>NZ_JAJDOP010000009.1 GCF_020595095.1 Microvirga rosea | reverse complement strand
TTAATCCATGACCTGAGCGACGACGCCGGCACCGACGGTGCGGCCGCCTTCGCGGATGGCAAAGCGCAGCTTTTCTTCCATGGCGATCGGAGCAATCAGCGTCACTTCCATCGCAATGTTGTCCCCAGGCATCACCATCTCGGTGCCCTCAGGCAGCGTCACCACACCCGTCACGTCCGTCGTGCGGAAGTAGAACTGCGGACGATAGTTGGTGAAGAACGGCGTATGACGGCCACCCTCTTCCTTCGTCAGGATGTAGGCCTCGGCCTTGAACTTCGTGTGCGGCTTGATCGAGCCGGGCTTGCACAGCACCTGGCCGCGCTCCACGTCCTCGCGCTTCGTGCCGCGCAGAAGAACGCCCACGTTGTCGCCCGCCTGGCCCTGGTCCAGAAGCTTGCGGAACATCTCGACGCCCGTCACCGTCGTCTTCACCGTCGCCTTCAGGCCGACGATTTCCACTTCCTCGCCCACCTTGATGATGCCGCGCTCAACGCGACCCGTCACCACCGTGCCACGACCCGAGATCGAGAACACGTCTTCGATCGGCATCAGGAACGGCTGGTCCACCGGACGCTCCGGCTGCGGGATGTAGCGGTCAACCTCGGCCATCAGCTTCAAAACCGCATCGCGGCCGATCTCAGGCGAACGGTCTTCCAGCGCGCAAAGAGCCGAGCCCTTCACGATCGGGATGTCGTCCCCCGGGAAGTCGTACTTCGACAAAAGCTCGCGCACTTCAAGCTCGACCAGATCCAGAAGCTCCGGATCGTCCACCATGTCGACCTTGTTCATGAACACCACAAGCGCCGGAACGCCGACCTGGCGCGCCAGAAGGATGTGCTCGCGGGTCTGCGGCATCGGGCCGTCCGCCGACGACACCACCAGGATCGCGCCGTCCATCTGCGCCGCACCCGTGATCATGTTCTTCACGTAGTCGGCGTGGCCGGGGCAGTCCACGTGGGCATAGTGACGGTTGGTCGTCTCGTATTCCACGTGCGCGGTCGAGATCGTGATGCCGCGCGCCTTTTCTTCCGGCGCCTTGTCGATTTGGTCGTACGCCGTGAACGTCGCCCCGCCCGACTCCGCCAGAACCTTCGTGATCGCCGCCGTCAGGGACGTCTTGCCATGGTCAACGTGGCCAATCGTCCCAATGTTGCAGTGCGGCTTGTTCCGCTCAAACTTTTCCTTCGCCATCGTGGCACCCGTTCCTTAAATCAATGAGTTCTTTGTTCAGTGGGTTCAGGCGTATTTCGCCTGAACCTCGGCAGCCACGTTCGACGGCACCTGTTCATAGTGGTCGAACTGCATCGTATAGCTCGCCCGGCCCTGACTCATGCCGCGCAGGGTGTTGACGTAACCGAACATGTTGGCGAGCGGGACCATCGCATTGATGACCACGGCATTGCCGCGCATGTCCTGACCCTGGATCTGGCCACGACGGGAGTTGAGGTCACCGATCACCGAACCCGTGTAATCTTCCGGCGTCGTCACCTCGACCTTCATCACCGGCTCGAGCAGAACCGATCCACCCTTCTGGAGGGCTTCACGAAGCGCTGCACGAGAGGCGATTTCGAAGGCCAGTGCCGACGAGTCGACCTCGTGGAAGGCGCCGTCGATGAGCTCGACCTTGAGGTCGACCACCGGGAAGCCGGCGATGACGCCAGCGCCCACGACCGACTGAAGGCCCTTTTCAACGCCCGGGATGTATTCCTTCGGAACCGCACCGCCGACGATCTTCGATTCGAAGGAGAAACCAGCACCCTGCTCGTTCGGCTGAACAACCAGCTTCACGCGAGCGAACTGGCCGGTACCGCCGGTCTGCTTCTTGTGGGTGTAGTCGATCTCGGCCTTCTTCGTGATCGTCTCTCGGTAGGCGACCTGAGGAGCGCCCACGTTGGCATCGACCTTGTAGGTACGACGGAGAATGTCGACCTTAATGTCGAGATGCAGCTCGCCCATGCCCTTCAGGATGGTCTGGCCGGACTCCTGGTCCGTCGAGACACGGAAGGACGGATCCTCGGCAGCGAGCTTCGCGAGAGCGAGACCCAACTTCTCCTGATCGCCCTTCGACTTCGGCTCGATGGCGATCTCGATGACCGGCTCGGGGAACTCCATCTTCTCCAGGATCACAGCCTTGCTGGGATCGCAGAGCGTGTCGCCCGTCCGCGTGTCCTTGAGACCTGCGAGAGCGACGATGTCGCCCGCATAGGCCTCCTTGATGTCTTCGCGATTGTTCGCATGCATCAGAAGCATACGGCCAACACGCTCCTTCTTGTCGCGCGTCGAGTTCAGTAGCGTTTCACCAGCGGAAACCTTGCCCGAATACACGCGGCAGAAGGTGATCGTGCCTACGAAGGGGTCGTCCATGATCTTGAACGCGAGCATGGAGAACGCTTCTTCGTCGGTCGGACGACGGATCGTCTCTTCCTCGGTCTTGAAATCGATTCCCTTGATCGCTTCACGATCGGCCGGAGACGGCAGGAAATCGACGACCGCGTCGAGGAGGGGCTGAACGCCCTTGTTCTTGAACGCGGAACCGCAGAGCACCGGATGGAAGGCGCGGCGCTGCACGGCGGTGCGAACCAGACGGCGGAGGGTCGCCTCGTCGGGCTCCTGGCCTTCGAGATAGGCGACCATTGCGTCGTCGTCCATCTCGACCGCAGCCTCGATGAGCTTCCCGCGATATTCCTGCGCCTGATCCTGAAGATCGGCCGGGATCTCGACTTCGTCGAACTTCGCACCCAGCGACTCGCCGGACCAGATGAGAGCCTTCATCTTGATCAGGTCGATGACGCCCTGGAAGTTGCTTTCGGCACCGATCGGCAGCTGAAGGCAAACCGGCTTGCCGGCAACGCGCTTCACGATGTCGTCGACGCAGTTGAAGAAGTTCGCGCCGGTCTTGTCCATCTTGTTGACGAACACGACGCGAGGAACGTCATACTTGTCGGCCTGGCGCCAAACGGTCTCGGTCTGAGGCTCGACGCCCTGGTTGCCGTCGAGAACGCAAACGGCACCGTCGAGCACGCGCAGCGAACGTTCCACCTCGATGGTGAAGTCCACGTGGCCGGGAGTGTCGATGATGTTCAGGCGCTTGCCATTCCAGAAGCAGGTGGTGGCAGCGGACGTGATCGTGATGCCACGCTCCTGCTCCTGCTCCATCCAATCCATGGTGGCAGCGCCTTCATGGACTTCACCGATCTTGTGCGACTTGCCGGTGTAATAAAGAATACGCTCGGTCGTCGTCGTCTTGCCGGCATCGATGTGGGCCATGATGCCGAAGTTACGGTAGTCCTCAATTGCGTGCGTGCGGGGCATCGCTCAGCTCCTCAAGGTCCGGCCGTTACCAGCGATAGTGCGAGAACGCACGGTTGGCTTCCGCCATCCGGTGGGTATCTTCGCGCTTCTTCACGGCGTTACCGCGGTTGTTCGACGCATCGAGCAACTCGGCGGACAAACGGTCGACCATGGTCTTATCGTTACGGCCGCGAGCGGCCTGGATGATCCAGCGGATCGCCAGCGCCTGACGGCGCTCGGTGCGAACTTCAACCGGAACCTGGTACGTGGCGCCGCCGACGCGGCGGGAACGGACCTCGATCGCCGGGGCGACGTTATCGAGCGCCTGCTTGAAGACCTCGAGCGGGTTGCCCTTGGTGCGGCTCTCGATGATGTCGAAGGCACCGTAAACGATGCTTTCGGCAGCGGACTTCTTGCCGTCGTACATGATCGAATTCATGAACTTCGTGACGACCACGTCCCCGAACTTCGGATCCGGGATGATCTCACGCTTTTCGGCGCTATGGCGGCGGGACATGAGCTGACTCCGACCTCAATGACAGTTGGACGGCTTACTTCGGCCGCTTCGCGCCGTACTTCGAACGACGCTGCTTACGATTCTTCACGCCCTGGGTGTCGAGGACACCGCGGAGGATGTGATAGCGAACACCCGGAAGGTCCTTCACGCGGCCGCCGCGGATCATGACCACGGAGTGCTCTTGAAGGTTGTGGCCTTCGCCCGGGATATAACCGATGACTTCATAGCCATTGGTCAGACGAACCTTGGCGACCTTACGAAGAGCCGAGTTGGGCTTCTTCGGGGTCGTGGTGTAGACGCGCGTGCACACGCCCCGCTTCTGCGGGCAGGCCTCAAGCGCGGGAACCTTATTCCGGCTCTTTTGCGCCGTCCGCGGCTTGCGGATCAGCTGACTGATCGTTGGCATTCTCTGCCCTCTTTCACCAACCACCATCCGGTGGCTTTGCGTGTCTTCAACGGTGGAACACTGCAATGCAGCGCCCTGCAAGCCTAAGCTTGCGCAAAACGAAGCCGCGCCACAGGCGTTTTAAAGCCCTTGGCGCGGTGCCAATGCAGAGGACCACGGCGGAACCGCGGTCATGCCCCAAATCTGACTTGTGTCAGTCAAGGTTGAGTTCGGCAGCGTTTAGATCGATTGGGTCGGAGCTTGTTGCCCCGACAGTCAAGATCTACGGCCTGCCGGAAAGTCTGGTCTCTCTAGCGTCCGAGTCGGGAAAAGTCAACTCTTTTCCAGATTGTTCGGGAACGGATCCATATAATCGCAGGAGTAGCAGGCCCCTGAGGCAAAATACTACCAGAAGGTGCAACCTGCGCGAACTTCGCCCTGAGCTCCGCTCTCTTTATGATTCTAGCCTTTAGAAAGCAAAAGGGCCACCCTTGAGGCGGCCCTTTTTATCTTGATTGCGACTGCTTGTTATTCGGCAGCCGGAGGCAGCTCGCTCACTTGAGCCGCAGATTCGGCCCGCTTCTGCTGGAGAATCAGGTCGTCGCGGTGCTGTGCGACAGCCTTGATCTGAGCATTGAGAGCACCGGTACCAGCCGGGATCAGGCTACCGACGATCACGTTCTCCTTGAGGCCCTCGAGGGTATCGACCTTTCCGTTGACCGCCGCCTCGGTGAGGACGCGAGTGGTCTCCTGGAAGGACGCCGCCGAGATGAAGGAGCGGGTTTGGAGCGACGCCTTGGTGATACCGAGGAGAACAGGCACGCCGGCGGCGGGCTTCTTCTTCTCGTCGACGAGACGCTCGTTGATCTCCTCCAGCTCCAGCCGATCGATCTGCTCGCCGGCAAGGAGATCGGAATCTCCGCCGTCGGTGATTTCGACCTTCTGCAGCATCTGGCGGACGATCACCTCGATGTGCTTGTCGTTGATGAGCACGCCCTGGAGGCGGTAGACCTCCTGGATCTCGTTCACCAAGTAGGCAGCCAGCTCCTCGACGCCCTTGATCGCAAGGATGTCGTGCGGTGCCGGGTTGCCATCGACGATGAAGTCGCCGAGCTCCACGACGTCGCCGTCCTGCAGGTGGATGTGCTTGCCCTTCGGGATCAGGTACTCCACCGGCTCGGAGCCGTCATGCGGGGTCAAGGTCAAGCGACGCTTGTTCTTGTAGTCACGACCGAATTGAATCGTGCCGGACTTCTCCGCGATGATGGCTGCGTCCTTCGGACGGCGTGCCTCGAACAGCTCCGCCACGCGCGGCAGACCGCCCGTGATGTCGCGGGTCTTGGCGCTTTCGGTCGAAACGCGGGCGAGGACGTCGCCAGCCTTGACCTTGGAGCCGGGATCGGCCGCGAGGATCGCCTCCACCGGGAGCAGGTAGCGGGCGTCACCGCCACGCGGCAGCTTGGCCACTTTGCCGCCCTTCCCCTCGATGATCACCGCCGGACGCAGGTCGGCCGTACGCGGCGAACCGCGCCAGTCGATCACCACGCGCTTGGCGATACCCGTCGACTCGTCCATCGTCTCGATCATCGAGCCGCCGTCCACGAGATCCTCGTACCCGACAACCCCCTCGATTTCGGTGAGGATCGGACGGGTATAGGGGTCCCACTCG
Organism: Microvirga rosea; assembly: GCF_020595095.1. Taxonomy (GTDB): domain Bacteria; phylum Pseudomonadota; class Alphaproteobacteria; order Rhizobiales; family Beijerinckiaceae; genus Microvirga; species Microvirga rosea. The sequence goes on along the minus strand of NZ_JAJDOP010000009.1, from coordinate 120,888 downwards.
GCGATACGCTGACCGCGCTTGATCGTGTCGCCCTCGTCGACCTTCAGACGGGAACCGTACTGGAGGCGGTGAGCCGCCCGTTCGGTCCCGTCCGGTCCGGTAATGACCACGGACACGTTACGTCCCATGACCACCAGGTCGCCATCGGAGTTCCGCGCAATATTCTTGTTGCGGAAGCCGATCGTGCCTTCGAAGCTCGACTCGATGAAGGACGAGTCCGCGATCTGGGCCGCGCCACCGATGTGGAAGGTACGCATGGTAAGCTGCGTGCCAGGCTCGCCGATGGACTGCGCCGCGATCACGCCGACTGCCTCGCCGTGATTGACCGGGGTGCCCCGGGCCAGGTCGCGGCCATAGCAGGTGGCGCAGACGCCATTCTTCGATTCGCAGACGAGAACCGAACGGATCTTCACCTCCTGGATACCGGCGGCGCCGATCGCCTCAAGGTGCGCTTCCTCGATCATCGTGCCTTTCGGGACGATGATCGAGCCGTCGGAGGCCACGAGGTCCTCGGCCGTCGAGCGACCCAGGATGCGGGATGCCAGCGACGCGACCACCTGGCCGGCGTCGATGATGGCCCGCATGCGGATGCCGCGCTCAGTGCCGCAATCCGTCTCGCGGATGACCGCGTCCTGCGCCACATCCACGAGACGACGGGTCAGATAGCCCGAGTTCGCGGTCTTGAGCGCCGTGTCGGCCAGGCCCTTACGGGCGCCGTGGGTCGAGTTGAAGTACTCGAGCACGTCGAGTCCTTCCTTGAAGTTCGAGATGATCGGCGTCTCGATGATCTCGCCCGACGGCTTGGCCATGAGGCCGCGCATGGCTGCGAGCTGCTTCATCTGGGCCGGCGAACCACGGGCACCCGAGTGCGACATCATGTAGATGGAGTTGACCGGCTTGTCGCGACCGGCATCGTCCTTCTGCACCGCCGAGATGCGGGCCATCATCTCGCCCGCAAGGCGATCCGAGCACTTCGCCCAGGCGTCGACGACCTTGTTGTACTTCTCACCCTGGGTGATGAGGCCGTCCTGGTACTGCTGCTCGTAATCCTTGGCGAGAGCACGGGTCTCCTCGACGATCGCCCACTTGTTCTCCGGGATCACCATGTCGTCCTTGCCGAACGAAATGCCCGCCTTGAACGCGTTGTAGAACCCGAGCGCCATGATGCGATCGCAGAAGATGACCGATTCCTTCTGACCGCAATGCCGGTAAACGGCATCGATCATGTTGGAAATCTCCTTCTTCGTCATGAGCTTGTTCACGACGTCGAAGGGCAGCAACGGATGCTTCGGCAGCACGCGCGAGAGCATGACGCGACCAGCGGTCGTGTCGTAGATCTTGCTGACCGGCTTGCCGTCCTCGCCGATCCCTTCCCAGCGGTAACGGATCTTGGAGTGGAGCGTGATCACCTTCTCGTGCAGGGCATGCTCGATCTCGCCCATGTCCGCGAATGCCTTGCCCTGACCGGGCTCGCCATCGGACACGATCGAGAGATAGTACAGGCCCAGAACGATGTCCTGCGACGGCACGATGATCGGCTGACCGTTGGCCGGGTGCAGGATGTTGTTGGTCGACATCATCAGCACGCGGGCTTCCAGCTGGGCTTCCAGCGAAAGCGGCACGTGAACGGCCATCTGGTCACCGTCGAAGTCCGCATTGAACGCGGCGCAGACGAGCGGGTGAAGCTGGATCGCCTTTCCTTCGATGAGGGTCGGCTCGAAGGCCTGGATACCGAGACGGTGAAGGGTCGGAGCGCGGTTCAGGAGAACCGGATGCTCGCGAATGACCTCATCCAGGATGTCCCAGACTTCCGGCTTTTCCTTCTCGACGAGCTTCTTCGCCTGCTTGACCGTGGCGGACAGGCCGCGCGCGTCGAGCTTGGCGTAGATGAACGGCTTGAAGAGTTCGAGCGCCATCTTCTTCGGCAGGCCGCACTGATGGAGCTTCAGCTCCGGACCCACCACGATGACCGAGCGGCCCGAGTAGTCGACGCGCTTGCCGAGCAGGTTCTGGCGGAACCGGCCCTGCTTGCCCTTGAGCATGTCGGCGAGCGACTTCAGCGGACGCTTGTTGGCGCCCGTGATGACGCGGCCGCGGCGGCCGTTGTCGAACAGAGCGTCGACGGCCTCCTGGAGCATGCGCTTCTCGTTGCGGACGATGATGTCCGGCGCGCGAAGCTCCATGAGACGCTTCAGACGGTTGTTGCGGTTGATGACGCGCCGATACAGGTCGTTCAGATCCGAGGTCGCGAAACGGCCACCGTCCAGAGGCACGAGCGGACGCAGATCCGGCGGGATCACCGGAACGACCGTCATGATCATCCACTCGGGCTTGTTGCCGGACTGGAGGAACGCCTCGATGATCTTGAGGCGCTTCATGAGCTTCTTGGGCTTCAGCTCCGACGTGGTGACCGCGATCTCCTCGCGGATATCCTGGGCGGTCTTGTCGAGATCGAGCTCCTGAAGGATGCGACGGATCGCTTCCGCGCCGATCATGGCCGTGAAGGAATCCTCACCGTACTCGTCCTGAGCACGGATGTATTCCTCCTCGGTCAGGAGCTGACGGTCCTTGAGCGGCGTGAGGCCGGCATCAACGACGATATAGGATTCGAAATAGAGGATCCGCTCCAGGTCCTTCAACGTCATGTCGAGCAGCAAGCCGATGCGGCTCGGCAGGGACTTGAGGAACCAGATGTGCGCAACGGGCGCGGCCAGCTCGATGTGACCCATGCGGTCGCGCCGAACACGCGCCAGCGTCACCTCGACACCGCACTTCTCGCAGATCACGCCCTTGTACTTCATGCGCTTGTACTTGCCGCACAAGCACTCGTAGTCCTTGATCGGGCCGAAGATACGCGCGCAGAACAAGCCGTCGCGCTCGGGCTTGAACGTGCGGTAGTTGATGGTCTCAGGCTTTTTGATTTCGCCGTAAGACCAGGACAGAATCTTCTCAGGGCTCGCGATCGAGATCTTGATCTGATCGAAGCTCTGCGGCTGCGCCGTTTGGTTGAAAAGATTCATGACCTCTTGATTCATCGCCGTCTCCTAAAACCTCGAAGGCGTCATGGCCGGAAAATCGGCCATCTTGGTCTGAAAGGGACAAACCCCTTCAAATTGAGATCCCCGGACCGGACGCCCGGGGATGACGACGTAAAAATTACTCAGCCGCTTCGGACGGAGGCAGTTGCTCCGGCTCGTTGGCGGCCTTCTTGGAGTTCGTGAGTTCCACGTTCAGGCCGAGTGACCGCATTTCCTTCACGAGAACGTTGAAGCTCTCCGGAATGCCGGACTCGAAGGTGTCGTCGCCACGGACGATGGCTTCGTAGACCTTGGTACGGCCCGCCACGTCGTCCGACTTGACCGTGAGCATCTCCTGAAGCGTGTAGGCCGCGCCGTAAGCTTCGAGCGCCCACACCTCCATCTCGCCGAACCGCTGACCGCCGAACTGCGCCTTTCCGCCCAGCGGCTGCTGGGTGACGAGGCTGTAGGGGCCGATCGAACGGGCGTGGATCTTGTCGTCCACGAGATGGTGCAGCTTCAGCATGTAGATGTAGCCCACGGTGACCCTGCGGTCGAAAGGCTCGCCGGTCTTGCCGTCGTAAAGCACGACCTGACCCGAAGGATTCAGGCCGGCCTTCTCCAGCATCGCCTCGATATCCGCTTCCTTCGCGCCATCGAAGACGGGCGTTGCGAACGGAACACCGCGCCGCAGGTTATGGCCGAGCTCCATGAGCTCATCGTCGGAAGCCTGATCGATTTCCGGCATGTTGCCGTAGATCGACACCAGCTGGTCGCGCAGCGGCTTGGACTGGCCAGACTTCAAATAGGCGTCGACCGCCTGAGAAACCTGCTTGCCGAGACCGGCAGCCGCCCATCCGAGATGGGTTTCGAGGATCTGACCGACGTTCATGCGGCTCGGCACGCCGAGCGGGTTCAGCACGATATCGGCATGGGTGCCGTCTTCAAGGAACGGCATGTCCTCGATCGGAACGATGCGGGACACGACACCCTTGTTGCCGTGGCGGCCGGCCATCTTGTCGCCGGGCTGGATCTTGCGCTTCACCGCGACGAAGACCTTGACCATCTTCATGACGCCGGGCGGAAGCTCGTCACCACGCTGCAGCTTCTCGACCTTGTCGAGGAAGCGCTGTTCAAGGCGCTTCTTCGACTCGTCGTACTGCTTCTGCATGGCCTCGATCTCGGTCATCAGAGCATCGTCTTCGACCGCAAACTGCCACCATTGCGAGCGAGGATACTCATTGAGCAGCTCGCGCGTGATCGGCGCATCCTTCTTGTAGCCCTTCGGCCCAGCCACGCCCTTCCGGCCGTTCAGGATCTCGGCAAGGCGGGCATAGGTGTTACGGTCGAGGATCGCCTGCTCGTCGTCGCGGTCCTTGGCGAGGCGCTCGATTTCCTCACGCTCGATGGCCTGGGCACGCTCGTCCTTGTCGACACCGTGACGGTTGAAGACGCGAACTTCGACGATGGTGCCAGTCACGCCCGGGGGGACGCGCAGGCTGGTGTCGCGCACGTCCGAGGCCTTCTCGCCGAAGATGGCGCGCAGAAGCTTTTCTTCCGGCGTCATCGGGCTTTCGCCCTTCGGCGTGATTTTGCCGACCAGAATATCGCCTGCATGAACCTCGGCGCCGATATACACGATACCGGCTTCGTCCAGGTTCTTCAGCGCTTCTTCCGAAACGTTCGGGATGTCGCGCGTGATTTCCTCCGGACCCAGCTTCGTATCGCGGGCCATCACCTCGAACTCCTCGATATGGATCGACGTGAACACGTCGTCCTTCACGATCCGCTCGGAGAGCAGGATGGAGTCCTCGAAGTTGTAGCCGTTCCACGGCATGAACGCGACGAGCACGTTCCGGCCGAGCGCCAGCTCGCCGAGTTCCGTCGACGGGCCGTCCGCGATGATGTCGCCCTTGCGGACCACATCGCCGGCGCGGATCAGCGGCTTCTGCGTGATGCAGGTCGACTGGTTCGAGCGCTGGAACTTCTGCAGACGGTAGATGTCGACGCCCGGACGGGTCGGATCGGTTTCTTCCGTCGCACGGATCACGATACGGGTCGCGTCCACCTGGTCGACCACGCCGGCCCGGCGGGCCGCGATGGCCGCGCCGGAATCGCGGGCGACCACCGCCTCCATGCCGGTGCCCACGAAGGGCGCATCGGCCTGAACGAGCGGCACGGCCTGGCGCTGCATGTTCGAGCCCATGAGCGCGCGGTTCGCGTCGTCGTTCTCGAGGAACGGAATGAGCGCGGCTGCGACCGACACGAGCTGCTTGGGCGAGACCTCCATGAGATCGACCCGGTCGGGGGCGACGACGATGTTGTCGCCGGCCCGGCGGCAGATCACCAGCTCTTCGGTGAGCCGGTTCTCGTCGTCGATCGTGGAGTTCGCCTGGGCGACGTTGTACTTCGCCTCTTCCATGGCCGAGAGGTAGATGACCTCGTCGGTCACCGTGCCGTCGCGAACCCGGCGGAACGGGGTCTCGATGAAGCCGTACTTGTTCACGCGGGCGAAAGTCGCCAGCGAGTTGATCAGACCGATATTCGGGCCTTCCGGCGTTTCGATCGGGCAGATACGGCCGTAGTGGGTCGGGTGCACGTCGCGGACTTCGAAGCCTGCGCGCTCACGGGTCAGACCGCCCGGGCCAAGAGCCGAGAGACGACGCTTGTGGGTGACCTCCGAAAGCGGATTGGTCTGGTCCATGAACTGCGAGAGCTGCGAAGAGCCAAAGAACTCACGAACGGCGGCGGCGGCCGGCTTGGCGTTGATCAGATCTTGCGGCATGACCGTGTCGATATCGACCGAGGACATGCGCTCCTTGATCGCGCGCTCCATGCGGAGCAGACCGAGGCGGTACTGATTTTCCATGAGCTCGCCGACCGAACGCACCCGGCGGTTGCCGAGATGGTCGATGTCGTCGATCTCGCCCTTGCCGTCACGCAGATCCACGAGCGCCTTCGTCACCGCGAGGATGTCCTCACGGCGCAGGGTGCGCACGGTGTCTTCCGCGTCGAGGTCAAGACGCATGTTCATCTTCACGCGGCCCACGGCCGAAAGGTCGTAGCGCTCGGCGTCGAAGAACAGCGAGTTGAACATCGCCTCGGCGGTTTCGAGGATCGGCGGCTCGCCCGGGCGCATGACCCGGTAGATGTCGAACAGCGCGTCCTCACGGGCGGAGTTCTTGTCCACCGCCAGGGTGTTGCGGATGTACGGGCCGACCGTGATGTGATCGATGTCGAGAACCGGGATTTCGCTGAAGCCCGCCTCGTCGAGGCCCTTCAGCAGCTTTTCGGTGATCTCCTCGCCGGCTTCGGCGTAGATCTCGCCTGTGCTCGGGTTGACCAGATCCTCGGCGATATACTGGCCGTAGAGATCCTCGTCCGTCGCCCGCAGGTCCTTGAGGCCCTTCTCGGCAAGCTGGCGGGCCGCACGGGCGGTCAGCTTTTTGCCTGCCTCGAGAACGACTTCGCCGGTCTTGGCGTCGATCAGGTCCACGCTGGCCTTGAAGCCCTTCATGCGCTCCGCGTCGAACGGAACGGTCCAGCCTTCCTTGGCGCGCTTGTAGATCACGCGGTTGTAGAAGGTATTGAGGATCTCCTCGTTGTCGAGGCCGAGGGCGTAAAGCAGCGACGTGACCGGGATCTTACGCTTCCGGTCGATACGGGCATACACGATGTCCTTGGCGTCGAACTCAATGTCGAGCCAGGAACCGCGATAAGGAATGATGCGGGCAGCAAAGAGCAGCTTGCCCGACGAGTGGGTCTTGCCCTTGTCATGGTCGAAGAAGACGCCCGGAGAACGGTGCATCTGGGAGACGATGACGCGCTCGGTGCCGTTCACGATGAACGTGCCGTTGTCCGTCATGAGCGGCATGTCGCCCATGTAGACGTCCTGCTCCTTGATGTCCTTCACGGAGCGGGCGCCGGTGTCCGGATCCACATCGAACACGATCAGGCGCAGAGTCACCTTGAGAGGCGCGGCAAAGGTCATGCCGCGCTGGCGGCACTCGTCGACGTCGTATTTCGGAGGCTCGAACGTGTACTTCACGAACTCCAGCAGGGCGGTGTTCGAGAAGTCCGAGATCGGGAAAACCGACTTGAAGACTGCCTGCAGTCCCTCTTCCGGCCGGCCACCCTTTGGTTCATCGACCATCAGGAACTGGTCGTACGATGCCTTCTGAACCTCGATCAGGTTCGGCATCTCCGCCACTTCTCTGATTTTTCCGAAGAACTTGCGAATGCGCTTCCGGCCGATCAGTGTGTTGGCCATCTGGACCTCGTTCCTCATCTACAGCTGATCGAGCCTCCGCCACCCGGAGGCTCGATCAGCCGCCCGACGGCCGGTGCCGTCAGAAAGACCACAAAACCGGGGTTTTACCCCCGAAAGATCATCCAGAAACCCGGCCGCTCATCGGCCAGACCTCTTGGACGACACAACGGCCCCAAGCAAATCTGCTTGGGACCGCTTGTTTTTTGAACCCTGACGCAGTCAGGGAACCCCGCGACCCGAAGGCCGCAAGATTACTTAAGCTCGACCTTGGCGCCGACCTTCTCGAGGGTCGCCTTGATCTTCTCGGCTTCGTCCTTGGCAACGCCTTCCTTAACGGGCTTCGGCGCACCTTCGACGAGGTCCTTGGCTTCCTTCAGACCGAGGCCGGTGATGCCACGGACTTCCTTAATCACTTCGATCTTCTTGTCGCCGGCGGAGGCGAGAATGACCGTGAACTCGGTCTGCTCTTCAGCCGGAGCAGCAGCGCCACCGGCGCCAGGAGCAGCAGCGACGGCAACGGCCGCAGCAGCGGAAACGCCCCACTTCTCTTCGAGCATCTTCGAGAGCTCGGCGGCCTCGAGAACGGTCAGCGACGACAGATCGTCAACGAGCTTGGCAAGATCAGCCATTTTTAGATCCTTAAGTTCAGTTCGAACAGTTTGATGGTTGAGGTTACGGCCTCACGCCGCTTCGCCTGTCTTGGCATAGGCCCCGAATACGCGGGCGAGCTTCGCCGCCGGCGCAGTGCTGAGCTGAGCGATCTTGGTAGCCGGAGCCTGGATAAGGCCGACCAGCTTGCCGCGCAGTTCATCGAGGGACGGCAGAGTGGCAAGTGCCTTTACTCCGTCCACGTTCAGGGCGGTCGTGCCCATTGCTCCGCCGAGGATGACGAGCTTGTCGTTACCCTTGGCGAAATCAACAGCGACCTTAGGAGCCGCGACCGGATCGCTCGAGTAAGCAATCAGGGTCGGACCTTTCATAAGGCCCGAGATGGACGCGACGTCCTTGCCTTCGAGAGCGATTTTGGCGAGGCTGTTTTTTGCGACCTTCACGGTGGCGCCGGCCTGCTTCATCTGCGCGCGCAGCTTCTGCATGTCAGCGACCGTAAGACCAGCATAGTGGGCAACGACGACAACGCTCGTGTTGGAAAACACGTCGTTGAGAGTCGAGACGAGCTCGCGCTTTGCTGCTCTTTCCACTGGGCTCTCTCCGGTTGGCGGAAATATCCGCCGGTTGCATTTGCCGCTCAAGGCCCGGACTTGCATCCGAGGCATCCTGAACGACGCTCTCGCAAGCCCTGTCCCCCAAATGACGCCTGGCGGCGCACCGGGTGAGATGGTTCGAACCGATCCTCTTCACCTGCGTTGATGCAGGCATAAAAACTCGGCTTCCCCGTCTATGCAGGATCTTTCGAATTAAACCGGCGAGCCGGCACCTGCAGTCTCGGACAGGACATAGCCGGAACGCGCCAAAGGAGGTCCTTTGGCCCGCCGGCCTGTCACCGCTCCTTGCGGAGCGGATTTCGTAGCCGATACCTCGATAAACGATCCAGGCATCGACAATTATTAAAACTCAACGCGATTCCATAAGCCCTAGAAGCCCAAAAGCCAAGAGGCATTTGCGTGTCTTTTTCGTGCAAAGATGGAAGCAAAGCCGGAGATAAGCGCTCATGCGCGGCTTTTCAAGAGCGTTTTTCGAGCCCGATCCTTAGGGAAACCAGCCTATAGGCTTGGCATTACTCGACCCCGGTCTTGTTGGACTGCGTCGATAGCCCCCCTCACCCGCCGCAATACAGCCGCATGAGCAGGAGCGATGCCGAAGACGGCGAATCGGCCACAAAAAAGCCCGGTGCGGGACACCGGGCTTTTCCTAGGAATGATCCGAGCTTAGCCGTTGATGACCGAAGCCGGGTCGACTTTCACGCCGGGACCCATGGTCGACGAGATCGCGACACGCTGGATGTAGGTTCCCTTGGCGCCGGTGGGCTTCGCCTTGGCGACCGCATCGGCGAACGCCTTGATGTTCTCGACGAGCTTGTTCTCGTCGAAGGAAGCCTTGCCGATGCCCGCATGGACGATACCGGCCTTCTCGACGCGGAACTCGACCGCGCCGCCCTTGGCGGCTTCGACCGCGCCCTTCACGTCCATGGTCACGGTGCCGACCTTCGGGTTCGGCATCAGGCCGCGCGGGCCCAGCACCTTACCGAGACGGCCGACCAGCGGCATCATGTCCGGGGTGGCAATGCAGCGATCGAAATCGATCGTGCCGCCGTTGACGGTCTCGAACAGCTCCTCGGCGCCAACCACGTCAGCACCGGCAGCCTTGGCCTCGTCGGCCTTGGCGCCACGGGCGAACACGGCAACCCGCACGGTACGGCCGGAGCCGTTCGGCAGGTTACAGACGCCACGAACCATCTGGTCCGCGTGGCGCGGATCGACGCCGAGATTCATCGAGACCTCGATGGTCTCGTCGAACTTGGCCTTGGCCCGCTCCTTCACCAGCTTCACGGCATCCTGGATGCCATAGAGCTTTGCAACCTCGATGCCCTCGCGGGCACTGCGGATGCGCTTACCCTCTTTCACAGCCATGGTGCCCTCCTTACGCCACTTCCAGGCCCATCGAGCGCGCGGAGCCCTCGATCATGGCCACGGCGGAATCAACGGTGTCGCAGTTGAGATCGACCATCTTCTTTTCGGCGATCTCGCGGATCTGAGCGCGCGTGACCGAACCGGCCTTACCGCCCTTGCCCGGGGTCTGCGAGCCCTTCTCGACCTTGGCCGCCTTCTTGAGGAAGTAGGAGACCGGGGGCTGCTTCATTTCGAAGGTGAAGGAACGGTCCTGATACGCGGTGATTATCACCGGGATCGGGGTGCCCTTCTCCATCTGCGAGGTCTTCGCGTTGAAGGCCTTGCAGAATTCCATGATGTTCAGACCGCGCTGACCGAGCGCGGGACCGATCGGCGGCGACGGATTGGCCGCGCCGGCGGGCACTTGAAGCTTAACGTAGCCCGCGATTTTCTTTGCCATAGGACTGCTCTCCAATGGACCAACCGCCCGGAGCCAACCGAGCGGGATGGTGGTTGCAGGTCGCGGTTCAGTCCGATGATCCCGGCTGGCGACCGGGCGGACCTCCCGCGGATGAAAGGCCCTTGGGGCCTAGAGAAGCGGCGTTTTCAAGGCACCGCTAACCGTCAGATCTTTTCGACCTGACCGTATTCAAGCTCGACCGGCGTCGCGCGGCCGAAGATGGACACCGCCACCTTGAGGCGGGCCCGGGCGTCGTCGACTTCCTCGACCACGCCGTTGAAGGAAGCGAACGGGCCGTCCGAAACCCGGACCTGCTCGCCGATCTCGAAGCTGACGGACGGCTTGGGATGATCGACACCCTCGGCGACCTGCCCCTTGATCCGCTCCGCTTCCCGATCCGGAATCGGAACCGGCTTGGACTTGTCGGCACCCAGAAAGCCTGTGACCTTCGGGGTGTTCTTGATCAGATGATAAACCTCGTCCGTGAGGTCGCACTTCACCAGGACGTAGCCAGGGAAGAACTTACGCTCCGTATCGACCTTTCGGCCCCGGCGCACCTCGACGACCTTCTCGGTCGGGACCATCACCTCGTCGAACTTGTCTTCCAGGCCACGCTGAGCGGCCTGGTCCTTGATCGACTGAGCAACCTTGTTCTCGAAATTCGAATAAGCGTGGACGATGTACCAACGCTTCGTCATCGCATCCACCCCTTAACCGCCAAAACCCAGAAGGACCGTGCGGACCATCCAGCCCATGGCCTGATCGGCCACGAAGAAGAACAAGCAAGCGACCAGGACCATCACGAAGACCATGGCGGTCGTGATCATGGTCTCCTTGCGGGTCGGCCAGGTCACCTTTGCGGCTTCCGAGCGTACCTGCTGTAGAAAATCGAACGGGTTCGTCTTTGCCATTTCGCCTGCGCCCACAAGCTCTTGCGATGATTGCGGACGTCCTCTCATGAGCACCATTCGGCCCAAAGTGAAGGGGCGCGAAGCCGTTTTCTTGAGCTTCGCGCCACCCTCGAAACCATCACTGGGGCGCTCTCTAGCGCAAAACGCCCGCTTTGTCGATCCGCTGGCAGGAGTGGAGGGACTCGAACCCCCAACCCCCGGTTTTGGAGACCGGTGCTCTAGCCGATTGAGCTACACTCCTCCGGCGGATCACGGGCGGCGGCATTCCGCCGCCCGGAACTCTAAACTTAATCCATGACCTGAGCGACGACGCCGGCACCGACGGTGCGGCCGCCTTCGCGGATGGCAAAGCGCAGCTTTTCTTCCATGGCGATCGGAGCAATCAGCGTCACTTCCATCGCAATGTTGTCCCCAGGCATCACCATCTCGGTGCCCTCAGGCAGCGTCACCACACCCGTCACGTCCGTCGTGCGGAAGTAGAACTGCGGACGATAGTTGGTGAAGAACGGCGTATGACGGCCACCCTCTTCCTTCGTCAGGATGTAGGCCTCGGCCTTGAACTTCGTGTGCGGCTTGATCGAGCCGGGCTTGCACAGCACCTGGCCGCGCTCCACGTCCTCGCGCTTCGTGCCGCGCAGAAGAACGCCCACGTTGTCGCCCGCCTGGCCCTGGTCCAGAAGCTTGCGGAACATCTCGACGCCCGTCACCGTCGTCTTCACCGTCGCCTTCAGGCCGACGATTTCCACTTCCTCGCCCACCTTGATGATGCCGCGCTCAACGCGACCCGTCACCACCGTGCCACGACCCGAGATCGAGAACACGTCTTCGATCGGCATCAGGAACGGCTGGTCCACCGGACGCTCCGGCTGCGGGATGTAGCGGTCAACCTCGGCCATCAGCTTCAAAACCGCATCGCGGCCGATCTCAGGCGAACGGTCTTCCAGCGCGCAAAGAGCCGAGCCCTTCACGATCGGGATGTCGTCCCCCGGGAAGTCGTACTTCGACAAAAGCTCGCGCACTTCAAGCTCGACCAGATCCAGAAGCTCCGGATCGTCCACCATGTCGACCTTGTTCATGAACACCACAAGCGCCGGAACGCCGACCTGGCGCGCCAGAAGGATGTGCTCGCGGGTCTGCGGCATCGGGCCGTCCGCCGACGACACCACCAGGATCGCGCCGTCCATCTGCGCCGCACCCGTGATCATGTTCTTCACGTAGTCGGCGTGGCCGGGGCAGTCCACGTGGGCATAGTGACGGTTGGTCGTCTCGTATTCCACGTGCGCGGTCGAGATCGTGATGCCGCGCGCCTTTTCTTCCGGCGCCTTGTCGATTTGGTCGTACGCCGTGAACGTCGCCCCGCCCGACTCCGCCAGAACCTTCGTGATCGCCGCCGTCAGGGACGTCTTGCCATGGTCAACGTGGCCAATCGTCCCAATGTTGCAGTGCGGCTTATTCCGCTCAAACTTTTCCTTCGCCATTGATCTCTACCTTACCGAGGCCAGGAACAAAATTCTCAGGGCGTCCCGATATTGCGGTTGCGCTAATTGCGCAAGAGCCAATTTCGATATTGGCTCGCATAGTTCTCCACAATCTGGTCGATCGGCTCCGCCAAAAGGGCTTTATCCACCAAAACGCCCAGCAATCCGCCGCCGGCTCCCCGGACGGCGCTTTGATCGTTGAAGGCCAGCAGCACGGCCCCCGATTTGGCATCGACGATGTTGACGTCAGCCCTGAGCCTGTAGTTGCCCCCCACGACGATCTTCTGGATGGTGGATGCAATTTCGAGCTCCTTGACCATCACCTCGACCCTGGCGGGCCGCGTGCCGGCAAGGTAGCCGGCCAGATTGCGCGTCATGGCATCGCGCAGCTTGGCGGCGATGATGCCCTGAACGTAGGCCTGGCCTTCCGGCGTCTTGCCCAATGCGTCGGAATCTTGGATCGGGAGCCCCTTCGACGCCGCATAGGCGCGCTCGCCATCGCCCCACCAGATTCGGGCGGAAGGCGCGAAGGCCACCGTCACGCTCTCCAGGCGGAGATTCGCGACCTGATCGGGTGAAAGCGTATTCGAGGCCGTCACGCATCCCGCAAGGGCCAACCCGAGCGCGGCAAAAAGGAAGAATCGGCGCAACATGTAAGGAATCCATTCATCGAGAACGACGAACGGCGCTACATGAACGGCCAAGCCTCCGCAACGGGAACCAAAGTCGGAGTTTGAAGGGAAATGGAGCGGGTGAAGGGAATCGAACCCTCGTATTCAGCTTGGAAGGCTGCTGCTCTACCATTGAGCTACACCCGCGTGACCAAAGGCTAGCAGAGGTTTGGGTGGTGGGGGAAGTAGGACTCGAACCTACGAAGGCGTAGCCAGCGGATTTACAGTCCGCCCCCTTTGCCGCTCGGGACATTCCCCCATTTGCCCAACCAGAGCGCATCGCGCCTGAGGTCGTCGACGAAAGCGCCCCACCGGGGCTTCCGTGGGCGCTCTTATGGTGACCCGGATGGCCGGTGTCAACACCAAAGCGCAATCGGCGTGTCGGGTGTCGAGATCATGGTGTCCTGTGCTATGTGCTCAGGTCTCCGAACAGAACGAGTCCCATGAGCGATCGCCCCTTTTCTTCCCGCAAGCCCCGCTTTCAACGCCGCCCCGACAAGAAGGGGAATCGTGACCATGGGCCGCGCCGCACTTTTGGCGATCCCGAGACCGTCGTTCTCTACGGATGGCATCCGGTCACGGAGGCTCTCCGCAACGGCAAGCGGGCGATTCGCCGGCTCCTGGCGACCGAGAATTCGGCCCGCCGCCTTCATGAGGAACTCGGATCGCTGCTGCCGCAGGAGCCGGACATCGTCCGGCCGGACGAGATCAATCGTCTCGTGGAAGCAGACGCCGTTCATCAGGGGCTCTACATGGAGGCATCCCCCCTTCCCTCGCCCAACGTCGACACCCTGAGCGGCCAAAAGGTCGTCCTGGCGCTCGACCAGATCACGGATCCGCACAATGTCGGCGCCATCGTGCGCACGGCAGCCGCCTTCGGGGTCGAGGCGATCATCACGACCGCGCGGCACAGCCCCGCCGCCACCGGCGTTCTGGCGAAATCGGCCTCGGGCGGGCTGGAACATGTGCCGTTCATGATCGTCCGCAACCTGGCCGATACCCTGATCGCCTTGGGCGACAGAGGCTTTCAGCGCGTCGGACTTGATTCGTCGGGAGAGAATCGCCTCGACGAGACGCCCCTCAGGCTGCCGGTCGTTCTCGTGCTTGGATCCGAAGGAAAGGGCCTGCGGCAACGGACACGGGAATGCTGCGATGTCATCGGCCGCCTCGACATGCCCGGCGCGATCAAGAGCCTGAACGTTTCGAACGCCGCAGCGATCTCCCTTTTTGCGGTGACCAAGGCCGTCATGGCGGCGGGCAGTTCGTGACGATAGAACGCTAACCTGTTGGCAATATTATCTTATTGTCGACGACCCCATCTGCCTTAGACGGAAGTCGAAACTACCAATTGAGAATTGTGGCGGCTGAAGCTGCAGCTAGCTTTCCATCCTGAAAGATTCCGGTGCTCATGGCATGCGGAAATCAAGACCCGGCACAACGGGCATCATCACACTTTGGAAGGAAATGCTATGGCAACAGCAGCAACAACGCCAAGGACGGACGCCGCAGTCCGACCTATGAGCCGGGAGGAGAGGAAGGTCATCGTCGCCTCCTCTGCCGGAACGGTCTTCGAATGGTACGACTTCTATCTCGCCGGCTCCCTGGCCGCGAATATCAGTCAGAACTTCGTTCCCGGCACCAATGATACGGCCAAATTCATCTTCGTGTTGTTCGGCTTCGCGGCCGGCTTCGCGGTACGCCCGTTCGGCGCCTTGGTGTTCGGCCGGCTCGGCGACATGATCGGCCGCAAGTATACCTTCCTGGTCACCATGACCATCATGGGCCTCGCCACCTTCGTGGTCGGCCTGCTGCCCGGCTACGAATCGATCGGCTACCTGGCGCCGACGGTGTTCATCCTTTGCCGCCTGCTTCAGGGCCTCGCGCTCGGTGGCGAATATGGCGGCGCGGCAACCTACGTGGCGGAACATGCGCCCCATGGACGGCGCGGCTTCTACACGTCGTGGATTCAGACCACGGCGACGGTCGGTCTCTTCCTGTCCCTGATCGTGATTCTCGTGCTTCGCCTCAGCATGTCGCCCGAAGCCTTCGCGGCTTACGGCTGGCGCATTCCGTTCCTGCTTTCGATCATCCTCCTGGCCTTCTCGGTCTGGATCCGCCTGCAGCTCAACGAGTCGCCGGCTTTCCAGAAGATGAAGGAAGAAGGCACTCATTCGAAGGCGCCCCTTACGGAAGCTTTCGGACGGTGGGACAATGCCAAGGTGGCCCTCGTGGCCCTTCTCGGCGGCACGGCCGGTCAGGCGGTGGTTTGGTACACGGGCCAATTCTACGCCCTGTTCTTCCTGACTCAGACCTTGAAGCTGGACGGGACGACGGCGAATCTGATGATCGCCTTTGCGCTTCTTCTCGGCACGCCGTTCTTCATCTTCTTTGGTTGGCTGTCGGACAAGGTCGGCCGCAAGCCGATCCTGCTCATCGGCTGCCTGATTGCGGCCATCACCTACTTCCCGCTGTTTTCCAGCCTTGCCCGGACGGTGAATCCGAAGCTGATCGATGCCACCAACCAGGTAAAGCTTGAGCTTACGGCAGATCCCGCCAATTGCGGCTTCCTGTTCGATCCGGTGGGCGTGCGGGTATTCACCGAGCCGTGCGACGTCATTCGTCGTAATCTCGCGAACAACTCGATCCACTATGACCTGATCAAGGCTCCGGCAGGGACGCCCTTGACGGCGAAGATCAACGGCACCGAGGTTCCCGTCGCGGACAAGACCGGCGCTGCCCTCGTGGCCGCGGCGCAGGCGGCGGGTTATCCGAAGGCCGGCGATCCGACGATCCTCAAGACACCGTCGGTCGGCGGCGTGCTCTCCGACAGCCGGGCGCTGGCAGGCATCGGCCTCCTGTTCATCCTCGTCCTCTACGTGACGATGGTGTACGGCCCGATCGCCGCCATGCTGGTGGAGCTTTTCCCGACCCGGATTCGCTACACAGGCATGTCCCTGCCCTACCACATCGGCAACGGCTGGTTCGGCGGCTTCCTGCCTCCCACCGCCTTCGCGATCGTGGCGGCCTCGGGCAACATCTTCTCCGGCCTTTGGTATCCGGTGATCGTTGCTCTCGCGACCTTCGTGATCGGCCTGCTCTTCATGCCTGAAACGAAGAACCGCGACATCTTCACCTACGAGAACGACTGATCGCTCGCAAACCGGTCTTTCAAACGGAAAGCCCCGCCATTGGCGGGGCTTTTCACATGGCGAGGCTCGAAGAAAGCGATCAGTAGCACGTCGTCACCTGACGCACGATCCAGCCTTCATCCTCGACCCAGAGCTTCTTGCGGGAGCGATTGCAGTTCGACTTCTCGTCGTGAACCTGGACGGACCCGGTCGTGTCCGGATCTTTGACGGCCACGGTTGTGCCAGAGGTCTTTTTCAGCTTGGCATCCGTCTGGGCTGTCGTATGCGAAGCCACATGGGACGCCTGGGCCGGAATCGCGCCCAAAACGAGACATGCAACCATCCCGGCGGCGAAGAAACCGCCTCGGGCATCGGGAAACGGGAATTTCGATGCCGTGTATGATTTGGGACCCATCATGGGTTAGAACTCCTCAGCAACCTTCCGTTAACAATTCCATGCCAGGGCGTTGGTTGCGGTGCTGCGGAGCACATTATTTTTAACTTTAAAGGGAACTTGCGCCCTGCTTCCCGCGCTGCTACCTCATCGGCCATACGGGAGCGCCGGTTTAGCTCAGTTGGTAGAGCAACCGCCTTGTAAGCGGTAGGTCGCGAGTTCGAGTCCCGCAACCGGCACCATTCCCGCACAGCGAAAATCCTTTATATTTCATGATCTTGTCGCCATGCGTGGGACGGAGTGCTCGCTCGTTCACTGAAGAACAAAACGGCATAAAACGGACAGGAATCGCAGGAGCCGCTGCAAGAAGTCCCAAAAAATCCCCAAAATGATTCCGGCTCCGTTCTCCCCCTTCACTGCTTTGGAGGGCGGCGTTCTCCCAGGGAGAAAAAGATCCCGGTCCGCGCGGCGTGATTGCCAACCGGGGACGTCAGGGAGCGGCGATCATCTAGGCCCTGATGGAAAAGCGCGTTAACGCCCGATAGACCGAGCGGTTATCCTTCGCATCGTTCGGAACACGAGGCCCTGATACTCCTCGGCGGCATTCCGCAACGACGCCAAGACCGTCGGCCATCCCGCCCGTCAGAAGCGGGCGCTGAGGCCGATCACGGGTCCATGCTGAAGCATGTCGAATTCGTAGCGCTGCCGGCCCTCGCCCTGGACGTAATCGACATAAAGCGCACGGTAGCCGATCACGCCCGAAAACGTGATGCCCTGATAGCTGCCGAGCTCAAATCCATAAGCGCCGATGGCCTGCCAGGAAAAGTCGCTCCCCACGCCAAACCCGCCGATGTCGCCGCGCAGGATGATCTCGTGTCCTGGCGCCACCGTGTACCGCAGACGTGCGCCGACGATCGGATCGAGCCAATCGACCGAGCCGGAGCGAGCGAGCGCCCGGCCCCCCGCAATCTCGAGATCGCCGACGTCGACTGTCGCCGCGACAGCAAGCGACAGATCGGCCCGCTGATGCCAGTATCGTGCCCCACCCAGAACGTCGAACGCCAGCGAGCCGAAACGGGCAACCTCGTAGGCGACGCCGACTTCGGCGATGGCCATCGTGATGTCGACCCCCAGCGACGTGCCGAGGGTTCCCGCCACGCCGGGCGCCAGGGCTCGGCTCCTGACATTGCCGCCCTCGGCGCCGATCTTGCTCCAGACCACGTTGCCCAGCAGGGCGAAGGGCCCGTTGCGGGCTTCCAGGTCCCCCATCAGGGCCACCAGCGTGTCGCTCTTTTCGACGATGTCCACGAAGCTGGCATCGACCTTCACCGAGCGCCCGCGCACGGTCTGGGTCCCATTCAGGGAGGTAAGCCAGCCATAGGGCACGAAGCGGAAGCTCCATGCGGGCGGCACGGGAAGCGGTTCAACGATGGGCGACGGGGCGGGCCCCAGGTCTGCGGCCCAGGCGTTTGCCGCCATCCCGAGCAGTGCGCAGAAAGATGCGAGCACGCCACGACGAAATCCGAGGGCGCCAGTCTCCACGATCGTCCTCCAGGGTCTGGGTTTGCGACGAAACACCGATTGCCGGCCGCAGGATCGCAAGTGTTGGCCAGCTTGGCTAGCCCCTCAATTCTGCGGCCGTATCAGTGGCATCAGAAATCGTCGGTCCCATCCTTGCATCTATAGCCGATGAAGCATTGCGGATTGTTGGAGCTCGGAACCCAGGCCGGCTCCGGGAACTGGTCGACGAGGCATTCCGCCCCGCTCCGGACGAAGCGGGCATAAGTGGAGGGGCTCGTATCGAGGACGACCGCGCCTTCTTTCATGACGAGCTGGCGATTGGCGCCGCAGGTCCGCTGGGACGTCGGGGGTCCGACCTGCGCGGCCGCCGACGTCGCCGTCAAGGCGAGGACAGAGAATGTGAGCAGATACCTCATCATCGATTCCTCCTGTGGATTTGAGCGGTCGGCACTCGCACCCGGCTAAGCCCGATCGCTCACCTTCTTGACCGGCGGTATCGTCCACGTGCCGTCGATGATCGACGGGTTGCTCTCATTCGGCCAATACATGCGGAGCATAAGGATGAACTTGCCGGCCGGAGCGGGCAGCCAGTTCGATTCCTTGTCCGCCCCCGGCGAATCCTTCTGGATATAGAGGTCGATCGAGCCATCGGGATTGGCTTTCAGATTCTGGCGGGCGCTGACCGAATAGCGGTTGATCGGGTTGGGTACGAAGAAATAGGCGCCGTCATACATCGTCAGGGACCAGAAGCCCTCGACGGGCGGCAACTGGCCCTTGGCGAAGCGCATGACGTACTTGTTGGCCCCGTCGTAGACTTGGCCGTCGCCGTCCTTCTGCGAGGTCGGATAGACGGCGTCCTGCGGGCGATTGGCTCCGAGTCCGATCGCCGTAACGAGAGCCCGCATCAGATAGTCGGTGCCGTAGATGCCGGTCTTCGTCGTAAAGCCCCAGCCGTCGATATCGTGAACGTCCTTGTTGATCTTGAACTGGATCATGATCCGATCGTTGGCAATCTCCGGAATGCGTTTGGAGAAATCGGCACGCAGCTTGCTCGCATCAAAGTCCTGGCCGGGAACGAGCCCGATACGAGCGAACTTGGCGAGGGCCGGAGCATCGGCCGCCGCTGGTGGATTGGTCTTCATCAGCTGTGCCAGCAGGGTGAAGTACGCCACCGCGTCCATGCGGTTCACCTGATCGCGTACGGCGGTCTTCATGTCGATCGACGGATCGACCTTGCCGGCAGGCGGCGTATACGGCTTGCCGTAGGCGCTGAGCGGCATCAGCTTGACCTGGTCCTGGAGTGCGTGCACCTCCGCATAATCTTCCGGCGTGCCCGTGCAGTAGATGCGGCCGAGAAGCCAGACGATGTTGGTGGGTGACTTGTACTCCTTGACACCCTGCGGCAGCGTACCGGTCCAGCCGGGCCCGGTTATGGCGTATGTCTGGGGTCCGGTGCCCGTGGTGCGCTTGCCCGGAACCTGGAAGACCGTCGTCCAGCCGTCCAGCATCGGCATCAGATAATAGCGGTCCTTCATGTCCGGCAGGCCCAGCACCCAGGGCTCCTGGCCGACATCGACGAACGCGGTGGTGTAGAGCGTGTCCGCATTGGGCGCCGTCACGTCGCGGAACGCGGCATCCGGATAATGCCGGAGCTTGATGAGGTGGCCCATGGGCGCCCGGGTACCTTCAGGGGCGGCCACATTGGTGATCACGCGGCGCGTCATCTCCATTGTGACCAGCGGATAGCCGTAGATGTACGCGTCGGTTGCGAGCCAGAACTCCTCGAGGCCGTCATCGATGCCCAACAGCTCGCCCAAGTGAGCCTCGCTCACCGTGCTCACAGAGGTTCCGGCGAGAAGACTCAAGGCACCGATCGTCGCCTGGCGACGGGTCAGATCCAAAGGCATGACAAATCTCCCTTGCGTTAGGTTATCGAGGACTGTGTGACACCTGACTTGCCCAGCCCGGCGATCCCGACTGGCGGCTCCCCGCTCGACAGCGTCCTTGAGCGCAATCCTCCTGGCCGCCATGCCACTCCTGGACGCTAGCAATGGTGGAGCATTCGCGCCTGTAGCATCGTGTAGGTTACGTAGAGGCAGTGCGGGTCAGCGCTGCTGAGCGGGCGCCTGAAGGGTCGCTTCCGCGGCCGTCCAGGCCGGCACCGGAAAACCGGCCTTGCGGGCGCCCGCGGCAAAATGCGCTGCGTCCTCCGGCCGGTAGTTCCGCTTGGCCATCTCCTCATCCCAATGCTCGAAGATGGTCGGGCGCATCCGCAAGAACTCGTCGCGGGCCGCAGCGGCTTCCGGCGCCTTGTCGAGCTGGGCGTAGATGACGGCGGCGACGAAGTGATAAAGGGGAAATTTCTCCAGCCTCGCCTGGCGTATCAAGGTCTCGGCGCGGGCGTAGTCGCGCTGCATATAGGCGTAAACTGCCAGCGTGCCGCTGTAATAGCCGGAGTGGCGCGGATTGCGGGCAAGAGCCTGCTCCAGCAGCTCGGCGCCGCGCTGCCAAGCTCCGGCCTGGCCCAGACGGGTGCCGAACTCGCCGAGCAGCTCGGTGTCGTTCGGGTTCAAGGCGACGGCCCGCTCACCGATCTCCAGCGCTTCCGTGGGTTGCTGGGCAAAGAACAATACCATCATCAGGGCTTGGAGCGCTCGCACGTTCTCCGGATCGAGGCGGATCCCGCGGCGAGCGGCATCGAGCGAGCGCTGGATCGGGTTGCTGGACCCCGCCCTCGGATTGAACCCGAACCGATCCTCGTCGAGATACAGGACAGACAGCATCGCCCAGGCGGTCGCATAATCCGGATGGAGCGCCACGGCCCTTTCAAGGCAGGTCCGGATGGCCGCATGACTGTCCTCGGACAGGGCGGCCCGGTAATCATAGAACCGCAGCGTGCACGCATAGGCCTCAAGGTCGTCCGGCGGGCGGGCGCCGGCTTGAGTTTGGTCGGCGCGCTGGATGATGCCGTAGGGCTGCGCCACGGCGGTCGCGACCTTGCGGGCGACGTCGTCCTGGATCGTAAAGAGATCGCGGACCTGCAAATCCTCGTCGTAGGTCTGCGACCACAGGACGGTGCCGGTCCCGGCATCGACGAGACGCCCCGTGATGCGCAGGCGATGCGCCGCGGCCCGGACGCTGCCCTCGAGCACGTACCGGACGCCGAGGTCTTGACGGATACGGGCGGCATCCGCTCCCGGCGGGATGGTCCGCGACGTCTCCCGGCCGAGGACGGTGATCTCCTTGAAGCGAGCTAGCTGGCTCAGGACTTCCTCGGTCAGGCCGGCGGCGTAGGTCCTGGTTGCCGGAAGCTCTCCCAGATCCTCGAACGGCATCACGACGAGGGTCGGCCTGCCGAGAGGCATGGGAGCGGACGCCTGGGAGGGGCGGGCCGGGCCGTCTCGCCCCGTGTTCCACAGGACGAGCGCGGCAAGGAGGGTAAGGACGGCGATCAGAAGGACTGCCGCGCCAATCCAGGGCATCCAGCGCCGTCGCGGCGAACCGACCTGGCTCTTTGCCGGTGACAGAATGGTTGGTGCGGAAGGGTGAGGGATCGTGGCCTGCGCGCGCCAGGCGAAGTGCGGGACATACGCCCCCTTGGGGATGGTGATGATCACCGGGTCCGACACGCCATCGGAGAGATAGTAGCGCTCCAGGGCCCGGCGCAGCCGTCCGGCCTCGATGCGCACGACCGGATCGCTCTGAGCATCGAAGTCCGAACTCCGCCGGAACACCTCGGTGCCGATGGCATAGGCCTTGATGCGGTCGGCGCGCCCGGCGAGCGTCTCCTCGACGACATAGTGCAGGAACTTGCGGGCCCGCGCCGGAGCATCGAGGTCTGGGCTGGTGAGGAGAATGGCGAGCTGGGCGCGCACATCCTCCGCCGCAGGCGACGACTGCACCTGGGGCGAGGCACCGACTGTGCCGTCGCTTTGGCCGAGCATGGATCGGTCCGTTGTCCGCGGGCGTACGAGACGCCTCTTCCCGTAACCTACCGTAACATACTCCTCACGCCTGCGGTATGGGTCAATGCTGATCACTATGGGACGGCGCATCGGCGCTGTCTGAACCCGGCAGCGGGGTTACCCCATGGATCACGCCGTCCAGGCCGCTATTGCCCGCTTCCCCGACCGGGGACATGCGATCGAGGAGCTGGCCCGGACGAACGAGAGCTTCCGATCACTCTGCGAGGATCTCACCGCGGCGCAGGCAGCCCTGTTGCACTGGGAGCGATCGATGTCAGCCGTGCGGGGGGCCCGATGCGCGGAGTACCGGGAGCTGGTGCGGGATTTGGCATTCGAGATCGAGGCCGAGCTGGACCGCCGCAAAGACACCAGACAGCCATGACGGCGCCGCCGCGCCCCGCATCATCAAACGGCGGCTATGGGCGTGTGCCGAGCGGCTGACGGGATCAAGAAGCACCGTTACTGCTTCACCCATGTATGGGCGAGCAACATTCGCCACGATTTGGTGATGACGTGCCCCCCGGAAGCACCGACTTGCTGAATCGCTCGGAGGAAGCACGTCAGGAGAAGCTCCCCTCCTGGCCAGGGGGATTTGCAGCAGCCGCTCGAGTAGAAGGTCGCTTGACAAAGCACCCTGATAGTTAGGTGGCGCCCGAGACGTCCAATATTCAGTAACGATGACGGCGTCCGCGATGTTCGCGCGGCTCAGGCTCGTACCGCCGCCGCTCATTTTCCGGGCTGTACCATTCTCCCGTGCGGGGATCCTGCCGAAGATCGCGCTGTGTCCAGGCGGGGCACCCCTGCGGAGGACAATAACCTCCATAGACACGATCGCCAATGACCCGCCTGTGGGGAACGCCGCTGTGCCAGGCCTTGTGAAGCATCTGACTGCCCGTGGCCGATTCTGCGGGGGATTGGATCACGGGGAACGCCAAGGCCTCACTTGAAAAAGCCGCAAGCAGCACGGCGAACAAGGCGGAGCCGATCGGTTTTACGCTGGAATGGTTCATGTCTGGTTCCAAACTCATCGTTGCAGATAACGGTCCCTGCAGGATAGCGATTGGAGATGAACCGATACTTAATGTTATAGCATTTTAGAAAATAACCGGGCTATCGCCTTTCGACTTCGCCGTCCAATCAGCGAACCCGCTCCTTGCCCCAGTTCTCCCGTGCACTCTGCTCGGAAGCCTGCACTTCCCGCCGGGTCATTTTGCGCCGGTTCGCCGAAAACAGGAAAAGCGCGATGCCGAGGAGAACAGGGCCTCCGATAACGACAAGCGCCCATAGCCATCCACCCAACATATCCATGACCGTCTGCCTCCATAAAGATCGACCAGAACCTATCGCGTGGGGCTAACAGAGACAGAAAGTCGTTGTTCCCGCGCTCAAGCGCCGCCATAGGTCGGAACAATCGAACTCATGGCTGCACCCGACCCGATGCCGAACACGGTTACGATCACAGACCCCGACGATCCCCGAATCGAACCTTACCGGGCGGTTCGCGAGCGCGACCTGATCGGACGGCAAAATCTCTTCGTGGCGGAAGGCGAGGTCGTGCTGCGGGTCCTGCTTCGGCAGGAGCGTTTTGCGGTGGAATCGCTCCTGCTGTCGGAAAACCGTGTCGAAGGAATGAGCGATCTTCTGGCGAAAGTGCCCGCTGGAGTTCCAGTTTATGCGGCGGGCCGCTCCGTCATGGACGCGATCGTCGGATTTCCCATTCATCGCGGCATCCTGGCTATCGCCCGTAGAATTCCCTCCGCTCCCCCCAGGCAATTTCTGAACGGGCTGCCGCCAAACGCCCTTGTGCTCGGGCTCGTCGGGCTTGCGAATCACGACAATGTCGGCGGCATCTTTCGCAATGCCGCCGCTTTCGGGGCAGACGGCGTTCTGCTCGATGACACGACCTGCGATCCGCTTTACCGGAAAGCCATCCGTGTCGCCGTCGGGGGATCCCTGGTCGTTCCGTTCACCCGCGCCGGTTCGGCGGAAAACCTGCTCGAACACCTTCGAAGCTCAGGTTTCGAGATCCTGTCCCTTTCCCCGTCGGGCGCCGAGCCTCTCAGCCGGATCAAGCCTCAGGGTCGGACGGCCCTGCTCCTCGGCGCCGAAGGTCCCGGTCTGCCGCCGGAGCTTCTTGCCCAAACCCGCTCGGTCACGATTCCGATGAGTGGCGGGTTCGACTCCTTGAATGTCGCCACAACGAGCGGGATCGCACTGTACCAGCTCACGCGGACAGACGACTGAACCCGCTTCGGACGCTGACGCTCGCCGATTCGTGAAAGGCCAAGCTCTTGCGCTCTTGAAGTCGCTCTCTAGCCTTGACGATCCTTTTTCCAGAGAGGTTCTCATGACGCTGACCCGTCGCGCCATTCTTGCAAGTACCGCTATTCCGGTTGCCGGCTCCGCCCTGGCTCAATCGAGCCCCGCTCCCCAGGGCACCACGACATCGTCGCGCCAAGCCCCCGGCTATTACCGCTACAAGGTGGGGGACATCGAAGTGACCGCCATCAACGACGGTTTCGCCTATCGCCCGTTGGAAGGCTTCATCCGCAACGCGGAGCTCAACGACGTCAAGAAAGCGATGCAGGATGCCTTTCTTCCTGCCGACAAAATCCCGCTGACTTTCACGACCCTTGCGATCCGGCAAAATGGCCGCGTCACTTTGATCGACACCGGCAACGGCGACATGGGCGCCCCCACCTCCGGCACCTGGATGTCGAATTTCCGCGCGGCCGGGTTCGATCCTGCCCAAGTTGACACGGTGGTCATCAGCCATTTCCACGGCGACCATATCAACGGCCTGCGGTTGAAGGACGGGACGGCCGTCTTTCCGAAGGCGGAAATCATGGTGCCGGCTCAGGAATGGGACTTCTGGATGGACGATGCCCGGATGAGCCAGGCTCCGGAGGCCATGAAGGGCGCCTTCCAGGGGGTTCACCGGGTATTCGATCCCGTCGCGAAGGACGTGAAGCGCTATGATGCCGGCAAGGAGATCGTACCCGGCCTCACCTCGATCGCGACGCCCGGTCACACGCCGGGCCATACGTCCTACATGCTGAACTCCGGACAGGGAAAGCTGATCGTCATGTCCGACGTGACGAACCATCCGGCGCTCTTCGTCCGGAATCCCGACTGGTCCGCCGTTTTCGACATGGATGCCGAGACGGCGCGCCAGACGCGGCATAAGATGCTCGACATGGCCTCCGCCGAACGGGCGCAGGTCGCTTTTTATCATGCCCCCTTCCCTGCGACGGGCCATATCGCGAAGGACGGCAACGGCTACCGGTTCGTTCCGGTGCAATGGAGCTCCGGCCTCTAACCGCAGAAGCAGTCCTAGGTGGGCACAGTCGTCTCGCCGACAAGCCAGGCAAGGGTGTCCGCATCCGCACCCGGCTCGATGGTCAGGATGACCGGCGTCTCATAGGGATGGCGGCTTTTGAGAGCCTGCAGAACCTGATCCTGCAGGCTCTTTCGCGTCTTGAGAATGGCGATTGCCTCCGCGCCTCGCTCGACCGACCCTTTCCAGGCGTAGACCGAGCGCATTCCGGGCAGCACATTCATGCAGGCGATCATTCGCTCCCGGACCAGATCCTCGCCGACGCTCAATGCGGTGTCGACATCGGGAAAGGTCGTATAGACGAGAAGTGGGCTCTCCATGCTATGCCTTCTTCCAATAGCCGTTTGGCGTGAGGAGGGTACCCGGGCATGGCGCGCCGTTTCAACCATGTCGCATTCGTTGCCAGTCCGACGGCGGAAGCGCAATCCGCGCTCGCGCTGCTGAAGGGCCGTTATCCGAGCGTGGAGCCCGACGATGCGGATGTGATCGTGGCGCTCGGCGGCGACGGGCTCATGCTCCGCACGCTTCATCGCTTCATGGGCAGGTCGAAGCCGATCTACGGCATGAACAAGGGCACGGTCGGCTTTCTCATGAACGAGTTCCGCGAGGACGAGCTGTTCGATCGGCTCGAGGCCTCGGAGCGCAGCGTCGCCCATCCCCTCCTGATGGTGGCCTGGGACGTGCGCGGGACCTCCCATACGGCCCGCGCGATCAACGAAGTCTCCATGCTGAGACAGACCTATCAGGCCGCGAAACTGCGGGTCAGCATCGACAACCAGGTCCGGCTTTCCGAACTGATGTCCGACGGGGTCCTGATCGCGACCCCGGCGGGGTCCACGGCCTACAACCTTTCGGTCGACGGGCCGATTCTTCCTCTCAATGCCCCCCTTCTGGCGCTGACGCCCATTTCGGCCTTTCGGCCGCGCCACTGGCGGGGGGCGCTGCTGCCTGACTATGCCAAGATCCAGATCGAGGTGATGGATCCCATCGAGAGACCGGTGAGCGCCGTGGCGGATCACACGGAATTCCGTGATATCTCAAGGGTCCACGCTTCCATGGACCGCAGCATCGACCTCGTGATGCTGCACGATCCCGGTCACAGCCTCGACGAACGGATTCTGAGAGAGCAATTCGGCTATTGACCTTCGGCGCGGGCCGGAGCATCGGCAGGTCGGCCACCGGGCGGCCATGGGCGAAACAAGGATCTCCACATGAGCGATGAGAGCAAAAGGCACCCGAGGGGCGGCCTCTTCTTCGAGGATTTCGTGATCGGCGACATCATGCGCCACCGCCTGACCCGGACGGTGACGCAGATGGACAACATGCTCTTCTCCAACATGACGCTCAATCCGCAGCCCCTTCATATCGACGCGCATTTCTGCGCAACCGAGACCGAATGGGGCCGCCCCCTCATGAACTCCCTGTTCACCCTCGGGTTGATGATCGGCATCTCCGTGAACGACACGACCGTGGGCACCACCATCGCCAATCTGGGCATGACGGACGTGAAGTTCCCCGCCCCCCTGTTCGAAGGCGATACGATCAACGTCACGACCGAGATCGTCGCAAAGCGGGAATCGCGCTCGCGCCCGGATGCGGGGATCGTCGACTTCATCCACCGGGCCTACAAGCAGGACGGCACCCTTGTGGCCGAGTGCCGCCGGCAGGCCTTCATGCGCAAGCGCGACACGACGATCGAGGTTTGAGGCCGATGCGCTCGCTCCTGTTCGTTCCCGGCGACAGCCGCAAGAAACTCGAAAAGGCCCTCCTGTCCGGGGCCGATGCTCTTCTGATCGATCTGGAAGATTCGGTTGCCCTCGATGCCAAGGCCGAGGCACGCGCCACGACGGCCTCCTTCCTGACGGAAGCAAAGGGCCAACCGGCGGGGCCGCGCCTCTATGTCCGGGTGAACGGCCTGACCTCCGGCCTGATCGACGATGACCTCGATGGTGTCATGCGCGCGGGTCCGCATGGCGTCGTGCTGCCGAAGGCCGTCGGCGGGGTCGACGCGGCCCATCTGGGCGCAAAGCTCGCCGTGCGGGAAGCCGAGTTCGGTCTCGATGATGGCGGCACCCGGATCCTCGCCATCGCCACCGAGAATGCCCTTGGCGTTTTTGCCCTCGGCACGTTCGCGGGCGCGAGTCACAGGCTCGCGGGCCTTGCATGGGGCGGGGAAGATCTTTCCGCCGATATCGGAGCCGAAGGAAACCGAGGGGAGAATGGCCTTTATACCGACCCTTATCGTCTGGTGCGCTCCCTGACCCTTTTGGGGGCGGCGGCGGCGGGCGTCGATGCGGTCGATGCGGTCTACACCAACTTTCGTGACCTCGAGGGCCTCGCCGCCGAGTGCCGGGAGGCTCGCAGGGACGGGTTCGTCGCCAAGATGGCGATCCATCCGGCACAGGTTCCGGTGATCAACGAGGCGTTCACGCCGTCGCAAGAGGCCGTCGCGCGGGCAGAGGCCGTCATCGCGGCCTTTCAAGCCTCTCCAGGCGCGGGCGTCGTGGGGGTCGCCGGCGAGATGCTCGACCGCCCCCATCTGGTCCGGGCCGAGCGCCTCCTGACAAGAGCCGGAAAGCGCTAGCCGCCCGGTCTCGTCATGGCGAACTTTGTCTCGGGCGTCGCAACGAAGTAGTCGCGATAGCCGGAGCGGGCGATCGGCCGCATGGCCGCGGTATCGACCAAACCGTCCACGATGAAGCGGTCGTCGATGTGAATGCCGACAACCTGACCGATGACCAGGAAATAGGTCGGCGTTCCGCCCTCCAGGGGCACGAGCGGAACGGTCTGGACCCATCGGCATTCGAGGGCCGCCGGTGCCTGAGCCACCCGCGGCGGCTTCACGAGGCGCGAGGGTGCGGCCTCCAGCCCGGCATGAACCATCTCGTTCTCGCCCCGCGCCAGGGGGGCGGAGGTCAAATTGAGCTGATCCCGCAAGTCGAAGCTCGCGACGTTGCAGACGAATTCCTTGGTTTCCTCGATGAATGTGACCGCATCCTTCCGCCCGTTGGACGAAAAGGCGACCATCGGCGGATTCTCGCCGATCGCATTGAAGAACGAGTAGGGCGACAGATTCACCTCCCCTTTCCCGCTCATCGCCGTGATCCAGCCGATGGGCCGGGGCGTCACGATGGCCTTGAAGGGGTCGTGGGGAAGGCCGTGGTTCTTGGTGGCGGTTTCGTAGAACATGGTTCGTCAGAAGCGGGTCACGATATCGGCAAGGGCGGGACGCGCCCGGTCGGTGGGCGTCTCACTCGCCGTCCCGATGTGGATGAAGCCGGCGATGCGCTCCTCCGGCGCGAGGCCGAGCGCGTCGAGCACCCGCCGGTCGAACGCGGCCCAACCTGTGAGCCAAACCGCCCCGAACCCGAGCGCGGTCGCTCCGTTGAGGAGATTCATGCAGACGGCGCCCGCCGACAGCACCTGCTCCCAATCGGGGATCTTCACGTGGGGCGTGACCCTCGATACGACCGCGACCACGAGCGGCGCATGCGAGAACCTGGTGCGCTCCGCCTCCACCTTTTCGGCCTCCGCCTCGGGCTGGTCGGCCTTGAAGGCCCCCACCAGCACCTCGCCCAACCGCTGGCGTCCCTCCCCTTCGATGAGGATGAAGCGCCACGGAACGAGCTTCCCGTGATCGGGCACGCGGGCCGCAACGGTCAAAAGCGTGTCGATCTCCGAGGGTGTCGGCCCCGGCTCGCTCAGCCAGCGGGCGGGGACGGAGCGACGTTGCTCAAGGCGGGCAAGGCTTTCGTTCATAGGACCTTCATCCGACAGGGAATATATGAGACAATGCTTTTGAGATGCCTCAAGGGCAGCGGGATTTCGGCGGCGCTTTGCCTGCCATGGTCTCGCCCTCTTGTTGCGCTTGAGGAAGCGCGGGCATTTTGGGGCCGTTGCAGAACAGAAACCGCAGCGGATGTATAGGGGGAGTACGGCGACACGCCAAGCAGGTTTCCTGAGCATGGCGAGGAATGGTGGCTTGCCGGTCCGGCGAGCTCCGCCTCGATCGCCTCGGGGGATCGTCCGGGACCTGCCTAGAGTCACCGGTGGAGTGCCGTCTCAATAACAATGAACACATCTGTACCTGCATCGGGCAAAGTAACGGAACCTGGGATCTGGACCCGGCGTCCGACCCTCGTGGCCTTGGGCCTCATCCTGGCTTTCTGGGCTCTCGCGGCCCTGATCTGGCCGTTGACGGGCACCGTCGTTCCCTGGGACTCGAAGAACCAGTTCTACCCGACCCTTCGCTATCTCGGCGCAGCGCTGGCGCACGGGGAAATGCCGTTCTGGAACCCCTACCATTTCGGGGGACATCCTTCTGCGGCAGATCCGCAATCGCTCCTGTTCACCCCCACGATGCTGTTCTTCGGATGGCTGGTCCCCGAGCCGTCGATGCAGTTGTTCGACCTGGTGATCTTCGCCCATTTCATCCCGGGCGCCCTCGCCTTCGTCCCCCTGTTCAGAAGGCGCGGCTGGCATCCGGCCGGAGCGGTGGTTGCGGCGATCGTCTTCATTCTCGGCGGATCCGCCAGCGCCCGGCTCCAGCATACCGGGATCATCCTCAGCTACGGTTGGTTCCCCCTTGCGCTCCTGCTGCTCGAGGAAGCGCTCGACCGGCGCTCGTATCGCTTTGGCGCCTTGTTCGCCGTCGTGGCGGTCTTGATGACCATCGGGCGGGATCAGGTCGCCTTTCTCTGCGACCTGACGCTTCTTGCCGGCGCCGGCTACCGGATCGCGACGGCTTCCGCTCCCTTTTCCTATTTCAAGTCCCGGCTCGGCGTTCTGGTGACGATGGCCGCAATCGGCGGGGCACTCCTGGCAGTCCCTGTCGTCCTGACCATGCAGTTCCTGGCCACCTCGACCCGCCCATCCTTCGGGTTCGGTGTCGCGGCCATGGGCTCGCTGCCGCCCGAAAGCCTCGCGACGATCCTTTTCGGCAACGTCTTCGGCTCCCTGCGCTGGACCTACGACTACTGGGGGCCGGACTGGCACAGCCTGTCGGAGGGCACCTGGACCGACCGGGCCACCAACTACCTGTTCATCGGCACGATCCCGGCCCTGTTCCTCTTCTGGCATGGAATCGCAGGCGGGCGCCTCCTGGCGCGCGAGTTCCGCTTCTTCTTCGTGGTGGGCGTCCTGGCCCTGCTTTACGCGCTTGGACGCTACACGCCCGGCTTCGAGATGATCTTCGACCACATGCCCGGCGTCGATCTTTATCGCCGTCCCGCGGATGCGACCTTTCTGATCAACATCATGCTCGCCTTTGCGGCGGGCTATCTGGTCCACCGCTACGTCGTCGACGGGCTTCCGAAATGGGCCGCCCCTTCCGTCGGCAGGCTCCATATCTTCCTGCCGATGCTGTCGCTTGCCCTTGCTATCGCCGCGATCGCCAGCGCCATGGCATTCGCCCTCCGGGCCGGACAGGGTGCTCCCGCCATGCGCGAGATCGGCCTCGGCCTCGTGGCCGCCGCGCTTCTGATCGCGGCCCTGTCCAAGGCGAGCCTCACGCCCCGGTGGCGCGAAATCTCAGCCATGGTGCTGATCACCTTGACCGGCGGGGAGCTCATCCTGCGCCATGCCGCCTCGCCGCTGAATGCGGAGCCGGCCGAGCGCTACGCCGTCTTCCGCCAGCTCCCGCCCGAACAGCTCCAAGGGCTCCAGATCCTCAAGCGCGAGCTGGCCGACCGGCATTCCGAAGGCGACTACCCGCGCGTCGAGATCCTCGGCCTCGGAGGACCGTGGCAGAACGCCTCCATGGTGCTGCAGATCGAGGACATCATCGGCTACAACCCGCTCCGCCTCGCCGATTACGAGCGGGCCATTGGCCCAGGCGAGAACGCCGAGGATCCGAATCTCCGGACCTTTCCGGCGACGTTCCGGGGCTACAAGTGCCGCCTCGCCGGACTTCTCGGCCTGGAATATCTGGTGCTCGACCGCCCGATCGAGCGCATGCCGCGCCATTTCCCCCGGCTGACGGGAGCCGAGATCGTCTACGGCACCGGCCGCATGTGGATCTATCGTCTCAACGGCGCGAGCCCACGCGCCTATGTGGCGCATGAGATCAGCCCGGTGGATTCCGAGGCGGCCCTCGATCAGGAGGAGCTGCCGGAATTCAACCGCCAGAGCGAGGCCCTGATCGACGACGCAAGCATGCCGCTTCTCAAGGAGCGCTACGCGTCCTCGGCGGAGGGGGCGAGCCCCAAGGACCTTCAGGACCACGTCAAGATCGTCAGCTATCAGCGGAACTCCGTCAGCATCGACCTGGAAACGGTGGAAGCCGGCGTGCTCGTCCTGCACGACGTCTATTATCCCGGCTGGGAGGTCACGGTGGACGGAGAGCGTAAGCCCCTGCTCCGCGCGAACCTCCTGTTCCGCGGCGTCGAGATTCCGGCGGGCCGGCATCGGGTCGAGTTTAATTTTCGCCCCATTTCCTATGAAAATCTTGTCGCGGCTGCCTCCGACCTCGTAAAGAGCAAGAAGGAAGAGCCGATCAGAACCGCCGAAGTCCCCCGGATACGCTAGGACCGGCTCTCAGGAATGAATGCGATCGTGACCCTGCGCCTGCTTTTTCTCGCCTTGGCAACCGGCCTCGTTTCCGGTGCGGCGCAAGCCCAGACGTCGCCGGCCGTCCCGTCATTGACGCAGAAGGCTCCGCCGGTGACTCTCGGCCAGGTGACGCTCGCTACCAGCGCCGTCTTTCCTGACAATCAGTCCATCCGCTCCGGCCTCGTCTGGCGTGTGTATGAGGATAAGGGCGATACGACCCAGCCGACCATCATCGCGCGCTCGACCAGCCCGACCCCGACCTTCACGCTCTCGCCGGGCAACTACATCGTTCATGTGGCCTACGGCTTCGCAGGCGCGTCGAAGCGCCTGACGATCCAGGCGGGAGCCCTGTCGGACCGGCTCGTGATCAGCGCCGGAGCGCTCAAGCTGAAGGGTGCCGTGGGCGATTCGTCGATTCCCGGAAGCAAGCTCAGCTTCTCGGTCTATGTTCCGATCGGCTCCAACTCGGAAGGCCGTCTGGTCATCGCCAACGCCAGGGCGGATGACGTCATTCGTCTGCCGGAGGGCACCTACCACGTGGTGTCCACCTATGGGGACGCCAACGCGATCATGCGCGCAGACCTGAAGGTCGAGACCGGCAAGGTGACGGAAGCGACCCTCAACCACCGCGCGGCCACCGTCACTCTCAAGCTCGTCGCGGCCCAAGGCGGCGAAGCCTTTGCCGGGACCGCCTTCAGCGTGCTGACGCCCGGCGGCGACGTCATCCGGGAAGCTATCGGGGCCTTCCCTTCCGTCACGTTGGCCGAGGGAGATTATGTCCTGATCGCCCGCCACGACGGCAAGGTTCACACTCGCGATTTCAAAGTGGAAAGCGGCCTCGACCGCGACATCGAGATCGTCGCCAAACCATAATAAGCCTGAACCTTTCCAGCCTTGGCGGCATTGAACGGTCATCGATGCATGGCCGCCGCGCATATTGGTTCTCGCCAACCTTCAAGGGCGGCCCCAACCGGGAGCAAGCTCATGAAGATATCGGACGTCATGACCCGCAACGTGCGCGTGATCCCGCCGGATCGGACGATCCGGGACGCGGCTCGCCTGATGGACGAGATGAATGTCGGATCGCTTCCGGTCTGCGACGGGCGGCGCCTGAAGGGCGTGATCACGGACCGGGACATCACCATTCGCGCCACGGCGGCGGGCCTGGCTCCCGACAACACGCTCGTGCGGGATGTGATGTCCGACAATGTCTGGTGGTGCTTCGACGACGATGACGTCGATCATATCGTGGAGCTGATGAGCGACCATCAGATCCGCCGTCTCCCCGTTGTCGACCACGACAAACATTTGGTGGGCATCGTGGCGCTCGGCGATCTGGCGACGGACGCCGAGGACAGGGCATCGCAGGCCCTGCGGCGCATCTCCTCCCCTTCCGAGCCCGATCGCTCCATCGCAGGGGGACAGGAACGTCCCAGGCGTGACCGGTTGACCGAGGACGAGCGGCGCGAACTGGCCCGGCGGGCCCACGACGATCGGGACGAGGATCGCGGGCGGGGCCATGCCGTCCGCAGCCGGCGCGGCGCCTCCCGGGGCGGCTTCCGCTTCCGCGATCAGGACGATGAGCGCGCGGCCTTCGGCATCGGCGGCGGCCCCGTGGGCGCCGGCGAGCGCAATCCCAAGATGCGAGGCGGTTTCGGCGGTGAAGGCTATCAGAACTACGGCGACGACAACGGCACCTATGATACGGGCCGCGGCGGCGGTGGTTATCGGCCGCGCCAGTTTGGCGCGGCGACAGCGACCGGCTGGTGGGAGCGCCCGGGGGACGATAGCCGCGAGGACGAACGTCGCATGCAGAACCGGGAGCGTACCTGGAGCCTCGTGTCAGAGCGGCGGGACCACGGCAATTATGGCAGCGGCCCGGGCAACACCCGGTTCGAGAACGACGCCACCGGAAGCAGAGGAGAGGTCCGCCGGGGCGAGCACCGCGGCAAGGGTCCCCGCAGCTATCAGCGCTCCGACGACCGCATCAGGGAGGACATCAACGAGCGGCTGACGGACGACGCTCGGCTCGATGCCTCGGAAATCGAGGTCAGCGTCAGCGGCAGGGAGGTCACCTTGAGCGGCACGGTTCGCGACCGGAACGAGAAACGCTGGGCCGAGGATCTGGCCGAGTCGGTTTCGGGGATCGCCCATGTCCAGAACAATCTGCGGGTCGGCCAGCACCAACCGGGCCATGCCACCGGAACGGAGGCGGGAGATTCCGGAGCGGCGAGCGGAAATCCCGGCAGCGGCACGTCGGGGGTCACCGCAGGCTCCGAGGCCGGGGGACGCAGCTCGGGGCGACAGCGGCAGACGAGCTGAAACCCGACAGACGATGAGAAAGATGTTGTTCCGGGGTGGCCTGTCGGTCACCCCGGAATGATCGGAATGCTTCGGCCGGAAGTCAGGCGACCGTCCTGGCGACCACGTGCTGACCGTCGAGGGTCAGGTGCTCCTCCGGCTCCGCGAGGCTGCGGGCCCGCTTGCGGTCCGGCGTGACGGCTTCATCCGCCAGGACCTTGAGCGCCTCGTCGAGGGTCATTGACTTCTGGTCCGGGCTGCCGAGCCTGCGGATCGACACGGTCCGCTCGGCCGCTTCCTTCTTGCCGACGACGAGAAGCACCGGAACCTTGGCGAGCGAGTGTTCGCGCACCTTGTAGGTGATCTTTTCGTTGCGCAGATCGGCCTCGACCCGCAGACCGGCCTTTTCAGCCGCGCGGACGACTTCCCGGGCATAATCGTCGCCGTCCGACGTGATCGTGGCGACGACCACCTGCACGGGGGCAAGCCAGAGCGGGAAATGGCCGGCGAAG
Source organism: Microvirga rosea (assembly GCF_020595095.1). Classification (GTDB taxonomy): domain Bacteria; phylum Pseudomonadota; class Alphaproteobacteria; order Rhizobiales; family Beijerinckiaceae; genus Microvirga; species Microvirga rosea. The sequence continues at coordinate 85,807 of NZ_JAJDOP010000009.1, read as the reverse complement.
TGCTCGATCAGGATGCCCGTGAAGCGCTCCATGGAACCGCAGATCGCGCGGTGCACCATCACGGGAGTCTTCTTCTGGCCGTCTGCATCGACGTAGAACGCACCGAACCGCTCCGGCAGGTTGAAGTCCACCTGCGTGGTGCCGCACTGCCAGTCACGGCCAATGGCGTCGCGCAGGACATACTCGAACTTCGGCCCGTAGAACGCGCCCTCGCCCGGGTTGATCGCGGTCTTGATGCGTCCGCCGGACTGGTCCTCGATCTGCTTGAGAACCCGGGTCATGACATCTTCCGCATGATCCCACATCTCGTCCGTGCCGACGCGCTTCTCGGGTCTCGTCGAGAGCTTCACGACGATCTCCTCGAAGCCGAAATCGGCGTAAGTGGAGAGGATCAGGTCGTTGATCTTCAGGCATTCGGCGGCAAGCTGCTCTTCCGTGCAGAAGATATGCGCATCGTCCTGCGTGAACCCGCGCACGCGCATCAGGCCGTGCAGAGCGCCGGACGGCTCGTAGCGGTGCACGTTGCCGAACTCGGCGAGGCGCAGCGGCAGATCGCGGTACGATTTCAGGCCGTGCTTGAAGATCTGCACGTGGCCGGGGCAGTTCATCGGCTTGATCGCAAAGACTCGGTCATCCTCGGTCTGGGTCGCGAACATGTTTTCGCGATACCAGCCCCAGTGGCCGGAAGTCTCCCACAGGGCCTTGTCGAGAATCTGCGGCGCGTTGACTTCCTTGTAGTCGCCCTTCAGGCGGCGGCGCATGTAGGAAATCAGCTCCTGGAACACCGTCCAGCCCTTTGGGTGCCAGAAGACGACGCCCGGCCCTTCCTCCTGGAAGTGGAACAGGTCCATCTCGCGGCCCAGGCGGCGGTGATCGCGCTTCTCGGCTTCTTCGAGCTGGTGGATGTAATCGTCGAGATCTTCCTGGGTCGTCCAGGCCGTCGCGTAGATGCGGGTGAGCATCGCGTTGTTCGAGTCACCCCGCCAGTAGGCGCCTGCCACCTTCATGAGCTTGAAGGCGTTGCCGATCTTTCCCGTGGAGGTCATGTGCGGACCGCGGCAAAGATCGAACCAGTCGCCCTGGAAATAGATCTTGAGGTCCTGGCCTTCCGGGATCGCGTCCACGAGTTCGACCTTGTAGGCCTCACCCTTTTCCTTGAAGACCTGTTTCGCCTTGTCGCGGCTCCAGACTTCCCTGGTGAAGGGCTTATCGCGCGCGATGATCTCGCGCATCTTCGCCTCGATGGCGGGAAAGTCCTCGGGGGTGAACGGCTCGTTGCGGGCGAAATCGTAATAGAAGCCGTTCTCGATGACCGGGCCGATGGTGACCTGGGTTCCGGGAAACAGCTCCTGCACCGCCTCGGCCAGCACGTGCGCGCAATCGTGCCGGATCAGCTCCAGCGACCGGGGATCTTCGCGGTTGAGGAACTCGATCTTGGCGTCACGGCTGATGGGATCGGCGAGATCCACAACGGTTCCGTCGAGGGCCATGGCGACGGTGCGCTTGGCCAGGGATTTGGCAATGCCCTCAACGATTTCGCGCCCAGTCGTTCCGGGTGCGTATTGCCGCTGGGCGCCATCGGGGAATGTCAGAGTAATCATCAGGTTCTCCTTGCTCACTCCTGCCAACGGAGCAGGTAAGCGGGGGCCGACGGATGGGTTGGAACAGGAAGGAATCAGCCGCCGTCAGGTTCGACCGACTCGCAAGTGATCGCCGGGGCATTCACGCCTCGCCAGCGACCATAGGACCACGGCTTATACCACGCGGATCCCGGGGGCAATGTTTCAGGCACGAGATCGAGGCCGGACGTGCCGAACGGACCACAGCGGCAGATCCGGGAAAAGCCCACCCATCCGCCGGCCCAGAAACCATGTCTCTGGATCGCCTCGTCGGTATATTCGGAACAGGAGGGCAGATGCCTGCACTGGCGTCCGACAAGGCCGGATAGGGTCAGCTGATAGCCGCGAATGGCCCAGTGAGCCGCCTGCCGGACGGGGCTCGCCACTACGGCGCCCTTCGGGCGGCGATCTGGTCCAACGCGTCCACCACCGCGTCGAACGTGAGGAGAATCGAGGCATGCCGGGCCTTGAAGGATCGCACCGGCTCCAGCACCGCGAGGTCCTCCCATTTCCCGGCCGGGGGCACGCCGCCGGCCTTCAGCATCTGGCGGGCCGCATCCCGGACGGCGCGAAGCTCGTCCGCCGTCGAGCCGATCACATGGCGCCCCATGATGGACGACGAAGCCTGGCCGAGGGCGCAGGCCTTTACATCATGCGCAAAGCCCGTCACCACGTCTCCCTCGACCTTGAGATCGACCGTGACCGTCGAGCCGCAGAGCTTCGAGTGCGCAGTCGCGCTGGCATCCGGATCCGCGAGTCGCCCGAGATGGGGAATGGTCGCGGCCAGTTCCAGAATGCGGCGGTTGTAGATCTCGTTCAGCATCGCGCTCTTGAGTGGCCAGATGGGTATTAACGCCCAATATAAGGATCAGGCATTAAATATGCGACCGGCCGCGCCGAAGCGGTAACGTCGCATGGTCAGGGTTGATGAAGGGCATGACGCCGCTTTGCAATCCTCCACAACCAAAGAGAGGCTCCACATGGACAATGTGGTTAAGTCCCCGCCGAAACATACGAGTTCCATCATAGACAAGCCTTTGGACCGCCCGACACGCGAGGAGGCCGAGGAGGCCGTCCGAACCCTGATCCGCTGGGCGGGAGACGACCCGGACCGCGAAGGCCTTCTCGACACCCCCAAGCGCGTCACGAAAGCGTTCAAGGAATTCTATGCGGGCTACAAGGACGATCCGCGGGACGTTCTCAACAAGGTTTTCGCCGAGGTCGAGGGATACGACGATATCGTCCTCGTCCGCGACATTCCGTTCTACTCCCATTGCGAGCACCACATGGTGCCGTTCTTCGGCATGGTTCACATCGGCTATTATCCGGCAAAGGGGGTCGTGGGGCTCTCCAAGCTCGCCCGTCTTGTGGAGGTCTACGCCCGTCGGCTGCAGACGCAGGAGACGATGACGGCACAAATCGCCCTCGCCCTCCAGGACTGCCTGGATCCCCGCGGCGTGGCGGTGATGATCGAAGCGGAGCACATGTGCATGTCCATGCGGGGCGTTCAGAAAGCGGGCGCCCTCACCCTCACGACCCAGTTCATGGGAGCCTTCAAGGACGATCCGGCCGAACAGGTCCGCTTTCTCACCTTGCTGCGCCAGGGTAAGGCTTGAGCCTCATTTTTCGTCCCGATCGCGGGCCGCCGGAACGCGGCCCGCCAGTACAAGGCATCTTCCATGTGCGCCTCCGACACTTTTCCCTCCCCCGGCCCGAAGGCGGAGCTGGAGGAGGGTTCGATCCTGACCCCGCGCTTCGGGGCGGACGGGCTCGTCACCTGCGTCACGACCGACGCCGCGACCGGTGATCTCCTGATGGTCGCGCATATGAACTCCGAAGCCTTGGCCAAGACCCTCGAAACCGGCCAAGCCTGGTATTGGTCGCGCTCCCGCAACGAGCTGTGGCACAAGGGTGCGACCAGCGGGCAGGTCCAGACCGTCGTCGAAATCCGGGTCGATTGCGATCAGGACGCCTTGTGGCTCAAGGTGACGGTCGCGGGAGACGGCGGGTGCTGCCACACGGGCCGCCGGTCCTGCTTTTATCGCCAGGTGACCATGCAGGACGGCAGGCCGGGCCTGATCTTCGGTTGAGCCGGTCAGATCGGCTGCCGCATCCACAAAATCGACAGGCTGCCATTCCTCGGCGCGGGGGTGAAAAGCGATGACAGGCGGATTAGAAGCAGCGCATGACGCGACATGATATCCGTTTGGCGCGCGCCGCCACCAGCAGCTTGTTCTTCGGCAACGGTTTCCTGATCGGAACCTGGGCTGCGCAACTGCCCCGTTTCAAGGCCGCCCTCGGCCTGACCGACGGTGAGCTCAGCTTCGCGCTCCTGGCCTTCGGCTTCGGGGCCGTTCTCCTGATGCCCCTCATCGGGTGGGGGACGGCCGCGCTGGGAAGCGGGCGTGTCGCGGCAGCTTCGGCCTTCGCCTTCGCGGCCACCCTGCTGCTTCCGGGCTTCGCCTCCACGCTTCCGGCCCTGGTTCTCGCCTCCTTCGTGGCCGGGGCCTGCAACGGCACCATGGACGTGTCCATGAACACGAACGCCACCCTGGTCGAGAAGGGCTGGGGCCAGGCGATCATGTCCTCGTTCCATGCCTTCTTCAGCCTCGGCGGCCTCTTGGGAGCAGCCGCCTCGGGATCGTTGATCGCCCTGGATTTCGCGATCGTCCCGACGCTCCTGCTGACCTGCGGCGGCACCGGACTGCTATTCCTGATCGCCTCGTTCTTCGTCATCAGCGAGAAGGACCGCGCGGAGGGCGGCCACGGATTCGCCATTCCGAGGCGGGGGATCCTGGGACTCGCAGGGCTGACGCTTCTTTGCTTTCTCGTCGAAGGCGCCATGGTGGACTGGTCGGCGATCTATCTGCAGACCATCGCCGGCGCGACCCTGGAACGGGCTGTCAGCGGGTTTGCGGCCTTTTCCCTGACGATGACGATCTGCCGGTTCATGGGCGATTTCGCCGTGCGGATCCTCGGGCGCGTCAAGACCCTGGTGGTGGGGGGCTTTCTCGCCGCGCTCGGCATTGGCCTTGCCGTGGCCGTGCCCCACCCTCTCCTGTCGGCGGCAGGATTCGCCCTGGTGGGCCTGGGCCTCGCGAATGTGGTGCCGGTCCTGTTCAGCACCGCAGGAGAAACGCCGGGAATTCCGCCAAGCATGGGGGTCGCGATGGTTGCGACCCTGGGTTATGCGGGCCTTCTCCTCGGCCCTCCGATTATCGGATTCGGTGCGGATCTCCTCGGATTGCGGGCAATGTTCGGACTTCTCGTGCTCTGCGCCCTCGTGATCATGCTGGTCGCTCGACGCGTTCTGCCGTCCTCCACCGTTTAGTTTTCCACACCACCGACCTGATAAGCTTGTCGTGCGTTATTCATAAGACTTTCACGACAAGCGTCGCATAAAGTCACACAGGTCTGGAGTTCGGCCATGTTGTGGGACAACATCGCCCGGCGCAGTGTCGGGTCCGGGGGTGGCGGGAGCATCGCTGACATGCATGCACCGATTGAGCGGGATCCGCGCGCGAGGGTCAAGATCGGGCTGGCGCTCGGCGGAGGGGCGGCACGCGGCTGGTCCCATATCGGCGTCCTGCGAGCCCTGAGCGATGCCGGAATCGTGCCGGACGTGATCGCCGGCTGCTCCATCGGCGCCGTGGTCGGGGGCTGTTACGCGGCCGGCAAGCTGGATGAGCTCGAAGCCTTTGCCGCGTCCCTCACCAAACGCCGGGTCATGGGCCTGCTCGATTTTCACATCAGCGGGTCCGGCCTGATCGCCGGAACCCGTCTGCAGCGTCTCCTCGACCAGGACCTGACCGACCAGCGGGTCGAAACCCTGCCGATTCGTTTTTGCACCATCGCGACGGAACTCGCGAGCGGCCATGAGATCTGGCTGACCCGAGGGCCGCTGGTCCAGGCGATGCGGGCATCCTATGCCCTTCCCGGAGTGTTCGATCCCGTTCTCGTCGGCGGGCGCTGGCTCATGGACGGAGCCTTGGTGAACCCCATTCCGATCACCGCCGCCCGTGCCCTCGGAGCGGACCTGGTGATCTGCGTGAATCTGAATGGCGAGATCCGGATTCGCGGCACGGTGATCCAATCCTATGACGCCGCTGAAGAATCCAGCGATGAGCGCGAGATCGAGGAAGCCTTTTCCGAACCCAAGCGCTGGGGCATCTTCCCGTCGGGGCGGACAGCCAAGCCGAGAAAGCCGAATGCGCCGGGCATCGCCACCGTGATGGTGGATGCCTTCAACATCACCCAGGACCGCATCGCCCGCTCCCGCCTAGCCGGCGATCCGCCCGATATCATGATCTCGCCAAAGCTCGCGAAAATGGGACTTTTCGAGTTTCACCGGGCCGAGGAATGCATCGCGCTGGGCCGCCAGGCGACCGAGCGCGCGCTTCCGGACATCCTGGATCTCCTGAAGGAAAGCCAGGCCGTGTGATCAGGCGGTGGCGATGTAATCCTTGATGGCCTGCGCCTCCGCCTCGATCTCGGCGAGCCGATGCTTGACCACGTCGCCGATGGAGATGATCCCGACCAGCGCGCCGTTCTCCACGACCGGAATGTGACGGAACTTGCCGTCCGTCATGATCTCCATCAGCTCATTGACAGGCGACTTGGTCGTGCAGGTGACGACCTTCTCGGTCATGAAACGGGAGAGCGGCTCATGCAGGGCATCCGCCCCTTGAGCCGATACGGCGCGAACGATGTCGCGCTCCGAGATAATTCCGGAAACAGGCCGGCTGCCGTCCGTGACCAGTAGCGCCCCGATCTTCCGCTCGGCCAGGGTACGGGCAGCCTCACCCAACGTTCTGTGGGGCTCGATGGTGACGACGGTGCGCCCTTTGGCAGAAAGGATGTGATGGACCGACATGCTCGCCTCCGTTGCGCGGCTGCAGGGCTCCCGCCCCGTGGCCGCAGGACCGACGCAAGGTCCTGTCGTCCGCTCGGGACATCTCTGACCTTTCGTCAGCCCGTCGATGATCTGGCGAAACGGGGGCCTTTTCAAGCCATGAAGCGCGTTTGCCGGGTCGGAAGGGGATCCAGAAGGGGAAAAAGCCCCAGGCCGACCAGAAAGCCTCCGATGTGAGCCTCCCAGGCGACGCTGGCATCGGTGACGCCCATGGGCTGAACAAAGCCGAAGAGGTAATTGGCGGCGAACCAGACCCCGAGAAAGATCAGGACCTGCCGGTTCCGGACGATCCCGGACAAGCTCTCCCGAGGCCGCTCGTGGGGCATCGCAGGGCGCCCTTCCGGATGCCATTCGGCGGGCGCGAACATGAACCATGAGGCGGCCGCCATCATGCCGGAAACGGCGGCGGATGCACCGATCATCGGGATCACCTGGAGGGAATTCATGAAGGCGTAGAGGAGCGCGCCGCCGATGGCCGAGAGGACCGCCAGCGCGAAAAAGCGCGCCGCCCCGCAACGACGCGCGATGGGCGTGCCGAAAGCGGCGAGCCAGATGCTGTTGATCAGGACATGGCTCCAGGAGCCATGAAGCAGGGCATAGGTTACGGCCGTCCACGGCCGCCCATCCTCGTCCTGGAGGACGTATTGCCCGAGCGCGACGAACGGCGACGCTTCACCCGATGTCCCGGCTCGCTTCAGGGCGCCCAGAACCTCCTGGGCCTCGACGCCGCCATACGCGACGGCCCACCGGGCGGGAATCACCGCCCAATCGATGAGCAGCTCGAAGTCCGTCTCATCGGACAGGAGCAGGCGCAGCGCATGGATGGCGATCAAGACGCCGATGCTCCACGCGACAACCGCAGGAAGGTTAAGAATTGGTTCACGGGCAGGGCGTGACGGGGTGCTGGCCATCGGAAAAGCTTTGCATGACGGCTTACGCCAAGCCACGGGGAACGGCGCATACCTGTAACGAAACGGACGGCATCGGACTTTTTGACACAGGAAATAAAGGAAGAGGTTCCCCTTGCGGCGGTCGCATGTAAGATCCCAATGTCAGCAATGCCAACGGCTTAGCTTCCATGGCGCAAATATGGAAATATTTCGTTAACCATATCGGAACCGATCCGGGCGCGACGCGTTAACTCACCTTTTACTTTCCGCTTGAGCCGGAAATCCTACCGTGTCAGTTTGGTTAAAAGAACATTAACCGGCTGGTGGGGCATGCGGCAGGATTATTTCAAAAATCTCTTTGATCACGCGACAAAGTCGATTTCTTCATCCAAATTCGTTCGCACGGCCCTTTTTGGCCTTGCACTTCTGGCTCCGGCCGGTCTTGCCGAAGCACAGACCCTAGCTTCGCTCCCTCCTGCGGCCCACAGCATCACCGATATGGGCAGCGCGAAGCCGATCCTCGGATGGGTGAAGTTCTGCGAGAACTTTCCTGCCGAATGCGCGGTCAACACGGCCGAACCTCAGACCATCGAGCTCACCCCCCAGGTGTGGAAGCTGATTACCTCGGTGAATCAGCGGGTGAACGCGAACGTGAAAGCCGTCACGGACGCCGACCATTGGGGCGTTGTCGACATCTGGGGCTTCCCGGATGACGGAAAGGGCGATTGCGAGGACTTCCAGCTCCTGAAGCGCCGCATCCTTGCCGAGAGTGGCCTCCCCCGCCGCGCCATGCGCATGACGGTGGTGATCGACGAGCTGGGCGAAGGCCATGCCGTGCTGCTGGTCCGCACGAATCAGGGCGACTACGTGCTCGACAACAAGACGTCGTCCGTCCTTCCCTGGGACCGGACCGGTTACGTCTACATCAAGCGCGAAAGCCAGGCGGCAACCGGTTGGGTTTCGCTCGGCGGCATCACCTCGCCGACGATCAGCTCTCCGACCACGACAGCGAATCGCTAAGAACAGGGCGGATCAGTCGATCCGCCTCAACCCTGCGGCAAAACGCTTCCAATTCGCCACGTAACCCAGCGCTGACGCTCTCAGGCGCTCGATCGACCCCTCGTCGAGCGCCCGAATGACCCGTGCCGGCGCGCCCACGATCAGGGCGTTGTCGGGAAATTCCTTCCCTTCCGTCACGAGCGCGTTGGCGCCCACGATGGAATTCGCTCCGATTCGCGCCCGGTTCAGGATCGTCGCACCCATTCCCACGAGGCTGTTCGGTCCGATCGTGCATCCATGAAGGATGGCATGGTGACCGATGGTGCAGCCTGGGCCGACGCTCAAAGGGGCCCCGGGATCGGTGTGAAGCAGAGAGCCCTCCTGGATATTCGTTCCGTCTCCGATCTCGATCAGCTCGTTGTCTCCGCGAAGAACGGCCCCGAACCAGATACCCACATCGACCCCAAGGCGGACGCTGCCGATCACATGGGCATCGGGAGCAACCCAGAATCGTCCGGGCTCGGGCAAGGCAGGGATACGATCGTCGAGACTGTAGATCGGCATGGCTCACTCTCGTGCGAAAAGCTCATGTGAAAAGGGCCGGCGCAGCGGCCAGCCCATAATCAGGATAATCACAGGGCAAGCCAAGCTTGGCTTGCCGGGAGCAATCAGTCCTCAAGGTCCGTATCGAGGATCGCCATGGTGAAGTTGAAGGAGCGATCGCCGTCCTCGTCGTCCACGAAAAGAACGCCAACGAACTCTTCGCCGATATAAACTTCAGCCGAATCGGTCTTCTTGGGACGACCGACCACGCGGATCGAGTGATTCGCAAAAGTCTGGCGCAGATATTGCTCGACTTTCGCCATCTCCGTTTTGTCCACCGCTTGTCCTTTCTTCATTTGCATGGATGCAGCACTTGCCATGCCGGGCCAACGCGGGCAAGCCGCGTTGGGTCCGCTCCGAAGAAAAGCGGCGTCAGATGCCTTCCATCTCCCTCAGGAAATGGTCCATGGAACGGGCAGGCTCGGCACAGCCGGCGCTTCCGATCACCTTGGCCGGAACGCCCGCGACCGTGGCGTTGTGTGGAACGGGCTTGAGCACTACCGATCCCGCCGACACCCGGGCGCAGTGGCCCACTTCGATGTTGCCCAGAATCTTGGCTCCGGCGCCGATCAGCACGCCGTGCCGAATCTTGGGGTGACGATCTCCCCGCTCCTTCCCGGTTCCGCCGAGCGTCACGTTCTGGAGAAGCGAAACGTCATCCTCGATGACGGCGGTCGAACCCACAACCAGACCGGTGGCGTGATCGAGAAAGATGCCCCGGCCGATTTGCGCGGCGGGATGGATGTCCGTTTGAAAGACCTCGGATGACCGGCTTTGAAGATAAAGGGCGAAATCCTGCCGTCCCCGATGCCAGAGCCAATGGGCGAGGCGATGCGTTTGAATGGCGTGGAAGCCTTTGAAATAGAGAACGGGCTCGATCACGCGGGTGGTTGCCGGGTCCCGGTCCAAAACGGCGCGGATATCGGCCCGAAAAGCCTCCGATATCGCAGGCTCCTCGGAGAGGGCCTCAAGGTAGGTTTGCTCGATGATATCGGTTCCGAGGGCCGGATGACCGAGCCGGGTCGCGACCCGGTGGATCACCGCCGCATCCAGGCTCGGCTGCTGAAGCACGGTCCCCAGCGCGATCGCCCCCATGGCGGGTTCGTCATGAACGAGCGCCTCGGCTTCCTCGCGCAGACGGTCCCACAGGGGATCCACGGTTCCGGCCAGATGGTCAGAAGATCCTGGTTTCATCCACGCCTGAGTCATCATGTTCTCCCTGCCGGGGCCGTTCGAACTAGCATAAATAGGGGTGTCCTCTCCATTCCCCTAGATCTGAAATCGCATGCCTGCCCATTTTTCATCGCCATCCTCGAAACTTGTCCTGTCCTACGACGGGGCTGTCGCCACCATCGCCATCGACAACCCGGAAAAGCGCAACGCCATCGATCTCGGGATGTGGAAGGCCTTGCCGGCCATCATGGCTTCCCTCGACGGAGACGAGCGTGTGCGCGCCATCATCCTGCGCGGCGCGGGACACGGGGCCTTCGCTTCGGGGGCCGACATCTCGGAGTTCGAGACGGTGCGCGCCGATGCAACGGGCGGCCGGCTCTACGAGGCTGCGAACGAGGCCGCGTTCTGGGCCGTGGCCCATTGCTCGAAACCCGTTATCGCGATGATTCGCAGCTTCTGCCTCGGCGGCGGACTGGGCCTGGCCCTGGCTTGCGACCTTCGTATCGCGGCCGACAATGCGGTGTTCGGGATTCCGGCGGCGAAGCTCGGTGTCGGATACCCGCCCGGCGCCATGCGGCTTGTCACGGCGGCCATCGGCGGCCCTGCTGCGCGGAGCCTGTTCTACACGGCCCGGCGCATCGGGGCGGCGGAAGCGGAGCGGCTGGGCGTCGTGCAGCAGGTCGTGTCCGATGCCGATCTCGCCGCGACGGTCCTGGCGACCGCAGCCGAGATTGCCCGAAACGCTCCCCTGACGATCCGGGCCGCCAAGGCGGCCATCGACGCGGCGCTTGGCGTTGCGGACCCGAACGTCGATCCCGTCGCCCTGGCGGATGCCTGCTTCGACAGTGCCGACGCCGTCGAAGGGCGGACGGCGTTTCTCGAGAAGCGCCAGCCGACTTTCACTGGGCGCTAATACCTGCCCGCCCCGCCTCGTTCCGGCGGCGATAAACGTAGTAGCGGCCCTTTGCGATGCCGGTTTCCTCGGTCACGTCCTCGCAATGCGGCAACGCGAATGCGCGGTCCGCAAGGAGCAGCCCTTGCGGCTGCAGAAGCTCGTCCAAGAGCGGAGACATCCGCAGGGCAACCTCGCGGTTGAGACTCTCGTCGCCGGAGCCGATATCGGCGTGAACCAGCGCGGCGCGGCCCCTGCCGATTTTCGCGATGAAGACAGGGAGGGTCTCGAAGATGTCGCCGACGATCAGATATTCGGGCGCCGGCAGACAATCCGGATGGGCGGCCGGCAACCGCTCGAAGACATAGATTTCCCGCCCCGGAAGGCGGGCCCGCAGATGATCGTAGGTGCGTCCATTGCCGAGGCCGAGCTCCAGCACCAGACCGGTCGGCGCGACAACGCGGGTTGCCCAATCGAGGAGATCCCGCTGAGCCGTAAGCCGGCGAATGGCGCTGTCGAGCCGGGTCATCCGACCTCCCTTTCCCTGATAGATGCCGCAATCCGCTGTGCTATCAAGGCGTTAATCCCGTTTGCTGAGCTTTGAAGCAAGGGTTGGAAACCATTTCCGGCGCGTGAATCAGAAACAGAACAATGCGCCTTAAGAGCCTGAACTTCCTGATTTATCTCATGAACGGCTCAGGGTCTCTGGGCGAGGAAGTCGAGAACCCCTTGCTTGTGAACACGATCGCCGACCGCCAAGTTATGGTCCCGTCCAGGGATATCGAGCGCCACCGCGTTCGGGATGAGGGCAGCCAGCTCCGGACCTGATCCTGAAACGTCGTCCTTCGTCCCGACGGCGACCAGCGTCGGAAGGCGGATCGACGAGACCTCTTCGCGTGTGAGCACTTGTCGGGAACCGCGGATGCAGGCCGCGAGCGCCCTCAGGTCACTCTTCGTCTGCTCGGCGAAAGCCCGGAACATCCGCTGCATGGGATCGGTCAGATCGTCCAGCGACGGAACCTCCATGGCATCGGCGATGCCCAAGGGAAGTCCGACGCCCTCGACCAGATGAATTCCGAGGCCGCCGAGAATGGCCGATCGCATCCGCTCGGGAGCCGAAAGGGCCAGATGGGCCGTGATCCGCGCGCCCATGGAATAGCCCATCACATCGGCTTTCTCGATCTCCAGGTGATCGAGGAGCCGACGGGCATCCGCAGCCATCTTGTACGAGTCGTAGGCTTCGGGCTGGTAGAGCTTCTCGCTCTGCCCGTGCCCACGATTGTCGAGGGCGACAACCCGATACCCTGCCCGGGTCAGCGACTTGACCCAGAGCGTATTGACCCAGTTGACGGTGTGGTTGGATGCAAATCCATGGATGAGGAGAATCGGCTCGCCTTGCCCACCTTCGGGAGCGATGTCGACATAGGCGATGCTGACGCCGTCGGAATTGAAAAAGCGCATGGGTCCGGATGAATGAGGGGTGGGACAGTCCGGCGCACCCTAAGGCAGGCTGCGGCCTTCATGCAAATGCTGAAAGCGCCTGGGCTTTCCGGCCCCGGCGAATAGGGCGCGACATCCTGCAAAAGCCACTAGGCGCATGAACGATCCGCCATTATGGTGCGCGCCAATCGGATAGGTTCAGAGCAACGGCGATGGCTGAGAACAAAGGCACCCCTCACTTCCACAACGAGCCGGGCGTTCCCGTGATTCACGTGGGCTCGAAGGAGTTCATGTGCATCGGCGCGAAGCCCCCGTTCGATCACCCCCACATCTTCCTCGACATGGGGCGGGATTCGGAGGTGATCTGTTCCTATTGCTCGACCCTGTACAAATACGATCCGTCCCTGAAGACTTTTGACGCCCGCCCGGCCGAATGCCGTTGGGACGAGCCCGAGATCGCTGCCGACATTCCTCATCCCGCCCGGTGAACTCTCGATCCTTCGCGGTTGTCGGGGCCGGCATCGGGGGACTCACGACCGCCCTCACCCTCGCCCGCCTGGGCCATGAGGTGACGCTCGTCGAACGGCGCACCGGCTTCACGGAGGTTGGGGCCGGCTTGCAGCTTTCCCCGAACGCAAGCCGTATTCTCCTCGAGCTTGGTTTGGGCGCTGCGCTTCGTCGCGTGGTGACGGAGCCGGAGCGGGTTCGCATCCGGACCCTTCGCACCGGCCGCGAAATTGGGCGGATTGCCCTTGGCGACTTCATGCGTGGGCGCTTCGACGCCCCCTACTGGGTCGTGCACCGGGCCGACCTCCAGACCGTTCTCCTCGACGCCGTACGCTCCCTGCCGAACATCCGGATCGTCATGGGCCGGACGGTGGAGGGTGTCGTCGACGGGCCGGATGACGCAAGCCTGACCATGACGTCCAGCCAATCCCGCGATACGTTGACGGCCGACGCCGTGATCGGTGCGGACGGCGTCTGGTCGAAGCTCCGCCATTCCCTCGGCGACACGGCCGCACCGACCTTCCGCAACGCCATCGCCTGGCGCACCACCATCGAGCGCCATCTCGCCCCGGCGGAGCTTGCCGGAAACGAGACCGGCCTGTGGCTCGGCCCCAAGGGTCATGTGGTTCACTATCCGGTCGCGGGCGGGCGGCTGATCAACATCGTGGCCATCGAGAAAAGCGACACGCCCGTGGAGGGCTGGGCGGCTCCTGGACAACGGGAGGCGCTGCTGACGCATTACCGATCCGCCGCCCCTTTGTTGCGCGAGCTTCTCGCCGGCGCGGGGGAATGGCTTCGCTGGTCCCTGTTCGATCACCCGGTTGGTCCAATGGCGAAGGGGAGGATCGCCCTCCTGGGTGATGCGGCCCATCCCGTCCTGCCCTTCCTGGCGCAGGGGGCTGCCCTCGCGATCGAGGATGCGGCGCTTCTCGGAACGCTCGTGCGGGATCCGCGATCCGATATCGTGCAGAGCCTGAAAACGTATGAGCAGGGACGTCGCGACAGAGCCAAAAAAGTCCAGGAACAGGCCCGTCGCAACGGCCAGATCTATCATGCCCGGAATCTCGTGGCCTTCGGACGCGATCGCGTGATCCGGCATCTCGGACCGGTCGGCATGACCGAGCGCTACGCTTGGCTTTATGGCCACCGCGGTTAGCCGATTTCGCCGGCTCGCTGGCTCAGATGGGCTTGCGCTCCTCGGCGCAGCCCGATAACCGTCAAACCTGCATGCGGACGTGGCGAAACCGGTAGACGCAAGGGACTTAAAATCCCTCGGGCTATGCCCGTGCGGGTTCGACCCCCGCCGTCCGCACCATTCATGGCTGAGAATGCTTGCTCGTTAGGAGGCGTTGTGCTTCGGGGTTTCGGTCGCCCAACCGCTACGAGAGACGCTACAAGTGGAGATTGGTTCGCCCACGAAGCCTGCCAGCCCAACTGTAATTACTTTCTAAGTTATCTGCCGCTCCACTGAGACTCATAACGATCGTTAGTAGAGCTATCGATCGACAGGCACCAGCAGAACCAAAAACTGGACTATTCTTTGATTTCTGGAGGCGGGTATGCGATAATTGGCAACGCTCGTCGACCAGCAGCAATGTCCACAAATAAAGCCCTTATTATCTGCTGTTCCGTTTCGAGATTAGCCAAGCCGACCGGATAATAAACGCGATCAAGAATATCCAGCTGCTCAATCTTGATGCTCAATTTTTTTGCCATCTCGTGGAGCAAAACAGTCGATAATCTATTGCGTTCTCTAAAGAACGACGCTTCATCGTTATCATTAGACGGAACAGGCGACCCATAATGGCTGAGCAATCCGTGCCAAGCCGCGAGGACGTTAACATGACCAGCAAAATCAATTTGGATCATGTTTAGAGCGGCAATCCGCTCCGGACTTAATCCGGCTGCTCGCGTCGCCATAAGTGTACGGAAAATGGTCAGGCGGCGTTGAGTCTCTTCGCGCTTCTGATCGATAAACCGCGTCACAAGTACGGCCGCAATCGGACCAATGAAAGTGGCGATTAGGATTGCCCAACCAAAGACATCAGAGCTGGGGTTCATATGTCCTCCATAGATTGGAACGACATTAACTTAGCAACGACCCACTTAGCGCTCCCTGTATCAGCACAGATTCACAGGAAAAATTGCTTGGCCTGCAAACCACTGCAGAGATTCCTATAAGGGCAGGAACAGGGAACGAAAAACGCAAGTGTTTTTGAGGCTAAAGTAGAGCACTGGCGGTTCCCTGACCCCTCACACGAAGACGTGATAGCCTGCGCCCTTGCCGCAATTCCGAGGACTTCCCATCTCAAATATGCGGACCTTCAATTGCCCCCCGCACACCCCCTTGTGCTCGGTCCGCAAACTGCAGGACCTATAGGTCATTCTTCAAGCCCGCCAACAGAAAGCGGGCTTTCTTTTGCGTATGGCTCAGCTGTGACGCGAGCGAAGAGTTCATCCCTTCCTTGTGATTCCCTCCACCCACGAACTCGACTCTGTGCTCGGATCTTGGAATGATGTATCGACCACGGTCCGAAGGAGTGGGATCGACATCATGCAGGTTGCGGCGTCATCGACGGAACCCGTTTTCGTGGAAACGGCGAATCCGGCAGCAGGTGCCTACGATGCATTGCTGCGAGAGCTGCGCCGTTTCACGACCGATGTCGTCGGCACGCCGGACAACAAGAACTTCGCAGTTCTGATCCTTGATCCTGAAACCGGCGAGCCCAGCGGCGGTCTATGGGCGCAGTCGCGCTGGGGCGGTTTTCATATCGACATGCTGGTCGTGCCGGAAGCTTTGCGGGGCCGCGGCGTCGGCAGACGTCTCATGCAGGCCGCGGAAGCGGAAGCGAAGCGGCGGCAATGTCACCACATGCTCCTCGATACGTACGATTTCCAGGCACGTCCCTTCTACGAAAAGCTTGGCTTTGAGGTCTTCGGTCAGTTGGATGGACCGGGCCCGATTTATCCGCGCTTCTTCATGATGAAAAAACTCGGCTGAAAGCACTCTCTTCAGGCTGAACCTCGGCCATCGACGGAACTCCGATCTAGGCAGTGACGTTCGCTCGTCATCAACCGTTTCAGCGGAGTTCGCGAGATGAAGAAGCTAGCCTTTGTTCTGATTGCCGGTGCATTCAGCACCGCAGCTTTCGCCCAGGATACGACCACCACGATCAAGAAGGAGGATGGTCTCCTCGGCAGCAAGACCACGATCGAGCGCAAGACGGAGCCGAGCGATACCTCTACGTCGACCTCCGTCACGACGACGGGCAGCGTCGGATGCAGCACCGAAGTGAAGCAGAAGACGAACGAGTTCGGCGACACGAAGACGACGAAAAAGACCGAGTGCTGATCGCATTCCGATCAAACAGGTGATCGGAGCGCGATCACCTGTTTGGCGTTTCAAACGAAAAAGCCTCGGCTTGCGGCCGAGGCTTTTTGATGTCTGAAGGAGCGTCGATCAGAAGTCGCGCTGGACGCGCAGGCGACCTTCCCAACCGCTGTCCGAGCCGCGGATCTGGCCGGTTGCCGGAATGAAGGTCCGGTTGCGGGGATCGACACGGGCATAGATCACTTCGAGGCCGAGATCCAAGCCGCTGACCGGGCTGAAGATCACGTTCGAGCCCAGGCGCCATTCGTTGAAGTCGGTAAGGCCCGTGACGACACCACCCGCCGTGAAGGCGGATGCGCCGGCCCCGTAATCGACGCGCATGTACGAGCCGAAGATCGACTGGCGGAGGCTCGGCGTCCAGTAGTGACGCAGCCCACCGGCGATCGACCAACCGTGGCCGCGATCGAGGTCACCCGTCAGCGGATTCACATAGGCGTCCACGAGGCCGACGCCGCCATTCGCCGTGACGGCGTTATAGGGCGAGGAGTTGATGCCCGCGTTGCCGCCGTCCATGTAGGCCAGGGCGCCGTTGGTATAGGTCGCGGCCAGCCAGAGTGCGTCGCCGGGAGCGAGCTGCGGCAGGTTGACACCCAGATACGCGGCGGCGGCAAAGCCGTACTCCGTATCCGGGAAGTTGGCCGTCGTTCCGACACCGGGAAGCGCCAGCGTGACGAGATTGTTGCTGCGGATCTGGTGAACCGCACCGGAAATCTGGGCCGTTCCCCAGGTCCCGTCATATTTCAGATTCGCCACGAGGTCCGGCACTCGCTGGCCCGCGTAGTCGAGGGCGTTCGAGGCGATGCCGCCGACAATGAAATCGTTACGGCGGCGGTCCAGACCGTCTTCAAGCGAGATGCTCGCCGAGAAGCCGTTGCCGAACGTGAAGGTGTAGGCCAGCAAATTGACGTCGGGAGCGTCGTCGAAACGCAGCGTTCCGAAATGCTCGGTCGCCAAGTCGCCGTTCGAGAAGAACGACACCACGCGACCGGCGGTCAGGCCGCCGAACTGGATGAACGCCTCGGCAACGTTCGGCGATGTCGAGATGCCGCCCGGAACGGCGTTATAGGGCGTGCCCGACGTGCGGGTGATCTCGAAGCGGACCACGGAGCGGAGAAGCCCATAGGCGGTCGCGGTTCGTGCATCGAGCTGAATGCGGCCACGGGTATAGAAACCGATGGCATCATCGCCCCGAGCCACCGGCTCCGTATAAAGAATTTCGGCGCGGACACGGCCGCCGACGCGCAGGCAGGTCTCGGTGCCGGGGATGTAGAAGAAGCCCTCACCATAGGTCGTGCAAACGCGCACGTACTCAACGGGGGCCGCTTTCTTGGCAGGCAGGTCTGCCGCCTGGGCGCCTGCGGCAAGGGTCAGTCCCGCAACCGAACCGATCAGGAGGCTCTGAACGAGCTTCATGGAAATCTCCGCTGTCGTAAAACCTCAAGAGCGCGACAGGCCCTCAAGCTTGAGCTGACCCTAGTCAAAAGCGAGGTGTCGGGGCAATGCGACTGCCCTGCACGCCATGGCCAAGATCAGGGCTTTCTGCCCAAAAATTGGACATTTCGGGGGTCCCGTCGCGATTGTTTGGACACATGTTGCAAACGGACAACATGAAGTTACCGACTGCCGTTACGTCAGTTTCAGGGGCCTGCGCGGCCTATAGACGGGCCTATCCGAACGGCGATTCGGACAGGACGGTACAAGCGCTGCAGCGGCGCTCTAATCGAAGAATTCCGGCGGATCGCTGCGGCACCGATAGCCGACGGGGCACTGGGGCGTGTCACGGGCCGGGACCCAGGCCGGATCGATATACTCGTTGATCTCGCAGAAGCTCTGATCCCGGACGAACCGATCGTAGGTATGGGTACCGGTGCTCAGGACGGCGGCCCCATTCCTCAGGACGATCTGCTGCGCCTGGCTGCATGGCAAGGCCGGCGTAAAGGGTCGCTGCTGCGCCTGAGCGGTTGATATGGCAAAGGCAGCGCAAACGAGGATCAGACGGAGCTTTCTCATCGTGACGATCCCAAACGGGCCTCGCGCCCGTGACAATCGGGTGCGAAGGCACTGACTTATTGGTCAACACCGATTTGCGAAGGATGGATCCGGCGCGTCAGGACTTTTTATCACAACATGGGCTGGAGCCGACGCGCCATCTCGACGGCTCCTGCGTAATCGGTCTTTCCCGACCCGAGAACCGGAACGGCCGACACCAGGATGGCCTTTGGAACCCAAAGCTCCGGGAAGCCCTGGTCCCGCGCATGCTGCAGAAGAGCGTCGCGGTCCGCGTCGGGCTTGTCGGTGATGAGCACGACCTGCTCCCCTTTACGGGGATCGGGCAAGGCGACGACCACATGGTTGAAGGCGGGCCATAAACTCTGCGCGACGGTCTCGATGGCCGCCAGGGACACCATCTCGCCACCGATCTTCGCAAAGCGCTTGGCACGGCCGAGGATGCTCACGAGCCCAGCCTTGTCGATCCCCACGATATCGCCCGTGTCGTGCCAGCCGCCTTCCGGCGGCAGGATCGCGCCGGGTCGATCCGGGTCGAGATAGCCTTTCATGACATTAGGGCCGCGAACGAAAAACCGCCCTCCTTCGTGGACACCTTCCACGGGATCGAGGCGCGGCTCGATCCCGGGCAGGAGCGGCCCGACCGTGCCAGGACGATTACGGTCCGGCAGGCTGACGGCGATCACCGGGGAGCATTCGGTGGCGCCATAGCCTTCGAGGATCACGGTGCCGTGCCGTCCCCACAGGGCACGCGTTTCTTCCTTCACGCGCTCCGCTCCGGCGATCACGTATCGCACGCTCGCCAGATCGTTCTCGCCGGCCGCCCGGGCATAGCCCTGGAGGAACGTGTCCGTCGCCAGCATGATCGTCGCGCGGGTGCCCGCGATGAGCTTCGGGATTTGCCGGTAATGCAGCGGGCTCGGATAGAGCACCGACTTCATGCCGTTGAGGATCGCCGTCAGGAGGCCTGCGGTCAGGCCGAAGGAATGGAAGATCGGAAGCGGGTTGAAGAAGATATCATCGTCCTGAAGGACGTCTCCCGCATGGGCCTTTACCTGATAGGCGTTGGCGACGAGGTTGGCGTTGGACAGCACGACGCCCTTGGGCTTGCCCTCCGATCCGGATGTGAACAGCACAACGGCGGGATCGTCCGGGCTCACATGCGCCCTTCGATGGACCCGGCGCGCGAACCAGCTTTCCAGGAGCGCGCGGATCTTGTCGATGCTGGTGATCGTCGAACGCACATCCTCCAGGTAGAGGATCTCGCGCCCCTCCCCGAGACTTGCCAGCACATCGTCGAGTTTGCCCTGCTCGATGAAGCGCCTCGACGTCACGATGGTGCGGATGCGGCCGATCTCGCAGGCCGCCGTGAGGTTCTTCAGGCCCGCGGTGAAGTTCAGGAAAGCCGGCACGCGCCCGAAGGCATTGAGGCCGAATAGAGTGACGGCGATGGCCTGCACGTTCGGCAGAAGCACACCCACCGTTTCACCATGCCCGACCCTGTCCGCAAGTTTGCGCCCGAGCAGGAGCGAGCCGAGAACGAGGCGGCCGAACGTGATCGGCTGCCGCTCCAGATCTTCGAGGGCGACCTTGTTGCGGCCGAACCGATCCCGTGCGTCGAGAAGGGCGGAAAACAGGCTCTTGCGCGTGGACGTGACATCGAAATCAGGCAAAAAGCCGCCCTCCTCTTTCGCCTCGTGGATCAGCCGGCCGAACCTTCGCGGATCGGAGCCTGATAGGCGAGGCCCATGTCCCAGGGGAAATAGATCCAGGTATCCTGGCTCACTTCCGTGACGAATGTTTCAACCATCGGACGCCCGGCGGGCTTGGCGTAGACGGTCGCGAAATGGGCGTTCGGCAGCATGTCGCGCACCATCTTGGCGGTCTTGCCCGTATCGGTCAGGTCGTCGACCACCAGAACCCCCTTGCCGGAACCATCCCCGATCGCCTTGATCGAAGGGGCGATATCCTTGAGGATCTGCAGTTCGCCCTGGTTCTTGTAATCGTGATAGCTGGCGATGCACACGCTCTCGATCAGCCGCACGTCGAGCTCGCGGGCGACGATGGCGGCGGGCACGAGGCCACCACGGGTGATGCAGACGATGGCCTCGAACGGGCCGGCCGCCGCAAGGCGCCATGCCAGGGCGCGGGCATCGCGATGGAACTGATCCCAGGAGACGGGAAAGGCTTTCGGAGAGGTCGGGGACATCGGGCTCACTCGCGGGGTTCTTGAGGGTAAACGGCTTCAAAGGGGACTGCGATCGCCCTTGAGGCGATTCAGCAATTGACGGACGGCGGCCTCTGCTGCTTCGACGGCGGCGGGGTCCTTGCCACGGACGACGATCTGATTGCGGAACCCGGCCGCGGAGAACGACGGATACGACCCGATCGAAACCCGGGGCTCATCGGCGGCGATGGCCGCGAGTCCTTCCGCGTAGTGCCCTTCCGCCAGTCCCTCGGCCTCGATCATGACGGAGATCATCTTGGCACCGGTTGCCAGGGTGGGCGCGATGGAGTCCAGCATCACCTGCATGATGGAGGGGACGCCAGCCATGACGAAAACGTTCCCGATCCGGAAGCCCGGGGCCTTGGAGATCGGATTGTCGATCAGGTCGGCACCCTTCGGGATCCGGGCCATCCGCATCCGGGCCTCGTTCACCGCGTGGGCGGGATAACGCTCCCGCAGCATGGCGACCGCGCGGGGGTCGTGGTCGATTTCAACCCCGAAGGCCTTGGCGAGGCTGTCGGCAGTGATGTCGTCGTGGGTCGGGCCGATGCCCCCGGTCGTGAAAACGTAGGTGAAGCGGTGACGCAGGGCGTTCACGGCCGCGACGATCTCCTCCTCCACATCGGGAACGACGCGAACCTCGCGCAGATCGATCCCGATACCCGTCAGGTATTCGGCGATGTAGCCGATATTCTTGTCTTTGGTTCGGCCGGTGAGGATCTCATCGCCGATGATGAGCAGGGCGGCAGTAACGGAAACGGCCATGAGCAAGGGTCCTTTTGACGGCCTTTAGCGCCGGACGCGGCATTTCTCAAGCAAGCCCGCGGCCGAAGGGCGGGCTTCTCCCCGACGCGAGCAGCTTGGGACGCAGAAAACCGGGTCCACTTTTCCGCACGATGCGCTAAGGAGACCTTTTCCAACAAGACACGGGTCGTCATGCGTTTTTCGGAGCCGTTGCTCGAGGGTCGCCTCATCGAGCGTTACAAACGCTTTCTCGCCGATGTGGTTCTGGAAACGGGTGAGCGGGTGACCGCCCATTGCGCCAATCCGGGAGCGATGATGGGATTGAAGGAACCCGGATCACGGGTGTTTCTGTCCCGTGCCTCCAACCCGAAGCGAAAGCTCGCCTATAACTGGGAGTTCGTGGAGATCGCTGCCGGAGGCGGCCCCCTCCAGCTCATCGGGATCAACACGTCCCGGCCCAATCTCCTGGTGGCGGAAGCCCTGCGCGAGAACCGGCTGGCCCCCTTCGCCGGATACGATCGCGTGCGGCCGGAGGTCAAATACGGGCGCAACAGCCGCGTCGACTTCCTCCTCGAGAAGGACGGCGAACAGCCATGCTACCTGGAGGTCAAGAACTGCCATCTCATGCGAGAGGCCGGTTTCGCCGAGTTTCCCGATTGCGTGGCCGCCCGCAGCGCGAAACATCTCTACGAGCTGGCCGACATGGCCGCCGCAGGTGCGCGGGCGGCGCTCGTCTACGTCATCCAGATGCGGGCCGAGCGCTTCGACGTGGCCCGGGACATCGATCCCGCCTATGACAAGGCCTTCCGTCATGCCCTTGCGGCAGGCGTCGAGTCCTATGCCTATATCTGCCGGATCAACCCCGGCGAGGTGACGATCGACCATCCCGTGGACATCGTCACGCCCCGGTAACGGGTCTCACACCCGCTCGAAGACGAGGTTCATCCGGGTCTGGAGAATGAGGCGATAGCCTTTTCCGGTCAGAAGCTGCGGCAGATCGATCTGCCAGCGATCGCGACCGTCCTCGATGATGAAGAGCGACGGATAGAGGGAGGCCGGAGCATCCCGGAAGAACGGATCGAGGATCAGATCCTCCGCCCCCTCCACGTCGAGCTTCATGGCATCCACCCGCGCGAAGCCCTCCCGATTGAGAAGGTCGAGCAGGGTGACGGCGGGAACCCGGATCGCATCGGTCTGGCTCGAGCTGACGATCTTGACGCTGGATTCGCCCCGGTTGTTCGGATCGAGGAACAGGGTCAGCTCGCCGGTCTTGTCGGCGACCGCGCAGGCGACCGCCTTCACGGTGCCGAAGGGGTTCTGGCGGATATTGTAGGTCAGCCGGTCGAACACCTCGGGCTGGGGCTCGATGGCGAGAATCTTGGCCTTCGCCCCGGCGCGCGCTGCGACGAAAAGCGCATACCAGCCGACGTTCGAGCCCACATCCACGAAAGTGAAGCCCTCGCCGATGCGGCCGGCCAGCAATTCGAGTTCCGCCGGATCGAAGTATTGCGGCGTGAAGAGAATCCGCTTCTCGCAGACATTGTTGTAGGGATGGAGCCGCATGCGGACCCCGAAGGTCTCGACATCGATCGGAGCGCCCTTGAGGGAATGCAGCACGAGATGTCGCAGCATGAGAGCAATGCGGCGGGTGGCCCAGCGCTGGGGAAGCCGGCGCGTGCCCGCAATGGCAAAGCTCGCCAAGCCGGAGGGCGCATAGGCGCCGTAGGGGCGTTGATCGTTCATGTCGTCTCGAAACCGTCAGGCCGGCGAACCGGCGGATGTTGCGGGTGGTCATGACACCCCCGGGCGTCAATCGCAAGCCGGGGGCGGTCTTCGCTTGCGTCGGACGCGCCAATCCTTACATTCGGAAGACCATCCAAGGACCGAGTATGACCGAGACCGAGACCACTGAGCGCAGGCGCGCCGAGATCCCTCTTCATGGCCCGGAAGCCTTCGAGGCCATGCGCCGTGCCGGACGCCTGGCCGCGGAAGCGCTGGACATGCTCGTGGACAAGGTGAAGCCCGGCGTGACGACCGACGCGCTGGACAAGCTCTCGTTCGAATTCATCAGGGATCACGGCGCCTATCCGGCCTGCCTCCATTATCGCGGTTATACCAAGACCATCTGCACATCGATCAACCACGTGGTCTGTCACGGCATTCCGAACGACAAGCCGCTGCGGGACGGCGACATCGTCAATATCGACATGACGGTGATTCTCGATGGCTGGCATGGGGATTCGAGCCGCATGTTCTATGTGGGCGACGTCCCACGCCGGGCCCAGCGCCTTTGCGAAATCACCTACGAGGCCATGATGCGCGGTATCGCGGCCGTGCGCCCGGGAGCCACCACCAACGACATCGGCGCCGCGATCCAATCCTATGCGGAAGCCGAGCGTTGCTCCGTGGTGCGGGACTTCTGCGGGCATGGCCTGGGGCGTGTCTTCCACGATTCGCCGACAATCCTGCACTATGTGGAGCCGGCCTATAACGTCGTTCTGAAACCCGGGATGCTGTTCACCATCGAGCCGATGATCAATCTCGGCCGCCCGCAGGTGAAAGTGCTGTCCGACGGCTGGACCGCCGTGACCCGCGACCGCTCCCTGTCCGCGCAGTTCGAGCACACGGTCGGGGTGACCGAGACCGGCGTCGAGATCTTCACGCTTTCTCCCAACGGTTACGACAAGCCGCCCTATTCTGCTTGAGCGCGTCGGACGCGCTTCCCCTTGACACGGGCTTGGCACCCGGCTTCAAGCTGTCGTCGCAATAGTGTTTCAAACGATCGGATTCGACCGGTCGGCGAAGACCTTGGCGCGAAGGCAAGTGGCGGGCATGAGCGGCGACAGTTCTCCTCATTATCATGGTCACCGCGACCGGCTGCGAGCGCGTTTTTCGGAAATCGGCGGGGATTCCCTCCCCGATTACGAACTTCTGGAACTCGTGCTGTTCCGCTCGATCCCCCGCCGGGACGTCAAGCCCATCGCCAAGGAGCTCCTCAAGCGGTTCGGCACATTCGCCGAGGTGCTCGCCGCCGCCCCGCCCCGCCTGATGGAGGTCGACGGGATCGGCGAGAGCGTCGTGACCGATCTCAAGATCGTCGAGGCATCGGCCCGCCGCCTGGCGAAGGGCGAAGTCGCCAAGCGGCCGGTCCTGTCCTCCTGGGCTTCCGTCATCGATTATTGCCGCACCGCCATGGCATTCATGGACAAGGAGCAGTTCCGCCTGCTCTTCCTGGACAAACGCAACGCCCTGATCGCCGACGAGGTGCAGCAATCGGGCACCATCGACCACACGCCGGTCTATCCCCGCGAGGTCGTGAAACGGGCGCTCGAGCTCTCGGCCTCGGCTTTGGTCTTAGTCCATAACCATCCCAGTGGGGATCCGACCCCCTCCGCCGCCGACATCAAGATGACCCGTGAAATCATCGAAGTGGCGAAGCCACTCGGCATCGTCGTCCACGATCACATCATCGTCGGACGCGAAGGACATGCGAGCCTGAAGGGGCTGAAGCTGATCTGAGGCCTAGAACAGGGTCTCGAGGCCCGAGAAGATCGCGTAGATGAAGCCGAGACTCAGCGTCAGGCCGAAGGCGCCGATGAAGAGGCCGCAAACCACCACCACGCCGTCCCGCTCCACCAAACCCAGACCGACGAGACAGACGGCGAGGCCCATCGGAATCTGCCCGACGAAAGGCGGGGCAAAGAGAAGTCCGAACGCCATGATCAGGATGAGGAGGCCCATCAGGCGCATGGCGAAAGGGGTGTCGAGAAAGGTCATGCGCGGCTTGGAGAAGCGCTCGAGCCGCCGGAAGACCGGAAGCGCCCGGCTCACGGCCCGCTCCACGTCGACCGTTGCGATGGAGCGGTTCAGGAGCGTGCGCGGAAGCCACGGCGTCGGCCGCCCAAAGACGATCTGAACCGCCACCAGGGCCAGAAGGAGGCCGCACACGAGGGGGATCGGCGGGGGCATCGGCAGGCAATTGGGCAGGGCCAGGAGGACGATCAGAAGCGCGAAGGCACGGTCCTTCAGGACAGCCATGATGTCACGGACGGTGAGACGCTCTCCGGGCTGGGATGCCAGGGCAGCCAGGATCTGTGAAGTACGCGCGTTGGAAAACAAGGAGCCTCGGCAAGTTCGAGGGTGCTCAGGACACGCCTCTCTACCCGAGATGGATCCTGCGGCCAAGTGCTGGCAACGCCGGATGAGGCAATGTGCCCGCAAGGGCGTCATTGCCTTGCGTCAGCTCTCATCAATGAAGGTTCAGCTCACCGTCGACCGCCCGGTACTCCGTCGGGCGGATCAGCTTTGCATGGCTGACCGTCACGGAATGGAGAGGTCCCACCAACTCCCTTTGCCAGAAATCGAGAAACTCGAGCAGAACGGGAAAACGGGGTGCCAGATCATATTCCTGCCAGACATAGGTCTGCAGAAGATGCGGATGATCCGGCATGCGGTAGAGGATGCTGGCCGTGGTGAGACCATAGCCTTCGAGCTGACGGATGAAATCTTTCGAAACCATGCGAACTCCCTACGCAATACCGTGCCGTGGACCGGTTCCAGCCCTCGGCACGGGGAGCAGACGCCTAAAGACTTAAAGCTTGGGCAAACGGGGGAGTTCCGTCGGCGCCTCAGTGACCAAAGGCGTATGGCGGTCACCTCGGGTCAACCTTGTTCACAATCCGGCGACGGCATTTCGGTCATGAGGCCGTCATCCTATTGAGACTTCCTTCTTGTCATCGTATTCCGTTACGCAACGGGTGCGGGGAAGGAACGATGGACCGGGGATTGTGGCGGCGCTGGCTGATGGCAGGCGCTCTGGCAATGGCAGTGTCTGCCTGCGCCGGAGGCGTCCTCAATACTCCCATCAATGGGCCGATTGCGAATGTGGCGGACCAGGGCGGATGGCCTCTCGGCCCCGATCAGTTCGGCTCGACCGTCGTCGGCGTGGCCTTTTCCGGCGGCGGCATGCGCGCCTCCGCCTTTTCCTATGGCGTGCTGAACGAACTCGACCGCTATCAGATCGCCACCGACCGAGGGCCGCAGCGGATGACCGATGTGGTCGATCTCGTTTCCGGCGTTTCGGGCGGCTCGGTGACCGCCGCCTATTTCGGCCTCAGGGGACGGGAAGGACTGGAGACCTTTCGAACCCGCTTCCTCGAACAGGACGCCGAGCAAGGCTTCGATACCGACGTGTCGATCGCCAATGTCCTTCGGATCGTCAATGACGGGGGCGTCAACGACCGCTCCAAGTTCCCCAAATGGCTCGACGACAACCTTTTCGACGGAGCGACCTTCGCGGATCTCTTCGCCCGCAAGCGCCCGCTCGTCTGGATCGCCGCATCGGACATCTACAGCCGCGTTCCGTTCGTCTTCGAGCCCGTGACCTTCAGCGCCCTGTGCAGCGATCTGGGCAAGGTGCGCCTGTCGGAGGCCGTCGCGGCTTCGGCTGCCGTGCCGGGCCTGTTCATCCCCCTCAACGTCGAGAATTTCGGCTCCTCCTGCGGAGGGCACGTACCCCAGTTCTACCAGCGCGGCGCGGTGGACCCGACGGCCCCGGCAACCCTCAAGGCGAGCGCCTCGGCCCTGGTGCGGTACCGGAACGATCCGGAGAAGTTCCGCTACGTAAAGCTCCTCGATGGCGGCCTCACGGACAATTTCGGCATCCATTCCCTGGCCATTGCCCGGGCCAATCGCGATCGTCCCTACATGCCGATGACGGCCGAGCAGGCCGTGCGGGTGAAGCGCTTCCTGTTCCTGGTGGTCGATGCGGGCCGTGGCCCCGCCGGCAAATGGCCGGAGCATCTGTCGTCCCCGTCCGGCATGGAGCTCGCCGGGATCGTCACGGACGTCGCCATCGATTCCGGTGTGTACAAGGGCTACGACTACTTCACGACCATCATGAGCAGTTGGCAGAACGACCTGCGCCGCTGGCGCTGCTCCCTGTCCAGCGACGAGGTCCTGAAGCTCCGCGGAACCCTCGACGGGTGGCGGTGCGGGGACGTCACCTTCACGGTCGGCCGGGTTTCGTCCGAAGATGCGGGGCCGGAATGGCGGAAACGAATGGACGAGGTGCCGACGCGCTTCAAGCTCGACCGCCCGACGCTGGAAACCGTGATCGAGACGGGCGAGATCGCCTTGCGCAACAACGCGGTGTTCCGCCGGTTCATCAAAGGCGTCCCGCAGCGCATGGTGACCGCAGCGGCCGAGGGCCGCCCGGATCCTTAGGGATGCTCGAAGCGGAGGCTTGCGCTTGATTGACGTCCCGTCCGCCCGAGTTTCAGCCCGCAAGGCGAAGCAATCCGCCCTGACCCACGCGGAGACGTGAACGAGACATGCGTTTCGCCTTTGCCGGCATCGATTTCCTGGGAGACGTGTTCGAGACGCTCCTGAACAGGGGCTGGGAGCCCGTCAAGCTCTTCAGCCGCCCCTGCGACGGCATCTATGATTTCAACGATGTGACGGTGGCGCGCGCCCGTTCCCTACGGCTGCCCGTGCAGTTCACGCGTCTGGTCCCATCCGATCTCGCACAGCTCAGGGCGCAGCGCTGCGAGGCCCTGATCGTTGCGGGGTATCCCTGGCTGATCAAGGGCTGGGAAACCCAGCTTCCCTATGCGATCAACTTCCACCCCTCGCCGCTTCCCATGGGGCGCGGTCCCTATCCGCTGTTTCAGGCCATTCTCGACGGATTGCCGGAATGGGGGGTCACCGCCCACGCCCTGCAGCCGGCCTTCGATACGGGGCCCATCGTCGCCCAGGAGCTCTTCCGGCTCGATGCGGACGAGAATCACGACCGGCTTCTCGCGAAATGCCAAATGGCGGCCAAGCGCCTCGCATCGCTCCTGGCGGAGGATCTGCCGCGGCTCTGGAGCCATGCGCAGCCCCAGGGAAGCGGCAGCTACTGGCCACGCATGACCCAGGTTCAGCGGACCCTCGACTGGGACAAGACCGTGGACGACGTGCTGCGCACGATGCGCGCCTTCGGGTCGATCGAGACCTTCGCCCGGGTCAATTCCCGCCTGATCCACATCTGGGAAGGCACCGGCTGGCGTGCGGATCATGGGCATCGGCCCGGCACTCTGGTTCACCGCCACCGCAATCACCTGGTTGTCGCCGTGCGGGATGGGTTCGTGCAGCTGACCGGCTGGAGCCCCTACCCGCCGCAGGGGCCGCGTCATCGCGACTGAGGCGTCATACGCTGTGGTACAGCCGGTTCTGGTAGGCGAGCGCCGGCTTCAGGTCGCCGAGCTTGATCGACACGATGCGACCAATGATCACGTAATGGGTGGCGACGAGACGTGCGTCCGAAAGGCGGCAATCGAAGGCGACCAGGCTTGAGAGAAGACGCGGGGCCCCGGTTTCCAGAGGCTCCCACTGGCCGACGGTGAACCGGTCCTGCCCCTGCAGGTTGGCCCGACCGGCAAAAGCGTCGGCCACCGGAATGTCCGCATTGCCAAGGGTGTTCACGCAGAAAACCCCGTTGGCGATCAATGCCTGGGCCGTCCGCCCGGCGGCGTTCACGCAGACCAGAAGCGAAGCCGGATCATCCGTCACGGGCGTCACGGCGGTCGCGGTGAAGCCCGCGCGCCCCGCGGGACCATCCGTGGTGACCACGTGGACGGCGGCGGTGACCCGGCTCATGCCCTCTCGGAAAAGGACCGGATCGATGGCAACGGCGCCAGCCTGGAGGGAATCGGGGGTGGGATGAGTCTTCAACATCTGATTTCGGAGAAGCCTCTTTCACCCTTTTGCACGGAGCACAAGCCCATAAGGAGCATATGGTTGCCGGGCGCGGTTTTGGAAGCCGCAAGGCCCGAAAGATGCTCTTCCCATCAGCCGGCTTGATAGGAAACTTAACAGAATGTTGTCGTGGAGACCGTGGTTTGCTAGAGACCCCTCCACCTTATGTCCCGCTTGGCCTGGTGCATGCATCGTGCTTTGTTGGGACGGCTCTAAGAATGACCCCTTCCAGAGGGGCAAGGGTAGGACATGGAAATTTTTGTGCAGCAGCTCATCAACGGGCTGACGCTGGGGTCGATCTACGGCCTCATCGCTATTGGTTACACGATGGTGTTCGGCATCATCGGCATGGTGAACTTCGCCCACGGCGACGTCTTCATGCTCTCCGCTTTCATCGCGCTGATCTTCTTTCTGATCCTGACCACCTGGCTCGGGATCTCCTCCATCGCGCTGGCGCTCCTGATCGTGCTCGTGGTCGCGATGGCGCTGACATCCCTGTGGGGCTGGGCGATCGAGCGCATCGCCTACAGGCCCCTGCGCGGCTCGTTCCGACTGGCGCCCCTGATTTCCGCCATCGGCGTGTCGATTTTCCTGTCGAACTTCGTCCAGGTCGCCCAGGGCGCCCGCAACAAGCCGACCCCTCCCATGGTGGGCGACGTGGTCGTGCTGTTCCAGGGCGAAAGCGGTTACAACGTGGCCCTTTCCTACAAGCAGATCATCATCATGGTCTCGACGGCCGTTCTGCTGACCATCTTCTGGTACATCGTCCAGAAAACGTCGCTCGGCCGCGCCCAGCGGGCCTGTGAACAGGACCGCAAGATGGCCGCCCTGCTCGGAATCAACGTCGACAGGACGATTTCCCTCACCTTCGTGATCGGCGCTGCCCTCGCGGCGGTCGCAGGCACGATGTACCTGCTGTATTATGGCGTGGTGAGCTTCAACGACGGCTTCGTGCCCGGGGTGAAAGCCTTCACGGCGGCAGTTCTGGGGGGCATCGGCTCGCTCCCGGGCGCTGTGCTCGGCGGACTGATCATTGGCCTCATCGAGACCTTCTGGTCGGCCTATTTCACCATCGAGTACAAGGACGTGGCTGCGTTCTCGATCCTCGCCATCGTCTTGATCTTCATGCCCTCCGGCATTCTCGGACGGCCTGAGGTCGAGAAGGTTTAAGGAGCACTGCCCATGAACGCTCCACCCATCGCCTCCGCCTCGACCGCTCAGGTAGCGGCCCCCAGCCGGTTCGACTTTGGCGCCGCTCTGAAGGATTCCTTCATAACGGCGCTGATCACCCTCGGGCTCTCGATCCCGATCCTCGCCTACAAGACGGTCCAGAACGGCGCCGAGCTGTTTCTGATGTCGCGCTGGGGCCTGGTCGCCATCATGTGCGCGATCATCTTCGGCCTGCGCATGCTCCAGCATGCCTTCATGGCGACGCGGGCGGCCCGTCAGGCCATGCCCGATCCGCATCAGGCCACTGAAGCGGTTCACGCCGAGCCCAGCGCCTATCAGAAGGTCTCGCGCTTCGCGATCCCCTTCTTCCTCGGCATCGCCCTCGCCTTCCCGCTTCTGGTCTATGTGGTTCAGGGCGGCTTGAACGAGTCCCGCTACTGGGTCGATCTCGGCATTCTCATTCTGACCTACGTGATGCTGGGGTGGGGTCTCAACATCGTGGTGGGTCTCGCCGGCCTGCTGGATCTGGGATACGTCGCCTTTTATGCGGTCGGCGCCTATTCCTATGCCCTTCTGTCGACCACGTTCGGCCTGTCGTTCTGGATCTGCCTGCCCCTCGCCGGCATCCTGGCGGCTTTCTGGGGCATGATCCTCGGCTTCCCGGTCCTGCGCCTGCGCGGCGACTATCTGGCCATCGTGACCCTCGCGTTCGGTGAAATCGTCCGTCTCGTGCTGATCAACTGGACGGACCTGACGAATGGCGGCGCCGGCATCTCGTCGATCCCCCGGGCAACGTTCTTCGGCCTCCCGTTCACGGCGGGCGAAGGCGGCTTCGCGAGCACGTTCGGGCTCGAGTTCAACGGGATGCACAGGATGATCTTCCTGTACTATCTCATCCTCGCGCTCGCCCTGCTGACGAACTTCGTGACGATGCGGCTGCGACGTCTGCCGATCGGGCGGGCATGGGAAGCCCTCCGCGAGGACGAAATCGCCTGCCGGTCCCTCGGGATCAACACAACCAACACCAAGCTGACGGCCTTCGCCATCGGCGCCATGTTCGGCGGCTTCGCCGGCTCCTTCTTCGCGGTGCGCCAGGGCTTCGTCTCTCCGGAAAGCTTCAACTTCCTGGAATCGGCGATCATCCTCGCCATCGTCGTGATGGGCGGCATGGGCTCGCAGATCGGCGTCGCGATTGCGGCCCTCGTCCTCGTGGGCGGTCCTGAAATGCTCCGCAACCTGGACTTCCTGAAAGCCGTGTTCGGACAAGGCTTCGACCCCAACGAATACCGCCTGCTGATCTTCGGCATGGGCATGGTGGCCATGATGGTGTGGCGCCCGCGCGGCCTGATCTCGGAACGTGAACCCTCGGTGATCCTGAAGGAGCGCAAAGCGATCTCGGGCTCGTTCGTAAAAGAAGGACACGGCTAATGCGCTGGCTTCAGAATCCCCTTCTCGATGTCCAGCATCTGACGATGCGCTTCGGCGGACTGGTCGCCATCAACGACCTGTCGTTTCAAGCCGGACGTGGAGACATCACCGCCCTCATCGGCCCGAACGGCGCCGGCAAGACGACGGTGTTCAACTGCATCACCGGCTTCTACAAACCGACCGAAGGCATGGTGGCCCTGCGCAAGCCGGACGGCGACGAGCTGCTCCTCGAGCGCCTGCCCGGGCACAACATCAACTGGAAGGGCAGAGTTGCCCGCACGTTCCAGAACATTCGGCTGTTCTCCGGCATGACCGTGCTGGAGAATCTCCTGGTGGCGCAGCACAACTCCCTCATGATCGCCTCCGGGTTCACGGTCCTGGGCATTCTCGGCGTCGGCGGTTATCGCAAGGCCGAGAAGGAGGCGATCGAGCGCGCGCGCTTCTGGCTCGAGAAGACCCGCCTCATCCACCGGGCGGACGATCCGGCCGGCGATCTGCCTTACGGTGACCAGCGCCGTCTGGAAATTGCTCGCGCCATGTGCACGGACCCTCTCCTGCTCTGCCTCGACGAGCCGGCCGCGGGCCTGAACCCGCGCGAATCCCTCGAGCTCAACCAGCTGCTCCTGTCGATCCGCAAGGATCACGGCACCTCGATCCTTCTGATCGAGCACGACATGTCGGTGGTGATGGAAATCTCGGACCACGTGGTGGTGCTCGATTACGGCACCAAGATCGCGGACGGGACTCCCGCCGAGGTCAGGAACGACCCTCGTGTCATCGCCGCCTATCTGGGCGTCGCGGACGAGGAAGTGGAACAGGTCGAAGCGGAGATCCGCGCATGAGCACCTCTGCCATCAATTCGTCGTCGACGCAGGCCGGCGCGGCGCGCCAGCCTCTGCTCAGCGTGCGGGGCGTCAAGACTTTCTACGGCAACATCATCGCCCTCAAGGGCGTGGACATGGATGTGCACGAGGGTGAGATCGTCACCCTGATCGGCGCCAACGGCGCCGGCAAATCCACCCTGATGATGACCATTTTCGGGAATCCGAGAGCCCGGGAAGGCCGCATCACCTTCGGGGGTCAGGACATCACCAAGATGCCGACCCACGAGATCGCGCGTCTGTCCATCGCCCAGTCTCCCGAAGGACGGCGCATTTTCCCGCGCATGACCGTGTTCGAGAACCTCCAGATGGGCGCGTCGATGAACGGTCTCGCCCATTTCGACCAGGACCTGGAGCGTGTCTGCACGCTCTTCCCGCGGCTGAAGGAGCGCCTGAACCAGCGCGGCGGAACACTCTCGGGGGGCGAACAGCAGATGCTGGCAATCGCCCGGGCGCTCATGAGCCGCCCGAAGCTCCTGCTTCTGGACGAGCCGTCCCTCGGTCTCGCCCCCCTGATCGTGAAGCAGATCTTCTCGATCATCAAGGAACTCAACGAACGGGACGGCATGACCGTCTTCCTCGTGGAGCAGAACGCCTATCACGCCCTGCGCCTCGCTCACCGGGGCTACGTGATGGTGACCGGCAACATCACCATGAGCGGCACGGGCAAGGAACTGCTTGAAAACCCGCAGGTCAAAGCCGCCTATCTCGAAGGGGGACATCACTGATGCAGGGCTTTCTCTACGAAGAACCCTCGATCTGGCTCTTCCTCTTCGTGACGGTGATTCTGGGTGGATCAGCCGCCTGGATGACCGGCCGGGCCATCGCCATCACCTGGCGCCCGTTCTGGCAGCTCGTGATCTATCTGCTGATCCTGGCGGCGGCGGTGCGCTTCATCCATTTCGCGCTTTTCGCCGGAACCCTGTTGTCGTTTCACTACTATGCGATCGACGCGATCGTGGTTCTGATCATTGGCGCGCTTGGGTTTCAGTACAATCGCGCCCGCCAGATGACGACCCAGTATCGCTGGCTCTATGAACGGACGGGACCTTTCGGCTGGAAGGCAAAAGCGTCTCATACCAACGGCTAAGCGTCAGAAATTCCAGCGTGACTTCCGCTCAAAAAGAGTCATGATGTCACGCGGACGGCGGGCCCTTAAGCTTGCTGAACCGGCCCCAAGGAAGGGGGCCTACAAAACCACCCAGAGGAGTGACCTCATGAAGAAATTGCTGTTGACCGGCGTTGCGCTCGGTCTTGGCCTCGCCTTCTCCGGCGCGGCCAACGCGCAGATCAAGATCGGCGTCGCCGGTCCCATCACGGGCCCGAATGCCGCTTTCGGCGCGCAGCTCAAGAACGGCGTCGAGCAGGCGGTCGAAGACATCAATGCGGCTGGCGGCATCAACGGCCAGAAGCTGCAGCTGGTCGTCGGCGACGACGTGTCGGATCCCAAGCAGGGCGTGTCGGTCGCGAACAAGTTCGCAGCCGAGGGCGTCAAGTGGGTCGTCGGCCACTTCAACTCGGGCGTGTCGATCCCGGCCTCGCAGGTCTATGAGGAAGCCGGCATCGTCCAGGTCTCCCCGGCCTCGACCAACCCGACCTTTACCGAGCGCGGCATGTGGAACACCTTCCGCACCTGCGGTCGCGACGACCAGCAGGGTCTCGTCGCGGGCGGCTATCTGGCCGACAAGTTCAAGGGCAAGAAGGTCGCCGTCGTTCACGACAAGACCCCCTACGGCAAGGGCCTGGCCGACGAAACCCAGAAGGCGATGAACGCCAAGGGTCTCAAGGAAGTGATCTACGAAGGCATCAACCCGGGCGAGAAGGACTACTCCGCGCTCGTGTCGAAGCTGAAGCAGGCCGGTGTCGACGTGGTCTATTTCGGCGGCCTCCATACGGAAGCCGGTCTGATCATCCGTCAGATGCGCGACCAGGGCCTGAACGCCCCGCTCATGTCCGGTGACGGCATCGTGTCGGCCGAGTTCACCTCGATCGCCGGCCCGGGCGCCGAGGGCACCCTGATGACCTTCTCGCCGGATCCGCGCAAGAACCCGAACGCTAAGGACGTAGTGGCCAAGTTCAAGGCCAAGAACTACGACCCCGAAGCTTACACCCTGTATTCTTACGCTGCGACCCAGGTCCTGGCGGAGGCTGCAAAGCAGGCTGGCAGCGTCGACGGCAAGAAGGTTGCGGACGCTCTGCATTCCGGCAAGCCGATCAAGACCGTCATCGGCGATCTCTCCTTCACCAAGAAGGGCGACATCACCCGTCCGGACTACGTCATGTATGTCTGGAAGAAGGGCACCGACGGCAAGATCGATTACTCCGGCAACGAGATCGGCATGTAATCATCGGCCCATCAGAGCCGAACCTCTCGAGAGCCCGCCCTGGCAACAGGGCGGGCTTTTCCATGAATGCTCCCTACCGATGACGGACCTGCACCAATGCCGAACCTGACCTTGTCCCTTGCGGAAGAGACCTTTGCGGTCTGCCGCCTTCCTGCCGATCTCAACCTGCGGCCCCGGACCTCGCGCGCCATGATGCTGCTTGTGCAGGCGCCTGACGAGACGACCCTCGTTTGCCCGGTCTCGGAGGTGCCGGAGGAGGCCGAGGCGGATCGTGGCTGGCGCTGTTTTCGGATCGAGCAGACTTTCGACTTCAGCGTGCCGGGGATCCTCGCGTCGGTACTGACCCCACTGGCGAATGCCGGGATCGGCATCTTCGCCACATCGACGTTCAGCACTGACTACATTCTCGTGAAAGCCACGGATCTCTCCGGCGCGATTGCTGCCCTCACAAGAGAAGGTCACAAGGTGACCGGTTCTTAAGCCGCAGGAGCCACGAATTTCAGGGCACGGCATCGGAATCGGCCTTTAGGACTTGATTCGCCCACGCTTTTGCGGGAGACGCCTGCGACGGACATGACGCTTCGGCACATCACAGGAGCCTGCATGCGCAGAACAAACGCCGATTATGCGTCCATGGGCGTTTACAGCGCGCTGAGCAGGCTGCGCCGGCCCCGCAGTTACATGGGGCGAGTTCTGCTGATCTGCTTCGTGGGAACTCACATTCCGCTTATCGTGATGTGCATCGCGCTGCTGGCGATGCGCGGGGTTTCCGGGCCGGATTTCTGGCTCACCATCCTGACCCTGCTCGTTGCGACCCTGGTGGCGACGGCGGTGACCCTCTCCTGTGTCTACGGAATGCTCGCGCCGGTTCAAAAGGCCTCGGCTGCCCTGCAGGCTTACCGGGAGCACCGGACGTTGCCGGCCCTGCCGCGTCATTTCACGGATGAAGCCGGGCTGATGATGGCGCAGGTCCAGGATACCCTCGTGGAACTGGATACGGCGATCCACGATCTCGCCCGCGCGGCGGACACCGATGCCCTCACGGGCATCGGAAACCGTCGCTGGCTGATGCGTCAATTGGCGGAGCATTTTCAGCGTGCCCAGCAGCAGGATGCCCCCCTGTCGGTCATCATCTTCGATCTCGACCGCTTCAAATCCATCAATGACCAATACGGTCACGGCACCGGTGACGCGGTTCTGATCGGTGTCAGCCGGTTCGTGAAAAGCACCATCCCGAGCAATTCTCTGTTCGCGCGTTCCGGCGGCGAAGAGTTCTGCATCGTGCTGCCCGGCAGCGTGCTGTCGCAAGCAGCGGACGTCGCGCGCACGCTGCAGCGGGGAATTGCCGCAAAAGCGTTCGGCGACCTCGATCAGGGTTTCGTCACGGCCAGCTTCGGCGTCGCCGCCCATCGGTCGGGTGATGAAACGATCGGCGCCGTGTTCGGTCGGGCGGACGAGCTGCTCTACCGCGCCAAAGGCGAAGGCCGGAACCAAGTCGTGGTCTGACGGCGGGCAGCTTCGCCGCTCGTTGCGCGCAGCATCCCTAAAAGCGATGGCGGCGCTTTACTCCAGTATATTGGACCACTATTCTTTTTTCATGGAATCAGAAGCCGACGTGAATGCTCATCTGGCTGCCCGTGTGCGTGGCTTGCGCACCGCACGTGGCTTAAGTCTGGATGCACTGGCCGACCGGGCTGGCGTAAGCCGCTCCATGATCTCTCTTATCGAGCGGGGAGAAAGCAGTCCCACCGCTGCGGTCCTGAACAGGCTGGCCGGCGGCCTCGGCGTCAGCCTTGCGTCGCTTTTCGCTCAGGACGAAAGCCCCCTCGCCTCACCCCTCGTGCGTTGGAGCGAACAGCGCGTCTGGAAGGATCCCGGCAGCGGCTACCAGCGCCGCTCTCTTTCCCCTCCGGGCTTCCCGTCTCCGCTTGAGCTTGCGGAGGTGATCCTCCCACCGGAAGCGCGTGTCGCCTATGATCCGAGCCCGCGCTCCATCGACATCGGCCAGCAGGTTTGGGTCATCGAGGGCGAGATCGTCCTGACCACGGGACAGGACGCACACCACCTGAAGGCTGGCGATTGCCTGGCCATGCGGATCGACCGGCCGAATGTCTTTCATAATCCGCACAGACGCCCGGCCCGTTATCTGGTGGCCCTCGCGGCCGATCCCTCGCGCGCGCCTTCTCCGTCCAGGAGCATTTCATGAACGATGCCGTTGCCCTCCGAATTCTGTCGTCCGAAGAAGCCGAAGCGCGAATCGGGGCCCTTTCGGCCGTCCTGATGGATTGTGTCGAGGGTGGCGCCTCCGTGAGCTTCATGGCCCCCCTGACCCTGGACCGGGCCGACGCATTCTGGCGACATGTCGCCAGCGGAGTGGCCTCCGGAGAACGCATCCTCCTGGTGGCGGAGGACGAAACCAAGGGTGAGATCGTCGGCACGGTTCAGGTGGTCCTGAAGCAGCCCGAAAACCAGCCGCACCGGGCCGATATCG
The DNA here is from genome assembly GCF_020595095.1 of Microvirga rosea. Lineage (GTDB taxonomy): Bacteria > Pseudomonadota > Alphaproteobacteria > Rhizobiales > Beijerinckiaceae > Microvirga > Microvirga rosea. The sequence continues at coordinate 48,351 of NZ_JAJDOP010000009.1, read as the reverse complement.
CCAAGATGCTGGTCCATAGCAGGGCGCGCAAGCGCGGCGTCGGCGCGGCCCTCATGCGCGCAGCGGAAGAAGCGGCGCGCACCGCCGGGAAAACCGTGCTCGTGCTCGACACGGTCACGGGGAGTGACGCGGAACGCCTTTACGCGCGCCTCGGTTGGCAGCGGGTCGGCGTGATTCCCAACTACGCCCTCTGGCCAGAGGGCGGGCTCTGCGACACGACCTATTTTCACAAACAGATATGACCGGGATGCGGGCCGGAAGAAAGGCGATCAGCCGAGCCGCCCCAGGATCGGAAACGTCTCCAGGAGCCAGAACGACATGGTCGTGATCCAGCCGGTCAGGAACGCGATGCCGGTGAGAACGAGCAGGACGCCCATGACCTTTTCCACCGTCGCGAAATGGGAACGCAGCCGCTTCATGAAGGCCACGAACGGCTTCATCGCGAAGGCGGCGAGTAGGAAGGGGATTCCCAGGCCCGCGGAATAGGCCGCGAGCAGCAGCGCTCCTCGGGAGACGCTCGCCTCCGATCCGGCCACCGCCAAAATGGCGGCCAGGACCGGGCCGATGCAGGGTGTCCAGCCGAACGCAAAGGCAAGCCCCATGACGTAGGCGCCCCAGAGCCCCACGGGACGGTTCACGGAAAACCGCGCCTCGCGATAAAACAGCCCGATCCGGAAGACTCCGAGAAAATGCAGGCCCATCACGATGATGGCGAGGCCCGCCAGGGTGCTCAGGACATCAAGATATTGCCGCACCGCCTGCCCGAATGCCGAGGCCGTCGCCCCGAGCAGAACGAAGACGGTTGAAAAACCTGCGACGAACAACAGAGCCGCCAGCAGCGCTCTTCGGCGCACGGCTCCTTCGCCCGCCGTCAGTTGATCGAAGGTAGTGCCCGCCAGGAACGACAGATAGGGCGGCACCAGCGGCAGGACGCAGGGGCTCAAGAAACTGATGAGGCCGCCAAGAGCCGCGGCCGGGAGAGAGACGTTCAGCATGGGACCCTTCTAGCCTCCCGTCTTCTCACAAGAAAGCCGAACCCGGACAGATCGCCAGCTTGTGAAGCGGAGCTTTTTCGGATTGCCTAGGGGCATGAGCAGCCATCGCAATCTCATCACCGACGTCGTAGGCGTCACCATTGGTCATGCGCATGACCCGATCCTCGCCTCCGGTGTGACCGTGGCCCTGTTCGACGCGCCGGCCGTCGCCTCATATGCCGTGCTGGGGGGAGCGCCCGGGACCCGCGAAACAGATCTTCTCGAACCCGACAAGATGGTGCCCGGCATCCACGGCATCGTTCTGTCCGGCGGCTCTGCCTTCGGGCTCGATGCGGCCAGCGGCGTCCAGGCTTTCCTGCGGGAACAGGGAATTGGCTTTCCGGTCGGCAACACCCGGGTTCCGCTCGTCTCCCAGGCCGTCGTCTTCGACATGCTCAATGGCGGCGACAAGAATTGGGGCCGCTACCCGCCCTACCGCGAACTGGGCTACGAGGCGGCCCGTACGGCCGGGGTAGATTTCCCCATGGGAACCGTGGGCGGAGGTTTTGGGGCCACGACAGTGAACCTGAAAGGCGGGCTCGGCTCCGCGAGCGCCTTTACGCCCTCGGGCCATGCAGTCGGAGCCGTGGTGATCGTGAACAGCATCGCTTCCGCCGTCATCGGCAACGGCCCGCACTTCTGGGCCGCCGGATTAGAGGAAGAAGCGGAGTTCGGAGGGCTTGGAATGCCCGCACGAATCTCCTCGGATGAGCGCAGGCCGATCTGGAAAGGCGGACCTCAACCGGCCACCACGATCGCCCTTGTGGCGACCGATGCCGTCCTGACCAAAGCTCAGGCAAAGCGCCTGGCCCTGTCGTCTCACGCCGGCTTTGCCAAGGCTCTGCGCTTCTCCCATGCCCTTTTCGACGGCGACACGATCTTCACCGCCGCAACTGGCCGCAAGCCGCTCCACGACGAGGCCGCAGATTTCACCCATCTGACCATCGCCGCTGCGGACTGCGTCGCTCGCGCCATCGCCCGCGGCGTCTACGAGGCGACGGCCCTTCCGTTCGATGGAGCTTTACCCGCATGGAAAGATCTGTTTGGGCAAAAGCGTTCTTAAGTCACCTCTTTGCGGGATTCGTCTCCCGCTCATCTTGCCTCATGAAAGCTTCCGCTCCGCGAATGTGGAAAAGCCGCGGGACGCGCAATATTCACCACAGGTTATGACTGTATGGTCCGCCCTTGTACTGAGGGAGACTAAAATGAAGACACGCATGTTTATTGCGGTAATGGCGGCCGTGGCGGGAGCATCCATCGCGCACGCCGAGGAGCCGCCGAAAATGGTCGGCACCTGGAAGGGAATGGCTCAAGCCGTCCATATCGGCTCGAATCCTTATCGCGTTGCCGAAAAGAACGGTCCGAACTTCTCTAGCAACGAAATCGAGTTCACCTTCGCGATCACCGAACAGCAGGGAAACCGGTTCGCCGGCACCTCGAGCAACGGCCGCTTCACCGAGACGCTGATCGGCGCGATCGGCGGCGACAACAAAACCGGCATCATGACGGACGATGACGGCAGCTTCACCTTCGCGCTTCGCGACCCGAATACTCTGGACGTCTGCTATCATCACAGCTTCGCGACAAGCCGCGTCGTATCCTGCTGGAGCCTCAAGCGAACGGGAACTTAGTTCAGTTACTCGAATTTGTGGCAAGGTCGGAGCCTCTGCTCCTCTCAAGCAAATCGCTTCAGCTGATACGCTTCGGGTCAATCACCGATGCCTAGCAATCTACTGAGCGGGGTCGTGCAGGATATGTCCCATGGTCTGCCTTATGAGATGGGCATGGCCGAACTCTCAAGAGCCAAATCCTGACGGCCCAGTTTGGTTTAGGGCCGACCTGCGCCGCAAAATGCGCGGCGCATCCCTCTGCTCGGGGAAAAACATGAACTAATCATCAGTCGGGTCTCTCATGGCAGAGCTTATCTAACACATATTTGATATATTATATTGTTGCTTAAGAGCGATACGAAGTGTAGATGGTGGCTTTTCCGCTTAGTCACCTGGCACAAAATGGCGAACGATTACAATACCATCAGGAAATTTATGCACGCTCACAAGTCCAACCCCCTGGCGCTTGCGAAGATTATGACATCGTGGGTCTGGAACTCACTTCTGCCAAGGGACCATGGGCCCGCACCTAAGAATGTTTATGACGTGCCAAAGGCGCTCACCGGTGAATGCGGCTGGCGAGATTATTTTCTTGAAACGATCTTTGCCGAGATCGGAGTCGAACACCGCCGGGCGAACTTCGGAAAGGTGCCTTTTCAGACTGGGCATACGGCCACAGAACTGTTCATTAATGGCAAGTGGATGTTCTTCGATGCTACCTATGGCACCTATTTTACGAAAAAGGGCAGCGATATACCTCTCTCCATTGAAGAAGCACGCAATAACTGGCCGAATGTCGACATTAAACAGTCAGACCTTCCAGGTTGGACGGGAAAGTTCACTGATCTAAAAACAATCAGCCCGTCTGCTTACTCAACTGTGCATGACAGCATCGCACAAGTTCCATTCAGCATTTATGATTATGAGGGCATCGTTTGCGGTGAATACAACAGTCTGTATTTTGGACCTATTTCGACATATTATGTCGATGGCAAAAGCCCGAAGGTGCCGACGCCGGATAGAAGCTGGAAGGTTAAATACGACACGCACAAAGCCTCCAATTGGAGCAAGCTTGTCAATTTCTACGACGGCAATAAGAAGCTGTACGCTCAGCACGTTCTTTATGACAACAAGACTCAACGATTTGTAGAATTGAGCCGGGACAAAGACGAAGCAGCTGCGAAGAAAACAAGCTTCGTGACAGAAAAAAATATTCTCGAATATGAAGTCATTCGCAATAAGGACGGCACTCTACGGACTATCGAGTATGATAAGGCCCTTTATGAAAAGTGGTCATCTCGAGATACGTTTTACTATAAGAACCTCGATCATCAGTTTATAAAAAACGATGATGGCTCATCATGGTACTTCGAGGCGGATGACCTTAATCAACAATCTTGGACCAGCTATCAAGACACATACGACCCCACTGGCACGACCGTAAAAACATCGATCGCCTATGACGATGGGACATTGATCGACATCGATTGGCAGAGCGGCACTCCCATTCCATCGAAGGAGAGGTCCGATCTGGTTTTGGGAACATCGAACAACGATCAACTCGCCGGCAGCGATTCAAACGACATTATCATAGGCCACTCAGGCAACGATCTTATGTATGGTTCCGCCGGGCAAGATTTCATGCTCGGTGGAGCTGGCAGCGATACCCTGAACGGAGGACTAGGGGGTGACATCTTCTTCGGAGGCAAAGGTGCCGATACTTTCGTTTGGGATGGCATTGCCGACATAGATATATGGAGAAACTCCACTGATATTATCAAAGACTTTTCGCGCAAGGAGGGAGATCTCATCGATCTACACCTTCTTGACGCATCCACCGTGCGCTCCGGCAATCAGGCTTTCACGTTTATCGGAGCGGAAAATTTCAGTGCTCCAGGGCAAATCAGGTATATCCATAAGGGCAACGATACCTATCTGCTCTTGAACACAGACAAGGATTCATCACCTGAAGGTGTCATTGTCCTGTCAGGCATTATGGATCCTAAAGCATCTTGGTTCAGTCTTTGACTAGGATCTCCGAGCGTTCTGTCGAAAGACCGTGCAACCGCCGCAGCCCTGATATTTGGGCTGCGGTCACCGAAAGCCCGCGGCCCTAGGTTCAGAACCGCTCCGGCCGATATGGCTTGGGATCGATCACCGGGGCTTCACCGGTGATCATCTCGGCGAGGATTCGCCCGGTGATCGGTCCTAAGGTCATGCCGTGGTGAGCATGGCCGAAGCCGAGCCAGAGGTTCTTATGGCGCGGCGCCTGGCCGATGATCGGCATCATGTCCGGCGTGCAGGGACGCATGCCCATCCAGGGTTCCGGATCGACCCGCTCGCCCAGGGGGAAGAACTCCTTGGCGATCGGCTCGGCCCGCTGGAGCTGCACCGGCGTCATCGGAGCATCGCGGTCGGCGAATTCAGCTCCCGTGGTCAGGCGGATGCCGCGGGCCATGGGCGCCAGGAAGTACCCGCGCTCGAAATCCAGGGTCGGGCGATTGAGAACCGCATTCCCTTGCGCCTTGTAGTGCATATGGTAGCCGCGCTTCACGGCGAGCGGGAAGCGATAACCGAACTTGCGCGTCACCACATCGGCCCAGGGACCGAGGGCGACGACGACGGCGCCCGCATCGACCGGTCCTTTCTCGGTCTGAAGACGCCATCCGTCGGCGGTCTGCTCCAAGGACTTCGCATCCCCGGCGGCCATATCGCCTCCGAGCCGTTCGTACAGCTCCACATAGGACATGACGAGCGCGTGCGGATCATAAATCGCAGCCGGATCCGTCCAGTGGATGCCGCCCTTCAGGGCAACCTTGAGATGCGGCTCGCGCTCGGCCACCGACCGGCTGTCGAGGGCATCGAAATTCACCCCGAAATCGCGCTTCACGGCTTCCGCGTCCCGGAGCTGCGTCTCCATGGCCTTATCGGACCGGAACACCTTCATCCAACCTGTCGGGCGAATAAGCTGCGACGAGCCGGCTTCTTCCGCCAGGGCCATGTGCTCCGTGACGCTATGTTCGATCAGGGGCGCATAAAGCCGCGCGATCGCCTTGTGCTGCGCCGGACGGGAATGCATCCAGTACTGGAACAGGAACGGCGCGATCTTCGGCAGGGCCGCAAGGTGGTAATGCGCATCGATGGTGTTGTTCAGGGCGTAGCGCAGCAAAGCACCGAAATCGTGCGGGAATCCATAGGGATAGACACCCTCGCGCTGGATCAGGCCCGCATTGCCGAAAGACGTCTCGAGACCGGGTTGTCGCTTGTCCACGAGAAGCACGGAACGACCCCGCTTCTGCAGGTGCACGGCGATCGATACGCCGACAATGCCGGCACCCAGAACCACAACATCCTTACGCATCTAGACCCTGCCTCGTTTCAAATGCTCTCAGGCCCGAGAGATCGAGAGGCGAAAGAGCCCCTCGCGCGTGGGCATCTTTACTCCCGAACGTTCGGGGCCGTCCACGGATTTCCTGTGGCAAATGGCCCTCTCCCCAACTGTCTCGGCGACGGATGCCGGGCTTGCCGCCTCTGCCCGTTGCCGTCGGACCACGGTCATGCTACCGCGCCCGCATGACACGTCCCCTGCTGATCGCCCCCTCCATCCTGGCCTCCGATTTTTCCAAGCTCGGCGAGGAAGTCCGCGCCATCGACAAGGCCGGCGCCGACTGGATCCACATCGACGTCATGGACGGCCATTTCGTGCCGAACATCACCCTGGGCCCGGATATCGTGAAGGCCCTCCGTCCGCACACGAGCAAGATCTTCGACGTCCATTTGATGATCGCGCCGGTGGATCCGTACCTGGAAGCCTTCGCCAAGGCTGGGGCCGACATCATCAGCATCCACGCCGAAGCGGGTCCTCATCTCCACCGCAGCCTCCAGACCATCCGTGCCCTGGGGAAGAAGGCCGGCATCGTCCTCAATCCCGGCACTCACGAATCCGCCATCGAGCCCGTGCTGGACATGGTCGACCTGATCCTGCTGATGACGGTCAATCCGGGCTTCGGAGGCCAGGCCTTCATCGGTTCGGTCTGCGATAAGGTTCGCCGGATCAAGGCCATGGTCGGCGACCGGGACATCGACATCGAGATCGACGGCGGCGTAACGCCCGAGACCGCTCCTCTCGTGACGGCGGCGGGAGCGAACGTGCTGGTGGCGGGATCCGCGACCTTCAAGGGCGGGCCCGACGCTTACGGCCGCAACATGGCAGCCATCCGCGACGCCGCCGAAAAGGCCCGCTAGGACGGGCGGCGTCCTGAACGCGGAACCTGCATGGCCTCATTCCGGTCGGTGTCGCGCCGGCCGGCACGAAGAAGGAGCCAACCGCCGATCAGCATGGCGGCGCCCCAGACCAGAAATCCCATATCCCAATAGATCCACTGCTCGCGCGGCACCGTTTCATTCACATGGTGGAGCCCCAGCAGCTGGTGATCGACAATTCCCTCTACGAGGTTGAAGATCCCGAAGCCCATGAGGATCGTGGCGACGAGAAGCTTGCCGGACCACCTGATATGCGTCCGTCGCGACCGGCGCCACAGGATGAACAGCCCGAGAACCGTGAACACATAGGTCGACAGGTGAAAAAGGCCGTCCCAAAGGACGTTGACCTGAAGATTGGGAACGCTGACCGGCGGATAGCCCGCGCTTGAGAGCAGGTGGTGCCATTGAAGCACCTGGTGGAGCACGATGCCGTCGAAAAATCCGCCAAGGCCAAGACCGAGCAGAATGCCCGCGGAAACGGGAAAAGCCTGATCGTCCGGGCTGTCGCGGTTCATCCTGGTTCACCTCCCGATTCGGGCATGACCTCAAAACGATGGCTTCACAGGTTTTGTTCAGCCTGTTGGGACGATATTCGTCAGACGCGGGTCACGCCTGACAGGCCGGCGGTCAGAAGCCTGCTGAGCAGATCGGCCAAGCGTTCGACGAAGTCGTCATCCAGTTTGAAGTTGAGCGGCGCCCGTCCAAGATGCTCGTAGTCGCGCACGAAGATAAAGCCCTGGTGCAGCAGCCAGAGGGTTGAAATGGCAACGGCTTCCGGATCGGCATCCTCCCCCAGGAACCGCCGCACGAGGCCTTCCGCGACAGGGAGCACGGACGTGTTTTCCGAAACCACCAGCTCTTGGAACGCATCCGTTCTCTGAAGGACCTCCCAGTTCAGGATCCGGATGAAACGGGCCAGCTGCTCCCGTTTGTTAAGCGGCAGGAGCTGCTGACGCACGAAGAGCCGCAACGCTTCCTGCGGCTCCATCGCTTCGAGCTTTTCGGGCTCCAGGAGATTGAACGCCTTGAACGCCTGAAAGGTCGCGCGCAGCACCTCTCGATAAAGCCCCTCCTTGCCGCCGAAATGGTAGGTGATGGCAGCCTGATTGGCCTGTGCCTTGCGGGTGATCTCGCGGACGGAAGCGCCCTCGTATCCCTTCTCGGCGAAGACGGCGACCGCCGCATCCACCAGGGCCTGACGCGTCCTGTCTGCCGGTCGGATCATTTCAACACGAGGTCGGTGAGCGAGCCGCCCAGCGACGCGACGGCGGTTACGATCCGGTCTCCGGAGGGCACGAAGTGCGGAAGCGGGATGCCCAGGAGATGCAGGCGTCTTTCCTCAGCCGTTTCCTGGGAAGCCTGCGCGGCCTGAATACTCGTCTCGATCACCGGACGCACCGGCGGGAGAACCGCATGCGGGCTGAACTTACCGCACTCATCCGCGCAGCCAGCCAGAGCCGCCAGGCGTATCTTGCTGCCAGAGTTCTCATCGGCTCGCGCTTCCGCCACCGGCCACTCCTGACCAGAAAGAGCGGCGCTCGCGGTCAATCCGAAGACCGCCGCAAATTCAGCCGGGCTGGCAACCTGGGGCCGGAAGGAATCGGCCGTGAAATTGGCGTTCAGAAGGCTCGCCGCGGCTTGGGGGGCGAGGCTCTCCGTCGCCGTGGGCCCGGCTCCAGTACTCGCGGCGTCCTGCTTCAGATACGCATTGGAGATGGCCGCGACGCACACGGTCGCCGCCACGGACACAACAACCTGAAGGACGATCTTCTCGCTCAGATCGATCGTTTTACGCACGAGCCGGTTCATGGTGGGCCGCATGGAATCCTCGGAAAGTTGCAGGCAGAATTCAAACATTCGTATGAATTTCAAACGGGCGTTTGAGGCAAAACTGAGGCCAGGTCAAGGAGCGGGTCTCTCCTCGTTCATCCGGCAGTGGATTTTTTGCGACGGTGCGCACTTTCAGAAACCAGGGCTTCAGGGCCAAGTGGTCGCTTGTGTTCCGGAGCATCATCCAATAGCGATCAGCGCCATGTGGCCGGAGCCGGCCGAATGCTCGCATCCCTTCAAAGATCGACGCGCAGGCTCCGAGCTCCCAAGGTAATCTCGCACGCAGGAGAAAGACCGTGATCCCCCGCTACAGCCGCCCCGAGATGGTGGCCATCTGGTCGCCCGAAACCAAGTTCCGGATCTGGTTCGAAATCGAGGCGCATGCCACCACGGCCCTCGCCGATCTCGGTGTCGTCCCCAAGGAGGCGGCAGACCGTGTTTGGGACAAGGGCTCCGCGGCGACCTTCGATGTGGAGCGCATCGACGAGATCGAGCGCGAGGTGAAGCACGATGTCATCGCGTTCCTGACACACCTTTCCGAGATCGTGGGGCCGGAGGCGCGCTTCGTCCACCAGGGCATGACCTCGTCGGACGTGCTCGACACGACGTTCAACGTCCAGCTGGTGCGCGCCTCCGACCTGCTTCTGCGGGACATCGATGCGCTGCTCGCGGCTCTGAAGCGCCGGGCCTTCGAGCACAAGATGACGCCGACCATCGGCCGCTCGCACGGCATCCACGCGGAGCCGACGACCTTCGGCCTCAAGCTCGCCCAGGCTTATGCGGAATTCGAGCGCTGCAAGCTCCGGCTCATCGAGGCGCAGCGGGAAATCGCCACCTGCGCCATCTCCGGGGCGGTCGGGACCTTCGCCAACATCGATCCGCGCGTCGAGGAATATGTGGCCGAGAAAATGGGCCTCTCGGTCGAGCCGGTCTCGACCCAGGTCATCCCGCGCGACCGCCACGCCATGTATTTCGCGACGCTCGCGGTGATCGCGTCCTCCATCGAGCGTCTGGCGACGGAAGTCCGCCACCTGCAGCGCAGCGAAGTGCTGGAAGCGGAGGAGTATTTCTCCGCAGGCCAGAAAGGCTCCTCGGCCATGCCGCATAAGCGCAACCCGGTGCTAACGGAGAACCTGACCGGCCTTGCTCGCATGGTCAGGGCCTATGCGCTGCCGGCCATGGAGAACGTCGCCCTCTGGCACGAGCGGGACATTTCCCACTCCTCGGTCGAACGCATGATCGGACCGGACGCGACCGTCACCCTCGATTTCGCCCTGGCGCGCCTGACCGGCGTGATCGACAAGCTCGTCGTCTACCCGGAGAACATGCAGAAGAACCTGGACCGCCTCGGCGGCCTCGTGCATTCGCAGCGCGTTCTTCTCGCCCTCACCCAGAAGGGCGCCTCCCGCGAGGAGGCCTATCGCCTGGTTCAGCGCAACGCCATGCCGGTCTGGCGCGGTGAAGGCGACTTCCTAACGCTACTAAAGAACGACGGGGACGTGACCCAATACCTGTCGCCCGCCGAAATCGAAGCCTGCTTTGACCTTGGCTACCACTACAAGCATGTGGATACGATCTTTACGCGGGTCTTCGGCGCGTCCAAAGCATAGCTTAGGGGTGGAAATCTTTCCCTAATGAGCGAAAATCCCCGTCCGGAGATAAACGACGACGGGGATTTTCCATGCTGTCGGAGACGCTTCTCAAGACGGCCCTGGCCCGGGCCGTGAAACACGGCACGTTGGCCCTCACCACCGCCGGAGGCCAGAACTTCACCTTCGGCGACGGCACCGAGCCGAAGGTCGCGATCCGCTTCACCGACGAAGCCGCCCAGCTCGCCCTTTGCCTCCATCCTGAACTGAAACTGGGCGAACTGTTTACGGACGGGCGGCTGGTGATCGAGAGCGGTACGATCTTCGATCTGCTTCAGCTTCTCCTGCAGGATACGCACGGGGAGTTCGACGAGCTGCCGCTCCACCGCCTGCGCAGGATCCGGACCTGGATGCAGCTGCGCAGCGAAAATGACGCAGCCCGCTCGAAGCGCAACGTCGCCCATCACTATGATCTGGACGGCCGCCTCTACAGCCTCTTTCTGGACAGCGACAAGCAATACTCGTGCGCCTATTTCGACCATCCCGACGCCACCCTCGAGGAGGCGCAGATGGCCAAGAAGCGGCACATCACCGCCAAGCTGCTGCTCGACCCGGGCCAGAGCGTCCTCGATATCGGCTCCGGCTGGGGCGGGCTCGGTCTCTATATGGCCCAGGCGGCCGGTGCGGGCTCGGTCAAGGGCGTCACGCTCTCGGAGGAACAGCTCGAGGTCTCCAGGAAGCGGGCGGCGGCGGCGGGCCTGCCCGAAAGGGTTCGCTTCGAGCTGGAGGACTACCGGTCCACCCAAGGAACATTCGACCGCATCGTTTCCGTCGGCATGTTCGAGCATGTGGGTGTCCCATCCTATGAAACCTATTTCCAGGCGGTCCATCGCCTTTTGAAAAACGATGGGGTGATGCTGCTTCACACGATCGGCCGGACCGGCAGGCCGTACCCGACCAATCCCTGGATTGCCCGCTACATCTTTCCTGGCGGGCACCTGCCGACCCTGTCCGAGATCACCCCGGCGATCGAACAGGCAGGGCTGATCGTCACGGATGTCGAAATCCTCCGGCTGCACTACGCCTTCACCCTCGAGAAATGGCGCGAGAAGTTCATGGCGCAGCGCGAGGAAGTGCTGCGGCTGTATGACGAGCGGTTCTGCCGGATGTGGGAATGCTATCTCGCCATGTCTGAATCGGCCTTCCGGTTCCAGGATGCGGTGGTGTTCCAGATCCAGCTCGCCAAGCGCAACGATACCGTACCCCTGACGCGGGACTATATCGCCGAGCGCGAAGCGGCCTTGAAGCTTGCCGAGACGACGGAGCTGAAGAAAAGCGCGTAGGCCGCCGGACCTCGAAGGGCACGCCGCACTCGTGGCTACGAACGCATCGCCCGGCGCGAAAAACCGGGGCCGCTTTTCGCCGAAGGGGACCTCCGGTTCCGCAATGCGCGGGCGTTTTCATCTTGAACGCGGCCCGGCGGACCTCTACCTCCGGACTATGAAAACTTCAGACTGCGATATTCTCATCGTTCCCGGCTATCAGGACTCAGGCGTCGACCATTGGCAGAGCCGCTGGGAACGGCAACTCTCGACGGCCCGCCGGGTCAAGCAGGAAAGCTGGGTTTCCCCCAACAGGGACGAATGGGTCCGGAAGATCGTCGAGGATGTGACGGCGGCGGAGCTGCCGGTGGTTCTCGTCGGTCACAGCCTGGGAGTCCTGGCCATTGCCCATGCGGCTCCGCTCCTGCCTCGCAACAAGGTGCAGGGCGCGTTCCTGGTTGGCTTGCCCGATGCGGAACGGCCCGGATTCGTGCCGGAGATCGACAAATCCTTCGCGCCGATCCCCCGGGATCCCCTGCCCTTCCCGTCGGTTCTGGTGGCCAGCCGCACGGACCCGAATTGCGACTACGATAAGGCCGAGGACATTGCGTATTCCTGGGGATCCGCGATCGTCGATGCCGGAGACGCGGGCCACATCAACACGGCGAGCGGCCATGGGCCCTGGCCGGAGGGATTGATGCGCTTCGCCGGGTTTCTGAAGCACCTCTGAGCAGACCACCTCCCCCTGTCGTCCACATGACAAAAAGTTCATGTGCCAGTCACGTGAGGGACAGCAGGATCATCCGATCCTGATGTCCTCAACGTGTACAGGAGGAGTTTCCATGAAGACCCTAGCCATCCTTTCTGCTGCGTCCGCCCTGGTGCTGGCCGGCACGGTGGCCTACGCACAGCCTGCTCCTCCGCCTCCAGGCGGCCCCGGTGGTTCGAGCGGTCCCGGCCCGCGACAACAGATGAGCCGCGAGGATTTCGAAGCCCTGACCGACGCCCGAATCGCCTCCATCCAGGCGGGCCTCAAGCTTACGGCCGACCAGCAGAAGCTCTGGGGGCCGGTCGAGCAGGCCCTAAGGTCTCAGTCCGCCGCCAGGATCCAACGGTTCGAGGAACGGCGCCAGCAGGGTCCCCGCGCGGAGCGGCCCGACCTCATGCAGCGCCTCGAGCGCGGCGCCGAGATGGCGACCAAGCGCGCGGAAAGTCTGAATGCCCTGTCCACCGCCATGAAGCCCTTCTGGGCCTCCCTGGACGACCGTCAGAAGCGCCTGCTCCCTGTTCTCATGCGCGAGGGACGCCCCGGGCGCGGAGCCTGGCACGGACATCATGGCCCCCGCGGAATGGGAATGATGCGCCACGGACCGGGCATGCCGGGCGGCGATCAGCCCCCGGCTCCGCCGAAGCAGCCGTGACGAAGAGGAAAGGCCGCCCGCGAGGCGGCCTTTTTTCATCGGGCACCCTTTCCTTCCCTCACAGGAAATCCAGGCAAAAGAAAAGGCCGCCTTTCGGCGGCCTTTTCGTATCTGCAACAAACGTCGCGCTGCTTAGCGCGAGTAGAACTCGATCACGAGGTTCGGTTCCATCTGGACCGGGTACGGCACCTCGGACAGGGTCGGGATGCGGGTCACGCGGGCCGTCATCTTGGAATGATCGACCTCGATGTAATCCGGCACGTCGCGCTCGGCGAGCTGGCTCGCCACGATGACGACTTCGAGCTGCTTCGACTTTTCCTTCACCTCGATCACGTCACCCGGCTTCACAAGGTAGCTCGGGATGTTCACGCGGCGGCCGTTGACCTTCACGTGACCATGGTTGACGAACTGACGCGCGGCGAACGGGGTCGCGACGAACTTCGCGCGGTACACGACCGCGTCGAGACGGCGCTCCAGAAGGCCGACCAGGTTCTCACCGGAGTCGCCGCGGATGCGGATCGCTTCGGCGTAGTACCGGCGGAACTGCTTCTCGGTGATGTTGGCGTAGTAACCCTTGAGCTTCTGCTTGGCGCGCAGCTGCGTGCCGAAGTCGGAAAGCTTGCCTTTGCGGCGCTGGCCGTGCTGGCCGGGGCCGTATTCGCGGCGATTGACGGGGCTCTTCGGGCGACCCCAGATATTCTGACCCATGCGGCGGTCAAGCTTATGCTTGGCCTGAATGCGCTTCGACATCGCGGTTCCTCTTGTTGTCGAACGGTTTCGAGGAACGCGCCCTCCTCTTCCCCTAGGGGACGACAGGCCGACCGGAGCCGGGCCACGGGTGCGTAAAAAGTTTGCGCGGCCGTTGCCGGACCGCGCGAACCGGGATGCACTAGTGGAAACGAGCCTGCCTGTCAAGGAAGCGGTCATGGAAACGTGCCGCGGCAGGCCGCACAGGCGCGGCGTTACCCGCCTGCCCGCGATGCCGGTTCGACAGGCGCGAACAGATACCGGTCGAACCATGTCGGGAAGGCGCGGACGAGCGCCGGGGTCCCCTTTACGATCAAGCCCAGCTTCCGAGCCTCGCCGAAACTGACATCGCCTCGCCACCAGGCGACCAGGGCCGCCAGCGGAGTGCTGACCACGACAGGCTCCGGATAGCCGGGATTCTGCGTGCACAAGGAGACCTCCTCCAACCTCAGCAGCATGAAGCGCGTCGACCGGTGCCCCTGTACCTCGAAGCGCACGACGAGCGGGTCCCGCGGCAGGGCGTCGGCCTTTACTCTGCGCTGCATATCGACCAGCAAGGGATCCAGATCGAGGTCCTCCGTCTCAGGTCGCCGCGGCAGCCACCGTTGTCCCCATGTGCCGAGGGCGCTGACCAGAGGCATCAGCTCTCGTCCCGATTGGGTCAGGTCGTATTCGGGTCCGTGCTCCCCTTCGATACGGGCGACCGCTCCGATATGCACGAGGTCCTGCAGCCGCTCCGACAGCATGGTCTTGGATATGCGCGGGATCCCGCGACGAATGTCGTTGAAGCGCCGGCTGCCGCACAAAAGCTCCCGCACGATCAGCAGCGTCCACCGGCCGCCCAGAACCTCGTGGGCGCGGGCCATCGAACAAAATTGGCCATATCCTGTCATGGACAGAGGGCTATCACGGCCCCGGGTGGCCAGGAAGTCCGGATTCCGGACCTGACGCATCGATCCATCCGGAATACGCCGTGACGATCCACCATGGAACGATCAGGGGCTGACATCATGGGTCAAGCGCAGAGCACAATCCTCGACAGCATCGGCAAGACGCGCCTTCTCGCCTTGCGGAGGATCACGCCGTCCAACGGAGCCCGTATTCTGCTGAAGCTTGAGAACGAGAATCCGACCGGCAGCATGAAGGACCGCATGGCTCTGGCGATGATCGAAGCCGCCGAAGCGGACGGACGTCTCGCCCCGGGCGGATCGGTTGTGGAATACACCGGAGGCAGCACGGGGGTCTCCCTGTCCCTGGTTTGCGCCGTGAAGGGATATCCCCTCCATATCGTGACGTCGGATGCGTTCGCCCGCGAGAAGCTCGATCATATGCGCATTCTCGGTGCCAGGCTTCGCGTCCTGACGAGCGACAGCGGCCGCATGACGGAAAAACTCACCCGTGACATGATCGAGGCCGCCCGCATTATCGCATCGGAAACAGGCTCGTTCTGGACGGACCAGATGAACAATCGGGACCAGTTGGCGGCCTATCACAAGCTGGCCGATGAAATCTGGTCCCAGACCGAGGGCCGGATCGATGCGTTCGTGCAAAGCGTCGGAACGGCCGCATCCCTTCGGGGCACGGCGGAGGGTCTGCGCCGTCATCGCGAGAAGATCCGGATCATCGCCGTCGAGCCCTCGGAATCGGCGGTGCTGTCAGGGGGCCCCACCGGCGCGCACAAGATCGACGGAATAGGCGCCGGCTATGTAGTGCCGCTCTGGCAGGATGACATCCCTGATCGCATCGAGAAGGTTTCAACCGAGGACGCGAAGGACATGGCATTGCGTCTGGCGCGCGAGGAAGGGTTGTTCGCGGGCACGTCCACGGGAGCAAACGTCATCGCGGCGATGCGGGAAGCCGAGCGTCTCGGACCCGATGCCCGCATCGTCACGATCATGTGCGACACCGGGATGAAGTATCTGAGGGCCTATGGAACCGATCCTCTCTGACGTCGTCATTCGGCCGCTTGCGCGGCCGTCTCCTTCTCGTTCCCGACGCTTGCACCGGACCACCAGGAGCGGAGGCGAATGGAAAGGCTGTCCAGGTAGAGATAGATGACCGGCGTCGTGAAGAGGGTGAGAGCCTGGCTGACGATGAGCCCGCCGACGATGGCGTAGCCGAGGGGCTGGCGGATTTCGGAACCCGTCCCGTGGCCGAGCATCAACGGCACGCCGCCGAGCAGGGCCGCCATCGTGGTCATCATGATCGGCCTGAAGCGTAGGAGAGCGGCCTGGCGAATGGCCTGAACCGGCGGGAGCTTTTCGTGACGCTCGGCGCTGATCGCAAAGTCCACCAGCATGATGCCGTTCTTCTTGACGATGCCGATCAGCAGGATCACGCCGATAAAGGCGATCAGGCTGAAGTCGATTCCGAAGAGCATCAGGGTCGCGAAGGCTCCGAGCCCCGCGGAGGGCAGCGTCGACAGGATCGTGATGGGATGGACATAGCTCTCGTAGAGAATCCCGAGGATCAGATAAACCACCACGAGCGCCGCCACGATCAGCAGCGGAACCGTCGCGAGCGAAGCCTGGAACGCCTGCGCGTTGCCCTGGAAGGTGCCGGACAGGGAACCCGGCACATTGAGCTCGGCCACCGCCCGTTGGATCGCCTGCGTGGCTTCTCCCAAGGCGGCATCCTCCGCCAGATTGAAACTGATCGTGATCGCCGGAAACTGCCCCTGGTGATTGATGCTCAGCGGAGCCGTCTTGCGGGTCGTCCAGCTTGTGAAGGTTGAGAGCGGCACCTGATCGCCGGTGATGGGCGACTTGAGATAGATCTTGCTCAAGGTCTGTGTATCGCCCTGGAGTTCAGGCAGGATCTCCATGATCACGTTGTAGCTGTTGAGCTGCGTGAAATACTGGGTGACCTGGCGCTGTCCGAAGGCGTCATACAGGGTATCGTCGATCAGTTGCGGCGTGAAGCCGAAGCGCGATGCCTGATCCCGGTTGATGGTCAATGTCAGCGTCGTCCCGCTCGCTTGCTGGTCCGTTGCGACGTCACGCAGCTCCGGCAGGGTCTTCAGTTTTTCGAGAATTTTCGGTGCCCACTCATTGAGCTCCTCCAAGTTCGCATCCTGAAGCGTGTACTGATACTGGGTGCGAGATTGACGTCCGCCCACGTTGATGTCCTGGGCCGCCTGAAGGAAAAGCCGGATCCCCTCGACCTTGTCGATCTGCGGGCGCAGGCGCGCGATGACCTGCGTCGCGGATTCGGTCCGCTCGGATTTGGGCTTGAGAGTGATGTACATGCGGCCCGTGTTCAGGGTCGATGCGCCACCGCCCGCGCCGATGGACATCGCATAGGTCGCAACCGCCGGGTCCTGGGCGATGATCGCGCCAAGCGCCTCCTGACGCCTGTACATGTCGTCGAACGAGATATCCTGCGCGGCTTCGGTCGTGCCGACGAGGAAACCCGTATCCTGCTGCGGAAAGAAACCCTTCGGAATCACGATGAAGAGCCAGACCGTGGCTCCCAGAGTGGCGAAAAACACAAGAAGCGTCGTGAACCTGTGGCGGAGGACGAAATCGAGACCGCGTTCGTAAGCGCGCTCCAGTCTGTTGAAGAGACTTTCCATCCAGACATAAAGCCGCCCATGTCCCTCGTCCTGATCGCGGGATTTCAGCAGCCGCGCCGCCATCATCGGCGTCAGTGTCAGGGATACGACGGCCGAAACGACGATGGTCATCGCCATGACAACCGAAAATTCCCGGAACAGACGCCCGACGATACCTCCCATCAGGAGGAGCGGGATGAACACCGCCACGAGGGAAATGCTGATCGACAGGATCGTGAATCCGATCTCGCCCGCGCCCTTGTAGGCGGCCTCCACGGGATTCTCGCCGGCCTCCACGTGCCGTACGATGTTTTCAAGCATCACGATCGCATCGTCGACGACGAAGCCGACCGAGATCGTGAGGGCCATGAGCGAAAGGTTGTCCAGGCTGTAACCGGCGAGGTACATCAAGCCCGCGGTGCCGAGAAGTGCGAGGGGCACCGTTACGCTCGGGATGACGGTCGCCCAAAGCCGGCGCAGGAACAGGAAGATCACGAGCACCACGAGCGCGATGGTGATCAGAAGAGTGAACTGCACATCGGCCACGGACGCGCGGATGGTCAGGGTGCGATCGCTCAGGATTCCGATCTGGATCGCCGGCGGCAGAGCCGCTTGGAGCCGTGGCAGCTCCGCCTTGATCCGATTGACGGTCTCGATGACGTTCGCCCCTGGTTGCTTGAAGACGATGAGGAAGACTCCCCGTTTCCCGTTCGCCCATGCGGCAAGCTTCGTGTTCGCCGGGCCGGAGACGGCCTGCCCGATGTCGCGGACACGAACCGGCGCTCCGTTCTGGTAGGATACGATGACGTTGTTCCACTCTTCCGCTTTGAGGAGCTGATCGTTGGCATAAATCGTGAAACTGCGCGTCTCGCCGTCGATGGTGCCTTTCGGACTGTCGACCGTCGAAATGGCGAGCTGGGCGCGGATGTCCTCAAGGGAGAGGTTCTTGTTGACGAGCTTTGTCGGATCGATCTGAACTCTGATGGAAGGCTTCTGCTCGCCGCCGATCACGACCTGCGACACGCCTGAAATCTGACTGACCTGCTGGGCGAGCTTCGTGTCGACGTTGTCGTCCACGTCCGTGAGCGGCAGCGTGTCCGAGGTCGCCGAGATGATCAGGATCGGGGTATCGGCCGGGTTGACCTTCCGATAGGTGGGAGGCGACGGCAGGTTTTTCGGCAATTGCCCGCCGGCCGCGTTGATGGCGGACTGAACGTCCTGCGCCGCGGCATCGATATTGCGGTCGAGGTCGAACTGGATCGTGATCGACGTCGAGCCGAGAGCGCTCGCCGACGACATCTGCGTCACGCCGGGAATCTGACCGAATTGCCGCTCCAACGGCTGGGCGACCGACGAGGCCATCGTCTCCGGGCTCGCCCCCGGAAGCGATGCGGAGACCTGGATCGTCGGAAAGTCGATTTGCGGAAGCGGCGCGACCGGCAGAAGCGGATAGGCCGCAAGTCCTGCCAGGAGAATGCCGATCATCAGCAGCGTTGTCGCGACCGGATAGCGAATGAAAGGCGCCGAAATACCGCCGCCCATGCTACTTCTCCTCGGTCGCCACCTGCTGCGGCGCGTTGTCGGCAACCTGTACGCTCGCACCGGGTTGAAGCCGGTAATGACCGGCGGTCACGACCGTTTCGCCGATGGCGAGGCCTTTCTCGATGACCGCCTTGTCCTTGGTGATCAGGCCGACTTCGATCGCCCGCATCTCGACGGTCTTGTCGGGCTTGACGACATAGGCGTAGAGGCCTTGCGGTCCCCGCTGCACGGCGGTGCTGGGTACGGCGGCGACACCCGTCAGCGTTCGCACGAGAAGCCGCGTGTCGACGGTCATCCCCGGCCACAGGGCATGATCCTTATTGGCGAATTGGGCCTTGAGACGGACGGTGCCGGTGGCCGTATCCACCTGATTGTTGACGAGCGTCAGCTCTCCTTCCACGGGAGGATCCTTGGCGTTCGATGATGTCGCCCAGACCTTCAGGGGCGCTTGTGCCTGCGCCCTGTTGATGCCCACAAGCTCCGCCTCGGGTGCGGTGAACAGAACGGCGATCGGCTCGATCTGGACGACCTGAACGATTCCGTTCGCATCGCCGGCATGCACGATGTTGCCCTGATCGACCTGCCTCAAGCCCGTGCGGCCCGAAAGGGGCGAGCGGATCGTCGTGTAACCGAGCTGGGTCGTGGCGTTGTCGATGGCGGCCTGGTCCGCCTGGATCTGGGCCTCGAGGGCATTCATGTTCGCCTGTTGCTCGTCGAACTGCTGCTTGGACGCGAAATCACGTGTCAGAAGTTGCCGGGTCCGCTCGAGGTCCGCCTTGACGCTGACGAGCTGGGCCTCATCCTGCGCTTTCTTGGCGACGGCCTGATCGAGGGAGGCCTGGAATGGGCGCGGGTCGATCTGCAGGAGCAAATCGCCTTCCTTCACCATTTGCCCTTCCTGAAAGGCGATCTTCTCGATCTGACCATCAACCCGGCTGCGGATGGTCACCGTATTGAGGGCCTGAACGGACCCGAGACCTGTGAGATAGAGCGGGACATCGCTTGCCTCGACCGGGGCCGCTTGAACGGGGATGGACGCTGCAGCCTGAGTGCGAGCCGAAGCCGGTTGCCCGCGCCGCCCGTCGTACCACTTCCAGCCGGACCAACCGCCGAACGCAACAGCAAGCAAGACGGCACCGGCGATTGCAGCTCGGGACGCCCCTCCGGTTTGACGAGGCCTTTCAACCATGGCTCTCCCCGTTGTGCATGCGCATGCAGCTAGGGTGCGATCAGTCAACGTATCCGGGCTCGGAGCCTACACGCTTTCGTGCGCGGCGTTGAGTTTTTCCTTCGCCGACCGTGAAACGGCCGACATCCGACGGCAAGCCCTTCTCAGAAGGTCATAAGAGGCATCGCCTCAATGGTGACCTGAGGCAGACCGCGATCCTGCAGCGCCGTCCGCATGGGCGCGCTCAGACCCGTACCCGCCGTGAAGACCGCGATGGCCTCATCGTCGTCCCCCTCATGTCCGGGCACAGGTTCCCCCATGAGATGAACGACGCGCCGGGCGATGGCCGGAGCCGGATCGATCCAGGTAACGGGCCAGGGAGCCAGGGTCCGGAAGCGCGACAGGAGCAGCGGATAATGGGTACAGCTCAGGGCCACCACATCCGTGCGGCCGCTCTCGCCCGCGATGAAGCAGGGCTGAAGTTCGGCGAGCAGCTCCTCGTCAGAGACGGGCGTCCCCGCCATTTCAGCCTCGGCGAAGCCCGCCAGGCGGCGGGAGCCGACGAGATTGACCTTGCAGTGCCCCGCATAGGTCTCGACGAGATCGCGGGTATAGTCTCGCGCCACCGTCGCGGGCGTGGCGAGCACGGTGACATGGCCGGTCCGGCTCGCGAGCGCCGCCGGCTTGATGGCCGGAACTGTGCCGACAAAGGGCACAGGGAACCGTGCCCGCAGATGCGGCAGCACAACGGTCGAAGCGGTGTTGCAGGCGACCACCACGAGCTGCGGGTCGTAGAGGCCGATCAGTCGCTCCATGACCGTCTGAACGCGGGCGACCACTGCCTCCTCGCTCAACCGCCCATAGGGAAAGCCCGCATCGTCGGCCGCGTAGACGAAGCGCGCATCCGGACGGGCCCTCAGGACTTCCGAGAATACCGTGAGGCCGCCAAGGCCTGAATCGAAGACGAGGATCGTGGGAACGGGAGCCGGCATGGCGGCAGGGTTATAGACCGTTCCGGCCAGAAGATCGACCTGCATCCAAAACCTCCAACCCCGTCTCAGGACCGGTTGCCGAGGAATTCCGACAAGCTCTGCCGGTTGTCCGTCGGGATGAGGTTGAGCTTGCGGCGCGGGCCCTTTTCCGGTTTTTCCTCCTCCGCCTGACCTTTCGGAATCTGTGCCGAGAGGCGGCGCACGGGCCAGCCGTCCGACCATGTCCCCATATCGATGAACTTCGGATCGCGCGCGAGGCTCATCGCGTCGCGGCCGGCGAAGGCGGCATCGGCCGCCATGTCGAACGTTTTCCAGAAGGCCAGATAATCCAGGGTATCGGTAGGATTATTGCCGAGCTGGGCGGTCAGGATGGTCTGTTCCCCGGAGAGCGCCATGTCGGCGCTCCAGCGCCAGGTGTTTTTTTGCTTCGGATCCTTTGGCGGGTCCGACGGTATCTTGATGGCCGCGGCATCGTAATCGGGCTTGGGCGCCCCCGGCGACGCAAGCGTGGCCGTCAGGGCGGGGAAGCCGTGATCGTCGGAGCCTGCGCGCATGAACAGCTTGCGGCTGGCGGCAACGGTTTCCGTCTCCTTCAGAATGCGCCGCGCTGCCCGATCGGTCGGAAGATAGTCGCGGTCGCCGCTCAGGGTGATCAGGAGCGTGGACGGGTCGAGCGCGGACAGATCCGCCAGAAGAATTCCCCGCGCCTTGGCATCGGACGCGATGCCTCCCGGCATGACGCCGAAGATCAGCTTCGGCGTAGGCAGCCCTTCGTCCTTTCCCGCCGCCGCAAGGTTCAGGGCAATAGGCACCCCGGCCAAGTGGCCGATATAGGCAACGCGGTTGAGATCCGGCCGCGCGGCCGGATCGGAGGCGAGCGTCTCGAGGGTGTTCTTGACGAGCCCCCCAGCAATGGCCGAGGCGTCGGCGGGACGGGTGCGGTTCACGTCCTGGAAACGGGGAAAGAGAACCAGGTAGCCCTTGCGCGCCAGATGATCGAGCCAGCCGCCATAGGCACCCGGATTGGTGGCTCCCCAGGAATGGAAGAACACGACAACCGGCCTCGGCGCGGTCGCCGTTTCCGAGCCGTGGAAAGCGAAGGTCGCGGCGCTCGCCGTTCCGACTGCCCGTTTCACCACCTGGGCGACGGGATAGTCCGTGCCGCCGGGCCCCTGCTCGGGTTGCTTGGGCGGAGAAGCGGCAAAGGCCGATGAGGAAAGGAGGCAGGAGCAGGCGAGGAGAAAGCTGGCAACGGGGCGGCGCATCATGCGTCTCTGGGATGATCCACGAGCGAGGACTTCGCTCACCCCATATAAACATAGGAACTTTAACGGTTTCTCAAGCGACGTCCTTCCGCAAGGGCACGAATCGCTCCCCGAAGGGTCCGTACGTCCTGCTCGGAAAGCTCAAGGCGGTGGAGAATGTCACGCATGTTGCGCGCCATGATCGGCTTCTTGTCTTCCGGGTAGAAATTCACTGCCTCGAGTTCGGTCTCGATATAGTCGAAGAACGAGACGAGCATTTCCCGCGGGGCGGGCGGAGCCTGCTGCCCTCCGGCGAAGGGAAGCGCTCCGCCGGTTGCCCGGCGCTGCCATTCATAGGACATGAGGAGCACCGCCTGCGCGAGATTGAGGGACGAGAATTTCGGGTCGACCGGAAAGGTCACGATGGCATCGGCCAGCGAAATTTCGTCATTCTCCAGCCCGGTCCGCTCGCGCCCGAACAGGACCCCAACCCCCTGCCCCGCCGCGATCCGCGCCTGCGCCTCCCCCATGGCGGCATCCGGGCCGAAGACGCGCTTCATCTGGCCGCGCTCCCGGGCCGTCGTCGCCAGAACATAGTGGAGATCGGCGATCGCCTCCCGCGCCGTCGCGAAAAGCTTCGCGTTCTCGAGGATATGCGTCGCACCGGAAGCCGCCGAATGAGCCCCTTTTTTCGGCCACCCGTTGCGCGGCGCTACGAGGCGCAGTTCCGACAGGCAGAAATTCGCCATGGCGCGAGCCACCATGCCGATGTTCTCGGCAAGTTGCGGTTCCACGAGAATGATGACGGGGTGATGCATGGAGGCTCTCGAAAAGGCGGGACGCAGCCGAAGGGATGTCGTGGGACCGGGATCGAAGTCAATGGAATGTCGTACCAAGGCCACGGGGCACAGACCAAGGCCGATTGTTCAGCGCTAAGCCAACGAGAGCGATCATGAATAGCTGTAATACGGTGTCATGCGGGAGCAGGCCCTTCTCCAGCCACGCGACGAAACACCTCGAACTATTTCCCCGCTCGAACGAGGGGTGTCAATTCACGAACATGCGGCTAGGCTCAGGCATGCCCCGGTACGAAAGACAGATGCGCTCTTCTTATGAAGGGCAGCCAGCGGGACGATATTGCCGGGTTTCATTCAGCGACATGGTGCCATAAACCAAGGGGAAGCTCATGAATTCAGTAGTTGTCAGGCGACTGTCGCCGGACGAATGGCCAGCCGCGTACCCGATCATTGCTCAACTACGTAACTTGCAGGAAGACGTGTTCATAGAGCGCGTTCGCCGGCAA
Source organism: Microvirga rosea (assembly GCF_020595095.1). GTDB lineage: Bacteria > Pseudomonadota > Alphaproteobacteria > Rhizobiales > Beijerinckiaceae > Microvirga > Microvirga rosea. The sequence goes on along the minus strand of NZ_JAJDOP010000009.1, from coordinate 24,733 downwards.
ACCTATTCAGGGTACGAGCTTGTGGGGGCCTTTGACGACGGTCGCTTGATCGGCGTGATGGGAATGAGGCCCGTGCACACGCTTGCGCGTGGGTCGCATCTGCATGTGGATGATCTGGTGGTCGATACCTCTTGCCGAACGACAGGCGCGGGACGCTCGTTGATGACTTTCGCCGAAAAAGAGGCTCGCTCTCGCGGCATGTCATCCGTATTCCTGGACGCAAGAAAAGACGCCATTCCCTTCTATGAACGGATCGGCTTCGAGTTCCACCCTGCTCCCTCCATGAAGAAGATCCTGGCTTGAAGCCGCCGCAGCGGCGTACAAAAAAGCCCTTCCACCGAGATTTCGGGGAAGGGCTCGAATTTCAGGACCTTTAAGACGACAATTCGTCTTTCAGACCGCTATTGGACGCTTACCAGCAGCCCCAGCCGCAGTAGTAGTGCGGACGAGCGGCAGCAGCGCCGATGGCGGCACCGCCGAGGACGCCGACAGCCGTGCCGACCGCAACCTGCGACGCAGCCTGGTTCGACTGAGCAACGTTGTTGCGGAAGTTGGCGTTGGTGCAGCGCTCATAGGCACGCGTGCCAGGCTTCAGGCCCGACTCGATGCAGACGTTCTGAGCGTTGGCCATGGATTGTTCCGACGTCTGGCAGCCAGCCAGAGCCATGGCGGTGACGCCGATTCCGATGATGATGGCAAGACGCATTGTCAGCTCCCCGTATGAAGTTCAGCAAAATAGCCCAGGTGATCCAAAATAAAATATCATCTCAGGAGTCAAGCGATATTACGTTAGGTAGTCTGGGCTGTGCACAAATTCATAACAGCCGAGCTCGGAAGGCGGTGCGGCAGCACACGAGAGCATAGAGCTTGGCGGGTTTATCGGAACTTCCCAACAGGTTCGTCATTTTTCAGGTCGTCCGACTATTTTCCGATCATCCCGTCTTTACGGAGTCCCGCCCGATGTCTCGGCTGCTTCTCCTGCCGGCTGCCCTTGGCTTTCTGCTCTTCGCAGCCGGCGCGACGTCAGCCGCGCCCGTGAACGCTCCGGCGGCGGAACCGCCCGCTCCCTTGTTTCATGGCCACTGGTGCGGCCTGGGGGACCAGAACCGCGAGGCTCCGGTCGATGCCCTCGATGCGGCCTGCCGGGCCCACGACCTCTGCTATGAGCGTCTCGGCCGGAACGCCTGCGCCTGCGACCGGGCTTTTCTGAAGTCGACCGCCGGGCTCATTAAAAGCCCTCGGACCGACGAATCTCTCCGCAGCAAGGCCGCCACCGCCAATTCCCTGTTCAGTGCCACCCCTTGCGTCGAGCCGCAGCGCCCCCGTGCCCGGGCGGCAAAGCGCTGAGTTCCCGCCGAAAGTCGACCCTTCCCCCCTGAGCCTAGTCGCGCTATAGCCCGCGCCACGACGTCTGCCGCCCGGCAGGCGACTTTCCCGATTCAAGCGCAAGGTGAGATCATGGCGAAGATCAAGGTTGCCAATCCGGTCGTCGAGCTCGACGGCGATGAGATGACCCGTATTATTTGGCACTTCATCAAAGAAAAGCTGATCCACCCCTATCTCGACATCGACCTCAAGTACTACGACCTGGGCGTCGAGCACCGGGATGCGACCAATGACAAGGTGACGGTGGAGGCTGCCGAGGCGATCAAGAAGTACGGCGTCGGCGTGAAGTGCGCCACCATCACGCCGGACGAAGCCCGCGTGAAGGAATTCAACCTGAAGGAGATGTGGAAGTCGCCGAACGGCACGATCCGCAACATCCTCGGCGGCGTGATCTTCCGCGAGCCCATCATCTGCAAGAACGTGCCGCGCCTCGTTCCGGGCTGGACCCAGCCGATCATCGTCGGCCGTCACGCCTTCGGCGATCAGTACAAGGCCACCGACTTCAAGGTGCCCGGCAAGGGCCGTTTGACCATGAAGTTCGAAGGCGAAGACGGCACGGTCATCGAGAAGGAAATCTTCAAGTTCCCGGATGCCGGCGTCGCCATGGGCATGTACAACCTCGACGAGTCGATCCGCGAGTTCGCCCGCGCCTCGATGAATTACGGCCTGAACCGCAAGTATCCGGTCTACCTTTCCACGAAGAACACCATCCTCAAGGCCTATGACGGCCGCTTCAAGGACATCTTCGAGGAAGTCTACCAGAACGAGTTCAAGGCGAAGTTCGATGCTGCCGGCATCACCTATGAGCACCGCCTGATCGACGACATGGTGGCTTCGGCCCTCAAGTGGTCCGGTGGCTATGTTTGGGCCTGTAAGAACTACGACGGCGACGTCCAGTCGGACACCGTCGCGCAGGGCTTCGGCTCCCTCGGCCTCATGACCTCCGTGCTGATGACGCCGGACGGCAAGACGGTCGAGGCGGAAGCGGCCCACGGCACCGTGACCCGCCACTATCGCGAGCACCAGAAGGGCAAGGAGACCTCGACCAACTCCATCGCGTCGATCTTCGCCTGGACCCGTGGCCTCGCCCACCGCGCCAAGCTCGACGACAATGCGGAGCTCGCCAAGTTCGCCGCGACTCTCGAGAAGGTCTGCGTGGACACCGTGGAATCCGGCTACATGACGAAAGACCTCGCTCTCCTCGTCGGTGCCGAGCAGAAGTGGCTCTCCACCACCGGCTTCCTCGACAAGATCGACGAGAACCTCAAGAAGGCGATGTCGGCCTAAGTAGCCGTTCCGCGGCGCGTCGGACGCGCCGCATCATTCCATCGGTCAGGGCTTGCGAGACATTTTCATGCCCTGACCCTACACCCTGCCGACGCCCAAGCATTCCCATTTCATAGCGGCGATCCGCCGGATCAGCAGTCGGTCATCCCGTATAATCCTTGTCTGAATAGAGCGGTGCTCCAAATTCAGTTCCCCGAGAACAAGGATCTGCGCGCATGACCAACAACGTCCCTCCCGAAAGCTCCCTGGATTATGCCATTCGGGAATACCGCCGTCTGTTCGACGAGGCCCGGCGCGGCGAAAGGCCCTGGGATCATCAGGCGACCCTTCGCGCTCTGGCCCAGAAGACGGGCGTGACCGTTGAAGAGCTCGAAGCGGCCATTACGCCATCCGCACCCTGAAGCTGATATGTAGAGACAAGACGGCGGAGAGCCGCCGAGGAGGATCACCGCGTGTCGGAACAACACTCTCGTCCCGTCATGACCGGAGGCTGCCAATGCGGCGCCGTGCGCTATGCGCTGCAATCGGAGCCGACCCACGCCAGCATCTGCCATTGCCGCATGTGCCAAAAGGCCTTCGGGAACTATTTCGCGGCCTTGACAGGGATCGAGATGCAAGATCTCGTCTGGACGAAAGGCGCGCCAAGCATCTTCCGCAGTTCATCGGCAGCTGAACGCGGCTTCTGCCGGGATTGCGGCACGCCCCTCACCTATCGCTATCTGCGCGGCAACCGGATCACCGTTTCGATTGGAAGCCTCGACGAGCCGGAGCGTATCCAGCCCGAAATCCAATACGGTATCGAGAACCGGCTGCCGGCCTTCGAGCATCTTCACACCCTTCCGGGGGAGCGAACGGAAGACGGAACACCACCTGAGGAACTGGCCGCGATGGTGTCCTATCAGCATCCGGATCACGACTGACGGGCCGGGCCGCCGGTAAACCGAGGTCAGGTTCTGTTGATGGACACGCCCCCGTCGGCCAGGAGAGCGCTGCCGCTCGTGAAGCTCGATGCATCGGAGGCCAGATAAAGCGCGGAACGGGCGATCTCCTCCGGGCGCGCCAGACGCTTGAGGGCATGGAGCCCCTCCACGAAGGACTTCGCCTCGGGCGTGCTCATCCAGGCCTCGGCCATCGGGGTGTCCGTACCGCCCGGAAGCAACGCATTCACCCGGACGCCCTGGGGCCCGAACTCCGCCGCGAGAGCCTGTGTCAGGCCGATCAATCCGGATTTGCTCGCAGCATAGGACGCCGCACCGGGCATTCCCACCGTATGACCGACGAAGGTCGAGGTGAAGATGACGGAGCCGCCGCCCCGCGCCGCCATGGCGGGAATCTGGTACTTCGCACCAAGGAACGCGGCGGTGAGATTAACCGCGAGCGCCTCGTTCCAGCCTTCAAGGGAGACGTTGGGCGTCGGTCCCATCTCTCCGTTGACGCCCGCGTTGTTGAACGCCACGTCGAGACCGCCGAAGCGATCGATGGCCGTTTCCACCGAATGCCGCGCCAGGGATTCCTCGCGCACGTCCCCTGCAATCGCGACGGCCTTGCCGCCCGATCCTTCGATTTCGCGCACCAGTTGGTCGAGCACGTCGGCACGCCGTGCGATCACGATGACGTTTGCTCCCTCGCGGGCAAAAAGTTTCGCGGTGGCATAGCCGATTCCGGAGCTTGCTCCGGTAACGATCGCGGTCTTGTCGGTGAGACTTGTCATGGACGAAATCCTGTCTGGTTTGAACGCCGGAAGGATTGCGAAAATTCCAGATGGGACACGACCCGTTTTCAACGCCCGATTCCTGTGACGGCGCGTTCTCGCACGTCACACGGCTTCACGCCCGTTGCGGCGCTCTTCCATCTTTTGCCCGATATGGCGTGCCATTGCGGGATTTTCCGCGATCAGCTGATGCAGATCGTCGGCGTCGAGAACAAGAAGCTTGCAAGGTGTCACGGCGCGAACGGTGACGGTGCGGCGGCGGCGTTCCAGAACGCCATGCTCCCCGAAGAAGTCTCCCGGCCCGAGGCGGACATCCTCGCCCGGAACAACGACCTCCACCTCGCCTGAAGCGATCAGGTACACCGCGTGGGCATGCTCGCCCTTGTGGACGATGATTTCTCCAGGAGAACAGCTTTGCGAGCGCAGCCGGTGCATGATGGAAGCGACTTCGTCCACGCTCAGATCCGAAAAGAGCGGCACCCGCGCCACCATGCTCCAGGTGACGATGAAATCCCGGCGATGGATCTCCCGCGAGAACGCACTCGCGATGATGCCGACCGGGAGGGCGAGCATCACCAGCCCTGCTACAGCGGTCAGTCCGGCGATCATGCGTCCGAACGGAGTGACGGGCACGACATCGCCATACCCGACCGTCGTCAGAGTGATGATCGCCCAATACATCGCGTTGAGGATCGTGCCGAACTTTTCGGGCTGCACATCCCGTTCGGCGAAGTTCATGGCGGACGCCGCCAGAAGCATCACGCCGAGCAGGATGACGCCGCAGGCGATGAGAGCGCGGCGCTCGGAATAGATCGCTTCCATGAGGCTCGTCAGGCCTGGGGAATAACGGGCGAGCTTGAAGAAGCGGAAAAGCCTCAGCAATAGAAAAGCCCGGAGGCCTCCCACATCCCAATAGGCGAGATAGAAGGGGAGGATCGCCAGCAGATCGATGATGGATTGCGGCTGCATGGCCCAACGGAGCCGGGCACGACGGGCCGAAAGCTGACGCCAGGGCGCGTGCTCGGGGGCGCACCACAGCCGGGCCGCGTATTCCACCGTGAACAGGATCCCGCTGACGGCCTCGATCAGGATGAAGAGGCCGCGATAGGCGTGCCGGAAATCGGGCTCGCTTTCGAGCACCACGGCCGCCACGTTGATCACGATGAGAACGATCAGGGCGGCATGAACCGCGTGGACGATGGGTTCATCCACGCGGCTTCGTTCGAGAATCTCGTAGAGACGGCGTCGTGTCGGGTGCTTCCGCTCCCGGGACACGTGAAACCTCCCTATGCCGCCGTGGCGAGTGCCGCCTCGACGGCCGCGAGAGCCGCTTCCGCCTGCGCGCCGTCGGGTCCGCCGGCCTGCGCCATGTCCCGACGCCCGCCACCGCCCTTGCCTCCAAGCTTCTCGGCGCCGGCGCGAACGAGGCTCACCGCATCGACTTTCGCCGTGAGGTCTTCGGTGACGCCGACCACGATACCGGCCTTGCCGTCCTCGGCCACGCCGACGATCGCGACGACGCCGGAACCGAGACGCTTCTTGCCTTCGTCGGCGAGGCTCTTGAGGTCCTTCATCTCGACGCCCGAGACGGCGCGCGCCATGAGCTTGATTCCACCCACGTCCCGAACCGGATCGCTCTCGCTGGAACCGCCGCCCATGGCGAGCTTCCGGCGCGCCTCGGTCAGCTCACGTTCGAGCCGGCGCCGATCTTCGATCAGGGCCGTAAGGCGCTCCGAGGCCTCGTCCACAGGCGTTTTGAGAAGACTCGCGATTTCACGGAGCTTGCGGCTCTCATCGGCGAGATGGCGGCGGGCGGCATCGCCCGTCATGGCTTCGAGACGACGCACTCCCGCGGCGACAGCACTTTCGGACACGATGGTGATGAAGCCGATATCGCCTGTGCGGTTCACATGGGTGCCGCCGCAAAGTTCGACCGAAAAAGTCCTGTTGCCGTCGCCCTTGCCCATGGAGACGACGCGAACCTCATCGCCGTATTTTTCGCCGAAGAGCGCGCGAGCGCCGGATTCGATGGCTTCCTCGACGCCCATCAACTTGGTGACCACGGGCTCGTTCTGCAGAAGCACCCGATTGGCGATGCCCTCGACCTGCGCCAGCTCGTCGTCGCCGATGGGCTTGGGATGGCTGAAGTCAAAGCGCAGACGGTCGGGAGCCACGAGGGAGCCCTTCTGGGCGACGTGATCGCCCAGCACCTGGCGCAAGGCCTCGTGCAGGAGGTGCGTGGCCGAATGGTTGGCGCGCACGGCCGAGCGGCGCTCATGATCGACGATGAGCTCCATCGATTGGCTCAGCTTCAGCGTTCCGTGCTCGACGAGAACGTGGTGGACGAAAAGATCGCCGAGCTTCTTCTCGGTGCCGGTGACCCGCGCACGCGCGCCCTCGCCTTGCATGATGCCCGTATCGCCGACCTGCCCGCCGGACTCGCCGTAGAAAGGGGTCTGGTTCAGAACCGCAAGACCGGTCTCGCCGGCCTTGAGCTCGGTGACTTCCCGGCCGTCCTTCAGGAGCGCGAGAACGAGACCTTCGGCGGTCTCGGTGTCGTAGCCGAGGAACTCGGTTGCGCCGACACGCTCCTTGATTCCGAACCACACGGTCTCGGTCGCAGCCTCGCCGGAGCCCGACCAGGCGGCGCGGGCCTTTTCGCGCTGGCGCTCCATGGCGGCGTTGAACGCCTCCATATCGACACCGATTCCCCGCGGCTTCAACGCGTCCTGCGTCAGGTCGAGAGGGAACCCATAGGTGTCGTAGAGGGTGAAAGCGGTCTCTCCGGAGAGGTTCTCGCCCTTGTCGAGGCTGCGCGTCTCCTCGTCGAGGATCAGGAGGCCCCGCTCCAGGGTCTTGCGGAAGCGGCTTTCCTCGAGCTTGAGCGTTTCGGTGATCAGCGCCTCGGCGCGCACGAGCTCCGGATAAGCCTGTCCCATCTCGCGCACGAGCGTCGGCACGAGGCGGTACATGAGCGGATCCCGGGCGCCGAGGAGCTGCGCATGACGCATGGCGCGGCGCATGATGCGGCGAAGAACGTAACCGCGGCCCTCGTTCGACGGCAGCACGCCGTCAGCCACGAGAAAGCAGGAGGTTCTCAGGTGATCCGCGATCACGCGGTGCGAAGCCTTGCGGTCACCCTCCGGCGCGACGCCGGTCGCATGCGCCACGGCTTCGATGAGGGCGCGGAAAAGGTCGGTGTCGTAGTTCGAATGAACACCCTGCAGAATAGCGGAGATGCGCTCCAGGCCCATGCCCGTGTCGATCGACGGCTTGGGCAGGCCGATGCGGTTGCCGGGCTCGATCTGCTCGTATTGCATGAACACGAGGTTCCAGAATTCCAGGAACCGGTCGCCGTCTTCGTCGGGGCTTCCCGGAGGGCCGCCCCACAGGCTCTCGCCCTGGTCGATGAAGATTTCCGAGCACGGGCCGCAGGGGCCGGTATCGCCCATCTGCCAGAAATTGTCGGAGGTCGGGATGCGGATGATCTTGGAATCCGAGAAGCCGGCGATCTTCTTCCAGAGGTTCGCCGCCTCGTCGTCGTCGTGATAGACGGTGACGAGGAGCTTGTCCTTCGGCAGATCGAACTCTTTCGTGATCAGGTTCCAAGCAAGCTCGATCGCCCGATCCTTGAAATAGTCGCCGAACGAGAAATTGCCGAGCATCTCGAAGAAGGTGTGGTGGCGGGCCGTGTAGCCCACGTTGTCGAGATCGTTGTGCTTGCCCCCTGCCCGCACGCATTTCTGCGCCGTCGCCGCGCGGCTATAGGGGCGCTTCTCGGCACCGGTAAAGACGTTCTTGAACTGCACCATGCCGGCATTGGTGAACATCAGGGTCGGGTCGTTGCGCGGCACGAGGGGGCTCGATGCCACGACCTCATGGCCGTTCTTGGCGAAGTAATCGAGAAAGGTCGACCGGATTTCGTTGACGCCGCTCATGAAATTCAAAGCTCGGTAAGGGCAAAGCCCGAAAATTAAGGATGGTGGCCGGTTTTAGACGCAGGCTGTCCCGCTGTCGAGGCACGGTTGGGGCACTTTCGGCGGGAATCGCCTGTTTAGGCGCAGCGCTTCCGCTTCAGGCGGCCCGGATCTGAATTCCGGCTCCGACCGGCTCGTCAAAGAGCTTTCGCGCCGCGTCGACGGAACCCTGGTTCGCCGTCGCCCAACGATGGAGAACAACCACGACCTCGGCCAAGGACTGACCAAGCGGTGTGAGGGCGTATTGGACTTGCGGCGGGTTTGTCGGAAACACCGTGCGGCTGACGATCCCGTCCCGCTCCAGATGCCGAAGGGTCACGGTCAGCATGCGCTGGGAGATCTGTCCGACCTGGCGCCGAAGCTGATTGAAGCGGCATGGGCCCATCTGCAGGTTGAGCACCACAAGCACGCTCCAAGCATCCCCGATCCGGTCGAGGAGTTCCCGGGTGGGGCAAGGCTTGGTCAGATCGGCCTGGGTCAAGGGGGTCACGGTACCTCCGGTGTTCCTTAGGAAGAGTATAGTGCGTTCTTCAAACTAGGTTCAAGTTGTGCTGATAGTTACGCATCGTAACCATCACAAGGCATGACCTCATGAAAATCGCTGTCCTGGGAGCTACCGGTATGGCTGGATCCCGTATTGTCGCCGAGGCTCTGCGCCGGGGCCACGAGGTCACCGGGATTGCCCGGAACCCTGAAAAGCTGCCCCCTCAGGATCGACTGACGCTTCGGAAGGGCGATGCTCTGGCAGCGGGGCTGTCAGATCTCCTGCGGGGTCACGACGTGCTGGTCAGCGCTGTGCATTTCAGCATCGTGCCGCCCGAGGCGGTGCTCGAGCCGGCTCGGGCGGCCGGGGTGAAGCGCCTGGTGGTTGTCGGCGGCGCGGGCAGCCTCGAAGTGGCGCCGGGCGTGCAGCTGGTCGATACGCCGGAATTCCACGAGGAATGGAAACCGGAAGCTCTCGGCGGTCGGGCGTTTCTCGAAACCCTGAAGAAGCAAGCCGCCGATCTGGACTGGACCTTCCTGTCTCCTTCGGCCCTGTTCATGCCGGGCGAACGCACCGGCCGTTTCCGGAGAGGCACCGACCAGCTTCTCACGGATGGTGCCGGCAAAAGTCATATCTCCGCGGAAGATTACGCGATTGCGCTGCTCGACGAGATCGAAAATCCTGAGCACATTCGACAGCGCTTCACGGTCGGGTACTGAGACCAACAAGCCGGAACATGAGAAAAGCCGCCGCGATCTCTCGCGACGGCCCTTCCTTTGCCCTTGAAGGAGAGCAAAACCTTATGCGGCGCCTTCGTCGAGATCCTCGGCAGTCGGGGTCGCCTGCTCCAGGATGCGATCGGCCAGGAGGCCGGCATTCTGGCGGATGAGAGCCTCGATCTTGCCGGCGACCTCGGGATTGTCGCGCAGGAACTGCTTGGCATTCTCGCGGCCCTGGCCGAGGCGCTGGCTGTCATAGGAGAACCAGGCACCGGACTTCTCGACGATTCCGGCCTTGACACCGAGATCGACCAATTCGCCGACCTTTGAAACGCCCTCGCCGAACATGATGTCGAACTCGACCTGCTTGAACGGAGGAGCGACCTTGTTCTTGACGACCTTGACGCGCACCTGATTGCCGATCGGATCATCACGGTCCTTCAGGGTCGAAACGCGGCGGATGTCGAGACGGACCGAGGCGTAGAACTTGAGCGCGTTGCCGCCCGTCGTCGTTTCCGGCGAGCCGTACATGACGCCGATCTTCATGCGGATCTGGTTGATGAAGATCACCATCGTGTTCGAGCGCGAGATCGAACCGGTGAGCTTGCGCAGGGCCTGGCTCATGAGGCGGGCCTGGAGGCCCGGCTGGACCTCGCCCATTTCGCCGTCGAGCTCGGCCTTGGGGGTCAGAGCCGCCACCGAGTCGATGACCAGTACGTCCACCGCGCCGGAGCGGACCAGGGTGTCGGCGATTTCGAGGGCCTGCTCGCCCGTATCGGGCTGCGAGATCAGCAGGTCGTCGAGGTTGACCCCGAGCTTGCGGGCATAAACCGGATCGAGGGCATGCTCGGCATCCACGAAGGCGCAGACGCCACCCTTCTTCTGGGCTTCCGCGATGGTGTGCAGGGCAAGCGTCGTCTTACCCGACGATTCCGGCCCGTAGATCTCGATGATACGACCGCGCGGCAGGCCGCCGACACCCAGAGCGATGTCCAGACCCAGAGACCCGGTCGACACAGTCTCGATTTCCACCGGCTGCTGGCCCTTGCCGAGCCGCATGATCGAACCCTTGCCGAAGGCGCGTTCGATTTGGGAGAGCGCCGCGTCGAGAGCTTTCGACTTATCTTTATCCATTGATGAGCTTTCCACCAGTCTCAGAGAAGACTGCGACATGACCACGAATCCTTATGGCACGGAGGGGGACTGAATCTCAACGCGGTGTTGAGGGAATATATGTACCCTTTTTGTTCTCAAAAGCAAGTTCGTTTTTTGTTCCGGGAGCAATCCAGAGGGCCACTAGAGGGGGTTTTGAACAAGCTTTGCTGTTTTCCTGTGATTGTCTGAAAATTCCATCGCCCAGACCTTGCTGGCCCCGCCGCAGAATGAATAATAAAGTTGCAGCAACCGACAGTTACACCTTCATCCTTAACGTCCCCGGAGATCCCGATGTTCTCTTCGTCCCTCGCAGGGCTAACGGCCATCGCGGCTTATCTGGCCACGGCTCTGGCCATGGTCGGAGCATTCGGGGCCGTCTATACCCTCATCACCCCCCACCGGGAATTCAGTCTTATTAGAGCCGGCTGCACCGCCGCCGTCCCGGCCTTTCTGGGTGCCATCTTCGGCTATGTCATTCCTCTGACCGCGGCCATGAGGTCGAGTGCGAATCTCTGGGATTTTATCATCTGGGCGTCCATCGCCGCAGTGGTTCAGATCCTGGCCTATGGCGTCACGCGGTTTCTGATTCCTGACATTTCGAAACGCATCACAGCGAACGATCTCGGGGCCGGGGTTCTTCTTGGGGGGCTGGCGCTCGCGTTTGGGCTCATCAACGCGGCAAGCATGACGCCATAATCGGTCGAGGCGCCTTATGAAAAGCTCCAAATCGCTGCGTCTGACTCTGATGATGGGTGCAAGCGCTACCCTCGCCCAATGCTCGGAAGCGCCCCAAAGCTTCACTTCTGTCACCGAGTGCACTCAGTACGGCAAGCCTGTGGCGCTTTGCCAGTCCGCATACAACGAGGCACTGGCGGAGCACCTGAAATCCTCTCCTGCCTTCGGTTCGGAAGCCGAGTGCCGCGCTCAGATCGATGTTGATCAATGCGCCGGCTTCAACACCGTGGGAAGCGACGGCAGCATGAGGCATGTCTTTCTGCCCCTGATGGCGGGTTACATGATCGGAAAATCTCAAGGGGAGAGGCGCGAGAACGAAAACGCGGGAGGCGGCGGAGGCGGTGGAGGCGGCTATCGCTACAATGGAGGCACATACCACGGAAGTCCGCTTTATCATTCGCAGAAGCATGCCGAAGGCTACTGGCGATCATCTGAGCTGAGAACGTCGAAGTTCTCGTCGAACCCGCCCAATGTCCGGACCCATACCTTCGCACGGAGCGGCTTTGGCGGACGGTCCTTTGCCGGCGGCGGGTGATGCGCAGGCTCAGTGTTTGTCCGCGCCCCGACTGGGAAGCAAAGGCGAAAGCTTACGGCTTTCATTTCACCCATATGTACGGACAGCTCTATTGGGATGAAAGCGCATGCTTTGCTTTTACCCTCGACCAGATCGAGCACGATCTTGAGGCGCCGAGCACCGAGCTTCATGCGATGTGTCTCGAGCTGGCGGATCAGGCCTCCCGCGACGAACGGCTTCTCGACCTGCTGGGCGTCCCAGAGGCTTTTCGTGATTACGTCTCGGAATCCTGGCGGCGGCGCGACCCGACCATCTTCGGCCGTTTCGATCTGGCCTACACGGGAGCCGGACCCGCGAAGCTGCTGGAATACAACGCGGATACTCCAACGGGACTTTATGAGGCGGCCTTCTTCCAGTGGATGTGGATGCAGGACGCCAAATCCCTGGGCATCGTCCCTCCAGGGGCGGATCAGTTCAACTCCATCCAGGAAAAGCTGATCGACGCCTATGACCGCCTCGCCAAGCGCTCCATCATGCATTTTGCAGGCTATGGCTCGGATATCGAGGATTCCGGAACTCTGTCCTACATGATGGACTGCGCCAGCCAGGCCGGCCACGCGGTGAAGTTCATCGACATCACGGATATCGGCTGCGATCTCATGGATCGCTTCACCGACAAGGAGGATCTGGTCATCGACACCTTGTCGAACCTTTATCCTTGGGAGTGGTTTTTCGACGACGAGTTCGGCCCCAAGATCCCGCGCTCAGGAACACAGATGATCGAACCGGCATGGAAAGCCATGCTCTCCACAAAGGCCATTCTGCCGTTGTTGTGGGAAAGGCATCCCGGACATCCCAATCTGCTCGAGGCCTATTTCGAGGACGATCCGCGTAGCGGCAGCATGACGAGCTATGCACGCAAACCGCTCTTTTCCCGAGAAGGAGCGAACATCACGTTGCATCGCGACGGCGCCGCAGTTGAAGCGGTCGATGGTCCCTACGACAACGGCCCCTGGATCCGCCAAGCTGCAACGGATCTTTTTCGAAGCGAACATGGCCATGCCGTTATCGGAAGCTGGATCGTCGGCGACGAAGCTTGCGGTATCGGCCTGCGTGAGGATCGCTCCGCGATTACGATGAACCTGTCGCGCTTCGTTCCCCATATCATCGTGGACTAGCTCGTCTCCCCTTCCGCAGATCCTGACGGCACTCTTACCGCCCCATCACCTGTTTCACGGTTTCCACCAATTGGCGCAGGCTGAAGGGCTTGGGGAGGAAGTTGAACTCTTCGCCTTCGGGCAAATTCTTGCGGAACGCATCTTCCGCATATCCGGAGACAAAGATCACCTTCAGGCCCGGGTAAAGGCGGCGCAGCTCCACGAGCAGGGTCGGACCGTCCATTTCCGGCATCACCACATCCGACACCACGAGGTCGACCGGTTCACCCCGCTCCTCCATGACCTGAAGCGCCTCGACGCCGGAGGCGGCCTCCAGGACCGTGTAGCCGCGGGCGGACAGGGCCCGGGCGTTGACCGCACGGACCGGATCCTCGTCCTCGACGAGCAGGATGGTCCCCTGCCCGGTCATGTCCGCAGCCGGCTTCTTGGCGGTCTCGTCCTTGGCGACCTCGGGCACCTCCTGCGCCTCGGGAATGTGGCGCGGCAGATAGATCCGGAAGGTGGTGCCACGTCCGAGCGTCGAATCCACGTCGATGAAGCCGCCCGACTGCTTGACGATCCCGAAAACCGTCGAAAGGCCGAGGCCCGTCCCTTTTCCGACTTCCTTGGTGGTGAAGAAGGGCTCGAAGATCTTCTCGATGATGTCGGGCGACATGCCAGTGCCCGTGTCGGTCACCTCGACAACCACGTAATCCGCCGGCGGCATGCCGCTCACACTCCGCCCTGCGGCCTCGGCGGCGGCGATGTTCGCGGTTCGGATCGCCAGCCGCCCCCCGTCCGGCATCGCATCGCGGGCATTGACCGCAAGGTTCATGACAACTTGTTCGAACTGGTTCAGATCCGCCTTCACGAACCACAGGTCGCGGCCGTGGCTGAGATCGAGCTCCACCCGTTCGCCGAGCAGGCGCTTGAGCAGCATGGACAGGTCGTAGAGCCGGTCATTGAGGTTGAGCACCTCGGGCCTGAGCGTCTGCCGCCGGGAAAACGCCAGGAGCTGCCGCACGAGGCTCGCAGCCCGATTGGCGTTCTGCTTGATCTGCATGATGTCCTGAAAGGACGGATCGGTCGGCCGATGGTTGGCCAGCAGAAGGTCGCTGTAACCGATGATCGCCTGCAGCACGTTGTTGAAATCGTGCGCCACGCCGCCCGCAAGCTGGCCGACCGCGTTCATTTTCTGGGATTGGGCCAGCTGCTCCTCGACCTTGCGGAAATCCGTGGTGTCCAGGGCGTACAGAATGGCGCTCTCACCATCGTTGCCGCTCATGTCCACGGAGGTGATCCAAACCCGGACTGAGCTGCCGTTGCTGCCGCCCGTATGCAGTTCCAGGGGCTGGATATCGCTTCGGTTTTCGGCGGCGGCCTTGAGGGCGGCCTCCACTTGCGTGCCTTCGCCGTCGCGGAACGCATCGGCGATGGAGGCCCCCTTCCCGGCCTCGGCTGCCCGCGGAAGAGTCCCGAACAGCTTCGTGAAAGGTGCGTTCGCCTGAACGATCTGACCGGAACGGTTGACGGTCGCGATCGCGATCGGCGTATTGTTGAAGAAGCGCGCGAAGCGCACCTCGGCCGCCCGCTGACCCTCGTCCACGTCGACCCCCGGCGAGCGGTTGAGAACGAGCGTCCGGGACGCCCCCATGCGTCCGTCCTGGCCGAAGGCGATGCGGTGGTAGAGGCGCACGGGAAGAAACTGCCCGTTGCGGCGGCGCAGGTCGAGATCGAAGGTCTCGGTGCGCACGCCCCCCGCCTCCCCGGAGAACGATGTCATCATCGCCACCACGTTGCGCGGCACGATATCCGCCAGGCTTAAGCCCCCCGAACCGACCTGAGCAAGGTCATAGTCCAACCAGGATGCAAGCGTGGCATTGAGGTAGATGATCTGACCGTCCGGATCGATGGACAGGAATCCGGCCGGCGCGTGATCTAGATAGTCGATCGCGTGCTGAAGCTCTTGGAAGACGTTCTCCTGCCGCTCGCGCTCATGGGTCACGTCGGCGATGGACCAGAGGGATGCCGTCCGCCCCCCCGGGCGCGGCAGGGTCCGCACCCGCACCCGGTACCAGCCGAATTCCTGCGCCCCGTCGAGGGATGGCGAGAGGCGAATCTCTTCCGCTCCCGTCCGATGCTCCCGCGCCGCCTGGGCAAGGCGGTAGATGGCCTCCGATACCTCGGGCGTGCCGATGAAAAGCCGCTCCACCGGCCGCACGTCTCCACCGGCGGCCGAGCCGGAGAGAGCAAGGTAGGCCTGGTTGGCATAAACGACCCGCCCGTCATCCTCGACGACCAGCACCCCATCGGTGGACGTGTCGATCATGGACTGCGTAATATCGTTTCGGACGGTATGGCCCGAGAAGCGGATGACACCGATGGCCGAGGCGAAGAGGAAGAACACGCCCGCCATGGCGAAAAACGCCAGAAGGCTGAGGATCAGGAGCTGGGCCTGGTTCGCCTCGAGGAAGCGCAGGCCCAGAATCGCACCCACGAGAATGGCGGCCAGAAGCAGCACCAAGCCGATATGGCCGTGCCGGTCGGACCGGTCGATCGTTGCGCTCTTTGGCATCTCGCCTTGATGAGCCATGGAACTTCAGCATCTCCAAGAAATGGCGCACGGGCCGCACTGACCTCGCGGGACTGCAAAAAAATCGCCCCGCCGCTTTCGGGAACGATATCTGGAAATTATTGACCGACTTCTAAGGCGCGAACCCAGAACCCGGTCTTCTATTGGCGCCCATTCGGGACCGACGCCCTTGAGCTTTGCGCGCGTCGAGCCACATCTGCCTTTATCGATAAGGGCTTGGCAAGGATTTCTCACGCTCGATCTGTCGCTTTCGGTTCCGTTATTATGCAAGATCCATGCCGTAGGGGAACATGGGTGCAGAACCCGTCCCGTTAACCATCCGTTAACCTTGAGGCTCCCTTTGATCCCCATTGTGGTACAAACGGCGTCAAGAACAGGGCCTCACAAGGTCTCCACAACGCTTGAGAGTTCATCGTGTCATCTCTTTTAGGTATCGAAGCGTCACGCGCAGCCCAATATGTCATCGCGTTTGCGATCATCCTGGTTCTGGTTGCGCTCTTCGGACTGGTTCTTCGCAAGCTGACAGGTGGCCGCCTCATGATCCCCGGTCACGACCGGGGGCGCGGCAGGCAGCCTCGCCTTGGCGTCGTTGACATCTACGATCTCGACCGGCAGCGCCAACTCGTCCTGCTGCGCCGGGACAATGTCGAACATCTGCTGCTCATTGGCGGCCTGAACGACGTCGTGATCGAAACCAATATCGTGCGCGTCGCGGGCGCCCGCATCCCGGCACCGACGAACGAAGCCGGGCCCGAACGGTTTGAGCCCAGTCTCGATCAGGCCCCACGCCCGCAAGTCGAAGCGACCGGCGGACGGCCATCGATCGAGACTCAGCTCGCCGCCCAGCTCGGCGCCTTTATCCGCCGGCCGTCGGAAGAATCGGACGCCGATCAGGAGCTTGCTCCCGTCGCATCGGCCAGCATGCCGACGCCCGCGAGAACCGAACCGGTCCTCAAGCCGGATCACGTCACGGTCACGGCCAGCCCCTCCCTGGAGCCTTTGCGCCCGGAACCGCAACCCTCGAGCTTCCTGCGCGCGCCGGCGACGCCGCCGGCTCCCCCGCCGGTGCGTCCGGAACCCCCGCGGGCCGATATCCGTCCCGTGCCCCCCACCCCGTTCCAGTCGCGCCCGACTCCGACGCCGCCCAGCCCGCCGACCCCGCCCGTCTCGGCATCCGAGGTGGTTCGTCCGCCGCAGCCGGCTCCCGCGGAAGCGAAGACTCCGGATGCCGCCATTTTGTCCGACATGGCAAAGCAGCTCGAGGAAGCTCTGAAGCGACCGGCCCAGCCCGCAGCTCCGCCGCAGGCGGTTCAAGCTGCGCCTGCCGCGCCAGCGTTCCATGAAGACTTGAGCGATCGTTTCGACGAGGGTCGAGACGACGATGTGACGGAAGCGGATCTCGACGAGGATGAACTCCTGGTTCCGCCCTCCGACAGCCGGAACGAACCGGAGCCTGTTGTCGAAAAGCCCGAGCCTCCGCGGCCTGCTCCCGAGCCCGTACGGCCCGCTGCCGCAGCGCCACAACCTGTCGCGCCGCCGACCCAGCCGGCTTCGCCAAATCCTGCTCCTGCTCCTGCTCCTGCTCCTGGTCCTGCGCCGATACCGCCAGCGGCTCAGCCGCAGGCAGCGCCGAACCCGAAAGTCAGCGACCCCTTCTCGGTCGAGGAGATCGAGGCGGAATTCGCCCGGCTGCTGGGACGCCCGCGCGATCCCGCCAACAAGGCCTGACAGGGCTGGGTTCGATTATCTGAATGAAAAAGGGCTCCGTCACCGGAGCCCTTTTTCATGGGATCAATCGTCCCGATAAACCCGCTCGTTCCGCTCGTGACGCTCCTGCGCCTCGAGGGACAAGGTTGCGATGGGGCGCGCCTCGAGCCGCTTCAGCGAAATCGGATCCCCTGTTTCCTCACAATAGCCGTAGGTTCCATCGTCGATCCGCGCGAGGGCGGCGTCGATCTTGGAAATCAGCTTCCGCTGGCGATCCCGGGCCCGGAGCTCGATGGCCCGGTCCGTTTCCGAGGAGGCGCGATCCGCGAGATCCGGATGGTTCTCGTTCTCGCTTTGAAGAGCGGCCAAGGTTTCCTGGGCCTCCTTCAGGATCTCTCCCTTCCACCGAATAAGCTTACGTCTAAAGTATTCCCGCTGGCGTTCATTCATAAAAGGCTCGTCCTCAGTCGGACGATAACCCTCATCGATTACGATGTTTGTCATTGTGGGCCGTGTATCCCCGATGAACTGTGGCGCCCCTATATCGCCAAGCGAAGCCCACGACAACGCGCAAGAGCGTCATCGATTTGTCTAAGACGCCGCAGGTCGGGAGGGCTCGCCCGGTTCCGGGGGCAGGAAACCCCGGGAATCCTTGGGGCGGCCCGGTCTTACCGTCAGTTCAGTCCTTGAAGCGCCTTGGCTATATCCGCCTCGATAGCCATGGCGATGGGCTGGCGGTAGTGGCTCAGGTCGAAGAAATAGTCGGCATTACGGTTCTCCGGGCGGTCGATTCGCCAATCGACCACGGCACTCCGGGAATGTCCCGAGAGAGCCGCTTTCATGGCCATCTTGCAGGCCTTGTCCTGATACCATTCCTCCGTGCCCGGAGGCGGGAGATAATTCTTGTAGCGCGCCGGATGGACCACGATCAGGGCGGTCTCGGGCGGGAGCGAACCGGCCAATTCCTTCAGCTTATCGGCCACCGGGAACGTGCGCTGTCCCTCCTTCGGATCGCGCTCGAAGGTCGGTTCGCTGGCGTAATACGGCTTTTCCAGCCGGGCCCGGATCTCCGGCCGCGTATCGTAGCCCAGGTTGAGGTAGTTGGGCTCATAATCCCAATACCCGTCCGGACGGGCGCGCTCCGGCTTCTTGCCGAACACATAGCCGAGGCGGCGCGGCAGTTCTTCGAGAATATCGTAGCGCATCAATCCCTTGGCGTATTCCAGAGGGTTCGCCGCATAGAGCCAGAATGGGAAGGGCCGGAAATTGGGCATCGCCGGATCCGACGTGCACCACGTCTCGTCGGAATCGACCACGAGCGCCTTCACCGGCCCGGTCCGGTGCTTCAGGAACCAGTCGATGAGGACAAAGTGCTCCTTCGGTCCCGTCGCCGGAACCGCGAGCTGCAGGAAATTGAACCCGGTGCGCTGGTTCAAACGCTCCGGAGACAGGAGCTGGATCTGCGAATTGCCGAAGATGGCGGAATCGTAGGACGGATCGCGCCCCCGGCTGGCATTGGCCGTCCGGGGACCCTGCGGACGAACGCCGTCACGGGCGAATAGGCGGGATCGCCCCGTATCGTAGGGATCGATCACATAGGCAGCCGCGATGATGCCGACGACCGCGACGGCCGTGACGGCAAGAAGGAAGATCGCGAAGCGCCGCCAAGCGGTTTCGGACGAGACCTCAGAACTGGAAGTAGATGAATTCATAATTCACATCGTCGCCGATCTTGAACAATACGATCACGAAGAGGAGTGCGAAGGCGAGCGCGATCCAGCGCCGAGGCGGCAGCTTGTGGACCAGAGTCCAGGCCGTCGGGCCGATGAACGCGAAGGCGGCGCCGACCGCGATGGCCCGCCACTTCATTCCGGCGCCATCGCCGCCAAGGCCGATGAGACCCTGATAAATCCGCCATGTGGCGTCGAAGCTCTGAGCCCGGAACACGATGATGCTCAGCACGAAGAAGCTGAACATGAGGAACCAGCCGAGGAGCTTGGGCATGGTGTAGCCGGCCTTGCGCCAGAGCGTGTTCGCCGCAAGCCCGACCCCGTGAAGGGCTCCCCACACGAGATAGGTCCAGCCCGCGCCGTGCCAAAGGCCGCCGAGGGTCATGGTCGCTGTCAGGGCACCGATCTGCACCGCAAGGCCTTTGCGGCTGCCGCCCATGGCGATGTAAAGATAATCCCGCAGGAATCGCGACAGGGTCATGTGCCAGCGCCGCCAGAAATCCTGCAGCGACACGGCCCGATAAGGCGCATCGAAATTCTGCGGCAGCACGATGCCGAACAGGAGCCCCAGTCCGAGGGCCATGTCCGTGTAGCCGGAAAAGTCGAAATAAACCTGGAACGTGAAGCCGAGAGCCGCCTGCCAGGCTTCGCCCATGCTGATCGCATGCCCGGCCGTGGCGGCCTGATAGATCGGGTTGGCGTACTCGGCGAGCTGGTCGCCGAGAAACACCTTCTTGGCGAGGCCGATCACCAGCAGCATCAATCCGCGGGCGAACCGCTCCGCCGCGTCCGGGCGCGCATAGGGCCGCTCCTCGAACTGGTGCATGATCTCGCTCCAGCGCACCAGGGGGCCGGCCAGCACCTGCGGGAAGAACGCGATGTAGAGGCCGTAGCGGACAAGATCGAAGCGCGGCGCTTTGCCGGCCTTCAGATCCGTCAGATACATGATGTGGTGGAAGGTGAAGAACGAAATGCCTAAGGGCAGCGCAATGTCGTAATGGGGCGTGGCAACGCCCGGGATGAGGTTGGCGACATCGGCGAAGAAATTGAAATACTTGAAGATCGCCAGAACGATCAGATTGGCGGTGATGGCCAGGGGGATCAGCACGTCCCGTCCGGAGCGGACGAAGGCCTGGGCGATGAACCAGTTCACCAGGATGGAGATGACGAGAAGCGGTGCGAAGCGCCAATCCCAGTAGCCGTAGAAGAACAGGGACAAGAGAAGCAGGACCGGCAGGCGCCATTCGGGCCGGAACCGCTCCACAAGCCAATGCGCCAGGAGCGCGATCGGCAGAAAGGCAAAGAGAAAGACGAATGAGTTGAAGAGCATCGCACAATAAAGGGGTCAGACGGCGCGCCCTGCTCCTTCCGCGCCAGAAGGCGCGCTCTTGTGCGGGAATGCGCGCCCGGCGTCAACTTTCGCAGGGATGTCCCATGACCGCACCCTCCTGCCGTGCATAGCTCGAGGTCACATAATGTTATATCAAGAATAAATTGGCATATCCCCCTGTGACGGATACGGCATCCGCCAGTAGAATTCGGTCGAAACGAGGGACCATGGAATGATGTCTCGTGAGTTTACAATGTAACGAAGAAAAAACCGCTCGATTTACGTTGCTGGACGGCAACAGATTCGGATTTTTCCTTTAACAGCACCCAAAAGTTCCTAGCGACGCAGTCGCTCATATGGCTTTTATGCGACTCAGGCCAGGAAAGTAGTCCGCAAAGCGCATTGAGGCGCACACCCAGAAAGTGCCCTCCGACCGTCGGCGTCGAACCGGATTGAACGACCTTTTGCCGTCACGCCTAATGCTCGCAATGGGGGAATTCGCTGTGGCGAATGCAACGCACCTTTCGTCTCGAACCCTTGCTGAACATTCGGACCGTCGCAGGCTGTCGGCGCGCATGCGCTATGACGTGGCATCTGTCCTTGCGCTTCTGCTGCTGTTGGGCTCGCAGGTTTCCGCCCTCGCCGACGGGGGTGCGGGCGGCAACGCGTATGGGGGCACCGGCGGAGCGGGAGGCACAGGGTATTCCGGCCAGAATGGCGAAGACGGCAACAGCTTTCCGAGCGTCGGTGGCGGCGGTGGCGCAGCGGGCGGCGGATCAGGCGGTGGAAACGCGGACGGAGCGGCGCCGGGCCTTGGCGGCACCGCCGGCTCTCGCAATGGCCAGGCCGGTGGCGATGCGATGTTTGGAGCAGCGGGCGCCGGCGGCGGTGGGGGTTACAACGGCAACGGCGCTGGCGCCACATTTCTGAACAACAGCACCACGCTCTTCGGCGGGGATGGCGGCCGTGGGGGCGACACGAACAACGGCGGCAACGCTGGCGGCGGCGGAGCCGGTGGCTACGGCGCCATCGTGACGGGGGGATTTCTCAACACGAATAATGGCTTCATCCTCGGTGGCGCCGGTGGGCGCGGCGGCATTACCATCAATGGAGGGGGTGCCGGCAGCGCCGGCGACGGCGGCGTCGGTATCCTGTTCACCGGCGCCTCGGCGACCTTGAACAACACTCTGTCCGGCTTCATCACCGGTGGCGCCGGTGGAGCGGGTGGAAACACCACCAATGGCGGGCCGCGCGGCGCTGGTGGCGATGGCGGAGCTGGCGTCGTCGGCAACAGCCTGACCATCACCAACGCCGGAACGATCCGGGGTGGCAATGGAGGAATGGTCGGTTTCGGTGCCGACCAGGGCACTACCGCGGGCAGCGGTGGCGCAGGAATCATCGGCTCGGGGCTGAATATTCAGAACACGGGTGTCATCCAGGGTGGGTCCAATGGCGGAGGCGGCACGGCCAACGCCATCACGTTCACAGGCGGGAGCAACATCCTGGCACTGTCCAATACCTCCAACATCATCGGCGACATCGGTCTGGCGGGACAGCTCGAACTCCAGCAATTGACATCGGATGTGGTCCTGTCGAGTGCCATTACCGGGTCAGGCTTCGTCACCAAGACAGGCGCCACCACCTTGACCCTGACCGGGGAGAGTACGTTCACGGGAGGGACCACGATCTCCCAAGGCACACTCCAGATCGGCAATGGTGGAACATCGGGATCGATCCTCGGCAACGTCACCAACAACGGCACGCTGGCCTTCAACCGCTCCGACAATCCCACCTTTGCGGGCATCATCTCGGGCTCGGGAAGTGTGACGAAACTGGGCGCGGGCACCCTCACGCTGACCGGCGTCAACGCTTATAGCGGCGGCACGAACCTCAACAGCGGCAAGCTTGTGGTCAGCAACGCCGCGGCTCTCGGCACCGGCACGTTGGCCGTGAACGGCCCGGCGGCGCTCACCGCCACGCTGGGCGGCATGACTCTCCCCAATGCGGTCACGCTCAATGGAGCAACCCTCACTGTTGAGAACATCACCGGCTTCTCGATGGCGGGTGCGATCTCCGGCACCGGCAGTCTCGTCAAGGACGGCACCACGCCGCTGGAGCTCACGGGAGCCAATACCTACGTCGGCAGCACGACGATCAAGAACGGCACCCTTATGCTCAACGGCAACGGCACGCTGGGCGCGACCACCAACACCACCAACGTCCTCGACGCGGGCTCCCTTTATCTCGGCGGCAGAACCCATACCCAGGCCACGCTCAATCTCTCCGGCAGGGTGCGCGGCGGCACCATGAACGTGAGCCAGTTCCAGATGACGGACGGCACCGTCGTTGCCGATGCGACGATCAATGCCGGCACCGCGTTCGACCTGCAGGCCGGCACCGTCAACGGCGTGCTCGCCGGCACCGGCACCCTCACCAAGACCAGCCCCGGCACCGCTACCCTCACCAACGCCAACACCTATTCTGGCGGCACAAGCGTGCTCACCGGCACCCTCGAGATCCAGAATGGCGCCGCGCTGGGCAGCGGTGGCGTCACCCTCAATGGCGGCCATCTGCGCTCCAACATCACCGGCACCACGACCCTGGCCAATCCCCTGAGCCTGGTGAACGCCAGCCTCCTCTCGGCAGCGCCGGGCCAGACCCTCAACATCAACCTGGCCAACGTCGCCGACGGCGCCATCGTGCTCCTGGGCTCGGCCACCGATACCGGCACCCTCGTCGCCACCGGCCCGGCCCTGACCGCCGCCGGCTCCGCCACCCTCGAGGTGAACGGCGGCACCGTCCGCGCCGGCAGCGGGCAGCTTCCCACCCTGCTCGCGGCGGCCCGGACGACGATCGCCGGCGGTGCCACGCTGGATCTGGGGACCTTCGGCGCCACGGTCCGGGATCTGCGCGGTACCGGCACGCTCAACAGCAACGGCACGCTGCAGATCCTGGCGGGTGACTTCGACGGCCGCCTCAGCGGCAATATGGGGCTCGACAAGATCTCGGCCAATCCGCTCAACCTCGACGGGATCAACACCTATACGGGCCCGACCACCGTGCGGGCCGGCTATCTGGGGGTGAACGGTTCGCTGGCTTCCGCCGTCACAGTGCTCAACGGTGCCGCGCTCGGCGGCTCGGGCACGATCGGCGGCCTCAGCGTGCAGAGCGGCGGCTTTGTCAAACCGGGCAACTCGATCGGCACGCTGAACGTCAACGGCAACGTGGCGTTTGGCCCCGGCTCGTTTTACGCGGTTGAGATCAACGGCGCCGGCCAAAGCGACCGCATCGCCGCCACCGGCACCGCGACGCTCACTGGCGGCACCGTCCAGGTGCTGCCCGACCAGGGCATCAACTTCGTCGAAAACACCCCCTACACCATCCTCACCGCCCAGGGCGGCGTCACCGGCACCTTCGCCGGCACGCAAAGCGCCGAGTTCGCCTTCATCTCCCCCACCCTCGGCTACGCGACCGACGCCGTCACCCTGACCATGCGGCGCAAGTCGGCCACGCCAGATCCGGTAACGCCGGTAACGCCCCAGCCGCCGACCAATCCCCTCGCCTTCCATTCCGTGGCGCTGTCGGAGAACCAGTACCGCACCGCCGATGCCATCGAGGCGCTGCGGCCCGGCCACCGGCTCTACAACACCGTGCTCGGATCCAGCGTTGCCGGCGCCCGCCAGGCCTTTGACGCCTTGTCCGGCGAGGCCCATGCCTCGGCCGTCAGCGTGGCCTATGAGCAGGAGCGGCTGGTGCGCGAGGCGCTTCTGACCCGCCTGCGCCAGCCGCTCACCGGCTCGGCCTTGCCCTCTCTCGCCCAGGGCGCGTATCCGGCCGCCTTCGCCGCCGATCGCCCCGGCCAGACAAGGGCCCCGGTGGCGGTGGCGCCGGTTCCCGTTGCGCCGCGCTATGCTCTGTGGGGCGAAGGCTTCGGCGCCTGGGGCCACACCCGCGCCAATGGCAATGCCGCCGCGCTCGACACCGCCACCGGCGGCTTTCTCCTCGGCGCCGATGCCCTGGTCTCCGACGGCATCCGCCTGGGTCTGGCCGGCGGCTATCTCTCGACCTCGTTCGATGTCGATGCCCGCCTGTCCTCGGGCACCACCGAGAGCGTGTTCGGCGCGCTGTATGGCGCCGGCCAGTGGGGCAACCTCAGCCTGCGTCTGGGCGCGGTGGTGGCGCAGCACGACAGCCAGGTGAGCCGCACGATCAGCCTCCCCGGCTATGCCGATGCCACCCGCGCCTCCT
>NZ_JAJDOP010000008.1 GCF_020595095.1 Microvirga rosea | reverse complement strand
AGGACTTGTTCAAGATGCCGCCTTCACCGTCGGTGCCGGCCGTGACGCCGTCGTTAGCGGTCTTGCGGTCCGTCTCGAAGGTGGTCTTGGCTGTCTCGTAGGTGGTCTTTGCCGTCTCGAGAGCCGTGATCGCCGCGGCATCCTTGGCGCTCTTTTCGAACGTCACCTTAGCGGCTTCGTAGGTGTCCTGAGCGGTTTCCCAGGTGGTGACGATGGCGCCCTTGGCAGCGTCGGTGCCGGCGGTCGCAGCCGTGGTGGTCTTGTCGTACAGCTTCGTGTCGTTGACGGAGATCGTCACCGTGTCGACTGTGATGTTGCCGTCGATACGGGTGAACGAAGCTACAACCTTACGATCGGAAACGTAGTTGCCCGCCGAGGAATCGGTGGAGAGCCAGTTTTCACCCGACACGACTGAAGCTTCGGAGGTCTGCTTGAGCTCCTTCAGCTTGGCGTCGATTTCGGTCTGGATCTTGGCGCGGTCGACGTTCGGAGACATCGCGGCCGTCAGCTTAGCCTGGATGTCCTTCATCAGCTCGATCGAGCGGTTCATGCCGTTGAAGGCGGTGTCGACCGAAGCTGCACCGAGGCCGAGAGCGTCCTTCACTGCACCGAGCGAGCCGTTGTCGGCGCGGATGGTGGTAGCGATCGACCAGTACGCTGCGTTGTCCGAAGCGTCATTCACCTTCAGACCGGTGGAGATCCGGCTGCTGGTCTTATCGAGCTGACCTGCGATGCTTTTCAGCGTCGTCAGGGCGGTCATGGCGGAGGTGTTCGTCAGAAGGCTAGACATGGGCTGTCCCTTTGAGTGAGCAAGTTTGCGGGACAAACCTAAGCATCGGCTATCCCTTTGATTTCAAAGCTGAGGGACATACCGGACTTGCACCGGTATAGCAGGGCGGCATCATGCCTTCGAATCACGAACGGTCTTTCAGTTCGACTCAACCTGCTATAGGCGCGAACTTGACATGCGAAGCTTGTGTGAAGCTGTCTTATCGATCGAAGGTCGGGACGATAGAAAGAAGCACCCACCCTTAGAGTAGAATTGTGGGTTTGTCTGGCACTCGAACCGATACGGTTCGTCAAATGAAAAACGCCACGCTTTTTGAAGCGTGGCGTCTGGATGAGTACCTCAGCTTAGAGCTGAGGCGCCTACCGAGGCTATTAGCGGAACAGCGAGAGAACGTTCTGCGTGTTGCCGTTGGCGATGCTGAGCGACTGAACGCCGAGCTGCTGCTGAACCTGCAGAGCCTTAAGGCGGGTCGACTCTTCTTCCATGTCCGCGTCAACCAGCGTACCGATCGAGCGCTCGTTCGCCTTGATGAGCGATTCGACGAAGGTCGTCTGCGACGTGATCTGCGTCTTGTTCGCACCCAGCGTGGTCGCTGCGTCGGTCATGGCGCCCAGAGCCTTGTCGACGACCGTGATGTAGGCGCGGAGCTTCGACAGGTCCTGGTTCTGGATGTTCGAGATGTCGAGCTTGTCGACCGAAAGCTCGTAGTGCTTTAGAAAGCCATCTTCGTCAGCGCCGTGAACAGCGAAGGACTTGTTCAAGATGCCGCCTTCACCGTCGGTGCCGGCCGTGACGCCGTCGTTAGCGGTCTTGCGGTCCGTCTCGAAGGTGGTCTTGGCTGTCTCGTAGGTGGTCTTTGCCGTCTCGAGAGCCGTGATCGCCGCGGCATCCTTGGCGCTCTTTTCGAACGTCACCTTAGCGGCTTCGTAGGTGTCCTGAGCGGTTTCCCAGGTGGTGACGATGGCGCCCTTGGCAGCGTCGGTGCCGGCGGTCGCAGCCGTGGTGGTCTTGTCGTACAGCTTCGTGTCATCGACCGATACATTCACCGTGTCGACCGAGACTTGGCCATTTTCACGGGTGAACGAGGCAACGATCTTACGATCGGAAACGTAGTTGCCGGCGCCGGAGTCGGTGGAGAGCCAGTTTTCACCCGACACGACCGAAGCTTCGGAGGTCTGCTTGAGCTCCTTCAGCTTGGCGTCGATTTCGGTCTGGATCTTGGCGCGGTCGACGTTCGGAGACATCGCGGCCGTCAGCTTCGACTGGATGTCCTTGAGAAGGTCGATCGAGCGGTTCATGCCGTTGAAGGCGGTGTCGACCGAGTTAGCACCGAGGCCGAGAGCGTCCTTCACTGCACCGAGCGAGCCGTTGTCGGCGCGGATGGTGGTGGCGATCGACCAGTACGCTGCGTTGTCCGAAGCGTCCGCCACCTTCAGACCGGTGGAGATCCGGCTGCTGGTCTGGTCGAGCTGACCTGCGATGCTTTTCAGCGTCGTCAGGGCGGTCATGGCGGAGGTGTTCGTCAGAAGGCTAGACATTTGGGTTGTCCCTAAAATAAGCAACACATTTTGGCGGGACATACCGGACTTGCACCGGTATAGCAGGGCGGCATCATGCCTTCGAAGGAGTGGCTCTTAGCCCTCTGTTCAACCTGCCATTTCGTCTTTGCGACGGTTGAAGCTTGCGCGAAGCTTTCGTCATAGTCAAGCGCGAAAGTGCGCCAGGGTTCCTGACGTTTCCCATGCTTAACAAGTGCTTAACGGCGATTGCTTTCAGTTTAAGGACTGACCGCCACTAGAAGTAGGAACGGACAAGTCCACTGATCAGGATGTTCCACCCATCAATCAGGAGGAAGAATAGGATCTTGAATGGGAGCGATATGACGGTCGGGGGCATCATCATCATGCCCATCGACATCACCAGTGTCGCAACGATCATATCAATAACAAGAAATGGCAGCGCAATCAGAAACCCGATTTCAAAACCGCGCCGCAGCTCTGAGATCATGAAGGCCGGAATAATGATCCGGAGATCGATCTTCGCATTCTCTTCGGACTTCTGAAAGGTTCCAGCCGCCATGTCTGTGAAGGTTTGAAGGTCTTTAGGTCTCACATGAGACAACATAAACTCACGAAACGGATCGGCCACACGCGCGAAAGCCTCAACTTCCGTTATGCGGTTTTCCGTTAGAGGGCGGATGCCCTCATTCCAAGCACGATCAAATGTCGGTGCCATCACATAGAAAGTCATGAACAAGGACAGGCTGATAAGAAAAAGATTGGCAGGCGTACTCTGAAGACCCAGTCCCGATCGCAAGAAAGATAGAGCCACCACGAAGCGGGTGAAACTCGTAACCATGATCAGAAGACCTGGCGCAAGCGAAAGGACTGTCAGAAGAGCTACGATCTGGATGATCCGCCCACTGGCTGCCCCGTCTCCCGGCGGAAGCAGGGCGTCCAGGCCTGGGACCTGAGCGCTCGCTGTTGTTGCAAATAGCGCGAAAAAAACTGCGAGAAAAAATTTGCGGGGCATTATGGTACTTTTGCTTGGCCTAGAATCTAGCGATCTACGTGTCTTGACGCGCGTGAGCTATGCGATCAATCGTCGCCAAGCACCTGTGTCATTATTGGATGACAAGGGTTTCTACAACGAGCTCTCGAACCAAACCCTTAGACCGTAGAACAACACGCTCATTGAGATCCTCGCGGAGGTGCTGAAGGCCGCTCGCTCCCTGAACTTGAGTAATGGAGAGCGTTCTCAGATAGGCAAGTATATCCTGCCGGATCTCGGCAACGACGATATCCGGGTTCTCCAGAGCCCCGTTTGTAAAAACAATCGACGATTCAAGGCGGATCCAAACGTCGTCGCCATTTGCAAGGTTCGTCACCACCGGAGCGATATTCCTGAGTGCCAAATCACCTGTGTAGATCAGCGCAGGCGTTTTCTTACCTTCTGCGATCTTATTCTTATCATCGACGGCCTTTTCGACCGTTGAGACCATATGAAGCCCGAATAAGCCTCCGGTTCCCATTGCGAGGAGCGACAGGACACCTAGTGTAAGAAGCCATCCGCTCTGCCCTCCCGGGGAGGATAGTCCCAATCTTTTCTTGCGGGCCATTTCGACGTTCCCTCAGGCTCGATCAGAATGGCGTGATGGCATCATAGACCTGCTGCCCCCAAGCAGGCTGCTGCACATCCGTGATGCGCCCGCGTCCCCCGTAGGAAATTCTTGCCTCGGCAATCTTTTCGTAGCTGATCGTATTCTTGCGCGAAACATCTCCCGGTCTAACAATACCGGCAATGTTGAGCACGCGAACCTCAAAGTTCACACGCACTTCCTGCGAACCGCTGATGATTAAATTCCCGTTTGGCAGAACCTCGGTAACGACACCCGCGACAGACAGCCGAAGCTTCTCAGAGCGATCTATCGATCCCTGCCCTTCCGTCGAGGATCCCGATCGTATATCCCCATCAGCCGAATAGTCACCGCCGCGACCATTGAAATTGTATTTTCCGCCGAAACCTAGATTGATCTTGGAGTTCCGAGAACGGTCGCTGGCATTGTCGAACTGCGCTTTATCATCAATCTGGATGTTAATGGTGACGACATCCCCGACCTTCTTTGCACGAGGATCTTGGAAGAGGTCTGCGCTGTTTTGGGTCCACAAGGAATAATGCGAGGTTCGTCCTGCCATCGGGAACACCGTTGGAACAGGCTCTCTTGCAACGGTCAATCCATAGCCTACCGGAGTCATGGCGGGTTCGCGGCCCAACTCACTGGAAGCGCAAGCTCCTAGAGAGAGCATCATGATGGATAGAGAAACATACTTCATCATGATTTGTCGCTCTCTTGGTTCCGCTTAGCAGCATCAGTGAGAATGTTGGCTAATTGTGCCGCGCGAGCAGGCTCCATTTCATTCAAGACGGCGCTTGCATTGCGAGGGTTTAGTTTCGCGAGAATCGCTGCGGCGGGTTCATCCTGCATATTGGCAAGCTGTACCGCCGCTGCATCGGGACGCATTCTTGAGTATATCGCGACGACCGTCTCGTCTGCCTTGGCAAGAAAGTCATTTCGTTTGCGCAGCCACTCTTCATACTCGGCGCGCTTCTTCTCAAGCAACTGAATTCTCCCTTCGATCTCCTTCTCGAGATTCGTGAGAGTTTCTTTTTGCCATGCATAGCGTGCATCGGCGGCGGCGTTCGCAATGCTCGTGCAGTACTGACTTGCCTTGACGTCCGCACTTGCCGCAACTTGGGATGGCGCGCCTGTAGATGGAGCTGCGCGATCTTGTGCAAGAGCTGCGCCTGACAGTCCGGAAACAGCCAGCCCGAAGCCGAAGATCAACCAGTTAGTCCAGAATAGCTTTCCCATAAGGACGATCCAGAGGCTGAGGTATAGTTTACAAACGAAACGAACTGCCCTGTCGCCGATCTACTGAACAACGAGATCTGCTTGCAGGGCACCGGCAGTCTTGACCGCCTGAAGAATGGCGATGATGTCAGTGGGTTTTAATCCAATCTGATTCAGCCCTTTAACCAAGGTCTGAAGATCCGACCCGCCGATCACCGCAAGATGAGCATCCTGCTCGTTTGCAGTTATTTGAGTGCGCGGAACGACCCTCGTCCGGCCGTTGGAGAAGGGCTCAGGTTGAGACACAAGAGGCGTTTCCGTCACCCGAACGGTCAGGTTGCCATGTGTCATTGCAACCGTTGAAATCTGCACGTTCTTTCCGATAACGACAGTTCCTGTTCTTTGGTCGACGACAACGCGCGCGGGGGTATCGGGTTGAACCCGGAGATCCCCGAGTTCGGCGATGAATCTGGTCGTCCCGATGTCCTTCGGCCGGTTGAGGACAACCGTCCGATAGTCGCGGGGCGTCGCCACTCGCTTACCAAACCGACTGATTGCATAAGCATTTATGGCGTCGGTGATTAGAGTCGCGGTCTTATAGTCCGGGTTTTTCAGCTCGAGCACGAGCGACGCGACTTCGCGCATTGCCCCCGGAACTTCTTTCTCGATGAGGGCGCCGTTCGGTATCCTGCCTGCAGTTGCAACGCCTTGAGTCAAGGTCTCGGCTTGGCCGGTAGCATTGAATCCAGACACAGCAACGGGACCTTGTGCAACTGCATACACTTGACCGTCGCCTCCCATAAGAGACGTCAGCATGAGCGTACCACCTTTGAGCGAGGTAGCATCCCCGAGCGACGTTACGGTCACGTCTATTCTTGAGCCGGCACCAATAAACGGCGGCAGGTCCGCCGTGACCGTAACGGCTGCGACGTTTCTTGTCCGAAGAGGAATGTCTCTTACGTTGACGCCCATGCGATCAAGCATCGACTGCAGGGATTGTTCTGTGAATTGGGAATTTCGCAGTGTGTCTCCAGTTCCCTGAAGACCCATGACAAGGCCATACCCCACCAGCTGGTTGTCACGAACCCCCTGAACGGACGCAATGTCTTTGATTCTCGTCGACGCATATGCAGTATCGACGAGAACTAACATCAATATTAAAGCTAGGAGACGTTTCATCATTGACCACCAATACGGATCGTTCCGTCGGCTTGCACTGTTCCTAGAATGATGCGTCCCGTATCGATGTTTCTCACACGAATTTGCTCACCGAGACTTCCAGATTGAAGAGGTGACCCCATTGCAGAGATTGTCAGACCTTCTTCCTGGAAAATGACTTGTGTCGCCACTCCCCGTGTTACCAGCCGTGCGTCATCTACGGCGTTCGTAGGTATCGCCTCACCTGGAATCAGCATGCGACGAGCGACTTTTCCGATTAGCTGTACCGGCGATTCGATTACCGCAGAGCGAGCCCGGAAATTGGGCGAAAAGCTCCGCTCCTTCAGCATTGTTTCCCTGATTGTGTCGCCTGGATAGATCGTCACAGCCGGTACGGGCAGCAGAAGTTCTTCTGCAACGGCCGCTGAAACGCCGCTTACGATAAACACGGCGACGAGCAATCTCAGGATATGGTTTTTCATTGATCGAGCCACAATCATTCTAGACGTCTTCGTCAGCGAATGCCTTTCGAGACCGTCGCCGCCATCTCGTCGGCTGCTTGGATCACTTTTGAGTTCATCTCATATGCGCGCTGTGCCGAGATAAGATTAGTGATCTCTTTGACAGGATCGACGTTGGAACTCTCCAGATAGCCCTGGTGAATCGTTCCGAATCCTTCCGTATTCGGGAACCCAGCAACCGCTGCGCCCGAAGCCGGCGTCTCTCGATAGTAGTTATTGCCGATCGGCTCGAGGCCCGAATCGTTGGCAAAGTTTGCGAGTTCTAGCCGTCCGAGTTCGACCGGATCGACTTCGCCACTCACTTTCGCAAAGATGCGGCCATCCTGGTTAATCGATATGTCCAACGTGTTCTGCGGAACTGGATTCAATCCAGGCAAAGCATAGCCTTCGAGCGTCACGATCGCCCCGGTATCGCTCTTATTGAGTGCGCCAGCGCGGGTATAAATCCGCTCTCCCGTCGGTCCCTGCACCTGGAACCAACCACGGCCATTGAGGGCGACATCGAGCTGATTTGTTGTGTTGGTAAGCGAGCCTTGACGGTGCAGGTTACGGATTGCCGCCGTCCGAACGCCGAGACCCAGCATTGCTCCTTCGGGAAGCGGGGTTTCGCCCCCTTGGTTCGGAATACCCTGCAGGCGCTCAGCTTGGTAGAGCAGGTCGGTAAATTCCGCTCGAGCGCCCTTAAAGGCGGTCGTGTTGACGTTGGATATGTTGTTGGCGATCACTTCAACATTCAGCTGTTGAGCGTTCATGCCCGTAGCGGCAATTGCGAGAGCTCTCATTTTATTTCCTTAAATCGCCATACGTGAGATTTCTTGGTAAGCCGCTACGACCTTGTCTCTGATCGCGATTGCAGTTTGGAGGGCTTGCTCCGCAGACATTACCGCTTCAACAACCTGTTGCACGGAAGCCTTGCCTTGAATGCCCGCGATTGCCGCTGATTCACCTACCCGAAGTGTTTGTGCAGCATTGGCTGCCACCTGGACCATGATGTCCCCGAAGTCAGCATGCTGGGTCGCGTTCGGGATCGAAGTGACCTTCTGCGACGAGATCGAGCGCGTTGATGAGATCGCGTTCGCTTGCTCGATAGACGAGGAGATCGAGGATATTGTCGACAATGCGTCTATCATCATGCACCTCTGAGAAGATCGATGAGGCCAGCAACCATGGATCGCGTCTGCTTCATCATTTGAAGATTGGCTTCGTACGAGCGATTGGCCTCGCGCATGTCAGCCATCTCGATCAGCATGTTGACGTTGGGAAGCTTGACATATCCGTTTTCGTCGGCGGCAGGATTGCCTGGATCATACTCGACTTGAAACGGTGCCCGGTCCACGCCGATGTCCTGCACCTTCACGGATGCGGCTCCAAGGGCCCGGTCCAGTTCGCTCTTGAAGGTCACCGTTTTCCGCGCGTACGGGTCGGAACCGGCCGTCTTTCCCGTCGACTGAGCGTTTGCGATGTTTTCTGAAACGATTCTCAGACGCATGGATTGCGCCTCGAGGCCTGCCCCAGCGAGTCGAGATGAAGCTTGAAGAGGATCTATCATTGGCCCGACCTCGTGCTCGCCAACATCATTCTGTGAAACGCCTTCACGATGTTCGTGTTTAACGACGACTCCCGGCTGATTTCGCCGGCCTTCATCATTTCCTGCTCTAGGCTGACTGAATTTCCGGAATGCATCGTGTCCCAACTATCGGTTTTCTTGACCTTGGTTGGCTTGTCGTATGTGTTCTCAAAGCTGAAGTGGCCGCTGTCTGTTGCCGCCATGGCTAGCTGCGTCTTGTCGAACACTTTTGAAAATGGCTCGACATCCTTGGCTTTGTAGCCGGGAGTATTTGCATTTGCGATATTGCTTGAAATTGTGGCTTGTCGAACTGACAACCAGCGCGCCTGGCGCGACGCAACATCAAATAAATAAATCTCCCCCACAGAGACCTCCTAGATAGGATATCGTCGGTGAGTGGGTAAGCTAACAACCTTGTCTGAGGCTGGCGCGTCTCGTTAATCTATCATTTCTACAAATAGAATAACATATCAATAGCCGCTCACGACAAGCACTCCCTGGCCTGGTTCGACAGGATCGCTATACTTGTCAGCAGCAGCTCACGGTCCGATGTATCGGGACCAGAGGCTCGTCTATCAGATTTTATATATAAATTCCTACGGCGGCACTGGGACCTCTAAGGAAGGTCTCAGCGCGAAACGGCCAGTTTGGGCGGCGTACGGTCGAGACTTACCGTCTGGGACACCTTACTATATAGGCCGCGATGGGCTGCATCTGGCGTAAAGGCGTCCGTTATACCTAGGACCGTCTCCGCTGCTCCCAGAACAAGCGCCCCATCGGGCGCCAGCGCGTTTGCGATACGGCCGAGAACATGACCCTTTGTCGGCCCGTCAAAATAGATCAAGACGTTGCGGCAATAGACAATGTCGAAAGTCCCAAGATGCCCAAACTCTTTAATCAAATTCAGCGGCTGAAAGTTCACCTTTGAGCGAATGGCGCTCGAAATCTGCCATTGATCTCCCACTTGAGTGAAGTATTTCAAGAGAAGCTGAATCGGCAGGCCGCGCTGTACTTCAAACTGGTTATATAAGCCCAGTTTTGCCTTATTGAGCACATCAGTTGATATGTCGGTCGCCAGGATATCGACTTTCCAGCCTGATAAGCGGCTTGAAGCTTCCTCAAGCAACATGGCGAGGGAATATGGTTCCTGGCCGGTCGATGCTGCTGCGCACCAAATCCTAAGATGCCGGGTCGCGCTCCGAGCGGCCAGATAACGTGGCAGCAGAACGTCCTTGAACAAATCAAACGGACCTTTGTCTCGAAAGAAAAAGGTCTCATTCGTCGTCATTGCCTCGATAACGGAATTCTCCAAGGCCAAGTTTCGCCCGGATCGCAAGTTGCGCACCAACTCCGTCAGATCGGCTGCAGCAAAGCTGCGACACACTGGCGCCAGTCGACTTTCCACGAGATAGCGTTTCTCGGGAGGCAACGCCAAGCCCGATCGCACCTTGAGAAAGTTACGTAGAAAATCGAAGTCTGCTTCGTTCATGGGGTGGACCCAGTAATATAGTTTTTCAGTGCGGGTCCTATTGCCTCAAGAGGTAGAATCTCTTGAGCCAACCCCGCTTTAGCGATACTGCCCGGCATTCCCCAGACAATACTTGTACTCTCATCCTGAGCCAGGACGGTTCCGCCGGCCTGTACTAAATGTCGTGCACCTTGCGTGCCATCCGATCCCATTCCCGTTAGAACAACAGCAAGGGTCGCCCCGCCATAGATCGTTGCGGCGTCACGGAAGAGAACGTCCACCGCAGGTCGGCAGAAATTGACGGGGGCGCTGTCATCAAGGCGAACAACGGGATTACCGCGATCCATCACGAGTCCCATGTGCCGGCCGCCTGGAGCGATGAATACAGTTCCGGCCTTTACAGGTTCGCCATCAGCAGGCTCATAGGCATGGACGCCCGTCTGCGCTCTCAGATGTTCTGCAAAGACGCCTGTAAACATGGCGGGCATGTGCTGAACAACCAGAATTGGGATCTGCTTTATAGCTGCACCCAGACTGATAAGGACCCTTTCCACCGCCCGAGGGCCGCCTGTCGACGCGCCAATAAGAAGACATTGGGGACGAGATGCTGCAGGCTTCCGGACGAACGAAGGGCGCGCCGGTGTCGGTGCAGAAGCCTCCGGCGAGATACGCCCTCTACGGGGCGCCAGCGCTTTCAGCTTTTCAACAAGGTCGCGGCGAAACTCATCAACGGCTGTCGGGTTACGCTGACCTTCCGGTTTGGCAAGATAGTCAGCAGCGCCGAGTGAGAGGCATTTTAGAGAGATTTGGGCGTTTCGCTGAGTCAGCGTGGAAACAACAACGACCTTGACGCCTGGGCGCCGCCGCAACAGCTGTGGAAGCGCGTCAACGCCGTCCATCTCGGGCATTTCGAGATCGAGCAGGATAACGTCCGGCTCGCAGCGATTCAGTGTCTCTAGGGCAAGTCGGCCATTCGATGCGGTTGCCACAATCTCGAATTCGCCGACTTCATTAAGCCAACGGGTAACAAGACCACGAATGACCGCGCTGTCATCAACGATCATCACGCGTGTTTTTGCGCGTCCGGATACAGTGGTCGGAGATAAAGATGTTGTCATTACTTACAACTGCTTTTGAGCAATTTGTGTTTTATCAAGCAAACTTAAACGACTCCGACCTCTTGGAGCTTAGCTGTCATGATGTCCTTATCAAACGGCTTCATGATGTACTCGTCTGCCCCTGCCTGTAGGGCTCGCGTAATGTGGCCGATGTCATTCTCAGTCGTACAGAACAAGATCTTCGGCTTGTCGCCGCCAGGGATTTGTCGGAGGCGCGTCAGGAATTCGTAGCCGTCCATGACAGGCATATTCCAATCAAGGAGCACGACATCCGGCATGCCTGAATGGCAGATAGACAGCGCCAGCTCACCGTTCTCCGCCTCTGCAATTTCAAATGCCAACTCTTCAAGAATACGGCGTGCAACCTTACGGATCACGGCTGAATCATCGACAATAAGGCAATGTTTCACGGGAGACTTCTCGTCTGAATGGATGGTGTATGGTCCAATAGGACCAGGGAAACGAATATTCCCTAGAGTCATTGATTAAATGACCACCCATCTACAAAGCGTTAAAGGCTCTACAAAAGAAAAACTCAAATACACTTAAAGGGCGTGCAGGTTTGGAAAAGGTCGAGCGCTCCAGCTATATTGTAGCACCTCCTCTGAATCATAGCGCCGCATTAGCGAGATCAGCTTTGCAGCTCGTGAAGTTGCTATGAAAAAAATCACATATTCATACGCCAGGAACGCTTCTGAATGCGGAACATCTCTTCCCTGCCTGGCATTTGAAGGCCAACAAGCGTTATTCCGAGAGTTAAGATCGGGCTCACTTTAATCCTAGGAACAAGTGCGCTGCGATTCTCAATCGCAGCAGCAATGCCTGCACCCAAGTTTAGATCCAGGCATCCTCGCCAAACAACGCAGCAAAAGCAGCTCTGTACGGGTTGGACTGCGCAAAGTGAAAAGCCCGAGTCCGTCTGGGATTTAAGCCGCGGCAAGGGGTGAAAGACGGCCTTCATGAATAGCGTGACAAGCAACGCCATCTCTCAACAATGGTACTTCGGCCCGACATCTTTCGTTAGTAAAAGGACAACGCGGATTGAAAGTGCATCCGGATGGTGGATTTATCGGGTTGGGTATCTCCCCGCTCACCGGGAGCCTTTGGCGACTGGTCATGTCCAAGTCCGGCACCGCATCCAAAAGCATTCTCGTATAAGGGTGCTTGGGAGAAGAGAAAAGTTCACGTCCTCCTGATATTTCAACGAGTCGCCCCAGATACATTACTCCAATGCGAGACGCCATATGCCTCACGACAGCCAGGTTATGACTAATGAAGAGGTAGGTTAGTCCGAGTCTGTCCTGAAGGTCACGCATAAGATTTAGGATCTGCGCCTGGACAGACACGTCCAGCGCTGAAGTCGGCTCATCGCAGACGATGAACTCCGCGTTGGATGCAAGCGCCCGCGCTATCGCAACCCTCTGCCGCTGCCCCCCAGAAAACTCATGGGGGAACTTTGCGCCATCCGCAGGATGAAGGCCGACTAAGGACAGTAGTTCGCCGACACGCGCCTTGATGTCCCTCTCCCCGTCGATGAGCGCGAACGCTCTGATGGGCTCCGCAACGATCTCAGCAACACGCCATCGTGGATTCAGACTTGCATAAGGATCCTGGAAGATCATTTGGATCCGGCGCCGAAGTCTCTGTCGCTCTGTGGATGAAGCGCGCCCTACCATGGGCACATTATCAATTCTCACTTCTCCCCCAGAGGGCGGCAAAAGACCGACAACCATCCGGGCGACAGTTGATTTACCCGAACCAGATTCGCCGACAAGCGCGAAAGTTTCTCCCTTCGCAATCTGAAAGGATATGCCATCGACAGCCTTGAGAAACTGACGGTCCCCGCCCTCAAGGATGCGATTGAGCCAGGGTTTCGAAACCTCGAAAACGCGACGCAAGTCTCTGACATCGACATAGTGGCTATCGGTCACTTGCGACCTCTACTTTAGCAGAAGATTGATCATAGAGATGGCAGGCGACAGGGTGCTCGTAACGAGCAATTGCTTCAGGCCTATCGACTTTGCATCGCTCAAAGGCAAAGGGGCAACGCGGATTGAAGGAACAGCCCGGCGGGATTGCCGACAGCCTCGGCATTGAGCCAGGAATTTGCGTCAAACGATGAATATGGCCCTTGAGAGTCGGAATCGCTCCCATCAATCCTTGGGCGTAAGGATGAAGAGGCTGTCTGACGACCTTCTCTACAGGGCCGATCTCCGCGATACGACCCGCGTACATGACAGCAACGCGATCCGCCGTTTCGGCAATCACACCCATATCATGAGTAACGAGCATGATTGCGGTCCCACGCTCACGGCCAAGCCTCTTTAACAATGCAATGACTTGCGCCTGAACGGACACATCGAGCGCAGTGGTGGGCTCATCGGCGATGATCAATTCCGGATCCGCGCAAAGAGCGAGAGCTATAACGACCCGCTGGCGCATTCCACCGGAAAACTCATGAGGATAACTGTCTATCCGTCGATCCGGGGCTGGAATTCCAACCTCCGCCAACAGATCGACCGCTCTTTTGCGAGCGCCTGCCCTCGTAAGGTTCGTGTGTGTCTGGATAGTCTCTTCCAGCTGTTCTCCAACCGTATAGAGAGGGTTGAGGCTCGTCAGGGGATCCTGAAAGATCATCCCAACTCGCTTGCCACGGACCTTCCGGATCTGTTCCGGCGACATGTTGTCGATGCGCTCCCCATTCAACAGGATCTGTCCTCCTGCAATGCGGCCTGGGGGATCGATCAGACCAATGACCGCCGAGCCGGTTACGGACTTTCCCGCACCGGATTCTCCGACGACGCCGAGAACCTCGCCTCGTTCAATGTCGAATGAAACATCATCGATGGCTTTCAGAACGCCACGTCGGGTGACAAATTCAACTTTGAGGTTACGGACAGAAAGAACAGGAGCACCCACGTTCATCGTCCTTTTATCGCAGCTTCGGATTTAGAGCGTCGCGCAGCCAGTCTCCCAAGAGATTAATGGAGAGGACCAGCATTGCGAGAGCAAAACTTGGGAAGGCGACAATCCACCACTCACCGGAGAAGAGGTAATTGTTTCCGATTCTGATCAGTGTCCCCAACGACGGCATTGTTTCGGGCATTCCGGTACCCAAGAACGAGAGAGTTGCTTCGGTGATGATCGCAAGAGCCAAATTAATCGTCGCGATCACGAGGACTGGTCCAGTCACATTCGGCAAGATGTGCTTTATGAGGATCGTTGATGCCGGCAACCCGATCAGCTTCGCGGCAGCAACATAATCCTTGTTCTTTTCCACCAAAACAGAACCTCTGACCGTCCGTGCATACTGTACCCAGAAACTCAGCCCGATGGAGA
This sequence comes from Microvirga rosea, assembly GCF_020595095.1. Classification (GTDB taxonomy): domain Bacteria; phylum Pseudomonadota; class Alphaproteobacteria; order Rhizobiales; family Beijerinckiaceae; genus Microvirga; species Microvirga rosea. The sequence continues at coordinate 134,256 of NZ_JAJDOP010000008.1, read as the reverse complement.
AGACGAGGACGGAGAGAATCGTGCCGGCATCAAGCTCCCCTCCGAGGACGGACTTGACGACCCCGTCAATCAACAACGCTATGAGAATGGCCGGGAAAGTAAGCTGAACATCCGCGATACGCATGATCAGCGTGTCCGTAAAGCCGCCAAAGTAACCGGCGATGAGCCCGAGCGCGATGCCAAGCGTTGCGGAGAAAGCAACTCCTAATATTCCAACGGCCAGCGATATTCTCAAGCCATGAAGGATCGCCGAAAAAATGTCCCTGCCCTGCTCATCCGTTCCCAAAAGAAACGGGGCCTGCCCTTCGGCGTCCCATATGGGCGGGAGACGGCTGTTGAGGAGTTCAAGCTGTGCGGGATCGAAAGGATCCTGGGGCGAAAGAACTCCTGCACAAATGGCGGCGAGTATGAACAATACCGCTATGCCGGCCGCGACCATGGTCAACTTTGAACGCTTGAAGCTCGCCCAAATGTCGCTATCTCGAAATCGACTTAGCCAAGACGCTTCACTCGACGAGGATATGGGGGAGCTCTGGATCGATGTGTTCATCTCTCGTCCCATCAAACCGGCTGCCTAATCGTCGAGCGAAGCCGTGGGTCAACAACAGTATAAAGAATGTCGACGGCCAGGTTGATCATCACGAAAATGAGCGCAACCAGCATCAGATATGCGGCCATGATAGGGATATCGACGTTCTGAACGGCCTGCACGAAGAGAAGCCCCATTCCAGGCCATTGAAAAACCGTTTCCGTAATGATCGAGAAGGCAATCACGGAGCCAAGCTGCAGCCCTACGATCGTGATGACGGGAATCAACGTGTTCTTGAGAGCATGCCCGAAATGGATGGCCCTTGTCGTCAAACCGCGAGCTCTGGCAAACTTAATATAGTCAGTACGCAAGACCTCGAGCATTTCCGATCTGACGATGCGCATGATCAGAGTCATCTGGAAGAGGCCCAACGTGATGGAGGGAAGGATCAAAGCCATCAGGCCGGACAGCGTCAGGAAGCCGGTGGTCCACCATCCGACACGTACGGTGTCACCGCGCCCGTAAGATGGAAGCCAACCGAGGGTCACGGCGAAGAGATAGATCAACAATATTCCAATGAGGAATGTGGGCAGCGAAATACCGATGAGGGATAGCGTTTGAAATAGCTTTGATAGGAAGCTCTCTCGTCTCAAGCCGGAATACACGCCCATCAGAATACCGAACGCGACGGCAAAGACGGTCGCGCAGAACGCGAGTTCAAGTGTCGCCGGCATTCGCTCGGCCAGAAGGTCCGAAATCGGCTGCCGGAACTGATACGATATGCCGAAGTCTCCCCTCACCGTATTGATAAGATAGCGAGTGAACTGCACCGGAACCGGATCGCTCAGCCCAAGCGAGCGGCGGACCTCCTCGCGCTGTGCGGCAGGGGTATCGATGGAGACGATCTGATTTACCGGGTCTCCGGCGAACCGGAACATTGAAAACGAAATAATTCCAACCGCGAATAGAACGCCGACGGCTTGAAGGACACGACGGATAATAAAAGCAACCATGAAGAAGATCCGAGATCACGCTGTGCTGGACAAGGACCCGCGGCCGGATCCTTGAGACATCCGGAGGCTAGAATCCCAGCCTCCGGCCTTGCGGATCAGATCCCGATCATTCCTTATGCGCCCAGTACAGCAGCACGGAGTTATCCGCACGCTGGCTGAGTTTTACCTTCTTCGATACACCCCATGCCAGCGCCTGCTGATGGAGAGGGATATATCCATATTCGCTTGCCGTGATCTGGAACGCCTCTTTGATCAGCTGATCGCGCTTCGCCTTGTCGTTCTCCACCAGGATCTTATCGGCCAACTCGTCGTGCTTTTTGTTGCAGTAATTGCCGAGGTTCGATTCACCTCGTGATGAGGCCGGATTGTCACGGCACCCTTCAATATCGAAGAGAACGTTATGACTGTCGAAAGTCCCTGGCGTCCAACCGAGGAGATAGAAAGATGTCTGATAATTTCCAGATTTTAGGACCTTTCCGAAATACTGCGCTTTCGGCTGGGCCATAAGATTGATTTTGACGCCTACACGAGCAAGCATGCCGACGACAGCCTGGCATATGGCTTCGTCGTTGACGTAGCGATCGTTGGGGCAATCCATCCCGACTTCGAAGCCATTGGCATATCCGGCTTCGGCCAGTAGCTTCTTGGCCGCATCCGGATCGTACTTCGGCCGCTGGAAATCCTTTGAGTACGTGAAGAGCTCAGGAGCGATCATGAGCGCCGAGGGAGTGGCAAGCCCTCTCATCACGCGCGACTTTATGGTTTCGATATCGATCGCTTTGAAGAAGGCTTCGCGAACTTTCGCGTCCTTGAATGGATTTTTCCCTTTTATGTTGGAAAACAACAATTCGTCTCGGGTTTGATCGAATCCGAGAAAGATCGTCCGCAGTTCAGGTCCTGTGAGAACTTGCGCGTTCGGACTACTATTGACCCGTTGAATATCCTGAAGCGGAACCGGCTCGATGACGTCGACCTCGCCGGAAAGAAGTGCCGCAACACGTGTCGCGTCGGACTTGATCGGCGTAAAGACAATCTCATCGAGATTGTGCTCGACCTTACCCCACCAGTCAGGATTCTTCTTGAAAACGGTTTTCACGCCGGGCTGGTGGCTTTCGGCCTTAAACGGCCCTGTTCCATTGGCGTTAAGAGAGGAATAGCTCGGGCTTGTCGCGGCCGCAGGTGTTGGAGCGGCGGTATTGTTCGCCTCACTCCACTCCTTGTCCATGATGTACCACGTATCCCATTGATAATTCAGGATCGGGTTGGGACGCTTGAGTTTTACATCGACCGTATAATCGTCGACCTTCACGAATTCGGCATCGCTGGGCACACGAGTCTGGAAGTTCGAACCCTCCGCGCGAACGCGGTTGGCGGAAAACACCACATCATCGGCCGTAAAGGGATTGCCGTTATGGAACTTGACCCCTTTGCGCAGGAACAGGCGCCAAGTCAGTCCATCGCTGCTGACCTCCCACTTTTCGGCGAGACCCGGCTCGACTGTCAGATCTCTCCCGCGCTTCGTAAGACCCTCGTAAATGTGCCCGAGGTGAGCGTTCGTCGTCGTCTCATTGAGGGTATATGGATCAAGAGATTTGAGGTCGCCCTGGTTGGCGTATCGTAGAGTCACAGCCATGGCCGGCAATGCAGTACCTACGAGAAAGGCAGCAGCGGCCGCTGCAAGAACTTTGGCTCGGATCGTCATCTTTCTTCGTTCTCCACTGGAAGTCTCGCGTCGTTGCGCGATGCTTTATTGTGTCGGGAGCCGCGCTTTGTGCTGTTCTGCTCCCTCAATCTCTGAAGTTAGACAAGGAACCGGGCGATGGTCTAGCCCCGTCTTAAGGTGGGGGTGCCTTCAATCTAGCCGGCCAATTCTGAAATGAGGCGACGAAGCAGCAACTCACCAGCCTCGAGCTCACTCATTTCAAGGAACTCATCCGGTTGGTGGGCCTGCGCGATGTCCCCCGGCCCGCAGACGACGGTTGACCATCCATTGCGCTGGAAGAGTCCCGCCTCGGTGCCATAGGCCACGACACTTGTTCTATTATCACCTGTCAGCCGTCGCATCAGACGCTCGGCAGAGCCATTTTCCTCAGGCCTCAGGCCAGGCACATCCGAAACGATCTCGACCTGGACGCCCGTCCCCGGGGAGATGGCCTTCATGCGCGGCTCTATACTGGTGGCAATGTAATCTCTGTAACGCTCGACGTAATCCCAGGGATTCTCCATGGGAATGGCCCGAATATCCGTATAGAACCAAGTCGACGAAGCGACGATATTCGCGGCGCTGCCCCCTTCGACCATCCCGCAATGCAGGGTTGTGTAGGGCGGTTCAAAAGGATCGTCGTGGTTCGCCCGCTGGCGATTATGTTCCATAGTGTCTTCCAGCCAGACGATCAGGCGCGCAGCGTTCATAACGGCACTTACGCCTTGATCGATCCGGCTCGAATGGACGGCATAGCCTGTCACCTGGGTTCGAAGCTGAATCGATGCCTTATGACCCGTTACAACAGCGTGGCGTGTCGGCTCGCCGACAATGACCGCGGCCGGCGTAGGGATTGTACGCGCCATGGCGCTCACCATTGCGGGAGCACCTCGGCATGCGATTTCCTCGTCATAGGATAGAGCGATATGGATCGGTCGTCTCAAGTCAGCCTTGAGCATGTCCGGCACAAGGGCAAGGGCCAAAGCGTCAAACCCCTTCATGTCGGCCGTGCCGCGCCCATAAAGCTTGCCGTCACGCTCCGTGAGAACCCAAGGATCGCTTGTCCAAACCTGTCCGTCGACCGGGACAACGTCTGTGTGCCCCGAGAGCACTACCCCTCCCTCGACCTTCGGCCCTATGGTGGCGTAGAGATTGGCTTTATCCTTCTCCGAGCTATAAACAAGATGGCTCTCGACGCCGTGCTGCCGCAGCCACTCTCGGGAAAATTCAATGATGTCGAGGTTGCTGCGACTTGAGATGCTAGGAAAAGCAATGAGACGGGCAAGCATCTCTCGAGGCGACAGGGACATACGGCGGATCTCCTTCGGGAAGATCAGCATCCTGCCAGACGGGGCGTAGGGTCAAGCCCAATTGACGCCTGTCAGCCTATCCTATCATGATCCGGATCCGACGAGCCGTATAATGACATTCGCTTCCATTCAGACACCCCACGTTACCGCTCCGCGCGGCCCTTATTCACAAGCCTGCAAGGCTGGCGACTTCATTTTCGTTTCAGGCCAGCTCCCCTTTGATCGACAGGGCAACATAGTAGGCCCGAACGATATCAGGCTTCAGACGAAAGCCGTCTTAGCCAACCTATCGGCCATCCTGGAAGCGGCAGGCAGCTCTCTGGCCAAAGTGGTCAAGACGACGGTTTTCCTGACAAGCCTTGATGATTTCGGCATTATGAATGAAGTCTATTCCGAAGTCTTCACGCCACCCTACCCTGCCCGGTCGACGGTGGAGATCTCACGCCTCCCTGCCGGCATCCTTCTTGAGATCGACTGCATCGCACTTGCCTGAAAGGACACCCCTCATGACGTCTTTTGATGTCGCACTTTCTGATATTGAGGCTGCACAGAAAAGGATAGCGGGACTTGTCAGGCGCACGCCTGCCTATGAAAGTCATGATATTCGAGAACGCCTTCAGCGTCGGACGGTGATCAAGCTGGAGGCTCTGCAGATTGCAGGGTCCTTCAAAGTTCGTGGCGTGTTCAACAAGGTGTTGAGTTTAAGCGAAGAAGAACGTCGAAAAGGCCTCGTGACCGTCTCAGGCGGCAATCATGCCATTGCCCTGTCTCGCGTTGCAGGCACGCTGGGTATGGAGGCGCTGGTCCTGATGCCGCGCGTAACGCCATCCTTCAATATCGAACTGACAAAAAAGTTCGGCGCACAGGTCGAGCTTTGTGACGATGCTGCAGAGGCTTTTGCGAAAGCGGAGGAACATGCGAAAAATGGCAAGCTTTTCGTGCACCCGTATGACGATCCCAATATCATCGCCGGCCATGGCACACTCGCTTTAGAATTCCTCGCCGACGCCCCAGACCTGACCCACGTATTCGTATCGATAGGGGGCGGTGGCTTCATGGCAGGCACAGCTGCGGCGCTCAAGGCAAAGCGACCTGACATCACCGTCTACGGAGTTGAGACGACAGGAGCGCCAACGATGACGGAAGCTCTCAAAGCCGATATGCCGGTCACAATTCGGGCGACGTCGATCGCCCGCACTCTTGGGGCGCCGTTCGCAACGGCCCGCACGCTCGCTGCGGCAAAACAGTTTCTGGAGACCATCCTACTTGTAGATGACGCGCCAGTCATCAACGACCTGCAATGGCTTTTTCAAGCGGAAAAGGTACTTTGTGAACCTGCCGCGGCCTGTGTGCTGACAGCAGCGACGCAAATTGCACCTTCCCTGCCGGACGACGCGGTCATCGGCCTTGTCCTTTGCGGATCGAATATCTCGCTTGAGGATCTGCACTCGTGGCATCACGCCACACCTTCTGCTTAACACCTTTAACGCAGTTTCCGAGAAATCTGTCTTCGATGGTCGAGAATAAGCCACTGAGTACTGCACAACTCGCATCACCCTCATACCGTCTTCCTGCCCTTGATCGGGACTTTCTCCTCAGCGACGAAATGAGGGGCGTGCGCTTCCAGCTCGAATATGCCAAGGCGGAGCATTATTTGAGGTCTTGGGGGGTCCGATCAACGATTGTGGTTTTTGGAAGTGCTCGCGTGCGCGAAGACGGACCTGGGCGCCATGGTTTCTGGTATCAAGAGGCTAGAACCTTTGGAGCGATCGCATCCGAGCGGGGTGGTGCAAAGGCGCGAAGCAGCGGCATCCGGGACAATGTTATTGCCACAGGGGGCGGCCCCGGACTCATGGAAGCTGCCAATCGAGGAGCTTGGGACGTCGAGGCCCCGTCGATTGGTTTCAATATCACCCTACCCCATGAACAGCAGCCGAATGCCTATTCGACGCCTGAGCTGACATTTCGCTTTCACTATTTTGCCATGCGCAAGATGCATCTGGCGATGCGGGCGAATGCGCTCGTCGTCTTTCCTGGCGGCTTTGGAACGCTGGATGAATTGTTCGAGATACTGAACCTTCGTCAAACAGGCAAAGCCCCGCCAATCCCGATCGTACTCTTTGATCAGGATTATTGGCGCAGCGTCATCAACTTTCAGACAATGCTGGATCACGGCATGATCGATCCATTCGATCACGAGCTGTTCGACTTTGCAGACAGCGCCGAGGGGGTTTGGGACAAGCTTATTTCAGGCGGCCTCGCATCTCATCGGAAGTAATGCGAGCAGGTTGTATGTCACCTGCTCTCACTTCGTTTATTAAGGATCGTGATGATCCTTGTGAGTGCGCTCAAGTCGCGGAAATCTGTCCGCCATCGACTCGCAGGATGGAGCCGGTGATGAACGAAGCCTTCTCGCTTGCCAGAAACACAGCCGCGGCCCCAAATTCGGCGATATCACCATAGCGTCCTGCCGGAATCCCAGCGCGCGCGGCCGCGGCGACGTCGTCGATGGAGCGGCCTGTGCGCTCGGCATTGGCAGCATCCAACTGCTTCAGGCGATCGGTTGCAATCCGTCCGGGAGCAATTGCGTTAACGGTCACGCCGGATGCCGCCACTTCCGCCGCAAGCGTCTTTCCCCACCCGACCAGCGCAGGACGGATCGCATTCGAGATTGCGAGATTGGGAATGGGTTGGATCACCCCTGAAGAAATGACAGAGATTATTCGTCCGAACTTGCGTTCGATCATTCCCGGGAGAAGCTGATCGGCCAAGCGGACCAGATTCACGAACATCGCCTCAAACGAGTTCCGCCATTGCTCCGATGAAACACCCTGTGCTTTTCCGGGAGGCGGCCCGCCGCTGTTCAGAACGAGAATATCTACACCCTCAAGGGCTTTGCTGACGTCGCTCGCCAGGGCATCGATCTGGTCCGCTTTACCCGTGTCGCAGACGAACGGTAGGGCACCGATCTTGTCTGCCGCCGCCTTCGAGCCGTCCATGGTGCGGCTGGCGATCGCAACACGCGCGCCTTCGGCCGCCAAGCCCTCGGCGATACCAAAGCCTAAGCCCTTGCTCGCGCCAAGAACAAGCGCACGCCTCCCCTTCAGACCAGTTTCCATAGTGCCAAATTTCCTCTTTGTGGATAGCCGACGCACTCTATACGGATTCTCGGTCGCTTGCCGACCGGTAATTCCCGCAACAGCGCCGACAACAGACGGATGCCTGCCAATGGTGTGCTTTTCAGCGAAGAGGCCATCGAGAACCCGCTTCGCTTTGGTTAAATAACCGACAGATATCCACCAAGAGGATATAAATTCTGGCTTAGTGAGTTCGTCTCGGAAGCGGCGGGCCAGCATGTTTCTAAATGCGATATGGGCCGCCTTGATGCAGACGGGTGCTTTTTCACCCGAATTGAATGTTATATTAGATCGTCGATATCGTTCGATGATCTTTCAGAAGTCCTTGTGACGTCTTATGGGCTTCACGCCAGCTTCGACCGGGCTTGGCAGTACTTTGAATAACGAGCCTCAGTGTCGACCTTAGCGCTGAGGCTCATCCTAAAATCTCGGGATATGATTTACTTGTGGCGTCCGGAGCCACCCTTGTTGCCTCCTCCGCTCTCCTTGTTGACCGTTGCCCAAGCGCGCTTTTCGGCTTCCTTTTCCGATACCCCATGGTTTTCATAGGATTCTTCGATATGCCGAGCCTGGCGCTTCTGCTTGTCAGTATATGCTGATTTATCACCACGAGGCATGGTCGTCTCCCGAGTCTTCTAAAACCTGGGATGCTGCTCAGATGCATCACCCAAACACCAACGAAGCCCCTTCATCTCAGTTCCAGGGCATCCCTAAGACATGGGAACATGGATGCTTCTGATGTTTACACTGGATCCTTTGAGGCGGCAGTTGACCTTTCGGCCAAGCTTTTGCATCAGTGCGCATCCCCAATTTCTGGAGCGCCTTATGCTTGGCATTGGTCAAAAACTGCCACCCTTTTCCGTTACCGGCGTGAAGCCGAAGTTTCATGCGCACGTTGAGAATGGCGAGAGCGCCTTCGAAACCCTCACAGAAGCCAGCTTCCCAGGCCTGTGGAAGGTGATCTTCTTCTACCCAAAGGATTTCACCTTTGTCTGCCCTACGGAAATCGCGGAGTTCGCACGCTTAGCCGGTGAATTCGCGGATCGGGATGCGGTCGTCCTTGGCGGCTCCACCGACAATGAATTCGTGAAGCTGGCATGGCGCCGCGATCACCGGGATCTTGAACGCCTTCCCATATGGCAATTTGCCGATACGAATGGCTCCCTGGTCGATGGCTTGGGCGTGCGAGCTCCGGACGGCGTCGCCTACCGCTACACATTCATCGTGGATCCCGAGAATACCATTCAGCATGTCTATGCGACCAACCTCAATGTCGGCCGCAATCCGAAGGACACCTTGCGTGTACTGGATGCCCTTCAGACGGATGAACTCTGCCCCTGCAACCGCGAGGTCGGCGGCGATACGTTAAAGGCCGCATAGTTCGTCATGTCGATCGAGCAACTTAAAGAAATGCTGCCGGCGTTCGCCAAAGACGTCCGGCTCAATCTCTCAAGCTTAGCGACAGACGAAAGTCTGTCGCCTCAGCGCAAGTATGGATTGTTCATCGCCTGCGGCATCGCGACCCGGAACGCGACCGTCGCTCAGGCACTCGAGGCAGAGGCCAAGCCTCATCTGTCGCCTCAAGCACTTGATGCTGCCCGTGCGGCAGCATCGATCATGGCCATGAACAATATCTACTATCGGTTCGTCCACCTTGCATCGAACAAGGAGTATGGAAAGATGCCGGCGCGACTGCGCATGAACGTGGTCGGGAATCCCGGTGTCGAGAAAGCGGACTTTGAACTCTGGTCGCTCGCGGTCTCCGCGATCAATGGCTGTGGTCTCTGCATCGACAGCCACGAAAAGGTCCTGCGAGATGCAGGCGTGACTTCTGCGGAAATTCATACAGCGGTGCGTTTTGCGGCTGTGATTCAGTCGACTGCCGTATCACTTGAGGCGGCCCAGACATCCTCCTTGGCCGCGGCAGAATAAGCTCAAGCTAGCGGGGTTGTGAAACTCCGCCCCGCTAGCCTTCGAAGGCAAGGGCGTCGGCGCCGATGTGCCTACTGCAGCCGCAGATTATCCAAACTGGAAAGTTTCAAGCGGACGTTCCCGGAAGGTTCTGGAGCGTCATATTTCCACATCTGTTGGGAAAATTAAGTTCTTTTAAGTCACTAGACTTGCAATAGCGGTGTCCTCTCCTTAAACGAGAGGCTTACTATCCTATCGAAGAGGCCAGCAGTGCCTAGTCCTGTCAGAACCCGCCGTTTATTCAAGTTCAACGCCTCGGCAGTCAGCGATGAATTCGAACTTGATTTTGAGGACTTTGCGGGCCGGCGGACAAAGCTGGTTCTAACCGCCGATCAACTACGGGAAATCACCGATAAACTTGTCGAGCTGACACCGAAGATCGAGCAGGGTGTTTCCTTCTCACAGCGCGTTCGTAAAGCGAAGGGCTGATTTCGCTTCCCAGCCATAATCAGGGTACCTCCCGGCTGAGAGGCCCAATGGCACGCGACGTGTCCTCAGGATCGGTTCGTCGCCATGACGCCCGGCGGCTTCATAGTATGAGGAAGGCGCCTTCCAGGCGCCCCGCTCCGATACCGTCGAACAAGATACGAGCCTCCGCTCGGGCTTAATGTCCCCCTTGTGGCGTTTCCTTGCACCGGACAACTTTCCCAGTGCGGCCCAATGTGTGAGATCAGCCGCTGTTGCGCAGTCCTGCCGCAATTCCGTTAATCGAGAGATGGATTCCCTGAACGACCCTCTCGTCCGTATCGCCGGCGCGATGGCGCTTCAAAAGCTCGATCTGCAGGTGGTTGAGAGGATCGAGATATGGGAAGCGATTTCGGATCGACCGGGCAAGCAGCGGATTCCGGCCGAGAAGCGCCGCCTGGCCTGTAATGCTGAGAAGATTGCCGATCGAGTCTTCCCATTCGCGGCGAAGCCTGGGAAAGATCGCTTCACGCAAATCATCATCCTCGACGAGTTTGGCGTAGCGGGAAGCAATGGCGATATTACTCTTGGCAAGAACCATGTCCATGTTCGAGAGCAGCGCTTCGAAGAATGGCCACTCGCGATACATCTCCTGAAGCAGCGGCAAACCGGTTTCGGGGCGGCTCTCAAGCCACTTGTTCACCGCGGAACCAAAACCATACCAGCCAGGCAGCATGAGACGGCATTGAGCCCATCCGAACACCCACGGAATAGCCCGCAGATCCTCAATGCGCCGTGAATTGGTACGTGAGGCAGGACGACTGCCGATATTCAAGTTGGCGATCTCACCAATAACCGTGGATTCCCAAAAGTAGCGTTCGAACCCTTCCGTCTCGTAGACGAGGTCGCGGTAGGCCCGGAAGGCATGGTCGGAAAGCTCTTCCATAGCCTTCAAGTACTCTTCCTTTGGGGCCGAAGCACCCGAGTGCAACAGCGTCGCCTCAAGGGTCGCCGATGCCAGAATTTCGAGATTACGTCGTCCGAGGTCGGGATTGGAGTACTTACCTGCGATCACTTCGCCCTGTTCCGTAACCCGAATGGCGCCCTGCACCGCACCGCCGGGCTGCGCGAGGATCGCCTGATAGCTTGGCCCACCTCCCCGCCCGACCGAGCCGCCGCGTCCATGGAACAGACGAAGTGTGACCCCATGGTGTCGGAACACCTCGACCAGCTTGATTTCCGCTTTGTAGAGCTCCCATCCTGAGGTCAGAAATCCGCCATCCTTGTTGCTGTCGGAATAGCCGAGCATAACCTCCTGCATCAGATCCCGGCTCCGCAAGAGGCGCAGGTAGTCCGGCATCGAGAAGAGCTTATCCATGACTTCACCACAGTGGCGAAGATCATCGATCGTCTCGAACAGAGGTACGATGTTGACGCGCATATCCGCGTCCCGGATACGCAGCAGGCCTGCCTCTTTGAGAAGCAACGCGACTTCGAGAATATCCGACGGATCGCTGGCCTTCGAGATCACGTAGTTCGGCACCGCGGAACGGCCATAACGTTCATGTGCCTTTGCAGCCTCGCGAACAATGGCGAGTTCGGACGCCGTTTCCGGGGAGTAAGTCAGAAAGGGAGACGTCAGAAGGCGAGGTGTCGCGAGTTCCTTCAACAGAAGAGCAACCCTGCTCTCCTCCGGCATCCGGTCGTAGCCGGTGCCTGGAACAGCATTTTCGAAAAGTTCTGCGACGACCCGTTCATGGACGTCGGCATTCTGACGCAAGTCAAGGCTTGCGAGATGGAAACCGAACACATCAACCGCACGCCTTAGCTTGCGTAAACGTCCTCGCGCGAGAGCGCCCGATCCATTGGACATCAAGGAACGATGGATCGTCGAAAGATCACCTGCGAGCTCTTCTGCGCTACCATAAGGCGGGGCTTCACCGGCGGCATGGCGTGCCACCTCACCATACCCGAGGACCTGAGCGGTCGCGGCAAGTCGCGCGTAGATGCCGGATATTGCGCGACGATAGGGCTCGTCCTGCCGATGCGGCGAATGATCCGGCGATGCGTCGACAAGCTTCTGAAGCTGCTCAGAGACGCTCACATATCGACCGTCAAGGGACAATTCGCTCCCGAGGCAGTGTATCTCTTCCAAATAGAAGGTGACCGCTTGGCGGCTCTGCAGCTGGAGAGCCTGATGCAGAGCATCGGCGGTAACGAATGGATTGCCGTCCCGATCTCCTCCGATCCAGCTTCCCATCCGGAGAAAGGAGGGCAGTTCCTGCGTAGACCAGGCGGGATCCATGGCAGCGAGCTGATCCTCGACCATGGCGTAGAAGTGCGGCAACTCCTGGAAAAATGTGTAGTCGTAATAGGAGAGGCCATTGACGACCTCGTCGATCACCTTGAGGCGATTACGACGCAATATGCTCGTTTGCCACAGGGTCAGGATCGCACGGCGCAGACCCTCCTCACTCGCTGAGGCCTCGTCCGGCGTCAGGTGCTGCCGGTCCCGTTGCGCCAGAATCTGCGCGACTTCCATCTCGCGATCGATCGTGCTCTTCCGGCGCACTTCGGTCGGATGAGCCGTAAGAACAGGACAGACGAGGGCGGAGGCAAAGAAACGCTGGAGATCGGCCTGGCTTATTCCGGCCTTCTGGACCAGCAGCAAAGCCCGCGCAATCGTTCCTTCGCGCGGGGACGAGGCCGCCATGGCGTGAGCGCGGGAGCGCCGGACGTGATGCTGATCCTCGGCGATGTTCGCCAGATGGGAAAAGTAGCTGTAGGCCCGGATGATTTGGTTCGTCCGCCCCCGGGACAGGCTGTTCAGGGTGGTTTCTAGCTCCTGCCGGGCGAGCTTGTCCTCGTCCCGATGAAACCGGATTGACGTTTGGCGGATCCGTTCGACAACGTCGAAAACGGCCTCGCCCTCCTGTTCGCGGATCGTATCGCCGAGGAGCCGGCCCAGGAGCCGGATGTCGTCGCGAAGGGGAAGATCCTTTTCGGGGGTTTCGTCAAACAGGCTCTGAGACACGGCGGGGCTCGCTTCGGACTTTGCTGCACCTGCGAATAAAGCCTCTCCGAGGGCCTCACGGCAAGAGCAATGTTGCAGCCGCCTCGTCCCTGGGGGTCATGGCCCATCGGCCCGGATCCTCCGATTGGCCGATGAGAGCCAGTCCGTAAGCGATGGACTCGAATTGGTCGGCCGAGGTCAGGCGGCTCTCGCCGAACCGGTCCAGGAACAGCTTTCTGATAGCCGGAACAAAGGAGGTTCCTCCGGTCAGGAAGACGCGATCGATCTCATCGGCCCGAACCTGCGCCGATGTAAGAGCCTTGTCGATCGTTTGGGCAATCTGCTTGACGTCGTCCTTGATCCAACCTTCGAATTGCCTGCGCGTAATGTTGGCGCGAATATCCACCCCTTCGCCTTGGAAGAGAAACTCTGTTTCCTCCTGTGCGGAAAGCGCGACCTTGGTGGCGGAAACGGCTCGGTAAAGATCGAAACCAAGGTCATAATCGATGATATCGATAAATTTCTCCAGCGGCCCAGGATCGATGGCCACGCGAGCCAGCTCACGAAGTTCCTTGAGATCGCCGCTCGTCTTCATCATCGCAAGCTGGTTCCAGCGTGCGAAGTTGGCATAATAGTGATTGGGGATCGACAGGACCTTGCCCATCGAGCGGTAGTTTCCGCCTTTTCCGAGGCGCGGCGACACGACCTGATCCACGATACGATAGTCGAAAGCGTCACCCGCAAGACCGATGCCCGCATGGCTCAGAGGTTCTGCCCGGAGCGCCCCTGCGCTTCTTGAGAAGCGCATGACAGAGAAGTCGCTGGTGCCGCCGCCGAAGTCAGCGACAAGAACCGTTGCGTCCCTTTCCAGCTTTCGCGCGTAAAAGAACGCGGCTCCGACAGGCTCATAGACATAGCGGGCCTGCTCCGCCCCCAGGTTTCCGAATGCAGCTTTGTAGCGCCGCATGGCAAGCGCATCGTCCGGATTGAAACCGGCAAACTCCACGGGCCGTCCAATCACGACATTGCTCGCGGACAGTTCCAGCCGCCCTCCCGCATGGCTCAGCAATGTTCGCATGAAGGTGCTCAGCAGATCCTCGAACCGGAAGCGCTCCCGGAAAATCCTCGTCTCCTGAAAGGTGGCACTGGCCGCGAAGGTCTTGAACGACTGAATGAAACGATGCGCCGTGAGGCCTTCAAGAAACTGCTCGATTGCCCAGGGGCCGCCCTCGACGCGGGTTTTCAGTCCATTGCCATGCCGCTCATCCCAAAAGCACAAGGCGGTGACATAGACCTTCAGGGCATGACCGGCATGGTGAAAAGTCAGTGCCTCCACGTTGCCGTTCGGATCTGCAATGGCAACAACCGTATTACTGGTACCGAAATCGATGCCAATGGAGAGATTTTGAGAACTGGAGGGCATGGCGGCCGCGACCTCATGACGAAGGGCCGGACGGTCTATCGCCCAACCCCTCCGAGGCCAAGGAAAATTTCACGAACCTGGCGATTTTCCCCTACGGCAGTGCGACCTTGGAGCGAGCCGCAGGCCGTTGACCCGGGGCGGGGCCACCCCTTAGAAGCCGCTCCTGGCATCAGAAAGGCGACTCATGCAATCCATCGGTCAGCGCATCGCAAGTGAATTGAATGTGCAGGAATGGCAGGTTCAGGCGGCGATCACGCTTCTCGACGGGGGCTCCACCGTTCCGTTTATCGCACGCTACCGCAAGGAAGTGACGGGAACCCTGGACGACGCCCAGTTGCGCAGTCTGGAAGAACGCCTTCGATATCTGCGCGAGCTCGAGGATCGGCGCAAGACCATCGTCAGCAGCATCCGCGAGCAGGGAAAGCTGACGGATGAGCTGGCCGCGCAGCTCAACGATGCGGATACGAAGGCGCGCCTTGAGGACCTGTACCTGCCGTTCAAGCCGAAACGCCGGACAAAGGCCCAGATTGCGAAGGAAGCGGGACTTGAACCCCTGGCCGATCAGCTGCTCGCCCATAGTGAGCGGGATCCCAAGGAAGCGGCTCTGGCGTTCGTCAATCCTGAAAAGGACATCGCCACGCCGGAAGCCGCCCTGGAAGGCGCGCGTGCCATCCTGGTCGAGCGCTTCTCCGAGAATGCCGAGCTGCTGGGAAGCCTGCGCGAGACCTATTGGGAGCGAGGACGCTTAACCTCGACGGTCCGTGAGGGCAAAAAGACGGACGGCGCCAAGTTTGCGGACTATTTCGATTTTGCGGAACCACTGACAAAACTGCCGTCGCACCGCATCCTCGCCCTGTTCCGGGGAGAAAAGGAGGAGGTCCTCGACCTTCGCATGGAGGAGGACAAGAATGCCGGAGAGCCGGGCTATGTCAGCTCCTACGAAGGGCGCACCGCGCTCGCGTTCGGCATCAGCGACAAGGGCCGTCTCGGCGACCGCTGGCTGCTCGAAACGGTGCGTTGGGCGTGGCGGACGAAACTCCGCTTTGCCATTGAGCTGGACATGAAGATGCGTCTTTGGCAGGTCGCCGAGGACGAGGCCGTCAAGGTATTTGCCGGCAATCTTCGCGATCTTCTTCTCGCTGCTCCCGCCGGCGCTCGCCCGACGCTCGGGCTTGATCCGGGTTACCGGACCGGTGTCAAAGTCGCGGTCGTCGACGCGACCGGAAAGGTCGTGGGGACCGACACCATCTATCCTCATGAACCCAAGCGCCAATGGAATGAATCGCTCGCCTCCCTCAGCCGGTTATGCCGCATCCACAAGGTGGAACTGATCGCGATCGGGAACGGCACCGCCTCCCGCGAGACCGATAAGCTCGCGACCGAGCTGGTCGCCGCGAACCCCGAGTTGAGGCTGACCAAGATCATGGTCTCGGAGGCCGGTGCGTCCGTGTACTCGGCTTCCGCCTATGCAAGCCAGGAGCTTCCCGATCTCGATGTGTCCTTGCGGGGGGCGGTATCGATCGCACGGCGCCTTCAGGATCCGCTCGCAGAACTCGTCAAGATCGACCCGAAGTCCATTGGTGTGGGACAGTATCAGCACGATCTCGCGGAGTATAAGCTCTCCCGCTCCCTTGACGCCGTCGTCGAGGATTGCGTCAACGCGGTCGGCGTGGATTTGAATACAGCCTCCGCTCCTCTTCTCGCGCGCGTTTCAGGTCTAGGTGAATGGGTTGCGCAGAATATCGTTGCCCATCGCGACGCCAAGGGGCCGTTCCGGACACGCAAGGATTTGAATGCCGTCACCGGCCTGGGACCGAAGACGTTCGAGCAGGCTGCCGGCTTCCTGCGCATTCCGAACGGGGATGATCCGCTCGATGCATCGGGCGTGCACCCGGAAGCTTACCCGGTCGTGCGGCGCATCCTCGAGGCGACAAAGAGCGACATCAAGGTGGTAATCGGAAACGGGCAGATCCTGAAGGCCTTGAAGCCTGCCGATTTCACCGATGAGAAGTTCGGCGTGCCAACCGTCAAGGACATCCTGGGTGAACTTGAGAAGCCGGGGCGCGATCCTCGCCCCGAATTCAAGACGGCTACCTTCCTGGAAGGAGTGGAAACGCTCAACGATCTCAAGCCCGGAATGATGCTGGAGGGGGTCGTGACGAACGTTGCGGCTTTCGGCGCTTTCGTCGACATTGGTGTCCATCAGGATGGACTGGTCCATATTTCCGCTCTGTCGGATACTTTCGTGAAGGATCCACGCTCGGTCGTAAAACCGGGAGATGTCGTGCGCGTGAAGGTGCTGGAGGTGGACCTTGCCCGCAAGCGCATCGCCTTGTCGATGCGCATGAGCGATCCGGTGGGGAAAGGCCCATCTTCGCGAGACAGTGAGGCTCGGACATCAAAGGAGCGGTTCTCGCAAAGCACCGGCAAGCAACGTTCAGGTCATCAGCCTCAGGCCTCGAGCGGCGGCGCGCTTGCAGACGCCTTGCGTCGGGCCGGCGTTTCCAAGCCCTCGGGCGTGAATGTCAAGGATAGAAATACGCGCGGCTGAGCGACGACCGGCCTATGATCGAAGGGAGGTGACATGGAATGTCACCTCCAGGAAGACAAGATCGTTTCGCTGTCCACCGTCTCGATCTGCTGACTGAAACGTTTGCTGTAGAGCGATAGAAGACTGTCATGTCCTTCGTCCGAGGAACTGCAGAGGCCGTCGGCGACAATCACCACCCGGTATCCGTGATCGACGGCACCGAGCACCGTCGCCAAGACGCAAACGTCGGTTTCCGATCCAGTGACGATGAGCGCGTCCGCCTGACGCTCCCGCAAGTAATCGGCAAGTTTGTGCCCCGCGAAAGCTGAATAGACCGGCTTGTCAATGATCGTCGCCGGGGGCACGAGGCGGGATAGCGATGGCATCAACTCCAGCATCCGCGGATCGAGATGTTCCCGCGTCGTCTCGCGCCAGCGTTCATAATAGATCCGCCATGTCCCGGGCATATCTTCGGGACGCTGAGGGGTTATAAAGCGGGTAAAGACCGTTCTCTCGGGAAACCGCTCCGCAATGCGGGTCACCGTTGGCAGAACACGCTCCATCCAAGGGGTCGGCCAAGGTCCCTCGGTCGAGAAGAGACGCTGCATGTCGATGCACAGATGAACGGATCGTTCAGTCAGAGGACCGTTGAGCAGGACAGCCATGGAACACTCGCAATACCCGCTTTCCAAACCGAGTGAGGGCTTCGCAGTTCCAGTTCATGGACGCGGGCGCCGCTCTCAGCCGAAACTGGCGGCCCGCGCAAGGCTCTCCTGAGCCATGGGCAGCGGCAGGCTGATCGTGCACATCAGGCCCGATGCGCGGTAGTCCAACACGACCTTTCCGGACAATTCCCGTGAGAGGCTTCTCTCGATAAGGCGCGACCCGAACCCTTTGCGCGTCGGCGTCCTGACCAGAGGCCCTCCTGTTTCCTGCCATTGCAGGACCAGGGTTTTTTCGTCCCAGCCCTCGATGAGATCCCAATGGATGGCCACCCGGCCGCTATCGGCGGAAAAGGCCCCATATTTCACGGCATTCGTGGAGAGCTCATGCAGAGCCATTGCCAGAGGCAGCGCAATCCGCGGAGGCACATGCAGGGCGGGTCCATCGATGACGAAGCGCTCGACCTGCTCGCGCCGATAGGGTGCCATCGCTTCTTCCGCAATGTCGTGGAGATTCACCTTCTCCCAGTTTTCCCGGGTGAGCACGTCGTGTGTCTTCGACAGAGCAAAAAGCCGCGCCTCGAATGTTTCCCGGGCGAGTTTCGGCTCGCCGGCCTTGAAGCTCTGCGCGGCGATGGATTGCACCGTCGCGAGAGTATTCTTGACCCGATGATTAAGTTCATTGATGAGCAGGCGCCGCCGGGCATCGGATTTCGCTCTTTCGACTGCGGCCCATGTCCGTTCGGCGACGTCGCGAACGAGCTCGATTTCAGATTGGGTCCACCGCCTCGGCGTCCCACTGTGAATATACAAGGCCGCCCGCAGCTGCCCTTCCTTCACGAGCGGGACCGAGATGGACGCGATACAATCGAGGGCGGCGTAGGCCGCATAGTGACCTTCGGCCCGCGGATCGGACAAAGCATCGTCGAAGACCGCGGCGCGGCCGGACCTCAAATCACCACAGAGCGCGGGCCCGAAAGATCTCAAGGGATATCGCCCCGAGACATCCGGAGCATCTTCGGTATGCCAGTCCACGAGAGTGGACAAAACCATTGTCGTATCGTCGACGTCACCATAGCCGACGCGATTGACCCCCAGATGACTGCCGAGAGCCTCAGCCACCATCATGAGGATCTCATCGGGGCGATCCGGATCACGAATCTTGTCGCTCAAGGCCAACAGGAACCGTTCGCGGACTTCGCTGTCCTTGCTCGATGTGACGTCCAAATTAACGATGACCGTGCGGACGGGCTTGCCGGATGGATCGGGGAGCGATTGTCCTCGCATCAGGAGCCATCGAACGGACCCGTCTTCCCGTATGATCCGGTATTCGGCCGCCAGCGGTTCCAACGTACGAGAGAAACGGCGCACCTCCTGTTCCATCCAGGCCCTGTCCTCCGGATGGATGAGTTCCCGCCACACGAGCGACAGGTTCGCATCGGCTGTGGCGGGATCGAGACCCACGAGCTGAAACATCTGCGCCGACCAGGATATTTCTCCGGTCAGGTGATCCCAGTCCCAAATTCCGAGGCCGGCGACATCCTGGGCGATCTGAAGGCGCTCTTCCCCCTCGCGCAGCACCCGCAAGACACTCTCGCGCTCGGCTTCGCGAAGGCTCAATTTGGCGGCCATATCGTTGAAGGCGAAGCTGAGGCGGCCAATCGGGGTGTGGGGATCGAAAACCTGGATTCGCGTCTGAAGATCGCCTTTCCGCCACCGATCCACGGCCTGGTTGAATGCCGCCAATGGTCGTTGCGCGGACGCGCGCCCGGCAAACCACGCTACAGCAAGGGCAATGCACCCGATAAAGGCGTAGAAAATGCCTTGTGCGCTGTATACCGGCAGCTCTTCCATCAGCCGAACCCAAGGAGCCCTTCTCGTCACGTACCGCCGAAGGCACGCCCATCATTAAACTGCGGATCCGAGGAAGCAAAGCCGCAAAGATGCTCCTTCGGAAGTCTGTTTTCACAGCAGCACCCGTTGGAATAGTCTCAACGAAGGCAACCGCCTCTCTTCGGCGTAGTCCTTCCGTCAAACGGCCGGTGAAACGCTGTCCCGTAAGGCCTGAAGCCGCTCCTGAAAGCGGGAAAGACCGAAGGGAGAAAGGTCGATACGGCTTTTGCCCTCGGTCACGAGCTCCGCCGCCGCCTCGCCCACGGCTGCGGAGTGTTTAAAGCCGTGTCCCGAACATGGCGAAACCACAAGAATTCTATCATTCTCGGGAGACCGATCGATGAGGAAGTGAGAATCGGGGGTGACCGTATAGAGGCAGGTGGCGGATTTGGCAGCCGAAGGCATCACCCCTCGCAGGCGCCCGGCCAGGTGATCCCTATACATGGCCTGAACTTCTGCAGAGTCGACCGATCGCTCGACCGTCTCGGGAGACGTTACCTCATCATATTGCTCCCCGGCCGTCTTCATGGTTCCAGATCCGGGCATGGACGGAAATCCGTAGAAAAAATCCTTAGGGTCGGCTCCGGGCGCCCATATGAAAACCGGACTTTTCACCCAAGAAGACGTCAGGTCCTCTGTCACCGGGAACCAGTGCATCACTTGACGGCTGGGGGAAAGAAGCCGGTCGAAAGGGTGTCCGAGCAAGGCGGGCGCCCAGGAACCGGCGGAAACGATGACCTGGGAGGCGTCAATAACCCCGTTAGTGGTGGTAATCCGCACTCCACCGCCGGAACGAGCCAAGGAAACCACGCGCGTTCCAAGCTGCAATGCCGCTCCCAGCTCTTGCGCGCGTTTCAGATGGGCCGCGACACAGCGTTCCGGGTTCAAGTAGCCGCCGCCCGGCTCGAAATAGGCGATCTCATCGGTCTGCGGGGTGAACTGCGGATAGCGCGCCCGGATCTCGTCCGCCCCCAGAATCTCATGGGCGATGCCGTAATCCTCTGCCGTCCGCTTGGTCGTCGCCAGAAAGCTCGTCCGGATGGGTCCGCCGGATTGCCCCTCCATCCTGCCGACAATGAGGCACCCCACCGGGCTCAGCAGGGCCTCGCCCGTTTCGGCTTCCAGCTCCCGCCAGATGGCATGAGACCGCAGTGCCAGGGGGACATAGGCGGCCCCCTCCCCGATTGCCTGCCGGGTGATCCGGGTTTCCCCATGGGTCGACCCGCGGTCGTGCGGCGGGGAGAATTGATCGATCCCTATGGCACGCACGGCGCGCTTGGCGAGCTGATACAGTGCCGCCGACCCCATCGCTCCCAGGCCGATCACCGCAACGTCATATTGGGGTAATGGATGTCCCATTCAGCTCCTCCGCATCTGCCCCATTCCAATCAGAATCCGGCCGGCCCAGCAATGGGCTTCCCTCAGAGCCTGGCATCCTTCTCGTCAGCGCTTGTTTGGTTCCTCGAACTGCCGTAGAAGCGAGATCGTCTCACGGGGAGCCCGAAGGGCTGAGAGGCAGCGCAGCTGCCGACCCGTTGAACCTGATCCGGGTCATGCCGGCGGAGGGAATGAGCATGAATAGCAGGAAAGTCTGCATCCCGTGCGCACTGTGCCGCCGATCCGGCTTGTCTTACGCATGGGAGCGTCTCTGATGTTGAACAGACTTGTCTTTGCCCTGACGGCATTTTGCCTTTTTGCCGGCACCGCGGCTGCACAGACCAAACCAATTCTGATGGTTTACACCTATGGCTCCTTCGCAGGCAAATACGGGCCGGGCAAGGCGGTAAAGGAGCGTTTCGAGGCCAAGTGCAACTGTGAGCTCAACTGGATCACGGCGGAAGATGCCGGCAGCCTTCTCGGGCGCCTGCGCTTGGAGGGGAAGGATACGAAGGCCGATGTCGTTCTCGGCCTCGATATGAACCTTGCCGCAGAAGCGAAGTCGTCAGACCTCTTTGCGCCTCATGGCTTGGAACTGAAGAACCTGTCCCTTCCGATCACATGGGCCAGCGATACGTTCATTCCGTTCGACTGGGGATACCTCGCGTTTGTTTATGATTCGACCAAGCTCCCTGAGCCGCCGAAGGGCCTGAAGGAGCTGGTTGAAAATCCAAACGGGCCGAAAATCGTCCTGCAGGATCCGCGAACCAGTGCGCCTGGCTTGGGCTTCCTGCTCTGGATGCAGAAAGTCTATGGCGATCAGTCCGACAAGGCCTGGGCGCAGCTCAAACCCCGTATCGTGACATTCACCAAGGGGTGGTCGGAGGCCTATGGCCTGTTCCTGAAGGGGGAAGCGGACATGGTCATGTCCTACACCACATCCCCCGCCTACCATGTCATGATCGAGAAGAAGAACCAGTACAAGGCTGCTCCGTTCGCCGAGGGTCACTACCTCCATATCGAGATCGCCGGCATGACGCAGACCACCAAACAGCCTGAGCTTGCAAAAGCGTTCATGAACTTCATCCTGTCGGACGATTTTCAATCGGCAATGCCGGAAGGCAACTGGATGATGCCGGTCAAGGCGACATCGAAGGAACTTCCTCAAGCGTTCCGGGACGCGATCCAACCAAGCACGGCGCTTCTTTTCACCCCGGAGGAGGTTCAAAAGAACCGCCGCTCCTTCACAGATCGCTGGCTCAACGCCACGGCCCAATAACGGCATCCTATGCGCTTCAGGCGACCTCATCCTGGAAGCCTCGTAGCTGTCGCCATTGTGGCGCTCCTTGCCGCAGGCTTCTTCGCCCTGCTGCGGGCCGGTGGACATGAAGCCTCATTTCTGTCCATCGGCCCCTATCTTCTGCGGCTGCTCCTCTTCTCCCTTGCCCAGGCCGGGCTCTCGATGGTCCTTTCGCTGGCTCTCGGGAGCGCCTTGGCCCTTGCTTTGGCGCGGCGCAACTTTCCAGGGAAGGATATTCTCTTATCGGCGCTGGGCACGACGATGATCATGCCGGCGATCGTCGCCGTCTTTGCGGTTTTCACCGTTTATGGCAGAAACGGCTGGCTCGCCGAGATCTTGAAAGCGTTGGGCTGGCCAGGTGACATCAATATCTTCGGATATCCTGGCATTCTCATCGCACATGTGTTCCTGAACGCTCCCTTCGTGGCCAAGATCATCCTCGATGCGCTCCATCTGATTCCTGCCGAACAATGGCGGCTTGCTTCAGCGCTGGGTTTCTCCTCCGGTCAGATTTTTCGCCACCTCGATTGGCCGGTTTTCCGGGCAGAGCTTCCGGGCCTCGCCAGCCTCGTGTTCCTGCTTTGCTTCAAGAGTTTCGCCATCGTGCTGGCATTGGGTGGCGGACCGAGTCGCGCGACCCTCGAGGTGGCGATCTACGAAGCCCTCAAGGTCGACTTGGATTTCGCCCGCGCCGCCTGGATCGCTCTGATCCAGGTCGCCATCTGCCTGACCGCCACTCTGGCCCTCCATGGAGTTCTCGCCCGTCCTCCTGTCGCCACCACATCACGGACGACAATTTCGCGTCCCGATGCTCCCAATCCACCCTTGATGATCCTTGACGGGTTTGTCCTGACGGCGGGACTTCTGTTTATCGCCCCGCTGGCTCTGAGCATCTTTACCGGTCTTGGACATATAACGGCGGTCCTCGACGAGGACCTGCTCTTCGCATTGCTCACAAGTCTCGCGATCGCCGCCATGGCCTCCACATTGGCCTGCTCACTCGCCCTGGCTCTCGGCGCAGCGGTTCGAACTCACCGCGTCGGTTTTGGCTCTCCCCGTTGGGCGGCTGTGTTCGACCTTATTCCGAATGCTCTGCTGGCGGTTCCACCCTTTGCCCTGACCGCCGGACTTTTCCTCCTGATTCGCCCATTTGTGGATTCAGCCGTCGGTGGGTTGATCCTTCTCCCCGTTGTGAACGGCCTGGGGGCCTTACCGTTCGCGTACCGTTATGTCGCCCCTCGGCTCCTCCTGGCGGAGGAGCGCTATGGCCGCCTTTCGTCGTCGCTCGGGCTGACGGGCCTCACCCGAGCCCAGATCGTCGACTGGCCGCTTCTGCGGCGTCCCCTCGGGTCTGCTTTCGCCCTGGCGGCGGCGCTCTCCTTTGGCGATTTCGGGATCATTGCTCTTTTTGGCGGTCCGGAGCTCCGAACATTACCCTACCTTCTCTACGAACGATTGGGAGCCTATCGGTTCGAGGAGGCATCCGCGATCGGGCTCCTTATTCTCTTCGTTGCATTCATGCTGGCTCACATGTCTGGTCGATGGTCTCATGCTCCTGATTGATCAATGCCGCCTGACCTGGCCTGACTTTTCCGCAGATTACTCCCTCAAGGTCGAGGATGGAGCGCTGTGCGCCCTCATCGGCTCTTCCGGTGGAGGCAAAACGACGCTTCTGCATCTGATTGCGGGCTTCGAAACACCGCAAAGCGGGACGTTGACGTTTCGTGGAAGCGACCTGCTCCCCTTGCAGCCCTCCCAAAGACCTGTGGCCATTGTCTTTCAAGATCACAACCTTTTCCCTCATCTTTCCGTGGCCCGGAACGTTGCGCTGGGATTGCGCCCCTCCCTTCGCCTTGAGAAGGCGGAATGGGCTCTCGTCTCGGAAATGTTGGAAGCAGTTGGACTGACGGGGTACGATCACCGCAAACCGGGAGAGATGTCTGGCGGACAGCGTCAAAGAGTTGCGTTGGCGCGAGCTATGGTCTCGAAGCGGCCGATCATCTTGTTGGACGAACCCTTTAGCAGCTTGGATCCTCAATTGCGGCGCAGCATGATCCAGCTTGTTGATGAGTTGCGCAAAAGGCAGAGCATCACGGTCATCATGTCGATCCATACCCCTGAGGAAGTGGCGGATGTGGCGGAGCAGATGGTACTGATCGACCACGGGAGAGTCATTCAGGCCGGTTCCCCTCCCGAAGTGCTGCGCACCTTCCATTCGCGGAGCTCCACAGCGCCCGATCTACCGGTCTGACACAGCAGATCGAACAAAGCAGGCTGTTGCGTCCGGCATAAGAGCTGACGTCGAAAGCTCTGCGGCATCGTTCACGGTAACTTTATTCAAAGCTTGCCGTTGGTTGAAGGCTGTTTGAGTGTCCTGAGCTTGAGCGTTGATTATTAAGCTACTTCAAAAGATCTCCGGCAAATGGCGCTTCATTCTTCTTCAAGCACATCAGCCTCGGGCAACGACAAGGGACATCACTCGCCGAAAAGGTGTCGAGGAACGCATCAAGAGCCTTGCTGGCGAGGACCCTCCGACTGGACCTGCGAACCGTCGCGCTTTCCAGAGCCTGCTCGCCGTGACCGCCGCTCACGTAAATGAAAATTCTCCTGCGGCGCTGATGCTTCTCGACATCGATTTTTTCAAGCAGGTGAACGACACCTATGGCCGCGATATCGGAGACCTTTCATCAAAGACATTACGGCCGGAATTCAGGGTCAGATCAGGACCGGGGACATTCTGGCGCGCATCGGCGGCGCGCTGGCTTTTATTCTCTCCACGCGGCAGAAGACAACGCAAAAGCGACCGCCACGCGTATTGTACAGGTCATAGAAGAGCCCTTCCGCTTCGACGTCCAGGAATTGAGGTCTAGTCTCAGCATAGGAATTGCGGTTCTGCCCCAGGATGCGGCGGATCCATCAAGCGCACTTCAAGCGGCAGATCAGGCCCTCTATCGCTCCAAACGCCAGGGACGCACACGTTTTGGTGACCATTCCGATCTACCCTTGTGAGTGGCGCTGTCTTCGTGGCTGCGTAGCTTGCCGCCTGCCGCACTTCTTTTGGATGAAAATCTTTATCTTTGTTGAGCTTAAACAAATTTCCTGGCACGCTTCCCCTTGCGCAACATGAGAAAGCAGACGTAACTGGATGACCATTCCCTATGTGATCTGATGCCAGGAACGTCCACCCAAGCCCTGACCCTTTTTGGCGGCGAGTTTTCTGCTCCCGAACGCGAGTCCGTCTTTCAAGCCGAACGGCTTCCCGACACTCTCAGGCACACACGCCTGCTGTTCTTGCTTTCGGCTGTTCTCAACACGCTCTTCTTCATCAGTGACTGGCGCTTCCACGGCACCTCTCACTTTTATGTCGCGATTCCTGCCCGTACTGTGGTCGTGCTGATCGCTCTGCTGTGCCTTTGGTTCCTGCGCAAAACGACGAGCTTCCAGGGCGCTCAGAAAGTAATGATCGCCTGGGAATGGGTCACCGCCGCCGCGGTGGGCGTTCTGGTGAGTTCACACAGCGACCTTGCTCTTTTCGTCGTTCTGATGCTGCCTTCGATTTATTATCTGGTCGTGCCGACCGCCTTTCGCTGGTCGATGACGTCAGGCGTTGCCTGCAGCGTGATGATGCTGATCGGGTATCTGTCGCCAGGGGGCCCCGAGACGCCCGTCATCGGCCTCATCCTGGCCGTCGTCACACTGAACGTCGCTCTCGCCCTTGTCCTCACCCGCTCCAATCGTCTCCAGCGAACGGAATGGGCTGCCACACAGGCGGAACGTCGGGCGAACCAGGAGTTGACGCAAAGCCGAGCCATGTTCGAGACCATGTTCAAGACGGTCCCGATTCCTCTGGTGGTCGTTCGAACGAACGGAGAAATCGTCGATTCGAATGAAGCAGGAACCCGCTATTTCGGCGCTCACTGGAAATCGCTCGGCATCCAGTCCGTCGATGAGGTCTACATCAATCCGGCTGACCGAAAGGCTTTCGTAGAAGCGATTCAGAAAGACGGACAGGTCACTGATTTCGAGACTTTGATCCGTCTTGCCGACGGGTCCATCCGGACTGTCCTTCTTGCAGGAAGGCTTATTGATATCAATGGCGCCCCGCATATCATGTCGGCCGCCATTGACATCACAGAGCGCAAGGCGGCCGAGGAAAGGTCCTGGCGAGTCGTGAGCCATGATGCGCTCACGGATCTTCCCAACCGCGCGTTTTTCCAGGGGCGTCTCGAGCAAGCTCTCGCCGAGGCAGAGCGGCAGGGGACCGGGGTTAGCCTGCTGCTCATCGATCTCGATAAGTTCAAGGCGATCAACGACAGCCTCGGCCATGACGCGGGAGACGTTCTCCTGAAGGGGGCGGCAGATCGGCTCCGCCGCCTGATAAGAGACGACGACACCATCGCGCGCCTGGGAGGCGATGAATTCATCATCGTTATCGCGGATCCGGCGCCTCTTGTACGGGCTCGCGAACTTTCCGAACGAATCCTCACTGAACTTCGGCAACCCATTCCGTATGGCGCCGAACTGCTCACATGTCATGTCAGCATCGGGGTCGCGAGTTTTCCGGCCCATGGCAGCAAGCCTTCCGAGCTCATGAAAGACGCGGACTTGGCCCTCAACGCGGCTAAAGCTCGTGGGAGAAACTGCGCTGTTGTCTACACGCCGGACATGCGCCTTCACGTGGAACATAAGGCCACGGTCGCAAGAGGCATACAGGAGGCGTTGCAATGGGGCCAGATCGTGCCCTTTTATCAGCCGAAGGTGGATCTCTCGAATGGGCGCGTTGTGGGCTTCGAAGCCCTCGCCAGATGGCGGCACCCACAATATGGCCTTCTCACGCCGGCCGCCTTCTCAAGCGCGTTTGAAGATCCGGAATTGTCCATCGCGGTGGGCGAAAGCATCATCCGACAGGTCGCATCCGATATCCGCCGCTGGATCAACCAGGGCTGCGATTGTGGAAGAGTTGCCGTTAACCTGTCTTCGGCTCAATTCAACTGGATCGGCCTCGCCAAGCGTTTTCTTGAGGTCTTACAATCGGCCGATGTTCCCAACCATCGCCTGGAAGTGGAGATTACCGAAACTGTCTTTCTTGGGCGCAGTGCCACGCATGTAGCCAAGGCGCTCAAGCAGTTTCACGATAACGGCATTCGCATTGCGCTCGATGATTTCGGGACGGGCTATGCCTCGCTCATTCACCTCAAGCAGTTTCCGGTCGACGACATCAAGATCGATCAGAGCTTCGTGAGGGATCTGGAAACCGATGCGGAAAACGCCGCCATCGTTCTGGCCGTCATCGAGCTCGGGATGAGCCTCGGGATGGATGTTATTGCCGAAGGAGTCGAAACTGTCGAACAGGCTCGGTTTCTCAAGGAAAAAGGTTGTCAGCAGGCACAAGGGAATTTCTATGCGGCTCCCATGTCGGGGAAAGACGTTCCTTCGTTCCTGAAATCCTGGGAGCCCCCACCTCTCTCATGAGGAACCGGATTATTTTTACGATATAACGATTAAATTCAGTTATTTATGAGCACCTTAGCAAAAATCTTGATTGAAATTCATTCCTGACCTAGGGCATTTTATACCTTCCAGCCATGGTTAACTTACTGAACGCCCGAAATGGGAATTTTTCTGGGGAACTAACGTGATGCCAGCCTTCAGGTCAGAGGCCAGTATCGGAACAGAAGTGCCGGACCGCTACCTTGTCCAGCTCTGCAAGCAGTTCTCCGAAAACGTCCCTGCCACCTACTCAGACACGAAGGGGCGGGCGGAATTCAGTTTCGGGCATTGCACGATGGAGGCCTCAAGGCGCTACTTGACCCTGATCGTCGAAGCTGAAGACGAGCAGTCTTTGGCACGCATGCAACATCTGGTCGGCCTTCGCCTCGAGCGTTGCATGTGGCGGGAAAAGCCGGTCATTAATTGGGTTCGCAGCGCCTGACTGATTCGTCCCCAGACGATGGGGTCTAAGGCTTCACGTCCATCCGGAGCGACCGGCCTTCCGCATCGAAGACATGGGTGGATCGTGGGGAAAAATAAGCCTTGAACAGATCGCCGGCCGCGATATGGGCTTCTCCTGGAGCCCGGACAACGACATCGTCCTGGCTTGCAAGCTTCATGTACACGTAGCTTGCCTCCCCCAAACGCTCGACTGCGTCGACGCGACCCTCGAGGGCAATGGCGTCCGCCCCCTGCTCTGCCATGTGCTCGGGTCGAATTCCGACCGTGACCATGTCCCCTACGGCTAAGTCCTTTCCGGAAAGATCGACTTTCATCTCGGCGCCGGCGAAGCCGATGGTCACGCTCTGGTTCGAAATGCCTCGAACTTCTCCCTTGATGAAGTTCATCCTTGGCGAACCGATAAAGCCGGCGACGAAGACATTGCAGGGGCGGCGATAGAGGTCGAGAGGAGCGCCGACCTGCTCGATTCTCCCATGATTGAGCACCACGATCTTCGAGGCCAGCGTCATGGCCTCGACCTGATCGTGCGTCACATAGATCATGGTCGCACCGAGCTCTTGATGAAGCTTGGCGATCTCGATTCGGGTATTCACCCGCAAAGCGGCATCAAGATTGGAAAGCGGTTCGTCGAAAAGGAAGACGCTCGGCTTTCTTACGATGGCGCGACCGATCGCGACACGCTGGCGCTGCCCTCCGGAGAGTTCTCTCGGCTTGCGATCGAGAAGGGCGGACAGCTTCAGGATCTCGGCGGCCTGCCTGACGCGCCTGTCAGCTTCAGCCTTGTCCGTCTTCGCGAATTTCAAGCCGAACGCCATGTTCTTGTAGACCGACATATGCGGATACAGAGCATAGGATTGGAAGACCATCGCGATCTTGCGGTCTGCCGGCGGCAGCTCGTTGACGCGCCTGCCGCCGATGCGGATCTCGCCGGCGCTCACGGATTCGAGGCCGGCGATGATACGCAGCAAGGTGGACTTTCCGCACCCTGAAGGGCCGACGAAGACGACGAATTCTCCGTCCTCGACAGTGAGATTGATGTCGCGAAGGATGTCCACAGGACCGAACGACTTCGCAAGTCCGTGGATTGAAACGTCAGCCATGGGTTGCCACCTGAAGAGGAGGTCTCTGCTACTTGACAGCCCCGGCCGTCAGGCCGCGGACGAGATAGCGCGAGAACAAAAGATAGAGGACGAGGATGGGAGCGATTGCCAGGGTCAGGGACGCGAGGACTGCATTCCAGTCCGTTACATATTGACCGATGAACTGCTGAACTCCCAACGTGACCGTCTGCTTGCCGTCTCCAGGCGAAAGAATGAGAGGGAACCAAAGGTCATTCCAGATGGGAACCATGGTGAAGACGGCGACAGTCGCAATCGCAGGACGGATGAGAGGCAGGATGATGCTGCCGAAAATCCGGTACTCGCTCACGCCGTCGCATCGCGCTGCGTCACGCAGATCCTTTGGAATTTGCTGAATGAACTCGCTGAGGATCAGAACCGCAAGAGGCAATCCCTGGGCGACATAGACCAGGATGAGAGCTGTCAGCGTATTGACGAGGTTCAACTCCACCATCATGCGCAAAATGCTGACGCTACCCAATCTGATCGGGACCATGATCCCGATCGCCAAGTAGAGAGAAATGAGGGTGTTGCCGCGGAAGCGGTATTCCGTCAGCGCCCATGCTGCCATGGCCCCGATGAGGACGATCAACCCCAGGGACACGACCGTTATGGTCAGGCTGTTGATGAAGTAGAGCCCGAAGTCGGATTTCGCAAAGACCTGATCGAACCCGATGGTCGTGAAAGTCCGCGCATCCGGAAAACCAAGAGGATCGGCGAAAATCGCCCGACGGGTTTTAAAGGCATTGAGAACGATGAGCAGGATCGGCCCAATGGCGATGATGGTATAGAGAATGAGAGCTATATGGACGGCCAGCCGTCCCGGCCTGATATACCGATTCATGACGCCCTCAAAATGTATGTCTTTGCAGCCGCCGCTGGATGCCGAACAGATAGATCAGCACGCCGATCAGAATGACGATCAGCATCGCCGTGGCGACGGTCGCCCCCATCGTGGGACTCCCCACCTGGAGCTGATAGCCGAAGAAAGTCCGGTAAAAGAACGTTCCTAGAATATCCGTCGAGAAGTTTGGACCGGCGAGAGCGCCTTTCACCGCATAGATCAGATCGAATGCATTGAAATTGGCCACAAAGGTCAGGATCGACACAACCCCCAGGGTCGGCAGGATGAGCGGCAGACGGACGAACCAGAACACGCTGAAAGGACCGGCTCCATCAACGGTCGCGGCATCCAGGAGATCGTCCGGAATATTGATGAGGGCGGCATAGATCAACATCATCGGAATTCCGACGAACTGCCAAACCGAGATCAAGGAAATCGTTATCAGCGCGGTCGATTCCTGCCCGAGCCATGGCCCGAAGAAGCTGCCGAGTCCGACTGCCTTCAGGAGGCTTGGCGCGATGCCCCAAAGGGGGTTGAGCATGAGCTGCCAGACAAAACCGATAATCACCACGGACAGCATCGTCGGCAGAAAGATCAGGGTCCGATAGACGCTTCCGCCCGTAAGCCGCGGCAGGCTGAGCAACATGGCCAGGCCCAAGCCTATCCCGTTCTGCACAACCATATGAACCCCAAAGAAGAACAGGTTGTTGCGGAGTGCGTTCCAGAACTGTCCGGACCAAGTCGGATCGGACAGCAGCATCCGAAAGTTATCCAGTCCGGCAAAATGCTGCGCGCCCGTCTGGTCTCCGGCATAAAAGCTGAGGCGGATCGTATCGACCAACGGGTAGATCGAAAAAATCGAGTAGATCAGGAGCGCAGGCGCCAGAAAGACGACAATATGAAGCGGGAGCCGCGAACGTGCGGGCGCTGCCACGAGAGGAGCGGTGGTTTCGAAGGAGGTTGTCGACATCGAGATCGCACCCGAACAAGGGTGCGGCAGCCCCTAAAGAGACTGCCGCACGAAATGGAGCGATTACTTCTTGTGAGGCTCGTACCAGCTGGCCAACCCGTCCTCGGCCTTCTTCGCGGCCTCCTCGGGCTTCATGGTGCCATTGAGGACCTGAGCACTCACATTCCAAAGCTCGTTCTCGAGATTCGGCGTTCCACGGGACAGGATCTGATAGGAGTTCCGGATGGAGCTCTCACAGGTATCACGCCATCCCACGAACTTGGCCGCAACCGGATCCTTCACCGTGACCTTTTCCTTTGTAAGCGGGAAGAAGCCCGGCAGAGCATTCGCATAGATATCCGCGAACTCGGAAGAAGCGATCCAGCTCAGGAAGGTCTTTGCAGCCTCGACATTCTTCGACTTGGTATTGATGCCCAGCGCGATATCGGTGTGATCGCTGATATAGCACTTGCCCGAAGCATTCGGAGCGGGAGGAGCGAAGGCGTCAAATTCGAAATCCGCCTGCTTGCGGAAAATCGGGATATCCCATGACCCGGCCGGGTAAATGGCCGCTCGCCCAAGCGTGAAGAGATTTTGCGTATCGGGATATTTCTGCGACTTGAATCCGTCGCCCATATAAGGCGCCCAGCTGGCAAGCTCGGTAAACGTCTGAACATAGGGAGCGTCAGTGAACTTCTGCTTTCCCTCGATCAGCGCCTTGCGGCCTTCCTCGCCTTTCCAGTAATTCACGCCGATGTTCTGGAAACCCATCGTTGCGGCTTCCCACTGATCGGCGGTGCCCATGGCGATCGGCGTATATTTGCCATTCGCCTTGATCTTGTCGAGCACGGCATGGAACTCGGCGACGGTTTTCGGCGGTGTCAGCTTGAGTTCGTCGAAGATGGCCTTGTTGTAGATGAAGCCATGGATGACCGAAGCCATCGGCATGCAGAACGTGGTCTTTCCGTCGTCGGTGGACCAGGCACTTTTCGCCACGTCCGAAAAGTTATCCATTCCCTTAACGTCGTTTACAGAAACGAGATGCCCCTTCTTGAAGAGATCGAGGGAAGCATCGAAGGGCCGGCACGTGATGAGATCCCCGGCCGTCCCGCCCGCCAGGCGGGCGTTGAGAGCCGCGTTATACTCGGTCGGCGGATCGGCTTTGAACTGTACCTTGATATTCGGATATTTCTTGTTGAAGGCCGGGATGATCTGGTTATTCCAAACATCGGCATCGTCGTTGCGCCAGCTTTCGACCGTCAACGTTTGAGCTGAGGCTCCATGGGCGAAAGCGAGTGCCGAGGCCGCCACCGAAGCTGTGGCCAGAAAGCGTCCGGCTCGTTTCATGAAATCTTTGGATTCAAGAAAGCTCATTGTCGTTCTTCCTCCGTCAGGCCTTAGGGCGCCTGCCATGACCCGTTCCATTATCCCTCGACTTGCCTTGTGCGGGTTTTTCCGCATTCTCAAAGGCTCTCCCGAAGTTCATCAGACTGTTCCACTCGGAGCCAGAGCGGGCAAGTGATCTTATATTGGTATCGCCGTCAGATGAGGCCTGCAAGATCCCCTGTTCCCAGCCCCATAGAACCATTGTCCTATCTTCAACGCGCGCTTCCGTCGTGTAATACTGTCATGTTAAGTTTGCAAATCGCAAGAGAGCCGGTCAAAAAATTGCGCTCTTCACGAAGTGGACATTAAGTGGCATGGTGCCGGACCGAGATGAAGTTTCGAGTCAGGCGCGGCCTCACCACATGACGGATTCCTTATTTCTTGGCATTGATGGGGGCGGCACCAAGTGTCGGGCACGCCTGCGCGATAGTGATGGGAACCTTCTCGGCGAGGGGATCGGCGGGCCGTCGAACATCAGGCTCGATCCCGATGTCGTTTGGGCATCGATTCTCTCCGCCAGTCGCGCTGCCCTTGCGGAAGCAAATCTTCAGGAATTCGATTTCAGCAGGATCCATGCCGGCATGGGCGCCGCGGGAGCAGGACAAACGAGTGCGGTGGAACGCCTTTTGTCCCGCTCACACCCATTCGGCTCCTTCTCGATCGACACCGATGCCCATACGGCATGGTTGGGTGCATTCGGGGGTGGCGACGGTGCGATTCTGATCGTCGGTACAGGCTCTTGCGGCTATGGTGTCGTAGCCGGTGAACGACGCTATGTCGGTGGATGGGGCTACGAGATCTCCGACGAGGGCAGCGGCGCCGCCATCGGGCGCGAAGTCCTGCGCCACACCATCTGGGCTTATGACGGACGCATTCCGTCGACACCTTTGTCGGATGCGATTCTGGGCGAGTTCGGTCACAGTCCTGAAGCGATCGTGGACTGGGTCGGCAAGGCACGGCCGGCCGATTATGCCCGCTATGCACCTCTTGTGCTTGAACATGCTCAGCGCCGCGACCCGCTCGGCCTTGTCCTGATCGAAGAGGCGGCTCGACAGATGGCTCAGATCGCGACACGGCTGCTCGACCTCGGCGCGCCGGCACTCTGCCTTTTCGGCGGGTTGTCGGAACCGTTGCGCCATTGGCTCGCTCCGCCGCTGCAGCAGGTCATCGTACAGCCGAAGGCCGACGCGATGGACGGCGCCATTCTTCTTGCGCGGCAAACGACCCATACGTCTTCGCCGAGGAGGCCGCGATGAACAATGAGGCTCCGGAAGCCTTAGCGTTGGTCTCATTGGACGAGGGAAATCCGACGCCGCTTTACCTTCAGCTGCAGCAATCCATCGAGGATGCGGTACGAAAGGGAACCATCAAGGCGGATGATGCCCTGCCGGGGGAGCGCGACCTTGCCAAACAGCTTGGGGTCTCGCGTGTTACCGTGCGGAAGGCTATCACGGGCCTCGTGAAGAAAGGCGTCCTCGTTCAACGCTGGGGGTCTGGCACTTTCATCGCACCGCACATGCGACTGGAGCAGCCTCTTTCTCGCCTGTCCAGTTTTACGGACGACATGTCGGCTCGAGGCCTGCCGTCCTCTGCCATTCTCCTCAGCCGTTCCATCGGGCAGGCTTCACCGAACGAATTGATGGCTCTTGGCCTCTCCCCCGGGGATCAGGTGAGCCGCGTCAACCGCCTTCGTCTGGCAGACGGAATTCCGATGGCGATCGAGCATGCTGTCGTTCCAAGCCGTTTTCTTCCGGATCCATCTCTCGTCAAGCAGTCCCTCTATGCCGTTCTCCATGAGCAGGGAGTGCTTCCGGCAAGGGCCCTGCAAAGGCTCCATGCTGTACTTCTTTCCGACGAGCAGGCCTCCTTGCTCCAGGTGCCGATCAAGAGTCCTGCCCTGTATATCGAACGTCGCTCCTTCACCGCAACGGGAGAGGCGGTCGAGTTCACCTCGTCCTACTACCGGGGCGATGCTTATGACTTCGTAGCGGAGCTGACGATCAGCCCGCCGGACCGGACCCATCATGATGCCTGAAATCAATTCCTCAGCTTCCACCGATATGCTGCGCGAAGCGCGCGAGGCGCCTCAGGTGGTCGCACGCCTTCTTGCCAGCAATGCGGACCTTTGCCGTGATTTGGGTGAACGCCTCCGCGCAGCACCGCCTCCCTTCGCGGTAACCTGCGCCCGCGGAAGTTCCGACAACGCGGCAACTTTCGCCAAATACCTGCTGGAGATCCATTCCGGTCTCGTCACGGCCTCTGTGGGGCCATCGGTGACCTCGGTCTACGAAGCACGTCCCCGCATGCGGGAGGCGCTCTTTCTCGCCGTCTCTCAGTCAGGCCGCAGCCCGGACATTCTGAATCTCGCGCAAGCAGGTCGCAATGACGGCGCGCTGACCGTGGCGCTCGTCAACGATACGAGCTCACCTTTGGCAGCCACATGCGAAGTCGTCCTGCCTCTCCACGCCGGGCCCGAGAAAAGCGTTGCAGCCACGAAGTCGTTTATCGCGGCCCTTGCCGCATCGCTCCAGCTCGTGGCGCATTGGTCTCAGGACTCGGATCTTCTCGCGGCCCTGGAGAGCTTACCGGACGTTCTCGAAAAAGCTGCTGCTCTGGACTGGTCGGCAGCCCTTCCGCTTCTCGCGCGGGCCGACAACCTGTTCGTCGTCGGCCGGGGTGTCGGCTTTGCAATGGCGCAGGAAACGGCCTTGAAATTGAAAGAGACCTCCGGCATCCATGCCGAGGCCATGAGCGCGGCCGAGCTGATGCATGGTCCCTGGGCTCTCGCGGGGGGCCACTTCCCCGTCCTGGTTCTGAGCCAGCGCGACGAGACGCTCAGCGGCGTTAGCGATCTTGTCACGAAGCTGAGCGATCAGAAGGTGCCCGTCATCGTCGCCGGGGCGGCGGAGGGCCCTGCGGCCGTCACGCTGCCGTCCGTCGACGGGATCCATCCGTTTATCGCACCCATCGCCCTGATCCAGAGCTTCTACCCTCTCGTGAACGCCATCGCGCAAGGCCGTGGCCATAACCCGGACGCCCCTCCCCGCCTGCGCAAAGTGACGGAGACCGTCTGATGATCTACGCGCTGACCGGCGCTCGCCTCTTCGACGGCGAAAGCATGTTGGAAGGGCGGGCGGTTGTTGTCGAAGGCGGCAGGATCGTCGCCGTTCTTCGCGAGGGGGAGCTGTCGGCACGGATTGAGCGCCGCGCGGTTGAAGGTCTCCTGGCGCCGGGCTTCATCGACGTTCAGGTCAACGGCGGCGGCGGCGTTCTGTTCAACGATGTGCGAACCGTCGAAGGCTTGCGCACCATGGCGGAGGCACATCGGCAATTCGGCACGGTCGGACTTCTCCCCACCTTCATCACGGACACCCGGGAGCGCATGGCCGAGGCTGTCAAGGCAATGCAGCAGGCCCTTGCGGCGCGGATCCCCGGCGTTCTCGGAATCCACGTGGAAGGCCCCTTCATCAATCCGGAACGAAAGGGTGTGCATAATCCGGACTATATGCGTCCGATCGACGATCAGGACATCGCCATCCTGACATCCTTGTCCGAGGGCCGGACTCTGGTAACCCTCGCGCCGGAGAAGAACAGCCCTGACGCCATTTCGAAACTGGTCCGGGCAGGAGTTTTGCTCTGCGCAGGGCACACCGCCGGAAGCTACGCCGATGTGCTCGAGGCCTATAGCCATGGCCTGCGCGGATTCACGCACCTCTTCAACGCCATGCCTCCCTTGATGGGACGCGAGCCAGGACCTGTCGGAGCTGCCTTGGATACGAAAGAGACCTGGTGCGGCCTGATCGTCGACGGACACCACGTCGACGATGCTTCGCTTCGGATCGCGATCGCGGCAAAAGGGGTGGACCGGATGATGCTGGTGACGGACGCCATGTCCGTTACCGGAACGGCGATGCAGAGCTTTGAGCTGCACGGCCGAACGATCTATCGCAAGGATGGAAAGCTCACGACAGCCGACGGGACCTTAGCCGGCTCCGACCTCGATATGGCGAGCGCGGTCCGAAACACCGTTCATCGCCTCGGTCTTTCCGTGGGGCAGGCTCTTCGGATGGCTTCTTTCGTCCCGGCAGCCTTCCTGCGCCTCGACCACGAATTCGGCCGCATCGCGCCTGGCTATCGGGCAAGCCTCGTTTTGCTGGACGACGATCTCACGGTTCGGCAAACCTGGATCGACGGGGATTAACACAGGAGACCATGCCATGGGCACACAGCGGGTTCTGGTTGTCGGCCTTGGAAATATGGGCTTGTCTCACGCGCAGGCCTATGACCGGATCGAGGGCTTCGATGTGGTGGGCCTTTGCACGCGCAATATCGAAGGCATGGCATTGCCAAGCTCCCTCCATAAGGCGCAACGCTTTACTCACTTCGAGGAAGCGCTCACCTCCCTCAGGCCCGACGTCGTGTCCATCAACACCTGGTCGGATACCCATGCCGATTATGCCGTCAAGGCCATGGAAGCAGGCGCACATGTCTTTGTCGAAAAGCCGCTCGCTGACAATGTCGCGGATGCGGAGCGCGTTGTCGCCACGGCTCTCCGGACAAACCGCAAGCTCGTGATCGGCTATATTCTGCGTCATCACCCGTCCTGGATCAAATTCATCGAGATTGCCAAGACGCTGGGATCCCCCCACGTCTTCCGCATGAACCTCAACCAGCAATCAAGCGGACCGGCTTGGGAGGCCCATAAGCGTTTGCTGCAGTCCCTGTCGCCCATCGTCGATTGCGGCGTGCATTATGTCGACGTCATGTGCCAGATCACCCGTGCCAACCCTATCCAGGTTCATGCTGTCGGAACCCGCCTGACTGACGACATGCCGCCGGGCATGTACAATTACGGGCATCTCCATGTCAGCTTCGATGACGGCTCCGTGGGCTGGTACGAGGCCGGATGGGGGCCGATGATGAGTGAGACGGCCTACTTCGTGAAGGACGTTATCGGTCCAAAAGGTAGTGTCAGCATCGTCATGGCGGAGACGGCGGGAGATATTCGCTCGGACGATATCAATGCACATACCAAGACGAACCGGATCCTGCTGCACCATGCCGACCTGACGCCGGATGGAACATTCGCTCGGAGAGACGAGCATATCGATACGGCCGATGAGCCTGATCATGATGCCTTGTGCGAGCGGGAACAGCGATTTCTCCTGCGGGCCATCAACGAGAATTTGGATCTGACCGATCACATGAACGATGCGGTCCGCTCCTTAAGGATTGTCCTTGCTGCGGATGAAGCTGTCAGGACTGGCCGTGTCGTTGCTTTGTGACACCGCGCTAAAGGGCTTCTTATAGAGAACGAAATTGCGGCTTCTGCCTGCGAAGTCACGCTCGTATTCATGGACGACGCGCCAGCCGTGCCGCTCATAAAACTGGCGCGCATGGCGATTGTCCCGGAAGCATTCCAGACTCGTTGCCCCGAGCCGCTCCGCTTCCCGGAGGAGCAACGCTCCGCCGCCACGCCTGCTGGAGCGAGGATCCATGAACAGCATGTCGATGTGCCCCTCCGTCATGAGAAGAAATCCTGACGGACTTTCGCCGGAAAAGGCGACGAGCATTCGCTCCCAGGATGTCTCAAAACGCTCCGCAAAGAAGGCGGCGTCTCGTGTAGACAGAATCTCGTCTTCGAGAATTCCCGCAAAGGCCGAGCGGTAGGATAGCTCGGCGATCAGCGCGAGTCTTGGAATATCCTCGCGCTTCGCCGGCTCGATCCTCATGACTGACCCCGGAGGCGCGGATCGAGAGTATCGCGCAAGGCATCACCGAGCAGGTTGAAGCCGAACGACAGAAAGAGGATGGCAAAACCTGCGAAAATCGCGCTCCATGGCGACAGTTGCAGAAAATTGCGCCCTTCTGACAACATCAAGCCGAGAGATGGTGTTGGCGGCTGTGTGCCGAGGCCCAAAAAGGACAGCGATGCTTCCACGAGGATCGCGGCGGAAAGCAGAAGACTTGTCTGCACCAGGATGACGGAAGCAAGGTTGGGAAGGATGTGCAGAAAGATAATGCGCTTATCCGATGCGCCGATGGCCTTCGCGCCCGCGACATATTCACTTTCGCACAGAACCAAGGCCGGTCCGCGCAGGAGGCGGGCGAAGATCGGGGTGTAAACCACCGCGATAGCAGCGGCCGCGCTATAGGTATGAGGCCCCAAAACGGCGATGATTCCGATCGCGAGGAGCATGACCGGGAAGGCAAAAAGCACATCCATGATCCGCATGATGATGCGGTCGAGCCAGCCGCGATAATAGGCAGCCATGAGTCCAAGGGTGCCGCCTGCCAGAAGGGCTATGCCGACGGCCAGCACACACGCGATCAAGGAGGTGCGGTATCCGTAGAGGATGCGGGTCAGCACGTCCCGCCCAAGCTGATCGGTCCCGAGCCAGTTCAAGGCGGTCGGCCCTCTGAGACGGCGAGCGATACTTTGAGCCATGGGGTCATACGGAGCGAACCAAGGCGCGCCGAACGCGAGAACAACCTGCAAGACGACAAGAATGATCGCGAATGTGAGGAGCTTGCTTCTGGCCAAACGCGACACGGCTTATGCCCTCACCCGGGGATCGACGATGACATAAAGGAAATCGACGAGAAAATTCACCACCACGAAGCCCGCCGTCACGATGAGGATCGTGGCTTGGATAAGAGGGTAGTTGCGCTCGGCGATGGCACCGAGAATGAGACGTCCGAGGCCCGGAATGGCGAAGACCTGTTCCACCACGATGGCGCCCCCGAGCAGATAGCCCGTCATGATGCCGACGCTCGTCAGGAACGGGATCAAGGCATTGCGAAGAGCATGTTTGTAGATGACTTTTCGCTCGCTCAACCCTTTGGCCCTTGCCGTGCGAACATAGTCTTGTCCGAGGGCATCCAGCATCGCCGAACGAACGAGACGTGACAGGTTGGCCAGAATCGGCAGCGCGAGAGCGACGGAAGGAAGGGTCATCCGCTGCAGGTTTCCCAGAGGATCCTCCGAAAACGGAACATACCCGAGAGACGAGAAGCTCGGCATGAAGGCGGAAAACAAGAGGATCAGCACGATGCCGAGCCAGAAAGAGGGAATCGTCAGGCCTGCGATGGCTCCGATGCGCATGGCGACATCCGCGGCTCCGCCACGGGTCTGCGCCATCCAGCATCCCACCG
Organism: Microvirga rosea; assembly: GCF_020595095.1. GTDB lineage: Bacteria > Pseudomonadota > Alphaproteobacteria > Rhizobiales > Beijerinckiaceae > Microvirga > Microvirga rosea. The sequence continues at coordinate 94,587 of NZ_JAJDOP010000008.1, read as the reverse complement.
GCACGGCCAGAACGGCTCCGATGAGGAGTGACAGGATCGTCAGCTCGAGAGTCGGCCACAGATGGTTCAGGATCTCGGTCGACACGGGACGTCCCGTCCAAAGAGACGTTCCGAAATCCCCGCGCAGAGCCGAACCGGCCCAGATGAGATACTGCTCCACAACCGGCTTGTCCAAGCCGACACGGCTGTTGAGCTCCGCCATCCGCTCCGGGGTGATCTCCGTGTTGGCACCGAGCATGATGGCCACGGCATCGCCCGGAATGAGGCGGATCATCAGGAAGACGATGATCGAGACGCCGAAAAGAACGACGATCAGATCGATCAACCGTGAAAGCAGAATACGACTCATCGGGATATCTATGTATCAACCGCTGAGGGACCCGGCGTGGCTTCCGCCGGCGCCGGGTCCCTGAAGGCTCAATAGCTTGCGTTCTTCAAGGTCACGAGGGAGCGGTTCGGCATTACCTCGTAGCCTTTGAGCTTGTCACGCATGGCCGAGAACAGGGTGCCGTAGGTCAGGTGCGCCACGGGTCCCGAGCAGGCGAGGGTTTTTTGCACCTGATCATACGCGGACTTGCGAGCAGCCGGATCTTGCTGGGTGCGCGCCTGGTCCAGGAGCTGATCGATCTCCGCATTCGAGTACTTGAAGACGTTTGTCGAGCCGCCGGTGCGGAACGTCCGGTAGAAATACTCGTCCGGATCAGGGCTTCCGGCATTGATCGAGGCGAACATGTCGAAGTTGCTGTTGCGCCAATCCTGGATGAACTGGCCCTGCTCCTGGTTCTTCAGCTCGACCTTGAAGCCCGCCTTGTTGAGCTGCTCCTGAACCACCTGGGCGATATCCTTGACGTCCTGGCGCGGCAGAACATTCATGGTGACCGCAACCGGCACGGCGACACCGGCTTCCTTCAGAAGCGCCTGTGCCTTGGCGGGGTCGGGGCTGTAGCAGGGGAAGTCCTTGACGGCGAGCGCCCAGGATTTCAGCGCAGGAGACAGGGGACCTCCGGGAACGCCGGCGCCGAAAAGCGCCGCATCGACGATTTCCTGCCGGTTGATGGCATAATTGACTGCTTCACGAACTTTGGGATTGTCGAAGGGCGGCTTTGAAACGTTCATGCCGATCAGCGTATAGGCAAGATCCAAGGTCTCGCCGAGCGTCACATTCGGCTTTCCCTTGAGCTGAAGCGCCGTTGCCGCATCGATGTTCGGCAGAAGTGCATACTGGCCGTTGGTCAGACCAACCTGGCGCGTCGCCGATTCAGGAACGATGTTGAACTTCAGGCCCGATAGCTTCGGCGTATCCTTCTGCCAATAGGCGTCGTTCTTCGCCAGGAGGATGAAGCCGTTCGGCTGCCATTCCTGAAATTTGAAGGGGCCCGTTCCGACCGGAGCCTTTTGAAGGATATCCTTGTTGGTCTCCGTCTCGCTCGGCACAACCGCGATGGTGGCAAGCGAAGAAAGGAGCGGCGCGGAAGGCTCCTTCAGGGTCAGCTCGACCGTCTGCGCATCGACGGCCTTGGCGCCCTCGATGGCGGAGAGACGGCTGGCGAGAGGCGACGCGATGTCCTTGCTCTGGACACGACGGATCGTCGCCGCGACGTCTTCAGCCGTCATGTCGGTGCCGTCGTGAAACTTCACACCCGAGCGGAGCTTGAACGTATAGGTCTTGCCATCGGATGAGACGGTCCAGGACTCGGCAAGGCCAGGAACGACCTTGAGGTCCTTGTCGACGGCCGTCAGGCCTTCATAAATATTGCCGTTCACGACCATGAAACTCGGGAAGGCCGTGATGAGGTGCGGATCGAGCCCTGTCGGCCCGTTGTCCATTCCGATCTCCAGCACCTGAGCCGAGGCTGAAGCCATAGCCGCCACCAATACGCCTGCGCCGACGGCGCTCCGCAGTACCGACCTGAACATGCGTCTTTTCTCCCTTGCAAGCCGCTTCTGGTTTATAGGTCATCCCCGTGAACCTGTCATGGTCCAATATCATACCACTCTAGACCACTTCGGAGGGTATGCTATGGTTCCTCTGGACCCTGGCTCTTCCGGAGATGACCGATGTTGCAATATTCGCCCGTTAAAGCGATTGGCGTCATTAGCGGCACGTCCATGGACGGAATTGACGTTTCCATCGTCGAAACCGATGGAGACACGATCGTGCACCCAGGTTCCGGGCAGACTTTTCCTTATCCCGAAGATCTTCGAAACAAGCTTCTGGCTTTGATTGCCGAGCCGACGCGTGCCCAGAGCGAGCCGCTGGAGGATCTCGATCAGGCGGTGACGGATGCTCACATCGATGCCGTCCGGCGTTTCATGAGTGAATCAGGCATCGCCGCGGCGGATGTCGGCGTCATCGGCTTCCACGGCCAGACGGTCTACCATCGTCCGGAGATTCGCTTCACGCGCCAGTTAGGGCTTGGGCCCATCGTTGCAAAACGGCTGGGCATCGACACGGTCGATCGGTTCCGTCATGCGGATGTGGCTTCAGGTGGCGAGGGCGCACCTTTCGTTCCGCTCTACCATCGGGCTCTCGCGCACGGGCTGGCCCAACCCCTGATGATTCTCAATCTCGGCGGGGTCGGCAATGTCACCTATATCGATGGCGATACGGTGATCGCCTTCGATACGGGACCCGCAAGCGCACTTTTGGATGATTTCGTCCTTCGTCGCAGAGGAATCGCTTTCGACGAGGATGGGAAGATCGCCGCGTCGGGCCATCCGGACCAGAATCTCGTGGCCACGTTCATGGCCAACCCCTTCTTCGATCGTCCAGCTCCGAAATCCCTCGATCGACAGGACTTTCACGCGAGAGCAAAGGGTGTCGAAGCGCTTTCCGATGAGGACGGCGCCGCAACTCTTGCGGAATTCACCGTCGAGTCCGTTGCCGCCGCCTTGAGGCATGTGCCGAAGGCCCCCCTTCGCTGGGTGGTCACGGGCGGCGGACGACGCAATGCCCATTTCATGAGACGCATGCGCGAAAGGCTGGGCGTGAGCGTCGAGCCCGTGGAGAGTGTCGGCTGGAATGGGGACTTTCTTGAAGCGCAAGCGTTCGGCTATCTGGCGGTTCGCTCCATGAGAGGATTGCCCTTGAGCCTGCCGACCACCACCGGGGTGCCCCATCCCATGCCCGGCGGCGAACTGCACCGCGCAGCCTAAACCGTCGTGTCATGAATCTGGACGTCATTGTCGAGCAGGCTTTCGAACCGGCGGCAGGATCAATTGCTCGCGGATCCATTCCGGGAGCAATCCTCGGCCTGATCACGGCCGATGGACGGCGCGCCGTGCATTGGCGCGGGATGGCGCAGATCGAACCGACGCAAGCAGATTTGTCGCGCCAGACCTGGTTCGATCTGGCATCCCTCACCAAGGTCATCTTCACCACGACGAGAATCCTGACCTTCGTGGATGAGGGAAGGATCTCCCTTGACGATCCACTGGTGAAGGTCATTCCCGATCTTCGCCAGTACGACATGGAGGCAGCGGAACGAAAGCTGACGTTCCGGCAATGTCTGGCGCATCAAACCCACCTTCCGGCGGTCGAACCCCTTTACACCTATGGCCAGGATCCACAGACCCTGCGGGCATTTATTCTGCAGAGAGTGTGGAGAAGCGGGCCGCCGGTTTATTCCGACATCAACTTCATGCTGCTTGGGATCGCCATTGAGCGCATGACCGGACAGCCTCTCATCGATCAACCCCTCCCGCCGCAACTTACATTCAAGCCGGACCCCGGCAACTGCGCGGCAACCGAGCGATGCACCTGGCGGGGCCGCATGATCCAGGGCGAGGTGCATGACGAAAACGCCTTTGCCTTGGGAGGCGCGTCCGGTCACGCGGGATTGTTCGGCACCATTGACGGCGTTCTGGACTTTGCCCGATCGCTTCTCGACGGTTCCGGGCTTTCGCCTGCTTCCCTGAAAGCGATCCGCACCCGTGAGTCCGAAAAGCGCACCGTGGGGTGGGAGGGCGCCTACAAGGGATGGCATGGTGGCGACACCTGCTCCCCATCGACCATCGGGCATACGGGCTTTACGGGAACAGGTCTCTGGATCGATTTCGAGCGTGGTCTCGCTTGGACGCTTCTCACCAACCGCGTCCACCCTTCCCGTCACACGGAGAGCGGCATCCTGCCCTTGCGCCGTGCCACGGGCGAGCGAGTGATCGCCTCGTTCGATGCAGACGCGCAACAGGCCTGAAGATCTTGCATCCTGGTGTTTCCGAGAATTGCTGAATGCGGCAACTGGACCTATATTGGTCTGCAAGAAAGAAGCGATCATGCCCACCGAAAACTTCAGCAGCCGTTTCCAGGATCTGGATGCCTGGCCCAGCCTCGACATCCTCACCGCCTTTTTCGAAGGACAGCTTTCTGCCGTCGCCGCCGTGCGATCGGCGCTCCCTTCGATTGCCGCCGCCGCCGAGGAGGCTGCCGGGCGGCTCCGGAACGGCGGGCGCCTCGTCTATGTGGGCGCTGGAACCTCGGGACGGATCGGCGTTCAAGACGGAACCGAGCTTCCCCCGACCTTCAACTGGCCCGACGATAAGCTCGTCTACCTGATCGCAGGCGGCGAAGGAGCCCTTCTGAAGGCGGTCGAGGATGCCGAGGACTCCGTTGAGCAGGGGATCGCGGGCATCAGGGCCTCCGCCGTTGGTCCCAATGACGTGGTGATCGGCGTTGCCGCCAGCGGCAGAACCCCGTTCACGATTGCGGCGCTCGAAGAAGCGAAAGCCCGCGGCGCCCAGACCATCGGAATCTCGAACAATGCCGGCGCGCCGATCCTCGATGTCTGCTCTCATCCCATCATGGCGGATACGGGCGAAGAGGTCATTGCCGGTTCCACACGCATGAAAGCCGGGACGGCCCAGAAGGTCATCCTCAACCTCCTGTCCAGCCTCGTCATGATCCGTCTTGGACGTGTTTATCGCGGCCTGATGGTTCATATGCGGGCGACGAATGCGAAGCTGCGGCGACGGAGCGAGATCATGGTTTCCCAGATCACCGGCTGCGACGACGCAAAAGCCGTTGAAGCCTTGCGCCAGGCCAACGGGGACATGAAGCTCGCCTCGTTGATCGCTCTCGGCGTGTCGCCTTCGGATGCCGAAGAGGCTCTTGCACGAAGCGACGGCAATCTGCGCGAGGCTCTCGCACACTTTTCGCATATCGCGACTTGAGTCCGCCCCCGCGCCAGATCTAGAAAGGTCTCGGGTCAGGGAAGCAACAGGTCATGGGGCTGGGGCTTGGTATCGATGCGGGCGGAACGGCGACACGGTGGCGTCTCGTCGACCGCGCAGGAGAATGTCTGGCGCAAGGCTCCGTCGAACCGCTGACCGGCCATCTTTTCTCTCCGGCGGCGGTGGAGCGTGCACGGCGTATCAGCACAGAGATGGCCTCCGCGGTCGCACAAACCGGAGCGCCGGCAGGGATTGTTGCCGGCATCACGGGCTTGACGCGCGACACTCCGGCCGAAACGGCCATGCGCACGATATTGGCGGAGGTATTCTCGCTTTCTCCAAATCGCATCTTCGTCGCGGAGGATATGTGGATTGCCTATCTATCCTATTTCGCGCTCGGGGACGGCATTCTCGTTTACAGTGGCACTGGCTCCATTGGTTACTATCTGTCACCCGACAAGCAGGTGATCCGTGTCGGCGGGCGCGGGAACCTGATCGACGACGGCGGCTCCGGCTTCTGGATCGCCCGAGAGGCCTTGAAGGCGGTCCTGCGCAAGGAGGAGGAGAGCCCGGGCGAAGGCTGGACGAGCCCCCTCGGCAAGACCCTCGCAAAGGCGCTCGGCGGCACGGATTGGGACGTGGTGCGGACCTTCGTCTACGGAGGCGATCGCGGAAAGATCGGCCTTCTTGCCAAGGCGGTTGCGGACGCCGCGCAGGATGGCGACTTCCTGTCCCTGAACATTTTGCGCGAGGCCGGCCGGGAACTGTCTCGGCTTGCCAACAGCTTGATCAAGCGGATCGGTCCCCGTCCCGTCGCTCTCGTCGGTGGAGGAACACGCCTTCATCCGATTATCGCAGCGGCGTTTCGCGAGGAGTTGCGAGCCCCGGTCGAGGTCATCAACCACGATGTGGATGCGGCCCTGACGGCCGGTAAGCTCGCCGCGATGGTGGATTAGGCTCGGGGTGCTTGCGGGAGCTTTTGGAAAGCCTCTGTTCACAAGCTCCCAAAATCGCATAGTGTCGCGCGGATCCCGCCTGTTCTGGAGATATACGTGATTTTCGACACGTGGCTCGACATGCCCGTTTGGGGAATTTTTGCTTCCCTAGCCGTGACCTTTGCGCTTTCCGCCCTGCTCATCTATCGATTGAGCTTCGGCGCTGCGATCCGGCCTTACACTTCCACTTTCGTGGGCGTTGTGGCGCCGTTCTTCGGAGCCGTCGCTGTCCTGTTTGCCCTTCTGACGGGCTTCCTGGCGAACGAGGTTTGGGAACGGGACCGTCAAGCGATGCGCACCGTTTTAGGCGAGCGCGGAGGCCTGGTGGCGCTTCAGGCCCTCAGCACGGCGACGGTGACCGACATGGAGGGGATCCGGGAAACGGCCCGAAGCTACGCGGAAGCTCTGATCCAGGACGAATGGCCGCGCATGCGTGACCAGGAAAGTTCCGCAAAGGCAGGCCAGGCGCTCCTGACCCTGCTCACGCAGATTTCCAACCCGCAGGTTGCGGCAGGAGCGGGAGCCGCCGCGCAAACCGCCCTTCTGGATACGGTTCTGAAGCTTCGTTCGGCCCGGGACGACAGGCTCGCCCTCAGCGGAGACCAGACTGACCGGACGAAATGGACAGCCGTCCTGATCCTGGCGTTCATCACGCAGGTGGCGATCGGCGTGGTTCATCTGGAGCGGCCACGGGCGCAACTCGCGGCACTGACGATCTTCTCCACAGCCGCCGTGATCACCCTTGGGCTCATTGCTATCCGGGAGAGGCCTTTCGACGGTATCGCCCAGGTTTCTCCGCAGCCTATCGTGGAAGCCTTGCGGACGATGACCAAGGCTGCCACGCCTTGAGCTTGATGCAGGAAGGTTGCACAATCGGCGCGCCTCGGGCAGACCCGAGGCGCTTTTAAGGATGATTTTCTCGCGATGGACGCTCTTTTTGTTGGCCAGACCTATATCGACGTGACCTTTCTGGCGGATGAAATTCCGACCGGCGACGACAAGACTGTCGCACGGGATTATGCCATTTCCTTCGGCGGAAATGCGGTCACGGCAGCTTTCGCCTGTGCCAAGCTCGGCGTCGCGCCGGATCTCCTGACCTCGATTGCCGATGACTATCTTGGCCGCATGTTCATCGACATGGCGGCGAAGTTCACCATTCCGGTACACCATCGGAAGGTCAAGGAATCGTCTCTTTCCTTCATCATGCCGCGCGGCGGCAAGCGCGCCATCGTCCGTTGCCGCGACGACCATTATCTCCACCCGGTGCCGCCCCTTAACCTGACAGGATGCAAGGCTTTGCACCTCGACGGGCATCAGGCCGATGCGGCCATGCATTACGCCCGCACATGCCGGGAGGCCGGCATCCTGACATCCCTCGACGGGGGCGGCCTTCGGTCGAATACCCATGAACTGCTCGAGTTCATCGATGTCGCCATCGTGGCAGAGCGCCTCTGTGAACAGATGAACCTGACCCCGGGAGAGATGCTCGGCTATCTCAAGAGCCGCGGCTGCAAGATCGGAGGGGTGACGATGGGTGAACGTGGCCTGCTCTGGTATGATGAAACCGGCGCGGAAGGCGTTCTTCCGGCGCTTGCGGTCCCGCCGGATGCGGTGATCGACACCAACGGCGCCGGCGACATCTTCCATGGGGCCTATGTCTATTCTGCCATTGCGCGTCCGGAATTGGCTTGGCGTGAGCATTTCATCCTCGCCCGCGCCGCCTCCGCATACGCGATCCAGCATCTCGGAAACGAAGCAAGTCTTCCGTCCCTCTCCGACATCGTCCGCACCCAGGCCGCCTTCCCGGAAAATCAGGCTGGTGCTTTCCTTATCCAGCCAGAACCCCAGAAGTTGAGTCTCAAGAGCGCGCGTTGACGGACGGGCGAACCCTCCCGCCAACGCAGGCATCGTGGCGACACATGGCCACGTCAGACCTTCTTTTGATAGTCCTTCACGTCTGAAAAGCGGATCGCCTTGTAACGATCCTGCTCGTACTGCAGGTTGAAGGTATTGGCGGCCATGAAAACCGGCGCGTCATCGAGATCGCGCGCCATTGCCGAAAGATGGCTGTCGACGAATTTATCGAGTTCGGCCCGATCATCCGCCGTGATCCAGCGGCAAATGGAAAATCGCGTCGGTTCATAGTCGATGGGCAGCCCGTATTCCGCCTGGAGACGCTCCTTCAACACGTCGAGCTGGAGAGCGCCCACAACCCCGACGATAGCTCCTGAACCGTCTTGCGGGACAAAGAGCTGCACGACGCCCTCCTCCGCCATCTGCTGCAGGGCCTCGCGCAGCTTCTTCGCCTTCATGGCATCTTGAAGCTTGATCCGGCGCAGGATTTCCGGCGCAAAACTCGGCACGCCGCGAAAAACGATGTCTTCACCTTCGGTCAGGGTATCGCCGATGCGTAAGGTGCCGTGATTCGGCAGGCCGACGACATCGCCGGCCCAGGCTTCATCTGCGATGGCGCGATCCTGCGCGAAGAAGAATTGGGGCGTGTTCAGGCTCATGGGCTTTCCGGTCCGCACGAGCTTGGCCTTCATGCCTCGGGACAGCTTCCCCGAGCAGATGCGCATGAATGCGATACGGTCGCGGTGATTCGGATCCATGTTGGCCTGGATCTTGAAGACGAACCCCGTCATCTTCGGCTCGCCTGCCTCCACCAGTCGTTTGTCGGCTTCCTGGCCCCGCGGAGGCGGAGCGTATTCGGCCATGGCGTCGATGAGGTCGCGAACACCGAAATTGCGCAGGGCGCTGCCGAAGAATACGGGCGTCAGGTGTCCTTCCCGGAAGGCTGCGAGCTCGAAGGGCTTGCAGGCTTCCTGCGCCAGCATCACCTCTTCCTGCCATGCATCGACCTCTTCAGGCGGAAGCAGATTGAGGAGAGCCTTGTCGTCCGGTCCGGAAACGGAGATGGGTTCCTCGTCCGTATCGATCCGCCGCACAAGGTTGCGCCGTAGGTCGAATGTTCCGGCAAATCCGCGACCCTGGCTGATCGGCCACGTGACGGGCGCCGTATCGAGCGCAAGGGTTTTCTCGATCTCGTCCAGCAGATCGAAGGGACTGCGAGCCTCCCGGTCCATTTTGTTGACGAAGGTGACGATCGGGATGTCGCGCATCCGGCAGACTTCGAAGAGCTTGCGAGTACGCGCCTCGATACCCTTTGCCGCGTCGATCACCATGATGGCGGAGTCGACGGCCGTGAGAGTGCGGTACGTATCCTCCGAGAAGTCCTCGTGGCCGGGGGTATCAAGCAGGTTGAAGACGCAGTCGCCATACTCGAAGGTCATGACGGACGTGACGACGGAGATACCGCGCTCCTTTTCGATTCCCATCCAGTCGGACCGGGTGGAAACGCGGTTCTTCTTCGCCTTCACCTCTCCGGCAAGCTGGATCGCGCCTCCGAACAGCAGCAACTTTTCGGTAAGCGTCGTCTTGCCGGCGTCCGGGTGGGAAATGATGGCAAATGTACGGCGGCGGCCCACAGGGGCCGGAAGATCGGTCATGGCTTTTGAATACTCTGGATTGGAGGCAAGACGCCGCAGCGGCGCCCCCTTACGTCATGAGGGGTTTCAACCCATATTGGTGTTTCCCGTCAACAACGAAAGGAGGTGATCCAGTGTCTGATTGTCATACGAAGCGGTCCCAGATTGCCGCAGCCTGGATCTTGGCCTCTGCTGAGGTTCGTGCGTAACGCACTCATGGCGCGGTCTTCTAGGATCGCGGACCGACAATGGAAAGGCCGCCCTCAGGGCGGCCTTTCTTTTTGGGCTTTTTCGGCCTAGCTCCGCATCCACCCCTGTGATTGGTAGACGAATCGGCCGGTATGGGTCACCAGAACCGCCAATCCCTGCAGGGCCGGCTCCCTGTGGGTAATGACGAATGCCGGAACATTCCGGGCCCAGGCGTCATGGGGCGCCTTTTGGTCGAATGCCTCCCGGAAGCTCCCCTGCTGGAGAATATCCACCATCCTTGGGGCGATCCCCCCAGCAATGAAGACCCCACCCGTCGCCTCGAAGGTCAGGGCCAAGTCTCCCGCGAAGCGCCCGAGGTAGCGGGCGAAGCGATCCAATGTCTTCGCAGCCAGCGTGTCGCCCGCCTGGGCCGCCGTCAAAATGTCGTTTGGAGCCGAGAAGGGGCAAGGGGTGCCCGCATGAGCGGCGAGGGCGCGAGCGAGACGAAAGAGACCAGGGCCGGAGAGTACAACCTCGGCCGTGACGCGCCCCCCTACCCGCTCGATGTGACGCCAGAAGCCCATTTCCTCTTCTTCGACAGGTCCGAACTCCGCATGCCCGGCCTCCGTTGCGAGGATTGCAAAGCGATCCTCGACGGGAACGAGCGCGGCAGCCCCGAAGCCTGTTCCGGGCCCAAGAACGAGGCGAGAACCTGATCCTGCGGCAATGGGCTCGCCCAAGGGTGCCAAGTCACCCGAGGCGGCCTCCAGAACCGTGACCGAGGCGGCGACCGGCGTGTAATCGTTGACAAGAACAACCCGATCGAGCCCGAGGGCTGTCCCGATTTCCTCTGAGTCCACCGTCCAATGGGCGTTGGTGAGGCGGATGGCAGGCCGGTCCACGCGGGTCGCAACGGCAATCATGGCGGATCGCGGCGCAGGCCCGTCATATCCCTTCAAAGCCGCCTTGATGGCTTCGACCGGTCCGGATGCCTCCGCCGTCAGGGCACGCGGCAGAAGATGAACGGCTTCGCCCGGAGCCGGAAGAATGGCGAAACGGGCGTTCGTACCGCCGATGTCGCCGAGCAGAACAGGAAACGCAAACATCAAACGTTGTCGACCTTTCTGCTCTTGTGAGCCGTCCGGGAGGATCAAAATGCTTCCTCCCAGCTCCGGCTGAGGCGCACGGCAGAATTAATGAGGCCCACCATGGAGTAGGTTTGCGGGAAATTGCCCCATAATTCGCCGGTCGTGAAGTCCGCATCCTCCGAAAACAGCCCAAAGGAGTTACGAAGCGCCAAAATCCGCTCGAACAATTCACAGGCTTCCTTCCTGCGTCCCGTGACATTGAGGGCGTCGACATACCAGAAGCCGCAGATCATGAAGGCCGTGTGCATGAGGCCGAAATCGTCCTCGACATCGTACCGGAGGAGAAGGTCGCCCCGGCGAAGGGTCTCGCCGATGGCGTCCACCGTCGCGATGAAGCGCGGATCGTTCGGTTTGACGAAATTCAGCTCGGCGAGGAGCAGAAGGGTCGCGTCGAGATCGCTCCCATCGAACGATGACACGAAAGTCCCTTTTTCCGGATTATAGGCCCGGGCGTCGATGATGGCATGCATCCGGTTGGCGTGCTCACGCCAGAAAGCCGCACGGTCTTCGCGTTCCATGGCATGAGCGATCTTCGCCAAGCGATCGCAGGCCGCCCAGCACATGACGCTAGGGAATGTATGAACCGCCGCCTTGGTGCGCAGCTCCCACGGCCCCGCATCGGGCTGATCGAACACCTCGATAGCTCGCTGCCCGAGCTTTTCCAAGTGATCGAAAAGTGCTTTGTTGCCGGTGCGGATGAGGCGCTTGTCGAGGAAGGCATGGGTCGAGGCGAGGACGATGCTGCCATAAGCGTCGTTTTGGATTTGCGTGTAGGCGGCATTTCCGACTCGAACCGGCCCCATGCCCCGGTAGCCTGAAAGCGCCTCCGCCTCCCGCTCATCCAGGTCCGGCGAACGCGTGATGCTGAAAAGCGGCGGCATGTCGCGCAATTCGGGCTTGGCTTCCGCATCATCCACGATGTTGGTGATATAGGTAAGATATTCCTCCATCGTCTTGGTCGTTCCCAGGCGGTTTAGTGCCTGGATCACGAAATAGGCATCCCGCAGCCAGCAATAGCGATAATCCCAATTGCGCTTCGTATGGGGGGCTTCGGGGACGGAGGTGGTCAGCGCAGCGACGATCGCTCCTGTTTCCTCATAGTTGCAGAGCTTGAGGGTAATGGCGGCTCGGATCACCGCTTCCTGCCAGTCGAACGGAATCGACAGGGACCGCACCCAGTCGCGCCAGAAATCGACGGTTTTCTCGAGAAATTCCCTGGCCGTCGTGTCCGCCTCCGATCGCAGCGGCTCATCCTCTCCAAAAAAGAACGAAATCGGTCGGTCGACCACGAATGGCCGTTCCTCATCCACGTACGAAATCGGCGCATCCGTCGTGAGCCGCAAAGATCGATGAGGGCCGACGAAGCGCAGATGATTGCTGCCGCGGGTCTTGGACGGTGTTTGCGAACCCCATTCGAAATGCGGCCGCAACCGAACCCGTATCCGTGGCCGGCCCTTGACCGGCCTGACGCGCCGGATCAGCAAAGGGGGCCGGAACGTCCGGTCGAAGTTCTTGAAACGCGGCGCGAAATCCGTGATCTCGACGACGTTTCCATAGGAGTCAGTCATGGTCGAAACCAAGACAGCCGTATTCTCCAGATAATGTTGCTCGCAGCTTTGAAGGCCGACCTGATCGATGGCGAAGACTCCGCGCTGCTCCGCGTCGGTGCGTTCTTCAGGGCAATCCAGCAAAGCGGAGAAGACCGGATCCGCATCGAAACGCGGGAAGCAGCTCCATACAATCTGGGCGCGACGGTCGACGAGCGCCGCGATCATGCAGTTGCCGATGACGGCAAGGTCGAGAGAGCTCATGTGTCAATGGTTCTCCTGGAAGGGAAAAGCACCCTGAACGGCCCATCGAGCCAATGCGTGCCTCAGATCGGCAGGTGAGCCCAGACGTTCCCTGGCAACGGTTTCTCCCGTGCCTATCCGGACGGAGAAGCCTCCGAGAGCATTGACCATCTTGAACCCATTCTCGTCCGTCAAATCATCTCCGACGAAGATGGGACGTCGACCATGATAGGGAGAGTACTGCAGAAATTTCTCAATCACTTTTCCCTTACCCGCAGCAGAGGGAAGAATTTCCGCCACCGCCTTTCCAAACTGGACCCGATAATCGCTTCCAAGAGCTTCCAGGGCCGAATGTACGACGGAATGGACGAATTCCCTTTCGATCGGGGCAAGACGCCAGTGGATTGCGACGGAGCAACCCTTGTCTTCGATCAGGATCCCGGGCCTTGACCGCAGGATCTCCTCGAGACGCTCGACCATCTCGCGCAGCCGCGGATGATCGTCAGGATCGCAAAGGAACAGGTCGCCTTCGATACGATGTTCGAGCCCGTGAAGCCCCGCCATGTCGAAACGGCGTGTCCCGAGATGCTGATCGAGAAACGCGATGGGCCGCCCGCTGATGATCGCGAGGGCGCCGCCGAGACGGGCTTCGAGGCTTGCCAGGATCTCGGGGAGATTGGGATCGACGGCGACTGCCTCGGGGCGTTCGACGATATCAACGAGCGTCCCGTCGAAGTCGAGAAAGAGAGCCCAGTCCTCCTGGGCCATCGGATCGGCAGACTGCCTCAAAAGAACTTCAGGCATAGAACTGCACGGAGCCCCTGGATAAAGAAACCGACAACGGGGAACGTCCCTTTCCACAACAGGATTTCGCCGCCGGACGATGTCCGCCTGCGCGATCAGCGGTGCTCAAGTTCTGCTTCCCTTCAGATTTTTGGAAATAGTGCACGGTCACGCTTTAACCCTCGGGCCCTGACAAAGTTTCCTCATGGAGCCGGGACGCCAAGCCGCAGCGCCGCCCTTTGCGGGCTTCCTGCGGACATTTGCGAAAGGCCTCTCTCGGTTCAAATATGCCTGGACGCATGAATGTCCACCGGCCCTCACGACGGGGATGGCAGATCGGCCCATATTGGACCGAGAGGGCGGCTTCCACCCAACGAGATCAACCGCCTGCACTATCGTTACAAAATCAACGGGTCGGCGGATGACTCGATCTGCGACCTTATCCGTAGCATAATCCGGTCGCTGCCTGCCCCGAGCTTGTGCAGGCCCGACGGCTGCGGAGGAAGACCATGACATCGAGCTGGTCGAATCGTCGAGGGGGCCATCACACGCGAATTCTCGCGGCCTTCATGACCCTTCCCTGGCTTCTTCTTTCCGCATCGGCCTATGCTCAGGGTGTCGGATGCGTCGTCCAAACGGACTCCTCACGGCGGCAGGTGCTTCATTGCCGGGATGGCCTCTCCATCACCACTGAAGAAGGGGCCGACTTCACCGTGACCGACGACAACCGGGATGGTCGCCCGGACGGAGCTGTCCTCAGGCGGGGTGCCGTTTTAGTCGATGCTCCCTCCCCGTCCGTCAGACGCGGCTTTCAAATTCTGACCCCGCAGGCAGTTGCCGCCGTGCGTGGCACCCAATGGGCGGTTGATGTAGACGCCAACAAGACGGCTGTCTTCGTGGTCAGTGGGCGGGTATCCGTTCGACGGGTGCAGGGCGCCCGTAGCGTCAACCTTAACCCCGGGGAAGGCGTAGACGTCGATACGGGTACCGCGCCGTTGACGGTCAGACGTTGGCCGGCCGCGCGTGCTGCGGCCCTTCTCGCCCGGCTCGGGCGATAACGTGTCGACGAACTGGGAACGTCCGGTTGCGCTGGCCGCCATGATCGCAGCCGGCCTGTGGGGTGGAGCACTCGCTTCTGCTCATTGGAGCGGAGGAATTGCGGTTCTCGACCGGATCGAGGCGCCGCTTACGGATTTGCGCTTTCTGCTTCAGGGGCCACGTCCGCCACCGACTTCCGTTGTCATTGTCGCCATTGATGACCGCACGGCTCAGGAAGTGGGAGCCTATCCTCTCCCCAGAACAGTGATCGCCGACATCCTGACCGAACTGACACGCAAGAATCCGAAAGCGATCGCTTTGGATCTCCTGCTCGTTGATCGGAGCTTGAAGGAAAGCGACGAAAAGCTTGCCGCGGCCTTGCGCAAAATCCCAAGCATTCTCGCCGCCGCAGCGTTGTTCGACACCAAAGCCCAACCCACCTTCACCGAGGCGGGAAATGACCTCCTGAACCTGCCTCGCGCTCAAAACCTATTCCTCCCGTTACGGCTGTTCGCCGATGCAGCTGCTGTCGGGAGCGTCAATATCGCCACGGATCGATCGGGGGTCCCTCGCCACATCCCGCTCCTGCTCAACCTCAATGATCAGCTCGTTCCGTCCTTTCCATTGCGGACGATCTCCGTTGTGAAAGAGCGTAATCCGGTTCTCGGGGACAACATGATCGAGATCGGAGACACGCGGATCCGAACGGACATCGGCTACATGCTTCCTCTCCGCTTCTACGGGCCGGCTGGCACGATCCAGACCGTCAGCGCCAGCGATGTCCTGAACAATAGGGTAAAGGACGATGTCGTTCGCGATCGAATTGTTGTGATCGGCTCCACGGTCACTGGAGGCGGAGATGTTTTCCCGACACCCTTCGACCAGGTTTTGCCTGGAGCCGAGGTTCTGGCTACGGCCATTTCGAACCTGGCACAGGGAGACGCCCTCATCCGTGACCGTCGTGTTCGGATCATCGATGCAATGACGGCCACTATCCTTCCGATTCTCCTTGTCCTGCTTCTGGCCTGGCATCGCAGCACATGGGGATTTGCGATCATTGGGACAGTGGCGTTGCTCTGGATCGCCATTACGGTTGTGGCCTTCACACAAGGCATATGGCTCAGCGCCACATTGCCTCTTGCGGCGGCAGCGCCTCCGGCCATTCTTTTTGGAGCGATGCGCCTTTGGTCCGACCGCCGGAGGGCGGACGACCTCGCCCGGGAAGGAGATACGCTCAAACGGTTTCAACCGCCAAGCCTCGCCGAGCGTTTGGCACGCGATCCTGACTTTCTGGCAGATCCCGTTCATCAGAGAACGGCCATGGTGTTCATTGATCTCTCGGGCTTTACGGGGTTGAGCGAGACTTTGAATCTGGATGACATGCAGGAGATGCTGCGGGGCTTTCACACCTTGGTTGATGCGGAAACGGTCCGTCACCATGGCCTAGTGGCGAGTTTCATGGGCGACGGCGCCATGGCTCTTTTTGGTCTGCCCGAGCCGGCTCCTGATGACGCCGCGAATGCGGTTGCCGCATGCATCGGATTATGCGCTCGCATGGAGCCTTGGCTGGCCTCCCTGCCGGGGTCTGTCTCATCGCGTCTCGGCTTTAAGGTCGGCGCGCATTGCGGCGATATCATCGCTTCTCGTCTCGGGGGAGACAGTCACCAGCACATCACGGTTGTTGGAGATGCGGTGAATGTGGCGAGCCGGTTAATGGAAATTGCGGCCTTTCATCATGCCGAAGTGGCATTGAGCGACGAACTTCTGCGAAATGCGGGATCGGTCGCCACACTGCGTGGCGAAGGAATCCTCGAAGGACCATTCCCGACGGCGATCCGCGGTCGCTCCGGCTCCATCCCGATCTGGCTATGGCGAAAGTCACCGGCGCAAGCATCGCCTTTATCCGATGACCAAGCCCCTGATAATGATCAGCGAAGAACCGTCTAAGCCATTGATCAAGAATTCCAAGAGAAATTTGCCATGTCCGTGATCCGATCCGCCACTCCCGCCGACCTCCGAGCGGTGGAGGCTGCCGTGCGTGCAGCCTACGGCAGTTATGTCGTCCGCATCGGCAAGGAGCCAGGTCCGATGCAGGATGATTATGCAACCCTCATCGACCAAGGGCGTGTCTATGTTATCGACGATGGCGGGGTGGTGGGTGTCCTCGTCCTCATCCCAGAGCAAGAAGCCATGCTCCTCGACAACATCGCCGTGAAACCAGAGGTACAAGGAAAGGGTTATGGACGCCGGCTTCTGGCATTCGCCGAGGACGAGGCTCGCCGACATGGATTGAGACGCGTCCGGCTGTACACGAATGTTCTGATGGTCGAAAACCTCAGCCTTTATTCGAGCCTCGGTTATATCGAGACCC
Source organism: Microvirga rosea (assembly GCF_020595095.1). Lineage (GTDB taxonomy): Bacteria > Pseudomonadota > Alphaproteobacteria > Rhizobiales > Beijerinckiaceae > Microvirga > Microvirga rosea. Next base: position 77,616 of record NZ_JAJDOP010000008.1, on the reverse strand, counting down.
ACCGGGGCGAGCAGAACGGGTACTCGCGTGTCTTCATGGAGAAGTCACTTCACTGACGGCTCTTTGCCATTGAACGCCAATCGGGTTTCCGAAAAGTCCATTTGTGGAAGGATCAGGTATGCCATGGCCATGGGCACTCCGAGGCGGTGACCACTCGTGGATATTCCCGACCTGCCGCCTGATCCATCGGAATCAGAATCTGGATTTTAGTTCGAGAGTCTGGTTTTTGAGCGATGCATCGCCATCCGTCCAGATCCGGCCTAGCGTCTTACTCGATCACCATGTCGGCGCTGCTGATCAGCGAGGGTGGAAATGTGACGCCCAGAAGGCCTGCGGTCTTCAGGTTAACAAACAGCTCGACCTTCGTGACCATCTGGACCGGCAGATCTGAAGGTTTCTCGCCTCGGAGAATCCGTCCGACGTAAAGACCCGCCCGGCGATGCGATTGCGTAAAGTCCCCGCCGTAGCTCATCAGTCCGCCCGCATTGGGGAAGTCACGCGACTGAGTGATCGCCGGCATGGAGTGACGAACGGCCAACTCGGCCAGCGGTTGGCTGCGGAACGCAAAATAGGGATCTGAGGTGAACACCAGCCCGCCCGCGCCCAAAGGAGCAAGGGCCGCAAACACTGCCGGGAACTCTTGCTCGGTGCTGGCCTGCAGAACGTGTAGCTTTACTCCGAGGGTCTCCGCAGCCATGTGGAGACTGCTCAGTTGCGAGTTGGCGGTTGGGCTCGTCGGATTGACCGCAACAGCGAACACGGAGGCATTCGGGAGCAATTCGCGCATGAATTCCAGCCGCTTGCGCGACACCTCCACGCTCAAGCTCGAGACACCCGTGAGATTGCCGACCGGATGGGACAGACTGTCGACCACTCCAAGGGCGACCGGATCGCCGCCCATCTCGAACACGATCGTGATCGCCTTGGTCGCCGCTTTTGCTGCAAGCGCCACGGGAGCGCCTCCCGTCGCAGCGATGACTGCCACATTGCGGCCGACGAGGTCCGCAGCGAGCGCAGGCAGACGACCATACTCGCCTTCTGCCCATCGATACTCGATCGTGACATTGCGGCCCTCGACATAGCCGCTCTCGGCAAGTCCTTCCTGAAACGCTTTAAGGCGACTGGCAAAGGGCCCAGGCGACTCGGGACTGAGATACCCGACAACCGGCAGCGCCGGCGACTGCGCGTGAGCCCGGCGGGTCCATACTGCCGCGCCACCAAGCACTCCGAGGACATCCCGCCGCCTCATGCGTCCAGCCTCCCGGCTCGGAAGAGCGCTTCCAACGTAAGGGCGGATATGGACCCTGATGCCATGTTTTCGTCCCTTGGAACACTTCGCATAATCCGGACGACTGCGGGTATCATAACCGCGAAGTGCGCATCATGAAACCTGCCTTGCCAGCCTCGGAAGAGCCGTTATCCGCAGAAGAACGCAACTAGGCAGCGCGCGGGCTCGTATCGAACGGGATGCCGAAGACCGGCAATTCTTCATCATAGCCCTTAAGAAGGCGCGGCCCGAGTGGATTTACGACCCGCTTGCCCATGACGGCCTCGGCGACTGCCGCGTCCGCCAGGATCTCTCGGTCCGCGGCGGAGGCACACAGCCGCGCCGCGAGATTCACCACGCTGCCGATGGCCGTGTAGTCGAACCGGCTTTCGTATCCGATCCGGCCAACGGTAGCCGGTCCCAGAGCGAGCCCCACGCCGAACCCGACCCGATAGCCTTGCGCCTGCCAGCCGACGATGAGCTCCTGCACGGCGCGCTGCATCTCTGCCGCGAGGTCCACGGCAAGCAATGCGGGCTCCTCGACCGGAACGGGCGCGTTGACAAGCACCATTAAGCCGTCGCCCGAGAAGCTCGTCAGCGTCGCGGCGTACTTGGTGATGATCCGTCCGAGCGCCTCGTAGTACTGCGACAGGACATTCATCACCTCCTCCGGTTCGGCGCGCGCGGAGAAAGCCGTGAACCCGCGCAGGTCCCCGAACACGACCACGACCTCGGTATGCCGGCCTTCCAGCACGCCATCGTCCCCTTTACGGTCGACGAGTTCGGCCACCTGCGGGGCGAGGAATCGCTTGAGCTTGGCGATGCGCTCCTGGCGCTCTTGTGAGACAGCGAGGTCGGCTGTCATGGCGTTGAAGCTCTCGGCGAGCCGCTGGAGCTCGTCCCCTGTCCGGATGTCGATGCGATGGTCAAAGTGACCCGCGCCGATGCGCTGCGTTCCCACTTCGAGCCGGCGGATCGGGTCGATCATCCGCCGGGCCAACGCGAAGGCAAGCAGGCCCGCGAAGGCCGCACCGGTGAGGAGGAGACCTGCGGTCCGCCACAGGGCCGCGTAGATCGGCCCGAATGCCTCGGAGAGCGGCTGCTCGACGACGACCGTCCAGCCGGGTCCGGCGACCGGCGCAGCGGCAGCGGCCACGAACTTGCCTTGTGCGTCTCGACCCGTCGCGAACCTGGCGCCGCTGCGGATGATCTCCTCACGGATCGTTCGAAACGGGATAAGCGTCTCGTCGTCGGCTCCACGAAGGACCAAACTGATGTCCGGATGGGCGACGAGCCGACCGGGCCCATCGAGCACGAAGGCAAGTCCTGTATCGCCGACCTTGATGGCCGAGATGACATCCCAGATCAGCTTGAGGTTGACCTCCGCGACCGCGATGCCGACGGACGGACGGTTGCCCGAGATCGCTACCGTCAGGTAGGGCTCGGAGCCGCGGAAGTAGCTGAGTTCGCCATACCAGATCCGGGACGCGCGGGCGCCCTGCACGGCGGGCTCGCCCGATCGGTCCGTGCGGCTCTCGCTCCGATTGAGGCCGATCCGCGAGACGTAAAGACGCTCGCGTCCGGCGCCGTCCACGAAGGTCAGGCTGACGATCGCCGGCACCTGCCGGAGGAGCCGCAGAGCGTCTGTCCGTCGGCGCTCGTCGGGCTCGTCGGTCCACGGGAGCTGGACCAGCCAACCGAGCTGGTTCGTGATCTCGTCCAGGAAAGCCTGGATCTTCGCCGCGGCAGACCGCGCCTCGACGCCGAGGAGCTGATCGAGCCGCGCGCGCTGGTCCCGGTAGCCAAACCACGCCTCGCTGATTCCATGGGCGGCGAGCGGAACAACCACAGCCAGAAAGAGTGCCAGGAAGTACTTCCGGAAGAGCCCACGGAAGCGCAGGCGCTGCCTGATCATGACCCACGGACCTCAGCCTGCCCGGTTCGCGGAGAACTGGGCCTATCTGGCGGAATTCGCGCGATCAAAGGCATCGGGTCGGTTGGAGATCCCTGAACAGCCCGTGCGACGGTCATTCCATCACCATATCGGAACGGGCGATGTGCTCCGATGGCCTTATCAGCCAGCGGCTGGGGGCGGTATGGAGATTGGGAGATACCCCGAAATAGGCTGGCATTCGAAGAACGAAGCCAAGGAGCACCGGCCCCTCCTGCGCCCTGGAGTCATGTCCGGTCGTGGGCATGGACCAGATTATACAGGCAAGCGTGGTCCTCTGCACGGGAGTATCCGCTCGCTGGCGACGAGGCTGCTCAGAAACACAACAATCGGATCGCGGCATAGCTTACTGACGTGGCGGATCCTAAGCCCGCCCGGATAGGTCATTTCCCTCATAGAGAGATCAGGGCGATGGCTGAGACATCGCCCCCTCCTGCGGGCCCCCGGTGGTGAACAACAGACGGCACCGCAATGATATCTCAGAGCCAAATTGGCACTTAACAGCAACTTGACAGTCTGGGTGAGTCTATTCGATATTCTATAGAATATATAAATCAGCGTTGATCTAAATCTAAACGCGTGACTGGGAGGATCCTGTGAAACTGCCAATGGTTAAGATGAAAAGCCGGCCACCCGTGCTGGCAAATCTCATGTGCGCTGCCGTTTTGATGGTGGCACCGGTCGGAACTGCCTATGCTCAGGGCGCAAGCAGTCCAAACGCACCCGCTGAAATCAAAATCATGGCGAACGAGGCGTTCGCCAATAGCTGGCAAACCCAGCTCGTGCCAGAATTCAATAAACGGTTCCCGAATGTGAAAGTTGTCATTGACGGCGTTCCCTACGCGGAGCTGCTGCCGAAGATGATGCTTGACGCAGTCAATGCCGACCCCGAGTACGACATTCTCGTGATTGACGACCCCTGGGTGCCGCAACTCGCTGCGATCGGAGCCCTTGCGGATCTCAAGAGCAAGGACATCGCTGCAATCACGAGCCCGGACTACGATTGGAGCGACTTCAACACGGCGCCGCTGGCAGCCGGCGAGTGGAAGGGAAAGCAGTATGCGGTCCCGGTCCGCTCGAACATGCTGCTCATGTTCTATAATCGTACGCTGTATAAGAAAGCCGGCGTCCCAGAGCCAACGCCGAACCTAACTTGGGACGAGTTCTTCAAACAAGCCAAGACGTTGGTGCAGGACACCAACGGAGACGGCAAGGAGGACGCCTGGGCCGTCGACACCTACTTCGTGCGCGACTCTCTTACTCCAACCATCTGGCAAGCGATACTCAACTCGAACGGCGGCAAGCTGCTCGACGAGACGGGAGCTCCCGCCTTCAATAACGAGGCCGGCGCAAAGGCTCTCGATATGCACAAGGATCTGGCAAAATACGGTCCTCCCGGAGTTATCGGGCACGGATATTCCGAGGCACTTCAGGCCTTCCGCCAGGCGAAAGTCGCCGTGATGTTCAACTGGGGAAGCGTCTACAAAGCAACGGCCATTGATGCAAATACGACGACGCTGAAGGAGGAAGAAGTTGGCATTCAGGTGATGCCGGTGGGATCCGCACGTGCAGGAACGCACCGTGGCATCTGGAACGCAGGCATCAGCAGCAAAACCGACAACCTGCAAGCATCGTGGACCTTCCTCCAGTGGCTGTCGTCCAAAGAAGGCGAGAAGGTCAATGCCTCATTGCTAGGGTCCTTCCCCGCGCGGAAATCTACGCTTGGAAGCAAGCCGGAAGAGAAATGGCTGGAGCCTGTCTACCGCACGCTTCAGCAATCTTATGAGCTGGCCGCAGAAGGGGAAATGTGGCGAATCCGTAGCCCGAAGTCCAATGCCGCACAACAGATACTCGCCGACGAAGTCGCCCGCGCGATTGCAGGTCAGGTGAGCACGAAGGAGGCCCTTCAGGCCGCCGCAACCAAGATCAAGTCCACGCTCAAGTGACAGCATCTCAAATCCGCGGGCATCACCCATGCCCGCGGACCGCCCTGTGAGGGGATCAGGCCCAGACGCCTTGAAGGATTGCAACTCCTCAGGTCAGTCATCCCCACAACCTGGAAACAGCCGAGAAGCCGACCCAGCGGCGCCCGACGGGCGGCTTAACGTCAACTAAAATGCACGAACGGACGAGTTTCATCGCGCCGTGATCAATCGAGGAAGACAATGCCGAAGAACGCAATCATAAGCGAGATCAAGACGCTTTCCTGCAGCAACTCGTGGCGCAACTACAATTTTCTCAAGATCACGACCGAAGACGGAACTGTCGGCTGGAGCGAATTCGATGAGAATTTTGGATCTCCAGGCGTTTCCGATGTGATACGGCAAATTGGCCACCGGCTGATCGGCCAAAGTGCTATGAACCATGAACATATCCGGGAAGATCTGCGTGATTGCACGCGACCCGGATCGGGCGGCGTTGTCGGGCAGGCTCTTGGGGCGATTGAAAACGCCCTCCTCGACGTGAAGGCGAAAACGCTCGATGTTCCTTGCCATGTCCTTCTTGGCGGAAAGATTCGCGACAAGGTTCGGGTATACTGGTCACACTGCGTGTCCTATCGTACTCGCATCGAGCATTTTACTCCTGGCATCACTGACGTCGACGGCGTCCGGCAAATCGGGCGTGAAGTCGGAGAGAAAGGCTTCACCGCGCTCAAGACGAACATCTTCCATTATGATGCTCAAGACAGAATTAGCGGCTGGTCGCCGGGCTTCGGCCGGCCCCATGACCCCGCCCGAAATGTCGAGCGCAAGACCCTGAAGGACCTACGCAAGCACCTCGAAATCATGCGCGAAGCCGCAGGACCGGACATGGATATCCTGCTGGATCTTAACTTCAATGCCAAAACCGAAGGCTATCTGAAGTTGCTGCGGGAAATCGACGATATGGATCTTTTCTGGGTCGAAATTGATACGCTCGACCCAAAAGCGCTGGCATACATCCGGTCGCAAACCAAGCATCCAATCTCGTCCTGCGAGACATTGATCGGATTGCAGCAGTTTCTCCCTTTCTTCCGCGAGCAGGCCGTGGACGTGGCCATCATCGACACTCCTTGGAACGGTGTTTGGCAGTCGCTCAAGATCGCAGCGGCGGCTGATGCTTATGAGATGAATGTGGCGCCTCATAATTTTTATGGGCATCTGTGCACGATGATGAATGCGCACTTCAGTGCCGTCGTCCCCAATATGCGAATCATGGAAACGGATATCGACCGCGTTGCATGGGATGCCGAGCTGTTCACCCATGTTCCGGTTTACAGGGATGGGTATCTGATCATCCCCGACCGGCCGGGCTGGGGGACGGAGCCAAACGAGGCTGCGATGCAAGCGTATCCGCCAACGGACTCCGTCGGGCCAGCCAAAAAGACACCGATTCCAAGACTCTCTGTCTGACACAGTTGCGGAACTGCGAGCAATTGGAGTTCAGTGTCCCATGAGAAACGAAACTGTAGACGTCCTGATCATCGGAGCAGGTGCCTCAGGAGCAGCCGTCGCCTGGAGCCTGGCGGATACTAAGATGCGTATCCTATGCCTGGAGCAGGGAGATTGGCCCCGGTCCTCGGACTTTCCCAGCGCTAGTCGGGACTGGGAGGCCCAGCAGTCAGAAGACTATTCGATCAGCCCGAACCGAAGGGGATTGGCTGCGGACTATCCGATCAACGAAGATGACACACCCATCAAGATCGCCAACTACAACGGCGTCGGCGGTGGTACCGTGTTCTACGCCGGACATTTTCCCCGCCTGCACCCCTCCGACTTTCGCGTCCGCACTCTCGATGGCGTGGCCGACGATTGGCCTATCGATTACCGGACGCTTGAGCCATTCTACGCCTTGAACGACCAAATGATGGGCGTTGCAAGTCTCGCGGGTGATCCCGCCTATCCGCCGAAGGAGGCCATTATGCCTCCTATCCCTCTTGGCCTGACAGGTGAAAAGCTAGGCAAGGCGATGAACGATCTCGGATGGCACTGGTGGCCGTCCGACAGCGCGATCACGACCCAGGAGTATCAAGGCCGCGCGCCGTGCATCAACCTCGGCTTATGCGGAGCTGGCTGTGCGCAAGGCGCAAAAGCGAGCACGGACGTCACATACTGGCCCGAGGCCGTGCGGGCACGGATTGAGCTTCGTACGCGATGCCGGGTAAGCAGAATAGAGACAAACAGCGATGGCATGGCAACCGGCGCCTATTACTTCGATCCGGCCGGTCAAGAGCGGTTCCAGCCCGCCGAGATCGTTATCATGGCCTGCAACGGCATCGGAACGCCCAGAATCCTCCTGAACTCAGCCTCCGAGCGCTTTCCAACCGGGCTCGCAAACGCGAGTGGCTTGGTCGGGAAGAACCTGATGTTCCATCCTTATGCCCAGATCCGAGGACATTTCGACGAGCCCCTTGACGGCTACCGTGGCCCGCCGATCTGCGTCTGGAGCATGGAGTTCTATGAGACAGATCCAGCGCGCGGCTTCAAACGGGGCTATTCCTACCAATTCTCTCGTGGACTAGGACCGGTCCGGACAGCAATCAACGGTCTGGCCGACGGCCTTTTGCCATGGGGAGAAGGTCATCATGCGGCTTTCCGCCGACTCTTCTGTCGTAGCGCAGGAATGGTCTCGATCTGTGAAGACCTGCCAGAGGAGATCAACAGAGTAACCCTCGATCCCCATCTGAAAGACGCCAACGGGATCCCGGCGCCGAAGATCACGTACAGGATCGGCGAGAATACTCAACGCATGTTGGATCACTCGGTCGCTCGCGGCATTGAGATCCTGAAGACCGCCGGTGCACGCGACATTACCTACAGATCACCCTTGCCCTATGCTGGCTGGCATCTGATGGGGACAGCTCGCATGGGCAAGGATCCGCGGCGGTCGGTCGTGAATGAATGGGGGCGCGCTCACGACGTAAAAAATCTCTTCATCGTTGATGGCAGCATTTTCGTCACATCGGGTGGGGTTAACCCAACCGCAACGATCCAGGCCGTCGCCTTGTACATTGCCGACCAGATCAAGACCCGCATCTATGACCTGTTCAGCTAAGCGGAGATCATCGTGTTCTCTCTTCTACCCGCCGTCGACGAACTCACTGGGCCCGAACAGGAAACTCTTCGCTGTGTCGTCAGCCATATGATCCCTCCCAGCGAGGAACTAGGGCTGCCAGGCGCCACCGATCCGGCGATCTTCGCCGACATTCTGCGGTCGATCGGCCGCGATCTGCCCGCGCTCCGTCGCTCTCTACAGACCGTCAATGAGATGGCGGGCGGACCGTTAAACACGCTGCCTTCGTCCGAGCAGTCGGCGGTGCTTGGTACCCTCCGTTCATCCCATGCCGATTTAGCAGGAATTCTCGAAACCGTAACTGTGCGATGCTACTATCGTGACGACAGGGTCATGACCTCGCTGGGGATGGAGGCCCGGCCGCCTTTTCCACTTGGTTTCGAAGTTCCCCAGGGCGACTGGTCCCTATTGGAGCCGGTTCGTCTGCGCGGCAAGATTTATCGTGACGTCGATTAGACCGGAAGGCCTCTCTTGACTGCGAACCTCATGATCCAAAACACACGCGACGAAACACTAGGAAGAGCAGCCGATCTGGCGACGCGATGGTCGTTCATGATGCCATCGATCATTCTTTTGCTGGTCACGCTCGCCTACCCGATCTTCTACACGATCGACATCAGCTTCTCGACATTCGACATCACCACGTTCGGCGCGGGCGAGTGGGTCGGCTGGGCCAACTATGAAGAGGTGCTAAACGACTATCGCTTCTGGGACGCTCTCAAAGTGACCCTAGTCTATCTCGTTATCGCACTCCCGCTCCAAGTCACCCTTGGCTTCGCGATCGCCTTCCTGATCAATGCCGAGTGGACCGGGCGCGGAATGGTCCGAGCGCTGTTCATCATTCCAATGGTCGTAGCCCCTGTCGTCGCCGGGGGGATCTGGCGCATGATCCTTGATCCATTGTGGGGGCTTATGAACTATGCACTCCAGAGCATTAGCATCGGCCCGCTGGATTGGTTCGGAGATCCAAATCTCGCGATGGCCGCGGTTATCATCATCGACACTTGGCGGTGGACCCCATTTATCGTTCTCATCGCTACGGCTGCGCTTCTGGCGCTGCCAAAGGACGTCTTTGAAGCCGCGAAGATCGACGGAGCCAATTGGTGGGCAACACTCTGGTCGATCGCGCTCCCGCTGCTTATCCCGATCATCACTGCCACCTTCGTGATCCGCTGGCTCGGTGCCGTAAAGATGTTCGATATCGTTCTGGCTGCGACCTACGGAGGCCCGGGCAAAGCCACGAATGTCCTCAACCTGTTTATCTACGAAGAAGCCTTCCGATCCCTCAGGTTTGCGGAATCCTCCGCCATGGCCGTGATCGTGCTGGTTCTGACGATGGTTCTGACCGGGATCTTTCTTTATGGCAGCCGGAAGCTGGAGAAACGATTTTGACCGCATTGGCTACATCCACTCCCCGCCGCCCATCAGGGCAATTCGGTCACCGAATTCGGGTTGTCTCCGGAGTTGTAATTACCCTGCTCTTCCTGTTTCCGGTATTCTGGATGGTCCTGACCTCCTTCAAGCAACAGGTTGATATTTTCACAAGCCCGCCAAAGTTCTTCTTCACCCCAACCATTGCCACCTATGTGGAGTATTTTCGGCGAGCGGACATTGAACGGCGCCTGATCAACACGGTCATCGTAGCCGCAGGGTCCGGCCTCCTGTCGATTGTGGTGGGGACGATGGCGGGCTACGCGCTGGCTCGCATCCGATTGCGTGGTGGAGCAACCTTCGGGGTTCTTATTCTCCTGTCTCGGGGTGTGCCCCCCATAGCGCTCGCCGTCCCGATGTTTCTGGTGGCACGCCAGCTCGGCCTGACCGATAAGCACATTACGCTCATCTTGGCCTATAGCACCTTCCTGATTCCTTACGTCATGTGGCTGATGCGGAGCTTCTTTCTCTCTCTGCCGCTAGAGCTTGAGGAGTCGGCCATGATCGACGGCTGCTCGCGATATGGAGCGTTTTTCAAGATCATCTTGCCGATCTCGCTGCCCGGCCTGATCTCAACGCTGATATTCAGCATGATCTTGGCCTGGGAGGAGCTCCTTTTCGCATTGGTTTTAACAAACCGAGTCGCCTCAACGATTCCTGTCGCGATCGCGGGAATTGCCGGAGATACCATCAACGGCGCAAATTGGGGCGCCTTGACTGCTGTCGGAACCATCACGGTGGTGCCGGTCGTCATCTTCGCCCTGCTGGTCCAAAAGTGGCTGATACGGGGGTTAGCCGACGGAGCCACAAAAGGCTAGGCGCCACGAACCTGGCCCACACGGGAATATCTCATGGAACATCCAAATATCTACGTCACCAAGACAGAAATAGCCCGGCGCCATATCAAGGAGATGGTGCTGTCAGGGACCGTCCGGCCAGGAGACCGTATCACGACACGTGAGGTCTCCACCGCTCTTGGAATCAGCGAAACGCCGATCCGCGAAGCGATCCGAAGCCTCGAGTCGGAGGGTTGGCTGGAAGTCCAGAGCCACGTTGGAGCTGTCGTTAAGGGGCTTCACGCGGATCAAATTCGAGAAGTCAGCGCATTGCGCGGGCGCATTTGCGAACTCGCAATCGAGTTAGGCGCGCCTAACTTCACCGAAGCACGCTTAGAGAGGATCGACGACGTCATCGAAGCTCTGGATGGGGCGCTGGCCAGTGGGGACTTCCAACTCTTCGCGTCCAAGAACTATGAGTTTCACGAGCTTCTTTGCGACAACCCGCAATCACCTTTGTGCTACCGCCTCCTGAATAACATGCTTGGGCTGATGTCGAGCCAACGCCATGGTCTTCCTCCGCAACGCAAGCGGTTGGAGGAGGCCCAGAAGGAGCATCGGCGGATCCGAGATCTCCTGCGTGCCGGAGATTTCACGGCTGCCGCCAAGATGGCAAGGGAGCACGAGAGGATTACCGGCGATTTTCTCATTAGGGCTATGAAGGATGCATCCGCTCCAAGGACACGCGATCCAGAAGTCTAGCGAACGCACTTCGAATGGCGCCTGAAAGGCCAGTCTGTTTGGCTACCCAGGCAGGAATATAGCGGAAGGATCTACAATGGGTACGGTCGACATTCGTAATGTCCGAAAATCATATGGTAACGTCGAGGTTCTACACGGCGTCTCACTGCACATCGAAGACGGCGAATTCGTTGCCCTCGTCGGGCCATCCGGTTGCGGCAAGTCAACATTGTTGCGGATGATCGCTGGCCTGGAAGATGTCACGGCAGGCGATATCGTCATTGGTGACCGGGTCGTGAACCACGTCGCACCGAAAGATCGCAACATTGCCATGGTGTTTCAGAATTACGCTCTTTATCCGCATATGAACGTCCGTGACAATATGGGATTCGCGTTGCGCCAGCGGCGGACCCCCAAGCCGGAGATTGAAAACCGCGTCAACAGCGCCGCCCGCATCCTGGGACTTGAGCATTTGCTCGACCGTAAGCCGCGCGCCCTCTCCGGCGGCCAGCGCCAGAGGGTAGCAATGGGCCGGGCCATCGTCCGCGAACCCAATGTATTCCTGTTCGATGAGCCTCTGTCGAATTTGGATGCAAAGCTGCGCGTTCAGATGCGCTCCGAGATCAAAGAGCTCCATCAGCGCCTAGGGACCACGACTGTCTATGTGACCCATGATCAGATCGAGGCCATGACGCTCGCAGACAGGGTCGTCGTCATGAATGGCGGCGTGATCGAGCAGCAAGGGCCGCCGCTTGAACTCTATGACAACCCAGCCAGTCGCTTCGTCGCCGCCTTTATCGGCTCGCCTCCTATGAACTTTATCGAAGGAACCGTCATAGACGCATCTGCCCTTTGCCTCGACGATGGAACAAAGCTCCAGCTGCCGATGACAGACCTTGCGAGTCAAACACGCGTGACGATTGGAGTCCGGCCCGAACACTTTGAGCTTTCGAGCGCGGGGTGGCCGGCAACGGTCTCGATTGTCGAACCGACTGGTTCCGAAACCCAAATCACGGCGCGCATAGGCGGTCAAATTGTCCGGGTCCTCATTCGAGGCCGAACATTCGTGCGACCTGGCGAGGTAATCCACCTGACCGTACCTGCTGATTTCGTCCATATTTTCGATGACGACGGGGCGCACGGCATTCAGGTTGGTACCCGGGGAGCCAAAAAATATGCTTGAGCTAAGAAGGTTCTACATCGACGGCCGCTGGGTTTCGACGCGATCGACGGTCGAGCATGTACTGATCAATCCGTCTACGGAAGAGTCTGTCGGCGTTGTCTCTCTGGGCAACTCAGATGATGTGAACGCTGCTGTCGCAGCAGCCAGGTCCGCATTTCCCGCCTGGTCATCGACCGACCTTGTAGATCGGATTGATCTCATCAAACGGATTCACGCTATCTATTCCGCGAGAATCGAGGAAATCGCTGATGCGATTTCAACGGAAATGGGCGCTCCGATTGACTTGGCCCGTACGCGGCAGGCGCCTGCCGCTGCGCGGCATATGGTGAATTTCCTTGAGGCGGTGAAGACCTTTAAATTTGCTCGCCCACTCGGCGATCATGCTCCGCATGACCGGATCCTGATGGAGCCAATCGGGGTCGCGGGCCTGATTACCCCATGGAACTGGCCAATGCATCAGGTTGCGCTAAAGGTCATTCCGGCAATGCTCTCTGGCTGCACAATGGTCTTGAAACCTTCGGAGTACGCCCCGTTATCGTCGGCACTACTCGCCGAAATCATCGATGACGCCGGCGCTCCGGCAGGGGTGTTCAACCTCGTATACGGCGATGGCGAGACTGTCGGGAATGCCTTGGTTTCGCATCCCGATGTCGCGATGATCAGTTTTACAGGGTCCACGGGAGCAGGACGAAAGGTGCTCAAAGGCGCGGCAGACACCTTCAAACGCGTTGCGTTGGAACTCGGCGGCAAGGGCGCGAATCTCGTGTTCGAGGATGCGGACGAGCAGGCCGTCGAACGTGGGGTTCGGCAGTGCTTTTCGAACAGTGGGCAGAGTTGTAATGCGCCGACGCGAATGCTTGTCGAACGCTCAATTTACGATGAAGCCGTCGAGCAAGCTCGGAAAGTGGCCGAAACTATCTCTGTTGGGGCATCTGATATGCCTGGTCCGCACATCGGACCAGTGGTGTCTGCTCGCCAATTCGAGCGGATACAGTCGTTGATCCAGATTGGGATCCGCGAGGGCGGGCGGCTCGTAACAGGGGGATTGGGACGGCCCTCGGATTTCAACAAAGGCTACTTCGTCCGTCCAACCATATTCGCGGATGTATCGAACAGCATGACCATTGCTCAAGAGGAGATATTTGGGCCCGTCCTATCGATCATCCCGTTTGAGACCGAAGATGAAGCGGTAGAGATCGCCAATTCGACTCCCTACGGTCTCACGAACTACGTGCAAAGCCAGAATGGTGAGAAGCGAAACCGCGTAGCGCGGCGGTTGCGTTCGGGAATGGTCGAGATGAACGGACAGCCACGTGGCGCAGGAGCTCCCTTCGGCGGTGTTCTGCACTCCGGGGGTGCCCGTGAGGGCGGTGTCTGGGGCCTTGAAGAGTTTATGATCGTCAAATCCGTGTCCGGATGGGGAGATGAGCCTCTCCGTTAGGCGCAAACCTGAATTGATGTTGTCGGCGTTCAGGCAGCGGCGACGGCGTTCAGGTCGTCGAACATACCGCATCGTTGCGCGCCATGTTTCGCAACGCATTGGCCTCCTCGTAGCTGCGCCGAAGCGCCATCTGCTGATGCGAAGAGCCCGGATAGTCCGCACCTTCAGCTTGCTTTCAGCCGATCATACGCAATCCGGGACCGAGCAACGCATCGAGGGAGGCGGTCGGCAGCAGCTGAGCAATGGGCGTCGCATGGCACGGTGTCGAAGCGCGGTCAGTCCGTCCGCTGATCGCCCAACAGTATGAAACGAACGTCGCTGCGCGCCAAATCCTGCTGCCGCGCCTCGATCGCATTATCAAAGACAGGTCAGGCGGACCGCGTCGCCAGAAACGTCCAGATCGCTGCAGGCGATCGCTATTCGCAAGGATCCACACGCGGGTTCTAGCAAGCTCCCGACGCAACGGCTCACGCCGGTTCGCGATAGTTCCGATCTTATCGAACAGATCTGGCTCTCGCAAAACCGCTGGATGCGTTCGCAAGACGCTCCGATATACAACCGAGGTGCGCAACCTGGATGGATCGGACGTACGTCAAAGAAATACCAACTGCGTTAACGGCGGAGTGATCGTACTACTCGGACTGACTCTTGTAGACTGCACGGCTCCAAGAGCGCTGGCTTCGATTACGAGCAACCTGGTTTGAGAGCCCAAGTAACAATCCAACTAGGCCTCCGGTTTATCTCTGCGGTTAAAACTAGGGACTTTCTTACAGCTGATTGTGAAATCGTCCGCACGACGAAATCACTGATCTTTCTACGTGGTACGCTCTTCGTAGACTCTCGTATTGCTGCACCGGCCGACGGAATATGGAAGTTCTTTTAAGAAGCATTAGCAGAGGAGCGATATGTGCCAGCGGAGCAAAGTCTGTATGCGCTGTCTGGTGAATTCGTGATTTGCAGCATCAAATCGCGCAATCAGACTAGAAGGTCCAAGTTCACTGTCATCGGCAAATGGCCCGTTTGATCAGTAAGGCCGCATACCACTGGGTATGCCGATGCGCCTCCATTGACGCCTTCTCCAGCCCTTATACGCCGGATGCCCATGGAAGGTTTACAACGGCCCTACGCGGCCTTGGGGTGGAACCAGGTCGCTGGAGAGTGCTATTCGGGGCAACTCTGTCACTGGGCGCGATCCGCTCAAGGAGCGAATAGAAGCCTTTGGGATCTGCCGCAGCCCCTGATGGATAGTCTCGCCTTCCTGACCTGCGCGGCCAGGAGCCGACGCACATCTCCTCTCTTCGCTGCCCTTCAGGCCAACTAAGGCGCAGTCTGTCACGACTTACCTTGTCTTGTGCGCTACTGGCACTGCCCATCTTCCTTATAATCGAGCGCCCCTGCACCCCCCATTGATTTGAGAATACTAGGATCGGCCGTCCGAGCTCGGCACTGGGCTGACCTCCTCCTGACAGTTCATTCTCGGCTTCGAGAGTTTAGCAAAACCCGCCCAGGGGAGGCCCGGGCTTGCCAATTGAGCCGTGTGACGGCAATCTCAGCTCAGCAAGACGTTCAGCGGTGTATGCCGGAGTATTTTCTCGTCGGGCAATAGGACATAGGAACTGCCAAATCATGGTCATGAACGGTAATGATGCCGGTGCTGGAGAAATCGGCGAGGGAAATTTGCCCGGGCGTCAGGCGGGACTTATCAACCGCCGGTCGTTTCTGGTCGGCTCCGCCCTCGGCGTCGGCGCGCTGGGGCTGGCTGGGTGCGCGACATCCGACAGCATGAGCCTTGCCGAGGCGGCAAAGGTCTACGGCCCGGTGCCGGACGAGAAATTCCCCATCCCGGCGATCGATGTCAGCAAGGTCGATCCGAAATATTATCGCCGCACAGTTCGCTACGATACTAAAGAGGTTCCCGGTACGATTATCGTCGACCCTGCCAATTACTACGTTTACCGCATCGAGGACGGTGGGAACGCTACACGCTATGGCGCCAATGTCGGCCGGGACGGGTTTCGGTGGAGCGGTGATGCTTATGTCGGGCGCAAGGCCGAATGGGCAACCTGGACCCCGCCTAAGGAGATGATCCGGCGCCAGCCCGAAGCGGCCAAATACGCCCGCGGCATGCCGGGCGGTCTTGACAATCCGCTCGGTGCCCGCACGCTTTATCTCTATCAGAACGGCGCTTACACACTCTACACGATTTATGCCAGCCTCGACGTCGAATCGATTGGCACAGGCATCACAAGCGGCTGCGTCGGCCTCCTCACTCAGGACATGATGCACCTGTATTCGCGAACGCCGGTCAAGACAAAGGTGGTCGTGCTGCCTGCATAGGAACGGCGCCAGTCCGGTCCGGGCGCTGCCCACACAGGCAGCGCAAACAACAGCCCCACTCTTGGCGTCTGAACGATTGTAATGTTGGCGGGCACTGTGCTCGGTCCGACCGCATCGCAGTTTACGCGATTTTAGTCGCCATGATCCTTGATGCCACCTTGAGCTGACTGGAGGGACTGTTGGTGCCTAGCGGCCGCCGGGTCACTGCGGCCCAGGAGTGAGAGCAGCACCGCCTCACGTCATGAGTGATGAGTTGTCACCCAGTCGCTAATGATCGCGAGCAAGGCCTGATATCCACGACCAGTTGCTCCTGTTAGCTCGGGGCCGGACATTCTCGTAGTGCTCCGCAGGCTGTCGCTCCCATCCTCAAAGAAAAGGTATTCGTAGCCGTGTGGCTCCCAACAAAATCGAGCCAATATAATGGCGCGAAATTTCCTAAGAGATATTGAGAAATATATTTCGGAATTAAAACTATTTAAAAGACAATACAGTAATTTTGAATCATATACTCGATTTTGTTTATGATTTCAGGGAGCGATATTCTCAATTTATCTTCCAGCTTGGAAGATAGATCAGAAGCTCGCACCATCTGAACAAGAGATCGGCACTATAATGAGCGCGCCAACGAGCCTGGAGACTCTTTACCTTCAATTCGTGAACGAGGCACGTGCCGATACGGGCGCGCGGGCTTTGACGTTTGATGGCGAACTTCTTGATTCGTCCGATGCGCACAGCGCCTGGATGGACGCGACCGACACCTTCTCCCATACGGGCGTGAACGGCTCGAGCCCCGGCGAGCGCATGGCGTCCGCGGGCTACGGCGCGCAGGGCTGGGGCGAAAACATCGCCTATGTGAGCGGCGACCTGACCGAGGCCACCGTTCGTCAGCTGCACACCAATCTCATGAACTCGCCGGGCCATTACGCGAACATCGTCAACGGCTCGTTCGAGGAGATCGGCATCGGCCTCAAGGAAGGCACCATCAACGGCTACAAGGTCGTGTTCGTCACGCAGAACTTCGGCACCCCGAACGCCACCGAGCGCGCCGAGCCCGACGATGTCAGCATCGCGCCCGCCTCCGGCCGAATCATCTCCGGCACGAGTGCGAATGACCGGCTCAACGGCACTGACGGTGACGACACCCTCTACGGGTACGCAGGATACGACGTACTCGATGGCAAGGCGGGTGCAGATGCAATGCATGGTGGCACAGGCAATGACGTCTACTACGTCGATCATCCCGGCGATCAAGTGTACGAGAAGGCAGAGGAAGGCGACGACACAATTTACAGCACCATCAGTTATTCCCTCGCCGGGCAGGTGGTGGAGAATCTGACGCTGACGGGGACTGAGAGCATCAACGGCACCGGCAATTCCCTTCACAACTGGCTGCTGGGGAATCCCGCCAGCAACACTTTGGATGGCGGCGCGCTGAACGACACCCTGAACGGCAGGGGCGGCTCGGACGTGCTGATCGGTGGCGCCGGCAACGACAGGTTCGTGTTCGCCGACGTGAGAGAGGCCCGCGGCGACATTGTCGTGGATTTCGAGCACGGGGCAGACAGGATCGTTCTCACGCCCATCGACGCCAATGCTCTCGTCGAAGGGGATCAGCCGTTCACCTTCATCGGTACCGAGCGCTTTCACCACGTGGCGGGCGAGCTGCATGTCTACCATCTGGCGGACCGCAATACCTACGTCTCGGGCGACACCAACGGTGATGGAAGCGCAGATTTCGCCATCAAGCTGCTCGGCTGGCACACCTTCACCCAAGACAACTTCTTACTCTAAGGCTGAGGAGGCTCCCGGCAGGGCCGGTGCTCTCAAGGGTACTCATATCGACTACTCTCTTGAAAATGGGCAAAGGGCCGCTTTGGCGCGACGCCGACTTACGACCTTGTGCAAGCAAAAGAGCGACCAGTGTCGCTTTACAGCCGCGAGAGGGCTTCAAGGGTCGACACGGTCTGGATCAGGATGGAAAAGCTCACAGGGGCTTCGCAGAAATCAATGACCTAGTTCACGGCACAGGAAAAATTGCTCCAAACACTTCAACCGCAGCTCGCGTATTTGGGTATCTCTGCTCTGTTTTGGCTGAACGTTAGCTTTTGGCTCAAACCAGAAAGAAATTCCGTAGAGTTCCCATTTAATCCCAGCGACAACTTCAGTACATGGCATAGCGAACATGTCGGGATGCAAGACTTGCACCAAAGAGTAGACGGCATACGGCTGGAATTACAGTCGCCGGTGGTCGACGGTCAAACATTGCATGAAACGCCTTTTGCTTTTAGCCAAGTTCGCAGCCGGCCACGCGTATTGTCATAGGGCGAGGAGGTATTGAACTGAATCATCCTGCCCATCGCCCACCGTCCGTACCATTGGCGCCCGTAGAGATCAGCATTATCGTGGCTTTCGATGAGGGAAACGATCCTTAGTTTCGCAGCACTGAGACGGTCGAGCAGCTGCGGATAACTAAGCTCCTCATAGTCCCGGTAAAATTTCTGCGCGAGCTTGCTCAGCTCGTTTCCTTTGAAACCGGTGTCGGGATAGTCGATTGGCTTCCCGAGAGCGTCTCTTTCCATCCATTTGAGAACCAGTTCATTCCAGCCAATGAGATAGGAGACCAAATTAGAAACGCTCATCCGCGCTCCCTTGACGTGTCCTTCCATGCTGGCTTCTCCGGTCAATTCCGCCGGAACAGCATTCAGATCTTTAATCAGCTTATCAAATTTCGAGTTTATTGCTTTCAAGAGCTCGTCTTTATTCTGGGGAACCGCCATCGATTCTCTACTGGCTATCAAGTTGTGGACCGAGATCAGACTTCCGAACCTCGTATCGCGGAAGATACAGATTTATTCAACGACCGCCTTGCCGCCACCGGCACTGCGACGCTCACTGGCGGCACGGTCCAGGTGCTGCCCGACCAGGGCATCAACTTTGTCGAGAACACCCCCTACACCATCCTCACCGCCCAGGGCGGCGTCACCGGCACCTTCGCCGGCACGCAAAGCGCCGAGTTCGCCTTCATCTCCCCCACCCTCGGCTACGCGACCGACGCCGTCACCCTGACCATGCGGCGCAAGTCGGCCACGCCAGATCCGGTAACGCCGGCTCCGCCCCAACCGCCGACCAATCCCCTCGCCTTCCATTCCGTGGCGCTGTCGGAGAACCAGTACCGCACCGCCGATGCCATCGATGCGCTGCGGCCCGGCCACCGGCTCTACAACACCGTGCTCGGCGCCAGCGTTGCCGGCGCCCGCCAGGCCTTTGATGCCTTGTCCGGCGAGGCCCATGCCTCGGCCGTCAGCGTGGCCTATGAGCAGGAGCGGCTGGTGCGCGAGGCGCTTCTGACCCGCCTGCGCCAGCCGCTCACCGGCCCGGCCCTGCCCTCTCTGGCCCAGGGCCCCTATGGCGCCGCCTTCGCCGCCGATCGCCCCGGCCAGACAAGGGCCCCGGTGGCGGTGGCCCCGGTTCCCGTTGCGCCGCGCTATGCTCTGTGGGGCGAAGGCTTCGGCGCCTGGGGCCACACCCGCTCCACGGCTACAACCGCGACCTCGTTCGATGTCGATCCCCGCCTGTCCTTGGGGGAGCCACGCACATCGGTTGTCAGCTTCACATGGTTGACGCGAGCGCGAGGACGTCGCTCGGGCCAACGGCATTTCGCTAGCGATAAGCTTGAAGGACATGGCGCTACTGGTGTGGCACGCTTGCAGCAGCTGCTTGCTGCCCCAGATATGCGACTATATGAAGTACACGCAATCCTGCAGTGACTGGCTCCGAGGCTGTCTGTTACAGAATCCAATATCAGGCAAGCTTGGGGCTTCACCGCTTCGATGGGAGGAAAAATGAGAACGATTTTGAAATTCGGCCTGACTGTGGCACTCGGACTAAGCCTGAGCGGAGGCGCGCTGGCGCAGACAAAGGAAATACGTGTTCTTCTGGCCAACCATCCGTATGGCGATATTCTCAAGGCGGAGATTCCGCAATTCGAGAAGCAGAGCGGTATCAAGGTCAATGTTGAGAGTTTGCAGGAAAGCCAGCTTACGACCAAATTGACCACCGAGTTCGCCACGAATTCATCATCGGTCGATGTGTTCATGACTCGACCGCTGCAGGACGGAAAGCTCTTCGCGAAAAATAAGTGGTACGAACCACTGGCCGGTTATGATTTCTCGGATTACCCGGCCAACACAGTCAGCATCGTTACATATGACGGCAAGCCGAACATCGTTCCGCTCGTCACCGAATGGCAGGTTCTGTTCTATCGTAAGGACCTTCTTGCGGCCGCGGGCATCAAGGTCCCGACGAATTTCGACGAGTTGGCGGCCGCTGCGGAGAAGCTCAATACCGGCGGCGTGGCAGGCTTTGCTTCCCGTGGCAAGGGCGCGGCGGCCGTAACCCAGCTTTCCAGCTATATCTATAATTTCGGTGGTCAGTATCTCGACAAGGGCGTAGCGGTTTTCGACTCGAAGGAAGCTGTTGATGGCTTTCGCTATTACGGCAAAATCGTCGGGAGCTATGGCCCCCGCGGCGTGACGTCCATGTCGTGGGAGAACATCCTGCCACTGTTCCAGGCGGGCCGTGTCGCGATGTGGACTGACGCGTCCGTCTTCTATGGCCAGCTGACCGATCCTGCGAAGACGTCACTCGGAGCGGACAAAATCGGCATCGCCAATTTCCCTGCCGGGCCCAAGACGAATTCCCCGTTCTACGCAACCTCCTGGGGAATCGCCATAGCCAGCCAGTCGAAGAAGAAGGATCTGGCGAAGACCTTCCTCGAATGGGCCACCAGCAAGGAACTCGCCGCCAAGGCGATGGGCGCCAACATCACGATGGCACGGACGTCTGTGTGGGAGGATCCGGCTGTCGTCGCCAAGGTCGATCCCGGCCTCGTCGAGACACGTGCTTTCGTGGCGAAGAACGGCTATCCGACCGACCGTCCCTTCATGAGTGCCGTTGGCGAGGCACGCGACCTGATCGGCGAGATCGTTATCGAATCGATCAACACGAAGGGCGAGTCGCCGCAAATCGGCGATATGGCGAAGGACCGTGTCGCCAAGGTCAACACGCTGCTGCGCAACACCGGCGAGTACGGACAGTAAGTATCCCGGAGTGGGGGGGGGGGCCCCCCCCGGCCGGGGGCGCGGGGGGGGAGTGATAAGAACAGCCGCCGACCCCGGGGGCGTCGGGACTTTATGGATCCGGGTGGGCCGGGCCGCCCGTGGGGGGCGCGGCACTGACTTGAAGTATCCAGAGCATCCGGCGCTTGAATCTGTCGAGAGTCCATGACCCATAATAGCTACGCGGACAGCAATATCCGTTGGATCTATCCCCTGCCGGCGATCCTGTTCGTCGCGCTACTGATGGTCTTTCCGGTTCTCTACACCACCTATATCAGCCTGACGAACTGGACACTGACATCAGGTAATGCACCATCATTCGTCGGCCTCGAAAATTTCGGTCAGGTATTGATCGAGCCGCGCTTTCTGCAAGCGCTGTGGCGCACCATGGTTTTCACCATATCGGCCGTGGCGGCGGAAGCCGTGCTCGGGGTGGCAGCCGCTCTGTTACTGGACCGCGCCTTCGTCGGCAGGAATTTGGTAAAGCTGCTTCTTCTTCTACCTCTGGTCGCGACCCCAGTCGCAGTAGGAATTGTGTTCAACCTTTTCTACGATCCGACGATCGGGTTAGCCAATTACGTTCTGGAATCGCTCGGGCTGCCGGCTAGCTCCTGGATTTCCGATGCAAGCACTGTGCTGCTCTCCCTCGTGATCGTCGACGTGTGGCAATGGACGCCCATGATTACGCTGATCGTGCTCGCTGGCCTGGCGGCCCTTTCCGACGAGCCGGCAGAGGCCGCCAGGATCGACGGCGCAAGCGAATGGCAGATTATTCGGCTCATTACGATCCCGATGGTGATGCCGGTCATTGTCACGGCCGTCATTCTGCGCCTGATTGATGCCCTCAAGACCTTCGACATCATTTTCGCGATGACAGGCGGGGGCCCGGGCTATGCCTCGGAAACGCTCAACCTCATTGGTTACAAGTACAGCTTCGAGTATTTTCGCATGGGACAGGCCGCCGTTATCCTGGTGGTGCTTTTTCTCATCGTTCTTGCATGCAGCGTAGCGATCACACGGCTGAGCAAACGAAGGGCCGCCTGAACGGCGGATCCAGAGTGAGACAGGAATCGATCATGTTAAAAGTTGGATACAAGATTCTGTTTTACGGGGCGGTCGTTCTGCTGGCGGCGATTGTCCTGATGCCTTTCCTTTGGATGCTGATCTCCTCGCTGAAGACACAAGTGGATATCGTCGCCTGGCCGCCCAAGTTCGTCTTCAGTCCGACATTCCAGAACTATTATAAGGTCTTCGGAGAGCAGGATTTTATTCGCTACTTCATCAATTCGACTGTCGTGGCGGCTTTCGCCGTGGGCGTGTCACTCTTGCTTGGTCTTCCGGCGGCCTATTCCATCGCCCGTTTTTCGCAGCGGCGGCTCGCGCTGGTGATCCTACTGGCGCGACTGATGCCTGGCATCTCTTTCCTGATGCCCTGGTACATTATCTTCTCCCGCCTCGGCCTCATGGACACCTACGTGGCACTCGTGTTGAGCCATGTCCTGATCACGCTGCCCATCGTGGTCTGGATCATGTCGAGCTACTTTGAGACCATTCCCATAGAGCTTGAGGAATCAGCGATGGTTGACGGGGCTTCGCGAAACTACATCTTCCTTCGGATCATTCTTCCCCTGTCCGGACCCGGCATCATCACTGCCACGACCCTGGCATTCATCTTTTCGTGGAACAACTTCCTCTTTTCTCAGGTGCTCAGCATGGAGAGGACGAGGACGCTACCGATCGCCGTTTTCAATTTCCTCTCCTATGCCGATATCGACTGGGGCGGCGTCATGGCGGCCTCCGTTGCGATCATGGCGCCCGCTCTTGTTCTGACGATGATCTTCCAGCGTTACGTCGTGAGCGGTCTGACTATGGGAGCCGTCAAGGGATAGTTCACGGCAGGCTGCTTCCGAAGCTTGCCTTCCACTCAAACCAGCGGCGTTTGCATTACCGTAGCGAATGGGCCTTACGATGGCTCGATGTGCTGTCGCGACAGCTAAGGGCAGCTGCTATGGCTCACTCCAGATTGTCGATGTTCGCAAGACCTACGGTGCGACCCAGGTGATCCATAATGAGGACAGCGTCTCAACTTCCCAGCGCGGGTCCCTCTCATTGCTGCGGCCATGAGCCCAGAACTGCCTTCCAGATCTCTTCCTTCGCCGCAATGAGTGTGGGGTTGGGCAAGGTGACAGGTGGCTGCAAGCGCCTCTGCCCGGCGGCGGAGAGCACAGCCATCCAGATCTCCCCATCAGTGAAGTAAAGGTCACCTTCGCCGTTGCGCCCACGCAATGTCGGTCCAATGCCTGACACCTGATAGCGCACCTCGACCATTCCGGCCTGCATGAGATCAGCGACCAAGCCGTCACGCTCCGCATCGATGTTCGGGGCAATATGATGGGTGACCTGGCCCGTGTATCGACTCAGGCCCACGCCCCGGTCGAAGGTCGCCGACCCGAGCCATACGGGGCGGCCTTCTTGCCCACGCGCCAGAACCCTCCAGAGCCGTACGTGATGCCGACGGTCCGCGCTCGAACCCACCGGCTTCTCGAAAGCAAGATCCTCCCGTCGTCCCTCGTAGAATAAGGAGCTTACCGGTGCATCCGGATCAGGCCGGTCGAGAACCACGCTATCGATGATCTCAAGGCTGGTCTGGAGTGTGATCGAGTCCGCCGGATGCCAGCCGGCAAGGTGCATGGCTCGCACGATATCCTCCTGGGAGCCGACAAGGCCGACGTTCAGTGGATCACCGGGGATGCCCTGTCCCGTGTGGGTCAGCATGGGCTGACCCTCAAGGCCAAGTTGGTGTTCATAGTGGGACCACGCTGATGGCAGAACCACAGTGGGTGAAATTCACGCCACGCGAGTGCCTGCCCTGATTGTGCTGTGCAGCATATTCTACGTTTTCAGGAATGTCTCGGCCGCAGGGGCGGTCAAGCCCGCCTCGGCCATGATCCGTCGGGCAAGTTCCGCTGCAGACGGCCGCAATTGGCTTGGGGTTCTGTCCAGCCAGTATGACACTGGATTGAGCACGGTTCGCGGGTCGACCCTGACGATACGGCCGTTGCGCAGAGCGCCGCCGGCCAGAGGAGGACGGGCCAAAGCAATGCCGAGCCCATGGGCTGCAGCGTCGAGCACAAGGTTGTAGTCCTCGAAACGGCGATCCTGCGGGCGAGGGCGATAGTCCATTCCCTGTGCGGCAAACCAGGCACGCCATCCCGATGCGTCGGAATCGTGCACGAGGGGATAATTGAGAATTCGCTCCGGAGCGCCGGATCCAAGCGACGCTGCAAGCGCAGGTGATGCAATTGGAAAGCACTGCTCCTCGAACAAACGAATGGAAACACGTCCAGGCAGGCTCCCGCGACCACAGCGGATCGCCAGATCAATCCCCTCGGCTTCAAGATCAAGATTGCGATGCTCCACTACGAACTCGATCCTTAGAACCGGATCGCCTGCTTCGAACGCTTGCAGGCGCGGCATCAGCCAGAGGCTGCTCACCGACGGGATCGAGGTCAGGCGGACAATAGACGCCCCACGCCGTTCGATCCAACGATCGGAGCTGTTTGCAATCAGGGCAAATGCCTCGCTCGTACGCTGATGCAGGCGCTGCCCCTGTGGGGTCAAGGCGACGCCCCGGGCCTGCCGGTCGAACAGCCTCTCACCGAGCCAATGTTCGAGCTTGGCTACCTGTCGACTGATAGCGCCGTGCGTAAGGTTGAGATCGTTTGCCGCCGCCGAAAAACTGCCGAGGCGCGCGGCCGCCTCGAAGGCGCGCAGGGCATCGAGGGGTGGCAACATTGTTAAACTGTGATCCATGCTCACAGCTGACCCTCGAATTGTTCGATTGTCAATCAGATCAGATCGCAGAATTATCAGTCCTGCCAATTCCATTCATGAGTTTTTGCCGTGAGCATCGGTACCGTCCATCTTTCCGAGAGCAAACGTTTCGACGGTGTGACCACCACCGCCGTCATCGTCACAATCCTCGCCTGGGCTTCAGCTTTCCCGGCCATCCGGGCGGGACTACAAGCTTTCGGTCCAATCGAGCTTGGTGCACTGCGGTTCGCGATTGCAGCCATTCCGGCAGCATTGTTTCTTTGTATCGTACGCCCAGCATGGCCAACGCTTGCGGACTTCCTTCGGCTTGCGGTTGGCGGTGTCCTGTTCGTCGGGCTCTACACGGCCCTTCTTAACATGGGAGAGATGACTGTCTCGGCCGGAGCAGCAAGCTTCATCATCAATACGAACCCGATCATCACGGCCGGCCTCGCAATGCTTGTGCTGGGTGAGCGCTTCAACGTATTGGCTTGGGCTGGAACGGGTCTCTCGTTTGCTGGCATCGGCCTAATCGCGCTTGGCGAGGGCGGTGGCATGCGTCTCGACACCGGAGCGCTGCTCATCCTCGGCGCCGCTCTCTGTACATCCGTGACCACAGTCGTACAGAAGCCACTCTTCGCGAGGCATAGGCCGCTGACGGTCTCAGCCTGGAACATGGTACTTGGGGCGCTCGTTCTCGCTCCCTGGCTTCCAACCGGCACAAGCCAATTTCTTGAGGCGCCGTCTTCGGGGATCCAAGCCGTAATCTATCTCGGTCTGGTTCCGAGCCTCATCGCCTATGGAACTTGGGCTGTCGCTCTGTCGCGACTGCCAGCCAGCCGCGCGTCGAACTTCATGTACTGCGTACCTCCGGTCGCTACGCTGCTCGGGTTCGTATGGCTCGGTGAGGTGCCAACACTGCTCGGCGCCATTGGAGGAGCGATGGCTTTGGTCGGAGTAGCGGTCGTCAATTGGCAGCGATGAGCAATGGGAAGCGTGCTGTCTCCTCTTCCGACGCTTAGGCATAGAAGAAGGGACTTGTCCGCCAACCTCAATAGGTCTCCGTGCCCGACATGCCATCGCGCAGCACGAACATCGGCTCGCCCTTCGTGCCATGGGTTGTCCAGAGTTCATTGCGAATGTCGTCATGGGAGAAGACGGCCTTGTGGGTGACCAAGATGGTACCCTGATCCCGATCAGGCTGCCGATATCGATGGGGACGAGGCTACGCGAGAGAAACCCAATCCGCTAGGATATCGCCCGGAAAGCGGAGGATGCCTGCAAAGCGCTGCCTGTTGCGGTTGCCATGATCTTCGATCCGTAAGGCCTTTTGGCCATTCGAGGTACAGTGGCGGGCCGTGTCGACGAGCTTCATAAGAGTTGAAAGACTTTGAATGAATGCTGTCGGAGCGTCATTCGTTGTGGGCTGCAGGCACTCTTTTCTGTCAGAAATGGCATCCGCAAGACTTCCAGAGAGCCGATTGCGTGAAACCCGAGCTGATTTGGCATTGTTTCAGAGCCTAGCCGCATCACGTGCGTTAAGCCGACGCTCTTTGCTGCATGAGAGCTTCCCGGTTTGACGTACTTCGGCCCTTTCCGTTTTCGGTGCGAGGATCGTCCGTCCAGCTCTCAGGGTTTTACCCGATACTCATCAGCTCCAATATAAATAAACTCAGCACCCAACGGCTCATGAAAGCCGTCCGTGCAGGGGATGGTCGTTGCACCCGCATGACCACGTGCCGGATGTCTGGGAAAGCTGCTCCGAGCATGCCGGCGACATGTACCTCGGATATGGTCCTCCACTCCGTAAAAGTCCCATGACAAAGTTGGCTCGAA
The DNA here is from genome assembly GCF_020595095.1 of Microvirga rosea. Lineage (GTDB taxonomy): Bacteria > Pseudomonadota > Alphaproteobacteria > Rhizobiales > Beijerinckiaceae > Microvirga > Microvirga rosea. Next base: position 50,671 of record NZ_JAJDOP010000008.1, on the reverse strand, counting down.
CCTGCCCGACCTGCGCAAGGCGCACATGAGAGGGAGATAAGTGCGATGCTGAACGATGCCAAGCCGTTGAGGATTCAGGTACAGACCGTTCATGCCGCCACGAGAACACCGCTTGCTGACGTCAGGGTTGAGGCGATAACGCTTGCTCCGAAGTGCTCCGATGTCGTTGCGCAGGTACTGACTGGAATCAACGGCATCGCCATTCTCGACCTGCCACACGACCTTTGGCGGCAGCGGCTGCTGGTTCGGCTGGCAGGCGGGCCAGGTGAGGGCATTGAAGTGTCCCGTGCCGAATTGGACGGCGAAACGCCAGCTATTCTGGAGGTGACACCGGCTTCAGAACTCGCCTCTGATCGCCTCATGCTGCTCGCCGATCAACTCGTCGCCACGAGACGTGTGCGCGCGGACGACCTCGCCAATGATCTTGCAGTTCCGACGGCGGACAGCGCCGCCCGCCTCCTGACGGCCGGGGAGCGAGCACGTCTCCTTTCGGAGCTGGACCAGAGCCTTCAGAGAGCTGAGGCTGAAGAAGAAGCACCCACCATGCTCCTGCTGGATCCGGTAGCCCTGCGCGCTGGGGAAGTAAGGATCGTGAAGTTTCGTGATCTGCCGCAGGTGGACCTGAAACCCAAACCGTTGTGGGATGTCGATAATTTCATCAAGCCTGGCCTGGGCTGGGGAATCTTCCCTTGGGCACTGCCCGATGACCAGTCCTACCGGGACTACTTACGCTCGGTCTTCGTGCTCTTCGCACATCAACAGAAGCTCGGTTTCGGAGCGGATCCGAAGACGTTTCCGGATATTGTCGAGCGTCAGCTCGAGCATCGCTTCAAGCAGGATTTCCGGACCGTCAACCGGACCGAGGTACCCCTCAATCGGCTGCTGGTGCCGATAGTCACATCAATCCTCACCGCAAATACAGGCTCTGGTTTCGGGTTCGGGGTCGCGGCCGGTACACTGGCTGTTCAAGGGACGCGCACCGACCGAGAGTATCTGGACGCATTGCTCGCGCTCGCGCCGGTCACGGTCCAAGACTTCGCCAACAGGTACCGTCTGCCCCTCACGGAGCCCGACAGCGTCACCTCCACACCAGTGAAACTCAACATCCACACACTGTCTAGGATCCTCAGCGACACGGCACAAGGACCTGTGGAGCCTCCCGAGAGCATCATCGAACCACAGCTGCCGGGCGTCGAAGGCAAGCCGATTCTGTGGAGTGAGGTGATAGGCTCGGCCCCGTTCTTCCTGCGCTTCGACGAGTGGCTCGCGCGCCAGCAGCCGTTCTTCGCAGAGAATCTGTTTGCACTTCGCACCCAGGTGATCGGCACATTGGCCGGCGCATGGCTCACAGAAGGGCGTAAGAAGTTTCTCGAGTATCACAAGGCACTACCCGGCACTCAGAGCCTTACGCCTTACAATGGCTACTTCGGTACAATGGATGAGGTTCACCGCTCAGCAAGCTTCCTGCTGGCGTACGGCGCCGCGGACGCCAAGTTGCTCGAGCTCGTCCAAGCCATTGATAGAAGTCAGTTCGCCACCGCCGCGCGACTGGCGGACGAGGCCGAGCATTTGCTGAACGCCGCCTCCCCTAGCCCGAAGCCTGGCGAGGACTGGGAGCCGGAAATGAGCGTTGGGAACTTCCCACGCCCCCTGAGCCTCGCCCGCCGCCGCAAGCTCAAGGTGTCCAACATCATTGAGCTCACGGGAACACGCGGCCCATACTCTCCAGACGGCTTCGAGCGCTTCTTCGAACTAGCTCAGCCCACGGATCTCTGGCTCGACGTAGTGCATTTTCGGATCGCGCGTGATCAGGCCACGCGTTTGCGCACCTACCAGCTGCGTTTCCTGCTGCCGATGTTCCGCGCTATCATTCGCGCAGGACTAGGCGACTTGGCGGGAACCGTGGATGTGCTAGCCGGGATGACCGGGTTCTACATTGGTATTGGCATGCTCGGTACGCCGGCCGGCATGGTGAAACACCCCGATTCTCTCGTCATACACAGACGAGTGGTCGCTGGTCGCCTGCGCTGGAATGATCTGTTAGGTGACCGTCCTTACACGGCCCGTTTGGTGTATGATGAAGAACGGCGTCTAGACGGGCCGTTTTCACTTACCCCCCAAGTGCGCAACGGCTACGACGTGCTCAAACCAGACACGCCCCTACTGCACCCACTCGAGGAGCGCTATGCACGGATAGCGCAAGCCGACGCGCTTCTGACCTGGGCGGAGGCGCTATACCGCACTGATGACGCGGCGAGCCTGGAGCGTGCTCGCGAACTGTACAAGGCCGTGATCTTCTTGCACGGCGAAGACCCCGGGACCAGCGCTTACCTTCCCTTGCAATTTAAGCTGCCGTGGTTCGGATTGGTCGAGAACCCACGGGTGCGCAACCAAATCGATCGAGCTCGCCTCGCACTCCACCAACTCGAGGCTGGCCTCAACTTCTATGGTTATAGCGACGACGCGGTACCAACGCTAAGCTATGACACCCTGGTCAACGCCGCCCAACGCTGGGCGACAAGCGCGAAATCCGCCCAGAACGACTATCTGGCCTATCTCGGACGGATCGAGCAGTTGGATCTCGACCTTCTGGCGGCCAAGGCGCAGGAGCGCAAGGCCCGGACCACGGTGGCAATTGCCGCCGAACAGGTCGAGATCGCCAAGGCAGGCGCGGTTGTTGCCAAGAAGCTCGTAACCGATGTTGAGAAACTCATCACCGCGAAGCAAGCGGAGATCGATGACGCCAACTCCTTGTTCAATCAGTTTGAGACCTATTTCAACGGCATGAAGTCGAGCATCAGCTCGATAGTGGATATCGGAAAAGGTGCCTCGGAGGGATGGACATCGCTCAGCACTAGTGGCGTTGGTGAAGCTCTGGGCCTCGGAGCACAGGGTGCAGGGGGCGCGGCGGCCGGTTCCGAGAGTGTCGGCCTGGGCAGTGCCATGGGTGGTCTCGGCGTGGTCGGCGGATTTGCGGCCTTCGCAGTGCTCAGCACGACCACGTTGCAAGGCATGGCCGATGCTGCCACGAAGCGCGAGAGCGAACTGACGGCGCTCAAGAACGAAGCATTGCCGGCAGCCCATGCGGCGGTTCGAGTGCAGGAGCGCAACGTGACCATCGCCAATCTGCAGGGGGAAATAGCCACGACCGATCTCGCCTATGCTCGGGACCTGATCACCTATCAGAACGAACGTTTCCTCAACCGCGACTTCTGGCAAGCGCTCGCTGGCGTTGCGCGCCGCTCTCTGCATCGCTACCTCGACTTGGCCGGCCAAGCAGCGTGGTTTGCGGAGAGAGCTCTCGCTTACCGTCTGGCCACGCCAATCCGAGTCATTCGGATCGGCTACTTCGACCCGAGAATGCGCGACGTCGGTGGGGTGGACCGCTTGGCGCTCGACTTAGCCGAACTGGAAGCCTTGCGTCTAGCGGCTGCCCGCGTAACCGTGCCCCTGACAGTCACCTACTCCCTCGCTCGCGACCTGCCGCTCGCCTTCGGGCAGTTGAAGAACAGCGGGACGTGCACCTTCACCCTTACCGATGACGACTTGATGGCGGCACATCCCGGAACCTTTGCACACCGGATCCGAGCGGTGGACGTACGCGTGGACGCACCGGGCACAGCAGCACCGGCGCGGGGCATCCTCACCAACAGCGGCTTCTCATTGCTCCGGCGGGAACCCGCAGCTTCGCGGGTTCCGCTGCTTCGCTTCGCGGATGCATATCCCGTCAGCGAGTTTCGGTTGCGTACTGACTTGGCCTTGCACGGCCTACCAGGAGAGCATTTGTTGCCGTTCGAGGGTGCGGCGTTCACTACTACCTGGATCCTTGATCTCCCAAAGGCCGCAAATGCCATCAGCCTGAACCGCGTCACCGACGTCCGGATTACGCTCGACGTTCAAGCGGCCTACGAGGTACCATCCGCGGCAGCGCTGGCACCGCAACCCGCCAGTCGTTCCGTATTCGTCTCCGCGCTCGCCGTCGACTCGACAGGTCTTAAGACTCTGCTCAAGGCCACCGAGCCACACGGCAAGATCCGTTTCGACCTGGGCCGGCTGGCTCTGCCCACCGATGCGGCAATCACGAACCTCGCGGTTGTGGTACCAGGTGTGGCAGGCGGCAAATTCAGCGCCAAACTACGCTTCGGCAGCGCTGCGGCGACGTCATTCGAGATCGACGACGGACTAGCGATGTCCAACGTGGGTGTGCTCAGCGATGGAAATCCGGCGAACGTGCAGCCACTCAATGCAGCGGTGGGAGGTTCGCCGGCGCGCCCTGCGCTTCTGACAATCGCCAAAGGCACCGATGCGGATCGCTTGACCGCCGCGCGGGACGTCCTACTTTGGGTCGAGTACAGCCTGCCTTAGTCACAAAGGCGTCGCTCCGATAGCAGAAGATTGACTGCAATTGGACGTCTTGCAGTCATTGCCGAGGCCACCAGCCTGGGTATTCTCAACCAGCACTGAGCTTCGAAAATCTGGTTAGGGGGCGAATCCGCCGATAATAAGAGCCGCGTCTAACGTCTGCTGCGTCCCTCTACCGAGACTTGGTACCTTAGAGAGTCAGGCAGATCGATGTGATCTTCGGTCCGCCGAACTGTGAATCGCTTCAGCGAAAAGACTCGTGACGACCCTACAGAAGGAGAGGCATAATAGTGCGGTCATTTGCGAGGAGAGGAGATGCCTGTCATGTCAAGATTGGCAATCGCATTTGCGGCGGCACTGGTCGCGACCGCCGCTCAAGTTGCTTCGTCCGCAAAGCCGCACGCTCCGGCTACTACGAGTACGAACGGGACACAGCCCGCTAACAATGTGAACGAAACACGGCCGCTTCTGTTCGACGGACGGATAAAAGGTGATGGTGCCCGGCGGGGAGCGCACATGGACAACCCTCATAGCAACGCTGGCGCCATCGTCGTGCAGCCGAAAGCAAACCAGCCTGCGCGCGAATGATGACTTCCTGCATTCGCTCATTTGGAACAGCCGCACACGGGTCGAGACCAGTTCCTCAACAAGTGCTGGCAGTCTGTGCGTTATCGGATCCGACCTATGCCTCCTTTATCCTCTGCCCTGCCGGCTATATTCGGCCGGCGGGTGAGCGCCTTGATCCATAGGTCAAGACGCGCAGCCTCCTCCGACAATTAGCCCTGGCTATACTGGCGGTATGTGGCGACGTCTCGCTCGCCACTGACTAGGCTTTCAGCCTGGCGATAGCCTCTGCGGCGGATGACAACGGGAAGCACTGGCCGATGTTGGCGACCAATGTGCCGGAGCGGATGAGATCGAACACCTGACGGCCCGAAATCCGGTGCTGAGTTCGAGTAGGATGGCGGGATACTGGGTCTGGAAGGTTGCGATCCGGAGTGCGATCATGTGGCCTGCAAGTGCTTCCCCGGTCGCCAGCCTCACCAAATCTCGCACATGCCCCTGCTCCTTGGCAGCTCTACGCACTACCGCAAGTATCGCAGCTTCCGCCGCCTCGGCTCGGGTCTACACCTCCTTGCCTGCTGGGGTCGGAACCTAACCGGTGTTCAGTCGCTCAAAGAGAACAATTCCTTGTGCAGCTTCAAGCGTCCGCACCCGTCGACTGATAGTGGCTTGGCCGGTCTGAAACTTACATGCGGCAGCCTCTCGGCTGCCGACAGCCAAGAAATACCTTAGGTCATCCCAATCCATGCCCAACCTCTAGATTTTTCTTGCCGGTCTTTCCCGGCGGCGCTGCGGAGTCCGACCGATGCAGCCCGGGTGGGGCATGCGTGTGATCCGCTGCGTATCGCACCCGTCAGAACCGATTCCTAAATGTACTTCTCGCGAAGCGGCCTGTTGTGACAGGATGATTTCGTCTCGGGCCAGCGGGAGGCTGTGTTTCCGGCGCCTTCACCAAAAATGACATTGGCGCCGTGGCCTTGTTGAGAGAATTTCCCCAGGAACAGCGGCACAACAATTGTCTGGTAGTGGCACTGGACAGATAACTGCATGCACATTGCCGCCCACCTAAGTCAGCGGCCTCGATGGATCACAGAAAGGTGAGAGCCACTTCTTCGATCACTCGAATTTTTTGAAGACCATCGGTGTTTTCATCCCGGCTCGCGATAATGCTTAGGTGCGACATGACAGTGGCCTTTATCAATCGGATTGGCACGGCAGTTCCCGATCACGATGTGCACGGACGTTTTATTCAGTTCGCCGATCAAATTCTGCCGGATCGAAGGACCAGACTTCTCTTCCAGAGGATGGTGCAACGAGCCGCTATCGACCATCGCTACTCGACCCTGGAGCCTAGTGAGAACCAGGAAGGCTGGGTCGACCGGAAGGGACTCTACCAAAGGAATCATTTCGCCGGCACGGCTGCCCGAATGGCCCATTTCGAGGCTCACGCCGTGGAGCTGGCTCAGCGCGGGGTCGAAGCCCTCGACCTCGACGAGGACCCGATGTCCATCACCCATCTGGTGGTAGCGTCCTGCACTGGCTTCACGGCGCCGGGGATCGATCAGCAGCTGATCAGCCGTGTAGGACTCAGCCCGTCCATCGAGCGAACGCTGGTCGGCTTCATGGGATGCGCGGCTGCCGTCAACGCATTGAAGATTGCGCATCACATCGTCCGATCCGAACCCTCTGCGAAGGTATTGGTCATCAATCTCGAACTGTGCACCTTGCACCTTCAGGAGACGCCCGACCTTGAAGTACTTCTCAGTGCACTTCTGTTCGGAGACGGCTGTGCCGCAAGTCTGGTGTCGGCGCGCCCGGAGGGAATTGCCCTCAAGGACTTCCGTGTTGTGACGATACCGGACACAGCCGACCTAATCACGTGGAGGATTGGGGACTCCGGTTTCAAAATGTCTCTTTCCGGTGAGGTTCCTTCACAGATCGCGCACGCACTGCGGCAAGAGCTCATGCGTAACGACGGTCAGGGAATCCTGCGCAAGCGAAGCAAGGAGGAGTACGATCTGTGGGCTGTTCACGCCGGCGGCCGGACTATTCTCGACGCTGTAGAACAGGGACTGGATCTGAGCCCCGATGCGTTGCGCTGGTCACGCGACGTTCTCCGGGAGTTCGGCAATATGTCCTCGGCCACGCTGATGTTTGTCCTCAAGCGCATGATGCAAGATGCGCCTTCGCCGGCACAGGGCCTTGCCATGGCATTCGGGCCAGGACTTGTAGCGGAGACGTTCAGTTTCTCCCTCAATGGGTAGAGCAACATGGTTGTCCGGTTCAGTCGGCGCAGCGGTGAGACGGAACTTATGGATACCGAGACTGCCTCGCTTGACGATTATAGAGCAAGCTTGGAACATCTCGTGCGCGTCAACTCCCTGATGCTGATCTGTCGCTCATTCCTGGCTTGGCTTGGTTGCGCCACTTCACTTGATCCCAACTTTGCTCACCCGCCGGCTTCCTCACGCCATTCGGAGAGCGTTGTCGCGCTAAGATCGCTCCGAAAGTATCCTAGACGATTCAGGCGGCCCTCGATTTGCCCTGAGCCCGGTCCAAATCTGGACCGTCTGTCGAACGGGTTCCATGAGGTATAGTCCGCTGCTTTTGCAGAAGCCCCTGAACCGGTTGCCGAATTAATGCAGCGCGTCCAGCGCCCCTCATTTGAGGCGATATGAAAGGACGCCAGCGTATTCTTGCAGACGCGACGCTGGCATATGTCCGATCAACATGAAATTGTAGCGTCCACGAGACCAGTAGACGATATTGAAGCCCTGTCTCTGCTCAGTCTGGTAGTCGGTTCCGGAAGTTACATCCGCAGTGATGCAAAGCGCCACTGGCCCGTTTCCAGGCTCCAAATAGACGAGTTGCCCAAGCGGCTTGTTGTCATATTCGAGAAACTGCGCCCGTTTGAAGGACAGGTTCGGCAGGGAGATCATTTGTGGGGAAAGCTTGAGGCCCACCCTGTTTCCCACAGCCGCAAGCTCCTGCTCCTGGGCGGCTGGAATGTCGGGTATGACGGCCAGCGTCTCTGCCGTAAAGAGCGTCAGATACTCTGCAACAGCCTGCCGCCAGTTGTCGGCCGATGCACCTTCATCTGACGCTTGTTCCCATAGCCTTTGATTGAGCGCTGGCGCGAGCCAGCCAGCCCCTAGACCGGCCATAAAGAGAAGTAGGCCGGCGACCATGGCCTTCGCGGTGTTGCCCCAGCCTCGAGGCGAACGTACAACCTCGGAGGATCCCACTGGTCCTGGAAGGCTAGCGAGCGTGGCTTTGAGATTTGCCTGAGGAGCCTGCTCAAGTAAAAGCGCAAAAGCTTCACGGAACGGACGCTGGCCACCGGATAGCAGAATCAGACGCCGTTGGAGATCATGATCGATTGCGAGGTACCGGACCATTCGACCATAGGTGTCAGATGTGAGTTCCCCGTCGAGGTAGGCGACGAGTTCCTCGTCAGTTGGCAAATCGTTGTCGTGCGCGTTGGTCATGCGTCGTTTCCCTTTCGCACGTCGTGACTCCGCTCCTTCCCCATATTGAGTTTCCCAAGAGTGGCGCGTGCGGCGGCCAGGCGACTCATCACCGTTCCAATCGGAACATCGAGAATGGCCGCTGCTTCCCGATAGGCCATGCCTTCCACATAGACGAGAAGGACCGTCTCACGCTGAGCGTCTGGCAGCGCCGCGACCTCTCTCAAGACCTGATGGACCAGAACAGCCGCTTCGGTCTGGCCTGCCCCGTCGACCACAAGGGCCGTTTCCGCATCAACAATTCCCTCCCCGCGGCGAATTCGCTGCGCGCGCACCTCGTTGAGCCAGATGGAACGTAGGATCGAGAACAGCCAGTGATCGAGCCGTGTGCCGGGCTGAAACTGGTGCTCCCGTTCAATAGCTCGGACACAGGTCGCCTGCACGAGATCTTCCGCCTCATCGCGGCGGCCGGTCAGGATCAGCCCATAGCGCCAAAGCCGAGACAAGTGCCCGGCGAGAGCCGTCTTGACCTCTTCTGGACCACTTGTGCCCATGAGCTGCTAATGCGAACAGTTCCAGGATGCTCTTGTGCGTAAAGACGCATCTGCCTGGTACAATGCATGCCTCCTGTCCCGGATCCATCTCTCTCATCGGTGAAATCGTTGGCCTCGGCCAAATAAGCATAGAACAGGAAGGCGGCCAGGATGCAAAAGCCCACCAGAGCCGGAGTGGTTACGTGAGACAGAATTCCCCACCCGATCAGCAGTCCGCCTCCCAACGCAAAAGCGGGTGTGTGAAGCAGAGCAATACTGAGCGGCAGAGCTAAATGCCACTCAGCAAACCGGGACGATGCGTGTCTTTGCTGCAATCTTTCATCAAGACCTCCTCGAGTGCATCCAACACATCAGGAACCCCGAGGCAGTGGAAGTTATTCGATATAATGGCCTAACCGTACCGAAACTCGCGGCGGCGAGGCTGATTGGAGCTAGCAGCATTACTGCTCAAAGGACCGAATAATGTCGGATCTGGCGTGTTGATGTGCCGAAAGGTTTGGGAGTAGGTCAAGCCTAGCCCGGGATCCTCTCAAGCCATTTTGGGTAAGCCCTGACGACGAAGTTCCGCTGCGTGTCGTCCAGTTCCCGCTGCTTATGGGACTAAATCCATGTTGTCCAGTTACCGATCGGACGATGCCTCTCCGATTGCCTGGCTCGGCTTCGCCGCCATGGCGCTGGGTATGTTCATGGCTATCCTTGACATCCAGATCGTCGCGACGTCCCTGCCGGCCATCAGCTCAGCCCTCGAGATTTCCCCGGATCGAATGAGCTGGATTCAGACGGCGTACCTCATTGCGGAGGTCATCTCGATTCCGCTGACAGGTTGGCTCATTCGCGCCCTGACGTTCCGCTGGCTCTTTATACTGGCCATCAGTGGGTTCACTCTTGCCTCGGCCGGATGCGCTGCGAGCTCCAGCTTCGCCACATTAACTGCGTGGCGTGTCCTGCAGGGATTCTGCGGCGGCACTCTCATTCCGATGGTGTTCTCCGCTGTATTTCTCCTGCTGTCCCGCAAAGCCGAAGGGCTGGCGACGACCATTGCGGGGATCTTGGCAGTCCTGGCTCCCACGCTGGGTCCCGTGGTTGGTGGGTGGACCACCACACGCTTTTCCTGGAACTGGCTTTTCCTGATTAATATCCTGCCGGGTTTCATCGCGCTTCTCGTCGGCACAATCTGTCTTCCCCGGCACAGGTCTCAAACAAGTCTTTTTCGGACTCTCGATTGGATATCCGTCGGTTGCATCGCAATTGCTTTGGCTGCCCTGGAGATTGGGCTCAAGGAGGCTCCAAAGCAGGGATGGCTGTCCGGCTCGGTTCTTCCGGCGTTTGGACTCTGTGCTGTTCTGGGGACTGCTTTCACGGTCCGAATGCTCCGTAGCCCAAGGCCGCTCGTCAATCTCGCGCTCTTTGCCGACGATCGGTTCGCGATCGGGTGCAGTCTAAGCTTTCTGCTTGGAATCGGGCTCTATGGATCGGTCTATTTGATGCCGGTGTTCCTCGCCCTCGTCAGAGGACATGCTTCGCTCCAGATCGGCCTGATCATGCTGGTCACCGGAAGCGCCCAACTGGTGGCCGCGCCGCTGACGGTCTGGATCGAGCGGCGTGGGTTTACGGCTCTTCTCGCCACCATAGGCTTCACACTGTTTTGCGCAGGCTTGTGGCTAAGCACCGGACAGACCCCGCAGACAGACTTCGCCAGCATGTTCTGGCCGCAGGTGGTCCGCGGCTCGGCCATCATGCTGTGCATTCTGCCCCCAACCCGGCTGGCGCTCGAACATCTGGATCCGGAGCAGGTTCTGGATGCCAGCAGCCTGTTCAATCTGATGCGCAATCTCGGTGGAGCGATCGGAATCGCGCTGATCGACACGGTGATCTGGTCTCGGGTGCCTGAATACGGACAGGATCTCGTCAACCGATTAAAGGCGGACGACCGTTCGGCGGCCGTCTTCATGGGTCTATCGCCGGATCTGCTCGCGGGACCTCATCCGGCTCCGGACAGCCCGCTCGTGCAAGCCTTTCTGCGGCCACTCGTCGAGAAGGCCGCCCTCACTCTCGCCATCAATGAAGCTTGGCTTTTGGCAGCTGCCTTCGCACTGGCGGGAGCGCTGTTAGCTGGAGCGACGGTATTCCGGGAGCGGCTTAAAGCTGGTCAGCACATGACAAAGTGCCTTCAAGATTAAACCCGGTCATTCTCTGTTCGCAGATTTCGTCGACGGGCACTAAGCTTAACTCCTCTATTCATGGATCGGTCTCAGAGGATTGAGGTGCAATGCGGCTAGGGGCTCATGCTGAAACCGTCCTTGAGTGGTTAGCTCTCAGACTGAACCTTGGCCCAAAGCCGCTGGCAGATACCCAGGCAGCGTTTCAGTTCGCCCAAATTATCATGTGCGCCTCCAAGGCAGGTCTCTTCGAAGCCTTGCAGGATGGAGGACGTACAGCCGAGGAGATCGCAGCCTTGCGCAGCACGAACCCTCGCGCGACCAGCAAGGTGCTGGATGCCCTTTTAGCTCACGGTTACCTCCAGTACCGAAATGGGCGGTATGAACTTAACCGGCTGTCCCGCAAATGGCTCCTGGCAGATAGTCCGTATACGCTAGTGCACAAGCTCGACTTCCAGGAGGTCGAATGGCGATGGACGGAAGGTTTCGATCAGTGGCTGTATGACGGGATCGCCCAGGATATGCACCGGACGCTCCGTGCCGAGGAGTGGCGCCGCTACCAATGGGGCATGCGGGATTTCTCAACAGCGCCTGCGACTGAAGTGGCTTGGCGGGCCCGCATGCCCGCAGGGGCACAGACTCTCCTCGATATCGGTGGCTCCCATGGCTTCTATTCGGTCCAGCTGTGCCGCCGTCATCAAGAGCTGACGGCGACGATCCTGGAGCTGCCGGAAGCCATTCCCACCGCGGCCGAGATCCTGGCGCGGGAGGGCATGGGACACAGGGTGGCTCATGTGGCTGGGAACGCGCTTGACGATGATCTTGGGGCCGACATCTATGACGCGGTGCTGATCGCTAATCTTGTCCACCACTTCGATACTGAACAAAACCTCCGGCTGGTGCAAAAGGTGGCCCGTGCTCTCAGGCCCGGCGGGGTACTGATGATTATGGACGCTATCCGGATCGCCTCTCCGACCGAAGCAAATCGTCCGGACCGCAGGCTCGGAGCCGTGCTGGACGTCTTTTTCGCTCTGACCAGCGCATCCGGCACATGTTCGGTCGAGGCCATTCAGGAATGGCAGCGGACAGCGGGATTGCGCATCCTGCGGCCGATCTGGCTCAAGACCATGCCTGGTGCCGCCCTGCTTCCGGCCATGAGAACGGGCTAGGTGCGGCCTCAGCGCTTCAGATATGCAGGGGCTTGCGATCCGCTCATCACGGCGTCGTACCTAGACAATCACCGGAGTACTCAGCTGCATTGCTCGGTGTGAAAGAGCGACGTCCCACACCGGGGTAAAAGCGCTCCCGGAATTGAGCTCCTTTATCGCCACTACGAACGCATTCAGTAGCTTGACCTGTGATTTCATATGACCCAGCAAAAACCGCAGATGGGGCAAAGGCGTTGCCCGTTCGGCGCTGACATGCCAGGCAGCGACAGATACCGACGCCGCGAGGCGCACCGTGCACATGGATCTGCAATCGATCGCACGAGCAATGGGCGGTTCGGGTTGACATCGAAGCTTCCAAGGCGATGCTATTGATCGAACTTAGCCATAGCGGACTTCACCCTGGATTTCGATGGCTTGGCGTGGCAATCCTTGAATCCATGCCCGTTCCTGGTTCAACAAGTGCTCTGCCTAAACGTCGCGGCTATACGGGTTCTCCTCCCTACCCTGGCGAATAGCCACTATTGGAACTTCCGAACCTTTGGCTCACTGGTCGTCAGACGGCGCGAGTACGCCTGACGGGGATGAAGCGCACCATTGGCATCCGCGCGTTGCGCCGGTTGACAAAATCCGACGAATGACGCCTACTTGTCTCATGGGGGCTGCGATCCCCTCACGAGGCGCCATGCCCAAGAATCGCGTCCAGCTCTCCTTAAGCAAGGACGCGTCTTATGTCGTCAATCAACACCATCTCCATCGATAAACTCGCCCGCCTGATCGGTACGCCCAAGTGCCCGGTTCTTATCGACATCCAGACGGATGAAGATTTTGCGGCGGATCCACGGCTGATTCCCGGAGCGATCCGTCGCCCGTGGAAAGCCGTTTCCGACTGGGCACATGAGTTTACGGGTCGATCAGTGATCGTCATCTGCCAAAAGGGTCTCAAGCTCAGTCAGGGTGCGGCTGCGTGGCTCCGTCACGAAGGGATACAGGCGGACTCTCTGGAAAATGGCGCCTTGGCATGGGCGCAGGCGGGTCTCCCCATGGTTCCGGAGGTCAAGCTACCACCCCGCGACACCAAAGGTCGAACCATCTGGGTAACACGAGCCCGCCCAAAGATTGATCGAATTGCATGCCCCTGGCTCATTCGCCGCTTTGTCGACCCGCAGGCCGTCTTTCTGTTCGTTTCCCCATCCGAGGTTCCAGCCGTCGCGGAGCGTTTCGAGGGGACACCCTTCGATATCGAAGGTGAGAACGTGTTCTGGAGTCATCGTGGCGAGCAATGTACCTTCGACATCATGGTCGAGGAATTCGGCCTTGGGACTGAACCGCTGCTGCGTCTTGCTACTATCGTACGCGGGGCCGACACGGCCCGTCTTGACCTGGCACCTGAAGCGCCGGGACTGCTAGCCATCTCGCTTGGACTTTCTCGTATGTACGCCGATGACCTCGAACAACTCGAAGCTGGGATGGCGCTATATGATGCATTCTACCGCTGGTGTCGGGACGCGACAGAGGAAACCCACAACTGGCCCGTTAGGAAGCCTGGATTCTGACATGATGGATGCACCAACAACTGCAAAAGTACGCGGGAAACTCGGCGCGGAACAACATGGCATCAGCTTCGGCGAGGCGTTCCAAGTCTGGGCTCGCGTCGCGATGCTCAGCTTCGGTGGCCCTGCGGGTCAGATCGCTGTCATGCATCGTATCATCGTCGAGGAAAAGCGTTGGATCGGCGAGAACCGCTTCCTGCATGCTCTGAACTACTGCATGCTTCTGCCCGGACCCGAGGCGCAGCAGCTCGCTACCTATATCGGTTGGCTCATGCATCGTACGCTCGGCGGTCTCCTCGCTGGAGTGCTGTTCGTCCTGCCCGGCGTCGCGGCGATCATGACGCTCAGCATCGTCTATGCCCTGTTCGGGAAGGTTGGTATCGTCGCGGCCCTGTTCTTTGGCCTCAAGGCGGCCGTGCTCGCGGTCGTTCTTCAGGCAGTGGTGCGCATCGGGACGAAGGCCCTGAAGAACCGGATCATGGTCGCGCTCGCTGCCTCAGCATTTGTCGCAATCTTCTTCTTCGGCGTTCCGTTTCCGGTCATCGTCCTCGTCGCAGGTGCGATGGGCTTCATCGGTGGGCGCGCTGGAGTGTCTGCCTTTCAGGTCGGAGGTGGTCATGCTGCCGCCAAAGACGGTAAGGAGGTGGCTGACGCTGATGCTTTGTTAGGAGAGGAACTGCCCGACCATGCGCGCCCAACCATGGTGCGGGCGCTGCGTGTCTCGGCGGTCTGCCTTGCCCTCTGGCTCATTCCCGTTGCCGTGCTCCTCGCGACGCTCGGTCCCAACAATGTGTTCAGCCGGATCGCCACTTTCTTCTCGACCATGGCGGTCGTGACCTTCGGGGGTGCTTATGCGGTTTTAGCTTATGTCGCTCAGCAAGCGGTCGAGAACTACGGCTGGCTTCAGCCCGGCGAAATGCTCGATGGACTCGGCATGGCCGAAACTACGCCCGGCCCCCTGATCATGGTCCTCCAGTTTGTGGGCTTTATGGGCGCATTTCGAGATCCCGGCGCACTGTCGCCCCTCACGGCAGGGGTGCTCGGGGGGCTCCTCGCTACCTGGGTGACCTTCGTCCCATGCTTCCTGTTCATCTTCCTCGGAGCACCGTTCATCGAAGTGCTTCGGGGTAATCCGGCCCTGCATGGAGCTTTATCGTCCATCACCGCGGCAGTCGTCGGCGTGGTGTTGAATCTTGCCATCTGGTTCGCGATCCACGCAGTCTTCCGTGAGATGCGACCTGTCAGAAGCTTCGGCCTATCCTTTGATGCTCCAGTGCTCGCAAGTGTCGATGTCTTGGCGCTACTTCTCTCAATGGCAGCGATAGTGGCGATGTTCCGATTCAAGGTCGGCATGATTCCAACACTGGTCGCCTGTTCGGCGTCTGGCGTTCTCCTGTACATGCTGGGGGCTATCTCATGACGAAGGGACGAAATCTTGCCGTTGCGACGACCATCTTCAGCCTTGCTCCCGCGCTCACCTCCCAGTTGCGCTTTAACCAATAGCAAGAAGTAGTTCTGCCGACCCAGGAGGGACGGTTCACCGTGGCATTCAACGACAAGGTCGCTTCCCGGACCAAGGCCGACAGCATGACCCGTCGCAGCTCTCTGGAAATCGAGCCGCTGCACTAAACCTGGGAGAAGAACGATGACCTACGCATGAGGCCATGGGATTACGATCCTGTTCGAGTCGAGGGCATGTCCGAGACGATGCATCTGCCACTACGGGAACGACTGTGACGGGCGACAAAGCGCCTCACTCTTATCAAGGAGAAGTTGGCGGGACTTGACTATATCGCCGTGCCAGCGGCCCTTGCTGCTCTCGCCCTTGCCTGGATCGACGCGTCGGGCCCATGTGATCGGAAAAAGCCATGTGCGGCTGTCACGCGACGTACTGTCATCAGGCAACTTCTTACAGCTCAGTGACCCATCTTTTGACACAAAGGAAACCAAGCATATGGATTACCTGAGGGAATTGGAGATGTGACCATGCTTCCGAATTTGAGTTCCTTCCACTTTGGCGACAACGGGCTGTATTACGGCAATTACGGCGGGCTTGATTATTCGGCCGGCACCGAGGACGGAACGATTACGGGTACGCCGGCGGATCCACCTCCTGTCGATGCTTACGATCAATTGTTTTACGAGCATGATCTTGCTCTTCAACAAGCGTCCAGCACGGAGGAGCGGCTCGAAGCGCATGTTGACGTCGTCACAGGCGTGTACGATTTGCTATTTTGACAACGGGGCTACGGCAAGCGCCTGATCTCAGTCGAGCGCTTGTTCTCAGTTCCATAAATGACCCCGGCGAAATGGGGTGCCGGCTGTCCTAACTACGAAGTTGGTGCTTCCATCCCACCTGCTCGACGACCGACCGGCATTACTTCCGAACCCTATCTGGAACACGGCTTGTGATAGCCGCGTTCCGCAGTCACGACGGGTCAACCTTATGCTTTAAATGGTCGCCATCCGTGCTGCGGAGCGGCCTTCAAAGGACCCGGGAGCCGTTGTAACGAGCAAAGATTGTTCGGCCCGACGGCCCGAACAACACGACATCGTAAGTATCGTTTTCGCCCCCAGGAGTTTCCATGCCCGGCGACCCGGCCGGCATGCCGGGGACAGCCAGACCTGTCGCCTGAGGCTTTGCAGTGAGCAGCCGCTTGATGGCATCTGCCGGGACATGACCTTCTATCACGTACCCGCCCACCGCCGCCGTATGGCAGGACGCAAGGTCTTGGGGCACTCCGAGCTGGATCTTCACCCGGTTGATCTCCAGCGTCTCGCGAACCTCGACGGGGAAGCTGGCTGCTTTCAGGTGTTCAACCCAGCCCGCACAGCATAAACAGGACGGATCCTTGCTCACAACGACTTGAGGCAAGCCGACTTCAGCACAGGCGGGCGTCACGGTCAGGACCGCACCTGCAGTGCCGAGAAGGGTCAGGAAACCGCGGCGATCCAACATGGGAGCCTCCTTCAAGCTGTGACCGGGGTGTAACCGGCCTCGGTCACAAGGGCCTTAATGGAACGCAAATCGGTGCTGCCACGGATCGCAACAAGCTTGGAGATCGGATCCGCCGCGACGCTCGTGCCAGGCAAGCCTGTCTCGATGGCCTTCTTGATCGCGCCGGCGCAGTGGTGACAGGTCATATCCTCGACCCGTAGGGTCAGGGTGTCCGCCTGATGCTCGACAAGGGGGGTGGCTTGGCTCTGGTGGGGGCTGCATCCGCACATGGCACGGTCTCCGATTCGAAGTGTCGATGCACGCACCCTGCTCCTTCCTATGATGGCAAGGTCAAGCGGCGTTGGTATGTCCCTCAGACCGTCTGATGTGACCTATGATTGTCGGCGTTCACTTCAATCGTGATGTGCGAAAGGCCCTCGATCCCAGAAAGCTTTGCCTTGTACTCAGTCGGGGAGCGCGGATCGTCAGAAATCAAGACGGCAATCAATCCGCTATGTCCGGGGCCGAGGCGCCACAAGTGGAGATCGGTCACACGGTCGCCACCGGTCTCCAGACGTGCGCGGATCGTGGCCGCGAGCGTCCGGTCGGGCACGGTGTCCAGCAGAACGGCACCGGCCGAGCAGATCAGACCCCAGGACCATTGGGCGATTACCAGCGCACCGATGATCCCCATGATCGGATCGAGCCAGGTCCAGCCATAGAACCAGCCAGCTAGCAGCGCCACGATGGCCAGCACCGACGTCAACGCGTCAGCCAAGACATGCATGTAGGCCGCGCGGATGTTCGTGTCATGGTTATGGCGGTGGTGATGGTGGCCATCATGATCGTCATGAGCGTGAGAATGATTAGCTCCGTGGCCGTGATCGTGGTGATAGTGACCGTGATGATGGTCCTCGTCGAAGAGCAACCAAGCACTGCCGAGGTTCACCAGCAGACCAACGACGGCGACCGCCGTCGCCTCGCCGAACTCGATAGCTACCGGGGACAACAGTCGCGTGACGCTCTCGTAGGCGATGAACAGCGCAATCAGCGCCAGGATCACGGCGCTGGAGAACCCGGCAAGCTCTCCCATCTTGCCGGTGCCGAAGGTGAAGCGTGGGTCGTGGGCATGCTTACGGGCAAAGCGGTAGGCCAGGGCTGCGATCGCAAGTGCGGCGGCATGGGTTGACATGTGCCAGCCGTCGGCGACCAGAGCCATCGAGCCGAAGATCGTTCCCGCAATGATCTCGGCGACCATCATGGCTGCGGTCAGGGCGACCACAAACCACGTCCGACGCTCGTGACGATCGTGCTTCTCACCGAGGAAGACATGGTCATGCTGCCAGGAGGCAATGGAATGGGTATGCATTGAAGGTCTCGCAATGAATGGATGGACGTCCACCGAAGGGTTCTTCCATGGGCTCCAGCTATTTGAGATAGGTCCGTACCACCTCGATGAGTTCCTCCGCCCCTTGAGCCCGCTCGACATCGTCCGCGGCTCCCAGGACGTGGTTGTGGATGTGGTCTTCAATCAGCTCAGCGGTCAGACCGTTCATGGCTCCGCGCACGGAGGCGACGAGTTGCAGCACGTCCGCGCAGCCGATCTCCTCCTCCAAAGCCCGTTCGATGGCCTCAACCTGTCCCTTGATGCGGCGGACACGAGCAAGAAGCTTGGCTTTCTCTTTAACAATGTGGGACATGGCACATCATCTCCTGTAGAGACGTAATATAGGGGGGTACCCTATGCGTCGAGAGACAATTGGTCCCAGGTGCGTTACCCAATTATCCATCCAATAGCTGAACATGCTCGGGAGCCATGCGAGGTGCGCCGCCCCAGGATGTCTCCAGGATGATGCGCGAAACCTTCATCCGTTTCATGCTCCGTCTGCTGGCGGTTGCGATGCTAGTATCGGCCCTCGCGAGTGCACCTCTGTAGGCGATTGCCCAGGCTGTGGACGCATCACCGATCGCCTTGCCTCATCACAAGCACATGACCCGCGTCGGCGAGCTTCTCGGATCATGACCAGACGGCCCCTGCCAAGACCCGGCGATGGGACTGTGCCTATGCCACCGCAGGGCCTAGACCAACCCGCCAAGGCGCGCCTGAGGCAAAGCCGGCTCAGAGAAGGGGTGCAGTAGAGTCTGACGGAGTCTTCGCAGGGTTGTTGCGGGGCTCATCCGCGGGACGCTACGCGGGAGAGGAGGAGGCATGTGGAAGGGTAGCGATGACCATAGTTCCCCTACCGTCGCTCAGAAACTTGAGGTCACCGCCGAACCGGACCAGACGCGCCCGCATTCCCGCAACACCGACGCCCAGTAGTGGCCCGCCTGGCGCCATCTTCCTGACGGCCTGTGCCAAACCGCAGCCATCGTCGAGGATCCGCAACTTCAGGATGCCTCGACCTGTCCGCAGGTCGACGACGAGCCGCGAAGCCGATGCGTGTCGGTAGGCGTTTGTCAGTGCCTCTTGGATGACTCTGAGGAGAGAGCGCTGGATGTCGAAGGGAAGGTGGTTCGCCATCTCCGGCACCTGCACGGTCGTTGACAGGCCTGTTCGGTGCGTAAAACCCGCAGCGAAGTCCCGCACGGTTCCAGCAAGCCCGCCGTTCTCCAGGCTGGGCGGGTGCAGCAGGTAGGTGAAAGCCCGGAGCTCTCGAGCGGCTTCCTCAACTAGGTCTGCAGTCTCGTTGAGAAGTTTCCCGCCATCGCCTGGAGAAACATACTGCTTCATGCGCATAAGGTTCAGACCAGCAGCGACCAGATGCTGTGCCGTCGAGTCGTGCAGTTCTTCGGCGATTCGTTGCCGTTCCTCTTCCTGGAGGTTTAGGAGGCGTCCGGAGAGTTCCTCTAGAGCCTCCTTGGCCGAACGCCGTTCCGTGATATCGGTAATGAAGACGCTCAGGCCATCTGCCGAAGGGCTGACCTGGAGATCGATCCAGCGACCGGGCCGAAGGCCAGACATTACCTCCCGTCGGACGCGGCGGCGCTGTTCCATACCCTCCCGTATGACGCGGCTACACTCGGCACCCGGATCGCAGAGATCCCAGAGGCAAGCGCCAAGCACGCGGCTCTGGGTTGGCCCCACCCAGTCGATGGCTGACTGGTTGAGGTCGGTGATGCGATACCTCTGATCCAGAGCGAAGTAGCAGTCGTTGACGATAGCCAGGATGGACCTAAGCCGCTCGTTCGCAGTATCGACCTTTGCCGGGTGCGCTTTCATGCGACCCCACAGGCGAACCCAAGACCACTTCTTAGCACGTTCCGCGGCGGCGACAGGTCACCCATGGCTCAGCTCCGGGATGAGCGGACAGTCGGGACAGCGGTCTATGCTATGGCGATATCGCCCGAACCCGACGATGCAGCCCCATCCGACATGAATCGAGCGCCAGTATAACATAGGTTAATGAGGACTGGACCCACACTGTTGGCGTAAACTCGGGAGCAATATTCCACATCGGGCACCCTGCGGTTAATCGAGCTCCGAGGGTTTGGTTTCTCAGGGCCTGCATTGCTTCCGCTCGCCCTGATGATTGGAGCTGAGCAGGCGACCATGCCAGCCTCAACTCTTCTCAACACCCTTCCTGGTCGGCGCGCGGGGCCTCTCCTCGTGGATTGCTTGTTCTTTTCCACTTCTTGTCGCCAAGGGTTCGCGCCTGAGGCCAGATGCAACAGAAATCTACCAACCATATCGATAAGCTTACCGGCTGCGGCTGTGCATCAACAGGGAACCATCCTCTGGTTCGGTATGCCGTTCTTCCGCAGAATGGGAACGCCACATTTGCACGACGTTTGGAACGGCTATTCGAGCCCCAGACAATGCACGCCGCCGCTCATAATATGTTGCAACATGTCCGGTGAAACTATCATAGATCAAAGACAGGCCTATATCTGTGTGCGATAGTCATCGCATCACCGGCCAGTGATTTTGGGCGCGGGTGACTGAGAGACGTGCGCTCCCGCCTGCAACAGGAGGAGCGATATCATGCAGGCATCTTTCCATCCTGACTATAATCCGCTCATCCGTAAGCTGGAGAGCATCTTCAAGCTCACCGATGACGAGCGGCAAGCCCTCCAGAACCTTCCAATGCAGATGGCCACCATCAAGGAAGATCAGGATATCGTGCGCGAGGGCGATCGTCCTTCTCGCAGCTGCCTGATCGTGAGCGGCTTCGCCTGCGCCTACAAGATGACCGCTCACGGCAAGCGCCAGATCGTCTCCTTCACCATCGCGGGTGACATCCCGGACCTGCAAAGCTTGCACCTGAAAGTGCTCGACAGCAGCGTCAGCACGATCAGTCGGTGCAGCGTGGGGTTCATCGCCCATGAGGACCTGCGTGCCCTCTGCGAGCGCTATCCCAGGATCACGGCTGCCTTCTGGCGCGAGACCCTGATCGATGCTGCCATCTTCCGGGAATGGGTGGTGAATGTCGGCCGCCGCGAAGGCTCCAGCCGCATGGCCCACATCCTGTGCGAGCTGATCGTGCGCCTGAAGGCGGTGGGCTTGGTCGAAGACGATGTCTGCGACCTGCCGATTACCCAAGGCGAGTTCGCTGATGCTCTCGGCTTCTCCCCGGTGCATGTCAATCGTGTCTTCCAGCAATTGCGAGCCGAGGGACTGATCCTCACGCAAGGAACACGGCTGACCATTCCCGACTGGGACAGGCTGAAGATGGCAGCCGAGTTCGACCCGACCTATCTTCATCTGGTGCAGGAGAATGCGGCGGCATGACCCTCACCCTTCAACCTGTTCGCGTCGGCAATGGCAGTGATGAAGAAGGCATGTTGGTCTTTAACGGCAATCAGCGTCTGATGGCGGTGCTGACCCACCTGGGTGATCAGTATGGCGCTTTATCGGGCCACTGGTATCTGGAAACGGGCTTTGGCCGAGTGGATGGCGTCAGCCACCCCACTTTTTCCGATCTGGACGTTGCCAAGGATTGGATCAGCAGGCGCCTGGCCCATCAGCCGTGATAGCCCGCAATATGCCTGCTCCAGATCGAACTGTCCCCGACAGAACTTGGATCCTTACGATCTGCGACCCAAACACTCAGTAATGTACGACTACTGCGTCACTGAGGTCAGCAGAGACGTGACGGTCCGTCTCGTCGACTGAGTCATAGCTAATATCCAGCGACAACCGCCCGCCTCAGGCCTGGATTGATCTCAGCGTGCTGGCCAATATCTCGCGGCTGACAGGCTTCTCAAGCCAGGGAGCGCCGCGCAGCTCCGGCGGGCCCTCGGCTTTGGGCGGCAGACCCGAATAGACCGTGAAGGGGATGCCCCGGTTCTTCAGTTCACGGGCAATCTGCAAACTTGTTCCATCCTTGATCATGATGTCGAGGATAGCGAGGTCGGGGCTGTTGTGCTCTAGCCATTCCAGCGCCTGCGCGCAGCTCGTGAACGGTCCCGCCACAGTGAATCCGGCTTCCTCCAGGGAGGCTTCCATGGACATGCCGATCAGAACCTGATCTTCAACGATCATGCAGCAGGGCTGAGCCATTATGGGTGCATTCCTGAGTATCGGGTAATAGAAAAAGGCTCCGCTGGAGGATGAAACCAGCGAGCCTTGGCCGATGCAGAAGGAGAAGCACACTGCATCACGGCTCGTTTTCGCCTGGATATGAGGATCGCTCACTCACATAAGTGAAGCCTAGCCACATCACCCCGATAGAGCAGGAATTGCCAAGCTCGTCCCGCACCTGCACGACATCACGAATCAGTGGCTAGCCTCCTCCATTATCTTATCAAGGATCTGTTGTGAGCCCCCTCATCAGGTTGTTGGCAAGGCGGTAGATACAGATGCCGCCAAGTGTCCTGTAGTGGCGAAAATCGGCCAACAGTTGAGCGTAAGTCAAAACCTGATCAGCACCGCGCTATTGGACCTGAAAGCGGCAAGGCGCAAAGGTGGAAAAGCTCATCGGGGGCCGTCAGAAATAAAAAGCCTAAAGCACAGGCCGGGCTTGTCGGTACAGGACTGAACTATTGCAAGTAGCTCACCCGAAATTTGCGAATATTCGTTTCCACAGGTAGCTAAACAGGAGCAGTCTCACGACATCGTCACTCAAGTTAGTTCCTTACTTGAAATTCCGTGATTTCACCTGGATTCCCGAAACCCCGCTCGATGACACCACCAAGGAATCTGGCTGCTGACCGCCTCCTCGCTGGCCGACACTGCGCAGAAGATCCGAGTAATCGATGAACCACTGCGCGATGACGTGGATCACCTGGCCTTCCCGCTGAACCCGGCCACGGCATCCAAGCATGCCATTGGTCAGGATCAGACGCCGCTGCCTCTCGAATAAATCCGGCCAAATCACAATGTTTGCCACATCCGTCTCGTCCTCCATGGTCATGAAGGTAACGCCTCGGGCTGAACCTGGTTTTTGACGTACGAGCACCAGCCCCGCGACCGTCACTGTCCAACCATTGCGGGCCTGCTTCAGATAAGAGCAAGGTACAACTTGTTGCTTTTCCAAATCATTGCGCAGGAAGAATACGGGGTGCTTTCGCAGCGTCATCCCCTTTGATCGATAATCCTCAACGACTTCGCCTCCTTCTGTCATGGGAATGAGGTCTACGTTCGGTTCAACCACCTCAGGCTTCGGTGTCATACCGTCCGCAGCAGCAAAGAGCGGCAGCGGCTCATCACTCAACCCTTTGATCACCCATAATGCATCACGGCGGCTCAATTTGAGAGAACCGAATGCGTCGGCCTCCGCCAATCTTTCCAAAGCGGATACCGGAATGTGTACTCGCCGGAAGAACTCCTCAAGAGAGGTATAGGGCTGGTCTGCTCTCATTAGAGGGATCTCACCTCCATCAGAATTGGTGAGGCCTCGCACCATGCGGAAACCAAGTCGCACGGCAAACCGCCCTTCCCTCTCCGTCTCTTCCAAGGTGCAATCCCAGCGAGAGTGATTGATATCGACGGGGCGAACTTCGACGTCATGTTGCTGAGCGTCTCTGATGAGCTGCGCCGGTGCATAAAAGCCCATGGGCTGGGAGTTGAGCAGTGCGCAGCAAAACACGTCCGGATGATGGCACTTCATCCAAGAGGAGGCATAGGCAAGTAAGGCAAAGGAAGCGGCGTGGCTTTCGGGAAAGCCGTAGGAACCGAAGCCCTCGAGCTGCTTGAAGATACGCTCGGCGAATTCCTGTGTGTAGCCGCGCGCCAGCATACCTTGCGTGAGCTTAGTCTGGAACTTCGACACGTCGCCCTTGAACTTGAAGGTTGCCATCGCCCGGCGCAGCTGATCGGCTTCAGAAGGCGTAAAGCCGGCGCATTCGATGGCAACGCGCATAGCCTGCTCTTGGAAAAGCGGCACCCCCAAAGTCTTACCGAGAACCCGCTTGAGCTCAGGCTTGGGATATGTCTCCGGCTCCCTGCCCTCCCGCCGGCGGATATAGGGGTGCACCATATCGCCCTGAATCGGCCCCGGCCGAACGATGGCCACCTCGATCACCAGATCATAAAAGGTTCTGGGCTTCATGCGCGGCAGCATGGCCATCTGCGCTCGGCTTTCGATCTGGAAGACACCAACCGTGTCGGCGCGCCTGATCATGGCGTAGGTATCGGGGTCTTCGGAAGGAATCCGCGCGAGGTCGAGATCGACGCGCTTATGATCCTTGAGCAATTCGAAGGTCCGTCGCATGCAACCGAGCATGCCAAGGCCCAGCACATCCACCTTCATGAATTTGAGGATCTCGATATCGTTCTTGTCCCATTCAATGACCTGCCGGTTCTCCATGGCGGCGGGCTCGATCGGCACCAAATCATCAAGGCGCTCCTGTGTGAGAACAAAGCCCCCGGGGTGTTGTGAGAGGTGGCGCGGCGCACCGATCAGCTCCTTGGCCAGATCCAAGGTCAAACGCAGGCGCGGATCGCTCAGGTTGAGTTTGAGTTCCTTGATATCCTGCTCGCTGACGCCGTCGTTGTTCCAACCCCAGACGATCCCGGCCAGAGCACTCGTGACATCCTCTGGCACCCCTAAAGCCTTGCCGACCTCCCGCACGGCGCCGCGGGTGCGATAGCAGCTCACGACCGCCGTCAATGCCGCCCGATGACGGCCATAGGTGTCATAGATCCACTGGATCACCTCTTCCCGGCGCTCATGCTCGAAGTCCACATCGATATCAGGCGGCTCATTGCGCTCCTGGGAGATGAAGCGCTCGAACAGGAGACCCGAGCGGACCGGATCGATCGAGGTGATGCCGAGAACATAGCAGACGGCGGAGTTGGCTGCTGAGCCTCGGCCCTGGCACAGGATATCTTGGGAACGGGCGAAGCTGACGATGGAATGGACGGTCAGAAAGTAAGGCGCATAGCCCAGGCTCTCGATCAGCGTCAGCTCATGCCGGAGTTGTGCGGCGACATTATCTGGAAGGCCCCCCGGAAATCGATGCTTCGCCCCGTCCCAAGTCAGCCGTTCAAGCTTCTCCTGGGCCGTTTCACCGGGCTCGGTCTCGGACGGATATTGATAGCGTAGCTCATCCAAAGAGAAACCGCAGCGGTCCATGATCTCGCGCGTGCGCGCCAAAGCCTCCGGGTGGCGCTCGAACAGCCGTGCCATCTCGCCCGGGTCCTTGAGGTAACGGTCGGCATGGCGCTCCAGCCGAAAGCCAGCTTCATCAATGGTACAGCCCTGGCGAATACAGGAGGCGACATCCTGCAACATGCGACGGGAAGGATGATGATAGAGCACATCGCCTATAGCAACAGTTGGCACCTTTGCCGCTTGCGCTACCTGCTCCACCTGCCAAAGGCGCCAATGTTCGTTTATCGCAAAGCGGCGGATCAAGGCCATGTAGCCGCGGCCCTGAAACACTTGCCTTAAGCGCGTGAGGTTGGCGGTGAGGGTCTCGTTGGCCTCATCCCCGAGCAGGATCGCGAGAAGTCCCTCGTTCCAGGCCTCGATGTCGTCCCAGGTCAGAGAGCACTTGCCCTTACCGGCACGCGCCTTTCCAAGGCTCAGCAAGCGGCACAATCGGGAGTAGGCTGCACGGTCTGTCGGATAGACCAGCAGCGACGTGCCGTCGATCAGATCAAGACGGCAGCCGACAATGAGACGTACACCTGTTTCCCTGGCAGCCTCATAGGCCCGCACAATGCCGGCTAGCGAATTGCGGTCGACGATTCCGAGGGCTGAAATACCAAGGAGCTTTGCCTGTTCAAAGAGCTCAGCGGGGCTCGATGCGCCGCGCAGGAACGAGAAATGCGTCGTGACTTGAAGCTCCGCATAGAAAGTCATGCGAAGAGCCCATGCAGCCACCAGCGTCCGCCCTGGTCGGCTGGTGCGTCGCGGAAGATCCAGAACCGGCCGCCCTTCTCATCCTCGACCCGATAGTAATCCCGCAGCAAGGTACGCTCCTTGTCGCTGCGCCACCATTCTCCTGTAATCCGCTCAGGACCATCGGCATGGACTACGCGATGCCGGATTTTCCGCCAGACAAAGAACTTTGGCGGGTGATCGGGAAGCAATGCCGTCGCTGTGACCGGCTCCGGTGGATCAATCAGCCGGGTCGGACGGGGCAGGATCTCGGGCCAGGTCTGCCCGGTTGGCGGCGCCAGTGGTGAGATCTGCCGCATGGAGCGTTCCGGCAAATGGCTCTCGACCGGAGCGAGGCGATAAATGCGTCTGGTTCCGAGCCGAGCGCCAAGACGGTCTACCAGATGGCTTAAGTCCACATCATTTTCGCCCTCGCCCCCGACACCCCTTGCCTGCATTTGCTGTTCGTTCAGAGGTTCAATTTTGCTCGCGAAGAGGGTTACGGCATCAATGCCGAAACCTGGATCAATCGTCTGCAAGCGCTCATCAAAGAGCTTGGCGAGATGCTTGGCATCCCGCGTTGCTTTTGCGGTGCCGACCCGTAGGGCGATGCTGCGCTTGTCCACCCGCTCGACAATCAAATCGAGCCGGCGCACCCCCTGGGCTGTTTTCTCCAGCGTCTGGCATAGTGCATCTGCCAGACGCCTTACTACGTCCTGCAGATCCTCGAGCCTGCCGATCGGATCAGCGAATACGAGGCGTTTGGACGGCAATTCCTTGGGCATGAGGGGATTGAGCGGCTCGAAGACATGCCCAAACGCCTGATCGAGCCGCAGAGCCGTTTCTCGTCCGAACCTGCGCACCATCGGCCCTCGCGGCATGCTGGCCAGCTGACCCACACGCTCAACGCCAAGACGATGCAAGGCCTCCACAGTCTTGCTCGGCAAACGCAGTGCCGCCACCGGCAGCGTGGCGACAGCGTCGACGGATCGTCCAGGAGGAACGACATTCATGATGCTGAAGCGGGCGACAGCCCAGGCTGCGCCCGGCGCATCCGCCACGCAGGCCATCGCCTGGATCCCCTGAGCCGTCAGACGCTTCATCACGTCATCGACAAGCGCTTCCTCGCCTCCAAACAGGTGAGCGGAACCGGCAATGTCGATCCAGATCCCATCCGGAGGATCGGGGGCCACGATAGGCGAATAGCCGATGCACCAGCGGGCTAGGTCGAGAAGCGAAGCCTCGTCTTCCTCAGGGGTCGCATCGATCACATGCAGATCCGGCACCAACGCCTGAGCATGGGTCAGGGTTTGGCCGCGCCTCAGACCCAGCGCATGCGCGGCCTGGTCGACACCCACAAGAAGCCGCCGAGAGCCCTCAGTCGCCACCGTGACAAGCGGCTTATCCCGTGGCGGATCGCCGAACTTGCGGCGGATCCGATCGGTTGGCCAAGTCGGCAGGTAAAGCGAGACGACCCTTCGCATCGCAGGCCTCGACAATCCAGGAACGGGGTTCGCCGCCACGGCAGCGCAGGAGTTCGACGTGCCATCGAGCACGGCCTAATCCTGGTGCGGGCGGCGCCTGAGATGTGAAGGGTGATATCCGCCAGCGTGTGACAGCGGCCGTGGGAAGAATGGTTAGCTCCTTCTCGGCAACAGTCCACCAACGACGCAGGGCAAGAGCCGTGACACCGGAGGATTCCGCTGCCAATTGGAGACGCCGCGAGGATGTCAGACCAAGCCGCGTCACCTCGCCGATGACCGCAGCCAGGCCTTTCTCGCGAAGTCCCTCCTCCATGCTGGGAAGAATGTCGCGCTCGCGAAAGGCCTCCGCATAAATGATGCGATCAGGGTGAAGGCCGGCTCCCGCGAGGCTGGGGGCAAACAGATCTCGCCGGTTAAGACACCACAGCACCGGCCCTTTGAGACGGGCTGCAATGCCGGCCACGAACAGGGTCGCAGAACCGGCAAACTCAGCCGCCATGCCACCTTCAATCACTTCATGCAACGCGCCACGGGACAGCCCGCAACCGGGAAGATGAGCATCAAGTTCCTTAAGGCCAAACGGTAGATGATGCTTTCGCACAGAACCGGCGCCAAGGCTTTCAAGCTGATGCCGTAACTCGGCAAGCACTGTCTGTTGCCTGGCCCGCATGCGCCTTGCACCCTCATTGTTCGCAATGTGTCGATGTTCCTATTATGTTCTCACATGCCGTAGAGTCAACCTGTCGCAGAAAGCCTGTGAAATCTGGGGAGAGGCGCCTTCTTAGGCTAGGGAAAAGCAAATAAAAACATCAACTTAAAGACAACGAAGTAACTTTTCCACCTTGTGAATGTCGAAGAGAGATACTATTCCCTTAAGCTGCCTGCTTCAGATCTGATCACCAGATGGCTTTTCTCACATCGCCTCAAAAGCGGTCGGCTCGGTAGGGCGTAGGATCGCAGAAGGGTGCTTCTCCCGTCATGATCTCGGCAAGGAGACGTCCGGATGCGGGACCAAGAGTAAGCCCATGATGGGCGTGTCCGAAAGAGAACCACAGGCCCGAATGGTCGGGAGCGCTCCCAATGATAGGCCGCATATCGGGCAGGCACGGCCTTCGTCCGAGCCACGGCTTCGGATCGACGCGCGCGCCTAAGGGAACGAGTTTGCGCGCAAGGGCTTCGGCTTGATCGACCTGTCGCCAATTCTCCTTTGCATCAGAACCCGCGAGTTCGACACCCGTTGTCAGGCGTATGCCTCTCGTCATCGGCGCAAGGACATATCCACCTTCGAAATCCAGGATCGGGCAGCCCAACTCGACTTCTTCAGGCTTCTCATAATGCATGTGGTAGCCACGCTTCACCGCCAGCGGAAATCGATAGCCAAGCGGCCTGAAAATCTGATCCGACCACGGCCCCAGTGCAACAACGGCTTGCCTACAGGTTATCGGCCCTTCACTTGTCCTGACGACCCATGCGTCTCCGCTACGCATCAGAGAGCGGGCATCGCCGATGGCCATTCGCCCCCCACGCTGCTCAAACAAGGAAGCGTAGCCCTTTACGAGAGCACCAGGATCCGAAACTGTGGTTGGCTCACGCCAATGAACGCCTCCAATCGGCGCCTGAAGAAGGTGCGGTTCCTGGGCTCTGAGCTGAGTCTGATCGAGCACATCATAGTGGACGCCATACTTCGCGGCGCTCTCCGCAGAGATCAAAGCGGCCTCGCGGCCCTTTTCCGTTCTAAAAACCTCGATCCAACCCTTGCGGTTTACGAGATGCTCAAGCCGTGCCTGCCCGATGAGATAATCATGTTCCACGACACAGCTTTCGATCAGCGGCAGCATCGCTTTCGTTGCACGAAGCAATCCTTCCCGTGATGAATGCCGCCAATATTGAAAAAGCCATCCTCCCATTTTTGCAAGGTGCAACGGGCTATAGCGGACATCCGGCGCACGATTCAAACTGTAGCGTAGGAGGGTCGATAGCCGTCTTGGCATTGCATAAGGGATTACGCTCGCGCGCTCGATAAGTCCTGCATTTCCATAACTGGTTTCTTCCCCCGGCGCGCGGCGATCGATCAAACACACCGAGCGACCACGAGATTGCAGATGAAGTGCGGTCGAAACGCCTATGGCGCCCGCACCAAGGATCATCACATCGTAGCGCATTAAATGACGGCCTCATCATCGAGAAGCGGCAATCCGCAGGAACCTGTCGCTATAGCGCGAGCGTCGAACAAACATCCCGTCTCGAATGCTGTGTGCCGTCCCATTCAAAAGTCCTCATTCGGGCGAGAACACATCCATGGCTCAGGTCATTTCTGCCTATGGTGAGTGATGATCCTGCATGCCAAAGACGCGATTCCGGGGAGCACCTCGGTACTCTCGGACATTCGCTTTCCCTCCGTAAAGACCACGAGGGTGAAAGCCAGATCATCACTCAGTTCGACATATGCTGCGTCGTGGCGCCTGTAACTT
Source organism: Microvirga rosea (assembly GCF_020595095.1). GTDB lineage: Bacteria > Pseudomonadota > Alphaproteobacteria > Rhizobiales > Beijerinckiaceae > Microvirga > Microvirga rosea. The sequence goes on along the minus strand of NZ_JAJDOP010000008.1, from coordinate 20,687 downwards.
GCCGCCGGATCGCCGGTCCACCCAGTCCAGCCCGCTTTGGACCAAAGCTTGGCTCCGGGGGGCAGGCCATCTCCGAGATAGCCGCAAACCTGCGCTCCCGGACGCTGCTTAAAATCCACATCCAGCGGGCGTTCAAGCATTTCCGACATGCCCTTGGATGCGCTTTTGGAAACCGCACGCCCGGCCATGATCTCATGAAGAAGATAGGCCGACGCATTGGTCGTCAGACGATTGTGATTGTTACCGTTCAACGTGGCAAACAACTTCTCTCGACCGTACCTCTCGTCGTCCATGAGCTTCTGGCACACATTGATGCCTTCGTATTCCGGACGTTTGAACTCACGGAAAAAGCGGTTTATGGCGTTTCGCTTGTCGACCCAATTTACGAACTCATCCCCCTGAAGAAGGGTATCTCCGGTCGTATCAGTGACTAGGTCGATAATGTAGTTCGTTGCTGTATTACTGGACCATCGAATCATATCGTGCATCGCACGCTCGAGCTCTGAGTGGTTCTCCACCTTCCCCTCCTCTATCGCCGCCTGCGCAGCAACGAGGTAAAACATCTTTACGACGCTGCAGGGATAAAATGGGCGTTCGCCCGAGGCTGCATAACCCTGCGGACTTGTCACGGGATTGTCAGCATCGGAAAGCCTTCCCGAGTATAGAAGAAGTGTCAGCGCCATATGATCACGTTCCAGCCCGGCCGAGCCGAACTGGTCGAGCGCAGACGCAAGAAGTTCTTCACCGACAGATTGAGAGTAGGTCGTTGTTTCGAAAAACACGGTTCGCTCTTGTTTTACATCAGGCAGGAACGGAAAAAGTTGAGGAATGCGCGCGAATGCATCTCACGTGATGCTCACCGCCAGAGTCAAAGAACTCCGGAATAGGCTTCTCGCACTTGTCCATGACGAAGGGACATCGGGTAGAGAACCCACAGCCTGGCGGCGGGGAAAGAGGGTCCGGAAGTTCGCCCTGAACACCCACCTGCAAGGAGCGAATGTCTGGATCCGGGACCGGAATGGCCGACAGCAAAGCCTGGGTGTAAGGGTGCTGAGGATTACCGAATAACGTCTCGGTCGCGGCTGTCTCAACAATTTGACCCAGATACATCACTGCGACACGATGACTGATATGGCGAACCACGTTCAAATCGTGCGCAATGAAGATAATACTGATGCCGAGCTTCTCTCGAAGACTCTCAAGTAGATTTATGATTTGAGCTTGGACGGACACATCAAGTGCTGAAACCGGCTCATCCGCGACCAGAACCTCCGGTTCAAGCGCCAGGGCACGGGCGATACTGATCCGCTGCCGCTGCCCGCCACTGAACGCATGCGGGAGTCGGTTCTTGAGGCCCGGCGAGAGGCCAACCATCTGCAACAAGCTATCTGTACGATCACGCCGTTCGGCAGACGACATACTCGGTGCATGGACAAAGAGAACCTCGTCCAGCATTTGAGCGATTGTCATTCGGGGATTCAAGGAGGAATAAGGATCCTGAAATACCATCTGGATACGCCGGCTCCGGTCCGCGCGGCGAATGTCCGAGAGAGGCTGTCGCCGCCAGAGAATTTCACCGCCTTCCGGTGTATGAAGACCTGCTAAACATCGCCCGAGAGTGCTCTTTCCGCATCCGCTCTCGCCAACGATCCCAAGCGTCTCGCCGGGTCTCAGCATCAGGGACACACCACGCAGCGCATGAAGTGTCCGTTTTGGCTGGCGCGCCAGAACCTCAAGCAGCGTCCTCGGCTGCGGAAAGGTTTTCGAGACATCGCGAATTTCTAGAAGCGGCTCGATCAGCATCCTAACTCTCCTACGCGGATGCACGCGCTTTCGTGGCCTGGCTCGACCGCACGCAACACATGTTCTGCCTGCTTGCAGGCATCGACGGCAAGCGGGCAGCGGGGATGGAAACGACATCCGGAAGGGGGTGCAGCAAGGCTTGGCGGCTCGCCTTCGATCGGTGCAAGCGTGTCTTTACGCCCGGCAGAAGAAGGCAGAGCGTTCAGGAGCGCGCGCGTATATGGATGAGCTGGCCGGCGGAAGATTTGACGCGTGGTTCCAGTTTCCACAATGCGGCCAGCATACATGACAGCGACCCGATCACATGTCTGCGCAACGACCCCAAGATCGTGAGTCACAAGAAGGACTGCGAGATTCGTCTGTTGGCGAAGATCCAGAATCAGCCTTAGAATTTGCTGTTGAACCGTCACATCCAGAGCTGTCGTCGGTTCGTCCGCGATAAGCAGCTTGGGCCGGCAGGCCAGCGCGAGTGCAATAAGTACACGCTGGCGCATCCCACCGGAGAAATGATGTGGATAGTTGTCTAGGCGTCGCTCCGGCGCAGTGACGCCGACAGATCTGAGCAAATGGAGCGCCCGCTCACGTGCAGCACGCGAACTTAAATTCTGATGACGTCGCAGACTCTCTCCGATCTGATCTCCGATTCGCATGGTCGGGTTGAGGGCCGACATAGGATCTTGAAAGATCATCGCGATCTCGGCGCCCCTAATCTCTGTCAACTCCTTATCGCTCAATCTGACGAGATCGCGACCGTTGAATGTAATCGAGCCTTTGGGAAGCGAAGCTATCGAACCTCCGTAAAGTCGGATGAGCGAACGGCATGTGGCGCTTTTACCAGATCCCGATTCGCCGACGAGACCGAACACCTCACCGGGGGCGATATTGAAGCTTGCATTGTCGACGGCCGTTACGGCGTCTTTACCCGATCCAAAACGAACTTGCAGACTATCGACGCGTAGCAGGGGTGAGCTGGCTCCTGTTATCATCCTTTGGGCCTCAAGAAGTCGTCGAGGCCATCCCCGAGCAATGTGAAGGTGATTCCGACATAAACGATCGCCAAGCCTGGAAAGAGCGAGACCCACCATCCGTCGAGTATGAAATTTCGCCCCTCCGCTATCATCACGCCCCATTCCGGTGTCGGTGGCTGGATGCCGAGCCCGAGGAAACCAAGAGAGGTGACACCGAGAATGGTCAAAACCACGTCTGCCATCATGAATACGATTGCAGGCGTGATCACGTTCGGCAGCACGTGCCGAGCCATGATCCGGATGTGACTGAAGCCGAGAACCTGAGCGGCCTGCACATACTCTTGACGCTTCGCAAGGAGCACCTCGCCCCGCACGATGCGAGCGAAAGAGATCCAAACAACCATTGAGAACGCAAGGTACATATTGCCGACACTAGGGCCAAGCGCGCCGACAATGCTGATCACGAGAACATAGAATGGGAAAGCCCATAGGATATCGACGAGCCTCATCAGAAGCGTGTCGACGACACCCCCAATGTACCCTGACACAAGACCAATCGTGGAACCGATGACGAATGGCACAAATACGCAGACCGTCACGACCTGAAGGTCCACCAGTCCTGCAGCAGCAACTCGCGCTAGCACGTCACGGCCAAGATCGTCTGTACCGAACCAGTGGTCAGCTCCTGGAGGAATCAAGGCACTGTCGAAATCCACCGCAAGAGGATCATGTGCGATAAGGACCGGGAAAACGAAGATTGCGAAAACCAGCAGACCCAACATGAAGAGGCCGAGCTGTAGATTCAGGTTGCGCGAGAACTTTATCCATCTTTCCCGAGCGACAGGGGATATCATGATAGTTTTACCCTCGGGTCGACGGCCACATAGGCCAAGTCAGTCAGGAGATTGATGAGTACGACGAGGACAGCAAATGTGACGGTGAGTCCCTGCACCATCGGATAATCTCGAGCCGAGATCGACGAGACCAGAAGACTGCCGAGTCCGGGAATGCCGAAAAGCGTTTCAATCACGACTGTCCCGCCAATTACCCAGCTGGTGTGAACTCCCAAAACGGAAATTGTGGACATCAATGAGTTGCGTAGAACGTGCCGCCAAAGCACCTGTCTTGATCGTAGTCCTTTCGAGCGCGCGGTATCAACGTAATCGGCACTTAGCACAGCGATCACAGAGCTTCGGAGGGACCTGACCGTCAACGCCGCTGTTGCGAGCGCAATCACAAGCGAGGGCAGCACAAGATGGTGGAGGCGCTCGAGGATCGTGTCACCGTAGCCAGAGACGGGAAACACCGGGACTACGATGCTGAGGAGAAGAACGAGCAGTATTCCAAGCCAGAACGACGGCATGGACATCGCGACGATGAAGAAGAGTTTAATTCCAGCATCAGCGACGCTGCCTCTCCGGACCGCCGCGAGGAGGGCCAGCGGCACAGTCAGGACAACGGCCATGACAGTCGAGAAGAGAACGAGCCAGATTGTGGGCCACAAGCGTTCCCAGATCAATGGTCCCACTGAGGCTTTGTAGGCGATGGATTCACCAAAGCTTCCCGTGGCGATGTCCTTGAGGAAAAGGAGGTATTGGCGCCAAAGGGGCTGGTCGAGCCCAAGTTGCGCGTTCAGTTTTGCGATATCGGCCGCCGTTCCACGGCTCCCGAGAATGAGGGTCGCTGGATCGCCCGGCATGACGCGCAGCAAAAGGAACGCGATCAGCGTGATGCCGATCAATACCGGGATCAGCTGCACGAGCCGGTTGAGACAGTATATGGCGATAGGCATGAGTCAAAAATTTCTTTGACGCTCTTCAGAGACCATGATGGCCTCTGAAGAGCGAAGCCACGCTATGGATCACTTCACTGTGACGTCTTCGAGGGAATAGTTCGAAGTTGGAAGAACCTGGAAACCCTCGACATTCTTGCGGCTGGCAAACGTCTCAGCCTGGTTATACAGGAAGATGAACGGTGCGCCGTCGTGAACGCGCGATTCGATCTCTTGGAACATCTTGCCGCGATCAGGACCATCAAGGGTGCGACGCTCCAGCTCATAGAGTTCGTTCACGCGTGCATCCTTCCATTGCGTATGAAAGGCGTTCGCCCGCTCCGGGTTGACAGCTGTGAATCCCACCAGCTGATCCGGATCGATCGTATCACTTGTCGTATACGAAAGGGCCATCTCGTAGTTGCCTGCCTTTGTCGTACTGAACATCGAGCTCGCCTCGATGGTCTGCAGTTCGACGGCGACTCCAGCCTCGCGCAGATTCGCCTGGATAGCGCTTGCCACCTGGCGGTGCGTCACTGATCCGGACGGAACAAGCAATGTCAGCTTGAGGCCGCCACTATAGCCAGCCTCTTGCAGGAGGGATTTTGCCTTTGCGACATCGTATGGATAAGGCTTCAGGTCGTCATTGTGATAAGCCATTACCGGGAGCGAGGACGTAGCGACTCGTCCATTGCCACGAAGAATACCCTTTACAAGCGCATCCTTATCCACCGCGTAGTTCAATGCGCGACGAATACGTTCATCGTCGAAAGGCTTCTTCGACGTGTTAAGCTGAACCAGCTCCGCTCGGAAAACGGGCGCGATACCGACATTCAGGCTGTTGTCGGACTTCAAACTCGCGACCTGATTAAAGGGTACCCCCACAATGGCGTCGAGCTCTCCCGCCTTTAACTTGAGAACGCGGGAATTGTCCTCGCCAATGATCTGAAGCTCAGCACCATCGATTGCCGGCTTGCCCTCCTTCCAATAGTTGGAGTTCCGTGTGAAAACCTGCTTCGCGCCGCGATTCCATTGCTCAAGCACGAAAGGTCCCGCGCCGACCGGCTTATCGAAAAACTTTTCACCCTGCTCTTCCATGAGCGCAGCAGGCAGAATCGAAGCGCTGAACAAGGCGAGATTATTCAACATCGGCGTGAAGGGCTGGTCGAGTTTCATGACGACTGTTCGGTCGTCGACGATCTCGTAGCTCGTGATAGGCCGAAAAAATCTTCCCCACTGCGATTTCTCGCCGGCGGCTCGTTTCAACGAGTAGACCACATCGGCCGCCGTGACAGTGCGCCCGTTGGAGAATTTCGCGTTAGACCGCAACGTGAATCGATATTCCTTACCGTCTGCCGAAACCTTCCAGCTCTCTGCTAGGCCGGGTTCCAACTTCGTGCCGTCCTTGCTTGGATGAACCAGCTGATCGTAGATCAAGAGCTGGGTCATAATGGAAGGATTGTCGCTTGACGCAATAGGGTCCATCGACAGGGCGTCATTCGAAACCCCGACGCGGAGAGTCTTGGCCTCCACCCCCAGTGCGGCCAAGCTTAAGCTCATAGCAACCGTCGCGAGTACGGTTGATTTCTTAAAGAAGGTCATTTCCGGTTCTCCTCTGTTTTATTCATTATGCATGGAGTTTGCTCATGCATGGCCTGCAAATGCAAAAGGCTGCGGGTCTAGAACTGGCGGTCGCTTGAAAATAAGATCCGACAGAAGCCTTGCGCTTCCACAGGCCAATGTGAAGCCGAGTGCCCCATGCCCGACATTCAGCCAAAGATTGCTGTCCGCGACTTGTGTTATGATTGGCTTTCCGCGCGGTGTTGCAGGACGCGAACCTGACCAGGTCACAGAATGCTTTAGGGAAAGTTTTGGAAAGCTGGATCTGACTTGGCGTCGGAGTTGCTCCAGCCGAGCAGCCTCTACATCTCCTGACGTGGCGCCGATATCGACCATCGCGGCGATGCGCAATTTGTCGCCAAGCCGCGCGTAGACAATCTTATTGTCGCTGTCGGTCACGCTGAGATTCGGGCCAGGCGACGAGGGTTCCGTTGGGACCGTGAGACTATATCCCTTCAGCGGATAGAGTGGCAAATCAACACCGCAAGGCTGCAGCAGAGACCGGCTCTGAAAGCCGCCCGCTACGACAAAGACATCCGCGTCGATCTCGCCTTGAGGCCCAGAGGCTGCCCTTATCGTCGGGCCGTCCCGACGAAGGCGCTGGACATCGAAGCCGAAGCGGAGATTCACATTGGGGCGCGTCTTCAGGCTTGCGATGAGACCATGCGTAAACTTATAGCAATCACCAGCATCTTCGCTCGGTGTCAGGACGCCTCCCCGTAGCTCGCGTTCAACATCCGCCAGAGCAGGTTCACGCTCCACACATTCACGCTCCGATAGGATGATCTGTTCCTGGCCGAACTTCGCCTGCATGGAGACCTGCCGGCGGGCAGCGGCGAACGACGATTCGTCACGGAAGAAAACCAGCTTGCCCGAGTTCCGGAAATCGAAGTCCAAGGCTTCTTGTCTGGCTGTGCGATGTGTCTCGTCTCGGCTCAAAGCCGATAGCGACAGGAGCTCGCATGTCGTCCGGTCGCTGACTGCGGTATTGCAAGCGCGCAGGAAATCCAGACACCAGCGCCACTGGTGTTTGTCGAATTCGGGCCGAAATCGCAATGCGGAATGATGCTGCAGCAGGAGTGCAGGCAGCTTCAACAGAAGACCCGGCGCCGCAAGAGGTGCGACGTAGCTGTAACTCAACTGGCCGCCATTACCGTAGCTCGCTCCCAGTCCAGGACCGGCCTCCCGCTCGACGAGGGTCACATGATGACCCTCGCCCGAGAGGTAGTACGCTGTCGCTGCTCCAATGACCCCACCTCCGATGACGCATATCCTGCGCAAGGGAGCCCTCCTGATAGACAGATTTGTTCGGTTGTTATGGAGTCAACGTTCAACTCTGGCCTTCATATGTCAAAGGACATTATCGACATTTAGTATAACCAAAGGTTATGCTTCTCAGGTCTCTTGGAGCCAGGCCAATGCGATTGCGTCACATCGAAGTCTTTCATGCCATTCAGCAAACTGGCTCGATTAGTCGCGCTGCCGAGTTCCTCGGCATTACCCAGCCGGCAGCCAGTAAAGTGTTGAGCCATGCCGAAGCGGCCTTGGGCTTTAAGCTTTTCGATCGCATCAAGGGCCGGCTCCAGCCGACGGTGGAAGCTCAGATCCTGTTCTTCGAGACGGACAAGATCTATCGGGGCATCGAAAATCTTCGGCATCTTGCGGAGAATCTGCGAAAGCAGCCCGAAGGGCATCTGCGCGTCGGGTGCCTTCCAAGCCTCGGACTGTCGATGATGCCGCAGGCCGTCCAGACCTTCCGGCAAATGCATCCGGGCGTGACATGTCACGTCAAGACCGACCATGAGGAAGGGCTGGTCGATGCGATCCTCGCGCGCGAACTCGACCTCGGAATCACCTTCGGGCCGATCAGTACACCAGGTATCGTGAGACAGATCATCTGTACCGCAGAACTCGTTCATGTGGGGCCCGCAGCCGGAACCGAGGAACTCGACCTGTGCGATGTCCAGCAGAGCTCCTACATCGGAATAGTCGACGATGATGCACTCGGGCGCCTCCTGAAAGAGGCTCTGCAGGCGGTCGGGCGCCAGATTTCCCCGCGAATCACCGTACAGACCTACTACGTCGCGTGTGCACTTGCGGAGGCGGGATGCGGTTCGGCCTTTGTTGACGAGTTCACGGCTCGCGCCATGTCCCGTGGGAACCTCAGCGTGCGACGCATCAAGCAGCGGGTGAATTTCGAGGTCGCCGTTCTTACCCACCACGCCGGAGCCCATAGGGATTATTGCCGCGCCTTCCTCGACATTGTGAAGGCAACCTGCCGGCAGATCACCGCACAGTGACGCCGCACAGTCCCGAAGCCTCGCAGCCAAGACGCTCCGACGTCACGCCACCTATCCTTTACATGGTTCGTTGGAGCTCATTCCATGCTTTGGCATAACGTGGGAGCCAAACGCTCCGCCGAAATTGCCGATCAGCAGCACTTGTCCGCGGTGTAAGTATGTGAGGCATTCTGGACCCACCCGGCATCGAACAGCCCCGGTCCACGCTCTCGAAGCTGCCCGATTTCGGGGCAGATCCCGACTTCTCCAGCTATGGATGTCAAGGGCGTGCTAAACCGCCCGTCAGGGAGCGCGAGCGCGACAGAAGAAGACTTGCGTTTTGACCTTTTCGCTCATGTCGCAATCGAACCGCCCTTGAGCATCTGGTATCAGGCGGAGCCGGTTTCGCGCACAAAATGCGTGGGAGACACTTCTCTCATCGGGAGGTAGTGAGGGACGAAGTCCAACGCGCGGACGGCACTCGGGATCTCGTCGAATATGGGCTTTCGCCCGGTCGGCCGGCGCGTGGGATCCGCAACTGGCACGGTTGACAGGAGCTTGCGCGTGTAAGGGTGCTGAGGGTTTCCGAAAACCGAGCGGCGATCTCCGATCTCTACGATTTCACCAAGGTACATCACCGCGACCCGGTGCGCGATCCTCTCAACCACAGCCATGTCATGGCTGATGAACAGGATCGCAATGCCCATTTCCCGTTGCAGATCCATCAGGAGATTGATGACCTGCGCCTGGATCGTCACATCAAGGGAGGCAACCGCCTCGTCTGCAATGATGAGGCGAGGGTCGAGAGCCAAAGCGCGTGCGATGCAGATCCGTTGGCGTTGGCCACCAGAGAACGCGTGAGGGTAGCGCTCCAGATGCTCTGCGGACAGTTCCACTTTGGCCAGCAGTTCCCCCGCCCGGGATCGCATGGCCGCCATCGATCCAAGGCGGTGGACGCGCATAGGATCCATCAAGGCTTGGGCAATGGTCATTCGAGGATTCAGCGAGGAGAACGGATCCTGAAAAATCATCTGCACTTCGCGGCGGAAGCGCGTTATCGCCTTGCGTGATGCTCCTATCAGTTCCACGCCATCGTAGCGTATCGATCCGGCCAGCGGCCGATCCAATTGCATAATGGTGCGTGCAACAGTCGACTTTCCGCACCCGGACTCACCAACGAGAGCGAGGGTTTCACCTGGAAAGAGGTCGAAAGACACCTTTTCTACAGCATGGACACGACCTGACGGACGGCCCAGAACACCCGACCTGAGATCAAACCGTGTTATCAGATCACGCACTTCGACGAGCGGCGCGGAAGCTTCTCGTTTCGACATTGACATCACGCTAGACTTCTGCCCGCTCGCTGGCTGATTCATAGACTACCAAAGGAAATTTCTCGGGTGCGTCTTTATCGGCCATGCTTCCGAGCCGTGGAACCGCCGATATGAGCGCACGGGTATAAGGATGTTTAGGAGTCGCGAAAATCTCGTGAACGCTGCCTGCTTCCACGATCTCACCCTTCAGCATCACGCAGACCCTATCGGCGATCTCTGCAACAACGCCCATATCATGCGTAATGAACAGAACCGACATGCCGATTTCGTTCTGCAGCGCGCGCACAAGGTCCAGGATCTGCGCCTGGATCGTGACGTCCAGCGCTGTCGTCGGCTCATCGAGGATCATTAATGAGGGCCGGCACGCCAATGCGATTGCGATCATAACCCGCTGGCGCATCCCCCCAGACAGTTGATGGGGGTATTGGTCCAATCTGCGGACCGCATCAGGGACTCGAACCAGCTTCAGCACATTAAGGGCAATCTCGCGAGCTTCGCTTCGGGTCTTGCCTTGATGCCGAATAACCGCTTCGGCAATCTGGTCGCCAACGGTGAAAACCGGGTTCAGGCTCGACATCGGGTCTTGGAATACGATCGAAATTTCGGAGCCCCTGAGCTTTTCGATCTGCTTTTCCGTCAAGCGCACCAGGTCGATGACCTGGCCATTCTTGAGACGCATAAGAATACGTCCGCGGGTTACTTTGGCCCCGTCGTGCTCTGTAAGGCGCATCACGGTCATCGCCGTAACCGACTTCCCCGAGCCGGATTCCCCCACGAGAGCAACAGTCTCGCCCCGACCGATGGTGAACGACACGCCACGAACGGCACGGATCGGTGTCAGCGCGTTGTTTGCAAAGCTGACCTCCAGAGCCTCGACCGCCAGGATTGCGTCGTTGGGGAGGGTAGAGATATCGGCTTCGGTTTTGGGCAAGACTGTACCTAAAATCAAATCAGCTGTGCTCTCCCATATCGAACGCGCTCCTCCTGAAGGCTGTCAATAGTCACGAGACACCAATTCCGTGCCAGGTGTGTCGAGCATTGATCATTCAATAGGCGAATACTCGATCAATTGATCTGTAAATGAGCAGAAACAAACCTTTTGCGGCATCCTTATGCATTTTTTGCATTGCATCATAAGTTTTCACATAGCTAGTTTCGCACCGTGCGGGCTCCTGTCAGCATCACACGATAAACTCTGCTCAGCGCGCGATCGGAAGATCTCTGCCCGGCCTCCGCTCGGCGCGATCTGCCAAGTGCCGCCAAAGGAGTTCACCTGTTCGGCCCATCGAGCCAGCACGACGGAAAATCCGTATCTCCATCGCAAGGGACATCTGTTGGCCGCCGATCTGAACGAGCTCACCCTCTGCAATAGACTTACGGACGCAGATTTGCGGCAGCCAAGCAACGCCGTGGCCTGCGACCACCATGTGCTTCAGACTCTCGGCGAGCGAGGACTGATAAACGGTATTGAGATTCAAGGGGCGCCGCCAGCGTGAGCGAATGAGCGAGATCAGTTTTCCCAGATAACCGTCGTTCCACGAATAGGTGAGAAACGGAATTTCGTTGTTGCCACTCTGGTTGATATCGAAAAGCGGCTTGCCGGCATCGTCCGTTCCGGAGACGAGAATCAGCCTGTCGGCTCCGATCTGCAATGATTCAAAGGGGCCGGTTTTAAGGACAGGAGGCCCGTCAGGATGATCGTAAGTAATTGCAAAATCGCACCGATTCGACGACAGATGCTCGATGCATTCCATGAAATCCGTAGCATGCATGCTGCTACGCATGCCCAGGGTCGATATCGGTGACGACCTGATCCATGTCGGAAAGAAATAGATCGAAAGGGTATGAAGAGCCGCGAATGTGACGAGTTGCGAGTTGGCCCCCGCAGCGTTGCGACAATCCGTGCGTAGCCGGTACATCTCGCGCACCTGCTCCTGACATCGCGGCAGGAACAGGTTGCCGGCTTCCGTCAAATGGACCGGATAGGTGCTCCGATCGACCAAGTCGGCTCCAATCCAGGCTTCCAGAGATTTGATGCGTCGGCTGAAGGCAGGCTGGGAAATGCTACGGGCCGTCGCAGCGGTGGAAAAGTTTCGCGTCGCGACCAGTTCGAGAAAATCCTCTAGCCAGGCCAGCTCCATCCATCGCTCCATGCTTTTTTTGCATGAATGATCCTATCTGCACATTGGACAGCAGCACAAGTGTGCTCTTAGCCTTCTGGTCAAAACAAGAAGACTGCCGACCTCCAGCCAGCAGGGACAATGAACAATGCGATCTCTCACCATTGCCGCAAGCCTCCTTATAGGTCTTGCCGCTTCCTCCGCTAGCGCCGAAACGAAAAATCCGGGAACTTTCGTCTTTCTTTGGACGGATGATGTTCAATCCTTCGATCCAGCCTATATCGCCAATACTCCGAGTTCATACGGGGTTCTGAACGTCTATAGTCGCCTCTTGAACTATAAAGGTTCCGAAATATCGGAGTTCGTGCCCGCCATCTCGACCGAAGTGCCGTCGCTTGAAAACGGCCTGATCAAGCAAGGCGCGGATGGTTCGGTGACTTATACTTTTCCCATCCGCAAAGGCGTGCGAACCCACAAGGTAGGCGTGAAGGGCGCTGACGGAAAGCTCACGTGGGAGTACTTCGATAGTCTTACCGATGCCCAGAAATCATCCGTCGAACCCGGTCACGGTGAGATCACGGCGGAGGATGTGCGCTACTCGTTCCTGCGCGCGATCCTCATGGGCCAGTCGTGGATGTCCAATGCCATCACCGAGGTCATCACGGCAGGCAAATACCCTGATATTGCCAAGTGGGTAGAGGCAGAAGGCGGCGGTGCAAAGATCAAGGAAGCCAGCCCGGATGTCTTGCGTAAGGTGTATGACCAGCTTGCATCACAGATCACCGTCGAAGGTGACAAAGTAACCCTGAAACTGCCAAAGTCGTTTCCTGCAACCCTCGGCGTCGTTGCGCTGCCGTTTGGTGCCTCGATCGTCGACAAGGAATGGGTGGCGTCGGTCGGAGGCTGGGATGGTTCGGGTGATACCTGGATCAAGTACTACCGTCCGGAGCTCAGCGCTGATCCTCTCTTCGCGCAGGAAAACGGCAGCGGCCCCTTCATGCTCGAAGATTGGAACCGAACCGAGCGGCGCATCACTTTGAAGCGCTTTAATAATTACTTCATGGGTCCGGCCTCCCTTGAACGTGTCGTCATGCGCACCGTCCCCGAATGGACGACCCGGCGGCTCCAGCTGCTGTCGGGAGATGCGGACTTCGTGACGACGCCGGTGGAATTCCTTGACGAGTTGAGCAAGACGGAGGGGGTCAAGGTCGTCGATGGTCTTCCCAAGGTCTTCGGTCGAGGTCTGTTTTTTGCCTGGCCGGTCGATGATGCGGACAATCCTGCAATCGGAAGCGGCAAGCTTGATGGGGCGGGCATTCCGCCGGACTTCTTTGCCGATATCGATGTCCGTAAGGGCTTCAACTATGCGCAGAATTATGATGCGCTCCTGAAACAGGTTCTGCTCGGGAAGACCGTGCAGTCGCGCGGACCCTCTGTGCGCGGAATCATGGGGTACCGTCCGGATTCGCCGATCTACACCTACAACCCGGCAAAGGCTGCGGAGCACTTCAAGAAGGCCTTCGGGGGCAAGCTGTGGGAAACCGGATTCACCCTTACGGCCTATGTGCAGGAAGGTACACCGCAGGGCACGGCGGCTTTGTCCGCCCTGCAGCAGGGCTTGCAGCGCATCAACCCGAAGTTCAAGCTCAAGATTCAGTCGCTGCCGTGGGCCTCGATCTCGGACAAGCTGAACAACCGGGCAAAGCCGGCGTCGCCGCTGACCTACATGGGCTGGGGACCTGACTATTCCGACCCGGGCGGGCCGCTTGGGGCAGCTTCCTACTACCTTTCTCCGACGGGCCTCGTCGGCGGCATGGTCGGCCAAGGCTATCGCGACCTGATGACCGAAAAGTTCAAGCCTCTCCTGGACGAGGCATGGGCCTCGAATGATCCGGCCGTTCGCGAGCCGATCTACGCGAAGCTTCAGGAAATGTCGCATGAATATGCGACGACCCAGTTCCTCTGGGAGGACTTTGGCTACATCGTGACGCGCAGCAACATCGATGGTTTCGTCAACAACATGATCCTCTACGGGGCTTGGGACTTTTCGACCATCAAGAAGGCGAACTGAGCCTCGTTCAAAGCCGGGCGGACGACCCGCCCGGCTCATCCTCTTTCAATCGGAACGCTAAGTGTGCTGAACTACGCTTTTCGGCGGCTGCTCATGCTGCCCGTCGTGATGTTCGCTTTGTCCTTGATGATATTTGCGTTGCAGATGTCGCTGACTCCAACCCAGCGGCTCGCCGCTTATGCTCCCTCGCCGGACTTCCTGAAAGGGGGACAGGAGAGCATCCGCGCGCTCATCGAACAATACGGACTGAACGATCCATTCTACATTCAATATGGCCGCTGGATCGGAAACATCCTGACGGGCAACCTGGGTTGGTCTGAAACCGCTCGCCAGCCGGTCGGAGTCGCTCTCGCGTCGCTTCTGCCTGCGACGATCGAGCTGGTCTTCTTGGCCTTCTTTCCAGGACTGCTCCTTGCCATCTATCTCGGCTCGCGCGCCGGAATCCATCTCAACCGCTGGCCCGATCACCTCATCCGCGTCTTCACGATCCTGGGCTGGTCGTTTCCGGTCTACGTCTTCGGACTGCTGATGCTCCTCATCTTCTACTCTGCGCTCGACTGGTTCCCACCAGGACGCCTGAGCCAATGGGCGCAAGCTGTCGTATCCTCGCCCGGGTTCGTCCGTTATACCGGAGCAAATACCGTGGATGCGCTCCTGAACGGCAATGTTGCCGTCTTCCTGGATGCGCTCCGCCATTTAGTAGCTCCCGTCGTGACCCTGATTTACGTCAATCTGGCGAACATGACCCGCGTCATGCGCACATCGATGCTCGAGACATTGCGACAGGATTATGTGCGGACCGCGCGAGCCAAGGGAATGCCCCGGCGTGTCGTGGAGCTGCATCACGCTCGCCGCAACGCTCTGCTCCCGGTCGCCACGATCGCCGGAATGGAACTGGCCTATATGATGGGCGGTGTCGTCATCACGGAAACGATCTTCGACTATTCGGGCCTTGGGCAGTTCGCCGCCAAATCTGCAGCAAACCTCGATTTTCCGGCGATCCTGGGCTTCGGCCTCTACTTCGCGGTAGTCCTCGTCGTGCTCAATCTCTTGGTCGACCTCATCTATCCGCTCCTCGATCCCAGAGTAAAGACAAAGTGAAAACGCTCCGGTACTTCGCTAGAAATCCCATGTCGGTGCTCGGCGTGGTCATTCTCGTGGCATTCGTGCTGATCGCCGTCTTCGCACCGGTCCTGGCACCGCCCCAGGAATTCCAGATGACGCCCTACGATACCCCGCGAGCGGGCTTCACGGCGACGCCGCAGCCGCCGTCGGAGGAAGCAATCTTCGGGACGACCGAGGGTCAATACGACATCTATTATGCCGTGGTATGGGGCACGCGGACCGCCTTCAAGATCGGGCTCGGCGTCGTGGCGATTTCGGTCCTCGTCGGAACCATCGTGGGTGCCGTCGCCGCATATTATGGAGGGATGGTGGACGAAGTGCTGATGCGCACGGTCGACGTCTTCATGGCAGTGCCCTTTCTGATCGCCGCGATGGTGCTCACGGCTCTGCTCGGCAAGGGTATCGTGCCCGTCACCATCGCCCTGGCGACTTTCGGCTGGATGGGTTACGCCCGCATCATCCGCAGCGAGATGCTGCGTATCCGCGAAATGGATTACGTCCACGCGGCGAGGACGTATGGAGCAAGCGACCTCAGGCTCATCGCGCTCCATATCATCCCGAATGCCTTCTTTCCCGTGCTGGTCCTTGCGACCATGGCCACAGGATCGATGGTCTTGTCGGCGTCGGCTCTCAGCTTTCTCGGCGTCGGCACCGAAGAGGGCTATGCCGATTGGGGACAGTTCATCGCCTATTCCCGCAACTGGATCGTCGGGCAACCGGGCAATCCATTCCAGTACTGGTACACGCTGGCGTTTCCTGGCGCCGCGATTTTCCTGTTCGTCTTATCGTGGAATCTCGTAGGCGACACGCTGCGGGATATCCTGGATCCGCGCCACGCTCATTGACAAAGGAGACGGTCATTGACCTCACTCAACTCTACTGCCGTCGAGCAGTTCGAAGACTTGATCCGTCATGAGGTGGAAGACAAGGCAATCCCCTCGATCTCGTATGCCCTTGTCGATCAGGAAGGAGTTTTGGCTCAAGGTCACATCCAACGACACGATCTCGGCTTCGATATGCGCGAAGATACGTGTTTCCGCATCGGCTCCATCACCAAGACGTTCACGGCTGTTGCGATCATGCAGCTTGTCGAGGAAGGTCTCCTGGATCTCGATGCGGACGTCTCGGAGTATCTGCCCGGATTTCAGCCGTTGAACCCGTTCAAGGGCCGTGAAACGGGACCATATGGATCTCAGATCAGCCTCCGGAAACTGATGAGCCATACAGCCGGCATCGTTCGCGAGCCCAAGAGCGGTCACTATCTGGATGCGACGCGGCCGCCCCTCGCGGAAACCGTAGCCGAGCTCGCGACGTCGACGCTGAAGCAGGATCCGAGCGCCGGCGTCATGCATTACTCCAACGCGGGCATCGCGGTGGTCGGGATGGTCATCGAGAAAGTCACTCGCAAGACCTATTCCGACTATATCAGCGAGAAGATCCTGCAGCCTCTTGGGATGCATCACACCTCGTCCGGAATGGCGCCGGGTATCCGTGAGAGACTTGCGCCCGCCAATATGTGGACGCTCGACGGGGACAGCCCGGCGCCGGTCTTCAGCCTGGGAGGCTCCCCGGCCGGAAATATCTTTTCGACGACGGGCGACATGGCAAAATATGCACAATGCCTGCTCCGAGGCGGATTTGGGCCTGATGGAAGTGCAATTGTCTCGCCCAACTCGCTACGGGAAATGTGGCAGCCGATCGGAAAGCGCCCTGCCGGTCACGACAAGGCACTGAACGGCTATGGACTGTGCTTCGGCATCGGCGATATCGACGGGTGGACGTCAGTCGGACACGGCGGCGCCGTTTACGGCTATGCATCGCAGATGATGTTGCTTCCCAGTGCCGGCATAGGGGTTCTCGTCTTCGCAACCCTGGACTTTGTCAATCAGATTGCCTCAAGGCTCGGTGCGGACGGGCTGCGCATCGCTTTGGCTGAGCGAAATATGGGCCCACCCCTCCCTCGACTGCAAAGCCCCCCGCCCATCACTGACGCTCAGCTGGCGACGCTCCCTGGTCACTATCGCCATGAATCCACGGGTGAGATTGTCGAGGTCAAGGAGCAAGCCAAGAAGCTCTACCTCATGGGCGAAGGAGTTCCGCTCCAGATCAAACCCATTGCAGGGACCGACTTCGTTATCGACGGGCGCATTTACGGACGAGGCTCGGAATATCCCCATATGAATCTGTCCTTTCCTGAACCTGAGACTCTGGTTTGGAAAGGCGCCAGCTGGAAACGTATCGAAACTCTCCCGACCGAGCAGGTGCCGCCCGAGATCGCGCCCCATCTGGGCGAATATGGCCCAGACTTCAATATCACCTATCTGTCTTACAGCCACGGTGAACTGAGGTGCCTCATCGAGTATTTCTGCACGCACATATGTGAGCCGGTCGACGCAGGACGTTTCCGCATGCGCGGACTTCTATACGAAGAAGAAATCCTCGAACTCGGCGCTGTCGACGATCAGGGGCGCAAGGGAATTCGCGTCGGTCCCATGTTTCTTGCCCGTCGCCATCAACAGGTCGAGTGCGCCAGTTGAGTGCGGCCCCAAACATGAATGGGCCGATGAGCATGGAATCTCCCCTCGGCCCCCGGATGCGGATCAACGGGCGAGAGGTCGATTATTTCTGTGGCACCAGCTACTATTGCCTCCATGGTCATCCCGAAGTAATCGACGCCGCCTGTGCGGCGACCCGCCAGCTCGGGATGGGTCCCGGGACGCTTGCACAGATGAGCGTTTACCTGGATCTTCAAGAGCAGCTGAGTGCGTGGTTCGGAGTCGAGCACGTCGTCAGCGTCATGTCGGGCTACTCAAGCCCGATGGCGCTGCTGCAAGGCCTACGCGATGATTTCGATGTCGTGTTTGTCGACGCCGCCACGCATTACAGCGCTCGCGATGCGCTTGGCACGCTCTCCAAACCCATTTTCAGCTTCCGTCATCTCGATTCCGAGTCCCTCGCCGACGCCCTTGCTCGTCACGTTGGAGCACGGCAACGCCCCCTCGTCGTGACGGATGGCGTATTCCCTTCGTCCGGAGCACTTGCACCTCTGAACGACTACCGGCGCGCCATGGCCCCGTATGAGGGAGCAAGTCTTGCGATTGACGACTCCCATGGCGTCGGAACGCTCGGAAGCAGTGGGCGCGGCTCCCTGCAGCATGCTGGCCTCGAGGCCGATGGAAACTTCCTTGCCGGGACACTGAGCAAGGCATTCGGTGCGTCCGGCGGCATCGTTCCGGGTACGTGTGCGCTTGCAGAAAAGATATCCGCGAACGCGATGGTCATGCGCGGAGCCTCACCTATGACTCCGGGAGCTGCGGGCGCCGCCGCGGCCGCGTTGAGAATCCTGCGATCGAACCCTGAGATGCGCGAGAATCTCGCACGGAATGTCCGGCATATGCGCGGCGGGCTTCGGAGTCTCGGCTTCGATGTCGCGGATACGCCCGTCCCGATTGTCAGTGTCCGCGGCGAGGTCGATTTTGATCGACTCCGCGAGAGGCTCGACGCCAAGGATATCGTCGTCAAGGTGGTCAAGCCTTCAGGATACTCGGATGCGCCGGATGTCCCGAGCATGCGTCTGGCCGTGTTCTCGGAACACTCTCCAGAACAAATCGACCGTCTTCTGTCGTCGATCTCAGAACTCGCATAAATAGAGGAAAGTATGAAAGTCTTCATCAGCTCCGACATCGAAGGCACAGCCGGGATCACCGCCTGGGATGAGGCCAAGAAGGGCAATCCGGAGTATCCGGAGTTCCGCGAATACATGACGGACGAGCTTGTCGCCGCATGCGAGGGAGCAAGGGCTGCGGGCGCCACGGAAGTGTTCGTGAAGGACGCTCACTCGACGGCGCGAAACCTCAACCTTTCCCGCTTGCCCGAATACGTCCGCATCATGCGCGGCTGGAGCGGGCATCCGGACATGATGATGTTCGGTATCGATTCAAGTTTCTCCGCAGCAATCTATACCGGCTATCATAACAAGGCGGGGACGGACACGAATCCGCTCGCCCACACTCTGACCGGCACGGTATCGCGACTTTTGATCAACGGCGAAGTCGCCTCCGAGTTTACGATCAATGCCCTGTGCGCTGCGCGCTACGGCGTCCCATCGGCATTTCTTTCCGGTGATGCCGGCATGTGCGAAGAGGCGAAGATTCTTGTGGCCGGCATCGGGACAGTGGCGACGAGCGAGGGGTTCGGACCTGCGACATCCTCGTTGTCGCCACGGGCATCGGTCGAGGCGATCCGCAGCGGAGTAGAGGCGGCGTTGTCGGGCAACCTTTCGGGTTGCTTGCCTAGCCTTGCGGACGACTTCGAATTGATTGTCGAGTACACGACACCGACAGAAGCGTTCCGTGGCAGCTGGTATCCGGGTGTGGAGCATCTGGCACCGCGCAAGCTTCGCTTTCGGTCGAACGACTTCTTCGAAATACAGCGGGCAATCCGTTTCATCGTCTGAGTCGTGGGCGAATTTCACGTCAGCGGCAACTCCGAAATGAACTCTTGCGCGCAAACGACAGCGGCCGGGATGCACTAGGCATCCCGGCCGCTGGGTAGGTTCATGAGTGGATGGCGCGTCGATGTCGGCATTGAACAGCACCGAGACCACTGACATCGCTCAAGGGAGGTCCGTCATTAGTGATCTTGCGGGCGCTGCCTTCCCGGTGGCGCTCAGAGATTCTCTCCAGGCGCTCCGCGTTCCACATTCTGATCGTCTCTAGTGTTCTCTGAAGGCTCTGGCGAACTGTTCTTCCATGGGCTTGAAGAAGTATTCGAACGGCGTGCGCCTGTTCACTTCCACAAACACCTCCGCCTGCATGCCGGCGATCAGCTTCAGGTTCTCCAGACGCTGGATCTGATCCGGCGGCAGATCCACACGGATCGTGTAGAACGTCACCCCCGTCTGCTGGTCACGCGACACGTCCGCCGAGATCCGGCTCACCGTGCCATGCAGCTCGGGCACCATGCGCTGGTTCGAGGCATGCACCCGCACCGTCGCATTCTGGCCGATGGCCACCTGGTCGATGTCGTTCGGCATCACCTTGGCCTCGAGCTCGAGCTTGTCGTTCGTCGGCACGATCATCATCACCGGCTCGGCCGGCGAGATCACCCCGCCAATCGTATGCACGTTGAGCTGGTGCACGAAGCCCGCGCTCGGAGAGCGGATGTCGATGCGCTTGAGCTGGTCCTCCGCCGCGACCCGGCGCTCGGTGTATTCGGCGATGTGGCCCTGGATCTCGCGCAGCTCCTTGAGCGCCTCGGCCCGCATCTCCTCGTCGATCTGAATGATCTGGAACGAGGTTTCGGCAATGCGCCCTT
This sequence comes from Microvirga rosea, assembly GCF_020595095.1. GTDB lineage: Bacteria > Pseudomonadota > Alphaproteobacteria > Rhizobiales > Beijerinckiaceae > Microvirga > Microvirga rosea. The sequence goes on along the minus strand of NZ_JAJDOP010000008.1, from coordinate 280 downwards.
CCGCCTGCGCCACGGCCGCGATCAGCTGGCCGCGCTGGCCTTCGATGCTCGCCGCATCCCGCTCGAGCGCGTTCAGGCGCGGCAGCTGCACCAGGTTCTTCTGATAAAGCTCGCGCACGCCCTTGAGCTCTTCCTTGATGAACTCCGCCTCGCGCGATTTGGCTTCCTGCTGCGCCTTGAGGCCGGTGATCTCGTCCTGAGACTGCGAGATCCGCTTGCGCAGCTGATCCTTCTGCGCGTCCCGGGCCGAGCGGCGGGCCTCGAACAGCGTCCGCTCGGA
>NZ_JAJDOP010000007.1 GCF_020595095.1 Microvirga rosea | reverse complement strand
TCGTCAACAAGCGCTGCTTGCGCGAATACGGACGCGTGCCCAGAACGCTGTCCCCCACAACAACCAAGCCAGCCCCGTAAACATCATCCGACAATACCTCAATCCCGGGATCGCGACCTATCAGGGATGTCGCGACTCAACAGGCCAATTTCGAGCAACGGTGTCTATGCCCAAGGATTTAGAACCCCCGCGTAGACGGCTCTCCGAAATTCGATAAACTCCATCCGTAAAGCCGCTCCCATGCGGCTGTTCTGTTGATTGGAGATACCGGAATGCCTACATCCTTGACGCGCCGTCACTTGGCGAAGCTCGGCCTCGGCCTCGGCGCCGCTGCGGCCCTCGGCCGTAATGCCTTGGCGCAAGCGCCGGCGTTTTTCCGTATCGGCACGGGCGGAACGGCAGGCACGTATTATCCTGTCGGCGGACTCCTCGCCAACGCCATCTCCAGCCCGCCGCAGCTGATCCTGACCGCTCAGGCTTCCAACGGCTCCGTCGCGAACATCAACTCGATCGCCTCGGGGGCGCTCGAGTCCGGCTTCAGCCAAGCCGACGTCGCCTATTGGGCTTATACCGGCACCGGTCTTTTCGAGGGAAAGAGCAAGCTCGAGGATCTTCGCCTGCTCGCCAATCTCTATCCCGAGAGCATCCACCTCGTGGCCGCGAAGGCTGCCAACATCAAGTCCGTCGCCGACCTGAAAGGCAAGCGCGTTTCCCTCGACGAGCCGGGCTCGGGCACGCTCGTCGACGCCCGGATCATCCTGAATGCTTGGGGAATCAAAGAGGGCGACGTCAAGGCCGACTTCCTGAAGCCGAACCAGGCGGCGGAAAAGATGCGCGACGGCGGCATGGACGCCTTCTTCTTCGTCGGCGGTTATCCGACGAGCGCCATTACCGAACTCGCCGCGACGGGTGGCGGCATCGACATCGTTCCTCTTGCCGGCCCCGAGGCCGATGCGCTGATGAAGCAGTACAACTTCTTCTCCACAGACGAGATTCCGGCAAATACCTACAAGGATGTCGGAGCCGTCAAAACTCTTGCGGTCGGCGCCCATTGGATCACCTCTGCGAAGGTGCCCGAGAATGTCGTATACGAGGTGGTCAAGAATCTCTGGAGCGACAAGACGCGCGCCGCGCTCGATGCGGGGCACGCCAAGGGCAAGTTCATCCGCAAGGAGACCGCTCTGACCGGTGCCGGCATTCCGGTCCATCCGGGTGCCGCCAAGTTCTATAAGGAAGCAGGCCTCCTGAAGGCCTAAAGCCTAACCATCCTATGGAAATGCCCCTTACGGCCTCTGTCGTGAGGGGCAGTTTCATGTCGAGCGTTCGAAGCGAGCCTATCCCCATGTCCCATGCAGACGCCTCCGTGATCGTCGAAGATCGCAGCCTTGAAGAGAAATTCGATCCCGAGATGCGCTTCAGGCCTCTTCGGCCCGGCACCGCATGGATCGTGGCGGGGCTCCTCTTCGCGCTCTCCATGTTCCACTACTATACGGCCGGCTTCGGTCTGCTGCGCGAGACCACCCATCGCGGCATCCACATGGCCTTCGTCCTGGGCCTGATCTATCTCGTTTTCGCCGCACGCAAGTCGGATCAGGACAAGCTGGCGCCGTCCGAATGGTGGCGTCCGGGAGGAATTTCCCTTCTCGATTGGACACTCGCCGCCGTCGCTGCCGTGACGAGCCTCTACGTTCCCTGGATCTTCAGCGAACTTGCGTTCCGGGTCGGCAATCCCACGACCATGGACGTGATCATGGGCACCGCCCTGATCCTCGTCCTTCTCGAGGCGGTCCGGCGCTCGGTCGGCTGGCCGCTTCCCTTCATCGCAATTCTGCTGATGCTCTATGCATATTTCGGGCCATCGATGCCCGGAATCCTCCAGCATCCGGGAGCGTCCTGGCCGAACATCGTCAACCATCTCTATCTGACGAGCCAGGGCATCTACGGCATCGCCCTCGGGGTGGTTGCCACATACGTCTTTCATTATGTGCTGTTCGGCGTTCTGGCGACCCGTGTCGGGCTCGGCAAGCTGTTCATCGATCTGGCATCCTGCTTGGCGGGCCGCTATGCGGGAGGGCCGGCCAAGGTGTCGATCTTCGGCTCGGCCCTGTTCGGCATGATCTCGGGTTCGTCCATCGCCAATACGGTTACGGTCGGCTCTCTGACCATTCCCGCCATGATCCGCCTGGGCTATCCGCGCCACTTCGCGGCTGCCGTCGAATCGACCGCTTCGACGGGTGGACAGATCACGCCGCCGATCATGGGGGCAGCGGCCTTCCTGATGGTCGAGTTTCTCAACGTTTCCTATCAGACCGTGATCCTGGCGGCGATCGTCCCGGCACTGATGCACTTCTTCGGTGTCTTCATGCAGGTTCACTTCGAGGCCCGCCGCTCCGGCATGCGGGGCATGAACCCGGAGGAGCTGCCGAGCCCGGCACGGGTGCTGCGGGAAGGATGGCAGTCGGTTATGCCGCTCGCCGTTCTCCTCGTCGTCCTTTTCACCGGGTTCACGCCGTATCTTGCGGCCTTCTGGGGCATCACCGCCTGTATCCTCATCGGCACGGTGCGCATTCCGGTGATCACGCTCGCCTTCCTGGCGGCGATCGTCGGGGCGATCGCCGGTGGCGTGCTAACGCAGCTCGCCTTCGTGGTTCCCATCTTCGCCATCCTCGTCGGTTTGATGGTCTGGACCTGGCTCCAAAGCGACACCGGCAAGGCCAAGATCATCGATCTCATCGATGCCTTCGTCGTGGGCGCAAAATATGCCATCGGCGTGGGCGCCGCGGCTGCCACGGTCGGGATCATCGTCGGTGTCGTGACCCTGACGGGGGTCGGCTTCAAGATCTCCTTCATCGTCACGTCCTTCGCGGCGCAACTGGCGCAGGGCTTGGGAGACTATGTCCCGGCCGCGTTCTTCGACCTGAAGGGCATGACCCTGTTCTTCACACTCGTGATGACGGCCCTCGTCTGCATCCTGCTCGGATGCGGCGTTCCGACGACGGCGAACTACATCATCATGGTGACCGTGGCGGCCCCGGCCCTCGGGCTTCTTGGAGTGCAGCCCATCGTGGCGCATTTCTTTGTGTTCTATTACGGAGTCCTCGCCGACATCACGCCACCTGTTGCGCTCGCCGCCTATGCGGGTGCGAGCATGGCGGGCGCCGATCCGTTCAAGACCGGAAACACCGCGTTCCGGCTTGGACTCGGCAAGGCGCTCGTGCCGTTCGTCTTCGTCTATGGCCCTGCCATGCTGATCGTGACGCCTGAATTTACATGGCCCAGCTTCCTCTTCGTCACCGCAGGCTGCATGTTCGGGATCGTCCTCCTGTCCGCGGCGTTCACGGGTTATGCCCTCGGGCCGATGCGAGCGTGGGAGCGGTGGCTCGCGGGAATTGCCGCCCTGCCGATCATCGCGCCCGACGTGACCATGACGTTGGTTGGTTTGGCGCTTGCGTGCCCGGTGATCATCGTCCAGCTGATGCGGGCTCGCCCGCATCGGCCTCCGTTGCCCGCCTAACGGTGCAAAGGGTGCCCTCCCAAGGCCCTTTTCCACCCGCCGACCTTCTGCGTTAGGACCATGCCATGACGTCGAAAACCGAGAGTCTTCGAGCTTACACGCGCCTCGCGCCGGTGATCCCGGTCGTGACGATCGACGATGCACGCATGAGCATCGACCTTGCTCAAACCCTGGTGCAGGCCGGGTTGCCCGTTGTGGAAGTGACCTTGCGAACGCCGGAGGCGCTCGATGCGATTGCGGCCATCGCGAAAGCGGTCCCGGAAGCCGTTGTCGCCGCAGGCACGGTTCTCACCGCGAGCCAGGTCAACGAGGTGATCGATGCCGGGGCCAAGCTCATCGTCACGCCGGGGACGCCGCCGAAGCTGGCGGAGCATCTTGCGGACGCGTCCATTCCGGTCATGCCAGGCTGCGCGACAGTGTCGGAAGCGATGGCCCTTGCCGGTCTCGGCTTCGAATTTCTCAAGTTTTTTCCTGCTGCGGCATCCGGCGGCGCGGCGTGGCTGAAAGCCGTTCAGGGGCCGCTCCCGAAGTTGTCCTTCTGCCCCACGGGGGGCATCGACCTCGCCAGTGCACCCACCTATCTGGGCCTTGGCAATGTTCCTTGCGTCGGAGGAACCTGGGTCACGCCTGCGGATGTCCTCCGCAAAGGCGATTTCAAGCGCATCGGCCAACTGGCGGCCGCGGCGGCCGCTCTTCGCCGGACAACCTGAACCATTCGAGGCCGCCCTCGTTGTGTCCGTGACTGGAACATAACGAAGGGAGGCCCTCGTGGTCGATTACCGCAAGCTGCTGGATGCCGTCGTCGGAGCTTTGGCAAAGCCCGATCAGGGACAGGCCCCTGGGGCATCGGGTGCTGCCTCAGGATCATCAGGGTCGCAGACGGGCACCACGTCGCTCCCTCCGGTGCTGGATAAAGCCAAGGAGCTCGCCACGAAGCATCCTGCCTTGGCGCAGGCTGCCTTGCTGGGACTCGCCGGCCTCATGTTCGGCAAACGAAAGAAGGGCGGCATCGCGGGCGGCATTGCGAAGCTCGGGGGCCTCGCGGTCATCGGCGGGCTCGCCTACAAAGCATATCAGAGCCAAAAGGGCAGGGCGTCTGAGACCGCCGCCATGGATACGGTCACGGCTTCCCCTTTGCAGATGTCGTCGGGGGTCAGTCCTTTGGACGTGCCCGAAACCTCCCGTTTCCATCCCGTATCGCAGACGGAAGACGACGCCATGCGGTTCCTCCGGGCCATGGTCGCTGCGGCCGCCGCCGACGGGCAGATCGACCAGATCGAGCGGGAGCGGATTACACGAGGATTGGCGCAGGCCGGTATCGACCCCGAGGCAACCCGTTGGCTCGATCGGGAGATGGAAACGCCTGTCAGCGTCGATGAACTGGCGGATGGCGTCGAGGACCCCGAGCTGGCTGCCCAGGTGTACGCCGCGGCTTTGCTGGCCATCGATCCCGACACTCTTCAGGAGCACGAGTTTCTGCGGCAGCTTGCGGATGCTCTCGATCTCGATCCGAAGCTCAAGAGCCAAATCGAGGAGACGATCGGGGCAGCCCGGTGAGGACGAGCCTTCGAGGCTAAAGAGGGGCGCTGCGCGCGAGCGGGCGGATGCGCTGATAAAGGACGGTGGTCTGGCGTCCGCCCTTGTCGTCGTAGCGTTTCCCGAGAACGAAGCCGAGCTCGGAGGAGTACAGGTCGGTGTGCTCGGAGAGAACCCGGCCCTCCGGGTTCATGAGGCGGTTCCGGATGATCAGGACATCATAGCCGCAGGATCCAAGCTGCAGCTTTTCCTGTCCGGCAACGGTCATTTCCAGGGAGATCGGAGCACCGACCCGGCTAGGCTCGGCCGGAGCATAGGTGAAAGCGCGCCGGGCCTTCGGATCCAGCGGAAAGATCGAGCGCAGGTCCGAGAGCGGCACATTGAAACGGCGCCCGTTCTCGTCGGAGCGGCTGATTTCGAAGAGCCCGCGATAATAGATCACATCCTGCTTCTTCCCGCCCGGATAGAGATTGACCACATGCACGAAGTTCTCGGCGCTTGGCCGCACTTCGGCCTGGGTGCCTTGGCGCTCGAGCACGAAGCCTGTTCTGGCCGTTTGGGCCGTCAGGCACTCGTCGGCCGTTGCCGGGGCAACGGAGCCCAGGACAAGAGCAAGAAGCAGAAAGCGGTGAACCATTCGACTATCCAGGTGTTCTCGGACCTCGATGAGAACGATTTTTGGTATGATGTTGCAAGAGGAATTTCCTGGTCCCTTGATTTCCTGGTCCCTTGATTTCCTGGTCCCTTGGTTTCCTGGTCCCTTGCAAGTTCGATCGACGCCATTGCTGACGAAGCCGGCTTCGCTTGCAGGAAGGCGTCCCGGCCAAAAGCATACCTGCGACGATCCGAGGATGGTTGATTTCCGTCGCGGCTCCAGATCAAATCGCGGCACGCACAGAGTTCAGTGGAAAGGATCCATTCATGGCCGAGAAGCCGAGACGCCGGACGCCTGATCAGCTTCGCTCCCGGTTGTGGTTCGACAACCCGGACAATCCCGGCATGACCGCCCTCTACCTGGAGCGGTACCTCAATTACGGCCTGACCCGGAACGAATTGCAGGGCAAGAAGCCGATCATCGGCATCGCTCAGACGGGATCCGATCTGTCTCCCTGCAACCGTCACCATCTCGAGCTGGCAAAACGCGTCCGCGACGGCATCACCGAGGCCGGAGGCCTGGCGTTCGAGTTCCCCTGCCATCCGATCCAGGAGACCGGCAAGCGTCCCACAGCCTGCCTTGATCGCAACCTTGCCTATCTGTCGCTGGTCGAGGTGCTGTTCGGCTATCCGTTGGACGGCGTCGTGCTGCTGACCGGCTGCGACAAGACCACGCCCGCCTGCCTGATGGCGGCGGCGACGGTGGACATCCCGGCCATCTCCCTCAATGTGGGTCCCATGCTCAACGGCTGGTTCCATGGCGAGAGAACCGGTTCCGGAACGGTGATCTGGAAGGCGCGTGAGCGTCACGCCGCCGGCGACATCGATTATCAGCAGTTCATGGACATCGTCGGCTCTTCCGCTCCGTCGGTCGGGCACTGCAACACCATGGGCACCGCGTCGACCATGAATGCCCTGGCCGAAGCGCTCGGCATGGCCCTGCCTGGATCTGCCGCCATTCCGGCGCCTTACCGCGAGCGTGGCCAGGTGGCCTACGAGACGGGCAGGCGCATCGTCGAGATGGTGTGGGAGGATCTCAAGCCCTCCGACATTCTGACCCGGGAGGCTTTCGAGAACGCCATCGTGGCCAACGCGGCCATCGGCGGCTCCACCAATGCCCCGATTCACCTCAATGCGCTCGCCAAGCATATCGGCGTTCCGCTCGATTGCGACGATTGGGAGCGCGTCGGTTTCGAGATCCCGCTGCTCGTGAACGTGCAGCCTGCCGGCGAATATCTCGGCGAAGAATATTTCCGTGCCGGCGGTCTGCCTGCCGTGATGGCCGAGCTGATCGGTGCCGGCAAGATCCATGAGAACGCCCTGACCTGCACGGGCGCCACCATGGGCGAGAACTGCCGCGGCAAGTTCACCTGGGACCACGACGTGATCCGCAGCTACGACAATCCGCTGAAGGAAAAGGCGGGCTTCCTCAATCTGAAGGGAAGCCTGTTCGATTCCGCCATCATGAAGACAAGCGTGATCAGCGAGGAATTCCGGAACCGGTACTTGAGCAATCCTCAGGATCCGAATGCCTTTGAAGGCCCCGTGGTCGTCTTCGACGGGCCGGAGGATTATCACCACCGGATCGACGATCCCTCCCTCAACATCGACGAGCACACCATCCTGATCATGCGCGGTGCCGGCCCGGTCGGCTATCCGGGCGCAGCCGAGGTGGTGAACATGCAGCCGCCGGGAGCGCTGATCAAAAAGGGTGTCCTGTCCCTTCCCTGTATCGGTGACGGGCGCCAATCGGGGACATCCGGAACGCCGTCGATCCTCAATGCATCGCCGGAGGCTGCCGTTGGGGGAGGGCTTGCTCTGCTCCGGACGGGGGACCGCATCCGGGTCGATTTGAACAAGCGCAGCGCCGACATCCTCATCTCCGACGAGGAGCTGCAGCAGCGTCGTCGGGACCTCAAGGAGCAGGGCGGTTATCCCTATCCGGAAAGCCAGACGCCTTGGCAGGAGATCCAGCGGGCAATGGTCGACCAGCTGTCGGAAGGCATGACCCTCAAGCCTGCCGTGAAGTTCCAGCGCGTGGCGCAGAAGTTCACGCCGCGCGATAACCACTGAGGCCATCAACGCCGGAAAGACGGCCCATGGACAGGCTCAAGGGAAAAACCGCCCTCGTCACCGCAGCGGGGCAGGGGATCGGGCGCGCCATCGCGGAGGCATTCCTCCGCGAAGGTGCGTCCGTTTGGGCAACGGATCTCGATCCGCTCAAGCTTGAAACCTTGGAGGGGGCACGGACGCGAAAGCTCGACGTGCTTTCCACATCCGATGTCGAAGCCCTCGTGGCCGAGGCCGGTCCGCTCGATATTCTGGTGAATGCCGCAGGCTTCGTGCACCATGGGAGTGCTTTGGACTGCTCGGAGCGGGACTGGGATTTCTCGTTCGATCTGAACGTGAAATCGATGCACCGCACGATTCGAGCCGCGCTTCCGGGAATGCTCGAGAGGGGAAGAGGTTCGATCGTCAATATCGCGTCCGGCGCTTCGTCCGTGAGGGGCATCCCCAATCGCTATGTTTACGGCGCGACCAAAGCGGCGGTGATCGGGCTGACGAAAGCGGTCGCGGCCGATTTCATCCGAAAGGGCATCCGCGCCAACGCGATCTGTCCCGGAACGGTCGAATCACCCTCCCTCGACGAGCGCATCGCGGCTTTGGCCGAGGCGTCCGGTCAAAGCCTTGAAACGGTTCGGCAGGGCTTTGTCGACCGGCAGCCAATGGGGCGGCTCGGAACTCCGGCGGAGGTGGCCAGTCTCGCCGTTTATCTGGCCTCCGACGAGGCCAGTTATACGACCGGCCAAATTCATCTCGTGGATGGTGGCTTCGCTCTCTGATGGAGTGACGATTTGGGGACGCGGTCCTTAAAAAAGGAAAGTCGTCACATCGGCCGCGGCATTCTGATCGCCAGCGTCTCCCAAACGGCGGTTCTTCTTTTCCTGCGCCATGCGGTCGATCCATGAGGCGGCTTCCTCATGCCGCCAGTTCAGACGCAGGGCGCAGCGGAAATCGTTAATCGCAGCGTCAAGCAATCCCAAATGATACAAAATTCGGCCACGCTTTAAGTGAAGCTGGATCCGAACTTGACGATACATAGCGTTACAAAAAGACTTCATCAATGGTGATAGCGGCTGTGAAGAGCGAATATATTTTGCTCTTGAGAAAGTATTAGGGACGACAACGCTGCAGAACTGATGGGTCATTGATGTATCCAGCGAATTGTCTTGAGTTTTATTGGCAGTCTTCGTTTGTAGGAATTTTGAGGTGCGTTCTCTGTTGACCCCTGAACATTGCCACTGGGCCTCACCCTACGAAAATCGGAATTGCGCACGACTTGTCGGAATTGCGCAGAAATCGTAGGTATCCTGGAGGTCTGTCATCTCGGGAGCATTTGAAGAGTAGATGGCGCGGAGAACTGGGCTGGGCGACTGCGGACTACTTTATTGCATTTCCTGGCGCCCTGCTGTCTCGCAGACACGCATGGCCTTGCCTTCCATGGCTCTCGGAAGGCCGGCGATGGCGCGAAAGACGCAAACAGCTTTCAAAACCGGCCGTTCCCTTGCTCGAAAGACGCCGGGCCTGCCGTCTCATCGGGGCTCGTTGAACCGGGTATGAGAGAGTTCTTCTCGACGTCTCCCATGCGTCATCCCGGCAGTTTCGGCGACACAAGCAGGGTCTGTGCTCGGGACCGGCGCATTCCTCGCATCATGGCCCGCGACACGCTGCCGAAGAGGGACGACGCATGAACCGTGCGTCGCACACCCAGGAGAAGGACGAACTCGTTCCCGGTCAGGATGGTGCGCGCGGCAATGCCGGCGACAGCAGCGTTCTTCAGTATACGTACAAAACGCCCAAGCTCGACGAGATCGAGGACGCGCTCAATCGGTTCGTCGCTCCGGAAAAGCTGGTTCCCGTTGCGCGCGGTCAGCAGACCGACGGAGCATTTCGGTTTCTGGCGGGAACGAGCCTGGGGCTTTTCAATGTTCAATTCGGACGAGAGATCGTTTGCGAGCTCCTTCCTGAAGAAACGGACGACCGCGTCGCCGTTGTCATGAGCACCAACGGTAACGGCAAGCTCGACTTCCGCGGCAAGAGTTATGACATTTCTCAGAAGAGCGGCGTTCTTCTCACCTCAGGCAATTCCAGGGTGCTTCACTTTGGAGAGAATACCGCAAATCAGGTTTTGCTGAGCGAGCAGAGCAAGCTGCTGGAAGTCTGCGGCAAACTTCTCGGACATGAGGTGGTGAAACCCGTCAAGTTCGACGTCAGCTTCAATCTCGAGAGCGAGGCCGGGCAAAGCTGGATGAATTTGTTTCGCTTTGCGTCGTCGGAACTGGAGAGCCAACATTCTCTTTCCCGCTTTTCTCGCGCCGCACGAAAGCAAATCGAAGATATGGTGCTGACGGGTTTGTTGCTGGGGCACACCAACAACTACTCCGACGCATTGCTGCGGCCCCAGCCAGCCGTCGCGCCCTTTTACGTGAAGCGAGCCGAAGCCTTCATCGAAGCGCACTTTGCCGATCCGTTGTCGCTGGCCGACATCGCAGCTCACGCAGGGGTAAGCGCCCGGAGCCTGCAGAACGGGTTTCAACAATTCCGCGGCATGACGCCGATGGCGTTTCTGCGTTCGACCCGCCTGCAGCAGGTCCATGAGGCTCTGACGCTGGCAGATCCGTCCAAGGCGACGGTGACGGAAATCGCGCTAGCCTGCGGCTTCAGTCACATGGGGGAGTTTGGAACCCTCTACAAGCGTACCTATGGCGTCACCCCTCGCGAAAGCCTGCGGAAGGCCGCAGGTTGATGAAACGCACGCTCAATGCTCGGAGGAGAAAACCTTCCGGTCCGGAGCAGGTGAACGCGCTGGATAACGCCCCCCAGAGTGGAATTCTTCAGTACACCTACAGTACCCCAAAACTGGAGGAGATTGAGGACGTCCTCAATCGGTTTGTCGCGCCTCAGCGGCTCATCTCTGTTTCGCGTGCGCAGCATGCAGAGGACGCATTCGAATTTCTCGGTGGAGAAAGCTTAGGCTTATTCAAGATCCATTTTGGCCAGGAAACAGTTTGTGAGCTCTTGCCCGAAGAAACGGATGATCGAATTGCATTTGTGAGTGCCGGAAGCATGGCCAGCCGGGTTACGCTCAATGGGCAAGACTATGAGGTCTCGAAAGGCAAGGGTGCTCTTCTCACCTCAGGCTCGTCGCGATTGTTGCATTTTGATAACGATGCAGAACATAAAGTTCTGTTGAGTGATCAGGGCAAGTTACTGGAGGTTTGCAGTAAGCTGCTTGGCCATGAGGCCGTAAATCCTGTCAGATTTGATGTGAGCTTCAATCTTGAGGAAGAAGCAGGTCGACGTTGGATGAACCTACTTCAATTCGCCTCGGCGGAACTTGAGAACAAACAGTCTCTTTTGATGCAATCTCAGATCGCGCGAAAGCAGATTGAGGACATGGTGCTCACAGGCTTGTTGTTGTGCCATGCCAACAACTATTCCAATGCACTGCTGCGACCTCAATCAGCCGCTGCGCCCTTTTACGTAAAGCGAGCGGAAGCCTTCATCGAGGCGCACTTTGCCGATCCCCTGTCGCTCGCGGAGATCGCAGCTCGCGCCGGGGTAAGCGCCCGGAGCCTGCAGAACGGATTTCAGCAATTTCGCGGCATGACGCCAATGGCGTTTCTGCGTTCGATCCGCCTGCAGCGGGTTCATGAGGCCCTGAGAGTGGCCGATCCGACAAAGACAACGGTGACGGAGATCGCGCTAGCCTGCGGCTTCAGTCACATGGGCGAGTTCGGCACCCTTTACAAGCGCACTTACGGAGTCACGCCAGGGCAAACATTGTTGAAGCTCGCCTGATCGGCTTACCGCCGGCCAGCCTCGTAGGGCGTTTCCGGTACGGGCGTCAGGGGCCCCTTGCCCGAAAACCACGAAACGAGATTGTCGACGACGAGCTGTCCCATGGCTTTGCGGGTATGAACCGATCCCGAGGCGATGTGCGGGAGAAGGACCACATTATCCAGGTCGATCAGCGCCTGAGGCACGTGTGGTTCCTTTTCGAAAACATCGAGCCCGGCTGCGAGAATCGTACCCTGACGCAGGGCATCGATCAGGGCTGCCTCATCCACCACGCTGCCACGAGCGACATTGATCAGGACGCCGTTCGGACCGAGCGCCTTGAGGATTTCCGCATTGACCAGGTGCTTCGTGCCCGCGCCGCCGGGGGTGATCGCAATAAGAACGTCGACGGCCTCCGCCATGCCGACCAACGTCGAATGATAGACGTAAGAGACATGTTCCTGTCTGGTCCTGCCATGATAGGCGATCTCGACTCCAAAGCCTTCGAGCCGTCTTGCGATCGCCTTGCCGATCCGGCCGAGGCCGATGATGCCGACCTTGCGGGCGCGCAGGCTCGGCGACAGGGGAAACGGCGCTTTCAGCCATTGGCCGGCGCGCAGGTAGCGGTCCGCCTGGGGGATACGGCGCAACGTGGCGATGAGCAGCCCGATGGTCAGGTCGGCAACCTCGTCGTTCAGCACATCGGGGGTGTTGGTGACGATGATGCCGCGCTTCGCCGCCGCATGGACGTCGACATTGTCGTATCCGACGCCGAAGCTCGCGACGATTTCGGCATTCGGGAAGAAGCCCAGAAAATCCGCGTCCGCGCGTCCCGTCATCGTGCTGGTGGCAAGGCCACGGATCCGGGGGCCGATCTCGCGCAGGAAAGCGTCCCTGTCCGGGGCCTCCCACATGCGATGAAGGGTGAAGCGCTCTTCAAGAGCCTCGATGACGCTCGGCAGCATCCGCCCGGTCATGAGAATGTCCGTCTTGCTCATAATCCGCCCCGTTCGATGCGCTCAGTCGAGGCGACAGCGGGAGGAAAGGCCCCGCCGCAGCGCCTCGTTGATGGCTTTGGCTTCCTGCTGAAGAACGGTCTTAACCGAGGTTGGCAGATCGAGCCAGTGACATCCGCGCAGAGCCGCCTCCAGCCCGTAGAGAGCGTTCAGGGTGACCTCTTGAGGAAACAGGAACTTGAGCCGGCGGTAGGCCTCGACGGCGCCCAAGGATTGCAGGTCTCCGATCGTCGCGATGCCGGCTTCCTCCAGCCGCTTCTGGCTGACAGGCCCGATGCCCGGAAGGGTGCTGATGGGAGGACTGCTCATGAAAGCTCCGTCTGACGCGTTTCAGGACAACACGCTAGAACAGGGAGCCCGCCCGGGCGACGGTCGATTGCCGTTGCACACAGGTGTTGGAAGGAGCGAGGTTGAGCGTCAGGCGGTTGCCGCCAGGGGCTCTTCGAGCGCTGCGGCATCATCCCCTTCATCGTCGCCATCGAAGCCGCTCGGGTCGGCCCCAGTGATGTTGGCAAGGTTCTTCGCGGCGCGACGCAGGAGCTTGCGCAGTCGCTTGCGGTCCTTGTTGTCGAACCCGGTCAGAAGCTCGTTCTCGACCTCGTCCCAGAGAGCGTTGATCGCCGCAGCCTTCTTCTTGCCCTCCCGGGTCAGTTTCACCCGCACGACGCGGGCATCGCCGGGCTCGGTGTGCCGTTCCACCAGCTTCAGGCTCGAGAGGCGGGAAATCGTCTTCGAGGCTGTGGGAGGTCGCACGCGCAGGATCACCGCAAGGTCGCCCATGGTCATGGGACCTGAATGGGCCAACGCCTGGAGAACCTGTTCCTGGCCGGCAAAAAGACCCAGTTCGGAGAGCTTGTCTCCGGTGCGACTCCGATGGAGGCGTGCCGCCTGGACCAAAGACCACCCAACGCTCTTCACGCCAGGATGTCTGATATCGGTGTCCATCCCATTCCCCGCCATTTGAAGCTTTGGTGGCACCATGAGCGGAACTCATGACGGTTCGATGACAGTTTCATTGCAGAGAAGACAAGGTGCCTGATCGTAGGGGAGATCACCGGGTAGGGGCAAGGGCGCTTTCATGCCATCGCCTGAGAAGAACATGCGTGATGGCGGCCACGGCGCCGAACAGCACGATTCCCGTGATCGCCAGGAGAATCAGCGCCGCGAAGAGCCTTGGGATGTTGAGGCGGTACTGGCTCTCGATGATCCTGTAGGCCAGCCCCGATCCGGCGCCCGCCGAACCGGCGGCCATTTCAGCCACGACGGCCCCGATGAGGGAGAGGCCGACGGCGATTCGCAGCCCGGCCAGAAAGGCCGGTAGGGCCGCCGGTCGGCGCAGGTGCCACAGAACCCTCAGATGGGACCGCAGACGGGCTGCAGGGCCTTCGGAAGGCGATGCACCGTAAAGCGCGAAAAGGTCGATCAGGCCCCGGTCCACCGATTGAAGGCCGAGCATCGTATTCGACAGGATGGGAAAGAACGCGACGATCCACGCGCAGGCGAGGACGGCCGTATCCTGGGGCAGATAGATGAGGAGCAGCGGCGCGATCGCGATCACTGGAGTCACCTGAAGCGCCACCATAAAGGGATAGAGCGAATACTCCACGAGCCGCGACAGGCTGAACAGAACCGCCAGCATGACCCCGCCCACAAGGGCGAGGACGAGGCCCAGAAGCGTCGTGCGCAGGGTCACGAGAAGGGACGCGGACAGCACCGGCCAGTCGGACACGATGGTTCGGGCGATCAGGCTCGGCGCCGGCAGGATATAGGCCGGGACACCAGCCGCACGCACGTAAAGTTCCCATGCGGCAATGGCGGCGGCGAGAAGGCCGAACGGAAGGGCGATCCTGAGAGCGTCCCGCTTCCCGAAGCGCCTGCCGGATGAGGTTGATAAGGGTCGCTCCACGGTTCAGGCCTCTTTATCCGCCATGGCCTCGCTCAAGACCTTCGAGACCGCGCGGCAGAGTTCGCCATAGCGCGAGCTGACGCGGAAATCCTCGCCCCTGCGATCGGGCGCATCCACCTTAAGCTCCGCAATGACCGAACCGGGGCGGGGAGACATCACCACGACCCGGTCCGACAGGGAAACGCTTTCAAAAACCGAATGGGTCACGAACACGACCGTGCAGCCCAGATCCGCCTTCAGGCGCAGCAGATCGTCATTCAGACGGAAGCGGGTGATCTCGTCGAGGGCGCCGAAGGGCTCGTCCATCAGCAGCAATCTGGGCCTCATGACCAAGGCGCGGGCGATCGAGACCCGCATCTTCATGCCTCCCGAGAGTTCACGGGGATAGGCAGCGGCAAAGGCCTCCAGGCCGACCCGGGACAGGCTCTCGGCGATCTGCCGCGAGGCCTCGCGTCTCGACAGGCCGCGCAAACGCAAGGGCAGCCACACATTGTCGGCGACATTGGCCCAGGGCATCAGGGTCGGCTCCTGAAACACGAAGCCGATCTCGTGACGGTGATCGACTTGCGACGCTCCCGCCCACGCGACCGCGCCGCGCGTCGGCTCTGAAAGGCCCGCGATGAGGCGCAGAACCGTCGACTTCCCGCAGCCCGACGGCCCGAGAAGCGTCAGGAACTCGTTGCCGAAGACGGTGAGATCGAAATTGCTGAGCGCCTGGACACCGTTTTCGTAGCACTTTTCGACACGGTGCAGAGCAAGGATTGCTGTCGGCGGCAGGGTCATGGGGGCATCCGCATCATTGCAGCCTTGGCGATGCCGGCTCGCAGGACATGGCGGATGCCGGACGAGCTTCTGCGATTTGGCTTGCCTTGAGAATCTGCTCAAAAGCTTGGCGTGAAGCGCCTCGGGCGAACATCATGGCCGATGACTGCCGCTCCTCCAAGGTGAGCCAGGTCGCCAGCACCTCCTGTTTCTGTCCCATGAACATATCCGTCCTGGCAACACGAACCTTGCGGTCCCCGATCATACCGTTCCACTCCTCGGTGAACGAGGCAGGGCCCTTCGGTACGGGAGGCTGAAGACTGTTCCACCAAAAGAGATGAAATTCCCGTCCTTGCGGGTCGGACCAGGAGCAGAACACCTCATCGGCATGTCCCATCACGGGCGGGTTGAGACCGAGGACGGGAATGCGCTCCCTGGACTGGTTCACGAGAGTCATGTCCGCAGGCAGCATGAGAAGAAGGCCCGCGGCGATCCATGACACTTCAGCCATCCCGACCTGCCTTTACGGGCGGGGTTTCAGGTCGAGCCCGACGCCCTTGTTCACGAACTGGAGCGTGTAGGAGCGCCGGTAGTCGAGATCGGCTTTGAAAAGACCGGCCTTCACCATCTTGTCGAAAAAGTCCTTCATTCTCGCATCGGTCATGGCACCGATGCCGAGCTTCGCGGTGTCGCCTGAATCGACGATGCCGTATTCCTTCATTTTTGCGACCGAATAAGCGATCAGCTCGTCCGTCATCTCCGGATTGTCGCGCTTGATGAGCGCATTGGCCTTGGTGTTGTCGCCATAAAGATAGTTGTACCAGCCGATCGTCGAGGCATCGACGAAGCGCTGCACGAGGTCCGGGTTCTTCTCGATGAGCTCGCGTCGGGTCTCTACCGTGGTGGAATAGGTGCTGAAGCCATAATCGGCGAGCAGGAAAACGTTGGGTTTGAAACCGCCGGCTTTCTCGATGGTAAGCGGTTCCGCCGTCGCATAGCCCTGCTGCACGGCGCGTGGGTTGGCGATGAACGGGGCGGGTGTAAACCCGAACGGCTTCACCTGCTCGTCCTTGAACCCGTATTCAGCCTTCATCCATTGATAGAAGGTGGCAAAGCCGTCCTTGGAAAGCAGGATGTCGTTGGATGTCTTGAGGGACTCGAAGCCGTCGAGCCCCTGGCCCGGATGACTGAGAAGAACCTGCGGCTCCTTCTGGAAATGCGCGGCCACCACCACGGTCGGGATATTCTTCTCCACCGCGGAAAAGGCCTGGATCAGACTTCCGCCCATGTAGAAGTCGAGCTTCCCGACCGTCATCAGCATGCGGTTGTTGGCGCGGGGACCGCCCGGGACGATGGTGACCTTCAGGCCGTATTTCTCGTAGGTGCCGTCCGCGAGCGCCTGATAGTAGCCGCCATGCTCTGCCTGGGCGAGCCAGTTCGTCCCGAACGTCACATCCGTCAGAGCCTGTTCCGCCCATGCCGGGCTCGAGAGCCCCGCGAGACAGGCGCCTAAACACGACAATATCCCGGCCTTCATCACCATCTCGAACCACCCTGCCGACCTGCTGCATCCGGCGCTCTCTGTGCCGGGACAGGACAAGCTTGGCAAGGTGGCGCCGTCATGCGGGCATCATTCCACGGCCCAGGGATAAGTCCATGTTTCCGTCAGGGTCTTGTTGCCGGCGCGCAGGAAGGCCCGAAGATCCGTGGATTGCCCGGGTTCGAGCCTCACGTCGATGGCGACCCGGAAGCCCTTCGTGTGTTCGTTGGGCACCACGAAGGTATGGGTGATCGTCCCGGCCGAGGTCGTCGGGATCAGCTGCACCTGGCCCGGATCGGCCAGATAATAAGCGAGATCTCCCCCCGCGAAGTCGATGATGAAGCGCCGGTGAGTCGGGTCGCTCGGGCTGTTCGAGCCGCTGTTGCGGGCAGGGGACTGGAAGGTGTTGATGACTTTCGCGCCAGGATGCATCCCGTTCGACGTCGTGAGCGCGCGCAGACGATAGGACAGCGTGAGCTCCTGACCCGCCTCGACGGGACGGCTGGGTTGCCAATAGGCCACGATGTTGTCGTGGGTTTCGTCCGGGGTGGGAATTTCCACCAGCTCGACCCGGCCTTCGCCCCATTCTCCGATCGGCTCGACCCAGTAGCTGGGCCTCTTGTGGTAGAAGGTCTCCAGATCCTGATAATTCTCGAAGACCCGGTCCCGCTGCATGAGCCCAAAGCCGCGCGGGTTCTTGTCGCTGAACGACGAGATCGCCTTCCGTGGCGGATTGCGCAGGGGGCGCCAGATCCACTCGCCCGCACCGGATTGGATGAGAAGGCCATCCGAATCGTGGAGTTCCGGCCGGAAGTCGTCCGTCCGGCGCCGTTCGTTCTCACCTTCGAAGAACATGGACGTAAGGGGCGCAAGCCCGATATTCGGGATGGCGCGGCGGGGAAACAGCGTCGCCGTGACATCGAGGGCCGTTTCCTTCGACGGGTACAGGACAAACCGATAGGCTCCCGCAACCGACGGGCTGTCGAGCAGGGCATAGATCGTCGCCTGATCGCTGTCCGGCTTCGGCATCTCGACCCAGAACTCGCGGAAGTGCGGGAATTCCTCCGCTTCTCCGCTTTCCACGTTGATTGCCAGCCCCCGGACCGAGGCGCCGTATTTCTGATCGGCCCCGAGAAAGCGGAAATAGCTCGCCCCAAGGAAGGCAATGACCTCATCGAAGACCTTCGGGTTGTTGAGCGGGTAGTGAAGGCGGAAGCCCGCAAAGCCGAGATTGACGGGAAGCGGCTTGTCGATCTTGTTGTGCCCGTAGTCGAACAGCTCCTTCTGGTAAGGCACGGGCGTCGGAACCCCGTCCCGCAGGATGTTGACGGTGACGGGGCGCTGATAAAGAAACCCGAGGTGGAAGAGCTGCATCCGGAAGGGGCCGCCGCTGGAGGCGAGAAGGGCCTTGTCGGGGCGGAAACGGATGTCGCGGTAATCGTCGAAGCTCAGCCGGTTCAGGGGCTCCGGCAACTGAGACGCCATGGGCTCGTAAGGCTGCGCGGCGAGCTCGCGCGCGCGACGGACCACATCCTCGAAACGGAACGGATTGGGCGCCGGGATCCCAGGCTGCTGCGCCAGGGCCGGCAAAGCCACGCTGGCGAGGAGGCTCTGGAGAATGATTCGGCGCGTCGGGTTCATCATGGAGCGTGACGGTTCTTCTGATATGAGGGGCGGAACTGGAAATGGGCATCCAAGCCCTCTCCGTCCACGTGTGGCGCTTAATAAAAGCTGAACAATTCAAGAGGGACGGGGCCTCTGAGAGCCCACGCGAAAAAATCCCTCGGAAAGGCTAAAAAGGTCTTGTGATCCGGGCTCATTAGTCCTATTTCACTGCTTGCCCAATTTCGCACGTGCCTGTGGTCGCGTGCCGGTTGGTGGGCATCCGGACAAGAGGCCGGACAGCCGCCCGAGAACGACCTAGTTCTCGAAACCCCTAACCGGCAGCCGGAGGCGAAACCGGCGTACCCCGCTCTCAACGGGGGACGTGACTTAAAGCAACGACGAACGGGCTTTTTTGGTCTCGTTGGCCCTCCAAAGGTCAGCACCGAAGAGGCTTGTTTATCATTGCCAGGCGTGCGGACGGGAACTCCCATCCAATCCAAGGCAGCATCGTCGGGTGAAGAGCCCATCGCCGCTCATCGTGTCTCCATCGCACGACGCGGGATGTCATCTTCCCTCGCTGACGCCGGACGCGCAGAAGATCCTTTCGAGGAATTCCGCGACGTCTGAACTTCAATCCGGAGGCTTGAAGACCTCCATTGAACCTTTGGTGGGGAGAGCGCCATGACTGAGCGCATTCGTGAATTCCTTCGCAACCGACGTGAGGATGGCCCCTGCGTGGTCGTCGATCTCGACGTGGTTCGCGACAACTACTCGAAATTTGCCCGTGCGCTTCCCGACACGCGCGTTTTCTACGCCGTGAAGGCCAATCCTGCGCCAGAGGTGCTCAAGGCTCTCGCCGGTCTCGGCTCGTGCTTCGACACGGCTTCGGTGGTCGAGATCCAGCTCGCCCTCGACGCGGGTGCGACGCCGGAGCGGATCTCTTTCGGCAACACGATCAAGAAGGAGCGCGACATCGCCCGGGCTCTCGAGCTCGGCGTGCGTCTCTTCGCGGTCGATTGCGAGGTAGAGGTCGAAAAGATCGTGCGGGCGGTCGAGCAGGCCGGAGTGGCGTCTTCCGACGTGAAGGTGTTCTGCCGCATCCTCTGCGACGGCGCGGGCGCCGAATGGCCCCTGTCGCGCAAGTTCGGCTGCGTTCCCGAGATGGCCGTGGACGTGCTGGAGCATGCCTGTCGTCATGGACTTGAGGCTTATGGCGTCTCGTTCCATGTGGGCTCGCAGCAGCGCAACACGGAAGCCTGGGATCAGGCGCTGGCCTCCGCATCGGCGATCTTCCGCGAATGCGCGGCCCGCGGTATCCACCTGTCGATGGTCAACCTCGGCGGCGGTTTCCCGACGAAGTACCTGAAGTCGATCCCGCAGGTGGAAGCCTATGGCGAGTCGATCTTCCGGGCGCTCTCGAAGCACTTCGGCAACCGCATCCCCGAGACGATCATCGAGCCGGGTCGCGGCATGGTCGGCAATGCGGGCATCATCGAGGCCGAGGTCGTTCTCATCTCGAAGAAGAGCCAGGATGAGGACGAGGTGCGTTGGGTCTATCTCGACATCGGCAAGTTCGGTGGCCTCGCCGAGACGATGGACGAGTCGATCCGCTACCCGATCCGCAGCGAGCGCGATCACGACCGTAAGGTGCCGTGCGTGCTTGCCGGGCCGACCTGCGACTCGGCGGACGTTCTCTACGAGAAGGAGCCTTACCCGCTCCCCATCTCGCTGGAGATCGGCGACAAGGTGTTGATCGAAGGCACGGGTGCCTACACGACCACCTATTCGGCGGTGGCGTTCAACGGCTTCCCGCCCCTGAAGTCCTACGTGATCTAACTCACGTCCCGCCTGCCTCGGCGCATGAGGCAGGCACCAACCCCGAAAAGAGTTGTCCCGGACGGCCTGCATGCCCTGGCATGCAGGTGCGAGGGCTGTCGCTCACCCCAACCTTGGGAGGCTACGGCCATGATCACCATCCGCGAGGAAGTTCACCGCGATGTCGAGGCGCGTGAGGCGCTGCTCGATGCCTGCTTCGGTCCCGCCCGTTTTCAGAAGACCTGCGAGCGTCTTCGCGAGGGCAGGTTGCCGGCGGAAGGTTTGGCTCTTGTCATCGAGCAGAATGGCCGGATCGTCGGCACCGTGCGCCTCTGGCACGTCTCGGCCGGCCCGAACCGACCGGCCCTGATGCTCGGCCCGATCGCCATCGATCCTGCCCTGCAGGGGCTCGGCATGGGTGGAAAGCTCATGCGTGAAGCCCTCAAGCAGACGGCGGCCCGGGGACACAAGGCCGTGCTTCTGGTCGGAGATGCTCCGTACTATGAGCGTTTCGGTTTTTCGACAGACAAGACCGGCTCGCTCTGGCTGCCGGGTCCGTACGAGCGCAACCGTTTCCTGGCGCTCGAGCTTGAGGCCGGCTCCCTCGAGGGCGCGCGCGGTCTTGTCTCGGCAACCGGCGCGTTCGAGGAGAAGCCCGACCTCAGCGCTCTCGTGGCAGCGGCAGCGCAAGGGACTTGGCAAGGCGCCCGGGGCGGCATGCGCCCGGCGGCCTAACGCGCCGAACCCTCCGAGGGCCGCAACGGCTCGGCCCTCGGATTGGGCAGGGTGAAGGTAATGGCCGCCGCCGCAATCATGTAGGCGGCAAAGCCCAGCGCCACGACGTCGATTCCCACACCAATGTCGAACAGGGGGCCGGCGATGACCGGCCCGATCGCTGACGCGATCACCATGATGGCTCCCGCCAGCGCACGGATTTTTCCCAGATGCTTCGTACCGTAGATCTCAGCCAAAACTGCAGCGATCACCACGTTGGTGCATCCGGTGGTCAGGCCGATCAGGCCAAAGAAGAGAAGTGGGACGAAAGGTCCGTCGAGCGTGACCAGCGTGAAGGACGCGAGGATCATCCCCAACAGATAGAAATGGCTGAGCCGCACAGCGCCGAAGCGATCCACCAGGGCTCCCGCCGTCATGGTAACGGCGACGGATACCAGGGCGAACAGCGTGATTCCGGTCGCCAGCAATTCCACGGGCCATCCTTTCGCTTCCGCGATGAAGCGCTGATGGAAGAGATAAGCCGTCATGATGGCCGGATAGCCCACCATCGTCGGGATGAGGGCGACAAAGCGCCAATCCCGCAACGTGTCGATCCAGCGTGGCCCTGGCTCGCGGATCTGATCGCCATCCGTGGCTTCGGACATGTTCGCTGGGCGCGGCTTGAGAGCGAAGCCGAGCAGCCAGCCGATGCCCAGGCATGTGATGGCCACAAGAGCGGCGGTTCTCCAGGTGCCGGTCCAGCCGAGGACGGCGATGAGGGCAACCGCAATGCCGGGGAGCACGGCTTCGCCGCCGGAAAAGCCCAGGGTCGCAACACCCACGGCCCTGCCGCGAATGCCGGCAGGCAAGCGGGCCGTGCTCATCACGCCCGCATGGCCCAGCATGCCCTGTCCGCACAGGCGCAGGAAGAAAAGACTCAAGCCCAGCATGACAAGGTTCGACGCGAAGGAGAGGCTGATCGCAGCCGTCGTCAAACCCAGCAAGGCGACCGTCGCGTAAAACCGGATGCTGACGCGGTCGATCACGCTGCCGATCCAGATCATCAGGATGCCCGACACCAGGGTCGCGGCCGAGTAGATCAGGCTGAAGCCGCCATGGGTGAGGCCGAAAGCTTCACGAATGTCGGGACCCGACAGGGAAATGAAGAAGGTCTGCCCGAACGAGGACAGGAAGGTGAGGGCAAAGCCGAGGCCGATGGCGCGCCAGTGCTGCTTGAGAAGTTCGTGGAATGTCATCGATTCAGGTCGGACCGCGTGAGGCCGTCGATCATGCATCCATGTTTCATGATGTCGAGAGAAATTGCGCCCGCTCGGATTGCTTCGGTCATCAGTCCTTCGCTGTCCGCAGGGAACTTGCCCTTGGCCGCGCACGAGGGAGCGCAGCCATTGACCCCAAGGGCCCCTCAATCCTAGATGCGGCCGGAGCCGTTTTACCCGGAGACAAACTTCCTTCCATCATGCGCTTTCGCAAGGAGAACTATCGATGACCACTTGGCCCGTCCATGGCCGTATCACCGGCCCGATCGTGATGATCGGCTTCGGCTCGATCGGCAAAGGCATGCTGCCCCTGATCGAACGCCATTTCGACTTCGACAAGAGCCGCTTCGTGGTCATCGATCCGAACGATGCCGACCGTCACCTGCTGGACGAGCGGGGCATCAAGTTCGTCAAGGCCGCCGTGACCCGCGACAATTACCGCGAGCTCCTTTCGCCGCTTCTGACGAACGGCGACGGCCAGGGCTTCTGCGTCAACGTCTCGGTGGATATTTCCTCACGGGCCGTGATGGAGCTCTGCCGCGAGCTCGGCGCTCTTTATGTCGACACGGTCGCTGAGCCGTGGGCCGGTTTTTATTTCGACAAGAGCGCCGGCCCGGAGGCCCGGACGAATTATGCCCTGCGCGAGAACATCCTCGATGCGCGGCGCCAGAAGCCCGGCGGGCCGACCGCCGTGTCCTGTTGCGGAGCCAATCCCGGCATGGTGTCCTGGTTCGTGAAGCAGGCCCTTCTCAACATCGCCGGCGATCTCGGCATGAGCGTCAAGGAACCGACCTCGCGCGAGGAATGGGCCCGGCTGATGCAGCAGGTCGGCGTGAAGGGAATTCACATCGCCGAGCGGGATACGCAGCGCGCAACCTCCGAAAAGCCCATGGGGGTTTTCGTCAATACCTGGTCGGTGGAAGGCTTTGTCTCCGAGGGCGTACAGCCGGCGGAACTCGGCTGGGGAACGCATGAAAAGTGGATGCCGGAAAACGGCCGTACCCACGAGACCGGCAGCCAGGCCGCCATCTACCTTCTTCAGCCGGGCGCCAACACCCGCGTCCGCACCTGGTGTCCGACGCCGGGCCCCCAGTACGGCTTCCTGGTCACCCATAACGAGGCGATCTCGATCGCCGATTTCTTCACGGTGCGTGAGGACGGGAAGGCCGTTTACCGGCCGACATGCCACTACGCCTACCATCCCTGCAACGAGGCGGTGCTGTCCCTGCACGAGATGTTCGGGCAGGCGGCTCGCGTTCAGGACAAGCATCACATCCTCACGGAAAACGAAATCGTCGACGGCATCGACGAACTCGGTGTCCTGCTCTATGGCCATGCCAAGAACGCCTATTGGTACGGCTCGCAGCTTTCCATCGAGGAAACCCGGAAGCTCGCGCCCTACCAGAACGCGACAGGGCTTCAGGTGACGTCGGCAGTCCTTGCCGGAATGGTCTGGGCGCTCGAGAATCCCGAAGCGGGGATCGTCGAGGCGGACGAGATCGATTTCCGCCGCTGCCTCGAGGTTCAGAGGCCCTATCTCGGCCCTGTAGTGGGCGTCTACACGGATTGGACGCCACTCGCGGACCGCCCCGGCTTCTTCCCTGAGGACATCGACACATCGGATCCGTGGCAGTTCCGGAACATCTTGGTACGATGACGCGATAAAATGCCGTTCCCGGCCTGCAACGGCGGGCCGGGAACGGCCATGGAGACGCCGCTATGCCTCATTTCGAGCCTTTCTACGCCGACAAGCTCCGCGGTTCTCTCGGCGTCGTGGATGCGGAAGCGGTGATCGATCTGCGGGGTGCGTCCCGCGAACAGGCGGTTTCCTCGATCCAGGACATGCTGGAGCGCAGCCGGTTCGCGCAAAGCAAGTCGGTGGCCGTGCGTCTGTCGCCGCCTCCGGAAGGGGGAGGGGAGACCCTGTTCCAGCCGGTCGGCAAAGCGCTTCTCGAAGCCAAGAAGCGGGGCTGGATCACCCGTCTGCAGACCTTGCCGGCCCAGGACGGGCTCGGTTTCTACGTAGTTCTGTCGGGAAAGCCGGAAAACGCCTGATCTCAGGCCCGGGCAACGCGGGTCCGTGGGCGCCGCAGGCTACGCACGAAGTTTGCCAGGACCAGCAGGCACCCCCATGCGGCGATGAAGCCGAGGGCGGCCGCCAGGATGCCTTCTTCCGTCACCGGTACCGCCGGCTCGAAGTCCTGATAGGCGGCCTCCATCACGTCCGTATCCCCGTTACGGATCATCAAGGCGACACGCATGAAGGGTCCCGCCTCCATCATGGCCCGGCGATGGGCCTCGAGCCGTGAAAGCCGCTCCGCATTCGCCTGCATGGCGACGCCCTGGCGGCTGATCAGATTGTCCGCGTTGCCGCGCAGGCGAAGGATCGCGCTCTCCCGCGTCTCGCTGTTGTTCCGAGCATCCGAATCGAAGCGCTGGAGCACCCTGGTCAATTCGTCGATGGACCCTCCCAGGCGCTGCCGATATTGCTGGGAGAACTCCGGGAGCTGGGATGTCAGAACCCCGCCCAGAAGGCCAAAGCCGAAGGCCACGATGCGTGTGATCCGAAACAAGAGCATCTCCCTCAGAATCCAAGCGCAACGGCGATATCTTGTTCCGTCACCTGATCCAGGGGCTTGGAGATCTTGTAGGCTCGGGTCTTCACGCCGGGCTCCATGACCAGGATCACGGTCTCGATCCCGGGACAGGCCGGGTCCGTGCAGGCGATCTCGTTGACCGCAAAGGCCGTCTCAGGCGGAAACGGTCTTGCGGCGCGGGTCAGGTTCTTCACGCGCTCGATCCCCTCCCGGTCCGGTTTCGGGATCCCGAAGGCTCCTCTCAGGAAAGCACCGAGGCGAGCCATGGCCTTAAGGAAGGGTCAGGATCCCGGCCTGCCCATCCTCGCAGCCGAAGGCGAGGTGACGGCCGGCCTTGTCCCAGGCCATGGCGGTGATGCCGCTTTCCTTCACGGCCGGGCGAACCAGGAGCTCGGAGGCGTCACCCAGGCGGATCAGAAGAATGCAGCCGTCCTCATAGCCGACCGCCAGCACATAGGCGTTGGGATGGAAGGCGACGCGGCTGACCTTGGCCGGACGGACGCCGCATTCCCGGGGCGCCTTGCCCATGGGGCCTTCCTTGGATTCGAACGGCCATACGATGGCGGCTTCCGCGCCGGAGGTGGCGAGCCACTTTCCATCATGGGACCAGGACAGGGAGCGCGTCTTCGACGGATAGCCCGTCATGCGCATGTGCCCCTTGTCGGGAACGAGTCGCCAGCCGTGAAGCGCGTTCTCCTGCATGGACGTGACCACGAAACGGGCGTCGGACGACCAGGTCACGTCCAGATGGGAGCCTTTCCATTCCAGCCCCTCGGGCTTGGCTTCCACATTGGGGAACCAGAGGGTGACGCCGTTGTAGTGAGCGATCGCCAGGCGGTAGCCCTTGGGCGCGAAGGCAAGGCCCCGGGCCGTCGTGGGAACTTCGAGGACCTTTTCACGGCCCTTGTCGTCCCGGGCGATCACCCGCTTGCCGGCTCCGTAGGCGAAGGCGCCGCTCCCGCTCACCGCAAGGGAGTCGATCCAGGCCCCCTTCGTCTCGGCAAGGGTCTTGATCGAGCCGTCGGCTCCGGTCACGGCCACCCGGCCATCATCGCCGCCGGTCAGGAACCGCTCCCCGTCGCTCAGGCCGATCAGTACGCCCGCGTCGGGATGGGCCTCGACCCGGTGCGTTTCCCCGTCCTTGGCCAGAAGCACGCCTCCGTCTGCGAGGCCGAAAGCCACGGTGCTTTTCATCCACCCGATGGCGGTCACATGGGCTCCCGCGTTCAGGGGAGCGATGCTTTCAGTCAGAGAAGACGAGGCAGTTCCAGCAGTCATCGAGGCGATCCCTTTCACGGGAGCGTTATCACAGGTTGGTGGCGTTGGGGCAGGGGCGCGCGGAAAATCGGCTCCTCGCAGCGGGCCACGGGCCTTTCCGACGGGATCCGATGCCGCGGGCCGCAGCGCACGGGTGCCGTTACACGGCGCAGGCCAGGAACCCTTCCGTGATGGCTTTCTCGTTCAGGTCGCGTCCGATGAACACCACCTTGGAGTCGCGCTTCTCGCCCGGTTTCCAATCGCCCTGCACATCTCCGTCGAGGATCATGTGGACACCCTGGAAAACGAAGCGCTTCGGCTCGTTCGGGAAAGCCACGATGCCCTTGCAGCGGAGAATGTTCGGACCCTCCACCTGGGTAAGGTTGGAAATCCACGGCATGAACTTTTCGGGATCGACCTCGCCATCCACGCGAACGGAAATGGACTGCATGTCCTCGTCGTGATGATGGTGATGGCCTTCTTCCAGGAAATCCGGCTCCAGCTCGATGATCCGGTCCAGATCGAACGCCTTGCGGTCCAGGACCTCGCTGATCGGAATGGCGCAGTTCTGGGTGCGATGAAGCCTTGCGTAGGGATTGATGGAGCGAATGCGCGCCTCGACGGCGTCGAGCTCCTCGGGCGTCACGAGGTCAGTCTTGTTGAGGATGATGACATCCGCGAAGGCGATCTGGTTCTTCGCCTCGGGGGCATCCTTGAGCCGGTCGGACAGCCACTTGGCGTCGGCGACCGTCACCACCGCATCGAGGCGTGCCGTGTCGGAGACGTCCTGATCCATGAAGAAGGTTTGCGCCACCGGAGCCGGATCCGCGAGGCCGGTGGTCTCGACGATGATGGCGTCGAACTTGCCCTTGCGCTTCATCAGCCCGTCGAGGATGCGGATGAGATCGCCGCGCACGGTGCAGCAGATGCATCCGTTGTTCATCTCGAACACTTCCTCGTCGGCGCCGACCACGAGCTCGTTGTCGATGCCGATCTCGCCGAATTCGTTGACGATCACGGCATATCGCTTGCCGTGCTGCTCGGTCAGGATGCGGTTGAGGAGCGTCGTTTTTCCGGCGCCGAGATAGCCTGTGAGGACGGTGACGGGAATCTTGTCGGTCATCGGACAGTCCGCAGATTTGAACCCGTCCCGAAAGGGGCGGGTCGGCCCTCGAGGGCCAGGGAAATTTGAACGATCGAGGCGAAGTCGCGCTGCCGCCTGCCCGGATCGCCGGGAGAACGGGTTCAGCTCGACAGGGCCGCGCTGAAGGCCCTTATATTGTGTCGCATCATGTCAATGTAAGTGCCGGCGGGCCCGTCAGGCTCCGAGAGAGCGTCGGAAAATACCCGGTCGCCGATCCGGGCTCCGGTTTCCTTGGCGATCCGCTCCATGAGGCGCGGGTCGGACACGTTCTCCACGAAGACGGCCTTGATCCGCTCGCGCTTGATCTGCTGGATGATCTTGGCCACATCCCGCGCGGAGGCTTCCGCGTCCGTCGAGACCCCCTGGGGGGACACGAAGGTGATTCCATAGGCTTCCTGGAAGTACCGGAAGGCATCGTGGGAGGTGATGAGCCTGCGCCGGTCCTTCGGGATCTGCGACATCTTCTCCTTGACCTCTGCGTCCAACGCCTCGAGCTTGTCCAGATAGGCGGCGGCCTGCGTCTCATAGGCGGTCCGGCCGGCCGGATCGGCGGCGATCAGAGCGTCACGGATGTTGGCCACGTAGATCTTGGCATGGGCGATGTTCTGCCAGGCATGGGGATCGAGCCCGCCGTGGTCGTGGCCATGATCATGGTCGGCGCCGTGATCGTGGGCCTCCTCCCCCGTCAGAGGCTTGACGCCCTTGGCGGCTTCGACCGTTGCGGCCTTTGTGCCGGAGGACGCGATGAGACGGTCGATCCAACCCTCGAACTTGAGGCCGTTCACGAACACGATCTTTGCGTCGGCGAGCCTTCGGCCATCGGCCGGTGTCGGCGCGTAGACGTGCGCATCGCCATTGGGTCCGACGAGCGTCGTGACGGTGACGCGGTCCCCGCCGACCTGTTTCACCAGATCGCCCAGGATCGAAAAGGTCGCCACCACATCGAGCTTCCGGGCGTCCTGTGCCGTGGCGGCAAACGGCGCCGCGGCCAGGGCAAACGCTCCCAGAAGAGATGTCAGCAGCTGTCGTCTCATCAGCATCGCAAGATCCTTTTCGTTTCAGGCTTCCAGGTGGCTTCAGGCTTCCAGGTGCTTGCCGGGCCACGCGAGCCAGAGCAGGCCTCCCTCTCGGCCGACCAGGAGGGACAATCCATAAATGCCGCCCGCCGTGAGAATGATCGCGGGGCCCGCCGGGAGTTCGGCGTGGAACGACAGCAGCAGCCCGCCGATTCCGGACGCAATCCCGATGGCGATCGAGACGATCATCATGACGGTGATGTCGTTGGTCCAGAAACGCGATGCGGCAGCCGGAAGCATCATCATGCCGACCGCCAGCAGCGTTCCGAGGGCGTGGAAGCCGCCCACCAGGTTGAGAACCACGAGGCCGAGAAAAACGAGGTGCGTCGGTGTTCCGGACCGGCTGACCGAACGCAGAAATGTCGGGTCGACGCATTCCAGCACGAGCGGCCGGTAGAGGAGCGCAAGGGCCACGACCGTGATGGTCGAGATCGTTGCGAGCAGCAGGAGCGTCTGATCGTCGAGGGCGAGCACGGTCCCGAAGAGAACGTGCAGCAGGTCCACGTTGGAACCGCGCAAGGACACGATGGTGACGCCCAGGGCCAGAGACAGCAGATAGAAGGCCGCGAGGGAGGCATCCTCCTTCAGGGACGTCAGACGCGACACGAGGCCGGCCGCCACGGCCACGATGACGCCGGCGATCAATCCGCCGATGGTCATGGCCGGCAGGGACAGGCCGGCGATCAGGTAGCCGACCGCGGCGCCCGGCAGGATCGCATGAGCCATGGCGTCCCCCGTCAGGCTCATCCGGCGCAGCATCAGGAACACGCCGACGGGACCGCCGCCCAGGGCGATGGCGACGATGCCCACGAGCGCGCGCCGCATGAACTCGAAATCGGCAAAGGGGCTGATGAGAAGATCGGCCATGAGCAAGTCCTTGGGCAGTCCTTCAAGAGTAGGCTGGCATCAGGCCGCGCTGCGTTGGCACGCCGTCGCATGGGGATCGTAGGCCTCGACCATCCGGCGGGCCGCGAGCAGGTTCTCGGGGCTGAGGACTTCACCGGTCTGCCCCCACGCAACCGGCTCGCGGGCGATCAGGAGGGTTTCGGGGAAAACCCGCCGCACCATGTCAAGGTCGTGAAGGACGGCGACAACGGTGCGCTCTTCTGCGTGCCAGCGGCGGATGAGGTCGAGAAGATCGGCGGTGGTCTTGGCGTCGATGGCCGTGAAAGGCTCATCGAGCAGGATCAGCGACGCGTCCTGAAGCAGGAGGCGCGCGAACAGGGCCCGCTGCATCTGGCCGCCCGAGAGAGTGGAAATCGGCCGCCGTTCGAAGCCGATCAGGCCGACGGCCGCGAGGGCTTCCTCGATCCGGCCCCGGTCCTTGCGGCCGATGCCGCCGAAGAGGCCCGAGCGGGACCAGAGCCCCATGGCCACGAGATCATAGACCGACAGGGGAAAGGACCGGTCGATCTCCGCGGCCTGGGGCAGATAAGCGATGGGCTCGAGCCTCTCGGTCTCGCGGCTGATCTGGCCTTCCAGGGGAGAAAGCGTTCCGACGATCCCTTTCAGCAGAGTGGACTTGCCGGCTCCGTTCGGGCCGACGATCGCCATCAGGCTGCCGGCCGGGATCGTGCCGTCCAGGTGATGAACGGCAGGGCGCCGGCCATAACCGAGGGTAACGCCATCAAAGCGAACAGAGGCCGTCGACATCGCGGCTTTTATCCCACAACCAGAAGAACCAGGAGCCACAGTCCCGCAAGCGCAATCCCGGCTCCGGCGACCCGCTGAAGTGCGGAAAGCCGCAGGAGCGAGAAGGTCGGAGCCGCTGCCACGGCGTGAGAAGCGTGGCGATGGTGTCCGTGTGCGTGATCGTGGTGGCTCATGACCCCTTAGTATAGGGAGAAACGCCCACTTTCCAGAGGCCGTATAGTATTTTATACGCATTTTTTGATTGTGCCTGGGGCGGGGCGCAACCTTAGAATGAAGGGTGATACTGATAGAGCCAGGTCTCGCTCAAAATCTCGTCCCCTTGGCGAAGGTAGCAGCGCATCTCCACCGGCTCCGTCCCGGTGACGCTCAGGTCGAACTGGGTTCGCCAGTGGCCGGGCACGTCGTTGGGAACGGCTTCCGTCAAAATGTTCGAGAATTCGCCGCGCGAGGCGGACAGGACGGGTCGCGGGATGACGCCGTTGGGCAGCCGGGCCAGGGGCTCGCCCTTGAATTCCACCATGAACTTGCGCACGCCCTTGGGACGTGCGGTCCCTGCCTGGCCTCCGTTGCCGAAACGGGTGGCGACCACCCGGGCCAGGGGGGTCGGATAGGGCTCGTCCGCGGTCCAGAACATCCGGTAACGCAGATCGAACGATTGGCCGGCCCGCGCCGGTTCCGCCGGCACCCACATGACGACGATGTTGTCGTGGATCTCGTCATCAGTCGGAATTTCGACGAGCTGAATCGATCCCTTCCCCCAGGATCCCAGGGGTTCGATCCAGAGGGAAGGACGCCGGTCGTAATAAACGCCGTCGAGGTAGTGATCGAAGTTCCGGTCGCGCTGGAGCAGCCCGAACCCTTTCGGGTTCTCCTCCACGAAGGCGGAAGTGACGATTCGCGGCGGGTTGTTGAGCGGGCGCCAGATGCGCTCGCCCGTGCCGGTCCACATGGCCAAGCCGTCGGAATCGTGGATCTCCGGCCGCCAGTCGATGGCGCTCGGCTTCGCTTTCTCGGAATACCAGTACATGGAGGTCAGCGGAGCGATGCCGAGGCGGCTCACGTCCTGGCGCAGGAACACCGCACAATCGAGGTCCATGATCACGGCCTTGGTCCGCCGCATGACGAACCGGTAGGCGCCCGACACGCTGGGACCGTCGAGAAGCGCATAGACGGTGACCGTGTCGGATCCCGGCTGCGGCGTGTCGAAATAGACATGCGTGAAGTCGGGGAATTCCTCGTTCTTGCCGAAAACCGCAACGTCGACCGCAAGACCGCGAGCGGATAGGCCGTACTGATAAAGTTCGCCGATGGCCCGGAAATAGGACGCACCCAGGAAGGCGACCCAGTCGTTCTTACGCCAGTCGAGCGGGCCGTTGCGCGATTCCTGGAAGCGAAAGCCCGCGAACCCTGAATTGACCGGCAGCTTATGGGCCGGGGAATCGGCCGGCATGTCGAAATAGGCGTCGTCGTAGATGATCTCGCGGGACTGGCCGTTCTCGACCACATGCATGCGCACGGGCTTCTGGAAATAGCGTCCCAGATGGAAGAACGTGACCGGGAACTCGCTCGGCCCATTGGCCCAGAGGGCGAGATCCGTCTTGAACTTGATCTTGCCGTGGGCGTCGTAATCGATCTGGTAGAGAACATCCGCCGGGGCCTGGGGCGGAGCCGCATAGGGCCGCTGCGCCAGGTCCTTCGCCCGTGCCTTGAGGGCATCGAAGGAGAACGCGGCGGATGCGCCGAACTTCAAGCCCTGCTGGGCCATGGCCGGAGCCGAGAAGCCCGAGGCGGCGAGACCTGCCGTAGCGGCAGCGTATTCCAGAAACTGACGACGATTGAACATGTAAGGGATGTGCTTCGACTGTGGAGAGACGAACCCCTACCGACCAAGGTGGCAGGATTAAGTCACTCTTATCCTCTTGAGAAATCCGCGTCAGCCGCCAAACTAGGCCCACACACAGGCACGAGCGTAACCGTGCCGTTGTCGGGAGAGAAGCATGAACCGCCGTATCGCGCGCCTTCTGGGCGCAGCCGCCCTTGTTTTTGCCGGGACGGGACTGCCCGCGCAGGCCCAGGAATTCCTCACCGTGCTGACGGGCGGAACCTCCGGGGTTTACTATCCGCTCGGAGCGGCCCTGTCGAAAATCTATTCGGACAAGATCCCCAACGTGCGTCCCTCCGTCCAGGCGACGAAGGCCTCAGTGGAGAACCTCAACCTGCTGCAGCAGGGTCGGGGCGAAATCGCCTTCACCCTCGGAGACAGCCTGGCTTTCGCATGGGAAGGAAACGAGGAGGCCGGATTCAAATCGAAGCTCACGAAGCTTCGCGGCGTGACGGCCATCTATCCCAACTTCATCCAGATCGTCGCCTCGAAGGATTCCGGGATCAAGACTCTGGCTGACCTGAAGGGCAAACGTCTCTCCGTCGGCGCGCCGAAATCCGGCACGGAGCTGAACGCCCGTGCGATCCTGCAGGGCGCGGGCCTCAGCTACAATGATCTCGGAAAGGTGGAATACCTGCCGTTCAACGAGTCGGTCGAGCTCATGAAGAACCGGCAGCTCGACGCGACCCTGCAATCGGCGGGCCTGGGCGTCGCGTCCCTCAAGGATCTCGCCACGTCGATCCCGATTGCCGTGGTGGAGATTCCGGCTTCGGTCGTGGACAAGGTGGGCGCGCCTTACGTCAAGGCGACGATCCCGGCCGGGACCTATACGGGCCAGGATGCGGCGGTGCAGTCTGCAGCGGTCGTGAACTATCTCGTGACCCGTTCCGATCTCTCCGACGACCTCGTCTATCAGATGACGAAGACCGTGTTCGAGAACCTGGGGGACCTGACGGCGGCCCATAGCGCCGCGAAGGACATCAAGCTCGAAAGCGCCATGAGCGGCATGCCCGTTCCCATGCATCCGGGCGCCGAGCGCTATTTCAAGGAAAAGGGCATCTCGAAATAGCCTTCGGATCCGATTTTCTCCTGTGGCCGGGCGCGCCTGTTCAGGCGCGCCCCTCTGTTTGACCAGAGATTCCCGATGAGTACTTCCGCCTATCCCGCGACTGAAGAAATCGCCGCTCAGATTCCGAACGTTCCGGATGTCGATATCGAACACGGTTTGCCGACCGGTTGGGGCGGAGGGATGAAGGGGCGCATCCTGTTCGGGATCGCGATCGCGTTTTCGGTCTTCCAGATCGCCACGGCCGTCTACGCCATCCTGCCGAGCCAGGTTCTGCGGACGGTCCATGTCGGCTTTCTGGTGCTCGTCTCCTCGGCTCTCATCGCCAACCACCGGTCGACGAACGCTGCCGGTCTGGCGCTCGGCTGGGGCATGGGGATCGCAGGATTCCTCATCGGCCTCTACCACTGGGTCTTCTACAACGATCTCGTGAACCGGGCGGGCGAGCTGCTGCCGATGGATCTGGCCGTGGGCATCGTCGGCCTGGTGATCCTGTTCATCGTCGCCTGGCGCATGATGGGACCGGCCCTGCCGCTCATCTGCCTGGCCTTTCTGGCCTATGCGCTCTTCGGCAATTACCTGCCCGCTCCCCTCAATCATCGCGGTTATTCCATCGACCAGGTCGTGGAGCACATGGCCTTCGGGACGGAAGGCATCTACGGCACGCCCACTGCGGTGTCCGCCACCTACATCTTCCTGTTCATCCTGTTCGGCTCCTTCCTGGAGCGGGCAGGGATGATCCAGCTTTTCAACGATGTGGCCATGGGCCTGTTCGGAAGTTCCAAAGGCGGTCCCGCGAAAGTGGCGGTTTTCTCCTCCGCCCTCATGGGGACGATCTCCGGATCGGGCGTCGCCAACGTGGTGACCACGGGACAGTTCACGATCCCGCTCATGAAGCGCTTCGGCTACAAGCCCTCCTTCGCGGGCGGCGTCGAGGCGACCGCCTCCATGGGCGGGCAGATCATGCCCCCAGTCATGGGCGCGGTCGCGTTCATCATGGCCGAGAATATCGGCGTGCCCTATGCCGACATCGTCAAGGCGGCGATCATTCCGGCGATTCTTTATTTCGGCTCCGCCTTCTGGATGGTTCATCTCGAAGCCGGCAAGGAAGGCCTCGTCGGCATGGCGCGCCACGAATTGCCGAGCCCCGTCCTGGCGCTCCGCCGGCAATGGCACCTCGCCTTGCCCCTGATCGTCCTGATTGTTCTCCTCTTTGCCGGGTTCACGCCTCTGTTCTCCGGTTCCGTCGGTCTGGCTCTGACGGCAGTTCTCATCCTCGGAAACGCCATCGCGGCCGCCATTCCGAGCCGAGCCCTGAGAACCTTTTTCTGGCTGGGCCTCGTTGCCATCGTCATCTACGTGATCGGTGCCGCCATTCTCCCGTCCCTGCCGGACTGGGTCGGCACCATCTTCAGGGTGTTGAGCATCCCGCTGCTGGCGCCGGCCTTGTTCGCCGCGGGACTTTTCACGCTGATCGCCGTCCTCGTCGTCATTGCTACCCTGCGCCGTGACTGGCGGCAGACTCTGGTCGAGTGCCGGGACGCTCTTGCGGACGGCGCGCGCCAGGCTTTGGCCGTCGGGCTCGCCTGCGCCATCGTGGGTACGGTGATCGGGACCATGACCCTGACCGGAGCGGCGACGACATTCGGCAACTACATTGTGTCGTTCGGGCAGGAATCGATCTTCCTGTGCCTCGTGCTCGTCATGTTCACGAGCCTGCTTCTGGGCACCGGTCTGCCGACGATCCCGACCTACATCATCACCGCGGCCCTTGCGGCGCCGGCGCTGCTGAAGCTGGGCGTGCCGCTGATCGTCAGCCACATGTTCGTGTTCTATTACGGCATCATCGCCGACCTGACGCCGCCCGTGGCGCTCGCGGCTCTGGCAGCCGCGCCGATCGCGAAAGCCTCCCCGGATGCGATCGGCTGGCAGGCGAGCCGCGTGGCTCTGGCCGGCTTCCTCATCCCGTTCATGACCGTTTATGAGCCGTCCCTGATGCTCCAGGACGGAGGCGCCATCGCGGCGCAATACGGCTATTGGGTCGAAGTCGCCATTGTGCTGTTCAAGGCACTCGTGGTCGTCGGCATGTCGGGCGTTGCAGCCATCGGCTTCCTGTTCAGCCGCACGCCGCTGGCGGAGCGAATCCTGGCAGGTGTTGCCGCAGGACTCCTGATCGGCAATTTCCCCTGGAGCGATACTCTCGGGCTGCTCGCCGCAGCGGTCGTCGTCGGGTTGAATCTCTCGCGTGCCCGCAAGGACGTGAACTCCCCCGTTCAGGCTCGATCATGATCTGCCTGCTCGCAGGTTCGAAAGTCGTGCCGCTGCTCGTCAGCGCCATGACTCTCGCCTGGACGCATTCCGTGGAAAAAATCCTCTGGGAGGAGGAGTGGCGCTCGGGTCCCGCCGGACTCGAACTGGTGGAGGCACGGGTGCGCGGGTCCGGCGCCGGCATGGAGCCACCTCCGGAGGCGACATCCGATCACGGAGTTTGGAAATGGCGGCCGAATGTGCCGCCCCTTCAGGAGGTCGCGTTGAGGCGTTCGGGGGCGACGGCCGACTGGGGCATCTGCATCGAGGGCCGGTGCAGGCCCATGGGCGAGTTCGTGCCGCCCGAGGCCGATCCCGTCGTGATGAAGCCCTGCGACGGTTAAAGAGCCTCAGGCGCCGGTGATCGGCTCGACGGCGATGCAGCGCCGCCAGAGGATGCTGAGAATATAGAGAGCGAACAGGCTGAAGATCCCCATGAGGGCATAGCCGACCATGTTGCCGAGCTCAAAGAGGCCGGCAATGGCCCAGCCGCCAGCAATCGCAACGCCGAGCACCTCGGTCCCTACCAGGATCATGATGCTCAGGATCGTCACGAGATTGCGCGTGTTCATGCGTTTCGCCTGAGCCACTCTCGCGTCTCCCTTCATTTCGATGCCGGAGGCACTACCCTAAGTGACCCCTGCCGTGCAAGTTTCGCCCGCCGGAATCACCCGGTCTTTTCATCGCATCCATGCCGGAAACTCCTGTTTTTGCCACCGCCGCCGTCGCCGCGCCCCATTCCTCGGCAGCCGAAGCCGGCCTGATGATCCTCGCCGCGGGCGGCAACGCCGTGGAGGCAACCATTGCCATGGCGGCCAGCGCGTCGATCGCTTGCCCTCACGTTTCAGGTCTTGGGGGCGATGGCTTCTGGCTCGTGCGAGAGCCGCGCGGGCGCGTTCATGCTCTCGATGCTTCCGGACCTTCCGGCAAGGAGGCCGGTCTTCGGCAATACCGCCGCAACGGTTACGATGCGCTGCCGGTCCGGGGACCGGACGCGACCGTGACGGTGGCCGGAGCCGTGGCCGGCTGGGCGCTGGCCCTCGAGCTTGCCAGGGCCCTCGGCGGCCATCTTCCCCTCGACATGATCCTTGCCGATGCGATCCGTTTGGCGCGCGACGGTCTTGCGGTGAGCGGGCGCGACGCCGCCCGCAAGGCTCTCCAAGACAAGGACCTGCGGGCTTCTCCCGGCTTTGCGGCAACCTTTCTCTCCAGCGACGGCAAGGTCCCGGAAGCCGGTGCGCTGCGCCGTTTCCCGATGCTGGCCGACACCCTCGGGCAGCTGGCCCATGCAGGGCTCGGCGACTTCTATCGCGGCGACGTGGGGCGGGAGATCGCGGCGGATCTGGAGCGCCTCGGCAGTCCGGTCCGGCGCAAAGACCTGGAGGAGTATCGGGCCAGAGCCCTCGCGCCCCTGTCCGTCGCGCTGCGCTCCGCCACCGTCTTTGCCCCTCCCTTGCCGAGCCAGGGAATCGCCTCTCTCATGGTGGCCGGGATCATGGACCGGATCGATCTCCGCCGGGGTGAGAATGCGGAGCGCCACCATGCGATGGTCGAAGCCGTGAAGCGCGCCTATGCGGTCCGAGACAGGATCGTGACCGATCCCCGCGAAACGCCCCGCGATCCGGGCCTGTTTCTCGAACCGACGCAGCTGGAGCGCGAGAGCGCGGCCATCGATGGCCAGCGCGCTGCGCCCTTCCGGTCGGTCGTCCCGCCACAAGGGAATTCCGCCTGGATGGGCTGCATCGACAAGAACGGGCTGGCGGTCTCCTATGTCCAGTCGCTGGGCCCCGACTTCGGCTCGGGATGTGTCCTCCCGGGAACCGGCGTTCTCTGGCATGCCCGCGGCGGCGGCTTCTCCCTCGATCCGAGCGGTTGGAATCCGCTCGAGCCCGGACGAAAGCCGTTCCATGCCCTTTCGCCCGCATTGGCTGCCTTCGCCGACGGACGTGTTCAGATTCTCGGGGCCGGCGGGTCCGACGAACCTCAGGCCGTGGCCCAGATCTTCGCCCGTTATGCCGAGATCGGCATGGCGCCGGCCGAGGCCGTGGAAGCCCCGCGCTGGCTGCTGGAGCCGGAACACGGTCAGGAGCCCGCCTGCCTGCGCGTGGAGGCGGACTTCGATCCAGCTTTGGCTCGCGACCTCGCCCGGCGCGGTCATCGGATGGAGGAAATCGGGCGGGATGCCGGAGACGGCATCGGCGCGGCCGGGATGCTGGTCAGACATGTCAGGGACGGGCGGGTCGCCGCGACGTCGGATGTCCGATCCGAGGGAGCGGTTCTCGGCCTCTAGCTTGCGAGACCGGAGGTCCACAGGCCGAACAGCAGGCTGCCGCCCAAAACCACCACGAAGGCGGCCGCCAGGAGTTCGATCACGGCAACGGCGAGTGCGCCCGCCGCTCCCCGGCCTCCCGCCAGTCTCAAGGCGGCCGTCTTGGCGAAAACCGCCAGTGCCGCGATGGCTCCGGTTGTCAGGGCCGTGCCGAGGGCCATGGCGAAGGTTGCGGCAATCCCTGCGGCGAGCACGCCTTGTGAAAGGGCGAAGACCAGGACCACCAGGGCGCCGGCGCAGGGCCGGATGCCTGCGGCGAGCGCGACGGCGGCCATGTCGCGCCAGTGGTTCAGGCGGCGCAGCTCTTCCGGCTCGGGCATGTGCACATGATCGCAATCCGCGTCCTGCGGAGCGGCCGCCGGGTCGCGGGCGAGTGCCGCGACGCCCAGAACCTTTCCGGCCTTCCGCCAAGTGATGATCGAGCCGATGAGGGCAACCGCCGCGAAGCTCATCCATTCGATGCCGGTCGTCACCTGCGTCATCGTCGCGGCGGTTGCGCGAAACAGGAGGGCCGCGATGCCGACGATCAGGATGGCCACCAGCGCCTGCACGAGCGCGGCCGCGAGACTGAGGCCCAGCCCTTTGGCGAGCGCCCGCTCGTCGGCGACCAGGTAGGCGGCGATGACGCCTTTGCCGTGCCCGGGGCCGGCCGCGTGGAAGACCCCGTAGGCGAAGCCGATCAGCACGAGGGTCGAGAGCGCGGCGCCATCACTTTTAAGGGCGGTGACCGCCTGTTGCAGGTGCCTGTAGAAATTGCTCTGGACGGCCAGAATATAGGCGCCGAGATCGCCCGTCGGAGCGGCCTCCCGGAGCCCCATCCCGAAGGGATTGCGGGCCGGTGGCGCCGCACCCGGGGCCAGCCACCAGAGAAGAAGCGTCACGACGATCCCCACCGACGCAACGGCGCCGACGGCCAGAACGATGCGCTGCCCCACGGGGCGTCCGGCGGCATCCGGGAGACCGAGCGGCTCGGCTGTCAGGGACATGCGACGATGGCCTTGTTGGCGAATTGCACGGCGAAGGTAGAGGCAGCCGTCAGAGTCTCGAAAAATGCCTCCGACATGGGCTGGGCCTGGGTCGGCGGAGGGGTTTCCTTGGGCCGTGAAATGTTGGTCGCGCAGCCCTGCGGCGCGCCCGCGAGGGTCACCGCATCGCCTTCGGCCAAGCTGAACGACACGAAATAGGTCGGGTCGTAGACCTCGAGCGAAACGGTCTTGGCTGGCGCCGGGGCCTTCAGGGGAAGAAAATAGGACATGGTCACCGCCTCGTCCGCATATTCCATGCGGTAGTCGCGCGGCGCGCCGAAATCCTGTTTCAGGCCGTTGCCCTTGAGCACGGTGAAATAGTCGAATTCCGAGAGGGACTCGGTGTTTTCCCTGGCAAGGTCCTGAAGCTCGTCCGGCGTCAGCTTGCCGTCGCCATTCTTGTCGAGACCCTGGGTCACGAAGGCCGAATAAGCCTTGTCGAAGGTCCAGGCGTGTCGGACGCCGGTCATCCGTCCCTCGCCGTCATAGACAAGCTCCGCCTTCGCGGTGACCCACACATGAGGGTGGGCGAGAGCCGGAGACGCAAATGCCGCGAGCGCGGCCATGGCGAGCGAAACGAGGACAGGGCGACGAATCATGCAGCTCACCGTAGAAGGATTCCCGTAGGGAGAGGACAGGGTGGTCATCCAGAGTTCTGATGCATGATGGTTAATGGAGGCGAAACGGAGACCTGTCTTTAGGGGATCTGCCTTTCATTGACGGAGGAACGGACATATGTCAGCATTGCTGACATAATTCATGAAGAACAAGACCGGTAACCGGCAGCAGGGGCTCACGCCTCAGGAGGAAGACGGACGATGGCCGAAGGTCGCATGGCGCTCCGTGACGTATCGCTCGACGATAAGTACGACCTGACGAAGGACCGGATCTTCATCACCGGCACTCAGGCGGTGGTCCGCATGCTGCTCATGCAGCGCGAGCGTGACCGGCTTGCCGGCCTCAACACGGCCGGATTCGTGTCCGGCTACCGGGGCTCGCCGCTTGGCGGCATGGATCAAAACCTGTGGCGCGCCCGCCGGTGGCTCGAACAGGCGAACGTTCTGTTCCAGCCGGGCCTGAATGAGGAGCTCGCCGCCACGGCGGTCTGGGGCTCGCAGCAGGCGGAAATTCGCGGCGACGGCAAATACGACGGTGTATTCGGCCTCTGGTACGGCAAGGGGCCCGGGGTCGATCGCTCGGGCGACGTGTTTCGTCACGCCAACATGGCCGGCTCCTCGAAGCACGGCGGCGTGCTGGCTCTCATGGGCGACGATCATACGGCGGAATCCTCCACCGTCGCCCATCAGTCCGAGTTCCACTTCGTCGATGTCATGGTCCCGATCCTGAACCCGGCGGGTGTTCAGGAAATTCTCGATTACGGTCTCTACGGCTACGCCATGAGCCGCTTCTGCGGAACATGGGTCGCGTTCAAATGCGTGAAGGAGAACATCGAGTCGACGGCGTCCGTGGACGGCTCCCTCGACCGGGTGAAGATCGTCATGCCGGACGATTTCCAGATGCCGCCCGGCGGCCTCAACATCCGGGCGCGGGATGGCGTGCTCGATCAGGAAGCGCGACTTCAGGACTATAAGCGTGACGCCATGATGGCGTTTGTCCGCGCCAACAACCTGAACCGGATCATTCTGTCCGGCGGGCGGCAGCCGAAGATCGGCG
This sequence comes from Microvirga rosea, assembly GCF_020595095.1. Lineage (GTDB taxonomy): Bacteria > Pseudomonadota > Alphaproteobacteria > Rhizobiales > Beijerinckiaceae > Microvirga > Microvirga rosea. The sequence goes on along the minus strand of NZ_JAJDOP010000007.1, from coordinate 185,895 downwards.
TGATCACCGTCGGCAAGTCCTATCTCGATGTCCGGCAGGCCCTTGACGAACTCGGCATCGACGAGGTCAAGGCGAACGATATGGGCCTGCGACTCTACAAGATCGCCTGTCCCTGGCCGCTCTCCCAGAGCGAGCTTCTCGATTTCGCCCGCGGCCTCGACATGGTGATCGTGGTCGAGGAAAAGCGCTCGCTGATCGAGGTGCAGCTGCGCGAAGAGCTGTACGGAACGGCGAACCAGCCCCTCTGCATCGGCAAGAAGGACGAAAACGGGAACTGGCTCTTTCCGGTCAAGGGAGCGCTCGATCCCAATGACATCGCCATCGCCATCGGCGAGCGCCTTCTCAGGTATCACAACAATGACGATCTGCGCGGCCGCGTCCAGCGTCTGCGTCACGCCCAGCAGGTTCTGTCCGTCACGACCGATGTGGCGACGCGCGTGCCCCATTTCTGCTCCGGCTGTCCGCACAACACGTCCACCAAGGTGCCCGAAGGGATGCGTGCCTATGCGGGCATCGGGTGTCACTACATGGTACAGTGGATGGATCGGGAGACCGACGGCTTCACGCAGATGGGCGGCGAGGGCGCGAACTGGATCGGCGAGGCGCCGTTCTCCAGCCGCGGGCACGTTTTCCAGAACCTGGGCGACGGGACCTACAACCATTCCGGTGTGCTGGCCCTGCGGTGGGCCATCGATACGAAAACCAACATCACCTACAAGATCCTCTTCAACGACGCGGTCGCCATGACCGGCGGGCAGAAGCACGAAGGGGGGCTGACCGTGGACATGATCGCCCGTCAGGTGCGCGAGGAGGGTGTCGAGCGCGTCGCCCTCGTTACCGATGAGCCGCACAAATACCCGAAGTCGATCCGCTGGCCTGACGGGATGACGATCCATCACCGCTCCTCATTGGAGGCGGTTCAGCGGGAACTCGCGGCGATCCCGGGTGTCACGGTCATGATCTACGACCAGACCTGCGCGTCGGAAAAGCGCCGGCGCCGCAAGCGCGGGGAGTTTCCCGATCCCGACAAACGCGTCATCATCAACGATCTCGTCTGCGAGGGATGCGGCGATTGCTCCGTCCAGTCGAACTGCGTCGCCGTACAGCCCGTCGAGACCGAGTTCGGCCGCAAGCGTCAGATCGATCAATCGAACTGCAACAAGGACTTTTCGTGTGTGTCGGGCTTCTGCCCTTCCTTTGTGACTGTCCATGGCGCCAAGATAAAGAAGACCGTACCGGACGCCGCTGCCCTCGACGGCCCGGCGCTCGCAGACCTGCCAGAGCCGGTCATTCCGGCGATCGACCGCACCTTCAACATGATCGTGACCGGCGTGGGCGGCACGGGCGTCGTCACCATCGGGGCCATCCTCGGCATGGCGGCGCATCTCGAAGGCAAGGGCCTGGGCATGATCGACATGGCGGGACTCGCCCAGAAGGGCGGCGCCGTGTACAGCCACGTGCGTCTCGCCAATTCTCAGGATGATATCCATGCCATTCGCGTCACGGCGGAGGCGGCTCACCTGGTTCTCGGCTGCGACCTCGTCGTCACCGGCACGAAAAAGGTGCTGGCCTCGGTGAAGAAAGGCCAGACGGCGCTCGTGGTGAACACGGCCGAGGTCATGCCCGGAGAATTCACCCGCAATGCGGATTTCTCCCTGCCGACCGAGCGCCTGAAACGCGCCGTGATATCGTCCGCCGGACAGGAAGGCGTCGACTTCATCGATGCGACTGCCATCGCGACGGCGCTCCTCGGCAATGCGATCGCCGCCAATATGTTCATGCTCGGATACGCGTATCAGAAGGGCCGCGTGCCCCTGTCCCGCGCGTCGATCGAAAAAGCCATCGAGCTCAACGGCGAAGCGGTGAAGATGAACCTTTCCGCCTTTGCCTGGGGTCGGCAGGCGGCCGCGGCGCCCGAGACGTTGGCGTCGCTCATGAATGCCGCGAAAGCGCCGACGGAATCGCGACAGCTCTCGGAAACGCTCGACGAGGTGATCGACCGGCGTGCCCGGTTCCTGACCCGCTATCAGAATGCACGCTATGGCGAACGCTATCGCAGGATCGTGGAGCGTGTGAGGGCGGCGGAAGCGCGGACCGTGCCGGACGCGAGCGGGTTGACCGATGCGGTAGCCCGGTCCCTTTTCAAGCTGATGGCCTACAAGGACGAGTACGAGGTCGCCCGCCTTTACACGAGCGGCAGCTTTCAGCGGCAGGTCGACTCGACCTTCGAGGGCGAGAACCTGCGCTATGAGTTTCACCTGGCGCCGCCGCTTCTGGCCCGCAAGGACCCGGCGACCGGATTGCCCCGCAAGATGAGCTTCGGCCCATGGATGATGAAGGCCTTTGGCGTGCTGGCGCATCTCAAGGGCCTGCGCGGCACGCCCCTCGACATCTTCGGCTATACGCATGAACGCCGGACCGAGCGCCAGCTCATCCGCGATTACGAGGCTCTGCTCCAGGAGATCGTCGCAAAGCTCGATGCCCGCAATCATGCGACGGCGATCGGCTTGGCATCGCTCCCGCAGAAGATCCGTGGCTTCGGTCATGTGAAGGAGCGCAACCTCAAGGCCGCGAAGGCGGAGGAGGCGGAATTGCTGTCGCGCTTCCGCACGGTGGAGCAGCCGGTCGCGATGGCGGCGGAGTAGCGCGCCTTAGAGGTCGAGGACCCAGTTCTCGCCCACGAGATCGTGTCCGAAGCTGTGGTGGGCTTCCGCGCTGACGAGACGGAAGCCCGCTTTGTCGTAGATGCCGCGAGCCGCGTGGAGGATGTCGTTCGTCCAGAGGGTGATCTGCCGATAGCCCCGCTCGCGGGAAAAGCTGATCGCCTCCTCGACAAGGCGCTTGCCGACGCCGAGCCCACGCGCACGAGGCTCCACGTAAAGGAGCCGCAGCTTGGCGATGTCGTCCGATTGCCTGACGATGAAGATCGAGCCGAGGATGTCACCGTCGCGGTCGGCCAGCCAGCAATGTTCCTTCTCGGGATCGTAATTCCTGACGAAGCTCGCGACGATGTCCGCCACCAGAGCCTCGAACGTTTCATCCCAGCCATATTCCTGCGCGTAGAGCGCCCCATGGCGATGCACGATCCAGCCCATGTCGCCGGGACGGTGTGGGCGGAGCGAAAAGGTCTCGTTTCGATCACGGGCACCGTCAATCTTCGCCTCGATGACGTGCATGCTCGCAACCAGCTGCCGCTGACCGGATTCCGGCAGGGCTCCCAGAAGACTGGCGATCTGCTCGCGGGATTGGCGATCGAGCGGAGCGAAGGCTTCGTGCCCCTTCGCCGTCAGCACGAGATGATGCTGCCGGCCGTCCTGCTCGGATCGCACGCGCCGGACAAGGTAGAGGTCTTCGAAGCGTTTCAGGATGCGGCTGAGATAGCCTGGATCGAGATCGAGTTCATGACAAAGCTCCGTGGCGGTCGGAGCATCTCTGTGCGCCAGCTCATAAAGCACCCGAGCTTCCGTCAAGGAAAAGGGGCTGTCGAGCAGACCTTCGCGCAGGACGCCCAGGCGCCTCGTATAAAAGCGGGTGAACCTGCGGACGGCTGCGATCCGGGCGTCCATGGGAGAGACATACGTCATGATCGGTCTCCTTCGACAGGAGAGTGAGACCGATATTTGACAAAGTCAAATAGTTTAGTCGAGACGCCAGTCGATAGGCTTCAGGCCTTTCGTCTCCAGCCAAGTGTTGGTGCGGCTGAACGGTCTCGTGCCACGGAAATCCTGAAGGCGGTTGAGGGGCGACGGGTGGCCCGCCTCGATCACAAGGTGCTTGGTGGTATCGACCAGGGTTGCACAGGTTCTTGCCTTGGCGCCCCACAGAAGAAACACGGCCGCAGGCCGACGATCCGAGACTGCTTTAACGGCCTGTTCCACGAGGGCGGACCATCCGAGCTTGAGATGCGCCCCGGCTTTGCCGGCCTCCACGGTCAGGGCGGTGTTCAGGAGCAGCACGCCCTGTTCCGCCCATCGGGAGAGATCGCCCTTTCGCGGCATGGGAACGCCGAGATCGTCGGCCATTTCAGCCAGAATCGTACGCAGCGAAGCCGGGAGGCGGCGGTTGCCCGCATAGGAAAACGCCAGTCCGTGCGCGTCACCCGGCGTCGGATAGGGATCCTGGCCCAGAATCACGACTTTGACACGCTCAAGAGGAGTCAGAGCGAGGCTGTTGAAGATCTTGTCCGGGGGCGGCAGCACATGGGCCCCCTCGGTGGCGCTCGCATCCACGCGCCTCGCAATGCTGTCGGCTTCGCCGTCCCGGAAGAACGGCAGGGCGCACCAGGAGGCGGCTTCGGGTTGAGCGCGAAATGCCGCGAGAGCCTTGCTGACGGGACCGGTCATCGGACGGTGTTCTCCTCGGGTGTCGCCGGTATCACCGGCGGCCTGTCCTGTCGAGACGCTGACGTCTTGTGCGAGAGCGGGAAGACGGCCTCGGCGTCATGACCTGGAACGGTGTCCCCAGCCGACAGTTCACTTGGAAAGACAACCCTGGAGAGCCGCGGCTGATCCGCAGCCTCGTTCCCGCCCAGATCCGACGAATGAGCCCCAGGAGGCCCCAGTGACAGACCATTCCGACGTTCCTCCGACCCGCACGGTCAAACCGGTCGACGCCCCTCCGCCCTCTGGCCATCCGACCACCGCCATGCTGAAGGCGGACATCGACAGCGGCCGCACCGGCGATAAGAATCCCGTGTTCGATCCGGGGTTGTCGCCCCTGGGGACGGACGATGAAGCCGCTGGAGTTCCGCCGTCTCCCTTCCGCGTCAGGCTTGCTCGCACCTATGAAAACATGATGCGCTGGTCACAGGGCGCCCAGGCCGTCGGCGCGGCTCACCACAAGCAGGATGGCTTCCCGACGATTTTCGTCAGCTTCATTGCGGCCATCGGCGTCGTTTTCGTTCTCGGTATCTGGTTGGTGCGAGCCGGCTAGAACGACAGGCGGCAATTCGCTCGCTTGCCTTTAGGCCCGTCAGAAGGGATTGCCCCATGGCTCATTCCTCCGAGCTCTCCGTGAAAGCGGACATGCGTCCGCGTGTCGTTATCGTCGGAGCAGGCTTCGGAGGACTCGAAGCCGCGAAGGCACTTCGGCACGCCCCGGTCGACCTGACGGTGATCGATCGTCACAATTATCACTGCTTCCAGCCGCTCCTGTACCAGGTGGCGACGGCGACCCTGTCACCCTCGGATATCGCATGGCCCATTCGGGGGATATTGCGGGGGCAGAAGAACACAACGGTTTTCATGGCCGAGGTTACGGGTGTGGACACGGCCACGCGGGTCGTCCATGCCGGTCCTCGCGCCGTGCCTTACGATGACCTGATCCTGGCCACCGGTGCGACGCATTCCTATTTCGGCCACGACGCATGGGCTCCGGTTGCTCCGGGCCTGAAGCGGATCGAAGATGCCACGAGTATTCGCCGCCGGATCCTTCTCGCGTTCGAGTGTGCGGAACTGACCGACGATCCCGCCGAGCGGGAGAGGCTTCTCACGTTCGTCATCGTCGGGGGCGGGCCGACCGGCGTCGAAATGGCCGGCGCGATCGCCGAGGTGGCCCGCCAGACCCTGCCGCCGGAATTCCGCAACATCGATCTGCGCGGTTCGCGGATCATCCTCCTGGAAGCCGGGCCCCGGGTCCTGGCGACCTTCCCGGAGGATCTATCGGCCTATGCGCAGCGGGAGCTCGAGCGGCTGGGCGTCGAGGTCCAGACGGCCACCGCCGTCACCGCATGCGATGAACGCGGTGTCGAGACGGCCAAGGGACGGGTCGAGGCCGGAACCATCATCTGGGCAGCCGGTGTCGTCGCATCCCCCGCTGGCGGCTGGGTCGCGGCCGACCGGGACAGGGCCGGACGAATCAAAGTCTCACCGGACCTGACGATTCCAGGCCATCCGGAGATTTTCGCCATCGGCGATACGGCCGGGCCGACGGGCGACGATGGCCGGCCCGTTCCCGGCATCGCGCCTGCGGCCAAGCAGATGGGACGCTATGTCGGAACCGTCATTGCCGCCCGGGTGATGGGGCGGGAGGTTCCCGGTCCCTTCCGCTACCGCCATCAAGGAGATCTCGCGACGATCGGGCGTAAGGTCGCAGTGGTGAAGTTGCGCCATGTTCACTTGCGCGGTTTCATGGGGTGGATGTTCTGGGGCATCGCCCATGTGTATTTCCTGATCGGGCTGAGAAATCGCTTCGTCGTTGCCTTCACCTGGCTCTGGAACTACTTCACGTTTCAGCGCGGAGCCCGCCTCATCACCGAACCGACACCGGCCGATCCGAGACAGGCGCCCGCGGCTCTGCGGAAAGCTCCCGCGGACTCCCCCGGGATCCCGTCCGCCTCTCTCACCGAGCGCTGAAACGGCGTTAGGCATGCCGAGGATCCGGCGACGGGAGGCGTCGACAGGATGTTACTTCTGTGACACGTTTCGCCCCTAGGCTTCCTGTACTCACCGGTGGAACTCACCCCCATGCGAGGATATTCGACGATGCATCAAAGCCGCCCGCTGGCCGCTCTCCGTGCCGGCTTTCTTGGATTCTCCCTGCTTCTGTCGGGAACGGCGCTGGCTCAGGAAGCCGTGACGATCCGCTTCGTGCAGACGAACGATATCGACCGTATGAGCCCGGAAAAGGGCCGGGGGGGCTTTGCCAAGCTCGCAACGGTGATCAAGGAGGAGCGGGCCAAGGGCAACGCCTTCTTCATTCATTCGGGCGATACGATCTCGCCCTCGCTTCTGTCCGGTTTCGACAAGGGCGCTCACGTGATCGACATCCTCAACCATATGGGGGTCGACGCCATGGTGCCGGGCAACCATGAATTCGATCTGGGGCCGGATGCATTCCGGGCCCGCATGGCCGAAGCCAAGTTCGACGTTCTCGCGACGAACATCGTCGACGGCGATGGGCTTCCGGCGAATACCAAACCCGACAAGATCATCGACGTGCAGGGAATCAAGATCGGATTCTTCGGTCTGACGACCGAGGACACGCCGATCGCGTCGAGCCCGGGCAACATCAAGTTCAAGCCTTCGGTCGCCACGGCCCGTGACAAGGTCAAGGATCTGCGCGCCAAAGGGGCCGATCTCGTGGTGGCCGTGGTTCACACGCCTCTCGAAGTGGACATGCTCCTCGTTCGGTCCTCGGGAGCCGACGTGGTTCTCAGCGGCCATGACGAGCACCTGCTGGCCTTCTACGACGGCAAGGTCGCCCTCACCGAATCGGAATCGCAGGGCAATTACATCAACGTGGTCGAACTCTCCGTGACCAAGGCGGAAAAGGACGGCAAGACAACGGTGTCCTGGCGGCCCAATTTCCGCATTGTGGATAGCGCGGCCGTCAAGCCCGATCCGGAAATCGAAGCGATCGTCAAGGGATACGAGGACAAGCTCTCTAAGGAGCTCGACATCGAAATCGGCGTGACGGAAACGCCCCTCGACAGCCGCCGCGCGACGGTCCGCGGCGGTGAGGCGGCCATGGGCAATCTGGTCGCCGATGCCCTGAGGGCCTCGGTCGGCGCAGATGTGGCCATCACCAACGGGGGCGGGTTGCGGGCCGACAAGGAGTATCAAGCGGGACAGAAGCTGACGCGGCGCGACATTCTGGCCGAGATGCCCTTCGGCAACACCACCGTCCTGCTCGAGCTCACCGGCGACAAGATCAAGGCGGCGCTCGAAAATGGCGTCAGCCAGATCCGCGAACTCGGCGGACGTTTCCCGCAGGTGTCCGGCATGGTTGTCGAGGTCGACACGAAGCAGCCTCCGGGAAGCCGCATCAAGTCGGTGACGATCAACGGCCAGCCATTGGATCCCGCCAAGACCTACAAGCTCGCCACGAACGACTTCATGGCCCGGGGCGGCGATGGTTACCGCCCCTTCGCGGACGCCAAACAGCTGATCGACGTGGCCGCGAGCCAGCTCATGGCATCGCAGGTCATCGATTATGTGTCGAAAGCCGGCAAGGTCGCGCCAAAGGTGGAAGGACGCGTCGTCCTGCGCTGATCGCCCCGTCGGAGGACAGGCCGGAACTCTTATGTTCCGGCCTTTTTCGTCGTCCGATGTTTGGAAAATGGGAAACCGGCTGCTATGTCTCCCATCCGACATCGTTTTGCCGCGGATGACTGGCGAAACGGTTCAATCCAACGAGATTTCGAAGCGACCTGCCCTTGCAGAAAAAAACCCGTCAGGCGGATTTAGTTCTGTCTCAGAAAAGGCGACGCCAGTCTCTGTTTCGCGGGCGGATGACCCTTGCCATGGGGTTTCTCGGGATCGCCTTCATCGTGCTGACTTTCGCGTTTATCGCCTGGGAGCAGCGTAGCCGCCTCATCCAGCGGGACGTGGACGATATTCGCAACAATGCTTTTTTCCTTGCCGACCACGCGGCTCGCCTTCTCGAGGTCACCGACGTGACTTTGCGGCAAACGGCCGCCCTCATGGAGGATGAGAGCTGGTACACGGTCTCGCCCTCGCGGTCCCTTTGGGAGCAGATACGGGCCGTCAAGCAAGCGCTGCCTTTCATCGAAGACATCTGGCTCAACGATGCGCAAGGCAAGTTGCGTCTCACGACGGCGGCATTCCCGACCCCGGAATCGTCCGCCCTGGATCGCGATGCGTTCCAGGCGCAAATGGATACGGACCAGGGACTCTTCGTCGGGGAGCCGATCATCGGCCGCGTGACGAATGCGCCGACATTCATGGTCAGCCGGCGCCTGCAATATCCCAACGGGACCTTCCGGGGCGTGGTCTCCGTGACCGTTTCGCTGACCTACCTCAACGATTATTGGGCACGGCTTCGGCTTCCTCGGGGCACCAGGGTGAGCCTGATCCGCGCCAGCGACGGCAAGATCATCGCCCAGCATCCCATGGAGCTCGGGAACATTTCGTTCGCGCCGATCGACAAAGACGCCTTTGACCGCGCGATATCCGAGAATTTCGAGGCGGGACTTTACACGGCCGTCAGCGACGGCAGGGAGCGGCTGGGGGCTTATCACAGGATCGGACAGCTTCCCCTCCATGTGCGTGTCAGCATTCCGGCGGATTCCTACTGGAGGCCCTGGATCGATCAGATCAGGATCTATGGTTCCTTCGCACTCTTTGCCTTGATCGCTCTCCTGGCGCTCATGGCCGTCGCCGCGCACCAGTTTCAGGAGCAGGCCGCCACAGCGGCGCTTCTGGAGCGGGAGGTGGCTTTGCGGACGAGCGAATTACGGACGGAAACAGCCGCGCTCGAAGTGCTGAACCGCACCGGCCGTGCGCTCGCGGCGGAGCTCGAATTCGGAAAGATCGCCCAGCATGTCATCGATGCGGGAGTCGAACTGACGGGAGCGCAGATCGGCGCCTTCTTCTACCACGTCGACGAACATGCGCAGACCAGCGACAGCGCGCGCCCGGCCCCCATGCCGTACGCGATTTCCGGGGAACTGCAGGCGAAGTTCGCCGACATTGCGATGGTTCAGCATACATCCGTCTTCGCCCCCACGCTGGTCGAGGGCGAGATCGTGCGGTCAGACGACATCACGACGGATCCGCGTTTCGGACCGGCCGAACGCCGCAGGGACGTTCCCGACTGGCATCCCCTGCTGCGCAGCTATCTGGCGGTTCCCGTGGTCTCGCGCACGGGAGCCATCGAAGGGGCGCTGCTGTTCGGCCATGAAAAGCTGGGCGTCTTCACCGCCCGTGCGGAGCGCCTGGTGATCGGCCTCGCGGGACAGGCGGCCATCACGCTCGAGAACAGCAATCTCTACAAGGCGGCCCAGCACGAGATCGAAGAACGCAAACAGGCACAGGCGCAGCAATCCCTGCTGATCCGCGAACTGCACCATCGGGTCAAGAATACCCTCGCGACCGTTCAGGCGGTGGTGGGCGCCACGGCGCGTTCCACATCGAGCATCGAAGACTTTTACGCCGCCTTCGTCGGGCGCATCATCTCGCTCGCGAACACCCATTCGCTGTTGACCGAGGCCATCTGGCAGACGGCCTCCTTGCGCGAGATCCTGGAAAAAGAACTCAGCCCCTATAACGACGACACCGGCGAGCGGATCATCATCGACGGCCCGCCGGTCGAGCTTCCCTCGGAGGCCGCCGTCCCCATCGGGATGGCGATTCACGAACTGACCACGAATGCCGCAAAGTATGGCGCCCTCTCCATCGCGGCTGGCCACGTCATCGTCCGCTGGGAATCGGCTATCGAACCCGGCGGCCTGCGGCTGAAGCTGACCTGGAGCGAGGAGGGAGGACCGTCCGTCGAGCCGCCCAAGCGCCAGGGGTTCGGGTCCCGTCTCCTGCACCGGGTCCTGGCGACCCAGCTGAATGCCGCCGTTCAGATGGATTTCGAGCCGAGCGGATTGAAGGTTTCCATCGACGTGCTCTTGAGGCCGGGTGGCTTCGTCAATCCTTCCGCCTAAAGCCGGGCCAGAAGGGCCGGGAGCATTCATCCGGGCGCGTCGTGGCGCCCGGTTGGCGCGGGGGCGAGAAAATCCTATCTAGAACTATCTCAAGCAACCGGCCCATGCAGCCATGTGCCAAGGGACTCCTCGATGAACGAAACTGTCAAGCTCGCCGACCTCCGCCAAGGAGTTCGTCCGGTCGATCATCCGACCGCCAGGACGGGACGGATCGGCGTTCTGCTTCTCAACCTGGGAACGCCCGAGGGGACGAGCTACTGGCCGATGCGACGGTACCTCAAGGAGTTCTTGTCCGACCGTCGGGTCATCGAAACGCCCCGGCTCCTGTGGTGGCCGATCCTCAATCTCATCATTCTGACCACGCGGCCCGGCCGGAAGGGGCGCGACTACGCGACCATCTGGAACAAGGAGCGGGACGAAGGGCCCCTCAAGACCATTACCCGGGCTCAGGCCGAGGATCTCGCCCGGCACCTGAAGGGCGTTGCCGGCGACAAGGTCACGGTCGACTGGGCCATGCGGTACGGCAAGCCGGAGGTTCGCGAGCGCATTCAGGCTCTGCTGGAGCAGGGATGCGACCGCGTCCTTCTCGTCCCGCTTTATCCGCAATATTCGGCCGCCACCTCCGCCACGGCCTGCGATCAAGCCTTCCGAGCCCTCATGGACATGCGCTGGCAGCCCACGATCCGCGTGTCGCCGCCCTACCACGACGATCCGGTTTATATCGACGCGGTGGTGTCGTCCATGAAGCGAGATCTGGCGAAGCTCGACTTCGAGCCGGAGGTGATCCTCGTCTCTTTCCATGGCGTGCCCAAGGAATACCTCCTGAAGGGCGACCCCTACCATTGCCATTGCGTCAAGACGTGGCGTCTGATGCGGGAAGCATTCGGCTGGCCCGCAGACAAATTCCGGATGAGTTTTCAATCCCGCTTCGGCACGGCGGAATGGCTCCAGCCCTATACGGACAAAACCGTCCAGGCGCTGGCCGAGAGCGGCATCAAGCGCATGGCGATCGTCGCGCCCGGCTTCTCCGCCGATTGCCTGGAAACGCTCGAGGAGCTGGATGGCGAGAACCGTGAGATCTTCATGCATCATGGAGGAGAGAAGTTCGCGTATCTGCCATGCCTCAACGACAGCGAGGATGGAATGCGTGTGATCCGCCACATCGCGGAGCGGGAGCTGCAGGGCTGGATTTAACCGAGAGGCTGCTCGTCTTTCGGCCGCCACGCGTCCTTTAGGGAATGCCCTTGAGTTAAAGGGCATTCCGTCTCGGATTTTCGAACAACATTTCAAAAGTTTTCAAGAAAATATTCATTGTTCTGAGGCATGACTGGCGAGCCTGATTTCTTCGCGTCAGAGCGGCGCGAGCCTCCACGGCGATGTGGCAGGTCCCCTGAACCGACATGCGTGCCCTTCGATCCCTCTCCATCCGTGCCAAGCTGATCGGCGCATTCTCCTTCCTTGTGCTGCTGCTGCTCGCGCTTGGTTTCCTGGGTCTTCGCGGCCTTCAGGCGATCAATGCCCAAACGGCTGAAATTGCCGATAATTGGCTGGTCTCGACCCAAAGGATCGGCGCCCTCAACGCCGATGTCCGCGAGTTTCAGACGATTGTCCTGCGTCACATGCTCGCCAATGGCGAGGAGGCCCAGGAAATCGAGGAGGGCCTGGCTTGGCGTCTCAACAATATCGCGGACGCCACGAGCTCCTACGAGAAGACAATCATCGACGAACAGGACCGCAAGCAGTTCCAGGAGTTCAAGAAACTCTGGGGCGACTACGAAAAGGAAGCCAGGAACATCCTCGACCTGTCCCGTAACGGCGAGGTCGCGAAAGCAAGGGATCTGAACTCTCAGAAGGCGGTTCCGATCGCCGAACAGATGAGCTCCCTGCTGACGCGGATGACGAAGTGGAACCGCGACGGCGCCAATGCGGCAAGAGCGCGTGCCTCGAACGTCTATGGCGACACACAGAGCCTGACCCTCGCCGTTCTGGCGATCGGCACGATCCTGGCCATTGCTCTCGCGGCGCTCCTCACACGCTCCATTTCCCGCGGCATCGAGTCGGTCACGCATTCCATGGGGTCGCTGGCGCAGGGTGATCTTTCGACGGTGATTCCCTATCGCGGCGAGAAAACGGAGCTGGGCAAGATCGCGGACGCGGTTCAGGTCTTCAAGGAAGCTCTGATCGCCAAGCAGCAAGCCGACGAGGCCGCAGCGCTCGAAGCCGACGCCAAGATGCGCCGGGCGCAGAGGCTCGACGAGCTGACGCGGCGCTTCGAGGCCAATGTCTCCGCCTTGACGGAAGGCCTGGCCGGAGCCGCTACCCAGATGGAAGTGACGGCGCAGGGCATGACCACGGTTGCGGATCAGACCAACCGGCAATCGGTGCACGTGGCGACCGCCGCCGCGCAGACCTCCGCGAATGTCCAGACCGTCGCCGCGGCGACGGAGGAAATGTCGATCTCCATTCAGGAGATCGCCACGCAGGTCACCCAGTCGTCCCAGATCGCCAACCAGGCTGTCGAGGGCGCCAAGCGCACCAACGCCACCGTTCAGGCTCTTGCCACGACCGCGGAGAAGATCGGCAACGTCATCGCCCTCATCAACACCATCGCGGGACAAACCAACCTGCTGGCCTTGAATGCCACCATCGAAGCGGCCCGCGCCGGAGAGGCCGGACGCGGCTTTGCGGTTGTGGCGAGCGAGGTGAAGGACCTGGCGAGCCAGACCGCGAAGGCCACGGAGGAAATCGGAGCCCAGATCGCGAGTGTCCAGCAGGCGACGCAGGATGTGGTCGCGGCCATTCACGAGATTGCCCAGACGATCTCCGACATGTCGCAGATCTCGACCGGCATCGCCGCGGCGATCGAGGAGCAGGGGGCCGCCACCCGTGAAATCTCCCGTAACGTGCAGGAGGCTGCCCGCGGCACCGAACAGGTGACCAGCAGCATCGGCGACGTCCAGACGGGGGCCGGCGAGACGGGTGAGGCCGCCACGCAGGTTCTCGGCGCCGCGCAGGACCTTGCCCGCCAGTCGGAAAGCCTCAGCCGCGAGGTGGCCGATTTCCTCTCCGACGTGAAGGCGGCCTAGGACTTTTCGAGCGCCTGGAGCGAGCCCCGCTCTAGGCGCTTTTCACACTTTGCGATAGGTTGAAGATCCTGCAACTCCGTTGCCTGGAGGCGTCATCCGTGCTGAGTGGTTTCGACATTTTCGTCATCGTCCTCGTGTTCATCGTGATCGTGACGATCGCCATGGGGATCAGGACGGTTCCGCAAGGTTACGCCTATACGGTCGAACGTTTCGGACGCTATTCCCGTACTTTAAGTCCGGGCCTCGGGCTGATCATTCCTTACATGGAACAGATCGGCAAGAAGGTGAACGTCATGGAGCAGGTTCTCGACGTTCCCAGCCAGGAGGCTTTCACCCGTGACAACGCGGGCGTCAAGATCGATGCCGTTGCGTTCTTTCAGGTGCTGGATGCCGCGCGGGCATCCTATGAAGTGTCCAATCTCAATCAAGCGCTTCTCACCCTCACCATGACCAATATCCGAACGGTCGTGGGATCCATGGATCTCGACCAGCTCCTGTCCCACCGGGACGAAATCAACGAGCGTCTCCTGCGGGTCGTGGATGCGGCTGCCTCGCCCTGGGGCGCGAAGGTCACCCGCGTCGAGATCAAGGATATCGTGCCGCCGGCGGACCTTGCCGGCGCCATGGCGAGGCAGATGAAGGCCGAGCGCGAGAAGCGCGCCGCCGTGCTCGAAGCGGAGGGCATGCGTCAGTCGGAGATCCTGCGGGCCGAGGGCCAGAAGCAGTCCCAGATCCTGGCCGCCGAAGGCCGCAAAGAAGCAGCGTTCCGCGACGCCGAGGCCCGCGAGCGCCAGGCCGAGGCGGAAGCAAAGGCGACCACCATGGTCAGCGAGGCGATCGGCGCGGGCGATCTCTCGGCGGCGAATTTCCTCGTGGCGGAAAAGTACGTCGATGCCATCAAGGCCCTGGCGACGGCTCCGAACCAGAAGGTCGTGATCGTGCCGATCGAAGCGGCCGGCCTTGCCGGAACCCTGGGCGGGATCGCTGAAATCACCAAGTCAGTTTTCGGCGACGGCGGGCCCGCAAGGCCGGCGCGAAGCGTTCCCACCGTGGTGAGCGGAACCGAGCGCCCATGATCGCGAGCGCCTTCGCGGGCCTCGGTGCCTGGGCCTGGATCATTCTCGGTCTTCTGCTCGCCGGCGTCGAACTGATGGCGCCGGGTGTCTTCTTCATCTGGCTGGGGTTGGCGGCTCTCGCGACCGGAGTGCTCGATGCGGTTCTCGGCCTATCCTGGCAGGCATCGGCGCTTCTCTTCGCATTCCTGTCGATCGTTGCAGTGTTCGCCGGGCGTGCCCTGACCCGTCCGAAACTGCAGCCGGATACGCAGGCCGACTTCCTCAACCGGCGGGGACAATCCCTCGTCGGTCGCATCTTCGTCCTCGAGACCCCGATCAAGGACGGGGAAGGGCGGATCAAGGTCGACGACAGCTCCTGGCGCGTGACCGGCGCGGACCGGTTCGCAGGGGCGCGGGTGAGAGTTGTCAGGGTCGAGGGCTCGACCCTCGTGGTCGACGATCCTTAAGCAGCTCCGGCGCGCAGCAGGTCCAGATAGTGCACGAGGCCGACGGGGCGGCCGTTCTCGACCACGATCAGGGCCGTGATCTTCGAGCTTTCTTGGATTTCGAGGGCGGATGCGAGGAGGTCGTCGGGCGCGATGGTGCGGGGCGTTTTGGTCATCACGGCGGTCACGGGCAAGGTACCGAGTTCGGGCCGCAGGTTGCGCCGCAGGTCGCCGTCGGTGACGATGCCGGCGAGCGTACCGTCGGGGTGAACGACGATCACCGAGCCAAAGCCTTTGCGGCCGATCTCCTCGATGGCTTCGCTCATCCGCGCATCGATTCCGACGATCGGCAGGCGCTCGTTCTTGTGCATCACGTCGCGCACCAGCTTGAGGCGTGCCCCAAGCTTTCCTCCGGGGTGGAACACCCGGAAATGCTCCGCCGTGAATCCCCGCCGCTCGAGAAGCGCGACCGCCAGCGCGTCGCCGAGGGCGAGCTGCATAGTGGTGGAGGTCGTCGGAGCCAATCCGTTGGGGCAAGCCTCCTTGGCTTTCGGCAAGGTCAGGCAGAGATCGGCCGCATGCCCAAGGGTCGAGGCCGCGTTGGACGTCAGGGCAATCAGCGGAACCCGGAAGCGCTTGGCATAGCCGATGATGTCGGCAAGCTCCGCCGTCTCGCCGGACCAGGACAGGGCGATGATCACGTCGTCCGGCTGCACCATGCCCAGGTCGCCGTGGCTGGCCTCGGCGGGATGAACGTAGTGAGCCGGGGTGCCGGTCGACGCAAGGGTCGCCACCATCTTGCGGGCGATATGGCCGGATTTGCCGATTCCGGTGACGATCACCCGGCCTTGCGCGGCCGCAATCTTCTCGACGGACGCCGTGAAGACCAGCCCCAGGCCATCGTCCAAGGCATCCATCAGGGCGGTCAGGCCGTCCCGCTCGGTTGCAAGCGTCCGCAGGGCGGAGGACACGGCCTGGTCGGGGGAAGAAGGGAGAGGATGAGGTGTTGCCATGGCCGCCCGTCTAGCACGGGGCGGCCACCTGGCAAAATCGTGCCTGCGATCACTTCTGCCGCAGAAGGGCCTCGAGTTCCCGGCGGAAATCCGGGCCGAGATCGTCCCGCTCCAGCGCATAGGCGACATTCGCCATGAGGAAGCCGATCTTGGAGCCGGTATCGTAGGTCTGGCCGTCATACTTCATGCCGAAGAAGGACTGCTCCTTCATGAGGCGAATCATCGAATCCGTCAGCTGGATCTCATTGCCCGCGCCGCGCTCCTGCGTGGACAGAAGATCGAAGATCTCCGGCTGGAGGATGTAGCGGCCGGAAATGATGTAGTTGGAGGGAGCGGTGCCTTTCGGGGGCTTTTCCACCATGCCGGTAATCTCGAAGGTCTGGCCGAATTCCTGGCCGACCGAGACGATCCCGTACTGGTGCGTCTGGTCCTCCGGCACCTCTTCGACCGCGATGACGTTGCCGCCGTGCTTTTCATAGGCGGCGATCATCTGGGCCATGGAGCCGCGGCTCAGCATGTCGGGAAGGATGACCGCGAAGGGCTCGTCTCCGACGATCTCCCGCGCGCACCAGACCGCATGGCCGAGCCCGAGGGGCTCCTGCTGGCGGGTGAAGCTCGTCTGGCCCGCCTGAATCTGGTCCTTTGCAAGGGATTCCAGTTCCTTCGTCTTGTTGCGGCCCGCGAGGGTCTGGTTCAGCTCATAGGCAATGTCGAAGTGATCCTCGATGACCGCCTTGTTGCGACCGGTCACGAAGATGAAATGCTCGATGCCCGCCGCGCGGGCGTCGTCCACCACGTGCTGCACGACGGGACGGTCCACCACGCAGAGCATTTCCTTTGGAACGGCCTTGGTGGCCGGCAGGAAACGGGTGCCGAGACCGGCGACGGGCAGAACTGCTTTGCGGATGCGCTTCATGGAGTGAGCCATTGGGGCGAAGGATACCTAAGGAGAAACGGAGGAGGCGAACTGTCAAGGTTCGACGGGTCTATAACGCCTGAGTGAAGGTCTTGTTGCAATCAGGCGCATTTCCTTTTGCGGCGGCGGATCTGAATTGGGGGTGAAGCGTTAGGGTTAAGCTGTAACAACATGGCTTTCGGGAGATACGGATGGCGGTTCTGGTCGTCGGCGGCGCCGGCTATATCGGCAGTCACATGGTGCTCGAGCTCTTGGATGCCGGTGAGAAGGTGGTCGTTCTGGACGATCTTTCAACCGGGTACCGATGGGCCGTGCCTCCGGCCGCGACCTTCGTTCTGGGCGATGCCGGCGATCAGGGTTTGGTGTCCCGCGTCATCGACGAGCATGGAATCGACAGCATCCTGCATTTCGCCGCCAGGATCGTGGTTCCGGAATCGGTTGCCGATCCGCTCGCGTACTATCTAAACAATACGGTGAAGTCCCGCGCGCTGATCGAAACGGCTGTCGAAAAGGGCGTTCGCCACTTCATCTTTTCCTCAACCGCCACGGTCTATGGCAATGCCGATGTGAGCCCGCTCAGCGAGGACCTCCCCGTCGCGCCGATCAATCCGTACGGCCGCACCAAGGCCGTGACCGAATGGATGCTGGAGGATGCCCACCGGGCCCACGGCCTGCGTTATGCGGTTCTGCGCTATTTCAATGTGGCGGGAGCCGATCCCAAGGGGCGTTCCGGTCAATCGACCCCCCAGGCCACCCACCTTCTGAAGGTCGCCTCCCAGGTGGCCCTTGGCCAGCGGCCCTTTCTCGAGGTCTACGGGACCGATTACGATACGCCCGACGGCACTTGCATTCGGGACTATGTCCAAGTCAACGACCTGGCTCGCGCCCATCTCGTCGCCCTCGATCATCTCCGTAAAGGCGGGGACTGCACCGTCATGAATTGCGGCTACGGCCACGGGGCGTCGGTCCTCGATGTGATTCGGGTGGTGAAGAGCGTCTCCGGCGTCGATTTCGAGGTCCGTTACAGTCCTCGCCGTGAGGGAGACCCCGACACGCTCGTGGCCAAGGTCGACCGGATTCGGGGCCTCGGGTGGCAGCCTCGCCATGACAATCTTGAGGAAATTGTCGCTCAAGCGTTGAATTGGGAGCGGGCTCTGGCGGAGCGGAAAGCCGCATAGGACCCCCCCTATCAACCAGCTTTTAACCTTCATAAGGTCGCATGGCGGGATTCTTGTGCCTGTCCTGACCGTGAGCGACCTTTATGAAGCAGCCCGTTCGCCTGGTTCGTCGCCTCCTTTGTGGCGCCCTTCTCCTCGGCTTGGCCCTGGCGGGAGGGCGGGAAGCCGTATTTCCGCAAGCGCATGCCCAGGCGCAGGGAAGCTTCCAATCCTTCGTCGAAAATCTGTGGGGCCCGGCAAAGGCCCGGGGCGTCTCGCGCGCCACCTTCAACGAGGCGTTTCGCGGGGTCGAGCCGGATCCCAAGATCATCGCCCTGACGAAAAAGCAGTCGGAATTCGTTCGGCCGATCTGGGAATACATCGAAGGTTCCGTCTCCGCGCAGCGTCTGGACCGGGGTCGGCAGATGGCGTCCGAGTGGTCTCGGACCCTCGACCTGGTCGAGCGGACCTACGGGGTACCGCGCTCCGTCGTGCTCGGCGTCTGGGGAATGGAAACCAATTTCGGCAGCTTCACCGGCTCGATTTACGTAGTCCGTGCCCTTGCGACCCTGGCGTATACCCGCTACCGCGGCGACTTCTTCAAGGAGGAGCTTTTGACGGCTCTGCAAATCCTGGAGAACGACCATGTCGATCGGGAAAAGATGCTGGGTTCCTGGGCCGGCGCCATGGGCCAGACACAGTTCATGCCCTCGAGCTTCATGAAATTCGCCGTGGACGGCAATCGGGACGGGACGCGGGATATCTGGACCTCGGTTCCCGATGCGCTGGCGTCAACCGCCAACTATCTGCGTCAGCAGGGATGGGAGCCGGGCCTTCCTTGGGGATTCGAGGTGAAGCTTCCGAAAGGCTTCGATTTCCGCAACCTCAGGCAGGGCTTTTCCAGCTGGGCCGCCCTTGGCCTGCGGCGGGCAGACGGAAAGGCGCTGCCTCGCTCCGGTGAGGCGTCCCTGTTCTTGCCGGGTGGCGCAAGCGGACCGAGTTTTCTGGTCACCGACAATTATGACGTGATCAAGTCGTACAATTCCTCCGATGCCTACGCGATGGGCGTTGCCTATCTGGGCGATCGGGTCATGGGAGGTATGCCGATCCAGGGCAACTGGCCCAAGGGCAAACCCTTGCTGGACAAGGAACAGCGCGAGGAGGTGCAGCAGCATCTGGCAAACCTCGGCTTCTATGACGGCAATGCGGACGGCAAGCTCGGCTCCAAGACGCGGGAGGCAGTTCGGAACTTCCAGCTCAGACGCGGCTTGGTTCCGGATGGCTATGCCGACCTCGCCCTTTTGCAGGAATTGCGCGCGGCCCGCTGACGGAGCCTCGGCAGGGCTCTATATAGGAAGCGGGTCCGCTCCGAGAGGGAACCGCCGATGAGGATGCCTTGCGCCCTGCGCCACCTGCTGATCGTCCTGCCGCTCCTACTGGTCGGCGGTAGTCTTTCGGCATGGGCACAGCCAGGCTACCCCCCTCCCTACGGGCCCTATGGCCAGCCACCGCCTCCAGGCTCAAGGGATATGCGGGCGTATCCACCCGGTTATTATCCCGGCAAGCTCGTCCAGCCGGCTCAGCCGCAACCGGGCTTCAGTTTCCGTCGTTTGTTCGGCGTGCCGGATGAACCGCCGCCTTCGTCGCGCAAACCCGTGGCGCGGCCGCGGCGCCCGGCGCCTCCCCCGGCCGCGGTGGCCCGCCAGGAAAAGCCCAAGACGAATGCCGCCACGCAGGTCGTCGTGTTCGGCGATGCGCTGGCCGGCGCCGCAGGACAGGGAATCGCGGATCTCTATGCGGATTCCGATGACGTTGCGGTCGTCCGCAAGACGAAAGAGGAAAGCGGCCTCCTGCGGGCCGACGCGGAGGAGTGGCCGAAATTCATCCGCGAGGTCCTGGACGGCGGGCAGAAGGCCAGCCTCGTGGTTGTCATGCTGGGGTCGAAGGACAGGATCTCCTTCAAGGATCAAAACGGTGACCACGAGCCCCTTTCGCCCGCATGGCGCGAAGCCTATCGCCAGCGGATCGATGGGGTGCTGAGAACCTTCAAGGAGCGCGGGATTCCGGTCATCTGGATCGGTCTTCCGCCCATGAAGAACGAGGCGATGTCGGAGGATCTCGTGGCCATGAACGAGATCTTTCAGGAGAGCGTCCATCGCAACGGCGGCACCTATGTGGACATCTGGCCGGGCTTCGTTGACGAGGACAGCCGTTATACGGCCACGGGCCCGGACATCGACGGGCAGCCGGCCAAGCTCCGGTCGAGCGATGGGGTTTCGTTCACGAAGGCGGGTGCCCGCAAGCTTGCCCATTTTGCCGATACCGAGATCAAGCGCATCATCTCGGCAAATCAGGTTGGAACGGCCAATGCGGTTCCGCCACGCCCGGTGGAGGGAGGGACCGAAACCTCCCCCACGCCTTCCTCGATCGAGGCCGCCATTCCGGCTCCTCCGGAAGCCGCGAGCCCCGTATCCTTGCCCTCGAAGCCCCTGATCGGGCCGGTTCTGCCTCTCAACCGCCCGGAGGTGACCCCCAGCGGCACGCTGATCTCCAGCAAGCCGAAGCTCTCGGGCGATCAGGTCTATCCGATCCAGCGGGCGCTGCGGGACGGCGTCGCCCCGAGTGCGCGACCTGGCCGCGCCGACGACTTCCGCTGGCCGCCACTCTAGGTGCCTTCAAGCCCGGTTGTGGCGGTTCGCGATATATCGTACCACTGCCGGGTGGCGATTGTTCACGTTGTCCGGACCCTCCTCATCGTGGCCGTTTTGCCCCTGTATTCAGGCATGTCCGAGGCCTGGGCCGAAGAGCAGGGTTCGGGTGAATGCGTGCTCGACGTGCCCGAACCCGTTTTCGCGAAGGGTGGGTTTGCGCTCGACGGCAGCAGGAGGGCGGCCCGGGAGACGCTCCGGCTCAACGGCACCGTCGTGGTTCATCTCGAACAGACCCAATGCGAATATCGGACCCAGATCTACACGTTCGCCATCAAGGGATTGCCGGAGGAGACAGAAATCACCGGGTGGCAATATCGAAAAGCCGTCGATCTTCTGTCCCTGCTCGAGGCCCGTTCAATTCCCAAGCTTAAATTCACGGCCGAAAAGAAGGCCCTGAGGGCTTATGAGCAGCTTGTCGCCGACGCAAAGCCCGACGTCGATATCAACATCAGGCCGCCCCATGACCAGTTCTCCGAGCTGATCTCCGTATCCGCGCAAACGGGCGGGCAGGACCATCGCATCACGGTCAAAATCTGGAGCGGTCCATATTAGGCACTCTGCATGAAGCAGGCGCCGAAATCGCCCGGCATGGCTCGGGCGATTTCGGCAACACCTTGGAGGAGCCCTCGAGATTATCGGGGCAGAGCGCTCGATCCCGTCAGGAATTCGTCGATGGCGCGCGCAGCCTGCCGACCCTCGCGGATCGCCCAAACCACCAGAGACTGCCCGCGCCGCATGTCGCCTGCGACGAACACCTTGTCGCTGGTCGTCCGGTAATCCTGATCGCTGGCCACCACATTGCCGCGGCGATCAACGGACACCCCGGACTGCTCCAGGAGACCCTCTTTCACCGAACCGGCAAAGCCGATCGCCAGGAACACGAGATCCGCCTTGAGGATGAATTCCGAACCGGCGACCGGCTGGCGCTTCTCGTCCACACGGGCGCATTGGACGCCGATGACACGGCCCTTCTTGCCTTCGATGCCGAGGGTCGCCGCCTGGAACTCGCGCTCCGCGCCTTCCGCTTGGCTCGACGAGGTTCGCATCTTCGTGGGCCAGTAGGGCCACACGGTCAGCTTGTCTTCCCGCTCGGGCGGCTTGGGACGGATATCCAGCTGGGTCACCGACAGAGCGCCCTGGCGGAAGGCCGTGCCGACGCAATCCGACGCCGTATCGCCGCCGCCGATCACCACCACGTGCTTTCCGGCGGCCAGGATGGGCTCGCCGGTGAAGTCCTCCTGGCCCACGCGCTTGTTGGACTGCGTGAGATACGGCATGGCGAAATGAACGCCCGCGAGATCCTGCCCGGGAAGCTTCGGGTCGCGCGGATCCTCGGCGCCGCCGGCGAAGAGCACCGCGTCGTACTCGTTGTGGAGCGAAGCGAAGCTCTTGGTCACGCCGACATTGACGCCGCAATGGAACACGACGCCTTCGGCCTCCATCTGCTTGACGCGCCTGTCGATATGGTACTTCTCCATCTTGAAGTCGGGAATGCCATAGCGCAGCAAGCCGCCCGGCTTTGCCTCGCGCTCGTACACGTGCACCTCGTGGCCGGCGCGGGCGAGCTGCTGAGCCGCCGCAAGGCCCGCCGGGCCTGAACCGATGACCGCCACGCGCTTGCCCGTCGATACCTCGATCGTTTCCGGCTTGATCCAGCCCATCTCCCAGGCCTTGTCGGCGATGGCCTGTTCGATGGTCTTGATCGTGACGGGCTGGTTTTCGAGGTTGAGCGTGCAGGCTTCCTCGCACGGGGCCGGGCAGATGCGCCCGGTGAATTCCGGAAAGTTGTTGGTGGAGTGCAGGTTGCGCGCTGCTTCTTCCCAGTCGTTCTGCCAGACCAGGTCGTTCCAGTCCGGGATCTGGTTGTGCACGGGACAACCCGTCGGTCCATGGCAGAAGGGAATGCCGCAATCCATGCAGCGTCCCGCCTGCTTCTTCAGGTCGTTGTCGTCGAGCGGCAGCGTGAATTCGCGGAAGTGGCGAACGCGTTCGCCCGCGAGCTGATACTTCTGTTCCTGACGGTCGTATTCGAGAAAGCCTGTGACCTTGCCCATTGGAAGTGCCCCCGATCCTTATTCCGCTGCCTGCAAGGTGCGCAGCCGATCCATTTCCTGAAGCGCGCGGCGGTACTCGACCGGCATCACCTTCACGAACTTCGTCCGATAGGTCGCCCAGTTGTCGAGGATCTCCTTGGCGCGCGCCGATCCCGTGTAGGTGTGGTGGTTGGTGATGAGCTGCATCAGCCGCTCCTCATCCGAGCCCGACATGTTGGCGAGAATGTCGATCCGTCCCTTGGTTTCCAGATCGCCGCCATGATGCAGCACACGCCGCATCAGGTCCTCTTCTTCCTCGACGGGCTCGAGATCGACCATGGACAGGTTGCAGCGCTTGGCGAAGCTGCCGTCCTCGTCGAGCACATAGGCGATGCCGCCCGACATTCCGGCCGCGAAGTTGCGTCCCGTCTGACCGAGCACGACCACGAGGCCGCCCGTCATGTATTCGCATCCATGGTCGCCCGTGCCTTCCACCACCGCAATGGCGCCGGAATTGCGCACGGCGAACCGTTCGCCCGCGACGCCGCGGAAATAGGCCTCGCCCGCGATGGCGCCGTACATGACCGTATTGCCGACGATGATCGAGCGCTCCGGCACGGCTTTCGTCGTGGCCGCCGGCCTGATGATGAGCTTGCCGCCGGACAGTCCCTTGCCGACATAATCGTTCGCTTCGCCCTCGAGAGCCAGCGTCACGCCCGCCGCAAGCCATGCGCCGAAGCTTTGGCCGGCTGTCCCCTTGAGCTTCACGGTGATCGTGTCGTCCGGCAGGCCCTCGTGGCCGTAGCGCTTGGCCACCTCGCCCGAAAGCATGGCTCCCACCGCGCGGTCGGCGCTGCGGACCGTCTCCTCGATCACGACAGGCTCGCTGTTCTCCAGGGCCGGACCGGCCTTGGCGATGAAGGCGCGATCGAGCACGTTGGCGATCGGGTGGACCTGACGCTCCGCATGGCGGATGGCGACCTCCGGCCCGACCTGCGGCTTGAGGAAGAGCCGCGTGAAGTCGAGGCCCTTCGCCTTCCAGTGGTCGATCACCGCGTTCTTGTCGAGAAGGTCGGACTGGCCGACCATTTCGTCGAGGGAGCGGAAGCCCATTTGGGCCATCAGCTCACGTACTTCCTCGGCCACGAAGAAGAAGTAGTTGATCACGTGCTCGGGCAGGCCCTTGAACCGCTTGCGCAGCACCGGATCCTGCGTCGCGACACCCACCGGGCAGGTGTTGAGGTGGCACTTGCGCATCATGATGCAGCCCGCCGCGATCAAGGGCGCGGTCGAGAAGCCGTACTCGTCGGCGCCGAGCAGGGCGGCGACCACGACGTCGCGTCCCGTGCGCAGGCCGCCGTCGGCCTGGAGCGCCACACGGCCGCGCAGGCGGTTCAGCACGAGCGTCTGCTGCGTCTCGGCAAGCCCGATCTCCCACGGAGAGCCGGCATGCTTGAGAGAGGTGAGGGGAGAGGCTCCCGTCCCGCCTTCGAAGCCCGAAACCGTGATGTGATCCGCCCGCGCCTTGGCGACACCTGCGGCCACCGTACCGACGCCCACTTCCGAGACGAGCTTCACGGACACGTCCGCCGACGGATTGACGTTCTTCAGGTCGAAGATCAGCTGCGCCAGATCCTCGATGGAATAGATGTCGTGATGGGGCGGCGGCGAAATCAGGCCGACGCCGGGCGTCGAATGGCGCACACGGGCGATCTTGGCATCCACCTTGTGGCCCGGAAGCTGGCCGCCCTCGCCGGGCTTGGCGCCCTGTGCGACCTTGATCTGCATCATGTCGGCGTTGACGAGGTATTCGGTGGTCACGCCGAAGCGGCCGGACGCCACCTGCTTGATCGCCGAACGCTTGGAGCGGCCATCGGGAAGCGGCTTGAAGCGTTCGGGCTCCTCGCCGCCTTCGCCCGTGTTGGACTTGCCGCCGATGGTGTTCATGGCGAGCGCCAGCGTCTCGTGCGCCTCCTTCGAGATGGAGCCGAAGGACATGGCCCCCGTGGAGAAGCGCCTCACGATCTCCTGCGCCGGCTCGACCTCCTCAAGCGGCACGGGAGCGCGGCCGGTTTCCTCCGCGAGCTTGATGCGGAAAAGGCCACGGATGGTCTTGAGGTTGTTTTCCTGCTCGTTCACGAGCCGGGCGAACTCACGATAGCGGTCATGCGCATTGAGACGCACCGCGTGCTGCAGCGTCGCCACCGTGTCCGGATTCCACGCATGCCCCTCGCCGCGAATGCGGTAGGCATATTCACCGCCCACGTCGAGCATGTTGCGATAGACCGGAGCATCGCCAAACGCGTCCCTGTGGCGCTGCACGGTCTCCTGTGCGACCTCGTCCATGCCGATGCCTTCGATCATGGTCGCGGTGCCGAAGAAATCGCGGTTCACGAACTCGGACTTGAGGCCGACCGCATCGAAGATCTGCGCGCCGCAATAGGATTGATAGGTCGAGATGCCCATCTTCGACATGACCTTGAGCAGGCCCTTGTCGATCGCCTTGATGTAGCGATGGACGATTTCGTCCTCGTCGACTTCCGGCGGCATCTCGTCCTTCATGGACAGGAGGGTTTCGAAGGCGAGGTAGGGATTGATCGCTTCCGCGCCGTAGCCCGCAAGGCAGGCGAAGTGATGGATCTCGCGCGGCTCGCCGGATTCGACCACGAGGCCGACCGATGTGCGCAGACCTTTGCGGATCAGGTAGTTATGAACGGCGGCGGTCGCGAGCAGCGCCGGAATCGGGATGCGGTCCGGCCCCACCATGCGGTCGGACAGGATGATGATGTTGTAGCCTCCGTGAACGGCGGCCTCGGCGCGGTCGCAGAGCCGGTCGAGAGCGCCGTCGAGAGCCGAGGCCCCGAGCTCCGCCGGATAGGTGATGTCGAGGGTCTTGGTGTCGAAGCGGTCCTCGAAATGACCGATGCACCGGATCTTCTCCAGATCCTCGTTGGTGAGAATCGGCTGGCGCACTTCCAGGCGCTTGCGGCGCGACGTGCCCTCGAGATCGAGAATGTTCGGGCGCGGTCCGATGAACGACACGAGGCTCATGACGAGCTCTTCGCGGATCGGATCGATCGGCGGATTGGTCACCTGCGCGAAGTTCTGCTTGAAATAGGTGTAGAGCAGCTTCGACTTGCTGGAGAGCGCGGAGATCGGCGTGTCCGATCCCATGGAGCCGACGGCCTCCTGTCCCGTGACGGCCATGGGCTGCATGAGAAGCTTCAGGTCTTCCTGCGTGTAGCCGAAGGCCTGCTGGCGATCGAGGAGCGACACGTCGGTGCGCGATTCGCGCGCCTGCACGGGCTTGAGATCTTCAAGCACGATCTGCGCGCGCTTGAGCCAGTCCTTGTAAGGATGAGCCTCCGACAGCTGGCGCTTGATCTCGTCATCGGACACGATGCGTCCCTGTTCGAGGTCGATCAGCAGCATCTTGCCCGGCTGCAGACGCCACTTCTCGACGATCTTTTCTTCCGGAATCGGCAGCACGCCCATTTCGGAGGCGAGCACCACGAGCCCATCGTCGGTCACGAGATAGCGGGCAGGCCGCAGGCCGTTGCGGTCGAGGGTCGCGCCGATCTGCTTGCCGTCCGTGAAGCACACGGCCGCAGGCCCGTCCCACGGCTCCATGAGCGCGGCGTGATACTCGTAGAAGGCGCGCCGGCTTTCATCCATGAGCGGATTGCCGGCCCAGGCCTCGGGGATCAGCATCATCATGGCGTGCGCCAGCGAGTAGCCGCCGCGCACCAGGAATTCGAGGGCGTTG
Organism: Microvirga rosea; assembly: GCF_020595095.1. Lineage (GTDB taxonomy): Bacteria > Pseudomonadota > Alphaproteobacteria > Rhizobiales > Beijerinckiaceae > Microvirga > Microvirga rosea. The sequence goes on along the minus strand of NZ_JAJDOP010000007.1, from coordinate 159,319 downwards.
TCGAAGCAGGCCGTATCCGACTGGCCCTCGTAGGAGATCGGCCAGATCTTCGAGATGTCGTTGCCGAAGAGGTCGGAATCGACGGATGCCTGGCGGGCCGCCATCCAGTTCACGTTGCCGCGCAGCGTGTTGATCTCGCCGTTATGGGCAACCATGCGATAGGGGTGGGCGAGCTGCCATGTCGGGAACGTGTTGGTGGCGAAGCGCTGATGCACGAGCGCGATGGCGCTCTCGAAACGCGGGTCCTGGAGATCGAGGTAGTAGTTTCCGAGCTGCGTCACCAGCACCATGCCCTTGTAGACGATGGTGCGAGAGGACAGCGAAACTGGATAATAGCCCTCCGTGCGCGGGTCCTTCATGTCGTAGACCGCGTTCGAGATGACCTTGCGGGCCAGGAACAGGCGGCGCTCGAAGGTCTCCGGGTCGTCCATTCCCTTGCCCTTGCCGACGAAGATCTGCCGGTGCAGCGGCTCGGAGGCCTTGATGCTCTCGCCGAGATCGCTGGAATCCACGGGCACGTCGCGCCAGCCGAGCACTTGCAGGCCTTCGTCGGCGATCGCCTTCGTGACGATCTCTTCCACGAGCTTGAGGCCTTCGGGATCGCGCGGCATGAACAGGTGGCCGACACCGTACTCGCCCGCCTCGGGCAGCCAGATGCCGAGCTTGGCGCATTCCGCCGAGAAGAACTTGTGCGGGACCTGCACCAGAATGCCGCAGCCGTCGCCGGTCTTGGGGTCGGCGCCGACAGCGCCGCGGTGGTCGAGATTGAGGAGAATCTGCAGACCCTGCTCGACGATCGCATGGGATTTGCGGTTCTTCATGTCGGCGATGAAGCCGACCCCGCAGGAATCCTTCTCGTTTGCCGGATCATAAAGACCCTGCCGGATCGGAAGCGCCGGATCGCGTACGACTCGGACCGTATCCGTCGTGGCGGCCGTGCGGCTCGAGGCTTCGGTCGTCAGGCTCATCATCGGCACGTCGGTCATTCCAGATCCTCGCATCCAGGCGAACAGGTCATAAGGTTCGTTCGAGGCGGGTTTCGGGACCGCCGGATGTCGGTGAAGATCCGGAGCCCGCCGCTTCTTGCGTTTCTTGGAGGGTCGGGATCCTGGCAGGGGAGCCCGCTCCTCGCGGGCTGCCTTGGGCTTGAATTCAGCCCAGAGTCGCCCGTTCCGCCCACGTTTTGCGGGCAGTTTTATTGGTATCTCGTTTCGTTCGCGTCGAGCGAAGCATCAAGAAAACCTCAGGGACGAAAGAGCGCAGGCGCTCAGATGGGACAGCATCGCTGTCCTAATGCATGCAAATTGCCAGAACTCAGCCATCGGCACAAGAGGGTTTAGAAAAGTTTTAGACAAAAGTTTCAAGCGGAGCCTTCGGAATGTAACAAAGGCATGCTTTGGGCGCTGAGGACGAAAGGCTTCTCCGATGGGTCAATGTCCTTGACTTGATCGTCCAAGTCGTGACGGTTCGGCCCCAAGGAGACGATTTCATGAATTTTGCGAGCGATAATGTTGTCGGCGCCAGCGCGCCGGTGATGCAGGCCCTGATGCAGGCCAATGCAGGCGCCATGGCGGCCTACGGAGCCGATGAGATCACCCGGCGCGTGAAGGCGCGGTTTTCCGAGATTTTCGAACGCGACGTCGCGGTTTTCCTCGTCACCACGGGAACGGCCGCCAATGCGCTTGCGCTTTCCTCCGCCGTGCCGCCGTGGGGCCTGTGCGTTTGTCACCGGGAGGCGCATGTGATCGACGATGAGTGCGGCGCCCCGGAATTCTTCATGCATGGGGCCAAGCTGATCGGCCTGCCGGGGATCGCCGCCAAGCTCGATGTCCCGACGGTCAAATCCTATCTGCAGGGCCTTCCGAAATCGGTGAAGCAAATGCCCCCGAAGGCGCTCTCCATTTCTCAGGCAACGGAATGCGGCACGGTCTACGCCCGCGACGAGATCGCGGCACTGGCGGCCGTGTGTCGCGAACATGGCATGGCGCTGCATATGGACGGAGCGCGCTTCGTCAACGCCCTGGTGTCCCTCGGCTGCACGCCGGCGGAGATGACATGGAAGCAGGGGGTGGACATTCTTTCCTTCGGGGCGACCAAGAACGGCTGCCTGATGGCGGAGGCGATCGTCGTTTTCCGGCCGGAACTGGCGGAGGCCCTTGATTATCGCTCGAAGCGGGCTGGGCAGATCATCTCGAAAGGGCGCCTCATCGCCGCGCAGCTCGAGGGCTACTTCGCCGACGATCACTGGCTCGCCAATGCCCGTCATGCCAACAGGATGGCGGGCCTGCTCGCCGAAGGACTGAAGCAGCTCCCCGGCGTCCGTCTCGCCTGGCCGGTCGAGGCAAACGAGGTGTTTCCGATCATCCCGAAGGCCATGAGCGAGGCCCTGAGGACGGCAGGCGTGCTGTTCATGGGATGGACGGAGGCGAGTCTGCCGGAGGGAGAAGCGATTGCGCCCGACGAGGCTCTGGTGCGCCTCGTCACTTCCTTCATGACCCCGGAGGAGGACGTCGGCCGGCTCATCGAGATCGCCCGCGGCGCGGTCGCAAGACAAGCGGCGGAATGACTTCGCCCTAACCCTGCCGCATTCTCCGACGATGTCTGCCCTCGAGACCGAACACCGGGGTGCCTCCAGCCCCAGCGGGACTCAAAGGACCAGGTCTGATAATCAAGAACGAATAGCATTGCGCCCCGGTTTTGCCGGGGCGCCTTTTTTATGCCGATCGGCAAGGCCTGCGGATTTACGCGGCCTGCTGGGCCTCGATGGTCCGGGACACACCGTTGGTGTTGATCGGAATGAGCTTCGGCTTCTTGGCTTCGGGGATCTGCCGGGTGAGGTCCACGTGCAGCAGCCCGTTTTCAAGGGCTGCACCCACTACCTGGACACCGTCGGCGAGCTGGAAACGGCGCTCGAAGGTGCGAGCCGCGATCCCCTGATACAGGACATCCGTCTTGCGCTCTTCCGAGGCTTTCTTCTCACCGCGGATCGACAGGGCGTTTTCCTTCACTTCGATGGAAAGGTCCTGATCGGTGAAGCCGGCGACCGCAACCGAGATCCGGTATGCGTTCTCACCGGTCCGCTCGATGTTGTAGGGCGGATAGCTCGGAGCCGCGTCGACGCCGACGAACTGGTCGAGCATCGAGAAAAGACGGTCGAAGCCGACCGTGTTGCGGTACAGGGGGGCAAGGTCAAACTGGCGCATGGCATATTCTCCACTTGAAGCAACATGCAGTGACGATCCACCTTCAAAAGGCTGGATCTAAGGGGGCTGTGCCGCCTTCTGGCCGGCACAATCCCGATGTGGGAAGCGGCGTTTTTCCTGTCAAGGGGAGGGCTTAAGGCCAGTGGCCGAGGCCGAAAATACCCTATAAAGAAAGTAACCCCGATCTCGAGACATCATCCGTGCAGCTCGTTCCCACTCCCGACAATCCCATTCCGGCCGAGCCGACGCTTCATGCCGTCAGAACGAAGGACGGTCTGTCCCTGAGGGTCGCCACCTGGCTTCCGGAGACGGAAAAGCCGCGCGGAACCGTGTGCATTCTCCAGGGGCGGGCGGAGTTCATCGAGAAGTACTTCGAGGTCGTCGGCGAACTGCTCCATCGGGGCTTCGCGGTCGTGGCCTTCGACTGGCGCGGACAAGGGCTTTCCGACCGGCAGGTGAGGAATGGCCGCAAGGGGCATGTTCGGCGTTTTGCCGATTACCGCCATGATCTTGAGGCGGTCAGGGATCAGATCCTGGTGCCGCATATGCCCGAACCGCATTTCGGTCTTGCCCATTCGATGGGGGGCGCGATCGCCCTGAACGCCGCGCATGAGAGCTGGCTGCCCTTCCGCCGTCTCGTGACGACGACGCCGATGATCTCGCTCAGCATGATCAAATCGCTCCGGACCACCGCCGTTCTGGCACGCCTCCTCCGATACACGGGCTTCGGCAGGGCCTTCGTGCCCGGTGGCGGGGAGACGTCCATCTCGACCAAGCCCTTCAAGGGCAACAGGCTGACCAGCGATCCGGACCGCTACGCCCGCAATGCGGAAGCCGCGACGGCCATTGGGAACGGTGCGATCGGCGCTCCGACGGTGGCATGGCTCGATGCGGCGTTTCGCTTCATGACCTGCTTCACCGACCCGGCCTATGCCAGAAAAATCCGGTTGCCGACGCTGATCATCGCGGCGGGTGCTGATCCCGTTTGCGCGACGCCCGCGACGGAACGCTTCGCGTCCCGGCTGAAGGCCGGACATGCCATCGTCATCCCAGGGGCCCGGCACGAAATCATGATGGAGCGGGACAGCATCCGCGAGCAGTTCTGGGCCGCTTTCGATGCCTTCATCCCCGGCAGCGCGGGGCTCGTCGCGGAGGAGACGGTTTCCGAGGCGTCGGCGCCGCCGGACGCGCTAGCGGCCGAGGAGCTCGACGGCGGCGGCATGGACACGGCGGTCCCCCGCCGCGACGATGCGGCCGCCCTGAGCGGCTGACCCGCCGTCCCAGGCGGTCACGATCCCTCCGGCCCCCTCGATGATCGGGATCAGGGCCACGATATCGTAGGGCTTGAGGCCGGACTCGACCACGAGATCGATATGTCCCGCTGCCAGCATGCAATAGGCATAGCAATCGCAGCCGTAGCGGGCGAGACGGGCTACGCTCTCCACCCGGTCGTAGGCCCGCAACTCCTCCCCGGCGAAGAGCTTGGGGCTGGTGGTCGAGATAATGGCGTCCTTCAGGGACGCGCAGCGGCGTGTCATGAGCTTCCGCTCGCCGCCGGGGCCACGATAGGTCGTGCGGCCTCCGTCACCGAAGAAGCGCTCGCCCGTGAAAGGCTGGTGCATCATGCCGAAAGCCGGCTGTCCGGCCCGCGTCAGGCCGATCAGCGTTCCCCAGGTAGGAAGTCCGGCAATGAAGGCGCGGGTGCCGTCGATGGGATCCAGAACCCAGACATATTCCGCGTCTTCACGCTCGGAGCCGAATTCCTCTCCGATGATGCCGTGGGTCGGGAAGGTGCGCTTGATCAGCTGGCGCATGACGGCTTCACTGGCCCTGTCGGCTTCCGTCACGGGATCGAAGGCCCCGCCGCGAGACTTGTCCTCCGCCGCGATGGCGCTGCGGAAGAAGGGCAAAATCGCCTGACCCGAGGCAGCCGCGAGCTCATTGACGAAATCCGTAAAGTCGATGAGCCTCATGGCGCTCGTTGTCCTCTGACCTGAAAACGGTCTGACGCCGGGGAATGGCGAGGCCGTCAGGCTTCGCTTTTACCAAGTGCGTATTCGGCGGCAAGAGCGCACACAACCAAAGCCCGATCAACCACGGCGCCGCCATTGCGGCGGGGACCCGATGCGTCGCTAGATTTGCTCTCGATGCAAGCGGCTAAAGAAAATCCAGGCTGACATGCGCCAAAGGCATAGCTTCTTGTTATTTTGCGCTTGCAAATGGTGCGGTGCACTTTATATTGTGCAGTGCGATATGGCGATGGCGTCGTCATATCGCTGCCCTTCTTGGGCGTTTCCTCCCTAAACTTCGGGCCGCTGGCAACAGCGGCCTTTTTTCTTTTGGGCTCCGCTGCTCCGAAACCCATGAGGGCGGATGCGGCAGCCGACGGATGTCGCAGGCGCAGCCGGTCGACTCACATTCCGACGGAATCCTTGACGCACTTGTTGGTGAAGCTGGTCTTCGCGGCCCCGTTCAGCTTCTTTTCCGATGCCTGTGTGTCACACGAAGCCTTCATGTCCCGTTCGCACTTGGTCATGAAGCTGGTCTTTGCCGCCCCTGCGAGCTTCTTTTCCGTGGCTTGAGCCGTGCAGGAACTTTCGGCCGCGACGGCACTGCCGGCGCACATCATGAGAACGAAGGCTGCAGCAATGGTTTTCATGGAAGGGTCCTCCAGCATGCGATCCTGCTGAAAAGGTTAGGGCGCTTCAGAAGGAAGGCAAAGGGTATGGACGCGGCCTCACGGAGCGTGCGTGAACTCAAAGGGGGTGGTGCATCCAGAGATTGGGTTCGACATAGAGCCCGGTTTGCGCCTCCCGGTCGATGTCGACCGGCGCCAGCGCGCCTGGAACCCAGTATCGTCCCGACGCGGGAAATCGCAGGCCGGTCCAGCTCTCCCATGCCGAGACGGATCCCGGAACCGTCATGGAACGCCCTGCGATCTTGAGAACGTGGGCCCCCAAACGCCGATGGGTTCGGATCCAAGGGTCGAACGGCAGGCCGTCGGAGCCGGTCCAGGCGCAGTACTCCTCGAAGGACTGCAGAGGATATTGGGCTTTCCGTGTCGGGCGGATGGGAGCGACCATGTGCGCAAGGCCGGCTTCCCGCGCGGAGCGCTTCATATTCCGGATCAGCGTTTCCGCCAGCCCCGTTCCGCGCCGATCGGGGTGAAGGGTGATCGAAAGCGCCGAAAGCGCATTGGCCTCGTGCCCGGCCAGCATCGCCTCGACGCCATCCTGAAGCACCGCGTCCCATCCGTCGTCCGGAAGACCCGCGGCCAGATCGCCATTGTCCAAGGCACATCGGAACGGGATGGCATTCGCGAAGCCGACGACACGATCGCCCCTGCCCAGTCCCTCGACCGCAAAAGTCTGGAAGGCGGCAAGCTGCGGTTTGTAGAGATTGTGCCAATAGCGGCCCGCGATGGGGTCTTTCAGGACAAACGTGGGCCAGAGGGAGGCGACCAGTTCATCGGCCTGGGTCAGGAGATCCGGGCGCTCCTGCAATGTGACGAGTGCGATGGACAAGGACGGCGATCCAGCGGCGATGGGATGGTGTCCTGTAGAGAAATCCTGCCGCAGCGTCGAGCTTGCAGGGCCACGCTCGATCGCAGCCGGAGACCGCGTCAGGCGGAAACGCTCCCGGGAGGCCCCCTGGCATCGGCATTCGGCGGTGCCTGACGGCTTAGCCGAACGCGTGATTGCAGAGCGTGCCAAGCACGCCGAGTCCGATCAGCATGAAGACGAACCACTTCGGGCAGTGGTCGGAGCGATCTTCGCGATCCAGTTGGGGATCCGCAGTGTATCTATCGGTCGTTTGCATCATACCAGGGCCAATAAAGCCGCCATGTTTCGCTTTCGTGACAATAGGCGTGCAGCATGGACCCCGTCATTGCGTAGGGTCAACCTGGTGAAGAGGCTTTCTAGACGAAGGGCGTAGGCCGCCGAGGCGGGGTGCGATTTTCGTAGGCGGTCGTTCGCCGATATTGATGGAAAATAGGGCAGGGGTGCTGCCCTTTTAATCTTGCGAACAGTTCAGTCGGAAACTAATTATTGCAGTGCGATATGGCGATGGCGTCGTCATATCGTTGCCCTTCTTGGGCGTTTCCTCCCTAAACTTCGGGCCGCTGGTAGCAGCGGCCTTTTTTCTTTTTGGGCCGATGGACCGGGATTATTCGGCTGCGATCTGCCGAGGGTGCAGGTCGCCGGTCAGGTCCTCGATGACCTGCGAGAACACGCCCGCGAGATCCGATGCCAACACGTCGAAGCCTGGCTTTTTCCGCAGGCTGCGCTCATCCATGTAGATCGAGCGATTGATCTCGACCTGGAGCGCGTGCCGGTCGAGGGCGGGTTCGCCGTAGTGCTCCGTGATGAAGCCGCCCGCATAGGGCTTGTTGCGGATCACCGTATAGCCGCGGTTGCGCAGGGCCGCTTCCACGAGGTCGATCAGAAGAGGCGTGCAGCTCGTGCCGTAGCGGTCCCCCAGAACCACGTCCGCCTTGGCGCCCTCGTCGCGGCTGACGCTGGTCGAGGGCATGGAATGGCAGTCGATCAGGAAGGACTGGCCGAAGGTCTGGGCCGTCCGGCGGATGAGATGGCGCAGGGTGCGATGATAGGGCTTGTATAGCCATTCGATCCGGTGGAGGGCCTCGTCGACCGACAGGCGCCCGGCGTAGATCTCCTGCCCGTCGGCCACGATCCGCGGAACCGTGCCGAGGCCGCCGGCGACCCGCATGGACCGGGTGTTGGCGAAAGGCGGAAGCCGCCCGTCGAACATCCGGGAATCGAGTTCGTAGGGCTCCCGGTTCAGGTCCAGGTAGGCCCTCGGGAACCGGGCCGTCATGAGCGGCGCTCCGAGTCCGACGACCGCCGCGAACAATTCGTCGACGAAAGCATCCTCGGAACGGCGCAGGGCGAGGGCATCCAGACGCGACGATGCCAGGAAGGCCGCCGGATAGATCGCCCCCGCATGAGGAACATTGAAGATGAAGGGCACCGTCCGGCCGATTGGCTCGACGACGACAAAGGGGGGTTCGAACTCGTCGGTGATGACTGGCCGCATCCGGTTTTTATAGGTCTTGATCTGGTGGCAGGAAGAAGGCTGGAGATAGTGTAAGGCAGCGCCATATTCTGTCCATGGCAATATCGTGGACGGACTGCGTCGTTCTTTCACGGCTTATTTACCCCGACAAGGCATCAAGGCTGGAGACGTTCGTGACGAATCGAGGTTGGCGGCGATGAAGATCCTTCTTGCCGAAGACGATAACGACATGCGGCGCTTCCTTGTGAAGGCGCTCGAGAACGCCGGCTACGACGTAGCCTCGTTCGATAACGGCCTTTCGGCCTATAACCGGCTGCGCGAAGAACCCTTCGAGCTGCTCCTGACCGACATTGTCATGCCGGAAATGGACGGAATCGAGCTGGCGCGCCGGGCAACAGAGCTTGATCCGGATATCAAGGTGATGTTCATCACGGGCTTCGCGGCCGTGGCGCTCAACCCCGATTCCCAGGCTCCGCGGGAGGCCAAGGTGCTGTCGAAGCCCTTCCATCTGCGCGATCTGGTGAACGAGGTCGATAAAATGATGGCGGCCTGAAAAAGGTCGTGATCATGGCTTGCGTCCCCGCGCGCTTGCCGGTATATCGCGCACCACACCTGAAGCGGGACCCAAACCTTCGCCGTTTCATGGGCGCGTAGCTCAGCGGGAGAGCACTACGTTGACATCGTAGGGGTCGCTGGTTCGATCCCAGCCGCGCCCACCATTTGCTTTTTGTCGGCCTTCCCGAAAGGCTGCTGCAGGAGATCGGACATGAAGATCCGTAACTCGTTGAAGTCGCTCCGCGGCCGTCACCGCGACAACCAGCTGGTTCGTCGCAAGGGCCGCGTGTACATCATCAACAAGACCCAGAAGCGCTACAAGGCTCGTCAGGGCTAAGCTTCGACGGGCGGCTTTGCCGCACGATTTTATGAATTGACGGCGCATGCCGGGATCCTAGAATCCCGGCATGCGCTTTTTTGCGTTCCTTCTGACCGCATCCTTAAGTCTCGTGGCCGTGCCTGTTTCGGCGCAGGAGGACGCACGTCCTCCGGGGATCAAGCCGCCTCAGAATCAGCAGGTACGCCGCCCGGTCACGCTGGACAGCCTCTTCGAGCGCCTGGCCAAGGCCGAAAGCGAGCGGGAGGCGGACGGGATCGCCACGCTGATCGAGCGGCGCATGTCCCGCTCGGGCTCCGACACGGCCGATCTTCTCTTTTCCCGTGCCGCCAAAGCCCTCGAGGACAAGGATTATCCCCTGTCGATCGAGATTCTCGACCGGATCCTGGCGCTCGAGCCGCAATGGGCGGAAGCCTGGTATCGTCGCGCGCTCGTCTTCTACATGCTCGACGATCCCGTGGCGACGCTGGCCGATCTCCATCAGGCGGTGACGCTGGAGCCGCGCCATTTCGGCGCCTGGACCGCGCTCGGCCACCTCTTCATGGCCTCGGATGAGAAGTCTCAGGCTCTGGCGGCCTATCGGAAGGTGCTGCAAATCAATCCTCAGACATCCTCCGTCCAGACCATCGTGTCCCGGCTTGGCCTGGAAGTCGATGGACAGGACCTCTAAGGGCCCGGGATGGGGTTTCTTTTCGGCGCCTTGGGACTTGCGCTTGCCGTCCTCGTCACGGGCGTCACCTTCACCCGAATCTATGCTGCCAGGGTTGCGGCCCTCTACCCGCCCAAAGGGCGGTTCCTGACCGTCGACGGCGTCAGGATTCATTACATCGACGAAGGCCCAGGGACCGGATCCCCTGGCGGAACCGTGGTGCTGCTGCATGGCGCTTCGTCGAATGCAACCGAATCGATGCTGGGGCTGGGAAAAGCTCTTGCGGACCGATACCGGGTCGTCGCCTTCGACCGCCCCGGCCTGGGATGGAGTGCGCGCAGCAAGCCGGACGACATGTGGACGCCGGCTCGACAGGCCCAGGTTCTGGCACAGGCCCTTCGCCAGCTCAAGATCGAGAAGGCGGTCGTGGTCGGCCACTCCCTGTCGGGATCGGTCGTGCCCCATTTCGCCCTCGACCACACGGACGTCGCCGGCGCGATCCTGATTCTCTCGGGGGTGACCCATCCTTGGCCCGGCGGTCGTGTCGCTTGGTACAACCACATGGCGGCTTCGTGGGCGGGCTCGCTCCTCACGCGGTCGCTTGCGACGCCGCTGGGCCTGATGCTGTTTCGCGCAGCCCTGGCGCAAACCTTCGCGCCGCAGGCGGTGCCGCCCGGCTTCGTGGAGAAGGCACAGATCCCGCTCGTCTTCCGCCCGGCCTCGTTTCAGGCGAACGGGGTGGATATCGCCGGTCTCTACGAGGCGGTGCGGCAGCAGAGTTCGCGCTATCCGGAAATCCGCATCCCGGTCACGGTCATCGGGGGTGATGCCGATGAGGTCGTCTGGACGGACCTGCACAGCCGATCCTTCGCCCACGACGTGCCCCATGCGAGGCTGATCGTCCTGCCGGGGATCGGGCATATGCCGCAATATTCCCGATCCGATCTCATCGTGGCTGAGATCGGGGCGCTCGCCGTGCAGATCGCCGCGCCCGCAGGCGCGGCGTCGTAGCCGGCCGATTCAGAGAGGTTCGGCCGATCAGGCCTTGGCGGCGTGCTCGCTGTTGATGAAGGCGATCCGCACCATGTTGGTCGCGCCGGGAGTTCCGAACGGAACGCCGGCGACGATGATGATCCGGTCGCTCACCTCCGAGAAGCCTTCGCGCACGGCGAATTTGCATGCGCGGAACGCCATGTCGTCGATGTCGCTCGCATCCTTCGTCCGAATCGGATGCGTCCCCCATACCAGGGCCAGACGCCGGGCCGTGTGGATGTTGGGCGTCAGGGCGATCACGGTCGAGTTCGGCCGCTCGCGAGCCAGGCGGAATGCCGTGGCGCCGGACGACGTCCAGGCCGCGATCGTCTTGAGGTGAAGGGTTTCGGCAATCTGGTGGGCACCGGCGGCGATGGCGTCGGACCCGGTCGCTTCCGGCTCGGCGGCCTGGGTCTTGATGATCGACCAGTAGCTCTGGTCCTGTTCCACTTCCTCCGCAATGCGGTTCATGGTGGACACCGCCTCGATGGGATACTGGCCCGAGGCACTCTCGGCGGAGAGCATCACCGCATCGGCGCCGTCGTAGACGGCGGTCGCGACGTCGGAGACCTCGGCGCGGGTCGGGACCGGCGAGGTGATCATGGATTCCAGCATCTGGGTCGCGACCACCACCGGCTTGCCGAGCTTGCGCGCCGCACGGACAATGCGCTTCTGGATGCCCGGAACCTTCTCGAGGGGCATCTCGACCCCGAGATCGCCGCGCGCCACCATCACGGCGTCGGAAATTTCCATGATCTCGTCGAGCCGGGTAATGGCTTGCGGCTTTTCCAGCTTCGACATGACGAGCGCCCGGCCTCGCGCCACCTTCTTGACCTCCGCCACGTCCTCGGGGCGCTGCACGAAGGAGAGGGCGATCCAGTCGACCCCCGCGTCGAGTGCGGCCTCGAGATCCGAGCGGTCCTTCTCGGTCATGGCCGCGACGGGAATCACCGTGTCCGGCAGGCTGACGCCCTTTCGATTGGAGATCTTTCCGGCAACCTCCACGGACGTGACCGCGGTTCCCGGCTTCACGCTCGTCACGCGCAGCCGCAGCTTGCCGTCATCGATCAGGATCGTATGTCCGGGCTCGAGGGAGGACAGGATTTCCGGATGCGGCAGGTGAACCCGTTCCCCGTTGCCGGGAGCCTTGTTGTCGTCGAGGGTGAAGGTCTGGCCCTTCACCAGCATGGCGCCGTCGTTGTCGAAGGTGCCGACGCGCAGCTTCGGTCCCTGAAGGTCGGCCAGGATGGCGATGGGCCGCTTGAACTTGGCCTCGACGTGGCGGATCATCTCGACCCGCTCCTTGAGCTTCTCGCGGGGCAGATGGCTCATGTTCAGGCGAAAGACGTCCGCGCCGGCCTTGAACAGGCTTTCCACCATCTCCGGATTCTCGGAGACCGGTCCCAAGGTTGCGAGGATTTTCGTGCGCCGTACGCGTCTCATGATCATTGCCCCCCCGGGCGGTTCGTTTCGGTCAGCTGGATCGTCCAGCTCTTCTGTTCACCTGTGTCGACTTCAAAGAAGCCGTTACGATCAAAGCCCCTCGCGAGGCAATCTTCCGTCCCGCGAATCGTGAATTCCCGTTCCCGGGTGCACATGAAGGACCGGCCGCTCCAGTCGCCGCCCCGGTCGTAATCGATGGCGTAGACGTAGTAGAACCGGCTGGCGAGCTGGCCCTTCAGAAGCGTCTCGCATCCACGCGAGTCGAGGTTCCACCAGCCTTCGGTGACCCAGCCCTGAGTGTCCCGATAGCCGATCGCCACCCCGACCCGGCTCGACGTCATGTTGCACATGCGCAGGTCCGCGTGGGCAGGGGAGGCCGCCATAAGGCCGCCGAGAAGGATGGCCGCGAGCCCAAGGCTACGCCACCCGCTATGAGCCGATAGGGAGAATCCGGCAATCATGGATGTGTTCGAGTCGATTCGGATAATGAAGATGCACAATGCTTCGGGAAGTATGTCGGCCCCTTGTCGGCCAGAAGTGCCGCCGCATCAAGTCCTATGGTGAAAAACACTCCGGCCCCGGCTGCCGAAAATGGCGGCGATCCTCATTTCTCCTGCTTCGCCTTCGGACGGGCGACCCAGATCCCCGCAAGGATCGCGGCTCCGCCGAGGGCCTGGACCGGGGTGATCGCTTCACCCAGCAGAAGCCAGCCGAACAGGGCCGCCGCCACCGCTTCCAGGAAAATGACAAGGGACGAGAAGACGGGCGAAAGGCGCCCCAAGGCGATGGACAGGAGCCCTTGGCCCCCGGCATGGCTGATGAACGCCATGGCGACGAGAGCGGCGAGGCCCTGGCCCGTCTGCGGGAGAAGGCGGCCTTCGAACACGAGGGCGATCACCACGAGGACCGCGGAGGTGATGACCCCGCTCTCGAACGTGACCCTCGCGGCGCCGGCCACGGTCCGGGCCCGGCTGGCGAAGATGAAATAAAGGCCGAAGAAGAACGCGGTGGCGACCCCGAACAGGTCGCCGCGGATGCGCGACGGGTCCACCTGAAGGCTCTGGCCGATCAAGGCGGTACCGCCGAGCAGGCACATGACGAGACCGAGGAACGTGCCGCCCGAAACCTTCTGCTTCAGCACCAGCCACACGACGAGCACCACGAAAAGGGGCGCGGTGGTGGCGAAGAACGTGGCGTTGGCGACCGTCGTGCTAAGGATCGACAGGTGCCAGAAGAACAGGTCCGCCGAGAAGGCCAGCCCGGCGAAGATCGTGACCTTGGGGAAGGACTGGCGGGGTGTACCCGCCGGGGCCTTGGCCTCCTCGATGCGCATCCAGCCATAGAGAAGCGGAAGGGCCAGAAAGACGCGCCAGAAGGCGCTGGTGAAAGGACCCACATCCGCCGAGGCGTAGCGCACGAAGATCGGCGAGATGCCCATCGCCACGGCCCCCAGGCAAAGGGCCGCGAACGCGGAGGCAAAGCCTGATTCCAGGCGTGCCTGGGCCGAAGAGGGGGATGTCGGTGTCGGGGCCATGCGCTTCATCGAGAAAGAGCCGCATCGGCCAAGTGCCGCGCGGGAGGGTCGCGTTGTCAGCTTTCCTAGGGCAGGGTAAGGCTTCTCTTCAATCCTTAATGTTTCATCGAGCTCCTTCCGTCTTTCCATCATGACCGCGTCTCCTGCGCTCCGGCGCGACGAAACCGCCCCCGACGCCGATCCTTGCCTCGACACCTGTCCCGTCGAGACCATCGAGGGCTCGGTCCAGTCCGGCGTCCTGCTCCTGTGCGACCATGCGTCGAACGCCGTCCCGCCCGATCTCGGGGATCTCGGCCTGCCGCCGACGGAATTTCAGCGCCACATCGCCTACGATATCGGGGCGGCAGCCGTGACGCGGTCCCTGGCCCGGCGGCTCCGGGCGCCGGCGGTGTTGACCCGGTTTTCACGGCTGATCATCGATCCGAATCGGGGCCGGGACGATCCGACCCTCGTGATGCGCCTGTCGGACGGGGCGGTCGTTCCCGGCAATGCGCGCATCGCCGAAAAGGACGTGCAGGAGAGGATTCGCCGTTTCTACGATCCTTACGATGCAGCCATCGATGACGCCGTGGCACGGGCCATGGCGGCCGGGCATCCGCCGGCGATCGTGACGGTTCACAGCTTCACGCCGATCTGGCGGGGCTGGCCGCGTCCCTGGCATGTGGGAATCCTGTGGGACGCGGACACCCGGTTCGCCCAGCCGCTCATCCGGGCCCTGCAGGCGGAGGAGGGACTCGTCGTCGGCGACAACGAGCCTTACGATGGGGCACTGCTGGGCGACACGGTGGACCGGCATGCGACCCGCCGCGGCCTTGCCAGCGCGTTGATCGAAATCCGGCAGGACCTCATCGCGGCAAAGGATGGGCAGGAGGAGTGGGCGGAGCGTTTTGCCCGTCTTCTTGCTCCCCTGGTTGCCGATGCCGCGCTCCGGCGGCCGGCGCCGCAACCGACCCGCACCAGGGAGCGCCTGCGCCGGCATTAGGGGCAGGCATCAAGGGTAGGCTTCAAGGGCAGGCTTCAAGGGAAAGACACATCATGACCATGGATCCGAACGTCAGGACGCAACTCGAAGCAGCGGCCTTTCGCAGGCTTCTGGAGCATCTGCGCGAGCGAACGGATGTTCAGAACATCGATCTGATGAATCTCGCGGGCTTTTGCCGCAACTGCCTTTCGAACTGGATGAAGGAGGCTGCCGATGCGGCAGGCGTGCCGCTCTCCAAGGAGGAAAGCCGGACTTACGTCTACGGAATGCCCTACGAGGAGTGGAAGGCCCGCCACCAGACCGAGGCCACGGGGGCTCAGCTGAAGGCCTTTGATGAATCGAAGCCGGGTCATTAAAACGGCCTCAACCAAATGACCTTAACATTTCCCCCGAACCCATTCCTGGCGCCAGCGCCATCACTCAAAGGTTACATTTATGGATGACGCAGCTTTTCAAACCGAATCCGTCGCGGCCGACCAGCTGAAGGCCTTCATCGAGCGGATCGAACGTCTCGAGGAAGAGAAGGCCGGCATCGCGGGCGACATCAAGGATGTTTACGCGGAGGCGAAGGGCAACGGCTTCGACACCAAGGTCCTGCGCAAGATCATCGCCCTCCGCAAGCGCGATTACGCCGAGCGGCAGGAAGAAGAGGCGATCCTCGAGCTCTATATGCAGGCCCTCGGCATGGCCGGCTAAGAACGACTTTCGTCGATCAACAAAAAGCGGGGCCGAAAGCCCCGCTTTTTGCATTCGGAGGTTCCTCAACAACGGCTCGGCGTTCCCGAGGGATTGGCGTTGGCGCCGGTCTGGCCGTTCTGTTCCGGAAAGCACGGATTGCGGCCGCTGGCCCCGCTCTCGGCCGCGTTGTTCCGGCCGGGAGTAAAGGTTCCGGGTGGATTGCCGGGCGGATTGACGTCGGCGTTGTTGCGGCCCGTGGCGCCCGTCGCCTTGGGGTCCGAGGTCTCTCGAACCGGAAAACGTGGGCTACCCGCATTCCCCATATCGGGGGTCGGGGCCACGGTCGACATTCCCGAAGGACTCCCCGGCCGGCTCCCGGTCTGGCCCGAGCCGACGGAGCCCAGACCTTCCTGCGCCAGTGCGATGCCCTGTCCGCTGACCAGCGCGACCGTAAGGCCCAGAACGGGCCATAGCTTCACTGCCATCGACAATCTCCAACCACGGAACGAGACCCAATGGGGAGAGACTCGCCCGGCGGAGAGTTGTTTCACCGTGGCCGGAGATTTCGCCGAGGCGTCCTTTCCTCGGTTACCGTACGACCGGGAGGGGCTTCACGGCGGGGCCCGTGAACCGGTTCGTCGCAAGATCGCCGACCGGCTTCGACGAGAAGCCCATGTTGAGACTGGGACCCGCGGTCAGGAGAGCCCGTGGGGCTGCCGGATGCTGGGCCTTGTCCTTGCCGTCCTTGGATGGAGCCGATTTGGTTTCGGCTGCGGCAGCTTTCGGTTTCTCGACCGTGAGGTTCGTCGTCCGGGCAGGCGCGGGAGCCTGGACCGGAATCTCGACCGGGGCGGCCGACGCGACGGCGACCGCACGGCCACTCGGCCTGGGCGGCGGGAGCGGGACGCCCGCATTTCCACCACTGCTCTGCACGAGGTTCGCGATCTGCATCGAACCGCGCAAGTCCGGGATGCCGGGGATCGGGTTGCTTTCCGCAAGGGCGCTGGGCCGCGCCGGCGGGATCGGCGCATAGGCGATGGCACCGGTCGCGGAAATATCATCCGGCCGCCGGGGCGGCATCGGCGCGAAGGCGATCTCGCGACCGGTATCGGAACCGGAATTCTGCCCGGAGGGACCTTGCTGCCAGGAAAGGGTCGGGCCGGTGGGCGTCGCCACCGTGCTCGGAAGTCCGGCGATCCGGGTTGGCGGCAGGGGCGGAGGAGGAGCGATTTCCTCGCGCAGAGCCGGAGCCGCCGCCGCGATGGCCGCCGCCGACGGCGCAGGCATCGGCGCGGGAGCCGGTTCAGGCTCGGGTCTCGGCTGAACGACCGGGACAGGTGCGGGCCGGGCCGCGACCTGCGTCCGTGCGACCGGCTGGAGGGCCGCGTAGACGGAGGAATTCGAATCGCTCGCGTAATAATCCTGCTGCGGCTGGGGCTGCGGCGCCGAACGGGAGGCCAGCAGATTGCGGCCAGGCCGGGACGCGGCGCGGATCTCCTCCACGTCCTCATCCTCGTCGCTGCTGCCGAACAGGGTCGCCCACAGGCTCTTGCGCCGGGTCGGTGCCGCGACCTCGCCGGCTTCGGCGACGGCCGTATAGCCCGCCACCGTTCCGCCGTTGGCGAGAACTTCGGCACGGGCCAGCTCATAGCCCGGCAGGGGCGTGCCGTCCGCCGGAATGTGAACGGTCTTGCCATCGGGGAAGAGGCGGACGAGCTGGTCCCGGGTCATGCGCGGCCAGGCGCGCACGCTGCCCACGTCGAGATGCACGAAAGGCGTGTAGGCATTCGGGTAATAGCCGACGCCGCCCCGCTGGAGGCGCATGCCGATGGCGCGCAGGCGATCCGCGGACGCGTCCGGCAGATAGAAGTCCAGTGCCTTGCCCTGCATGTGCTGGCTGTTCTTCGCCACCACGCTGGAGCGGCGCCGGAGCATGGAATTGGTCTGCGGCGACCGGTAGGCCGAATTCACGTGGACCGGGGCGCTCGATCCCACTTCCCGATAGACTTCCCAGACGGTGTCGAAGAGACGCGGGTCCATGTGCGTCTTTTCTTCCCGCCGCCAGTCGCGCAGGAACCAGTTCAGCTGTTCCAGGGCCTGCGGGTCGTACTGGCCGTTGCGCCGGAACGTGACCGTCAGGCTTTCCTTCGTATTGTTGTGGTAGAAGGTCAGTGTGCGCGTGTCGCCGTTGGCGACGGCATCCTGCGTCCCGCGTGTTCCGCCAAACAGAACAGCCAAAACGGCCGCAAGACCGATACCGGCACGGCACACGAACGTTGACGCGGCCGCTCGGCGATCCGAACGCAATACTCTCACTGTGATACTCGTCTTTACGCGCCGCTGGTGTGGGTGCGGCATCCCTTATCGTGAAGGGATCTTTGCCGAAGACGGTTACTTCGAGGTTAAGTGCGCGGCAAAAAAGTTCGCCGCGCGGGCACGAAACGTGCGCAGTTAAAGGCCCAGGGCCTCGCGGACCTTGTGATTGAAGCCGTAGAGATCCTCGAAGGTTTTCATCTGACCCTTTGCGTCCACGGCGAGCGTGAAATAGGTGAGGTGCACGGGCAGCGGGCGGCTGAGGTTGAGATAGCGCTCGCCCTTGCCGATCAGGCCCCGCAGCTTTTCTTCGGACCATTTCTCGCCCAGCACTTCCTCTGCGAGCTGGAAAGGCTGGTCGACGCGCACGCAGCCATGGCTGAAGGCACGCTTGCCGGCACCGAACAGCTTTCGGTTGGGCGTGTCATGCAGATAGACCGCATGCTGGTTCGGGAACATGAACTTGATGAAGCCGAGGGCATTCCGTTCTCCCGGCGGCTGCTGCACGGTGATCCGGTTGCCTTTGCGGATAACCTTGTAGCCCTTCTTCTCCGCATAATATGGGTCGTTGGCGAGAGCCGGCAGAAACTCTTTCTTGAGAATGGAGGGCGGGACGGTCCAGGACGGATTGATCACCAGATACTTCATGTTCTCCGAGAAGATCGGCGTCTGGGACTGCTCCTTGCCGACGATCACGCGGGTCTGATGGATCACATCGCTGCCGTCCACGAGGCGCAGGCTGAATTCCGGCACGTTCACCATGATGTGGCGCTCGCCCAGATCGGACGGCAGCCAGCGCCAGCGCTCCATGTTGGCGATCAGCTCGCCTTCCATGCGCGCGACGGACGGTCCCGAGAGCGCGGCCACCGTTTCCGGGCCGAGCATTCCATTGCCGGGAAGGCCCTGTTCCTTCTGGAAGGCCGCAACGGCGGAAGCAAGACGCGCGTCATAGACGGTTCTGTCCTCCGGCTCCTTCCCGAGATTGAGGCGGGATCTGATCAGCGGCACGCGGTCGTCGCGCATGCCGACCCGCAAGGTCGGGCCCTTGGGCACCTTCACGCTCGGCTGGGACGGGTGCGTGGCACGCAGTTTGGCGAGTTGCGCCTTCAGGGCCCGGTAGCCTTCATGGGGTGGGTTGTAGGTTTCCAGGGCAGCGCCGGCATCGGCGGCCTCGGCCACGCGGGCCAGGACATCGCCGGCATCCGGCAGATCGAGCTTTGGGGTGATGAGGGGAGAGAGCCGGGAGGGGTCGATGCGTCCGCCCCGCGCATCCCGGGCGTAGCGGATCACGGCGGCGCTGAGTTTCAGATCTGTTTCGGCCCATTGCGCCGGAGGTGCGCTCTTGGGAAGCCGCAAATCGGGAATGGGGTAGTCAGCCGGGTCGAGCCCATCCTCGTCGGCGGCCTTGATGCGTGCGACGGCCGCTTGGGCTGCCGGAGTGAAGGCGCCGTCGCGGATCCAGGCCAGGGGATACTCCGCCTTCGCGTAGTAGGCGGAAAGGGATTCCCTGTCGCTCTGCCTCAGGCGCAGCTCCCGCAAGGTTAAGTCGGCTGACAAGCGGGCCTCCACGGCCACGCGCAGCCAATCCTTCTGCGCCGCCGCGAGCGCCGCGGCCGAATCGGGCAGAGGGATGTCCGGCAGCGGCCTGATGACTTCCGCCGCATCGATCGTCACGGGTGCGGCGGGCGGAGGATCCGGCAGGGCGACGTCCTTCGGAGCCGGGGCTGCCGGCGGGGGGGCCACATCCGCAAAGGATGGTTCTGCGACATCGATCGTCACGGAGGGAGGGATCGGCTGCGGGCCGCCTGCATCGCCTTCCGCCGCACCAGCAGCCAAGGACATCAGCGACACCGTGCCCAATAGGCCAAGCCACAGTGCCGTCTTGCGCAGGCTAAGCATCCCGTTGCTCATCATCATCCGTCTCTTTCGGGCCGACCGCGAATCGTCCCATGGTTCCTAAACTGCGGGCGTGACGATGCACACCCGCCAAGCTCTCAACGTATCAACGCTCAAGCGGCTTCATCGCTCAGCCCAAGTTCCTTCAACTTTCGGTAAAGAGTGGAACGGCCGATGCCGAGACGGCGGGAGATGGCCGACATCTGGCCCCGATAATGCGACAGCGCGAACCGGATCACTTCGGCTTCCAGTTCGGCCAGCGTGCGCATCTCTCCGCAGGCGCTCATCAGCGCCAGCGTTCCGGCGTCCTGCATCTGAGGCAGGAGACGGTCATAGGCGGGAGCCGGCGCGCGGGTTTCGGGCAGCGATGGGATATCGATCCTGCCTCTTCCGGCACGCGCGGCGACCTGGGGGAACTCGGCGGGGGTCAGCAACGGGCCGTCCGCGAGCGCCACGGCCCGATACACGGCGTTTTCCAGTTGCCGAAGATTGCCCGGCCAGTCGTACCCGGCGAGGAGATCCAGGGCCTCCGGGGTCAGGTCGACGAGAGACTTGCCCTCCTCGCGCGCGAAAATGCGCAGAAAGGCACGAGCCCATTCGTCGATGAGCCCCGGCTCCATCCGCAGGGGACGAAGGATGATCGGCTGGATCTGGAAACGGTAATAGAGACTCTCGCGAAACCGGCCGCTGCGCACCTCGTCGCTCAAGGTCAGCCCGGTCGTGGCGATGATTCGCATATCGAGCCGGGCGGGGCGGCGCGTGCCCTCCTGCTGCGCCAGCGCGTCGAGCAGTCGGCTCTGCGCCGCCGGCGACAGACATTGGATGTCCTCGATGCAAAGGCTGCCGCCATGGCCGTCCCGCAAGCGGTCGTGAAGAAGTTCTTCCTGATCGACGCCCGGCCGAAGCAGCTCCTCGCTGCGCAGGACCGTGAAGGGTTTCGCCTTGCGATCGCTGGCCAGGTGGATGGCGCGCGCGAGCGCCGACGCGCCGCTTCCCGGCTCGGCCTCGATCAGGACCGGCGACAGGGACCGGGTCGCGCGGTCGGCGAGGCGGATCGTGCGAAGGCCCTCAGGGTGCCGCACGTGCCCGCCAGCGCCCTGGCGGAGAGCCCGGATATCGTCCGCAAAGATCTGATGAAGCGACATGAAAATACATCAAATATCGAGAAGAGAAGGTGGCGATGCTGCGCGACAACGGTAAACCGGTTCTTAACAAAACCGGCCAAGAGCGCGCTTATCCTCGGTTGATCGCGGGTTGATCCGGCGAGGCAGACGGCCAATATGGGGCACAGAGCCCTCGAAACTCGTTCCCGGAATGGTAATCGCCTTGAAACGTCAGAACAGTTCTCCGTTGCATCATGTGTCTTCCAGCGGCGCCAAGCAGGCCGAAATCGGTGCCCTGCCCGAGTGGAATCTCGCCGACCTGTATCCGGCGATCGACAGCGAGGCGCTCAAAAGCGATCTCGCCAGGGCGGAAACGGAATGCCGGAGCTTCGCGGAGGCCTATGCCGGCAAGCTCGAGACCCTGGCGCGCGCGGACGACGCGGCGACGTCCCTGGGAGAGGCCGTGAAGCGCTATGAAGCCATCGAGGATCTTCTCGGGCGGCTGATGTCCTACGCGGGTCTCGTTTATTCCGGCGACACGACGGATCCCGTGCGGGCGAAGTTCTATGGCGATACGCAGGAGCGGCTGACCGCCGCGTCGAGCGATCTCCTGTTCTTCGGGCTCGAGCTCAATCGCATCGAGGATGACGTCCTGAACACGGCCATGGCCGAGGAGCCCCTGGCTCATTACCGTCCCTGGATCGAGGATCTGCGCAAGGACAAGCCCTATCAGCTCGACGACAAGACGGAGAAGCTCTTCCACGAGAAGTCGGTCACCGGCCGCGCCGCCTGGAACCGGCTTTTCGACGAGACGATCGCCTCGCTGCGGTTCCAGGTCCGCGGCGAAGAGCTTGCCATCGAACCCACCCTCAACAAGCTGCAGGATTCGGACGAGAGCGTCCGCAAGGACGCGTCGGATGCCCTGGCCAAGACCCTGAAGGCCAACCTCCGGACGTTCACCCTCATCACCAACACCCTGGCCAAGGACAAGGAAATCTCGGATCGCTGGCGCGGCTTCGAGGATGTGGCGGATTCGCGCCATCTGGCGAATCGGGTGGAGCGCGAGGTGGTCGAGGCGCTCGTCTCCGCCGTGCGTGAGGCCTATCCGCGCCTGTCGCACCGGTATTATTCGCTGAAGGCCAAGTGGTTCGGCAAGGACCGGCTCGACCACTGGGACCGCAATGCGCCCCTGCCGAAGGTCGAGCAGCGGACGATCCGCTGGGAGGAGGCCAAGGACACGGTGCTGTCCGCTTATTCGGCTTTCTCGCCGCGCATGGCCGATATCGCCCGGCGCTTTTTCGATGAAAACTGGATCGACGCGCCCACGCGTCCCGGCAAGGCGCCGGGGGCGTTCGCGCATCCGACGGTTCCGTCGGCCCACCCCTATGTCCTCCTGAACTACCAGGGCAAGCCGCGGGACGTCATGACCCTGGCGCACGAGCTCGGCCACGGCGTTCATCAGGTGCTCGCGGCTCCCAACGGCGCCCTCATGGCGCCCACGCCCCTGACCCTCGCCGAAACCGCCAGCGTCTTCGGCGAGATGCTGACCTTCCGGCGGCTGCTCGATCAGACCACCGACCCGGCCCAGCGCAAGGCGATGCTGGCCGCGAAGGTCGAGGACATGATCAATACGGTCGTGCGCCAGATCGCGTTCTATTCCTTCGAGCGGAAGGTCCATGTGGAGCGCCGCAACGGGGAGCTGACGGCGGAAAAGCTGTGCGAGCTGTGGATGTCGGTCCAGGACGAGTCCCTCGGTCCTGCGATTCGCCTCGGCCCGGGCTACGAGTCCTTCTGGACGTATATTCCGCACTTCATCCATTCGCCGTTCTACGTCTATGCCTACGCGTTCGGCGATTGTCTGGTGAACTCGCTCTACGGCATCTACGAGCGCTCCAGCGACGGTTTCGTGGAGCGGTATTTCGCCCTGCTGTCCGCCGGCGGCACGAAGCATTATTCGGAGCTTCTCGAACCCTTCGGCCTGGATGCCCGCGATCCGTCGTTCTGGCAGATCGGCCTGTCGATGATCGAGCGCCTCATCGGAGAGCTCGAGGCGATGGAGAAGGCGGCCTGACCTGATGTCCGACAACGATCCCGAGGCCAACCGTTTCTCCGCCCGCGCCGCGCGATATGCGCGGGTGGGGGCCAATATGGGAGGTGTGGCCGCCCGCATGGCAGGGGCGCGCCTCTTCGGCCAGGACGGGGCCAACGCGTCGAACGCCGCGGCCTTGGCGCAGGCGCTCGGAGGCCTCAAGGGGCCGATCATGAAGGTGGCGCAGCTCCTCGCCACCGTCCCCGATCTCATTCCGCCCGAATATGCCGCGGAGCTCCAGAAGCTCCAGAGCGAGGCGCCGCCCATGGGGGCGGCTTTCGTGAAACGGCGCATGCAGGCGGAACTCGGACCGGGATGGCAAGGCCGGTTCGGCAGCTTCGATCTCAATCCGGCTGCCGCCGCGTCCCTCGGCCAGGTCCATCGGGCGACCACGAAGGACGGGGAGCCCCTGGCCTGCAAGCTGCAATACCCGGACATGCAATCCGCCGTGGAGGCCGATCTGTCCCAGCTCGAATGGGTGTTTTCCCTTCACCGGCGCATGGACCCCGCCATCGACACCCGCGAAATCGCCAAGGAGATCGGCGAGCGGGTGCGCGAGGAGCTGGATTACGAGCGGGAGGCTCGCCACGCGGCGCTTTATGCCAGAACGCTGGCCGATGTCCCGGACGTCGTTGTGCCGAAGGTCTATCCCGATCTCTCGACGCGCCGCCTTCTGTCCCTGGAATGGCTCGAAGGCGACAGGATCCTGAATTACGCGCAGGCCGACGTGAGCATCCGCAACCGGCTTGCCGTCGCCATGTTCAAGGCCTGGTGGCATCCCTTCAGCCACGCGGCCGTGATCCACGGGGATCCGCATCTGGGCAATTACACCGTGTTCTCCCGGGACGGAGAGCCCGGCGGCATCAACCTTCTCGATTACGGCTGCGTCCGGATCTTCCATCCGCGATTCGTCGGCGGCGTGGTGGATCTTTACCGCGGGCTTCAGAACAATGAGCGGGACCGGATCGTCCATGCCTATGAGACCTGGGGCTTCAAGGGATTGTCGGCGGAGCTGATCGACATTCTCAACATCTGGGCGCGGTTCATCTACGGGCCTCTCCTGGACGACCGGGTCCGGACCGTGGCGGACGGGGTGAAGCCGGGCGATTACGGCCGCCGGCAGGCTTTCGAGGTTCACAAGGCGCTGAAGGAAAAAGGCCCCGTCACCGTCCCGCGCGAATTCGTTTTCATGGACCGGGCGGCGGTCGGGCTCGGCGCCGTGTTCCTTCATCTGCGGGCGGAGCTGAACTACCACCGGCTCTTCGAAACGGAAATCGAGCGGTTTTCCCTTGAATCCCTTGCGCAGCATCAGGAAGAGGCCCTGAAGGCTGCCGGTCTCCCCCTGCCGATGTAATGGAGTTGCGTTGTCGTCCGTCTCGCCGTAGAGGAAAGGTGACGGCGCGTCAGGGGAAGCCATGAAGTTCGTTTTCGTTCACCAGAATTTTCCCGGCCAGTTCGGCCGGATCGCCAAGGCGCTCGTGCAGGACGGGCACGAGGTGGTGGCCCTGGGAATGGTGAAGGATTGCACGATTCCCGGCGTCCGCTACGTCTCCTACAACGCCGTGCCGGGCCCGGACGATGCACCGTACCAGAACCGCTATTCAGCCGTCGTTCCCCGGTTGCGGCGGTCCTATGGGGTGGCCCACCGGGCGCGGCAGATGGCCGAGCAGGGGTTCCATCCCGACGTGGTCGTGGTGAACACGGGCTGGGGCGAGAACCTGTTCCTCAAGGACGTCTGGCCCGCCGCGAAGCATGTGGCCTATTTCGAGTATTATTATGCGGCAAAGGGCCAGGACCTGGATTTCGATCCGGAGTTTCCCGTCACGAACCCCGAGATCATCTGGCGGCTGAGGGCGAAGAACGCCATGCAGCTCGGCGCGCTCGACGCGGCCGATCTCGCGGTTGCCCCGACCCATTACCAGAGAGATACTTTCCCCGCTTACCTGCGGGACCGCATTGCCGTGATCCACGACGGCATCGATGCCCAGAACCTCAAGCCGAATCCGAACGTCAGCATCCGTCTCGGCGAGAAGGGCCCCCGGCTGAGCCGGGAGATCCCCGTCGTGACCTATGTCAGCCGCAATATCGAGCCGATGCGGGGCTCCCACATCTTCTTCAGGAGCCTCCCCGACATGCTCAGGATCGATCCGCGGCTGCGGGTGGTCGTGGTGGGCGGCAAGGGCACGAGCTATTCCGGCCAAGCTCCCGGCGGAAAAAGCTGGTTCGACGTGTTCCGGGAGCGAATCAACGAGAAGGTGGACTGGTCGCGGGTCCATTTCGTCGGAAACTTGCCCTACGACCAGTTCGTCAAGGTGCTCCAGGTCTCCTCTGCCCATATCTACATGACGTACCCGTTCGTGCTGTCCTGGTCGTCGATCGAGGCCATGGCGCTCGAGTGCCGGATCGTCGCCTCGGACACGGCGCCGGTGCGGGAGATCATTCAGGACGGGGTGAACGGGAGATTGTTCGATTTCTTCGACTCCAAGGCTCTGGTGGAGCGCGTCCGCGAGACCCTCAATGACCGTACCCGCTCCGCCGAAATGGCGCGGGAGGCGCGCCGCATCGCCTTGGAACGATACGACTTTCAAAGCGTATGCCTCCCGAAGTGGCAGGCGTTTCTGGGGGCGTCATAGGACATTGCCGATTATTTTGGCGCCTTGTCGGTAGCGAAGCGTTGCGGCGCCTCACCGCATGGGGTAAACGCAGCCAAAAGAACTGTTGCGAAACAAGGCATCGATTATGGCCGATACAAAACACGCACCCTTTGGGGGTTACAGCCCGGACATGGACGGGCCGGCGCACGAGACGACGTATGGCGGTTTCGTCCGCTTCGTCGAGATCGCGACGGTCGTTGTCATCTGCCACGTCCTGGCGCTCGCCGTCGGTGGCGTCCACCATGCCTGGCTGACGGCGATCTTCGGCGTCGTCCTGTCCCTGGCGGCAGGCGGCATCGGAGCGGTTTCCCCAGCAATCGGCGTCCGGGCTCCGGCCGTGGTCGCCGTGCTCTTGCTTCTGGCGCTCCTTTTCTATTGAAATGGGCCGTAAGGGGACAATAGTCCCCTTCGAGCAATAAGAGGTCTGCCGGTCAGGCAGACATGGCGGGGGGTTGCATGCGGATTGCTGTTCTCTCGGAGTCCGATCTGGCGGAGACGCGCGTCGCCGCGACCCCCGAGACCGTCAAGAAATACAAAGCGCTCGGCGCCGACGTGACGGTGCAGGCGGGCGCGGGAACACGGGCCGGAATTCCGGATGCGGACTTCGAGGCCGCCGGCGCAGCCGTCGCGGCGACCGGCGCGGAAGCCGCCCAGGATGCCGAAGTCGTTCTCAAGGTTGCGCGTCCCAAGCCGTCCGAGCTGGCTTTTCTCAAGCCCGGCGCCCTTCTGATCGCCATTCTGAACCCTTACGGCGACAACGCCTTGCTCAAGGCCCTGGCCGACGCGAAGGTCGCTGCCTTCGCCATGGAGCTGATGCCGCGCATCACCCGGGCCCAGGTGATGGACGTGCTGTCCTCGCAGGCCAACCTAGCCGGATACCGGGCCGTGATCGACGCGACGGCCGAATATGGCCGCGCGATGCCGATGATGATGACCGCGGCCGGAACCGTCCCGGCCGCGCGCGTCTTCGTCATGGGCGCCGGCGTTGCCGGTCTTCAGGCCATTGCGACCGCGCGGCGCCTGGGCGCCGTGGTCACCGCGACCGACGTCCGCCCCGCCGCCAAGGAGCAGGTGGAAAGTCTCGGCGCCAAGTTCGTCGCGGTGGAAGACGAAGAGTTCAAGCAGGCCGAGACCGCGGGCGGCTATGCCAAGGAAATGTCGGCCGAATACAAGGCCAAGCAGGCGGCGCTCGTCGCCTCCCACATCGCCAAGCAGGATATCGTCATCACCACGGCGCTGATTCCCGGGCGCCCGGCGCCCAAGCTGATCAGCCGCGAGATGATCGAGGCCATGCGGCCGGGTTCCGTGATCGTCGATCTCGCGGTCGAGCGGGGCGGCAACGTGGAATTGGCCGAGGCCGGCAAGGTCGTCGACCATAACGGGGTGAAGATCGTCGGCCACCTCAATGTGCCGGGCCGCCTCGCGGCGACGGCGTCGAGCCTTTACGCCCGAAACCTCTATGCCTTTGTCGAGACGCTGATCGACAAGAACACCAAGACGCTTGCCGTCAAATGGGACGACGAACTCGTGAAGGCCACGTGCCTGACCCGCGACGGGGCGATCGTCCACACGGCTTTCCAGCCGACTGCGTAAGGGGGCTCCGCCATGGCAGTACTGACACCCGAACAGGCCGTCGAACAGTCTCGGGCGGCGGCTGAGGCTGCCCAGAGGGCGGCCGACACGGCTCACGCCATCGCCGATCAGGTGGCCGTGGCCGCATCGGCCGTTACCCATGGGGCGGTGGATCCGACCGTGTTCCGCCTCGCGATCTTCGTCCTTGCCATCTTCGTCGGCTATTACGTCGTCTGGTCGGTGACGCCGGCCCTTCACACGCCGCTTATGTCGGTCACCAACGCGATTTCGTCCGTGATCGTCGTCGGAGCCGTTCTGGCGGTCGGGGTCAACGTGGCTCCGGCTCTCGGCGACGGGCCGATCTGGGCGCGGGCCTTGGGCTTCATCGCCCTGGTTCTCGCCTCCATCAACATCTTCGGCGGCTTCCTGGTGACCCAGCGCATGCTCGCCATGTACCGCAAGAAGGGTTGAGGCGATGTCGGCAAATCTGGCCTCGATCCTGTATCTGATCTCCGGCGTTCTGTTCATCCTGGCCCTGCGGGGTCTGTCCCATCCCACCACCTCCCGGCAGGGCAACCTCTACGGCATGGTGGGTATGGGAATCGCCGTCGTCACCACCCTCCTGGTCTCGCCCCCCAACGGGCTCGGAGGCTGGGTCCTGGTGATCGCCGGCCTCGCCATCGGCGGCGGCATCGGTGCCGTGGTGGCGAAACGGGTCCCCATGACCGCGATGCCGCAGCTTGTGGCGGCGTTCCATTCCCTCGTCGGCATGGCGGCTGTTCTTGTGGCGGCCGGTGCTCTTTACGCGCCGCAGGCCTTCGGCATCGGCTCGGTCGGGACCATCCACGGCGGCTCGCTCTTCGAAATGGCCCTTGGCGCCGCCATCGGTGCCGTCACGTTCACGGGTTCGGTGATCGCGTTCCTGAAGCTCGACGGACGCATGTCCGGAAAGCCGATTCTCCTGCCGCAGCGTCATTTGCTCAA
Organism: Microvirga rosea; assembly: GCF_020595095.1. GTDB lineage: Bacteria > Pseudomonadota > Alphaproteobacteria > Rhizobiales > Beijerinckiaceae > Microvirga > Microvirga rosea. Next base: position 131,258 of record NZ_JAJDOP010000007.1, on the reverse strand, counting down.
CATCGCCCTCGGCGTGCTGCTGCTCGTTCTGCTCGTCGCCTTCATCCGCACGGAAAGCCATACGCTGTTCTGGCTGATCGTGCTGGTCTCGTTCGTGCTCGGCGTCACGCTGATCATCCCCATCGGGGGCGCGGACATGCCGGTGGTGGTGTCGATGCTCAACTCCTATTCGGGGTGGGCCGCCGCAGGCATCGGCTTCACGCTCGGCAATCTGGCGCTCATCATCACCGGCGCGCTGGTGGGCTCTTCGGGTGCGATCCTGTCCTACATCATGTGCAAGGGCATGAACCGCTCGTTCATCTCGGTGATTCTCGGCGGGTTCGGCGGCGAGACGGCTGCGGCCACCGGCGGAGCCACGGAAAGCCGTCCGGTGAAGCAGGGCTCTGCGGATGACGCCGCCTTCATCATGAAGAACGCCTCCAAGGTCATCATCGTGCCGGGCTACGGCATGGCCGTGGCCCAGGCGCAGCACTCGCTGCGGGAGATGGCCGACCAGCTCAAGGCCGAAGGCGTCGAGGTGAAATACGCCATTCATCCCGTGGCGGGCCGCATGCCGGGCCACATGAACGTCCTCCTGGCGGAAGCGAACGTGCCCTACGACGAGGTCTTCGAACTGGAGGACATCAATGGCGAGTTCGCCCAGGCCGACGTGGCTTTCGTGATCGGCGCGAACGACGTGACGAACCCGGCCGCCAAGACCGATCCGGCCTCGCCGATCTTCGGCATGCCGGTTCTCGATGTCGAGAAAGCCAAGACGGTTCTGTTCATCAAGCGCAGCATGGGATCCGGCTACGCGGGCGTCGAAAACGAACTCTTCTTCCGCGACAACACCATGATGCTTTTTGGCGATGCCAAGAAGATGGTCGACGAAATCCTGAAGAACCTCGACTGAGCAATCGTCCGCGACATTTCTCGTGAGTCGAAGGCCGGTTCCGCGCCGGCCTTCAGCTTATGGAGCCTGGCATGAGCGTAACCTTGCGGACGGCGCGCCCCGCCGACCGGAGCATCGTGATCGAGCTGATCCATCGCCTCAACCTTTTCGAGGCGGACCTCACCGGTGACCGCCGAAGGGACTACAAGGGCGCGGGCGCCTATTACGACGAGCTGCTCCAGCGTCTGAGCGGACGGCAGGGCCGCGTGATCCTGGCGGAAGACAACGGGATCGTGGTTGCCGCCATGGGGTTTTCGATCGATCAGGATGCCGCCTACGTCACGGAGGACGTGCGCCGGCATGGCACCGTGACGGATCTCATCGTGCACGAGGATTGGCGCGGCCGCGGCATCGGCCAGATGCTTCTGCGGGAAGCCGAGCGTCTGACCCGCCAGGCCGGGCTCAAGCGCCTGATGATCGGCGCCCTCGTGGCGAACGAGCGGGCCGAGCGCACCTACCGGCAATTCGGCTTCGAGCCGTACGTATCCTATATGGTCAAGGCGTTGTGACGGCGGGCGGGCCGTCGACAAAGGTCAGCTTCGGCCAGCGTTCGGCCCAGTTCTTCCGCGCCAGGCGCTCGCGATAGATATCCATCTTCCCGAGAAAGGCCGGCGTCGGCCTGACCTTGAGGGCGAGAAGGTCATCGACTCCGTGCGGAGCCATGATCTCCACCCGCCGGCCCACGAGCCGGGCCGCGATCGCCGTTGCGGTTTCGGGCCAGCGGGCAATCGCATCGGCCGTGCCGTCATAGGGCCCATCGCCGTTGCGGACATGCATGCGGGCCTGGTTCTTCACCTGCCAGACGGGGCCGGGATGAAGACGCCCGAGATTCTCCTGGAGCGTGTGATCCCGCTCGGCACGCGGGTTCGCGGGATCGAAGAACACCACATCGACATCCTCGAGGGATGCGAGCGCGAAGGCTCTTTCATGGAGGGCGTCCCAGACCGCATTGCGCACGAAGCCTGCTCCGATCCAGGCGTCCGGCAGGCGGAGAGACGCCACGGCAGCCAAAAGCCCACGCATGGGAGCGTGGGCTTCGATCAGGTCGGAAATGTCGGACAGGCCGCGCACGAAGAACGCGCCCTTCAAGCCGCTCAGAGGCGGGAATTGCCCTGACGCGCCACCGAATTGGAGTTGTCGAGGGCAAGCGCCCGCTGGAAGCTCTCGGCCGCCTGGCTCTTGTTGCCCTGCTTCTCGAAGGCCACCCCGCGCCATGCCCAGGAATCGGCGTCGCGCGCGTTCACGTTGAGGGCGGCGTTGAAATCCTCGATGGCCTTGTCGTACTGGCCGATGGCGATGAGGCTCTGGCCACGGGCCGCATAGGGTGCCGCCACGAAGGGATTCCGGTCGATGGTCGCGTCGAAGTCGAGGATCGCCTGCTGGTGCTGGCCCTGGCGCTGATAAAGCAGGCCGCGGGCATGAAGCGCCTCGGCGGATTCCGGCACGAGGCGGATCGCCACGTTCAGATCGTTGAGGGCGTCCTGATATTGGTTTTGCGCCCGCAGCAGGTTGCCGCGTCCGATATAGGCCGGTCCATAATTGGGATCGGCCTGGATGGCGCGGGTGAAATCCGCCAGCGCCTGATCGTTCCGGCCCGTCTGCCGAAGGGCGAGGGCGCGGTTGGTATAGGCGGGCGCATAGTTCGGATCGAGCTGGATCGCCTTCGAGAAGTCGGCCATGGCGTCGCTGTAGCGCCCGACCCTCGCATAAGCGGCGCCACGGGTATTGTAGGCGCTCGGATCGCCCGGGTTGCGCTCGATCACGTCCGACAGGGACGCGATGTTCACCTTGCTGGTGCCTTGGGTGTCCTCTTCCACGACGGCAATGCGACGGGTGACACCGCCGCCGGTGGTTTCGCACCCTGCAAGGCCGAGGGCGACAAGGACAAGGGTCAGGGGCGCAAAGCGGCGAATCGATGTGACGAGCACCTTCGTCTCCAGCTCAATGAAGGGGGATCGGGCTACCCTAAGGGGTAAACCTTAACAGCCATGAAATAAAGCAGCATAAACGGAGGGGGCGGCCCCTGAAATGCAATCGGCGCCCGGTCTTTTCAGACGGGCGCCGTTCACAATCGAAAGACCAAGATTTTTCAGCTCTCGAAAGAGCTTAGCGGGCCGGGCGACCCGGAGCGACCGTGCGCGGCTTCGAAGGCAGAAGGCCTTCGCGCTGCATGCGCTTGCGGATCAGCTTGCGGGCGCGGCGAACGGCCTCGGCCTTCTCACGGGCCTTCTTCTCAGACGGCTTCTCGTAATGGCCGCGAAGCTTCATCTCGCGGAAGATGCCCTCACGCTGCATCTTCTTCTTGAGAGCGCGGAGCGCCTGATCGACGTTGTTATCCCGGACAAGAACCTGCACGCGAATTCCTCGTAATGATCCGTTTCGATTGTGGTAAAAACAAACGAGGCGCGTCGTGCGCACCTCTATCTGACCGGCGTGACTAGCAGAAGATGCCTTGATTGTCCAGGCTTCTTCACAAGAAAAGCGCCGGCGTCGATGATAACGCCGCGCTTTGGAAGAGGTTCAATCTCTTTCGGGATAGACGCGGGTCACGTGGCCCATCTTGCGGCCGGGGCGGGCCTGTGCCTTGCCGTAGAGGTGCAGGTGGGCGCCGCTTTCCGCCAGGATCCTCTCCCAGGCCTCCACGTCATCGCCGATCAGGTTCTGCATCTCGACCCGGCCGAGGCGGGTCGTGGCGCCGAGGGGCCAGCCGCAGATCGCCCTCACATGCTGCTCGAACTGGGACGTCACCGCGCCCCCGAGGGTCCAGTGGCCCGAATTATGCACGCGGGGCGCGATTTCGTTGACGACCAGACGCTCCCCGTCCTCCGTCGTCACCAGGAACAGTTCAACCGCAAGGATGCCCACGTAATCGAGGGCATCGGCGATGGCTTTCGCGATGTCGAAAGCCGCTTCCTCGGTCCGGCGTGATACGCCGGCCGGGATCCGGGTGGTCGCCAGGATATGATGGCGATGCTCGTTTGCGCACAGGTCATAGGCCGCAAAGCCGCCGGCTGCCGTCCGGGCGGCGATGACGGAGACCTCGCGCTCGAAAGGCACGAAACCTTCGAGAATGGCCGGCGCCTGACCGATGGCCGCGAAAGCCTCGGCCGGATCCGTGTCGGGACGGACCATCACCTGCCCCTTGCCGTCGTAGCCGAAGCGGCGGGTCTTGAGGACGGCGGGACGACCGATACGCTCCAGGGCTGCGATGAGGTCCGCCTCGGACGCCACGGCCGCGAACGGGGCGGTGGCGATGCCGAGCTCGGCCATGAAGGTCTTCTCCGTCAGCCGATCCTGCGACACCGCGAGCGCGCGGGCATTCGGCGCCAGGAGCGCGTGAGCCGCCAAGGTGGCGGCGGTGGCCGCCGGAACGTTCTCGAATTCGTAGGTGACCACATCCACGGCCTTGGCGAAGCGCACGAGGGCCGCCTCGTCCTCATAGGCCGCAACCGTGTGCTCGGCCGCGACATCGAAGGCCGGGCTGTCGCGCTCCGGCGCATAGACATGGGTTCGCAGCCCAAGCTCCGCGGCCGCCATGGCCATCATGCGGCCCAGCTGGCCGCCCCCGAGAATCCCGAGTGTGCTGCCGGGGCGGATCATCGGGCTCAGCCTTCGTTGACGGGCCGTTCGGCCACGCTCGCGCTCTGCCGGGCCCGCCACGTGTCGAGCCGTTCCGCCAGATCCTTGTCGTGCAGGGCCAGAACGGCGGCCGCCAGGAGCGCGGCATTCACCGCCCCCGCGCGCCCGATCGCGAGCGTTCCCACCGGGATGCCGGCGGGCATCTGAACGATTGATAAGAGGCTGTCCTGGCCGGACAGGGACTTCGACTCCACCGGCACGCCGAAAACCGGGAGCGGGGTCATGGCGGCGGTCATGCCGGGCAGGTGCGCGGCTCCGCCGGCGCCCGCGATGATCACTCGAAAACCCTCGGCCTTCGCGCTCTTGGCGAACGCCACCAATCTGTCGGGGGTCCGGTGCGCCGAGACGATGCGCGCGTCGTAGGGGATCGCGAGCAGGTCGAGGGTTTCGGCCGCATGGCGCATGGTCGCCCAGTCGGATTGACTGCCCATGATGATGGCAACGGGACTTCCCGCCATGTTCCGGCTCCGGCTTTGGCCAATGCGTCAGGGCGGGCATAGCGAAGGCTGCCCTGCCAAGCAAGGCCGATGCGCCGAAAGACCGGCTTTTCCCGTTGGTTTCGAAGAACCGCCGTATCGGGCCCTGCTGGAGGGAACCGTCAGGCGATGATGTCCGGCGTGATCTGATCCTCGATCTGCATGATGCGATCCTTGAGGCTCAACTTGCGCTTCTTGAGACGCTGGACCTGCAGCTGATCGCCGGTGATGATCTGTTCGAGCGCCTCGATCGCCATATCCAGATCCCGGTGCTCCTGCTTCAGGCGCGAAAGTTCCGCTTCGAGTTCAACCAGATCGTGCATCGAAAAGTCCAGATGGCGCATCGCCCGAAAAGGCGCGCGAGAAGCCAAAATTATGCTCTTTGGACATGCGCAGAGCAAGCTCAAACCGGACTGTTCACAGGCCAAGCTTCAAGGATTCTCTTTCTGCGTTGCAGCATGCTTTGCCTTCGACTCGCCACTTTCTCTGTGTCACACTTCCGTCGTCAGACATCGAACAGGAGGTTGCTGACATGCCGCTGCAGAATCATCTGGTGGAACTTGAACGGAGGCATCAGGCGCTCGAGCGCGAGATCCAAGATGCTCTCAACCATCCCTCCATGGATGACGCCAAGCTTGTGGAGCTCAAGCGGAAAAAGCTTCACCTCAAGGATCAGATCACCCGCCTCAGAGGTTCCCACGCGGTGATGCACTGATCACGCTGTTTTCAGACAATTCCCATCCAAAGAGCTGTCGCTCTCCTACAGGAAGCGGCAGCTTTTTTCATGACAGGTCTTCATAGAAAAGCCCGCGCGCCGTCGAACACGAGCTTCGCGCCGACAAGGATCAGCAGCAGATAGACGAGGGTGTAGAATCGCTCTCCCGAGGTTCGGCGGACGAGCAGGACGCCGAGCCAGGTGGACACCACCGCAACCGGAAACAGGGCCCCGGCGGTGGCGAGGTTTTCGCCCGTGAACTGACCGAGCGCCATGTAGGGCGGCACCTTGATCCAGTTGAGCAGGGCAAAGCAGATGGCCCCGGTGCCGACGAACACATCCCGCGGCAGACGCTGCGGCATCACATAGATCTGGAAGGGCGGGCCTCCAGCGTGGGCGACCATGCTGGTAAAGCCCATGACGTAGCCCCAGAGCAGGCCATGGGGCATGTCCGCCTTCGTCGGGTCAGGCGGTGTCGCGCGCCGCTCCAGGATCAGCCGGCGAACGGCGAAGGCGGTGGAGATGATGCCGACCGCCAGCGTGACGGCGGCATCGGAAACCCGCGCTGCCAAAAGATAGCCAGAGATGATGCCGATAATGCCGCTCGGAAGCAGGATGGCGAGATTGCGTCGGTCCCAATGATGCCGGTAGGCCCAAACGGTCACGACATCCTGGATGATCAGGATCGGCAGCATGATCGCGGCCGACTGGACGGGCGAGACCACGAGCGCCATGAGCGGCAACGACAGGAGGCCGAGGCCTGAAAAGCCGCCCTTGGACAGGCCCATCAGGACGACGGCCGGAATGGCCGCGGCATAGAACAAGGGGTCGGTGATCATGGCAAACTCGCCGAAAGTCGCCGCTGACCACGGCGTCTTTGCCTGCTACCACGGCAGAGCTTTGAAGTCTCACGTGGTGAACACATTGGGGTAGCGCCATGACAACGACCCGGATGACGTCGGAGACGCCAGGCACGGCCGCAGCCGGTCACGATGCCTTGCAAAGGAGCCGCTATGGCGAGGTCTATGCGCGCTGGCGATCCGATCCGGAATGGTTCTGGGAAGAGGCGGCCCGGGACATCGATTGGATCAAGCCTGCTGACAGGATCTTCGATCCCGCAAGCGGGATCTTCGGACGCTGGTTCGTCGGAGCCGAATGCAACGTTTGCTACAACGCCCTCGACCGTCACGTGGAGCGCGGCCGCGCGGGGCAGGCGGCGCTGATCTACGACAGCCCGGTGACCGGCACGATCAGAACCTTCACCTATCATGAGCTGCGGGATGAGGTGGCGACCCTGGCGGCCGTGCTGCAGGACATGGGAGTCGCCAAGGGCGACCGGGTCATCCTTTACATGCCGATGATCCCGGAGGCGGTGTTCGCGATGCTCGCCTGCGCGCGCATCGGCGCGATCCATTCGGTGGTTTTCGGGGGCTTTGCGGCCCGGGAGCTCGCGACGCGGCTCGAAGATGCCGCGCCGAAGGTCGTCCTCTCGGCCTCCTGCGGCATCGAGGCGGCGCGGGTCGTCCCCTACAAGCCGCTTCTCGACGAAGCGATTTCCTTGAGTTCCCACAAGCCCGAGACCTGCCTCATCTACCAGCGCCCGCAGGCGGAGGCGCGCCTTGCCGAGGGACGGGACCGGGATTGGGCCGCGGCGGTGACGGATGCCCGTAAGGCAGGCCGCATGGCGCCCTGCGTGCCTGTCGCAGCCACGGACCCCCTGTATGTCCTCTATACCTCAGGCACCACGGGACGGCCGAAAGGCGTCGTGCGCGACACGGGCGGCTACATGGTCGCTCTCAAATGGTCCATGAAGAACCTCTACGGCGTCGATCCGGGCGAGGTGTATTGGTGCGCGTCCGACGTGGGTTGGGTCGTGGGCCATTCCTACATCGTCTACGGCCCCCTGCTCCACGGCTGCACGACGATCCTCTATGAGGGCAAGCCGGTGGGCACGCCGGATGCCGGCGCCTTCTGGCGGGTGGCTTCCGAACACAAGGCGGTGGTTCTCTTCACGGCACCGACCGCCTTCCGGGCGATCAAGAAGGAGGATCCGGACGCCCGGCTTCTCCAGGGCTACGATCTTTCGGAGTTTCGCGCCCTGTTCCTGGCCGGCGAGAGAGCCGACCCGGACACGGTGCAATGGGCCGAGCGGATTTTGGGCGTGCCCATCGTCGACCATTGGTGGCAAACGGAAACCGGCTGGCCGATCGCCGGAAATCCCCTTGGTCTTGGGGCCCTGCCGATCAAGTATGGCTCGCCGACCGTGCCCATGCCCGGCTACGACGTTCAGGTTCTCGACGAGGGGGGGAAGCCGCTGCCCGCCGACACGATGGGCTCGATCGCCATCAAGCTTCCCCTGCCTCCCGGCTGCCTTCCCACCCTGTGGCATGCGGACGAGCGCTTCCGCGAAGCGTACCTGACCACCTATCCGGGCTACTACAACACCTCGGACGCGGGTTTCATCGACGGTGACGGCTATGTCTACATCATGGGCCGCACGGACGACATCATCAATGTCGCCGGCCACCGGCTCTCCACGGGCGGCATGGAGGAGGTCCTGGCATCCCATCCGGCGGTCGCCGAATGCGCGGTCATCGGCGTGAAGGATTCCCTGAAAGGGGAGGTGCCCTGTGGTTTCGTGGTGCTCAAGGCGGGCGTTGCCCAATCGCCCGCGGCGGTCGAGACGGAGCTGGTCGGCCTGGTGCGCGAGAGGATCGGTCCCGTGGCCGCCTTCAAGCTCGCCATCACGGTCGGGCGCCTGCCCAAAACCCGCTCCGGCAAGATCCTGCGCGGGACGATGAAGAAGATCGCGGATGGAGAAACCTGGACCATGCCGGCCACGATCGATGATCCCGTCATTCTCGACGAGATCGGAGACGCGCTTCGGCGGCGGGGAATGGGAGAAGGGCCATGACATTCTCCCGGGATCCGGAAAAGACCGCCGGAGAGGAGACTTCGGCCTCCGACGATCCGCTGCCGCCCAAGGAAGCTGATTTCGAGATGATGCTGAAACACGTCCTGTCCGACGAGGAGGCCCGCCTGCATCGGGCCGCCAAGGAACGCCGCCAGGAAGATCGGGGCGAGGCCGTCAAAGCGAAGCGGACCTTCGAGCGCGGCCGCGAACGGCCCGCGAAGCAGCCACGAAGAAAGGCCGGACGCGCCGGCTGAAAGTCCGGCAAAACAAAAAGGCCCGGATCGCTCCGGGCCGTTTGTCTTATTCCTCGTCTTCGTCGGGACGCTTGAGCTGCTTGAGCTTGGCGAAGACCGAGTTGACGTCGATCTCTTCTTCGGGAGCCGGTTTGGGACGGCTCATATCCGCAAACGGCTCGTCGCGCTCCGGTTCGGCGGTCGAGATTTCGGCCGGCATGAGGGTGCCTCCCTCCTGCGGCGCCACGACGGCGTGCGGACGGTCCTTCGCGGCGCGCTGGACCTCGAAATCCAGGTCGATCTGGGAGCACAGCCCGAGCGTCACCGGATCCATGGGGGACAGGCTGGCGGAGTTCCAGTGGGTGCGCTCGCGAACCTGCTGGATCGTGGTCTTTGTGGTGCCGACGAGACGCATGATCTGGGCGTCCTTCAGCTCGGGATGGTTGCGCACCAGCCAGAGAATCGCGTTGGGGCGGTCATGGCGGCGCGAGACGGGCGTATAGCGCGGTCCCTTCTTGATCCGCTTCTGCTCCGGAAGCTTCACGCGGGATTCGGCCATCCTGAGCCGGTAATTCGGGTTGTCCTGCGCCTTCTCGATTTCCTCACGGGTCAGCTGGCCCGTGGTTACCGGATCAAGGCCCTTGATGCCGGTCGCGACCTCGCCGTCGGCGATGCCCTTCACCTCGAGGGGGTGGAGCTTGCAGAACTCGGCGATCTGGTCGAACGACAGCGATGTATTCTCGACGAGCCACACGGCCGTCGCCTTCGGCATCAGCGGTCCTTGGGACATGGGCTTAACTCCTCCAGGCCGGGCGCCGGCTCTTCGGCGCCGCACGGCAAAACTCTCCTGCGCTCCGTCCCGGCCGGGCCGGAGCGATCTCGTCTCACATTGTGAGGGAAACAAGGTGATTATAGGGAGCCTGTCTCCGTGTTGCAATTCTTAAAGGGTGAGGACGATCTTTCCGATGTGCTCCCCGCCGTCCATGCGGGCATGGGCTTTGGCGACGTCGGCGAAGGGAAAGGCCGAATCCATCACGGGTTTGACCCGGCCCTTTGCCAGGAGCGGCAGCACCTTTTCTTCCAGCTCCCGGGCGATGACGGCCTTCTCCGCGACGGAGCGTGGCCGCAGGGTCGAGCCGGTGTGCGAGAGGCGCTTGACCATCAGGAGGCGGAAATCGACCTCGGCCCGGCTGCCCTGGAGAAAGGCGATCTGAACGATGCGCCCATCCCGGGCCGCAGCCTCGTAGTTCCGGGAGATGTAGTCGCCGCCGACCATGTCGAGGATGACGTTCGCGCCTCGCTTGTCCGTGATGTCCTTCACGGCGGCGACGAAATCCGTATCGCGATAATTGATGGCGTGGTCGGCCCCGAGCCTGAGGCAAGCCGCGCATTTGTCGGCGCTTCCGGCGGTCACGATGACCTGGGATCCGAAAGCCTTGGCGAGCTGAATCGCCGTGGTGCCGATGCCGGATGATCCTCCATGGATCAGAAGGGTTTCGCCCGGCTGAAGGCCGCCGCGCTGGAAGACATTGGTCCAGACGGTGAAGAAAGTCTCGGGGACGGCGCCTGCCTCTTCCATGGAAAGCCCCGCCGGGACCGGAAGCGCATTGCTTTCATGGACGACCGCATAATCCGCGTAGCCGCCGCCCGGCACGAGGGCCATGACCTTCGTGCCGACCGGGAACCGCGAGGCGCCGGGGCCGGTTGAGGCGACCTCGCCGGCGATCTCCAGCCCCAGGATGTCCGGCGCGCCGGGCGGTGGCGGATAGGTGCCCTGACGCTGGGCCACATCCGGACGGTTGACGCCGGCAGCCTGGACCCGAACCAGAATTTCGCCGTCTCCCGGGCGCGGGACCGGACGCTCGACCACCTGGAGGACCTCCGGCCCTCCGGCTCCTTGTGCAACAACGGCGCGCATCGTGTCAGAAATTGCCCCCATTCGGTCCTCCTTCGGTCAAAGGTTGATGGATATAGGGCAAGAGTGGCAAGGTGCGCACCGCGCTCTATCCTTATGGCAGCGTGAGGAAGGAGGATGTCATGGCTTTCGATCCTTTGGACGAGGAAACCCGTACCCACCCCGTGGGCCATGAGTTCGGCCAGGACCTCTCGGTGCTGTCGATCGACGAGATCGACGAGCGCATTTCCATGCTGGAGCGCGAAATCAACCGGTTGAAGGAAGTCAAGCGCGGCAAGGAAAGCTCGAAAGCCGCCGCGAGCGCCTTCTTCAAGCTCGGCACATCGTAAGCGGCGCTTAACCGGACCTTAAGGTTTCCAGACGATTATGATGGACATCCAGTCTTCCTCTGGATGTCGAGTGGCTCCTGTCACTCTGTTTGACGCCTCCCTGTGATGACTTGAGCCGCCTCGGGCGGCTCTATTTTTAACTGCTCTTTTTTCGCTTAACCTTAAGAAACGGTTAGCTGAGCATCGAACCAAGAGCCGCTCTATAGTGTTCTTCTGACATGAGAGCTCTCAGGCCGAGACCGCGGCCGGAGATTTGCGTCTATGGGGAGATGGCCAGTGAGCGAACCCGATGTGATCAAGCTTAGTACCGGAACCGTCCCGTTCGGGCACAGCTTCGTCCATTCGGACGCTTTCAAGGCTTTGTTCCAGGAAGGGATGGAGCTGGTGGAGGACACCGCCAGCTATCTCGACGGCCAGGGCCGCACCGATTCCAAGCTTCTGCCCCGGGACGGGGTGATCGCCTATGCGACGGAGAGCATGCGGCTCACCACGCGCCTGATGCAAATTGCCTCATGGCTGCTGCTGCAGCGCGCCGTTGCGGAAGGGGAGATCACGCCCGATCAGGCCCAGCTGGAGAAGAACCGAGTTCATCTGACCCGGCAGGATACGGTCACGACCATCGACGATTTCGAGGCCCTGCCGGTGCGCCTTCGCGAGCTCATCGGCCTCGCGACCCGGGTCCATGCCCGCATCCTGCATCTCGAACGCCTGATGAGCGAACCGGAGACGGTCCCCGTGGCGCCCCGCGCCAACCCGGTTGCCGCCCAGCAGCGCCTCCTCGAGCAGGTCTTCGGCGGGGGCTAGACGGAGCTGCCGCCGACGCAAGCCTTGCAGGCAAAAGAAAAGCCCCGCGCTGCGGGGCTTTTGTATGAGCTCCGCAGAGCCGAAGACGACTTACTTCTTGCCGAACGACAGATTGCCGAACTTCGAGTTGAAGCGCGACAGGCGGCCGCCACGGTCGAGCAGCTGCTGCTGGCCGCCGGTCCAGGCCGGATGGGTGTTCGGGTCGATGTCAAGGTTGAGCGTGTCGCCCTCTTTGCCGTAGGTGGACCGGGTGGTGTACTCGGTGCCGTTGGTCATCACGACCTTGATGAAATGATAATCGGGGTGGTCGGTTTCTTTGCGCGCCATTGCCATATCCTCTTGCGGTCCGCCAGCGTGTGCCCGCAGCCTAATGATCGAGCCTGTCTTGAAAGGTTGCGGGCCTATACCTTACTTGGAACCCTGAAACAAGTCGGGACAGGGATTCTCGCCCTTTGAACGCCCGTCTCCCGAAACGACAGTGATATGGCCTCTCATCCCGACGGTTCGCAACGCTCCAACGCCGCCTTGAGTTCTCTCAGGCCTCTTCTCCCTTACGCTCTCGCCTACAAGGGGCGCATCCTGGCGGCTCTTGCCGCCCTCGTCCTCGCCTCCGCGATGACGCTGGTCATGCCGGTCGCGGTCCGCCGGGTCATCGATCTCGGCTTTACCGACGGGGGCAGGGGCCTCATCAACGCTTATTTCGGCGTCCTCATCCTGGTGGTCGGGCTCCTCGCCCTCGCAAGCGCTTCCCGGTATTACTTCGTCATCACCCTCGGCGAGCGCGTGGTGGCGGATCTGCGCTCGGCCGTGTTCAGGCACCTGACCTCCCTCGATCCGGCCTTCTTCGACCAGACCAAGAGCGGCGAGATCGTATCCCGCCTCACCGCCGATACGACCCAGGTCAAGGCCGCTTTCGGGGCCAGCATCTCCATCGCCCTGCGAAACCTCTTCCTGTTTCTCGGGGCCGTCGCCCTGATGATCGTCACGAGCCCGAAGCTCTCGGCCCTGGTGCTGATCGCGATTCCGGTCATCGTTCTGCCTCTCGTGGTGTCCGGCCGCGCCGTGCGGCGGCGCTCACGGGCGGCGCAGGACCGGCTTGCCGACGCCTCGGCCTACGCGGCGGAGGCCATCGGAGCCGTTCGGACCATGCAGGCCTTCGGCATGGAGCGTCAGACCGCGCTGCACTTCGCCTCGGCGGCGGAGGAAGCCTTCGATGCCGCCCGCTTGTCGACCACCATGCGGGCTTTTCTGACGGGAATCGGCTTGTTCCTGGTGTCGGCCAGTGTGGTTGGGGTGCTGTGGTACGGCGCCCAGGACGTGATGGCCGGGACCATGACGGCCGGTCAGCTTTCCCAGTTCGTGCTTTATGCGGTCTTCGCGGCCAGCTCCCTCGGGCAGCTCTCGGAGGTCTACGGAGAGCTGGCGCAGGCTGCCGGCGCGGCGGAGAGGCTCGGGGAAATCCTGGCCGCCAAGCCTGCGATCGAGGCGCCCCCCGCGCCAAAGGCGCTTCCGCAGCCGTCTCTCGGGACGGTCGCGTTCGAGAACGTGCATTTCGCCTATCCGACCCGTTCCGAGCAGCAGGCGCTGCACGGCCTCACGTTCCGGATGGCTCCCGGCGAGCGGGTCGCCCTGGTCGGCCCTTCGGGTGCCGGGAAAAGTACCGTGCTTCAGCTGCTCCTGCGCTTCTACGATCCGCAGCAGGGCACCATTCTGGTGGACGGCATTCCGATCAAGGACACCGATCCCCTGGCCTTGCGTCGGCGGATGGCCCTGGTGCCGCAGGAGCCGACCGTTTTCGCCGCAAGCGTTTTCGACAACATCCGCTACGGCCGCCCGGAGGCCTCGGAGGAGGAGGTTCGCCACGCCGCCGAGCTTGCCTCCGCGGATGGATTCATCCGCGCCTTGCCGCAAGGTTATGCGACGCAGATCGGGGAGCGGGGCGTGACCTTGTCCGGCGGTCAGCGCCAGCGTCTCGCCATTGCCCGGGCCATTCTGAAGGACGCGCCGATCCTCCTTCTCGACGAGGCGACCTCGGCCCTGGACGCGGAAAGCGAGAAGAAGGTGCAGGTCGCCCTCGACCGGCTTATGCAAGGACGGACGACCCTGGTCATCGCCCACCGCCTCGCCACCGTCCGTTCCGCGGACCGGATCCTGGTCATGGAGGGAGGGTGCATCGTGGAGGAGGGCACGCACGACACCCTCCTGGCCGCCAGCGGGCTCTATGCGCGCCTGGCCCACCTCCAATTCACCGACGAGCACGGGCGAGCTCAAGCCGCCGAGTGAGCGAAATCGAACCGAACCTTGGCTCCGGAAGTTGATAATGGGCGCCGGCACACCCGCCGGTCCATGCAGCGTCAGGAGATCAGGATGGCTGACAGTCTGAACAAACGGCACCCGCAGGACGCCTCCCGGATCAATATCCACGAGGACTGGGAGGTCCGTTACTGGACCGACAAGTGGAGCGTATCCCGGCAGGAGCTGATGGACACGGTCAAGCGGGTCGGCGTTCAGGTCGCCGATGTCGCGAAGGCGCTGGGCAAGAACCACTGAGCCGGCCGCCACTGAGCTGCCGGTGAGCCGGACCCGCTAGCGCTCCGTCAGCTTCAGCTCGATCCGGCGATTGCGGGCATGGGCTTCCTCGGTCGTCCCGAGATCCAGCGGCTGGTATTCCCCGAAGCCCGCCGCGAGCAGGTGTTGCGGATGGACGCCCCGGGCCGCGAGGGCCTGGACGACCGCAATCGCACGCGCCGCCGAGAGGGCCCAGTTCGACGGGAATTGCGACGTGGCGATCGGGCGTGCGTCCGTATGGCCGTCCACGCGGACCACCCAGGGAATATCGGGCGGAATCTGTCTTTGCAGCTCGACGAGGGCGCTGGCGATCCGATCGATCTCATCGGACGCTTCCGGCTTCAGATTGGCTTGGCCGGCCGGGAACAGGACCTCGGACTGAAATACGAACCGGTCGCCCACGATCCGCACGTCGGGCCGGGTCCCCAGGATCTGCCTGAGACGCCCGAAGAAATCGGAGCGGTAGCGGGCCAGCTCCTGGACACGCTGCGCGAGCGCCACGTTGAGGCGGCTGCCGAGGTCGGCGATCCGCGCCTGACTTTCTTTGTCTCGGCTTTCGGACGCCGCAAGGGCTTCCTCCAGGGCGGCGAGTTGGCGGCGCATGGCGGCAATCTGCTGGTTCAGGATCTCCACCTGGCTCAAGGCCCGGCCGGTTGCCTGGCGCTCGGCCTCCAGGGCCGTGTTGAGCTCGCCCGCCTTGGCCTGAACGTCGCCGCCGCTCTCGATCAGGCTTTGGAGCCGCGCCCGGTCGGCCTCGGCGGCGCTGAGGGTGCTCTGAAGAGCCGTCAGGTTTTCTTCGCTGGTGCGGCGGCTCGATTTCTCGAGCGCCAAAAGGTCCGTCAGCTCGGCGATCTGGCGGTTCAGGCGGTCCAGAACCGTGTCGCGGCTCGACAATTCCCTGGACAGGAAGAACTGCCCGACCATGAAAACCGAGATCAGGAAGACGATGGACAGGAGCAGGGTCGACAGCGCATCGACAAAGCCGGGCCAGTAATTCAGCTGGCCCTGCCGGCTCCGGCGGCGCCCCCCTGTGCTCGCGACAGGCATCAGGGCAGCCTTTCGCGGGAGAGACGGTCCAGGACCTGCTTGAGTTCCTTCTCGCGGGCGGCCTGGGCTTCCACCCAGTCGCGGATCATCTGCTGCTCGGCGCGCATGTGCTGCACGAGACCCTGGACGCCCTCGGCCAGGTTGGCCATGGCCTGGGTCGACGCCCGTCCGTTCGCACCGTCGTTGACCGCGGCGGTCAGCCGGTTGAGTGCCACGGTGATGTCGTTGGGCATCGCGCCGGTCCGCAAGGGCGAGTCGGGCTGTATGTCGGTGGTGGAGGTGGCGAGCCAGTCCTCCAGCTCCGTATAGAAGCGATTCTGCGCCTGCCCGGCCTGAAGGTCGAGAAAGCCGAGCACCAGGGAGCCGGCGAGGCCGAACAGGGAGGCCGAAAACGACAGCCCCATGCCCTGGAGCGGTCCGGCCAGGGAGTTCTTCAGCTCGTCGAACAGCACCGCCGTATCCTGGCCGGTGCGAAGGGACGAAATGATGCGGCCGACGGAGCCCACCGTATCGATGAGGCCCCAGAACGTGCCGAGCAGGCCGAGAAAGACGAGCAGGCCCGCGAGATAGCGCAGGATCTCACGGCTCTCGTCGAGGCGCGCCCCGATCGAATCCAGAAGCGAACGGGTGGCGGCCACGGACAGCAGCGACTGGGAGGAGCGGTTGCTGATGAAGGCGGCAAGGGGCGCGAGGAGAACCGGCGTGGTCGGCTGAATGAGCCCTTCTTCCGTCTGGCGCAGGGTGTTGACCCAGCGCACCTCGGGAAACAGGCGCCATACCTGACGGATGGCAAGGATGATGCCGATGAACATCACGCCGATGATCAGGCTGTTGAGGCCCGGATTGGCCATGAAGGCGTTCCAGACCTGTTTGTAGAGGATGAAGGCGACAAACCCTGCCAGGATCAGGAAAACCGCCATGCGGATAAGGTAGATCCGCGGTGGGGTAAGGGTCTGATCGTCCATCTGGATCCTGCTCGCTGAGGCCTCTCGACCGTTCTAATGTGACCGGACGGGGTGGCAGGATCAAGCGTTGCCGCAAAATCCCTTGGTGCCACGAACAGAAATATCAGCTTTTTGACTTCTTCAAGAGCGCGAGCAGCTCCCGATGCAGAACTTCGTTTCCGCAGGCCACGCTTCCGGTCGCAAGCGGATTGGGACCGCCGTCCGCGTCGGAAATGAAGCCGCCGGCCTCGCGGATCATGAGAATGCCCGCCGACACGTCCCAGGAATTCAGCCCGCGCTCCCAATAGGCGTCGAGGCGGCCGCAAGCCACGTAGGCGAGGTCGAGGGCAGCCGCACCCCAGCGGCGCATGCCGCCCGCATAGCCCATCACGACGGATGATTCGCGCAGGAACAGGCCGTGGTCGCCCTTGCCGATATGGGGCAGGCCGCAGGCGATCACGGCGTCCGCCATGTCGTTGCGGGCCGCGACGCGAATGCGGCGGTTGTTGAGATAGGCGCCCTTGCCCTTCTCGGCGATGAAAAGCTCGTCCTTGGCCGGATCGTAGATCACGCCCGCCACCACCTGGCCGTCCCGCTCGAGGCCGACCGAGAGCGCGAAATGGGGCAGGCCGTGGAGGAAGTTCGTGGTCCCGTCGAGCGGATCGATATGCCAGCGGTGGCTTTGATCCTTGCCTACGACGACTCCGCTCTCCTCCATCACGAAACCGTAATCGGGACGGGCCTTTTCGAGAGCCTCGCGCAGGATCTTCTCGGCCTTGCGGTCGGCGGCGGAAACGAAATCGCCCGGGCCCTTGCGGGACACCTGCAGGTTTTCCACCTCGCCGAAGTCGCGCTTGAGCGAGCGCGACGCCTTCATTACGGCATCGGTCATGACGGTCATGAGAGGCGAGCGGATCATGGGCGGACGGTCCTGAAATGGGCGGGGGAATGTGATCCGGATGGACCACGGGTGGGAGCGAAGGTCAAGGGTTGCAGCTCACCGGGCGCCGAGGCGCTCCGCCGCGACCTTCTCGGCACGGGTCTTCTCGTCGGCCGTCATATCCTTCAGGGCGTCGTCGAGCCAAGGGTCCTTCAGCCCCTGTGCCGAAGCCAGAAGATGCCAAGCCGCCGCGTCGACCTTGTTCTGAGGCACGCCCCGGCCGGCCGCGAGCATGCGGGCGAGACGGTTCTGCGCAATCGCATTGCCTTTCGCGGCCGCGCTGCGGAAATACCGGGCCGCCCTGGATTCGTTTTTCGTGATGCCCTCGCCGTTGAAGAGCAGGATGGCGTATTCGACCTCGCCGATCGAGCTTCCGTTGCGGGCGGCGCGCTCGAAATAATGCGCCGCCTGGGCCGCGTCGCGCGTTACCCCGCGACCCTGGAGATAGAGCACCCCCAGGGCATGCTGGGCGTCCGAAACCTCCGCGTCGGAGGCCTGCCGCAGCAAGGCCGCGGCTTTGGCCAGCTCGGCGTCGCTGCCGGTCGTCAGAAGCATCAGGGCGAGATTGTAGGATGCCACCGGCTCGTCCTTGGCGGCGGCCTGTTCAAGCCATGTCCGCGCCTGAGCCGGGTCCTTCTTCATGCCGCGCCCGTCGAGAGCCATCAGCCCGAGGGAGGCGAGGGCATGGGCATCCCCGCGCTCCGCGGCGAGGCGATACCAATCCGCCGCCTTCTCGGGGCTCAAGGGAACGCCGAGTCCCTGATTGTAGAGTTCCCCCAGCAGGGTCATGGCGGGAGCGTCGTTCTTGTTCTTCTCGACCCGCAACGTCGCTTCACGAAAGGCCAAGAGATACTGCCCCCGCTGATACGCCCCAAAGGCGAGATCGGGTTCCGCATGGGCCATCGTCGCCGACCCGCCGATCAGCAGGGCCGCGAGGCACAGGGCGATACGCATCAGGACAAGGCCTCCTGCGCCGTGATCAGCGTCGCGGCCTCCGCGACGGCCTTGCCGGGCCCCTCCGGGTGGGACCAGACGACATCCCCGAGGGCGATGAACTCGGCTCCGGTGCCCGCAAGGGTCGTCACGGCTTCCATGGTGGGGGCAAAGACCACGCAAGGGGTTTCAAAAATTTCGGCCCACCAGGATGCCCGTTCGACCACGGTGTCGAGGGACGGCAGGGACCCGTCCGGTCGCGGCTCCCCGAACATCAGGTAATCGACCCCGGCTTCGCCCATGGTCATGGCGTCGTCCTTGGTCCGGAGCCCGCCGACGCCGATGGCCCGTTCGGTCTTCAGACGGTCCCGCAGCTCCTTGATGCGGCCGCTGCTGCCTGACAGGTGAATGCCGTCCGCCCCGCCGCGCGCCGCGATCGCCGCGAGGTCCGCCTCGCCCTCAACGGCGATGACGGCGGCCGCCTCGGCTTCCTGAACGGAAGGTACAAGGGCCTTCACCTGGTTGATGAGGCTGCGCTCGTCGGCGGAGCCGAGGCGCAGCAGCACGGCCGCCACCTGGCCGCCGGCGCAGGCTTCCGCCAGGCGCGGCGCAAGGGAGGCGTCCGTCAGGAGGGGAGTGACGAGGTAAAGACGGGCGGAGGGCTCTGCCATGGTTCTCGGATTCTTCAGAAGGTCCAGACATCCCCATAACGAAAACGGGGCCATCTTGCGAGGCCCCGTTCTGCGATGGGATTGAGGCGAAAGCCTGATGACCTACTCGGCGGCCTGCCGGCTCGCGCTGAAGGTCGGGTCGAGTTCGCCCGACGCGTAGCGCTTGGCCATCTCGGCGAGGGTGAAGACCCGCTTGATCTTGGAGGCCTGACCGGCGGTGTTGAACTCCTCGAGGCGCTGCTTGCAGAGCTTGGTCATCGCCTCCATGGCGGGCTTCAGATATTTGCGCGGGTCGAATTCGCCAGGATTCTCCGTGAGAATCTTGCGGATCTGACCGGTCATCGCCATGCGGTTGTCGGTGTCGATGTTGATCTTGCGCACGCCGTGCTTGATGCCGCGCTGGATTTCCTCCACCGGCACACCCCAGGTCGGCTTCATCTGGCCGCCATACTGGTTGATGATGTCCTGAAGATCCTGCGGCACCGACGAGGAGCCGTGCATCACCAGATGGGTGTTCGGAAGCTTGCGGTGGATCTCTTCGATGACATGCATCGCGAGGATGTCGCCGTCCGGCTTGCGGGTGAACTTGTAGGCGCCGTGCGAGGTGCCCATGGCGATGGCGAGGGCGTCGACCTTGGTCTCGGCCACGAACTTCACCGCCTCGTCCGGATTGGTCAGGAGCTGGTCGTGGGACAGCTTGCCCTCCGCTCCGTGGCCGTCCTCGGCCTCGCCCATGCCGCTCTCCAGCGATCCGAGCACGCCGAGCTCGCCCTCCACCGAGATGCCGCCGAGATGAGCCATCTCGACCACTTTCCGGGTGACGCCGACATTGTAGTCCCAGTCGCCCGGGGTCTTGCCGTCCGCTTTCAGCGAGCCGTCCATCATCACCGAGGTGAATCCGGCCTGGATCGCCGTCATGCAGGTGGCGGGCTCGTTGCCGTGATCGAGGTGCACGCAGATCGGGTTCTGCGGATAGATCTCCGTCAGCGCGTCCATCATGTGCTTGAGCATGACGTCGTTGGCATAGGAGCGCGCGCCGCGGCTGGCCTGGATGATGACGGGCGCATCCACCTCGCTGGCCGCCGCCATGATGGCCAGCGCCTGCTCCATGTTGTTGATGTTGAAGGCAGGCACGCCGTAATCATGCTCGGCGGCGTGATCCAGAAGCTGCCTCAAGGTAATGCGCGCCATCTCTTCCTCCTGATTGGGCGCGCTACTCAAGCGCGCCGAAACTGAACCGTGGCTTAAGCTCTCAGAGCTTCAACACCCGGCAGCGACTTTCCTTCGAGCCACTCGAGAAAAGCACCGCCTGCCGTTGATACATAGGTGAAGCTTTCGGCAACGCCAGCGTGGTTGAGGGCCGCCACCGTATCGCCGCCGCCCGCCACCGAGACGAGCTTGCCTTCCTTTGTCCGCGCGGCGGCATGGCGGGCCGCCGCGACCGTGCCCTGGTCGAAGGGAGCGATCTCGAAGGCGCCGAGCGGGCCGTTCCAGACCAGCGTCTTGGCGTCGTTGATCGCCGCGTTGACCCGTTCCACCGACTGGGAGCCCACATCGAGGATCATCTGATCCTCCGGGATCGCGTCGATGCCGTAGGTCTGGTTGTGAGCGCCTGCCTTGAACTCATAGGCGCAGACGCCGTCGACCGGCAGAATGATGGCGCAGTTGGCATCGCGGGCCTTTTCGATGATGCGCATCGCCGTGGCCGCCAGCTCCTTCTCGGCCAGGGACTTGCCGACGGTAAGGCCCGTGGCGTGCAGGAAGGTGTTGGCCATCCCGCCGCCGATCACCAGGGCGTCGACCTTCTGAACGAGATTTTCGAGCAGATCGATCTTGCTGGAGACCTTGGCTCCGCCGACAATGGCCACGAGGGGCCGCTGCGGAGCCTCGAGGCCCTTGGTCAGGGCATCGAGTTCCGCCTGCATCGTGCGTCCCGCATAGGCCGGCAGCACATGGGCGAGGCCCTCCGTCGACGCATGGGCGCGGTGCGCGGCCGAGAACGCGTCGTTCACGTAAAGATCGCCGAGCTTGGCCAGCTCCGCGACGAAATCCTTGTCGTTCTTCTCCTCGCCCGCATGGAAGCGGGTGTTTTCCAGGAGCAGAACCTCGCCGTCCTTGAGAGCCGAAACGGCCTGGGCGGCCGGTTCGCCGATGCAATCATCGGCGAACGCGACGGGTTTATCGAGGTGCTGTGCGAGCGCCTCCGCAACCGGCTTCAGGGAGTCCTTGGCGTCGCGGCCTTTCGGCCTTCCGAAATGGGCGAGCAGGATGACCCGCCCGCCTTTCTCGGCGATTTCCTGGATGGTCGGAAGGACGCGCTCGATGCGCGTCGCATCCGTCACTCTGCCGTTCTCCATGGGGACGTTGAGGTCCACCCGGACGAGAACGCGTTTTCCTTTGACGTCAGCCTGATCGAGGGTGCGGAAGGCGGTCATGAAAGCCTCCCTCAGATGAGCTTCGCCAAGGCAACGGCGGTGTCCGCCATCCGGTTCGAGAAGCCCCACTCATTGTCGTACCACGACAGGACGCGGACGAAATTGCCCTCCATCACCTTGGTCTGATCCAGGTGGAACACGGAGGAATGGGGATCGTGGTTGAAGTCCGACGAAACGTTGGGCTGGTTCGTATAGCCGAGGACGCCCTTCAGCTCCTGCTCGGCCGCGCGCTTGATCGCCTCGTTGATCTCTTCCTTCGTGGTCGTCTTCTTGGCGACGAACTTGAAGTCGACCACGGAAACGTTCGGGGTCGGGACGCGGATCGAGGAGCCGTCGAGCTTGCCGTTGAGCTCGGGCAGAACCAGGCCCACCGCCTTGGCGGCGCCGGTCGAGGTCGGGATCATGTTCAGGGCCGCCGCGCGGGCGCGGTACAGGTCCTTGTGCATCTGATCGAGGGTGGGCTGATCATTCGTGTAGGAATGGATCGTCGTCATGAACCCCTTCTCGATGCCGACCGCATCGTGCAGCACCTTGGCGACCGGCGCGAGGCAGTTCGTGGTGCAGGAGGCGTTGGAGATGACGACGTGGTCCTTGGTCAGCTTGTCATGGTTGACGCCGTACACGACGGTCAGATCGGCGCCGTCGGCCGGAGCCGACACGATGACGCGCTTGGCGCCGGCGGTCAGGTGCGCGGAGGCCTTCTCCTTCGAGGTGAAGATGCCCGTGCATTCCATTGCGATATCGACGCCGAGTTCCTTGTGCGGAAGGGTCGCCGGATCCTTGATCGCCGTGACCTTGATCTTCCGGCCGTTGATGACCAGGAAGTCCCCATCCACCGAGACGTCCGCCGGGAAGCGGCCGTGCACGGAGTCGAAGCGGAGCAGGTGAGCGTTCGTCTCGACCGGACCGAGATCGTTGATGGCAACCACCTCGATATCCTTGCGGCCGCTCTCCACGATGCCGCGGAGGATGTTGCGTCCGATGCGACCGAACCCGTTGATCGCGACCTTCACCGTCATAGCCTTAGCTCCCTTATGCGATGGGCTTGAATGTACTGAAGCCTCACAGATTGTGTGTTCTCAGGACCTGCTCGGCAACCGCCTCGGCGGTGATGCCGAAGTGCTTGTAGAGGTCCTTGTACGGCCCGCTGGCTCCGAAGCCGTGCATGCCGACGAAGATGCCGTCCGGACCGATCACCGCGTCCCAGCCGAAGCGGACGGCTGCCTCGACCGCGACCTTGACCGGCGCGTCGCCGATGATGCGGGCGCGGACTTTCTCGGGTTGAGCGAGGAAGAGGTCGAGCGAGGGCACCGAGACAACGCGTACGGCGAAGCTTTGTTCAGACAGAATTTTCTGGGCCGCAAGAGCGATCTCGACCTCGCTGCCGGAGGCGAAGATCGTCGCCCGCGCCTTGCCTTGAGCCGGAGACAGCTCATAGGCGCCGGTCGCCGACAGGTTCTCCCGGCCTGCGTCCTTGCGGACCTGAGGCAGGTTCTGGCGGGTGAGGGCCATCAGGGTCGGTCCATCCGTCCGCTCCAGCGCCAGCTGCCAGGCTTCCGCCGTCTCGACCGCGTCGGCGGGACGGAAGACGCGCATCTTCGGCATGGAGCGCAGGGCGGCCAGATGCTCCACCGGCTGGTGGGTCGGGCCGTCCTCGCCGAGGCCGATGGAATCGTGGGTCATCACGTAGACCACCGGAATTCCGGCAAGGGCCGCGATGCGCATGGCCGGACGG
Organism: Microvirga rosea; assembly: GCF_020595095.1. Taxonomy (GTDB): domain Bacteria; phylum Pseudomonadota; class Alphaproteobacteria; order Rhizobiales; family Beijerinckiaceae; genus Microvirga; species Microvirga rosea. The sequence continues at coordinate 108,029 of NZ_JAJDOP010000007.1, read as the reverse complement.
GCGTAGTCGGTGAAGACCAGGAAGGTCGCCCCCGCCGGCACGAGGCCGCCATGGAGGGCGATGCCGTTCATCGCCGCCGCCATGCCGTGCTCGCGGATGCCGTAATGGATGTAGCGTCCAGCATATTGGCCCGGAGAAATGGCCGACAGGTTCTTGGTCTTCGTGTTGTTGGACGGCGTCAGGTCCGCCGACCCCAGGACCAGCTCGGGCACCGCCTCGGTGATCACCTCAAGGGCAATCTCGCTGGCCTTGCGGGTCGCGACATTCTGCGGCTCGGCCGCGAGGCGCTCCTTCAGCCTGGCGACCGCGTCCGCCAACCCTTGCGGGCGCACGCCCTTGACCCGGCGCTCGAACTCTCCGCGCCTTTCGCCCGGAACGGCCTTCAGACGGTCGGTCCATGCCTTGCGCAGGCGGCGTCCTCTTTTGCCGGCCTTTGCCCAGGCATCACGGATATTCTCGGGGATCTCGAACGGAGCATGGTTCCAGCCGAGAGCCTTCTTGGCTCCCGCGAGTTCCTCCGCGCCCAAGGGTTCTCCATGGGCCTTCGAGGTGCCGGCTTTCTTGGGCGCGCCGAACCCGATGGTGGTGCGGCATGCGATCAGCGTCGGGCGGTCGGACTTCTGGGCGCGGGACAGCGCCCGGGCCAGGGCCTTCTCGTCATGCCCGTCGACCCGCACGGCACGCCAGCCGGCGGCCTCGAAGCGCTTTACCTGATCGACGGAGTCGGACAGCGACAGGGGGCCGTCGATGGAGATGCCGTTGTCGTCGAAGAGGACGATGAGGCGGTTCAGCTTCAGGTGGCCCGCGAGCGCAATGGCCTCCTGGCTGATGCCCTCCATAAGGTCGCCGTCGGAGGCCAGCACGTAGGTGCGGTGATCGACGAGGTCGTCGCCGTATTCCGCGTTGAGCATGCGCTCGGCCAGCGCCATGCCGACCGCTGTCGCGATGCCCTGGCCGAGGGGGCCGGTCGTGGTCTCGACGCCCGGGGTCATGAAGTTCTCGGGATGGCCCGGCGTCTTCGAGTCGAGCTGGCGGAAGCGCTTGAGCTCGTCGATGGTCATGCCCTTCACGCCGGTGAGGTGCAGCAGGGCGTAGAGCAGCATGGAGCCGTGGCCGGCGGACAGCACGAAGCGGTCCCGGTCGGGCCATGTGGGATCCGTGGCATCGTATTTCAGGAACTTCGTGAACAGGACCGTCGCCATATCGGCGGCGCCCATGGGCAATCCGGGATGCCCGGACTTGGCTTGCTCCACGGCATCCATGGCGAGAACGCGAACGGCGTTCGCCAGATCGGAGTGGGTGACACGATCGGCGGAAACGGTATTGGGCACGGCTTGATCCACAAAATCCTGACGGCGGGCCCTTGGGGGCCAAAGCCTATCGAAAAGAGCGTGGGCTCCTTAACACGGGGGAGGGGCGAGTCAAAGGCTCAAGGGTCTGAAATCCCCCATTGCCCGTTGCCGGTGGGCGGCGGGGGCCGTAGTGTCGTCAACGATTCCCGGAGGACAGATGACCGCCATTCTGGACGATGCGCTCAAACGGCTCGACGTGGCCGTGGGTCTCCTCGAGGCTTCCGTGCAGCGCCGTCTGGACATGGAGAAGCGGCGGGGGGATCTCGAAACGGAGCTCCAGCTCATGCAGGACGACAGGGCTCGCCTTGCGGTCGAACTCGATGGGGCGCTCACCCGGCTGCACCGGTTCGAAGCGGCGACGGACGATGTGAGCCAGCGCGTGCGGCAGGCGATCGGAGCGATCCAGTCCGTCCTGGTGCAGGCCGGGCAACTCGCGCCCGAGGAAACCTGACATGGCCCAGGTGACCGTGACCATTGCCGGAAAAACCTATCGCATCGCCTGCGGCGACGGCGAGGAGGGGCATCTCGAAGCGCTGGCGGCCTCCTATGACACCAAGATCGAGGAGATGCGCGCGGCTTTCGGGGAAATCGGCGAGATGCGGCTCCATGTGATGGCCGCCATCACCCTGGCGGACGAGATGCACGAGACCAGGAGCCGCCTCGCGGCCACCGAGGCCGAGCTGGCCGAACTCCGGCGTTTCGCCTCGCAGGGAGATGAGCGTACCCAGGCGATCGAGTCCCGTCTGGCCGAAGGCGTGCATCGGGCCGCCGAGCGAATCGAACTCCTGGCCCGAAGCCTCAACGCTCCCGGGCAGGGTTGACGCCGGGCAAGTCCTGCGCGCCGCTGCGGAAGGGCGTTGTCGACGGAAAACCCTTCTGATCTATTGCCAAGATGGCAGCTTTTTCCAAAACAGATGTGACGGCCCGGGTTCAGGAAGCCTGCCTGAACGGCTGGCCGGCCTTGCGTGAGGTCGCCCTCGACGGCTGGTTGCTGCGCTTTTCGCAAGGCTATACCCGACGGGTGAATTCGGTGAACATCCTGGCCCCGGGCGAACGCCCTCTGGACGAGAAGATCCGTTACTGCGAGGCGCTTTATGCCGACCAGGGATTGCCGACGATCTTCTGCGTTCCGACCACCGGCCTGATCCAGCTCGACCAAATCCTCGACCAACGGGGCTACGCCCCGCCCGAGGATGAGACCCGCGTGCTCCACGTGAGCCTCGAGCAGGGAGAGCCTGTTCGCTCGGAGGATGTGGCCCTGGACGAGGGCCGGCCGAGCGAGGATTGGCTGCAAACCCTCACGGATCTTCAGGGCCGCCGGGAGCGGGAGCGCCGTATTCACCGCCAGATCCTCGATGCCCTTGCGGTTCCGGCGGTCTTCGCAAGCGTCCCGGTCGGCGCCGGGCGGCTCGGGGCGATGGCCTTCGGGGCCGTGCATGACGGGATCGTCTGCGTCAATTCCGTCGCGACCGATCCGGAATTCCGCCGCCGAGGGCTTGCCCAGAAAACCATCGCGGCCATCCTTGCCTGGGCCCGCGATGTCCGGGGAGCCACGGGGGCCTGCGTGCCGGTTGCCGCCGACAACGCGCCCGCCGTCGCGCTTTATCAGGGGCTTGGATTTCGCGACGAGATCTTCCGCTACCACTATCGCCGCGCCGGGTGACCGGGACGCCGTGCGATATTCTCAAAATTCCTCTTCCCCCCGGCCCATTCGCTCCCTACATAGAACAGGCGGGGCTGCGGGGCGCGTTAGGAGTTCATTTCCCCGGGGCCTTATCGATCCTGAAGGGAGCTGTCCCTGACCCGGTCCGTGGACCGGGACATACGGCGCCCACCTACTTTGTAGGTTCCCGGGATCGCTTCTCCGACGGCTTTTGTGGCTCCGCACTTCATGACTTCTTCCTCTCTTCCCGAGCGCAAGGAACGGCTCCGCCGCGAGGCGTTCACCATTCGTGACGGTCTCGATCAAGCCTTTCGCACGAAGGCCGCGGACCGCATCGCCGAACGGGCCCTTTCCCTGGACGACCTGACGGATATCAATCCGGTCGGCAGCTACTGGCCGATCCGAAGCGAGGTCGATCCGCGTCCGCTGATGGAAGCGCTGACCGCCCGCGGCCAGGACGTGGCCCTCTCGCAGATTCTTCATCCGCACCTGAGCTTCCGGCTCTGGCGGCCGGGGGACGTTCTCGTGAAGGGCGGCTTCGGCGTCCGGGAACCGGGGCCCGACGCGCCGGAGGTTTTTCCCACGGCGCTCCTGGTGCCGCTTCTCGCCTTTGATCGGCGCGGAGGGCGGATCGGCTATGGCAAAGGACATTTCGACCGGGCTATCGCGGCTCTGGAGAAGACCCATCCGGTCTTGACCATCGGGCTCGCCTATGCGGTTCAGGAGATCGAAGAGGTTCCGGTGGAGCCTCATGACCGCTTCCTCGATCTCGTCATCACCGAAACCGAGCTTGTTCGCACCGCTCCCGCCCGTGGCCCATCGTAAGGACTGTTCATGCGTCTTCTGTTTCTCGGCGATGTGGTCGGACGGGCCGGTCGCAATGCGGTCATCGAGCGCCTGCCATCCTTGAGAGATCGCTGGCGTCTCGATTTCGTGGCCATCAACGGGGAAAACTCCGCCGGCGGGTTCGGCATCACCGAGGCGATCTGCGACGATCTGGTTCAGGCCGGCGCCGACGCCGTGACCCTCGGCAATCACAGCTGGGATCAGCGCGAGACGCTTGTCTTCATCGAGCGCCAGCCCCGGCTGCTGCGGCCCGTCAACTACCCGCCCGGAACGCCCGGGAGGGGCGCCAACCTCATCGAAAGCCAGTCCGGACACCGGATCCTCGTGATCAACGTCATGGGCCGCCTCTACATGGACGCCCTCGACGATCCCTTCGCGGCGGTCGATCGGGAACTCGATGCCTGCCCGCTCGCTCAAGTCGCCGATGCGGTCATCGTCGACGTTCATGCCGAGGCGACCAGCGAGAAGGAGGCGATGGGCCATCATCTCGACGGCCGCGCGAGCCTCGTGGTCGGAACGCACACCCATGTACCCACGGCCGATCACCGGGTGCTCCCGGGCGGCACCGCCTATATGTCGGATGCGGGCATGTGCGGCGATTACGATTCCGTCTTGGGCATGCAGAAGGAAGAATCCATTCGGCGCTTCCTGCAGAAAACGCCGGGACCGCGCATGGAGCCGGGCCTGGGAGAAGGAACGCTTTCGGGGATCGCGGTCGAGACCGACGACCGGACGGGCCTTGCCGTGCGCGTCGCCGCCGTACGTCTGGGGCCCTACCTCGAGGAATCCTGGCCGCGCTTCTGGGATTAGAAGCCCGTCCCCTTGGTTCACGGCAAAACGTGCCCATCTGTCTCCAGACGGAGACGCCAGTGGACGCCGAAAACCCGCAGACCCTTCATGATGTTCGTGACAACGATGCCTTGCCGGAGGCAGCACAGCATAAAAGCGTGTCGGCCGTTCTCAGGGCGGTGATCGACGGGGCCGAAGGCGAAACCATCACCATTGGCGAGATCATCGATGCCTTTGGCGAGCGCGCCTTCGGTTTCGTCCTGATCCTGTTCAGCCTGCCGAACTGCGTGCCCAACATTCCCGGAATCGCCGGGATCGTCGGCACGCCGGTTCTGATCTTCGGCATTCAGATGATGCTCGGACACCGGCATCCCTGGCTTCCGGGCTTCGTGAAACGGCGTTCGGTCTCGGTCGCGAAATTCAAGTCGCTTATCGACGTGGCGGAGCCGAGGCTGCGCTGGCTCGAAGGCTATTGCAAACCTCGGCTGCCGCAGCTTTTCAGCGTCATGGGCGACCGGATCGTGGGGCTCTTCGCCTTCCTGGTGGCAGTGTCGGTCCTGATCCCCTTTCCGGGCACGAATTTCCCGCCTTCCATCGCCCTCGTGGTGGTGTCGATCGCCGTCATGGAAGAGGATGGGTATCTCCTGCTGGTGGGCTATCTGATCGGGATCGCCGGGCTTGCCTATACGGCAACCGTCTTAGGGGCCTCCTACCATCTGATCCGGGCTGCCCTGACCAGTTGGTTCGGGATCTGATCGAGGGGGCTTTGCCTCCGGCGGTGAGCCGCCTTATAAGCCCTTCATCGTCAACATCCGCGGCCTGATGGGCTCTTGAACGCCAAGACGTTCTCGGTCGCGATCTGCGGAGGCCCCATGGCCGGACATTCACAGTTCAAGAATATCATGCACCGCAAGGGCCGGGTGGACGCCGTCCGCTCGAAGGTGTTCTCCAAGCTTGCTCGCGAAATCACCGTCGCGGCCAAGATGGGGCTGCCCGATCCGAACATGAACCCGCGCCTGCGTGCCGCGATCCTCGCCGCCCGCGCGGAAAACATGCCCAAGGACAACATTCAGCGCGCCATCAACAAGGCTGCCGGCAACGATGGCGAGAACTACGAGGAAATCCGCTACGAGGGCTATGGCCCGGGCGGCGCCGCCCTGATCGTCGAGGCGATGACCGACAACCGGAACCGCACGGCCTCGGACATCCGCTCCTATTTCACCAAGAGCGGCGGAAACCTTGCCGAAACCGGCGCCGTCTCGTTCATGTTCGACCGGGTAGGGTTCGTGGAGTTCGGCCCTGAGGTCGCAAGCGCCGACGCGGTGCTGGAGGCGGCAATCGAGGCCGGGGCCGATGACGTGGCGTCCACCGAGAACGGCCACGAGATCTACTGCGACCAGGGCTCGCTCAACGAGGTCACCAAGGCGCTGGAAGAGAAGTTCGGCGAGCCGAAGGCATCGAAGCTCATCTGGAAGCCTCAGACCCCGGTGGTGGTGGACGACGAGGCGGGCGAAAAGCTGATGAGGCTCATGGAGACCCTCGAGGAGCATGACGACGTGCAGAACGTCTACGGCAATTTCGAGCTGTCCGAAGCGCTGATGCAGAAGATGGCAGGCTGAATGTGAGCGAGCGCGTCCGCATCCTCGGTCTCGACCCCGGCCTGCGCAACACGGGCTGGGGCGTCATCACCGTCGAGGGGACGAGGCTCTCCTTCATCGCCTGCGGGGTCGTGACCTCCGATGGGGATCTGGGCCTCGCCCAGCGCCTCAAGCAGCTTCACGACCGCCTTACGGAGGTGGTCCGCACCTGGACACCCGACGAGGTCGCCGTCGAGGAGACGTTCGTCAACAAGGACGCGCAGGCGACCCTCAAGCTCGGCCAGGCCCGCGCCATGTCGCTCCTGGTGCCGGCGCTCCACAACCTGCCCGTGGCGGAATACGGCGCGAACCAGGTGAAGAAGACGGTGGTGGGCGCCGGCCACGCCGAGAAGGACCAGGTGCAGGCCATGGTGAAGATCCTGCTGCCCAAGGCCGACTTCAAGAAAGCGGATGCCGCCGACGCGCTCGCCATCGCCATCGCCCATGCGCACCATCGCAAGGCGCGGGCTTTGGTGGCCAGCCTTTAATTTGTTACAGAACAACCACTGTCATTCCGGGACGGTGGAGCGAAGCCCGGAACCCATGAACACCGGCAGAGCAGAAGACAGAACCGTCAGCGGTTATGGATCCCCGCCTTCGCGGGGATGACAGTGGAGGGGATAAGGACCGTGATCGGCAAACTCAAAGGCGTGGTGGATTCCTACGGCGAAGACTTCGTCATCATCGACGTGCACGGGGTCGGCTATGTGGTCCATTGCTCCTCCCGCACGCTCCAGAACCTGCCCCCGGTCGGCGAGGCGGCGGTGCTCTCCATCGAGACCCATGTGCGGGAGGACCTGATCCGCCTGTTCGGCTTCAAGTCCGATGCGGAGCGCGAATGGTTCCGCTTGCTCCAGAGCGTGCAGGGCGTGGGCTCCAAGGTGGCGCTCGGCATCCTCTCCGTGCTCGATCCGGGGAGCCTTGCCACCGCCATCGCCACCGGCGACAAGGCCTCCGTCGCACGCGGGCCCGGCGTCGGCCCCAAACTCGCCCAGCGCATCGTGTCCGAACTCAAGGACAAGGCGCCCGCCTTCGCCTCCGTGGACCCGGCCCTGATCCGCCTCACCGGCGCGGTGGAGGACCGGAGCGCGCCTGCCCCGGTGGCCGACGCCATCTCGGCTCTCGTCAATCTCGGCTACCCTCAGGTCCAGGCCTCCGCCGCCGTAGCCGCCGCCATGAGGCAGGCGGGCGAAGAGGCCGAGGCGAAGACGCTGATCCGGCTGGGGCTGAAGGAATTGGCCCGGTAGGAGCCGGAAGTTGGCACCCGCACGCGGCATTGATAAGAGGCGCTCCTTCGGCCGGCCCGCGGCCGATGGTCGTTCCTGTTTTGATCCTGTCGCAAATTAGCGTATGAGATCAGAGTTCCTCTTGATGATGGTTCCGGAAGGTAAGTCTCTTTGACCGATTCACGCCGCCTGCTCAGCCCCGAGAAACGCGAGGACGATGTCGATGCGTCGATCCGGCCGTTGTCGCTGTCCGACTTCACGGGCCAGGCTGCCGCGCGCGCCAACCTTCAGGTCTTCATCAACGCCGCCAAAACCCGGGGCGATGCGCTCGACCACGTGCTTTTCGTCGGCCCTCCCGGCCTCGGCAAGACGACCCTGGCGCAGATCGTGGCCCGCGAGCTCGGGGTCAATTTCCGCTCGACCTCCGGACCGGTCATCGCCAAGGCGGGCGATCTGGCGGCGCAGCTCACCAACCTCGAAGAGCGCGACGTGCTCTTCATCGACGAGATCCACCGGCTCAACCCGGCCGTGGAGGAAATTCTCTATCCCGCCATGGAGGATTACCAGCTCGACCTCATCATCGGCGAAGGCCCGGCGGCCCGCTCGGTGAAGATCGAGCTGCCGAAATTCACCCTTGTCGGCGCCACCACCCGCGCGGGCCTGCTCACCACGCCCCTGCGCGATCGCTTCGGCATTCCGATCCGTCTTGAGTTCTACACGGTCGAGGAACTCGAGCACATCGTCCGGCGCGGTGCCCGGGTGCTCGGTCTCGGCATGAGCGACGAGGGCGCCAACGAGATCGCCCGCCGTTCCCGGGGCACGCCCCGCATCGCCGGGCGCCTCCTGCGCCGGGTGCGCGATTTCGCCATCGTCGAAGGCGTCCAGACGGTGAGCCGCGATCTCGCCGACCGATCCTTGCGCCTCCTCGATGTGGATCCCATCGGTCTCGACCTGATGGATCGCAAGTACTTGACCATGATCGCCACTTCCTTCGGCGGCGGCCCGGTCGGCATCGAGACCATCGCGGCGGCCCTCTCCGAGCCGCGCGACGCCATCGAGGACATTATCGAGCCGTACCTGATCCAGAAGGGCTTCGTGCAGCGGACTCCCCGCGGGCGCATTCTGACGCCCCATGCCTTCAAGCATCTCGGCCTCGCCGAGCCTGCCCGCGAGACGGCGGCCCAGTTCGGCTTGTTCAACGGGGACGAAGATGCGTGAAAAGGCGCACGACCCTGTCGCGCTGAGGCCTGAGGCAACCTCTCCGGGCGGGAGTGCGATGCCGGACGCCGGGATTTCGGGTCATCTTCCCGGCCGGCTCGTGGGCGACACGCATCTTCTGCCGATCCGTGTTTACTACGAGGACACGGATTTCTCCGCCCGCGTTTACCACGCCAGCTACCTGCGCTTCATGGAGCGGGGACGGACGGAGCTTCTGAGGGCCGCCGAGGTGGCGCAATCGGACCTTCACGCTCAGATGGGAGGCCTCGCCTTCGTGGTCCGCAAGATGGTGATCGACTTCCTCGGGGCCGCCCTGATGGACGATGTTCTGACCGTGGTGACCCGTCCGAAGGAAATGCGCGGCGCCTCGATGACCCTGTTCCAGGAGGTCCGGCGCGGCGAGGACGTTCTTGTGACCGCCGAGGTCACCGTGGCGGCTGTTCGCGGTGGGCGCGCCGTGCGCATTCCCGATGAGCTGCGCGCGGCCCTCTCGCCCTTGGCGGAGTGATTTTCCTCAAACCGACAAAGACCCGTCGAGATAGCGCTGAAGGGTTGCGCGGGTCCCCTCCTGCCAAAGGCTGCGCAGCGCCGCCTCGAAGCGGGAGCGGAAGGGCGCTGCCGTCGCGAGGTCCCCGAAAATGTCCTCCAATCCGAGAAACGCTTCCGGATCGTGTTGCGCCGCCCGGGCTGCGGGGATCAGGCGGCCGGCCTGCGGATCGTCCAGCCGAGGCGGTGAGCCGCCATCCCCGTTTCCGGCGCAAGAGCGGCACCAGAGGGCCGAGACCAGGGCGAGACCCGTCACGTCGGCGCCCGCCTTCAGGCGGTCCCGGGTCGAAGGCAGGATGAATTTCGGCTGCCGGTTCGAACCGTCCTGCGCCAGCCGGGGGATCGTGTCGCCCACCTCCGGGTTGCTGAAACGCCGGGCGATCAGGTCGTAATAGGCGCGAAGATCCACGCCGGGGACCGGCGGCACGCAAGGGATGATCTCCTGCGTTTCCAGCTTGTCGAGGAAGGCGCGGACCTGGGGGTCCGCCATGGCGTCATGCACGAAGTGAATGCCGAGCAGCCCGGCCGGGTAGGCGAGCGCCGCATGCCCGCCGTTGAGGATGCGGATTTTCATGAGCTCATAGGCGGCCACGTCCGGCGTGAAGGTGACGCCCACCTCCTCCAGGGCCGGGCGGCCGCTCGGGAAGCGGTCTTCCAGAACCCATTGACGGAAGGGCTCGCAGAAGACAGGCCAATTGTCCCGAATGCCAAAACGCTCCTCCAGCATGGCGCGTTCTCGGTCGCTCGTGGCCGGGGTGATGCGGTCGACCATGCTGTTGGGGAAGGCCACTTCCTGGCGCACGAAGGCGGCAAGGGCCGGGTCGTAAAGGTCGAGGAGCCCTGCCACCGCATTCATCGCCACATGGCCGTTGCCCGGAATATTGTCGCAGGACATGACCGTGAAAGGGGCAACTCCCTGCTCACGGCGGCGCCTGAGGGCCGCCGCCAGAATGCCGAACACCCCTTTGGGCGAATCGGGATGAGCCGCGTCATGGCGGATCTCCGGATGGTCGGGATTGAAGGCGCCCGTCGCCGGGTCGATGCAGTAGCCGCCCTCCGTGACGGTGAGGGAGACGATCCGTAGGCGCGGATCGTCAAGGGCCTCGACGATCGCGCGCCCGTCCTCGCGGACCGGCACGAAATCCACCATGGAGCCGGTGACCCGGGCCCGATGAGCGCCGGGCTCCAGCTCCACCACCGTCGTCAGCCAGTCCTGCGGCGCCAGGGCGTCCCGCATGGCCTGGTCACCTGACCGCACACCCGCGCCGATCAGGGCCCAATCACGGTCCCGCCCGGCGCGAAAGAGATCGTCGAGATAGACCGCCTGATGCGCGCGATGGAAATTTCCGACGCCGATATGGAGAATTCCGGGCCGTAACGAACCGCGCTCATAGGTCGGGCGGTCGATCGCGGCGGGCAGGGACGGGAGGGTCGAAAGGGACAGGGGCTGGGCCATGACTTGAACTCTCCCGCTCACAGATACGCGGCATATCGCCGTCCGCGATGTCCCTTAAACCAACCCTTAACCTTGATCTGTGCTTAACATGTAACGGATCGGGAAGATCGGAGCCCATTGGCCGTACGCCCTTATTTTCGACAGATTCAGGCGCGAACGAACAATGATACGCACAAGATTTTCCTACGAACGCGGTGAGCCCTGTTCCGGGCTGCTCGAAGAGCGAGGACGCGAAATATGAATCCGGCTGATGTGGCCCAGGCTGTCCCTGTGGCTCACGACATGTCCCTGTTCGGCCTGTTCTGGCAGGCCCACTTCATCGTCAAGCTCGTGATGCTGGGTCTTCTCGGCGCCTCCGTGTGGTGCTGGGCGATCATCATCGACAAAACCCTTCTCTATGCCCGCACCAAGCGGGCGATGAACCGGTTCGAGGAAGTGTTCTGGTCGGGGCAGTCTCTCGAGGAGCTGTTCCGCTCCCTGCAAAGCCGCCCGGCGACCGGGCTGGCTGCGGTGTTCGTCGCCGCCATGCGCGAATGGAAGCGGTCGTTCGAGGGCTCCGGCCGCTCTTTCCAAAGCCTGTCTCAGCGGATCGACAAGGTTCTCGACGTGACGATCCAGCGGGAGGTCGAGCGCCTGGATTCCAAGCTCACGGTCCTGGCCTCGATCGGGTCCGCCGGTCCCTATATCGGGCTCTTCGGCACCGTGGTCGGCATCATGAACTCCTTCACGTCCATTGCCGCCTCCAAGAGCACGAGCCTCGCCGTCGTGGCGCCGGGCATCGCCGAGGCGCTCTTTGCCACCGCGATCGGCCTGTTCGCGGCCATTCCGGCGGTGCTGGCCTACAACAAGCTTCAAAGCGAAGTCGGCAAGCTCCAGTCGCGGCTGGAAGGCTTCGCGGACGAGTTCTCCGCCATTCTGTCGCGCCAGATCGACGAGCGCATCGCGCTCGCGGCGTAAGGGGGTTTGGCGATGGCATCCACGGCAGGCATGGCAAAGGGCGGTAGTAGGCGCCGTCGGCGCGCTCATCGCGGCGGCGCCATGAACGAGATCAACATGACGCCTTTCATCGACGTCATGCTGGTGTTGCTCATCATCTTCATGGTGGCGGCGCCCATGATGACGGCGGGCGTGCCGCTCGATCTGCCGCAGACCAAGGCGGCGCCGCTCAACATGGATGCAAAGCCCGTGACCCTGTCCATCAAGGCGACCGGACAGGTCTTCATGGGCGATGCGGAACTGCCCGACGATGCCATCGTCGGCAAGCTGGCCGAGGTCGCGAAGGGCGGCCTCGACGAGCGGGTCTTCGTGCGGGGCGACAAGAAGGTCGATTACGGCCGTGTCGCCCAGATCATGTCCATTGTCACCGGGGCCGGATACAAGCGCGTCGCGCTTGTCACGGAGCCGGATCAGCGCTGAACGGGATAGGGGCGAGGCCGTGGCGTTGAAGCTGAAGTTCAACTCCTCCGAACCGGGGCTCTGGGTCTCGGGCGCCACCCATGTGGTGCTCCTGACCGCGGCTCTCGTCGGCCTGTCGGCTGTCCACGAGTTCCCCAGCGCGGAAGAAGGCATCCCGGTCGAGGTCATCACCGACAACCAGTTTTCCCAGATCACCAAGGGCGAGAAGACCGCCAAGGCGGTCCTGCAGCAGCCCAAGCCCCGCGCCGAGCGGGTGGCCGACAAGGCCGAGCTGCGCGACCCGGGCGAGGACAAGCGCGATGTTCCGGCGCCGCCCAAGCGCCCGGAAGAGATGAAGGTCGCCGACAAGGAAGAGACGGTTGCCGCCCAGCCTCCTCCGCCGCCTCCACCGCCCAAGCCCACCCAGGCCGAAGCCGAGGCGAAGGCCAAGGCGCTCGAGGAAGAAAAGAAGCTCGCCGAGGCCAAGGCCGAGGCGGAAGCGATCGAGCGCGCCAAGGCCGCGGAGAAGGCGAAGTCCGAGGCGGAAGCGAAAGCCAAGGCGGAGGCCGAGGCGAAGGCTCAGGCTGAAGCCAAGAAGGTCGCCGAGGCGAAAGCCAAGGCCGAAGCGGAAGCCAAAGCGAAAGCCGAGGCCGAGGCCAAGAAGGTCGCGGAAGCCAAGGCGAAAGCCGAAGCGGAAGCCAAGGCCCGCAAGGAAGCGCAGGTCGCCAAGAAGCTCGACATGGGCGACATCAAGCAGTTCCTGGAGAACAAGGAACGGAACCAATCCACCGGCGCGACCGGCGCGGAGGTCCAGAAGACCGCCTCGCTCGGCACCGCGACGGGGTCGGCCGCGAAACTTAATCCCAGTCAGCGTGATGCATTGATGGGAATTCTTCAAGAGCAGATGAAACGCTGCTTTACGCCACCGATTAGCGCATCTGCCGGAAATGCAGTCGCTCCATTGCTGGACGTTCGCCTCAATCCGGACGGAACGCTGGCACAAGATCCTTCCGTTGTTCAGAGCGGACCGAACTCAACTGATCGTGCCGTTGCGGATGCAGCCCTGCGCGCTGTTCGTCGGTGTGCGCCCTATCGTGTCCCTGCTCAGTATGCCCCTCAGTATTCCGATTGGAAAATGCTGAAGGTCTATTTCGATCCCATGATCTGAAGCCCCTCATGCTTAAGATGAAAGCCATGATCACCCGTATCGTATCCAGTCTTGCAGTTGTCCTGACCTTTGTCTTGTCGATCGTTGCAGTGGCTCCTGTCGCGCACGCAGAGCTGAGCTTCCGGGTCGGCCCGGGAGGGCAGTTCCAGCCCATGCCGATCGCGGTCGCCGATTTCGCTGGCGAAGGCGATCTCGGACAGCGGGTTTCGGGGATCATCTCGAACAACCTGCAGCGCTCGGGCTATTTCGCCCCCCTCGACCGGTCGCGGTTTCCCGAGCGGCCCGCCTTCGACGTGGCGCCGCGCTTCGAGGCCTGGAAGCTCGCGGGCGCTCAGGCGCTGGTGACCGGCCGGGTCACACGTGATCCTTCCGGACGTCTCAAGGCCGAGTTCCGGCTCTGGGACGTGGATACGGGCCAGCAGCTCACCGGCCAGCAATACATGACGGATCCGAACTTCTGGCGCCGCGTCGGCCATATCATCTCCGACGCGGTCTATACCAAGCTCACGGGCTTCGGCGGCTTCTTCGACACGCGCATCGTGTTCGTCGACGAGTCCGGCCCGAAGGAGAACCGGCGCAAGCGGCTCGCGATCATGGACCAGGACGGCGCCAATGTCCGCTTCCTGACCCAAGGGGACAACCTCGTCGTCACGCCGCGCTACTCGCCCGCGTCCCAGGACATCACCTACATGTCCCAGGTGGAGGGGCAGCAGCCCCGCGTGCAGGTGATCAACCTGGAGACCGGCTCGCGCCAAGTGGTCGGCAACTTCCCGGACATGACCTCGAGCCCGCGTTTCTCGCCCGACGGTCAGCGCATCGTCATGAGCCTGCAGCAGGGAGGCAACGCCAACATCTTCATGATGGACCTGAACTCCCGCGCCACCACCCGCCTGACCTCCACCGCCGCCATCGACACGTCCCCGTCCTTCTCCCCCGACGGCTCGCAGATCGTGTTCGAGAGCGACCGCGGCGGCCAGCAGCAGGTCTACGCCATGAATGCGGACGGCTCGAACCAGCGCCGCATCTCCTTCGGTGACGGATCCTATTCGCAGCCGGCCTGGTCGCCGCGCGGCGACTATATCGCCTTCACCAAGCGCCGCGCCGGCGGCTTCGCCATCGGTATCATGAAGCCCGACGGGTCCGGCGAACGCATCCTGACGGAAGGCTTCCACAACGAGAGCCCCACTTGGGCGCCCAACGGCCAGTATATCCTGTTCTTCCGCGATCCCGGCGGGCAGGCGGGCGGCAAGCTCTACATGGTCGACATCACCGGGCGGGTCGAACAGCCGGTGCCGACCCCGTCCTATGCGTCGGATCCGACCTGGTCCCCGCTTCTCAGCGAGAACCGGGGCGGCTAGTCCACGGACCCGGCTTCGGCACCGTCATCCGGATGTCACGACCCTACATCCGGATGACCCTTTAAGGCTCAGCCGCGCAGCAGGGAGCGGGCGGTCGGCACCAGACGGGCGACTTCCCGCGGCCGCCAGATTTGCCGCTCCAGTTCCGGCTCGATCGCCCTGGCCCATGCTTCGGATTGGGCCAGGCTCGCCCGATAGCGCCCATGGGCCGCCAAGTCGGGAAAGCCCGAGAACCAGACAAAGACCGTTTCCCCCTCTCGCACCGGGAGGCGGGGGAACGTGTTCGGGCTCCGCTCCGTGACGAGGGATGCGAGGATCCTCGCCCCCGCGCCCTCCAGCAACGGCTGCACCTTCGCGGCAAAGAAAGCCGCGAACGCGTCCTCCGTCCGGGGGGCCAGGGAGCAGGTCGTCGCGATAATCAGGCCCGTATCCTTATCTCCGGTGGCCGGAGGACGAGACCGATCCGCCATCGGGAAGCCGCTTCCGGCCCGGGACGGCCGCAACAGCAGCACGTTGTCCGAGTTGATCATGGTGCCGTTTGCCTCATCCCGGTGCGCCGCCCAAACAGGCCCTCCGTAGAAGCGGCCCAGGGCGTCCGCACGGTGGGGCATATCGGCAAAACCCCGAAGCCAGACGAAGCTGTCGGGATCGTCCAGGTCCCGGAATTGGCCGATGACACGCATCCCGACCTCTTCCTGAGGTTCGATGAAGGTCCCATCGAAGAGATGGATCAGGGTCTCCCGTGCTCCCGGCCGGAGCCGGTACCGTCTGAACTCCACGATCGCGGCGCCGGAATGATCCGACGGTCCAGTTTCTCCAGTGTCGATTGCCATGGTTCCTCCCATCATAACCGGACAAGTGTCCTGTTTCGCAATACAGGACACTTGTCCGGTTATGTCAATCTGATAGTCTGACGAGCGGGAGAACCTCATGACGAAGCGAACGGAGCGGAACCGTATCAACGACCCGGAGGGGCTGCGCCAAAGGGTTTTGGACGCTGCCTACGGGGCATTTTGCACGCGCGGCTACAACGCGACCTCGGTCCATGACCTCAAGCGGGAAGCGGGCGCGACGGGCGGGGCCTTCTCCCACCATTATCCCACCAAGAAGGAGCTGGGACTGGCCGTTCTGGAGACCCGCGTCGCGGACGCGGTCGAGGAAACGTGGATCGCCCCGGTCCGTTCGGCCGCGACCGCGGCGTCAGGCATTGCGGCGGTTTTCGAGGCGATCGCGCAAGAACTCGACGAGCAGGGAACGGTCTCGGGCTGCCCGCTCAACAACCTGGCTCTGGAATTGTCCCGCCAGGACGACGACTTCCGGCAAGCGATCGAGGCGATCTTCGGGCGCTGGCGATCCGCCATCGCCGACCGGATCAGAGCGGACCAGGACGCCGGTCATCCAGCGCCACCTGACGCGGAGGCGACCGCCACCTTCGTGGTGGCGGCCTATTCAGGAGCCATGGCGATGGCCAAAGCCAGCCAGAGCGCCGAACCTCTCAGGACCTGCGCGCGGCTTTTAGGCCCCATGCTGGACCCGAACACCGGTTCCGGCAGGACATGAGGGGCTTTCGCCTCATGCTCCCCGTGGCATGGCCGTGGTGGCGGACGGGGTATCCTTCCGGCTTCTCAACTTGAAGGCCAGCACGAGAAGGGTGATCCCGAAGACCATCGCGTAGGCGCCAAGCCACCAGGTCAGCACCACCGCGCCGATCATCGGCGCGACCAGAAGCGCGATGCCGAACAGGATCGACACGATGCCGCTGAAGATCAACCAGCCACGTCCATAGGTCGGGTTCAGCTTGAACGCGGCGACGATCTCGAGAACGCCGGTGATCAGGGACCAGACCGCCATGAGGGTCACGAAGAACACCACCGTGAGGCCCGGCCACGCGAAAGCGATGACGCCCACCAGGATGTCGACGACGCCCTCAAGCACGAGAAGGCCCCATCGTTGGTGGTGGGAAGCCGCCCTGACCGCAGCCACGATGCTGAAAATCCCGTCCACCAGCATATAGGCCGCAAAGAACAGCACCAGGGACAGGAGCGTCGCTCCGGGAATAAAGAGGGCAATCAACGCGAAAATGATCGCGAAGACGCCGCGCAGGGCCACCGCCCACCAGTTTTGTGCGAGCAGTGCGCTCATTGCCTCCGCGCGGTCGAAGGATCCGTTGTTTTGGGATGTGCCGCCTGCCATGGTGATCTCCCTCATGAAGAGTCGGGCACATGCATCGTGCCTGACCTTGCGTTAGGCATCAAATCAACACTTAAGCTTGGCGGTAGGTTTCATTTCTCCGGAAATGTCGTGCGCTCGGGATACGCATGCGTGCCGTGGGCCTGCACGGTATGAGCTTGCATGGCATGAGCCCGCATGGCCTGTCGCCGTCGTTCGAGCTTGCGGCGCCGGAGCCGGATCCGCCATTTGAGGCGAAACGCCCGGATCATGAGGGCAAGCCCGAGCCATGTCAGACCGATGACGAGGGGCGAGACCACCAGAACCGGGAAGAGGGTGACGGCAACCGCAAGGGCCAGGAGCACTGCCCCGATCACCGCGATGCTGCTGGCCTCCGTCGCCGTCAGGGAGCGGGCGTTGTCCCTGTGGCTGATGCTGTTGCTGAGAGCCAGGGCGCCGGCCGCCAAGCGACGGACGCCGCCCTTTTTCGGGCGCGGAAAACGGCGCGAACGCATTTTCTGCGATTGTTTCCGCCGGGTCAGAAGGCCTGGAACGATCTCCGTGGCGTTGGCCAGATCCTGAAGATACATCTCTTCCATGGCCTCCGCGAAGCTGCGATCCTCGACGACGACGTCGAGTTCCCAGTTGGTGGCCCAGCTCGCCAGGTTGAGGTTCGTCGAGCCGACCCGCGCCCACCGTCCGTCGGCGACGGCGGTCTTGGCGTGAAGCATGGAGCCGTTCCACTCGAACACCCGGATTCCCGCCTCGACCAGGGACCGGTATCCCGCGCGGACGACCGGCTGGAGCAGCGCCACGTCACTGGCGCCCGGCACGAGGAGACGGACGTCGACCCCGTCCCGCGCGGCCTCGGCGAGGGCCTGGACGTAGGAGGTGGTGGCGACGAAATAGGCGTCGGTGAGCCAGAGATTGCGCTGCGCGGTTGCGGCGACGAACTGGTCGAACCGATAGGTCCGGAACATGCCCGGCTGTCCGCAGATGACGCGGGCCGCCACCGTCCCGGCCTCCGGGATGGCCTGGGTCGGCTCCCATTCGGTTCTGTCGAGGGGGGCGCCCGCGCGCGCCCAGCTATCAGCAAAAGCCGCATCGAGATCGGCGACCACCGGTCCTTCCAGCGCCAGTCCCGTATCGCGCCAGGGCTCGGCTCCGTGGGCGCCTTCCCAGGCGTTCGAGACGCAAAGGCCCGCGACGAACCCCCTGCGGCCGTCCACCGTGATCACCTTTCGGTGGTTGCGGCGGATCCAGAAAGGATCGGACAGGCGAGGCGGGTTGAAGACCCGCACATCCACCCCGGCGGCGCGCAGCCTGTTCCAGAATCGCGGGAGGGCCCGCCAGGAGGACCCGAGCCAGTCATACAGAACCCGGACCGTGACCCCGGCCTGCGCCCGTTCCATCAGGGCCTGAGCGAAGGTTCTGCCTGTCTCGTCGTCGGCGATGATGAAGTTTTCGAAGTGGATCACGTGGCGGGCGCTGCGAATGGCGTCCAGCCAGGCCGGATAATTTTCCCCCGCATCCCGCAGGAGAACGATCGCATTGCCCTGACGAAGCTCGCTGTCGGCGATTCGCGAAAAAGCCCGCTCTAGCCGAGGGTCCGTGGGACGGTACGGCAGGGACGATTCGGGAGTTCTGAACGGCATGGGCAGCGGTGTCATGTTCCCATAACGCACGAAACCGCCTTTCGGCTTCGCCGTAAGCTGTGGAACGTCGATCCGTCGCGGGGCCCGGCCTTGCGGCGCCGCCAACTCTTTGCCGCATTTACTCCTAATTAACCCTAAGCCCAGGTTTCCCGACCCGGGTTCGATTCACCTTAATCCAGCCTCTCCTCGTCCGATCGACGGAACCCTCCCTTAACCATCGCCCGATATAGATCACACAACGTTCGGCAGACGTATGTGTAAGGAGTATTGCCAATGATGACGTTGCGCGCCGTCAAGTTCGCCGCTGCCATCGTCCTCGCCCTCGGGGCGGCGGCGTGTTCGTCCAATAAAGATGGAATGGCCGATGGGGCCGGCGGCGGCTTTGGAGCCGGTGGAGCCGCCACACCGGGCAGCGCCCAGGACTTCGTGGTCAATGTGGGCGATCGTGTTTTCTTCGAAACGGACCAGACCGACCTGACCCCCACGGCCGCCGCGACCCTCGATAAGCAGGCTCAGTGGCTCAACCGCTACCCGAACTACACCTTCATCATCGAAGGCCACGCGGACGAGCGCGGCACCCGCGAGTACAACTTCTCCCTGAGCGCCCGCCGCGCCCAGAACGTTCGCGACTATCTGGTGTCCCGCGGCATCAACGCGTCCCGTCTGCGCACCGTGTCCTATGGCAAGGAGCGCCCGGTCGCGGTCTGCAACGACATCTCCTGCTGGTCGCAGAACCGTCGCGCCGTCACGGTCCTGAACACCGGCGCTGGCGCATAAGGCCTCTCATGAAACCCATTTCCTCCCATTTGGCGGAGGGCTGGACTGCGCCGCCACAATCTCGCCGTGGCGGCGCATTTGTGTTATCGGCACCCTCCATACGACCCTCATGGTACCCGAGCATGCTGCGCCGCCTGATCGTGTTTCTTACCCTCATGACCGCCTTGTCGGCGCCTGCCTTCGCGCAGGACGCCGCCGACGCCATCGTGCGGCTCAACCGGCTTGAGAGCCAATTCAGGCAGATGTCCGGTCAAATGGAGCAGCTTCAGCACGAGAACCAAGTGCTCAAGGAGCAGCTCCGGAAATTCCAGGAAGACGTGGAGTTCCGCTTCCAGGAAGGCCGCGGCGGGGGCAGCAGGGCCCCGTCCGCCACCACGCCGCCGCGTCCGGCTCAGCCACAGGCGCAACCGCAGCGTCGCAGCGATCTCTTCGATCCGTCAGAAGCGCCGGGGGCTCCCGGCGCTCCTCGTCCTTTAGGAACAACCGCTCCGTCCGTGCCTCTCACGGCCGAGGCGCAGCCGCCGTTGGGGCTGCCCGGCGGCCAGGCCATGGCCGATCAGCCCTCCGGGATCGGGGAGCTGATCGAAGAAGACGAGATGGCCATGGATGCCGCGCCGCTGGACATCAATCCGACCGGCCGCGTGGCTGCCGCTCCCCCGGCCCCCGCCGTTGCCGCGCCCCCGTCCCGGGGGCCGAGCGTGGCCGCCACGAGCGTCGGGGATCCGCGATCGGATTTCGAGATGGCCTATGGGTATTTCACCCAACGGCAGTATGAGGAGGCCGAAATGGGCTTCCGGCGCTTCCTCCAGTCCAACCCCCGCGACCGTCTCGTCCCGGAGGCATCCTACTGGCTTGGCGAGACCTACATGCAGCGCAACCGCTACCGGGAGGCGGCCGAGCAGTTCCTGAACGTGTCCACCGATCATCCGAACGCCGCCCGCGCGCCCGACGCGCTTCTGAAGCTCGGCATCGCCCTGAACAGCCTGGGCGCCAAGGACCGCGCCTGCGCCGTGTTCGCCGAGCTCGACCGAAAGTACCCGCAGGCTTCCGCCGCCGTGCGCCAAGGTTCCGAGCGCGAACAGCGCCGCTCCAAGTGCAGCTAGCCGTCGCGCCTGCTCCTGCGCCGCGTGCCATTCTCCTCCGCCCCGGACGATCTCCTTTCCGCTGAGCGGTTGAACAGTCTTTTCTCGTCCCTGTATTCCGCGAAGGCCATCCTGGCTGCCGTTTCCGGCGGGCCGGATTCCATGGCGCTAATGCATCTTCTTGCCCACTGGAGCCAGGAAACGCCTCGTCCTCCCATCGCTGTGGCGACCGTCGATCATCGGCTGCGGCCGGAGGCCGCGCAGGAGGCCGATTTCGTGGCGCGGGAGGCGGCCGCTCTCGGCTTGTCCCACCACACCCTCGTCTGGTCGGGCCCCAAGCCGACCACCGGCCTGCAGGAGGCCGCGCGCGATGCCCGCTACGACCTCCTCATCGCCTGGGCCCACGACCTCGGCGCGACCCATCTCGTCACGGCCCATACTCTGGACGATCAGGCGGAGACCGTCCTGATCCGTCTGTCGCGCGGATCCGGCCTCGCCGGACTCGGAGGGATGCGGCCGGAGCGGGATCGGGATGGACTTCGCCATGTCCGGCCCCTGCTCGCCTGCCCGAAGCAGCTGCTTCTGGACCTGTGTTCACGGGAAGAGTGGCCTTTCGTGCAGGATCCCTCGAACGCCGACGAGCGCTTCGCCCGGGTCCGGTGGCGCCGCCTGATGCCTGCCCTCGCGGCCGAGGGATTGACGGCGGAGCGCTTGGCGGGCCTTGCCCGCAGAGCCCGCCAGGTGGAGGAAGCGCTGGGTCGCAAGGCCGAGGAAGCCTTGGGGCGGGCAGGATGCGAGATCGGCGAGGGAGCCTTGCGCCTTCATGCCGCTCCCCTGGCCGAAGAACCGTTCGAGATCGCGCTTCGGGTTCTTCTGGGGGCTCTTCAAAGCGCCGGCATCCGCCTGGAAGCCAGCCGGCTCGTTCGCCTGGAGGCTTGCACGGAGCGCCTTCGCGGGGCGCTGGGGCGAGGGGAGGGGCTGCGCATGACGGTCGCTGGTGCCTTGCTCCAGCTCGACCGCCACGGACGCCTCACGATCGCCCCGGAACCTCCGCGCAAGCGGGGTCGTTAGCCAAGACTATTCATCAAAGGCAGCCGAAGATGCCGCAGAGGCGCCTCATTCCCTTGGCAAGGGGGAAACGCACGCCTACATTGAGTTTAGCCGCGCGGGGGTGTCCTCCGCGCTCATCTCCCTCTGGGGCAGAAAAACTGATCCGATGAATTCAAATTTCCGCAATTTCGCCTTGTGGGTCGTCATCTTCCTTCTGGTGCTGGCGCTCGTGACGCTGTTCCAAAGCCCGGGCCATCGTGGCGGCAGTGGCGATATTGCCTACAGCCAGCTTCTCAGCGATGCCGATTCAGGCCGCATCTCGAACGTCGTCATCTCCGGCCCGGAGATCAGCGGCACCTATACGGATGGCCGCACGTTCACGACCTATGCGCCGAACGATCCGACCCTGGTGTCCAAGCTGCAGCAGAAGGGCGTTCAGATCACGGCCCGGCCGCAATCCGATTCGACCCCATGGTTCATCGCCGTTCTCATGAACATCCTGCCGATTGCCCTGTTTATCGGCGCCTGGGTGTTCCTGTCGCGGCAGATGCAGAATGGTGCCGGCCGCGCGATGGGCTTCGGCAAGTCGAAAGCCAAGCTCCTGACGGAAGCCCATGGCCGCGTCACCTTCGATGACGTGGCAGGCGTGGACGAGGCCAAGGAAGACCTCCAGGAAATCGTGGAATTCCTTCGCGACCCGCAGAAATTCCAGCGCCTGGGCGGCCGTATTCCGCGCGGCGTGCTTCTGGTCGGCCCTCCCGGTACCGGTAAGACCCTGACCGCCCGCGCGGTCGCCGGCGAAGCCAACGTGCCGTTCTTCACCATTTCGGGCTCGGACTTCGTCGAAATGTTCGTCGGCGTCGGCGCGTCCCGCGTCCGCGACATGTTCGATCAGGCCAAGAAGAACGCGCCTTGCATCATCTTCATCGACGAAATCGACGCGGTCGGCCGCCATCGCGGCGCCGGTCTCGGCGGCGGTAACGACGAGCGCGAGCAGACCCTGAACCAGCTCCTCGTGGAGATGGACGGCTTCGAGGCCAACGAGGGCATCATCATCATCGCGGCCACCAACCGTCCTGACGTTCTCGACCCGGCCCTTCTGCGTCCCGGCCGTTTCGACCGCCAGATCGTGGTGCCGAACCCGGATGTCACCGGCCGCGAGAAGATCCTGCGCGTTCACGTGCGCAAGGTTCCGCTCGCTCCCGATGTGGATCTCAAGGTCATCGCCCGCGGCACCCCTGGGTTCTCCGGTGCCGACCTGATGAACCTGGTGAACGAGGCTGCCCTTCTGGCTGCCCGGCGCGGCAAGCGCATCGTCACCATGCACGAGTTCGAGGATGCCAAGGACAAGGTCATGATGGGCGCGGAGCGCCGGACCCTGGTCATGACCGACGACGAGAAGCGCCTCACCGCGTATCACGAGGCCGGCCATGCGGTCGTGGCCCTCAACGTTCCGGCCACGGATCCGGTGCACAAGGCCACCATCATCCCCCGTGGCCGCGCCCTGGGCATGGTCATGCAGCTCCCCGAACGGGACAAGCTGTCCATGAGCTTCGAACAGATGACCTCGCGCTTGGCCATCATGATGGGCGGCCGCATTGCCGAAGAGATGATCTTCGGCAAGGAGAAGGTCACGTCGGGCGCCCAGTCCGATATCGAGCAGGCGACCCGTCTCGCCCGGATGATGGTGACCAAGTGGGGCTTCTCGCCCGAGCTCGGCACCGTCGCCTATGGCGAGAACCAGGACGAGGTCTTCCTCGGCATGCAGATGGGCCGGCAGCAGAACGTCTCCGAGGCCACCGCCCAGAAGATCGACTCCGAAGTGCGCCGTCTCGTCGAGACGGGCCTTGAGGATGCCCGGCGCATCCTGACTGAAAAGGCCCATGATCTCGAGGCGCTGGCCCGAGGCCTTCTGGAATACGAAACCCTGACCGGCGACGAGATCCACAATCTCCTCGATGGTCAGCCTCCGATCCGGGACACGGGCGACAGCATGTCGGGGAGCCGCGGCTCCGCCGTTCCGACTGCCGGACGTGGCCGGCCGAAGGAAAGCGGTGGCGGCATGGAGCCCCAGCCGCAGGCCTGAATTTTTCGAAGCACTCCGTAAGAACGAAGCGCCCGCCTCGAGCGGGCGTTTTTTTGTGAATTCAAGAAGTTTAAGACTTCTTCAGAGCATCCGATCCCTGAATTGTAACAATTGCTCATCACTTGTGATGGCCGTATTG
Source organism: Microvirga rosea (assembly GCF_020595095.1). Lineage (GTDB taxonomy): Bacteria > Pseudomonadota > Alphaproteobacteria > Rhizobiales > Beijerinckiaceae > Microvirga > Microvirga rosea. The sequence goes on along the minus strand of NZ_JAJDOP010000007.1, from coordinate 84,417 downwards.
GCCTGAAAGCCTTGACCCGATTCAGGGAGGTTGCTTTGAAAAGACCAAAGCGCGTATCGGCGCTACAGAAGGCGGAGAACCAGCACGTGCGCAAATACTTTGGAACAGACGGCATCCGTGGCCGCGCCAACGGCGTCATCACCCCCGACCTCGCCCTGAAGGTCGGACAGGCGGCCGGTCTCATGTTCCAGCGGGGCGACTATCGCCATCGGGTCATCATCGGCAAGGACACCCGCCTTTCCGGCTACATGATCGAGAATGCCCTCGTGGCGGGCTTCACCTCCGTGGGCATGGACGTTCTGCTGCTCGGCCCCATGCCGACGCCCGCCGTGGCCATGTTGACCCGCTCCATGCGCTGCGACCTCGGCGTGATGATCTCCGCTTCGCACAATCCTTACGAGGATAACGGCATCAAGCTGTTCGGGCCCGACGGCTTCAAGCTCAACGACGATGTGGAGCACGAGATCGAAAGGCTGCTGGAATCCGATCTTTCCCACCGGCTCGCCGGCTCCTCCCTGCTCGGGCGCGCCAAGCGCATCGAGAGCGCCGATGCCCGCTATATCGAGTTCGCCAAGCGCACCCTGCCGCGCCAGTTGGACCTGGAAGGCATGCGGGTCGTGATCGATTGCGCCAACGGGGCCGGCTACAAGGTCGCTCCGGAAGCTCTCTGGGAGCTTGGGGCCGAGGTCATGTCCATCGGCGTCGAGCCGAACGGCTTCAACATCAACCACGAGGTCGGCTCCACCGCCCCTGATGCCCTGGTCAACAAGGTGCGGGAGCTGCGGGCGGACGTGGGCATTGCCCTCGACGGAGACGCCGACCGGGTGCTCATCGTCGACGAGAAGGGGCACAAGGTCGACGGCGATCAGCTCATGGGTGTCGTGGCGCGCTCCTGGCAGGAAGACGGTCGCCTGGCCCAGGGCGGCATTGTTGCCACGATCATGTCCAATCTCGGTCTCGAGCGCTATCTCAGCGATCTCGGCCTCAGCCTGATCCGCACGGCGGTGGGCGACCGGTATGTGCTCGAGCACATGCGTGCGCATGGCTTCAATCTCGGCGGCGAGCAATCCGGCCATATCATCATGTCCGATTACACCACGACAGGCGATGGATTGATTGCGGCTCTCCAGCTCCTGGCCGTCGTGAAGCGCCTCGACAAGCCGGTTTCCGAAGTCTGCCATTGCTTCGAACCCTTGCCGCAGATCCTCAAGAATGTCCGCTACAAGGCCGGACAGCCGCTGCAGGCCGAGTCCGTGGTGAAGGCGATCGAAGCCGGACGCGAGCGCCTCGGCGCCAATGGTCGCCTCGTCATCCGACCATCGGGCACGGAGCCGGTCATCCGCGTCATGGCGGAAGGCGATGACAGCGATCTCATCACCCGCGTCGTCGACGATGTAGTGGACGCGGTCTCCCGCGTCGCCAGCCAGACACTGGCGGAAGCTCCCATCAAGGGCGCGGCCTGACCATCCGATCATCCAAACGCATTCAGGATGGGGAGCTGCGAGAGCCGCTGCGGCTCATGCTGCGCAGTGAGTGGTTCTGGGTTCCGGACTTGCCTTGCGGCAATCCGGAATGACACAGGGACACCCCCGTCATTCCGGGGCCGCGCAGCGGAGCCCGGAACCCAGAGCCGCTGAGGATTCCGGAAAAGACGCAACGGCTGCCGTAGTGCCTCATCTCGAACCGTTAGGGGTTATGGGTTCCGGGCTCTCGCGACGCTCGCCCCGGAATGACAGGGAGCGTCCCCCGAACGATCCGTTAAGGTTAAGCGGCGCTTAACATCTCCGCATTAGGGTTGCGGCCCTCGGTCCGGCCGTCCCGGATGGCCGATGCCGACCTGTCCATTGCGGAGATTTCGATTGCGTCAGACCTTCCTTGCCCTGGCAAGCCTGGCCCTGAGCCTCGCCGGATCGATGGCCTACGGGGCGGACCTTCCGCCGGCGCCAGTGCTCGACGATTCCGACGAGCCGACCGCTTCGGGCTGGTATCTGCGTGGCGATATCGGGCTCGACGAGCCGGTGCTGCGCCATGGGCGCGACCTTGGAACGGCTTTCACGCCGGCTTTGAACAAGGCCCGCTTCGACCGGGAGGTGAGCCTCGGAGGAGGCATCGGTTTTCAGCTGGCTCCCTTCTTGCGAACCGACCTGACCATCGATCATCGGTTCGGTGCGACCTACAAGGGCAGCCGCTGGGGTGGCGCCTCCGGCCTGGCATTCGACCGGGCGGATTTCGAGGCGACGACCGTTCTCCTCAATGCCTATATCGATCTGCCGCTCTGGGACGGCGTCACACCCTACCTCGGCGCGGGCATCGGCGTCAGCCGGAACAGGATGGATGAGGCTCAACGGACCATTGCCGGCATGGCCGTCCCGCAAGACCTGCCGGCCCGGACGCAGACGGCTCTGGCCTGGGCTCTGACGGGTGGTGTCGCGGTCGATCTGACGGCGAACCTGAAGCTCGATATCGGCTACCGCTACAGCCATCTGGGCTGGGCACGCACCGGCTTCCTGGAAAACGGGGAGCCGCCGATCCGCGCCCGCAGCCTCGGCACGCATGAGCTGCGCATCGGCGCGCGGTATTATTTCAATTGAGCGCCTCCGCCCGATGCAAGGCGCATCGGGCTCATCAAGGAAACCTTCACTCCGCCGGATGGGCCGGCGGACGTTGCTCGGCCTGGCCGATATCCTCCCCATGCGGACGCATGCCGGTCTGTTCCCGCAGTTTCTCGATCAGATCGCTGACATAGGTCGCGGGCTTGGTGTAGCCGCCGAGAAGCAGATAGATCGATGGCACCACGAGAACCGTCAGCAGGGTGGAAAGGGTAACGCCGCCGACGATCACCGAACCGATGGCATTGCGGGCTTCCGCGCCTGCTCCCGATGACCATGCGAGGGGAATCGCGCCGCCGATCATGGCGATCGACGTCATGAGGATCGGACGCAGGCGCAGCACGGAAGCCTCGATCACCGCATCACGCACCGAGTAGCCCTGCTCGCGAAGCTGGTTCGAGAATTCGACGATCAGGATGCCGTTCTTGGTCATGAGGCCGATGAGCAGGATCATGCCGATCTGGCTGTAGATGTTGAGGGATTGTCCCGTCAGCGCCAGGGCCGCCAAGCCGCCGGTCACCGCGAGCGGGACGGTCAGCATGATGATGAACGGGTTGATCCAACTTTCGAATTGGGCCGCCAGCACCAGAAACACCACCAGCAGCGCCATGCCGAAGGTCACATAGATGGCGTTGGAGGATTCCCTGAAATCCTTCGACTGACCCGTATAGCCGATGCGTGCTTCCGCCGGCAGATTGTCGTGCACGATCTGCTCGAGGACCGCCAGGCCTTCGCCGATAGAAGTTCCCGGCCGCAAGGTCGACTGGATGGTGATCGAGCGCAGCCGGTCGAAACGGTTGAGCGTCTGCGGTGCGGCCGATTCCGTCAGCGTCACGAAGGAGGACAGGGGAACGAGCTCGCCGTTCGCCGAGCGCATGAATGTGTTCGTCAAGTCGTTCGGCGTCGCGCGGTCCTCAGGGCGTCCTCGCATGATGACCGAATATTCCTCGCCGCGATTGACGAAGGTCGAGATCTCCGTCTCGCCGAACATCAGTTCGAGCGTCCGGCCGATATCCTCCACGGACACGCCGAGATCGGCGGCGCGAGCGCGGTCGATCTGCACGCGGATATCGGGCTGAGATTCCTTGTAGTTGGAATCCATGTTGACGAAGAGCCCGGTTTCCTGGGCCTTCTGCATCACGATATCCCGCCAGTCCCGCAGAGTATTGTAGTCCGGACCGCCGAGCACGAATTGGATCGGCTGCGACAGGCCACGCTGGCCGAGGGATCCCGGGTTGATCGGGAAGGCGCGTGCGCCGGGGAAGTTCGACACCTTTCCGAACAGCTCCTGCGTGAGCTGCTGCTGTTTCATGCTGCGCTTGTCCCACGGCACGAGGCGCACGATGATGATGCCGGAATTGACCGGCGAGGGCCGCGCGAAGCCCGGGGCGACCTGGCTCGTGATGGACGCAACGATCCCTTTTTCCTGATAGGGCAGGATCTGCTTTTCCACCTCTTTCACGCGCTCACGGGTGTAGTCCAGGCTCGCGCCTTCCGGGGCCGACACCTGGACGATGATCGCGCCGCGATCTTCCGTGGGAGAGAACTCCTTCGGAATGATCTGGAAGAAACCGTAAGCCGCAAACGATACGGCGACGCCGAGAGCCAGGATCACCAGCGGCGCTTTCAGGGCCCGCGACAGGAGGCGCCGGTAGACGTTGTTCATGCCGGTGAAGAAGGGCTCCGTCATGAGCTGAATGCGGCCGTGGGCGGGCACCATCAGTTTGGAGCACAGCATCGGCGTGAGCGTGCGCGCCACCACGCCGGAGAAAAAGATGGCGGCGGCGAGCGTGATGGCGAATTCCCGGAACAACTTGCCCGTATTGCCGGTCATGAAGGCCAGCGGCACGAACACCGCCATGAGCGTTGCGGTGGTGGCGATCACCGCAAATCCGATCTCACGGGCGCCGTCGAACGATGCAAGCAGCGGCGGCTGACCGTCCTCGATGCGGCGATGGACGTTTTCGATTTCGACGATCGCGTCGTCCACCACGATGCCGATCGCCAGCACGATCGCCAGCAGAGTCAGCACGTTCACCGACGCGTTGAAAAAGCTCATCACCATGAAGGCCGCGATGATCGACACCGGAATGGCCACCATGGCGACGATCGTCGAGCGCCAGTCGCGCAGGAACAGCAGGATCACAAGAATGACGAGGGCGAGGCCTTCGACGAGAGTATGCAGGACGCCTTCGATGGACGCGCTGATGAACTGGCTCTCGTCATAGGAGACATCGGCCGAGGTGTTGGGGGGCAGGGAATCCTTGAGCTGCGCCAGCTCAGCCCGGACATCGTTGGCAACCGAGAGCGTATTGGCGGTCGACTGGCGAACGATGCCGATGCCGACGGCGGTCTTGCCGGAATCGTAGAATTCAAACCGGGTATCTTCCGCGCCGACTTCCACCCGGACCACCTCGCCGAGCCGAACCAGATAGCCGTTCTTGTTGGAAACGATGACCTGCTCGAAGTCGCGCGGGGAGGCGAGGCGGGAATCCGTCTTGACGGTGAATTCGCGCTGCTGCGACTCGATGCGCCCGCCCGGCAGCTCCACGTTCTGCTTCTTGATGGCGCTTTCGAGATCCTGAACGGTCAGGTTGCGGGCTGCCAGCGCGGCCCGGTCGACCCACAGTCGCATGGCATAGCGCCGCTCGCCGGCGAGGTACACATTGGCGACGCCCGGCACCGTGGACAGGCGATCCACGTAGACACGCTTCAGGAAGTCGCTCAGTTCGAGCGCGTCGAGGCTCGTCGACGTCACGCTGATCCACATGATCGCGGAGGCGTTGTCGTCCACCTTGCGGATGACCGGCTGGTCGACCCCGTCCGGGAGGCGGCCGACGACGCGGAACACGGCGTCACGCACGTCCGACGTCGCGCCTTCGGGGTCGCGGGAAACGTCGAACTCGATCGACACGGAGGAGCGCTCGTTCTGGCTCTGCGAGCTGATCTGGCGGATGCCTTCGATGCCCGCCACCGCGCCCTCGATGACCTCCGTGATCCGACTCTCGACGACCTCGTTCGAGGCGCCGCGATAGATGGTCGAGACGGAAACGACAGGCCGGTCCACGCTCGGATATTCCCGGACGGGCAAGTTGATCAGGGACGCCAAGCCGCCCACGACCAGCAGCAGGCTGACCACGACGGCGAAGACGGGACGGCGAATGAAAAGGTCTGAAACCTGCATGTTTTTACATCGTCCGAAGAGGGGCGGGGCCGCTCAAACGTGGAGCCGCCGCCCCTGTCTCATGATCGAGCAGGGGCGGGGCATAATTAGTTCCGCTCCGCCGCGACGGCGCTGCCGATTGCCGGCGGCAGGTTGAGTGAGCTTCGGGATGGTTGCTCCCTGTTGGCCGCCGGCGCCTGCTGGGGAGCAGGGGGCGCCGATCCCAGGGGACGGGCGATCACCTCGATGCCGGCCCGCACGCGCTGGACACCCAGCACGACGATTGTTTCGCCCGCTTTGAGACCCTCGACGACCTCGACGTTGCCACCCTGTCGCTGGCCGATGGTGACGACCCGGCGCTCCACCTTGTTGCCCTTTACCGGATAGACGATCTGGCGCAGGCCCTCGCTCACAACGGCTTCCTCAGGAACGATCACCGCATCGTCCTTTGTGGTCACCTCCAAGGCGACGGAGAGGAACATGCCGGGCTTGAGAGCCTCGTCAGGATTGTCGAACTCGGCCGTCAAGCGCACCGTGCGGGTAGTCTGCTCGACACGGGTATCGATGGTGGACACCGTGCCTTTGAAGACCCGGTTCCTGTAGGCCGGAGACATGGCGTTCACCGATTGGCCGGGCTTGAGACGTCCCAAAAGGTTCTCCGGAACCGCGAAGTCGAGGCGCACGCGGGACAGATCGTCGAGAGACGTGATGCGGGTGCCGGGGGAGATATACGCCCCGAGCGACACGGAGCGGGTGCCGACACGGCCCGCGAACGGCGCGCGGATCGTCAGATCCTCGAGGCGGGCTTCAGCGGCTTTCCGTTGTGCCTGGGCCGAAGCGATGGATCCTTCAAGGGATTTGACCTGGGCCGTCAGATCCTCGACCTGGGCGCCTGTCCCGGCGCCCGTCCGGTTCAGGGCCTGCGCACGCTCGAGCTTGATCGCAACTTCATTCCTGAGAGCGACGGCGCGGTTGGCCTCGGCGACGGCCTGCTCGATCTCGGCCTTGCGTTCCGCGGCATCGAGCTGAACGAGCATGTCGCCCGCCTTGACCTTTTGGCCCTCGTCGAAACCAATGTCGGTGATGACGCCTGCTATTTTGGCGGTCACGGTGATCGATTCATAGGCACGAACGGTGCCCACGGATTCACGGGTATCCACGATCCGGCCGGTCTTGACCTCGCTGACCTCGACGGTGGGTGGACCGGAGGCGCCGCCGCGTCCCCCACGTCCGGACCGGGCCGATGGTTCCTCTGCTTTCGCAAAATAGGACCCGATAACCGGTGCTTTCGCGAGATAGCCGCCTTGATAGGCATACCAGCCGCCATACCCTGCTGCCCCCAGCACGGCGATGACGGCGAGCTGACGGGACACACGCATGCTCGCTCCTTGAACCTTTTTATGTCGGAGTTCCTAGCACAATATATGCCAAGCACCGTGAACATACCTTAGGCCACACGACATTTTGTATTACGATTTCGTAATCTAGCACTTCATTCCTGTCCTGAACCTTCGCCCTTGACCTTTGAAGGCCTCTCCGTCATACCGGTCGGCGGGACACCTCTCCCCAACGAGAGGCGCCCATCTGTAAGGATGGAATGACATGACAGATCTGCCTGCCGCGCGTCCTCGCGCGCCTTTCTTCTCGTCCGGCCCCTGCGCGAAGCGCCCCGGATGGTCCCTCCAAAACCTGAAGACCGAGAGCCTTGGCCGCTCGCATCGTGCGAAGCTCGGCAAGGCGCGGCTGAAGCGCGCCATCGACCTGACCCGCGAAGTGCTCGAGGTTCCGGCCGATTACCGCATCGGCATCGTGCCGGCGTCCGATACCGGCGCCGTCGAAATGGTTCTCTGGTCGATGCTCGGCGCTCGCCCGGCGGACATGCTGGCCTGGGAAAGCTTCGGCGAGGGTTGGGTCACCGATGTCGTCAAGCAGCTCAAGCTCGCGGACGCCCGGGTCATCACGGCGCCTTACGGCGAGCTGCCCGATCTCACCCAGGTCGATACCAAGACCCGGGACGTGGTTTTTACCTGGAACGGCACCACGTCCGGCGTGCGGGTCCCGAATGCGGACTGGATCGCGGCGGATCGCGAGGGTCTGACCATCTGCGATGCGACCTCGGCCGCCTTCGCGCAGAAGCTCGACTTCGCCAAGCTCGATGTCGTGACCTTCTCCTGGCAGAAGGTGCTCGGCGGCGAGGCTGCCCATGGCATGCTCATCCTGTCGCCGCGCGCCGTGGAGCGCCTGGAAACGTACAAGCCGGCCTGGCCTCTGCCCAAGATTTTCCGCATGACGAAAGGCGGCAAGCTCATCGAGGGGATCTTCGAGGGCGAGACGATCAACACGCCGTCCATGCTCTGCGTCGAGGATTATATCGACGCGCTGGAATGGGCTCAGGGCATCGGGGGCCTGAAAGGGCTTCTGGCCAAGGCGGATGCCAACGCCAAGGTCATTCACGATTGGGCCGCACGGACACCCTGGATCGCCAATCTGGCCAAGGAGCCGGCGAACGCTTCCAATACCAGCGTCTGCCTCGTGATCGCCGATGCGGATGTCGTCGCAAAGGGAGCCGAGGCTGTGACCCAGGTCGCCAAAGGCATTGCCGCAACCCTGGACAAGGAAGGCGTTGCCTTCGACATCGGTGCCTATCGCGATGCGCCTCCCGGCCTTCGCATCTGGTGCGGTGCGACGGTCGAGGCCTCCGATCTCGAGGCTCTGACGCCCTGGCTCGACTGGGCCTTCGCGCAGGAAAAGGCAAAGCTCGCGAAAGCGGCCTGATGCCGATGTGCCCCAGATGCGGCAAGGCCACATCCGGGAGCTTTTTCAACGCTCTCTTTCCTTAACGATCCTGGCCGGCGCGACCTGAGCCGGGATGACGTGATCGGTGCAATTCCATGACCAAACCCCGCGTACTCATTTCCGACGCCCTGTCGCCCGCCGCCGTGCAGATCTTCAAGGATCGCGGCATCGACGTGGATTTCCAGCCGGACCTCGGCAAGGACAAGGACAAGCTTGCCGCCATCATCGGCGACTATGACGGTCTTGCCATCCGGTCCGCCACCAAGGTGACGGCGAAGATCCTCGAACAGGCGAAAAACCTGAAGGTGATCGGCCGTGCCGGCATCGGTGTCGACAATGTCGAGATTCCCGCCGCGACGGCGAAGGGCATCATCGTCATGAACACGCCCTTCGGCAATTCGATCACCACCGCGGAGCATGCCATCGCGATGATGTTCGCGCTGGCCCGCCAAATTCCGCAGGCCGATGCTTCGACGCAGGCCGGCAAGTGGGAAAAGAACCGTTTCATGGGCGTCGAGCTCACCGGCAAGGTGCTCGGCGTCATCGGATGCGGCAATATCGGATCCATCGTCGCAGAGCGCGGGATCGGCCTGCGCATGCGCGTGATCGCCTACGACCCCTTCCTGTCGCCGGAGCGTGCGCTCGAACTCGGTGTCGAGAAAGTGGAGCTCGAGGATCTCCTGCGCCGGGCCGACGTGATCACCCTGCACGTGCCCATGACGGAGAAAACCAGGAACATCCTCTCGGCGGAGAACATCGCCAAGACCAAGAAGGGTGTCCGCATCATCAACTGCGCCCGCGGCGGACTCGTGGATGAGGCGGCTCTGCGCGCGGCTCTCGATTCCGGCCACGTGGCCGGCGCAGCCTTCGACGTGTTCACGGAAGAGCCCGCGACCGCCAATCCGCTGTTCGGCCATCCCGCTGTCGTCTGCACCCCGCATCTGGGCGCCGCCACGACGGAAGCGCAGGAAAATGTCGCGCTGCAGGTTGCCGAGCAGATGTCCGACTATCTGCTGCAGGGCGCCATCCAGAATGCGGTGAACTTCCCGTCGATCACCGCGGAGGAGGCCCCGCGCCTCAAGCCGTTCGTGGCATTGGCGGAGAAGCTCGGCTCCTTCCTCGGTCAGCTGACCGAGGCTCCCATCAAGGGAATCCGCATCGAGTATGAAGGCGATGTGGCGGAGATGAATACCCGTGCGCTGACCTCGGCTGCGGTCGCCGGCGTGCTACGTCCCTTCCTGCAGGACATCAACATGGTGTCGGCGCCCGTGGTTGCGCGCGAGCGCGGCATTACCGTGGAAGAGGTCAAGCGCGAGAGCGCCGTCCGTGACTACGAGAGCTTCATTCGCATCGTGGTGGATGCGGAGGACATGGCCCGCCATGCGGGCGGCACGGTGTTCCAGGACGGAAAGCCGCGTGTGACCGAGATCCGCGACATCGCGGTCGATGCGGAGTTCGCACCGCACATGATCTATGTGCGCAACGCCGACAAGCCCGGCTTTATCGGCAGCTTCGGCACGTTGCTGGGCGAGTCCGGTGTGAACGTCGCAACCTTTGCTCTGGGCCGCGACAAGCTTGGCGGCGATGCCATCTGCTTCGTTTCGGTCGATCAGCCGGTCACGGACGAACTCCTGCGCAGGATCGAGGAGATCCCCCAGGTGAAGCGCGCCCGGTCCGTGCGGTTCTAAACGCGCTCAATGGCTCCAGGGCGGACATCGCCGTTCGCCCTGGAGAGCGGCCATCAGGCCTTTCGTTCCGAAAGCCAGATGCCGCCAAGCACGAGCACCAAGCCGAGCGCGTGATAGAACGCGAAGGGCTCGCCCAGCAGCAGCACGGCGAGCAGGGCGCCGAAGACCGGCACGAGGTTCACGAAAAGACCGGCCCGTGCAGGTCCGATCAGCTCCACGCCACGGATAAAGAAAACCTGTGCCAGGAGCGATGGCAGGAACGCGACGTAAATCAGCACCAGCCATCCGTTGAAGGTCGGCCATTGCGCGGTTCCATGGACGATTTCCATCGCAAGGAGCGGCAGTGAACTCAGAAAGGCCACGACCGCGAGTGCGGTGAAGAACACCAATCCCGATACCAGCGGCCGGTATCTGAGGCCCAGGGTGTAGCCCGCATAGAAGATGCAGGCGATCAGCATCCACACATCGCCGATGTTGAGCGCGAGCGTTCTGAGGATCTCAAGATCCGCTTTCACCGAGACGATGATCACGCCCACCACCGTCACGATCATGCCGAGGATCTGCAAAGGCAGAACCGGAGCCCGGAAGAACAGAACCATCCCGAGCAGCACCAGGACCGGAATGGCGCCTTGGAAGATCGTCAGATTAACGGCGCTGGTGTGATGAGCCGCGGCATAGAACAGGGCATTGAAAGCCGTGAAGCCGAAAGCCCCCATGAGAACGATGAAGAGCCAGCTTCGGCGAAGCAGGGGCAGCTCGGCCACCAGCTTTCGGCCGAGCAGGGGCAGCATGACGGACACCACCAGAACCCAGCGCAGGGCGGTGAGGACCATGGGAGAGATTTCTCCGACCGCGAGGCGGCCCGCAATGGCGTTTCCGCCCCAGAACAGGGTGGTGGTCACGAGCAGCAGATAGGCCTGCCCGAAGAATCCTTTCCAAAGGGAGCGAAGGACTTTCATGGGCCTTGGAACCTCCTAGCGCTTGCCGCCGAGCGCCGTTCGGGTAAACCGGCACAAAAGGGAGGCTTCAAAGGTCATGGCCTTAAGATTTCTGGTTGTCGAGGGCAATACGCAGAGTGCAAGGCAGGCCCACCGTGAGGCCTATGGACTCATGCCGTCCGAGTCCTATGCTGCCGTGTTGCAGGAAATCGAGGCGGACGCGGTTTGCGATCTGGCCTTTCCGGCCGACGAGGGGGCGAACCTTCCTGATGCCTCCGGCCTCGAATCCTATGACGGCGTCGTTCTCACCGGCTCCCATCTCAACATCTACGACCGGACGCCCGACATTCTGCGCCAGGTCGATCTGATGCGATCCATCTATGCCTCGGGAACGCCGAGCTTCGGATCCTGCTGGGGCTTGCAGGTCGCGGCGGTCGCGGCGGGCGGCGATGTCCGCCCCAACCCGTCGGGACGGGAAGTCGGATTCGCCCGCCGGTTGATGCGGACCGCTATCGGCGAGGCTCATCCGATGCTCGGCGGGCGCCCTCCCGTCTATGATGCACCGGCCATTCACCTCGATATGGTCACTGCGCAGCCTGAAGGTTGCACAGTGCTGGCCTCCAATGCGGTCTCCGCCGTTCAGGCCGCCGAGATCACGGTCAATGGCGGGACCTTTTGGGGCGTGCAGTATCACCCCGAGTTCAGCTTGGGCGAGCTGGCGGTGATTCTGGCGCGCCGGACGAACATTCTCGTGGCGGAGGGTTTTTGCCGTACGGCGGAGGATGCGGCCAGCTACATCGCGGACTTGAACGAACTGCACGCCAATCCGCAGCGCGCCGACCTCGCATGGCGCCACGGTGTCGATGGCGAGGTCCTCGACGCGACGCGCAGGACACGGGAAATCCGCAATTTCGTCGAGCATCAGGTCCGGCGGACGAAGAGCGCTCGCGGACGAGCCTGAAAACCCACGCTCTTTAGAGGACATCGGCGCATTCCGGCTTGACCTCGCCGCCTCGATCCACCATGAGAGTTTGCAAGGTTTTTCCACCCCAAACCCTGGCCTTGCGCCGGGGTTTTTTCATGTGAGGCATTAAGCGATGGCGAACGTGGTTGTCGTGGGCGCCCAGTGGGGCGACGAGGGCAAAGGCAAGATCGTCGATTGGCTCTCCGAGCAGGCCGACGTGGTCGTGCGGTTCCAGGGCGGCCACAATGCCGGCCACACGCTCGTGATCGGAGACAAGGTCTACAAGCTCTCGCTCCTCCCTTCCGGTGTCGTGCGTCCCAACAAGTTGTCGGTGATCGGCAACGGTGTCGTGCTTGATCCCCATGCCCTCGCGGGCGAAGTTGAGCGCCTCGCCGAGCAGGGGGTGGCCATCACCCGCGAGAACCTGCGCATCGCCGAGAACGCGACGCTGATTCTCTCCATCCATCGCGAGCTCGATGCCCTTCGCGAAAGCGGTGGCGCGGGCACGAAAATCGGCACCACCAAGCGCGGCATCGGCCCAGCCTACGAGGACAAGGCCGGCCGCCGCGCCATCCGGCTGATGGATCTTGCCGATCTTGGCTCCCTCCCGGAAAAGATCGACCGGCTCCTGAGCCATCATAATGCCCTGCGTCGCGGTTTCGGTCTTCCCGAGTTCGATCCAAAGGCGATCTATGACGAGCTCGCCTCGGTGGCCGACAAGGTGCTTCCCTATATGGATGCGGTTTGGCGGCTCCTCGATGAGGAGCGCCGGGCAGGCAAGCGCATCCTGTTCGAGGGAGCCCAGGGTTCTCTCCTCGACGTGGATCACGGCACATATCCTTTCGTTACCTCTTCCAATACGGTCGCGGGGCAGGCGGCGACCGGCTCCGGCCTCGGGCCTGGGGCGGTTGGCTACGTGCTCGGCATCGCCAAGGCCTACACGACCCGCGTCGGCGAGGGTCCTTTCCCGACCGAGCTGTTCGACGAGATCGGCGAGCTGATCGGACAGAAGGGGAAGGAATTCGGCGTCGTCACCGGGCGCAAGCGCCGTTGCGGCTGGTTTGATGCGACGCTGGTCCGCCAGACCGTGAGAACGTCCGGAATCGATGGAATCGCGCTCACCAAGCTCGACATTCTCGATGGCTTCGAGACGATCAAGGTCGGCGTCGGTTATCGTCTCGATGGCGAAACGATCGATTATTTCCCGGCGAGCCAAGGAGCGCAGGCGCGGGTCGAGCCGATCTATGAAGAGATGGAAGGCTGGAGCGGCTCCACGGCAGGCGCGCGCTCATGGGCCGATCTTCCGGCGCAGGCGATCAAGTATGTCCGCCGGATCGAGGAATTGATCGGTGCGCCGGTGGCCGTTCTCTCGACCTCGCCAGAGCGTGACGATACAATCCTCATGAAGAACCCGTTTGAGGGTTGACGCGGGGCCCGCTCCGCGCCATTCCGAGGGCAAATGGCAGATTATTACCCACTGATTGCCCGAGCCATCGAAGGCTTATCCGACCAGACCCCCGAGATGCGGCGCGCTGTTTATGAACGCGCGCGCTCCGCTCTCGTGGCTCAGCTGCGCTCGCTTGATCCTCCGCTGTCGGAGCCGGACATCCAAAAGGAAAGCCGGTCCCTCGACGACGCGATCGTTCGCGTCGAGGCGGACTTTTCGTTCAAGGATTTCGACTTCACCGAAAAGCCCCCGGCGGCTTCTTCCGCGTCGGAGGAAGCGCCGCGGCGACCAGGGCCTCAATCGGTCGTACCCCTTTCGGCACCCGCGGCCTTCCAGCCCGAAGAGGCACCGGGAGAAGCCGACGCGGTCGCGCAGGACACAGCGGCGGCGCGGCCTCGGGTTGAAAGCCGCCCCCATCCGGGAATGCAAAGCGGCAAGCGAGGGCGGACGGTCATCCTCGGCGCGGTGCTCGCATTGGTGATCGCCGCGATCGCCGCGTTTGCCTTCCTGTGGCGAGACAAGCCCGAAGACCTTACGCCTCAGGTTCCTGTCGCCCAGGCGCCGCAGCCCCAGCCCGATGCGAGCAAGAACAACGACCGTGTGGGCGCGCCGTCCACCCCGGCTCCGGCGTCGCCGCAGCCGGCCCGTCAGGAGATCGGCGTCGCCCAGCGGGCGGTCCTCTACGAAGAGGACCCGGCAAATCCGTCCAGCCCCAAAGCGCAGACCGGGCGCGTCACGTGGCGCCTCGAAGATATCAATCCCGGGCAGGGGCAGCCGCTTCAGCGGGCCGTGACCGCCAACCTGGACATTCCGGATGCCGGGTTGACGATGCGGATGGTGCTCCGCCGCAACCTCGACGCGACGTTGCCGGCCTCGCACACGGTGGAAATTTCCTTCACGACCCGCGCCGGCGATAGCGGACGGGTCATCCGTGATGTGGGGCTGCTGCAGTTCAAGGACGAAGAGGCCGCCAGGGGAACTCCGGTCGCGGGCCTTCCCGTGCCGGTGCGCGAAAACCTTTTCCTGATCGGTCTTTCGAATCTCTCGAGCGATATCGAGCGGAACACCGAGCTGTTCGTCAGACGGAACTGGATCGACCTGCCGGTCCGAATGGCATCGGGACAACGGGCCATTCTCAGCTTCGAGAAGGGGCCGTCCGGAGCACAGGTGCTCAACAGCGCCTTCAGCCAATGGCAGTAAAACAAAAGCCGCGGAAAACCGCGGCTTTTTCGTCTCTCGATAGAAGGCTTCAGTGGGCCTCTTCGGGAGCCTCGATCTTCGCGAGGTTCTTTTTGACTGCTTCCTGAACCTTTTCGAAAGCCCTCACCTCGATCTGGCGAACCCGCTCGCGGGAGACGCCGAACTCCGTCGATAACTCCTCGAGGGTGATCGGGTCGTCCGAGAGGCGACGGGCCTCAAAGATGCGGCGCTCCCGCGGGTTGAGGACCGAAAGGGCATTGCGCAGGGCGGACAGGCGATTCTGCCCTTCCTCTTCCTGCACGAGCATCTGCTCCTGGCTTTCGCTGTTGTCGACGAGCCAGTCCTGCCATTCGCCTTCGCCTTCCTCCCGCAACGGAGCGTTCAGGGAGGCATCGCCGCCGAGGCGGCGGTTCATGTCCACAACGTCCTGCTCGTTGACGCCGAGCTGGGTGGCGATCTGCTTCACCTGGTCGGGATGCAGATCTCCTTCGTCGAGGGCGGAAATCCGGCCCTTGGCTTTGCGGAGGTTGAAGAACAGCTTCTTCTGGTTCGCTGTGGTCCCCATCTTCACGAGAGACCAGGAACGCAGGATGTATTCTTGAATCGCCGCCTTGATCCACCACATAGCATAGGTGGCGAGGCGGAAGCCTTTGTCGGGCTCGAAGCGTTTGACGGCTTGCATGAGGCCGACATTTCCTTCGGATACGACCTCGCTGATGGGTAGACCATAGCCGCGATAGCCCATGGCGATCTTCGCCACGAGACGCAGATGGGACGTCACGAGCTTGTGAGCTGCTTCGCGATCTCCATGCTCTCGCCAGCGTTTGGCGAGCATGAACTCCTCATGCGGCTCAAGCATGGGGAACCGACGGATCTCGTCGAGATAACGCGAAAGGCCCCCTTCATTGGCAAGCACTGGAAGCGCTGCAGCCATATCGATCTCCTTATCTGGCTCCCTCCAGAGGTGAGGCAAGCCTGAGACGGCCTCCAGCGATGGCCGACCGTCTACGCACCCTATATAGACGGTCGAACCTTGTCAGAACAGAGGCAGTCAGGCTTCAGGAGGTGACAACGCGCGGAAGCCGCAAGGGTGCCGCCTTGACTGATTTTTGCGACGCATTGCCGCTTATCAGCTAGTGCCGAAACGACCCGAGAAGCGCTTCCATGTCCGCCGGCAGAGGACTTTCGAAACGGAGAAATTCTCCCGTTCCGGGATGCTCGAAACCCAGAACCGCCGCGTGAAGTGCCTGACGATCCAGGGCTTTCAAGGAAAGCTGCTGAGGTTCGGAAAGGCGATTGGCCTTCGTCTTGAAGCCCGATCCATAAAGGCTGTCCCCGAGCAGAGGGTGACCGAGATGGGCCATGTGAACGCGAATCTGATGGGTGCGGCCGGTCTCGAGAACGCAGCGCACCAGGCTCGCCAGCGGAGCCGAGGCAGGCAGGGGTTCGATCAACTCATAGTGAGTGATCGCATAGCGCCCACGCTCCTCGGGCACGACGGCGATTTTCTCGCGATTGTGCGTGCTGCGGGCAAGGGCCGCTTCCACGGTGCCATGCTGACGTGTCGGAACGCCCCACACCATCGCCAGATAAGCGCGTTCCAGGGGGCCCGTGCGTCCATGGTCCGCGAATTGCTCCGCCAGGCCTTGATGGGCGCGATCGTTCTTCGCCACCACGAGCAGCCCGGACGTGTCCTTGTCGAGGCGATGGACGATGCCCGGTCGTTTGACGCCGCCGATACCGGAAAGGCTCTCTCCGCAATGGGCAATGAGCGCGTTGACGAGAGTTCCCGAATCGTGACCCGCCGCAGGGTGCACCACAAGGCCCGCAGGCTTGTCGATGACGATGAGATCCTCATCTTCATAGACGATGACGAGCGCTATCGCTTCGCCCTGAGGCTCCGGCGGTACAGCAGGCGGAACCGTGAGAGCAATGCGAACGCCACCCGGGATCTTGCGACTCGGATCGAGGGCAGGAGCGCCATCGATCTCGACCTGACCATCACGGATGAGCGCCTGTAGCCGACTGCGCGACAGGTCGGTTGCCAGACGGGCCAGGACCCGGTCCAGCCGCTCGGCCGGTACCTCCTCCTCCAGGATCCATTCTTTGCGCGTTTCCCCGTTCACCACATCCTCATCAGGCTGATCCTTTGCTTTTTTCAGCAAAAGGACTTGAAGGCTCTCTCCGAGGTGGTTATACGAGCGGCCTTCACCTTGCTAGCTCCCTTCGTCTAGCGGTCTAGGACGTCGCCCTCTCACGGCGAAAACAGGGGTTCGAGTCCCCTAGGGAGCGCCAAAGGCAAGTTGTTGAAATCGCTGCATTTTTAACTTCTGAGGACCCTGTGGCTACACAGGATTCTACACATGCCGCGATACCTCTGGAAGCGCCCGTCGGGCTACGTTTTTCAAATCACTCCTCCTCAACGGTTTCTTGACCGCTTCGGTGCTACCCCGTTCCGGATCAAGCTTGGCCGTATACCTGCGGCCGAGGCGCGGCGTCGTGCCTGCATCCTTGCGGGTTATGCCGTTACCAGAATGGAGAGTAGGGACGTGTCGAGGGAATTGGTATCCCGGGGATTGGCTGCCTTGGCTGAACAGCTTGAGGCACTTCGCCGAGAGGAGTTTGGGGCGAGTCTCAAAGGTTTGAACGCTAATACGCGATGGCGTGAGGAGGAAGAGCACGGGGGTGCTGATCCAGAGGTCATCCAGATCTTTCAGGCTTTTGAGGCCCAGCACATGGCGCGGCGCGACGCCCTCCGTTCCGCCCGTGCTCGCCTCGACATTATCGGAGCCGAAATCAGGAGAGACGGCGAGGAGTGGCACCAAGAGCGTGCAGTATATGATCGAACTGTCGACCGTCTTGCGACCTTGAAAGGCAGGGTTGCGGAGGACTTGCCTCTCCTCAGTGTCTGTGCTGCCGAGGTCATCAAGACCAAGAGCGATGCGCTTGGAGAGAAGTCAGGATATACCCAGCGGCTCCAACGTGCTGTTCGAGCCTTCGTCGCGATCATCGGTGACAAGGCTGTCGACACCTATGTCCCTAGCGATCTCCAAACCTTCACAGCAGTCCTTGGACGTCTCCCTTCAACTTGGAATACGGACAAGCGGCTCCGGGACTTGCAACCGTTGGACATCATCGAGCGGGCCAAATCGATCCGTGGCCTGAAGCCGATTTCGAAGACAACTGTATCGGAATACTTGGCTGAATTCCGCCATGTCTGGAAAGTGATCCGGGCGACGTATCCGGATCATGTCCGCGCGCTTGGACACGAAGATGTGCCTATCACACTGCCCCGCTCGGCGGCCCGCCCGGTCACGCGCGAGGGGCTTGACGTTGAAAAGCTCAATATCTTTCTCGCCCGGGCAGCAAGGGAACGACGCCCAGATGATCGCTTCATCCCTTTGCTCGGGGTGTTGACAGGTGCGCGCTTGGGAGAACTCGTGGGCCTTCAGGTTGCGGATGTGCAGCCATTCGAGTCTCACTGGACTCTCAGTCTCGTCGAGGACATTGAGGGCGAGGATGGGGAGGTTGAGGAACGCCAGGTCAAGAATGACCGTAGCCGTCGCGTAATAGCACTTTCTGACGCGATTATCGGCACGGGATTCCTTGAATGGGTTGCTGGCCTTCGTTCCGGTACCTTGTGGCCGCAGCTATCGCGTGCCGTACGACCCCATGCAACAGCCTCGAAGCGCATGGCTCGTACCATGAAGGAGCTCGGTATCCACGAAGCGCGCGGCCAAACGTTTCACAGCCTTCGGCATGGCTGCAAGGACTGGCTCAGGTCACAAAAAGTGGACCTTCGAACTATCGACGTCCAACTTGGACATGCTCACAAGGATGTGGGGGCCACATATGGCTCCAAAACTCTTCGCGCAGACGAGATCCGAACTCTTGCGACAGCGCCCCTGCCAGAGGGTCTTGATCTTTCACCATACTACGCACCGTTCTCACCAGTGCCTGCCAGGAAGATAGGTCGTCCCCGGAAGGCATCTGGGGTCATTACGTAGTGCCGTTCCTGCTGGAAATGGGAGCGGGCTGGTCCTGAACCGTACTAGAGCGTTCCGCGGAAACAGGATTCCAAGTCCTGTGCGGGAGTTCAGGGCTGCGCCTGATCCTCAATGAAACCACTTCACTGCCCTCGAAGCCTCGGTCGCACAGAGACTAGGCATAGTGAGGGCTCTTCACTACTAAACAGGCTGACTGATGAGACTGGTTGAACTTTTCTGCGGCGCCGGTGGGATGTCGCTGGGCTTCAAGCGTGCGGGGTTCGCAATTTTAAGGGGCTACGACTACTGGCAACCCGCACTCGATATCCACGAAGCGAACCTGGGATCCCTGCTTCGCAAGGTGAACGGGTACAAAAAGGCTCGTCAAGCCAACTTAGGACGGTTTGACGGGGAATCCCCGGAACTCGGAGACATTCTCACCATCATCCCGGAGATCCTGGAGTTGGCTCCGGATATCATCGTTGGCGGCCCTCCCTGCCAACCGTGGTCCTCAGCAGGGCAGCGGAAAGGGGAGGAAGATGAGCGTGCCAAGCTCACTGATGCGTTTGCCTACATTGTGGCACTGGTAAAGCCCAGGTACTTCGTCATGGAGAACGTGCAGGGTCTCAGGCGATACGGCATCTTCAACCGGATCACGGCAATCCTTCGGAACGCCGGATATGGATTGACGGAGAAGGTCTTGGATGCGTCGTACTATGGCGTCGGCCAATCGCGGAAAAGACTGATCCTAGCAGGGTGTCTCGGCGAAGCAGATGGCTGGCTCCTTGATCATCTCGACTCAGAAAGATCTCCCAAGCAGATGACAGTTGCCGATGTCCTCGGCCCGGATTTCGGCCGAGTCTACTTTCGCCGTGGTCACAACGAGGGAGAGCGACGTTCGCTGTGGTCCTCGGCTGAGCCAGCACCATCGATCACTTCCACGTTCAGACGCAGTGCAGGCGACGCCGGGTATGCCTTGAGAGAAGCCGATATTGGTGTGCTTGAGACACTCAGCGAGGCAGAGCTTCAGGAAACCTGCCGCCTGTTCTGGCTTATGCCAGGTGGAATGAGTAGCGCTGGAACTCGTCGAGTTGATCAGCCTGCTCCAACGATCTCACATGGAGTGCGCGAGCGTCCCGGGGCAAGCTACCGCCCGAAGGCCAATGACGTCATCGATTTGGACAAGCTACCGATCCCGACTTTTGAGCAGCTCTCACTCATTGGAGGCTTTCCTTCGAAGTGGGACTGGTCGCCTGGCAAGTCGGAATCGGCCAAAATGCAGGCCTTGGCAAACGCCGTACCTCCGCCGCTCGCCGAGGCGATTGGCCGATGCATCGTGGCTCACTCCAAAGGCGAACGCCCGGCCGTGATAGATATGAAAGTACCGAGACCCTTCGTGACTTGGCTTCGGAGAAACAAGCCAATGGACGAAGGTCGACGACAGCAGGTACTATCGGAATTCAAGGCTGTTCAGCAGCTTGTTGGACAGCGCACATTCCCAGACGTCAATGCGGCGCTGGCGTTCCTCGAGACAGTTCCTGAGTTCAAGGGTTTGGGGACGACAAGGAAGTCCAATCTACGCGGGGCATTGCGCCTTTACGCGGAGTGCGATGCGGATCCCAATAGGTAGCGCAAGCCACACGCTGATAAGCGCTGTGTGACAAGCCAGAGTGCATCAAGTCATTGACGGGACACTGATTATTCGGACGTGTCCCGTTTTCCCATATCAATAGGAATAACTCATCTCAGGAGCAGGGCTTGACCCTTGCGCGGTCCGGCATTCCCCTCAATGGAAGCCCTGCTCCAAGCAATCCATTGGCGACGGGTCGTAGTGAATGATCGTCATGGATTGGCATAGGCCAGTGAGGGAGACGTCGTGAGTATCAACCTGGAAGCCTTTGAGTGGCTCCGGAAACGGACCTATGCGCATGCAACGACATGCGGCCAATCTGGCCGTGAAGAGAAAACACTAGAGGCTTGGTGCACACAGCAACTTATGGCTTGGCTCGCAAAGCATCCAGAGGGGGAAGAGATGGAACCCTCCCACGTCGCCGCAACAGCGCGCAGCGTGGCTCAGTATGTGTCGAAGAACTACAAGCCGCATCGAGCGCCGGCGACGACGACGCGGGAGCAGCGTCAGGCGGAGCAGAACATAACGCCGTTGGTCGCTGAGGATTATCAACGGCGGGGAATTCGCCCCACGGTCCGCCGCGTTGCCGGCTTCATGGATGTTTCCAAAAGTAAGGCCGGGAGGCTTCGCGCCCGGGAAGGCGTTGCTCCAGTCCGGGATCGACGGAAGGCACCTCTCCGTTCTGTGGCTCGTCAGGTTCTCGAAACCTTGGAAACGATGCTGCCCCGAGAGGGAAGCACTGTGGTCAGCTTGGACGATCTCGCTGGCCGGATCTGGCCGAAGTCGACCAATGAAGCAACGGGTCGGCAGCATCGGAAGCGGGTCAGGGATGCGTTGTCCGAAATCGAGAAGGCTCGTCTAGGATTCAACATTGTCTCGTCCTCCACGCTTGCTGCGGTTCAACGGGGACGTCGCTGGAAGCTTGGACAAGCGGATGCAGCGCTCGCAGCGGCCGAGGCAGCGCCAAGCCTTTTGTTCCCGGTCGACGCACTTCCAGAGCGCCCAGTTGGAGGTTCGTTCTGGGCCTCACCCGAAGTCCAAGACGTCATGATCATGCTCCGAGTTGCGGCGCAGGAGCGCCTGCCATTTCACCCTCTCGCACGTTTCATCCATGCCCACAGGCTGGTGATTGATCCTCAGCCATTGCTGGATATCGCTTGGCGTTTCAGTCAGCCCCAATATTCCCGGGACGAGATGCTGGAGCAGATGCGTCGCAAGGCATCGCAACTCATCGATCCGCGATGGAATGATGGGCGGCGTTATCTGTACGGGCCTCTACATAGGCTAGTGAACAGCATTCACTTGCTTACAGAGGATGGGTACTGGGGAAGGCCAGCACCGGATGCCTTGGATACGGCCCTGCGCGTCACGCATTACCTGGATCATGTCGATGAGAGTGCTCGGACCCGGATCGACATGCTCCGAGCAATTATTGAAGCGCTTTGGGAAAACGACGACAGGGTGGATCCCAAGGCCGCCGTAGCGGCGTGCAGACAGCTAGCCTTGGCTGAGGAGTCTGGGCAATGGACGCCTGCTGACGGCCACGTTCTCAGGCCCGAGCCAATGTTTGCCAAGGTGCTCGAAGTGCACGATGACATCCCGTTCTGAGGGATGTGACAGGTCATGCCGAGATAACCCATTAAAAAATAAGTTGATTTTGGATCGTGTCCCGTTTTCCCATATCAATATAGGGATGATAGTTTTGGGGATTGGCTCTTCCCATTCGCGTGGGTGCATGTTCCTGAGGCCGAAGTTCTTCGAGGCGCCCGGGAAGCGCCTGACGGGATCGCGGAGAAGCCCGTCGGGTGGCCTTTCCTTCAGCGTCCCGCCGTCGGAGGCGCAGCCGCACGCGGCTGACGGCCTGATGGCCCCGCCGGGTTGATTTCTAGGTTGCCCGTTCAATCTCCGTACTCCGGGCGATATCTATCCTCGAGGACGACCCATGAGCGATCTGCTTGACCAGATCCTTTCAGGCGGCGAGACAGCACTCCGTGAACTCGTGCTGGACCAGGAAGAATCCCTGCACCTTGAATTCAAGACGCTCGCGAACATGTCGGGGACGCACGTCACGAGGGATGACCGGAAGCTTCTTGCCAAGGCGCTGTGCGGCATGGCCAACGCGGAGGGCGGTCTCGTCCTCGTTGGCATCGACACACAGAAGCGGGACGGTCTCGACTTTGCGTCGGATCTCCGGCCTTTCGACGATAGGGAGGCCATCAGGAACAGGATCGTCGGCCTGCTGCCAGACCTGCTCTCGCCTCAGCATGTGGGTATTGCCGTGCACTCGATCCCAACCGACCAAGGCGGGTCCGGTGGCTTCGTGGCGATAAACATTCCCCCATCGGATATGCGTCCGCACATGAGCATCCAGGAGCACCGCTATTACCGGAGAGGGAGCGACGGCACGCGCATGATGGAGCACGGCGAGGTCCGCGACGCCATGATGGCTCCCCGGGAAGCATCCCTTGGCTTCTTCCTAGACGCAAGGCGTGGCGTCAGCAGTCCACTCATGTACGGAGCCACGCTCGTTCTCGGCATTCGGAATGTCGGGCGTGTTCCCGTGCGAGCCCCGTACATGAGATTCCATGGAGAAGCGGAGCGCCTCAAGCCAGCAGATGATTTCCAGCGGCGATATCGGCACGATGGAGCGGTCGGCTTTTATTCGCCATCCAGCTACGTCCTCCACGTTGAGGACGAGGTGATCATTGCGGAGTTCGATACGGGACTTCAGTTGCATGCGCCCAATGCAGCGAATCCAGCGTCCTTCCTGAAGCACATCGTCGACACCCACAATCCCGGCCTCTTCTCCATCAGACATTGGGAGGACATGCACCACAACCGTGACACGCGGGTGCACCGTCTTTTCAGGGCTGACATCAGGTACGGAGCCGAGAACGCGGCCATGCGCGGCGAGGCGGTCGATCTCGACCTTTGGACCATGTTCGAGATGCTTGCCCCTTTCGTTGAGACAGCCACGGCCTAAGGGAGGCGGCCCAAGGATTGGCCGGCGGCACGGACCTCGCTATAAGGACCCGGTGCACGCGCTCCTGGGTGCGCTCGGAATCGAAGCCGTCCCCGACGAGGCGGCGCTTCGCGCCTCGCGACGGCCGCGAGGAAACGTGTGACCGCACGAGCGTCCCTGCCGCGGTGCTCGGCCGTGCCTAAGCACGCCACCCTTCTGGCTGCGAATGTCGTATTCTGGCACACCTGAGACGCTACTCCGAGGGCTGCAATCCTCACGGAACCGGACCTTCCGAAAAGTGAATGGACTTCACTGCTTGACCCCAATGTATGGACCGGCCGTGCGTCGCAAGGGAATTCGGGATGGCGAGGTTGGTCTTGCGCTAATGTATCCGGCCCTTGCGGAGCAGAACTCCTGGCCATCATGGATATCCGCGCACACTGGTTCTCATTAGCGGATCGGCCCTTTCGGCCATTAGGGTCACCAGAGCACCAATGCGACGGCGCGACCGTTCTCCATCTCCTCGTCCTCTCGCAGACCTCGGCGAGCTCCAGGCGGCTGTTCAGGGCAGGGCGATGCTGCCCTTAGCCCATCACAGCCGCTGTACGGGGTTCATAAGTCCGGTTCTGGCTCAACACACTCCAGGCAATGCGAGCCAGCTTGTTGGCGAGAGCCGCCGCGAGCACGTTGTGGTGCAGGCGCATCGAAGCAGCCGTCAGCCATTCGCCAAAGCTGTGCTGGCGCCACTTGGCCGGCCAGAGCAGCAGCACACGAGCCGCCTGGATCAACAAGGATCGTAGGTAGCTGTTGCCGCGCTTGGTCAGGCGGCCCAGCACGGTTCTGTCCCCAGTGGAGATCTGACGCGGAACCAAGCCGAGCCAAGCTCCAAAGTCACGTCCCCGGCTGAAAGCGGCTCCGTTGCCGATGCTGGCCACCATGGCACTGGCAATGATCGGTCCCACCCCCGGCACGCTCATCAGGCGCTGGCAGGCCTCATCGGCGGCCACGAGGGCTTCGATCTCGCCAGTCACCGCATCGATACGCTCGTCGAGATGATGCCAGTCCTGCATCAGGCCCTCGATCAGGTGCGTCATCCGCGGCGTGAGCACGTCCGTGCGCTGGGCGAGAATATCCGGCAAGGCCTGGCGTAGCAAGCGCAGCCTCTGGCGCACCGCAATCCCGCGCTCCAGCAGGAAAGCACGGATCTGGTTGATCACGGCTGTTCGCTGACTCACCAGGCGCGAGCGAACGCGATGAAGAGCTTGCAGGTCGAGTTGCTCGACTGTCTTGGTGGGGACAAACCGCATGGTGGGGCGGAGCACCGCCTCGGCGATGGCTTCGGCATCACGGAAGTCGTTCTTGTGGCTCTTGCGGAAGGGGGACACGAACTGCGCCGGGATCAGCTTCACATCATGGCCGAGGGCCAGCAACTGACGGCTGAGATGGTGGGCCCCGACGCAGGCTTCCATGCCGATCAGGCAGGTTGGCATATTGGCGAGGCGCTGCTCCACTTGTCCGCGCGAGAGCTTCTGGCGCAGGACAATGGCGCCGCGAGCATCCAAGCCGATGAGGTGGAAGCTGTTCTTGCCGATGTCGATGCCAAGGGTGGCAATGGGCGGAAGCGGAGCTTTAGACATGGCTCAGATCCTCGTGCTGGGCGCCCCTGATGAAGGGTGCGCCGGTAAGCACGGCCGGTCCATCCCATTAGCAGACCTTCTGAAAACCCCGGATAGTAGGAGTCATCGTATGAGTTCACGGGTGGTACAGTTCCTCGCGGTCCTCATCACCGCTCTCGCGCTGGTGCCCGCTGGGGCCCACCTGTTCGCGCTGCCCAACAAGATCAACTTGCCGCGAGATGCCTACCTGAGCGTCCAGGGCATTTATGCCGGCTGGGCTTGGCTCGGACTCTTTGACGTGGTCGCACTCATCCTCAATGTCATCCTGGCGATCAAGCTTCGGCGCCAGTGTCCGGCCGTTTACTTCGCATGGACGGCAGCCCTGTGCCTCGTCGCCTTCTTCGCGATCTTCTTCGCGTGGACGTTCCCGGCCAATCAGGCGACCGCCAACTGGACGACCATGCCGGACGACTGGAGCGGGTTGCGCCGGGAATGGGAGTACTCGCACGCGGTGAACGCAGCCGTGATGTTCGTGGCCTTCTGCTCGGTGACGCTCGCGGTGATCACCGCGAGGCGGGATTGAGACCCGATCCCCATTCCAAGACGGCCGCTGGAGGACTATCATCGGCCCTGCGGACCGGGCGCCTTCGCCAGGGCTCGCCCTTGGCGGAAAGCCGGATCCGAACATTCTGTCTGAGTTGTGTTGCCCTTCCGGAGCGGAACGCCATCCGCCCGGCATCAGAGGTTGATGAGGAGGAATGCACAATGGCCCGCAATCCCATGACCCCCTTCCGCCCCGGCGGCGGGATGTTCCCCGGCGATCCCTTCCTGTCGCTCCACCGCGAGATGAACCGTCTCTTCGACGACGTCTTCCGCGGCGCCAGCCTGCCTGCCGCAGCCGGCAGTCAGGGCCAAGGTGACGTCGGCAACTTCGTCAATGCTAGCATGAACGTGTCGGAGACGGACAAGGACCTCCGCATCACGGCCGAGCTGCCCGGCGTGACCGAGCAGGACATCGACGTGAGCCTCGATGATGACGTGCTCACCATTCGGGGCGAGAAGAAGTTCGAGCGCAAGGACGAAAAGGAGAACTTCCATTTCGTCGAGCGCTCCTACGGCACCTTCCAGCGCTCGCTGCGGCTGCCGTACGCGGTCGATTCCGAGCAGGTCCATGCCAGCTTCGAGAACGGCGTGCTCACGGTGACGATACCGAAGACCGGGCGGCCGGAGCGCTCCCGGCGCATCCAAATTCAAGGACGGGGCCCGACCGGTCAGGGTGCAGCAGGTGAAACAGGACAGCAGGGAAGTGGGACCTCGGGGAAATCCGACGACACAAGGTCGAGCTAGAGGTCAGCCAACGTAACAGCGGTCGGAGCCGATCAGTTCGAGGACATCGTCATCCGACGGGGAAGTGACGCTCCCCGACTCGTCTTGATCCACGTCAACGTCGGCCCCCTCGAACGGGACTACGTTCAGGATCGCGCGCCGCGAGGCCGGCAGGCCCCGCACGAGCCAACCGGAGGACTGCCATGCCCAAGATGAAAGCCGCCATCTTCGTGGAGCCAGGTCGCATCGTCCTGGATGAGAAGCCGATCCCGGATATCGGTCCGCTCGATGCGCTCATCCGCATCACCACCACCACGATCTGCGGCACGGACGTCCACATCCTCAAGGGCGAATATCCAGTAGCCCGAGGGCTGACCATCGGCCATGAGCCTGTCGGCGTGATCGAGAAGCTCGGCTCGGCCGTGCAGGGCTACCGGGAAGGCCAGAGGGTCATCGCCGGCGCGATCACGCCGAGCGGGCACAGCGCGGCCTGCCTGTGCGGCTGCCATTCCCAGGATGGGGCCGGCACCAAGCACGGGTGGAAGCCGCTGGGCGGCTGGCGCTTCGGCAACACCATCGACGGCTGCCAAGCCGAGTACGTGCTCGTTCCCGATGCCATGGCGAACCTTGCTCCCGTGCCGGACGGGCTCACGGACGAGCAGGTGCTGATGTGTCCGGACATCATGTCGACGGGCTTCTCCGGCGCGGAAAGTGGGCGCATCCGCATCGGCGACACGGTGGTGGTCTTTGCACAAGGCCCAATCGGCCTGTGCGCCACGGCCGGCGCCCGGCTGATGGGCGCCACCTCCATCATCGCGGTCGAGAGCGTGCCCGCGCGCATGGAGATGGCACGCCGCATGGGCGCGGATCACGTGGTCGACTTCACGAAGGCCGATCCGGTCGAGGAGATCCGGCGCCTCACGGACGGACGTGGCGTCGACGTCTCCATCGAGGCGCTCGGACGGCAGGAGACCTTCGAGGCGTCGCTGCGGGTGCTGCGTCCTGGCGGCACGCTGTCTTCGCTCGGCGTCTATTCGGGCGATCTCAGGATCCCGCTCGACGGCTTCCTGGCCGGGCTGGGTGACCACACAATCCGGACGACGCTCTGCCCGGGTGGCAAAGAGCGCATGCGGCGCCTGATGGAAGTGATTGCGTCAGGACGCGTCGATACGCGTCCGCTGGTGACGCATCGCTTCAAACTCGACCAGATCGAGGAGGCGTACGAGTTGTTCGGCCATCAGCGCGATGGCGTACTGAAGGTGGCGGTCACCCCATAGGCTTGGGGAGATGCGACGAGTTCCGATCAGGCCTGCATCACGTAGGTGCCGGGTGCATCACCCAGGCCAGCGTACCCCTGTGCCGGTGCTCCGATGGAGGGCGGATCCGTGAACTCTCCGGAATGGGAGGACAGCCAACGGGTCCATTCGCGCCACCAGGAGCCCTCGAAGCGGGGTGCGATCCTGGTCCATGTGTCGGGATCCAGAAAGTGGCCCGCCGCGGATCTTGTCAGTACCTGGAAGCTTCCCTTCGAATTGTCCGGTCCGGCAACGATGCCGGCATTGTGGCCGCCCGTCGTGAGAAGGAATGTCACATCGGTATCAGCGAGCAGATGGATCTTGAAGGCCGAGCGCCAGGGCGCCACGTGATCGCGCTCGGTGCCGACCGCAAAGATCGGTGCCCGGATGTCGCTGATGGCGATGGAACGGCCGTCGACCTGGAAACGTCCTTCGGCGAGGTCGTTATCGAGGAAGAGCTGCCTCAGGTAATCCGCATGCATGCGGTAAGGCATGCGGGTTGCATCGGCATTCCAAGCCATGAGATCGTTCAGGGGCGTCCTCTCACCCATGAGGTAATGCCTGACGAGCCTCGACCAGATCAGGTCGTTCGAGCGCAGGAGCTGGAAAGCCCCGGCCATCTGCCGGGTGTCGAGATAGCCCTGGCTGCGCATCAGATCCTCAAGGAAGTGGACCTGGCTCTCGTTGATGAACAAGGTGAGCTCTCCGGCCTCCCGGAAGTCGGCCTGCGCAGCAAGCAGGGATAGGGTCGCCAGGCGCCTGTCGCCGTCGCGTGCCATCGCAGAGGCTGCGATGGAGAGGAGCGTGCCGCCAAGGCAGTAGCCGACCGCATGAACCTTCTGATCGGGAATGACCGCGTTCACGGCATCCAGCGCCGCCATCACCCCAAGCGTCCGGTAATCGTCCATGCCGAGATCCCGATCCTCTGCGGTCGGGTTCTTCCAGGAGATGATGAAGACCGTGAAGCCCTGATCCGTGAGGTAGCGGACGAGCGAGTTCTCCCGGGACAGGTCGAGGATGTAATACTTCATGATCCAGGCGGGCACGATCAGGATCGGTTCCGGCCGGACCGTATCCGTCGTTGGCGCATACTGGATCAGCTCGATGAGACGGTTGCGGTAGATCACCTTTCCCGGCGTGACGGCCACATCCCGGCCCACCTGGAAAGTCTCCACGCCAGCGGGAGGCTTCGAGCGGACGATCCGCTCCCAATCATCGAGGAAGTTGCGGAAGCCCAGCACGAGGTTCTGGCCGCCCGTTTCCAGGATGCGCCGCTGCACGACCGGGTTGGTCAGGAGGAAGTTCGAGGGTGATGTCATGTCGAGGATCTGGCGCGAGATGAACTCGACCACGGCCTGATGCTGCTTGGTGACGCCGTCGATCCCGGTCGTCGCGTTGTCCCACCATTGCTGCTGAAGCAGGAAGCCCTGCTGAATGAGATTGAAAGGCCATTGCTGCCACTCGGCTTCGGCAAAGCGTCTGTCCTGGGGCAACGGCTCGATGCACGGCTCGCATGTGCCTCCGCCAGTGGCGGAGCGTAACGCGAACTGCGCCAGCCGCGCCCATTTGCGGGCTGCCTTCGCCGCGAGTTCAACCTGCTTGCCCGGCGAGATGGCGAGATTGACGGCCCAGTCCATGTAGGCATCGAAGACGGCGGCCGGTGACAGTCCGGCCGTGAGACGCGCCAGACCCGCATGGGCGGCATGGTCCAGAGCGTCCCGGATCCGATGGAGTTCGGCATCATCGGATGGTTGGGACTGAAGGGGCGGCGAAGGCACGGTTCGTACAGGAAGCCGATCCGGCCTCTGCTCGGGAGGTGGGGCGGCTTGAGCCTTGGACTTGCGACCGCCCTTGAGAGCACCAGTCGTATGGGACGGCATTGCAGCCTCCGGGCTTGACCCCGCGTGCCGAGGTCGGTGGATCACTCGACATTAAATCCGAGCGATCTCAGGCGAATTGCGTCAGATCAAAGCATCCACCCCGATTTCGACTACATGATGATCGATAGTCGCTTCGGCACGACGGCTGTGTCCAGGCACGCAGAGGGAGAGAGCGATGATCAAGGACATCATGGTGCATCTCGATGGAAGTCCCGAAGACGAGATCCGGCTGGAACACGGGCAGGCCCTCGCGACACCTGGGCGCGCTCATCTGATCGGGCTCTTCACCAACCAACTTCCTGACCTCACGGTCGCCATGCCCATGGATGGCGGAGCGGCCGCGATCCAGGTTCTGACCGAGCTACAGGATCAAGCCCTGAAGGACGGTGATGCCACGGCCCGGCGGCTGACGGAGCGGCTTGCCGGCCTTCAGGTGCCGAGCGAGCTGCGCCGGTTCGACGAGACGTTCGGTGCCTTGTCCGGGAAGGTCGTCGACCAGGCCCGTTGCTCCGACCTCTTCATCGCCACGCGCCCCTATGGCGGGGCCGGAACAGCGGTCTGGCCTGACCTGGTGGAGGCGGTGCTCTTCGGCAGTGGGCGTGCGCTCCTGCTCGTGCCGCCCGGTCGCCGCCGGCAGGGGCCGATCCAGTCCGTGCTGGTCGCCTGGAACGGCAGCCGCGAGGCGGCCCGAGCCTTGCGCGAGGGGCTGGACTTCATCGAGCAGGCAGCTCGAGTAGTCGTCCTGGTCGTGGATCCTCCGGCGGATGCGGAGCCCTACGCGGAGGTGAAGGCCCATCTCGCCCACCACAATGTCGTCGCGGAGGTCGTCACCGCTGACAGCCGGAATCGCTCCGTCGCCGACGTCATCCTCGAGGAGGCGCGCCGCATTTCCGCGGACCTCGTCCTCATGGGCGCCTATGGCCACACCCGCCTGAGGGAGCAGGTGTTCGGCGGCGCGACGCGGGACATGTTGACCGCATCGGAAAGCCCGGTCCTGGTGGCCCATTGAGGCGGATCCTTCCAGCCGGGAGCGGACATGGCCGTTCATGCGCAAACCGCACCGAGTGGCCATGACGCGGATACCGCGACGGTCGCACCTGCGGGATTGACGGGCCTCGACGAGGCCGAGGCGCAGCACCGCCTCGCGCGCCATGGACCCAATGCGGTCGCGGGGACGCGCTCCCGCGGCTTGGTCGACATTGCCCGCGGCATCCTGCGCGAGCCGATGTTCCTGCTTCTGCTGGCCGCCGCGGGACTCTACCTGGTGGTCGGCGACATCGGGGAAGGCCTGTTCATGACGGCCGGGGCCGTCGTGACGATCGGTCTGGTGGTGCTGCAAGAGGCAAGGAGCGAGCGGGCTCTTGCAGCCCTGCGCGAGCTGGCCGAGCCCTTCGCCCGGGTGGTCCGCGGCGGGACCGAGCGGCGCGTCCCGGTGCGCGAGGTCGTGCCGGGCGATCTCGTCCTCGTCGGAGAGGGGGAGCGTCTGCCGGCCGATGGTCTCCTGATCGCGGGCGACGCGCTGACGGTCGACGAGTCCGCCCTCACCGGCGAGTCCGTGCCGGTGTCCAAACGTGCGGTAGCGGCCGACGTGGACCAGGCTGGCGATCCCGAGCCGGGGGGAGATGACACGCCCTACCTGTTCGGCGGAACCCTGAACGTACGTGGGCAGGGCATGGTTCATATCCTGCGCACCGGTCCCTCGACGCGGCTGGGGCGCATCGGCGCCTCGCTGGCCGCCATCGAGGATGAGCCGACGCTTCTACAGAAGACGACTGGCGCGCTCGTCGCCAAACTCGGGATCCTTGCGCTTGCATTCTGCGTCATCGTTGCCGTGGCATACGGCGTGCTGCGCGACGACTGGATCGGCGGCACGTTGTCCGGCATCACGCTGGCCATCGCGCTGCTGCCGGAGGAGTTCCCGATGGTGCTGGCGATCTTCATGGCGCTCGGAGCCTTCCGCCTCGCCCGGCACAACGTGCTCGTGCGCCGTGCCGCGGTGATCGAGACCCTGGGCGCAGCCACGTTCCTGTGCGTCGACAAGACCGGGACGCTGACCGAGAACCGGATGGCTCTCACCACGATCTGGCGGGACGGCAGGGTTCAGGAGCTTGAGGGCGGCACCGGGCTACCCGAATCCATGGAGCAGACGCTTCGGGTGGCCGCCTTGGCTTCGGCCATCCGTCCCGTCGACCCGATGGACCGCGCCGTCCACGCGATGGCGGAGCGGCTGCCCGGCGAGACGGACAGGTCAGGGCCCCCACTTCGCAGCTATCCGCTCCGTCCCGAGCTTCTGGCGTTCATCCAGGTCTGGCCGGACGCGATGGGCGGCGTTCTGTATGCCGCGAAAGGCGCACCGGAGGCGGTCTTCCGTCTCTGCCGCATGAGCGATGACGAACGGGCCGCGACGGACGCCGTGGTTAAGGGCCTCGCGAGCCGCGGCCTGCGGGTTCTCGGCGTGGCATCGGCGCACGAGGACAGGAACCGTGCGTCGGCTCCCGAGGATTTGGCGTTCGCCTTTGAAGGCCTCGTAGGCTTCGCGGATCCAGTGCGGCCCGATGTTCCCCAGGCCGTCGCCGAGGCGACACGGGCCGGGATCACTGTTGCGATGATCACGGGCGACTACCCGGCCACGGCCCTGGAGATCGCTCGCCATGCCGGGATCGATACGGGCGCCGGCGTGCTCACCGGACGGGAGATCGCCGAACTCGACGCGGAAGGCCTGCGCGAGCGGGTCCGGCGGATCCGGGTGTTCGCGCGCATCATGCCGGAGCAGAAGCTTGCCCTGGTCGAGGCGCTGAAAGCCAACGGCGAGATCGTCGCCATGACCGGGGACGGCGTCAACGACGCGCCGGCCCTCGAGGCCGGCCACATCGGCATCGCCATGGGGCAGCGCGGCACGGATGTGGCCCGGGAGGCAGCGGACCTCGTCCTTCTCGATGATCGGTTTGCCTCGATCATCGGCGGCGTGCGGCTCGGACGGCGCATCTTCATGAACCTGCGCAAGGCGCTGATCTACGTGACGGCGGTCCACGTGCCGATCGCCGGGCTGGCCCTGCTGCCGCTCATCATGGGCCTGCCGCCGATCCTGTACCCGATGCACGTGATCCTGCTGGAACTCGTGATCGACCCGGTCTGCTCGCTCGCCTTCGAAGGCGAGCCGAGTGAACGGCACGCAATGGAGAGGCCGCCGCGTCCTCCGACCGAGCCACTCTTCGGCATCTCCCAGATCGTGCTCGGGTTCGTCCAGGGTGCCGTGGTTCTCGGAGCCGTTCTCGGCCTCTATGCGTGGGCGCTGAGTGACGGCATCCCAGAGACGCAGGCGCGGGCCTCGGCGTTCGTCGCCCTGGTTGTCGGCAACCTGGTGCTGGCATTCGCCGACGCCGCGGAGCCGGAAACCTCGTTCTTCGACCGTAGCAGGATTGCCTTCTGGGTGATCGGGGTCGCGGCTGCGGCGATCGTCGCCGTGGTCCTTTACGTCCCACCCCTTGCCGCCATTCTTCGCCTGGCGCCGCCGAGCCTCTCATGGTTGGCAGCAGCCCTGACGATCGCGGTCCTGGCAGGCGGTTGGTACGGAGGCGCCAAGCGGCTCAGGGCGGTGTCGGTGCCACGCAACGAGCAAAGGACAGCGGCATGACGCGCATCGCCATCATCCAGGGCCATCCCACGTCCGGAGACGGACACTTCTGTCATGTGCTGGCGGACGCCTACGCGGAAGGAGCCTTCCACGGCGGTCATCAGGTCCGGTTCATTCCAGTCGCCGATCTCGACTTCCCTGTGCTGCGCTCGAAGGCCGATTGGGACAGCGCCGCGCCGCCGGCCGCCATTGCGGAGGCCCAGCGGACGATGGCCTGGGCCGAGCACCTCGTGATCATCCATCCCTTGTGGCTGGGAGGGATGCCCGCGCTCCTCAAGGGCTTCTTGGAGCAGGCCCTGCGGCCCGCCTTCATGACGGGCGGTGCCGGAGCGGGCAGCAGTTGGAGGACCGCGCTCAAAGGACGCTCTTCGCGCATCGTGGTAACCATGGGCATGCCCGCCTTTGCATATCGATGGTACTTCGGGGCGCACGGCCTCAGGAGCCTCAAACGCAGCATCCTGTCCTTGGTCGGCATCGGCCCGAACCGCCACACGCTCATCGGCATGATCGAGGGCATGGGCGACGGCAAGCGAATGGCATGGATCGAGGCCATGCGCCGCCTCGGCAAGAGGGCGCGGTAGTGTTCGGGAGCACCCTGCGTCCATTGTCGTAGACTCGATCCACGCTCAGCGGCGCTCCTGCAAGAGCTCGATCTGGAGTTCCTGGATTTCCGCGAGCCGCTCCCATTGCCGCGTGATCAGGTGATCGATCTTCTCGTGCAGGTGCCGGATCTCGAGCTCCGCCTTCAGGTTGACTTGATAGTCATTCAGGGAGCGCAGCCGATCCTTCGACTCCTGGCGCCTCTGGCTCATCATGATGATCGGGGCCTGAACGGCCGCGAGGCAGGACAGAAGCAGGTTCAGGAGGATGTAGGGGTAAGGATCGAATGCCTCCGGCCCACGCGCGACATTGATGGTGATCCACACACCAAGTGCCAGGGCGAAGAAGATGAGAAACGGCCAACTGCCGCCGAATGTGGCAAGCCCGTCCGACAGCCGCTCTCCCAAGGTGCGCTTCTCATCAAAGCTCTCTTCGACATTGGCCGAGACCATGCTGCCCTCGGCAAGGCTGCGGGCGACCTCGCTGTCAAGCTTGGTAAGCTCGCCGCGTTCCTGGCGGAGCAGTTCTTCAACATAGCGTAGGCGGTACTGGTCGATCGCTGCCCGGCTTATGCGACTGTCGGCAGCCAGATCCGGATGGTCCTGGCGGATCCTCTCGGCGAGAGCCGGATGTAAGTGATCGACGACGAAAAAGTCTCTTCGGGGGTAGGTCTTGCCTGTGATGGGGCAGATGTCGTTGGATGGCGCTGCGTGCGAGGTCATGATCGCCGTTCCGTTGGTTTGGCATGGATCAAACCTAGCGGCTCGACGGGGGTGTACCAAGGTGCGACTCTCCACGCTCGACGCTTCCTCGTATCCAGGAGGTTCCCTTGTCGTTTCGCCTTCACTTCCACGGCGCCGCCCGAACCGTGACGGGATCCTGCTACATGCTCGAGACGGAGGCAGCTCGCGTCTTGGTTGATTGCGGCATGTTTCAAGGATCAAAAGAGGAAAGGGAACTCAATTATCAGCATTTTCCCTTCCGCGCCGCAGGGATCGACGCGCTCTGTCTCACCCACGCCCACATCGATCACAGCGGCCTCGTGCCGAAGCTCGTGAAGGCCGGGTTCGACGGCCCGATCTACGCAACGGCCGGAACGGCCGATCTTGCGTCCATCATGCTGCCGGATTCCGGCTACATCCAGGAAATGGAGGTGGACCAACTCAACCGCCGCAACCGCCGCCGCGGGCGAGAGACAGTGTCCCCGATCTACACGGAGGAGGATGCCGTCGCGTCCCTCACGCAGTTCCGGCCAGTGGCTTACGGCCAATGGCAGGATGTCGCTCCCGGTGTCCGGGCCCGCTACTGGAATGCGGGTCATCTTCTGGGCTCGGCCTCCATCGAGATGGAGGTGACGCATGGCGAGGACGGGAAGCCGACGCGCCTCCTGTTCTCCGGCGATATCGGCCCTGACCACAAGCTCCTGCAACCGGACCCGGACGGCCCGAGGGACCTCGATTACGTCCTCCTCGAGTCCACCTATGGCGATACGGACCGGGCCGGCACCACCATCGAACACCGCCGCTGGATGCTGCGCGACGAGGTCCGCGCGGCCATGCATCCGAGCGGGGTGTTGCTCATTCCGTCCTTCGCGGTCGAGAGGACGCAGGAGCTTCTCGTCGATCTCATGGAATTGATGGAAGCGGGTGAACTGCCAGATATCCCGATCTTCATCGACTCACCCCTGGCATCCAAGGCCAGCGCCATCTTCAAGCGGCATGCGGGGGAACTCAGGAACGGCGCCGACCTGGTGCAGGCGCTCGAGTCCCGCTGGGTCCGTTTCACCGAGAGCGTCGAGCAGAGCAAGGCCATCGACCGCATCCATAGCTTCCACATCATCATCGCGGCGAGCGGCATGTGCGAGGCGGGCCGGATCCGGCATCACCTGAAGGCCTGGCTCTGGCGCGACGAGGCCACCGTTCTCTTCGTGGGCTTCCAGGCGCAGGGAACACTCGGACGTATCCTTCAGGACGGCGCCTCGAAGGTCCGGATCCACGGTGAGGAGGTGAAGGTGCGTGCCCGCATGCGGACGCTCGACCTCTACTCCGGGCATGCGGACGGGCCCGAGCTGAAGGCCTGGCTCGCTGAGCGCCTCCCGGTCCTGCGCGGGGTCTTTCTCGTGCATGGAGAGGATCCACCCCTCAAGGCGCTGCAAGCGTCCCTCGCCGACCTCGAGCGCGTGCCCGGGGCCATCATCCCGGAGATCGACGATGTCTATGATCTGGCGGGAGATCGAGCGGTCCAGATCGAACGCCATGAGGAGCGCCTGCCGGCCGCGAGCGCGGGCCATCGAGACTGGCACAACGACTACGCAGAGCTGCTTCTCGAAATCAACGACGCCATGGAGGTGGCGGCCGGCAGGAACGCGAAGGGAGTCATCATCCGGCGCATCAGAGAAGCCCTAAGGGACGGAGCCCGCGAATAGCCTCGGATCGATTTTTGTGATCCCAGTCCTGCTGCTTGTTGATCAGGATCAAGGTGGCAGTGCGCGGACCTCCCTAAGCTCTGCCACAATGGCATGTCCTATTGAAAGATGCGGCCATATCGGGGAGGGACCGATGCTCCATCACGTCACGCTACACTTGGCCCGCAACAAGCAGTTTCCCGAGGGAAGTTCCCGTTACGGCTACGACATCACTGCGCCGCTCGATGCGGAGGGGCATCTCGATCAGGACGAATGGGCAGTGAAACGAGATCACTGCCGGGTCCGCCGCTTCTGGGTGAATGAAGGCGAGCGTCAGGGTGTCCTGGTCCACAGGCCCGGCGGAGCCGGCGGAGCGACCTGGATGATCGACTATAACCAGGGCCGGCTCGGCGACGAAGAGGCGGGCTATCGCTTGCATCAGCACCGTTTTGCCGAAGGCGAATACATCACCATCGAGGACGATGATGGGAAGCCCTTTACGTTCCAGGTCGTCTCGGTGACGCCAGCGGAACGCGGCAGGGCAGGGGAGCATCGATGATGAGGCGGCTCATGCTTTTGGGCTTTTTCTTCGCTTTCGCCTCGTCGGTCGTCATGGCTCAATCGGGACGTGTGCAGCGCGGGTTCACGTTCGCGCAGACGAACTGCTCCCAGTGCCATGCCATCGGACGGTTCGGTGACAGTCCCATTCCGGAGGCACCGCCCTTCCGGACCCTGCACACGCGCTATCCCGTCGAGGACCTCGCCGAGGCCTTTGCCGAAGGCATCACCACAGGCCATCCGTCCATGCCCCAGTTCCAGCTCGACCCCGCCCAGATCAACGACTTGATCGCCTACCTGAACTCCATCCAGGGGTAGGACCCGGCGTCGTTACCGCACGACCAGGACCGGAATGTTCGAGTGGGCGAGCACCTTCATGGTCTCGCTCCCGAGAAGGAGAGCCGAGACCCCGCCGCGTCCATGCGAAG
The DNA here is from genome assembly GCF_020595095.1 of Microvirga rosea. Classification (GTDB taxonomy): domain Bacteria; phylum Pseudomonadota; class Alphaproteobacteria; order Rhizobiales; family Beijerinckiaceae; genus Microvirga; species Microvirga rosea. The sequence goes on along the minus strand of NZ_JAJDOP010000007.1, from coordinate 47,293 downwards.
CCATGACGATCAGGTTGCAGACGTGATCCTCGGCCATGCGGATGATCGCCCGATAGGGTGCGTCGTCCTCCATCTGAAGCGTCGTGGCCTCGACACCCAGGTTGCGCGCGATCTCGGACGCTTCCGACAGGGTGCGCTCGGCCTGCTTCCGCATGTGCTCCCTGAACGAGTCCGACGTTTCCTCCAACTGATCGGCCTCGAGCGCGAAGACATGGAAGCGCTCGGTGACCGTCAGGAGCAGGACATTGGCACCGAGTGACTTGGCGAGGTTGACCCCGTGTTCGACGGCTCGGGCCGCCAGGGACGAGCCGTCGGTGGCAATCAGGATGTTCTTGTACATGCGGACCTCCCTCGGTGAAGAGTGTGCGCGAATGCCGGGCCTCTCCGGTCAGTAGGATAGGAACAGGGGCACCGGGGCGTTCCTGAGCAGGGATTGCGTCGTGCCGCCGAGCACCATTTCGCGCAGGCGTGAATGGACGTAGGCACCCATGACGATCATGTCGGCCCGCGTCAGGTGGGCATGGTTGCGCAAGGTCTCGGCCACGTCCCCATCCATGGCCGGCAGGGCCAGGACATCCACCGTGACGCCGTGACGGGTGAGATGCGGTGCGATCTCAGCACCGGGCACCGTGTGCTCCAGGTCCTTCTCGCCCGTGACGCTGATCAGCTCGACCTGCGTTGCCGCCCGCAGGAACGGCAGGGCGTCGTTGAGGGCACGCGCCGCCTTGGCGCTGCCGTCCCACGCCAGGACGATCCTCTCTGCCGTGAAGGCTTCGCGACCCTGTGGCACGACGACGAGAGGCCGCCCGCTGTCCATGAGCACGGCCTCGATCAGTCCGCGGTCGACGGCCAGGGCAATCGGCTCTGCGTCGAGGACCGTGAGATCATGGGCGCGGGCAAGGGAGCTGAAGCTCCTGATGAGAGCCGGATAGGCAAGCTGCGGCGCCTGCGTGGTGCAGGTAACTCCCGATGCGGCGGCGGCCCGCTGGGACGAGTCGGCGGCCGCGCGTGCAAGGGTATCGAGCCGGCGGTTCTCGGCGGCCACCAGCCCTTCGGCGAAGGCGCTGATGAAGGCATGGGTCAAGGTGAGCTTCAGGGAGGCAGCCTGGACGGTCACATGGGCGTCCGCCTGCCGGGCGAGCGAAAGCCCGTAGGACAGGGCGGACGAGCGTTCCTCGGCTTCGCCTTCTTCCGTAATCCCGATCAGGATGCTGCGAATGTTCTGGAGCATGGATTCCTCCCTCTGAACCTATGGTTCGGCTTCTGGACGCAATGACTTCTGTTCCCATCCTGCATCAGGGGACCAGGACCGCGGCCCCCTGGAGCCGTCCCGACCGCAGGTCGTCTAAGGCCTCGTTGGCGGCCTCCAGGGGATAGCGCACCGTCTGTGTCCTGATCCGGGCCTTGGGGACGATCGCCAGGAAATCCACGGCGTCCTGGCGGGTCAGGTTGGCGACGGAGACGACCTGTCGCTCCTCCCAGAGAAGCCGATAGGGGAACTGCGGGATGTCGCTCATGTGGATGCCGCCGCAGACGACGCGGCCACCCTTTCGCACGGCACGGAGCGCCAGGGGCACTAGCTCGCCCACGGGCGCGAAGATGATCGCCGCGTCGAGACGTTCGGGAGGCTCCTGATCGGAACCCCCGGCCCAGGCAGCGCCGAGCGAGCGCGCGAAATCCTGGGCGGCTACATCGCCCGGGCGCGCGAAGGCGAAGACATGCCGTTCCTGCCAGGTACAGACCTGGGTGATGATGTGAGCCGCCGCTCCGAACCCGTAGATGCCGATCCTCTCACCGGGACCCGCGGCCACCAGCGAGCGCCAGCCGATCAGGCCGGCACAGAGGAGCGGGGCCAGGGCAACGGGATTGCCATCATCCGGCAAGCGGAAGGCGTAGGCTGCGTCGGCGACTGCATGGGACGCGAAGCCGCCATCCTGGGTATAGCCCGTGAACAGCGGCTCGTCGCAGAGGTTCTCACGTCCGGAGGTGCAGTAGGGACAATGACCGCATGTGTGTCCGAGCCAGGGAACGCCGACACGCTCGCCGATGCGCAAGCCCGTCACGCCGTCGCCGAGCGCATCGATCCTCCCGACGATCTCATGGCCGGGAACAAGCGGCAGACTGGGATTTGCGAGATCACCGTCCACCACGTGAAGATCGGTGCGGCAGACCGCACAGGCTTCCACCACCAAGCGGATCTCGCCTGGACCCAGTGAGGGCAGGGGCCGCTCGTCAAGACGAAGGGGCGTGCGCACCTCGTGGAGGACCATCGCCTTCATGGACCGGACCTCTTCTCATCGGGCAGTTTCAGGGCCGCGCCTGATTACTCGAAGCAGTCCCTGACCTGCGCCTGTAGCTCCTCAAGCGCCGCTACGTAGGGTGCGCGGCGGTCCTGATGATCTTGCCAAAGCTGGGCGATCTTCCTGCGCTTGAGTCTCTCATCGCCGAGGCCGCGTTCGATGGCTGTGAGCGCCTGCTCACAGGCTAGGTCGATGTCCGCCAGGTTGGCCAGGAGCGACTGGAGCCGGGGTAGAATGTCGGGTGAATACACTTGATCGGTGTGCGATTGTTCCTGGAAGCGCAGGTGCTGCACATCTGTCGGCATGGCTCCCTCCGCTGGTGTTCTGGTTGTTACAGCGTCCACCTAAGCTACTAACCCAGGTTAAGCAGAACAATTCGGTGAACCTGAGGCAGCTTGGCGGCCGGCAATTCTTGAACTCGAACGAGACAGCACAATGGTGAGCAGCGTCGCTTGAGCCTGCCTTGATCTGAATCAAACCAGGCAAACGAATAGGTGCTATACTGAGGCAGTCTCATAGAAGGCAGGAGCAGACGGATCCTGTGCAGCCTTCAGCCGACGGAGGAGGACATGATCTCCTGGGTCGTCCGTCTCTTGATGATTGCCGCCGGTGCCGTGACAGGCTGGGTTGTCGCTGAGGACGCGCCCAACTTCGGGATCATCCAGGCAATGATAGGACTCCTGCTGCTCACACTCATCGTGGGCGTGCTGGCCTTCTGGCCATCCAACTGGACGGCTCGGCTCAACGGCTTGCAGAGGTCCCGATAGTCGACTTCCTATCAATTCCGTCCGCGTTGGATTGCGCACCATCATGGAGGCGGGAGATGGACGAGGAAATCAGACGAAAGATCCTGGCGCTGCTGGAGCAGCATCGGATTATGACGGTGGCCACCCTCCGGCCCGACGGCTGGCCGCAGGCGACCACCGTCGGCTACGCGAGCGAGGGCCTCACCCTCTACTTTCTGTGCGGCCTGGACAGCCAGAAGGCGAAGAATCTCGCGCGGGATGACCGGGTGTCCCTGACGATTGACCACGACACGTCGGATATCATGGCGATCAGCGGCCTATCCATGGCAGGACATGCGCGGGCAGTGACCGACGTGGCCGAGGCAGCCAAGGTGATGAGGATGCTCGTGCGGAAGTATCCCGAGCAGACCTCCCTGCCGGGGCCGATGCCGGGCCCGGAGGAGGTCCGCATCTTCCGCGTGACGCCGACCGTCATCTCGGTGCTCGACTACACCAAGGGTTTCGGACACACCGATCTCGTCAGCGTTGCCGATGCCCCGGAGGACGTCTTGGACATCGTCGAGGAGGCCGACGAGGAATCCTTCCCGGCCAGCGATCCGCCCGCCTGGACGCGGACGACCACCCGATAGGATCCGTTTGGCCATGAGGGCCAGCGCGCTTCCGATCCCGGGAGCGCATGCCTTCCCTGGACCGCGCTCATGCGCCGCAACGTGCCGTCCCGCAGGACGAACTGGTGCCAACAGGCGATCGGGCGTTCAGACCCGCGAGCCACAGGATCATGGCTCTCCCGGGCTCATGCACTTCGGCGAGAATCCTCGCAGATGAAATGCGGAGGTGATCCCAGCCATGAAGCCGATCGTGACCCTGACCCTCAACCCGGCCATCGATGGATCCAGCGAGGCCGAAGCCGTGCGCCCGATCCACAAGGTGCGCACAACCAACGAGCGCTACGAACCGGGTGGCGGCGGGATCAACGTCACACGCGTGATCCAGGAACTCGGCGGCCCGTCGCTCGCGCTCTACCTGGCCGGAGGTGTCACCGGCGCCGGGCTCGAGGAACTGCTCGCGGGGAGGCGAGTCGCGATCAAGGATCATACGCGGGTCAGTCACACCGTCTTCGAACGCAGCACCGGGCTCGAGTACCGTTTCGTTCCCGAGGGGCCTGAGGTTGGAGCCTCCGAGTGGCAGGACGCTCTTGCGGTGCTGGGCACCCTGGATTGCGAGTTTCTCGTGGCAAGCGGCAGCGTCCCCAAGGGCGTTCCCGCGGATTTCTATGTTCGGGTCGCCGCCATCGCGCGGGAGAGGGGGGGGTGAAATTCGTCCTCGATACTTCCGGCCGGGCCTTCCGCGAGACCATCGCGGCCGGCGGCATTCATCTTGCCAAGCCGAGCTTGGGTGAATTCGAGCAGTTCGTCGGTTGCAGCCTGAAGGACCCGAAGGCCCAAGAGGACGCCGCCATGGAGGTGGTCCGGTCAGGCCGCGTCGATTTCCTTGCCGTCACAATGGGCCGTGAGGGCGCTCTCCTGGCCCAGGCCAGCGGACCCAAGAGGCTTCCCGCCCTGAAGGTGGACGTCCGCAGTGCCGTGGGTGCCGGCGACAGTTTCCTCGCTGCGATGACGCTCGCCTTGGCGGGCGGCGCCGCGCCTGGGGAAGCTTTTCGATGGGGTGTCGCCGCGGGAACCGCGGCTGTCCTGAACCCCGGCACTGGGTTGGTCAGGCGTGAGGACGTCGAGCGCCTCTTTCAGGTGGTCGTCCACGGGCAGGGTGACGAAGGTGCTTCAATCCGCTGAGCAGGGTCAACTGGCTGTCTGCGAGTGCCCCCGTCGACGACCGACATGCGCCTCCCGGGGCGCCACAGATTCAAGGAATTGCACCCGGCTGTCTCAGATAGGACCTCCGGTATCTCTATGGCTTGTCCATCTTTCCGCCGGCAGACACCATGAGATAGCCAGCCATGGTGATACCGCCTCTTCGAGGCTCATCCCCAAGCCGGCAAAGGGAGGCAATGCCTCCCCGTTGACCCCACCGCTGTCGGCCCCGCCGAATGAAAGGACAAGCGATGATGTGTGATGCGGACATAGCCGTCCTCGACGAAATCATGGAGGAAGCCACGGACGAAGTGAACGCCACCGTGCTTGCCTTTCTCTGCGGCGAAGTCGGCGAGGCGGAGCGTGATGCGGCCTTGGCCCGCTGGAAAAGGACGCACGCATATTGGATGGGCGTGCGCCTGGCGCGAAGGGCCGCTGATGACCCGAGGGCGTCTGCATGATCCTGCGGGCAGTGCACGTGCGGCTCTCTGAAGGCTTGGCAGTCGCTCTTGATGCTGCCGCAACTGCCGAGGGCATCTCGCCCACTGGATGGGTACGCGCTGCCCTGGTCCGCGCACTTCCCGGCTGTAGTGATGTCGGTTCACTGCCGCCATCTGCCCGACGTCGCCCGGCCGTTGTACCTCCAGAAGACCTAGCAGTCATCGCACGCCTGACTGGGGAGGTCGGTCGAGCCACGGGAGCGACGATCCAGCTCGCTCGATCTTTCCGGGAGTTTGGGACCATGGATTCACACGCCGAAGCCGAGGCGGTCCTGAGGGGATTGCGGTCGATCCAAGCTGACCTTGTGGCCATCGTGTCTGTACTCCGTGAGATTCCTGCCCTGATGGGCCCACTTGGTCATGGGGACCGGGCGTGATCGCGGGCGCCACCCGGGGACAAGGGGGCCCCGCGCTTGCCAGCCACCTCCTGTCCCGGAAGGAAGGACAGGAGGTGGAACTCATGGAATCCCGGGGCTTGGCCGCCGCCGATCTCGGCGGACAACTCCGTGAGCTGGTCGCGGCTGCGGCGCACGGCCGGACGGATCGCCCGATCCATCACGTCCACATCGATCCACCGCCTGACTGTTCTGATCCAGCGGCTGTGATGGAGTGCTTCCTCCATCTCTACGAACTGGAATTTGGCCTTACCGAAGCGCACCGCTGCGGTGTCCGCCACCACAAGGAAGGTCGGGATCACTGGCATGTTGTGTGGTCTCTTGTCGGCTCTGACGGACGGGTCGCCAATCTGAGGCATGATCACGCCAGGCGGGAGAAGATCAGCCGCCTTGTGGAGTACGAGTGCGGTTTGGCCTGGACGAAGGGCAAGCACAACCGTGCCGTTGCCCAGTCGCTCAAGCGCGAAGGACGGGCCGACGTCGCTGCGGAAATGGAAGCTGCCGGCCTTCTCGATGGGAGCCGACCCATCGCCACATCATCTCCCCGGGAACGTGCGCAGGCCGAGCGCACTGGCGTTGCGCTAGCAGAGGTTCGCACTCGCGTACTCGCGGCGTGGCGTGCGTCAGACGACGGCGCCACATTCGCGGCGGCACTTCGGCCTTTGGGCCTACGCCTCGCTGCGGGGACCCGTGGTCCTGTCCTCGTCGACCGTTCCGGGGCGACCCACGGGTTGACGCGCAGCCTGTCTGCGGCCGCCCGCAAGGACGGCGACCGCATCACCGCGGCGGCAGTCCGCGCCCGTCTCTCAGGGTTCCACATTCCTACAATCGAGGAGGCTCGTAATGGCAGACCCCAAGCAGAAACCCAGTCCGGCCGAGGCGATCTACCGCGAGGCGAGAATAGCCCGGGAGACCTCGCAGCAGCTTCTGCCGCTCCTCTCGCTCGTGGCCGAGCAGAAGGACGAGAAGAACCCGTTGGACGAAATCCAGAACCTTCTCGGCTCAATCCTGTCCACATTGCAGAACCAGAGCGAGGTTCTCGCACGCCTCGAGGCCGTCTCCGCCAGCGTACTGCCGTCGCAGCCCTCGCAAGCCTCGACGTCCGGGAATTGACTATCCAGGCAGCCGCACTCGCGGCCGGCAGCAGGAGGTCCAATAATGTACACGGTTCACTGAGCGGAGGCGCATTGATGGCACACGGACTGAAACCAGCACGCAGTCTCGACTACAAAACGCAGCTCCTCTCTGACGTGGCGCCGAAAGGATTCGATGCGGCCGCTTGGCGCGATGATCTCCACCTGATCAGGCCTGCGAGCCCTAGCCAGCGAACCAGCAGAATTATGTTGAGGGATGGCGGCTGGGTTGAGATCGACGAGGCAGCAGGCGTCGTTCGGGCATGGGGACCCCGGGGGCGCTCCGATGCTTTGGCGGCCGCCCTCGCGGCCTCTGGGAACTGGGGCACCAAACGTCTGACGCGCACGGCCACGATCGCGAAGAACTCCCATGAACGCCGCCAGGAGCGCCTGTCCGAGGCTCAGGCAGAAGCCTTGGCAAGGTGGTGGCAGGATCGCGGTTACAGCGCAACGGCCGCACCGGACGGATGCTGGATCAGTGCCGGCTCATCGAGGATCCGCGACACAGGAGATCAACTGGAGATTCACGGCCCCGTCAGTGACGACGCAATCAAGGCCTTGGTCACGAAGGCGCGCGAGGCTTGGGGTGGGGGCGCCGTGCTGACAGGCCCTTGGTCGCAGGCTGATCAGGACCGCGTTTGGCTTGAAGCTCAGCGCCAGGGTGTCGTGCTCGAGGGCTGCCACCCGTCCGACGCTGCACAGCAGGCATGGGCGAAGGAGACCGCAACATCCAAGGTGCAGGCTGAGACCATTGGACTTGTGCGGGCCGGCGCCCGGGAGGCCCAGGACCTCCTCGCGGGGACTCGGGGTGACCCCGCGGCACTCGGCCGTCTGCCTCCAGAGCTCCAGGCATTTGTCGGCTCATACCTCGATGATGATCAGCGCCTGGAATTGGCCCAATCCGAGCTCGCCGATGTCGTTCCCGAACTCCATCGGTTCAAGGCTCTTGGCCGACAGGAGATGGAACAGATCGAGGGGCGCAGAGCAGAGGATCATGATGGAAAATCCAGCCGTCTTGGATTCGATCTGCCGCCGAAGAACCTCGGTGCTGATGCGGCCAAGCATACCGTTGCGCCCTTGGATGCGCCCTGATGCGTGATCCCGAGGCCCAACTGCTGCGCAGGTATGTCTTCGAACGAGCGGCAGGACGGATTCCTGCTGCCGAATACGTGCGGCTTGAGGAAGTGGCCCCAGGTGTTGGCGGATGGATCAGGTGTGATGAGAAGACAGCGAGGGAGTCGGAGCACTGGCGTCGTCTCCGGAAGCCAGGGGCGTTGTGGTGTCCGGTTCTCGGAAATCATCTCGGCATCGCACAGGACGTGGCGTTGCAGGCGTATTTCCTGACCGTTTCCGAGGACGGATGGCAGCGTCTCGCCAATGAGTTACGGCGATGTCCGTCGCAATGTCTCCGCCGCTGGCGCGATGCTGGGCGCCGAATCCTTAGAGCATCGGCTGCCCAAACATCAGGGGCGCTGCCGCCTCCCGGGAGACTGGCAGGCTGGCCGGCAGGACGCGGCATTGGTCCCCGCAGCCTGCTCTCACATCGCTACCCTACCTAACCACCTTCCGATTGGCATGGTAGGCAATCGGCTGCTCGTGTACAGGAATGATGGAATGGAAACCATCACGTAGGTTCCTAGCCATCTTCATGATGGTTTGGGTTAGCCGAATGATGTCTTCCTTCTTTTCTCCCTTAAGAAGTTGCCCGACGGTGACAGAGGTGTCGCCACTGTCATCGATGTATTTCTGGTCCACGGTCGCCCCCTTGTGCGTATAGACGTGTCGACGATGGAACATGATCTTGGCATGTTCCGCGTCGGAGGGGCTGACTTTCTTCAGGACATCAATATCGAAATCGCGCTTCAGATCTTCCGGGATCTTGTCGATCTGCTGGAAGTTGGCTCTGCCCCATTTTTCCTTGCGGGCAGGGGTCATTGGTACGTGCGCAACAAGTTGCCGTGCATGGTTTCGACCTACAGAATCGAACACATCCACTGCTTCCTTGAGTGCTATGGTTGTCTTGCCGCCTCCAAGAAGTTCCGTCCGGATCGCCTCGATATCGTGCTCCAGCATCTGGATATCGTTCCGAGTTCCACAGGTGGAGCAGTACCCAAACCTTCCCAGAATGTCGTTCTGGGTTCCACATGCGTCGCAACTGAAACGGGTCTGGCGTGTCACCTCGACGAAGAACTTGGGGGGCGCAGTTTTACCTTCGTCACGGGAGCCGTGCGTTTTTTCGATCAAATCTGCAACCTTGATGGAGAACTCTCCATCTCGGTCCAGGCTCTGCACGTGGTGATAGAAAGCACAGCAGGATTCGACAAAGGCTACCTGGGCGTCGCTCAAGCACAGATGAGGCTCGATGTGGACCCCACAGTAGGGACAGACTGCATTTGTGATCAGACCTGGCGCGGCAGTCCTCCAGTACCCGGCACACTTGGGGCATTTACGGCCCCACATTGCACGCTGGTCGGATGCAATGAGGATTGGAATGCAAGTGTGATGAGGACGCTGGGGTGCTGGCTCAGACCCGAATACTCCCGCGGGGATCCCCTGAGGAAGACACCAGATCCCATAGATCGCCCAGGGAAATGGCGAGGAGCAGGATGCGCCGAAGGAATACACCCGCTGTCCTTGAGGGTCGGTAGTGGTATCAATTGAGACAGTGAAGTCCGTAGTTGGAATGCTCTGGAAGTCCTCGTCCAATTTGGTCCCCTAACCCAGCCCAGCAGATCTCGTTGCGGGTAACCTTATAAAAGGTAGTAGAGTTCTATCCAAGGACGGCGCTATCCCCCTTCCAGCGACATAGAAGGCAATGACGGGCGGTACCAGGGCTGCTCACCCAAGGCAGTCTAACTCCCCGCGTCGCGAGTTCCTGAACGGGTCTCCAAACGTTGACAGTTCAGCCACGTTTGCCTACACAGGTGTCGACACAGGCCTCTGGAAAGAAGTCAGCCTTTTCAATCACTTGATCCTGATTCTCCCTGTCCGTCCCCTAGGGAGCGCCAAAGGTTTGTAAGGCTTCAGCCCCGCTCTGCGGGGCTTTTGCATTTCCGGGATCGGGAGCGCGCATCGGTCGATCTGCCACGCTTGCAAGATCGGAAGAACATCGGCTTCAATGATTCATGCGCCGCATTTTGCAATCCCTTCGCACCCTCATGGCCCGGTTGTTGGGGCGTCGGCGGTCCGAGGGCCTCACCGCCGTCGAGTATGAGGCTGTTTGCCTCCTGGCCTATGAGGGGCGCGATGCTCTCGCTCAGGCTCACCGCCAAGCGGAATATTGCCGCGTTATGAACAGTCCACGGGGCGTCCTGTTCTGGACGGCCGTGGCAGAGGAAGTTGCGCGCCGTACCGGAAGAGCCGCTGCGGCCAGAACCGGCGAGCGGCATCGCTGAGGCCAAGAGGCCGTCCATAGAGGCCGTCCATGGATATGGATGCGGCTTGGAACCTCCCTTCGTTTTGCCGGTTCACCCGAGCATCGCGGCTTGAGATGCGCCTTGATAAGGTGCCCGATGCTATCCTCACGGTCGCTCTCATGGAGATTCATATGCGCAAGGTCCTGATATTGGCAGCCGCCACCATGACGCTCATCGGCACGTCGGCCATGGGCCAATCCATCTCGCGGGATCGGGATGATGATTCGCGGGGCCGCTGGTATGACGGCTATAGCCGATGGGACCGGAACCGAGACGACATGCGCGGCTCCCGCGTTCGCGATGAGGATGAAGACGATCGCTCGGGCGGCAATGCGCGCTTCTTCGTGCGCAGTGGCGACACGCAGCTGCGCGTCGTGTGCGGCGACCGGGAATCCACGCAGGCTTGCGTGGATGCGGCGTTGCGGATGTTCGACCGGGTACAGTCGCAGCCGAGAAGCGCAGGAGGTTCCTCAGCCGCGCCGTCTTCCGCACCTTCGTCGCAGTGATTGATGCTCAGGACCGGTCGGTAGATCCTGCAGCCGGCCAGACAGCAGCGCTTCGAACACGAAAAAGCGGGCCTTGCGCCCGCTTTCTCAACAACATCGGTCTCGGGTGGTTCTCAGCGCCGACCGCCGCTTTCCATATCCGTCGATGGGGCCCGCTGGGGGTGTCCGCCGCCGCCTTGCCGTTCGAGCGCATGCTCGCAGCGGTCGATGTGGTCGCTGGCCCGTTGCTGCATCTCTTGGGTGTTGTGGCAGGGGTCTTTCACGTCCTGCTGACAGAATGCGCAAATCATAAGCATGGCCTCCAGGTTGAAGTGGTTGTGAGGCCAACGTGAAGGAAACGTCCGGGTTCCGACCGGCAGAAAGCCAGCCTGGAGGCGCTTCTTCGTGGGGCAGCGCAGAAAAGTTCTGCGTCCTGTCGCGGAAAAGCCGACCGAGTCGGATCGAAATCGGATGTGAGATTTGTAACGTCGGTTGCTCCGGCGCTACGCCTCGACCGGAGGAGCGAGACCCAGTTCGTTGAGCTTGGTCAGGACATCGGCCAACGAACGCTTCAGCTTCAGGCTGATCACTGAAACCGGCATACCTTCCTTGGCGAGAGACACGAGGGCATGCGTGTCTTCGAGAGTCCAGTTGCGTCCGTGAACGTTCATGTCGTCTCCTCCCATCACGCGGGATGGAGAAGGTTGGCCGCAACTGTGGCAAGACAATGATTGCGGGTGATTGCAAGCGCCCGCGGGTCAGACCTGCTCCAATGCCTGACGAAGATCGGCCAGGAGATCGTCGCGATGCTCAAGCCCTACCGACAATCGCACGAGGCCGTCGGTGATGCCCATCTCGGCCCGTAGCTCGGGGGTAAAGCGCCCATGGGTCGTCGTGGCCGGATGGGTCACGAGACTCTTGGCGTCTCCGAGGTTGTTGGAAATCTTGGTCAGCCGCAGGGCATTCATGAAGCGGAAAGCGCCGGCCTTCCCATCCTCGATGTCGAGGGCGATCATCGTGGAGCCGCCGCTCATCTGCCGCCTGATCAGGTCCGCCTGGGGATGATCGGGCCGTCCGGGATAGATCAGCCGGCGGACGCTTTCGTGATCGTGGAGAGCGTCTGCGAGAAAACCTGCCGTTTCCGTCTGGCGCTCGACCCGCAACGGCAGCGTTTCGAGCCCTTTGAGCAGGACCCAGGCATTGAAGGGCGAAATGGACGGGCCCGTCATGCGCAGGAACTGCTGGACCTTGGTCTCGATGAACTCCGTCGAGGCAAGGATGACGCCGCCAAGACATCGGCCTTGCCCATCGATATGCTTGGTGGCCGAATACACGACGCAGTCGGCGCCGAGAGCCAGCGGTTTCTGAAACAAGGGCGTCGCAAAGACATTGTCGACCGTCAGCGTCGCCCCGGCTTCGTGCGCGATGGCGGCGACGCCCGCGATGTCGATGATCTCCAGGCTCGGATTGGAGGGTGTTTCCAGCAGGAACGCCTTGGTTTCCGGCCGGACAGCCTGTCGCCATGCATCGAGGTCGGGGCCGTCGACGAGCGTGCAGCCTACACCGAAACGCGGAAAAAGATCCTCGACGATCCAGCGGCAGGAGCCGAAAAGGGCCCGTGCGGCAACCACATGGTCGCCAGCCTGGACCTGCCCCATCATCGCAGCCGTGACGGCCGCCATGCCGGTTGCCGTTGCCTGCGCTGCCTCCGCACCTTCGAAGGAGGCCATCCGCTCCTCGAACATGGTAATCGTGGGATTGGAGTAGCGCGTATAGCTGTAGCCCTGTTCCTCATTGAGGAAACGGCGCTCGGCGGTCTCGGCGCTCTCGTAGATGAAGCCTTGGGTCAGAAACAGGGCCTCGGACGTTTCCCCATAGGGCGTTCGCTTCTGGCCGTCGTGGACAAGGCGGGTTTCGAGGTGGTAGCCGTCAGGTGCGTCAGTCATCGGTCTCAAGGGAGGCTGTTCTCTAAAAAGAACAATCGTCCCTTTGGAAGAATTTGTCCAGCCTTACTATGCGCTGGAGAACAAATTGCTCGCGAGCCTCGCCGGAAGAGCAATCTTAAGCTGACAGGCCCAGGCGCTCGCCGCGATAGATGCCCGATCGCACCCGCTCCCACCATTCCTGGTTGGACAGATACCACTCGACGGTCTTGCGCAGGCCGCTCTCGAAGGTTTCGACAGGACGCCAGCCAAGGTCACGCTCGATCCTAGCCGCATCGATGGCGTAGCGCAGATCATGCCCGGGCCTGTCGCTGACGAAAGTGATCAGGCTCTTGCGCCGGCCGATGGTTCGGCTGGGAGCGATCTCGTCGAGGATTGCGCAGATTTCATGCACCACATCGATGTTGCGGCGTTCGTTATGACCTCCGATCGCGTAGCTCGACCCGGGGGCCGCCTTCTCCGCCGCCAGGATCAAGGCACGGGCGTGATCGTCGACAAAGAGCCAGTCACGCACATTCTCGCCCTTGCCATAGACGGGCAGGGGCTTTCCTTCGAGCGCATTGAGGATCGTCAGCGGGATCAGCTTTTCGGGAAAGTGGTAGGGGCCGTAATTGTTGGAGCAGTTGGTGACGAGGGTCGGCAGCCCGTACGTGTGGTGCCACGCCCGCACCAAATGATCCGACGCAGCCTTGGAGGCTGAGTAGGGGGAGGTGGGCTGGTAGGGATAGTCTTCATGGAAAAAGCCATCCGCCCCTAAGGATCCGAACACTTCGTCGGTGGAAATGTGGTGAAACCGGAAGGCTCCTTGCTTTTCGGCCGAGAGGCCGCGCCAGTAATCGAGCGCGGCCTGCAGGAGCGCATATGTCCCGATGATATTGGTTTGAATGAACTCCCCCGGCCCGTCGATCGAGCGATCCACATGGCTTTCCGCCGCCAGATGCATGATGACGTCCGGCCTGAAGGCCGCCACGACGGCGCGCATGCGCTCGGCATCGGCGATATCCGCCTGTTCGAACTGGTAGCGCGGATTGTTGGCGACGGGCTTCAGGGAGTCCAGATTGCCTGCGTAGGTCAGCTTGTCGACCACAAGCACGGTATAAGGCGTCTCGCGGATGAGCATGCGGACAACCGCGGAGCCGATGAACCCGGCTCCGCCGGTGACTAGAAAACGCTTCATGACGCCCCTTCGCTCAGTGCGTGATCGTCTCGAGAAGAGAGAGCATTCCTCGCCTTAAGCGGGAGAGGAATGCAAGACGCATGATGACGCTCAGTTGTTGCCGATGGCAACGCCCTCCCGTCTGCTATCGGCGCCGCCCACGAGCCCTGCGGGCGTAACCACAATGGCATGGATGCCCGAATTCTGGTCGATGAGTTTGACCTCGTGGCCCTTGGCTTCAAGGGCGGCCTTCCAGGCTTCCGCCTCGGTTCCGGCCTCGAGCTCGGTCGGACCATTGCGGCTCCCCACATTCGGAAGATCGGCGGCAACCTGCGGGTCCAGCTTCCAGTCGAGAAGGCCCACGAGAGCTTTGGCCACGTAATTGATGATCAGGCTGCCGCCCGGAGAGCCGACCACGGCATAGAGCTTGTTGTCCTGGTCGAGCACGATGGTCGGCGCCATGGAGCTGCGGGGATGCTTGCCGGGTTCGACCCGGTTGGCCACGGGCTTGCCGTCCTCCACGGTCGCAAAGGAGAAATCGGTCAGCTCGTTATTGAGCAGGAAGCCGCTCTTCGTCATCTGGCGGGAGCCGAACCCATCTTCGATGGTCGTCGTCATCGAAACGGCTTGGCCGTTCCGATCCACGATGGACATGTGGCTCGTTCCGAACTCGATCCCGTCCGAGGGTCCCCAAAGGAACGTTTTCTGAAACGGCGGGTCGCCGGGCTTGGCCTTGCCCATGGACTTGTTGGCGTCGATCAGGGCTGCGCGGCCTTTCAGGTAACCCGGATCGACCAGGCCTTTGACCGGCACCGATACGAAAGCCGGATCCGCCACGAACAGGCTGCGGTCCGCGAAAGCGAGGCGTCCAGCCTCAGCGATCCAATGCACGGCTTCCGGCCCTGGTTTCATGGCCGCCATGTCCTTGGTTTCGAGAATGCCGAGGATCTGCTGTACGGCAATGGCGCCGGAACTCGGAGGGCCCATGCCGCAGACCTTGTAGGTGCGGTACGATCCGCAGACCGGGTCCCGTTCCACGACCTTATAGGCTTTCAGGTCGTCCAGGGTCATGTCGCCCGGGTTGGTGGGGTGGCTGGTGACGGTCGCGACGATGTCCTCGGCGATTTCTCCCGTATAGAAGGCTTCCGCCCCGTTGTCCGCGATCGCGCGCAAAGTCTTGGCAAAGGCCGGATTCTTGAGAATCGTCCCAACCGCCTTGGGCTTCCCGTCAGCCTCATAGAAATAAGCCCGGGCGAGAGGATTGTTGGGCAGGTAGGTTTCCTGAGAGAGAAGGCCGTTCAAACGCGGAGAAATCGCAAAGCCATCCTCCGCCAGACGGATCGCCGGTTCCATCACCTGTTTCCACGGAAGCTTGCCCCAGCGCTTGTGGGCGGTTTCCAGAAGCCGCACGGTTCCCGGAACGCCGACCGACCGTCCTCCGACGACGGCCTCATAGAATTTCATCGGCTTTCCGTCAGGACCGAGGAAACGCTCTGGCTTGGCCGCGGCGGGAGCGACCTCCCGCCCGTCGAGGGTCGTCATCGACTGACCATCCCAGAAAACCATGAAGGCGCCGCCCCCGATACCGGAGCTTTGCGGTTCCACCAGATTGAGGACGAGCTGCACGGCAATCGCCGCATCGACCGCGCTGCCTCCGGCCGCGAGGATCTCGCGCCCGGCCTGCGCCGCGAGCGGATTGGCGGCCGCCACCATATCTTTCGTGGCTGCCGTAACCGACTTCGCGGATCGGCCGGTCGGTGCTTCCGGGGAGGGGGCAAGAGGTTGGGCGACGGCGAGGGACATCACAGGTACGCAGGCCAGGAGACCAAGTCCCACCCCATTCAACCATCGCAAGGCTCGAACAGTCATGTCGGCTACTCCCTTTGGTTTCTTTTTCTTCCGGCCAAGGCCGGGCAGAATGGGAGCCTAACAAAAGATAACCCGCCGCCGCCACTCCCTTTCAGCCTCATGCCCCTGCCGGGGCGCAGCAAGAACACATTCCCGCCTAGGTGTGCCAGCACAGTTCTGGCCCGTAAGTGTTGCGATTCGCGTCGAAAACGATCGAGGAGGATCGACATGTCTGCTTACAATCTCTTTAGAAACACGGGTCCCGAAGGTTTGTCCTGCGCGGTGCCTGAAGAGCGATCCGTCCCCCGGTTCGTGATCGCCCCCGAGTGGGAGTTCGCCGGGAAGGTCGAGAGCCTGCGCCAGATGCCCCTCGGCTTCGACGACAAGGCGGCCGCCACCGGCGTTCGCTTCAACGGTTTCTATCTTTTCGCCAGCTTCCAGAAGAGGGCCCGCGATTCACACCGGGTTCTTTGACCGTCTGCCGAGACTCCCTGGCTGACGGCACGTCTAAAAACATAAGCCGACACGCGAGAAGGACTCTTGATCTCTTGAGAGGGCTGGAGTCTCTTAGGAGACATCCCGCGCCTGCGCGCCTTCACCGCTGCCGCTCATTGTGAACTCATCCCTTTCCCTGATTTGGGCCGTTACGGCTGCGACCACGCTGTTGCAGTCGGGAAATGGCCTGCTCCAAGCTCTGATGCCGTTGCGGATGCAGTCGGCCGGCCTCTCCATTACGTCCATCGGTATCGTAGCGGCAGCCTATGGTCTCGGTTTCTCGACGGGCTGCTTTCTGGCCCCGGCGTTCATCCGGCATGTCGGTTATATCCGAGCCTTCGCGAGCCTCGCGGCTATCGCGGCCGTCGTCATCTTGATCATGACGGAGGCGGACAGCACGTTGGAATGGGTGGTGCTCCGCGGCCTGACCGGAGTGACGTTTGCCTGCGTCTTTACCGCAACCGACGGCTGGATCAGCGCTCGGGCGACGTCGAGCCACCGCGGCCGTATCCTGTCGATCTATATGATCTGCACAAAGATCGCCCTAATGCTGTCGCCTCTGGGCATCGCCTTGGGCGATATCCGGTCCGACGGGCTTTTCATGGCCGCAAGCGCGCTGATGTCCCTGTCGCTTCTGCCGATCGCGGCTACCACGACGCAGGAGCCTCCCGCTCCGCGAAGCGTCCGGATTCGCGTCAAGAACCTGTTCCTGGCCGCACCGTCCGCGGTTGTCGGCTCCTTCATCGTCGGGCTGGTGAACGGCCCGGTCATCGCCATCACCCCGGTGTTCGGCACCAGCATTGGTTTGAAACAGGGCGAGGCCGCCGCCCTGCTGTTTGCCCTGCAGGCCGGAAGCCTTCTCCTTCAGTGGCCCCTCGGCTGGCTCTCAGACCGTTCCGACCGGCGCTATGTGATCGCGGGTCTTGCGGCCGGAACGAGCGTCGTATCCGTCATCATTCTGCTTGCCAGCATGAGCGGGGCAGGAGCCGTGATCATCTGGGCCTTCGCCGCCTGGGGAGGCTTTGCCCTGTGCATCTATTCGGTGTGCGTCGCGCATGCCTGCGATATCGTCGAGCCGGAGAACATCATCTCGACAATCGGGACCCTGCTTTTCTCGTGGGCCGTCGGCGTGACGGTCGGGCCGCTCTTCGGCGCGATGGCGATGACGTCCCTGGGGCCTGGAGGGTTGTTTATCTATTCCGGCGTGGTCTGCCTTTTCCTTGCGATCTTCGTGGTGGTGCGTATCCGCAGGCAGAGGCGCGAACCGGCCAAAGGCGGGTTCGTCGATGTCTCGCCGACAAGTTCGCCAACCGCCGTCATGGCGCCCCGCGTCGAGAAGGGTACGTCCTCTCAACCGGTTGCCGCAGATGAATGAGGCGATGCCGCCGCGGTGGTGCTTGAGCGCTAGAAGCTGGAATCGGAGACGGCGACCGTCGATACGTCCTCGTAACGATTGAGGCGCTTGTCGATCATGTCGTCGATCTTGTCGTAGACCTGAGCGACCGAGAGCTGTTTCGTCTTCCGTCCCGCCTTGGCGAAGAACAGCGTGCGGTTGGCCCTGGCGGCGGCCGGAAAGACGCGCGGAGCGCTCTGTTTCGGCTTGGAGTCGAGAAGGGCGATGAACTTGCTGGCGCTCTCAACCCCGAAGAAGTGCGACAGGTAGAACTCGGAGCGGGTGATGGTGCGGCCAAGCCTGCTTTCGATCTTGGCGCGGTCACGCTTGAGCATTTCCGCGGCCATGAGGGCCGATACGTAGGGGTTGCGCCGAAGCCCGAGGATATGGTTGCGCATATTGTCCTCGGAAACGTTCAGCTGTCCGTCCTCGACCTGGATCGCTTCGGCTTCCGCCCGGTAGCCATACTTGGCACCGAAGGAGCGGACGACCTCCAGCCAGGTGCCCGTCACGAATTGGAACAATCCCTCGGCGGACGAGGTTGCGGCCCGGTTCTGCGGCAAGAAGCTCGATTCCTTGTCCGCAAGAGCCATCATGTAGACCGGGTCCACGCCGGTTTCTTCAGAAGCGCGGAGGATGGTGTCGACGATCCAGCGCGGCACCCGCATGGTGTCGAAGGTCACGTGATCGTCGGCCCGCTCCCCATCGTTCCGCACGGTCTCGGGCGTCGTGGTCATGGGCATGGAGGTGATGATCCGCGCCCGGACGTTCCGGGTGTCTGCCGGCTCGGCGGGAGTGATCGCCTCCAGAGGGTCGAGGGCTGCCGGCTCCAGGGCTTTCGGCTCCAGGGCTTTCGGCTCGAGGGCCGCAACCTGGATCGTCCCGGAGGCCGTCAGATCCGACAGATCGATAGGGGCTGCCGCCGGCGGCGTCATCTGAGGCTCTTGGGCGGAAAGCGTGTCCTTTCCGGCCGCGGCCGCAGGCGCAATGGCCGCCGACGCCGTCGCGACGGTCAGGCAGGCCCCAAGTCCCAGGCTCGATGTCAGCCGGACAAGGGAGCGCAGGAGAGGCGAAGCGTCCGCCTTTTCCTCCGCATCACGCGGGGTGAGCCAGAAGACCGGATCGTTGGAATCGCAAAGGCTGAGTGGCTGGCGAGCGTCGTGAGACGCTGTCAGGTCGACAGTCATGCAGGAAGCCCCCAAAGAAATGCCGCGTCACCCCGAAGCGGGCGTGCGGTCCTTTATGGTTTGAACACGCTCTTGGTGACCTCCTGATATGTCAAGAATAGGTCAGCTTAACCTTACGGGTTCCAAATATATTTTCTCCTGCGACCGGAAGTCGCCATTTAAACGGAGGGGATCGAGATAATGCTTTAGTTGATCAATGCATTCCTTAAACGAAGCCAGTCTTTTTCTTTTGGTATACCAAAGCGAAGAATCGTCGGGTCGAAATCGAAGGCCCGGACCCAGATTCCCGCATGGGCAAGGCGATGGAAGCGGAGCGGTGCGGTTTGATGACGGCCAAGCCTGAACAGGCAGGTTCCGCCGCAAACTTGAAAGCCGGCGCTTTTCAGAAGTTCGTCGAGCCGCAGGGCGTCCGTGCGCAGGCGGGCCTGCTCCCCGGCGAGCCAGGCCGAGTCCCGAAGGGCCTTCGCTCCAATGGCGAGCGCCGGTCCTGAGACGGCCCAGGGCCCGAGACTGCCCCTGATTTCTTGGGCCATTTGCAGCCAGGTGACCGCGAAACCAAGCCGCAGGCCGGCCAAGCCATAGGCTTTTCCGACGGAGCGGAGGATGATGGTGTTCGGAAGGGAAAGCCCTGCGACCGACACGCTGTCTTCCAGATCCGCGAAGGCTTCGTCGATGATGAGCCAGCCTCCCCGTTGTGCGAGCTGCTCGGCGGCCTGCGTCAAATGCGCCGCCGGGATGATCCGGCCATCCGGATTGTTGGGATTGACGGCGATGACCACATCGGCGGACGCCCCGAGAGCCTCCTCCAGCGTACGAACCTGGACGACGTCATGGCCCTCCCGTGCCCAGCGGTGGGCATGCTCGGCATAGGTCGGGCCAAGGATCGCGGTGCGTCCCGGGCTGCGAAGACGTGGCAGAAGGCCGATCAGCGCCTGGGATCCGGGCGCGGCGACGATCGACGAGGTCGCCGCGACACCGTAGGAGGCCGCCGCGATCCCTTCCAGATCCTGAACCTGCCGGGGCGAGGGCAGGCGGCGGAAGATCTCCGGATCGAGAGGCGGAGCTGGATATGTGCGCGGGTTGATGCCCGTCGACAGGTCTATCCACGGCTCGGGCGCTTCCGGAAAGCGCGCTTTTGCGTCATGAAGGTTGCCGCCGTGTTCCATGGCCGTTTGCTCCAAGTTCAATGTTCTTCATATCCGCTGGACTTCCTGTCGTCTTGACCGCCCTCGCCGTGGAGGCCGTGGCCGGTTATCCCTCCTGGCTGTTCGCACGCCTAGGCCATCCGGTGACATGGATCGGCGCAGGCATTGCGTGGCTCGAGAAAGGCCTCAACGATCCCGCGAGAACTCCCTCGGTCCGGCGCCGGCACGGGGTTGTCGCATTGCTCGTTCTGATCGCGATCGTCGGAAGCGCCGCCTGGAGCCTTGATCGGCTTTTGCACGAATGGCTCGGCACGTGGTGGTTTCTGGCCTCGGGCGTTCTTGCCAGCAGTCTCATGGCGCAGCGCAGCCTGCACGATCATGTCTCTCGCGTTACAACGGGTCTCGATCAAGGTCTCGACGACGCCCGCCAGGCCGTGTCCCATATCGTGGGGCGCGATCCTCTTTCCCTCGATGAGGCTGGCGTGGCGCGGGCGGCCATCGAAAGCCTGGCTGAAAATTTCTCCGATGGAATCGTCGCTCCCGTTTTCTACACCGCCCTCGGCGGGATGACGGGCGGTGTTCTCTACAAGACCATCAATACGGCGGACAGCATGATCGGGCATCGGACGCCGCGCCATGAAGCCTATGGGTGGGCTGCCGCACGGCTCGATGACTGGGTCAATCTCCCGGCATCGCGTCTTTCCGCAGCTTTCCTGATCCTCGCGGCAGCCCTCTTGCCGGGCTGCAGTGCCGTTGCGGCGCTGAAGGCTGTGTGTCGAGATGCGCGTCACCATCGGTCTCCCAATGCGGGTTGGCCCGAAGCGGCGATGGCCGGCGCCCTGTCGCTGCGGCTTGCGGGCCCGCGCATCTATGGCGGCGTCATCGTCGAGGATCATTGGATGGGAGATGGCACGCCGCATGCGGGCGCAAGGGACATTCGGCGTGCCCTCCGGATTTACAGAATGGCGTGCGGCCTGCAGGCGGGCCTGTTGGTCCTCCTGCTGGCCGCTGTGCTGGCATAAGGCTTGCGTCTACCAGGTTGCGCGCAGGCCCGCGTAGAACGAGCGGCCAGCCGTGCCGTAGTTGTAGACATCCTGATAGCGGGCGTTGGTCAGGTTCTCGGCGCGCGCATACATGCTGAATGTTTCGTTGATCTTATAATCAGCATAGATGTCGAAGCGCGCGTAAGACGCCAGCTCGTTCTGCTCGTCCTTCGACGAGTAGCGCTTGCCGACGAAGATCACGGTCGGTTCGATCGAAAGGCCCGCGATCGGCGTTACGATAAGCCCGAGGCGGCCTTCATCTTGCGGACGCCGTGCAAGGCGCAGATGCGTTTCGAGATCGAATGCATCCGTGTGTGTGTAGACGGCTTTGACGCGTAAGAGAGTCGGAATGACATCAACATCCGCAGACAGCTCAACGCCGGATGTCCGGGCCCGGGCAATGTTCAGATAGCAGCCGGAGGGATTGCTCGGGGGACATGCGGCCGGATCGAAACTGAAGTCGATGAGATCCTTGAACCTGTTGGCGAAGAAGGTGGTGGACAAGGTCAGCCGGTCATCGAGCAAGCGTTGATCGAGGCCGATATCCGCGCCGATCGAGCGTTCGGGGCTGAGATCGGCGACGCCGTAGATCGGATCATAGAGTTGGAACAGGCTGGGCGCCTTGGCGCCGGTGCCGACGCTCGCCCGCAAGGTCGTTCCGTAGGTGGGGAATTCGTAAGCGGCCGTGGCTCGCCACGTTCCGAAACGGTCGCCATCCTCGATGGCATCAAGGCGCCCGCCGAAGGAAAGGTGCAGGTTCTCGAACAAGGTGATCTGGTGCAGAGCATAGATCGAACGCGTGTCACGGGAAGCATCGTCGGTGACGCGGGGCAGGCTCGCGACCGGCAGCACGTCCCGTGCGCTCGATACGAAGCGTTCCCGTTCCAGTTTCGCGCCGAACGTGAGGAGCCCGAAGGTCCCGAGCCGCAGGTCGCCTTGGTATTCCGCCGAAACACGATCGCCCGTGTAGCCCGTGTTCGACCAGTTGGTGACGAGCGGAGCGCCAAAATAGCTCACGTCGCGGTAGTGGCGGTTCGTGCGGCTTCCCGACACGAGGAAGGTGTTACGCAGAATGCCTTCGAACGTGTTGAAGGTCAGCTTCGTGTGGCCCTCGAAGAGCCGCTGCTGCGATTGGGATGGAGTATCCGGGGCAGATCCGAACCCCGCATCATATTGTGCGCCGTTGTAGCTGGAATATCCGCCGACCTCCAGCTGCGCATCGGGCGACAAGGCAATCCCGACGCGGCCTGACGCACCCAGTCGCACGGCGGAATCGGCTTCCAGGGGCCATGCCCGCAAACGCTCGATACGGCCGATCCGGTAGCCGTAACGTGAAAATCCGGCCGTGTCGTAACCGGTTGCCGAAAAGGCATAGTTCACGGGACCGGACGAGCCGGAGACGGCCGCCCGCGTGGCCTTTGTGCCGTAAGACCCACCTTCCGCGCTGACGACGGCCCGCGGCGTTTTGCCCTTGCGGGTGATGATGTTGATGACGCCGCCTAGTGCGTCGGAGCCGTAAAGAGCGGATTGCGGGCCCCGCAGGACTTCGATGCGCTCGATATCGACGGCTTCGAGATTGGCGAAGTCGAACTCGCCGGACCCCGATGACGGATCGTTGACTCGTACGCCGTCGATCAGAACGAGAGTATGACGCGCCTCCGCGCCCCGGATGCGAACGGCAGTCGTTCCGCCAGGCCCTCCCGTTTCCGTTACGGAAAGACCAGGAGACCGGCGCAGGACATTGGTGATGTTCTTGGGGGATTCCTTGGCGATCTCCTCTCCCGTGATCACGGAAATGGAGCTGCCCGCGCGGCTGATCGCCTGAGGCGAGCGCGTGGCGGTTACGACGATATCGGGGATCAGCGTAGGCTCGGCTACGGATTGAGCTTGCGCCTCGACGGAGAGAAGGGCGCAAAAGGAAACGGACGCTGCCAAGAGGCAGCGCGAAGACATCAGCATGGAGACCTCCTGCTCGCCCCGCCGGCGAGCATCTGAGTTGACATTCAGACGCGGGCCGGTCTCCTGGCTTGCGGGTCATCGCGAGCGATCCGCCTTCCCAAATCATCTCGAGCTTGTCGGGCCCGCAGATTCAGTGGCATGTAGGATCGCCGCTCACCGCTTACAGTTGCGGGGGCAGCCACGGCATAGGAAAGTCCGCACCGTGTTCCCGTTTCACCTCGATCGCTCGAGGACCAACGTCTCTGTCTCTCATAGTCGGTCGCCTTTCATGCCGCAACTCTGCCTCGGGCGGATTCTCCGATTGATCGGGTTGGCATCCCTGATGCTGGCCACGGCAGCCCTGGATGTGGCGGCGCAGGCGCCGACGAGGGTCGTCTCCCTGAACCTGTGCGCCGATCAGCTCCTTCTGGCGCTGGCTGACCGGAACCAGATCGCGTCCTTGAGCCCGCTGGCGCGCGATCCCTCCATTTCCTTCCTTCACAAAGAGGCCGAGCAGCTGCCGATCAACAACGGCAAAGGCGAGGCGATCCTGTTCAGCGGCGCCGATCTGGTGCTGGCCGGATCTTTCGGCCAGCAGAGCCGCACGGCCTTGCTGCGCCGCCAAGGCCTTGAGGTCCTGGCTCTCTCCCCTTGGGGCAGTCTGGCGCAAGGGCGCGAGCAGATCAGGACTGTCGCCGGTCGCCTGGGTCATCCCGAGAGGGGGGAGGCCCTGATCGCGGCAATCGACGCGGCATTCGAGCGAACGAAGAATCGCGTCCCGGGCCGGCACAGCATTTTGACCTATTACCGACGCGGCTGGGTGCCGGCGTCCGATTCCCTCATCAGCGAGCTTTTGAAACATGCCGGCTTCTCCCTGCATCAGGATGTGCTCGGTCTTCGCCGGGGCGGGGTCGCGCGGCTGGAGAGCATCGTCGAGAATCCGCCCGATTATCTGCTGATGGACGATGATGCGGGAAAGACGGTCGATAACGGTTCGACCCTGCTGAGCCATCCGGCCCTCGCGCAGGCCGTTCCTCCTTCCCGGCGTCTTCTCGTCCCCGGCATGCTGACGATCTGCGGTGGCCCCTCGACGCCTGATCTCATCGACAGGCTGGGCGCTGAGATCAGAGCCAGAGTGCGCTGATCAGAGACCGTCCCGGGCGATGCGCAGGATTTGATCGGTGTCGAGATGATGGTCCAGATGGTCGGCAAGGGCGTCGAGGATCCGCTCCACCTCCGCTTCATAATAAAAGCTTCCCGTCGCAGCCTCGGGATGAAGGCTCGTCAGAAACGCCTGTCGGAAGGCGTCTGTCGCGAACAGGCCATGAAGATAGGTGCCGAAGACGCGGCCATCGGGTGAGACGGCCCCGTCGGGAAGCCCTTCCACTTCGAAGGGAGCCCGAACCGTATCCGCGCCGGATGTCCGCCCCAGGTGAATTTCATAGGCCGACAGGTCAAGTCCGCTCGGCAGGTGCCGGGCTTGGACGGGCCGCACGGTTTTGTCCGTTGTCAGGATTGTTTCCACATCAAGCAGGCCCAGGCCCGGAACGATGCTCGGCTCACCCTCGATTCCCTCGGGATCGGAAATGCTGCGCCCGAGCATCTGGTAGCCCCCGCAAAGGCCGACAACCTTGCCGCCATGGCGCAGATGCGCCGCAAGATCGATATCCCAGCCCTGCTTCCGAAAGAACGCGAGATCCGCCATCGTCGCCTTCGAGCCGGGAATCACGATGAGGTCCGCATCAGCCGGAAGCGGGGTTCCGGGCGGGACCATCGTCAGATCGACCGTGGGTTCAAGCTTGAGGGGATCAAGGTCGTCGAAATTGGCGATCCGCGGCAGGATGGGAACCGCCACTTTCAGGGTCGCGTCGGTTTTCGTCCCGGAGGTCAGATCGAGAGCATCCTCGGCCGGCAGCATGTGAGCGTCCTTGAACCAGGGGACGACTCCGAGGGTCGGCCAACCGGTCATGGTCGCGATGGTGGCAAGGCCCTCTTCGAACAGGCTGACGTCGCCACGGAACTTGTTGATCAGAAAACCGCGCACGAGCCCCTGGTCGTCCGGGCTCAGAACTGCATGCGTTCCGACGAGACTGGCGATGACGCCACCCCTGTCGATGTCACCGGCCAGGAGAACGGGAACGCGCGCCGCCGAAGCAAAACCCATATTGGCGATGTCGCCTTTGCGCAGGTTGGTTTCTGCCGGGCTTCCGGCGCCCTCGACGATGATCAGATCTGCGTCCCGGCTCAGATGCTCGAAGCTGGAGAGCACCGCTGGAAGGAGGCTTCCTCTCTCGCGGAAGGCCGATGCTTCGAGACGGCCATAGCGCTTTCCCTGAACGATGATCTGAGAGCGGCGGTCGGATTCCGGCTTGAGAAGGACAGGATTCATATGAACGGTTGCCGGAACACCGGCGGCGCGAGCCTGCAGGGCCTGCGCCCGTCCGATCTCGCCTCCGTCAACGGCGGCGGCGTTGTTCGACATGTTCTGCGGTTTGAAGGGGCGAACGCGAAGGCCGCGCCGTGCGAAGAGGCGGCACAGCCCGGCGACCAGCAGGGACTTTCCCACATTCGAGCCGGTGCCCTGGACCATGATGGCGGGAGTTCGCGCGCTCATGCGAAGGTCAGGTGCAAGGAGGGGGCAGGCTTCAGGAGAATCGGACATCCCGCCGCCACGAGGATAACGGCATCGCAGATTTCCGCGATCCGCTGATTCAGGCGCCCCTGGGCATCGCGGAACCGGCGTCCCAGTGCTGTGTCCGGCACGATGCCTTGGCCGACTTCGTTGGACACCAGGATGATCGGACCTGCCGCCGTCTTGATTGTCAGGGCCAGCCTGTCCGTTTCGTCATCCGTGTCTTTCCCCGCAAGCATCAGGTTCGACAGCCAGAGCGTCAGACAATCGACGAGGATCACCCGATCCGCCCCAGCCGCTTCGGCGACGGCCTCCGAAAGTTCAAAGGGGGCCTCGAGAGTTCGCCATCTTTCATCGCGTTCGGACTGATGACGGCAGATGCGCTCTCGCATCTCATCGTCGAAGGCCTGGGCGGTCGCGATATAGAGCAAGGGTTTGCCCGTGCTCTCGGCGAGACCTTGCGCCGTGCGGCTCTTGCCTGAGCGGGCCCCGCCCAGAACCAAAGCTCTGCGATGAACAGTCATGAGGGTATGTCCGAAAGAGGGCGGGACGGCTAGTTGGCGAGCCGATCGAGCGGGAAGGCCATGTGCACGCAGAGCCCTTCACGTCGCCATTCCCGCTCAAGGGTGCCGCCGAGCTGGCCCGTAATGCTTCTCTGGGTCAGTTGGCTTCCGAAGCCCTCGAAGGTGGGGGCCTCTTCAATGGGAGGGCCATGGGTTTCGGTCCATTCCAGCGCTGCCATGTCGTCTTCTTGCGCCCACCGCACGCTGAGCCGACCTTCAGGCTCTGAAAGACACCCGTGTTTGAGCGCGTTGGTGGCCAGCTCGTGGAACACGAGCGCAAGCGCGGTCGTCGTGTTGGACCCGACCCGAATGTCCGGGCCTTCAAGGACGATACCGTCGCCATGAGTTTCCTTAAAGGGGGCCAGCACCGCCTCGATCAGTTGACCGAGAGCAATATCCCCGCCTTTTCGGTCCTTTTCACTGGAGGGCGGCTGCACAAGTTCGTGGGCACGGGACAAAGCACCCAGGCGGCCCCGCAAGGCGGTTGCCATCTCTTTAGGATCCTTGGCCCCGCGGGCCGTGAGCGAGACCATGCCGTTGGCGATGGCGAAAAGATTCTTGACGCGATGGTTCAATTCCCGCGTCAAAAGATGCTGGCCTTCTTCAAGCGCATGCTGACGGGTGTTGTCATTCAGGACGCCGGAGAGACGGACGGCCCGCCGATCGGCTCCTTCGCCGACGAAATAGGCTTTTCCTCGGGCCCGGATCCAGCGCACTTCCCCGTCCGGCAGCGGAATACGATATTCCAGCTGATAATAGCCGTCGGCCCTCGCATCCGTCGCTGCGGCGATCCCCTTACGCATCGCTTCTCGATCATCGGCGTGGATCAGCGCGATAATATCCTCCAGATCCATTCCCTTGGCCCGATCCGGGGGAATCTGCATGAGACCGCAGGTCGCCGCGTCGAAGACCGCGGTATTGGTTGCAAGGTCGATGCTCCAGGTTCCGAGGCGGGCCGCCTGCAGAGCGAGGCGATGCTGCTCCTCCAGCTGGGCAAGGGCGTCCTCGGCTCTCTTCTGGGCGTCGATATTGGTGCAGGTGCCGAACCAGCGGGTGATTCGACCATCCGGGTCGCGATGAGCCAAGCCGCGGCTCAGCATCCAGCAATAGGCTCCGTCCGCCCGGCGGAGGCGGTATTGCGCTTCATATTGCGCACCGTCCTGGAGGGCTTGGCGCCATCGAACGTCGACGTGAGGGCGGTCTTCCGGATGAACGGCACTTTTCCATCCGTCGCCCCGGCATTGCTCCGCCGTCATTCCAGTCAGGTTGTACCAACGTCGATTGAAATAGTCGTGGTATCCGTCCGGGCCGGTAAACCAGACGAGCTGCGGCAAACGTTCCGCCAGAAGCACGAGCTGGTCATCATTATCTTTTAATACCACCCAGATCCCCTCGTGTTGGGCCCTCATTCATCCCTACTATGGTCATTGTTGTAGGCGTTTTTGAACCTGACAACCCCTATCACAAGAGCCCTGTTGCTAATCTGACACATTCGCGGCTCCGGTTCATTCAATAAGGTTAAGCAACCCGCGCCTCTGGCGGTTGAGCCCTTTAGCCCTTAGATGCAGGGCTGCATCCGATCCAACGAGACATCCGCTCCGAGGCTGGCTTCGCTGTTCATGAACGACATGAGACCTATCCCGGCTCCTCCTCCGGAAATAACTTCTGCTGAAGCTCTTCATCCGAAAGAGCGGCGCTCGCGCCGTTTCGCCTGGATCGGAATGGTCGGCAGCCTGCTCCTGTTCGGCGCCTCGCTTGTCGTTCTCTGGCACATCGTATCCGGGATTGACGTCAACGAGCTGAGATCCGCCTTCACCGCCGCCAGCCTGAGGCAGATCGGTCTCGCCATTCTGTTCACGGCCGTCAGCTATAGCCTGCTGACATGTTACGATGCCATCGCCCTTCGCCAGCTCAAGCTGCATATTCCTTACCGAACAACCGCTTTGGCGTCCTTTACAAGCTATGCGGTGAGCTTCACCTTGGGTTTTCCGCTCCTGACGGCAGGAACGGTGCGGTACTGGATCTACTCCTCAAAAGGGATCAGCGCAGGGCGGGTGGCGAGCCTCACCGTCATTGCCGGCGTGACCTTCTGGTTAGGGATGGCGCTTGTCCTGGCCTCGAGCATGATCCGGCAGGCCGATGAGGTGGCGAGCCTCATCTACACGAACATCTGGATCAATCAGCTCGTAGGACTTGTGGCCGCCGCCCTTGTGGTGGCTTACCTCGTCTGGGTTTCCATCAAGAGAAGGGCCGTCAAGATCCAGGGCTGGCGCCTCGATCTTCCGGGGTTTCGCCTGACCGTCGCTCAGATGCTGATCGGCGCGGTCGATGTCTGCGCCGGGGCCGCCGTCCTGTTCGTCCTCCTTCCGGGCGGTCACAACATCAGCTTCGAAACATTCGTCGCCATCTATATCTTTGCCGTCATGCTGGGCGTGGCGAGCCATGCTCCCGGCGGATTGGGTGTTTTCGAGGCAACGATTCTGCTCGCGCTGTCGAGCTATCCGCGAGAGCCCATCCTCGGGGCTCTCCTGCTTTATCGGCTGTGCTACTACCTCGTGCCGTTCGTCGTCGCCCTGGCGTTTCTCGGCGCCTATGAAATCCGGAACAGGATTCGCTCCATGCGCGGCAAGTTCAAGCCCGAAGAAGACGATGAACCTATTCTCGAGAAGTGAAACCTTGCGGGTGACTTCCAGAACCTTTTCCCATAGATAGAGCGCGTCGTCCTGCCGAGTTGATCATGAGCGAACCCGAGACAAGGGAGCCTTCCGGGCGTCGCAGGCTGCAGCCGGAGCGCAGTGCCGCTTTGAGCGCGGGCCTCATTGTCGCTCTGGTCATGATGGTTGCCGCTGCCGTTCGAGGCTACGGGGATGGTTGGCTCCTTGCGATCGCCGCCGTGGCCGTAGTCTTCGCGAGCGTTGCGGCGGGGCAGTCGCGCTCGTCGAGACATGTCGAGCGCCTGGAAACGAAGGAAGCGCGGCGCTCCAGTGTGGCCGAGGCCATTCTCGCCCATATCCCGGATCCCGTCATTCTGGTGGATCAGCGCTCCTTGATCGTCGAGGCCAACGAGGCCGCCCGGGTTTTGCTCCCGGGATTGAAAGTCGACCACCCGTTATCTTTCGCGCTGCGCAGCCCGGATGTTCTGGACGGCATCGATGACGTTCTGACCCACGGTGAACCGCTCAAGGTCGAATACGCGGAGCGCGTTCCGACGGAGAGGACCTTTGAGGTCCATATCGGTCTGCTCCGCGGGAGCCCGTCCGATCTCGGGGGACGTCCGGGAATCGTTCTTTTCTTCAGGGATCTCACGTCGACCCGCCGTCTTGAGGCCATGCGGGCCGATTTCGTGGCAAATGCCAGCCATGAGCTGCGCACGCCCCTTGCATCCCTGCTCGGTTTCGTCGAGACCCTCCAGGGGCCTGCCCGCAACGATCCCACGGCGCGTGAGCGTTTTCTCGAGATCATGCGCGGGCAGGCGCAGCGCATGAAGCGGCTGATCGACGATCTTCTGTCCTTGTCCCGGATCGAGATGAGAGCTCATGTGCCGCCGACCGAGAGCATCGATCTCAGGTCGATCACCGCGCATATGATCGAGACGCTTTCACCGCTTGCCAAAGATCGCAACGCGGTCATTCAGGCCCACCTGCCGGAGCAGCCGCTTTCCGTACGGGGGGATCGGGACGAACTGCTCAGGGTCCTCGAGAACCTGATCGAGAATGCAGTGAAGTATGGGGAAAGCGGCGGCAAGGTCGATGTGGAGCTGGTCCGTACTCGGGCTCCTGACGGCCGGCCTCGGGCCACGTTGAGTGTTCGGGATTACGGCCCCGGAATCGGGCCCGAGGACCTGCCGCGCCTGACCGAGCGCTTTTATAGGGTGGACGCTGCAGCAAGCCGTGAGAAAGGCGGAACCGGCCTTGGTCTGGCGATCGTCAAGCACATCGTGAACCGCCACCGCGGACGTCTGGATATCACGAGCGAGCTAGGGGAAGGGGCATGCTTCACGGTGACATTGCCGGCCTGCGAGGACGAGGTCACGATCCCGAATAAGTGATGCGTGCCGGTTGACCTCCGATCCTCCGATGGACGGTCTGGTGCTCGATCATGTCGCGAATCCGTGCCGCGAGATTGTCCACCGCAAACGGTTTGGTGATCATCTCCATGCCGTGACCGAGAAAGCCCGAAGCAAGAGCGGTATTCTCCGCATACCCCGTGATGAAAAGAACTTTCAGATCAGGCCGTTGCTCTCGCGCTGCGTCTGCGAGATCGCGTCCGTTCATGCCGGGCAGGCCGACATCCGTGATCAAGAGATCGATGTGGTGAATGGATTTGAGGCACTGCAACCCTGTGGGACCGTCACAAGCCTCCAGGGCCTGGTACCCGAGATCCGCCAGCACGTCGACGATCAGGCTGCGAACGGTCGCGTCGTCCTCCACCACGAGAACGACTTCGCCCGCGCCGGATTTCCGCTGCCCCGCATCATCGGGGGAAGCCTCGTCCTTTATGCCTCCCGTATAACGGGGAAGGTAAATCTTGACCGTCGTTCCCTTGCCGACTTCCGAGGTGATGCGGACATGTCCTTCGGACTGCTTCGCAAATCCATAGATCATCGACAGACCAAGGCCCGTTCCCTGGCCGAGAGGCTTTGTGGTGAAGAAGGGATCGAAGGCACGCATCCTGACCTCGGGCGGCATGCCGATGCCCGTGTCGGTGACGCAGAGCGCTATGTATTGTCCTGGAGAAATGTCGCGCTGTGCTGCCACCTCGTCGTCATCCAGGCCGACATTGGAGGTTTCGATCGTCAGCTTTCCGCCCTCCGGCATGGCGTCGCGGGCGTTGATGACGAGATTGAGAAGCGCGTTCTCCAGCTGATTGGGATCGCAGCGCGTCAGCCACAAGCCGGAATCTGTTTTCAGGTTCAGGCTGATGCTCTCGCCGGTGGTCCGGTGCAGAAGGTCCTCCATGGACTTCACGAGCTGATTGACGTTGACCGGTCGCGGGTCCAGCGGCTGACGGCGCGCGAAGGCCAGCAGGCGATGCGTTAATGAAGCAGCTTTATTGGCGGATGTCGTCGCCGCATCGGCGTATCGTGTGATGTGTTCGTAACGGCCTTGTCCGAGGCGGGTCTTCAGGAGATCGAGGGATCCGATGATGCCGGTGAGAAGATTGTTGAAGTCATGGGCAATTCCCCCTGTCAGCTGCCCGATCGCTTCCATCTTCTGGCTTTGCCTGAGTTGTTCCTCGAGTTCCTTGCGCCCTGTGATGTCGCGTCCTGCAGCGTAGAAGACGTCGCCCTCGGCGATGCTGGTCCAGTTATACCA
This sequence comes from Microvirga rosea, assembly GCF_020595095.1. Taxonomy (GTDB): domain Bacteria; phylum Pseudomonadota; class Alphaproteobacteria; order Rhizobiales; family Beijerinckiaceae; genus Microvirga; species Microvirga rosea. The sequence continues at coordinate 15,852 of NZ_JAJDOP010000007.1, read as the reverse complement.
GCGATAGCTTCCGTCATGCGCCCGGATGCGCAGGTCTGTCTCCACCATGTCGGTGTGGCGGAGGCGGTCGAACTCGCTCTTGGCTCTCTCCACGTCTTCGGGATGCACGAGGTCGAGACATGATCGTCCGATCAGTTCCTGAGCCGCGTAACCAAGGGCCTCCGTCCAGGCAGGATTGACACTCTGATAGTAGCCGTCAAAACCGCAGATGCAGAAGAGGTCCCGGGAAACGCGCCAAATGGAGTTCAACTCCCGCGTCCGCTGCTCAATCTTTGCCTCGAGGGCATCCGCGGCCAGGCGGGCTTCCGTGATATCGATGTTGCAGCCGACATAGCCGAGGAACTGCCCCATGGTGTCGCGCCGCGGGACGCCTTCGCATCGCAGCCACCGGAGTCGGCCCTGCCGATCCCAGACACGGACCTCGGCCTGAAAAGGCGTCTGTGTCTGATAGGCGCGCATGAATGCGCCGGTAAGCTGCTCGCCATCTTCCTCGTAGATGACCTTCCGCCATTCGCCCCGATGAATGCCCTCGAGAGTAAGACCGAGCTCCTTCTCGTAGCGCTTGTTGACGAAGGTCAGCTTGGCTTCGGCATCCGTGGCCCAGATCAGCGCGGGGGCGCTGTCGGCCATGAGGCGGAACCGGGCCTCGCTCTCACGCAGGGCTTCTTCGGTGTGCTTGCGCTCGGTCACATCGACCACCGCGCCGGGAAAGCGCAGCGGCTTGCCGTCCTCGTCGTAGAGGCATTCCCCCTGGCCGATCACCCATCTCAGGGTTCCGTCCTGTTGAATGAGCCGGTATTCCTGGGAGAATTTCTCGCCCGTCGCAATGCTGTGTTCCGTCGCCGCCATCACCCGCGCGACATCGTCCGGGTGAATTCGGCTCTTGAAGTTGCGCCTGGACGTTCCTTGGGCCGCTAGATCAGGATCGACTGAAAACATGTCCGCGAACTTGGCATCGGCGTAGATGGTGTCGGACGGAATATGCCAGTCCCAGGTGCCGACCATTCCGGCGGCGTCAAGGGCATAGAGAAGCCGCTCCTTGCTGATACGCAGCGCCTCTTCCGCTTCCTTGCGGTCCGTGATGTCCTGGACTGCACCGATGAAACGAACGCGCTTCCCGTCGGCATCATGGATGAACTTGGCCTTTCGGCTGATCCACCGCAGCTCCCCGGTATCGCGCCGAACGATCCTGTATTCGACCGAGGGCTGCGCTAGGCCGTTTCCTCTCGTCTCGGGACGAGAAATGATATCTTTGTCCTCCGGCAGGACAAGGCATTCGACGGCTGACGAGGACAGAACATCGGATGGCGGAAGGCCATAGATCCGGCAGAATTCCGGCGTGACGCTCAGCTGATTGCTGGCCATGTCGAGATCGAACATCCCAATCCCGCCCGCTTCCTGGGCAAGGCGCAGCTGCTCGTCCCGCTCCTCAAGGGCATTCTGCGTCCGAACGCGCTGGGTGGTTTCCACCACGACGGCAAGAACCCCCGCCGGACGATGGGTTTCATCCAGAACCGGGCTATAGTCCAGGTCCATCCAGACGTCTTCCGGGACGCCATTGCGATAAAGGACCAGGTGCTGGTCCTGAAAGGACAGAGTTTCTCCCCGCAGCCCGGTTTCCATCACCCTGCGGTTGAAGTCGGCGACTTCAGGCCACCCTTCAAGCACCTTGGAACCGAGAAGCCGTGGATGCCGGCCTGCCGCAAAGGTCGAGTAGGCATCATTGTACAGCATGACGCCATCGGGCCCCCAGAGCATGACCATGGGGACCGGCGTTTGCAAGATGACGTTCAAGGCCGTCTTGAGGCTTTGAGGCCAGGAGTGGATCGGGCCGAGGCTCGTCCGTGACCAGTCGAACGATCTGATGAGGGCTCCGGTTTGTCCCCCGCCCACAGGGAAGGCCTGCGGCATCAGGACCTCTGTTTCGTCATGTGACCCGTTAACCCCAAGCATGATGTCAGATCTACCGCCCAAGCCTCAGGTTGTATCTAGGCAAGACGCTCCGGGTTCAACTCCTGGGTGGACAAAGCATTTCTGCCCGCATTTCCCCTTCGTGCGCAACGCATCCTTGTTGCTCTCGGGGCGTTGTCACGGGACTGTCATCCAACTGTCTTAGACCCGTAACGGGGAGGCCATAGCTGTCCGGCGCGGCCAAGACTTGTCCTCAAAGGCAAGGTGCCGCGCTTGTATGAACAAGGAGACGTCTCGTGAAGTTCCTGTCCTTCGCCTTTGCGGCTGGCCTTGCCGCCGTTAGCCTCGCGACGCCGGCCGCTGCCGCCGATATCACCGGCGCAGGCGCAACTTTCCCCTTCCCGGTCTATGCGAAATGGGCCGAGGCCTATAAGAAAGAGACCGGAAACGGCCTGAATTATCAGTCGATCGGCTCCGGTGGCGGCATCAAGCAAATTCAGGCCAAGACCGTGGATTTCGGCGCAACCGATGCTCCCATGAAGGGAGAGGATCTCGAAAAGCACGGCCTTCTGCAGTTCCCGACCGTCATGGGCGGCGTGGTCCCGGTCGTCAACGTTCCGGGCGTCACCGCCGGCCAATTGAAGCTCACGGGCGAAATCCTGGCCGATATTTTCCAGGGTAAGATCGCCAAGTGGAGCGACGCCCGCATTGCCAAGCTCAATGAGGGCGTGAAGCTTCCCGACGCGGCCATCACCCCGGTCTATCGTTCCGATGCGTCCGGCACGACGAATGTCTTCACCACCTACCTGTCGCAGGTTTCCGCTTCTTGGAAGGCGGATCTGGGAGCGAACACCAGCGTGAGCTGGCCGGTCGGCCAGGGCGGGAAGGGCAACGAGGGTGTTGCGGCCACCGTCAAGCAGGTTCCGAATTCCATCGGCTACGTGGAATACGCCTACGCCAAGCAGAACAATATCCCGTACACGCTTCTGCAGAACAAGGCCGGCAAGTTCCCGGCCCCGGCCGACAAGGCATTCCAGGCCGCTGCCGCCAACGCGAACTGGAGCGCCGCTCCGGGCTTCGGCATCTCCCTGACCGATCAGGCCGGCGATGAAGCTTGGCCGATCACGGCTCCGACCTTCATCCTCGTCTACAAGGCTCCCGAGAAGCCGGAGCAGACCGCTGAAGTTCTGAAGTTCTTCGATTGGGCCTACAAGAGCGGCGACAAGCTCGCGAGCGATCTCGACTATGTTCCGCTCCCGGACAACGTCGTCGCCATGATCCAGGCCGCCTGGACGAAGGACATCAAGGACAAGTCGGGTCAGCCCCTCTTCAAGAAGTAAGTGGCTGACACTCTCTCGAAATCGGAGTACGGCGGATGGTTGCTTTGTCTGAACGGATGTCCATCTCGACCATGCAGACGACCCGCCGTGCCCCAAAATCGTTATCCGATGCGGTTTTCCGCTGGGCCAGTTTTTCTTCCGCCTTGCTCGTTCTGATCGTCCTGGCCGGCATTCTCGGCTCCATGGTTTACGGGGGCTGGCCGGCCTTCCGGGAATTCGGCCTGGGCTTCGTGACCTCCAGCGTTTGGAATGTCGGCAAGGAGGAATTCGGAGCCTGGGTGGCGATTGCCGGAACGTTGACGTCGGCCGTGATCGCCCTCGTGATCGGTGTGCCGATTTCCATCGGCATCGCCATCTTCCTCACGCAGCTTTGCCCACCTTGGCTGAAGCGGCCCGTGGCGACGACGGTCGAGCTTCTCGCCGCCGTGCCCAGCATCATCTACGGCATGTGGGGCCTCTTCGTTTTCGCTCCTTTGTTTGCCCGGTTCATCCAGGTGCCGGTCTCCAACCTCGTCGAAGGGCTGCCCATCGTCGGCACGGTTCTCTATGCGCGGGTTCCGTCGGGGGTCGGCCTCCTGACCGCCGGCATTATTCTGGCGATCATGATCATTCCGTTCATCGCGTCGATCACCCGGGATATTCTCGATCAAATTCCGACAATTCTCCGCGAAAGTGCCTACGGCATCGGCTGCACGACCTGGGAAGTCGTTCGCCATGTGCTCCTGCCGCAATCGGGTGTCAGCATCATCGGAGCGATCATGCTGGGCCTGGGGCGAGCGCTCGGCGAGACCATGGCGGTAACCTTCGTGATCGGCAACGCCAACCGTCTGTCCCTCTCTCTTTTCGATCCGAGTTCGACGATCGCGTCCCGGATCGCGAACGAGTTCAACGAAGCTTCTGATCTGCATCTGAGTGCTCTCATCGCCCTCGGTTGTATCCTGTTCCTGGTCACGTTTGCCGTTCTCGTCCTCGCGCGTCTCCTGATTGCGCGGGTCCGCACCCAATGAGAGGACAATGATGAGCGAAATCTCTCATGATGACCGGCAGGCGAGCGCGCCGGCCTGGGGCCGTGTGCGGAGAAGCCGCCGGCTTGCCGACCGGACGCTCAAGATCGTATGCACCGTATTTACGGCTCTTGGCGCATCCGTGCTCGGCTGGATTCTGTTGATGCTGCTCTATGAGGGCGGCACTGCACTTTCCCTCGATGTCTTTACGCATGTGACCCCCGGTCCAGGGACCGAGGGTGGCGGCATCGCCAATGCCATCGTAGGCAGCCTTATCCTGACCATGTTGGGAATCGTGGTCGCGACGCCGATCGGTGTTCTGGCCGGAACGTATCTGGCGGAGTACGGAAAAGGCTCCAAGCTCGCCGAGGTCATCCGCTTCGTGAACGATGTCCTCCTCGCCGCCCCGAGCATTCTGATCGGCCTCTTCGTCTACACGTTCATGGTTCCGCCCCTTGGCGGCTATTCCGGGTGGGCGGGCGGCGTCGCTCTCGCCATCATCGCAATTCCGGTGATCGTGCGGACGACGGAGGACATGTTGCGCCTCGTGCCCGGTTCCCTGCGTGAAGCAGGCGCTGCCCTGGGCGCACCCATGTCGACCGTTATTGTTCACGTCAGCTGGCGGGCTGCCCGCGCCGGCATGGTCACGGGCATCCTGCTCGCAACGGCTCGTATCGCGGGTGAGACGGCACCGCTGCTGTTCACGGCGCTCAACAACAATTTCTGGTTCAAGCCGAACCTGATGGGGGGCGTCTCCAACCTGCCCGTCATGATCTATCAGTTCGCGCTCGCCCCATACGAAAACTGGCGCTCCCTCGCTTGGGCGGGAGCCCTGATCATCACGCTTTCCATCCTGGCGCTGTCCGTCGTGGCGCGTCTGTTGTTGAAGAAGGATCATGCCCGATGACTTCGATCGCTGTCACCGCGAGCAACGCGATCGGGAATGCGGCGGCTGCCGATATCCATGCCCCGATCCGCATCTCCGTCCGGAATCTGAACTTCTTCTATGGCGATTTTCGAAGCCTGAAGGATATTTCCCTCGATTTCTGCGACCGGCAGGTCACGGCCCTCATCGGGCCTTCAGGCTGCGGCAAGTCAACCCTGCTGCGGACCTTCAATCGCATCTACAGCCTGTATCCGGAGCAGCGGGCACAAGGAGAGATCCTTCTCGATGGGCAGAACATCCTCTCTCCATCCGTGGATGTGAACGAGCTTCGGGCCCGCGTCGGCATGGTGTTCCAGAAGCCGACGCCATTTCCCATGTCGATCTACGACAATATCTCTTTCGGCATCCGCCTGTATGAAAAGCTGTCCAAGGCCGATCTCGATAACCGCATCGAAGAGGCTCTTCGGAAAGCCGCTCTTTGGGATGAGGTGAAGGACAAGCTGCGCCAATCCGGAATGGGCCTTTCGGGAGGTCAGCAGCAGCGGCTGTGCATCGCCCGGACGATCGCTCAACGGCCGGAGGTGATCCTGCTCGATGAGCCGACATCCGCTTTGGATCCGATTTCCACCGGGAAAATCGAGGAACTCATCGAGCAGCTCCGCTCCGAGTTCACGATCGTCATCGTGACGCACAACATGCAGCAGGCGGCTCGCATCTCCCAGTTTACGGCGTTCATGTATCTGGGAGAGCTCGTCGAGTTCGGGCCGACCAACAAGATGTTCATGACGCCGAACAAGAAACAAACACAAGATTACATCACGGGCCGCTTCGGCTGACCCTTCAAGGAGGCCTTTCCATGGCGGAGCATATCGTCAGCTCCTATGACAATGACTTGCAGAGCCTCCGGCGCCGGATCTCTGAGATGGGCGGCATCGCGGAGAAGATGCTCGTCGACGCCATTGCGGCTCTGGTGCGGGGCGATCTGCCGCTGGCGCAAACCGTTATCTCGTCCGACAGCCGGCTGGATCTGCTCCAGCGGGAAGTGGAGGAGAATGCCATTCTGACGATTGCGCGGCGCCAGCCTCTTGCAGTCGATCTTCGCGAGACGATCTCCGCCATTCGCGTCTCCGGCAACGTCGAGCGTATCGGTGACCTGGCGAAGAACATTGCCAAGCGTGCCCTGGCCATCGGAGGTCCCTTCCAGGCGCACAAGATCGTTGTGGGCGTTCAGAATATGAGCGATCTGGTTTTGGGCCAGCTCAAGGATGTCCTCGATGCCTATGCGCAGCAGGATACGGTGCGCGCTCTCGATGTGTGGCAGCGCGACGGAGCGATCGATGCGCTCTACACATCGCTCTTCCGTGAGCTTCTCACCTACATGATGGAAGATCCGCGGAACATCTCGTTCTGTACTCACCTTCTGTTCTGCGCAAAGAACATCGAACGCATCGGCGATCACACCACCAACATCGCCGAGACTGTCTATTATCTGGTCAGCGGCGAAACATTGGCGATCGACCGGCCGAAGAACGACCGCTCCATCGACGTCACGAAGGCCGGAGCTTGATGCATGGGGCCGCGTGTTCTGATTGTCGAGGATGAGGAGCCCCTGACACTTCTTCTTCGGTATAATCTCGAAGCCGAGGGCTATGAGGTTGATGCGGTCGGGAGAGGCGACGAGGCCGAGATCAGGCTGCGTGAACAGGTGCCGGATCTGGTTCTTCTCGATTGGATGCTGCCGGGCCTGTCAGGTATCGAACTCTGCAGGCGCATCCGTATTCGCCCCGAAACGGAACGCATGCCGATTATCATGCTCACCGCAAGGGGCGAGGAGGGCGACCGCATTCGGGGGCTCTCGACCGGGGCGGACGATTATATCGTCAAGCCCTTCTCGGTTCCCGAGCTTCTGGCGCGCGTCCGCGCGCTCCTACGCCGGACGAAGCCGACGCATATCGCGACGCTTCTGACAGCCGGCGACATGGAGCTGGATCGCGAAACCCATCGGGTGCGCCGCAGTGGCAAGGAACTCCATCTCGGGCCGACCGAGTTCCGTCTCTTGGAGTTCCTGATGACGAGCCCCGGCCGGGTCTTCACGCGCGAGCACCTGCTCAATGCCGTGTGGGGACATGATGTCTATATCGATGAACGCACCGTCGATGTTCACGTGGGACGGTTGCGGAAAGCGATCAAGATCCCGCACAAGCCCGATCCCATCAGGACTGTGCGCGGAACCGGTTATTCGTTCGATGAGACTTTCTCTCGCGACGATTAGGAATCTTCTTCGGTTCTTCCAATAAAAAAGGCAGGCCTTTGGGCCTGCCTTGACGTTTGTACGGTTGTGCCTTCTAGGCGCGTGCCAGCTTGCGCTCCCGCTTGCGGTCAGCCACCGGCTGATACGCAACACGAGCGTGATGAGCGCAGTAGGGCAGTCCAGTCACGGAACGAGCCCCGCAGAAGCGGAATTCCGGCTTCGTTGGGTCGCCCATGGGCCAGCGGCACATGGATTCGCGCAAGTCCATGATGGTTACGCGTTCCGACATCGGGATCGCTACGTCGTCCTCAGCCATCGTCTCGACTTCCTCTTCCGCTACCGGCGGACGGGGAATGGGTGCAATGACCACATTGTTCCGATTTTGCGGCGCAATAGGGGCCGGAGCGCTGGGAGCGCGGGCGGCTTTGCGGGGGCGCTGCGCGGCAGGAGTGGCTGCCTTGTCCTTGGCCCGTCCGGACAGGCCGAGGCGATGAACCTTCCCGATCACCGCATTCCGGGTCACATTGCCAAGCTCAGCCGCGATCTGGCTCGCGCTCAAGCCGTCGGCCCAGAGCTTCTTCAGAAGCTCGACCCTTTCGTCGGTCCAGGTTGCACCCGCATCTATCATTTTTATATTGCCTCCTCCGGGGCGCCTATACCCAGGGTCGAATCCCTCATGCATCGCGGACAGATTGAAAAGTCCGGCCGCGTTGTGAGGGTCTCTCCTGAAGGTGAAAGCCGCCGCTCGAATGCGTAATCGACAGCTTCGAAGTTACTAGATCGGTGGACTCCGGCGCAAGAGTCCCCGGACAGGCTCCGTCGTTTTCCCCAGGGATCTCCTTTGGGATGGAATTACATCTGTGATGGCTGAGTTCATTTCTCTTGAATTGACAGGGTCTCCGGTCTGATTAGAATCCAGCTGCTGCCGTCCCTGTTGGGGCGGCGCTTTCTTTTTCCGGCCTAGGTGCGACCTTTTGGTGCGGCCCTAAGCCTTCCGAGCGGAGAACGATCCCGTGACGTCGCCATTGTTGCCGACCTATGCCCGTGCCGATGTTTCCTTTGAAAGAGGAGAGGGCCCCTGGCTCTTCGGCCGAGATGGCGAGCGATATCTCGACTTCGGGGCCGGAATTGCCGTCAACGCCCTCGGTCACGCCCATCCGCACCTGGTTAAGGCCTTGACGGATCAGGCGTCCAAGCTCTGGCACACCTCGAACCTGTTCCAGATTCCAGAGGGTGAACGGCTGGCCCGGCGGCTTGTGGACAACACTTTCGCGGATGTGGTTTTCTTTTCCAATTCCGGTGCCGAGGCCAATGAGGCCGCCATTAAGATGGCTCGGAAATACCACTCGGCGACAGGGCATCCGGAGCGGTTTCGCATCATCACCTTCGAAGGCGCGTTCCACGGCCGGACGCTCGCCACCATCGCGGCAGGGGGACAGGCCAAGTATCTGGAAGGGTTCGGACCGAAGGTCGAAGGCTTTGACCAAGTTCCCTTCGGTGATCTTGAGGCCCTCAAGGCGGCTATCGGGCCGGAAACGGCAGCGCTGATGATCGAGCCGATCCAGGGAGAAGGGGGGGTGCGTGTGGTGCCCAACGCCTTCATCCGGGCCCTGCGAGACCTGGCCGATGAACACGGCCTCCTGCTGATTTTCGACGAGATTCAGACCGGCGTCGGCCGCACCGGGAAGCTTTTCGCCTATGAATGGACCGGAATAACGCCCGACATCATGACGGTCGCAAAAGGGATCGGCGGCGGCTTTCCGCTGGGTGCCTGCCTGGCCACCGCTGAAGCCTCCCAAGGAATGACCCTGGGAACTCACGGCACCACGTTCGGGGGCAATCCGCTGGCCATGGCTGTAGGCAACGCGGTTCTTGATGTCGTTCTCGAGCCCGGGTTCCTGCAGCGGGTGGAGCAGATGGGGCTTCTCATGAAGCAGCGGCTCGCCGAACTTATGGACCGTCACCCGAGCGTGATCGCAGAAGTGCGTGGCCAAGGGCTCATGATGGGCGTGCGGACCCAAGTCCCCAATACGCAATTCATCACGGCAGCCCGAAAAGAGAAGCTCATTCTCATCGGTGCCGGTGACAATGTTGCGCGTATCTTGCCGCCTCTGATCATCTCCGAAGGAGATATTGCAGAAGCCATGAACCGCCTGGATGCCGCCTGCGCGGCCATCGAAGCCGAGCTCGCTGGTGTTGCTCGGCAAGGAGCCGCCGAATGAAGACCCGTCACTTCCTCGATCTCAGCGATTTGTCGGGGGCCGAGATCCGTCATGTGTTGAGCACCGGAGCCGCCATCAAGGCTAAACGCCGTCGTGGCGAGCGGGCCAAGGATCGTCCTCTCGAGGGCAAGGTCCTGGCGATGGTGTTCGACAAGCCGTCCACCCGGACCCGCGTGTCCTTCGACGTCGGCATGCGGGAACTCGGCGGCGAGACGCTGATGCTGACCGGTAAGGAAATGCAGCTGGGGCGTGGCGAAACCATTGCCGATACGGCTCGGGTTCTGTCGCGCTATGTGGACGCGATCATGATCCGCACCCTCGACCATGCGATGGTGACGGAACTCGCGCAGAACGCCTCCATTCCAGTCATCAACGGCCTGACGAAGATGACCCATCCCTGCCAGATCATGGCTGATGTGATGACCTTCGAGGAGCATCGCGGGCCTATCAAAGGGCGAACGATCGCGTGGTCCGGAGATGCCAACAATGTGCTGGCATCCTGGGTGCATGCGGCGGCGAAGCTCGATTTCAAGCTTCGTGTCGCGTCTCCGCCGGAACTTGCGCCCCGTCCGGAGCTTTTGTCCTGGGCCAAGAAAGAAGGAGCGGACATCGTGGTCACGACCGATGCTTTCGAAGCCGCTGAAGGAGCCCATGCGATTGTCACGGATTGCTGGGTTTCCATGGGGGACGAGGATGAATTCCGGCGTCACAACCTCCTCAAGCCCTACCAAGTCAACAGGAAACTCATGAGCGTAGCCGACAAGGACGCGGTCTTCATGCACTGTCTTCCTGCGCATCGCGGCGAGGAAGTAACGGACGAGATCATGGACGGGCCGCAATCGGTCGTCTTCGATGAGGCCGAAAATCGCCTGCACGCCCAGAAGGGCATTCTCGCCTGGTGTCTGGGAGCGGCCGGCGAATGACGGCTGCTCCTTTCGAAGGCGCGGATGACGTCGTCCTGCCGTTTGCAGTTGAGCCGCTCGACGTGCGTGGGCGGATCGTTCGCCTCGGCCCGTCCATCGACACGATTTTGATGCGTCACGGTTACCCCGATGCCGTCGCACGAGTCATCGGCGAGGCTGCGGCTCTCACGGTCATGCTCGGCTCCTCCCTCAAGTTCGAGGGTCGCTTTCAGCTGCAAACGAAGACCGACGGCGCCATCGAGATGGTCGTGGTGGATTTTGACGCTCCCGATCGCCTGAGGGCAACCGCACGTTTCGATAAGGACAAGATCGAAGCGCTGCGTTCATCCACAACCCGAACCGGAGATCTTCTCGGCTCTGGCTATCTGGCAATGACCATCGACAGAGGGTCTGATCGCAATCGCTATCAGGGTGTGGTGGCGCTTGAAGGGCAGGGGTTCGAAGAAGCCGCGCACCAGTATTTTCGCCAGTCCGAACAAATTCCGACCCGTGTTCGTCTTGCGGTGGCGGAGCAGTTCGAGGAGGGACGGCACACGTATCGAGCCGGGGGGCTGATGATCCAGTTTCTGCCGACCTCCCCTGAACGGATGCGTCAGGCAGACCTTGACCCTGGCGATATTCCGGAAGGGCATCCTTCTCTGGAAATGACCACGGCCGGCGAGGACGATGCCTGGGTCGAGGCGAAGGCTCTCGTCGAGACGGTAGAGGATCATGAGCTTGTAGATCCGGCCGTGTCGAGCGAGCGCTTATTGTACCGCCTTTTCCACGAACGTGGCGTGCGTGTGTTCGAAGGTCAGGGCGTGCATGAGGAGTGTCGCTGCTCCGAAGAGCGCATCATGTCGATGATGCGTCGCTTCTCGCCCGAGGATCGCCGCGACATGGTGGGTGACAACGGACGGATCGGGATCACCTGTGAGTTTTGCTCCCGCTTCTATGATCTCGATCCTGCAAATGTCGAGGCGGAGATCGCCAAAGCCGAGCCCTGAGGCAGGCGGCTTTGGGCTAGCTCTGCGTGCAAATACTTGCGAGGCGACGCAGGAAGGCCTCGCCCGCCTCGAGTTGTTCAAGCGTGATGTACTCATCCGGCTGATGCGCCTGATTGATGGAGCCGGGACCACAGACCACGGTTGGAATGCCCGCAGCTTGAAAATGTCCCGCTTCGGTTCCGAACGGAACGGTTTGAGTCTGGTTCCTTCCGACGAGGCGGAGCGCCAACGTTTCCGCGTCTGAGCCGGGGTCCGGTGCGAGGCCCGGAACCGCGACTTCAAGGTGCGTTTCGATGCGCCCGAAATTGCCGTGGCGGTTCATGCGCTTGAGGACGACATCATTGGCAAAGCGCTCGAGACGCGTTGGAATTTCTTGCGGGTCGAGGTCCGGAAGACCACGAAATTCCCACTGGAAACTGCATTCTTTCGCCAAGATATTGCGGGCTGTGCCGCCGGCCATCACGCCCACATGGACGGTCGTGTAGGGGGGATCGAAACGCCCGCTCTTATCGCCGCGCTCCACCATCTCGTCGGCGATGCGGTTGAGTTCGGAGACAAGGTCGGCGGCCGCCATGACGGCGCTTGCGCCCAAATAAGGCTTCGAGGAGTGAGCCTCGAAGCCATGAACCGTCGTCAGAAAGGTCACCACACTTTTATGAGCGTCGACGACCTCCATCAGGGTCGGCTCGCCAATGATGGCCGCCTTCGGCATCGGCAGCTCATGGCCCATGCGGCGAATGGTGTCGACGACCCCCAGGCACGTCGTCTCCTCATCATAGGAAAGCATGATGTTGATGGGCGTCTTCAGGCCCGCTGCCAGAAATTCCGGCACGAGCGCGAGGGCCAGGGCATCGAACGCCTTCATGTCCACGGCGCCGCGGCCGTATGCACGTCCGTTCTCGACACGGAGCGCGAAGGGATCCGATGTCCAGGCTTGGCCCGTCACCGGAACCACGTCCGTATGGCCGGAAAGAACGATCCCGTTCCGGTCCTTGGGGCCGACCGTGGCATAGAGCGCCGCCTTGTCACCTTTGTCATTGTGGACGCGAATAAACGGAACATCCCAGCTGCGCAGATAGTCTTCGACGAACGCGATGAGCGGAAGATTCGACTTGGAGCTCTCCGTGTCGAAGGCGACAAGTTTCGCGAGCATTTCAAGCGGCGTCAGCCGCTGACCTTTGGGAGACATGCAAACCTCAGTGAACCACGCGCTTCGTATGGGGAATGTCGAGGGAGAAGAGGGGAATCTCGGCGTTGAAGGTTTCGCCGCTGCTTGTCTCCATGACGTAGCAGCCCTGCATGGTGCCGCTCGGCGTTGTCAGAGGGCAGCCGCTGGTGTAGCTGTAGCTTTCCCCCGGCCCCAGAACAGGTTGCTCGCCGACCACTCCCGATCCGCGAACCTCCTGTATATGCCCCCGCTCATCAATGATCTTCCAGTAGCGAGCGCGTAGCTGCACGCGTTCCCCGCCCGTGTTGATGATCTCGACCGTATAGGCAAAGAAATAACGGTTGTCGGACGGCGAGGATTCCTCCGGCATGTAGCGAGGCGTCACGGTGACACTGATGCCGCGTGTTACGGCCTTGTACATTCAGCTCTCTCGAAGGCACCGCTTGGAAACGAAAGGAGCGGGAGCCGTGACCGTGGTAAGGCGGCTATCGGTCCTCGTCAATCGGGCTGTGAAAGATCCCGCGTCTTCCGGCCCGCTCGCGGCCCATCACGGCCGAAGGTCGACCGGTTGCCGCGTATCCGGCCTTATGGACCCGGTTTACCGTCTTAACGGTGTCGGCGGACGTATCCGGGATTGAGGCCGAACGGGTCTTTGAGAATTGTGCCGTATCCCTTAGAGATAAGGTCACGTTTCAGCAGGAGAGTGGGCCGGGGCCCGTCGGAGTGAAGATGGTTGCGTTACGAGACGGGATTCAATCGGCTGATGCTATTCGTCTGCTTGCGGAAGAGGGAGTGATCCGGCCGGAAACCCCTTTCGCCCCGGATCAGGTGCAGCCCGCGAGCCTGGATCTCAGGCTCGGGCGACGGGCCTATCGGGTGCGTGCAAGCTTTCTTCCGGGCCGTCATCATACCGTCAGCGACCGGCTCGCGCAGCTGAGCTTCCATGAAATCGATCTCAGCATTGGGGCGATCCTCGAAACGGGAAGCGTTTATATCGCGGAGCTGCAGGAAAGCCTCGCTCTTCCGCCCGGCCTCTCCGCTGCGGCAAACCCGAAGAGCTCGACGGGCCGCATCGACGTATTTACCCGCGTCATCACCGATCGCAGCCAGGAATTCGATACGATCGGGACGGGATACACCGGCCCGCTTTATGCGGAGATCTCGCCACGGACATTCCCGGTTCTGGTCCGGACGGGAACGCGCCTGTCGCAGCTGCGCCTGCGGAAGGGAGCTGTTCGGTTGAGCGACACCGATCTTCACGCTCTGCACGCCAGGGAGAAGATCGTTACGTCAGCCGAGCCCTCGATCCAGGACGGCGTGGCCGTCAGTGTGGATCTGGCGGGGTTTGGACCCGACAACCTCATCGGCTACCGGGCCAAACGTCATACGGGACTGGTCGATGTGGATAAGCCCGGATCCTGCCGTGTCGCGGATTTCTGGGAGCCTCTCTACGCCGACGCCAGCCGCACGCTCATTCTCGATCCAGGTCAGTTCTATATTCTTGCCTCGAAGGAGGCAGTTCATGTCCCGCCGGATTACGCGGCTGAAATGGTGCCCTTCGATCCGCTGGTAGGCGAGTTCCGGGTCCACTACGCAGGCTTTTTCGATCCAGGTTTCGGCCATGCCCCGGCAGGAGGGGAGGGGGCTCGCGCCGTGCTTGAAGTCCGCTCCCGCGACGTGCCGTTTATCCTGGAACACGGCCAGATCGTCGGGCGTCTCGTCTATGAGCGTATGGCCGAAAGGCCTCAAACACTTTATGGGGCTGGCGCGGGTTCCAATTACCAGGCGCAAGGCCTGAAGCTGTCGAAGCATTTCCGCTAAACGTCTCGCCGGCCGCCTCGTCAAGGGCGGCGAGTGAGCCACGTAACCGAAAGAAATGCTCCGATCCAGGAGCCAAAGGCGGCGAAGATGACGTAGGCCGCATGCTCCGTATAGCTGATGACGGCAAAGGCCGAGAGCAGATACCAGATCCCGCTCCAATTCGCCGCACGGATGCGTTTGCGAGCAACCACCGCGGCATTGAAGAAGACATAAGCTGCGTCTGTGGTTGCGGTGGCCAGCACAACGCCGCCGGCAACCAACGGATCGAGATCGAAATTCATCATCATCATCTCCCATGAGGCCGGCGCGGCAGGAATATCTGCAGGGAGATGCCCTTCAGGGCTGAGAAGACAATGGACAGGGGCGCCAACGCTTTGCTAAGTTCCCTTGCCGATACCGGTTCGCCAGAACGGCCATCGCGGGTGTAGTTCAGAGGTAGAACGTCAGCTTCCCAAGCTGAATGTCGAGGGTTCGATTCCCTTCGCCCGCTCCAATCCCCCCCGATCTTGGAAGCTTTCGCCTAAGCTTGGCCCGTACTGTAATTTTGCAGCATCAGGCTCTTGTATCAGGTGAGCCAATCCCCACATCCCTCATACGGGAAGGGGCTCAGGCCTCCATCCCGGTTCTCCTTGATCCTTTGCTTTTCATACGGCCTCAGCGGATCCGGACGGTTCCGAGTGCGCAAGTGCGAATTTTGCAAAGGAAGGGTGTTGACAATCGCGGCTATCGGAGAGATATCCGCGGCCCCGCCGGATTTCATCCTGGCGAGCTTCAATCTCAAATGACACGGGCACAGCCGAGTTCCTCGGAGCTCTGCTTTGCGGCCGTGTCGGACCAAGGCTTCTCGAAGTCCTGGTCCTGAGCACGAACCTTCGAACCGGCCCTGTGCCTGTCATCGAGGCTCCTCTGCGAAAATCGAGAAGTTATCGAGCAATCTTGATTGCTAGATACTAAGTAACCGCAAGAGTATATACTCTCTTGCGAACGGTGAAGCTTGTCTGAATACTGGAGGGGGTCTAAAAAATACTAGGTTCGACGAAAAAAAATCGAACTTAGTGTTGACACCAAAAAGGGTCTGCTGTAGACCAATGTTCATCGGCGGCGCGGCCAACACGGTCAGTGCCGAGGACCTCGGACCCGGACGGTTCGGTCGGATGAAAATCTGATCGAGATCTGAGGGGTCTCCAAGAGGTTCGAACGCATCATTCGATGCTGCTCTTTGACAAGTGAAGATGAGAGAGAGAAGCGTGGACGGCGGTGTCCTTGCGGGGTTGCTTTCGGGCAGCCTGAGAAGATACCGACCAAGTCTATGCTTTGGTGAGTACCACCGTTCAGTGGAA
>NZ_JAJDOP010000006.1 GCF_020595095.1 Microvirga rosea | reverse complement strand
AGGAGGCGCGGGTGGCATCGGCATAGCCGGGGAGGCTGATCGTGCGGCTCACCTGGCTGTCGTGCTGCGCCACCACCGCGCCCAGACGCAGGCTGAGGTTGCCCCACTGGCCGGCGCCATACAGCGCCCCGAACACGCTCTCGGTGGTGCCCGAGGACAGGCGGGCATCGACATCGAACGAGGTCGAGAGATAGCCGCCGGCCAGACCCAGGCGGATGCCGTCGGAGACCAGGGCATCGGCGCCGAGGAGAAAGCCGCCGGTGGCGGTGTCGAGCGCGGCGGCATTGCCATTGGCGCGGGTGTGGCCCCAGGCGCCGAAGCCTTCGCCCCACAGAGCATAGCGCGGCGCAACGGGAACCGGGGCCACCGCCACCGGGGCCCTTGTCTGGCCGGGGCGATCGGCGGCGAAGGCGGCGCCATAGGGGCCCTGGGCCAGAGAGGGCAGGGCCGGGCCGGTGAGCGGCTGGCGCAGGCGGGTCAGGAGCGCCTCGCGCACCAGCCGCTCCTGCTCATAGGCCACGCTGACGGCGCTGGCATGGGCCTCGCCCGACAGCGCATCAAAGGCGCTACGCGCATCCTGTGCGCTCGTGCTGCCGAGAATCGCACGGTAAATCGGATTGGATGGAGCAAGAGCGCTGATAGCATCGGCAACGGCGTCGTCCGTTGCATCAGCCGCAATTCCATCGAAGGGACGCGCGTTGCGGACGAACGTCACGTTGATCAGGTCGGATCGATAGGTGAGGTTCGGGTCAAGAAACAGGAAGTTTGAATCGACACGGGAAAACCGCCCGCTGATCCCGTCCGTGGCTTCAACAACCGTGTAGTTCCCTGTCAGATCGATACTCGCCGGACTACCGCTTATGGCAAGCGTTCCACCGAGATAAGCAAGTCCTTGGACAGCCAGACGATCCGAGGAGCCGGCGGCGACACGAATGGCCAAAGTGCCATTAGCTTGTTGCATATAATTCCCTGCAATCGTCAGCGTCCCCAGGCCGGACGCTTGCCCGGGAGCGACCGTGCCGGCGGCATTGACGACCCAGTTCGCCGCAACGGTTCCGGAGCCTCCTAATAAACCGCCTTGAACAATGACATTTTGAGCATTGATGCGGCCATCCACTCGGAGAGCTCCGCTCATCAGGGTCGTGTCGAGCAGCGTGGTAAGGACTCTCGACCCCGGAATGTTCAGGACAGCGCTTGCATTGGTGACTGACAGGCTATCGATGGTCGGATCAATGTCGACCGTGACTGTCGAGGCCGCATTGAGCGAGACATCATAGTATCGCCCGACCTCGCCGTACCCGGAGAAGCTGCCGTCCCGGTTGTTGGGAACTTCACTTCGTCCCAGCGTGTCCGACCAGGCTGCCGGATTGCTCCAGGCGAACACACCAGGGTTTGCAAAAGTCTGCCGCAAAGGGTTGTTCTGAGCGATCCACCCCCAATAATCTTGGGCGGGTGTCCAATAGTCGATTGCTCCGTAACCGTCGCCGCCACCAATGACGGTACCGATTTGAACCAGGCCGTTTTCCGTGACAAGGAAAAGGGGTCCACCGCTGTCACCCGGTCCTGGCTGCCCTTGAAGGTTGGGCACCGGAACCCCCTGCCCGCTCAAGTCGAAAGTGTCAGGCTGGGTTGGCGAAGACGGGTCTCTGAACTGCGCATTTACCGCTCTCGGCAGTCCCGGCTCGGTAGGGAAATACCCACTGATATTCGTATATGCGATCCTTCGCTTGCCATCATCGTTGACATTCGGCAGGGAACCGGTCCCCGAGGCTCCGTATCCCGAGATCAGGACAAGCGACCCGATGGCTGGCAGCGGATCGCCTGGCGCGATAAGCCTGACGGGGGACACACCAGTGACAGGTGTGCTTAACGAAAGAAGCGCAATGTCGTTATTTCCGAAAGCATCAGCCGGGTAACCGCGATGGGCGTAAGCTCCGCTAAGCGCTCGATCGTCAGTGGTCGGATTGGCCGCATTACTTCCAAAGCGAACCTGGAACTGCGAAACGGCAGGACTGGTGAAGATTTGGTCCGTCGCGTCACTGATGAGGCAGTGGGAGGCCGTCAGCACCGTGCGACTGTTAATCAGCGTTCCCGTGCACCAGTTTCCGCGCTCCGAGCTGTATATGGAAACAACATTCGGTAACGTGTTGCCTCGATCCCAATAATTGAGAATGCCACCCGCAGCCGCCGCATCGGGATCATTCAGATTAACGGCGTGCGCCGATGCGGCAAGCAGGACACTCGAAATGGCAGTTGCCCCCAAAAGTCCTGATTTCAGACGGCCGCGCGGCCGCACATTCCTATGGCGTCTCGCCATGAGTGCCCCCGTTTTTTGGTGATTTGCTTGGGAAGGAAGTCTTGCAAGATCCGACACTCTTCCGCAAGGGCACGCCAGACGCAGGTCACTCGTTAGTACACAGGCTCTTCGATCCTAGCGCAGAAAAACTTTTGTTGTATCGTAGCGTGGCGGTCAGGCTCCGGCCTGCGGGTTAAAGAGAACGTCGACCCAGTAATTGGTCTTCTGGTAGGAACTGGTGGGGAAGAGGCTTGCGGTTCCGTAGGCGTAAACGCCGTTACGATTGGGCGTCGTATCCGCGAGACCTTTCAACGGACCATTGACGACATCGGTCGCGAAGAAATTGCTGTCCGCCGCATAACGTCCATTGCTGTGATACGACACAACGTAGTTTGTGTTGGCGCTGATGGTGATCGGGTTTGTAAATGTCGCGGTCTGCCACCCGCTTGCTGTTTCATTGGTGAAGTTCAAAGTGCCAAGCTTTGTACCGGTGCTCGTCCATAACGTGCCGCTATGCGTGCCGGTCTCGTTGGCGGCTTTATAGAAACGTATCCCGCCAATTGTGCCGGGGCTGGTTGCCTGGAACGTCATACCGAGTTCCACCGGGCTATCTGCCACGGACGGCAATGCAGGACTCACCGATGTACCAAAGAGACTTACAGGTCCTGTACCGCCGATTGTCAAATTGACGGAACCCGATGCAGTGCCACCGCGACCATCGGAAACGGTATAGGTAAAGCCCCCCGGCCCTGTATAGCCTGCAGTAGGCGTAAACGTTGTCGCTTTTGTTGTCGTGTTGAAGCTCACTGTGCCGTTGGTTGCGTTGCCTGCACCTGTGACACTCAGGGAATCGCCATCCGGATCGCTGTCGTTGGCGAGCAGCGACGATGCTGCAATCGTCAGAGGCGTGTTGGTCGAAGTCGTGAAATTGTCACCGACTGCTACCGGATTACGGTTTGCCGTGGAGGTCGATGGCGTGAAGAGTGCATCGACCCAGTAATTTGCAGTATTGTACGTGCTCGTTGGAAAACTGCTGGCCGAACCATAGGCATACACGCCCGCATTGACGGGAGCCGATAGCGGTCCATTGGACCGCGCGGTGTTGAAATACTGTCCTGAAGCGGAATAGTACCCGTTGGTGTGATAGGAGACTACGTAGGTGGTGTTCGGATTGATCGCCACAGGGTTCGAGAATGTGACAGCCTGCCATCCATTACCGGTTTCGTTGGTGAATGTTGCAGTCGCCAGCTTCGTGCCGGTGCTCGACCAGAGTGTTCCGGTATGGGAGCCAATATTGAGATCGTTCTTGAAGAACCGTACGCCGGTGACGGTACCCGCCACAGACGACTGGAATTTCATGCCGAGCTCAACAGAACTTGGATCAATCTCCGCAACAATCGGAGGACTGATCGACGCGGCAAACACGTTGTTGCCGGCAACCGTTACCGTACGGCCCGTGCCGGGAACCTCCATGTTGACGCTATCGTCCACGGCTCGCGTCCTGATGTTGTAGGTCCCTGGCGCATTCGGGGTCCAGCTGTAGCTCCAGCTTTCATCTCCCGATACGGGGTGCCAGGAGGTTCCGCCGTCGGTGGTAATCTCGACTCCAGCGATGACTCCGCCGACGTCGGAAGCCGTGCCGCTGATCGTGACAGGTTGCCCGACTGTGAAGGCTGCGCCGCCGCCTGGCGTGGTTATGGTCGAGACAGGCTTCGTCGTGTCGGTCGACTGCGTTGCCCGGACTAACCCTGTTTCCAATGTCCCTGGCTGAATACCCATGTCGGCGAGCAGGTTCACCATCGCCTGTTTGACGCGTGGATCGACGGGGGTCGCCTCCAGATCGTGGTTCGCGTCAAGACCCCAGGCCCAGTAGACTGTGCCCGAACCGAACACCAGGGCGCCGCTGGGCGCGCGGTAGAGAGTCAATTTGTGCGTCGCCGTCGAAGATCCCGTCCGCGTTCCGTAATCAAGCAGGTATGTATCCACCGGCAATGTCGTTGATGACAACTCGACAAGGCCAGCGGGACCGAAACCGTTGTCCGGAGCGACATCCCATTCGTAACCAAGATAGTTCTTGGTCAGCGTCGCGCTTTGCCCCGGCTGGAGATTGGCAACGCTGGTATTGCGCCAGAAGCGCAGATTGGCGTCGTCGTAAGGAATGGTAATTGCGTCGCTCCGGTAGGAATCGACCTGGAAAAGAGTTCCCGTCAAGGCATTCTCGGGACGCCCGGCGCCAACGGAGTTCGCCGAGACATAGCGTGGGTCACGATAGGTCCCAGTCCATTGAGTATTAGGATCAATCGGCCCGGACCGTGTCTCCTTGTACGACACCAATGTGCGATAGGATTGGCCACCCGAACTGATGCTCGGCTCCCATCGGGTCTTCCAATAAACCTCGTTACCGCTCCAGAAGGACAGGTTGACGCCCGCGTCCCTGGCTGCCTCCACGTTGGAGCGCTGTTGGCCAGACCAGTACTCATCGTGCCCGACGCTGAGGAACATCTTGTGATTTTTAATGAGACTACCGAAGCGATCGGAATCGACGCCTGTCATATAAGAGACGTCATAGCCATTCTTCTCCAACCAAAGGAGCGCGGGATATTCCGCGCCGAAGATGTAGTCCTGCGGCCCTGCCGCAAGGCCGCCGCCACGGGTCGTAATAGGGCGGTTGTAACTGACCTTGTAAGCTCGCCCAGGGGCTGAATCTCCTCCAGGTCCATTGCCACCATACAGGTTGGCTCCGCCCCAGGGATTATATGCCTGCCATGTTTCATCCGAGGTTTGAAAAATCACGTCACTTGTGCTGGCGTCGTCACGGACGATGAATGGAATATGGTTCTGACCCGCCGTCCCATCCTGACGTACCAGTTTGGCAATGTAGATTCCCGATACGGCATCGGCGGGAATATTCCATGACGCGGACACGGACCAGTTGCCCGCATCCACCAGACCCGTCGCAGCATCACGCAATGGAGCCGGCTGCGTCTGGACACCCGTATGCTGCAGGGTGGCGACCTTACGGGCGCCCATGCCGCCATAATATCCTAGCCGATAAATATCGATCCGGTAGTTGCTCGAGTTCGTATTGATCTTGAAATTGACCGCGCTCCCATGATTGACGCTGATGTCAGTTGCAAATCCTTCTATGTTCGCGCTTCCTGATCCCGTAATGCTCCACTCACTTTGCGGGTTTCCTGGCTTCTGGTTTTCGAGAACGATCGGGTTTGTCGCGGTAGCCGTCACGGCGAGCGTCGTCGGAGTGCTGGTCGTCACGGGTCCTTTCAGAACGCCTTGCTCTTCCGTCGCACGGGAGTGGCGCCCCGAGGTTTCCGATCCAAGCCCGGCCGGGGTGGCGCGGCCCGCTCCTGGGGCGACGTCTTGCGCATCGAACATTGAGGACATAGGACGCCTCCCGCGTACGATTGAGCGGAAATAAATTCGGAAAACACTCAGCACGCTACCGATGCCGGTTCCTGATCTGGGCGCCTGCATTTTCCTGCTGCAGGCTTCTCGCGAATTTTCTCAGAACACGGCCACGTGGGAACAATAGCTTAAATCAATCCTCGCAGATCAACTTACGCCTTCAAAAGACGAAGTTAAATCTACCCACACTAGGTAGAACTATCCTATTTTCGATGATCCCATCGATATTCCTTTTCTAGGATACTATGTTGTCGACTATGAATTTGTTCGCTTTGACGCTCGTCGAATGCGAGGCAACTTCGTTCATTATTTCAAAGGCCTATTTGTGAATGGGTTTCACCAAACTCCTCTTCAATACGGAAGCCGCTCCTAAGTCTCTCGTCGCTACGCATTCCTGCTCGGTCATTCAAAAAGGTCAGATGCGGTTGGCAGCCCTCTAGAAACAAGACTTAATCTCAAGTAACATGAGAAAATATCATGATTGGAAGCCTCAACGAATATGGATCGACCGACACTCTTTCCGTCTCTGACAGGACTTAGGAGCTTCGAGGCGGCCGTGCGGCACGGCAGCATGACGAAAGCAGCCGCCGAACTGGATGTCACTCAGGGGGCCGTCAGTCGCGCTATCAGGGCGCTACAGGCCGAACTGGGCTTCCCGCTCCTTGCCAAGACAAAGCCGGCCTTGGAACTAACCCCGCTCGGCGAAGCGGTCTTCGCGGAGCTTCATTACTCATTCGATCGCATCAAAAAGCTCATGGAGCGCCTTAAGGCAGAGGAAGACAGCCGCGCCTTGAGAATCGACGTGCTGCCGACCTTCGGTCTCAGGCTTCTCATCCCACGCTTGCCTAGCTTCAAGGCACAGTACCCCGACATGCAGATCGATGTGGTTGTCGGCGAGGGACCCATCGACTTCAGCAATGACCAGGTAGACGTTGGAATTCGTTATGGAAAAGGCGATTGGGCCCGCACCAAATCCTACCGGATCCTCGATGAGGAACTGATTGTCGTTTGCGCGCCGTCTCTTTTGAACGAAGGCGAAATCGATCCCACACAACTCCGGTCCGATCAGATGATCCGACACACCACACGACTGGAAGCCTGGGGCGAATGGTTCGAGAGTCTGCATCTACCCTCCCGGCAAGCCTCAGGCCTGGGTTTTGAGCACTTCTTCATGGTCATCGAGGCCGCAGTTGTCGGCATCGGCTATGCCCTCTTGCCACGATTTCTCATCCGCGAAGAGTTAGCGAAGGGAACACTTGTCATCGCCTCCCCCCATACCCTTCGCCGGCAGCAGGGCTATTTTCTGATGTGCAGCCCGGAACGGCAGGCGGACCCGCGGGTACTGGCTTTCCGGCGTTGGCTACACCTCGAGCTCCAGAACGAACCGTTTTAAGGGCCGAAATTCAGGCCAGTGCTGCTTAAGAACTAGGCAAAGACTCTCTTGTGTTGTGAGTAGAGCTCATGTTAGCTCTTTCCTGTAGGGCAATGTTTGAACGGCAGCGCGCCTCTTCATTCGTTACCCGAGGGCTCCTCGCGCTGCAGGCTCACGCCATCCATGACCTCTTCCCCGTCCCACGTCGTCTTCATCACGTCCCCTCTTGAGTATGAACATGTAGAGCGTATCCGCGCGGCGGCCCCTGAATGCACCGAGGTCCTCTACGAACCAGACCTTTTGCCGCCAACCCGTTACGTGGCCGACCACAAGGGCCGCGACGGCTTTGTACGCACGCAAAGTCAGGAGACACGCTGGCGCGAAGCCCTTTCGAGAGCAACGATCCTGTGGGACTTTCCCTCAGGGTCGCAAGGCACAAGAGGGCTATCACTGGCGCCGCAAGTCAAATGGGTACAGACGACGAGCTCCGGTGTCGGACAGGCGGTCGCCAGCATGGGGCTTGCCGAAACGGATGTGATCGTCACGACCGCCCGCGGCGTGCATGCCGACGCGCTCGCCGAATTCGCAATCTTCGTCATGCTTGCCCATGTCAAGGATCTGCCGCGCCTTCAACGAGATCAGCAGGCCCATCGATGGGAGCGATATTGCTGTGGTGAACTCTCCGGAAAATCTCTAACGATCATCGGAGCAGGCCAAGTGGGAGCGCGTGTCGCTTGCTTGGCGCGCGCCTTCAACATGCGGGTCAATGCTGTCGTCAACCGCCCCTCCCCTGAGCGGCGGGACGAGCTTTTCGCAGACGCCGTCTTTGGGCAATCCGACTTGAAGACAGCTGTCAGCAACGCGGACTACATTGTTCTAGCCACTCCTCATACCCCCCAAACCGAGCGAATGATCGATGCTTCGGTTTGGGCTGCAACGAAAAAGGGCGTGGTGTTCATCAACATCGCCCGCGGCCAGGTCGTCGACGAACCCGCCATGATCCAGGCTTTGGCGGACGGACATATTGGAATGGCGGGACTTGATGTGGCGACGACGGAACCCTTGCCGCCGGGCTCGCCCTTGTGGTCCATGCCCAATGTGATGATCAGCCCGCATTCGGCGAGCACCGCTCCAAGTGAGAACCGCAAAATCACGGATATCTTCATCCAGAACTTGAATCATTATGTCCGCGGAGAACCCGACCGGATGATCAACGTGCTGGACAAGGCGCGGATGTACTGAGGCAGGAAAGCAGCACGAAGTTCGACATCATCGCAAAGGACAATTGAGCAAAACGGGAAAGACGTCCCCGGACGGGATTGGAAAGCCAGAACCGAGCAGAACGTCAAAAAAGCCAGAGGAGCCTTCATATGAAATATTATGCACTGATGGCGGCGGCCGCGACGCTGACTGCCTCGAGTTTTCTATCGATCTCCGTGAATGCTGAAGATGCAAAGCCGCAATACGGCGGCGAGCTCGCTCTGACAGGCCAGCTCGACAAAACGATGTTTCCGGGCCGCAACACGGACGCGGGAGGCATGGATGTGTACCTCAATGCCTGCGAAAACCTCGTGGAGATGACGGCGGACCGCACGATCAAGCCGGCTCTGGCTAAAAGCTGGTCGGTGTCGGATGACCTGAAAACGATTACATTTCAGCTTAACGAGGGTATTCAGTTCCATGATGGAACTCCCTTCAACGCCGAAGCTGTGGCCTTCGTGTTCAACGAAGCTCTCGCGAAGAAATTTCTTTATGTCAGCCTGCTTGAAGGGCTCGAAAAGGTTGTGGCCGACGGCGAATACCAAGTGTCATTCAAGCTGACGAAGCCGTCGGCCGCGCTCATTCCAAATCTCGCCTATCGCACCATGTGTATCTTCAGTCCGGCCGCCTACAAAGCCACGGGAGAAGAGGGCCTGGGCAGCAAGATTGTCGGCACCGGCCCGTTTGTGTTGTCCGCTTTCTCGAAGGGCGAGTACGTGCTTTTCAAGCGAAATGACAAGTACTGGCAGAAGGGAAAACCCTATCTCGACAGCATTCGCATCCTCTTCGTCCCTGAAGTAACGACCCGGGTGGCGATGCTGGAAAGCGGCGATGTTGATCGGGCGGCCGGCATTCCCGACTTCGACATTCCGCGCTTGTCATCGGACGACAATCTGAAGGTCTCGACAATTCCGAGCCTTCAACAGAACTATGTCGTCATCAACAATCTGAAGAAGCCTTTGGACGACCCACGGGTTCGTCAGGCATTGAACTATGCCGTCGATAAGGCGGGAATTGTCAAATCGGTCTTTGCTGGGACGGGAGCCACCCTTTCGCAAGCACCGACTCTGACCCCTGGTGTCTTCGGGTTCACGGATATGCGCGAGCCCGGCAAGAACACTATCTTCGCCTTCGACTTGGACAAGGCCAAGGACCTCCTGAAGCAAGCGGGCTATGAAGATCGCAACGGAGATAAAGTCGTCGAGAATGCACAGGGCGAGCCTCTTTCCCTAAAGCTCTGGACCAGGAAGGCGGGCAAGGGTGAATATCAGATTGCCCAGCTTGTTCAGAACTTCCTGGAAAAGCTCGGCATCAAGATCGAACTCACGGTGCTTGAGAGTGCGACATTCAGCGCAGCTCTCTCGTTGGGACCGCAGGAGGCCAAGTACGACCTCGCGCTGCTCGCCTGGACGATCCCGACAGCGGATCCGGACGAGCCGATGATGTATATGACCCATACCAAGGCCTGGAAGCCAGCCGGTGCCAATCGGATGTTCTTCTCGAATGCTGAAACCGATCGGTTGGCCGAACAGGCTCATGCGGAACCGGACACGAAAAAGCGCGCCGAGTACGTCCGCCTGTGGATGGCGGAGTTGCTCAAGCAGGCACCCGTCATCTACCTGCCGACCGTCAATCTCACCGAAGCGTACAGGACTTATGTCCATGACGCGAAGTATCTGCCAGCCGGCACCTATGACGCCACGTCAGCTTGGATCGACAAGGCGGCAAAGGGGCAGCAGGGCATTTCCCGGTAGTCCAGCGGGAGGCCGGGGGTTCCTTCCCCGGCCTCCATGCACAACGTCGTGGAACGTCGGACATCGTCATGCTGAAACTCGTCCTCGCGAGACTAGCCTTCATGGTGGCGGCAGGCTTCGTCCTGCTGACGTTCCTGTTCTGCCTCTTTCACGCCATACCAGGTGATCCGGCCCGCCTGATCGCGGGCGATAGCGCACCGGAGGCCCTGGTACAGAGCATCCGCCAAGCCTACGGCCTCGATCAACCCTTGCTTACCCAGTACACCACCTACATGGGCCGCGTCCTGCACGGCGATTTCGGTCTCTCGAACTTCTCGCGTCAACCTGTGCTCCAGATCGTCGGGCCTCGGCTTCTCAATACCGCCAAGCTCGCCGGGTGGTCGATGCTCCTTGCCATGAGCGTGAGTCTTCTTCTCGGTTCCCTATCGGCCATGTACTGGGACAGACCGCTCGATCGCGGCGTGACCGCATTTTCGCTCGTGGGAATCTGCACGCCGATCTTCGTCACGGGCATCCTCGGAATCTATTTCTTCGGTGTGCACCTGCGTTGGCTGCCCATTGGCGGCATGAGTTCTTGGAAGCACTATGTCATGCCGGTTCTGACTCTTGGCCTCGCACAAGCGGCCGGCTTCACCCGCATGGTACGTGCCTGCATGATCGATGCGCTCGGTCGCGACTTCATCACCACAGCACGTGCCAAAGGTGTTCCGGAGAGAACCATCGTATTCAAGCATGGGCTTGGAAATGCCCTTTTGCCTATCATTACGTTTTTCGGCCTAGGCCTTGGCCATATGCTCGGAGGAGCGGCGGTGGCGGAATCAATCTTCAACTGGCCAGGACTTGGACGCCTCATGGTGGATTCGATCCTGACCCGCGACCTGCCACTTACTCAAGGATGCATCTTTTTCTTCGCGATGACCTTCATCCTCGTGAATCTCATCGTCGATCTGCTGTACCGCTGGGCCGATCCCAGGATTGCCAATGATTGACATCTCTCTCATTCGCCGGAGCCATTGAAGATGGAAATCCTTAGGCGCTACGCCTGCGACCGAGTAGGGCTTTTCTTCGGCATCATCCTGCTCGGATTCTATGCGGTTGCCATCACGGCTCAATGGATTACGCCGGTGGATCCCTTCGAAACAAATCTGTCGGAGGGCCTTCAGCCGCCTTCGGCAGCTCACTGGTTCGGGACCGACCAGTTTGGGCGAGATACGTTCTCCCGCGTCATTCTTGCGACGCAGGTGACGGCGAAGATCACGACGGTATCCCTGCTGTTTTCCCTCCTGATCGGCGTACCGATTGGGATGATGGTGGGCTATCTCGGCGGCATCGCCGACGCCGTGGTGATGCGGCTGACGGATATGCTACTGATCTTTCCAACCATCATGATTGCCATCATCATTGTGGTGGTCGTAGGGCCATCTCAAAACGGCGTCATCATTGCCCTGGGCTTGTCTCAGCTTCCAAATTTCATTCGGATTGCACGCAGCGCCGCGTTGTCGGTCCGTCGTGAATTGTACGTGGAGGCCGCAGTCGCCGCCGGAGCAAGCTGGCCGGATATTCTGCTGCGTCACATCCTCCACAATATCTCCGGACCCATCATCGTCAAATCGACCCTTGCCCTCCCCGGCTTCGTCATCGGCGCATCGTCTCTCAGCTATCTCGGCTTGGGGGTTCAGCCTCCAACGCCCGAGTGGGGACAGATGCTCCACGAAGCCAAAGATTTCCTGACCAACGCTCCTTACCTGATCGTGGGTCCCGCCATAGCCCTCTCGCTCTTCGTTTTGGCCGCCAACATGGCAGGAGACAGTCTCAACGAGAGCCTCGACCCGAAACTGAAGGGGCGCCGCATCAAGCGCATCGTCCCACGTTTGACAGGGCGGATTGCGACATCATGAAGGACCTTCTCGACATCAGGGACCTCCGGGTCAACTTCATGACGGAAGCGGGTATAGCCCGGGCCGTCGACGGGATCGATGTGTCCATTGCACCGGGTCAAACCCTTGCCATCGTCGGCGAGAGCGGATGCGGAAAATCCGTGACATCGCGGGCCATCATGGGGCTGATCCAGCCACCAGGGTGGATCGAAGGAGGCGAGATTTGGTTTGCCGCGCGACAGGGTCCCACAGATCTGGCCCAGCTGCCGCCGAACGGACGGCAGATCAATGCCATTCGCGGCTCGGAAATCACGATGATTTTTCAAGAGCCCATGACCGCCCTCAATCCGGTGCTGAAAATCGGCGCGCAGATCATGGAACCGCTTCTTCTGCATGAGAAGATATCCAAAAGCGAGGCCAAGGAACGTGCTATTGCCAGCCTTGCGGCTGTGGGTATTTCATCACCAGGACAGCGGTTCGACGAGTATCCACATAACCTGTCAGGCGGCATGAGACAGCGTGCAATGATCGCTATGGCGCTGGTATGCAATCCTTCCCTTCTCATAGCGGACGAGCCGACGACCGCGCTCGATGTTACGATCCAGGCTCAGGTGTTGGACCTGATGAAGGATTTGCGACGTGACTTCTCCGGTGCGATCATGTTCATCACGCATGATCTCGGAGTCGTGGCGACCATGGCGGACCATGTCATGGTGATGTATCGCGGCAAAGTCGTGGAGCGCGCGGCGGTGCGCGATCTTTATCGCCATC
Organism: Microvirga rosea; assembly: GCF_020595095.1. Taxonomy (GTDB): domain Bacteria; phylum Pseudomonadota; class Alphaproteobacteria; order Rhizobiales; family Beijerinckiaceae; genus Microvirga; species Microvirga rosea. The sequence goes on along the minus strand of NZ_JAJDOP010000006.1, from coordinate 223,581 downwards.
CGCTTCACCCCTACACACAGGGTCTCTTGCGCTCAGTGCCGTCCATAGCCGGACGCGGCGCCAAGCGGCTGGCGACGATCGAAGGATCGGTACCACGACCGACCGAACGCATTCGCGGCTGCGCCTTCGCACCTCGCTGCCCCCATGCAATGCCGGTCTGCAAGCAGGACACTCCAGCTCTTGCTCCGGTCCAGCAGGACCATCGAGCCGCGTGCTTTCTTCATCACGCGGTTGCCGAGGAGCAGGCGCATGCAGCCTGACGTTCTTCTTCAGGTCACAGGCCTGCGAAAGCACTTTCCGACCCGAAGCGGGCTGTTTCATACAGGAAGCGCGGTTAAGGCCGTCGATGGCGTTGATCTAACCATCAAGGCAGGCGAGACGATTAGCCTTGTGGGCGAGAGCGGTTGCGGCAAGAGCACTACGGGACGTTCCATTCTGCGGCTGATCGAACCGAGCGAAGGAGAAATCCTCTTCAGGAGCCGGGCAATAGGCGGTTCGTCCGAGACCCTAGTCAACGTCGCGACGCTTTCCTCGTCACAGATGAAGCTGCTGCGCCGCGAGATGCAGATCATCTTTCAGGATCCCTATTCCTCGCTCGACCCGAGAATGAACGTCGCCGACATCGTTGGCGAACCCCTTCGGATTCAAGGCGTTCTTACCCGCGCCGAGCGTCGGGACCGGGTAATCCACCTTCTGGAGGCAGTCGGACTTGGCGGCGACCACGCAAAGCGGTTTCCGCACGAATTTTCCGGCGGCCAGCGCCAGAGAATTGGCATTGCCCGCGCCCTTGCCCTGACTCCGCGGTTTATCGTGGCGGATGAACCGGTCTCGGCGCTTGACGTTTCGATCCAGGCCCAGGTCGTCAATCTGCTTCAGGACCTTCAGGCGGAGATGGGACTGACATACCTCTTCATCGCTCATGACCTTTCCGTCGTCCGGCATATCAGCAACCGCGTGGCCGTGATGTATCTCGGGCGCATTGTGGAGATCGGCAGCAGCAAGGCCGTCTTCTCGCGCCCCCAGCATCCCTATACCGAGGCGTTGCTCTCCGCGGTCCCGATCCCGGATCCCGATTCAGCCCGTGCGCGGATCCGCCTGCATGGCGACGTTCCAAATCCGAGCGCGCCCCCACCGGGCTGTCCGTTTCATCCTCGGTGCTCTTACGCAACCGCCCAATGCCGAGAGCAGGTGCCGGCTCTCCGCGACGCGGGGCCCGATCAACAGGCAAGTTGTCACCGAATAGAAGAGCTAACATTGGCAGGCATTAACGACCATTAGAACGACACGGAAGCACCACCGCGGCTGACACCGAGGGTGGGCTACAGACAAGATTGAGGAGACATCAAGTGAAGCTCACATCCCAAGAAACGGGTGTCTACGCCATCGCGCCGACCCCGTTCCTGGCAAACGGACAGATCGACAATGAGTCGGTTGACCGCATGACGGATTTCTATGAGGAAACCGGTTGCAAGGGTATCACTGCGCTTGGCATCATGGGCGAAGCGCATAAGCTTGAGGCCGATGAGGCTCATTCGGTCGCGGCAAGGATCATTAAGCGAGCCTCAATTCCAGTTGTGATCGGCGTCTCAGCTCCTGGGTTCGCGGCCATGCGCCGGCTGGCCCACTTCGCCATGGATCAAGGTGCAGCCGGAGTGATGATTGCACCGGCACCGAACCTCCGGACCGACGATCAAATCGTCTCGTACTTCCGACAAGCCATCGAGGAAATCGGCAGCGATATTCCGTGGGTGCTACAGGACTATCCGCTCACCCTCAATGTGATCATGACCCCATCGGTGATCCAGAAAATCGTCAACGAGAATCCTTCCTGCGTGATGCTGAAGCATGAAGATTGGCCAGGACTCGAGAAGATTTCGTCCTTGCGGAAATCGCAGGCGGACGGCTCGTTGCGTCCGTTTTCAATCCTATGTGGAAACGGGGGGTTGTTCCTCGATATGGAAATGCGGCGAGGCGCCGATGGGGCCATGACAGGCTATGCCTTTGTCGACGCCCTTGTTGAGATCGTATCGCTCTTCCAGGCAGGCAAGCAGGTTGAGGCGCAGGATCTCTATGACGCTCACCTGCCCTTCCTCCGCTATGAGCAGCAACAGGGCATAGGGCTTGCGATTCGCAAATATGTCATGATGCGCCGCGGAATACTCTCGTCGGATGTTCAACGCAGGCCCGGCCCGGCGCTGACGGCGCCCGCGCGTGGGGATATCGAGATGCTGCTCGGCCGCTTGGCGCGTGCGGATAAACGCGCAAGGCTCGCCCCTCTCGATCATGCAGCCTGACCCCTTGGAGACGTGACTGCTTCCTGAAATATCCGTTGTCAGGTCCATGACAACGGATCCCGCCGGGGCTGGCGACAGCCGCCTCGACGCGAACACTCCATTTTCCTGACGGAGCTTCCGAACCGAGAAATCCTCGGATAATACTGTTGCGCCGACTGCTTCCGCGGTCGCGCTTCAAAGGAGGCAAGGGTGCCAATCATCACATGTGGAACGGTTCAGTTTCACCATAAGGCAAACGACAAGGCCTATAACATGTCGGTGGTAGAGCGCTTTTGCCGGGAGGCCGCTGAGCAAGGCGTTAAAGTCCTTGCCTTCCCGGAAATGTGCCTGTCGGGCTACTGGCATGTCCGAAATCTGCCGCGCAGCTCGATCGAAGCCCTGGCTGAGCCGGTTCCCACCGGCCCTTCGGTGCAGAAAGTCATTCATCTCGCAGCCCACTATGACATGGCGATCGGCATCGGGCTGATCGAAAAGGCAGAGGACGGGCGGCTGTTCAATACTTACGCCGTTTGCCTGCCGGACGGCCAGGTCCATCGCCATCGCAAGCTTCATGCTTTCGAGCATGACGAGATTTCGAGCGGAGACAGCTACACCGTCTTCGACACGCCATGGGGCGTTAGAATCGGTATCCTTATCTGCTGGGACAACAATCTCGTCGAGAACGCCCGTGCCACGGCCTTGCTTGGTGCTGATATCGTCATGGCACCCCATCAGACTGGCGGCTGCAACTCGCGCAGTCCTCAGGCCATGGGTCTAATCGATCCGGCGCTATGGGAGAACCGTCACCGGAATCCGGAAGCCATCGAACGAGAGTTTCGCGGGCCGAAAGGCCGAGAATGGCTTCTGCGTTGGCTTCCCGCCCGCGCGCATGACAACGGTTATTTCCTGTTGTTCAGCAATGGGGTCGGTGAGGATGACGGGGAAGTTCGGACAGGCAACGCCATGATCATCGATTGCTACGGACGAATACTTGCCGAAACATGGAAGGCGGAAGACGCTTTGGTTGTGAGCGAGCTCGATCTTGACCTATTACCGCTCGCCACGGGGCGCCGTTGGATTCGAGGCCGACGCCCTGAGCTATATCAGGTCCTCGCGGACAAACGCGGCGATGAATTGCGCCCGCAAGACGCGCGATTTTCAGAAACACCGACCGGCCGGCTCATGTAACGAGGTTGTCTTTAGCAGCTTCGGGCCTGAACGAAGCAATTATAGAGAACAGCGATGGCGGCAAGGCCAATGGATCCGCCTACAGTGAAGCCCACTAGCTCAAGGAGCCTATGTGCAACAATTTCTTCACCGGGGGTAACACCATGCATCGCGTGATAGAGATGATGCGCCAAGGTGATCAATAATCCCAGCTTCGCTCCTTGATAGGCGGCGAGGGAAACTTGCCACAAGCGATGCGCCTGCTGTGCCTTCGGCTTCGATTCCAACCAGCTTGCTCGTTGCATTATGACGGTGTCCGGACGACGGTCTTCCTAGCCTAGACCTAACGTCACAAACCTGAGCTGGTTTCATACAAAATCGGGAATGGCGCAGGGCCTTTAGGTCGGCCCTGCGACTTCAAGATGTTTGGTAGGCCTGAGTCTCAGAGAAGGCCTGCTCTATTCACGCCTGATGTCACTTGAAGGCGCCTCGAAGCGCGAGCGGTTGCGGTAGCGCCTTACCAAGGCATATCCGCCGGCGATAAGGAGAAATGGCAGGCCTGCCCCTGCGAGGGGGCCGGGGGCGCCTCTGTTTTGACCGGGCGCCTGGGGGTTGCCGCCAGGGCCGCCAGCCCAAGGGGGTGGACCAGGATTGCCGCCAGGGGCGGCTAGCGCCGCCATAGCGCTTATTGCGTACGCAGCGCCGGCCGCGATAACGATTTTGTTCAAGGCTCGCATATATGCCTCCCAATGCAGGATATGCAGGCATAGCGCGAAGTCCTGCCTCGATTGTGGCACTTATACTGAAGGGGTGCCGGTTAAGCCTTTTGCGTTCGGCCTCATCAAAAAGGGCGGCCTGACGGCCGCCCCCTTCTTATTCACTGAGAAGCGGACTAGCGAATGACCTGAACGATCTTGTGGCTCTTGGGCTCGACCAAGACCGGGGTATTGTTGACCACCGTATAGCGATAGCCCTTGACCTTATATTCAGCTGGCACCTCGTAATACGTTACGCCGCTTGAAGGGAGCACAGCGCCGACACGGACCTCTTCCTTATAGGTGTAGGAGGGTACCTTCTGAGTTGTTACATATTCACGAAATTCCGGCTGCTGTTGAGAGGCAATCCCCCCAACGATTGCACCGGTCACTCCACCGACAGCCGCACCGACCGGACCGCCGACGACAGCGCCGCCGACTGCACCCGTTGCGGCGCCTGCGGCAGCACCACCGGACTGAGCATAGGCGCCTGCGGGGATAAGGGCTGCAAGCACGGCACCAACGAGAAGAACATTCTTCGACATAAGCTGACTCCTCAGTTTTCGTTTTCGACGCAGCTCCAAACCTCTTCCCCCACCGCGACACCTCTGATGCAAAGCTCAGGCGGCAGGAGAGTTTGGGGCCACTTCGACGGAAAGATAAATCCCGTAAACTTAAAGCAAGCAAACTTTCTTATTCATTTTTGATTCAGATTTTGGCACCTGACGATCAAACCATGACCCAGGCTAAAGCGGCGAATATTGTCGCCATGGAACCAATTTCAAAACGACAAGTTATTTGTTCTTATGAGCCTTTTTTCAAACGCACAATCAATAACAGTTATGCTTGATTTTTAGCTTATAGTATCAAGAAAATCATTTTGGAAATTCGGGCGAAACTTCCGATTGCTGAGCTTGGACATCACTCGTGATTGCAGTCTTTACAGTCCGCTCAAAGATGCAGGACCACTTCCAGACGGTTGCAGGCAAGACCGCCATAGGAACCTCGGCATAAGCCCTTCCAGCAAACTCTGAAGCGAGGCGCAGCGGGTTCGGGGGCGGCTATTCCTCGTACCAGTCCACAAACGGGCTTGTCTGGAATTTGACACCCGCCCTATACGTTGATATCAACCTATAGGGCGGGTTGATACATCCAACATTCGAATTTTGCGGCAGTGATCCGCAAGATCATCCAAGGAGACGCTTGATGAAATACGTCGATGGTTTCGTAATTGCTGTTCCGGCGGCTAGCAAAGAGATCTATCGCAAACACGCCGCGGAAGCCGCTCCCCTGTTCAAGGAGTTTGGCGCAACCCGCATGGTCGAATGCTGGGGCGACGATGTTCCGGACGGCAAGTTGACAGATTTTCGCGGTGCCGTGAAAGCGAAGGATGACGAGGTCGTCGTTTTCAGCTGGATCGAATATCCGTCAAAAGAAGTTCGGGATGCCGCCAACAAGAAAATCATGAGCGATCCGCGAATGAAGGCCATGGGAGAACAGATGCCGTTCGACGGAAAGCGCATGATCTTCGGAGGCTTCGCCCCAATCCTTGATGTCTAGACGCACGCCTTGTGAAGCTCTAGCGCCTGATATTTCGATCCCTATGGACGACGCCCACGGGCGTCGCTCTCTTCTTCAAATGTGGGGATGTTCAACTCTGACCGATGCGATTGGCATTCACATTCTCGCTTCTGGAGCAATCGGCATTTCACGTCCGGCGCAAATCTTCAGCATTCCTGAACGCTTCTCATGAATTGACAAAGCTAAGAGCATCTTATTGAAGAATGCGACGTGTCATTATGAGAACACGCATGAAGCTACCCGAGGTTTTCTTTACGACTTCAAGATTGTTGTTTCGTCCGTTCGAGAACCAAGACCTTGATCCGCTTTCCACTATCGTCGCCGACCCTGAGGTTGTGAGGTATGTGGGCGATGGACAACCACTTGACCGAAAAACCACCGCCAAGTGGATTAGGGTGTCGCGGAGCAACGTTTCCCGCCATGGGTTCGGGACCGGAGCCATCATAGAAAGGCATTCCTCGACTCTGATTGGCTGGGGCGGGCTTGCTCGCCCTCCAAACGCGCCTCCGGAGATCATCTATGGCTTTTGCAAGACGCGCTGGGGACGAGGTTATGGACGAGAGTTCGTGAACAATCTCATAGCCTATCTCCGTGACACTGTCGGCCTGATGGAGGCGCGAGCAACCGTACACCCGTCGAATATCAAATCAGCCCATATTCTGATCGACGAAGGCTTCCGCCTGCTTGAAACCCACATCTTCGAAGATCAAGCGGAAAGTCAACTCTACACCCTCAACCTTCAAAACCCGGCTCGCGCGTAGACATCCGTTCCAAGGATGTCGCCCACTTTTAGCACCATCGGCCGACTTGCCCGATTATCCATAATTTAACCAAACTGTCGTTTAACTGAGCCGAAGTAGATTTGGTCCTGCGTATGACGGCTCCGCTCCTGCAAAGGAGACTCCCTGTTTTATGGAGCCTTGCCATACCCGGCCGTGTAGTTGCGTAGAGTTGCCATGGTGCACATTGTTTATCCGTCCGGCGGTCGCGTGCGGCAGAAAAGGCGATCCCAGCTTGCTCTGGTCGCGATGCTCGCGACGATCCTGACGAGCACTGCGGCACTTTTGATCGATCATTCTCCTCAGGACAATCGACAGCTCGAACAGCGTTCCTCTTCCGGATTCACTAATCCGGAGGTTAGCGCGACAGCTTCGGTCAGAACGTACGATCGGGCCATTCTTGACCCTGCTCCGGCACTCAAACCGGAGGCGCTGGACTTGGGACGCAATGCGCCGCTGGCGGCGGCGCTCCGCTCGCCACCACCTCCTGCTATTCCTCTGGAGCAGGTTGCTGCCTCGAATATTCAGGAGAATGTCCAGCCGTTGCCGCCGATCCCCCCGGCGAGGATGGCCCTGTCCACTCAGCCTGTACCCCTCCCCGTGCCACGCCCCGCGGGTCCGACGCCTCAAAAGTCGACGGACCTGCCGCGGATGGCAAGCACATCAACCGCAGCAACGCGTACGGCAACCACTCAGCCGACGACATCGGCGAACAATCCCTCGTTCTTTGAGAAGCTTTTCGGAATACGACCCTCTGCGCAGCCACCGTCTCCGCCTGCCGCCGCCATGAGTTACGCAGCGCTGGAAAATGGCACCGGAAGCATTGCGCCGACGTCCCGCTTCAACTCCACCGCAGCCCCTAGCGCCGGCGTTGCGGTCTACGATATCAGCGCCCAGGTGGTCTATATGCCAAATGGCGAACGCCTGGAGGCCCACTCCGGTCTAGGGGACAAGCTCGACGATCCGCGGTATGTGCATGTGCGCATGCGCGGTGCTACTCCGCCCGGCACATATGATCTCACGGAACGCGAGAGGCTTTTCCATGGTGTACGCGCCTTGCGGCTCAACCCAATCGGCGGCAGCGCCGCCATCTATGGACGGGATGGCATCCTCGCGCATACCTACATGCTGGGTCCGAACGGAGACTCCAATGGATGCGTTTCCTTCAAAAATTATGACCGCTTTCTGCAAGCCTATTTAAGGGGCGAAGTGAAGCGACTGGTTGTCGTGACGGGACGCGGACAGGATGTCTTGCCGCGCATCGTCAACAACCGCAACGGATCGCGCTTGGCCCGCGACGGTTGACGAGCCCCAGGGCCCGCACTCCGACACTTAGCGGTGCCAATGCTTCAAAGGCGCGGGCCTCTGATTCCGATGTAGTTACCCCATGGATCCCGCACTCGGCACATCCAAAGGCCTCCGTCGATCTCCATGGGGCCACGATAGAGGACTGCGCCAATCTGCGTGAGATGGTCGAGCGAGGCGCCGAAGTCCTCCGCACGCCATAAACGACAGTGCCTGCAGCGCCACTGGACACCTTCTCATCGGCATAAACCAGCTCCGGCTGTATCCCGCCAATCTTGAGGAACACGAATCCAGACGGCTCGCTGGTTGTGGGAACCGCCTGCGGAAACGCAGCCTGGTACCACGAGACCGCCTTCTGTATGTCCGCAACATGTACGAGGATCGCAGACACTGGATTCATGGACGCCTCCGCAACATGCACTTCATGGACCATGCAACGCTCACACCTAGCAGAGGAATAGACCATCGTCCAAGAGCAGAGCCTTCCGCCCTTACCCGCTTGTCTTGCATGCCGCGTCCCGTGAATAGCCAGAAGGCACTAAAGGAACTGCTGTTTGAAAAATGCGCGTGGGTCCGGGAGCGCTTGATTTAATGCCAAGTTCCCAGGCAGATGGAAATTTCCCCCGACCAGAGAAACTCCAACGGGCCTGCGATGCGAATTCGAAAATACCGCGATGCTGATGCTTCAGGTCTTGTGGAACTCTATGAGAGGTCTGTGCGCGGGCTCGGTCCGAGGGACTACACTGCTGCACAAGTGGAAGCCTGGGCCTCGCTGACTCCGTCGGTCGAGATGATGCGTCAACGATATGGCGACGGGCGCACAGCCATGGTTGCTACGGATGAGCAAAACAGATTGATCGGGTTCGGAGACATCGAGCAGGACGGACATATCGGATATTTCTACTGTGCGCCCGAAGTCGTGGGGCTTGGGGTCGCTGCAGCACTTTATAGGGTCCTGGAGGCCACTGCCCGCGAGGCGGGCACCGCCAGAATATTTGTCGAGGCGAGCGCGGCTGCAAGACGCTTTTTTCTACGCCACGGCCTCGAAGTCCTTGAGAAGCGCGAGTTCCTCCTCGGCAATGTTCCCATCCACAATTTTGCCATGGAGAAGCGGCTGACCAGCAGCTACGAGGACGTCGTTGAGGACAAGTCGTCGCTAGAGAAGGATTGACCGTCAATCCGCTCCTATTCCGACTTAGACCGTGCCAGGGTTGTCCAGGAACAGCCTTGCCTCGACGGCTTGGTTGTTTGACACCCCAAATTCATTCGAAAGCGATTCTGACATTCCGAGGCCTCGCCGTCTCCACCGTGCGACTCAGGGCCTTCGTTCAATGTGCCTCCTGATCGAAACTGAAGGGACGACGCAAGCAAGCTTGCGTCACAAGGGCTTTCGACAAATCGAAATTATACTTAGAGACAATGCCTGCCCCTCAAGATCCGAGAGCCATCTGGCTCCAAATCCCCAAAATGCGACTAAATATAGATTTTCATAGGAAGCGAGCATAAGGAATTGGGGTTTCGTTTGATACTACTCAACAACTTTCACGTTCTTTTGCAATGCCCTCACTCAACTCGTTTTCGATGAAATTCATAGAACGCTGCATTAAAAAATCGCATCTTAAAGAGCATCGAGCCAATAACCTGACGGGCGGCAAAATGTACATTATGGCTGTGGAGGTCGCCCTGAGGCGACTACACAGATTTACATTCATGCAGTAGGCTCATGCAGCGCCTGATCCACATTCAGGTCAAAGTCATATGGAGCTCATAGTGGCAAGAACCGCATCTAAAGCGTCTTCGAAGACGACAGCAAGTCGCAAGGCCGCGACACCAAAAACTGCAAGCGCAGCCTCGAAGAAGCCCGCAAAGGCCGCAACCAAGGCAGCTGCAACCAAAACCTCGGCAAAAGCTTCGAAGTCCGTGAAGGCTTCCGCCAAGGCAACCAGCGACAAGGCAGCGATCCTGACCTTGAAACATATCGCCGAGCGGATCTCCGAGCTTCATGAACTCCCGAAGCGTCATGCCAATGAGATCCTGACGGATTTCGTGGAGCTGGTCACCAAGAGCCTCAAGAAGGGCGAGAAGATCCGCCTCGCTGGCCTCGGCATCCTGCAGGTCAGAAAGCGTGCGGCCCGCATGGGACGCAATCCCCAGACCGGCGAGCCCGTTAAGATCAAGGCTTCGAAGAAGATCGCGTTCCGTCCAGCCAAGGACCTGAAAGAGTCGATCTAACAATGCAGCGCGTTGCGGGACGTGGCTATCGGTCCCTTCCGCAACGCGCCTCTCTCTATGCGAAGTCTGGCCAAATACCGTCTTGCTTGTTAGCGCCCAGCCGTCCTTTCGGCGGCCCAGAGGACAGGCGTCCCCGGGCGATTTTCCAATAGCCTCTTCATCCGCTGCCCTCTTCTGAATTCAGAGAAATCTTGAAGGCTTCCCGCTCATCCGATAGCTAACGCGCAGTTCCTCGGATGAAACGACCCTTTGTCTGCCACTCGGATTGCCTTAAAATAGAATGGAGAGTTGCCTTGGCTTTAGTTCAGGGGCCCAAGTCGCAACCTTTGCTGTGAGTATGGCGGTGCCAGAGATCAAGCCCAACAGAACATTCGTCAGTGCCCAGCGGGTCGCAGAACTTGCGGGAGTATCACGCTCGGCGGTCTCTCGCACATTTACCTCTGGCGCGAGCGTCTCGGATGCGACGCGCAAGAAGGTCATGAAAGCAGCAGAGGCTCTCGGCTACCACGTCAACCACCTCGCGCGCGGCCTTATTCACGAGCGCAGCGATATCGTCTGCCTCATCGCCGCCGACATCAATACTCCCTACCAAGCCAGAATGCTCGAGACCATGACTCGGCGTCTCCAGGAGATCGACAAGGTCGCCATGGTCATCAATACCTCCGGCGAGAACGAAAGCGTGACGGGTGCGCTGCGTAAGTCCCTCAACTATCGAGCGGACGCGACAGTTGTACTCTCCGGAGCGCCGAATGCTTCGCTGATCGACACGTGCATCAACAACGGTCAGCATATCATTCTTATCAACCGAGACGATCATCTGAATGGTCCTGAGAACATCATCGTTGATAGCGCGATTGCCGCGAGAGAAGCCTTTCACATGCTCCGGCGAGCAGGCTGCCGGAAAATTGCAGTGGTATCCTCTCAAGCTGGCACACCAAGCCTCGTCGGCCGTGAGAATGCCTTTCAGCTTGCTGCCGCAGAGGCTGGCATAGAAGTCATTGTAGCTCGCTGCGGGCCCACCGCTTATGCGTCCGGTGCCGAAGCAGCCCGAATGTTGCTGAGCCGGTCCGATACACCCGATGCGGCGTTTTGTGTCACAGACCTTTTGGCTTTCGGGTTCATGGACGTTGCCCGACACGAGTTCGGAATGTCGATCCCAAACGACCTATGCGTGATCGGATTCGATGATATTGAGCAGGCCGGGTGGACATCATATAATCTGACGACGTTCCGCCAGCCTATAGACCAGATCGCCGATCACATCGTGCAACACTTGGAGAAGCCAGTGGACGTGCGTCAGGAAAACGCCCCCATCAGGCTTCAGCCTCTGCCGGTTTGGCGCAAGTCGGTACGGCCAAAATAGGGCGGCGACAGATCGACGATCTCACCCGTTACGAGATCAATCACGAAATCCTTGGATGGTGGGCCAGCTAAATACTGCTGCAGCATCCGCGTGAGCCCCGCAATTCGGAACTGGAGGGTTGTAGGGCCCCAGGATTTCGCCGCATACCGAGAGATAAGAGCCTGATAGATCTCGATCCTCTCATCGGCGATCTCGTCGAGCGCCAGCCGTCTTCCCTTTCTGATCCTGTACCAATCAGCGACCATCTCCAGGAATGGGAGCCTCATAACAGCTGCGCCGCGACCCTTGCCGCGCTCCTGTGTGTGGGCATTGCTCTCATCTCGGTCGGCGGTAGTCGGCATTTCCCTACCCTCTGCGAGATCAAAAAGATCTCCGACCGAAAGCCGTTGCGCAGTGAAAGCAAAATCGTCCGGCCATTCCCTGGGTAGATAACGGCGATACACTAGCTGAGAGAGGTGCCGGCTTAGGAACTCTTGGTAGCTGCCCGCACCGAAAATCCCTCCGTAATCCTGGGCAGTGCGTTTGGCTTCAACCGCATAGAGTTCGAACGCCGAGTCAAACCCCGATGCGTCATGCAGAGGGATCGTTTCGATCGAGAGGAATTTTCCTTCGAACTCGGCGATCTTGTACGCAGCCGGAAACGCAGCCGGTGATGGAACGGCTATGTTGATCAGAAACGTATTGTCCCGGTGCAGAGCAGAGGTTTCATTGACGTGCCAATGACCGCTAAAATGGACCTTGACGCCGGCATGAAGGAAGGCATCCGCGACGGCGGAATGCGGCATTCTTCGAGCAAAGCTTGTCTTGCCGAATAACTGAATCTCATCATCCAACGTCGTACTCAGCGGCCCAATGACCGGATAATGCGAGAAAACCAAGAGGTGCTTTCCCGATGCAGAAGCTCGCCGGACGACATCTTCAATCCAAGAGAGAAGAAATGGCTTGCTTTCCAGAACAGCATTCCACCCGATTTCACTCATGTCCCGGAAGCCTGGTTCCTGGCCATTCTTCGGTTTATAAACATTCGCATCGAGCGAGAGCAGCCATAGTCCTTCAACCGGTTCGACGAGGTAGGATGCGTCGATCATCACAGCTTTCGTCAGCCCATCATCGGATTGAACGTCGTATGTTCGTCCGTCGAGTGCATCGTGGCACCCAAACGGGCTTTCCCAGTGAACGTCGGTTTCGCTCCTGAAGTATCCCAGATCACGCATCCCTGAGAGCGCGGCCTCATAGCCATCGCAGAAGGCAGCATCGGTAATGATGCGCCGGTTCGATCGTCCTCGTGGAATATCCTTATCGCTCGTGAGCAGGAAATGTGTTCCATCCGGATTAAGGAAGCGTTTGCTCATGTGACGCCCGGGCATTGCGAACAGGTCATGATTGCCGGGCGTTGCGAAGAAACGCATGCCATGATGGGTCGAATACTCTCGCAACAGGGAAACAGCTGCGTCTCGGTTGAAGACTTGACCATCGTCCAAGAGGTCGCCGGCGATTACGACAAGAGAGATGCCCCGATCCGCGATATCCTTGAGCGCGGCACGGAACGCAAAACTGCCTTCGTTGAAGATTCTGGTTGACGTGACTGTGTCGGCAACAGTCCGGACCGATCTGAGGTCTCCACCTGCCTCATCGGGATGGAAGGACATATCATGGAGATGGGGGTCGGCAATGATCGCGATTTTCGGGACGGCCGCTTCCGGCTGTTTAGGGACAAACCTCATGAACGCTCGACCTGTTCAAGCACGAGCCACGGAAAGGCTGGATGAGGCCGAAGTCTCCTGCCGCCGCTGCGATATATTCTCGGCGATACGATTTAAGGTCGGATAATTCGCCCCTTCTCCTAAAGCAACATAGCCTGGACAGAGATAGTCCTTCGACGAGGAAGCAACCTTGCCGAGCGTCAACGGCGTATAGCTCCCCCGTGCCTGCTTGAGGATCAGAATGGCAGCAGTGACATCCCATGGGTTGACGCCAAAGCCCACCGCCGCATCGACCCAACCCGCAGCCACATGCGAAATGCTGAGTGCCGCGCTTCCAGGGCGTCTTACAGTCGAGAATGTCTCGATGAGAACTCCGATGTCCTCCAATGCTCGTTGCTTGCCATCCAGCCGAAAATCCCGCGCGACAGGATATCCGGTAATAAGTGTCGCCCGCCGCTCGTCCGGGACAGCATTCGACCTGATCGACCGGCCGTTGAGATACGCGCCGTTGAGATCCGCCGAGAACAGATTATCGGCGACAGGGTCATAAACGACACCCGCCACGATCTCTCCCTCGATTACCGCCGCAATAGAGACGCACCAAAAGGAAAGCCCGCGCGCGAAATTCGAGGTACCATCGATTGGATCCACGTACCATTGTACCGCTCCGCTCCCCACGCTGCCGCCCTCCTCGCCCAGTAGCATGGAGTCTGGAACCTCACGCATGATGAACTTTGTAATCGTTTCCTCGGAGCGCTTGTCGTGCTCGGTGACCACATCGTGAAGATCGACCTTGTAATCAACGGCGATTGTTGTGCGAAATGCTGCAAGCAACGGATCGCGGACCTCAAGCGCCGCCCGGCGAGCAACGTCATGAAGACGGGTCGAGTCTCGTAAATCAGTCATAAAGGCACCTCAGGAAACAGAAAGACGGCCAAAACCGGCATTGGAGAGACGCCGATCAGAGAGCGCGTTGCGGCTCTCCATCGGCGTCTGGAAGCACTTACTTTTTGTAGTTTATCCGCCAGAAGTCCTGCCAGTCCTGCCTGGTGTCCCAGTCACTGAGGCCAGATGATGCATCATACTGGAAGAGGCGATCTGTGACGTTGGCGATCCCTGAGGGTTCGTCCTTCGGCAGTTTGATGTCGGCGTTTGTCGGGATTTTACCGTCCTCCATCTGAGGTCCTATTCCCTCGGGAGTGAGAAGGTAGTGAATGAAGAGCTTAGCGGTATTCGGACTCTTTGTTTTCTGCGCGATAAGACCGAGCTTGACATAGGTCCAGCCGACCCAAGGCTTGATCTCTGTGCACAATCCAAGTTTGTAGCCCTTGTCCAGGTTGTCACGAAACTTGGCCGAACTCATAAGGCCAAAGAACGGTGCTTTCTGCCCTGGCGCACCGACGGCCTCGGAAATAGGGTCATCCCCGTCCGTAACCAGAGGGCCATTGCTCGCAAACGCTTTTAGCCAAGCTGCCGTCGCGCTCGCTTCACTGGTCTTCAGTTCCTTGCCGAAATGCTCCTTGTAAGCAGCCGCGACCTTATCATCCGCGTGCTTCGCCATCTGGTTGAACCAGTCGGTATAGCTGCCTTTGGTGAGCGGATCGACAAAGGCGACCTTCCCTTTCCACTTGGGATCCGTCAGCTCCCACATGTTCTTGATCGGGCAGTTTTTATACACTTCCGTGTTGTATGCCCAGACGTTGGCATTCGTCGAAATCGCGAGCGGTTTCTGGAACTGGGCGGGGATTTTCGTCGTCATGCTGGGTGGGACCCAGCTCTCGACGAACCCCTGCGGAACAAGCTGAGCGAATGCGGCTGGCGCATCCGTGATCAGAACGACATCGCCCTGGACGTTATTTGCGCGTCCTTCCCGGATAATCATCTCGAGCTGGCTGTTGGCGGAGACCTTCATTCCAGTTGCTTTCAGCCCGTATTTCTTGCTGAACGCGTTCGCGATCTCCACGATCTTGCCGGTGCTGTCATAGACATTGATCGGCTTTTCTTGCTTGGCCGCCGCAAGAAGCGCTTCTACGTCGGCCTCCTGCGCGGTTGCACCTGTGCCTTGAAGGGCCAGCATGAGGGATGCAATGCCTGCGGCCCGCCGCGCGGCTGCCCTCAATTCACGAGGCAGGATTTTCTGATTGTTCCTCATCGTCGTTCCTCTCCCTGTTGTCTTCTTCCGTTTCAATGAGGGGATACCGTAAAGGCGCCCCTTTCACCCTATCCGATGGCGTCGAACGAAGTATCTTGCTATTGGACGAATGCGCGTTGGCGAACGCTTCGATCAAAGGCGGCGGATCGTCGCCCGTTAGCGTCGAAGACATGGATTGCCTGTGGTTTAGCCCAAAGGTGCGCTTTGGTGCCTAACTCCATCTCAGGTGCCTCATGCATGGTCATGAAAAGAGGATCTCCCTCTCCGGCAAGTTCGAGAATCCAGCTTCCGCCAGTCGGCAGGATCCCAGTCACCTCGACAGGGCAGTTGAAGCAGTCCTCCGGAACTCGCTCCGCGGTTAGGGAAAGACGCAGAGCCTCCGGTCGGATGCCGAGAGAGCCCGCTCCCTCTGATCCTGCCTGCCACTGATCCAGGAATCGACCGGCCGCATTGGCGAAGCCCGTGCGGTTCGCGTCGTCCAAGCGCAGAATATTGATCGGTGGACTACCGACGAACTCGGCAACAAATCTGTTGGCGGGGTAGTCATAGATCTCATTTGGCGTGCCGATTTGCTGAAGAGTTCCCTCGTTCATCACGGCAATACGAGTGGCAAGCGTCATTGCTTCCCACTGGTCATGGGTGACGAAAACGATGGTCGTCCTGTACTCCCGGTGTATCCTCTTGAGCTCCGCCCTCATTTCCAGCCGCAATCTGGCATCAAGATTGGATAAGGGCTCATCGAGCAACAGGATGCCGGGATTGACGGCGAGCATGCGTGCAAGAGCAACGCGTTGCTGTTGCCCTCCGGACAACTGAGATGGATAACGTGTCCGGTACTTTTCGATGTCCAGGGCACGCATCACCTGCTCGACCCGGGCCTCCCGCTCCTTCTTCGGAACCTTCCGAAGCCGAAGACCGAAGTCGGTATTACGCTCGATGGTCAGATGAGGCCAGAGCGCATAGCTTTGAAAGACAAGGCCCATCTCCCGCCTTTCGGGGGGAATGAAAATTCCTTGCCGAACGGAATCGACAACTCGCTCACCAATCCGGATTTCTCCTCCGGAGAGATTTTCGAGACCGGCGATCATCCGTAAGGTTGTGGTTTTTCCGCAACCGGACGGCCCGAGCAGGCACATGAACTCCCCGTCGCCGATTTCGAGATCGAGGTTGGAGACCGCATTGGCGGCACCGGCACCATAGGTCTTTTGTGCATCATGCAAAGTGATTGTCGGCATTAGCCACCTAGTCCTTCAGCGATGTTGGTCCGCGTGAGTTTTTGCCCCAAGAGCGTTCCTGCATAGGCAATGCCTGCAACGATCAGAACGACGGCATTCGCGGCCTGGGTGTAATGATAATCCACAAGGCGTAAGGAGAACGTCGTGAGGACGTCCGTGCTCGGAACCGCCAGCACAACAAACAGGCTAAGACCTTTGATGCCCGAGATGAAAGGAAGCAGGATTCCTGTCACTAATGACCCCTTTTGAATGGGAATGACGATCATCAGCATGCGCCGAAGCCACCCCGCGCCGGCAATTTGCGCTGCCTCTTCCGGGTCCTTTCCCAGCTGCATCATGGCCGAAACGCCGGCACGCGACGCATACGGCATCTGATCAGCGATGAGAGCCAGCATGAGGATCGCCGTCGTGCCATAGAGGGCCGGAATAGGCCCGCGCTGCACGGCGAACAGCGAGAGATACGCGGTCGCGAACGCAATGCCGGGAACGAGATAAGGCAGGAACGTGACCTGACGCAGGAACGTCGCGAGCGGCCGAAACGGCGTCCGGACAGCGACGTACCCGACGAGAAGCCCAAGGATGCCGGAAGTTATCGAGGCCAAGCCGACGATCCACATGGTGTTCCAGGCTGCATTCCAGAGATCAGGACTCAGGAGGATACCTGTCTTGAGAGCGACATTGTTCAGATCGCGCCCTATCCAGTAGTCGAGGGTAAAGTTGTCCAGGGTGAAGCGGCCAGGCGCCTCCATGATGGTGGACAAAAAGAGCGTCAGCAATGGGAGTCCGACGCTGAGAGCAAAGACCGTTCCGGCGAACAGAGCCGCGACGATCCGCATCCGTCCGAGGCGTGTCAGCCGGTTCATCGTGCCTTTGGAGCCGACCGTGACGAACCGGCGCGCTTCCTTCACCAATTTGGCGTCTACCAGGAGCGTGATGACACCGATCAGCATGATCGCCCCTGCAAGAACGGCCGCCACCCCGCTCTGGCGGGACGATATGCTCCTGAACAGCGATGTCGAGAGCACTTCGAACTTGACCGGCAGGCCGAGAACATAAGGCACACCGAATTCACCCAAGCACTTGGCGAAAATCAGCACCATGGCTGAGAGCAACGCCGGGCGCATGAGCGGCAGGATGATCTGCCAGGCGACCTGGTGCTGCCGCGCACCGAGAATTCGCGCGGAATCCTCGAGCTGAGAGTCGAACCGCCGGAGGGCCGTTCCGAACAGCAATATAATGAAGGGAGTATAGTGCAGGGCCAGAACGATGGTGATGGGCACCTGGCCATAAGCCAGCCAATCCGGCGGGGTAAATCCCAGCGCCTCGATCCACCCAGGCTGTCCGCCCACCGTCCGGTTCTTGAACAAGGTCGTCCAGGCGAGGGCGAAGGTCCAGGCCGGCAGCATGTACGGAACGATCAGCGCCGTGGCGAACCACTTGCGTCCAAACATGTCGGTTCGGCTAAGAAGCCAAGCCAGTGGGCTGCCGACGAGAAACGAAAGAAGGATGGCGCCGAAGGATACCGAGAGCGTGTTCAAGAGCGGTGTCCAGAACAATGTACTCGAGATCGGTGAAACGAATGCTCTCGAAAGGTAATAAACGGTCAGCTCGCCGAACGGTTTGCCCACTCGCCTTTCGTCGCCAAATTGAACGTGCACCGCATCGGTCAGCATGGATGCTACCGGCACGACGATCAGGTAAGCAAACAGAAGAGCTGTCAAGAGACCAATAATGGTCGTCGGCTCCCTCAGGGCCGACATCAATCTGTACCGGAGGCGCTCATACGACGACGGTTGCACGAAGGCGACACGGGGTTCGCCATCTACCGTGTCAGGGTCTTTGGCGGACGAGCTAAGAGGTTGCATAGGCCGTCACCCGCATTGATCGTATAGAAGTTGCACCTCCTGGCAGCGGCCGAAGAATATTCGTTCCCCTGAGTTCATCAGGAACATCGTGCAGCCCAACTTTGCGCAGGTGGGCATGATTGCAAAGTGCAATCCAGCCAATGGTTGTGGCCGTAATACGTCTCACATTATCCTCCCTTGGTCCTCGTTACCTGTGCAATCTTGTCGATTGAAGGCCGCCAGGTTCTTTCGGATGCTGATCCGATTCCTGATCTTTGCCTCGCTTCCACAGGTCTACGTCTGCAGTTCAAACTTCCTTGCGGTTTCTCCTTTGATACAATGCTCTCGCTGGCGATCGGCGATAACGCTGATTTGTCGCGTATCAGGCGACACCGGTCAGACGTGTCAGGCTGTTCCGCAAGCCCGGCGTGCAACCAAGAACGCTGTTGCCGTCGCGCAGACCGTCGTTGGCGAGAAAATCATTGACCCACCCGCCAGCCTCCTCGATCAACAGCATTCCGGCTAGCGCGTCCCAAGAATTCATGTGCAGCTCGCAATATCCGTCTATCCGGCCGGCTGAGACGTAGGCGAGCGCGAGCGCACCTGATCCGCCCCGTCGGATTCCTGCCCCATCGTCCAGAAGGCGGGCGACCATCTCCACATAGCGACTGAAGGGCAAACGGTTGGACCATCCTGCCTCGATTGTCGAAGATTTGATGTCGTCGAGGCCGCTCACGCGAATGGGTTCACCATTGAGCGTCGCCCCCCTGCCCCGTTCGGCAACGAACAATTCATCCGCCATGGGGTCATAGATGATCCCAATCTGGGTCTTCCCATCCCGCACATAGGCAAGTGAGATACAGAACTGCGCGATGCCGCGAACGAAATTTGCTGTGCCGTCGATCGGGTCGACAACCCACACGTTATTGTCGAACGAGCCTCCTCCTTCCTCGCCGAAGAAGGAATCGTCCGGAAAGCTTGACAGCAAGCGGGACCTCAACAGCCCCTCCACCTCGGCGTCGACCGCCGAGAGATAGTCTTGATGGCCCTTGAGATTGATACTGGAGAGACCGGGGCGTCCGTTGAACCTGCGCCGAGCCAGAAACCCTGCTTCGCGCGCTGCTGCGCATGCAACAGGAAGTCTCAGACCGGCCCCTTCGTCGAGGCTTTCAGCGACCACGTTCACCGCCTGAGCCATATTGTTTGCCAACATCGTGAGATTCCTGCTTAACCTTGGGAAGCTGCGAGCTTCGGAGCTGGGTGCTTTTCCTGCTCGATCCGCCTGATCCAGGACGCGGCGTGGCGAGCGGCTTCGACAAGCATGGGCTTTGGCGTTTCCATCCACTCACTCGGATGCAATTCACGAGTGGCGCGCAGATGATCGATCGCGGCATCGAGGGTCGGGAATCGGTCCGGCATCTGGATGTGGATATAGAGAGCGGCGAGAATGACCGAACGGCTGCGCCCACCGCGACAATGCAGGAGCACGTTGCCCCGCCTGCGATGTGGATATGTACTCCGATCCGGCAATTGCTGATGGAGTGCTCCATCCAGGAGATAGTAACCGGCGAGCAGCATGGTATCGGGGTTTCCCGCATCATCGATGAGACCAAGCTTGTAGTTTCGGATTGGCCCGTGCACGGAGGTCACTTCCGACTCCCCGGCTCCCGTCAGATAGTCGATATCCAGATTCACCGCACAATTGACGGCAATGGCGATATCATTGCGCTCGAGAAGATCCCTATCGGCCGCAGCCGCGGCGCCTCCTACGAAAAGTTTGACGCCGAAAGGAGGCAGATCCTCGACGATGAGGCTCATAGGCGGGCGGTTGAATTTGAACGGGTTCGTCATGCGAAATTGTGGTCCTCAGTCTCGCGTCATGTTTGTTGAAGGCATTCGGTAGGAATGCCTTGATCTTCAGGCGGCATGGGACGCCTCAAGCGCCGGTCCCTTCAGTGGAATGCGCTGACCGGTTCCCTTGTCGAAAAACGAAAGGCGGTCAGCAGGAAAGTCGATCCAGATCGATTTTTTCGGCAAACTGGTTTCGAAGCGCGGGATCAGGGCTGTGATCCTATGCCCTTTGACCGAGAGGGAAATGATCGTTTGCGAACCAGTCGGCTGAACGATGTCAACCTCCGCCGGGAGGCTAGCCGGGCCCGGCCGCTCGACAATGGAGATATTTTCCGGTCGGATCGCTAGCGTCACCGGTCCTTCTGCCCGTTCCAGCCCGGCCGCGACTGGAATTTCCATCCCCTCGAAACGAATGACATGCTCCCCGGCAACGGTGGCAAGCACGCCATCAAGGAGATTGATCTTCGGATCGCCGATGAACTCCGCAACAAAGAGATTAGCCGGATCGTGGTAGATTTCGTAGGGCGATCCCTGCTGCTGAATAATACCGTCCTTCATCACGACGATAATATCGGACATCGTCAGCGCTTCGACCTGATCATGAGTGACGTAGACCGTCGTGGCTTCGAGCTCACGATGCAGACGCTTGAGCTCAGTGCGCATTTCCGTCCTGAGCTTCGCATCGAGGTTCGACAACGGTTCATCCATCAGAAGAATGGAATTGCGGGCCGCGATCAAACGGGCGACCGCCACACGCTGTTGCTGGCCGCCCGACAGCTCCGAAGGATAGCGATCGGCAAGACCCGTGAGCTGAACCTTTGCCAGAGCTTCCGCCAGGCGCTCCTTGATCACCGGCGGTGACTGCTTGGCCTCCGACAACGCCAAGGTGATATTTCTATCGACCTTCATGTTGGGCCAAAGGGCATAGCTTTGGAAGATAAAGCCGAGCCCGCGCCGCTCGGGCGGCACGAACGTCCCGGTCCGGCTGGAGTAGACGGTCTTCCCGCCAAGGGACACCTCGCCGGTCGTCGCCTGCTCCAGACCGGCGATGACGCGCAAGGTGGTCGTCTTGCCGCATCCGGACGGCCCCAGAAGCGTCACGAAGCTACCCTTTGGAATGTCGAGATCCAGGCCGGGAATTGCCGTATGGCTTCCATAGGATTTCGTGATGTTTCTGAGGACGATTTCAGACATAAGATGTTTCTCGCTCGAAGGTATCCGGGAAGGAATTATCGGCTTGTCTCAGCCATCCAGAAATCGCTGATCTTGGCGATATTGTCCTTTACGAATTCGGGCGACGCGGTGAGCTTCTTGGCCTTTGGCCACATCTCGCTGTAGGGCGGCGGCGGAACATCGGTACGAGGCGAGAAGGTCCCGATCTGATAGAAGGCGGCCATTCCCTGAAGGAGTTCCAACGACTTGCCCGACCGGAACGGCGGCTTTAGTTCCGAGGATAGGTTCAAGTCCTTGCTGCCCATTAGAAAGGCCACGAAGAGTTTCGCGGCATTGGGGTGCGGCGCCTGCCCGGCAATGGCCACATAGGTCGAGTAGGAATAGAGCGCGGAGGGTTTCAGATCGTATGGAATCGCATTCGCATAGTTGTCGCTCTGGTTCTTGGTCAAGTAGTGGATCACCGAGAACGCCATCGGAGGCTTGGCCTGCCCGCGCAGTCCAACGGCCGTTGCGATCTTGGAACTGTTATCAGAGATGACGATGTCGTTGCCGATCAGCCGATGAAGGAACTCGTAACCGGCATTCTCAATGCCCGACGAAAGCTCCAGCTTCTTGCCATAATGTTCTTCATAGGCTTTCTGCATCTCGTCCGAATGCTCGACGATGGCTGCAAGCGTCATGAGCGTGGTGAGAGACCCCGCCGGCGACTTCATTGAGAAGCGGCCCTTCCATTGCGGCTCGGTCAACTCCCAAATGCTCTTTATCGGCGGCTGCGGATAGGTCTCCGAGTTATAGAAAATACCGTATGCTTCGATCACATGGGTTAGAAGCGGCTCACGGTACTCATCAGGAACCTTGTCCTTCAGGTAGGACGGCACGTAATTGACGATGCGGTGGTTTGGCAAAAGATCGAAAACCATCTGCTCGGTGCCGCCGGAATAGACGACGTCGGCCGCATAGACAGCGGCTTGGTGCTCGCGCACGACCTTCTCGATCGTTTTTTCCGAGCCGAGATCGTATGCCTTGACCTTGATCTCCGGATAGAATTTCGCGAAATCCTCAGCCACTTTCAACATCGTACCGGTGGACGAGTATACGACGACTTCGCCTTCCTTCTTGGCGTTGGCGACCACGTCGTCCCATTTCTCGTCCTTCTGGTAGGGTCCGAGCTGACTCTTCTGCAACCAGGCGTCCCACTTCGGGTCTGCCTGCTGCGCCAGCACGGGCGCCGAGAGAGTTACGGCGAGTGCTCCAGCCGCGAACAGTGCTTTGGCGCTTCGTAGTGTCGGGATCATGGTAAGCTTCCTCCGGTTCTTCTCGTTGTATGGGCGCAGCCAGAGCGATCAGGCTGCTCCGATGCGCGTTCTTCTTGAAAGAGCGCGAACGATCAGGTTGACACCAATCACGATCGCCACGAGCAACACGGTTGCGACGCCAACGAGCTGAGGCATGTCCTGATTCTGATAGTTGTAGATGACGCCGGCGAGCACATTGGTCGATGGCGTTACGAGCAGGATGATCAGAGACAATTCCCGCATGATGCTGATGAAGCTGAGCAACATGCCGGAGAGCAGCCCGCCAGCCGCAATGGGAACAACGATCCTGAGCATGCGCCGGAACCAGCCGATCCCTTGGACGCGGGCAGCCTCTTCAAGAGACTTGTCGATCTGCAGAAGCGCGGCAATCCCGGTGCGAGATGTGAAGGGCAGCGTCTTGACCGAGCAGATGAGGACGAGAAGCGCAAATGTCCCGTAAAGCGCCGGGATGGGCCCGAACGGACGCGCGAACATGCCGATATAGATTGCCCCGAAGGCGAGCGCCGGGAAGATGTAGGGCAGGAACGCCACCAGCTCCAAGGCTCGCGATGTGAGAGAGCCACGCGTCCGCACGACCACATATCCGATGAGAAAACCGAAGATACCGGTCGTCATCGCGGTGAGGAAGGACAGCTTCAGGCTGTTCCAGGTCGCATCGATGATGTTGGCATTATCAACCAGAGCCGCCTGCAATTGGTCGACCCCCTCGCCCCCGCCTCCGAACCAGTAATGCAGGGTCAGATTGCTGAGGCTGTAATTGCCCGCCGTCTTGATCAGCGATTGAAGTACCAGAAGAACAAGCGGGAAAGCTACCGCCGCCGTCATGAGGAACATGACCATGGCGAAAAGGGGCCAACGCCAACGACCGAGATCAATCTCCTTGGTCCGAAAGCCCTTGCCGGAAAGCGTCACGAAGCTTTTGCGGACGCCGATGAGCCGCTGATTGATGAAGATGAACAGACACGCGAGAACGACGAGCACGAGCGCCAGCAGGAATCCATCGCCGGCGTTGCGTGTGCCCATGGCGGCGTAGATCTGCGTCGGCAAAACGTAATAGCGCACGGGCATTCCAAGAACGGCGGGCGTGCCGAACGAACCAACCACGCGAATGAAGGTCATCACCACCGCCGAACCGATGGCGGGAAGCAGAAGCGGAGCTGTGATCCAAAGAAGTTGCTTCATGCGTGAGAGCCCAGCCATGGCTCCCGCCTCTTCCAGCTGACTATCGACGCTCGTGATCGAGCTCGACACGGAGAGGTACGAGTAAACGTAGTAATGCAGGGACAGACAGATGATGATCGGAAGGGGGCCATAGGCAATCCAATCCGGCGGCTGAATCCCGAAGAAGTATGCGAACGCGCCGGAAGCGCCTCCGATACGATCATTCTTGAAAAACGTGATCCATGCCAAAGCCATCACCCAGGATGGCAGCATGTAGGGGATCATGACGAGCGTATGCAGAAAATCGCGGAACGGGATGTTCGTGCGAACGACCAACCAAGCAAGACCAGCGCCGAGGCACAAGCAGATGGCGGTTGCCGCGAAAGCAGTGATCAGCGAATTGAAGAACGGCTTGTAAAAGATCGCCCAGGACAGGCGTCCGGCAAATACACGCTCGTAGTGGAACAGCGTAAATTCGCCCGGCTGGGCTTTGGGCAAATAGGCGCGATCATAGGGCTGGACGGTCAGGGTTTCACGGATCAGTTCGAAGAGAGGAACGAGAACCAACGCACCTAGAATGAGAGCCAGCAGAAGGCCCAGAAGACGTTCAGGTTGCGTGAAGGAGTGCCACAAGCGACTCAGGAAGGGACCTGCTACGGAATACGCTGACGTCCTAGTCGCAGAACTGCTCATGCTCGAATGTTCCTCCTGGAGCCATCTGGGACAGCTCCGAAGCGTTCCTCACCTGCGACTGACTTTTGGTGTGCTCAGCTCGGGCATCGCCCGTGTGGCACTCAGTTCGCTCTCGTCTCTGATGATCTATCTCCGGTGCCGAGCGGACCCGAAGGATCATTCACAGGAGGCAAGATTTGCACACGCGTGCAACGTTGGCAAGGGCCTCCTTTGCCCTGCAAGCCGGTCATCGGCAGAGCTTGAGGAAATTCAGGCTTTGTCTGAAAGCTACAAAGAAACAGATTGGAGTACGACTACCGGCACAGAGCAATCATTCCTGACTATGCGCGGAGCTTGCTGTTCGCCTTTGCAATGGATTGCATTAGGGTAGCTGTGACCCAGACCCCAAACCGGTTTCCGGCTATTCATAGTGCGAACGAGACGCCCCGACACAAAAACCTCGCCAGCTGTCCGCTGGCGAGGAAGTTTGGGAGGAAATTGTCCAGAGGGACCATCGCAAACCATTGCGGGCGGCCTTTGTTGCGTTGGTGCGTCATTAAAGCAGGCAAAGATCGATCGACCGCCGAAAGGAATAAGCCCAGGCTCCGGGGCGAACGGGCCGGATGCCTTCGCATCTCGCGCCGCGCCAGCTACGGGCCTGGGCTGATAGGATACCAGACGGGCGCTCGCATCGTCAGGCGAGCGCAGGATCTGATCGGCCGGAGTACATCCGTCCTAGCCGATCACGGCGGAAGAAAGCAGTGACGCCTGCTCTTCCGAAGTCCACATAATGTCCGCTGGGGTAAGGCTGATATGGGCATGAAATGCCGACATACAAGGGCGCCTGCGCTCTACCGTGCCGTTTTCCGGCAAAAGCACAGACTGTCAAGGCAGCGCCATATAGGGAGCAAGCTTGACCTTTAGCGCCGCGCGCCTGCCCTGCGCTAGTCCTTAAACCGCCATCGAAACCGTCAAGCCTGGGAGCCCCCAGCTTCCTCCTCAAACGTCACGGCCACGTCGCCGTTGGCTGAAAGGCGAACCCTGTTGCCTTCGATATCGGCAACCAAGGCCAAGGAAATAAAGTGATGATGTCCCCCGTGAGAGCCCTCGCCGCTGTCCTGCTTTGTCAGCTTGATGCGGTTGCCTTCCACACGGTCCACGGTTCCCACATGAGCACCATCGGCGCCGATCACGTCCATATGTTCGCGGATTTGGCTGCTATCAACCATGGGAGTTCCTCCAATGCCCCCGTATAACGCGAGAAGCAGGTTTTGGATGCACGCCGTGCCATCCGCGAACCCGAAGGGTCATGAGCAGGCCAGTCACAATCTGCCCGAGGCCCGTCTCCTGTCCGGGACCCACGAGGCTGCCGGCTGATGTTGACGTCAAGCACTTCCCGCCCAGATATCGCGTGGGAGCAAGACCCATGGCTTATGATCTCAAAACCGTTCTGACGGCGTGCCTTGCCTGCAGCCTCCCCTTTTCCTGGATCAGCTCCGGCAATGCCGACGAGACGACCCGCCCCGTGGCCGTCAGGATCATGGAACAAGGGTATGGGGGTCTCTTTCTGGTGACGACGGCCAACAGCAAGGACTACGAGGTTTACCAGCGCGTCGATACGCCGTTAGGCATTTCCGCCGACGCGAATGTGGTCTGCATGCCCCGGGAGTGCTTTCTTGAAGTGGTGCCCCTGCCGGAGGCCACCATCGCCCGATATGAGAAAGGCGAGCGCGCGATCAACGGATTACGCCAGCGATTGAACGCTATCCGCGACACCTACGCCGCCCTCCGATCCGCATCCCCTGAGGCGCGAGGAGATGCAATCGGTAAGTGGAATGCGGCCACTGCGCTGCTGGCGCAGTGTCTGACACGAGAGGACGAGTGCCGATAAGGCCAACGGAAGCCTAGCCCAGTGCGGATGAAGCTTCACGAACCTTCATGGTCGCGGTGTTTGCCAATTCTGCCGAAAGAGCGATTTCATTCATACTGCGGCTGATGGCGGAAACGCTCTGAGATGCGGTTTGCATGTTCTCGGACATCTCCCGCGTCACCGTGGACTGCTCCTCGATAGCGGCGGAGATAGCAAGGGAGATCTCGTTCACACTGACGATGGTCGAGGTAATGGTGTCGATGGACTCCACCACTTGGCGCGTCGCCGCCTGGGTTTGGCCAATCTGGTGACTGATGTCCTCCGCGGCCTTCGCGGTCTGCGTCGCCAGATCCTTCACTTCGGACGCGACCACCGCAAAACCTCGACCGGCCTCGCCGGCCCGTGCCGCTTCGATGGTCGCATTCAGGGCCAGCAGATTGGTCTGTGAGGCAACCGCTTGGATCAGCGTCGTGATCTCTCCGATCTTCTGGGCCGCCGCGGCAAGCGTCGATACCATCACGTTGGCTTGCTTGCCTTGCTCGACGGCCTCCGTCGAGATCGTCAGTGCGTGGCTCACCCGCTCGCTGATCTCTCCGACGGAGGCGGCCAGTTGCTCTGCGCCCGCGGCGACGGCTTGGACGTTGGCGGATGTCTGCGTCGAAGCATCGGCCGCGTGGGATGTCTGACGGGTGACATCCGCGACGGCACCGGTGATTTCACCAAGATCGGCCACGATCGACTTCTGAAGTTCCGCGCGGCGCATGCGCTCCCGAACCTGCGTCGTCACATCGGTCGCGAATTTCACCACCTTGTACGGGTGGCCTTCTGCGTCCAAGATCGGATTATAGGAAGCTTGGATCCAAACTTCTCGCTTCCCCTTTGCGATCCGCTTGAACTGGGCCGACTGAAACTCGCCGCGTGCCAGCGCCGACCAGAACTGCTGATACTCCTGACCGTCGCGGACCGCGGGTTCGACGAACATGCTGTGATGCTTTCCCTGGATCTCGTCCAGCCGGTATCCCATGACAGCAAGAAAATTGTTGTTCGCGGTCAGAATCGTTCCGTCGAGATTGAACTCGATAACGGCCTGCGCCCGGTCGATCGCCATGATCTGGCTTTCGAATTCGGCATTTCGCAGCTTGTCTTTCGTGACGTCGGTCGCGAACTTCACGATCTTGTAGGGTTTGCCGTTGCGACCGATCAATGGATTATAGGACGCCTGGATCCACACGTGGCGCCCATCCTTGCCGATACGTTTATATTGGGCGGACTGATATTCTCCGCGACGGAGCGAAGCCCAGAACTCTCGATATTCGGCACTGTCCCGCTCTGAAGGATCGACGAACAGGCTGTGATGCTTGCCCTTGATCTCAGACAACGCGTAGCCGAATGCGGAAAGGAAATTTTCGTTTGCAGCGAGGATCGTTCCGTCGAGGGAAAACTCGATGACAGCTTGTGATCGGAAGAGCGCGGTGAGCTTGGCCTTCATTTCGTCAGCCGACCGAAACACGATCATGATCCTTAACTTTCAAACTGATGCTTGCTCTAGCGCGCGACACGGCCTCGACAGAGGGTCGACGCGACACGGCTTCGGAAGCTCATACCGCCGCCGCACCGAAACAAATTGGACCAGAATATCTTAAGGAAGCCTTAGGATGGGCATCAACCCAACGAAATTCGAAACAATTCAGCGCGGTCGGACACCGGGTCGCGCACCAGGCTGGAAGATAAATTCCACTCCCGCTCCCTCCAAAGCCTCCTGCACGGCGCGCGCACTCTGACTCCGAAGGTTCAAGGCGTCCTCTTGCGCTTCCAGCCGCTTGACGGTCATGGGCGCGATCCCGGCCGCCTCGGCCAACTCGCGAACCGACCATTTCACCATTCCGCGTCCGGCACGGATCTGAGCCCCGGTCACGGCAGGTGCGACGGCGAAGTCCGCGTGGGCCACATTCGGAGGCAGTGCAGGAATGCCATCGACAGATCCCGCCATTCCCGTCTGCTCGAGATGAAACAGCCACAACTCGTCAACCACCAGACGAGCAAGGCTGCTCAGCCAACCCATCTCCCGAGGCGTGAAGTCGCGAGGATTATAGTCGATGATGCACAGGGACCCAATCCGTACGCCAAGCTCAACGGTGATGGGAGCTCCCGCGTAGAAGAGCAGAGAGGGATCGGCCGAGACGAGGGGATGCTCGGCAAACCGCGTATCCGCCCTCGCATCGGGCACGACGAATACTTCGTCGTGGAGGATCGTATAGTTGCAGAACGAGATTTCTCGGGGAGCCTGCCAAAAGGCAGGCTGCTGCCGATCTTTGACCCAAGCACGGTCTTCATCAAGAAAAACGATGAAGACCGCCGGCACCCGAAACAGATCCTCGGCAACTGAACAGATCCGATCAAGTCCCGCCGGCAGGTGCCCGTTGAGCACCTTCAGTCGATGGAGGACGTGCAGTCGTTCTTCCTCATTGGGTCCTATCGGAAAAGGCAATTTCATGTGAAAGACAGGCCGTACTTCTTAAAAATCGTCGTTCGTGAAGAACAGGATTGCCGTTTCAGAGCAGCCCTGTTCCGATTTGTAAAGCAAGGCATGGGATCGACAATGTCGCAGCCGGCACGCAAGAGCCGTGGCGGGCGAGAGGCACGATGCGACGGCCTTGCCGGGTCTGCTCTCAACAAGCGTGACCGTTCTGTCCTCAATCGCCGTGCGTCCCGGAATATGCGTTGCGTGGAGGCGAATCCCAACCCTCAGGCGGCATTTGAGGCCGGTAGATCTCAACCAACAATGGGTGACAGACAGCCGTGTCGGTGGAATGTTCGGTGCTGCAATCACCACCCGGACAGGCCGACAAAGCGCCCAGAAGATCGATCTCGGCGAAGAACTCGAGGAAGTCCCCTGGCCTGACGGGACTCGCCTTCATGAAGTACTGACCGGTATCACGGGTAAATCCCGTACACATGAAGACATTCAGCACGTCATGGACGGCCGGCTCGATGGCATCGCGTGGGCGCCCCACGTGATCGGCAAGGGCCCGGGTCAAATTCGAATGGCAGCAATGATGATAATCATGGCCTGATAGGAGACGGTGAGTATACGGATCACACCGCGTGCCGATCACATCGTGCACAGACCCTCCCCATTCATCGAAGCCGTACCAATCGAGCGTATCCTGCGTGATGGTCGCCATCGGCCGGAGAAACGGCAAGGATGACCAGAGCCGATCCCCCGTCGAGAGATGGGTGCCGTGCAACGCCCGTGTTTTTCCGGAAAAGAAACGTTCGCGAAGGTCATCGACCGCCCAGAGATTCAAATCGCCCACCTGAGAACCTTCGATGGAAACGATCCGGAAGAAGCAGCCCGCCGGAACTTCGAAGCATCGCGCTTCCCGAGGAGGCACGATCGTTTCGCCGATCTTCGTCCACCCTTCCCGTGCAGCCCGATAGGCCGACAGATCCGGAGGAGCCAAACTGTCGACCGGATAGCAGATGACGGGCTTAATGCTCCGGCGAATTTCTGCATCACGGGGCTCCGGCGTTTCGGCCTTCTCCAGCTTCATTCGTGTCTCCTGCGGGATATGAGCGGTCACTTTATCCAAAACGAAGTCGGCTTGGCCAGAAGGCGCGACATCCTGACAAGCTCCGCGCGGCGTAACAATCGGGCGGGTTTCACGAGCGAGCGGTTGCACCCCTTTTTATGGCTGGAAGCAACTACTGCTATATCATTTTACAACCGTCCCTGACAAAGATCTCCTTGTCGGCACAGACCGAACAGGGTGCAACGGCTGCCGTAGCCCCTTGTTCTCCATCGATTGAGGTTATGGGTTCCGGACTTGCCTGGCGGCAATCCGGAATGACGGTGGCGGCGCTTCTGTCATTCCCGGGCGAGCGAAAGCGAGAGCCCGGAACTCATATCTGCTAACGATTTCGGGAAAGATGCGACGGTGACCGTTGCGGCTTCTCCTGCATGCTCAACGGCCCGGAAACTACGCGAGAGGATGTTTCATGTGGCGCTATCGAGCCGGGAGGTGCACGTCGTGACGGACTTTCAGGCTCGCCAGTACAGCCCCCATCGCAATGACTGCTCCAACGGTGAAGACCATGGCCATGGCCGGAGCAAAGGCTTGTGACGCGAGGTCCCCGGTAAAGCCCGAGAACTGAGCCACCAGCCCTGCCGTGGCGGCTCCAATGGCGTAGCCGGCCGACTGGGTGGTCGGCACAAGACCGGAGGCGATGTCCTGCTCGCCCGGTCGCGCCGCCTTCATGATAGCCTGGCTGAGGAATGCCCAGTTAACTCCAAATCCGCATCCGATGGCGATTTGCGCCGCTACCAGAAGCGCAGCCTGCTCCCATACGATCGCGACCGCGGCACCGCTTAGCCCGAGGGTGAGAAGCACCGGGCCGCCGCGGATCAGAAGAGTTGGGAATGGCGAACGCGTGACCGAAGCGACAAGGAACGCCGCTGTCGACCAGGAGAGAGCCATGACGGCGGAGATCGCCCCGGCAGCCGTGGGGCCATAACCCCATAGCCGCTGGATGGCGAGCGGCAAGTAAACGGACGTGGAAGCCTGTGCGAGAGGCATCAGCAGGGCTACCCAAAGTCCCGCTCCTACGGTCGAGGTCAGCTGGAACGCATCGCTCGGAAACAGCCGTTCGTGGCGATTTCTGTCGAACAGGAAAACGGCAACCAGCACGATCACGGCCGCAATCACCAGCGCCGCGCTGCGCCAAGCCTCGGCCTGCAGACTGGCGACGGCGACCAGCATGATCCCGCACGCAATCCCAACGAGGCGCCCTATCGGAAGCGCCATGGCCTTCGGGGCCATCCGTGTTGCGGGAATGATCCCAAAGACCAGCCCGAGGAAAATGAGAATGAGCGGTACGTTCATCAGGAAAGCGATCCGCCACGACCACGTCTCGGTGACGAACCCGGCAAGCAATGGGCCGCCGAAGGCGCATCCAGCCCATGTAATCGCGAGCAGACCAAAGAACTTCGGCACAAGACGAGGAGGGAACAACTCCGCGACCAAGGCATAACAGGCCGCCGCAATGATCCCTTCCCCCAGTCCCTGCAGGGTCCGGCCCACGAGGACGACCACCATGGAAGGCGCAAAGCCTGCGAACAAGGTGCCGATCAGGAACACGATGGCCGGCATGACGAGAACGGCCCGCGAGCCGATCTTCTGCTTGAGGAAACCGGCAGCCGCTCCGCCGACGATGGCCGCGACCAGATAGACGGTGAAGGCCCAGCTGATGAGGCCGACGCCGCCCAGTTCGATCACGGCTGACGGAAGTGAGGTGGAAACCAGAAAGCTGTTGAGAGCATAGATCCCCTCCCCCAGGCACAAGGTTACGGCGAGGGCGGCCTGACCTCGGGAAAGAGCACGCGGTTCCGAATAATCCGCTCCAAGATCCATGATCGCCTCGCTACAATTAAGAAAGAGAATTATTTCTTTATGCGAGTCGATTTAGAAAGTCATGACTTGTTTTATTGAACATCCCCGTTAAAGTGTGCGCATGAACGACCGTCCTTCGGATCGCCTGCTCCATGTCCTGAAAGCTCATGGTCCTCAATCGGCTGCAGCGCTTGCTCAACGCCTCGGCACGACGGTCGTGGCGGTTCGGCAGCAGCTCGATCGCCTCAGCGAACGACATCTGGTCAGCTATGAGGACGAGCGCACGGGCGTCGGACGTCCCAAGCGGCGTTGGCTCCTAACCGATAGGGGTCATGGCCGGTTTCCCGACAATCATGCCGGCCTCACCGCTGAAATCCTCCGAGGCGTGGTCGACCTTTTTGGCCCGAAGGGCCTCGACCGCCTGATCGCCCACCGCGAACGCGAGACCCTCGATAGCTATGGCAAGAGAATCGGTGAACGGCGGGACCTTGCCGAACGGATCGCCGAGCTGGCCGCCATTCGCAACGAGGAAGGCTATATGGCGGCCTGGACTCAGGAGCCGGACGGCAGTTTTCTCCTGATCGAGAATCATTGCCCGATCTGCGTGGCGGCCGCCACGTGCCAAGGGTTCTGCCGGTCGGAGCTTTCAGTCTTTGGGACCGTGCTCGGCCCGGACGCTTCCGTTCACCGGGTCGAGCATGTCCTGGAAGGCGCCCGCCGCTGTGCCTACAGGATTATCCCTGCGGAAAGGCCGGCGGGCCGCAGCGCTCCCCTTCCGGGCGCGAATGCTCCATGAGCCGACCATGCATGCGGGCCCAAGGAGAGGCTCTCTCTTTATCTACGTAAGGGAGCCATCTCACCAGAAGGTTGAGACGCTGTAGGTCACGATCCCGAGCACCACGAGAAGAGCCGCTATCCTCCAGTGCTTTTGAATATGCTGGTGCAGGGTCATAGAAGCTCCTTGAAACCCATTTTGAAACCCATTGGCCGACCTGGTCACGCTTTCGCCTGTTCGACGACGGACTTGCTCATATACGGATGTCCGGCCTCATTCAGCGCCCGGTCGAGCCCTTCGATGGCCCGCAACACCTTGGTCAGCTCCTCGGCCATCTCGACCGAGGGAAGCGGTGTCTCCGAAATCAGCCGGGCAACCTCAAGACGCCGCTTCACAAGACCTTCGCGAGCAGCGGTCAGCACCTGAATTTCTTCGGAAGTCATCATCCATCCTGTGTCTGGAATAGCCTGTCGGCCTTGGAAACGTGGCTTCAGTGCGCCTGTTCCCAAAAGCCACGGCTGAGCGTACCTGCCCCCCGCAGCCTGGGCAATCCGGCCCCGCCCACGCGCCCTCCCCTAAAGGCAGTTCGGTTGACTTCACGAGCCAATCCCATCATATGAGAATGAATGTTCATTCTCATATGGTCCCATGAATCAGTCCGATCCCTTCTCGCCCGGTGAACGGCATACGCGGATTCTCGACGCGGCGGAGCGATGCTTCGTGCGCTCGGGCTTCCACAGGACAACCATGCAGGATGTTGCGGCGGAGGCCGGAATGAGTCCGGGCAACCTTTACCGCTACTTCCCGTCGAAGGATGCGATCGTTGGCGCACTTGCGGAGCGGGACCGCGCGCGGATCGGGAACGATTTCGATACCTTCAGCCAGTCCGGCGACTTTCTCGGGATTTTCCGGCACTTGGCCCACAAGCACTTTGTGGAGGAGCCACGGGAGCGGGCGATCCTGTGCCTTGAGATCTGGGCAGAAGCCACGCGCAATCAGGGTTTCGCGACCCTTTCCGAAACGTTCGACAACGACATTTTCGGCCGAATGGCCGCGCTGTTCCGGCAGGCGCAGGATCAGGGTGCCATTGCCTCCAGCGTCGATCCCGAGATGCTGACGTCTCTCGTTTCAACCCTCGCCGATGGGCTGTTCGTCCGCCGCGCGATCCTTCCAAGCTTCGATGCGGAGCGCGAGGTCCGCACGTTGATGGCTGTCCTGGAAGCTGCCTTTGCAGGGCGGATCGCCTTGAACGGGGCCGAAGAAGAACGTGATGCCAAGGAACCCGTGCTATGATTCTCCGCGTTCTCTGCTTAAGCCTTGGTCTTCTCGGCCCGGCTGTCGCCCTCGCGGCTGGCGAGCCGCAACAGAACAACCAAGCAGCTCCGCCCCCATCCGTCTCCGTCACCCGCGCGGAAACGAAGGAGCTTGTTGAGCGAGCCGTGGTTACCGGCACTTTGATCCCGCGCGAAGAGATCTTCGTATCGCCGGAACTCGAAGGTCTTCGGATCACCGAGGTTCTGGCGGACGAGGGCGACAAAGTCTCCAAAGGACAAGTTCTTGCACGGCTTTCCCGCGACCTGCTGGAAACCGAGCTTTCGCAGAACAGCGCAACCCTCGCCCGCGCGGATGCCGCCATCGCACAGGCAAGAAACCAGATCGTCCAAGCGGAAGCTGCTCAGGTCGAAGCCGCTCAAGCCCTCGAGCGAACCCGCACGTTGATCCGGGGCGGAAACGCAACGGAAGTGCAGCTCGAACAGCGCGTATCGGTGGCCCGGGCCGCAGAGGGTCGCCTCGCGGCCGCCCATGATGGATTGCGCATAGCAGAGGCGGAGAAGCGTTCAGCCGAGTCGCAGGCCCGCGAAATTCAGGTCCGTCTTTCGCGAACCGATATCAAGGCGCCTCAGGACGGCATTGTCGCTCGAAAAAATGCGAAGATCGGCGCGACCGCGAGCGTTGCCGGCGATCCTCTCTTCCGCATCATCGCAAAAGGCGAGATCGAACTCGAAGGCGAGGTCACCGAAACCCAATTGGTGCGCATTAAGGACGGAGCTGCGGCACGGGTGGTCATTGGCCCTGACAAGACCATCGAAGGGAAGGTTCGCAACATTTCACCGGAGGTCGACCGCGCCACGCGCCTTGGCCGGGTTCGTATTTCCCTTCCGAACGACCCTGCCCTTCGGATCGGTGCCTTCGCCCGCGGATCCGTTGAGATTGCCCGTGAAACCGGCGTCGTCGTTCCGCTCAGCGCCGTTCTCTACGATGCCAAAGGCACAACGGTGCAGGTTGTCACGGGGGATCGTGTGGAATCCCGTCGTGTCCGCATCGGACTTTCGGCCGAAGGACAGGTTCAGATCCAGGAAGGCGTTGCCTCGGGGGAAATCGTCGTCACGCGGGCAGGCAGCTTCCTGCAGCATGGCGATCCCGTGCGGCCGGTCACTGTCGGAGCCCTCCAGACCGAGGGAAAGCGCTAAATGCAGCTCAACGTTTCCGCATGGGCGATCCGCAAGCCCATTCCTTCGATCGTCCTGTTCATCGTCCTGCTGATCCTTGGAATCGTCAGCTTCCAAGGACTGCCGATTACGCGCTTTCCCAATATCGACGTCCCTCTGGTGACGGTGACGATCACGCAAGCCGGTGCGGCTCCGTCAGAACTCCAGAACCAGGTTACGAAGCGTGTCGAAGACTCTGTCGCAGGGGTCAACGGCGTCAAACATATCACCTCGACGATTGCCGAGGGCGTTTCCACAACCACGATCGAATTCCGTCTCGAGATCAATTCCGACCGTGCCGTCAACGATGTGAAGGATGCGGTCGCCAAGGTTCGGGCGGATCTTCCGCGAACGATCGACGAGCCGATCATCCAGCGTCTCGACGTGGCGGGTTTGCCGGTCGTAACCTACGCCGCATCGGCACCTGCCATGACGCCCGAGGAGCTGTCCTGGTTCGTCGATGACGTGGTGGCCCGCCAGATTCAAAGCGTCACCGGTGTCGGACGGGTCGAACGCGTCGGCGGCGTCGATCGGGAAATCCGCATCGAATTGAAGCTCGACCGGCTGCTCGCCCTCGGGATCACCGCCGCCGATGTCAACCGTCAACTGCGGGTCACGAGCGTCGACTTGACAGGTGGACGGGGAGAAGTCGGCGGACAGGAGCAGTCTGTCCGGACGCTTGGCGCGGCCGAAAAGCTCGAGGACCTCGCTGCAACCAGCATTACTCTCCCGGGCAATCGGCGGGTCAGGCTCGATGAGCTGGCAACTGTCAGCGACACCGCCGCGGAACCGCGGACCTTTGCGCGTTTCAATGGGAAACCTGTCGTTGCATTTGCGGTCACACGAGCCACGGGCGCGAGCGATGCGGTGGTCGGCCAAGCCGTTTCGGCCAAGATCGAAGAGCTGCGCAAGGCACATCCGCATGTGCGCTTCGATCTGATTGACGACACGGTTGAATATACGGTCGGCAATTATCACTCGGCCATGCAGACGCTCATTGAAGGCGCTGTGCTGGCCGTCATCGTCGTACTGATCTTCTTGAGGGACTGGCGCGCGACTTTGATCGCGTCCTTGGCTCTCCCCCTGTCGGTGCTGCCCACCTTCTGGGTCATGAGCACCATGGGCTTCTCCCTCAACCTGGTGAGCCTCCTGGCCCTCACCCTCGTGACGGGCATCCTCGTCGACGATGCTATCGTGGAAATCGAGAACATCGTCCGACACATGCATATGGGCAAGTCACCCTATCGCGCTGCGCTCGAAGCGGCCGACGAAATCGGGCTTGCGGTGATCGCCATCACCTTCACCATCGTGGCGGTCTTCGCCCCGGTCAGCTTTATGGGCGGCATTGCCGGTCAGTACTTCAAACAGTTCGGCCTGACGGTCGCGGCAGCCGTGCTGATCTCCTTGCTGGTTGCGCGGCTGATCACGCCGATGCTAGCGGCCTACTTCATGCGACCGCATAAACCGGTCGAGGAGCATGATGGGATCATCATGCGATCCTATACGAGGCTGGTACGCTGGTCGGTGCGTCATAAGTACCTGACATTCACCTTGGGAATCGGGTTCTTTGCGGCCTCCATCTGGTCGACGAACCTTCTCCCGTCCGCGTTTCTACCGGAGGAGGATATTTCCCGTTCCCTTTTCGTGGCCGAACTGCCACCCGGATCGTTGCTGGCCGACACGGAAAAGCTGACGGACACGATGGTCGAGCGACTGCGCGCCCTGCCGGAGGTGAAATCGGTCTTCGTGAATGGGGGCGTGCAGCTTCCTGGAAAAAAGGAGGTGCGCCTCGCGACCTTCACCGTCAACCTCGTACCGAAGGACAAACGTGATCTGCGGCAGCGGCAACTGGAGCGACAGGTCGTCGACGAATTCCGCAACATCCCGGATATTCGCTTCTTCCTTCTCAACGACGGAGGCCAACGGGCCCTGCAGCTGATCGTCGCCGGTCCGGACCAGGACGTCGTCGTTGAAACCGCCGCGAAGCTTCAACGGGAAATGGCGACGATTCCGACCGTGGAAAACCCGGTCTCGACAGCTCCCCTGAACCGGCCCGAGATCCGCATCAGCCCGAAACCCGAGCTTGCCGCTGATCTGGGCGTATCGACGGACGCGTTGGCGGAAACCGTTCGCGTCGCCACGATCGGCGACGTGAGCGCCAACCTTGCCAAGTTCAATGCCGGGGATCGGCAGATTCCCATCCGTGTGCAGCTGCCCGACAACGTCCGTGGCCGGCGTGACCTAATCGACGTCTTGAAGGTGCCTGCGAAAGGTGGCGCCGCAGTCCCACTCTCCTCAGTCGCGGATATCACGTTCGGTCAGGGTCCCACATCGATTGATCGCTATGATCGATCCCTTCGCGTGGCCCTCGAAGCAGATATGCGGGGAACGGATGCTCTCGGAGAGGTTCTGGAGGCGATCTATAACCTACCCACAGCCAAGAACTTGCCCCCAAGCGTCTCGATCAAGCAGACCGGCGACGCCGAGGTCATGACGGAGGTTTTCACGTCGTTCGGAAAGGCGATGGGCGCCGGTATCATGATGGTTCTTGGCGTTCTCATTCTGCTCTTCGCCAACTTCCTTCAGCCATTCACGATTCTGCTGTCCCTGCCCCTCTCGATCGGCGGCGCGATCCTGGCTCTCGTGCTTGCTCAGAAAGCGATCAGTCTCCCGGTGGTCATCGGCTTCCTGATGCTGATGGGGATCGTCACCAAGAACGCCATCATGCTTGTCGACTTCGCTATTGAAGAGGTCGCGAAAGGAATTGACCGTACCACAGCCATCGTCGATGCCGGGCGCAAACGGGCGCGCCCCATCGTGATGACCACCATCGCCATGGCGGCCGGCATGGTTCCGAGTGCTATGGCTCTGGGGGCTGGAGGCGAGTTCCGCGCTCCGATGGCGATCGCGGTCATTGGCGGCCTCATCGTTTCGACCATGCTCTCGCTGGTCTTCGTGCCTGCCTTCTTCATTCTGATGGACGATCTTTCGCGCCTGCTGGGCAGGATATTCGGTCGCTTCGTCGGCCCCCGCGACGAGCCTGCGGAGAGCGGCGACCTTGAACCTCGGTCAATGAAAGCTCCGCACCATCATGACCGGCCTTCCAAACTAGCGGCGGAATAGAAACAAGCGGCACGAGCCGGTGGTCAACTGTCGGCGCTCAGCAGCGCGGTGATGATCCGAGATGCACTTGGGGACGGGGCCAGGCGTTGCCTTGCCCGTCTTCCGGCCTCTTCGGACGACTTCTCCTGATGAGCTGTCTTATTGATGACCTGAAGATTGGGAGCGCCCCAGAAACCGAGCAGTTCAGGCCACGCGCGAAAGCGATGCTCCGACCAGACCGCGAACAAAGGCACGCGATGGTCCACCTCGGCATTCCTGAGCAGGCGGCGCCCGGTCAGCAAACACTTCCGGTCCTGTCGCTTCTTGAGCACTTTGATATGATCGCTCGGTGCGTTCCACAATTGCCAAGCGATCACACAGGCCGAGTGCCAGCTCGCATTTTTGTTGGGCTTGCCGTCCCCCCACAGGTCACGATGCCACCCCAAACGAAAGACCGGTTGCCCGCAGACGCAGCAATGGCCGGGGCCGAGGGCGAAAGCCGGCTGGCGAAAAGGCGCCGGTGGGCTTCGAAATGACAGGGGGCTGCCGTTGGCCTTCTCCTCCCCGAGGTGCCACTGCCAACCTTCCGGCGTCCCGCTTTTGGCCGCAAGAGCCCGAGCAAGCCTGTCGGCCAGAAGGGGCCGATGTCTCCAATACGACTCGACAGCCTTGCGCTGAGTTGGAGGGATGAGAGGCTGCCGATATGCATGAGCCAGGACACACGCAGGAAACGACCCGGAAAGACGGCGTTCCAGCCTTGCCAGGGCCTTGCTGTTTCTCTCCTGCCGCCAAGTCGACATGATGGGTTCTCACCGCCTGCAGAACATCACTCGGATGGCGAGAACCTCGCTCGAGCCAACTTCGCTCTAGAGATTTAACAATTGCCTAAGCTTCTCCAGGCGCTCCATGGCAACAACGCCGTCTTTGATCGTCGGAGCGGAAGACGCCTCGCCTCGGAAAAGCTTCAGCCCATCGCCCAGCAGTGCATGATACCCCTTATGGTCTTCGTTCGCCGCCGCCGTGAAGTTCGGCTTCCAGGTGAGCGTGTCGACATCGTCGTCCAGGGAAGCACCAAGATTATCCGTCTTGAACGGCGGGTTTCGATTCCAACGAACCTCGATCACGTCCTCGACCTCAAGTCTCTGATGATCACCCATCAGCTCGATGCGCTCCACGGGTGTTCCGCGCGACTGGATCGTGCCCATGGCGATCGTGCCGATTGCCCCGCATTCGAAGTCGAACCCGACGTGAAAGAGGATTCGGCCCGGAGATGCCTCGACCTTTCGCGCGTTTATGGAACGGACGGGAGAGACGAGATACGAAACCAGATCCATATAGTGCACGCAGTGGTGAAGGAAGAATCCGGTATAATCGACATTTCCGGCAAAATAGGTCGGAGCGGTCATGTAGTAACCGGTCAATCCGAGAACGCGCCCGAAACGTCCCGATGCCACGACGTTGTGGGCAATCCTGTTGCCGATGGAATAGCGCTTCATGAAGCCCAGAACCAAAGGCTTCTTGGTTCGCTCCGATGCCTTGAGAAGCTCCCGGGCCCCTTCCGCCGTTGCGGCAGGAGGCTTTTCCATGAAAACGGCAAGTCCTCTATCCAGCGCGGCCTTGCCGAACATCAGGTGCTGATCGGGTCCGACGGCCATGCTGACTGCGTCGATACCCTTGGTTCCGATGAGCTCCTTCGCATCGGACGTCAACTTACCAACGCCGAACTGCCGGCCCGCCTGAGCCAAGCGGGCGCCGTCGACATCGCACAACGCTTCTATGGCTACGTCGTGCCGTAGGAGCTGCGGGAGCAACATCTGCGTTGCATGGGTGCCGCAGCCGATCCAGCCGATTTTAAGGGTCATCGCCGATATCTCGTCAAAGTCAGGTGTGAATTGAGGAATGAGACGCTCGCGGCAAGGCGCTCGCTCTCATCTTCATGAGGCGGGCGCCATTGGGCGAACGGCACGCCAAACCGATCGTCGTTGCGCCTGAAAGGCTCGAGTGAGATCGGCCCCCGATAACCCACATCATGAAGGGCGCGGCAAACCTCGACCCAATCGATCGCACCGGTGCCGAGGAAACCGCGATGGTTTTCGTTGGCCTGGAAGTGGATCGTCCGGTCACCGGCGAGCCGTATCGCCTCCGGGATCGACGCCTCTTCCATATTCATATGAAAGGTATCGAGCATGAGCCCGACAGATGGATGATCAACAGCATCCAGCAACTCGATGGCTTGTGCAGTCGTACAGAGAACGTCGCTCTCGAAACGATTGAGCGGCTCGACCGCAAGCCTGACGCCGGTCTCGTTCGCATGCGCCCCTGCTTTCTGAAGACCCGAGACACATCGTTCCTGACGCGCCAGCCGCTCCCCCTCTTCGACAGGTGCGGGGGGACGACCTGCAAAGACAAGCGGGTTTCCGGTCAAAGGACCACCGACGATCTTGGCCCCAAGAGCAATCGCGCAATCGACCGCATAGCGAAGATAGTCGATGCCCGCCTGATGCGCTTGCGCATCATCGCTGGACAAGTTGCGCTGGAGATTGACGCGAGCCGCAAGAACGACATCAAGGCCGGCGTCGTCAAGAGCATGACGAGCTCCGTTAAGATCAATTTCTCCAGGCTCCGGCACAAGAAGCTCGACGAAATCGAAGCCGAGTGACTTCATCTGCCTGAAAAGTCGAAAATGCTCGGCTGTAAACGGCCGCGCGTATTGCATGGAAATGAGTCCGACAGGATTCATGATTGCCCCTGGTTGCAAGATCAGCCTTTGACGGCGCCTTGTGTCAGCCCCCCGATGAGACGGCGCTGCGCAATGAGAAAGAGAATTGTTGCGGGCAACGCCCCCACCACTCCCCCGGCGGACAGAAGTCCCCACTCGATCTGGTATTCCCCGATCAAGGTCTGAATGGCGACTGTCACCGTGCGAACATTACGCCCGCCAAGCGTCAGGGCGTAGAGATACTCGTTCCAAGCGGTGATGAAGATATAGATCCCGGTCGACACGATACCTGGCATGGCAAGCGGCAGGATCACGCGCCGGAGAGCTTGCAGACGAGTGCACCCGTCCGTCATTGCCGCCTCGTCCAAGCTCCTCGGAATGGCGTTGATATAGCTCGTCAACATCCAGACCGAGAACGGGATGGCGACCGTCGCATTGGCGATGATGAGCGCCGCATGCGTGTCAAGCAATCCCAAGCGCCGCATCATCACGAAGAGCGGCAGGATCAGCAGCACGACGGGAAACATGTTCACGAGGAGGAATTGCAGCATCAAAAGCCGCCGGCCAGGAAACCGGAATCGGGAAAAGGCGTAAGCCGCTGTCACCGAAACAATGAGCCCCAGAACCATCGTTCCTGCAGCGACGACAAGGCTGTGCCACATGTTTCCGAGAAATGATGTCCGAGACACCAGTCGAATGTAATTTTCAAACGACCAGTCGACAGGCGTCACGGCAACTCCCAAGGCAGCGAGCCTTGCCTGTGGCGTTACTGACGTCATCAGCATCCACACGAAAGGGCCAATCGCGAGCAGGACGATCCCCAGAGCCGGCAGATCGACAGTAAGAATTCTCCGCATTAATTTGGGCTTCTGGGTCACCGTTCCACCTCCCGCGAGGTCCGGGCGATGTAGAATGCGACAACGATGCCGAGGAGCAATGTGAACATGACCGCGATTGTAGTCCCATAGCCGAAATCAAGGTTTTGACGCGCCTTGACGAAGGCATACAGAGGCAGTGTCTGGGTCGCGTATCCGGGCCCGCCCCCGGTCATGACGAAGATGACGTCGATCGAGTTGGCGACCCAGATGATGCGGAGAAGCCCAGCCGTTGCCAGAACACCGGCAATTCCCGGAAATGTCACGTGACGGAACTGTCTCCAGGCGCTTGCGCCATCGATCGCCGCGGCCTCATAGCGGCTTCGCGGAATTCCTTGCAAACCTGCGAGGATCATCACTGCGAAGAACGGAAAGCCTTGCCAGGTCAGAGTGGCAATCACCGCGTAGAGGGCTGTATCGGGATCCGCCAGCCACGGCACCGCCGACTGAACGATCGCGAGACGAAGCAGAATCTCGTTCAGCACACCTGTGTTGGCATCGTAGATCCAGCGCCACATGAGAGCGATCACAACGCTCGGAAGCGCCCATGGAATAATCACGAGGGCTCTTGCCAGTCCTCGCCATGGAAACTCCCGATTCAGGATGAGCGCCGCGATCAGGCCGAGGCCCATCTGTAGGGGAACCGTCAAGCCGATCCAGATCGCGGTATGCCCCAATGTGATCCAGAAAACGGGATCCTGAACCAGTTTTACGTAATTCCCGAGGCCGACGAACCGGGCCGCGTTCGGCCTGAACAGCATGAACTCGTAGAGACTCGTCACCACGGCTTCGATCATCGGGAGAAACACGATGATCACCGTCACGATTACCGCAGGCGTGAGCAAGCCATAGGGAAGTAACCGTGTACGCCACGGACGAGCCGGAACGGCTTCTTTGGGCAGGGCAACAGAGAGAGCCATCAGATCAAAATCTTCTGCGAGGATGGAGCGGCTGCGCCCTTGAGGGCGCAGCCTGATCGATCATTGGGACGCCAGAAGCGTCTCGATTTCCTTCATCATCTGCTCGGCCGTAATCTGCCCGGTCAAGGCACGTTGCATGGACGTCGGCCAGACCGTGTTGACGAAGTCCGCCGTCGCGGACGTCTGAGGGAGAACGGCAGCGAACGGGAGCGATGCGACAGTCGCGTCGACGAAGCGCTGCTCGTGCAGCTTCCAGTCCTTGGATCCGCTCTTCGTGACGGTCAGCTGGCCCGTTGCCTGGTTGAACAACACGTTGTTTTCGCCCTCCGCCAGGAAGGAGATCCACTTCCAGGCCGCATCCTTGGCATTCGATGACGAGAAGATCGCCAGAGACTCGTCGCCGTAGGATGTCCAGGCG
This sequence comes from Microvirga rosea, assembly GCF_020595095.1. Taxonomy (GTDB): domain Bacteria; phylum Pseudomonadota; class Alphaproteobacteria; order Rhizobiales; family Beijerinckiaceae; genus Microvirga; species Microvirga rosea. The sequence goes on along the minus strand of NZ_JAJDOP010000006.1, from coordinate 180,461 downwards.
CGCTCGCCGCAGCGAGGAACAGGGGCGGCCGATACCTTGTCACCGAGTGCCTTCACGATATCAGCGGACGAACCGATGTGGTGAATGGTCATGGCCGTCTTGCCACCCTTGAAGGCCCCAAGGATTTCCTGAAAGCCGTCATTCGGAGCGGACGGAGGGAATACCTTGTGAACCCTGTAGAGATCGATCAACCATTGATTGGCCTTGATCGCCTGGGGTGTCGTGAGCCCGCCTTTTTCGAATTTGGCTCCGCCGGACAGAACGAACGTACCCCACTGATCCCAGCCGCCCTTTCCTCCTCGGAACCCGAAGCCGTATATGTCGGGAGCCTTCGTGAGAGCTTTTGCGGCTGCGAGGAAATCGTCGCAGGTCTTCGGCGGCTCAAGGCCCGCCGCCTTGAACAGGTCGGTCCTGTAGTAAAGATAGAGAACGACGTATTGGACGGGCAGGTAATACTGCTGCCCGTCGGGACCTTTGTTGAGTTCCAGAAGATTGTCGAGAAGATCCGCTTTGCCAGGCCACGCATCGATACGCTGCTTGATGGGCTCAAGTGCCCCCATTTCCACAAGACGCGGTTGCGCAAACAACTTTACCATGGCGGCGTCGGGAGCATTGCCGCCGACGATCGATGTGTAAAGATTGTCGTAATAGCTGTTCCAGGGAATATTCTCGGCCTCGATCTTGATCCCTGGATTCTTGGCCTCGAACTTCTCGACCAGTTTCGACATCGGATTGTCCGGGTTGTCGAAGTGATACCAGAATTTCACTGTCTCGGCCTGTGCTCCAGCAGCAAAGGCCAAGCCGGCCGCCACGCTGCAGACGGCTAGAAGTTTTCTTGCAAGACGCTTCATCATGTTTCCTCTGCTTTCAAATGTTGGTCTGTGCCAACTTTCGGGCCGCGGCCCCTGCCTCGGCCAATGCTAAACGTGCCGCCTCAAGCGCCACACTCATTTGCAGAAAACCATGCACGACTCCCGGAACGATCGCGACCGGGTCTTTTCGCCCAAGTCCTTCAAGGCGTCGCGCAAGATTCAAGGTGTCCGACAAAAGCGGATCAATGCCGGCCGCCATGAGCCAAAGAGGCGGCAAAGCGGCCAACTCGGCGTCCGACGCCTGAAGCGGCGCCGCGAGGGGATCGTTCCGGCCGTTTTCATCCGGTACATACCAATCCCAATACCGCCGCATCTTGCCCGTCGTCAGTCCGGGCCCGTCTGCGAACTGCCGATGGGATGGCGTATCGTGATCAGCCGAGAACACCCCATAAGCCAGGAGCGCACCCTGCGGCAGAACCCGTCCGGCGCGATGCTCGTGCACGATGGCAGCCAGGGCGAGGTTGGCCCCGGCCGAGTCACCTGAAACGAGCAAAGGACCTCGATCAAGGCCGAACGCTTCTGGATTTGCCTCAAGTGCCCGGACACAGGCCACCGTATCCATCAAGCCTGCGGGAAAGGGATGTTCAGGTGCGAGCCGATAGTCCGGCAAAAGAACCGGCAGTCCGGACTCGATTGCGAGAACACGCGCGCATCGCTCATGTGTATCAGGACTGCAAAATGCAAACCCGCCGCCATGAACATACAAAAGCGCGCCCGGAAGCCGCCCCTCCGGGATAAGCACACGGACGCGGCAGGATCCAGAACCCAGATCAGGATCTGCAGGCACGACGCATTCGCGCACGTCCGCCATTTCCGGCAGTTCCACGTTCCACCGGAGATTGTTCTTGGCCGAAAGGGCGCGCCCTTCCGCAGCAGAGAGCAGAGTTGGATCAGGTTGCGGGCCGCTTTCCCGCTCAACCTGCGCCATGAGGGCCGCCATTTCAGGCGTCAGGGCGCCGCTGAACAGCTTGGTCCGGTCCTGCATCACTGATCCCCTATGGAAAAGACTTTCGGACCAAGATCCACGATGGTCGCGATATGATGGGCCAGGGCCTGAGAGGCGGCGGCTGCATCATTTTTATCGATGGCGTCGATAATCGCGATATGACGCCGGGCGGTCGCCACCAGGTCACGCGTTTCATCGGACTGAGAAATTTTGAAACGGTGATTATGCACCAGGCATCGGTGCAGGATCGGCTCGAGGGCCGGGAGATTGGCGTCGCGCAGAAGCCGACGGTGGAAGTCGCGATCGAACTCCGCGAGGCGATACTCGTCCCGCTTCCTGGCAGAATCTTCCATGGCTTCGACAAGTTGCCTGAGGTCCGAGACAAGCGTTTTGCTGGGGTTCTGAAGCACTCGAGCGACGCTGCGACATTCAATGGATTGGCGAAGGCGGAACATCTCGACGGCCTCGTCGACCGTGCATTCGGAGACGCGGGTGCCGCGATGCCCCTTGCGGATGACCAGCCCCTCCTCCTGAAGCTGCAGGAGAGCTTCGCGTACCGGACCCTGGCTGCAGCCGAAACGACCGGCCAGGTCGAGCTCGATGAGAGGCTCGCCGGCCGAGAGCTCTCCCAGCATGATGTCTCTCTTCAGAGCCTCGAACACTTCGCCGGAGCGTGCCGGACGAAGAGCAAAATCGCGTCGTGGCCGCTGCAAATCCATCTCAGGCATCGATGGCTAATCCGCTGTTGCGCAAATCCGGTATTATCATTATCATTATTGATAATCAATGGCCGAATGGCTGCTCTGGGTGGAAATGTTCATGGCGCAGATCAAGCTTGACCAACTTCGAAAAAGCTATGGAAACCTTGAGGTTGTTCATGGAGTCGACCTGACCATCGAGGATGGGGAATTCGTGGTCCTGGTCGGCCCTTCAGGGTGCGGAAAGTCGACTCTGCTGCGAATGATCGCCGGCCTTGAGGACATCTCCTCAGGAACCCTGCAGATCGGAGGCGCCACTGTCACGGCCCTTCCGCCCGCCGAACGAAACATCGCCATGGTCTTTCAGGACTACGCGCTCTACCCGCATATGAGCGTGGCCGAGAACATCGCCTTCGGCCTTAAGATGCGCAATGCACCGCCCGCCGATATCCAGGACCGCGTCACGCAGGCCGCCGATACTCTCAGGATTGCTCCCCTGCTCGGCCGCTTGCCGGGTCAATTGTCGGGAGGGCAGCGTCAGCGCGTTGCCATGGGGCGAGCTATCGTCCGGGAACCCAAGGCATTTCTTTTCGACGAGCCGCTCTCCAACCTTGATGCCGCCCTGCGTGTGGAAATGCGACTGGAGATGGCAAAGCTCCATCGGCGCATGCGCGCAACCACGGTCTATGTCACCCACGATCAGGTCGAGGCCATGACACTGGCGGATCGCATCGTCGTTATGAATTCCGGCAAGGTCGAACAGATCGGGCGCCCCCTAGACCTCTACCATAGACCCGACACCCTGTTTGTCGCGCGATTCATCGGCAGCCCGACAATGAATGTGATCAGCGTGCCAGTTAAAGCCGCAACATCGGGCATGCTCGCAGCCGATCTGCAGCTGTGCACCATCGAGATACCCATCAATTCGGGAAGCGCTGACGTCGGCTCTTCGGTGTCCATTGGCATTCGTCCGGAAGACATGAGCATCTGCGATGCAAGCAATGCTTGGTTTACGGGAGAAACCTCGGTCGTCGAACGATTGGGTGGACAGACATTCGCTTATCTCGATATCGGCAGCGACCGACTCCTGACCGTCGAGCTTCCGCGAACCAGCGACGTGTCCCCAGGAACGGCCTTGTCGGTCAAAGGACAAATCGATGCGGTCCACGTTTTTGCGCAGGATGGCCGGCGGCTGAACTGAGCAGTTCTAGGGAGCCTCGCCCGCGATCACACCCTTGCGGAACAAGAAACACCCGTAAGGCCGCGGATCTCCCACCTGAACAACCGCGAAAGCCGCGCGGGCAGCATCATAGAACGGAAAACGGTCGATACCGATCAGAGGAATGGCTTTTCCCGCCGATTTGTCGATTTCCGCCTGAACCTCACGCTGAATCTCCGGAAAAGCATCGGCGTCTTCCACCACTCTCATCCGCCGGACAGGATCGGGCACATAGGTATCGAGGGGCAGGACACTCAGGATTGCCCGCGCCACCCGTGCCATGCTGAGGCCGGGAAGCAGGATAAGCCTCCCCGAGGTTGTGGCCTTCGCAATCGTCTCGGACGGGTGGTTCGCATCGACCAACGCCAAGTCGTCACCATGCCCCATCGAGGCCAGGACCCAGAGCAGATCAGGAGAAAGAACAGGGTCGAGCGCCTTGAGCATGGTCTTTCCTTTAGAAGATTGCCTGTCGAGTAATGGAAAAAGAGTCCTTATCCGCCGACCCACCGCTCCATGGATGCGTGCAGATGTGTACGCATCGCAGCCTGTGCAAGCAATGGATCCGACGTTTCGAGAGCTGCGTAGATCGCCTCGTGCTCCCGGAGAGCGCAGGTCCATGTCTCCTTATTGTCGAAGCGAACGCTGAGTTGAGCGGAAATGGGGCTATGTCGCTCATCGAATAGGTCGCGGACGATTCTCATGAGCACCGAATTGCCGGAAAGAGACGCAATGGTGAGATGAAACTTGCGATCCTGCTCCAAAGGATCGCGTCCCTTGGCGATCTTGGAGCGCATGATCGTCAGCGTTTCACGCAGCGACGCAAGCCCCTCCTCGGTCACGCGCGCGCAAGCAAGTGCTACGACAGTCCCCTCGATCGCTGCGCGCGCCTGCATGAGCTCCGTTGGGCTCTCACCCATCGAGCGTGTCATATTTGCAGGCCGCTCCTCCGGCGCACAGACATATACTCCAGAGCCCGATCTGATCTCTACGCTGCCGTCGATCTCGAGCGCGATCAGCGCTTCTCTCAAAGACGGACGGGAAACTCCGAGCTGCTGCGCAAGCTCGCGCTCGGCCGGAAGGCGGGTCGATGGCGGGAACTGCCCACTCTGAATGAGCGCGCGAATCTGGTCGGCGATCTGCTGATAAAGGCGCCGCGGCTCAACTTGTCTGATCTGGCTCGACATTGCTCGACCCGCCTCACCCTCTACCGACTGAATTGGTAAGACCATATCTGCGCCCATAGCAGGAAGCAACTTCAGTTCATGGTGCAGGCTTCCAAGCACCAGATGAATTTTCTCGCAAAAACCTATTCCTGTCAGACCAATATCCGAAATTTGGCCAACTGGCTTGACCAATTTTCGAGAAGGTCCTATGCCTTTGCCATATCGGGCCGCCCAAATCAGGCTCGGCAAAGTCTCGCAAAGAACGAGGCAAAAAGCCCTTTGAGGCACCGGAGGAGGAAAGATGCGAGGCTTCCTGGCCAATCTTGCTGATCGGCTTGATCTGCCGCCCCGCGAGCGGAGGCATGCTCAAGGTGCGCTACGCTCGAAGCGGGGCCATGGCGCGTCCAACCCTGATCGCCCCACTTTCGATACAAAGACGTCCGACGAGATCATCCTTCGGCTGGAAGCGATCACCAAGGAGTTTCCGGGCGTCCGCGCGCTCAGCCAAGTACCTTTCGATCTCAAACGAGGCGAAGTTCACGCTGTCTGCGGAGAGAACGGCGCGGGAAAATCGACCCTGATGAAGATCATCAGTGGCGTTTACCAGCCGGATGCCGGAACGATCAGTTTCAAAGGACGCGAGCACCATTTTGGCTCTTCGCTCGATGCGGAGACTGTCGGGATCGCGATGATCCACCAGGAGCTGAACCTGGTGCCGCACCTGACGGTGGCGGAAAATATCTACCTCGCCCGCGAACCGACGCACGGTATCTTCATCGACAAGGCCAAGCTCCGCGCGGACGCTCGCCACTGCCTCGAGCGACTGGGAGTCGATATCGATCCCGACACTCCGGTTCGGGCTCTCTCCGTCGCTCAATGCCAGATGGTGGAAATCGCCAAAGCCCTATCCCTCGAGGCGGAAGTCCTCATCATGGATGAACCGACCTCATCCCTGACGGAGGCGGAAACAACCTTGTTGTTCGACGTCATTCGGGATTTGAAACAATCGGGCGTCGGCATCGTCTATATCTCGCACCGTTTGGATGAAATGGCCGAGATCGTCGATCGCGTGACGATCCTGCGTGACGGACGCCACGTGTCGACGGATGCGTTCTCCGCCGTCACTGTGGACGATATCGTGTCTCGCATGGTCGGACGCCCCCTGGAAGACAAGTTTCCGGAGCGTACGTCCACCCCTACCGACGACGTGCTGCTGGCGGTCGAGGGCCTGACCCGAAGAGGCGCCTTTCACGATATTTCCTTTTCTCTGCGCCGGGGAGAAATTCTTGGCTTTGCCGGTCTCATGGGTGCCGGACGCACCGAGGTCGCCCGAGCCATCTTCGGGGCAGATCCGCTCGACGCCGGACAGATCGCCTTGCACGGGAAGCCCCTGGAAATTCGGTCTCCCCGCGACGCCATCGCAGCCGGAATTGCCTATCTGTCCGAAGACCGCAAGGGTCAAGGCCTGGCGGTCAAGATGTCGGTCGCACAAAATCTCACACTGGCCAATATGGCGGGCGTGGCCGATCGTTTCGGCGTCATCGACTTCCAGAGAGAAACCGGCACCACGCAGCGGTATGTCGACCTTTTGAACATTCGCACTCCCTCGATCCATCAGGTCGTGCGCCTTCTCTCGGGAGGCAACCAGCAGAAGATCGTCATTGGAAAGTGGCTCTTCCGGGACTCGCGGATCCTGTTTTTCGACGAACCCACGCGAGGTATCGATGTCGGCGCGAAGTTCGCGATCTACAAGATGATGGACGAGCTCGCAGCACAAGGGATCGGGGTCGTTCTGATCAGCTCGGAACTTCCGGAAATTCTTGGTGTCACCGATCGAGTGGCGGTTTTCCACGAAGGGAAGCTGACCGCGACCCTGAATACGCGGGACACCAACCAGGAAGAAATCATGCACTACGCCTCCGGCTATGCCGGGACCAGAAGCTGAGGGCCCCATGACGAGTCTCACGAGCGAAACTCAGAAGAATCAAATGACGGCTGGCGGAAAGAACGAGCGCTTTCAACTGAGCGACCGGCAGAAAGACCTCCTGCAGAAATTTGCGGCCCTGGGGAGTCTCATCGCGCTGACATTGATCTTCTCGCTCACAAGCAACGCGTTCTTCACTGTCAACAACGGCATGACCATTGCCTTGCAGGTCACCTCAATCGGCATTCTCGGCATCGGCGCCACATGCGTCATCATTACGGGCGGCATCGATCTCTCGGTGGGTTCCGTCCTGGCGCTGGCAGGCGTCGTCGCGGCTCTTGCTGTCAAGGAACTCAATATGCCGGTGCCTGTCGCGATGCTCGCCGGCATCCTGATCGGCTCCTTATGCGGCCTCATCAACGGCCTTTGCGTGACACATCTGAAGCTGCCGCCCTTCATCGCAACCCTTGGAATGATGATGGTGGCCCGGGGCGTGGCTCTCCAGATCACGGGCGCAAGAGCCGTATCTGGCCTTGGAGAGTCCTTCGGCGAACTTGGAAACGGCGCGTTCCTCAGGATCGTCAACATCGATCAGAACGGTTTTCCCGACGTAGTGTTTCCGGGCATCCCCTATCCGGTGATCCTGATGGTGGTGATTGCGGTCGCCGTGGCGTTGATGCTCAACCGCACGGTGCTGGGACGCCACATCTACTCGATCGGGTCGAACGCAGAGGCCGCCCGGCTATCGGGTGTCCACGTCGCGCGCGTGACGCTCTTCACCTATGTCCTGTCCGGGACACTGGCCGGGCTCACGGGATGCGTGCTGATGTCGCGCCTCGTGACCGCCCAGCCCAATGAGGGCGTGATGTATGAGCTCGACGCTATCGCAAGCGCCGTTATCGGCGGCACCTCGCTCATGGGCGGCGTCGGCACGATCTCCGGCACGGCCATCGGCGCCTTCGTAATCGGCATCTTGCGCAACGGCCTCAATATGAACGGCGTCTCTGCTTTTACGCAGCAGATCATCATCGGCCTGGTCATTCTCGGAACCGTTTGGATCGACCAACTCCGCAATCGCCGTTGAGCCCACGGCTCGATATTCGACAGAAGAGGGAAGCCGAACTTCCCCACCAGCCTAACAGTCACGACATCCTGATCTGAAGTTCAGAGGAGAGAAACATGCGTAAGATCGTTCCCGGCATCGTTGCATCGGTCATCGCCTTATGGGCCTGCTCGGCCCAGGCCGCAGACAAGGAAATCGCCGTTATCGTCAAGACGGTAAACTCGACGTTTTGGCAGAACGTTCAGAAAGGCGCCGAAGCCGCGAAGAGCGACCTCGGAAGCGGTTATGCCCTCACCTTTCAAGGCCCGGCCTCGGAATCCGCCATCGCCGATCAAGTGAACATGGTGGAAAATGCCGTCAACCGGAAGGTAGCCGGAATCGTGTTGGCCCCCTCCGATCCCGACGCCCTCGTTCCGGCGATCAAAAAGGCGTGGGAATCGAAGATCCCCGTCGTGCTCATCGACTCGCAGATCGCCGATAGCGGCAAGCAGTACTACCAGTCCTTCTTGGCCACCGACAATCAGAAGGCGGGCGAGCTGTCAGCGAAGGCTCTGATCGACCGGATCGGCACCACGGGCAAGATCGCCATCATGTCGTATGTGGCGGGATCCGGCTCGGAGATCGGTCGCGTCGGCGGCTTTACCAAGTACATCAAGGATCATTCCAAGCTCGAAATCGTCGGACCGTTCTACTCTCAGTCCCAGATGGCCACCGCCCTCAACCAGACGACGGACGTTCTCGCATCCAATCCTGATCTGAAAGGGATTTTCGGCGCCAACGAGCCGACGGCGATCGGCATGGGACGGGCTCTGGTGCAAACCGGCAAAGCCGGACGTGTGGTCGCCATTGGCTTCGACGGCAATCAGGATCTTCAATCCTTCGTGCGCGACGGCACTCTGGCGGCGATCGCCGTCCAGGGCTCCTTCCAGATGGGCAAGCTGGGTGTAGAGACCATCGCGAAGGTCGTGAAGGGCGAGAAAGTCGAGAAATTTCTCGATACCGGCGTCGTTCTGGTGACCAAGGAGAACCTTGAGCAGCCGGAAGCAAAGAACGTTCTGTACTGAGAACCAAACTCTCCGCATGTGCCGCCCGGCAGGCGGGCGGCACATATTCCAGCTTAGGCGAAACTCCATGAAGATCACCGATCGACGCTCTCTGCCGCGCAGGAACCTGTCCTTGACGACAATGGGGCTGGGCTGCGCCCAGATGGGCGGCCTCTTCAAGGCGACGAGCAATGCGGAGGCCATGGCGGTCACGGACGCAGCCTGGGCTGACGGCATCCGCTACTTCGATACCGCACCCTACTATGGCTACACACGATCCGAGCGGCGGCTCGGAGCGTTGCTATGCGAGAGGCCGCGGGAGGAATTCGTGGTCAGCACCAAGGCCGGCCGCCTGATGGTGCCGGATGCCACGGTGGGGGCGGATGAAAATGGCTGGGTGCGTCCCCTGCCCTTCCGGCCGACCTACGACTACAGCTATGACGGTATTCTGCGGTCGTTCGAACACAGCCAGCAGCGCCTCGGAATTATTCGGATCGATATCCTCTACGTTCACGACATCGGCCGCTACACTCACGGCGACGATAATGACCGATATTGGGCGCAGCTGACCTCCGGCGGCGGCTTCCGCGCGCTGGCTGAGCTTCGGGACAGCGGCCACGTGACGGCAGTGGGCCTTGGAGTGAACGAGGCGGAGGTCGTCCACGCCGCTCTGCAGGAATTCGACCTGGACGTCACCATGCTAGCGGGCCGCTACACGCTCCTTGAGCAGGAGAGCCTGCCGCTTCTCGATGAATGCGCCCGCGCCGGAACGGCTATTGTGATTGCCGGACCGTTCAATTCCGGCCTTCTGGTCGGCAATAACAAATTCAACTACGACGATGCTCCTGCGGCAATCGTGGAGCGTGCGAAGGCTCTTCAAACGGTCTGCGCGGAGTTCGACGTCCCGCTGCCTGCCGCCGCCCTCCAGTTTCCCATGGCTCATCCGGCGGTCGTGACATGTGTCTCGGGCGCCCGCACAGCCGATCAGCTCGTAAAGAACATCAGTTGGTTCGAAAGCACTCTCCCGAATGAACTCTGGACGGCTCTGGTCGCCAGAGGTCTCGTGGACGAACGCGCCCCTCTTCCCGGCAGAGGTGCCTGATCCTATGCGTATCGATGCTCACCAGCATTTTTGGTTGATGCGAGACCGAACCGGCCAGTGGCCTCCCGCGGAGCTTGCGGCGATCCATCGCGATTTCGTGCCGGATGATCTGCAGCCGGTGCTGACGCGATGCGGAATTGGAGGAACGGTCCTCGTTCAGTCGCTCCCGAGCGTCGAAGATACCACTTTCTTGCTCGACATTGCCGATCAAAGCACGTTCGTCCGCGGTGTCGTCGGATGGCTCGAACTGAAGGCTCCTGAAGCTCCTGCGCAGATCGCGAGCCTTTCAGCCCATCCTAAGCTCAAGGGCTTGCGGCCGATGCTGCAGGATATTGCGGATGTGAACTGGATCAACGATCCAATCCTCAACCCGGCCATTCGCGCCATGATCTCTCATGAGCTGCGCTTCGACGCTCTTGTCATGCCGGAGCACCTTACGGCACTCACAATGTTCGCGGAGCGTCATCCCGACCTCCCGATCGTCATTGATCACGGGGCCAAGCCGCGCATCGCAAAGGGATTTTTTCGGGGTTGGCATGCGGATATGCGACGCCTCGCGGCTCTTCCCAACGTCCAATGCAAACTCTCCGGCCTGCTGACCGAGGCAGGATCCGCGCCGGGTATTGCGGCAATCAGACCCTATGCCGAGACGCTCCTCGATCTCTTCGGAGAGCGTCGGCTCATTTGGGGTAGCGACTGGCCCGTGCTCAATCTCGCCGGATCATATGAAGTGTGGCTATCCATGTGCCTCGACATCGTTCCTCTTGAGCATCACGACGCCGTCTTCGGCGGAAACGCCATCGCGTTTTATGGACTTGAGTCGGGACCGTCCCAACCATGAAGACAAACCACACGATGCTGACCATCACCTGCGATACGCCCGGGACCCTTTCCGCCGGCGAACGGCCGAGACCGATCAGAAAGAATGACGAGGTTCTGGTGCGCATCCGGCGCGTCGGAGTCTGCGGAACCGATCTTCATATCTTCTCGGGAAAGCAGCCCTACCTGTCCTACCCACGCGTTATGGGGCACGAACTTTCCGGGACCGTCGAGGAAGCGCCAAGCGGCAGCCGTCTCACCCCTGGAGAGACCGTGTGTATCATGCCTTACATTTCCTGCGGCGAGTGCCACGCATGCCGCCAAGGAAAGAGCAATTGCTGCCAGAAAATCCAGGTGCTCGGGGTCCACCGCGATGGTGGCATGGCCGAATATGTCAGTATTCCAGAAAGGTTCGTGCACCCGGCTGAAGGCTTGAGCCTTGACCAGGCCGCCATGGTCGAGTTCCTCGCAATCGGGGCCCACGCGGTGCGCCGCAGCCATGCCCGCGAGAACCAGCGCGTGCTGGTCGTGGGCGCCGGCCCGATCGGGATTGCAGTCGCTCTCTTCGCCAAGCTGAGAGATGCCCAAGTCACGGTAATCGACAGCCGCCAGGACCGCCTCGCCTTCTGTGCCGATCATCTTTCCGTGCAGCATACTGTCATCGCAGACCCCGGTGACGAGGAAAGGCTCTCAGCCCTCACAGCCGGAGATTTTTTTGATATCGTCTTCGACGCCACCGGAAATCCCGCTGCCATGGAACGCGGTTTCCGCCTTGTCGCTCATGGGGGGACCTATGTGCTGGTTTCAATCGTCGGCAGCGACATCACTTTCTCGGATCCGGAATTTCACAAGAGAGAGATGACATTGATGGGGAGTCGAAACGCCACACCCGAGGATTTCGAAACCGTCATAGCGGCGATCCGATCACGGAAGGTACCGACAGAGGCGATGAACACCCATCGAATGGCGCTCGCCGAGGTTCCTGAACGTTTCTCCGATCTTCTGGACCCTTCCGCTGGGGTCATCAAGGCGTTGGTGGACGTCTGACGCGCCCGATCCATTCTCCACATCAAAGCAGGTATCCATGAAATCTCTGGAAGGAAAGACCGTGCTAGTCACAGCAGCGGCGCAAGGGATCGGCCGCGCGTCGGCCTTGGCCTTTGCATCGGCTGGCGCCAAGGTTTATGCGACCGATGTCAACATGGATCCCCTCGCCGCGCTGGACGGCAAAGGCGGTGTCGAAACGCGCAAGCTCGACGTTCTGAATGCATCGCAGGTCGACGCCACGGTCAACGAAATTGGTGTGGTCGATATTCTGTTCAACTGCGCCGGCTTCGTTCATGCGGGAACGGTGCTCGATGCGACGGATGACGATCTCGCATTCGCGTTCGACCTTAACGTCAAGGCCATGGTGAGGACCATCCGCGCCGTACTTCCCGGCATGATCCAACGCAGGCATGGCGCAATCATCAATATGGCCTCGGTGGCCAGCAGCGTGAAAGGCGTTCCCAATCGGTTTGCCTATAGCGTCACGAAGTCCGCGGTTCTCGGCCTCACGAAGTCGGTTGCCGTGGACTATGTGGCGCAGGGCATCCGCTGCAACGCGATTTGCCCGGGCACCGTGGAGAGCCCCTCCCTCGTCGAGAGGCTCAAGGCGCAGGGCGATTACGAGACGACGCGCGCAGCCTTCATCGCACGCCAGCCCATGGGACGGATCGGCACGCCTGAGGAGATCGCGGATCTCGCGGTCTATCTGGCTGGCGCAACCTACACCACCGGACAGGCCTACTGCATCGACGGCGGCTGGACGATCTGACGACAATCGAGGAGATAGAAGCCATGAAACTCCTACGCCATGGAGAAGCAGGTTCCGAACGGCCAGGGTTGATCGGACCGGATGGGGAAATTCGGGACCTTTCGGCACGGATCGGCGATATTGCCGGAGAAGTTCTGGACCCGAAAGCCCTGGAGGAAATCGCCGGTATCGATCCCGCGTCGCTGCCGGTCGTGGAAGGTGAGCCCCGCATCGGCCCCTGCGTTGCCGGAACCGGAAAGTTCATCTGCATCGGCCTCAACTATTCCGACCATGCTGCTGAAACCGGCGCCACGGTTCCGCCGGAACCCATCATTTTCATGAAGGCGACGTCAGCAATTGTCGGACCTCATGACACCCTTCTGATCCCGAGAGGATCCGAGAAGACCGACTGGGAGGTGGAGCTCGGTGTCGTGATCGGCCGGAAGGCCAAGTACGTCACGGAAGCGGAGGCGCTCGATTACGTGGCGGGATACTGCACGGTCCATGACGTTTCCGAACGGGCGTTTCAAACCGAACGCCACGGCCAATGGACCAAGGGCAAATCCTGCGACACATTCGGACCCATCGGCCCTTGGCTGGTTACGAAGGACGAGGTTCCCGATCCACAGAACCTCTCCATGTGGCTGAAGGTCAACGGACAGACCATGCAGAACGGCTCGACCCGCACCATGGTCTATGGCGTCGCCTACCTGGTGTCGTACCTGAGCCAATTCATGTCGCTGCACCCCGGCGACATCATCACCACCGGCACGCCGCCGGGCGTTGGCATGGGCATGAAGCCGCCCCGGTATCTGAAGCCCGGAGATGTCGTCGAGCTCGGGATTGAGAATCTCGGCTCGCAGAGACAGCGTGTTGAAGCAGACGCCTGACGGTATCTCGCTTTCCTTGACAAGAGATCCAGCATGACCCGCATCACAGACCTGCAGACCTTCGATCTGCGCTTTCCGACATCTCAGCATCTCGATGGCTCGGATGCAATGAATCCGGATCCGGACTACTCCGCGGCCTATGTGGTGCTGATGACCGACGAGCCGGACTTGGTCGGTCATGGGCTGACCTTCACGATCGGGCGTGGCAACGAGATTTGCTGTGCGGCAATTGAAGCACTCCGCCATCGCGTCGTCGGCCTGGATCTCGACTGGATCAAGGAGGATCCAGGCCGGTTTTGGCGTCATTTGACCGGAGACAGCCAGTTGAGGTGGATCGGCCCTGACAAGGGCGTCATCCACCTGGCCACGGGTGCCGTCGTTAATGCCGTCTGGGATCTTTGGGCGAAACAAGCCGGGAAGCCCGTGTGGGAGCTTGTCGCGGACATGAGCCCGGAGGAACTCGTCCGGATCATCGATTTCCGGTATCTGACCGATGCCATCACACCGGAAGAGGCATTGGAGATCTTCCGGCGTGCGGAGACAGGAAAGGCTGAGCGCAAAGTAATTCTTCTGCGGGACGGTTACGCCTGCTACACCACATCGGCGGGCTGGCTCGGCTACAGCGACGAAAAGCTCTCGCGCTTGGCGAGCGAAGCCGTCGCGGCTGGCTTTCGGCATATCAAGATGAAGGTCGGCCGCGATCTCGAGGACGATATCAGGCGGCTGAGATTCTGCCGCGAAGCGATCGGCCCCGACGTGAAGATGATGATCGATGCCAATCAGGTCTGGGAGGTCGACCAGGCCATCGCATGGCTCGACAAGCTGCAGTTCGCCAATCCGTATTTCATCGAAGAGCCGACCAGTCCGGATGATGTGGAAGGACATCGCAAGATCCGGGAGGTCATCGCTCCCATGAAGGTCGCGACCGGCGAAATGTGCCAGAACCGAATTCTCTTCAAGCAGTTCATCACCCGGAAAGCCATCGACATCGTACAGATCGACGCCTGCCGCATCGGAGGCCTCAACGAGGTTCTGGCCGTGCTGCTGATGGCGGCGAAGTACGATCTTCCGGTGTGGCCTCATGCGGGAGGCGTCGGGCTTTGCGAGTATGTGCAACACCTGTCGATGATCGACTATCTGTGCGTCTCCGGCACTAAGCAGGACCGGGTGATCGAGTATGTCGATCACCTTCATGAACACTTCATCGATCCCTGCGTCATTCGCGATGCCGCATATATGCCCCCGCAAAGGCCCGGTTTCTCGATCGAGATGAAGGAGGCCTCCATTCGCCAGCATACCTTTTCCGGAGCCCTGTAATCTCAGTGCCGGTTTGCTGAGTTCGGCCGGCCTTGGACTCCGACGAAATATCGAGTGACATCGTCCGTAATCCCATGCTTATATTGGTAAAAGCGCGCAGACGCTGGACCAATTAAAGCCAGGAACAGAGGGAGGAACGGCCTTGTCACTCCTGGTGTTGCAGGATGTCGGGAAGGAATTCGGCGCCATTCAAGCGCTGTCCCATGTTGATCTCACGATCCAGCCCGGCGAAGTCGTCGGCCTGATGGGCGACAACGGCGCTGGCAAGTCCACCCTGGTGAAGATTATCGCCGGGAACTTCCCTCCCTCCCATGGAAAGATCCTGTTCGAGGATCGGGAAGTTCATTTTACCAAGCCGGTCGATGCTCGCTCCGTCGGGATCGAAGTCGTGTACCAAGATCTCGCCCTGGCCGACAATCTCACGGCGGCGGCCAATGTCTTTCTCGGGCGGGAGCTGAAGCGGAAGGTCGGCCCCTTCTCCTTCCTCGATCATTCGGCCATGAATCTGCGTACCGCCGAGCTGTTTGGTGAACTCAAATCCGAGACGCGGCCGGATGACGTCGTGCGGTCCATGTCTGGGGGACAGCGTCAGGCCGTCGCGATCGCCAGAACACGTCTCTCAAAGGCCAAGCTGATCATCATGGATGAGCCCACGGCCGCCATCTCGGTCCGGCAGGTGGCAGAGGTTCTGGATCTCATCCGTCGCCTGCGGGAGGCGGGCATCGCGGTCGTGTTGATATCCCATCGCATGCCCGACGTGTTCTCCGTCTGCGAGCGTGTGATCGTCATGCGGCGGGGGCTCAAGGTCGCCGATAAGCCGACCAGCCAATCCAGCCCCGAGGAGGTCACGGCCCTGATTACCGGTGCGAAGGAGGCGGCCTGATGAATCATGCGCTCCCACCGGCTTCGTCTCGAGACGACGTCAGCGGCTTTTCCAATGTCGGGCGTGTTCGCTGGTGGCAGCGGGGCTTCTTCGCCAGCCAGACGGCCTACGTGGCCATTGCCCTCGTGATCATCATGATCGTCATGTCGGTTCTCAGTCCGGCCTTTCTCAGCCCGGGCAATCTCGCCAACGTGGCAAAGAACTTTTCCTTCGTCGGCATCGTGACGCTGGGCGTCACCCTTGTGATCGTCACAGGCGGCATCGATCTGTCGGTGGGATCGACGATGGCGCTCTCCGCGATCATCTGCGCCATGACGATGCAAGCCGTAGCCGGCACGAGCCTCGACAGCATTCCCGTGCTCGGGATGCTGATTTCCCTTGGAGCCGGCCTTGCCACCGCACTGGCTGTCGGGCTGGTGAACGGCCTGCTGATCGCCCGCGCCGGCCTCTCACCCTTCGTAACGACTCTTGGCATGCTCTCCATCGTGCGTGGCCTGGCCTATGCGGTCACGGAGGGGCGCGGGCAGGCCCCCACGGGGCCCGATGTCGATCTGTTCTACGGCATCACCGACGGAAACCTCGCCGGCTTTCCGGTTGCGATCATCTATCTCCTGGTTCTGGCTGTTCTAGTTGGCCTCGTTCTTCACCACACAGCCTTCGGGCGACATGTGTTCGCGCTCGGCGGCAACGAGAAGGCGGCGGCTCTTACGGGTATCGCCGTCGAACGCGTGAAGATCGCCGTCTATATCCTGTCGGCTCTTTCAGCGGGCTTTGCCGGTATTCTGATGGTGGGGTGGCTCGGATCGGCGCCCGCCAACCTGGCAACCGGCTATGAATTGACGATCATTGCAGCGGCGGTCATCGGCGGTGCCAACCTGACAGGCGGCGTGGGCGGGCCGGCGGGAGCGGTCATCGGCGCGCTTCTGATCGAGGTTATCCGAAATGGATTGGTCCTGGCAGGGATCAACGCCTACTGGCAGATCGTCCTTGTCGGCGTGATCATTATCGTGGCCGTTCTGGTCGATCGCCTTCGGACCCTGCGCCTGACGCTTTGATCGCTCCTACGGGAGACGATGCAAGAACGAGCCAGCCGAAGAAGCTGGCGGGAGGCCCGAATGGGCAGTGTTCAATCAGGAGGAGATACCATGAAGCGACTGATCCTTGCGGCAGTGGCCGCCGTGGCGCTCACCGCGCCGGCGGCTGCTCAGCAAACCTACAAGTTCGCCATCGTTCCGAAGGCAATGAACAACCCGTACTTCGATCTCTCACGCGATGGATGCATCAAGCGTGCGAAGGAGCTCGGCAACGTAGAGTGCATTTACAAAGGTCCCGTTGAGCACGAGCCGGCAAGTCAGGCACAGATCATACAGGATCTCATAAGCCAGAAGGTCGACGGAATCGCGATCTCCGTCGCGGACGCCTCGGCTGCGGTCCGTGTGATCAAAGCTGCGCGCGATGCTGGAATTCCGGTCATCACCTTTGATGCGGATGCACCCAGTTCTGTGCGCCAAGCCCATGTCGGAACCGACAATCGCGCCATGGGCCGCGCACTTGGCGAAGAGCTCTTGAAGCTTCGGCCGGAGGGCGGCAAATACGCCATGGTCTCCGGCGGGCCTGCTGCCGCGAACCTCAAGGAGCGCGTCGAGGGCGTGCACGACGCACTTAAAGGCTCCAAATGGACAGAGGTTTCCGGATCGCCCACCTACTGCAATGACGATCTCGCCCTCGCCGTGCAGCAGATGCAGGATCTCAAGACGGCAAACCCGGACCTTGCGGCCATCGTACCGGTCGGTGGCTGGCCGATGTTTGTTCCCGAGGCCTACAAGAGCTTCGTGAACAAGAACAAGAGCGCCATGGATCAAGGAAAGTTCACCCTTGTCGTCGCCGATACTCTGAAGGTGCAGCTGGAACTCCTGAGAGACGGCTATGCCAATGCACTGGTCGGGCAACGGCCCTATGAGATGGGCGAAAAGGCGATGGATATCCTTCTCAAACTGAAGAAGGGCGAGAAGGTCGAGGACATCGTCTATGCCGGGATTGACCGCGTGACGAAAGACAACGTGGCATCCATGCTGAAATAGTCCCGGCGCTGCCGCGCGGATGCTCTCCTGGAACGCTGCTGCCGATCCGGGAGAGCAACCTGCAATACCGGGCTACTTCTGCGGGATGTTGCTCAAGTCAGAGAAAGGGATGATGAGGATCGGACGAAGGTCCTCTCCGACGATTTCGATGGCGATTTCACCGCTATAGGCCGGCTTCACGCCAGCCCAGGTCTCCATGAGCCCGGCAACGACCTTCAGGGCTTCATCTCGGGCAGCAGCAAGATTCGGCAGGTCGATCCCTGTTGGGTCTTCATCTGTTCCGAAATAACTTCGTACGTCGATATAGTAACGGGGCATACACGACCCCCACCTGCTGTCTTGCCTAAACAGCATCTCCTCGAATTGTTAAACTAAGATAAATCATCTTGTTTGTCAGGAATATTGAGACAGAATCTCCAGCGACTATTTCGGGCGGGCGATTTTTGTTTATTCCTGCGCCTAATAACTTATATGGACCGGGCGGCACCAACTTTGGTCGAAGCGTGCCCCCCTCCCCCTTGAGAGGTCAGGTTCACGTCAGGTTCATGACCGATACATGACGGGCTCATCCATAGGACCGTCCCACATGGCAACAATCATCGAGCGCCGATCAAGTCGCCGGTTTCCGACCCACCTCGAAGGGAGGATCACACATGAAGATTATCTGGAGCCCGTCCATTGCGTCGTTCGGGATCTCTCCGACACAGGCGTGCGCATTGCCCTCTCGGAACCCAGTGAAATTCCCCTAGAGTTCAATCTTGAAATACCGGATGAGGGGGCGATCGCCTCGGTCCGCCTGATTTGGTCTACTGGGACCGAACTCGGCGGACAATTCATCTAAGTATTCACAGCAGAATCTGATCTGCAGAGATGTAACAATATTTGCCGCATCTCTGCAGATCAAACTCATGCGGCCCCTGCGCTACCGCAAAGTTATAAGAATTTAGACTTAGCCTAGCTATTATTCCTAACAGTATTTGTAATTGCGAGTTCTTCTAAACTTAAGAGTATCTTCATCGAAAAATCGTACAACAAAGAGCCTGAATCTGTCGCGCCTGTGGGGGGCGCGTGCTTCCTGCGGCGTAGCGGGCGGGCCTGACAGAAAAATGAAGACTCTCAACAATCTCAAACTTCTTACAAAGCTGGCAATTCCGGTCAGCATCTTCGTCGCGATCACGGTTGGGCTTATCTTTCTTGCGAAGACGGGCCTCGAACGCATGGCTCAGGACACGCAAGAACTCGTCGAGTTTGAGGCGACACGTCTGAGTCTCATTCTTCAGATCAATGCCGAAGTCAACGAGACGAGTACGCAGGAGAAGAACCTGATTCTGGTCAACGACGAGGACAGGATCAAGTCAGGAGAAGCGACGTTCAATCAATACAAAGGCATGACGCTCCAGCACATGGACGAACTCATCGCCCTTGCGGAAAATCCGGCCATGAAGGCGAGCTTCGAGGAACTCAAGGCCAGTATCGTCAACTACTTCGCCATCCTGGATAAGAGCGCCGGATACAGCAAGACCAACGACGACGCCGCGGCTGCTGAAATTTCAAACGGTGTGGGACGCGACACGCGCATCAAGATTCGCAATTCTCTCGGCGAACGGGTTGAAGCTAGCAAAAAGGCTCTCGACAAAGCGAAGGATGATGCTGACGACCTCGCTTCAAACACAGCCATGACGCTGATGCTGTCGGCGGCTGCCGGCATCGCGGTCGCGCTGATCTTGATCGTTACGATTACGATTTACGGTATCACCCGTCCGATTTCCGCCATTACTGCCATGATGGGCCGTCTCGCGAACGGAGATCTGGCAATCACGGTTTCTGGCATTGAGCGGAAGGATGAAGTGGGTTACCTCGCCCGCTCGCTTCAGGTGTTTAAGGAAAATGCCATCGAAGCGCGTAGGCTCGCCGCCGAGCAGGAGGTGGAGAACCAAGCCAAGATGCGCAGGGCCGAGGTGCTTGATCAGCTGACGAAGACGTTCGAGCACAACGTCTCCGCCCTGACCCAGGGCCTCGCCTCCGCTGCCACGGAAATGGAGGCCACCGCTCAATCGATGACTTCGGTTGCCAACCAGACCAACAATCAATCCGTCACGGTGGCGTCGGCCGCCCAGCAGACCTCGGCCAACGTGCAGACCGTGGCAGCCGCGACGGAAGAGCTGTCGATCTCCATCCGCGAGATCGCATCGCAGGTCGCGCAGTCATCGGAGATCGCCGACCGCGCTGTCTCCGGCGCACAGCGCACCAACTCCACCGTTCAGGATCTTGCAGCCACTGCGGAAAAGATCGGCAATGTAGTGCAGCTGATCAACAACATCGCCTCGCAGACCAATCTGCTGGCCCTCAATGCCACCATCGAGGCGGCCCGTGCCGGTGAGGCCGGCAAGGGATTTGCGGTGGTGGCTTCCGAGGTGAAGGATCTCGCCAGCCAGACCGCCAAGGCGACCGAGGAAATCTCGCAGCAGATCGGCTCGGTTCAGCAGGCGACCCAGCAAACGGTGGCGGCCATTCAGGAGATCGCCAGGACCATCACCGAAATGTCGCAGATCTCTGTCGGCATCGCGGCGGCCATGGAGGAGCAGGGAGCCGCGACCGCCGAGATTGCCCGCAACGTGCAGGAGGCGGCGCGTGGCACCGAGCAGGTGACGGGCAATATCGAAGATGTCCGTCGGGGCGCGGGAGACACCGGCGCTGCCGCATCGCAGGTGCTCGGGGCCGCCCAGGAACTGTCACATCATTCGGAAGACTTGAGACGCGAAGTCGCAAACTTCCTCAATGATGTCAAAGCTGCCTGATCCGATCCCTCGCTCAAGATCGAAACGTTTCGAACCCCGCTGGGTGTAAAAGCCCAGCGGGGTTCTTTCATTTCGCCTCGAGAATTTGGCTCGGTGACTACGCTGCGGCGGCGACGCGGCAAGCGCGTTCATACACTTCCCTGTATCTGGACGCGGACCGATCCCACCCATGGGGCCGGTTCATGGCAGCCTGCCGCATCGCCTTCAGGCGCACTCTCGACTTGAAAGCCTCAAGGCCCCGTTCGATGGCATCGATGAAGCGGCGCAGCGACGGCTCTCCGAAGAGAAATCCGTTCACGCCGTCTTCGATGGTGTCCGCAAGCCCTCCGGTCTTATGGGCAATCGGCAGCGAGCCGAACCTCTGTGCATACATCTGGCTCAGCCCGCACGGCTCGAACCGTGACGGCATGAGCAGGAAATCGCTTCCCGCATACATGCGGCGTGCTTCTTGCTCGCTATAGCCGATCCGAACGCCGACGGAGCCTGGGTGATGCATGGCCAGTTCCCGCAGGGCGCGCTCGAAGCGCTCCTCACCGCGCCCGATCACGGCGATTTGCCCGCCCTGCGACACGATCGTCGAGGCCGCGGAAATGGCAAGGTCAACTCCCTTCTGATGAACGAGACGCGAAACGACAGCGAAGAGAGGCCCTTGTGAAAGGGCCAAGCCGAAGGATCGACGAACGTGAGTCGCATTGGCCCGCTTACCGCGCCAGTTTCCGGCCGTGAACGGACTGACAAGAGATGGATCCTTGCTCGGATCCCAACTGTCGTCGATGCCGTTGATGATGCCGTCGAGACGTCCCTGATCCGCGCACGTCCGCAACAGACCGTCGAGACCGCAGCCGAATTCCGGCCGTGTGATCTCATGAGCGTAAGTGGAGCTCACGGTCGTGATATGGGACGAGTAGTAGATGCCGGCCTTCAGGAAGGAAAGCTTGCCATGGAACTCGACCCCGTTGATGTCGAAGGCGGCATCGGGGATCCCCAGCCGGGGCAAGCGATCACGCTCGAAGAGGCCCTGATAGGCCAGGTTGTGAATCGTCAGGATCGTCGGGATATGCTGCCCGCGCCATGAAAGGTAGGCGGATGTCAGCCCGGAAGGCCAATCGTTGAGATGAAGAAGGTCCGCGCGCCACAGGGGATCACCTTTGCCGCAGGCGATGTCCGCGGCCGCCAGGCCCAGGCGGGCGAAACGGATATCGTTGTCGTCCCAGTCCCGTCCCGCATCGTCGCCATACGGCGACCCCTCGCGGTCATAGAGTTCGGAGCAGAGCACGACGTAAACCGTCAAGCCGTCCTTGGTGCGGCCGTAGCCGATGCTGCAAGGAGGAATTCCGAACGCGCCCGGCAGATGGGCGATCACGTCCACCGGGCCGATCTGGGAGAGAACCTGACGATACCCCGGGATGAGGATGCGGACATCATAGTGATGCCGCAGGGCCCGAGGCAAAGCCGCCGAGACCTCGCCTAAGCCCCCGGCCTTCACGTAGTCCGATATCTCGGAGGTTACGAAAAGAATGGACTGCCGTCGTTGAATCGACACGACTTGAGACAGCGGCTTGAGCGCAGCATGAGGCAAGCGCAGGCAAGCCGATTTGGCTTCGAGATGATCAGTTGTCAGCATTTTGTCACAAAGGCGCGAACCCGAAGACCCCTGCGCCGAAGGTAGGTCGCGCCCTTAACCGGCCGGGAGCGGGAATGTTCCAAACTTGGCTGCAATTTATTTTTTCAGGTTCCGTCTTGTCGGATCAGCCGGCTGGAACATGTCGCGCACAGGGAGAGGCAGCAGGATCCGTGTGCGGCGGTTTCTGAAGACAGTCTCTCACTCCATCAAACTGGCGACACGGCAATCTTGGCCATTTTCCTGCGAGGCGGGAACAACATCCAAGGCGCGTCGTTCGCTATCGCTTTTCCAATGCCGGAGACCCGATGCAGCGCATCCACCATATGCCCTTCGGGGCGGCCGTCACCCCTGAAGGCGTCCGCTTCGCCCTATGGGCTCCCACAGCTCAGGATGTCCGTATCGTCTTGGACGGGACCGAGCATGCGATGATGGCGGAGGATGGCGGGTGGTTTCGCCTGATCGCTTCCGGCGCGCGGCCCGGGTCCCGCTATGGATACCGGATCGATGGCGAACTGATCGTGCCGGATCCCGCATCCCGGCTCCAGCCGGATGACGTCCACGGTTTGAGCGAGGTTACCGACCCGGCATCCTATGCCTGGACAGACACGGACTGGACGGGTCGTCCTTGGGAGGAAACCGTTCTCTACGAAGTGCATATCGGGACCGCGACGCCTGAAGGGACGTATGGCGGGTTAATGGCAAAGCTGGAATCCCTGCGGGATCTCGGGATCACGGCCATCGAACTGATGCCCATCGCAGAGTTTCCCGGACGCCGGAACTGGGGCTATGACGGTGTCCTGCCGTTCGCGCCCGATGCCGCCTATGGCCGGCCGGACGATCTCAAACGCCTCATCGACCATGCGCATCGTCTCGGCATGATGGTGTTCCTGGACGTCGTCTACAATCACTTCGGACCTTCCGGGAATTATCTGCACGCATACGCGGCTTCCTTCTTCACGGAGCGGCATCAGACACCGTGGGGCGGCGGCATCAATGTGGATGGGGACGAAAGCCGTACCGTTCGAGAGTTCTTTGTCCACAACGCCCTGTATTGGCTCGAAGAGTTTCACATCGACGGCTTACGGTTCGACGCCGTCCATGCCATTTCCGACGACAGCGAACCTCATTTCATCGAAGAACTGGCATCGCGCATCAGGCAAGCCGTCCCGGATCGCCAGGTCCACCTCGTGCTCGAGAACGAGGCCAATCAGGCGCGGTGGCTCGAAAGGCGGCAGGACGCCAAGCCTCGCCTTCATACCGCCCAGTGGGCGGACGACATACACAATGCCTGGCATGCGCTGCTGACGGGCGAGAGCGAAGGATACTACGAAGACTACGCGGATCAGCCGCTGGCACGCCTCGGGAGGGCCCTTGCGGAGGGGTTCGCATATCAGGGCGAGCCATCCGCTCATAAAGGCGGTCGAACGCGCGGAGAGCCGTCCTCCCACCTTCCTCCATCCGCATTCGTATCGTTCCTGCAGAATCACGACCAGATCGGCAACCGGGCGTTCGGCGAGCGACTTTCCCATCTCGTTCCCGCCGACCGCCTCGCGTTGGCGCGCGCAATTTTCCTTCTGTCTCCCCACATCCCTTTGCTGTTCATGGGAGAGGAATGGGCCGCGTCGGCCCCCTTTCAGTTCTTCGTGGATTATGAAGACGAGCCGGATCTTGCCACAGCGGTTCGCGAGGGACGGCGAAACGAGTTCAAGCAGTTCAAGGCTTTTGCCAGTCTGGAAGCTTCGATGCGTGTCCCCGATCCCACCGATCGCGCAACCTTCGAGCGTTCGAAGCTCGACTGGTCGGAAAGGGACCGGGAGCCGCATCGGATCGTCCTGGATCAAACACGGCAACTGCTTGAGATGCGCAGAACATTCATCGTACCGTTGACCGCCAGCGGCTTTCGCGGTTCGCGCCATCAGGGTCATTCCACGAACGCGCTGGACATCCTGTGGACGTTTGATGCCGGGAGCCTCCGTCTCCTGGCGAACTTCGGCGGGGAGCCCTTGAAGGACCATGTGGACGACACCGTGAAGATCATTTGGGCAAGTCCAGGCGTCGATCTCTCAGCAACGCTTTCTCTTCCCTCCTGGGCGGCAATCATCATGAAGGTCGCATCTCGATGAGCACCTTGGATGCACTCACCGAGCGCATGGCCGCTCTGATCGGAATTGCGCCGCGCTATACGGACGCCTTCGGACAAAGTGTCGATACCAATCACGAGACGCGCGTGGCACTGCTGGAAGGCCTTGGCCTTTCCGTTCGAACGGAGCGGGAGGCTCGCGACAGCCTTGCGACGCTCGAGATCCTCAAGGCAGGACCGCTCCCATCTCTTATCCCTGTTCAAGCGGACAAACCCGCAACGATCCATCTTCGCAAAGCCACTCCGGCAACAACTTGGCGACTGACATCGGAGACCGGACATATTCATGAAGGCCGGCTAGCCGGATCAAGCGCAACGAGCATCGATATCCCGGCCCTGCCGGCAGGCTACCATCGCCTGGTGCTGGGCGACGCAAAAGCCACTGTCATCGCGGCGCCTGCACGGTGCTGGACGCCCGACGCCCTCAACGGGGACAACCGGCTCTGGGGCGTTGCCGCACAGATCTATTCACTACGATCCGAGAGAGATCTGGGCATTGGTGATTTCTCCACCGTCGCAGATGCGGCGGAAGCGGTCGGCGCAAGCGGAGGAGCATTTCTTGGCCTCAGCCCGGTCCACGCGCTGTTCGCTGCGGACCGCACGAAGATATCGCCCTACTCTCCCTCGTCGCGCCTCTTTCTCGAACCGCTTTACATCGATCCGACGCGCGTCGAAGGCTCCTACGAGAGCGGCGCGAGCGAGCTTCTCGACGAGACGAAGATTCAAGAGCGCCTCGTGCGACTTCGGAGCGCGCAACTGATCGATTATGCGGAGGTCTGGGGTATCAAGCGCCAGCTTCTGGACCTGCTCTGGAAGCACTTTCAGGCACACGCCGACCAATCGGCCTTTCTGCGGTTCCGCCAGGAGGGCAACGCTGCTTTGGAGGCTCACGCCACATTCGAGGCGCTCTCCGAGCACTTCCGCAATCAGGATCTCTGGTGGGTCGGCGACTGGCCCGACGCCTATCGCACGGCAGAGACCGAAGAGGTGCGCGCCTTTCGTGAGACGCATCACGAGCAAGTCTCATTTCATGCCTGGCTCCAATGGTTGGCTGACCTCCAATTGGGAGCGGCAGCCGAGCGAGCCCGCGCCTGCGGCATGCCAATCGGCCTTTATCGCGACCTGGCGGTTGGGGCCGACAGAGGCGGTTCGGAAATATGGTCGGACGCGGTGCATTTTTCTCCATCCTTGTCGGTCGGTGCGCCCCCTGATCCCTTAGGTCCGCAGGGACAGGATTGGGGACTGCCTCCCCTCAACCCGCTCGCGCTGGAGCAGCATGGAATTTCGGCCTTCAGGAATCTCGTCAGGGCCAACATGCGTCATGCCGGTGCGATCCGTATCGACCATGCCTTCCAACTCCAGCGGCTTTTCCTGATCCCTTCGGGAGCACCGGCATCGCAAGGCGCGTATGTCGATTATCCATTCGAGGCGCTGCTCGCCGTCCTGCGGATCGAAAGCCATCGCGCATGCTGCCTCGTGATTGCCGAGGATCTCGGCACCGCACCCGAAGGCTTCTCCGACGCTATCATGCGCTCAGGACTTCTCAGTTACCGTGTGCTGCCGTTCGAGCGAAATGGCGCAGCCTTCAAAACGCCCCGAGACTATCCCTCCTCCGCGCTCGCGGTCCTCACGACCCATGACCTTCCGACCTTCACCGGTTGGTGGAAAGGCCTCGATATCGATCTGCGCCAGACCTTCGGGGTTTTCGATCCCAAGCGCGCAGAAGAAGAGCGCACGGCGCGGGCCGCCGACCGGCAGAGCTTCACCGAGGCTCTTTCCAGTGAAGGAATCCTGGCCGGTCGCAAGACACCCGCCTTCCCTCCCCTCCAGGGGGCGGCCCGCTATCTTGCTCGCACAAAGTCAGTGCTCACGGCCCTGCAGATCGAGGATGTGGCGAACGAACTGAACCAGCCCAACATGCCGGGAATGGATGCCGGTCACCCCAACTGGCGACGACGGCTTTCGTCGACGATCAACGACATGACTGCTCCTGGAAGCACCTTCGCGAAGCTCGCCGTCATCATGACCGAGGAAGGTCGAGTTCGTCGGCCTGGCGGGACCGTTCTGGCCTCGCCGCCGCCACGTGCCACCTACCGGCTTCAACTTCACAAGGGCTTCACGTTCGACGACGGAGCCAAGATCGCTCCCTATCTGGCAAAGCTCGGCGTCAGCCACGTTTATTCGTCGCCCATCCAGGCCGCGGCAGCGGGTTCCTCGCACGGATATGACATCGTCGATCACAGCACCATCAATCCGGAGCTCGGAGGCGAGCAAGGTTTCCGACGCTTCTCCGATGCCTTGAGGGCGCACGGCCTTGGCCTGGTCCTCGACATCGTCCCCAACCACATGGGCGTCGGCGGCAAGGATAATCCCTGGTGGCTCTCCGTCCTCGAATGGGGACGCCTGTCGCCCGTCGCGGACGCATTCGATATCGACTGGGAACGGCCCGGCGCGAACGGCAAACTCATCGTTCCGTTTCTCGGCGATCTTTACGGAAAGTCTCTCGAAGAGGGAAATCTCAAGCTGGCCTTCGATCCTGATGAGGGGAGCTTCAGTGTCTGGCATTGGGATCACCGTTTCCCGATCTGCCCCTCCTCCTATCCGCTGGTTCTCGATGATGCCGTCGCTGCCCTGAGCGATCGTTCAAAGGCTGCGGATCTCATTCGCCTGACCGACGCTCTCCGGGGCATGAGCAAAGCCCAGCGCGCTGAAGGCCCCCGTTCTCTTCCCGATCTTGGCCAAACACTGAAGAATGAGCTCGGCAGGATCGTCGCGAACCGTCCCGACATCGAAAATGCGATTGACCAGGCAGTCCGGGCCTTCAACGGGATCCCGGGCCAAACCGAAAGCTTCTCGAGACTGCACCGCCTTCTGGAAGCACAACCTTACCGGCTGTCCTATTGGCGGGTAGCGTCGAGCGAGATTAACTATCGCCGCTTCTTCGACATCAACAGTCTCGCGGGGATCAGGGTCGAAAACCCGGAGATCTTCGAGCGCACGCACGACCTGATCATTCGTCTCGTGGAAGAAGGCATCGTAGACGGTTTGCGGATCGATCACATCGACGGCCTGGCGGATCCGGAAGGCTATACGCGCGCTCTCCAGGATCGCGTGGGACCCGGCTTTTACATCGTGGTCGAGAAGATTCTTGAACCCGGTGAAGAACTGCGCCCCTGGCCGGTTGCAGGAACGACGGGTTATGACATCCTCAACCTGATCGACGGCGTCCTGCTCGATCACAGGTCCGGCGCGGCCCTCGAAAGAACCTATCGGGACGCAAGCGGCTTCCAGGCGGAATATGACACTCTCCTCCGGCAGGCCAAGACAGACATTACCGAGCGTAGCTTTGCGAGCGAACTCGAAGCGCTCGTATCGGACCTGAAGAGAGTTGCGGAGGCTGATTATCACACCCGGGACTTTACGCCCTTCGCCATCCGTCGGGCGCTCGTCGACCTTATCGCCGCCTTCCCGGTCTATCGTAGCTATCTGTCGGAAACGGCAGCGTCTTCCGAAGATGCGGAGCTCATCGAGGGAGTTCTCGAGTCCGTAAAATCGAGCTCACCTCAGGCGGATGGATCTGTCTACGACTTCATCGCTGCCACGCTGCTGGGCCGTTCTGAAAAGGCCGATCCTGCCGACGTCCGGCGTTTCCGTCGCCGCTTCCAGCAGCTGACGGGCCCCGTCATGGCGAAGAGCCTCGAAGACACCCTGTTTTACCGCTATGGACGGTTGATCGCCTTGAACGAGGTCGGCGGCGACCCGAGGCATTTCGGCCTCACGCCGGAGGCATTTCATCAAGCGAACGCGGACCGGGCGGATGCGTGGCCCCACACGATGGTCGCAACGGCGACCCACGATACCAAGCGTGGGGAGGATGCCCGCGCTCGCCTGCTTGCCCTCTCGGAGATCCCCGAACAATGGGCCGAAGCCTTGAAGGCATGGCATGAGGTCGTCTCGCCGCATCTTTCCAGCCGGGACGGCATTGCCGCTCCCGATGCGAACGATCAGGTCATCCTCCTTCAAGCACTCCTCGGGGCGTGGCCCCTCGACCTCCTGGACAACGCCGATGCCAAGGCGCTCGCGGCATTTCACGAGCGCATGAAAGCCTATCTCACAAAGGCACTCCGTGAGGCAAAGCGGCAAACCAGCTGGACGAATCCTAACGAAGCGTATGAGACAGCGACGCTTGATCTGTTGCAGGCACTGCTTGAGCCCGGCAGCGGCTTCATCGAGCGTTTCCAGCCATTCCTCCAGCGTCTCTCCTTGCTAGGAATGCTGAACGGCTTGTCGCGGACGGTTCTCAAGGCGACGCTTCCGGGCGTTCCGGACATTTACCAGGGAACGGAGTTCTGGGATTTCTCCCTGGTCGATCCGGACAACCGCCGTCCGGTCGATTATGCTGCGCGGGCGCACGCGCTCGACGACGGCGCATCGCTGGAAACTTGCCTCACCCAGTGGCAAAGCGGCCATGTGAAGCAGCGCATCCTGGCGTCCCTTCTCGAAGATCGATTGAAGCATCCATCCCTTTATGCGAAGGGTGACTATGCTCCTCTCGAGGTCCGAGGGCAGCACGCGGATCGGGTGCTTGCCTTCTCGCGACAGCACGGCTCCGCTGGCATCGTCGTGATCGTGCCGCGGCTGTGGGCCGGATTGATCGGCGCCAGCGGGTGGCCGCTGAAGCCAAGCATCTGGAGCGACACATCTGTCGAGATCCCGCCCGGAGAGTGGGTCGATCTCCTGACGGGCAACTCTGTCACAATCGCGAGGACGACCTCCTTGGTTGGAGACCTGATGCCGTCCATCCCCTTTGTGGTTTTGCGCCGCTCTTAGGATCGATGCATGTCCGGGGGCAACCGAAATGATGCTATGCTCGCGACACTTCTGGTCGCACTGGCCTTCCGCCCCATAATCAGGGCACGCGCATTCCATAAGGCAAGAAGCCGTTCGGTCGGTCGCGAGCCCAACATCAATAAGAGGTTGATACATGAAAGGGGATGCCGGAACGACACGGCGCCGAGGCGGATTGAGGGAGGACACGAAACTCCCCATGCATGCCCGGACGGTTGCCGAGATCGTCAATCAAGGCGACCCGTTTTCCATCCTGGGCCCGCACGAGATTTCACAGGGTCTCTGGGAAATCCGCGTCATTGCACCGGATGCCGAATCCCTCACCCTGCTGGCTCCGGACGGAACGACCACTCTCACGGAGATGGACAGGAGATTGTCCGAAGGACTCTTCGTCGGCACTCTCAACGCAACAGAGCGCCCCGACGACTACCGTCTCAGGGTTACCAAAGGTGGCCGCGAGGAGGTTCGGGACGATCCGTACCGGTTCGGCACCTTTCTCAGCGATGAGGACATTGCGAACCTGCGGGATCCCGGGAGCGATGCCATTTATACCAAGCTCGGTGCTCATCCGATCAGCCCGAGCGGAATTGACGGCTATCTGTTCGCCGTCTGGGCGCCGAATGCCTGCCGCGTGAGCGTCGTGGGCGATTTCAACGATTGGGATGGCAGGCGCCACCCTATGCGGCGGCGTCATGAGGGTGGGATCTGGGAACTCTTCATCCCAGGCCCCGTCGAGGGCCAGCGCTACAAGTTCGAGCTCATCGGTCTCAATGGAGAACTCATGGCTCTCAAGGCCGATCCAATCGCCTTTGGAGCCGAAAAGCCTCCCGCAACGGCCTCGGTGCTGAAAAGCACTCCGGACTTCGCCTGGCGTGACGCTGAGTGGATGGCACGAAGAAGTGCGCAGAACCCGCGCAAAATGCCGATGTCGATCTATGAGTGCCATCTCGGCTCGTGGGCCCGCGTACCCGAAGAGGGCAACCGCTACCTGACCTATCGCGAATTGGCGGTCCGACTTATTCCCTATGTGAAGGAGCTCGGGTTCACCCATATCGAGCTCCTGCCGATCACCGAGTATCCGTTCGACGGCTCCTGGGGCTACCAACCCATCTCTCTTTATGCGCCCACGAGCCGTTTCGGCACACCTGAAGACTTCGCGGCTTTCGTCGAAGCCGCGCATGCGGCCGGGATCGGCATCATCCTGGACTGGGTGCCGGCGCATTTCCCCAACGATCCCCATGGGCTTGCGTATTTCGACGGCACGCATCTCTACGAGCACGCGGACCCACGCCAGGGCTTCCACCAGGATTGGGGGACGTACATCTACAACTATGAACGGAAGGAAGTGGCGGCCTTCCTTGTGGCGAATGCGCGTTTCTGGCTGGAGCGGTATCACCTCGACGGATTGCGGGTCGATGCCGTCGCATCGATGTTGTACCTGGATTACTCCCGCAAGGCCGACGAATGGATTCCCAACCGCTACGGCGGCAACGAAAACCTGGGAGCGATCGATTTTCTGCGGCGCATGAACGAGGTCGCATACGCTACGTCCCCGGGAGCGGTCACCATCGCGGAGGAGTCGACCGCGTGGCCGGGCGTTTCGCAACCCACCTATACGGGCGGCCTCGGTTTCGGCTTCAAGTGGAACATGGGCTGGATGCACGACACCCTTCGCTACATCGGCAAGGACCCCGTCTATCGCCGTTATCACCATCACGATCTCACCTTCGGCCTTCTTTATGCCTTCTCGGAGAATTTCATCCTCCCGCTGAGCCATGACGAAGTCGTGCACGGCAAGGGTTCTCTTCTCGGCCGCATGCCGGGAGACCGATGGCAGCGCTTCGCGAACCTGCGTGCGTATTTCGGTTTCATGTGGGGGCATCCCGGCAAGAAGCTGTTGTTCATGGGAGGCGAATTCGGCCAGGAACGTGAGTGGAATCACGACGAAAGCCTCGATTGGCATGTGCTGGACGATGCCCTTCACAAAGGAGTGCAGGCTCTCGTCGGCGATCTCAATCGCGCCTATTGCAACCTTCCTGCCCTTCACGAGCGCGACTGTGACAGCCGAGGCTTCCAATGGCTCGTGGCGGACGACCGGGACAACAGCGTCCTGGCCTTCGCCCGCAGGGGAGAGAAGGATGATGAGGTGGCCATCATCCTCTCCAACTTCACTCCCACACCGCAGGAGAGGTACAGGATCGGAGTGCCGCTGCCCGGCGTCTACCGCGAGGTCGTCAACACGGATTCGGATCTCTATGGCGGCAGCAATGTCCGCAACCTCGGAGGGATCGAGGCCGATGCCACGCCGAGCCACGGGCAGCCCTACTCGCTGACGCTGACGCTGCCCCCGCTTGCAACGCTTATCCTCGTTTCGGCCCTGGGCGATGTCTCGGCGAATATCACGCACAGCCTGTGAGACTTCCCGAGCTTTCGCGCGTTGTGTCACCAAGTGATTTGCTCAGCTTACGACCGGAAATCTCATGAACGACAAAATCGACACCCGTGAGTTGCGAGCCGAGGAGGTTGTCGCCCCCGGCGTGAGGCGCCAGTCACGCGTGCGGGAAGGACGGCCATATCCCCTCGGTGCGACCTGGGATGGTCTGGGGGTCAATTTCGCGATTTTCTCCGCCAACGCCACACGGGTTGAGCTTTGCCTGTTCGACCCGGACGGCGAACGCGAAATCGAACGGATCGAGCTGCCTGAATATACCGACGAGGTCTGGCACGGTTATCTGCCCGACGCCCGCCCTGGCACGACCTATGGGTACCGCGTTTATGGCCCCTATGAACCAACGGCAGGCCATCGCTTCAATCCCAACAAGCTTCTTCTCGATCCCTATGCCAAGCAGCTTATCGGCGATCTGGTCTGGGATCCGGCCCTGTTCGGCTACACGATCGGCTCGCCGGAAGCCGATCTCTCCTTCGATAAGCGCGACAGCGCGCGCTTCATGCCCAAATGCCGGGTTGTCGAAGCTGCGTTCACCTGGGGGCACGAGCGACGCCCGCGCACGTCCTGGGAGCGCACGATCATCTATGAAACGCATCTGCGCGGCTTCACGATGAAGCATCCGGCGGTCCCTAAAGAACTGCGCGGGACGTTTTCGGGGCTGATGCATCATGAGGTGATCAATTACATCAAGAATCTCGGCGTCACGGCGGTCGAGCTGCTGCCGATCCACGCTTATGTCGACGACAGCTACCTGACGGACAAAGGCCTGCGGAATTACTGGGGATACAACTCCATCGGCTTCTTCGCGCCGCAGCCCCGTTATCTGGCGACGCCCTTCGTGAACGAGGTGAAGGAGATGGTGAACCATCTCCACGAGGCAGGCATCGAGGTGATCCTCGACGTGGTCTACAACCACACAGCCGAAGGCAACGAGCTTGGGCCGACGCTCTCGTTCCGGGGCATCGACAACGCGTCCTACTACCGACTGGCGCCCGATCAGCGCTACTACATCAATGACACGGGAACCGGCAACACGGTCAACCTCAGCCACACCCGTGTGCTCCAGCTCGTAACCGACAGCCTGCGCTACTGGGCGCAGGAGGTTCGCATCGACGGGTTCCGGTTCGACCTCGCGACGATCTTAGGCCGGGAACCGCACGGCTTTGATGAAGACGGGCGTTTTCTCGACACGGTCCGCCAGGACCCTGCCCTCAGCGAGGTGAAATTGATCGCCGAGCCATGGGATTGCGGGCCGGGAGGCTATCAGGTCGGGCGTTTCGCGCCCGGTTGGGCCGAGTGGAACGACCGCTACCGGGACACCGTAAGGGCATACTGGAAAGGCGACGAAGGCAAGCTGCCTGAACTCGCCACGCGTCTCACCGCCTCGTCCGACATCTTCAACAAGCGGGGCCGCAAGCCGTGGGCTTCGGTGAACTTCGTGACAGCCCATGACGGCTTCACGCTCAACGATCTGGTATCCTACAACGACAAGCACAACGAAGCGAACGGAGAGGATAACCGGGACGGGCACGACAACAATCTGTCGTTCAATTACGGCGTCGAGGGGCCAACCGACGATCCGGCGATCCGGTCCGTACGCCTTCGCCAGATCCGCAACATGCTCGCAACGCTTCTCTTCTCTCAAGGCACGCCCATGCTGCTCGCCGGGGACGAGTTTGCCCGCAGCCAGCACGGCAACAACAATGCCTATGCGCAGGACAACGACATCTCCTGGATCGACTGGGCCGGGATCGACGAGGATGGGCTGGAGCTTCTGAACTTCACGCGCAAGCTCATCAACCTGCGCCATGCGCTTCCTATCCTCCGGCGGGGACGCTTCCTCACAGGGGTCTACAACGAGGAGCTGGACGTCAAGGATGTCACCTGGCTGACACCCACGGGCGATGAAATGACGCCTGAACATTGGCAAAATCCCAATGCCCGCTGCATCAGCGTGCTGCTCGACGGCCGCGCGCAGCCCACCGGCATTCGCAGGCGTGGGACGGATATGACCTTGCTGCTCATCCTGAACGCCTACGACGACGTGGTGAAATGCAAATTGCCGGACGTCACGGGGGGACAGTCATGGATGTGCCTTGTGGACACGAACCAGCCAGATCTGCAGGATGCCCCTGAATTCGCCTTCGGCGACGAGTATCCCGTTACGGGCCATTCCCTTCTGCTGCTTCAGCTGAAGCCGGAAGTCCCGAAGAAGAGCGGCGACAGGAAAACGTGAGGCCGGGATCCGGTCTCTCTCTTCGTCAGATCTCCTCGAGACATTCTCGATACAGATCGGCATATTGCCGCGCCGGCCGGCTCCATCCCACATCGAGAGCCATGCCATTGGCCTGAAGGCGCCGCCAAGCATCCGCATCGGACCAGAGTCGCTTCGCGCGGGAAAACGCCTCCAGTGCTGCCGGAAGGCTGACCGGTGAGAATTGAAAGCCCGTGGCAGCTCCAGCAGCGACAGCCATTTCGTTTGCATCGATGACTGTATCGGCCAAGCCGCCGACACGGGACACGATCGGCACGTTGCCATAACGCATGGCGCAAAGCTGCGTCAGTCCACAGGGCTCGAAGCGGGACGGCACGAGAAGCGCGTCGCTTCCGCCCTGGATCTGATGGGCAAGGACCTCGTCATAGCCGAGGAAGCACGCGACCTGTCCGGGATATACGGCCGCGGCGGCCTGAAAGCTGCTCTCCAGGATGCGGTCTCCCGCCCCCAGAAGAGCGAGCTGAGCGCCGTCCTCCAGCAAGACCGGCAATGCACCCAGCACCAGGTCGAGACCCTTTTGTTCCGACAACCGGCTCACGACCCCGAAGAGCATCGCATCCGGGTCGACCGTCAGGCCCAGACGGCGCTGAAGCGCTTCCTTATTGAAGGCCCGGGCCTCGATCGCGTCAGGTCCGAAGCGAGCCTTGAGGTTCGGGTCGGTCGCGGGATTCCAGATATCCTCGTCAACGCCGTTGAGAATGCCCGACACGTCCGGCGCACGCGCGCGCAGCAGGCCGTCGAGGCCCATTCCTCCCTCAGGGGTTTGAATTTCCCTGGCATAGGTCGGCGACACGGTGGTGATGCGGTCGGCCAATTGCAGACCCGCCTTCAGGAAGCCGATCTGCCCGTAATACTCCACACCATCGATGGTGAAAGCGGATGGCGGCAGGCCGAGCTCATAGAGAAGATCGGCGGGAAAGAGCCCCTGAAACGCGATATTGTGGACGGTGATCACGGTCCCTGGACGGGGCCGGTCGTCGAAATGCAGGTAGGCCGGCGCCAGCCCGGCCTGCCAATCGTGAGCATGAACCACATCGGGCACGAAGCCGGGAACGAGCCCGAAACCGATATCGGCGGCGACGCGGGACAGGGCGGCGAAGCGGCGAGCGTTATCGGGCCAATCGCGGCCATCCGGCGTGAGATAGGGAGAGCCGGGCCGGTCAAAAAGGTGTGGCGCGTCGATGACGAAAAGATCGAGATGACCGGCTCGCGCCGCTATAAGGCGCGCGGGCCCTCCCCACAGATCGTCGTAAGACCGCACCACTTCCATTTTGTCGAGGCCCGGAAGGACCGCCGGATAGCCCGGCAGCAGGGTGACGACACGAATGCCCTCCTTCGCAAGCGCTCCCGGAAGAGCGCCGGCGACATCCGCCAGGCCTCCTGTTTTGATGATGGGAAAAAGCTCCGACGTGACGGACAGAACGTTCAGAGGCATCATCCCGCCAACCTGTCGATCATCGGCTGGGTGATCAGGCAAATGCCCTTGTCGGTGCGGCGAAACCGCTGCGCATCCCGTTCCGGCTCCTCACCGACCACCAACCCTTCCGGAATCCGCACGCCCCGGTCGATGACCACATTCCTCAGTCGTGCCGAGCGTGCGATATCAACATAGGGAAGCACAACAGCCCCTTCCACATCCGCGTAGGAGTGCACATGGACCCCGGTAAACACGAGAGAGCGTCTCAGGCAAGCGCCCGAAACGATGCTCCCGCTCGAAACCAGTGAATTGATGGCCTGGCCGCGCCGGCCGTGATCGTTATGCACGAACTTCGCGGGTGGCAGCATCTCGGAATAGCTCCAGATCGGCCAATCCCGATCGTAAAGATCGAGAGCCGGCACGGTCTCCGTCAGGTCGATATTGGCCTCCCAGTAAGCATCCACGGTACCCACATCCCGCCAATAGGCCTGGGACTGATTTCCCGACCGGACGCAGGAACGGGTGAACCGATGCGCGACGGCTTTCCCGTGTGTGACAAGATAAGGGATGATGTCCTTGCCGAAGTCTCGGCTCGATCCGGGCTCGGCGGCGTCGCGCCGCAACTGGTCGAACAGGAAGGCGGTGCTGAAAACATAGATCCCCATGCTGGCAAGAGCCATTTCTGGGTTGTCCGGCATTCCAGGAGGATCGGCCGGCTTTTCCAGGAACGAGACGATGCGGTCCGTCTCGTCCACCGCCATGACACCAAAACCCGTCGCTTCCATCCGCGGCACCTCGAGACATCCGACCGTCACGTCGGCGCCCGAGTCCACATGCTGCTGCAGCATGGGCTCATAATCCATCTTGTACACGTGGTCGCCCGCAAGGACGATGATGTAGTCGGGATCGGCACTCCTGATGATGTCGATGTTCTGGTAGACGGCGTCGGCCGTACCTTCGTACCACATGTGCTCGGAAACGCGTTGGCTCGCGGGCAGGATGTCGAATGTTTCGTTGCGCTCCGGCCGGAGGAAGTTCCAGCCTCTTTGAAGATGCCGGATGAGGCTGTGCGCCTTGTACTGTGTTGCCACACTGATCCGCCTGATGCCGGAGTTCAGGGCATTGGAGAGCGCAAAATCGATGATCCGCGTATTGCCGCCGAAATAAACCGCGGGCTTTGCGCGAACATCGGTGAGTTCCATCAGGCGACTGCCACGGCCTCCTGCGAGAATATAAGCCATCGTGTGGCGGGCGAGCGGTCCGGAAGCGGTAGGAGCGTTCGGCAAGACGGGATCCTCACATCACAAGGCAACCTTTGCCTCATCATGTAGACGCACGAAGCTCGTCCGGGTTCTGTGGCTTTATTCGTATTCGGAAGGATTACCGTCCTTGAGCTTCCGCACGCCGACACCATGAGCGGAGACGATCACACCTCTCCGGAGGTGCGGGGTGAACGCCTGCGCCTCGGCGCTCCCGTTGCGGGCGCATCTCCGTCGATCGGATTGACCGCCGGCGCAACATTGCGACGTCTGCGCGTCTTGGGTTCGGACGGTGCCGGCATGGCTTCATCGGTTGCCACGTCATCGGAATTCAGTGAGGCGGAGCTCACGTCGAAGGAACCTTGGACCTCATCCGGCTCGAAGCTGCGCATCACGCCCGGCTCGGGCGCATTTGCCTCAACCTCGGGAGACAGGCTCTCCGGGACCGGGCCCCGATCGTCCTCCGACGCCGGCCGAGCGAGAACTTCCTGTTCGGCCTGATACCAATATTCATCAGAGCGATCAGGCAAGCAGCCGTTCTGCATCCAAAGCTCGTATGCCCGCTCGCGCACCCGCCGCTCAAGATCTTTATCGATGATCATTCTCAAAGCCTTCCGTTACACCCTTGCGTTCCACGTGCGGATACAAGTCGTTCCGACAGCCGCCGACGAGGAGTGCGTTCAATAGGGTTCAGGTAGGATTGAATTATTGGGCGCCTGTCGGAATTGACAACGGCAGCCTGAAAAAACTGTTCCGCTCCAATGGCGCGAACGAGCCCGGCTCCTCCGGCGCTGACACGTGACCGGACGAACATCGTGAACACGTGGCGATGCCTGCTTGAGAAGACTGTCTCAAGCAGGCCGGCCGTCGGTGGAAATGACGAATGTTCCGAAGGGCCTCTCGCTTCAGATGTTCCTGAGGTTTCTGATGTGCCCCGTCGGCACGCAAGGAAGAAGGATGCGAGACG
The DNA here is from genome assembly GCF_020595095.1 of Microvirga rosea. Taxonomy (GTDB): domain Bacteria; phylum Pseudomonadota; class Alphaproteobacteria; order Rhizobiales; family Beijerinckiaceae; genus Microvirga; species Microvirga rosea. The sequence continues at coordinate 142,869 of NZ_JAJDOP010000006.1, read as the reverse complement.
CATGAACCGCGTCGCAGTAAACCGTGTTGCGCGCGACCTTGCGCGTCCGGCCCATCCCTTCCGCCTCTCCGGTGTTGGGATTCACATCGAACTTGGGGAAGTTGGACGACGAGACATCGAGACGGATGCGGTGGCCCTTGGCGAACACGTTGGCTGTCGCAAAGGGTTCGATCGTGATCTTGAAGATCTCGCCGGGCGTGATCAGTTCAGGCGCCTCCCAGGACTTCCGATAGCGACATCTCAGAATTCCGTCGGTCAGGATCATGGAATATCCCGTCGGATAGTCCTCCGATGGCGGATAGACGTCGATCAGCTTCGCCGTGAAATCGGTGTCGAGCGCGTCGGACGAGACCCACAGATCGACAGTGATTGGGCCGATGACCGCCAGATCCTGCTCGAGCGGCTGCGTCTCGAACGACAGCACATCTCTCCGCGCGGAGAGCGGAAGCCCAGGATTTCGGCATCCGAAGAACTGGGGCGCTTCCCGCTGGTCGAACGCTCCGCCTTCAAAGACGGGCTGTCCGCTCGTCAAGGCGCCGCCGATCGTCGGAACCGGATCGGAAGGATCGAAATCATAGCTCAGGGGCCTTGCCCCCTGCACCGCCGGAGTGTCGCTGAGCCGACCGTCGCCATGAATGTAGAAAGGACAAAATTCCGTCTCGGGGAGCGGCCAACGCTCCGTCTCGATCCAGCGCCCGCCGTGATCGAGCTTCTCGGACTTCGTCTTGCGGCCCGTTCCACCACCCATCAGGAACAGCCGCACCGGCGGCTCCGTCTCGACGCCGTTCTCGACGGCCTTCAGCCACCGCTCGAACCAGCGCCGCCGGAATTCGAGCCATGACGGCGTGACGTTTCCGGAAATAGTGGCATTCTCGCCGAAGAAGGCATCGCCCGACGACGTCGTATTCCGGTTGCCGTGCAGCCATGGCCCCATGATGAGAGAAATCGGACGCGATCCGTCACGCGCGAGTCCTCCGTAGTTGTCGAACGTCGTTCGCACATAGGCATCGTACCAGCTCGACAGAAGCGCCACCGGCACCTTCGGGAAGGTCTCGTAGGAGCCTTCCGCATAGATGCCGACTTTCTTCCAGAACTCGCCGAAGGTCCCCTGCCGCCATTGCTCGAGAACATAGCTCTCATATTCTGGAACCCATCGGACAGGCGAACGCCCTTCCGACCATGGCAGCACGGTGAACCAGGATTTCAGGTCCTCCGCCTCGAGGGCCTTGAGCACGAGCGGATCGCTCTGGGCTTCCGAACTCTCCTTGGCATTGTTGTAGGCCCAGGTCAGCTGCTTGAGCTCGAAGGCCCCACCCTGGCGGATGCCCGTCCGGTAGGCGCTGGAAAAGCCGCCGGAGTCGAGCACCATGCAGGCAAGGCCAGGCGGATTCAGGCAGGCCAGCGCCGCCTGGGTGTGCGCGGCGTAGGACAGGCCCATGGTGCCGATCTTGCCGTCGCACCACGGCTGGTCGACGATCCATGCGCAGGTGTCGTAACCGTCGGGTCCTTCGGAGAGATACTTGGTGAACGTCCCTTCCGAATTGTAGCGACCGCGGCAATCCTGGTAGACGACCACGAATCCCGCCCGCACGAAGTGCATCGCCACCTCGGCCCTTGTCATGGGCTGGCTCATTCCGGGCTCGATCTCCGAGCGCGAGCGCTGGGTCTTGCCGTAGGGCGTCCGTTCCATGATCACGGGAAGCGGCGTCGTGACAGGCTTCCCATCCACGGCGGGACGGTAGACGTCCGTCGCGAGATGGACTCCGTCGCGCAATCTGACCATCACGTCCCGATGCACCACCACATCGGAGGAAAGGACCTCCACCGCGTCTGCGGTGGAGGCGATGGTGGACCGTAAGGCTTGTGAGGTCATTGAGCGGTTCCCGCCAGGGTCGCCAGCAGATCCTCGCCGCGGTTCGGAATGTATGTGACGTTCGCCTTCGACGCCCAATAAACCTTCGGCCAGAACAGGGGAATGACGCCGACATCCTCCATGGCGATGCGAGTCGCCTCCTGCAGAAGAGCGATGCGCTTCTGCGGATCGAATTCGGATGTCGCCTGTTTCATCTTCTCGTCGAACGCCGCGTTTGAATAACGGGTGCGGTTGAAGGATCCCGTTCCAGCCTCCTTGTTCGGAGTCATCAGGAGATTGCGCAGGCTGGTGGCGGATGTCGGCGTCGTCGTGCCGAGAGAGAAGATGAAGGCGCTGAAACTCTGCTTGCCGGCGGCGGAGGCATAAACATTGTAAGGCTGGGCAACCACGCCGTTCACCTTGAGGCCGCCTTGAGCGAACATCTGGCCAATGGCCTGCGCGGATTCGGCATCCCCCGGGAAACGATCGTTGGATGTGTGAATGGTGATGCCGAAACCTTGCGTATATCCCGCGTCAGCCAGCAGCTTCTTGGCGCCGGCGACATCGAATGGGGATGCCCTCAAGGTGGGATCGGCGCCGCCAATTCCCTCGGGAACGATCTGTCCGGCCGCATCGCCGGCGCTGTCGAGGATGCGATCGACGATCAGGCGCCGGTTGATCAGCTTGGAAAGGGCCTGGCGGACACGAACGTCCTTCAAGGGATTGGGATTCAATGGCTTGCCGTCAGCGCCCACGATGAAGGGGCTTTCATCCCGGCTTGCGTCGAGCGCAAGGTAGACCACGCGGGCGGACGCGATGGACCACAGCTTCAATCCGCCGGCGCTCGACAGCGAGCGCACGTCGCCGGGCGGGACGGCATCGATGAGGTCGACGGAGCCGGAGCGCAGAGCCGCGACGCGCGCCGCGTCGTTGGCAATGAACTTGATGGTGACGTTTTCGAACGTAGGCTTCTTGCCCCAGTAGCTGTCGTTGCGCACGAGCGTGATGTGATCGCCCGGGACCCACTCCTTCACCTTGTAGGGACCCGTTCCGACCGCAGCGGAACGATCGTTGAAGGCCTCGATGGACTTGCCCTCGGCCAGCTTCTTCTGGACGATATACACCAGCCCGATCTGCTCGATGAAATCGGGCGTCGGCCCCTTGGTCTTGAACTCGATGGTCTGGGGATCGACGATGGTCATGCTGGCGATCGCGCCGACATTGCCGGTGAACGGCGCCGGGCTGTTGGGAATGTCCTTCGCCCGGTTGAGGGAGTAGATCACGTCCTCGGCGGTCAGCGGGTTGCCGTCCTGGAACGTCACGCCGGAGCGGAGTTTGATACGCCACGTCGTGGGATCGACATTCTGCCAGGACTCGGCGAGCGCCGGCGTCACCTGAAGGTTCGGGTCAGGCGTGATGAGGCGGTCGAAGATCTGCGCGGCGATGTTCTGATTGTTGCCGGTGCGGGAAAACTGCGGATCCAACGCGGAAGGCTCGGTGGAGCTGCCGATGATGAGATCGGCCGCGCCGGCCGGCGCGAGGCCGAGAAGCGCGGCCATGGATACGGTGAGGCTGAGAGCTTTGAGACGAGCGAGCGGTTTCATGGACGACTTCCTTCCGGATTAGAAAGCAGCAACGGCTTCGGGCCGAGGTTGGGTTGAGGACGTATCGTTGAGGTGGCAGGCGCTGATGTGGCCGGGAGCGATTTCCTGAAGCTTGGGGGCTTCGCGGCGGCAGCGCTCGAAAGCGTGCGGGCAGCGGGGATGGAAATGACATCCGCTCGGCGGAGACAGCGGAGACGGGATCTCCCCTTTGATCGGGGAAAACACGCGCCGCCGGTTGGCGATGGTGGGAACCTCGTTCAGAAGGGCGACCGTATAAGGGTGGTTCGGCTGCGCGAAGAACGCTTCGGCCGGTGCGCTCTCGACGATACGGCCGAGATACATGATGGCCACCCGGTCACTGATATGCTTCACGACGCCGATATCGTGACTGATGAAAAGGTAGGTGAGACCGAGCTCGCGCCGCAGATCCATGAACAGGTTGATGATCTGCGCCTGGATCGACACGTCGAGCGCCGCGACGGACTCGTCGCAGACGATGAATTGCGGCTTGACCGCGAGGGCCCTGGCGATCCCGATGCGTTGGCGTTGTCCGCCCGAGAACTGGTGAGGATATCGCTCCCGATAGCTCGGATCGAGGCCGACCCGCTCCATGAGGCCGGCCACATAGGCATCCTTTTCACGGCGGGGCACGATCCCGTGCGCGACAGGCGCTTCGCCGACGATGTCGATGACCCGCTTGCGCGGATTGAGCGATGACATGGGATCCTGGAAGATCATTTGCGCGGCAAGGCGAGCTTCCCGCGCGGGTCGCCCGACGAGCGTGCGGCGATCCTGCCCGTTCCAGAGGATCGTGCCCTCGGATTGCGGCATGATCCCAGCGAGCATCCGACCCAGAGTCGATTTTCCGCAACCGGACTCGCCGACGAGGCCGACCACCTCCCCCGGCATGACCTTCAGATCGACGGTGTCGACCGCATGCACCGTCTGGGGTTTGAGATCCGCGCCGAGAAACCGTGCGATTCGTTCCGCGTAATCGAGATCGCGCACGAAACGTTTGGACACATGGGCAGCTTCGATCAGCGGCGTCATGCCACCCTCCTTGCCTGCGGATGGAAGCACCGCCACGCCATGGAGCCCGCATCGTCGAGCGGAGGCTCGTTCTCGCAGATCGGTGTCGCGAAGGAGCACCGCGTTCTGAAAGCGCAGCCCGAAGGGCGGTTGAGGGGCGACGGCGCCATGCCGGGGATGGCCCGCAGAGGCGCGCCCCGCGGCGCATTCGCCGCAACGGATTGCAGGAGCCCGATCGTATATGGATGGACCGGATAATCGAGAACATGGTCGGTCGGCCCGGATTCGACGACCCGCCCCGCGTACATGACCGCGATGCGATGCGCGAGACCCGCCACGACGCCGAGATCGTGGCTGATCCACACAAGGGCCATCCCGAGATCTCTGGAGAGAGCTTGGATCTGGGCCAGGATTTGCGACTGGATCGTCACATCGAGCGCGGTCGTCGGCTCGTCGGCGATGATCAGGTCGGGGCGATGGAGAAGCGCGATCGCGATGGCCACGCGCTGCCGCATCCCACCGGAGAACTGGTGAGGATAGGCGGAAAGGCGCTCTTCCGGCGACGGAATGCCCACCATGCCGAGGGTATCGCGCGCCCGCGCCCGCGCTTCCTTGACGCTGACGTTCTCGTGGGCCAGGACGGTCTCGACCATCTGGGTGCCGATGCTGAGCACCGGGTTCAGCGTCATCATCGGGTCTTGAAAGATCATCGCGATCTTGTGGCCCCGGAGCTTCCTCATTTCATGCGGCGGCAAGCCGACGAGGTCCCGTCCTTGAAAGAGAATGCGTCCGCCCACGACCTTGCCGGGCGGGTCCACGAGTCCGAGAATGGAAAAGCCCGTGATCGACTTGCCCGAGCCGGATTCGCCGACCAGGCCGAGAACCTCGCCACGGCCGACCTCGAAGCTGACGCCGTCCACTGCTTTGACGATCCCCTTCTCGGTCGGGAAGTGTGTCTGCAGATTTTCGACGACGAGGGTTGGATTGCTCACGGATGCCTCCTCATCGCTCGAGCCGGGGATTCAGCACTTCGCGCAGGCGATCGCCGACGATGTTGATGCTGAAGACGAGGAGAACCAGCAGAAGACCGGGATAAACGCTGATCCAGTACTGTCCCGACATGAGGACTTCGTAACCGTTGGCGATGAGAAGACCGAGGGACGGCTCGGTGATCGGCAAGCCGATCCCGAGAAAGCTCAGGGTCGCCTCGGCCGAGATGGCGTTTGCCACTTGCAGGGTGCCGATGACGATCAAGGGCGGCAGACAATTGGGAAGAAGGTGGCCGAACAGGATGCGCGGCTTGCTCAGATCGAGACAGGCGGCTGCCTCGACATATTCCTTGCTCTTCTCGATGAGCGCAGCGCTTCGGACGGCACGGGCGAAAAGAGCCCATTGCACCAGCACAAGCGCGAACATGACCTTGCCGACGCCCTGCCCGATGGTCGCGAGCAGCATCAGGGCCACAAGGATGGTCGGAAAGCCCAGCATCAGGTCGACAAGGCGCATGATCAGCGTGTCGACACGCCCTCCGAAATAAGCGGCCATGAGGCCGAGCGTCGTGCCGATCCCAAGCGCGACGATGCCGCTGACGAGGCCGACGGCGAGGCTCGTTCGCAGGCCGTAGATCATGGCCGAGAGCATGTCCCGCCCCTGACCGTCCGTGCCGAGCCAATAGGTGCCGCCCGACATGCTCTCCGAGCCGGGTGCCAGCTTCGCGTCCATGATGCTGATCTGCATCAGGTCGTAAGGGTCCTGCGGCGCAAGCCAGGGCCCGATCAATGCGGTGAGAAGCAACAACAGGCAGATAACGGCCGCGATTGTCGCCTTCGGACTTTTCAAAAGACCGTTGAGCGCGCGTCCGACGAGGGTATCGGAGCTGGGCTTTCGAAGCGCGATCGCGGTCATGATGCGCTCCCCAGGCGAATGCGCGGGTCAAGCAGCGAATAAAGCAGATCGACCACGAAGTTGATGACGATGAACAATGTGACGACCACAAGCAGATAGGCGACCACCACCGGGCGGTCGAGGCGCATGATGGAGTCGATCAGGAGCTTGCCCATTCCGGGCCACGCGAAAATCGTCTCCGTGACGATGGCGAAGGCCACGAGACTGCCGAACTCGACGCCCACGACGGTGACGATCGGAATGAGGATGTTCTTGAGCACGTGCACGGAAACGATGCGGCGCTCCGAGAGGCCTTTGGCCCTCGCGAACTTGACGAAATCGAGCGGCATCGTTTCACGGACGCCGCTGCGGGTCAGGCGGATCACCAGGGAGATATTGAACAGCGCCAGGTTGACCGCGGGAAGAATGAGATGGGTCAAGCCCGACCAGGTCGCGAGACTCGTGTGAATCCCCAGGACGCTGCCCACTTCTCCGCGCCCGGTAGACGGCAGCCAGCCGAGCCATACGGAGAAGATCATGATGAGCATCATGCCCTGCCAGAAATTCGGCAAGCTGAATCCGAGGATCGATCCGGTCATGACCGTCTCGTCGAGAGCCGTCCCGGGCTTCAGCCCCGCCCAGAGACCAAGGGGAATTCCCAGGATCAAGGAGAGGGCGAGAGCCACGAACGCCAGCTCCAGGGTCGCGGGCATCCGGTTGAAGATGAGGTCGATGGACGGCTGATTGAAGACGAAGGAGCGCCCGAGATCCCCGTGAAGCGCGTTCCAGACGAAGGTGCCGTATTGCTCGATCAGCGAACGGTCGAGACCGAGGGCGCGGATCGCCTGCTCCCGCTCGGCCGGGGTTGCGTCTCCGGCGATGAGAATATCGATGGGGTTGCCGATGGCATAGATGCCGGCGAAGACGATGATGGACGTCAGAAACAGAACCAGCAGGCTCTGCGACAGGCGCCGGATGATGAAAACGGTCATGGCGTCGGCTCCACCCGCCGGTTCCGGCCCGGCTGGGTAGCCATGGGACTATTTAAACAAAGTATCATCGACGGCCTTTCATTCGGTCGCTGCGGCAACGTTATGCTTCGCAATGAGAGGCGCGCAATAGTATGAGCAAATGAGATAGGCTAATGAAATTTTGCGAAAGCCTCGGCGTGTAAAAAGGGTCGCGTAAAAACATGAATCTCAAACAGCTTGAGGTCTTGAAGGCCGTCATTGCTACCGGTTCGACGGTTGGAGCGTCCACGAGCCTGCGCATTTCCCAGTCCGCCATCAGCCGGCACCTGACGAGCCTGGAAGCGGAGATCGGTTTCGAGCTCTTCATCCGCGATAAGGGCCGTCTCATCCCCCGGCCCGAAGCGAGAGCCCTGGTGCCCGAGGTGGAGGAGCTCACGGAGGTGCTGGCGCGGGTCAAGCGCAAGGCGGCGGATATCAAGGCCGGCGCCACCGGCGATGCGCTCCTGCGGGTCGCATTCCCGCACAGCCTCACGACAACCCTTCTGCCGAAGGTCCTCGCCCGATACTTCGCCCAATATCCCAAAGCCGTGGTCGAGACCCTGTCGGGACCGTATGGGGCGATCGAGCAGATGATTCAAGCGCGGAGCGCCGATCTCGGGTTCGTGCGTCTGCCCACGGAAGATCAGGGTTTTAAGATTCGTCCGGTTCTCACGGGCGAGACGACATGCGTCATGTCGAAGAGCCATCCCCTTGCGGCGAAGGAGCAGATCAGTCTGCGGGACCTTGCGCGCAACGACCTCATTCTGCTTGGACGCCAGAGAACCGCGCGGCATGAATTGGAATACGAGTTGCGCGAAGCACGGGCACCGCATCACTGCCGCATCGAAGTCCACTCGGTCGAGGCAGCCTGCGCATGCGCGGCGGCAGGCCTCGGCATCGCGGTCGTCCCGGCGCTGATTGCGAGCTTCTTTCGCTCTCCCGAAATCGAAATGCGTCCGTTTCGCCCGACGCGGATGCTGGACTATGGCATCGTGAGCCTTCCCGGCCTGCCGCTTTCGCGCGCCGCGGAGGATTTCATCGGCATCTTCATCGAGGAGGTGCTTGCGGGCGCGACAGGCACCGCGCGAATCGAGCATCGGCCGTAAGGGTTCGGTGTGCCGTTCTCCACGGGCGAGCACTCAGAGTTCCGTCTGATTGAAACCCACGACGGATCCTGTCCCCGTGACGGTTCGCGTGCGGCACCCTCGGCACAAATAAAAAGAGCACCTTTTACGGTGCTCTTAAGTCTTTGCCAGTCCAAAAGATTTTCCGAAGAGGCAGCTGAAGCCCCCATCAGCTGCCCACGATTCATTATCGCTTAAGAATGGTTAACAAATCGTTAATTTTCTCGAGATTGCTTGGGAGCCTGCGCATTGGCTTCCACACGCTCGGCTTTTTGAATCACTGCAACGTCCTTCTTGGAACGAGGGGTCGCGGCTTCCTGCTTCTTGGCGCGGGCGTTAGGGCGCTTCTTCGGCTTGTGGGCCTTCGATTCCTTCCTGATCGTCGCAAGACCGTTCTGCACGCTTTTCAAAACATCCTCCAAGGCAGAGCCCGGCTCGCCCTGGGCCACGATCTTGGTCAGCGACCGCTCCAGCTTCTTGGCGCGGCGCAGGGCTTTCTCGAAAACGGATGTCAGGTCAATGCGGTCGTTGGATTTTTTGCGTGGCACCGAATGCCTCCTCGATAATGTGGCGGCATCGGTAGCAGGCAAAATGTCTCGGTAACAGTGAAGTTTCCATGACAGTTTTATGACGAGGCGCTCTGCTGCATCGGCCTTGTGCCGCAGACCTCGCGTCCATGCTGCCAATATGGTCGTCAGCTGTTTTTCTGCGTTGATCAGTCGTCAGGAAAGTGACGCTTCAGCTTGCGCACCGGATCCGGATGGCGCGTCCGCCAATACCGGAGGAAAAGCGGACCGAGCATTGCCGCGCCACTGACGAGAGTTTCCATGATAAACGGATGGGTCCTTTGCGGAGCAGACCCAAACGGCTGCCGCCTTCACTCACCCACGACCTGCCATGAACGACGGCGCTGAGCAGGCGGCAACAGCCACGACGGGGCGACGAAGACGACGGCGCTACGCAGGACAGAACACGACTGCCTGTCACCCCTGACCATGCGCCTTGCCTATTGCTGGTGTGACGCCCGTTTCATCATTCTTGTCGCACGGCATTTTTATCTCACCGGCGTACGCCACGCGTGCGGGCGTGTTTGCAAAGAGGCGAGCAGAGGCGACGAACGGCCTTCTAGGCATATGTCTCATGACATCCGCACGGGCGAGAGACGGCCTAATTGCCTGACAAGCCAGCAACGAGGATTGGCTTGATGGGGCGGCGCATCGAGCAGTACCTCGATGTTCTCATTTTGTTCTTGACTGACGGTACAAGCTGAGCTATATCGTTTCACAGATCAGGTCCTGACGAGGGGCGCACTCGCGAGGCGTCGCAAGAGCGGGACCGGACACGGTCCCGTCCGTGCGGTCACGCAGCCGCACCGGATGGGAGGCCCAGGATGCTTGGGCGGGTTGTCGGGATCGGTCGCAGGCCCCCGTCGCACGAGACGGATCCCGCCTGCGGCGAGACCTGAGCCTTGCCTCTCCTGTCCGCCTAAAAGAACCGTGCGCGAAGAGGCCTCCCGGCTCTTCCCTTCTCATCATCCGCGAGCCGGGCTGCCCGACGCGCCACCCTCGATCGCTTCCCCTCCGGGCCACCCAGCCCGGAGGACACCGCCCCATGCCGTGATGAACTCCGCCGTCATTCCGGGGCGAGCATCAGCGAGAGCCCGGAACCCATCAACACGACCGTTCAGGAGAAAGAGCCATGGCAGCCGGTGCGTTCTTTTCCGGCACCCGCAGCGTGTATGGGTTCCGGGCTCGCCTGCGGCGCCCCGGAATGACGGGGCTGCTCTGTCCTTCCGGGGCGAGCAGCGCGAGAGCCCGGAACCCAGAGCCGCCAACGATCCCGGATCAGGAGCCATGGCAGCCGCGCATCCTTCCACAAACCTCGCCGGCCCGCAGGGCCGTCCCGGAATGACAGTGGAGCCTTGTCCTTCCGCTGCGCGGCCCCGCAATGACACTGCGCCGCTCACGGCTCAGGATAGGGAACGACGGCAGCCATGCTGATCGATCATCCCCCACGAGTGCGGCGTCCATCGAACGCTGGTGTCAGGCCAACAGCAAAAAGAGAGCACGTGTGCCGCGCTCTCTTTTGTTACTCCCACACCGCAAGGGCCGAGGCGCTAGGCCGCTTTAACCCCTGAAAGGAACTCGTCGACCTCGTGACTCAAACTGCTCGAATGGCGTGCCAATTCTCTTGCGGCTCCAAGCACCTGGGAGGCTGCCGCACCCGTCTCGCCCGCTCCCCGCTTCACCTCGCCGATATTGCCGGTCACGTGCTCCGTGCCCCGCGCGGCTTCCTGGACGTTGCGAGAGATTTCGGATGTTGCAGCCCCCTGCTCTTCCATGGCGGCCGCGATGCCGAGAGAGATCTGCGACATCTCGGAGATCGTCTTGGCGATCCCTTGAATCGCCGACACGACTTCGCGGGTGGCGGACTGCACCTGCGTGATCTGGGACCCGATTTCATCTGTTGCCTTCGCGGTCTGCCCGGCCAGTTCCTTCACCTCGGTCGCCACAACGGCAAAGCCCTTTCCGGCCTCCCCGGCGCGGGCCGCCTCGATGGTGGCGTTGAGGGCAAGAAGGTTAGTCTGCGATGCGATGCTATTGATGAGCGCGACCACGTCGCCGATTTTCTCCGCCGTGTTCGCGAGGTTCATGACGGTCGCGTTGGTGCGACGGGCGTCTTCGACGGCGCGTTCGGAGATCTGCGTGGACTGACTGACCTGGCTCGCGATTTCGCGGATCGAAATGGACAGCTCCTCCGTCGCGGCCGCGACCGTCTGCACGTTGCTCGATGTTTTCTCCGCCGCAGACCCGACGGCAACCGACTGGCTGTTGGTCTGGTCGGCGATGGCCGCCATGGATTCCGCCGTTGCCTCCAGTTCGGTTGCCGAGGACGACAACCCCTGGGTCAAGGCAGACACATTGCGCTCGAACTGCGTCATCATCTGGTCGAGGATCAGAGCGCGACGGGATTTCGCCTCGTTCTCGGCGATGCTCGCCGCCGCCATGCGCTCGTTCTCGATACCGTTCTCTTTGAACACGAGAACGGCGGACGCCATCTGGCCGATTTCATCCTGTCGCTTGAGCCCGGGGATTTCAGCTCGCCAGTCGCCATGGGCGAGACGGGCCATCGTGCCGGTCAGCTCACGGATCGGACGTCCGAGATGCCGGGTCAGAAGCAGCGCGATCAGAATTCCCGCCAAAGCGACAAGACCAAGTACGGCCAGAAGGATCGTCATCGCGTCGGAACGCGCCGACACGAAAGCTGTGGTATTGAGAACCACTTCGATCGTCCCGATCGGCTGCCCGGAATAGTTCTTCAGGGGACCGACGAGGATACCGGCGGAGTGACCTTCAAGCTGACCCGAGCGCCACGGCGTCGCGCGCTCAAGCGCCTCCCTGTGGCTCGCCGGATCAAGCAAGGTCTTGTCCTTGAACGTCGCGCCCAGAGAATCGATCTTGTCCTTCGACACCAGGTTCATGCCGATATCGACGCCGAACCTACGCTTCAGGTCCGCAAGGAAATCTGCCCCGAGGGTGGCCCCGATATCGACGATTCCGACGACATTGTTGTCTTTCAGGACAGGGACGGCAGCGAAAATGCTGATGTTGTCGCGTCCGGGCTCGATACCGAGGAGAGGCTTGCTCTGCTGTACGACGTCGACCAGCATGCGACGGCGACCGAAAACGTTATCGCCGAACGAATCCGGCGCATGGGCTCGGGCCAAATTGTTGCCCGTCGGCTTCTGGAAGCTGACAAGGCTGAGGTTCAGCTCTTTCTTCAGCGCGGCAGCCAGCACTTTATAATGAGACAGCAGCCCCTCGCGATCGTCCTTCTCGAAGGCTTCCGCAATGCCGGGCTCGTTCGCGATCGTGTAGGCGACGCCAAGGGCACGCCTGCCCTGCTCCTGCATGGCGTCCGTAATGGCCTCGTAACGCGACGAGAGTTGTTGCTCGATCGTCATGTCGCTCAGCGCGTCCTGCTGGATGTACCCTGCAAGTCCAACGGCGCCTGCGGCGGCCAATGCCGTAACTGTGACGGCAAGCATGAGCTTCGCGCCAATCGTCTTTATCTTTATGGATCTTACCGTCGTCATGAAATGCCCCCCGGCTTGCAGTTCAAAGACTGCGCAGCCAGTAAAGCACTCGGTCGTTAAGAGTATGTAACAAAAGAAAAGCAAAATGTACTTTTGCATCTTCTGAACGGACGAGATCTTCTGGTGCTTCTACAACCTTAGATCCGCGCAGCCCGAATTTTGAAAGATACAATGCTGCAAGAAATGTTGATCTGCATTCATGGATCCGAATGCCTGAAAGTGGCGGGCGGTGATCGCCTCACCCCAGAATGTCGCGGAGGGTCCGCATAAAGACGCGCGCTCCGATACCGATCAGCTCATCCGGGAAATCGTAGTCGGGGTTGTGGAGACTTGGGTGATTTTCGCCGGCGCCGAGAAAGAACATGGCCGCTGGCGCATAGTCGCCGAACCGGCCGAAATCTTCGGACGGACGCATGGGGAGGTCGCCCCGATCATACGGCACGCCCTCTGCCTCAAGGGCCCGCCGGAGATGGGCGACAGCCTCTGGCGCATTCTCGCAATGACGAAAAACGTCGTGGTAAGTGATATCCAAACCCAGGTTGGCATCACGGGCAATCGTCTCCGCCGCCTCGACAGCTCTTGTTCGCAGATACTCCATCCCGGAATCGGTCAGGGTCCGCAGGGTTGCCCAGATCTCCCCATGAGCTGGCGCAATGCCGAAAGCAGGCTCGCCAACCCTTATATGCGTCACCGTCACCATCGCGAAGCTCTCGTCGAGGACGCCTCCGCGCCCGAGAGCCCTTAGGACGGGAATTAGCTGCGCTATGGCGCCGACCGGAGAGATTCCGAATTCAGGCATGGATGCATGCGCCGTCTTCCCGCTCAGGACGATGCGGACTCCCATCGAAGCGCAACTCACGGGCCCCTCGGTCAAGGCGACTTTGCCAAAGGGCATCCCCGGAAGATTATGCAGAGCGAAGGCGAAATCGGGCACGATCTCCGAAAACTTCGGATCCGCGACGACGGCCGCTGCTCCGGAACCGTCTTCCTCCGCCGGTTGGAACATGAGAACCGCGCGCCCTCGCACGGGCCGCTGCCGGCCGAGGCCGATTGCCAGCGCGGTCAGGATGGTCATGTGGCCGTCATGACCGCAAAGATGGGCTTTGCCCGGCAGCGTCGAGCGATGGGCAATGCTCGAGATCTCTTGAATAGGCAGGCCATCGAGTTCCGCACGCACCATGACCGTAGGTCCGGGCTCGTTGCCCTCGTAAATACCGGCGATCCCGTGGCCGCCGAGATCGGTGACGATGCGGTCCGCTCCTGTCGAGAGAAGAACCTCGCGAACCTTCCGGGCCGTCTCGGCTTCCTCGCGGGACAGCTCCGGAAACCGATGGAGCTCACGCCGCCATGTCGTCAGTCCGGCAATATCCTGGTCTGTCAGGAACATGATAGCCTCGATATGTGGAACCACCGCTCCGTGCCTGGAGGACAGGAGGAGCAAGCCTCCTCCGGTCCGGCTTCCTGCAAAACAGGCATAAGATCGGGGAAGAGTCCAGGGCGGCCCCTCAGGACGAATGGGGCCGCAGACAGGCACGGCATCCCGGACATCGGACCTTCAGCAGGACAGCCGGGATACGCCAGGGACAAGGCTGCAAGACCCCCTTGCACAATCATCTCTTGACGGAAAGATCCTCTTCGGTCCGGATGGCGCTCCTCACTATGGAGCTTTGAATGTCAGATCTCTCGTCCTTCCCCATCGCCACGCGCTGGCCGGCGCAGCATCCCGACCGGCTGCAACTCTATTCTCTGCCGACGCCAAACGGGGTGAAGGTGTCGATAGCCCTCGAGGAGCTCGGACTGCCTTACGAACCGCACCTGATCGACATCGGAAAGAACGAAACCTGGATACCTGAATACCTGTCGCTCAATCCCAACGGGAAGATCCCGGCGATCATCGATCCGGATGGGCCTAACGGAAAACCGCTCGCATTGTTCGAGTCGGGCGCGATCTTGCTTTACCTTGCCGAAAAAACCGGCAAACTCCTCCCGCGCGATCCCGCTCAGCGGTACGAGACCATTCAGTGGGTGTTCTTCCAGATGGCGGCGGTCGGCCCCATGTTCGGCCAGCTCGGGTATTTCCACAAGTTCGCCGGCCGCGAGATCGAGGACAAGCGTCCACTTAAGCGCTATCGCGCCGAATCCAAGCGCCTTCTTGGCGTTCTCGAAGGGCGGCTCGACGGGCGGCAGTGGATCATGGGCGACGAATTCACCATTGCCGATATCTCACTTCTTGGCTGGGTCCGAAATCTCGTAGGTTTCTACGGAGCGGGCGAATTGGTGGAGTTCGACACGCTGACTCATGTTCCGGCATGGCTGGAGCGTGGACTTGCGCGGCCTGCCGTGCAGCGGGGATTGGATATCCCCAAGAGAGGCTAGCGCGGAGCAGCAGAAAAGCCCGGCATCAGGCTGCCGGGCTCGTGGCCCCTCGCGACATGAGCGGTCTTTACGACAGTCAATCGGACGTCACGGAAGTCGTCCGTTTCTGATAGGGACGCATGGACTGGGATTGCAACCGGACAAGCGCAGCGGCCAGCTTGGACGCCTCCTCATAGCGTGTTTCCTCATAGACCGGCTCGTTGGCGCTGCCGTTTGCCAGAGCATCGGCCGAGGCGAGAAGTCTTCTGATCGGAACGGAAACCCACTGAGCGAAAAGATAGAGAAGAACAAGCGTACACAGGATTCCGATGATAAGAACCGTCCAGAACGAGCGGATCAGTGCACGGACCGGGGCGAAGACCTCATCCGCACGAGCGCGCACGATCAGACTCCAACCGAAACTCGGCATGTCCTGGAACTGCACATTCGGCACAACGGCTGTCACGTACTGACGGCCATCGGGCCACCGCTCGTCAAGGGAGATAGATGTCGCCTGCCCGGCTGCAATGGCCGACCCCACAGAGAGTTTCTTTCCCTGCAGATCCGCAGGTCCGTAGAGAACTGTTCGGTCCCGTGACAACAGCAGAATATCGACCCCCGGAGTTGCGAGACTACCGATGTTCTCTCCTACCCAGTTCCAATCGAAATGCGCTCCGATGACTCCCGTCACGTTGCCGTCCTGAGACTTGATGGGAGCGGAAAAATCCACAAATCGACGTGGTTGCGGGCTAGCTGGGAGCAATCTCTCAAGCAGTTTGGCATCGTGCACATCGCTCGCCGACGGGCCGTTCAAGCCACGCCGGAACCAGGGGCGCTCCGCGACGCTCTGCCCTTCAAGCAGCCCCTGAGCCGCGGCGACCACCTTGCCGTCAATGGTCGCGGCACCGACCCAGGAATAGCGAGGATCCAGCTGCGCCAAAAAGGAAAATTGATCCCGAAGGTGTTCCGGTGTCGCGAGATTAGTCGTACGAGCCATGCCCTCGACATCTCGCCAAAGCTGGTGCATTCGGCGCGCCAGTTGATCCGCAGCCAGCTCTCCTAGGGAGCGCAGGCGATTCGTATTCGTCGTTTCGACCCTTTGCTGCAGAGTATTGGCGAAATACAGTCCGGACGCGAGAGCCGGGATCACCACCAGAATGGCTCCGCCAAGAAAAATGGCAGACTTGAGATTCAGTCGCATCCGGTAGCCCTCGTACTTTATCGCGATGCAAATAGTCGCGCCCAACTCTTGATCATGACGCTCAGATCGCCCCGGGTCGTACCGGGTGCCGCATCCGCCGTATGAAGCTTGCGCAATAACAACGGATATTGCTGAGGTGTCGTGAGTATGTCGAGAAGATAGCCGTCAGCGACGGCCTCGCTCACTCGCACCCCGACCTCGCCGACCCCCTTCAGTTCAATCGTTCCTCGGTCACCGACATTGAGCCCAGCAGGCCCGCGGAGCCGGGCGCGATCGATGCCGAGATCGGTTATCCAGCCATAGAAACGATTGATTCCAATGGAAAGCAGTGCCTGCTCGGTGACAATTCTCTGAGGCCGGTTAGCGCGCGGCCGTTCGATGCATGCCAACATCGTCACGGTCAGCACCGCAAGGTTGTAGAGTGTCCAGAAGAGAATAATCCGCAGACCGTCGCCGGCCTTACTGACGTGACTGAAGAGCACGTCGTTGGTCAGCGGCAGCAGAAGGCCAAGGATTGTGAGAACGAACAGGATCGCAAACGGCCTCATGATGGGCCATTGGACCACAGCCTTGGTGCGGTCGCCCCCCTTTGCCGTGACACGGAATTTATGAGGGCCAGGAGTGAACAGCCCCATCCAGACAGCCCGTGTGATCGGCCAAGCCGCCAGGAGCTGTGAGACATCGTTGAGAATTGGCATGATCAGGCCGCCTGAAATCCAGTTCAGCGTAAACAGAACTGCGAAGTAATACGGCATGTAATACGAGACGACATCGCTCACGGATGCATTGACGACGATGATCCCGAAATACCAATAGAGCAATGGGCAAACGAGGCTGATGAGGCGAAAGGGAAACGTCGTCGTCCAATACATGAGCGAGTCCATGAGGCTGACGCGTTGCATCAGCCTCAAACGGTTGCCGCCCAGAGGATTATAGACGTTCCGAATGATCTCCATCATTCCCAGACACCAACGGCCGCGCTGTACGATGTATTCCTGAAGGCCTTCTGGTGCGAGCCCTTCAGTCAGCGGCTCATTGAGATAGACTGTTCGATAGCCGTTCTCATCCAACCTGATCGTCAGGAGGAAATCCTCCGTCACGCTTTCGGTCGGAAGTCCACCGATTTTCTGGACGCCCGCGATCCGAACCATCGAGGACGTACCGCAGCAAACTGCGACTCCCCAACCGTCCCGCGCCGGCTCGAGATGATCGAAGAAGAAGCGCTGCTCGTCCGGATAGGCCTGCGCGATGCCAAGGTTATGCTGAATCGGATCCGGATTGAAGAAATGCTGCGGTGTCTGAACCAAGCCGACCTTCGGATCATGAAACAACGCTAGAACGCGCTTCACGAAGTTTGCGTGAGGGACAAAATCAGCGTCGAGAACCGCCGCGAACGCCGGAGGATCAACATCCTGAAGGCGCTGCATAAGCGTATAATTGATGTTTCCCGCTTTCGCGTGATGATTATCCGGCCGCGTCCGATGCTCGGCGCCGTATTCGCGGCAGAGTTCCGTCAGCCACTCTCTCCTGCCGTCGTCCAACACGAAGACACGCAGCCTCGGATAGTCGATCGCCCGTGCCCCAGCCAGCGTTCGCTCAAGAACAGCCCGCTCCTCGTTGTACGTTGCAATGTAGAGGTCGACTTGTGGAGGGTTATCTCCCCACCATCCGACATTCGCATCAGCTTCCTGATGGCGCTCCTTTCGCCGCGTTAATATGAAATAGGCGGACGTGGAAGATACTAACGCCAGGGTCTCTATGAGGAGAAAGACCCAGCTCGCGATAGCGTCGAAGGTAAAGCTGAATGGCGGAACAGTCGCAGTGATCCGCCAGATCATATACCGCCAGGCGAGAACGGTAGTCAGGATGAGCAGCGAGACTCGCACCCACGAATCGGATCTCCGTGCAAGCGGCCCAACGAGAAGAATGAGCCCCACGACAACCGCGACGAGAGCATAGCTCGACCAATATATATCAAGCGTCAGCATCTAGAAGCCGAACCGTGCCAGGGTCTCACGAACACCCGACAGCGGACCGCCGGTGAAAAGAACGCGCCCTGTTCTTCCCACAGCGCAGGCAAGTTCCTGATCTTCCAAAAGCCCCGGCACGTCCAATGCCACATCAAACCGCGTCAGGTGTTCCGTGCTCGGCCCGATCGCGAGCGTCGCATAAAGGCCGGATGCGCCGGAGCCACCCAATCGGGTAATTGTGGCATCGAACACTCTTTTGTCCGCATTCAGGCGGAACTGCGCGGGCATCCCAACTTTGAGGCGCGCGTAGACGCTCTCGCTGACGCTTGCCGTCACCATGGTGGTCGAACAATCGACAAGCCGCATCAAGTCTTGTCCACGATTGACGTATTCGCCACCACTGACCAGGAAGTTCCAGACGATGCTGGGATTCTCTGTATTCAGATCAGCCGCCGTGAGTTTGTTCACACGGAGGCGCTCTGCGGCGATCTGTTCCGTGCTCAGCTTCAAACGCATCTCGGCCTGCTGCGACTCGGCATTGAGTTCCGCAAGCCGGAGATCGAATTCACGAATTCGCTGCGTCGACGAGGGAGCATCGTTATAGGAATCTCCGATGAAGACCCCGTTTTTTGCCGCAGCAAGTTCCGTTGTCAGAAAATTGTAACGTTGTTGCGCGCCTTGAATGTCCTGCTGTGCAACGTCGTAGTCGGCCTTGGCCTTATCGAGGGTAATATTTGTTTGCAGGCCACGATCATTCAGAGAAATCGTCCGCTTCAAGGCGCTGTCGGCTTCTCGAAGCTTGGCCGCAGCGGATTCTTGTGCGGCCTGCGCTTCTCCGATGCGCGACTGGATCTGCCGGATACGCCCTTCCTGATAGTCCTTCGCTTGCGTCTGCATGATCTTACGAGCATCCGAGACAGCCGCGATCTGTGCTGCAAGGCGCTTGCGTTCGATTTCGAGGGCAGACTGAGCGCGCTCCAGATCGATCAGCCGAGCCGTATCAAAGCGATCATCCGTGATATGGGCGACGGCTTCCTCAGGCGATATTCTCGCACCGATACTGCGAACACTGAACGCCACGACGCCCTCCACGGGCGCTCGTAGTACGGATGTGCGCGCATTCACTGTGGCGTCCGCGCTCGTTCCAGCAAGATGCTCGCCGACAACAATATAAAGCCCTCCGAGGAGGAGAAGCGCACCGATGAAAATACGTAAGCGGGTCATTGATCTGCGGAAGTGTAGCTGAGTTGATCGCAAGGCGGCGATTTCGGATCTACCATTCCTTCCTACGAATATCGCCGTTCATCAAGGCTTTCATGACGAACTTCGCCTCAAGTCATAGAAATTTCTCTGACTAATCCAGAGAAATCCTTCAAGGCGCATCATCCCTTGAAATAATCACGACCATGGAACATTTGTTCCTGCTTGGTTGGAATATAACCGCATTGCTAGGAATGCCTCATCCAGAACAAATGGTGCCGGAGCATGCTGTCAATGCTCCGGCACCTCTTTCATTTCTTTTTAAACTCGCCCACTGATCAGCTACGCTTGGGGGGCGAAGCGGGCCAGCTCTTGATCAAAGTATCGTAGTCGACCGTTTCACCCTTAGGCTTCTCATCGGCCAGTTTCCGCTGTGGTGCGATATGACCGGATGCCTCCGCCTTCTTGAACCACTCCTCAGCGGAGGTTTTTGGATTGAGCTTCGGACCGCATTCCCCCTGCACATTGGCTCTTTCAAGGCGTCCAAGAACGTCATCCTGCGCAGCAGCCAGCGCGTCCATAGCCTGCTGCGGGGTCTTTGCTCCCGAAGCGGCATCGCCAATATTCTGCCACCAGAGCTGCGCGAGCTTGGGATAATCCGGAACATTATTGCCCGTCGGCGTCCATTGAACGCGGGCAGGAGAGCGATAGAACTCGACGAGACCGCCAAGCTTGGGCGCGCGGTCCGTAAAGCTCTTATCCCAAATGTCGCTTTCACGAATGAAGGTCAGTCCCACATGGCTTTTCTTGAGTGAGACGCTTTTCGATGTGACGAACTGGGCATAAAGCCAAGCTGCCTTGCGACGCTCCAATGGCGTGGATTTAAGAAGCGTCCAGGATCCGGCATCCTGATAGCCAAGCTTCATCCCCTCCTTCCAATAAGAACCGTGCGGGGACGGCGCCATCCGCCATTTCGGGGTGCCGTCCTGGTTCACCACCGGCAGACCGGGCTTCACCATGTCGGCGGTAAACGCTGTGTACCAGAAGATCTGCTGAGCCACATTGCCTTGAGCGGGAACGGGGCCAGATTCGGAGAAGTTCATGCCGTTCGCTTGGGGTGGAGCATATTTCTTCATCCAATCGAGATATTTTACGATCGAGTAGACCGCTGCCGGACCATTGGTGTCGCCGCCGCGCTCGACCGACGATCCAACAGGGCGACACCCCTCCATGCGTATCCCCCACTCGTCGACAGGGAGACCATTGGGAATGCCTTTATCACCGTTACCTGCCATCGAGAGCCAGGCATCCGTGAAGCGCCAGCCGAGCGATGGATCTTTCTTGCCGTAGTCCATGTGTCCATAGACTTTGACGCCGTCGATTTCCTTGACATCATTCGTAAAGAACTCGGCAATGTCCTCATAGGCCGACCAATTGACCGGCACACCGAGATCATAGCCGTACTTCGCCTTGAATTTTTCCTTCAGATCCGGACGCTGGAACCAATCATACCGGAACCAGTACACGTTCGCGAATTGTTGGTCCGGAAGCTGATACATCTTGCCGTCCGGCGCAGTCGTGAACGATTTTCCGATAAAGTCGTTCACATCCAGTGTCGGAGACGTGACGTCCTTCCCCTCACCCGCCATCCAATCATCGAGAGCGATTGCCTGCTTGTAACGGAAGTGCGTCCCGATGAGATCGGAATCGTTGACCCAAGCATCATAGAGATTGCGACCAGACTGCATCTGCGTCTGGATCTTTTCCACGACGTCACCTTCCTGGATGAGGTCGTGGGTCAGCTTTATCCCGGTAATCTCGGAAAATGCCTTTGCGAGGGTGCGAGCTTCATACTCGTGGGTCGTGATCGTTTCCGAGACGACGTTGATTTCCATACCAGCAAACGGCTTTGCCGCATTGACGAACCATTCCATCTCCTTCAACTGCTCGTCTTTCGACAGCGTTGACGGTTGGAACTCGGTCTCGACCCAGCGGCGAGCCTCGTCCATCCCTGCGAAGGCCACGCTCGATCCGAGCGCCATTGCTGCAACACTTACTGAAGCGAGAAGCCTGAGACGCGATCTTGGCACCATTGATCTTCCTCCCGTGATCGATCGACCTCTTTGTTCGATCGAGTGTTCTCACCGGCGCACCGCCGCTGAGTCTTCCGGGCCTATCTCAGACATAGCGGAACACGAGCGCCGCATAGGCGAGAGATAGACCAAAAGCCCACCATAGATCAGGCCCAACAAGGCCGAGCCATGCCAGGTGAATGAATGCTGCCCCCAACAAGCTGATAAAAAGACGATCCCCGCGGGTGGTAGGAATGCGCAGTACCCCGACCCGCTCCGTTTCAGGCCAATAAATGGCGGCCGCGGTCATGACGGCAAGCAGGCAAGCGATGCCGGCAAAGAAGAGTGCCGTCTGCCATGTCCACGCCATCCATGCGAAATCAGACATGGGGTGCCCTCCTCTAAACCCGTCCCAAGGCAAAGCCCTTGGCGATGTAGTTCCGGACGAACCAGATCACGAGAGCCCCCGGAACGATCGTGAGGACTCCTGCTGCAGCAAGCAGGCCCCAGTCCATTCCCGCAGCCGAGACCGTTCGGGTCATCGTAGCAGCAATCGGCTTTGCATTTACGGTTGTCAGCGTTCGTGCCAGAAGCAACTCAACCCATGAAAACATGAAGCAGAAGAACGCGGCCACTCCGATTCCACTGGCGATGAGAGGCATGAAGATTTTTATAAAGAAATGAGGAAACGAGTAGCCGTCGATCGCTGCCGTTTCATCGATTTCCCGTGGCACACCGGACATAAAACCTTCAAGTATCCAAACGGCAAGCGGAATATTGAAGAGGCAGTGCGCGAGGGCCACGGCCCAAGGAGTGTCGAACAGCCCGATGGCGGAGTAGAGGTTGAAGAAAGGCAAGGCAAAAACCGCGGGCGGAGCCATACGGTTGGTCAGCAGCCAGAAGAAAAGATGCTTGTCCCCGAGAAAGCGATAACGTGAGAAAGCATAAGCAGCCGGAAGAGCAAACGAGATCGACAGGAGTGTGTTGATGATTACGTATGTAAGCGAGTTGATGTAGCCCGAGTACCAGCTTTGGTCTGTAAAAATCTTGATATAATTGCCGAACGTCAGCTGACGTGGCCACAGGGTCAGCCCACTCGTAATCTCCATATTGGTCTTCAGGCTCATATTCACGAGCCAGTAAATCGGGAGCATGAGAAATACGAGGTAGACCGTCATCACGACCGCTTTTCCATTGATCCTCTGACGGTAAGCGGCACGATTGGCCGCATCCGCCCTGAGTTCCGATGTATTGCTGCGGTCGATGACAATGCTCTCCGTCACGCCTCACGCCTTTCGCGGTCTGCATCCACATTGGTCATGACAGTGTAGAATATCCAGCAGATGACCAGGATGATAAGGTTATAGACCAATGACATCGCAGCGGCCTTGCCCAGGTCGAACTGCCCGAGCGCCAGCTTCACGAGATCGATCGACAAAAAGGTCGTGGCGTTTCCAGGTCCTCCACCAGTGAGAACGAATGGCTCCGTATAGATCATGAATGAATCCATGAAACGTAGAAGAACCGCAATCAGCAGGACACGGCGCATCTTCGGTAATTGGATCGTACGGAAGACGGCCCAGCGGGACGCTCCGTCGATCCGTGCCGCCTGATAATAGGCATCTGGAATGGACTTCAGTCCTGCGTAGCACAGGAGAGCAACCAGGCTCGTCCAATGCCAGACATCCATGACAATGATGGTGATCCACGCGTCGAGCGAATGTCCGGTGTAGTTGTAGTCAATCCCCATGTGATTAACCACCCAGCCAAGCAGTCCGATGTCGCTGCGCGCAAAAACCTGCCAAATGGTGCCGACGACATTCCAGGGGATCAAGAGCGGCAATGCCATCAATACGAGGCAGAACGCAACT
Source organism: Microvirga rosea (assembly GCF_020595095.1). Classification (GTDB taxonomy): domain Bacteria; phylum Pseudomonadota; class Alphaproteobacteria; order Rhizobiales; family Beijerinckiaceae; genus Microvirga; species Microvirga rosea. Next base: position 119,601 of record NZ_JAJDOP010000006.1, on the reverse strand, counting down.
CGCCACCCCTCACGAGGCATGGAAAGAGCAACCAGAATGCCAAGCGGGATCTCGATCGTCAGAATAATGGCCGAGAAGAGCAGCGTGCGCCACAAGGCGCCAAAGAACCGGCCTCCCAGTTCCGTCGAAGGATCGAGCAGGTCCTGAAACCAAGCGACCCCATTCCAAAAGAACTGATTGTTGCCGAAGGTATCCTGGACGGAGTAATTCACGACCGTCATGAGTGGCAGAACTGCTGAAAATGCAACAACGGCGAAGACCGGAAGCACCAGGAACCAAGCTTTGTGATTCAGGGTCTTGGTCACTGGTGCCCCCCCGTAGTTGGCTCGCCGGGAAGCAGATGCCCATCTGCATAAATATGAATGCGATGCGGGTCCATGATCAGCGATACTTCATCGCCATCCAGGGAAAAGTTCTCCGGCACACTTGCCGCAAGCTGACGTCCTGCCATCTCGACCCGTGCGATCCTCGTTCGGCCGATATCGTCGATGCGCTTGAGCCGAGCTGGCAATCCGTTGCCAGTCCGTTGGACGCTGACGAATTCCGGCCTGATCCCAAGTTCGACTTGTCGCTGACTTGCGAGCTCGGGATAGGTGCGCTGAAGGATCACCGGGTCATCGCCGATATAAGCCGTCATGCCGTCGAGACGGCATGGCAGTATATTCATCCCAGGCGACCCGATGAAATGACCGACGAAAGTGTGAGCGGGTCGTTCGAAAAGCTCCTCCGGCGTGCCGGTCTGAACCACCGCGCCATCGTGCATGACGACAACCTTGTCTGCAAAGGTCAGCGCCTCGGTCTGGTCATGCGTGACATAAATCATGGTAATATCGAGCGCGCGGTGAATCTCCTTCAAAGTCGAGCGCAGCTGCCACTTCAGATGGGGGTCGATCACAGTCAGAGGCTCGTCAAAGAGAATTGCGGCCACATCTGCCCGCACCAAGCCCCGCCCCAATGAGATCTTCTGCTTCATATCGGCCGTCAGGTTACTCGCCTTCCGGTCCAGAACAGGTGTGAGGTCGAGAAGCCGCGCGATCTCTTCAACTCGCGGGGCAATTTTACTGCTCGGGACATTTCTGTTCTTGAGTGGAAAGGCAAGATTCTCGCGAACGGTCATAGTGTCGTAGACAACCGGGAACTGGAAAACCTGCGCGATATTCCTTTCCTCAGTTCGCAGATCCGTTACGTCCCGATCATCAAAAAGGATACGACCCCGAGTAGGATGCACGAGACCTGAAATGATGTTGAGAAGGGTGGTCTTGCCACAACCGGACGGACCCAGAAGCGCATAGGCTCCGCCTTGCTCCCAAACGTGATCGATTTCTTTGAGTGCATAATCCTGAGGACCTTGCGGATCCGGTTTGTAGGCGTGGGCGAGATGGTCCAGAGAGATCCGCGCCATGCTGCCTCCTAAGCTGCCTGTCGCGACGGGACGGCGGCGACGAGGGTACCCGCTTCGTTGAACAGGAGCACTCTCCGGGGATCGAGAAAAGCTGTGACGGAGGAGCCGGGCTCCAGTCGCTTCACTCCGGGAACCAGAGCCACGAAACGATGCGTGCCTGCGTCGAGGTGGAGAAAGCTCTCAGATCCGGTGATTTCCGCGACTGAAACAGTAGCCGGAATGGGAATGGCATCATCAGAACCGGGCTCCAACCCGAGATGATGGGCGCGGAAACCGATGACATAATCCCCGTCAGGAACGGACGAAAAGAAGCTCGCGGTATCGAGTCTTCCTCCTGCGCTCAAAGTCATGGTGCCACCCGATTTCTGAGCCCGCATGGTATTGAGCGGCGGATCGGAAAAGACCCTGGCCGTGGTGATATCATGCGGCTGTCGATAAACCTGCGGTGTCGGCCCAAACTGTGTGACGCGGCCCTGAAAGAGCGTGGCTGTACGACCACCCAGCAAGAGCGCTTCGGAAGGCTCGGTCGTTGCATAGACGAAGATGGCACCAGAGGCTGAGAAGACCCGAGGCAACTCCTCGCGCAGTTCTTCACGCAGTTTATAGTCGAGGTTCGCCAGTGGCTCATCCAGGAGAACGAGGTCGGCCTGTTTCACCAGAGCTCTCGCAATCGCGGTCCGCTGCTGTTGACCTCCCGACAGGCTCAGGGGTTTCCGGTCCAGGTACGGCTCAAGCCTCAAAAGCTTTGCCGCTTGACGAACACGGCTCTCTATTTCGCTCTTGGGCAAGCCGGCGACACGAAGCGGAGAAGCAATATTGTCATAAACCGAGAAAGAGGGATAGTTGATGAACTGCTGGTAGACCATGGCGACGCTGCGCCGCTGCACAGGCCATCCCGTTACATCCCTTCCGTCGATCAGGATGCGGCCAGTCGTTGGGGCATCCAGGCCCGCCATGAGCCGCATGAGGGAGGTCTTACCCGATAAGGTCGCTCCCAACAGCACGTTCAGAGAGCCGTGATCGAGCGACAGGGAGACATCCGCGATATGCGTCTCGGCCCCTACGGTCTTGCCTATCTTTTCAAGGACGAAGGACATGGCTCATGTCCCGAAGATAGCGATGAGCGCCTTGTGCTGTCGCCAAGAACCTCACAACCAGAAGCCGTGTCCTGAAGGACAGTGTTTTCCCAGCATAGCGGAACCGTTCTTCCAAGCGCTCCCTCCCTGAAGCCCTCGTGCGATTCGGCAATCTTCTTATTCTTATTGTCGAAGCTTAAGTTCAGCGTCGGCGGAGCGCAAGGCCCGCCTTACGGCCTCAGTCCTCGGCCGGGAAGGTGGATCTGACGAACTCCCATGCCGCCACCAAATGGCGCCTGAGAGCAATCTCTGCCTCGTCCGGATCCCGCCCGGCAATCGCATCGAAGATGGCGACATGACCCGCATAGTTCATTTGGTCGATATCACCTCCCCGCTTCATTGTTCGCCAGTGCTGAACAAGCCACTCGACATATGCCTTATGGACAGCCGGATAGATCGGATTTCCCGGAATGCGGTATAAGATGGCATGGAATGCCGCATCGGTCTCGTCGAAATCGTGTGAGTGGCCGATCGCATCACGGTTGGCCGCAAGAGCGGCCCGAAGCTCGTCAATATCGTCACGCCGCGCGTTTGACGCCGCCCAACGGGCAAGGGCAGCCTCAAGAAAAATACGCGTATCGAAGAGGTTCCAAACGCCCTTACGGTCCACCACCAAGTGCCCCACAAGGTTTCCGACCTTATCAATTGCGATCTCATAGTCGGGCTTGCGGACAACAGGCCTATGACCGAGCCGCGTCACCACCAGACCACGGTTTGCCAGCGCGAGAATAGCCTCGCGGATCGCCGCCCGGCTCACTCCATAGCGCTGCATCAGATCCCGTTCTGCCGGAAGACGATCTCCTTCCTTGAGGCCGCCGGACTGAATCAGACGGGCCAGCCCCTCGGCAACGACGTCCGATCGGCGGCCAGCGGGATCCCGGCTCGACAGGCGCGCGACGTGATCCATATTTCCTCCGGTTCGAAGCAGCCACACGGCAGAGCCGCGTCTTGGAAATCCGCCTTCGGTCCGCCTAGCATATGGTCCGACCAAAAACCAGTATCCTCAATAGTTGCACATCGACCCTCTAACGAAGATGCCTGGATGATCCCAGTTGAGAACTACACTTGACAGGTTTTGGTCATCTCGCCATCCTTCCAATGGTCTTACCAAAAAGATCCAAAGAATGACGTTTGGTAAGACATAGTTCCAGCGGAACTACCTCGGAGGAAAGACGCGTGACGCCATTCTCGTGCCCTGCCCCGCCGCATCGCATTTTCTTGATGCATCAAGTCCGGCAGCCGTGAGGATCCCATGACCGTATCCGTGGCACTCGGCTCCGGCGTGACCTCAACTCACTATCAGATGTATATCGACGGCGCCTGGACGGATGGCCACGCATCTGCGCGAATGGAAGTTGAAAATCCCGCAGACGAGACCGTTTTTGCCACTGTTCCCGTCGGCACCATAAAAGACGCCACAAGCGCCCTCGAAGCGGCGCGGCGGGCGCAGCCTGCATGGGCAGCGCTCCCGCCGATCGTCCGCGCAGGCTATGTCCAGGATCTCGCCGCGGCCGTGCGGCGCGACAAGGGCCATTTGGCCCGGATCGTTGTTCGTGAACAGGGCAAGCCGCTCAATCAAGCAGAAGGCGAGATTGACGCCGTCGCACTTTTTCTCACCTATGCTGCCGAGAGCGCACGTCGCATCGAAGGTGATATCCTTCCTTCCGACTTCCCTAACGAAGAGGTCTGGATTCGCCGGGTCCCCTATGGCGTCGTCGTCGGATTGACGGCTTGGAATTATCCGGCCGCGCTGGCAGCGCGAAAGATCGGCCCTGCCCTCGTGGCGGGTAACACAATCGTGGTCAAAGGACATGAGTCGACACCTTTATCGGCCATCGAGATCGCGCGCCTTGCCCACGAGATTGGCCTCCCTAAAGGCGTGCTCAACGTTGTGACCGGCGACGGACGGACCGTCGGCGAAGCCCTTGTTCGCTCGCCTTTGAGCGATCTGATCACGATGACGGGCAGCGTTCGTGCAGGGCGCGAGATATACGCGGCTGGCGCACAGGATCTCAAGATCATCCGCCTCGAGCTTGGCGGAAAGGCCCCGTTCATCGTCCTTGACGATGCGGATGTGGATGCCGCCGTTGAGGCTGCCGTGATCTCCAGGTTCACCAATTGCGGCCAGATCTGCACATGCAACGAGCGCATGTATCTGCATGAAGCGATTGCGGAGCCTTTTCTTGAGAAGTTCCTTGCTCGCGTGAACGCGATGACTCTCGGGGACCCCATGACCAATCCGGACATGGGGCCGAAAGTAAACCGGCCCGAGGTCGACAAGGTGGAGGAGATCGTCAACGAGGCGGTGTCCAGCGGAGCCGAACTTCTGGCGGGCGGCCGCAGGCTGCGGGACGGGGCTTTTGCACGGGGACACTGGTTTGAGCCGACGGTTCTGCGGGTGCGCAGCAACGAAGCCTCCGTGATGCAGCGGGAGATTTTCGGGCCGGTTGCGCCGGTCATGACAGTCCAGAGTTTCGATGAAGCGTTAACGCTGGCCAATGAGACGTCGTATGGCCTATCGGCCTACATCTACACGAATGATCTTCGCCGAGTGATGCGCCTTTCGCGCGAACTGTCGTTTGGAGAACTTTACGTCAATCGTCCGTGCGGCGAGCTCGTCCAGGGCTTCCATACAGGCTGGAAGCACTCGGGCCTCGGAGGAGAAGACGGAAAGTACGGCTTTGACGGGTACCTGCGGAAGCAGACGTCTTATATCCGCTGGTGACTTCTCACGGCCCGGGACGGCTGTGCAATTAAGCTAAGAACCCCAATCATCGGGGCATAAAAACTCAAGGAGGAAAGAATGCTGAGAAGGACTTTTCTTGCGCTTGCGACAAGCGCTGCTGTCGTAGGCTTCGGGCTTGGTGGGGTTTCTGCCCAGGAGTTGCCCAAGCTGAAGCAGAAAGAGAAATACAAGGTCGGCTTCGCGCAGACCGAGTCAAACAATCCTTGGCGCATTGCGCAGACGGAGAGCATGAAGTCGGAAGCTGCGAAGCTCGGCTATCAGCTTGTCTATACGGATGCGGCGGGCTCGGCAGCTAAACAAGTGGCTGACGTAAATTCGATGATCGCTCAGGGCGTCGACATGATATTCCTCGCCCCTCGCGAGGAGAAGCCTCTCATTCCCGCGGTAATGGCAGCCAAGAAGGCCGGGATTCCGGTCATTCTGCTCGACCGCAACGTGGACCAGAGTCTCGCCAAGGCCGGGAAGGACTATGTGACCTTCATCGGATCCGACTTTGTGGATGAAGGAAAACGCGCCGCTGAAGCGCTTACGAAGGCTATGAATGGAAACGCCAAGATCATCCAGCTTGAAGGAACCACAGGATCCTCGCCTGCCAACGATCGCCGAAAGGGCTTCGAGGATTACATCAAATCTCATTCCGGCATGAAGATCGTCGCGTCTCAATCCGGTGACTTCGCGCGCGACAAAGGCCGTCAGGTTGCGGAAACCCTCCTGCAGGCCCATCCGGATGCGACGGCCATTTATGCACACAACGATGAAATGGCCATCGGGGCGATTGCTGCTTTGGAAGCAGCAGGAAAGAAGCCGGGCAAGGATGTGATCGTCGTATCGGTCGACGGCACCCGTGATGCACTTCAGGCGATCGTCGACGGCAAGATGCTTGCAACGGTCGAGTGCAACCCGAAGTTCGGCCCCAAGGCCTTCGAGACAATGGCTCGTTATGCCAAAGGCGACAAGATCGAACCTTGGGTCGTGAATACCGACCGCTTCTTCGACAAGTCGAATGCGGCTCAGCTCATCTCGGACGCCTACTGATTAAGCCTGCGCTGCCTTCACATGAAGGCAGCGCCTGCCCAGGTAGGAGAGCAATATCTGTTATGGCTCCGCTTCTGCACATGCACGGCATCAGCAAGCATTTTGCCGGAATCCCGGCATTGCGCGAGGCCGAATTCATCGTTGAGAAGGGGGAAGTGCATGCCCTCATTGGACAGAACGGCGCCGGAAAGTCGACCCTGATCAAGCTGCTTACCGGCTACTATAGGCGCGACGCCGGCGAGATCGTCTTCGACGGCAGACAAGTGACATTCACCTCACCGCAGGAGGCGCAAGGAGCGGGAATCAGCACAATCTACCAGGAAATCAACCTGGTTCCTTACCGTTCGGTCACGGAGAACATTTGCCTCGGCCGGGAGAAGCGCCGTTTCGGGCTTCTGGATTGGCCTGCTATGCATCAGGAAGCAAAAGCCCTGCTCGCCCGGTTCAGGATCACGATTGACGTTCGCCGTCCCCTCATGGCTTTTCCGACGGCTGTGCAGCAGATGATCGCCATCGCTCGCGCCATCGGATTTGATGCCAAGCTTGTCATCATGGATGAACCTACCTCTTCTTTGGACGAGAGAGAGGTGGAAGTGCTGTTCTCCGTCATTCGCCAGCTCAAGGGCGCAGGCGTTTCGGTGATCTTTGTCAGCCATAAACTCGATGAGCTTTATGCCGTCTGTGATCGGGTGACGATCATGCGCGACGGGCGAACAGTGCAGACCGCGCCCATGAGCAGCATCTCCCGTCTTGATCTCGTTACGACCATGCTTGGGCGCGAGCTCACACAGGCCTTGCAGGAAAGGCCCTCGCCGCAACCTGAGAGCGAGACCGCTCCGCCGGCTTTGGCAGTCAGTCATCTCGTTATTGGTCAAAAGGTCCGGGATGTGAGTTTCAGTGTCCGCCCCGGGGAGATCGTCGGGCTCGCGGGTCTCCTGGGTGCCGGAAGAACGGAAACGGTTCGGGCGGTTTTCGGAGCGGATCGTTCGGATGGAGGACAGGTCACATTCGCGGGCAAACAGAACGCCATCGGATCGCCAGCAGACGCCATTCGAGCCGGAATGGGCTTCTGCTCTGAGGATCGCAAGCTCGAAGGCATCATTCCGGATATGTCGGTCCGCGAGAACCTCACACTGGCGCTCCTGCCGCAACTTGCCCGCCATGGAATCGTGGACGAGGAGCGTAGTCGAGCAATCGTGGATCGATTTATCCAGCGACTTGGTATCCGCTGCTCCGGGCCTGAACAGCGAATTCGAGAATTGTCGGGCGGAAACCAGCAGAAAGTGCTGCTCGCCCGCTGGCTTTGCATGAACCCGAAGCTCCTGATCCTCGACGAGCCCACACGAGGTATCGACGTGGGCGCCAAGGCGGAAATTCTGCACCTTATCCGCGAACTCGCAGGTCAAGGACTTGGGGTGCTGATGATCTCGTCGGAACTCGAAGAGGTCGTTGAGGCAGCAAGTCGGATTTTCGTTCTTCGAGACGGTCGGACGGTCGCGGAGCTCGAAGGTGACAGCCTGACCGAGCAGAGCGTGATGACAGCGATGGCTCATGGATCCGGAAATGAGCGGGAGACGGCACATGGCTGAAACAGCCGTTACACTGCCCTCTCCCGACAAGAGGCCATGGCTGGAGGTCGGAACGTTTCTGACGCGTTATGGATCCTGGCTTGCCCTGGCGCTGCTCATCCTCGTCAACCTCGCGATCACGCCAAATTTCGCGACGTGGCAAACGTTGAACGTGAACCTGACCCAGGTATGTACCATCGTGATTGTCGGTGTCGGGATGACTCTTGTCATCGCGACAGGAGGAATCGATCTTTCAGTTGGAGCGCTCATGGCTATTGCCGGAGCGCTCGCACCATTGATTTTCCTTGGGAAACTGTTCCCCCTGCCCCATCCGTTGGTCGGCATCGCGCTCGCCTTTGTCATTCCCTTGATCGCCACGGCGCTTCTTGGTCTCTTCAATGGCTGGCTTATTACGCATCTGCGAATTCAACCTATTATTGCGACCCTCGTGCTGTTCATTGCAGGTCGGGGAATCGCGCAGGTCTTTACGAACGGCAACCTTCAAGTCTTCAACCTGCCGGAATTCCAGTTCATTGGATTGGGCCGACTTTTCGGGATTCCTTTTCAGGCGATTCTGATGGTCATCATCGTGGTCACGGTCGCCTGGGTTCTAAGGCGGACCGTTTTCGGCAGAGAGGTGCTGGCCATTGGCGGGAATGAGCGGGCCGCTCGTCTTGCCGGCATACCCGTCGCCTCGGTCAAGCAGCGGGTCTACCTCATTAGCGGTGTCCTTTCAGGCCTTGCCGGGTTGATCGTCATTGCCCGCAACTCGGCTGCTGACGCGAACCTTGTCGGTCTCGGAATGGAGCTCGATGCAATTGCCGCTGTGGCTGTCGGTGGAACGCTTCTCACAGGTGGCCGGGCGAGCGTGATCGGTACCCTCGTAGGAGCCCTCATCATCCAGCTGGTCCGCTACACGCTTCTCGCCAACGGTGTCCCGGACGCGGCGGCCCTGGTGGCGAAGGCCGCCATCATCGTGTTGGCCGTTTGGCTGCAGCGTCAAAACTATCGCTGAGGTCCATATGGACAGTACAAGACTGAAATTATTCCGTGGGATTGGTCGCTACGGCGTCCTGCTGGCTCTGATTATCCTCATCGTTTTCGGTTGGCTGCGATACGAGAACTTTCTCGGTCTTTTCAACGTCTTGTCGGTTTTGCGCTACAACAGCATGTTCGCCCTTGTCGCCCTCGGCATGTGCTTCGTCATCATCACGGGCGGGATTGACCTGTCCGTCGGCTCGACCGCTGCCCTGGGGAGCGTTGTCGCTGCCCTGCTGTCGCCTTATGGGATCCTCCCTGGTCTCCTTGGCGGGCTCGCTGCTGGCTTCGCCATCGGAGCCTGTAACGCTTTCATCATTACGCGCCTCAATATCCTGCCCTTCATCGCGACGCTGGCGACCATGCTGGCGGCCAGCGGCTGTGCCCTATTGCTGGCCGAGAACCAATCCGTCTCCGTGTCCTACGATTCGGGTTTCACAGAAATCGGCCAAGGAGACTTTTTTTCCTTCCCCATCCCTGCGTGGATCGCCCTCTTCGTCTATTTGCTCGGATCTCTGGTCCTTAACCTGACATCATTCGGCCGAACCGTGCTGGCTGTCGGCGGCAACGAGGACGCCACCCGTCTGATGGGTCTGCCGGCCGGCCGGGTGAAAGCGGCCGTTTATATTATGAGCGGATGCCTATCGGGGTTGGCAGGCGTCATCCTTGCAGCTCAGTTCGGAGCGGGCCAGCCGATCGAGGGCGTCGGGTGGGAGCTGTTCGCAATTGCGGCTGTCGTCGTGGGAGGCACCCTGCTGACCGGCGGCGTTGGATCGGTGGGCTCGACCCTTGTGGGCGTTCTTCTGCTCGGCCTCATCTTCAATATCCTAAACTTCGAGAACGGCCTCGGCTGGATCAGTCTCTCCGCTTATTGGCAGTCCGTCATCCGCGGTGCCTTTCTGCTTCTTGTGGTCTCCATTCAGGCAAGGCTCAGCCTCCGTGCGGAGGAAGCTACCTGAGTGAGAACGGCAAACATTTCAAAGCAACCTGATCACATGATTCACGAAGGCACAGCATGCCCCATATCACAGAGATCGAACCTGGGTTCTATCGCATTCCCCTACCAACCGTACTGACGGATTCCATGCATGGAGAAATGCGGGCATTCGAACTCAACACGGTTCGAATTCGCGATGCCGAGGGCGCCGAGGGTGTCGGTTACACCTTCACGGTCGGACGAAACGGAGCCGCGATCGATGCAATTCTGACCCGCGAATTTCCGGAAATTCTCGATGGCGAAGAGGCGGACGAGATCGAGCGTCTATGGCATAAATCCTGGTGGGCACTTCACTATGGGGGGCGTGGCGGCCCCACTGTCCTGGCGCTCTCTGCCATCGACATGGCGCTTTGGGATCTGAAGGCGAAGCGCGCTGGACAGCCCCTCTGGAAGGCACTCGGCGGATTTGACCACCGTGTTCCATGTTACGCCGGCGGCATCGACCTTGAATTGCCTCTCGACAAGCTCCTCCAGCAAACCGACGAGAACCTCAAGAAAGGATTCCGTGCGATCAAGATGAAGGTCGGTCGTGCCAACCTTTTCGAAGATGTAGCGCGCGTGAAGGCAATGCGGGAGCATCTCGGCCAAAATTTTCCACTGATGGCGGACGCCAATATGAAATGGACGGTCGATGGCGCCATTCGAGCAGCACGTGCCTTGCAACCATTCGATCTGACATGGCTGGAAGAACCTACCATTCCAGACGACCCGGCGGGGCACGCACGTATTGTACGCGAAGGCGGAGTTCCGGTTGCAGCAGGCGAGAATCTCCGTACCCTATGGGAGTTCAAGCTCTATATCGCCGGAGGCGGCGTCACATACCCTGAGCCCGATGTAACGAACTGCGGCGGGATCACGCCCTTCATGAAGATCGCTCATCTGGCAGAGGCATTCAATATGCCGGTGACAAGCCATGGCGCTCATGACGTCACCGTCCATCTTCTGGCGGCATGCCCAAATCGCTCCTACCTTGAGGCGCATGGGTTCGGACTGGAGCGCTATATTGCCGAGCCGCTTCGGATCGAGAACGGGTTTGCGCTCGCACCTGACCGCCCAGGCCATGGAATCGCTTTTGACTGGGAGAGCCTTGCACGCATCAGAGCATGACAAGTCCTTGACGTTGGAAGGGTGCTACCATTGATGAATACGTTCTCGAGCGAGCTTCTAAAAGGGCGCACAGCATTAGTAACCGCTGCAGCGCAGGGTATCGGACGTGCCTCCGCATTAGCCTTGGCCGATGCCGGAGCGACGGTTGTTGCAACCGACATCAACGAAGCAGCTTTGACGGCGTTGGGCCAAGGGCAATCCTCGATACGAACTGCCATTTTGGATGTGCGCAGCCCGGAATCCATAGCGGCGCTGCATTCTCAAATCGGTCACGTCGACATCCTTTTCAATTGCGCCGGCACGGTTCACCAGGGCAACCTTCTCGAGTGCGACGATGACGCTTGGGCCTTCTCCCTGGACCTCAATGTCACGGCCATGTTCCGGATGATACGCGCATTTCTGCCAGGCATGCTTGAGCAAGGCCACGGATCGATCATCAATATGAGTTCGGTTGCCGGCGCTGTGAAGGGCGTGGCAAACCGAGCGGCCTATTGCGTCACCAAAGCTGCCGTTGCGGGCCTCACCCGTTCTGTTGCGGCCGACTATGTAACCCAAGGAATACGCTGCAACGCCATTTGCCCGGGCACTGTCGAGACTCCCTCTCTCCACGACAGGATGCGCGCTCAAGGCGATTACGAAAAGGCGCGCGCCGCGTTTATCGCCCGTCAGCCGATGGGGCGTCTGGGCAGGCCGGAAGAGATCGCGGCTCTCGTTGTCTATCTCGCCAGTGATGCCGCCGCCTATACGACAGGACAGATTCACGTGATCGATGGCGGCTGGACGGCCTGACCGGGCCACCTGAAGTCACTCGAAAGGACGCAGGAATGACAGAACGGTTTGACTATATTGTGGTCGGCGGCGGATCGTCAGGCTGCGTCGCAGCTGCAAGATTGGTCGAAGCCGGACACCACGTCCTCCTGCTGGAGGGCGGCTATTCTCATCGCCATCCCCTGCTGGATATGCCGCCGGGCATCTTTAAAATGATCAATGGCAGCAAATACATGCGTTATCATCACACGGTACCGCAGGAACATCTTGCCGGCCGCATTCACGACATCCCTCAGGCGAACGTTCTTGGCGGAGGGTCTTCGGTAAACGCTCAGGTCTACATGCGCGGACGGCCGTCGGATTACGAGGAGTGGCACGAGCTTCTGCATCGAGAGAATGATTACCCCGGTTGGAGCTGGGCGGACGTCCTGCCGCATTTTCGTGGCATGGAGGGCAACAATCGCCTCTATAACGACCTGCACAACGCCGACGGCCCTCTGCTGGTGTCCGATCCCGGCCATATCAACGACATGTCACGATGGTTCGTGCAGACCGTTCAGGCACTGGGCGAACCCTTCAATCACGACTTCAACGGCGCGAAGCAACGAGGCGTCGGCTTCTATCAGTTCATGAACAGACGCGGGAAGCGCAGCAGCGCCGCTTATGCGTTCATCGCCCCTCTTTTTGACAATCCCAAACTCACGGTACGTCTCAGATCACGCGTTCGCCGGATTGAAGTGGAAAACAATCGTGCGACCGGCGTGGTGTATCGAGCCGCAGACGGTACAGAGAAGAAGGTCTATGCTGATGGCGAGGTCATCGTTGCAGCAGGATCCCTTGTGACGCCGCAACTCCTGATGTTGTCCGGCATCGGCCCGGCGGACCAGTTGAAAACTCACGGCATCAACTGTCTGGCCGATTTGCCGGGCGTGGGCGAAAACCTGATCGATCATCCGGAGGTGCCGATCATCGCAATGGCAAGTGGTCCTCACGGATACTATAAGCAAGGTGTCGGTTGGCGGATGATCCTCAACGGTCTCCAGTTCCGGCTTTTCGGAACCGGGCCAATTCTGTCTGCAGGCGTCGAGGCGGGCGCCTTCGTTAATCCGACTGATCGAGATGGCGAGCCGACGATTCAGGCCTTCTGTGTTCCAATCGTCTACCTGGATCGCGATACCCTCGGACTTGTTAAGGACACCTATGGGTTGACCGTGACGACTGTCGTCATAAAACCGCGTTCTCGTGGCTATGTCCGATTGCGCTCGACCGATCCTGACGATATGCCGCTTGTTTCGCCCAACTTGCTGAAAGATCCCGCCGACGCCCGATCGATGATCGACGGACAGCGCTTCTTCCTACGTGCCTTTCAGACAAACCCCTTGAAGGAGCGGATTTCCCGCGTAGCTATCCCTGATCCTACAGATCTGAGTGACGAAGCGATCATGGCGCATTGCCGTCGGTTCGTGAAAACCAACTATCATCCTGCCGGCACTTGCCGAATGGGCCCGGCCGAGGATGCCCTCGCGGTGCTCGACTCTCGCCTTCGGGTGCGCGGGGTCGACAATCTTCGCGTATGCGACCTCTCCGCGATGCCCAACATCAACGCCGGAAATACGAATGCTCCGGCAATGATGATGGGGAGTCGATGCGCGGAGTTCATCGTGGGGCCGGCTGCCGCGGGCGACACGCCCTATACTCTGACGGAGCACGGTCACGGCGTTGCGGCGACGTAACGCTCCTTTGAAGTGGCAATCCTATTCAAGGTCTTTCAGGGGACCGCCCCGGCAAGCCGCCGGGCCTCGGACGGGACAGGAAAGCACTTCCGCTCAACGATTGCTACGACCTGAGCGCAATAGAGGTCGGCTGTCGATAGGCCATAGCAGCAGGAATTGTTGCGATTACGGCGGCGATCAGAAGCAGCACGGCGACAAGTGTCAGGTCTTCCAGGTTCAGGGCAATCGGGCCCGTAATCCCGCTCGTAGCCGACAACCAGCCCGAGAAGATCCTTGCTCCAGCATAGCCAAGGCCAACTCCCAGGGCGACGCCCAAACCGACGAGAATGAGGATCTCTACCCAAACAAGGCCGAAAACCGCCCTTCTAGGCGCTCCCAGTGCCCGAAGAACGGCTAGTTGCTTGCGTCTTTGCGACAAATGGACCGTACAAACTAAGATCACGGCGGCGGCGACAAGCGCCTGCGTTGTCATGGCGATTGCAGCCAGAACGGACCGAACATCTCCGAGAGTAGCAAAAAGGCGCGTCAGGACTTCAGCGGGAAAAACGCCGAGGGTGGCATCCCTCCGATACTCGGCCCTTAGGCGATAGGCGTCGGCTATCGTCTTTGCTTTCACGATGATGGCCGGCACGCCCGGGGGATTATTCCAGGGCGGGCCAATTCGGATGCTTGTCATGCTCGCGGGTTCTGGTTCGTGCTCTTCTCTGTCATCATGACCATCCACGAGATGGTGAACTCTCCATACTCCTTCGATCGGAACCAGAATTGCCTTATCCCAGGGCGTACCGGTTTCCGCCATTCTCCCGACGATGGCGTAAGCCAGCTCTCCGTGAGTATGTCCGCCCTCATCCGGCAAGCCGTGCAAGGGCTTGATCTCATCTCCAATCGAAAGCTTCACCTTGGCGCCAACGACTGCCTCGGAGATTTGCCGAAATATCCTCCCCTCGGTCAGTTTTCCATGGCCCCGACTATCGATGAAGGCAGCACTTGTGCCGACGATGGGCATACCGTCGAAGGAATCCCCAAAACCTACCGGCGCGGCCATCTCCACTTTTGGATCGGCAGATAGCTTCTGCAGAATGGAACCGGGCATCAACGGCAGTGGCGCCAGCTGAAGAAAAACCGCAGACAGGACGAGCTGTGTTTCGCTGCCCGCCGCACCGATCACCAAGTCGAATCCCTCGGCCGCCCGCGCGCTGCCGAGGCGAAGTGCTCGCTCCTGAAGATTGACGGCGACGCCCAGACCCGTTGCACTGGCGATGAGAAGAACGACGACCGTCGACCCGACCCAGAGGCGACGCAAATCGGCCCAGATGAATCTTGCTGGGATCATACGTTACCCTCAGAGGTCATGACGAAACCACGATCCATGAAGATGGCACGCGTCATCGCCCGTTCAAGTGAGCTGTCGTGGGTGATGACGATCAGTGTGGCACCCAAGGAACCGGACAGATCCACGAGCAATTCTGTGACTGCGTCGGCGCTGTTCTTGTCAAGGCTCGCCGTCGGCTCGTCGGCCACAACCACACTCGGACGCGTACAAAGGGCTCGCGCAATCGCAACCCGCTGCATTTCACCTCGGGAAAGGGTTGCGGCATCCTGGTCAAGTCGCGTTAAGCCGACGTGGCGAAGAAGGTCGATCGCTCGCATGCGGTGCTCTGCGCTTGAACGGAACGATCGAAGCTGCTGTGGAAGCAGCACGTTGTCGAGGACGCCGAGCCCGGGAAACAGGTGGAATTCCTGAAAAACGATGCCGACGTTTTTGGCTCGCCAGCCATCTCGATCTGCCTCGTTAAGATCGAAGATGTCGATTTTGTCCCAAATAACCTTACCTGTATTTGGACGTTCGAGCCCTACCAGCACATTGATGAGCGTTGTTTTCCCGGCGCCCGAGGGTCCTGTTATGGCGACTCGCTCTCCAGCGTCAATCGAGAGTTGAGGCACATCGATCACAGGTCTTTCAAGACCTGCAATCCGCACTTGGACGTCACGAAGCTTCACGCTCGGCATTGTCACGACATCCGGAAACGCGAACTGGCCAACCGAAGGAGACTGACAAAGCCTGTCTCCGGATCCGTCCATGACCCATGCTCGAGAGTACCCTCGACTTCGATAGTGGTATTGGATTGTACAAAGGTCTGCTTTTCACTCAAGTAAACCACGACGATGTCGCTTGGCCAGTCTGCATCTGAAGAACAGAAGGGACAGAGGGCCATAGGAACCTTGGTCAGGACGAAGAAGTTTGCTTCGGCTCTTAGCGGAGGAGCCATGAAACCTCTCATACGGACTCGCTGCCCGCTCAGTTGTTTGACCCGTCCGGACAGGGTCATGCCAAGAACGCCTATGGTGTCGTAGAGCTGTTCAAAGGTCAGCTCAGGCATGGATGCGTTTGCGCTGCTTGCGGAGACGATGAGGGAGCTTAGTCCCATTAAGGTGTTGCGGCGTGTGAGCATCATTGGCCTGGTGACTTTCACCCGTGTGAAGGTGGAGCGGTCAATTCCGCTCCACCCTATCACCCTATTTCTGCGCCTTTTGAACCAACGATCCGCTTCCTAAAGCCAGAACCTCGGCCATCACGCGGAACACATCGGTGTTTTCCAAATAACCGCGGAATCTCTCCGATCCGGGTCCCTGAGCCTGCAGGATGACGTCGTCGACAGCGTGCACACCTGTATCGGCATCTTTAGGCAAATTGCCGATCCGGAGCACGGCACCGGGGACATTCTTGTAAGCTTCGTTGGCGACGTACTGCTTTTTCTCGTTTTGAACCGCAGGGACGAAGGGCTCGTCGAGTTTCGGTCGGAATGTCTCGTAATAATCCGGGAAGTTGTTCGCAAACACGGCCAGGCGGCGTGAGACGTCAACACGATCCGGATAACCGTCTCCATCGCTGTCGGCATAATTCGGGAAGCCGGCCTCAGCGTAGGTACCGACCTTCTCTCTCATCTCTTCGCCGGGCTTGCTGTCGTCGATCGTCCCGATGATGGAAACGCCATGAGTATGATCGCCTGTCACGATAATCAGGGTGTCAGGGTGCGTTTTGGCAAATGCCTGGGCTTCTGCGACAGCCTTGTCGAACTCGATGGTGTCAACCAGCGCGCGCTCCCAGTCCAATGGATGGGACATCTTGTCGATGGAGGCCCCCTCAACCATGAGGAAGAACCCTTCAGCGTTCCGAGAAAGAACATTAAGCGCAGCCTGCATCATTTCGACGGTGCCAGGCTGATTTGGGAACTTACCGACCGTGCCTTTTTTGAGAAACTTCCGGTCCAATGTGACATCCATGTTGCCCGGGTGGAAGAGACCCAGCAGCTTACCGGTATTGGTTTCGCGTGCCGCCTTGGCCAGCTCTTCGTCGCTGGTCGCAACCACATAACCAGCTTCCCTGAACTTGGTCACATAGTCGATATCGTCTTTACGTTTGGATCCGGCAGTCGTTTTTGGCAAGAAGTACGCTGAACCGCCCCCAAGCAAAACCTCCGGCTTCACATTAAAGAAATCCGCCATCAACTCTGCCTTATCGGCACGACGACGGGTGTGTCCGACGACGGCCGCCGGGGTTGCATCTTGGAGCTCGGAGCCGGATACGACGCCGATCGACATCTTTGTGTTGCGTCGAACGATTTCCGCGATGGTCTCCTGCTTCGGATGCTCCAGTGTGTTCTTGGCTCTGCTGGCATAGACGCCGAGGGCGTTCACGGCCGACTTGTGCCCGGTCATGTAAGCGCTCATGGTATTGGCGCTGTCCGCTGCAATAGAATCCGTCGAGGCCGTCCCGATAAAGGCCATGGCCGGCAAGTCGTCCATCGCAAGACGGCCGCTCGCCTTTCCTTCAACATTGCCTTTTGACATGATCCGCGCGCCGGTTCGGTGCGCGACGGACAAGCCATCACCCAAGAGGAAGATGATGTTCTTTGCTTGTTTCTGGGCAGGGGTGCCGAACACCGACCATTTTACCGTCTTCGAGAAATCGCCTGCTCTGACGTCCACGACGTAGTCGCCCGCATTGGCAATGGCCGCACTGCGGATAATCAGAGAGGAAGCATCGCCGCCGTCTTCTTTCTCGATATAGGAGAAGGAGCCGCCCAGGATCTTCTCCGCATCCTCGCCGTTGATCGTGACCTTGATGTCCTTCTGCGCAATGATCTTGGGTAGTTCGATCTTGAAATCAAACTTGGCTCCCGAAAGGATCGTCGCGCGATCAATGGGATAAACAGCCTGCGCCTGGGCAACTCCTGGCACGGCCATAACGGCGAGTATCGCCAACAATCCATATTTCATCGGAAATCCTCATGCATCCGCTAGAGACACGTCTCAGTCTGAGCCACTGCCATAGCGATGAAGAGGGCTCGGCAGTATGGTCCCACCGATTACGCAAACCGAATGTCAGTTGAATGACAGAGGAAGGAGATGTCTGCCTATATGGCACTTGAGGCCAGAACTGCAGGCGCAGCTGCTCAGAGGCCCTGCATGGCCGGGGAAAAGCGACCCACGAGATGATGCCTTTCTCCTGGGTACGTAATGCGGGCCTCCGTCACGAAAACACCTGCCTGCCACGTACGCCGCTCAAGTACCAGACAGGCTGAACCTGTTTGGATCTTGAGCCGTCTGGCCAGGCTGGCATCTGCATTCACAGCCCGGACGACGTGTTCGGCATCCGTCCAGGGAACACGTCTGAGCAGCCAAGTTCCGGGGGGATCCTGTTTGAACGCCTCTCTTTTCGCCTCCGGGACCGTTGCCAGATGAATCAGTCGCTGTTCATAAGCCCGGGGGATGTTGTCCATGAGATGCAAGGTTGTCAGGGACAGCATCGTGGTTCCGACCGGCAGACCGGTGCGCTGGGCGCCGGCGACGTCAAGGACTTCGATGGCTCGCTCGAGAATCGTGAAGCGATAGGTGGTGCCGGCGCGTGCCGCCTCAAGGGCAAAGTCCTGAATCTCAAGAACGGCTTGTTGGGTGCTTGGCTCCGCGACAACCGTTCCGGCGCGGCGGCGACGCGTGATAAGCCCGTTCGCGGCAAGGGCGGACAGGACCTTGTTCACGGTCATGCGAGAACAATTGTACTCTGCCATCAGCTCGTGCTCGAAAGGTACCCGGTGGCCGGGTGGCCACTCTCCGGACATGATTCGAGTCTCGATATCGTCACGGATGCGCTGATAGAGGTGCTTCGCTTCGGAAGGTTGAGGAGTCCGCGCCGACTTCGTGTTCATGATCGGATCCTGGTCATAACTTTTGCAAACCGGGCAGAAATCTCGTCCCGCTTGTAATGACGTCCATGAGTAACGACGGTTCGACCTCCGACAATAACTCTGTCGATTGCCCGCGCACCTGTTGCGAAGATGTAGGTGTCGAGCAAAGCATCTCCGGAGAGGCCAGCAAAGTCGGGAGCGTCACTATCTAACACAACCAGATCCGCCCGGGAGCCGGCTCTAAGTGCACCAACCCGTCTTCCAAGAGCTTGCGCTCCCCCTGTCAGTGCCTTGGTGTAGAGGCTCCGGCCTGTTGACTCCCCTTCCCGCTCCGCAAACAGGTTCCGACCACGATGAGACAGACGCTGACTATATTCCAGCTGCCTGAGTTCCTCCGGAGCCGAGATGTGGATGTTCGAATCCGAACCCACACCAAATGCACCGCTCCTGCTGAGGAATGGTACCCCGGGAAAAATTCCATCACCCAGATTTGCTTCTGTTATCGGACACAGTCCAGCGACTGACCGGGACGCGGCAAGCCCCTGAATTTCCTCTTCATCAAGATGCGTCGCATGAATCAAGCACCAGCGCTTATTCACCGGCGTATGGGCCAACAGCCACGCGACAGGTCGCATCCCGGACCATGCCAAGGAGTCCTCGACCTCCTTGGTCTGCTCTGCAATGTGGATATGAACAGGTCCTTCCGGCGCCATCCCTACGACGGCATGCAGGCTTTCGGGAGTTACGGCCCGCAGACTGTGCGGAGCAATCCCTAGAACGGCGTCGTCGACGAACCGGACCGCCTTCTTGGCACTCTCAAGGAGCCGCACGTAAGCATCGACTCCACAGATGAAACGCTTTTGCCCATCGTTTGGCGCAGCCCCACCAAAACCGCCTTGGGCGTAAAAGACGGGGAGGAGCGTGAGTCCAATCCCTGCCTCGGCAGCAGCGGCAACAATACGTCCGGACAATTCCCCGATATCGCCATAGGCATGACCGTCCCGGTCGTGGTGGAGATAGTGGAACTCAGCCAGAGAGGTGAAGCCGCCCTCAAGCATCTCCATCATGGCGAAAGCTGCGACGGTCTCCACGTCGTCAGGCGTAAGGTGCTCGAGGAAACGATACATGACCTGGCGCCATGTCCAAAAGCTGTCCCCAGTAGGACCTCGCCTTTCCGCAAGACCCGCCATGCCACGCTGGAACGTATGACTATGAAGATTGGGAAGGCCAGGAAGCGCAATGCCGGCAATCCGCTCCCAACCGTCTCGATGAGGGGCATCCGGGGTGACACTTTGGATAAAGCCGCTATCGATATCCAAAGCGACATTTCTGGCCCAACCGCTTGGCAGGAGGGCTTGATCGAGGAAAAGCCTACGCACCTGCCCTGTCGCCATAGCGTCGTGTCCCCTTTCGTCTGGTTCAGGATCCTAAATCGATCCCAGACCTCAGAATAAGTCTAGACAATAATTTCAACTCGCGTTTATGTATAGACAATACCGAAGAAGATGGGAGGATGGACCATGCGCCTCGACCGGATCTGGTACCGGGCCCGTCTGGCGACCCTGGCCGAGCACATGGGCGGCCTCGGAATCGTTGAGGACGGCGCCATCGCCGCGAAGGATGGGCGCATTGTCTTTGCTGGGCCATCCGACCGGCTTCCAGCCTCGTGGGAGGCCATGGAAAAGATCGACTGCGACGGCCGGTGGATCACTCCAGGCCTCATCGACTGTCATACTCATCTTGTCTTTGGAGGGGATCGCGCCCGAGAATTCGAGCTTCGTCTTAACGGGGCGAGCTATGAGGAAATTGCTCGCGCGGGAGGTGGAATCATTTCCACTGTCAAAGCCACAAGGGCTGCGACAGAAAGCGAGCTCATCGCCAGCGCGCTTCGGCGGCTCGACCACTTGATTGCGGAGGGCTGCACCACCGTCGAGATCAAGTCGGGCTATGGCCTCGATCTTGAAACGGAGGCGCGGATGCTCCGCGCCGCTCGCCAACTTTCCACGGCGCGCCCCGTCAACGTCACGACGACATTCCTCGGAGCTCATGCGCTTCCTCCCGAGGCCGGCGGGGATAAAGATGCTTACATCGATAAAGTCTGCCGGGAGATGCTGCCAGCCCTGGTGCAAGAAGGCTTGATCGACGCTGTCGACGCATTTTGTGAGGGGATCGCCTTTTCACCGGATCAGACTGGCCGGGTTTTCAAGGCGGCAAAAGAGCTTGGATTGAATATCAAGCTGCATGCCGACCAACTCTCAAACCTACATGGTGCAGAGCTGGCTGCAGGTTTCAAGGCTCTCTCGGCGGATCACCTCGAATACACCGACGATCAAGGCGCCAAAGCGATGGCTCAAGCCGGAACCGTCGCAGTTCTGCTGCCGGGTGCCTTCTACATGCTTCGCGAAACCAAACTCCCTCCTGTAGAAGCGTTCCGGCACCATGGCACTCGCATGGCGCTTGCAACAGATTGCAACCCCGGCACGTCACCTCTGACGTCGTTGCTTTTGACAATGAACATGGGTGCGACACTCTTTCGCCTCACGGTGGAAGAATGCGTCGCAGCCGTCACGCGAGAAGCGGCACGCGCCCTCGGACGCTTAGACGATATGGGCACGCTGGAAGCGGGCAAATGGTGCGATCTTGCAATCTGGGACATCGAGCGCCCAGCGGAGCTAGTCTACAGGATCGGCTTCAATCCGTTGCATGCCCGCATATGGAGGGGACATTGAACACAACCGTCATCTTGCAGCCCAGCTCGGTCCCGCTCACTGATTGGAAGCGGATTTATCGAGGCAGCGGCATAGAACTTGACCTGAACGTCCGCTCGAAAGTCGAAGCAGGTGCGCGCACGATTGAACAGATCGTCGCCAAGGGGGATCCTGTTTATGGGGTCAACACGGGGTTTGGAAAGCTGGCCAGCGTCCGCATCGGAGCGTCGGATTTAGAGACTCTTCAGCGCAACATTGTGATATCCCATGCCGCAGGCGTCGGTGAACCGCTTCCTTCGTCGGTCGTGCGCCTTGTGATGGCTTTGAAACTTGCGAGTCTGGCGCAGGGGGCATCAGGAATTCGCTGGTCGACTCTTCAACATCTTCAGGACTGTCTTACGGCTGGACTTATTCCCGTTGTCCCAGCCCAAGGATCCGTCGGTGCTTCCGGCGACCTTGCACCTCTGGCGCACATGACTGCAGCCTTACTGGGTATCGGGGCCTTTTTCGTGGGCGACGAGCAGGTTCCTGCGATGGAAGCACTTGGCCAGGCGGGCCTTGAGCCTCTGGTGCTCGGCCCTAAGGAAGGTCTCGCGCTGCTCAATGGAACGCAGGTCTCCACCGCCCTTGCCCTCGCCGGTCTTTTTGAAACCGAGCGCGTGTTTCAGGCTGCTCTTATTACGGGAGCTCTGGCGACGGACGCAGCGAAAGGATCCGACGGACCATTTGATCCTCGAATCCAAGCACTGCGCCGTCACAAGGGCCAAGCCGAGGTCGCAGCTGCCTTGCGAACTCTGATGCAGGGCAGCGTGATCCGTGCGTCACACCTCACAAACGACGATCGCGTCCAGGATCCCTATTGCCTGCGCTGCCAACCACAGGTCATGGGAGCCGTACTCGATCTCCTCCGGCAGGCGGCCAGCACGCTTGAAACTGAAGCGAACGGAGTATCGGACAACCCGCTGGTATTTGCCGAGACCGGCGAGGTAATCTCCGGTGGAAACTTTCACGCGGAACCTGTTGCGTTTGCGGCCGACATGATTGCTATGGCGATCTGCGAAATTGGATCGTTGACGGAACGCCGCATAGCGATGCTTGTAGATCCTGCGCTTTCGGGGCTCCCGGCTTTTCTGACACCAAAGCCTGGACTGAACTCCGGGTTCATGATCCCGCAGGTGACAGCGGCCGCGCTCGTGTCGGAGAACAAACAACGCGCCTACCCTGCAAGCGTCGACTCAATCCCGACTTCGGCAAATCAGGAGGACCATGTCTCCATGGCAACTCATGGGGCACGTCGCCTCATTCCCATGGCACGGAACACGGCCAACGTGGTTGGGATAGAGCTGCTGACGGCAGCCCAAGGTTGCGACTTTCATGCTCCCATGAGAACGAGCGAGCCCCTCGAGCGTGTCCGATTTCTGTTGCGTGAACAGGTACCGTCCTTAGCCGATGATCGCCACATGGCTCCTGAAATGAAACTGGCTACGGAGCTGGTGAGCTCCGGCGCACTTGCTGAAGCCGCAGGCGCAGCGCTGCTTCCATCTCTCACGGCGTGATCCGATGACCAAAACCTCTCCTCCCTGGCTATCGATCAGCCGTGGCAACGCCCCACTTCTTGTGAGTATTCCACACACTGGCATGGAAATACCGCCGGAATACGCAAATGGACTGGTATCGCCATGGCTATCACGGAAGGACGCGGATTGGTGGATCGAACATGTCTATGACTTCGCATCCGGTCTCGGCGCGACCATCATTCGCACGTCGATCTCAAGAACCGTCATCGATGTAAATCGGGATCCGGCAGGAATCTCACTCTATCCAGGGCAAGCGACGACAGAGTTGTGTCCGACGACAACTTTCGACGGCGAAGCCCTCTATCGTCCTGGAGCGGAGCCGGACGAGAAGGCTCTTGCCGAACGACGGGATCTTTTCTTTACCCCCTATCATGCAGCTCTTCAGGCCGAAGTTGAACGATTGCAAACGCAGCATACCCACGTTGTGGTTTATGATTGCCATTCCATCCGCTCTGTCATTCCTCGTCTGTTCCAGGGCACACTTCCGCACCTTAACATCGGCACGAATGACGGGGCAAGTTGCGATCCTGAACTGACACGTGAGATCGAGGCGATCTGCACCGAGAGCGCGTTCACGCACGTTACGAACGGTCGGTTCAAGGGCGGCTATATCACCCGAAATATGGGTAAGCCTGCTGCCGGAATTCATGCCATACAGATGGAGCTGGCTTGCCGAGGGTATATGCACGAGCCCATCGGCCCGGTCGCGGAAGGGCAATGGCCGACGCCATATGATGCCTCTTTCGCGGCGCCGATGCGTAGTGTCCTTACCCATATTCTGGAATGCTGTCTGACTTTCGCAAAGCACGAAGCCTAACGAGGAACTGCCATGCACCGCATTGATAACGCACGGGTGATCCGCGCTGCTCACGGAACTGAACTCTCGGCGAAGAGCTGGCTTACCGAGGCTCCCTTACGCATGCTCATGAACAACCTCGATCCGGAGGTCGCGGAAAAACCCGGTGAGCTTGTCGTTTATGGAGGAATTGGGCGGGCGGCGCGTGATTGGGAGAGCTTTGACCGCATCACGTCGACTCTGAAGACATTGGAACCGGACGAGACGCTCCTTGTCCAGTCGGGTAAGCCGGTCGGCGTCTTTCGTACTCACCCGGATGCTCCTCGTGTCCTGATTGCGAATTCAAACCTTGTTCCGCATTGGGCCACCTGGGACAAGTTCCATGAACTCGACCGCAAGGGTCTCATGATGTACGGCCAAATGACTGCAGGGTCGTGGATCTACATCGGAAGCCAAGGGATTGTGCAGGGCACCTACGAGACGTTCGTGGAAGTCGGGCGTCAGCACTATGGCGGCGACCTCTCAGGTCGCTGGATTCTGACAGCCGGCCTGGGCGGCATGGGGGGCGCTCAGCCTCTTGCGGCCACGATGGCAGGGGCTTCCTGTTTGGCTATCGAATGCCAGGCGAGCCGGATCGAAATGCGTCTCAAAACAGGGTATGTCGATCGACGGGCGGACTCGCTCGATGAGGCCATGAGTCTCATCGAGCAATCGTGCCGTGAACGGAAGCCCCTTTCCGTCGGCCTTCTTGGCAACGCGGCCGAGCTCTATCCTGAAATCTATCGGCGCGGCATCCGCCCCGATGCGGTTACGGACCAGACATCCGCGCATGATCCCGTAAATGGCTACCTGCCAAAAGGCTGGAGCGTCGCCGAGTGGGAAGCCAAGCGTGAAACGGATCCAAAAGCGGTTGAACATGCCGCCAAGCGATCCATGGCTGAGCATGTACGGGCCATGCTTGATTTCCATAAGGATGGCGTGCCGACACTCGACTACGGCAACAACATCCGCCAGATGGCAAAGGAAGAAGGCGTCGAGGATGCCTTCGCATTTCCGGGCTTCGTTCCGGCCTATATTCGCCCGCTCTTCTGCCGCGGCATCGGGCCGTTCCGCTGGGCTGCGCTGTCCGGCGATCCGGAAGATATTTATCGTACGGACGCAAAGGTGAAGGAGCTGCTGCCGGACAATAAGCACCTGCATAACTGGCTCGACATGGCGCAGAAACGCATCAAGTTCCAAGGCCTTCCAGCACGTATCTGTTGGGTTGGGCTTGGCGATCGTCATCGCCTCGGGCTCGCCTTCAACGAAATGGTGGCGAAGGGAGAGCTGAAAGCGCCCATCGTGATCGGGCGTGATCACCTGGATTCCGGCTCCGTGGCAAGTCCGAACCGGGAGACGGAAGCCATGAAGGACGGGTCCGATGCCGTTTCGGATTGGCCGCTCCTCAATGCGCTGCTGAATTGCGCATCAGGCGCCACTTGGGTCTCCCTCCACCATGGCGGCGGCGTTGGAATGGGATTCTCACAACACTCGGGGATGGTCATCGTCTGTGACGGAACCCCGGAAGCCGCGAAACGCATCGAGAGGGTTTTGTGGAATGATCCAGCCACAGGAGTTATGCGTCATGCGGATGCGGGCTATGATCTTGCGATCGACTGCGCACAAGAGCACAACCTGAACCTTCCAAGCCTCCGTTGAGGAGAAAACCATGACCCCTCATGTGATTCGCGCTGCAGAGCTCGTGAGGGTTCCGTGGAAGAATGGCGGCGGGACGACGTCAGAGATTTCCGTCTTTCCGCATGGCGCCGGCTTTGACACTTTCGGCTGGCGCATCAGCATGGCCGACGTGGCGATGGAGGGCCCCTTCTCCGCTTTTCCGGGTGTCGACCGGACCCTGATCGTGATGGAAGGCGGAAACATCGAGCTGACCGTCGGAGGAGTTCCATTCCGACTGAAGGGCCCGTCGGACAAGTTATCGTTCTCGGGGGACGACCCAACGACGTGCCGTCTCCTGTCAGGTCCAATCCGCGACCTCAATGTCATGACCCGTCGTGGGCAGTTTCGTCATCGCACGCGGACGCTTGAGGCCGGAACAGCCCTCCTGGCCGAAGATGCCCACATGGCCTTTATTACACCCTTGAATGGGCGGTTGAACGTAACCTTGGGCGGAACCATGCATGCGCTGGAGACGCACGACACGCTGATGCTGCCGGCCTGGACTGATCTCATCCCTCTCTCTGGCCCTGGCAGGGCGGTGCTGATCGAGATTACGCCTGATTAGAGAGCAATAAAGTGTGAAGTTCGTGCCGAATGAGGAAAGTTCCAGCAGCCCCTCATGTCTATACATTTGACATCCGACTTCCGTCATGGTGCGATCTGCGGACACTCGCATCGAACCGTGACGGCAAAAGACAGAGATAGACCAGAGATGTCACGGCGACCGATAGACGAGACGGCAGGGTGACGTGGAGGTCATGATGAAATCGATCATAGGTGGTTTGGCGCTGCTTTCGCTGGCAGCGGGCTCGGCATCGGCGCAGGATACGAAGGTAGCGGTGGGAATTTCCGGCTGGACCGGCTTTGCTCCCCTGACACTCGCACAGGAAGCGGGCATCTTCAAAAAGAACGGCCTCGATGTCACGCTGAAGAAGGTGCCTCAGGCCAGCCGCCACCTCGCGATCCAGTCCGGCGACATTCAATGCGCCGCCACCACAGTTGAAACCTGGATCGTCTGGAACGCGAACGGTGTCCCGACGAAGCAGATCTTCCAGCTCGACAAGAGCTACGGCGCCGACGGCATGGTCGTGCGCAACACGATCGGCTCGATCAAGGATATCAAGGGAAAAACCGTCGCTGCTTCAGCACCCGGTACCTCCCCCTATTTCGCGCTTGCTTGGATGCTCAAGAAAAACGGTCTTTCCGTAAAGGACGCGACTGTCGTCAATATGGAGCCAGGTCCCGCCGCTCAGGCTTTCATCGCAGGCCAGAATGATGCCGCCATGACTTACGAGCCCTATCTCTCCTCCGTGCGCGCGGCGCCGCAATCCGGCAAGATCATTGCAACGACCCTCGATTATCCGATGGTGATGGACACCTTCGGCTGCACGCCGAAATTCCTGAGCGACAATCCAAAGGCCGCAAAAGCTCTTGCGGACAGCTATTTCGAAGCTCTTGATATGATCGCCAAAGAACCCGCGAAGGCCTATGAGATTATGGGAGCCGACGTAAAACAGACAGGCGAGGCCTTTGCCGCGTCGGCAAAGTTCCTGCGCTGGCAGGACCGAGAGGCCAATAAGAAGTTCTTCGACAGCGAGTTCAAGACGTTTTCGGCTGAAGCCGCGGACCTTCTGCTGGAAATTGGCATCATCAAGCAGAGACCGGACATGAACGCGCTCGCTGATACCAGCTTCATCCAGTAGCTGATCCCTTGCACGGCGGCTCCCATAGCGAGCCGCCGCTTCGCTCCTTTCCCTCATGCGGACCTGGACTGGGCTCCTTTCCAGGCGGCGGGCATTCGTTCATGAGACGTCCACTCGAACCAGTTAGCCAAGGCCTACGCGTCGTTCTTGGTATATCTTTTTTTGTGCTCTTCGTTGCGGCCTGGGCTTTCGCGACACTCGGTGGCTACGTTTCGCGAACATTCCTGGCCGATCCAATCACCATGCTTCAGGATGGATGGCTCCTCCTGACGAAATTCGGGTTTCTGACCGATATCGGGGTGACGGTCTGGCGCGTGGTCGGAGGCTTTATCCTCGCGGCTGTCGTTGCGGTTCCGATCGGTGTGTTGATGGGGGCCTACAAACCCTTTGAGGCGTTCCTCGAACCCTTCATCTCCTTCGCCCGGTACCTGCCTGCCTCTGCGTTCGTTCCACTCCTTATTCTGTGGGCTGGAATCGGCGAAATGCAGAAATTGCTAGTCATTTTCATAGGGTCTGTTTTCCAGATCATTCTCATGGTGGCAGTCGCGGTCGGCAATACGCGCCGCGATCTCGTCGAAGCGGCTTATACCCTTGGGTCGAACGACCGGGGTGTCGTGCGGCGCGTTCTCATTCCGGCCAATGCTCCCGAAATTGCAGAGATTCTCCGTCTCGTGCTCGGCTGGGCATGGACATATGTCATCGTCGCCGAACTGATCGGCTCATCATCCGGCATCGGCCATATGATCATCGACAGCCAAGCCCTTCTCGCAACCGGGCAGATGATTTTCGGAATTATCGTGATCGGCATTATCGGGCTTATTTCGGACTTCATGTTCAAGGCTTTGAACCGAACACTCTTTCCTTGGCGGCTAGCATGACAAACACTGTTTTGACGATCGACAACGTGTCGCGTGTTTTCCCTGGCATGCGGGGAGGCGCTCCCGTACGGGCGCTCGAGCCCACCAATCTTTCCGTGACGGAGAACGACTTCATCACCATTCTCGGGCCCTCCGGCTGCGGAAAGTCGACTCTGCTCCGGATTGTTGCCGGCCTCGACAAGCCGACATCCGGCAGGGTCGTTCTCAAAGGGCAGGAAATCAGGGCACCTGGCGCCGATCGCGGCATGGTGTTTCAATCCTACACCCTCTTTCCATGGCTGACCGTCGCGGATAACATCGCATACGGTTTGCGAGAGAAAAGCGTCCCGTCAAGCATGCGCCGGGAAATTGTCGCGTCCTATATCGACAAGGTGGGGTTGCGCGGCTTCGAGCAGCATTACCCGAAGCAGTTATCAGGCGGCATGCAGCAACGAACGGCTATCGCGCGTGCGCTTGCCAACGATCCCGCCATCCTGCTTCTTGACGAGCCATTCGGCGCCCTCGACAATCAGACCCGTTCTCTCATGCAGGAACTTCTACTTGGGATCTGGGAGCGGGAGCGAAAGACCGTCCTGTTCGTAACTCACGACATCGAGGAAGCAATCTTCCTTGCGTCCCGCGTCGTCGTCATGACGGCGCGCCCAGGACAAATCAAGGCCGATATCCCTGTCGAGCTTCCGCATCCGCGGCACTACAGGATGAAAACCAGTATTGAGTTCTCCGACCTCAAGGCTCTCCTGACGGAGGAAATACGGGTTGAAGCGATGCGTGCCAGCGAAGTTCACTGAAGGCACGGTCCGAAAAGAAACTTTATATCGCAAACGACTTTCAGCTGATGAAACCGATTCTTCCCGACAAGAAGCTCTCGCTGCTGTAACAATGATCATCTTGTCTGACGAGGGAAACCCCGCTTAACATAGCCACCCAACTGCCACGTTAATGTGACATATCGGATTTGCGGAAAAGCATTTCACCCTGATTTTCTGTAATTCGACGAGGCGAATACATTGAATGATCTTCGCCTCATTCGGACGGAGGACGCTATGTCGTGTCTGAGGACCGTGACCCTTATTGCCGCGTTGGCGTTGCTGCCCCCTGAACTCACCTACGCTCAAACTCCACCGCCGCCACAAGTCACCGTTGCCAAACCCGTCGTCAAAGACATCGTAGAGCGGGACGATTTCATCGGGCGCTTCGACGCCATCGATCAAGTCGATATCAGGGCCCGCGTATCCGGCTACCTGGACAAAATTCACTTCGTCGACGGCGCGATCGTCAAGGAAGGCGACCCCCTTTTTACGATTGATCAACGCCCGTACCAGGCAGCCTTGGAACAAGCGGAAGCAACGGTGGCTTCCGCCCAGGTCAGGGTCGAATTTGCGTCGAATGATCTGGACAGAGCGGAGCAGCTGCGTAAGTCCGGCAATATCGCCGAGCAGCTCCTAGACCAGCGTCGATCAAATTTTCTAACGGCTCGGGCCGAGCTCGATCGCGCACAGGGCGCCCTCCGCAATGCGCGCCTGGATTTAGAATTCACGCAGATCAAGGCTCCCATTGCCGGGCGGATCTCACGCAAACTTGTATCCGTCGGCAACCTGATCAACGCCAACGAAACGATCCTGACAAACATTGTTTCGCTGGATCCGATACACTTCTATTTCGATGTCGATGAACGTTCTTATCTTGCCTACTCGCGGCAGGAGAACGGTGGAACGCGTACGTCGACCCAGGACGGCCCCAATCAGGTCGAATTGACGATGACCGACGAGAGGCTTGCCAAACGCACAGGTAAGCTTGATTTCATCGACAACCGTCTTGACGCGGCAAGCGGTACCATTCGGGCTAGGGCCATCTTCGACAACAAGGATCTTTTCCTCACACCGGGTCTTTTCGGACGCATCAGCCTTATGGGTTCAAATCCCTATAAAGGTATTCTCGTTCCCGACGAGGCTGTCGGAAGCGATCAGGACCGTCGAATTGTCTACGTGGTCGGTGAGGATAACACCGTCAGCATAAGGCCCGTTCGCCCCGGGCCAAGAATTGATGGCTATCGGGTCATCCGTACGGGGCTGAAGGGCGATGAAAATATCGTGGTCAACGGTTTGGCGAGGGTTCGACCCGGAATAAAGGTCAATCCGCAAGTCTCAACCTTGCCGCCGGTCCGCGAGGCCGCAAACCGCAACCTCAATGAATAACGGAGGGTCGAATGCGGTTCGCCCACTTCTTCGTTGATCGTCCGATCTTTGCAACCGTTTTGTCCGTTGTTCTTCTCCTCGTCGGCGGAATTGCCTACACGACCCTCCCTATCGCTCAATACCCAGAGATTGCGCCGCCGACCATCGTGGTGCGTGCCAGCTATCCAGGAGCTGACGCACAAACCGTTGCATCGACTGTAGCGACCCCGCTTGAGCAGCAGATCAACGGTGTTGAGGACATGCTCTACATGTCCTCCTATTCAACGTCGGACGGGTCGATGGCCCTAACCGTCACGTTCAAGCTCGGCACCGATCTCGATACCGCTCAGGTCTTTGTTCAGAACAGGGTAGCCATCGCGACTCCCAGGCTTCCCCAGGAGGTACGCGCCCTTGGAGTAACAACGGCCAAGAGTTCTCCGGATTTGATGATGGTTGTCCATATGCTCTCGCCGGACAACACTTACGATCAGCTCTATGTGTCGAATTATGCGCGCAACAATGTGCGAGACATCCTCCTTCGCCTTGACGGTGTCGGAGACCTCATTCTCTTCGGTGAGCGCCAATACAGCCTGCGTGTCTGGCTCGACCCTGAGAAACTCGCCGTTTTCGGCATGACTTCCGGGGATGTCGTCAGAGCGGTGCAGGAACAGAACGTGCAGGTCTCGGGCGGATCTCTCGGTGCGGAGCCGGCGCCGACGGACAGTGCCTTTCAGCTCGTCGTGAAAACCCAAGGACGCTTCGAGGACCCTCGTGAATTTCGCCAGATCATTGTACGCGCCACCGAGGATGGGCGCCTCGTGCGGCTGCAGGACGTGGCAAGGGTCGAGCTCGGGGCACAGGATTATGTCACGAACTCCTATCTCAACGGGAAGCCGGCCGTGGCTCTCGGCATATTTCAGCGCCCCAATACCAATGCACTCGGATCAGCGGAGCAGATCATTGCCACCATGGCGGAGCTTTCCAAGAATTTCCCGCCTGGTCTCCAATATGAGATTGTCTATAATCCGACCGAGTTCATCGCGCAAAGTGTGAACGAAGTTTACAAAACCCTTTTCGAGGCGGCGCTTCTCGTCGTTCTCGTCGTACTTGTCTTCCTGCAATCATGGCGAACGGCCGTAATACCAATCATCGCGATCCCTGTATCCTTGATTGGCACTTTCGCGGTCATGTCCCTTCTTGGTTTTTCCATCAACACCTTGACCCTCTTCGGCATGGTGCTGGCGATCGGTATCGTCGTCGATGACGCCATCGTGGTCGTGGAGAATGTGGAACGCAACATCTCCCTCGGAATGTCCCCCCGAGAGGCGGCGCATAGAACCATGGATGAGGTCGGCAGCGCCGTCGTGGCAATCGCATTGGTGCTCAGCGCAGTCTTCATCCCGACAGCGTTCATTCCAGGTATAACAGGCCAATTCTACCGCCAGTTTGCCCTGACCATCGCAGTCTCGACCCTGATTTCGGCCTTCAATTCCGTAACGCTCTCCCCTGCCCTCGCGGCCCTCCTCCTGAAGCCGCATCAGGAAGAACGCCCCCGCAACGCGATCGCTCGAACAGGCCGCTGGATGGCGGACAGGTTCAACAGAGGTTTCGATGCGACTTCCGGCGCCTATGCCAGGGCGGTTGGAGGCGTCGTCCGACATAAGCTCATTGCGCTTTCCATATATGCTGGGCTGATCGCCGGGACGGTATGGATTGCAAACACCATCCCGAGAGGCTTCATCCCCACGCTCGACCAGGGATACGCCATCGTTGTGGTTCAGTTGCCGGAGGGAGCGTCGCTGTCCCGCACGGATGAGGTCGTTCAGCGGGCATCAAAGATCATTCAGGAAACTCCTGGCGTTAAGGACGCGGTTGCATTCGCAGGCTTTTCCGGCGCCACTTTCACCAACGCCACCAATGCGGCTGCAATCTTTGCGAGCTTTCGGCCGTTTGATGACCGTGTAGCAGCCGGACAATCGGGTCAGGCAATCATTGGGCAATTGTTCGGCCGCCTCCAATCCATCCAGGAGGCGTTCATTATCGCCATTCCGCCTCCGCCGGTCCGAGGGTTGGGCAACAGCGGCGGATTTCGTATTCAGCTTCAGGAGCGCACGGGAGACGAGGTAGATCGCGTCCTCGCGGCCGCTTACGAGATTATGGGTCGAGCTCGGCAGAATCCCAATCTCGCAGGCGTCTTTACGACATTTTCAGCGAATGCACCCCAGGTTTTCCTGGAGATCGACCGTGCAAAAGCCCGCATCCTCAACGTTCCCATCGCCAATATCTTCGAGGCTCTGCAGGTCAATCTCGGCGCCGCGTATGTGAATGATTTCAACTTCTTAGGACGAGTCTGGCAAGTGCGGGCACAGGCCGACCAGCGCTTTCGAATCGAGCCGTCCGATATTAATAGCCTGCGCGTCCGTTCCTCGACGGGAGCCTTGGTGCCTCTCGGTACGCTGGTAGAAATGCGCGAGATATCCGGGCCCAATCTGATCCAGCGCTACAACATGTACACCTCAGTGCCGGTCCAGGGCGAGGCAGCGCCCGGAGTGTCCTCGGGAACGGCGCTTGATGCGATGGAGCAGCTTGCTCGGGAGGTCCTGCCCCAAGGGACGAGTTTCGAATGGACAGAGCTGGCATTCCAGGAAAAGCAGACCGGCAACACGGCCATTTTGATATTCGGCCTATCCGTACTGTTCGTCTTTCTCGTGCTGGCGGCACAGTACGAGAGCTGGTCTCTTCCCTTGTCCATCATTCTGGTTGTTCCAATGGCAGTGCTCTCGGCACTCGTTGGGGTCATGATTCGCGGGATGGACAATAATATTCTGACGCAGATCGGCCTCGTGGTTCTGGTCGGACTTGCCGCCAAGAACGCCATTCTGATCGTGGAATTCGCCAAGCAGGCCGAGGAAGAACAAGGTCTGGATCCCATCGCCGCCGTCGTAGAGGCGTGCCGCCTTCGGCTACGTCCAATCCTGATGACGGCTTTTGCGTTCATTCTCGGCGTTCTTCCCCTTGCCATTGCGACCGGCCCCGGCGCGGAGATGCGGCAGGCTCTCGGAACGGCTGTCTTCGCGGGTATGTTGGGCGTAACGCTTTTCGGACTTTTCCTCACCCCGGTCTTTTATGTGGCAATTCGGAAGTTAACGAATTGGATGAGTACAAGTCGGTTCTCGCGACGTCCCAAGGAAGCACCTTTGTCAGAACCCGACGGGGAAAAGCTCGCCCCGTAGCGGGCGACCACAAACCACTGGCAGGACCATTTTGCCCAAGGCCCATGGAAGACTGCATTTTCAGGTGGCATAGCCTCGTGTATGACGATCAGGAACTCTGCAAGGCGGGACTCGGCATGCCGAGAAGCCAGCATACGCATGAGCAAGAGCGAATATCTTTTAAGGATGAAGCGATGACGGACGTGACTCAGTTGGTACTCGAGGTCCAAAAATCATGGGAGGCTCCCGGTCAACCTCATCCTATCCTCACGGCTGCCGGCGACGCCTTTGCAAGGTCCGTTGGCTATCGTCTGTACACCGTGACATGCATGCTCGCCGGCGGCCGCGAGGTAGAGCGCATTCACTCGACCAATCCCGAGGTATACGCAGTCGGTGGCCGCAAACCGGTTCTCCCAAACGCCTACACG
Source organism: Microvirga rosea (assembly GCF_020595095.1). Classification (GTDB taxonomy): domain Bacteria; phylum Pseudomonadota; class Alphaproteobacteria; order Rhizobiales; family Beijerinckiaceae; genus Microvirga; species Microvirga rosea. The sequence goes on along the minus strand of NZ_JAJDOP010000006.1, from coordinate 85,690 downwards.
CAACGCGTCCGCACAGAGATGAAGCCTTTTCTTGCTAAGACTCCCGCCGGTTTCACCCCTCTCTTTCCCGATCATGAGACAATCGTCGGGCTCGGGTTAGGATGCGTGATGAACCTTCCAATCGTCTTCAACGGCGAGGTGCTGGGAACCGTGAACCTGCTCGATCGCGAGGGTGTTTACAATGAGGATCATGTCGAGCCTGCCATGATGATTGCCAGGCAAATTCTGCCAGCACTCCTTGAGCAGAGCGCTTGAAATCGGCGCCATGAACGTCTGCTGCCAGACAGAATCCCGCCCCGTGTACTTGGACAAGCGCTAGCCAAGCATCGATTACGAGGCCGGTGGCAATTGCTTGGCACCCACATCGAGGCGTTTCTTCGTCAACATGTCTAAAGTAGCGAAGGGCGGCGTGATCAATGGATAAAGCGGCACGCTCTCTCGATGCTTTCTCGGCATATGGAGTCGAGATCGAATATTGCGTCGTCGACCAGAAAACGCTCGGGTGCCGCCCTATCGTAGGCCAAATTTTGAGAGCTGCGGACGGCGGTCAAGTCAATGCGCTCAACCGGGATCCCTTCGGGTGGTCCAACGAGTTCATGGCGCATGTTCTGGAGATCAAGTTGCTCCATCCCTCCGCTGACCTGGATGGGATAAGTGAAGGCTTTCAGAGGGAGGTGAAAGCGGCGAATGAAGCACTGAGACTTCAAGGCGCACGTCTCATGCCGTCCGCCATGCACCCTTGGATGGACCCGGCCCGCGATACCCATGTCTGGAGCAACGACCCTGAGGGTATTTATGCTGCATTCAAGAACATCTTCGAAACGGGAACTCATGGTTGGGCGAATGTGCAGAGCATGCATGTGAACCTGCCCTTCTCCGGCGAAGAGCAGTTTGTTCGCCTTCATGAGATTATTCGGCTCATTTTGCCGATCATTCCCGCCCTGGCAGCGAGCTCACCCATCGCAGATGGCCGCAAGACCGGATTCGCTGATTTCCGGATGGAAGCCTACCGGACCAACGCGGCTTGTTTTCCGATCATCACGGGACAGGTCATTCCGGAGAGCGCTTCTAGTCGCGCACATTATGAGCAGGCTGTTCTGACGCCGATGTACCGAGCCATTGCGGAGCATGATCGTGCTGGAGCTCTCCAGGATGAGTGGCTCAATGCGCGAGGAGCAATTCCGCGCTTCCGTCGAGGCTCCATAGAGATCAGGGTCATCGACACTCAGGAATGTCCCGGAGCGGACATTTCGGTCGCCGCTGCCATTATTGCAGTCGTGAAAATGCTCTATGAGCAAGGAAACCTGCATAAACAGATCTCGCCCGCCCTGTCGACCGGGCACCTCGTGCGCATTTTCAATGCCTGCATTCGGACAGCCGACGAAGCCCTTATCGACAACCCGGCCTACCTTGCCAGCCTCGGCTTTACCACGAGCATTTGCACCGCACGTGATCTCTGGCGCCGTCTCGTGACGAATGCGGAAGCCAAAGGGTTTCTCATGACGGGCTGGATGCCAGTCCTTGATACGATCTTGGAAAGCGGCCCTCTCGCCAGGCGCATCGAAAAGGCAGTCGACGGGGATTATAGGTTGCCGCGGCTGCAGGAAGTCTATGACGGTCTTTGTGATTGCCTGGAAGAAGGAAGGATGTTTCTCCCTTAGTCCCTGGCCAGTCACGTGACCGTTGCTGGACGATTCTTGGTTGATTTAGCCTCGAACTCCGCCAAACCCTCCGCCAAGGCCCGAATATGTCCCGCATCGGTGCCACAGCAGCCGCCCAGGATTCGCAGGCTGTATTTATTGTGTAGATTGAGGATGCCGCGAGCGAAGGCAGCTGGCTCGTCCCCCTCTACATGATCAAGATCATTTAATTTTTCCGGTGGGAGCGCTGATGCATTCGCCTTCATCCCCACCAGTCGCTTTGGCATGAGAGGCTGCAACCTATCGTCGTCGGCGACCGCGTCGCTGAAGGTCGATGCATGGACGCACCCTGTCAGGTAGTAGAGGGGCCGGGGTTGAACAGTGGCATCGATGAAGCTTATGACCTCCGACAGGCTGCTTCCGTCGGGAAGATCGCCGTGCCCATTGATCACCGGGGCCAACGCGTAGGTACATCCGGTTCCGGCCATCGCAAGCGCAACGCCGATCAGTTCCGTACGGCTCGCGAAGGTCGGCGCATAGAGAAAATCGACGCCCGCATCGGCAAGAGCTCGAGCTTGGGCGTGATGATAGTGCTGTGCCTCCTCGGTTTGAGGCGCCCCCTCAGCCCGGTAACCATCCCCTCTGGGCCCAATCACCCCAGCGATATAGACCTGCTTCTCCAGCTTCATCTCCCTTCGGAGTTCTCGGAGAAACGAAACGGCTTCCGTATTGACCCGGGTGAGATCATCGGGTTCTCCGAAGCCCGCATGTCTGAGCCCATCGGGATGCGCACGCCAGGTCGGGCTGCCGATCAACATCGGCCTTCCAGATTGGGCTGCCACGTCGAGATAGCTTGTATAAACCTTCCGCAGAGCAGCACGACCGCGACTGTCGAACAGCTCGGGAAATGACGCGAAATCGCGAAGACCGAGACTGAACTCATAGATGAGACGCGTCTCGATTCCTCCGTCCGTGAGGAAGACGACACCTGATTGAAAGGCCTGTTCGAACGCTGCTGTCATATCATCCGCGCGTCATGAGCTGAATTTTTGGGGCATGAACCTACGATACTTGATCGATCTCGCAAGTTTATCTCATTTTTACTGAGCTTGGACTGCGACGACTTACGGCTGAGGCTAAACAGGACCTCCGAAGCTTGCACAAGGCTGACGTGATGCCGGGAGTGCCCTAGCCATTTCCTCATTCCCTATGCCACACATTCAGGCGAGGCCTCGACGGGCCATAAGACAAATTCCATCTTAGGGGCGGGCAATGGGAAGGTTCGGCAAGCTTACGGCTGGGATCCTATTTGGATTATCCATCGGAATCGGGATCGTACAAGCGCAGGTCCCAACAGAACCCGTCCGCCCTGATCAGATCGACTATGCCATGGTCCCGCTGGCCGACGTAAAGGACTCGCCGCAATGTCGCCTTCACATTACGGGGAATAGCTACGCCTTTGATCCGGCGGTTTCAAACCCGTCCATGACCTGCCCGGACGCCTTCGCCTGGACCCTGTTCGTGCGAGCCGTCCGCGATAATTTTTGGGAAGATTGGACGACAGACCGCCAGATGTGGCCGAGCGACCCGTGGCCGCGGTGTCGGCCGGGAGAGACGAAGGGTCGGTGCTGCCCTGCAGTCGAAATATCGAACACCGGCGCCCCCGAACACTGCCCGGTCTATCCAGGCCCAACGCCGGGGGTTCCAAGCCATCAGGTCCGCGCACCGGTCACGGCTCATCAAATGAGCATCGAACAGGCACTAGGGGTTCTCGGGAAGAGTGACAAGCGCTGGGAAGCCGTTCCGGAAATTCTCAAGTCACCGGTAATTGGAGCCCTGCAGGACGAGATCATCTTCCGCAATCAACCAATGGTCGATTATGTTTTCGACAACGAGCTTTATTCCACGGAAGGGCTGATCCGCGTTTTCGATAACAAGCTCACCCTGCTCGGCAGCGTCGCGCCCAGACGTGCGGTTCCGCCTGACCCAGTTGCGGCACACGCGTCCCCGCCGTTCCTGACGAAGATCGATTTCCCGATCTCGTCCATCATGGTGAAGGCAAACTGGCTTGCGGCGGACCGAGCGTCCCAAGTGGGGATCGATCTCAACGATGCGAGCCATCCCTACATCATCATGAACTTCGTTCCCCGCTCGGCGCCGGGTGACACGATGCCTGCTGCCCCGAAGCCGTATATTTTGCTGTCGATGCATATTTCCAGCAAGGACGTTCCAAACTGGACATGGGCAACGTTCGAGCACGTCAACAATCAGGGGCGGTGCGACTGGATTGGTTGCAACGACAGCTTCGGATACACCGCGGCAGGCCCCACGCCATCCGGAAGCACGGAGCCTTTGGCGAACAATTATACAGGCCCCAACAAGCGGACGAATGTCGACAGTGCCGGTGTCGATGCCTTCGACCTTGCAAAAGTCTATCCCGACGGAGGCACTATAAGCCCCGTTCTTCAAGCACTGTTCGCCCAGGCCGAGATCGGCATGGGGAATGGCGTCAACACCTCCGGCCGACCGTCTCGGCAGGATGCGGCGTGGCGCTCTTATCGTCTCAAGGGCACCCAGGTGGACTTCGTGACGGCGACGGGCATACCTACCCGGGTCGGCAACTCCGTAACGGAAGCAGGGTTCGTGAACAGTTCATCCTGCTTGACCTGCCACAGCCGTGCCGCGATCACGAAGGACGGCGTTCCGGCCTTTGCGATCTTCACCGACCGCATGAGCGATGCCGGCCTGGCAGAGAGCGTCAATGGAGCCCCTAACCCGGCCTGGTTCTCTGTCAACGCCTTCTTCGGGGTCGGCGCTCAACGGGAGGCACCTCGCCTTCTCGCGGTGCAGACGGACTTCGTATGGGGCTTCCGCTTTGCCTGCCCTATGGAACCACGACCCTTAGGTCCCGCCTGGTGTAAAAATCTCACGACGAAAGGGTACTCGGCGCCCGTTCCGACGCGGACGACGCCCTAGATACGAATGTTCAAAGCAGGAATATCCCATGAGAGTGCAGCGCATCGTCGCCAATATCGGGGCATCGGACCTGAGCCAAGCGAAACGCTTCTATCAGGATGTTCTCGGTCTTGACCTGCTGATGGACCAGGGCTGGATCCAGACCTTTGGCCAGGGGGACCCAATGAGCATTCAGATCAGCGTCGCATCGGAAGGCGGATCGGGAACTGACGTGCCTGATCTTTCGATCGAAGTGGACGATCTTGATGAAGCCCTGAGACGGATGCAAGAGAACGGCTTTCCCATCGAATACGGCCCGGCGACAGAACCCTGGGGCGTGCGGCGATTTTATGTGCGCGACCCATTCGGCAAACTGGTGAATATCCTCAGTCACGCCCGCTAGATCCCTAGGGATACAAAGGCGTGATCTCTCGGCAACAACGTGGGAAAAAGTGCCTTTTTGCTTTGAATTTCCCGCCGATCCCAATCCCCCCTTACGGGATCATGACCTAAAGGAAGGCAAGGCGGTTCCTGGTATTCGTCGTCTGGGAGGATCAACATGTGCAGCTCCAAGCGCGTCTTTCGGACCGCAAGGCCCGGTGGCAAGGTGCGCGCTCGCGGGCTCTGGGGGACCGCGATCGTCACTCTGCTCCCAGCATCCGTGTCTCTCTTTTGTGCGACGGCCCAGGCACAGACCTGGACGGGGGCAGCAGACAACAGCTACGCAAACGCATTAAACTGGGCTCCTGCGGTCGTTCCCAATGGGGCCGGAGCGACGGCGACCTTCGCGGACGGCCCCTCCGCGTTATCAATCAATCTCGGTCAGACGTTCAACGTCTCCGGCTTCGACTTCAATGCGAACACCTCCGCGTACACCATTAATATTCAAGGCCCGTCAGGATTTTTGACGGTCGGCGGGACAGGTTTCATCAACGCTGTTCCCACCCTGCCGCAGATGGTCAGGGTCGGCCCTGGCGCCGGCCTCTCGTTCGAGGGCACCGCAACGATTCAGGACGTGATCGTCCAGGTGGACCCGTCCGGCACGTTCATGATCACCGACGATGCCTCTGGCGGAAATGCGCGGATGATCGTGAATGGAACCGCCATCATCGCACCAGGCCCGGGCAATCCGACGTTCGGATCCCTTGAAGGCTCCGGTTCAGTGCAGATTGGAGCCGGCGCAACACTGATCACCGGAATGAACGACAGGAGTTCGACATTCGCCGGCTCATTTTCCGGCGATGGATCCCTGGAAGTCGCCGGAGACGGCATATTCACCGTGACCGGGGCAAGTTCCCTCGGTGGAGACCTGACGGTCTGCTGCTCGCATCTCGTGGTGAATGGAAGCTTCAATGTCGGCGGCGATGCGATCGTCAACGGCGGAAGCCTCACGGTTTCCACAGGCGGCTGGCTCAATGTGAGCGGAGCAGCCGGAACCATGGATGGAGACATCATCGTCAAGAGCGGCGGGCGGCTCGATGCGAGTGCCTTCGGCATGGTCCTGGGCGGCGACTTTACGGTGGCCGACGCCGGATCCGTTGCGCGCTCGGGCGTGGCATCGTTTGCATCTCTTTTGACGCCGGGAAACCTGACTGTGTCCAACGGAGGGCGGCTTGAGACGCTGGGGGACGCAGAGATCGGCATCAACGTCACGGCGAACGTCGATGGAGCTGGTTCCCTGTGGAGTGTCGGACAAACCCTCTATGTCGGGGACGATAGCGTTGGCCCTGGTTTTCTGTCCCTCACGAATGGCGGACGCTTATCCGCCGGAGCGGTGTCGATTGCAGAGGACAGCACGCTGCAGATCGGCTCCGGCTCATCCGCAGGCGTGTTGTCAACCACGTCAGTGACGAGTGCGGGCGCCCTCATCTTCAACCATTCAGACAACATCATCTTCGGAGCATCGGTCTCCGGCTCCGGAACACTGTCGAAACAAGGTGCCGGGAGTCTGACCCTAACAGGTGCGAGCATCTATACGGGCGGAACGCAAATCCAAGGGGGGACACTTCGTATCGACGGATCTCTCGCCTCGTCCGTGACCGTCGGTTCAGGGGCAACCCTGGCGGGCTCGGGGACAATTGGCGGCATGACCGCCCTGTCGGGCGGCTCAGTCGCTCCCGGTAATGTGAATGATCCCCTCAATGTCCGTGGCGACGTGCTCTTCTATGCAGGCTCCGCCTTCGTGGTTGCGGCAACCCCGGCCGGTCAATCCGACAGGATCGATGCGGATGGCAAGGCGACGTTGCAGGGTGGAACCGTGCAGGTTCGTGCCGGCCAAGGCACGTACAATCCTTCCACGACTTATACCATTCTGACGTCCAAAGGAGGTCTCAGCGGCCGCTTTTCTGGTGTGACATCCAACCTTGCCTTTCTGACGCCTTCACTCACCTACGGTGCCAACAGCGTCACGATGACTCTGACGCGGGCCAGTTCGCCGATCATTCCTGTCGACCCTCTGCCATTCCACTCGGTCGCGCTTACGAGGAACCAGTATGTCACTGCGGATGCCATCGACGCGTTGGGAAAAGGCAACCCGGTCTTCAACGCAGTGCTCAGCCAGACCGTGTCGGGAGCCAGGCAGGCATTTGATGCTCTTTCAGGGGAAATGCATGCATCCGCCGTCACATCTGCGTACCAGGATGCCGATCTCCTGCAGGGCGCCGTTCTCGGTCGTCTGAATCGCTCCCCCCAATCGAGCCTCGTCGGTAACGGCCCTCGTGTTCTGGCCGATTATGCTGCGGACCGGCCGGGAGCTGTGCCACAAGTCATGACCCTGCCTGCCTTCGACCAGCGTAGGTTTGCCTTTTGGGGAGAGGGTTTTGGCGCGTGGGGCAAGACTCGCTCGGACGGTGACGCCGCAAGCATCGACCGGTCGACTGGCGGATTTATTCTCGGAGCGGAGACAAAGTTCAACCCCGCTTACCTGCTCGGTGCCGCTGCTGGCTATATCCGCACAAAAGCCGACGCCGCTTCCAGGTATTCGTCGGAGACGAATGAGAGCATTTTTGGCACTCTTTACGGTTCTGCGACCTGGGGCCCGCTCGCGCTACGTCTCGGCACGTCTTATGCCAGACATGATTTCGACACCACACGACACATATTCTTTCCGCTGTTCTCCGACACAACGACAGCCTCCTACGGAGGATCGACGTTCCAGACCTTCGGTGAAGCCGGGTATCGCTTAGGTTGGGGCTGGGGCCACGTGGAGCCTTTTGTAGGCGCGTCCATCCTTCGCCTTCACACCGCCAGTTACCAAGAGAACGGAGGAGCAGCAGCCCTGACCGGGTACGGCTCGTCCTATAATCTTGGGACGACCACGCTCGGCATCAGAGCGGAAGCCCAGTTCGGTGACGACAATGCGGTGACCTTGCGTGGAATGGTGGGCTGGCGCCGCGCTTATGGCGACATCAGGCCAACGGCCCTGATGGCTTTTGCCGGCGGAGCGTCCGCCTTCACGATTTCCGGCGTTCCTCTCGACCAAGACACTCTCGTAGGAGAAGCTGGCATCGACTGGCAGGCGACCCAGTCACTTAGCCTGGGGGCATCGTATACGGGTCAGATCGGAGCACGTTCGCAGGAACACGCACTTAAGGGAAACCTCACCTTGCGTTTTTGAAAAGCAGAACTCACGCCATGGTCGGCGTGAGTTCTTTCATTGTCATGCAAGAATAATCCAAGCCCGTCAGCCAAGGACGCATATAGCGTGTGGCGAAGCGCACCATCCGAGGCTGCGACAAAGGAATTGTAAAAACGAAGTTCTCCAACCCATCGACGTTTTTTTGACGCCGCGCGACTTCGAGCCAAAGCGGCAGGATGCGCGCTTTTCCCTGGATCGATGGGTCGATGAAAGAACATGTCCAACGCAGCGTAGAAGCATCCAAGCGGTGCGTCAGGACCCAGCCTGCGACGGGCGCATGATCGTCGGCACCTGCCACGAGTGCTATGCTGGTGCCGATGTCGCTCCCATTTTCGAAGCTAAACGGGTCGAGCTCATCTGGGATCCATTTTTCGATTCCGGCAGCAATCGTGCTCCGCTGGACCGATGTTAATGCGCTCCAGGAGATTACGCGATGCTGATCCGGGAGCTTCGCGCGAACAAGCCAAGGGGTCTCGAAGGCTTGTCTCAAGGTGCTGCGGCATATGAGCTTCACAATAACCGGTCTATTCCAGCCCCGGCTCATGAGGAAGCGAACCGGCCCTTGCTCCTCGGGGTTGACCGTCAGAAAGTGCACGCCCTTTCGAAAGCCTTTTTCCAGGAATGTTTGTTCAAGCCGCAATAACAACGATGAACCGATGCCCTGCCTCCGGCAAAAATCCACGACATAGACCGAGAGGACTTCGCATTCCGATCGCGGCCCGGCAACTCCGATTGCCAGACCAATCGCATCACTGCCGATGAAAGCCGCAACTGCGTAAAACTGAGACGGATAACGCTCCCGCACGATGTCGTAGACGGCGGGAAACGTCAGATGCCGGATTGCCGCGAGATTCTCCAAGGAGATTGGAGCAATCCGCACACCATCGAAGCTCATGGCCTCAAACTGCTAAGGATGCCGTTTGCCTGTCTGGTATGACCTGCGGGACTTCGCCGACGTCGGGCTCTTCGATGAGGCCGGCCTGGAAGAGCTTCTCGAGCAGATCCGCCACGACCAGGACACTGACCCCGTCCTCGACAAGACGTTCGATCACGTCGGCCACGCTCAGGTTGCCCTGGGCAAGGAGTGCTCCGGCCGTTTCCCCGCAAATCGCGTTCTGGATGGTATGCTCGGTGGACCGGGAATGGAGCTTGAACCTGCCCTCCATGGGCTCAAAGCGAAGATCCTGCCGGAAACGGGCCGGCCAGCTCCCTGGAAGGCTCTCGGCCATGTGTTCGTCGATCAGGCTTTCCAGGCACTGCCGGAACTCTTCACCCGTCGAGAAATGTCGTTCTCCGAAGACGCGATACCCGAGCGGCCACCTTTCGCTGCCCGGCACCGGGGTGACGAGCTGAACGGTCTTCTTCATCATGTTGACGAGGAAGCCGGATACGCAGGCAATCGTCGTATGATCGCGGGATAGTTCCGAAATCTTGTCGGGCTTTCCGGCGGCACGGAGCTTCGCCTGACGCTCGCGGGCGCGTCCTGCATCCGCCTTGGCGGTCAGAGACTCCCGATTCTGCATCACCAGCTCGACACCCATGAGTTCCTCAGGCGTGAAAGCCGCATGGATCTTTTCAAGATGTTTCACAGTCAGGACCGAAAATCGGTTTGTGACCGTCCGATATTTGTCGAAGAGCGCGAGGATGCGGCGCGTCAGGTCCGGATCCTTCAATGGCGCTGCCGTCGTTGTCTGCGGAAGCGCACCGGTGATGTGGTAATAATCCGCAATGAACCGATCATAATCGGGATTATCGCAAGGATCCGTCGCCCAATAGCAAAAGCCCGTTCGCGCGGCCGATCCAAACATACCGTCAACCGCCCGGAGCATATCCTGCCATAGGCTGGCGTTCTCCTCGGTGTAAGGGAAATATCCGCGGAAGCGCTCAGCCGACAGACCGCAGAACCAGCATCCCACCGTGCACCCTTCGCTCAATTCAAAAGCAACGATCGGATGAGTGATCGAAGGTCCTGAGCCGCCGAGTTCGCTCATGGAGCGGCGGATCTGCCGCTCGCGCCAAGCATGGAAACGAGGGTGAATGTCCTCCATGCTCCCCTCATCGCGAAGCAAGTCACGATGGCGGAACATATCTTTCATGTACTCGTCCCATGCGACTGCAAGCGGCCATTGCGCCTCCTCGTCGGTGAAACGGTAGCGGAGGTATCGCCGGTGATACAGCGGCAGCATTTCATTCGGATCGACGCCGATCCCGTAACGCTTCGCCACGCTTTTGGGATCATCCGGATTGTCGGCGAGAGCCTGGCGAAAGCCGGGATCCGCGACCAAGCGCTCCATAAAGCGCTTGATATGGGCAAGCGTCCGTATCTGTTCCGGGGTCCGGCGCTCGAAGATGTTGCGATAGTGCTTTGTGGCTTCCGTTATATTCATCTCACATCTCGCTTCACGCACGCAGCGCCATGGACCCTGCAGCCCAACAATCGCGCGGCTCAATGAGCGCGCATTCATAAAGTTCTATCAACAGGCGGTGGACGTCAAAGAAATTGGCGCCTGATACGACAAGCGCCTCGATGACGTCCTGGGTTGTTCGGGGAGTGCCTACCAACAGATCGACCAGCTCCGCTAGGAATGGAACTTTGCCGACCGTATGAACGGACGCCTGATTCTCGAGCCGCAACCCGCTCTCGTCCATTGTAACCCTCAGATCGGGGCGAAAGCCGATGAGCGCCTCCCCTTTCAGATCTTCGGGCATATGTAGCGCTAGGACCTCATCAAGCAGCTTTGCGAAGTCTGCGGCGTCCGAGAACGTCTTGTCGACGAAGGTCCTGTAGCCCTCTGGACATTCCGCGCTCGCACGGGTCGGCGCGATGAGCCGCAGCCTCTGCTCCGGCACATTGATCAGAAAGCCGGACACGCACGCGATCGTCGTCGCAACGCTGCTGAGACCGAGGTCGCGCTCCGGCTGGGACGTCCCACGGGCGAGGGCCCGGCCGGCTCTCGCCTTTGGCATCAATGAACCGCGCATTTGCGGAACGAGCTCGACGAGCAGGAGCTCCAGAGGCGTAAAGGCCTCGAAGATTTGGTGGAGCTGCCGGGTCGTCAGAACCGAAAACCGGTTCAGCACCGGCCCTTCCCTTTCGGAAAGCGCCAGAATTCTGCGGGTCAGATCGATATTCCGCAAAGGAGTGGCTGTCGTCGTTTGCGATACCCATCCCGTAATACGCTGGTGGTCCGCAAGGAAGTGATCGTAATCGGGCGTATCGGCGGGATCGGTACCCCAGTAGCAGAAGCCCGTCCGCGCCGCTGGTCCGAGCCGGTCCATCATGACGGAGAGAATTTCCCGCCAGAGAGGACCATGGTCCGCATACGCGGCTGTTCCGGAAAAGGAATCTGCGGAGATGCCGCAGAACCAGCATCCTACCGAACATCCCCGTGCCAACTCGTAAGCCACGACGGGATGCGTGATCGCCAAATGCATGGGCCCGAGCTCGCTCGCAGTGCGGGCCTCCTGCCGCCGACGCCAGGCCGTGAAACCGGGATGAGTGCCGTACCGCGACGGATAAGCCGTCATCAGATCACGATAACAGACGAGATCCTCGTGCCAGTTTTTCCAAAGCTGCACTTCCGGCCACGCGGCAAGGGCAGCCGAGTTCCAAACCGTATGACCGAGTTCCTGATCCCAGAGCGGGCGGTAGCGCTCAAAATCGTCTGCGTCCGAAAGCGTCCCGGAGCGCAGTGCCGTACGAAACGCTCCGTCGCCAATCAGACGTTCACGAAACCGCTTAGTCTCGGCAATGACCGACCGCTCTTGCGACGTTCGGCGCTCGATCGCTCGCGCAAGAAACGCCTGAGGATCTTGCAAAGCCGGCAGGCTGCCGTCAAACCGCCGCGCCTCGGAGAGGCGATCGAGCATGTCGGTCAAGGGATGGCGATCAGGTCAGAACGGCCGCAACGACGGCCACAACCTCAGCCGCGGCGGCAACGTCGACAGCGCCCTCTGCGACCTGCACGGCCGTGGTCGCGACCTCAGCGGCCTCGACGGCGCTGCTCGCCACATAGGCCGTCTGAGCAACCTTGGTGCTGGTCGCGACGCTCGAGTGATGCTTCTTTCCGCCGGCGATTGCATCGAGCTGCTGGTCGGTCAGCTCCTGAGGGCTCCGCGACTGAATATATTTCTTCGCTTCGTCGAGCGTAAAATTATAACCATGTTGCTTGGCAATGGAGACAACCGAAGCGAGGCCGGTCGCATGCTGCTTTACTTCGGCGAGCAGCGCCTTATTGCCCACAAGATCGTTTGCGAAACGCTCAGCATCTTCGACTGCCATAGGCCACCTCTTCGGGGATATACTCTGATAGGGGTTTCAAAGTGTGGGGTATATCCCTGGAAGGCGCAGAAACCTTGCGGAATATATTGAAGGCAAGGTAAGCTGAACGTATTGAGGCCGTCAAGCATCTTGAAATGTTCTTAACGGTACTTGATGAGCTTTAAGTAATCTGCCGCAACAGGAGATGGAGCGGGTGACGGCATCCACCACTGACCGCATAGACCCACGGGTGGATGTCTGCCTCGTGAATATGCCTCTTTCCGGGGTCGAGCGGCCATCGATTGCCCTCGGGCTTCTCAAATCTATTCTGGCCGGAGCCGGCATCTCCTCAAAAGTTCTATATCCGAGCCTCTGGTTCCTCGAGTACATCGGCATCAAGGGCTATCGAACGCTGGAGAGCATCCGGCCCGAGGAAGCGGTGGTTGACTGGCTCTTCGGCGAAGTCGCTTTTCCGGATTTCCGTCCGGACCATGACCGTTTTCTGTCACGCCTCATAGAGCGCAACCCGCGCCGGGGCCGCAGGGCTCCCGATGCTCGGCAGCTTCTTGCCCTGCGCGGACAGATGACGGATTTCATCGACTGGACGGCCCGGAAGATCCTCGCCCTTGAGCCGCGCATTGTCGGATGCACGTCCACTTTCCAGCAGCACGTGGCCTCCTTGGCTCTTCTGCGTCGGATCCGGGAAATTGCGCCGGACGTTGTGACGATGATCGGAGGAGCCAACTGTGAATCCGTCATGGGTCGCACAACGCATTCCCAGTTTCCCTGGGTAGACTTCGTGGTCTCGGGCGAGGCAGACGGCTTTATTGCCCCACTCGTCGATAACATTCTGGAACAGGGTCGGGACCTCGCACCGGAGGAAATACCCTTTGGCGTATTCGCTCCTGTTCATCGAACATCCGGCTACCCGTCCGCAAGTGGCGGCGATGGTGTTCCGCGAGCAATTACGGACGACATTCGATCGTTACCATTGCCGGATTACGACGATTATTTCGAGGAACTGTCACAATCCCTTTATGCCAGCCAGATCATTCCGGGCCTTCCCATGGAATTCTCGCGGGGATGCTGGTGGGGCGCGAAGAGTCACTGCACGTTCTGTGGACTGAATGGTGGGACGATGTCCTACCGGTCGAAGCCTGCCGAAACCGTTGTCGACGACATGGTCCAACTGTCCGAGCGCTATCAGGTCCGCCGGATCGAGGCGGTCGATAACATTCTCGACATGGGCTATTTCGACAAGGTCATGCCGCGCCTTGCGGATGAAGGTCATGACTTCTCGATCTTCTTCGAGGTCAAGTCCAACATGAAGAAGCGACAGCTGGAAACCCTGGCGGCCGCAGGCGTCCGGTGGATCCAGCCGGGAATCGAAAGCCTGGATTCACGCGTTCTTCGCCTGATGCGCAAGGGTTGCACAGCGTCCCAGAATCTCCAGCTTCTCAAATGGAGCCGCCAGTTGGGGATCCGGGTCAGCTGGAGCCTCCTTTGCGGCTTTCCTGGCGAAGATGACGCCTGGTACGCTGAAATGTCGGAGTGGATCCCACTGATCTCCCATCTTCAGCCGGGAGCCGCCATCACGCTCCGGTTCGACCGGTACAGTCCATACTTCACCAACCCAACGTCCTATAATCTTCAACTGACCCCTTCAGAGCTTTACCGGTACGCATATCCGCTCGGGGATCAGGAACTCCACGACCAGGTGTACTTCTTCGAGAACGACAGCGCCGACGCACCCGGCGACACGTCTCACAGACCCGGTCTTGAATCCGCACGGCAGGCGATTGGAGCGTGGTTCTCCGCATGGACGCGTGGCGGGGCTCTGCCGATGCTGTCGATGATCGACGAAAACAACACCCTCATCGTGGATGACACCCGCGACTGTGCGGTTGAACGTCAGCACCATATCGTTGGGTTGGCACGCACGATCCTGAAGCTTGCTGACGAGGCATTGCCCGAAGCCCAACTTCGTGGGCGGCTGATCGAAATGGGGTGCGACGACGCATCGATCGCCCAATCGGTCGAGGAGCTTCTGACGCGGCGTCTCATGGTTCGTCTCGATGGGCGCCTCGTCGGACTGCCGCTTTGGCGTCCGCATCGTCTGCTTCCGGCGCCCAGCGCTTTCCCAGGAGGCTACTTCATGCCGGGTGAAGATGCGGTCGAGCAGCTTTTGGCCGCCATCTGATGAAGATCGCTCGAGAGACGGTGAGGCTGGAAGAGCCTTTGGGACTCACATCGGGAAATGTGCTTCCCCAGGTGGACCTCGCCTTTGAGACATATGGCACCCTCTCCCCAGACCGGGATAATGCGGTTCTTCTTCTTCATGGCCTTACGGCCGATCAGCACGCCGCCGGCCCGCCGTGGCATCAAGGCGGACGCGCAGGCTGGTGGAGCCAGGCCATCGGCCCTGGCCTGGCGATCGACACGGATCGCTTTTTTGTAATTTGCCCTAATGTGATCGGCAGCTTCGGCGGGAGTACCGGGCCGATGTCGCCCGATCCTACGACGGGGCGCCCTTATGGCATGCGCTTTCCGGTGATCACGATCGCCGATATGGTAGCCGCGCAACGCCAGTTGCTGAACCAGATCGGGATCACACGCCTCTATGCGGTAATCGGCGGTTGCATGGGAGGCTTTCAGGCTCTCGAATGGATGTCGAAATATCCGGACCAGGTCGAGAGCTCAGTGCTCATCAGCGCCACGGCAAGGACAAGCACCCATAATACCGCCCTCTGGAGCGTCTTGCGCGCGGCACTGACCAGCGACCCTGCATGGAACCGCGGGGACTATTATGACGGCCCTCCCCCGAATGCCGGTTTAGGGTTGTTGGCGATGACAGGCGCATTGTTCTGGATGAGCCGCGATACTCTCCAGAGTAAGTTCGGTCTCAGAACCATCGAGGATCGTCCGCTACGCTATACGCTCGAGCCTGAATTCGCCATTGAGGAGTTTCTGGCACGCGTTCACCACAATGCGTCAGCCGGAAATCTCGATGCCAATGCCCTGATTTATCTCACCCGCGCCATAGACTACTTCGATCTATCCCGAGAGTACGGGAGCGTTGCAGCGGCGCTCGGGCGCTTTACCTCTCCACTCCTGCTCGTCAGCTACAGCGCCGATTGGCGCTATCCGCCTCAGGAGATGGACGAAATCCGCGTGGCTCTTGCGCCTCGGGCCGTCCCGGTCCGCCACGAGGTCTTGAACAGCGCCATCGGTCATGGGGCATTTCTCTATGACTTCGCCAGTTTGGAACCGCTTCTGGCAGATTTCCTTAAAAACCGCTCTCAACCTATCCATGGTGGAGATGGTCGATCGACATGATGGGCGCCCCGACCATTGCGGCGCCGATGTCATGCTGCGCAAGGCGTCGGATGCCCGCAAGATCTTGTGCTTTTCGGTGAACGTCGATCTCCACGAGATATTGCGTCGAGTAACCATGAGCGGCATCGAGCAGGGTAATGAGATTTCCGCCGATGCGGGAAGCGGCGCGCTCAGGCGCGACCGTATGGGCCTCTATGGAAATCATCCCGTGGCGGCCGAGAAAAGGCTTCCAATCGGCAAAAAACTCTACGAGATTCGAGAAAAGAAGATCGGGCGCGATCAAATCGCCGCCGGGACGTGTGAACACTGCCTTGGTTTCAGGCGCAGCATAGCGATATTCGGGCACCAGGAATGTCCGATTGTGAATGACGGACTTGTTGACATGCAGGACTCGCATCGGATCGATCTCCAATGCGGTGAGCGCCACAGCAATGTGTCTCGGGTCTCCGATATCGCCAAGAATGGCCCTCACGGGAACTCCGAGTTCCGAGAGACGCTCCTCCGTCGCTCGGCGAGCCACCTCATTGACCTCCACCCCGACAAGAACAAGCGGATGCCGGTCGAGAACCTGTCCTCGCTGGGTTCGCGTCCGTACAGCTTCGAAGAGGCTCCTGAGAACGGTTCCGTCGCCCGATCCGGTATCGACGATCGCAACAGGCTGCTCGCCTGCCGCGCCATCGAACAGGGGAAGCGCCATATCGAAGAAGGGATCGCGGCAGGTCTTTGAGAATACGGCTCCGCTGAACGCGATATCGAGAGAGCGATCCACATGGGTTTCCTCGCCGTTGACGCGCGGCAATTGTTTTCCCGTGTGGAGAAGCGCGGGCACGGAAGCGAAAGTCGGCAGGTAGCAGATGGGATATGCATACTGGACTGCAAAATTGAGGGCGGCCCGTCCCGTCTCGGTAACGTGGGCATTCCCGTTCGCATCAAAGGCGATCCACCCAACAGCCTCCTGGATCTTCAGAGCGGCCTTTTCCGCAGCATCCGCCGGACGGTAAGGATCGTCCTTGAATTTCTGTAGGATTCCCCGGCGATCAAGTCCAAACCATGCAACGGCCGCAAGAGGGCCCAAGGCCTGCTGGCGCCATCGCTCAGACAGGCCGCCATCTTTCAAGAACGCAAGATCAATCCCACCCGCCGGCTCATTTCCGCCACCTGCAATCAGCGCCTCCAGAAGCGCCGTGGCCTGTCCGATGCGCGCCCGCATGCCGAGAAACGAACGGGGATGCTCAAGAGCATCCTTCCCGGTCCCTGAAAGATGAAAAATTCCGCCGCCATATTCTACAAGGGCCTGAGATTGGAGCAGCTTCCCGGCAAGTGCGGCGAAGCCGGAGGAAAGGCCAAAATGTCGAGACATTTCCTGGGCCGACATCGGCGTCTGCCTCAGACGCTCAAGGACGCCGGCCTCGTAGAGGGTTTCCAGCGTCGTCCCCAAGGCGATGCCATCGCAATGATGACATAAGGTCGACCAGGCCGAGGAGAGCGCCGACGTCATTCGACCTGACGCTCCACGAGCCGCGCGAAAAGGCCATTCTTCTCCAAGAGCTCCGTGTAGGTCCCCGCCTCGACGATACGTCCCGCGTCGAGAACGACGATCTTATCCGCATCGATGATCGTCGAGAGGCGGTGGGCTATGATGATCTGGGTACAGTCGAGGGCCTTCAGATTCTGGGTCACCTTCATTTGAACCACGTTATCAAGAGCGCTCGTGGCTTCGTCGAAGATCAGGACACGGGGCTTGCGGATGATGGCGCGGGCGATCATCAGGCGCTGCCGTTGGCCGCGGGAAATCTCGGACGAGCTGTCCCCGATCACGGTCCTCAGGCCCATCGGCCAAGCCTTGATATCGTCCTCGAGTCCCGCCGCGCGTAGAGCCGCCAATACCTCTTCGGTCGAGAACGGCAAACCTGCCGCGACATTGTCGTAGATGGACGCGCTCAGAAGGCCGCCATCCTGAAGAACGACGCCGAACTGACGCCGCAGATCCCAGCGGTTGATAAAGCGGATATCATTTCCGTCCACCAGAACGGAGCCCGTTTCGGGCGTTTCGAAGCCAAGGAGCAGGCGAACGACGGAAGACTTTCCGGCGCCTGAAGGACCGACGACCGCCGTCACCTTGCCCTTCTCCGCGACAAAGGACAGCTGGCGCAGCACGAGCGGCTCCTCGGGGCCATAGCGGAAGGAAACATCCCGAAACTCGATCTCTCCCTTGATCGGAGCCAAATGCCCATGGCTGATGCGCTGCTCCTCCTCGGCCATGAGGATCGGCCTCACCCGATCGTAGAGGGGCTTCAGCATCACGAGGAGCAGAGTGCCTTTCGTCGAGGAAAAAGCAGATCCCAGGAACTGCCCCAGAGCGACGTTAAAGCTGACGAACTCGGCCGTGCTGAGCGGTGGAGTCGCCGTCGCGTTGGAAACCGCATCGTCCCAGTGAAAGAAGGCGAGCAGGATCCCCATCTGGTATCCGATCACCACGAGCACGATCAGGGGGATCAGATATTCGAACATCGAACGAAAAATCAGCAGGCGATTATTGAGTGTCCGCTGACGCAAGGAAATGTCGATGCTGCGCCGGTAAAGGTCGAGCCATTGCAGGAATGCCCGGCGCTCGGCACCCGCGACCCGCAGCTTTGCAATAGAGCCGAGCATCTGCAGGATCAGGCCCTGAATCCGCCCTCCCATGTCGAGAGTCTGCCGGTTATAGGTCAGAACCTGACGGCCAACCACATAGGTCACGGCCCCGAATATGGCGCAGGCGATAAGCACGATAACGGCAACATGCCAATCGTAATACGCCATGAGCCCGAAGCTGAACACGGCTCCTATGCCGCTGACGAGGAACAGGCTCAGGGACTGACCGACGATCTGACGCATGCCGTTGATGCTGTCGGCGCGGTTTGCGAGATCTCCCGCCGTGTAGTCCCTGAAAAAGGCGGCAGGCAGGTTCAGGAGCCTAATCCACACCGCCGCCTGAACCCGGTTGTCTATTCGCCCCTCCAGACGAACGGTCGCCAGGGATTGAATGACGGTGGTGAGGGCGGCTGAGACGCCTGTCGTGATCAGCAGAAGAATGACCACATAAACCTGATCCCGCTCGGCGCCTGGGATGATCGGATTCATGAGCCAGCCGATGGCAAGCGGCGTGACGAGAGACAGAAGTCCTCCCACGATCATGCATGCGATGATGTTGCGAGCGTCGAGATGCCCGCCGCCGAGTCCGAACCGGAAGATGCGCCACGGCGTCAGCGCCCCCGACGGCAGCGGTGGATAAAACGCATAGGCGCTCGGATCGATCGTCTCGGCGACTTTGGCATCCACGAGCCTTCGGGCATTGCCGGTGCAGATCCAATAGCGGTTCCGCGGCGCCGGAAGCAGCGCGCAAGGGCGCCGCCCCGGATTCTGGAATGCGAGAAGCGGCCCGTGGTCCTGCGTCCACCATGCCTCGTCCAGTTCAATGGTGCGGATTTGCAAACCGTTGTCCTGGGCGAAAATCTGAATCGCCTCGGTTTCGGGCAACGTGTCCATCGCATCCGGCGTGATGACATCCTGTTCAATTTTCAGAGCGCGCACGACGATTCCGGCCGCGTCGGCCAGACTGATCTGCTCGATGCCGGTCCCGCCGGGGACATCGCGGTCGAAGATGCCAGCAACGCTTGCAAGCCCCTTCGTGAAATCGTGCGCGGTCGTGTTCTGTGACTGCCTGATGCGCTGAAGGCGTGTTCGAAGGACAGTCTCACGCGCTGCCGTAGCACTCGCGACAAGGGTTGCATTCAGCCGGTCCAGGGGCCCATCCCACGCGGCTGTCGTTATTTGAGGATCATTCGGCGGTTGGACCATGACGCCGCGCTGAAGAAAACCTTTCATCGCGGCGAGCCAGATGCTCCAGGCTTGAACGAACTTATCTCCGCCCGCCTGCCCGAGGTGCAGCGCATAGAGCGCGCCGCGCGTGGTTTCGACGATCTCCGCTTCCTCGGAGGGCACCGCGAGAATCCGTCCGGGCCCATTCTGCGCCATCACGGCGTCCAGAAGGCCACCGGCCTCGATCTCAGCCAGGAACAGGCGGCCGGCGGCATCCTCCCAAAACAAATCCACGGTCCCGGACAGTACGAGCCAGCAACGTCCGGCTCCGATCAGAGGGAAGGCATCCCTTCCTCCGACGATCTTGCGCTTACCTCCGATACCGAGAGACTTTGCCAGACCTGCAGCCGGTTCCGCCCAACCTTCAGTCAGGATTTCGTCGAGCTTGTCCTGCCCAAGGATGTTGTCAAGGATGCTCATGATGCCGCAATCAGCTCGGCGTATTCGCCATTCGCGGCGACAAGTTCATGATGCGTCCCTCGCTCCGCGATGGCACCGTCCTTGATCACAACGATTTCGTCCGCATCACGGATCGTGCTCAGGCGATGCGCCACGATGATGCACGTCATTCCGCGGCGCCGGATATTGCTGTCGATCAGAGCCTCCGTATAGGTGTCGAGAGCGGCTGTCGCCTCGTCGAGAACGAGGATGGAGGGCTGCCGTGCGAGGGCCCGGGCAATTTCGAGCCGCTGTCGCTGCCCACCGCTGAAATTGCCTCCGCCCTCTAGGACCTTTCCGTCATATCCGCCCGTGCGGCTCATGATCATGTCATGGATGCAGGCATCTTTCGCGGCCTGCACCACCGCCTCCCATGGCGTGACGGGATCCCAGAGCGTCAGGTTCTCGGCAATCGTGCCCTCAAAAAGGTAAATGTCCTGGTCGACCCAGGCGATGGAGGCCGTCAGGACCTCCCTCGGCGTCTTTTCAATCGGCTGAGCATCGAAGAGGACGGAGCCAGCGCTCGGACGGTAGAGGCCCAGGAGGAGGCGAAGCAATGTCGACTTGCCGCTGCCGCTGCGACCAACGATTGCGACTCTCTGCCCAGGCCGGATCCGGATGTTGATGTCCTTCATAAACGGCTCATCGAGGCTGCCGAAGGCGAAAGAGACGTTACGCAGCTCGATATCACCGGTCAGCAGTCTCGTCGCTCCATCCTGCAGGGCTGATGGCTCGGGAGCCGTTGTCAGCATCGGATCGACAGGACTCTTGAGCACGTCGTCGAGACGGCTCATATGGCCGCTTGCCTCCTGGAGCTGGGACGCGAACCCGATGAGCTGCTGAATAGGGCCGACGAAGTATCCAAGGAGCATCTGGAAAGCCACAAGTCCACCGATGCTCATACGTCCGTCGATGATCAGTAGCGCTCCGACTCCAAGAACGAGCGCCGTGGTCACGTGGCTGAGAACTGAAGGAACGGTGCTTAACGCCACCGAGGTTCGCCCCAGCTCCTGCGACGTATTGAGACTGTTTGTCTGGTATCCGGACCAGACCCGAAAGAAATCACTCTCCGTGCCTGCCGCTTTGATGCTGTCGAGGGATCGCAGACCCGCCATCGCCGCGCCCGAGGCCTTGGCGCTGGTATTGAGCAAGGAGGCATTCAGATCGCGCAATCGGCGCTGCATCAGGCGGACCGCGACTGCATTGAGCGCCGTCAGGCCTCCGGCGATCAGAGTGAGCGGCAAACTGTAGAGGCTCATGATGAGCCCATAGCCGACCGCGGTGAAACCGTTGACCACCATGGTGGGGAGCGGGCCCGATAGCAGCAATGCGAGATGGTTGGCCGATTGCATCCGCGATGCCACGTCCCCCGCATACCGCTCCTTGAAGAACATGATCGGGAGGCGCAACATATGCCACATGAACCGCGTTGCGATCGTGATGGCGAATTTCATCTGCAACCGCAGAAGCATCGTTTGCTGCAGCCAGGTCAGTGCGCCGCTCAACAAGGCCGCCAGGATGAAGCCGATCAGGAGCGGGAACAGCCACGAGCGAAATCCCCTGACGAGGATTTCATCGATGAAGACCTTGAGAAACGCGGGCAGCAGAACGCTCGGCAGAACGAGCAGCAGCGTGACCGCGACAATGACCGAGAGAGCCGGGCGTGAGCCGTCGGTCCAGGCATAGAGCGTCGACAGGAGATGACCGCGTCTTCCACCTGGCTTGAATTCGGGGCCGGGCTCCAGACGTAGAACGACGTTGGAAAAGGCCTCCGTAAAGTCCTTTCGGCCGATGCTGCGCCGCCCGAACGCGGGATCGTTGATGAAGACCTTATGAGAATTCGCCCCTTCGACAACGACGAAGTGGTTGGCGTCCCAATAGGCAATGAAGGGCGGTTTCAGTTGGAGAGCCTGTTCGGCGCTGAGCTGCAATCCGCCGCCCTTCATGCCGTATTGCGTGGCGGCCCGCAGAATATTGCCGATCCGAACCCCGTCCCGCGAAACACCGCAGGCCACCCGCAGTTCCTCGAGAGGCACAAACCGCTTGTAATAGCCAAGGATGATGCCGAGAACCGCGGCGCCGCATTCCATCGCCTCCATCTGCAGGACTGTGGGCGTGGAGACACGGTTGCTCTGCTGCAGAAAAGGAAACCCGGAGAGAATTCCGGCCGTCATAGGTCGAGCCAAGTCTGCGCAAGCGGGATGACCAGAGAGATCGGCCGTTCCCGCTGCACCCTGATCATGGCCTGGGCTGTCGTACCCGGAGTAATCTGCACGGGCGGGCCGGAGGATGACGTCCACTTGAGACGGCTCGGTGTGTTGGGATCACTTTCGAGGCTCAGCTGCACCTCGATGGGAGCCCCGCCTGCCATGAGTTGCGATACGAGCGTCTCGTCGCCAATGACATTCATCAGACCCTGGTGTGTCACCGGCAAGGCACTAACGCTTGTGACACGCCCACGAAGAGAGCCGTATATGTCACGCTCGACGGATGTTGGACTGATCTGAGCATCCATGCCGACCAGGACGCGCTTTCCGCCCGAAATCGGAAGATAGGCATGCACGACGAGCGCTTCTTCGCCCGTCTCGACAACCGCCAACTGACTGGAGGAGGAAACGATCGCATTCTGCTGTGTCGAAATCTCCGTCACGAAGCCCTTCGAGGGACTGCGGATCAAGCCGCCGAATTCGAGCTGTACGTCCAGGTCTCGCAGCGAGCCCTGGGCACTCGTCACCTTCATCTGCAGGTCGGCGACATTCCGCGCGACATCGTCTTCAAACTCGATCTGCTGCGTCTGGAGCGACGCCATTCTGTCGTTCATGTCCCGGATCGACGATTGCACTGACGTCATGCGATCAAAGGCCGCCTGGACTTGCGGTCTCGTGGTGTAGCCGCGCTGAAGCTCCTGCTGCAGGCCCGCATAGATATCCTGGAGTTGCGCCAAATTGCTCTGCGCATCCTTCAGGCTCGACTGCATGGACTGGAGCTGCTGCGCAAGATTGGCCTTGCGGCGTGCGATATCCGCCTGGGAGGACGCCTGGTACGTCGCCAGGGCATCCTGCTGCTGCTTGAGCGCTTGAGCCGCCGATTGACGTCTCGCGGCCAACTCATCCTGCTGGATGGTGAACAGCAAGTCGCCCTTCTCCACCTGTTGGCCGACCTTCACATGAATGGTGTTCACCGTTCCGGTGGACGTCGCGGCAATGTCGAACACCACGCCACGCTGCATCAGGATGATGCCCATTCCCTGCGTATAGAAGGAGAGACGGCCGAGGATGCCCCAGCCCAGGATCGTGACGACGCATAACCCCAGGATCGCCAGGGCGATCCAGGTCGAGGGTGACGTCAGATGAAGGGCGCGGTTGAGCTGTTCCGGATCCCGAATAGGCTCTTCCCTCACTCCGAAAGGCGGGGACTTCGTTTCAAGCATTTGCAACCGCGGCAGGTGAAGTATGTGAATAATAAGTGTATTAGCTATAGTGTAAAGATTTCACTTTACTCAATCGCCCAGTATACTTTAGCCGCAACCGCAAGTGTAATATTGCATCTTTCTTTCCGCTGGATCGGGCGACTTCCCGTCCAGTTTCCAACCGAAACCTCCATGCAGCGCGACAAATCCTTCAAATCCAAAGGCCCAGAACTGACAGAAGACGACGTACCGAGGCCGTCCCTCGCTCTTCATCTGCGCGCGACGATCATTTTGGTTGTCCTGTGCCTTCTGGGCTCGTTCAGCACTCTCCCGATGCTGATGGCGGCCCGTGCCAATGCAGGACAGGCTTATACGATGGGCCTGCTCCCCCTGATGGGAATTGCCGCTCTCCAGACACTCGTTCTTTTCGGTCTCGCGGCATTCCTGGGTCTCCGCGCCGCGGCAGCCTGCGGGCTTTCAGGCGCGCCTTTTATCGTTCGTTGCGCCGGCGGCAACGGCCCGGTTCCGGTGGTCCGCTCCTTCCTGATCGCTGCGGGTCTCGGCATTATCGCCGGCCTTATGGTCGTTGCAGCCGATCTGATGGTGTTCCAGGCCGGAGCAACGCGTTTCTCGATGCCCGCGTTCGATCGGTCTCTCGGTTTGAGCCTCCTGACCGGCGTCCTCTATGGAGGCGTCAACGAGGAGGTCCTTATGCGTCTCTTCCTTGTTTCCGGGTTGGTTTACTTGCTCGTGCGGATATTCACCAAGGATCGAAAGATGCGATCCTGGCATCAATGGACCGCCATCGTAATCGCAGCCCTGGTGTTCGGCGCAGCCCATCTCCCTTTCACGAGCCTCCTGACGGCCCTGACCCCCCTGATCATCCTCCGCGCGCTCGTGCTCAACGGGATTGTGGGGCTTCTCTGTGGAAGGCTCTATGTGCTTTTCGGAGTTGAAGCGGCCATGATCGCCCACGCCGCAGCCCACCTTCCGCTACAGCTTGCGGTCAAAGCCTTTCAGCCCTGATCCGACGATCCGGGAGACGGATCGGAGGCTGTCCGACGACCCCGCGAGGTGTAGCGCGAGACCATTTCGTCCCGCAGCGCTTCCTCCTCGACGAGTCTGCTTCCGCCGACCCAGACCTCGCACACTCGGCCTTCGGCATCGCGAACCCTGCGCAAGGGCTCGCGGATGCTGTTAAAGCCGGATCCGTGCACGATGAGTCCGTTGTCGCAATCGCTCATCTCCGCCTCGCTGCCGTCGGCAAAAGGCCAGAACGAGTAAGGAGTGGCCGTGACGACCCGCTTCCCGAGCGGCACAAGATCGGTGGCGCCCCAGATGCTCCACCAGCGGCCGCGCCAATCCGCGATATCATCCGCCGGGGCGCCCTTTTGCGAATATGTCTTCAGAATATGCGCAATTCCCTCGACCCAAAGGGCGGCCGGTGCATCGATCGCGTTGGCGAGAACGGTGATGGCAACGCCGTGCGGAACATAGACGGCCGTCCGGGATAAAAAGCCCTGCAGCGATCCCGAATGGCCGAACGACGCCCATTCGCCCGGCGGCCCCATCAATGTGCCGAGCCCGTAATGGCGTTCCTGGACGCCACCTTCGTCACGCCACCTGCGCCGGATCATGTCGCGTCGGCTGGCCACGGTGAGAATGCTCGTCTCGGCCTTCGGGGAGAGCTGGGCGAAGAAGCGCACAAGGTCGCTCGCGCTCGCGACGAAACCACCGGCCGGAGCGATGGCATTGGCGGGGGCATCGCCGGCAATGACGACCCGGCGTCCCAATGGCAGAGGCGCGCTGTGACCGCGCGCGAGAACGCGATTTCCGATGAAGGGAGTGTCGGGCGCAATCGCCGGCAGGCCTGCGGGCTCGAGAACCTCGCGCTGTACCCACGCGGCATAAGGTTCACCTGTGATCGCCTCGACCACGAGACCGAGCAGCCCGTAACCGTGGTTGGAATACTTGAACGCCTCTCCCGGCTCCAGAGGCTGAGTGTTTCCGAGATCGGCCCGCAACTCCTCCGCAGAGAGGTAGGGCCGCCTGTCCATGAACTGGCCGCTGTCCCGGCCGTCACGGGTAAGGCCTGCGCTATGGCTGAGGAGCTGCTCCAGGGTTGCTTCGGCAACACGCGGATGGAGCCCTTTCACATAGCGTCCAACCGGATCGTCGAGGCGGACGTGTCCCATCTCGCGCAGCTTGAGGATCGCACTTGCCGTGAATGTCTTGGAATGGGATGCAACGCGAAACATGTGACGGGGGGTGAGCTTCTCACCCGTTGAAAGATCGGCAACGCCGAAGGCAGCCTCGTAAACGAGCTTTTCCTGAAACGTGATGGCGACCGCACAGCCCGGCTGATCCAGGGTGCGCAGCTGAAACGGCAGCCACGACGAAATGTAGGATAAAGCCGCATCGAGCCAGGCATCCATGATTCCACCTTCCACAAAGGACGCGCCAGCTGACTCATCTTGCTCTATGATCCGGCAACAGACGCGAGGGATCCGATGCAACCAAGCCTCATTACTGCCGCAGCGGCAAGCCTGCTGTTCAGCGCTGTGGCCATAATGCCGGGAACCGCTCTCGCCTGCCCTCCGGGCTTTTCGGCGTTGCAGGGCTCGGACACCTGCGTGCGCGTCAGTGGCCGCGTTCGCGCCGAGACGGTTATCGGCGCAAGCCGCACCCGTGGATCGGATTCCGTCCGAACGGGAGCCAGCGGCCGCGTGCAGCTCGATGTTCGCAAACAGACGGAATATGGCCCGTTGCGCGCCGTCATCCGGGCCGAAGGGGTCCGCTAGCCCACAGGCGGGGTGCGCGCCAACCTGCGGATTGCCCTTACCGGAACCATAAAAAAAGCCTCACCGACTTAAAGGCGGCGAGGCTTTGGTGGTCAAACGCTTCCGTTAGCGCGGAAGCGTATTGCCGTAGCTATCGGGGTCCGTGACCTGCGAGCCGCTGGCATTCGGCACCGGCCCCGGGACGTACATCGGGCCTGGCACGTACATCGGCCCTGGAGCGTACATCGGGCCGGGGACCGGCTGCACGATGATAGATCCCGTCGCCATCGGTTCATTGCCGGGCGTCGTGCCGGCATTGTTGTAGGAGCACGGAGCCGTGGTCAGGGAGCCACTGGCGTTCGGCGAAGGCGCGCAGGTACCGACGGCCACGCCCTGACCCGGATACGGCATCATACCGGGGCGCGCGGTATCGCCATAGGTCAGCGGGTTCGTCGTCTGGGAGCCGCTGGCGTTCGGAACAGGCGCCGGATAAGGCTGTGCCATCGCACCGGCCGTGCTGATGAGCAGAGCCCCAAGGGCAGCGGTCAAGGTTATGCGTCGCATCGAAAGTCTCCTCCGTTAGGCGGCGGGCCGAAAGCCAGGGTCGTTGTCGGGCCAACGCGACCCCGATCAAAAAGTTCGACGTTCGGACAGGGGCGATGACCGCACCACTCTCTGGAAAGGGCCACCCCCGAGAGGACTAAAAGCTTGAAATATACCGCGTTTCTATGTCTTCGCTCGATGAGCCGGCCAAGGGGATCTCCCGGTCTTCAAAGAAACGTGAGACCCGGCAACAAAACCGGCAACAAAAAAGGAGGGCTGCAGCCCTCCCTGTTTCTTGGCCGGACGCGAGGCGCAGCCTAGTCGGGAATAACCCGCACCGCGCCCCGGGCCGCGCTCGTCGTCATAGCCGCATAAGCCTTGAGGGCCGTTGAAACTTTGCGGGTGCGCCCCTGCGGTTTCCAGGCTTTGGTCCCCTTGGCTTCCTCGGCCGCCCGACGCTGGGCAAGGACATCGTCGCTCACCGCCAGACGGATGGACCGGTTCGGGATATCGATCTCGATGCGATCGCCCTCCTCCACCAGACCGATCAGACCGCCTTCGGCCGCCTCCGGGGAAGCGTGGCCGATGGAGAGGCCCGAGGTACCGCCCGAGAAGCGGCCATCCGTGATGAGCGCGCAGGCCTTTCCGAGGCCCTTCGACTTCAGGTAGCTGGTCGGATAGAGCATCTCCTGCATTCCGGGGCCACCGCGCGGCCCCTCATAGCGAATCACCACCACGTCGCCGGCTTTCACGCCGCCACCGAGAATGCCCTTCACGGCGTCGTCCTGGCTCTCGAAAACTCTCGCTGGCCCGCTGAAGGTCAGGATGCTCTCATCGACGCCCGCCGTCTTCACGATGCAGCCATCCTCGGCGATGTTGCCATAAAGCACCGCCAGCCCTCCGTCCTTCGAGAAGGCATGATCCTTGTCACGAATGACGCCCTTCTGCCGGTCCAGATCGAGTTCCTCCCAGCGCCTTTCCTGACTGAAAGCCACCTGGGTCGGCACACCGCCCGGGGCCGCCTGATAGAAGGTCCGCACGGCCTCGCTGTTGGTCCGCGTCACGTCCCACCGGTCGAGCGCGTCGCCGATGCTCTCGCTGTGCACGGTATGCGTGTCGCGATGGATGAGCCCGGCACGGTCGAGCTCGCCCAGGATTCCCATGATTCCGCCGGCCCGATGCACGTCCTCGATGTGAACGTCCGCCACGGCGGGCGCGACCTTGCAGAGCACCGGAACACGCCGCGAGAGACGATCGATGTCCTTCATGGTGAAGGGCACGTCACCCTCATGGGCGGCAGCCAGGAGATGCAGCACCGTGTTCGTGGATCCGCCCATGGCGATGTCCAGGGTCATGGCATTCTCGAATGCCTCGAAGCTCGCAACCGAGCGCGGCAGGACGGAAGCATCGTCCTGCTCGTAATATCGGCGTGCGAGATCAACGATCAGGTGCCCGGCCTCGACGAAGAGGCGCTTGCGATCCGCATGGGTTGCCAGAACCGTCCCGTTTCCGGGCAGCGACAGTCCCAGCGCTTCCGTCAGGCAGTTCATGGAGTTGGCCGTGAACATGCCGGAGCAGGAACCGCAGGTCGGGCAGGCGGACCGCTCGACGGCCGTCACCTCTTCGTCGGTATAGCTGTCGTCGGCCGCGACGATCATCGCGTCGATGAGATCCATGGCCTTGAGCTTGCCGCGCAGATTGACCTTGCCGGCCTCCATCGGACCGCCGGAGACGAACACCGTCGGGATGTTCAGGCGCAGCGATGCCATCAGCATGCCGGGGGTGATCTTGTCGCAATTGGAGATGCAGACCATCGCGTCGGCACAGTGGGCATTTACCATGTACTCGACCGAATCCGCGATGATTTCGCGCGAGGGCAGGCTGTAGAGCATGCCGTCGTGTCCCATGGCGATGCCGTCATCCACGGCAATCGTGTTGAATTCCTTGGCGACACCTCCGGCCTTTTCGATCTCGCGCGCAACCATCTGGCCCAGGTCCTTGAGGTGCACGTGTCCGGGCACGAACTGGGTGAAGGAATTGACCACCGCAATAATCGGCTTGCCGAAATCCTCGTCTTTCATGCCCGTGGCGCGCCAAAGTCCGCGGGCGCCGGCCATGTTGCGGCCATGGGTGGTGGTACGGGAACGATAATGCGGCATAGCGAGACCTAAAATTACGAAAGAAACGCGAAAGGCGGAGGTTTATTACACAGGCGCCCTCTTCCGTCCAACCCCAAGGATGCGTCGATGGCGACGCAGCACCCATGTTCACGGCACATAGCCTCGAAATGGCGGGCGTGTGCGCCTCAGCACAGTAAGCGGGCTGCCGCATGGTTAATGACAATTTAGACTCTCCAGCGGACAAGACCGGAGGCGTTCCATGTCATCTCAAGCCAGCTTCTCCCGCGTTCTGATTGCGTTCGATAACCGGGCTCTCCAGGAAATCCGCTTGGCGATCCGGGCCGTTCAGACGGCCCACCCGAGGAGTCACTTGGCAAAGCTCGCTATGGCCAAGCTGAGGACCATCGAAACGGTTTACAGATAGCCGACCCTACTCGCAGTCTGGAGCCACGCCCACGGCTCGCACGTCCCGTTTGAGATGGGATAACGGCAAAGGCGCATCGGATTTTGCGCGGGTCAGAACGAAATTCGAGCGGATATCGCCGATCATCGGAAGGGTGAGGAGCTTTTCCGTCAGCATCCGCTCATAGGCCTTCAAATTCGGCACAACGATCTCGGCCACGAAATCCGCCGTACCGGAGACCATGTGGCAGGCCACGACCTCGGGCATGCCGGAAAGCGCGTCTTGCAAGGCCCTGGCGTTGTCGCGGGAGTGCTTCTCGACCTTGATCTCCACGAAAACCGTCAGACCGAGACCAACGGATTCCCGATCCAGCACGGCCCGGTAGGTGCGGATGAAGCCATCCCGCTCAAGGCGCCGGACCCGCCGCAGACAAGGGGACGGCGACAGCCCGACCTGGTCCGCCAGCTCGTTGTTGGTCAGCCGTCCGTCTCCTTGCAGGGCAGACAGGATCTTCAGATCAATGGCATCCAGGTTGATATAGGGCATTTCAACGCTCTTCCGGGCTTTGGCGCAATTTTATGCCAAGATGACAACACATCATGACTGAACTTCGCAAGGACATGCCTCGGCCTTTCGGAGCATTCTGGAATCCCGATGAAGGAAGCATCCATGTCCGAAGCTGTTCACAATCCCTCCGCCCCGCCTCTTGAGAAAGCCGATCGGCGCATGCTTCTCGGATGGGGAGCAGGCTTTGTCACTGTCATTATCTGGGCCTTCTGGATGGTTGGAACGCGCCACGCCGTCACCCATGACTTGCCCCCGGCCGCCATTGGCATCGTTCGTTTTGCGGTACCGGCTCTCCTGCTGGCCCCCTTCACGATCCGGGGCGGCATCTGGCCCAAGGGCCTTCCTCTCAAGATCGGTCTTGGCCTTCTGTGCTCAGGGGCGCCCTTTTTCCTCATCGTCGCAACCGGGATGCGGTACGCGCCCGCCGCCGATATCGGTCCCCTACTGCCCGGCACCATGCCGCTGTTCGTGGCGCTGATCGGCTGGCTCGTCTTCGGTGACAAGCTGGGCGGCTCTCGCGTTCTCGGCTTTGGCCTGATCCTTGCAGCGGATCTGAGCGTTGCCGGTCACAGCCTGCTCGATCCGACAAGCGGCGCCTGGCGTGGCCACCTACTTATCCTGTCAGGCGCGTTCCTGTGGGGCATCTACACCCACGCCTATCGGCGCAGCGGGCTCACAGCTCTTCAGGCGGCGGGACTCATCGGCCTTTGGTCCGTCATCCTTCTGCTTCCGCTCGGTGCCCCTGCCCTCGTTCAGGCCGCAACCAACGGAATGGCCGGCGCGATTCTCGTTCAGGCGATTCTTCAGGGATTGGTCTCCGGCGTCATTGCCGTCGTTCTCTATGGATACGCCATCGATCGCCTGGGCCCCTCTCGCGCCGCTGCACTGTCCCCTCTGGGTCCGGTGTTGGCGGCCGTCTTGGCGATCCCGGTGCTCGGCGAAGTTCCCAGCCTCGCGGCAAGTGTAGGAATCGGCTTCATGACCCTGGGCGTATTGCTAGCGAGCGGGCTGCTTGCCTCGAAGGAAATCCACACCAAAGGGTGACCCTCATCGCCGACCCAGCCTGTGATTAGTTCCGTCCCGGACCCTAGGCGGTCCGTAGCATACCAGCGTTCCGCTTATCGCTCAGCAGCAACAGGATAAGGCCGAAGAGGGGTATGAGAATGTCGGTGTAGAATATCACGCCGGCATTGCCTGGGGCGTAGTTGTGCGCCTCCACCATCTGCACGGCATGCCCGACGGCTGCGCCCCAGAGAAAGCACGCAGGTCCTACGACCGCCGCCAGGCGCAGACCGGGACTGCCCTTGAAGGCCAGGAAGCCGACCACGGAGAAGCCGAGGCTCGCGAACCCGACTTCCTTCTGAAAAGGACTTGTCTGCCATCCGATAAAAGAAGCCGCCATTTCGGAAAAGAAGACGTGCATCACGAAATTGTACAGGAAGGTCACGCCCAAGGAAAAGAACAGGAACCAGGACAGCAGCGCCTCCACGACCTGAAGCCGGCTCCAGGGACGCGGTTTCGGCAGGAGCGAAACCAGCGCCGCCAGCAAGCCGAGGACGAAGAACGTCAGCGTAAAATTGCTCAACAGGAAGACGATGGTCCGCTGCATGATGCCCCCGATGGCGGTTTTTCGGAGCGCACTGTGCCGCCTCGGCAGCACTGCGGCAAGCGGCAGGAGCGCATGGCCGACACGTGGCTAACAAGGAAAGGGGCCGAAAGATCGGCCCCTTTCAGTTCTGCCGATGTCCGGCCTTACTGGTTCGTGCTGCCGCTCGTCGAAGAGCCGCTCGGCTGCTGAAGGCGCGTGCCGCCGGAACCGCTCTGCGTCGAGGTGTTGCTCCGCGAGCCGGTATCCAAGTTCATGCGGCTGCGGGTCGAAACGGAGCCGGTGGCTTCCGGGCTCGAGGAACGTTCACGAACGGAGGTGGATACGTTCACGTCGGCGGACGGACGAACGGTCCGGCGCTGCTCCACGGATACGCCGACGCGGGGCGATTCCTCGCGGATATGCCGGACGCTCCGGCGGGTCACGGAGACACTCGGCTCATGGACCTCGTAACGGCGCACGGTCTTGCGGCGCACCTCGACCGGCTCATCATGAACCACGTAATGGCGCTTCTTGACCACGACCTTGGTGGGCTTCTTCTTTGTCTTCACCACGACCTTTTTCGAGGCGGGCTTCTTCTTGACGACGGTGCGATGGACGACGGTGTCCGGCTCTTCATAAGAGGTGACGACACGGCGGCGCGAAACGGACACGCTCGGCTCCTCGACCTCCCGAATGGAACGGGTACGCTGAACCGTGACATCCCGATGCTCGCGGGTCTCGACTCCGGTGCGGACACCGCTGTCGATCCGGGCGCGGATGCGGGTCTCGGTCCCGGAGGACGGGCTCCGGTCGCCCGTGGAGTGTCTGAGGGTCGTCGAGGAATCGGTCCGGCTCTGAGTGGGCGCGGATGTGTCAGGTGTGGGCGTCGCAGGCGCCTGAGCGTAAACGGTGGTACTCAACAGCGCGAGCCCTAGACCAAAGGCGATAGTCTTCATCGCAACATCTCCTCCAAAGCAACAATCGGGAAGAGAACGCGAACTCTTATTTCAGGTTCCTGAAATCTTAGCCATTGTGGCAATCTATACTTCATCAATACGAGATGAATATTCGTTCATATTTGGTGCCATCGGTGAATTACAGCCGAACACTCGGAAGCCATGCTCTTATCAGCCCGGATACTGCCAAGCTCCGGCAAGCTGTGCTGTACCAGTTCTGGATGCACCCGGCACATGCCTGTTAACGTGGCCTTAGGGCGTCATGCTACTAAAGCATAACAGACCTACAGTATTACCACTCCTCTTCGGCGCCGCACTCCCTTATATGCTGCATTGCACACGCAAGAACAAACGCCGCCGGTCACCCCGGGCCGGCTAACTCAAGGAGCTACCAATGTTCGTTACCTACATCCTCTCTAAGGTCCGCGCCTATATGCGTTATCGCGAGACCGTCCGCGAGCTGTCGCAGCTTTCCGACCGCGAGCTTGACGATCTGGGCATCTCCCGCTTCCAGATCGACAACATCGCTCGGCAGCACGCCACTGCATAATATATTGCTGCATTGCAGCAAAGGCCCTCGCCCGCCCTTCGGCGGGCGTTTGCCGTTCTGGACCCTTCATCTCCCGCCTGACACGCTGATGTTGGCGCCGGTGATATAGGAAGCAGCATCGGACATCAGGAACAGGATCGTCTCGGCAATCTCTTCCGGTTCGCCGATCCTGTTCATGGGGATCTTGGAGCGAAAGCGCTCCACGCGCGCGGCATCGCCGGTGCTCTTCTCGTGAATCTCCGTGCGGGTGATCCCGGGCGAGACGGCATTCACCCGCACGCCCTCCCCGGCCAGCTCCTGCGACAGCCCGATTGTCATGGCGTCCACGGCGGCTTTCGAGGCCGCGTACCAGACATATTCCCCGGCGCTCCCCAGCCGCGAGGCGACGGAGGAAATGTTCACGATCGTCCCGCCCTGGCCGCCATTGCTCTTGGACAGGCGCCGTGCGGCTTCCCGCGCCACCCAAAGCGCGCCGAGGACGTTCACGTCGACACAGGCGCGGATGGTCTCGTCCGACGCTTGCTCCAAACGGCTGGAACGCCCGGTGATGCCCGCGTTGTTCACCACATGGGAGATCGGCCCAAGGCCGGCCGCAACCTCATCGAACACCCGAATGACATCCGCCGCGGCCGCCATGTCGCCCTGGCAGGCGATGGCGGCGGCTCCCGCCTCGCGACAGGCCGCGACCACCCGTTCGGCCGCATCCCGCTCGGAACGGTAATTGACGGCCACATCGTAACCGCGCTTTGCCGCCAGATGCGCCAACGCAGCGCCTATGCCTCGGCTGCCGCCTGTTATAAGCACGATGGGTCGCTTTGAGGCCATGATCCTTAAAACCTTTGCTCGATTGGGAATGGTCCAGCTTGACCCGTACGGTCGGGAGGGTCAACAAAGCGCCGTTCGAGAGGATGATCATGAGCAAGCTTCAACCGATCCACGTCGTCGGCGGCGGCCTCGCAGGTTCCGAGGCAACTTGGCAGATCGCCCAGGCGGGCGTCCCGGTGGTTCTCCACGAGATGCGGCCGGTGCGCGGCACCGACGCCCACAAGACCCAGGGCTTGGCGGAACTCGTCTGCTCCAATTCCTTCCGGTCCGACGACGCCGACACCAATGCGGTCGGCCTGCTCCATCAGGAAATGCGCTCCCTCGGCTCGCTCATCATGGCCAAGGGCGATGCCAACCAGGTACCCGCAGGCGGGGCGCTGGCCGTGGACCGCGACGGATTCTCGGACGCCGTGACCGCCGCCCTCGAGGCGCATCCCCTCGTCACTATCGAACGCGGCGAGATCGCGGGCCTTCCCCCGGAGGAATGGTCTTCCGTCATCATCGCCACCGGCCCGCTCACCTCTCCCTCTCTGGCGGAAGCGATTCTCGCACTCACCGGCGAGACGTCCCTCGCCTTCTTCGATGCCATTGCCCCCATCGTGTATCGCGAATCCATCGACATGGACGTGGCGTGGTTTCAATCGCGCTACGACAAGGTCGGCCCCGGCGGCACGGGCAAGGACTACATCAACTGCCCCATGACGAAGGAGCAGTACGAGGCCTTCGTGGACGCGCTGATCGCGGGCGACAAGGCCGAGTTCAAGGAATGGGAGGCCAATACGCCGTATTTCGACGGCTGCCTTCCCATCGAGGTCATGGCCGAGCGCGGCCGCGAGACCCTGCGCCACGGCCCCATGAAGCCCGTCGGCCTCACCGATCCACGCAATCCTGACCGCAAGCCCTACGCCATAGTGCAGCTGCGCCAGGACAACGCCCTCGGCACCCTCTTCAACATGGTCGGGTTCCAGACGAAGCTGAAATACGGCGAGCAGACCGGCATCTTCCGCATGATCCCGGGCCTCGAGAACGCGGAATTCGCGCGCCTCGGCGGCATTCACCGCAACACCTACCTCAACTCGCCGAAGCTCCTCGATCCAACCCTGCGCCTGAAGGCCATGCCGCGCCTGCGCTTCGCGGGCCAGATCACCGGCTGCGAAGGCTATGTGGAAAGCGCTGCGGTCGGCCTGATGACGGGGCGTTTTGCAGCTGCGGAACGGCTCGGCCAGCCGATCCAGCCCCTGCCGCACACCACGGCCCTCGGGGCGCTGATCAACCACATCACGGGCGGGCATATCGAGACCATCGACGAGGGTCCGCGCTCCTTCCAGCCCATGAACGTGAATTTCGGCCTCTTCCCGCCCCTTGCCCAGGCACCGAAGGCGGAGGACGGCAAGCGGCTACGGGGCTCCGCCAAAGCCATCGCCCGGAAGAAGATGCTGACGGATCGCGCCCGGGCGGATCTCGCGGCCTGGATGGCCGCAGCTCAACTGCCGGCGGCGGCGGAGTAGCGCTCCGCGACGCGCAACCGCCGATCGGGGCGATAAACGCGGGGGCCTAGGGCGCTTTGCGCCACAGCGCCCAGATCTTCCGCCAGCGTGGCAAGTCCACCTGGGAATGGAACGGATCGTAATCGGGCCGTTCCATTTGCCGGAGATAGGGCTCCACGAGGGCGAGCATGCGGAACGCGGGCGCCGCATCGGGAGGAATGGTCGGACGGAGTGTCCTGACCTGGTCGAGGTGCCGCCGCGCCACGGCGCGCAGGTCCGCAAGCGCCCCTTTGAGACCCGGCCCTCCGCGACCCGTCACGATGTCGTCACGCACCACCCCATGACGGCCGAGAATGTCTGCGGGGAGAAAGACCTGGCCCTGGCGGGCATGCCACGGAAAGGCGCGCAGGAGTCCCGTTACCGCATAGGCGACGCCCGCATGACCGGCCGCATCCGCGTTTCCGGGATCGGATCCGCCCATCAGGATGATGCTTGCAAGCCGGATGAGGCTCGACGACGTTTCTCCGCAGTAACCTTCAAGGTCGTTCAGCGACGGCATCGGATCGTCGTAGAGGTCGAAGATCCGGGCATCGATCACGCTGACCAGCGCCGCGCGCGGCAACCGGAACTTTACGATCGTGTCGTCCAGGGCGGCGGCGACCGGATTGGCCTTCACATCGCCGCGCGCTTCACCCTGCAGGGCATCGCGCCACCATTGCAGGCGGATCTCTCCGAGGACGGCCTCGCGGACGGAATCCCGCACCCGCGCGATTTCGTAGTTGAACGCGTGCAGCGCGTGAATGTGTGGACGCTTGTCCGCCGGAGCGAACTGGCTGGCCCAGAACCGATCCGGATCGGCCTCGCGAACGAGCGCCTCACAATGGGAATAGGCGAAGGCGAGATCCTCGGACGCCATGTCAGGGCACGGCGATCAGCGCCGCCGCGACCTTGCGGCCTTCGGCGAGCAGGATGTTGTAAGTCCGCGCCGCGGCGCCGCTCTGCATCACGTCGAGACCGATGCGGTGCTCCCGGAAATTCAGCCGCAACCGTTCCGGGATGGCCGCGACATCGACGCCGGTGCCGAGCAGAAAGAACTCGATCTCCTCCGCTTCCGCGAAAACCGGCGCGAGAGTCTCTGCCGTGATTTCGGCGACCGACGAGACCGGCCAGGCTTTGATGCCTGACGGCAGGATCAGGATGGACCCGCGATGGGACATGTCCGCGAAGCGGAAGCCCCCGTTGCCATAGGCGTCGATGGGATAACGCCCCGGCACGAAGCCGTCATAGATACGGCCGCCGCTCATGAGCCTTACTCCGCCGGGGCGACCTTGCCCTCGGGCGCCTTGACCGTTTCCGTGCTGCGCAGGCCGATATAGATCAGCATCGGCGACGAAATGAAGATCGCCGAATAGGTACAGACCACGACGCCGTACAACATGACCTGTGCGAAGCCTTCGATGGCGCGCCCCCCGAACAGCACGAGCGCCAGCAGCGACAATGCCGTCGTGGTCGCCGTCATCACCGTTCGTGACATGGTGGTGTTGATGGAGAGGTTGAGAAGCTCCGTCACCGGCATCGTCTTGTAGCGGCGCATGAGCTCACGGGTTCGGTCGAACACGACGACGGTTTCGTTGAGCGAATAGCCGACGATGGTCAGGATCGCGGCGATCGACGTCATGTTGAACTCGTGCCGGGTGATCACGAAGAACCCGACGGTGAGAACGATGTCGTGAAGAGTGCCGACGATGGCGCCGATGGCCAGCTCGCGCTCGAAGCGGAACCACAGATAGAACAGCACCGCGATCACCGAAAGGATGATGCCGATGGTGCCGGACTGGACGAGCTCGCCCGAGACGCGGGGACCGACGGTCTCCACGCGGCGGAACTCATAATCGTTTCCGAAGGTATCCCGCACCTTCTGCACCACGGCGCTCTGCGCCGCCTCGCCGCCCGCCTGAATCGGGAAGCGCAGCGACAGCCCGCCGGCCGTCCCGAACTCCTGAACCTCGACCTCGCCGAAGCCGAATCCTTCGGCCGTCTGACGGATCTTGGCGACGTCCGCTTGCCCGGACTTGGCCTGCAGCTCCATGAGCGTGCCGCCCTTGAAGTCGATGCCGAAATTCAGGCCATGGGTCAGCAGCAGCAGAACCGTCAGCACCGACAGAGCCGCCGAGAGCGGGAAGGAAAAGCGCCGGAAGCGCATGAAGTCGAAATGGGCGCTTTCAGGCCAGATGCGGATAAGGCGCACGGTACAAGTTCCTTAGAAAGGAAGGGTTTTCGGACGCATCCAGTGATACCAGAGCGCAATCATCATGCGCGTCAGCGTCACGGCGGTGATCACCGTCGTCAGGATGCCGAGAATAAAGACCACTGCGAAGCCGCGCACCGGCCCCGACCCGAGGAAGAACAGGATCACGGCGGCGATCGCCATGGTGCTGTTCGAGTCCACGATGGTCGCGAAGGCGCGCTCGAAGCCGGCCTGGATCGCGGACGGAATCGAGCGACCGGCATGCGCTTCCTCGCGGATGCGCTCGTAGATCAGCACGTTCGAGTCGACGGCAGTGCCGATCGTCAGAACGATACCGGCGATGCCCGGCAGCGTCAGCGTCGCCTCGAGAACGGACATGAGGCCGAAGATCAGGCCCACATGGACGAGAAGCGCCACGTTCGCGAACAGGCCGAACAATCCGTAGGTCACGATCATGAAGATCATGACCAGGACCGCCGCCACATAGGTCGCCTTCTTGCCGGCCTCGATGGAATCCTGCCCGAGGCCCGGCCCGACCGTGCGCTCCTCGACGATGGTCAGCTTGGCCGGCAGGGCGCCGGCGCGCAGGAGAACCGCCAGATCCTGGGCCTGCTGCACCGTGAAGCGGCCGGAAATCTGGCCGGAGCCGCCCGTGATCGCCGATTGAATGGTCGGCGCGGAGATCACTTCGTTGTCGAGCACGATGGCGAGCGGGCGTCCGATATTCTCGGAGGTCGCCTGTCCGAAGCGCTGAGCACCGCGGATGTTGAAGCGGAAGTTGACGATGGGCTCGTTGGTGCGGCTGTCGAAGGCCGGCTGCGCATCCACGAGGTCGGCGCCTTCGGCGATGACGCGCCGCTCCACGGGCGACTTCTGGCCTCCGGCATCCCGCATCGGTAGCATGTCCACGTCGGTGGCGCCCTGCTGGCCGAGCAGGCGGAATTCGAGCTTGGCGGTTCGGCCCAGCAGCTCCTTCAGGCGCTGCGGATCCTGAAGGCCAGGCACCTGGACGAGGACGCGGTCCGCGCCCTGCCGTTGAATGCTGGGCTCCGTCGTGCCGGTGACGTCGATACGGCGGCGGATGACCTCGATGGACTGGTCGACCGCGCGCCGCACCTTCTCGTTGATGCCTGCGTCCGTATAGGTGAGCGTGATCAACCCGTCCGGAGTGACCGCCACGTCGAGGTCGCGTCCGCCGCCCTGGCCGAGCACAGCATTGCCGATCGGCTGAGACAGCTCGCGCAGACGCGGCAGGATCTTGTCGCGGTCGCCCGCATCGGGAACGCGGATCTGGACGCCGCGCGGGTTGAGCTGGATGCCGCCCTGGGGATTTACGCGCGCCTCGCGCAACACCCGCCGCACGTCGTCGCGAAGGGTGGTGCTCTGCGTCCGCAGAAGGTCGGGGATATCCACCTCGAGCAGGACGTGAGAGCCGCCCTGCAAGTCAAGACCGAGCACGACGGCACGGGATGGAATCAGCCACGAGGGCACCCAGCTCGGCAGGGAGCGCTGGAAGGCTTCCCGCTCCTCGCGACCCATCAAGCTCGGAACGGCGAGAAGAAGGCCGATAAGGATGACCGCCATCGTGGCGATGATCTTCGACTTCGAGAAGCGCAACATCGTCAACTCAACCTTTTCTAGGCAGGGCCGTTAGGCCTTGACCGGCTCGCCCTTCGTCCGGACTTCGGAAATATTGGCGCGCGCGACCTTCACCTTCACGCCGTCCGCGATCTCGACCTCGATATCGGAGGTGTCCTCGATCACCCGGGTCACCTTGCCGACAATCCCGCCGGACGTCACCACCGTATCGCCGCGGCGCACGTTCTTGATCATCTCCTGATGCTCGCGGACCCGGCGCTGCTGCGGCCGAATGATCAGGAACCACATAATGACGAAAATGAGGATGAAGGGGACGAGATTCGTCGCCAAAGACATCATGTCTGACCCGGCGGGGGCCCCTTGCGCGAAGGCGGGCGTAATGAACAAGCGGCTCTCCATGGAGTAAGGCGCGTGGTGGGCCTTTCAGGGCTCACCCGCGCCGGACGGGGTTGGAACGCGGCGGACTATACCCATCGACTTCACGAAATCAATGAAGTTGGGGGGATTTCCAAAGCCCGTCGCCATGGACGATGCCTGGCTTCCACGCTAAGCAGGGCTTTTATCCGCCAGAAGCGCCATGTCCAAGCCTCTTTCCGACAAGCCTCTTTCCGAGAAGCCTCTTTCCGACCTGCCTCCCGCTGCCTCGCCCGAGGCTCTCGCGCTTCTGCAGCGGATCGCCGATGCCCTCGATCGCCTGTCCCCGGCCTCCAAGGTTCACGCAGAATTTACGGCGGCGGACGCCTTCGTGTGGCAGGCGGCCTCCCGGCGGCTCGCTCCCGTCCCGAAAGTGAACCGGGTGGAGATGAGCCTTTTGCGCGGCATCGACCGGGTGCGCGATACCCTTGCGGAGAACACCCGACGCTTCGCCGCGGGGCTTCCGGCCAACAACGCCCTCCTCTGGGGTGCCCGTGGCATGGGCAAGTCGTCCTTGGTGAAGGCCGTCCACGCGGAGATCAATCATTTCCATGGCCCCGAATCGCGCCCTCTCAAGCTGATCGAGATCCATCGTGAGGATATCGAGACCCTGCCCGACCTCATGGGTCTGCTGCGCGCCGACCCGCACCGCTTCATCATCTTTTGCGACGATCTCTCGTTCGATACCGACGATACGTCCTACAAATCTCTGAAAGCGGTGCTGGAGGGCGGGATCGAGGGCCGGCCCGACAACGTGATCTTCTACGCCACGTCGAACCGCCGCCACCTCCTCCCCCGGGACATGATGGACAACGAGCGCTCCACCGCCATCAATCCCGGAGAGGCCATCGAGGAAAAGGTCTCCCTTTCCGACCGGTTCGGGCTCTGGCTCGGCTTCCATAAGTGCAGCCAGGACGAGTATCTCGACATGGTCTACGGCTATGTGGATCACCTCGGCCTCGCCGTGGATCGCGCGACCATCCGGGCGGAATCGCTGGAATGGGCAACGACCCGCGGCGCTCGCTCCGGCCGCACGGCCTGGCAGTACATCCAGGACCTCGCCGGTCG
Organism: Microvirga rosea; assembly: GCF_020595095.1. Lineage (GTDB taxonomy): Bacteria > Pseudomonadota > Alphaproteobacteria > Rhizobiales > Beijerinckiaceae > Microvirga > Microvirga rosea. The sequence goes on along the minus strand of NZ_JAJDOP010000006.1, from coordinate 45,005 downwards.
CCTCGGCAAGGCGATCTGATGGCTCTTTCGGAGCCGAAAGGCGAACAGACTCCGCACCTGCGCCATGGCTCAGCCAGGCAGTAATGTTCTCATTTTGTTCTTGACGGGCGGGACAAGCTGAGCTATATCGTTTCACAGATCAGGTCCTGACGAGGGGCGCACTCGCGAGGCGTCGCAAGAGCGGGACCGGACACGGTCCCGTGCTCGCTCTTGACGCAGAAGCAAGTGACGGGAGGCCCAGGATGCTGGGCGGGTTGTCGGGATCGGTCGCAGGCCCCCGTTGCACGAAACGGATCACGCCTGCGGCGATGCCTGAGCCTTGCCTCTCCTGTCCGCCTAAAAGAACCGTGCGCGAAGAGGCCTCCCGGCTCTTCCCTTCACCATCACCATCGAGCCGGGCTGCCCGACGCGCCACCCTCGATCGCTTCCCCTCCGGGCCGCCCAGCCCGGAGGCCACCGCCCCATGCCGTGACGCGCTCCGCTGTCACGGGCTCGCCCGTCATGCGCTCCGCTGTCATTCCGGGGCGAGCCTCAGCGAGAGCCCGGAACCCATCAACACGACCGTGCAGGAGAAAGAGCCATGGCAGCCGGTGCGTTCTGTTCCGGCACCCTCAGCGTGTATGGGTTCCGGGCTCGCCTGCGGCGCCCCGGAATGACGGTGGTGCTCTGTCCTTCCGGGGCGAGCAGCGCGAGAGCCCGGAACCCAGAGCCGCTAACGATCTCGGATCAGGAGCCATGGCAGCCGCGCACCCGTCCACAAACCTCAGCGTGTATGGGTTCCGGGCCCGGCCCGCAGGGCCGTCCCGGAATGACGGGGGTGCTCTATCGTCCCGATCCGCTCCGCGGCCCCGGCCACGAAGGCAGGCCCAACATCGCCGCGCTTGAGCGCAGGGCGGAGCCTTGAACGCAAAAAGTAAAGGGACGGCGGCTGAGCTCCGCCGTCCCCTCACGCGATCGGTTCGGGTCTCGATATCCGATCGTAAGGGAAAGAGATTAGCCGCCGAGATGTTTGAGCGGGTCGACCGGGGTCGCGCCCTTGCGGATCTCGAAATGGAGCTGAGGCGAGGTCACGTTGCCGGTCTGGCCGGAGGTCGCGATGACCTGGCCCCGCTTCACCTGCTCGCCGCGCTTCACGTTCAGCGAACCGTTATGGGCGTAGGCCGACACGAAGCCGTTCTCGTGCCGGACGAGGACGAGGTTGCCGTATCCCTTCACTTCGCTGCCCGCATAGGTCACCACACCGGCCTCGGCGGCCTTCACGGGAGTTCCTTCAGGGACTGCGATGTTGATGCCTTCATTCCCGCCGTTCGCACCGAAACCGGCGATGACCCGGCCACGAGCCGGCCACCGGAAGTCACCAGCGGGCTCCGCGACACTGGCGGTCTGCTCCGGCTCCTGAACCTTGGCGGGCTGGGGCGCGGGGGCTGCGGCGACGGGCGCGGGGGCAACGGGCTGGGGCGCCGCGACAGGCTTTACCGGCTGAGGCTCGGCGATGGCCGCAACCTTTTGCGGCTCGACCGGCTTCGGCGCGGACACGAGAGGTTCGCTGCCGGCGGACGCGACCTTCACCGGAGCCGGTGCGGAAACGGCCTTGACGGGCGAAGGCGCAACGGGCTCGGCCTTGGCGACGGCCATTCCAGGGCGCACGCGCTTCGGCGCTTCCACGGGCTCGTTGGAAACGACCTCGCCTTTCTTGTTCTCCACGAGGCGGAACTTGGGTTGGCCGGCCGGCGCGACGGGCGCCGGGGCGACGGCCCGGGCGGGGGCTGCAGCGACCTGCGTGCCCGATGCGCTGTAGACCGGGATCACAAGCTGCTGGCCGGGCTTGATCTGGTTCGCGCTCGACAGCCCGCTCGCCGCGAGGATCGCGCTCCCCGGAACGCCATAGCGCTGGGAGATCGTATTAATGTTGTCGTTGCTGCCGACCGTAATCGCCGTACCGCCCGCGGAGGACCAACCGGCCTGCCCGCCGGACGATGCCCTGGCGGGAGCCGCTGCGACTTGCGCCGGCTGAGACAGGGGCTGAGCGTGGACCGGAGGAAGAGACTGCGACTGCACGGGCGCGGTCGGCACGGCGGATGCCATCTGCTGTGGCTGAGCCGGCGCCGCGGCGGCAGTTTGATTGGAATCGAACCGCTCGCTCGTCGAGAAGGGATTGGAGAACGGATTGTCGGCGAACCGGACCGTGTCCGAAGTACAGGCTGCGGCAGTACTCCCGATCACGCTCACAAGAGCGATCCGCGATATCGCGACCCAATGCCCAGAACACCTACGCTGCCGCATAACTCAAACCCCAACCGACGCAACTCGATGGCGGCATTAAAGCCCTATTGAGGTTAAGCAACCGTTTCCGGCCCGAATTTTGTCGTAACCGTAAGCAAAAAATTTCAATGCGAGGCTTTAAAGCGTCTCGGCTACGCCTCGGACGAGAGGGGACAGGCGCAGCGGCGGGCCGAGTTCCTGTCGCAGCTCGCCCTCTTGCAAGCGCTCGATCCGGACGAGGCGCGGCGCGCCTTCGACGGTCAGGGCACCGACCAGCCTGCCTCCCGGTCCGAGATGGTCAGTCACCGCCTCGGGAATTTCCGGCACCGCCCCGTTGAGCAAGATACGGTCGAACCGCTCCCGGGGCCGCAGGGCCAGACCGTCGCCCACTTCCATCCGGACCTTGTCGGCATCGACGATCTTCAAATGCTGCCGGGCACCCTCAGCCAGGGTGTTGAAGCGCTCGATGGTAAAGACCTGTCCGCCGAGCCGCGACAGAAGCGCCGTCACGTAACCGGTGCCGGTCCCGACCTCGAAGATGTTCTGCCCCGGCGCCACGCCGAGGGCCAGCAGCATGGCCGCGACGGTCCGTGGTCCCGTCATGGTCTGGCCGCAGGGAAGCGGCAGGGCGATGTCGGTGCGCGCGAGATCGGTGAAACGCCGCGGGGCGAAAACTTCTCGTGGCACCAGCTCCATGGCGCGCAGGAGCGCCGTGTCGCGGATGCCGCGCGCCCGAAGGGAGAGAATGAAGGACGCAACGCCAATGGCCTGCTCCTCGGCGCGAGCGTCGTCGTACCCCTCCGGAATCAGGTCGATCGGCTCCGGTCGAGGCATCGGCTCCTTCATCGCGGGAACGGCTTTCTATTCGAAGGCCTGGGCGTAGCGCGTCAGGCTCGGTTCATCGGTCATATCGAGACGAAGCGGCGTGACGGCGATGCGCCGGTTGGCAATGGCCCAGAGATCCGTCCCGTTGCCAGGCGTGAAAGGCTTCCGCTCGAACGCGATCCAGTAATACGGATTGCCACGACCGTCCTCGCGCTCGTCCAGGCGCAGAAGCTCCTGCGTCCGCTGTCCTTGGTTCACGACGGCGGCGCCTTCGACCTCATCCGGCTCGCAATTGGGAAAGTTCACGTTGACGAGGATTCCGCGATCGATTCCGATATCGAGCACCTTGCGGATGATCTTCGGCCCATGATGCTCGGCGCAATGCCATTTGAGATCGTGCCGGCCTCCGGCTCCATAGGCCTGCGAGAGGGCGATGGACGGCACGCCCAGGATCGTCCCCTCGATCGCCCCGGCGACGGTGCCCGAATAGGTCACATCCTCGGCGACGTTCTGTCCTCTGTTGACGCCGGACAGCACGAGATCGGGCCTGCGTTCCCGCATGAGATGACGCACGCCCATGATGACGCAATCGGTCGGCGTTCCCTTGACCGCGTAATGCCGGTCCGAAATCTGCCTCAGGCGCAGGGGATCGTTGAGGGACAGGGAGTGAGCGACGCCGCTTTGGTCCGTTTCCGGTGCGACGACCCAGACATCGTCCGAGAGGTTCCTGGCGATCGCTTCCAGGACCTTGAGGCCCGGAGCGTGAATGCCGTCGTCGTTGGTGCAGAGAATGCGCATGTCAGCCCTGCCGCTCGAGGCGCGTGAGCCCGCCCATGTAGGGTTGGAGCGCCGACGGAATCGTGACGCTGCCGTCCTCGTTCTGATAGTTCTCCAACACGGCTACGAGAGTGCGGCCCACCGCGAGCCCGGACCCGTTCAGGGTGTGGACGAAGCGCGGCCCCTTGCCGTCGGCCGGACGGTAGCGGGCATTCATGCGCCGGGCCTGGAAATCGGTGCAGACCGAGCAGCTCGAAATCTCCCGGTACATTCCCTGCCCTGGCAGCCAGACCTCGATGTCGTAGGTCTTGGCGGACGCGAAGCCCATGTCGCCGGTGCAGAGGGTCATGGTACGGAACGGCAGATCGAGCTTCTTCAGCACGTTTTCGGCGCTGGTCAACATGCGCTCGTGTTCCTCGGCGGATTTCTCCGGCGCCGTGATCGAAACGAGTTCGCATTTCACGAATTGATGCTGGCGGATCATGCCGCGGGTATCACGGCCCGCCGCGCCGGCCTCGGCCCGGAAGCTCGGGGTCAGCGCCGTGAAGCGCAGCGGCAGCTCCTCCTCGGAGAGAATCTGCTCCCGCACGAGATTGGTGAGCGACACTTCAGCAGTCGGGATCAGCCAAAGATCGACCCGGTCGTTCCGGATCTCCTTCCAGTAATGAGCGACGTTCTTCCACACGAAGTCGATCAGATCGCTGTATTCCGGATCGCTGAACTCGATGCCCTCGTTCAGCAGCCTTTTCAGGGCCTCGACGGCATCGCTCGTCTTCTCGCCGTAGGACTTGCCGTAATCCTTCATGATCCGTTCGGCCAGATCCTGGATGTCGGTCGGCCGTGTCGTGCCGAACTGGTCGTCGCGGAACTTCGGCAGCTGGGCGGTACCGAACATGGCCTCCTCGCGCACGAGAAGCGGTGGGTTGATTTCGGTATAGCCATGCTCGTTGGTGTGGAGATCGATCATGAACTGGCCGAGCGCGCGCTCCAGGCGGGCCAATCCGCCCTTCAGCACCACGAAGCGGGCCCCGGACATCCGGGCCGCCGCCTCGAAATCCATCAGGCCGAGCGCTTCGCCGATCTCGAAATGCTGCTTGGCCGCCGCGAGATTCCTCGGGTTGCCGAAGCGGTGACGTTCCTTGTTCTCCGTTTCGTCCTCGCCGTATGGAACATCTTCTTTCGGGAGGTTCGGCACAGCCGCGAGCGCGTCGGAGAGCGCCTTCTCGGCTTGGCGCTCCACCAGCTCCAGATGCGGCACACTTTCCTTCAGGCGCGCCACTTCGGCCATCAGCTCCTGGGCTCGCCCCTCGTCCTTCTTGGCTTTGGCCTGGCCGATTTCCTTGGAGAGGGCGTTGCGACGTTCCTGGGCCGTTTGAAGCGCGGAAACGGCGGCCTTGCGGCGATCATCGAGCGCGATCAGGGAGGCGGACAAGGGCCCCATGTTCCGGCTCTGGAGGCCCTTGTCGAATGCCGCGGGATTCTCGCGGATGAAGCGAATGTCATGCATGGAACCGACCGTCTTGCGAAGCACGGCCCGTTTTCTGCTCCAGGCCGCCCTTAATCAATGCCAAGGTTGGCGGCCGGCCGTAAAGGAGGAAGACCCTATTCGGCTGCCGCACGTGCGGCCTCAGCTTCCGCACGCTGCCTCTCCACCATCCGGACGGAGAAGATGGACGCCTCGTAAAGAAGCAAGGTGGGGACCGCAAGGGCGAACTGGCTGATCACGTCGGGCGGCGTCAGGACGGCAGCCAGGATGAATACCACGACGACCGCATAACGGCGCTTGCTCTTCAGGAATTCCGAATCGATGATTCCCGCTCGCGCCAGCAGGGTCAGGACGACCGGCAACTGGAAGCAGATGCCGAAGGCGAAGATCAAGGTCATGATCAGCGAAAGATACTCGCTCACCTTCGGCAGGAATTCGATGCCGGGCGACGAATCGGTCGCGAGCTGCTGCATGCCGACCGAGAAGCGCATGAGCAGCGGCATGGCGATGAAATAGACGACGGCGGCTCCGACCGTGAACAGAACCGGGGTCGCGAAAAGATAGGGCAGAAAGGCCCGGCGCTCGTTCTTGTAGAGACCGGGCGCGACGAACTTGTAGATCTGGATCGCGATCATCGGAAAGGCCAGGAACCCGGCCCCGAAGGCAGCGACCTGGATCTGCGTGAAGAGGTATTCCAGGCCGTGGGTGTAGACGAGGTGCGCCTTCTCGGGCGATCCGACAGCGATCACGTATGGCCATACCAGCGCATTGTAGATGTACTTCGCGCCTGCAAAGCAGACGAAGAACATCAGGACGAAAGCCACGAGCGCCTTGATCAGGCGGGTGCGCAGTTCGGTCAGATGCTCGATCAGGGGCGCGCGCGACGCCTCGACCTCATCCTCTTCGACGGTCGTCATTCGGATTTCGCGTCAGGTTTGTCTGTTGCCGGCGCGGCCGGAACGGTCGAGAGCGGCTGAGCCGCCCCTTCCCTTGCCTCGGCTTCTTGCTTCAGGACGGTGGCGATGGACTCCGCCGGATCGACGATCGGCGGAACGGAGGGGATCGGAAGCGCCAGAAGCGGATCCACGGGCGCCGGCGGGCTCGCCTCGCCCCGTGCTTGAGCCGCCGCCTCGGAAACGGTTTCGGCCGGGCTCTTCTCAGGCGGCTGGCTGGAAGATGAAGGATCGGCGGCTGCCGAGGCCGGGGTCTCGATAGCGCCTTTCAACTCGTCCCGGATGGTCTGCATCGGGTTGAAGCCCCTGTTCATGGACGTCACGGAATCGTTGAGCCCTTGAAGCTGGCGCTTCGCATCGTCGAGATCGGCCTCGCGCATCGCCTCCTGGAACTGCCCCTGGAACTCCGCCGCCATGCGGCGAAGCTTCCCGGTTACCTGTCCGACGGTGCGCAACGCCTTCGGCAGATCCTTCGGACCGATGACGATCAGCGCCACGGCGCCAATGACCATCACCTCACCCCAGCTCATGTCAAACATGGCGCGGACCCAACCCTGCCTCGAACGCTACTCTCTTGACCGCGAGACGCAACACGCCCCGCGGACGGCCTCAAATCGCGGCGCTTAGCCGACCTTGTTGTTGGTCGTGGCCGTCGTGGCCGTCGGTGTCGCCTGATGATCGATAGTGCGGACAGGCTCCACCGGCTCGACCGGCTTGGAAGGCGTTTCGTCTTCGGCCATGCCCTTCTTGAAGGCTTTGATGCCCTTTGCGACATCGCCCATCATGTCGGAAATCTTGCCGCGTCCGAACAACAGGACAACGATCAGACCCACGACGATCCAATGCCAGATACTCGCGCCACCCATGGCAATCCTCCTGCGCCTCTTTCGGGCGCGGCTCCTCAACCGAAACGTGCCGCCAACCTAGGGATCGGACGCGGCGAAAACAAGGACATCCTTTGGATCGATCTCGATTCCCACATCTTGCCCTTCCTTAACGGGAAGAGGATCGTGAATGCGGGCCTGGAGAGGCCGATCGACGCCTTGGACGTCGATATGGACCATGTCCACCTCCCCGAGGAAGCGCCGCGACACAACCCGACCCGGCAAGCAGAAGCCGGACGGTTTGAGGCGCAGCCCTTGGGGCCGTATGCAGATGACTGCCGGGCCATCGGGAAGATGCGGCGCCGGAAAGACACCGACCGGGCAGGATGCCTGCCCTCCTCTTACCACGCCCGGAACCTCGTTGAAATCACAGAAGAACCGTGCGGCAAAAAGGCTGACCGGCCGCTTGTAGATCTCTTCCGACGTTCCTTCCTGGATAATCGCCCCTGATTGCATGAGGACAATGCGATCCGCAATGCGCATCGCCTCCTCCGGATCATGGGTGACCACGATGGTGGTCGCGCCGGTCTCCCGGAGAATCGCCACGGTCTCGTCGCGGATCGCATCGCGCATGCGCCGGTCGAGGTTGGAGAACGGCTCGTCCATGAGAAGCACGCCAGGGCGCGGCGCGATCGAGCGGGCCAGAGCCACGCGCTGCTGCTCCCCGCCGGAAAGCGTGTGCGGGAATTCATCGGCATAACGGTCGAGGCCAACCCGCGACAGGGCCCGGCGGGCGGCGATATCGGCCTCGGAGGCGGAAAGGTCCTTCAACCCGAACATGACGTTCTGGAGGATCGTCATATGGGGGAACAGGGCGTAATCCTGGAACATCAGCCCGACGCCGCGCCGCTCCGGCTCCACATAGGCCCTGGGACCGCTGACCTCGAGGCCATCCATCAGAACCCGGCCCGCGCTCGGCGTCTCGACCCCGGCCGCGATGCGGAGAAGGGTTGTCTTGCCGCAGCCGGAATGGCCAAGAAGGCATACCAGCTCTCCGGGATCGACCGTCAGCGAGACCCCATCGAGAGCCCGCATTTCCCCGTAGGCCTGAACGATGCCATCAAATGCCAGCTGCGCCGGGATCGACGCCCCGGCCGTTCCCCGCTGTCCCCAGAGGGGCAGACGAAACCGATCCCTCACCTGAACGCGTTTCCCGCTCATTCAGAGCCGTTCCCGCTCTCGTCGATGCTGAGCGGCTGGAAAAGGTCGTCACCGTCAAGGGGATCCTCATCTTCCCGAAGGGCCTGGTCGTCCGTCGGAACGGGGATCGACAGGTCCGGCGGCACACGCCCCTCAAGGAAGCCTGCGCCCTTGAGCTCCTCCAGACCCGGCAGATCCTCGATGGCGTCCAGGCCGAAATGCTCGAGAAACTGAGGTGTCGTCCCGTAGGTCACGGGCCGGCCGGGCGCCTTGCGGCGGCCCCGGAGTCGAATCCAGCCGGTTTCGAGCAGGGTGTCGAGGGTCCCCTTCGAGGTCGCGACACCACGGATCTCCTCGATCTCCGCCCGGGTGACCGGCTGATGATAGGCGACGATCGCAAGCGTCTCCATGGCGGCACGGGAGAGCTTGCGCTGCTCGACAACGTTGCGGGCCAGAACGAAAGAGAGGTCGCTGGCGGTCCGAAAGGCGAAGCGTCCGGCAACCCGCACGAGATTGACCCCGCGGCCGGCGTAAAGCGCCATCAGGTCCTGCAGAATGGTTCCGACATCGGCTCCTTCCGGAAGGCGGCCGACCAGATCGTCTACGCTCAACGGCTCGGCGGAGGCGAACAGAAGCGCCTCGGCGATGCGCGTCGCCTCGTGGTGATCGGGAATACCGGCCGCGTCGGCCTGGGAAACCTCGGCGGTTTCCTCGGCCATGTCTTGTGTTTCATCCATATCAGGCTCCTGCCTCCGCCGGATCCTGAACCGGCTTGACCCAGACCGGCGCGAAGGCTTCGTCCTGCCGGACGGTGAGCTTGCCTTCGCGAACCATTTCAAGAGTCGCCGAGAGGGCGGACGCCAGTACGGTCGGCCGCATGGCGGGCTCGACCATATATTGCACCAAGTAAGTATCGAGGGTGGTCCAGTCGCTCAGGTGTCCCACGAGCCGCTCAAGGGCCTCGCGGGCCTCCTGCAACGACCAGACGGAACGCTTGTGCAGGGTGACCCGCGTGTTGAGCTTGATCTGCCGCTGCCTCGCATAGGCTGTGAGGAGGTCGTAGAGGCTGGCCTCGTACCGGGCGTCCCGCCGGACCACCACGGGTTCCGGGGCTCCGCGGGCAAAGACATCGCGGCCGAGCCAATCCCGCTCTCCAAGCTTCTTGGCGGCCTCGCGAATGGCCTCGAGGCGGCGCAGGCGCAGGGCCAGGGCCGTCGCCAGCTCTTCGGCGCTGGGCTCCTCGCCCTTCGGAGGTTCAGGCAGCAGGAGGCGGGACTTGAGATAGGCGAGCCACGCGGCCATCACCAGATAGTCCGCCGCGAGCTCAAGGCGCATGCGGCGCGCTTCTTCGATGAAGGTGATGTATTGCTCGGCCAGGGCGAGGATCGAAATCCTGTGGAGATCGACCTTCTGCCGGCGCGCAAGCTCGAGCAGAAGGTCCAAGGGGCCTTCGAACCCATCCACATCGACATGCAGCGCGGGCTCGCTTTCCGCGCGCTCTACGGGAGCACCGTCTTCGAAGGGTAAGGGCTCTGCCATCAATGATACTCTATACGATCGGCACGCAGCATCGGCCGCTTAGGCGACCATCGCAAGCGCGGCGTCAAGTCTTGCACGGGCATCCACAGGATCAAACGGCTCCGCCTCGTGCCCGATGCGCCGCAGAGCAGCCTCTGCGCGCCGCAAGGCCTCGCCTTCGAGCATGGGCGTGCCTTCGGCCACGGCTTCCATCTCGTCCATTCTGCCATTGCAGTGAAGCGCCATGTCGCATCCGGCCGCGAAGGCTTTCTCGGTCCGCTCCCGATAGGAGCCCGAGAGGGCCTGCATCGAGAGGTCGTCGGTCATGACGAGGCCGTCATAGGCGAGATGACCCCGGACGATTTCGGACATGACGATGGGCGATGTGGTGGCGGGATTGTCGGGGTCGAGCGCCGTGTAGACCACATGGGCCGTCATCGCGAGAGGCATGTCGGAGAGAATGCGGAACGGTGCGAAGTCGTGCCGCTCCAGCTCGGCGCGGGACGCATCCACGACCGGCAGCGCGAGATGGCTGTCGGCGCCGGCCCTGCCGTGTCCCGGCATGTGCTTGATCACGGGCAGGACGCTGCCGGCCAGAAGCCCCTCCGCCGCGGCGCGGCCCAGCACGGCGACCTGCTCCGGAGAACGGCCATAGGCTCGGTCGCCGATGACATCGTGGGCGCCCGGCGTCGGAACGTCGAGAACGGGCAGACAATCCACGGTGATGCCAACGGCGCGCAGGTCATGGGCGATCAAGCGGGCGCCGAGCCTCGTAATTTCACGGCGAACGATGGGATCGTTGGCATGGATCCGGCCATAGGTGCCGCCCGAGGGGTATTTCGGCCAGTTCGGCGGACCCAGCCGCTGCACCCGGCCTCCTTCCTGATCGATCAGGATCGGCGCATCGGCACGCCCGACCGTTTCCCGCAGGGCTTCGCAAAGAGCCCTCACCTGCTCGGGGCTCTCCACATTGCGCTTGAACAGGATAAACCCCCACGGCCCGGCCTCACGGTAGAAGGCGGATTCCTCGGGGGTCAGGGATAGGCCGGAACAGCCGGCGATTAGGGCGCGGGTCATCATTCCCGCGCCTTAAGTCCCCTGCCCGGCAGGGTCAAGGACCTCACGCTGGATTATCCCGGCGGGAACCAAGGTCCGTCAGTTCTTGGCCACAAAGCACTGGCCACCCTGCCCCTGCACCTTGGAGCAAAGGGTGGAGGCATCGTCCCGCGACATGGGGCCGACCCGGACACGGAAGATCGTGTTGCCGTTGACCTCGGCCTTGCGGATGAGACCCGGCTGACCCTCGAGCTCCGGATACTTTTTCTGGAAGCCGACCAGAACCTTCTGGGCCGCGGCTTCAGAATTGGCGAGGCCGAGCTGGACGGCGAAGCCCCCCTCGGCCGGGGCGGCGGACGGAGCCGACGGGGCCACGGCCGTCGGCTGCGCCGACGCAACACGCTGCGGCTGCGGCTTCTGCTGCGTCGAAGCGTCGCTCGGGGCTTCCGCAACCGGGGCAGGAGCCGCCCTCGGCGTTGCCGCTGCCGGGGTCGATGCCGCCGGCTTGGGTTGGGGCGCGGCCTGGGGCTGCGCCGCCGCAGGCATGGTCATCGCCGGGGGTGCAGCGGCAACCGCAGTCGCCTTGGCAGGAGCATCGGAAGCCGAAGACCCATCGGGCCGGATCGTCACGGTCCGGACCTTGCGCGGCTCGCCGAGATTCAGGCCGTTTACGGGGTGGGGCGACGGCGAAGTCGCACCGGTCGCCTCGGATGCGGCATTCATGCGCACGGCCTGCTTGACGTCGACAGGCTGTTCGGCACGATTGACCACCTTCGTTTCGGCGTCCTGATTGGTGCGCTCGTAGATCTGCTTGTTCTGATTGGGAATTTCCACGCCGCCGGGATTCTGCGGCTGAACCTTGATCGGCTCGTTGGTCGCCTTGATCAAGGGCGGCTCGCCACCACCGATGGCGGAATGCGCGCCACCCATGAAGAATGCAGCCCCACCGCCGATCACGGCGGCGCTCAAGACGGCTCCGATAGCGATGAGCCCCTTGCGCGACCGCGGTTTTTCCATGCCGTAACCGTCGACATCGTCCGGATATCCCGCAGTAGAATGACCGTCGCCCTGCCCTTCGTAATAGCTCTGCTCGTAAGGCTGATTGTAAGCATCGGTCGCTTGAGGCTGATAACCGTAATCCTGCGCCGGAGCGGCCTGATGAGCCTGCCCGTAGGCGTGAGAGTCGTAGCCCGGGTCGGAGTGGCCGTAATCTCCCTGGCTGCCCTGAGCAGCATAGTGGGACGGCGCCGCTGCCTGCGGGCGCACGGCAAAGAGCTCGTCGGCTGAGGGGCTGCCAGGCGCCGCACGGCGGGCCTGAGGCGCATCAGCCGCCAGAAGGGACTGGAAAGGATCGTCCTGACCCACGATGCGGGCCAGTTCCGCCAGCGGATCGCCCCGTCCGGCGGACACGGGTTGGGCGGGGGCGCTCTGCGCCTGGGCGATTTGACGTTCGATCTCGTTCAGATCGACCGCAAAACGGGGCTTCATTGATTCGCTCATCGCGCCGGACCTCCGGGTACTGCGATACGGACGCCCATCGTCCATATCGGCCAGACGTTAGGTAACCCGTACGAGCGCTCGGAAACGGTTGTCCCGCCTCAGAAAATCAACGCATTTCGTCGGGAGCCGTAACGCCCAAAATTGCAAGCCCCGCAGACAGCACACCCTTCAGGGCATGCACGAGAGCGAGCCTCGCTTGAGTTGAATCTTTATCAGTTTGATTAACAAAGCGTAATTGAGGCAAGTCTTTCCCTTTGTTCCACAAACTATGGAAGGCGCTCGCCACATCGTAGAGGTAGAAAGCCACCCGATGAGGCTCATGGGCCTCGGCAGCCGCTTCGACCATCCGTGGGAACTGCGCGATCCGGTGGATAAGATCCATTTCCGCCTCATCTTGAAGCAGAGAAAGATCCGTCTCGGCAAGCCGTTGCGGCGAAAAGTCTCCATCCGGGAAGGCTTCCCTCGCCTGCCGGAAAACGGAGGCGCAGCGGGCATGGGCGTACTGGACGTAGAAAACGGGATTGTCCTTGGACTGCTCGACCACCTTGGCGAGGTCGAAATCCAGGGTGGCGTCGTTTTTCCGGAACAGCATCATGAAGCGAACGGCATCCCGTCCGACCTCATCCACCACATCACGGAGCGTCACGAAGTCCCCGGCCCGCTTGGACATTTTGACCGGCTCTCCACCTCTCAAGAGGCGAACGAGCTGGCAAAGCTTGACGTCCAGATCGCCCTTGCCTCCGGTCACGGCCTTCACGGCGGCCTGCATCCGCTTGACGTAGCCGCCGTGGTCGGCGCCCCAGACGTCGATCATCGAAGCAAAGCCGCGCTCGAACTTGGACCGGTGATAGGCGATGTCGGACGCGAAATAAGTGAACGAGCCGTCCGACTTCAGCAGGGGGCGATCGACCTCGTCGCCGAATTCCGTGGCCCGGAACAGGAGTTGCTCCCGGTCCTCCCAATCCTCGTCCTTCTGGCCCTTCGGCGGCGGCAACCGGCCCATATAGACGAGGCCGCGCTCCTGCAGATCCGCAATGGTCTTGGCGACCTCTCCACCGTCGTCCTGCTGAAGGGTGCGCTCGGAGAAAAATACGTCGTGGCGGATGTTGAGGGCCGCGAGATCCTCCCGGATCATGTCCATCATGCCGTTGATGGACGCTTCCCGCACCAGGGCGAGCCATTCGGATTCCGGCTTTCCGAGAAGCTCCCTTCCGTGCTCGCGGGCGAGCTTTTCCCCCACCGGCTTGAGATAATCGCCCGGATAAAGGCCCTCGGGAATAGCCCCGATGTCCTCGCTGAGAGCTTCGCGGTAGCGCAGATAGGCCGAGCGGGCCAGCACGTCGACCTGCGCGCCCGCGTCGTTGATGTAATATTCCCGGGTCACGCGATACCCGGCGAAATCCAGCAGGGAAGCGAGCGCATCCCCGAAGACCGCGCCACGGCCGTGACCCACATGCATGGGGCCCGTCGGATTGGCCGAAACATATTCGACGTTCACCGCCGCTCCGCCGCCCTGGGTGCTGCGGCCGAAGCCTTCGCGATCGGTGACGGCGGCGCGCAGCACCTCATGGAGCGCACCCGGAACGAGCTTGAGGTTGATGAAGCCCGGGCCCGCAACCTCGCCGTTCGCCACTCGTGGGTCGTCGCGCAGATCGGCGACGATGAGATCCGCCAGGGCGCGGGGATTCATGCGCGCTTCCTTGGCAAGAACCATGGCGGCGTTGGTCGCCAGATCTCCGTGAGACGGATCCCGCGGCGGCTCCACCACGACGCGGCTTGCGTCAAGGCCCGATGGGATCTTTCCCGCCTCGGCCAACCGGCCAAGCGCATCCGCCACCCGCTGCTCAAACAGTCCGAAGATGTTCATGGTACTCTGTCTCGATCGGGCGAACGGCCCTTAAGAAGCTTTGGCGCGCCTCAAAGGCGCGGCCGGCAAAGGTGATCGTGCGCTAGCGCAACTCGGGAGTTACGTCAAACAGACGCCGGTGCTCGAGGATCGCATAGCCGTCGGTCATCCCGGCGATGTAATCGGCGACCCGGCGGGCAAGCCGGGGTTCGTCATCCTTCGTGAGGCCCGCCCTCCACTCCTCCGGCATAGTCTCAGGCTCGGCCTTGAACCGCCCGAACAGGTCCCGGACGATATCGTCGGCCTTCCGCCGGACGCTCATGACGCTCGGATGCCGGTACATGCGGGCGTAAAGGAAGCGCTTGATGGAAGCATCGGCCTCCCGCATGGCCTTCGAGAAAGAAATCACCGGCTCGGCCGCGCCCCGGATAGCCTTGGCACTTCCCGGATCGAGCGCCTCGAGCCGCCGCTCGCCTTCCCGCACCACATCCTCGACGAACCGGGTAATTACCCGCCGGGTCAGCTCGTGAATTCGGCGCGACAGTTCCAGACGCGGATAGCTCTCGTCGATTTCCCGCAGAAGCTCATCCAAGAACGGGACTTCGCGCAGTTCCTCGATCTGGAACAGCCCGGCTCTGAGACCATCGTCGATATCGTGGGAATCGTACGCGATATCGTCCGCGATGGCGGCGGCCTGGGCTTCGCCGCCCGCATGGGTGCCGAGTTCCAGATCCTGAACGGCGTTATATTCGAGGATGGCGAGGGGCACCCCTCGTTCGGTGTATCGCAAGGTCGGGCGACCGGAGCCGTCGAGAAGCGGACCGTTGTGCTTGACGAGCCCCTCCAGGGTTTCCCAGGCGAGATTCAAGCCGTCATAGGCCGCATAGCGGCGCTCGAGCCTCGTGACGATCCGCAGGGCCTGGGCGTTATGGTCGAACCCACCGAAATCCGCCATGCAGGCGTCGAGCACGTCCTCGCCGGTATGGCCGAAGGGGGTGTGCCCCAGATCGTGCGACAGGGCGAGCGCCTCGGCCAGGTCTTCGTCGAGGCCGAGGGAGCGGGCCAGAGCCCTGGCGATCTGACCGACCTCGATGGTGTGGGTCAACCGGGTCCTGTAGTGATCGCCCTCGTGATAGACGAAGACCTGGGTCTTGTGCTTCAGGCGCCGGAAGGCCGTGGAATGAATGATACGGTCCCGGTCACGCTGGAATTCGCTCCGGGTGGGGGAAACGGCTTCGGGATAAAGGCGCCCCCGCGTTTCCCATGGATCGCAGGCATAGGGCGCTCGCCATCTCTCGCCAAAGGACCGCACGCGTCTTCCCCGGGTTGAAGCCTTGTCAACGGGCACTTACCTTGCTCTACAGATGTTGTCCAAGGTTACGTTCCTCCACGGACTGGATTCGCGAATGGCCGAAATTACCCTGACTCGCAGCGCTGCCCGCCGCATCAACGAGATCATGGCCGGTGAACCGGCTGGCGCGATGCTCAGAATCAGCGTCAACGGGGGCGGCTGTTCTGGGTTCCAGTACGCATTCGACGTCGAGACCCAACGCCAGGACGACGATCTCCTGGTAGAACGGGATGGCGCGGCCGTACTGGTGGATCAGGTGTCGATCCAGTACATGGACGGATCGGTGATCGATTTCGTGGACGACCTCATCGGCCAGTCCTTCAAGATCGAGAACCCACACGCCACGGCGTCCTGCGGCTGCGGCACGTCGTTTTCCCTCTAAACATTCCCTCCCGATCCCCTATGCTCTCTCGGCCGGATTCCCATCCGGCTGTTTGCGGCTGCCGCATTTTCGAGGACCAATATGGGCTTTCCTTACCGTTCAGGCGTTTGCGCATTAGCCCTTGCGGCAGGTGCCTTCGGGCTTCAGTTCGAGCCGGTTCTTTTTCGCGATGTCCGGATCGATGCGCCGACCCACGGGATAGCCGTCGGCGCAGTGCGCGCGCCCCTCTGGAGCGTCGCCCTGGCTCAAACGCCGGACACTTTCAGCCTCGAGAACGTCAAGCTTAGCTTCGGCGGAGCTGACTATGAGGCCAAGACGATCCAGTTCAATGGCGTCGCCACGCCGAAGGCGGATATCGAGGCCTTGTTCTCGAGCGCGTCCGCGGAGCCCATCGCAACCCGGCTGTCGCGGATCAGCGCCGCGCAAATCGTGATTCCGGACCTGAGATTGCAGCAGAAACTCGGCCCGAAGACACAGACCATCACTTACAAGAACGTCGTCCTGACGAATATTCGCCAAGGCCGGATTGCCGAAGCGGTCGCCGGCGCCGCAGGCACCGAGATCATGGACGGCTCCAAGCGGACGGTCTCCAGCTACGGCCGCATGACGGTCAGCGACATCGATCTTCCGGCGTTTGCGCGGCTTTATGAGACGAAGGCCGATTCCGGTCCCCTGACCAGCATCTATGGCAGCTTCTCCGTCGAAAAGATCGATTTCGTCGACGGACGCAACAACACCAGCGCGACGATCGAGCGCCTGAGCGGCCGGGATTTCTCAGCCCGCCCCACGAAGAATTCCTGGGCCGGGTCCATGAGCCTTTTCTCGGAGCTGGGCGACAAGAAGGACCTGTCCGAAGACGAGCAGAAGCGGCTGATCGCGGCGGCGGCGGACCTGTTCAGCGCCATCGGTATCGGCACCGTCGAAGCATTCGGGGTCGAGGTGAAGGCACGCCCCTCAAACGAGAGCGGCGAGACCGTCTCCCGGATCAAACGCATGGCCTTTACGGGAGCCAAGGAAGGCCAACCGGCCGATGCCCGTATCGAGGGTCTCGAAGTCCGCAAGGACGACGGACGTATCGGGATCGAAACCATAGCATTCAACGGTTTCTCCTTTGCATCGACCCTTGAAGGCTTGAAGAACCTCGAAAATCGATCCCTCAAGGACCTTGACGCGGCGGCACTGCGCAGTCTCGCTCCGACGCTCGGAAGCATGCAGGTTTCGGGCGTGGACATCGATGTGCCGAACGCGGCAAAGCCGGGCATGCCTCAGCGGGTCAAGGCAAGCCTGAAGACGTTCGAGGTGACGGCCGATCAGCCGGTGAATGCGATCCCGACCAATCTGCGGATCGCCCTCCGGAACTTCGCCATGGCACTGCCGGAAAACAGCAAGGATGAGGGCATCCAAAACCTGACGAGCCTTGGTTACAAGGCAGTCGACATGTCGCTTCTCGTGTCGGCCGCCTGGAACGAGACGACGCAGGAGTTGAACCTCAGGGAAGTCTCCGTTCAGGGACAGGACATGGGCCGCATCGCCCTGACAGGCACGTTAGGCGACGTCGGCAAGGACGTGTTCAACCCTGATACCGCGCTGGCGACGGTTGCGCTGATCGGGGCCCGGGCGAAGGCCCTCAATCTCGTGGTGGAGAACGGCGGCTTGTTCGAGCGCTACCTGACCCAGGCCGCCAAGGAGCAAAAGACCTCGCCTGAATCGCTCCGCCGGACCTTCGCGGCGGGTACGGCCGTTGTGGTGCCTTCGATGCTGGGCAGTTCCGAACAGGCCAGAGCGCTGAGCCAGGCGCTCGCACGCTTCATCGCCAAGCCGGGGCGCCTGGCGATCAACGCCCGCGCCAAGGATTCCGGCGGCCTCGGCATTGCCGACATCGTTACGGCCTCCGAGCCCGCATCGGTCATTCAGAAGCTCGATATTACGGCGACCGCCGAGTAACGGCGGCCGCCCGCATCGGCGGTTTAAATCAGCGTCGGCTGCGTTTCCGCGGCCTGCGCTTCCACCACGGCGATGGC
The DNA here is from genome assembly GCF_020595095.1 of Microvirga rosea. Classification (GTDB taxonomy): domain Bacteria; phylum Pseudomonadota; class Alphaproteobacteria; order Rhizobiales; family Beijerinckiaceae; genus Microvirga; species Microvirga rosea. Next base: position 27,004 of record NZ_JAJDOP010000006.1, on the reverse strand, counting down.
GGTCAGATTGACGATCCCGCGCGCGGTCACCGACGGCGTCAGAATATGGGCGGGCTTCGCAGGTCCGATCAGGATCGGCCCGACGGGAATCGAATCCGCCAGCATCTTCGTGAACTGGAAGGCCACGTTGGCGGCATCGAGGTTCGGCATGATCAGCACATTCGCTTCGCCCTTGAGGCGCGACCCCGGATAGACCCGCTCGCGGATGATCGACGACAGAGCGGCGTCCGCCTGCATCTCCCCGTCCACTTCGAGATCCGGCGCCCGCTCCTGGATGCACTCGAGCGCCTTGCGCATCTTGATCGCGGTGGGCGTGTCGGTCGAACCGAAGTCCGAATGGGATACGAGCGCGATTTTCGGCTCCAGGCCGAACCGGCGCACATGGCTGGCGCAGGCGATTGTCATATCGGCGATCGCTTCCGCGTCCGGGTTGAACTGGACGTGGGTGTCGGACAGGAAGAACGCCCCCTTGGAGGTGATGACCAGCGACAGGGCAGCCATCTCGTGGGTGCCCGGAGCGAAACCGATAATGTCCTTGATGTGCTTGAGCCGGGATTGAAAGCGCCCTTCGAGACCGCAGATCAGGGCATCCGCGTCCCCTCGCCTGACCGCCAGCGCCCCAATGATGGTGGAATTGGTGCGCACCAGGGTTTTGGCGGCATCGGGAGTGATGCCCTTTCGTCCGGCGGCCTCCACATAGGTCGCCACATAGTCCCGGTATCTCGGATCGTCCTCCGGATTGACCAGGTCGAAGTGCCGCCCGATCTCCATGGAAAGCCCGAAGCGCTTGATGCGGGTCTCCACCACGGCCGGACGGCCGATCAGGATCGGCTTCGCGATCCCCTCCTCGACGATCACCTGAACGGCCCGCAGAACGCGCTCGTCCTCACCCTCCGCATAGATGACGCGCTTGGGATTCTCCCGCGCCTGCGAGAAGATGGGCTTCATGATGAACCCGGAGCGGAAGACGAACCGCGTCAGCGAATCCGCGTAGGCCTCCAGGTCCGCCAACGGACGGGTCGCAACGCCGCTGTCCATGGCGGCCCGCGCGACGGCGGGAGCGATGCGCAGGATCAGGCGGGGATCGAACGGGCTCGGAATCAGGGACTTGCGTCCGAAAGGATGCGCCTCGCCGCCATAAGCGCGGGCGACGACCTCGGACGGAGCCTCGCGGGCAAGTCCGGCAATCGCCTTGACGGCAGCGGCCTTCATGGCTTCGTTGATGGTGGTTGCGCCCACGTCCAGGGCTCCCCGGAAAATGTAGGGGAAACACAGGACGTTGTTGACCTGGTTCGGATAATCCGAACGGCCGGTGCAGATCATCGCATCGGGCCGGGCAGCCTCCGCCTCTTCCGGCATGATTTCAGGATAGGGGTTCGCAAGCGCCAGGATCAGCGGACGCGGGGCCATCTTCTCGAGAAGCGCCGGCTTGAGGACGCCGCCGGCCGAAAGTCCGAGGAAAATATCCGCGTCCGTAATCACGTCCGCGAGATTGCGGGCATCGGTCTTCTGCGCATAGACCGATTTCCACCGGTCCATGAGCTTTTCGCGGCCCTCATAGACGACGCCCTCGATGTCCGTGACCCAGATATTGTCCGGCCTGGCGCCAAGGGAAACCAGGAGATTGAGGCAGGCGAGCGCCGCCGCGCCTGCGCCGGAGGTGACGATCTTCACGTCTTCGATGCGTTTTCCGGCGAGTTCGAGGGCATTGGTGACCGCCGCCGCTACGATGATGGCCGTGCCGTGTTGGTCATCATGGAAGACCGGGATACCCATGCGGGCCTTCAGCCTCTCCTCCACCTCGAAGCATTCGGGCGCCTTGATATCCTCGAGGTTGATCCCTCCGAAGGTCGGCTCCAGGGCGGCGATGACTTCGACGAGCCGGTCGACCTCCTTTTCGGCCACTTCGATGTCAAAGACGTCGATGCCCGAAAATTTCTTGAACAGGACCGCCTTGCCTTCCATGACCGGCTTCGAAGCAAGGGGGCCGATATCGCCGAGCCCAAGAACGGCCGTACCGTTCGAAATCACCGCCACGAGGTTCTGGCGCGACGTCAGATTACCCGCCTCGCTCGGATCCGCCGCGATGGCCTCGCAAGGAGCGGCAACGCCCGGAGAATAGGCAAGCGCCAGGTCGCGCTGATTGCCGAGGGGCTTGGTTGGCTGGATCTCGAGCTTTCCTGGACGTGGATAGCGGTGATAGAACATCGCTCCCGATTTCAGATCCTGCGAGATGTTGTCAGCCATCCCCTACGCTCCTCACGCCAACGCGCATCGTTTCAAGTGGGCGCACTTGTGCGCGCCTTGTTCCGCCTCGTCAACGCCCTTGTCCGTGAGTAAGCACATCCGATGAAACTTCGTCATCGACTCAAGAACTGGCGCAATCCGCACAACCAAACGAATATCCACCTTGCTCGGCTCGTGGATCGGTACGGGTTTGATGTCGGTGAGTTTTCCTACGGACGCCCGAAGGTCCGGTTCCCCGAGTCGGGCAAAAAGCTGACGATCGGCCGCTATTGCTCCTTCGCCGACAAGGTCGAGATCCTGCTCGGCGGCAATCATCGGATGGACTGGACCACCACCTATCCCTTCTCGGCCTTGAGGGAATTATGGCCGACGGCGCCCCAAACGGACGACTACCATACATCGCGGGGGGACGTGACCATCGGCAACGATGTCTGGCTCGGATCGGGCGCGATCATCCTGTCGGGCGTCACCGTCGGCCATGGGGCCGTCATCGCCGCCCAAGCCGTCGTCACCAAGGATGTGCCGCCTTATGCCATTGTCGGTGGCAACCCCGCGAAGGTGATCCGCTATCGCTTCGATGAGCCGACGATCCAGGGGCTTCTGGATTCGGCCTGGTGGGAGCTGCCGCGGGAGAAGATCGCCGTTCTCATTCCGCTTCTGCAAAGCGACCGCGTTCGGGAACTGATCGCCGCCGTCAGGGTGCTGCGGGCTCAATCGTCTTGATCGTCCGCCGGCCGAGGGCCTTGGCCTTGAGGGACAGAGCGGGCTTCTCGACGCCATACCAGGACAGTGCCGCCACCACGAGCGTGATCACGAGGGAAGGCCCGAGAAGGACGATGGCGGCAGCGGTCGGAAAGACGGCGTGCAACGCCTGCTGTACCGGCCACCCGTAGAGATACGTGCCGTAAGACAGATCGGCATCGGGTTCCCAGGACCAGCGCGTCGCCACGGGCGCGAGCGCCAGCCAGATCACCCCATAGGCGGAGGTCACAAACAGGAGCGTCTTGTAGAGAAACGTTCCGTGCGCCAAGCCTGTGGCGACCACCAGGAACAGCAGCAGAAAACCGGACAAGCGCGCGCGGTTGCGCCAAACGTACAGCGCTCCGCCAAAGGCGAAGATCAGCGGCAGCCGCAAGGCGGTTTCAAGCCCCTTCGGGGCGGTCGGACGAATGAGATCGAGAACCAGCAGAGCCATCGCCAAGCCTGCGACGAGCGCCAGAGCCGCCGGGCGGAAGCGGACAAGTCCAACAAGCCCCAGGCCCAGAACGCCGACATAGCAGAGCACTTCATATTTCAGCGTCCAGACCGTCCCCATCGGGAACTGGAACGGATTGCCCACGAAAACGCCGGGAAGTGCGATGTTGCTCTTGAAGCTCGTGAGCGTCGCGCCGATGAAGCGGCGTAAGGAATCGCTCGTCAGATATTCCATCAGCGGCAGGCGCGTCATCAGGCCGCCGAGGACGAGGGCCACGATCAGCGTCGCCACGATCAGGCCCGGCGTGATGCGCAGGGACCGGGCGATCACATAATCGCGCCAGCCGCGACGGTCGAAGCTCATGGTTACGAGGAAGCCGGAAATGGCGAAGAAGCCGTTCACCGCGTGCTCCCCGAGGGTAAAGCCCGTCCATGCGGCCAGGGGCTCATCCATGACTTCGCCGGTGGTCACGCTGAATGCATGGGACACCACCACGGCCAGGGCTAGGAGCAGCCGGATGAGCGTGAAGTTGTTCCGCTCCTGCCCCATCGCGGTCGAGAGGGTGGGCGCATCCGTGACGAGCGAAGGCAGCCTCATGACAAACCCTCTTTCTGCAGCGCTTTCCTGCGACGCATGAAGGCGAATGCGCCTGCGGCCGAACCGCCATAGCGCTCGATCAGACTGCGTCGAAAGGACAGTCCCGCCGCGATGGTCTTGACTGCATTGACGGCAAACATGGAAGGCGCCGGGTCCGGCAATCCGTATTTGCGGCTCACATAGGCCCGGGACCACGCCTGATGCCAACGGGACTTGAAGACGAGACCGCGCTTGGGGCCGCTGGAGCGCCCGCGCCCGTGACGCACGATCGCCTGCGGCACATACACGAGGGCCGCTCCCCGGTCGCTGATCCTGCGGCACAGGTCGTCATCCTCGTAGAAGAGGAAGATTTCTTCATCGAAGCCGCCGAGCTTGAGGAAAAACTCCCGCCGCATGAGGAAGCAGGCGCCGGAAAAGAACGGCGCGCAGGCCTCCCCTTCCGGCAGAACGAGCTTGCCGCCCGGATTGGTCAGCTGCGTTGCGAGAAGCGAGCGCGGTTGAAAGAACACTCGCCCGCTCGGCTCGACGATCTGGGGCGCGAAGAACTCCGCATCCTCATAGCGCCGGGCAGCGTCCAGAAGGGCCGCGACGGCACCTTTCGTGACGATTACATCCGGGTTGACGATCAGAACGAACTCCGTCGCTGCGGCGCGCACCCCCGCATTGTTGGCGCGGCCGTATCCCTCGTTCCGGGCATTGCGGATGACCTTGGCGCCCATCCGCTCGGAAACGGCGATGCTCCCATCCGTGGAGGCGTTGTCGACCACGATGGCAGCCACCCTCTCGTCCTTGAGCGCCGCAAGGCATTCCGGCAGCGCATGAGCGCTGTCGAAAGCCACGACGATGGCGGTCACCACGGGCGGATCCCGCTCCAGCGGTCCCCCGCTCATTTCTCCGGCAGGTTCAGGCGGATGTGGAGTTCGCGCAGCTGCTTCGGCGTCACCTCGGACGGTGCCCCGAGCAGGAGATCCTCGGCCTTCTGGTTCATCGGGAAGAGGGTGATCTCGCGCAGGTTCTGGGCACCGCACAGCAGCATCACGACGCGGTCGATCCCGGCCGCCATGCCGCCGTGGGGCGGTGCGCCGTATTGGAACGCACGGTACATGCCGCCGAACCGCTCCATGACTTCCTTCTCGCCGTAACCGGCGATCTCGAACGCCTTGACCATGCGATCGGGCCGGTGGTTACGGATGCTGCCGGAGGCCATCTCATAGCCATTGCAGACCATGTCGTACTGAAGCGCGGTGATCTTCAGGATCCGGTCCTTTTCGGACGGATCGAGCGCCATGAACGCCTCGTGATCCATGTCGGCCATGGAAAACGGATTGTGCGAGAAATCGATCTTCTTCTCGTCCTCGTTCCACTCGTATTGCGGGAACTCGGTAATCCAGCAGAAGGCGAACTGGTTCTTGTCGCCGAGGCCGAGCTCGTCGCCGATCCGGACCCGGGCCTTGCCGGCGAGGGACGCAGCCTTGTCCTCGACGCCGGCAGAGAAGAACACCGCATCGCCGGCGCCAACGCCGGCCTGCTCGCGGATGACAGCCTGAGCCGCATCCGGAATGAACTTCGCGATCGGGCCTTTGCCGGTGATCTGGCCGCCCTCTTCCTCGAACACGATGTAGCCGAGGCCGGGGGCGCCCTCCGAGCGGGCCCAGTCGTTGAGCTTGTCGAAGAACGAACGCGGCTGGGAAGCAGCGCCCGGCGCGGGGATCGCCCGCACCACGCCGCCCGATTTGATGACGTTCTTGAAGGCGTTGAACGTCACGTCCTCGCGGGTGAACACCTCGGACACGTCAGCGATCACCAGGGGATTGCGCAGGTCCGGCTTGTCGGATCCGTACTTGAGCATGGACTCGAAATAGGGAATCCGCGGGAAGGTCTCCGTCACCGGCTTGCCGTCGGCGAATTCCTTGAAGGTATCGCGGATCACCGGCTCCATGGTGCGGAATACGTCTTCCTGGGTGACGAAGCTCATTTCCACGTCGAGCTGGTAGAACTCGCCCGGCAGGCGGTCGGCGCGGGGGTCTTCGTCGCGGAAGCAGGGCGCGATCTGGAAATACCGGTCGAACCCGGAAATCATGATCAGCTGCTTGAACTGCTGCGGGGCCTGCGGCAGCGCGTAGAAATTGCCGGGATGAATGCGCGAGGGCACGAGGAAGTCCCGCGCACCTTCCGGGGAGGAGGCGGTAAGGATCGGCGTCGTGAACTCGAAGAAGCCGCTGTCCTTCATGCGGCGGCGGAGCGAGTCGATGATCGCGCCACGCTTCATGATGTTGCTGTGCAGCTTCTCCCGGCGCAGGTCGAGATAGCGATACTTGAGCCGGGTTTCCTCCGGGTATTCCTGATCGCCGAAGACCGGCATGGGCAGCTCGTCCGCCGGGCCGAGAACCTCCATGTCGGTGATGTAGACCTCGACAAGGCCGGTCGGGAGATCCGGATTTTCGGTGCCTGCGGGACGCTTGCGCACCTTGCCGTCGATGCGCACGACCCATTCGGACCGAACGGTTTCCGCCAGCTTGAAGGCCGGGGAATCCGGATCGGCGACGCATTGCGTCATGCCGTAATGGTCGCGCAGGTCGATGAAGAGGACGCCGCCATGGTCGCGGATACGATGCACCCAGCCGGACAGACGGGACGTCTGCCCGACGTCGGATTCGCGCAGGGCGCCGCAGGTGTGGGAACGGTAACGATGCATAGAGGCGGACATGGAAGCCTGCATGAGAAGAGATTATTCGGATTATCGGCGCACCATTCATGCGGGCCATCGGATGTCAAGGCGAAAGGACGATTTCTCAACGGACCCGGCGCCAAAGAGGCCACCCGCATGGGAAACCTGCTCCGCCGGGTCACCACTCAGGCCCCCAGCGGAACCGTGCCCGCGGGAGCCTCCGAAGCGGGCCTTTTCGACCCAGAATCGGCCTTCAGAATTTCCCCTGAAAAGGGCCGGTGATTCTTGCGGAACAAAGCGTGAATCACCATATCCCGTCTATGATTCACGCACATGCAACATCCCTGTTGAGGCCGGCCCGGAACGCCCCCGTCGAGGAGCGGATTGAGGGCGCTTGGCATGTCTATCCCATGGAAGGCGCGCTGGAGCTTCACTATACGGATCAGGCCGGCAATCCGAGCCGGCGCTGGATCATCGCGCGCGAGCTGAAGGTCGGGCCGGGCAAGACCCTTCTGGGAGGCATCGACATGGCCGATGACGGCTACCGGGGCTTCAGGGCCGACCGGATCGAACGGCTCGTCGACGCCGAAACAGGCCTCGTGGTCGACCGCAACATCATCGACTGGCTGATCAAGCGGGCGGAACGGCAAGCCAAGGAACGCAGGAAAATCCAGGGGCAGCCTTAAGACAGGGGTCGCCGGATCGCCAAGCTTCCGCTAAAACGCCTTTATGGAACTGATCTCTTCCACCGATGCCCTTCGCCGGGCCTGTGACCGCCTTGCCGCCCACCCGTTCGTGACCGTTGACACGGAATTCCTACGGGAGACGACCTACTATCCGAAGCTCTGCCTGATTCAGATGGCAGGGCCGGACCCCGCCGACGCGTGCCTGATCGACCCCCTGGCCCCGGAGATCGACCTCGCGCCGTTCATGGCGCTGATGGCGAACCGCAACGTGGTCAAGGTATTCCATTCGGCGCGGCAGGATCTGGAGATCATCTGGAACCTAGGCGGAATCGTCCCGGAGCCCCTGTTCGATACCCAGGTGGCCGCCATGGTGTGCGGCTACGGCGACTCGGTTTCCTACGAACAGCTCGCCAATGACCTTGCCAAGGCGCGCATCGACAAGTCATCGCGCTTCACAGACTGGTCCCGGCGGCCCCTGACCGATGCCCAGCTCACCTATGCTCTGTCCGACGTGACCCATCTGGTGAAGGTCTACGAGGCCTTGGTGGCGCAGCTGGAGAAGAACGGTCGCCTGCCCTGGCTGGACGAGGAGATGGGGATCCTCTCGTCCCCGGAAACCTATCAGGCCGATCCGGACAACGCCTGGAGGCGCCTCTTCGGGCGTGTCCGCAAGGTCAAGGAAGTGGCGGTCCTCATGGAAGTCGCGGCCTGGCGCGAGCGTGAGGCGCAGAGCCGGGACGTTCCGCGCGGTCGTATTCTCAAGGACGATGCGCTCATCGACATCGCGGTTTCCGGCCCGCGCAGCGTCGAGGCTCTCGGCCGCCTGCGGACGATTCCCAATGGGTTCGAGCGTTCCCGGACGGGAGCGGATATTCTCGAAGCCGTCGAGCGGGGCCTGACCCGGGATCCGGCGAGCGTGCCGATCCCCGAGCGCAGCCGCGGACGGGGCAATACCGGCGCGGTCGTTGATTTGCTGAAGGTTCTGCTGAAGGCGGTCTCCGAACAGGAAGGCGTCGCGCCGAAGATCATCGCCACCGTGGACGATCTGGAGGCGATCGCGGAGGACGACGATGCCGATGTCCCGTCCCTTCACGGCTGGCGGCGCGCCCTCTTCGGAGAAAAGGCGCTGGCGCTCAAGAATGGGCAGCTGGGTCTTGTTCTGGAACGGGGACGGGTAAAGATGCAGGCGATTACGCCAGCTTGAAGGTGCGGGCGGCTCGCATCTCCACCGACCGTGACGAGCCCCTCCCCGGGTTTCGCCACCGCAGGGAGAGCTTCGCATCAGAAGCGCTGCTTTGCACTCGGTCTTGCAATGACGGCCGACTCACCGCCCGAAGATGCCCTTGAAGAACTGGGCCAACTTGTTGTGCTTCTTCTTGCGGTCGACGTCGGCCTGGCTCTTGACCCAGGCGATCTGGACCACCCGCCGCTCGCCGACGAAGGGGCGATGGCCGTGCCAGGAATTATCCGAGCGCAGGAAGGCGAACATGGTGCCCATGGTCGGCGGCACTTCCAGGGCGTAGGGCTCGAAATTCTGTCCGTCATAGAGAACGCGCAGGCGTCCCCCGTCTCCCTGGTTCCAATCGTCGTTCATATAGACCAGCATGGTCATGACCTTGGACGGCCCGTCCGTATGAATCGCGCCGTATTTCGGCTGGGAGCGCTTCATGATCGTGGTCAGGCGGGGATACTGGTGAAGATTGATCCCGAACTTCTTGGAAAGCTCCTCCGTGAGCTCCGGACCTTCGAGTTCATCGATCAGGGTTTTGAAGCGGCCTTGGAGCTTGACCTCGTCGACGGTCAGGTAGCCGGGCTTCTCGATATCGGGAAAATCCCGCCGCAGATCATCGATGACATCCGCCCTGAGAATGTTCTCCGTCAGCAGAAAGTCATAGGGCTGCTTTGACGTCTTGGCGTTACGGACGGCATTCAGATCAATGGTCTGCATGAAGGTCTCCCTGGCCTTAAGGCAGCGATTTTCTACTCTAGATCGCGCTCATATACCAGCCGGGCCGCACAAGCGCGACCCGACAACGCATGACCGCCGAGCGAGACTCCCCGAGCCGAAAAGGAAAGGGCGTTCCCGAGCCGGTCAGGAAATGATCTCGATGACGGGATCGAGGTTGAGGAGCTTCGCCAGGGCCTTGAGGCGGCCGACGAGCCGCTCGTTGGCAAGATCGGCCCGATGGCCCGGCAGCTGCAGGACGACATTCCGGCCCCTGGCGATGAGTGGCGTCTGCGGCAGGACCCCCTCCATGGCGACCGATACAGGAAAGGCGACCCGCATCATGGCGGCCAGCAACCGTGCCCGCTCCATCAGGCGTGAGCCCGCCAGCGTCACGATCCGGGACCCGACCTTGTCGGGCGAGAGGCCCTCGTGCCGGAAGAAGTTCGACAGGGCAAGATAAGCCCGTCCCGGGTGATCCAAGCCCACGAACGCCCCATAGGCGATGAGGTTCAGGCTCTGCTCACCCCGATAATCGGGATGGGCCCGCCAGCCGATATCGGCCAGGAGGCATCCGGCTTGCCGCAGGCGGCGCTCATATTCGGTTTCGGGCAGCCCCACGGATTCGATGAAGCTGCTGGTCCACTCCCAAAGCTCTTCCCCGTGACGGGGGGAGCGCGACCGAAGCAGATTGAGGTCGCTCGCTGCGCGAAGCAGTGGGTCGAGCCGGCGCTTGTCGGCATCGAGCTTGTCGTAGAGCAGGCCTTCGCGGACGCCGAGGGCGGAGATGGCAATCTCCCGAGGCTCGCCCAGACGGATGATCTGCTCGAGCAGGATCGCCCCATAGGCGAGCAAGGGGCGCCGTGCCTCGGAGATGCTCTCGATATCCTTCAGGGTCTTGGCCTCCGCATCCTCGACGAGGTGCAGGAAGTCCATGCTGTCATCGGGGTTGATGACGTAATTGTGCATCACGTGAAGCGGGTAGCCGACAACCGCCTGATGCAGCCGCGCCAGGGCACGCCAGGTGCCGCCCACCGCATAGAACGTGCGGCCGTGAAGGCTTGCGAGTTGATCGGCAGCCCTTTCCAGGGACGTGCGGATGATCCGCTCCGCGCGGCGCAGGGATCCGCCGCTGAGGTCCTGAAGTGCGAGGCCTCCGAGAGGCATCGTAACGCCCTCTCCGACCTGATCGCCCTTCACGTCCACCAATTCGAGGCTGCCGCCGCCCATGTCGCCCACGACCCCGTCGGGACGAAAGAACCCGGAGACCACCCCGTAAGCCGAGAATTGCGCTTCCCTTGCGCCGGACAGCAGCTCGATGGAGCAACCGCAGGCCCTTTCGGCCGCCTCGAGAAAAGCCGGACCATTGGAGGCGTCCCGGGCGGCTGCCGTCGCCAGCACATAGATTTCCGAGACGTCCATGGTGTCGCAAAGCACCCGGAACCGGGCGAGAGCTCGCAACGCTCGTTCCACCGCGTCATCGTCGAGGCGACCCGTCGTGGCCACATGGCGCCCGAGGCCGCAGAGCACCTTCTCGTTATAGATGGGCGTGGGAGCCCGGGAGACGCCCTCATAGGCGACAAGGCGGACCGAGTTCGAGCCGATATCGATGATGGCGACCGGGCGGCCGATCTTGAGCCGCCCCTGCGCCTCGCTGCGCTCAGCCAGAACCATCAGCGCTGCCCGCGCTTGGCGAGCGCCTTCGGGCTCGACGTCTTGAGGGACTTGCCGCGGCCCGACAAACTCGGATTGGTCATGAAGTACCTATGGGCATTGAAAGGCTCCTCGCCTTTCGCAGGAACGATCCGGCGGCTGGTACCGTCGGGAAGCACCATCCAGCTCTGCTCGTTGTCCAGGAGATTGGCGAGCATGATCTGATCCAGAACCTGCTGATGGACCGTCGGATTGAGGATCGGGAGCAGCGCCTCGACCCGCCGGTCGAGATTGCGCGGCATCAGGTCCGCCGAGGAGATGTAGACGTGGGCCTTCTGGTTGGGAAGTCCCTGGCCGTTGCCGAACGCGTAGATGCGCGTGTGCTCCAGGAAGCGCCCGACAATGGACTTCACCCGGATATTCTCAGAAAGTCCCGGAATTCCCGGACGCAGACAGCAGATGCCGCGAACGATGAGATCGATCTGCACACCGGCGGCGCTTGCATCGTAGAGCGCATCGATGATGACCGGATCAACCAGGGAATTGCACTTGCCCCAGATCGCCGCGGGACGCCCGGCCTTCGCATGGGAGATCTCTTCGCCGATGTGCTGGAGGAGACGCTGCTTCAGGTTGATCGGCGACACCGCCATGCGCTCCAGCTCCGCCGGCTCCGCGTAGCCGGTGACGAAGTTGAAGATGCGCGAAACATCGCGTCCGATCACCGGATCGGCGGTGAAGAAGGACAGGTCCGTGTAGATGCGCGCCGTGATGGGGTGGTAGTTGCCGGTTCCCACATGGCAATAGGTGATGAGCTGCCCGCCCTCGCGGCGCACGACCATGGACAGCTTCGCGTGGGTCTTCAGCTCGATGAAACCGAACACGACCTGCGCACCGGCACGCTCGAGATCGCGCGCCCAGCGGATATTCGCCTCCTCGTCGAAGCGGGCCTTCAGCTCCACGAGAGCCGTCACGGACTTTCCGGCCTCGGCGGCCTCGGCGAGTGCCGCGACGATCGGTGAGTTCGAGGAGGTGCGGTACAGCGTCTGCTTGATCGCCACGACGTTCGGATCGCGCGCAGCCTGATGCAGGAACTGCACGACGGCATCGAAGGATTCATAGGGATGATGGACGATGATGTCCTTCTCCCGGATGGCTGCGAAGCAATCACCGCTGTGCTCGCGAATCCGCTCGGGAAAGCGTGGGTTGTACGGCTTGAACTTCAGGTCCGGGCGCTCGAGGCTCACGAGCTGAGACAGGTCGTTGAGGCCGAGCATTCCCTCGACGACGAAGAGCTCGTCCTCGGCGATCTCGAGCTCCTCGGTCACGAACTGCCGCAGATCCTCCGGCATGGCGCTTTCGACTTCGAGACGAATGACGCTGCCGCGACGCCTGCGCTTGAGGGCGGTCTCGAAGTGCCGGACGAGATCCTCGGCCTCTTCCTCCACTTCGAGATCGGAGTCGCGGATGACGCGAAATGCCCCCTGCCCCTGGACGTTGTAGCCCGGAAAGAGCCGGCTCGTGTAGAGCACGATCATCTGTTCGAGCGCGATGAAGCGGGTCGAGCCGGTCTCAGAAAAATCGGGAAGACGGATGAAGCGCTCTGCCTTCACGGGAAGGCGGATCAGCGCGTTCAGAACCTTGCCGTCGCTCTGGCGGACGAGCTTGAGGGCGATCGACGAGCCCAGATTGGGAATGAACGGGAACGGATGGGCCGGATCGATGGCGAGCGGCGTCAGAACCGGGAAGATGTGGTTGAGAAAGTAATCTTCCAGCCACGACGCTTCTGGTTTCGTCAGGCCCGAGCCGTCCACGAGGACGATCCCTTCCTCCTGCAAGGAAGTTCTCAGTTCCCTCCATCGCCCTTGCTGGTCGGAGGCGAGCTTGGACACCTCGACGGCGATTTTCGAGAGCTGCTCCTGAGGTGTCAGTCCATCCTGGGACGTCGTCGCCACGCCGGATCGAACTTGGCCGCGCAGACCGGCGACACGAACCATGAAGAATTCATCGAGGTTGTCTGCGGAAATCGACAGGAAGCGCAGCTGCTCCAGAAGCGGGTGGTTCCGATTCGAAGCCTCCTCCAGAACGCGGCGATTGAACTGGAGCCATGACAGCTCGCGATTGATGAAGCGCTGCGGAAACTGGCGCAGGATCGCGCCGTCGAGTTCGATGTCCGGCGGTGCCTTCGGGGCCGGAACTTCACTGACGATTTCGGCTTCGTCCAACACAAGGGCGCTGCGCACATCGGTCTCCGTCATCTTTCGCGGAGCCCGTTTTGGTTTGGACTTCGTGACGGTTTCACGACGGCTTGATGTCGGAGGCTTTACCTCGTCTTCAATCGATCTCATCAGCGTCCTGAATGGCCCCTAAAATTTCCGATGCGATGGCGCGCGATACGCGCCGCCCCCGACTCAAGGCCTCCTTGTCGAGGAGCGTCACCACCTCGGCGGCCCTGGCAAGCGACCGCTCGATGCGCAAAGCAATGTAATCGACAACGCTGGTATCGACCACGAGTTGCCGATCCACGAACAGCTTCACCAGTACTGCCCTGAGAAGCGCATCATCGGGCGGGTCGAGGGACACGGTGGCCGCAAGGCGCAGGCGGGACAGCAAATCCGGCGTCCGGATCCCCCAGGTATCCGGCGGTGTCGCGCAGGTCATCAACACGAAGGCGCGCTTCTCGCGGGCAAGGTTCAGCAGGTGGAACAGGGAAGCCTCGTCGCGCTCGACCCGGTCGAGATCCTCGATGACCAGCGCACCGTTGGAGACGAGATGGGGAACCTTGTCCTTGACGACCTCGAACGCGTCGATGGTCCACGCATGGGCCAGTTCCGCCCAGATCGCCGCAAGATGGCTCTTGCCGCTGCCGCGCGGCCCATGAAGCATCAGGGTGGTATCGGGCCAGTCGGGCCAGCTTTCGATGAAGGCGTAAGCCTGCTCGTTCGAAGGGCTGACGAGGAAATCCTCGCGTCCGAAGCGCGGATCGAGGGGAAGGTCAAAGGCGAGCTGCTTGGGGCCCTCACGCATCGAATTCGATCCGCTTCTTGTCATCCTCCGGGCCCGGCATCAGGATGACCGGGTCGGCTCCTCGATAGATTGGGCTCGCCAGGTATTGCTTGAGGGCAAACCGGGCGATCACGCCCATCGCGGCCGCGAGCGGCACGGCCATGAGCAGGCCGACGAAGCCAAAGAGCGCACCGAAGGCGAGAAGCGCGAACATCAGCCAGACGGGATGCAGACCGACTGAATCGCCGACGAGCTTCGGCGACAGGATGTTGCCCTCGACGAACTGTCCGAACACGAAGACCCCGAGAGTTGCGAGAATCCAGGTCCAATCCGGCCAGAACTGCACGATCGCGACCCCCATGGAGAGGATCAGCCCGGTGAGCGAACCCACATAGGGGATGAAGCTCAGGATCCCGGACGTCATGCCGATCATGGCGCCGAAATTCAGGCCGATAAGGGATAGTCCGACCGCGTAGAAAGTGCCCAGGATGATACAGACCATCGCCTGCCCGCGCACGAATCCCGCAATCGCCATATCGATGTCGCGCGCGATCGCCCGGATCGTCTCTCGTTGACGCACAGGCATCCAGGAATCGACGGTCGCCACCATGCGATCCCAGTCGACAAGCATGTAAAAGGCCACGACCGGGGTCACGACGAGAAGCGAGAAGATGCTGAGCAGGGCCTGTCCCCCCGACCAAAGGGACTGGAGAAAGGCCCCGACCCAGGCGATGCCCTGGCTCAGGAGATTGCCCACCGAGGTCTGCATCTCGGAAAGGGCGCTGGAACCGCCGAACCGCTCGATGAGGGGACCGCCCTGCTCGACCGCCAGCTGCTGAAGCCTGGCGACGTAGCTTGGCAGCCGCTGGACGAAGGCGCCGACCTGCTGGGCAGCCAGGGGCACCACCACCACCAGCAGAACGATGAAGATCAGGACGAAGAGGATCAGGATGACCAGGCTGGCGCCCAGGCGGCCGATGCCGATGCGCTGGAGCCGGTCGGCCAGGGGGTCGAGCAGATAAGCAAGGGCGAAGCCGGCCACGAAGGGCAGCAGGACCGTGCGCAGGACCATAAGCAGCGTCACGGTGACCACGAAGGCCACGAGCCAAAAAGCAATCTGCCGCTGGACCGTCATTGCCGGGTCTCGTCCCTCTCCTGCCCTAGCCGCTCATGTGCCGGAGCCATCCTCCGAGATAGGCACCCGCAGAGGCAACGGTCAAGGCGGCGACGAGAGCCATCATGGCAAGCCGGAGCGTATCGTCCACAGCAACCCCAAAGGCATTGGTCCCGAGCACAAGGGCCGCAAAGGCGATTTGGGCGCCGGTATTGAGCTTGCTGAAGCCGATCGGCTTGATTTCCACGGGCCGCTGCATGACCCACGACAGGAGCACGGCTCCGACGATCATCGCATCTCTCGAGACGACCGCAATGGCGAGCCAGCCGGGGATTGCCGCCACAACGGCCAGCGTGACGTAGATCGAAACCAGCAGGGCCTTGTCGGCGATAGGATCGATATAGGCCCCGAACTCGCTGCGCATGTCGAAACGCCGGGCGATGAACCCATCGGCGGCGTCCGATATCCCCGCCGCCACGAACAGCACAAAGGCAGTTTCCCAGCGCCCTTGCATGATCATCACGATCAGGAACGGCACAATGATGAGGCGCGCGATTGTAATAAAGTTTGGGATCGTCATCGTCACAGAAGGATGGGGTGTCGAAACGGCAATCGCAACGGCGACGCTTGAGACTGTCGCCATGTCGCTCCCCGAGGGGATGGAGCGCGTCGCGATGGCGACGGACGCCGGTCCACGCACAAACCCCTTGCCTCTGGCGGCCTCTCGCCTTACTGCCCCGCATGGACGGGGACTGCCGATGACCGAGAAACAGCAGAACGGGCTCACCTACGCACAGGCAGGCGTCGATATCGATGCCGGCAACGCCATGGTCGACCAGATCAAGCCCTTGGTGCGCTCCACCCGGCGCCCTGGCGCGGATGCCGAGATCGGCGGATTTGGCGGCCTCTTCGATCTGAAGGCTGCCGGATTCAAGGACCCGATCCTTGTGGCCGCCAATGACGGTGTCGGGACCAAGGTCAAGATCGCCATCGATACGGGCATTCACGACACGATCGGGATCGATCTCGTGGCGATGTGCGTCAATGACATCATCGTTCAGGGCGCAGAACCCCTGCTGTTCCTCGACTATTTCGCGACCGGGAAGCTCGAGCCCGAGGTCGGCGTGGCCATCGTCAAGGGCATCGCCGAAGGCTGCCGCCTGGCGGGCTGCGCCCTGATCGGCGGAGAAACGGCGGAAATGCCGGGCCTTTATGCCCGTGGTGACTACGATCTCGCGGGCTTCGCCGTCGGCGCGGCCGAGCGCGGGACCCTTCTGCCCAAGGATGTGGCCGTCGGGGACGTCCTGATCGGGCTACCCTCCTCCGGTGTCCATTCCAATGGTTTCTCGTTGGTCCGGCGGATCGTCGAGCTCTCCGGCCTCCAATGGACCGATGAGGCGCCGTTCGCCCAAGGCAGCAGCCTCGCCCAGGCGCTTCTCGAGCCGACCCGGATCTATGTGAAGCCGCTTCTTGCAGCCTTGAGAGACGGCGACGGGATCAACGCGCTGTGCCACATCACCGGCGGCGGGTTTCCCGACAACATTCCGCGGGTTCTGCCTGAGAGCGTCGGGGTCCGCCTCGACCTGAACGCCATTCCGGTTCCACCGGTCTTCGGCTGGCTGGCCGGGACCGGCGGCGTTGCCGAGGCGGAAATGCTGCGCACCTTCAACTGCGGGATCGGCATGATCGTCGTTGCCGCCGCCGATAAGGCGGACGAAGTCATGGCACGCCTGCGCGCCGCCGGCGAAAATCCGATTCGTATCGGCGAGACGGTTTCCCTCACCACGGGCGAAGCGGTTCAAACCTCCGGACGCCTGGCCCTCTGATGAACCGACGTCGCATCGCCGTTCTGATCTCCGGGCGCGGCTCCAACATGGTCTCGCTCATCGAGGCCGCGCAGAAGACCGAGTTTCCCGGCGAGATCGCCCTCGTGCTTTCCAATCGCCCGGATGCCGGCGGGCTTGAGCGCGCCAAAGCGTCCGGGATCGAGGCGCTTGCCATCGATCACAAGGCCTATTCCACCCGCGAGTCCTTCGAGCAAGCCATCGATGAGGCCCTCCGGAGCCGTGACATCGATTTTGTCTGCCTCGCCGGTTTCATGCGCGTGCTCACGTCGTGGTTCGTGGAACGCTGGGAAGGCCGGATGATCAACATTCATCCGTCCCTGCTGCCCCTGTTCCGTGGAACTCACACGCACAAGCGGGCCCTGGAGGAAGGTGTGCTGGTGCATGGCTGCACCGTGCATTTCGTCGTGCCCGAACTGGATGCCGGGCCGATCGTGGCGCAAGCGGTCGTGCCGGTTATTCCCGGGGACACGGAAGACAGCCTCGCAAAGCGGGTTCTGGCGCAGGAGCACCTGCTGTACCCGCAGGCCCTCCGGATGATCTGCGACGGCCGTGCCAGCCTCGACCGCGGGCGCGTCCTGTTCACGAAGGGCTGGAATGCCGAGGGGGCTCTTCGTTCCCCCTCGTGACCTTTATGCAGATCACCCGCGCACCGGAGCGGGTGCGCAGGGGCTGAAGGATCCGAAAGGACCGCCGCTTACAGGGCCGGTCGCTGCAGCTTGCAGGAATCGAGCGCCCCGAGGGCCTTCGCGCGCGCGCCTTCGTTGAAGACGCCGGTATCGCGATAGGCCTGGACCTCGTCGGCGCTCAGGGACCTCATGGTACGGCCCGCGTAGCAATCACATTTGCGCGACAGCGAGAACTCGCTCACGTTCTGAAGCTTCGCCTGCGTCACCGCGCAGGCCTGGCGAACGCGGGATTGCAATTCACCGATGCTCGCGGTCTTCAGCGCAGGATCCACCGCATATTGCGTGGGCGTGTTGGAGGCGGCTGCGAAGGCGGCATGGGTGGAAGCGGCGATGGCGATTGCAGCCAGCACCGGACGAAGAACGGCTCTCATGGGGACTCCTGAAGGAACGAAGGTTCGAGCTTAAGGATAGGCTCGCCCCGTCAGGGTCAAGAGGCTGGCATGAATAGCCTTAAGACTTAGACAACGATGGCCTCTGCCGCCCTTTTATCTGCCGCTGAGGAAAGTGACGGGGCCGACGCGATGGCCGGATCGACTTTCGCCAGAGCCACCCGGTTGTCGTGAAAAGCGGCACCGCCATAGGGTGCCGGTTGATCCGCTCCGGTCAGCGTATTGATGCCCCGACCATGAGGGTGCGCCTCGTTCGGCCAGAGTCCCTCCGCAATCAGCACGCCGCGCCTCACGCCGTCGAACAGGCGCGCCCTCAAGTACACGTCCCCGCGATGGTTTTTCAGCTGGACCCAGTCTCCGTCGCCAATGCCGAGAGGCCCGGCATCGAGGGGATGAATCATCACCTCCGGACGCCCCTCCTTCTCCCGGGAGGTCGGCGTCTCGTTGAAGGTCGAATTGAGGAATTGCCGCGCGGGGCTCGTCGCCAGACGGAACGGATGCTCGCCGGTCGCTTCCTCGATAACGGCCCAGTGGTCCGGGAAGGACGGAATCGCCGTCCATGGCCCCATCGGGCCGTTGTTGCCCGATGGAACCTTTGTCCAGTCGGGCATGAACCGGAATTTGCCATCCGGATAGGCGAAGCCGTCGAGATAGTGGGCCTCTCGGAAAGGCGGCTGCGCATCGACGTGCACTCTCGCTTCCAGATCCGCAAGCGAGCCCCAGCCGGAATCCTTCAACGTCCCGTCGATCAGCGCCCGCGGCTCCATGTCGAAGGCGCGATGCGCGGCACCGACCCGCTGAGCGATGGCGTGAATCACCTCGTGATTGTTTCGGCACTCGCCCGGCGGCTCGATGAGTTTCGGACCCACCTGGAAATGCTGATGCCCACCGGCGGAATAAAGGTCGTCGTGCTCCATGAACATGGTCGCGGGCAAGACGATATCGGCCATTCGCGCCGTTTCGGTCATGAACTGCTCATGCACGCAGACGAACAGATCCTCCCGCGAGAAACCACGCTTCACGAGCTCCTGTTCCGGCGCAACGGAGACCGGATTGGTGTTCTGGATCAGCATGGCCTTGACCGGAGGCCCATGGAGCAGCGCATCCGGATCCCCCGTCAGGATGCGGCCGATCTGCGACTGGTCCAGACGACGGATGGACGTATCGACCGTCTCGTGCGCTTCGATGAGGCCCTTGTTCCAATGATAGATGGCGCTGTTGCTGTGAAAGGCGCCGCCCCCTTCATGCTGCCAGGCTCCCGTCACCGCCGGAATGCATGAGGCCGCATGCATGTTGATCGAACCGTTGCGCTGACGGGCGAAACCGAAACCGAGGCGGAAATAGGTTCGCTTGCGCTCGCCGACGAGGCGCGCGAACGCCTCGATCTCATCCACCGAGAGCCCTGTGATCGCTGCGGCCCATTGAGGAGTGCGACTTTTAAGATGCGCTTCGAATTCCTGCGGACGATCGGTGTAGCGGGCGAGATAGGCGCGGTCCGCATAGCCGTCCCGGAACAGCACGTGCATGACGGCGCAGGCGAGAGCGCCGTCCGTTCCCGGTTTCACGAGCAGCGCCATGTCGGCCTGCTTCATCGTCGCGTTCATGTAGATGTCCACGACCACGATCTTGGCCCCGCGCTCCTTGCGTGCCCTGAGCGCGTGGGTCATCACGTTGACCTGCGTATGCACCGCGTTGGTGCCCCAGATCACGACGCAATCCGACACCGCCATCTCGCGCGGATCGGGGCCCGCGAGCCGGCCTGTCCCGGCGACGAAACCGGTGTACGAGGTTGCGGTGCAAATGGTCGAATACTGGCCGGAATATTTCTTGACGTTACGCAAGCGGTTGATGCCGTCGCGCATGACGTAGCCCATGGTCCCGGCGTAGTAATAGGGCCAGACCGATGCGGAGCCAAAATCCCTCTCCGCCTCGAGGAATTTCGCCGCCACGATGTCGAGCGCCTCGTCCCAGGACACGCGCTCGAACGCGCCGGAGCCTTTCGGACCGATACGCCTCAGGGGATGAAGGAGACGGTCCGGATGATGGATGCGCTCCGCATATCGCGCCACCTTCGCGCAAATGACCCCCGCCGTATACGTGTTGCTTCGGGCTCCGTGCACGCGGCCGATGGAGCGGCCATCGATCACCTCCACATCGAGCGAACAGGTCGACGGGCAGTCATGGGGGCAGACGGAGGGGCGGCGTTCGACGCGAGGACTTTGGTTCATGGCGAGGGCATCATGGACGAGGATCCCGAAAACGAAAAGGCCGCCCGGAGGCGGCCTTCCTATGCCATATCATCTAGGCCTTAGCCGACGATCTCGTTGCCCGAGAAGAACTGGGAGATCTCGATCTTGGCGTTGTCCTGGCTGTCCGAACCATGGACGGAGTTTTCGCCGATCGACTTCGCATAGAGCTTACGGATCGTGCCTTCGGCGGCGCTCTCCGGGTTGGTCGCACCCATGATCTCACGGTAGCGGACCACGGCGTTGTCGCCTTCGAGTACCTGCACCACCACCGGGCCGGAGATCATGAAGTCCACGAGCTCGCCGAAGAAGGGGCGTTCCTTGTGAACGGCGTAGAATGTCTCGGCCTCGCGGCGGCTCATGATGATGCGCTTCTGCGCCACGATGCGCAGGCCGGCTTTCTCGATGACGGCGTTGATGGCGCCGGTCAGGTTCCGCTCGGTCGCGTCGGGCTTAAGGATGGAGAAGGTGCGCTCAATGGCCATGAAACTCACTCTTGAAGAGAAATATGGAAAGTGGGGCGCTTATACCGGCCGCTTTCCAAGGCCTCAAGGGCCTTTTAGCGCCTGCGAAGGCGAGATTGGCAACAGAGTTATCG
Source organism: Microvirga rosea (assembly GCF_020595095.1). Classification (GTDB taxonomy): domain Bacteria; phylum Pseudomonadota; class Alphaproteobacteria; order Rhizobiales; family Beijerinckiaceae; genus Microvirga; species Microvirga rosea. The sequence continues at coordinate 6,130 of NZ_JAJDOP010000006.1, read as the reverse complement.
TGCTTTTCGCCCCCGACGGCGTTTTCCTCGCCGGATCCCGTATTCTTCGGTCGGAAATGCCCTAGTGTCTCAGGCACGGTCCGTCCGAAGACCGGCTTTTCCGGAGTGAAACATGAAACCTGTCGCCTTCGCCGCCATGATATTGCTGTCCCTCGCGGGCTCCGCCCAGGCCCAATCCACCGATCCGAGCGGTACCTATCTCAGCGAGAGCCGCGAAACCCGGGTCCGGGTGGCCAAGTGCGGGAGCGCCTATTGCGGAACGATCGTCGCCGTTGAAGGGGAGACGAAGGACGTCAACAATCCCGATCCCAACCTGAAGGGGCGGAACCTCGTTGGCGTCCAGATGATCTCCAACCTCCAGCCTTCCGGCGAAGGTTTTACGGGACAGCTCTATAATTACAAGGACGGGAAGACCTATACCGGCAAGATGTCGTTCCAGGGCGGCAAAGCCATGCAGCTCTCCGGCTGCATCCTCGGTGGCCTCGTCTGCCGCTCGCAGACCTGGACCAAGGTCAACTGACCGGGAAACCGGTCGGATCGGCCCTTTGAGGCCGATTGAAGGGGCCCTACCCTCCCGCACGGTCCGGAGGGTAGACCCGTTTCACCAGCGCTACCGGGCCCGTTGGCCGAAAAGAATGGCCTGAACAGCCGGATCCTTGAGATCGGTCTTCGCCTTCTCCTCGGAGCTGACGGCGATGGCCTTCGTGACGGCGGGGCGGGCCAGCACGGCGGCAAGCCAGCGCTTGACGTTGGGAAACTCTTCGATGTTCTGGCCCTGCCGTTCCCAGAGCTTGGCCCAGGGGGCGATGGCCATGTCGGCGATGGAATACGCGCCGGCCACGAACTCGCGGTCGGCAAGCCGCTGGTTCAGAACGCCGTAGAGGCGGTTGGTCTCGTTGGTATAGCGCTCGATGGCGTAAGGCACCTTCTCCGGCGCGTAGATGCGGAAATGGTGGGTTTGGCCGAGCATCGGGCCGAACCCTCCCATCTGCCAGAAGAGCCACTGATCGACCTCGACGCGGCTGCGCTCGTCCCGCGGGTAGAACTGGCCGGTCTTTCGGCCGAGATATTGCAGAATGGCCCCGGACTCGAAGACCGAGATCGGCTTGCCGTCCGGCCCCGCGGGATCGACGATGGCGGGCATCTTGTTGTTCGGCGAAATGGCGAGGAAGTCAGGCTGGAATTGATCGCCCTTGCCGATATTCACCGGATGGACCGTATAGGGAAGCCCCGTTTCCTCGAGCATGATGGTGATCTTCCATCCGTTCGGTGTCGGCCAGTAGTAGAGATCGATGGGTTGTTGGGCGGCTCCCGCCATGACATTCCTCTCCTGGTCATGAACGAAACGTTCGTCGTGGGACGTTAAGACATAAGATTGTGACGGTCGCTACCAATCGCAACGAATTTCCGTGGACAGCGCGCATGGCCGCCGTGTCCGACTTGCATGTTTCAACGTTTCATATGAGATGCCCAAAGCGCCCGTTTTCATAACATGGGGCCTTTAGGGGGATTCGATGACGAACCTGATCTCGCGCACCGCTCTGGCCGTGACGGCCGCTCTTCTGCTCGCCGCGCCGCTCCCGGCATCGGCTCAATCCACGCCGAAAAAGGAGCCGACCGCCGGTCAGCTCGCGGCGCGGGAACGCATGAAGAAATGCAGCGCCGAATGGAAGGACGCCAAGGCGGCCGGCAAGGTCACGAAAGACATGAAGTGGCCGAAATTCTGGAGCGACTGCAACAAGCGCATCAAAGGCGGCGACAAGGCCTGACCTGAGGCATCCGCCCTCAGAAACGGCCCAGGCCGCCGGACGGGCCCCTCATCGGGTTGCGATGAGGGCGCCCGTACCGACCATGGCGCCTCCGGCGACGCGGCCGACCCAGCGCATGCGGGCCGGGGTGCGGAACCATTGCGATGCCCGCCCGGCCAAGGCCGCATAGAACGACATGGTCGCGACGTTCACGAAACAAACCGCTGCCAGCACCACGGCGATGTCGGATGCCCTCAGGGCGCTGATGTCCAGGAGGAGCGGCATCAGGCTGGCGTGAAAGAGGATCGCCTTCGGATTGCCGAAGGCGATTGCCGCACCCAGCACCGCGGATCGGAAGCGACCGCCCGGGCGTGCCGGAGCGTCCTGGAGGGCCTCGGCTGCCTTGCGCCACATCTTGATGCCGATCCAGATCAGGTAAGCGGCGCCGGCATATTTTACGACGGCGAACACCCATCCGAATGCAGCTGCCAGGGCCGCAAGGCCGACAAGGGCCAGAGATACCAGCGCCATATCCCCTGCGGCGCTACCGAGCCCAACGGCCACGCCGGATCTGGCTCCCCGGGTAAGGCCCGTGGAAATCACGGCAAACATGGCCGGGCCGGGAGTGGCCGCCGCCAGAAACAGGGCTGCTACGTAAGCGATCAGCGCGGTCGTCGTCATGAGCACTCCCCTTGCCGCTCGGAGAGTATTGCTCCCTTGGCCAACCTTGCAAGCCGCCCCGCTTCCGACGGATCGCCAGGACAGCCGGACGTCCTCCGCCGAAGTCGTCAGAGCTTCTTCTTGAAGCCTTCGTGGCTGCGGGTGTAGCCGAGCCGTTCGTAGAAGCGGTGGGCCTCCGTGCGGGTCTTGTTGGAGGTCAGTTCCAGCATGCCTGCGCCCCGGCGCCGCGCTTCCTCCTCCGCAAAGATCATCATCTGAGAGCCGATGCCGCCGGAGCGGCGGGCGCCTTTGACCTTCACGCTCTCGACCTTCACGCGGAGCGCTCCGCGGCTCGTCAGGTTGGGGATGAAGGTGAGCTGAAACGTGCCGACCACTTCGTCCCGGTCGAGGGCTACGAAGAGGCTGTTTTCCGAACTCTGCGCGATCGCCGCAAAGGCCGCCTCGTAGGCCGGTCGGTTTTCAGGCGTCCAGGCATCGCCATGGCTTCCCAGCTCATCCTCTTCGTGAAGGCGGATGATCGCCTCGAGATCCTGTGGCGCGGCCTCTCGGAACGTCAGGGCGCTCATGCGGCCTCACGGGAGGTTTTCGGCAACAGCGCGTCGGCAGGCTGGAATCCGGGCAGCGCCTCTATTCTCGCCTTCCAGGCCGCAACGTTCGGATAATCGTTCAGGTCGATTCCGGCGGCATCCGCGAAGGCGATCACGCCATAGATATCGACGTCGGCGATGGTGACGCCCTCCCCGACGAGCCAGTCACGGCCGGCGAGGTGCGTGTCGAGCACCTTCACCGCTGCCTTGGCGGAGGCAAGGCAATCCTCGTAGACCTCGGGAGGCGCCGGACGGAAGCCGGCCTTGATCAAGCGAGCCCTGTAGAGGGGCGAGGCAAGCCGATCGAAATCCCAATAAAGCCATTCCCGCGCCTGGAAACGCTCTTCGAGGGACGAGCCGCCGAACCTGCCCAGCGTATCGGCCAGATATTCAAGGATGGCGGCGGACTGGCAAAGATGGCGGCCGTTCGACCGGTCCACCAGGAGAGGCACCTGCCCGAAACGCTGCTTTGAGAGGTAATTCGGGCGCTTGTGCTCCCCCTCCATCAGATTCAGGTGCGTGTAATCGAAGGGCTCACCGGCCAGGGACAGCATCAGGCCGACCTTGTAAGTCGGGCCGGAAACGAACATGCCGTGGAGTTCGAAACGTGCGGGCATCGTTGACCTCTGCGAGAAACTGGCCGGACCCTAGAGGATTCGCTCCACCGGCAAAATGGGAAAGTCCTGTGCCGGATTGATTCAATCGGTCAGAAGGACCAGAATCTCAGGAATAGTTGGCTTGGGGGCGACCATGGACAAGGAACGACGGCTTCTTCAACAAACGGTCGCGATCGTCGCCATCGTGCCGGTTGCGATCGGCCTCTATGGTGTGCTTTTCGGCCAGGCGTTGACGGGCGATGCGGTGAGCATCTCGGCCGAAAGCCATTTTCGCTTTCTGTCGGCCCTGCTCCTCGGTATCGGCGTGTGCTTCTGGAGCACGGTGCCGAGCATCGAGATCAAGACCAACCGGTTCCGGATCTTGACCCTTCTCGTCGCGATCGGCGGACTCGGTCGCCTTGTTGGTCTGATGCTGACGGGATTGCCGTCCCTGTTCATGATCGGCGGACTGTTCCTGGAATTGATCGTCGCGCCGATCCTGTGCCTGTGGCAAACCCGTGTCGCCAACCGCTATGCGGAGGAATTCGGGGTGGCCTGACCCCACGACGACGTCTGGCGCGTCAGAGATCCTTCTCGAAGCGGTACTCGACCGAGTTTGAAATATCGCCGAGATCCCGCTCTCCCGGAACCTGGACATACCCGAGCCGCTGATACAGGCGATGGGCGGTGGTAAAGCGCGTGTCCGACCAGAAGATCATGCGCCGCGCCTGCCGCTCCCGGGCATGATCCTCCGCCTGCCGCACGAGGGAAGCGCCGAGCCCGCCTCCGCGCCGGTCCGGCCGGACATAGAGCCGGTGCAGCTCCGCCGTTCCCTCCTCGGGAAAATCGACCGCGACGCAGGCGCAGACGCGCCCGCGCTCGTCTTCGACCACCCAGAATGCCCCGCCCTTACGGTCGAAGGACGACCCGGCCCTCAGAAGATCGGGAAGATCATCATGAGGGTCGATGAAACATCCGGGATACTCGGCAAAGCACAGAGCCAGAAGTCCGAACAGGTCCTGGGCGTCCGCGTCCACAGCGGGGCGCAAGGATCCGGATGCTGTCGTGACGACGTCGCTCATTCGATACCGAGCTTCGCCTTCAGCATCTCGTTCACCGCCTGCGGGTTGGCCTTGCCGCCGGTCTGCTTCATCACCTGGCCGACGAACCATCCCAGCAAGGTCGGCTTCGCCTTTGCCTGCTCCACCTTGTCCGGATTGGCGGCGATCACCGCATCGATCGCGGTCTCGATGGCGCCCGTGTCGGTGACCTGCTTCATGCCGCGGGTTTCCACGATCTGGCGCGGATCGCCCCCTTCGGTGAACACGATCTCGAACAGGTCCTTGGCGATCTTGCCCGAGATGACGCCCTCGCCGATGAGGTCGATGATCCCGCCGAGCTGCTGCGCCGAAACGGGCGAGGACGCGATGTCCTTGCCTTCCTTGTTGAGGCGGCCGAAGAGCTCGTTGATGACCCAGTTCGCGGCAGCCTTGCCGTCCCGGCCCTTCGCGACATTCTCGTAGAAATCCGCGGACGCACGCTCCGCTACAAGCACGCCCGCGTCATAGGCCGGCACGCCGTAATCGGCGATGAACCGGGCCTTCTTTTCGTCCGGAAGCTCAGGAAGGTGCTGCGCGAGATCGTCCACGTAGGCCTGGTCGAATTCGAGCGGCAGCAGATCCGGATCGGGGAAATAGCGGTAATCGTGCGCCTCTTCCTTGGACCGCATGGAACGGGTCTCGCCGCGGCCCGGATCGAAAAGCCGGGTTTCCTGATCGATGACTCCGCCATCCTCCAGGATCCCGATCTGGCGCCGGGCTTCGACCTCGATGGCCTGACCGATAAAGCGGATGGAGTTGACGTTCTTGATCTCGCAGCGGGTGCCGAGAGGCTCGCCGGGGCGGCGGACGGAGACGTTCACGTCGGCGCGCAGGTTCCCCTTCTCCATGTCGCCGTCGCAGGTGCCCAGATAGCGCAGGATCGTGCGCAGCTTGGTCACATAGGCCCGCGCCTCGTCGGACGAGCGCAGATCCGGCTTCGACACGATCTCCATGAGGGCGACCCCCGAGCGGTTGAGATCGACGAAGCTCATGGTGGGGTGCAGGTCGTGGATGGACTTGCCGGCATCCTGCTCGAGATGGAGACGCTCGACGCCCACCGTGATCGTTTCGCCGGTCTCCGGCACGTCCACGATCACCTGTCCTTCGCCGACGATCGGGCTCTTGTACTGGCTGATCTGGTAGCCCTGGGGCAAGTCCGGATAAAAATAGTTCTTCCGGTCGAACGTGCTCTTGAGGTTGATCTGCGCCTTCAGGCCGAGGCCCGTGCGGATCGCTTGGCGCACGCATTCCTCGTTGATGACCGGCAGCATCCCGGGCATGGCGGCGTCCACCAGGGAAACGTGGCTGTTCGGGTCGCCGCCGAAGGCCGTGGATGCGCCGGAGAACAGCTTCGCTTGGCTGGTCACCTGGGCATGGATTTCCATGCCGATGACGATTTCCCAATCGCCTGTCGCACC
>NZ_JAJDOP010000005.1 GCF_020595095.1 Microvirga rosea | reverse complement strand
TCAGTAGGTTTATTCATAAATGCCGGGCGAACGTCGTTGCGTCAACGGCAAACGCAAACGGCGCGACTCCGACCCGGTCCTTGTCCAAAGGTGTTGCCCGCTTGCCATACATCAAAACCAGAAATCGGTGAGGGTGCAGAGGCAGTGACGACTCGTGCTTTCTCGGCGACGCCCATCGGGTGTTCAGGGTAGATTGCCGCCGAATGATCATTCGGACGCAAGCTGCAGAATCCGAAAAGGGAGGGCGCGAAGATGGACATTGTGAACGATGTTGAAATGTCATTCTATTTCATGTTTTGGTAATTCTTGTTTCATAGTATCAGTTGGCGAGGCGCTTGGAGCTTTATCGCTCCCTTAAGAGTTAACCTGTCGACTACCTTTCCGACTTAAAGGCGCTTAATCCATTTGCCGATTCAGGATTCGAACTCTAGGTAAGGCGAAGAGTTGTGCTTTCGCCGAGGAGTTTTTGCCAAATGGTTTCAACAAGACGCTTTCTGATGGCTTCTTCTCTGGCACGCCTCATCCGCAAGGAGCGGGGTGGTACACGCGTAACCGAAGGGCATTTTCCCAATCAAACAGACCGCAGTTCATACGTTCACATAGAAGGCGATCAGGGCAGTCTGGTTCTCATCACCAGCGGTCCCGGTGCGCCGGTTGAAGAACGCACGGCGGTTCCTCGTTCGCACGCAGAAGCGCTTCTCGACGTGACTCCCGGTAAAGTCGATTACGTACGGACTGACTTATCGATCGGAACAAGAGAAGTTCAGGTCAGTCGTTTCGTCACTCCAGGTCCTTTGGACCTGATTGTTGTCGAGTTCGAAGATGCCAACGACGCCAAAGATTTTAGGCCGCTGCCGTGGTTTGGACCGGAAGTGACGGCTGAAGCGGTTTATCAGAATCGGTCTATTGCCTTGAACGGCCTTCCGCCGGCACTTGACGTGCCGCTTTCAAATGCGGCCCTGAATAGCTTGCTCGATACGATCGAGAACAGATTCAGCTCATCAAGACAATTTTCTTACGCTCAGCCAATGCCGAGCCACGCAGATGAGGGGCGCCGTCGCCCGGCCAACGCTTCGGAAAGATCTGCGGCTCCCTCTCCGGCCTCGCCATCGGTTAAGCAAAGCCAAACGTCCGCTCATCCTTCGGATGGACCAAACACGAACGATGACCTAAACCTTGATATAGAAGATAGCGTCATTCGGGAATTGGCACGCTCTCTGCGACCTCAGCAGAGGTAAGAGGGCAAAGTTCGCTCAATCTTGCTTGAGCTGATACGCCAATCGCCTAAGAGGGATGATTGTCATGGTTTACTGGCTTGATCAGCGTTGCTTGGACAACCAATTCCGGTCAATGATCCAGGGGCAGGTCATCCTTGACTCGTCCTATTCGCCCATTGCTTGCTCCATAACGGGGCTTTCAGCATCGGGCGCAAGGATTGAGATTTCCGAGCCCCTTAATGTCTCGTCTGAACTGGAGCTCATCGTACCGGCGAAGTTCAACGTGAGGGCGAAAGTGGCATGGTCCGAAGGATCAGATCACGGCCTGACTTTCCTGAAGAGCCTGGAGAACGACATTTCAGCGCTGCCAGAGACATCGGAAATTGCTCAGTTCATCGTCCAGGAAGCCCTGGATGAGGCCCGGCGGAAAATCGCCGCAGCGCTCAATTCTCCCGTGAGCACAATTGCGCTTACGTTTGAAACAGTTCTTTAAAGGGCAGCGCCGCCGTACTGGTCCGAGACACGGACGCTAGACCCTCTCCTTCCGCGAACTGTGTTCACATGACAGATCAAGGGCCGTCTCTGCACCTTGGGAAAGGTGGGGGTTGGCAGATTCATGGTACTGATCAGAATGAAAGCGACCTAATAAGCCCGTGATCTTATGTGGCTTCAACGAAGACAGGCCTTGGCTGGGCGTGAGCCAGGAGCTCGACCATTGTTCACATCATGTGGATGAAAGCTTAGCCTTAGACAGGCTACTCAACTCATCTATGTTCTTATTTTGTTCTGGTATTTAGAGCAGATGTGAGGTAGAGTTAATACTCAGAAATCACAGAAGCGGAGCCGTAATGAGCACGGACAAAAGCAAGGCTATCGAAACAGCGGTAGCCCAAATCGAGCGTGCCTTTGGCAAAGGCTCAATCATGCGCCTTGGCGGCAATCAGGTCGTTGAAGTAGAGGCGATTTCAACCGGCTCTCTGGGGCTCGACATCGCCCTGGGTGTGGGTGGCCTGCCGCGCGGTCGTATCGTTGAGGTCTACGGGCCGGAATCGTCGGGCAAGACGACGCTGGCGCTCCAAACCGTTGCAGAAGCCCAGAAGAAGGGCGGCGTCTGCGGTTTTATCGATGCGGAGCATGCGCTTGATCCGGTTTATGCCCGCAAGCTCGGGGTCAACCTCGACGACCTGCTGATCTCGCAGCCAGACAATGGCGAGCAGGCGCTTGAGATTGCCGATACTCTGATCCGCTCGGGCTCTGTCGATGTGCTGGTCATCGACTCGGTGGCGGCGCTGACCCCCAAGGCCGAGATCGAAGGCGAGATGGGGGAAAGCCGTCCCGGCCTTCAGGCCCGCTTGATGAGCCAGGCCCTGCGCAAGCTCACCGGTTCGATCTCGCGGACCAACACGATGGTGATCTTCATCAACCAGATCCGCATGAAGATCGGCGTCATGTACGGCTCGCCGGAAACGACGACGGGCGGCAACGCGCTCAAGTTCTATGCCTCTGTGCGCCTGGACATCCGCCGCACTTCGACCCTGAAGGACCGTGATGAGCCGATCGGCAATCAGGTGCGCGTCAAGGTGGTCAAGAACAAGGTCGCTCCGCCTTTCAAGCAGGTCGAGTTCGACATCATGTTCGGTGAGGGTATCTCCAAGATGGGCGAGCTGATCGATCTCGGGGTAAAAGCCAACGTAGTGGAGAAGTCCGGTGCCTGGTTCTCCTATGACAGCCAGCGTCTCGGCCAAGGCCGCGAGAACGCCAAGACTTTCCTAAAGGAAAACGCTGAAATCGCAGCTGAGATCGAGGCAAGAATTCGTCAGAATGCTGGCCTGCTGATCGATGCGTTGCAAGCCAACGATACCGCAGATGCTTCGGCGGATGATGCTGCATAAATCTGAATGAGGAACGCCGGTCTTCTAGGCCGGCGTTTCTCATAGCTGCCTCATATCGGCCGTCCTGGTGAAATCGAAGCTGCTCCATATCAGGCGTCGCAGGAGAGACCACTTTCGCGCTTCCCGTCCGGATGGACGTCGAACCAAGCGGCAACGGCCTGGGAAGAACGAGGCAGTGGGGCTGATGTGCCTCATGTATCTGACCAGTCCGAGATCAGGAGAAAGGGTTGGTCAAATGCATTTGGATAGGCATCTCGCGCCCTTCGCCAATAGATTTTCAGCAAATCAACATGCTTTGCCCAAGACGTGTGTGATCGGGTAATAGCTTAGCTCTCGGCATGAGCCAGGTGCGACCTCTCGCGAGAGTATGGTTTGCCGCATATGACAACCCATTTCAGCCTCGACAGGCGTAATTATGGATCCTGAGCCTAGCAATCAGGTCAGCTATCGCTTATATCAAAGGCGTCAGGTTTGCCTGACTATGATCGTAGAGGCAGAGTAGAATAGGCGTTTAGGACGCGGGTTCGATTCCCGCCGCCTCCACCATGAACACATCGGTTGTCCAAGGGCAGCAAGACAGGTTGTCGAGCGGCTGGCCTTTCGTTGAGGCCGGGTAACCATCCTGGTGTGTTCCTGACGGGGGCGACATGGGTTCGACTGGGCGCAATAAAGGCTAGGCTGCGATTAGGCTGAGCTACGGCCTTAATAGTGCAAATTCACAAATGCCAACGACAACGTTGACATGGGTGCGGTGCGCCTCGCGGCGTAACCATCCGGGGCTCGGGAAAGCCTAGCAACAGAAACGGCACCTTCGGGTGCCGTTCCCATTTTCAAATTATCTGTGAAATTCTTGCAGAAGCGCTGGTTTAAACGAAAGAAAGACCCAATCGAGATGTCGGAGATCCAAGTAAATGGCTACGTCCGAGTTCCAAAAGGAACGATGGTTTACCCGACAGGCGATGGGTTAGAGAGACCGTCTACCCGTGATCAGGTGGTCAAGGTCGCCAAAATCCTCGACGTGGACGTCAAGAGCGATAATTTTTACCTGCTTCTACCCGACGAGATGCGGTTGCGCTATTTTGAGGCCAGCGGTGGCAAGCGTCCCATTGATCAGGACATTTTGACGTTTACGGATCGCCTTACGAAAGGTGATTATCGCGCTGTGATGTGGTCGAGCAAGTGGGCGCTGATCGCCAATGTTCAGGCTGCAGAGGCCCCAGCCCGCGCCAAGACTGCAAAGAAAGTCGAGAAGCCGGTCACCAAGCAGCAGCAGGTCGTGGTGGGTTCGGTGTGGCGCTTCACTCAGGATGCGGAACTTCGCTACAAGGTTCGTAATCCTGCATATGCTGCCATGCGCGATGACATCGAGAACGGCCTCCGTCAACTGCCGTCACACGCCCGGACACAAATCGTGGATGCCAAGCTGAGCGAACTCGGAATGACGGATCATCTTGATGAAGCTTGGGGCCATGTGACGGCAGGCGAGACCTTTACGGTCCGCAGCAAACTGACGTCTGGTTTCGCAGGCGAACAGGATGTGCCGATGCTGTTCCGGGGTGAGAAATTCACCTTGCCCTATGCTAGTCTCGAGCCGTTCATTGAGTTGGTCACGGGGCCCTAGAGCATAGGGGCGACTTCAAGATTACTGAGCAGGAGCACTGAAACAGATGCGCATGCCGATGAACCAGCGGCGCATCTCTACTGCGACTGGTCCAACCGCTATTGGGGCGGGTTATTTCCCGGCAGCTTTTCTCAAAGCGTCGTTGATCCTCTCCTGCCAACCCGGCCCATCTTCCTGAAAGTGGTCGAGGACATCCCGATCGATGCGCAAGGTTACACTTTCTTTTGCGCCGGGAATGGAGGGTTTCTTCGGCCGCTCCTCCGCTGCCACAGTGGTCACCTTCTTGAAGGCAGCCTCGGCTGCCTTCCACGGATCACCACTCCCGCGAATTCTATTGGGCGGCTTTGACATAAGGTCTTCTCCTGCAGCATTGGCTTGATCTAGGGCGACCGGGTTCCTCGTACTCGAGTCTCCACTCCAAGTCTGGTGCGACGGTTCGAGGTTCTTATTGATGAGTGCTCTATTCTGATCACGCTTCGGCAGAAAAGTCATCAAAGCAGACAATCCGGCATGGAGCCTCGTGTGACATCCCGGATAGGGCTGGAATCCACGTCGGTTGCCGCTCTCGCCCTGCACATGCGGTGTGGTTAGCCACGTCGCTTGGTCGCAATCCAGATTGTGTGTCTTGCGCCGCCACGTGTTCCGTTGGCTCGCACGCCAACCTCATCCACGCCAAAACCTGCCTTGCGCAGTCGCTGCGTGAAGGCTTTATTGGGTGTCGATGACCAAACGGCGAGGACGCCGCCGGGAGATAAGGCTGTTTGGGCGGCGCTCAGCCCTGACAGGTCGTAGAGACCATCGTTCGCTTTTCGCGTCAGGCCTTCTGGTCCGTTGTCCACATCGAGCAAGATCGCATCATAACTCGAATGACCGGATTTGATCAGACGCCCGACATCCCCTTCATGAATACTGACGCGCGGATCCGTAAGGCTGCCACTGAACACCTCAGCCATGGGGCCTTTGGCCCAAGCCACAACAGCCGGCACTAGCTCGGCCACGGTGATCCGAGCATCGGGCCCGAGTTCGGTCAGCGCAGCGCGAAGCGTAAACCCCATTCCCAACCCGCCGATAAGGATCCGTGGTTGCTCGTGGTCTCGAAGTCTCAGGCAGGACAGTCGGGCAAGCGCCTCTTCGGAGCCGCTGAGGCGGCTGTTCATCAGCTCGTTGCTGCCCAACATGATGGAGAATTCGGCTCCACGCTGCTTAAGGCGCAATTCGCCTGCATCGTTCGGGATTTTTGCCGTGTCGACTAAGACCCAAGGTATCATGAATAGCTCTTCAGACGGTATCATCTATTTCGTGGGACTATGCGCAGTAAAAGACGCCGATTGGAAAGGCCATCCGATATAGTCGCACGCTCATCTAGGCCTTTGGACCAAATGTCATGCTTCCTGTTGCGAGGTGCTCGGGCAGATATGCTGGAAAGTGGGCGCTATAGCCTCCCGCCCGATCGGACCTCACGACAAGATTGGCAGTTTCGCTAAGGACAAGGGCTCCGTTAACACAGGTGCCGAGCAACCATGCTGGAGTTTTAGCGAAACACAAGAGCAGGCCTTGAATGTACCGAACCTCCCATCCATATACCATCCAACGGGATGGTATATGGATGGGAGCCATGGTCAGTAATCTCCATGAATTGCGGCCTAAGGTTACGGATAGCGAGAAGATCACCATCAACCTCGGCTATGTCGACCTGGGCCATATCGATCTGCTCGTCCAGGAGGGCTTTTACTCCAACCGGACCGATTTCATCCGCACCGCCATTCGCAATCAGCTCGACCGACATAACGATGCGGTTACCAAATCCGTTTCACGACACCAGCTCGATCTTGGTCTCCGCCATTACAGCCGCCAGGACCTTGAGGCTGCGCAAAAGGCGGGCGAGGTGTTGCATATCCAAGTGCTCGGACTTGCGAGTATAGCCAACGATGTCACGCCCGAGCTGGCGCGCCAGACAATCGGCTCCCTTCATGTTCTTGGCGCCTTACACGCCAGTCAAGCCGTGAAGGAGGCGCTGAGGGACCGCATTCGCTAACCGCCGGGTTCAGGCCCAGCTCCCCGTCTTCAGGCTGTTCCACTCTCTTCCGGCAGGAAGGGCAGGATCTGCTTTGCCCCACCTTACAACAGGACAGAACCTATGAATGCGGCCCCGAACATCGATATGGTCGAAGTGACTCGCCTCACCCGCGAAGGCCGGCTCGCGGAAGCCATGGCGCTTCTTCGAGATGGGCTTAACGGGTCGAGCCCATCCACGACCTTGCGTGGCACCGACGGAGGTGCAAGCCAGGATTCGGTTGGGCCTGTCGCGCGGATCGCCGCTATGGTGCCGCCGTCAGGAGGAGGGGCTGGGACCAAACCGAATTTCAACCTCCAAAACCATGCCGCGGGCGCTTTCAAGGGCCCTGCTGGAGGTTTGGACCAGCAACGAACGCCAAAAGTGCTGCGGGACTTTCTCGACCGTATGGATCCTGGTTTAGCTCCTGGCCTGGATGGATTGGTTGGACTTGGTCAGGCCCGCAGCTCGGCTCCGCTGCCGGAGGGGGGGCGCTTCGAGGAAAAAAACTTTACCAATGAAGCGGGAAGCCGCGCTTACAAGCTTTACATCCCAAGCGGCTACACGGGTGAGCCGGTGCCGCTCGTGGTGATGCTGCACGGTTGCACCCAATCGCCGGACGACTTTGCCGCCGGCACACGCATGAACGAGCTGGCCGAGGAGCAGACTTTTCTTGTTGCTTACCCGGCCCAGGCCCAGTCAGCCAATGTCTCAAAATGCTGGAACTGGTTCAATGCAGCCGATCAGGAGCGTGATCGGGGCGAACCCTCACTCATCGCCGGCATCACCCGTCAGATCATGCGTGATCTTTCTGTTGCCCCGGGACGGGTCTATGTTGCCGGACTTTCCGCCGGTGGGGCAGCGGCGGCAATCATGGGCTCCGCTTACCCGGATATCTATGCGGCCGTGGGGGTCCATTCCGGGCTGGCATGTGGGGCTGCTCGCGACATGCCATCGGCATTCGCTGCCATGCGACAAGGGGGAACGCCTCATTACGGCGATGCCAAGCGGCCCGTGCCGACCATCGTGTTCCATGGCGATCGGGACACGACCGTAAATGCCGTCAATGGTGACCAAGTCGTTGTTCAGTCGAGGGCGGGTTTGGATCTCCGGACGACGGTCAGCCGCGGGCAGGCTCCTGGCGGGATTCACTACACTCGTACGGTCGAGAGCGACGACAGCGGACATCCCATGCTCGAGCATTGGGTCCTTCATGGGGCGGGCCACGCGTGGTCAGGTGGAAGTCCGAATGGTTCTTACACCGCGCCAAATGGGCCCGATGCCAGCCGCGAGATGATACGGTTCTTCCTTGAACACCCGAAATAGGCAGCCGTATCTCGAGCAGGCACAAGAGCCGACGGTCCTCGTGGCGGTCTGGCGGGTTCTAAGCCGATGTCTGCCCGACCTACCAGACGCGGCTGCAATCGGATTGCGAGGCTGTCCGGCTCTGCAAGCCGGCAAGGAAAGACTGAGAGAGCATCGGTGGCACCCAAGCAATCCACTTATGGATGAGCGGGTCATTTCTCCGACTAAACCTTCATGGGACGCATACTCTCTCGCTTCCGGCCTTAGATTGTCGTCATAGAAGCAATTCACCTCTGGAAATGCGACTCCGCGAAACTCTCTCCTCCAGTCGCGAATGGCGAGCAGATGACAGTTCAATGTGAGAGATAATAGGCTCTCGGAGCGTCTCCCAAGGGCTTATTCCGGACTTAAACAGAATATCGCCTTGGGGTGAGGGCGTCGGATTGCCTGAAAAATGAATGTCTATTGTCCGAAACCAACATTCTCATCCTGCGTTACCCAACCGTAACAGTTTGAATGCGTGAGGTCAGGCGTATGCGGCGGTTCCTGCGTGACAACGGTCTTTCTATAGCGTTGTTTGCTCTCTTCCTGCTATCGCTTATCGGCCAAGCGCTGACCGGATGGCGCGCCCATGCCGAAGAGCTCCGTCTCCACGAACAGGCCTCCATCAGCTTCCTTAGTTACCTGGGCAGCGGTCATTTTATATCCGCGGTATTCGAGAACTGGGAAAGCGAGTTCCTCCAGATGGCAGCGTACGTGCTGCTGACCGTCTTCCTCTTCCAGAAAGGCGCCTCCGAGTCCAAGAAGCCGGATGAGGACAATCCCGAGGATGAAGCTCCGTCCGCTCATCGCAAGGATCCGAAGGCACCTTGGCCCGTTCACCGTGGTGGACTGTTGCTGAAGCTCTATTCGCACTCACTCAGTCTTGCGCTGGTCACGCTGTTCCTCGCCTCGTTCGTGCTCCATCTGGCGGGAAGTACCCGTCGGATGAACGAGGAAGCGCTTCAACACGGGCAACCGCAACAGACGATGATCGGGACCTTGGCAGAGCCGGAATTCTGGTATGAAAGCTTCCAGAACTGGCAGAGCGAATTCCTGTCCATCGGGGTGCTTTTGATTTTGGGCGTTTACCTGCGCGAGCGAGGCTCGCCGGAGTCGAAGCCGGTCGCGGCCCCGCATGCGATGACCGGACACTGACCGACCGGATGACCTGGAAGGTGATCGCGATCCGCCGCGCTCCTACCGTCAGATTCCAGTCGGTTCAGAATACGCAATTGGCTGGACTCAACGATGCCCGGCGCATGGCGTTATGCCAACGGTGGCTGTCCACAAACCGGTGAAGCAAGGAATCGTCCGCCGTGAACAGGAAGCGGCGGCGGTTCTTCTTCTCGCGTGTCGAAGCTATCGAAAGCCGCCGGGCACCAGCTGGAGGAGCCGAAACGTCAGCCGGTCGCGCCAATGAGGCTCCTTGACGAGTCGGAAGCCGAGATTGTCGGGTGGAGTTCCGACTGAGCAACCGCCGCTCTTCGGGTTGCGAATGAAGAATGGCATCATCGTGCGATGCTGACCTTCGATTACATAGATGCCGCAAGTGCTGGTCTCGCTGACGGTGCTGCCATCAGAGCCGAGCGTGACACGGCGCTGGCAACTTTGCGTCCATTCCCAGATATTGCCGGCAACGTCGTAGACGCCATGCTCATTGGCCCCGAAACTGCCGACTGGGCGCGGATTGGGGTCACTCGCCGCCTTTCTGGCAGCCTCGCGCTCATAATCGGCAAGCCAGCGACGGGCAGGGTTCGCTTCTTCCGGATCAAGGCCCCGCGCATCGTCAATGAAACGGGACCCTGCCGCGTGAGCCCATTCCTGATCGGTCGGCAGGCGCCAGACTGCGCCGGTTTCACGCGAGAACCAGGTCGCATAGTCAGTAGCATCGGTGTAGCTGACGCCGACGGCCGGCAGGTCGCCGCGCATTGGCGAAGCATCGGCTTGCTTGCAGGCGCCCGCCGCGACACAGAGAGCATAATCGGCAGCCGTAACCTGGTAGCGCATGACCTCAAGGGGTTGGTGGATCCGCACCGCGACGCGGGGAGCATCGACCGGTTTGCCGGCGCGGTTATAGTCGCCATCAAGCCGGTGCATCAGGGTTGTGGGTGGAATTATCGAGGTCGGTGGCTGAGGAAAGGCCGGTGTCGGCCTGTGCATATGGACAGCAGCGATGAGCGCAGCTGCGCCCGCCATGCAAAGACCGAGAGTGGTCAGCACCCTCTCAGGCGAAAGAACGAGTGTCGTCGCCATAAGGATCGTCCTGTCTTGAAAGAGAATGCCTCCTCGTCAGGACGAGGAGGCGAGGTGGCATGTCACATGCCGACCGGCGCCTGGATCTGCTTCATGAGGTCATCATTCCATTCGCCCTCGACCTTGAAGTGGCCCGCTGCACCGAGTTCAAAAGCCTCAATCAGGTTGTGATTGACGTAGGCGTAGATGCCTGGCTGCAGGAAGGTATAGAGGGCCGCGCCGGCGCACCCGCCGGGAATGAACCAAGTCTCAAGGTCGCGCTCCGGCGGGTTGCGGAACTTGCCGGTGGCCCAGACATAATCGCCATGCCCGCCGATCAGATGAGGACGGGTGTCGCGGTTGGCCTGGGAGTGGATGATCAGCACTGTCTCACCGACCTTGGCGGTCATCGCATTCTTGCCGGTCAAGCCTCCAACCTTGCCATTGAAGACAATGTGGCTGGGTGTCAGGGTGCGCATCGCCTTTTGGGTGTCTTCATACGCTTCGCCGGGACTGGCGTAGCGTTTGAACTTGCCGTGTTCGTCGCGGGGCACGTAGAAATCCTGCTCGCCGACATAGTAGACGCGATCATACTTCAAGGGCTTGCCCTGCTGGTCTTTAAGCCCATCGCGCGGCAGTACCATGAGGGCGCCGTTCATGCCCGCTGTGACGTGCCAAGGAACCATTCCGGGAGGCGCACAGTGATAAACGAAGACGCCAGGGCGGGTCGCCTTCCAGCGCAGCACGACCTTCTCGCCCGGATTGACTTCCGTCAGAGCCCCGCCGCCCAGAGCGCCCGTCGACGCATGGAAGTCGATGTTGTGCATCATCTCGTTCGTAGCGGCGTTGATCAGCGTGAGCTCGACATAGTCGCCCTCATGGACGACCATCAGCGGTCCGGGTACGGTGCCGTTGAAGGTGAAGGCGAAGGTCTCAGTGCCAGCATCATCAAGGACGATCTTCTTCTCTTGAATCGTCATCTCGAATGCGACGACCTTCGGTCCGCCAGCGGCAATCTGCTCATGCGCATGCACGAATGGGGGATTGACCAGGTCGACCTTAACCCGCGGTAGCTTGGCGACATCCGCTGCCGACACCTTGCTCATGGCGGCCTGAGCCGACGCAGGCGCTGTTGCCTGCACGAATGCTCCGCTGGCCGCTGCTCCCACCAGAATGCTGCGGCGGGTCAGTTTGAGGTCTTCACCCATGGTTTGCTTCCTTACTCCGTGACCGAAGGTCATCGGTCTTGAGGAGCTTAACAGGAGGAAGGAACTGCTCTTTGTCGTAGCGCAAATAACTAATTCAGATAGGCGCGCTGGTGGCTGTCGTCTCTGTTTAAGCCCCGCTCATTGCGCTCTCGCTTGTCATCGCCCTTCTTGCGGCTATGCCCTCTTTTTCCGGCGGCCGGTCGATGAGGGCAAAGCCGTCGGCCAAAAGTTCACATTCAACCTGCATTGCGAACTCATCCACAGCGGCTAAGAGAACCCGACGTGGCGTGTGGCTGTGGTGGAAGACCGTCGGCCGGGGCATGTCTGGTCTCGGCACCACGCAGTTCTATGTCCGCCAGAACTTGTTCAGCAATCGCGTCCAGTCCCTGTGTCCAGTACACGATGGGCAATCTCTTCGCGCCCGACTTCGTCAATCCTCATCCGTTCTTTGAAGATAACCGGCAGTTCTTCAATCAAGCTTTCACGACCGGCCGACCGTTCCTGTCCCGCTCAGGGGGGCCGGCCTTGTCGGAGCTGTGTATCCGGCCGACGGTGGGGTCTGCGTGAAGGCCGGCATGCCACGACCAAGAAGATGATCCCGGCAGGAGGTCGTGAGTCCTAGAAGGGGCATCTCACTTTCCAGGATCAAGCCGCGCACATGTTCATGTTACTTCCGACCTGCCGCCAGCCTCAACAATCCGTTGTCGAGGTTGCGTTCCTATAACTGGCAATCTCACCGTTCATCCCGCGTCCTCCGTCCTTGATCGGACGACGCCTTTCTCATCTCGAAGAGATCTGTCCAGCGCGGTGGGGCAAGACTCCATTGGCCCTAGCCCTATCCAATTCCCAGGTCTCCGTTAGGAAGGCCACGCGGGTGAGGGCTGGCGATCCTGGCCGCGACCAGCGTCACGAGCGCTGAGACTCCAGATGAGGATATCGCTCCAACGGTGACTTGCTGTTAGAATTAGCAGATACTTAATGTGATATAAATTTTCAGTTTTAATTTTGATGTTATTTGTGATTGGGTGGGCTAAGGTGGATGTAGAATCCGACAAACCGAGATGCACGCCATGTCCAAGGTCTTTATCATTCATGAAAACAGCACGTGGGTCGAACCGCTGAGACTGGCGTTCGATGAACTGGGAACGCCTTTCGAGGAATGGTTCCTGGATCAAGGGGTGCTGGATCTTCGCTCGCCCCCACCGGAAGGCGTGTTCTACAACCGTATGAGCGCCTCATCGCATACACGCGATCACCGCTATGCAGCGGAATACACGGGCGCCACGCTGGCGTGGCTGGAGCGTCATGGACGCAAGATCGTGAACAATAGCCGTGCTCTTCGGCTTGAGATCAGCAAGGTCGCCCAATACGAAGCCCTGGCGACATTCGGAATCGAAACGCCTGAGACTTTGGCTGTGGTAGGCAAGGGCAACATCGTTCCGGCGGCTGAGCAACTTGGGTTCCCGCTCATTCTGAAGCACAACCGAGGAGGCAAGGGACTAGGGGTGCGTCTGTTTCTCAGTCGCGCCGCGCTCGATGAGCATCTGGCATCGCCGGATTTCGAGGAACCGGTCGACGGCATCACCCTTGTTCAGCGTTATATTCAGGCCCCAGAGCCCTACATCACGCGGCTCGAATTCGTTGGCGGACGCTTCCTCTATGCGGTCCGGGTCGACACAAGCCAGGGTTTCGAGCTCTGTCCGGCGGATGCATGCCAAGTCGATGCAACCGCCATCGGATCGGCCGCCTGTCCGGCGGTCGCGCCGTCGGAAAAATTCCAGGTCATCGAGGGTTATCGGAACCCGTTGATCCCGACCTATGAGCGGTTCCTCGCAGAGAATGGCATTGGTATTGCGGGTATTGAGGTCATCGTCGATGGCACCGGCAGAGCCTTCACTTACGACGTCAATACCAACACCAACTACAATCCGGATGCGGAAGCACGTGCTGGAGTGTTCGGCATGAAGAGCATTGCCCGCCACCTCGATGGATTGCTGAAGCAGAAGTGGGCCGCTCGCGCGGCCTGACGCTTCTGGGCCCACCCCAAACAATAGCCCTCAAATGATCTTCGATCGGCGCCGGCATTCCTGCCGGCGCCTTGGGCAGGCTGCTGAAAACTTGGTCGCGTGAGATGTCACAAATCGTCTTGTGCAATCTTACGAACCATGCTGACCTAACGAAATGTACGACCAGTCCTCGCCCTTCGCCTCGCCTCAACCACCCGGACCGACCGCCAAGAGCGCGATGGCCATCCAGGTCCTGCGGCACGCCATCCTGAGCTGTGAACTGACCCCCGGAGGGGCCTTCTCCGAGATCGAAATCGAAACCCGGTACCGGTTGGCACGCGCCGGCATCCGGTCCGCCTTGCAGGCCCTCGCAGCCGAAGGACTGGTCACGCCGGTTCCCCGGCAAGGCTGGCGGACCCGGCCGATCACCGGAGTCTTCATCAGCGACCTCATCGCCGCGCGCCGGCATATCGAACCAGCCCTTGCGCACGTAAAGATGGGTCCCGCCGAGTGCGAGCGCCTCCAAACCCTTGCGGCGCTCGCCACAACACTTGCGGGACGGCGAGACCCTCAGGCGATCGTCACGGCCCGGGTGACCGACCGGCAGTTCCTCGCCCTTCTCGCCGATCGCGTAGACGGATTCCATAAGAAGTGGCTGCACGAGCTCTGGGATCACTCCCAGCGCGTACTGAACTTTCTTGAGCGCGGCGAGGCTCAGTACCAATCCCCAAGCCGGGAAGATCTTCTGATCGCGCTGAAAGCGTCGGATGTCACAGGAGCGACGGAACAGATTTCTCGTGAGGTCGTCCGTTTCGAGACTTACGTCACACGGGCATGGCTGCGTCATCCGGATGTTCTGAGCGCCCCGGCGCATCAACGAACCGCCCGCCGGTATCGGCCGCAGGGGCAAGCCTCACAGGGGGCGCCGGGTGAGCAGCGCTCCCCATCGATCCATGATGCTCAAGCACGGCAACTGAAGGAGAACTGACATGTTGAGGCGAGGAAGAGGGTGGGCGGCGGCTCTGCTGGGGCTGAGCCTGACGATGGCGCCGGGCGCTTTGATGGCCAAGGACAAGCTGACGGTCGATTTGGTCAACGAGCCGTCATCGCTGGATCCGCAAGTGCAGTGGAACCCGGACAGCTACTATGTCTACCGCAACATCTTCGACAATCTCGTGACCCGCGATGACAAGGGCGAGATCATTCCGCAGATCGCGACTGCTTGGAAACAAACGTCCGAGACCGAGGTCGAATTCACGATCCGCGAGGACGTGACTTTCCACGACGGCCAAAAGCTCAAGGCCGATGACGTGGTTTTTAGTGTGCAACGGATCACCGATCCAAAGTTTGCCAGCCCGCAGCTGGGACAGTTCAACAAGATCGTCAAGGCCGAGGCGACCAGCCCGACAACCGTGAAGCTGACTACCGACGGGCCTTATCCGGCTCTGCTAAGCCAGCTAGTGAAGTTGTCGATCGTGCCTAAGCATGTGGTCGAGGCAGTGGGCAAGGACGCGTTCAACCTGAAGCCGGTAGGCAGCGGGCCGTACAAGTTCGACAGCTGGCAGCGGGGCGTTCAGGTGACGTTGTCGGCCTATGACCGGTATTGGGGCCCCAAGGGCCCGTTTGCGACGGCAGTGTTCCGGGCGGTGCCGGATGCGGCGACGCGGGTGGCGAACCTGCAGGCGGGCACGAGCGACCTTGCGGTGACGCTGGACTCGGATCTGGCGGCGCAGCTGAAGTCCTCGCCCAAGGCCAAGGTGCTGTCCGTCCTCACCGAGCGCGTCGCCTATCTGCGCCTGAACCCGGCAAAGCCACCCTTCGACAACATAAAAGTCCGTCAGGCTGTCGCCTATGCGATCGACAAGGGCGCCATGGTCGACGGGATTCTGGGCGGATACGACCAGCCGGTCCCGGAAATGCTGACCCCGGCTCATGAGGGTTGGGTCGCCGACATTGCGGCGCCGAGCTACGATCTCACGAAGGCGCAGGCTCTGGTGAAGGAAGCGGGTGAGGGTGGCAAGGCCGAGATCGAACTCGCCACGTCGCCGGTCTTCGACCAGCGGATCGTACAGGCGATCCAGCAGATGCTGACAGAGGCCGGACTGAATGTGAAGATCAACATGTCCGACATGGCGAGCTATCTCAAGCGCGCGCAGGGCGGCATCGACGCGACGCCTGCCTTGAGCTTCGGGCGCTGGTCGTGCTCGTGCCAGGACGCGGACGGCGTGCTCTTTCCCCTGCTGCACAAGAGCAGTTCTTGGTCGGTCTACCGCAATCCAAAGGCTGACGAGTTGCTGGAGAAAGCCCGTCAGTCTCTCGATGAGAAGGTCCGGCTCGAGGCCTATCGCGGAGTTCATGAGATCGTCGCACAGGATGTTCCGCTCGTTCCGCTGTACCAGAGCGCGGCCATCTACGGCGCTGCAAAGGGGTTGCAGTGGCAGCCGTCGCCGAGTGAGAGCATGTTCTTGAACCGCATGGCCTGGAAAGACTGAACGGACTCGACGGATCATTCATGCGACGCTTTTTCCTCCGGCGGATCGGGCAGGTCATCGGCACCGTTTTCGGTGTCGTGACGCTGATCTTCTTCCTTCAGCGGCTCACGGGTGATCCAACCTACCTGCTCGTTCCTGAAACTGCGACCCAGGCGGACATCGATGCGATGCGCGCGGCGCTCGGATTCGACCGCCCGCTCTTCGTGCAATACCTGGCCTTCCTGAAGCAGATCGCCAGCTTCGACCTGGGTCGCTCCGTTATTCAGAACATCCCGGTCTGGGATATCATAGCCTCACGCCTGCCCTACACTCTACAGCTGGCCGGCGGCGCCCTATTGGTCGCGTGCGGCCTGGGAATCCCGGTCGGCGTTGTCCTCGCTCTTTATCGCGATCACCCGGCGTCACGGCTTCTCGCAAGCATTGTGCTGGCCGCCCAGAGCATGCCGACCTTCTGGAGCGGCATCATCCTGATTATGATCTTCGCGGTGACGCTCGGCTGGCTCCCCCCATCGTCGACCGGCGGCATCGAACACCTGATCATGCCGTCGCTTGCGCTCGGACTTCTAAGCATGGCGACCTTCGCGCGCATCACCCGCACCTCGCTGCTGGACGAATTGTCCAAGGATTATGTCCGGACGGCCCGCTCCCGCGGTGTGCCGATGACGTTGCTTCTGCGCCGCCACCTGGCACGCAATGCCTCCATTCCGGTGATTACCGTCGCGGCCCTGGAAATCTCCAATCTTCTGGCAGGCGCCGTCATCGTCGAGACCGTCTTCGCTTGGCCCGGTCTCGGTCAAGTTACCGTGCAGTCAATCCTCGCTCGTGATTTTCTGGTGGTGCAGGGGATCGTCATTCTAGGCGCCTTCGTGACGGTTGCTCTCAATCTCGCTGCTGATTTGCTCTACAGCGCAGTCGATCCCCGCATCCGGCTCGACGGAACTCGCCGATGACGTCCGCTGCGGTTTCGGCTTCCCCGCGGCGGAAGAGCCGTGTGCGCCTTTCGCTCGCGCGCTGGGCCCCCATCGCTTTGATCATCGCCTTCATTCTGGCTGCCATCTTCGCACCGCTGATCGCACCTTACGACCCCAATGCTCAGAACCTCCTCGGCCGGATGAAGTCCCCCGGAACGCTATCCCGCAGCTTTCACTATCTGCTCGGCAGCGACGAACTCGGCCGCGACCTGCTCTCACGGCTCATCTATGGGGCGCGGGTGTCGCTCTTCGTTGCCTTCTCGTCGGTCATTCTGTCCGGCGTGGTCGGCGTATTGGTCGGGATGCTGGCAGGCTATCTTCGCGGCTTGGTCGAGGTGATCATCATGCGCCTCGTAGACGTGTTCCTGTCCATTCCGGCGATCCTTCTTGCGATCATCACGGTTGCGGTTCTCGGTCCGGGTCTGATGAACGTAATCGTCGTCCTCGCACTGACGCGTTGGCCACGCTATGCCCGGATTGCCTATGGTCAGACGCTGAGCGTCGCCAACATGCCGTTCGTGCGGTTGGCCGCTTTTATGGGAGCCTCGGCGCCGCGAATCCTTCTTCGTCACATCCTGCCCAACATCATTGGGGCGGTGACGGTGGTAGCAACGCTGGAATTCGGCCTCATGGTCCTGTTCGAGGCCGGCCTGTCGTTCCTCGGCCTTGGCGTCCAGCCGCCCACCGCGAGCTGGGGAGCGATGCTCAGCTCGGGCCGGAATTATCTCGCAACGGCCTGGTGGATCGCCACCTTCCCAGGTCTCTGTCTCTTCCTGCTGGTGCTCGCCGTCAATCTCATCGGCGATGACCTGCGCGATCGCTTCGATCCCCGCTCACATTGAGGTTGCAATGGATTTCTTCTCCGATCTTTCCGGAAAACGAGTGGTCGTCACAGGGGCCTGCGGCGTCGTCGGACGTTGGATCGTCGACGCATTCGTCGCGGCCGGTGCAAGCCTATGCCTCACGGACGCACAGGCTGACGCACTCGATGCCCATGCCGGAAGCGTTGCCCTTGGCCCCGACGGCTTTTCCTACGCGGCGGACCTGACCGAGGAGCGTTCGATCGACGGACTCATCAGCGAAATTGCCGGTCGTTGGGGTGCTGCCGACGTTCTCGTCAACAACGCCGGCATCTACCCGAGCGGCTTCCTGCTCGACATTCCAACCGAAGAGTTCGACAGGATCTTCTCAGTGAACCTCCGAGCTCCCTTCATCCTGACACGCGGGATTGCACGTCAGATGATAGAAACGGGCGTCAAGGGCTCGGTTATCAACATTTCCTCCGGCGCTTCGCGCAAGATGCGGCGCACGGTCGTACCTTACTGCACCTCCAAGACCGCCCTCGATCGTTTGACCAAGGGCTTCGCCATCGAGCTTGCGGAGTTCGGCATTCGCGTGAATGCCCTGGAGCCTGGCTTCGCGGCCGGCAGCTCGGTAAGTTCCCTGACGGACGAACACATCAGCAATACCATTGCGGCTATTCCTCTGGGCCGGCCATCATCGCCGGCGGATGTGGCTAACGGGCTGCTTTATCTTGCGAGCGATGCGTCCGCTTATGTAACCGGAGCCACCCTGACCATCGATGGCGGCAATTCGATCGGGTCTCTCGCCGTCCATCAAGCGAAGAAACATCCCTTATGAATGATATGACTGCGAACCCAATTCCCGGCAAGCCCTATGAATGGCCCGAGAACAAGACAAGCGCGTTCTGCTTCACGGTCGATGTTGACGCAGAAGCTCCTCTCCTCTGGAACCTGAAAGGCGAGACCACGTCCCGCTTCCTCGGACAGATGGAGCAGCGATTGTTCGGCCCGCGGGTCGGCATCTGGCGTATCCTCGATCTCCTGGACCGGTTCGGCATCAAGGGCAGTTTCTATGTTCCCGGGGTGGTGGCAAAGAACCATCCAGATCTCCTTCCGGCTTTCGTCGAGCGCGGACACGAGATCGGCCTTCACGGCTATTTCCACGAGATCGTCACGCAGGTGTCAGACGAGGAGTTCACCGGTGCGCTTGAGGCCTCGCTCGAGGTCTTTCGTGCGCAGGTTGGAATTGTGCCAAAGGGTTTCCGATCCCCAGCATGGGAAATGACCCCGCATATGCTGGGCGAGCTGAAGAAGCGCGGCCTGTACGACAGTTCCCTTTCCGGCTTCGATCATCCCTACACGATCGACGGTGTGACCGAAGTGCCGGTCCAGTGGGCGATCGATGACGCCGTCTATTTCAAATTCGTGGGCGGCGGAGCGGATTCCTGGCCGCCATCGGCGACCGGGCCGATTCTGGACAGCTGGTTGGATGAATGGACGATGCTCCATAAGGAAGGCGGCCTCCTGATGCTCACCATCCACGATTGGATCTCAGGCCGCGCTCATCGCATCCTGATGCTCGAGCGGCTGCTCGAGCGCGTAACGGCCGAGCCGGGAGCCTGGATTGCAACGGTGGGAGAAGTTGCTGCCCATCATGCAGCCTCTGCCAATGCGGACCGGCACAAGGTTCCTGTGAGCGCCCCACAGCTCATTGCCGAGGCCCGTTTCGGAAGGGTACGCTGATGCAGACCTTCACGCTTCGCAAGCCGGAAGTACGCTCCCGTTACGGCCTCGTCGCGGCACAGAATCGCCACGCTGCGGAAGCGGGCGCCGCAGTCTTGGCAAATGGAGGCAATGCAATGGACGCCGCCATCGTGACGGCGCTCGTCCTCAGCGTAGTGGAACCGTGGCTCTCCGGCGTCGGAGGTGGTGGGTTCCTCCTCCATGCGGACGGCATGACCGGTGCCGTAAACACGCTCGATTTCAACGTTACGTCCCCGCAGGGCCTGGATCCTGCCGACTATCCGCTCGCAGGCGCAAAGACCGGAAACTGGTTCGACTGGCCGTCCGTCGAAGGTGATCGCAATATTTCGGGCTATAGCTCCATCTGCGTCCCTGGGGCGGTCGCCGGCTTTGCCGAAGCCCTCGCACGCTTCGGTACGATCTCCTGGGCCGATGCGCTCCAACCGGCCATCGAGCATGCGGAACGGGGCCTTGAGGTGGATTGGTTCACCTCACTGTGCTTGGCGGTCGAGGCTGCTGCGCTGTCGAAACATCCGGCGACTGCAGAAATCTTTCTCGATAACGGCCGAGCCCCGCGGGCCGGCGACCGGGATGGCGCCCAGTATCGACCCATGCCCAACAAGGCAAAGCTCCTCAGGCGGCTTGCCGCAGCAGGCGCACGCGACTTCTACGAAGGCGAGACGGCGCGGGTTCTGGTCGAGGACCTCCGGGCGGGCGGCTCCCGGATCGATGGGAGCGATCTTGCTGCCTATCGGCCGCAATGGCGCGAGCCTCTCATTGCCGCTTACCGCGACCTCGAGATCAACGCGATTCCAGGCTTGAGCGGAGGTCCAACCTTCGTCGACGCTTGCACCCAGCTTGAGGCCTACGACGTTTCGGCAGACGTAGCCATGGCGGATGCGGCTCTCGCCTATGCCACGGTGATCCGCGACGCTTATGAGAAACGCCTGACGATGATGGGGCATGCCGCAACACGGGAGGCAGGTTGCACCACTCACCTCAGTGTTGTGGATTCTACCGGCACGATGGTGTCGCTTACCAACACGCTCTTGTCGCGGTTCGGCTCCAAGGTCGTTCTGCCCAAGGCCGGCATCCTGATGAACAACGGCGTCATGTGGTTTGACCCACGTCCAAACCAGCCGAACTCCATCAAGGGAGGCGTTAAGCCACTAGCCAACATGTGTCCCTTGATCGTCAAGAAGGGCGGCAGCCCAATGCTGGCCATCGGGGCCGCTGGCGGACGAACGATCTTTCCGACGGTGCTGCAGATCATCTCCTATATTGCGGATCGCGGTCTCTCCCTGGAGGAGGCCTTTCACGTGCCGCGCATCGACGCGAGCACGCCGACGATTCGCATTGATGCAAAGGCGGATCCGGCCGTCTCGGCGACCGTCGGGATGCGGTACCCGGTCGAGATCGTCGAAGATACGCTTTATCCGGTAAATTTCGCGATTCCGTCCGCCGTCATGCGGACTGGGGCGGAAAACATCGGCATGGCCCATCCCACCAGCCCTTGGGCTGCGGTCGCGATTGGAACCCTCGCAGATGGTCACTGAAGGCGGGCAGCAGGGACACGACGAGCCGGTCCTCGCAATTAAGGATCTGCGGATCCAGATTGATGGCATCGATGTCGTCGATGGTGTCTCGTTTTCAGCGCATAGGGGGCGCATTCTCGCCATCGTTGGCGAGAGCGGCTGCGGAAAGAGCCTAACCGCCCTGTCGATTCTCCGGCTCCTGCCGAAGGCCGCCAGAATTGTCGATGGCCGGGTCGAACTGGGCGGGATCGATCTCGCGCATCTGCCCGAGAAGGATCTGGAAGACATAAGGGGCAATAAGGCCTCGATCATTTTCCAGGAACCGATCGCGTCCTTAAATCCGTTGATGCGCGTGGGACTGCAGGTGGAGGAGGCGCTTCGCCTTCATCGCGGCCTGTCCCATGCAGAAGCGCAGCGTGAGGCGATTGCGATGCTCTCGAGCGTTGGCATTCCGGATCCTCAAAAGCGGGCCAAGCAATATCCGTTTGAACTCTCCGGCGGCATGTGCCAGCGCGTCATGATCGCGGCGGCGCTGATCTGCCGTCCGCGCCTTCTGATTGCCGACGAACCGACGACTGCGCTCGACGTGACCATCCAGGCGCAGATTCTCGATCTGATGAAACGTTTGCGTGATGAGGTCGCCACGTCCATCATCATCATCACGCATGACATGGGCGTCGTGGCCGAGATGGCTGACGACGTCGCCGTGATGTATGGCGGCAGGGTGGTCGAGCAGGGGCCTGTCGAGACCATCTTTGCAGCTCCGGCCCATCCCTACACCCACCTCTTGCTGGCCACGGTGCCGCGCCTGGACGGGCATCGCAAAAGTGTGCTTCGGACGATCGAGGGCGTCGTTCCGAGTGTCGACCAGTGGCCACAGGGCTGCCGGTTTCGCAGCCGCTGCCCCCTGGCGACGGATCTTTGTGCGCAGCGTCCGCCTCTGGCGCCGGTCGATGCGGCCGGACATGACGCTGCCTGTTGGCATACGGACCGCCTGATGGAGCTTGCATGACCGAACCGGCTTCACCTCTCCTTGGCGTGCGCGACCTCAGGATTCACTTCCCCGTCCGCGGGTCCGACGGCGGCGTGGTCAAAGCTGTCGATGGCATCTCCTTCGATATTCCAGTCGGCCGTACAGTCGCGCTGGTGGGCGAGAGCGGTTGCGGGAAGTCGACGACTGCGTACGGCATCATTGGCCTTGAACAGGTCACCTCAGGATCGATCGCGTTCAACGGGCTTGAGATCTCCCACCTGGGCAAACGTGCTCGCCGTGACCTTGCGACCGATATTCAGATCGTCTTCCAGGACCCGAGTGCGGCGCTCAATCCGAAGATGACGATCGGTGACAGCATCAGCGAACCGCTTGCCATTCAGGGCTGGTCCAGGGACGAAAGACGGCGGCGTGTCGGTGAGCTCCTCGATCGTGTCGGATTGCCCGCGACCTATGCGGAGCGGACGCCCAACGCGCTGTCCGGCGGCCAGCGTCAGCGCGTGGTGATCGCCAGAGCCCTTGCGCTGTCGCCGAAGCTCCTCATCCTTGACGAGCCGGTTTCGGCGCTCGACGTTTCGATCCGCTCCCAGATCCTCAATCTTCTCATGGAGTTGCAGAAGGAGCTTGGCCTTTCCTATCTGTTCATCTCTCATGACTTGTCGGTGGTACGGCATTTGGCCGACGAGGTCGTCGTCATGTATCTTGGGACGGTGGTTGAACAGGGTAAGACCGAGACGTTGTTCGATGCACCTGTGCACCCTTACACGCAGGCGCTGATCTCGGCGATACCACTGCCGGATCCACAAGCTCAGCGCTCGCGGGAGCGCATCATCCTTAAGGGAGATCTCCCAAGTCCCCTCAATCCGCCGGTCGGGTGCCCGTTTGTCGGCCGGTGTCCGATTCGGATCGATCCATGCCGCACCATTCGCCCATCGCTGCAGCCTGTGGCGTGTGGTGCTCATGTGGCATGCCTTGTCCGCGCACCTGCTCCATTGGCAGCTTGACTGGAGATGTCGCAAAGCGCTGGGCAATTGAATTCGGCATGTGCCTTTGGCACGCTCAGAGGTGGAGCAGCCTCAGAAATGCTGCCATTTCAAGGGCTTGACAATCCTGCTCTGGATATCTCCGCCACGATCAAAGGATTGGCGTGATGTGGACGATCCACTGTGAATGCCGCAACCTCCAGCAGTCATTCCCTGGGATCGGACAGAGAAGACTACGCGAGAGTCAACATCACTAGACGATTGCCAGCCGGACCGATCTTAACGCAACCACCTGACATGGCTCCAGCGGCTTTCTGAAGCAATTGCCAACGCTTGTAACCTTTAGCAGAACGCCGGTTTTACCGTCACATCCAGCGTCAACGTCGGCTCACCCGCCATTAATCGGATCTGGCTGAGGACCAAAGCGTGTGCAGGTGAAACCCGCTGGCGCTGGCTGCCCAAACGGTCCGCCGAAATTCTGTGTCGCCATTCAGGGCCGTGAGCGAGTTCGCTGGAAATCCTCGACGAATCCAAGTTAGGGCGAGGTATGGAGAGCGCTTTACTATCAGCCTTCGCTAGCGAACGATGAGTTCGTGCGGCAGAAGTTGTTCGGATCCCGGCTCCCCGGCCCACAAGACCTGCAATTGCTCCACAACTCGATCGCCAAAATCTCCATATGGGATGCGAACCGATGTCAGCCAGGGTGCGATCCAGGCGTTGAGTGTGTTATCGTCGACGCCGATAATACTGCATTCCTTTGGGACCTGAACCTGGTGCTCGGACGCCAAGCGATATGCCCCATAGGCCATGAGATCACTTGGGCAGAATAGCGCCTGAGGCCATGGTCGCCCATCAACCAGGCTCTTGGCCGCCGCATAGCCGACCTCCAGATGCGAAAGGCCTGATGCCCCTGCCTGCCTTACTGCATTCCGGGTCAATCCAAGTTGCTCAAGTCTGGCAATGAAGCCGCCAACCCTATCACGCGTTGCCGATGAGCCTTGTAAGGGGTAAGTGACTGCAAGTTCCCTGAACCCGCGCGACCACAGATGGTCTGCCGCATCTATTCCGGCGCGCCAATTGTCGATCCCGACAAAAGAGCCACCTCCATCGGGATTGCGCCGGCCGACGAACACGATGGGATCTCCCCGGGCTACCGCGGCAGATAGTCCATCACTTTGTACCGCGTTCACGACGACATATCCCTGAACCACCTGCGATCGCATCGCGTGCAGATACTCGTCCTGAAGATCCGCGCGGTCATGTGTGTCGCACAGGATCATCACATAACCCGCGGAGCGCAGCGCCGTCTCCACTGATGCTGCAATCCCCGCCATGGCAGGGTTGTCGAGATTAGGCGACAGCATGGCAACGATCCGGCTTTCTCGGCGACGCAGGGTTCGACCGACGTGATTGGGCCGGTAGCCCAGGGTCGAAATCAGCTTCTGCACCCTCTCGACGGTTTCCGGAGAGGCTCGGCGGGTTTCACCGTTCACGATACGCGACACTGTTGCGATGGACACGCCAGCCTGGGCGGCAACCGTTGCCAGTGAAACCGGCTCCTTCCCGAGCCATCGTTGCTTTGTCATGCCACCTTGTTCGCCAATTTTCCCTATTCTGTCGAGCCCTATAGATGCTCTCCCGGCGGCTATAGTCTAAAGGATGATAGACAGTTTAGGCAAACGTTTGCCAAGTTCCCTTTCGAATGATGGACTTCGTGGGGAATTGGTGCTGGAAGCTGCATAAAAAAAAGCTCTCCGGCTTGTGACGTATGTCCTTGAAAACAAGGCAGAGAGGTCAGTCGCTTCAACATAAAGAGACGTCTGATCGTGCTTTTTGAGGTCCTCCGTGCGGAGGATGCTGCTGAAGCCCTTGTGGTGCCACAGATCCAAGTAAATCTCGACCTTAGAGCGAGAAGACAAGACGGAGGAAACGATGAAGACGACAAAGATGCTCCTGGGCTGCGCACTGTTCGCAGTCGGCTTGGGAATGAGCCAAGCGTATGCCCAAACCACCCTGCGGATGACCTGGTACTCGGACGGCAATGAGGGCGAGGTCATGACCGATCTGCTGCGTCGCTTCGAGGAGCAGAACAAGGATATCAAGGTTGTTCTCGATCAGGTGCCATTCAAAGCCATCAATGAGAACTTGCCGGTTCAGCTTGCAGCAGGGCAGGGGCCTGACCTTGCACGTGTTGCAGACCTTGGCGGTGTGGCGCGGTATATGCTCGACCTCCGCCCCCATCTGAAAGACCCGGCCTATTTCGAAACCAATTTCGGCCCTTTTCTTGAGTGGATGCGTCTTCCCGGCGATTCATCATCCATCCCAGGCTATATGACCCAGCTCACTCTCACGGGTCCTTTCGTCAACAAGACGCTATTCGAGCAGGCGAACGTCC
Source organism: Microvirga rosea (assembly GCF_020595095.1). Classification (GTDB taxonomy): domain Bacteria; phylum Pseudomonadota; class Alphaproteobacteria; order Rhizobiales; family Beijerinckiaceae; genus Microvirga; species Microvirga rosea. The sequence goes on along the minus strand of NZ_JAJDOP010000005.1, from coordinate 440,731 downwards.
AGATGCCGGGGCCTAAAGCGACTTGGGAAGAGTGGGCGACCGCAGCCAAGAATGTGGCCGCAAAGGTGCAAGCTCCGTTCCCGATCGCCATTGACCGTTCCGGTCACCGGTTCTTCAGCCTTGCGATCACGCAGGGAGCAAAGCTGTTCGACGACAAGGGTGAGCCCGCAGTCGTGGACGAGGGCTTCAAGAGAGGCGCGCAGCTGGTCTTCGATTGGCACAAGAACGGCGTTATGTCGAAGGAGCTTTGGGGCTCCGTGGCGGGCTCAGCCTATCGGGGCGCTAACGACGAGTTCAAGAACGCACAGGTCGTTCTGTATGAGTCTGGCTCTTGGCAGATCGGACAGTTCGACAAAACCATTGGAGACGCTTTCGATTGGGTCGCTGTCCCGACACCGTGCGGGCCGGCTAACTGCTCCGGAATGCCTGGGGGTGCAGCACTCGTCGGCATCAAGACAACGCAGCATCCCAAGGAAGTCGCGCGCCTGATCGAGTATCTCGCCAGCGAGAATGTTGCTGCGGAGTTCTATGAGCGCTCGCTGTTCGTGCCTGGTCATCTTGGCCTTGCCAAGAAAGGTCTGGAGTACAAGAGCGCCTCGCCACAAGGCAAGGCGGCACTCAAGGTGTTCAGCGAAGGCGTGTCGCAACTCTCGCCGGTCGCCAACAAGCTTCAAGGTTACGTCCACAACCGGGTGATCTTCAACGCAGTCATCAGCCGGCTCGGACAGGCTATCGCGGGCGAGTCCTCGCTCGACGAAGCTTACAAGCGCATCGAGGCGGACGTGCAGCAGCAGATCGCTGAACGTACCAAGAAGTAAGTAAATCTTCCGAAACCTGTCCCAGGGCGCAATCCCTGGGGCATCTCCGCTTCGGCTGAACGCAGCATGACCCTTACGTCAAAGACCTCCCCGGCGACATCGCCCGAGCCAGCAGGTGGACACGCCGCATCTCGTAAGACAGGCGCTTCGCTGCGATCAGTGACGCGGATTGTCGACTGGCCCATGTCAAGGCTGCAACGTCTGATTGGCGAGAGGAGGATGCCTTATATCTTCCTACTGCCGAACCTCCTGTTCTTCGGTCTGTTCGTCTTCGTGCCGATCGCGATCAATTTCGTCTACTCGATCACTGGTGGCCCCGCGCTGTTTCCCTCAGATCGCCCTTATGTCGGCGCGGGTCAATATACCTACCTCTTCGAATGTGGATCCTATGTGGATCCAAGCACCTGTCGCGAGGATCATTTCTGGCGCGGCGTCTACAATACACTCTTCTTCACGTTCTTTCAGGTCGCCACGATGGTGGGGCTGTCGCTTCTGACCGCCATCGTGCTGAACATGAAAATCCGCGGGCGTGGTTTCTTTCGAGCAGTCTACTTCTTCCCGGTTCTGCTGTCCCCGGTGGTTGTCGCCTTAATCTGGAAGTGGATTCTACAGCGCGACGGACTTCTGAACGCTGCCATTACCGGGCTCGGCAGCGACAGGATCCTGTTCCTGGCGGAACCAGGCTGGGCCATGTTCTGGGCCATCTTCGTATCGGTCTGGGCGCATATGGGATTCTACACGCTGATTCTTCTGGCGGGTCTCCAGGCCATCCCATCGGATATATACGAGGCGGCCGAAATGGATGCGACACCGCGGTGGCGTGTCTTCTGGCGCTTAACCCTGCCGTTGCTGTGGCCCAACCTGATCGTCGTGGTCGTTCTGTCGCTCATCCGCGCCGTGCAGACCTTCGACGAAGTGTTCGTGCTGACCGGAGGCGGGCCGGGTACGTCCACCCTCATGGTGGTCCAGTATATTTACGAGACCGCTTTCTCGAACCAAGTTCAGAATTTCGGTCTCGCGGCGGCGGCGTCCTTGGTGCTCGGCATCGTGCTCTTCGCTCTGACGCTGGCGCAGCTCGCCTTCACGCAACGCAAGTCCTCGTGAGGCCGTCATGAATCTTTCTCGCCTGGTCACAGCCCGTCGCAATCCCAAAGGTTGGCATTGGACCGATGTTGCAGCCTATGCTTATCTGCTGCTTGGCGTTGTCTTGATGTTCGGCCCGGTGCTGTGGCTCGTTCTATCCTCGTTTAAAACGCAGGCCAGTCTGCTCGAGTTTCCACCCAGCCTTCTGCCTTTGTCGCAGAAGGAGGTCACCGTGCCCGGTTATCCTCAGCCTCTGCTGCTCTTCAAGGTGACCATGGAGGACGGGACGACCCGCGAGCTTGCCCAGATTCGGCGCGTTGGCGTCCAGGCGCAAATGATCAACCCAGCCGACCCAAGCCAGCAGTTCAGAGTCGCCATCGACAAGCGGACGCCTGTGCGCGAGTTCTCTCTGGCGACAAAGAACTATACCGAACCGTTAGAGCGCTTCGCTTTCCCGCGCTTTCTTGCCAATTCCGTCATCGTGACCGTAGTCGCCACCCTGATCACACTTCTGATCAACTCCATGGCGGCCTATGCCCTGTCAATCTACGAGTTCAAGGGAAAGAATGCCGCCATGCTGATGGTGATCGGCACGCTCATGATCCCGATCACCATTATTCTGGTTCCAGTCTATCTGGTCGTCACCAAGCTCGGGCTGGTGAATTCGCTGTGGGCCGTCATTCTGCCGGGTGCGGCGACACCGACAGGTGTGTTTCTCCTGCGCCAATACATGCTGACCCTGCCGCGGGATCTTATCGAGGCTGCGCGGATGGATAAGGCCTCGGAGTGGCAGATCTATTGGCGCATCGTGATGCCTCTGACACTGCCTGCGCTTGCGGTTTTGACGATTTTCTCAATCATGTGGCGCTGGAACGAATTTCTCTGGCCGCTCGCCGTTTTGACGAAGACCGAAGTCTACACCCTGCAGATCGGCCTCAATGCCTTCCAAGGGGAATTACAGACCCAGTGGCAGTATCTCCTCGCAATGACTGTCATGACCCTGACTCCGGTTGCCGTGGTTTTTGTATTCCTGCAACGCTTCATCACTACCGGTATTGCCAATACCGGGATGAAATAATCCGTTTGGTTTAATCATGGCCGATCTCAAGCTCATCGACATCAAGAAGTCCTACGGCGCAGCGGCGATCATTCATGGCGTCGACCTCGCGATCGAAGACGGGGAGTTCGTCGTTTTCGTTGGACCATCCGGGTGTGGAAAATCGACTCTCCTGCGCATCATCGCCGGCCTAGAGCAGGTTAGTGGTGGCGAAATCCAGATCGATGGGCAGAGCGTTACGAATGTTCCAGCCTCCGACAGAGGGCTCGCCATGGTGTTCCAATCATATGCGCTCTACCCGCATATGAGCGTCTATAAGAATATGGCTTTCGCGCTGGAGAACATGGGACTCGGCCGGAACGACATCGATCAGCGCGTGCGCCGCGCTGCTCAGATGCTGCGCCTGACCGACTATCTTGACCGTAAGCCAAAAGCCTTATCGGGCGGCCAGCGCCAGCGCGTTGCTATTGGACGTGCCATCGTCCGGGATCCCAAGATCTTCCTGTTCGACGAACCGCTGTCGAATCTTGATGCCGAGCTTCGTGTCGCCACCCGCAAGGAACTTGCGGCGCTCCACGGAGAGATCGGTGGAACGATGATCTATGTCACCCATGATCAAGTCGAGGCTATGACTCTCGCAGATCGTATCGTGGTTCTGCGCTCCGGGCGGATCGAGCAGGTAGGAACGCCGCTGGAGGTCTACAATCGTCCGGTCAACCTGTTTGTGGCGGGCTTCATCGGCTCGCCCCGGATGAACCTGCTCCCCGGACGCACGACGAGCGCTGGCCGGATCGAGATAGGCGATCAGGCGCTGCCTATTGAAATTCCATCGATGGGGCAAGCAGCCGGTTCCGAGATCACCCTTGGCGTACGCCCTGAGTGTATCGACGTCGTCGATGAGGCGCAGGCTGATCTTGTGATCACGCTCGATCTGATCGAGCAGCTCGGCGGTGAAACCTACCTTTATGGGTCGGCCCCGGCCTTGCCGCAGATAACAGTGCGCCAGGACGGACAAGCGCGATATGAGCGCAACCAGCGCATCGGCCTGCACCTGAAACGCGAGACGCTTCACTTTTTCGATGCGGACGGAAACGCAATCCGCATTCGCTGATATCGCTGAGGAGATAATTTCAATGAAAGCTTTGACCGAGGCCCGCTATCGCGGCCGCGACGGAATTTGGGCCGTGTTCGATCTCAGCTGGAACACGCAGGTGCGCGTCGGCATTCTAGAGCACGATATCGGCCGTGTCGTCATGAGGCGCGACGGCGGCTATCGGCTCGACCGTGGTTGGAGTATCGCACCCGGCGGCTTGGAGCCCTCGTTCGAGGGGCGCTTGCGCGACTCCACGGAAGGTTTCTCCTGCCCTGAAGCATCCGTCCTGGAGCAGGACGGCACCATAAGGCTGGAATCTGCAGGCCTTACGGCGGTGGTGTCGCTATCGCCTTTCGGCATCGCGTGGCATCGGCCCGGAGAAAACGGCCCGTTCCTGCAGGATCGGACGACACAGGCCTATCTCGTATCGCGTAAGACTGGAGCGCTCCAGCATTTCATGGCACGTCACGAGAAGGAGCGCCACTATGGAGTCGGCGATAAGGCGGGCCCGCTCGACCACACGGGTCGCCGCTTCAAGATCGACGCGGTAGATCCATGCGGGTTCGATGCAGAGCTGAGCGATCCTCTCTATAAAATGATCCCGTTCGTCCTCGTCGATGGACCCGCAGGTGCGCACGGGATCTTCTATGACAATCTCGCCGTTGGCGAGATGGATCTCGGCTGCACGATCGACAACTACCATGGGCTGTTTCGCTCTTACAGTGCGCAAAGTGGTGATCTCGACTTCTATGTTCTCGCTGGCCCTGGCGTTCCAGACGTGGTCCGACGTTTCTCATGGCTGACCGGCGGTCAGGCGTTCGCACCCAAGTGGTCGCTCGGGTTCGCTACGACATCGATGACGATCGCGGATGCGCCTGACGCGGATGCACGCATTACCGACTATATCGAGAAGTGCCGTCATTATCGGATTCCATGCGACAGCTTCCATTTTGGCTCCGGTTATACGTCGATCGGCCACCGCCGCTACGCGTTCAATTGGAATCGTGAAAAGTTTCCCGACCCCGCGGCTACGATGGCCCGCCTGAAGGAAGCAGGCATGCAGCCTGTCACTAATCTCAAGCCATGTCTCCTTGATGACCATCCACGGTTGGACGAGGCGAAGGAGCAGAACGTCCTCGTGATGGATAGTCAAAACGGCCAGCCTGCCGTCGCACAATTCTGGGATGGGTTGGGCTTCCATGTTGATTTTACGAGCCCACAAGGCAGAAACTGGTGGCGTAACGGCATTCAGACAGCACTGCTCGACTATGGCGTCACTTCAGTCTGGAACGACAACAACGAATATGAGATCTGGGATGAGGACGCCGTATGCGCTGGTGACGGGCACCCGTTTCCTCAGGTGCTGGCGCGTGCGGCTCAACCGCTTCTCATGACCAAACTCTCGTTCGAGGCGCAGGCGGCACACGCTCCTGGCAAACGTCCTTATGCAATCACCCGTGGTGGGGCGGCAGGCATCTGGCGCTATGCTCAGACCTGGTCCGGAGACAATGAGACTTCCTGGAAGTCCCTCCGGTTCAACTTGACCCAGGGACTCAACATGAGCTTGTCCGGAATGTACAACATTGGACATGACGTTGGTGGCTTCCACGGGCCGAGTCCAAATCCCGAGCTATTCTGTCGTTTCGTCGAATTTTGCTCGCTCTGGCCACGCTTTGTGATGAATTCCTGGAAGGACAATGGGGTCGTCAATCTTCCTTGGATGCACGAAAATGTCATTTCCGAGGTTCGCGACGCAATCACACTGCGCTATAGGTTGATGCCATATATCTACACGCAATTGTGGCGAGCTTCACATGAGAACGAGCCGATGGTGCGTCCTCTGTTCTACGATTTCCTCAACGACCTCTCGGCTCTCGATGTGCAGGACAGCTTCATGCTAGGTCCAGACATCCTGGTCGCTCCCGTCTTGGAAGAGGGGGCCACGAACCGAAAGGTCTATCTGCCGGAGCATTCTGGAGGTTGGTTTGATTTCCACGACGGACGCCAGTTTGAAGGCGGCCGGACAATCACCATCGAGGCTCCCCTCGGCCGTCTTCCCATCTTTGTTCGGTGCGGCGCCATGATCCCCTTGACTCGCCAAACTGACGGGATCGATCCACGCACTGACGCTCTTCGTGAGCTTATCGTCTTTGGTGCTCCTCATGACGGTTCGGAGGCGTACCTCTATGAGGACAACGGAGATACGTCAGACTGGAACGGCGATAGCCGGTTGGAAATTCGCTTCCAATTGCGCCGAAGTGGCAAGGGTCTTGAGCTTTTCCACACATTCGCAGGCTCCTATCGGCCAGCTTTCGACTCTGTAACGGTTCGCCCGGTCGCCATCGAAGGACAAATCCGAATTCAGGAGACGTCGGAGGCCATCAAGGTTATGCAAGGCACCTCGGCGTTCCAAGGTTGAGAACGGCTACGTTGCGGCTGGACAAAGGAAAGATATAAGCCATGAGACAGGCTTGGCGGTGGTTTGGACCTAACGATCCCGTGGCGCTGGACGATATCCGTCAGGCCGGGGCTACGGATATCGTGTCCGCACTCCATCATATCCCCCCAGGCGAGGCGTGGACGCTCCGCGATGTCGAGCGCCACCGCAACCTGATTGAAGACACCCCCTCCGGGCGCACTCCTCTGAAATGGTCGGTAATCGAGAGTATTCCGGTTGCTGACGACATCAAGCGGCATGGTGGTGGCGCGGAGCAGTCCATTGCGGCTTGGATTGCCAGCCTTGAAGCGGCCGCTCAGGGCGGCCTCAAGATCATCTGTTACAACTTCATGCCTGTGGTGGATTGGACCCGGACGGATCTCGATTGGCCGCTTCCAACTGGAGCCACGGCTCTCCGGTTCGACCAGGATGCATTTGCTGCATTCGACCTCTATATTCTCGAACGACCGGGGGCGGAGCTTTCTTACGATCCAGATGCGCGTTCTCGCGCTAAGGCAGTCGCTGACGCACTTGATGACGATGGAGTTGAGCGTTTGACGAGAACCATCGCCGCGGGCCTCCCTGGATCGACGACGGATGCACTGAGTCTTGAGGCATTTCGCGACCGTCTCGCTGCCTACCAGGGAATTGATGCGCAAAAACTGCGCAAGCACCTGATCGAATTTCTTGAGCGAGTAACGCCAGTTGCGGAGAAACTCTCGGTCAAGCTCACCCTTCATCCGGATGATCCACCAAGGCCTCTCTTTGGTCTTCCTCGTGTTGCATCGACGGAAGTAGATTATGCTGCGTTGTTTGATGCTGTGCCGTCACAGGCCAACGGAATGTGTTTCTGCACCGGCAGCCTCGGTGTGCGGCGGGACAATGACCTTCCTGCCATCGCGAGACGTTTTGCATCCCGTATTCATTTCGCTCACTTGAGAGCAACACGACGGGAACAGGACGAATTGAGCTTCTATGAAGCTGATCATCTTGAAGGCGACGTCGACATGGTGGCTGTCCTGGATGTTCTCCTGAAAGAGGACCGCAAGAGGGCCGAAAGCGATAAGATCCCGTTTCGCCCTGATCATGGACATCGGATGCTTGACGATTTGTCCTCAAATCGTCGGATCAATCCAGGGTATACGGCAATCGGGCGCTTGAAAGGACTGGCGGAGCTGCGCGGTGTCATAAAGGCGCTAGATAGTCGGTTCGCTATCAACTGAAATGTAATTGCTCATCAACGCAGTCGCACGCGCACCTAGCCGCCCTGCCACAACTCTCAGCTGTGGTGTTCTAAGTCGGAAAGCGGAGGCAGAGCCACGGCGCTAAGGAGCCTCTTTAGTGTCCAGAACACGTCCGTCAGCGGCAGAAAGGCGACGGCTATACTGTACAGAAAGTTAAAGCGCGCATCACGGCGGGCCGACGTCCATGGCATCCGAGATTGCCGAGGAACCCGACTCGACATAGCTTCGCGGAAGGAAGAACAGCCACGTTACAAGCACGAAAGGCGCAGTAAGGGCTGGGATAGCGAATGGAGTCAAAGCTACGTTCAGGGCAGATTGTGCGATGACCGTGAAGACAGTGCCTATTATCGTGTAAATGACGACACGCCCGCTCGGTTGATAGAATACCGTTCCAAGCGTGACGGCGGTCAGAACCGGGCTGAAACCCAGGAGGCCCCCAGTAATTAATTCGCTCTCAGCTCCAAACAGATGAGCTGTTGCAACCGCGAGTACGGCGCCCATGACAGCGAACACCGCCGCCGCTAGTGAATTCACCGCGAGTCCGGCGAGCAAGATTAAGGCAGCCACACCGCTGGCCTTTAGGAAGACCTGTGAGATGCTCTGGAGAACGCCTCCCGCGAGGTCTATCAGGTGGAGGGGGCTTGCTTGATACGGCTGGAATGGCGCGACAACGCTGCCGGTTGGAAGCGATGTGGCCGTGAGCCCGGAAAAGCTATAGGTCGCCAGCAGCAGAAGCCACGTCACAACAACGAACGGGAATGTCAACGCCGATACACCCCAGGGCTTCAAGGCGATGGCGATTCCGCACATCGCGATGACAGAAACTGCGGCCCCCAGTACGACGTAAGCCCATAGAAATGGCCCAGGTGCGAGAAAGGTCCCTAGCGCGAGTCCCACAAGGACACCATTGTACCCGTAAAGCCCAGCGGCCAGCGACGCTTGATCAAGATGCAGCCAGTATGCCGTCAAGGTCGCAACAACGACGGCCACCAAACCCGCGAGCGCCACGTGCGGAACACCGGACGTATACGAGCCCCAGCCGATAGCCGCCAGAAAGAGTAATCCAGTCAGTGGATTATCTTGCAGCATCACCTGTGCAACGCCACGCAGATTGATATCTACAAAGCGCAAGACGCCGGAGGATTTGCACAGGCTGTTCCAGCTTGCCAGAAGTTTCTGCATTGCCACCTCCACGAAACTGCTGGTCTCCACAATGGGAGATCCCCTGCGAGGTTGGCCGTCTCATCGCCATAGGAATGGAGGCGGAAGGTCGGCGCCGGTAACCTCTTTGCGTACAATTCTCCAGAATTCTCGCACCTTCGCCTTTACCTGCGCCGTATCACGGCCGAGCACTTTGTAGATCAGACCGGCTCCATTCGGCAGCCGACACACTCCAAACGCTACGCCATCAGTCAGCCGAATGTCGGAATCCACCTGCTCGAAGATCCGATCCGCCTTGTCGGGGGGCGTGCAAAGGATCACGTTGCCGAGCACATCATATGTATTCATTACGCCCGTCTGCCGCATCGCAAATCGCTCAGGTTCGATTACGAGCTTCTCCCTGAATAATATACGGCTATCGGGGCGGGCAGCTGCGACCGACAACGATACGATAGTTGCCCCAAAGCACTCGTCAGGATGATGGTGCTTCCGGCCGGGCCGCAGGATCTCTGACAAGAGCAAAGTGGCCGACGGCGCAACACAGATTTGTGTGTTGCTGACAAAGCGGGCATGCCGATGAGGGATGATAGGATCGGGAATAAACTCAAGATAGGCGTCCTCGGCCAGCGTAATAGCCTGGGTCTGGGCTGCGTAATTGGTGTCCATTCCATGAATTTTGGTAGCCGATTGCGAAGTGACGTGCGCCTGCGCTCCTCGGCCGAGCTGTATATCAAGAGCGAGCCGGTCTCCCTGCAGAAGGCAACCCGTCGTAGTGATAAGAAAAATCGAGGCCAAGCCTGGCATTTCCTGATCGCAGTAGAGCGCACGCTGGGCTAGATACGGAACTCGCCGCTCAAGGATCGCCAGGATCGTCCGGCTACCACGGGTTTCGAATCCCAGCCGCAGGTAACCTGTCTTGCCGACAGTGCCGCTCTTCATCTGAGGCGGCTCGTCCTGAAACGCAGCCAGTTCCGGAACAGACGTGCCAAGGGCTTCAGCCGCAGCCCAGGGCGACGAGCCCGTCACAATCATGCCGGCGCCCTCTCAGTCACGTCGATGTCAAACAAGAACTCTCGTTCGATCATTTCGACCAACTCAGGAATCCCCTCTTCCGTCTTGCAGTTGGTGAACAGAAAGGGCTTGTCGCCGCGCATCAGAAGCGAGTCGTTCCGCATCACTTCGAGGCTCGCGCCGACATAAGGGGCCAGATCGGTCTTGTTGATGACCAGGATGTCGGAATGCGTGATGCCGGGTCCGTTCTTCCGCGGGATCTTGTCTCCTGCCGCAACGTCGATGACGTAAATGAAGTAGTCGACAAGCGCTGGCGAAAAAGTGAGGGTTAGGTTGTCGCCTCCACTTTCGATCAGCATCACGTCGCTGTCCGGAAAACGCTCCTCCATGTCCTCGACGGCGGCGAGGTTCATGCTTGGATCCTCACGGACAGCCGTGTGAGGACATGCGCCAGTCTCCACCCCGAGGATACGTTCCTGCAAAAGGACGCCCTTGAGGGAGCGCTGAACGTGTTTTGCATCCTCGGTCGTGACCACGTCGTTAGTGATGATGAGAACCTTGATGCCACGCTCAAGCAAACGTGGGGTAATCGCCTCCACGATCGCTGTTTTTCCCGACCCGACGGGGCCGCCGATACCGATCCGCGTAATTTTCTTGGCCATCGACCTCTCCCATCAATTCATGAACAGGCGTACGTGCGCCTTGATGTGAACCGCGGCCAAGATATCCATGAGAGGCGCGTAGCCGGACATGTCCATCAGGCGAGTCTTAGCGGCCCGCTCATAGGCCGCGTCGAGGTCTTCGCTCAATTCGTAGAGGATCTTCTGCGTATCGAGATGGCTTACCTTCATCAGTCGCAGCGCTGCGCCGAGAATGGGTGCTGCAACCCCGTATTGGTGCACGGCAAAGGTGTGATGCTCGGACAGGTCCTGAACGGCAAAGTTGACCGCCAGGGCGACAGGGTAACATCCAGGTCCTTGCCCCGTCAGAATACAGTCGCGCCACGCGTGAAGCAACGGAGCGCCAAGGACGTGCACGCCCATTTCGGCGAACTTCTTGCCCATACGCACCGACATGGTCCGTGCCTCGTCCGAGAGCTTACGAGCATAAACTGACTCGTCGATGCAAATCAGTTCTTTAACGTCGCCAACCATCGCCGCGCGGTGAGCCGCGATCACGGCAATCCCGTCTCCGCGAGCAGCCTGTTCCGTCGCCGTCCGAGTGAACGCCAACAGGGTCGATACGTCGGTGACAACTCCCTTCTGGACCGCTGATTCCAGCCCGGACGAAAAGGAGAACCCGCCGATTGGAAACATCGAGTCGCCGAATTGCAGCATGCGGGCAAGCGCTGCCACCCGGTCTTTCGTGACAGCATCATCCATGGTGAGGCTCTCGGTGGACATGTGCCGATCGTTCATGTTCATGGACATGCGAATGAACCGGGCCCTCAGCTCCACCGAAGAGCCGACGTGACTCGTGAGGAGTGAGATACGAGATAACCTCCGTCCCAGGTGCGAATTCGAAGTGAATGTGCTCGAAGGCGTGCGTTCTCATCACTGATTCCATCACCTTGCGATCGACCGTCAGCGGCACGTAGACGACATGCCCCTTGACCAGAGCCGGCCAATGCTGGTTGCCCATTGCGTGGCCAAGTTCGATGCAGGTCCGCATAGCCACCTCGGGGGTAGCGTGCATAAGGGCATCTAAATGCACGATCATGACATCGCGCAACTCAATCCTAGCAATGACGGCTAAGGACAGCTGCGGATCCCACAGCATCACATCGCCGTCGCGGATATGAGTGTCCCGGCTGAGAGAAACCGCCAACACCGATCCTTTTCTGGTCGTCTTGCGGAACCGGCTTTTCTGCGCCTCCCATTGATCAAGGTGCAGCACGTCGATTTCGGCATTCTCCAAACGGGTTGCCCATTCCGGATCACAGATATTGCCCAAAACCGTTTCGATGATGACCATGCGACGATCCTGTCAGCTAAAGAAGTATTTCTGGTTCAGGGAGACGGACTTTAGTGGCGGCACGGTTGCATGTTTACCGTCGACGGTGACGGCGAATGTCTCCGGGTTCACTTCGATATTTGGGGTTCCAGTATTGCGAATCATGTCAAGTTTGCTGATCTTGCGCACATTCTTGATCGCATGAACTTGCCGCCTTAACCCCAATCGCTCCTTGATCCCAGCGGCGTGGGCAGCGCCGGACACGAAGGTAATGCATGTCTCGGTCAGAGCATTGCCGAAAGCACCAAACATCGGCCTGTAGTAAACTGGTTGCGGTGTCGGCAGTGATGCGTTCGGATCGCCCATGGCCGACCAGCTGATGAACCCGCCTTTGATGACCATCTTCGGCTTCGCCCCGAAAAATGCGGGCTCCCACAAGACGAGATCCGCAATCTTGCCGACTTCAATGGACCCGAGAATGTCGGCGATGCCATGGGTAATGGCTGGATTGATGGTGATCTTCGCTACATATCGCAGAACCCGATAATTGTCGTTGCCCGCAGCATCCTCCGGCAGTTTTCCGCGCTGCGTTTTCATGGCGTCCGCAGTTTGAATGCACCGCAACCAGCATTCGCCGATCCGACCCATCGCCTGCGAGTCGCTCGAGAACATCGAAATCACACCCATGTCTTGCAGGACGTTCTCCGCCGCGATGGTTTCAGCTCGGATGCGGCTTTCGGTGAAGGCCACGTCAGAGGGAATGTCAGGGCTGAGGTGATGACACACCATGATCATGTCGTATAGCTCAGCCTGAGAGTTGATTCCGTACGGAAGAGTGGGATTCGTCGAGGACGGCAATACGTTGGGGAGGCCGGCGATCTTAATGATGTCCGGGGCGTGGCCGCCTCCCGACCCCTCGGTATGGAAGGAATGTACGGCGCGGCCCTCGAATGCTGCGATCGATTCATCGACGAACCCGGATTCATTGAGTGTGTCAGTATGGATGCACACCTGAATGTCCATTTCGTCCGCGACCGTGAGCGCCGATCGCAAAACCGCTGGTGTGGTTCCCCAGTCCTCATGACACTTGAAGCCGACGGCACCGGCCTCGATCTGTTCGACCAGGGCGGCCTTGCCATGCCCGTGGCCTTTACCGAGAATGCCGACATTGATCGGCCAGTTCTCAAAAGCATGCAGCATCATCGTAATATTTCCGGGCCCCGACGTGACCGTGGTGGCATTTGAGCCGTCTGACGGACCAGTGCCGCCACCTATCAATGTGGTGGTGCCGTTCGAGAGCGCCGCGTGCGCCTGCTGCGGGGAAATAAAATGAATGTGAGAGTCGACCCCACCTGCCGTCAGGATGAGATGCGAGCCTGAAATCGCATCGGTGGCGAGACCGATCTCAAGACCTGGCGTAATGCGGTCCATCGTTTGGGGATTGCCGGACTTGCCAATGGCGCAGATGCGGCCATCCTTTACGCCCACGTCGGCTTTCACCACGCCGAGAACCGCGTCAATAATAGTCACATTGGTGATCACGAGATCGGGGGCCCCGCCCGGACGCGTTACCTGATTGTCGATTCCCATGCCTTCACGCATGCTCTTGCCGCCGCCGAAGACGATCTCGTCACCGTACCCGCCACGGAGATCCTGTTCGATCTCGACGAAAAGGCCCGTATCCCCAAGGCGGATTCGGTCGCCAGTTGTTGGACCGAAAAGTCCGACATACTCTTGTCGCGAGATGGTTGGCATGGGTGTCTCCAGGCAAGAAGAGCGGTGCGAAATCTTGACCGATACGCCGCGTCATGTTTTTCGCGGTGACGACCGGAAACCCCGTTGCTCCGCGAGTGCGACAGCCTTGGACTTGCGGTTCGCAGCGTCCTCGCCGTCCGTCGGGCCGTCGACAAGGTTGTTGAACCCATAGACAGCGCGCTTGCCGCCGTAGGCAACCAGTTGTACTTCGCGCTCATCGCCGGGCTCGAAGCGTGTCGCTGTCGATGATGGAATATTGAGATGTAGACCAAAGGCCGCGGGTCGGTCGAATTCCAAGGCAGGATTGACCTCAAAAAAGTGAAAATGCGACCCGACTTGGATGGGGCGATCGCCAGTGTTGCGCACCTTAAGTGTCGTAACCGGCCTGTCGTCGTCGAAAGTGATCGGTGCCGGGCTGCAAACGTAGCCGCCGACGGGTACGTCGAATGTCGCTGGGTCCACATCGGCTGCAACTGCCGGTCCTGTCTTCAGCCCGCCCATCGCGCCACCTCCACGTTGAACGAAATTTCCTCGTTACTGAATTGGTCTGTGCACGGTTACGAGCCGGCTCCCGTCGGTGAAGATGGCTTCGACCTGTACCATGGGAATGAGATCGGGGACGCCGTCCATGACATCGGCTGCCGTCAATACCCCGCTGGCGTCCTTGGTCACATCCTCAATCGTCTTGCCGGATCGGGCCCCGTCGAGCGCAACAGCGGATATGATTGCGACGGCCTCAGGATAATTGAGTTTCAAGCCCTTGGCTTTCCGTTTCAAGGCGACATCAGCCATCATGTAGATGAGGAGTTTGTCGAATTCTCGAGGGGTGAGCAGCATCGCTTCCTCCAGGCCTTAGACTCCAGGTCACGGACGCTGGGTCACAGGAATCGATGACTGACGTCCGTCTCGCGCTGCATTGTCGCTGGCCAAGAGAGTATCCGGCGGGAGCCGTCCGTCCATCGGGTGTAACCCTGAGCCCGCGTGGGAAATATCCTGAGACGCGCCCTAGAAAATCGGATGTCGTTGATAGAATGCTGTGCGCGTGCGAACGAGAACATGCCGTGCCAGCGGAGCCTGCATTCAACACGAGCCGACTTTCACATAGGCCTTGCTCCGTATTGTCCCTGCGCGATCCAAGGGTTTCTCCTAATAGTCATGTGCCCCGGGAGGCGGGAAGATGCGCCCGCTGCGCAGGACCAATTCGATCACCGGAGATCCGACGTAGGGTCTATCACGGTACATCTGGTCCCCGGTTAGTTCAGTGGGGCAGGGTAGCAGAGGCCACCAAAGTCGTTCTCGGGTGGAAGGAGAAAGTCATGAATCGACCTATCATTGCGGTGCTAGCCGCGGCGTTCATGTTGGCTTCTAACACTACGCTTGCACATACCGGGCACGGCGATACGGCAGGGTTCATGCATGGTGTCGCTCATCCCATCAGCGGGATCGACCATGTCCTGGCTATGGTTGCCGTCGGTGCATTGGCTGCGAGGATTGGCGGGAGATCCTTGTGGTTGCTGCCGTTGACGTTCATTTCCGTCATGGCGTGCGCGGCCGTTCTTGGAATGACTGGGGTCAACCTCCCGTCCTTCGACATTTGGATCGCCGGTTCCATGGTCGCATTCGGCCTTGCTGTCGCTTACCCGTCCTATTTGTCGTCCCTGACGGGCGCAGGCCTCATTGCCCTGTTTGCTGTATTCCACGGTTATGCCCATGGAGCCGAAATGCCCGATGGTGTGCCCGTTCTCACATATGCCGCGGGTTTCCTCACGGGGACGACCCTTCTGATCGGTCTTGGTGCCGGCAGCGCATTGCTGGTCGGCCGCATGGGAGGTCAGATCGGGCATCGTACTGTCCAAATGGGAGGAGCTGCGATCGGACTCTATGGCTTGGTAATTCTGTCGACAATTATCTGAGCAGTACAGTGTGATCACAGGCGGATGCGCTGTCAACGTCGCACGGCAAGGAGCTTCTACGGCGGAACCAGCGATTAAGGATTCTGGAGAGGCCGGAGGATCCAGATCATGGTCCTGGAAAGGTGGAATGGAGACCTCTCCCTTGGGGCGAGCCACTTCGTTGGGGCGATGGCGTGGGCGCCGGCGGCGCGGTGATCGCCTAGCCGACCCGGGTCAGCAGATATGGTGTAGCAGCTCGAACGCCGCAAGCCCGCTTTAGAGGGACGGTAGACCATGGGATTGCTCGGAATACTCGTCGCACTCGGACTGCTCATGTGGCTGGCCTATCGGGGGTGGAGCGTGCTTCTGGTCGCCCCAGCTGCAGCGCTTCTGGCTGCCTTGATCTCTGGTGAGCCGCTGCTTGCGCACTGGACGCAGACCTTCATGGGCGGGGCCGCGCGTTTCGTCGCGCAATGGTTTCCTATGTTCCTGCTTGGCGGATTGTTTGGCAAGCTCATGGATGACAGTGGGTCGATCACTGCGATTGCGCGCTTCCTGACCAAACGGTTGGGAGTGCATCGAACGATCCTTTCCGTCGTGCTGGCCTCGGCCGTCGTCACTTATGGAGGGGTCAGCGTCTTTGTCGCCTTCTTCGTTCTCGTACCAATGGCGCGGGAGATGTTTAAGGCTGCGAACCTCCCGGCCCGATTGATGCCGGCCACCATCGGTCTCGGTGCGTTCACATTCACCATGTCGGTAATGCCGGGAACTCCCTCGGTGAACAACGCCATTCCAATGCCTTACTTCGGAACGACAACCTTCGCGGCTCCCGGGCTAAGTATCATCGCGTCAGCGATTATCTTCGCCTTCGGCATGTGGTGGCTCGGTCGGGCTGAGGCAGCCGCCCGCAAGGCTGGAGAGGGTTATGTTGAGGCGCGAACGGCTTCTGTCGTTGACGAGAAGATTCGTGAGCAGGCGGCGCCGGCGGGCGACTTCGACCCGGCCGAGTTGCCGCATGGCAAGCGAGCCGAGAACGCGCCTCCTTTCTCCCTGGCTGTCCTGCCCCTCGTCGTCGTAATCGTGACGAATTTCTTGATGTCGCTGGTCGTATTTCCACGCCTCGACTTTTCGTTTCTGTCGGATGCTCGGTGGGGCGGCACTACAATCGGGGCCGTGGCCGGTGTTTGGTCGGTCATCGTGGCTCTTGCAGCTGCAAACTTGACCGTTATTCTCGTCAATTTTAGACGCCTGCCATCTCCTCGCGAAAGTCTGGACGCCGGTGCCAATTCCGCAGCCCTCCCGATGCTGATGATCGCTAGTCTGGTCGGCTTCGGCGCGGTAGTTGCCGCATTGCCGGCGTTTGCGATGGTTCGCGATGCGGTATTCTCAATTCAAGGAGGGCCGCTGGTCTCACTGTCCGTCGCCATGAACGTGTTAGCGGGGCTGACTGGTACAGCTTCCGGCGGGATGGCAATCGTGCTCAATGCTTTCGGCGGTGACTTCATGGATCTTGCCAAAGAGCATCACATCGATCCCGAATTGATGCATCGGATCACGACGATGAGTGCGGGGACCTTCGACGCTCTTCCCCATAACGGCACAGTGTTGCTGCTCCTCCAAATCAGTGGCCTGACGCATGGCGAGAGCTATTTGGACATGGTGATGACTGTGATCGTCAGCTGCATTATCGCACTTGTTGCCGTCCTGATACTGGGTTCGATTTTTGGCTCGTTCTGACGGCCGGGTTATCGTGACCGTGGGGAGACCAGCCATGGTGGTAGTACTAGAACGAATCAAAAGGCGCATTTCCGGGCGGGTGTGCCTGTTTGGCTTATGCGTGCTCCCTGTTCTTCCGGCGCCGGAACCATAATGCCAGCACTGTTTGCATAACGTCTTGATGTTCAAGGTTAACGTCAGTGCGACATCCTCCTTCGTGAAGAACCGGCTGTCGGCATATCAGCGTTGAAGCGCGTACCCATTC
Source organism: Microvirga rosea (assembly GCF_020595095.1). Taxonomy (GTDB): domain Bacteria; phylum Pseudomonadota; class Alphaproteobacteria; order Rhizobiales; family Beijerinckiaceae; genus Microvirga; species Microvirga rosea. The sequence goes on along the minus strand of NZ_JAJDOP010000005.1, from coordinate 423,246 downwards.
CTGCCAATGACCTCGGGATTGAGGAATTGTCGATCACTTCAAATGAATGGCTCCCAATCCGAAGCCTGTAGTGCCGCGGGTGAGCCAAATCTCTCCGTCCCCGAGCATCATCCCCTTGTCTCGAACGAAAAGCGTTTCGAAGGTTGATTGGGCGACGATATTCCGAGCGCGGGGATCCATGACCACTTTCTCGGCCGCGATGAATTGGTCGCGATTGCGGATGGTCCGTCTGGACCTTCCCGTGACGGTCAGGGGATAGTGGGTGACGTCGGCGAGGAGTTCGACGTCGCCGGACCGGAAAGCGGCTTTAACACGCCTGAAACCGTAATAGGCCTCTAAGGGATCGAAGTTCTGGGCGCGGTAGTCGGCCTCGATCTCGGGCGTCAGCTTGGGGCGGGAGAAGCCCGTTTCAGGCGGCTTTCCCGGCAGGTCCATGGACCGCCGCAGCTCCCGCGCAAGGAGGTTCAGAGCCCTGTGACGGTCGTAGAGCTGCTGCAGCTCCGGTGAACGGCTTTGCTCAACTCCGGATGCGAGCGATCCCGTGATCTCCGGCATGCTTGCCTTGCCGCCTTCTGTCGACCATCCTTTGCTGGAAGCTGTCGTCTTCTCCAGCTCGTCTTCGAGCTTGCGATGTACGATCCAGATTCGCTCCTCGACCTCGGCGAGGACTTGCGTGTGAGACGGCTTGAAGCCAGGGCTTCTCGCCAGATCAGAGGGCAGCGCTTTCATAGCCTCCTGCGGCTTCGGTCCCTGGGGCTCATTGGACGGATACCGAGGATCGACCTTATAGGTTCTCCCGTAAACCGTGACGAAGAAGGGATCTGCATGAGTCGGCATGGTGCTGATGACAGCCAGCAGGCAGGCGGACATCCCGAGGGCCCAGCGGTGAAGTCGGCCGATGCCACCTCTTGTTCCAAGGGAGACCAGGGGACTCATTTTACCCTCCACGTCCGAGACTGAAAAGCGGCCCGAGGGTGTCAAGGCGATAGGGCGGCTAGCGACTAAGACGATTGGAAAGCTGCCATGGGATCTACTCGATTTGATCGTCCTTTGATCCATTCGGTTAGGCGCAGGACGGTCTTTCAAACCCTCGCTTCGCCGTACCCAAGGCGGCCACGCCTGTAAAGGGCGACCATCGGCGCGTCAGAGCCACATGCCTGTCGGGATATCGAACCTGTCGGTCGCAAGATCAGCCATGGGAAGTTCTCCCCAAGCAGCGGCAATGCTGGATCCCAGCAAGTCATGAGAATACTTGCTCCGGGTTGCGAGACCATCGGGTGTAACCAGGAACTCGCATGACAAATCCTATATATTTGCACCCAAAAATCAACCGGTTGCCGCCATGACTAGACTGCCCGCAAGTAGGATGGACAGCTCTCAATGAGTTCTGGCTGACATGCCGACCGACGTCACGAAAGCGTAACCTCGGCAATAGCGGTGCCCTTTGGTCGCGTGGGCGTAATGGCGGAAACGGCTCAGTTCGGACTGTGCCGGCTACCTGCTTTCTGTGCGCCGTTTAGCCGCCAAGTCGCTATACCGGATTATCGTTTCACGGATCGTCTCGAGTTGTTGAATGAGCAAGCAACGCTCATGATTATGTTGATCGTGAAAGCTGCCTGGAATCTGCACGGACTGAGTGAGAATGACATTACGAAAGATATTTCGCTCGCGCAGCCCGAAGTTCACCTGCAAGTACTTCTCCACCTTCTCATGTCAGTCCGCTCGTCGCCGTTGCCATTCCTCAAAATCGGCATCGCTCTCGACAACGGCGTTGAAGACTTGAGAAATTCCCTCATCAAAGTATGAGGATAGATCGTCCAACGCCCTTTCGATAGCTACGATGCCCTTGAGCTCTGACCTGCCGTTCGCAGCGTAATCCAGCAACCACCACATGATCATGGCGCCGGCCATTGCGACAGCGATGACGAAAGGCAGATATGCGAAAGGACCGTCCGCATCAATCAGGATACCCAGCTTAATCATGCCAACGTCCAGCAGGGCGCCAGCGGCCAGTGTCAAGGACGGTAAGACATAGCGGCGGTGCCCAATGGCGGCGGAGAAGGCGGCCGTGAGTTCCTTAAGCGGTGCCATTCGATCTGTTCCCACAGTGAGGCTATGGAAGAGAGCTCGCCGAATTTCGTGCCATGCACCCCATTTTTTACATTTGCTGCTTGAGAGGCAATTCCTCATGCGCTCATTCTGAACCTCGTTGGTCCATATCATCGTGCCACCCCAGGAGCTGACAGGGGTTGACCAGGGCATTTCTCGCGATGGATCAGGGATTCCCCCGATTGAAAATACGCGCAGGACACGCAAACTCCCTTTCATTCGCAGCGGTGCCGGCCTGATTCAGCTTCCTGCTCAAGCACGTCGGCAACTCCCGAATGTCCCGGAATGAAGGATGTTGCAGGATGAGCGCTCTTGCGAAGGCATTCTTGCGGACGGGCCGGGTTGGCTTCTGGGCGCAGGTCGGCGTCGGCTCCCTATCTGTCGCTGTGGCCATCTCCGCTTTTATCGTGGATCGCAGGACAAGTCTCGGAACACGTGGTACCTTTGTGTTGATCCAGTACCTCACCATTGCAAGTCTGCTCGGGTTGGCGTTCACGACGATCTGGTCTTACCGGTACATCTTGCTGGCGGAGCGCATTGCCGATCCGGCACGCTACCCGTCTATGGCATCGCTGCGTCAAATCGTATGGACGGGCGTCGCGGCGAGTACGCTGAGCCTCATTTTCTCGATGCTCATCATACTGTTCGAGGCTGTGCAATTGTTCATGTATTTTCTCCGTGTGCCGCAAGCCGGCGTTAACGTCATCCAGACAACCGGCGGGCCGGCCACGTGGGTCTCGGCAGGCGATATTCTCAACTTGACGGTTATCATTCTCGCGACCTTCGTTGAGGTTTTCGTGCTCGCACTTGGCCTTTGGCTGCTGTTCACAACAACAGCATACTCAGCCGAAGGTGCTTCTTCCCAGAGCTCAGATGACGAGGTTCTGTTGCGGTAACCCGGACTGACCATGATGAGCCCAGCCGAATGGATTGCCAAGCCATTGCGGAGAACGTCGACAACCTGGCGCTCGCGCATCTCCGCCGGGGGGCCGAGCAGGGTCACGCCAACGGCGTTCTCGATCCCGAGTTCGGACCGGGAATGTCATGAGATGGGTGAAAGGCACCGGGTGACGGGAGGTCGTCGGCTACGGTTCGACCAGCTTATTGCGGATCGCGTAGCGGATGAGATTAGTCGACGAGGTCGCTTTGATCTTGCGCATGGCGGCAGCCCGATGCGTCTCTACTGTTTTAAGGTTGATGCCGAGGAGCTGGGCCGCTTCCTTGTTCGTGCGTCCCTCCGCGATGAGTTGCACCACGCCGCGCTCGCAATGGGTCAGATCATCGCCTCTTGATGGAACATTGGAGAGATACGCGTTCAGCAGAGCCTCCGACACGCGTCCGGTGAAAAAGGGTTCATGGCGGGCCAGGGCCTCAACCGCGGCGATCAGGAAGCGTCGGGCATCCGACTTGAGCAGATAGCCTCTGGCGCCCGCCTCGAGAAGCTCGCGGATCAGAAGCTCGCTTTCGTGCGCAGTGAAGATAAGCACCTCGGTTTGAGGCTGGAGCGCCCGGATCTCGCGGGTCGCAGCAATGCCGTTCATGATAGGAAGCTGGTAGTCGAGAATGGCGACATCTGGCTGCGTCTCGGCCGCCAGCTCGACGGCATGCTTACCGTCCTTGGCCTCGGCGACCACTTCCCATCCCGGCTGGCTGTTCAGGATAGCGTGGAGGCCGGAGCGGACGACGTTATGGTCATCGGCGATCATGAGGCGGATCATGGTCGGGATCGTGCCGTTCGCGGCGATTTTCCTTCATACCCCCGAAGGCCTCCCGTGACACTCGGGTAAAACCCCGAAACCGCCCGGGACGAAGTGCGAACCCGGACTGTTTCAACCGTGTCCTGCAGCATGGCGATGGAACTGCAGGGACCGAAACCCAGCCGGGACACATCCATCACGACGTCCTCGCACTTTGATTGGAGCAATCGGCGCAGGAGCATGGGCGAAATTTTGGTGCGGTCTCAAGACATCCCTCGGTCTGTCTCAGGGTTGTACCCGATAGCCACGCCGCCTGCGGTCGATACTCTCATGGCGTACCCATGCGACCCCGACCGTTTGAGGAGATCGTCCCATGGCTGAGCTGGTGGTCGTCGGGTTCGAAAACCCGACCGATGCGGATCGCGTCCTGACCGAACTGACGCGGCTGCAAAAAGAATACCTGATCGATCTTGAGGATGCGGTTGTAGCCATCCGTAGCCCGGATGGATCCGTACGCATCAAGCAGAGTGTCAACTTGGTGAGCCTTGGGGCCGCGTCCGGCGGATTGCGAGGAGCCCTGTGGGGCAGCCTCATCGGTCTTTTGTTCCTCAATCCGCTGGCCGGCTTTGCCATCGGCGGTGCCGTCGGTGCGGGATCGGGAGCCTTATCCGGCAACATGATCGACTATGGCATCAACGACGACTTCATCAGGTCGATCGGTGACACCCTTAAGCCCGAGACCTCCGCCCTGTTCCTGCTGATCCGAAAGTCGCAGCCCGAAAAGGTTATGGCCGAGCTGTCCGGTTTCAAGGGCCGGGTGATCCGCTCTTCACTGTCACCGGAGCAGGAAGCCAAGCTTCAGGCTGCCCTGTCGCGCGCGCATCCCCCAAGCCCGAGCGATGGTCTTGAGGCGGCGGGCGAGATGGCGCCGCCCGTGAGCTGATAATCCGGTCCCTTCGCGTGTCACGACGGTTGTTCATGAACTGGTTGGTTGGCGCGGCGGTAGCTGCAAGTGTTGGAACCTCGACGACCACAGAGGCAGAGGCCCAGCCGAGCCGTTCGGATTGGCCCAACCGCCCGGGAAGGCCCGGACATCCCGGGCGTCGGCCTCCGGCTCCTCGACCCCGGTTCGAGCGAAGGCCACGCCCCCGTCCAGGCTTTGTGTGGGTGCCCGGACGATGGGTGTGGAGTGGGCGTCGCGGACGCTGGGTCTGGGTGTCGGGATACTGGCGCCGGCGTCGTCGCTGGTAGCGCAGGGCACTGACCGGCCGAAGGAGGGGACTTATGCGGGAGTGACCGATGCGCCTGCGTCTGGGAATGAACGTTTCGGCTCCGCTCCTGTACGGCTTGAGCTGGTTCTTGATAGGCGTCTCGGTCCTGATGGTTGCGCTCGCGGTTGCAACGGCCCTCGGTGTGGAGTCGCTGCCCGCAGCGGCCGGGACGGATGTAATCGCGGCGGCGATCTGCTCTCTGCTTGCTCTTGTCTTTCTTTCACTGGCTCGCAGGCTCGATCACAGGACCTAGCGCCATGGGAAATGCGCCAATGCTCCGTGATCTCGTCATCGCTGCTCTCTTATCGGCGGGAACGGCGGCTCTGGCCCAGGCTCCGTTGCCGGCCGTCGGCATCGCGCCCGTGCAGGTAAAAGATGTCTCTCCGTCATCCGAGTTCGTCGGGCGTGTCGAAGCGGTCAATGCTGTCGACATCCGGGCACGGGTCGAGGGGTTCGTCGAGGCGCGACTCTTCGAGGAGGGCCAGGAGGTTCGGGAAGGGCAGGAGCTCTTCGCCATCGAGAAGGCGGCGTATGAGGCAACCCTCATGGCTGCACGAGCCAGCCTCGCGGGTGCACAGGCGGCCCTGCGGGATGCGGAGGGACGCCTGCAACGGAACCAGGAGCTGCGCCGGACGCAGTCCGTGTCACAGGCTGCCCTCGAGGAGATCCAGGCTGCCCGTGATACGGCGCAGGCCAACGTGATGGCGGCGGAAGCAAGCGTGCGCCAAGCAGAGCTGAACCTGAGCTACACCCGCATCATGGCACCGATTGCAGGACGCATCGGTGTCGCCGCGTTCGCCGTGGGGAGTTTCGTCGGTCCTTTGTCAGGCGCATTGGCCCGCGTGGTGCAGGTCGATCCGATCCGCGTGGTCTTCTCCGTCAGCGACCGCGCTATCCTCAACTTCCGGGGAGCGGCAGGTGATGCCAGCAAAGAGGAGCTTGCCAGGGGATTTGTGCCGACCTTGCGCCTCTCAAACGGCCGCGACTACCTGACCAAGGGCGAGATCGAGTTCGCCGGCAACGAGATCGACCCGGCCACCGGCACGCTCCCGGTCAGAGCCCGCTTTCCAAACCCGGATGCATTGCTGGTGCCTGGCCAGTTCGTGACCGTCGTCATACGTCCCTCGGCTCCGCAACGCCGTCCCGTCGTCCCGATCGGCGCCGTACAGCTCGATCGGGAAGGCCGGTTCGTTCTACTTCTGGATGAGAATGACAAGGTCATGGTGAGGCGCATCCGGACGGGATCGCAACTCGGCCAGGACTGGGTTGTGGACGAAGGCCTGGAGGGTGGAGAGAAGCTGATCGTGCAGGGTCTTCAGAATGCGCGTCCAGGTACTGTCGTTCGGGTCATATCGATGCAGGAACCCGCGCCCGTCGGAGGTGATGCACCAGGACAGATCCCTGCACCTGCAATCGCCAACGGAACAAGCCCGCGATGATCTCCACCTTCTTCATCGACCGACCTCGTTTCGCCATGGTGATCGCGGTGGTCATGACCCTCGCAGGGCTGTTGGCATTGACACAGATCCCAGTGGCGCAGTTCCCTCCGATCACTCCGCCTGAGGTTCAGGTCAATGCCAGCTATCCTGGTGCTAACGCCGAAGTGGTCATGGACAGCATCGGAGCGCCGATCGAGGATCAGGTCAACGGCGTCGAAGATATGCTCTACATGTCCTCGGCGAGCACCAACAATGGCGGCTATTCGCTCACGGTCACTTTCGCGGTCGGCACCGATCCTGCCATTGCTCAGGTGAATGTCCAGAACCGCGTGGCTCTGGCGGTCCCACGGTTGCCGCCCGCCGTTACCCAGACGGGAGTTTCGGTGCGTAGCCGCTCGACCAGCATGCTGATGGGAATTGCGATCTATTCGCCAAAGGGATCGCGAAGCGAGATCTTCCTGAGTAATTACGCGTCGATCAACGTCCGCGATGCCCTCGCCCGGGTGCCTGGCGTAGGTGAAGCCGGGATTTTCGGACCGGTCTACAGTATGCGTGTCTGGATGAATCCCGACCGGATGCAGGCCCTCGGCGTCACGGCTTCGGACCTGATGACCGCGATCCAGGGACAGAACGCCCAGGCCTCGGCCGGCCTGATCGGATCCGCACCATCACAGCCGGGCCAACAGATTCAAATGACCGTCATGGCGCGCGGACGCCTCGCAAGCGCGGAAGAGTTCGCCGATATCGTGGTGCGCACCAACCCCGATGGAGCCATCGTCCGCCTGCGAGACCTGGCGCGGGTTGAGCTCGGGGCCCAATCCTACGATACCGCGTCCAAATTCAATGGGCAGCCCGGTGCGACCGTGGTCGTCTATCAATCGCCGAACGCCAACGCGCTCTCCGTGTCTAACGCCGTGCAGGCGGAACTCGAACGGTTGGCGACCCAGTTTCCAGAAGACCTTGCCTACACGGTGGTGTTCGATACGACCGACTTCGTAACAGAGACGATCCGCGAGATCGTCATCACGCTCATGATTACCTTCGTGCTGGTAGTCCTTGTGACTTACCTATTTCTCCAGGACTGGCGCGCCACTCTCATTCCTACCCTGACAATCCCGGTCTCGCTTATCGGCGGCTTCGCAGTTCTATACCTGCTCGGATACTCCGCCAACACGATCACGCTGTTCGCGATTGTGCTCGCCATCAGTCTCGTCGTCGATGATGCCATCATCGTGGTCGAGAATGTGCAGCGCGTGATGACAGAAGACAAAGTGCTTGTCGCCGAAGCAACCCGCCGGACGATGGGACAGGTCACAGGTCCCATCGTTGCCACAACCCTCGTGCTCGCGGCCTTGTTCGTGCCGATAGCCTTCCTGGCGGGGATCACCGGCCAGCTCTACCGGCAGTTTGCCGTGACGATCCTGATCACCATTACGTTCTCCACCATCAACGCACTCACACTCAGCCCGGCGCTGTGTGCCATGATGCTGCGCGCGCCGCAGGAGGACCGTGGCCGCGTCTTCGGCGTCGTCAATGGCGCGCTGGATAAGTCGCGGTCGTGGTATCTGACCCTGGTGCAACGGCTCGGGCGGCGTCTGGCGCTGGCCCTGGTGGTGCTAATGGCGATCTTTGGCGGAATCTACGGATTGTTTCGCGTGCTGCCGACCGGGTTCATCCCTTCTGAGGACATCGGCTACCTTTTCGTGAATGTCCAGTTGCCGAATGCCGCCTCACTCGAACGCACGAACGCGACCCTCGACGAGGTGGCCAGCATCGTGCGTCAGACGCCGGGCGTCGCCAACGTCATCGGCATTGCGGGCATGAGCATCATCGGCGGTGGCGGTTCCGAGGCAGGCATGGTCATTGTTGCCCTGAAGCCGTGGCAGGAGCGCAGGGACTCAACGGAAAGTATCGACGGGATCCTGACCCATCTGCGCCGGCAATTCGCCGGACTTCCCGCCGCCACCATCGTACCGTTCAACCCCCCGGCGATCCCGGGCCTCGGGACGACAGGAGGATTCGATCTGCGTCTTCAGGCCCGCAACGGCCAGACTCAGGAAGAGCTTGCAGAAGCCATGCGGGGCTTGATTTTCAGGGCCAATCAGACGTCGGGCCTGGCGGGCGTGTTCAGCACCTTCACGGCGGACGTGCCGCAGGTCTTCCTCGACATCGATCGCAAGCGGGCAGAGCTTCTCGGTGTCTCGCCGGCCGCCATTTTCGCGACCTTGCAGGCTCATCTAGGATCGGCCTACGTCGACGACTTCAATATCTTTTCGCGGATCTATCAGGTACGCATTCAGGACGAACCGGCGTTCCGCAGCCGCGCTGATGACATCCTGCGCCTGCATGTGCGCAGTCAGACTGGAGAATTCGTCCCGCTGCAATCGCTCGTGACGGTCTCGACGTCGTTCGGCCCTAACACCATCAGCCGCTACAATCTTTTTCCAGCGGCCTCCGTCAATGGTCAGGCAGCCCCGGGAACGAGCACCGGGCAGGCGTTGATCGCGATGGAGAGTCTGGCGCATGAGAGCTTGCCTGACGGATTCGGCTTCGAGTGGACCGGGCTTGCTTTGCAGGAGCGGCAGGCCGGCAACCAGACCGCCGTCGTTCTCGTCATGGGGATTGTTTTCACCTACCTGTTCCTGGTCGCGCAGTACGAGAGCTGGAGCATTCCGGCCGCCGTCATGCTGTCGGTGTCAGTGGCTGTTCTCGGCGCCCTCGCAAGCCTGGCGATTGCCAGCATTCCCATTGACGTCTATGCCCAGATCGGACTGGTTCTGCTGATCGGCTTGGCGGCCAAGAACGCCATCCTGATTGTCGAGTTCGCTAAAGCGAGGCGCGAGGAGGGGATGGGGATCTACGAGGCTGCCGCAGAGGGCACCAGCCAGCGCTACCGCCCGGTGCTCATGACGGCCTTCGCATCGATCCTCGGCGTAATCCCCCTCGTCATCGCGACTGGCGCAGGCGCAGGCAGCCGTCGCTCTATTGGCATGACGTTGTTCGGCGGCCTGTTGGTTGGGACCCTGATCGGTCTCGTGCTGATCCCAGTTCTCTACGTGATGGTCCAAGGCGCCCGCGAATTGCTGAAGGCACGGCTGTTTGGCCGGCCCGGTGCGCCGGCCCCGGAGCCGGTGCCAAGGCCAAATCTCGTGTCGGGAGAATAACGAGATGGCAGGTTCGACGATCGACCCCCCAGGACGATCCTTCTCGCGACGGACATGAGCGCCCGCTGCGACCGTGCCACCCACAGGGCCGTAGCCCTGGCCGAGGAATGGCAGGCGATGCTGACCGTACTGCACGTTCTTGAAGATGCGGACTCGGGCGGCCTCTACGATCTCGGGCCTGTGCCCTCCTGGCGTCGCCCCCGATCCGGTGGCGGTCGCCAGAGAGCATCTCATGGCTGATCTCGGCCCGACCGTGGTGCGCAGCCGGATCCGCATCCGGGAGGGGGAGCCGGTCGACACGATCCTCGCGACGGCGGAGGCCGAAGGGTGCGACCTCATCGTGACGGGGGTGGCGCAGGATGAGGAGTTCGGCCGCTTCCGCCTCGGGAAGACAGTGGATCGGCTCCTCCACCGCTCCCGCACGCCGCTGCTCGTGGTTCGGAACCGGCCGCGGGGCGCGTACCGCAACATCGTGGCCGCAACCGACTTTTCCGATCCTGCCCGCCACGCCTTCCAGACGACATTGCGCTTCTTCCCGGAGCGGAAGCTTACGCTCTTCCACGCTTATGACGTGCCTCGGCAAACTCTTGCGGATAATCCAACGATGTTGCGCAGGACCTACGAGGATGCCGTGTTGGAAAGGTCTGATCGATTCCTTGAGCAGATGGGACTTCTCGGGTGCGACCGCACGCGCCCGGACGTGCTGGTCGAGGAGGGAAGCCCTGGCCGCCTGCTGCGCGAGTATGTTCGCGTCGGCAAGGTTGATCTCATCGCGCTCGGGACACGCGGAAGCAGCAGCCTTCTCGACCTATTTCTCGGCAGCACCGCCCGGGAGATTGTCGAGATGGTGCCCACCGATGCATTGGTCACGCGCGATCCGGGTGCCCCGGTCGAGACATGACAATGAAATGGACGCCCGCCGTCACCAGGAAGGATGGAGCATCCCGTGCTCAATGAGACGCTCCATGCCATTGCAACCGGCGCCGAGATAGCGGCTGTCGCCGTCATCCTGATCGGCGCGGTTTCCTCAACCTGGATCTTCCTTCGGGACGTCCGGTCGCGAGCAGCGTGGTCGGAGGCTTTCCACCCGTATCGGGCCAACCTGGGGCGTGGCATCCTGTTGGGCCTGGAGTTGCTGGTCGCTGCAGACATCATCGGTACGGTTGCGGTCAAGCCCACGATCGAAAACCTGACCGTGCTGGGACTGATCGTCCTGATCCGCACCTTCCTCAGCTTTGCCCTTCAGGTTGAGATCGACGGCTGCCCGCCCTGGTGGCGGCATATCGTCGAGGCGGAGGCCCATCGCGGTTCGGCAGGCGCGGAGCGTTTATAGAGATTGTCCTGTGCCGCATTCCGATCTGGCAGGCATAAATGAAAGCTGACGTTGTGCCGTAGCCGGGCTCGAAGGCCGTCCGGGTCACGTCCAGGCCGTCGCCCATGGCCGGAAGACAAGGGCGTACGCGCCGATCTCGGAACAGGCGCCGCTGATGGCACGTTCCGGAAGTCAGGCAAAGCTCGGCTCAGAACGGGAACAGCGTATCTTCCTGGAGTGAAACGGCGGGGGCAGACTTAACGTGGGGCTGATCTGCTTCTGCAGATGTGGACCAGAACCCTTGATGGCTCGCTGCATGCTACCAACTGGTATCTTGGCATGATGGACGACAATAGCAGGGCACGCAGGCCGCAAACCGGCTCACTGCCCTACAGAGAGAGTCTCATGCTCTCCTTGCACGCGGCAGAGATTCTCGTGCCAGATGACTTTTTCGGTCTAGCGGCTGCTGCGGGAGTGGTGGATCATCGTTTTTCTCTCGATCGCGCCAGAACCTCGTCCTGAGCCGACGTACAGCGCGCGATATAGGATTCGAAATCAACCAGGGAGAACTCGCCGACGATGTCGTTCATGTCGAGATCTGGGTCAAGCCGGGCTATCGAGAACATGTGTTCATGGCCCAGCGTCTCGACGCGCACCCGATTCCCATATTTCGCCTGAACAGCAAGGATCTTCTCGGCCTGATCGTCGGTGTGAAACCATCGTTTCTGCCGGTCGATGTCTGCTGTCACCAGACGTCCCCAACGGCTTGTCTCTGCGAGGACAGCTCCACTTCGGTCGATGATCCTAGCATAATATGACTGAACGGATGACACGACGGTGTAGCGGTGCAGACAGGCATAGGCCCGCAGGGGGAATCCGCCCTCGAAGGCGGACAAAAAGCATACGATCTCAGCACCTTGATCCTTCATGTCTGTCCAAAGTGCCGGCCAGTTCATGTCGAAACATATCGCGATGCCGATTTTGCCGATATCGGTGTCGAACACATTTGCCACGGCGCCGGGAATGACTCCGTTTTCCAGTTCGCCTTCAGTCGGATGTTTCTTGGTATACGTCCCGATCAGGTTTCCATCTCGGTTGATCAGTACGCCCACATTGATGGCACCACCCTCGACGAACTGGCGCATGCCTGCAACGACATTGATCCTGTTCGCCCGCGCGCGCTCCGCTATCTGTTGAAATGCTGGTCCGCCGGGTTCTTCGGTAGCCTCTGCCGCACGTGAACGCGGCAGGCCGGCATTCGCAAATGTCTCGGGGAGGCAGACCAAATCGGCTTTCTGGGCGCCAGCCGCATCGATCAGTGCAAGGCCACGTGCGAATGTCTCTTTTGGATCTGGGTGGCTCAGGTTGTAAGGAGGCGACCGATTTTCCAAGGTCGCCATCGATGTGGTCGCCAGTCGAATGATTCCGGTCATTGAATTGGTTCCGCTCTCTCGAGATAATCTTGCAACTGTCTTCAGGCCGTGACGCGCATCGACATGCCACCGTCGATCGTCAGGTATTCTCCAGTGATGAAGTCATTACACAAGAGTTCTATCGCGGCGCTGGCAACATCTCCGACCTGACCTTCTCGCCGGAGCGGTATCCGATTGGCGATGTTATGCCGCTTCGCCTCGTCAGTCATGGCGTCATGAAACCGTGTACGGATAATTCCGGGCGCAAGCACGTTCACGCGGATATTCTCGTGGCCGTGATCCATCGCCAGTGCCCGAGCCATCGGAATGAGCGCTCCTTTGACTGTCTGGTAGGCTACCGTTCCCGGACACCCCCGCAGACCCGCGACTGAGGAAATCAACAGTACGGCTCCGCCGCGAAGCGCCAAAGCCTTGTGGGCAGCTCGGAAGAGAAAGAAAACCGGATGAATATGGATATCGAAAGCTGCCTGCCAACTTTCGGCGGACAGATCGAGCACCTTTCCCGGCGCTGGACCACCGGCCGCGTGCACGAGAATGTCCAGTTGGCCGAAGTGCTGGGTTGCACGCTCGATCAGGCCGGTCGCATCGGCAGGGATCGATACGTCGCCGGTTTCCAGTACAACCCTTTGGCGACCATAGCGCTCGATCAAGGCGAGAGCCTCATCTGTGCTGGACCGTCCATTGATGACTACGGTCCCCCCGGCGGCAAGGATGGCGTCTGCAATGGCCAGGCCAATACCGCGTGTGCCTCCGGTCACGACGGCAACCTTCTCTTTGAGATCCATTTCCGCTTGTCTCCTTGCTGCGTCAGCAAGCTCGATCCGCAGCTCAATTGAGTAGTGTCAGCCGAGTGTGTGGGTTAATATCTCATACAATATGAATTTTACGTCAAGGGGGCTCTACCTTTGGATGACGCTCAACGACCCTTCAGGTAAGCTCACGGAAGCAGCGACTTTTCCTCGCGCGGGTATACAAATGAACGATATATCGATCGAAAAGATCAGGCCCATTCTCTCCGCATCCAGCCTCAAATTGCATGTGCGTGTCACAGATCAGCTCGGCTTGGCTATCGTACGTGGAGACTTTCCACCCGGCACGATTCTGCCTGCCGAAGCTCAGTTGTGTGAGATGCTTGGCATTAGTCGGACAGCGATGAGGGAGGCTGTTCGCAGTCTAGCAGCCAAGGGGTTGATTGATGCCCGCCCAAAACGGGGCACGCAGGTCAGGTTGATCGAGGACTGGAACCATCTCGATCCGGACATTCTCAAATGGCGGGTCGAAACCACGGATACCGATACATACCTCAAGAAAATGTTCCAATTACGCCAGGCTACAGAGCCCGCAGCGGCGGCTCTGGCGGCCCTTGAGAGCACCGATCAGGACCGGGAACAATTGTCTACGATCTTCCAGGCGATGATCGATGCCGGTGACGATAATGCCCGCTGGGTGGAAGCCGATCTGCTTTTTCATAAGCAGATCTATCTTTCCACGCATAACGAGTTCTTTTGGCCCATTGGACAATTGTTCAGCTTTGGCCTTCGTCAGATGTTCGAGATAGCGGCACAAGGGCAGCATAGACCTCGGGCGATCGTCGAGCATGGAGACCTCGCCCGTGCAATTATCGAGCGAAAGCCGGATCTTGCCCGCGCTGCGGCGATGACACTGATCGGAAATGCAACTGGCGATGTGAATTTTATCCGCCATGGTGCTTCCGAATAGTCAGGCGTTGCGCGGCTTCAGAGCAAAATCAATCGACCAGCAAAAAAATATATGGTATGAGAAATTAACCGTGGCAGTCTTTGGCCCAGGGGGAGGGCCTTCGATTCCAGCGGAGCGGTCGGATCTCAAGGGAGGAAACTATGATTTCGCGACGCACATTTCTTCAGGCATCGGCAGCCGGTACCGTATTTCTGGCGGCCCCGTATATTGCGCGAGCGAAGGGCGGAGAGGTGCTGCGATTTATCCCGGAATCGGATTTGCCGGTTCTCGACCCGGTCTTTTCGCCAGTGGGTGTCGCGCAGCACCACGGCTACGCTGTCTTCGACACCCTTTACGGCATGGATGAAAACTTCAAGATCCAGCCGCAGATGGCTCAGGGCCACGAGGTTAGTGCCGATGGGCTGACTTGGACGATCAAGCTGCGTGAAGGTCTTCTTTTCCATGATGGCGAGCCGGTACGCGGCCGCGATGTCGTAGCGAGCATCAACCGCTGGAGCAAGGGCGATGCCTTCGGCCAGACTCTGTTCTCGATCGTTCAAGAACTCAGCGCGCCAAGCGACGATACAATTGTCTTTAGACTGAAACGACCGTTCCCCATGCTGCCGAATGCCCTCGGAAAGCCGACGCCAATGCTGCCGATCATGCCGGAGCGGCTGGCGCTGACGGAGCCGTCCAAACAGGTAGCGGAGGTCATTGGCAGTGGCCCGTTCCGCTTTGTCAAAAACGAATGGGTGAGCGGCTCGCGTGTTGTTTACGAGAGGTTCGACCGCTACAAGCCAAGAAGCGAAGCGGGAAGCTTCACCGCGGGGCGGAAGGAGGCCCTAGTCGACCGGGTGGAATGGTCGATCATCCCCGACTCCGCCACGGCGGCCTCTGCGATCATGGCTGGAGAAGTCGATGTCTGGCACAATGCACAGCCCGATTTCATCCAGGCACTAGAGACGAGCGGGACGGTTCGTGTCGAGGTCGGCAAGATTTCCCCGACGACCATATTGCGGTTCAACCAGCTTCAGCCACCATTCAACGATCCAAAGATTCGTCAGGCAGTGTTGCCGGCAATTAACCAGGCCGATGTGATGATCGGCATGCGCGGCGCTGACCCTTCTCGCTGGGTGACCGGCGTCGGCTTCTTCCACCCAATGTCTCCCATGGCCAACTCGGCAGGCATGGATCCGCTGAAAGGGCCTCCAGATCTCGAAAAGGCGCGCAAGCTGCTCGCGGCATCTTCCTATGATGGCAGGCCGATAGTAATTCTCGATCCCGTGGACCAGGCGCATCTGCACGGTGCTTCGCTTGTTATCGGCAAGATGCTGGAAAGGATCGGCTTCAAGGTCGATATGCAGACAATGGATTGGGGCACGCTCGTGCAGCGTCGAACCAACAAGGGACCGGTTCAACAGGGCGGCTGGAATATATTTGTGACTGGCCTCAATGAGATGATGGCCTTCGATCCGGTTGCGAATATCGCCATCCGTGGCAATGGCGAGAAAGCCTATGTCGGCTGGCCGACCTCACAGAAGCTGGAAGATCTTCGCGACAAATGGATCTATGCTCCCGACGACGACGCCCGCAAGGCGGTGGCGCGCGAAATGCAGGCGACAGCCTTCGAAGAACTTCCCTACATACCGCTTGGAAGCCCTGGCGGGTTCGTCGCAATCTCAAAAAAGGTTAGAGGTTTCCCCTCCGAATTTCCGCGCTTCTACAACGTCTCCGTCTCCTGACCATATCATCGACGAGGCTTGCTGAATGCTAACCTATCTCGGGCGTCGCCTGATTGCGTCCATCTTCGTCATATTGATGGTCGCGATATTCGTGTTCAGTCTACTCTATCTGACCCCTGGCGACCCCGCGGCTATCATCGCGGGCGACCAGGCCACGCCTGAGATGGTCGCGCGCATCCGCCAGTCGCTAAAGCTTGACGAGCCTTACCTGGTTCGTTTTAGCGATTGGCTGCTCCAGATCGTGCAAGGCGATCTGGGTAATTCCATTTATACGGGACAGCCCATTCTACAACAGATCGGCCTGCGGTTTGGTCCGACGCTGTCCTTGATGGTGGTGTCCATGACCCTGTCCACTTTGGTCGCTATACCGCTCGGCATCGTTGCGGCTTGGAAGCAGAACTCCCGGGTCGATCGGGGTCTGATGGTGTTTTCCACGCTCGGATTTTCTATTCCTGTCTTCGTCGTGGGTTACCTGCTGGCATATTTCTTTGGGCTCAAGCTCAAGTGGCTTCCCGTGCAGGGTTACGCTCCCTTGTCTAGCGGGCTTTGGAATTGGATGCGTCATCTCATCCTTCCTTCGATAGCGCTCGGATCAGCATTTATTGGCCTGCTGGCCCGCATGACGAGGGCGGCGATGCTGCAGGTCCTGTCGCAGGATTATGTCCGTACCGCCAAGGCCAAGGGTCTCGGGCAAGGGGAAATACTGTTCCGGCATGCCTTAAAGAACGCCGCGGTGCCGATAACGACCGTCGTTGGCCTAGGCATTGCAGGGCTGATCAGTGGCGCGGTGGTTACCGAAAGCGTGTTTGCCTTGCCAGGATTAGGCCGCATGACTGCCGATGCCATCCTCCGCCGCGACTACCCTGTCATTCAAAGCCTCATCCTTCTCTTCAGCCTGAACTATCTGATCGTCAATCTGCTGGTTGATATCACCTACACGTTCTTCGATCCAAGGGTACGATACTAATGGTTGGGGCAAACGATCATTTATCTGTCCTTCCGGTCACGGAAACAGGTGGAAGACGCGCGCGCCGTACGTTCCTTCGTCATTCCGGCGCCGTAGTGGGCGGAAGCATCCTGTTCATCTTCCTGACGATCAGTCTTCTTGCCCCCCTGCTGTGGACCTCCGACCCTCTCTCGGTCGAACCTATGGATCGACTGCAAGGCATGTCCGAGAAGCACTGGTTCGGCACGGATATGCATGGACGCGACCTATATTCGCGAGTCGTATACGGGGGGCGAGTGTCTCTGCTCGTCGGGTTCTCCGTTGCGTTTCTGGCATCCATGATCGGCGGCCTCATCGGGCTTTTCGCAGGATTCATACGCCCCCTGGACGGGCCGTTAATGCGGGTGATGGACGGTTTCATGTCCATCCCGCCGATCATGCTGGCTATCGCGCTGGTCGCCTTAACCCGCGGCTCGATTCAGAACGTGATCATTGCCATCTCGATCGCTGAAATTCCCCGGGTCAGCCGTCTCGTACGGGGTGTGGTCCTGACGCTTCGCGAGCAGCCTTATATAGAGGCGGCGATTTCGATGGGTGCAGGGCCATTGCGCGTTGTCTTCCGGCACATCCTGCCCAATGCTATCGGCCCCATCGTCGTGCAGGCGACCTTCATATGCGCCTCGGCCATGCTGGCGGAAGCCGCCCTATCATTCATCGGCGCGGGCACCCCGCCCATCACTCCAAGCTGGGGCAACATCCTAGCGGAAGGCAGAATGCTCTGGCAGATACATCCGGCCATGGTGTTCCTACCGGCGGCAGCGCTGTCCGTGACGGTATTGGCGGTCAACATGCTGGGCGACGGCCTCAGCGATATCTTCGACCCGCGCGGTTTAGGCAAAAGCTGAAGTCATGCACGCAACTCATGAAGCAAACGCACAGCTACAGCCGACGCTCTCGATACGCGACCTGACGATATCGTTTCGCAGAGATGGCATCTGGACCCCTGCCGTACAGCAGATTTCCTTCAATATCAGTCCGGGCGAGATCGTCGCGTTGGTCGGGGAGTCAGGTTCGGGTAAGAGCGTGACCGCGCTCTCCATTGCTGGCCTTCTCGACGCGAAAGTATCGCGCGTCGAAGGAGAGATCTTCCTCGGCGGGCAGAGCCTGCTGACCCTCCCGGAACGACGAATGTGTGAGTTGCGTGGCAACAAGATTGCCATGATCTTCCAAGAACCGATGACAAGCCTCAACCCCGTGCTAACGATCGGGCGACAGATTTCCGAAGTGCTGGTCAAGCATCGCGGTGTCAGCGAAAAGGAAGCGCTACGTGAGGCCGAGCGCCTTCTGGAACAGGTCAGGATTCCTGACGCGCGCTCCCGTCTCACGCAATATCCCCACAATTTCTCAGGCGGCATGCGGCAACGCGTGATGATCGCCATGGCACTTGCCTGCCGGCCGAAACTGCTGATTGCCGATGAGCCGACGACGGCGCTCGACGTGACGGTTCAGGCGCAAATACTCGACTTGATCAAGGATCTGCAGGCCGATGGCGATATGGCGGTCCTCTTCATTACGCATGACATGGGTGTGGTCGCCCAGATCGCCGACAGGACGGTCGTGATGTATCGAGGTGACATCGTCGAGGAAGGCGCTACGCCGGAGATCTTCCGAGCACCAGCAAGACCCTATACCCGAGCTTTGCTTTCCGCGGTTCCGGTACTCGGTTCGATGGCGGACGAAGCCAATCCGCGCCGCTATCCCATCGTCGATCCGGTGACAGGCAATCCGCAGCCTGCCCCGCCGGGGGCGTTGACTGTCGACACCCGATCGGAACCGCTTCTGGTAGTCAAGAACTTGACGGCGCGTTTTGACGTTAGGACGGGCCTCTTCGGTCGGCTGAGCGGCCGGGTCCATGCCGTGGAGGACGTCAGCTTCGACATCAAGGTGGGCGAGACACTGTCGTTGGTCGGAGAATCCGGCTGCGGCAAATCGACCACCGGGCGTTCGATTATGCGGCTGATCGAGCCGACCGCCGGGGAGATCAGACTGGACGGCCAGGATATCGGCAGCATTAGCGGAGCACAACTCCGAGATCATCGGCGCAATATCCAGATGATCTTCCAAGATCCCTTCGCCAGTCTCAATCCAAGCATGCGGATAGGTTCAGCGATCATGGAGCCGATGATCATCCACGGCAGGGTTAGTAGAACGCAGGCTCATGACCGCGCTGTGGATCTTTTAGAGATCGTAGGATTGAAGCGCGAAACGTTCAACCGGTTCCCTCATGAGTTTTCTGGCGGACAGCGGCAGCGCATCTGCATCGCAAGAGCGCTCGCGCTTGAACCGAAGCTGATCGTCGCCGATGAATCCGTTTCGGCTCTTGATGTTTCGATTAAGGCGCAGATCATTAATCTTATGCTGGAACTGCAGGAGAAGCTTGGGCTCGCCTATCTGTTCATCTCCCACGACATGGCGGTGGTGGAGCGCGTCAGCCATCGCGTTGCCGTCATGTATCTAGGGGAAATCGTCGAAATCGGGCCACGTAGGGCGATCTTCAGCAATCCGCGGCACCCTTACACCCGAAAGCTCCTGTCAGCTGTCCCGGTTCCTGATCCGAGCGTTAGACTGAAGAGCTCGCCCCAGGGCGTTACCGAGTTCAAAAGCCCGATTAGGAGCGTCGGCTATAAGCCGCCTGTTCGCGAATACGTACAGGTGGGAGACGAGCACTACGTACTTTCTTAGGCATCTCGTCCAATCCAGGTTGATCAAAATAGGATGGAAAGTCACAGGTGCGCTAGACAGTCTCTGCCCGCGTGCAAGGCCTCAGTCCGTTCACATGGTGCTGGGACGCCCGCTCGCGCCGGGAACTCGACCATATTTGCATGCTTGTCGATCGCAGTCCGACGTTCAACGACATCGATTCCGCAAGGGTGGGTGTGGACTGAGCCCTGGGCTGCAATTGGTGTGCGGTGCTCTGGGCTCGGAGCGGCAAGGCAATCGATCCGTCCGACATCCTGGAGATCGCGCAGTTTCTCGATGGAGCGGTTTCTGTTTCTGTGCAATGGGGAAATGAACCTCAGTACTATCCCACTCGTCGAGGCCATTGCAGATCTTCGCGGCTGCGCAGCCGCGGGCAGGCACTGGAGGTGATGCGGCATTGTCACAGACTCTGGCTGGAAACCGAACGAAGCAGCAGGGATTTTTAAACGTCATTGTGCCGGGCAGCGCAAATGGCTTGACTGAGCATAGCCGCCAATTACAGGCATACTGCCTGTTCGATACGCATCACGTGGGCCCTCTCGATCCAACGTAAAGGAATATTCTGGTGTTGAATGCACGTACCCAGACGAAATTACTCCATATCCCTTTGCTGCCGGATGTGCGGATCGACAGCCGAACGAAGGGAATGCCTGGAAAGATCGCGGATATGTCGCTTGCCGATATAGGCCAACAGGGCTGGAACATTTTACGGCGTGACCTGCCGACACCGATTGCCGTGCTCGACCGTGGAGCGATCGAAGAAAACAGTCGTTGGATTGCGGCAGTGACAGCCCATTACGGCGTGTCGCTCTGCCCGCATGGCAAGACCACGATGGCGCCGCAACTCTTCCGCAAGCAGCTCGATGACGGCTGCTGGGGCATCACACTGTCAACGCAGCACCACGTCCAGGTGGCGCGTCACTACGGTGTGTCGCGCATTTTTCTGGCAAACCAGATCCTCGATCCCAGTTTCTTATCTTATATTGCCCAGGCGCAGATCGAGGACCCGGCTTTCGACTTCTACTTCCTTGTGGACTCCCTCGAAGGTGCCGAACTTCTCGAACAGGTCGCGGCTAAACATCCCAGTCACAGGCCTTTCCAAGTGCTGATCGAGCTCGGATCACCCTTCGCCCGCAGCGGCTGCCGGACTGAAGCCGATGCGCGCGCCGTCGCCGACTGTCTGATGGGTATGCGGCACGCGGTAGCCCTCGTCGGCATTGAGGGCTTTGAGGGCAGTATCCGTGGGTCAGATCGGGCCGAGATTGAGAGCCGCGTCGCCGACTTTCTTGCCTACATGACGAAGACAGCTAGCAATTTCGCTGCGAATGGCCTGTTCAGTGGACGGGAAATTCTGCTCACAGCCGGCGGCTCGGCCTATTTCGATCTGGTCGCTAAGGCATTGAGCCTTCCTGTCTTCGATAAACCTTCGCGCGTGGTGCTG
The DNA here is from genome assembly GCF_020595095.1 of Microvirga rosea. Classification (GTDB taxonomy): domain Bacteria; phylum Pseudomonadota; class Alphaproteobacteria; order Rhizobiales; family Beijerinckiaceae; genus Microvirga; species Microvirga rosea. Next base: position 402,234 of record NZ_JAJDOP010000005.1, on the reverse strand, counting down.
CGCAGCGGCTGTTACATTTCGCACGACGCCGGCATGTATGAGCGCGAGATCGCCCGCGCCCTTGAGCGTTCGCCAGAATTGGCAAGGCTGGGTGCGAAGCCACGCCAAGCCCTGACGGTTTGGACAACAGTTCAGTCACGGCCAGAGCCCGGCCTTGCCTTTCTCAATGCAGGCCGACGAGACGTCTCCTATGATGCGCATCTGCCGCGACCGCTCCGTTGCGCTTCTGGTGCGGCGCTGACGGTGCGGAACTTGCCGCAAACCTATGAGATTATCATGCTGAACGACCAGCATGCATATCTAAAATGCCCCGAGGATAGCCATCTACGTCCGGGAGATATGGTGGAACTCGGCATCTCTCACCCCTGCACCACCTTCGACAAGTGGGATGTTCTCTGCGTCATCGACGAGAATTTCGACGTGGTCGACGCAGTAAAAACTTTCTTCTAGAGCATCGGAGAGTTAAGCCGATGCATACTTAAGGCAGAGTGTCGGTTTGCCGTCTCGGATGCAGAAAGGTGGACCTCTTCACGCCGGACCTTGACGACGATTTCCTATAAGGAGGCTACACTGACCAGGATATCGTCGGCCGGATCGGCAACGACGTCGCGGACTGCCTAGCCCAATCGCGGATCGCTCTGCGATCACCAGAGATGAACGCAGGCGTCGAGGGGGCCTCCCTTACGCTCGCCTTTCATGGCCGACAGCACATCATGCGGCTCTCCAGTAACGCGCTGACGAACACCACGGCTATCTGTACAGCACCTCGGGGAGACATTGTACCAAATAGACTGCATTGACAGTTGTCTCGCTAAGCCGATGAACTTGAGAAACTCAATAAAGTCACTATTATATCGAATGGTGCAATTTCCGTTGTGCTAAGCATTATTCAATGGTTGCAGCGAGGAGATACGACGTTCATGGGCCGCCACCGGGAATTCGATCCTGACGAGGCGCTGCACATCGCACTTCAGGTGTTTCGGCGTCAGGGCTATGAGGGTACGTCTATCTCCGACCTCACAGATGCCATGGGCATCACCCGCCCGAGCCTCTACGCTGCCTTTGGCAACAAGGAGGACCTTTTCCGCCAAACTCTCGATCTCTACGAGCGCCAACACCTGTGCTTTGCCCATAAGGCCCTTCAGGCGCCAGAGGCGAGGGATTCAGTCGAGCAGCTTCTGCGAGGCTATGCTGACATGCTGACTGATCCCATGAACCCTCCCGGTTGTCTCGGCGTGAACGGAGCCGTGGCGTGCAGTGAAGCGAGCGAAGCTATCCGTGAGGAGCTCATCGCGCGCCGGATGGTCAACGAAAACAATATACGTGATCGACTAGAGCTGGCACGTTCCAACGGTGACTTTCCCAATGAGGAAAATCCTGCTGATTGGGCACGCTATGTCGTGTCGATCGGTCTCGGTATGGCGGTCAAGGCAGCGTCAGGGGCTTCGCGTGAGGAACTCCATCGGGTCGTGGACTTCGCAATGCGGGGCTGGCCAACGATATCAAACTAGAGACTGGATTGCATTTAGAACCCTTAGCTGGACGGTTTAATCTCACAACTAACTGGAAGATTGAATTGGACGGCCGCAGTCCCGACGCTCACTGTAGCTTCGATCTTGCCACCTTGAGGGCTTGGCAGACCGTCAACCTCAATCCAAAGTGCCTTTCCATCGGCAGAAAGGACTTTGCCCGGAGCCACAGGCACAGAATCAAATGTCGTCGTCACCCCACTACCAACGGACGCGATGATCCGTGAGCGCCCGGCACCAGAAATCTCTATTCCGCCAAAGCGGATCCATTCGGCACTGCGATTTTCTAGCACGAACATGATATGGGACCGCTCGCTTGACGTTGCAGAAGAGACACGCACATCCGTTAAAACAACGTCATTGGTGACTTGGTATTCTTCGTCTGCCCTAGCGCTTTCGGAAAGCGTGCTCACCGTGAGCAGTAGGGCGGATGTCAGAGCAGATCTGAGGCTTCTTTGAAATTGACCCATAAATGGCGTTCCATTCCTAGGGTAGGATTGGCAGAGCAACGCTGGCTCCGGCGGTGCCACGCATCCGCTCAGCTCGCCGGTTCCTTCACGGTATGCCCAGGTGAGACCGGTTCCGGTGTGGCCCCCTCGGACCGATGCTGAAGGTGCCGATTCCCCGTCAATTGTCTGAGTAAGACGTAAAAGACGGGGGTGAAGAACAGGCCGAATGCTGTCACACCGATCATCCCTGAAAACACGGCTACACCCATTGCGGCTCGCATCTCAGCGCCAGCGCCCGTCGACATTACGAGCGGGACCACGCCCATAATGAAGGCAAGCGACGTCATGAGGATCGGCCGCAGCCGCAGTCGGCTGGCTTCGACGGCGGCCTCCATCGGGGTGCGACCTTCGAATTCAAGCTCGCGGGCGAACTCCACGATTAGAATCGCGTTCTTCGCCGATAGACCGACGAGAACAATGAGACCAATCTGGGTGAACACGTTATTATCGCCCTGAGTCAGCCAAACACCAGCCAAAGCCGCGAGCAGCGCGAGCGGAACAATGAGAATAATTGAGACTGGAAGCGACAGGCTCTCGTACTGCGCCGCCAACACCAAGAAGACAAGAAGGATGGCAATGGGAAAGACTAGAACACCTGAGTTGCCCGCCAGGATTTCCTGATAGGTCAACTCTGTCCATTCGGCTCTAAAACCTTTCGGCAGTGTCTCCGCTGCGATCCGCTCGACCGCTGCCTGCGCCTGACCTGATGAGTATCCTGGAGCCGCCTGTCCATTGACATCCGCCGAGAGGAAGCCGTTGTAACGCATGGCGCGCTCCGGCCCTACGCTGGACTGAATGTTGAGTAGGGCTGTCAGTGGGACCATATCTCCGGAGATCGACCTGACCTTAAGGTAGCCAACGTCCTCAGCCCGTGCCCGGAAGGGAGCATCAGCCTGGACCCGTACGGTATAGGTTCGCCCAAATTTGTTGAAATCGTTCACGTAGATCGAGCCGAGATAGATCTGGAGCGTGCTGAACACGTCAGAGATGGAAACTCCTAGCTGGCGCGCCTTTGCTCGATCAACATCCGCATAGAGCTGAGGGACGTTGACCGAGTAGCTTGAGAATAGGCCTGCAAGCTCGGGCACTGCCGAGGCCCTGGTCAAGAACTCCTTCGTGACGCGGTCGAGCGCCTCGTAACCGAGGCCAGCTTGATCCTCGATCTGCAGCTTGAAGCCGCCGATCGTTCCCAACCCCTGTACCGGCGGCGGCGGAAACATTGCAATCACGGCCCCCGAGATGGCTGCAAACTGTTGGTTCAGCTGGCCAGCAATTGCTCCAGCAGCGAGGTTGGGGTCCTGACGTTGCTCAAACGGCTTGAGAGTAAGGAATACAATCCCCGCATTCGAACTATTGGTGAACCCGTTGATCGATAGGCCAGGGAACGCCACCGCGTTTTCAACGCCAGGGTGCTTCAGCCCAATATCCGTCATTCGTCGGATAATGTCCTCCGTCCGGTCTAGTGTTGCGGCGTCGGGAAGCTGGGCAAAGCCGACGAGGTACTGCTTATCCTGCCCGGGAACAAAGCCGCTCGGCACCGTCTTGAACAGAAACCCGGTTGCACCCAGAAGTGCGACGTAAACGGCCAGCATCAACGCCTTGATCGAGATTGCACGCGTTACGCCAGTCCCATAGGCCTCGGATCCTCGGTGGAACAACCTGTTGAAGCGGCCGAATAGCCAACCGAACAACGCATCGATAATCCGGGTTAAACGGTCCTTAGGCGCATCATGATCGCGAAGCAAAAGAGCGGCCAACGCGGGAGACAGGGTAAGCGAATTAATCGCTGATATTACCGTGGAGATCGCGATGGTAACTGCAAACTGTTTGTAGAATTGTCCTGTGAGCCCGCTAATGAACGCCAGCGGGATAAAGACGGCAACCAGCACCAGCGCAATTGCAATGATTGGTCCGGAGACCTCCTGCATGGCCCGGTAGGTTGCTTCCCGTGGGCGCAGCCCCTTCTCAATATTCCTCTCTACATTTTCCACCACCACAATGGCGTCGTCGACTACGATGCCAATAGCCAGCACCAAGCCGAACAAGCTCAGAGCATTGATGGAGAATCCCAAGGCATGCAGGACGGCAAATGTGCCGACAATCGATACTGGGACGGCAACGAGTGGGATAATGGAGGCTCGCCAAGTTTGCAGAAATAGAACTACGACAAGCACCACGAGCAGCACGGCCTCAAACAAAGTATGAATCACCGCATCAATCGAAGCTCGTACGAATTGCGTCGTATCGTAGACAATTTGAAAGTCGATGCCTTCTGGCATGTTAGCCTTGATATCTGCCATCTCGGCCCGAACTTTATCTGCGATTTCAATGGCGTTCGATCCTGGCGCTTGCAGAACGGGAATGGCTACAGCCGGTTTGTTGTTCAAGAGGGCTCGCAGAGCATAGTCTGCGGCGCCCAGCTCAATGCGAGCAATGTCGCGCAAGCGCGTGATTTCGCCGTTGACGCTAGTCTTGACGATAATGTCGGCAAATTGCTCCTCGTCCTGGAGGCGTCCTTGCGCATTGATCGACAGTTGATGATCAATTCCCGGCAGGCCGGGAGAGGCGCCAACAACGCCCGCGGCCGCTTGTACGTTCTGAGCCCGGATCTCGTTGACCACGTCGCCAGCGGACAAACCATGTTCTGCAATTTTCTGCGGGTCGAGCCAGATGCGCATGGAATAGTCACCGGATCCAAACAGCTGGACCTGACCGACGCCCTGAACACGGGCGAGCCGGTCCTTGACGTTAAGAGCCGCGTAGTTTCGTAGATATGTGACATCGTAGCGGCTATTTGGCGACAGTAGGTGCACAACCATCATAAGATCAGGTGAGCTCTTCACTGTTGTGACGCCTAAGCGCCGCACTTCCTCGGGAAGCCGAGGCTCGGCCTGAGAGACTCGGTTCTGAACAAGTTGCTGTGCCTTATCGGGGTCGGTGCCGAGAGCGAAGGTTACAGTGAGGGTCAGCACGCCGTCCGTTGTCGCCTGACTGCCCATATAGAGCATATTCTCGACCCCGTTTATGGCCTCCTCGATCGGGGCGGCCACGGTTTCGGAAATAACTTTGGGATTTGCGCCCGGATACTGTGCCCGAACGACCACTTGAGGCGGCACAACCTCAGGATATTCCGAGATCGGCAGGCTCCTCAAGGCCAGCAGTCCGACGACAAAGATGAGCACCGATAGCACCCCGGCAAAGACCGGGCGATCGATGAAGAAGCGGGAGATATTCATGGGAAACGGCCTAAAGCCTCTAACGTGCGATCAGTTTGCGGCGGAGGCTGTGGAATTGCGTGTCTGGAGCGAGGCGGATGCATCATTTTGCGGCGCAATTAGTGCGCCAGGACGAACCTTCTGTAGCCCATCTATGATGATCCGTTCCCCTGGGTTGAGGCCGCTGGTGACGATACGTCCCCCATCAACGGCGGCTCCAAGTTTGACCTCACGGTAAGTTGCCTTTTGATTTGGATCGACGACGAGGACATACTTCTTGTCCTGATCAACTCCAACGGCCCTTTCCGGCACGACCAATGCAGGTGTCGTCTTGGCTTGCCCCAGACGGACGCGGGCGAACTGGCCCGGCATCAGATGATCGCTGGCATTATCGAACACTGCTCGCAATTGGACAGTGCCACTTGCGCCGCTCACGGTATGGTTGATCAGCTGCAACCTGCCGCTTACGATCTTTTCCGCAGGCCCGGAACGCATTTCGACCGGGATGCGTGCTAGATGATCACGCCGGTCACCTTCCGTGGGCAACATCTCCAATGCTCGCAGGACTGTGCGCTCATCGGCATCGAAGCTTACATAGATCGGGTTGGTTGAGACAATCGACGTCAAAACTGGCGCGCCGGATCCACCATTAACAAGATTGCCTGCTGTCACTTCAATTTTGCCGACACGCCCAGAAATCGGTGCTCGCACTTCTGTATAGGACAGGTTGAGACGAGCCGTCGTTACCGCGGCCTTTGCTGCGCGCAAACTAGCTTCCGCCTCGCGCAAATTGTTCTCTCTCGTATCAAGATCGCGCTGAGTGATCGTCTGATTGGCTGTCAATTTCATGCCACGATCCAGCTCACTACGGGCAAATGCAATCCTTGCTTCAGCGGCGCTAACCTGCGCCTCGGCACGCTCGACCTCAACACGATACGGATCAGGGTCGATGGTGAAGAGCAGGTCACCTTGCTTCACCAGTGACCCTTCGCGAAAATGAACGGCTTGGATAGCTCCTGGGACCCGAGGACGTAGATCGACACGATCAATTGCTTCGAGGCGGCCCGAGAACTCCTGCCATAAGGCAAGTTCTTTTGTGTCTAGAGCAACCACGGTTGCAGGTGTGGCAGAGGGCACCGATCTGTTGTCGCTCCCCTGAGTGGTCGCGGTTCCGGTTGTGAGCCAGAGAACCGGTGTGCCAAGGACCAAAGCTATGATCCATTTGGACGGACGTAAAACAGGCTTGAGGAAGACGGTCATTGGCGAGCTATCCATTCGAAGGCTAGGCAATCGGCTTGCTTAGCCCGATTTCGTACCAATTGGTATAATACCGGCCGGTAGCTTTCGAAAGGGGGACCAACATAATTTTAGATCGATCAGTATAAAAAATTAGTCCTCGAGCCTCGTCTCATCGATGCAGATGTGCGCTAGCACACCTGTCAACGTGAACTGGACACTGGCGTGCATGTCTCTGCAGATCGTTGATCCAGATCGCCCTGAGATCCCGTCAAAGGATATAACATGTATGTTTGTGCATAATAGGGAGCGATCTCCGGACGCACTCTGGTATGTCTATATTTCTAGCGACTCAACTTTCCAGACGAAATCACTGTGGTGGCCGTGTGCTGGAACTGCGAAAATACTGGTGCAGCTGATCAGTGGATGCATGTGAGCCTGTTTCAAATGCGAATCCCGATCTTAGTCAGGTGATATTTCTCGAAGACCATCAAGCGCTGCATCGCCGAGAGCCGTGAGGAGTAATCTGGCCGTGTGGTGACTGTGCGCTTCAGTCTACAGTCCTTCGCCCTTACGCTAGTGGGCAAGGTGACCAGGCCGCACCGGGACGACGCCAAGCTCCCCAAGCTTGTGGATTTAATGCCGGTCAAGTCCCGGAGGGGGTCGTCATCATGCACTTGCAACGAACTCATCACCGATGGCTTTGACCAAGCCGCATCAGCCATCTCACGCCCATCCAAAAAACAAGCTTGACGCAGAAAGCGGAGTTGATCCTAATAACATCCACTATAAGAGCATCTATTACTTTATTGTGGAATTGGAATGGGCGACCTTCTTGTCAGTCTATATGCGCAGGAGTTTAGTAGCCCTGAGCCGCGAACTGAAGGAACGGATCTGACGATCCGGCCGGTGCTTGCGCCTGAAAGACACGTTGTACTGGCTTGGATTGAGCGGCATTTCAGCCAAAACTGGGCGAGTGAAGTGGCCATCGCCATTGGCCGTCAACCGTCCTCCTGCCTCATCGCTTTGAGCAACGGCGAACTGGTCGGCTTCGCGTGCTACGATGCGGTCGCGCGTGGCTTCTTTGGGCCGACAGGAGTTGCAGAAGCGCACAGGGGCCAGGGGATCGGCTCCAAACTGCTGCACCAGACACTCCTTGTCATGAAGCATATGGGCTACGCCTATGCCATCATCGGGGATCCTGGTCCCGCTGGCTTTTATGTCGACGTCGTCGGCGCAATCGAGATCCCGTTTCCTGGAAAAGGGATCTACACGGGCATGCTGCGAACGTCCGAACCGGCTGCCTCTAGTTAGGCGCTATCGCACGCAATAGTACTTCACTCCAAGAAATGGGTCCGATGTCTCAAAACGTTCCACTCGCACTCTTCATTGGCATTCCGAATCCGACCCTCAACGCCGATGAGGTTGCGTTGTTTCGTGAAACCAACCCGTATGGCCTCTTCGTCGGACGCCGCAACCTGAAGACGCCTGATCAGGTCAAGAGACTGGTGGCACAGTTTCGGGAAGCGGTAGGACGCGACGATGCACCGGTCTTCACCGATCAGGAAGGGGGACGAGTGCAGCATCTCGACGCCGGGCCGTGGCCGTCGTTCCGATCGTTTCATGATTTCGCGCGACTTGCCAATCACGATTTGGACCTTGCGAAGCACGCCTTGCGTCTCTCCTCACACGCCATGGGCACCGTGATGACTGAACTGGGACTAACGAGCGGATGCTCGCCTGTCCTCGATCTCGTCTTCGACTCGACGAGCGCCGTGATCGGGGCGCGATCCTTCGGTTCTGATCCCGAGCGGGTGGCAGCTCTCGGACGCATCGTAGTCGACAGCCTCCTAGAGGTCGGCAACCTGCCGATCATGAAGCATATTCCCGGCCATGGACGTGCCACCACCGACAGCCACAAGGAGCGACCGGTGGTACGCGAGAGTCGCGCCGTCCTGACTGCGACGGATTTCAAGCCTTTCCTTGATCTGATCGACACGCCGTGGGCGATGGTGTCCCATGTGGTCTATTCCGCCTATGACGCGGAGCGGCCGGCTTCGGTCTCGCCCGTCATCTGCAATGACGTGATCCGCGGCGAACTCGGCTACCAGGGCGTGCTCATATCCGATTGCCTGTTCATGGAGTCGCTGCACGGGCCCTTGCCCGAGCGCGTTCGCCAGACGCTCGATGCCGGTTGCGACATTGCTCTGCACAGCCATGGCACGACAGAGGAAAGCCTCGCGGCCGCCCGGGCCGCCCGGCCGCTGTCGCAGCAAACCTCGGAGCGGATCGAAGCCGGAAAGCGGCGCCTCAGCTCGCACAAGGTCGATGTTCGGCAGCTTCATGCGGAGGTCGAGGACATCTTCACCCGGCTTTCGTAGGCGAGTTGCCCGCGTGCGTAAACAGTTCAATAAAAAGAGGGAAATGCAATGAAACGATCTACCACATTTCTGGCTATGACCATGCTGGGCGCCTTGACCCTACCCGCGGCAGCCCAGTCCGTGCTCACAGTCAACGTCGAGCCCGCGACGACCTGGGTGCGCAACTTCAATCCGTTCAACCAAACGTCAGCGCGGCAGAGCACGCTCGATTTCATCTACGAGCCGCTGATCGTCTTCAACCGACTCGATGACAACAAGCCGAACTATCGCCTTGCCGAGAGCTACAAGCTCGCCGAGGATCTGAAGAGCATTGAATTCAAGTTGCGCGACGGTCTGAAGTGGTCGGACGGGCAGCCGCTGACGACGTCCGACGTCGTTTTCACCTACAACTACATCAAACAGTATCCGGCGCTTGATTTCGTGTCGATCTGGCAGTTTATCAGCGGCGTTGAGCAGGTCGACAAACAGACCGTGCGCTTTACCCTTCGTCAGCCGAGCGCGCTGGCGGTCGACCGCCTTATCGCGCTGCCGATCGTGCCGGAGCATGTGTGGAAGAGCGTCACAGAGCCGGTCACCTTCGCCAACGAGAACCCGGTCGGCAGCGGTCCAATGACGGAGGTGACGCGCTTCACGCCGCAGACCTACGACCAGTGTCGCAATCCGCACTACTGGGATGCCGCGCATCTGTCCGTCGACTGCATGCGCTTCCCGCAGCTTGCGGACAACAACCAGATCCTGGCAGCCTCCGCCGGCGGACAGCTCGACTGGGGTGTGGCCTTCCTACCCGACGTGGAGAAGACATTCGTCGCCAAGGACCCGCAGCATCACAAATACTGGTACGTGGCCGGCAGCATGGTGGAGTTCCTGTTCAACCAGGAAACCTCCAACGAGAACAACCGCAAAGCCTTCAAGGACCTTAACTTCCGGCGTGCCGTCAGCATGACCCTGGACCGCAAGGCTATGGTCGACGTAGCGGGCTACGGCTATCCGACTCTGAACGAAGACCCCACCGCATTCGGCGACGTTTACAAGATGTGGCTCGATCCGAAGGTGAAGGCCGAGTTCGGCAAGTACACCACCTATGATCTGGACGCTGCCAAAGTGCTTCTCGACAAGGCTGGATATGTCGACAAGAACAAAGACGGCTTCCGCGATAATCCAGACGGGACCCCAATCGCCTTCAACATCATCGTGCCGAACTCTTGGAGCGACTGGATCGATACCGTGCAAATCGCCGTCGAGGGCATGCGCGAAGCCGGCATCAATGCCAGCATGGGAACTCCAGAAGAAGCCGTCTGGTCACAAAATCTGATCAGCGGATCATTTGACGCCGCCATCAACAGCATATCGGTCGCGGCCTCGCCCTATTATCTCTATCAGCGCGCCTTCACCAAGTCGGACGCCGGCAAGACTCGCTTCACGGCGCAGCGCTGGTTCAACGACGAGCTCGAAGTCCTTCTGGCTAAGTTCGCCCAGACGCCCGATCAGGCGCAGCAGAAGACCATCATGAACAGCGCCCAGCGCATCGTCGCGGAGAACCTCCCGGTCTTCCCAGTCTATAACAGCGCGACCTGGTATCAGTACAACACCAAGCGCTTCACTGGCTGGGCCAGCGGCGAGAACCCGTTCGTCAATCCGACGATCTCACGTCAGAACCCGGCACGACTGCTCCATCTCCTGGCGCTCAAGCCGGTGAAGTAGTCCAGCGCATCGGGGAAGCGGTCCACCGCTTCCCCGTCTTGAGGTATCGATGGCTTTTCTCTTCAGACGCCTAGCATTTTACCTTGCTGCATTTCTCGCCGCGGCGACGGTCAATTTCTTCCTGCCCCGACTCATGCCTGGCAATCCGGTCGAGATCATGTTCTCGAGCACAGGGAGCGATCTTTCTGTCGAAAATCTTGAGGCCCTGAAACTTACCTTCGGCTTTGTCGATGGACCTCTCTGGCAGCAATATCTGACATATTTGCATAGCGTCTTCACTGGCGATCTGGGCCGATCGATCAAGTATTTTCCTCTGCCTGTGACCGAGTTGTTGGGCCGCGCCCTCGTCTGGACTGTGGGTCTCATGGGGACCGCGACCCTTATCAGTTTCACCCTCGGCACGGTTCTCGGCATTATGGCAGCCTGGAGGCGCGGAAGCACCTTCGACGTCGTCTTTTCAGTCGGCGCCATTGTTGCCACATCAATGCCGGCCATGGTGCTGTCATTGGTCGCCCTGTTCATCTTCGGGTTCGAGCTGAACTGGTTTCCGACCGGCTACGCGGCAGACCCTGCGCTTGATCCAGCTGTCTCATGGCAATATGTCTCCAGTGTCCTCCGGCACGGCATCTTGCCCGTGCTGACCCTGTCGATCGTCCTCACTGGCGGCTTCCTGGTGACGATGCGCAACAACATGATCAATCTTCTGGGAGAGGACTACATTGTCATGGCCCGGGCTAAGGGCCTGTCGGACAGTCGCGTGATGTTCTGGTACGCCGCGCGCAACGCACTTTTGCCGACAGTGAGCAGCCTCGCCATTGCCATCGGAACCGTGCTCGGCGGCTCACTCGTCACGGAAGTTGTGTTCAACTATCCAGGTCTTGGCAACACTCTCTATCAAGCGATACTCGCCCGGGATTATCCCGTGATCCAGGGACAGCTTCTGATCATGACTCTTGCCATGCTCACAGCGAACTTTATCGTTGACGTCAGCTATGTGCTGCTCGATCCACGGCTGCGGAGGGCCTGACGTGAGAGCCGTTCTGCGAAGCTTCGCACACAACAAGAAGGCCTCGATCGGGCTTGTCATTGTCTTCGTCATCGTTGCTTTGGCAATTGCTGCACCTTGGCTGACAGAATACGATCCGACCCGGCGTGTGGGACGTCCTCACCAACCCCCCAATTGGGATCACTGGCTCGGGACGACGCGCATCGGTCAGGATGTGTTTGCACGGCTTCTCTACGGAGCCCGCACATCGTTGGCCGTTGGCTTTGGGGCCGGCATACTCATCACCGCGGTCGGAACCGTCCTCGGCATCGTCGCAGGATATCGGGGAGGGCGCACGGATGAGGTCATCAGCTTTTTCACGAATATGGTGCTCGTTGTGCCGAACCTGCCGCTACTCCTAGTGCTCGCAGCCTTCATCGGGCAGGCAAGCCCCTGGGTGATCGCCCTGATCCTCGGAGCGACGTCGTGGGCTTGGGGGGCACGCGTTACGCGTGCGGAAACCCTGTCCGTGAAACAGAAGGACTACGTAAAATCTGCTGAGATGCTGGGCGAACCCTCGTGGCGCATCATGTCATTCGAGATCTTCCCCAACGTCGTCTCCATCGTGGGGATTAACTTCGTCGGGAGTGTGATCTTTGCAGTCATCACCGAGGCGACCCTCGAATTCCTCGGGCTCGGCGATCCGAAAACCGTCTCCTGGGGCATGATGCTCTTCAACGCACAAAACGCATCCGCGCTGCAGGTGGGAGCATGGTGGGACATTCTGAGCCCGTGTTTCGCGCTGATCGCTTTGGGAGCGGGTCTGTCGTTACTGAATTTCGCAGTCGACGAAATTGCCAATCCCCGCCTGCGCACTGGTAGTACCCTTTCACGGTGGTCTCTGCTCATGCAACGGGGGGAAGGCCGCCTATGACGACCGTGCCGCTTCTGTCCGTGCAGAACCTGACCATCGACTACATCGGAGCGCAGGCCGATTTCCGGGCCGTCGACGATGTCACCTTGGAGATTTTTCCCGGAGAGGTCTTTGGCCTTGCAGGGGAGTCCGGGTGTGGCAAGAGCACCATTGCCTACGCGATCAATCGGCTACACAAACCGCCCGCCCTCATTCGACACGGCAGAATCCTCTTCGAGGGACGAGATGTGCTTGATCTCGACGAAAAGGCTCTGAAGGAGTTCAGGTGGCACAAGGTCGCTATGGTGTTCCAAAGTGCCATGAATTCTCTCAATCCGGTCTTGAGGGTGGAATCGCAATTCCACGATCTGCTGAAACGCCACCGCGGCTACTCGAAGGCGCAGTCGCGGGAGCGCGCGGCCGAGATGCTGAGGCTCGTCGACATTCCTCCTGAGCGTATGCGCGACTACCCCCATCAGTTCTCAGGCGGCATGCGCCAGCGCATCGTCATCGCGATCTGCATGGCACTAGATCCAAAGCTCGTGGTGATGGACGAACCGACCACGGCGCTCGACGTTGTTGTCCAGCGCGAGATCCTGCAGAGGATCGACGAACTGCGCCGCAACCGTGGGTTCTCGGTGCTTTTCATCACACATGATCTCGGATTGATGGTTCAGTTCTGTGACCGGATCGGCATCATGCTGCGGGGCAGCCTGGTCGAACAGGGGACTTCCGAGCAGATCTACCATCAGCCGCAACATGAGTATACGAAGCGGCTTTGGGCCTCATTCCCCTCGCTACACGGCGATCCGATCAAGCTGGAGAGGGCGTTGGGTTGATGGCACAGGAGCCGATCATCGCACTTGAGTGCGTGAGCAAATTCTTCGGACATGGTGAGAAAGCCGTGCGGGCAGCCCATGACATCTCCTGCGCGTTGCATCCAGGTCGAACTGTCGCGCTGGTCGGGGAATCCGGCAGCGGGAAGACCACTTGCGCCCGGATTGTCATGCGCGAGTATCAGCCCGACAGCGGAAGGCTTCTGTTTCGCGGCAACGATGCTACCGACACAGGATCGGTGTGTCCTAAAGAGTACCGGCGTGCCGTCCAGATGATCTTTCAGGACCCCTTTGCATCGCTTAATCCTGCGCATACGGTGGATTACATCCTTCGGCGTCCCCTCGCGCTCGGCCAGCCGCATGTCAAGGGTAGGGCAGCCGACGAGACGATTGCCGATCTCTTGCGGCGCGTAGAGCTTGATCCCGGCACCGTCGCGCGTAAACACCCGCATGAGCTGTCTGGTGGGCAGCGTCAACGCGTCAACATCGCCAGGACGCTGGCCGTGGGCGCCCAGGTCATCGTCGCCGATGAGCCGACTTCGATGCTGGATGTTTCAGTACGGTTAGGTATCCTGAACCTGCTCAACGAGATGAAGCGAGACATCGGGGTCGCCCTGCTCTACATCACCCACGACCTCGCGACTGCCCGGTATGTAGCCGAAGATATCCTGGTGATGTATGCAGGCCAAATCGTCGAGTGGGGCGCGGTCGATCAGGTGCTGACCAATCCGCAGCATCCCTACACGCGGCTTCTCCTGTCAGCCGTGCCCAATCCCGAGATTCGCTTCGACAATCCCGGCGCTCGGCTTGATCCACGCGAGGTGGAGACGATCCGCAGAGAAGCCCGACATCTTCAGAATCGTGTCGTTGAGGTCGGGCCGAACCACTTCACCCGATGTCCCGCCTGACCTCTCACTGATTGGCTTGTCGAAGGCTGAGGAGATCAGAGAGCGCACCGAGGATGCTGTCGAGTTGCGGGACTGATCGCGGACCGGTTCTGTTATGAGGGAAACTGAGGCGATTGAGTCCGGCTGGGGCTGAACCTGATCAGCAGCGCTGGATAGAGGTACACTGAGACCGGGTTAAGCCGGCCGACGTAAAACCCGGGCCGAATCCAAGCGATCTGGACAGTCTGCAGACTTGAAAGCCCAAGAATGCGGTTGAGCGCGCGACCTGCAATGGTAGCCTCCAAGAAGCCTTTCCACTCACCCGTCAGCACGAATGCCCAGATTGTTCCGACCATCGTAGTGGCGAACGGCACTAAGTTCTTAGCATAGGTCATCCTCTGCCGGATGGGCCGCGACAGCAATGCAATAAGCACGACGAAGGGATTCACGATGCTCATTGGTCCAAAAGTCCAACAAGTAAGGGGCAACCATGTTACCCGGGCGTGACTTATAAAACTGAGCTGCTACAACAAGGATGACGCCATTTATGGAAAATACGGCGCTAAGTTGCGTCTGATCCGGGGCACCGGATCCTCGCCCTTTGGGGGATAGGCAAAGGGCTGCCCGGTAATCGTCTCGAAGGCGCGGACATAGACCGCCGAAGTCTGGTCGATCAAGTCCTGCGGGATCGGCGGCAGCGCTTCCTTATAGGGGTCGCAGCGGGCGATCACCCAGTTGCGCACGAAGTCCTTGTCGAAGGATTCGGGCTTCTCACCTGCGGCGAAGCGCTCGGAAAAGCTTTCGGCGAACCAGTAGCGGCTCGAATCCGGCGTGTGGATCTCGTCCGCGAGGACGATGCGGCCCTCGCCGTCGGTGCCGAACTCATATTTGGTGTCCGCGAGAATAAGACCGCGCTCGCGGGCGAGCTTCTGGCCGCGAGCGAAGAGTGCGAGGGCGTAAGCCGTAACTGTGTCCCATTCCTTCTGCGTCAGCAGTCCACCCTCGATAATCTGGCGTTCGGAGAGAGGCTCGTCATGGCCGCCTTCGAAGGCCTTGCTTGTCGGCGTGATGATCGCCTGCGGCAGCTCCTGATTGTCGCGCAGTCCGTCCGGCAAGGTAATGCCGTACATTTCGCGCTGACCCTTCTTGTAGAGTGTCAGGATTGAGGTTCCGGTCGTACCTGCCAGGTAGCCGCGCACAATGACTTCGACCGGCAGGATCTCGAGGCGCTTGCCGACCACGACATTGGGGTCGGGATACTCGACGACGTGGTTGGGGCAGATATCGGCGGTCTGCTCGAACCAGTAGCGCGCTGTCTGCGTCAGAACCTGGCCCTTCAGAGGGATCGAGGCGATCGCACGGTCGAAGGCAGAAAGGCGATCGGTCGAGATCAGGATGCGCCTGCCATCGGATAGATCGTAGTTCTCGCGCACTTTGCCGCGATAGTAGTTCGGCAGTTCCGGAATGACGGCTTCATGAAGAGGTAGATAATCGGACATGGGCGAGCGTGCCTCAGTGATGGAGCGCGAGGGCAGGCGCCGGGGCGCCGTTCAGGCTGCTCTCTTAGAGCGTTTTCGGGCGAGATGGGTACCGGTTCGCGTGAAGAAACACGATTATACAAAAGAGGGAGCATTTTCGGCGATTCAGAGCAACACGGAAAGGTCCGAGGTGCCCGGTTCCAACTGAAAGTGGCCACGCTTGGATCCGCTGCAATGACCTCGGGCGTAAACTGGGTGCAGCCCTGGGGCTCTCGCATATTGCTTGTACGCTCAACTGGGTGACACGCATGTGCCAGCTCTGCCGGGTCCGGGGCTCCGCGTTGGGCACCACACGGAGGTCGCCCGAATCCCGAGGCCTAGCCGCTCTGGCGCGTCCGCGAATGCCTGTGTGGCGCTATAATAGCTGAGATGGGTGAGGGCGGCATCGGCGCTTCCGATGATATCGACGATGCGGTCGCAATCGTCACCGAAAAAAGCAGTGTACTCGGCAAAGCCTTATGAGATCCGCATCTCGAGAGCCTCGGCAAAGAACAAGAGACGATAAACGCCAGCTCTGCAATTACCGTCTCGACCTGTTCGGCTGTGTAATAAGCGCCCTCCTTCTGTCCTGCCCGTCAGAACCGCGAGCCCTGCTGCGAGGCATCGCGGAAAGGTGTAAAGAGCAGCGGATGGAGATGCTGGCAATCCGCCGGGACCAGTGGTTTCGTCCGGTCGAGCAGCACCTCGAGCTGACCCTGCTGATCGAGGGCGTCGATCAGCGGAACTGTTGTAATAATGTAATGGGACTCCACGGCCCGCCAGCATACATCACTTCTCAGATCCCATTCTTCTCAAGGTTTCAAAGTCACTGATCTGAGTGCCACTCAACCTTCTGATGCGATGCGTTTGGCGGAATTCCTCACCCCTGAATGGCTTCATTAATAAGAGATTCTGACCCTCCATTTTGGTTCAGCAGTACTGTTGTGGGCAACCTACCGCGAACTCGTACCCATCTCTCCGATACGATGGTTCATCCGTTATACCAGTATTTGTTCTTTTTTTAGGACAATACGTTTGACATAATGATCTCCACGGCTAAGCTTCATGTGTTCGTCGACTCCTCGGACCTACACTCCGCAGTGAGTGAAAAGGTTCTGCGTTTGTACGGAAGTCGAGACCATAACTGACGGAAAGGCCTACGATATGCCATTAGGATTACTGTCGCGTCTCACTTTGGCGGCAACAGCTTTCGCATGTGTTGCGAATGGGTCCGCATGGGCGGGAACCACAGTCGAGGCGATCAAGGCGCGGGGTGAGTTGATCTGCGGCGTAAGTCAGGGATCGGCCGGATTATCGCTGGCAGACGGCAACGGCGAGTGGAACGGGCTCGATACAGATTATTGCCGCGCGCTTGCTGCTGCTGTGCTCAGTGACGCGAAAAAAGTCCGCTTCGTTCCATTGAGTTCGCAACAACGTTTTACGGCGCTGCAGTCGAAGGAGGTTGATGTTCTCTCCCGTAACACTACGGTTACGGCAAGCCGTGACGCGGGGCTCGGTGTCACCTTTACGGGCATCATCTTTTACGACGGACAGGGCTTTCTCGTTCCGAAGAAGCTCGGTGTGAGCAGCGCCAAAGAACTCAATGGTGCACAAGTTTGCGTCCAGCCGGGTTCGGTCAACGAGCAGAATCTCGTCGACTATTTCAAAGCAAACAATCTCACTTTCCGACCTGTCGTCATCGAGAATCTCGTTGAACTTGAGCAGGCTTTCTACGCGGGCCGTTGCGACGTCTACCTGTCGGATGCATCGACACTTTCTGCAAGCCGCGCTGCGCGGGCACCCAATCCCGATGACTTCGTGATCCTGCCGGAGCGGATTACCAAATCGCCGCTTGCGCCGGCCGTACGCCAGGACGATCCCAACTTTGCAGCCATTGCCCGCTGGACGTTGAATGCTTTGATCGCAGCAGAAGAGCTGGGAATCACGCGGCAAAATATCGATGAGAAGCGAAACGAGAAGAGCGCCGAGACGCGGCGCCTCCTAGGAGTTGAAACTGGGCTCGGAAAGTCGTTCGGGTTGGATGATGCGTGGGCCTATCGGGCGATCAAGGCCGTCGGAAACTATGCAGAGATCTGGAACCGGAATCTCGGCCCGGAAACTCCCTTAAAGCTCAGTCGCGGCCATAACCGACTCTGGAGCGATGGCGGGCTCCTCTACTCACCGCCTTTCCAGTAAGAGCTAGAGGAAGGCTGAACCCGTGAGAGCGTTCACCTTATTGGAGGGGCCGGGCGATCCTCGAGTTGCCCGGCTTGGTGGCTCGGTCCTTTTGGCCGGCGCCACCATCGCCCTTATCGTTCTCATTGTCGGAGTCATCGGCGACGCCCTTGCTGCTCGCGGCATTCGAAGCGGGTTCGGCTTCCTTTTCCAACCCTCGGGCTTTCAGATCGCAGAAAGCTTGTTTCCCGTCGGACCGGATGATCCTTATCTAGCGGTCATCCTCGCGGGGCTTGCCAATACGGCACTCGTCGCCGCGCTCTCGATACCGTTCGCAACGGTATTGGGCGCAATCGTCGCTCTCATACGCTCGTTCGCCCCGCGACCTATTAGGGCGGTAGCGTCATCCTATATCGAGCTCTTTCGCAACACGCCGGTCCTGCTTCAGTTCTTCGTTTGGTATGGCCTGCTGCTGAAGTTGCCTTCTGCGCGGGAGGCCTTCGAGCCGCTTCCAGGCATAATCTTATCGAATCGCGGATTGGCGGTCCCTGGTGTCGTCGGTGGCGCGGCATGGCTTGTGCTGGCCATTGTCGGGATCGTGCTGTTCGTTGCGCTCGGCCGTAAGCGCAGGACGCTCGCTTGGCTGTTCCTGCTGGGTGCCACACTCGCGGCGTGCGTACTGCTGCCCAGTCCAGTTCTTGAGTTTCCGGCTCGTCGTGGATTATCCCTTGCCGGCGGCCAGACGCTCAGCCCCGAGCTTGCTGCCCTGACCTTCGGGCTGATCCTCTTCCATGGCGCCTATATCGCCGAGGTCGCGCGGGCGGCTGTTCTAGCGCTCCCGACCGGACAGATCGAGGCTTCCTACGCTCTCGGACTCGGGCGATGGCAGACTATTTACTGCGTCGCGGCTCCGTACGTACGCCGACTCGCCATACCACCTTTGACCAATCAGTACTTGGCGCTCATCAAGAACTGCTCCCTCGCCGTCGCAATCGGCTACCCCGATCTGATCGCAGTGATCAACACAGTGATCAATCAGACCGGTCAGGCCATCGAAGCGGGTGCCATTGCGGTTGGAGCCTACCTGCTGCTCAGCGTGGCAGTTGCGAGCGCGAGTGACTGGTACGACGCCCGATCAAAAATATGGGGTTTCACCGGAGATCTGACAGAACGCCTGGGCGAACGGCTCTCCCGCCTCCCGCCACGACCCGGGTCGCTGCAGCAGAGGCTAATCCAGGCAGCGCTTGGCCTCGTGGCGGCTCTTCTGATCTTCAGGGTGATTGACTGGGCGATTGTCGACGCAGTTTGGACCGGGAGTGCTCAGGCCTGCTCCGGAGCCACGGGAGCATGTTGGGCAGTTATCCACGACAAGTGGAATCTCTTGATATTTGGCACATTGCCAGCGAGTGCGCGGCCCCGCGCGGTCGTCGCGATGGTGCTTATCATCTTAGGTCTTCTCTTGATGTTAGCCCCACGCATTTCGGCGCTCTGGCGGCCGTGGCTGTCGGTTCCGCCGATCATGGCCGCTCCGCTGATCCTGCATGGCACTGTCGTCGGGCAACCACCTGCCCCTATCGCGACATGGGGCGGCTTGGCCGTCACGATCTTGCTGGCCGTCTACTCGATCCTTTTCGCCGCGATGCTAGCGCTCCCGCTGGCGGTTGCTCGCAAATCGTCGTCCGCTCTGCTTCGCGCGCCAGCGACCGCGGTCATCGAAACAGTACGGGGCGTGCCACTGGTCCTTTTGCTATTCGTGACGGTATCCGTCTTGCCCCTCGTGCTTGGCGGGCTTGAAATCGGGAAGGTCTTCCTGGTGCTTGCCGCGCTCACTCTTCATGCGGCTGCAAACCTTGCGGAAACGTGGCGTGCAGCGCTTTCCGCAGTGCTACCAGGCCAGGTCGAGGGGGCGCGGTCACTTGGGTTAAGCCGTTGGCTTGGATTTCGGCTAGTCGTGTGGCCCCAGGCTTTCCGCATCTCCCTGCCACCAACCGTCGGAACGGTGATCGGTGCCGTCAAGGACACGTCCCTTGTTCTGGTGATCGGCGTATTTGATCTGCTGAGTGCGGCCAAAGCCGCCATCGCGGATACCACCTGGCATCCTTACACGTTCGAAGTCTATGTCTTCGTCGCAGCCTTCTATTTCACTGTCTGCTTCGGCCTCTCGTTGTATGCGGAGCACCTGCGGACACGCCCGTCCCAATCCCGATGATCCTGATGGAGAAACTGACCATGAGCAGCCTGTACACACGTCGGCGTCGCAGCTTTCTGTTCGTACCAGGCCTCAGGCCTGACCGCTTCGCCAAGGCGCTGGAAACCGGTGCCGACGTAGTCTGCATTGACATTGAAGATGCAGTTGCCCCGGCTCGGAAGGACGAGGCGCGGGATCTCTCTCTGCCGTTGTATCACGAGTACCGCGCGGCCAAGGCCGAGAAGGCATTGCGCATCAACAGCGTCCGCACCCCTGAAGGGCTAGCGGATTTGAATGCGTTGTTGAAGCTGGAGACCCTACCAGACGCGATCGTTCTGACGAAAGTTCGTACCGCTGACGAGGTCCGTCTCGTAGCGGACTTGCTCCGTCACCGTCCGGAGGAGGTCGGGATCTACGTCATTATCGAGACGGCGGAAGGCCTGGAGAATGTTGCCGCGATCGCCCAGGCAGATCGGTCCGTTGTGGCCTTATTCATCGGGGCAGTCGATCTCTCGGCGGAGCTGCGCGTGCGTCCGACATGGGACGCACTCTTCTACGCTCGCTCGCGCATTGTTCACGCGGCGGCCCGTGCTGAGATAGACGTGCTCGATGTGCCGTACCTCACGATCGACGACGAGGAGGGACTGCGGCGGGAATCGCAACGTAGCGCAGAACTCGGCTTTACCGGGAAGGCACTTATCCATCCCACCCATATTCAGACGATCCACAACGTCTTTTCCCCCACTCCAGAGGAAGTCGATTATGCTCGGCGGGTGATTGCCGCGTTTCAGGAAAGCACTACGGGACTGGCCGTCGTGGACGGCAAGCTAATTGAGAAGCCGGTTATTCGTGGAGCGGAGCGCATTCTCGCGAATGCAGAGGTTTCCTGAGGGGAGCATTGCATGTCTATATCAACTGTTAATATATGGAGCAGGAATTGATCCGTACCTCTAAGCGGCTTGCTGCCGTTCCGCCCTCTGCGACAGTTGCTACGACCTTTAAGGCGCAGGCTTTGCAGAGGGCTGGCAAGGATGTGATCGGACTTGCAGCCGGCGAGCCGGATTTCGATACACCCGGGCACATCGCGGACGCGGCCAAGCGTGCCATAGATCGAGGCTTGACGCGATATGCCGCTCCTGCTGGCCTGCCCGAGCTGCGGGACGCCATCGCCGGAAAGCTCAAGCGTGACAACAATCTTGACTACCGTTCTGATCAGATTTCAGTCGGCTGTGGTGCGAAGCAGTCACTCTTCAACGTGATGTTGGCAACGCTCGATCCGGGAGATGAGGTCATCGTCCCTGCGCCCTATTGGGTGTCCTATGTCGATATCGCCCGAATTGCTGGTGGGACGCCAGTCATCGTCCCTTGCGGCCGGGGGTCCAGGTACAAGCTCACGCCCGAGGCCTTGGATGCAGCAATCACGCCAAGCACGAAGTGGCTGGTTCTCTGCTCTCCCTCCAATCCGACAGGAGCGATCTATTCCGCTGTCGAGCAACGCAGACTGGCGGAGGTCCTGGCGCGGCATCCGCATGTCGGCATCATCTACGATCATATCTACGAGCACCTCGTATACGGCGCCGAAGCATCGCAGCCGATCAACGCGGTCGCGCCGGAGCTGCATGAACGTACGCTCATCGTCAACGGGCTATCCAAGGGCTACTGCATGACGGGATGGCGGGTTGGCTTCGTCGCTGGTCCGACTCACGTTGTCTCGGCGGTGTCCAACCTTCAGTCACAGTCGACGACTTCGACATCCACCATCAGCCAGTGGGCGGCAGTCGAAGCCCTCAATGGCAGCCGCGGCTTCATGCACAACAACAATGAGATCTTCAAGCAGCGCCGCGATCTGGTCGTGGATCAGATCAACAAGTCCCCCGGCCTGAGTTGCGATGTTCCCGACGGAGCCTTCTACGTGTTCGCGAGTTGCGCAGCCACCATTGGAAAGAAAACCTCCACAGGGCAGACGATCAGATCAGACGGGGACTTCGTCGATTACCTGCTGGACCGTGGCGTTGCAGTGGTGCCAGGTGCTGCATTCGGAATGTCTCCCTTCTTTCGCATCTCCTACGCAGCATCGACCGAAGTCCTGACGCAAGCACTGGCACGGATCCACGAGGCGTGCAGGGATCTCTTGGACTGACGGTGTTTCACGTCGTAGTCGCTTCGCGTTGTTACCTGATGCGGAGGAACGACACTTTGGCCAGTTTGCGGGCGTATGCAGCTGTTCCTGCCGTGCAGAAAACCTCCCAGACTGACCTAGAGCGGTCGTTCGCCAGGTCCGAGAAACAGCTGTGCTGGGCGGGCTGAAGTCTGCGTGGGTGAAATTCACGCCACGCGAGTGCCTGCCCTGATTGTGCCGTGCAGCATATTCTACGTTTTTAGGAATGTCTCGGCCGCAGGGGCGGTCAAGCCGGCCTCGGCCATGATCCGTCGGGCAAGTTCCGCTGCAGACGGCCGCAATTGGCTTGGGGTCCTATCCAGCCAGTATGACACTGAGTTGCTCTTCATTCCATCAAAGACTGGAGTGTGGTCAACGGGAGGGCATCTTGAGAGCCAGGACCGGGCAACCCGGCATGCCAAACGGTGTTCTCCGTGCTGTTTCCGAGGTTTCACTGGTGTCATGGCTGAGCTTCGCGCTATGAAGGGATGTTGGGAGGGAAGCGGTGCCATGACGCGCATCTTGATTGCCGACGACCACGACGTCGTCCGTTCCGGGCTCCACACCATCCTGAGCGCTCAGCCAGGATGGGAGGTTGTCGCAGAGGCCGAGGATGGCCGGCAGGCGGTGCAACTGGCGACCGACACCCAACCCACCGTCGCCATCCTCGATTACCGGCTCCCCTCGCTGAACGGGGTCGACGCCACACGCGAGATCCGAGCGATTGCGCCGCAGACAGAGGTGCTGATCTTCACCATGCACGAGAGCGAGCCGCTGCTGCGCGAGCTGCTCGAGGCAGGTGCTCGCGGCTACCTGCTCAAATCAGATGCCCGCAAGTTCCTGATCGCAGCTGTAGAGTCGCTCGCCCTCCACAAGCCGTTCTTTACCGGGAAGATTTCCGAGACCCTTCTGAGTGCCTACCTATCTCACGGGCACGTGAGTGATGGCGCTCTGACCACGCGTGAACGGAGTGTCGTACAGCTCATCGCCGAGGGGCATAGCAACAAGGAGGTGGCCCAGATGCTGGGCATCAACCCAAAGACCGTGGAAAGTCACCGCGCCACGGCCATGCGCAAGGTCGACGTCACCTCGACTGCCTCCCTGGTGCGCTACGCAATCCGGAACGGGCTGATCGAGCCTTAGGAGTGTCATCTGAGGGTTTATCGTGGCGAAACTCAGGGTTTTCCCCAATTGCGGGACTAGGCCTCAGAAAACAAGCTTCGATCATGACCTGCAATGGCGTCCTGCGGGAAGCCATGCCTAGCACGGAACCCCAACCGACAGGAGAGAGCTTCAATGGCGGCATCCACCAGGATGATAGGCTCCTTCCTAATCGCGGCGGTGCTGCTCGGTTGCGCTGCATTCCCTGCCAGAGCCGCATCCGTCTCCGAACTCCAGGGGGCATGGGTCATCAACTCGGCGGAGTGTTCCGCCGTGTTCACGAAGAAAGGCGGTCGCGTCGCCTTCCGGCCGGGTCGGGCCGATGCCGAAACCAGCTTTATCATCAGCGACAACCGCATCCAGGGCGCGCGGGCATCCTGTACGTTGGTATCCGAGAAGCGGGCCGCGGACGGGCTAAGGGCGGTCCTCGACTGCTCGAGCCGGATGATGGTTGGCGCGTTGCCCATTTCGCTCCGGGTTCCCAACCCGAGTGTGATCGTCAAGTTCGATCCTGACTTCCCCGAGATCGAAACCACCTTTATGCGCTGTGAGTGAACGTTCGTTGTGGCAGCCATGAGAGGCGCGAGGAAGGCAACGCTCGGGCTCGCATTCGGCGTCGCACTCGCCAGACCTGATACCATGGCGCAAGAGACCAACGCACAGAACGGGGCCAACAACCCGCGGACGCCCAAAGTCACGATCAACCCCCACATCCTGTCGCTTAAAGGCCTGCCCGGGCGCGACGCTAACCGGTTCCTGCTGCGGGGGCCAATCCTGCTCAACCTGTTCGATACACCGCAGATCCTGCGTTTCACGCTGCCGATCGCCAACTCCCCGTCCTTCCCGACGAGCAGCCCGACGATACGTTCCCGGCCAGCGATCCGCCGAGGGTCACGCGCATCCCGCGCCGTGGCCACACCATGGGTGACGAGGAAGAGGAGGAAAGCAAGCAAGGTCGCTGACGCGGCCCGTTCATCTGCAGCCGAGGCAAGACCCAAACTTCAAGTCCAGGAGAACAGTGAATGTCCATGTTGACCAGGTTCATGACCACGGCCGCGGCCGCTGTCGTGGGACCGGCCGTCGGGGGCGTGTTGCCCGCGGCGGCCCAACTCCCCGCACCATCGCCGCAGACGGCGGCGCCCGCCCCGACGGGCGCCGCGCAGCAGCGGCCCAACATCCTCGTCATCTTCGGCGACGATGTTGGGCAGGCCAACCTCAGCGCCTATACGCGCGGCCTGATGGGCTACAAGACCCCAAACATCGACCGCATTGCCAATGAGGGCATGCTCTTCACCGACTACTACGCCGAGAATAGCTGCACGGCGGGGCGGTCAACTTTCATCACAGGACAGGCATGCCTGCGAAGCGGGCTTTGCAAGGTTGGCATTCCGGGTGCTCCGGTCGGGATGCAGAAGACCGACATCACGATGGCTGGTGCACTCAAGCCGCTAGGCTATGCGACCGGACAGTTCGGCAAGAACCACCTGGGGGACCGCGACGAGTACCTGCCCACCGCACACGGGTTCGACGAATTCTTCGGCAATCTCTACCATCTGAATGCGGAGGAAGAACCCGAGCGTCCATATTGGCCGAAGGATGATCCCGCCTTCCTCAAGGCGTACGCTCCCCGCGGCGTCCTCAAGACGTCGGTAGACGGCAAAATCGACGACACCGGTCCGCTCACGAGGAAGCGGATGGAAACGATCGACGACGAGACGACCAGCGCGGCGATCGACTTCATGCAGCGCCAGACGAGGGCCAACAAGCCGTTCTACACATGGATGAACTTCACCCGCATGCACATCTTCACCCATGTGCGCGAGTCGATGCGCGGTCAGAGCGGCATGCGCGGCAACGAGTACGCCGACGGTATGGTCGAGATGGACATGAATGTCGGAAAGCTGCTCAAGGCTCTCGACGATCTGGGCATCGCCAACAATACCATCGTGGTATTCACAACGGACAACGGTCCCAATGCGTTCACTTGGCCCGATGCGGCGACGACGCCGTTCCGCTCGGAGAAGGACACGAACTGGGAAGGCGCTTTCCGCGTACCCGCCATGGTTCGCTGGCCCGGCAGGATCAAGGCTGGCGAGGTTGCGACTGGAATCTTCTCCGGTCTCGACTGGTTCCCGACGCTCCTGGCAGCAGTTGGTGACCCAGATGTGAAGGAGAGGCTGGCCAAGGGCTGGCAGCCTGCGGGCAATCCGACTACGTTCCGCAATCACCTCGACGGCTTCAATCAGCTCGACTACCTGACGGGCAGGTCCGACAAGAGCGCGCGGAACGAGTTCTACTACTTCAATGACGACGGTGATCTCGTCGCGATGCGCATCGGCGACTGGAAGCACGTCTTCGAGAAGCAGGAGCAGCCCGGTCAATTCGATGTCTGGGCTCATCCCTTCACGCCATTGCGGGTGCCCGAGCTCTTCAACCTGCGCATGGACCCATACGAGCATGCCGAGATCTCGGGCAGCATGTATGATCAGTGGCGGGTCGAAAATGCCTACCTCCTCGCGCAGGCGCAGATCAAGGCGGCCGAGTTCCTCGAGACCTTCGTGGCATATCCGCCCAGCCAGCGCATCGCGAGCTTCAGCATCGACCAGATCCGTCGAGACGTAGACCGGAAGATCGACGAGTCTTTCAGGAAGCGCGGCCTCGAATGACCGCACCGCCGGCTGCCCCTGCGGCCGGCCCATGTCGAGACACGGGAGGGAGAGACCGAACAGTGACCCAGGCACGCGCCGAGCCTCTCCCGCACCGCGCCCGCAGGCGTGAATACCACCGTTCGGTCGGAGAATCGCAGGAGCGCGGGAGCCATTTGGTGCCCGCACTCCTGCTCGTGTTCTCAGGCACGGTTGCCCTGATCTACCAGATCCTCTGGATCAAGCAGCTGACACTGGTTGTCGGCGTGGAGGTCCATGCGATTGCCACCGGGGTCGGCGCGTTCTTCGCGGGTCTCGGCTGCGGAAGTCTCATCTTGGGCCGGATCGCGGACCGGGCCAGACGCCCCTTACGCCTTTACGCCGTGATCGAGATCGGCGCTGCCATTCTCGGTCTTGGC
This sequence comes from Microvirga rosea, assembly GCF_020595095.1. Classification (GTDB taxonomy): domain Bacteria; phylum Pseudomonadota; class Alphaproteobacteria; order Rhizobiales; family Beijerinckiaceae; genus Microvirga; species Microvirga rosea. The sequence continues at coordinate 375,779 of NZ_JAJDOP010000005.1, read as the reverse complement.
ACGACAGTGCTTCTCGCGCGGGCCGCGCCGCTTTTCGCTCGCCTTGAGGCTGTCAGCACCGCCTTGGCCTGGGCCCTTCCGCTGATCGCGGTCGCGGCGCCGGCGGCACTGATGGGCGGCACGCTGCCCGTTGTGATCCGAACCCTCGCCGGGGCAGGGGGGCGCGCTGCCGCATCCGGAGGCCGCCTCTATGCCGCCAACACCTTTGGGGCGATCATGGGGGCTCTCCTCCCTCCTTTTCTCCTTATTCCCGCGCTCGGGGTCCAGGGTTCGGCCCTGACTGCCGCCGTCATCGGCGTGGCCCTTGGTGGCACGGCCCTGTTCCTGGATAAAGCCGATCCCGGCGGCCCATGGCCTCCCGGCGCGGACAGGAGGCCGCTCCCGGCCTTTGGACGTGACGCGATCGTTGCGTTGCTCCTCTATGGCATCGCTGGAGCGATTGCCCTCGGATACGAGATTGTCTGGTCCCAGGCCATCGTGCCATTCACTAGCACGCGCGCCTTTGCTTTCTCCGTCGTGCTCGCGACCTACTTGATGGGGCTAGCCCTCGGTGCCGCCCTGTTCGCCCGCCATGCCGACCGTGCGCGCGATCCATGGGCCGTGTTCGGGCTCCTCGTCGCGGGGGCCGGCACCCTTGCGCTCCTGGGTATTGCCATGCCCGGAAGGTGGCTCGTGATCGCCCAGACGGGAGCGGAAGCCGCCGCGCTCGCATTGACGGGCAACGACCTCGCCGGCATGTGCGCCCGTTTCGCTGTGGCGGCGATGGCCGTGGTGCTGCCATCGACTATCCTGCTCGGCGCCGCCTTCCCGGCGGCCCTGCGGCTGGTCGCGACGGACGGCCTATCCGGGCAGGGCACTGGAGCCGTCCTGGCGGTCAACACGATCGGCGGCATCGCGGGAACGGCCTTGGCTGGTTTCGTGCTCGTCCCCGCGCTGGGGGTCGTACGCACGCTCGCCGTCTTGGCCGTCCTGGCCGGTGCCGTCGGGGCGGGCGCGGTCCTGTGGGGCGGGCGCAGCCGCGGCCTGAAGGGCGCTGTGCTGATGGCGGCCACTCTCTCTGTCGCCGTTGCCCTGGCCCTGCCGGCCGACGGGCTGGCGAGAGTCTTCCCGGGACTGCGCGGAGGTTCGCTCGCCTTCTACGAGGAAGGACGGGGCGGGACCGTTGCCGTCGTCGAGCGCGGGACCGGCGCGAACCGCTTCCGCCGCCTCTATATCCAAGGCGTCTCGAATTCAGGCGACGCGATGCCGTCGCTGCGCTACATGCGGCTCCAGGCCCTACTGCCGCTCATTGTCCACAATGGGGAACCACGCTCGGCGCTCGTGATTGGCTACGGTACCGGGATCACGGCGGGAGCGATGCTGCGCCATCCCAGTCTCGACCGCCGCGTGGTGGCGGAGCTCCTACCCGCCGTCCTGCGGGCTGCGCCGTTGTTCAAGGGCGCCTATGGGGCCTCATCCGATCCGCGGCTGGACATCCGCCTGCGGGACGGACGGCGCGAGATGCAGCGCTCGGACGAGACCTACGACATGGTGACGCTTGAGCCGCCCCCTCCATCCGCCGCGGGCGTCGTCAATCTCTACTCGAGCGATTTCTACCGCCTCGCCGCATTGCGCCTCCGACCGCAAGGCATCGTCGCCCAGTGGCTGCCGTTGCCGACCCAGAACGAGGCCGACACTCGCTCGCTCGTGCGCAGCTTCCTCGACGTGTTCCCGCATGTCACCCTGTGGACCACCGAGCTGCACGAGATGCTGCTGGTCGGCTCGCCCGATCCGATCACGCTCGATCTCGCCCGCATCCGGCTGCTGGCAACGAACCCCGATGTTGCGTCGGCCCTGGCGGAGGTGGGTGTGCGGTCGCCCGAAGCCCTGTTGGCGACCTATGTCATGGGGCGGGACGGCCTCGTCCGCTTTGCCGGGGATGCGCCGGCCGTGACCGACGATCACCCCCGGATCGAGTATGCCACCTGGGTCCGGCGCGGAGATTTCGGGCTGGTGCTGCAAGACCTGCTGAATCTGCGCGATGATGTTCCCGTCAGCGGAGCCGACGAGGCGGCGCTCGCGGCGATCGCCTCCCGCCGGGAGGAGCTGCTCACCTTCTATCGTGCCGGCATGTATGCCTTCGGGGGCGACCGGATCGGGTGGGCTCGCGACATGCACAAGGTACTCGCGGCGGATCCGGACAATCCCTACTACCGCTGGTTCGTGCGAGGCGAGCCATGACGCAGGCTTTCCGGGCGTTGCCACGAGGGTCTTGGTCGAGAGGTGGATCGGGCTCGATGCGTTTCCTGCCGGCCCTCGGCCTGATCGTCGCCGCGTCGTCGGCCTTGTCTCAGCCGTCGGGCGTCATCGTGAGGACAGCGCTCGATCCTGCCGACAGTGCAGTCGTTGGCCAGTCCGTCAGCCTCTATGTCGACGTCCTGTTCCCCGACATCATGCCGCGGCCGCCGCGGGTCGGGGTTTCGGACGCACCGGGCGCACAGGTGATGCGTTTCGAGAGCCAAGGCCTGACCATCCGCGAGACGATCGGTCAGCGACCTTACGTCGGCCAGCGCTTCACGTTCGCCGTCTATCCTCGCCGCGGCGGGAGGCTGACCGTTCCGGCCCCGCACATCACCCTGCTCGACCCTACCGGCGATGTTGCCGGATCGACCATGGGCAATCCGGTTAGCCTGGACGTCGCCGTCCCGCCGGGCATCGATCCGTCAGGTCCAGTGATCGCCTCGATCCGGGTGTCTGCGAGCCAGGCCTGGTTGCCAGTTCAGGCAACCCGCTTCGAAACCGGCGGCGCCCTCGTCCGGACAGTGACCCGGGAGGCAGTGGACGTGCCCGCACTCGGCATGCCCGACCTCACCTTCGCCGTGCCTGACGGCGTTCGGGTCTATGTCGATCCGCCCGTGAGCGAGGATCGTGTGAATCGCGGCTCGGTCACGGGTCACCGAACCGACAAGGTCACCTACGTGTTCGAGCGCGCCGGCACCTTTACGATCCCAACCCTCACCCAGCCGTGGTGGGATCTCGGCACGAAGTCCGCCCAATTGGTGAATCTTCCCGGCGTGAGCGTGACGGTGAGCGCCGTACCCTCCACGGCAGCTTCCTCCGCAGACGTGCGGCGCAGCCCGCGCAAGTGGCTGAAGATGGCCTTCGGACTTGCCGCAACGCTGTCGGTCCTTGTCCTGGCGGTGCGCTACGGCTGGCCGCGGGTACGCGATGGTTGGCTCGCTTGGCAGCAACGGCAGGCTACATCGGAGATGGCCGCGAGACGGGCCTTGTGCCGGGTCGCCAGGGGCGGGGATGCCGTCGCGACGTATCGGGCATTCGCTGAATGGAAGACGCGACTGTCGCCATCCCAGGTCGAGTGGGTCTCGCAGCATCACGCATTGGCCGCGGCGATGCAACTCGAACGCTCCCTATTCGGCCGTGGTGGGGAACCATGGACGCCGGAACGGGGACGTCGGCTCGCCGAGGCGGCATGGTCCGTCCCGGCTGTACACGCACGTGTCCGGCGTCCGTCCGCATTGCCACCGCTCAATCCCGTCGAGAGATCCTGAGATGCCAATCCCCAGTACCTTCATCCCCACACGCCGTGCACTTCTCGTATTCGCGGCAGTTAACATGCTCGGGCTTACGGCACCGGAGGCCCAGACCCAGACCGATCCCCTGCCGTCCTGGAACGACGGTGCGGCCAAGACTAGAATTATCGATTTCGTGCAACGCGTGACGCGTCAGGCCGGCCCCGACTTCGTGCCGATCGAGGACCGGATCGCCACCTTCGATAACGACGGCACGCTCTGGACGGAACAGCCCAACTACGTCCAGGCCGAATTCGTGGAGGCCCGTGCCAGGGAACTCGCCAACGCCAATCCGGAACTGGCGGGCAGGCAGCCCTTCAAGGCACTCCTGAGCGGCGACAGGGCGACCCTGGCCGCGCTCGGTGAGCAAGGCATCGCGGACCTGATGATTGCTACCCATAGTGGGATGACGACGACGGCCTTCGAGAAGAGCGTTTCGGACTGGCTCGCCACGGCGCGCCACCCGCGCTTCAACCGACCCTACACGGAGCTGATCTACCAGCCGATGGTTGAACTGCTGACGTACCTGAGGGCGAACGGCTTCAAGACCTTCATCGTCTCGGGCGGCGGCGTCGAGTTCATGCGACCGTGGACGGAGAAGGCCTACGGCATCCCGCCCGAGCAGGTGATAGGGTCGAGCGGCAAGACGAGCTACCGTCTTGAGGGCGACACCCCGGTCATTGAGAAGCTACCGACGGTCGAGTTCGTCGATGACGGATCCGGCAAGCCGCTCGGCATCAACCGTTTCATCGGCCGCCGACCGGTCTTCGCTGCCGGTAACTCGGACGGCGATCTCCAGATGCTGCAATGGACGACCCTAAACACGGGCCCACGTTTCGCGCTGATCGTCCATCACACCGACGTGGAGCGCGAGTACGCCTACGATCGGCAGTCGCAGATCGGTCGGCTCGACAAGGCGCTCGACGAGGCGCCGAAGCGAGGGTGGCTCGTCGTCGACATGAAGCGGGATTGGAAGACGATCTACAAGCCATAGCCCCGCAAGCGCTTTCGGCATGCCTTTCGGATAGATCCAGAGGAGTTGGACATGAGCGAGAAGTATCGGAGCAGGGAGCAGCAAGACACCGGGGAGGAGCGGAGCGTCAACCGACGTGACATCCTCCTGTCGGGAACCGCAATTGCCTTGGCATCGATGGCGGGAACCGGAGCATCGGCCCAGGCCCAGCAGCCTCAGCCTGCAACGGCTCCATTGCCCGCTTCCGGACAACGGCCCAACATCCTTGTCATCTTCGGTGACGATATCGGGCAGACCAACATCAGCGCTTATTCCTTCGGGGTGATGGGCTACCGAACGCCCAATATCGACCGCATCGCCCACGAAGGCATGATGTTCACCGACTACTATGCCGAGCAGAGCTGCACGGCAGGCCGCTCGACCTTCATCACGGGCCAATGCACCCTGCGCACCGGTCTGTCGAAGGTGGGCATGCCGGGGGCGACGGTCGGATTGCAAGCAAGGGATGCGACGCTGGCCGAGCTGCTCAAGCCACTCGGCTACGCGACTGGCCAGTTCGGCAAGAACCACCTCGGCGACCGTGACGAATACCTGCCGACGGCCCACGGCTTCGATGAGTTCTTCGGTAACCTCTACCACCTCAATGCGGAGGAGGATCCGGAGAACCACTTTTACCCGCAGGATCCGGAGTTCCGGAAGCGGTTCGGGCCGCGCGGGGTCCTCAAGACCTCCGTCGACGGCAGGATCGAGGATACCGGGCCACTGACGAAGAAGCGCATGGAGACCATCGACGACGAGACCTCGGCCGCGGCCATCGACTTCATGCAGCGTCAGGCCCGGGCGAACAAGCCCTTCTTCTGCTGGTTCAACTCGACCCGCATGCACTTCCGCACCCATGTGCGGCCGGAGCATCGCGACAAGCCTGGCCTGACGTCCCGGACCGAATATGCCGACGGCATGATCGAGCATGATGCGCATGTCGGCCAGGTTCTCAAGGCGGTGGACGATCTCGGCATCGCCGGCAACACCATAGTGCTCTACACCACCGACAACGGACCGCACCAAAATTCCTGGCCGGATGCTGGCACGACGCCGTTCCGCAGCGAGAAGAACACCAATTGGGAAGGCGCCTTCCGCGTGCCTTGCATGATCCGCTGGCCGGGACGGATCCAACCGGGCTCCGTGTCGACTGAATTGATCAGCGGCCTCGACTGGGTGCCCACCCTGATAGCGGCTGCGGGCGATCCAGACATCAAGGACAAGCTGCTGAAAGGTCACCAGGCCGGAACGAAGACCTTCAAGGTCCATCTCGACGGCTACAACCAGCTTCCGTACCTGACAGGCCAGCAGGACAGGAGCGCGCGCAAGGAATTCGTCTATTTCGACGACGACGGTGATCTCGTCGCCCTCCGCTACGAGAACTGGAAGATCGTCTTTGACGAGCAGCGCGCCCAGGGGACGATGCGAATCTGGGCCGAGCCGTTCACCCGCCTGCGGGTGCCGAAGGTCTTCAACCTGCGCTCGGATCCTTACGAGCGGGCGGATATTACGTCGAACACCTATTATGACTGGTTCATGTCGGACGCCGCGGGCGTGTTTCTCGCCGCGCCAACCGTCGTCGGTCAGTTCCTGGCCACCTTCAAGGATTACCCACCCAGCCAACGCGCAGCGAGCTTCAGCATCGATCAGCTCGTGGAGAAGATGCAGCGGAGCTTCGACGCGCCTGCGCAATGACGCGAGCATCGTCCGGCAGAAGGACACGGTCGAACCTTCTGCCGGCCCAACCTGGAAAAGAGGATTGTCATGAGTACTCGGGTATCGAGCCGCAGGCGGGAGACGGCGCACGAATTAGGGAGGGGCCCTGGCAGATGTCGCGTCGGGCGGCATCGTTTTGCGACGATCCTGGCGCTCGGATTATTCGGCAGCCTCGTGGCGGGCACCGCGGAGGCGACGGAGGGCGGGGCCAGCCTCTATCTTCCCGGCTTCCGCGGTCCGGCAGCGGGGATCGTCCCGCCGCCCGGCTTCTACTTCAGCAACGACTTCATGGCCTACTCGGGTGAGCTCAGCGGCGCCCGCCGCATCCAGATCGGCGGCGCAGTGCTGGCGGACGTTGAGGTGGAGATCCGCGCCGACTTCCTGACCGCGACATGGGTCACGCCCCTGGAGGTTCTCGGGGGACGGACGGCCATCAGCGTCAGCTTGCCCGCAGGCGTGCCGCGGGTGAGCGCGGGCGTGCTGATCGAGGCGCCGCGGCTGGGCCGCACCTTCGCGTTCAGCCAGCGCGATGCCTCGTTCGTGCTCGGCGACCCGATCGTAACGGGGCTGGTCGGATGGGATTCGGGCAGGCTCCACTGGTCGGTGGGCGCGAGCGTGAACGTGCCTGCCGGCGGCTACCAGGAAGGGGAGCTCTCCAACCTCGCCTTCAACCGCTGGATCGGGGACGTGTTCGTCGCCGCGACCTGGCTTGATCCGGCGCTTGGGCTCGACATCTCGGGTGCCATCGGCTTCGAGATCAACGGCGAGAACCCGGACACCGACTACGACAGCGGCAATGCCTTCCATGCCGATCTGTCAATCAGCAAGAACCTGACTAAGGAGATCTCCGTCGGACTGCTGGCGGGCTATTACGACCAGGTGTCGGACGACAGTGGGCGGGGTAACCGGATCGGCCCCTACAAGGGACGGGTGGTGGCGGCCGGCGCCTCGATCGGCTACGACTTCACCGTTGCGGGAACCCCGATCACGACCCGCGTCAGGGTGCTGCGTGAGGTCGACGTCGAAAACCGTCCGCAGGGCACCATCGGCCTGTTCACGGTGGCGTTCCCGCTCGGCGGGCAGACGCCTCCGGCCGCACGGGTCGCCGCCAAGTACTGAAGGCCGAACGGGATTTCAGAGTGGCTCGTGCCCCACACGAGCCACAGTGCGCTTGGACGTAGGTCAGGTCGCTTCCTGCCGCTCCCGCCGGACGCAGCGGAAGCCGATGTGGCTCGTCGAAGTATCGACCGGATGCGGATGTCGCGCCGCTGGACGGTAGCGGCGGCAGTAGTTCGGGGCGCAGAGGTGCGAGCCGCCCTTGACTACCTTGCGCGGGATCCTGAAGTTCGGCTGGCGAGGGTCGTAGCTGCCGTCCTCGCGACCGCCTCGCGGGTTTTCTGGGATGCAGCAGGCCTTCGGCGCATCCTCGGGGTGCTTTGGCATGTACCAGTCGTTCGTCCATTCCCAGACATTGCCGATCATGTCGTAAAGGCCGTAGCCGTTGGCCGGGAACGAGCCGATCGGGGAGGTACGCTCGTAGCCGTCGAGCATCGTGTTCTCGAACGGGAATCGTCCCTGCCAAGTGTTGGCCATCTGCCGGCCGTCGGGCGTGAGTTCGTTGCCCCAGGCGAACTCCATACCATCGGTTCCACCCTTGGCAGCGAACTCCCATTCGGCCTCAGTAGGCAGGTCCTTGCCCGCCCATCGGGCGTAGGCAAGGGCGTCGCTGTGGCTGACGTGGACGACGGGATGGTCCTCCAGTCCCTTGAGCTTGCTGTTAGGGCCGTAGGGACGCTTCCAATTCACCCCGAAGGCGAAAGTCCACCACTGACTCCAGTCCCGGAGATCGACCGGATGGGACGGAGGGCTGAAGAGCATGGAGCCGGCCTTCAGCATCTCCCGCTTGGCTCCGGGATAGTCCTTGGCGTCGGGGATCATCTCGGCCGTGGTCACATGGCCTGTAGCTTGGACGAAGGCCTTGAACTGGCGGTTGGTGACCGGAGCCGCGTCCATCCAGAACCCGTCCACGGTGACGCGATGGATGGGAGCCTCTTCCGGATAGTGGTCGTTCGATCCCATCGCGAAGGTGCCGCCGGGAATCCAGACCATGCCGCCGTCGGCGGTCGAGGGCTTCGAGGGAACGGTGGAGTGCTTCATGGGACGCGCCCCGGGTTTGTCGACGGTGTGGACTGGTTCTCGATCTGGTAGGCAAATTTCGCTCGCAGGAAGTCGGCGGGCCGGGTCTGAACACCGCGCAGCCATAGTGCTCTTACCGCCTCGTCCGACATGGGTGTCCCTGCGGCAACCTGTTCGTCCTTGCCTTCACTGCCCTTGGGCTTGGTTGGATCGAAGACGACCTCGTCGGGTCGGGAGTCCGTGTCGCCCATGTCGCCACCCGTCGTCTTCAGGCGTTCCGCCCGCAGCCGCGCCAGGGCCCGGTTGGCCTCGGCCTCGGCCTCGGCCCAACCGGGCCGGAGCTGGAGGGCGCGGTCGTAGCGACCGATGGCGTTGTCGTACTGTCCGAGCATCACGAGGGCATTGCCCTGATCGTAGGCGGCCTCGGCCGTGTCGAGTCCGGACAGGGCTTGGGCCGCGTCCTTGAACGCGCCCGCCCGGAATAGGGCCACGCCACGCCACATGGGATCGATGAATGCGTCGGCGGCTTTCCGAAAGTCGCTCCGGTGCATCGCCCAGGCGCCCCGCTGATCGGGCGTGAGCAGGAGGTTGCGCCACCCGTAGACGGTGCCAAGGATCCCCAGGCCGATCACAACCGCGCCTGCGATGCTCGAGTACGCATGCCGCTCCAGGAACAGGGGCAGGCCTTCGATTGCGTTACGGATCGCATGCGCCATGGCGTCAGCTCCCCAGCACCCAGCCGCGCCGGAACCAGGCAAGGGTGAGGAGCGCAAGCAGGGGTGTCAGCCAGTACCCGGCCTCCTGCCATCTCTCGCCCTCGGCGGCGACGTCGCCGACGGCCGCCGCCCGGTCGAGCCGTGTTGTAATCGCCTGAACATCCGATCGGTCGGGCAGGACAGCTTCGAGTGACGCGTCCAGGGCTGAAGCGCCCGCGTGCAGGTCCTGCGCGCTGTCGAGGCGCGACGGCGGCAGCGCAGCCCAGAGCGTCATCTCGAATGTCGGACCGGAAGCACCGAGGTTCTCGAGGAGCGGCACTTGGTCTGCCGCGATCGCATCGGCCATTACGAGAACCGATCCTCCCTTGCTGCCGTCCCGCAGCACGGCGGAGGCCAAGCGGACCGCCCCGGCGAGGCTGTCGCCTTCCCGGGGCATGATCTCAGGCGATAAGGCCTGCGCCATGGCAACCACCACGTCGTTGTCCGGTGTCGGCGGCAGGACAAGGTGAACCGATCCGGCGTAGGCGACAAGTCCTGTCGCGGCGCCTTCGCGTGCGGTCACTAGATCTGAGAGCTTTTGGACAATCCGGACGAGACGACTCGGGGACAGATCCTCGGCATTCATGGACGGCGTGACCTTGAGGACGACCATGAGGGGTGGCCGGGCATCGGCGAACAGCGAGGGTTCGCGTCTCCAGGTGGGGCCTGCGACCGCGAGGATGCCCGTGATCCAGGCCGCGAACAGAACATCATGGGATGAGAGAGCCGACTTGCGGTCGCTACCCAGCATCAAGGCCCGGAGGATGCCGGGATCGATGACCTGGGCCCAACGGGCGGCCTCGTCGGCGCCTTGCTTCAAATGCCACCAGAGGAACATCGCGGGCATGAGCAGCACGAGCCACCAGGGCCGCAGGAGATGGAAGGATGCGAGCGCCGCAGTCATGGGATGGCTCCCTGCCGCAGGGCGTGAGGACCAGAGTGGTGTCTTCGAATCACGATCACGACGCACGCCCCCATGCTTGTCAGGAGGGCGCCAATAAGGGGGATCCAGTAGAGATCTGACTTCGGCCGAAAGGACACGGTCTCGATCCGCCGGGTCTCGACTTGGTCGAGCCTCTGATAGATCCCGGCGAGTTGCTCCCGGTCGAGCGCGCGGTAGAAGCTACCACCCGTCCTCTCCGCCACGTCCTTGAGCGCGGCCTCGTCGAGCTTGTCCTCGCCAGCGGCCGTCGGGTCGCCGATGGCGACCGTGTGGATGACGATGCCACGGTCCTTGGCGACGCCCGCCGCCTCACCGGGCGGCACCTTGCTGGCGGTGTCGTTGCCGTCGGTCAGAGCGATCATCGTCCTGGCTTTCACCGTCGATTTGTCAAAGAGCGAGATGCCAAGGCCGATCGCATCCCCAAACGCCGTGCGCGGCCCGGCCATGCCGACGACCGTCTCCTGCACGAGCTGACGAGCGAGCTTCAGGTCGGTCGTGAAAGGCACCAGCGCGAAGGGTGCATCGCCGAACACCACTACGCCGATGCGGTCGCCCTGGCGGCGCGCAACAAACTCGTCGAGGACCTGCTTGAGCGCCGTGAGCCGATTGACCGTGTGTCCCTGCGTATCCGTGAAGTCCCTGGTGTCCATGGAACCCGAGAGGTCAACCAGCAGGAGCATATCCCGGGTCGGCACCTCGCGATGGAGGGGAGGTTCGATCCATTGCGGGCGCATGAGTGCCGCGAACGCGAGGAGCCAGCAGACCATGAGGATAGCCGTGCGTCCGGAACTGCGCCGCGCCGTGACGATGCCGCTGCCCGGCACCTGTCCGGTCAGGGTCACGAGCGTTCGGAAGAACGGCACTCTCACACCGGCCCGAAGCTCTACATGCGGCGGCACCAACCAGTACACGAAGATGGGCAGGGGCAGCAGGACAGCGAGCCAGGGATATGCGAAGGTCAGCATGTCAGCCTTCCCGCGCCCGGTGGGATCGCAGCCATCGCCGTGCATCGGCAACGACCGCCGCGCGGTCGTCCGCCGTCATGGCCGCCCGACGCGTGTAGGCCAGTTCGGGAAGGAGCCGGGCTGGACCCGACGTGAAAGCCATCGTGCCGCCCGTCCGGTCGAGGAAGGCCAGAAACGCGTCTCCGCTCAGCGATGCGACCTTCTCGCGGCCATAGGCGACGAGGGCCGCCCGCTTGAGGAGCGGTAGGATCGCCGTCATGTCCGGAGAGGCGCTGAGTTCCCGAAGTGCCTCGCGACGGTAGGCATCGGAGCGGTACCGCTCATACGCCCGCCGGATCATGACGAGAGAGGCAGCAAGAATTCCGAGAAGGATGATCCAGGCGCCCGGGGCCGGTGGCCACAACGGCAAAGGCGGCAGCACGATGTCACGCAGGTTGGTGAGGTCGGCCGGATCGCTAGTCATGATCGAGCTGCCTCCAGGGGCCGCGTGCGGTCGGAATGCGTGACACGGCGTCCCAGCAAGTCGCGGAGCTGGTCAATGGGATCAAGGTCCGCACGGATGGGCAGGACCGGGATCGACCGCTTGCGGGAGAATCGCTCGATCTGTCGACGGCGCTGCGCGAAATCCTGCGAGAAACGGCCCCTCAGGTCGGAGGACGACAGGTTGACTTTGATCTGCTGATCGCTCTCCGCGACGACGACCGGGCCTATTGGCGGCAGGTTGGCCTCGAGGGGATCGTAGACGAATATGCTCAGGACGTCGTTGTGGGCCGTGAGCGTCGTCACGCGTTCGACGGTCTCCCGGTCGGCCCCAGCGGCGTCGGTTATCAGGCACAGGAGGCCGTCATGCTTCAGGAATGGCGCCGCCCGATGCAGGGCCTCGTTGAGTGCCTCCGGCTTGGGGCTGTCCCCGATCCGGCCGGGCAGGGTCTGGCAGGCCCTAGCAACGGCGCCGATGACAGTCATGGCTCCGGCGTCCTGGGCCTGCGGCTTGACCGTCACCACTTCGTTGTCGCTGAACACCACAGCCCCGATACGGTCGCCCTGCGATGTGACGCGCCACGCCGAGGCAGCAGCGACCTCGGCTGCGGCGACCGACTTCGTGGCGCGCCGGCTGCCGAAGAACATCGACAGGCGCTGATCGACGAGCAGCATGACGGCCCGGTCCCGCTCCTCGGTGTAGACGCGGATGAAGGGATCGCGCAGGCGCGCCGTCGCATTCCAGTCGATCGTGCGAGTATCGTCACCCAGATAGTAGGGCCGCAGCTCCTCGAAGTTCAGACCGCGCCCGCGCAGGCGCGAGGCATGACGTCCCGTCAGGATGCTGTGTACGGGCTGGCGCGGCAGGAAGCTGAAGCCCTTGGACTTGTGCCTGAGCCGGATCAGCTCGTCCGCCGTTACCGTGATGCGGCCCTGGTCGGAGGAGGTCCGGCGCGCTGTCGCAGTTGAAGCCATCCGTCGCCTCCATCCTTCCTCAGGCTGCCACCGCGACTTGGCGGATGACCTCGTCGATCACGTCGTCCGGCTTCACACCATCCGCCGTGGCCTCATAGCTCAGGGAGACGCGGTGGCGCAGGCAGTCGTGGGCGACAGCCTGGACATCTTCCGGAACGACGTAGTCGCGGCCCTGGAGCCAGGCGTAGACCCGCGAAGTCCGGTCGAGGGCCAGCGAACCGCGCGGGCTGGCACCGATGGCGATCCATTGCTTGAGTCTGTCTCCAAACTCGGCCGGGCGACGAGTAGCAGCGATCAGTCCTACTATGTACGTCTCGATGGCCTCGGCGGAGGTGACACGGTCGATCTCGCGCCTCGCATCGAGGATCGCCTGCTGCGCGATCTTGAGCGGAGCAGCAGAGGATGAGGCCCCGGCGTTCTCCTCACGGACGAGGCGAAGCACCTTCACTTCGTCGATATCGCTCGGGTAGTCGATGCGCACATGCATCAGGAAACGGTCTATCTGGGCCTCGGGGAGGGAATAGGTACCTTCCTGCTCGATCGGATTCTCGGTGGCGAGCACCATGAACAGCTCGGGCAGCTTGTAGCGCTTGCCCGCCACCGTCACCTGCCGCTCCTCCATGGCCTCCAGCAGCGCAGACTGCACCTTCGCCGGAGCACGGTTGATCTCGTCCGCCAGGATAAGGTTGCCGAACACCGGGCCCTGACGGAACTCGAACGTGCCGCCCCCCTGTCCATCGCTGCGGTAGATCTCGCCACCGGTCACATCGGAGGGGAGGAGATCGGGGGTGAACTGAATGCGGCTGAATTCTGCCTCAAGGTTATGGGCTAGGCTCTTGATGGCGCGTGTCTTGGCGAGGCCCGGCAGTCCCTCGATCAACACATTGCCATTGGCAAGAAGGGTTATGACCAGGCGTTCGACGACCCGCTCCTGGCCGATAATCGCCTGATTCACCCGCGCCCGAAGGTCGAGGATAGCGTCGCGGGGTGCGATGCCTCGCCCTGCCACCACCGGCATGTTCAAGGCCTGTGTCGCTTCATTCACTTGGCCTTGCTCCTCTGTGTTTGATCGGTGCCGTTGGCCACACAGACCATGGTCCGGCCGGACGACGGCGCCGCGGCCCGCGACAATCCCACCCGCCGCCCGGCGGGCTGCCCCATTGCGGCGTCACTGCGCCCTACCGGAAAGGCCCTGGATGGCCGGCCGGGCCATGGTCGGATTGGGGAGGAAGACACCTCGGCAGCATGCAGGGGAACTGACGACCGGACAAGGACGGCGGCTGCGGTCAGCGTAACCAGTCTCATGGCAACCCCTTCGCAGGCGGACAATCCACGGGCTCGGTGTCCCGGAGCGAACCCCAGTTCACGTCCTTCAAAGGTTAGGAGGGCTAGAGCGAAGCGGTATTGGGGAAACACCTGAGAGATGGGCAGGAAACTACTGAGCCCCTGGGCAAGATCGGCCGACACATTTGGGGCGGTCGGCTCGACCGCGAGCCATCGTGCGATGCGGCGGCCAAGAGCAGGAGGAAATGTTCACGGGCTTAGATATCCATGCTGACATCCGTGCAGAACCTTGTCGGCGCCGCATGCGTGATCCCGAAAGCGAAGCTGCTGCAATCTCGGGCCCGGAAACGTGCAGATGGTACGATTAGCTATAGTCCTGGCGCAGGCAATCGTAGATGGGAAACATCGCGGCCACGATCATCGAACCGTCTCTCAGAAAACAGCGTGGAACAGTAATGGCACTTGAGAGGCTCGAAGCAGCGGTCCTAAGACTTTGCGGCTACGATCGACCTTCCTCCGGAGGTCAACCCGAGAGAGGCGCTATCTATGCTCGGTTTGAGCGGTTTGGCCCTCCGCTGCGTCTCTCAGGAGCGCTTGCTCTCAATGGCGCAGCGGTTTCAGTGTCATTGCCCTATCTTGGTGTGCCGCCGAATGAAATTCGGAGAGTTGGCGTCTTTCGTCCCCTCTCACGTTTTAATGATCGAGAATTTCGCGAGCTTCAATCGACATGTGATCGAAGCAGATCCAGATTGCACAGGTCTGATCCTCCATGTTGGAGGTTGTCCCTCATTTGCGACACAGCGCGCTCTTGGTCACATTGCATCAATCCCTCCCGCAACGATCCCATTCTTTCGCTCGTCTGACATTGATGCTGACGGTACATGGATCTTTCGCAAAATCGAAAAAGCTGTGCGCCGACAACTCAAACCGCGCTTATGACGCCCGAGTTGACTTGACTCGATCGACAGCTCATTGGGCAGGTCTGGCACGTACTGGCTAAGAGAAATCATAGCAGTCCGAGCGCTTCTCCCCACTTCGTGTGGGCTGATACGGGCTGTGCTCACGAGGCACAGCCCGTATCAGCCCGCCGCGCATTGAACGGAGACGGATCCCTGGCAGACCGAACCTGAACGGGATGAAGGTGGCCATTCTGGTCACGGAAGGGTTTGAGCAGATCGAACTGCTCAAACCTCGAAGGGGCTTGGATTGAGGCCGGGGCCGAAATCTGGTCGTTTCTCCCAAAGGCGACCGGGCGCGGGGTTGGAGCGGCAGACGGTGGCAAAGGGGCAAACGACACCCGGTTTTGAAGCTGTGTTCACACGTGTGGAGACCAGGTTGGAATTCCGTGCCCACTATCTCCTGCCGAAGAACTGCAGGACGTCGTCAGTAGTCGTGGAGGCCGGCAGGCGCGAGGAGGCCGAGTTCGCAGCCGCTGTCCAATATGAGTTCCCGTCCGGCACCAGGGTTCTTGACGCCAACCCGTACAACATCTACGGGCTCGTCCCAACTGAGCCGAGGCTTGGTCTCTATTGGGAGGTTCGGAAACGGATCGAGCAGGGCTATTACGACGAGTGGCCCCTGGCGCCCGAGGAGCGCTTTCGTCGCAGGTGTCAGTTCTGCAAGGAAGTCGCCGCGATTTTCGGAACCAGGAAGGGGCACGAGCACCTGTTCGAAACGGCGGAGCGGCTGGCGCGCCAGTTCCGGCTAGTCGGCAGGACAACCATTTCCGGCGAAATCACCGCCATCGTGGACCAGCATCCTTTGGTCAACCTGTTGGACTGGTATCAGCAGCTCAAGCTTGTTACCGACAACGTGGCGAAAGCGCCGGCCCGCGGGGATCCGATAGAGGTCGTGACGCCGGTGGACAACCGCGTTGGCTCGCGCGTTCTCAGGAAAACCCGATAGCATTCTGGGGCGAAGGCCAAGGGGGCGGCCGAGCGTCCCGGTGCTCGTGAAGGGCGCTCATGATCACCTGAAATGGCTGTTCACGCTGGCGCGAAACTGCTGCTTGTTGGCATCGACGAGTCTCAGGCTGGCAACCACGGCAAAGCTCTCGCCGCCCATCAGCTCCTCATCTAGGCAACGCTGCGCCATCGTCTCGAATAGATGGCAAAGAGATCACTCTTGCGAAAGCGCCCGTGCCGGTTTCTTGGAAAAGGTAGAGCGGTTCGGCACCTTGCCCGGCTCCTATCGCACGCCATTTAGTTTGGGGGAGCTGAAGGTGTCACGCCGAGGCGGCTCGAAGCCGCCTCTTTCTCGTTCTTGACGGAGACGATCTTGTCGCCTGACTGGATCTCGGCGCTGGCTAACCTTATGACAGGCCTAGCAGCCGTGGTCGCCGGCTGGGCCGGCGTCCGCGGGCTCAATGCCTGGCGGGCCGAGATGGTCGGCCGGCGCAAGACAGAGCTCGCCGAGGAGGTGCTAGCGGGGTTCTACCGGGCCAGGGACATCCTCACATGGGCGCGCTTTCCCGCCTCAGATGACAACGACGGTGGGGAGGATGATCGCCCTAGAACAAGACCGGAGGACGAGGAGCTTGAGCGGGACGAGATCTTCACGCCCGTTGACCGCCTGACCAAGGAGAGCCAAGTGTTTTCCGAGCTCCAAGCGAGTCGGTACCGCTTCATGGCCTATTTCGGAGAGGAAGCCGCCCAGCCCTTCGAGGAGATTCGGGCCATTCACAGCGAGGTCATCGACTCGGCCCACAACCTGATCCGCACCTACGGCCAGGAGCAGACGGGCTCGGAGGAGGCGAGGCGCAACCAATGGGAAGCGGCGATTGGCTGGGGCGAAGGGGGCGGCGACACTCTCAGGAGGCGGCTTGATCTGGCGGTGAAGGCCATTGAGCAGACTTGCCGTCCCTTGATCGAGGAGCGCCATAAAACGCGTCGCAATGGTCCCGTTTGAGGCCTTTGGACATAGTCCAAGGGCTCGGCAATTATGCGTGCGTGATGAGCTGGGGCAAACTGGCGATCATCAGACTCGCTCCCTCCGCTTCTTTGCCGTAGACGGCACAGATGCATTCGACAGAACGGTATGGATCTGAGCCACCACCGCCGCGCCCTCACCAATTGCGGCACCGACGCGCTTAACTGATCCCGCCCGAACATCGCCGACCGCGAACACATTGGCGACTTCCGCTTCCAGCGGAAGAGGACGCCTTAGATCGTTGTCGTCAATCATGCCGGCGGCCGGGAGAGCCGCACCTGTGCGAACAAAGCCGTTGGCGTCCAGGCCCACGCCGCAGCCCTCGAGCCAGCCCGTTGCCGGATCTGCGCCGATGAAGATGAAAACGTTGCGGATTGCCTTCTCCATCTCCGTGCCGGTGACGCGGTTGCGCCACCAGACGCGCTCTAATTGCCCCTCCGGCGAACCCGAGAGGGCGGTGATCTCGGTTTGGGTCAGCACTTCGATGTTGTCCGCAGCCGCAATCCTGTCGATCAAGTATTGCGACATGCTCTCGGCGAGATTGGGTCCACGGACCAACATCCACACCTTTGCGGCAAAGTCCCTCAAAAACACCGCCGCTTGCCCAGCAGAATTGCCGCCGCCCACAAGGGCAACCTCCTCGTTCCGGCACAAGCGCGCTTCGAGGGGCGAGGCCCAGTACCATACGCCGCGCCCCTCGAACTCCCGCAGGCGAGGAATATCAGGCCGCCGATAGCGGGCACCCGAGGCGACAACCACCGTAGAGCCTTTGACCCGCCGGCCGTCAGCGAGTTGAATGCCATACGGCATTTGCGAGCAGTCGAGGCCGACAGCTTCGGCCGGGATCACCATCTCGGCGCCAAATTTCTGCGCCTGGACGAAAGCCCGCGCCGTAAGCTCGCGGCCGGGGACGCCGGTTGGAAACCCCAGATAGTTCTCGATTCGGGCGCTCTCGCCCGCCTGGCCGCCAAACGCCACCGCATCCAGGACAATGACGGACAACCCCTCCGACGCTGCATAAACTGCCGTCGAGAGACCGGCAGGCCCCGCGCCGACGATCACGACGTCATAGGTCCGATTTGGCGCATCGACGGGCACCATGCCGAGGGCCCGCGCAAGGTCCCGCTCGGTCGGGTTCTTAAGGATCGTCCCCTTAGGGCATACGGCGAGCGGGAGGTCCTTCGGATCCGGCGCGTAGCGCTCGACCAGAGACGCCGCGTCACGGTCGCGGGCGGGGTCGAGCACCTGGCAGGGATAGCCGTTGCGGGCCAGGAAACCTTGCAGGCGAACCACGTCAGGATGTGTTTCGGGACCGATCAGGACCGGACCGCCTGCGCCCGTCTCGATCAGCACGACGCGTCGGAGAATGAGCGCCCGCATGATCCTGTCACCCAGCTTGGCCTCGGCGATCAGGAGACTCCGCAGGTTATCGGGCGGAATGAGAAGCGCCTCCACATCGCCGGTGGCGTGAACATCGACCAGCGAGGGGCGGCCGGACAGTTGCCCCACCTCAGCGACGAAGTCCCCGGGTCCCAGCTCGACAATGGGGGACAGATGTCCCAGAGGATCATGCCGGGTGACGCTGACCGAACCGAAAATGAGAGCGAGCATGCCCGGAGCACTGTCGCCTGTGACGAACAGCGGCTCGCCTGCAGTGTAGTGCCTGATCTCGCCAAAGCGGCGCAGGCGCTCAATCTCATCGGGACCGAATTTTGGAAACATCTGCTCGTCGCGAGGATCAATGGCTGGCATGGGGAGCCTTTTTTACGGTAGGAAATGATCCGGCCGGGTGGCCGCACAGAAATTCAGGAGCTGCTCCGGCCTAGTCGGCAGTTCCTTGGGCATGATCCTGCTCGGCGGCATCCTTCCTGTCCTGGTCGCGCACGAGCCAATGGACCGAGCCGAGTGCCAGGATAGCTGCGGCCAGTCCGACGATGGTGAGCGGATCGGTCTTGCTCGCGTCCAGGATAATGAATTTGCGCACCAGTGCCAGCAGGGCTATCAGCAGCACTGTCCGCACCTGCACGATGCTTTCCTTGCGGTGAAGGATGCTGATGATCGAATGGTTGAACTCAAGAGCGATCAGCACCGTGAAGATCATGCCGAAGACCGCCTGGAACACCCCCGTCTCCGCCGGGTCGAGAAGTCCAGACAGCACCAGCATGAGGATGCGTAAGCTCAGGTGAATCACTGCGGCCGCGATCACCAACCCGATAAGGCTGGTCAGCACCAGCGAGACGACCTGCTCGAAACGCTCGTAGGTGCTCAGGCCGGGCCAGGCCTTGCGGGTCTCGCGCAGGGCGCTGTCCATGGCCCTCGCGGGCCGGCCGGTTCCCGTCGTGGAGTGGGGATCGTCTCGCTCCGCTCGGGGGTGGTCTCCCTCGTCCGATAGCTGCCTCATGTGTGATCTGCCGGACTTGGGTGCTTGCGCCGGCGCGCGTGCTGCCCGGTGCGCCTCCTTGCCCTCACTCGGCGGCCGTCCTGCTATCGCCGGCTCCGCGCTGGGCTTCCCGGTCTAGCTCGACCGCATTGCGGTAGTCATCGGTCGCGCCCGCGGCCCTTGTCGCACTCTCTGTCTTGGGCCGAGGCTCCAGTAGTACCCTCTGCTGTTCTCCATCCCAGCGCGCGAGCACCCGGTCACCTTCCTGAACCTCGTTTGCCAGCATTGCGCGGGCAAGCTGGGTCTCTAGCTCGGAGCGAATGAGGCGCCGCAGCTCGCGGGCTCCAAACTCCGGCCGGAAGCCGGCGGACGCCAAGTGGTCGACAAGGCTGCCGTCGATATCAAGCTCGACGCCTTGGCCATGGGCAGTGCGTTTCACCCGCTCCAGCTGGAGTTCGACGATGGAGCGGATCTCGCCCCGCGCCAGGGCATGGAAAACGATGATCTCGTCGATGCGGTTGATGAACTCTGGCCTGAAATGGCCGCGCAGCACATCCATCAACTCGCGCTTCAGACGGGCCTGATCGTCTTCGGCCGTGCCGCGCAGGTTGAGGTGGCGCTGGATGATGTCGGAACCCAAGTTCGAGGTGGCGATCAGGATCGTGTTGGTGAAGTCCACAACGCGACCTTTGCCGTCAGTAAGCCGCCCATCGTCGAACACCTGCAGAAGCACGTTGTAGACGTCCGGGTGAGCCTTTTCGATCTCATCCAGCAACACGACTGAGTAGGGACGCCGGCGCACACGCTCGGTCAGCTGCCCGCCCTCCTCGTAGCCGACGTAGCCGGGAGGCGCACCGATGAGGCGGGCGACCGCGTGGCGCTCCATGTACTCCGACATGTCGAGGCGGATCATCGCGTCTTCCTCACCAAAGACGGTTTCAGCAAGAGCCTTCGCCAGCTCCGTTTTGCCGACACCGGTGGGGCCGAGGAACAGGAAGGTCGCGATGGGTCGGCGCCCCTCCCGCAGGCCAGCGCGCGCCAGACGCACAGCGTCGCTCACCGCCCGGACCGCCTCCTCCTGACCGATCACGCGCTGGTGCAGGCGCTCTTCCATCTTCACGAGGCGGAGGCGCTCCTCGGTCGTGAGTTCGTTGACGGGCACGCCCGTGAGCTTGGACACCACCTGTGCGATATGCTCGGTGCGCACCTCCGTCGAGGCCGAGCCGCGTTCCCGCCGCCAACGTTCGGTCGCGTCCTGGAGATCCTTGTTGCGGGCATCGTGCCGGGCCCGGATGTCCGAGGCGCGGTCGAAGTTCTTGCGGGAGGAGGCGTAATCCTGCTCGCGCTTGAGCTGGCGCACTTCGGCCTCCATTTCCTGCACGTCCACGGGCCGGGCGGTGGCCGAGATCTTCACCCGGGCGGCGGCCTGGTCGATCAGATCAATGGCCTTGTCGGGCAAGAAGCGGCCTGTGATGTAGCGGTCGGACAGCTCCGCCGCCGCGATGATAGCCTCGTCCGTGATCGTGACCTTGTGGTGCGCTTCGAGCGTGTCCCGCAACCCTCGCAGGATCATGATGGTCTGGGCGACCGTCGGCTCGGGCACAAGCACCGGCTGGAAGCGGCGCTCCAGGGCGGCATCCTTCTCGATGTGCTTCTGATACTCGTTCAGCGTCGTCGCGCCGATCAGGTTGAGCTCGCCGCGAGCGAGTGCAGGCTTGAACACGTTGGCGATGTCGAGCCCGCCTTCGCCGCCCCCCTGGCCGGCGCCCACGATGGTGTGGATCTCGTCGATGAACAGGACCAACTCGTCCTCGCGCTCGGTGACCTCCTTGAGGATCTGCTGGACGCGCTCCTCGAACTCGCCCCGGTACTTGGCGCCGGCCACCATGGAGTTGATCGAGAGTTCGACAAGCCGCTTATCCCGAAGGCTCTCGGGCACTTCGCCCGCAACGATGCGCTGAGCAAGACCTTCGACGATGGCGGTTTTGCCGACACCCGGCTCGCCGATGAGGACCGGGTTGTTCTTCTTGCGCCGGGCCAGCACCTCGATGGTGGTCTCGATCTCCTTGGCGCGGCCGATCACCGGATCGAGCTTACCGTCGCGAGCGAGCTTGGTGAGATCGCGCGAGTACTTGTCGAGGTTGGGGGTATTGGTGGGCGCGTCGACGCGCCCTTCCTCGGCACCGCGGCCGACCACCTTGGTGACCTGCTGACGGATGGCCTGCGGCGTGAGACCGTAGCGGTTCAGGATATCAGGTGCGATGCCTTCCCCCTCCTCGGCCAAGCCGATGAGTAAGTGCTCGGGTCCGACATAGGAGTGGCCGAACTCGCCCGAGACCGAGAAGGCGCGCGAGAGGGCGCTCTTGACCCGGGGCGAGACGCCGAGCTCGCCGCCTTCCTCCGGATTGAAATCGCCCCGGGGGCTTTCCTGGATGACCTGGTTGCGCAGGTCATCGAGCGAGACCTTGAACTGGTCGAGGATGGTGCGGACGACGTCGCTTTCGGTCAGAGCGAGCAGGAGATGTTCGGTGTCGACCTCGCGGCGGCCGAACTCGCCGGCCCGCCGGGCAGCCGATTGGAGGATCTCCTCAGCATGCTCGCTCAGACGGTCCGCCACGCCTGCCGCCGCGCCACGGCCGCGGGTGCGACCACGTCCGGGTCGCACCGGATTGGGTGTGCCGCCGTCGCCCGTCTCCGGAGCTTCATCGGCGCGGTCGCTCGGGCTTGCGAGCGGGCTGCCGCCGAAGAAATCATCATTGAAGAAGTCGTCGAAGAGACTGCCGCGCCGGCCGAAGAGAGATTCCAACGGCGAGCTCGAGTGTTGCTGCCGCGCCAAACGCCGGTAATCGACGTCGCACAGCTCCATGGTCTGGCGCTGGCCGTTGCTGACCACCTGCGCTCGAACGGTCGCAGGCCGGACACCACAGATGTCACACAATCCGTTTGCCATGGCATGCCTCCATGCTGGCTATCCCGTGCCGCGGACGGGCGTTCTGTCGTTTCGGCAGACGCTCGCCGCAGCACACCGCTTCGGCGCGATTCGTGGAGGTTAACAGTTGCGAGGGCCTATACGCATACCGGTCGATTCCTGAGGGACGGTACGTGCCGACAAACCAATCGGCGTGAGCCAACCTCCATCAGTCACGCTTACATCGCAGGGCAGCCGATGCCGGTGGTCAGTCGTCTTCCAGGTGGTAACCGCGGCATCTCTTATCGATCGGCCCCGCGATATCGACGCCTGCTGCCGCATCGGTTGGCCTTCAAAGCGAACGCCTCCATCGGTAGCATGCCCGTGACATCGATATCGATACATTCGTTTCGCAATTACGAACCAAACGGTCTGCCGATGCATTGATGAAGCTGCATGCTCCAATCGGTCTTGTTCCCGGAGCGTCCGCGACTCTGACGCGGATGAACAGACACCGGGCGCTGGACCACAAGCTAAGGTATAAGTGGCCATGCGAGATCCGGCAGACTGGATGCTCTCGGAAGCGATTGAGGCCCTTGCCCGCGCCGAGCGCCTGCACCGGCAGATGTTCCAGCCGCCCTCGGCAACCCGCCGACCCGCCTGGGAACCCCCCGTCGACGTGCTTGAGACCGAGCAGGAGGTTCTCATCCTCATTGCTCTGCCCGGCGTGGCACCGGACCAGGTCGAGACTGTGATCGAGGACGGAACCCTCGTGGTCGCCGGCCGCCGCGTTCTGCCGCCGCAACTGCGCACCGCCGTGATCCACCGGCTGGAGCTGCCGCAGGGCCGGTTCGAGCGGCGCATTCCCCTGCCGCCGGGCCACTATGACGCCGTCCGGCGTGCCGCCGGAGACGGGTGCCTGGTTGTCAGCCTCCGCAAAGCGCCCTGAGGAGCATCCGTCATGATCGCTTCACATGATCTCCTACGCGCAGCCGAGGACGGCACAAGCCCTGGTTCGTACAACCCCGCGAATGCTGTTCCGCAGGATGGTTTTCTCATCGTACCCGTGCGCAACACGGTCCTGTTCCCTGGAACCGTGTTCCCCATAGCGCTCGGCCGTGAGCGCTCCATCGCTGCGGCCCAGCAGGCGGTGAGGGAGGAGCGTCAGATCGGCCTCCTGATGCAGCGGGACGCGGAGCTGGCCGACCCGGCCGCGGTCGATCTGCACAGAACGGGCACCGTCGCCAACATCCTGCGCTATGTGAATGCGCCTGACGGCACGCACCATGTCGTTCTCCAGGGCGAGCGGCGCTTCCGGGTCACCGAGTTCATGAAGGAGCGGCCGTTCATTGTGGCGCGGGTTCTCCCGGTCGAGGAGCCGGGAATCCTGACACCGGATATCGAGGCCCGCTTTCTTCACCTCCGGCAGCAGGCACTTGAGGCGCTGCAGCTCCTGCCGCAGGTGCCACAGGAGCTTGTTGGAACGGTGCAGGCCGCCACCACGCCCGGGACTTTGGCTGACCTCGTTGCGGCTTATCTCGATGTCAGTGCCGACCAGAAGCAGGAGCTTCTGGAAACCATCGATCTGACCACGCGGCTCGACAAGGTCGCCCGCCTGCTGGCCGAACGGATCGAGGTCCTGCGCCTGACGCAGGAGATCGGCCGTCAGACCCGGGCCACCCTCGACGAGCGCCAGCGCGAGGTGATCCTGCGCGAGCAGATGGCGGCGATCCAGCGCCAGCTGGGCGAGGGCGACGGGCGCGGCCAGGAGGTCCAGGAACTCACCGAGAAGATCGCGAAAGCCGCCATGCCGCCGGAGGTTGAGGAGCAGGCCCGCCGCGAGCTGCACCGCTACGAGCGCATGCCGGAAGGCGCCATGGAGGCCGGGATGATCCGGACCTACCTCGATTGGCTCGTCGAACTGCCCTGGGCGCTGCCCGAGGAGAAACCCATCGATATCATGGAGGCGCGCCGCATTCTCGACGAGGACCATTTCGGGCTTGAGAAGATCAAGCAGCGCATCATCGAGTACCTCGCCGTGCGCAAGCTCGCCCCGAACGGCAAGGCGCCGATCCTGTGCTTTGCCGGCCCGCCCGGCGTCGGCAAGACGTCCCTTGGACAGTCGATCGCCCGCGCCATGGGGCGGCCCTTCGTGCGGGTCAGCCTCGGCGGCGTCCACGACGAGGCGGAGATCCGCGGCCATCGGCGCACTTATGTGGGCGCTTTGCCGGGCAACATCATCCAGGCGATCAGGAAGGCTGGCGCGCGCGATTGCGTGATGATGCTGGACGAGATCGACAAGATGGGACGCGGCGTCCAGGGCGATCCCTCCGCGGCCATGCTGGAGGTACTGGACCCTGAGCAGAATGCCGCCTTCCGCGACAACTATCTGGGCGTTCCGTTCGACCTCTCGCGCGTGGTGTTCATCGCCACCGCCAACATGCTCGACACCGTTCCGGGTCCCCTGCGCGACCGCATGGAGATCATCACCCTGGCTGGCTATACAGAGGACGAGAAGCTTCAGATCGCCCGGCGCTACCTGGTTCGGCGGCAGCTGGAGGCGAACGGGCTTACGGCCGACCAGGTCGAGATCAGCGACGAGGCCTTGCGCCGGATCATCGGGGATTACACCCGCGAAGCCGGCGTCCGGAACCTGGAGCGCGAGATCGGCCGGGCACTGCGCCACGCCGCCGTGCGGATCGCCGAGGGCAGCGCCGAGCACGTGCGCATCGACGCCGGGGATCTCGCCGCAATCCTCGGTCCGGCGCGCTTTGAGGACGAGGTGGCGATGCGCACCAGCGTGCCCGGAGTCGCCACGGGATTGGCGTGGACGCCGGTGGGTGGCGATATCCTGTTCATCGAGGCCAGCCGCGCGCCAGGCAAAGGCGGCCTTATCCTCACGGGGCAGCTCGGCGACGTCATGCGTGAGAGCGCACAGGCGGCGATGACCCTGGTGAAGAGCCGCGCCGCCTCATTCGGCATCGATCCGACCCTGTTCGAGAAGAGCGACATCCACATCCACGTTCCCGCGGGAGCCACTCCGAAGGATGGCCCAAGTGCGGGCGTGGCCATGTTCACGGCGCTGGTCTCGCTTCTGACGGGCCGGACGGTGCGCAGCGACACGGCCATGACGGGGGAGATCAGCCTGCGCGGGCTTGTGCTGCCGGTGGGCGGAATCAAGGAAAAGGTCACGGCGGCCGCGCGAGCGGGGCTGACCCGGGTCATGCTCCCGGCCCGCAACCGGCGCGACTTCGAGGACGTTCCCGAGGATACGCGGGCCCGGCTCGACTTCATTTGGCTGGAGCGGGTCGATGACGCCATCGCGTCTGCCCTGGAGGACAAGCCGACGAATGTGCCGGATGCTGCCGAGTAGCCGTGGCTTGCCGGACATCGGGCACCCTCCTGTGTTGGCCCGCTCCAGGCGAGAGGCCACGCATGGCGAAAGCACGAAAGCTCTATTGCTGCCCCAATGGTGACCGGTGGTATCTGATCCGGGATGCGTCTGGGGAGGTCTTCGTGCAGCACGAAGCCAACTTGGCGTCGGGAGGCCATGTGGCCCAGATCGAGATTGGGACATTCCTGGGCTCCGGGCGCGGTCTGGAACAGCAGGAGTTGCTTCGTCTGATCGGACCATTGGTGAACGACCCTTGGCATCGGGGCCACGCTGGTGACAGGAAGCTCTTCGGGAACAAAATCTGGCTGGCGCTGGTTGGCGGCCAATTGCCTGACCAATCGGTGGATGGGGGGAGGGGACCAATGATCCGAGCTTCGGATCAACGTGCATCAGCGCTCTCACAGCCAGGATCGGCTTGATGACGACAATCTCCGAACAGCTGGCGGGCAAAGTAGCCATTGTCACGGGAGGTGGACGCGGCCTCGGCCGCTCCATGGTTCTCGGCCTCGTTCGTGCCGGCGCCAGCGTTGTTGCGACCGCCGCGCGCGAGCAAGCGGAGGTCGAGCAGGTGGCACACGAGGCCCAGGCAATGGGCTGTGCGGACCGGGTCCTTCCGCTCACAGCTGACGTGACCCGAGAGGAGGACTGTGTCCGAACCGTCGAGGCTGCTCTCGCGCGGTTTGAGCGTCTGGATGTTCTCGTGAACAACGCCGGGCGGGGCATGAAGTATGTCAGTGAGGCATTCCTTACTGAGCCTACCCGGTTCTGGGAGGTTGCGCCTGAAACCTGGCGGATGGTGATCGATACGAATGTGAACGGGCCATTCCTGATGACCCGGGCTGCCGTGCCGAGCATGCTCCAGGCGGGCTGGGGCCGGATTATCAACATTTCGATGAACCACGAGACCATGCGCCGCCGCGGCTTCTCGCCCTATGGCCCGTCGAAAGCCGCACTCGAATCCGAGACCGTCATCTGGGCACAGGATCTCGCTGGAACGGGCGTGACCGTCAATGCGCTGCTACCGGGCGGCGCCACGCTGACCGGCATGATCCCGCCAGACGTCTCCGACGCTGTGCGTGGGCACCTGCTCGATCCCGACATCGTCATTCCGCCGCTGCTGTGGCTCGCCTCGACCGAGGCTGATGGGGTGATCGGCCGACGACTAGTCGCCAACCGATGGCGTTCTGATCTCGATGGTGCCGCGGCCGCAGAGGCCGCCATGGAAGAGGCTGGATGGGATCCGCCATAGGCTGTTCTCATCAAGCAGAGTGGCACTGCGGTGCTGACCCGAAAGACGATACATCTTTTGCAAGATCATCGAGTTGGCGCCCAGGCCAGAGGACAGTTGTTCCATCATGGTCAGAACCCAAGCAGCCTAAGCAAGGGTACTCGATGTCAGATGCGTTCCGGTCGTCGAAAAAATTGGAGAGTCGCCATGGATGTGCAAACTCTTTTCCAACCGTTCAGCCTCAAATCTCTCAAGCTGAAGAACCGCATCGTCATGGCACCCATGACGCGGTCGTTCTCGCCGAACGGGATCCCGACACCGGACGTTGCGGCCTATTACAGCCGACGGGCCGGGGAGGTTGGACTGATCGTGTCCGAGGGCACGGTGATTGACAGACCAGCCTCGTCGAACGATCCCAACGTGCCGCATTTCTATGGTGAACAGGCGCTGGAGGGCTGGAAGCGGGTCATTGACGAGGTACATGCGGCCGGAGGCGCCATGGCGCCGCAGATCTGGCACATGGGTGTCATGCATCCGCACGCCTCGGGTTGGCAGTCTCCGGCGCCGTTCGAGGGCCCGTCCGGGTACGTGATGCCTGGTGAGCGAACTGGCGTGGAAATGTCTGACAGCGATATCGCCGAGACAATCGCCGCCTTCGGCCGCGCCGCAGGCGATGCCAAGCGGCTGGGCTTCGATGCTGTCGAGATCCACGGGGCTCACGGGTACTTGATCGATCAGTTCCTTTGGGCCGGCCTGAACAAGCGCACCGATGCATGGGGCGGGGCAACCCTGCTCGAGCGCAACCGCTTTGCCGTTGCGGTGGTGAAGGCGGTCCGTGAGGCTGTCGGCGAGGATTTCGTCGTGATCCTGCGGCTGTCGCAATGGAAGCAGCAGGACTTTGCCGTCAAGCTTGCCAAGACGCCGGAGGAGATGGAGGCCTGGCTCACCCCACTGGCAGAGGCCGGGGTGGACACCTTCCACTGCTCGCAGCGGCGCTTCTGGCAGCCGGAGTTCGAGGGTTCGGACCTGAACTTTGCTGGCTGGGCCAAGAAGCTGACCGGCAAGGCAACCATCACGGTTGGATCAGTGGGCCTGTCGGGCGAGTTCATCGCTGCCTTCCAGGGCGAGAGTTCGCATCCCAGCTCACTGGATGAGCTGTTGCGCCGGTTCGGGCGAGGCGACTTCGATCTGGTGGCGGTCGGCCGGGCGATCCTGTCCGATCCGCAATGGCCAACGAAGATCCGCGAGAACCGCAGTGAGCAGCTGCGCGACTTCACGCGAGAGGCTCTTGCGACCCTCCACTGAGCATTGACCATTTCGCACCCGCACGTCTGCGGGCATCGGGCAGCCGCTCTGTTCGTCCAAATGGCTCAAAGGGCAGAGCGAACTGGGAGACCGGCGATCAGGTGCTCGAAATCGACCAGCGGGATTTCGAGCTTCGCATGGGGCAGCAGCGGTCGACGGATCGGGGCGAAGACCCGGCTCACCCGGGCATCACGCTGCGCCTGCCGCAGGACGGCCCCGCCGACCGTGCTTGTCGCTCCGACGAGCATCAGGGTCGTCGTTCAGGTTGCCATCCTGCACCGCAAAGGGATGCCAGTCCGGCCCTCGCTCGAAGCGGCCTCCAATCTCCTTGTGCTGGTCCTCCAGCAGGAAGGGCACCACGGCAGTCAGCCCGACCGCCTCCTCTTCGGTGTTCGTGAAGGCGCTCACCCGGCGACCATCGACGATAGGTCGTCGATCCTGCCGCTTGACCTTTACCAGCCCGGCTGGACCATGGCAGACCGCAGCGACAACCTTGCCCTGATCAAACATCGAACCGATGACCCGAGCCAGCGTCTCGTCATTGGCCGCGTCCCACATCGGCCCATGCCCCCGGGCCTGCGCCAGCCTCAGCCGGCAGGCTGCGAGGGTCCCATGGGGTCGCGTCGCCCTTGATGGACACGAGCGTGACCTGCGCACCTCCGTCGAGCAGAGCGTAGTAGGGCGCGGCGAGTTCCTCCAGCCAGACGCCGGTGCGGTGGCCAGTGGATCCCATCTGATCATGCGAGGTGGCGACAACGAGCACGTTGGGAGCGGGCATGGCGGTTCTTCCGGTGGAGGCGTTACGCCGTCAACTCGAAGCTGCGGGGGATATTCTGACCGGACGGAGGAAAGTCCACTGCTTAGTCCGCCCCGCCCCGATGGGTCTTGCGAATTGGGTTTCAATCCCCACATCAGGGATACCCAGCGGACATCGTATGTGGACATCGAGGCGGCGGGCGTCACCGCCAGTGTCGATGAGGCCGTGTCAGGACGGATGTACTCCGGCCCGGTTTGTTCCTGTGCTCGCCTGACGATGCGAGCGCCCGTCTGATACCCCATCAGCCCAGGCCCGTAGTGCGCGAGGCGGAGATGCGAAGGCATCCTGTCCGTTCGCCCCGGAGCCTGGGCTTTTTCATTTGGGCATGTTGTGGGCCGACAAAGTGACCGCAGATCCGAATGAATGCCCATGGCCGCTCCTGGCATATCCGAGACCAAAGCTGTGGTGCCGTTCACGTTTCAAAAGCGCACCTTGCGAAGGGTGGTTTCCTGGACGTGGCCCAGAGCGTCGGTTTCATCGTCCAGAACGATGTGCAGCAAAGGATCTCGCTCTAAGTTGGGTCTGTGACTTCTGCCAGACGCAGCGAGTTTGCCTTCGCGCGAACCCGCACAGGCCGGAGAACCGCAGCTCAAAGGAGGCAGACATGAAGATCGGCATCATCGGCGCAGGCAATATCGGCGGCAACCTGACCCGTCGCCTCACCACGCTCGGGCACGAGATCTCTGTGGCTAACTCCCGCGGACCCGAGACGCTTGCTTCCTTGGCGCAGGAGACCGGCGCCAAGGCCGTTCCGGTTGCGGAGGCAGTCCGCGACAAAAATCTCATCGTCATCACGATTCCGGAAAAGAACATCCCCGATCTGCCAGCGGGATTATTCGACAGCGTCGGCCCTGACGTCGTCGTCATCGACACCGGCAACTACTATCCGCAGCAGCGTGATGGTCGCATCGAGGAAATCGAGAATGGCATGCCCGAAAGCCGCTGGGTCGAGCGGCAACTGGGCCGGCCGGTGATCAAGGCGTTCAACAACATCTATGCCCGGCACCTGCTCGAGCGGGGTCAGCCGCGAGGCGCCCCCGGCCGTATTGCGCTGCCGGTTGCAGGGGACGATCCGAAGGCCAAGGCCGTCGTGCTTCAACTCGTCGACGAACTCGGGTTTGACGGCATCGATGCCGGAGGACTGGACGAGTCCTGGCGGCAGCAGCCGGGAACGCCAGTATACGGAACCGACCATGATGCCGAGGGCGTCCCTCGCGCCCTGTCCGAAGCCCACCGGGAGCGCACGCCGGACTGGCGCGCCAAGTAAGACTGCAGACTCCTAAGACAGCAAACTCCGCTGTCTGCTTTCACGAGAGGGTGCCGCTATGTCGTTCGGTTCGGCCCCTATGCTTTCGCGAGCCGGTAGGCGCTGCCCAGAAGATCGACAAGGTCGAGCAATCGTGCCGCGTAAGGATCGTGGGCAGTAAAACCTGATGCTTCATGCTCAGCTTGCCATTGACGTTCTAGGGCATCGATCAGGCGCAGCAGATGGCCCTGATGCAGCCATAGCTTTCCGCTGTACCGGATCGGCGAGAATGCCGGCAAACATCAGCCGCGAGGACTGGCCTGATCGTCATGATGCCGGGGTAGCCTGCTTCACGACGACGGCACCGGCCCCAACCGAGAGCAAAGCGGTGGTGATCTCGGCGACGGCCCGCGCGCCAGCGTAGGTCGCTATGGCCGCTTCAAACAGATCCCAGAAGAGTTTTCTCGCGAGAGTTCTTCCGGCCCCGAACAGGTCCGAACGTTCATCACCCTTGCTCTGAAGCGTCGAGCCGGAACTCCGTTCGCTATATCAGCCCCCATCCTGCCTGGGTCAAGAAGGGCATTCCCCCGCGGCTGAGGGTCCCGATGCAATCCTGTCACGAAGTCGAGGTCTGCTTGAGAAGGAGGCTATCGTGGAATGTATTCCCGTTGACACCTGCACCTGCACCAGCATCGTTCATTATGCCGTGATGCAGACGGGATGATGGCTTGCGAAGTCACGCATTCAGTTCTTCCATTTGCTCAACGTTCGTCGGCGCGTGAGCCGATCCGGTCGCAGCCTACTCGGTCAAGACGAGGAGCTCCGGTGAAGACCCTCGTCATCTGTTCTGGCGAACTGGCTTCCGTCACGCTTGCGATTGACGTCAGGAACAAACTTGATCACGCCAAGTTGTCCGTGACTGGGCTCTTATCCAGGCTGCTGGAGTCGTGAGGGTGCGCTCTACCGCAGATGACTTGAAGGCTGCCGCATGGGCTTTCGTCTTGTCCCCGAGCATGAAGGGCTATCGGTGGAGAATTCTCGAGTCCTTGAGGGATCGTGAACAAATGCGGCGAGGCGGTGCATCATGAATGGGCCGCCACTCTCCCTAAGGACCCAGAAGACTTTCGGTTTCGCCGAATGGTTCCGACCCGGAGAGTACGAGCGGACAGAGCAAGCCCTGGAAGCGATGAGACGCACGGGCGCCCGGTATGTTCGAACCCATCTATCATGGGCAGAGTATCACTCCTCTGGCGGCCAGGACTGGTATGATTGGCTCCTGCCGAGGATCAGCCGGCATTTCGTACTTTTACCCTGCATTCATTACACGCCGCCCTCCGTATCGCGGACGGGAACTTCCGCAGGGCCGCCGCACCGTCTTCTCGATTATGCAGACTTCATCGACCACGCGCTGACCCGTTACGGCAGCCACGTGGATGCCGTGAAATTGTGGAACGAGCCGAACAATCTTCTCGATTGGGACTGGCGAGTCGATCCAGACTGGCATCTGTTCTGCGAAATGATCGGCGCTGCCGGTTACTGGGCCCAGGAGCGTGGCTTTCGGACGATTCTGGGCGGACCTTGCCCGTTCGACACCAACTGGCTCCGCCTCATGGGTGAGCGCGGCGTCCTGGACGTCATGTCGGCCGTCGGGTTGCACGGCTTTCCAGGAACGTGGGACAGCGAGGCGGCTAACTGGGATGGCTGGGATCGTCAGATCGCCAGCACGAGGGACATCCTCGACACCTATAATCCGTCCGCCGAAATCTGGATCACCGAGGCCGGTTATTCTACTTGGCGAAGGGACGAGGCCGTGCAGGCCGCTTCGTTCCTGACGGCACTGGAGGCGCCTGCCGACCGGCTCTACTGGTATAGCTGGCAGGACATCGCGGGCGATGTTGCGGTGCAGGAGGGGCTGCGCTTCGACGACCGCCACTATCACATGGGCGTCGTCGATGCCGAGGGGGCGCCCAAGCTCCTGGGACGCCTTCTGATGGAGGGGTGTCCTGCTCAGGTTGCCGATATTCTCTCCTTGTCGGCATCCAGGATCATGAAGCCTGCCGAACCGATCGTCATCATCGGAGGCGCCGGCTTCATCGGCTGCAACCTCGCTGACAGTTTCCTTACCGATGGGCGGGATGTAGTTGTCCTCGATAATCTCAGCCAGGCTGGAGGAGAGCGAAATCTCCAATGGCTCAAAGACCGGCACGGAGATCGAGTGCACACAACAATTGGCGATGTACTCGACGAAGCGACTCTACGGGAAGTCCTGCAGGCGGCGGATTCGGTCTTCCATCTCGCGGCTCAGGCTAACGTCGCTGCGGGTCTGATCCGGCCTGAGAATGACTTCGATGTGCATGCGCGCGGCACACTTAACGTGCTCGAGGCCATCCGGCGCACGAAGAAGCCTATTCCGACGATTTTCGCCTCAACTTCCAAGGTTTATGGGGAACTCCTCGACCTCCCTCTGCTGGAAGGGAATGATCGCTATCATCCTGCCGATCGGACGGTTGCAGAATGGGGCATCGATGAAACGCGGTCTCTCAATCCTTGCACGCCCTATGGCTGCTCACGTGGCTTCGCGGAGCAATATGTGCTGGCTTACGCTCGGTCCTACGGCTTGCCGGCCGTCGTCATGCGAATGAGCAGCACCTATGGCTCACGGAAAACGAATGCCGAGAATGCAGATTGGCTCACGCGCATTCTGATTCAGGCGCTACACGGTGAAACCGTCACGCTGTATGGCGATGGAAAGCAGGTTCGTGATCTGCTGCATGTGAGCGATGCCGTTGCAGCATATCGATCGGCACAAGCCTCGATCAGTAGGGTGAACGGACACGCCTTCAACCTTGGTGGTGGCCCCCGAAATGCCGTCAGCTTGCGGGAGGTTCTAAACGAGATCGAAATGCGTCTGGGCTGTCGGCTCGATGTCGATTTCCGTGAACGGAAACCGGGCGATACGGCCTATTTTGTGGCCGATACGCGCAAGCTGAACAACGCTTTAGGGTGGGAGGCGAGGATCGGCTGGCGGGACGGGTTGGTAAGTCATCATGACTGGCTGCGCGACTGTTTGGGTCCCATCCCTGCGGCAAGAGAGAAGTTCAAGTTCGCGAATCCATCCAAGCGAGCCAATGCGCAAGCTGCCGAATGACATTGAGCGAACTGCGGTCAACGCTTCTCACCGTTCATGAGCAAGAGGTTCTTGCATGTCCCACCCTGCTGATCTCGAACAGCGCATCAAAGCGCTTGCTCCTTGGTTTCACAATATTGAACTGAATGGCATACAAACTGCCCCGGATCACTTCCTGGGAGACTATCCCTCGTTCAAGTGGAAGGGGTTTCGCCATCTCGTTCCGGAGGATTTGCGGGGCCGGACCGTTCTCGATATCGGCTGCAATGGAGGCTTCTATTCCCTTGAGATGAAGAGGCGACGGGCTGATCTGGTGGTTGGCGTAGATTCGGATCCTCGTTGTCTCGCTCAGGCGCGCCTCGCCGCTGAAGCCTCCGGTCTTGATATTTCCTTCCGTCAGTTGTCCGTCTACGAGATTGGCGCTTTGAGGCAACGCTTCGATTTCGTTATCTTTATGGGCGTGCTCTATCACCTGCGTCACCCCTTGCTTGCGTTGGATCTCATTCATGAGCACGTCGTGGGCGATCAGCTTCTCTGCCAGTCCATGCTGCGTGGCAACACGCATGTTCCCGAAGTCGCTTCGAACTATCCTTTCGAGGAGCAGGCGATATTCGAGCAAGAGGGCTACCCACGAATGGTGTTTATTGAACACAACTATGCCGAGGATCCAACTAATTGGTGGGTGCCGAACCGGTCAGGCATGGAGGCGATGCTGCGCAGCGCCGGCTTCAGGATCGTAGGACAGACCGACGACGAAGTGTACTTGTGTCATCGAGAAGAGCGTCCAGCGATGGTGGAGCCTCCGCCGAGGATATCCTTCGATGCGTGATACAGAGCCCTCTCAGGGCCTGATGTCGGCCTGAGCTTCGTCCGGGCTTTTTTCGTTGCCACATCATGATCATTGTCATTTGTATGGCGTGCCGATCTCAGTGGTCCGAGGAACAAACAGCATGATATGGAGTTTTAGTAAGAAGGGTCAAGCTTGTGGCTTGCTGAGCGGATAATTCGAAAGCGCTTTCCTTTTCGCTGCAGGTCATATTTGGACGCTGCACTGCTTCTTCTCTGAATATTGTGTGGTGTAAAGCGACGAACCGGAGGCGTCCCGTGGCGGACACGATCCTCATTACAGGTGGTGCAGGCTTCATTGGTCGATACGTTGCGCGAGCTTGTCTGGAGCGCGGGCACAAGGTCCGCGTTCTCGACAGCCTCATTGAGCAGGTCCATGGCAAAAAGCTCAAGGCTGATGCGCTCGATCCTGAAGTTGAGGTTGTCGTCGGCGACGTGAGGGACGAAACGGCTCTCCTAAGGGCTTTGAAAGGTGCCACGAAGGTCGTTCATCTTGCAGCCGAGGTCGGCGTCGGGCAGAGCATGTACGCCGTAGAGCGCTACGTTTCCGTGAACGATTACGGCACGGCCGTTCTGTTCCAGCAATTGATCCACAATCCGGTCAAGCGGGTCGTCGTCGCCTCGTCTATGAGTGTCTATGGCGAGGGGCTCTACCGGGATGCGAGTGGGCGTATTCGGGAGGATGTGGTCCGTACGCCCCGTAAGAGCGAGGAATAGCCCTGGGATCCACGCGACGAACAGGGGCGGCCGATGGTTCCGGTGCCGACGCCGGAGTGGAAGCGTCCCGCTCTGGCCTCCGTATACGCCATCTCGAAATATGTCCAAGAGAGCCTGACCCTGAGTCTCGCGCCAGCCTACGGCATGGAGGGCGTGGCGCTCAGGCTGTGGAATGCCTACGGTCCGGGCCAGGCCTTGTCGAATCCCTACACGGGCGTTCTCGCGATCTTCGCTTCACGGCTGCACAACGGTCAGCCACCGATGATCTTCGAAGATGGCGAGCAGCGTCGCGATTTCGTTCATGTGGAGGACGTCGCGCAAGCCTTCCTTCTGGCTCTTGAGCACGAGAAGGCTTCCGGCGGCGTGTATAATGTCGGCAGTGGGCGGGATCGGACGGTGACTGAAGTCGCCGAACTCCTGAGCGAGGCCATGAACAGGTCCATGAAACCCGAGATAACCTGCAAGGCCCGCCTCGGTGACATCCGCCACTGTATCGCAGATATCTCCAAGATCCAGCAGGAACTCGGATACGCGCCCCGCAAGGATTTTTCGGAATGGGCTCGCCGAACTGGCCAGATGGGTTGCAAAGCAGGAGGCAACGGACCTCGTCTATGAGGCTCGCAGGGAGCTTGAAGCCAGAGGTCTCGTAGCATGAAGGGTAATGGATATCCCGGAGCGCCAGCCATTCTAGGATGCCGTCCAATCCTCGTGACCGGAGGTGCCGGCTTCATCGGCTCCAACCTTGCAGACCGCTTCGCCCGCGAGGGCCATGACGTTCTCGTCTTCGACCTGCTCGCCCGTCCGGGCGTCGAGCGTAATCTTGACTGGCTTCGGAAACGGCATCCCGACAAGATCTCCGCCATCATTGGTGACGTACGCGATGAGTCTGCTGTGGCCGACGCGACCAGCGAGGCCCAGGCGGTGTTCCATATGGCTGCCCAGGTGGCCGTGACGACAGGCCTTGTTGATCCCCGGGAGGATTTCGAGGTCAACATCCGCGGAACTCTGAATCTGCTCGACGCGCTCCGGCGTAGCAGCGACTCCGTTCCCCTGATCTTCGCCTCTACCAACAAGGTCTACGGCGACCTCGCAGATATCGTTCTCGACAAGACGAAGGACGCTTATCTGCCGCACGACCGGGCAATCCGCGCTACGGGAATCTGCGAGACTCGCTCTCTCAACTTTCATACTCCATATGGCTGCTCGAAAGGCGCTGCCGATCAATACGTTCTCGACTATGCTCGCTCGTTCGGCATTCCCACCTGCGTCTTCCGCATGAGCTGCATCTATGGCCAGAGGCAGATGGGAACGGAAGATCAGGGCTGGGTCGCGCACTTTCTCATCCGCACACTCAACCGCGAGCCCATTTCCATTTACGGCGATGGCTGCAAAGTCCGGGACGTGCTCGACATTTCGGATGCGGTTGAAGCCTATGTACAGGCATGGAGGAAGATCAGCACTGTTCAAGGTCGCGCGTTCAATCTCGGAGGCGGTCCAGAGAATGCAATCAGCCTGAAGCAACTTCTCGCTCATATTCAGGCTATTATCGAACAGCCCGTAGAGACGAACTATTCTGACTGGAGGGCAGGGGATCAGCGCTATTACGTCTCCGACACCCGCCTTGCTTCTCGCGAACTCGGATTGAAAGCGCCGACGCCCTGGCGCCAGGGCGTCGCAGCGCTTGCCCAGTGGCTGCAGGAGGAGCGAAGCTTGACGGCTGCCTCGCGGCAGAACCCGCATCGCCAGATTGAGGAGTCGATGTCATGAGGAGCAGCTGCGACATCTGCAAGGGTCTTGGTCGGCCAGAGGATCTTTGCCCGTGAAAGAGGCCTCACGTCTTCGTGTATTCATGACCGCCGATACCGTGGGCGGTGTCTGGCAATACGCTCTGGACCTGGCCGAGGGTCTGCGTCCGCACGGGGTCGAAGCCGTTCTCGCGATTCTTGGGCCGTCGCCGGATCAGCAGATCTTGGCGGACGCGGCCGGTATTCGGCTCGTTTCGACGGATTTGCCGCTGGATTGGACCGCTTCGAGCCCGGACGAGGTGCTCAAAGCAGGAGAGTGCATCGCCCGCCTAGCGGCGCTGACCTCGCCTGATATCGTCCACCTCAACAACCCTGCGCTTGCCGCCGCCGCAGCATTCCCGGCCCCGGTGGTAGCGGTCTGCCATTCCTGCGTCGCCACCTGGTGGCAGGCGGTGCGGACCGGCCGACTGCCGGATGAGTTCGTCTGGCAGACCGATCTCGTTCGAAAGGGCTACCAGGCGGCTGACAGGCTCCTGGCGCCGAGCGCCGCCTTCGCCCATGCGACGGCAACGACCTACGCGCTCAAAACCCCTCCTTTGGTCATCCACAATGGACGGCGGTTTGTCCAGTCCACCGGAGAGCAGACTCTCGAACCCTTCGCTTTCACGGCCGGGCGGCTGTGGGACGAGGGCAAGGATCTGGCCACCCTCGACCGGGCGGCGGAACGCATCGCGATTCCGGTAATGGCAGCAGGTCCTCTCCAGGGACCTAATGGGGCGCAGGTTGCAGCAAGCCACGTCCAGGCTCCTGGGCGCCTTACGGACGCCGAGGTTGCACGATATCTCGGCCAGAGGCCGATCTTCGTCTCCACGGCCCGATACGAGCCCTTCGGTCTCGCGGTTCTCGAGGCTGCGCAGGCAGGCTGTAGTCTCATCCTGTCCGATATCCCGACCTTCCGCGAGTTGTGGGGCTCCGCCGCTCTTTTCGTCCCGCCGGGAGACGACAAAACGCTCGCGCAAACAATCACACATCTTGCACAGAACCGGCACGAGCGTGATCGCCTTGGCCGCAGAGCCCAAAAGACTGCGCAGGCCTACACCCTCGAGGCCATGAGCATGAAGATGCTCCACGTCTATCGCTCTCTGGTTAGTTTCAAACGAGACATATCCTCGGTCGAGGACGCCGCATGAGGTTCGTTTACTTCACGCACTCACTCACCTCCTGCTGGAACCACGGCAACGCCCATTTTCTTCGGGGGGTTCTGCGTGAACTCAAGAGCCGGGACTACGATGTCGTTGCCTATGAGCCCGAGGGGGCGTGGAGCTTGGAAAACCTACTGAAGGATCACGGAGAAGCAGGATTGGAAGCCTATCGGCGTCTATATCCCGATCTCGACTCTCGCACCATCTCTGCAGAAGCTGATTTGGAGGCGATGCTGACGGATGCGGATGTGGTGATCGTCCACGAATGGAACGAGCCTTGGCTGGTCGCGGCCGTCGGCAAGGTGCGGAGTGGGGGAGGGGCCTTCACACTGCTCTTCCATGACACCCATCACCGCGCGATCAGCGACCCCGATGCCATCCGCAAGTTCGATCTCGATGGTTATGATGGAGTGTTGGCCTTCGGCGAGACCTTGGCCGAAGTCTATCGCCACTGGGGCTGGCGCGGTCGAGTTTATGTTTGGCACGAGGCCGCCGATACACGCCTTTTTCATCCGCCTCTGGAGGAAACGGAACGGCAGGGACTCGTCTGGATTGGCAACTGGGGGGACGACGAGCGAAGCACCGAGCTGGAGAGCTTCCTCTTCAGGCCGGCGCGGACGGTGGGACTGCCGCTTGAGATCTATGGCGTTCGCTATCCGGACCATGCCCTGGCCATGCTGGACCGCTATGGCGTGACCTATCATGGCTGGCTGCCCAACGCACGCGTGCCGGAGGTTTTCGCGCGCTATCTCGCAACGGTCCATGTCCCGCGCAGGTTCTACGTGGACATGCTTCCGGGTATTCCTACCATCCGCATCTTCGAGGCCCTGGCTTGCGGCATTCCTCTCGTGTCCGCCCCATGGCGCGACTCCGAAAATCTATTTAACCCCGGCACGGATTATCTCCTGGCACAGGATGAGGCGCAGATGGAGAGTCACCTCACGGATGTCCGCCACGATCCTGCGCTCAGAGCATCCCTCATTAGAAACGGAATTGCCGCCATTCGCGGCCGTCATTCCTGCGCCCACCGAGTTGACCAGCTTCTCGACATTCTTGCCTCGTGCAGTTCCGCAGCGTCGATGGAGATCAGTGCATGAAGATCGCCTTCTACGGCTCCAGTCTTCTATCGTCCTACTGGAACGGGGCGGCCACCTATTATCGTGGGCTCCTAAATGATCTGTCGCGGCGCGGGTACAGCATCACGTTCTATGAACCCGATGCATTCGACCGTCAGAACCATCGGGACATCGCGCCACCAGACTGGGCCAGGGTGAAGGTCTATCCCGCCACGGAGGAGGCGTTGCGCGACGTCATCGCAGAGGCGGCCCAAGCCGATATTGTGGTCAAGGCTTCCGGGGTGGGCGTCTTCGACGACGAATTGCTGGACGGCGTCGTTGCAGCCTCACGGCCGGATGCGATCCGCATCTTCTGGGACGTGGATGCACCAGCGACCCTAGCCGAGTTGCAGGCTCATCCGGACCATCCGTTGCGCCGGACGATGCCGTCCCTCGATCTGGTCCTGACATATGGCGGTGGATCGCCCGTGGTTGATGCTTATGAGGGCTTCGGAGCTCGCCGCTGTGTGCCGATCTACAATGCTCTCGATCCCTCGACCCATCATCCGGTTCCGGCGGATGATCGGTTCGAGGCCGACCTTTCGTTTCTCGGCAACCGCCTCCCGGACCGGGAGGCCCGCGTGGAGCAGTTCTTCCTGGAGCCAGCAGCGCGTCTGCCGAAGCGTCGCTTCATCATCGGCGGCAATGGCTGGGAGACGAAGGGCATGCCGCCCAATGTCCGTCACATCGGGCACGTCTATACGCGCGATCACAACGCCTTCAACGCGAGTCCCCTGGCGGTCCTTAACATCGCTCGGGATTCCATGGCCTCGATGGGTTTCTCGCCCGCCACCCGCGTCTTCGAGGCGGCGGGTGCCGGCGCCTGCCTCATTACCGACGCATGGGTGGGCCTCGATCTCTTCCTGAAGGAAGGTGAGGAGGTGCTTGTCGCCCGGGACGGCAGGGACGTCGCCTGCCATGTGGAATCGCTGACGCCGGAACGGGCCAAGTGCATCGGCAACGCCGCGCGAGCCAGGATCCTGACCGACCATACCTACAGGCGCCGCGGTGCCGAAGTGGATGCAATCCTGCGGGAGAATGCCGCCCAGAAGCGGGAAAGGAACGTCGCGTGACCTCTCTTCGTGTTGTCGTGCTCGGGTTAAGTCTTTCCTCGTCGTGGGGAAACGGGCACGCAACCACTTTTCGGGCACTGCTGAAGGCGTTCGCACGTCGTGGGCACAACGTGCTTTTCCTGGAGCGCGATGTACCCTGGTACGCGGCGCATCGAGACCTTCTCAAACCTGAGTTCTGCCGCCTGGAATTCTACTCCGACCTGCGGGATCTTGAACGGTATCAGGACGAGATTGCCGCGGCGGATGCCGTCATCGTTGGCTCCTACGTCCCCGAGGGGGGCGAGGTCGGCCGCCTCGTGCAGAATAGGGCACGAGGCGCCGTGGCTTTCTACGACATCGACACACCCGTGACGCTCGCAAAGCTGGAACGGGAGGATTACGAATATCTCAGTCCTGATCTTATTCCGGGCCACGACGTCTATTTCTCCTTCACGGGTGGCCCAACGCTCGATCTGCTGATGCGGCACTACGGTTCCCCGGCCGCACGAGCGCTGTATTGCTCCGTCGATCTCGAAGCTTATCCCAGGCTTGACCGCGAGAAGCGGTGGGATCTCAGCTATATCGGAACCTACAGCCCAGATCGGCAGCCGACCCTCGAAGGACTTCTGATAGAGACAGCGCGCCATGCTCCACATCTGCGGTTTGTCGTGGCGGGGCCGCAATATCCCGCAGATATTCAGTGGCCGAAAAACGTGGATCGGATCGACCATGTACCGCCGAGTGAGCACCCGGCCTTCTATGCCGCGAGCCGCTTCACTCTGAACATCACGCGAGCGGACATGATCCAAGCAGGCTTCAGCCCAAGTGTCCGCATTTTCGAGGCAGCAGCCTCCGGCACGCCTGTCATCTCGGATATCTGGAAGGGCCTTGAAATGCTACTGGTGCCTGGACAAGAGATCATTCTCGCAAGAAGCACGGAGGAGGTTCTCAGCGTTCTCGATACATGGCCCTCCGCCAAATCCGAGGCCATAGGGGAGGCGGCGCAGCAACGGATTCTGGCAGAGCATACGGCGGGCCACCGCGCGCATTCCCTCGAATGCGATCTGATGCAAGCGATTCAGTCGCTTCGTGAGGAGCGCCTGTCAGTAAGGGAGACTCGCGCTTCGTCCTTATGAATAGCTTCTGATCGCGCCTTCGACCTGACGTCAAGCTGCAACGTTTGTTTAGGTACCGCTCCAGTCCGCCTGCGCACCTGATTAGGGAAAGCACCTTCATGAGAAATGGCGACAGTAAACTCGTTCTTATCGCTGGCGGAGCAGGATTCCTCGGATCTCACTTGTGCGATGCTCTCCTAAGCGAAGGTGCACATGTCGTCGCTCTCGACAGTTTTCTCACGGGCCGAAAGCAAAATCTCCGTCATCTCGAGAGGGAGCCGCGGTTCGATCTTGTCGAGGGAGACGTCGTTCGTCCTTTGTCAGAGCTTCTCAAGCTCAAGAAGCTGAAGTTCGATCAGGTTTTCAATCTGGCCTGTGCGGCCTCTCCCCCGCATTATCAGGCCTCTCCCGAGCACACGATGCTGACCAGCGTCGTAGGTACCCATAATCTCCTCACGCTCTCGGAAGACGTCGGTGCACGCTTCTTCCTGGCCTCGACCAGCGAGATCTATGGCGACCCGGAGGTTCATCCCCAGAAGGAAAGCTATTGGGGACATG
Organism: Microvirga rosea; assembly: GCF_020595095.1. Lineage (GTDB taxonomy): Bacteria > Pseudomonadota > Alphaproteobacteria > Rhizobiales > Beijerinckiaceae > Microvirga > Microvirga rosea. The sequence goes on along the minus strand of NZ_JAJDOP010000005.1, from coordinate 334,261 downwards.
TCAATCCAACCGGTCCTCGAGCCTGCTATGACGAGGGCAAGCGGGCCGCCGAGACACTGACCTTCGACTTCGATCGCTCCGGACGAGCCGATGTGCGCGTCGCGCGGATCTTCAACACCTACGGTCCCCGGATGCGCGCCGACGACGGGCGCGTCGTGTCGAACATGATTTGTCAGGCGCTAGCCGGAGACGACATTACGATCTACGGGGAGGGAAGCCAGACGCGTTCGTTCTGCTATGTGTCCGACCTCATCGACGGCTTCATGCGCCTGATGAGTTACGAGGGGAAATTCCCGGGAGCCGTGAACCTCGGAAACCCGGTGGAGCTAACCGTGGGCGACCTTGCGAGGTGCGTCCTGTCCATGACAGGCTCCAAGTCACGGATCGTGACGAGACCGTTGCCCGTGGATGATCCCCGCCGTCGGCGTCCAGACATCTCACGAGCGCAGCAGCTCCTGAACTGGACACCTGGCACTTCGCTTGATGCTGGCCTTCGCGAGACGATCAAATGGTTCTCTGGCGAGCAGGAGAGGGAAAACAAGCCTGTTCGCACGCCCATCTCCAGCAAGCCGCCCGTTCCGGCCAGTCCGGCTTGAGCGAGCGACCATATGATGAACGGCGAAGATCCCCTGCTGACAAACACGATCTCTGAAAGCGCACCAATAGGCGGAACGAGTTCTGCCGCTGGGACCATGAAGGCCGCCGTGCTGACCGGGCCGGGCCAGATCTAGATAGTGGATGTGAGCCTTCCTCAGCCGGGACCTCGCCAAGTGCGCCTTCGGCTGGAGGGATGCGGCGTCTGCGCGTCCAATCTGACGCCATGGGCCGGACCTGAATGGATGAGCTACCCGACGGAGCCGGGCTCCCTGGGCCATGAAGGCTGGGGTTTCGTCAACGCGGTCGGAGAGAAGGTCGAGAGCCTCTCGGTTGGCGACAGAGTCGCCGCGCTCTCCTACAAGTCCTATGCGCAATACGATATCGCCGAAGCGGACGCCGTCGTTCGCCTGCCCGACGCGCTGGCCGGCCAGCCATTTCCAGGCGAGCCGCTGGGTTGTGCGATGAACGTCTTCCGCCGCAGCGACATCAGGACGGGCCACACTGTCGCGATCATCGGTATCGGCTTCCTCGGCGCGATTCTGACCAGGCTTGCGACCGACGCGGGAGCACGCGTGATCGCCATCTCCCGGCGCGATTTCTCTCTGGACATCGCTCGCGCGATGGGGGCTTCCGAAACGATCCCGATGGACGATCACAATGGTATCATCGAACGGGTGAAAGGCCTGACGGGTGGCATCTTCTGTGACCGCGTCATCGAGGCGGTAGGCAAGCAATGGCCGCTCGACCTTGCGGCCGAGCTTACGCGGGAGCGTGGCAGGCTCGTCGTTGCCGGCTATCATCAAGATGGTCCGAGACAGGTGAACATGTGGCTCTGGAACTGGCGCGGGCTTGATGTGATCAATGCTCATGAACGCGACCCGAAGGTTTATATGGACGGGATCCGCGAAGCGGTGGATGCCGTCGCATCCGGGCGCCTCGATCCCAGCTCCCTCTATACTCATACCTTTCCGCTGAACCGGTTGGACGATGCTCTCAATGCAACCCGCGATCGGCCAGACGGCTTCCTGAAAGCTCTGGTGACGTTCTCATGACGCAAGCCCTCGATGGAACTCCACCCATGGCATCCATCAAGCGCCTCCGCCTGGGTTTTCTCGGCGTGGGCTGGATTGGCCGACACCGGATGCAGGCGATTCTTCGCACGGGGCTCGTCGAAGTTGCCGCCATTGCCGATCCTTCACCCGAGATGGCGGTCGAGGCCAAGCGTCTGGCACCCGATGCCGGTCTGATGCGGAGTCTGGATGAGCTTCTCGACGAGAAATTGGACGGGGTCGTCATCGCAACGCCGAGCGCGCTGCATGCCGAGCAGTGCATTCACGCCCTTGAGCGGGGTGTGGCTGTGTTCTGCCAGAAGCCCCTCGGCCGTACGGCATCGGAGGTGCAGGCAGTCGTTGATGCCGCACGGACGGCGGACCAGCTTCTCACCACAGATTTCTCCTACCGGTTCACGGATGGCATGCGCCGCATCCGCCACATCATCAGGTCCGGCGAGCTTGGGCCGATTTATGCGGCTGATCTCGTGTTCCACAACGCCTATGGCCCGGACAAGTCGTGGTTCTACGATCCCGCCTTGTCAGGAGGCGGGTGCGTAATGGATCTCGGAGTCCATCTTGTCGACCTTGCGTTGTGGTGCTTGGGCTTCCCGCGAGTTTCCAGCGTCACGAGCTGGCTGTTCGCAGGTGGAGAGCCCTTGCGGCAGCGTCCCGGACAAGTGGAGGATTATGCAATCGCGACCATGGAACTCGACACGGGAGAAGCCGTGCAGTTGGCCTGCTCATGGCGTCTTCATGCCGGGTGCGACGCAATTATATCCGCAACGTTCTATGGGCCAAATGGCGGCGTGTCGCTGCGCAACGTCAACGGCTCCTTCTACGATTTCATCGCGGAGCGCTACCGCGGCACATCCCGCGAAACATTGGCGACCCCTCCGGATGATTGGGGCGGGCGGGCGGCTGCGGATTGGGCGGCACGTCTTGCGGCAGGCGAGGGTTTCGACCCGGAGGCCGAACGCTTTGTCGATGTAGCAAGGATCATAGACCGAATTTATAAACAGTAAGGGTCTTGGCACTTCCGGCTTCCGAAGCTGCCCGGCCACGGAGAAACAGAGGGACCTTCGCTCACGGCCCGAATACATGTCCGTCATACGGTGCAGATAGTCGCCTGAACACTTCTCGCTCTAGGAGATTGACTCTGGTTGAGGGCAAAGGAGTGGCGCATGACACGATCGCAAAGCGAACGGCCGCGGAAGGCAGGCGACCCGGGTGTAAGTACAGATCCCTTCGATCAGGACTCATTCTCTTCGGTCATTGAACGAAACATCGAGGTTCTACACAGGAAGTGGAAGGAGGAGGAGCGCCAAGCCAGCCTGCAGGAAAGGATCGCGGACGTCGTAACTGCCTTCTCAGGCAGTATGGTCTTCGTATACCTCCACCTCGCGATCGTCATCTCATGGGTTCTGGCGAACCTTGGCTGGCTGCCTCTCGTGCCGCAGTTCGATCCAACATTCGTGATCCTCGCGACGGTTGCATCTGTCGAAGCCATTTTCCTGTCGACGTTCGTGCTGATCAGCCAGAACATAGCTGCCAGAAACGCAGAGCGGCGTTCCGAACTGGATCTTCAGACAAACCTGCTCTCCGAGCACGAGATCACGAAGCTTCTCTCCCTCACCTTGGAAATTGCCCGGCATCTCGGAATCGATAAGGCCGGCGATGCAAGTCTCTCCGAACTTGAGCAGCATGTGGCGCCCGAAAAGGTTCTAGATCAAATCTCAGAAAAGCAGCGATCTGATATGCCCTCCGAATGATCTACATAATTGCATAGCCGGTCTATAATAATCACGATTCTTGATTTAATCTTGGCCGGCCCGAATGGGTGATACGGATGTGATGTGAATTCTCTGCCAAGTTGTTTAGCCCAGGTTTGGCCAAGATGTCCGGATGTGGCCCGAAGCGGAAGAATGAACCTTTGCGCGGGAAGTCCCAGACCTTATGAGGCGATTGAGGCAACCGTACCTTTCTGCAAAAAGGTCATCAAAGATTGAACCTAGCGATCAGAGACGGCGCTGTTCAAAATTTGCGAAGCAATCCACTGTAGAAACTGTCGTAACTGTTCAGGAGATGGATACGACGTATGCCTCATTCGAGCTCCGGCAATTACGACAGATAAGTACCGTTCAAGCGGCATTCCCAAGCAATCGCAAACGCTCGCGCCTTCGAGCTGACTGGACACGTGGGTCTAAGGTGGGTGCACTGGCGATCAGTCGCCGGGTATAATCCGCGCTAGGATTCTGCAGCACGTCCTCAACAGGGCCAATTTCTACAGCCTCTCCCTCACGGAGGACCAAAACTCGTTGGCAGAGGCTCCTGACGACAGCGAGATCATGGCTGATAAACAAACAAGCGAACTGGTGTGTCTGTTGCAGATCACACAGGAGCTGCAGCACACCGGCCTGAACCGTCAAGTCGAGGGCTGATGTCGGCTCGTCCGCGATTAACAGGATTGGATCAAGAGCTAAGGCGCGAGCGAGCGCGACCCGTTGCCGCTGCCCTCCTGAAAGCTCCGCCGGCACCCTGTGCCGCCAATCAGAGGGCAGTCCGACCTGCTCAAGCAGCTGACCAACCCGGCTTGCCACCCGCTTCGGGGATAGATCCAAATGGGTCAGGATCGGTTCGGCAATCGACTGTCCAATGGTCAGGCGCGGATTAAGCGAGCCTGCCGGACTTTGAAAAACCGCGCCGATGCGGGATCTTACGCACGTGCCGTCCCGTCGTGACAGCCGATGAAGGTCTTGGCCGTTCAGTCGGATTGCACCATCCGACGGGCGAATGAGGCCCAGGAGGCTGCGCCCGATCGTCGTTTTTCCCGATCCGGACTCGCCAACGAGACCTAGGAACTCCCCGGCTAGGATATCGAAAGAGATGTCCCGCACCACCTCCGTTGATCGGCCGAAACCGGAGGAGTAGGAAAGTGTCAGATTGCGCACCTCAAGCAACGGCGATGAAGGACTCGAAACTTGCGTCGGAGGAGAAGCGCTCGGGAGAGAAGCGAGCAGGCCGCGCGTATAATCTTCACGTGGGCTGTCGAACAGCACTTCCACCGCGGCTGTTTCTACCACACGGCCTTGTCGCATCACCACAACCCTTTGAGCGATATCGGCGACAACGCCCATGTCGTGGGTAATCAACAACACTGCCATCCTCTGGAAGCGATTGAGCTGAGCGAGGAGGTCGAGGATATCTCGCTGCACTGTCACATCCAGCGCGGTGGTCGGCTCATCGGCAATCAGCACCTCTGGCCGTCCAGCGAGTGCCATAGCGATCATGACCCTTTGAAGCTGCCCCCCTGAAAGCTCGTGGGGGTAACGAGAAAGGCGGCTCTCCGCGTTCTCGATCCCGACCTGCGATAGGAGTTCAGTCGCACGTGTCCGCCGAGCCGCACGTCCGAGGCCTGGCTCATGAAGGCGTATCACCTCGTCGATCTGATGACCGATCGAGAAGACCGGATCAAACGCGGCAGCAGGATCCTGGAAAATCATGGCAATCCTGCCACCACGCAGAGCGCTCCATTCTCGGTGGTTAAGTCTAAGAAGATCGGTCCCCTGGAAAACTATTTGGCCAGTGATCTTTGCATCGCCCGGCAAAAGACCGAGCATCGCGAGGGCAGTAACGGATTTGCCAGAGCCCGATTCTCCCACGACGGCAAGTATCTCTGAGGGGAATAGATCAAGTTCGACACCTCGAACAGCTTCCACAGCTCCTACTTCGGTTGTAAAGCCGACTGTCAAATTCTTGACTGACAGAATTGGCACTTGCCCTTGCTCAGACATCGCTAAACTGTCCTGTATCGAGCCAACGGTCGAGGCGTGGCAGTGCGACCGCATAGACACGAAAGGCACGGCGGAGGTTCTCGATGTCCACGAATTCGTCCGGGCCATGTGCAGAACCATGACCATCCGGAATAAAGTCTGGGCGGCGATTGACCGGCTCTCCGTCGAACAGAATATCGGGCATACGTCCGAAGCCTGGTCCAAAAGTGATTGAACGCGGCAGCACGCGAGCATGTGTGCCGCCGCCCATTGAGAACGGCTCCGTCTGTGTTCCCGCGATTGTGTCGAAGGTCGTCTGGAGCAGTTCCACAAGGGAGCTGGTACGATCAATATAGACGGGCTTGGCATGCCGCGCCACGCGCAAGGTTCCGCCGACTGGAGCAATGGCAGCGCCGAGAATTGTCGTCAGCTCTTCGGCATCCGCCGAAATAGGATAACGGATATCGATATGCAGATTGAAACCACCATCGGCGGGAAGGATGATCCCGCCGTTCAAGGTAAGCTTGCCGGTGTCTCGATCTTCTCGGGCAATACCAGCGCCTATGCCCCAGGGGTCTTGGAGGATCCGCGAGACAGTCTCGGTTGCCGCAAGATCAGCACCTTCAACAATGCCGGTAAGGATGAGAGCTCTGAAGAGCAACAAAATGGCGTTGGTCGTGTTCTCTGGGAAGGCGGCGTGACCCGATTGGCCGCGTGCGACCAGAATCGCGTCGCCGTCATCCTCTCGAAGCGACAGAACCGCCCGAAGATCTTCGGGAACACGCAGTAATAGTCGCTCGATGAGGTCTGTAGTCCGGCCCTTGAGCCTAAGGGACGCGGTCGCAGGCACGGCGTTTTCCGCTACTCCGGCGCGGAAATCCGCGAGCAACGGTCCGGTGGGGATATGGAGGACTAGGTTCAGGCCGCCTTTCTGTGCGAAATTGACCGGAAATCCTCCATCGGAAATGATTGACAGCTGTGGGACCGGCGCGTTCTCGGCATAATACTGCATGTCGGCCATGCCGGTTTCTTCGGCTCCGCCATAGATGACACGGATTCTACGCTTGAGCTTGACGCCGAGATCCCGGAATGCCCGCAGCAGATAAAGATCGAGCAGCGCCGGCCCCTTGTTGTCGGATGCGCCGCGGCCAACAACGAAACCATCCCGGGTGAACGGCTCAAAAGGTTCGACTGTCCAGTTCTCCCCTGCTGGGACCACGTCCAGATGCGAGACAAGACCAATGTCCTGCGGCCCCTCGCCAAAGAATACCGAGATCGCGTAGCCGTCATGGCTCTCGGTGGCAAAGTCGAGCTCTTTCGCACAGCGGGCGACATGGTCAAAAATGCGCGCCACCTGCGGGCCGAAAGGTGCGCCCGGCGCCGCGGCGGTCTCATCGCTTATACTCGGAATGCTGACCCACGCGATAAGATCTGCAATGAACTCATCCCTATGCGCGATGAACCACGCATCGATTCGTGCGAGCAGGTTCTGCTCTTCGCGTGTCAGCGCGCCGGTTTGCCGCTCTAAGAGAATCGCGTCGGCCATAGCCGCTCCTTTCGAGTTTGAGAGTTGACGTTTGCGTCTGGTCCGAGATCACGAATCGGAGCCCCCGGACGGGGACTGAGCGCTCGAGAAAGGCTCTCGCCCACGAAATTTATGGCTAGAACCATGAGCACAATGGCCGCGCCTGGCGGGATCCACAGCCACCATTGGTAGGTCAGAACGCGCATGCTTTGCGCGGCTGATAGCATGTTGCCCCAGGAGGGCTGTGGCTGCCGAACGCCAAGCCCCAGGAAGCTCAATGCCGCCTCCGCCAAAATGCTGTTTGCCACGGCGAGCGTCGCATAAACGAGAATTGGCCCGTAGGCATTACGCAGAAGATGATTGAAGATGATCTTGATAGGACTGACGCCCATGGCGCGCGCAGCCAAAACGAACCCGCGCTCACGCAGCGACAGCAATTCTGCACGTACAAGGCGCGCGAGTCCGGTCCAGTGCAGCGCACCGATGATCAGAATGACGTTCCAAACGCTCGCGCCGAATATGGCAGCCAGCGTGATCGCGATAGCATAGAAGGGAAAGCACATAATGACCTCGGTTAGACGCATTACCAAGGCATCCGACAATCCCCCGCGGTACCCCGCGATCGCGCCGAGAGTAGTGCCTATCAGGATCTGTACAAGGGCTGCCGACACTCCGACCAGGACCGAGACGCGCCCGCCATAGATAAGGCGGGAGAATACATCTCGGCCGATCTCGTCGGTTCCGAGCAGATGACCGTCGCCAGGAGGAGCCTCGATCGCGAAGAGGTCGACCTCGTCAGGCGCAAAAGGTGCGATCCACGGAGCAGCCAGCGCGAGCGCAACCAGCACCAGAAGGATAGAGAAACCGACCATAAAGAGTGGATCGGAGAGAAGCTGTCGCCCGAGGCTTCGACGACCTCCTGCCGCAGGAATGACCTCCATGTTATCGCACCAGCCTGACACGTGGATCAACAACGGCATAGAGCAGATCGGCAAGCAGATTGATGGCTAGCGTCACGACTGCCAGAAAAAGGACAATGCCCATGAGCAGTGGGTAATCTCGACCTTGCACGGCCTCGAAGCTGAGGCGTCCGATCCCGGGCCAGTTGAAGATCGTTTCCGTAAGCAATGCGGCTGAGAGAAGACCTGGGATCTCCAGGCTAACGACCGTAATGAGGGGTTTCGCGGAATTGCGGAGAAGGTGCGGAACAATGACCGCACGCCGCGAAAGGCCTTTTGCGAAGAGAGCGCGTACGAAGTCATGATCGATGAGGTCGCTCACGCTGGAGCGCAGATAGCGGTTGAGGATCGCTATATTGGTAATTGCCAGGACCGAAGCAGGAAGAACGATGTGCCTCGCGACATCGCCTATATGAGCCAAGCCGGTATAATTCATTCCCACGGTCACGACCCCCGACGTGGGGAGCAATCGCCACTCTGTTGCAAAAAGCTTGATGAGCACCATGGCAAGGAAGAATGCCGGGATCGACACCAATACGAACGACAGATTCGACAACATCATGTCGGCGACACCAGTGCGGCGCAGGCCCGTGTAGAGGCCAAGGGGCAGGGAAACGGCGAGGGACAGTGCCAGCGCACTTCCTGCAAGCAAAACGGTATTATGCAGCCTCTCGCCGATCAGCACCTGCACTGCAGTGCCATGCTGAATCGAATAGCCAAGATCACCACGTGCCGCGCGACCGAGCCATCGCAAGTACTGCACCCAAACCGGATCAAGGTAACCAATTCGACGCAACATTTCCGCCTTCTCTTCAGGCGTCGTATCTGGGCTTATCATTCCGACGAAGGGGTCGCCTGGTTGCAGATGGACCAGCAAGAATACAGCAAGCGAGATCCCAACAAGCACAGGGACAGCGGTCAGCGCCCTACGGATAAAATAAAGCAACATATTTCTGTGACCCGACGGAACCTGTACGAGGAGGAAGGGGACCTATGCGGCTGAGGTTATTTGCTGACCGTCCAGTTGGCGATGTCGCCGAACGGCTCATACGGATGAGACCTATAGTTTGTTACACGTGGCCCAAGCACATATCCCTCGTTCGGTATATAGAGCCAAGCACGGATCGCCTCATCATTAATGCCGCGGAGCCAGCCAGCGACATTTTCTTTCAGCTTGTTCGGGTCTACCGTTGAGTTGAAAGCTTCTGAATAGCGGGTCAACTCCTCCGAGTTGAAGCGTTCCCACCAAAAGTTGTTGTCATACTGACCTGGTCGGAAGGTTCCTCCCATGAGGACGCCATCGTACCGGCGCTTCGGATCCTGAAGAATGGCAAGTGTCGTATTGAAGTCAGCGGAGACCAGAGCAACTTCAATTCCGACAGCCTTAAGGTTCTGCTGGATGATGGGAGCCGAAAGTTCACGGGTCCGATTTCCGATAGGATAATGCAGAGTGAAGGTGAACTTCTGACCGTTCTTGTCGAGCACGCCGTCGCCATTGGAGTCGCTCCAGCCCGCATCCGCGAGCAACGCCTTCGCTTTCGCCGGATTATAGGGATATATGTTGAGATCCGAAGGATAGTATGGGCTGTCGGGATGTGCGTTGGAGTTGAAAGTCCGACCATGCCCGAAGAGCAGCCGGTCAACGAGCGCTTGCCGGTTGATGGCGTGAATGATTGCCTGACGCACGCGTCTATCGGACAGCTTCGGATCACGTGTGTCAAACGGCAAGTACTGGCCGCTCGTGCCTGCTTCTTCGACAATCCGAATGCCGGCATCGCGAAATGTCTGAAGGTCTCGGTCGTTCCAGGATGAGATCTGGGCGATATCCAGTTCGCCGTTGATCAGCTCACTTTGCGCCGTCTGGGTATTCGAAATCTTAAAGATGATCGTCTCGGTCTTCGGGTGTCCGCCGAAGTAGTCGTCGTTGCGTATGAGCTTGATGTACTGGTCTGGCACGAATTCCACGAACTTGTATGGACCCGTGCCCACCGGCTTCCGCAGAGTGTCGGCCGCCTCGACCCAGTTTTTGATCGGCACTTTCTCCCAGATGTGCCGCGCCAGCACTGGTCTATCGGCAAAGTGTGCAAAGGCGGCAGCGTAAGGCGCCTTAAAGGTGAAGCTCACCGTGCTCGCGTCAATGACCTTGATCCCGTCCAGCACCTGAGACTCGCCGGCGCTGTATTCCTCAAAACCTACGAGGTATTTTACGAAGGCCGGCCGATCTTTCGGGAAGTCAGGATGGGCCTGAGTACCATAGGTGAAGGCCACGTCCTCGGCCGCGAACGGCTGTCCATCATGCCATTTGACATCCTTTCGCAGGTGCAAGGTCAATGTGCGTTCATCTGCCGAGTATTCGTGAGAGAGAGCAAGTGAGGGAACTGGATTCTGCTTCTCGTCGAGCGTGTAGAGACGCCCGTAGACGGAAAAGATCACCGCGCGATCGTAGTCGGTAAAATAGAGCGTTGGGTGAAATGTTCCCTTCGGATTGCTCCAGAGTGCATACCGAATGAGGCTGCCGTGTTCGGCCTTCGATGGAGTTGCATCCTGCGCGACCGCTTCCGAATGCAAGAGCGAAGACAGCGCTATAATCGGCACGATAGCAGTCATCAATCTGTGACGCCTGTGCGGGACGAGACTTCTAAGCATTGAGTTCTCTGACATGTTCGAGTTGCACCGCCTGAGCTGAATTGGGTGTTTCAAGCTGGATCGGTGGATGCATCAATGGCGCGACCGCGGCCTCCAAGAGGGTGCGGTTAGCTGCAGATAGCATTCAGCGATCCACCCAGGGATACTATGATGCGGCGACAGGCGCGCGGCAGTGAGGCAATGCCCTGTCTTTTGTTGGGGAACAAGGAACTTGTGTCACCGACAGGCTGTGTTGCGACGTGGCTGCGGAATAGCGTTCAAGGGTGCTGATAATTTTGGGCATGATCCGATGCGATCTGAGCGGTGCCCAATCGTTCGTTAAAACGATCGCCATTGCAATGGTAAGGTTTTTCGAATTTTTGTTCAGCGGTAGAATTTTGATCCGGGTCGCGCTTTCGCCCCGAAAGAATAATTTGTTTTCATTACGCCGTTACATCTCCCTTGCATTCCACTCATCTTTAAGTGGAAGCGCTATCGCATCCGCCTGCGGGACAGTGAGCTGCCGTTTCGGCTTCTCGGTCGCAGAGAGACTTGACCGCCCTCGATCTGCGGCTGAAATGTTTGAAACTATCGAACGGCAATCAAATTGCCCATCCGACGGGGCACTGTGAATTTTCGACGATTATACACCTGGTAAGGGGGTACGTTGCCATGTGGTCGGGGTTGCGCTGGTACAGGCCGATGATCGTCGCCGGACATCATCGTTTCGTGTTTTAGCCAATTCAGCCGATCGCCCGTATCTTGAGTCGCTTGCAGGGGCGCGCCTGCGTGGAGGGTTGTTGATGAGTGCGAGCGATAAGCCGAGAAACAGCTCGCACTTGTAGCGGATGACGATGACAGCGGCCTCCGCCCACAGCAGCCGATGGCTCTGAAACGTCATGCTGCTTGAGGCGGCGCTGAGCCACTTCGGCTTTGGCACCGCCTCCTGCCCCAAGCTGGAGCGATACTTAAACAACGCACAGGAGCTTGTAATGACGGCTCCGACGCTTGCGGTCCATCCCGCGGCCATCTTACGACAGTCATCGCCGTGAACTCAGTCGGACACGACTTTCAGGAATTCTTCGACTCGCAAGTCTATTGATATCAGAGAGATGGTGCTGACAGTTTGTCTTAGTTATGCCGTGCGAAGGGCTGCTGGCTAGCAGATCTACGGTACCTGCTATTCGACAAAAGCAAGTGCGACACCTCCGGCCTGTTGGTAGGGCACGACGACGCGCCCCGCTTCTGTGCGGATATCCGGGATCCGTCCGGATTTTACGCTTTCATTGACTAGGTCGAGCGAACGTGTCCGTAGTGTTAGGGCTACCATGCGATCACCTCTGCTCGTGTCCACCGATGCTGCTCCTTTATAGCGCCCCTCAACACCATCGGGAGTGAGGAACAGAACAGTCGCGCGACCGGCGCTCAAGGCGAAGCCATCAGGGATTTCCGTAACCGTTTCCGAGCCGAAAATCCTTCGATAGAGATCCGCGGTCCGGGACGGGTCATTGGCCGCGATGACGAACTCAACGATGTCGACGGCGCCATTGGGATGATCGCGCCATTCATTCCGCCAGACGAGATCCGGCGTGAGATGATGGCAGAAGAACACTCGACCATTCGGCACAAGTTCTGAACTGAGCCTCACGACGCGGAATGCAGCGTCTCTTGTGCCCTGCGGGAGATCAACGAGGCGCGAGAATTCGGCAGGATTCTCCACCGGAACGGCTTTATCCACCAGCGTTGAATGGAGCCTGAGCGAGTCCGCGGTCTTGAAGACAAGGCCTGTGAGGCCGGGCGGATGCTTCCAGAGATCGGCGCGTTGTGTCGGACGGCCCGGTTCGAAACCCAATAGTTCGAGGTAGTTCTCTCCAAAAACCGCCAAGTGGTTGCTCGAACCGAGTGTATGATGGCCGCGTTCTGTCAAGTGAAAGCCGAGGCGTCGGTACAGAGCAGCTGCACCGTCAAGCTGGTCCAGCACATTGATAACCACATGGTCCAAAATTGGTGCGAGCTGAGACATTGCAATTTCCTGGAGGATACGCCCGGCCGCCGAAGTGCCAAGAGAGCCAGACGCCAATCGAGGGAAGATGACACAGGGTGGTTGGCAGTAATGAGTTACCTTTGCCATCAAACAAGTCAGACGTGAGAACGGAGTCAATCGGAAAGTTCTATAAAAAGAACAATCTGGCGCGATCGTTGTTAATTTCCTCTTCACCCGTGCGATTCAGATCAGAATTTGCCCTGCAAATAGAGCTGACAGGACAATGGCGACATCTATTCACCTGCTTTTGTGACCTCACATGAGCATTGCTAGGCTGGACCCATTGGCATCGTTCAAGTCATTCTTGGGTTCTTGTGTGAGCCCGGCATGCCCTTGGTGACCTCAAAACGAAAAATCATTCTCTTAGGAAACATATTTGTAGATTAATGTCCTCTTTAAGCGGTGTTCCTTAAAAAGAACATTCCTGTTGACTAGAGCTGCGGGAACGGTACGTTCCAAGCCTTTCCCGATCCTTCAGGACCTCATGCCATGCGGCTTACCCGTCGTGACGCCTTGCTCTCAACGAGTGCTACCCTCTTAAGCACAATCCTTCCGCGCTCTGCCTTCTCACAGGAGAGTCCACGTCGCGGTGGTATTTTGACAGCGCATCTCGGCTCGGAGCAACGAATCCTGAACCCGGCTCTGCGGGCTTCGACAGGCGTTTATCTGATTACGAGCAAGATCATGGAGGCGCTCGTCGATCTTGACGCCGAGGGCAGGCCAGTTCCTATTCTGGCCACCAGCTGGGAAGGGACTCCGGACGGGAAGACCGTCACGTTCAAGCTGCGCGACGGTGTGACTTGGCATGATGGCAAGCCGTTCACGGCAGCCGATGTCCAATACACCGCGATGGAGATGTGGAAGAAGCATCTCAATTACGGCACGCAGCTTCAGCAATATCTCGAGGCCGTCGACACGCCGGATCTGCACACGGCGGTGTTCCGATACTCACGCCCGATGCCCCTCAACCTGCTCCTACGGGCCCTTTGCGATCTCGGTTACATCGCGCCGCGCCACGTGTTCGAGGGAACCAACATTCTGGAAAACCCCGCCAATACGGCGCCGATCGGAACGGGTCCGTTCAAGTTCGTCCAGTACGAGCGCGGCCAGTTCATCATTGCGGAGCGCAATCCGAACTACTGGCGCAAGGATTTTCCCTATCTCGACCGCATCGTCTGGCGCGTAATCACGGACAAGTCGGCCGTGGCCGCCGCGCTCGAAACCGGCCAGATCCAGCTCAGCTCCTATAACGGATTGTCCCTGTCCGATCTCGACCGGCTAAAGGACGACAAGCGCTTCGAGGTCTCGACCCGCGGGATCGAGGCCAATGCCTTCAACAACACGCTTGAGTTCAACACCCGCCGGAAGGAACTCTCGGACGTGCGGGTACGCCGCGCGATCGCTCATGCGATCGATGTGGATTTCTTCATCGAGAACTTTCTCTATGGACAGGGGAAGCCGGCGACGGGTCCGATCCCGTCCTCGTCTCCGGCCTTCTATCCTGGTGGCAAGCCGCCCTATCCATTCGACAAGAAGAAATCCGAAGCACTCCTCGACGAGGCCGGCTACAAGCGTGGCGCCGACGGAACGCGCTTCACGTTGAAGCTCGTTCCGATCATGAACGGAGAGGATGTTCCGCTGCTTGCCACCTACATTCAGCAATCACTGGCCGGCGTAGGCATCAAGGTCGAGATCGTGCAGCTCGACATCGCTGGCGCGCTCACCACCGTCTATCGCGACTGGAATTTCGATCTGGCGACGGGCTGGCATCAATATCGCGGCGATCCGGCCGTCTCCACCACGGTCTGGTATCGTTCCGGCTCGCCGAAGGGGGCGCCCTGGACCAACCAATGGGGCTGGCAGTCCGACAAGATCGACCAGTTGATCGATCAGGCCGCTACGGAGATCGACCCCGAGAAACGCAAGACCCTCTACGCGGAATGGGTGAAGGCCGTGAACGAGGAACTCCCCGTTTGGATGGTCACCGAGCGGCAGTTCTTCGCGGCGACGAGCAAGCAACTCCGGAACCATCACAACACGCAGCGCTGGGATTCCAGCGATTGGCATGACACCTGGATCGCCGCGTCCTGACCATGCGCGTGCTGCTTCTCGCTCTCCGGCGTCTGGCCGCCAGCCTGCCGACACTATTCGTCCTTCTGGTGGGGCTTTTCCTGTTGCTGCAGCTCGCTCCCGGCGATACGGTGGATGCTCTGGTGGCACAGATCGGCGGAGGCGATCCGACGATGATCGAGGAGCTGCGACGGTATTACGGGCTCGATGTGTCCGTGGCCGTGCAGCTCGGACGCTATGTCTGGCGGCTGCTTCAGCTCGACCTCGGATATTCGGCAATCTATGGCAAGCCTGTCGCCGACGTGATCCTGGAGCGTCTTCCGGCGACGCTCCTGTTGATGGGGTCGGCCTTGAGCTTTGCGTTCGCGGCCGGAATGGCGCTCGGCGTGCTCGCAGCGCGTCGGGTCAACCGGTGGCCCGATACGCTGATCTCGACGCTCGGGCTGATCTTCTATGCGACGCCGTCGTTCTGGTTCGGCCTGATGGGCATCGTCATCTTTGCAGTGAAACTCGGCTGGCTGCCCGCTGGCGGGTTTGAAGAGATCGGTGCGGGATATACGGGATTCCGGCGTGTTGCCGACATCGCATGGCACCTGCTTCTGCCGACACTGACCTTGGCCCTCATTTTTTTGGCGACCTATCTTCGCATCATGCGCGCTTCGATGCTGGAAGTGATGAATCTCGACTTCGTGCGCACGGCCAAGGCCAAGGGGTTGAGCCCAGGCCGTGTCATCACCGCCCATGTTCTCCGCAATGCACTTCTGCCGATGGTGACGCTCATCGGCCTTCAGGCCGGGACCATGCTCGGCGGCTCCGTCGTGGTGGAGAGCGTCTTCGCTCTGCCGGGGCTCGGCCGGCTGGCCTATGAAGCGGTCGTGCAGCGTGACCTCAACACCCTTCTCGGCATCGTCTTCGTGTCGGCGCTGCTCGTGATCGTCATCAACTTCATCGTCGACCTGCTGTATGCGCGCCTCGATCCGCGCATCGCGACCTGAGGGCTGCCATGGAAGCCCTGAAACGCCTTGTCAGAAGTCCCGCGGCCATTGCCGGACTTGTCCTCCTCCTCCTGGTGATCGGCATGGCGCTCACTGCGCCGATTCTGTTCCCGAAGGACCCGCTCAGCCTTGCGGGAAGGCCGCTGCAATGGCCATTCACCAACGCCCGCTTCTGGCTTGGAACCGATACCACGGGCCGAGACATTGCAGCCCAAGTCTTCCACGGCGCCCGCGTGTCGCTCCTGATCGGCATTGTCGCCACATTGCTTGCGATCACGATCGGGGTCGTGATTGGTGCCGTCGCCGGCTATTACGGCGGTTTCGTCGACGACGGTCTCATGCGGATTACGGAAGCTTTCCAGACACTGCCGAACTTCCTCCTGCTCCTCGTTCTCGTCGCCGTGTTCGCCTCGGACATCAAGACCGTCACCATCGCCATCGGCCTTGTGTCCTGGCCGGCTGCGGCCCGGCTGACGCGGGCTGAGTTTCTGTCGCTCCGGAGCCGTGAATTTGTCGAGGCTTGCCGGACCCTCGGCATGCGCGACCTTCAGATCATTTTCCGCGAAATCCTGCCCAATGCCCTGCCGCCCGTCATCGTCTATGCCAGCGTCATCATGGCGGTGGCGATCCTGCTGGAGAGCGCGTTGGCCTTTCTGAATCTCTCGGATCCCAACATACCGTCCTGGGGCAATCTGATCGGTACCGGCCGCTCGGTGCTGCGCACCCAATGGTATGTCTCTGCCATTCCGGGTCTCGCGATCCTCTTGACCGTACTGTCGGTGTCCCTGGTCGGACAGGGACTGAACGATGCCTTGAATCCGAGGCTGAAACGGCGATGAAGACCGTACTCTCCATAGAGGGATTGACTGTCGCCCTGCCGCCCGGAGCGGATCGGCCACATGCCCTAGAAGACGTGTCTCTGGCGCTCAGTGCGAACGAGATTCTCTGTGTCGTCGGAGAAAGCGGTTCCGGAAAATCGATGATGACTGGCGCCTTATTGGGCCTTCTGCCGGAGGGCGTTCGGGCGACGGCCGGAAAGATTCTTTTCGACGGCGAAGATCTGCTCACGCTCGGCGACGCGGCGTTGCGGAAAATCCGCGGAGCGCGGATCGGCATGGTCTTTCAGGAACCCATGACCGCGCTCAATCCGTTGCGGACGATCGGCGACCAAATCGCCGAGATGTTTCGGACGCACACGGATTTGGTGTCGGCCGAGATCACGCAGCGGGTGATCGATCTCCTGAGGGATGTCCATATCCCGCATCCGGAGGAAGCACGGCGAGCCTATCCGCATGAACTCTCCGGCGGTCAGCGACAGCGGGCGATGATTGCCATGGCGCTTGCCCTCGAACCACGTGTGCTCATCGCCGACGAACCGACCACGGCGCTCGACGTGACAACTCAAGCACAGATTCTGAAGCTCATCCGGGAGCTTCAGCAGCGGAAGGGAACCGCGGTTCTGTTCATTACCCACGATTTCGGCGTGGTGGCCGAGATTGCGGACCGTGTCGCCGTCATGCAGCGGGGCCGGCTCGTGGAGGCGGGCAGGGCGGAAGATATCCTGAAGCGACCGCAGCACCTATACACCAAGGCATTGATCGCGGCCGTGCCGCCCCTCGTTCCTCCTCCGCCGAAGGCTGTCACGGCGGAGCCGATCCTACGGATCGAGCATGTCTCGAAAACCTATCGCAAGGGTGGGTTGTGGAGCCGCCATCGGCGCGTCACGCATGCCGTGCAGGATGCCAATCTCGTCCTGCCGCGCGGAGGAACCCTTGGGATCGTCGGAGAGAGCGGATCCGGCAAATCCACTCTTGCCCGCTGCATCGTGCGTCTTCTTGATCCGGATTCCGGATCCATCCACCTTGGCGGTACTGACCTCGCGAGGCTGTCCCGCAGCGCGATGCGCGAACAGACCCGCCGCATCCAGATGGTCTTCCAGGATCCGTTCGCCTCACTCAATCCACGGCGCCGGGCCGGCGAGCTGGTTGCGCAGGGACCGATTATCCACGGCGAGACACCCGCGAAGGCTCTGGCCAAAGCCAAGGACATGTTCGCGCTCGTCGGCCTCGATCCTGATGCCACCGAGCGCTATCCGCATGAGTTTTCCGGCGGGCAGCGCCAACGCATTGGTCTTGCCCGCGCCCTTGCCCTCGAACCGGAAGTGCTGGTGGCGGACGAGCCCGTGTCGGCGCTCGATGTGTCCGTCCAGGCGCAGGTTCTGCGTCTGCTCGCGGATCTGCGTAGTCGTCTCGGCCTGTCCGTGGTGTTCATCACCCACGATCTGCGCGTTGCCGCCCAGATCTGCGACCGCATCGCCGTCATGAAAAGCGGCGTCGTGGTCGAGGAGGGCAGGACGGCGGAGGTCTTCGGGGCGCCGCGCCATTCCTATACGCGGGCCCTGCTCGCCTCGGTTCCGGGGCGGGGCTGGACGCCTCCCGAGCGGTCGGATGTTCTGCTGGCCGCACCGTGATCGGATTACCGATACCCTCGCCAAGCCACCTCATTTCAACAAGGAGCACGATCATGGCCCAGCCTCTCCCGATCATCGAACGGCGCCGCATCGAGGCCGAGCTGTTGAAGGAGGTCTATGAAACTCTGTTGGAGCGCTACGGCAGGGACGAGGCCAGGCAGCTCATCTCGGAATCCGTGCGGCGGTCCTCCATTGCACAGGCGGCGCAATTCGCCGCCAAGGCCGAGGGCGGCACCAGCCTCCAGAGCTTCATCGATATCCAGTCGAACTGGACGGCCGAGAACGCCCTCGAGATCGAGCCGGTCTATCGGGACGAGAGCCGCTACGACTTCAATGTCACCCGCTGTCGTTATGCCGAAATGTACAAGGCAATGGGTTTGGGCGAGATCGGCGGTCTTCTATCCTGCAACCGCGACGGCTCGTTCTGTGAAGGCTACGATCCGAATCTGAAGATGACTCGGACGCACACGATCATGGAAGGCGCAAGCCATTGCGATTTCCGCTATCGCTACGAATCCGACGGGCGCGCCTGAGCAGCAGCGATGACACGATACGTCGAAACCGTCGTGGACCAGCATCATATTCCGGCGCGGGACCACGATCTCCACCCCTCGAAGGTAGGGCTCCTCGATCACGAGGAGCGTGTGGCCCGCGATCTGGAGATGCTGGGTTATCCGGCGGCCAATTGGCCGGCCGAGGTGCGATCTCCCGAAGGCGAGCCCGTCACCGATGTCGTGGTCGTCGGCGCTGGAATGAACGGGATCGCCGCTGCGGCCGCTCTTATCTTTAAAGGTGTCCGCAATGTTCGGGTTCTCGATCGCAACCCCGCGGGACGGGAAGGGCCGTGGCTCTCCTTTGCGCGGATGGACACGTTACGATCACCCAAATCGCTTCCGGGTCCGGCCCTCGGTGTCCCGTCGCTGACCTTTCGCGCCTGGTATGAAGCCGCGTTCGGCAAGGATGCCTGGGAGGATCTTTACAAGATCCCGAATGCAGTCTGGGTCGGGTATCTCACGTGGCTGCAACGCGTCTTGAGCCTGCCGGTTGAGCACAAGACCGTCGTCCGAGAGATTGCGCCGGCCGCCGGGCTGCTGAGGATCGAGATTGAAACTCAACGGGGCCTGGACACGCGCCTTGCCCGTCGCGTGGTGCTCGCGACGGGACGGGGAGGGGCAGGAGGTGATCGCATTCCGGAATTCGCCGATCGCGCGCTTTGGCCCGATCTCGCTGCTCACACGAACGAGGCGATCGACTTCGTCCGCCTGCGCGGGAAGAGCATCGCCATCCTGGGGGGCGGCGCCTCCGCCTGGGACAATGCGGCGACGGCGCTAGAGCAGGGAGCCGCGCGAGTGGACATGTATGTTCGCCGCCGGACCCTGCCGCAGATCAACAAGGGCCGCGGCTCGGCCTCGCCGGGCTACTTCTATGGCTGGGGTTCCCTCGATGATGCAGAGCGCTGGTCTCTCTTCGTCTATCTCAACGATGCGCAGGCGCCTCCGCCTCACGAGACCGTGCGCCGCGCCATGCACCAGAAGGGCTTCAACATTCACCTAGGCAAGCCCGTGGAGGCCGCGGCGCGCACAGGCCAACGGGTCCTGGTGCATATTCTTGGCGAGGACATTCCTCGGGAGCACGATTTTCTGATCGTCGGCACCGGCTTCCATGTGGATGCGGCGGCCATCCCGGAACTTGGCGCTTGGTCACGGTCTGTCGCGCGCTGGCGCGACCGCTATGCACCACCCGGCAATCTTCAACGCCCTGACCTCGGCGATTTCCCGTATCTTGGCCCTGGTTTCGAACTCATCGAACGAAATCCGGGCCAGCACCCCGAGCTCTCGCAGATCCATCTCGTCAATCATGGGGCGGCACTCAGTCACGGAGCCATCGCGAGCGATATTCCTGGGGTCAATATTGCAGCGGAGCGGCTCGCGACGGCGATCGTTTCGAGCCTGTTCCGGGAGGATCTCAAAGCGATCCGCCACAATCTGGAGCAATACGACGAGCCTGAGCTCGAAGGAACGCCGTTCTTCGTGCGAGCCGTGCCACGGGACTGAGCCCTGGCATTTTGATCTCCAGAGAGTTTCCTGCCTACCGAGAATGGCCTTCAGTGCAAGAAGGCGAAGTACTCTTTCGAGTCTGAACGATGCCAATGGTATTGTTCTTCACAAAGAACGTAACGTTCCCGCCCCTGCCATCTGTTGCGAATAAAAACGTAATTTTCTGGACGATGGTAAGACTATTCTACCAGCCGAGCACGGAGAGGACGATTTTCTCCACACGGTCGTTCTAAGAAAAGAACGCTTCTATTGACGTGGCCTAAACTTCGAGGCACTCTGTGGCCGTTCCATCGTCAAGCTCTGGTCGGTTGGAACCGCGGTGATTTGAAGTGCACAGCTTGCTCCGCGTCATCAAACGCTAAAGCGTCACGAGGCGTGCTTCGCGCTTCGCGACTTGCAGTCAAAGGATTGCTTGTCATGATCATCGTTCCGTCAATCCCGGCTCCACTGCGCCTGATGCGCCAAATGCGTTCAGGCCATCAGTGTTGTCTCTGCTGAACAAAGAGATCTCCCAGGCAACACCATCATTCGGCGCTGGCTCCTCGGCCAGCGGCAGGAGAGCTTTGCCATGCCGACCGCTCACATCATTGAGATCGAAGGACTCGCCGCAGGCGTAATCGTCGCGACCGCAGGTGGCTTTCGATTCTTCGCCGCTGAAACCGCATTCCGGTCTTTGGATCGGGAAGTATTCCGCAGCATCGCCCATGCCAATCGCGCTGTATGCGAAACTCACGGCAAGCAGCGTACCTCTTCAAGCTCCAAGAAAGGTCTATCTTAATGTTCTCTCCTCAACGATCCTGCAATCGGGGCCTGCGGACAGTGTATACTGTCGTGGCGATCCTGAGCTCGTTCGGAACCGCTTGGGCCGCCAAGGATCAGCTCGTTATCGGCGCCACGCAATATCCGTCGAACCTGAACCCTAACCACGAGGCCATCACCTCGAAGGATTACGTGCTGGGTTTCGTCTATCGTCAGGCAACGGCTTTCAACGGTGAGGGCAAGAATGTCTGCCTTCTCTGCACCGATTTCCCGACCATCGAGAACGGACTTGCCAAGATAGAAACCCACGACGATGGCTCGAAGGGCATCGCTATCACATTCAAGATCCATCCCAAAGCGACCTGGGGCGATGGCGTTCCGGTGACGGCAAAGGACGTGCTCTTCACGTGGAATCTGGGGCGTCAGAAGGAAGCTGGGTTCCTGAGCCTCGATGCTTATGATCGATACGAGAAGATCGACGTCGTCGACGATAAGACGGTTGTTCTTCATACAAAGACGGTGCGCAGCGACTATAATGAGCTCGGCCGGTTCAGGATCTTGCCGGAGCATGTCGAGGGGCCGATCGTCAAGAGTGTCGGCGTTGCCGAATATCCGAAGAATACGGCCTATAACCGCGCCTCGACGACGCCCGGTCTCTATAACGGCCCTTACTTGATCAAGGAGGTCCAGTCGGGCTCCACCGTCGTGTTGGAACCGAACCCGTATTGGTTTGGCAAGGCCCCCTACTTCAAGCGCATCGTTATTCGCACCATCGAGAATTCTGCAGCGCTTCAGGCCAATATCCTGTCGGGCGATGTCGATTTCGCACCGGGAGATGGCGTGGGGCTGACAACCGATCAGGTGCTTGAGCTCGAGAAAGCCCACAGGGATAAGTTCGATTTCATCTACAAGCCAAGCTACACATACGAGCATATCGATCTGCAGAAGAACAATCCTATCCTGCAAGACAAGCGCGTTCGCCAGGCTCTGCTCTTTGCCATCAACCGCAAGGCCCTGACGGACAAGCTCTTCGACAGCCGGGAGCCTGTTGCTGATACGTTCCTCGCGCCGATCAGCCCCTTCTATGACAACAGTGTCCCCAAGTTCACCTATGATCCGAAGAAGGCGGCAGCGCTGCTGGAGGACGCTGGTTGGAAGATTGGACACGACAAGATCAGGGTCAATGCTCAGGGCCAGCGCCTCTCTCTCGATTTCGGTACTACGGCCGGCAACAAAGTGCGCGAGCTGGTGCAGCAGGTCTTGCAAAGTCAGTGGCGCGAGGTCGGCATCGAGGTCGTAATCAAGAATGAGCCTGGACGTACGTTCTTCGGCGAAACGGCACGCAAGCGCACCTATAGTGGTCTTGCCCTCTATGCCTGGACCAGCGATCCGGACGAGCCGCCAGTACGTAACCTCCATACCTCAGCCATTCCTGTCGAAGGCAACAACTGGGCCGGAAACAACATTGCGGCCTTCTCTAACCCGCAATTCGATGCTGCCCTGGACAAGCTCCTCGTCGAGCTTGATCCTGCGGCTCGCAAGCCGCTCTGGTTCGAATTGCAGAAAATTTATGTAGAGGAGCTGCCCGTTCTCCCGCTCTTTTTCCGCGTTCAGCCTTTCGCACTTCCGAAATGGCTGAAGGGCATCGAACCGACGGGCAGCGGCGTCAGCACTCATTGGGCTGAAACCTGGCATGCAATCTGATCGCCCAGAAACTAGGGCTGGGCACATTGCGCCCAGGCCCATTTCCCCTCCAGCGCTCGAAGTCGACGGCCTGTCCGTCGACTTTTCATCTCATGAAGGACCAAGACGTGTGGTCGATGGCGTGAGCTATACGATTGCGCGTGGGCGGACGCTCGGCGTGGTGGGAGAAAGCGGCTGCGGCAAGTCTATGACGGCGCTGGCTCTCTTAGGTCTGGTCCCGAAACCGGCGCACGTGACGGGGCGTATTGTCGTCAGTGGTCAGAACTTGTCAGGAATTGCGGCCGGGAAGTGGCCTGAGATTCGTGGGAAGCGCATTGCGATGGTGTTCCAGGAACCCATGACGGCGCTCAATCCCGGCATGTGCGTCGGCGATCAGATCGGGGAGGTTTTGCATCTTCATGAGTCTTTAGGCTGGAAGGAAGCGCGTGAGCGCGCGGTCGAGGAACTGCGCCTCGTTGGCATTCCGTCGCCCGCCGAGCGCGCGAAGTCATATCCGCATCAGCTCTCGGGCGGCATGCGCCAGCGCGTTGTGATTGCGATGGCATTAGCCTGTCGTCCAGATGTGCTGATTGCAGACGAGCCGACGACGGCACTCGACGTGACGATCCAGGCGCAGATCCTCGAATTGATGCAACGCCTGCAGGACGAGATCGGCATGGCGGTGCAGTTCATCAGCCACAATCTCGCCGTCGTGTCGGAAATCGCGGATGAGGTCATCGTCATGTATGCGGGACAGGTCGTGGAACGCGCGAGCGCCGAAGAACTTTTCTCCAAGCCTCTTCATCCGTATACGCAAGGCCTAATAGCGACCATGCCGATGATCGATAATCGCCAAGAGCAGCTGGCGGTCATTCCCGGCGTAGTCCCGCATCTTGATGGAAACCATAAGGGTTGCCGCTTTGCCGGACGCTGCCATAAAGCGGATTCGGAGTGCCGCGCCCTCGTGCCCGCTTTGATCACAGTCGAGCCCGCGCATGAGGTCGCCTGCCATAAGGCTCGTCCATGACCGCTCTTCTTTCAGTCAAGGATCTCACGATCAGCTTCCCGGTTGGCAGGGTGAATCTGTTCACTGGACATCGTCGCGCGATTCACGCCGTCCAGGATGTGAGCTTCGATATTGCTTCCGGCGAAACCCTGGCGCTCGTGGGCGAGAGTGGCTGCGGCAAGACCACGGCGGGTCGTGCGATTGCTGGCCTCTACAAAGCGCCGAAGGGCGCCATTTCATTTCGAGGCCAGGACATTCTCGATCTCCCGCGTGCGAGCCGAAGGACTGTGCGCCGTGCGATTCAGATGATCTTCCAGGACCCGTTTTCCTCGCTCGACCCACGCATGACCGTGTCGGAAATTCTAAGCGATCCTTTAAAGGTCAATGGCATAGGCAACGCACAGGAAATCCGGGAGCGCGTGCAAGATCTGATCGGGCAGGTCGGCTTGCCGGCGGACACCCTCAACCGCCATCCACACGAATTCTCTGGCGGCCAACGCCAGCGCATTGCGATTGCCAGGGCTCTCGCGCCGGAGCCGCAGATCGTTGTTGCTGACGAGCCGTTGTCTGCTCTCGACGTCTCGGTGCAGAGCCAAGTGCTCAATCTGCTCGGCGCTCTCAAGCGTCAACGCGGACTCAGCTATCTCTTTATCAGCCACGACCTTGCCGCTGTTCATCATATTGCCGACCGTGTCGCGGTTATGTATCTCGGGCGCCTCGTGGAAATCGCCGGACGCGATGCGCTCTTTGCCGCCCCCCGGCATCCCTATACGCAGGGTCTCCTGGCAGCTGTGCCACGTATCGGCCACCGGCGCCGCAGGAGAAGTCTGATTGAGGGCGATCTGCCGGGCCCGTTGGCTATACCCTCGGGCTGTGGGTTCCACCCGCGCTGCCCTCTCGCGAAGGATATCTGTCGCCGAGAACGCCCGGAACTTAAGTCACATGCTGGCGATAGGGCTCATCTCGCGGCGTGCCACTTTGCCGGCGAGGCTCTATGATCATGTTTTTCCTGCGCCGCCTTCTCGGTATGGCCATCGTTCTGCTCGCCATGTCCTTTGTGGTCTATGGCCTTATTGGGCTGATGCCGGGTGATCCCATCGACCTTATGGTCATGTCCAATCCCGGCATAACGGCAGCTGACGCGGATAGGTTGCGTGCCCTGTACAGCCTCGACGAGCCGCTCGTCACCCGTTACGGACACTGGCTGATAGCTGCGTTGCAGGGAGATTTCGGCTTCTCCCGCGTTTATGCCCAACCCGTGCTTGACATCATCGGCCCGGCGCTTTGGCAAACTACGAAGCTTGTGGCGCTGACACTCGTGATCAGCAGCATTCTCGCCACCGCTCTTGGAATCCTGTCAGCTCTGCGTCCAGGCGGCAAGATCGATACGCTCGTGAGCTTCATCAGCTTTGCCGGCATCTCCCTCCCGTCCTTCTGGCTCGCCCTCATCCTTATCCTAACGTTCGCTGTCTGGCTCGGTTGGCTTCCAGCCAGCGGGATGGGGAGACCAGGGGAGGAGGGCTTCTTGGGCAATGCTCGCTTTCTCATTCTTCCCGTGACGACCCTCGTCATCGCGAATATCGGCGGCGTGACACGCTATGCCCGCTCAGCCCTGATCGAAACGTTGCGCATGGACTTCATTCGCACTGCACGGGCCAAAGGTGCACGCGAGCCACGCGTGGTTCTGCGCCATGGCGTTCCAAACGCTCTGTCCTCGGTCATTACCGTAATCGGCATGAACTTTGGCACGCTGTTCTCCGGGGCTCTCATCACCGAGACCATGTTTGCACAACGGGGACTGGGCAAGACCATCTATGACGCAATCCTGGGTAACGATTACAATCTCGCCCTCGTTGCCCTCCTCTTTGCCACCTTCGCAACTCTGATCGGCAATCTCCTGGCCGATCTCGCCTGTGCATGGCTCGATCCAAGGATTTCCGTGATATGAATGCGCTTGCGATTGCCGTGGATAACGCCCCCTGGCAGAGGCGCTGGAGGCGCTTCCGGCGCAATAGGACGGCGCTTTCCGGTCTCTATGTCCTTGTCGCTCTCATCGTTTTTTCCCTGGCCGCAGCCCCCCTGGAGGCCCTGCTCGGGATCGATGCCAACAATGCAGATCTCCTAAGCCGCTTCGATGGACGGTCGGCGACAAATTGGCTGGGTCATGACGAGCTGGGGCGCGATGTCTTGATCCGGCTCATGTATGGCGGACAGGTATCACTAGGGGTCGGCATTGCTGCGACACTGCTCGGTGCAGTGATCGGCATTTCGATCGGCTTGGCGGCTGGCTACTTCGGTGGGAACTTGGATGCGCTGCTGATGCGCTTCACCGATGGCATCATCGCGCTTCCGCTCCTGCCACTTCTCATCGTACTGGCTGCGATCGATCTAACGAAGCTGGGGTTCTCGGCCGACTTCGCACGTTCCAGTGCTGCGAGTTTCTATCGGATCGTCCTGATCATCGCCCTGATCGACTGGACCCGCATCGCGCGCCTCGTGCGCGCTTCCACACTCAGCATCCGCGAGCGAGAGTTCGTGCTGGCGGCGCGTGTTTCGGGGGCAGGTACGGTCCGCATCCTGTTGCGCAGTGTCCTGCCCAACGTGATCGCGCCGATCATCGTCGCATGCAGTCAGGTGCTCGGCAGCGTCATCCTCTTCGAGGCCGTCTTGAGCTTCCTCGGTTTCGGCATCGCCCCGCCGACTCCGAGCTGGGGCAATATGCTCAACAATGCGCAGGAGCTTGTCGCGACCGCGCCGATGCTCGCGATCTATCCCGGCCTTCTCATCTTCATCACCGTCATCGCCGTGAACTTCATCGGTGATGGCCTCCAAGACGCTTTCGATCCGCGAGCAGAATAGGAATGGCAGACGAACCTCTCAAAACGCAGCCGGCGACTCTCGATGATGCGCTCTTTCCGTCCATCGAGCCGTTCGACAGCGGCTATCTGGAGGTCAGTGAGGAGCACCGGATCTATTACGAGCAATGCGGCGATCCCGAAGGCATTCCGCTCGTTCATCTCCATGGCGGTCCCGGAGCGGGTTTCCGTCCGATCAACCGGCGCTATTTCGATCCTGCCATTTGGCGCATCGTTCTCTTCGACCAGCGCGGCTGCGGACGCTCCGAGCCCTATGCCGAACTTGAAGGCAACGCGACGCAGCATCTCGTGTCCGATATCGAGAAGCTCCGCCTTCATCTTGGTGTTGGCCCCTGGGTCGTGAGCGGCGGCTCCTGGGGCAGCTTTCTCGCGCTGGCCTATGCGCAGGCTCACCCCGATGCCGTCTTAGGATTGCTGCTACGAGGCATAGCGCTTGGCCGGAAATTCGAGTTCGATTGGTGGTGGCAGAACGGTATCAGCGCTCTATTTCCCGAATATTGGCGCGCGCTGCGTGACTTTCTTCCCGAGGCAGAGAGGAGCGATGTTCTCGCGGGCTATTACAAAAGGCTCATCGATCCCGATCCCGAAATTCATCTCCCCGCAGCGGTTGCCGTCCGAACGTTTTCGGGAGGGGTTGGGTCGTTCAGGCCGAATGCGTCCTATGTCCAGAGCATCAGCGATTCCAGGCAGGCTCTGACTTCAGCTCGCATCTTCTCGCATTACTGCATCAACGGTTTCTTCGTGCCGGAGAATGCCGTGCTTCGCGGCGTTGAGCGCATC
This sequence comes from Microvirga rosea, assembly GCF_020595095.1. Lineage (GTDB taxonomy): Bacteria > Pseudomonadota > Alphaproteobacteria > Rhizobiales > Beijerinckiaceae > Microvirga > Microvirga rosea. The sequence continues at coordinate 306,993 of NZ_JAJDOP010000005.1, read as the reverse complement.
CGTCATCTGCCGTGTGAAATCGTTCAAGGACGCTACGATGTCGTCACGCCTCCTCGCACGGCATGGGATCTGAAGGAGGCTTGGCCCGAGGCCGAGTTCACCATTGTCACTGACTCGAACCATTCCATCGACGAGCCCGATATGGCGGCCGAACTCGTTCGCGCCCAATTCCGTCTCCCGAGCGCAGTTATCAATTGATCATCGTGATGCGAGATCGAAAAACTGTTTCGAGATATGAGCGCGTCGCACCGAAATAAAAGTTTCTGCGTTGAAGCTGTGTCTCCAATTTCCTTCTTCTTTCCGTGTAAAATCGATAGGTTCATTTCATTGACCGATGTTCTATTGCCGATGATACTTCTATTTCGTTGAGGAGTTGGGCCATGACAATTCTTATCGTTCCTGGATTGCATGGCTCTGAGCCGGAGCATTGGCAGAGTCGTTGGGAGGTGGATCTGGACAATGTAGAACGAGTTCGCCAGGACAACTGGGAAGAGCCAAACCTCGAAATTTGGCTTCGAACCTTACTGCATTATGTGGAGAGAAGACCGGGAGCCATCCTGGTCGGCCATAGTCTCGGAACAATCTTGATAGCTCACCTGGCATCTCACTATTCGGATCTGGATATCGCAGGTGCATTGCTTGTAGCTCCTGCCGATCCCGAACTGTTGCAGACACGTATTCCCTGTATCGCGTCCTTTGCTCCGCTGCCGGCTTCCCCTTTTCAATTTCCTGCAACCCTCGTTGCTAGTCGCACCGATCCCTATATGGCTCAAGCGCAGGCGCGCTCCCTCGCTAAAATTTGGGGAGCGACCTTCGTCGATGCAGGTGATGTCGGGCATATCAATGTCGCCAGTGGTCATGGTTCGTGGCCGGAAGGCCTGACGTGGCTTAAGGAAGTAGCTCGACGCCAGCCGAATGTGGGTCATTCAGATTTTGTCGCAGAGCGAGGCGGTGGAGGAATGGGCCTTTGTCGGGCCCGGTGAGCGTCAGGTTCTCGCCTTTGACGCCTGCTGCAAGAGCAGCCGTCATCTCCTCCCGGCTGGCAACGTCGACGCCAATCCCGCACTGGGACGCGGCTTCCAGAAACGTCCCACTTTTATTCGCTTCGAGGCGTAGAGGACGAAGCCTCTCACACCAGCCTCTTTGAAGATGCGCTTGAAAGCCTCTGCGCGCTTCATGAATGCGTTGGGCGGCAGGATATGGCAGGGGAGCCGTATTCTTGAACCAGGTGACGGATGAGATCAGGCTCCGATGCCACAAGACGTCGGCCGAGCCCGTCCAGATGCGGGTTCAGTCGAATAGACGGCAGCATGATCAGAATCCGCCGATCCGATGGCCAATCCCGGCCGTGCGCGCTGCCTGATAAACGGCACCGGCAACGGCGACATCGGTCACAGCGAGGCCGCTGTTATAAGCAAAGACGATCTCATGCGGATTGGTGCGTGCACGCTTGTGTCCGAGCAGAATGTCGGTGAGTTCCGCATCAACTTTGGGGAAGTGGCCGTGATCATCGGCAAGGTCTTTGCCGGTGGTATGCATCTGAGCCTCGCTGGTGGCAAGAACGCGATCCGCTTTCTGAAGCACATCGGGAGCAAGGCCATAGCCAAGCACGATGGCCGTTGGCTCCCGGTTTCAGCATGCGGTGGCTAATGAGTCCGTGAGCCCCAGGACCGCCGGCTCCGATGACAATATCAGCCTGATAGGCTTTTCCGTCGGCACATCTGTGCAAAAGCGAGCCGTGCGCCCGTTTAGGATGCATACTTCAGACCTTAGCCGAAGTTCTGCTTTCAAGCGAAGCGAGGACATGGGTCAAACCGGTGACAGCCCCTACTGCATGGCAACCGGACTGGGTGGTTTTCAGGCGGAGAACGGAGCCAAAGCTGGAGCCTTGGAGGTCCCCTTTGGCCTCCGGAGAACGTCTCTCAGAGAATGGCTGTCCTAAAATTGATAAAAGAAACCCGGCACTTAGGAGAAGGTGCCTGGAAATAGAAAGCTTAATAATATCAGAGACTTAGATAATGGCGGAGGGAGCGGGACACTCCGCCGTTTCAGGCCCAAAGCCCTACGATCCAAGGGTTTGTCCGCAGCCGCGGCCCTGGTTGACTACATATTGATGTACAAATCGCCCGGAAAACGTCAAGGCCGGCGTGGCGATTTCAGGTCGGATCGGTTCCGTCCCGCGGCCGGTCCATTAGGTCGTCCGGCTCCGGAAACAGCTTCTGCTCGGCGAGCGCTGCGGCAAGGCCCAGCGGCTCCAGGCTCGCCTGCAGGGTCCGGATTCGGACTTCTGCCCAGGCCAGCATCCGGCCGACCTCGCCGGGACAATCCGGTCCACTCGACTGCATGCGCGCCAGAAAGCCTTCCAGCTGGCTGATTTCCGCGGCAGCAGCGGCGAGTCGCCCGACAAATTCCTGCCGCCGCTTCTCGCGCTCCTCCCGGGCCCTTGCCAGCGCGCGACGCTGTTCCTGAAGCCGCCACTCCTGCTGCCAGCGCTCGTGTTCCTCGCGTCGCGCTTTGACGCCGGCAAGATACAGGACCATCCCATCGGCGATCTCCTCGATCAGATTTTCAAGGCGCTGGGTCTTTCCGTCCTTCCATACGCGCCGTGCCCCAGTGACATACTGATCAGTGATCCGAATGCCCAGTTCACCAGTCCGGATCGTGTCGGGCTCCGGATATGCCCTTTTCTGACCGTACTCCCAAAGTCCGAGACGGGCGTTACGCTCGTTGCGCCTGAGCCGGCGCTCCTCCTCGGCCAACTCGGCGTCGGTGGGGATATGAGGCCGTGTCTCGGTGCGCTCGATCAGCGCGAACGTCAGCGTATCGCGGCCGATCCCGGTTCGCATCAGGCGTCCCTCCGCATGGAGGGCGAGATCACGGGCATCCAGGGCACGGGCCAAAGCATCAAGGATGCGGATCACCCGCTCGACGCTCGTGATGCCAACCTCGATTCCGCATTCCGCTTCGCCTGAGGCGCTGACGGCTCCGTCGGGCCTGAGTTCCGCCCGGCGCAGTGCCTGAGCTGTGCGTGCAATGCTCGGGTGAATGATCCGAAGCGGCTCAACGGGCTCAAACTCCATAGGCTTCGGACGGCTTGGGCGGGAGACATGCGGCTCCCGGTGGACCTTGATAGCCTCCCGGACTGCCGGCGAGGGAGGGGCAGGCGGACCGTGGATGATGATCTGCTCATCGGCTGGGTCGGCAGTTGCGTAGAACCTCGTTCTCTGAATTGGCTGCCCGCTCTCCTTCTTAGCCCAGTACCCTCGGCCAGGCGTCGGGATGCGATGCCGGTCGCAGATCTTCTTGAGGGCAACATCCGAGATGCCGAGTTCCATCGCGACCGTCGTCATCGGCTTGGACCAGACAAGGTCGTACATGACGCGCCGGGTCGTTTGATACGGATCCATGACCTATGCTCGTTCGGGTCGCCGAAGCCTGTCAACATCAGCCTGATCCGCAATGCTGATGAAGAATGCCGGGAAGTGGATTGGGGAACCATGCAAAATTCCCGTTCGGCCCGTGCGCTCCACTTAGGTTCGTATCGCCGTCGGCGTGCTTCCTGCAGGGATGGGGGCCGGATCTGATAGAAAAACGTACCCTTGGAAAGGCGTTACTTTTTCGCAGAAAAGCGTGTCGATTGTACAGAAAACTGTTTCCAGTTTCCGAGTAGAGCATTTGGATTTCGTTACGTGGAGACTTGGAAAAACGTTACCTTTGCTTGGAGAAATGTGACTTTCCATAAGAGTAACGGGGGGACGAACAAAGCCGCTCGATTTGATGTCCCAGGGGCTTTGCAGGATGCTCTATCCAAACAGGAGCATCCAGAGGGCCCACCTCCCTATGTCACTAGAGCCCGTTCAGAAATCGCCGAAGAATGGGGAGCCGCGCTTCAGGGCGTGGAGATCGTAAACTCTTGCGCTTGCGCAACCTCATAGTTGCACAGCGATATGTTAGTTTGCGCCGGCGACGAGCCTGAATAATACGGGGCGCTCACTGCATCTGAGCGCCCTTTTCAATCATCCAGCGGTAGTGGCTCTCTGTTGCTTTCGTTCAGAGAGCAAACCAGAATTGGTCCATTGAGTATGTTGACCAAGCATCGCTTCCGATCTCTCGGAGGCATTATGCCTGTAAAACGCTTGACCTAACCCAGCCAGACTGGCTCATCGCTGCCAAAACGTCTAAAGCGTTGTCAACATAAGGTGTTGTCTCTGGCTTTAGCTTCAAAGCCATCTGGACTGCTTCCTCACGGGTCTTCGCTTTACCTTCAACTTCAAGGAAGCCAACCGTGGAAGCGAGTTCCAGCGCTCTCCAGTGTTCTGAATTCATTTTTTTGATGAAGTCATTGAACTGTTTGAGTGGCTCGCCGATCTCATCACTAGCCTTTTTCCCCTTGTCTGTTAGCTGGTACACAAATTTCTGAGCTTCGTCAGAGACTGACATTGCCTGCTCTTCAAGCAATCCAACAGTGACGGCTAAGTGCAGGGTATCGGAGAGTTCGCGGCTAAAAGGCCCATAGTGATGATATTCGAAACTTCTCTGGCGAAAGTTTCGAGCGCCTTGCAAGGCTAATAGGTAGGCTTCCTTCTGAATTCGGATTCGCGTCTCGATGGTGCCGCCCGCTTCTCGCACCAAGCTGATCAGGCCGAGCAACGTCGTATCGCTTTCCATCATCTGACTCCGTTGATCTTGATTCTAGTGAACATAGCATGAACATCTTAATTAAGCGTTGTTCGTAAGGCTATCGCGAACTTCAGGGGGCACAATCATCCTGGGGAAATACCGACGGTTCTTGAAGGCTTGAATAATTGTGCTCTCATTGTCGGCTTCGAGCGGAACCGCGTTTTTCCCCCCACCCACGAGCCAAATTGAGTCTTCGGAAGACTCTGGTTTCCAGTCGTAAGTCTTGTAGCTAGTACGGCTTGGCTCGTCGTACATCACGAAGTAATCAACCGCTTCATTCGCAAATGCTGCGTATTGCTTCCTTACTTCTGCCTTTGCGCGCTCCATCCTTTTGTTGGTTCCCTGATAATCCCCAGGGTCCACTGGGAGCGTCTTGAAAAGCCTGCGCTCCAGTAGACGACTGGAGAGTTCTCTAATGATTGGATCCTTATGATCCCGCCAAGTATCCATAAGATGCCACAGATGGAACTCGGAAAAGCGCGCGTAGATCGCGAGATCTATGGCCTGCCCGTGGTCCACTAGCGCTTTTAGGGGAATGTCGTCTCCGCCTGCTCGGAGTATCTGCTTGTCGCCAGATTTATAAAGGTTAACTGCACGACGGAAAAGACTTGTCAGCATCTTCGTCGCCGCCCGAACCGTATGATGATAGTATACTGCTCTGTATAGCTGGTCGAGCGTGACAAGATATGCTTCGATCGACTCGATTGCTCCTCTTTCGACCGCTATTCTTTTGTCGTCATCTGTGGAGAGGAGATCCAGTATTCGCTCCAAGTCGAAGCCATGACCGCGCAACCCAGCAAACGTCGCATCTCGCTGCAAATAGTCGAGCCTGTCAGCATCAAGCTGGCTAGAGACAACTTTGTAAGACCAATGATCCTTCTGGCGTGCCGCTTTATCGAAGAATGGTGTCAATAGCTTCGGGAGTTGTTGGTCAACCTGAACCAGCAACTTGTGAATGCTAGACTGCGGATCCTGAATAAACCTCAGCGTCATAGCCTCATGATGGAAGTTGACGTTTGCCTCTCCCAGGATTTCTTCCATCGTATGGGAGAAAGGGCCATGTCCAATATCGTGAAGCAGGGCGGCAGTGACTGTACGAAGCTCGTCATCTTCGGCCCCAACAATGTTGTTGTTCCGACAGATGCGCTCGAACATGGTTTGAGCAAGGTAGGAAACACCGAGGCTATGAGTAAATCTGGTGTGCTCAGCGCCATGAAACACGAGATTGGCTAGCCCGTTCTGCCGAACAAAACGAAGGCGCTGAAATGCTGGGTCATCGATGACTCTGCGAAGTAGCCAACTCATCCGCTTCGGGAATGGGCCCGCCGGGCAAGCGGCATTCAGATCGACGTCCTCGAAGCGCAGTTGCTGGTGGATCGGATCGCGGAAGAACTTGGGTCGCGCCACAGCCGTCATCCTCCTATGGCCAGTTTGAGCCGGAAAAGGCTGACTGCCTCATTATTGTTCCCTGTCCCATGCTTGGAATGCCATAGCTATGGGGCTGCACATATCGCTAACCCGTACCTCTCAAGTCAACCTGCCAGAGCATCAAATGGTCACATATCGACAGGTTCTTGGCGGTGTCCCGTGCCGTATGGGAGACAGCACGAGACACCACTCCGTGTATTGCCTGAGGGCGTTCCATCAATAAGATGCTCTAGTAAGCTAGAGCATAACCAATAGGCGCTGCTGATGTTCCTGAGGTAGGGAACTCCGGTGCAGCGACGTAGAGCCCTACAAGTTGTCACATAGACGTTCCGCTTCAGGATTCGCTGATGCGATTAGCGCAACTTCGTCCCCTGAGATGCTTCTCTTTGCCAACAACTCTTCCGCAAGTGCCAGGATCGAGGCTCTATTCGCCTCTACAAGACCCTTCGTCTGCACCATAAGCCGTTGCAAATCCCTCTCGACAGCGGCCCTAAGTTTAGGGTCAGCCGCGAGAATATAGGAGACATCGTCCTGTGGAGCCATATAGGAGATCGTTGCTCCCAGCCCATACTGGGCATGGACTGCCGTAATGATTCGTGTCGCATCACGCAGATCGCAGACAGCTCCGGCACTTGCACCTTGGCCTAGGATAATGTCAGAGCAGCGACCGGCAAGAGCGGCCATCACTTGAGCCTCCAATGCAGCCCTAGTGGGTGTCAGTTCTGCAATCCTAAGGCGCGTCGATCCTGATGCCGATTGAGTGGCCATGATCGTTGCTCCCAGAACGGGGATGCCAAGGCGATGGGCCACGATTGCATGGCCAGCCTCATGGATTGCAACACCCCGCACCTGCTCCAGCGGCCGCAAGTCAGCAGGCGCGACCTCCGCGAGCAGATCTTCTAGGATCAAAGACCTGCCAGCAAAGCGTGCCCGCTGTCGAGCAGCACGGATCCAGCCTGCCGCAATAGCACCAGTGGCTCCCTGTCCCAGCCTTGCGACCGGCGTAAGGTCCTCGTTCTTGAGATCGGAGCCGAGATGCAGCCGTAGGATGGCAATCAAACCCTGTTCATCAGGGGGTAGGATCTCGAACTGACGGTCAAACCGCCCGGGGCGTAGCAGCGCACGATCCACCCTTTCGATGTGATTGGTTGCAGCAAGGAGGATGATGCCTGATTTGCTCGCACGAGCCTGATCGATTCTAACCAGAAAATTCGTAATCACCGGTTGCCACCAGTCCGCTCCTCTATTTGATAAGGTCGCTCTATTCGGCAGGGCATCCAGTTCATCCAAGAACCCGACGCAGGGTGCGGCTGCCTGCAAGCTATCAAACCAGGTATTGGTCTGCTTGATGACGGAATCCAGGAAGCCCGCCCCCTGCGCGAAAAAGTCGGCGACTGTAGCCTGTATCAGCGGCAGTTTCGCGGATTTGGCCGCCGCTCGGGCCAAAGTTGACTTGCCGGTGCCCGGGATTCCGAAGAAAACCCCGCTTTCCAGCGCATCAGGACTGAGTTCGCTCCGTCGCACGCGTGCCACATCATCAATGAGGCTCAATGCCCAATCCCGGGCCCGTCCATAACCATGGAGATCCTCAAGGCGTGGGGTGTCGTCGTGGATGCGGATAACGGCACGTGAGCAGGCCGCGCGTCTTAGTCTTTCGATGCAGATGTCCGGCGTAGACCCTGGGCGTAGGCAACTGACAAGATCTGGGAGATCCAAGCCAGAGAGGTCTTCAGCTTTGAGGCCGACTACTCGGGACGAGCCGCACCATACTGCAATGGCCTTGCTCATTACCCTTGGAGCAGGCGCAGTCACGCTGACAAAGAGGTCGGCTGCTCCGCATACCATCTGCGGAAGATAGGTGTCCGGATTCTGCGAGACCGCTATCACTGGAACACGGCGGTCAAAGGCATGGGCGACTTTGGCCTGAACAGTCTCCTCATATCGGCGCTGGTCGGTTTTCGCGAGGAGGATCATCGCCTTGTAGCCCGACAGGCGATTGGCCGCCCGAGAGACTGGCTCGACCCAAGCTGCTGTCGGAACGCGAAGGATCACTACCTGAGGTCCGCCCTTCTTGAGGAGGCGGCGCCCGTTGCGTCCAAGCGCGCTAGACAGAACTAGGTTCGCAATCAGGTCAGACGGAACCGTCAGGTACTCGTCCTTAGCCTTGGATCGGGCATCCGTCGTTTGGGTTTCGGAATCGAATTCGGCAGCGAGGAAGTCAATGGTGTCGCTGTGCTCGTTCTTCAAAGTATCGCTAACGGTCGGCATGAAAGGCTCTCGTCTAAGAGGGGAGGGATCCGGGGAAGATGTTCGATTAGGCGAGCATTGCTTCAGTGCCGGCGGAGCGGCGTGTAGGCCGCAGCCAGGGACAGCCGGCTGCCTTCAAGAGGGTGAGGCCGTAGCGGAGCACCAGATCGAGTTCGAGGCGCCTCGGAGCGCAGAGAGGCTGCAGGATCGGACCCGTGCCCTTGACGAGATGTACAGACGACGTACCGGCCAAAAGCCCTGAAATGCGCTCCTGCAGATAAATGATGTCGGACTTGTCGAAGTCTGTGTTGGTGAGAACAAAGATCTCCTCTGCGAAATTTAGATCCTCATTGCGCCGGTGATCTGGGAGGCGACAGACCGGCTTGCCGGCCTCTCCGACCCGGGCGCAGAGACGCCCTTTCTCGTCGACGCCGACGAGCAGGTACGCGATAGCTCCCTGTAGTTCGGGCAACTGCAGAAGCCTCCTAAGGTCATCCCAGGCGGATCGGACAACGGTCGCTTTCGTGATCTTGCTGGTGAACACCGCGAGGCTGGTGTCTTCGATAGGATAGCTGATTTCGACACGGGGAAGGGGGAGGGGCTCAAGGCTCATGAAAAGCTCCAGGAATGCGCGCGGTCTGTCGCTAGCCATCGAAGGCTGCGCTGCAATGCGCTTAATGCGACGAGCGTGAGGTGTCCGCCGGCACCAGAAGGCCAGCGGATCTCGCGATGAAGGAGGCGTGCGATTAAGCTATCGGTCGCCAGACACGAAGGCTGGCATCAAAGCCAGCCTCCAAGTCGAGGGCGAGCACACCGGCGTCGACAAGGGCGAGTACCGCCGAAATTGGGCGGGGATGATAGGGGATGACGCAGGCGAGGTCGCCGAGCTCGGCGATGACGGCGTTGTCCACGGCCGTGAGCAGGGCAACCTGCACCTCAGGGGTGAGGTCTGGGTGCTCGATGAGGCCCGGGTGCACGGCGGTCGGGCCGGGGCCGGGCGGGACCGGCGGAGTGCCGGCGCTGGCGGGGAGGAGGGCGGCGGCGTGCGGGGCGCACGCGCTGTTGCGCGGAGCAGACGCTCCGGCATAGAAGGGGGTAACCATGTGGTTCTCCTGGGTCTACAGGGGACCGGATGGCCAGGCTGTTGAAGACGGGTCGCAACCGCTTCAACAGCCGCTTGGCTGTCCGGATTGGGAACAGAAGCCCAACGAAAAGTAATCTGTATCGGGGTGGAATAACTTACAAGGCGGCCTGTCGAGCCGCAGATGGCCTTGGTTAATAGATGTTTACCATTTTGGCCTTCCGTTCAATCCTCCAGCCTGGAGCTTGCCTTGAAATGAGATTGCATTCTAGAGAATGCTGTTCGCCTAGCTACCGGTCGCCGAAACAGATATGCACCTAATAAGACTCTGGTCTGCACCGGGGCTGCGATCCTTACGAGCCAGAAGATTCGGACAATGATCCACCAGTTCATGCTGCGGATGCCTCGCGCTCCAGCGTCCTATGGTCCCCACTCCTTGTACAGCAGAGATCATTTTTGAAGCCTTCTACTGGATGTACTCGGATAGCTCTACAAACAGGACGCAGAGCATGGAATGGTTACCGGTTTGATTGCGCCCCGACGCCCGCTTCGTCTTGCAATCTCTGTGCACTTCATACAGTTGCTCGGCGGTTAGGTTTGCAAAGAAGACAACTCAAATGACACAATTTCTCGCCGCAGATGAACTGAAGGACGCTTGCAAGTTTTGCGCAACGTTTGCACGCGGCAAAGTTCAGGAACAATTCAGCCGGGGCATGATCCCGAATGCTAACGATGACACGGCGACCGTCACCTTTATCGAAATCGAAGGTAAGACATACGCTGTGACGGCAAATCATGTCATTGAGGGCTTCCGGGCTCAGGCAGCCGCAGAAGGTTTAGATCCTGAAGGCTATTTCCTGCCCAAGGGTTCGGGCAGGTATCTTCACCCGCCTTTTGTCCAACCTCCGGCTGCCATTCCGTATGCGCGACCAGACATCGCGTTGCGGCCGATAGATCCTCAAGCCGTGGCTAATCTCGACAAAATGATATTCAAGGTTGAGGATATCACACCCACCTTTCCCGTCGCGTATGCGGTGGCTGCGGGCTTTCCTACGACTGCCAAGAGTGGCGCTAGCAGCGCCCCCGGCAGTCAACTGAGCATGGCTGGCTTCTCGGCAGTAGCTGAAGGAGTGTCTTCGGCTGACGGTGATCAGGTCCAGTTTTACAGTGAGGTCGCCTCATCCAGACTGGCTGGTGATGTCAGTGGGATGAGTGGGGGCCCTGTCTTTTGGAGTGATGGGACAAACTTCGGCCTATTAGGCTTCGTAAAAGAAGCCATGGCTGATCAAAGTGCGGCGTCGGGGCTGAGCAGTGTCCACTTTATTTGCCAGCGCGCGGATTACCAAACGCTTGCAGATTGGGCAAACTATACAGACCGTTCATTCCCTCAAAAGAGAGATGCGTTAAACGCGCGTTTGGCAGCACGAAATCGAACCATCTCTTAGCTGTTTACTAAGCGCCCTTGATGCGAGCAAACCGTGCTCGTCGTGACTTCAGGCGCGGCGCCTGAGCAAAACTGACCTTGCGGCGCCGTTCCGAACGGCCATTACGGTTCAACTTCGACTTCACCTTCAGTTGTGCTCTGCGCTCCGCGCGGATTGCTCTTTCGATATGCTTTAGAGCCGCCTCTGCAATTGCTCGGGCGATAGGTGCAGGTACCGCGTTGCCGACCTGCATATACTGCTTGCCGATATTTTGCCCCGCGAACACAAATGCATCTGGGAAACCTTGAAGTCGAGCTGCCTCCCGAACAGAAATAACTCTGTCCTGTGTCGGGTGGATGTAAGCGCCCCAATGGGGATCACACTTAGTTAGAATGGTAGAAGCCAGCCCTTTGCGAGATAGTCGTCCATATCGTTTCGTATGATCGGTTAACTCGGCACGTTGCATTCCGGCGGTGAGCAAGTCGCGTGGGATGTTCCGCCAGTTTCCCCCCTCCGGCACGTGTTGGATGCGCTCTAGCATGAGCGGGCCTAAGGTCTGACAGATATGATTGTAGAGAGCCTTCGCTCCCTTGCGCACCTCGCGTTGGAAACTATTTTTAGCACGAGTTCGTGAGCGTGCCGCAAGCTGTACGCCGCCTCCGTTGGCCAGTGGCGGCAGGTCACCAATGGCTTGGCCAACAGTAACTGGCCTTCTCCGCCCGGAAGCCGTCTCGCTGCGTTTAGAGCTAATAACCCTCGCTGACTTATGTGTGGGTTCCGGAAGCAAGTCATCAGCCTTGCCGACACGGCTGCCAACGATGAAGACCCTTCGCCTGATCTGTGGCGTGCCGAACTCTTCAGCGGACAGTATCCTCACAGCGCTTTCATAGCCCAGTAGCGCGAGTTGGGAGAAGATCTCATTGATGACACTCCGGTTTCCTATAGTGAGAATACCGGGAACATTCTCCATAATGAGTGTCTTCGGCTTTAATCCTTCTACGAGCCGTAAATAATCTTCGAACAGACGTGCGCGCTCGTCATCTGCTGAGCGATTGTGGTTATTGTAGCTAAAGGACTGGCACGGTGGGCCCCCGATTAGGCAGTCGAGCTCACCTGCTTCTAAGCCGCATTCTTCGAGTAGCGCCTCCGCGGTCAGCTGAGAAATCGCCCCCTCGAAGAAGGTGGCCTCAGGAAAGTTTAATCGGAACGTCTCGCCCGCGTCCCGGTCTGCATCATTGGCCGCCAGAATCGCCCAGCCAGCCTGTCGGAAGCCAACCGCCAAGCCACCCGCTCCGGAGAACAGATCAACACACGTCCTGCCTCGGGGTCGAGGAGCGGTACGCTTGTAGATTTGCAACTCTGAGACGTACTCAGGCATAAAACTAACCTAAACGTGCAAAAATCATCAACCAATCTCGGCTCCGAATCGCCAAGGAATTCCTAACGATAACGCGGCTCACGGCACGTTCCGGAATATTAGCTGTGGATAGGTCTTGACAGCCATCCAGTACTTGCCACACTCTGCATGGACTTGCCTGAGCAAGTTGAAACAGAGGAGCATAACGTGACTGAAGCCACCGTAATCGATATGAAGCCGAGGCCGCGAACCTACATCGAAAAAATAGGATCTAAGGAGTGGGAGCTGCCGGAGGCGGATCTCAGCGTCACTGACGATGTGGCTCTCTGGTCAGACAATCCGCGCCTCCAGACGGCATTGATGGCAGGTGTTCACTCCGAAGAAACGTTGGAGGCGGAACTCCAACGCACTAACGGCTATGACGCCCTTCGCCGCTCAATTGAAGACTTGGGACAGATGGAGCCCATCTATGTCTGGCGCGCAGATGACACGGCCAAGTATGTGGTCCTTGAGGGCGCTACACGCGTCTGCATTCTCCGCGAACTCAACCGTAAGCACATGCAGGGCAAAAAGGCTGGCAAGTTCAGTCGGGTGAAGGCAAAGATCTTGCCGCCGCATTTCACCGAAGTTGAACGTGCCATCCTGCTTGCGCGCATCCACGTGCGCGGCTCCGGCGTCCGTGCGTGGGGTCGCTACATTGAAGCAAAGTTCATCTACGAGACCGTTGAGGACCGTGAAGGCCGCCGTGCGCTCATGTCGCCGACTGAGATGGCCGGCTACATGGAAAAGTCGGTCTCCTGGGTTACCCGCCTGCGGGATGCCTATAAGTTCGCGCTCAAGTTCGTCGAGCATGTAGATACGGACGATGCCGAGAGGCTTGCAGCTGAAAATTTCAGCACATTGGAAGAAATCAGCAAGGCGAACACCATTGGTTCCCAGCTCCGCGACTACGACAATGCCAATCACGATGGACTTCGCGCAGATGTGTTCGAGATGGTACGGCACAATGCATTTAAGGAATACCGTGACGCACGCTTTCTAAAGGATTTCCACGACGACCCAGAGAAGTGGAGCCAGCTGAAAAGCGGTGAGAAGCACGTAGCAAGCCGCCTCGCTATGGATGTGAAAACCAACGCTAGCAGCACTAAGGCGAAGATTGCGGCAATCGAAACTCAGGTCCAGCGTGCAATTGAGCGCAAAGACGTTGAGTTTGGAGAGGAGGACGTTGAAGCCCTTCAGCGTACAGCAACACGCATCTACGAGCATGTTCATCCAGGCGTTCGTCCGTTCCACGTGGCGCTGAAGAATGCTAGCCGTGCGCTTGGTGAAGCTACCCTCCTCGATGTGAAGGCATTGAGCCTTGAGACCCTAGCAGAGTTCCGCGAAGCTCTCGATTATTTCGACGGGCTTGTTTCTAGGCACGGAAAGGGCGCGTAATGTCGTTTGAGCTTATGGCCCATCAGAAGGATGGCATCAGCTTTCTGACGGAAGGTCGTGCCGGCCTGTTGGCGTTCGAGCAAGGGCTCGGCAAGACTCTAGTTTCCATTGATTCTTTCCGCAGAGTGTGGCTATCCGGCGAAGCCAAGCGCCTCCTAGTCATTTGCCCCAACTCGTTAAAGCGCAACTGGATGGCTGAGCTCGGGAAATTCGCCCCCGAGCTCAGCGTTGTCATCGCCGAAGGTTCCTCAAAAACGCGGCGAAACACATTTGCCACCACGAACGCCGACGTGGTGGTGACCAGCTATGAGACTGCTCGGTCCGAAGTCACAGCGATCTTGGCGCTTGTCCAGAAGCAACCGACTGCTCTCGTCCTCGACGAGTCGCATGCGGCAAAGAACTGGAGATCTCTCACGTCCACTGCGGCGCGCCATATTGCGCCACACTGTGTGTTCCGCTGGCTTCTCTCCGGCACTCCTGTGACGAACAGTCCGGCCGATTTGCACACTCAGATCGAGATCCTTGCGCCTGGGCAGCACCTCTTGGGCTCTCAGGAAGCTTTTATGGCAACTATAGAGCGCGATCCCGATGCAGGGTTTGCAAAACAGGTTTTCGATCGTTTGATTCTTCGTCGAACAAAGGAAGATTGCCTCGACCTGCCTGACAAAACATTTGTTGACATTCGCGTCGATCTGCCTGCCTGGCAGCGCAAGTTGTACGATGACATGCGGACGCAGATGGTCTGCGACATCCAAGCGATGACAGGCGAGCAGTACCGCGCCTACGCTAGCACCGCTCTCGCGCAACTGACTCGGCTTAGTCAGATCGCGAGCAACCCCGGCCTGCTTTTCCCTGAACTCGAAAGTACCCCAGGCAAATTCGAAGCACTTGAGGGGATCGTGGCAGACATTCTGTCGGTTCCAAGCCGCAAGGTGATCATTTGGTCAAACTACGTGCGCACAATCGACTCCCTTATCGAGCGCTTCCGCGAGTATGGGGTGGTCGCAATCTACGGCGGGACACCCAACAGCGAACGGCAAGGCATCGCCCATCGTTTCCAGACTGACGACTGCACACGCGTGCTGATTGCCAACCCAGCCGCCGCTGGGACTGGCTTCACTCTTACAGCCGCTACTTACACGATATATGAGACACTCTCATGGAGGTACGACCATTACGCTCAGAGTCAGGACCGCAATCACCGAATCGGACAGGACAAGCCCGTAACCTACATTCGCTTGCTGGCTGCCAACACAATTGAGGAAGCTATCATCACGGCACTAGAGCGCAAGACATCGATGGCACGAAGCCTATTAGGAGATGAGGGCGGCGAACCAGGCATAAGTCAGCTCTCTAAAGAGGAGATGTGCGAGCTGCTAACCACCAATCGCCTACCGGAACGGCAATCCACGCCAGCTTAGGAGGAGGTAATGGACATATTCTCGCCGACTAAGCGCTCTGAAGTGATGTCACGGATCCGATCAACGGACACCAAGGCAGAGGTGCGCCTCCGCAAGGCCTTGTTCGCTCGTGGCTTGCGATACCGTAAAAACGTCCGGCAGCTTCCGGGAACTCCGGACATCGTTCTGCCGAAGCATAGATACGCGATCCAGGTGCGTGGCTGCTTCTGGCACGCACACGACTGCAGTAGGGCCAATCGTCCTGCTTCTAACACAGGGTACTGGCTACCGAAGTTAGCACGCAATGTGGAGCGTGATCTGAAAAGTGACGAGGCGCTCCGGCAGCTTGGCTGGCGGGTTCGCATTGTTTGGGAATGTGAGATCTCGTCCGCCAAGTCTCTCGCCACCGTGGCGACGTCAATCGCTTCGGAGTTGCAATCTGGAGCCCCCGGAGGAGTAGCTTGAAAGTCTTTGCTACGCGCGTATGGGGCTTTGACCCACAAAGGTGGCCTGTCATCACGTTTGGTCTTGAAGGAAATAGGAACCTACTTCTTCAAGGGTCTGGGCCTGGGGATAAGATTGTCTTTGCTGCCACTCAGAGAGAGCCCACCCCAGCACCTCTACAGGGTAGGCTACTCGGCATGGCGGAAATTGGAAGGCGGGCAGTCGACACGATGGATGTCGTGCCTAAGGAACACCGGAGAATACACGATTACGACGAATACGGCCGGTTCAGATGGCCAAAAGCCATCCTCATGGTGCGAGCTTGGCGCTTCGAGCCGCAGCCAAAGGTGCTAGACGTCCTGGCCTCGCAATTACCCTACAATGCCACTCCTCAAGCGGTTCTGCTCTCGGATCGAGATGCTGCAGCGGTTCTTCGCCTTAACGCAATTGAAGAAATACTGCCGATGACAGAAGCGTTAGCGAACGCACGCCTCCTTGATGGTGCGCTTGCTGCTGCGCGACCAACTACGGGTCCGACTCCGTCAACGTGGGTTGGAAGCGCAGGTCGGAATGTGAACCGGGATGCATTCACCTATGCCTTGCGCTTCGGAAGAACGAACACTTGGAAGATCGGCCATGCAGTTGATTTAGCCGAACGAGTGCGAGAGGTGAACTGGCATATCCCTCCTGAAGTCGTGCCGAACCCGTGGTTTCCCGTGCTGCAACAGCGATGGCCAGACGAGATCTCAGCCCATGGCATGGAGCAGCGCGTGCTTAAGCTTCTGGAGCGCTACCGGACTGAGGGCGAAAGAGTAAGGTGTTCCGAGGACGAAATCTGGATGGCTTGGAAAGCTGCAATAGGCGTCTGAGCAGCTTAAGTACGGAACGGTGCTTATCCGATGCTGGGAGATTTGCCGGAG
This sequence comes from Microvirga rosea, assembly GCF_020595095.1. GTDB lineage: Bacteria > Pseudomonadota > Alphaproteobacteria > Rhizobiales > Beijerinckiaceae > Microvirga > Microvirga rosea. The sequence continues at coordinate 290,575 of NZ_JAJDOP010000005.1, read as the reverse complement.
AAATGGGCTTGCAACCTGCGAGAGCCAAGGGTTCGCAAGTCTTAGAAAGCACAGGCGCGCCTGAAAGGATCTGACTTCTAACCTCAAATTAGTCGTTGTATGCTGCGACCATCCGCTTGTACCTCATCTCTTCCCATTCATAAGACTTAGCGGGAGATCGGGCTTACAAGCCGCTTCGGTCGGCCACGCGTTGGGCGGTTCGATGCCATAGCATCGAAATCAAGCCCGCGGAAAACCGTAAAATCAATCTCCTTGGGCAGCGGAGCCGTCGCGATCTCGTGCAGTTCGCTCCGGCGCAGCGACCCGCCATACTCCTCATGCACATCGAGCAGCTCATGGCCGACTTGAAGCCGGGTTGTCCGCGGGTCAATCTTGAGATCCCGGTCGAAGTTGATCTTCGCAGCCCGCAGCGAATGGAACGTCTCCAGCAAGTGAGCGGATGCTCCGGCTGCCCGGAACAGCCGCCCCATGCGCTTCTGGGCCGTGTCCGCCGGATCAACGACGCCCTCGTGCAGGGACGGAAAGATGAAGCCCTCGCGCTGGCGTGCCCAGTCGATGAAGCCGATCTCGTCGAGGAAGTTATGCAGCACGAAGGAGCTGAGGCTCTCCTCGGTCTTGTACGGCACGATCTGGTAAGAGCCGTCGACGGTGATCACGTTCGGAGGAATGGCGATCCAGACTCCGTGATACCGCTTGATGTTCTCGCCGCGCAGGAAGGAGAGAAGGCCAATGCGCCGGCCGGTGACGAAGCCGGTCAGTGGAAGCATGGCCTTCGTGAGCTCACCGCTCGCCACACCCTTCGCAAAGATCCGGTTCAGGAGCTCGTAGTCGGGAGCCGTGCGCTGGCGCTTCGGAGGCGAGATCTTTGGGTAGATGAGCCGGATGTCGTCGAGCTGGAATGGGATCTGAGCCTGCCGGCATCCGGCCCGGATGATCGTCTTGATCTTGCCGACATAGTTGGTCTTAAGCGTCGATCGGCTGAGCGGCTTGCGGGCGAGCTTCTTGTTGCCTTCGATGATCTCCCGGATCCGCGCCAGGTCGTAGTCGTCGTCCTTGGAGGCGTTGGCGGGAATATACGCCGCCTGATTGATGAACGCCTGCAGGTCGGCCTGGGTGTAGAGACCGACCGGCTTGTCCTCCATAAGCGCGAGGAACACCTGGGTGCGGTGGCTCAGATAGCTGAGCTCGTCATAGCCCTCGCCGTGGGCGCTGCGGAGGTTGTCCTGATAGGCGCGGCTCGCCTCGCTGAAGAGCGGCCCTCGAGCCTGCTGCTGCGACGCCATGCCGGCGACCTGAGCTTGAAGCGCTGCCTGCGAGGCCATGAGATCCCTGATCATGCTGGCGAGTTCGTCATGCCGGGCGGGCGCGGGCGAGGCGGGAGCAGTCGGCGCCAGCGGGGGCAGCCCGAGATGGGCGCGGGTCGCGCCCTCGTCCGTGACCAGCCTCAGATAATAGCGGTCCAGCACGGGCGCCTCGGCCGCGACGAGGGCGCTCGCCCCGGAGATCCGGTCGGCGGCGATGCCGATGAGCCCGTTGAGGCCGGTCTCGGCCATCCGTCCGGCGATGGCCGCCGAGGATGCCGGCGCGCTGCCGTCGGCGAGCCGGCCGACGCCGTCGAGCCCGCGCAGCACGGGCAGGAGAGCGGTGAGATGATCGCGCACCGCCCGCCCAACATTCTCCTGATCCGTCATGACTGCCATGCCCCCTTCAGCCGCGTTCCGCTGCAGATGTCCGAAGGCGAGATGGGCGGCGCCGGCGAGTTGTGCTGCCAGCCGCCGGGCCTCGCGAATTCGGATCTGTCCTAGGGTCACCCGGATCGGAGCATAGGACAAGCTCGGGTCGAGGGCCTTGGGGATCCTGATCTGGAAGACGAGGCCCGCAGGGGTGCGCGTGAGGTGGTCCGGCATGTGTACAATCCCGTGTACATGCGGGCCGGCGGCACTGAAAAAGCTTGGATTTTCGGCGGGTCAGAAAATGGCGGAGGGAGCGGGATTCGAACCCGCGATACGGTTCCCCGTATACACACTTTCCAGGCGTGCGCCTTCAACCACTCGGCCACCCCTCCACGTCACTGCCCGATGGACTGATTGCTCAGTCTCCGCATCCCTTGAGGTGCAGCGGGCAATAGGCTCTGCCATCGGCAGGTGGGGGTCGTGTAGCTCTAAATAGATGCAAAAGGCAAGATCGAAGTTGCAGATTGATGCCGGCGGCACTTTGCCTTCTTGCGAATTGGCCCTAAAATAACCCCCTCGTTCGGAGAGGACCTTTGTTGAAGTTTTTAGCGCGTATGTCCGGTCTGTTGCTTGTTGCTGCAGGCTTCGTCGGTCTTGTGATCGACGGAACCCGTTCGATTGTCAATAATGTAATATCGTTTACGTCGATTGGGAGTCTCGTTGGGACGTTTGTGCCGGGCGGTATTTCCAACCTTCAGACAAGCGTGGCGGCACGCTTCTCCCCATGGCTCTGGGACACTCTTTTTGTCCACGCTCTTCAGCTCCCCGCATCGATCACGGCATTTTTCGTCGGTGCCTTTCTCCTATGGATCGGCCAGAGGTCGATCGAACCGATTGGATATCTGGCCGGTCGTTAGCGGATTCCCTCACGCGATGGTGACAGGCGGGATCTCCAAGATCGCGAGGGCCGACACCATATAGGGGAAAACGAAAGGCCAGCCATGTTCGGTTTCCGCAAGCGCATTGAACTCCCCACACCCTCCGAAGCTCTGCCTGGCCGAGCCTCGCCGTTGCCGACGGCCGAGACCCATTTCGTCAACGGACGCCGCCTCGTGCCGCCTTATCCCGACGGCTTCGAGAGGGCTTTGTTCGGCCTTGGCTGTTTCTGGGGTGCCGAACGAAAGTTCTGGCAGCTGGGCGACGGTGTATGGGTTACGGCCGTTGGATATACGGCCGGCATCACGCCTCATCCGACCTACGAGGAGGTTTGTTCAGGCTTGACCGGGCATAACGAGGCGGTGTTGGTGGTTTTCGATCCGAAGAAGATTTCCTACGAGGCTCTTCTCAAGACCTTCTGGGAAAGCCATGACCCCACGCAAGGCATGCGCCAGGGCAACGATGTGGGGACCCAGTACCGGTCCGGAATCTATGTGTTCGATGACGCACAGCGCCGCGCGGCAGAGGAATCACGCGACGCTTACTCCAAGGCTCTCGCCGGCCAGGGCTACGGCCCTGCCACCACCGAGATTGTCGAAGCCGGGCCGTTTTACTTCGCCGAGGATTATCACCAGCAGTACTTGGCTAAGAATCCCAACGGTTATTGTGGTCTCGGCGGTACGGGCGTGACGTGCCAGATCGGAACCGGGGTTGCGGCGCAGTAGCGCGGCATTTCCTCGGCGGTTGAAAAGCAAATTCCTTAAGGGGCATTGAGAACCCGGCGGCATTCCCCTGGGAGCTGCGCCAGCGTCAAGGGCGGGCGCGGCTTCCCGGGCTTGGGATGAAGCATTTCCGGCGTGAACCACTGCGCCAGTTCCGCTCCGCAGCCGTCTCCTTGGGGGGGCGGATCCTGATCCGCGCAACCGGAAGAGCCGTCCGGACACGCGAGACGAATGTGGAAGTGGTAGTTGTGCCCGAACATGGGTCTGATCTTGCGCAGCCACGCGCGATCGTCGCCGGCTTCGCGGCACAGCGCTTTCTTGATGGCTGGATTGACGAAGATGCGAGCGACGTTCCGCTCCATCGCAGCTGCCCGGAGAAGCGCCGTATGCTGCGTCGTCCAGATTTTCGGGTCGATATCGAGCCTGTCGGGGCGCACCACATTCGTGGCGGACATTTCCTCCCGCTCCATGCGGGACAAGCGCCGTGACGGCATGGGTGTCAGCCAGATGTCCGCATCCAGGCCGATCTGATGGGACGCATGCCCGGTGATCATCGGGCCGCCCCGGGGCTGGGAGATATCTCCCACGAGGAGACCGGTCCAACCGTTCACCTGCGGGACCTTCGCCGAAAGCTGCTGGAGAAAAGCAATCAACTGAGGATGGCCCCAGTTGCGATTGCGCGACAGGCGCATGACCTGCCACGTTTCTCCGTCGATCGGGATTGCCGACCCTCCTGCCAGACAGCCGCGGGCATAGCCGCCATAGGATTGGGCCGGGAGGGCAGCCGGCTTGTCCTTGCGTCCAAACAATTCCTTCGCGGCGGTCGCCGGATCGTCAGGACGCGACAAAGGGGGCAGGGGCGTCGGGTCCAATGTCCCCTTGTCCTGCGCGAGGGCCGCCGCCGGTAAAAGACAGGCGGCGCTGAAGGCGATGATTCGAATCAGGCTCATGCCCTGAAGCTAGCGTGACTGCACGATCGAAGAAACGGGATGAGAGAGGGCGGATCGGTTGACCCGCCCTCTCGTTCAGTGACGCGGTTGCGGAGGGGCTGTCTCTGGATGACGCTGCGTGAAGTGGCCCGGACCCATCACGCGCTTGTCGTGACCATTGCCCATGCGCCTGCCCATGGAACGATAGGGGGTTGTCGGCCGACGACGTGCCTTGCTCGGGCGCGAGGGCCGAGGGATGAAAAGAGCCGCAATGGCAGCCCCAACACCGGCCAGGACGGCCGCAGTGGTAACGGGATGAAGTTGAGCCTCGAGAAGTAAGGATGTCTTGCGAGGCTCCTGCGGAAGGGATGAGTAGACATCTCCATCCTCGCGCGCGCGGTAAAGATTGTCCCTCATCTGAGGCCGTTCGCGATGGCTGGTCGTCTGCGCGGAGTAACCTGTCCATTCCATGGCACGGTCGACCATCCGCGGAGCAACCTTGCCCATCGCTCCGATCACCCAGCCGCCGAAGCCGATGGTCAGCTCCCTGCGTGGGTTCTCCGCTGCGAAAACAATCGCCTTGGCGACGAGGTTGGGATCGTAGGCCGGGGGAGGCACGGCCGTTTCCGCATCGAGATAGTTTCGCGCGTGTTCCACATAAGGAGTGTCGATCGAGGACGGCTTGATAAGCGTGACCCACACAGGGGCGCCTTCGCTCTCAAGCTCCATGCGAAGGCCGTCGGTAAAGCCTTTCACCGCGTGTTTCGAAGCGGAGTACTGGGTCTGGAGCATCATGGTGCGTTCCGAAAGGACGCTCCCCAGATTGATGATGGTGCCGCCGTGCTTGCGCATCCGATCAGCGGCGATGAGGGAGCCGTTGACGAGGCCCCAATAGTTGATCTCGAAAAGCTGGCGCTGGTCCTGAAGGGGGATCCGGTCGAGCGTTCCGTAAAGAGCGACGGCGGCGTCGTTCACCCAGGTGTCAAAGCTCCCGAACGTATCCAGCGTCGTTTGGGCAACCCGCTCCAGGTCCTCGCGCTTGCTGACATCCGCTGCTACGGCAATGGCGCGGGTGCCCCTGCTGTTCAGCTCCCTTGCAACCTCTTGCAGAGCCTCCTGGTTGCGGGCGACCAGCACAAGGCCCCGCACGCCGCGTTCGGCGAAAAGTCGGGCCGTTGCGAGACCAATGCCGCTCGATGCGCCGGTGATCACGACAATCTGATCCTCAACCGGCTTCTGGTGAAACTTCATCTCCAGCTCCTGATTTCCCTTCGGATCTGCAAAAACGGGTCAACGTGACCGGCAAAGGGGGGTTCCCGGGAGATATCCGGCACAGATGGCGTGCCGTACAGACCTGGAAATCCCGGCAGAGCTTGGGATGCCAACCGGAACCGCCTTTTTCACCAGAGCGTTGCCATGGCATCGATCCACGAAGGGAGAAGACAATGGAGACAACGGCACAGACCGGCGATATCAGGGAAACCCACAGCCTGATCGCCAGCGACAAAGTCGAAGGTACGCCCGTTCGCCGGAGTGACGGCGAAAAGATCGGGACCATCGAACGCGTTATGATCGACAAGCGCTCCGGGAAGGTGGGCTATGCGGTGATGAGCTTCGGTGGCTTCATGGGCCTCGGCGAGGAGTACTACACTCTCCCGTGGGGCGTCCTGAAGTATAATACCGAGCTTGATGCCTACGAGTTGAACCTCACGGAAGATCAGCTTCGCGGGGCGCCCCGGCGCACGGCCGAAGGCCATGACGCCTCCTACGACCGCGAATGGGAGGAGCATGTTCACCGCTACTACAATGCCACCCCCTATTGGGGCGACAGCGATCCGTTGAGCACCGGTCGCTGACCGGCGCCCGCAGCTTTGAGGAGCTGCCTGAAACGACAATCGCCCGGCTTTCGCCGGGCGATTTTTTGCCGGTGCGCCGGGTAGGGGAGGGTTCCTCCATCCGACACACAGAGCAGGTTAAGCCTTAGCGCTTCGACTTCGTCGAACGGCTACGGGAGCTCGAAGAGCGCTTCGATCCCACGGCTCCCGACCTCTTCGTCGAAGAGGTGCGGCTGGTCGCGGCAGCGGCCCGTGCGGGCGACTTGCCAGAGCTGCGGGACTTCGAAGCCGAGCTCTTTGACGTGCTCTTGGACGCCGTCTTTGCAGCGCCGCGAGCCGAGGTCTTCTTTGCGGCCGAACGAGCCGAGGTCTTTGAGCCACCGCGCGCGGCGCTGGAGCGGGATGCGCTCGAACGGGCCGAAGTGGTGCTCTTGGATGCCGGCCTCTTGGCCGTGCTGCGCGAAGTGGACTTCGCCGCCGATTTGGCGGGAGCCTTCCGTGCCGTCGAACGTGATGTCGAGGACTTCGCAGCCGTCTTCTTGGCGCCGGACCGCGAGGCCGTGCTACGGCTCGTCGTCTTGGACGCCGACTTCTTGGCAGAGCTGCGCGAGGTCGTCTTCGCGGCGGACTTCGTCGACTTTGCGGCCGACTTGGTACCGGACTTGGTGCCGGACTTGGTGGCCGACTTAGCGCCGGACTTCGTACCGGCTTTGGAAGCCGTGCTCCGCGAAGCAGTCTTCGAACCGCTCTTGCGGGACGAGGTACCTGCCGATTTCGCGGCGGACTTGCGAGCCGTCGAGGTGCCGCTCTTCTTGGCACCGGACGTTCCGCTCTTCTTGCTGGAAGAGCTGCGGCGAGCGCTGCTCTTCTTCGATTTGGTGCTGGTCGCACCAGAGTCACCCGTGAACAGCATCGTCAGCGGGTTGGACTTGTCGTCTGTCGGCATAGCCGCCTCCTTCAAGGGCCTTCGCGTGCAACCGTCACGCTTCGAAGGCAACGTCGTTATACCAAGGGGGTTCCGATTAACGGAAAGTGTAGAAAGTAAAACCAGCACATTTTCTGTGGATACTTTTCGCGAAGTGCTGCTTTCAAGCTTGCGTACAGAGCGCGAAACGACCGCCGCAATACTAGCCGCGAGTCTCATCCCAACATGATGACGAGCGTGCTCGCGTCGAATTTAAGAATTGAATTTAACGAGCCATAACAATGGTTTAATCGCAAAGTCATTCATGGGCGGTGCGCAGCTTCAAAGCCCTGGCCTCCCCATATGTACAGGTGTGTAAAGCGCAAGCAACGTGATGCGCGACGGCTCTGGAGGTGCCTGCTGCATCATGTCGAAAATTTTCGCGCCATCGCACCTTTGAAAGCGCTCGGAGACCAATTGATCGGTCGTTGCGGCGGTGAATCACCACGGCGTGGGGATCGATCACGCGGATGCAGCTCCGATTTCATCCTCGTGCGAGCCTGCATGAGCATGCCGAGGCGCGGGCATATCGCTGCGTCGACATCACGAAGGCGACGGGCCTGACGGGATGGACAATTGCCGCCGCCATGGGCTGCTCCCGAAGGGTGCCGATGGACCGGATCCGGTAGCGCGATATGCAGTATGTGCCGCAGTTCGATCATGCAAAAGAGCCTTCACGACGGGCGGCGCAGACGTTAATCCAGGGACCTTATACCCCGTGTCCTCCTGGTTCTTGTCCCGTGTCCCACCGCAGCATTCTCGCCGTTGTCCTCTGGATGACCGGCGCACTTCTTTCCTTCTCGGCGACAGCTGTGGCCGTGCGCGCGCTTTCACGGACGCTCTCCGTTTTCGAGATCCTGACAATTCGAAACGGGACCGCGGTTCTCTTCCTCCTCGGGCTTGCCGCATTTCAGCCCAAGCTCCGCCCCGGCCTCGTCTCTCATCAGTTGGGCGCGCATCTGGCGCGCAATGTGCTGCATTTCGCCAGCACCGCAGCCTGGGGTTTCAGCCTTACGATTCTGCCGCTGGCAACCGTTTTCGCCCTTGAATTCACCAGTCCCGCCTGGGTGGCTATTCTGGCCGTGCCGCTCCTCAAGGAGCGTGTGACGCGAGGGCGTCTCGCGGCGGTTCTGCTCGGCTTCGTGGGGGTGCTCGTCATCCTTCGACCAGGCGCGGCGACGGTACAGCCCGCGAGCCTCATGGTCCTGGCCGTCGCTTTCGGCTTCGCGCTGGTGGCGATCATGACGAAGCGGCTTACGGCAACCGACAGCACCTTCTCCATCATCTTTTTCATGAATCTCATGCAGCTCCCCATGAACCTGATCGGCGCAAGCTGGGGCTTCTGGGAGCGTCTGGACCTGTCTCAGACGCTGCCGCTCATCGGGATCTGCGCCGGCGGATTGCTCTCTCACTTTTGTCTGACGAACGCCTACCGGCACGGCGATGCCACCATGGTGGTGCCGCTCGATTTCCTGCGCATCCCGCTGATCGCGTTCGTCGGATGGAGGCTTTACGGTGAGGTCCTCGACCCTTACGTGTTTCTCGGCAGCGCCTGCATTATCACCGGAATCGTTTACTCACTGCGCCGCGAGGCGAAATCATCATGAGTTGGTCTCCCCAACAAGACGCGGCCTTGAAGGCCGTCGCGGAATGGCTCCGGCGCGGCGATCGCCCGGTGTTCCGCCTTTTCGGCTATGCCGGAACAGGCAAGACGACCTTGGCACGGCATATTGCGGAGGGGGTTGATGGCGAGGTGGCATTCGGCGCCTACACGGGCAAGGCTGCGCTTGTGCTGCGCTCCAAAGGCTGCCGCGATGCCTCGACCATCCATTCCATGATCTACCGCTCGCGGGAGTCCGACGAGGGCGGTCCGCAATTCGTCCTGAACCGCCAGAGTCAGGCGGCCAAGGCGGATCTCATCGTCATCGATGAATGCTCGATGGTCGACGAGGAACTGGGACGGGATCTTCTGTCCTTCGGCCAGCCGGTCCTGGTGCTGGGCGATCCTGCTCAGTTGCCGCCGGTCAAAGGCGGCGGCTTCTTCACCGAGGCGGAGCCCGACGTGATGCTGACCGAAGTGCATCGCCAAGCCAAGGACAATCCCATCGTCCACATGTCCATGCAGGTCCGCGAAGGGGGACGTCTGGAACCTGGAACCTATGGAGAGAGCCGCGTCATCCGCCGCCGGGAGATTGACGCCGCGCGGGTCATGGAGGCCGATCAGGTGCTCGTCGGTCTCAATAAGACGCGACGTCTTTATAATACCCGTCTGCGGGAGCTGAACGGCTATCGCGACCCCATGCCCGCCGCCGGCGAAAAGCTGGTGTGCCTGCGGAACGACAAGACCAAAGGGCTTCTCAACGGCGGCACATGGAGCATCCAGGCTCTCCGTGGCATCCGTAATGATTTCGTTCGGATGGATATCCTCCCCGACGACGACGGCCGCCGGAAGGCCGTCGATGTTTCCGTTCACAAGGCATTTTTCGAGGGTGGCGAAGAAGACGTCCCGTTCGCTCTGCGGCGCGAGTCCGACGAGTTCACCTATGGCTATGCTCTTACGGTCCACAAGGCGCAGGGCTCGCAATGGGATGATCTCGTCCTCTTTGACGAGTCCTACGCGTTTCGCGAGCACCGCAGCCGCTGGCTCTATACGGGCCTGACCCGAGCCGCCGAGAAGGCGACCGTGGTCATGTGACGGCATCATCAGAGGTCGAAGTCTCCTGATTGCGCCAACTGCCGTTGATCTCTGCCGCTCCGCACCGTATCGGTATGTCCGGCGCTCACATCAGATAGGAGCACCGGCGGAGAGACCTTGTTGAAGGAAGATCCAGAAGACGCTGTGTTGAACGGCCGGGCGGACGTGGTCGCCAAGGCTCTTGAGCGTGAGGTTCAAGATCTCCGAGAAGCCATCGAGGCTCGAGATGCCTTCCTGGCGGTGGCCGCTCACGAGCTGCGCAATCCGATGACGCCGATTTTGGCCCATGTGCAGAGATTGCGACGCTTGGTCGAGACGTCTGACGCGTCGAAGGACGATCTTGCCCGGAGCCTTGGCCGTTTGGAGACGTTGGTCGAGCATTATGTCCGGCGCGCGACTGCTTTGCTCGAAGTCTCCCGGATGACGACGGGCAGGCGCACCCTGGAAATCCAAACCTTCGATCTGGCCGGTCTCGTGCGCCTTGTCGTGGAAACGTCTCTGCCTGCAGCCCAGTACGTTGGTTCGTCCATTTCCCTTGAGGTGCCCGAGAGCCTTGTGGTTCGCACCGATCCCTTGGCAATGGAACAGATTCTCGACAATCTCCTGTCGAATGCCGTGAAGTATGGTCAGGGACAGCCCATCGACCTGATCCTTCGGTCCGAGCCGCAGGGCGCGGTCCTTGAGGTGCGCGACCGCGGTATCGGGATTTCCGTCGCGGATCAGTCCCGGATCTTCGGTCGTTTCGAGCGTGCCGTCGGACGGGAAGAGGCCTTCGGAGGGTTTGGAGTCGGCTTATGGGTCGTCGGGCAATTGGTCGAAGCGATGGGAGCGGATATTCAGGTTCAGAGTTCCCCCGGCAAGGGGACGACAATGACACTTCGCCTGCCGCATAACAGAATGGAAAAACCATGATCAGCAGCAAGAGGGGCTCCCGGTGAGTGATCGGCGCATCGAGAAGCTGGCAACGGGGATCGAGGGTCTGGACACGATCCTCGAAGGAGGCGTCCTCCGTGGAGGCATCTACATCATTCAAGGAACTCCGGGGGCCGGTAAGACGATCCTGGGGAACCAGCTCTGTTTCAACTATGCGGCGAGGGGCGGTCGCGCCCTCTACGTCACGCTTCTCGCCGAGACGCATGGACGCATGCTGGCGCATATCGGGTCACTGGGGTTCTTCAACGAAGCGGCAATTCCCGATGGCGTCTCATACCTCAGCGCTTTCCGAATTCTGGAAACAGAAGGGTTGAAGGGACTGACGGATGCCCTGCGGCGGGAGATCCGGGCGAGACAGATCAATCTTCTGATTCTCGATGGCCTCGTATCCGCAGAGGAAACCGCCGGGACACCTCGCGAGTTCAAGAAGTTCATTCACGAACTCCAGATCCAAGCCGACCTTGCGGATTGCACGATGATTCTGTTGACGAGCGCCGCAGCCGATCAAGGCTTTGCGTCGGCCGAGCATACGATGGTCGATGGTCTCATCGAGCTGCGAAGCCGGCTCCGCGACCGTCGCGCAGAACGCGACCTGCTCGTCCACAAGATGCGCGGCGGAGGTTTTCTCCGAGGCGTTCATTCATTTCAGGTCACCGATCAGGGCATCAGCGTCCAGCCTCGGATCGAAGCTCTTTTGGCGACACCCAGCCTGCCGACCGCCGCGGATGGTCCGAAGTTGTCGACCGGAGTCCCGATGCTGGACGACATGCTCGGAGGCGGGCTGCACAGGCATTCCTCGACCTTGGTCATGGGGGCGGCAGGCTCGGGCAAGAGCACCATCGGCCACCATTTCCTCGGCGCGCAGAACGAACCCGGCCTTTATTTGAGCTTCGACGAGGATCCCTCCTCCATCCGCTTCAAGGCGCAGTCCCTGAACCTGCCGGTCGCGCCCTTGTACGACAATGGGCAGGTGGACATTCTGTGGCAGCCTTCCACGGAGGGTGTCTTCGACGAGATCTGTCTTCGGCTCCTGGAACGGGTTCGCTCGCGCGGCGTCAAGCGGGTCTTCATCGATGGTATCAACGACTTCGTTCAGATGACGGGAGATCAGAGCCGCATCGGGCCGGCCTTGACGGCTCTTGCCAATGAGTTCCGGGCGCTCGGCGCCGTCATGGTCGGAACTTTCGAGCTCGATTTCAACGGGATCGTGCCCGGTCAGCCTTTGACCGGCTTGCCGATCCTCGGTCTTTCGCCGATCGCCGAGAACATCATCGTCATGCGCTACGCCGCCCTCGGAGCGGACATTCATCGTCTGATCGTGACGCTCAAGGCGCGTGACAACGCCATTCGCCCCGAGTTCAGGTACTATGACATCAAAGCCCATGGGATCGAGATCGATCGGGATGCCGTCCGTGCCAGCCGCATCCTGAACGAGTTGATCCGCAACGGTGGAAACACAGCCGCATCGCTGGCGACGGCTCCCTTCGCTTCCGACAAACCTTCGGGAGCCGGCACGTGAAGACGATCCTTGTTGTTGATGATGAGTGGGCGATTGCCGAAGTTCTGGACGCGCTTCTCGGAGACGAAGGGTTCCGGGTGATCGTCGCCAACAACGGCAAGCAGGGGCTCGAACGATTGGCGGAATGGCCGGCCGATCTCATCATGCTTGATTTCATGATGCCGATCCTGGATGGGCCTTCGACCTTCGCGGCTCTCAAGGCAAATCCCGGAACGGCGGGCATCCCTGTCATCTTCATGAGTTCCCTGCCCGAGGAGACCGTGGCGCAGCGTTGCTCCGGGTATCAGGCCTTCCTGCGCAAGCCCTTCCGGATCGCGGCCGTGCTCGACGCCGTGGAGAAGGTCCTCGGGTAAAACTTTACGCAAGATTCTCTCCGTGTTGACGGGGAGGGAACCTGAAGGACCTGCGGACTTTATGTCTGCGGAGCGACCATTTTCCGGAGGGTGTCGGCAATGCTCAAATGGGCCCTGATCTTTCTCGTGATCTCCCTTGTGGCAGGCGCCTTGGGCTTCACGGGCGTCGCATCCGGCGCGAAAACAATTTCAAAGCTCCTTTTTGGCCTCTTTCTGGCTGTTTTCATCATCCTGCTGCTGTTGGCGTGGAGCGCCGGCGAACTCCTCTTCTGAGCCCGCCGTTCCTTCATCAGACCCTTCATCAACGCCCGCATGCGCTCAGCGCATGAAGTCCCTGCTTCACGGGGGCATGCATCCTTTCGCCAAGGTCGTTATGACAGGCCCCAAATCGAACCGGTACGTTTTCCGACATGTTTTTGAAACAATATGTCCGGCCGCTGGTTCGAAACGCATAGTGTGAAAGGGTTTATCATGAAGCGTCGTACTTTCCTCCAAGCCGCCACGGTTGGAGCTGCTGCCGGGTCAGTCGCCATGCCGGCCATCGCCCAGTCGGCTCCCGAGATCCGTTGGCGTTTGACGTCAGGCTTTCCGAAATCCCTTGATACCCTGTTCGGCGGTGGCGAGCTTTTGTCGAAATATGTTTCGGAGGCGACCGACGGAAAGTTCCAGATCCAGACCTTCGCGGCCGGTGAGATCGTCGGCACGCCGCAGGCGGCCGATGCGGTCGGCAACGGCACGGTCGAGATGGCTCATAGCTGCTCCTATTATTACATCGGCAAGGATCCGACATTCGCGATCGGCACGAACCTTCCCTTTGGTCTGAATTCACGCCAGACTAATGCCTGGCTCTACCATGGCGACGGCAACAAGCTGCTGAACGAGTTCTACGCGAAGTACAATCTCTTCGCCCTGCCTGCAGGCAACACGGGTGCCCAGATGGGCGGCTGGTTCCGAAAGGAGATCAAGACCGTCCAGGACCTGAGCGGCCTCAAGATGCGCATTGCCGGGCTCGCCGGGCAGATCATGGGCAAGCTGGGCGTCGTCCCGCAGCAAATTGCAGGCGGAGATCTCTATCCGTCCCTGGAGCGTGGGACGATCGATGCGGCCGAGTGGGTTGCGCCCTACGATGACGAAAAGCTCGGGCTCAACAAGGTCGCGCCTTACTATTACTATCCGGGTTTCTGGGAGGGCGGACCGGCCATCCACTTCTTCATCAATCTCGAGAAGTGGAACGCCCTGCCGAAATCCTATCAGGCCGCCGTGCAGGCCGCGGCAGGCTATGCCAATGTGGATACGCAGGCGAAATACGATGCCCGCAATCCCGCCGCGCTTCGCAGCCTGATCGGCGCAGGCGCACAATTGCGCCCGTTCTCCGCGGAAATCATGGAAGCGGCCTACAAGGCCGCCAACGAGATCTATGATGAGCTGTCCGCCTCCAACCCCAGCTTCAAGAAGCTGTATGACAGCTACAAGGCTTTCCGGGGCGAGGAATATCTCTGGTTCCAGGTGGCGGAATACGCCTACGACACCTTCATGATCCGCGCCCGCGCCCGGGGCTGAACGAACGAGGGGACAGGCGCATCGCGGCGCCTGTCCCTTCCCGGTCTCTTACTGGCCGATATTGTCGGCCGACGTGTCCCGTCCGGCGAGCTTCGATGCGAAATAGGCCACAGTCTGCGAATAGACCTGGGACTTGTTCCACTGCTTCAGGGCTTCGAAATTGGGCGAGCCGGGCGACCAGTCCGCTCCGCGCACCCAGCCGTGGCCCTTGAGGTAGTTGGCGGTTGATGCCAGCACGTCCGCCGGGCTGTGGAGGAGATCGGCCCGCCCATCGCCGTCAAAGTCGATGGCGTATTTCACATAGGATGAGGGCATGAACTGGGTTTGTCCCAATTCGCCGGCCCATGCGCCGCGCATTTCCCCTGGGCTGAGATCGCCACGCTCCACGATGCGCAGGGCGTCGAACAGGTGGGACTGGAACATCTCCGTGCGCCTGCAATCGTAAGCGAGCGTGGCGACGGAACGGATGGTCGCCATGTTTCCTTTCACGGCTCCGAAGTCGCTTTCAAGGCCCCAGATCGCCACAAGGACAGGGCCCGGAACGCCGAACTGCTGTTCGATTCTGGCAAGCGTACCGGCATGCTTGCGCAGCAGCGCGCTGCCCGTCTTGAGCCGGTAGGAAGAGACCATACGGCCGGCGAACTGCTCGAAGCTCTGTTTGAAGACCCCCTGGCCGCGGTCCTTCCTGATGACGTTCGGATCAAAGGTCACGCCGGCCAGACTCGTATCCACGGCGTTGGCGGAGATTCCCCGTTGGATTGCTTCCTGACGAACATCACCGAGCCATTTTTCAAAACCCGCCGGGTCGCGGCAGGTGGCTGCGAAAGCCTCCCCGGCCATCGTGAGGCTCACTGCGAGGATCGACAGGCGCATCAGGGCGGACATCTGGTTTCTCCTACTTTCGCCAAGTTTCGCACTCATTGAGTTGCTTGGCGACCTAGGGCCGGAACGGAGCAACTCAAGGGGACATCTGGGGACATCTGCGGCAACCAAAGGCTCAGCTCGGCGTTTGTGTGATGAAGCCCTTCGTTTGTGGAGCTTTTGATGCGGATCACAATGGGTTCGATGGCTCCATTGAAAAGCCTTCTGTCCGCCGGCATCCTGATGCTGGCGACGACCCCCGGACATGCGGCCCTGAGTCTCGACAAGGCGCCAGGTCCCATTGCGGTGCGCTTTGATCTCAAGGCGGAACAGACTCGGGTCACTGGCCGTATCGGCGACAATCTCTGTGTGATGCTATCCTTTCCCGATGAATGGCGCCTCGCGGCGGGAGGCGGGTTGCGCGCCGTCGTGGAGGCTTCCCATGGGGGCGAAGTGGAATTGGTCTTTCGCCCGGCCGGAGAGGTCAAGGATCTGCCGCAGGTCGATCTCGCCAGCCGCGATGCGGCGCTTCTTCAGCGGGATCACGAGGAAGTCTTCGGCCGGCCTGCCCAGTCGGCGACCCTCGCGACTTTGACACCCGGGATCAAACGCTGGACGGCCACCTGGTCCGACGTGAACTTGCCCGCGGCATCGGGGCAAATCACTCTCGATACGGTGATTGTCGCGCTATCTGACGAATGGCTGCTCGAACTCTCCTTCTCGGAGATCGGAACCCGTTCCACCTACGAGGCCACAGTGGCCGAGATCCTTTCAAGCTTGAGACTTGACTCCGCAAGCGCCTGCGCGCGGCATGACACGCGCCCGGTGCCATAAGAGGCATTCGCCCCGAGCGTCATAAGCCTGTTTGCTTCCGCCACCGCTCTTCCTCTCCGCCACCAGAGATGCTGCCCATGGACGTGATCGTCTATCATAACCCCGCCTGCGGAACCTCGCGAAACACCATCGGTCTTATTCGAAACGGTGGTATCGAGCCGCACATCGTCGAGTATCTGAAAACGCCGCCCACGCGGCTTCTCCTCCGGCAGCTCATGCGGCGAATGGAAATATCCGCCCGTGATCTCATTCGTGAGAAGGAACCTGTCTTTCACGAGCTCGGCCTCAACGATCCGTCGATCTCCGAGGACGATCTGCTCGATGCCATGGTGGCGCACCCTGTGCTGATCAACAGGCCGATCGTCGTGACGCCGCTTGGCGTCAGATTGTGTCGACCTTCGGAAGCGGTTCTCGAGATCCTGCCCGACAGTCAGCAAGGCGAGTTCCGCAAGGAAGACGGCGAGATCGTGATCGATGCCGCGGGCCGGCGCGCGGGAGTCGCGTAAGCAAGGGATTCCGCAAAACGCTTCTGGCCGATTGCAAACCCGGAGAAGGCATATGGAGCTCGAAGGAAAGGTTGCGTTGATTACCGGAGCAGGCTCGGGGATCGGCAAGGCAGCGGCCCTGCGACTTGCTCGGGAGGGAGCTGCGGTCGGTGCGTTGAGTCATACGGAAAGCGAGGTCCGCCAGACTGTCGAGGAGATCGAGAGACACGGTGGAAAGGCTATGGCGTTGGTGGCCGACGTCGCCGACGAACAGGCGATGCGCAACGCTGTCGACGCCTTGACCGGAGCCTATGGCCGCCTCGATATCGTCTTCGCCAACGCAGGCATCAATGGCGTTTGGGCTCCTATCGACGATCTGAAGCCCCAGGAATGGGACCAGACGATCGCGACCAACCTCCGCGGGACCTATCTGACCCTTCATTACGCGGTGCCGCATCTGAAAAAGGCCGGTGGCGGTTCCATTCTCATCACCGCTTCCATCAATGGCACGCGGACCTTCACCAGTGCCGGCGCCACAGCTTACTCCGCGACAAAGGCCGCCCAGGTCGCCATGGCGCAGATGCTGGCGCTGGAACTCGCCAAGCACCGGATCCGTGTGAATGCCATCTGTCCCGGCAAGATCGACACGCGCATCCCCGACAATACCCATCATCGCAACACACAAGAAGCGCAGGTTCCCGCCGAGTATCCCGACGGCGACATTCCTCTGACAGGCGGTGAGGCCGGGACCAGCGACGAAGTCGCGGACCTGGTTCTCTTTCTCGTCTCGGAGCGCGCCCGGCACGTCACCGGAACGCCGGTTTGGATCGACGGGGGTCAGTCTCTCCTGGTCTGAGGCACCTAGGTGTTCGGCACCAGTTCCGTGCCCACCGGGATCGTGGGCTCGGGAACGAAAGCTTCTTTTTGGTTGTCCTGCGGAGCCGCCCGCTGCCTGATCCGATAGACGCCCCAGGCGGCCATGATCACCTGCGCGACGATGGTTGCATAGGCAAGGCCCCGTGGGCCGAACACGGACATCGCCATGCCGGACAGGACGGGACCTGCCGACGAACCTGCTCCGAGCACGATCAGGAGGCCTCCGGACGCAGCCACGAACTCACCGGGTTCCACCATGTCGTTCACGTGAGCCGTCACGATGCTGTAGGTCGGAATGACGCTTCCGCCGAAAATCGCCACGCAGAGATACAGCACCCAGGCCTCCGGACTCTCGGGGACGAAGGTCAGGAGGGCCAGAAGGATTGCGGCAGCGGTTCCGGCCGCTGCGATAATGACGAAGCGTCGATCCATGCGATCGGACACCCAGCCCAGAGGCCATGTCATGGCGAAGCCTCCGAGGGTGCCGCAGGCCATGAAGATCGCAATCCCTGTCGTATCGAGACCGGCCTCATGGGCAAACAGCGGGCCGAGGGAGAAGAACGATGCGCTTGTCACGCCGCACAGGAAGGCCGCCACGATCCCGAAGGGAGATTGAACATACAGTTTTGGCAGATTGATCTTGGCCTCGCCCGACGCGTGGAGCGGTGCCGTCGCCCGTGAAAGGGCAATGGGCACGAGGGCGAGGGAGATGATCATGGAGACGATGCAGAAAAGCCGGAAGCCCGCCGGATTTCCCGTCGGCAGGAGGAGCTGCCCGCCGATCCCGGCGATCAGGCCCGTCATTCCGTAGAGGCTGAGGATTTGGCCGCGCGTCTGGCCGGTCGCGGAACCGTTGAGCCAGCTTTCCACGACCATGAACAACCCTGCAAAGCAGAAGCCCGTCAGGGCCCGCGCGGCAATCCACACGATGGGATGAACCACCAGGAGATGCAGGAGTGCCGTGGAGGCGGCCACGGCCGCCAGGGCCGCAAACGTCCGGGTATGGCCGACCCTTGCAATGACGGTGCCTGCCCACAATGACCCGAATACGATTCCGGCCCAGAATGCGGCGCCCACGGCACCGATGGCGGTCGGCGAGAAACCTTCGATACCGCCGCGAACGCTCAAAAGGGTGCCTTGGAGCGTATTGCCCATCTGCATTAGCCCGTAGCCAAGAAGGAGGGCGAACAATGTTGGCAGCACGTTGCGCAGGGAAGTAGGCATGAAGCGTCCTCAGGAACGGTGGCGGTTTGCGGTGATGGCTGGACCTTCAAAGGCCGGGCTTGAGGATTTTCGTTGAAACCTTCGCGACCTGAGCCGCCGAAGGGATCCGAAGGGGAGCATCGATGCGCTCCCTCGAACATTGAACTCATCGCCTTGGAGAGGGTTCCGGTGCTGCGGGAAACTCTCGGAACGACAATTATGGAGTATGGCGATGACGAAAGAGGATAGGACTATTTCGCCCGGGCAGTCATGATCTCGCCATAGTCAAATCGATTAATCCGCGCGCTGAATTGCCGAGTTTGGCTTGGCGGTTCTTTCCACGTCGCTACCCAACTGCCGAAGGAGACACGGCGATGGACGCAGACGTCGACAGAATGGATGCCTCGCAGTTTGAGAGCATCCACCTGAATGAGCAGATGTTGCTGCTGACGCTCATGATGCGGGGGCGAGAGAAGGCGATCACGCATGCGATGAGCCGAATGATTGCTTGGGTGCGTCCCCCCGATAGGCGTTCCTGATTTTTTACTGTTTCACTTTTGTCGTTTATCGAGGTCTTCAATGCGTTGCTATTTCAACCTGTCGAATGGTGACAGCTACTTGGCTGATCATGACGGCGTCGAGGTCTCGAGCCTCCTTGAGGCTCATGGCGAGGCTCTCGATGCGATCCGCGAGACATTTCTCCATCAGGACGCCGCAGATGTCGATCTGCAGGGTTGGGCCCTTGATGTCGTCGATCCTTCGGGCAGGGTTCTCCTGTCGATGTCGATCGGAGACGTCGTCGACGCATCCGATCTCGGCGGTTACGACAGTCTCTACGACATCATCCAATAGTGGCGCTGCTTACGCTTGCGGAAGACAGGCCTCGCAGATCGCCTCGATATGGCGATGGTCGGTGCCGCAGCATCCGCCCAGGACGGACAGACGCGGAAGCATGTTCCGCAGATCGCGATACTGACGCGCGAGTTCCGTCGGATCGCCGGAGTCGAGTTCTTCCGCTTCATCGAGCTGGGCGTGGCTTTTTGAGGACGCATTCGCTCGCAGGCCTCTGATCCGCTGCACCCAACTTCCACCCGCCGAGAGCATGCTTTCAATGTGGGTTGGGTGAGCGCAATTGATCATGTAGTAGGCCGGTATCCCGCCCGTTTCCCGATCGCTTTGCTCGATGGCCGATTGCAGGCTCTCGCCGGACGCGAGCTTCCCGTCCGTTTCGACCGTGAATGAGATCACCACCGGGATGGCGGCCTTGGCGGCGGCGCGGGCAATGCCGATCGCCTCTTCGGCATAGTTGATCGTGAAAGCGGTGACCATATCCGCACCTGCGTCACGCAAAGCATCGATCTGGCCGGTGTGGTAGCGTTCCGCTTCCTCCGCGCTCATGCGATAATCCGCCCGGTATCCGTCGCCACGCGGCCCGATGGCTCCGTCGATGAGAAGGGATCGGCCTTCAAGAGCGAAGCTCCTGCCGAGCTCCCTTGCAAAGGCAACGGCTTGGCGGTTGACCTGCGCAAGGTCCTCGGACGTATAGCCGAGTTTTCGGCCCCAATCCGGATTGGCCCGCCACGTGGCCGTATCGAGAATGAAACCGACGCCATGCCGCGAGGCCGTCTGGAGATAGGGTTCGAAGTAGCGCTTCAGAACCTGTCGACCGGACTCATGGCGAAGGAGCGGAAATGACGCGAAACACGGTAGATCGATCCCCTCGATGAACAAAAGGGATGTTTCGAGACCGCCATCGGTCAGGAAGACCGTTTCAAGGTCCGGCTGCGGCAGGGAGGATGGGCGAGACGACATGGGGCCCTCCCTTCGAAAAGGGAAAGACGCACCCCAGCCGGAACCGTATGGTCGATGCGGTCCTCCCGCGTGTCAATGACCCTTGGTGATCAGCTGTCCATCTTCAGGGCGGCGATAAAGGCTTCCTGAGGGATCTCGACCTTGCCGAACTGCCGCATCCGCTTCTTGCCCTCTTTTTGCTTGTCGAGGAGCTTTCTCTTACGAGAAGCATCGCCGCCATAGCACTTGGCGGTCACGTCCTTGCGCAGCGCACGGATTGTTTCGCGGGCGATGATCTTGCCGCCGATTGCGGCTTGAATCGGGATCTGGAACAGGTGCTGCGGGATGAGGTCCTTCAGCTTTTCGCACATCGCGCGGCCACGGCTCTCTGCGCGGGTGCGGTGGACCAGCATCGAGAGGGCGTCCACGGGCTCCGCGTTGACGAGAAGCGACATCTTCACGAGGTCGCCCTCGCGGTAATCGGAGATGTGATAGTCGAAGGAGGCATAGCCCTTCGAGATCGACTTCAGGCGATCGTAGAAATCGAACACCACCTCGTTGAGCGGCAGGTCGTAGACGACCATGGCGCGCTTGCCCACGTAGTTCAGGTCGATCTGAACGCCGCGCCGGTCCTGACAAAGCTTCAGGACGGAGCCGAGATATTCGTCCGGCGTCAGGATGGTGGCGCGGATCCAGGGCTCTTCGATCGCATCGATCTTCATCACGTCCGGCATGTCAGCCGGATTGTGAAGTTCCCTGATCGTCCCGTCGGACATCAGCAGGCGATAAACGACGCTCGGCGCCGTGGAAATGAGGTCGAGATTGAACTCGCGTTCGAGACGCTCCTGAATGATCTCGAGGTGAAGCAACCCCAGAAAGCCGCAGCGGAAACCGAACCCGAGCGCAGCCGAGGTTTCCATCTCGAAGGAGAAACTCGCATCGTTCAGGCGCAGTCTGCCCATGGCGGCGCGCAGGTTCTCGAACTCGGCGGCATCAACCGGGAAAAGGCCGCAGAACACCACAGGCTGAACCGGCTTGAAGCCCGGCAGGGGTTCGGCGGTCGGCTTGCGCTCTTCCGTGATCGTGTCGCCCACGCGGGTATCGGCCACTTCCTTGATCGACGCGGTCAGGAAGCCGACCTCGCCCGGTCCGAGCTGGGCCACATCCTGCATCTTGGGACGGAACACGCCGATGCGGTCGACCCCATAGGTGGCGCCGGTCCCGATCATCTTGATCGTCATGCCCTTCTTGAGCATGCCATCGACGATGCGGACGAGCACCACGACGCCCAGATAAGCGTCGTACCAGGAATCCACGAGCAGGGCCTTCAAAGGAGCCCCTTCGTCTCCCTTCGGAGGCGGGAGCTTGGTGACGATGGCTTCCAGCACGCCCTCGATATTGAGACCCGTCTTGGCCGAGATCGGCACGGCATCGGAGGCATCGATGCCGATCACTTCCTCGATCTGCTCCTTGATGCGATCCGGATCCGCCGCCGGGAGATCGATCTTGTTGAGGACGGTGACGATTTCATGATTGGCGTCGATGGCCTGATAAACGTTCGCCAGGGTCTGGGCTTCCACGCCCTGGGAGGCGTCCACCACCAGGAGCGAGCCTTCACAGGCGGCGAGCGACCGGGATACCTCGTAGGCGAAGTCCACGTGGCCGGGAGTGTCCATCAGGTTCAGGACATAGGTCTTGCCGTCCTGCGCCATGTATTCCAGACGCACCGTCTGCGCCTTGATGGTAATCCCCCGCTCGCGCTCGATATCCATGTTGTCGAGCACCTGCTCCGTCATTTCCCGGGCGGTAAGGGCGCCCGTCGTCTGGATCAGACGGTCGGCAAGCGTCGACTTCCCGTGATCGATGTGGGCAACGATGGAGAAGTTACGGATATTGTCGAAGGTGCGTGCGGTCATAATACTGCAAATATAAGAACTGTCGTGGCCCCATAGCAGGGCGGCCCCTCAAAGCCAAGGGAAGTCGGTGACGCGTCGGCCCGGCCGTGCCTCAGGGATGGCCGGAAAGGGCCTCGCCTCTCCGGGGATCCTTGGAGCGGCCCATCATCGGGAAGAGCTGAGCCAGCTCTTCCCGCCTGGGACGAAAAGGATCCTTTTCTCGACCGGCACCGCTTCACGGGGTTACGGCCGTGCCGGCGCCCAGCCCTCCCGTGTGCCGATTTCCAAGCCTCCCATGAACTCGACCAACAGCGGCGGGCCGGGCCATCGGCTGAAAATTCCGGATCGGAACCGGGAGGTTCCGCCGTCGGCGACCAGGGGAGGGAGAGCGCGGCGGAGACCTGCGCGGCCGTCAGCTTCCGGGGCCGCAGGACGGGGCCGGAAGCAGAGGAGTGGGTAAGGCCATGGGCGGCAACCGCAACGAGGTCCGAGATCCTCTACCGTCAAGCTTCTGTCGTAATGATCATGCTATGGTCATGTGAAAAGCACCGGCAACGCTTTGCCCCGTCATACGTTGTGCCAGTGCTGTCATCCACGGAAGACGTTTCGTCTTCCCATTCTCGCTCACGGAGTGCAAACGATGGCCAAGGTCCGCGCCCTGCCTCAGCGTAAGAAGGTCGGTTCTCTCGATACTCCAACGGATCTGAAGCCGGAGGGCGTGGCGGCCATCGCAAAAGCGCTCAATACGCTGCTGGCGGACACATTCGCCCTCTACATCAAGACCAAGAACTTCCATTGGCATGTGAGCGGACCGCATTTTCGCGATTATCATCTGCTCCTCGACGAGCAGGCCGCGCAGATCTTCGCAACGACGGACGACATCGCCGAGCGCGTACGCAAGATCGGAGGCACGACCCTGCGCTCGATCCGGCAGATCGCGTCGCTCCAGCGCGTTCAGGAGAACGAGGCCGAGTTCGTGCCCCCTCTCGAGATGCTGCGTGAGCTGATGAACGACAACAAGGCATTCGCCGCCAATCTGCGGGAGGCTCACGACATCTGCGACAAGTACGAAGATGTGGCGACTGCGAGCCTCATCGAGAACTGGATCGATGAAACCGAGCGGCGCACCTGGTTCCTGTTCGAGGCCAGCCGCGATGCCGACCGGACGGGACATTAAGCTCAAGGTCGGCGTGCTGAGCCGGCCGGGAATTAGCGTCCCCGCTCCAGAAGCCGCGAGATGACCCTGGCCGTGTAATCGACCATGGGGACGATGCGGGCATAGTTGAGCCGGGTCGGGCCGATCACGCCCAGCACCCCGACGATCTTCTGGCTGCCATCGCGGAAGGGCGCGGCGATCATGGAGGATCCGGACAGCGAGAACAGCTTGTTCTCGGATCCGATGTAAATCCGCACCCCTTCACCGTCCTCGGCCCGGGTCAGGAGGTCGATCACGTCGGTTTGCGTCTCCAGGTCCTCGAACAGAAGTCGAATACGTTCCAGGTCTTCCGCCGCCTTCAGGTCATCCAGGAGGTTCGCCTGTCCCCGGACGATGAGCTGGCGGGAATCGGCGGCCCCCACCGTCGTCGCAAGACCGGCCTCGACGAGCTTGGCCGTGAGCACATCGAGCTCGCGTTCCATGTCGCTGCGCCGGGCCGCGATTTCCTGCTTGAGATCGGACAGCGTCTTGCTTCGGATCCGGGCATTCAGGAAATTGCCGGCCTCGACCAGAGCGCTCGCGGGAAGACCCGCCGGCAGGTTGAGGAGCCGGTTTTCCACCGAGCCGTCCTCGCCGACGAGGACCACGAGGGCTCGGGCGGGATCCAGACGAACGAATTCGATGTGCTTGAGGCGCGCATTCGACTTCGACGTCACGACGACGCCCGCGCCCCGGGACATGCCGGACAGAAGGGCCGAGGCTTCCGCAAGCGCGGTTTCCATGGTGTGGCCGGACGCGGCGACCCTCATCTGGGCCTCGATCCGGGCACGTTCCTCTTGGCTCACATCCCCGATTTCCATCATGGCATCGACGAAGAACCGCAGGCCCGTTTCCGTGGGCAAGCGCCCGGCGCTCGTGTGAGGTGCAAAAATCAGGCCCGCGGCTTCGAGGTCCGACATGACGTTCCGGATCGATGCGGGCGACAGGGGCATGGGAAGGATGCGCGACAGGTTGCGCGAGCCGACCGGCTCCCCGGTGACAAGGTAGCTCTCGACGATGCGGCGGAAAATTTCCCGCGAGCGGTCGTTCAATTCCGCTATTGCCCGGATTTCATTCATGGAAGCGGATGGAGTCTGCCTGTTCATCGAAAATCATGAGGTCCGGTGATCGTCCTGGCCTAACCGCATTATGTGACGATGGAACGGGGCGAACGCAAGTGCGGTTTGCACGGCTCGTTGGGGGCAAACGCCGCGCAGCGGCGGACGAACCTTGCCGTTCCGGACAGAGGCCTTTATGAGCACCGGAGCCTCAGGAGAGACCATATGCGCCCTTCGCAGCGTGCCCCCGATGAACTGCGTCCCGTCACCTTGGAGCGCGGCGTCGCGCGATATGCGGAAGGGTCCTGCCTCGTGTCCTTCGGCAATACCCGGGTGCTGTGCACCGCCTCGCTCGAGGAAAAAGGTCCGCCCTGGCTGCGCGGCTCGGGAAAGGGCTGGGTGACGGCCGAGTATGCCATGCTGCCTCGCGCGACGCACGAGCGGACGCGCCGCGAAGTGAATTCCGGCAAGCCTTCCGGACGCACCCAGGAGATTCAGCGGCTCATCGGCCGCTCCTTGCGCGCGGTCGTCAATCTGCCGGCCATCGGCGAGCGCCAGATCGTGATCGATTGCGACGTGATCCAGGCGGACGGAGGCACGCGCACGGCCTCCATCACCGGGGCCTGGGTCGCGCTTCACGAGTGCTTTGCGTGGATGCAGGGCCGCTCGATCATCTCGATCAATCCGCTCCGTGAACCGGTCGCGGCGATCTCCTGCGGGATCTATCAGGGAACGCCGGTTCTCGACCTCGATTATGCCGAGGATTCCGCTGCGGAAACCGATGCCAATTTCGTGATCACGGGATCCGGTGGTCTCGTCGAGGTTCAGGGGACGGCGGAAGGGAAGCCTTTCTCGGAGGACGAGTTCCTCAGTCTCCTGCGCCTTGCGAAGTCTGGCGTCGCGCAGCTGATCGAGTTGCAGAAGAAGGCTGTCGGCCTGTAAGGAATTCAGTCCGGCCAGGGCGTGGCTGGAATGCATGTCCTTTCACGGCAGGTGCCTCGCATGGTCCGCTTGTTTCTGAGCTTGATTGTCGGGATTGTTGTCTCGTCCGCCGTGGCGGCGGAAGCCGTGACGGATCTGTCCGGAGGACAGGTCGGGTCCATCACGTTCCCGTCGCTCACCCCCAGGGGACCGACGGAACTGATGGCCGGCGGGGGCGCTCCCGCGCCGATCGTCGGCGAGTTGGCGATCCCGGCCACGCATGACGGGCCGGTTCCGGCGATGGTGATCATGCATGGCAGCGGAGGAATTCTCCCCGGCCGCGAGGGTGCTTGGGCCGACCGGTTGAACGCGATGGGTGTCGCGACTTTCGTGGTGGACAGCTTTACGCCGCGAGGATTTTCAGCGACCGGCGACGACCAGAGCCGACTGCCCCTGGCGGCCAGCGTGGCGGATGCCCTGACGGCCCTCAATCTGCTCGCGACACATCCCAAGGTCGATCCGAAGAGGATCGGCATCATGGGCTTCTCGAAGGGCGGGCAGCTCGCCCTCTACACGGCGCTGGAACCGTTTCGTCGGGCGGTGGCCAAGGACGATCTGCGGTTCGCCCTCCATATCGCGTTTTATTCCTCCTGCTCCGTTCCGTACCTTTCAACTCGCACCACCGGCGCCCCGATCGTTTTCCTGCTGGGGCAGGAGGACGACTTCACTCCTGCGGATCATTGCCGCCGCTATGCGGCGTTCTTCGAGAAGCATGGGTCGCCCGTGGGTTTCCATGTCTTTCCTG
Organism: Microvirga rosea; assembly: GCF_020595095.1. Taxonomy (GTDB): domain Bacteria; phylum Pseudomonadota; class Alphaproteobacteria; order Rhizobiales; family Beijerinckiaceae; genus Microvirga; species Microvirga rosea. The sequence goes on along the minus strand of NZ_JAJDOP010000005.1, from coordinate 264,532 downwards.
GTGCCCATCACGGATTTGATCTTCCGACGCCGCTCCGGTTTCTTCCCCGAGCGCAGACGGCCAGGGATTGCGGGCTCGACATCGAGCTCGACCCCAGAATGGTCGCGCGCCGGTGGGTGGACGGAAGCCTCATACCGCCGTCGGAAATTCAGCCCTATTTGAGAGAATGCATGAAGCGTGGAGCGTCCTATGGAGGACATGCGGATGCGCTTGCTGCTGCGATCGAACAGGTTCGAACATCCGTCACCCAGCACTTAACGTACCGGAAATAGCTATGCCCCGCCCGCTGACCGGAAAGGTCGTCATCGCCACTCACAACCCCGGCAAACTGCGCGAGATGAAGGAGCTGTTCGCTCCGTTCGGCGTGGAAGCCGTCTCGGCCGGTGAGCTCGGACTGCCTGTGCCGGCGGAGACCGGGCACATGTTTGCGGAAAATGCCGCCATCAAGGCTCATGCGGCGGCGAAAGCGACGGGCCTGCCGGCTCTGTCGGACGATTCCGGTCTGTGCGTGGATGCGCTCGATGGGGCGCCGGGGCTCTTCACGGCCGACTGGGCCGGTCCGAGCAAGGATTTTCCCGCCGCCATGCAGCGGGTTGAACGGGAGCTGCAGAAGAGGGGCGTCACCCCGACGGGCAACCGGAAGGCCCATTTCGTGTCTGCTCTGGTCATCGCCTGGCCGGACGGCCACGAGGAGCTGTTCGAAGGCCGCGTTTTCGGGCAGGTCGTCTGGCCTCCTCGCGGAAGCCAGGGATTCGGCTACGATCCGCTGTTCCAACCGGAGGGTTTCTCCGAGACGTTCGGCGAGCTGTCGTCGGAGCGCAAGCACGGCATCGATTGGTCGATGCCTGAGCCTCAGGCTTTGTCACACCGCGCCCGAGCCTTCGTAATGCTGGCGCAGGGGTGTCTCGGCAGGTCCTGATAAGGGCCGAGCCCTATGAGAAAAGCGCCCTTTCGGGCGCTTTTCCGCTTTCAGCGTCACAGATTTTGCGGCTTTAAGCCCCTTGCGAACCGTTCCGGTCGGCGCGGCGCTTGGCCATGAACGCGTCGAACTCCTCGCGGTCCTTCGCCCGCTTCAACTCCTCGACGAAGTTGCGGAACTCACGGGCCTCTTCGTCGAGCTTGCGGCGCTCTTCCTCGAGGCGCTCCAGCTCGCTGCGGCGGTAATCGTCGAAGGCCGCGTTGCCCGAGCCGGTTGCGAAGCCGGCGCCCGGCCGGCGATAGGCGAACAGGTCGTCCATCGGACGGCCGAAGTTCTCACGGAAAAAGGCCTTCGCCTCGTCGAATTTTGGATATCCCATGACTTTCCAGACCAGATAAGCGACCGCGAGCGGCCAGAACCAGATAAAGGCCAGGACAATGCCGGCGATCTCCAGGGCGCGGCGGGGCGGACGCCCGCAGCGGTGGTGATGGGTGCCGTTGTTCCAAGGCCCGGAACGACCAGGTCCCGTAGGACCCGAGCCTGGAAAGCCGGAGCCGGAGTTCCAGGCGGTGGAAGCAGAGTCAGACATCGCAGTTCCCGCATGTTAATGCTAACAACATTAACATGCGGATCGATTCCGGCGCTTTCAAGGGGATCAAAGGCGGAAACGATTATTTTTCGCCGGAGGGCTGGCGGCGCTGGAGCGCGCCGTGAACGAGGGCGAGGACGCCCGCCCGGAGCAGCTCGTACTTGTCGGGCAGCCCCGGCCCTCTGGGGAGCTGGCCCGCGGCATCGAGGGTGGCAATGCCATGGGACAGGGCCCAGACCTCGATGGCGATAAAGCGCACATCCACATCCTTGAACCCATCCGGGAAGGTTTCCGACAAAGCCTGAACCAGGAAGTCGAAGGCGCTGCCGGACGAGGGCGCCTCCGTGCCCTTATTCTCCTGGCTCTTGCTCTCCTGGCCCTTGGGGCCCCTGGCCCAGGGCGGCCCGCAGGATTCCGCCTCCACCGCCGGGAGCGGGGAGAACATGGCGGCATAAAAGCCGGGCTCCTGCTCGGCAAAAGCCAGATAGGCTTCTCCCATGCGGGTGAATCGCTCCAGCGGCGTTCCGTCACTCGAGAGTGCCCGGCCCAGCCGCTCCGCGAGCTGCCCGAATCCGCGGAACGCCACCTCGGCGACCAGGGCGTCCCGGCCGCGGAAATGCCGATAAAGGGCGGCCGGAGTGACGCCCACGAGCTTGGCGGCATCGGCCAGCGTGAAGCCTCCAAGGCCACGCTCGGCAATGAATCGCTGCGCCGCCTCGATGAGGGCTTCCTTGAGGTTTCCGTGATGGTAGCCCTGCCGGTCGAACGGGGCGCGCCAATGCCGCATGATGATACCTGTACACTCTTGTCGCCTAGCCTAGGGCCTCCGAAACGGGCAGGCTAGATCGGCTCATGAGGATGAACAGCGCTTGCGCGAAATTGTTCGTGACCGCAAGGGGACTCTGCGGCACGAGGGAGCGTGACGCGCGCGGGCGGAGCTGCCATATACACCCCATGATCGATCATCCGACGCGCGATGTGGGCTTTGGCGTCTATGTCCATTGGCCTTTCTGCGCCTCAAAGTGCCCTTATTGCGACTTCAACAGCCATGTCCGCCATCAGCCGGTGGACCAGGAGCGGTTTCTGTCGGCGTTCCGGCGCGAAATTGCCCATACGGCGGCGCGCATCCCCGGCCGCACGGTCACGAGCGTCTTCTTCGGCGGCGGCACGCCCTCCCTCATGAGGCCGGAAACCGTGGGCGCCATCCTCGATGCGATCGGCGGGGCCTGGACGGTCGATTCCGGCGCCGAGATCACCCTGGAGGCCAATCCGACCAGCGTCGAGGCGGAGCGCTTCCGCGGCTATCGGCAGGCGGGCATCAACCGTGTGTCTCTCGGGGTTCAGGCTCTGAACGATCCCGATCTCAAGCGGCTGGGCCGTATGCATTCGGTGGAGGAGGCGCTCGCGGCCGTGAGGGTCGCGGCTTCCATCTTCGACCGCTATTCCTTCGACCTGATCTATGCCCGTCCCGGCCAGACGCCGCAGGCATGGGCCGCCGAGCTCAGGCAGGCCATCGGTCATGCGGTCGAGCACCTGTCCCTTTATCAGCTCACGATCGAACCGGGGACCTGGTTCGAGCGCCTGTTCAACGCCGGCAAGATCACGATTCCTGACGAGGAGACCGGGCGAGCGCTTTATGACGTGACGCAGGAGACCTGCGAGAAGCACGGGCTTCCCGCATACGAGATTTCCAATCACGCCCGTCCGGGCGCGGAATCACGGCACAACCTGCTTTATTGGCGCTATGGCGAATATGCCGGCATCGGCCCCGGCGCTCATGGACGTCTCGTCACCGGCAACGCGCGGCTTGCCACGTCCACCGAAAAACATCCGGAAACCTGGTTGAGCCTCGTGGAGCGCGAAGGGCACGGCGTGATCGACGAGGAGGTTTTGACCACGGAGGCGGCGGGCGACGAATTTCTGTTGATGGGGCTTCGCCTCAAGGAGGGCATCGATCCGCGCCGCTTCGAGGCCTTCACCGGACGGTCGCTCCAGGAAAGCCGGGTGCTCACCTTGGAGGAGGAGGGGCTCATCCACCGCGATAGCCAGCGCCTGCGCGTCACGCCCACCGGATTTCCGGTCCTGAACGCCGTTATCGCGGAGCTGGCTTCGTGAGCCTGTGATCGTGGCGCCGGCCCGCGTCAAAAGGCCAAGGGGTCCTGCCTTTGGCGCCGGTTTCGCCGGTATCCACCCGGGTGAGGCGGCGCGATGGGGGAAACCCGTCAGCCGCGCCGCACTTTTCCTTCGATCACGTCCCACACCGTCACGGCCAGATCCGGCCCTCCGAGCCGTTTGATGGCGCGAATTCCAGTCGGGGCCGTCACGTTGATTTCGGTCAGGTTGCCGTCGATCACATCGATGCCGACCAGGATAAGGCCCATGCGTTTCAGCTCCGGCCCGATCGTCTCGCAGATCTCGCGCTCGCGGGGCGAGAGATCCGTGGGCTTGGCGGCGCCGCCCCGCACCATGTTGGAGCGAATATCATTGGCGGCGGGCACGCGGTTGACCGCGCCTGCCGCTTCCCCGTCGATCAGGATGATCCGCTTGTCCCCCTCGGTCACTTTCGGCAGGAAACGTTGGATCACCCAGGGCTCGCGGAACGTGGCCGCGAAAAGATCGAACAGCGATCCGAAGTTCGGATCCTCACGGCCGATCTTGAAGACGCTCGCGCCGCCATGCCCGTAGAGCGGCTTCATGACCACGTCGCCGTGTTCGCGGCGGAACTCCTCGATCTCGGCCTTGTCGCGGGAAATCAGGGTCGGAGGCATGAGATGGGGAAAGAGCGTGACGAAGATCTTTTCCGGCGCATTGCGCACGTGAGCCGGATCGTTCACCACGAGGGTCTTGGGGTGAATGCGCTCCAGGAAATGCGTCGCGGTGATATAGGCCAGATCGAAGGGCGGATCCTGGCGCATCAGCACCACGTCCACGCTCGACAGGTCGACCCGCTCCGGCGCGCTCAAGGTGAAATGATCACCCTCGACGTCCCGGGCCTCGACGGTTTCGGCCATGGCGGTCACGACGCCGTCCCGCAGGCTCAGGCGATCCGGCGTATAGTGCAGGACCCGATGCCCGCGCCGTTGCGCCTCCAGCAGCAATGCGAAGCCCGTATCGCCCGCGATCTTGATGCTCTTGATATGATCCATCTGGATCGCAACGGTCAGACTCATGCGTCAGTCTCCAAGGGAAGCGAGGTTATTGGCCGGAAATTCCGCAATGGCAACCATCTGTCTCATGATGGCTGTGCAGGGGAAGGCGCCCCCAGCCCCAAGCTCCTGTTTTCCGGCCGTCTTTGCCGGAGCCCCTTGTAGACGAGGCCACGCTTGCCATTTGATAGGCCATGTCCCGCCGTGCCCTTCTTCTGGTCAATGCCAAGAGCCGTACCGGTGCCTCTCAGTGCGAGAGGGCCATTGCCGTCCTGAAATCCCACGGTATCGAACCGGTTCATCAGGAGTGCGACAGAAGGGAGGATCTGTCTCCGCTGATCGTGAAGCATGCGCAGGAGGTGGATTGCGTCGTGGTCGGAGGCGGCGACGGCACCATGAACGCGGCAGCTCTGGGGCTCATCGAGGCCAACCTTCCGCTCGGCATCCTGCCCCTCGGAACCGCCAACGATCTCGCGCGCACCCTCGATATTCCGTTCGATCTCGACAAAGCGGCCGACATCATCGCAGCCGGGAAGACGCGGCGCATCGATCTGGGCCTCGTGAACGGGCAGCCCTTTTTCAACGTGGCCAGCATCGGTCTTTCGGCGGAACTGGCGCAGAAACTCACCCGCGACATCAAACGCCGTTTCGGGCGCTTCGGCTATGCCCTGGTTGCCGTCAAGGTACTGGCGCAAGCGCGTCCTTTTCGTGCGACGATCATCAGCGATGCCGAGTCCGCGCGCGTGAGAACCCTGCAGATCGCCGTGGGGAATGGGCGCTATTATGGCGGCGGAAACGCGGTCGAGAAGGATGCGGCGATCGATGACGAGCATCTCGATCTCTACAGCCTCGAATTCAACAGAGCCTGGAAACTCGCCCTCATGGCGCGGTCGTTCCGCACCGGCGCCCATGGGGCGTGGCGTGAGGTACGGGCCGTAAGGGCGCAGGAATTCGATATTCGCACACGTTTCCCGCGCCCCGTGAATGCGGATGGAGAGATCGTCACGCGCACGCCCGCGCATTTCTCCATCAAGCCCAGCGCCGTCACGGTTTTCACGCCTTGAGACCAAGGGGTTTAGCGCCACTCGGTCTGAAACGACGGGACCGAGGGACCGTGGCAGTCCGTTGCAAGAGGTTCGACAACGCGCGAGGTGCCCTGAAACGGCCGGCCATAGCGGACCGCATCCTCGATATTCCCACGGGACAGGCCGATATCGTGCAGCGCCGCGTCGCCGAAGGTCGAAAGCTGGCGGAGGTCGCGGCGGATGCGGATCTCCCGTGCGACGAAGGCAACGATCCCGCTCAAAACGGCGGAAAGCGTCGTACCGTTCCGTGAGAATGATGTGGTGCGGGTTAAGGTCAACGACATGGTTTGCTCCTGTTGATCTTCCCGCCGCTGTCGCCTAGGCGAGCGCTCTCCGTCGCCGACCATGGGTCGGACGTGGAAAGAACCTCGGAAAGGCCAGTCGGTCGGTCGATGGAGCCGCCTCTTCAGCGGCGATGGGATAACTTTAGGTCTCCCCCTTGCATAAGGGAAACGAATGTTCATTATGTTGAGAATAAGCATTCATTATTGAGGTCTCCCATGGCCAGAAATCTCGATGTCAGCCTCCTGCGGGCCTTCGTGGCCGTCGCCGACTTGGGCGGCATGACCGCGGCAGCCGGTGCCCTCAACCTCACTCAGGCCGCCGTCAGTCAGCAGATCAAGCGTCTCGAGGAGCTCGTCGGAGATGACCTCATCACCCGGGACAGGCGGGGCATGACGCTCACGGGAGCCGGCGAGCGGCTTTTCGGGAGAGCCAAGCGCCTGTTGGCGCTCAACGATGAGATCTGGACGGAGATGACCACCCCCGAATTCGAGGGTGAAATCCGGCTCGGCATTCCGAGCGACATCATCACGACTTATCTGCCGACCTTCCTGAAGGATTTCGCGCGCTGCTATCCGCGGGTCCAGATCTCCCTTCACAGCGGTTCGAGCGCAAAGCTGCGTTCCGAACTTTCCGCCGGGAAGGTGGACGTGGTGCTGGCCACGGAAATGACCTGCGACCCGGACGGCGAGAATCTCGTCATGGACCGGCTTGTGTGGGTTGGCGCACGCGGTGGGGAGGCGGCGCGGCAAAGGCCGCTGCCGGTGTCGATCGGATGCTCCGATTGCGCCTTCCGCGCCCCGATCCGCGAGGCGCTTCAGCAGGCGGGCATCGCTTGGCGTTCGGCATCGGAAGTGACCAACACGTCGGCGCAGGTGGCAACCGTTGCGGCCGATATCGCCGTGATGGCCTGGATGGCCTCCACGGTGCCGGAGGGGCTTGAGGTGCTCGGGCGGGAATCCGGATTGCCGATGCTGCCGCCCTTCACGGTCAATCTTTACCTGCCGAAGGATGGCGGCAACCACATCGTGCAGGAAATGGCGCGGCATATCCGCGAAGCCGTCACGGAGCGCCGGCGCCTCGTGGCCTAGAGCATTTCCAGTTCGAACGCCGCCTTCACATGTTTCGGCCATCGCCGGGGTGCGAGAAACACCGCGTCGGCTCGCCAAGTCTTGTCGGACGCCCAGGCGTGACGCGCGATCCAGGCGCGGACGGCGCGGGAGAAGCGGCGGCGCTTCGTGGCCGTAATGGCACTGAGCGCATCGTCCATCCGGCCACGGGCCTTCACCTCCACGAAAGCGATGGTGCCGCCTTTGACGAAGATGAGATCGATCTCGCCGCCCGCCGCCGAATACCGATGGGCGAGCGGACGGTAACCTTTGAGGATCATGAACAGGAGCGCGATAAACTCGGCCCGCCGCCCTCGCAAAAAGGTGGTGCGCCGACGCTCCGGAGCCCTCGTCATGAGTCTTTCCGGGCCAGCGTCAGAGCACGCGCATAGGCATCGCGTTTAGGGATGTTGAGTTCCGCCGCGACGAGGGCGGCCGCATCCTTGATCGAGTGATTTTTGAGGGCGGCCTCGAGCTTGTCGTCGATCACCGCGTCGACCTCGGCCGCCTGCATATCCTTGCTGGCTTCACCGATCAGGACCACGATCTCGCCCTTGGGCGGACCTTCCTGCGCGAATATTTCCGCAAGTTCGGGCAAGGTGCCGCGCCGGATGGTTTCGAACATCTTGGTCAGCTCACGCGCGACGACCGCCTGACGTTCGCCGAGAACGGCTGCCGCATCGGCCAGCATCTCGGGCAGCCGGTGCGGACCCTCGAACAGCATGAGCGTACCGGGAATGCCAGCGATCTCCGCAAGCCGTGTCCGGCGCGCCGCGCTTTTCGGCGGGAGAAAGCCTTCAAAGAAGAACCGGTCGGTCGGAAGGCCGGAGACCACGAGAGCCGTCAGAACCGCGGACGGCCCCGGGATGGGGGTGACCGGCAAACCCTCCTCGATGGCGGCCTGAACCAGCTTGTAGCCCGGATCGGAAACCAGCGGCGTTCCGGCATCCGAGACCAGGGCAAGGGCCTGACCTTCCCGGATCCGGTGAACCATACGCTCGCGGACGGCTTCGTTGGAATGCTCGTGATAGGCCACGAGCGGAGTCGTGATGCCGTAGTGAGCGAGCAATGTCTTCGTCACGCGGGTGTCTTCGGCCAGAACGGCATCGGCGGCCGCCAGGACGCTGAGAGCCCGGAAGGAAACGTCCCGCAGATTGCCGATCGGAGTCGCCACGACATAGAGGCCGGGCGGCAGGGGCTCCGCCTCCGCCGCAAGGCCGAAGGCCGTGAAAGTCGCGGCCCGGACCGGGGCCTCCCTGCGCTTCGTTCTGTTGTCGATTCTCTGTGTCATCGTCCGTCACTGTCGCATGAGGGCCTGCTGGGGCAAGGGCTATTCGCCTGAGGCCCGTTTCGAACCCTGAGAACACTGTTTACCATTTTACGGCATCATGCCCCCGGACTTTTGAATTCGGGTCCGGGGGATGGAATGGCGGATCTTCCTTTCGTAGCGGATAGGGCGGCGCGGAGCATCAAGCCCGCAGGGGCGCGTGCATTCCTCGCGCTGAGTCTCGTGAGCACGCTGTTCCTGGCCGGCTGCGTCGGTTCGGGAAGCATGAAACCGCCGCGTCGGAGCAAGCCGCCGGTCGCCGATGCGAAACCGATCTTCGATGCCGATCTTCCCGCAACCGGAGCCGTCGCCGGCCCGCCCGCCGAGACGTCGCCGATGCCGGCCGGCGGCACCCCGGGCGTGACGATCGGCAACGGACCTGTGCGCGTCGGGCTCATTCTGCCCCTGTCGGGCCAGGGACAGGGGGCGGTCGCGGCGCAGAGCATGCGCAATGCTGCCGACCTCGCCCTCAGCGAGGTGCAGGGTTCGCAAGTCACCATCCTGGTGAAGGACGATCGCGGCACGCCCGAAGGCGCGCGCGAGGCGACGAACCAGGCTCTGGCTGAAGGAGCCGAGCTGATCATCGGGCCCTTGTTCGCGGGTTCCGTTCAGGGCGCCGCCCAGATCGCGCGCCAGGCCGGTCGCCCGATCCTCGCCTTCTCGACGGATACGAGCGTTGCCACACGCGGCGTCTACCTCTTGAGCTTCCTGGTTCAGTCCGAGGTGGATCGCATCATCGCCTTCGCGGCGTCGCAGGGACGGCGCTCCGTGGCGGCGCTGATCCCGCAATCCACGTACGGCAGCGTCGCTGAGGCGCAGTTCCGGGAGGCCGCCGCGCAACAGGGTATGCGGGTCGTGGCCGTCGAGCACTATCCGCCCGGCCAGCCGCAGGCCGCGGTCCAGCGTATCGCATCGCTCGTGGCCGGTTCCGCGCCGCAGGCCGACACACTGTTCATTCCCGATAACGGCGATGGCCTGCCGATGGTGGCCCAGGCGCTGCAGACGATCGGGTTCAATCCCCAACGGGTGAAGCCGCTCGGCACCGGGCTGTGGAACGAGCCGCGCGTTTTTGCCCTTCAGGGTCTCCAGGGCGGTTGGTTCTCGGCTCCCGACAATCGCGGCTTCGAGGCCTTCGCGGCCCGATACCGTGCCCGCTTCAACACGGATCCCATCCGGCTCGCCACCCTGTCCTACGATGCGGTGACCTTGGTCGCGACCCTCACCCGGGTGCAGGGATCGCAACGCTTTGCGGAAGGCGTCCTGACGAATCCTGCGGGATTTGCCGGCGCCGACGGCGTCTTCCGCTTCAAGACCGACGGCACGAACAACCGCGCCCTCGCGGTGCAGGAAATCAGAGGAGGCGCGGCTGCGATGATCAGTGCCGCCCCGCGCACGCTTGTCGCCGCCAACTGAGCCCGGCACGTCTCAGGTTCGTCGTGTTGCCGTTGCGCTCAGCTCGGGACGATTGTTGAGCGTCTGGAAAACCACGCAATAACGCTCCGTCAGTTTGAGAAGCTGATCGATCTTGTCCTGGGGCGCGTCGGTGTCGAGTTCGAAGCTCAGGCGAATGGCCGTGAAGCCCACAGGAGCCGCCTTGTCGACGCCGAGGGTGCCACGAAAATCGAGATCGCCTTCCGCCTTGACCGCTCCATGACGCAGATCGATCTCGAGAGCCGTCGCCACGGCCTTGAGGGTGACCCCGGCGCAGGCGACGAGGGCTTCGAGCAGCATGTCACCGGAACAGAGTTCCGCGCCGGAGCCGCCGGTCGCGGGATGCAGGCCCGCAACCGCGAGGGCCCGGCCGGTCTCGACCTTGCAGGCAATGTGCTGGTCGTCGAGAGTGCCCTGGGCCTTCAAGGTGATCACCGCCGAGTCCGGCGAGGAGCGATACTGATCCTTCAGGGGCGCCTGGAGGGCGCGCAGCTGAGTTGCGTCCATGGGATTGTCCTTGAAAACTGTTTCCGATGTCACCACCAGAGCGCAGCCGCTTCCCGGTCGCGCTCCCGTTGCGGCGATGCTTGCACGGGATTGAGGGACTGGTCCAGGGCCGCGAGCACACGTCTCACGGCGGATTCGAACGGCAGGGCCGCCCTGTCGCGGGGACGGGCCAAGGCGAGCGGCAATTCATCGAAAATGCGTCCCGGTTTCGGCTGCATGATGATGGCCCGGTCGGCGAGGGTCACCGCTTCCTGAACGTCGTGCGTCACGAGCACGACGGTGGGGCGCGTTTCCTCCCACAATCCGAGCAGATGCTCGTGCAGGCTTGCCCGGGTGAAGGCATCGAGCGCCGAGAACGGTTCGTCGAGGAGCAGCACTTTCGGGTGCATGACGAACGCCCGCGCGATGGCGACCCGCTGCTGCTGCCCGCCTGAGAGATCACGCGGCCAACGCGTTCCGTGTTCCGCCAAGCCGATCTTCTCGAGAGCATGGGCCACGCGGGCCTTGCGCTCGTTCCTGTCCAGATGATCGAGGCCGAACGCCACGTTATCGGCCACCGTGAGCCAGGGCAGCAGGCGCGGTTCCTGAAACACGATGCCGACCGCAGGGTGCGGTTCGTGGATGGTCTCTCCGTCGAGCCGGATAGCCCCGGCGCTGGCACGATCGAGCCCGGCGATCAGACGAAGCAACGTGGTCTTGCCGCAGCCGGAGCCACCGATCAGCGCGACGATCTCGCTTTCCCGAACGGAGAGATTGATATCCGTAAGCGCCCTCGTTCCATCCGCGTAGGTTTTCGACAGATGCGAGAGGTTCAGCATTACAGGCGCTCCCTGGCAACGTCCTGCCAGCGCACGAGCGGACGCGTGCCGAAGACGAGCAGGCTGTCCGCCGCCTTGCCGAGCAGCGCGAACGCAATGATGGCGGCCAGGATCTGATCGGGTTTGCCCATCTGCTGGCCGTCCACCAGGAGATAACCCAGACCCTCGGACGCTCCCATGAACTCGGCCGCCACCACGAACATGAAGCCGAGCCCGAGACCCGAGCGGAGGGCGATGACGGCTTCCGGCAGAACGGCGGGCAGGAGGATGCGACGGGCGAGCTTGGCGCGGGAAAGGCGAAACACGCGCCCCACCTCCACCAGCTTCCGATCCACGGAAAGAATGGCGCCCGCAATGCCGAGATACACCGGAAAAAACACCCCCACGGCAATGAGCGCGACCTTCGACGCTTCGAAGATGCCCAGCCACAGGATGAACAACGGAACCCAGGCGATGGACGGAATCGCCCGCAGGGCCTGGAGCGTCGGATCCAGAACCCGCCGCAACGTTTCGCTGGAGCCTGACAGGGCGCCGACCGCGATTCCGGCCCCGGCGCCGATGACGAAGCCTGCAAGAATGCGCCACAAGGTGGCCGAGGCGTGGGTCCAGAGTTCGCCCGTCCGGGCAAGGGCCCAGAGCGTCGCGGCGATGCGGCTCGGCGGCGGCACGAGACGTCCCTGGGCAAGGCCGAAATGAACGGCGGCTTCCCACAGAAGTGCGATCCCGACAGGCAAGAAAAAGCCGAGAAGGGCACGCCCATCGAAGGCGCGACGCTTCCCGGCAGGGGAAGGAGCCGCGAGAGCGGCAGCTCCTTGAGGGGAGGACCAGCCTTGGCGCGGAGATTGGATCGTGCCTTGGCCTGTCACGGCGCTCTCCCGTGATGAACGGTTTTAGCGGGATGCCGTGGCAAAGCGGCGATCGACGAGCCCGTCGACGGCGGCCCGTACATCCGTATCGGCCGGAACGACGCCCGCCTGCTGCAGCGCGAGCCCTGCGGCCAGGATGGTGTCGATCTGCTGTTGTCCAATGGCGGAATGGGTGAGTTCCGTACGTTCGAGCTGACGCTCGATCACCGCATCGGGGAGCTTGGTATAGGCCACGAGGCTTTTCTTCAGCTCCGCCGGATTGGCGAGGGCGTAGGCGCGGGCTTCCTCATAGGCCTTCAGGACCCGGGTCACGAGCGCAGGGTTCTCCTTGGCGAAAGCCTCGCTCACATTGAGGATGCCCCAGGTATTGGCCGCGGCATTGCGATAGAACAGCTTCGCGCCGCTCTCGACTTCGGCCGCCGCCATGAGCGGGTCGAGCCCGGCCCAGGCGTCCACGTCGCCGCGCTCGAGCGCGGTGCGTCCGTCCGGATGCTGGAGGAGAACGAGTTTGACATCCTTCTCCGTGAGCTTCGCTTCCTGAAGTGCGCGCACGAGGAAGATGTGCGGATCGGTGCCGCGGGTCACCGCGACGCGCTTGCCCTTGAGGTCCTCGACCTTGGCGATGGGGCTGTCCTTGGCCGTGACGAGGGCCGTCCATTCCGGGCGCGAATAAACGTAGATGGACTTGATGGGATTGCCGTTGATCTTGCCGATCAGCGCGGCGGCTCCGGCGGTCGAGCCGAAATCGATGGAGCCGGCGTTGAGAAATTCGAGAGCCTTGTTCGAGCCGAGCGTTTGCACCCAGCGGACGCCGATGCCGTCCTTCGCCAGTTCCTTTTCCAGAAAGCCCTTGTCCTTGAGAACGAGGCTCACCGGATTGTAGGTGGCGTAATCGATGCGGATTTCCTTCGGCTGGGCGAAGGCGGCCGAGGCCAGGCCGGTCGTAAGGGCGGCGGCGAGGAAGAGACGGCGGGAGAGGCTCATGGAACGCTCCTGGTTGGCGCAGGAGCGTCCTTCTGGCCGCCCGGCGCTTTAGCTGCATTTGTTTCGCGCCCGCAAGCTGCTTGCTCAAATCGGCGCGTGTCCTTTTTATAGGATCGATACGTTTCTTTTGTCAAACGATGGCTTCTAAAACGAACGTCTTAGGGAACTGCGACCTCATCTCCGACGAGAGCCCATGGGCGATGGGCCGGCGAAGTGCTAAGCGATAACGTCAACGAACAAGGTCTGCCCCATGGCTTATCCCAGCCTCGATGCCGTCCTGCCCGACCCGGGCGATGAGCCGCCCCGCGATGCAGCCGATCTGCGGGCAAGGCTCGTTCCCGGGCTGAGACGCTTCCTCGAGGACAGTCGCGCCGCGGCCGAGGCCCGCCTGCTGGAAAAGGGCGACGGCCTTGCCTGCGCCCGCTTTCTGTCGGACCGGATGGACGATCTCGTGCGCCTCGTCTACGAGGCGGTCGTCCGGCATCTTTATCCTGCGGACAATCCCTCCATGGCCGAGCGCCTCGCGGTGGTCGCGACGGGCGGCTACGGGCGCGGAACGCTGGCGCCCGGCTCGGACGTCGATCTGCTGTTTCTTCTCCCTTACAAGAAGACCGCCTGGAGCGAGAGCGTCGTCGAGGCGATGCTTTACGTTCTGTGGGATCTCAAGCTGAAGGTCGGGCACGCCACGCGGTCGGTGGAGGAATGTCTGCGCGAAGGCGCTGCGGACATGACCATCCGCACCTCGCTTCTCGAGGCGCGCTTCATGTTCGGCGACAAGGCTCTCTATGACGATCTCGTGTCCCGCTACGACAAGGAAATCGTCGCTTCTTCGGCGGCCGAATTCGTCGACGCGAAGCTCAAGGAAAGAGATGCCCGCGTCGCGAAGGCCGGAGCGTCGCGCTACCTCGTCGAGCCGAACGTCAAGGACGGAAAAGGGGGCTTGCGCGATCTCAACACGCTCTTCTGGATCTCGAAATACGTCTACCGCGTCCGTGAACCTCAGGAGCTGGTGAAGGCGGGGCTCTTCACGCCGGAAGAGTTCAAGCTTTTCGCCCGTTGCGAGGAATTCCTCTGGCGCGTGCGCTGCCACCTGCATTTCGCGACAGGCCGCGCGGAGGAGCGCCTGACGTTCGATCTTCAGCGGACGATCGCCGAGCGCATCGGTTTCGTCGGCCGTGGAGGATTGTCGGCCGTCGAGCGCTTCATGAAATCGTATTTCCGGATCGCCAAGGATGTGGGCGATCTCACGGCGATCGTGTGTGCGGAGCTCGAAGGGCGTCAGGCGAAGAAGCGTCCGGTTCTGGACCGCATGTTCGGCCGCTTTCGCCGTCGGCGCGGCGGCGCTCTCGAAAACGAGGCCTTCATCATCGACAACAACCGGATCAATCTGCGCAGCGAGGATGCTTTCCAGGACGATCCGGTCAATCTCATCCGTTTGTTCTGGCTCGCGGACCGGCACAACCTGGCGATACACCCGGATGCGACGCGCCTTGCGACCCGCTCGCTTTCGTTGATCGGACCGACCCTGCGCAACAGCCGGGACGCGAACCGGCTCTTTCTCGACATTCTCACATCGAGGAACGCGCCGGAGATCGTGCTGCGGCTGATGAATGAGGCGGGCGTGCTGGGACGCTTCATCCCCGATTTCGGCCGTATCGTGGCGATGATGCAATTCAACATGTATCATCACTATACGGTCGACGAGCATCTGATCCGCTCCATCGGCGTCCTGACGGAAATCGAGAGCGGCGCGGGCAGCGCGGATCACCCGCTCGCGACGCAGATCACCGGAACGATTCACAACCGGCGCGCGCTCTACGTCGCGGTTTTTCTTCACGACATTGCCAAGGGGCGTCCGGAAGACCACTCGACGGCCGGGGCCGCGATCGCACGCAAGCTCGGTCCGCGGTTCGGTCTCAGCGACTCGGAGACCGACACCGTCGCCTGGCTCGTCGAGCACCATCTTCTGGCGTCGAACACCGCACAAAGCCGCGATCTGTCGGATCCCGCGACCATTAAGACCTTCGCCGACACGGTCCAGACCATGGAGCGGCTCAAGCTGCTTCACCTCCTGACGATCGCCGACATCAAGGCCGTGGGGCCGGGCGTCTGGAATGGGTGGAAGGGACAGCTGCTGCGCAATCTCTATCACGAAACGGAAGTGATGTTGGGCGGCGGAGCCGCCGACATCGCCCGGTCCGATCGCGTCCGCCTGGCGCAGGAGGAGCTTCGGGCCGCGCTGCCGGAATGGACGCCGGAAGAGTTCGACGCTTATGCCTCGCGCCATGCGCCGGCCTATTGGCTGAAGACCGATCACACGCGGAGGGTGAAGCAGGCCCATTTCGCCCAGGGCGCGGATCGGGAGGGGCGGACGGTCACCACGTCCTATGAGACGGATCAGTTCCGCGGGGTCACCGAATTCACGATCCTGTCACCGGACCATCCGCGGCTTCTCGCCATCATTACCGGGGCCTGCGCGGCGGCGGGCGGCAACATCGTCGACGCGCAGATCTTCACCACGACGGACGGAATGGCCCTCGATACCATCGTGCTCTCCCGGGCGTTCGACCGGGACGAGGATGAACTGCGCCGGGCCGAGAGGGTGGCGACGGCCATCGAGCGAGCCCTGAAAGGGGAGGTGCGAATCGCCGATCTGGTTGACGGCAAGCGCCCCGCGAAGGAGCGCGCCCGGACCTTCCAGCTCGCTCCGGACGTATCTATCGACAATTCCCTGTCGAGCCGTCAGACCGTGATCGAAGTGTCCGGCCTCGACCGGCCCGGTCTCCTCTATGACCTGACGACGGCCCTCGGGAAGCTCAACCTGAACATTGCCTCCGCCCATATCGTGACGTTCGGGGAAAAGGCCGTGGACGTGTTCTATGTAACGGACCTCACGGGCACCAAGGTCACCCATGCGGGACGCCAGGCCTCCATCCGGAGAGCCTTGCTGGAGGTGTTCAAGGCTGAGGAAACGGAGACGGCCCAGCGCCGTACCGCTTGATTTGTGGGAACAGGGACCTGATATGTGGCCGGACACCCTTTCCTCATCCCAGTAGATTGACGATGAAGCCGCAAGACACGGAAAACCAGACCACGACGCCGCAGGCCGAGCCCACTGCCGAGGCCGCCAACGACGCCGCTCCTCAGGGAACTCCCGATCCGGTGGCCGTCCTTGAAGCCGAAAAGGCCGAGCTCAAGGACAAGATGCTGCGTCTCATGGCCGACATGGAAAACCTCCGCCGCCGCACGGAGCGCGAGATCGCCGACGCCCGGGCCTATGCGGTCACGAGCTTTGCGCGCGATATGCTGAACGTGGCGGATAATATCCGCCGCGCCATCGAGAACGTGCCGGAGGACGCGCGTCAGGCCGCCGAGGGCGCGCTCAAGGGCCTGGTCGAGGGAATCGACCTGACCGAGCGCGATCTGCTCAAGACCCTGGAGCGTCACGGGGTGAAGAAGCTCGATCCCCAGGGCCAGAAATTCGACCCGAACCTGCATCAGGCCATGTTCGAGGTTCCCAATCCCGAGGTGCCGAACGGAACCGTCGTCCAGGTGGTTCAGTCGGGCTACGTGATCGGCGATCGGGTGCTGCGTCCGGCGCTTGTGGGCGTCGCGAAAGGCGGACCGAAAGCTGCCGCCAACGGCGGGGCTCAGGAGGCCGGCAACTCCTCCGCGGCTTCCTGAGGCAGGTAAAGCCGTTGGACCCGGCGGCTGTTTTGCCGAGGACGATCAAGAGCGCCTGTGATCGCAGGCGCTCCCACGGCTGAAGCCGTGATGTAGGATCGGCCATGCCGCACGCCCGCGGCGAAGACCTGAAGGCGTATCCGTGGGCCTGATCTCCACCATTCCCTTTGAAACCATCGGCATTGCCGTCTTTGCCCTCACCGGCGCGCTCGTCGCCGCGCGCCGGGGCATGGACCCTTTCGGCTTCGCGCTCCTGGCCACCGTCACGGGTGTCGGGGGCGGGACGTTGCGTGATCTCCTGATCGGCACCCGCCCGGTCTTCTGGGTCGGCGATCCAAAGGACGTTCTTGTCTGTCT
Organism: Microvirga rosea; assembly: GCF_020595095.1. GTDB lineage: Bacteria > Pseudomonadota > Alphaproteobacteria > Rhizobiales > Beijerinckiaceae > Microvirga > Microvirga rosea. The sequence goes on along the minus strand of NZ_JAJDOP010000005.1, from coordinate 247,428 downwards.
CGTGGTGGCCGGAATCGTCTTCGCCCTTGGTCCCAGGCGGGTCACGGCCCTCGATGGCGGCCGGCGCGGCCGAGCGCTGCTTTGGGCTGACGCCGTGGGCCTGGCGCTCTTTGCCGTCGGCGGCACGGGCAAGGCCCTGGCGGCGGACGTCCCGGCTCTCTCGGCTGTGGCCCTCGGAACCATCACGGCGACCTTCGGAGGAATCATCCGCGACATTCTGGCGGGAACGACGCCGCTCGTTCTGCGCAAGGAAATCTATGTCACGGCGGCTGCCCTGGGCGCGGCCGTCATGGTCGGCGCACGGGCGGCAGGTCTTGATCCGTTCACGAGCGCGGCGGCCGGTTTTACCGGCGCCTTCGGCCTCAGAGCCCTCGCCATTCTGCGGGGCTGGTCCCTTCCGGTCTTTCCACGGCGGGATGCGGACGGCTGACGCCGCCCTAGAAATCGAGCTTCCTAGAAATCGAGCTCGACCTTGTCGATCATCTGACGGAAGCGGGGCAGATAGGTCTGCCGGTCCGCGACCCGCGTCAAACCGACCATCCGGACGTAGCGGCCGCTGTCGAAGCGGATCGTCTGCATCACGACGATGGGCTCGCCCGTGGCCCCATCCTTCGCCCGGGCCACGATCTCATGCCAATCCTGTCCCTGCAGCCGGAACGACTCGGAGCGTTCGATCGTCACATCCTTGAGCATCTGGTTCGAATTCAGAGCAGCCTGTGCGAACTGGTCCCGCCGGTCTCCGTTGAGAGCGATCGGCGCCTGGGAGGCCGCCAGGATCAGGATCGGCTGCTCGACCGCCTTGATCGTATCCTTCGGACCTTCCGTGAACAGCACGGAATTGCCGGAGGTGACGCGGACGGGCCGGAAGCCCGCCTGATCCCGGACCCGGAAGGGCAGCGCCGACATCTGCTCTTCCAGGGTGACCGGGCCGCGCAAGGCGACGCTCTTGAGAGCGGTTCGCATCTCCTGTTCGCTATAGCCGTCATCGCCGCCTTCCACCTGGGCGACCAGGAGAGCGGTCAGATCGGAGCCCTTCAGGGCCAGGACCCATTTGCGCCCCTTGATGGGGCCGGTCATGGCGCCCGAGATGAGCAGGCCCGACTTGCCCTGGATCTTCAGCTGTTCCCGGGCGGTCACGTCCAGTCCCTGGCGCCGCAGGGAATCCTTCGTCATTCCGGAAACGATCTGCTCGTAGGCCTGAGCGGGCAGCTCTGTGATCGTGATGGCAGCCGCCTTTTGCGGGTTTTCAAAGCCCGTGAACCGTTTCGACGGAACCATATCCTCCAGCGGCACGAGCCCGACACGGGAGGCGGGCGGGTAGATCGGCTCGGCGGCGAGGGCTGCTTGGAGCGACAGGAGGAGGCCGAGGGCCGCAGCGGCAAGCTTCATGACCAGAGAGACTCCGCAGGCTATGACAGGTTCTCCTCTATCAATATCGCCTGGGTGACATGGAGCAAGGCCCAATGGCTGCGGATCATGGTCTCAGGTCGATGCTCCGGACGAATGTTCGGAAACGGGGGAGCTCCGCATCCTTTTGCGCGGCAGGCGCCGTCGCCACCATGCGGACGACGCCGTTGGGAAGGAATACCAGGGAAGTCATCCTGACGACGTCCAGGTCGGAGCCGGCCGCCTTTGCTCTGATCACCACGTCGTAGCGCAGGTTGTCGCCGGACTGGGCCGATCCCAAGGACTCAATGGTGGCATCCCGCAGGTCCGGAACGTCGAGGGCGAGCTGGCGCAGGGCTTGATCGCGCCGGGTCTGAGGCAGGTTGCGCAATTCCTGAAGCTGCGGCGCGAGCGATAGGACGATGGTGGCCGCCCGGCGATCGTGAGGCGGCGCGTCGGCCGCTGCGAAAGTCACGGTGTCGTTCAGGACCTGAACGGCCTGAAAGCCCATGGTGTCGCCGACCCGAAAGGGAAGCCGGGAGAGTTGTTGTCCCATATCCGGCTGGGGCCTGACAGCACCCGTCTGTGCCACCGCAAACGAAGACGGGGGCAGGATCGTCAAGACGGTGATGAACGCAGCCGAAAGCGCGGATCTCATGATACGGTTTCATGTAATGTCGTATCATACGATAGAGCCGGGCGAGACCTTTCGCAAGGTGAGATTCAGGCGTCCCCCTTGCGGGAGCAGGTCCGACGTTTCCGGCAGAAGCCGGTCGATGCCGTGATGGATCAGGCGGGCAGGCCCGCCGAACACGATCGCGTCTCCCGAGCGCAGCTTCACCGACCGCGTCGGATCCCGCCGGTCGAGGCCGCCATAGCGGAACAGGGCCGTGGCCCCCAGGGACAAGGACACCACGGGAGCATCGAATTCCTCCTCGTCCTTGTCCTGATGCAGGCCCATCCGCGCCTTGGGCTCGTAGAAGTTGATCAGGCAGGCATCCGGGGGGTGAGGATAGCCGCTGAGCTCCTCCCATGCGCGCAAAGCGATCTCCGGCAGGGGCGGCCACGGGGCGCCGGTTTCGGGGTGGGTCGGCTGGTAGCGATAGCCATCGATGTCCGAAACCCATCCGAGCCTGCCGCAATTGGTCATGCGCACGGAAAACGGTTTGCCGGTTCGCGGCATCCGGGGCACGAAGAGCGGCGCCGCGCGGGTCACGTCCCGCACGGCCTGCAGCAGGGATTCCTGGCCATGGCGGTCCAGGTAATCGGGATAGTAGACCAAGCCGGGACTGAGGGTGATGGCGCTCATGGTCACTCGATCGCGAAGAAGCCGTGGCCGCTCTCAAGAGGAAGGTTCAAGGGATACGGGGCCCTCGAACCCGTCCGGCAGGTAGGAGGCGCAACTGAGGTCCTGCTAGGCCTCAAGCACCTTCTTGGTGGCGACGGTGGTGTCGGCATTGAGGTTGTAGACCAGCGGGACGCCGGTCGCGAGCTCCATCGACGGGATGGTCTCGGGCGTCAGGCCGTCCAGCACCATCACGAGGGCGCGCAGGGAATTGCCGTGGGCCGCGACGAGCACGCGCTCTCCCCGCATGACGCGGGGCAGGATCTCGCGCATGTAGTAGGGCAGAACACGGGCAACCGTATCCTTCAGGCTCTCGCCGCCGGGAGGAGGAACGTCGTAGGAGCGGCGCCACAGATGCACCTGCTCCTCGCCCCATTTAGCGCGGGCGTCGTCCTTGTTGAGCCCCGACAGGTCGCCATAGTCCCGTTCGTTGAGCGCCTGATCCTTGAGGGTCTGGAGGTCCGGCTGGCCGATTTCCTCCAGGATCAGCGCGCAGGTGCGCTGCGCGCGGGACAGGTCGGACGTGAAGGCGATATCGAACCGGATGCCGAGTTCTTTAAGGCGGCGTCCCGCCGCGCGGGCTTCCTCCACGCCGAGATCCGTCAGGCCGGGATCCTTCCATCCGGTGAAAAGGTTCTTGAGGTTCCAGTCGCTCTGGCCGTGGCGAGCAAGGACGAGAAGGCGGTTCATGGATCGGCGTCTCCGGTCGATGAGGGGAACGATTACGAGGAAGAAGTAAGGCCGAGCACATCGGCCATCGTGTAGTAGCCGGGCTTCTTGTCGAAGCCCCACAGGGCGGCCTTGACGGCTCCCCGGGCGAAGATCCCACGATCCTCGGCCCGGTGCGCCAGCTCCAGACGCTCGCCGGCACCCGCGAAGATCACGCTGTGCTCGCCGACGACGGTGCCGCCCCGCAAGGTCGCAAAACCGATATCCCCGGCGCGGCGCGCGCCGGTATGCCCATCGCGGACACGCACCGAGTGATCCTTGAGGGACACTTTCCGCCCTTGAGCCGCGGCCTCGCCGAGGAGAAGGGCCGTACCGGACGGGGCATCCACCTTCATGCGGTGATGCATTTCCAGGATTTCGATGTCGACATCCTCTCCCAGGGTCGCCGCTGCCTGCCGCACGAGCCCGGCCAGGAGATTCACGCCGAGGGACATGTTGCCGGATTGAATGATCCGCGCATGGCGGGCCGCCGCCTCGAGCTTCGCGAAGTCCGGGTCCTGCAGGCCTGTCGTGCCGATCACGTGGACGATCCGGGCCTGCGCGGCGAGGGTCGCGAACTCCACGGTCGCGGCAGGGCCGGTGAAGTCGAGAACGCCGTCGGCCTGGGCGAAGACGGGCAGGGGATCGTCCGTCACGTCCACGTCCAAAAGCCCCGTCCCGGCGACGAGACCGGCATCATGGCCGATGATCTCCGAGCCGGGCCTCGCGATGGCGCCCACGAGGCGGCAGCCCTCGGCCTCGGCCACGGCCTTGATGAGCATTCGCCCCATGCGCCCGGCCGCGCCCACCACGACAAGTCGCATCTCGCTCATGCCCGTGTCTCCTTCGGTCGTCCTGGGTATACCGGCCCGGTCGCGGGCTGCAAGACCGAGACGCTCCGGGTCATCAGAACGCGGCGCTCGGGATCGAAGCCGCCGGCCGCCTCATCGGCGCAGAGAAGCCGCAGCGTCTCCGGAGCCTGGTCGAGGGGGCATTCCGCAAATCCCAGGCGCTCGTAGAAGGGCGCGTTGAAAGGGATGAACCGATCGGTCGTCAGGGCGATGCCCGTAAACCCGGCATCCGCCGCATGCGCGATGGCCCGTTGCATCAGCAGGCGGCCGAGGCCGCGGCGCTGATGGGCGGAATGGACGCTCATCTCCTTCACGAACAGCACCCCGTCGATTGCCGCTGCGGCAAGGAAGCCGACCGGAGCATCGCTCCCGTCCACGCAAACCCAGAGAAGGCCCGCATCGTGGCACGCCTGCAGGATCTCGGGGGGCATCACGTCGGGGAGCCCCGCCCGCTCTCCGAGAGCCGCGAAATAAACCTCCGCCGCGGAGCGCTCCACGTCACCCAGCAGCGCCAGATCATCCTGTCGGCTCGAACGGACGGAAGAGGCCGGATCGGTCATGCAGGCTGGGGCCCGTCATATCCCTCGATCACGATGATCTCGGCGACCGCGTGCCCATCGCGCTCGGCTTTCGCCGCCATGTATTCGGGCGAGTCCCAGCAGGCCAGGGCCGCTTCGTAGGACGGAAATTCGATCACCACGTTCCGGGCGCGCGATCCGCCTTCCACGGCCTTGAACGCGCCGCCGCGCACCAGGAAACGGGCGCCGAACTTCGCAAAGGCCGCCGCATTGGCGCGGACATAGTTCTGATACGCGTCGGGGTTCGTCACGTCGACGCGGCCGATCCAGTATCCCTTGGCCATCACTCCGCTCCTTCCACCAGAACGAATTCGGCGATGCAGGCGCCATCGCGCTTGGCCTTGGCGGCCTGATATTCGGGCGAATGATAATAGCGGCGGGCCTGCTCGACCGAATCGAACTCGATCACCACGTTGCGCGGGCGCGCCTCGCCTTCCAGGGCCTCATGGGCGCCGCCGCGCACGAGCGGGCGTCCGCCATATTGCTTGATCGCCGCCGTCGCGCCTTTCGCATATTCGGCATAGGCCTCGGGGTTCGTGACGGTGACGCGGGCGATGACATAGCCTTTGGGCATGGAGTTCTCTTCCTTGAAGGTGCGGGCAGGGGACGCTGTCGGCGCGGCGCCGTCAAGCCTGACGCGCTTGGCTCATCTCGTCGAGAATGGCCTGCGCGGCCGCGCGCGGATCGGCAGCCTTAATGATGGGACGGGCGACCACGAGATGGGTGGCGCCGGCGCGGATCGCGTCGGCCGGGGTGACGACCCGCTTCTGGTCGCCGGCTTCCGCGCCGGCGGGCCGGATGCCGGGGGTGACGATGAACCGGTCGGGGCCGAGAATGGCCCGGACCCGCTGGGCCTCGGGGGCGGCGCAGACAATTCCGTCGATGCCGATGTCCCGGGCCTGCTTCGCCCGGCGCACCACGAGCTCCGCGGCTGGAACCGGCGCATAACCGGCTTCCTCCAGATCGGAATCGTCGTAGGACGTCAGCACGGTCACGGCGAGAATGTTCAGGGACGACTCCGCCTTGCCCTGCATGGCGGCGCGCATGGTCTGCGGGTAGGCATGCACCGTGAGGAACGTCGCCCCGAGGCGAGCCACCGAGCGGACGCCCTGTTCGACGGTGTTGGCGATGTCGTGAAGCTTGAGATCGAGAAAAACCTTCTTGCCCTGGCCGATCAGCTCCCGGGCGAATTCGAGGCCGCCGGCATAGGCAAGTTGGTAGCCGATCTTGTAGAAGGCGCCCGCATCCCCGACGCGCTCGACGATGGCGCGGGCCTCCTCAACGGTGGAAACATCAAGGCCAATGATCAATCTCTCGCGCATGTCCTCGACCGGAGTGGAAACGGTGCGAAGGGACATGGCGGCGCTCATGGATGCGTGACCTTATTGTAGACCCAGACTCGGGCCGGGGGGAAATTGCGCCAGATCCGGCGGGAGGCGCGGGTGCGATAGGCGTCGGACCGGGCCGGGATCGGCGGCACGACCGCATAGGTGAACTGAATGAAGGGCGCATCGGCATGCATCATGCCCTGCGCCGTTTCGAGGAGGTCCAGGCGCTGGTCCATGGGCTTGGTGAACAGCGGCAGGCTCGACACCGTCGCGGCGGCCGGCTCCTTGAGAATATCCGCGAGAGTCTCGCCGAGATCGTAGGCATCGCCCTGGATGATCGTTGCCTTCGGGAAGCGGCGCTTCAGAAGCTGGCAGAATTCCGGATTGAACTCGATCAGGATCAGCCGGTCCTGCGCGACCCCGCGCCGGACAAGGGCGTCCGTGACCGGACCGGTGCCAGGGCCGAGTTCAAGAATGGGGCCGGGTATCCGCGGATCCACATAAGCCGCCATGGTCCGGGCAAGCGCCTTGCCGGACGGGGTGACGGCGCCCACCACCAGCGGGCGCTCGAGCCAAGATCGCAGAAAGCGGGCTTCGTCTTCAAAGCGGTCTTTGCCGAGGGGCAGTTTTCGAGGCCGAGGCCTTTGGAACGACTGGAGCACGAGGCAGACCCTTTGAGCCGCGGATCAATCAGGTTCTTTAGAACTCAATGAAAACGACCGTCAAGCTAAGTGGATCCACTGAGGCCATCGAAGAACTCGCGTACCCGCGAGAAAAATCCAGTGCTTTCCGGGTGGTTTTCCTTGGAGCATTCCTGCTCGAACTCCATCAGGAGTTCGCGCTGGCGCTTGCTCAGCTTTTGCGGCGTTTCCACAACAACCTGAATGTAAAGGTCGCCGACGTCCCGCGAGCGGAGCACCGGCATGCCCTTGCCGCGCAGCCGGAACTGCTTGCCGGACTGGGTGCCTTCGGGAACTTTCACCTGCGCGTCGGTGCCGCTCAAGGTCGGCACGCTGAACTCGCCTCCAAGGGCCGCCGTCACCAGGGAAATCGGCACGCGGCAGAAGAGATCCGCCCCGTCGCGCTGATAGAAGGGGTGAGGCTTGAGCGAGAGGAAAATATAAAGATCGCCGGCCGGACCGCCCCGCAACCCGGCTTCTCCTTCGCCCGCAAGACGAATGCGCGTTCCGTCCTCGACGCCCGCCGGGATGTTCACGGAGAGGGTTCGCTCCCGCGTGACGCGTCCCGCGCCGCCGCAATTGGGGCAGGGGTCGTCGATGACTTCGCCGCGCCCGTGGCAATTGGGGCAGGTCCGCTCGATGGAGAAGAAGCCCTGCGTGGCCCGAACGCGCCCGGCGCCGCCGCAGGTGGGGCAGGGCTTGGGCTGCGATCCCGCCTTGGCGCCGGTGCCGGTGCAGACCTCGCAGGTCACGGAGGTGGGAATCTTCAGCTCGGCGGTCTTGCCGTGAAAGGCTTCGTCGAGGGAGATTTCGAGATTGTAGCGCATGTCGGCGCCGCGCTCGCGGCCGCCGTTGCCCCGACCCCGGCCGCGCCCGCCCGCATCGCCGAAGAAGTTCTCGAAGATGTCCGACATGAAGTCGGAAAAGTCTCCGCCGAACCCGGGTCCGCCTCCGCCGCCGTTGGCGAAGGCCGCGTGACCGTAACGGTCATAGGCCGCCCGCTTCTGGGAATCGGACAGGGTCTGATAGGCTTCGTTGATCTCTTTGAACTTGATCTCGGCTTCATGATCGCCCGGATTCCGGTCCGGGTGATATTGCATCGCGAGCCTCCGGAAGGCGGATTTCAGCTCCACCTCGGTCACGGTCCGCGAAACGCCGAGAACCTCGTAATAATCGCGCTTCGACATGTCAGGCGCCCCTCGGAGCGGTCAATCGCTCCATCATGCCGACGATCCGTTTCGTTCGCGTTTCCGGTTTTTCCGTCGCGTCGATCCACCGGACGGACTCGCGCCGATGGGACGGCGTCAGGCGCTCGAAAGCGCGAGCGGCATCGCTGTGCTGGACCAGGGCGTCACGGATATCGGTCGGCAGGTCGGTCATTTTTGATTCAAGCCCTTCTGGCCCGTTCATGAAAACGGCACCCGGCGATGAAGCACCGGGTGCCGAATTCGTCAAACCGCGGCCATGGATCAGGCGCGCTTCTTCTTGTCGTCTTCGTCGACTTCCTGGAAGTCGGCGTCGATGACATCGTCCTTCTTCTCTTCCTCGGCGGAGGCGTTCTCGCCGCCTTCGCCCGCCTGCGAGGCCTGATACATGGCCTCGCCGAGCTTCATGGAAGCCTGCATCAGGTCCGTGGTGCGGGCCTTGATGGTCTCCACGTCCTCGGCCTGGAGGGCCTGACGGAGCGCATCGATCGCGGTCTCGATGCCCTGCCTGTCGGATTCGGAGACCTTGTCGCCGTAATCCTTCAGGGACTTCTCCGTGGTGTGGATCAGGCTCTCGCCCTGGTTCCGCGTCTCGACGAGCTCGCGACGCTTCTTGTCCTCGGCCGCATGGGCTTCGGCGTCCTTCACCATCTTCTCGATGTCGGCTTCCGAGAGACCGCCCGAGGCCTGGATGCGGATCTGCTGCTCCTTGCTGGTGGCCTTGTCCTTCGCGGTGACGTTGACGATGCCGTTGGCGTCGATGTCGAAGGTCACCTCGATCTGGGGCATGCCGCGGGGCGCCGGGGGGATGCCCATCAGGTCGAACTGGCCCAGCAGCTTGTTGTCCGCCGCCATTTCACGCTCGCCCTGGAAAACCCGGATCGTCACGGCGTTCTGGTTGTCCTCCGCCGTGGAGAAGACCTGGCTCTTCTTGGTCGGGATCGTCGTGTTGCGGTCGATCAGGCGGGTGAACACACCACCTAGCGTCTCGATGCCGAGCGACAGCGGCGTGACGTCGAGGAGCAGAACGTCCTTCACGTCGCCCTGCAGAACGCCGGCCTGAACGGCGGCGCCGATGGCAACCACTTCGTCCGGGTTGACGCCCTTATGGGGTTCCTTGCCGAAGAACGACTTCACCACTTCCTGGATCTTCGGCATGCGCGTCATGCCGCCGACCAGAACCACTTCGTCGATCTCCCCGGCCGAAAGGCCGGCGTCCTTGAGGGCCTTGCGGCACGGCTCGATGGTCTTCTGCACCAGGTCGTCGACGAGCGACTCGAACTTGGCGCGCGAGAGCTTCATGGCCAGGTGCTTCGGACCGGACGCATCCGCCGTGATGTACGGCAGGTTGATTTCGGTCTGGGCCGCGGAGGACAGCTCGATCTTGGCCTTCTCGGCCGCTTCCTTGAGGCGCTGGAGCGCGAGCTTGTCCTTGGTCAGGTCGATGCCCTGCTCCTTCTTGAATTCGGCCGCAAGATACTCGACCAAACGCATGTCGAAGTCTTCGCCGCCCAGGAAGGTGTCGCCGTTGGTGGACTTCACCTCGAAGACGCCGTCGCCGATCTCGAGGATCGACACGTCGAAGGTGCCGCCGCCGAGGTCATAGACCGCGATCGTGCCGTGCTGCTTCTTGTCGAGGCCGTAGGCCAGTGCGGCGGCCGTGGGCTCGTTGATGATGCGCAGCACCTCGAGGCCCGCGATCTTGCCGGCGTCCTTGGTGGCCTGACGCTGGGCGTCGTTGAAGTAGGCCGGAACCGTGATCACGGCCTGCGTGACCGGCTGGCCGAGATGCGCCTCCGCTGTCTCCTTCATCTTCTGCAGGGTGAAGGCGGAGATCTGGGAGGGAGAATACTGCTTGCCGTCGGCTTCGACCCAGGCGTCGCCGTTCGGACCCTTGATAATGTGATAGGGAACGAGGCCCATGTCCTTCTTGGTCATGGGATCGTCGAAGGTGCGCCCGATCAGGCGCTTGATGGCGAAGAAAGTGCGCTCGGGATTCGTGACCGCCTGGCGCTTGGCCGGCTGGCCGACGAGGCGCTCGCCTTCGTCCGTGAAGGCCACGATGGACGGAGTCGTCCGCGCGCCTTCCGCATTTTCGATAACTTTGGCCTGCGAGCCTTCCATCACGGCGACGCAGGAATTGGTGGTGCCGAGGTCGATACCGATGACCTTACCCATGGCGGGATCCCTCACTTTCAAGCAGACCGCCGGGCCCTAAAAGCAGCCCGGCCCATGGCTTAATGGGTTGAACATATGGACAGGACGCTTCCGTAGCCGGCTGGCTCCCTGTGCTGGCGCTGATATAAGAAGGGGTTTCGAGGGCTGCAAGACGATCTTGGAGCCTTGTTGGCCTCATTCCATAAGAGAACGGCCCTGTTGCAGGTCTGCAATAGGGATAAGGCGCTGAGACTCCTGATGTTTGTCTCTCCGTGCGAGAGCCGTCGCTTCCGGGTTGACGATCCGGGGCTTCATCGACACGCTGCCCGGGCATGCCTATAAGCCCTGGGAACCATATCCTTCGCGGGGCCGCAGATGCGTGACAAGCTTTTTCTTCTTTCCCCCGGCTTCGAGGATCCGGCCTATCCGGGGCAGCGCTTCTATTCCTGGCATTGCGCGCTTCTGGAGGGCGTGATCGCCTCCTTTCCGGCGCTCGCGGACCGGATCGATATCGAGCGCGTTGCGTGGCCGAGACCCCGCCAGGCCGTCATCAGCCTCGTCGGGGAGCAGAACCAGTCGCTGCCCCTGCTCGTGCTGGCCGATGACGCGCCGTCCGAGCTGGCGACCGGCCGGCACGGTTCCGTTCGTTTCGTCGCCGACAAGGACGCGATCCTGGACGTCCTCAGCAGGCGGCACGGCATTCCTGTCCCGCACCCCTGAGGAGGAACCTCATATCCATGCACCGGACGCCGGTGTGTTGGATCTTCCTCTTGCGAGGTCCGACCCGGGGTCGCGATCCGTCGACGAGCGTGCTCAGGCGGCGTCCGCGCCCGAGCTGCATCCCGCTTCCCAGCCGAGGATCGCCTGCTTGCGGGTGAGACCCCAGTGATAGCCGGTGAGTGCGCCGGAGCGCCCGAGCACCCGATGGCAGGGCACCACGAAGGAGACCGGATTCCTGCCCACGGCCGCGCCGACCGCCCGGCAGGCGGAGGGCTTGCCGATATGGCGGGCGATGTCGGAATAGGTGGTGGCTTTGTCCCGGGGGATGCGCAGCAGGGTCTGCCAGACCCGCACCTCGAAATCGGTGCCGATCAGGACGACCCGGAGCGGCTGTTCCGGCTGCCATTGCGAGGGGCTGAAGATCCGGCGGGCCAGGGGCGCGGTGACCGCCTGATCCTCGATGTATTCCGCCTTGGGCCAGCGTCGCGTCAGATCGGCCAGCGCCGCCGCCCGATCGCCCTCGTCCACGAAGCCGAGGCCCGCAAGGCCCCGATCGGTGGCGATCAGAACCGCCTCGCCGAAGGGCGAGGGATGGAACCCATACCGCATGGTCAGGCCTTCGCCGCCGGCTTTGTAATCCCCGGGCGTCATGGCCTCGTGCGTCACGAAAAGATCGTGCAGGCGGGCAGGGCCCGAGAGGCCGAGCTCGTAGGTCGTGTCGAGGACACTGGCCGACGAGGCGAGCAGGGCCTTGGCGTTGTCCAGGGTGATGGCCTGGAGAAACGCCTTCGGGGACAGGCCGGCCCAGCGGCGGAAGAGGTGGTGCACATGGGTGGTCGAAAGACCCACATGCTCGGCGATCGCCTCAAGGGAAGGCTGCTCGCGCCAGCGCTCTGAGATGAAGGCGATGATGGAGCGCACGCGCTCGTAATCCGAACGGGGCTCCTCCGGAATCCGCAGGGCTGCCGGCTCAATGGTGATGTCGCGCAACGTGTTCAGCATGGGCGTGATCCTTTGTGCCGGATCATAGCCGTCTCCCGGGTTTCCGACACCCGTTTCCTGTGGCCGAGGACAGGCCTGTCATTTTTACGTCGGATCTCTCTCTGGCGACAAAGTTCTCATTTTGTTCTTGACTGATGGACTAAGCTGAGCTATATCGTTTCATAGATCAGGTCCTGACGAGGGGCGCACTCGCGAGGCGTCGCAAGAGCGGGACCGGACACGGTCCCGTCCGTGCGGTCACGCAGCCGCACCAGATGGGAGGCCCAGGATGCTTGGGCGGGTTGTCGGGATCGGTCGCAGGCCCCCGTCGCACGAGACGGATCCCGCCTGCGGCGATGCCTGAGCCTTGCCTCTCCTGTCCGCCTAAAAGAACCGTGCGCGAAGAGGCCTCCCGGCTCTTCCCTTCTCATCATCCGCGAGCCGGGCTGCCCGACGCGCCACCCTCGATCGCTTCCCCTCCGGGCTGCCCAGCCCGGAGGACATGGCCCCATGCCGTGACGCGCTCCGCCGTCATTCCGGGGCGAGCCTCAGCGAGAGCCCGGAACCCAGAACCACGACCGTTCAGGAGAAAGAGCCATGGCAGCCGGTGCGTTCTCTTTCCTCACCTTCAGCGCGTATGGGTTCCGGGCTCGCCTGCGGCGCCCCGGAATGACGGGGGTGCTCTATCGTCCCGATCCGCTGCGCGTCCCCGATGACGGCCGGGCGGCAAAAGGTGATGTGATGTTCAATAGCCCCGCTTCACGTCCGAAAGAGCGCGTCCGAACGCTTCGGCGAAGCTTTCCCGCTCGGTCGGCGATAGGTCGTGAGCGATGACGACCTGTTGCCCGCGCGAAACGAGGGTCAGCTCCTGGAGTCCGAATTCGTCGTCGTCCCGGCGGTCGAGCCGGGTCCAGAGGGGATTGAACAACCACTCCCGCGCTTCGCCGCGATGACTGACCTTCTTGAGCAGCAAACGGATGGGCGTCAGGACGAGAATCTCGAAAGATTGCCCCTGCCGGTAGTTGATTCGGAAGGCCAGGTAGAGGCCGAGAAAATCGAGACCGAAAAACCCCGCGACGGGCCAGAAACCCATGATGACGAAAGGCAGGCTCGCGATGATCGAGCAAAGACACAGGAGGATCATGACGATCCTGAAACCCTCCGGTCCGAGCGATCGGTGCGGACGGATCACGGCCTCGAATACGGGCCGCTCCAGCCGATCCAAATCCTCGAATGCCGCTTTGCCGGTGTCCATCGTCTGATTATAACGCTCTCATGTCCGATCTGAAGCGGTCACCCCGCCGCATTTCCAAACCCAAAGCCGCCCTGGTACCCCCGTTGACCGGAAAGGCGAAAGCCGCTCCGAAGGCAACCGGCAAGGCCATCCGGATCCGTATGCCGAAGCCGGTCGACCGCGCGACGTTGACCGAAATCTTCCGGCGTTTCCGCGATCTCAATCCGGAGCCGAAAGGCGAGCTCGACCACACCAATCCCTACACGCTCCTGGTGGCGGTCGCGCTATCGGCGCAATCCACCGACGTGGGTGTCAACAAGGCGACAAGGGATCTCTTTCCCATTGCCGACACGCCCAAGAAGATGCTGGCGCTCGGGGAAGAGGGGCTGCGCCAATACATCAAGACGCTGAACTTCTTCAACACGAAGGCGAAGAACGTGATCGCCTTCTCGAAGCGTCTGGTGGAGGAGTTCGGCGGCAAGGTTCCCAACTCCGTCGAGATCCTGGAGACATTTCCGGGCGTCGGCCGGAAGACCGCCAGCGTCGTGGTCAACATCGCGTTCGGCGATCCGCGCATTGCGGTCGATACGCATATTTTCCGGGTGACGAACCGCATCCCGTTCGCGCTGACCAAAACCCCGCTTGAAACCCAGGAAGCCCTGGAGGCTTTGATGCCGGACGAATTCCGGCTTCATGCCCACCACTGGCTGATCCTGCACGGGCGCTACATCTGCAAGGCGCGAAAACCCGAGTGCTGGCGCTGCCCGATCAGCGACCTTTGCCGCTGTCCCGACAAGACGCCTGCGCCCTAGGGCCCGGGCCGCTCAACGCTTGAGGCACTGCAGAGGGCCCGGCGTGCAGGCGATTCCCGGCGTCGAGCAGGCCGCGCCGTTGGGCCTGCGGCTGCAGATCACGCAGCCGTCCGTCCATTCCTGGCACGAGGCGCCCGGTTCCGTCGCGCGAGGGCTCGACAAGCCGATGAGCATCCCCAGCATCACGGCGGCGAGAGCGGCCGTAATGGCGATGGTGACCGCGAGGGCTTCGCCGGGTGTGCTCATGGCACCCTCAGCCGAACACGATCAGGCCCGCGAGGCCCGCCGCACCGACAATGATCCGCCACCAGGCGAAAGGCGCGAAGCCGTGGCGCGAGATGTAATCCAGGAAAGTCTTCACCACGACCAGCGCCGACAGGAAAGCCGCGATGAACCCGACCACGATCAAGGTGGCGTCGTTGGCCGAGAGAACCTTGTAATTCTTGAGAAGGTCGTAGGCAAAGGCGCCGGCCATCGTCGGCATCGCGAGATAAAAGGAGAATTCCGCCGCCGCGCGCTTGTCGGCGCCGAGCAGCATCGCGCCGACAATGGTCGCGCCGGAGCGGGATACGCCGGGGATCATCGCGAGGCACTGCAGGAATCCGATCTTCAGATACATGGGGAGCGGGAACTTCGTGGCGTCCTTATGGACCGCGGCGAGGGGCATGGCATCCACGAGAAGCAGCACGAACCCGCCGGCGATCAGCATCATGCAGACGATCCAGGGGTTGAACAGCACCTCCTTGATGAACCCATGCAGAACCGCGCCGATGAGAGCCGCCGGAAGAAAGGCGATCAGCACGCCGATGACGAAGCGCCGCGCGTTGGGATCGTAAGGCAGGGCGCGGGCGATGCCCCAGAGCCGGTTGAAGTAGACCGACAGGATCGCCAGGATCGCGCCGAGCTGGATCAGCACTTCGAAGGTTTTGCCGGTCGATTCAAAGCCGAGGAAATGGCCGACGAGCAGGAGATGGCCCGTGGACGAGACCGGCAGGAATTCGGTCAGCCCTTCGATGAGGCCCAGGAAAAACGCCTCGATGATTTGCGACATCGTCAGATACCTTGAAAGCGGCGCCACATGGAGGCGGGGGAGCGCACCTGTCAAGCGGAGCCTGCATGAGGATCGTGCCCCGTTTGCGCCGGGCACATGAGATTCACCACAATTCCTTACCAAGCCTTAACGAAAACCGGCCTTATTCTCGCCGCCTGTTTCGCGTCTGACAGGTTCATGGCCACCCTCCATTATCATCCCTTCTGCCCGCACTCGCGGTTTGTGCGCTTGGTCCTGGCTGAATTGGGCCTCGAACCGGAGATGGTCGAGGAGAAGCCGTGGGAGCGGCGCGTCCCGCTTCTGGAGGTCAATCCGGCCGGGAATCTGCCGTTGTTGATCGATGACAACGGGCTGGCGGTTCCGGGCTCCTCGGTCATCGCGGAGTATCTGGATGAAACCTACGGAGACGGCTTAGGCGATCGCCGCTTCCTGCCCCGGGATGTGAGCCAGCGGGTGGAGGTGCGCCGTCTCGTCGATTGGTTTCTGGTCAAGTTCCACGGGGAAGTGTCGGATTACCTTGCCACAGAAAAGATCTACAAACGGTTCATGCCGGTGGAACTGGGAGGCGGTCCGCCGGACATGGGCGCGATTCGCGCAGCGCGGACCAATGTGCGATACCACTTGAAATATATCGGCTATCTGATCGCGACCCGGAACTGGCTCGCCGGCCAGCATCTGACCTACGCGGATCTGGCGGCGGCCGCTCACCTGTCGATTGTGGATTATCTCGGCGACGTGCCATGGGACGAGGACGAAACAGCGAAGCATTGGTACGCCAGGATCAAGTCCCGGCCGTCCTTTCGCGCGCTCCTGGCGGACCGGGTGCCGGGGATGCCCCCATGGGAGCATTACGACAACCTCGACTTCTAGAGGGTGACGCCCTCAAGCGCGCCTTCATCGCCCGTACCCAGGCTCTCGGGTTCGATGTGGTTCGCATCGCCCGCCCCGACGGGATTCCCCTTGCGCCGGAGCGCCTGAAGGCTTGGCTGGCCGAAGGACACCACGGATCCATGGACTGGATGGTCGAGACGGCGGAGCGCCGGGCCGACCCCCGGACCCTGTGGCCCGACGTGAAGAGCATCATCCTGCTCGGCCTCAATTATGGACCCGCCGAGAACCCGCTCGCCGCGTTGGACATGAAGGATCACGGGGCAATCTCGGTCTATGCCCGCAATCGGGATTATCACGACGTCATCAAGGGCAAGCTCAAGGACGCCGCCGGCATCCTGGCCTCGAAGGGGGGCGCGGACGTCAAGGTGTTCGTCGACACCGCGCCGGTCATGGAAAAGCCGCTCGCGCAGGCCGCCGGCCTGGGATGGCAGGGCAAGCACACCGTCATCGTATCGCGGGAATTCGGCAATTGGCTGTTTCTCGGCGCGATCTTCACGACGGCCGAGCTGCCGGCCGACGCTCCCGAGCGCGATCATTGCGGCTCCTGCCGCCGTTGCCTCGACATCTGCCCGACAAAGGCCTTCCCGGCGCCCTACCGGCTCGATGCGAGACGCTGCATTTCCTATCTGACCATCGAACACAAAGGCCACATCCCGGAGGATCTGCGCAGCGGGATCGGAAACCGGATCTTCGGATGCGATGATTGCCTGGCGGTCTGCCCGTGGAACAAATTCGCCCAAACGGCCAGGGAAACCCGGCTCATGCAGCGGGATGATCTGGCCGCTCTGCCGCTCGCCGACCTCGCGCGGCTCGACGATGCGGAATTCCGCATCCGGTTCGCCGGTACGCCCATCAAGCGGACCGGTCGCGACCGCTTCATCCGCAATGTCCTGATCGCCATCGGCAATTCGGGCGAACGTCGTCTTGCTGCGGAAGCGCTCCGCCTGCTCGACGACAGCTCTACCC
Source organism: Microvirga rosea (assembly GCF_020595095.1). Lineage (GTDB taxonomy): Bacteria > Pseudomonadota > Alphaproteobacteria > Rhizobiales > Beijerinckiaceae > Microvirga > Microvirga rosea. The sequence goes on along the minus strand of NZ_JAJDOP010000005.1, from coordinate 230,535 downwards.
TTGTTCGCGCCATGGCCGTCTGGGCGCTCTCGCGATTGCTTTCACCCGAGGAGTTGGCTCACCACGCGGCGAGCCGCCGGGAACAAGAAGAGGATGAGAACGTGCGCCAGGAATGGGATCGGGCCCTTCACCGCGAAGAGGCGGTGGCATGAGATTGTTCGTCTTCGGGCTCGGCTATTCGGCGCATGCGTTCATGCGGGCCGGGATCCCCTGGTCCGGGATCAGCGGCACCGTGCGGCAGGCGGACAAAGCCAGGCGTCTCACGGCCGAGGGCATCGCGGCGCTGTCCCTGGAGGATTGCGATCCCGGCCTCGTCGCCGAGGAGATCGGACGGGCCGACGCACTCCTCGTCTCGGCGCCGCCTTCCGTTGACGGGGATCCCCTGCTGGCAAGGTTCCGGGAGGCCATTGCCGCGTCGCGCTCGACGTGGATCGGCTATCTTTCGACCACCGGTGTTTATGGGGACCGCGGCGGAGCCTGGACGGATGAAACCGTTCCGGCGCGCCCGCAGAGCGTCTCCTCGCAGCGGCGCTGGGCCGCCGAGCAGGATTGGCTCGGCTTGGGAGCCGCCACCGGAAAGCCGATTCATATCTTCCGTCTGTCGGGCATCTACGGGCCGGGACGCAATGCACTGGTCAACCTGTCCCGTGGCACGGCCCAACGGATCGTGAAGCCCGGACAGGTGTTCAACCGTATCCATGTGGACGATATCGCCGCGGTCCTGGTCGCGTCCCTCGGGCGACCTCGGGCGGGCGCCATCTACAATGTGGGAGACGATGAACCGGCGCCGCCGCAGGATGTCGTCGCTTACGCGGCGCAGCTGGCGCACGTGCCGCCGCCGCCTGAAATTCCCTTCGAGAATGCCGATCTCAGCCCGATGGGGCGCAGCTTCTATGAGGAAAACAAGCGGATCGCGAACCGCCTCCTGAAGGAGGAGCTCGGCGTGCGCCTGCGCTATCCGACCTATCGCGAGGGCCTCGCGGCCCTGCATGCAGCCGGTGCGTTTGACTAACTCGCGTGACGGTTCGCCGTCGGGCCGAAATGGTCGATGTAGCGCGGGTTGATCGCCGAAACTGGCAGAATGACCAGAACATCGGTCGTGCCGAACTGCCGGTCGATCACCGCACCCCGACCGAAGCTGGCGCCGAGGCGCAAGTAACCCTTGATCATCGGAGGCAGGGCGTGGAGCGCCGCCTTCGGATCCACGGCTTCCTTGGCAAGAATGTCCATCGCCGTGAAGCGTTCGGGCACGGCGCTCGCCTGCCATTCCGTGGGCGCGGAGGCGTAATGATGTAGGAAGCTGAGTGGGAGGGCGAGATTGCGCGGATCCGTGCCCTCGAGGCTGGCGCAACCGATCATCACGTCGATGCGGTGGTGCAGCACATAGGTCCAGATGCCGTGCCAGAGCAGTTCCACGGTACGCTTGTTCCGGTAGGGCTGCAGCACACAGGAGCGACCGAGCTCGAGAAAGCGCAGGTTGGGATGCGCTTTGATCATCGGGGCGATGTCGTACTCGGCGGCCGTGTAGAAGCCGGAATGGCGATCCGCCACTTCCTGGCGAAGGAGACGGTACGTCCCGACGACCTGGGGCTTGGGCTTGCGGAACGGCTTGGCCTTCGCGTCATGATCCAGAACGAGGAGATGGTCGCAGATCGCGTCGAAATCATCGACGTCCCGCCGGGACAAGAGAGCGGCACCGGTCGGGGCGGCAGACATTTCCTCATAGAAAACCTTGAAGCGCAGCTTCTGAGCGCGGCGGATCTCCTTTGCGGTCGTGGCGAGGCGAACCTCCAGGGATCCGATACGGCCGAGGGCTGGATCGAGGGTCCCGTGATCCCGAACAACTTTGCCGAGGCCTGGAATAAATCGGCTCATTCCCTTGAAGCTTGCTTCTTCGGGTGGCAGGGGCAGCGGCGGGGCAAAAGAAGACACTGCCGTTTCGTCCAGGCGGGAAGACGTCATCAGGACCTCGTTCGATGAAACCGGATCGGACGGGCCGTGGGTAGGACCAATGCCCTTGCGCTGTGACATAAAACTCATTTCGAACGATTTTGTGACAGAGAAGATCAAAGCTCGCGAGGGACTTATCAAGGGTCCTGTAATATTTCTGTCACCTATCCCCAAGTGCTGATGGAAGATTTCGCACAAGCCAGCTCATGCCGATACGGTGTTGTGCTTCCGGTCGCTGTTTGCCCGGTAGGATAGGGCCTCGGCAAGGTGGATTCGGCGGACTCGATCGTCATCGTCGAGATCGGCCAAGGTGCGCGCCACCTTCAGGACCCTGTGAAAGCCTCTGGCCGAAAGGCGCATCGCGTTGGCGGCATCGCGGATCAAGGCTGCGCCGTCCGCGTCCGGCTTCGCGATCTCTTCAAGAACTGGCGGTGGGCATGCGGCATTGGTGGTGATTCCGTCAAGCTTGAGAGCCGCGTAGCGTCTGGTCTGGCGGTCGCGGGCGAGGGCGACCCGGCTTGCGGCCTCCGCCGAGCCTTCCGGCGGCGGCGGCAGGATCAGGTCGGCCGCCGTGACCGCCGGAACATCGATCACAAGATCGATCCGGTCGAGGAGAGGGCCCGAAATCCGCGCCTGATACTGGGCGATGCATCGCTCGTTCGGCTGTCGACGGCAGACGAATCCGGGCTCCGTCCCCTGGCCGCAGCGGCAGGGGTTCATGGCGGCGACAAGCTGGAAGCGGGCCGGATAGGTCACGCGATGATTCGCCCGCGCAATCAGGATCTCGCCCGCCTCGAGCGGCTGCCGCAGGGAATCGAGGACCTGGGGCTGGAATTCCGGCAGCTCGTCCAGGAACAGCACCCCGTGATGCGCCAGCGACGCCTCGCCCGGGCGAGCGTTCAATCCTCCGCCGACAAGCGCCGCCATGGAGGCGGAATGGTGGGGCGCCCGAAAAGGGCGCCGGTTCGTCAACGCGCCATCCGCCAGGAGCCCTGCGACCGACTGGATCATCGAAAGCTCCAACAGCTCCCGCGGCGCAAGGGGCGGCAGAATCGAGGGCAGGCGCTGGGCGAGCATCGATTTCCCGGCTCCCGGCGGACCGCACATCAGGAGGTTGTGGGCGCCCGCCGCGGCGATTTCGAGAGTCCGCTTTGCGCTCTCCTGTCCTTTGATGTCCCGAAGATCCGGCATGGAGCCCGAAGCGGGCATGATGGCCGGTTTCGGGCGCACCATGACTTGGCTGCCCTTGAAATGATTGGCCAGCTGAATCAGCGATAGGGGAGCCAGAATCTCGATGTCGCTACCTGCCCACGCCGCCTCGGCGCCGCAGGCGGCGGGGCAGATAAGGCCCTGCTGGCGCTCGAAGGCCGCGATCGCGGCGGGCAGGACTCCTGCAACCGATGTAATCGATCCGTCGAGGGCCAGCTCACCCAGAACCGTGAATCCGCTCAGGGCGTCGGCCGGAATGGCCCCGATGGCCGCCATGACGCCCAGAGCGATCGGGAGGTCGTAGTGGCTCCCCTCCTTGGGAAGATCCGCCGGCGCGAGATTGACGGTGATTCGCTTGGCCGGAAGAGCCAGGCCCGAAGCAATCAATGCCGAGCGAACCCTCTCCCGGGATTCGGCGACGGCCTTGTCCGGAAGCCCGACGATCATGAAGGCGACATTGCCGGGGGCGATCTGGACCTGCACATCGACCGCACGCGCTTCGATCCCTTCGAAGGCGACAGTGGAAACGCGCATGACCATAGGCTGAAACTCCGTGACGGTCGGAACTTAGCCGATACAGCCTCTTTGCGATAGTATTACGTATCGAGTGCATGAATTCCTGCTGCGGCTAAAGAGTCCGGAACTCAGCCCCTGTTCCGGCGTTGAGTCGCATCAAGGGCAGGTGGCGCCAAGCCGCCTTGCTCATAAGAAGACGGTGGAGAGCAGCGCATCATGAGGGGGGCAAACCGCTTGTGCGGCGGTCAGTCAGGGAGTTCTCGTGCAATGTCGCGTTGCGTTTCGGCAAAGAGAGCTCTGCTGACGGTTGGTTTCCCTTATGATACAGGATCCGCAGAACAGGCAGGCGTGAGCCCGCTCCCATCCTGTTTCTCTTCAGCAGAATTTCTGGTTTCCCCCGTTAGGAGCCGTGCGCGCCTTGCGGATGCGCGGATGCCCGCGCCGGCAAAGGAGACACGGTTTTGAATACCGGTAAGTCGTTGCGTATCCTGATCATCGAAGACGAAATCCTGATCGCTCTGGAGCTCGAGACGCTTCTGCAGGAAGCGGGTCACGATGTGGTCGGCGTTGCGCCCTCTTCGTCCGAAGCCTTGAAGCTCGCACGAAACCTCAAGCCCGATCTTGCCTTTGTGGATATCCATCTGGCCGATGGTCCTACCGGCGTCGACGTGGCGCGCCAGCTGACGTCCCAGCTCGGAACGACCGTTCTGTTCATGACTGCGAACACCAAGCGCATTCCGGAGGACTTCGCCGGAGCCCGGGGTGTCATCTCCAAACCTTACACCGAACGCGGTGTTCGTGAGGCGCTGGCGTATATCCTGGCGGATCGGGAAGACGGTGCCGAGCCAAGCCGCACGGTGACCTTCATTCCTTTCGGAGCGATGAGCCCGGGGGACCGGTCTACCCTTTCCTAGAGGCTCCTAGAAGGCTCGGCTAGCCTGCGCTAGAGTTCTGCGCCTTGAGGCGATACAGAGCCTCGAGAGCCTCGCGCGGCGTCATCTGATCCGGGTCGATGGCCCCGAGTGCATCCCGCAACGGATCCGGAGCGTTGCTTGCCGCCGGTTCCGGCCGCGTCGCCATTGCGAAGAGAGGCAGATCATCCACCAAAGCACGCTTGGGATGCTCCCGGTCGGAGCGTTCGAGTTCGCTCAGGATCGCTTTCGCCCGCTCCACGACGGCGATCGGCAACCCCGCCAGACGAGCAACCTGCAGCCCATAGGATCGGTCCGCCGTCCCCGGCACGACCTCGTGCAGGAAGACCACGTCCCCGTGCCATTCCGTGACCTTCAGCGTTGCATTGGAAATTCGCGGGAGCCGCTCCGACAGGGCCGTCAATTCATGGAAGTGGGTGGCGAACAGAGCGCGGCAACGGTTCGCCTCGTGCAGGTGCTCGATGGCCGCCCATGCGATGGACAACCCGTCGAAGGTTGCCGTTCCTCGTCCGATTTCATCGAGAATGACGAGGGATCGGGCTGTTGCCTGATTGAGGATCGCGGCGGTCTCGACCATCTCGACCATGAAGGTCGAGCGGCCCCGGGCCAGGTCGTCCGCCGCGCCGACCCGTGAAAAGAGCCGGTCGACGACCCCGATATGAGCCTCCCTGGCCGGTACGAACGATCCCATCTGCGCCAGCACCACGATGAGCGCATTCTGGCGCAGATAGGTGGACTTGCCGCCCATGTTCGGGCCGGTGATCAGGAGAATGTGACCGGCATCCTTGCCAGACAGGTCGGAATCATTGGCGATGAAGGCCTCGCCCTGCCGCTTGAGTGCCGCTTCCACAACCGGATGACGCCCGCCCTTGATCTGGAAAGCCAGGCTCTTGTCGATGGTTGGGCGTGTCCAGTCGAGGCGGGTCGCCAGATCGGCGAGCGCGGCCGTCACGTCGACCACGGCGAGCGCCTCTGCGGCCGACGCGATGTCGCTCGACAAGGCAAGAAGCTCCTGCACCATGGCGTCGAACAATCCGAGCTCGATCCGCAGGGCCCGGTCGGCCGCCGAAGCGATCTTCGATTCCAGTTCGCCGAGTTCTACGGTCGAGAAGCGCATCGCTCCGGCCATGGTCTGGCGATGGACGAAAAGCTCCTTCCACGGCTCCTTGAGCAGGTCTTCGCCGACATTCTGCGGCACTTCCACGAAGTAGCCGATCATGTGGTTGTGCTTCACCCGGAGGGCCCGGCATCCGGTATCCGTGGCGTAGCGCGCCTGCAGGGCCGCGATGAACCGTCGGGAATCCTGCTGGAGCTCCCGCAATTCGTCGAGATCGGAATCGTAGCCCGGGCGAATGAAGCCGCCGTCCCGCTTCAGGAGGGGCAACTCGTCGGCCAGCGCGGCCGCAAGCCTGTCGGCTGCGGTGGTATCGAGGGACTTCAGCCGGTCGGACGCCTCGGCCAGCTCTTTGGGCAGGACCGGAGCGATGGCCAGTTCAAGGCCGAGATCCCGGGCGGCCAGCAGGCCATCGCGGACGCAGGCAAGATCGCGCGGGCCACCTCGGCCCAGGCCGAGGCGCGAGAGGGCCCGGGCAAGGTCCGGCGAGCGCTTGAGGATACGGCGGATGCGCTCGCGAAGCTCTCCATTTTCCGCAAGGGCGGCGACCGAGTCCTGACGGTCGCGGATCCGGTCCGGGTCCGTCAGGGGGCCGGCGAGCCGCTCGCCGAGAAGCCGGGCGCCGCCGGGTGTGACGGTGCAGTCGATCGTCGCCAGAAGACTGCCCGCGCGTTCACCGGCAAGGGTCCGGGTGAGTTCGAGGTTCGCCCGGGTCGCCGCATCGATCGCGAGCGCGGCTCCGACGACGTCCCGCGAGGGCGGGTTGAGAACCGGGCGGCTGCCGATCTGGGTCTTCTCGATATAGAAAAGAGCACTTCCGGCCGCCGTGATTTCGGCGCGGCCGAACGATCCGAAGGAATCGAGGGTTGCGATCCCGAAATAGTCCTTCAGGCGCCTTTCCGCGGAAGCCGGGTCGAGGCCTTCCCGTGAGAGGGGGGTGATGGCCGCCTTGGTTTCGCGCCAGAAGGCCGCCAGCTCCGGATCGTCGTGGATCACATCCGGCACGAGGATTTCGCGGGGCTCGAAGCGGGCGATCTCGGCCGAAAGGCCTGTCCCGTCGGTTTCGCTCAGCACGAAATGACCTGTGGAAATGTCGACTGCCGCGAGGCCGTAGCACCATTCCTGATCGGACACGCGGCGCCGGGCGATCGCGAGGAAAAAGTTGGCCCGCCCCGGATCGAGGAGCCGATCCTCCGTGATGGTGCCGGGCGTGACCAGCCGCACGACATCCCGCCGCACGACGGACTTTGCGCCCCGCTTCTTGGCCTCTGCCGGATCCTCGGTCTGTTCGCAGACCGCCACCCGGTGCCCCAGGCCGATGAGACGCTGCAGGTAATCATCCGCCCGCTCGACGGGGACGCCGCACATCGGGATATCCTGCCCCTGGTGCTTGCCCCGTTTCGTCAGGACGATGCCGAGGGCCTGGCTCGCAATCTCCGCATCCTCGAAGAAGAGTTCGTAGAAATCTCCCATCCGGTAGAACAGCAGACTGTCGGGATTGGCGGCCTTGATCTCGATATATTGCGCCATCATCGGCGTGACGCGGCTGTCCGCCGCCGCTTTCGCCGGAACCGGCGCCTCGGATTCAGGGCGATCGGGGGATTGGTATCGGGCTTGTGACGACATCCTGACGTTCCTAGCAAAAGCTGCGCCGTCTTTCACCCGTGGCATAGGGTCAGAGGCCAGGGTGTGGACAAGTCTTGAGGGGAAGCGCGTCCTTGCCTTAAGGTCGCAGGCTCGCCTTTGGAAACGCCCCAATCATAAAAGACGCGAAACAGCAATGACAGATCAGCCGACGACCCGCCGCAGCCGCCCCACTTTCACCGATCAGGAGGCGCTTCAGTTCCATGCGCAGGGACGGCCGGGAAAGCTCGAGATCACACCGACCAAGCCGATGGCGACGCAGCGGGACCTTTCCCTAGCTTACTCGCCGGGCGTCGCGGTCCCCGTCAAGGCAATCGCCGAAAACCCCTCGCTGGCCTTCGATTATACCACCCGCTCCAACATGGTGGCGGTGATCTCGAACGGCACCGCGATCCTTGGCCTCGGCAATCTCGGGGCCCTTGCGTCGAAACCCGTGATGGAAGGCAAGTCCGTCCTGTTCAAGCGCTTTGCCGACGTGGACTCCATCGACCTGGAGGTCGACACGGAGGATCCGGACGCCTTCATCAACTGCGTGCGCTATCTGGGCCCCTCTTTTGGGGGCATCAATCTCGAGGACATCAAGGCGCCCGAGTGCTTCATCATCGAAGAGCGGCTGCGCGAACTCATGGATATCCCGGTTTTCCATGACGATCAGCACGGCACGGCGATCATCGCGGCCGCGGGACTTCTCAACGCCCTGCATCTTACCGGGCGCGACATGGCGAAAACCAGACTTGTGGTCAATGGCGCCGGTGCCGCCGGCATCGCCTGCACGGAACTCCTCAAGGCCATGGGCTTCGCGCCCAACAACGTCATTCTCTGCGATACCAAGGGCGTGATCTACAAGGGCCGGACGGAGGGCATGAATCAGTGGAAATCGGCCCATGCCATCGAAACGAAGGCTCGCACGCTGGCGGAGGCTCTCGATGGAGCGGACGCGGTCTTCGGCCTGTCCGTCAAAGGGGCCTTCACGGATGAGATGATCCGCTCCATGGCCCCCAACCCCATCATCTTCGCCATGGCCAATCCGGATCCCGAGATCACCCCGGAGGAGGTGGCCCGCATCCGGGACGACGTGATCATCGCAACAGGGCGGTCCGATTATCCGAACCAGGTCAACAATGTGCTCGGCTTCCCGTACATCTTCCGCGGCGCGCTCGACGTGCAGGCAACAACGATCAACATGGAGATGAAGATCGCAGCCGCCGAGGCTCTGGCGGATCTTGCCCGCGAGGACGTTCCGGACGAGGTGGCGGCCGCCTATCAGGGCACACGCCCGCGTTTCGGGCGGGAATATATCATTCCGGTGCCGTTCGATCCGCGGTTGATCCATACGATCCCGCAGGCCGTCGCCCAGGCCGCGATGGATACGGGTGTCGCGCGCCGTCCCATCGTCGATATGCGCGCCTACAAGGCGCAGCTCTCCGCCCGCCGGGATCCCGTGGCCGGGACGCTCAACGGCATCTTCGAGCGCGTGCGCCGCTTCCCGAAACGGGTCGTCTTCGCGGAGGGCGAAGAGGAGCAGGTGATCCGCGCCGCGCTGTCGTTCGTCAATCAGGGGCTGGGACGCGCCATCCTGGTGGGACGCGAGGACCGTATCCATGCGACGGCGGAACAGGCAGGGATCGACCTCGAGGGGCGGGAGGGAATCGAGATCCACAACGCCCGCCTTTCTCACCGCAACAGCACCTATGCCCAGTTTCTCTATGAGCGTCTGCAGCGAAAGGGCTTCCTGTTTCGCGATTGCCAGCGCCTGATCAACCAGGATCGCAATCACTTCGCGGCGTCCATGGTGGCGCTCGGCGATGCGGACGCCATGGTGACGGGCGCGACGCGCAATTATTCGACGGCCCTCGCCGACGTGCGCCATGTGGTGGATGCAAAGCCCGGACATCGGGTGATCGGTGTTTCTCTCTGCCTCGCGCGGGGCCGCGCCGTTCTGGTGGCCGACACGGCGATTCATGAGATGCCTGACGCGCAGGAGCTGGCGGAGATCGCCATCGAGGCGGCTGGTGTCGCCCGTCGTCTCGGATACGAGCCGCGGGTGGCCCTTTTGTCGTTCTCGACCTTCGGTCATCCGCGGGCGGAGCGTGCGGAGAAGATCCAGGAAGCGGTTCGCATTCTCGACGGCATGCGCCTGGACTTCGAGTACGATGGGGAGATGTCGGCCGATGTGGCGCTGAACCGGGATGGAATGGCGCAATATCCGTTCTGCCGTCTTACGGGCCCCGCCAACGTGCTGGTCATGCCGGCTTTTCATTCCGCTTCGATCTCGACGAAAATGCTGCAGGAGCTTGGAGGCGCGATGGTGCTCGGGCCATTGGTGGTCGGCCTCGACAGGCCGGTGCAGATCGTGTCCCTCGGCGCAACGGATGCGGACATCGTCAACATGGCGGCGCTGGCCGCCTACAATATCGGCGGTTAGCGCAGCGGTCCGCTCACCGCAGGCCCTGCGCAATCAGAATGGCGCCGCCGCATATGATGGCGGCGTCCAGAATGGCGTTGTGAATATGAATCGGCAGAGCCTCCGTGAGGCGCTTGGCGATGAAGGCGCCTGGGGTCGCCGATAGGCCGACAAGCAGCGCCATGATCCACGACGACAGGGGCAGTGCGCCGAAAGCCTGAAAGGCCCCGGTCTTCGCAACCCCAAGCGTCATGGAAATGACCGCGTCCGTTGCGACGACCGCACGACCGTTCAACCCGGATGCCATGAGGATCGAGAGCAGCACGACGCCGGATCCCGAAGTCCCGCCGACGAGAAGCCCGTATCCGGCGCCCGCTGCGAAGAGGCCTCTGCCTGAAAGCTGGGCGCTGAGCCGTTTCAAGGCGAGGCGCAGCGGCACCATGACTATCAGGAACGAACCGATGAGGATGCTGGCACCCCTGCCGGACAGGAACGTGTACCCGTAGGCGCCGATAAAGCATGTCGGGATCGCCATCACGGCGACGATCAAGGCGCGACGGCGGTCGATGTCGTTCCAAAATGCGACGACGCGGCTGCCATTGGTCAACAGAGCCGAGGCGCCGATGATGGGGACGACCGCATCCGCACCCACGATGGGAGCAAGGACGAGCGGCATCAGGAGACCGGTCCCATAGCCGGCGATTCCCCCAAGGGTTCCGGCTCCCAGAGCACACAGCGCGACAAGCGCGAACTGAATAGCCGTCACTTGGTCAAGCATGGGATCGTCTCATCAATGATGCGGTTGGTCGGAGCGCGACAGGGGATTTCGTCGGGGCTGGTCGGCGTCGGCTCGCCCGGACGGAAGAGGGACATGGTGGCTGCCTTGACGGCCGCAAATCCTTCCGTACCTCTCATGAGTTCGATCTCTCCCCGCTGACCATGCCGAATGGCATGGGCCATCAATCGCAACCGAATGTCGCTTTTTCCATGGAGCGTCTCGTCCGCCATGGCAATCGCTCCCTGGTGGTGATGCGTCATCAGGGAGATAAACAAGGGGGCGAAACCATCGTCGCTCACCCGCCTGAGTTCCCCGATCCGGTCTGCTGAAAGCATCCCCGGCATGGCCCTATGATCCTCGGCGGTGGCCGGCGGAAGCAAGCCGGGAAACCAGCTGCTCCAGAATTGGCGGAAAACCGCGATATCGCCCTTCTGGGAGGCGGCCATCAGGCGGGCGGTATCCCGCAGGTCCGGATCCTGTGCCCGTTCGACCGCCAGAAGCGCCAGTTCGAGCCCTTGATCGTGGTGAGCCGCTATGCGGCGCATGTAGGCCTGGTCATAGACGGCGTCTTGCCCCATCCATGGCAGTTCGCGGTTCTGCCAACCCAAGAACGCGAGAGCGCCCAACACAACCAAGCCAAAGACCGCAAGAAAACTCCAGATTCCGGCAAAGCGTCGATGCGGGGATGGCACCCGGCCCGCCATCCAGTCCCTCAGCCTTGGAAATAGCGGATAGATCGAGGCCGATGTCGCATGAACCAGGAAGCCGATCCAGTAAGGCTGTTCCAAGATAAAGATTGGCTGCCGGAACGGCAGGAGCGGAACGAGGAAAAACCATTCGAGGCTGGATGTGAAAACGGCCCAGGGCAGCGCAAGCAGCAGGAGAGCCCAGGGACCCAGCGAGGCGGTCCACCTGCCGAACAGTCCGAAAAAGACCAGCGCCCAGGAAAAGTCCGCCCATTGATGGAAGAGAATCCCCGCAACGATCGACATCCATGAGGGATCGACATGGATTATCCCTGAGCGGAGCGGAATGGTTGCCACGGTCATCCAATCGACCAGGGCATCCCGTCCGATCCGGGTGGCGGTGAACTGACTCACGAGCGTCGAGAACGTGCTTGAGATCAGGCCCAGAAGCGCGGCGCTGCGCCAATTCAGGCCAATCCTCGGCCATCGGGAACCCGTCATTCTCACGCTCGCCGCACTTGGGAAAACCCTCCGACAACGTCGCAGCCTCGCCGTTGATCCACTCAAGCTTCACCGGAGGTTCAGGAAAAGTTGCTCAGGGATTCGGAAACGGAGGGCAGGGTGCCATTTTTTGAGAATGGCGCTGGAGCTTTCTCCGGAATAAAAGCATCCGAACGAAGCAAAGAAGGGGTATCATGAGCAACCGGAATCCAACGACCGTCGTCTTCGATGTCGGCAACGTCCTTCTGCGCTGGGATCCGCGCAACCTTTACCGGACGATCTTCGAGGACGAGGCCGAGATGGAGTGGTTCCTCTCGACCGTCTGCACCAATCAATGGAATCTTGAGCAGGATCGCGGGCGTGACTGGGACGAGGCCGTAGCCCTCCTGGTGCGGGATTATCCGAGCCACGAAGCGTCGATCCGTGCGTTCCACCACCGTTGGGAAGAAACCGTTTCCGGTATCATCGAGGAGAATGTCGATCTGCTCGGCCGTCTGCGCAACGCGGGTATTCCGAACTACTGCATCACGAATTTCTCCAGCCCCAAATTCACGATCGCGAAGAAGCGCTTCCCGTTTCTGGATGGATTCGACGGCACGATCGTCTCGGGAGACGAGCGGCTTTTGAAGCCGGAGCCCCGGATCTACAATCTCCTGCTCGATCGCTATGGACTTAAGGCCGAGGACTGCATCTTCATCGACGATTCCAAGGCAAACGTGGAGGGCGCCCGCTCCGTCGGAATGCATGCGGTCCATTTCGTGGAGCCGATGGATCTCGCGGCCGAGCTTCGGCGCTATGGGATCGCCGCCTGACAGGCACCTTGCCCTCGGGCTCAGTCTGCGCCATCAGGCAGCATGCGTGCCTTTGAGACCCGACTTCCCATCGATGAGGTGCTCGCCGACCTGACGGCGAGCCTTCGCGTGCGCTCGAACGCGGTTCTTGTGGCTCCTCCCGGCGCCGGCAAGACGACGCGTGTTCCCCTTGCGCTTCTCGAAGAACCCTGGGTCGAAGGGCGCAAGCTCATCGTGCTCGAACCGCGCAGGCTCGCAGCCCGTGCGGCGGCCGACCGGATGGCCCGAACCCTCGGTGAAGCCGTCGGCGAAACGGTCGGGCTTCGGGTTCGTCTCGGCTCCAAGGTCGGCCGAAAGACCCGAATCGAGGTGGTGACGGAGGGTGTGTTCGCGCGAATGATCCTGGGCGATCCCGCCCTCGACGGGATCGCCGCCGTTCTGTTCGATGAATTCCATGAGCGCTCCCTGGATGCGGATTTAGGTCTTGCCCTGGCGCTCGATGCGCAGGCCGGCCTTCGGGAAGATCTGCGCCTTCTGGTCATGTCTGCGACTCTCGACGGCGCGCGGGTCGCCAAGCTCCTTTCAGATGCACCTGTCATCCGGTCCGAGGGGCGGGCCTATCCGGTTGAGACCCATTACCTGGGGCGTGATCCCAACCGGCGAATCGACGAGCTGGTGGCGGAGGCTGTCACGCGCGCCTTGCGGGCGGAAAGCGGGTCGATTCTCGTGTTTCTGCCTGGACAGGGGGAAATCCGGCGCGTCGAGATGCTTCTTCGGGAGCGCATCGCCGATCCGGCTGTCGATATCGCCCCGCTCTACGGGGCTCTCGATCGGGCCGAACAGGACCTGGCGGTGAGTCCGGCAAAGCCCGGCCGTCGGAAGGTCGTGCTTGCGACGTCCATCGCCGAGACATCGTTGACCATCGAGGGCGTTCGTGTGGTTGTCGATTCCGGTCTCGCCCGGGTTCCCGTCTACGAGCCGGGGATCGGCCTGACGCGGCTCGAGACCGTGCGTGTTTCCCGTGCGGCGGCTGATCAGAGACGCGGCCGTGCGGGACGAACCGAGCCCGGCATCTGCTATCGTCTGTGGGAGGAAGCCGCCACCGGCGCGCTCGAGGCTTTTGCTCGCCCTGAAATTCTGTCGGCGGATCTGGCGCCGCTGCTCCTCGATTGCGCGGCCTGGGGCGTGACGGATCCGGCTACTCTCGCGTTCCTCGATCCGCCGCCGCCGCCGGCGCTCAAGGAGGCCCGGGCACTGCTTCAGCAGCTTCATGCTCTCGATGAGGATGGCCGTATCACCGAGACCGGCCGTCACCTGCGCGACCTTCCCTTGCCGCCGCGCCTTGCCCGCATGGTGCTCAAAGCGGGAGAGAGCCGGCAGGGAAGGGAGGCCGCCGATATCGCTGCGGTCCTCGTCGAGCGGGGGCTTGGCGGCGACGGGACGGATCTTGGCGAGCGCGTGGAGCGCTTCCGCCGCGACCGATCGCGGCGTGCCGAGGACATGCGCCGCATGGCTCAAGGCTGGGCGCGCGGCGGAGCGTCCGCGCGCTCTTCCGACGCCGCGCTTTCCCCTGGTGCGCTCCTGACCCTGGCCTACCCTGACCGTTTGGCGAAAGCCCGCGGAAAGCCCGGCGAATACCTCATGGCCAACGGCCGCGGGGCTTCCCTTGAAGCGCACGATCGATTGGCCAAGGAGCCCTACCTGGCCATCGCGGAAATCGCGGGCGGAGCGGCCTCGGCGCGGATCCTCGCGGCGGCGGCGATTGCGCCCGATGAGATCGATGTCATGTTGGGCGATGATATCGAGCGCCGGGACAAGATCGTTTTCGACCGACAGGCCAAAGCGCTCCGGGCCCGTGCGGTCCGGCGTTACGGCGCCCTCGTCCTGAACGAGCGGCCGCTACCGGTTCCGGCAACGGAGGAAAGCGCCAGAGCTCTTGCCACGGGACTGATGGGACTGGGATTATCGGCTCTGCCCTGGTCCAAAGCGCTTGCCCAATGGCGGGAGCGGGTGATGTTCCTCCGGAAAGCCGAGGGAGAGGACTGGCCGGACCTCTCCGATGAGGCTCTCGCCGCAACGGCCGAGGAATGGCTTGCACCGCACCTTGTCGGGAAAACCGGTCTTGCCGATCTCGGCCCGGATCACCTCAGCGAAGCGCTGAGGGGGCTCATGCCCTGGAATCTCCAGCGTCGTCTCGATGCGGAAGCGCCGACCCATCTGGAGGTGCCGACCGGCTCGCAGATCCCGATCGATTATGGCGCGGAGGAAGGGCCTGTTCTGGCGGTGCGCGTTCAGGAGCTGTTCGGGCTCGATCGACATCCGACCCTGGCGGGCGGACGGGTGCCCTTGATCCTGCACCTCTTGTCGCCGGCTCAGCGTCCGATCCAGATCACCCGGGACCTGCCGGGCTTCTGGCGCGGTTCCTGGGCCGCCGTGCGGGCTGACATGCGGGGCCAGTATCCCAAGCATCCCTGGCCGGAGGATCCGCTCACGGCTCCTCCGACGCGACGCGCCAAGCCGCGAGGGACATGAGAGTGCCTTATGGGGCGAAGCTGGCAATCAACCGTTCGGCGGTCGCCCGGTTGAGCGCCATGGGAATGTTGTAGACGAGGGCCAGCCGCATCAGAGCCTTCACGTCCACGTCGTGCGGATGAGGGGACAGCGGGTCGACAAAGAAGAACAGCGCATCGATCCTGCCCTCGGCGATCATCGCGCCGATCTGCTGATCGCCTCCAAGGGGGCCGCTCTTCAGACGTGTCACGGTCAGAGACGGGCACCGTTCCATGACCCGTCCGCCGGTCGTGCCGGTGGCGTAGAGGGTGAAGGGCTGAAGAGCATTTTCATGCATGGCGACGAAATCGGCCATGTCATCCTTTTTGGCGTCGTGAGCCACGAGCGCCAATGTCATTTTCTGCATGAGATCTTAGGTCAGTTGTTCCAGCGATCGCGCCATTGCATCTCGCCGGTCAGACAATTGGCCCGGGGAGGATTCTGGATGCGTTCGATACGGGGGATCTGCGGGGTGAGATTGGCGACTTCGAGGAGGATCTTGGTCTTGATCGCGTTGATGAACTGATCACGCTCGCGAACCGGAACCATGAAAGACCCCTGACCTCCAATGACGCAGTCCCTGTAATAGATGTCGAGTTCGGGAATGTCGAGGTAGCCGGGCTTGCGGAGCATGATCGGCAGCCCGTTGATGATGATGCCCTTCGCAAGCGCGTCATCCCGCGCCTGCTCCACGCCGCGGCCCTGGTTGTTGGGACCATCCCCCGACACGTCGATGACCTGGCGGGTCGCGGTGGCGTCGAGCTCGTCGAAGAGCTTGGAGCTGAAATCGATGGCGCTGGAGATGGAGGTCCGTTGCGCCCGGCTCAACGGTGTCGACGAGATCCGGTCGGCGAAGGCCATCAGGCTCTCGGAATTGTCGAGGACGGTCCAGGGAATGATCACCTTCTGGTCCGAGGCCCCGGCCCATTCCACATAAGTGACGGCAATCCTGCCGACCAGCCCGGCCCGGATCGCCTCGTGGACGAGCGGGGAGCGAAACGCCTGCGCAAACCCCTCGCGCTGCAGAGCCTGCTCTTCCGTGTCCATGGAGAAGGATATGTCGACCGCCAGAACGAGGGCGAGGTCGATCTCCGTCTGCGCCTTGGCCTTCGGCGGGGCGCTGAACAGTCCCAGGACCAGGAAGAGCCCCGCAACGAAACGCATACAGCCGGAACGAACCATCGGTAATCTCCCCTGAGGAGCCGGTCTGGTCCGTTGAAGTGTGCCAGCTTCCTGGCACGACGCAAGGTCAAGTTTTGCTTCGCTTCCTGTCCACAATGGCTAGGGCGGCCTGGAAGGCGCCGTCTGCGTCGAGATTCGTCGTGTCGAGGGTGATCGCGTCGGCCGCAGCCTTGAGGGGGGCGGTTGCCCGGTTGATGTCCCGCTCGTCCCGGCGCCGGATATCCGTGAGGATCGTTTCGTAGGTGACGTCCTCACCTCGCCGGACAAGCTCCAGATGACGGCGACGGGCACGCTCTTCCGGCGTCGCCGTGATGAAGAGCTTGACCTCCGCGTCGGGGCAGACGACCGTGCCGATGTCCCGGCCATCAAGCACCGCGCCCGGCTCCAGGCTCCCGAACTGGCGCTGGAAGGCGAGAAGCGCATCCCGCACCGGCTGGTAGGCCGAGATCACCGAGGCGGACTCGCCCATCGCAGCGCCGCGCAGGTCCGGGGCATCCAGATGGCTGACGTCGAGATTCCGTGCGGCGTCGGCCGCCGCGTCCCGGTCCGTCAGCGGAATGCCCTGTCCGAGGAGGACCGAAGCAACCGCACGGTACAAGAGGCCCGTATCGAGATGGGCGAAGCCCAGATGGTCCGCCAGGCGCTTGCCGAGCGTTCCTTTGCCGGAGGCGGCGGGGCCGTCGATTGCAATAATCATGGATGCATCAGTCGAGGATCGTGGCACCAAGTTCGCGCATGAGCGGGATGAAGGTGGGGAAGCTCGTGGCGATCATGGCCCCATCGTCGACCGTGACAGGCTCCGCCGTCGCCAGGCCCATCACGAGGAACGACATGGCGATCCGGTGGTCGAGATGGGTCGCAACGGGCTTTCCGCCGCCCCGCACCTTTCCGCCGGTTCCATGGACGATGAGATCGTCCTCTTGAATCTCGTGCGGCACGCCAGTCTCCGCGAGGCCGGCCGCGACGGCCGCCAGACGGTCGGATTCCTTGACACGCAGTTCATGAAGGCCCTGCATGCGCGTTGTCCCTTCGGCAAACGAGGCGGCAACGGCCAGGATCGGGTATTCGTCGATCATCGCCGGCGCCCTGTCGGCCGGAACCGTGACGCCGCTGAGACGGCTCGCCCGGACCCGCAGGTCGGCAACCGTTTCGCCGCCTTCGTCGCGTTCGTTCAGGCGCTCGATGGATGCGCCCATCTCCAGGAGGGTCGTGATGAGGCCGGTCCGAAGCGGATTCATCATCACGCCTTCGATCCCCACGTCGGAACCCGGTGTGATCAACGCAGCCACGATCGGGAAGGCGGCCGACGACGGGTCGCTGGGGACGATCACGGTCGTGCCCCGGAGCTCCGGCTGGCCCTCCAGGGTGACGGCACGTCCATGCTGGCCGTGGGGAACAACCTCCACCGTTGCGCCAAAATGGCGCAGCATGCGTTCCGTGTGGTCCCGGGTCGCCTCGCTTTCGATCACGGTCGTCCTTCCGGGCGAGTTGAGGCCTGCCAGAAGAATGGCCGATTTGATCTGGGCCGAGGCTGCCGGCGTCTCGTAGGTGATCGGGATCGTCTCGCGGGGGCCGCGCAGAGTCAGCGGGACCCGTCCTCCCTCCGCTTCGCTCACCACGGTGACGCCCATCTTGACGAGCGGATCCAGGATGCGGCGCATCGGACGTTTGCGCAGCGAGGCATCGCCGTCAAAGGTGGCGCTGATGGGGTGGCTGCCGGCAACGCCCATCATGAGCCGTGACCCGGTGCCCGCATTGCCGAAATCCAGAATCCCGGTGGGCTCGACTAAGCCGCCAATCCCGGCGCCGCGAATCCGCCAGCGGCCGGGCGCTTCCCGGGTGATATGGGCGCCAAGGGCCTTGCAGGCCTCGGCCGTGCGCAGCACATCGTCGCCTTCGAGAAGTCCCTCCACCTGGGTTTCCCCGATGGCGAGCAAGCCGAAGATCATGGACCGGTGGGAGATCGACTTGTCGCCCGGAACCCGAAGGCGCCCCTTCAGGCCCCCGCCGGCGCGGCTGGTGACCGGTGATGCCACTCCATGTGCGTGCCCCATGCTCGCCCCTTTCATCCTTATAACTGGCGGCTCCTAACACGGGCATTCGGTGCCGTCATCCGGGCAGGCGGCCCTGTCTGGACTTCTCCTGCAATTTCTTATTTGACAAGGGGGGCCCTCGCGACTAACGGAGCCTTCCCAACATTCACATTGAGGCATGAACCCGTGGCCAAACCGGAACTCGGCTTGAAGCGCCAGTGCATGAGCTGCGGCGCGAAATTCTACGATCTCAACAGAGATCCCGCCGTCTGCCCGAAATGCGGCACCGTCTTTCAGGTTACGGCACTCAGCCGCGTGGCGGCTCCTGCCGTTGCTCGTTCG
Organism: Microvirga rosea; assembly: GCF_020595095.1. Lineage (GTDB taxonomy): Bacteria > Pseudomonadota > Alphaproteobacteria > Rhizobiales > Beijerinckiaceae > Microvirga > Microvirga rosea. Next base: position 211,903 of record NZ_JAJDOP010000005.1, on the reverse strand, counting down.
ACCGAGGATGAGGACGAGACCGAGCTCGAGACGGCCGGCGCCGAGATGGTGTCACTCGACGAGGTCGAGGCTGGCGAGGCCGATAAGGATCTTCCGACCGACGACGATATCGACGTGGCCGATGACGTGGCCGACGACGACACCTTCCTTGAGGATGAAGAGGAAGGGGACGACGATGTGTCGGACCTGATCGACAGTGATCTGGAGGACGATGAAGAGGCTTGAACCTCTGATCGGACCCGACTATAGAAGCGCCGCTGCCTCTCGGCGGCGATCCTTTCCGCGGTGCCCCATCACCGCGGCCAGCGTGGGGCCATAGCTCAGTTGGGAGAGCGCTTGAATGGCATTCAAGAGGTCGGCGGTTCGATTCCGCCTGGCTCCACCAAATATTCCTTCCCAAACATATCTCTTCTTCTGAGTTCCGCGATCCCGCGAGCGGCCCGCCGCCGATCACCGTCCCGCCTCGCATAGGGCTGCGTCCCGAAAGTCAGCGGCCCGGGGTGCATGGCACATATGTTCGCCGCCATTCTGCCGCCCGTTCCCGAAGGTCCCTATTCTTCAGCTCTTCGGTCGTTATCGTCCGATAGTCCCGCGCCGTTGATGGAGAGGAACCGTTTCGATGATCATGTCCCGTTCCGAGGTTCGCACCGAGCACGCCAGCAAGTACCTGACCCAGCTCAGCAAGCATTGGAGCCACCGCTTCCCTGATCTCACCTACAATGCGGAGCGCGCCGACATCCCGCTGCCGAACGGACCCTGCATCCTGGAGGCGGGCCCCGATCACCTGCGCATCACGCTCAGCGGCGCATCGGAGGAGGGGATCTCCCGCATGGAGCAGGTCGTCGCCGATCATCTGCTGCGCTTTGCGTTCCGGGAACCGCTGGAGATCGTGTGGACTCGCGAGGGGTAGACCGGCGATGCTCCGGGGACATTCATGATTCCCTCTCCCTATTGAAAGGTTTACGCTGTGCCGGAACATAACCTCCAGGTCGTCCTCGCCTCGCGCCCGACCGGTCGGCCTTCGCCTGCGAATTTCAACGTCGTGCAAGCTCCGGTTCCGGCTCCGGGAACGGGCGAAGTGCTGCTCAAGATCCGCTATCTCTCGCTTGATCCCTATATGCGGGGACGGATGAGCGATGCGAAGTCCTATGCCGCTCCGGTGGGGATCGGCCAAGTGATGGAAGGCGGTACGGTCGCCGAAGTGATCGAGAGCCGCCATCCGGATTTCGCCGTCGGCGATATCGTCTTGTCGCATTCGGGATGGCAATCCCATGCGGTGTCCGACGGCACGGGATTGCGCAAGCTCGATCCGGAAGCCGCGCCCGTGACGACGGCCCTCGGGGTTCTCGGCATGCCCGGCTTTACGGCCTATGCGGGACTGCTCACCATTGCGCAGCCCAAGCCCGGCGAGACCGTGGTGGTGGCTGCGGCAAGCGGACCGGTCGGTTCGGCGGTGGGGCAGATCGCGCGCCTCAAGGGAGCTCGGGCTGTCGGGATCGCGGGCGGCGCAGACAAGTGCGCCGTGGTGAAGGACGCCTTCGGCTTCGATGCCGCCATCGACCATCGCTCGCCGACTTTCGCCGAGGAGCTCAGGGCCGCCTGCCCGAACGGCATCGACGTCTATTTCGAGAATGTCGGCGGAGCCGTGTGGGATGCGGTTTTCCCCTTGCTCAATCCGTTCGCCCGCATTCCGGTCTGCGGCCTTGTCGCCCAATACAACAGCACCGGACCTTTCGAGGGACCGGACCGGCTGCCGATCCTCATGCGGGACATTCTCACCAAGAGCCTGTTGATCCGCGGTTTCATCCAGAGGGAGTTCGTCGACCAGCGGCCCGCCTTCTACAGGGACATGGCGCAATGGATCGCGGACGGGCGCGTCAGGTACAAGGAAGATATCGTGCAGGGCCTCGAAAGCGCCCCGGACGCGTTTATCGGACTTCTCGAAGGGCGGAACTTCGGCAAGCTGATCGTTCAAGTTTCCTGATCCTTGAAACGGCCCGGGTTCCGGGACGATAGAGCACCCCCGTCATTCCGGGACGGCCCTGCGGGCCGGGCCCGGAACCCAGAGCCGCTGAGGTTTGTGGACGGGTGCGCGGCTGCCATGGCTCCTGATCCGGGATCGTTAGCGGCTCTGGGTTCCGGGCTCTCGCGCGGCTCGCCCCGGAAGGACAGAGCACCACCGTCATTCCGGGGCGCCGCAGGCGAGCCCGGAACCCATACACGCTGAGGGTGCTGGAAAAGAACGCAACGGCTGCCATGGCTCTTTCTCCTGAACGGTCGTGGTTCTGGGTTCCGGGCTCTCGCTGAGGCTCGCCCCGGAATGACGGCGGAGCGCGTCACGGCATGGGGCCATGTCCTCCGGGCTGAGTGGCCCGGAGGGGAAGCGATCGAGGGTGGCGCGTCGGGCAGCCCGGCTCGCGGATGAGGAGAAGGGAAGAGCCGGGAGGCCTCTTCGCGCACGGTTCTTTTAGGCGGACAGGAGAGGCAAGGCTCAGGTCTCGCCGCAGGCGGGATCCGTCTCGTGCGACGGGGGCCTGCGACCGATCCCGACAACCCGCCCAAGCATCCTGGGCCTCCCGTCACTTGCTTCTGCGTAGGAAGCGAGCACGGGACCGTGTCCGGTCCCGCTCTTGCGACGCCTCGCGAGTGCGCCCCTCGTCAGGACCTGATCTGCGTAACGATATAGCTCAGCTTGTCCCGCCAGTCAAGAACAAAATGAGAACAATGATATCGAGGGGCAATCACTGAACGCGCGGGAAAGGCAATTCCGGTCTCACATCGCTGCGCCGACGGCGAAGATCTGCCGTTCGTTTCCCTGCCTCAACCGGCAAGCGTATTCTTATGGATCTTGCCGTCCTTCATGATGAGTCGAAGGTTCGCGTCGGGGTTCTCGATCAGGCTAATGTTCTCGACAGGGTCTCCATCGATCACGAGGAGGTCCGCGAAGGCTCCTTCCTCGATGACTCCCAATTTGCCCGGATAAGGATTGCGCTGATGAGACAGGCCCAGCAGCTCGGCGTTCGTTGACGTCGCCATCCGGAGGATCTCAAGATTGGCGTACCAGCGCGTCAGGTGCGTCAGCATGTTACCCTGACGGGCCGCCATGGTAGCGGAGAAAAGCAGGTCGGAGCCGAACGCCGTCTTGATCTTGTGCTTGCGTGCCAGGGTGTAGGCCATGTCCGTTCCTGCAATGACCTGCCGCAACTTGTCCTGGCTCGGGCCCGTCAGCGGCACGGAATCCTCGGCGCTGAGAAACGGCTGAATGCTCAGCCAAACGCCCTGGTCGGCCATGATCCTCGCGGTGTCCTCATCCATCAGGTGAGCGTGTTCGATGCAGGCGGCGCCGGCGGCGATGGCGCGTCGAATCGTATTCGGAGCATAGGCATGCACCGTCACATAGGTGTTCCAATCCCTGGCGACATCGACGGCGGCGCGCAGGTCGGTTTCACTGAAGGTCGTCATGTCGAGCGGGCTTCGGGGCGATGACACGCCGCCGCCGCCGACTAGTTTCAATTGTGACGCGCCCTGCAGCAGTTGTTCCCGTGTGCGCAGCTGCACTTCGCCGATGCTGTCGGCGATCATGCTGCCACCCAGTGTCTCGATCGAACTGAGCTGGCCGGATCGCCGGGGCAGATCCGTGAGCATGCGCAGGTCGCCATGGCCGCCCGAGGTCGTGATCATCGCGCCGGAAGGATAGATGCGCGGCCCCGGAATGAGCCCGTCGTCGATCGCCTGCTTGAAGGAGAAAACCGGGCCGCCGAGATCGCGGATCGTTGTAAAACCCCGCAGCAGCGTGCGCTCGGCTTCGGCTGTCGCCGCCGTGAAGATATAGCCCGGATCCGCTGCCGCCAGAACCGCCGCCGGAATAGCCGCTAAAAGCGCGTGCCAGTGGGCGTCGATCAATCCCGGCATGAGAACACGATTGCTGCAATCGATAATGACGGCGTCGGATGGCGGCGCGCTGTTGGTCGTGTCGACCGACGCGATCCTGTTCCGCTCGATCAGGACTTGGGTACCTTCCCGTATCGGGTTTGTGCCATCGAACAGACGCAGCTGGCGCAGCAATATCTTGCCGGTTGGGCCCGCAGGTTGCGCGAAGGCCCGAGCCGCGCTTCCGGACGTTGCCAGCGCAGCACCCAGGCCGCTCAGAAATCCGCGCCGCGAGAAGCTTGCCAGCCTGTCCACCACCTGTCGGATCTGCGGACTGTGACAAGGGCAGTCGAGGCCACGAACCATGTGTTGGTACTTCATCCCGACTCGGATCATCGTTGCCTCCTCGGCTCCGATTGACGACCTCGGCGTACGCCGCAGGATCAGCAGGCATGATCTCCCCAAAACCGTACCTGTATTCGGGCCGGAATACTATTGCGGTCAAAGATCGTTGCGACAAACCATTGAGCAGCCCATGCAATATTCACGATTACGGGAAAACACTTGGTTCAGGATGGGGGTTTTACTGAGTTGCGGAAAGCAACGCGGCATGTTTCCGCCGCGGCTGAAACGATACGGGCCTCGCCGCCGTCTCCATCCGGATGTCCGAGAACGTCTCGCCTTGGGCTATCAGTCGAGATTGTCGCCGGAGCAGCCCGCACGCCAATAGGCGGCGATCAGATGCTCGGAGGTCGGGATTTGCCATTCCCTTCGCACGAGCTTCTTCAGGCACAGACAGGTCTCTCTTTCGCAGCCGGCCCAGATGAAGCGGCGCATGTCGCCCGCCGGCACGCCGACCTGACGAATGGCGTCTTCCATCATTGACCGCGTTGCGCCGGGAGAGCCTTTGCGATGGATCCAGCGGATGTCGAGTTTGGCATTGGAGCGGAGAGGCTGCTCTTCTGTCTCGTCCTCCACTTCCACGATCGCCGTCGCCTGGCATCCGGCCGGAAGGGAATTCAGGATCCGGCTGATCGCGGGAAGGGCGGTTTCATCGCCGGCGAACAGATACCAATCCGCCACCGGAACGTCACCGCCTCCGGGGCCCATCACGCCGACCAGGTCGCCCGGCGCGGCCTGTCTGGCCCATGTGGAGCCCGGCGTCGCATCCCCATCGTGCAGAACGATATCGATATCCATTTCGCCGCGCGCCGCATCGATGTGGCGGATCGTGTAGATCCGGATGATCGGGCGATCCTCTCCGGTCGGCCAGACGGGGCGGCCGTCTTCGCCGGTCACGGGCCATGACGGCGCTTGCCCGGCCTTCGGCGGGATCAGGAGGCGCACATGCAATCCGCCCGTTTCAAAGCGTCCGATATCCGGTCCGCTCAATGTGACTCTGCGCATGCGCGGCGTGACGTTGCGCGCGCTCACGACGCGCATCTCGCGAAAATAGGGAAGCGGTGTCCCGGCCGCGCCGTCACCGGTCCAGACGAGACGCGGTTTCTCATCCACGACGAAGGTCGACAGATGTTCCGCAACGCTCATCTTCACGTAGGACAAGGAGGTCGGATCATGCGCTTCGGCGCGAAGATCCAGGCCATTGTCGCCGGCGGTGATCGTGAGCGTTCCAAAGGCCATCGCCAGGCGGGCGGAATGCGCGGTTCTGCTCACTTCGCCGAACTCGGCGAAGTAGTCGCACAACTTGCCCATGACCGCATTCGGCATCGTCAGAGACACGTGGGCATGAGCACTCAGAGATGGCGACGTCACGAAATGGCTCCTTCACGAAATCATCCTGCGCGGCGTGTGCGCAGAAGCCAGATGAGATAGGGCCCACCGATGAGCGATGCGAAGAGGCCCAACGGAAGCTGGTACGGAAAGGTCGCGACCCGGCAGAGCCAATCCGCTCCGACCATCAGGACGGATCCGATGAGGATTGCGGCAAGCACCTGGTTCGCACGCGAGAAGCCTGCAAGTCGCGCCATGTGCGGCGCGACCAGTCCTACGAGACTGAGCGGTCCCACAAGAAGTGAGGCCGCCGCCGTCAGTCCCGAGGACAAAAGAAGCAGGGAAAGATGAACGGAGCGGACCGGCAATCCGACGGCGCGGGCCGAGGCCGACCCGAGCGGCAGGATGTCGAGCCATCGCATCACGAACGGAAGAGGCGCCAGCAACGCCGCCGCGATGACGGCCGATGCACAAGCCTCGCCCCATGTCACCTGTTGGGTCGAGCCGCTGATCCAGGCGAGAAGCTGGAAGGCGCGTGCATCGCCGGTGGCCGTCGCCGCATTGACGATGGCGCTGCAGAACGCCCCGATGGCGATGCCGCTCAGGAGAAGGCGTTCCGGATGCCTTTCCTTTCGTCCGGCGATCGCCAGGAGTGTCGCGAGAACGAGCAGCACCCCTATCAATGCTCCCGCGAGGCGGGACGAAAGCGTCGGAGCCGCCTGGGTGACCAGAACGACGGTCAGGCCGACCCCTGCGCCTGCGCTGACACCGAGAACCTCGGGACCGGCCATCGGATTGCCGGTCAGGCGCTGAAGCATCGCTCCCGCCGCCGCCAGCATGCAGCCCGCCGCTGCCGCCGCCACGACCCGTGGCCCACGGAAGGGGAGAAGATCGTTCAGGAGAGATCCGGTTGCCACATGCCAGCCTTCCGGCCCACGCCCGATCAGAAGCGCCGCAGCCGCGACGGCGGCCGTCAGGCACGCGAGGATCACGAGGGCAGGCCTGGCATGCCGGATGCGGCGCACAGGCGTTGGTGACGGCGCGGCAAGCTGCTGGTGTGACACCCGGATGCGACGGACGAGATAGAGAAGCAGCGGGCCGCCGAGCAAAGCCGTCGCGGCACCGGTCGGAACGATTTCCGCAGAGCCCCGAAAGCCGAGTTGGATGAGGCCGTCCGTGAGCCAAAGCACGATGGCGCCGATCACCGGAGCCGACAGCAGGATGTCCTTGCGCCGACGTGCGCCGCACAGTTTCGCGAAAGTGGGCGCCGCAAGGCCCACGAAGCCGATGATGCCCACTTGTGCCGTCACGGTGGTGGCAAGCGTCACGGCGATAACGAGCGCGAGAAGGCGTAAAGCGAGGAGGTTCGCACCCATGCTCCTTGCGCCCGCATCGCCGAGTTCGAGCACTTCGAGGGGGCGCCTCAGGAGAAAGGCGCCGAGGAGGCAGAGCCCCAGCACCAGAGCGATTGTGCGGGCATGGCTCCAATCCTGCTGCCCGAGCGAGCCGCTTCCCCAGATGAGGAGAGACATCATGTACTCGCCGTTCGCCAGGATCAGCGTTGCGCTCAGAGCGATGGCGATCAGGGAGATCACCATTCCGGCGATCACCACCGTGACGGGCTCCAGTCCCTGTTTCCATGTCAAGGACAGGAGCAGGACCACGACGGCGCTCCCGCCGAAGAAGGCGACCGTTTCACGGCCCGCCTCCATCAGCGCGGGTGCAAACAAGGTCGCGGCCGTCATGGCGAGCTGCGCGCCCGCCGAGATGCCGAGCGTGGAGGGATCGGCAATCGGGTTTCTCAGGACTTGCTGCAGCAACGCGCCGGAGAGCCCGAGCGCCGCACCGGCCAGCAGAGCGACGGCCGCGCGGGGCAGCAGGCTGCTGAACAAGAGAACGCGGTTGAAATCGAAGCTTCCGCTGCTCCCGAGCGGCAGCAATCCGGCGATCTGATGACTGCAGAGTGCCAGGGCACCCACGGCTGCCAACGCCCAGAACACGATGGCGGATCGCGTTGCCGGTGCCTCAACCATCGGACCGTGCTCCTGGCGCCAGAAGGGCCTCCGTCAGGAGCCGGGCGAACCGACGCGCCGCCGGAAGCGCGCCGAACGGGTTGGCCGACGGAATGATCGCGACCCGGCGGTCTCGGACGGCCGGGATCGCTTTCCAAAGGGCGCTGGTGGCGAGAGTGCCCTGCGCGTCCGGAGGGACCGGGGACACGATGACGATGGCCGCGTGCGGCACCTCGGCGAGCGCTTCGAGCGGGATCGGAGCCGTGGCCCCGTAGCTCGTGGGACGGGGCCAGGCATTCTCAAGACCCAGGCGCTGGAGAACATCGCCGAACATGCTGTCGGGACCAAACACCCGAAAATGCCGCGCATCCCCGAGATTGATGAGGAAGATCGGATGAGCCGCCTTGCCGGTCAGCCGTGCTCGCGCCCGTTCGAGCTCCTGTGCGGAAATCTCGATGGCGGCTTGAGCCTGCTGCTGCCGTCCGAGCCGCTCGCCCAGGGCCCGGGTCACCTGCTCCGCGGGCGCATAGGGCGGGCGTCCCGGTTCATAGACGGAATAGGACGCGACGGGCGCGACACGCTCAAGACTCTCTTTCGCCCAGGCGAACCATGGCGAGCTGACGATGAGGTCCGGGTTCGAAAGGCGAAGCATCTCGAAGTTGGGGGATCCGCGCAATCCGAGATCCGCGACCGACGGCGGGAGCGGCGGCTCGAGGGCGATTTTTCCGAACTGAACGAGCTCCGTGGCCGCCACCGGCACGATCCCGATCGCCAGGAGCGTTTCCAGCATCGCCCAATCGACCACCGCGATCCGCTCGGCCGCGCTGCCGCGCGCCGGTGCGACGCATGACGCCCCGAGGGCGGCCCCCAGAAGGGTCCGGCGGCTCAAGGTCGTGAGGTTGCGGGCAGGTGGCATGAATGTCCAGCTCGAAGGAAATTGTTGTCAGGGGTGCCGGGACATTTATACTTTTAGAACTGAAGCCGAATACTGCGTGGATAGAGCACTCATTCGACCAAATGCTTCCATTTTCGCAAGTCGCCGTCAGCAGGCCTCTGCTCAGTCGTCCTCATGAGATCGCGGCACTGAATGAACTGCAATCTCATGATCGTCAATCAAAAAATCGATAAAATTCCATATCGATCATCAACTTGGAAGTTTTCCAAACTACGGCTCGCCGAAAAGAATTCGGTCTGTTCCGCAGGCGCATGCCATGCCTGAGGGCCGCGGGCGGAGCGGCGCAGCACAAATCCTCTAGATTATATCTGTTCTAAATAGAGTTTCTTCATGGGTATTGATTGATAATCTGTAGTTTAGATGAATTCAAAAACATAGTTGTTGCGTATTCAAGAGCATCGCCATAGTCAAAGCGCCCATAGCGGTTTGGGCTCTGTCGAGGGCCGCAATGTTGGCGAAAGGCCGAGGGGCGCGTGATGAGTGGTCGTCATCTGTTGAGCATGGGCGTGAGCCTGTTTTCGCTTGTGGCTGTGATGGGGATCGCCGGTCCGGCTCTCGCGCAGGTCCAAGGGGCATCGGGAGAAATCGCCCTCGATACCGTCACCGTCGAAGGACAGGGCGGATCCGCGACCGGCCCGATCAACGGCTATGTCCCGTCGCGCACCGCGACGGGTTCGAAGACCGATACCCCGATCGAGCAAATTCCCCAGGCCGTCTCCGTGATCGGCCGCGAGGAAATGGAGGATCGCCAGGTTCAGAAGGTCGACGAGGCGCTGCGCTACACCGCCGGTGTCTATGCCCAGCCCTTCGGCCTCGATTCCGATACGGACTGGTTCTACATCCGCGGCTTCGACGCCGGACAGACCGGCGTCTTCCTGAACAATCTGCCACTTTATCAGTACGGCTTCGGCGGGTTCTATATCGACCCGTTCGTTCTCGAGCGCATCGAAGTGCTGAAGGGGCCGGCTTCGGCGCTCTACGGCGGCAGCGCATCCGGCGGCATCGTCAACCTGGTCAGCAAGCGTCCGACCACCGAGCCCCTCCGCTATATCGAGGCCGGCATCAACAGCTGGGGCAACGGCTATGGGGCCTTCGACTTCGGCGGCGCCCTCGACAAGGACAAGATCTGGTCCTACCGCCTCACCGGAAAGCTGTCCGGCGGCGGATGGGAGACCCGCAAGGCCGATGATTTTCGCGGCGTGATCGCTCCCGCCTTCACGCTTCGCCCCAACGCGGGCACCGAGCTGACCCTGCTCAGCTCCTATCAATACATTGATCTCAAGCATACGGGCGGTTTCCTGCCGTATGTCGGTACCGTCGTGCCCGCTCCCTTCGGGCGGATTTCGCGGCGCTTCTACTATGATGAGCCGGGCGTCGATCTTTACCGGCGCCAGCAGGCCATGCTCGGATACGAGTTCAAGCACGACATCAACGATGTGTGGACGGTTCGACAGAATTTCCGCTACGCCCGCACGGACTCCAAGGAGCGCGGGCCTTATCCCTATGGCTATCTGGATCCGGCGACCGGCTTCCCCGGACCTGTTCCCTTCGGCCCCGACTTCCTGCTCTACCGGATCGGCTTCAACCACCATACGGTGGTCAATACCCTGAGCCTCGACAATCAGGCGGAAGCCAAGTTCGGCACCGGTCCCCTCAATCACACATTGCTGCTGGGGTTGGACTACAAATACTACAACATCGATCACATCCAGGCATCGGGCGGCGGGACGCCGATCAGTGCCGTCAATCCCATCTACGGTGCGCCGCAAGGCCCGGCCGTGCCCTACCTGGATCAGAACCTGACCATGAATCAGCTCGGGTTCTATGCGCAGGATCAGATCCGTCTCGGAGGTTGGATCGCGACCCTGAACGGACGCTATGACCGCGTCACTATGAACAGCACGGACAAGGTCGGCGCGGCAAACTTCTCGGAAAACACCGGGGAATTCAGCGGGCGTGCCGGACTGGGATATGAATTCGCCAACGGCCTCGTGCCGTATGTGGCGGTGTCCCGTTCGTTCAACCCACTGATCGGCTCCGATGTGCGCGGCCGCGCGTTCGAGCCGGAGACGGGGCAGCAGTACGAAGTGGGTCTCAAGTACAAGCCGACCTCCTTCGACGGACTGATCACCGCTGCGCTGTTCGACCTGACACGCCAGAACACCCTGACCACGGATCCCACCAACGTGTTCTTCCAGGCCCAGCTCGGCGAAGTCCGATCCCGCGGTTTCGAAATCGAGGGCCAGGCCAACATCGGCAAGGGTCTGAAGGCCGTCGCGTCGGTCACGGCCTATAACATCGAGATCACGAAGGACAGCAACCTTGCCCTGATCGGCAAGCGCCCGAACGTCGTGCCCGAGTTCATCGCGTCGACCTGGCTCGACTACACGGTGCAGGACGGCATGTTCAAAGGCTTGGGCTTCGGGGCAGGCGTCCGTTACAACGGCTTCTCCTACGCGGACAACGAGAACCTGCTGAAGGTCCCGTCATCAACCGTGTTCGATGCCGCTATCCGCTACACCTACGATAACTTTACGATTGCGCTGAACGTCAACAACATTTTCGATCGTGAGTATGTGTCGTCCTGCCAAACGCAGTACACCTGCAATTACGGGGCGGGACGTGTGGCGACCCTGAAGGCAAGCTACAAGTGGTGACGGATCGCCCGTGAACAGCGTCTCCAGGATCAGGACGTTCATGTCGCCCGGCACGAAACAAGCTCCGTCGCCCTCCGGGGCGGCGGTCCTGTTCGAACTCGATTCCGTGAGCTTTGCGGTTCAGGACAGAACCTTGTTGGGGCCCTTGAGCCTGCCCTTGCAGAGACAGCGTGTGATCGGTCTCGTCGGTCACAACGGTTCAGGCAAATCGACCCTTATCAAGCTGCTCGCGCGCCAGCAGGCGCCCACCGGAGGCCGGATCTCGTTCCACGGAAAGGCCCTGCATGAATGGGGCAGCCGGTCCTTCGCCCGAATGGTCGCCTATCTGCCGCAGCAGATGCCTCAGGCATCGGGTCTTCTTGTGAAGGAACTCGTCGCGCTGGGCCGCTATCCCTGGCATGGAGCGCTCGGCAGGTTCGCCGCTGCCGATCGCGAGAAGGTCCTGGAGGCGATGAACCTGACGGGCATCGAGCCCATGGCCGAGCGCCTCGTGGATACCCTGTCGGGAGGCGAGCGCCAAAGGGCCTGGCTTGCCATGCTGGTGGCGCAGGATGCCGAATGCCTGCTCCTCGACGAGCCGATCTCGGCCCTGGACGTGGCTCACCAGGTCGAGGTGCTGTCTCTGGTTCGCCGCTTGTCGGCCGAGCGCGGTTTGAGCGTTGTCGTCGTGCTGCACGATGTGAACATGGCGGCGCGGTTCTGCGATGAGATCATCGCATTGCAGAATGGCCGCCTGATCGCTCGTGGCACGCCGGCGGAAATCGTGACGCCGGCGCAGCTGCAAGTCATTTACGGCATCGCCATGGACGTGATGGCGCATCCCACGACAGGTCAGCCCATCAGTTTCGTCCGCTGACAGAGTTTACTTGCTGGCATCAGCCAACGGCGCTACCTAGTTCTGCCTTCCGCGACGAGGGTGCCTTGCATCCTCGCGGGCCGGATTCCTGATCATCATAGGCCGCCATGCGTTCCGTGCTTCAACGCTTCTTTGAGTATTACCGCCCCCATCGCGGATTGTTCATCCTCGATTTTTCCTGCGCGGTCGCATCCGGTGTCCTCGAGCTTGGCTTCCCAATCGCCGTCAAGCTGTTCATCGATAGCCTGCTGCCGACCGGCGAGTGGGGGCTCATCACACTCGCCTCGGCGGGGCTCCTGGCGATCTACGTCCTCAATGCAGGTTTGATGGCGATCGTGACCTACTGGGGGCACATGCTCGGGATCAACATCGAAACCGAGATGCGGCGCAAGGCGTTCGATCATCTCCAAAAGCTGTCATTCGGGTTCTTCGACAATCAGAAGACCGGTCATCTCGTGGCGCGGCTGACCAAGGATCTCGAGGAGATCGGGGAAGTGGCTCACCACGGACCCGAAGATCTTTTCATTGCCATTATGACCCTTGTGGGCGCGTTCCTCATCATGTTTACGGTGAGCGTGAAGCTTGCACTCATCACGGCGCTCGTGGTGCCGCTCACCGCTTGGCTGACCACCCGTTACGGCGGGCGCATGACCCGGAACTGGCAGGCTCTCTACGGGCGGGTCGGAGACTTCAACGCTCGCATCGAGGAAAATGTCGGCGGCATACGCGTGGTCCAGGCTTTCGCCAACGAGGATCACGAGCGGCGCTTGTTCGCACGGGACAATCAGAGCTACCGCACGACGAAGCTCGAAGCCTACAAGATCATGGCGGCCTCGACCTCCCTCAGCTACCTGAGCATGCGGCTCATTCAGATGACCGTGATGGTGGCGGGCAGTTACTTCGTGATTACCGGAGAGCTCAGCGCCGGAGGCTTTGTGGGCTTCCTGCTCCTGGTCGGCGTCTTTTTTCGCCCGATCGAGAAAATCAATTCGGTGATCGAGACCTATCCGAAAGGCTTTGCGGGTTTTCGGCGATACGTTTCGTTTCTGGAAACGCGTCCCGATATCGCCGACCGGCCGGGCGCGCGGCCGGTCGAAAGGCTGCAGGGAAATATCCGGTACGACGATGTCCGCTTCGCTTATGCGGCAGGCAGGGAGATCCTCGGCGGATTGAACCTGTCCATTCGCGCCGGTGAGACCGTTGCTTTCGTGGGCCCTTCCGGAGCCGGAAAGACGACGATCTGTTCGCTCCTGCCGCGCTTCTACGAGGTCGATAGCGGCGTCATCTCCATCGACGGCATCGATATTCGCGACATGACGCTTCAGTCCTTGCGCAGCCAGATCGGGATCGTCCAACAGGACGTGTTCCTCTTCGCCGGAACGATCCGTGAGAATATCGCCTATGGGCGTCTCGACGCGACCGAAGCGGATATTCTCGACGCCGCGCGCAGAGCGCGCCTTGATCAGGTGATTGCATCCTTGCCGGAAGGGCTCGACACGGTGATCGGCGAGCGCGGCGTCAAACTGTCCGGAGGGCAGAAGCAGCGTCTCGCCATCGCGCGGATTTTTCTCAAGAACCCGCCGATCCTCATCCTCGACGAGGCGACTTCCGCTCTCGACACGGAAACCGAACGGGCCATCCAGCAGGCTCTTGCGGAGTTGTCCCAAGGGCGCACGACCCTGGTCATCGCGCACCGGCTTGCAACGATCGTGAATGCGGACCGGATCGCCGTGATCGACCGGGGCGGCATCGTCGAACAGGGAACGCATGACGCGCTGCTGGCGGCTGGCGGAATATACAAGCGCCTCAGTGAAGCCCAGTTCGGATAAGGCGGTACTCATGGCTGCAGTAGAATGCCGCGTATCGCCGCGATGCTTCAATTCAGCAAGTATCAAGAACATTGCAGTCGCCTCCAGCGTAGCGGCCAGATTTAGCTAGTTTTTAATTGCTCTAAAGCAGCCATTTTAGTTTAGAAGTCCTCTATAGTTCATCGTATATTCGTGAAAATGCTTGAATGCGTCTATCGTGCGGTCTAATTACCCGCTCCAGGATCGAGTTCGTTTCGCAAAGATGGCGAACGCAAGCACGGGAGACCTGCGCAAATATCGCAGCGCTCATCCGCTTGGATCCATTCGCAGTGGATTGCGCGGAGACATTGGACGATGAGGCAGGCGGTACGTTCCCAATCGACCCCCGGCGTAACCGCATCCCAGGCGAAGCAGATGGTGCTGGGGATCCTTCTTGCTGGCCTTGTGGCTTTTCCAGGTGCCGCATCCGCTCAAGGCACTCCGCCGGCTGCGTCTCTCGCGCCGCAAACGGAGCAGGCGGTTCCAGCGACGCCTTCCGCCGAAAGCGTGCCGACCGTCAGTCCATCCGAACCGTCTCGAAACACGCCGAGTGCATCCGCGTCCATTCGCATTCCGCACGATCTTTCCCCGTGGGGCATGTTCCTGGCGGCCGACATCGTCGTAAAGGCCGTCATGTTGGGACTGGCCTTCGCGTCCTTGGTCACATGGACCGTGTGGCTTGCCAAAGGAATAGAGCTGCTCGGCGCCAAGCGCCGCGTCCGTCAGGCAACGGCCCTGCTGAGCAGGGCAGGCGGCCTGGTTCAGGCCAGAGAGCAGGTCGCGGCATCGTCAGGGCGAAAGAGTCCCGTCGCGACACTGATCGAGGCAGCGCATCTCGAGGCCAAGGCCTCGGACAGCCTGCCGCCGGAAGGCATCAAGGAGCGGACTGCCATTTCTCTTTCCCGCATCGAAGCGCGGGCAGGGCGTCAGATGACGCGCGGCACCGGCGTGCTCGCCACCATCGGCTCGACAGCGCCCTTCGTCGGCCTGTTCGGCACGGTGTGGGGAATCATGAATTCCTTCATTGGAATCTCGCAGACGCAAACCACCAATCTGGCCGTGGTGGCCCCCGGTATCGCCGAGGCGCT
This sequence comes from Microvirga rosea, assembly GCF_020595095.1. Classification (GTDB taxonomy): domain Bacteria; phylum Pseudomonadota; class Alphaproteobacteria; order Rhizobiales; family Beijerinckiaceae; genus Microvirga; species Microvirga rosea. The sequence goes on along the minus strand of NZ_JAJDOP010000005.1, from coordinate 196,887 downwards.
GCTGGCCACGGCCATCGGTCTCGTGGCGGCAATTCCGGCGGTCGTGATCTACAACGTCTTCGCGCGGGCGATTGCCGGATATCGTGCGCTTCTGTCGGATGCGTCGGCGGACGTCATGCGCCATCTCTCGCGCGATCTCGACCGCCGCATGGTCTCGGCGTCACCCGTCGTGGCGTTCCCGCCGGCCTCCGTGGCCCGAACCCGTCGGGCGGAGTAGATCGATGGGCGTCAGTCTCAAGGACAGCCATGACGACGAGATCGCCGAGGTCAGCGAGATCAACGTCACGCCGTTCATCGACGTGATCCTGGTTCTGCTCATCATCTTCATGGTGGCCGCACCCCTGTCGACGGTTGATGTGTCGGTGGATCTGCCGTCCTCCAATGCACAGCCGCAGCAACGGCCGGACGAACCTCTCTTTCTCACGGTCAAGGGTGACCTCTCGCTGGCGCTCGGCAACGAGGCGGTTGAGAAAGGCGCGTTGGCGACAGCTCTCGACCAGCGGACGAGAGGGGATCGCGACCAGCGCATCTTCCTGCGGGCTGACAAGTCCGTCGCCTACGGCGATCTCATGGACACCATGAATCTTCTGCGGCATGCTGGCTATTTGAAGATCGCGCTCGTTGGCCTTGAAGCAGGGCAGGCTGCCTCCCAGGGAGGCGCGGCGCAGCCATGAGCGCTGGAAGAGGCGAAGCCGGAGATCGTTGGCGCGCATGGCTGCGCTGGGGCGGCGCGGCCGCAATCGTGCTCGCCGCTCACGCGGTGGGTGCGTGGGTCCTTGTCCGGCAGCAGCAGCCTGTGGCGTCCACCGGTGAAGCCGGACCCGCGATCCTCGTTGAGTTGGCCCCGCTTCCTGTCGCCCCCGCCGCGGCGCAGATCGAGCGCGCCCCAACGCCGGATGCCGAGCCCGAGCCTGCGCCCGAACCTCCCGAGACGACCGCGGATGCTGCCCCACCGGAGCCGCAAATGCCGCCCCTGCCGGACGTGGCAAAGCCCGTGTTCGAGGAGCCCGAGCCGGCTCCCGTCGAAACGACACAGCTTCCCCCTCCGCCGCCGCCACCGGTGAAGGAGCCCGACGTCGTGCTTCCGGAGCCGCGGCCCGTTGAAAAAAAGACCCCGCCGAAGCCGCCTGTCCGCGAGGCGAAGAAACAACCGGAGCGCCCGCGCCGTCCTGAGCCGACCAAGGAGCGAAAGGCATCGAAGCCGCGCGCCGAGTCGGCTGCGGCGGCGTCTCCCTCCCAGGCGCCAGCCGCGCCGACACGGGGAACGTCCGAGTCCGCGTCCGTATCGCCCGCCAACTGGCGCGGTGCAGTGTCGGCGCATCTCAATCGGGCCAAGCGCTATCCGGCCGAGGCGCGGCAGCGGCGCGAGGAAGGGACGGTCCGCCTCAGCTTCGTCATCGACCGCTCCGGTCGCGTGTTGAGCTACAAAATCGTCGGAAGTTCTGGATCGGCAGCAATCGACGAGGAAGCGATCGCCATGATCCAGCGGGCATCGCCACTGCCCGCACCTCCCGCGGAAGTGGCTGGTGCGCAAATTCCGCTGACGGTTCCGCTCCAGTTCTACCTCCGCTGACCAGCGAAGGCCCGCTACGATGAGGTTCTGGTCCAAGGACGCAGGGCCACACTTGCAGCTTGCTGCGCGCATCCCATCATCACCCACGCCCCGCGGGCCTGCAGGGTGACGGAGCGGGACGGCGCAGTGGTGTCGGACCTCGTCGTTACTGCAATATTGAAGCAGAGCACCCGGCTCCGGAAAGGAGCCTCACCCCAACTTTCACCACATCCATCTTTTCACTTGTCGCCGGTTTTCAGTGAACTAACATATTAGTTGGCCCGCTGCCGATCAGATCAGGCAAGCGGCCCTGCGTGAGAAAATACTCACGAATAACACAAACCGGCCGCAGAGCCGGAGGCCCAGAGAGGAAACGCCACTATGCCACTGATGACTCGCCGCTTTGCTTTTGGCCTGTTCGCGGCCGCCGCTCTTGCCTTGCCCGCCCTGCCTGCCAGCGCCCAGACGAAACTGAAATGGGCGCATGTCTATGAGACATCGGAGCCGTTCCACACCCAGTCGGTCTGGGCGGCGCAGGAGATCGCGAAGCGCACCAACAACCGCTATCAGATCGATGTCTATCCGGCTTCCCAGCTTGGGAAAGAGAGCGACATCAACCAGGGCCTGTCGCTCGGCACCGTGGACATGATCATATCGGGCCCCAGTTTTGCGGCCCGCAGCTATCCGCCGGTCGGCATCGGGTACTATCCTTACGTTTTCAGGGATGCCGGGCATCTCCTCGCATACGCGAAGAGCGATGTGTTTCGGGAGCTCGCGGCAGGTTACGCCGAGAAGACGGGTAACCACATGGTGGCGCTCACCTATTACGGGATCCGCCAGACATCCACGAACAAGCCTTTCAAGACCTGCGCTGAGATGAAGGGCCTCAAGATCCGCGTGCCGGATGCGCCGGCCTATCTCGCGATGCCGCGCTCCTGCGGAGCCAACACGTCGCCGATAGCGTTCGCCGAAGTGTATCTTGCTCTCCAGAACGGGACCGTCGATGCGCAGGAAAACCCGTTGACGACCATCGAGGCCAAGAAGTTCTACGAGGTTCAGAAGAACATCGTGCTCACCGGCCATATCGTCGATCACCTGGCCACCATCATCTCCAAGCAGCTCTGGGCCAAGCTCTCGGACGAGGACAAGAAGATCTTCGGTGCCGTTGCCGAGGAGGCCGCCGTCCGTGCTTCCGGCGAGATCCTGGCAAAGGAGAAAGAACTGATCGACTCCTTCAAGCAGAAGGGACTGGCGGTCACCGAAGTCAACAAGGACGAGTTCAAGGAGGCGGTCATGAAGAACGTGACCCTTGAGTCCCTCGGCTACAGAAAAGCCGACTTCGACCGCATCCAGGCGCTGAAGTCCGAGGCCATGTAACAGATCCGTCAAGGGGCCGCCGCGAGGCGGCCCCTTCTCGTTCCGCTGGTCGCATCTTCCGAAGATGAAGGTTGCTTCATGACGAAAGACGAAGCTCACATCCAGGTGAGCGCCGAGGAACTGGCGCACACGTTCGACGAAAGTGAACATGCCCCGGTCGATCTCTCGCAATACGCCTTCGAGGATTGGCTGGCGCTCGCCTTGTTCTGGATCATGGCGCTCGCCGTGTTCCTGCAGTTCTTCACCCGCTACGTCCTCAACGATTCCTTCGCCTGGACGGAGGAGATCGCCACCAACCTGAATGTGGCACTGGTGTTCATCGGCTCGGCCATGTGCGTGCGCATGAGCCGTCACATCCATGTCGATTTCCTGTATCGTTATCTACCCTCTCGGGCCGCACGTGTGCTCTCGACGGCCGTCGATCTGACCCGAGTGGCGTTCTTCGGATACGGCTCCATTCTGATCTGGCGCTTCATGAGCATCGTCGACGATGAGCAGATGACCACCATCGCTCTGCCGAAGAACCTGACATACGCGTTTGTGTTCTTGGGCTTCATCCTGATGTTTTTCCGCTCTCTTCAGGTCGCGGCAGCCAACTGGCGACGCGGCTATTCCGTGCTCGAGCGCCCTGAAGAATTCGATGCTCCGTTGGTGGCTGAAACCTGATGTGGATCTTGCTTGGTTCCTTTCTCGTTCTGATGATCCTGGGCCTGCCTGTTGCAATCTCCATGGCGACGGCCTCGCTCCTTTATATTCTGGCGACCGGGATCGTGCCGGATGTGATCGTCGCGCAGCGCATGATCGCCGGCGTCGAGAGCTTTCCGCTTCTCGCCGTTCCGTTCTTCATCCTCGCCGGCAACCTGATGAACATCGCCGGCGTCACCGGCCGGATCTACTCCTTCGCCGTCGCCCTCGTGGGGTGGATGAAGGGGGGACTCGGGCAAGTGAATATCATCGGATCGGTGATCTTCTCGGGCATGTCCGGAACGGCGATCGCCGATGCTGCCGGACTGGGAACCATCGAGATCAAGGCCATGAAGGATCATGGCTATTCCACCGAGTTCTCGGTGGGCGTCACGGCGGCTTCGGCAACCCTCGGGCCGATCATTCCGCCCTCGCTGCCTTTCGTCATCTACGGCATGATGGCCAATGTCTCGATTGGCGCACTGTTTTTGGGAGGACTGATCCCGGGCGTGGTGATGACCCTTCTCATGATGGGAACGGTCGCGTATTTCGCCTATAGGAACGGCTGGGGATCCGACACGCCGTTCTCATGGCGCCAGCTCGGAGCGGCCAGCATCGAAGTCGCCATGGTGATGGCGTTTCCGGTCGCCGTCTGGCTGATGATCCGCATGGGACTGACGCCGAACGTCTCCATCGGCATCGCCCTCGTCGTGCTGCTGGCGCTCGATTGGTATTTCGACTTTTCGGCCGTCATGGCGCTCATGGCGCCGGTGATCCTCATCGGTGGAATGACCCTCGGTCTCTTCACGCCCACGGAAGCAGCCGTTGCCGCCGTCATCTGGTCGCTCTTTCTGGGGCTGGTCCGCTACCGGTCGATGACGTTCAAGAGTCTTGCCAAGGCGACCTTCGATACCATCGAAACGACCGCCTCGGTGCTGTTCATCGTGACGGCCGCGTCCATTTTCGCCTGGCTTCTGACGGTCAGCCAAGCCGCGCAGATCCTCTCCGACGCCATCCTGGGCTTTACTCAGAACAAGTGGGTCTTCCTTCTCCTCGCCAACATCCTGATCCTGTTTGTCGGCTGCTTCATCGACACGATTGCGGCCATCACGATCCTGGTGCCGATCCTGCTTCCGATTGTGCTGAAGCTCGGGATCGATCCGATTCACTTCGGGCTGATCATGACGCTCAACCTGATGATCGGCCTTCTCCACCCGCCGCTCGGCATGGTGCTGTTCGTTCTTGCTCGCGTCGCGAGGCTTTCCGTCGAGCGCACGACGATGGCGATCCTTCCCTGGTTGATTCCCCTCATGCTCGCGCTGATCGCCATCACGTACATTCCCGAGCTGACGCTTTGGCTTCCGCGCCAGGCGGGATTGGGGCGGTAGGGAGCGGGACCGACGGAAATCAACCATCTCGCCCCCGTCGAGGCACCATTCATGAACTGAAAAGTTCCGGGTGTTCCGCTTCGACACGGGGCAGGGCGCGGAGGATTTCCGTAAGGTGCTTCGTCATGGCCGCCGCCGCGGCTTCCTCGTCGCGCCGATCGATAGCCTCAACAATCGCCCGATGCTGGTCGATGAGAGGCAGCATGGCGTCCATGCTGGGCAGGGTGAGCTGGCAGACGCGATCCATATGCGCCTTGATGTCCTGAACCGCTTCCCACGCCAATGGGCAGCCGGCGCCCTCGGCGAGGGCAACATGGAACAGCTCGTCATAGCGCTGGAAGGCGGCGTGGTCGTCCCGGCGTGCGGCTTGATCCTGCATGTCGAGGAGATCGTCGATCCGCTGACGGCTCTGCTGATCGAAGGACGAGCAGGCTCGCCGGACAACGGCGGTCTCGATCGCCTCCCGCACGAAGCGGGCCTCCATCATCTTACGGACGGAGATCTTGACCACCACCGTGCCTCGCTGCGGCAGGATTTCCACGAGCCGCGTACGGGCAAGGCCGATGAGAGCTTCCCGGACGGGTTGACGCGAAACCCCATGACGCTCCGCGATATCCTGCTCGGACAGGCGGCTGCCCGGGGGAAGTTCAAGAGCCACGATCAGGCGGCGCAACTCACTCTCGATGCGCTGGGCGGCCGACCCCTGACTGATGGAAAAGGACATGCTCACGGCGTTTCTCATTCTTTTGGCGAGTTGCGAGATATATTAGTGTATACTACCATACAATTGTCGACCAGTGCTCCATTGGGTGAAACTGGTCAAGCGCCTGCCGGGCCGAACTCGGTCAGGATCCAATCCAGCCCAGCCGAAGAGCCGGGATCTTAACAATAAAGCATTCGAGGAAACCCTAGGAGGATATCTTGTCGATGAAACGCCTGTTAACCGCAGCCGCCTTTGGTCTCTGTGCAGGCCTTTTGAGCGGCGCCGCCGGTGCCCAGACCACCCTTCGCTCCGCCGACATTCACCCGGACGGCTACCCGACCGTCGAGGCCGTCAAGTACTTCGGATCATTGCTGGAGAAGAAGACGAACGGCCGCTACAAAGTCCAGGTCTTCCACTCGGCGCAGCTGGGCCAGGAGAAGGACACGATCGAGCAGACGCGCTTCGGCGTGATCGACCTGAACCGGATCAATATGGGTCCGTTCAACAACCTCATTCCGGAAACGCTCGTCCCGTCGCTGCCGTTCATCTTCCGGTCCGTCGACCATATGCGCAAGACCATGGATGGGCCCGTCGGCGACCAGATCCTGAAGGCGTTCGAGCCGCACGGGCTGGTGGCGCTCGCATTCTACGATTCCGGCGCCAGATCGTTCTATAACTCCAAGCGACCCATCAATACGCCCGCAGATTTGAAGGGAATGAAAGTTCGGGTGATTCAGTCCGATCTTTTCCTCGACATGGTGAACGCTCTCGGGGCGAATGCGACGCCCATGCCTCCCGGCGAGGTTTATTCGGCTCTGCAGACCGGCGTCGTCGATGGCGCGGAAAACAACTGGCCGAGCTATGAATCGTTCCGCCATTTCGAGGTGGCGAAGTTCTACTCCCTCACTGAGCATTCCATGTCGCCGGAAGTGCTGGTGATGTCGAAGAAATCCTTCGACAAGCTTTCCGCCGACGATCAGAAGGCGGTTCGCGAAACGGCGAAGGAATCCATCGTCAAGATGCGTGAACTTTGGGAAGCCCGCGAAAAGGAAGCCGAGAAGAAGATCCGGTCCAGCGGCAGCCAGATCAATGCGGTTGAAAAGCAACCGTTCATCGATGCCATGAAGCCCGTCTACGACAAGTACGCCAAGGATCCGAAGGTGAAGGATCTCGTGGCGCGCATCCAGGCGATCAACTGAGCCGCAACAGGTCGTAACATCGTCGGACCGGCTCGCCGGTCCGCATTTCTCACATGGAGATCGTGACCGATGCGCACTGGCCTTGCGGCGTTCTCTCAAGTCCTGTCCGTCGTGAACAGGGCGGCTCTTTGGATCTCTGGAGCCGGACTCGTTCTCATGACCGTTTTTGTCGCCTGGCAGGTGTTCGGTCGCTATGTTCTCAACCAGTCTCCGAGCTGGACTGAGCCGGCGGCGCTTCTGCTGATGAGCTGGTTCATCCTTCTCGGTTCCGCCGTCGGCGTGCGGGAAGGAAATCATCTCGGTTTCGAAATCGCCCTGCATTACGCGCCGCATGGCATTCGCCGGATCATGCTTGCGGTGACGGAGGTCATGGTCGTGGCGTTCGGTATCGCGATGGCCTGGTACGGCGCGGAGCTCGCCTCCGGGACATGGAGCGCGGCCATGCCCGGCCTCCCGATCCCGCAAGGCATGGATTACGTGCCCCTCGCCGTCGGCGGCGTTCTGATTGCGCTGTTTTCTCTGGAGAAGCTTGTCCGCCTTTTGGCGGCAGGCGAGGAAGTTCCCCTGATCCGCCCCGACGAGCCTCATCTTGTGGCCGTGAAGGACTGACGTCATGGAAATTTGGGTTCTGTTCGGGGTCTTTACCCTTCTTCTGCTGATCGGCATGCCTGTTGCCTTCTGCTTGGGCATCGCATCCCTTGCGACCGTGCTCTATATGGGACTGCCGCCGGTAGTCGTGTTCCAGCAGGTCAATTCCGGCATGAATGCGTTCGCCATGATGGCGATTCCGTTCTTCATCTATGCGGGCGACCTGATGATGCGCGGCGGCATTGCCGACAGGCTTATCCGTCTCGCCGCCGGTTTCGTTGGTCATCTCCGGGGAGGCCTCGGGCAGGTAAACGTGGTTGCCTCCACCCTCTTCGGAGGGATCTCAGGTTCGGCGATCGCGGACGCATCGGCCATCGGCGGCATCATGATCCCGCAGATGGAGAAGCGCGGTTATGCGAAGGATTACAGCGTCAATGTCACCGTGAATGCCGCGATCATCGCGCTTCTGATCCCGCCGTCCCACAACATGATTATCTATTCCATCGCGGCCGGAGGAACGATCTCGGTGGCGGACCTGTTCACGGCGGGTGTCGTTCCGGGCTTGCTCCTTGCCGCAGCGTTGATGATCACCGCCTATTGGGTGGCCGTACGCCGCGGCTACCCGGCGGACCCTTTCCCCGGGTTTCGCTTGCTCGGCCGTTTCTTCGTCTCCGCCGTTCCCGGGATCCTGCTGATCTTCATTATCTTCGGCGGCGTGCGCTCGGGCGTCTTCACGGCTGCCGAGAGTTCATGCGTCGCGGTCGTCTATGCGCTTCTCGTGACGCTCTTCGTCTACCGTGAGCTGGACTGGCAGGGCTTTGTCGAAGCAACCCTCGGCGCCGTTCGGACGACGGCGATGGTGCTTCTCGTCATCGGGACCGCAAGTGCATTCGGCTGGCTGATGGCGTTCCTGCAGGTGCCGCAGGCGACCATCGCCCTCATGAAGACGTTCTCCGACAATCCCATCATCGTCCTCCTCCTCATCAACGTGATCCTTCTTATCCTCGGCACCTTCATGGACATGGCGCCGATGATCATCATCTGCACGCCGATCTTCCTGCCGGTCATCAAGGCTTTCGGGATCGATCCGGTTCACTTCGGCGTCATCCTCATCCTGAATGCCGGTATCGGCCTCAACACACCGCCGGTCGGTTCAGTGCTGTTCGTCGGATGCGCCGTCGGCAAGATCACGATCGGCGAAGCCATGAAGACGATCTGGCCGTTCCTTGGAGCAAGCATCTTCGTCTTGCTCCTGGTCACCTATGTCCCAGGGCTTTCGCTCTGGCTTCCCGCCCTGTTCCACTAGTGTCAGCCCTCAATCGACAGAGGTCATAATGAGCATAGAAGTCCGGCAAGTCTGCCATCCCGAAGCCGTTCGGCATTTCAGTTCCGCGGAACTGCGCCGTCACTTCCTCATCGAATCGCTGTTCGTGCCGGGTCGGATCACGCTTCATTACAGCCATATCGACCGTCTGGTGGTCGGCGGCGCAACACCGACATCCCAGTCGATCGTCCTGGAATCCCATAAGCAGATCGGATCGCCGAATTTTCTTGATCGGCGCGAACTCGGTGTGGTGAACCTGGGCGGCGCAGGCCGCGTTCAGGCGGACGGCGTGACCTACGAGCTGGGCCCGCGCGATGCGCTCTACATGGCCATGGGCACCAAGGATGTGCGTTTCGAGTCCGATGATGCAAATGCCCCGGCAAAGTTCTATCTGGTCAGCACGCCGGCCCACGCACGCTTCGAGACGACCAAGATCGGTCTCGACCGAGCGCGGCGCCTCGACCTCGGTGACGCTGCGAACGGCAATGTCCGGACGATCTTTCAGATGATTCACCCGGAAGTCTGCCGGTCCGCGCAATTGGTTCTCGGCATGACGCAGCTCAAGCCGGGCAGCATGTGGAATACCATGCCGGCGCACGTGCACGACAGACGATCCGAGGTCTACGTCTATTTCGACCTGCAACCGGATGCGCGCGTGTTCCATTTCATGGGTGAGCCGGACGAAACCAAGCATCTGGTCGTCGCCAACGAGCAAGCCATCCTGTCTCCCGGCTGGTCGATCCACTCTGGTGTCGGCACGAGCAACTATGCATTCGTATGGGCGATGGGTGGAGACAACCAGGATTTCGCCGATATGGACATGGTGCCGATGGACGCGCTGCGCTGAGACGGATCGCCCTGACAGGATCTGGAGGAATGATGAACCGCAAAGGCGAGAACTTCGCGCTCGACAGCGAACTCCAATGGGAGCCCGCGGGCGAGGGCATTCGACGCAAGGTCCTGACCTATGACCTGCAGGTGATGATGGTCCGTGTTTCCTTCGAGGCCGGAGCCGTCGGCGCCGCGCACACGCATCCGCACATTCAATGCAGCCTGGTCGAGAAAGGCGTTTTTGACATCACCATATCGGGGCGGACCGAGCGTCTGAAGGAAGGAGACAGCTTTCTCGTTCCTTCGAACGCCGTGCATGGGGCCGTCGCGATCGAGGCGGGCACACTTCTGGATGTCTTCACCCCGATGCGTGAAGACTTCGTGAGCTGACCGGAGCGCGAGCTGCGCGCTCGGCCCCGCGTCATGGAGGATCGAACTTCGTGGACGGCGTGCTGCGAGGTGTCAGGACGCCGCCCGGGCCGCCCAGAGCATCCCGCGCTTGAAGATCGTGCGCATCTGCGGGACGTCGAACTCCTTGGCGACATGCCCAAGGGAGCTGTAGAAGACCCGCCCTTGACCATGATGCCGCTTCCACACGACAGGCATGACGACCCCGTCGATCCAAGAAGCGTGCTCGCCTGAGAATGTCGTTGTGGCGAGAACGTCATTCGATGGGTCCACATGCATGTAGTATTGTTCCGAGCGATAGTCGAAATCATCGATGCCGTGCATAATCGGATCGTCGTGGCGGGTAATGTTCACCCGATAATCGATGATGTTTCCCGGGTGCGCCACCCACTGGCCGCCACACATGAACTGATACTCGACCGCCTCGCGGAATGCATCCCCCATCCCGCCGTGATAGCCTGCAAGGCCGACGCCGCCTTTCACCGCACGGGACAGATTTTCGACCTCGCTCTTCTCGATCTTCGACATGGTGAAGATCGGAACGATCAGGCTCAGCTCTGAAAGCCTCGGATCCGCGAACGCTGCCGTCGAGTTCTCCAATGTCACTTTGAACCCTTCGGACTTCAGCATATCCGCAACGATAGTGGCGCATTGTTCCGGCTCGTGGCCCGTCCAACCGCCCCATACGATCAATGCTTCGCTCATGATCGAACCGTGTTCCCTGGCTTTAAGCGGCTGAAGCGGTCTGCGGCACACCTTTCCAGAGCGCGGCTGCATCCGCGTCCTCCAGAACGGGAGGCCGCTCGAGCGTCGTCGTAATGGCCTTGGGCTGACCGGTCGCGGCGCCCTCCAGAATACTGTGCATGACCTCGAGCACATGGAGGGCGAGGCGCCCCGTGGAGCGATGGGGGGTTCCCTGCAGCGCGGCGCTCGCAAGTTCGGCCAACCCCAAGGCACGATAGTTGGCCCGCGACGGCGCATCGGGCGCCCAGTTCGGAGAGCGCCAGTTCGGCGCGCCCAGCGGCATTTCGCTGGAATCGACCACGCGCCAATCGCCGCCGCGTTCGGTGACTTCCACATGTCCGCCGAAGAAGTTCGGGTCAGGAACGCGCAGCGAGCCTTCGGTGCCGTAAAGCTCGATCGCCGGATGTCCATGTTTCCAGACGTCCCAGCTCATGCAGAAGCTGACCTGTGCTCCGGAGGCGAATTCCAGTAGGGCCGTCACGTGGGTCGGTGTTTCAACCGCGATTCGATGGCCCTTGCGAGGTGATTCGGCGGTCACCACGCGCTCGGGAAATCCAATGCTCGACATGGAGAGGACGCGCTTGACCGGGCCGACGAGGTTGACGAGAGCGCTGAGATAGTAGGGAGCCATGTCGAGGATCGGCCCTCCACCCGGCTTGAAGAAGAACTCCGGATCCGGATGCCAGTGTTCCATGCCGTGAGACATCAGGAATGCACTGCCGGAAAGAACGCGGCCCACGGCCCCATCGTCCACGAGCTTGCGCGCAAGCCGTCCGCCGGCGCCGAGGAACGTATCCGGAGCGCACCCGAGAAGGACGCCTCGCATCTCGGCCTCGTCGACCAGTCGACGGCCCTGCTCGAAATCCACCGACAGGGGCTTTTCCGAAAACACGTGCTTGCCGGCACTGAGCGCCGCGAGAGAGACCCCGAAATGAGCGCTCGGTATCGTCAGATTGACCACGAGGTCGATATCGTCTCGCGCCAGAAGCTCGTCGACGCCAAGAGCCTCGATCCCAAAGCGGGTCGCCTGGGCTTGGGCTGCCTCAGGGCGCATATCTGCGCAGGCACGCAAAGTCAGGCCGTGATAAGCCGGGATGTTCTGGAGATAGATTCCAGAGATGTTGCCGCATCCGATGATGCCGACATTCAAAGAGTTCATGATCGTCAATCCTCAATTCCACGCAGGAAAGCAAAGCTGTTGCGGGCTGTTCGAGCGGGGTCCGCCGGCTTGTCGTGCTCGACCACCATCCATTCGGCTCCCGCCTCGCGGCAAACCTTCCAGAGATCGCGCCAGTCGAGAACGCCGGAGCCGACATCGGCCCAACCGTCCTGATCCTCGTTTTGTCCGGTAGGAGCGATGTCCTTCACGTGGGCGGCCGTGATCCGGTCGCGGTAGCGATCAATCCAGTGCTCCGGATCAGCGCCGCCACGAACGAGCCAGGCGACGTCCACCTGCCATGTCAACGGGCTTCCTCCGGCGGCTTCGAAGATCAGCTCGAGGGCGGTTTTCTCTCCATCCTTCGGCTTCAGCTCCCAGTGGTGATTGTGGTAGCCGAGGCGAACACCGCGACCTTGGAAGTGTTCCGCAATCTTTCCGAGCTCCTTCCCGAGCGATCGCCACCCCGTCGCATCCATGTCCCGTTGCTCAGGTGGGACAGCCGGCATGAAAAGATCCTTGAAGCCCAGCGTCTCGCAGGCGCCGAGAACCGCCTCCGGCTTTTCACGCAGGGCCGCCAAGCTGACATGGCTCGAAGACGCCTTGAGGCCTCTGGCGTCAAGCTTTGACTTTATGGTGGCGGCGTCATCAAGGTGCGACCCAACCATTTCGACGTTGCGATATCCCGCGTCCGCGACCGTGTCGAGAATGCGGTCCAGGTTGTCCATCGCCCGCAACGTATATAGCTGGATCGAGAGAATGTCCGTGACGCTCATAGGAGTCCTCATGAAGAGAAAGTGAGAGGCGGCATATAAAGAGAACGGGACGACCGGTGCTTCACAGCCGCTCGCCTGTCTCGGCGGCAAAGAGGGAAACCTGGGCGGCGTCGACCGTCAGCGACAAACGGTGGCCCGGCGCTGCTTTTCGACTTCCATTGGTGCGGATCTGCAGGGAGCCTTCGCGGTCGCTACACCACAACACGGTGTCCGCACCCATCGGCTCCACAATATCGATGGTGAAGTCGGCCCATGTTCCATCATTCACGATGTCGAGATGTTCAGGGCGGACACCGAGAATGACGTCCTGGGCCGCCGGCCGCCCGTCGTGGAAGAGATAGTCAGACAGCGGCAGACGACGTTGACCGATTACAAACTCGGGAATGTGGTCGTTGTACTCGATGCGGCCCTTGATGAAGTTCATCTGGGGAGAACCGACAAAACCGGCGACGAACAGGTTCGAGGGCCGACGATAGATTTCGTCGGGCGTGCCGATCTGCTGCACCTTCTGTTCCTTCATCACGACGATGCGGTCCGCCAAGGTCATCGCCTCGATCTGGTCATGGGTGACATAGACCATGGTGGTCTTCCCCAAGCGGGCGTGGAGCCTCTTGATCTCGACCCGAAGTTCATTTCTCAACTTGGCATCGAGGTTTGAAAGCGGCTCGTCGAACAAGAACACGGCAGCATCGCGCACGAGAGCCCGGCCGATCGCCACGCGCTGGCGCTGTCCGCCCGATAGCTGGTCGGGACGCCTGTCAAGCAGATGCGTAATCTGCAGGAGTTCAGCGGCGTGCTTGACACGCTTTTCGATTTCCATCTTCGGCGTTTTGGCCATTCTGAGGCCGAAGGACATGTTCTCACGGACGCTCATCCGGGGATAAAGAGCGTAAGACTGGAAGACCATCGCGATGCCGCGATCCTTGGGCTCTTCCCAGGTGACATTCTTGCCGCCGATCCAGATTTGTCCGGAAGCGACGTCAAGGAGGCCCGCAATAGCATTGAGCAGAGTCGACTTCCCGCATCCCGACGGACCGAGAAGAACGATGAATTCTCCCTCCTCGATGTCCAGGTTCAAGCCGTCGAAAACTCGGAACGCTTCGAATGCGACGGTGACGTCGCGAACCGAGACTGCGCCCATGCTCTACCCTTTCACAGCACCTGCGGCGATGCCGCGGACAAACCAACGTCCCGAGACGAAGTACACGACGAGAGGAACCAGAGCGGCGAGCATGGTGGCAGCCATGTCCACGTTGTAGGCTCGCTCCCCCTGGGTGGAATGGACGATGTTGTTGAGCTGGACCGTCATGGGAAGATTCTCGCGGCCAGCAAACGTCAGTCCGAAGATGAAGTCGTTCCAGATCCCGGTGACCTGCAGGATGGTCGCGACGACGAGCATCGGAATCGACATCGGAAGCATCACGCGCAGGAAGATCGTCCAGAACCCTCCGCCATCGATGCGCGCGGCTTTGAAGAGTTCGAGCGGCAGACCGGCATAGTAGTTTCTGAAGAGCAGCGTCATCGTCGGCAACCCGAAAATGACATGGACGATCACGATGCAAGGCAGAGAATTATAAATGCCCGTCATCGAGAAGATACGCACCAGCGGATAAAGAAAGACCTGGTAGGGGATGAAAGCTCCGAGGAGAAGAATGCCGAACAGGACGTTGGCACCCTTGACGCGCCAGAACGACAAGGCATAGCCATTGACCGCTCCGAAGGCGATGGAAAGCACGACCGACGGGATCAGAATTCGAACGGAGTTCCAGAATCCGACGCTGATTCCATTGCATTCGAGTCCGGTGCATGCGGACGACCAGGCTTTCGTCCAAGCCTCCAGGGTAAACGCTACCGGCAGGGCCAGAATGTTTCCGAGCCGGATTTCTTCCATCGGCTTCAAGGATGTGACGATCATGATCCAGAGCGGCAGCAGGAAGAACAGGGCCGCCGAGATGAGAAGGGCGTACACACCCATTCGCCCGGCTGTGAGGCGGCGAGGGCGCCTGCCTTGAGGCTCGGCCGTGTTCATGCATGCCTCCCCTGCGGCCGCACATAGCGGGCATAGACCCAGGGCGCCAGGATGGACACGACGCAGATCAGCATGATGGTCGCGGCCGCGGTTCCAAGCGCGATGTTGTTTCGCTCGAAGAGGTGATCCATCACGAATTTCGCCGGCACCTCGGTTGCGATGCCGGGCCCGCCCATGGTCATGGCCACGACCAGGTCGTAGAGTTTCACGACGCCTGTCGCGAGGAGCACCGTTGCCGTCACGACCATTGGCCTGAGAAGCGGCAGGACGATGGATGTGTAAACCCGCCAAGTCGGGATCCCGTCGACCTTCGCGGCCTTCCAAAGGTCCTCGTCGACACCACGAAGGCCTGCCAGAAGAATGGCCATCGTGAGGCCCGATCCATGCCAGAGGCCGGCAATGACGATGGTGTAGATCGCCATGTCCTGGCTGACGATCCAATCGAAGGTGAAGGATTCGAAGCCAAGGTCCCGGACGACTTTCTGCAATCCGAGGCCGGGATTGAGGAACCACTGCCAAGCAACGCCCGTAACCACGAAGGACATGGCATAGGGGTAAAGAAATACGGTGCGGAAAATGCCTTCCGCACGAACGTTCTGATCGATGAAGACAGCGAGAAGAAAGCCGAGAATGAGACATCCGGCGATGAACAGGATGCCGAAGATGACAATATTCTCCGCCGATGTGACGAACCGGTCATTGGCGAAAAGCCGCGTGTATTGCGTCATTCCGACCCAATCGAGCTTCGGCAAAAGCGTGGAACTCGTAAAGGACAGGCGCACCGTCCATACCATGCAGCCGATATAGACGACGAGAACCACGAGAGCCGTCGGCAAGAGCGCCATCGCCGCGGGCAGGCGTTTTCTGAAGAGGCGCCTGCCGTGAGAGTTCGGCGCCGTAACGGCCGGGGTGGAAATCGAGACCGTACTCATCGCACACCCTTTTCAGGAGAGAGGTAAATCCGGTCGGTGATGGAGTTCACCGGCCGGATCCCGATCGCTGTGCTGCGGCGTCAGCTGGCGTCACGCATGGCGGCGGTGATCTTCTCGATGAAAGCATCGGCCGACATGTTGGGGTTGTTCCAGAACTGCGTGACGGCGTCCTGCATCGCGCCGGAGAAGTTCGGCGTGCTCAGAAGCTCCATGGCCTCCACCTGATTGGCGGGATCGCTGAGAACCGCATGGGATTTCTGGGCGCAGACATCCATGGAGGACACGTCCACATCCATTCGAACCGGAATGGATCCTTTCTTGTTGTTGAACGCGATCTGAGTTGCCGGATCCAGGAGAATCTCGGCGAGTTTGTCCTGGGTGGCGAGCATCGCCTTGTCTTTAGTGGCCGGGAAGACGAAAACATCGCCGCCGATCACGAGCTTTCCGCCCCCTTCGCCGACCAGCGTACACCCATACTCCTTGCCAGGAGTCTGGCCGGCGGCGAGGAATTCACCTTTGGCCCAGTCGCCGTTGAAATGCATGGCTGCCTTGTTGGTGATCACCAGGGCCGTGGCATCATTCCAATTCCGTCCGGGGCTTCCAGGGTCGACAAGAGCCCGCATCTTCCCGAACAGTTCGACGGTTTCCTTCATCTTGGGGCTTTTGGCCGCCGCTTGATCGCGGGATCCATAGACCTTGCGGAAGAGATCGGCTCCGCCATGGCCTACGAGCACGGCACGAAACAGATTGTGCTCCCAGTTCGGCTGGCCGCCGAGGGCAATCGGGATGATCCCTTTGGCTTTCAGCTTCTCGCCGGACTGGATCAGCTCCGGAAACGTCTTTGGTGGCTCAAGTCCAGCGTCGGCGAAGACCTTTGTGTTGTAGAAGAGCCAGTTCTGTCCATGAATATTGACCGGAACGGCATAGAATTTTCCGTTGCGCACGGTCGCGTCGACGATCGGCTTCGGCATCAACTCACGCCATTTTCCCGCTTTTGCCTGACTTTCCATGTCACGCAGGAGATCATTGCTGACGAGTTCGTCGAATTGCTTGCCGGTGTTGAACTGCATCATGGTCGGTGGGTTGCCGCCGACCATCCGGTTGATCCCGGCCGTTCTGGCATTGGCGCCGCCTGCGATGGCATTGTCGACCCAGGTGCCGCCGGCTTTGGTGAACTGATCGGCGAAGACTTTGACCGCCGCCGACTCTCCGGCCGAGGTCCACCAATGCAGGACCTCAGCCTTCATTTGTTGGGCAAACGCTCCCGGACTCCAGACAACGGCAACAGCAAGGGTATACGCAGAAATGCGTGTCTTCAGGCTCATGGCTTCCTCCCAGAAGCGTTTTGATCGACTTTGTAATCGATTACATCTTTAGGTGTAGGTTGAAATCGGCTTGAGAATAAGTCAAGCACCAAGTTGACGTCGGGCGTTTCTTGATAACATAGAGACGACTTTCTTATGTGGCGAAGGGGAGTAACACGAATGAGCCGAAAGCGATGGCGTACAGTTAAGGAGATACGCATCGCCGATGTGGCTCGACTTGCCGGAGTCTCGACCGCTACCGTGAGCCGCGTATTGGCCAATCCCGACATGGTCCGATCGAAAACGCACGATCTCGTGATGGATGCGGTGCGCCGAAGCGGCTACACACCGAACAGTGTCGCACGCAACCTCCGGACGCGCCGCACGATGACCGTGCTGGTCGTGGTGCCGAACCTTGCCAACCCAGTCTTCGCGCAGATCTTACGCGGGATCGATGATGAGCTGACCCAGTCCGGTTACGGTCTTGTCATAGGCAATCTCGACAATTGTACCGAACGGGAGGCGCGCTATGTGGATCTCGTCCGCTCCCGCCAAGTTGACGGTATCCTCTTGATGACCGGCCGCCTTCCTGGAGATGGAACCCGTCACATGGGAGAGGCGGGTCTTCCCATAGTCGCCATGTGTGCGGCGATTCCCGACGGAAGAATACCGAACGTCGTCGTTCAGGATCGTGAAGCGTCACGTGCTGCCGTGCATCATCTGGCGTCCCTGGGTCATAAAAGGCTCGGCTATATTTCGGGGCCGTTGGGCAATGTCATCGAGGGGGAGCGCTTTGCGGGTTTTCTCGAAGGACTTGCCGATGCAGGACTCGGTCAACAGGATTTCGTCCGCTGGGAAGGTCGTTTCATTTTTGCGGCGGGCGTTTCCGCGGCAGAGAACTTCCTGCGCCTGAAGAACCGCCCGACCGGCATTTTCGCCACATGTGACGAGAGTGCGATCGGCTTTCTGAAAACCGTGCGCGCCAACGGCGTGCGCGTTCCGGAGGATGTTTCCATTGTCGGCTTCGACGGGATCGAATTCGCGGACTACACCGAGCCGACCCTGACGACATTTCGCCAGCCGCTGCATGAGCTCGGCAGAGCAGGGGGGCACGTACTCCTGAATATGATGCGCGGCGAGATGAGGCCCGAGGATTGGAACGTGAGGTTGCCGCTTACGCTCCTTGCTCGTGATACGACCGGGCCCGTGTCAGCCGGGGTGCGTCGGCGGCGCATGTCTGAAGCATGATCGTCACTGCATGGGAGAGGTCTATGGAGCCGGTTCGTTGGGGAATTTTAAGCACGGCGCGAATTGGCCGTGTCAGGGTCGTTCCAGGAATTCAGAAAAGTCCGCTCTGCACGATTGCCGCGGTCGCGTCCCGGAATGGAAACGCGGCGCGGCAGATGGCCGAAGAGTTCGGAATTGCGAGAGCTTACGCTTCGTATGAGGAGCTGCTCGCCGATCCGGATGTCGAGGTGATCTACAACCCGTTGCCCAATCATCTTCATGTTCCGATGACTCTTGCGGCGGCTCGTGCGGGCAAGCATGTTCTTTGCGAGAAGCCCATTGCCATCACGGCCTCGGAAGCGGAGCAGCTCCGTGAGGCGCCTTCCGGGATTCTGATCGCCGAGGCTTTCATGGTTCGTCATCAACCACGGTGGCAGCGCGCTCGCGACATGATCCGGGGCGGTGACATCGGTGACCTTCGCATGATTCAGGTTGCGTTCTCATATTTCAACGCGGATCCGCAGAACATCCGCAACAAGCCTGATATCGGTGGCGGCGGCCTGCTCGATATAGGTTGCTATGCTGTGGTTGCCGGACGATATTTCTTCGATGCCGAACCGCTTCGGGTCATCTCGCTGATCGAGCGGGACCCGGCGTTCGACGTGGACCGGACGGCCAGCGCGATCATGGATTTCGGCCAAGGCCGGCAATTGACGTTCTCGGTATCCACTCAAGCCGTGCCGTTCCAACGGGTCAACGTTCTCGGCACTCGAGGTCGGATCGAGATCGAGCTTCCCTTTAATGCGCCAAGCGACCATCCAACGCATATCCTCGTGGATATCCCTGGTTCGGGTGGAAACTCCGTAAGGACCGTAGAATGTCCTGCCAGCGACCAATACCAGCTTCAGGCGGAAGCTTTCGGCCGCGCGGTGCGAGGCTTGGAAGCGCCCGCATACGGCATTGACGATGCGTGCCAGAACATGCGGATCCTGGATGCGCTACGGCGTTCCGAAACCTCCAATGCCTGGGAGACGGTCTAGCCACAACGCGCTGCTGCATTCCCGCATCGCAGCCTGCAGAACGTCGAAGATACGATCATCCAGGCATTGAGCGACGTTGAAGCGCATAAAGCCGTTTGCGGAGCGTGAGAGGCTAAACGCATTTCCTGGTGCCAGGATGACGTTCTGTGCCAACGCTCGGCGGGCCAGCTCGCTGGCGTCCAATCCTTCGGGAAGGCGACACCAGAGGAACATGCCGGCCTGCGGCTTGATCCAGGGCTCGAAGCCCAGTGCCTGAAGCCGAGCGGTCGTCTCGTTCATGGCCCGTGAAAGGCGGAGACGCAACTCCTCCATGTGCTTGCGGTAGCTTCCGTCCCTGAGAAGGGCGAGAACCAATTCGGCGGAAAGCCTTCCGCCCCCAAAGGCGGTCGCAATCTTGAGATTGGTGAGGTCCTCGATCCAGCTGCGCGGCGCCGCAATGAAACCGCAGCGGACGGATGCGGAAAGCGTTTTGGAAAAGCTGCCGATATGCACCACGCGCTCGAAACCATCGAAGGCGGCCAGCCTTGGTGCCGGGGTTTGCTCGAAGTCCGCAAAGATGTCGTCTTCGATGATGGTCAAGCCCGCCGGCTCGGCAAGTTTCAGGAGACGGTGCGCAACGACAGGCGAGAGGACCGCCCCTGTCGGATTGTGAATGGCGGAGTTCGTGACGTAAAGACGGGGACTGTGTTCGACCAGGGCTTTCCCGAACAGGTCGATATCCGGCCCGACGGGTGTGAAGGGAATACAAACGACGTTGACACGATGTGCGCGCAAGAGCGCATGAAAGTTGAAGTAGCAGGGGTCGTCCACCAGAACCGTGTCACCGGGTTCGAGAAGAAAACGGCAAAGAAGGTCGATTGCCTGCGTTCCCGACTCGGTCAGGATGATCTGGTCAGGGGAAGCCTCTATGCCGTGTTCCTCCATTCGCCGCGTCAGAAGTTGCCGCAGCGCTGGCGAGCCGAGAGGCGAGCCGTAATCGGTCAGTGTCGCGTCATCGGCCCGCGCCAAAGCCCGCAATGCACGTCGCAGCCCCGTCTCCCGCATCCAGGATGCAGGAAGCCAGCCGCATCCAGGCTTGAGCATATCCGGTCCCGCTGCCAGGGATTGACGGGACACCCAGAAGGGATCCACCTCCCGATCGAGCTTCGGGCCGATCTCCGTCAGGGAGAGGGGAGCAAGGGGGCTCGAGACATAGAAGCCGGAGCCTGGGCGCGGGCGAATGATGCCTTCCGCAGCCAGGCGCTCGTAGGCTTCGACAACGGTCGAGGTCGATACCTGCATGGCTTTGGCGAAGGCTCGGATCGACGGGAGCCGTGCCCCCGGCGTCAGGCTGCGCGCCGCAATTCGTTGGCGAACGGTCGCCATAAGGCTGGAGACAAGCGTTCCTTCTTTCCGTGCAAGCATTTCCAGCAGACCGTATTGTCCTATCGACCATAACAGTTTGGGGAAACTGTATGGGATTGTCCCTGGAAACGCCATAGCCCCCGGTTCATGACAGATGCGAGGAATGGGGGCACGATGAGTAAAACCACCAGTGGATGGATCAGTGGTCTCGTAGGGGTTCTGATTTTCAGCGGCTCTCTTCCGGCAACCCGCGTCGCGGTGATGGACTTCGATCCGGTTTTCCTGACGGCTGCGCGCGCGGCGATCGCAGGGCTTCTCGCCATCTGCGCTCTGGCTGCTTTTCGCCAGAAATATCCTGAACGCGGTGATCTCGGGTCGCTGATCATCGTTGCATTGGGGGTCGTGGTCGGATTTCCGCTGCTCACCGCCCTGGCGCTCCGGCATGTCACGTCCGCCCATTCGATCGTCTTCATCGGACTGCTGCCCCTCGCAACAGCGATCTTCGGGGTTATCCGTGGTGGGGAGAGACCTCGGCCGATCTTCTGGCTGTTCTCGTGCGCCGGTAGTGCCCTGGTGATCGGCTTTGCTGCAGCGCAAGGACTTTCGGCCGCACCGATTGGAGATCTCCTGATGCTGGCGGCCGTCATCGTCTGCGGCCTCGGCTATGCCGAAGGTGCCAAGCTCTCCCGAAGGCTCGGTGGGTGGCAGGTCATCTCCTGGGCACTCGTGTTGTCCCTGCCATTGATGCTGGGTCTCAGTCTCTGGACGATGCCTCCGACTTTCATGGGGATCGGCGATGCTGCATGGCTGGGCCTCGTTTATGTGTCACTCTTCAGCATGCTGATCGGATTCGTATTCTGGTACCGGGGTCTCGCCTTGGGCGGGATCGCGGCGGTGGGCCAATTGCAGTTGCTCCAGCCCTTCTTCGGCCTCGCACTGGCGGCCACGCTCCTGAACGAACACGTGAGTCCGGGTATGCTCGCCGTCACTCTCGCAGTTGTGTTGTGCGTCGCTGCGGCAAGAAAATTTGCTCGCTGACCAGAGGAAGCAACAAACGCGGCGGCAGCGGCACAGCGAGGGCTTCAGCCCGCGGAACCGCCTTTAATATTACAACGATTCCATTTCCAGACATGCCTCCGTTCATTGAACGCACGGGATCAGGCTTGGCCCAATTCTGTCAGGCCGCTTGAAATACCTGCATCTTTGACCCAATTTCTTCTTCAACGACTATGGTTCGGATGAGTTCGGTCGCGCGCCTGAGGGTGCAAAGGCTCGGGACATCTGCCCATTTCGCATTGTCAAAGGGATCCATGCCACGCCTGCGTATTCGGGTAGGCTTTCGAGGAGTTCGCCTATTGACCACGCTCAAGCAGTTTGAGGAAGCCTTGCGTGAGCAGGGAATGCATATGGCCTTGGCAATCCTGGAGAGGCTCCGACAGCAGGATAAGGAAAAGCGCACTATCGCTCCCGCAAGGCGCGTGTCGGGTCGGAAAATGACGCCGGAATTGGCGCACAAGATCCTGGAACTGCACGCAACGACGGATATGACCCAACAGGAAATCGCCTTCCAGCTTGGAGTCAATCAGGGCCGGGTCAACGAGGTCGTCAAAAGACGACGATGGCTCCAGGACGATCCTGAAGCTCCCGAGGCAATCGCTCGGGATAAGGCGCTGGCCAGAATGGAAAGGGCGAAAACGGAAAGGCCCATCACCGCTCGCGTGCGTCCCGCGGCACGCGCCGATACGGGACAGTCACGAAAATCCAAGCGCAATCCGGATCAGCTGTCGCTTGAGGACTTGATCGGCGCTTCGACGAAGCCCTGAGAGGCGCCAGACCGCCGAAAGAGCATCCGGCTCCGTTCTTTTGGTGGATCATGATGCAGGTGCTCGTCGGATGAGATCCACCGCGCGCGCAGCACTCTCGAGAGGAGTGAGGCCCGTTGTATCCAGGCTGGCGTCGCTGAACGGGCGCGTATGATATCCTTCCCTATACATCTCCAGGATGCGCTGCCTCTCCGAGGCGGCGAGCGTTCGTTCGCCGCGATTCATCAGGGCCACCTCAAGAGGGGGAGCCAACGTCAAAACGAAAAAGCGCGAACCCCTTTTATCGGCCTTGTTGCGGAGACGCTCGTAATCCTGGATCTCCAAGGGATAAGCGACAACCAGAAAAGACCCCCATGCCTTGGCAATTTCGTTCTCTATTCGGGCGAGGGCGGCCTCTACCCGAATGGCAAGAGGCGCGTCATCCGGAGCATCATGATCGTCGCCATCGATGAAGGCCGCGTTCGGCAAGAGATCGGCCAAGGCCTTCCCGACGCTCGTCTTGCCGCTGTTGATGGGGCCATTAACGTGAATGATCGTCAACATGGAAACGCTTCCAAAGGTTCATGCAACAAGGCCGCCACGGCGCTGCTCGGATCAGCCGAACGCCAGGACGTTGGGCTTTCAGGTCTCCCATTGTCAAGGTTGACGATCAAGCGTCCGAAGGGACCGCGTCCCATCGCGTTGGTGATCAACCGACGTTTCATTTGCCAATGGAAAAGCCTCATGACCAGCAGACCGGACAGCCTCAGCAACGAAGCCATTGCGGTATTCGCCTTCGCCATCTTCCATCAGCTCGACAGTGGAGAACCCGTGTCGCATGTCGTCTTGGATGACGGCGCAGGTCATAAGGCTAATGAAAACGCCGTAAAGGAGCTGGTGGAACGCGGTCTTGCGACAACCGACGGATCCCGCTTGGCCTTCAGCGCCGAAGCGGAGCGCATCAAGGATGAGCTGATCGCGGCGATGAAGTCACATTTTTAATGTGACGCTTGTTCGGCGTGTCTAGTCAATCGTATAAAGATAGGCAACGACGTCACGCGCTTCGGCTTGCGAAATGCCTGTGCGGGGCATTGCAGTCTGCGGGTTGATTTGACGAGGGTCGACAATCCATCGCACGAGATTGTCGGGCGAATTCTTCAGGACTCCGGCGATGTAGACGCGCCGTGGCAGAGAGGTGAGGGGCGGTCCCACGAGGCCGTCTGCTCGCGATATGCCGGGGATCGTATGACAGCCGGAGCAGCCATAACGGGCAATCGCAATCTGTCCCTGGTGCGCGCGTCCGCCGACAAGGCGCTCTGCGTGATCCCGTCGATCCTGGAGCGACTGGTAATAAACGCCGAGATACCCGCCTGCGATCAATATGGCCGCAAGAGCTCCTAAGCCCAGGCTTTTCCAAAGGGCGGTGCGTCGAGAGAGCTGCGGTAAAGCGGGAGCTGCGTATATGTCTTGAGGGTCGGGCGAAGCCTTCGCTTTTCGAGTGTCACGACCCCCTCGACGCTTCGCCAGCGCCCAGGCAACCAGGACAGCTCCAAGCGCCATGAAAGGCGGGTTAGCGCGGTAGGGGCGCATGACCTCCTCCTGAGAGTGACGGAATGCTGGATTGGCGGATCCAGATCCCCAGCATGACAAGCGTCGCTGCGGCGTAAACTACCCCTGCGGGCACCCACATAATGAGGCCGGCCAGCTGTTGGTCTTCCAAAGGCATCAGTCCCCATTGCGGAGCGGCCGCTGATTGGCCCGGATAGATCGGCGCGCGCGCAATCGACAGCAGAATGCCGAGAAAGCCGGAGTGAAGAGCCGTGAGGAACAGGTAGAGCGCGGCCACCCCATACCCTCTCACGCGGGCCCGGCCTCTCAGGAGCGACCACCAGAACAGGAGAGCGGTTCCGAAGAAGCTGACATGCTGAAGGCCATGAATTGCGGGATTGGCGAGCGCAGCGTTGAAAAGGACCGGGATGTGCCAGATCCAGACGGCAGCTCCATGAAGGACCGTCGCGACGAGCGGATCGATCAGAACACGCCACAACCGGGCCACCCCTTTGTGCCGGCTGATGCCGCCGATGCTGCGCCGCAGGGCGGGGGGCAGAGCCCACAACATTCCTCCGACGGGACGGGCGATCACCAGAAGAGGGGCCGCCACGGTCATCAGGATTTCGTGCTCCAGCATGTGGGCCGCAAAGAGACGCTCGCCGAGTTCGTGCATCGGAGAAACAAGGGCTATGGCGAGAAGTATCCATCCACAGGCGAAGCTCACGGCCTGCCAGCCACGGACACCGCGACCGGGCTGCAGCTTTCGCCAAAGGCGTATCACGCCACAGGTATAAAGAGCGGCGGATGCAAGAAGGGGGGCCGCCACCCATGCTTCGAGCGACCATGGGGATGCCGGATCGTGGCTACCCCCATGTGCCAAGGCCGGAAGAGGAGCCAGAACGGCAGTCAGGATCAGAACGCGTCTCATCGCTCGCATCCGTGAAAGACTATGCCCGCGGTCCCTTGAACAATGATCACGAGCGCGAACAGAAGCGCCATTCCGATGCCTGTCGCCGCCGTAAACCGGTGGGGTCGTCCCGCTCCGGAGCTGTCGGGCTGGGGTGTGATGCTCGCGCGGTCATAGGCGCGCCACGAGAGAAATCCGCCGAAGAGGCTTAAGGCCGCCATCACGCAAGCCACAAGCGGCACGAGGCGCATATGGTGAGCGCAAATCCAGGGTACGAGTGCGTAGTTGATCTGCGTATTGAGAAGCCAAGCAGAAGGACCGGCAAAAATGCCGGCAGACGGAATACCGCTGCGCAGATACGAGATCATAGGCGCCTCATAGCCTCGGGCCCCAGTAGAGCAGGGCATACATGGGAAGCCACGACAGAACGACGAAGTTCCAGTAGAAGGCATTGTCTCCGACATCGCTGAATCTCTTGCCGTGGCCATGCCGGGTGAACATCAGGGCCGTGAGCACGAGGGTATCGACGACATCGGTAATGATATGGGTGGTGTGTAGACCCAGCAGGGCCCACAGCAGGGAGCCATAGGCGTTCTGGTCCCACTTCACATGGAGGCGTCCGAACTCCAGAAAGCGAATTCCGATGGCCACGAAGCCCAGAACCGACATGACAACGAGATAGACACGAACCTTGGCGAGGTTTTCCTCTTCGCCGAATTTCTGAGTGAGATAGTTCGGGATGATGCTGATGATGAGCAGGATCGTCAGCAGACTCGCCCAAATCAGGTCGGGAGGCGGTACGCTCAAGGGCCATTGGGGATTGAGAAAGGAAAGGTAGAGATACGCGCCGATCGCAATCGCGAAGCCCATCCCCTCCAGCGTGCAGAAGCCCAGCGTTCCCCACCACATCGGGCTGCGGTGCCCGAAGCCATAGGTGGGCAGCTTTGAAACGTCGAGAACGGGGTCGTGCCTCATGCTTCGTCCTCTTTCGCGCCCTTGGGCCAGAACCATGCAATGAGTGCGACGCCGACGATCGCGCTGCCCCACACCACGGCCCATGGCGTGAAGATCGAGGCAATGAACGTCACCCCTGTCGCAATGGCGGCTAGGAGGGGCCAGATCGAAGGCTCGGGCGATGTTTCGCGGATATCGGCGCGGGCTTCGGTGACGGTCGAGACGATCAGCTCACGATTCTCGACGCTTAGACCTGTCGCCACGGGCAGTTTTTCACGCTCGGCCCATAACGGTTCACGGTTGGTGACAACGGGAATGCGGTCGAAGTTCTGCGGCGGTGGAGGCGACGATGTCGCCCATTCCAGGGTCCCTGCATCCCACGGATTGTCTCCGGCCACGGCTCCCGATTTGGCGCTGGAGACCACATTCCAGAGAAACACGACGAAGCTGAAGAAAAAGACGAGGGTGCCGACGGACGAAAGAAGGTTCAGATTGCCCCAGCCCATTTCGGGAAGATAGGTGTAGATCCGCCGGGGCATGCCCATCAGGCCGGTGATATGCATGGGGAAGAAGCCCACGTTGAAGCCGACGAACGCAAGCCAGAAGTGCCATTTCCCGATACGTTCGTCCAAGAGGCGGCCGACGATCTTCGGATACCAGTAGTAAACGGCGCCGAGCAGCGGAAAGACGGCGCCGCCGATCAACACATAGTGAAAGTGCGCCACCACGAAGTAGGTATCGTGAACCTGAGTATCGAGAGGAACCGAGGCGAGGATAAGTCCCGAGAGGCCGCCTGCCACGAAAATAAAGAAGAAGCCAAGGACGAAGAGAAGCGGTGTACGGAAAATGGGCCGTCCGTCCCATAATGTGGCGATCCAGCAGAAGATCTGGATGCCGTTGGGAATGGCGATCAGCATGCTGGATGCCGTGAAGAAACTCGCGCCGAGCTGGGGAAGTCCCGTCGTGAACATGTGGTGCACCCACAGGCC
The DNA here is from genome assembly GCF_020595095.1 of Microvirga rosea. GTDB lineage: Bacteria > Pseudomonadota > Alphaproteobacteria > Rhizobiales > Beijerinckiaceae > Microvirga > Microvirga rosea. The sequence goes on along the minus strand of NZ_JAJDOP010000005.1, from coordinate 170,078 downwards.
GAACGATAGGAAACCCGTGGCAATCAAAGAGAGCACGAGGGCAAGGTAGCCGAATGTTCTGCGGCGCGAGAACGTCGTGATGATGGCCGACACCATCCCGGTCGCGGGCAGGAAAATGATATAGACCTCGGGATGCCCGAAAAACCAGAAGAGGTGCTGCCAAAGAAGCGCATCGCCCCCTTCGGCGGGGTTGAAAATATGGGTGCCGATCAGGCGGTCGAGGATCAGGAACGTCGAGGCGATCATCACCGCCGGCATGGCGAAGATGATGAGAAAGGACGTAATGAAGACGGACCAGACGAAGAGCGGTATCCTGTCGAGGGTCATTCCTGGCGCGCGCTGCTTGAGCACGGTCACGACGATTTCAACCGCGACGGCCAGAGCGGAAACTTCCGTGAAGGTGATCATCTGCGCCCATATGTCGGCCCGCTTGCCCGGGGAGAATTCCGGGCCGGAGAGCGGCACATAGGCGAACCAGCCGACATCCGCGCCGATGTTGAGCATGAAGGCGACCCAGATCATGAGACCGCCGAAGACATAAACATAGTAGCTGAAGGCGTTCAGGCGCGGAAATGCGATGTTGCGCGTGCCGACCATGAGAGGCACGAGATAAACGGCGAACGCTTCCATCACCGGCACGGCGAACAGGAACATCATGGTTGTCCCGTGCATGGTGAAGAGCTGGTTGTAGAGGTCAGGTCCAATCAGCCTGCTCTCCGGACGCGCCAGCTGCAGGCGCATGGCGACCGCGGCCAGACCGGCGAGAAAGAGAAACAGGAATGCGGTGATGATGTATCGCCGGCCGATGATCTTATGATCGACGGTGGAAAGGGCTCCCAGCAGACCTTTCTCCGTACCCCATGTCTTTGCCAGCCGAGCCGTCAGCTCGGGCCCGCCGATCTGATGATCGCGCAGCTCCTTGGGGTCCGGCGCCGCATAGGCTTCGCTCATTTCAGGCCCTCCAGATAGCTGACGAGCAGGTCGAGATCCTGAGGATTGATCTGCATGAGCGGCATATTGGTCCCCGGCTTGATCCTCTGAGGATCAACGATCCATGCGGCCAGATTGCCTCTCGTGTTCTGAAGCGTGCCGGCAGCGAGGGTCAGGCGACTTCCGACATGGGTCAGATCCGGCCCGACTCTTCCACCGGCCGAAGTGCCGCGCACCGAATGGCACATGACGCAGGGGCTCGTGAAAAAGACCTGCTCGCCGCGCTTTTGCGCATCGTCGGACGGAGGCGAGGCTGATGCGATCTGCTGGTTTTTCCAGTTCTCGAATTCGGCTTTGGGCTTGGCGACAATCAGCATCGCCATATGGGCGTGTTGCCAGCCGCAGAATTCCGCGCATTGACCGCGATACACGCCTTCACGGTCTGCCTGCAGTTCAATGACGTTCTGACGGCCGGGAATATTGTCCATCTTGCCCATGAGGCTTGGAACCCAGAACGAGTGGATGACGTCGCTCGCCTCAAGCTTGAGGCGGACAGGCTCTCCGACCGGGATGTGAATCTCGTTGGCTGTGGTGAAGGTTCGGTTCGGCTGCTCGTCTTCATAATCGACCTGCCACCACCATTGATGTCCCGTCACCTTGATCGTGAGAACGTTCTCCGTCCGATCGAAAAGACGCTTCTGATAAGCGTAGCTAAAGCCGGTCAAGGCCAGCACGGTGACCGCCGTCAGGCCCACAAGCGTCGCGACCGTGCGGGTCATCGTCCGCTCCCTGGTGGCATCGACCGCCAGAGGGTCTGTGGCCGCGTCGCGCCTTGCTCGCAGGGCCACAAGCAAGCCCAGCATCGTCAGGATCCACACGACCGTCAGGATGAAAAGGAAAATCCAGAAGAGCTTTTCAAGGGATGTCGCGCCTGGCCCATGAGTGTCGAGAGCCGATTGCCATCCCTTGCAACCTGCCAGGGGGACCAGAGATGCGATACTGACGATGCGGAGACGCATGTGCCCTCCTATTGAGGGGCTGTGGCCGATGGCGAGGCGCTGCCACCCGGCACCGGCGAACTTGGCGGCATCCGGTTCTCGGATGGAAGCGGATGCATATCGTCGTTCCGGCTGGGCGCCGCCGCTTTCGGCTCGAGGCCGCTCATGGAGCGAACATAGACCGCAAGCTCCCAGATCTGATCATCGGGAAGCTTGCCGCGGAACGACGGCATGCCGTTGGGGCGACCTTCCCGGATCGTCTGAACGATGTTCTCCAGGGAGCTGCCGTAAATCCATCGATCGTCCATCAACGGAGGTCCGGAATCGCCGCCGCCGTTGGCATGGCAACCATTGCAGTTGAACCATGCATAGAGGCGCTTTCCCTGACTCAGGTGATAAGCATTGCCTTCAAAGGAGCGGGCCTTTCCCGAAACCTCCTGTTCGGGCGGAGAACTTCCGGGGGATAGGGATACAAGCGCTGTCTTTTCCTGGCTCTCTTCCGAAACGGGCGCTGTGCGGAAATCCCTCTTCTCCCGCTCACATGCTGCGAGAGAAAAGCCAAGGCAGATGATGAACGGTAACAGCTTCATGGGAAACCTGCCGCATGATGAGCAACGGCATCGAGGCGCGGAACGCCGTAATCCGCCAGAATCATGTCGATCTCGCCACGATGCTGCTGCAGGAAGTCGTCGAGCTCACGGCGCAAGGCATCATCGTCCTTTCGCACGGCGAGGGAGATGTCCCAGACCATGGGAAGTTGCGGACCGTCGAAAGCGGGGCTGACCTTCGCAAGGTCGAGGGCCACTTTCTGTCGCGATGCGAAATATCCTGCGAGAGGCCCCCAGGCGACGGCGATATCGATCTCTCCGTCCGCAACCGCCCTGATGATGCGAGCGGGCGGATCCGGTTCCCGATAATCTCCGTAAAGAGTGTAACCCCGAACATTGTCGGTAATGCCCCGTCGCGCGAGGGCATGGGCAGGCGGCGTGTTCCATCCATCGTCGCCGACGAGCTGGACGCCGATACGGCGCTCACGCAGTAGCGGGTCGTTATAGGATTTCGGCAAGGGTTCCCCTGACCGAACGACGAAAACGTAGCTTGACCGGTAATAGGGGGCCGTCGTGCGCACACCTTCCAGATTGCTCGGCAATCCTGGCACGAGGTCACATTGCTCGGCCTTCAGGGTTTCGCGCAGGAACCCACGGCGTTGCGCACGCCAGACATACGTCACGTCCGCCTCGAGGGAGCGGGCGATAAGATCCACAATCCGGTTTTCGAAACCTTCTTTCGCGGCATTGGAAAAGGGGAGGTTGTTGGGATCGGCACACACGCGCAGCTCCCGCGCCTGAACCTGGCCGCCGACAAGCAAGGCCGCCGCCACGAGAATTCTAGGGAAGCTTGAACACATAGAGCGTTCCTCCCTTCGTGGTGACATTTTTCAAGTCCCGCATGGCGTTGACGAAGCCTTTGGCCGCCGTTCCATCGCGCGGATCGAGATCGTTGGAGACGATGGCGCCCGCCCATCCGCCGACGCCGGAAATGATCGCCACGTACTGCTTGCCGTCGGGACCCCGATAGGTCGTCGGCTGCCCGATGATCCCGGAGTCGGTTTTGAACTGCCAAAGCACTTCACCGGTCCGGGCGTGAACAGCCTTGAACCATCCTTCCATCGTCCCGTAAAAGACGACATCTCCGGCAGTCGCCATTGCGCCGCCCCACGCCGGGAAACGCTCCTTGATGGTCCACACCTCCTTGCCTGCCACGATATCCCAGGCGGAGAATTCACCCATATGCCCGCCCGGGCCGGGGATCATCCTGACTTCTGCGCCGATATAAGGGGTTCCGGCGACGTAGTTGGGCTCGACGCTCTCCCAATCCATGCATAGGTTGTTATGGGGAATATAGAGATATCCGGTTTTGTTCGAGAACGCGGAGGGGCTCCAATCCTTGGCTCCGGGCGCCGTAGGGCAGATGTCTCGAATGACCTTGTTCTGGAGCGGGTATTTGTCCTGATTGATTTTGATCCGGCCAGTTGCCAGATCGACGCCTTGGTGCGCATTGACCGCATGGTAGAAACTGGCGGACAGCACCTCGCCCGTGGTGCGGTCGACGACATAGAGAAGTCCGTTGCGGTCCGGGTGGACGAGAACCTTGCGTCTCTGCCCCTTCCAATCGAGATCGAGGAGAACGTTCTCGTTGATCCCGTCCCAATCGAAAAGATCGTGCGGGTTCCACTGATAAAACCAGTGAGCTTCTCCGGTATCGAGATTGCGCGCGAAGACCCCATTGGTCCATTTGTTGTCGCCGGGCCGCTGGTTCGGATTCCATGGGCCTGGATTGCCGGGGCCGTAAAAGATGAGGTTGAGGTCGGGATCGTACGTGATGAAACCCCATACCGTGCCGCCGCCCTGCTGCCAGGCGTCCGGCGGCCAGGTCGTCACACCGAGATCCTTGCCTTTCTCCGAATCGTAGAATGCCTTGAATGCACTGCCGATCTTCACATCCTGATCGGGACCGGTGCTGTAGGCTTTCCAGACGCTCTTGCCGGAGGCCGCATCCAGCGCCTCGATCCAGCCACGCACGCCGTACTCGCCGCCCGAGATTCCGACGACGACCTTGTCCTTGGCCACCAAGGGCGCCATGGTCATGGTCTCGCCCTTGTTGATGTCACCGATTTTCGTCTTCCAGACTTCCTCGCCCGTGTCGGCATTGACCGCGACCACGTTCGCATCGAGGGTGGTGAAGTAGATCCGGCCGTTGGCGAAAGTCGGACCCCGGTTGACCACATCGCAGCAGGCGACGCCTTGAGCCGCTGAATCGGGTTTCGGATTGTACTGCCACTTCAGCGGCGCGCCCGGCCGGGAGAGATCGAGCGCATAGAGAATGTTGGGGTAGGGAGACAGGATATACATGGTGGAGCCGACAACGATCGGCGACGATTCCTGCCCTTTGTTGACTCCGGTGGAGAACGTGAAGGCGACCTGCAGGTTCTTGACGTTGTCCGTGTTGATCTCGGACAATTCGCTATAGCGCGTTCCTGCGAAATTCTTGGTGGGCATCACCCATTGGCCATCCTCGGACGGGGCCGCAGCTACCGGAGGAGCGGGCTGGGCTGTTTGGGCGGTTGCCGAAGTTATGAGGCCTGACAAAGCAAAAGTTACGCCAAAAATCAGACCAACGAAACGGCACATCAACGCACCCCTGAACGATCGGAGTCTTGGGTCGGCGTGACTCAACGGCTTCGCTTCTCAGAAGTTCCAAGGTCACATTTTATGCGACTGTCCTTTGAGCCCAAAAGCCTCGACCGGGATCATAGCTCCAAGCCGCCAGCCCCAGAAAGAAAAGCAGCAGCGCGGCGCATACCAGGGCCGAGACGGGGGCAAATTGGAGGTAGAGCGAGAAGCGGATTAACTCTACGGCATGAGTGAACGGATTCAGGCGCGCAAGCCATCCCAGCAGAGGATTCACGTCGTCCAGGCGCCACAAGGGATAAAGCGCCGTCGATGCGAAAAACATCGGGAAGATGACGAAGTTCATCACACCGGCAAAGTTCTCAAGCTGACGGATGAGGGACGATATGAACAAGCCGAACGCCCCCAGCATCAGACCTGCCAGAACCAAAGCCGGAAGCGCCGAAGCGTAACCGAGCGTAGGAGGCCGAATGTTCCAGAACCGGGCAAGCAAAAGGAAAAGGTAAACAAGCGGAATGACCGCGAGGGTGTTGGCGATGAGGCGGGCGGTCAGAAGCCACCACCGTGGAAGAGGCGCCGTCAGGAGAACGCGCATCGAGCCCATTTCCCGGTCGTAGACCATGGAGAGCGAGCTCTGAAGGCCATGGAAGAGGAGCATCATGGCGGCGAGGCCGGGCACAATATAGACCTCGTAGAGAATATAGGTTTCATAGGGGGGGATGATCGACAATCCAAGGATGGAGCGGAACCCGGCCGCAAAGAGGCCGAGCCAAACAAGGGGCCGCACGATGGCCGACGCCAGACGTCCCCGCTGATTGAGGATTTTAAAGCACTCGCGCCGCGTGATGCCGCCGAGCGCGCGGAACGCGTGCAAGAGTCTCACGAAGAGTGCTCCGTCAGTCTCAGAAACGCCTTCGACAGATCTTCCTCTTCGCGCGTCATTGCGGCAGCTTGTCCTTGCCAGCGGATCTTGCCGGCATGCAAAAGGACCAAGGGATCGTCCGGTTCGATCTCATCAAGAAGGTGAGTGGCCCATAAAACGCCAAGCTGACGGCTCCGGCATAGCTCCCGGACATAAGCCAGCAGAAGGCGTCGTGCCGCGACATCCAGACCGGCCGTGGCCTCATCCACGATCAGAAGACGTGGCTCATGAATGAGAGCCCGGGCGATTTCGACCCTTCTGCGCATTCCTCCGGACAAGGTGCGGACCTTGTCCGATGAGCGGTCCGTCAGTTGGAGATGATCGAGCTCGATCCTGATGCGCGTGTCGGCGTCCTTGCGCGAGAGACCTCTCAGGGCGGCGTGATAGCGAAGGTTTTCCATCACGCTGAGATCGAGGTCCAACGTCTGCGCCTGAAAGACGACACCGAGTTCTGCCAGCGCCGCCAGGGGCTCGCGGCGCGCGTCATGGCGAAAGATCCGGATCTCCCCGAACTGCGGAGCGTAAAGTCCGGTGATCAGAGAAATCAAGGTCGTCTTTCCGGCTCCGTTGGGACCGAGGAGAACCGTGAACGATCCCGCCTCAACGCACAGACTGACTTCCTGCAGCGCCTGTCGCCGTCCGAAAACATGGCTCAGTCGTGTGACCGCAAGAGCCTTCACGGCGCCACCACAACGCCCCAGGGGGATCGACCGACTCCGATGCTTTTCACGGTTTGCTGCTGCTCCAGGTCAATGAGGGAAACATCGCTCGAATTTCCATTGGCCGTGTAAAGTCGTTTCTCGTCCGGTGACAGCGCGATATGCCAGACCCGCTGGCCCACGAGATATATGCGCAGAACCTGGAACGATTTGGCATCGATTTCGGCGACACGGTTGGCCGGACCCAAAGCCACGTAGGCTTTCGATCCATCCCTCGACAGTTGAATCCCGACGGCCTGAACAAGTTCGCGAGGAACTCCCGGAATTTCGAAATGGAGTTTGGCCAGAAGCTCTCGACTGGCAGCGTCGAAGACCGATACGGTGCCGCGCAGCTCCGATGACACCCATATCTGTTTGTTGTCGGACGAGAATTGCACCACACGGGGTCGAGTGTCGACAAGGATGTTGTCGATCAGCTCAAGGCTCTGCGTGTCAATGAGGTGGATCATGCTCGTCGTTTCGGACGTCGCGACAGCCGTTCTCCCATCTGGGCTGATCCCGACGCCCTCCGGTTCGACTCCGACGTCTATCTCCTGGATGATCTTGTTTTGCGGGAGATCGACAACCGACACTTGGTTATCGTCCTCGTTGGCGATGAAAAGCCGTTGCCCATCGGGATGGAGAGCGAAAAATTCGGGATCGCTTCCCGAGGAAATTTCCCCCGCGACCTTCCGGGTTTCCAAGTCCACGATATCAATGCGGTTGTCGTCTCCGACAGCGACGTAGAGCTTCTTTAGGTCACGGCTGAGAACCAGGCCCCTCGGCCGACGTCCGACCGGAATGGTTGCCGCGAGCGACAGGGTCTTTCCATCGATGACGGAAACCGTGTTGTCCTGCTCATTGGTCACGTAAACCGTTTCGGCTTGGGCCATGGCAGGGAGCATCAACCAGCACAACACACAGGACGCTCTTAGTATGTGCATCGGCTTTCCCCCTTGTCTTGACCGAGAGTGTCGAGTTCGGAACGCTGATGAAGGAACCCCGGCTGTGGCGATACCGAGACGAGCAATCGCGGCCCCGCGATCAGAATGGGTTGACGCATTTGCCCGTCCCAGGGACGAAAACTCTGTCCCTGACCTTTAAAACCCGACAACAGAAAGTCCGGTCCACGCATGTAGGTGGATATTCTTTCTGGGTCTTGCGATCCCGATCTGATTGCAGCTTCGCCCACCGCCCGAACTGCGGACCAGGCCGCATAGTCGATAGTGGTCATGCGGCGCTTCGTCTGCTTGGCGAACCGGGTCTGGAGCTGCGTCGCACCCCATTGCTCGCTGACGGGCGACCAACCGGTCGCCTTCAATCCCTGCGTCCCAGCAACCGGGCGGGGGCGGGCTGTCCGGCCGTCGAGATAGTCGCCGAACTCATCGGTTTCGTCCGCGACGATGAGGACGTCATAGTCTTTCACCTGCGTGAAGGATGGGATCTCCGTCTGCAGAGCGACATGTCCCGTATCGGCGCGCGCATTTCCCTGCGCGAACGTCCACTCTTTCTCCGTGCCGATCTCGGCCCCGAACTTGCGAGCCGAGCGCCGGAGCGCCTCCGCCAGAAGCTTGTCGCCCGAGCCTTTCCCGACAACGAGAAACCATTGTTTCCAGTGCTTCAGGACGAGGTATTGAGCAAGCGCGTCGGCAATCATCGCGCGGCTCGCAATGGTGTGGAGGAGGTTTCGTCGGCAAGCCTCGTTGCGGAGGCTGTCGTCCGGCGCCTGTGCGTTGAGGACCAGCGTGTCGGTCGGCTCCGCCGCTTTCGCGATCGCTGTGGTTTCCGGAGCGTCCGCGAGGGAAACAATGAACCGGATCCCGTCTTGCGTTGCCGAGCGCACGATCTCCGTGGGATCCGTGCCCGCCTTGTAACGACGCTCGACAAGTTGGAAACGTTGACCCGTAAAGCGCCCTGTCGTCGCCGTGTCGGAGAGGCCAAGCCGCGCGCCGGCAAGGCCTTCATCCGTGATAACGTCGTCTAAGGGAGATACAGGCTGGGCCTCTTCCCGATCTTGTTTGATGACGGCAATCGACAGGACATTCTGCTGGGCCACGGCGGGCGACATGCAAAGAAGGGCCGGAAGAAGGATGAGAATTCTCATTCGGCTGCCTTCTTTCTCAGGACGGGCGTGTCGCTGACGATCGTGGCAGGCGAACCGCCGAGGGTCACGGTTCTGTCGACGAGCGCCGCAATGTCGCTCCAGGAATGGGTGACGACCAGCAGGGTCGCCTGAAGCCGCGAGACTTCTTCGCGAACCAAGGCTTGCATGGATCGGGCCGTTTCCTGGTCGAGTGATGAGAAGGGCTCGTCGAGAAGGAGGAGGCGCGGGTTGACGCTAAGCGCTCGTGCAAGTGCGACCCGGCGCGCCATGCCGATGGAGAGGTGGGCCGGATAAGTGTCGGCTGCTTCTTCGAGACCTACTTTCGAGAGCCATTCCTTGGCGATATCGGGAGCATGCGGCAGGACAAGCTGAATGTTCTGCAGGGCGGTCTTCCATGGAAGCAGGCGATGCCCCTGAAAGAGATAGCCGAGTGGTTCCCTGGCGCCGCTGACAGTTCCGTCGAAGTCCTTGTCCAAACCGGCGGCAATCTGAAGAAGGCTCGACTTGCCGATTCCCGTCGGACCTATGATTGCGCACATTTCCCCTGGTTCGAGTCGGATGTCGACGTCCCGCAGAATGCACCTCCCGGTGAATTCCTTTCGCCTGATCGTGATGCGCATCGTCACCGCCGCCACCGTTCGACAGCACGTTCCATCGGCATGAACAGCATCGCCTCGATTGCCAATACGCAAAGGACGAAAGCAAGCGCGTACGCGATGACACGTGGGACATCGAAAAGCTGGAAATATGTTTGCAGTTGAAATCCAACGCCATCCGACCTTCCCAGCAGCTCGGCGACAAGGACGATTTTCCAGACCAGGGACAAGCCGTTCCGCGCCGCGGCGAGAAGATAGGGAGCAAGCTGTGGGAGGATGATCTCGCGCAATCTCTTGAAGAGGCCGAACCGATAGACCTCGGCGACCTCCGCCAGATCACGGTCCAAAGTGCGGGCACCCTCCCTGAGAGTCACGGCAACGCTGGGGATCTTGTTCGCCGCCACAGCCAGAAGAAGCGCAGACTCGGTCAGACCCAGCCAGATATAGGTGAGGATAATGACGACCAGCGCCGGAATATTGAGAAAGACGACGAGCCAGGGGTGAAACCAGCCGTCCGCTTGCTTATGGCGGCCGAGGACAAGCCCAAGGGTCGTGCCGAGAAACATCGCAACGACGAAGGACACTCCGACCCGGGCCAGGGATATTCCAAGATCCCACATGAGCGTACCGTTCGTGATCTCCTGCAGGAGCGCCGACGAAACGATCACGGGACCAGGCAGGAGGCGGCTGCCTGCAAAATACGCTCCCACTTGCCATAGAACAAGGAGCAGGGCGATCGAGGTCAGGTTCTGCCATTGACGAAGACTCGTTGTCACCACCGCTCGCCTTTATCGCTCGCTCGGCGGCCAGAATGTTCCGGGCTCGAGCTTTGTGGCCCGGCCGACAAGCTGTTCGCCGCCGACGTCCACGAGAACCTGATACAGGCGCGCAGCAGAGTGACGTTCCTCTTCGGTCCAGCGATTGATGATACCGGCACGGTAACCCTCCCTGAGGGATGCCTGAACCTTGGGGTCTGACGTGCCGAGGAGAGGCCTTAGGCGCAGCCATTCCGCGTCGGACTCGGCCAGAAGCACCTTTGCCTCTCTCGAAGCCTGCAGGAAACTCTCCAGTTCTTCCGGGTGCTGGGATGCCCATGTCTCGAGGAACGCATAGCCGAGCATGGGAATATCCGAACCGCCACTCAGGCCTTTGACCACATCGGCGACCGGCAGGAGCACCGTTGCGCCAACTGCCTGCAACCTTGCTGCGTAATGCCAGTAGGTGAGAACGGCGTCGATCCGCCCTTGGGCGAGTTCCTCACTCAGCAGAGGGGGAGCACCGAAGACGAGTTGGACCAGCGTGGCGAGATCGCTTCCCGTCTCGCGACGGTTGTAGGCCCTCAGAAGAAGCCAACTCTTGTCGAGGGGGCCCCCTGCAACCCCAACACGCTTGCCTTTCAGATCCGCCAGACGCGTAACAGAAGAACCTGCGGGAACGACGAGCGCTCCGGTGGCTTTGGAGTAGGGAGCAAAACTGAAGCGCGCACCTTCCGCACGTTGGCGGGTCACCCACGGCCAGTCGGTCACGATGAGGTCGACGGCTCCCGCCAGGAGAGCGACTTTGGCGGCCTCGTTGGTTGCGAATTCCATGGCTTTGAGGTGAAAACCGTTCCGTTCGTCCAGTCGGTGGGCCTTGATCGTGTCCATTTCCCAGGAAACCGTCCCGAATTTGAGCAGGCCAAGACGGATCGCCTTCGCTTCCGCCGCATGGGCGGGCCAGCAAAGAACCAGGTAGACGATGACAGGAATGAGCCGGATCACCATAGGCTCTCGCGTTCTGGAACGGAGTTTCGTAACAACGGCCAAGCTGCAAACATGTTCCTTGTTGCCCGGCCTTCAATGAGCTTGCAGAATGGGCCGGTCCGACGTGAAAATCTCGCCCAATATTCAAGAACATGCCGGCCGAGGAATTTCCGCTCTCATGACTGCCAGAGGTTCATATTCTCAGGTGCCTGCACCGAGTCCTATGGTCGAACCGGCTCTGGCCACTAGTTTTCCTGACGGGAGGGCCTAAACAATATGACGTCTTACGAGCCGCTGTCGCTGCACGTTCCCGAGCCTGCCGTCCGGCCAGGGGGAACCCCAGACTTTTCCAATGTGAAGATCCCCAAAGCAGGAGCTGTTCCGCGGCCGGAAGTCGATGCCGACCCGGAGAGCATCCGTGATCTAGCCTATTCGATCATTCGCGTGCTCAATCGCAACGGGGAGGCGGTCGGGCCATGGGCCGGCCTTCTCAGCGACGAAGAGTTGCTCGCGGGGATGCGGCATATGATGACCCTGCGCGCCTTCGATGCCCGCATGCTGATGGCGCAGCGCCAGGGAAAAACCTCGTTCTATATGCAGCATCTCGGCGAAGAGGCGATTAGTTGCGCCTTTAGGATGGCGCTCTCGCCAGGCGACATGAACTTTCCGACCTACCGTCAGGCCGGCCTTCTCATCGCGGGCGGCTATTCGATGGTCGACATGATGTGCCAAGTCTACTCGAACGCGCGCGACCCCCTCAAGGGGCGGCAGCTTCCGATCATGTATTCCGCCAAGGATCATGGCTTTTTCACCATCTCTGGCAATCTCGCGACGCAGTTTGTCCAGGCCGTCGGATGGGCCATGGCGTCGGCGATCAAGAACGACACGAAGATCGCCGCCGCATGGATCGGGGACGGCTCGACGGCGGAGTCGGATTTTCATGCGGCCCTCGTCTTTGCGTCGACCTATAAGGCGCCGGTCATCCTCAATATCGTGAACAATCAGTGGGCCATATCGACGTTCCAGGGGATTGCCCGCGGCGGATCGGGAACGTTCGCGGCTCGCGGCCTGGGTTTCGGCCTCCCGTCTCTTCGGGTGGACGGAAACGATTATCTCGCGGTTTACGCGGTTGCAAAATGGGCCGCGGAACGCGCCCGCCGCAACCTTGGTCCGACATTGATCGAGTATGTCACCTACCGGGTTGGAGCCCATTCCACCTCGGACGATCCTTCCGCCTATCGTCCGAAGACGGAGTCGGATGCTTGGCCTCTCGGCGACCCGGTCATCCGGTTGAAGAACCACTTGATCGGACGAGGCGTCTGGTCGGAGGAGCGGCACAAGCAGGCCGAGGCTGAGATTCTCGAGTCGGTCATCGCCGCTCAGAAGGAAGCGGAGAGTTATGGAACCCTGCATGCGGGCGGTAAGCCTTCCGCGCGAGAGATGTTCGAGGGTGTCTATGCCGAGATGCCGCCGCATCTGCGCAAGCAGCGGCAGCAGGCGGGAGTTTGACCATGGCGAAAATGACGATGGTCGAAGCGATCCGCGACGCGATAGACGTGATGATGGGACGTGACGACAGTGTTGTCGTGTTCGGTGAGGATGTCGGATATTTCGGCGGCGTCTTCCGCACCACGCAAGGACTCCAGCAGAAATACGGAAAGACGCGGTGTTTCGATACGCCGATCAGCGAGGCCGGAATTGTCGGAACGGCGATCGGGATGGCCGCCTACGGGCTCAAGCCCTGCGTCGAAATCCAGTTCGCCGACTACATGTATCCTGCCTATGACCAGATCGTCTCCGAAGCGGCTCGCCTGAGATACCGTTCGAACGGCCAGTTCACTTGTCCGATGGTCGTGCGCATGCCGACTGGCGGCGGCATCTTTGGAGGGCAGACACACAGTCAAAGCCCTGAAGCCCTGTTCACGCATGTTTCGGGACTTAAGACCGTGGTTCCCTCGAATCCTTATGACGCAAAGGGTCTCCTGATTGCAGCGCTCGAGGATCCCGATCCGGTGATTTTCCTGGAGCCGAAGCGCCTTTATAACGGTCCCTTCGACGGCCACCACGATCGTCCGGTTACGCCATGGTCGAAGCATGATCTGAGCGAAGTGCCGAATGGCTACTTTACAGTCCCATTGGGCAAGGCAACGGTTGTCCGGGAAGGGGCTGCCGTGACCGTCCTGACTTATGGGACCATGGTCTACGTGGCTCAGGCCGCGGCAGCCGAGATGAGCATCGACGCGGAGATCATCGACCTGAGAACCCTTCTGCCCCTCGATATGGAAACGATCGTGGCGTCCGTCCGCAAGACCGGCCGGTGCGTGGTTGTGCACGAAGCCACTCTGACGTCCGGGTTCGGCGCTGAACTCGCAGCGCTCGTTCAAGAAGCATGCTTCTTCCATCTCGAGGCGCCGATTGCGCGGGTGACCGGATGGGACACACCTTATCCGCACGCGCAGGAATGGGACTACTTCCCCGGGCCGTCCCGGGTCGGGCGTGCTCTTGTCGACGTGATGGAGGGCTGAAGATGGGTGAGCATATCATCAAGATGCCTGATGTCGGCGAGGGCATCGCTGAAGCCGAACTCGTGGAGTGGCACGTCAAGGTCGGCGATCTCGTGCGCGAGGATACACTTCTTGCCGCAGTGATGACCGACAAGGCGACCGTCGAGATTCCGTCCCCTGTGGAAGGGAGGATTCTATGGCTTGGGGCCGACATCGGCGATGTGGTGGCGATCGGCTCTCCGATCATCCGCCTGGAGGTGGAGGGGGAGGGTAATGCTCAACCCGTCTCGTCCCGGGAAGCCAAGTCAGCAGACGCGAATGGCGGTGTTCCCTCCGCAACGCCGATCCCTCAATCTGCTCCTCGATCGCCAGAGGCCTCAACTTCTCCCGTCCTCCAACGCGAGGTTCCGGCGCCCACCGCTCCCGTGGCGCCTCATCCGACGAGAGAGCGCACCCTTTCCCCTTCTCTTCGAAGCGAAGGGGAAAGCCCCTTGGCGTCGCCAGCGGTTCGGCTGCGCGCAAAGGAAGCGGGCGTGGATTTGCGGCAAGTGCCGGGCTCCGGGCCGGCGGGCCGAATAACCCATGACGATCTCGACGACTTCATGACCCATGGCCGACGAGCGCCGGCGGGGCGGGGCCTTGCCCCCAACACATCCGTTCACGACATCAAGGTCGTCGGCCTTCGGCGTAAAATCGCCGAGAAAATGGCGCTGTCGAAATCGCGCATTCCCCACATCACCTATGTCGAGGAAGTCGACGTCACCGCGCTGGAAGATCTGCGAAGCGTTCTCAATCAGCAGAAGCGTGCGGAACAGCCCAAACTGACCATCCTCCCGTTCCTGATGCGGGCGATGGTCAAGGCTGTTGCTGAGCAGCCGAACCTGAATGCTCTCTTCGACGACGAGGCAGGTGTCGTTCACCAGCATGGGGGCGTGCATATCGGGATCGCGGCACAGACGAGCGCAGGGCTCGTGGTGCCTGTGGTCAAGCACGCCGAGGCGCGTGATCTCTGGAGTTGCGGCGCCGAGGTCAACCGTCTGGCAGAAGCCGCGAAGGCAGGCACGGCCACCCGGGACGAACTCTCGGGCTCGACCATCACCATTACGTCCCTGGGGGCCATGGGGGGTGTCGCGACGACGCCGGTGATCAACTATCCCGAGGTTGCCATTGTGGGCGTCAACAAGATCATGGTGAGACCCGTCTGGGATGGATCATCCTTTGTCCCCCGGAAGATGATGAACCTGTCCTCAAGTTTCGATCATCGCGTGGTGGACGGTTGGGACGCAGCCGTTTTCGTCCAGCGTATCAAGACGCTCCTGGAAACCCCCGCGCTGATCTTCGTAGAAGGCTGACCCGATGAAGGACATTTCCTGCAAGTTGCTCGTCATCGGTGCCGGGCCGGGTGGCTATGTTTGCGCGATCCGGGCCGGACAGCTGGGTATCGACACGGTGATCGTCGAGGCTGGGAAGCCCGGTGGAACCTGCCTGAATATCGGATGCATTCCGTCCAAGGCTTTGATACATGCGGCCGAAGAGTATGAGAAGATCGCTCATTGGGCCGAGCATCAGAGCCCCCTTGGCATCGCGACCGCTAAACCTGTCCTCGACTTCGCCAAAACGGTCGCATGGAAGGATGGAATCGTAGGCCGGTTGAATGGCGGCGTTTCCGGACTTCTGAAGAAGGCCCACGTGAAGGTCGTTCAGGGATGGGCAAAATTCCGCGACGGCAAAACCGTTGAGGTCGAGACGGAAACCGGCCTGCAGGTGATCCGGGCCGAGAATGTGGTTATCGCGACGGGGTCGGCCCCGGTCATGCTTCCCACCTTGCCGTTCGGCGGCCCCGTGATTTCTTCCGCGGAAGCGCTCTCGTTGTCGGAGGTGCCTGATCGGCTCGTGGTCGTCGGTGGCGGCTATATTGGTCTTGAACTCGGAACGGCTTTCGCAAAGTTGGGCGCGAAGGTCACCGTCGTGGAAGCGCAGGCGCGGATTCTTCCCCAATACGACACGGAACTGACGCAACCGGTAGCAAAAAGGCTGCGCCAGCTTGGTGTGGAGGTCCTGACGGGGGCCGCGGCGGCCGGGCTCGATCAGGTGAATTCTGCCCTGGTGATAAAAACCTCCGAGAGCAAGGAAGCACGTCTTCCCGCCGATAAGATCCTCGTGACCGTCGGCAGAAGGCCGGTCACGGATGGTTGGGGTCTCGACCAACTTGTCCTCGACATGGATGGACGCTTCATCCGGATCGACGACAAGTGCCGAACCTCAATGCGGGGAATCTATGCTATCGGTGATGTGACCGGTGAACCCATGCTGGCTCATCGGGCGATGGCGCAGGGTGAGATGGTTGCCGAAATCGTCGCCGGTCATCCGCGATCCTGGGATAAACGGACAATTCCGGCCGTCTGCTTTACGGATCCCGAGATCGTGGCTGTCGGGATCGGACCGGACGAGGCACGGGAAAAGGGTGTCGAGACCAAGGTCGGGATTTTCCCCTTCTCGGCCAATGGACGCGCCATGACGAAGCTAGGCGAGCAGGGCTTCGTGCGCGTCGTAGCTCGTGCGGACAACCATCTGGTTCTTGGCGTGCAGGCCGTCGGGCAAGGCATCTCGGAGATGGCGGCTGCCTTCTCTCTGGCGATCGAGATGGGAGCGCGGCTGGAGGACATTGCCGGCACGATCCATGCCCATCCGACCCAGGGCGAGGGTTTTCAGGAGGCAGCTCTCAAGGCGCTCGGTCACGGCCTTCATATCTGAACGCGACGGCCTTGCGCGGGCAGGATCTCAACCTGCCCGCGACAGGATCAGCCCGCTGAAGATCAAGGCCGCTGCCAGCACTCTTTGCCAGGAGATCCCTTGGACCGGCAGTCCGAAGGCTCCGATGGCGTCCAGAAGCAAAGCGGCCGCCAATTGTCCGAAGACGAGTGCCGCGATCGTGCTGACGGCGCCCAGCTGCGGGACGCCCCAGATAACCACCGCAACGTAAAAGGCGCCGAGCAGGCCTCCGAGCCACGCCCACCACGGGGCCGCTGCGGCTGCGGATCCGGTCGGCCATGCTCCGCGGGCCAAGCTGGCGATGCACAGCACCAGGAAGCCGATGCCGAAAGAAATGCACGCGGCGAGCAGGGTATCTCCCATGGCGCGGGCGAGGGCGGCATTGACGGGTGCTTGCGCAGCCAGCATCACGCCGCCGGCAACGATGCCCAGAATCGGGAGCATGATGGACATGTTCATGAGGCTGTTTCCGTCGAGAGCGGCGTCCGACGCCTGGGAAGGGAGCTTTGGGGCATTCAGTAGTGAGGCGGCGGCGGCTCCGACCCGCGAGGAGTACCGGCCCTTTCTTCGGCCTCCCTAACCTGATCGACGAGATTCGCAAACTGACGAGTCAGGCTGTCGATCTGCTTCCATTGGGCGACAACGGCCTTGTTCAGGTCTTCGATGATACGATCCTGGTGGGCGATCCTTACCTCGAGCGCATCGATACGGGCCTGTGGGTCATTGATATCACTCATCGTCAGCCCTTTCTGCGAGTGTTCCCATGGCGTCAGGGACTTCCGCCAGTCCGTGGCCCAGAGCGACACGTTCATCGAAGACAAAGCAGGAGCCGTTCCAGAGGCTCTCCTTCTCGGGAACTGCCTCCAAGTACTTCAGAATGCCCCCCTTGAGGTGGTAGACCTCCTCAAAACCCTCCGACAGCATGAAAGCGCTCGCCTTCTCGCAGCGGATTCCTCCGGTGCAGAACATGGCGATTTTCTTATGGGTTTTCGGATCGAGCCGACGCCGGACGAAGTCACGGAACTCACTGAAGCGTGCAATCTGGGGGTCGAGGGCGCCTTCAAATGTTCCCATCTCGACTTCGAATTGATTGCGGGTATCGAGCACCACCACATCGGGGTCATCGAGAAGGCTGTTCCAGTCCTGCGCCTCCACATAGGATCCGACCTGCCGGGTCGGATCGATCGAGGTGTCCCCGATCGTAACGATCTCTTTTTTAAGCCGAACCTTGAGACGCTGGAACGGCATCGCAACAGCGGTCGAGAATTTCAGCTCGAGATGATCGAGCCGCCCGCCGAAGAGGGAGCCATTGCGCAGCTCCTCGATGAAGGCGTCAATGGCGTCTCGTTCGCCCGCGATGGTGCCGTTGATTCCCTCGGGGGCGAGCAAAAGGGTCCCCTTGAGGCCCAGCCCCACGCAAAGCGCTTTCAAAGGCTCCTTGAGCTCCACATAGTCTTGGAGCGAGGCAAACTGATAAAGGGCTGCAACTTTGAAGGTCATCGGGGTGCTTTAACAGCCTCTGTGGGCTCAGAAAACCCATCGGGCCGTGTTAGCGGCGGATGGGCCTGGAAGCTTGGCCTCATGACCCAGGCCGAAACGTGCTTCAGGTGCGCCGTGTCACCGACAGGGGTTCCAGCTGCGTCATTCTCGCACAGGTCTTTAGCAAAGAAGATCGAGATCTGATAAGAGCTTCGGAAAATCTTCGGCTTAGTGACTTTGGAACTGCCGTTGCTTCGGTCAGGTCTTTTGTCGCGGGTTATGTTCATCGCTCCTTCATGATGATAGGTCTAGGTTCAGTGTGCTTCCATATATCGTTGAGGAAGTGGCGTCTCCGGTCATGATCCTGCTCTCCACCCTTGCTCTTGCGACAGTGTCGGCACAGGCGCAATCCGCGTATCTGGCAGCGTTCGACGTCGCGGGAGCCACAGAACGGAAGAGAGCTGAACGTTTCGGCCGACAGCTGGATCGTCTCTCATATCAGCTGGCCCACGGGTTCCTCCGCCATGTCCTGGCGCAAGAAGCCGGGTGCGACCCGGAGGAACTTAGGCTCTCCGTTTCGGCGAACGGCAAACCCATCTGCCCGGGTGGGCCGTTTTTCAATATGAGTCATACGGCCGATTGGATTGCGGTAGCCGTATCCTCGTCGAGGGATGTCGGGCTTGATGTTGAAGCTGTGGCTGCCACGGGAGCCCAGGTCCATCGGGTTCCCATGGCGGTCGCCGCGGAAGACGAGGGTGTGCTGCCTCTGCTGGACCGGCGGCGCGAACAGGCCGAGACAATGCTCTGGTCGATCAAGGAAGCCGCCCTGAAGCTCACCGGCGAGGTCATGACCGACCCGGGCCATATGGCGGTTCGGCGTCGCCGCGACGGGCTGTTTCACGTCAGTCCGTCAAGGGCCGCGAGGGCTCCCTTCCACGACGCGTTTGTTCGGCAGGTTCGGCTCGGTGACACGCACGTGCTTTCCCTGGCGACCTATGAGCCGGTTCCGGCCTCGCAAATCACCGTCTCCCCCGAATGCTGGCATGGTCCCCCCGGTCCCAATATCCAGGCGAGGGTTGAGCAGCGATCTCCATCCTTTCTTGATTTTCATCTTTAAGAACCGAAACATACTTCCATGTCCAATCTCCTTCGCGGCTCAGCTCGTCCCGAATTCCTGCGCGACGAGGTCCTCGCCGAAATTTTCGAGGCGACCGTTCAAAGCTCGCCCGAGCAGCTTGCTATCGTCGACGGTGATATCCGGCTGACCTATCGGGCTTTGCACGAACGAGCCGGTGCAATCGCCGGAGGCCTCGTTGCAGCTGGGATCGGGCCTGGAGATGTTCTGGGCCTCTGGTTCCCGCGCGGGTCCGATCTCTTGACCGCGCAGATCGCCATCACCATGGCGGGGGCTGCGTGGCTCCCCTTCGACGCCGAGGCTCCGGTGGAGCGCATTGGCGCCTGTCTTCAGGATGTCGGAGCCAAAGGGATCCTCGTCCTCGAGGGCTGGCAAGAGCGGGTCAAGTCCCTCGGGATTCCGGTCCATACGTCCAAGGCGCTGAGCGCGAAGGCCGCGGCACCGGTAACAGAGGTTCGCGCCTCCGGACTGACGGCCGATCACCCGGCCTACGTGATCTATACTTCCGGATCGACCGGGAAGCCCAAGGGCATCACCATCACGCACCGGAACATTTGTCACTTTTTGCGGGCTGCGAATGCGCTCTACGGCATCCATGGGAACGATATCGTTTTTCAGGGATGTTCGGCCGCCTTCGATCTCTCGATGGAAGAGATTTGGGTTCCCTACCTTGCCGGGGCATGCCTCTGGGTCGCACGTCAGGAACTGCTGAGCGACACGGAGGCTCTTGCCCGAGCCATGCGGGAGGCCGGGGTTTCCGTTATCGACACCGTTCCGACCCTGCTCGCCATGCTCGGCGATGATCTTCCCTCGCTCCGTCTGGTGATCCTCGGGGGCGAGGCTTGCCCGCCGGCTCTGGTGTCGCGCTTTGCCGTAAATGGCCGGCGTCTCTTCAATAGCTATGGGCCGACCGAGGCCACCGTCGTGGCCAGCATGGCCGAACTGAAGCCCGGCGATCCGGTAACCATCGGCCAGCCGATCCCGAACTATACCTGCTATGTCGTCGACGAGACGATGTCGCTCGTGCCGACAGGCACTCAGGGAGAACTCCTGATCGGTGGTCCCGGCATCGCAACAGGCTATGTCGGCCGGGCCGATTTGACGGCGGAAAAGTTCATTGCCAACCCGTTCCCGTCAGATGGGTCCGATCCGGTTCTCTACCGGTCTGGCGATGCGGTCAGCATCGATGAAAACGGGCGTATCGTCTTCCAGGGCCGTATCGACGACCAGGTGAAGATTCGCGGGTTCCGAGTCGAGCTTGGGGAGATCGAAAGCGTTCTGACGAGCTTTCCGGGCATCTCACAGGCCGCTGTAGTCCTGCGAGAGGACGATGGTCTGGATCGCCTCGTTGCCTTCCTCTTGCCTCAGCGCGGGATCGATCCTGATCCGACGCAGCTGCGTCTGGCGCTCCATGAGCGCCTCCCACCCTACATGGTGCCGGCGCATTTCGAGACGGTGACGGATCTGCCGCGCCTTGCGGCCTCCGGGAAGGTCGATCGCAAGGCGCTCAAGGTCCTGCCCCTGACTGCTCCCATCGTGGCCCTTGACCAGGATGAACCGGCGACCCCGACGGAAGAGGCTTTGCTCGCGGCGGCAAAGCGGGTTTTCCCCAATCAGGCCGTTCCGATGGAAGCCGATTTCTTCCTCGACCTCGGCGGTCATTCGTTGCTCGCGGCAAGGTTCGTGTCGTTCGTGCGAGAGAACGCGCGGCTGTCCTCGATCACCCTGCAGGACATTTATACCGGCCGATCTCTGCGCGAGATCGCGGCACGGCTCGACCTGCGCCTTTCCGATGAGAAGGCGGGCGCTGCCGTAGCAGGGTTCGAGCCGCCGCCGCCGCTGCTCCGACGAATCCTCTGCGGAATGGCACAGGCCGCAGCTCTTCCGTTCCTTCTCACACTGATGTCGGCACCCTGGTTGTGCATCTTCATCAGCTATTCTCTCATTACCGGTGACGATGCATCGTTCTTCCTTGATACGAGCTTGATCTTCGCTGCCTATATGATGGTGAACGTCGTCACGACATTTCTGGCAATCGCCGGCAAGTGGCTCATCATCGGCCGCGTCAAGCCCGGCCGGTACCCGTTGTGGGGTGTGTATTATTACCGCCTGTGGCTCGTTCAGCGTCTCCTGAGCCTGGTCCACATGAAATGGTTCCAGGGGTCACCTGCCATTCGGATCTATCTGCGTCTCCTCGGCGCCAAGATCGGCAAAGATGCGCTGATCGCGGAGATCGACGCCGGAGCGGTCGACCTTCTCACCATCGGTGATCACGCAAGCGTCGGTGGAAAGGTGACGATCTCCAATGCTCGCGTCGTGGGTCATGAGCTCATCATCGGTCCCGTGGAGATCGGCCAGGATGTTTCCATCGGCTCATCCTGCGTGATCGAAAATGATGTCGTCATCGGTGAGGGCGCGGAGCTCGCGGATCTGTCGGCACTCACCTCCGGCACCCGCGTCGGTGCCTGGGAGGCATGGCGCGGATCTCCAGGCAAGAAGGTGGCGGATCTCGACCCTGCTCATCTCCCGAAGCCTGCTGAAGCCAGCAAGGCACGTCGCTTGTCCCTGGCTGCTTTCTTCATTGCCATGCTGGTGATTGCGCCTCCGATCGCACTCGTGCCGATCGTCCCGGCCTTCCACCTGATGGAGAAGGTCGATGCCATCATCAACCCGATCATCGGTATCCACTATCTCTACTATATGCCGTTTCTGGCAATGCCAGCGGCCGCGATCATGATCTTCGCGACCGTGCTGCTGATCGCCGCCATTCGTTGGATCGTGCTTCCGCGGTTGCAGGCCGGAGTTTATTCCGTCTACAGCGGTCTTTATGCGCGTAAGTGGGTCGTCGGCTTGGCGACCGAAGTCATGCTCGATGTCCTGTCGTCCCTGTTTGCGACGGTCTACATGCGCGCATGGTATCGCCTCATGGGGGCAAAGATCGGAAAAGGCTCCGAGATTTCCACAAACCTTGCGGGGCGTTTCGATCTGATCGACCTCGGAGATCAGAACTTCATTGCCGATGACGTGGTGCTCGGAGATGAAGAGATGCGCCGCGGGTGGATGACCCTTGGAACGGTCAAGACGGGATCGCGCGTGTTCATCGGGAATGACGCGGTGGTTCCTCCGGGCTATGCCATCGCCAACGGTGCGCTGATCGGCGTGAAGTCAAAGCCGCCGGAGGGGGGCAACGTGGGGGCGGACGAGACGTGGTTCGGATCTCCGCCGATTCAACTTCCGGTCAGACAACGGTTCAACGCGTCCGTCACCGACACTTACGAGCCGCCGAAACGCCTCAAGATCATCCGGGCGCTGTTCGAGGGTTTCAACATAACCTTGCCGACGGCTCTGTTCATCACCTTTGCCACCATGGCGATGGAGGTTCTTGCGCCATCGGTCATTCAGGGGCAGTGGGGCACGGCTTTCATTCTCTGCGTGGTTGCCAGCGTCGTGATCGCCGTCGGTCAGCTCCTGACGGCTGCCGCGTACAAGTGGCTGTTGATGGGCGTGTACAAGCCCACGATGCGCCCCATGTGGTCTTGGTGGGCCCTGCGCACGGAGGCTGTCGCGGTCATGTATTGGGGCATGGCCGGAAAAGGCATCCTCGATCATTTCCGTGGAACGCCGTTCCTCCCTTGGGCTCTTCGCCTCTTTGGGACAAAGACCGGCAAGGGCATTTACATGGATACGACCGACATTACCGAGTTCGATTGCGTGACGATCGGTAGTTACTCGACGATCAATGCCAATGCGTGCCTTCAGACACACCTCTATGAAGATCGCCTCATGAAGGTCGGTTGCGTTCAGGTGGGAGAGGGCGTCACGGTCGGCTCAGGCTCCACCGTTCTTTATGACACGCAGCTTGGAGACTTTTCAAAGCTTGGTCCGCTCACGCTTGTCATGAAGGGCGAGTCCATTCCGGCTGGCGGTGAGTGGTGCGGGTCTCCGGCGCAAGTGCTGGCCCGCGGAGCCGACAGCAGAAGCGCGGTCGTTGAAAAAGAGATTGCCTGACGCTCTTCCGGCGGGCGCATGGAGAGATACAACGGCCTCTCGTGAAACGGAGCCCGGGCATTGGCTCGGCTATTTTCATGCCGAGCCGATGCGGCTAACCTGTTCCGGCGGCCTGGGGTTCGCCTGCAATGGCTTCTGAAGAAAATATCGATCCAGAAGGATTGAGTCCGGCCGTTTCTCCCAGCAAGCCTCGGATTCTCAAGGTGCTTGGGCCGGGACTCATCACCGGCGCCTCCGACGACGATCCCAGCGGGATCGCGACATACAGCCAGGCGGGCGCGCAGTTCGGCTACGGCTTGTCCTGGATGATGCTCTTTAGCTTTCCGCTCATGACGGCGGCGCAGATGATCAGCGCACGTATTGGCCGGACGACAGGTCATGGCATTGCCGGAGTTTTGCGACAGCACTATCCGAACTGGCTGCTCCAGACCATCGTCATGCTGCTGCTTGTCGCCAACACCATCAACCTGGGTGCTGACCTGGGCGCCATGGCGGATGCGGCCAACCTGTTGCTGCCCGGTCCGAAGCCGGCCTATATCCTCATCTTTGCGGGCGTGTGCATCTACATGCAGGTGTTCATGCAGTATGCGCGCTATGTCATGGTCCTGAAGTGGCTCACATTGGCGCTCTTTTCGTATTTCGCCACTCTTATCGCCATTCATGTGGATTGGAGCCGACTGGCTTTCGACCTGATCGTGCCTCAGATCATCTGGCGAACGGATTTCCTGACCACCATCGTCGCCGTTCTGGGTACGACGATCAGTCCATATCTGTTCTTTTGGCAATCGGCAGAGGAAGTCGAGGATCTCGCGGCTTACCCAAAACGGAAAGACCTGATCGATGCACCCGAGCAGGGTAGGGCAGCGCTGCATCGCATCGAGGTCGACACGATCGTCGGAATGGCCCTATCCAATCTGGTGGCCTTGGCGATTCTGGTGACAACGGCTGCCACTCTTCATTCACGCGGCATCTTCAGCATCGAGACATCGGCCCAGGCCGCCGAGGCCCTGGAGCCGATTGCGGGCCGTTTCGCTTTCTGGGTCTTTACGATTGGAATCGTCGGCACGGGTCTCCTGGCGGTTCCGGTGCTGGCGGGATCGGCCGCCTATGCGATC
This sequence comes from Microvirga rosea, assembly GCF_020595095.1. GTDB lineage: Bacteria > Pseudomonadota > Alphaproteobacteria > Rhizobiales > Beijerinckiaceae > Microvirga > Microvirga rosea. The sequence continues at coordinate 145,884 of NZ_JAJDOP010000005.1, read as the reverse complement.
GGCGAAGCACGACGTTGGCCGATCGGCTTTTCCCGCCGGTGGCAGGAGGCAAAGGCTTTCTACGGGACAGTCGCCCTGGCAACGCTGGTCGGGATGGCGTTGAACTTCACCGCGATCAATCCCATCAGGGCATTGTTTTGGAGCGCAGTTCTTAACGGCATCATCGCTGTTCCCGTGATGGTGACGATGATGCTGGTTGCGTCACGGACCGATATTATGGGCCAGTTCGCCGTGAGAGGTTGGCTCGGTCGATGGGGATGGTTCTCGACCTTCGTCATGATGCTCGCGGTTGCCGGGATGGTCGTTACCTCATTCTAAAGTGGGCCCGGTTCAAGGCTCGTTCTTCTTGATGTTTCATCAAGAGGTCCATCTGAAGAGCGTGACCGAGACCCTGTTTCTTTGTCCGTCTTCGGGATCCTTAAAAAGCCCAGCCTTGTGCTTTTGAAACAAGGAAATCGCGGAAGACCTGCACCCGGGCGACCGACCGCATTTCTTCCGGATAAACCAGGTAGGTATCCAAAGACGGCATCTCGATATCACGCAGGATCTGAACGACGTTCGGCTTTCCCTCCATGGCATAGGCTGGCGCCATGCCGATTCCGGCCCCGAACTCGATCGCGTGCCTGAGGGCAAGGCTGTCGTTGACGACCAAATGCCTTGGGCGTGGATCCTTCGTGTCTCTTCCAAGGATCGCGAGTTGATGGACGGCAAGCACGAAAGGTGGCTGGTTGCCGCCCAGACACAGGATCCGATGATTGTCGAGGTCTTCGGGGGTCTTCGGCTCGCCAAAACGCTCAAGATAAGCCACCGATGCGTAGGCGTGATAATGTACCGTAAACAGGCGTCGCTGGATAAGATCGGGTTGCGCAGGCCGTCTCAGGCGAATGGCGACATCCGCTTCTCGCATCGCGAGATCGAGTTCTTCGTTGGTCACGATGAGCTGGATATGAACGTCCGGATAGAGCTCGATGAATTCCGAAACCCTTTGGGCCAACCATATCGCCCCGAGACCAACCGTGGCGGTAACCTTGAGATTTCCTGCCGGTAGTTCGCTGGTTTCCGTCAGCCTGCTGCGGGTGGTTTCCAGACGCAACAACATTTCCTGGGCGGCCTGAAAGAGCACATCCCCCTGTTCGGTCAGCAAGAGGCCCCGCGCATGGCGGTGGAAGAGCGGGACCTTAAGTTCCTGCTCAAGGGCGCTGATCTGGCGGCTAACCGATGACTGGTTGAGGCCGAGATGCTCTCCGGCACGCGTGAAGCTCCCCGCTTCAGCGACCTCGTAGAACAGCCTGATCTTGTCCCAATCCACGACGTTTCTTTAGCCTCTTTTTGTTCGGCGGCAGAAATGCTCAGAATGCATTCCTGGCCCCCTTTCAACCAGATGCAGGCCTTGATCGCAACCACACCTGCCTTCTAGGTGGCATGCTTGGTCAGTATTCCCACTCCGCTCCGATGCCGACCGAGGTGTTGCCATTCGCCCCCACTTCTCCCTGAACACGGATGCGCCGTGTGACATCGATGTCAACGCTCACGCCGCTTTGCTCGGCGGACGCGCCGGCTCGGACGCCCACGCTGATCCGATCGCTGAGGGCCTTGGAAATGCCGATAGTGGGTCCGCCGTCCGCCCCGAACGAGAGGTCGAGGCCCTCCACGCCGAGCGAGCGGCGAAGGGTCTCGAAGACATCGTCGCCGCCACCGCCGGCAAATTGTGCGGCAACCTGCGCCAACTGGACGGCCTGCCCGACTGAGAGGCCACCTGATGCTTTCGAGAAGAGAATGCGCGAGAGAACCTCATCTTGCGGCAAAGCAGGATCGGATGAGAAGGCGAAGCGGGGCTCGCGGGCCGAGCCGGTGACAAAAACCTGTGCGGTGACATCGCCGGCTCGGGTTTCCGCCGCAAAATCAGTTTCGGGCGTAAGATCGCCTGTAAAGGTGAGACGCCCGCGGGTCAGATCGAGGCGTGTTCCCACGATCGTAAACCGGCCATTGCGTAGGTCGAATGCTCCGATCGCGACGGGGTCCGCAAGCGTCCCTGTCAGGCGCAAACTGCCTCCGAGCTCAGCCTGGATCCCCCGACCCCTCACGAAGATGCGGCTCGGGGCCGACACGGTGAGGTCAAGCGCCGCGTTGAATGGCGTCGTCCGACGCGTGCTGGCCTTGGCGCGAGCCGCAAGGGCAAGTCTTGCGGCTGCGGTCGGCGTGGGGCGCACATGCTTCGTGCCTTCAAGTGGACGGATCGTGGTCGCTAGTCTTTCCGGAATTGAGACCTCCATAGACAAAATCCGGATTTCCCCGTTGATGCGGGGATTTTGAGCCAAGGGGCCTGAGAGGAAGATCGAAAGATCCGCAGTCGTCGTCACGATATCATTCGATGCAAGTTCAGCACGAGATCCTGAAATTCGAATGTCACCAGGAAAGCCTGCCGCAGGATCGATACGAATGCGGCCGCTCGCCGTCAGGCTTCCGCCGTTTCGAGTCGAGGCGGTCATCTGCTCGATCGCGATATCGGTTCCCCGGGCTACTACACGTCCGCGGATGTCGGACAGCCGAATCCCCTGCTCGGCATCCGTGAAGCTGCCGCGGGAAAGATTGGCACTTCCCGTCACGAGCGGATTTATCGTGCTTCCTGTGACGCGTGCATCGATGTCAACGGCACCGGTGACACTCCGTCCTGAAATGGACAGATAGTTGTTTGCGACATTCAGGTCGAGGCGTCCTTGCACGGACAGGTCGATGTCGCCCGTCGCTGACAACGGGAGATCCCCGCTGATCTTGAGTGTTCCGGCGCTGCCGGCTCTGACGCTTGCCGCAAGGCTCGTCCGCCCATTGCGCAGCTGGCCATTTGCTGCAACGTCTGTTGCGGGAAGGCCGAAGCTGCGTGTCTGAGGCGTAGCGAGATCAGAGATCTGCAGGCGCCAATTGCCGTCAGGCCGACTGAGAGGTCCGCGGACTTGAGCGCCGCCGTCCAGAATTCCGGAAATATTGAGCCCGGGCGAGAATATGCTCGCTGCGGAAAGCGGTACGGATCGGGCATCGAGCGCGAGATCCAGATTCGATCCAACCCGTCCATTCAAGGTTAGCGAACCACGGTCAACGGCAAGCGACAGACGGCGTACATCGACCGCATCGTCCACGAATACGAGGACGGAAGGCTGTACCAGGGAAATCTGCCGGCGATCACGGCGAGCCGTCAGAGTCGAAAGCTCCAGTCGAACAGGTGTATCGGGCACTAGTCGCGCTGTCGTGGAGAGATCGAAGTTATAGGCCTGTGCTGTGAGGGTGATATCGCTTGCGCTCTTGCTTCCGCGCGCGAGAAATCGGATCTGGGAAACTTCCTGACCGGATAGAACGGCCCGGTCCACGTTAAGCGAGCCGTCGATAACGGGCTTTCCGTAAAGATCTTCGGTCGAGAGTTTGGCCTCGAAACGATCGATGGAGATGTTGGGCAACCTCAACCTGCTGCCCGTTGCATCAAGGTTCGCGCCCTGCCGGTTGCCGTCGGCGTTCAAGACAAGGGTTGCGGCGACGTCTCCGGAAAGGCGTGTCAGGACAAGAGGAGAGAGATCGTCGAGGTTGCGGGCATCGATCATGAGGCGCCCGGCAGCGAGATTGTTGGAACTGAGCGAGAGCTGTCCTGCAATCGTCGCGGTCCCAATTTTGAGATCGAGCGGAGCCAGGATCCAGCCGCCTTCGGCGATCCGGGTTAGATGCAACGCCCCTTCAACGGTCTTGCCGTCAATGACGCCGGACAGTTTTGCCTCGGTTTCCGGATTTCCGGTGAGATCCTTGATCGCCGCATCAAGCGACAAGCGTGAAACAGGTCGGCCGAGAGCTGTTGCATTATGCAGCTGAACATTCGCCTGAGCGTTGAGTTGAGCGAGGGATCCTGTGAGTTGTGCCGCAATCTCTGCGCGTCCGGCCAGTCGGCTGTCGGCCTGCGAGAGATCTGGAAGTCGTGCCGAAGCACTCACCGTCACTTTTTCAGGTGCGGCGTCTCCCGATAGACCGATGTTGAGATAGTGGCCGTTTACGGCAAGCTCCCGAAATCCGAGTCCGCCGTTCGGAAGGGTTTGAACACCGCCCGATAAGGTTACGCGGTTTCCGACCAACTTATCGAGAGTTGAAAGCCCCGTTGCGAAGCGTGTGGCGGCTCCATCGACAACCGCGACCAGCGGTCCTCTCGACAGCAATCCCCCGGTGCTTGCGGTGAGATTGAGTTCTCCCTTCAGTGCCAGAGAAGCAGCATCGGCAAACCGGGAAAGATCGGGTGCCTTGAGAGAGAGCTTTCCGGCTGCATTCTGCGTCCCGACTTGCCCCGTATAGATCGCCTCGACGGTCTGCGTCGTCAGGCGAGCCGTATCGACGTCGGTTGCACCCTCTCGGGCCGCCGAGCCTCGCAATGTCAGCTTGAACTCGGAGCCGACAGCCTTTGCAAGGGCTTCATCGGTCAATGTGACGCCGCTCGCAGCGGCATCGGCCGTGAGAGCGATGCGGGTTGTCTTTTCCGAAAGGGAGCCGTCCGGCTTTGCCGAGAACGTCGCCGAGAGTTTCGCGAGATGTCCGGCAGGCAGTCGCGCATCTTCCGCATCAAGTTTCCCTTCAACTTGGGGTGAGGCCAATGGGCCGACGACCTTGCCATCAAAGGCGAGCTTTCGGATTTCCGCCCTTCCGGCGACGGTTTTGCCCTCCGTCGTCGGAACGGCGCGCGCCGAAACGGAAAGATCGACATTGCTGTCCTTCGTCACACGACCGGATGCATCAAGCCTGGCCGTTTGCGACACCACCGACAATCCAGAGATGTCGACGGTTCCGTCATCGCCAAAGGATGTTTGCGCCCTCAGCTCCGTCGTGCCAGCAAAGATCGGAGCAACTGGAGATGGGAGCAGCCCTTCGATCGTCGCCTTGGTGTCGATATCGAGAAGCCGCGCGGCCCCGGTGCGCCGCAGGGAAGCCTGCCCCCTGGCCCCGATAGAGGGTCCTGCATCGAACGTCAGTTGGGCGTTGAAGGCGTCAAGAGTTCCGGATCCTGCCAGATCGAGCTTGACCGGTGGAAGGCCGGGGATGTTTGCGGCTCTGGCGAGAACGCCCCCTGCGGGCTCGTCGAGGGAGAGGGTGAGCTGGAGATTCTCCGTTGCGTAGAGCAACCGCGCGATCAGCTGCCCAGGAGCGTCCAGGCGCCGTGCATCGAACCGTAAATTCAAACCCTCGGACGGATTGCCAAGAGACGCTGAGCCGGTTGCCGTCAGCCGCGCCGGAACTCCGAGAAGCTGCTGTCCGAGAGATAGCTCTCGTAAAGCGAAATCCTGAATTTGAATCCGAACGGGCGGCTCCGGCAGAAGAGGCTGATCCGCATCGGGAACGGGCTCTTCCGAGGGAAGCGGTCTGCGAAGGACTTCCAGCTGACCGATCTCGAGACGGTCGATTTCCAATCGCCGTGAGAGGAGTGCCAACCGACGCCAGACGAGACGAGCGCTATCGAGCCTGAGCCAAACTCCGTCGCGATCCGCGATCGTGATATTGCGGATCGTGGCGTCGGACGACAAAGCACCTTCCACAGCGCCGATGGAAACTCTCGTGGTTGGCGTCGAGAGGGCGCGAGAGATCAAGCCGGACAGGAACCCGCGATCGGCCTCATCGCTGCGGGATGAGGGCGCCAGCGCCAGCAGGATGACTCCTGCGAGCAGCAGAACCGTAGGGATGAGAAGGCGGCGCATCACCATCATCAGAAAGCTTGCCCGATGCTCACGTAAAGGGAGACCGGTCTGTCGCCCGATCTTGGATTGAGAGGTGTCGCGACATCGAGCCTGATCGGTCCGATGGCCGTGTAATAACGAAGCCCCAGTCCGGCAGAGAGCTGCAATTTCTCTCGGAAGTCAGGATAGCCCGAGTCGAAGGCGTTGCCGGCATCGATAAAAGGAACCAGCCCGATCGTATCGGTAATCTTGATGCGCGCCTCGAGCGAGCCTTCCAGAAGGCTGCGGCCGCCCACGACATATCCGAACGGACCTTGGGGGCCGAGACTGCGATAGCGATAGCCACGTACGGAACCGCCCCCGCCGGCGAAGAAGCGAAAGTTGGCCGGGATCTCATCCAGATCGGCCCCAAGGATAGAGCCAAGGCCAATTCGTCCTGCCAATACATAACGCGCATCTTCATCGAGCGCGTAATAGGTCGATGCTTCAAGTCTTCCGATCGTCATGCCGACTGTCGATCCGAGAAAGCTCGGATAGGGAGTAAGGGAGGCGTTAATACGGGCTCCGCGTGTCGGATCCAGAGGCCGGTCGGTTGAATCGTAGGTCAAGGATGCGGGGAGACCGACAACGAAATAGTCGATCTTGCCGAGAACATCGCTGGTTTGACCCTTCTGCAATTGTGTGCCGAATTGTACCGAGAAGGTCTCGCTGAAACGGTGCCGGATGGCGGCGCGGCCATCGATGAAGCGGCTGGTGTAGCCGCCATAGCGATCTCCTCCGGTCCGGTTCCTCTCGACAAGGCCGTCGATCAAGAGATCGTTGCGCGTTCCTCCGAGAGCAGGTTTGAGGAAGCTTGCGCTGAAGCGGCCGCCGAGGTCCGAAGGCTCCAAGTCTTCAACACGCTTGATCCGCGTTCCGTCGTTGCGGGGGGCCAGAAAGAGATCCGACTCAAGGCGAAGCCTTTCGGCGCCACCAAATAGGTTACGATGCTCCCAATAGCCATGAAGCGCGGGGCCATCGATGGTGGAATAACGGGCCGAGAAACCCACGACGCGAGGCTTGCGCTCCGTGACCTCCACGAAGATCGGGAGACGACCCTCGGAATCGAGCGCTTCGGCCTCTCGGATCCGTACTGACCCGAGGGCCTGAATGGTGCTGATGGATTTACGCGTGTCAGCCAGTGCCTTGGGCGAATAAGGATCGCCAGGTTCGAGATAGATGAACGAGCGGACGACCGCGGGATCCACCGCTTGTGTTCCGGAAACCGAGATCGCGCCAAAAGGCGCAACGGGACCCGGGTCGATGCCATAGGCGACATCCATGATCCGGGCCGGGTGGAAAACAACGGGCTCAGTGGAGACGGCCTTTGCCAAAGGGCGGGACTGACTACGAAAATAGTCCACGATCCGGGCCCTTGCTGCCCGCAGATCCGCCGCGCGTGCGGGATCTCCTGGATTGAGGCCGATGATTTTGCTCGGAAGTTCCTGGGGCGTGAAAGGTCGCCGGCTCCGAGCGTCGTCCACCTCGATCTGACGGAGTGTGAAGAGCGGCCCGGTATTTACCGCAACCCGGATGGGAACCGGCTCGCGGCCCCGATAAGCCTCGGCCGCCCGTGCGGCTGCGGTTGAACTGCCGCCGATTGTCAGAGGCGTTCCGCCGATTTCGAAGACGAGTGTGGCGTTGTAATATCCTGTCCCCCAAAGAGCGTCGAGCATCGGCCCGAAGTCAGCCTCGGCGCGGCGAGCCAGAGAGTCGCCCTCGAGGGGTGGGTCCTGACGGAGTCTGTAGAGCTCGGAGGCGTCCTTAAGCGGCTGTTCAACGGCCTTGCGGTCGCCATCGATATCGAAGGTCAGCGCATAGGGGAGGGAATTTGGGGATGCGGCCGGGGGCTTGTCGTTTGAGCCAAAAAGACCAAAGAAATCAAAAGCTCGCGCATCATGAGAGGGCACCGCGAGGGTGCCGATGACAACGCAGGTCAACAAAGAAGCGGCGCCGCGCCAAGGCCACAAATGCATCCATCACTCCTCGTTTTCCCAACAGCGGCAAGAATGCGGACTTTTTGTGTCTTGCTGGGGCAGCGGAATGGTTCAGATGCGATTTTACCGGCCGAATGCCGATGCTGAAAAACAAATGGCGTTTAGCGTTAACCGGGTGAAACCGGATGGGGGATGTCAACCTCCCGGGTGGCACTTGATGCGCAACGGACGGCTCCGCCCATCTTACGCGCCTGCTCGTCGACTGCCTGAGCTTGCGCTACATCGTTGCTCCGACCTGCCATGGAAGGAACTCCGCATCACCATATCCGAGTTCCTCTGACTTGCTTCGACGTCCGGAGGCGACCTGCAGGACAGTCTCGAAGATTTCCCGGCCTTTCTCCTCAATGGAAACCCCGTCGAGGACATCTCCACAGTTGATGTCCATATCGTCGATCATGCGGCGGTAGATATCGCTATTGGTGGCGAGTTTGATGGATGGCGTCGGCTTGCAGCCATAGGCGGAACCACGGCCTGTGGTGAAGCAGAGAATATTCGCGCCTCCGGCCACTTGGCCGGTCGCCGATACCGGGTCGTAGCCGGGGGTGTCCATGAAGACGAAACCCTTGGCCGTCACCGGTTCCGCATATTCATAAACGGCATTCAACGTTGTCGTCCCGCCTTTTGCGGCAGCACCGAGCGACTTTTCCAAAATCGTGCTGAGGCCGCCGGCCTTATTGCCGGGTGACGGATTGTTGTTCATCTCGCCGCGATTTCGGGAGGTATAATCTTCCCACCAGGCAATACGTTTCAGAAGGGTCTCGCCAACCTCGCGCGTTGCTGCGCGCCGTGTGAGCAAATGCTCTGCTCCGTAGATTTCAGGTGTTTCGGAGAGAATGGCCGTGCCGCCATTGCGGACGAGCAGGTCCGCTGCCGCACCAAGGGCGGGATTGGCCGTAATGCCGGAGTAACCGTCCGAGCCGCCGCATTGCAGCGCCAAGATCAGCTCCGAAGCCGGAACAGTCTCACGTCGCGCTCTCGCGGCCGCCGGAATCATGTCCTTTACGGCAGCGACCCCTGCTTCAACGGTTCTCCGGGTTCCTCCCACATCCTGGATCGTCATGGTGCGGAAATTATCGCCCTCCTCAATCCCGTAGAGTTCCTTCCATTTCGCGATTTGGAACACTTCGCAGCCGAGCCCGACCATCAGAACACCGGCAATATTGGGGTTGGACGCATAGCCCCATTGCGTTCGCTTGAGGATTTCCGATCCCTCGCCCTTGATGTCCATCCCGCAACCCGTTCCATGAACGAGCGAGATGATGCCGTCGATGGAAGGATGGTCTTCAAGGATACCGGATCGCTCCACTTCCCGTGCGATGAAACGTGCAACGGTCGCCGAGCAGTTCACGCTTGTAAGGATGGCGAGGTAGTTTCGAGTGCCGACCTTTCCGTTCGCGCGCCGAAAACCCTCGAAGGTGGCGCGCTCCTCCACGGGCAGGATGGGGGTAGAGGATGCATCCTCCGCGAGATGGTAATCGCGGGAGAATTCATTCATCCTGATGTTATGGTCATGCACCCACGCACCGGGCTCGATGGGCTGCGATGCAAATCCGATGATCTGCCCGAATTTCAGAACCGGTGCATTTTCAGGGATGGCGGTGATTGCAAGCTTATGACCCCGAGGAACACGCTCCCGGACCGCAACTCCATGGATGATATTGCCGGGAGCCAGAGGATCCACGGCCACGATGGTGTTGTCCGTCTCATGGAGGCGAATGGTCCGGGGTTCGGGAATGTGCTTGTCCAACATGCCTTTTTATCTCGGTTGCCGATCGTATTTCGGGACAATATGCCTGTCTCACGCACTCAGAGCGGGAGACGATGCTTCCTCTTCCCACTCGAACAGGTCCGGATATTGCGTTTGCAATTCCGGCAAGGAGCGCAGGATCTCGCTCAAATGGGCCTGCATGGCTGTTTGTGCCGCCAGCGGGTCACCCTCGCGGATCGCACTGACGATAACTTCATGCTGAGCCAGGACCACATGGCGTGGTGTCGCCTGAGTCATATCGAGAAAGCGCACCCGATCCATCTGAGGCTTGACGTCTTCTATCATTTCCCAGGCCGAGAGCCGTCCGGCCGCCTCTGCCAGGAGACGATGAAACTCCTCGTCGAGTGAAAGAAACTCCTCTGTCGATTTCGACCGCTGCGCTCGCCGCTGCCTCCCGATGCTGGCACTTAACTCGGCCAGCATCGTCGGACTTGCTCGAAGGGCGGCTTCGCGGACGACCGCGGTTTCCACCGCTTCGCGAATGAAGCGCGCATTCTCGACCCCGCTTCTCGAGATCTTGACGACCTGGGTCCCCCGCTGGGGTAAAACACGCACGAGACCCGCCTCGCTCAGCTTGATCAACGCTTCCCGCACCGGCGAACGGCTGACCCCAAAGCGCCGCGCCAGATCTTGCTCCGAGAGCATTTCACCGGGGGCAAGCTGCATTGTCACGATAGCTTGGCGGAGGGCACGGGTGACCTGACGGGCCATCGATTCCGAGCGCAGAGTCAATTTGGGGAGCGTTTTTTCACTCATATTTGCTATACTACCATACTAGTAGACCATTGCAAAGTCTTTGGACCCGCTCTAAGGTGGAGGCATTCGGCGCTCGGAACCGGCTGGAAACAAGCTGAAAGAGCTGCCAAGGGAGTACGCCATGCTGATCCATCCGGACCGGCTTTTTCCTGCAGAGGCAGAGGCTCGTGCAGTTGCGCGACGTCTCTATGCATCGGTCCGCGACCTGCCCATCATCTCGCCGCATGGACATACGGATCCGCGATGGTATGCCGAGAACGAGCCCTTTCCGGATCCTGCGACGCTTTTCGTTGTTCCTGATCATTACATCTTCCGGATGCTCTACAGCCAAGGCGTTCGTTTGGAGGAATTGGGCATTTCGGAGCGCGGCGGTCGATCCTCCGGGAGCGATGCGCGGGCGATCTGGCGGCGGTTCGCGGCTCATTATCACCTGTTCCGCGGCACCCCGACGCGTCTGTGGTTGGACCATACCTTCGCGACCCTGTTTGGGATGACGGAGCGTCTTTCTCCGAGTACTGCCGATGACTATTTCGATCGGATCAGCGCCGCTCTGAAAACGCCGGAGTTTCGCCCTCGGGCCTTGTTCGAGCGCTTTGGGATCGAGGTGATAGCGACGACGGAGAGTCCACTCGATCCTCTCAAGTACCACGAGGCCGTTCGCCAATCAGGCTGGAAGGGGCGTGTGGTCACGGCCTACCGTCCTGACCCGGTGGTCGATCCGGATTTCGAGGGCTTTCGTGACAATCTGGTGCGCTTTGGCGAGATAACCGGGTGCGATACGACGACCTGGAAGGGTTATCTCGAAGCGCACCGCAAACGCCGTGCGTTCTTTCGCGGATATGGGGCGACGTCGACGGATCATGGACATCCGACAGCCAGAACGGCGGATTTGTCCTTGAGCGAGGCGGAGGCCCTGTTTCGAAAAGTCTCCACACGCGACGTGGCGCCTGAAGAAGCGGAACTTTTCCGTGCTCAAATGCTGACCGAAATGGCGGCGATGAGCCTTGAAGACAAAATGGTGATGCAGATCCATCCCGGATCTTTCCGCAATCACAACGAGGCAATCTTCGCTCGCTTTGGTCGCGATATGGGAGCGGACATTCCGTCGCGCACGGACTATGTGAGAGCTCTGAAGCCTCTGCTCGATCGTTTCGGCAATGAGCCGGATCTGACGATCATTCTCTTCACGCTCGATGAAACAAGCTATTCGCGTGAGCTCGCGCCGTTGGCGGGACACTATCCTGCATTGAAACTAGGGCCGGCGTGGTGGTTCTTCGATTCTCCTGAAGGAATGAGACGCTTTCGGGAAATGACGACGGAGACGGCCGGGTTCTACAACACTGTCGGCTTCAACGACGATACAAGAGCCTATCTGTCGATCCCGGCGCGGCACGATATGGCGCGCCGTGTGGACTGCGCCTTCCTGGCAAATCTTGTGACAACGCATCGTCTCGATGAAGACGAAGCGCAGGAAGTCGCGCATGATCTCGCCTATCGCCTCGCGAAAGAGGCCTACAAGCTGTGAACTCGAACATGGCTGAAAAGAGCCGTGCTGCACAGAACGGGAGGAAGATAATGACAAATCTGATCACGAGAAGAACGTTTGTCGGCGGCGTTGCCAGCGCCGCGGGCGTGGCCGCGTTCGGTGGGCCAAGTATGGCGCAGCTGGCGCTCCCCAAGGACCCGGTGACGCTCAATGTCATCGATGTCGCGGGAAATCTGGCGCTGACGCAGAAGGCGATCGAAAACTATCGCAAGGCGAAGCCGAACCTCGTTTCGCGGATCACTTTCACCAAGGCGCCTGCTCCTGAACTTGCCGGTAAGATCAAGGCTCAGCAGGATGCGGGTCGAGTCGACATCGATCTGGTTCTGACCGGCACTGACGCCCTCTCCGCCGGCATCGAGCAGAAGCTATGGGTGGAGCTGTTGCCGACGCACGCCGCAACGCTTCCCAAGCTGGATGACATCTATCTTCCGGCAGCCGCCAAGATGCAGACGCTTGCAAAAGGGCAGGGCGTGGTGGTGACCTACTATCCATCAGGCCCGCTCCTCGAGTACATGCCGGACAAGGTCAAGAACGTTCCGACCACGGCGGAGGAGCTCCTCGCATGGGCGAAGGCCAATCCGAACCGGTTGATCTATGCGCGTCCGGCGAATTCAGGGCCGGGACGGACCTTCATCATGGGGTTGCCCTATATTCTCGGCGACAGCAATCCGCAGGACCCGGCCAAGGGCTGGGACAAGACCTGGGCCTATCTCAAGGAGCTTGGTCAGTACATCGAGTATTACCCGTCTGGAACGGGAGCCGTGATGAAGGAGCTCGGCGAAGGTTCGCGGGACATGACGGTCTCAACGACCGGATGGGACATCAATCCTCGTGTTCTCGGTGTCGTGCCAAAGGAAGCCAAGGTCGCGAGCCTGAAAGGCTTCCACTGGGTGGCGGACGCGCACTACATGTGCGTTCCGAAGGGGTTGTCCAACGAAAAGGTCGCGGTACTGCTCGACCTGATGAACTTCCTGCTCACGAAAGAGCAGCAAGCCTACACCTACGACGAGGGCTATTTCTATCCAGGTCCAGCCGTGAAGGGCGTGACCCTCGATATGGCGCCGCCCGACAGTCAGGCTGCAATCAAGGAATTCGGACGTCCCGAATATGAGAAGCTGATTGCGGACAATCCCATCGAACTGCCTCTGCAGCCCGACCAGATGGTCGTTGCGTTCCGGATCTGGGACGAGCAGGTCGGCGGTTCAAAGCGTAAGTAAGAGTCAGGAAGGGAACCCGCGATGGCGATTGCTCTTTCGCAGTTCAATGAGGTGCGGCTCGATCGCGTGAGTCGTGATTTCGGAGCTCTCAATGCACTGCGCGAAATCAACCTGACGATCCAGCGGGGCGAGTTCATCGCGCTGCTTGGCCCGTCGGGTTGCGGGAAATCGACGACTTTGAACTGTATCGCGGGGCTCCTCCCGGTCACAGGTGGCGCGATCTGGCTCGATAAGAGCCGGGTCGACACTCTTAAGCCGGAAGAGCGCGGGTTCGGGATGGTTTTCCAGAACTATGCGCTCTTTCCTCATCTGAACGTGCGCCAGAATATCGGCTTCGGATTGAAAATGCGTGGCACGCCGAAGGCGGAGATGGAGCGCAAAATCGACGAAGCCTTGAATCTGGTCAGGCTCCAGGGACAGGGACATAAACTACCGGGTCAGCTCTCCGGCGGGCAGCAACAACGGGTCGCCATTGCACGCGCCATCGTCATCGAGCCGCCTCTCGTCCTGATGGACGAGCCGCTGTCGAACCTCGACGCAAAGCTTCGATTGGAAATGCGCGCAGAAATCCGACGCATCCACAATGAGCTTGGCGCGACAACGATCTATGTGACCCACGATCAGGATGAGGCTCTCTCCCTTGCGGATCGCATCGTTGTGCTTCGCGATGGCCTTGTGCGGCAGGTTGGAACCCCAAAAGAGCTCTATGAAGCGCCGGAGCATTTAGATGTCGCCGATTTCATGGGCTTCCGGAACAAACTCAAGGGCAAGCTGGTCGCCAGCAGCAACGGTCGTGCAATCGTCGACGTGGAAGGGGCAAGGATCAGCGGTCGGACACGGGAGACGATTCCCGACGGTTCGACAGCATATGTTGCCATTCGCCCGGATGATCTCGTTATTGGGGAGCCAGGCGGCAATGCCCTGGCGGTGAGCGTCGATACGGCGGAATACCGCGGCCGGGAGTTTGTCGGTACGGCTCATACGAAAGGCGGGCTGGAACTCGTTTTCCGCTCTTTCCAAGCGGTGGAGCCGGGAACTGCCGTTCACCTGGTCGCCGGCGAGGACAACACGCTCGTTTTCTCTGAACCGGTCTGACGGAGCGATTGCATGCACGCCACTGTTGCAAGAACGGCTAGCGGGCCCAATTTACGCCAGAAGCTGGCTGCCCGCGGTTTCGACGCCGTCACTCTGCTGGTTCTTCCTGCGGCGATCTTCAGCCTTTGCCTTTTCGTCTATCCATTCGCGTTTGGCCTCATCTTGTCGTTCGAACCGAAGAATGGCGGCTGGCTGGCCAATTACCAGAGATTCTTTGCAGACGCCTATCTCTACGACACGATCTACAAGACTCTGGCCCTCGCGATCCCCGTAACGCTCCTGAATCTGGTTCTCGCCGTACCTGTCGCCTTCCGCGTGCGTCTGATGCGGCACCAGCGTCTTCTGACGACCATTCTGGTTCTTCCGATCACACTCGGGACTGTTCTCGTCGCGGAAGGCCTTTTGAACTATCTTGGGCCGCAAGGCTGGTTCAACCGCACGCTGATGACGCTGGGCATCATCTCCCAGCCTCTCCGGCTGGTGCACAATTACTGGGGTGTCTTTGCATCCCTGGTCATCACGGGTTTTCCCTTTACCTTCCTGCTCACCCTTTCGTATGTGACGGGCATCGATCCCGCGCTTGAACAAGCGGGAGCAACCCTCGGCGCCAGCGCCTGGCAGCGCTTCAGACACATCTATCTGCCGCTGCTGATGCCTGGTTTCGCCATTACGTTTTGCCTTTCGTTCGTGCAAGCATTCTCGGTCTTTCCGTCTGCCGTTCTTCTCGGCGAGCCGGCGGGGCCAACGCGTGTGATCTCGATTGCGGCCTATCAGGCCGCGTTTGAGGAATACGACTACTCTATGGCTTCAGCCGTCGCGATGATCATGGGATTTGTTCAGCTGGCGATCGTCATCGCCGTTCTTGCCTCACGTGGGCTCTTCTATCGTGGGCCGGCGACCGGAGCGAAAGGATAAGACGCGATGATCCGCGATACCACTCTGGGAGCCAAGCTGTGGGCAACCGCCGTATGGGCGATGGTCGGCTTCTTCGTCGTTAACCTGCTTGCCATGATCGGAACGGTGGTCACGAGTTCCTTTGCGACGCGATGGCTTGGAACCTGGCTTCCCATCGGATGGACGACGCGATGGTACTCATCCGCGTGGAATGAATTTCAGCTCGGGGACGTGCTCATCGTCACATTTCAGGTCGTGGGCGTGGTCGTACTCATCTCAGGTGCCCTGGGGGTGACGGCAGCCTATGCCTTGGCTCGGCGCGACTTTCCGGGGAAGCGCCTGCTGGTTCTGCTGTTTCTTCTTCCGCTCCTGATCCCGCCGATCACATTCGGCATCCCCCTTGCGACAGTCCTGTATCGAACCGGCTTGGCCGGCACTTTCTGGGGTGTCGTTGCAGCCAACCTGGTTCCGACCGTACCGTTCGTGATCCTCGTGATGATCCCTTTCATCGAGCAGATTGATCCAAAGCTCGAAGCAGCCGCCCGGGTCTTTGGCGCAAACACCTTCAAGCTGTTTATCCATGTGCTTCTGCCGCTCCTCCTGCCTGGTATCCTGGCGGCGCTCCTTTTGGTTCTCGTTCGGACGATTGCGATGTTCGAGCTGACGTTCCTAGTGGCAGGTCCTACAAGCCAAACTCTCGTTGTGGCGTTGTATTACGCGGTTTTCGCTGCCGGTGTTCGGGCTGTTCAGTCGATTGACGCCATGGCGGTCATCTACATGGTGACAACCCTGATTTGGCTCATCATTGCCCTGCGGTTCGTCAATCCGACCCAAATCGTCACTCGCGCCAAACAACAACCGGCACATTGAGGCAGACATGGTGAACCGTTTGAATCAGGCTGCCATCGGCAGTCTGCCCGGAACGATCATGCGTCCGGACTATGATCGCGCACATCTGACTCCAGGAATCGTTCATTTAGGGATCGGGGCGTTTCATCGCGCTCATCAGGCCGCCTATACGGACGCCGTTCTGGCTCAGGATCCAGGCTGGGGTATTGTGGCGGCAAGCCTCCGCAGCCCCGAGACACGGGATGCCCTCGAGCCTCAGGACGGTCTGTATACCTTGTCCATCCGCTCGCAAGAGGGAGAGGCTCTGAGAGTTGTCGGATCGGTCATGCGCGTCGTTGTGGCAACCGAAGGGTATGAGAAGCTTCTCGCTGTTCTGAGCGATCCCCGGGTCCGGATCGTATCGCTGACGGTGACCGAAAAGGGATACTGCCATGATCCCGCGACCGGGGAGCTGAACGAGAACCATCCCGACATCATCAAGGACCTTTCGGATCCGGCACAGCCCAGGACAGCTCCCGGTCTCATCGTGGAAGCGATAAGGCGTCGCAGAAGCGCGGGCATTGCTCCCTTTGCTGTCATGAGCTGCGATAACCTCCCTTCGAACGGGCATACGGTCAAACGAGTCTTCAGCCGTTACGCAGAGCTTGTGGACCGGGACCTTGGAGCCTTCTTCAAGAATGAAGTGGCCTGTCCATCGACCATGGTCGACCGGATCGTCCCCGCAACGACGGACGAGGACCGGGAGAGAATTGCCAGGTCACTTGGCGTGAAGGACGAATGGCCGGTTATTACGGAACCCTTTACTCAGTGGGTCATCGAAGACCATTTTCCGCAAGGCCGTCCCGCATGGGAAACGGCAGGTGCGGAGTTCGTCGCGGACGTTGCTCCTTTCGAGAACATGAAGCTCCGGCTTCTCAACGGCAGTCACTCGACCCTGGCGTACCTTGGCTATCTCGCCGGCTATGAGACCGTCTCCGACACCATGGCCGATCCTGCCTTTGAGAGACTGGTCCGCGAGTTAATGGAGCAGGAGGTTTCTCCAACGCTGCATATGCCTTCCGGCACGGATCTCAGTGCTTATCGACGTGCCCTCGTCGAGCGTTTCAAAAATCCCGCGTTGAGGCATCGAACCTGGCAGATCGCAATGGATGGATCGCAGAAGCTGCCGCAGCGTCTCCTCGGCACTATTCGGGATCGACTGTCCCAAGGAGGTTCCATCGATCGCCTGGCGCTCGGAGTTGCTGCCTGGATGCGCTATGTGACGGGAATTGACGAGACCGGCGCACCCATAGAGGTGCGAGACCCGATGGCTCAACGCTTGCGCTCCGTTGCTGACGCAGTGGGGAGAAACCCGCCGGAACTTGCTCGTCAGTTCCTCCAAATCACCGAAATTTTCGGCCGCGATCTTCCTGATGATCCTGCCTTCGTCCAACCCGTTACAAGGGCGCTCTCAAGCCTCTACGCAGATGGCGCCAAGGCAACTGTCGAAAACCTGGTCTCCCGTTTCTCGTGATGTCATCCGGATCCTGCCATGAAGATTGAAAAAGCCTATTGCATCGTAACGTGTCCCGGCCGGAACTTCGTCACGCTCAAGATTGTGACGGATCAGGGCGTCTATGGGATCGGTGACGCTACCCTCAATGGCCGCGAGCTGGCTGTCGCGGCCTATCTTGAGGAACACGTCGTTCCCTGTCTGATTGGACGAGACCCGCGGCAGATCGAGGACATCTGGCAGTACTTGGCGAAAGGCGCTTATTGGCGTCGCGGTCCCGTGACAATGTCGGCAATCGCTGCTGTCGATACCGCCCTCTGGGACATCAAGGCCAAGATTGCCGGCCTTCCGCTGTACGAGCTTCTCGGTGGAAAGAGCCGCTCTGGCGTCATGGTCTACGGCCACGCGAACGGACGGGATATTCCCGAGACGGTGGACGCGGTCGGACATTATCTGTCCCTCGGGTACAAGGCTGTACGCGCGCAGGCTGGCGTTCCAGGCTTGGAAACAGCCTACGGAATTGCCCGGGGAAAGTTGTTCTACGAGCCTGCTACGAAGGGACTCCCTGAGGAGCAGATCTGGTCGACGGAGAAGTATCTCAACTTCGCCCCGAAGCTTTTCGATGCTCTGCGCCAAACGCACGGATTCGATTGTCACCTCCTGCATGACGTGCATCACCGGCTCACACCCATTGAGGCAGCCCGCCTCGGGAAGAGCCTCGAGCCATACCGGCTGTTCTGGATGGAAGATCCGACGCCCGCTGAAAACCAGGATGCGCTGAAGCTCATTCGCCAACATACGGTAACGCCCGTTGCCATTGGTGAAGTCTTCAATTCCATTCATGACTGCCGCGAGCTCATTCAGAACCAACTGATCGACTATATCCGGACTACTGTTGTGCACGCGGGCGGCATTACGCAGCTGCGCAAGATCGCAGCCCTCGCAGAGTTGTATCAAGTCAAAACCGGATCTCATGGCGCGACGGATCTGTCGCCCGTATGTATGGGAGCCGCCCTCCACTTTGACCTGTGGGTTCCGAATTTCGGGATCCAGGAATACATGCGCCATACTGACCAAACGGATGAAGTCTTCCCTCACGCCTATACCTTTGCGGACGGGTTCCTTTACCCCGGTGATGTGCCAGGGCATGGGGTGGACATCGATGAGCGTTTGGCCGCCAAGTATCCCTACGAGCGAGCTTACCTTCCAGTAGCGCGGCTCGAAGACGGAACCATGTGGAACTGGTAGATATCGAACTGTTATAACGAATATATACTCTGCCCTGGTCCTCATCAGGGCAGAGTATCGCTGGAAGAAGCCGAAAACTTGCGGTAAAGCGCTGCAAGGTGCCAGATTGCATTGTTTTTCTGCTGGCCTTGCGGATGCTGCATGTCGTCTTCTCACGAGAATCCCGGGATTGGCATCGCCGATCCTCTGAATGACGATGCCGAAATGTTCGATCTCGCGCCCGTATCTTTGTGGCTCGAGGATTATAGCGGCATCAAGATACTCTTCGATGAATGGCGCCGCGCAGGGGTTCGATCGCTGCGCCAATATCTTGAGGAAGATCCGCGACGAGCGGAGGCCTGTTCGAGCCGCATTCGCGTCATCAAGGTGAACCGCAAGACCCTGGCACTGTTCGACGCCACGGATTGCGATCATTTGGTCGAGAACCTCGCCACCATCTTTCAGAATGACATGCTTAAAGCGCATATCGACGAAATGGTGCAGCTTTGGGATGGGGGAACAGAGTTCTTCAGCAATACCGTCAATTACAGTCTGTCGGGGCGCCGTCTCGATATCCAGCTGAAAGGCATGATCCTTCCCGGTTACGAGGGCAGCTGGGAAAGAGTCCTGGTCGCCGTCGAGGATGTGACAGAAAGGGAAACCGCCAGGCGGCAACTTGCCGAAAGTGAGCGATACGCGCGCGGTCTCTTCGAGCATTCACCGATTTCCCTGTGGGTTGAGGACTTCAGCAGCGTCAAGCGCCTTCTGGAGGAGGTGCGCGAAAACGGGATTACCGACTTCCGGGTCTTCACCGACGTTCATCCGGAGTTCGTGGAACGCTGCATGAATGAGATCCAGGTTATCGACGTCAATCACCACACCCTCGAGCTTTTCGCCGCGCCGGACAAGGAAACCCTCCTGAAAAATCTGAGGGAGATCTTCCGGGACGATATGAAGCCGCACTTCAGGGAGCAGCTCATCGATCTTTGGGAGGGGCGGATCTTCCAACGTCGTGAGGTCGTCAATTATTCTCTGCTGGGAGACCAGCTGCACCTTCACTTGCAGTTTTCGGTCCTGCCGGGACACGAGCATGACTGGTCGCTCGTTCAGGTGGCCCTGACGGATATTACCGCACGGAAAAAGGCGGAGGCATATCTTGAGTATCTGGGCAGGCACGACGTCCTGACAAAGCTCTATAACCGCTCGTTTTTTGTCGATGAACTCAATCGCCTCGAACGTAAAGGGCCGTTCCCCGTCACAATCATCGTGGCGGATCTCAACGGTTTGAAAGCCACCAACGATCAGCTCGGGCATGCCGCCGGCGATGCCCTCCTGCGGCGTGCGGGCGAGGTTCTCAACAAGGCCATCCAGAGGCCTTGTTCCGCAGCCCGGATCGGCGGGGACGAGTTCGCGCTCCTCCTTCCAAATACCGACGAACGTGAAGGCGCGGTTCTTACTGAGAGCATCGAAAAACTCGTCGCCGTCAACAATCAGTTCTACTCGAGCCAGCCGTTGAGCTTTGCCATTGGCATGGCCACAGCGATCCCGGGCGAAAGGCTGGAGGACGTGGTGAAGCGAGCGGATCTGGCGATGTACGATGCTAAAAGGGCCTATTACGCGCAAGGGCAGGGGGGCGACCGGCGCGCGACGGGGGCCGGCTCCTAACCGAACCCTGTCTCGCATCATACGGAAGGAGGCCGAGCGGAATGGGGTGAAGTCCCTCGCCCCCGGCCATCTCGACCTTTTGGTGATCCGGCCCCTCCTTTTTCTAAAGCAAGACATTAAGATAAGCTCGGAAGACCTGAATCCGGGAAGAACGGGAAATGATGAACCGCATCCAGAAGCATGGCCTGCAGATCGCGCCGGCTCTCCATGACTTTATCACTGAGGAGACCCTTCAGGGAACGGGCATATCGCCGGAGTCATTCTGGAGCGGACTTGCTGGCCTCGTCCGGGATTTCGCACCGCGTAACCGCGCCCTCCTGGCAGTTCGCGACCAGCTCCAAGAGCAAATCGATGCCTATCATCGGGGAAGGTCAGGGCAGGCGTTCAATCGCGATCATTACGAGAACTTCCTGCGCGAGATCGGCTACCTGCGACCTGAACCGGAGACGTTCTCGGTCACGACCAGGAATGTCGATCGTGAGATCGCCGAAACGGCTGGCCCGCAGCTCGTCGTACCGGTTTCCAATGCCCGGTATGCCCTGAATGCCGCTAACGCCCGCTGGGGATCCCTCTACGACGCCTTGTATGGAACGGACGTTATTTCCGAGGATGAGGGTGCCGGAAAGGGAACGGGATACAACAAGATCCGAGGGGCCAAGGTTGTTGCGTGGGCGCGCGAATTTCTCGATCGCGCCGTGCCGCTGAAGATCGGAAGCCATAAAGATGCGGCGGCATATACGGTAGAGAATGGGGCGCTTCTTGTGCAGCTTCGTGGCGGCACCACAACGGAACTGTCCGATCCCGGGCAGTTTGCCGGATACCAGGGCGATCAAACCCATCCTTCCGGATTGTTGCTGCGCCATAACGGCCTGCACATGGATATTCGCATCGACCGCACAAGTCCGATCGGCGCAGAGGATCCGGCCGGCGTCGCGGATGTGCTTATGGAGGCTGCGCTATCGACGATCATGGATCTGGAAGACAGTGTCGCGGCTGTCGATGCCGACGACAAGGTCGAGGTTTATCGAACCTGGCTCGGACTTATGCGGGGCGACCTTGTCGAGACCTTTGAAAAAGGTGGTCGGACGATCGAGCGCCGTCTCAATGCGGATCGGATCTATACCGCCCCGGGTGGAGGCGAGGTCCGACTGCATGGGCGAAGCCTCATGCTTGTGCGCAATGTGGGGCACCACATGTTCACCGATGCTGTTCTCGACAGTGCAGGTGAGGAGATCCCGGAGACAATTCTTGATGCGGCCGTGACGGCGCTGATAGGTCTTCATGACCTGCATGGGGCCGGACCCTTCCGCAATAGCCGCACGGGCTCGATCTACATCGTGAAGCCCAAGATGCATGGGCCGGATGAGGTCGCGTTCGCCAATGATCTTTTTGCGGCCGTCGAGCAGATGCTGTCTCTGCCGCGAAACACCATCAAAATGGGAATCATGGACGAAGAGCGGCGCACGACTGTGAACCTCAGGGCCGCTATTCAGGCTGCATCGGAGAGAATCTTCTTCATCAACACGGGCTTCCTGGATCGAACCGGAGATGAGATCCACACTTCCATGGAAGCAGGTCCGATGATCCGCAAGAACGACATGAAGACGACTGCTTGGATCAAGGCCTATGAAGACAATAACGTCGATGTGGGCCTTGCCTGTGGGCTGCCCGGCAAAGCTCAGATCGGCAAGGGAATGTGGGCCGCGCCCGATAGGATGGCCGACATGCTTGCGCAGAAGGTTGGGCATCCGCGCTCGGGTGCCAACACGGCCTGGGTTCCATCTCCGACGGCCGCGACGCTGCATGCACTCCACTATCACGAGGTCGACGTGCAGGCGCGCCAGCAGGAGCTCAGGCAGCGCAGTCCCGCCAGGCTTGGCGATATTCTGACCATCCCCGTCTCGCAATCCAACTGGGCTCCCGAGGCGGTCCAGGAGGAGATCGACAACAATTGTCAGGGTATTCTCGGTTACGTCGTGCGTTGGGTCGATCAGGGCGTCGGCTGTTCCAAGGTTCCTGACATTCATGATGTCGGGCTCATGGAAGATCGCGCGACCTTGCGCATCTCAAGCCAGCATTTGGCCAACTGGCTGCGCCACGGTGTCGTGACGCAGGATCAGGTCATGCAGGCTCTGAGGCGAATGGCGGAGGTCGTCGACCGGCAGAACGCGGGCGATCCTCTCTATCGCCCAATGGCCCCCGGCTTCGATGGGCCTGCGTTTCAGGCTGCCTGCGATCTGATCTTCAAAGGCCGTGATCAACCCAACGGTTACACCGAGTGGATCCTTCACCAGCGCCGTCGCGAGGCAAAGGCCAAGGGGGCCGAGAACCGTCTCGATCAAAGCGGCGTTCGCACGGTCTGAATTAGACCCGTCCCGCGTGAAATCCGGTCGATCAGTCGGCGATGCCGGACGAGGCGGATTGATCGACCAGTGGATGCATGGCGTCAATCGCGCCGCTGATGAGATTGGCGCCGAGCAAACGCTCTGTCGTGAGCTCCGGATGAACAGGCGTAAGCCACTGGGGCAGTGACGCGATCCAGTCCTTCCTGGTGCGGGCGGCTGTGACGGCTTCCGCTTGATCGACCGCGCGGAATTGCAGGGTTCCGCCGGGGCGGATCTGCGCGAGCCGATCGAGATCGGCGCTAACGACGGTCGCAATTTTCGGGTAGCCTCCAGCCGTCTGACGGTCTCTCATCAACACGATGAGCTGACCGCTTCCTGGAACCTGGATATGCCCTTCGACGATGCCGTCGGAGACGATGTTGAACCCCTTTGCGTGCTCGATGCGCGGACCTGACAGCTGAAATCCCATACGATCGGCTTGCATGCTCACGGTGAAGGAGCAGGTGAGAAAAGTACGAATAGCCTCAGGGGTGAAGTAGTCGTCCTGTGGCCCCATGATGACCCGAATGGGCCCTTCGTCATCCGTGGGCGGAGCTGCCAGTTGCCGCAGCGATCCGGCCGGAGACGCAGCAAGACATGGCAATCTATCCCCGGCCCGAAGAAGCTCGCCGTCGAGACCACCCATCTTTGATCTCAAGTGAAACGAGAGACTCCCGAGTTGGGGAGAAATCGAGAAGCCGCCACCCACAGCGAGATAGGCGAATGTCCCGGCCTTCGCCGCGCTGATCTCCAGAGTTTCACCATCATTGAGATCGAAAGATGTTCGAGGAGGAATAAGCCGGCCCCCTACCGTCAGCGCGCATTCCGCTCCGGCTAAGGCAAGCTGAAGTTTTCCGCCGCTTGCCGTGAGGCTTCCTCCGAGATGCATGAACTCGATTGCCGCCAACTCCGGCGGATTGCCGACCAAGGCATTCGCCATCGCCAGTGCCCGCCGGTCCATGGCTCCCGATGGGGAGACGCCGAAGCGCTGATACCCGAAACGCCCATGATCCTGAAGCGACGTCATGGGCCCGCAGGAGTTGACGACGAGCTCCGTCATGGCGCGACGAGCTCCGCAACCGGCTCACCGGCCAGGGCCGCCTGTTCCATCTCCTTCCAAAGGGCCGGATCCTTGGGGTCGAAGACGATTTCATCGCCAGCGGCGAACAGGAAGGCGGGCTCACGCTCCGGCGCATAGCTTCGGACAGGCGTTCGACCCAAGATGTGCCATCCGCTGGGACACTCGATGGAAGAGACCGCGGCTTGGGCTCCGCCGATGATGATCGAGCCCGAGGGGATATGGGCCCTCGGCTGCGTTCGACGCGGTGTCGCAAGGCGAGCGTCGAGGCCACCCAGATAGGCGAAGCCCGGCATGAAGCCGATCATGTAGATACGATAGATAGGTTCGCAGTGAAGAGAGATGACAGCCTCGGGAGAAAGCCCATGACGCTCTGACACCTCCTCGAGATCCATTCCATAGGATCCGCCATAGAAAACCGGGACTTTCCAGCGACGACCTGTGGAGGCCTCAGGGTGCAGATGTTTCGCAGCGTCCAGCAACGCTCTTGTCAAGACGTCATAGTCGACGAGGGTGGGATCAAAATGAACCAGCAGGGAGCGATATGTCGGCACGGTTTCCCTAAGGCCGACCGGGGGGCTGGCCCGCAGGGAGGCATCGAGGGCAAGCACTTTGTCGTTGAGGTCTGCATCGATGCTGCTTCCGAACTCGATCGACAGCGCAGTGTCGCCACAGGGAAGGATTCTCGGTTCCTGCACAATGATCCTGCCGTAAGACATTATTGCCGCAAGTCGGCCATCCCACATCGGAGCGCTAGGTTCAATGGTAGCATCTCATCGCAGGATTGCGAAAAGAGCATGCCGACGCATGACCATTGGGAACACTGGCACGTGCCCGTCCCCGTGGACTCCCGCCCTGAGACTGCTTCATGGTATGCCACTTCTCACCTGAGACCGTCATCAGCATATCGGGAGAAAACTTCATGACCTTGAAATCCAAGACGGCCGTCGTCACGGGCTCGACGAGCGGCATCGGCCTTTCGATCGCGCGGGCCTTCGCCAAGGAGGGGGCATCTATCGTCCTGAACGGTTTCGGGGCACCCGAGGAGGTCGAAAAGGCCCGCAAGGCGATCGAGAGCGAGTTCGGCGTCAAGGCCATTCATTCCGCGGCCGACATGACAAAGCCTGAAGAGATCGCAGGGATGATCCGTCTTGCCGAGGAAACCTTCGGAAGCGTTGACATTCTGGTGAACAACGCCGGTATTCAGTTCGTGTCGCCCATCGAGAACTTTCCGGTCGAGAAATGGGATCAGATCATCGCGATCAATCTCTCCTCGGCCTTTCATGCCATCCGCGCGGCGCTGCCAGGGATGAAGGCTCGCAAGTGGGGCCGGATCATCAATACGGCCTCGGCCCACTCCCTGGTGGCATCGCCCTTCAAATCGGCATATGTGGCTGCCAAGCATGGAATCGCCGGCCTGACGAAGACCGCAGCGCTGGAGACGGCGACTTTCGGGATCACAGTGAACTGCATCAGCCCAGGCTATGTCTGGACCCCGCTCGTCGAAAAGCAGATCCCGGACACCATGAAAGCCCGCAACATGACCAAAGAACAGGTCATCAACGACGTTCTGCTGGAGGCGCAGCCGACCAAGCAATTCGTCACCACGGAGCAGGTCGCGGCGCTGGCTGTCTTTCTCTGCACCGATGCGGCGAGCCAGATCACCGGCGCGAATCTTTCCATGGATGGCGGCTGGACCGCCGAGTAGGCCCGAGCCTCGGGCTTCGCGAGGGCCTTAGACCCTCGCGAAAGCATCCGTCGTTTCAATGAGGTGGTGCAGGATTCCGGGCTCGGTAAAGGCATGTCCGGCATCGTCGACCATAATAAACTTGGCCTCCGGCCAAGCCCTGTGCAGAGCCCAGGCGGTCGCAGGTGGCGTGGCGATGTCATAACGCCCTTGGACGATGACGCCTGGGATGCTCTTCAGGCGTCCGGCATTGCGAAGAAGCTGGTCTTCTTCGAAAAAGCCCTCGTTGACGAAATAGTGGTTCTCGATGCGGGCGAAGGCCAATGCGTAGTGGTCATCTCCGAACTGATCCGAGTAATCTTGGCTCGGCAGAAGCGTGATCGTTTCACCCTCCCACAAGCTCCAGGCTTTCGCAGCCTGCCGTTGAACAGCCGGGTCGGGGTCCGTGAGACGCTTGCGATACGCGGAAATCAGGTCGCCCCGCTCCTCCGGCGGGATAGGGGCCAGAAAACCTTCCCATTTTTCCGGGAACATCCAGGAAGCACCTTCCTGGTAATACCAGAGAAGCTCCGCTCGCCTTAAGGTGAAGATCCCTCGCAGGACGAGTTCGCTGACATGCTCAGGGTGGGTTTGAGCATAAGCGAGAGCAAGGGTGCTCCCCCAGGAGCCGCCGAAAACCATCCATGTTTCGGCTCCGATCATCGTGCGGAGCCGCTCGATGTCGGCGACCAGGTGCCAAGTCGTATTGGCCTCCAGGCTGGCATAAGGAGTCGAACGCCCGCAGCCCCGCTGGTCGAAAAGCAGGATCTTGTATTTATCCGGATCAAATAAGCGTCGTTGAGACGGTGAGCATCCGCCTCCGGGGCCGCCATGCAGGAAAACGACGGGCTTCCCGTTGGGATTGCCGCACAATTCCCAATAAACCTTATGCCCGTCACCAACGTCGAGCCAACCATGATCGTAGGGTTCGATGGCAGGATACAATGTACGCACGGTCAAGCTCCATGATGCCCACCTTTCATAGCCCAGCTCCAGGAGATCTGTCAGCTGCCGCAGGGTCAAATTGAGCCGGCTTAGAGACTGGAGTATAAGTCTTTCAGGGCAGTAGCGTGTCGTCTGACTGTCATATAACTTTGCAACTGGGGAACACGGGCCGAACCCGGACCACTTTGGAGGATTATGATGTTGACCAAACGCGCCAGCCTGAAGCTGGCTACGGCTTTCGCCGCTCTGATGATCGCCGGCGGCGCACAAGCCGCCGAGAAGCTCCGCCTCCTCACCTGGGCGGATTATGCGCCGGCCGAAGTTGTCCAGCAATTCACCAAGGAAACGGGAATCGAGGTTGAGATCACGCTCTCCAATAACGAGGAGATGATCTCCAAGCTTCGTGCCACGCAAGGTGCAGGTTTCGACCTCGTCCAGCCCAGTCAGGACCGCATCGCCGGCCCGCAGCAGGAGTTCGGCATCTATAAGCCGCTGGATCTGGCGAAGTTGAAGTCCGACCTCTTTATCGCCTCGATGTTGGAAGCGACGAAGAAGAACACGACGGTGGACGGCAAGGTCTACGGTGTTCCTCACATCTGGGGAACCGACGGTCTCGTGGTCAACACCAAGGCCGCGCCGAGCGTGGCCGATTATCCGGATCTCTGCAGCCAGGCCGTTGCCGGCAAGGCGAGCTTCCGGGCCAAGCGTCCAACCCTGATCGCTTTCGCATTCGCCAATGGAATGGACCCCTTCGCGGCTTACAAGGACCAGAAGGAGTACGCCGCCCTGATGGAGAAGGTCGGCGCAAAGCTCGCCGAATGCAAAAAGAACGTGAAGTTCTTCTGGGACGGTAAGGACCAGCTTCTGAATGCTCTGCGGTCCGGCGAGGTTGTGGCCGCAATGGCTTGGGATACCGGCGGCTGGAAGCTGAACTCCGAAAACCCGGACATCAAGTTCGTCGCGCCGAAGTCAGGTGCGCTGGGTTGGGTCGATACTTTCGCGATTCCCGCGAAGGGCCGTAATGACGACGCAGCCTATAAGTGGATCAACTTCAACATGCGTCCGGAGATTGCCGCGAAGGTTGCTGCGTCTGCCGGCAACTTCACCGCTTCCAATGGCGCCGACAAGCTGATGCAGGGCAAGCTGAAGGACCAGTTCGCCGAAAGCTTCCCGAAGGCGGCGATCGACAACATCAAGTGGTACCCGGCCGTACCGGCCGGCATCGAAGAGATCGAAGGAAAGGTTCTCGACCGCCTCAAGGCCGGCTCCTAACTCCCCTGATGTACAGATCATCCCCCGGCATGACCGGGGGATGACTCTTTTATGCGTGCAGCCATGGCCCCATCCAGCGATCTCGATCTCCTTTCCGTCACCAAGAAGTTCGGCTCACATTCCGCCGTCGACGACGTGTCTTTCTCGGTGACCCAGGGGGACTTCTTTTCCATTCTTGGCCCTTCCGGATGCGGTAAGACCACCCTGATGCGAATGATCGCCGGGTTCGAGCATCCGACCTCCGGCGATATTCGCATTCGGGGCAAATCGATGGTCGGCGTTCCGGCCAATCGGCGCCCGGTCAACATGGTGTTCCAGAGCCTCGCCCTCTTTCCCATGATGAATGTCGGCGAGAATGTCGCGTATGGCCTCACTTGCAGAGGCGTCGGCAAAGCGGAAGCCGAGCAGCGCGCGAACCGGATGCTGGAACGTGTGGGCCTGAAGGGCTTTGCGGAGCGCCGGGTGACCGCCTTATCGGGAGGGCAACGGCAACGCGTGGCAATCGCCCGCTGCCTTGTTCTGGAACCGACGCTGGTTCTGCTCGACGAGCCGTTGGGCGCCCTCGATCTCAAGCTTCGCGAACATATGAAGATCGAGCTGAAGCAGCTGCAGAGCACCTTCAACACGACATTTGTATACATCACACATGATCAATCCGAGGCCTTGGTCATGTCCGATCGCATTGCCGTGATGAACCAGGGACGTTTTGAGCAGGTGGGAAGCCCGCGCGAGCTCTACCATCACCCCGCGACGCCCTTTGTCGCGAGCTTCGTGGGTGAAACCAATCGTTGGACAGGCGAGGGCACAGGAGGCACCCGTATCCGTCTCGCGTCAGGTGGTGAGGTTCAGGGTGTCGAACTCTCTCATGCCAAGTCCGTTGTCTGCTTCGTTCGTCCAGAAGCGATCGCGCTGTCGTCGAGCGAGGAAAGCCTGTCGTCGCTTCCCAATCGCTTTGCCGGCCGGGTATCGGCGGTCCTGTTCGACGGCGCCAATTCCAGCCTGCTTGTCGAGGCGCCGGGCTTCGAACAGCCCCTCCGTGCGGTGCTGCCTCAAGCCGGACCACTCGCCGGCATCGAGGTCGGAGCGCCTGTTCATATTGGCTGGACGGCGGACGCCATGAGGGTGTTCGCTGCATGATGCCGGCTCGCAAGCTCGCTCTTTTCCTTCTCTTGGCACCGGCTGTTCTCTGGCTCGGACTGTTGATCCTTCTCCCGCATGTGGAGATCCTCATTCTGTCCTTCAGCGAGCGGGTGGGACCAAGAGTCTACGCCTTCGGTCTTGGTAACTACCTCGAGTTCTTTACCGAGCCCCTGTACTGGCGGACCTTCGCGCGGACGGCCGTCATGTCGATCCTCGTCACGGCGCTGACTCTCGTTCTTGCCTTTCCGATTGCGCTTTATATCGCGCGTGTCGCCCAAGGTCGCCTGAAGGCGATGCTTCTTCTCCTGTGTCTTCTGCCTTTCTGGGTCTCGGAACTCGTGCGGACCTTGGGATGGATGATGCTGCTGCGCGAGACCGGCCTGATCTCCTACCTGCTCCAACGGGTGGGTCTCGCCAGCCAGCCGGTGGAAATGCTCTACAATGACGGCGCGGTTATCCTCGGGCTTGTTTATGGAGGGCTTCTCTTCATGATCGTGCCGCTTGCAAATGCACTGGAGAGCCTCGAGCCTTCTGTGGTCGAAGCGGGGTATGATCTTGGCGGAAGCCGATGGACGGTCTTGCGCCGGATCGTCATCCCTCATGCGACTCCTGGTATCGTCGCAGGGTCGATCATCGTATTCATGCTGACCGTCGGAAACTTCGCGACGCCGGTTCTGCTTGGAGGAAAGAACGGCCTCTGGTTCACGGAGCAGATCTATGCCCAGTTCATTACACGCTTCAACTGGCCGCAGGGGGCTGCTTTCGGAATGCTTCTGCTCGTGCTGTCATCGGTCATCGTATGGCTTGGATTGCGCCTGAGCGGTCAAAGCCTTGGAACCACCTTGCGGCAGGCTTGATCCATGAGCAAAGCTCCTCTTGTCTGGAAGCTCTATATCGCGGCGTTTTACATCTTCCTGTTTGCGCCGCTGCTTGTCGTCGCGATCTTTGCCTTCAATGCAAGCGCCTTTCCGTCCCCGCCCTGGAAGGGAGGGACACTGGAATGGTTCATTGGCAGCGGTGCTGTCTTTGGGAAACCAGGCGTCCTCATGGACCCGATTTGGCTCACGAGCATCGGCAACAGCTTGAAGGTTGCGGTGCCGGTGGCCGTTCTGGCCGTTCTTCTGGGCACGATCAACGCATGGGTCCTGGAGCGGGCGGAGTTTCGCGGGAAGACGATCGTCGCCATGATGATGCTTTGGCCGCTGGTCATTCCCGGGGTCATCCTCGGTATTTCTATCCTGGCGTTCTTCTCCCGCGTGGCAAACGGTCTTGAGGAGCTTCTTCAGACGGATCTCGATCCGCTGCGGCCGGGGCTGCCACTCGTTGTTCTCGGTCAGCTGTCGTTCATTCTGACGATCGCTACCTTGATCATCGCAGCGCGGCTGCGCAAATTCGACCGCTCGCTCGAGGAAGCGGCACTCGACCTCGGCGCGAGCCGTTCACGTGTCCTGCGCACGGTCACACTGCCCTTCTTGAGGCCGGCCTTGGTTGGAGCTGGGCTGGTGGCGCTTCTGATGTCGTTTGAGAATTTCAACACGACACTGATGCTGGTCGGCTCCGATCCGCCCCTGCCGATCACCATGTATGGGCAGATGCGTGAAGGGGCGACCCCCGCCATCAACGCCGTCAGCCTCTTGCTCATGCTGGGTGTCGGGGGGATCGCCAGTCTCTTCGCGCTGACTTCGAAAGCTCAGAGCTGAGGCGCTGTTAGGCGCCCCAGGTCCGCTCCAGCACATTGAGCCAATTTTCGTAGCAGAGCTTGCGAAGGGTCGCTTCGTCGTAGCCGTGCTTGCGCATGGCTTCGACCAGACGTGGGAGCCCGCGGGCGTCGCCGATCTCCGCCGGGATCGTCGCTCCGTCGAAATCGGAGCCCAAGCCAACGCCGTCGACACCGACTTGAGCGATGAGGTGATCCATGTGGCGGATCATCTCTTCCAGGGTGGTGTTCTCACTCCGCTGGCCGTCAGCCCGAATGAAGGATGTCGCGAAGTTCACTCCGACCATGCCGCGACTCTCGCGGATAGCCGCCAGTTGTTTGTCCGTGAGGTTGCGCGAATGCGGACAGATGGCATGAGCATTTGAATGCGTCGCAACAAGCGGCGCATCGCTCAGCTTCACCACATCCCAGAAACCCTTCTCATTGAGGTGGGACAGATCGATCATGATCTTGAGCCGATTGCAGGCCCGGATCAGCTCCTTGCCGAGTTCCGTCAATCCCGGACCTGTATCAGGGCTTGAAGGATAGCTGAACGGCACGCCATGTCCGAAGATATTGGAGCGACTCCAGACCGGACCGATCGAGCGCAGGCCACTGCCATGAAGCACGTCCAGCATATATAGATCGCCGTCGATGCCCTCAGCGCCCTCGATATGCAGAATTGCCGCGAGCGAGCCGGTCTTCAGGCATTGCCGGATGTCTGCGGCAGAGCGACAAACCTTCACCTTGCCGTCCGACGCGCGCTCGATGCGCAGCAGCAGGGAGGCCATGTGAACGGTGATCTTCTGGCTCGGCTCCAATCGGAGCGGCTCCGGCAGAGGGATGTCGTATTGCGGGCGGGTCATCAGCTCGTCCACATCGAGGCTTCCGCCTTCGGACGGCACGTAGACCGCGAAGAAGCCTCCGGCGAATCCACCTTCTTTCATCCGGGGGAGATCGAGATGGCCGATATTGTCACCCTCGAGGAACGCCTTCTCAGGCTGAATCTTGCCGCGCATCAAGCGCAGCAGAACGTCGTTATGACCGTCAAAGACCGGCATCAGGGTAGAAGAGGACATGGGCTCACGCTGAAGGGTTGGACAATGAACTAAAGGGCGGCGGAAGCGGTCTTGACCGTATCTCTTGAAAAGCCACGGCTCGCTTCGATCAGTTCCTGCGTATAAGCATTGGACGCCCTGCCGGTGCGAAGGGCCACTGCCGTGGTTTCCTCCACCCCCTCGCCATGACGCATGACGAGAAGGCGTTCGCACAGATGCGCCACAACCGCGAGATCGTGGCTAACCAGAATATAGGTCAGACCCATCTTCCGGCGCAGTTCGTCGAGGAGGTTCAAGATCTCCGCCTGCACGGACGCATCGAGTGCCGATGTAGGCTCGTCGAGAAGCAGAACCTTCGGCCGCAGAATCAGAGCGCGGGCGATCGCGATGCGCTGCCGCTGTCCGCCTGAAAGCTGATGCGGGTAGCGGAAACGGAACGAGGGACCCAGTCCGACTTCGCGGAGGGCCTGGAGAATGCGCACTTCCGCATCCCGCTCGCCATGAATTGCCAGCGGCTCCGAAAGGGTGCGGTCGACCGTGTGGCGTGGATGAAGCGACGCGTAAGGGTCCTGAAACACCATTTGTACGGTGCGGTAGAACGCCTTGTCGCGCGGCTCCTTGACTTCCTTGCCGTCCACGAAAACCTGTCCGGCCGAGATAGGCGCGAGGCCGCAGATCGCCCGCAGGACGGTCGACTTGCCCGATCCGGATTCGCCAACAAGGCCATAGGCTGCGCCAGCTTCCACATGGAAGCTGACATCCTTGACCGCATCGACGCGCAGATGACCCGTTCCATAGACGACTTTGAGTTTTTGAATATCGAGCATCGGATCTTTACAGAGCCCAAGCAGGGTCGCGGTTGAGAGTCGGGAGCGGGCGGACATCATCAGCCAGGGTCGGAAGGCAACGCATGAGACCCTGCGTATACGGATGCTTCGCTTCGCGGAGGTTTTTTGCCTCGAGCTCCTCGACCACGCGACCCGCATACATCACCAAGACACGGTCGCAGAAGGACGAAACGAGCTTCAAATCGTGCGAAATGAAGATCAGGCCCATCCCGCGTTCCGAGACGAGTTCGTCAAGAATACGCAGAACCTCCATCGAGACCGTGACGTCGAGCGCCGAGGTGGGCTCGTCCGCGATCAGCAGATCAGGTTCCGTGACGAGCATCATGGCGATCATGGCCCGTTGGCCCATGCCACCTGAAACTTCGTGAGGATAAAGCTCGAAGACCCGAGCCGGATTGCGCATCTTCACCGCTTCCAGCATCGCAAGAGCCCGATCGCGCGCTTCGCTCCGGCTCGCCGATTTGGCATGAGCCCGATAAGCTTCGATGATCTGCTCTCCGATGGTCATAACAGGATTGAGCGAGTACTTCGGATCCTGCATCACCATGGAGATGCGGCCGCCACGCAGATGGCGCAAGGTCCGCCTCGACGCCGTGAGCAGATCGATTCCGTCAAACGTCAGGCGCTTGGCGGTCACTTCACCGGGAGGCGGCGTCAATCCCAGGATGGCGCGGCCCGTCTGCGATTTTCCGGATCCGGATTCGCCCACGATTCCGAGCCGTTCCCGGCCGAGCTGGAATGAAACGCCCCGTACCGCCTCGACAGTACCGGTGCGCAGGTGGAATCGGACCCTCAGGTCCTCGACTTCAAGCAGCGGTGTGGTCATTTCGCAGCCTTCGGATCGAGTACGTCACGCAGGCCGTCGCCGAGCAGATTGAAGCCCAGGCTGACGACGAAGATCGCAAGGCCCGGCATGGCCGCGACCCACCACTGGTCGATCAGGTAATTCCGGCCTGTCGCCACCATCGCGCCCCATTCCGGCATGGGTGGTTGTGCTCCAAGACCCAGGAAGCCCAGCCCGGCGGCCGTAAGGATGATTCCGGCCATGTCGAGCGTCACACGGACGATGACGGAGGAGATGCAGAGAGGGATCACGTGGCCGAAGATGATCCGCGGCGTGGATGCGCCTTGGAGCTTCACGGCGGCGATGAAGTCGCTGTTTCGAATGGTGAGCGTTTCCGCGCGCGCGATGCGAGCATAGGGGGGCCACGAGGTAATCGATATGGCGATGATCGCGTTCTCGATACCGGGTCCCAGCGCCGCCACGAAAGCGAGAGCCAGGATCAGTCTCGGAAACGCAAGAAAGATATCGGTGATCCGCATCAGGACCGTGTCGATCCATCCGCCGTGATATCCCGCGACGGTGCCGATCATGACG
This sequence comes from Microvirga rosea, assembly GCF_020595095.1. Classification (GTDB taxonomy): domain Bacteria; phylum Pseudomonadota; class Alphaproteobacteria; order Rhizobiales; family Beijerinckiaceae; genus Microvirga; species Microvirga rosea. Next base: position 112,121 of record NZ_JAJDOP010000005.1, on the reverse strand, counting down.
CCGATCGGGGTCGCGATCACCGCAACGAGCATGACGACCCAGAGCGTGATCCGCGATCCGTAGACCACGCGGGAGAAGATGTCGCGACCTTGATCGTCCGTACCGAACCAGAATGTGCCGCTCGGCGGCAACAGACGTTCGGTTCGCAAATCGCCTCCGGCCACGGGGGAGTAGGGCGCGATCAAAGGCGCCAAGATCGCCACGAGGACCAGCAGGATGACAATGGCAAGGCCAAGGACCGCAAGCGGATTCTTCGTAAAGGCTCGCCAGCCGAGATAGCCGCGTCCAAGACGCGCCTGCCAGCGGGAGGCGGGCTCGGAGGAGAGAAGCCAGGCCTGGAGCCCGGATGGTTGGGGAAGGGGAGGGGCGCCGGCCATTAGCGGGTCCTCGGATCGAGCAGACGATAAAGCAGGTCGGACACGAGATTGAGCAGCACGAAGACGGTGCCGATCACGATTGTTCCGCCGAGAACGGCGTTCATGTCCGCATTCTGCAGGGAGTTGGTGATGTACTGGCCAAGACCTGGCCACGCGAAGACCGTCTCGGTGAGAACGGAGCCTTCGAGCAGGTTGGCATAGGAGAGCGCAATCACCGTGATGAGAGGCACCGCCGCATTGCGCAGAGCATGACGCCAGATCACCCGAAATTCCGACAATCCTTTGACCCGTGCGGCGATCACGTATTCCTGCGCGAGCTCGTTGAGCATGAATGAACGCGTCATGCGGCTGATATATGCCAGCGAGAAGTAGCCGAGCAGGCAGGCGGGAAGAAGCACGTGCGAGACCGCATCCCAGAATGCATCCATCTGGCCCTGCAGAAGGGTATCGATGAGGACGATGCCTGTGACGGGGGTATAGAGATAGGAATAAGTGACATCGATGCGTCCGGGACCCGCAACCCACCCGAGCTTCGCATAGAAGAACAGAAGGCCCATGAGGCCGAGCCAGAAAATAGGGATGGAATAGCCGACGAGACCCAGGAAGCGGACGACCTGATCGATGAGCGTTCCACGTCTCACGGCTGCCAGAACACCGAGCGGAATGCCGATGAGGGTGCCGATGATGGTACCGAGGGTCGCCAGTTCAAGGGTCGCCGGGAACACATTGGCAATATCCGTCATCACCGGATTGGTCGTGAGAACGGAATTGCCGAAATCACCCGTCACCGCTTTCTTCACGTAGATGGCGAATTGTTCGATGAGCGGCTTGTCGAGGCCGAGTTCAGCGCGCGCTCGCTCATAGACCTGCGGCGGAGCCCGATCGCCCACGATGGCGATGACCGGATCGATGGGAACCACGCGCCCGATAAAGAACGTGACGGCGATAAGCCCCAGGAGTGTCGTCACCAGAACGACGACGAACTGAGCGGCTCTCTTAAGGAAGGAGCGGAGAGCACTTGCGTGCTCTCCGCCCCGGCTTGTGACTGCAGAAACCATTTCGGCGTCAGTTCTTCTTTGTCTGAGACACGTCGTTGTCGCTGAAGGACGGACCGAGGATGAAGTTCTGCACGTTCTTGCGAACGGCTGCGACCTCGGTCTGCTGCAGGAAGATCACGAACGGGCCATCGTCAAGCACAGCCTTCTGGAGTTCCTTGTACATCTCCGCGCGCTTCTCCGCGTCACGCTCCATGACAGCCGCGCGGGTCTTGGCCGTCAGCGGGCCGGGATCCCACGCATTGCGCCATGCCAGCGGCTTGGCCTTCGCGTTGTCGGAGTTGTCGTCATTGGCCGCGAAGGTGTCGGCGTTGGAGTTCGGATCCTGATAGTCGGAGCCCCAGTTGCCGATATAGATATCGTGCTGGCGGGCACGGTACTTCGTCAGAGCCTGCTTGCTGTCCATCGGAAGGATCTCAAGCTTGATGCCGGCTTGCGCGAAGGTCGACTGCATGGCCTGAGCAATGCCGGTGATTTCCGCGGTCGAGCGCGTGTCCATGGTGACGGAGAAGCCGTCCTTCAGGCCGGCCTTGGCAAGAAGCTCCTTCGCCTTGGCGACGTCGAGCTTATACGGATTGGTGGTCGTGGCGCCGAGGAAGCCCTTGGGCAGGAAGTTCTGGTGCACGACACCCTTGTACTTCATGATCGTGTCGGCGATGGCGGCATAATCCACCAGGTACTTGAGGGCCTGCCGGACCTCAGGCTTCGCCAGATTGGGGTTCTTCTGGTTCAGGCCGAGATAATAGACCGTTCCTTTCGGGGCGCTCTGAATCTTGACGTCCGGGTTCTTGGCGACCGCATCGATCTCTTCCGGGTTCAAGCTACGGGCCACGTCGATGTCGCCCTTCTCGAGCAGAAGACGCTGGCTCGCCGTTTCCTTGATGTGGCGGAAAATGACGCGGGCGAGAGGCGTCTTCTTCTCGTAGTTCGGGTTGCGCTCGAGAACGATAACCTCGTTCGCCTTCCAGTCGCGCATGATGTACGGGCCGGAGCCGGCGTAATGGGTCTTCAGCCAGTTGTAACCGTAATCGCTGTCCTTCTCGTTCTGCACGAGGAGCTTCTTGTCGACGATGGAGGCGACGGAATTGCCCAGGCAGTAAAGAACGAGCGTCGGAGCGTAGGGTTTATCCACCTCGATGGTGAGCTCGAGCGGGCCCGTCTGCTTGATCTTGTCCTTCACGTTGTCCTTCGTCAGGCCGAACTGACCCAGGATGAAGGCGGGAGACTTATCGAGAGCAACCGCCCGTTGAAGCGAGTAGACGGCGTCTTCCGCGGTGATCGGGTTGCCCGAAGCGAACTTCCTGTTCGGGCGGAGCTTGAACGTATAGGTCTTGCCGTCGTCGGAGACGGTCCAGGATTCTGCCGCCTGCCCGGAAATCTTGGAGACGTCCGTGATGTCGTACTGGATCAGGCGCTCATAGGTGTTGCCAAGGATCTCAGACGCGCTGAGCTCGAACACTTCGGCCGGATCCAGCGAGATGATGTCGTCGCTTTGCCAAGCCTGAACCAAAGTGTCCGGAGGTGTCGCGGCCTTCACGGCGGTGAAGGAGGTCGCCATGGCAGTGACCATGGCGGCCGAGAGGATGAATTTGGGGAGACGTTTCATTAGCCAATTCCCTTGCGGCGCTGTTTTGCACCTGTTGTGCCGAATTTAAGAATGCAGATCAGAACGGCGCTGTCGAGTCCACCAACTGGTTTTGAAGTGGTAAACGCTGCGCACCATGCTCAATGGACAGGCAGCCTGTCAATGCGACTTGGCCTTGGGCCTTATTCTGTGGCAAAGGCGAATAGCCTTTACGTTTGGATGAAACACCGTGTCAGAAGAAGCCAAGAAATCCGGCGCCAATTCCATGTGGGGTGGTCGCTTCTCGTCCTCGCCCAGCGCTCTCATGGAAGCCATCAATGCTTCCATCGATTTCGACAAGCGTCTGGCTTCGGAAGATATTCAGGGCTCCATCGCCCACAGCTCTATGCTGGCGCGGCAGGGGATCATCGCGGAAAGTGACCGTGACGCGATCCACCAAGGTCTGCAGCGGGTGCTTGGGGAAATCGAATCCGGTTCCTTTACCTACTCCACGGCGCTTGAAGACATTCATATGAATGTGGAAAGCAGGCTCAGGGAAATCGTCGGCGATCCGGCCGCCCGGCTGCACACGGCTCGGAGCCGCAATGACCAGGTGGCCGCCGATGTGCGCCTCTGGGTACGCAACGCGCACGACCGGGCCGACGAGCAGATCACCAATCTGATCAAGGCGCTCCTCGACAAGGCCGAGCCTCATGCCGCCACGGTGATGCCGGGCTTCACCCACCTTCAGGGCGCTCAGCCCGTAACGTTCGGTCATCATCTCATGGCCTATGTGGAGATGTTCGGGCGTGACCGCGGGCGCTTCAGGGACTCACGCGCCCGGCTGAACGAATGCCCGCTCGGCGCTGGAGCCCTCGCGGGTACCTCATTCCCGATCGATCGACACATGACCGCCAAGGCTCTGGGCTTCGACGGGCCGACCCGCAACTCCCTGGATTCCGTTTCGGACCGGGACAGCTTGCTCGAGTTCATGTCGGCCGCCGCCATCTGCGCGATGCACCTGTCCAGGCTGGCCGAGGAAATCGTGATCTGGATGTCGGCGCCCTTCGGCTTCGTGCGCCTCCCGGACCGCTGGACGACGGGCTCCAGCATGATGCCGCAAAAGCGCAATCCCGATGCCGCGGAGCTCGTTCGCGGCAAGACCGGGCGGATCTTCGGCTCGCTCATGAGCCTGCTCACGGTCATGAAGGGGCTTCCGCTCGCCTACGCCAAGGACACTCAGGAGGACAAGGAACCGCTCTTCGACGCGGCCGACACCCTGGAGCTCGTTCTTGCCGCCATGACCGGCATGGTTCAGGACCTGGAGCCCGTGCCGGCGCGCATGGCGGCAGTCGCCGGCGCCGGGTATTCGACCGCGACGGACCTTGCCGACTGGCTCGTGCGGAGCCTGAATATTCCTTTCCGGGACGCGCACCACATCACGGGCCGGATCGTGTCGGAGGCGGAAAAGCGCGGAAGCCCGCTGGAAGACCTGCCCCTCGACGTCATGCAGGCCATCGAACCGCGCATCCATCAAGACATCTACGATGTGCTCAGCGTCGAGAATTCCGTGCGCTCGCGAACGAGTTTCGGCGGCACATCGCCGGCGCGGGTCTCGGAACAGATCGCCTGGTGGCGTGAGAGAGCGTAGGGCGGGACGGAAAACCCATTTCGATGAATGGCTTAGCGGCCGCAAGCGCGGCCGCTCTGCGGAGCCCTTGATAGCGGTCGGGTGAGCCTCCATATTGATGTCAGCGCCTGGAAGCAGGTGCCTGAGTGCCGCATCTGCGGGCTCAAATCAAACGAAGTGCCTCTTCAACTCTGGGCTTCGAATATGTCGCGTCAATCGCCCTTTGGGCATCCGTTTCTTCTGGGCTTCGACGAGATCGAGCAGGCGCTCGATCGGGTCGCAAAGGCCGCGGGAGATGGGTATCCTCCTTATAATATCGAGCGTTTGGCACGCACCGCGCAGGATCCCGAGCGCCTCCGCATCACCCTGGCCGTTGCGGGATTTACCCGGGATCAGCTTGAGGTGACGCTGGAGGAAAACCAGCTCGTCATCCGGGGGCGACAGATCGAAGACAAGGCGAGACACTTCCTGCATCGCGGCATTGCCGCCAGACAGTTCCAAAGGGCATTTCTCCTCGCCGATGGCATGGAGGTGCTGGGGGCTGACCTGTCCAATGGGCTTCTGTCGATCGATCTCGCCCGGCCCGAGCCGGAACGGATCATCCGTAAGATCGACATCAGCGCTCCGGACAAGGTGTAACGGCATCCGCCAAGGAGAAGTTCTCATGAACAACAACTTCAAGATCTTGAACGACGGGCTCCTGGACAAAGCCGAACTGGCCGCTCTGGGTGAGGGCGAGATGGCCTATGTCAAGCCCGTCCTGTCGGACGACATCGTCCGGCTTTTCCCCCAGGCCCCTGAAATTCAGCCCGGTCTGCAGCTTTTCGCGCTTCTGTCCGCCAGCGGCGAGCCGATCGTCCTGACCGATACCCGCGATGCGGCAGTGGCCAATGCCTGGGCTCACGACCTTGAGACGGTGAGCCTTCATTAAGGCTCACTTTCCACTCCTTCAGCTCATCGCCTCGATAGCCCGGATCAGGCGTTCCAGGTCTTCCGGCCGCGACAATCGGTGATCGCCGTCATTGATCAACGTAAGGGAGACGCTGTCGCCCGGCAGATGCTCCACCAGCTTCAAAGCGTGGCTCCAAGGTACATCCGGATCCTCCATGCCCTGCAGGATATGAACCGGGCATCCCGCGCGGATGGGAGAACCGAACAGCAGGTGGTTGCGCCCGTCCTCGATCAAGCGCTTCGTGATCGGATAGGGATCGGGAGAATAGGCAGATGGCAGGAAATAGCTGCCCTTGACCTCGAGCGCCTGACGAATCTCCTCGGGAAATCGGTCCCACATCAGTCGCTCCGTGAAGTCCACCGCGGGCGCGATCAGAACCATCCCGACAGGCGCAAGCTCAGGGCGCGTTCGCAACAGTTCGCGGGCTGCCAGAAGGGCTATCCATCCCCCCATGGACGAGCCGACGAATAGGGGCCGGGCGCTCAGGAACCGCCCGAGGACGGCAAGGGTGTCCTCAAGCCATTGGGATATGGTCGCTTCTGCGAATTCGCCGCCGGAAGCGCCATGGCCGCTGTAGTCGAAACGCAGGAAAGACCGCCCCGTTCTTTCGGCCCAGGCATCCAGCGCCTCGGCCTTCATGGAGCGCATTTCGGACTTGAAGCCCCCGAGCCAAACCACGGGTGTCCCCTTGCCGCTGCGCGAAAGAACGGCAATCTGACGCGTATCCGCAGCGGTCCCGACGGCGACGGCTTGTTGCATGGTTAACTCATCCTCAACTGCTTTAAAGCAACGTTCAGTCGATTTCCTGGAGAAGGCTCTTACATCGGTGAATTTTTCAAAGCGAGCCAGCGGAGGAGCTCCGTTCCCGTCGTCCAACGTTCATCCGCTGGCGGGACGGACGATCCTCCAGATCATTCCCGAGCTTGAGGCCGGCGGCGCCGAACGGACCACGGTCGACGTTGCCGAGGGCTTGGCCCATGTCGGGGCCAAAGCACTCGTGGCCACCGAGGGAGGGCGGCTGGTCGGGGAGCTGCAAGCCAAGGGCGGAATTTGGATTCCCTTTCCGGCGGCGACGAAAAATCCTTTCTCCATGCTGATCAATGTGAGGAGGCTCGCGCGGATCTGCCACCAGGAGCGGGTGGCGTTGGTTCATGCTCGCTCCCGCGCTCCGGCCTGGGTGGCCCTCGGCGCCGCGCGATCTCTCAACATTCCCTTCGTGACCACCTATCATGGCAGCTATGCCGGGCGCTCGTCCGTCAAGGTTCTCTACAACTCCGTCATGGCGCGCGGAGACGCGGTGATCGCCAACTCCCACTATACGGGCGATCTTATCCGTTCTCTCTACCCTCAAGCCGGCGACCGTATCAGGGTCATTCACAGAGGAACGGATTTCACGACTTTCTCGCCTTCGGCCGTATCTCCGGAACGGGTGGAGAATCTCAGGAAGGCCTGGAACGTCTCGCCCCATGAGCGCATGGTTCTTCTGGCGGCCAGGTTGACGGGCTGGAAAGGCCAAAGGGTCCTCATCGAGGCGGCCGCCAAGCTGCGCGATGCGGGCCTCGCCGACGTGACCTATATCCTGGCGGGTGATCCGCAGGGCCGCGATTCCTATGTCAAGGAGCTCGACGGCCTGATCGAATCCCGCAAGCTTACCGGAATCGTGCGCCGGGTCGGCCATTGCACGGACATGCCGGCCGCCTTTCTGGCCGCATCCGTCGTGACCGTGCCTTCGACGGAGCCGGAAGCCTTCGGCCGATCCGCCGTGGAGGCTCAGGCCATGGGGACCCCCGTTGTGGTGTCCGATCTCGGGGCTGTTCCGGAAACGGTTCTCTCGCCGCCATCGGTTCTGCCGCAGGAGCGAACGGGATGGCGGATTGTGCCGGGAGACGCCGATGCCCTCGCCGACGCCCTCGGAGCGGCTCTGGCTTTGGGCGCGAGTGCCCGAATCGCGCTCGGGACCCGGGCAAGAAGCCATGTGGAGCAGCATTTTTCCCTCGAACGGATGGTGTCGAGCACCCTTGATGTCTATTCCGCCCTCCTGGAGGGCCAATTCCCGCGCAGAACAAGTTGACTTCCCGCGCGTTTGCGCGAAATGTCAGAGCATTCGCGGTGCCGTGAGAGAGTCGGGGAGGGCAGGTTGCCCTACGGCTGCTTTCGGGCCGCATAACAGGAGATACGAGCCATTCGCAGACCAATGAGACCTATGCCGGTTCCGCAGAAGGACGGACCGCGCGCCAACCGGGACATTCGCGGCGTTCGCGAAGTGCAACTGATCGACGACACCGGCCAGAATCGCGGCGTCATGCCGTTCTTCGATGCCCTGCGCATCGCAGAGGATGCGGGCCTGGACCTTGTCGAGATTGCACCGAACTCAGCCCCGCCCGTCTGCAAAATTCTCGATTACGGCAAGCACCGCTTCCTCGAGCAGAAGAAGGCGGCCGAAGCCCGCAAGAAGCAGAAGACAGTCGAAGTCAAGGAAATCAAGCTCCGCCCGGGCATCGATGACCATGATTACGACGTCAAGATGAAAGCCATGAAGGGCTTCTTCGAGGAAGGCAACAAGGTCAAGATTACCTTGCGCTTCCGCGGCCGCGAAATGGCCCACCAGGATCTCGGCCTTAAGGTTCTCGACCGCGTGAAGTCCGATGTAGGCGAACTCGCCAAAGTCGAGATGGAGCCCAATTTCGAGGGCCGCCAGGTCGTCATGGTGCTGGCCCCGCGCTGATCGGCCCATGGCCTTCGCGGGCTCGAAATGCCTTTAAGTGCTTTTGGCCGTCGCATCGTCGACGGCCATTGCTTTTTTGCCCGCCCTCTGCCATAAGCCCCCCTTCATCGAACCGCCCGGCTGTTAGGGCTGCCGTGGCGGTTCGTTTTGCTCAATGCAGCAATGACAAGGCTTCCAAGGCGGTTCGCCGCGTGGAGGCTTGACCAAAGGAGAGCCAAATGCCCAAGCTGAAGACGAAATCGAGCGCCAAGAAGCGCTTTAAGATCACTGGCACCGGCAAGGTCGTTTACGCCCAGGCCGGCAAGCGCCACGGGATGATCAAGCGGACCAACAAGCAGATCCGCAACCTGCGCGGCACCACCACCCTGTTCGCGGGTGATGCCTACAACGTGAAGAAGTACTTCCTGCCCAACGGCTAAGGCGGTCTTCCACATCCCGGATTTTGAAGGAGTTTCTTAAATGGCCCGCGTCAAACGGGGCGTAACCGCCCACGCCAAGCACAAAAAGGTTTTCAAGGCTGCCAAAGGTTTCTACGGCCGCCGCAAGAACACGATCCGCATCGCCAAGCAGGCGGTCGAGAAGAGCATGCAGTATGCTTATCGCGACCGTAAGAACAAGAAGCGCACGTTCCGCGCTCTCTGGATTCAGCGCCTGAATGCGGCGGTTCGCGAGCACGGCCTGACCTATTCCCGATTTATCGACGGTCTCGGCAAGGCTGGGATCGAGATCGATCGCAAGGTTCTGTCCGAAATGGCCATCCACGAGCCGGCGGCATTCGCCGCTTATGTGGAGCGCGCCAAGGCTTCGCTGCCGCAGCAGCAGGCCGCCTAAACGACGACCTGGCTCCGGCGCGGCTGGTTTTCCCCCAGCCGCGCCGCCATCTCCCGCCACCGAGACCCTCCGCAACGATGGCCCAGAGGCCGTCGATCGGCATTTCGCGGCTCGGACGGCTTGACGGTTCCCGCGCCGCGCATCACTCAAGCGCTTGAAATCTGGCAAGGGACCGATGACCGATCTCAACGAACTCGAACGTGACCTGCTTTCCCAGGTCGAGGCCGCCGGCGACGAGGCGGCCGTGGAAGTCGTGCGCGTGGCTGCGCTCGGCAAGAAGGGCTCTGTTTCCGATCTGCTGAAAACGCTCGGAACGATGACGCCGGAGGAGCGCAAGGAGCGCGGTCCGCTGATCAACGGTCTCCGCGACCGGGTGCAGAGCGCCATCGCGGCCCGCAAGGACGTTCTGGCCGAGGCTGCGCTCGATGCGCGCCTTGTCGCCGAGCGGGTGGACGTGACCCTTCCGGTGCAGGAAAGCCCGGAGGCCCGTGGCCGGATTCACCCCATCAGTCAGGTCATCGAGGAACTGACGGCGATCTTCGCCGACATGGGGTTCTCCGTGGCCGAAGGTCCGGATATCGAGACCGACTACCTGAATTTCACCGCCCTGAATTTCCCCGTCGGTCATCCGGCCCGGGAGATGCACGATACGTTCTTCCTCGCTCCCGATGAAAATGGCGAGCGGAAGGTGCTTCGCACCCATACGTCCCCGGTGCAGATCCGCACCATGACGTCTCAGAAGCCGCCGATCCGGGTGATCATCCCCGGCCGGACCTATCGTCACGACTCGGACCAGACCCACACCCCGATGTTCCATCAGGTGGAAGGCCTCGTCATCGACCGTCAGGCCAACATCGCGCACATGAAGTGGATCCTGGAAGAGTTCTGCAAGGCCTTCTTCGAGGTCGAGCAGGTAAAGATGCGCTTCCGCCCGTCGTTCTTCCCCTTCACCGAGCCGTCGGCGGAGGTCGATATCCAGTGTTCGCGCAAGGGCGGAGAAATCCGCTTCGGCGAGGGCGAGGATTGGCTCGAGATCCTCGGCTGCGGCATGGTTCATCCGAACGTGCTGCGCAATTGCGGGCTCGATCCCGATGAGTACCAGGGCTTCGCATGGGGCATGGGGATCGACCGCATCGCCATGCTGAAATACGGCATGCCCGATCTTCGTCCCTTCTTCGAGGCGGACGTGCGCTGGCTCAATCACTATGGCTTCCGTCCCCTCGACATCCCGTCCCTCGTCAGCGGTTTGACATCGTAAAAGGAGAGCACCCATGAAATTCACTCTCTCCTGGCTGAAGGATCACCTGGACACGGCCGCCTCCCTGGACGAGATCGTCGAGACGCTCACGCGCATCGGCCTCGAAGTGGAAGGGGTCGAGGACAAGGCGAAGAGCTTGGCGCCTTACAAGGTGGCCTACGTGATCTCGGCCGAGCAGCACCCGAATGCCGATCGCCTGCGCGTCTGCATGGTCGATACGGGTGAGGGAGCGCCCATTCAGGTTGTTTGCGGCGCCCCGAATGCCCGCACCGGCATGAAGAGCGTCTTCGCCCCCCCCGGAACCTACATTCCGGGAAAGAACATCACCCTCGGCGTCGGCACCATCCGTGGGGTCGAGAGCAAGGGAATGCTGTGCTCGGCCGCGGAACTCGAGATCTCGGACGACCACGACGGCATCATCGATCTGCCGGCGGACGCGCCGGTCGGCGAAGCCTACGCGGCCTATGCGAAACTTGACGATCCGGTCATTGAGATCAATCTGACGCCCAATCGACCCGATTGCACGTCGATCTACGGGATCGCCCGCGATCTGGCGGCGGCGGGTCTCGGCACTCTCAAGGCCGAGCCGATCGCGCCTATCCGCGGAACGGGGCCCACGCCCGTTTCGGTGACCCTCGATTTCAGTGCGGATGACCGGAAACTCTGCCCCTTCTTCGGGCTTCGCCTCGTGCGCGGCATCAAGAATGGTCCTTCGCCCGACTGGATGCAGCGTCGCCTGCTGGCGATCGGTCTGCGGCCGATCAATGCGCTGGTCGACATTACCAACTACCTGACCTTCGACCGGGGCCGTCCGCTCCACGTGTTCGATGCGCGCAAGGTCAAGGGCCACCTCACCGTCCGCCGCGCGAAGGAGGGGGAAGAGGTTCTGGCCCTCGACGGGCGTACCTACAAGCTTGATTCGGCAAATGTCGTGATCGCCGATGACAACGGCGTCGAGTCCATCGGCGGCATCATGGGTGGCGAGCACTCGGGCTGTGACGAGAACACCACCGACGTGCTCATCGAATCGGCCCTTTGGGATCCGCTCAATATTGCCCAGACCGGCCGGAAGCTCGGGATCATCACGGATGCCCGCTATCGCTTCGAACGGGGCGTCGACCCGGCCTTCACCTTGCCGGGCCTGGATCTCGCCACGCACATGGTCCTTCAGCTGTGCGGTGGGGAAGCCTGCGAGGCAATGGTTGCCGGACAGGCGCCCGATCCCCGGCGGACCATCACGTTCCCGTGGTCCGAAGTGCCACGCCTGTCGGGACTCGACGTGAAGCCCGCCGAGGCACGGCAGATCCTGGAGAAACTCGGGTTCCAGGTGGAAGGCGAGGGCGATGCCGTATCGGTCGTCCCGCCGTCCTGGCGCCCCGATATCGAGGGCAAGGCGGATCTGGTCGAGGAGGTCATCCGCATTGCCGGGCTCGACCGCATCGCGCCGCAGCCTCTGCCGCGTCTCGAGGCTGCCGTCGCCAAGCCGATTCTGACCCTGATTCAGAAGCGCACGATCCTGGCCCGCCGTGCCCTGGCGGTGCGCGGCTTGGTGGAAGCCGTTACCTGGTCGTTCATCGGAAAGGGCGAGGCCGAGCTGTTCGGTGGAGGCGACGGAAGCCTGGCCCTTGCAAACCCGATCGCGGCGGACCTGTCGGACATGCGGCCCAGCTTGTTGCCGGGTCTGCTGAAGGCGGCCCAGCGGAATGCCGATCGCGGTTTCGGCGATGTGGCTCTTTTCGAGATCGGCCAGACCTTTGCGTCCGATGCGCCGGAGGGGCAGGCCGTCAAGGCCGCTGCCGTCCGCAGAGGAACGGCCCGGGCCGAGGGTATCGGCCGCCATTGGAACGGCGGCGCCACATCGGTCGATGTGTTCGACGCCAAAGCCGACGCCATGGCTCTGCTGTCGGCCCTCGGTATCCCGGCGGGCGGACTTCAGGTCGTGCCGGGGGGACCATCCTGGTTCCATCCCGGCCGGTCGGGGACCCTCCAGTTCGGCCCGAAGAACATCGTTGGTGTCTTTGGCGAGATCCACCCGAAGATCCTGAAGGCTCTCGACCTGAAGGGGCCGCTGGCGGCGTTCGAGCTCAATCTGAACGTTCTGCCGCCTCCGAAGGCCAAGGCCACCAAGATGAAGGCGAAGCTGACGCTGCCGGACTTCCAGCCGATCAGCCGCGACTTCGCCTTCGTGGTGGGGCGCGATGTGGCCGCCGGCGACATCGTCAAGTCGGCTCAGGCGGCTGAACGCCAGCTGATCACCGGCGTCAATGTCTTCGACATCTATGAAGGGCCCGGGATCGATGGCGACAAGAAGTCGGTCGCGATTGCCGTGACCCTCCAGCCGACGGAAAAGACCCTGACGGACAGCGAAATCGAGGCCATCTCGGCCAAGATCATCGCCGAAGTCGGAAAGAAGACCGGCGCTGTGCTGCGCAGCTGATCAGCCTGAACTCACCCTCTCCCGTTCGCGGGGGAGGGTCCTTGGGGCTTTGTTCCGTTCAGCGGATTGGTTTCGTCCCACCCATAGCAGATCGTGTCGAACCGCATGGCGCGGGCATCGACCATGAGCAGGCGCCCCACGAGGCTGTCTCCGAAATCCACGATCTCGCGCATCACCTCCATGGCCATCAGGCTGCCCATGACCCCGGCGAGTGCGCCCAGGATACCGGCTTCCGCGCAGGTCGGGACTGCTCCGGGAGGGGGCGGGGCGGGGAACAGGCAACGATAGGTGGGATTGGGCTTGCCGTCCGGGCCGGTCTCATGAGCCCGGATCGTCGTCAGCGAACCGTCGAATTGGCCGAGTGCCGCAGTCACCAGTGGCTTTCCTTCCGCATAGCAGGCGTCCGACACCGCGTAGCGGGTCTCGAAGTTGTCCGATCCATCGGCCACGATGTCGTAGGACGCAACGAGATCGCGGGCGTTCTCGCCCGTTATCCTAACGGAATGACGGTCGACGACGACATGGGGGTTGAGATGACGGACCGCTCTGGCGGCACTTTCGACCTTGAGCTCATCCACATTCGGCGTGCCGTGAATGACCTGACGCTGCAGATTCGACAGGGACACCCGGTCGTCATCGACGATGCCGATCCTGCCGATGCCGGCGGCGGCGAGATACTGGATCAAAGGCGCGCCCAGCCCGCCGGCGCCGATGACCAGGACACTGGCGGCCTTGAGCTTCATCTGCCCCGGGCCGCCCACGTCCCGAAGGACCAGATGGCGGGCGTAGCGGTCGATTTCGTCCGGGGTCAGCGACATGGGTGCGACCTTATAGACATCTCCCCCGCTATCAACCATTCCTTGTACGAAAGATGACAGGCTGCTTGACAGGATGCTTGGCGGCATGGCCCATCCCATGCCATCGTCAATCCGCAACCGGGTAACAGCCCGGGTGAAACAGGGAACTATGCCGATGACAGCAACCAAACTTGGCCTCGCGCTCGCGGGCCTCGCTCTTTCCGCCTCGGTGGCTTTCGCGCAGGATGCGTTCAAGCCGGCCGTTGTTTACGACCTCGGCGGCAAGTTCGATAAATCCTTCAATGAAGGCGTCCATATGGGAGCCGAGAAGTACAAGAAGGATACCGGGACGGATTACCGCGATTTCGAGCCCCAGAACGATGCTCAGCGGGAGCAGGCCCTGCGCCGCTTCGCCCGCGACGGCTACTCGCCCATCGTTGCAGTGGGCTTCAGCCAGGAATCGGCGCTGAAGAAGGTTGCCGACGAATTCCCGAAGACCAAGTTCGCCATCATCGACGCCGTGGTCGAGAAGCCGAATGTGGAATCCATCGTTTTCAAGGAGCATGAAGGCTCGTTCCTGGTTGGCCTGCTGGCCGCCAAGGCATCCAAGTCCGGCAAGGTCGGCTTTGTCGGCGGCATGGACATTCCGCTCATCCGCAAGTTCGCCTGCGGTTACGTCCAGGGCGCGAAATACGCCAACAAGGATGCGGAAGTGTTCCAGAACATGACCGGCACCACGGGCGCGGCCTGGGCCGATCCGGTGAAGGGCGGAGAGCTCGCAAAGAGCCAGATCGATCGTGGCGCCGACGTGATTTATCACGCGGCCGGCGGCACCGGCATCGGTGTGCTTCGCGCGACCGCCGATGCCGGCAAGCTCGGGATCGGTGTCGATTCAAACCAGAACGGCCTGCATCCGGGCAAGATCCTGACCTCGATGGTCAAGCGTGTGGACGTTGCGACCTACAACGTCTTCGATCAGACCAAGAAGAACAGCTTCAAGCCTGGCGTTGCAGTGCTCGGCCTCAAGGAAGACGGGGTCGCCTGGGCGCTCGACGACAACAACAAATCTCTCATCACCGCCGACATGAAGGCCGCGGCCGACAAGGCTGCCGCCGATATCAAGTCCGGCACCATCCAGGTCCATGACTACATGGCCGATTCCAAGTGCCCGATGTGACAAGCAAGACTTGTCATTCTGCGGCGACGCCATAACGTTGAAAGGGATCCGGGCCGGGAAACTTCGGCCCAGGATCCCTTTCTCCTTGTTTCGACCAGCGAGGGATGACGTCCGAGCTTTCTGATGAATTCAGCCATTCAGCTTATTGCGATCGACAAACGCTTCGGCGCGGTTCACGCCAACAAGGACGTCAATCTCGACATCGAGCGTGGGACGATCCATGGGATCGTCGGAGAGAACGGCGCGGGCAAATCGACGCTCATGTCGATCCTGTACGGCTTCTATGAAGCCGATTCCGGCGAAGTCCGCGTCGGCGGACATCCCGTATCCATCCGCTCGCCGGCCGACGCCATCCGTGTCGGCATCGGAATGGTCCACCAGCATTTCATGCTGGTGGAGACGCTCTCCGTGGTCGAGAACGTCATGCTGGGTGCCGAGGGCGGAGCCTTGCTCCGCAAGGGCGAGGCGAAGGTCAGGGCCGAGCTTGCGCGGCTGTCGCGCGACTACGGATTGCAGATCGACTTGGATGCCGTTGTCGGCGATCTGTCGGTTGGCCTGCAGCAGCGCGTCGAAATTCTGAAGGCGCTTTATCGCGGCGCCGATATTCTCATTCTCGATGAACCGACGGCCGTGCTCACCCCCGCGGAGGCGGATGCTCTCTTCGAGCTTCTGAGGGCTCTGAAGGCACAAGGCAAAACCGTCATCCTCATCACGCACAAGCTGCGCGAGATCATGGCAGCGACCGATCGTGTCTCGGTGATGCGCCGCGGCGAGATGGTGGCGACACTCGCGACCGAAACCACGTCGCCGCCCGAGCTGGCGGAGCTCATGGTCGGGCGGCGCGTCCTGCTGCGCGTCGAAAAAGCGGAGCGTAAGCCGGGCGCTCCCCTTCTCCAGGTCCATGACCTGTCGGTGGTGGACGCGCGCGGAGTTCTTCGCGTCGCCAACGCGTCATTCACGATTCATGCGGGCGAGATCGTGGGGATCGCGGGCGTTTCGGGCAATGGGCAGAGCGAACTCCTGGAGGCTCTTGCGGGGATGCGGCGGCCGGTGCTCGGAAGCATGCGGCTCGATGGGCAGGAGATCGCCTTCAGCGAGCACAATCCGCATCGCATGCGCCAATTGGGGCTCCTTCATGTGCCGGAGGATCGCTTGCGCATGGGCCTGGTGCCGGCTTTCCCGGCGTTCGAAAGCGCTATTCTCGGCTTCAGCGATGAGGTCGCCCTTGGACGAGGCCCTATCCTCGATCACGACCGCATGATCGCGGACCTGACGGATAAGATGAAGCAATACGATGTGCGCCCTCCGGCGCCGCGGCTGAAGACATCGAAATTCTCGGGAGGCAATCAGCAGAAGATCGTGCTGGCGCGCGAGATCGAGCGCAAGCCCAAGGTTCTCCTCGTCGGCCAACCGACGCGGGGTGTCGACATCGGGGCGATCGAGTTCATCCATCGGCGGTTGATCGCCCTGCGCGACGAAGGTGTCGGCATTCTCCTGGTTTCGGTGGAGCTTGATGAAATCATGAATTTGTCGGACCGAATTCTGACCATGTGCGGCGGCCATATCACGGGCGAGCGCAGGGCATCGGAAACCAACGAGCGGGATCTCGGCCTTCTCATGGCCGGCGTGACGGACGAGGCCGCGTGATGCAACCCCGTTTGTCCCTTGTCACTCTTGGCGTGTCGGATGTCGCGAAGTCGCGGGCCTTTTACGAGGCCTGGGGCTGGAAGGCGTCCTCGGCCAGCCAGCCTCAGGTAACGTTCTTCCAGGCCAACGGCCTTGCGCTTGCTCTCTTCGGTCGTGCCGATCTTGCAAAGGACGCGGGGGTGAACGATCAGCCGACAGGTTTTGCAGCCATCACACTTGCCTACAACGCTCGCTCGAAAGCTGAGGCGGATGCGGTGTATGACTGCGCGATCGCCGCAGGAGCAAAGCCGGTCAAGCCGCTGCAGGATGTGTTCTGGGGCGGCTATTCCGGATACTTTGCCGATCCAGACGGCCATCTTTGGGAAGTTGCCTGGAATCCATTTTTCCCTCTCGATGAGCAGGGTCATCTTTTCCTGCCGGATAGCCTGACGTGAGCGCGCCGATCGACTTGCCCAAGTGGGCTGATACCATCCTGGTGCCCGCCGTATCGGTGGTGGCCGCCTTTCTCGTTGCCGGGCTTGTGGTCCTGGGCATCGGCGAGAATCCCCTGACGGCCACACGCCTGTTGTTGCAGGGGAGCCTCGGGACCGGCGAGGGACTTGGCTTTACGCTGTTTTACATGACCGACTTCATCTTTGTCGGTCTTGCCGTGGCGGTCGCCTATCATGCCGGGCTGTTCAATATCGGCGGAGAAGGGCAGGCGACGCTGGCGGGCTTGGGCATCGCTCTCGTGCTCAACAACCTCACGTTCCTGCCAGGCTTTCTTCTGATCCCGCTCGGCATCCTCGGCGCGGCAGCCTTCGGCGCGGCGTGGGCCGCGGTTCCGGGCTACCTGCAGGCCAAGCGCGGCAGCCATATCGTGATCACGACGATCATGTTCAACTGGCTCGCGAGCGTGCTGATCGTCTATCTCCTAGTGAATGTCCTGCGTGCGCCGCAGAACATGAATCCGGAAACGCCGGCATTCCCGCCGCAATCCCATATCCCGTTCATGCATGAAGCCTTTGCGGCTTTCGGGATCGAGATACCATCATCCCAACTCAACCTCACACTGCTTCTGGCGCTTGCGGCAGCCTATGGCGTGTGGCTTCTCATCTACCGCTCCAGGCTCGGCTATGCGATCCGCGTGGTCGGTTCCAATCCGACGGCCGCCGTCTATGCGGGCATTTCTCCCGCGCGCATTATCGTGATCGCCATGGTTCTGTCAGGTGCGCTGGCGGGCGGCCTCGCGGTCAACGAGCTGATGGGCTACCAGCATCGTCTGTTGCTCGAGTTCACCTCCGGCTACGGCTTCGTCGGCATCGCGGTCGCGCTGATGGGGCGCGCGCACCCGGTGGGCATTATTCTCGCATCGCTGCTGTTCGGAATTCTCTACCAGGGCGGCGCCGAGCTCGCCTTCGAGCAGCCGGCCATCACCCGCGACATGGTGGTCGTCATCGGAGGCATCATCATTCTGTTCGCCGGTGCGCTGGATGGCCTGTTCCGGCGCCTTGTCGCCCGGGTGATGCTGCGTCCAACGCTCGCAAAGGCTTGACCATGAATCCCGGTGATCTCGTCACACTTTTCGATTCCAGCCTGCGCCTCTCGATCCCGCTTCTCGCGGCGTGCCTCGCCGGGCTGTGGTCCGAGAAGTCGGGCGTGGTCGATATCGGCCTCGAAGGCAAAATGCTCGTGGCCGCCTTCGCGGCGGCAGCGGCCGCCTATGCGTTCAACTCCGCCTGGATCGGTCTTCTGGCCGGCATCGCGGCATCCGTGATCTTCGCCCTCATCCATGGTTTTGCGGCCATCAGCCAGCGGGGAAACCAGATCGTCTCGGGAGTCGCCATCAACATGCTGGCGGCCGGCCTGACGGCTATCGTCGGAAATGCATGGTACGGGCAGGGCGGGCGCACACCACCCCTCGAAGGCGATCAGCGGTTTGCGGATGTGCTCTTCGGCCATTCGGTCCTGGTCTATCTGGCACTGCTCGCCGTGCCGGTGACGTGGTTCGTTCTCGGCCGAACCCGTTTCGGACTTCGGTTGCGGGCCGTGGGCGAAAATCCCGCCGCGGTGGATACGGCTGGTATTTCGGTTGCAGGGCTGCGTTACACGGCCGTCGTGATCGCAGGTGCCTTGTGCGGGATTGCGGGTGCCTATTTGTCCGTCGGGCAATCCGCAGGGTTCCTGCCCAACATGACAGCCGGTAAAGGCTTCATTGCGCTCGCGGCTCTGATCTTCGCCAAATGGCGCGCGTGGCCGGCCCTTGGAGCATGCTTCCTGTTCGGGCTTCTGGAGGCGATTTCCATTCGCCTGCAAGGTATTGCGCTTCCGGGACTTGGTGAGGTGCCCGTGCAAGCCATCCAGGCACTACCCTATCTCATGACGGTGATCCTGCTCGCCGGGGTGATCGGAACGGCCATCCCGCCTCGGGCCTCGGGCGTGCCTTATGTGAAGGAGCGGTGAAATGGCCTCCCTCGATGAACTCTTCTCCGCCGCAAGAGCCATCCAGCAGAAGGCATATGCGCCATATTCCCGCTTCAAGGTAGGGGCGGCGATCATGACGCCCTCCGGGCAGATCTTCGCAGGCTGCAACGTAGAGAATGCGGCCTATCCGATCGGCACCTGTGCGGAGGCTGGAGCCATTGCGGCCATGGTGGCGGCCGGTGAAAGCCGCATCGCCGCCATTGTGGTCATGGGAGAGGGAGAAAGTCTCGTGACGCCCTGCGGAGGATGTCGCCAGCGCATTCGCGAATTTGCTTCCCCCGAGACCCCAATCCATGTTGCGGGTCCCGAAGGAATTCGCAAAAGCTTCACGCTCGATGTGCTTTTGCCCTTTTCCTTCGGCCCCGAGAATCTCACTGCGCGATAGAATGATGACACACCTGGATATTCAAGAAGCCGTTGCATGCGTGCGAGCAGGAGGAGTCGAAGGACCGTTCGATGCAGCCATCGTGCTCGGTACAGGGTTGGGTTCGCTCGTCGATGAACTGACGGATGTGGTGAGCCTGCCCTATGCGGATATTCCGCTTTTCCCGAGAAGCGGCGTTTCCGGTCACGCGGGGCGTCTTGTTGCGGGAACGCTCGAAGGGAAGCGCGTTTTGCTTTTCCAGGGTCGGGCGCACTATTATGAGACAGGGGATGCCGGAGCCATGCGGGCTCCGATCGCACTGGTGAAGGAACTCGGTGTTCCAGTTTTGGTGCTGACGAATGCTGCCGGATCCGTTCGTGCTCATATCCGTCCAGGAAATCTTGTGGCCATTGGTGATCATCTCAACCTGTCGGGCTCCAACCCGCTCCTGCGCGATCATACGGAGCAGCGCTTCGTCTCGCTGACCGGCGCTTATGACGCACCATTGCGTCAAACACTTCAGAAAGCAGCCGGCAAGGCCGGCATCGAGCTGCCTGAAGGCGTCTACGCATGGCTCTCGGGGCCGAGCTTCGAGACTCCCGCCGAGATTCGCATGGTGCAGATCCTGGGTGGAGACCTCGTCGGAATGTCGACGGTGCCGGAAGTCATCCTCGCGCGCTATTACGGTCTCAAGGTTGCAGCCGTCTCCGTCGTGACCAACCTTGCGGCGGGCATTGAAGGGGCTTCGCCTTCGCACCAGGAAACGAAGGATACGGCGGCCGAGGCTTCCGAGAAATTCAAGCGTCTCATTCGCGGCTTTGTTGCGGAGCTTACCGATGTCTGATGTCACTCTTGCTCAACGCGCCCTGCGCAGTCTCGATCTGACGGACCTGACCGACAATTGCACGGATCAGGCCATCGATACCCTCTGCGCCAGGGCGACCGACCCCCGCGGGCCGGTTGCCGCCGTTTGCGTCTGGCCGCAATTCGTCGTGCGCGCACGTGAGGCGCTGAGGGGATCTCCGGTCCGGATCGCAACGGTGGTGAATTTTCCCAGCGGGGGCGAAGACGTAGAACGCGTGACGGACGATGTGCGCGAGGCTTTGAGCGACGGCGCCAACGAAATCGACTTGGTTCTTCCCTATGAGGCTTTGCGCCGCGGCGATATCGCCGTTGCCACCGAAATGGTCGAGGCTGTGCGCGACGTGGTCGATCAGGGGCGATTGCTCAAGGTCATTCTCGAAACGGGTGTGCTGTCCGATCCGGCTTTGATCGAGGCGGCAAGCCGTCTGGCCATCGATGCCGGTGCCGATTTCATCAAGACGTCGACGGGAAAAACGCCCCTGTCCGCGACACCGGAGGCGGCCGAGATCATGCTCGGCGCCATCAAGGCATCCGGACGTTCCGTCGGCCTGAAGCCGTCGGGCGGTATTCGCAGTGTCGCCGACGCCAAGATCTATCTCGACCTTGCGGATCGGATCATGGGGCCGGACTGGGCCACGCCGAAGACGTTTCGTATCGGTGCGAGCAGTGTTTTCGACGCTCTGATTGCAGCCATCGAAGGACGCGCCGGCAGCGCCGCCGTCGGAGCCTATTGATATGTCTCTTCTGCCTCAGGAAATCATTCGTCGTAAACGTGACGGCGGCGCTCTCGATTCCGAGCATATCCACGATTTCATCGAAGGAATGACCTCTGGAAGGGTAACGGAAGGCCAAGCGGCGTCGTTTGCCATGGCGATCTTCTTTCGCGGCCTTTCCGTCAAGGAGCGCGTGGCGCTCACACGCGCGATGATGCAGTCCGGCGAAGTTCTCGCATGGGACCTGCCGGGGCCCGTGCTCGACAAGCATTCGACGGGCGGTGTCGGTGACACGATCAGTCTTGCGCTCGCGCCTGCCGTGGCCGCGTGCGGCGGCTATGTTCCGATGATTTCCGGCCGTGGCCTCGGGCATACGGGCGGTACGCTCGACAAGCTCGATTCCATTCCGGGCTATGTGTCCCAACCCGATATCGAGACCTTCCGGCGTGTCACCCGGGAGATCGGCTGCGCGATCATCGGTCAGACGGCGGATCTCGCGCCGGCCGACAAGCGGCTCTATTCCATCCGTGACGTGACGGCGACGGTGGAATCCGTCGATCTTATTACGGCCTCCATCCTGTCGAAGAAACTCGCGGCGGGGCTTCAGGGGCTCGTCATGGACGTGAAATGCGGTTCAGGAGCCTTCATGGACAATCCTGCCGATGCACGGGCATTGGCGGAAAGCCTCGTGCTCGTTGCAAATGGTGCGGGCTTGCCGACAAGCGCGCTTCTCACGGACATGAATGAATCGCTTGCATCCGCGGCCGGGAACGCCGTCGAGATTGCGTACATCGCGGACTACCTGACCGGCAGGCGCCGGGAACCGCGCTTCCATGACATCAATGTCGCACTCTGCGCCGAGATGCTCGTTCTCGGAAAGATCGTCGACAATCTGGCGGAGGCGCGTGCACGTGTCGAGCAGGCCATCTCTTCCGGCAAGGCCGCGGAGATCTTCGCACGGATGGTGGTTGCGCTGGGCGGGCCGGCCGATCTGCTGGAGCGTCCTGACAAGTATCTGTCCAAAGCCCCTGTCATTCGCGCGATCCACGCGGAAAAGGCCGGGATCGTGCAGCGCGTTGCGACGCGCGATGTCGGCATCGCGGTGGTTGCCCTCGGGGGCGGGCGCACCCGTCCGCAGGATCCCGTTGATCACGCAGTAGGGCTGACGAACTTGGCGGGCATCGGAGATGCCGTCGATCACGATCATCCGCTCGCCATTGTCCATGCGCAAACGGAAGAAGCGGCCCAGGCGGCCGAGCGGGCTGTGCATGCTGCCTATACGATTGGGGATAGCGCACCACATCCCGGACACCTGATTCTCGAGCGCATTGGAGTGCCGACGTGACCTTGCTCGTTGCCCTGACATGGGATCCAAAACCATGGGTCGACCGGTTCGAGCTTCATCTGCCGGAATATCCTGTTGCCGTGCTCGGAAACGAGTTCGACCGGAGCGCCGTGCGCTACGTGGCAACCTGGGGGCCGAAGCCAGGGAGCCTCTCCGATCTGCCGGCGCTCGAAGCGATCTTCTCGCTGGGAGCCGGCGTGGATCACCTGATGGGATATCCCAACCTTCCCGACGTGCCGATCGTGCGGGTTTCGCAGGATGACCTCACGCATCGCATGAGCGAGTACGTCGTGATGCACTGCCTGCTGCATCTGCGTGATCAGCGCCGTTACGATGCGGCCCAGCGTGCCAAGCAATGGGATGCGGATCGCACTCCTCCGATTGCCGGCGATGTGCGTGTGGGCGTCATGGGTTTCGGTGTTCTGGGACAGGACGCGGCCCGTAAGCTGCAACTCATGGGCTTTGATGTCGCCGGCTGGAGCCGTACGCCGAAAACAGTTCAGGGCTTCGAGATCTTTTCCGGGCCTGAGGGCCTCGAAAAGTTTCTCGCCCGCACGGATATCCTGGTCAGCCTCATGCCTCTGACGCCTGAGACCAGAGGGATCCTGAACGCTTCTCTCTTCGCGAAGCTCGCGCGGGACGGGCAGCTCGGCGGACCGATCCTGATCAACGTGGGCCGCGGCGGATTGCAGGTGGAAAGCGACATTCTCGCCGCTCTGGATCGCGGCATTCTGAAAGCTGCAACTCTCGACGTGTTTCAGGTCGAGCCGCTGCCGACGGATTCCCCGCTCTGGACACATCCTCGCGTCACCGTGACGCCTCACAACTCAGCCGTCAGCGATCCGGACAAGACGGCGCGTTACATTGCGCAGCAGATACGTCGGCATGAGGCCGGTGAGCCTTTCCAGAACATCGTGGAGCGCTCTCGCGGCTATTGAAGACAGGCCGAGCGGTCGGACGCCCGCGGCACCGACCTCGGCATCGCTGCGGTGATCGGCGCTCCTATCGCGACAGGCGCTTGATGGCGCTGATCGGTCCATAGCTCGTGCGGCGGATCCGTTCTTCCGCGACGGAGAGGGGCTCCACGGTCACGGTCATGGTGTGCCCGGTCGCATGAAGCAGATGCGTTTCATCCGTCATCAGACCAACATGGCCTTTCCAGAATATCAGATCGCCGCGTCGCAGGCCTGACAGATCGGGCAGGATGGCGACCGGGGTTCCGAGCTGCTCCTGCATGTCGCTGTCCCGCGGCGCCTTGATGCCGGCAGCGGTCAACGCCGTCTGTGCAAGGCCGGAGCAATCGAGCCCGAGACTCGTCTTGCCGCCCCACAGATAGGGCGTGTGAAGAAGCCGCTCCGCGACAGCGACGTAGTCGGCATCCCATTCACCGAGGGTGCGGAGATGGGCACCGAAGACGAAGCCGCCTGTGGCCAGCCGGGCGTAATCCCCTTCAAAACCCGACACGGCGACCTTGGCGTTGAGGGTGAGCCATGTCTCGTGAGGCTGCTTCAGGTTGGGACCAGGATAAACGAAGGTACGGACGGCGCTCACCCGGTGGGTAGGCTCCGCTCCCTGCGGTCCCAGGTCGGCGCTGCGGACATAACCCACGTAACCGTCGTCGTGCAGCTGGACCCAGGCCCACCCTTCATGCTCGTCATAAACCGTGACGCCTTCGCCCCAGATCGCCTGAGTGTCGACCGGCGCGTCAGGGGAGGGATTGCGATGCACGGCGGTGCAGGAGGCCAGGACGCGCCGCGCCGTTCCGGCGGAAAATCGCTCCGCGTCCACTTGGCCGCGCAGCTTCTCGTCGGCCAGGTCGGCCCGCACGGGGGTGATGCGGCGGTCGAAGGTCATAGGGGCAGTTCCTTTGCACGGGCGATGATCATGTCTCCTAGCCGCTCCACGGCCAGAGCGCCAGCAACCGTGCGCTGGATGACCACGTTGCGCCGATCGGCCTCATCCCTGCGGCGGGAAACCAGGTCGAGCTTGCCCATGGTGTCGAGGGCACGGGTAATGACAGGCTTGGTGACCTGCAGCTTTCTGGCCAGGCCTCGGACCGTGTGGGGCGGCGGTTCGAGATAGATGGTCAGGAGGATGGCGATCTGCCTGGAGGAGAGATCGCTGCCTTCGTGCACGAGGTCCAGGTGAACGTCGTGCCAGAGCTTGAGGGATTGGATCGCACGCAACTCGACCGGCATCGCTGCACCCATCGTTTCGGAGGCGGATTATTCGGCCTCGAACCGACGGGTGCAACGCCATTCTGGCGGTATGCTTTAGGAAGCGTAGCGCTTCTTCAGCAGCGCATACATCAGGCGGGCCGCCTGGACCTCGGCGCCTTCGGGCCGGCCCGGACGCGTCGTGTTGTTCCAGGCGAAGATGTCGAAGTGCACCCAGGCCTTCGCGGCAGCCACGAAGCGGCTCAGGAAAAGCGCTGCCGTCACGGATCCGGCCATCGGCCCGCCCGTGTTGTTCATGTCCGCATATTTTGAATCGAGCTGGCTGTGGTAGGGCTGCCAGAGAGGCATGCGCCAGACCGGATCGTTCACGGCCTCTCCCTGCTGCGCAATGTCGACCGCAAGGGCATCGTCATGCGTATAGAAGGGAGGCAGATCCGGTCCGAGCGCTACGCGGGCGGCACCCGTGAGAGTGGCGAAATCCACCACCAGATCAGGGTTCTCCTCATCGGCCAACGCCAGAGCGTCCGCCAGAATGAGCCGGCCTTCCGCATCCGTGTTGCCGATCTCGACCGTCAGCCCCTTACGGCTGTGAAGGATGTCGCCGGGTCGGAATGCATTGGCGGAGATCGCGTTCTCGACGGCGGGAATCAGCACCCGCAGGCGCACCGGGAGCTTGGCTCCCATGATCATGTCGGCGAGGGCGAGCGCGGCGGCCGAGCCGCCCATGTCCTTGCGCATCATCAGCATGGAGGAAGCGGGCTTGATGTCGAGGCCGCCGGTGTCGAAGGCCACACCCTTGCCGACAAGGGTAATGCGCGGAGCGTCAGCCTTGCCCCAGGTGAAATCGATCAGGCGCGGCGGCGTCGCCGAGGCGCGCCCGACCGCGTGAATCATGGGAAAGTTCTGCGTCAGCAGATCGTCGCCGACGATGCTCGTGAAAGCAGCGCCATGCTTCTCCGCGATCTTGCGCGCGGCTTCCTCGATTCCATCCGGTCCCAGGTCGCTCGTCGGGGTGTTGATGAGGTCGCGACTCGTGGCGACCGCCTCCGCAATGCGCGAAACCTCGTCTCCGTCGACGCCGCGAGGAAGAGCAAGGCGAACCGCTTTATGCGAGCGCTTGCGGTAGCGGTCGAATGAATAAGCTCCCAGGAGCCAGGCCAGAGTGGCAAGCGCCGGATCGGCGGCGTCCGTCTCGAACCGATAGGTTCCCTCAGGCAGGATCGACACGAGCTTGCCGGGCAGGAAGGGATCGCCGCGCTTGGCGTCCGTCCCATCGAGGCCAAACGCAACCCCGAGGATCTTGCCGTCCGGGTCCGGGAGGAAGCAGTGGGTTCCAGCCTTCGCCTCGAACCCTTGCGATGCCGCGAAGGCTTGCGCCTGAGCCGGAAGCTGCGCGGCGACAGCAGGCCAGCTTTTGTCGTTCACCAACCAGATCGGGAGGGACGGGGTGTCGGATGCGACGAGCAGAGGATGAGGCATGAAGGGAAATCTCTGAAGGAGAAGCTTTAAGACGAGGAAAGGATTATCGGGCACCCATGAGCGGGGTGCCAGTCCCGGTGGAGCAGACCACGTCGTCGCCGATGCATGCCTGATCGGCGGCATGAGACGGAGGGACGCTGTCCCGCGGTCACGGTGGCGCGCTTGCCGTCACAGGGACCGGACATGTCTGACGATCCGGAAAAGGCCCGCGATCAAAGCGTTTCTCGACGTCTTCGCTTCCGCGGCAACGCCATGGCGGGCCAAGGCCCGGATATACAGTTCGGCGCGCTGCGCGTCGGCCAGAATGGTCACTTTGGAAGGGCGTGGTGACTGCGCGAGGGCGCTGTTGACTTCATCGCCCGTCAGCAGACCCGAAAGGTAAGGGCCGAGAAGGTTCGTCTCCATGCGTCCGGAGACGACGGCGGCGCGAGCCTCGAAGAGCAGGTGCAGGAGCCCCGCAGGTTGTCCTTTGTCCGGATTGTTCCGCTCCGCCGCATCAAGACCCAGATCGAACCCGCGCGGATCCTCCGGTTCCGTGGCCGGCCGACCGATCATCGAATGCTCGCGTAGGAGGGCGTACATTTCCCCCGTCATCGAGGTGGCGAAGCGCTCGATGCGGCCGCCCTTCATGACGATCCACTTGGGATGGGTGCCGGCCGCGCAGACGATCCCATCGTCAACGCCGGATCCGAGGGCCAGCGTTTCCTCCCCCCGCATGACATCCGCCGCCCCCGGCGCGGGCTCGCAGAACAGGCCGGGCACGATGTGTCCCTGGCGGCCGTCGCTCAGATCGACCGGGATCATGGCCTTGGCGATCTCGGCCGGGCCCGCCGGACAGGACGCATAGGGCGCCACAACCCAGCCTTCGCGGCTCCCGACCATTCCCACGAGCAGAACCGGTGCGTCGGGCTCAGCCCTGAGCCAATGTCCGCACCGGTCGAGAAAGACGTTCCGGTGCTGGCCCGCCTCGAGGACCGACACGCCTTCATCGGACGACACGGTGTCGAGAACGGTCTCATTCTCGACCAGATAGGCGCGGAAGCGGGTCGTTCCCCAGTCGGCGACGATGAAGCGCAAAGCCTGAATCCGTTCGTGAAAGTTGCCCGGCGAATGATCCTCAGCGCGTGCCGTACATGCGGTCGCCCGCATCCCCGAGGCCGGGAATGATGTAGCCGTGATCGTTCAGGTGATCGTCGATGGATGCCGTCCAGATATGCACATCGGGATGCGCACCGCGCAGCTTCTCGATCCCTTCGGGCGCAGCGAGCAGACAGACGAAGCGCAGATCCTTCGCGCCTCTTTCCTTGAGGCGATCGATGGCCGCGACCGCCGAATTGGCGGTTGCCAGCATCGGGTCGAGCACCAGCACCAGACGGTCGGCGAGGTCAGACGGGGCCTTGAAATAATATTCCACCGCCTGGAGCGACTCCGGATCGCGATAAAGGCCGATATGCGCTACGCGGGCGGCGGGAACGAGGGTCAGCATACCGTCCAAAAAGCCCACGCCCGCCCGCAGGATGGGGGCCAGAACAAGCTTCTTGCCGGCGATCTGAACGCCTTCCATCGTGGTGAGCGGAGTCTCGATCTCGATCCGCTCCACCGGCAGGTCGCGGGTAATCTCGTAGCAGAGAAGCATTCCGATTTCATTGAGGAGTTGGCGAAACCCCTTTGTGGAACGTTCCTTCTCGCGCATGAGCGTCAGCTTGTGCTGGACAAGCGGGTGATCGACTACGGTAACGCCCTGCATGCTGTGTACGCCCTTTATCGTTTTATGCTCGTTCATCTAAAACACCGTTCCGTCGCTGATGATGGTCAGAGGGGGCGAACTGTCGCCACGCCGCTCCTTAGCCAATCTGCGTCCTGTCGCCCAGGTGCCGCCTTCAAGCACTTTGGCGAGCGGGAAGTCCTGCGCCTCCAAACCTAGCGCCCGTCGGATGGGTTCGGCAATCCGGTCGAGCAGGGCAACCGTCAGGGCTCGCCATTCCACCACAAGGGTGGAATCAACCGGGTGCGGCCGAGCCGCTTCGCCCGGATCCTTCAACGCCAGAACACCGGAATCCAGGAAAAGGCCGCCATTGCGATATTCCGGCAGGCCTGTCAGGCCATCGATTTCGATGACCGAAAAGCCTGCCCATTCGAGTGGCTCGATGAGCGAGTAGCTCAGCCATTGAGACAGCTTATGGAACGGAATCAGCCCTTTCGTGGCATCGTGTGCCTCGACGAGGGGGTGATGCCACGTATCGCCGAGATCGATGCCTCCCAGCTTGATGCGTCCCGGCCAGATAGGGCCAAGATAAGTCAGGAGCGCGTCCAGAATGGCGGTAGCCTTAATCCGGCCGTCATCATCCGCGGTTGCTGCGATCACGTCGAAGAGCCCGCCCGGGCGCGGGTCATCGTGCTGGCCGAAAATATCGGGATTGGTCGCAACTGTTCTTCCTAGGCGGTTGAGAAGCGCCGCGCGTCCTTCGAGGCCCACCAGAGGGTTGCTGCCGGAAACCTGGAAACCTTCTCCGAGATCTTCGGCCGTAAGACCGACGAGGACGTCGGCATCGACCCGGAAGGGATCGTCGGCACGACTGGAGAAGATCCCGCTCACGAACATGTCGAAGCTTGCCACGGCGAGGCCCTCGGAACGGGCGAAGACGTCTCCCGTACGGCCTTCCTCGTAGCGCCATTGGGGCCCGGCACCGGCGTCGAGCAGGACCGACACGATGGCAAGATCGAACGCGGCGCGCGCCATCTGCTCCGCATCGCTCCATGTGGCGCTATGCATGACCGCATCCCACCGGTCATGCCCTCCCGCGGAGAAGTGCCGCCACCGGGCGTGAAACGGAATCTCGAGGGACGGATAGGCTTCGCGGATCGTCGTTACCACCGCATCGGCGCAGGCCTCCAGCCTGCCGAGATCGACGGTGAAGTGTTGAAGTTTTCCTGCAAGCCCGTGCTCGAGGATCTGGTGCGAACGCTCGCGAACGGCGGCAGCGTGCAGAAGGCTTCGGGCGGCGTCCGTTTCGGGGGACAAAGGCGGCTGATCCGTCACGCAGGACTCCAATGCTCCTTGAGGGGGGAGCCATAGCATAAGTGCGGATCCGGCGACGTCCTGTCACCGGACCAATTGCGGAGAAGGTTAAGGCCGAGGGCCCCTCGCGTTTGTGGGACACGCATCAGAAGCGTTCAAGATCACGCCCCTTGACCTGCTCGAGACTGGAGGAGTCGGGTGCACCCTCCGGTGTGTAGTAGCCGGCGGCTTTCTTGGCTTCCAGCTCCACCTGCGCGTCGGGCGGGACCAGTTCCGCCGGAATGGGCACGCGCTCCACGACCTCGATCCCCGAACCGGTGATGGCATCATACTTCATGTTGGACATGGACATCAGCCGGTCGATGCGACGGATGCCCAGCCAATGCAGAACATCGGGCATGAGCTGCTGGAAGCGCGCGTCCTGGACGCCCGCCACACACTCGGTTCTCTCGAAATAGGTTGCGGCGGAGTCGCCGCCTTCCTGGCGCTTGCGCGCATTGTAGACGAGGAACTTCGTCACCTCGCCCAAGGCCCTGCCTTCCTTGCGGTTATAGGCGATCACGCCCACACCCCCGCTCTGCGCCTCGCGCACGCATTCCTCGATCCCGTGCGCGAGATAAGGCCGACAGGTGCAGATGTCGGAGCCGAAGACGTCCGAACCGTTGCATTCGTCGTGCACGCGGCAGGCGATCCGGCGCTTCGGATCGCCAAGTCCGCTCACATCGCCGATGACGTAAACCGTGATGTTCCCGATGGGCGGGAGAAAGATGCTCATGTCCGGCCGCGTCACCAGTTCCGGGTACATGCCCCCGGTCTGCTCGAACAGGGTGCGCCGCAGCTCGCCTTCGGAGCAGCCGAAGCGGGCTGCGACGCCCGGCAGATACCACACCGGATCGACGGCGATCTTCGTGACGGAAATGTCGCCCGAAGCATGCAGGACGCCGCCATCCGCTTCGAGCCGCTTCGCCCCCATGGCCGACAGGATCTCGGGCATGTTGAGCCGCGCCTTCGTGATGGCGATCGTCGGACGAATGTCGACGCCGCCCGCGATCTCCTCGTGAAAGACCTGTCCGACCATGTGGCCCCAGGGATCGAGGGACACGATCTGGCCGGGCTCCGACCACTGCGGATGGGGACCGATTTCCGCCGTCGGATGCGTGTTGTGCAGGTCCGGGCGGGTGAGGGGGTTGAGGGCGCGGGCCGAGATGGCGAGAGCCCGGTAGAGCGAATAGGAGCCGCCATGGGCGCCGATCACGTTGCGGTCGGCCGGATTGGTGACCGAACCGATGATCGGTCCACGCTCGCGCGGGTCGGCCGCCCCCCAGTGGATCGGTCGGCGGAAGGTCGCCGCGTTCGGTTCAGGATGGGATGTCAACCGGATATGGGTCGAACGATTGGGTGAGTTCATATGACCTTCCACGCGAAAACGGGAAGGCACCCCAAGGATCTTTCGACGGATCGCTCGGAGAGCCTCCTTACGATCCCTACGAGACTGATCTAAAGTTACGGCGCCGTCAACGGCTGAGAATGCCCTGCGTCACGAATCCCCTTTGCGGCGTCTAAAGCCAGGAATCGCCGCGGCCGAGATGGCTGACGCCGAGATGGGTCAGGACCGTTGCGCCGATGTCCGCAAAGCTCTCGCGCCTCCCGAGGGGATCTTTCGGAATGGCGGGGCCGAAGCAGAGAATCGGGATGTGCTCCCGGGTGTGATCGGTGCCCTGCCAGGACGGATCGTTGCCATGGTCGGCGGTGATGATCACGAGATCGCCGGGTTGCAGGATCGCCTCGATCTCCGGAATGCGGCGATCGAACGCCTCCAGGGCGGCCGCATAGCCTGGAATGTCGCGGCGGTGGCCGTATTCGCTGTCGAAATCCACCAGATTGGCGAACACGAAGCCGCCGTCCGGCAGATACTTCATGGCGCTGAGGGCCGCGCTCAGGCATGCATCGTTCCCGTGCGGCTTGAGTTCTTCGCCCGTATTGCGATGGGCGAAGATGTCGCCGATCTTGCCGACCGTCACGACGGTCCTGCCGGCCTTGGTGAGGGTGTCCAGAATGGTGTCCGAGGGAGGCAGGGTCGCAAAGTCCTTGCGATTGCCGGTGCGCTTGAAGCCTGTCTCCGGCGTCCCGACGAAGGGACGGGCGATCACGCGGCCGATCCGATAGGGATCGCAGAGGGCGCGGACCAGGCGGCACAGGTCGTAGAGTCGCTCCAAGCCGAAGCTTTCCTCGTGGGCTGCGATCTGAAGCACGCTGTCGACCGACGTATAGCAGATCGGCTTGCCGGTTCGCACATGCTCGGCGCCGTATTCGTCGATGATCACGGTTCCCGAGGCATGCTTGTTGCCGAGGATGCCGGGAAGGTTGCCTTGTTCGATGATGGCGTCCGTGAGCGTCTTGGGGAAGGTCGGCTCCACGTTGGGGAAGTAGCCCCAGTCGAAATCCACCGGAACGCCGGCGATCTCCCAGTGTCCGGAAGGCGTGTCCTTGCCCTTCGACGTCTCGACCCCGAAGCCCCAGGCGCCCTTCGGTTCGCCCTGCGGAGCAAGGTCCGGCGGCATCCGTCCGGTCGAGGCTTCGCAGGCGAGACCAAGACCGAGCGATGCCAGATACGGGAGTTGCAGAGCGCCTTCCCGCAGGCCCGGGCGATCCCCGCGCCCCGCGGCGCAGGCCTCGGCGATGTGACCGACCGTGTCGGCGCCTTCATCGCCGTAAGCAGGCGCATCTTCCGCGCCGCCGATACCGACGGAATCGAGCACGATGACAAGGGCACGGGACATGGGAAATCCTTCAGAGCGTAGAGATCACGCGTGATACGTCATAGGGGCGGCCGACGCGACCCATCAATGCGAATGATCACCATGATCGTGAGCATGGTCATGAGCGTGATCGTGGGCCTTGGACGGTTCGTCGAGGGGGCATCCGGGATCGTGATGATGGCCGTCCCCCGACTTGATTTCGATTTGAAGCGTCGCATGGCCGATGCCGAAGCGCTTCTTCAATTCTCTTTGCGTCTCGGCGAGGAACCGGTCGCCGGGGTGACCGCCCGGCATCACGAGATGTACCGTGAGGGCTGTCTCGGTGGTGCTCATGGCCCAGACATGGAGATGATGCACGCGTGCGACGCCCGGCAGGGTTTCCAGCGTCTTCTGCACCTCAGGCACGGAAATCCCGCTCGGCACGCCCTGAAGGGAGAGGGTCACCGATTGACGAAGCAGATCCCATGTCGTCCAGACGATCACGAGGGCGATGATGAGGCTGATGAACGGGTCGATCCAAGTCGCTCCCGTCCAGAGGATGATGGCACCGGCCAGCACGACGCCGAGAGACACGGCGGCATCCGCGACCATGTGGAGAAAGGCGCCGCGAATGTTGATGTCGCCCTTGCTGCCGCTCATGAAAAGATAGGCGGTGAATCCATTGACCAGAATGCCGATGCCCGCGACCACCATGACGGTTCCGGCCGCGACCGGCGCCGGCTCGATGAGTCGCCGGATCGACTCCCACACGATGCCGCCGGTCGCGACCAGAAGCAGCAGTGCGTTCGCGAGCGCCGCCAGGATGGAGCTTGAGCGCAGGCCATAGGTGAACCGCTCCGTGCGGCTGCGCTTGGCCAGCAGGGCCGCGCCCCAGGCGATGGCGAGGCCCAGCACGTCGCTCAGGTTATGGCCGGCATCCGACAGAAGGGCCATGGAGCCCGCCAGGAATCCGTAAGCGGCTTCAATGCCCACGAAGCCGAGGTTCAGGATGATGCCGACCACGAAGGCGCGGCCGTGGCTTACTCCATGGGAGTGCCCATGACCATGGCTATGTCCGTGGTGGGAATGACCGGCGGAATGGTGATGGCTGTGCATGGTGTCACTCGCGGACCGCGTTCAGGCTGTCCGCTTCCAGATTGAAGGCGGCGGCGAAGAGAGCCCGGGTATAATCCGTTTGGGGACGGCTGAAAATCGCCTCAGCCGCTCCCTCTTCGACAACCTTGCCGTTCTGCATGACGATGACGTGGTTGGCGAGGGCCCGCACGACCTTGAGGTCGTGGCTGATGAACATGTAGGCGAGATTGCGCCGTTTCTGGAGATCGCGCAGCAGCTCGACGATCTGTGCCTGCACCGACATGTCGAGAGCCGAGGTCGGCTCGTCCAGCATGATGAAGCGCGGCTCCAGGGCCACGGCCCGCGCGATGGCGATGCGTTGACGCTGCCCCCCGGAAAACTCATGCGGATAGCGATCCATGGTGGCGGGGTCGATCCCCACATCGGCAAGCGCGCGGGCGACGACCGCCCGACGGTCATCGTAGGACAGGCCGCGGTTCTGGACGAGAAGGCCTTCTTCCACGATTTCCGCCACCGAGAGACGGGGGGACAGGGAGCCGTAGGGATCCTGGAAGACCACCTGCAGATCCTTGCGCATGGGCCGGATCTCCCGTGATCCGAGAGTGTCGATGCGGTTGCCGAGGAAGACCACCGGACCCTCCGACGAGACGAGACGCAGAATGGCAAGACCCAGCGTGGTCTTGCCGGATCCGGATTCGCCGACCACGCCCACGGTCTCGCCCTGGCGGACACGGACGGAGATTCCGTCCACGGCCTTCACGTGTCCCACGGTCTTTCGCATGAAGCCGCGCTTGATCGGAAACCACACCTTGATGGGTCCGGCTTCGACGATGGTCGGTGCGTCGGTCGCAACGGGATTGGCGCGGCCTTTGGGCTCGGCCGCGAGGAGCTTTTGCGTATAGGGGTGCTGCGGGTTCCGGAAGACCTCCGCGACCGTGCCGTGCTCGACAATCCGGCCCTTGAGCATGACGCACACGCGATCCGCCACTTTCCGCACGATGCCGAGATCGTGGGTGATGAAAAGCATGGCCATGTTGAGCCGTCCCTTGAGCTCCGCAAGCAGCTTCAGGATCTGCGCCTGCACCGTGACGTCGAGGGCGGTCGTCGGCTCGTCGGCGATCAGGAGATCCGGCTCGTTGGCAAGGCTCATGGCGATCATCACGCGCTGGCGCTGACCGCCCGAGAGCTGGTGCGGATAGGCATTGAGACGGCTCTCCGCATCGCGAAGGCCGACGAGGGAGAGAAGCTCGAGGGTCCGCGTGCGCGCGGCGCGATCCGACAGACCGCGGTGGAGCTTTAGAATCTCGCCGATCTGCCGCTCGATGGTGTGCAGCGGATTGAGCGAGGTCATCGGCTCCTGAAACACCATGGTGATGTCGTTGCCGCGAACGCGGCGCATCGCATTCTCGTCGGCGGTGAGGAGATCCTGCCCTTTGAACAGGATCCGCCCCGATGGGTGAGAGGCCGCCGGGTAGGGCAGGAGTTTCAGGACCGACAGGGCGGAGACGGATTTACCCGACCCGGATTCGCCCACCAGCGCGACCGTCTCGCCCGCCTTGATGTCGAAGGACACATGATCGACGGCCAGCATCTCGCGCCCGTCCTGACGGAACGCGACAGACAGATCCTGAACGGAGAGAAGCGGTTCTGTCATTGGAAGGTCTTTCGCGGATCGAAAGCATCGCGCACCGCCTCGCCGACGAAGATCAGCAGGCTCAGCATCAGGGCAATCACGAAAAAGCCGGTCAACCCGAGCCATGGCGCCTGCAGGTTCGCTTTTCCCTGAGCCAGCATCTCGCCGAGGGAGGGAGAGCCTGGCGGCAGGCCGAAGCCCAGGAAATCGAGCGATGTGAGCGTCGTGATGGAGCCGTTGAGGATGAACGGCAGGAAGGTCAGCGTCGCCACCATGGCGTTGGGGAGCAGATGCTTGAACATGATCGTCACGTTCGACAGCCCAAGCGCTCTTGCGGCGCGCACGTATTCGAAGTTGCGGGCCCGCAGGAACTCGGCCCGCACCACGCCGACGAGCGACACCCAGGAGAAGAGCAGAAGGATGCCGAGAAGCACGAAGAAGCTCGGTGTGATGATCGCCGAAATGATGATGAGGAGATACAAGGCCGGTATCGCGGTCCAGACCTCGATGAAGCGCTGAAAGAGCAGATCGACCCAACCGCCGAAATAGCCCTGGATCGCGCCCGCCAGAACGCCGATCACCGATGAGATCCCGGCGAGGATCAGGCCGAACAGGACGGAGATCCGGAAGCCGTAGATCAGCCGTGCCACGACATCTCGGCCTTGGTCGTCGGTGCCGAGCCAGTTCCACTCGATGTCGCGGCATCCCGTGCCGCCGGTGCGCTCGGCGATCGGACGGCACTGCTCGTCGGTCAGCATCCAAGTGGGGGGCGCGGGCGCCGGGACCGGAAGGTCCAGATTATGCGTGTTGTAGGAGAAATGAACCGGTGCCCAGAGCGCCCAGCCGTTCTCGGCGATTTCCTTGGCGATCACGGGATCGCGATAGTCGGTCTGTGCGAGGAAGCCGCCGAACTTCTCTTCCGGGTACTCGACGAAGACGGGATAAAGCAGCTCGCCCTTGTAGGAGACGAGGAGGGGTTTGTCGTTCGCGATGAACTCCGCGAACAGGCTCAGGACAAACAGGACCATGAAGATCCAGAAAGACCAATAGCCGCGTCTGTTGGCTTTGAAGTTCTGGAAGCGACGGCGGTTGAGGGGCGACAGGCGGATGAAGCCTTCCCGCGGCAGCGGCGGGGCAACCGGGGCATTCGCGGCCGGAGAGGCGACAGGAACGTTCTCGTTCATCTCACACCTCTCGCGTTTCGAAATCGATGCGCGGGTCGATCCACGTGTAGGTCAGATCGGAAATCAGATTCACCGCAAGTCCTACGAGGGAAAAGATGTAGAGATTCGCGAAGACCACTGGATAATCGCGGTTGACGATCGACTCGAAGGAGAGAAGCCCGAGACCGTCGAGGGAGAAGATCGTCTCGATGAGCAGCGCGCCGGCGAAGAACGCACCGATGAAGGCGCCTGGAAAGCCGGCGATCACGATGAGCATCGCATTGCGGAAGACATGGCCGTAGAGCACCTGCCTCTCGGACAATCCTTTCATGCGCGCCGTCAGCACGTACTGCTTGCGGATCTCGTCGAGGAACGAGTTCTTGGTCAGCAATGTCGAGGTGGCGAAGGCGCCGAGGGCCATGGCGGTGATCGGCAGGGCGATGTGCCAGAAGTAGTCGACGATCTTTCCACCGACGGACAACTGATCCCAGTTCTCAGAGGTCAGGCCGCGCAACGGAAAGATCTGCCAGAACGATCCGCCGGCGAAGAGAACGATCAGAAGGATCGCAAAGAGGAATCCCGGGATCGCATAGCCGACGATCACGACGCCGGACGTCCAGATATCGAACGCGGTACCATCCTTCACGGCCTTGCGGATCCCGAGAGGAATCGAGATCGCGTAGGACAGCACGGTCATCCAGAGGCCGAGGCTGACGGAAACCGGGAGCTTCTCCTTGATGAGCTGCAACACGGAAATGTCGCGGAAATAGCTCTTGCCGAAATCGAAACGGCTATAATCCCACAGCATCTTGAGAAAGCGCTCGGGAGCGGGTTTGTCGAAGCCGAACTGCACTTCGAGCTGCTTGATGAATTGCGGATCGAGGCCCTGCGCTCCGCGATAGCGCGAGGATGTTTCGCCGCCGCCGGTATTCTGTCCGCCGGAGAAATCGCTTCCTCCACCGGAAATCCGCGACGTGGCTCCGGAATCCTGTCCCTGAAGCTGGGCGATGACGCGCTCCACCGGACCGCCGGGAGCGAATTGCACAATGACGAAGGAAATCAACATGATGCCGAGCAGCGTCGGAATCATGAGAAGAATGCGGCGTGCGATATAGGCGAGCATCAGGCGCCCCCCTGCCGCCGGCCGATGCGGCCAAGATGGGTGTCACCGAAAGCAGACGCGTATTTCAATCCATATCCTAACGTGCGGTCGAATCCGATGTGTGCCGCCCAGATGGCGGCCAATCCCGCGAGAAGCGGCTCCCGGACGAGGAACCAGCATCCCGCAAGGAGGGCGGGCGCAATGGTAGAATGAAGCGCGTTGTAGAGGATAGCCCCCTTCTGAGGACCTGCGAGATACCCGATGAGCCCGAGATCGGGGGCCAGAAACAGGACGACGAAGAGCCACCAGGACAGTCCGGTCAGGCCGAAACCGATCGTTGCCAGAAGGAAAAGGGCCGCGCCTTCGAGGCGAAGGATCTGGCGGGGGGCGCCCCGAACCGCTGCTACGCTTCCAACGGCGGTCAAGCCTAGCCTCTCCCGATCCGCCGAGCCTTTTCGGCGTCGTACCACCATGTTCCGGGCGCGCCCGAGCCCAGCCGGGGCTTCGTCTCCGGGCGAGAGAACATGTCCCAGTAGGCGACCCATGTGGTCGGCTTGAACCACATGGGCACCCAGTAATGGTTCGCGCGCAGAACGCGGTCGAGGGCGCGACAGGCGATCACGAGCTCCTGCCGGGTATCGGCCGACCCGATGATGTCCACGAGGGCATCGACGGCCGGGTTGGCGATCCCCGCAATGTTGTAGGAGCCGGGTGCCTTGCCGGCTTCGGACCCATACACGACCCTGAGTGAATCTCCCGGCGTCGCCGAGCCCGATAGGGCGCGGGACGCCATGTCGAAGTCATAGGCTTCCATCCGGCGCTGATACTGGGCGGCATCCACGATGCGCGATTGCGCATTGATGCCCAGACGCTTCAGATTGGCCTGAAACGGCTGCGTATGGGGCTGCAAGGCCGCCTGAAAGTCCAGAAACTCGATCGTGAAGGGCTGGCCGTTCGGCAGCTTGAGCACGCCGCCGTCCCGCTTGCATCCAGCCTCGCGCAGGAGTTCGTCGGCCCGGCGCAGCAGGCGGCGATCCTGTCCCGAGCCGTCCGAACCCGGCGGTGTGTAGGGCTCGCCGAAAACGGACGACGGAAGCTTGTCACGGAAGGGTTCGAGGAGCGCGATTTCCTCGGGAGAGGGCATGCCGCTCGCCTTCATGTCCGAGTTTTCGAAATAGGAGGTGAGGCGCTCGTAAGCGCCATACATGATGTTGGTGTTCGTCCATTCGAAATCGAAGGCGAGCCCGATGGCTTCCCGAATGCGGGGATCCTTGAAGGCATCGCGGCGCGTGTTGAAGTACCATCCCTGAATCGCCGAAGGAGCGTCGTTCGGGATCTCCTCCTTTTTCACGCGGCCTTCACGGATCGCGGGAAAATCGTAACCGGTCGCCCAGGTGCGGGACGTGAATTCCTCGTTGAAGTTCAGCGTTCCGTTCTTGAACGCCTCGAAGGCCACGACGCGGTCGCGGAAATACTCGTAACGGATGCGGTCGAAGTTGTTCTGCCCGACATTGACCGGCAAGTCTTTCGCCCAGTAATCCGCCACGCGCTCGAACTCGATGAAACGGCCCTGCTCGAAATGTCCGACCTTGTACGGACCCGATCCGAGCGGCGGCTCCAGGGTGGAGGCTTCGAAATTCCTGTCCTTCCAGTAAGCCTGGGAAAAGATCGGCAGCCCGCCGATCACGAGGTGCAGGTCCCGGTTGCGCTTCGGAGCGAGCTGGACGCGCAGAACGCCGTCGCTTTCCGCCTCCGCGCTTTCCAGTTGGGTCAGGAGGAGACGAAAGGTCGGATGCCCTTTCTCCTTGAGGATATTGAAGGAGAAGGCGGCGTCCCTGGCCGTCAGCGGAGAGCCGTCGTGAAACCGCGCCTCCGGCCGGAGCAGGAAACGATAGGTGCGCTTGTCATCGGACACGCGCACGGCGCGGGCGACAAGACCATAGAGAGCGTCGGGCTCGTCGCCCGAGCCCGCCATGAGGCTGTCGAAGGTTCCGGTCATTCCGGCCGCGCCGTCCCCTTGGAGGACATAGACGTTCAGCGTGTTGAACGTGTCGAAGTTCTGGTTGCCGACGCCCTGCTTGATCTGGATCGCCAGCGTTCCGCCCTTCGGGGCATGCGGGTTCACGTAGTCGAAATGCTTGAAGTCCGGCGGATACTTGAGATCGCCGAAGCTGGACAAGCCGTGCTGTTCGACACCGTCCGATGGAGCCTCGCCCGATTGCGCGAAACCCGATCCGGATCGGGACGTGAGAAACGCAGCCGCGGCGCTGCCGAGCAGAACGGTTCTGCGCGTGGGTGTGGTCATCGCACCGCTCCCGTCTTGGCGGCCTTCGCCGCGTCGAACCACCAGATCGTCGGGAATGCGGACGCGCCGTAGCGGGGCATCGTCTCCGGGCGGCTGAACCGATCCCACCGGGCCGTGCGCTGCTTGCCATAAGTCCATTGAGGGACGACGTAGTCATGGGCAAGAAGCACCCGGTCCAGCGCCTTCGTGGCCGCAACCAGTTCCTCGCGGTCCTTGGCGAAGATCACGCGGTCGATCAGGGCGTCGACACCGGGATCGCTGATGCCCGGGAGATTGCGCGATCCTTCCCGCCGGGCCGCCTGGGAGCCCCAGAACTCGCGCTGCTCGTTTCCGGGCGATTGCGACTGCACCCAGATGCCGCCGGCGATGTCGAAGTCGAAGGAGCGGGTGCGGTTGACGTACTGAACATCGTCCACGATACGCACCGTCGTGACGATGCCGAGGCGGTCGAGAGAAGCCTTGTAGGGGAGATAGACCCGCTCGTCGTTCGGGGTGTCGCCGAGGAGCTCCACTGTCAGCGTCTCTCCCTTGGCGTTGACGCGGCGGCGATCCTTCAGCTCCCAGCCGGCTTCCCGCAGCAGACGGTCCGCTTCGCGAAGGTTGGCACGCACCGCATCGGTCGTGTCGCTCACCGGATTTTTGTAGGGCGTGGTGAAGACTTCGGCCGGAATCTTGTCCTTGATCGATTCCAGGATCGCGCGTTCCTTCTCCTCGGGCAAACCCGAAGAAGCGAGATCGAGACCCTGGAAATAGCTTCCGATCCGCTCGTATTGGCCGGAGAAAATCGTTCGGTTGATCTCCTCGAACGGAAACGCGAGGTTGAATGCGCGCCGGACGCGCTGATCCTTGAATTTGTCGCGGCGCAGATTGAGCACGAAGGCCTGCATCACGCCGGATGTCCGGTTCGGAAATTCCTCCAGAATGACCTTGCCCTGCTGGCGCGCCGGAAAATCGTAGCCCGTCGCCCAGTTGCGGGCGCTGTTCTCGACCCGGAAGTCGATCCGGTCGCCCTTGAAGGCTTCCAGCAGAACGGTGGCGTCGCGATAGTATTCGTAACGGACCTCGTCGAAGTTGTTCTGGCCGACATTCACGTTCACGCCGGCGCCCCAATAATCCTTCACCCGTTCATAGGTCGAATTGCGGCCTGCATCGAAGCTCTTGAGCCGGTAGGGCCCGGAGCCGAGCGGCGGCTCAAGGCCCGTCTGCGTGATGTCCCGCTTGCGTCCGTCAGGCGTCGTGCCTTCCCACCAATGCTTGGGAAGAATGAGAAGCTGGCCCATGATCTGCGGCAGCTCGCGGTTGCCCTTCTCGTCGAACACGAACCGGATCTCCCGCTCGCCCAGCTTTTCCGCCTTCTCGACGTTCTTGTAGTAGAACGCGTAGGTCGGGCTGTTGGCTTTCAGGACCTCGAACGAAAAGATCACGTCGTCGGCGGTGACGGGCTTGCCGTCGTTCCATTTCGCCTCGGGACGGAGCCGGAACGTCACCGACGAGTAATCCTCCGGATAGGAGAACGCCTCGGCCAGGAGCCCATAGGTGGCGCTCGGCTCATCCAGGGAAGAGGTCACCAGGGTCTCGTAGACGAGCCCCAGTCCGGCCTCCGGCGAGCCCTTCACGCCCGCCACGGCGATGTTGAAGCTGTCAAAGGTCCCCTGAACGCCGAAACGCACGAGGCCACCCTTGGGGGCGTTCGGGTTCACATAGTCGAAATGCTTGAAATCAGGAGGGTATTTCGGCTCGCCCAGCAGGGCCGCTCCGTGTCTCCAGGGAGCCTCCTGTGCCAAGACGGTCGAGAATGACAGGCAGGCGAGCAGGCTCAGCAGGATGGGACGGATCACAAGGCACTCCTGAGTGTGAGGCGTCTTTCACAAGTCGATACATTTTTGTCCACAATGGGACGAGTGCAAGGGCACCCGGCCAAAACAAAAGCCGGGCTTGGAGCCCGGCTTTGGAGAAAAATAATCGGCAGGTCGGAATTACTGGGCGGCCGGGAACGCGACCGGACTGTCCGAAAGCGACCGGAGATAAGCCAGAATATCGGCGCGCTCCTCGGGCTTGGCGATGCCCGCGAAGGCCATCAGCGTGCCGGGCACGTACTGCTTCGGGTTGTTGATGAAGTGGTCGAGATCTTCATAGGTCCAGTTGCCGCCCTTGGCTTTCAGGGCGCCGGAATAGTTGAAGCCCTCATGCGAGGCGACCGGGCGGCCCACGACGCCGAAGAGATCCGGGCCGACCTTGTTCGGTCCGCCCTTCTCGAAGCTGTGGCAGGCCTGGCACTTCTTCGCCGCGGCTTGGCCCTTCGCCGGATCGGCTTTCGCCAGGAGAACCGGAAGGGGCTGGGCTGCGGCGGCCGGAGCTGCTGCGCCGCCGCCTGCGGTCTCCTCGGGAGCCGGAAGATCATAGCCCGGAACGGCGGGCCTCTTCGGCGAGAACACGCCGCTGGCGATGACATTGACGCCGACCACGAAGAGCAGCGTCCCAAAAACGGCGCCCGCGATCTTATTGGTCTCGATATTCATGAATCAGGCTCTCCTCGCCTTAACCTGCGGCGGAACCGGCGCGACGAAACGTAAAGGCGCGCGGGCGGGGTGCCCGCGACCGTGGCGTTGCTTAGCCGCAGAGATGGGGGTTTGACAATGGGGTTCAGCGGCTTTTGACCGGTCTCGTGGTCGCATGGCCGTCAATTCTGTGTCCCGGCGCTTTTTCCCGCCCGGCCCCGGGGCCCATGACAAAGCGGAGCGGCCTTGCTAAGGACCCCCATCACTGGCCCCGAACGTATCATGTCCGATCCCATTGTCCTGATTCCCGCCCGCCTTTCCGCAACACGATTGCCCAACAAGCCTCTTGCCGACATCGGCGGAGAACCGATGATCGTCCATGTGTGGAGGCGCGCCATGGAGGCGCAGATCGGTCCCGTGGCCATCGCAACCGATGCCGAGACCATCGCGGAGGCCGTCACGAAGGCCGGCGGCCTCGCGGTCATGACCCGCGCCGATCACGCGTCAGGATCCGACCGGATCTTCGAGGCTGTGGAAAAGATCGACCCCGAGGGCCGTCATGACGTGGTGGTCAACGTCCAGGGCGACCTGCCGACCATCGATCCCGCCGCCGTCGCCGCCTCGGTCGCGCCTCTGTCCGACAGTTCCGTCGACATCGCGACCCTCGTGGCGGTCATCGACCGGGAGGAGGAGCGCACGAACCCCCACGTGGTGAAGATGATCGGCAGCGAAGTCGCGCCGGATCATTTCAGAGCGCTCTACTTTACCCGCGCGACCGCCCCGTACGGAGACGGTCCGCTCTACCACCACATCGGGCTCTACGCGTATCGCCGCAAGGCCCTGCAGCGGTTCGTGGGATTGTCCCCTTCGACCCTGGAGAAGCGGGAAAAGCTGGAGCAGCTTCGCGCGATCGAGGCGGGCATGCGCATCGACGCCGTGGTCGTGGACGATGTCCCGCTCGGCGTCGACACTTTCGAGGACCTTGAACGCGCGCGCGTCATCATCGCGGGCCGGAGATCATCATGAACAAGATCATTTCGTTCCAGGGAGAGCCGGGAGCCAATTCGCACATCGCCTGCGAGGAGGTGTATCCCGATTGGACGGTTCTGCCGTGCCCGACCTTCGAGGATGCCTTCGCGGCCGTTAACGAGGGGCAGGCGGGTCTCGGGATGATCCCCATCGAGAACTCCATCGCCGGTCGCGTGGCGGATATCCATCACCTCTTGCCGACGTCCGGGCTGCACATCGTCGGCGAGCATTTCCTGCCCATCCATTTCCAGCTCATGAGCCTGCCGGAGGCCGATCTCGGCACCATCAAGAGCGTGCACAGCCATGTGCACGCGCTCGGCCAATGCCGGAAGATCATCCGCAAGCTCGGACTGAAGGCCCATGTGGCCGGCGATACCGCCGGCTCCGCCCGCGAGGTCGCGGAGTGGAAGGACAGAACGCGGGCGTCCCTCGCGCCGCGCATGGCCGCCAAGATCTACGGCTTGAAGATCCTGGCCGAGGACGTGGAGGACGAGGCCCACAACACCACGCGTTTCGTGATCCTGTCCAAGACGCCGCAATGGGCGCCCGCGGAAAGCGGCCCCGTCGTCACCAGCTTCGTGTTCCGGGTCCGCAATATTCCGGCGGCTCTCTACAAGGCGCTCGGCGGGTTCGCGACAAACGGCATCAACATGACGAAGCTGGAAAGCTACATGCTGGAAGGCGATTTCACCGCCACGCAATTCTATGCCGAGGTGGATGGTCACCCGGACGATGCCAACCTCAAGCGCGCGCTCGAGGAGCTCGACTTCTTCTCCCGCGAGTTGCGCATTCTCGGGGTCTACCCCGCCAGTCCCTTCCGCGAGAAGGTCAGGGAAGCGGCCGAGTAATCTCGATGACGACCTATCGAATCGAGCCTGCGACGGAAGCGGATGCCGAGGCCATCGCGCAGGTGCATGTGCAGGGTTGGCGCGAAACCTACAAGGACTTCCTCAATCCCGCCTCGCTCGCCGGGCTATCGGTCGAGGATCGGACACGCATGTGGCGGGGCATGCTCAAGGCTCCTCATCCGCAATCCCTGATCCTGGTCGGGCGGGACGGCGACGGCGAGATCGTGGGGTTCGGGCAGGGCGGACCGGCCCGGTCGCAGGAACCCGTGCCGTTGGATACCGCTGCAGAAATCTACGCGCTCTACCTCCTCGACAAGGTCAAGCGGCAAGGTCTCGGGCGCCGTCTCATGGCAGGTCTCTTCGACCATCTCCGGCGGCAGAATTTTTCTTCCGCGGGGCTTTGGGTCCTCAAGGACAACCAGTCCGCGCGGCAATTCTACGAGCGGCTCGGCGGCACGCCCGGCCCGGAACAGATGCTGGATCTGCGCGGGCAGAGCGTCATCGAGATCGCCTACAGGTTCGAGCCGATCCCGGCGCTGTCCTGAGGCTCATTCGCTCATCCATTGCCGCAGAAGGTGATGGGCGATGGCGATGGGCGAGGGAGCCGCAAACTCCTCATGCGTTCCCTCCAGCATGCGCCGCACGTCGTCGCGTGAGAACCAGCGGGCGTCTTCCAGTTCGGCCGTATCGAAGACGATCTCGTCCGTCTCCGCCTCGCCGGCGCAGCCGATCATGATGGACGAGGGGAAGGGCCATGGCTGGGACGCGAGATAACGGACCTGTCCGACCCGGATGCCGGCCTCCTCGAACACCTCGCGGCGCACTGCGTCCTCGATGGTTTCCCCCGGTTCGAGAAAACCCGCCAGGCAGGAATAGGTCTTCGCCGCGAAGCGGGCCTGACGACCCAGAAGGCACTTGTCGCCCCGGGTGATCCGCATGATCACCACCGGGTCGGTCCGGGGAAAGTGCTGGGCGCTGCATTCGGGACAGTCCCGGCGAAATCCCGCCTGGGCGTGACGGGTCGGTGATCCGCAATTGGCGCAGAAGCGGTGGCGCGCGTGCCAGTCGAGCAAGGATTTCGCCATGGCGAGGGTGCCCAGCTCTTCGGGTGGAACGAGGCCGCCGACGGCAACGGCCCTGAGATTCTCGACCTTGAAACCGGCATCGTCCTGGAACAGGGAAGCGGCCTCGGGCGATGCCAGGGTCGCGATCACCGGTTTCTCATGGAGAAAGCCGAGAAAGACCTGCTCGTGGTGGTTTTCGAGCCGGCCGAGCACGGAGGCCGGCAGGAAACCGGTTCCCGGATCGCCGGCCTTCAGGACCGGCAGGTCGCCGGCCACGAGCACGATCAGCGCGTCGGGGTCTTGTGCGTGGCGCGAGAGGGCCTCCGGATCGTGCTCGACGCTGTGGCGAACGAGCCGGTTAACGTTGTAGGCGATCGAAGGCGTCATGGAGCAATCTCGTTCGTTCAGGCGGCGGCGAAAAGGGCTGAGGCGCGCTCGATCAGGGCCGTGACCGCATGGGCGGGGTAGGGCGTCTTCGTGCCGTGCCCCCAGACGGGACCGGGCCAGGCCGGGTCGGAGCGATAACGTCCGATCACGTGCACATGGAGCTGCGTCACGATGTTCCCCAGCGCCCCGACATTTACTTTGTCGGGCTTGGAGAGTTCCATCATGACCCGCGTGGCGATTCGGATTTCGTCCATG
Organism: Microvirga rosea; assembly: GCF_020595095.1. GTDB lineage: Bacteria > Pseudomonadota > Alphaproteobacteria > Rhizobiales > Beijerinckiaceae > Microvirga > Microvirga rosea. Next base: position 67,130 of record NZ_JAJDOP010000005.1, on the reverse strand, counting down.
AGCTGGACGGCCTGCTCGTCCGTAAGGTCGGTGAACTCGCTCACGTCCGGCACACGGGGAACGAGAACGAACCACGGAAAGCGGGCATCGTTCAAAAGCAGAACGGACGACAGGGGGAGATCGCCGATCGGGATCGTGTCGCCATCGAGACGGGAATCGAGCTGGAAGGTCATGGCTCCCTCTCTACCCGAGCTTCCTGCCTCGTGCCTATCCCGTCCGGCATGATCCCGGGCCAAATCGGCCATGTCGCCGGTTTCAAGGATGCCAACGGAGGTGCGACAAAGTTCTCATTTTGTTCTTGACGGGCGGGACAAGCTGAGCTATATCGTTTCATAGATCAGGTCCTGACGAGGGGCGCACTCGCGAGGCGTCGCAAGAGCGGGACCGGACACGGTCCCGTCGGTGCGGTCACGCAGCCGCACCGGATGGGAGGCCCAGGATGCTGGGCGGGTTGTCGGGATCGGTCGCAGGCCCCCGTCGCACGAGACGGATCCCGCCTGCGGCGATACCTGAGCCTTGCCTCTCCTGTCCGCCTAAAAGAACCGTGCGCGAAGAGGCCTCCCGGCTCTTCCCTTCACCATCACCATCGAGCCGGGCTGCCCGACGCGCCACCCTCGATCGCTTCCCCTCCGGGCCGCCCAGCCCGGAGGACATGGCCCCATGCCGTGATGCGCTCCGCCGTGATGGCTCCGCTGTCATTCCGGGGCGAGCCGCGCGAGAGCCCGGAACCCAGAACCGCTAACGATCCCGGACAAGGAGCCATGGCAGCCGCGCACCCTTCCACAAACCTCAGCGGTTCTGGGTTCCGGGCCCGGCCCGCAGGGCCGTCCCGGAATGACGGGGGTGCTCTATCGTCCCGATCCGCTGCGCGTCCCCGCAATGACGGCGGGTCTACCGTTGCTCTGCATGGCACCATCGGCTCCCTGGACGGAGCCCCTCAGGCCCCGCGAAAACCCCCATCCCCGTTACCCACAGGCAGGGTTGGTCCCTGCGTCCATCGGAGGCGGGCAAAGCCGTCATCTCGGCTTGCGTTCGCTGGCCGAAAACCCCATATAGGCATCGGGAGGTTGGCGAGGGACGTCTCACTCGCCAACCGGGTCAGATCCGGAAGGAAGCAGCCCTAACGAGACCGAACGGGTCTTCGTCCAGCCTCCCACCCTGACGCTTGCAGGAGCGTCTCCTGTCGCTTACCCAATCTTGCAGCCCATGGACGAAACCACAGCTGGCACGCCCCTGAACGACGAGCCGGCTTTGCCGGGCTTTCCGCCTGCGCCCGTCCCGGCTTCCTCCGGAACATCCGCTTACCGGGTTCTGGCCCGCAAATACCGTCCGCGCACCTTCGACGACCTGATCGGCCAGGAGGCGATGGTTCGCACCCTGTCGAACGCGTTCGAGACCGGCCGCATTCCGCAGGCCTGGATGCTCACGGGCGTTCGCGGCGTCGGCAAGACGACCACGGCCCGCATTCTGGCTCGGGGCCTCAACTATCAGACCGCCGACGGCGCGGGCGGGCCGACCATTCACATGCCGACGCTCGGCGTTCATTGCGAAGCGATCATGGAATCGCGGCATGTGGACGTTTTGGAGATGGATGCCGCGTCTCATACGGGCATCGACGATGTTCGGCAGATCATCGACGGCATCCGCTACTCGCCGGTCTCGGCCCGTTACAAGGTCTACATCATCGACGAGGTGCACATGCTCTCGGAGAAGGCGTTCAACGCCTTCCTGAAGACCCTCGAAGAGCCGCCGCCCCATGCGAAATTCATCTTTGCGACGACCGAGATCCGCAAAGTTCCGGTGACGATCCTGTCCCGCTGCCAGCGCTTCGACCTGCGCCGCATCGATGCGGACAAGCTCGTGGCGCATCTCGGGCGGATCTGCGACGCGGAAGAGGTGAGGGCGGATGCGGAGGCCCTCGCGGCGATTGCCCGCGCCGCGGAAGGCTCGGCGCGCGATTCGCTGTCGCTCCTCGATCAGGCCATTGCCCACGGAGCCGGAACCGTCAGGGCCGAAACCGTTCGCGACATGCTCGGTCTCGCGGACCGGACTCAGGTGATCGACCTGTTCGAAGCTGTCATGCGCGGCGACATCCCGGCAGCCTTCGAAGGGCTGCGGGGCCAGTACGATGCCGGCGCGGACCCCGCCGTGGTGCTCTCCGATCTCGCGGCCTTCTCGCATGTGGTCACCCGCCTCAAGCTGATTCCCGAGGCCGCGAAGGATCCGTCCCTCTCCGAAGCCGAGCGGAGCCGCGGCCTCGACTTCGCCCAGAAGCTTCCCGTCCGGGCCCTGTCCCGCGCTTGGCAGATCCTGCTGAAGGGAATCCCCGAGGTGCAAGCCTCCAACCGGCCCATCGCGGCCGCCGAAATGGTCCTGGTGCGCCTGGCCTATGCGGCGGATCTGCCGACCCCAGACGAGGCTCTGCGTGCCCTGAAGAACGGCTCGCCCCTGCCGGCGGGCGGCCCGGCTCCGTCCGGCGCGCGCCCGACCCCGCCATCCTCGTCGGGAAACATGGCGCTCGCGTCCTCGCAGCCCCGACCGCAGCCTCGCCCGGAACCGCAAGGGGCCGCGCCCGCTCTCCGGCTCCGGCGCTTCGAGGACGTGGTCGCCATGGCGGGCGAGCGGCGGGAGATCGTCCTGAAGTCGGCGCTCGAGCGGGATGTCCGCCTCGTGCGTTTCGAGGAGGGCAGCATCGAGCTCAGCCTCTCCGAAGGCGGCAGCCGCACCATCGCCAACGATCTGGCCCGCGCGCTCCAGCAATGGACCGGCCAGCGCTGGATGGTGGCCCTCTCCTCCGAGGAAGGGGCGCCCACGCTCCGCGAGCAGGCCCTGGCCGCCGAGCGCGAGCGCAAGGAGGGAGCCGCGAACCATCCCCTCGTCCAGGCGGTTCTGGCCAAGTTCCCCGGCGCGCAGATCGTGAACGTGATCGAGCGCCAGAAGGGGGAGGACGAAGCCGCCCCGGATGCGGAAACCGAAATTCTCGGCGAGGACGATGCCTTGGCCGCACACGAAACAGAAGCTGACGACGATCTGAACTGAGGAGACCGTCATGAAGGACATCATGGGATTGATGAAGCAGGCCCAGGCGATGCAGCAGAAGCTGCAGGACGCTCAGGCTGAGCTCGACACCGTCGAGGTTGAGGGCACCGCCGGCGGCGGCGTCGTGACCGTGAAGGTATCCGGCAAGGGAGCCTTGAAGGCGATCAGCATCGATCCTTCCCTCCTCAACGCCGACGAGAAGGAAATTCTCGAAGACCTCATCGTCGCCGCCATGAACGATGCCCGCGGCAAGGCCGACCGGGCCGCCCAGGAGCGGATGGCGGAGCTGACCAAGGGTCTGCCGCTCCCGCCCGGGATGAAGCTGTTTTAAGGAATTCCGATGGCCCAGAACGTTGCCGGCCCCGAGATCGAGCGTCTCATCCAGCTCCTGGCTCGCCTGCCGGGCCTGGGGCCGCGCTCGGCCCGGCGCGCCGCGCTGCACCTGATCAAGAAGCGGGATACGCTGCTCAACCCGTTGAGCGACGCCATGCGCGTCGCCAACGAGCGCATCGTCGTGTGCTCGTCGTGCGGCAACGTGGATACGTCGGACCCGTGCACGATCTGCCGGGATGCCCGTCGCGATGCATCGATCCTCGTGGTGGTGGAAGACGTGTCGGATCTCTGGGCGCTGGAACGCTCGGGTGCGATCAATGCGCGCTACCATGTGCTCGGCGGGGTGCTGTCCCCCCTCGACGGCGTGCGGCCCGAACATCTCAATCTGGACCGCCTCGTCGCCCGTGCCTCGGAGCCGGCCGTCGCGGAGATCATCCTGGCGCTCAATGCGACGGTGGACGGCCAGACGACGGCTCATTACATCACCGAGCTCCTCGCTCACCTGCCGGTGAAGGTGACCAAGCTCGCGCATGGCGTACCGGTGGGAGGCGAGCTCGATTATCTCGACGAAGGCACGCTCTCGGCGGCGATCCGGCAACGGACGAGTTTTTGACAGGATGCGTGGCGGGGCCGGAACCATCAGGTGACAGGCCCGGCCGCCGTTGCTAATCAGGCTGCCGGTCATTTCCTTTAAAGCCTCCGAGCCATCCCATGTCCCATACCGATCTCGCCCGTACCATCGATGCCGCCTGGGAGGACCGGGCGAATGTGAGCCCTGCCACCAGGGGGCCTGTCCGCGAGGCCGTGGAGCAGGCCATGGAGCTGCTCGATTCCGGCAGGGCCCGCGTCGCCGAGAAGGATTCCGGCGATTGGCAGGTGCATCAATGGCTGAAGAAGGCGGTTCTGTTGTCCTTCCGACTGAACGACATGGAAGTCGTCAAGGGCGGTCCGGGCGAAGCGACCTGGTGGGACAAGGTGCCCTCGAAGTTCGCCGGGTGGGGCGAGAATCGCTTCCGTGAGGCGGGCTTCCGGGCCGTTCCCAACTGCACCGTCCGTCGCGGCGCCTTCATCGCGCCCGGCGTCGTCCTGATGCCGTCCTTCGTCAATCTCGGCGCCTATGTGGGCGAGGGCACGATGGTGGACACCTGGGCAACCGTCGGCTCCTGCGCGCAGATCGGCAAGAACGTGCATCTCTCCGGCGGCGTCGGCATCGGCGGCGTTCTGGAGCCGCTGCAAGCCAATCCCACCATCATCGAGGACAACTGCTTCATCGGCGCCCGATCCGAAGTGGTGGAAGGCGTCGTGGTCGGCGAGGGGTCCGTCCTGTCGATGGGCGTGTTCCTGTCCGCTTCCACGAAGATCATCGACCGGAACACCGGCGAGGTGTTCGTCGGCCGTGTTCCGCCCTATTCGGTGGTGGTTCCCGGATCCCTTCCGGGCAAGCCGCTCCCCGACGGCACCCCCGGCCCATCGCTCTACTGCGCCGTGATCGTGAAGCGCGTCGACGCGCAAACCCGGGCGAAGACGGGCATCAACGAATTGTTGCGGGACTGAGCGGACGACAGCCCGTTCAACGGGTTGTAAAATCATGTCGGCCGGGCGGGCCCGGCTTCAGGACCCGCCGTTGCGTTCTCTCGGCCGCTCTCCTGCCGCGAAGCGATCCGTTGCGGCAATGATACTCCCGATCATGCCGGGATCCCGCGCGTCATGCCCGGCATCGCCGATGAGGATCAGTTCGCTGCCCGGCCAGTTCCGATGGAGCCGCCAGGGGGTCAGGAGCGGGCCTCCGATATCCAGGCGGCCATGGATGAGCACTCCGGGAATTCCCGCGAGACGGTCGATGTTCCGCAGCAGGATGCCGTCCTCAAGCCACCCCCTATGGCGCCAATAGTGCGTTACCATCCGCGCGAAGCCCAAACGGAATGCCGGGTCGTCGTAGCGCGGATGAGGCTTGTCGTCCGCATGCACCGCGACAAGCGCGATTTCCCAGTCGCACCAGTCCCGCGCTGCCTTGTGATGAACGACCGGGTCCGGATGCATGAGGAGGCGATGATAGGCCTCGACGAGACTTCCTTCCCGATCCATTTCGGGAACACCGTCCCGGAAGCGCCGCCATGGTTCGGGAAAGAAGATGCCGACGCCGCGGGTAATCCAGTCGATCTCCCAAGCCGTTGTCGTGGCGATGCTGAACAGCACCATTTCGCTCACGCGTTCCGGATGCTGCTCGGCATAGGCAAGCGCAAGGGTCGAGCCCCAGGATCCACCCAGCACCAGCCATCTGTCGATGTCGAGATGGTCCCGCAGTCGCTCGATATCGGCGAGCAGATGAGGCGTGGTGTTTGTCGAAAGATCGATGTCCGGCGCGCTCGCATGCGGCGTGCTTCGCCCGCTCCCGCGCTGATCGAACAGGAACAGAATAATGCGGAACGCATCGGGATCGAAGGACCGCCGTGCGTTCGCGGTGCAGCCGGAACCCGGGCCGCCGTGGAGAACGAGGGCAGGCTTTCCATTCGGATTTCCGCACATCTCCCAATACACCCGATGCCCGTCTCCGACGTCGAGCATACCGGAATCGTAAGGATCCAGGTGAGGATACAGGTCGGTCATGAACATGTGCGCCGCGTCCCACGACAGGGCCGTCAACCAGGCCGTCAACGGGTCCGCCCTTGAGACTTTGGAGGAAACTGCGCGCCAAGCTTACATTGAATGCTGGCACAAAAGAAGCAAATCGGTATGGTCCCGGCCTGTACGCCATTACCTGTCGTTGTGACCCTATGTTCGATACCTCGCCGCTATCTCTCGCCCAGTCCCTCCTCCGCTGCCCGTCCGTGACCCCCGCAGAGGGCGGAGCGCTCGCGCTGATCGAAAGCGTCCTTCGCGAGGCAGGCTTCGAAGTGCATCGACCGATCTTTTCCGAGCCTGGCACGCCTGATGTGGAAAATCTCTACGCCCGCTACGGCAGCGGCAAACCTTACCTTCTTTTCGCGGGTCACACCGATGTGGTGCCTCCGGGGGACGCGAGCCGTTGGCGTCACGACCCGTTCGGCGGCGTGATCGACGGCGGCGAACTGCACGGGCGCGGCGCCGTCGACATGAAGGGCGGCGTTGCGTGCATGATGGCGGCGGCCCTCGCCTTCATTCGTGAGCGGCCGGATTTCGGCGGCTCCATCGGCTTTCTCATCACCGGGGACGAAGAGGGGCCCGCCATCAACGGAACCGTGAAACTTCTTGAATGGGCCAAGGCGAGGGGAGAGCGTTTCGACGCCTGTATCCTGGGCGAGCCGACAAACCCGAACCAGCTCGGCGACATGATCAAGATCGGCCGCCGCGGCTCCCTCACGGGGCACGTGGTCGTCGAAGGCAAGCAGGGGCATGTGGCCTACCCTCATCTGGCGGATAATCCGATCCCGAGCCTCCTGCGTTTGGTCAGCGCGCTGATCGGCAAGCCTCTCGATCACGGAACCGAACATTTCGATGCGTCAAACCTCGAAATTACGACGGTCGATGTCGGCAACCCGGCGGCCAATGTGATTCCGGCGAGTGCGCGGGCCACCTTCAACATTCGCTTCAACGATCGCTGGACGCCGGAAAGCCTGGAAGCGGAAATCGCAGACCGACTCCGTGAGGCGGCCGGGAACCATGTGCGCTATACGCTGACGATGGAGCCAACCAACGCGGTCGCGTTCCTGACCGAGCCGAACGATTTCGTGGGGTTCATCGCCAAGGCGATCGAAGCCGAGACCGGGATCAAGCCGAAGCTGTCGACGACCGGCGGGACATCGGACGCTCGCTTCATCGTTCGGGATTGTCCCGTGGTCGAGTTCGGGCTGGTCGGTCAGACCATGCATCAGATCGACGAGCGCGTCGCCGTGGCCGATCTCGACAGGCTCGCTTCGATCTACCGCAAGGTCCTCGACGCCTATTTCCCAAGCTGACACCCAAGCTGACATCGTTGAGACGCAGCCATGTCCGAGCATGCCGCACCTGACGAGCCGATAGGTCTCAAAGCCTATTCGTCCTTTGCCGACCGCTATTCTGCCCTCGCGCCGACGAAACCCCATAACGGGCTCTACGAACGCCCCGCGACCATGGCGTTGCTCGGCGAGGTCCGGGGCATGCGCATCCTTGATGCGGCCTGCGGTCCAGGGATCGGCAGTGCCCTGATGACTGAACAGGGCGCAATCGTTCATGGCTTCGACGTGACGCCCAAAATGGTCGAGCTCGCACGGGAGCGCTGCGCCGGTTCATCCGCCGAGTTTCGAATCGCGGACCTGGCGAAGCCACTCGACTGGCTGGGGGATGCGCTCTTCGACAAAGTGCTCTGTGCGCTGGCTCTCGATTACGTGATGGAGCTCGGGCCGGTCCTGCGGGAATTCCACCGCGTCGCACGGGCTGGCGGAACGCTGGTCTTCTCGATGGCCCATCCCATGAGCGACTGGATGAACGAGGACATCCGAGGTACCGGCACTTACTACGAACGCTCAAGGTTCGGCATGTACTGGAGCGGCTTCGGAGAGCCTGCACCCTATGTGGAGGCCTATCGCAGGCCGCTTGCCGAGATTCTCAACGCTCTCACCGAGGCCGGCTGGACGCTCGATCGAGTCGTCGAACCGCGTCCCCTTCCGGAGATGAAGGCGGTTTCGGAGCGCATCTACAACCAACTCGCGAAGACGCCGCAGTTCATCTGCATCAGGGCGAAACGCTAAGATCGGGCCATCCTGACTTGCCTGGCGGAGCTTGGCCTTATCCGACGAAAGTCGGTTCGTGTCGGAACGTTCGTGGGGCTGGCAGGTTTTCGTGGGCAATCCTCCTCCTGGAGCCCGCCCATGATCGTGACCGCCGACGAAGTCAATCGCTCGTTCAAAGGCGCGCTCGACCTGCTCAACAGCAGGGTTGAAGGCCTGAGGGCTTTCGACATGAGCGAGCGGGGTTTCTGGCGCTCCTTCGCGGCGCTCTGGCTGACGCTTCCGGCCTATATCGTTTCCATTGCCATCGAACGGCTGCGTCTCGGATTGCTGAGCCCGAACCACCCGCTGCTCGACAGCTTTCAGATCGACGTGGTTGTCGCCCTCGGGCAGTTGGCGAGCTTCCTGGCGCTTCCGATCGTGATGATCTGGGGAACGCGGCAGCTGCGTCTCACCCACCGTTATGTTCCGTTCGTCATCGTCATGAACTGGATCAACGTCATCGCCATGCTGGTGATGTCCGTTCCCTACATGCTTCTGCTGCTCGGATGGGCGACGCCTCCTCTGGCGGGTCTCTTCAGCCTGGCGTTCTTCGTCATCGTATTGCGCGCGCAATGGTTTGCCACGAAGGCAACCCTGGGGCTTCCCGGCCTGGCAGCATTCGGGATCGTGACGTTGGGCGTGACGCTCAACAGCCTGATCGACACCCTTATGCGCGCGCTGCTGACTTAATCCGGATAGTCGACGCCGATCAGATAGAGGCCCATGGAAGGAGCCATGGGGCCGCAGCGGGTTCGGTCGCGTGCGTCGAGGGCGGCACGCACCTCCGCCACCGACCATCGGCCGGCGCCGGCCCGCTCGAGGGTTCCGACCATGGAGCGCACCTGATGGTGCAGAAATGAACGCGCCGAGGCGAAAATTCTGATCTCGTCGCCTGCCCGTTCCACGTCGAGTCGGTCCAGGGTGCGGATTGGGCTGTTGGCCTGGCACTCGGCCGCCCGGAAGGTCGTGAAATCATGGCGGCCGGTCAAGGACTGGGCAGCCTCGTGCATGATGGCGGCGTCGAGCGGCCACGCCACATGCCATGCCCGGTTGATCTCGAGGGCCGGCGGAGAGCGGCGGTTGAGAATGCGATAGACGTAATGCCGCCTGATGGCGGAAAGCCGGGCATGGAACGTGTCCGGGACCTGTTTTGCCGCCAGGATGGTAACCGGCGCGGGCTTCAGGTGGGCGTTGGTGGCATCTCGTACCGTGTCCTCGCGCCAGTCTTTGGCGAGGTCCACATGAATCACCTGATGGGTCGCATGAACACCGGAATCGGTGCGGCCGGCGCAATGAATGCGCACCGGGCCGCCTGCGAAGCGAGCGATGGCTTCCTCGACGGCCTGCTGGACGGAGAGGCCGTTCGTTTGATGCTGCCAGCCCGTGAAGGGCGTGCCGTCATATTCGACGACGAGCTTGTAGCGAGGCATCTCAAGTCAGTCCCGCAAAAGCAGGAGCATAATCCACGTGCCCCCGCGCCGCTTGCCCTTTATCGCTCAAGATGAGCGCCTGCAGGTAGGGGCCGTCATAGGGGGTTGTGAATGCCTTGGCGTTCCCGGCTTCAAATCCGAAGTCGCCATAATAGCCCGGCTCGCCGAGGACCAGGATCACGTCCGCACCGTCATCGGCCAAGCGCTGAAGCCCGTCTTCGACCAAGGCAGCGCCGATTCCCTGCCTTTGGACAGACGGCAGAACAGCCAAAGGAGCGAGCGCAAAGGCTTTTAGATCGGGTTTGTCGGCAAGAGCCAGGGGCGAGAAAGCGATGTGTCCGACGACGACCCGGTCCCGACACGCAACGAGGGACAGGGACAAATCGCTGTCGCGGCGTAGTTTGTCGACGAGCGCCGCCTCGGCATGGCCCCGAAAGGCTGCCTCATGGAGAGCATGGATCGCAGCCCGATCCTCCTGCTCTTCCGCCCGGATCCGCAGGTCGGGCGTCATGGGAGAATGGATCCTGCGGCGAGCCGGACACCACGCAGGAACTCGTCGGCGCCCATGGGGCCTTTGCCGGCCCGCTGGACTTGCAGGAGCCGGATGGCTCCCTGACCGCAGGCGACCAGTCCCTTGTCGTCCAAGAGGGTGCCCGGTGCCCCCTGGCCGTCGGACAGGGTGGTGCGGAGAACCTTGACCCGTTCCATTCCCTTGCCGAAATCCGCCGCGAAAAAGCTGCCGGGGAAGGGAGAAAGGCCGCGGACATGATCGTGAACGTTCTGGGCGGATTTCGTCCAGTCGATCCGGGCTTCGTCGTTCGCCAGCTTGTGAGCGTAGGTGACGCCTCGATCAGGCTGAGGCGTGAAATTCAGGCCGCCTCGGGACAAAGCGGCGAGGGCCCTGACCATGAGATCGGCGCCAAGGCCCATCAGCTTGTCGTGTAGTTCACCGGCGGTCATTTCCGCCGTGATCGCGACCCGCTCGGCCATTCCCACCGGGCCGGTGTCGAGCCCTTCCTCCATCTTCATGACGGCGACGCCGGTTTCCTTATCTCCCGCCATGATGGCCCGCTGGATGGGAGCCGCCCCCCGCCACCGGGGCAGGAGGGAGGCGTGGAGGTTCAGGCATCCGAGAGCCGTGCCGTCGAGGATCGGGCGCGGGAGGATCATCCCATAGGCGACCACCACCGCCACGTCGGCCTCATGGGACCGGAAGATCTCGGAGGCTTCTTCGGTTCGAAGGGTCTTGGGCGTGAGAACCGGCAGGCCGAACCGCTCCGCCATCCGGTGAACCGGCGATGGGCGCAGCTCCATGCCACGGCCCGCGGCCGCAGGAGCCCGGGTGTAAACGGCGGCGACCTCGTGGCCCTGTCCGACGATTTCGGACAGCGTCGGGACCGCGAAGTCGGGCGTGCCCATGAAAACGACCCGGAGGCTCATGCGCCGCTCGCCTCGCGCTTTGCGGCCTTCTTGAATTTCGTCATGACCCGGTCCCGCTTGAGCTTGGACAGGTGATCGATGAACAGAACGCCGTTCAAGTGGTCGATCTCGTGCTGGACGCAGGTCGCCATCAGGTCCCGGGCCTCCTGCTCGATGGTCTGCCCGTCGAGGTCCATATAGCGGAATTTCACCCGGTCCGGCCGCTCGACCTCCTCGTAATATTCGGGGATCGACAAGCAGCCCTCCTCATAGGTCCGCTTTTCCTCGGAGGTCCAGACGATCTCGGGATTGAGGAGGACGAGAGGCTGCCGCTCGGTCTCCGATTTGGACACATCCATGGTGACCATGCGGAGGGGGACGCCGATCTGGATGGCTGCGAGGCCGACGCCCGGAGCGTCGTACATGGTTTCGAGCATGTCCGCAGCCAGAGTCCGAATCTCGTCCGTGATCTCCTTCACGGGCTCGGAAACGAGGCGGAGCTTAGGATCGGGAAGAATTACGAGAGGTCTTATGGTCATGATGGGCGGGAGATAAGCGGTTGCACCGGGATGGTCAAATCGTTCGTCTTATGTTCGGATAAATTCGTCAACCGGAACCTCGTCCCATGCGTGATCCCGTTCTCCTGTTCGGCTCCTATGCCATACCCTTCGGGCAATTGATGACCGGGATCGCGGCTTCCTGCCTCGTCCTTCTCGCGGTTCTGTTCGTCCTCCTCCTGCGCAGCCGACGGGACAGAGCCTTCGAGGCGGCGATTGCCGCGGAACGGGCGCGGGAGATGGACGACAAGATGGCTGAGCTGACCCGTATCCAGGCGGAGATGACCGGGAGGATGCAGACGATCGCCGAGGTCTTCGGCTCCCGGCAGAGCGACTTCGTGCGCCTGATCTCCGAGCGCATCGATGGCCTCCAGCATCGCGTCGGACAAGGACTGGAAGCCACAACGCGCCATCAGACGGAAAACCTCTCGAAGCTCAACGAGCGTCTTGCGGTCATCGACGCGGCCCAAAGGAACCTGAAGGATCTCACCGGTGAGATCGTGGGCCTCAAGGATGTTCTGTCGAACAAGCAAAGCCGTGGCGCCTATGGACAGGGACGCATGGAAGCGATCATTCGCGACGGGCTGCCGGGCGGCGCCTTCGAGTTCCAGCCGACTTTGTCGAACAGGACACGGCCCGACTGCCTCGTGAGGCTCCCCGGGGACGCCCGGGGTCTCGTTGTCGATGCCAAGTTCCCCCTGGAAGGGTTCACGGTGTTTCGCAACGCCAGGGACGAGGAGGGGAGGGCGAAGGCCGCTGCCCGCGTCCGCAACGACATGCTGGTCCATGTGAAGGACATCGCCGAGAAGTATCTCATTCCCGGGGAGACTCAGGACATCGCCATGATGTTCGTCCCGGCCGAATCGATCTACGCGGACCTTTCCGAGCATTTCGAGGATATCGTCCAGAAGGCTCACCGGGCACGGGTCGTCATCGTTTCGCCATCACTCCTCGCACTTGCCATCCAGGTCATGCAATCTCTCGTGCGAGATGCACGTATTCGCGAAGAAGCCCATGTGATCCAGGTTGAGGTTCAAAAGCTCCTGGAAGACGTGGAGCGCCTCGACGGGCGGGTCGCCAAGCTTGATGCCCATTTCCGCCAGGCACAGGACGATGTCTCGCAAATCCGGATTTCGACCGAGAAGATCGTCAAGCGTGGCCAGAAGATCGAGACCCTCGAGTTCGAACAGGCGGACAGCTCCGCCCGGGCCGAATGGCTTCGCCTCCATGCTCCAAGCCTGCGTGCCGTGGAATGACAGCTATGGCTCCGATCTGACCTTCCTTGGCCGCCTTATGAATTCCCACTGGCGATCCGGGAACTGCCGAAGCAGCGCGACGTTCTTGAACCGTCAGCCGAAACTTCGGCCAGCTCCGCATGCTGGCTTTTCCAACTAAAGGATGCGCACTATGGGTCTCTTGTCGAAGGACATCAAGACACTGGATGATCTCTTCATCCATACGCTGCAGGACATCTATTACGCCGAGCAGCAGATCACGAAGGCGCTGCCGGAGATGATCTCGAAAGCAAGCGATCCTCAGCTGAAGCAGGCGTTTCAGACCCACCTGGGCGAGACTGAGCAGCAGGTGAAGATGGTGGAGCAGGTCTTCCGCATGCACGGCCACGATCCGAAGGGCGTGACCTGCCCGGCCATCGACGGGATTATCGACGAAGCCCAGGATATCGCCGGCGATATCGACGATCCGCAGGTCTTGGATGCTGCTCTTCTCGCGGCCGCACAGGCCGTGGAGCATTACGAGATTACACGCTACGGAACGCTGGTGGCCTGGGCCAAGCAGCTTGGCCGCGAGGATTGCGCTCAGGTGCTGCACCAGATCATGGAGCAGGAACGCGCCACCGATCAGAAGCTCTCCCGCATTGCCGAGAGCAAGATCAACACCAAAGCGGCCTGATCAGAACTCAATCGCAACAGAAAAGGCGACCTAATGGTCGCCTTTTCCTTTTCGAGACGATGCGGGTGCTTTCTCAGATGATTTTGAAGTCGTCGATAGTCATCTTGAGGCTCTTCTTGAGGGTGGCGATTTCCATTGCCTTGCCCTTACCCGAGCCGTCGGCATCGTAATACAATATGCCCTTCTTGTTGTCGTAGATCAGATAGTCGTTCTTGTCCTTGGCTTTGGTGCCAATGGTGAAGAACGCCTTGTTGAGCTTGCCCGGCTTCAGTTCGGTGCCCTTGCCGAGCTTCTTGAAGATGGCGTTGTCGAGCCAGATCGTATCGTCCTTCACGTTAAAGTCGGCGATCTTGTCGAGGTTGGTCTTCTTATTGAGGGCCGCATCAAAGATGAAGATGTCCTTCCCCGTGCCGCCGGTCAGAACATCCGTTCCAAATCCTCCCCAAAGCTTGTCATTGCCTGCGGCGCCGTTCATCACGTCGTTGCCGTTCTGGCCCTTGAGAGTATTCGAAGCTGCGTTGCCCGTGATACGGTTCGCGGATGCGCTTCCTGTCAGGTTGAGCGCCGCGGAGCCTAAGGCCTGGAGTACTTCCACTTCCGCATCCGCTGAGAGCGTGAACGTCGCGCTCGCCTGCACCGTATCGACGCCATTGCCTGCAGCGTCAGTGACGATATCGAAGGAACTATCGACCAGATAGGTGTCGTTTCCGGCGCCGCCTTTCAGATGGTCTGCGCCGATTCCGCCGTCCAAGAAATCGTTACCGCCTTCGCCTTCTAAGGAGTCGTCGCCGGCGCCGCCATAGAGGGCATCGCTGTCATTGCCAGCTTCGTGAATGCTGTCGTTGCCCTCTCCGCCATAGACCGTATCGGCGCCGGTTGCGCCATAGAGTTGATCGCGTCCGCTGCCGCCATCGAGAATGTTGCTCCCGTCATTGCCGAACATCGTGTTGTCCAGGCTGTTGCCTGTCCCGCTGATGTTGCCGCCGGCGTTTTCAAGGGCGAGATATTCCACATTGGAGGCGAGAGTGTAGCTGATTTTGGAAATGACGCGATCGAAGGTGCCGCCATTGGCATCTTCAGTGACGACGTCGTCCTTGGAATCGACGAAGTAAAGATCGTTGTCCGCGCCGCCGATCATGACGTCGGCGCCGGTGCCGCCAATGAGCATGTCCTCGCCTTTGCCGCCTTCGAGGCGATCACCGCCTCCGCCGCCGTCGAGGGTGTCATTTCCCTCGTCGCCCTTGAACGTATTGGCGCCGCCGTTGCCGGTCATCTGGTTGTTCAGCGCATTGCCGCTGGCGTCGAAATCTCTCGTTCCCGTGACCAGCAGATTTTCGAAATTGTCTTTCAGAGTATACGTGTTGGGCGCGAAGACATCGGTGATCTTGATGGTGTCCCGCCCTTCGTCGGTTGCTTCAGTGATGTCGTCATTGACGTCGATAACGTAGGTGTCGTCCCCCTTGCCGCCACTGAGCGCGTCGGCGCCGGCCTTGCCGTCCAGGATATTGTTCCCGTCATTGCCAAGGATCGTGTTGGAAAGCGCGTTTCCGGTTCCGCCGATGTTGTCAAAACCGACCAAGGTTAGATTCTCGACATTGACCAGCCCTTCTAGGGAAAAGTCGATAAACGCCTTCACGGTATCGGTTCCCTGATTGTCCAATTCCGTGATCAGGTCCAAGGGATTGTCGACAACGTAGACATCGTCGCCTTCGCCGCCCTTCAGATCATCCTCGCCGAAGCCTCCGTCGAGAGTGTCGTCGCCTTTTCCGCCGTCCAGGATATTGCTTTCGGCATTGCCGATCAGACGATTGTTATAATCGTTGCCGGTTGCCGTCTGACCCACCATCAGCTCGATGTTCTCGATTTCCGTTCCCACGAGAGAATAGTCGAAGAGAACAAAGACCGTGTCGTCCCCACTATTGGCGGCTTCGATGACGGTATCTTTGGCGTCATTGAGATAGTAGACGTCGTTGCCGAGCCCGCCGATCATGATGTCTGCGCCGTCGCCGCCATCCAGGGTATCATGGCCCTTGCCGCCATCGAGAATGTTGTCGAGGTCATTCCCGTAGATCTGGTTATCCCCGTCGTTTCCTATGGCGTTAAGCGCCGTGCCATCGAGGAGAACATGTTCCACATTGGCGTAGTCGTTCAGGTCTATGTCGATAAAGGAGATAATGGCGTCATCGCCTTCGTCGGCGAGTTCCGTAATGACTGTCTCGGCTGCGCGAAGGACGTAGAGGTCGTCGCCCTTGCCTCCGATCAGGGTATCCTTGCCTTCCTGCCCGTCCAGCGCGTTGTCCGTGTCATTCCCGGTCAGGAGGTTGTCCAAGGCATTGCCGATGATGCTGGCATCGATATCAGTGGCAGAAAGGGTGTAGTTCTGCTCCTGGGCCGTGAGAGTGTAAGTATTGGAGACGGGGTCGTAGGTAGCCACTGAGGTCTCTCCTTGAGGGAAAGCTCACAGGCTAATCTATATAATATATCGTATCAATAGAGGCCGCTGCTTATTATTTTTGAGCCTTCCGGCACAGCAGCTTCCTCAAACGGACGGCAGCACGCCTTCCCCGAGAAAGCTCGCAAGATCATCCGTGATGTGGTCGATGTGAACCGCCCGTACGGCTTCCTGCTCGAACTCCTCACGGAAAGGATCGGCGGTTTTGGGAACGACCAGGGTCGTCCTCATGCCCAAGTCGTGGGGAACGATCAGGTTCTTGGCAATGTCCTCGAACATCGCGGCCCGCGTCGGCTCAACCGCATGCTTCTCAAGAAAGCTCTCATAGGCGCGCCGGTCGGGCTTTGGAACGAAATTGGCGGCTGCGATGTCGAACACGTCCTCGAAGTGATCGAGGATCCCGATCTTCCGGGCCACGTTCTCCGCGTGCTTGCGGGAGCCGTTGGTCAGGATCAGCTTCCGCCCGGGAAGCTTCTCGATGGCCGCGCCCAGGCGCTCGTCGAGGGCAATGTCGGTATGGTCGATGTCGTGGGCGAAATCGAGGAAATCGTAAGGATCGATATTATATTCATCGATCAGCGCCCGAAGGGTCGTGCCGTACTTGTGGTAGAAATACTTCTGCAAAGCCCGCGCCGAGAGCCCGTCGATCCCGAAAAGCTCGGCGATATAAAGAGTGATCCGCTCGTCCACCTGCGGCCAGATGCGGGAGGTGTGCGGGTAGAGGGTATTGTCGAGATCGAAGATCCAGGTATCGACATGCGAGAAGCTTCGCGCATCGGGCAGGGGCAGGATCTCGTCGGCCGGTAAAGCTTTCATGGCACCCAAAGATGGCAATGGGGCCGATATGGCCCCATTCCTGTCATATAGGCACAGAAGTGCCCGATTTGAAGAGTCCCTTTAGCCCCGGCGGATCAGCGTCCCGGCACCGTGATCCGTGAAGAGCTCCAGCAGGACGGCGTGCGGAACCTTCCCGTCCAGGATGACGACAGCCTCCACGCCCCGCTCGAGGGCGTAGATGCAGGTCTCGATCTTGGGGATCATGCCGTCCGTGATGGTGCCGTCGGCGATCAGGCGACGGCAATCATCGATGGTCATCTCGGGAATCAGGTTCTTGTTCTTGTCGAGAACCCCGGGCACGTCGGTCAGAAGCAACAGGCGCTTCGCCATCATCGCGCCGGCGATGGCTCCGGCGAAAGTATCGGCATTCACGTTGTACGTCTGCCCGTCACGCCCGACCGCCACCGGCGCCAGGACAGGAATCAGCTCTGCGCTGAGAACCTGGTCCAGAACGGCCCGGTTGACGTTTTCCGGCTCTCCCACGAAGCCGAGATCCACGACCTTCTCGATATTGGAATCGGGATCGACGGCGGTGCGGGTCACCTTGCGGGCGGTGACCATGTTGCCGTCCTTGCCGCAGAGGCCCACGGCCTTGCCGCCTTCCGCCCCGATCCAGCCGACGATCTGCTTGTTGATGGAACCCGCCAGGACCATCTCGACCACCTCGACCGTTGCCTGGTCGGTGACCCGGAGGCCGGCCTTGAACTCGGATTTGATCCCGAGCTTGTCGAGCATCTTGCCGATCTGAGGTCCGCCGCCATGGACGACGATGGGCTTGATGCCCGATTGTTCGAGCAGAACCACATCCTCGGCAAAGTCCTCGGCGGCCGCTCGGTCGCCCATGGCGTGGCCGCCATACTTGATCACCACGACCTCCTGGTCATAGCGCTGCATATGCGGGAGAGCCTGCACCAGCACTTCGGCTTGCACATGGACGTCAGGCAGCTGCTGGGCTGCAGGATTGGAATTGGACATGAAGGGCCCCGGCGCGAGAATGAACGGAACGGCGAGGGTTCTAGCCGAACCGGGAGGCTGTGGAAACAGCCAGTTCAGGATCTTTGGCGAAGAAGGCCAGACACCCCGGCAAGGAGCCACCCGATCATCAGAAGGATGCCCCCGGTCGGTGCTGCCAAGGGTGCCAGCGCCATTCCGGCGAACGCGCGGCGGGTGAGATCGCCACAAAACAGGGCGAGCCCCAGCAGGAGCACATAGCCCGAAAGCCGGGCAACCCGTTGATTCAGCAAGCCGCTCGCCGCCAGGGCCGACAAGGCGAGCAGGGCAGGGGCGTGAGCCAGGAGGAACTGGGATGCGGTCTGCAGATTGCCGCCTCCCGTCACATGGGCGGCTGCTGCCGCAAGGGCGACCCCCAGGCATCCGGCCAGGGCCGCCGCGACCGTGAGAAGCCGGTCGGCGAGGGTCATAGGGCCCCTCGTTCATCCAGAAGGCGGGCAATCTCGGCTCGCAGCTCCGCGATGCCGCCGCCCGTGCGGCTCGATGTCGGCATGATCACCGGAAAGGCCGCGGCGCGCTTGGCGATCTTTCCGGCCGTATCGGTCAGTCTCTTTTCGATCTCCCCCGGCTTCAGCTCGTCCGCCTTCGTCAGGACGATCTGGTAGGAGACGGCGGCCTTGTCCAAGGTTTCAAGGACGTTCTCGTCGACCGGCTTGATTCCGTGCCGGGCATCGATGAGCACATAGACCCGCGCAAGGCTGGCCCGCCCCCGCAGGTAATCGTGAATCAGCTGAGTCCAGGCCTGCACCTTCTCCTTCTCGACCGCCGCATAGCCATAGCCGGGCATGTCCACGAGCTGGAAGCGGCCGCCGATCTGGAAGAAGTTGAGTTGCTGGGTCCGGCCCGGCGTATGCGACGTCCGCGCAAGGGTATTCCGACCCGTCAGCGCGTTCACGAGGCTCGACTTGCCGACATTCGAGCGCCCCGCGAAGGCGATTTCGACCTGCCCCATGGGCGGCAGGTTCTTGAGGGAGTTGGCCGCCCACTTGAAGTCCGCTTCGCCGGCAAAGAGCTTGCGGCCGACTTCGAGGTATGGATCTGTTTCTGGTGCCGTCGTGTGTGTCATGACCCCTTATCGATGCTCAGGCGCTATTCTTCAAGACACGTCTGCCGCGCGCTCTTCCCAGAATGGCTCAGTCTTCCTCAACCGAAGTGCGGCAGCCTTGGCCCGTTTCAGGAGCTTTTTCATGCGTCCCTTGGTTCGATGGGATCCCATGGCATAGCCGGGGAAAAGCTCTTTCGCGACAACGAGGTCGTTCATCTTGCCCAGGTCATCCTGAAGATCCTCAAGAACGCTCAGGATCTCTCGCTGACGCTGCTCCGCTTGTTCACCCACGAATGTGGATGTGAAGAACTCAAGGCCGTAGCGCAGTTCCTTGATCCTGATGCGGAGCCTGTGGCGCTTTCCATCGCTCATGTCGCCGAGTTCGCCTGAAGTCTTGCGGATTTTCACCCAGCGGTTCTCAAGTTCCCGTGCGGCTCGGTCCACAGCCAGAAGCTCCCTCGCCGCAACGAGGCGGGCTTTCCTGCGCGCATGCCAGCGGCCCGCCTCGATCCAGGCCGCGAGACCGAGGATGGCACGCATGAAGCGAGGCTTTTCAAAGGTGCGGAGGAGAGACTTGTAGGCCTTGGCCCGCTGCCTTTCGGCTTCGTCGAGAGCGCGTCTGCCCCATCCTTCGTCCGAGTTCTTCAGGGCATCGGCATAAACATCGATATCGCGGACATGGCCAAGCTTCTTGCCGATCCACCGCACCCGCTCGATGACCGCCTTGCTCTCGCGGTCGTCGAGCATGTCCTCGAAGAAGGAGATGGCAGCCTTGAGCCGTCTCACACCGACCCGCATCTGATGCAGGGAGGCCGGGCTGCGGGTGCGGCGCAGGATTTCCTCATTCCGGATGATCTGAGACAAACAGGACCTGGCGATCACCCGGAACGCTTCCGGGCTGGTCATTCCAGGCTCCACGACCACCTGATGAGCTTTGACGGCACCCGTATGGGGTGTCTCGATTAGCCGATAGCCGCGCTCGGATTTCGTCGTCATGGAGAGACGCAGGCGCGCATGTTCTTGAAGCTCCGAGGCGATGGAGAACAGGGCCGCCGCATCTCCGCGCTTCAGCTCAAGTTCGACTTCCGCAAACGGAAAATTGCGTGACCCCGCCCTGGCCTCCGCCTGATCAAGACAGGCCTCGATGAGAGTGTCACCCTTTTCCAGACGAAACACCCGTCGATTCGTTTCGAGCACGAAGACCGGTTTCAGCTCATCGTGAGAGGCAATTTTTGCGAGAAAATCCGCCAGAGGAGTCGTGGCGACGGCTTCAAGATCGAGATCGGGACCATCGACCGTCCATTCCCATTCTCCGCGGTTCAGGGCGAGGCTTTGCCCATCGCTGTCGGTCTTGAGCGTTTGAACGAAGCGCCCGGTCCGTTCCCGGATGCGAAGCGAGAGTCCCGCTCCCCGCAAGGCCATGTCGGGCGTGTCGAAATAGGTCGCCTGCAGGGTCCCGCTTTGATCGGTTGAGGCTGATGCGTTCGCCAGAGCGGGATGCCGGAGGACATCCTCCAACATGCCCGCCGCAAGTTCGAGCTTGAGTTCGACCTCTCGCGGCCCCGAGGGAGTGTGGGCGGGCAGGGGAGGGTTAGGGGCAGCACTGTCCATGGCAGATCGCGATCGTTGCTTTTAGGAATCTAGGGCTCATCACCCCCCAGGAAATAGGGGCGCCCCCCACGATCCTGTCGGAGTGTCAGGGGGTCCGTTTCGTGTCTTGATGCTAACCGAGCATATTTCACTCTCGCAGCCAGGAGACCAGCATGAAGACAGATCCGGTCCGGATCCACTCCGTTGAGGTCCTGTCGGACGATTGGGCCGTTCTGAAGAAAGTGACCTTCGACTACACGCGCCGGGATGGACGGGTGGAGCGCCAGACCCGCCAGACCTACGATCGCGGCAACGGCGCCGTCATCCTGCCCTACGATCCGGATCGCGGCAGGGTTCTGTTGATCCGTCAGTTTCGGTTGCCCGCTTATGTGAGCGGCCATCCGGCTCCCTTGATCGAAGCATGCGCCGGGCTTCTCGACAACAATGATCCGGAGACCTGCATCCGCCACGAGGCGGAGGAGGAGCTCGGCTATCGTCTTCGCGACCCGCAACGGGTGTTCCAGGCCTTCATGAGCCCTGGCAGCGTAACGGAACAGCTCGTCTTCTTCGTGGCCCGTTACGCGCCCCACGACCGCATCGGCGATGGAGGAGGGGCCGCGGATGAGGGGGAAGATATCGAAGTGCTCGAGCCTACCCTTGATGAGGCCTTGCTGATGATCGACCGGGGTGGAATCATCGATGGCAAGACGATCATGCTGCTTCAGCACATGAAGCTGAAGGGCCTGATGCGGGCGTGAGCGACGAGGAGCCGCTCAGGCGGCTTCTCTCAGGGCATCGAGATCCGCGCCGCGGATGGCGTTCAGATTGCGGGTGATCTTCTCGGGAGGCCAGTCCCACCACCTGATATCCAGGAGGACCTGGATGATCTCGTCGGAGAACCGTTTGCGAATGAGCCTCGCCGGGTTCCCGCCGACAACGGCATAGGGCGGCACGTCACCCGTCACGACCGCCTTGGAGGCAACGATGGCACCATCGCCGATCGTGACGCCCGGCATGATGGTGGCGTCCTGCCCGATCCAGACGTCGTTTCCAATGACCGTATCGCCTTTGAGCCCGACCTCGATCGTCGTCCAGTCGAAGCCTTCCTCCCAGCCGTTCCCGAAGATGTTGAACGGATAGGTCGAAAAGCCCGTCATGGCATGATTGGCGCCGTTCATGATGAACGTCGTGCCCATGGCGATCGCGCAGAACCTGCCGATCACCAATTTGTCGCCGATGAAATCATAATGGTGCTGGACGCAGCGCTCCACGAAGCGCTCAGGGCCGTGCGGATCGTCGTAGTAGCTGTATTCCCCCACGACGATGTTGGGTTGGTCCACGAAGGCCTTCAGAAAGCCGACCCGCGGCTGACCCGCCATCGGATGTGGATTCAGGGGATCGGGACCGGTCGGCATTCACATTAACTCCATCAAAAAAGAACCCCGGGTTTGGGGCCCGGGGATCGTGTCGTCTTCAATTCCTTCCGCACCGTCAGCCCTTTGCGGGGGCCTTCTTGCTGAAGGTGCTGCGAAGATTGTGCACCAGTTCGATCCTGACGCCGTTCTTCTTCATGATGAAGGCCTGCTGAGTCACCGAGAGGAGGTTGTTCCAGGCCCAGTAGATCACGAGACCCGCCGGGAAGGAGCCCAGCATGAACGTGAAGATCACGGGCATCCAGGCGAAAACTTGCTTTTGTACCGGATCCGGCGGCTCGGGATTCATCTTCATCTGCAGCCACATGGTCACACCCATGATCAGCGGCCAGGCGCCAAGCATGAGGAAGTGGCCGATCACCGGCACGGCGCCCGGGTTGTACGGAATGAGGCCGAAGAGGTTGAACACCGATGTCGGATCGGGCGCGGCAAGGTCGCGGATCCAGCCGAAGAAGGGCGCATGGCGCATTTCGATGGTGACGAAGAGCACCTTATAGAGCGCGAAGAAGACCGGAATCTGGATCAGCACGGGCCAGCAGCCCGCCACCGGATTGATCTTCTCCTTGCGGTAGAGCTCCATTAGCGCCTGCTGCTGCTTCACCTTGTCGTCCGCGTAGCGCTCGCGGATCGAAGCCATCTCAGGCTGAACGGCCTTCATCTTCGCCATGGAGGCGTAGGATTTGCTGGCAAGCGGGAAGAACAACGCCTTCAGGATGACGGTGACGAGCAGGATCGCCACGCCGAAGTTGCCGAAGAGCTTGTAGAAAAAGTCCAGGACCTTGAAGAGCGGCTTGGTGATGAAATAGAACCAGCCCCAGTCGATCAGGAGATCGAAGTTCTTGATCTTCAGGTTGTTCGCATACTGATCGACGGTCGCCACTTCCTTGGCGCCTGCGAAGATCCGCTGGGTCATCTCGGCGGTGGCGCCGGGCTGCACGGTCTGCGCGACACCCAGGACATTGGCCTGATAGGTCGGTCCATTGGGATCCTGGCGAACCGTGAAGGACCCTTGATAGCTCTGTCCCTGATCGGGGATCACGGCTGCGGCCCAGTACTTGTCCGTGATGCCCACGAACCCGCCGGTCACGTTATCCCACATCCGCCCGACCACGTTCTGGCCGGCCACGGGGTTTTCCTTGTCGAGCTTGGCGTAGGTATATTCCTGCAGGCCCTGGTCGCCCAGGACACCGATCATGCCCTCATGGAGCACGTAGTAGCCGAGGGTGGTCGGCCTGCCATGGCGGGACACGAGGCTATAGGGATGCAGCGTCACGGGATCCGAGCCGCGGTTCTCCACGCTGTCCTTGACCGTGAACATGAACTTGTCGTCGACGGACAGGACCCGGCGGAAGATCTGCCCTTTGCCGTTATCCCAGGAAAGGGTCACGGGGCTCGATGGGGTCAGCTTGTCCTTGTCGGCCGTCCAGACGGTGTTCGGGCCGGGGACGGCGTCGGGCTGCGCCCCGACCCAGCCGAATTCCGCGTAATAGGGATTCTGGCTGCCCGTAGGCGAAAGCAGCACGATGTTGGGGCTCTTGGGATCCACCGTCTCGTGGTAGGTCCGCAGGGAGACGTCGTCGACCCGTGCGCCGCGCAGATTGATGGAGCCAATGATGGCGGGGGTCTCGATCGGGAGGCGCGGCGAGCGGGCGAGCGCGGCTTCGCGGGATTCGACCACAGGCGCTCCGGGCGTTGCCGGAACCGTTCCGGGAACCGGAGCGGCCGGCCCTCCCGCCTGGCTCGGTGTCGGAGCCGCCGGGTTGGTCTGCGCGGATTGTTGAGCGGTCTGGGCCGCCTGGCGATGCTTTTCAGCCTCCGGCGCCGCGAAGAAGTACTGCCAGCCAATCAAAATCGCCATCGACAGCACGATGGCGACGATGAGGTTTTTGTTCTCATTACGCATGGGTATGTCCGCGACGCTCGCCGTTGGGAGGTGAGGAGGTAGGGCGGCCCTCGGGCCGCGCCGTTTTCGGCTTGGTGACGACGCGCAGCGCCCGCCGAAGATCGTCAAGAAGCTGATCGTAATCAGCGGTGAGGATGTCGCGCCGTCCGATCACCACGATATCGGCATGGATCTCGGCATAATCCAGACCTGCGACGCGGCATGCGGTTCTCAGCCGCCGCTTGATCCGGTTCCGCTCGGTTGCATGACCGACTCGCTTGGTGACCGTCAGGCCGATCCTGAGGCGGTTGCTGTCGCCGCTAAGCTCAGCGTCGTTCCGCAGGCGGCCCTGGACCGTCATCCGCTCCGTATGAAAGCGGCGGCCAGAGGCCGCCGCAACGAAATCAGATCGTTTCGTCAGGCGCCCGACCGAACTTGCGCGAGGGTCGCGCATCGGTCTGCCCTGAGAGCCAGGTTACGCCGAAAGGCGCTTGCGGCCATGGGCGCGACGAGCGGCAATGACCTTGCGGCCACCCTTGGTCGCCATGCGCGCACGGAAGCCATGGCGGCGCTTGCGAACGAGCTTGCTCGGTTGATACGTCCTTTTCACGGCTCATCTCCGGTCGAATGGGGCAGCGGTGCTCGAAGGCTCGCGCCCGTCTGGATTTGTGGGGAAACCCCGAAACTGTCTCGAAAAAACGATCAGCGCCCGAAATGAGCGCCGTCAGCTTGCGGGCTTATGACGGAAGGGCGGCGTAAAGTCAACGCTCGTCCAGGGCGCTTGGCCGGCAATTCGCCCCTCACGAGGAAGTGAGCGTCATTTGGGCTTGGCGCCTCGCCACTCTAAATGGATGAAGGAACAAGGGTGACAATGTGGCCGTCGAAGAACAGCAGCAAGAAGTGAAGGGTCCCGGTGCGTCCCTATGGCGTTTCCTCCCCCTCGGATTGGTCCTGATCGCTGCGGGGGCTTTCTTTGCTTTCGGTCTGCACCATGCCCTCAGCCTTGACAGCTTGGTCCGCCATTATGACGCGGTCCGGCATTTTGTGGACGAGCGCCGCCTTGCGGCGTTCGGGGTCTATATCCTGGCATATATCGGCATCACCACCTTATCCATTCCGGCTTCCGCCTTCCTGTCGACGCTGGGGGGGTATCTTTTCGGGTGGGCGTTCGGCGGCATCATCGCCGCCGTATCGGCCACGGTTGGAGCAACCAACATCTTTCTGATCGCCCGAACCTCCCTGGGTGAGGTGCTGCGCCGCTGGGCGGGCGCCCGGATCCAGGCCCTGGCCAAGGGCTTCAACCGCAATGCGTTCTCTTATGTGCTGTTTCTCCGCATCCTGCCGGTCATGCCCTTCTGGGTCACCAATCTGGCCGCGGCGGTCTTCGGCGTGCGGCTCAAGACCTTCATCCTGGCGACGCAGCTCGGCATGCTCCCCACCGCATTCGCCTTCGCGGTCGCCGGGTCGGGACTGGATCATGTGATTGACCAGGAAAATGAAATCCTTCAGCAGTGTCTGGCGACCGGCCGGGGCGACTGTCGCGTTTCCCTGAGCCTTCAAGACCTTCTCACCGCCGAATTGATGATAGCCTTGGGCGTATTGAGTATCCTGGCTCTGTTTCCCATCCTGTTTCGATGGTGGCGGAGCCGGACCGTAAAGGAGCGAGCGTGACTTCGACAAAGAAGCCCGATCAGAAAAGGGCCGCGTTGAGACCGGATGTGTGCGTCATCGGGAGCGATCCCGCAGGATTGTCCGTTGCCGCCATGGCGACCGCGTTCGGCGCGTCGGTGGTGCTCGTCGGTCACGACAGGGAGACCTATCGGCTCCCGGCCGGGACCCTTCAGGCACAGGCCCTGCGCGCCGCCGCCGATCAGGCATTCGGTGGTCGCCATGCCGGCCGCTTCGGAATCGGCCTGGGACAGGAGCCGGATATCGCGTTTGAAGCCGTCCGGGCCCATGTCCAGGACGTGCTTCGATCCGCTGCTCCCATGAACGCTCTGGAGCGATACAGGGCCATGGGCGTCCGGGTGCTCGAAGGCGGAGCCGAGTTCGTCGACCGGGCCGTCCTCGCAGCCGGGGGCGAACTCGTCAGGGCCCGCCGGTTCGTCCTTGCGACCGGCTCCCGGTCGTCGATTCCCGGTATTCCGGGTCTGGAGGCCATTCCCTACCTGACATGCGACACCCCGCTGGATCGCACGACACTACCAAGCCACCTCATCGTTCTCGGAGACGGTCCCGTTGCGGTCGAGGCGGCACAGGCCTATCGCCGCCTGGGGGCGCAGGTCACTCTCATCGGCGCCAGTGCCCGCATCCTCGAAGACGAAGATCCCGAAATGGCGGCCGTGGTCGACCGAACGCTCCGCTCGGAGGGCGTCGTCATCCGAACGGGCATGATTCTCGACCGAATCGAGAAGCGGGGCGATGCGGCCTTTGCGGCGGTTGTGAAGAATGGCGAGTCTGAAGAGACTTTGGAGGCAAGCCATCTCCTGGTTGCGGCAGGACGCTCTCCGAACCTCGAAGGATTCGGCCTCGACAAGGCTCGGATCAAGGCCGATTCCACGGGGATCCAGGTGGATCGCGGCCTGCGCACCGCGAATGCGCGAATTTATGCGATCGGGACCTGCGTCCGCGGCCATGCGGGCTCACCAGTTCAGGAAACGGACCATCATGCGGGACTTGTCGTCCGCAATATCCTGTTCCGGCTCCCGGTTCATTTGGAAGCAATCCCGATCCCGCGCATCGTCCGAACCGCCCCGGAGCTGGCAGCCATCGGGATGGCCGAGGAAGAGGCTCGCGCCCGATACGGACATATCCGCATCCTGCGATCCCCGTTTTCCGACAATGGCCGGGCGCGCGCGGAACGGGACATGGCCGGGCATGTCAAAGCGGTCGTTACGCCCAATGGGCGGATTCTCGGGTGTACGATCGTGGGCCCGCGGGCCGGGGATCTGATCGTGCCTTGGGGCCTGGCCATGACCAAGGGCCTGAAGGTCGGGGATCTCGCGGGGCTTGTCTATCCGCATCTGACGTTGTCGGAAGCCACGAAAACTGCCGCAGTGGAATTTCTGAAGCCCTCGGCGCAGAATCCATGGCTCAGACGTCTGGCCGGTCTCGTCGGCCGCCTGGGGTAAAGGACAGGATGAGAGCTGAGCGACCGCATTTCCTCAAAGGGGGAATCCTCAGGCGTTTCGGCCTTTCCGCGCGCCTGCTCCTTCTGACGATTCTCTTCGTCATGATTGCGGAAGTGCTGATTTACGTCCCGTCGGTCGCCAATTTCCGGCTCACCTGGCTCAATGATCGTCTCGCGGCGGCGCAAATCGCCGCAATGGTGCTGGATGCGGCGCCGGATCAGAACCCCGCGGGCGATCTGGAAATGCGGATTCTTTCCGGAGTAGGGGCCAAGGCCATCGCCATCCGGGGTGGGGGGCGTCGAAGCCTCCTCGCCACGGGAGACATGCCTTCCGAGGTCGACAAGACCGTGGACCTGCGCAGCGTGACATGGGTACAGAGCATCCGGGACGCCTTCGACCTCATGGTCAATCCTCCCACCCATCCCGTCCGCATCATCGGCTCGGGCATGGGGGTCGAGTTTGTCGAAATCCTTCTCGACACCAAGCCTCTGCGGAATGCGATGCTGATCTTCTCGCGCAATATCCTGCTGGTGTCGCTGTTCATTTCCGGCCTGACCGCGTGTCTGGTGTATTTCGCCCTTCAATGGGTGATCGTGCGTCCCGTGCGCCGCCTGA
This sequence comes from Microvirga rosea, assembly GCF_020595095.1. Taxonomy (GTDB): domain Bacteria; phylum Pseudomonadota; class Alphaproteobacteria; order Rhizobiales; family Beijerinckiaceae; genus Microvirga; species Microvirga rosea. The sequence continues at coordinate 39,718 of NZ_JAJDOP010000005.1, read as the reverse complement.
CAGGCAACATCGCCGAATTCTCCAGAAATCCGGAGGATGCGTCCCGCGTGATCCAGCCAACCGACCGCGCTGACGAAATCGGTCTGGCGGAGCAGGCGCTCGCACGCATGGAAACAACGCTCGCCGACGAGCTCCGACAGAAGCGGCGGCTCGCCGAGCTTGGGCTCGCGGTAAGCAAGATCAATCACGAGCTGCGCAACATGTTGACGACGGCCCAGCTCCTGACGGACCGGCTGGACCGCGTGAACGACGAGCGGGTCCAGAATATCGCTCCGCGTTTGATCTCGACGCTGGGGCGCGCGATCGCCTTTTGCGAGGCGACACTCGCCTATGGACGGGCGACGGAACGTCTGCCGCAGCGCCAACTGATTCCCCTGGAGCCGATGGTCGAGGATCTCGCGCATCTGACCGATCTTGCTCCCGAGAAGGGAATCGCTTTCGAACGGCATGTGCCCGAAGGGCTCGTGATCGATGCGGATCCCGATCAGCTTTCCCGAATTCTGGTGAATCTGGTCCGGAACGCCGTTCAGGCGCTGAGCCAGGCCGGATCCTTCGAAGGCTCTCCGCGAATCGCCGTGAGTGCGATCAGGGAGGGGAATGCCGTCGTCATCGACGTGAAGGACAACGGCCCGGGAATTCCGGAACGTGTCCGTGCGGATCTCTTCTCGCCTTTCCAAGGTTCGGCTCGAAAAGGTGGGACGGGCCTCGGGCTGGCCATCACGGCCGAGCTGGTCCACCTCCATGGGGGCACTATTTCCCTGGCGGAGAGTAACACCGGCACATGTTTCCGCGTGCAGATCCCCGACCGGCAGGCTGCGTGAAAAAATTTTGATTCATGGGCGCAGCTTCGTGAGAAAGAGGCTTGCCAACCCGGTTCGAACACTTTAATTCAGCCGTCCTCCGGACAACGCTGCTTCTTGCAAGCGGCGACCGAGTAGGCGCCCGTAGCTCAGCTGGATAGAGCACCAGACTACGAATCTGGGGGTCAGAGGTTCGAATCCTTTCGGGCGCGCCATTCTTATGAAGAATCTTCGATCAGCATTGCGCTGCTTTGAGGAGAGACTATCCTCGGAGCCCGGTCGTAAGGCTCGGGTGCCGGGGCTGACATATCCTGTTCGGCTTGGGGCCATAGCTCAGTTGGGAGAGCGCTTGAATGGCATTCAAGAGGTCGGCGGTTCGATTCCGCCTGGCTCCACCAACCGAAGAGGAATGACGGAGCGTGCGGGTGTAGCTCAGGGGTAGAGCACAACCTTGCCAAGGTTGGGGTCGAGGGTTCGAATCCCTTCGCCCGCTCCAAACATCGATGCGCGGGCGTAGCTCAGTCGGTTAGAGTGCCGGCCTGTCACGCCGGAGGTCGCGGGTTCGAGCCCCGTCGCCCGCGCCAGTCGATCCCTTGGATTCCCCTTAAAGCGTCCGATTTCCACAGCAATCGATTTGCCTGCGCAACCTTAGCTACGTCTGCGCGTTTCCTGTGAGCTACCGGACACGGGGAACACATCACATGAGTATCATCTGGACAATCATCATCGGCTTCGTGGCTGGCGTTATCGCCAAGCTCATCATGCCCGGACGGAACGAGCCGTCGGGCTTCATCCTCACGACTATCCTCGGCATCGTCGGGGCTTTCGTGGCCACTTACCTGGGTCAGGCTCTCGGCTGGTATCGGGCGGATGAGGGCGCTGGCTTCATCGGCGCCGTCGTCGGCGCGATCATCGTCCTCTTCATCTGGGGTCTGATCGCCGGCCGCAGCCGCTCCACCTCGACGTACTGAGTTTTCAGTTCAAGGCGTCAAACAAACGGGCTGCAAGATCGTCTTGCAGCCCGTTTTCGCATGCGCATTCTCAGCCGAGGCGCGGCGTCGAGCCATCGGGGCCGAACAGGGCGCCCTTGACGGGGCAGCTGCCGACATAACCGCGCCATGCGAGATAAGAGCCGCCCAGAAGAGCGGCGACATTCAGGAGCGGATTGGGACGAGGCTTCGCGCCTGCCGCGGCCAGCCCGAGCCCCGCCACGATATAGGCAGCCCGTTCCATGGTCGTGAGATTCTGTTCGTCGGAAGTCGCATTCGCCACGTTCATCTCCTTTGGGAAAACCGTAACCGCAACGCGACGCTCTGCGCGGGAGTTCCAGTTCCGTGAATCTTGGGGAGACTGGAAATGAGCGGGAACCACCTACCTTGGCTGTCGTTGAGTCCACGCTCAACGATAGGGAGTTTGTCATCATGCCGAGCAAGGAAAAGACTTTGAACGATTTGTTCCTTCATACCCTGAAGGACGTCTATTACGCTGAAAAGCAGATCCTGAAGGCGCTGCCCAGGATGGCCAAGAACGCCGAGTCCGAAGAGTTGAAGCAGGCTTTCGAAACCCATCGCGACGAGACCGAAGGGCAGATCGAGCGCTTGGAACAGATTTTTAAGCTGATCGGCAAGCCGGCCCGTGGCGTCCAATGCGAAGCCATCAACGGGATCATCGAAGAAGGTAAGGAAGTCATGGAAGACTTCGCTGACAGCGAAGCTCTGGATGCCGGAATTCTTGCCGCCGCTCAGGCTGTTGAGCACTATGAAATCACCCGCTACGGCACCCTGAAGACCTGGGCCATGGAACTTGGCATGCAGGACGCAGCGAGATTGCTCGAACAGAACCTCGCCGAGGAAAAGAAGACCGACGAGCTCCTGACGAAGCTCGCCGAAGCTCGCGTCAACACCAAGGCTGCGTAAGCAATCCTTCCCTATCTCTATAGTCTGTCCCTTCCCCCCGCACAGGCGGGGAAGGGACCAGATGCGTCAGTGACTGGCCCGTTGGACCGGTTGGTCACCGGCGGTCAGGATCAGCCTCAGATCTCCGGACGGGTCGACTTCCAAGGACGTCTTCAAGATTTTCGGGTTCTCCAGAAGATGGAGAAACGCCAGAACGCGCAAGCGCGATATCGGAGAGAGGCCTTCGATGACCTTCAAAATACTGGCGCTGACAGCCATGGTCATCTCCTCCTGAACAAAGGCCCCGTAGGCTTGGTCGTTAGGCTGCCGCATAAGGCACCTGTGGGAGAGACGGAAAGGACAGGCCCTGCCTGACGAGGTAGGGGCCCTGCAGGCCGGCGAGGCGACGAAGATGGGCAAGGCTGTCGGACGAGACGGAAATCGAGACGGCCACGCACGCCTGATCCTCGACCATGACGGGCAGACCGAGGGGCCTGATCTTGAAGCCGGCCTGATGCCAGCGCGGAAGCCACCACATTTCGACGACGGCCGAGACTTCCGTAATGCCCTCATCGAGACAGAACTGTTGAAAGGCGGCCAACAGGCGGCAATCGGTCCTGCCCATCCGACGTTGCCGCACCACGAAGTAGCGGGTGCATTCAAGGACGTGGTGGCCGCGAAGGATGCGTCCGTGAACCAGCTGCGGAAACGCTTCGCTGATCATATGCGGCAGCATCGTCGGGTAGAGCCTGAGGCCTCCGACGACACGGTCTCCTTCAAGGGCAAGAAGATATGTCGCGTTGTCGTTATCGTAAGCGTCGATGTCGCGGCCGTCGCCACGGTCGAGCGCCCGCCATCCCCTTTCTTTCACGAAGACCTCGTGCCGGGCCTGGAAGTACGTATCGAGGATCGTACGGTAGGATGATCTGTTCTCTGCAGTAATGACGTGAACCGTTGTCATGTCGGGTGATCTCCGGTGATGAGGATCACTGTCCACGGCAAACGACGGATGCCTATTGTAGGAAATTACAGGTGCCGTTACGGCAGGCGAACCATCAGAGATGAATGAAGCGGTGCTGCAGAGCCCGCACGACCGCATGAGTCTTGTTGACGGCGCTCAGCTTGTGACAGGCGCTGGCGATATGAGCCGTGATGGTCCGTTCGGTGACCCCCATGATGATGCTGGTGTCCAGGGCGGACTTGCCGGCTGCCGCCCAGCGCAGGGCTTCCCGCTCCCGTGCCGTTAAAGGGTTGTCCGTTTGCGGCGGGGAGAGGATCTGGCGAGCACGCTCGAACGCGTACATGGCCATGAGATGGATGGCCGGTTTGGTTTGGGGGCTCAGGTCCAGCGCCCTTCCGCTCATCGACAGGCAGGCTTCGTACCCGTTCAAGCCATGGATGGGCAGGCAATAGCCCTCTCGCATGCCGAACTCGCCTGCCCGGATCATCACCTCGGCGGCTCTCGGCTCCTCGCGAGGATGATAGGGCGCCTCCGACCATTCGAAGGGTTGAACGGTCTGGCGGCAAAGACGGATGACCGGATCGTACCGGTCATAACCTTGGCTGGTGTATATCCGGTACCATTCCAGCGGCCATTTCTTGAGAAGGACGAGCCGCTCGATCCGCTGCTCCGGGTGAGGCAGTCCGGTGATGATGAAATTCTCGAAGCCGAACCGGGAGAAGGATCGCTCCATGGCATCGATGACGCCCTGAGGAGCCGTCAAGAGCTCCAGGCTTTCGATGAAAGCGAAGGCTTCCTTTGCGTAATCAGTGCGGTCGCCGAGCACGGGACATCCTCCAGAACTTACTCAACTATGAGGTGAAAGACGAGTCTATTCAACTTTTGGTTTGAGAGTCGGTCGAAGCCCGCTATGCTCGCGCCATCGCTGGAGGTCCCCGTGCAGAAGAAGTCGCCTGGTCCAATCGACAAGCATATCGGCAATCGTGTCCGCCTTCGGCGCATCACGGTAGGCATGAGCCAGGAAAAGCTCGGCGATGCTCTCGGCCTGACGTTTCAGCAGGTCCAGAAATACGAAAAGGGAACCAATCGCATCGGGGCGAGCCGACTTCTCGCCATCGGTCAGATCCTCGGCGTCGGAATAGAGTTCTTCTTCGAGGGGTTGCCGGAAATCGGTCCAGGTGGAACTTCGGGAGAAGGACTGATGAACGAGTTCATGCTGGTGCCCGAAAGCGAGCGTCTGGTCCGCAGCTTCTTGCGCCTCCAGGATGGCGAGGCCCGCAGGAAGGTTGCCGATCTGGTGGATTGGCTGGCCTCGTCGCGCTGAGGCCGGAGCGGCGATCAGGCTCGCGCCTCTCCGACATCGTCGGCCATCGTTGCGCCGCGTTCTCCCAAAGGCTTGGCGGGCCCGACGGTTGTATCATGGGCGGTCTGATGCTCGATCTCCGCGTTGATCTCGGCGCCCACGAGGACGACCCAGAGAGAAAGATAGATCCACATCATGACGCCGATGATGGCGCCGAGGGAGCCATAGGTCGCCGAATAGTTGGCCCAGCTGGAAAGATACCAGGAAAACAGGATCGAGAAGAGCAGCCAGATCACGGCGGCGATGAATGAGCCCGGCGTAATCCAGCTCCATTGAGCGATCCGGCGGCTCGGACCGTACCGATAGAGGATCGCGAGGCCGAACAGGGCAACGCCGAACATCAGCATCGCCGGCAGAAACGTGATCAGCAGTTCGCCCGCAAATCCGAGATGAAGGAAACGCACCACCAACGGAATGCCGACGATGAGGTTGATGAGGACGGCGAAAAAGATGACGGCGCCGACGGTAAAGCAGAGAGAGATGAAAAGGAGCCTGAAGAAGCTTCGTTTTTCCGTCTCGTCATAGGCCACGTTGAGGGCTCCGAACAGAGCACGCATGCCGCTGTTGGCGCTCCATAGGGCCAAGACTATGCCCCCCGCGAAACTCAAGCTCAGGGTGCTGGCGCGGTTGCTGATCAGGCGCTGAAGCTCCCCGCCGAGCAGGTCGATCATGGCCGCAGGAACGTACCCCCTCATGTCGGCCAGATGCTCGCCGATGGTGAGCGGATCGGCGACGAGCCCATAAAGCGACACAAGCGCCGCCAAGGCCGGAAACAGCGAGAGAAGAATAAAGAAGGCGGTCCCGGCGGCGACCGTCCCGACCTTGTCTTCGATAATCTCGTCCCAGAGGCGCAGGAGGATGTCTTTCCATCCTAGCCATGGAATCTGGAAGGGGCCCCTGGCGTCCCGGCCGCGGCCGCGCTCACGGGCTCTCAGATGGTTCACGCGCTCCGAAACGACCTCGCTCATGCAATCCTCTGAAGCAAACTTGTCTTTAGGAAAGCAACGCTGTCAGGAACGAAAATGTTGCGCTCGTCCCAATGCGAAAGGCCCCGCTTCGCGGGCCTCTCGAGGTTCATCGGAACCTGCGGCGTTTCAAGGGGTTACTTCCTCGCGATCGGAAGAGGATACCATGAGCGTGGGACAGCAAAGCAGCGACACCAACCGCCGAAATCAGGGCGAAGACGAGAACTGGGATACGCTGAAGAACGATGTGGGCGACATTGCCGACGCCGCCGTCGAGCAAGGGTGGCATTTCATCGACGCGGCCCGGGAGCAGGCAACGGATTATGCGGACCGTCGCAAGAGCGACGTGGCTCAGTCGGTGGCCGATTTTGCGACCTCCCTGCGCGAGTCGACCCGCTCGTTCGACAGCCGTCCCAACATTCAGGCCGTGGTCGACAGTGCGGCTGAAGGGCTTGAGCACCTTGCGGATTCGATCCGCGACCGCAGCTTTGCCGACATTTTCAACGACGTGGAGAACGTTGCCCGCCAGAGGCCCGCGACCGTGGCGGCCGTGTCCGTGGCGATCGGTTTCCTGGCGGCGCGCTTCATCAAAAGCACCGCCGAGGATCTCCGGGAGGATGCTTATGTGACGCCTCGCTCCCAAGGCACGAAGCGTGGTGCGCGCCGGAATCAGGCTTCGCAATCTCGCAACGGCAATGCGACCACTTGATGGAGGCGGCCGTGCCCGATCGTGAATATCAGACTATTCAAGGACTTGTTGTCGAAGCGATCCGCGACAGCAGCGAGTTGGCGCAAAAGGAATTCGCCCTTTTCCGCACCGAGCTATCCGGCAATATCCGGACGCTCTTCATCGGTATCGCGATGATCGTCGTTGCGGCGATCTTCGCCATCGCTGCGGTGATGCTGTTCACCGACGCGCTGGTGAAGTGGCTCGCGACGGTAGTCGATTCCGAAGCGCTCGCCGCACTCATCGTGGGCGGGGTTATGGCCATCATCGCCATCGGGCTGGGGCTCTACGCCCGTCATGCCATGTCCCTTTCCGCGCTCGCGCCGCAGAGGACCGTGCGCTCGATCAAACGTGACGCCGAAGTTCTTTCGGAAAGGGTTGCTGGATGACGCAAAGCATAGAAGAGCTTGAAAGAGACATCGAGCAAAGCCGCGCCAAGCTCGATCTGACCATCGATCAGCTTCAAAACAAGCTGTCCGTCTCAGGTGTGGTCGACGACATGCTGGGTACAGCCCGCAACGGGCGTTACGCGCCGGCCTTCGATCATGTGCTGGCGACGATCCGACGGAATCCCGTGCCTGTCATGCTGATCGCGGCGGGCGTGGGTCTGCTGTTCCATCGCATGAGCCGCAAGCCGAGGGTTCGCACCCATGTGCGCGTGGTCGTGGACGAGACCATCCCGATCTACCCGGACGAGCCTCATCTCTACGAACGTGGCGCGTCCACCTTGCAATCCCCGCAAGACGACCTGGTCCGCCCCCGTACCGATATGCGCATCTGAGTTCAAAAGGAGATTTTTTATGGCTGATCCGAAGAATGAAACTGGCAAGTCGCCGTCACAGCAGAAGAGCGGTGGTGCGGACCAAACGTCCGGCGCCAAGATCTCTGCCGGAACGTCCGTCGGCAATGTGGGCGAGTCGCCGATGCCTCACGCGCAGAACGCCCAAACCGGAGCGCAGAACGGCAGCAAGCCTGCACAAAGCTCGACCCTTGCTTCTCATACGTCCCAACCCCTAGGCGGTCGCGGTTCCGACAACCGCACGCAGCAGCAGGGTAATCAGGCTTCGGCCTCGTCGGGCAGCGAGAGCGGCAAGACGCAACAGGCTACCGAGAAGGTCCGCGAGGTCGCCGATCAGGCCCGCCAGCGCGCCGGTGACGCCTATGAGGCCGCTTCCGAATGGGCTCAGGATACCTATGAACGAGCCTCCGACTGGGCATCCGACCGTTATCAGTCGCAGCAAGGACGCTTGCGGGATGTCCGCAGCCGCTCCGCGAAACAGTTCGGGCAGGCCCGCAACGGCATCCAGAACTACGTTTCGGAGAATCCGATGGTCGTCGGCTTGGTAGGCTTGGCGGCCGGGCTGTTGCTCGGCGCTCTCCTGCCACGGACGCGCCGGGAGAACGAGGTTTTCGGCGAATGGGCAGACGAAGTCCGAAACCAAGGTCTGCGCTACGCTCGAACCGCAACGGAACGGGGTAGGGAATACGTGGAAGAAGCATTCAGCGGCGATGAGGAGCAGTTCAGCCGGCATGAAAGCGAGTTCCGGCCGGACCGTCCTGGCGCAAACTCTCACTGAAATCCCTAAAATTCATGATGAAAGCGCCGGCCTCAGGCCGGCGCTTTTCGTTTGGGTCGGCTTGTGAGGAACGGCAGTGCAAAAAACAACGGCCACGGCGAGGTGATGCGCGTACATCCGGCGTCATCACTTCGGCATCGTGACCGTATCCGGCGTCAGAATTCCCGCCGGTTGAAGAATAGATAGGCAGTCGATGTGACGGTTTCAAGTCATGTCGCTCCGCATACGGACAGAGTTGCGACGAAAATGCGTTCTTTACCATGACTTTAATAGCCGGCTCCAAGGAGGCCCGGATGCGGAACTTCGGCTCCATTGGCCTGTTCTCTCTGTGTTCTCGGGCGATGAAGAGTGCAATTCAGGTCTTTTTTGCTGACGGTCGTGCCATGAGCTGATGTGAAGGAGCGGGGGCTTGCGTGTTCTGATTTTGGAGGATGATCCCCTTATCGCGCTGGATCTTCAGGCAATTCTTGAGGACAATTCCCATGAAATCGTCGGGATTTATGGTTCTGTCCGAGCGATCAGGGAGCATCTGCAAGATCCTTTCGATTGCGCCTTGCTGGATATCGACGTCGCGGATGGGAAAAGCTTCGGGGTCGCTGCCGATCTGCTCGAGAGGCGCATCCCTTTTTCCTTCGTGTCCGCTTCCCTCCCGAGAGATATTCCACGGATACTCGAAGCCGTGCCGTTTATTCCTAAGCCTTTCGAGGAAGAGGCCGTCCTTCGCTTGGTCGAAGAAATGGTCGTTTCTTAGAAAATGCTTGGCTTGTTGAAGGAAATGGCCGTGAGAGGCGCGTCGAGCCCAAGGGGTGGGCTCAAGTGTGTCCACGTTTTCATGGAACCGTCCGCCACGCCGTGCGTTGAGAAGCGTCGAGTCGCGAGTTGCAGTAGATGATCGAGGATCAGTCCACAGTTCTTTTAGTAGAAGACGAGCCTCTCATCCGCCTCTTCATTTCAGACCTCCTGGAGGAAGCTGGTTTCAAGGTCGTCGAGGCTGCGAACTCAACGGAAGCTCTCACGATCTTCGAGGCTGGCCTGACGGTCGACATTCTCCTCACCGATGTGGATATGCCCTTCGGCTGCAATGGCTTCGAGCTTGCGCGACAGGTTTACGACCGCTGGCGCGAAACCGAGATTCTCATCATGTCGGGCCGCCAATGGCCGTCGCAGGGCGATCTGCCCCCTGGAGCGGCCTTCCTGGCGAAGCCCTGCCCGAACGAGGCTATCGTCTCCCACGTCATTTCCGCTGCGGAACGCGCCAGAAGAATCCAGGGCGGAGCGAAAAATCCGCGATCCTTCAGGGATTTACCGGCAAACGTCGTTCCGTTCTCGAAAACAGGTTGATGCTTGCCAAAACGGTCTTGCTGACTGCTTGGAGCAAACATAAGCTCTGCGACCACTGGCCATCTGACCGGCATATCGCTTCAGCCCGGCCGATGGACACTTTACAGACCCTTTCACGGCTGCGAAGGGTTTATCCCTACCTACCCTCGGAGGAATCCATGCCGACTAAGACGACAGACGGAAAAGCCGGTGCGAAGAAGCCTGCGGCCAAAAAGGCGGCCGGGTCCAAGCCCAATGCTCTTCAGCAGCCTCTGCAGCCCTCTAAGGAGCTGGCGGCCGTTGTCGGCTCGAACCCGCTGCCGCGCGGTGAAGTCGTGAGCAAGATGTGGGACTACATCAAGAAGAACAACCTGCAGAATCCCGAGAACAAGCGCGAGATTCTGGCGGACGACAAGCTTCAGCCGATCTTCGGCAAGAGCAAGGTCACCATGTTCGAGATGAACAAGCACATCGCCCAGCACTTGAAATAATCTCCGTGCCGCTTCAGGAATCCTGCCGCCATTGTGCGAGCGGCAGGATATCCGGCTTTTCCCCTGGAGCCTTCGCCCAGGGATCGACCGCCCACTCCCGATGGCTTTGCTTTTCCGCGATCACGGCTGTCGTGTGCGGGTAGCGCCCATCGAGGAAGATGCCCCGTGACTGGGGACGTTCGACCTCGTGATAGGCGAGAAGGCCGTAGCTTTCCAGGACGAGAAGCAGGCTCGTGGTGTTGGCCGTTTCGTCTACGCAATCCATCTGACCACTGATCCCGGCCTCCGAGGGGGGCGACTTCGGCACGTCCGGAGGGCTGCCGATGCGACTCGTCAGATAGGACGTGTAGAGCCTGATCACCTCACCGAGAGCCCGGCGTTCCGTATCCGGCGAAGCTTTAGCCGATCTGAGGATCGCGCTTGCCCGGTGAAGCAGGGACGGGTCGACCGCGACCGCCGTCCTCCTTGTGCAGCCATAGCCATGGCAGGCGATGATCCGGTCCCTCAAGGGCGGGACATAGCCCTGTTCCAGGTACCACGCTTGCGGCTCCTGTCCGGCCAGGGCAGGGCCGGGAGACATGGCCAGAAGGAGGGGGAGGGATGCGGAAAAGAGGTGTAGCGTCCACTTCATAATCTGGGTACCTATCAGCCAAGCCGCCTCGCGCTCAGGCAACCCGAGCCATATGGTTTTTAGGATCTTTGCCGGCGCAGACCAGGGGATGGCCGTTCCAGTGCTGTCGAGGATTCCATGTCGCGCATCATTTTCCTGAATGGTTCATTTCTCCCGCCGGAAGAGGCCAAGGTCCCGATCATGGACCGTGGCTTCCTGTTCGCCGACGGGATTTATGAGGGTGTCGGCGTCCTGGATGGCCGGCTGATCGACAACGACGCTCATCTGGAGCGCCTGGAAAGATCCCTTCGCGAGATTCGCATCGCGAATCCCTATTCCCGCAGCGAATGGACGCGTCTAGAGCAGGAACTTGTTGCACGCAACAATCTAACGGAAGGGTTCCTGTATCTGCAGGTGACCCGCGGCGTGGCCGAGCGCGATTTCTTCTTCCCTCAGGAAGGCGCTCCGACGGTGATGATGTTCACCCAGGCCAAGTCCATCGCGGATGCGCCTGCCGCCCGGAACGGTATCGCCGTGATCACAGTGCCCGACCAACGCTGGGAACGCCGCGATATCAAGTCGATCGGCCTTCTGGCTCAGGTTCTCGCCAAGCAGGCGGCCAAGGAGGCGGGGGCGCAGGAAGCCTGGATGGTCGAGGACGGTTATGTGACCGAAGGCGGCTCGTCGAGCGCCTTCATCGTCACGAAGGCAGGCAGCATCGTGGTGCGCCCCCTGTCCAACGCGATCCTGCCCGGGATCACCCGCCAGTCCATGCTGCGCCTGTCCAAGGAAGAGGGAGTTTCCCTCGAGGAGCGGCGTTTCACGGTCGAGGAAGCTTACGATGCCGCCGAGGCGTTCCTGACCAGCGCGTCGAACTTCGTGGTTCCGATCGTGTCGATCGACGGACGCCAGATCGGGAATGGTAAGCCGGGGCCGATTACCCAGAAGCTGCGTGATCTCTATCTCCAGATGGCGCGCCAGCCCGCCCTTGCGGCGGAATAGCCGGTTCCGAACCTCTGCTTCAAAGGCCCGTTCCCTTTGAAAGGAGCGGACTCATGAAGCGATTGCTGGTTCTCGCAGTCTTGACCGCCGGTGGCATCGCCGGCGCGTCGGCTCAGGTTCCTGCTCAGCCCCAGGCGCCCAATATGCCGGCGCCGAAGGACATGCCGGCCGAAAAGGTCCGGCCGGCGGATCCGTCCGAGACGGGGTCGACAGGCACCTTGAGCGATAAGCTTGAGAAGAGCGACGGCGTGATCCGGCCGCCGGCAACGGCGACACCGGACATGACCATCCCGGCACCGGTGCCGGATCCCGGCACCACGCGGGTCATCCCCCCTCCGGGAAGCCCCGGAGGCAATCAGAGCGTCATCCCCAAATAGCTTGGTCAGCCAGTCCGCTTGCGCCGATTGGTCTTGGACTGGTTGGACTTAGCCTGATCGGGCTTGGGCTGATTGGGCTTAGGTTGATCCGTCTTGGGTTGATCGGTTTTAGCCGGCTGGCTGTTCCCGCCCGTCACGATCTGGTTGGCAAGTTCCGTGATCTTGGCGCGCAGCTCGTCGTTCTGCGCGCTGCCAGGAGCGGTGCCATTCGGACCTGCCGCACCTTCGGACCGCCCGGCCAAAGCGACGATCTGCGCGGCTTTCTCGTCCCTCTCGGCTTCGAGCTCACGGATTCTCTGCTCGAGAATCAGGCCGCGCTCCTGTTCGGCCGTGAGGCCCTTGGCGAGCTCGGCGAGACGCTTTCGCTCGTCGGAAAGTTCGCTGTGACGCTCGTTGAGCGCTCGCTCGAAATCATTGCCCCGCGCCGTTTGCGTCATGAGACGTGTTTCGAGATCGGAGATCGTAATTCTCTTCACGTCCAGTTCGCTGAGCGCGGCGGTGAGGCGCGCATCGGCGTCGCCATAGGCCGTGTCGCGCTCCGCGAGTCTTTGCTCGGCCTGCTGAACGGCCGCCTTGGTTCGAGCCAGCTCAGCCTGTGACGCATCGAGCTCCCGGCGCGTATTCGACAGTTCGTCGAGGGTGGCGCGGTGGGCGGTTTCCAACGCCGCGAGGGTTTCCCGTGTGCCGGACAGCGAGGTCCGGGTTCGGGCCAGATCTTCCTCCGTCGCCGTCAGCTTGTCCTGCGTTGCCTTGAGCTCGGTGTCGCGGGTGGCAATGACGCCGTCACGGGCCGCGATGGTATCTTCCAGCTCTTGAATGCGGACGGCGCGGCGGCCGAGCTCTTCCATGCTCTGGTGCTTGACCGCCTGCGCTTCCTCGGCCTTGCGCTCGATCCGCCGCTGCAGAACGGCAAATTCCGCCCGCAAATGATCCTTTTCGGCGGTCAGCTCCTCGATCGACATGGGAAAGAGAGCTTCGACCCGGCGGCGGGCGAGCCGCTCCGCGCGGGTGTTGATGGCCGGAATGATGAGGAGCGCAATCAGGGTTGCAGCCAGAAACCCCAGCGCGAAAATCATAAGTGTCTCGACCACGCGGACTCAAACTCCAAGATGCCTGACCGGAAACGCTCAAGCACCTTGTCTTGTGCCCGCGCGGCTTGCCAGAGCTTTGTTCAGGCTCTGGATAAGCCTTTCTAGCGCAGTCTAAAAGGGATTCCAGGTCGGTTCGGGGGTGAACTTCAGATAACCCATGTTGACGCCAAGGCGGGCGCCGACCCCGGTGCGGATCGGCACCACGACCATCTCGTCGGCCGCAGCCGCCGAAATGCCGAAGCCGCCGATCAGATAGGCCGATCCGTCGAGGCCGACGAAGCGCTTGTACAGGGCGTTGATGGCCGGAAGATTATAAACCAGCATCATCGTGCGGGCACCTTCGCCGCCCACGTCGAAGCCCAGGGACGGACCTTGCCAGAAAATGCGGCGCTCGCCCACATTGCGGGTGAAGAGCTTGCCCTCGCCATAGCGAAGGCCGCCGAAGAAGGCCCCCGAGGCTTCCTGGCCGAGAATATAGCCGTTCGGCTCGCCCCAGCGCCGCACCGCCTCTTCCACGGCCAACGCGAGCCCGCGGGAGGCCGATCCGAAGAACTGGTGTCCCGATTGAACGAGGTCGTTCGAATTATAGGAGTTCGGCGCGTTGGGGGCGGGGTAGTTGGTGCGGGTCACCTGGCGGGACGCCTGGGCGGATGCACCCGAGGCGGACAACCCGACGAGAGCGGCCATAGCGGCTGCCAGCAGAAAGCGGTATCGCGAGCCCATGAGCAATCTCCTCGCTTGAGACGTCGGAGCTGTCGCTCCGACAGGACGTGGACAATCCGGCCTTGGACCGGGTTAACCCGCCCGGAAAGGCCATCTTGAGCACGGACGGTGGATCACTCTAAGGCGATAACCCTAACAATCTCTCTACAACCCGGCTTGCCCATGGCGCATCGGCGCGTGGGACATCCGGGCGCTCCGCGGATCCGCCGTCGCTGTCCAACGACCGGAAATGTCAGCAGGAAACGGGCAGGGCCAGGCGGGGAGCCAGCGTGACGTCGCCAAGCGCCGCGAAGGGGCCGTTGCGATAGTTCCGGTCCCGGTGACCATAGGTCAGTTTCGTGCCGCCCGGGCCGATCACGCGTCCGCCCGCGCAGGACAGGATGTGGTCGCCCGCCGCGGTGTCCCACTCCATGGTAGGCCCGCATCGCACGTAGATATCCGCCTCTCCGGAGGCGATGAGGCAGAATTTGAGGGCCGACGACGCCGTGCGCCGCGTGCCGATCGAGAGAGATTCCAGGCATTTCTCCGTGGCATTGTCCCCGTGGCGCCGGCTGACGAGGGCGACGAGGCTCTGCTCGGGGGCCTGTCTGGTCTCCACCGGACGCCAGTCGATCTCGGCATCCGGCGCGTCAGGAACGGTGCCGGTTTCCGCCTGGGTCCCGGCGATCCAGATACGCCCCATTGCCGGGGCGGCGACGACGGCCGCGATGGGACGCTGGTCACGGACCAGGGCGATGTTGACGCTGTATTCTCCGGTCCCATGGATAAAATCGCCGGTGCCGTCGAGAGGGTCCACCAGGAAAAAATAGCGCCCAGCCTCGGTCTGGTTCGCCGATTCTTCGGCAATCACCGGAATGCCAGGCCAAGCCCGGTTGAGATGCTTGATGATCAGCTCTTCGGCCGCGAGGTCGGCCATGGTGCTCGGGGTTCCGTCCTGCTTCACATAAGGGTCGAGCAGAGCATGCTCCATGCGCCGAAGAATCTGCCCCGCCTCGATGGCGATCACGGCCAATTGTCGCGCGACGGCATCGGTGTCGCTGTCAAGTTCCGTCATGGCTCCGGCCCGCTGCGCAGGGCTTGGGAATTCCTTTGCCCGCTTCTCAAAGAACTCATAGCCGGGTATCCCGGTTCACGTTCTCTTTCCTCTTCGGGGTTAAGCTTTGCAGAACGAAACCGAGTTATGCAAGCCTCACGCCGATTGTCGGTCTATCCGGAGCCCTTATGGCCACGATTTCTCTCGATTCGCTCGATCTCGCCGCTCTTCTCTGCTCGCGGGTCTGTCATGATGTGATTTCCCCGGTCGGGGCCATCGTCAACGGCCTTGAGGTCCTGGAGGACGACAACGACCAATCCATGCGTGAATTCGCCCTGGAGCTGATCGAGAAAAGCGCGAAGCAGGCATCGGCCCGCCTGCAGTTCGCCCGCCTTGCCTTCGGGGCCGCCGGGTCTGCGGGAGCCGCCATCGATCTCGGCGATGCGGAGCAGGTGGCACGCGGCCTCTTTCAGGACGACAAGATTTCCTTTGCATGGTCCGCTCCCCGGCTCCTGTTTCCAAAGAACCGGGTGAAGCTGCTGCTCAACCTGATCATGATCGCCATCAACGCCATTCCGCGCGGCGGGTCGATATCGGCCAGCGTGTCGGGCGATACGGAGAAATGCGAGTTCATCATTCGCTCGAAGGGACTCAACGCACGTATCCCGGCCCATGCCGAGGCTCTTCTGGCGGGGGAATCCGAAACCGGGACGGTCGATGCGCACGGCATCCAGATCTATTATGCCGGGATGATCGCGCGCGCTTCCGGCATGACGACGGCTTTCAGCATCGACGGCGACGAGGTCACCCTGCGGGCGACGTCGGCATAGGGGTCCTGGCGGCTTCCGTTTCAAGCCAGGCGCAGAAGGCCTGCGCCTTGCGGCTTCGTTGCGGACGACGGACGGCGACATAATCCATCCCGCTCGGAATGAACCCGAAGGGCGCCACGAGCCGCCCGGCCTGGATGTCGTCGATCACCAGCTGCCAGGGAGCGATCCCTATCCCTAAGCCGGCGGTCGCCGCTTCGAGCATGTAGTAGAAATGCTCGTACTCCGTTCCCGACAGATCGACCCTGGCGCCGCCGGCGGCGCGCGCCAGCCAATCCGGCCAGGCGTATCGGCGGGTGACCGTGTGGAGCAGCGGAGCGCCTTTGAGATCGCCGGGATCCTTGAGACCAAGGCGTGCCGCAAGGGCAGGGGCCAGCACGGGCCCGACGGACTCGGCAAAGAGCGGCGTGGTCGCGGCCTCCGACGGCATGAGGTGATCGGTGAGGCGGATCGCGACCTCGTAGCGATGGCGCGCGAAGTCGACCGGCGCGTAAGAGGCCGAGAGCCGTACCTCGATATCCGGATGAGCCTCCTGAAACCGATAAAGACGCGGGATCAGCCAGCGCATGCTGAACGTTCCGGTGCACGAAACGTCGAGTGCGCCGTTCTCCTCGTCCGCCACGGCGCGAACGCCGAATTCCAGATGGTCGAAGCCGGCGGTGAGGTGGGTGACCAGCGTGCGTCCCGCATCCGTCAGGCGCAAGGCATTCTTCGGACCTTCGAACAGGCGAACGCCGAGAACCTCCTCGAGATGGCGCACTTGGCGGCTGATGGCGCCATGGGTGACGGCCAGCTCCTCCGCCGCAAGGGTCATGCGGCCCAGCCGAGCTGCGGCTTCAAAAGCGGCGAGGGCGTTCAAGGAAGGGAGGCGGCGACTGGCCATGTGAGAAAAATGCACATCGTTCGTTAGATCATATCGATTATCGAGCCTCCGGTGCCGTGACACAAGGGACGCCGCATGACGGTTCTTGAAGGCCGCAAGCGGAACCGAACATCACGCGACGCGAGGGAGAAAAGCGTGGAGCCAGTCGTCTTTGGGGCTGTGTTGCTGGCTGCCGCCATGCATGCCGGATGGAACGCCGTGGTGAAGGTCGGGCTCGACCGGCTGTCGTCCATGACGTTGCTGGCGCTTTCATCGGCCTTGATCTGCGCCGCGCTGCTTCCGTTCTTTCCGCTCCCCGCCGTCGCATCGCTGCCTTGGCTGATCGCGTCCGCGCTGATCCATACGGGCTATAAGCTCACCTTGGTCAAGGCCTATGAACATGGGGATCTGTCACAGGTCTATCCGTTGGCCCGCGGCACGGCTCCTTTGATCGTCGCGGTCGCCAGCACGGCGTTTCTCGGTGAGACGGTGACGCTCGCGAAGCTGGCCGCGATCCTTCTGATCGGCTTCGGAGTTTGCATCATGTCCTTCCGTCATGGAGCGGCAGACCGGATCCCCCTGAAAGCGCTTGGGTTCGCTCTCGCGACAGCGGCCTTCACGGCTTCCTACACCCTGGTCGATGGTCTTGGGGCGAGGATATCCGGTTCCGCGTCCGGATATATCATCGGTCTCAGCATCGTCGATGGAATCTGCACCTGCGCCTGCGTGTTCGCCTTGCGCGGAACCAAAATCCTCAAGCGCCTGGCGCCGGCATGGCGCAGCGGCCTGACCGCAGGCGCCATGTCCCTCGCGTCCTACTGGATCGCGATCTGGGCCTTCACGCAAGCACCCATCGCGCTTGTTGCTGCCCTTAGGGAATCGAGCGTGCTCTTCGCGGTTCTGTTCGCCGTTCTCTTCCTCAAGGAAAGAGCAGGTCCCGTGCGTATCGCCGCTGCCGGGATGATCGCGTGCGGCGTGATCGTGATGCGGCTCTGAAGCTCTGTGGTCAGCCTTTGTAGGCGACCAGGATCGCTCCTGCGGCGATCAGCACGATCCCTGCCCAGTTCCATCCGGTCAGGCGCTCCCCGAGAAACACGACGCCGAACAGCGCCACCAGCACGACGCTGAGTTTGTCGATCGGCGCGACACGCGCCGCGTCACCAAGTTTGAGAGCGCGGAAGTAGCACAACCACGAGGCGCCCGTCGCAAGCCCCGACAGGAGCAGAAACACATAGGACTTCGCCGAGACGGAACTCCAGGATTGCCACTGGCCCGTGACGATCAGGATCGCGCCGAGCACGATGAGAATCACGACCGTCCGAATGAAGGTGGCGAAGTCCGAACCGATTCCCTCGATGCCGATCTTGGCGAAGACCGCCGTCAGCGCTGCGGAAGCCGCCGAGAGCAATGCCCAGAATTGCCATGACGCCATCATCGAGCGCATGCGGATTACTCCTGTCCCTTGCGTGCGCGACTATAACAAAAAAGCCCGGCGGATGCCGGGCTTTTCGATGCTTTGAAGCGTGATCTTAAACGGCGATCCGCTCGTCCGATTCACTTGGTTCGCGCAGCACGTAGCCACGGCCCCAAACGGTCTCGATGTAGTTCTTGCCTTGAGAGGCGTTGGCGAGCTTCTTGCGCAGCTTGCAGATGAAGACGTCGATGATCTTCAGCTCCGGCTCGTCCATTCCGCCATAGAGATGGTTGAGGAACATCTCTTTCGTCAGGGTCGTGCCCTTACGCAACGAAAGGAGTTCCAGCATCTGGTATTCCTTGCCCGTCAGGTGAACGCGCGCACCACCCACCTCGACGGTCTTCGTATCGAGGTTCACCACCAGATCGCCGGTGGTGATCACCGATTGCGCATGGCCCTTGGAACGACGCACGATCGCATGAATGCGGGCGACAAGCTCGTCCTTGTGGAAGGGCTTCGTCAGGTAGTCGTCGGCGCCGAAGCCCAGGCCTTTCACCTTGTCGTCGGTGCCGGCCATGCCGGAGAGAATCAGGATCGGGGTCTTGACCTTGGCGACGCGAAGCGTGCGCAGCACCTCGTAGCCCGACATGTCGGGAAGGTTCAGGTCCAGAAGAATGATATCGTAGTCGTAGAGCTTGCCGAGATCGACGCCCTCTTCGCCGAGATCCGTCGCGTAGACGTTGAAATTCTCGGATTTCAGCATCAGCTCGATGCTCTGCGCAGTTGCGCTGTCGTCTTCGATAAGAAGTACGCGCATGTTTATTCCCCAGCCCTTGCCCTTGGGTTAATGACAAGCCGGTGGCTGCCCACCCGCCACAGGGCCTGTGGCGGATGCCCTCTTGAACTGATTCGAAACGCTAGTTCAGAATGGTTAACAAACCCTGATTCAGACATGCAAGCGCTTAACGACTTGGTTCTTCCCCTATGTCGTTCCGGGCCGCTGACATGTGTGGTTTGAGGCTCCATTCCAAACCGTTCCGTCCGACTGAAACTCTTTGCTTTTCGGGGCTTTACGCCCCGGCCATGCGATCGACCCTAAGGAGACTCGCTGTGACGAACCCAGTGTTAACGAGTTCGGTAAACGAAAGGTTGATGGCGCCGGGCCTGTGGATAGATTGCTGCCTGAGTGACATATCTCACTGCAACCTTTCCTGAGGATTTCCTCGGCGGCGGTAAGGAAAGGTCAACTTCCATGCGTGATGGTAAATCGCGTCCGGGGGATAACTGAGCGATCCACCGGGCACGTGAAACAGCGACGTGTGGAGTTGAATCAAGATGAAGTCGCGGGATACGCTCATCCGCCTCAAGCGCTTTCAGGTCGACGAGAAACGTCGGAAGGTGGCGCAGATCGAGATGATGATCGCTGAGTTCGACCGCATGGCGGTGGATCTCGATCGTGAAATCGCGGCGGAGGAGCACAAAGCCGGGATCTCCGATCCGAACCACTTCGCCTATCCGACCTATGCCCGTGCTGCGGCGCAGCGCCGGGACAACCTACGCCAATCGGTCCAGAATCTTCATGTTCAGCTCGACGACGCCAAGGCGGAGCTTGGCGAAGCGTTCGAGGATCTGAAGCGTGCGGAAAGCCTCGAGGACCGGGAGCGTACCGGTGATCCGGTGCGTGACGGTGCCGTCATCCAGGCCGCTCAGCCAAGAGCCATGCGCGCCTCGGCCTGACATCCTCTTTCCCTTCTCCCATTCCATCGGCGCGCCCAACGGTGCGCCTTTTCTTTGGCCGGGATCAAACCTTGCCAAGCACCGGAACGTGGGACCCGGCATCGCGCGGCAGATGGCCCGTGAGGCGTGGGTCGTCCGCCACTTCGAGCGCCCGCTTGTAGGGCTCGAACCCGGCACGTCGATAGAACGACAGGGCACCGGGATGATCCAGGGAACAGGTATGGACGAAAAGCCGGTCGACCGGCTTTTCGAAAGCTCTGCGGATCGCCTCCCGGATCAGGAAGCGCCCCGCGCCTTGGCCGATCGTTCCGGGCACGAGGCCGAGGAAGACCAGCTCCGCTTCGCCTGGCGTACGAAAGTCGAGTTCCAAGAGTCCGATATCGGCGGTTCCGTCGCTGAGCGCATAGGCCTCGACCTGCGAATTCCCGATCACCGCCTGGAGATCGTCTGCCGACATGACGGCCCGGCTGAACCAGAGCCAGGGCTCTCCGATGCGCCGGAACAGCGCGCGGTATCGCTCCGTATCGCCGGTCAGGCGCTGCAAATTCCATGGCGCCGCTTCATCCGGTCCGGGAATGGATGGGGGCCGGTGCATCCGGAGATAGGTCACGACGGCCGCGATCTTTCCCTCGGGCAGGTCAGTATAGCCGTTGAGGTTCAATGCCATGGAGGAGGCTGCCGTCATTCTGCGACCATGTCCTGAAAAAGCTGCGTTACGGAACGGTTTCCCATGGTCGGGACGCGAGGGCAACGGGGAGGCCGCCCTGGGAGCTTTCCTCCACGTAGCCGTTGCCGCCGGGGGCCAGCGGCAAGCCGTCCGACGGGCTCCGATCTTGCCACGGAGCGAGCTTCGGGAAAGAGAGCCGTTCTACACCGTCCGGTCAAAAGTCTTTCGTGGGTGTTCCGCGCCGAAATAGCACCGGGCCGCGACCGACTTCCCCCTTGCGGGGCAAAGGCTTGTAGGGCACACAGAGATCAAGAGCGAAGGAGCCGTCCGCCTCCATGAAAAATGTGCGTGAGTTCGTTTGGCCCCTGATCGGGCTTCTGGCGGTTGGCATTTCGGGTTGGCTTCTTTACCGCGAGCTTCGCGGCCTGTCCCTCGATGATGTCTGGGAAAGCCTGAAGGCGGTGCCCAATCATCGCTACCTGTTGGCGGGCCTCTCGACGCTGGTCGCCTACGGGGCGTTGGCCTGGTACGACCGGATCGCCCTCCTGCACCTTGGCGTGCGGCATATCTCCTGGCTCTTCGTCTCCATCACGTCCTTCACCACCTACGCCCTGTCCCACAATATCGGCGCTTCGGTTTTCTCCGGCGCGGTGGTCCGCTATCGGGCCTATTCGTCGAAGGGCTTGAGCGCCGCTCAGATCGCCGTGCTCGTGGCCCTGTGCTCCTTCACGTTCGGCTTAGGGACGATCCTGCTGGGCGGAATCGTCCTGACGGTTGATCCGACCCTTCTCCACCGGCTCGAGGATCTTCTCCCCGCTGTCCTGACCAATCCGGCGACGGCTCGGACGGTCGGCTTCATCCTTCTGGGCCTCGTGGCGCTTTATGTGGCGGGGTCCATCCTGCACCTTCCCCCGCTCGTGATCCGGAAGGCCAAGATCGAATATCCGCGTCCGGCGATCCTCTGGCGCCAGCTCATGGCGGCACCTCTCGAGCTCCTGGGAGCGGCCGGGATCATCTTCTTCGTTCTTCCGGCCCATGGGGAGCCGAGCTTCATCGTCGTGCTGGCCGTTTTCCTGGCGTCCTTCTCGGCGGCCCTGGTCAGCCATGCCCCCGGAGGCCTCGGAGTCTTCGAGCTCGTCTTCCTGACGGCGATGCCGGACATTCCAAAACCCGATGTGCTGGCGGCATTGATCGTTTTCCGCGTCTTCTACCTCCTGATCCCCTTCGCGTTGTCGTTGATCGTGGTGCTCCTGTTCGAGCGAGCCCGCTTGGCGCAGGCCTGGCGGGGACGAGGCGCCCCGGGCGGCGGATCGCTGCCGCCATCCCCCTTGGTCTGATTCCTCCGTGTCCACGCGCTGGCGACGCCTGGGGTTCGGGCTTTCGACCCTTCTGGGGCTGAAAGAGCGCGGTTTCTTCATCCCTTACCGCTACGCCGCCGGTGTCGAGGCGCAGGGTTATCCGGCGCTGCGGCCTTTGTTCGAAGAGGCCGGAGGCCGTTTCTCCGCCCTTCTCGACGATATCGAGACCTATTCGCCGGAGCTGCGGCGGATCGCGGACGGCGGGGGACCGGCCCGGTTCGATCAGGACTGGTTTCCCCGGCTCGACGCCGCTGCAGCCTACGCCATGATCCGGACCACCAAGCCCGGGCGTATTCTCGAGGTGGGATCGGGCCATTCCACGCGCTTCATGGCCCAGGCGGTCCGGGATGGCGGCCTGCCGACCCGGATCACCTGCATAGACCCGGCTCCCCGCGCAAACCTGGGCCGGCTCGATGTCATGCACAAGCCGGTTCTGCTGAAGGATGCCGATCCTGGCCTCTTCGCCGAGCTGGACCGGGGCGACGTGCTCTTCATCGACTCAAGTCATATCGCGATGCCGGGCACCGACGTGGACCGGCTCTTCCTGGATGTGTTGCCCCGGCTCGCGGAAGGAACCCTGGTCCATGTCCATGACATCACCTTGCCCGACGCGTATCCGGAAGAGTGGTCATGGCGGGGATACAACGAGCAGCTCCTGGCCGGAGCGCTCCTCCAGGGGGGAGCCTACGAGCTGGTTTTCTCAAGCCATTTCGTGGCCCGAACCATGCGGCCCGAGGGGCGCGGCGGCATTCTCTCGGACATTGCCGTTCCGCCCGGCGCCTTGGAGACCAGCCTTTGGCTGCGAAAGCGCCGGTTCGGCTGAGACCCTCAGCAGGCTGCCTCGTGTCTGAGCTGCCCAGGCTCCGGAATGCGGAATCCAGCCTCCGCATACTCG
Source organism: Microvirga rosea (assembly GCF_020595095.1). Taxonomy (GTDB): domain Bacteria; phylum Pseudomonadota; class Alphaproteobacteria; order Rhizobiales; family Beijerinckiaceae; genus Microvirga; species Microvirga rosea. Next base: position 17,023 of record NZ_JAJDOP010000005.1, on the reverse strand, counting down.
TTCAGCTTGTTCCGGAGGGTGCGAATCGAGATGGCTAGGATCTTGGCCGCATGGGTCCGATTGCCCTGGCAATAACCCAGCGTCGCGAGAATGAGGTGTCGCTCGACGTCGGCCACGGTCTGGCCGATCTCGATCGTGTGCAAACCCAAGGATCCGCCGGGAGCCGAAGCAAGGCTCATCGCCGGGGAGGGAACACGCGAGGGCGAGACATCGAGGATTTGTGGCACGGATGGAACCTGCTGAAGCAATGGGGCCTGAGCACGATGTCCGAGGATGGTTAGGAATCGCTTAACAGCCCTGCGAGGACCCATCCGACGCAAAAAGGGCGCAGCTTGGCGGCCGCGCCCCTGAGACGACTGGATTGAAGACAACTGGATTGCCTTACTGGCGATAGTGTTGGATACGCGTGGTCCGCAATCCGGCAAGTCCATGCTGATCGATGGACAGCTGCCAGCTGAGAAACTCTTCCGTCGTCAGCGTGTAGCGCTGGCAGGCCTCCTCGAGGCTCAGGAGACCGCCGCGAACGGCGGCAACAACCTCGGCCTTGCGGCGGATGACCCAGCGGCGGGTGCTGGACGGCGGAAGATCGGCAATCGTCAAGGGACTACCGTCGGGCCCGATGACATACTTGACCCTCGGGCGGTGGGGTTCGGTCATGATACGCTCACACAAAAATTCAACGACCTTGTCGAGGGTGACCTTAAGCGCCCCCGCTTAATGTTTTCCTAAGCGCACCAGTATGATCGAAGAAGGCGCCCCAATCCGGCCATAAGGGTTAACGAGCCGTGACGTTTCGAGCTCGCCGGCGCTCTGGAAGATTGGCGCTTCAATCGCTATAGAAGAGTTTTGGCCCCTCCGTACGCCGCCTTGAACGGCGCCTCGGGATGGAACAGATGCTCAACTCACTCGATCTCCCCCGCGATCCGTCGCAGACGCGCGTCGTGGTTGCCATGTCCGGTGGCGTGGATTCCTCGGTCGTTGCCGCTCTCCTCAAGAAGGAGGGCTACGACGTTCTCGGGATCACGCTCCAGCTTTACGATCACGGCGCCGCCGCTCATCGGAAAGGCGCCTGCTGCGCCGGCCAGGACATCTACGATGCCCGCCGGGTGGCGGAGGCCATCGGCATTCCTCATTACGTGCTCGATTACGAGGCTCGCTTCCGCGAGGCGGTGATCGACCGCTTCACCCAGAGCTATCTCGCCGGTGAGACGCCGATCCCGTGTGTGGAGTGCAACCGCTCCATCAAGTTCCGCGATCTGCTCGAAACCGCGCAGGAGCTTGGAGCCGATGTGCTGGCAACGGGACATTACGTGGCCAGCCGCGCTCTGCCCGATGGGCGACGGGCGCTTCACCGGGCGGCCGACCCGGACCGGGATCAGAGCTATTTCCTGTATGCGACGACGCCGGAGCAGCTGAACATGCTTCGGTTTCCGTTGGGGGAGTTGCCGAAGGACAAGACCCGGGCCCTGGCTCGCGAGTTCGGCCTCACCGTGGCGGAAAAGGCCGACAGCCAGGATATCTGCTTCGTCACGCAGGGACGCTACAGCGACGTTATCGAGCGGCTGAAGCCCGGGGCGGTGCAGGGGGGCGACATCGTCCATGTGGACGGGCGCGTCCTTGGTCGTCACGACGGCATCATTCATTACACCGTGGGGCAGCGGAAGGGGCTCGGCATTTCAACCGGGGAGCCTCTGTATGTGGTGCGCCTCGAGGCCAAGGAGGCACGGGTGGTCGTCGGCCCCCGGGAAGCCCTGGCGACGCGCCTGATTCGGATCTCCGATGTGAACTGGCTCGGCGACCTGCCTCTGGAGCGGGTCGGGGAGAAGGGCGTCGAGGTGGCGGTGCGGGTCCGCTCCACCCGCGAGCCGCGCCCGGCCATCCTGCGCGTTGACGGAACCGGCACTACTGTCGAGCTGTTATCGGCGGAAGATGGGGTGTCTCCCGGTCAAGCTTGTGTCATCTATGAGAGCGATGCTCCCCGGGCACGTGTGCTGGGCGGGGGCACCATCGCTCGAACGACAGCTGAGGTCGCCCCCGCCGCGGCCTGAGGCTTCCCCACTGAAGGACGCTCCATGACGGATGCCCCCACGACGGCCCTGATGCGCAAGGCTTATGCGCGCTGGGCCCCGATCTACGATGTTGTCTACGACAAGCTGACGGAGCCGGCCGCGAGGGCCGCCGTGAACGCGGCCGTGGCCTGCGGTCCGCGTGTTCTCGAGGCCGGGGTCGGCACGGGCCTGTCGCTGGGGTATTATCCAAGCCATGCCGAGGTTTACGGGGTCGATCTCTCGGAGGACATGCTGCGCCGGGCCCAGGACAAGGTCGACCGGCGACACCTCACCCACGTGAAAAGCCTCCAGGTCATGGATGTGACCCGTCTCGGTTTTCCCGACGAGAGCTTTGACGCCGTAACGGCTCAGTTCATCATCACCCTCGTGCCGGAGCCTGAGGTCGCCCTGTCCGAGTTCGCCCGCGTGCTGAAGCCCGGCGGCGAAATCGTGCTCGCCAATCATTTCGGCCAGCCCTCCGGCCCCATCGCAACCCTTGAGGAGCTCGCTTCGCCCGTCGCGAAGGCGATCGGCTGGAGTTCCGCCTTCAAGGCGTCTCGGGTCGAGGCGTGGGCCCGGGCCACGGGGCGCATGGAAGTGGTCGAGCTCAAGGCGCTCTTCCCGGTCGGATTTTTCAAGTTGATGAGAATCCGCAAAAGAGGCTGACGACTGCCTGATCGTAAGTCGAAGGCGGCTCTTTGGAGGCAATTCATACCGCTTCGCTTGCTATTTCTTCTACCCGTCCCTAGATTCATCTTATCGTTGTTTGGCCGGATCTCTGGGCCCCGCCGCGTTTTATGAAAGCGCGCGTTCAGTCTTCTTCCCAAAAATCGAAAAACCGGGCAGGTTGCGCTCTCTGGCGCAGCCTGTGTGCCTTCATGCCAGAAAGACCTGAAAATGCTCCAAGGAACCGTCAAATTCTACAACGAACACAAAGGCTACGGCTTCATTCAGCCGGATGACGGCGGAAAAGACGTCTTTGTCCATGCCACGGCCCTTGAGCGAGCCGGCATGCGCGGCCTCGTCGAAGGCCAGAAGGTCAGCTTCGAGATCGAGACCGATCGCCGTTCGGGCAAGCAATCCGCCGGAAACCTTCAGTCCGTCTGAGACGAGGCTTTTGCCATATCTTCGCAGGAGGCTGGGGTCTCCTGCCGGCCGAGGGGCGTCGAGAAACAGGACGAAATGCAATTCCGCTTCATTCCCGAGCCGGTGGGCCAGAACCATTGGACCGCCGGTTTTACCCTTTCCCGGGTCTGGGCCAGGGAAGCCGGCGACGAGCGAGAGGTCAGCCATCTGCTGGACCGTTCCTATCTTTATCAATCGTCCCGCGAGCTGCGGTGGCATCTCGCCTACCGTTTTGGACTTGCCGCGCAGGCGATTGAGCTGACTTCCGAAGTCTGAGCCCTATCTAGATCCTCAGCTCGCTTCTCTTAGAAAGTCGATCCCATGCGTATCTTCATGTTCGTTTCCCAATCCCGGGATGAGCTTCATGCCTTTGCCGGGGATGAATCCGGCAGCAAGCTGCCGGAGAAGTACGGCCCCTGGGGACTGACCGGTACGCTTCAGTCCCGCCAGTCGCCGCCGCACAACTTCTCCCGTCGCGTGATCGAGCAGGCGATCTCGTCGGAGGGCTTCCAGCTCTGGCGCACCAAGCCCAAGGGCTGAGCGCCATAGTGGACAAAAGCACACCCTGCCTCTCGCCGGCGCGCGGTTTCGGTCGCTCAAAGGAGGGGTTGGGTTCGTCCGCGTAAATCTGCGCCGAAACCGCGTACTCTTCCTTGACAGACAAGCCGAACCCTCCCTATATCGCGCCTGTCTGACGCGGGGATATTTCCCCGTTCCTGGGGCGGAGTAGCTCAGTTGGTCAGAGCAGAGGAATCATAATCCTTGTGTCGGGGGTTCAAATCCCTCCTCCGCTACCACTAATGACATAAGTCATTGAAATTGAAGATGAATTTAGCGCTATTATTCCCTTTGCGGTAGCGCCTTCAGCTCAAGAAACCCAATGATCTCAAGAACTGCACCTCATCAGCGGCTAGCCGACGGTCGATGACTGACCGTACTCATTCGCGGTCAAACGTAAGCAGCTGGCGTTCGCTTCCCAAGCATGGATAAGTCGCGGTGACCTCGCTGTGTGAGCAAACTCCACTTTCGTCGCGAATGCCTGCTTTTGACCCATAGTTGCCCTTCAGGAGGTTTGGTGTTGCGTTATTTCCTGTCGGGATCTGAGGGTTTCACCTGATAGGCATTCTCGGGGGCGCGGCTACACTCAAACGTCCTTCGACACCCGCAGGGCCTGGGGAAGTTTGATGAAGCGGATCATTTTGGCAGCTCTTGCTTATCTGACCGTCACGGCAACGGCACTCGCCCAGGCGCCACCCCCTGGTTCCTCGACTGACCGCCAGATCCAGCGCCGCGGCGTCGACGCGGTGATCTGGGGCATGCCGGCGGTCAACACCGACCTGATGCGTCAGGAAATGCTGACCAAAACGCCCGGCAAGGTAAACCAGGTCATCTATTGGGGCCGCCCGCTCGACTGGCGCAACCAGACGCTCACTCCCAATCCGGACGTCATCTACTTCATGGTGTTCTTCGATACCAAGGAGGTCGGTCCCGTTGTCCTAGAGATACCGCCGGGAGACGCCAGCGCGTCGCTGACCGGCAATATCATGACCGAGTGGCAGGTCGCCCTCGAGGATGTCGGCCTGCTTGGCATCGACAGGGGAGCGGGCGGAAAGTTCGTGATCCTGCCGCCGGACTTCAAGGGAAGCATCCCACCTGGCTACACGGCACTACCCTCCGACACGTACGGCAACTATGCGCTCCTGCGCTCGAACATGAAGAGCCACTCCGAGACTGATGTAGCGGCATCGATCGCCTACGGCAGGCGCGTGAAGGTCTACCCGCTTTCGGCCGGAGCCAACCCGCCGGAGACGGTCTTCACCGACGTGAAAGACGTCACTTACGACAGCACGATCCGCTACGATGCGAGCTTCTTCACCAATCTCAATCGCGTCGTGCAGGCCGAGCCCTGGATCGAGCGCGACCGCGCGATGATCGACCAGATCCGCACAATCGGCATTGAGAAGGGCAAGCCTTTCGCACCGAGCGAGGCGACGCAGAAGATCCTCACCGCGGCTATCGGTGAGGCAAAGGACACCCTGGAGCAACGCTACGACGCCGGCTTCCCGCCGTACTTCCCGAACAGTCGCTGGACCTATCCAACCCTGCAAGAGGCCATCGAGGGGCAGGGTACGGGCTATGCAGACCGCGACAAGTACGCGGTCGATGCACGGGCACTGCTCTACACCTACGGCTATATCGCCATCAAACGCCCGGGCACGGCGCAGTTCTACCTGATTTCCATCCGCGACAAGGACGGCAATGGCTTCGATGGCAGCAAGACCTACCGCTTACGTGTGCCGCCGAACGCGCCGGTGCAGCAGTACTGGTCTGTCACCGCCTACGACCGCCAGACCCATGCGCTCATCAAGGGCGTGGACCGCGCCAGCCGCGCCTCGAACAGCGCCGAGGTGCAGAAGAATGCCGATGGCTCCATCGACGTCTGGTTCGGGCCAAAGGCTTTGGCTGGCAGAGAAGCCAACTGGATACCAACAGATCCGCAGCACGGTTTCGAGCTGATGTTCCGGGTCTATGGCCCGAACAAGGAATTCTTTGACAAGGCCTGGGTGCTGCCGGACGTGGAGAAGGTCGCGGCACAATAACCGCACCGAGCTCTGACGGATACCCCAATCGATGGAATGCTAGGAGTGGGGTATGCACGTTCGGCAATTTCTGAAGGCAGGCGTCCCGGGTGCCCTGTTGCTGGCTTGCCCGATAGCATACGCCTTGGCCCAAACGCCGCCGACCCAAGCCTCCTTGGTCACGCCCTCACCGACCTGGGCGCAGGCGATGCCGCCGGGGCCGGACACGCGGGTGAAGATCACCGAGGCCTACGCTCGGCATGTGGCCCGCGACGCTTTCTTCTGGGCCTGGCCGATGGTCAACCTCTACAACAAGCGGCGCGGTGCGGAACAATCGACCGAACTCGCCTACACCGGACCGGTCCCGGCCGCGCCGCTCAACCGGCTCGCCATGCTCACCGACTACGTCGACCCGGATGAGCGCCTCGTCGCCTGCCCGAACCAGGATGTCGCCTATGGCGTCGGCTCGCTGGGCCTGGAACAGACGCCCGTCGTGATCCAGGTGCCGGACGTCGGCGACCGCTTCTGGGTGTATCAAGCTGTCGACCTGCGCACGGACGGATTCGTTCGCCTCGGCAAGATGTACGGCACCACGCCCGGCTTCTACCTGCTCGTCGGGCCAAACTGGCAGGGAGAGGTGCCCAAGGGCATCGCCGCGGTGTTCCGATCCCCGAGCAACACCGCTCTGGTGGCGCCCCGCATCTTCCTCGACGACACGGCCGAGGACCGGAAGGCGATCCAGCCCGTCCTGCGCCAGATCCTGATGTACCCGCTCGCCGAGTACGACGGTATAATGAAGAGCATCGACTGGAGCACGATCAAGCGTCTGCCGAATGCCGCCACTGGCGAGCAGGAGGTGAAGTGGGTGCCGCCCGAGTCCTTCGTCGACACGCTGCCGGCCGTGCTGGCTGACGCCCCGCCGCTGCCCGGGGAGGAGGCGCGCTACGCCCAGGTGCTCGCGGTGCTGGCAGCCGCCAGGGACAACCCGCGCTTGAAGCAGGCCATGATAGAAGGAGCGAAGGAGGCGGATGAGACGCTGGTGGCGCCGCTGTTCGAGTTCCGCAACTATGGCCAGCAGCTCTCGCACCACTGGAGCACGATCTCGAACGAGGCCGCCTTTGGCACCGACTACTTCACCCGCACGGCGGTGGCGAAATCGAACATCCTCGTGAACGCCCCCAACGAGACGAAATACTATTACCAGAATCTCGATGCGGAGGGCCGGCGGCTCAACGGCGCCAACCGCTACACGGTGACGTTCCCGAAGGACCAGACGCCGCCGGTCAACGGTTTCTGGTCGCTGACGCTCTACAACGAGCACCACTTCTTCTCGCCAAACGCGATTAACCGCTACTCGCTTGGGACCAAGAACAAGGATCTGAAGCTGGCTGCGGACGGGTCTCTCACGCTCTATATCCAGGCGGACGAGCCCGCGGATCCGGTCCAGCGGGCCAACTGGCTTCCTGCGCCCAAGGGCGGCGACTTCTCACTCTATGTACGGGCTTACTGGCCGAAGACTGCGATCATCGATGGGTCGTGGACACCGCCGGCCGTACAACAGGTGAAATGACAACCTCAGTGGCGGAAGGTCAGGAAATGGCACTAAGCGGACGCTGCCTGTAATCCCGGGTGGGGCCGAAAGAGCGTAACTGGAACCATATAGATGACTGTTGGCGGTTGACGGTAGTGGTCCTCAGCCACCAATATCGCCTAAATTCCCGACATTGTGACAAGTCCGGTCGGCGACAGGTGCTCGCGTCGCGTATTGGCGCGCGAGGCTGCATTTATCGGAGTTCGCCTTTATGGACCGGAGGCAGCCGGGCTCTCGTTTCGAAGGCCTTAACCGGCCATCGTGACGATCAATGGTCCGTTTCGGGTTGCGACAACCGTATGTTCGTACTGAACGGTCGGGGCCTTGGGGCTGCTGTAGAGCGTCCAGGGATCATCGCCGTCCTCGGCCCACTCCGCGCCGAAGGACAGGAATGGTTCGACGGTGAACACCAGGCCGTCGCTCATGATGCGGCGTTCGGAGGCGTCGGGCCACGTGGCGATTTCCGTCGGCTCCTCGTGAAGCGACAAGCCGACACCGTGACTGGCGAGATTCCTGACGAGACTGTAGCCGTTTTTCCGCGCAAAACTCCCGATGGCCTCGCCGATGCCGGCAATCGGCTTGCCGGCTCCAACTTGCCGCAGGCCCGTCCACATGGCGCGCCGGCCATCCCTGCAAAGACGCTCGATCGACCGGGTGACGGGCGGAACGGCGAATGACGCCCCCGTATCCGCGAAGAAGCCGTTCTTCTCGGCCGAGACATCGATGTTGACCAGGTCGCCACGCGCGATCCGCCGGGCGCCCGGGATGCCATGGGCGATCTCCTCGTTCACGCTGATGCAGGTCGCCCCAGGAAAGGCGTAGGCCAGCTCCGGGGCCGGACGTGCCCCGGCTGCTTCCAGGAGCTTTCGCCCGATCTGGTCGAGTTCAAGGGTGGTCATGCCCGGCTCGAGGGCCTTCCCCATCGCCTCGAGGGTATGGGCGACGATCCGCCCGATCTCTTTCAGGCGGCTGAGGTCGTCGTCGTTTGAAATCGTCATGCCAGGCTCTTCCGAAAGCCGGGACATAGCGCTTCTGGGCGCGGCTGACAAACGGAGGCGAGAGCGCACGCCGAAATACGATAAGGCCCTTCAGGGAGCGAATGGCGTGACGGGGCAGGGCGGGGCAGGGCGGGGCAGGGCAGGGAGCGCCCTTGCGGCAGCCCATGCCACGGTCGACGCTTGCGCCTCCGAAAGAACGTCATTGGAACCGGGAGAGAAGGGGCGAGGATTGAGGCATCGTCGTCCCGCTGGCGGTCGGTCCCCCTGTTTGGGTCCTGTCGGACGGTACAGAGCCCACCTGAAGCGAGCATCTGCGAGACGACCGCTATGGACGCGTGGTTTCGCGTTTCGGCAACTTTTAGGCGCATTGCCGTGGGGTCTTGTTATTTTTAGTTGAAATAAATCTACAATCGCGACAAGTAGAACTTCCTACGAACTCTGCAAATTTTCCCAATGGACTTTGTGCAGAATGCAAAGATGCCGAGTTTTCGGCCTCGGCTTTAGCCATGGTTAACGGCCATGGACCTTGCGGCAACCGGGCCCGTCCATTGAGTCAGCCGCCTCAAGATCGTCAAAACCTCCCCCGAATACGCCCGGAATCTGAATTTCGTGATGCGTCCCCTCCGTACGAAGAGCTTTGCAGGAAGCATAAACTGCTTAATGATATGTAATCTCGTATCATATGCCTGAAGTGGGTATCACGACGGCATGAAGTGTGGCGGCACAAGCCAAGGGGACGTCAAATGAACAAGCCGGTCTTCGATAAGTCGCTTTCTATCGAAACAACCGACATCGGTAACTTGCTCGACGACACGCTCGTCGGTGCCGCTGCAGCAAGTGTGCTTCCTTCTTCGGATCCGGCTGACGCGCCGACGGCTGCGGATCAAGCGCATGAACCGGTTCCGGCATCAAGGCTGATCCAGGACGATAAGAATGGGCGTCGTTCGATCGAGGTCCTTGAAGCGTCCACTCACGTTCATGATCATAGAAATGAGGAGGTAACGAGTGCTCAACAGCATAAGGCTGTCATTGATGTTTCTCTTGAGGCTGAGGCATCCTCTAGCTATGCGGGCATAGACCATGAGGGCGCCTATTTGGCTATGGCGCCCGAAAGCGATGCTATCATTGCTGAGGTTGAAGGATTTTCGATTGCAGGTTCGCATCCTTCCGATGCCACTTTTGATGCAATTTCCGTCGGGACTGCATCCCCAGCAAGGCAAGGCGCTACGTCAAGTGATCAAGCATTGACGGCGTCGAGTTCCAATAAAGCTGCTGCAAGCGGCACGCCTGTACCTCTTGCAGCGTATTACTATGAAGGCAGAGACGATCCTAACAATCCAGACAATATTGATCTGACGCAGTTTGCTGGTTTTGCCGTGCGTGCAGATCTGCGGGCAGGAGACGATATTGTTAAGGCCGGCGGAACCGGAAAAGCAACCATCTATGGTGGCGAAGGCAATGATTACATTTATGGTCGCTTTTCAGCTGACGGTGGTGATGAGTATCATGGCGACGGCGGCTTCGATACGGTCGATTTCAGCCATTTGCCACTTAATTCAAGTTACGCGATGCTGTTCGACGGGTTCAGCGCATTCATTGGCAGTTATGCAAATATATATCCCGACATAGAAAAAATCATCGGTTTGAATAGCTCTGCAGACCGTGGAGATACGTTCTATCTTGACGGGATTTGGGCTACCCTTAAGAAATCATGGCATTGGGCTGGACTTGCAGGCAGTGATAATCTCCAGAGTGGACTCGGGGATGATACACTCGACGGCGGAAATGATGCGGATGTCCTACAAGGCGGGGAGGGAAATGACTGGTTGTATGGAAGTTTAGCTGAGGATAACGCCGGAGATGTTTTGTGGGGTGGGACTGGTGATGACTGGCTTGTAGGTGGCTTTGGGGACATCCTACTTGGTGGAGACGGCCAGGATACTCTTGAGGGTGGATGGGTCTCTTATGTTGATTTCACATACACTAAGAATATCCACAACATACATGATTTCAGTTTTACATATAAAGGTCCCATCATCGATCGAACGATTGATCTAATCAATAAAACGGCGACGGACGGGAATTATACCGACACTTTAAAGAACGTCTGGCAAATCTCCACAGGTGGAGGCAACGATACCTTCAAGGCGGCCAACTACAGCGTTTGGTTCGATGGTGGCGATGGCAACGATAATTTCTATACGGGCGCCGGCAACGACACCGTGTATGGCGGTTTCGGCTACGATATCTTCTATGGCTCTGCTGGCAACGATCGGTTCGATGCTGGATCAGATTCTGGTGCCGTTGACTACATCTCCCTGGCTGGATACGTAAACGTCGATCTCGGTGCAGGCACCGTCGCCAAGTCAATTGGCGGTGGCGATTCTCTTGTGAACATCAATTTTGCACAGGGAACCAATAGCAGAGATACGATTATCGGAAACTCGGTAGCCAACCATATTTGGGGCGCCGATGGGAACGACACTCTCGCTGGTATGATCGGGAGCGATACGCTTGAGGGCGGAATCGGGGACGATTCTCTCGATGGGGGCAGTGAGAACGACACCTTAATTGGTGGCGAAGGTAACGACCGCCTTTATGGTGGTACCGGTATCGACTCAATGGACGGCGGCACCGGTGACGATGAGTACTGGGTCAATAGTGATAAAGATGTCATCACTGAAAGCGTAGGGGGAGCCCTCGGCGGTATCGACAAGGTTTATACCTCAGTCAGCCTTACACTGGGTGCGAACGTCGAATATGCCTACGCAGATCCGGGTACAGCGCCGATTAACCTGACCGGAAATTCGCTTGACAATTTCCTGCAGGGCAATAGCGGCGTTAATTCTCTTAATGGAGGAGCTGGCGCCGATACTATGATCGGCGGCCTCGGTAATGATATCTATTATGTCGATAATTTGAGCGACGACCCACGTGAGTTTAATCTGACGTCCGAGGGCTGGGACACTGCCTATATCTCCGTCAAAGACTTCGATGGACGGAAGCTCGCCAATATCGAAGACGTCCAATGGTTGAATGGCGGCAGCGTCGACTATGGGCCCAACAAGCCCGTAGAGGTCGCCAACACCTTCAAGCCCATCGATGAAATGAAGACCGGTCCTGCCGGCCGTGTCCAGGCAACCGATGTTGACAGTCTTGGCGGTCCGCTCAAGTACGAAATCCTCAGCCATCAAGACAAGTTCCGGGTCGATGATGACGGCTGGATCTACTTGACCACCGCAATCAACTTCGAAGGTCAGACACCGGGCCTCATTACAGGCACAGATGGCAGGAAGTATTTCGAGGTTCAGGTTCGTGCCATTGAAACCGCGAGCGCGAAGATTCCATCCGACATCACGACGGTCCGCGTCTATATCAATGACGTGAACGAAGCGCCGACCAGCCTTGTCTACAGCGGGCCTTATCGCGTCAAAGAGACCGACATTCCTGGTTACGTCATCAGCATCAATCCATCTGTAACGGACCCGGACACGACACCGCAGGGCTTCACGTATCAATTGCTGGATCTGCAGGGCAACGTTCTCGGCTCTGATGCCATGTTCGTGGTGGATCCTACAACGGGTGTCCTCAAGAGGGGCAACGGCACCATCCCGGATGTTACCTCCTCGACAGAGTACAAGTTCTTCGTGCGGGTAACGGATAAGGGCAACCTCTCCTACACCACGCCGCAGCCGGTCTCGATCTGGGTGGACCCGGTTGAAAATCAGAGGCCGAATCCGCCGCAACTCCAGGGAGACGTTTCGCCCGTTGCCGAAAACACGATCGGCTCCGCCGTCGCGACGGTTCTGGCGAGCGACGACAACAACGGTGGCCCGCTCCGTTACGAGATCTTGACCAACGGTGAGTTCTTCGAGGTCGACAACAACGGCAACATCAAGGTCAAGGCGGCTCTGAACTATGAGGCGCTGGATGTCGACAAGGACGGCAACCACTACATCATGCTCGAAGTCCGTGCTTACGAGCGTGATGGCGGACTTGTCTCCGACGCCACCCCGATCAAGGTGATCGTCACGGACGTCAACGAAGTGCCGGTCCTCACGCTCGACCGCTCGGGGCCCACCACGCTTCATGCCGGTGCCACGGAAGCAGGCGTGACGATCGTCGACGCGGACGTGACGGATCCGGACAACCCGATGGGGCCTTACGGGACGAATAAGTTCAAGTTTGCCGACACCAATGGCCCGAAAGATGGAAGCGGTCTTTTCCAGATCGACGAAGACACGGGCGTCATTACGACCGTCGGCAAGATTGGGCGCGATGTCCCGTCCCAAACCATTACGCTTCAGGTGATCGCCGTCGATGCGACGGACGGAACCGTTCGGTCGGTGGTCAAGACCTATCAGGTCGTCATCGAAGGCGTCGGCGCGAACGATGATGAATATATCATCGATGAAGTTGGAAAGACCTTCGGCGAGGATCCGGATCCGATCCTGGGCGGATACGATGTCGCCACGGTAAAGATCACGGAGCACTACACCCTCGACGACGATGATGGCATCGAAGTGATGAAGGCTTGGGATGGGCTCGATTCCGGCATCAATGTCACGGGCAACAATCTCAACAACACGATCATCGGCGGCGATGCCAATGACACCCTCGACGGCGGCAGCGCTGGCAAGGACAACCTGAGCGGCGGCTTGGGCGACGACACCTATATCGTGTCGCGCCTCGACGGCATCACGATTGATGAAGTGGCCGACGCGACCGGCGGCAGTGACACCGTCAAGCTCGTCGGAGATGCATTCAAGGGCACGGGCTACGTTCTCGATGCCTTCCTCGAGAACCTTGACGCCAGTGGAACCACGGGCCAGATGACGCTCATCGGCAACGATGACGCCAACCTCATCATCGGTAACGCATCCAGCAACCTCCTCGCAGGCGAGGGCGGCAACGACACCCTCGATGGTGGTGCGGGAACCGACGCCGATGTCCTCGAAGGCGGAAGCGGTGACGATACCTATCGGATCCGTCATTCCGGCGACGCCATTGTCGAAGGCGCAGGCGACTTGTTCGACATCGCCGAGGTCTTCATTCACGATGAGTATCGCCTTGCCAAGAACGCGCAGGTCGAGGTCCTCCGGGCCGGCGATGGCTTTACCGAAGGCGTCCACCTGATCGGCAACAAATATTCGTCGACCATCCTTGGCAGTGGCACCACGAACGTCTCCGATACCCTCGACGGCGGCACCGGCGTCAGCATCGCTCACATCCTCAACGGTGGCGATGGAAACGATACCTATATTATCGTAAATGTCGGCGACGAAATCGCCGGAGAACTCGGCGACAACAATAATACGACGATCCACGGCTCCAACGACGTCGCGTACCTCTACAAAGGCCTTTATGCGACGGAAAAGGACCTTGAGGACGCCGTTGCTTATTACATGAGCAAGGGAATAGAAAAAGTCGACTTCCTGCCGGGCATGCCGGAAACGGAGGACAACAAGGCTCCGATCAATGCCCGTCTCGAAGGCGACGTGGTGATCGCGACCATCGCCGAGAACTCGCCGGGCCCTGACACGATTGTCGGCAAGGTTATCGCCGATGACGACGGGGACACAGCGAACCTCCGCTATGAGATGCTGGATCCGAATGATCTCTTCTTCATCGATCCCGATACCGGCCAGATCCATGTAAAGGAAGGGGCGCTTCTCGATCTGGAGGCCAAGGGCACGTACTTTGTCTATGTTCGTGCTGTCGAGAAGAGCGGAGACGAATTGCAATCCGCCTACCAGAAAATCACCATCAATCTCACCGACGAGAACGAGGCTGCGGACAATATCGTCTTCACCGGCGACAAGAATGTCTATGTCGGAAACGACGTCGGCACGGTGGTCGTCACCATGGCCGCCCATGATCCGGACATCATGAATGCGGACTATCGCAACAATCTCTTCCGCTTCAAGGACGGGCAGGGACCCAACAAACTGATCAGCGCCGACGGCCTGTTCTTCATCGATCAGGCAACCGGGCAGATCAAGGTCAACACCAAGCTCGCAGCCGCCAATGCCGGCCACCACGTCCTCCAAATCGAAGCCTATGATGCGGGGAATGGCGAGATCGTCAGCCAAGCCTTCCAATACGATGTCGTCGTCCAGTCGGACGTTGGCAATCAGGCGCCCAACAATGTCCACCTGACGTCAGGCGGAACGGAAATCACCTTCGCCGAAGACGTGGCCAGCCAGGCTTTCGGGCCGACGGTGGTGGCGTCCGACGATCACGACGTCGCCGATCTGCGTTACTTCATGGAGGACAGCGCGCTCTTCGAAATCGACGCCGTCAGCGGTCAGATCCACCTGAAGAACAACGTCCATCTCAACTATGAGGATGCCAGCGTCGATAAAACGACCGGCGCCCACTACTATGAAGTGGTCGTCCGTGCCCGTGACATGAACGGAGACGGCGCGTGGTCCGACCCGCAGGTCATTCGGATCAACGTCACGGATGTGAACGAAGGACCGGAGCATGTCACGGTCGAGACGAAGAATGCGGTCCACGTCGGCAATGACAAGGACGTCCTCGTGGCAATCGCCACGAACGACGACCCGGACGGCAAGGACTCGGGCTTCCTGAACAACCACTACAAGTTCGTCGATGGCGATTGGTTCGGCACTACGAGCAAGGACGGTCTTTTCACCATCAACGACAAGGGCGAAATCGTCCTCGCCCGCAAAGTGACCGCGGACGATGACTTCGTCCACACGCTCAAAGTGGTCGCATTCGATGACTCCGGTCACGCGAGTGCGGAGACGGCTTATACGGTGGACGTGGAGGCTGCAAGCAATACGCCTACAATAGATCTTTCTCAGACATTTGTTCGCGAGATGGCTGGCAGCGGCTCACTTGTTGGCCAGATAGTAGCAAACGCGACGGGGACATTGAAGATCAAGAAGGCCGATGGAACCTTCGGTAGTAATGATGGTATCTTTGCTATCGATGGCAATAAACTTGTCGTGATGAACGGTGCGAAAATTGATCGTGAACAGGCCTCCACGATGAAGGTCACGTTAACGGTCGACGACGGAGTGGATACAACTGTAGACCCGACGCAAGACTTCGTTATCACAGTTCGTGATTGGCAAGCTGAAAATGCGACCCTGGAACTACAGAGCGGCCATCTGGATGGAAAGGACACGTTGATTGGAGGAGCCGGTAAGGACATCCTGATTGGTGGAGGTGATAACGACAAGCTTTACGGCCGGGCAGGAAACGATACCCTCACCGGCGGCGATGGCAATGACATCTTCGTCTTCGATCGGTCTGTGAGCGCCACCAACAAAGACGTTATCACCGACTTCAGTAAGAACGCAGCTGGCAACAATGCAGACAAGATCTACGTGAGCAAATCTATCTTCAATCTCGCAGGGACTGCAGATAAGGAGCTCAGTGCTAACGCGTTCCTTAAGATGGGTTCAGGAACTAAAACTGCGCAGACGCGCTTCATATATAATGAGAGCACCGGCAAATTGTATTGGGATCAAGATGGTTCAGGTACAGTGGCTCAGGAAAAGGAGATCATCTCCTTTACCAATACGAAGCCTAGCCTGTCGGCAAGCGACCTCTGGGTGATTTAAAGCTTACTCTTCAGCCAAGGGCGATATCCATTGGTGATGATAGGTTCGCTAAAATTAGAAGCCATCGGGGCCATCCTCGGTGGCTTCTTTTTTCGGTGTGTCTTGCATTAAAGTTTCTATTTTTGCTGGTCTCCATGATTGCAAAGCAAATGGACCAATGCTAATTAGTTATGTTACATCGTGTCTTTATCTGTCTCATTAAAGAGGGGGCTATCATGGTTAACTATTGGAATCTTGACATTACTCCAGTTGCAGGGCTCACCAGCCAAGACGGTCCTGGTGAGATCAAGTTTCATGAGAGTATTCAGGCAGGCACCGTGATAGCCTACCTTTCAAATTTCAAACCAGGCGAGAATCTTGCTGGTCTCAGCTTTGTTGCTACGCCAAATTCAGCTGGTGACGATGGTGGTAATTTCGCTTTTCAGTATAATCAGGCAGCCAATCGGTGGGAAATCGTTCTTGCCCAAACTATAGACTATGAAAACTTGAATACATACGGCGAGTTTAATTTTACCGGAACCGGCTCTGCTGTAAACTATGAATACTCAGCTTATTTTTCCGCCATCGTTATGGATGCAAACGATAATCCCGAGGATATCGCTCTGACCAAAGCAGATGGTTCGGCTGGGCAGGTCATTATCAGCGAGAACACCGAAAACGGTACGAAAATCGGGAATCTGTCCGCGTTTGACGATGATGAATACGCCGAATTCAATGCCATGGGCTTTCTGAATTACCAGATCGTTAATGATCAAGGCCAGCCAATTACAAATGGCCCCTTTGAGATCGTAAAGATCGGCAACGACGAGAACGCTACGTTTGAGCTGCATGTCCGGGACAAGAGCCAGCTCCAGGTCGCTCAAGACACCGATTTCAAAGTTCGCGTGAAGGTTATCGATCCCGAAAGTGACGCAACATCTGGCTTCGCTTTCAAGGAGTTTACCGTAAAGGTCACGGCAACGCAGGACAATCAGCCTCCGCAGACGCCGACGGTGACGACGCCTGTCGTTCTGACCGAAGGCACCGGCCACCAAGTGGATACGGTAGCGACTGCAACCTCCAACGACGACGGAGTCGGCGGCACGAC
>NZ_JAJDOP010000004.1 GCF_020595095.1 Microvirga rosea | reverse complement strand
TCATGCCGGCCATGATGGCATCGTACTTCTTGGCGTTGAGCGCCGGAATGATGCCGTCCCAATCCTGCGCCACGATCTCGCACTTCACCTTCATGCGCGCGCACAGATCATTGGCCAGATCGATCTCGAACCCTTCCAGCTTGCCGCCGGCGCCGGTGAAGTTCCACGGGGCGTAAGCGCCCTCGGTGGCGATCTTCACGGTCTTCTCCTGAGCGGCTGCGCCACCCGCCGCAAGCGCGGATGCCACGAGGCCAAGGCTGAGTACCTTGAACAGTTTCATTGTCGTTCCCTTGTTTCTGGCGTCTCTCGACACCTTGTCGGGCGAGGTCGGAGTCTGGGCTCCGGCGACCGTCGCTGGCTGAAAGCTAACAGTCAAAAGCCAAGCCAGCGCAAGAGCCAATCCTGCCGAATTGGCGATCAGGACTGGCGATTTCGGTCGCAGCCGATGGCTTTTCAAAGAAAAAGCGCGGCCGTGGCCGCGCTTTCACCGCTTCCGCCATCCGGAGACTCAGCTCCTGGGGGTGGTGTCGATCTTGAACCACTTCATGGAGAGCTTCTGGACCGTCCCGTCCTTGATGGCGGCCTGAATGGCGTCGTCGAAGCTCTTCTTCAGCTCGGTGTCGCCCTTGCGGAGGCCGACGCCGACGCCGGCGCCCAGCATGCCGCCCGTGATGGACGGGCCGACGAGGGCGTAGTCCTTGAACTCGGGCTTCTCGAGGGTGCCGATGATGGCGGTCGCGTCCGCCAGGACGGCATCGATGCGGCCGGCGGCCAGATCGAGGTCATGGGCCTCGGTGGTCTTGTATTCGCGGACCTCGGCCGTGCCCTTCAGGTACTTGTCGGCGAAGTTCGAGTGGATGGTCGAGCCCTGAACGCCCACCGTCTTGCCCTTCAGGAGCGGCTTGACGGCGTCGATCGCCTTCTCGGCCGCGGCCTGCTGGCTGCTCAGATTATAGGCTTCGCCCGTTCCCGGCATCTTTGCCAGAGGGGAATTCTTGGCCACCAGGAAGCCGTTGGGCGAATTGGCGTAAGGGCCGGTGAAGTCGATGGCCTTCTTGCGCTCTTCGGTGATGCTCATGCCGGCCATGATGGCATCGTACTTCTTGGCGTTGAGCGCCGGAATGATGCCGTCCCAATCCTGCGCCACGATCTCGCACTTCACCTTCATGCGCGCGCACAGATCATTGGCCAGATCGATCTCGAACCCTTCCAGCTTGCCGCCGGCGCCGGTGAAGTTCCACGGGGCGTAAGCGCCCTCGGTGGCGATCTTCACGGTCTTCTCCTGAGCGGCCGCACCGCCCATCGCAAGCGCGGAGCCGAGGATGGCCAGGCTGACTGTCTTGAAGAACTTCATATGTGTTCCCTTAGTTTTCACGGCTCGAGCTCAGGCGAGCCTTGCTTCTCGCAACCTTTCAGGTCGCGCCGTCACGAAGTAACGGCCAAACGCACCAAAAAGGCAAGACGCCTTGTGTCGAACTACACGACCCTCAGCCGGATCTCGCCGAGGCCGCCGATCGCCGCGATCATGATCTGGCCTCGGGTCACTGCGCCGACCCCCTCCGGCGTGCCGGAAAAGATGACGTCGCCGGGAGCCAGCTCGAAATAGGTCGACAGATAAGCGATCTGTTCCGCCACGGACCAGATCATGTCAGCGAGATCGCCCTTCTGCTTCACGACTCCGTCGACTGCCAAGGAAATCTCTCCCGACCCGGGATGTCCGATCCGGGAGGCCGGAAACAGGGGGCTCACAGGCCCGGAAAAATCGGCGCCCTTGCCGAGCTCCCAGGGGCGGCGAAGCTGCTTCGCCTCGTCCTGAAGGTCGCGGCGGGTCATGTCGAGGCCGATGGCGTAGCCGTAGACATGATCGAGGGCGGCCTCGACGGGAATGTCCTTGCCCCCCTTGGCCAGCGTGACCACCAACTCGACTTCGAAATGATAGTTGTCCGTCTTCGGTGGATAAGGGTGATCCACGACCGTTCCGGTCGGGACGGGTTGCAGGGCGTCGGCGGGCTTCATGAAGAAGAACGGCGGCTCACGGGTGGGATCGGCGCCCATCTCTCGGGCATGGGCCGCATAGTTCCGCCCGACGCAATAAACCCGGCGGACAGGAAACAGGTCGGCCGAATCGGCAACGGGCAAGGCAGGAACGGTCGGGGCAGGGATCACATAGGCCATCGGATGTCCGCGAGAGCTGCAAAGGGGAAATCATCCCGGCCTTCCTGTGGGGTGGGCCGGTTCCTTTCTTCCTACACCTTGCAGTCCGCATCACAAGACGCAATGACTATGCGCAATCCCGAGGAGCCGGAATGGGAATCGCGTCGTCCGTCCATCAGACCTTCATCGACCGCCTGACGGAAAAGCTCGGGTCGACAGCCGTCCTTACGGAGGCGTCCGACCTGGAAGGTGCGTTGGTGGAGACAAGGGGGCTTTATCGCGGGCAGGCCCTTGCCCTTGTCCGTCCCAAGGATCGGGATGAGGTCGCCTTCGTGATGCAGGAATGCGCACGGGCAGGGATTCCCGTCGTTCCCCAGGGCGGCAATACGGGCCTTGTCGGAGGGGGCGTGCCGGGCGGAGGAATTGTCCTGTCCCTCGCGCGGCTGGACCGGGTCCGGAGTCTCGATCCCCTCAATGCGACGATCACCGTCGAGGCGGGCTGCATCCTGAAGGCCGTTCAAGAAGCGGCGGACCGGGCCGGTTATCTCTTTCCCCTGTCGCTTGCGTCCGAAGGCTCCTGCCGGATCGGCGGCAATCTTGCCACCAACGCCGGTGGGACGGCGGTGCTGCGCTATGGAAACATGCGCGAGCTGACCTTGGGCCTGGAGGTCGTCCTCGCCGACGGGCGGGTCTGGAACGGCCTGAAGGGATTGCGGAAGGACAATACGGGGTATGACCTCAAGGATCTTTTCGTCGGTTCCGAAGGGACGCTTGGAATCATCACGGCCGCCGTCCTGAAGCTCTTTCCGAAACCGCAGGCGCGGGTGACGGCCTTTGTGGGCTGCGCGTCGGCGGAGATTGCCCTCAGGCTGTTCCACACCCTGCGCGAGGCCGCTGGCGATCAGCTGACGGCTTTCGAGTACATTCCCGATTTCGGACTAGAGATCGTGCTCAAGCACCGGCCGGGCGCCGTCCGCCCCCTGGCGGGGCGCCATCGTTCCTACGCATTGATCGAACTGTCATCGCCGCAGAAGGATTCCGGCCTCCAGGAAAGGCTCGAGGCCCTTCTCGGGGATGCTCTGGAACAGGGCGTTATCGAGGATGCGACCCTCGGATCGAGCGAGGCTCAGAGCCTTGCCCTCTGGCATTTGAGAGAGAGCCTTTCCGAAGTGCAAAGGCTCGAGGGTGGATCCATCAAGCACGATGTTGCCGTTCCGGTATCCCAGGTCGCCGCGTTCATCGACGAGGCCACGGGTGCGTGTGAAGCGGCGATGCCCGGAATCCGCGTCTGCGCGTTCGGCCATTTCGGTGACGGCAATATCCATTTCAACCTCTCTCAGCCCATGGACATGGACAAAGGCGTGTTCCTGGCCGCGTGGGAGCGGTTCAACCGGATCGTTCACGACATCGTCCACCGGATGAACGGGTCGATCGCGGCCGAGCATGGGGTCGGGCTGATCAAGCGCGGTGAATTGCTGCGCTACAAGGATCCGGTCGCCATCGACCTCATGCGGACGCTCAAACGCAGCCTCGATCCCCAAAATCTTCTCAACCCCGGAAAAGTCATCGGGTCCGATGACGCCACAACGGCCATCTCAAGTCTGGCGGCACATTCATGAAAACAATCGATCTTCTGGCTATTGGCGAACCCCTGATGGAATTCGCCGAGGTTCAACGCGGCGGCGAAAGGCTTTACCTGCCGGGATTTGGCGGTGACGTCTCGAACACAGCGGTCGCTGCTGCCCGCCAGGGAGCGAAGGTCGCGATCTTCACGGCGCTGGGCGGCGACGCGTTCGGGAGGGAGTTCCTCGCCCTATGGGACCGAGAGGGAATCGACCGTTCATCCGTGCTTCTGAGGCGCGAGGGGCGAACGGGGGTCTATTTCATCAGCTATGGCGAGGAGGGGCACGTCTTTTCCTATGCCCGGGCCGGTTCGGCCGCCAGCCTGGTCCACACGGGTGAACTTCCGCTCGATCTGATCACCTCGTCCCGGGTGCTTCACGTTTCAGGGATCAGCCAGGCAATCTCGTCCGATTGCGCCGACGCGATTTTCGCGGCGATCCGTCATGCGAAGGCGAACGGAACGACAGTCAGCTATGACACGAACCTGCGGCTGAGGCTGTGGCCGCTCGATCGGGCAAGGGCCGTGATTCATGGCGCGGTCGCGTTGTCGGATATTGCCTTGCCGGGTCTCGACGATGCCCAGCAACTGACCGGGCTCGACCGACCGGAAGACATCTGTGCCTTCTACCTTGGCGTCGGATGCCGCATCGTGGCTTTGACCATGGGTAAATCCGGAACCATGGTAGCGACGTCGGATCGGTTGGAGGTCCTGCCCGCTCGTCCGGTTCAGGCCGTTGATGCGACGGGAGCCGGCGACACGTTCGATGGCGCGTTCCTGGCCGAATGGCTCGTTCACGGAGACGCCTTCAAGGCGGCCGCGTACGCGAATGCGGCAGCGGCTCTCTCCACGCTCGGTCAGGGAGCGGTGGGTCCCATGCCGACCAGAAACGACGTTGAACGATTTTTGCGGACGGCATGAAAAAGGCGGGTTCCGAGAACCCGCCTTGAAACTCACATCACCGAACCTGATCAGCGTCCGCCAGGAAGACGGCTTGCGTTGGAGAGGTGATGTTCCAGATGCGGAATGACCGACTGGGCGAAGTTGACGAGAGCCGGATCCGATCCAGCCTGCGCGTATTGCTGATACATGGCGAGCGTTTCCTGGTGCGCTGCGCGCTGGTAACGACCGTAGAGACGATCGAACTGAGAGCCGCGAGCCGCAGCCAGCTGGTTCAGCATCTGCGTCTTCTCGGCGTCGAGCTGAACGGGCAGGTTCATCGGAGCTGCCGTAACGGCACCAGTGGTCATCGGGCCGGCCTCGTCGGGATTGGTGGCGAGGCTGCCGGAACGCAGGCCACTGCGACGGCCGAGCGGACCGTCATAGTTCGGATCATATCCGGCCTTCGGTCCCGGCGTGGCCGTCGCCGAGGAGGCGACCGTTCCCGTCGTGGCGCCGATACCGGCACCGACCGCTGCGCCGACCGGGCCGCCGACCAGAGCGCCGATGCCTGCGCCTGCGAGGGTACCGGTAACGGCGGAGCCAAGCACTTCACCGTTCGCCGAATAGATCGGCTGGCCGCCGTTCAGGGCAGCGCTGGTCTGGCCGTGATCGGTGATCATGTTTTGCGCAAAGGTCCGAACGCGCGGGTTGCGGGAGCGTTCAAGGGCCATGCGGCTCGACGCGATCTCGAAGGCATCGGACTGTGCCGCCATCGCCCGGAAGGTCTGACCCGACATCGGCTGGACCATTGGCTGGGCGAAAGCCGGAGCAGACACAGTCGTCAGCAAAGCTGCAAGAACAACGTATTTCTTCATAGGATGAGCTCCTGATTTTGGACGCAGAACACCCTTCGCAAGACCTGTTGGCTCGCACAAAATTACTGGTGGCTGCTGCAGTCGAACAACGATGTAGCGTCTAGGTAGTTCCGAGAGCAGATAATTATCCTGCCGAGATCTCCCCAATACTGCGAAGCTTCGAAATAAAGCTTGGCTAAGCTGTTCACTGTTGCAGCCCTGAGCTCTTGCTTCGACACGAAGAAAGGTGCGGTCTCGCATCCGATGAGGTATGAGCACCCGTCCTTGTTCGAGAGTGCCTTGTCGAAGCTCATTCACATCCAGGTCCTGAGAGCGCTCGCTGCGCTGTCCGTCGCGTTCCTGCATGCCCAGCATGATGCGGCTGCTCTGGCCGCGCGGACCGGCCAGGGCTTTGTGTCGCTCGACCGGTTGCCCTGGATGGCCGGGGTCGACGTGTTCTTCGTGATCTCCGGCTTCATCATGGTTTATACGTCACGTCCGCTCTTCGGGCATGGGGGGAAGGCGAGGTCGTTTCTCCTCAGACGTATCATCCGCATCGTGCCTCTCTATTGGGCCGTGACGACCTTTTATCTCGCGATTGCGCTGGCGGCTCCCGCCCTGCTGAACAGCGATCCTCTCGCGTCCTGGCAGGTCCTTGCTTCCTATCTGTTCATTCCGTTCGAGCGTCCGGATGGAACGGTTCAGCCTCTGTACTCCCTCGGCTGGACGCTCAATTACGAGATGTTCTTCTACCTGCTGTTCGCAGGCGTCCTGGCGCTGCCGTGGCGACGGGCGCTGAGCCTTTTGATCGTGGGTTTTTCGTTGCTTGCCGTCACGGGCCGCATGTTCCCGCTGTCGCAGCCATTCGGCTTCTGGACGGATCCGATCGTGCTTGAGTTCGCGTTCGGTCTGGGGCTCGGCTGGCTGCACGCGGAAGGAGTGTCCTTGAGCAGACCAGTCCGTTGGCTGCTCGTTGCTCTCGCCCTATCGGTTCTCGCGATGAACTTCATCGGCTTGCGGAGCAACCTGAACGAGATGCGCCCTTTCGCCTGGGGGCTTCCCGCCGCCTGCCTCGTGGCTGCCGCGGCCATGGGCAAGACGCGCCGCGCGCCCGGGGCCCTGACCCGCTTTGGCGAGATGACCGGGGACGCGTCCTATGCGATCTACCTCATTCACCCGTTCGTCATTCGCGGGATCGGACGCGTGATTGCAGGAGCCGGTGCGGAAGCGGTTCTCGGCCCTTGGGGATTTATCGCAATCGCGCTCGCCGCCACTCTGGCCGCCGGATTGCTCATACACGCCTTCCTCGAGCGCCCGGCCATCAGGTTGCTTCGACGGTGGTTCGAGGGCTCTCGGAGTGGTGAGGCATCGGCCTGAAAGGATCGGCGCGGGCGTCGCGGTCAGTGCCTGCCTTTTGCCTGACGGATCTGCCCGAGCGGCAGCATTCCCATTCCGCCGATGGTGCCTTCCGGCGTCAAGCCGCGCAGTTCCGCCGTCAGGAGGAAGCCCGTATCGTCCCGGTCAATGGTGAAGAGATGGTATCCCGCCTTGTGCGTCAGCGTCCCGGCCCGGGCGGAGGCTGAGGGAGCACCGATCACCGGCACAGGACCGCGGGGTCCGGCAAGATGCGCCAGGGAACCCACATGGTTGTGTCCGTGGAGGACCAGCTCGGCTCCGACACGTCCGATCATCGCCTCGAAGGCGGGAGCATCCGTTAGGTTGCGTCCGGGCTGCGCGCCGCCGCGATGGGGAGGATGATGAATCATGACGATGCGGAAGCAGGAAGGATCGCCTCCCAAATCCTCCAGAATCCGCTCCGCGGCTTTCATCTGTTTGGAGCCGACGCGCCCGCTCGCCACGAACGGAAGGGTGGGGATGGCGGAGGACAGACCGACGAGGGCGATCGATCCGTAACGGCGCAGGTAAGGGAAAACACCTTCTCGGCCGTCGGCCCCGCGTGTCCAAGGGGAGACCTCCTTCAGAAGGCCTTCCAGAGCGCCCATCACATAGGCATCGTGATTACCCGGCACGAAGCTCACATGCTCGGGGGCGCCGAGACTCTCGAGAAACACCCGCGAGGTGACCCATTCGCTGGGAAGGCCAATGTTGCAGGTGTCGCCCGTGCACGCGATGTGACTGGGAGCCTGGGCTCGCAGATCGGCCACGAGTGCGGCGAGAAGCTCCATGTCATGGGCGTCGGCGCGGCTGCGATGCCAATTGTACCAGCCCGTGAGGCGTTTGCTCAGCAGCTGGCGCAGTTGAGGGCGGGGAAGCGGTCCCACATGAGGATCGGTGAGATGGGCAAGGCGAAACATGATCTGGACCTTAGGATGTCACGGACCATCCGCCAATCGTCCGCATGGTTCCCTAAGCATTTCCGATAAAGATGCCGGCGAGGAGCACGAGGACGCCGCCAACGATCACCTGGAATGCCGCTCGCAGGAAGGGCGTGTCCATGTAGCGTGTCCGGATCCACGAGATCGCCACCAACTCGACTGCAACAACGACGGCGGCGATGGTGGTCGCAACAAAAAATGCGTTGGGCCATGAATCGGGAACCAGATAGGGCAGGGTGTGCCCGAGACCGCCCAGTGCTGTCATCAGCCCGCAGATCACGCCCCGCAGAACAGGGGAGCCTCTGCCGGTAATCTGACCGTCGTCCGACAGGGCTTCCGTGAGGCCCATGCTGATGCCGGCGCCCACGGAAGCGGCAAGCCCCACGAGAAAGGTCTCCCAGTTGTTCTGGGTCGCAAAGGCCGCGGCGAAGAGGGGGGCGAGAGTCGAGACCGAACCGTCGATAAGGCCCGCGAGGCCCGGCTGGACATATTGCAGAACGACGAGACGCCGCTGTGCCTCCCGCTCGGCCGCTTCCGCGTTTTCGGTCAGATGAGCCGTGTGGAGTTCGCTGGCCTTGCGCTCATGCCCGCGCTCGACTTCGGCCAGCTTGGTGAAAAGCTCACGGACACCGACATCGAGGGTTTGCTGGGCTGCCTTTTCATAGAAATTGGCGGCCTGCAGTTCCATCAGCTCCGCCTCGCGGCGCATCTTGTCCAGATCGACGCCCGCATTCCACCACACCGTGCGGCGTTTCAGGAATCCACGCACATCCTCGCGGCGGATCGGCGGCAGGTGCTCGCCAAAACGCTCACGATAGAAATCGTAAAGGGAGTTGCGGTGATGGCGCTCTTCCTCCGCCATGTCGTCGAAGATCTCGGCGGAGGAGGGAAAATCCGTGCGCAGACGATCGGCGAAAGTCTGATAGATCCGGGAATCTTCTTCCTCGCTTGCGATGGCGAGGGCAATCACTTCACGTTCGGTCAGTTCCGAAAGAGTCTTCATCCCGGCTTCCTCGTTTAGAAGTATTCTAAACAGGAACCGGGACTGTCGCCAAGTCACACCTCAACAAGTCGCACCGGTACAGGACTGGTGGAAATGGTGTGAAAGACGCTTAGTACTGAGCGCCTGCAATCAGGGTCGAGCGGATCGCATGATCGTTGAGATCGAGCGCCGGGGACCAAGTAAAGCGAGCGGAACGAGCCAGACGGGAGAGGATGAGGGAGAGAAACATGGAAGCACCTTGTGTTGGCGCTGTCATAGACCCGCATGAGAAGCATGTCACATGCTGAAACTATGCTACAGATATGCGCCTAAAGTATAACTCCGTTCATAAAACCGTAAGCTGAGCCGTGATCTTCCTATGAAAATGCCCTCCATGACTCAGTCGTCGCTCGCCTTGCGCGTCATGCGCCGGGTTCTCCATACCTATTGGCGTTTCGCGCGGGGGATGACCCTGGGCGTGCGGGCCGCCGTGATCGATGGGGAGAACCGGGTGTTCCTGATCCGGCATACCTACGTTCCTGGCTGGTATCTTCCAGGCGGCGGCGTCGAGACCGGAGAGCCTATCCTGGAGGCCCTGGAGCGGGAACTCGTCGAGGAGGCCTGCATCGTCCTCACCGGCTCGCCGCAGCTGCACGGCGTCTTCTTCAACCATCAGGCATCGCCGCGCGATCATGTGGCGCTCTATGTGGTGCGAGAGTTTGCCGTGACCGGACCCAAGCTCCCCGACCGGGAGATCGCGGAGGCCGGCTTCTTCCCGATCGATCACCTTCCCGAAGGCGTCACCAAGGCGACCCGGAAACGTCTGGCCGAAATCGTCCATGGGGAGCCGATCAGCGCCCGCTGGTAAGGGCCCGTGCGGAATCGTTTGCGCGCCGGCCCCAGCGCTGCTATGGGCCAGGGACCCGACGAGGATAGACCCCTTTTTCATGAACACGATCCGGATCCAGCGACGACGAAACGGCTGACGCTTCACCGCGCCCGTTTTGCATCGCCGTCACTCCGCGAGTCCGTTCATGACCGAGCTCTCCCTGATCATCCGCACCGAGCAACCCATCGATTCCGAGGCGATCGAGCGCCTGCACGAGCGCGCCTTCGGCCCCGGCCGCTTCGCCCGCACGGCATCGCGCTTGCGGGAAGGGGTTCCGCACCTTCTCGACCTTTCCTTCACGGCCCTTGTCGGAACCCTGCTTGTCGGTTCCGTGAGGCTGACACCGGTTCAGGCCGGGCCGGAGCGAGCGCTCATGCTCGGACCGCTGACCGTGGAGCCCGCCTTCGAAGGGCGGGGAATCGGCGCGGCCTTGATGCAGCGTTCCCTCGACGCAGCCCGGGACAAGGGGCACGGTCTCGTGCTGCTCGTGGGGGACGAGCCGTATTATCGGCGTTTCGGTTTCAAGCGCGTGCCGCCGGGCCACCTGCAGCTTCCAGGGCCCGTGAATCCCGATCGATTCCTGGAGGTCGAACTCATCGACGGCGCTTTGGCGCGCGCCAAAGGCCAGGTGAGCGCCTTGTCGGCCTGACGATTAGGTTCGCCGCCGCCCCTCGGTGATCCAGGCCGTGAGCGTTGCGCCGACCAGCAGGATCAGCCCCAGGAAGCCGAGCGCCAGCGGGAAGACCGACACGCCGCGCACGATCGCGCTTTCGCTCGGCTTGATGCCGATCCAGTCGCCGCCGGAAAACCGCGATCCCGAGCGAACCGCAAGAATACGCGGGACTGTGATGTCCTGGCTTCCCTCGGATGCAACCCGGCGGATGGATCCGCCGGTGGCCTCCGCGATCGGCTTTAAGGATTCCGTGTTGCTGAAGACATCCGTCAGTTCACGGGGGTTGGCGGGGCCGATGCTCACGAAGGCAATAAGATCGCCCGACCGGACGGTATGAAGCCCGAGCTCTCGGCTGGCGACTTGCGCCGTGAAAAGGCCGGGGCGGGTCTCGGAGAGGGCGACGCTGCTTTCCTGCCCGCTGGGGGCTTTGAGGGTCACGGGATCGGCGGCGTCCTTCATGGTCTGCCGCTCGATCCTGATGTCGCGCCCGACGGCACTGGCGCGGAGGGCTTCCTCCTCCAAAGCCGGCTCCTTCATCAGCCAATGGGCAAGACGGCGCAGAAGGTCGAGATGGGGGCCGCCGCCTTCATACCCGCGGGCCCACAGCCATGCATGGTCCGACAGCAGAAGGGCGACGCGTCCCTTCTCCTCGCGCTTGAGAACGAGAAGCGGCAGGTCGGCGGCACCCGACATGACGGTGCTTCCGGTGTTCACCTGCGCGCCGATGGTCCGCAGCCACTCGCCCCACGCGGGCGGATTGGACTCGGAACCCGGGAGGTCGCGGGTGACCGGGTGGCGGGTTCCGATATCGGTAATCTCGGCCCGGTACGGCTCCTCGATGATGCGCCCGTCCGGTGCGCCGGGAATGATGGGAGCCAAACGGGTCTGCGCCAGGCTGCCGAAGCTCGCGAATTCCGGACCGGCGGCCACCAGAACCGCACCGCCGTCGCGAACATAGCGGACGATGTTCTCGAAATAGCTCGACGGCAATACGCTCTGGTTCGCGTAACGGTCGAAGATGATGAGATCGAACTCCTTGATCTTCTGCTGGAACAGCTCCCGTGTCGGAAACGCGATGAGCGACAATTCGTTGATCGGCGTGCCGTCCTGCTTCTCCGGCGGGCGCAGGATCGTGAAATGCACCAGGTCCACGTTGGCGTCGGACTTGAGAAGGTTGCGCCAGGTCCGT
This sequence comes from Microvirga rosea, assembly GCF_020595095.1. GTDB lineage: Bacteria > Pseudomonadota > Alphaproteobacteria > Rhizobiales > Beijerinckiaceae > Microvirga > Microvirga rosea. The sequence continues at coordinate 478,124 of NZ_JAJDOP010000004.1, read as the reverse complement.
TCGCCGGGATTCGGCTCACCTGAAACGAGAAGCACGCGCAACTTCTCGCGGATGCCTTCAATCGGAACCACGGCCCGGTTGTTGACCTGGGTGAGTTCGTCGGGCAGGCCATCGACTTCAAGCTCGACGACGTTGGCGCCGCCATGCTCGATCCGCACGTTGATCGAGAACGGCACATCGGTACGCACCGACTGCCGGGCAAATTCCTGACCGTCACGACGAACGGTGACCGTCGCAGAACCTGTTCCTCCGCGCTCCATGACGACGGCCCGGATCGTCTGGTCCTTGCCGACGATGCCGAAGCGCGGGGCCTCCACCAGCTTGATCTGGCGATCGCGCTCATCGGGGCGTCCCGTTACGAGCACATGCAAGGGAGCCTTGAAGCCGAGGCTCTCGACGTTGGGAGGAATGTCATGAACGACCCCATCCGTCACGAAGATCACACCCGCCAGGCGGTCCGGCGGAACGTCCGCCAATCCGTTGGACAGTGCCGCGAACAGGCGCGTGCCGTCGTCGCCCGACCCGTCATCCGCCTGGATGTAGCGGGCCTCCACGTCGTTCAGCGAGCCGAACCGGCGCTCGAGCTCGGTGCGCACCTGATCGGTCATGGCCTGACGGTCGCCGAGGGTCTGGGACGCGGTGCGGTCCACGACCACCGCCACGATGTCCTTCACCTTCTCCCGCTCCTCCTGGACGAGGGAGGGATTGGCGAGGGCGAGAAGGATCAGGGCGAGCGCAAGAGCCCGCAGGAGAGCCACCGGTCCCCGGGACATGAGCGCCACGATGCTGAGAACGGCCGTGACGATGCCGACGGCCCAGAGGATCGAGACGGGAACAAGCGGTGTGAAGTTCAAGGAAAGCAATGAGATGTCCTTAACCTACGCCCAAAATCACTGGCCCAAACGTTCGAGCAGGGCAGGCACGTGCACCTGATCCGCCTTGTAGTTGCCCGTGAGGGCATACATCACGATGTTGATGCCGCTGCGAAACGACAGCTCTCGCTGACGCTGCTGATCGCTCCCGACAATCGGGAAAAGAGCTTCTCCGCGCGCGCCGACGGCCCAGGCAGCGGCCAGATCGTTGGACGTGATGATGATGGGGGATACGCCGTCGCCGGACCGGGCCGGGCGATTTCCCGTCTCCTCCGTCGGCGGCGGCAGGGCCTCGACCCAGGTCTGGCCGGTCGCATAGCGTCCCGGGAAATCATCGAGAATATAAAATGTTTTCGTCAGCACGTGGTCGGCGGGCACGGGCTCAAGCTCCGGGATATCGAGGGTGGCGAGCATCCGCCGCAGGAACTGCCCTTCCGGGCTCACCGCGCCGTCCGGCCGCGAGCTGAACGCATCGCGGGTATCGAAGATCACCGTGCCGCCTCCCTTCATGAAGGCGTCGAGACGGCGGATCGCCGCTTCGCTCGGAACCGGCTGGTTGGCGACAATCGGCCAATAGAGCAGGGGATAGAAGGCAAGCTCATCCCGGGCCGGGTCGATTCCGATGGGATCTCCCGGCTGAAAGGCGGTGCGCATGCTCAGCACCTGGGAAAGGCCCATGAGGCCGGCTTTGCTGGTTGAATCGACCTCTCCGTCTCCGGTGATCACATAAGCCAGCCGGGTCACGAGTGCCGAAGCGCGGCTCTCCTGCGTGAGCGGCGGGCGCGGATCCTGCGCCCGGCCGTCCGTCGGAAGACCGGCAAGAACCAGCGACGCCGCCAGAACAGCGGCCGCGCGTGCGCCGGTCCGACGGAGCCTGCCCGACAGGTTTCCGAGATGTCCGCCGAGCCAGAGCGAGGCCAAGGTGTCGATCAGGAGGAGGATGAGCGCCAGGCTGAAGAGCGGTGCTCGAAGATCCACGGTCTTCGCGCCGGACAGCGGGGCGATGCGGGCCTGAAGAGGGGCAAAGTCGAGCGGCGCGAGGCGGTCGCCGCTGACGAGGGTGTTCACGGCAAGGCCCGAATCCACGGGGCCATAAAAGCCGGGGGGATGCTCTGCGCTAGCCCGGTCCGCGAAAGTCCTCGTGATCGCACGGGCGGTCGCGGGAGGTGACGAGAACACGCCAAATCCATCCAGGGTGATGCGGGGGGCCACGGTCTGGTTCTCCGCATTGCGTGTCTCGGCGCTGGCATCCTTGGGCGAGCCGGCCAGGGCCGTGACCCGGCGCAGCATATCGACGAAGAGGCCCGACAGGGGCAGGTTCGACCATGTGGTGTCGGCGGTGACATGGAAGAGGACGATGAGACCATCGCCACGCTTGTCCGCCGTGACGATCGGCGTGCCGTCCGCCAGGGACGCCCAGGTCTTGGCCGGCAGATCGCCTTCGGGCTCCGCGAGGATCTGGCGGCGGATGCCGATCTCGTCGGGAATCGCTAGCCCGAAGAACGGACTTTCCCGCGTGAACGGCGCGAACGTCTTCGGTGTGTCCCACGACAGGGTGCCGCCAAGGGTCCGACCGCCCCGGCGCAGATGGACGGGCACCAAGTCATCGTTTCCGGCGGCCAGGCGCGATCCGGCGAACCGGAGAAGCAGACCGCCGCGCTCGACGAAGTCGGTGACCCTCGCCATTGCCTCCCGGTCGAGACCGCCCACGTCCGCCAGGACGAGGATCGAGACCTGCTCGTCGATCAGCTGACTGATCGCATCCGTCACGCCGCCACGGCCTTGCCGGATTTCCGCGTAAGGAGACAGGGCCTTTTCGACATAATAGACGGGGGACAGCAGCGGCTGCGCCTGATCCGCAGTGCCGCCGAAAACAAGGCCCACCCGGCGGCGCTTGCCGCGCTCGTCGAGCAGCGTCACGGCGCCGGCCGAGCTCTCGCCCAGAATCTCGATCCGCGCGATGTCATTGCGGATCTCGGTCGGAATGTCGAAGGTCGCCGTCGTCTCCGTCGCATCGGACGCGAAGGCAAACCGAGCGTCTGCCAACGGCAGGTTCTTGAGATCGAGCGCGCGAACGATTCCCGCATCGCGCCCGTTGGGCTCCGCCCTGATGACGGTGGTGGTCAGTTGCCCGCCCGCATTCGCAATGTCCGCAAGCGCCAGCGCCGGTGAACGCTCCGGCTTGAGGACAAGGACGGATCGGTTATCTGCCAAAGGCGCCAGCCCATTCATGAAGGTTTGCTTGTCAACGCCGGCAACGCCGTCGCTGATCCACACGATCTCGGCACTCGGAGCTGTTTCGAGGAAGCGGCGAATGGATTCGAGATGAACCTGACGGTCGACCAGATGAGGCAAAGGCTTGAACGAGCGGAGGCGCTCGAGAGCGGAGGCGGGGCTCATCGGCTGAAGATCCTGGGCATCGCTCGCCAAGGCGGCAAGCGCGACCACCCGTCCTTCGCGTTCCGCCGCTTCGATGCGCCCGGATGCGATACTCATCCTCTCGCGCCAGTCATGGGCCGCCGCAAAGCCATTGTCGACGAGAAGCAGCAGGGGCGCGCGGCTGCTGCCCTCGGCGAGCGGATTCCAGATCGGGCCGGCCGCGGCGAGAATGAGGAACGCCGCAAGAAGCAGACGCAGAAGCAGGAGCCACCAGGGCGTCCGCGCCGGCATCTCCTGTTCGGGGCGAAGATCGGACAGGATCTTCAGGGGCGGAAAGTCTACGCGCTTGGGCTGCGGCGGTGTGATGCGCAGGAGCAGCCAGATCGCCGGAAGGGCGGCCAGCGCAATGAGAACCAGGGGAGCCGCGAAGGTCAGGGGAAGTCCCAGCATGGCTTAACGCCTTGTGCCGCCGGCGCCGCGTGATGCGGCGACCAGGGTGATCAGGCGAAGGGCCGCCTCGCTTGCAGGGCGGTCGGTGCGGTGAATCGTCAGGGTCCATCCTCTCCGGCGCACCAGGTCTTCGAGAGCCCCCCGGTGCTGTGCCATGCGGTTCCGGTAGACATCGCCCCAGGAGGCGGCGTCGCCGATGCGCAGCGAGATGCCGTCTTCGAGATCGTGCAGGACAGCCTGCCCTTGAAACGGAAAGGTCTCCTCGACCGGATCGACGATGAGCACCAGATGTCCGCGGCTCCCGCGGCTCGAAATGGCCTCGACGGCCGGGGCGATTTCGGCATAGGGACTCAAGAAATCACTGATCAGGATCGCTTCGTCCATGCTCGGCACCGGCGCCTGCGGCGGAAGGTCGTCACTGATCGAGAAGCGATCCGCAACCATCGTTTCCGCCATGGTTTCCGCGATCCGGGTCGTCGCGCGAGGAGCCATGAGGCCGAGCATCCCGACCCGCTCCCCGCCCTCGACGAACGCGTCCGCGAGGGCGAGCCCTAGCACGATCGCCCTTTCGATCTTGGAGGCCTGAGCAAGATCCGACGCATAGGCCATGGAGGCCGAGCGATCGATCCAGAACCAGATATTCTGCGCGGCTTCCCATTCGCGCTCACGCACATAGAGGCGGTCGTCGCGCCCGGAACGCCGCCAGTCGATCCGCTGGGCCGCCTCGCCCGTGACGAAGGGCCTGAATTGCCAGAAAGTTTCGCCGATCCCGGCCCGTCGGCGGCCGTGAATGCCGTGGGAGAGGTTCGCGGCGACCCTCCGGGCCTCCAGCACGAGGCGCGGCATGCGCTGGGCAAGATCCAGGGCAGCTTCGGTTTCTTGCCGGCCGGGGGTACGGGCAGTCTCGGGAAGGACCCGGGTGCGGGCCATGAGCAAGATCCCTAGCCGGCCAGCCGGGCCGTGAGGCGGCCGATGACGCTCGTGATGGTCTCTCCGTCGGCGCGCGCCGCGAAGGTCAGGGCCATGCGATGTTTCAGGACGGGCTCGGCGAGAGCCACGACGTCGGCGATGGAGGGAGCGACGCGCCCCTCGATCAGCGCGCGCGCCCGGACGGCGAGCATGAGGGACTGGGAGGCACGGGGACCCGGCCCCCACAGGAGCTTGTCCGTCACGCCGTCGAGGGCTTCTCCGCCGGGCCGTGCCGCACGGACCAGGTCGAGAATCGCCTCCACCACACTGTTGCCGACCGGCAGGCGACGCACCAGACGCTGCGCGTTCATGAGCGTTTCCGCATTCATGACCGCGTTCGGCTTGTGCTCTTCCGCTCCGGTCGTCTCGATCAGGATGCGCCGCTCCGCGTCGCGGTCCGGATAACTGACATCGATTTCGAGAAGGAACCGGTCGAGCTGAGCTTCCGGCAACGGATAGGTGCCTTCCTGCTCGATGGGGTTTTGGGTCGCCAGAACGTGGAACGGCTGGGGCAGGTCGTGCCGCTCCCCGCCGACCGAGACGTGATGCTCCTGCATCGCCTGGAGGAGCGCCGACTGGGTGCGCGGGCTCGCCCGGTTGATTTCGTCCGCCATGAGCAGCTGGGTGAAGATCGGCCCCTTTACGAAACGGAAGGAGCGGCGCCGATCGACACCTTCATCGAGAATCTCGGATCCGAGAATGTCGGACGGCATCAGGTCCGGCGTGAACTGGACCCGGCGGGCGTCGAGGCCCAGGACCGTTCCCAGGGTTTCAACCAGCTTCGTCTTCGCAAGGCCCGGGACGCCGACCAAAAGGCCGTGCCCGCCTGCCAGCAGGGTGATGAGGGTCTGATCGACCACGTTCTCCTGACCGAAGATGACCGAATGAATCGCCTCGCGGGCCCGGGCCACGGTCTCGAGCGTCGCTTCCGCATTGCGGATGATGGCGTCGTCGAGAACTGTGGGCGGTTGAGCGATGCTGGCCGTCATGCGTTATCCTTCCACTCGCTAGCGTCCGCCCCGGTGACACTCTGCCTTTCTTCCCCATGGATAGGCAAGCGCGTCCTGCGGGTCTTTGCGCCGCAGCGTGACATCTGGAACCCGAAGGTAAATGGAACCCAAGAGGAGCTGGACGGTCTACGCTGCGGCTCTATGCTCTAGGAATTAGCCATCCATCGCCATTCGTCGATCCTTGAGGTGCAAATTCTTGTTCACGCTTGTGTCATGACGGATCCTGCCCCATCACCCGGCAGCGCCCTGTCGCGGCTTGCGGCTGCGCTTGGGCCGCACGAAAAAAGAAGAGGCCCGCCACCGGTGGAGCGCTGGAATCCCGCCTATTGCGGCGAGATCGACATGCGGATCGCCGCCGACGGCACGTGGCATTACATGGGGACGCCCATCAACCGTCCCGCCCTTGTCCGCCTGTTCTCGACGGTCCTGCGCAAGGATCCGGAGCGGTATGTCCTCGTCACCCCCGTCGAGCGGGTGGGAATCACTGTTGAAGATGCTCCTTTCCTGGCCGTCGAAATGGCTGTGGAAGGAAGCGACGCCGCGCGTGAGATCGCCTTTCGCACCAATGTGGATGATCTTGTCCGGGTCGGACCCGACCATCCGCTCCGCTTCGAGCAGGACCGGAGCGGCGGGGTGAAACCTTATGTGCGGGTACGCGCAGATCTGTGGGCGCTCGTCACCCGGGCGCTGGCGCTTGACCTGATCGCGCTCGGGGAGGAAAGAGCGATCGACGGAGATCTGCAGTTCGGGGTCGAGGCCGGCGGCGCCTTTTTTCCCATTGCTCCGGCTTCCCAGGCACAATGAGACCGATGAGAACCGCGCCCCTCGATGCCCCTGATTTCCTGACCCTCGCGGCAAACCGGCTGAGGCCCGAACCGCCTGCCCTTGGGGATGCTCTCGCCAATCCGCGCGGCGATCATACCCTCGACAATATCCCGCTCGTCCAGCCTCTCTCGCCCAAGGACGCCGCCGTGCTGGTCCCGGTCGTCATGCGGGAGGAGCCGACCCTGCTTTTCACGGAACGGGCGGCGAGCCTGCGCCAGCATTCGGGACAGATCGCCTTTCCGGGCGGCCGCGTCGATCCCACCGACGATTCCATCCTGGCGGCGGCTTATCGGGAGGCACAGGAGGAAATCGGCCTCGACAGCCGGTTCATCAGTCCTCTCGGTTATCTCGATCCCTATCTTTCCACGACCAATTATCTCGTGATCCCGGTGGTGGCCCGGGTCTCGCCGTCCTACACGCTGGCGCTCAACCCGGACGAGGTGGCGGACACGTTCGAGGTGCCGGTGAGCTTCCTCATGGATCCGGCCAACCACCAGCTGCATGCGCGGGAGTGGAAGGGTGCCGTGCGCAGGTACTATGCAATGCCCTACGAGGGACGCTACATCTGGGGGGTGACGGCGGGCATTCTGCGCAATCTCTACGAGAGGCTCTACACTCCATGACGCGTGCGTTCCTCGACGAGTTGCTGCTGTTCCTCCTGCCCTTCGCCGTCTTCGCCTTGTATCTCGTCATCCTTCGCCGCAATCCCCTGGCCTGGGCCTCCTGGAACGCCCACGTGTCCTGGGTCGGCATTGCGGGACTTATCCTGGTGATCGCATCGCTCGTCCTCGGCGGCTTGTTGGCGGAGCGGCATACGGGCGCCTTCGTACCGACGCACATGGAGAACGGCCGGGTCGTGCCGGGGCAGTTCAAGTGAGTTCTTCCCTCGACCATGATGCGCTCGCATCGCTCCTGCGGCGGCCGCATCTGCGCTCCCTTCTGGCGGCGATGAATCAGGACGGCGAGGAAACGCGGATCGTCGGCGGCGCAATCCGCAATGCGCTCCTCGGGCGCCCGGTGACCGAGGTCGATTGCACGACCACGGCTTTGCCCGACCAGATCGTGCGGCTTTCGGCACAAGCAGGCTTCAAGTCCGTCCCGACGGGCATCGAGCACGGTACCATCACGGTCATTGTCGGGGGCGAGCCCTTCGAGGTGACGACGCTGCGCGAGGACGTCGAAACCGACGGGCGCTACGCGGTGGTGCGATTTGGGCGCGACTTCGCAGCCGACGCGCGCCGGCGCGACTTCACCATCAATGCTCTCTCATTGGGGCTCGACGGACGGTTGCACGATCATACCGGAGGCCTTGCCGATCTGGCGGCCCGACGGGTTCGGTTCATCGGCGATGCCCATGTTCGCATTCGCGAGGATTACTTAAGAATTCTGCGCTTTTTTCGGTTCTTCGCCGAATACGCGGAAGCCGATCCGGACCCTGACGGCCTTGCGGCTGCGGGTCAGGAGAGGGCAGGCCTCGCGATCCTGTCGCGGGAGCGGATCCGCCACGAGGTATTGAGGCTCTTGGGCGCGAGGCGCGCCGTCGACACGGTGCGGATTCTGGCCGAGCACGGTTTCCTGACCTGGATTCTGGACGGAGCAGGCGAGTTCGGACGCCTCCGGCGGAGCATCGGGGCGGGTCAGCCCTTTGAACCCGTCGAGCGCCTTGCTGCCCTCGCCGTCATGGTGGAGGAGGACGCAGACCGTCTCCGGGAGCGATTGCGGCTCTCGAACGAGGAGCATCGAAAGCTTTCCGCCTACGGACGGCTCGTGGCCTGCCTCAAATCCGGGCCGGACATCTGTGGCGCCGTGGATCTTCGCCGGCTCGTGGCCGTGCATGGAATCGACATGGTGCTGCTCGGGATGGCGGCGCTGGCGGGCGAGCCGAGACCCCGAGTGAGCCGGGAGGCCATGGCGGCCCTCGATGCCCTGCGCAGCGGGGTCGCGCCGCTCCCGGTCTTTCCCCTGCGCGGGGCCGATCTGGTGGAGAAAGGCGTCCCGAAAGGTCCGCGGATCGGTGAGCTTCTCAGCCGGGCGCGGACGATCTGGATCGCCGAAGGGTGCCCGGACCATCCGGGCTCCGCGACGGCGTTGCTGCAGCGGGTTCTCGCCGACGGCTAGCGGTCAGGGCCAGCGCACGGTCGGCGGCATGGAGGACAGGATGGAGTCGATATTGCCGCCCGTCTTGAGGCCGAAGATCGTTCCTCGGTCGTAGAGAAGGTTGAACTCCACGTAGCGGCCCCGGCGCACCTGCTGCTCGATGCGGTCTTCCTCCGTCCAGGACGCGCCCATATTGCGCCGGACGATCTCCGGGTAGATCTCCAGGAAGGCTTCGCCCACATGGCGGGTAAAGGCGAAGTCGTCGTCCGGATCGCCGGTCCAATGATAATCGTAGAAGATGCCGCCGATGCCGCGCGGCTCCTTCCGGTGCTTGAGGAAAAAGTACTCGTCGCACCAGTCCTTGTACTTGTCATAGGAAACGGACGGATGGCGGCTGCAGGCCTGCTGCATCGCCCTGTGAAAGGCGATGGTGTCGGGATCGTCCTGCGACCGGCGACGGTCCAGCACGGGCGTGAGGTCGGCGCCGCCGCCGAACCATGGCTTCGTGGTGACGACGAAGCGGGTGTTCATGTGGACGGTCGGCACATTCGGATTCCACGGATGCGCGATCAGCGAGATCCCCGAAGCCCAGAACCGGGGATCCTGCTCAGAGCCGGGGATCTGTCCGCGAAATTCCGGTGCGAATTCCCCATGCACGGTGGAGACATGGACGCCGACCTTCTCGAAGACCCGGCCCCGCATCATCGACATGACGCCGCCGCCCCCGGGCTGGCCGTTGTGATCCTTCCGCTCCCAGGGCTTGCGCTCGAAGCGTCCGGCGTCCGAGGCCTCCGGCGGCAGGGGCGCCTCAACCTCGTCCTCAATCGCCTCGAAGGCGGCGCAGATCCGGTCCCGAAGAAGCGCGAACCAGACGGGCGCTTCTTCCTGCAGGCGTGAAACGGCGGCATCTGTCATGGACTTCTCATTCTGGCGACGAGGTTACGGGAAACGAGCGGGTCTGCCGCAGGGCTTCGCCAAGGATCATGGCTGCCGTCACGGCCACGTTGAGAGACCTTAATCCTGGCTGCATGGGAATCACCACACGGGCGTCCGATGCCAGGTGAACGTCATCGGGAACCCCGGCCGATTCCCGCCCCATGAGGATGATGTCGTCCGCCCGGAAGCGGAAATCCACATAGGATAGGGCGCCTCTCGTGGTCGCGAGGACGAGGCGGGGAGGGCCGTCCGGGCCCTTGCATTCCTGCCGCCAGGACTCGAAACTGCTCCACGAGATGTGGCGTGTGATCGCGGCGCGCTCGAGATAATCCATCCCGGAACGGCGAAGATTCCTATCGGAGACGTCGAATCCCGCTGGCTCGATGATCTCGACCGGAACGCCAAGGCAGGCGGCGAGACGCAGCATCGTGCCGGTGTTCTGTGGAATGTCCGGTTGGTACAGGGCAAGGCGAGGCATGCGGCCTCATCGGCGAAAGGGGGCGTCCTCGTCAAGTGAACGCTTCGCCGCTCGTCGTGTTTATCGCAGGACCCGGAGGGCCGGGAGCCAGGAATCGACATGTTTCGGTGGTTTGAAAAGCAGATCGACCCCTTCGCGCCGTTCGATGAGACGGAAACGCCGCCAAACACGGTCGGGGCGTTCTCCTGGCATTATATCCGGCCGGTGCGCTACTGGCTGGTTCTGCTGTTTTTCACGGCGCTGGTGGTTGGGGTCTTCGAGGCCTCGCTTTATGTGATCCTCGGTTGGGTCGTCGATCTGCTCGCCCATTCGACCCCTGACCGGCTCTGGCCGGAGCATGGCACGTCCCTGATGCTTGTGGCCGGCGCGATCCTGTTCGTGCGGCCGGTTCTGCATTTCTTTCACGAGACCATCACGAATCAGGCCCTGGTCCCCCAGAGCACCAACATGATCCGTTGGCGCACCCATCTCTACACGCTGGGGCACGCGCTCGGCTATTTCCAGGCCGATTTCGCCGGTCGGCTGGCCAATCGGATCACCCAGGCGGGTTCCGCGATCCGCGAGATTGCCGTGACGGTGCTGGACACGCTTCTCTATGTCGCCATCTTCGCATTCACCGCGCTGGGGCTTTTCTCGAAGGTCAGCCTCTGGCTCGCCCTGCCGATGGGTCTGTGGATCGTCGGTTATATCATGCTGCTGCGCTATTTCGTCCCGCGCGCCAAAGCCCGCTCCCTCGTGGTGGCGGACGCGCGCTCGACCCTGGTGGGGCGTATCGTCGACAGCTACACCAATATCCTGACGGTCAAGCTCTTTGCCCGAGGCGCGGAGGAACGCTCGGCGGTTCGCCGGGCGCTTTCGGCCCATACGGAAGCGTTTTTGAGCTCCTTTCGGCTGATCACCGGGGTTACGGGGTGCCTCGCCATCATGAACAGCGCCCTGCTGGTGGCGACCGGGGCCTTGTCGATCTCCCTGTGGATGCAGGGACAGATGTCGAGCGGGGAGGCGGCGACGGGCCTTTCGCTCGTGATGCGGATCCTGGCGATGTCGGGCTGGGTCATGCAGACCGTGCGCGGCGTCTTCGAGAATATCGGCATCGTGCAGGAAAGCATGGAGACCATCGCCCGGCCCCATGGGATCGTCGATCCTCCGAAAGCCGGAAGGCTCGAGGTGACGGCCGGCGAAATCCGTTTCGACCACGTCTCCTTCCACTACGGGCGCGAGGACGGGGTCATCGAGGACCTGAACCTGACGATCCGGGCCGGGGAGAAAGTGGGGCTCGTCGGAACGAGCGGAGCCGGCAAGACCACCATCACATCCCTGCTCCTGCGACTTCATGACCTCGAGGAGGGGCGGATCCTCATCGACGGGCAGAACATCGCCGACGTGAGCCAGGACAGTCTCAGGGCCGCGATCGCGATGGTCACTCAGGACACATCCCTCCTGCATCGCTCCATCCGGGAGAACATCGCCTACGGACGCCCGGCGGCGAAGGACAGCGAGATCGAGCAGGCGGCGCGCCTTGCCCACGCCCATGACTTCATCATGGATCTGGAGGATCACCGGGGGCGGAGGGGCTACGATGCCCATGTGGGCGAGCGGGGCGTCAAGCTCTCGGGCGGGCAGCGCCAGCGCATCGCCATCGCCCGGGTGATCCTCAAGGACGCGCCGATCCTTGTGCTCGACGAGGCGACCTCCGCCCTGGATTCCGAGGTCGAGGCGGCGATCCAGGAAGCCCTGTCCACCCTCATGGAGGGCAAGACCGTTCTGGCGATCGCGCACCGGCTGTCGACGATCGCCGCCCTCGACCGGCTCATCGTGATCGATCAGGGGCGGATCGTGGAGCAGGGGACCCACGCGGAGCTTCTCCGGCGGGAGGGGCTCTATGCCCGGCTCTGGCACCGGCAGTCCGGGGGCTTTCTCGGGGCTGAGGAAACCGAGGCAATATAGGCCTGCCGGATTGGAACAAGTCCAATCCACCTATGGACAGTCGGGCTTGGCCGTGCCAAAGAGCGCATCGCGCGGCGACGCCCAGTCGCATTGCGTGCGCGTTGGCGCGTATGCTTGTTCAAGCTGGCAGCGTGCCGGATGCTGGGATGCCCCATGGAACCCTATGGGCGCCTCACGTCATCGCAGATGCGCGGTTCTCGTTTTTGGACGTATGCTGGAGAGCCAAGTGGCAGAGACCACCTCTACCGTCGTCGAGCCGACACGGCGCGATTTCCTGTTCATCGCCACTGGCGCAGCCGCTGCCGTTGGTGGTGCCACCCTTGTATGGCCTTTCATCCAGTCGATGACCCCCGACGCTGCGACGGTTGCCGCCGGCGCGCCGGTGGAAGTCGATCTGGCGCCGATCACCGAAGGGCAGATCGTGAAGGTCTTCTGGCGCGGAAAGCTGATCTTCATCCGCAACCGCACCCCGGCCGAGATCAAGGCCGCCGAGGATGTGAACGTTGCCAGCCTGCGCGATCCGCAGCCCGACTCGGCCCGCGTGAAGCCGGGGCACAACCAGTGGCTCATCGTCTACGGCAACTGCACCCATCTTGGCTGCGTTCCGCTGGGGCACCAAGGTGCCTATGAGGGCTGGTTCTGCCCTTGCCACGGTTCGGTCTTCGACACTTCCGGCCGCGTTCGCGGCGGTCCGGCTCCGATCAATCTGCCGATCCCGCCCTACACCTTCACGTCCGATACGAAGATCGTCATCGGCCAGGAAGCTACGGCGTAACCCTCCGCGACGGCCATTCGATCAGGCGACACCATGAGCCAGCACCCCACCACCTATGTTCCTAAGAGCGCCTTCGGCAAATGGTTCGAAAGCCGTTTGCCCATCGCAGGCCTCATCCATTCCTCATTCATCGCGTTTCCGGTTCCTCGGAACCTGAACTACTTCTGGACGTTCGGCGCGATCCTCGTGTTCATGCTCGTGTCGCAGATCGTGACCGGCGTGTTCCTGGCGATGTACTACACGCCGAACGCCTCGCTCGCCTTCCAGTCGGTCGAGCACATCATGCGCGACGTGAACTACGGGTGGCTGCTGCGCTACCTGCACGCCAACGGCGCCTCGATGTTCTTCGTCGCCGTGTATATCCATATCTTCCGCGGTCTCTACTACGGGTCGTACAAGGCTCCCCGTGAGATCCTCTGGATCCTGGGCGTGATCATCTACGGTCTCATGATGGCCACCGCCTTCATGGGCTACGTGCTTCCCTGGGGCCAGATGAGCTTCTGGGGCGCGACCGTGATCACCAACATCCTGGCGGCGATCCCGGTGGTCGGCGACACGATCCAGAGCCTGCTCTGGGGTGGTTACTCAGTGGGCAACCCGACCCTGAACCGCTTCTTCTCGATCCACTATCTGCTGCCGTTCATGATCTTCGGCGTCGTGATCCTGCACATCTGGGCGCTGCACGTGCCGGGCCAGAACAACCCGACCGGCGTGCCGATCAAGTCGGGCAAGGATGCGGTTCCGTTCACGCCCTATGCGACGATCAAGGACATCTTCGCGACCGTCGTGTTCATGATCTTCTTCGCCTGGTTCGTGTTCTACATCCCGAACTATCTCGGGCATGCGGACAATTACATCCCGGCGAACCCCTCCGTGACCCCCGCGCACATCGTGCCCGAATGGTACTTCCTGCCGTTCTACGCGATCCTGCGCGCCATTCCGGACAAGCTCGGCGGCGTCATCGCCATGTTCGCCTCGATCGCGGTTCTCGCTTTCGTGCCGTGGCTCGACACGTCCCGCGTCCGTTCGACGAACTACCGTCCGCTCTACAAGCAGTTCTTCTGGATCCTTGTGGCGGATACGCTTCTCCTCGGCTGGCTCGGCGCCAAGCCGCCGGAGGGCTGGTACGTCATCGTCTCGCAGATCGCGACGGCGTATTACTTCATCCACTTCCTCATCATCCTGCCGGTGCTCGGTTTCATCGAGCGTCCGCTCCCGCTGCCGAACTCGATCCTCGACTCGGTGATGGGTGTGAAGGGTGGTGCGGGCCTGCCGACCGGCGCCAATGCCGAACCGCAGTCCAAGGGCTGATGCGAGCGCTGGGGAATAATATTATGATGAAGCGTACTCTTCTCATCGCCGCAGCCGTCCTCGGCCTGTCGGCTCCCGCCTTCGCCGCCGGCGAGACTCCCGTCCCGCCGCAGCTGAAGTGGAGCTTCCACGGTCCGTTCGGCACGTTCGACCGGGCGCAGCTCCAGCGCGGCTTCAAGGTCTATCGGGAGGTTTGCTCCTCCTGTCATAGCCTGAGCTACGTCGCGTTCCGCAACCTGGCCCAGCCGGGCGGCCCGGAATTCTCCGAAGCGCAGGTCAAGGCCCTGGCCGCTGAATACAAAATCCAGGACGGCCCCAACGACGCCGGCGACATGTTCGAGCGCGCCGGCCGTCCGGCGGATCATTTCCCGGCACCGTTCCCGAACGAGAACGCGGCAGCGGCGGCCAACGGCGGCAAGGCGCCTCCGGACCTGTCCCTGATGGCCAAGGCCCGCACCTATGAGCGCGGCTTCCCCTGGTTCGTCTTCGACATGTTCACTCAGTTCGCCGAGACGGGACCGGACTACGTTCACGCGGTCCTGACCGGTTACGAGGAAGCGCCCGCTGACTTCAAAGTTCCGGAAGGCGGCCACTTCAACGAGTATTATCCCGGTCACGTGATCGCCATGCCCAAGCCCTTGAGCGACGGGCAGGTGGAGTATCCGAAGGATGCCAACGGTCAGCCGCAGGCTCCCGAGACCGTCGAGCAATACTCCCGCGACGTCACCGCCTTCCTGATGTGGACGGCGGAGCCGCACCTCGAGGCGCGCAAGCGGATCGGCTTCCAGGCGATCCTGTTCCTGATCGTGCTGTCCGGACTCCTCTACTTCACCAAGAAGAAGATCTGGGCGCGGGTCGGCCACAGCGACCTGACCACGCACCAAGCCTAAGGCGATGACAAAAGGCCCCTTTCCGGGGCCTTTTTCTTTTCGAGCGACATTTTCTGAACACGGCTCCAAGTCGGCCTCCATGCTGCAGACCATCGCCGATGACATCTGGGGCCAAGAGTGCCTCGCTTATCACGTTCAGCCGGATCTTTCGCTCGAGACGCGAGCCTCCCTCAAGGCGCTTCAGACGGCCCTCGCGGAGCGCTGGCCCGTGCCGCTCCACCTCGCGCCATCAGGCGCCTTGCATGTGACGCTCTATGCCCTCGTCCAGGTCAAGGCGCGGTTCGACAAGGAAGGTTACTGGAGCGCCATCGCCGAGCCTTGCCGCGCATTGCTGGAAAGCCTGTGCGAAGGTCAGGGGCCCCTGACTTTGCGCTTCTCGAAACTCAAGGTGACGGACACCGCCATCATTGCCGTTGCCACTGACGAGACGGGCTTGATTGCGACGATCCGCGAGAATATCGCCGACCTCATCCCGCCACCGCCCGGCCTCAAGCCCATGCGCTACGACCTCATTCACTCGACGCTGGCGCGCTACCGCACCTCCGATGTGATTCCGGACAGCGTGATGCGCGATGTCGAAGCGATCCCGGTTTCGATTGGAGCACCCGTGGAGCGCCTCAAGATCATCCGCGAAACCCTTTTCCCATGTCAGATCGTCAATGAAATCTTCTCGTTTCCTCTCCATCCATGAAGCGCCCCCGCTTCATCGCTGGTCGCGTGCCGGCGATTTCGAAGAGCTGAGGCGCTGCACTTGTCGCACCACCGCCGGAGCCTTGCGGTGAATGGCGTCGGTTGGGATCCCGCTTGAGAGTCGCTATGGTCGCGCTTCGATTCTCACGGTGAAGAGGACAGCGGGCATGACCAAGTCGGTGCTGGGGATCATCGGCGGATCGGGGGTCTACGATCTTCCGGGCATTCAGGATGTCCGCGAGATCCGCATCTCCTCTCCCTGGGGCGAGCCCTCCGACGTGCTGCGCATGGGGCGCATCGGGGAAAGGGATGTGGCCTTTCTTCCGCGCCATGGCCGAGGTCATCGCTACTCTCCTTCGGACATCAATTATCGGGCCAATATCGATGTCCTGAAGCGGGCCGGCGTCACGGACCTGATCTCCGTTTCGGCCTGCGGCTCCTTCAAGGCAGAGCTCTACCCGGGCTCCTTCGTCCTCGTTGACCAGTTCGTCGACCGGACCTTCCGTCGCGAAACCTCCTTCTTCGGCCGGGGCTGCGTCGCGCATGTCCCCTTCGCCCATCCGGTCGGGCCGCTGCTGCAGAAACGCATCGCCCAGGCGGCCGCAGAGGAGGGCATCACCTTCAATGTCGGTGGCACCTATGTGTGCATCGAGGGGCCGCAGTTTTCCACCTATGCCGAGTCCCTCACCTACAAGGGACTCGGCTATGACGTGATCGGCATGACGGCCATGCCGGAAGCCAAGCTCGCGCGGGAGGCGGAAATCACCTATGCGACCATCGCGATGGTGACCGATTTCGATTGCTGGCATCCCGAGCACGACGACGTGGACGTGGCGGCCGTGGTTGCCGTCGCCCAGGACAACGCGGCCAGGGTCGCCGGGCTGATCGCCCGTATCGCGAAATCCTTTCCCGCCGAGCACGAGCCGTGTCCGGTCCGTTCGGATCGGGCTCTCGAAGGGGCTATCATGACGGCGCCGTCCGCGCGGGATCCGGCCTTGATGAAGAAGCTCGATGCCGTTGCCGGGCGGGTGCTGACGTCGTGATCATGCCCGCTTCTCCCGATCTCATGGTGGCCGTCGATCCGAAGGTCGTCCTCAAATGGGTCGAAGGCTGGGCCCTGTCTCGCAGTGTGGCCGGACCGGTGGCCGTCCCGGGAGGTTTGCGCGTCGAAGTCGGTCTGCCGGACCAAGTCCGCCGCTTCGTCTTCCCCCTGCTCAATGCCGGCGCCATTCGGGACGTCGCACAACGGGAGACCGAGCCTTACACCTATCTCAAGATCTGTGCTCCGGCGGAGAGCGTCGCGCCTTTGCTTCCCGCCCGGTGGACCATCCTGGATCCGGGTTTCATGATGCGGAAGTCCTTCGGCGCAGGGATGGAGCCACTGCCCATGCCTGAAGGGTACCGGCTGGCGCTTCGCCGCGAGGGCCCTGTCATCTTCGCTGAAATCTTCGGCGCTGACGGCCAGGAAGCGGCCCACGGACGGGTCGTCCTCAATGGGACTTTTGCCATCGTCGACCGGATCGCCACCGATCCGGCCCATCGCAGGCCCCGACTGGGCAGCATCGTGGTGCAACATCTTGAACGGGTGGCCACGGCCACCGGTGCCGAGATGGGAATTCTGGTTGCCACGCCGAGCGGGTTCGGCTTGTACTCCACCCTCGATTGGGCGTTGTATTCGCCCTATACGTCGGCGGCCGTCCTCCCTCCGGCCGGGTGAGTCGTCGCCATTTCATTCCACTGCTTTGGAGCAGGCTCTTTCATGGACCAGCGCTTCGTGACCGATCTGAAAGCCACGATCCGGTCGATTCCGGATTATCCGAAACCAGGCATCGTCTTTCGCGATATCACGACGCTTCTCGGCGATGCCCGGGCCTTCCGCCGGGCCGTCGATGAACTGGTTCACCCCTTCGCGGGTGGCCGGATCGACAAGGTCGCAGGGATCGAGGCGAGAGGATTCATCCTTGGCGGCGCGGTCGCCCACCAGCTTTCTTCGGGCTTCGTGCCGATCCGCAAGAAGGGCAAGCTCCCTCACGAGACGGTCCGCATCGCGTATTCGCTGGAATACGGCGTCGACGAGATGGAAATTCACACGGACGCCATCGGCCAGAACGACCGGGTCGTGATCGTGGACGATCTCATTGCCACCGGCGGCACGGCCGTCGCGGCGACGCGGCTCCTGCGTCAGATGGGCGCCGATATCGTCGCGGCCTGCTTCGTGATCGATCTGCCGGAGCTGGGCGGAGCCCAGAAACTGCGTGATCTCGGCGTCGAGGTGCGCAGCCTCGTGAGCTTCGAAGGGCATTGAAACCCTATCCAGACCATCTGGGCTTCGCTCCCTCCCAAGAGAGGGGCGAGGCGTGTTCCGGGAACAGGCTCACCGCTCCGGTCGCCGCTCCCAGAACACGACGCCATCGAAGGAGAAGACCTCCTCGCCGTGCTGGTTGACGCCGCTGTTGTGGTGGGACGCCATTCCCCATCCGGGGCGGGAAGCGGAGGTGCGGGTTCCTGTCACTGTCGAGCGGTAGGTGATCGTATCGCCCGCATAGACGGGCTTCAGCCATTTCAGGTTCGTAAAGCCCGGGGACGGCCCGAGCTTCGCCGGGCGCTCTCCGCGAGCAAGGGCCGCATCTCGGATGCGGTCGCGCTGCGCCACCAACAGTTTCATCCAGACGGCGGCGGTCTGCCAGCCGGACGCGCAAAGGTCGCCGAAAAGGCTTTCCTTCGCGGCGACCGGGTCCACATGAAAACGCTGCGGATCGTAAGCCGTGGCGAACGGGATGATGTTCTCGGTCGTGAAAGTGAACCGGCCGAGCACATCGACTTGGTTCACCACGAGATCCTCAAGGTAGGGATTCGAAGAGATCGGCGCCAGTTCGACCTCCGGCGTGGGAGAGGGAGACTGAGCCGGCGGAAAGGCTCGGTTTCCGTTGACCGCAAGTCCGGCCTCTTTGCGCCCGAACATGATCCAGTTCTTCTGGACCATGACGGTCTCGTCATTCTGGTTGAGAACCTCGAACTGAAACCTCACCAGTCCGATGGCGGGCCTGCTTTGGGAGGCCCGGCTGTCCAGAACCGTCATGCGCGATCGCAAGCTGTCCCCCGGCCGCACCGGCCGGACCCATTTCAGCTCTTCGATGCCCGGGGATCCCATGGAGGTGGAATCGAGAATGACCTCGTCGGCGAGAAGCTTCATGTTGATGGAGCACGTATGCCACCCCGAAGCGATCAGAGTGCCGACGAAGCTGTCCTTGGCGGCGATCTCGTCCACATGGAAGGGCTGAGGATCGTATTCCCTCGCAAAGGCGACGATCTCGTCCTTCGCGATGGTGACAGGCCCTAAGATCCTGGTCGTGCCGGGTGTGAAGTCTTCAAAGGCAAAACGGGGCATCAGCTTATCGTCTGCAGAAGCCGAAGAGGGCCGCCGGCGGCCCTTTCCGAGCGCATGAGGTCACGGATCGAACTGTCCGGCTGCGTTGTGCGCCATGCGGATCGGCTCCGGCAAGCGATATTTTGGCGAGCAGGCGAGGACCAGGGCCGCGGCTGATGCAACATCCGCCAGATGCCCTGGCGAAATGAACATCGGGTTCTTGGCCGTACGCGTTCTGAGGGCGACGCCGATGGTTTCGCCTTTGTCGATCAGCGGCGCGGCTGCGCCCTTTTCCTCGGCGAGACCCTTATAGCGCCCGCACAGGAGAGTTTTTCCACAGCCGATCGTCGGACGTTCGAGCCAAAGGCCCATGTGGCTGGCGATTCCGATGCGGCGGGGATGAGCGATTCCCATGCCGTCGAACAGGAACACATCGGGTGTGCTCTTCATCTTTTCGAAGGCTTCCTCCAGCACGGGGCCTTCGCGAAAGCTGAGGAGGCCCGGGATGTAGGGGAAGGGGGTGGGGCGTTGCACCAGCACCGTTTCCACCGGAAGAAAGCCCGGATAGGTCATCACGACGACAGCCGCCTGGGACTGATCGTTCTTGACGCTCACATCCACCCCGGCCAACAGCTCGATCGCATCGATGTCGATGGGGCGGTCGGACACGACCTCCGCCCTGAGCTCCTTCTGGACGGCGATGGCTTCTGCAGGGGAGAGATTCCAGGGATGGCGGTGATGAAGATGCATGGGCGGGATCAGAACACTCTGATGCCTTAACGCCCGAAGGCCTGAAACGGTCCCGCTCGGATTGCGGGCTCAGCCCCGAGGCTCATGCCTCAACGAGGGCTCCCCCTCGGACGGACCGCGAAAGAGTGTGTACAAGGCGCTCCCCAGGAAGCCGAACGCCACCAGCAAAGCAAGCACGAGCTCCGCCGACCCGATGCCGGGCGACACGACGGCTCCACCGACCGTAAAGGCAATCTCTTCCAAGGAATCCTGCATCGGCTGTTCTCCACGAGGGGAGAAATGCAGAAAGAGCCTGAACGGGCGACGAAGCGCCCGTTCACGAATCCGTCAGTTGGCGAACCGGAAGTGGAGAACGTCGCCGTCCTGCACCGGATATTCCTTGCCTTCCAGACGCAGCTTGCCCGCATCGCGCGCGCCGGATTCACCCTTGAGCGTGACGTAGTCGGGATAGGCGATGGTTTCGGCCCGGATGAAGCCCTTTTCGAAATCCGTATGGATTACGCCGGCCGCCTGGGGGGCACGGGTTCCCTTCGTGATCGTCCAGGCTCGCGCTTCCTTGGGGCCGACCGTGAAATACGTGATCAGCCCGAGAAGCTCGTAACCGGCGCGGATCACCCGGTTGAGGCCCGGCTCGGCAAGGCCGATGGCGTCGAGATAGTCCTTCTGCTCCTCAGCGGCGAGAACGGCGATCTCGCTCTCGATCTTCGCCGAAACCACGACCGCTTTGGCGCCTTCCTCCTTCGCGCGCTCGAAGACCTTGGCCGAAAAGCCATTGCCCTGGTCGGCCGAGGCTTCCTCCACGTTGCAGACGTAAAGGACGGGCTTGGAGGAGAGGAGGCCGAGCATCTGGAACAGGCGTTCCTCTTCGGTCTTGCGCTCCACCAGACGGGCGGGCTTGCCTTCACGCAGGAGCACGAGGGAGCGGTTCACCAGGTCCAGGGTTTCCTTGGCTTCCTTGTCGTTTCCCTTGGCCTTCTTCTCGAGGGCGGTCACCCGCTTCTCCAGGCTCTCGAGGTCGGCCAGCATCAGCTCGGTCTCGATCGTCTCGATATCGGCGATGGGATCGATCTTGCCTTCGACATGGGTGATGTCCGTATCCTCGAAGCAGCGCACCACATGGGCGATCGCATCCACCTCGCGGATATTGGCCAGGAACTGGTTGCCGAGACCCTCGCCCTTCGAGGCGCCCCGCACGAGGCCGGCGATATCCACGAAGGTGAGGCGGGTCGGGATGATCTGGGCCGAGCCGGCGATCCCGGCGAGCGTTTCCAGACGGTCGTCCGGAACGGCGACATCGCCCACATTCGGCTCGATGGTGCAGAACGGATAGTTCGCCGCCTGCGCCGCCGCCGTCTGGGTCAGTGCGTTGAAAAGGGTCGATTTGCCCACGTTCGGCAGCCCGACAATGCCCATCTTGAAGCCCATGGCCTCGCTCCTTGCGCAGCCGGCGTCAGCCGGCATTACTCTTATCTTTGCCCGCCTGTTCGCCGGGTCGTTTCACGTCCGTCCAGCCCTTCGCCTCCATGGCGAGGTGGATCTTATTCTGAAAGCTGGCATCCTCGCCTTTGGCGAGGAGCGCCGCGTGATCGGCGATGGCCCGGGTCAGGTCCTCGACCCAGGGCTCCTCAGCCTTGGCGAAGTCGCCGAGCACATGAGCCTGTACCAGGGGCTTGTGCCCCGGATGCCCGATCCCGATCCGCACGCGCCGGTAATCGTTCCCGCAATGAGCGGTGATCGACCTGAGGCCGTTATGCCCGGCATTGCCGCCTCCGACCTTCACCCGCAGCTTCGCGGGGGGCAGGTCGAGCTCGTCATAGAAGACCGTCACGTCGGAGAGCGGAATCTTGAAGAAGCGCTGGGCTTCCGCTACCGCCCGACCGGACTCGTTCATGTAGGTCTGCGGCTTGAGGATGAGGACACGTTCGCCCCCGACCACGATTTCCGCCGTCTCGGCCTGAAAGCGCTTGCGCCACGGCATTCCGCCATGGGCGCGCACGATCTCGTCCACCGCCATGAAACCGATATTGTGACGGTTGCGGGCGTAGCGGGAACCAGGATTTCCGAGGCCGACGAAAAGATGCATCGCGGACCACCTTCATAAGAAACGCTCCGGCCTTGCGGTCGGAGCGTCGAAGCCGTTCGATGGGCAGGACGCCCGGCGAAGGAGGATCAGGCCTTGGCGGCCTCGCCCTCGGCCGCAGCCGGAGCAGCTTCCTCTTCCTTCATGCCCGACGGGGCAACGACGGTGACGAGGGTCACGTTCTCGGCCGAAGTGGCCTTCGCGCCGTTCGGCAGCTTGATGTCCGAGAGGTGAACCGAGGAGCCGATATCGAGGTCGGCCACGGAGGCCTCAATGTAGTCCGGAATGGCGTCGGACGGAACGAGGAGTTCCACCGAGTGCTCGACGATCTGCAGGGTGCCGCCGCGCTTCACGCCCGGGCTCTTCTCCTGGCCGACCACGTGCACCGGCACCACGACCTTGATGGCCTGACCGGCTGCAAGGCGCAGGAAGTCGATATGGACCGGGAAGTCGCGGACCGGGTCAAGCTGGTAGTCGCGCGGGATCGCCCGGGTCTTCTTGCCGTCGACCTCGATCTCGAAGATCGTGGTGAGGAAGTGACCGGCGAAGATCAGCTGCTTGGTCTGGTTGAAATCGAGGGCAATCGCCTCGGCCGCTTGGCCGCCTCCGTAGATGACGGCAGGAACTTGGCCTTGGCGACGAACAGCCCGGGCGGCCCCCTTGCCGGCCCGGTTGCGCGCCACGGCCTTGATTTGCTTGATATCGCTCATGGTCGTGGTCCTTTGAATTGGGTGTAAAAACCGATGGCCGCCAAGGTCCGAAAACCGTGGGCGGCCATGGGGTTCGCGCCCGTGCCTCCAAGGGTGTCGAGCGGGCGCGAGGCGGCTTATAGCGTCAAAGACCCCTTATGACAATCATTTTGGATCGTGGCGGCCAGGCTTCAGCCGCTTGGGCAACATGGACGATTGTTCATTTGAACCCGGCGCGCGGTTGGCCAAGATGGGCCTGTCCAGACCGAGACCAACAATGCTCAACAAAGCTTATCTCCTCCGGCTCCACCGCTGGATCTCTCTGATATTTTCCCTGCCCGTCGCGGTGGTGATCGCAACCGGCCTTATCCTGTCCTTCGAGCCGGTCGTCAGCTCGGCGAGCATCGCGCCGGGATCGGTGACCGTGGGGACGGTCGAGAAGGCTCTTGCCGCGTCCAAGCTGGGCGGGAAAGCCCAGGGCATCGCCCTGTATCCTTATGAAAACGCCGTGGCCGTGACCCAGCGCGGAGCAGCATCCGTGCTGGTGGACGTCTCCACCGGGCAGGTCGTCCAACAGGGCGCCGCCTTGCCGGGCTTCTTCCTGACCTCCCGCCGCCTGCACGAAACCCTTCTGATCAATGCGGGATGGCTCGTGACCCTGTCCACCTATGCGATGCTGGTTCTGATGCTGCTGGGGATCCTCATGGGATGGCCGCGCATCCGCAACACCCTGTCGGGATGGCACAAGGGGGCAGCGTGGTCGTTTCTGCCCCTTCTGATCATTAGTCCCCTGACGGGTCTGTTCCTGGCCCATGGGGTGACCCTCTCGAGCATGGAGGCCCCTCGCTTCGCCCCCGTTCCGCTGATCGATGCGGTCAGGATGGTGGGAGCGGATCACGACCTTTCGCGCCTCAACTGGATCCGAACGATCGGCGGCCGCACCATGGCGCGCATCGACGAGGGCGGCATGGCCCAGACCTATGCGGTCACGCCCACCGGGGTGGTCCCTGCCGGCCAGAACTGGCCCCGCCTGATCCACGAGGGCAACTTTGCCGGGGTGTTTTCCGGCCTGATGAACGCCGCGATCGCATTGGTCATGGTCGGCCTGATGGCGACGGGCCTGCTGATCTGGGGACGCCGCACCTTCAGGCGCAGGGCCGGCAGAACGGTGCTGCGGGGAAAGCCGCAGGTTTCAGGTCAGGCCTGAGAAAGCCTGTCGCGTTGGAAAATTTGGCCGCACGGGCGACGATCCATGATGGGAAGGCCCGGAGGTGAGCGTTCCCATCAGGACCTGACGGGTCAGACCTGTGCCTTGAACGTGCGCCCAAGATCCGTGCCTGATGCCACATAATGCCTGAAGACGTAGAGCAGGGGCTGCCAGCGGCTGACGTCGATATAATTCGTTCCCGCAATCGTCACGTCGTCATGGGCGTGCACGCGCTCGACCTTTGTCTCGATGATTGCGAAGGAATGTTCGCAGCCGATCTCCCAAGGGCCTCCGCCCGGCGCATGGGCGGCCACGATGCGGGCCTCGAATTGCAGCGGGCATTCGGCAATGCGCGGCGGGCGGACAAGGTCCGAGGGAAGGGGCGTAAGGCCCGCCGCCTCGAACTTGCGCGGCTCATGATGGTAACCTGAAGCGGCCTTGTATGCGGGAACCGGATCGCGACCTGTCGTTCGGGCGAGGCGTTCAACCTTCTCCCACAGGTCGGCAGGGGCGAAATTAATGACGCATTCGCCCTCGCGAATCGCATTTTCGCTCCCTTGCCCTCCGGTCGCCATTCCAAGAACGACCCGGTCGTTCAACGCCCAGGCGGATGACATGGGCGAAATGTTGGGAGTGCCGTCGAAATTCAGGGTCGTAATCAGGGCGACCGGCGTCCCGACATAGAGAACCGGCGGCTCAATCACGCGGTGCGAGGGAATAGCGGCATCGGGAGGGCAAATCATGGTTACCTATGTTCCGTTGATATGATGCAACGGAACATAGGCGGACCAGATGAGCTTGACGATGCTGAACGCTTCGGCGGCGGCCGAAGCGTCAGGCCCAATCCTTCGGATGTATTCCTAGTCGAACAGGCTCGACACCGAGCTTTCCGTGGCGGTGCGGCCGATGGCTTCGCCCATCAGCTGGGCGATCGGCACGACGCGGATGTTGTGGGCGACCTTCACGGCCTCGGTCGGCATGATCGAGTCCGTGATCACGAGCTCCTTGAGCTTGGAATTCGCGATGCGCGAGACGGCGCCGCCCGAGAGGACGCCGTGGGTGATATAGGCATAGACCTCCTTGGCGCCGTTGGCCAAGAGAGCATCCGCCGCGTTCACCAGGGTCCCACCCGAATCGACGATGTCGTCCAGAAGGATGCAGGAGCGGCCATGGACGTCGCCGATGATGTTCATCACCTCCGACTCACCTGGCCGTTCGCGGCGCTTGTCGACGATGGCGAGCGGCGCATCGATCCGCTTGGCCAGGGCCCTGGCGCGCACCACGCCGCCGACATCCGGGGAGACCACCATGCGGTCGCCGCCGTCGAGACGTTCCTTCACATCGCGGGCCATGATCGGCGCGGCGAAGAGGTTGTCGACCGGAATGTCGAAGAAGCCCTGGATCTGCCCCGCGTGGAGATCGAGAGTCAGCACCCGGTCGGCGCCCGCATGGGTGATGAGGTTGGAGACCAGCTTGGCCGAGATCGGGGTGCGAGGGCCGGGTTTACGGTCCTGGCGGGCATAGCCGAAATAGGGGATCACCGCCGTGATGCGCCGGGCCGAGGAGCGGCGCAGCGCATCGATGATAATGAGCAGTTCCATCAGGTGGTCGTTTGCCGGAAACGACGTCGACTGGATCACGAACACGTCCTCGCCGCGCACGTTTTCCTGGATTTCGACGAACACTTCCATGTCGGCGAAGCGCTTCACCTGACATCTGGCGAGCGGAACGTTGAGGTAGGCGGAGATGGCCTCTGCCAGCGGACGGTTGGAATTTCCCGCGACAAGCTTCATGAACGCATCTTTGGCTCTAAGAGTGACCTGATGAGCCTCCCGCGTGACGTTGTTGCCCTTGTGCGGCAAGGCGCTTGCGTCTTAGCAGCGATAGGAAACCGTCACAATACACGCAAAGCCGCAGTTCGACGCTTTTCTGCGTTGTTCGCCGTCCGTTACTGCGCCGCAACAGCCTCGCCGTCGATGCTGGCCGCCGCCGTCCGGATCGGGGCGCCGGAGCGGGCATCGCTCAGAAATTGAGCGATTTCGTCCATGCTGGCGCTAGCCAGCTTGGCGAGAGCCTCCTTGTCGGACGCGGATATGGCCTTGCCCGCAACCTTGGCGGGGCTTGTCCCCTCAAGGCGCTTGGCACGCCTGTTCTCCGAATCGAACACGTCCCACACATAGGCAACCTTGGTCTCGCCCTTCACGGTCTGGGTGGACAGATAGCCGCGCACCCGATAGCGGGCCTCGGCCGTCGATCCGACTAGCGCGACCTTCCGGTCGGCCGCGGCGGTGGTGAGCTCGTTGATCAGGGCCGTACGAACCGGGGGTGCGGCGCCGTCGATGCTCTCGAGGGCGATCGGAACGCCCTCGGGCGAGCCGGAGGAGAGGGAATCGGTCTGGCACGCGCCGAGCAGCATGGTCATCGCCACGGCAGCCATCTGTCCAGTCTGCTTGATCCGAGCCATGAGCCCCCCTCCAACCTCTGTTTTGGTAACAGAGTATTAAGCTTAACGGCTCTCCACGTCCAGATCAGGGGTGTTTGCGCATCCGCAAGGCCGCTTCGTCGAGGGCGAGGGCCACGAGTCCGGCCGCGAGGCCCCAGAAGGCGGAGCCGATCCCGAACAGGGACAGGCCCGAAGCGGTCACCGCCAGGGTGAGAACCGCCGGAAAACGCTTGAACTCGTCGGAAAGGGCGGAACTCAGGGCTCCAGTGAAAGCACCCATCAGGGCAAGCCCCGCCACCGTCTTGATCAGCTCCGGCGGCAAAGCCGCCATCAGGGCGATCAGGCCGCCGCTGAACACGGCGAAAAGCAGGTAGGACAAGGCATAGAAGGGCCCCACGAGCCAACGCTTGCGAGGATCCGGATGGGTGTCCGGACCGGTGCAGATGGCCGCCGAGATGGCGGCCAGATTGCTCGTGTGGGCGCCGAAGAGGGCGCTGACGACGGATGCGAGGCCGGTGACGGCCAGGATTGGCCGCGAAGGCGGCGTATAGCCGGAGGCGCGGAGCACCGCAAAGCCGGGCAGGTTCTGCGATGCCATCGTCACCAGAAAGAGCGGCAGGCCCAGGCCGATCAGCACGGTAGGTTCGAAGACAGGGGGGACGAACACCAGCGACGAAGGATCGATTCCGGTGGCGGGCAGATGGGCCGAGCCGTTGCCGAACGCGAGGCCGAGGCCAATGAACAGGACGGCCAGCACGGCCAGGGCAGGATTGAACAGTCGGGCGACCAGGAAGATGGCCACCAGCGGCAGGACCAGCTTTGGGGCGCCTTGCGCGCTCTCGAACACCGCCATCACGAAGCGGATCAGGATCCCCGCCAACATGGCCGCCGCGATCGCCGTCGGGATTTTCTCGATCAGCCGGCCGAAGGGCTTGAAGGCCGCGGCGAGGACGATGAGCGCTCCTGCCAGAAGAAAGGCGCCCACGGCCGCGTTTACCGAGATGCCGCTCGAGGCTGCGATGAGCGCCGCTCCGGGCGTCGACCACGCCGTGACCACGGGAATACGGTACCGGACACTCAGGAAGCCGCTCGTCGCCGCCATGCTCAGGCAAAGGGCGGCGACCCAAGAGGTTGTCTGCGCCGCATCGGCTCCCACCGCGTGGGCCGCGGCGATGATGATGGCGATCGTGCTGCCGAACCCGACGAGGGCCGCAATGACGGCGGATGAAATGATCGAGAGGCGCATGGGGCGAATCCGATAATGGTTCGGAGCTTAGCGGTTTAATTCGGCCGGCCTCTTCTTGCCAGTCTGTCGCGGCTCTTCCCTCGGGAATCCTGAATCCTTAAATCTGTCCTATGAGTCGCAATACATACAACGACGTTCCCCCCGATATTCTGGAGAACGAGGACGACGAGGAAGGGACTGCTCTCGAGAGCGGCTCCGATGTGGAGTTCGACCTCGAAGCCAACCCCAACTCCGTTCACAAGGGAACGGAGGTCATCCGGCGCTTCTGGACGACCCTGCCTCAGGCGCCCGGCGTCTACCGGATGCTCGATGCCAAGGGGGACGTGCTCTATGTCGGCAAGGCCAAGAGCCTGAAGGCCCGTGTCGGCTCCTATGCCCGGGGGCAGGCCCATTCGAACCGGATCGCCCGCATGATCGGCGAAACGGCCTCGATGGAGTTCGTCACCACTGCGACCGAAACCGAAGCCCTGCTGCTGGAAGCCAATCTCATCAAGCAGCTTCGGCCTCGCTACAACGTCCTGATGCGGGACGACAAGTCGCTCCCCTACATCCTCCTGACCGGCGACCATGAGGCCCCGCAGCTCGTCAAGCATCGCGGCGCCCGCAAGCGCAAGGGGGATTATTACGGTCCATTCGCCAGCGTCTGGGCCGTGAACCGCACCATCAACGCGCTTCAGCGCGCATTCCTTCTGCGCTCCTGCAACGACAGTTATTACGAAAACCGCACGCGCCCTTGCCTGCTGTTTCAAATCAAGCGCTGCTCGGGCCCCTGCACGAAAGAGATCACGGCGGAGGAATACGCCTCCTTGGCCGATGAGGCGCGGGCCTTCCTTTCGGGCAAGTCCAACGCGGTGAAGGCTCGCATCACCGCGGAGATGCAGGAAGCGGCCGAAGAGCTCGAATTCGAGAGGGCGGCCCGGTGCCGGGACCGGTTGGCCGCGCTTTCCGCCATTCAGGGCGTTCAGGGCATCAACACCCAGTCCGTGGAAGAGGCGGACGTGTTCGCGCTCGACGAGCAGGCCGGTCAGTTCTGCGTGGAGGTCTTCTTCTTCCGCAACTGGCAGAACTGGGGCAATCGCGCCTATTTTCCGAAGGCCGACAAATCGATGAACCCCGAGGAGGTTCTGTCGTCCTTCGTCGCCCAGTTTTATGACGACAAGCCGGCGCCGCGCCTGATCCTCCTGTCCCACGAGATCGAGGATGCCGAACTCATGGCGGCGGCGCTCTCGACCCGCGCGGAGACGAAGGTCGAGATCCATGCGCCCCAGCGGGGCGAGCGGCGGCAGCTCATCGATTATGTGCAGCGCAATGCCAAGGAGGCTCTCGGGCGGCGTCTCGCCGACACGACATCCCAGCAGAAGCTCCTCGTATCCCTCGGGCAGGCTTTCGGATTGCCCCGCGCTCCGCGGCGCGTCGAGGTCTATGACAACTCCCACATCATGGGGACCAATGCGGTAGGGGCGATGATCGTTGCGGGCGCGAGCGGCTTCATGAAGCAGCATTACCGGACCTTCAACATGAAGTCCGAGGACCTCAAGCCCGGCGACGATTACGGCATGATGCGGGAGATGCTGCAGCGGCGCTTCGCGCGCCTCGTGAAGGAGGAACCGCGCTCCTCCGCCTCCCGCGAGAGCGGGGACGGGGAGGGCGCCCTGGCGGTCATTTCCGAGACACCCGCCACCGGTCTTCCCGATGCGGCACAAGGGGAGTACGAGGCTCCCGATGACGACAGCTTTCCGGCCTGGCCCGATCTGATCCTGATCGATGGCGGCAAGGGACAACTGGAGGCTGCCCGGCAGGCTCTCGCCGAGGTCGGCGTGAGCGAGCAGGACGTGGCCGTCATCGGTATCGCCAAAGGGCGGGACCGGGATGCCGGAAGGGAAACCTTCTTCAAGCCCGACCAGCCTGCTTTCAAGATGCCGCCGCGCGATCCGGCGCTCTACTTCGTGCAGCGCCTGCGGGACGAAGCGCATCGCTTCGCCATCGGCGCCCATCGGGCAAAGCGCAAGCGTGAGATGGTGAAAAACCCGCTCGACGAAATCGCCGGCATCGGGCCGACCCGCAAGCGCGCGCTGCTGCATCATTTCGGGACCGTCAAGGCCATCCAGCGGGCGGCTCTCGAAGATCTGATGAAGGCACCGGGCGTCAATGCGGCGACCGCGCGGGCCGTTTACGATTTCTTCCACGACAAGGGATGAGAAAACTGTTTCATCACGATCCCTCGATAAAGGCGCCGCAAAGGCCGGGAAACATCGCTTTTCGCAGCCTGCAGGCGATCGGGCATGCCGGAGTCAGGTTGACGGGGCCGCCTTCGGCATGCTTCCTGCCTGTATCATGAGCACAGCCTCCTCCATGCGCCGGTCGAAGGCCTTCAACCTTGCCAACATGCTGACCTACGGCCGGCTGGTGGCCGTGCCGGCGGTCGTCGGCCTTCTGTTCTGGCCGGAGGATCATTGGTCCCGCTGGGCCGCCCTGGCGGTTTTCGCCATTGCGGGAATCACGGACTACCTGGACGGCTATGTGGCGCGCGCGTACGCGCAGCAATCCGCCCTCGGACGGATGCTCGATCCCATCGCCGACAAGCTGCTCGTTGCGGCATGCCTGTTGATGCTGGTTGCCGACAAGACGATTCAGAGCTGGTCCTTGTGGGCTGCCATCGTCATTCTCTGCCGGGAGATCCTGGTCTCCGGGCTCAGGGAATTCCTGGCCGAACTGAAGGTTGGCGTTCCGGTCAGCCGGGTCGCCAAGTGGAAGACCACCGCGCAGCTCGTGGCCGTCGGATTCCTGATCGCCGGGCCCGCCGGCGAAACGGTCCTGCCGGGCACGGTCCTGATCGGAACGATCCTGTTATGGGTTTCCGCGATCCTCACCATCTATACCGGTTGGGATTATCTGAAGACCGGAATCCATCATATGATCGATGAAGGGTAGGGCGGCCATGAAGCTCGTTTACTTCGCCTGGGTGCGTGAGCGCATCGGCCGGACGGACGAGACCGTGGAATTGCCGGAGGGTATCGAGACCGTCTCCGATCTCGTGCGCTGGCTCAAAACCCGCGGCGAGGAATACGAATACGCCTTCGAGAACGAAGAGATCGTGCGCGCCGCCATCGATCATGTCCACGCCAAGCCCGATCGTGTCATTGCGGGAGCGCGAGAGATCGCCTTCTTCCCGCCAATGACCGGCGGCTGATCTTCGCAAGGACAGACGTGAGCGTCACCATCCAGATTCAGGCCGATCCTTTCGACACGGCCCGCGAGACGGCTCTCCTGACGGCTCGGCGTGCCGATATCGGCGCCGTCGTCAGCTTCGTCGGATTGTGCCGCGACGAGGGAGGGCGATTGTCTGCCCTCGAACTCGAGCATTATCCGGGCATGGCCGAAGCGGAGATCCGGCGGATCGCCGAGATGGCCGGGGAACGCTGGCCGCTTCTCGGGCTGACCGTGATCCACCGCCACGGCATGATCCGGCCCGGGGAGGACATCGTATTGGTTCTCACCGCTTCCGCCCATCGCGAGGCGGCCTTCTCCGCGGCGTCCTTCCTGATGGATTACCTGAAGACCAACGCTCCGTTCTGGAAACGCGAGCATCTGCGTGACGGAACGAAAGGCGCCTGGGTCGAGGCCGCCGCGCGGGACGACGCGGCGTTGGAGCGCTGGGAACGGACACAGGGCTGAACCCTACGGATGCGCGCTCAAATCGGTTCGCGGATGCCTGGCGATGGGGATGCGCCGACGCCCTCTCGCGCGCTTCTCCTGCCTGTTCCATATCCCGCTTGACGAGGCATCACCATAGGTAGACCCTCAAATCAGAAGGGATCGACGGAGGTGCTCTCATGCGTTACGTCGCCATCGCCTTGAGCTTGTTTCTTGCCGGTGGGTCCGGCGCTGCCGAGCGGACGAATACCGCTCAAGCACAGGCCCCGAACCACAACCCTCTCGATTGCTATTGCAGGGCAGGGGGAAAGATGTTCCCGGTCGGGGAGAAGGTCTGT
The DNA here is from genome assembly GCF_020595095.1 of Microvirga rosea. Lineage (GTDB taxonomy): Bacteria > Pseudomonadota > Alphaproteobacteria > Rhizobiales > Beijerinckiaceae > Microvirga > Microvirga rosea. The sequence continues at coordinate 446,721 of NZ_JAJDOP010000004.1, read as the reverse complement.
CTCAGAACGGCGGACGGACCGCGTCTGGCCCAATGCCGGATGGAGATCAACGTAACGTCCTGGGCCTTCAGCGAAACACCCTGTCTCGACTCATGAAAACGCCGCCGGAAGGTCCGGCGGCGGGTTCTTTGAAACTCGTGGGCGAGGCGATTGTCGGCTTACAATGACCGATCAAAGCTTCCTCTAGAACACCCCGACGACAATGGCGCAGATGAATGCGAGAGACACGCAGACCGCTGCGATGTTGAGCTTGGAAGCCTTATCCAAATTCGACGTCAGGTTCATGGGAATCCCCTGTCTGAATAGAGGGGTACGTTAACAAAGCCTTAAGTATATGAAAAGCGGTCGGTGCAATGGAAATTCTGGAAAACCGCCCGGGCACTGGTATACCAGATCCTAAAGGCTTGACCGGACAACGGAATTTTTCGACCGGGCAGACTTGAAAAAGTTGCGTTCCGTTTTGAACGGGAAAATCTTCACAATTATACCGGCTGATAACGAAGTTTATTCTCAATGTATTTCGAAGATCGACCCTTTTTCTTACTTTTACGTCTGTAATGCTTACTTAAAAACTTTAGCCCTGCGGTGTGAAGTGTTGACGGAATGTTTACGTCCGGCTTGGTAATTTCCCCGCATGCGTCGTGGGTTAGTTGCGTTTTTTGCCCTATCGATGGTTGGGCTCGGTGTCACGGGATGCGGTCTGTTCCGGTTCGAACAGCGCGAGCCCTGGCGCGCCCAGGCCGAGGAGGCCTGCTTGGCTCAACGCCTCGTCCAGCCTTCCGCCTATATGGCCCTGTCCTCCAAGATCGATGGGCCAGGGGTGTGCGGCATGGATCACCCCTTCAAGGTTTCAGCCTTCAACAACGGGTCCGTCGGTCTCAAATCGAAAGTAACCCTGGCCTGCCCGATCATCCCCCGGATCGACACGTGGATCGACGAGATCGTCAAGCCCGCAGCCACGTTGTATTTCGGCGTCCCGGTCGTGGATCTGAAGGCAGGCTCCTATTCGTGCCGCCCGCGCAACAATCAGCGCGGCGCGAAGGTATCCGAGCATGCGTTCGGCAATGCGCTCGACGTCATGGCTTTCGTGCTTGCCGACGGCCGGGAAATCGCCGTCGCGAAGGGCTGGAAGGGTGAACCCGCAGAGCAGGAATTCCTCCGTGAGGTGTTCGTCGGCGCATGCCGCTATTTCAACACCGTACTGGGCCCAGGCTCCGACGCCTTTCACTACGACCACCTTCATATCGATCTCGCCCGGCACGACCCACGGGGCACCCGGCGCATCTGCAAGCCGATTCTGAAGTTCGAGGCCCGGATCGATCCGGAGCGCAGCCGCTTTGCCGAGACGAACCCCGCGCCAACCGGGGATCTTGCGCCGATCGACATGGAGCAGGATCTTCCCGAGGGCGACTATGCGGCGGGCTCCGCGCCGGGGCCTGCGGCCGGCGCCGCTCCCCTGATGGGGGCAAATCGCCCTTATTCGTCGGCACAAGCTCCGGGAGCGGGCGAATTCGCGAACCTGCCGGGATCGGGCGGATATCCGGCGTCGCCGGCGCCACGTCCGATCAACCAGACCGCCATTCCCCCTTCAGCCCGCCTGCCGGGGCCGGGCGAGCCGCTCCCCCTGAACGGTACCGGAATCTACTAAAGCGAGAAGCGGAGCCTTGACGTTCTGCGCCGGCGCTTACATGGTCCTCAAAACGATCACGGGATCTGTTGGAGCATTGCGATGAAGTGGCTGGCGGCTTTGGTTTCTTGCGTGCTGTTGAGCGCACCGGCGTTGGCTCGCGAAATTACCCCGGCCGAGCGGCGGGACCATTCCTATAGCGCTTCCCTTCCGTCATGTTCGGATCCGTCGGTCCTCGGCCAGATCTCCCAGGATTTCTCGACCCGCGAAAGCCGCTTCTGGTCCTCGTCCCTGACGATCGTCGCCTTCGAGCAGCTGGGCGAGACCTCGTGGCGCCCCTGGGGACTGGATTATATCCCCCGTCGCTATTGCACCGGGACCGTGATCGTTTCCGATGGCTATAAGCGCCGGATCAACTACTCGGTCCGGGAGAAGCTCGGGTTCCTCGGCTTCGGCTGGGGAACGGAATGGTGCGTCGTCGGGCTCGACCGCAACTACGCCTACGCGCCATTGTGCAAGCAGGCGCAGCCGTGAGGCCGGCCTGGCGCCTTGCTGTTGCGGGTGCCTGGCTCTTCACTGCCTTTCCGGCCACCGCCCAGCCGATGCAGGAGGCGCGGGGCGCGCCGACCGGGGCCTTCGATTTCTATGTCCTTGCCCTGTCATGGTCACCGGGATTCTGCGAAGTCGGCGCCCGTGGAAGCGAGCGTAAGCAATGCGAGGACGGGAACGGCCTCGGCTTCGTGATCCATGGCCTGTGGCCGCAATCGGATCGCGGCTATCCCACCTTCTGCGAGCCGCAAGGACGCTTCGTTCCGCGAGCGGTGATCGATCAGATCGACGGTCTTTATCCGGACTCGAACCTTGCCCGTTATCAGTGGCGCAAGCACGGCACTTGCTCCGGGGTCAGCCCCAGCGAGTACTTCGCGCTTGTGCGAAAGGCGCGAGATCGGGTTCAGATTCCGGATGGACTGAAAGGTCCGCAGGCGGAAACCCACGTCATGCCCATCGAGATCGAGCGGGCCTTCGCCAACGCCAATCCGGGGCTGAGACCGGAGATGATGTCGGTATCCTGCGGCCGCCGGGTCTTTCAGGAGATCCGTATCTGCCTCGACAAGGACCTGCGCGGCTTTCGCCAATGCCCGGAGGTCAACGAGGACGGATGCCGCGCGGGACAGATCGCGGTTCCGGCACCGCGCTAGGTCCGCGGTCCTTTGATGGCATGAGAACCATGATGGTTTCGCACACGTCGTGAACGTGCTTTAGATCGTCCATGAACTATCGCCATGCCTTCCATGCCGGCAACTTCGCCGATGTCATGAAACACGTCCTCCTCGTGCGGGTCCTCACCTATCTCCAGCGCAAGGAAACGCCTCTGCGCGTCATCGATACCCATGCAGGCCTAGGGCTTTACGACCTTGCCGGTGACAAGGCGGGGCGCACCGGCGAATGGGTCGACGGCATCGGGCGTTTGGACACCGCGTTCGCGCCGGAGGTCGAAGCCTTGCTCGAGCCTTACCGCAAGGTTGTTGGCGATGTCCGTGCGCGCCATGGAGCGAGCGTCTATCCCGGCTCGCCGGGAATCCTGCGCGAGCTCCTGCGCCGGCAGGATCGCGGCGTTTTCGTGGAGCTGCATCCGGCCGACTTCCAAGTCCTGAACGAGAGCTTCAATTCTGTTTCCAACCTGAAGGTGATGCATCTCGATGGCTGGACGGCGCTCCATGCGCTCATTCCGCCCAAGGAAAAGCGAGGCGTCGTTCTGATCGACCCGCCGTTCGAGCAGCCGAACGAGCTCGAGCGCATGGGAACGGAAATTCTTGCCGCTTTGAGGAAGTGGGAGACCGGTGTCTATGCCGGCTGGTACCCGATCAAGGCTTCTGGTCCGGTCGACGCCCTCGTGAAACGGCTCGATCAGGAAAGCCCGAGGCCGGGGCTGCGTCTTGAACTGCTGGTGGACGACCCACGGGATCCGGCCCGCCTCAATGGAAGCGGTCTCATCGTATTCAATCCGCCCTGGGCTCTGCGGAACGAGGCCGAGATCCTGCTGCCTGCCCTCGCAGAGCGGCTCTCGCGGGGGAGCTATGCGGGCTATCGTTGTGAGCCATTCGGACCCGCCGCATGAAATCCGTTGCGGCGACCGGGCAGGATCGTCATGAAAGCACGGTTATCTTTGTCCAGGTTTTCTCACATGCTGATCCTTCGCACGTCTCCCGCTTCCCCCTTCGGCCGCAAAGTCAAGATTGCCGCCTCGTTGCTCGGTCTGTCGGACCGCATTGAACTTGTCGTCGCCGATACGACCAATCCGGACGACACCATCCGCCAGCAAAATCCACTCGGAAAGATACCGACCCTTGTTCTGGAGAACGGGGAAACCCTCTACGATTCCCGCGTGATCATCGAGTATCTCGATTATCTCGCCGGCGGCGGAAAGATCTATCCGGCCGGGGACGAGCGATTTCTCGCTTTGCGGCAACAGGCCCTTGCCGACGGCATCATGGATGCGGCGCTGCTTCAGGTCTACGAAGGACGGTTCCGCCCGGCGGAGCGGCACGAGCCCAAGTGGGTCGAACTGCAGGTCGGCAAGGTCCAGCGTGCTTTGGATTATGCCGAGGGCCACTACGCGACGCCGGCGGCCGATCTTCATGTGGGTCACATCGCGCTGGCTTGTGCCCTCGGCTATCTCGATCTGCGCATGGGCGGTCGCTGGCGCGACAGCTATCCCAGGCTGGTGGCCTGGCTCGCCGATTTCGAGGCGAGGGTGCCGGCCTTCGCCAAAACCCGCGTGACGGCCTGATAAACGAAAGGCCCGGCGATGATCGCCGGGCCTTCTTGTTTCTGCCGTGGCAGATCAGTCTTAGTAGGTCGAGAACTTGTAGTTCAGACCGGCGCGGACAACACCGAACTCATCCTTGTTGCGGCCGCCGCCATAGTAGCCGAGGCCGTAGATGCTGTTGTTGTTGCCCGTGTCGATGTTCACGTACAGACCTTCGATCTTCGCGGTCAGGTTGTTCGTGAAGGCGTATTCGAGACCGCCACCAAGGGCCCAGCCGCCGTTATCGCCGTTGAAGGCAAAACCGCCGGTGGCGTAGATGAGCGCGCGATCGAAGGCAAAGCCGGCGCGGGCGCGGACGGTGCCGAACCAATCGTCGGAGTCGTTGCCGCCGTAGTAGTAGCCGATGGTCGGGCTATAGAGCAGGCGGTTGCTGCCGCCGCGGTCGGCGAACTGAACGTCGCCTTCGACACCGATGACGAACTGGCCGATCTGGTAGTTGTAGCCAACCTGGCCACCACCGACGAAGCCGCCGTCGCTGCCGCTGTCACCGCCGTAATATCCGACCAGCGGATCATAGAAGAACGGATCGTTGTTGTTGGTGTTCCAGCCGTAACCGGCGTTCACACCGACGTAGAAGCCGGTCCAGGTGAAGATCGGAACCGCCGCAACGATAGGAGCCGGGGGAGCAGCGCGTGCGGGAAGATCCGCCGCGGAGGCAGCACCGGCAAAACCGAAAAGGGCCACACTGGCTAGAAGGAATTTTTTCATGATACTTTCCTATTCGACGTTCCCGGTCCCGATTCACAAACACACAATTGACTCGGACCGAGCCAGACTACGGATCCTTTATAGGGTAAGAGCCTCGTGAGGACTGTGACTTGTCCACCACAACGCCGAAAGGCACTGTGACAGCAATGTGGCAGAAGCTGCCTTGTTGTTTCCCCTTGGCATCCCCTGATCCCCAAAACGCTTGACGGCCCAGTTTGTTCGAGACGCAGTGATGAAATGTGATTTTGGGCCCAAAGTGAGGAGAGTTCTCCGGTGAGCTCACGTCAAGATGCTATAAAGAGGGAGGCGGCGCTGGTGACCGGTGGGGCGCGGCGGATCGGGCGGCGTCTTGTGGAAAGGCTCGCGGCGGAGGGGTTCGCGGTCGCCATCCATTGCAACCGTTCCACGGACGAAGCCGAAACCCTTGCCGATGCGATCCGTCAGAACGGCGGGAGCGCCAGCGTCGTCCAGGCCGACCTTTCGGATTTCCACGCCGTCGCTCGTCTGTTGGCTGCCGCAAGCACCGCCATCGGACCTTTGACGCTTCTGGTGAACAGCGCGTCGGAATTCGAGCCGGATGAGGTTCTGACCCTGTCTCCGGAACGCTGGGACCGGCACTTCGCGGTCAACCTGCGGGCGCCGGCTTTTCTGGCGGGGGACTTTGCTCGTCAGATGCCGAACGGCGCAAAGGGTCTGATCGTCAACATCGTCGACCAGCGGGTGTGGAAGCCGACGCCGCAGTTCTTTTCCTATTCGCTCACGAAATCCGCTCTCTACAGCGCAACCCGGACGATGGCGCAGGCCTTGGCCCCGCACATCCGGGTCAATGCCATCGGCCCGGGCCCCACCTTGGCGAACACGAGACAGGCGGAGGCGGATTTCGCCAAGCAGACCGAGGCTCTGCTTCTCCGCCGGGGCAGTACTCCGGACGATATCGCGGACGCCCTGATGTATCTGGTCCGTGCCCAGAGCGTCACCGGCCAGATGATCGCCGTGGACGGGGGACAGCACCTCGCCTGGGAAACCCCCGACGTTACAGGTATGATGGAATGAGCGTGATCGCCGAGATCAGCCGGCCGTAATCCGGCTCATTGCGCTGAGTGGAGCGCCGGTAGCTGAAGAAATGCTCCTCGTTTGCGTAGGTGCACAGGCCCAGATTGGCGAACTCCCCGATCCCGGCCTTTTCCAGCCTCCGGCCGATATAGCCGGGCAGGTCGAACATGGCATGGTCCGGGCGTTCGCTGGGGATGAAAAAGCTCTCGTTCTGCGGGTCCTGTTCCAGGAAGCGCGCCCGGAAATCCCCACCGACCTCGTAGGCCCCCTGGCTGATCGTGGGGCCGAGCACCGCCACGATCTTGTCCCGCCGCGCGCCGAGGTTCACCATCGCCTCGAGGGTCGCCTCGAGAATCCCCGTGAACGCACCCCGCCACCCGGCATGAGCCGCGCCGATGATCCCCACATGGGGATCTGCAAACAGAACCGGACCGCAATCGGCCGTGGTGATGCCGAGGGCAATTCCCGGGACAGCCGTCACCATGGCGTCCGCCTTGGGCCGCTGGCCGGCCCAGGGGCCGTCGACCACGACCGCGTCCGGAGAATGGACCTGATGAACACTCACCAGGGCATCGGGCTCGACCTCCAGTTCCTCCGCCATGCGCCGCCGGTTCTCACGAACCTTTTCCGGGTCGTCGGACGATCCGAGGCCGCCGTTCAAGGATGCATAGAGCCCTTCGGATACGCCGCCCTCCCGGGTGAAGAAGGCATGCTTCAGATTGGGATAGGTGGCGAGTTCGGGGGCTTCGACGAACATGAGCTTCAGGTCCTTGCCGGGGAGAGGGGGTGGAGGGCCAATCCAGGAACGGTCTCGAGGCCGGAATGACTTAGGGCCAAAACCTTAAAGAGCTCCCCCATGCCCTTCGCGCCACGTTCCGTCAGCCGCGCCAGGGCCTTGTCGATGGCATCGGCCTGCGCCGGTGTCGCCCGCTGCCTGAGAGAGGAGGCCCGCGCCGTGATGCCGAGCGCTTCAAGAAAATCCCCCTGGGTGGCCATGCCGTACACACGGCCGTTCTCGCGCAGGGCGGTTTCCGCAAGGCGGTGGAAGTCCACATGAGTCGTCAGGTCCGCCTCGCCGGGCTCGGTGAGAGGATCGGCGTAGCTATGCCCCTTGATCGCCTGGAGCGTGTCCCGGAAGGCCGGCCCCCAATAGCCGTAGTCGATGATCAGCGCGGCGCCGCTCTCCCGCGCCATCCATTGTGCCAGGCTTCGCACGAGGGACTGGGCGACCGCCGGCCATTCCAGCACATCGCCCCGCCTGATCGGATTGCCGAGGCCGCGTTCCGGATCGGGCTTCAGGCCGAAGGTCAGGCTTTCTCCGTCGAGGCCGACCAGGCGCTCGCACCAGCCCCGGTCCGTTGCCAGAAATTGCCTGACCGGCAGCGCGTCGAAAAACTCGTTGGCGACAACCAGAAGAGGTCCCCCGGGGACATCGTCGAAACTGTCATGCCAGGTCACGGCGGTGCCCGACTGGGCCAGGGCGGCCTTCTGGCGCTCTCGAAGAACGGGGCTTGTTTCCACCAGATGGACCGAGGTCGCCGCGAGAAAGTCCGGCATGAGGCGCGCGGCCCGCAGAAGATCCGCCATCAGGGTGCCGCGTCCGGGGCCGAGCTCGACGAGCCGGATTCGCTCGGGGCGTCCCATCCCATGCCAGACCTCCAGCATCCAGAGGCCGATCAGCTCTCCGAACATCTGGCTGATCTCCGGCGCCGTCGTGAAGTCGCCCCTTTGTCCAAGCGGATCCCGGGTTCCGTAATAATGGGCGAGGCAAAGGCCCATGTAGCGCTCGACCGTGATCGGCCCCTCCAGGGCGATCAGGCTGCGCAGGGTATCGGCGAAGGCGGTCACGCGGGCTTTGCAGCGGTCGAGGGGCGGGTCAGGCCCCGCACCGCAAGGGCAATCGTCACGATTCCGGCAAGCGCCATGGGGACGGACAGAACCATTCCCATCGTGATGCCGCCTTCAAGGAACGGAACCGAGGTGCCGAACAGGAAGCCCAGCTGCTCGTCCGGTTCGCGGAAGAACTCGCAGCCGATCCGCGCCACCGCGTAACCGAGAAGGAAGATCCCTCCGAGGAGGCCGGGGCGGCGGAAGCCGAAGCGGCGGACGGCGATCGCCATCACGATGAACAGGACCAGCCCCTCGGCAAAGGCCTCGTAGAGCTGGCTCGGATGCCTGGGGATCGGCCCGCCATGGGGAAACACGATGGCGTACGCAAAGTCTGGAGCCGGACGCCCCCACAATTCGCCGTTGATGAAGTTGGCGATACGGCCGAAGAACAGGCCGATCGGCGCGACCGTCGACGCAAGGTCGAGGAGCGTCAGGGCGTTCAGGCCGCGAGAGCGGGCGAAAAGCACGATGGCCAGGGCCGCACCCAGGAAGCCGCCGTGAAACGACATGCCGCCGCGCCAGACGGCGAAGATTTCGAGCGGGTGAGCCAGATAGGCGCCCAGGTTGTAGAAAAGGACGTACCCGATCCGGCCGCCGAGGACGACGCCGAACGCGACCCAGACGATCAGGTCATCGATATCCACCGGCTTCGGCTGGGGCGAGGGCGTCCAGAGGTCCGCCCGGGCCGCAAGGCGCTTCGCATAGAACCAGCCTCCCAGAAGCCCGACCACATAGGCCAAGGCGTACCAGCGAACCGCAAAGGGGCCGATCGAGAAGGCAATCGGATCGATAAGAGGGAAGGCGAGGCCGGAAAGAGGCATTCGGGAAGCCTTGGTGCGTTTTCTGCCATTGGACCGTCAAAGCCGGGATCGTCAACCCTGTTGCGGTCGGCGGCGAAAGCGCCCATGTGTGAGCCCATGCGGCATTCCTGTCCGCCCTTATGATCACGGAAAGACCCATGACTCAGAGCTCCAACCGGCTTTTTGATGAACTTGCCCGCCTCGCGACAGATGCCGCCGGTGCGGCCCAGGGCGTAAGGCGAGAGGTCGAGGGCGTGGTCAAGAGCCAGATCGAGCGTTTTATCCAGGATATGGATGTGGCGACCCGCGAGGAGGTCGAGGTTCTTCGCGAGATGGTGTCTGAAGCCCGGGCGGAGAACGAGCGCCTCGCGGCACGGATTGCCACCCTGGAGGCGAAGCTAGGCGAAACCTCGCCTCAGAATCCGGCCGCGTGACGCCGTCCACAGCCTTGTCGATGACGCAGGGCCACCTGTTGTGGACAAGGTCAGACAGACGCATTGTGACGGGAGTCAAAATCTAAGACTGTCGATCCATGAGTTGATTCGCTTCGACTTGGGAAAAGCTTCCGGTTATCGAATGTATTCGGAAGTGGTAACCACAATTGATGCGAGTTTACGTTACGACATTGCTTGGTTGTGCTTTGCATAATTCAGGCAAGATTTCATGGAACGATAATGTCTCAGCTTCACATCGAAATTGATCGGCAGGAACATCCGCTCGATGTTGTCGAGCGGCTGGCTTCCCTCCGTGACTGGATCTTCGATCGCGCCGAAGCTGACGAGATGTCGGTTTCGGTCTCCGGTAAATGGGCCGATTACCACGTTGCTTTTACCTGGATCGAGGATGTCGAGGCGCTTCATGTCGCCTGCGCTTTCGACCTGAAGGTGCCGGACCGGCGCCGCCAGGATGTCCTCCAGCTCATTTCCCGCATCAACGAGCAGCTCTGGGTCGGTCATTTCGATCTCTGGAGCAAGGAAAACGTCGTGATGTTCCGGCATGCCCTGCTTTTGGCGGGCGGAGCCGATCCGACCCACGGACAGTGCGAGACCATGCTGCGCGTCGCTGCGGAGGCCTGTGAGCGCTACTTCCAATCCTTCCAGTTCGTCGTATGGGCCGGAAAATCCCCCAAGGAAGCCCTCGACGCGGTTTTGTTCGAAACGGAAGGCGAGGCCTGAGCCCGCCCTCGACAGCGAGGCTCCGGGATCGCTAGATTTCGGGCCCGCAACATCTTGAAGGCTCCTCCATGTCCGTATCCGTATCGCACCTGCCGTCCTCTCTCGTTTTGCTGGGTGCGGGGAAGATGGGCGGCGCCATGCTGGAAGGATGGCTCGCTCAGGGAATGCCGCCGGCGGGCGTCACCATCCTCGATCCTCGTCCGTCCGAGGACATGGAGCGCCTTTGCAGGGATCGGGGCATCGCTCTCAATCCTGCCGCGCCTCGGCCGCCGGAGGTTCTGGTTCTCGCCGTAAAGCCACAGCTGCTGGATGACGCGGCCAAGGACCTGAACAGGCTTGTTGGGCCGCAAACGCTGATCGTGTCGATCCTTGCGGGCAAAACCATCGGTGATCTGCGCAAGCGGCTGCCTGCGGCCCATGCCGTCGTGCGGGCCATGCCCAATCTGCCCGCCAGCATCGGGCGCGGCGCCACCGGGGCCGCCGCGAGCGACGATGTTTCGGAGGCCCAGCGCCTCGTCGCCGACAACCTGCTGAAAAGCGTCGGCGTAGTCGAGTGGCTCCCCTCGGAGGACCTCATCGATGCAGTGACGGCCTTGTCCGGCTCCGGGCCGGCTTATGTCTTTCATCTGGTGGAATGTCTCGCGGAAGCCGGGATCGCCGCGGGGCTGCCGGCGGATCTGGCGCAGCGGCTTGCCCGGGCCACGGTCACAGGAGCGGGGGAGCTCCTTTTCCAGAGCGAATTGTCGCCGGAAACCCTCCGCCAGAACGTCACCTCGCCCGGCGGCACGACGGCGGCCGGACTGCAGGTCCTCATGGCGGATCCCGGCGGCCTGAAGGCGCTGATGAAAAGCACCGTCGCTGCGGCAAAGACGCGTGCGGAGGAGCTGGCAGGCTGACGAAGCGCGCGCGCAACCTACATTAGCTTCAAGGTACCATTCACGGCCAGGAGGTTGCCATGGCGGCGGACGTCTCATCCAAGCGCAAAGCAGTTATCGACGCCCTGATGGGTCTTGCCGCTCAGCGGCGGTGGGATGAGATCGAGATCGCCGATGTGGCGCGGGCCGCCAACCTGTCCCTTGCGGAGTTCCGTGACCTCTTTCCGTCCAAGGGTGCCGTACTCGGCGCCTTGTCCCGTCAGGTCGACAAGGAAGTCCTGGAGGGAACCACCGAAGACCTGGCCCAGGAGCCTGCACGGGAGCGCATTTTCGATGTGTTCATGCGCCGCTTCGATGCTCTGGCCCCTTACAAGAGCGCTCTTCGCACCATCATGCGCGATCTGCAGTTCGATCCCTTCGCCCTGGCGGCCTTGAACCGGGAAGCGCTCAATTCCCAGCGCTTCATGCTCGCGGCCGCCGGGATTTCCACGGAAGGCCCGCTCGGCACGCTCAAGATCCAGGGTGCGGCGCTGGTTTACGCCAACACCCTGCGGACCTGGCTCGAGGACGACGATCCGGCGATGGCCAAGACCATGGCCCGGCTCGACCGGGAACTGCGTCGGGGCGAGAGGATCCTGGAACGCGCGGAGGACGTGCGCCGGCTGACCGCTCCGTTCCGCGCCGCCGGCCGAGCCCTGATGGAAAACCGCCGCTCGGCCAGAAGCTACACGAAGCGCAAGGATGACGGCGAGGCCAGCAATCCGGCTGCCGCCATCTAGCATTCCTCGACAAGGGCAGGACATTCATGGATCAGGCAAGCACGCGACCGGCGCAGATCTCGTTCGACGACTTTTTGAAAGTCGACATCCGCGTCGGCCGTATCGTGGCTGCGGAGCCTTTCCCGCAGGCGCGTAAACCTGCATTCAAGCTCACCATCGATTTCGGGCCAGAGATCGGCACGAAGCGCTCGTCCGCGCAGATCACCATCAACCATACGCCGGAGGACCTGGTCGGCAGCCAGGTTCTGGCGGTCGTCAATTTTCCTCCGCGGCAGATCGGTCCGTTCATGTCGGAGGTTCTGACGCTCGGCGTCCCGGATCCGAATGGCGACGTGATGCTGATCCGTCCCGACCGGGATGTGCCTGTCGGCGGGCGGCTGTATTAAGGCGCCTCGCGTTACGCTGGGAGACGCACCGTCGCGCGCAGTCCTCCGAGCGGGCTGTCCCCCAAGGAAATATCGCCCCCGTGCGAGCGGGCGATATCGCGGGCGATGGCGAGGCCGAGACCTGAGCCGCCCTCGTCCTGATTGCGCGCTTCATCCAGCCGGACGAACGGCTTGAAAACCTCCTCGCGCAGGTCGGCGGGAATTCCCGGTCCGTCGTCGTCCACATGAAGAACGAGCCAGCGCGTCTCGTGATTGGCGCTGATCTGGATCTTTTCTCCGTGCCGGGCCGCATTGGCGACCAAGTTGAACAGGAGGCGCCGGAAGGCATCCGGACGAACGATGACGATCGGATCGCCGACGATGTCGAGGCTTGTCGTGTGGCCCTGGCGCTCGGCGTCGGTCTGGAGATCCTCGAGGAGCGGGCGCAGATCGGTTGCGACGGCCTGCTCGCCGGTATCGCCCCGGGCGAAGGCCAGATAGCCTTCCAGCATGCGGCTCATCTCGTCCACGTCGCGTTTGAGGTCCTCGACCTCCGGCGTCTGCTTCAGAAGCACGAGGGACAGTTTGAAGCGGGTGAGAATCGTGCGCAGATCATGGCTGACGCCGTTCAGCATGGTGGTGCGCTGCTCGATGTTTCGCTCGATGCGCCGCTTCATCTCGAGGAATGAATGACCGGCCTGTCGGACCTCGCGGGCGCCGCGCGGGCGGAACTCGATTTCCCGTCCTTTGCCGAGCGCCTCGGCCGCTTCCGCGAGGCGCAGAATCGGGCGGATTTGGTTGCGCAGGAACAGGATCGCGATTCCCATCAGGACCAGCGACGAGCCACCCATCCACACCAAGAAGATATGGGAGTTCGACGCATAGGCCTGGCTGCGGCGCGTCAGAACGCGCATGACGGTTGTCGGATCAAGCTTGACGCGGATCTCCACGAAATTCGAGCGCCCGACGGTATCCATCCAGTACGGCCTGTCGATCTGACGCCGCAACTCCTCCGACAAGGCTTCGTCGAGAATGGAAAAGAACGGTTTGGGGCCCGGGGGAGGCAGATCCGTATCGTGCAGGATATCCACGTCGAGCTGCAGGCGTTCCGACGCGATGCGGGCCAGCGTCGTCGCATCCCGATCCTGCGGATAACTCTCGTAGATGTCGATGAGGGCCGCGATATCCGACGTGACGGCGGAGGACAGGCGCCGCGTCACGAGCTGCCAGTGCCGTTCCATGAACACGTAGGCGGCGACCGACTGCAACAGCACGATCGGCGCGATGATGATGATCAGCGAGCGCGCATACAGACCCTTCGGCAGGATCCGCCCGAGCCAGCGCATGGCGAGATCGAACGGAGAATGCTTCAGGGCGCGGCTGAATTTCATCGGTCGATCACGAGACGATAGCCGATGCCGCGCACGGTCTGCAGGAAGATCGGGTTGGCGGGATCGATCTCGATCTTGCGGCGCAACCGGTTGATCTGCACGTCGACCGTCCGTTCATTGGCAGCAAGGCCCGTGCCCCCGAGCTCCTCGCGGGGAACGTTGTCGCCGGCGCGCGACCCCAGGATGGTGAGGATTTCCCGCTCGCGTTCGGTGATGCGGACGATTTCGTCATCCTTGCGGAGCTCGCCGCGATCGAACCGGTAGGTGAAGGGTCCGAAGCGAACGATTTCAGGCATGTCGGCCGTCCCGGGAGCTTCCGTAGGCGCGGCACGCTTGAGAATGTTGCCGAGGCGCAGCAGGAGTTCCCGTGGCTCGAAGGGCTTGGAAAGATAGTCATCCGCCCCGATCTCGAGGCCTGTGACCCGGTCGCCCGCTTCCGCCCGCGCCGTGAGCATCAGGATGGGGATCTGAGACGTCTGCCGAAGGCTTCGGGCATAATCGAAGCCCGATTCTCCCGGCATCATGACGTCGAGGACGAGGGCGTCGAACACGAAGTTCTCGGCTTTCGCCCTGGCATCGCTCGCGCTTTCCGCCGTCGTGATGCGATAGCCGTTTTCGGTGAGGAAACGGGCCAGGAGATCGCGCAGGCGGCGGTCATCGTCGACCACGAGAATATGGGGAGCGTGGTCCGGGATATCGATACGTGTGGCTTCCATAAGCTCCGGCTTTATCAGACTTTCGCGCTTCCGAACACGAGGCGCTCCACGTGGCTTCGATCATCGGGGTCGATGAGGCTCAGGAGATAGCGGGTTACGCTCTCCTTGGCAGCAGAATCCAGATCCGTCAGCGCCCGCGCGATGCGCCGCGTCTGCAACTTGGCGAGCTTCAGGGCCAAATCATGGCCTTGCGGCGTGACATGGAGCAGCCGCTGGCGGCGGTCAGAGGTCCCCATCCGGCTTTCGATGAAACGTTTTTCGATCAGCTCCTTCAGCACCCGGTTCAGACTCTGCTTGGTGATGCGCAGGATGTCGAGCAGCTCGGCGATGGTCAGGCCCGGCTGGCGGTCGACGAAGTGGAGGACCCGGTGATGCGCCCGACCAAAGCCATACTCGTCCAGAATTCTGTCCGGATCGCTGACGAAGTCGCGGTAGGCGAAGAAGAACAGCTCGATGAGATCATAGGCCGGGCGTTCGGCGGAAGCCTCTGCGCCGGGCTTGGCGGATCGTAGAACCGGGATTGCGTCTGGCACCGTCTCTGTCCATTATTTACGTCAGCGTTGTTGACATATCTCAAGTCGATTGTTACTCGTCAAGGCGCTTCCGCGAAATGAATGAACTCGAAACCGCGCGGAACGGCATCGGAAATTTCGCGACCCCGATGAGCCATATGGTCGCCCTTCAGGAGAAGACACATGTCCGGTACCCCCTTCGATCAACGTGATGGATGGATTTGGTATGACGGGCAGCTGGTACCGTGGAAGGACGCCCAGGTTCATGTGCTGACCCATGCTCTTCACTATGCCTCCAGCGTTTTCGAGGGCGAGCGCGCCTATGGCGGCGTGATCTTCAAGTCCATCGAACACGCGGAACGCTTGAAGAAATCCGCGCAGATCCTCGATTTCGAGATCCCCTTCAGCGTGGCCGAGATCGATGCGGCCAAGCGCCTCGTGCTCGAGAAGAACGGCCAGAAGGACGCCTATCTGCGTCCGGTGGCCTGGCGCGGATCTGAAATGATGGGCGTCTCCGCTCAGCACAACAAGATCCATCTCGCCATCGCCAGCTGGGAATGGCCGAGCTATTTCGATCCGGCCCAGAAGATGAAGGGGATCCGGATCGACATGGCCGAGTATCGCCGTCCCGACCCGGCAACGGCTCCCTCCACGGCGAAAGCTGCCGGTCTTTACATGATCTGCACGATCTCCAAGCACCGGGCCGAGCGCAGGGGCTATGCGGATGCGCTCATGCTCGACTGGCAGGGCCGGGTGGCCGAGTGCACGGGCGCCAACGTGTTCTTCATCAAGGACGGGGTTCTGCACACGCCCATCGCCGATTGCTTCCTGGACGGCATCACGCGCAGGACCGTGATCGATCTCGCCAAACGGCGCGGCATCGAGGTGGCAGAACGCCGGATCATGCCCGAGGAAATGGCAGGCTTCAGCGAGTGCTTCATCACCGGTAGCGCCGCCGAGGTGACACCGGTCGCCGAGATCGGCTCCTACACCTTCAAGCCGGGGGCTCTCACCAAGACCCTGCTGGAGGATTACGAGGCCGAGGTTCAGCCCAAGGCCAAAGCCGCGTAAGGCACTCATAAAGCACCGACGACGGCGCCGGGATTCCGGCGCCGTTTGTCGCCGGGCGATCGCGACATCCGCTCAGAAATCCTCCGCATCGGGAATGCGGTTGAAGGCGATCTTGGCGCCCGCATAGCCTCCCGGGATCTCGGCCCAGGGTCCCCAATGCAGGAGCGGACCCCGGTAATAGGCATTGAGCCGGTCGGCGAGCAGGGAGAGATGTTCCTGCCGGCGCTTGATTTCCGCCTCTGTCGTGAAGCTGAAGAGATCTTCTTCGAGGTCTTTGTTGCTTACGAGATCATGCAGGGCGACATGCACGCTGCGAAGTCGCTCGTTCGGAGGACGTTCCCTTTCGGCGAGCGTGCAAAGACGGGCAAGACTGCGAAGCAGCGAGGGATCGTCGGCCGTGGGCTGAAAGCGCTCCTCCCCGTACCAGCCGGCGCTATGCCGGTCCGTAAGCCATAAGGACAGCGCCCTGGCCGAGAACTGCCCTCGGCGCATGCGGCTTGCCGCTTTCGCCAGAAGCGTCCGGGCGCACGCATAGGCTCCGCTCAGGTGTCGCCAATCGGCCGGAAGAACCCGTCCATGTCCGAACATGCGCCGCTGCGTTTCCGGCCGCTCCACCGCATAGCCATGGAGGCCCATCCAGAGGCGCTCTCCTTCGACGCTGCCCCACAGGCGGCGCAGTTCCTTCGGCTGAAGACGCCACAGGCCCGCCATATCGTTGATTCCGGCCCGCGCGAGCCGCGCCGCGTTGCCGCGCGCAATCCCCGGAATGTCGGTGAGGGCAAGCGACAGGAGAGGACCCGGAAGATCTTGCGGGTGCAGGACGACGAGACCGTTCGGCTTTTCCATCTCTGCGGCGATCTTCGCCAGAAGCTCGTTGGGGCCAAGACCAACCGAGCACGTGAGCGTCGGGCCGACATGGTGCGCGATCGCTGCCTTGACGCGCTGGCCCAGGGCCTGCGCCTGGTTCTGCTCGGAGGGCGCGAGGGCGCAGACCATTTCGTCGATGGAGCAAATCCCCTTGACGGGCAGCACCGTGTCGATCGCCCGAAGGATGTCCTTGTGCAAGGCGACATAGCGTTCATGCCGCGCCACCACCAAAACGATCTCGGGACATAAACGGCGCGCATCACGGACGAACGCCCCTCGTTTTACGCCCCGGAGCTTTGCTTCACGGCTGACCGCGATCAGGCCGGTATGCTCGGAGGCAATCGGCACGACCCCGACCGGCCTGCCACGCAGTTCGGGCCGAAGATGCTGTTCCGCACTGGCGAAGAACGAGTCGAAATCGACATAAAGCCGCTCTATGCCTGCGGGCTTTCGCATCTTGAGGGGACTCCTGTGTGTCTGAACAAAACAGGAACACAGGCATTTTGAAGAGTCGAGTCGGCGAGCTGTGGATAACGGGGATCGTTTTATCTTTCGAAGACTGCACTTTCCTTACGGAGCCTAGGGAAAGGAAATCTTGTTCTTGTTTCGAACGTACGGCGAACAAAAAGAGTCTCCCGAGCAACCGGGCCGAGATGTTCGATCGCGACAAAGAATGTGCGCCGGGGCAAAGGCGGAACGCCAAGTAATCGCCATTGCCTATTGTATGAATCTTTGCCGTCTCAGGTAGGGAGATTTGCCACGCAAATGGATTCAACGCGGTCGCGGCGGGCCGGGAGCAAGCACAAGACATAGGCTGTTCGTTTCATCGGTATCCGAATTTCCGCGTTGCTGGATCGCGGGCGTCGCCCGACAGGATTTGAAGAAAGGCCGTATGGTCTCCACATTCCGGGTGCATGCCATCAGGTCGATGGCGAGGTTACGCCGCATGCGTCTTACGTCCAGGCTTCAAACCCGATTCCTGCGGAGGATCCTGAATCCGCCTTTGTTGGTGCTGGCGATCTGCGTCGTCTTGATAGACGATGCGTTCCGGGCGTTCGTCATCCCGGCCGTCCGGGCTTTCGCCCGCCTGCCGTTCATGCGGTGGCTGGAAGCCCTGATCGCCCGATTGCCGCCTTACGGCATCCTGGCCCTGTTTCTCGTCCCTCTCGCGATCATCGAGCCCTTCAAGATCTACGCCCTCTATCTTTTCAGCCTTGGGCATTTCGCCTCGGGGCTTCTCACCTTCTTTGTCGCCAAGGTCGTCGGAGTTGGATTGGCGGAGCGTCTTTTCGCCGTCGGGCGGGACAAGCTTCTCACCATCGCCTGGTTCGCCTGGTGTTTCGGAAAAACCGTCGCGATCCGCGACATCGTGCATGCCTGGCTCCAGGGAACGCGGCTCTGGCGGCAGGCGAAGCGGTTCATCCTTACCGTGCGGACGGCCGTAACCGATACGGGCCGGAGCCTGCGCGGTTTCCTGAGCAGGGACAAACGGCGGGGTTGGCTTGCCGTTGCACGGCGCCGGGTGCGGCAGCGCCCGATTTTCAAGCACCCCTTTTAGCAGCTCGGCCAAGCTCCCATATCTTAGTCACGGGCATCACGCCCTTTAGGGATGATATAGGACAATGATGAACATCGCCTCTCGCCGCAGCCGCATCATGATGGTGCTCGCGGCGGCACTTGTTTTCGCCGGCAGCGCGGCGGAGGCTCGCGTCGGCGGGGGACGGAGCAGTTTCGGCTCGCGGGGCGGCCGCACGTGGAGCGCGCCTCCGAGCACCAACACGGCACCGGGAACGGCTGCGCCCATGCAGCGTTCGCAGATCCCCAATCAAGGGCCGGCTTTCAACCGCCCCGGCATGCCGAACCCTTCCGTCGCACAGCCGCGCCGGTTCGGTTTCGGGACCGGTCTGATGGCGGGCCTCTTCGGCGCCGGCCTTCTCGGGATGCTGATGGGCCATGGCTTCTTCGGCGGGTTGTCGGGTATCGGCTCTCTCCTGGGACTTCTGCTCCAGATCGGCTTGGTCGTGTTCCTCGTCTCGCTCGCCATGAAATGGTTCCGGCGGCGGCAGTCTCCTGCCTACGCGGGTCCGCAGGCCTATGACCGGACCGTTTCCGGCGGTTCGTCCGTTCCACCGGCAGGCCAAGGGGGCCTCGGTGGTCTCGGAGGACTGGGCGCTGGCTTGGGAACCGGTCTTGGCGGATCCATGGGGCAGGGCGCCGAACGCCCGGCCGTCCGTGACGAGGTCGGGGTCGGCGAACGGGACTACGCAGCGTTCGAGCGATCTCTGGCCGACGTGCAGGAAGCCTATTCCCGTAACGATGTGGCGAAGCTCTGGTCGTTGGCGACGCCCGAGATGGCTGGCTACATGCAGGAGGAATTGAACGACAACGCGGCGCGCGGCGTCGTCAATTCGGTCTCCGGCGTGCGCCTGCTCCAGGGTGACCTGGCCGAAGCCTGGCGCGAGGGCGCCACGGATTACGCGACGGTCGCCATGCGCTACTCCCTGGTCGACGTCACCACCGACAAGGCGACCGGACGGGTCGTGGAGGGCGATCCTTCACGCCCGGTGGAGGCTACGGAGCTCTGGACGTTCCGTCGCGATCAGGGTGGCCCCTGGAAGGTCTCCGCGATCCAGCAGAGCTAAGACGAAGTTCTCGTATTGAAAGAAAAGGCGGCCAATCTTCAACGATTGGCCGCCTTTTCGCGATCAGAGGTCCGTCACTCCGCGGCATGCCGACGACCGGAATGGCTCCCCTCCTGAACTTCTTCGATGATCTTGGCGCTGAAGGCGTCGAGGTCGCCGGGGTTGCGGCTCGTGATTAATCCCTGATCGGTCACCACGGCTTCATCCCGCCATCTGCCGCCTGCATTCATCACATCCGTCTTGATGGAGTGATAGGAGGTGCAGTTGCGGTCCCGGATCAGTCCGGCTTCGATCAGCAGCCATGGGGCATGGCAGATCGCGGCGACGACCTTGCCGCTCCCATAGAAGGCGCGGATGATCTCGATCACCTTCGTTTCGACCCGCAGCTTGTCGGGGTTGATCTGGCCGCCCGGCAGGACAAGAGCGTCGAATTCAGACGGATCGATCTCTTCCACATCCCGATCGACCTTGACGGTCTCGCCCCAGTCCTTTTCGTCCCATCCGCGGATGCCATCCGGCTTTTGGCGCGATTTCGGTGCCGCCACGATGACGGTGGCGCCCGCTTCCTTCAGCTTTTTCTGCGGGACCATCAGCTCGGCCTGTTCAAACCCATCCGTAGCCAAGATGAGGATCTTCGCCTGCTTGATATCGGGCATGGTACGCTCCGTCGTTTGAGGAATGGCCGGGCAACGGGCGAAGCGGGTCAGAGTTCCCGCCGATCAGGCCGGAACCCCTCATGCGCCCGCTGGTTGACTCCTCGGACAAGCAAATGTCGAGGAAAGATAATGGCCAGCTCAGGCATCCCGGGTCAGGATCCGGTCCCTGGAGGAAACATACCGAGCACGGTTCCGCCGGCTCCCCCCGACGAGCAGCCGGACGTGGGTCCGACAGGTCCGCGGACGCCTTACCCGGTGAACGATCCCGGCATCCTGGATCCGCACGGTCCGGGCTCCGAGCCGGACTACCTGCCGGGAAATCCGACGGATCCGGGAACGCGGTTCTAGAGGACGATCACAATGGACATCGCAGTGAAGCGAGAGCTTGTCGCTGGACGTCCGACAATGGCGGTTTACTGCGATGGCCGCTGTGTCGAGACGGGGCTCAGCGAAGAACGGGCCATGGCTCTCATGGCAAGCCTTCTCAACGATCAGTTCATGCAAGCGCACAGCGTGTGAGCATCGCGATCCCCGATCAGATTTCCAGGATCGCATAGGGTTTGCCATTCGGCTTCTCAATGTGTTTCGCCACATTATAGACCGGTTGGCCACCCGGCGTGCGGCCTTCGAAGCGTCCCCGGTGGGCATGACCGTGCACGATGGCGGAAACCTTGAAGCGATCGATCGTTTCCGCAAGCCGCGAGGAGCCGAGGAACGGATAGATTTCAAGCGGCTCGCTCTCGATCGTGTCGATGATGGGAGCATAATGCAGGATTACCAACGAGCGCTTGGCGCGAACCTGCCTCATGGCATTCTCGAGCCGGATTGTTTCGTTCATCGCTTCGCCGACAAATTGCTTGATTGCGGGCTCGCCGAACGATCCCAACATGCGGCGACCAAATCCACCGGCAAAACCCTTCACGCCCACAAAGCCCACACCGTCGATTTCGCAGGACTGGCCGTCGAGCACACGCATGCCCGCATCTCGCAGGATGTGGGTGATCTCTTCCGGCACGCCGCACTCGTAATCGTGGTTGCCAAGGACGCCGATCACGGGAATCGAGCAGGTCTTGATGTCCTGCGCGAGCAGCTCGGCCTCGCGAGGCTTTCCTAAGTCCGTCAGATCGCCGGCGAGGACGAGGACGTCGGCTTCCTTTGAAATTTCAGCGAAGAGATCGCGATAAGAGGAAGAGTTATCTTCGCGAACATGAAGGTCGCCCATGGCGGCGACCTTCAGGGGTGAGTTTGTGTCAGTCATTCCGCCATTCGCCTTCGCCGCCCACGTCGGCGAAGCCCCATTCCTTTACGTCAATCTCATAATCCACACGGGAGAACATACGCCCGCGGCACACTTTCATCTGAGGAGGAGGAAGCTCGAGCTGTTTCGCCAGCCGGTCGAGCAGCTCATTCATTACCCAGCGCGGGATGTTGTCCCGCTCGGTCGGATAGATCCAGCGGAAGTTCAGAAGGTGCATGAGCAGCACTTCCCAATGCACTTCCATATAGCCGAGCAGGCGGTGCCAATCGATCAGGTCGTGTGCCTTCAGGATCGTGTGGGCAACGTCCGCGCCGTCATAACGATGGCGCAGCTGAATGAAGCACTTGGACCATACGAGTTCCGTCGGTCCGACGATACGGACAGGGGAGCCGAAAACCTCGATCTGGCGTGCATTCTCGAACCACTGGTCTCCGATGGGCATTGTGCCGTTCGAAGAAGCGAAGATGACATCGAAGAAGTAGCGGCCCTTGAAGACCTTTCCGAGCCACCGATCATCCTCGATCTCGACTGCGTAGCCGAGGCTCTTGAAGTGGGACAGAACCCGTGTGTAGTCGCCCGCCTTGCAGAAGATATCGAGATCCTTCGTGGGGCGCGTGATTCCCGTGTAGGCCGACAGCGCGTAGGTGCCGGCCAGCAGAAACGGAAGACCAAGCTGGTTCAGCTCCCGCAATGCCTCGGCATAAAATGCTTCGGATTCAGGATACTGAAGGGTTGGCTCCGCCTTCGCGTCCAGAATGGGAACGCCTGGATGGGCTATGGGGGTAAAATCCGGGTTATGAACCGTCATCGGCCTCGTCCGAAGGGCAGCAAATTGCCCGCGTTCGACAACCGGGTGACCGTAATGAAGTTCCTTGGCCGCAGGCGAAAGCTTATCCGGAAGGACCTCAGGCCTTCAGCCGCAATCCCTGGACGGTTCCGGATGAAACACGGTCTGTCACGATTCCGAGAGTCCTGAGGAGGGGAATGGATTTCTGCTGGAAGCGGGTCGCCCGGACCTGAAGTTCCTCCACATGCTCTTCCTTCGTGGACAGGGTTTTCCCATCTCTCGCCAGCCGATGGCCTGTTTCGAGCATGGTGCGCCAGACGAACTCGGGAAGGTTCTGTTCTCCTTGCTCGAGTCCGAGCCAGATCATCTGATCGATCTGGTCCATTCGGATACCGCTTCCCGTCACCGGGGAAGCGAAGGTCGAATAAACATATTCGTGCGTCGTGTGTGTCGCGACGGCTTTGTTGAAGTTGTGGGTGTGGGAACTGCGCATGGCAACTTCATCGAGATGCAGGCAGGGATGGCAATGTCCCTGGCCCACGAGACAGACGAGGGTTTGGATGACCTTGTCGATCCCATATTTCGCGACCTTCGGCACGGCCATGATTTCACGAAGGGATTGGGGCTTATGGTCGAGCGCACCGGTTAGAGCGTCATGGAAATCCGGCTGGATCTGGAGGTTGTATCCTCTCCCCTTGACCTCCGTTGGAATGGCCGAATCCGGCTGAGAGAGGGCGAACCCCATGTCGAGCCATCGTTCCCGGGCCATGGATTTGCCGAGCTTTAAAGGACCCTTGACGAACAGATCCTTGCGAAAGCTCTGATCGACGATGTGATCACGCACCGTTTCCCGCAGCGGAATATCGTCGATGTCGGCCAGGATCTTCCGCTGCTCTTCCGAGAGGTTCAGTTCGTCGACCGTTTCCAGCGGATTGGCCGGACCGACCCACCGAAGCTTCGCGTCTTCCAGTTCCTGGGCGACGTCGATGAAATAGAAGGGATTCAAGTGAGAATTGAAGTATTCGTGGGCAACGTAATGGGAGTCCTTCGCCTTGATTGCGTTCAGACGATCATTGAGCTTGGGATGATTCACGAAGTACCGGCTGCCGAGCTGGCTCAGCCGCTCGGCGAACGCGATGGAGTCGCGGATGCGCGCGGTTTGGGATCCGGTCTTTTGCCCGTTGGCATGCTCCACGAGCAGGCGACGGAGCGGCATGACCGAGGCCCATCCGGGCATGGTGTTGTAGGATGCATAGACAATACCGCCCGGCTTCAGCTTCCGGCGGATGAATTCGACGATGTTGCGGCGGTTCTCCTGGGAGATCCAGCTGTAGATCCCGTGAAGAGTTATGAAATCGAAAGCGGGCAGATCGTCCCGGATCAGAAACTCGGCAAAGCTGTCATTGAAGAAATGGACGTTCTCGAGCTGCGCCGCGCGCGCCAGGTTCTCGGCGCCGACGGTATGGGTCGGATTGAAGTCGGTCGCGTAGAACCGGATCTGCGGATTGGCGGCGGCCAGCACATTGGTCGAAAAGCCCTGGCCGCATCCGAGTTCACAATAGGCGAGGGTGCCTTTGCGCCGGTCGGGTGCTTGGATGCCTTGGATCAGCGCCAGAAAGCTCAGGTAGCTTGGAGCAAGCTCTCGGTAGAACCCGTGTGTATAATCAACGTCGACGACGTATCCTGATGCCCAATTGGCCATGACGTCCGTACTCCCGGTCATCATACGATATATCGTATCTTGATCGGCGGGCCAATTTCCTTTTTGCCGCGAAACGTTGCGGCCGTCAGTGTCCTCCGAGGGAAACCCTGACGTCTCGGGGGCTGTTGAGAATTTCCAGAAGGCTGTTGGCGATGTGCCGGGCCTCGTCGTCCTTGAGCCGCAGCATGAAGGAGGGCATGGGACCTGCCTGGAGGGCCACGACGGCCTGTCCGTTCTCGTCCATGCCGACGTCGATCGTCGAAGAGGTCACGTCGAGGATTTCCTCCATGGCGTCCTCGCCTTCCGATCCTTCGCCGATTGCGGCGAGAAGCTGGCTCAGGGCTTTGACGAGCGAGCGGGCGGCATGGGGATCCATGACGACAGCCGTGGACTGCTCGCCCTTTTGAAAGGCCAGTTGGATGTTAGAGCCATCGAGCGTGACGGAAATTCCTGCCATGAAGTTTGAGCCTCCCCGCCCGATATGGGGTCGCAGGCCGCGAAGGGAAAGGCAAGAGGCGCCGATTCAAGAAACCTGCGTCATCCTACGAAACTTCCCGGGGCCAGGGGCCCGGCCTCGGGAGTGATGAGTTCGGATCAGCGAAATCCGGGAAAGCGGTCTCAGACGTCGGAGCTGCTCGTCGTGCGCCGGCCCGTCGGCTGAGCGGAGCCGGAGAAGGCGCTTCCGGTCGTCTGGGATGTGCCCGAGCCGGTCTGAGTGCCGCCGCCCATGCCCGCATCCCCGACTTGCCGGACACGCAGGTTGTTCTGGACGTGGGTCACACCGGACACGGATTCCGCCAGATCCTCCGCATGCCGCTTCTCGAAACGGCTCTGGACGATGCCGTTGAGGGTGACTTCCCGGCTCATGACCGTGACTTCGATTTCCGATGCATCGATGTGCGGATCGTCCGTCAGCCGGTCGTTCACGTCCTCCCGGATCCGCTCGTCGGAGCGTTGGTACCCTTTCGGACCGCGGCCGCGATGGTAGCTTTCCGCCTGACGCATATCCCGATCCCGTCGGCGGTCGGCTTCCTCATCCCCGAACCAGGAGCGAACCTCGTCGCTGGCGCGTTCGAAAAAGCCCCGGTCCTCGCCATAATCGCGGGATCCACGTCCGAAGGTGCTTGTTCCGGAGCGGTCGCGATCGTCGAAGGACGAGCGGTACCCCGCGGCCGTGTCCCGGTCCCGGCTGTAGTCCATGCCGTAGCCGGACATGCCGCGGCGGCGGTCGTCGCCCACCACGTCGCGCCAGTCCTGAGCCGATCCGCCGGAGCCGTAGCCGGCCGAGTCACCGTAATCCCGTTCCCGGGACCAGTCGGAGCGGCTTTCATCGTCCCGGCCCCGGTCATATCCTGCCGAGCGGTTCCCGAAGCCCCGGCGGGCGATGTATCCGTCATCCTCGGGTCCCCGGCTGCCCTGGCCGTATTCTGAGCCAAAGGACCGGCGGGAGCCGAAGGGCTCGTCCCTGTCGCGCCAATCTTCCGAACGGTTGCGGTATCGATCCGAGCCGTAGCGATAACGATCGTTGGCCATAGGAGCGTTCCTCATGTCTTGAAAGGCCGGTCGCCACGTGTTGCGACCCACCACGGCAACGACAGGAAACCGAGACGGTTCCTGGCGGGCGCCCGATCGCGGCGGTTCCCCGACGGTTAAGCTTTAGGGGTGGAGAGCTGGGCAAAAGGGGAGGATGCCTTGCAATTGCCCCATCCTTCCCCTAGTTATTTCGTCATCGACATTTGGCCGGACGACTGGGCTACTTCGCTTTGGCACTGCCGGGCGCACGTTCCTTCTCTCTACCAATATCGACTAAATGGGTGGTTCTGTTTCGGCGCTCCGCCCACGTGCAAACGACAGTGAAAGGGAATTCCCATGGAAACGGGAACCGTGAAGTGGTACAATGAAACCAAGGGTTATGGTTTCATCCAGCCCGACAACGGCGGCAAGGACGTGTTCGTTCATGCGACGGCGCTCGAGCGCGCCGGCATGCGTGGTCTTCGCGAAGGCCAGAAGATCTCGTACGAGCTTCAGACCGATCAGCGTACCGGCCGCTCTTCTGCAGTGAACCTGCAGAACGCGTAAGGGTTCGATGCCGGGGGGCGTGCTGGTCACGCCCTCTTGCACATCAGCCGTTCCGCTCAGGAGCGGCTTTTTGTTTTTGAGACGAAAGGCTTTGCATGGCAAAGGAAGAACTGATCACCTTCGAAGGTCTGGTGACCGAAATCCTGCCTGACGCGCGCTACCGCGTTCAGCTCGACAATGGGCATGAGGTGATTGCCTATACGGCCGGCAAGATGAAGAAGAACCGCATCAAGACCCTCGCGGGCGACCGTGTGACGGTTGAGATGTCTCCTTACGATCTCGAGAAGGGTCGTCTCATCTTCCGTCACAAGGATTCGGGTTCATCGTCCGGCCCCCGTCCGCCGCAGCGCGGCGGTCAGCAGTTCCGCCGCCGCTAAACGCGCGGCCGCCTTTCTCAGGCGACCGCGGCCATGACCGACAGGGTCACGCGGTCGGGACCGATGTCTTCGTCCATATCCGTGAAGTGCATCAGCTCCGCGAGCCGGTTGCGGGCGCGGTTGACGCGGCTCTTGATGGTGCCGACGGCGCAGCCGCAGATGTCCGCCGCCTGCTCGTAGGAAAAGCCCGAGGCGCCCACGAGAAGCAGGGCTTCGCGCTGGTCGTGCGGCAGCCGGGCGAGGGCCTTCTGCAAATCCTCGAAATCGAGATGCGGAATCTGGTCCGGTTGAACCGACAGGGTCGAGGCGTACTTGCCGTCCGCATCTTCCACCTCGCGGCGGCGCTTGCGGTATTCCGAATGGAACAGATTGCGCAGAATGGTGAAGAGCCAGGCCTGCATGTTCGTGCCCGGCTGGAACCGGTCGATGTTGGCGATGGCCCGCATCAAGGTTTCCTGCACCAGATCGTCCGCACGATCCACATTATTGGTCAGCGAGATCGCGAAGGCGCGCAGGTTTGGGGTCGCCTTGAGCATGGAATCACGGAGTGTCACGTCGATGCTCATGATTGCTGCTTCTCCGGAACCCGTTGATCGAGGCGATTGATGATTTCGATGAACCGGTCGGGAACAGGAGTCTCGCCGAGCGCCAGACTCTCGTAGAACTGCCGCAGTCTCTGGCCGAGCTGCGCCTGCACGGAGCGTGAAAGAGCGGGAGACGACTGTCTCATGCCCGGGACGGGGTCGAGCTCATCACGGGACGAATCTTGTCTGTTTTTTGCTTTCATTGGGTCATCCTGATCCATGCGGGTTAGCGACCTCCCAGAATGGGTCGCGCTCATGGCGGCACCCAATCGCCGGAGGTTCAACGCTCAGGTTCCATTGATCGTTCCCTTGCGGACGGTCATTTCCTGCCACGCTTCCTCGGAGTGCCTTCGGAACTTAATCCTTACCGCCAAGTTTCTTTCACGCATGCCCTGGGCGGACGAAACCGGATGCTTCCGATTCCCAGGGTGCGAGAGGCAACGTCAGGCCTAACCGGACCCAAAACCCGGCGGCCTCAAGGTCAAGGACAAACCATCATGGCAACCAGCACCATTCTCCTCATCATCGTGATCCTGCTTCTGATCGGCGCCGTGCCCGCGTGGCCCTACAGCCGCGGCTGGGGCTACGGGCCGAGCGGCATTCTCGGCGTGATCCTCGTGATCTTCATCATCCTGCTGCTGATGGGACGAATCTGACGGGTCGTTAGAGCTTCCCCGACCCGCGGAGCGCGTGGCCGGCCTCGAGCCGGCCGCGCGTTACCCTTTCAGGCGCTGCCGAACTCGGGCGGTCCGGCGGCGTTTCCCTTCCCGTTGTGGAATAGACCATGCCCCTTTCCCTCCAAGCCGGCCTGTGGGGACTGCTGAGCGGCTCGGCGCTGGTGATCGGCGCGGCCATCGCTTACTTCCTGACGCTGCCCCAGCGCCTCGTTGCCGCCGTGATGGCTTTCGGCAGCGGGGTGCTGATCTCCGCCCTGTCGTTCGATCTGATGGACGAGGCGTATCGGACCGGCGGCATTCTCTCCACCTCCCTCGGGTTTCTCGCAGGCGCCGCCGTATACACCGGAGCCAACCTGCTCCTGTCGCGGCGGGGTGCCCGGCACCGCAAGCGGTCGGGCCACGGGGAGGACGCGCGCCAGCCCAGCGATGCCGGAAGCGGGCTTGCCATCGCCCTCGGGGCGCTTCTCGACGGCATTCCGGAATCCATCGTGATCGGCGTCAGTCTCCTGTCGGGGGAGGGCGTCGGCCTCGTGGCGGTCGCGGCGATCTTCCTGTCGAACCTGCCCGAAGGCCTGTCCAGCGCCGCCGGGATGCAGAAGGCCGGACGGTCCGCCACCTACATCTTCGGGATCTGGAGCGGGATCGCCCTTGCTTCCGCGGTCGCGGCGATGCTCGGGTGCTGGGCCTTTGCCGGAGCGCCTCCCGGCGTCGTCGCCTTCGTGACCGCCGTCGCGGCGGGCGCGATCCTGGCGATGTTGTCGGACACCATGATCCCCGAGGCGTTCGAGATCGCCCACGATTATGCGGGCCTCATCACCGTCGCCGGGTTCCTGGCGGCTTTCACCCTGTCCCGCGTCCTGGGCGGATGAGGTCGGCCGAATGGGTTGGGTGGGCCCCGGCCCGTGCCTTGCCCTAAAAGCGTCCCGCCCTGCCGCCATGATCGTCGCCGGAGGAAGCCGGAGCATCGGGTGATGGGCAGGCTCGGATTGGTCGGCCTCGTGCTGTTCGGGGCCGCCTCGGTGGCGTTCTACCGGATCAACGACCGCATCGTCTGGGACATCTGCCGCCGGGAGAACCGGCCCTACCGGCAGGACTGGACCCTCTCGGTCTATTGGCAATGGCGCAGCCTCAAAGGCTGGTACGCGGATGCCCGCCGCGCCGGGCTCCTGTGGCCGAGGGCGCTAGCCACCGCGGCCGTGATTCTCACCTTCGTGGGCTCGGTCCTGGCCGGAATCCTGGCGAGCCAGCCAAGCTGAGGACCCGAACCGAACGCGGTCGCCATGCCGGGATATCAGTGCCGCAACCGTCATTCCGGGGCGAGCGAACGCGAGAGCCCGGAACCCAGAGCCGCTCCCGCTCCCGGATCAGGAGCCTTGGCATCCGTTGCGTTCTCTTTCGTCACCCTCAGCGTGTATGGGTTCCGGGCTCGCCTGCGGCGCCCCGGAATGACGGTGGTGCTCTGTCATTCCGGGGCGAGCGAACGCGAGAGCCCGGAACCCATAAACGCTAACGGTTCGAGATAAGGCACTACCGCAGCCGTTGCGTCTTTTCTGGGATCCTCAGCGGCTCTGGGCTCCGCTGCGCGGCCCCGGAATGACAATGTTGTCCTCCCGGCCCGCGCGGCGCAGGAAGCACCCTCGGGGAACACCAAAGCCGCTCAACCCGAAGGAGACAGAAGAGGCCCGGCAGCGGCCGCCGTCTCCGCCAGCCTCGCATGGACCGCGAGCCAGAACCGCGCCGCCTCCTTGTTGCGGTCCCGCTCCGCCAGATAAGCCCGCAACAGCGCCTCCGCCCCGGCGCTGTCGCCATAGCACTGCCCCAGCACCCGCCCGGCCTGCGCCGGCTTCAGACGCCGCCAGAGCGGGGCTTCGCGGGAGTGTTTCCAAGAGGTGGGCATAGCTCATGATGTTCAAAATTCGCTAAAATAGCAAGTAGCTATTTTGGCTAATTTGCTGAAACAGCATATTTCGACAGCCCCTCATTGTGGGCTGGGCATGAACAAATCCATTCACACCAAGCGTCAGGAGCGCCTGCGCGCCATGCTCAAGGCCGCGCGCAAGGAAGCGGGGCTGACGCAAGACGAGCTTGCCGAGCGGATGGGCGCCTACAAGACGTTCGTCAGCAAGTACGAGCGCGGTGAACGGCAGCTGGATGTGATCGAGTTTTTGGAAGTCTCTGAGGCGCTGAAGCTCGACACAGCGTCATTTCTATCGCGGCTCAAGAACGACTGAATTTTGAGCGCGGGTCTTCGTCGCTCAGGGCGCCACCTCATGGCAGCGGCCTATCCGTTCCTTGCAATCGGAAGAGACAAGCCGCCGTCAAAAGGCGCTATTTCAGCGGCAGAAACAGCTCCGCCACCGTCTCATGCTCCGGCACCTCCGGAAAAAAGCTCAGCCGCTGGCAGTAGATCGGAAAGTCGCGTGCTTCCTCGCCGCTGGCCGGAAGCCATTCACGATAGAGGTACAGCGCGGCTGGCTCCAGATTGTCAGTGTTGCCGACGACGCGCAGCACCGCGCAGCGTCCACCGGGGATCTCGCTGGCTTTGACCTTCTCGCCGTTCGCCACGATCGGTTTGTCGGTCCCGACACAAAGGTCCACGCTATAACCGGCAGGCGAGGCAGGACGCCGTTCGGAACGCCAGACATTGAAGGTCGGATTTGTCCTGGGGTGCAGACCGGCGGCCTTGCGCCACGCGATGAACCGCTGGATGGTGGCGCCGAGCGTAGACGGGTCTCCTCGATGCTCCATGATCGCTATCGGCGTGGGGGATACGTTGCGGATTGTCACGTCCTTGTGGGTAAAGGTCTTCTGCATAAGCTTGCTCCTGGCAATGTCGAGAGGCCCGAAGGCCGCAAGCCACGGCTCCCAGTCGGGAGACTTCCGGAACGACGAAGGCGATTGCCCAAACCGTTGCCGAAAAGCGCGGGCGAAGGCATCCGGTGCATCGTAACCGGCATCCATCGCTATCTCGGTGACATATTCCTCGTTCCTGTAGGCCAGCCGGTATGAGGCGCGCTTCATGCGGGCGAGCTGGACGTAGCGATACACGGATAACCCGAAGGTCGCCGTAAACTGCCGGTGGAAATGAAACTTCGAGAAGGCTGCGACACCGCTCAGAACATCTAGATCGAGATCGTCATGGAGGTGCTGGTCGATATACTCCAGCGCCCGCTGCATCCGCTCATGATAGTTCCGAAGCGCTGCGGTCATTCGTCCTGTTCTCCGTGGCAGCTCAAACTAGATCCTCGGCTAATGTAGCGCTCGACCGATCTTGCGGTTTCATCCCTGGTCGCGGGTCATTGCCCACTGGCGCGACCTGCCAGAATGCTATGGACCGCGCATTGCCCCTTACGACCGCTTCGTGCGACGGCGGAGAGCCTGTGCCCGGGATTGGCCGATAGAAGCTTCGGCGTTCAGCACGATGGCAGAATCCGGATGATCGACCGCATCTGCCTTCATGCCCATTAGCAGGCAGCACGGGCAAAAATAGGTCCGGCGCTCGATGACCTGCTTCGGCAAGAAGCTCTAGCGCGAGCACGGTCTAATCGAGTGCTTCCTCTCCAAGCTGAAGCACTTCCGACGTGTCGCCGCGCGCTATGACAAGCTCACCTCGCTGCGACCGTGACTCCGCTGACGAGCCTGCAGCCCAGGCTCACCGCCCCTTACGTCCCTTATACTTCGGCTTCCCTCCTGCGATCCATCCGTGCGCCATCGCACTTGAAGGCTCTGTAAACAAAACAATATATCATAAAAGCGCAAAGGATCGAGTGCCATGCACGTGGAATACCACTTCGCTAGGACGGAATTTGACTTCACGACTTCGCCGCTGGTCGTTGTCCTGCTCTTTGGATTCTGGGCGCTGACGCTCGTCGGCATCATCGGCTTGATCCGCACTCAAACGGCGATCTTTTATGATGTGTTCGAAAGGGAAGGACTTGGCCGACAGCCGTCCCTGATCTTCGTGGCGATGACGCCGCGCTGGCAATGGAAGTTCTTCACCAACTTCTATTTTTATGCGAGACGGGCGGGAGCGTGGGGGCGCCTGATGTGGTATCTCACCGCCATGCTCGTCGGCATCTGGATGCCGATCATCCTCGCTCCGCTTTTTCTCGAACCCAATCCCTGACTGCGGTGCTTCACCGCCCCTTGCGCCCCTTATATTTCGGCTTCTGCCCGCCATGCCCCTGCGTCGAGCGGGGGAGGGGGCGCTCCTTGAAGTTGAGGGGAACTTCCCGGTCCGTGCCGGGGCCCATTTCGTCGAGGCCGGGCTTGCGGATGCGGGTGCCCTCGTCGGAGCGGCCTTTGCCGGTGGGGCCGTAGGCGTCGGCATCCTCGTCGCCGGCGCTGGCGCCTTCCGGTGAGGGACCGAGGCCCTTCGGGGGCAGGTTGGCGCTCTGGCCGTATTTCCGCGAGCCCGAATAGCGGCCCGCCTCGCGCTCCACCTGTCCCTGGCGGGCGAGGGGATCGTCGCTGATGGCGAGCTCCGTGGCCTGGAGGCGCTTGAGCTCGTCGCGCAGGCGCGCGGCTTCCTCGAATTCCAGGTTGGCGGCGGCCTCGCGCATGCGCTTTTCCATGTCGGCGATGACGGCCTTGAGGTTGTGGCCCACGGTCTTCTCGGCGAGGCCCGTATCGACCGACACGTGGTCGCGCTCGTAGACGCTTTCCAGGATGTCGGCGATGTTGCGCTTCACGCTCTGCGGCGTGATGCCGTGCTCCGCGTTGTAGGCGAGCTGTTTCTCGCGGCGGCGGCTGGTCTCCGCGATGGCGCGCTCCATGGAGCCGGTGATCTTGTCGGCGTAGAGGATCGCCTTGCCTTCCACGTTACGCGCCGCGCGCCCGATGGTCTGCACCAGCGAGGTCTCGGACCGCAGGAAGCCTTCCTTGTCCGCATCGAGAATGGCGACGAGCGCGCATTCCGGAATGTCGAGGCCCTCGCGCAGCAGGTTGATGCCGATGAGCACGTCAAAGGCGCCGAGCCGCAGGTCGCGGATGATCTCGATGCGCTCCAGGGTGTCGATATCCGAGTGCATGTAGCGCACGCGGATGCCGTTCTCGTGCATGTATTCCGTGAGGTCTTCCGCCATGCGCTTGGTGAGCGTCGTCACGAGCGTGCGGTAGCCGTTGGCGGCAAGCTCCTTCACCTCGTGCACGAGATCGTCGACCTGTGAGCGCGCGGGGCGGATCTCCACCACCGGATCGACAAGGCCCGTGGGACGGATGACCTGTTCCACGAAGATGCCGCCGGTCTGTTCCATCTCCCACTTGGCGGGGGTGGCCGAGACATGCACCGATTGCGGACGCATGGCATCCCATTCCTCGAAGCGCAAAGGGCGGTTGTCGAGGCAGGACGGGAGGCGGAAGCCGTATTCCGCGAGGGTTGCCTTGCGGCGGAAGTCGCCGCGATACATGGCGCCGATCTGCGGCACGGTCACGTGGCTCTCGTCGGTGAAGACGAGGGCGTTGTCCGGCAGGTATTCGAACAGGGTCGGCGGCGGCTCGCCCGGCTTGCGGCCGGTGAGATAGCGCGAATAGTTCTCGATGCCGTTGCACACGCCCGTGGCCTCGATCATCTCGAGGTCGAACTGGGTGCGCTGTTCCAGGCGCTGCGCTTCCAGCAGGCGGCCCATGCGGGTCAGTTCCTGCAGGCGGTGCTGCAGTTCATCCTGAATGCCCTTCACGGCTTGCTGCAAGGTCGGGCGCGGCGTCACATAGTGCGAGTTCGCGTAGACCTTCACGAATTGCAGGTCGTTGGTCTTCTTGCCCGTGAGCGGATCGAACTCGACGATGCTCTCGATCTCGTCGCCGAACAGGCCGATGCGCCAGGCGCGGTCTTCCAAGTGGGCGGGAAAGAGTTCGATCACGTCGCCGCGCACCCGGAAGGTGCCGCGGGCGAAATCATTCTGGATGCGCTTGTATTGCAGGGCCACGAGATCGGCGATGAGCTGGCGCTGCTCGATACGCTCGCCCACCTTCACCGAGAAGGTCATGGCCGTATAGGTTTCCACCGAGCCGATACCGTAGATGCACGACACCGAAGCCACGATGATCACGTCGTCGCGCTCCAAGAGCGCACGCGTCGCGGAGTGGCGCATGCGGTCGATCTGCTCGTTGATGGAGCTTTCCTTCTCGATGAAGGTGTCCGAGCGCGGCACGTAGGCCTCGGGCTGGTAGTAATCGTAATACGAGACGAAGTATTCCACCGCGTTGTCGGGGAAGAACGACTTGAACTCGCCATAAAGCTGCGCGGCCAGCGTCTTGTTTGGCGCAAGGATTAGGGCCGGGCGCTGCGTCTCCTCGATCACCTTGGCCATGGTGAAGGTTTTTCCGGAGCCCGTGACGCCGAGCAGTACCTGATCGCGCTCGGCCCGGCGCACCCCGTCCACCAGTTCGCGAATGGCGGTGGGCTGGTCGCCCGCGGGTCGGAAGTCGGATTTGATCTTGAATGGAATGCCGCCTTCCGACTTTTCGGGGCGCGGCGGGCGGTGCGGCACCCAGGCCTTGCCGCCCTTGAAACGCGGATCGCCCTCGGTCAGCAGCCTCGTGAGCGCATCGACCGTGGCCGACACGCCGGAACCGGGGGAGAGGTCGCCGAGCTCCTCGGCCACGTCCGGACCGTCGTCGGGCCCTTTCAGGCCAAGCTTCTTGGCCAGAGCCGGATCGACATCGGTAATGTCGCCATGAATGAAGGTTTCCTGCGCCCGCTCGGCAAAACCCTCAGCCGCTTCCCGCTCCCGGTTGACCGCCGGATTGAGAAGTTCTGCCAGATGAGGGGCCAGGGGCTTCAGATCAGGTTTGGTCGCCTTCCCGGTGGAAAGCTTGGGCTTCTTGGGTGCTTTGGCCATAGAACGAATATGGTACGAAATGCCGGTTTTGGGAAGGGTCGGCTCTTGTTGTCCCACCGTCATCTGTCCGTCATGGGGCAAAGGCATGACGGCCCGGTCACGATTCATCCAGCGGGGCCTCCCATGCATCGTCGTATCGCGCTCGGCGCACTTGCCGCCACCCTCCTGTCCGGAACGGCCCTCGAGGCCTCGGCGGCGGAGTATTTCGACCGGATCGCCAGTTTCCCGATCACCGCCAACCTTCCGAAGGACGCCGATCCGAAGAAGGGCACCGTCGCCGAGATCCTCTCGGCCAGCGAGGACGGCAAGCTCCTCGTCTATACGGACAGCCCCGGCGAGGCGATCGGCTTCATCGACATCACGGATCCGGCAAAGCCCGCCGCCGGCGGCCACCTGAAGGTCGGCGGCGAGCCGACATCCGTGAAGGTCGTGGGCGGCCGCGCCTTCGTGGCGGTGAACACCTCCGAGAGCTTCACCAAGCCGAGCGGCAAATTGGTGATGGTGGATCTCGCCAGGAAGTCCATCGCGGCGGAATGCGCATTGCCGGGACAGCCGGATTCGGTCGCCGCGCACGGTGAGGTCCTTGCCGTCGCGATCGAGAACGAGCGCGACGAGAAACTGAACGACGGCGCCCTGCCGCAGATGCCCGCCGGCTCCGTCGTGATCGGAGCCCTGAAAGGCGACGCCCTCGATTGCGCGGCCCTGAAAACCGTCACCATGACGGGTCTGGCAACCGTTGCCGGAGAGGATCCGGAGCCCGAGTTCGTCGACATCAACGAAGCCGGCAAGGTGGTCGTCACGCTCCAGGAGAACAACCACATCGCGGTGATCGATGGTCGTACGGGCCAGGTCGAGGCGCATTTCTCCGCCGGCGCGGTGGACCTCAAGACCATCGACACCAAGAAGGACGGGAAGATCGCGCTCACCGGCAGCATGAACGGCGTGCCGCGCGAGCCCGACGGTGTGCACTGGATCGACAATAACCGCTTCGTCACGGCCAACGAGGGTGACTGGAAGGGCGGCACCCGCGGCTTCACCATCTTCAACAAGGACGGCTCGGTCGCCTACGAGTCCGGCCCGAGCCTGGAGCATGAGATCGTCGCGCTCGGCCATTATCCGGAAAAGCGCGACAAGAAGGGCGTCGAAATCGAAGGTGTCGAGGTGGGCCGTTTCGGCAGCGACACGCTGCTGTTCGTCGGCTCCGAGCGGGCCTCCGTCGTGGGCGTTTATCGCGATACCGGCGCGGCCCCCGAGCTGGTGCAGGTTCTCCCGACCGGTATCGGCCCCGAGGGTTTGCTCGCCATCCCGTCGCGTCACCTGTTCGTCGCCACGAGCGAAACGGATCTGCGCGGCGATGGCGGCGTGGCTCCGCACGTGATGATCTACGAGCGCAAGGAGCGCGCGGCGCCTGCTTATCCGACGATCCGTTCCGCGAAGAGCGCGGATGGCCTGCCGATCGCCTGGGGCGCTCTGTCGGGCCTTGCCGCGGCCAAGACGCAGGCCGGTCAGCTCTATGCGGTGACTGACAGTTTCTACACCGCAGCGCCGCGCATTCTCACCATCGATGCGACCCGCAAGCCTGCGGCGATTACCGGTGAGATCCTGGTGACGCGCAGCGGCGCCGCGGCCGAGAAGCTCGATCTCGAAGGCATTGCTGTCGCGAGCGACGGCGGCTTCTGGCTCGCCTCGGAGGGCAACCTTGAAAAGGGCATGAAAAACCTGCTCCTGAAGGTCGATTCAAAGGGTGCGATCCAGGAGGAAATCACCCTGCCGTCGAGCCTCGAGGAGGGCGCGAAGAACTACGGCTACGAGGGCGTGACCGTCACCGGCTCGGGAGCCGACGAAACCGTCTGGCTCGCGGTGCAGCGGGAATGGGCGGACGACGGCAAGGGCTTCGTGAAGCTTCTCGCCTATACGCCCGCGACGAAAAGCTGGGGCGCCGTGCGCTACCCTCTCGACAAGGCGGAGGCCGGCTGGATCGGCCTGTCCGAGATTACCGCAGCCGGTGACCGGGTCATCATCATCGAGCGCGACAATCAGATCGCCGACAAGGCCCAGGTGAAGAAGCTCTATGCGGTGTCCCTTGCCGACATGAAGCCCGCACCGCTCGGCAGCGATCTGCCCGTCGTCAAGAAGACCGCTCTGCGCGATCTGCTGCCCGACCTGAAAGCCCCGAAAGGTTATGTGCTGGACAAGGTCGAAGGCTTCACGATCGATGCGGCGGGTGATGCGTATATCGTGACCGACAACGACGGCGTCGATAATTCCTCCGGCGAAACGCAGTTCGTCAAACTCGGAAAGATGTAGGCTTCAGGGAAGATCCAAATGCGAAACGGCGGCCTGAGGTTCAGGCCGCCGTTTCTTGTTTCTTCGCAGGACGGATCAGGCGGAAAACGCCGTGGGGCCTTTCAAATAGCGGGCCGTGCGCTCGATCCGCGCGCGCTCCTGATCGGCCGGATCGGACATGTCCCGTCCACGATCTTCGTGAACAAGCGGCGGGCTGTCATGAGATGGAGCAGGCACGGCCTGCAGAGAAGGTTCATCACCTTCTTCAAGGGGAGGGAGAGGCGAATGAGTGGTCATGACACGCTCCATGAATCGGCGCGGAGTCTTGATGGAATCCGTGTCCCAATTGCGGCGGCGGGACGTCAAAGAGCTGTCGAATTCCACCGATCACAGTATTCTTATCGACAGCCATGACGACGCCGGAACAGCGTCGTCAGGCCCGAGAAAGCGCTGCCGGTTGTCAGGAGCCCTTAGTCGGCTTCGCCGCAACTGCGTCCGAGGAGATTCAGGCCTTCGTCGAGAAGATCCCCGAGGTTCGGGATGCCGATCAGCCAATCCGCGGTCGACAGGGAGCTTGACGCTTCGCGCTCACGGGCAAGACGCAGCGCATCGGCCCATTCCTCCGGCTCCATATCGCCCCGCCCGATATAAACCAGGGCGATCAGATCGGCACGCTCGTCGTCGTTCAAACCTGCCACAACCTCTCGGATTTCCTCCTCGGTCATGTCGTCAGGGCTGGCGGCCAAGGCGTCGATGTTCCCATCGTCGATCGGGTTCGAGCCTGAGGCCGGGTCGGTTACGCCTTCCTTGACATCGATGGCCTTCGCGCGAGCGATCAGGCCGCAAACCTTGTCGATCCCGATATCGAGGGAGACGGATTGGGAAAAGTCTCTTTTCTGCGTCATGATGAGAAAACCCGGAAAAAGGGATTCGGTTCGACCGGTTCGGACGGGAGAATGCATCGAGGGCATCAAAGGAGCAGGTCCAGGCCGCCGGAGGGCTCGGAAGGACGGTCCCTGGAACTTCATCGGTTCTTCAGGCGAGCCGTGGTAAAGCGAACATAGTTCCACGCGATTCGGCCCTTCCATGTCCGGTTTAGAAATCCTCGGCTTTATCGCCGCCATCCTGACGACCGTCTGCTGGCTGCCACAGGCGTTCAGGACAATCCGGACCAAGGACACCAAGTCGTTGTCCCTTTTGACGCAAAGCGTCTTCACGCTAGGGGTCGCCCTCTGGCTGATCTATGGGATCCTGGCCGGGAATGCTCCGATCATCTTTGCGAATGCCGTCACGTTCATTCTGGTGGCGCTTATCCTCGCTATGAAGTTACGGTATGGATGAGGATATTCCGTTCCGGAGATCATGATGCGCCGGCTTTTCACGTCCGCCCTGCTCTGTGCCGCACTTCTGCTTGGATGGTCCGATGCGGCCTTCAGCCAGCGGGCTTCCCGCACGGGAGGCTCCAACCTCGCGCCGCATCAGTCCGGCCAGACGGACGTGTACATCCTGTCTTTCGGGTTGTGGGGCCCGCAAAGCGTCTTCGAGAGCGAGGCCAGGGGAGCCGCGCGAATCCTTGAGCAGCAGCTCGGGTCCAAGAATCGCACGATTGTCCTGTCCAACACCAAGCGCCGCTCGGGGGCGACGCCCGCCACCATGGTGGCGGCTGCGCAGGCGGCCGGCCATGCCCTCGATCCCGAGGAGGACGTTCTCGTGCTCGTGCTGACATCCCATGGAAGCCCGGACGGCATCGGGCTGGTTTCCCGCCGGGACGAGGGCATCGTGACGCCGGACAATGTCCGTGAACTCCTCAACGAGGGGCGGGCGCGCAACCGGGTGCTCATCGTCTCGGCCTGTTATTCGGGCGTCTTCGCAAAGGCGCTCGCGGACGAACGTACCCTCGTCATCACCGCCGCGGCCGCCGACCGACCGTCCTTCGGCTGCCAGGACGGGGCGACATGGACATATTTCGGCGATGCGTTCTTCAACAAGGCCCTGCGGACCGAGCCTCGCCTGAATCTGGCTTTCGAAAGAGCCAGGCAGCTCGTCACGGCCCGCGAAAAGCGAGAAGGGTTCGACCCCTCGAACCCGCAAATCGCCGGTGGGAACGCCGTGCTGGAACGCCTAAGGGCGCGTTGCGCCAGCCTTCAGCGGGCTTGCTGACGCTGAAACGTAAAATCGCCTTTCCGAAGCAACGTCCATTCAGGTTTCAACGGGGCTTGATGGCTGAAACGAAAAGGACCAACGGCACATGGTCCCTCCAACGCTTGAGCCAGAGATGCGCTGCGGAGACGTTTTCGTCCGGGCGGGGCTCGGCGGTTCTGATGCTCTGAAAACCCGTATCGCTTACTGAATTGATGTAGTCCGACAGCATCCTGGGAAATCGCGGCACGGTAAATTTCGGTACTTGCTCAGGGTCCGGGCGTTTGCTGAAGCGCCAGTGTTCCACGAAGGGCGCGTCGTCGAAGTAGCGGCCGACGCGCAAGCCCAGGTGAGTTCCCTCTTGATCGACCAGCCACTGGATCGCAGGCGTGACGAAGCAGGGATGCAGGACGCTGAAGCACAAGATGCCTCCGGGCTTCAGGACCCGGTAGACGGATCGCAACGCCGCGGGCAGGTCCGGTCCATCCATCAGAGCCATGGTCGAAAGCGCTACATCAAAGCAACCGTCGCTATATGCGCTCAGATCGGTAAAGGAGCCGATCCCGTAGGTGATGCCGAGCGGCTCCTCCGCTTCCTGGCTCCGAGCGTGGGCAATCATTTTTCCGGACAGGTCGATGCCGGTCATGCGGCCGCCGAGTCTGGCAAAGTGGCGGGTATTGGTGCCTTCGCCGCATCCGAGATCAATGACTTCACGATCGTTGAGGGGCGGGATGAAATCCAGAAATGCAGGAAAAGTGTAGAGATCACGATAAAGGTCGAAGCCTGCGCGGACGTCCTGCGTCCACCGCTCCGCATTCTCGTCCCATGCCTGGGCCACTGCGTTTTCGTCGAGAACAGTGTCGGTCATTCTCCCTCCCTAAAATTCTGGAGCAGCCCGGTCGCCGATGGCGCCGCCTGGATCGGAGTTCGGCAAGATAGGACGGGAAGCCGCTTGCGGAAAGAAGACCTACGTATCGTAACGGATTGCGACAAGTTGACCTTGAACCGGGTTCGTTTGGGGCAGCATTTTAGGGCAATGCCCTATTCTGCGACTTGACAGAGCCCTGGAGACGAATAGGGCAGGGCCTCCCGTCGGATTTTTTTTTAAGCCCCATGAATCCTTACATCGCTCCCATTGCCATGCTTTGCGCCTCGAACGTCTTCATGACGTTCGCCTGGTATGGACACCTGAAATATAAAACCTCCGCCCTCTGGATGGCGGTTCTGGTCAGCTGGGCCATTGCATTCTTCGAATACTGGCTGGCGGTACCGGCGAACCGCATCGGATCGTCGGTCTATTCGGCGGCGGAGCTGAAGACCATGCAGGAGGTCATCACCCTCCTGGTCTTCGCCGGCTTCTCCGTGCTCTATCTCAAGGAGCCGCTCGGATGGAACCATCTGGTCGGTTTCGCGCTCATCGCGGCCGGGGCATCCTTCATCTTTCGCGGATAGGCCGGCGTTTCGATCAGTCCGCGGGTTTGACGCGCAGGATCCGTCCATTGCCGGAATCGGTCAGCAGGTAGACGTACCCGTCCGGTCCCTGCCGGACGTCACGGATGCGCTCCCCGAGCTGGCGGAGCATGCGTTCTTCACCGGTTACCTGGTCACCGTTCGTTTCAAGGCGCGAGACCAGTTTTCCGGCCAGGGCGCCGACCAGGATGCTGCCACGCCAGGCCGGGAACTTGTCTCCCGTATAGAACGCCATTCCCGACGGTGCGATGGAGGGATCCCAGTAGTAAACGGGCTGCTCCATGCCCGCCTTCTTGGTGCCTTCGCCGATCTTCACGCCCGAGTAATCGACCCCGTAGGTGATGACAGGCCAACCATAATTGCGGCCCTTCCTGGGGATGTTGATCTCGTCGCCCCCGCGCGCCCCGTGCTCGGCGGTCCACAGTTCACCGGTCGAAGGATGAAGCGCCGCGCCTTGCACGTTGCGGTGGCCGATGGACCAGATCTCAGGGCGCGTCCCCTCGCGATTGAGAAAGGGATTGTCAGGTGCGGGTCCGCCTTCAGGGCGGATATGGATCACCTTGCCAAGATGATTGGCCGGATTCTGAGCTTGGTCCCGCAGATCGAAGCGGTCTCCGACCGTCACGAAAAGATTGCCGTTGCGGTCGAAGACGAGGCGGGAGCCGAAATGATTGCCGCCCGTATAGGCAGGCTCCTGTCGGAAGATCACCCGGGTATCGGCAAGAGCTTTCCCACTTTCGTCGAGACGCCCGCGCATGACGCTCGTCCCCGCCTGGCCGTCTCCCCGATCCTCCGCAAAGCTCAGGTAGACGAGGCGGTTGCCGGCGAAATTGGGATCAAGGGCGACATCGAGCAGGCCCCCCTGACCGCGCGTGGCCAGACGGGGCATGCCGCCAATCGGGTCCGAGAGATTTCCATCCGCCGAAACGATCCGCAGGCGGCCCGGGCGCTCTGTGACGAGCATCCGGTTGTCTGGCAGGAACGCCAGGCTCCAGGGATTTGAAAGGCCCTTGGCAACCGTTTCGACGACAACCTCCACCTTGTCGGTGCGCAGGCGCTGGGTGTCTTGGGAGAAGGCCGGTGAAGCACCGAACGCGATGGCGATGGCGAGGGCGGGAAAAAGGCGGTGGGTCATCGGGCTCTCCATCATTCCGGACAAGGCGGAGAGCTAGCCGTTTCTATGGCGCCGTCAACCGGCGCGATCATCACGCCCGCGTTATTGGGGCAGCATCATTTGCGGAGCGATCGGCCCATGGTCAGAGAGCGCGGTCGTGGTCGTCGCCATGACCGAAATCGTTGCAAGTCCCATCAGCATGACAAGGGCCAGCGAGAACCGGCTCTGCTGCCGCGCGTCGATCCTCTGGGTGCGTGACGCAACGTGGTAGGTGTGGGTCCTGCGGGTGGTATGCATGGTGGTTTTCCCCATGTACTGAACAGTTGTTGCAGGAAAAACCTGTTTGAATCGAGAAAGTTCCGGCCGTTAACCAAAAGGTTGCTTCCGCAATATCGGGTAAGTACTGGAATTAACTATTTGTTAACCTTTCAGGCCTCGGTGGGTCGCTTACGATCACGGATTCCGCCGAGCGCTTGCTCGGGCCGTGGAAGACCGCCTCGATGTTGTTGCCGTCCGGATCGAACGCGAACGCGCCATAATAGCCGGGGTGATAAGGGCGCTCTCCCGGTCCGCCGTTGTCGCGGCCCCCGTGAGCCAAGGCAGCGACATGAAAGGCTTTGACCGTCTCGATATCCGATGCCTGAAACGCCAAGTGAACCTTGGAGACCGGCCCGTCGGCCCTGTCGACCCAGAGTTCGTCGCTCGCGAAGTGCTCGGCACTCTCGGAGGTGAAGTCCCGCCCAACGGCCCGCAGGACGGCCCGGTAGAAACGCCGGCTCTTCTCCAGATCGGCGACACGCAGATGAACGTGATCGATCAGGCGCCCCTTGTGAGTCTCCATGCAGCGCTCCTCCATGAACCGGAGCGACGTAGGGCGCCTCGGCCGGACAGGGAGGGGCGCCAACAAAAAATGGCCGGGACGAAGCCCGGCCATGAAAGGCGATGCGGCGGGTATCAGTTCGGTTCGACCGTCTTGATATTGGCTGCCTTGATGACATCGGACCAGGTTTGGATCTCCTTGGCGAGGTAGGGCTTGAAAGCCTCCGGATCGCGCACGTTGAGGGTAAATCCGAGTTTGGTGATCCGCTCCTTCACATCGGGCTTCTTCAGGATCGCGATGATCGTCGTCGACAGCTTGTCGAGAATGGGCTTCGGGGTTTTCACCGGTGCGAAGAAGGCTGCCCAGGACTCGGCATCCGCATCCGTGATGCCCTGCTCGCGCAGGGTCGGCACGTCCGGCGCCTGAGGGTTGCGCTGCGGGCTGGCCAAGCCGATGGCGCGCATCTGGCCCGCCTGGAACTGCGCGAGGACGCTCGGCAGCGTCGAGTTCGACACATCGATGCGCCCGGCCATCAATTCCGTCACGAGCGGAGCCGCGCCACGGAAGGGGACATGGGTCATCTTGATCCCGGTGCGCACCATGAAGAGTTCCGTCGCCAGGTGCGAGCCGGATCCGACGCCGGTGGAGCCGTAATTCAGCTTGCCCGGATCCTTCTTGGCGAGAGCGATCAGTTCGGGAATCGTCTTCACCGGCAGGTCGTTGCTCACCACGAACACATGCTCGAACGCGCCGGCGCCCGCGAGCGGCGCGAAATCCTTGATCGCGTCGTAGCCCGGCTCCTTGAGCAGGAACATGTTGTTCCCGTGTGTCTGGTTGTTGCCGAAGACGATCGTGTAGCCGTCGGGTTCGGCCTTGGCGACAGTGCGGGTGCCGACCGCCCCGGAGGCGCCGGCAAGATTCTCGACGATCACGTTCTGGCCGAGATCCTTACCCATCTCCTCGGCGACGATGCGAGCGATGACGTCCGTGGGCCCGCCCGCCGGATAGGGTACAACCATCTTGATGACGCGAGCCGGAAAGTCCTGAGCCATGGCGGAGGTGGCAAGAAACGTCGCACCGGCAAA
This sequence comes from Microvirga rosea, assembly GCF_020595095.1. Taxonomy (GTDB): domain Bacteria; phylum Pseudomonadota; class Alphaproteobacteria; order Rhizobiales; family Beijerinckiaceae; genus Microvirga; species Microvirga rosea. The sequence goes on along the minus strand of NZ_JAJDOP010000004.1, from coordinate 403,544 downwards.
AAAGCCAAGCGCAAGGCGGCGGGTCAGGGAAAAGCTCATCGGCGGGAAGTCTCCTTAAAAACCCACGGCAGGTGGGCTGTTTTGCTTGATTGAGCGGCCTAGGCGGACTACGGTCCGCGGCCGTCAACGCTCCCTTCTAACGCCCCGACCGGAGGATTCCCATGGGCTTTTTGTCTGACGCCCTTTCCCGCATCAAGCCGTCTGCGACCATCGTCATCACGCAGAAAGCGCGGGACCTGAAAGCCCAGGGCCGGGACGTGATCAGCCTCTCCGTGGGCGAGCCGGATTTCGATACCCCGGACAATATCAAGGAAGCTGCCATCGCGGCGATCCGTCGGGGTGAGACGAAATATACCCCGGTTTCCGGAATCGTTCCCCTGCGGGAAGCCATCGCCCGCAAGTTCAAGCGGGAGAACGGCCTCGACTACAAGCCGTCCCAGACCATCGTGTCCACGGGCGGCAAGCAGGTCATCTACAACGCGCTCCTCGCGACCCTGAATCCGGGCGACGAGGTCATCATCCCGGCCCCGTACTGGGTCTCGTATCCGGAAATGGTCGGCCTTTGCGGCGGCAAGCCCGTGTTCGTCGACACGACCATGGCGCACAACTTCAAGCTCCAGCCGGAGCCTCTGGAGCGGGCGATTACCCCCCGGACCAAGTGGATCATCCTCAACTCGCCCTCGAATCCGACCGGAGCGGCCTATACGCGCGCGGAAATGAAGGCGATCACCGACGTGCTGATGCGCCACCCGCATGTCTGGGTCCTCACCGACGACATGTACGAACACCTGACCTATGGTGATTTCGAGTTCGTGACTCCCGCGCAGGTCGAGCCCGGGCTTTACGACCGCACCCTGACCATGAACGGGGTGTCCAAGGCCTATGCCATGACCGGCTGGCGTATCGGCTATGCCGCGGGCCCCGAGCACCTGATCAAGGCCATGGATTTCGTGCAGGGCCAGCAGACCTCCGGCGCCGCCTCCATCTCGCAATGGGCGGCTGTGGAGGCCCTGGATGGTCCGCAGGACCATCTGCCGCGCTTCAAGAAGGCTTTCGAGGAACGTCGCGATCTGGTCGTGTCGATGCTCAACCAGTCGAAGTACCTTAAGTGCCCGATGCCCGAAGGCGCGTTCTACGTCTATCCGTCCTGCGCCGAAGCGATCGGGAAGACCGCGCCGTCCGGCAAACTTCTCCAGACGGACGAGGACTTCGTCTCCGAACTCCTCGAGACGGAAGGCGTTGCGGCCGTTCACGGTTCCGCGTTCGGCCTTGGACCGAACTTACGCATCTCCTATGCCACGTCGAGCGCGGCTCTGGAGGATGCCTGCAACCGCATTCAGCGCTTCTGCGGATCCCTGCGGTGACAAACCTGCCTCGGACATTCCACCCGGATCCCGAGGCTCCTCCCTATCGCCTCGATCAACGCTCGCCCTATCGGGTGAAGTCGGACTTCCGTGTCGACTTCACCAATGGCGGCCACATCGAGGCGAAGGACTTCATCTTCGACATCGAGGGCGACCACGTCACGCCCGAGCGCTTGGCCGAGATGATCGTTTCGGCCTTGAACCTGCTCCGGGCCGGGCCCGTCACGATTTCATCCATGCAGATCGTCCGCCGCGGAGAGCACCAGGACAGGGATCCGGCTGCCGTCCCGAACCCCGTGGAGGGGTAGGCCCGAAGCCTCGGGAACCATGTTCCCCCTCACGCCGTTGATCGCCTGGTAAAGCCAAGCTTTAGGAGATCACGATGCTTCGCGCCGTTTCATCCGTCGCAGCCCTCGCGCTGATCGCCTCGATCGGTGTCACGGAGGCGCAAGCCCAGAGCCGCATCCGGGCTGGAGTTCTGACCTGCAACGTTTCCGGGGGGATCGGTCTCATCCTGGGATCCCAGAAAGCGACGGCTTGCACGTTCCGCCCCCGTCGCGGCCCGGCCGAGCGCTACGTGGGCGTCATTCGCCGGTTCGGCCTCGATATCGGCGCGACACGCCGCGGCGTCATCACCTGGGCGGTCTTTTCCGGGGGACGTCCCGGACCGGGTTCCCTGGCCGGCAACTATGTGGGAGCAACAGCCGAGGCAACGATCGGCGCGGGGCTCGGGGCGAACGTGCTCGTCGGCGGCTTCAATCGCAATATCGCCCTTCAACCTGTCTCCGTCGGCGGGCAGACGGGCCTCAATTTCGCTCTCGGAGTAGGCGATCTGGAGCTGCGTCCGGGACGTTAGCGCCACGCCATTGTCGGTTTTCCGCGGCCGGGTCGATGCCCGGCCGTTTGCTTTTTGCGACCAGAACCAGTCGGATGACGGCCGATAAATCCCTTGCCAAGGCCGATGGAGAGGCAGAGCATCGGGCATAACGCGGCCGAGAAGAGCGCGAAGCTGACGGGGGCAGGAAGGAAACTGTCATGGCACCCAACGGCAGAGAAACAAAGGGCCCACGATGCATCGCCATCGTCGGCCCGTTTCAAAGCGGTAAGACGACTCTCCTCGAGGCGATCCTGGAGCGAACCGGCGCGATCGGCCGATCGGGTCGGGTGACGAACGGAGACAGCGTCGGAGACGCAAGCCCGGAAGCCCGCGCTCATGCCATGAGCATCGAGCCGAATGTGGCGACCGTGTCCTTCCTCGGCGAGACCATGACTTTCGTGGATTGCCCCGGCTCGACCGAGTTCCTGCATGAAATGCGCAATGTGGCACCGGTCTGCGATGCGGCAATCGTCGTGTGCGAAGCGGACGAGCGCAAGATCCCGGCCCTGCAGATCATCCTGCGCGAGCTTGAAGAGGCCGATATTCCGCGCTTCCTTTTCATCAACAAGATCGATACGGCGAGCCGCAGGATCCGCGAGACGCTCGCCCTGCTGCAGCAAGCGTCACGCACTCCGCTTCTCCTGCGCCAGATTCCCATCTGGAAGGACGGCATCGCGGTCGGCTTCATCGACCTCGCCCTGGAGCGCGCCTTCATCTATCGCGAGCATGCCCCCAGCGAAATCGTCGACATGCCCGACGGCGAGACCCTGCGGGAGCGGGAAGCGCGCTTTGCCATGCTGGAGCGCCTGGCGGACTACGATGACTCGCTGATGGAGGATCTGATTTCAGAAATCGAGCCGCCGCGGGACCGTGTCTTCGACGATCTGGCCCGGGAGCTCAAGGACCAGCATGTGCTGCCGGCCTTTATCGGCGCGGCCGAACGTGGCAACGGCGTCACGCGTCTTCTCAAGGCGTTGCGCCATGAAGCGCCCGGCATTGACGATACCTGCGCTCGCCTGGGCCTCGCGAAGGAAGGTCCACCCCTCGCTCAGATCATGAAGACCCTGCATCTCGGGCAGGGAGGCAAGATGTCCGTGGCGCGCGTTCTGCGCGGCGAGTTTCATGAAGGCGATACGGTTATCGGGTCGCGTGGCGGCGAGTCCCGTATCGGTTCGCTGCTGTCTCTCATGGGCGCGGCCACGACCCGTAAGGATACCGCTGTGGCGGGCGAGACTCTGGGCTTCGGGCGCCTTGAGGAGCTGGCGACGGCGGATTGCTTCAGCACCGGGCGGAATCGTCCGGAAGCCATCCTGTCGGTCGCCCCGCCGGAGCCTGTTTATTCGTTCGCGATCCGCGTAAAGGACAGGAAGGACGATGTGCGCCTGACGGGCGCGCTCGCGAAGATCGCCGAGGAGGATCCATCGCTCGTCATCGACAACAGGCCGGAGATCGGGGAAATCCGGCTCCTGGGCCAGGGCGAAATGCATCTGCGGGTCGCGGTCGAAAAGCTCGCTTCCCGATTCCAGGTCGGCGTCGAGACGAGCAGGCCGCGTATCTCCTATTGCGAAACGATCCGTGCTCCGGCGTCCGCGCGGGGACGGCATCGCAAGCAGACGGGCGGTCATGGCCAGTTCGGCGACGTGATGATCGAGGTCCACCCGCTTCCACGAGGGGAGGGGTTCGCGTTCCAGGACAAGATCACGGGCGGCGTGGTTCCGCGGCAGTACATCCCGTCGGTCGAGACCGGGGCGAGGGATGCCATACGGTGCGGCCCGCTGGGGTTCCCGGTGGTTGATCTTGCGGTGACGCTGACGGACGGTTCGTACCACACGGTCGATTCCTCGGACGCGGCTTTCCAGGCGGCCGCGAAGCTCGCCCTCGCGGAGGCCCTGCCGAAGGCGAAGCCCGTTCTGCTGGAACCGGTCCTGTCCGTCGAAATCACGATCCCGACCGAAGCCCTGTCCAAGGCGACGGGGCTTGTCACATCCCGCCGGGGACAGATCCTCGGCTATGACGCCCGACCAGGCTGGTCCGGCTGGGACGTGATCAACGCGACCATCCCCGAGGCCGAGATCGGCGACCTGATTGTCGAACTTCGCTCCGCGACCTCGGGGGTCGGAACATTCTCGACCCGATTCGATCATATGGCCGAACTCAGTGGCAAACCGGCCGAGCAGGTCATGCAGAAGGCGCATTGAAGCGGGGTCTTGCGGACGACCAAGCCAACGGCCGGAGAAATCCGGCCGTTTTTGCGTTCCGTCTCAAGGGTTCCTCAGGATTTGCCGCACCCGGCACGGCAGGAAGGCGGCGCCCCATCGACAAAGAGACCTCGCCACGCCAAGTTAGGTGGCAACGGAGACGAGTGTCTCCCCGGAAACAGCCGCATCGAAGCGGAGGAAACACGAATGAACGCCACGATACCGGCCCCCGTCCTGGCGGGCGCGGCCGATCCAGCCGCACTCAAACCCTGGCTGGAGCACTATCCGTCGAAGATCCCACCGACTATCGACGAGGCGAAGGTCGGCACGCTGGTCGACATGTTTCACGCCGGCGTGGCACAGTACGGTGACCGTTACGCGGCGGAGAGCTTTGGTACGCGCGTGACCTACGCGGACCTCGCGCGCGCGGTTGACGCCGTCGCGTCCTGGCTCCAGGCCCAGGGCCTGCAAAAGGGCGACCGGGTTGCCATCATGCTGCCGAATGTCATGGCTTATCCGGCCATCCTGTTCGGCATCCTGATTGCCGGCGGCACGGTGGTGAACGTCAATCCGCTCTACACGGCCCGTGAATTCGCGCACCAGACGAAGGACGCCGGGGCACGGTTTCTGTTCGTGCTCGAGAATTTCGCCGCGACCGTCCAGGAAACGCTGTCCGAACTGCAGCTCGAGCGCGTGGTGCTCGTGACGCCGGGCGATCTGCTCGGGCCAAAGGGCCTCATCGTCAATTTCGTGTCGCGGCACATCAAGAAGGCCGTCCCGTCCTTCGACCTGCCGAAGGCGACGCCTTTTAAGCGGGTGCTTGCCGAGGGCAGGGCGCGCCCCGCGGCTCCGGTCACGATCACGCCGGATGATATCGCCTTCCTGCAATATACAGGTGGCACGACCGGTATCGCGAAGGGCGCCGTGCTGCTCCACCGCAACGTGGCGGCGAACGTGCTGCAATGCGAAGCGTGGATGCGTCCTTTCTTCGGCGAGCGCAACGATCATGTGATGGTCGCCGCATTGCCGCTTTATCACATCTTCGGGCTGACCGTGTGCGGCCTGCTGATGATGCGGATCGGCGGCTGCCAGCTCCTGATCGCCAACCCGCGGGACATTTCCGGTTTCGTGAAGACGCTGAAGTCCCGCCCCATCACGCTCATGTCCGGCGTCAATACGTTGTACAACGCGCTGGCGAACGCCCCTGGCATCGAGCAGGTGGACTTCTCGCAGCTCGTCTTTGCCGTATCGGGCGGAATGGCGACGCAGGCGGCCGTGGCCAAGAAGTGGAAGGAAGTGACGGGACAACCGATCGTCGAGGGCTACGGGCTGTCGGAGACCTCGCCGGTGGTCTGTGCCAATCGGCTCGACATCGAGGAGTTCACCGGCACGATCGGATACCCGATTCCTTCGACGCAAATCTCCATTCGCTCAAGCGAGGGCGTCCCCGTTGCGCAGGGTGAGCGCGGCGAGTTGTGCGTGAAGGGTCCGCAGGTCATGGCCGGATATTGGAAACGTCCGGACGAGACCGCGAAAGTCATGACATCGGACGGCTTTTTTCGCACGGGCGATGTGGCGGTCCTGCAGGCCGACGGACAGGTAAGGATCGTCGACCGCATGAAGGATATGATCCTCGTCTCAGGCTTCAATGTTTATCCCAACGAGGTCGAGGACATCCTCAGTCAGCATCCGGGCGTGATGGAAGCTGCTGTCATCGGTCTGCCCGATGAGCATTCGGGCGAGATCGTTGCGGCTTACGTGGTCCGGAAAGATCCGTCTCTCACGGCAGAGGCGCTGCGCCAGTTCGCACGAGATAATCTCACGGCCTACAAGGTTCCGAGGCGAGTCGAATTCCGTGAGACGCTGCCGAAGTCGAATGTCGGAAAAGTGCTGCGCCGTGTGCTGAAGGACGATGTGACGGGCGCGGGATAATTCGCATCTCAATATGCGGACAAGGCAAAAAAAAGCCGGGCACGAAGCCCGGCTAAAGTGAGGTCCGACAAATGTCGAAAACCTTCCAGAGGGAACGGCCGACACGGCAGCGCTGGGAGGAAGAAAGCGATGCCGCGTTGAAATCAGCCACTGCTCATATCGACTGCAACGCGCTCTTTTGCAATGCAGCATGCCTCATAAAAGGGCTGCACTCTATGCATGGCTAGTGTCGTCAAGCTGACAAAATTGGCCGGAGCCATTCAGCTTGGCTGAAGAATTGCGTTGAAAAACAACGCGCGACGGCGGCTTCGCGCCGTCAGGAGCGAGCGCACAGATCCGAGAGTGGAAGTTTAAAATGGAAAGCGGTCGCTAAAGTCGATCCGCCGTACTCAGTAAGTCCAACGCTGGGCTTTGCTGATGAGGAAGTCGCGGAACGCCTGAACGCGCGCCACGGAGCGCATTTCCTCCGCATACACGAGATAGCTGTCGAGCGAAGGCATTTCCACGTCGCGGAGGATCTGTGTGAGGTGCGGATTGCCGACAACGACGTAATCGGGCAGCACGGCGATCCCAGCTCCCGTCTCCACCGCGTAGCGAAGGGCCGTGATGTTGTTTACGACGTAATGATATTGCCTCGGTTCCTGGCCTTCGCGGCCCGCTGTCGAGAGCCAGTGCACGGACATCAGGTAGGAAGGCTCCTGGCCGCCGAAGGAGACGATCCGGTGCTTGTCGAGATCTTCCAGGGTTTTCGGTTCGCCGAAGCGCTTGAGATAGTCGTTCGAGGCGTAGACGTGAAAGTGGATCGTGAACAGGCGCCGCTGGATCAGGTCGGGCTGGGCCGGTCGGCGAAGGCGGATCGCCACGTCGGCCTCCCGCATGGCGAGATCGAGCTCCTCGTTGTTGAGGATGAGCTCGACGCGCACGTCCGGGTACAGATCCAGGAATTCCGCGATGCGCTGCGCCAGCCAGATCGAGCCGAGGCCGACGGTGGTGGTCACCTTCAGGACCCCTGAAGGGCGCTCACTGGTCTCGACGAGCCGCGCCTTGGTGGTCTCCAGACGCATCCGCATATCGCGGGCCGCCCGGAAGAGAAGATCTCCCTGCTCCGTCAGGATCAGGCCGCGGGCGTGACGGTGGAACAGGGGAGCCTTCAGCTCGCGCTCCAGGGCGCTGATCTGCCGGCTGACGGCGGATTGGCTGAGACCGAGATCGTCGCCGGCCCGCGTGAAGCTCCCCGCTTCCGCGACCGTGTAGAAAATCCGGATCTTGTCCCAATCCACGGCGTTCCCCTGGTGTCCCGGCTCCGATTAGGCCGGGTTTCTTATCTCTTACCAGCTTCGGCCGGACGCAATAGGAATTCGGGCCGAAGACTCACCAATTCTTGTTATGAAATCATTCAGCGGCCTGCTGAGTGACCTCAAGGGCCGCCAGATAACGCTCGGATTCCAGCGCCGCCATGCAGCCCATTCCCGCCGCCGTGACGGCTTGGCGGAAGACGTCGTCCGCCACGTCGCCGGCCGCGAAGACGCCGGGAACGTTCGTGGCCGTGGAGCCCGGCTTGGTCAGGAGATAGCCTCCCGGCTTCATGTCGAGCTGGCCGGCGAACAGTTCGGTGGAGGGCTTATGGCCGATGGCGATGAAGACCCCATCGGTCCTGTGCTCGGTCATCTGGCCGGACACGAGGTTCTTGAGCTTCACGTGGGTGACCGAAAGGGGGGCGTGCGTGCCGCAGATCTCCTCGACCGCCGTATTCCAGATCACCTCGATATTGGGTTGCTTGAACAGCCGGTCCTGCAGGATGCGCTCGGCCCGGAAGGAATCGCGCCGGTGCACGAGCGTCACCTTCTTGGCCAGATGGGACAGATAAAGCGCCTCTTCGACCGCCGTATTGCCGCCGCCGACCACCACGACTTCCTTGCCGCGGAAGAAGAAGCCGTCACAGGTGGCGCAGGCCGAGACGCCGAAGCCCTGGAACTGCGCTTCCGTCGGCAGACCGAGCCACTTGGCCTGCGCTCCGGTGGCAATGATCAGGGCGTCACAGGTGTAAACATCGCCGGAATCGCCCTCGATCCGGAACGGACGGCTGTTCAGGTCGACCTTCACGATGTGGTCCGATACCATCTTGGTGCCCACATGCTCGGCCTGCAGGCGCATCTGCTCCATGAGCCAGGGGCCCTGGATCACATCGGCGAAGCCGGGATAATTCTCCACATCGGTGGTGATCATCAGCTGGCCGCCGGGCTGGAAGCCCGAGATCAGCACGGGCTCCAGAAGGGCGCGCGCCGCGTAGATCGCCGCCGTATAGCCCGCAGGCCCAGAGCCGATGATGATGAGCTTGGCGTGGGATTGGGCCATCAGGAATTCTCCAGTGCGAAGGCCGCGTCGGGGAAGCCGAGAGCGCGGCGGTGGCGAGCCAGGTCTTCGGCGATGGCCCGCGCGATCAAAGGTGTTGAATTTAGCGGTTCGTAAGGGCTGCCTTCAAGACGCCCCTCGAAGACATGCACAATTCCCTTGGCCTTAAGCTCATCGAGGAAGGTGCGCAACTTGGGATGCCCGCCTTCCGGCTCGAAGACGAGGATGGGAACGCCCGTCACCGCAGCCTCGCCGACCATGTTGAAGGAATCGGCCGTGACGACGATGGCGTCCGAGAGGGCGAGCAGGGCCACGAAGGGATTCTCGCCGGTTCCGTCCCAGAAAAAGCCCCCATGACGGCGTGTGAGATCCGCCAGCGCCTCGCGAAGGGCAGGGGGGGTGCGCCGGGAGGCCGTGATCATCAGACCGGCGCCGGTCCCGGCGAGGCGCTCGAGGTCGGCGGCGAAGCGCCGGACATCCTCCGGTCCAAAGCGGTGATGGCGGCTGCTCCCGCCAACCAGGATGCCCACCCGGGGACGGAGCAGGGCGGCCAACCGAGGATCAGGCTCCGCCCTCGCCATCGCCAGGCGCTCCGCCGAAACCCGGTGGGGAGGGGTGAGCGTATTGAGAACGTTGGCCCCCCGAATCCGGTCATAGGAGGGAGCCCAGATGAAGTCGGCCGCCTTCGGTCCGATCCTCGGGTCCTTCAGGAACACCGTGTAGGTCCGTCCGCCGGAGGCGTGCTTGATGAACCGCAGATAGGGCACGGAACGTCGCCCGGAGCCGATCAGAACATCGGGAAACGGGGGAACGATGGGGCTGTTGTGCCGCCCCGGGCGCTCTTGTGGGTCGATCAGCCCCCAAGGCATCAGCCAGCTGAAAGGGGCGCGCGGGCGGACGCGGCGAATCTCCGGAGAAAGGCCCAGAGCGTCCGCGACGCTTAGCGCCTGCATCTCGTCGCCGGCCTTGCCGTCGGTCAAAACCCAGGAGGTGAGGCCGGCATCACGCAACATTCGATCATTGTGCCTGTGGAGTTCATGAAGTTCGTTGCGACTTAATCGCCCGACCTTCTTGTGCAGACCCTCTACAACGTCTACTCAGCCGATACGAGCCTTTCCCGGAGGTAATGTGCGCGGACGCCTCGATTCCATAGACTGGGCCATCCTGAAAGAACTGCAGGCCGACGGCAGCATCACGAATGTGGAGCTGGCTCGCCGTGTCGGCCTGTCGGCACCGCCATGCCTGCGCCGGGTGCGCGCGCTGGAGGCCGCAGGAGTCATCAAGGCCTATCGGGCGATGCTCGACCCCAAGCAGTTGGGCTTCGAGATCGTCTGCTTCGCCATGGTTCAGCTCGATGTTCAGGGCAAGAAGGAGCTTCTGGAGTTCGAGCAGCGCATCAAGGACTGGACCATGGTCCGGGAATGCTGGACCCTGTCGGGGGATATCGACTTCATCATGAAGTGCGTGGCCCCCAATCTCGCGGCATTTCAGGGCCTCGTGTCCGAGCTCACGAGCCTGCCGAACGTCCGTAACGTCCGCACGGCCCTGACCCTCGACCTGATCAAGGACGAGCCGCTCGTGCCCATCGAGGACGTGGTCGAAGCCGGTTCCTAAAACCATCCTAGCGCCGTCATTCCGGGGCGAGCATGAGCGAGAGCCCGGAACCCACATCCGCTCATGTCCTCGGACAAGGAGCCATGGCATCCGCGCACTCCCTTCGGAAACCTCACCGTTTATGGGTTCCGGGCCCGCACCGGAGGTGCGTCCCGGAATGACGGTACCGCTCTGTCATTCCGGGGCGAGCATCAGCGAGAGCCCGGAACCCATAAACGCCAACGTCCCTGGATCGGGAGCCATGGCATCCGTTGCGTTCTCTTCTGGTACCCTCAGCGTTTATGGGTTCCGGGCTCGCCTGCGGCGCCCCGGAATGACAAGGGTGCGTTATCATTCTAGGCCGCTAAGCGGAGCCCGGAACCGATAACCACGACCTTCCACGATAAGGCGTTACGGCAGCCGCTCCGCGCCGTCGCGGAACGACGATATCCCGAAGACGGCCCTAGCTGATCAACTGCCGGCGCAGCCATCGAACATAATGGCTGGCGATTTCAACGGCCCGGCCGGGCTCATCAGGGGTGGTGGGCGTTCTGTTGACGTCCAGCACCGCGAGCTGAGGGTGGCGGGCCAGGATCTCTCCCCGCGCGCCGACGGCCAGGGCTTCGCCGTCGAGGGAGTCGCTGCCGCCGCTACTGCCCCCGCCGCCGTGGCGCCAATGGCCGCCGCCGCTGGTGAAGGGTGTCTGGAACAATCCGGTCAGGCGCACCACCAGGCGAGGGCCGCGCGGATCAAAACGGTCGCCGAAGGAGGCCCGCAGCTGATCGAGCGTCGCCGCGGCCAAAAGGTCCGCGAAGGGGCCGAGACCTTTCGCCTTCAGCACGCTCACGTCGACCGCAAACGATGAAAAGTACTGGGGAAACGGTTGCGTCGCACCGAACAACTGAGCGCGAGCGGGACCGGTCGCCAAGCCGGCCAGGCCGGCGGTGAGACCAGTGAGGAAAGATCGGCGGGACAGAGGGAGCATGGTCATGTCTTCCACGAAATGCCCCCTCCTGAACATAGGTCAGCCGAAGCGGACGCCCACGACTTCGTAGGATTTTCCGCCGCCGGGGGTCGTGACCTCGACCGTATCGCCGACGGTCTTCCCCATAAGGGCCCGGGCAATCGGAGAGGAGATGGAAACGCGACCCGAGCGCACGTCCGCCTCAGGATCGCCGACGATCTGGTAGGTCTTTTCCTCTTCCGTGTCCTCGTCGACGAGCTTCACCGTGGCGCCGAACTTGATCCTGTCGCCGGACAGCTTGGCGATGTCGATCACTTCCGCACGGGAAATCAGGCTTTCGAGTTCAAGGATGCGGCCCTCGTTGAGGGATTGAGCTTCCTTCGCCGCATGATACTCGGCGTTTTCCGACAGGTCGCCCAGGGCGCGGGCTTCCGAAATCGCCTGGATGATCCGAGGGCGTTCGACCTGCTGCCGGTGCTTGAGCTCTTCCTCGAGCGCCGCAAAACCCTTGATCGTCAGAGGGACCTTGTCCATCATTCGTCTCGTCTAAAAAGAGGTGCGAGGCCGCCGTTGCCGACGCCCTCGCTCATCAACGAAAACTTCCTTGAAGCTTCGCAGTTCCGATTGTAGGCCCGTCTTCAGGCAAAGTAATCCTGAAGTGCCCGGACCTCGAGATCGCCGCCGAGATAGGCCTTGATGCCCTCGGCCGCAGCGATCGCTCCTGCAAGAGTGGTGTAGTAGGGCACCTTATGCAAGAGGGCAGCCTGCCGAAGGCTGCGGGAATCGGAAAGGGCGCCGGCCCCTTCCGTGGTATTGAAAACCAGCTGAATGTCACCGTTCTTGATGGCATCCACCACGTGCGGACGACCCTCAAGAACCTTGTTGATGCGGGTCGCCTTGACGCCGTTCTCCTCAAGAAACTTCTGCGTGCCCCCGGTGGCGACCACCTGGAAGCCGATCTCCTGAAGCATCTGGATGGTCGGCAGGATTCGCGCCTTGTCCGAGTCGCGGACGGAAACGAAGACGGTTCCCGTCTTCGGCACCTGGCTTCCGGCGCCGAGCTGGCTCTTCGCGAAGGCCACGCCAAAGCCCCGGTCGAGGCCGATCACTTCGCCGGTGGAGCGCATTTCCGGGCCGAGGAGCACGTCGACGCCCGGGAAGCGGGCGAAGGGGAAGACGGCTTCCTTGACGCCGATATGCGGCAGTTCCTTGGGCGCAAGCCCGAACGTGGCAAGGCTTTCGCCGGCCATGATGCGCGCCGCGATCTTGGCGATCGGCTCGCCGATGACCTTGGCGACGAAAGGCACGGTCCGCGAGGCGCGGGGGTTGACCTCCAGAACGTAGATGTCCCCGTCCTTGATGGCGTATTGCACGTTCATCAGGCCGCCCACGTCGAGGGCGAGGGCGAGGGCCTTGGTCTGGCGCTCAAGCTCCGCGAGGAGGTCCGGCCCCAGCGAGCGCGGGGGCAGCGAGCAGGCGGAATCGCCCGAATGGATGCCGGCCTCCTCGATGTGCTCCATGATTCCGGCGATGAACACATCCTTGCCGTCGCAGAGGCAGTCCACGTCCACCTCGATGGCATCGGACAGATAGCGGTCGAACAGCAGGGGGTTCTTGCCCAGAACCGTGTTGATCTGGCCGGTCTTGTCGTTGGGGTAGCGCGCCTTGATGTCGGAGGGGATCAGGCTCGGCAGGGTACCGAGGAGATAGTCCTCGAACTGGGTCTCGTCACGGATGATCGCCATGGCGCGTCCGCCGAGCACATAGGAAGGGCGCACCACGAAGGGCAGGCCGAGATCGGTAGCGATCAGGCGCGCCTGCTCCACCGAATAGGCGATGCCGTTCTTCGGTTGCTTGAGGTGGAGCTTGTCGAGAAGCCGCTTGAAGCGGTCGCGGTCCTCCGCGAGGTCGATCGCATCGGGGGAGGTGCCGAGAATCGGCACGTCCGCCTCTTCGAGGGCGCGGGCGAGTTTCAAGGGCGTCTGGCCGCCGAACTGCACGATGACCCCGTGAAGGGTGCCGTTCTGACGCTCGGTTTCGATAATTTCGAGCACGTCTTCCTGGGTGAGGGGTTCGAAATAAAGCCGGTCGGACGTGTCGTAGTCCGTGGAGACCGTTTCCGGATTGCAGTTGACCATGATGGTCTCGTAGCCCGCGTCCTTGAGGGCAAAGCACGCATGGCAGCAGCAATAATCGAACTCGATGCCCTGGCCGATGCGGTTCGGGCCGCCGCCGAGAATGATCACCTTCTTCGACGCGGACGGATAGGCCTCATCGGCCGGCTGGCCTGCGAAGGGCGTCGTATAGGTCGAGTACATGTAGGCGGTCGGGGAGGCGAACTCGGCCGCGCAGGTATCGATGCGCTTGAAGACCGGGCGCACATTCAGGGAGCGCCGGAGATTGCGCACCTCGGCTTCCGTCTTGCCGGAAAGGACGGCGAGGCGGGCATCCGAGAAGCCCATGCTCTTCAGCTGGCGGAACGCTCCGGGAGTTTGCGGCAGGCCGTGCGCCTTCACCTTGGCTTCAAGGTCGACGATCGCCTGGAGCTGTTCCAGGAACCATCGGTCGATCTTGCAGCTCTCGTAGACCTCGTCGTGGCTGACGCCGAGGCGCAGGGCCTGGGCCACTTTCAGCAGCCGGTCCGGGGTCGGCGTGCCGAGGGCGGCCTTGATGGCGTTCTTGTCGTCTCCCTTGCCGAGACCCTCGATCTCGATCTCGTCGAGACCCGTGAGGCCCGTTTCCAGCGAACGCAGGGCCTTCTGGAGCGATTCCGGCAGAGTACGGCCGATGGCCATGGCCTCGCCCACGGACTTCATGGCGGTGGTGAGGGTCGGCTCCGCACCGGGGAATTTCTCGAAGGCGAAGCGCGGAATCTTGGTGACCACGTAGTCGATGGTCGGCTCGAAGGAGGCCGGCGTCGCGCCGCCGGTGATGTCGTTGGCGATCTCGTCGAGAGTGTAGCCGACGGCGAGCTTCGCGGCGACCTTGGCGATGGGGAAGCCCGTGGCCTTCGAGGCCAGAGCCGAGGAGCGCGACACGCGCGGGTTCATCTCGATCACGATCATGCGCCCGTTTTGCGGATTGACCGCGAACTGGACGTTCGACCCACCGGTCTCGACACCGATCTCGCGCAGCACCGCCAGGGAGGCGTCGCGCATGATCTGATATTCCTTGTCGGTCAGGGTGAGGGCGGGGGCGACCGTGATGCTGTCGCCCGTGTGCACGCCCATCGGGTCGATGTTCTCGATGGAGCAGACGATGATGCAGTTGTCCGCCTTATCGCGGACGACTTCCATCTCGTATTCCTTCCAGCCGAGCACGCTTTCCTCGATCAGCACCTCGTTGGTCGGGGAGGCGTCGAGGCCGCGCTCGACGATGTCGAGGAATTCGTCGCGGTTGTAGGCGATGCCGCCGCCCGTGCCGCCCATGGTGAAGGACGGGCGAAGAATCGCCGGCAGACCCACTTCGGCCAGCGCCAGGAGAGCCTCGCCCATGGCGTGCTCCTGATAGCGCTTCCGGCGGTCGTTCTCTCCGGCATCCCACTTCAGCTTGTAGGCGGCGATCATCCGCTTCTTGTCGCCCGGGTGCATGTCGAGGGCTTCCATGCGAGCGAGTTCGGCCAGATAGGCGTCGCGGTCGGCCTTCTTGAGAGCCGAGGCGTTGGCGAGCCTGGATTTAGGCGTGTCCAGGCCGATCTTCGTCATGGCCTCGCGGAAAAGCTGGCGGTCCTCCGCCTTGTCGATGGCCTCCGCGGTGGCGCCGATCATCTCGACGCCGAACTTCTCAAGCACGCCCATCTTCTTGAGGGACAGGGCGCAGTTGAGCGCCGTCTGGCCTCCCATGGTCGGGAGCAGGGCGTCCGGGCGCTCCTTCTCGATGATCTTCGCAACGATCTCCGGCGTGATCGGCTCCACGTAGGTGGCGTCCGCGAGGTCCGGATCGGTCATGATCGTCGCCGGATTGGAATTCACCAGGACGATTCGGTAGCCTTCCTCCTTCAGGGCCTTGCAGGCCTGGGTCCCCGAGTAATCGAACTCACAAGCCTGCCCGATGATGATCGGACCTGCGCCGATGATGAGGATGGAGGAGATGTCAGTCCGCTTCGGCATATGGCACCCAGGCGTATCCAGCCGCGCGGCCGCATGATGCGGCGCTTTCAAGCGCAGCTGGCACATTGTCAGATTGAAGGTTGAGAGAGGCTCTTACACGCAGCCGCGCCAATTTCAAAGGGCCGAGCCATGATTTCCCGGCATAAGACGATAAGCGTTGTGAGCGGATGGGATTAGGATCCTGACGGAGCGGGAGGATTGACGATGGCCGGAGCGGAGCGCTGGACCGTAATCACAGGGGCGTCGAGCGGGATCGGCGAGGAGTTGGCAAAGGTTTTTGCCCAGCGCGGCTATCCCCTGGTGCTGACCGCGCGCCGATCCGGGCGCCTGGAAACCCTGGCTGCCGATCTGCGCAGATCCCATGGGGTGCCGGTGGAAGTGCTTGCCCTCGACCTTGAGGATCGCGGGGGACCGCAAGAACTCGTCGATTGGCTCAAGGAGCGCGACCTTACCGTTCACACCCTCGTCAATAACGCCGGATTCGGCCTGCGGGGTCGCTTTGCCAGCCTGCCGTTCGAGCGGCAGGTCGCCATGATCGATCTCAACATCGTGGCGGTGACGGTCCTGTGTCGCCTTCTTTTGCCGGGCATGATCGCGAGGGGGCGCGGCGGCATTCTGAACGTCGCTTCCACCGCCGCATTCCAGGGTGGGCCCTTCATGGCGGTTTATTACGCCACGAAGGCCTTCGTGCTGTCGCTGTCGGAAGCCCTGTACGAAGAGGCCAAGCCTTTCGGCGTGACGGTGACGGCCCTGTGCCCCGGGCCGACCGAGACCGAGTTCTCCATGACCGCGGACCTGGAAAGCTCGAAGCTGTTCAAGAAGGGAGCCATGTCGGCCGCGGACGTGGCCCGCTCAGGGATCGCCGGATATGAAGCCCGCCGGGCGGTGGTCATTCCGGGCATGCCGAACCGGATCGGGGCCTTCGGAGCAAAGCTCCTGCCTCGCTCCCTCAGCCGCAAGCTTGCGGGCCTGCTTCAGCAGGGAGAGTGACGAACCTCACTGAAACGGCTAACGAGGACCCGTGAGCGCATCATCCTCCCTTTATCGTCTCGGCCGCCAGTTCACGGCCTTTTTCGGCGTCGGTGTCGCGGCCGCCATCGTCCATTACGGTTTCCTCATCGGCTTGGTGGAGGGTATGGACATCCATCCGGTTCCGGCAACGCTTGCCGGTTACGTCGCCGGAGGGCTGGTGTCCTACGCCTTGAACCGCCGCCACACCTATGAAAGCACCCGCCCGCACCGGGAGGCGACTTGGCGTTTTGCCCTCGTGGCTCTTGTCGGCTTTCTTTTGACCTGGCTGTTCATGCACCTTTTCACGGTCTGGCTGGGCGCTCCCTACTTCGCGGCCCAGCTTGTGACCACCGGCATCGTGATGCTGTGGAGCTTCGTGGCGCACAAAGCCTGGACATTTGCCTAAACTTTCCGCTGTCCCCGCATCCCGCGCAGCCCTGGGCTGCGTCTTCGACGAGTCGTCACCGACCGTTTTGCAGTGCAGTATGAGCGCTCACCTTCAACGGTCGGATTCCGCCTCATGGGTCGGCAGGCTTCACCTGACGCATGGGACATTCGCGAGTCCGATCCCGCCGCCGGATTCAGGAAAGCCAGAGCCTCATGTCGGACATTTCGTGCGCAGACCATGTCATGGCCGGTATCGGTGCGGCATCGGCTCGTCCACGCTCCCGGATGGCCGTTGCGCTCATTGAACTGGCGCTCGCAGTCGGAAGCTTCGGCATCGGAACCGGCGAGTTCGCGATCATGGGCCTCCTGCCGAACGTCGCCAAGGAATTCGCTGTCACGACTCCACAGGCGGGGCATGCCATCAGTGCCTATGCGCTCGGCGTCGTCGTCGGCGCGCCGATCATTGCCGTGATGGCCGCAAAGCTGGCGCGCCGGACCCTGCTCCTTCTTCTCATGGCCGTGTTCGCGGTCGGCAACGTGGTGAGCGCCCTGGCGCCCGGTTACGATTCCTTCGTGATCCTCCGGTTTCTGACAGGGCTTCCCCATGGAGCCTATTTCGGTGTCGCGGCTCTCGTCGCCGCCTCGCTGGTCGAGCCGAACAAGCGGGCCCAGGCGGTCGCGCGGGTCATGATGGGGCTGATGATCGCAACGCTCATCGGAACGCCCCTGGCTACTTGGTTCGGACAGGTCATGAGCTGGCGGATCGCCTTCGGGGTTGTCGGTTTCCTGGGGGCTCTCACCGTCGTGCTGATCTGGTTCTTCCTGCCCAAGGACAAGGTACAGGAGGGCGCAAGCCCCATGCGGGAGCTTGGAGCGTTCCGGCGCAAGCAGGTCTGGTACACCCTCGCGATCGGTGCGGTCGGGTTCGGCGGCCTGTTCTCGGTGTTTTCCTACATCGCCTCGACAGCCACTCAGGTCGCCCATCTGCCGGAAGCTGCGGTGCCGCTCATGATGGCGGTTTTCGGCTCAGGAATGATCCTCGGCAATCTCGTGGGAGCGTGGTTCGCCGACAAGTCGTTGATGGGCACCATCGGCGGCACCCTCGCGTTCAGCATCGTCATCATGGCCGTGCTATCGCTGACGGCCGCCAATCCGATCACGCTGGCGATCTGCGTGTTCCTGGTTGGGTGCAGCGTGGCAATCGGTCCCGCCCTTCAGACACGCCTCATGGATGTGGCGGCGGACGCGCAGACCCTCGCGGCGGCCCTCAATCATTCGGCCTTCAATATCGCCAACGCTCTCGGAGCGTGGCTCGGCGGAGTCGCCATTGCGGCAGGCTACGGCTTTGCGGCGACCGGATGGGTCGGGGCAATCCTCGCGGTCGCAGGACTCGGGGTATTCGCCTTGTCCTTGGCGAGCGATCGGCGTTCGGCCCGTCTGTCCGTCCGGACAGTCTAGAGATTTCAGCGCTCATTCCAGCTCGGGGGCGACCTGCCCGAAATTCAGCACGGCTACGAGCGTGACGCCGCCGAGGATGTTCCCGATGAGCGTCGGCACGAAAAAGCGCATGGCATAGTCCGCCCATGTCGCCTGGCCTGTTTCGACCAGGTAGAAACCATCGACGGAGCCGGCAATCAGGTGGGAGAAGCCGCCGATCGCCACCACGTAGGTGATGATCAGAATGATGAATGCGCGGCCGGTTTCCGCGCCTGGCAGAAGCCAGACCATGAGGGCGATCAGCCAACCTGCGAAGACGGCTTTGATCAGCGTGGTCCCGAACGGCGCCTCGATCACTTTGCGGCTGATCTCGGTAAAGGCGCTCTTGATCTCGGGTGCGAAAAGCGGCGTGTGGGCGATGACCGCCGCGAAGATCCAGGTGGCGGCGATGTTCGCCGCAAGAACGATGAGCCATAGCTTGAGGACGCGCCAGAACGTGTCGGCGTCCCGGTTGTGGAGCAACGGCAGGATCGGCGTCAGGGTATTCTCCGTGAAGAGTTGCTGGCGGCCCAGCACGACGATCAGGAAGCCGACCGGATAACCGAACCCGCTGATCAACAGCTTCCACGGAGTATCCGGAAGGTGGGCGTGCAGCAGCCCTTCCACCACGAGAGAGAAGCCGATCGACAGGCCCGCCGCCAATCCGGAGAGGAGAAGCGCCATGACCGAGCGATCGAGCTCGCTTTCGCCTTCCGCCCGGATCGTCTCGTGAATGAGCGCCGCGTTCGGCCTGCTCTGCTCCTCGATGGCTTTTTTCTCGCTGGCCGAGAGATCCGGAATTTTCTCGGCCGGATTGAAGCTGTCCTGGTGGGCTTTGGCTGAACGCTCGGGCGAGGGGGCACGCATGAGGCGACCTTGCAGGTTGGCCCTGCGATAAGGCCTCAGGTGCCGGGCTTGTTCCGGCTGCCCCCATGAAGCCTAGGGGCTTTCCGCGACGGCTCCCGATGGGCAGGCAACGAACGTCATGCGCGCCTGATTATGGCCGAGATTGCGCGTCGCCCGTTCGGCCACGAAGCCGGCATCGCGCAGGATCTCGATCATCTCCGCCTCTCCATAGTGGGACAGCCCGATCTCGTCCCGGAGCTTCCGATAATCGGACAGGGCGGTGCGAACGAGGCCTCGCAGAGCGCCCGTGAGGAAGCCGCCGGTCCACGCGAAGGAGAGAAGAGCCTTCGCGTCGGTCAGGGCGCTGACGTCCTGCGGAATGACGTCGGCGATCACGAGCCGTCCGGAGGCCTTGAGCTTGTCGTGCCAGATCCGCAACAGGGCCCGAAGCTCCGAAAGGTCGAGATATTGCAGCAGTGAATTCACCACGATCAGGTCGAGAGAGGCATCGGGGATATCCGATAAGGCCTCGGGTGCCAGGATGGTGATCTTCGGGTTGGCCCCGAGGCGTTCCTGGAGCCTCTCGCGAACGAGGGGAGCCGCATCGGAGAGATAGAGGTGCCCGCAGCGGGCCGCGATCCGGTCCGCGAAGAGAGCTTCGCCGCAGCCGTAATCCAGCACGCGCGCATCGGGTGAGAGGATCAGGCCAATGATGTCGTTGGCGACCAGCCGGTAATGCAGGAGCTTGTGACGCTCGCTGGTGTAGATCGGCGTATCCTGATTCCAGTAGTCCCGCCAGTTCATTGAAAATATGTCCTTCCGTGAGATCATGGTTTCGAAACCGCGGCCTGGAGCTTGCCGCGCAGGTCGCCGAGCTGCCGCCTCAAGGCGGAGACCTCATCGGACGGCAGATCCAGGATGCACCCGATGGTCTTTGGAATGTCTTGAGCTTTTTCCTTCAAGGCGCGACCGGAATCCGTCAAACGAATGCGCACCTGCCGTTCGTCTTCCCTGTCCCGGATGCGGCGGATGAGTCCCCCGGCCTCAAGCCTCTTCAAGAGGGGGGTGAGCGTGCCCGAATCGAGAAAGAGCTTTTCGCCGATATCCTTGACGGTGATGTCGTCCTTCTCCCAAAGCACGAGCAGGACCACATATTGCGGATAGGTCAGGCCCAACGGATCCAGGAACTGACGATAAGCCCGTCCAAAGGCGTGCGAGGCTGAGTAAAGAGCGAAGCACAGCTGATTGTCCAAGGCGAGGGCGGACTTTTCGGTCATCGTGAACTCCTCGCTCCAAGCTAGAGAAAATTTATCTTGCGCACAATCTAATGGTGCCGTATACACATTCAAGTTGCTTACAATTAAATTGTTAGCAATCTAAAATCGAGCCTTCCCATCGCTGACTTCAGGAGCTTGCCATGATCCCACTCTACACAGCCCAAGCCTCGGCCACCGGCGGACGCGAAGGCGCCGCCGCCTCTTCGGACGGAAGGCTCGACATCCGTCTTTCAACGCCAAAGGAACTTGGCGGGCCGGGCGGGGAAGGCACCAACCCGGAGCAGCTTTTCGCGGCCGGCTATTCGGCCTGTTTCCTGGGGGCGCTGAAATTTGTCGCCGCGCAGAACAAGATCGCGCTTCCAAGCGATGCGGCCGTGGAAGCGCAGGTGGGCATCGGCAAGCGCGAGGATGGGGCGGGTTTCGGTCTCGTCGTGTCCCTGAAGGCGAATCTTCCCGGGCTGACGCAGGAGCAGGCGGACGACCTCGTTCGCCGGGCGGATGTCGTTTGCCCCTACTCTCATGCCATCCGCGGCAATGTTCAGGTCACCCTTTCGGCCTGAGATTGCTTCCGGCGGAGGCAGAGGCACCGGTCCTGGGGCAGGGCCGGCGCCTTTCGTCTCAGCTCCAGAGCTTGGTGAGCGGGCCGCTCGCGCCGTCCACCGGGTCGGTATTGGGACGGGGCACCTGGGCGATTCGCTGACGGGCTTGAGCGATCAGGCGCGGATCGTCCCGGAGCGTGTCGTAGTCCCGGCCGTCGGCATAGGCTCCCACGACCAGGAGATCGCCGTTCTGATTGATCAGCGCATGGCCCACTCCTGCGGGGATGATCACGACGTCCCCGGCGGTCAGACCGATGACTTCACCGCTCTCGCCCCCGAACCGAACGCTTGCGGAGCCGGATGCGATGCCCAGCACCTCGTGCGCCGTCGAGTGATAATGATGGTAGTCGAAGATGCCGTTCCGCCAGGTATTGGTCCAGCCGTTGCGGCGGAAGGTCTCCTCGAAGGGCTTGGCCGGATCGGAGCTTCCCGGCGTGATCGCACCCTGACGGACGATCAGCGGCAGGCGGTTGTTGGGAATGAGCCCATTATCCTGAAAAATGTAGGTATCGGTCTTCAAAGGGGCGTTGTAGGCATGCGCCTCGCCGTAGCCTTTCGCCTTGGCCATGATTGATGTCTCCGCTTTTGCTTCAACCCAAACGCGGGAGACATCAAAAGGTTGAGGGGCGGATCGGCTCCCCCGCGATTCGAGGGAGCCGTAACGGGATCAGCCTTTGAGCGGGAGGGTCACCTCGGTCAGGAGTTCCGAGGGCGGCACGTCGCGGGGCGTATTGAGATAATTCTCGAAAACCGGCTGGTCGCCGATTTCCTCACCGCTACGAGGGAGCCATTCCCGGTAAAGAACCCGGTAGACCTCTTCGAGGCCCGTATAGGGGCCCTTGTGGAGGATGGTCGCGACCCTTCCGGCCGGCAGGTGGCGCAGGACGACGCCGTCGCTCAGCGGCATGTCGGGATCGACTTCGATGCCCGCTTCCGACCGCAGTTCCGCCTCCGGCACGCTTTCCGGATCGTCATAATAGAGGCCGATCATGCGGCGCGGGGTGCTGAAAAGCCCGCGGGCCGCCGCCCAGGCACCGAGCCGGTCGAAGCAGCGGCCGATGTCCTGGTAGTTGCCCCGGTGGGGGAGGGTTGCAAGGTAAATGCCGTCGAAGTCCTTGATGGTGACAGGCAGCATGGGATCGTCTCCGTTTCCAAAGGGTCGAAACGGAGTGAACCGGGCTCGAAACGCCCCGGGAGGCTCGCCATGGTCGGCGCCGAAAGCCCGCGTGAAGGCTTCGACCGAGCCATAGCCGGCTCTCCGGGCAATCCGTTCGATCGGATAGGCCGAACGGGCCAGCTCCTTGGCGGCGCGCTGCAGCCTGAGACGACGGACCGTTTCCGCGACCGTCTCGCCCGTGATCGACCGGTAGATGCGATGGAAATGGTAGGGCGAGAAGCAGGCGATGTCTGCCAGCCGTTCAAGGGATACATCCCCGTCGAGATGATCGGCGATGTAGTCGATGACCGACACGACGCGGCGGCCGTAATCGAGGCGGGTCTCTGGTTTCGTTTGCAGCATGGATCACTCCGAGGCCCGGACATTACGGCCCCGGAATTGATCATGGTTGCGGACTTTGCGCGAGTCCTGTCCTCAATGAATCAGAGGCCGAGGGACAACACTGCGACAGCCCGGTCGATGGCAAGATAGAAGACCACGAAGGCCAGAGCGCCCGCGATCGCGAACTCGGTGGCTTGGCTCTTGAAGACCCGCATGTGGCGGAACATTTCCCGTCCCGAGACGCACATGAGCCATGCGACGGTCAGCACGGCGGGGAAAACGAAAAGAAACGACCAGGTGCTCTCCACCTGTCCGGCATAGGACGGGTCGATCAGCGGACGGATGTTCCGAACCCAAGGGGCATAGAAGGACGCATAAAGGGCCGTCAGCCACGACAGGGCGACGGCGACACCGAGGTGAAAGCTGAACAGACTGTGCAGACGGCTGAATTCGCCGGCCTTTTCATTCGCGGTCATGGAGTATCCCCCAAATCAAGATTCGTATGGTCGATGTTTTATGGTTGTCGACCGGTTAACGTGATTTGGGGATCTTGCGCAATACACGCTTTGTCGCGGAGACATACTTCTTCCGGCCAAGCTTAGAGAGCAAGCCGGAAGAATAAAGTCTTTTAAGCTTGGCGTTTTGCCTTTTCTTCCTCGATCAACTTCACGAACCGATCGAAGAGATAGTGGCTGTCCTGCGGGCCGGGCGAAGCCTCCGGATGATATTGAACCGAGAAGGCCGGGCGGTCGGTGAGGGCGATCCCGCAATTGGAGCCGTCGAAGAGCGATACGTGGGTTTCCACCGCGGTCTTCGGCAGGCTTTCCGGATCGACCGCAAATCCATGGTTCATGGACGTGATCTCGACCTTGCCGGTGGTCTTGTCCTTCACCGGGTGGTTCGCTCCGTGGTGTCCCTGATGCATCTTCTTGGTCTTGCCGCCGACCGCAAGGCTCAGCATCTGGTGACCGAGGCAGATGCCGAAAGTCGGAATCTTCTCCTCCAGGACCTTCCTGATCACGGGAACCGCATACTCGCCCGTCGCCGCCGGGTCTCCGGGGCCATTCGACAGGAATACGCCGTCGGGCTTGAGGGCCAGCACGTCCTCCGCGGTCGCGGTTGCGGGCACAACCGTGACCTTGCAGCCGGCCTGGGCGAGCAGCCGAAGGATGTTGCGCTTCACGCCGTAATCGATGGCGACCACGTGGTGCTTGCTTCCGTCCTGCTTCGTGTAGCCCTCGCCGAGCTTCCAGGTGCTCTCCTCCCAGTCGAAACGCTGAGCGCTCGTGACCATCGGGACGAGATCGAGACCATCCATGGAATGGAGGCTCGCCGCGCGGGCTTTCAAAGCCTCAAGATCGAACCGACCGTCCGGATCGTGGGCGATCACCGCGTTGGGCATCCCCTTCTCGCGAATGAGGGCGGTGAGGGCCCGGGTATCGATCCCGGTCAGACCGACGATTCCGCGTGCCTTGAGCCAGGCATCGAGGTGGCGAGAGGCGCGCCAGTTCGACGGATCCGTGACGGCGGCCGCCATGATGGCGCCCCTGACGCCCGAGGAGGACGCAGCGTTCACGCTCTCGATGTCCTCCTCATTGGTGCCGACATTGCCGATATGCGGGAACGTGAAGGTGATGATCTGCCCGGCGTAGGACGGGTCGGTCAGGATTTCCTGATACCCGGTCATCGCCGTGTTGAAGCAGACTTCGCCCGTGGCTTCGCCGACGGCGCCGATGCCGAAACCTTCGAGGACGGTGCCGTCCTGAAGCACGACCACAGCCGTCGCGCGCGGCTCCGTCCAGCCCCCCGAGGAAGTCCCGGTGGTGTCTTTATCTTGCAGCATCGTCATGATCTCTTGTAAGTCCGAGCCCAATGGGTCGCGCTTGAGCAGGCGTGCCTGTGACGCCCTTGACCTAATCCTGGTGACTTAAGGGCCCGCTCGCGCCACGTCAACGCTCAAGCGCCTAAAACGCAAGGAGAAGCGCATGCTGCGCGAACGTTTCACCGCGGATATGAAGGAAGCCATGAAGGCCGGGGACAAGGCCCGGCTCGGGGCCGTCCGGCTGATCCAGGCTGCGCTGAAGGACAAGGACATCGAAGCCCGGGGCGCCGGAAAGGGCCAGGCGACGGACGAGGAAATCCTGGCCCTGCTCCAGAAGATGATCAAGCAGCGCCAGGAATCGATCGCCATGTACGAGCAGGGTGGCCGCCCCGAGCTTGCCCAGCAGGAGAAGGCGGAGGCTGACGTCATCTCGTCCTACCTGCCCAAGCAGATGGACGATGCGGAGATGAAGGCCGCCATCGAGGCGGCGATCGCCGAGACGGGTGCGGCCTCCATGAAGGACATGGGCAAGGTGGTCGGCACCCTGCGCGGCAAATATGCGGGCCGCATGGACTTCGCCAAGGCCAGCGGCCTCGTGAAGGACTTGCTGCCGAAGGGGTAGGCTGGTCTCAGGCGGCTTTTCCGGCCGCCTGCCCGCCGATTTCCGCGAGCAGGTCGCGTGTCGTGACGACCTTGGCAAATTCGAAGCCGAGCGTCGCGACATGAACCTGATGGATGGTGCGGGCGGGAATCGCTCCGCCTGACGTGTCCGGCAGCTCGAAGCAATCGCAGGCGTCTTCGACCAGCACCATCCGGTGGCCCAGGTTGGCTCCGACCCGGATGGTGGTCGACACGCACATGTCCGTGCTGATCCCGAACACGACAACGGTCGGCATCCCAAGGCGCTTGAGCCGGAGATCGAGATCCGTGCCGATGAAGGCGGAATTGACGCTTTTCGTGATGAGCGGCTCGCCGTCCCGCGGCTCGAAGCCGGGGCGAAACGCATTTCCGGGCTGTCCCGGGGCCAGGGTCGACCCAGGGGTAACGGAATCGTGCCTTACGTGGAGAATGGGGTGCCCGATTCGCCGCCAAGCTTCCAGGAGCGAGAGTCCATTGGCATCGACTGCTTCATTCCAGCGGCGCGGCCAGGAGGGCAGGTCAAAGGCCCTTTGCATATCCACGGGCAGGAGGACGGTATTTCCGAGGTTCATGACGATCTCCTTCAATGCCTTCTTTTCTCGCGTCCGGATGCCGGTTTCACTCGACAAGATGACGGCCCGGCCGGCTAAATGCCGGTCTGCGGCTATTTTGGTGGCGGATTGATCTCCATGCTCGACGACAAGGACAGGATCCTCATCGGCGCCCTGCGCCGGAACGCGCGGGAAAGCCTTGTCGGGCTCGCCCGGAGCGTCGGCCTGTCGCGCAGCGCGACCCAGGAGCGGATGCGGCGCCTCGAGCGGGATGGGATCATCAAAGCCTATACGGTCGAACTGGCGTCCGAGCAGGACCCGGCGGTGCGGGCCATGATCGCGGTGACCTTCGATCCCGGCTTCCGCTGCAGGCACGTGGTGCCCCATCTGTCCGGCATACCGGAGGTCGTCGCCTGCCACTCGCTGACCGGTTCGATCGATCTCATGGTCATCGTGGCTTGCGAATCGAACGCATCGCTCGACCGCATCAGGGATGCCATCAGCGCGGTCCCGGGTGTGGCGACGGCGACGACGCACGTGATCCTCGGCACCCCTCTGGCTCGAGGGTAATGGAATTCAGACGCTTCCGGCGGCAGGATGCCCTGTGAATTGCGTGTAAAGCCGGAGCTGCCCGGCATTTTTCTTCCGGCTTGTCGGTGCCCTAGTTTACTCAGCAGGTTTGGAGAATTCGCTTCGTGCGCTACCCGCCCCAGATTCTCGAGGAGATTCGCGCCCGACTGCCCGTATCGGCCGTCGTCGGCAAGCGCGTGCGCCTCAAGAAGGCGGGACGGGAATGGAAAGGGCTCTCGCCGTTCAATGCGGAGAAGACGCCTTCCTTTTATGTGAACGACCAGAAGCAGTTTTATCACTGCTTCTCGTCAGGCAAGCATGGTGACATCTTCACCTTCCTCCAGGAGACGGAAGGCTTGTCCTTTCCCGAGGCCGTGGAGAGGCTTGCGGCGGAGGCGGGGGTTGCCCTTCCGAAGATGACCCGGGAGGACCGGGCCGAGGAGGTTAAGCGCAACACTCTCTATGATGTGACGGAGATGGCGGCGGAGTTCTTCATGGCCTCCCTTCAGGGCCGGTTCGGCATGAAGGCGCGCGATTACCTCGCCGGTCGCGCCCTGAGCCGCGAAACGCAGGAGCGTTTCCGCATCGGCTATGCCCCGCCGGAACGGTACGCGCTGCGCGATTATCTTGCCGGAAAGGGCGTTCCTCTCGAGATGATGGAGGAGGCCGGGCTGCTTTACTCCGGCGAGGACGTGAAGATCCCCTATGATCGGTTCCGCGACCGGATCATGTTTCCGATCTGCGACCTCCGCGGCCGGGTCGTCGCCTTCGGCGGCCGGGCCATGAGCGCTGAGGTCTCGGCCAAGTATCTCAACTCCCCCGACACCCCTCTCTTCAATAAGGGCCGGCTCCTCTACAATTTCCATCTTGCCCGCAAGCCCGCTCACGATCGGGGTACCGTGATCGTGGCCGAAGGCTATGTGGACGTCATTTCCTTGAGCGTTGCAGGCTTTCCCCACGCCGTCGCGCCCCTCGGCACAGCCCTGACCGAGGAGCAACTCGCTCTTCTCTGGCGCATGACGGACGAGCCGATCCTGTGTTTCGATGGCGACAAAGCCGGACGAAGGGCAGCCTATCGGGCGCTCGATCTCGCCTTGCCGAACCTGACGGCGGGCAAGTCGCTGCGCTTTGCTCTTCTGCCGGAAGGGCAGGATCCGGACGATCTGGCGCGTTCCGGCGGCTCCGTCGCCGTGGAGCGGGTGCTCGCATCCGCCCGGCCGCTGATCGACATTCTCTGGGCCCGGGAGGTCGAGGCCGGACCTCTGGATACACCCGAACGGCGGGCCGCCCTGGAGCATCGCCTGCGCGAATCGCTGGGACTGATTCGCGACGAAACCCTCAAGCGGTACTACCGGGAGGAGGTGGAAAGCCGTTTGTCCACGCAGAATCCGGATCCGCGCCCGGGCCGGTTCAAGCGGCAGGGGGGCGGCTCACGGCGGGATCGCTGGGGGGCGGCGCCGACGACGCCGAGCTCTCGGGTGAGTGTCTCGCCGCTTCTGGCCAGGAGCGCGCTTTTTACCGGAGGAACCGTCGAGACCCCCCGCGAGGCCGTCATCCTGTGCACCTTCCTGGCGCATCCCGAGATGCTCCACAGCCACGCTGAAACCCTTGCGGAGCTTGAATTTGAGGGGCGAAGCGCCCAGGATCTGCGACGCTTCCTCATCGACGATGCGGCCCATGGCGAGCCCGCGGGTCCTGACGTCATGGCCACACGGCTTGAGCGGGCGGGTCTTGCGCCCGTTGCGGAACGTCTTACATCTCTGGTGCGCACCGGCGATCGCTGGATGCTCGACCCCCATGCCGATTTCTTGCGACTTGAAGACGCATTAAGGCAGGCAATCACCTTGCATCGCCGCGCACGCACGTTACATAGCGAACTTCGGGCCGCGGAGCGCGCGCTCGCCGAAGACGACAATGAGGCCAATCTCGCTTGGCTGCGAGAGGTCCAAAACCAGCTGTCTTCCGTCGAGGGTGCTGAGGCCGATTTAGACAACGGAGTTGTCCACCGCGATCACTGATGCCCGGGCACCTGTTCGGAGCAGAGGCGCGCGGACGAGTGGGGGGATGGTTAACGGTTAGTCAAGCGACTTGCTGTTTTATTGTTTGGAATGAATTTCGGGTGGTGAGGCCAGGACGCTTCGCTGCCCATTCGCGCATCGCCGATCCGGCTCGGGGGCCGGTGGGGCGACGGAGTAGTGCAAAGCATGGCAACGAAGGCAACCGAACGGGACGAAGCCGAGACTGCAGCGCCTGAGCAGCAGAGCGACGGGCCTCTTCTCGATCTGACCGATGCCGCCGTTCGGCGGATGATCAAGCTCGCCAAGAAGCGCGGTTATGTGACCTATGACGAGCTGAATGAAGTCCTGCCGTCCGAGGAGTTCTCGTCCGAACAGATCGAGGACGTGCTCGGCCAATTGTCCGAAATGGGCATCAACGTGGTCGAGTCGGAGGAGGCCGAAGAGGGCGAGAAGGCGGAAGCGGAAGAGGAGGAGGCCGAAAGCGGCGACCTCGTCGAGGCGACCCAGTCACGCGCCGTCACGGTTCGCGAGACGACCGCCAAGGAACCGACCGACCGTACCGATGACCCGGTGCGCATGTATCTGCGCGAGATGGGCTCCGTGGAGCTCCTGTCCCGCGAAGGCGAAATCGCCATTGCGAAGCGGATCGAGGCCGGTCGCGAGGCGATGATCGCAGGCCTCTGCGAAAGCCCACTGACCTTCCAGGCCATCATCATCTGGCGCGACGAGCTCGTCGAAGGCCGGGTGCTGCTGCGTGACATTATCGACCTCGAAGCGACCTATGCCGGCCCCGATGGCAAAGGCGCCCCCCGGGAGGAACTCGGCGAAGGCGAGGAAGAGGCCGCCGCCGAGGACGGCGAGGGCGCCGTTCCGCCCGAAGGCGAGATGGACGAAGACGATCTTGAGAACAACGTGTCGCTCTCGGCCATGGAAGCCGAGCTGAAGCCGCGGGTTCTCGAAACCTTCGATTCCATCGCCGACAACTACAAGAAGCTGCGCCGCCTCCAGGTCGAACACGTGGAGCAGCGCATGCAGAACAAGCAGCTGACTCCCGCTCAGGAGCGGAAATACCGGGAGCTGAAGGCGGATATCGTGGCTTCGGTGAAGTCGCTTTCGCTCAACAACAACCGGATCGAGGCTCTCGTCGAGCAGCTCTATGACATCAACAAGCGGCTCATCTCCCATGAGGGCCGCCTGATGCGCTTTGCTGAAAGCCATGGCGTCGCTCGCGAGGAGTTCCTCAAGCACTACCAGGGCTGGGAGCTCGATCCCAAGTGGGTGCTGCGCGTCTCCAAGCTCGGCGGCAAAGGCTGGAAGGACTTCGTCGCCAGGGGCAAGGACCAGATCCACGAGCTGCGCGAGAAGATCCATAACCTGGCTTCCGAGACCGGCCTGGAAATCCAGGAGTTCCGCCGCATCGTCATGATGGTGCAAAAAGGCGAGCGCGAGGCCCGGCAGGCGAAGAAGGAAATGATCGAGGCGAACCTGCGTCTCGTGATCTCCATCGCCAAGAAGTACACGAACCGCGGCCTCCAGTTCCTGGATCTGATCCAGGAAGGCAATATCGGCCTCATGAAGGCGGTCGATAAGTTCGAGTACCGCCGCGGCTACAAGTTCTCGACCTATGCCACCTGGTGGATCCGGCAGGCGATCACGCGCTCGATCGCCGACCAGGCCCGCACGATCCGCATTCCGGTGCACATGATCGAGACGATCAACAAGATCGTCCGCACGTCGCGCCAGATGCTGCACGAGATCGGCCGCGAGCCGACGCCGGAGGAGCTGGCCGAGAAGCTGGCTATGCCCCTGGAGAAGGTGCGCAAGGTCCTGAAGATCGCCAAGGAGCCGATCTCCCTCGAAACGCCGATCGGCGACGAGGAGGATTCGCACCTCGGTGACTTCATCGAGGACAAGAACGCGATCCTGCCCATCGACGCGGCCATTCAGTCGAACCTGCGCGAGACCACGACCCGCGTTCTCGCATCGCTCACGCCGCGCGAGGAACGTGTGCTGCGCATGCGCTTCGGCATCGGCATGAACACCGACCACACCCTCGAAGAGGTTGGTCAGCAGTTCTCGGTGACCCGCGAGCGTATCCGCCAGATCGAAGCCAAGGCGCTTCGGAAGCTGAAGCATCCGTCCCGCAGCCGTAAGCTGCGCAGCTTCCTGGACAACTGATCCGGGAAGGCCCGGGAGACCTGACTTTCTGACAAAGCGCCCTTTGCGGGGCGCTTTGTCGTTTCCGGATGCCGGCTCCTAATGAACGGGCGGCAGGCTGTGAGCTTCCCACAAGCGCCTCGGGATCGGATCGCCGATGGTGAATTCGAAGGCCTGAATGGCCCGGTGGTCATGGGTCAATTCACATATGAAGGCCAGCTTGTACCACCGCCGACCGCTTCGAAACGCTGCTCCCTGCGCCGTCAGTGTATTGCCGACGCGTGCTACGTCCGCCATCGCGTAGGCGACAACCCTGTCCGGCTGGAAAAGCGTCAAGGCGGCGATCTGCGCCATCGCCTCGATCCCGCAATGCTGCTCGATCCTGGTTTCAGCGTCGAAAGACGCGAGGGCTGATTGCATCTTTCGACTTCGAGGGTTTGCCAGGACTTGCCCTGAGAGGATGGTGGTCGCCCGGATAGGACCTGCCGGGACCGATCTTGGATCCTGAGTTGGAGCCGGGGCTCCCGCAATGGATTCACCTTCCTCCGGCGGCTGCAGCGATTGTGGAGGCGGAGGCAGCGTGGCAGGCGGTGGAGAAAGCGCCTCGACCTGTTCCGAAGACCAGATTTCGACTGGCGTCCCTTCGTCGGATTGGGGGATCTGCCGAGGTTTGAAAGGCATGAAGCATGCGAACAACAGAAGAGCATGCAGACCCAATGATATTGCCGTTCCGCCGATAGTCTGCCTGCCGATGCAGAAGCTAGCGGGCGGAGCGTGACCAAAGAGCTGCATGCAGCAACCTCGCATGTCGGCAAATGTCGTGCCCTCTCACGTCGACCCTCCCGCAGGAGCTTTGCTGTGGTTTCCGCTTGCGGCAGGATTGCGGCATCGGCCGCTCCGCCTTTCTGTCGGCTGCGGGAGGCCTGTGCATAATGTGCCTCGTGTGGAATGAGACAGACCGAGGACGTAACGATGATCGCCAGCCTAACCCTTATCCTTTTCTGCCAGCTTGTCGGGGAGGTGATCGCCCGCGGTCTTGGCTGGCCGATTCCGGGCCCGGTCCTAGGGATGATCGTCATGCTCGCGGCTCTGGGCGTTCGCGACCGCATACGAAAATACCGTCCGGCATTCGGGCGGCAGGTGGACGCGACCGGCCAGGGCCTCCTGGCTCATCTGTCGCTTCTGTTCATCCCGGCCGGCGTCGGCGTCATGCAGCGGCTCGATATCCTGACCGAATATGGCTGGGCGCTCCTGGTGGCGCTGGTCGTCTCGACTTTCATCACCCTCGTGGTGACGGTGCTGGCCTTCGTGTTCGTTTCCCGTTTGACGGAGACGTCGGCTCGGGGCGGTGAGGGGAGCTCGGCCCGTGAGTGATCAACCCTTCGCCCTCTGGGTCTATCTTTCGCAGACGCCGCTCCTCTGGCTGACGGTGACGCTTGGCGCGTATGTGGTGGCGGATAGAATTTCCCATGCCACGAAGCGCAATCCCTTGTGCAATCCGGTGCTCATGGCGGTGGTTCTGATTGCGCTCGTGCTCTGGGGAACGGCGACATCCTATCCCGTCTATTTCGAGGGCGCGAAGTTCGTTCATTTTCTCCTCGGCCCCGCGACGGTTGCTCTCGCCATTCCGCTTTATGAGAACCGGAGGATCGTGATGCGCGCTCTCCTGCCGATGCTCATGGCCCTCGTTATCGGATCCGTGACGGCTATTGTGTCTGCGGTCTGGATCGCTCAACTCCTTGGGGTTCCGCGGCAGATTCTTGTGTCTCTGGCGCCCAAATCCGTTACTGCCCCGGTTGCCATGGGCATCACCGAGACCCTCGGCGGCGATCCTGCATTGACGGCAATCCTGGTCATGCTGACGGGCGTGATCGGATCGATCATGGTGACACCGCTTATGAATGCACTCGGCATGACGGATTGGCGCGCCCGAGGTTTTTCCGTAGGCCTGGCGTCACATGGAATTGGTACGGCGCGAGCCTTTCAGGTCCATTCTCTGGCCGGAACCTTCGCGGGCATCGCGATGGCCCTCAATGCCCTCGTCACCGCGCTTCTTCTGCCCGTTATCCTGCGTCTGATCCTGTCCTGATCCGCCGCACATCATACTCCCCGGAAGAGCAGGACGGCTGCGGCCGCTCCAGTCGCCCCAAGACTGACGACCGCCACCGGCCAACCGACCTTTGTGTTGCCGAGACTGAATGACATGCCGATCTTGACGACCGTATTGGTCACGACGGCCAAGCATATTCCCGTCGTGGCAGCAGTCGCCGGAATGGCGTTGAGGGAAAGCCTTGCAAGCGACAGGGTGACCGCATCCACATCCGCGATGCCGGAGAGAACGGCCAAGACGTTCAACCCGGCTTCGCCGGTCTTCTCGATGAGGATTTTCGCCAGCAGACTGATGGCCGCGATCAGAGCCGCCAACCGCAGAGCCGTGCCGAGCTCGAAAGGATTTCGGATCTTGAGGTTCGGATGGCTGCCCTTGCCTTCACTCTGTCGCGTGAGAAACAGAGCTGCGCCGAGGAGGAGGACGAGACCGGCAGCACCCAGTGACCAGCCCAGGGAAGAAGCGAGGTCAATGTTGATGGCGCTGGCGATGATGACGACACGGACGATCATGACCGTGCTCGACAGCAGGATGCCGCCAGCCAGAAGCGGTCCTGCCATGGGTTGCTCGCGCGCAAGGCGTGCGAACGTCGCCGTCGTCGCGGTTGACGAAGCCAAGCCTCCTGCAAGCGCCGCCAAGGCGATCCCGTGCCGGCTGCCCATGACGCGCACTGCAACATAGCCTGCGAAGGACAGAGCCGCGATGATGATGGCAAGCAGCCAGACTTCCGCTGGATTCACTGCATCATAGGGATCGACGGTCCGGTTCGGCAGCAGTGGCAGCAGGAGAAACGTCATTGCGAGCAGAATCAGGACAGCGCGGATCTCGAGCCAGCTCAGACGCCGCAGCCACGCGTGCAGCGTCGCCTTCGCGGCAAGAATGATCGTCGCCGTGACCGCAATCGCGATGGCAATCTGCACATTGCCCAGAATGGTGTAGGCTCCCAAGGCAAAGGCCAGCAAGCCTGCGACGACACCGGTGACGCTGAAATTTCCTTCCGATGAAGCCTCCAACCACGAGAACGCAGTGAACGCCATGGCAAAGCTCAGGAAGGAGAGACTCAGGAAGATAGCGCCCAGATTCATGCCGAGGATCGCGCACAGCGCTCCAAGCAATGTCGTCAGCATGTAAGTGCGCAGTCCCGCTGTCCGTTCGCCCTCCGCCTCGTCTCTTTGCTTCCATCCGCGCTCGATCCCTAGGAGAAGTCCGATGGCGAGAGCGACCGCAAGACGTTCGAGCAGCGGATCGAGGATCATGATGTCTCCTTGATGGAAGCGCGCGATCTGTTCGTGGGATATCTCGCCTCGATGCAGCTAGAGCATATCCTAGGCTCGCGCGTCGAGCAGGACCTTCGCGAGCGCAGCCGCATCGCTTCGTCGCGAAGAGGATCGCCGCCAGGCGATGCCGATCGTACGCACCGGTTCCGGATCGGTGAAGCGGATGAGTTCGACGCGGTCCGTCCGTTCCATGTCCGCCGCCATTTCCGGAAGCAAGGTGATGCCGTATCCGTTGGCGACGAGATGCATCACGGTCGAAAGGCTCGAAGCCCCGAATGCCATGTGAATGTTGGAAGACAGTGCTCCGCAGACGCTGAGCGCCTGATCGCGAAGACAATGACCTTCCTCCAACAGCAACAGGTGCTCTGATGCCAGAGCGGCAGGTTCCATTCTGGCATCCGCGCGGGCGCCGGCTCTGGTCTGTCGGGCGACGAGAAACCGATCCTCGAACGCGTTGAGGGTCTCAAGCTCAGGCCGGTCGATCGGGAGGGCCGCGACGATGAGATCGAGATCGCCGCGAATGAGCTCTTCCACCAGAGGGGCCGTTTGGGTTTCACGGATGCGCAGGTCGAGCTGCGGAAACCTGTCGTGAAGCAACGGAAGAGCGCGGGGCAGAAGATAAGGTGCGATGGAGGGAATGATCCCGAGCCGCAGGACTCCGATCAGGGGCGGCTTTTCGCGGCGGGCATAATCCTCCAGGTCGGCCACCGCGGCCAGGATCGCTGCTGCCCGTTGAGCGACTTCCTGCCCCTCGGCTGTCAGGTCGACCGCGTTCCGGCGGCGTTCGACGAGGCGGCAGCCCAGCATATGTTCCAGCTCCTGAAGCTGCATCGAAAGAGCCGGCTGTGTCACGTGGCACAAAGCTGCGGCGCGGCCGAAATGTCGGGTCTCGGCAATGGCGGCAAGATAGCGAAGCTGGCGGAGTGTCATCATGACGATAAGATAAACTTATCGTGCCTGTTAGACAATCGAATTGGACTAATCAAAGGGACTCGCTGATGGTGCCGTCATCCAGGAGGATGCACGATGACAAAACCGACCATGACCACGACGGCCGGTGCGCCGATCGCCGACAACCAGAACTCGATCTCCGCAGGTCCCCGTGGGCCGCTGCTGCTGCAGGATTATCAGCTGATCGAGAAATTGGCCCACCAGAACCGCGAGCGCATTCCCGAGCGCGTAGTGCACGCCAAGGGCTCCGGAGCCTACGGCACTTTCACGGTCACGCAGGACATCACCTCATACTCGAAGGCCAAGCTCTTTTCGCAGATCGGCAAGCAGACGGAAGTTTTCCTGCGTTTCTCGACCGTCGCGGGTGAGCGCGGCGCCGCCGACGCGGAGCGTGACGTGCGCGGCTTTTCGGTGAAATTCTATACGGAAGACGGCAATTGGGATGTGGTCGGCAACAACACGCCGGTCTTCTTCGTTCGCGATCCGCTGAAATTCCCTGACTTCATTCGGACGCAGAAGCGTCACCCTTCGACGAATCTGCGCAGCCCCACCGCCATGTGGGACTTCTGGAGCCTCTCGCCCGAAAGCCTGCATCAGGTCACGATCCTGTTCTCGGATCGCGGATTGCCGCAGGGATACCGCTTCATGCACGGTTTCGGTTCACATACCTATTCGTTCCTGAATGCTTCTGGAGAACGCTACTGGGTGAAGTTCCACTTCAAGTCCATGCAGGGGATCAGGAACTGGACGAACCGAGAGGCCGAGGCGGTCGTCGCGAAGGATCGAGAGAGCGCGCAACGCGATCTTTATGAGGCCATCGAGGGGGGTGATTACCCGCACTGGCGCGTCTGTGCGCAGATCATGCCGGAGACTGACGCAGAGCAAACCCCGTACAATCCGTTCGACCTGACGAAGGTGTGGCCCCACGCCGATTACCCGCTGCACGAAATCGGCATTCTCGAACTGAACCGGAACGCCCAGCATTATTTTGCCGAGGTTGAGCAATCCTCGTTCTCTCCGTCGAACATCGTACCCGGCATCGGCTTCTCGCCGGACAAGATGCTTCAGGGGCGTCTGTTCGCCTATGCGGATGCGCACCGCTACCGGGTCGGCACCCATTACGAGGCGCTGCCTGTCAATCGGCCCCGCTGCCCGGTTCATCATTATCATGCTGACGGTTCGATGCTGTTCGACATCCCGAACCGGGGCGATGCCTATTACGAGCCGAATTCCTTCGGCGGCCCCGCCGAGGACCGTGGTCTGGCCGAGCCTCCGCTCAAAATCTCCGGCGATGCGGCGCGTTATGATCATCGGATTGGCAATGACGATTATAGTCAGGCGGGCGCCCTGTTTCGTCTCATGACCGATGCCCAGAAAGCGCAGCTCATCGACAACATCGCCGAAGCGATGCAGGGCGTGCCGATGGACATCGTCAAGCGCCAGGTTCTCCACTTCTATTTGGCCGACAAGGCTTACGGGCTTGGTGTTGCCGCCAAGATGGGCCTTTCGCCCAGCGAAGCGGTACCTCAGGCTGCAGAATAGATCTTCCCCCCAGGGTCTGACTGCAGAGCCGCCCGGTTCGCCGGGCGGCTTTTTTGTTGGCGGGCGCGCTCTATGCATCCCCGGAATGACCGTTTGCAACAAGGTCAATTGCATTCAGGGTTGCTATTTGCCATTTAATAACAATCCCTATTGCTAGAAGAAAGCAAAATACATGTTAACAGTGTGGTTTAAGCGCCCGCTTTGGCAACGGGTCGCGGTTGCCTTCGCTTTGGGCATCCTAGCAGGCGCTTTGGTAGGTGAGCGGGCAACCGTATGGTTCAAACCGCTCGGCGACATCTACCTGAACCTGGTGCGAATGATCGTCATTCCGCTGGTGTTCTTTACCATCACATCCAGCGTGGCAAAGCTCGCCGAGGCCGGGAACGTCGCGCGGCTCGGTATCCGGACGCTCTTCTGGTTCATGGCGACCTCAGTACTGGCCGTGCTCGTCGGCATCGCGTTCGGCCATTTGATCAATCCCGGACTGGGCCTTTCCAACCTCCCACTCGGTGAGGTGAAGCCGCGAGCCATCCCGACGCCTCTCGAGGTGCTGATCGGAATCGTGCCGACGAACCCCATCAAGGCAATGGCCGATACCAACGTCCTGCAGGTGCTGTTCTTTGCCGGGATCGTCGGCGCGGCGCTCGTGTCCCTGGGCGACAAGACGGCCGGCATCCGCACATTGGTCGATCAGGGAGCCGCTCTCGTCTTCCGCATCACCCGCTGGGTGCTTCAGCTGACCCCGCTCGGCACCTTCGGTCTGATCGCCTGGGTTGTCGGCAAATATGGGCTGTCATCGCTGCTCCCGCTCGGCAAGTTCATTGCCGCCATGTACATCGCCTGCCTGTTCCATATCATCGTGGTCTATGGCGGGCTTCTGAAGCTGCATGGCCTCAAGGTGGGACGCTTCTTCCGTGGCGTGTTGCCGGCCCAGCAAATGGCTTTTGCGACATCGTCGAGCCTCGCGACCCTGCCCATGTCCCTGCGGGTCGCCGTCGAGCGTCTCGGCGTCCCGCAAAGCTATGCGAGCTTTGCGGTTCCGCTCGGCGCCAACGTGAAGATGGACGGCTGCGGCGCGATCTATCCCGCCATCGCTTCGATCTTCATCGCACAGTATTTCGGGCTCGACCTGTCCCTGACGCAGTACGTGCTGATCGGCCTTACGGCGGTGCTCGGCTCCCTTGGCACCGCCGGCGTGCCGGGAACTTCCATCGTCATGCTCACGCTCACTCTCAGCACCGCCGGCCTGCCATTGGAGGGCATTGGCTACATCATTGCCATCGATCGGGTGATCGACATGATGCGGACTGCGACGAACGTCACCGGCCAAGTCCTCGTGCCCGTGCTTGTGGCCAAGGAGGAAGGGGTCCTCGATCTGACCGTCTACAACGGTGGGGAAGAGACCCGCGCGGTTTCGCCGGAAGCCGTGTTGGCACCGGCCGAGTAAAATCCATCCGGCCGGGGCGTGAAGTGCGCCCCGGCCACTCGGACATATGATGCAACCAGAGCCGAGCTTTGCCGTTCTGTCTTCAACGGAGCAAAGACAGGCATGGCGTCGCAGACCTCGTCCAAGAAAGTCATCTACGCCGCCCTGCTGGGCAACCTGCTGATTGCGATCACCAAGTTCGTTGCGGCGGCCTGGACCGGAAGCTCGGCAATGCTCAGCGAGGGAGTGCATTCCCTCGTCGACACAGGCAATGAGCTGCTCCTGCTTTATGGACTTTACCGTTCGGCCAAGCCGCCGGATCGGGCTCATCCTCTCGGCCATGGACGCGAACTCTACTTTTGGACCTTCATTGTCGCGCTGCTGATCTTCTCCCTTGGCGCGGGCGTTTCGTTCTACGAAGGCATTGTTCATATCCGCAGACCCGAACCCGTGGCCGATCCATTCGTCGCCTATGTGGTTCTGGGCCTATCGCTCGTTTTCGAAGGTGCCTCCTGGTGGGTTGCCTTCAAGGAGTTCCGGCGCGCGAAAGGGCCGCTGGGTTATTTCCGCGCCGTTCGCGAGAGCAAGGATCCGACAACCTTCACTGTGCTGTTCGAGGATTCCGCCGCTCTCGCCGGACTTCTGATCGCTCTTGCGGGCGTGACGGCCGCGCAATTCTTCGAAATGCCTGAACTGGATGGGGCCGCGTCCCTTGGCATCGGTGCCGTCCTGACTGTGACGGCTCTCGTTCTCGCACGGGAAACCAAAGGTCTTTTGATCGGCGAGGCGGCAGATCCGAGGCTGGAGGGCTCCGTACTGGCGATTGCGCAAGCCGACCCGGCCATTGAACGCGCCAACGGGGTCCTGACCGTTCATCTGGCGCCCAACCAAGTGGTGGCGGCTCTCAGCGCGGAATTCTCCGACGAGCTGCGGACGCCGGATATCGAAGCCTGCGTGACCCGGATCGAAACAACGATCAGGCAGGCGCATCCCGAGATCATGACCTTGTTCATCAAGCCCCAAACGGCCGGGACCTATCGACGAAGGCGCGAGGCTATCGAAGACCCGACGCCGGTGCATTAACACAAGCGTGACGATCTGCGTCTATTGAAACCGCGTCTCATTCCTCCATTCTAGTCAGCCAGCATCCAGAGGAGCGCGCATGGCCGAACGGGTCATCAAGGACGATCAGCCTCGCGTCTATTTCGATTGCAACAAATGCCCGGCTTTCTGTTGCTCGATCTACGAGCGCGTCGCTGTCACCAAGCGAGACATTACGCGTCTCGCGAAGCACTTCGGCGTGACGTTTGCTGAAGCGCAGCAGCGCTATACGACCGAGTATGATGGCGAGCGCGTGCTCAAGCGTGTGAAGGACGTCATTTTCGAGCGTACCTGCACCTTTCTCGATCAGAAGACCCGCGGTTGCACGATCTATCACGCGAGGCCCGGCGTTTGCCGATCCTATCCCGGGCGCTCACGCTGCGCCTATTACGATGTCCTCCGCTTCGAGCGCATCCAACAGGGTGACGAGAACGTGGTGCCGCAGATCAAGATCACGTTCCGCGAAGTCGAGGAAGAGGTCGTGGATAACGCCGACGGGCCAGAGCGCATCTACGAATGGGACGAGAAGGAGGAGTAGGCAATCGCTCAGAGCCTTCCAGTCCTGCCTTCTTGAGGATGAACGACGATTGTCGCGGTCATGCCGGCGCTAAGACGAACGGAATCAGGAACCCGGTCAAGGGCGATCCTGACGGGAATTCGCTGTGCCAAACGGACCCAGCTGAAAGTCGGATTGACGTTGGCGATGAGGTCACCCGACCCGGAAACGGTTTCCCGGTCGGCGATCGCACGGGCAATGCTCTCCACATGTCCCTCGATCTCTTCAGGGAAGCCCAGCAGCCGGACGACGGCCCGGTCGCCTTCTCGAAAATTGCGCAGCTTCGTTTCTTCGAAGTAGCCGACCACATAGAACGAGTCGCTGTTCACCACCGCAAGGGATGCTTTGCCGGAAACCGCATAATCGCCCACGTGAACCTGAAGGTTGGTGACATGGCCGTTCGCTGGTGAGCGGACAGTCGTACGATCGAGGTTGAGCCGCGCGGTGTTCAGCGCGGCCAGGGCTTCATCGTAAGCCGCCTCGGCCAAGCCGACCGCCGTCTCCGCCTGCTCCCGCGCCTCGACAGTGATGGCAGCGCTCGACAGGCGGGTGCGGCGTTCCAGTTCCCGGCGGCGCTGCTCCAGTTCGCGCTCCCGCGCCTCCACATTGGCTTCGGACTGGGTCAGCGCGAAGCGATACCGCTCAGGGTCGATGACGAACAGGACGTCGCCCTTCCTGACGGGCTGATTGTCTTTGACCCGAACCTCGGCAACGGCCCCGGAGACTTCGGGAGCAAGCTGAATGACGTCGGCTCTCACGCGCCCATCCCGCGTCCACGGAGTCTCGACATAAAGACGCCAGGCAAAAAAGCCGGCGGCGATCGCCAGAGCAACCACGATGGCGGTAACGACGAAACGGAAAGTGCGAGACGCGAGCACGGTTCAATGGTCCCAGTGAAAGACGGCCACGATGCAGCCGGACAGGATCAGTACGTAGAGTGCCGTATTGAAAAGGGCGGGGTGCCAAACACCCCTGTAGACTCCCGCCCACCGCAGAAACCGGCGTAGAGCGAGCCAGATGAGCGCGGATCCTCCGGCATAGGCGAAAAGGGGCGGTACGAAGATGCCGAACACGTTGATTTCCTTGATCACGCGGGCTCCTGTGCGGCCAGAAGGGTATGAAGAGCGTAGGGTTGTGCAACCCCGAAGAAGTCCTGATGACGATCCATGGCGCTGCCGATGGCGATCAGCGCGGTGAGCGCTTCAGCGCTCGTCGCTGTCCGATGGGCGATCAAGACGGCGACTGTGCGGTAGAGATCGGGTGTACCGGCGTCCTGCCGTTCGTTCTTCAGATGGCGGAAATGCTGGCTGAGTTCGGTCAGGGACCGGTCCAGAGCGCGCATCGCCTCTGGGTGAAGGGTGCTGCGGATCGTGCGCAGGGTCAGGATGTTGAAGCCGATGCGCAGGGCCATGAGAGCGCCCCGCATCAGCCCCTGGTGATCGGGCCTGCCGATATCGACCCGGGAAAACAGCGCATTGATGCGATCGAACATGCGACTTGCAAAGCGCGTCCGGTCGATCCGACTTTCGCCTGAGGCGAGAACCTGAAGATCTCTCATGATCCCGCGCCGGATCCGCCCGATCGCCCAATCGACCCCAAGCGGACGCAAGAGGCGGAACATGAGAATTCCCACACCAATCCCGACCAGCAATGCGAGCGTGGAATTGAGAAAGCTTGCGAAATCCGTTTGTATCGCAGTGTTGGACAATCCCAGGAAGGCGACGAGGTTCAGCCCAAGCGGCGTCACCTGCGTGCCGATCCCGGGAAGGGCAAGAAGGATGCCGAACGGGAGATAGAAGGGCAGCAGCACCATCACGAGCGATGTGAAATCGTCGACGGCCGGAAAGATCGCCAGCAAGTAGATCGCAGCGGCAACAGCCGACAAAAGCGTC
The DNA here is from genome assembly GCF_020595095.1 of Microvirga rosea. Classification (GTDB taxonomy): domain Bacteria; phylum Pseudomonadota; class Alphaproteobacteria; order Rhizobiales; family Beijerinckiaceae; genus Microvirga; species Microvirga rosea. Next base: position 362,452 of record NZ_JAJDOP010000004.1, on the reverse strand, counting down.
ATTCGCAGGAAATTCCCTGCCGCTGTCGCGGGGTCGTCCAGCGATGCGAGGATGCTACAGATCACCCCGCTGAAAATCACCGCCGAGCTGCCGTTGTTCCAACCGGAAACAATCCAGAGGGCTGATGTCGTCAGCACTGCCGCAACAGAAATGCCGCCGGCGACAAGAGCGAGAGTGACATCCCGGTATCGGGTCGTGGAGGGTGCTGCTTCGTCGATCCTGACGGCTTTGCCCGAAAACAGCCCCTGCCGCAGCACCAGGATGCGGCGCCACGTCTCGAGGGCATCGCGAAGCCGCAGAAGAACATTCCGGACCACGATCGTCTCCGGATCGCGGATCATGTCATCAAGGGAGGGAACCGCCTCGGCAATCCGATGCTCCAGATCCTCCATGGCGTGCAAGGCGTCGGGCTCAAGGGCAAGAATATTCTCGCCCTCGAAAACCCGGCTGGCCTCGTCGAGCAAAGGCTGCAGCTTGTCGATCTTTCCTGGTGCTTCGCTCTGGAGCAGCACCAAGCGATCATGGATCGAGACGAGAAGAGCCAGAAGGGCCAGGATGCGGCCTTGCAGGTGCCGCGCGACGTTTCCCGCCGCCCGCACCGACGGCGTATCGAAAACGGAAAAAACCCGCAGCGCATCCAGCGCGATGGCGTCGGCGATCAATCTCCGCTGGTCGGCGAGAAAACGGTCCGGGTTGATCTCGCCGCGCATCATGTCCTTCACCCAGCGCGCGGACGCCGCCAAGGTCGTATCGACCGATGCTTTCAGAGCCTCTCCGGCCGAGCGAGGAAAGATCAGCTGGCTGACAAGCGTGGCGCAGCCGATGCCAAGGGTAATCTCGAGACACCGTCCGATCGCATAATCAAACGCCGTATCCGGAGCGAGCGCGGCCGGAATGCCGATAATGGCTGCCGAGTAACCTGACAGGACGGCGCCATAGGAGGCCGGGGCATCACGCAACAGGACCGACGTAAAAGTGCAGGTCCCGATCCACAGGGCGAGGCACAGGAGAAAAAGTGGCGGCGCCTGGGCAAACAGTCCAACCAGGAAAAGGGCCACGACGGTGCCCACCACCGTCCCGGCAATCCGGAAGAGTGACTTGGCCGCGACCATGCCGGCGATCGGTTGAGAAACGACGAAAACCGTCAGCATGGCCCAGCTTGGTTGAGTCAGGTCGAGCCGAAACGCGATCCACAGAGCAAGCATCGCGGCGCCGAAGGTTTTGATCGAGAACGCCACGTCTCGCCAATTCGGCTGCAGCATGGGCAGGGGAACTCTCGTTCAGGGTTTTCGGATCCGGCCCATTCCAGCTCGATTGGAAGGGTCTGAAGCATCATCTAGAGGGATCCGGTCCAAAGCCCAGGCCTCATGAGATTGAAAGCCATAACGATGACCGCGGATAGGTCGGCAATGTTTAGTCGGCAACCCAGCATTGCAATATGCATGGGAGAGAAGCGCCGTGACATGGTCTATAGCTTGGTCAACAATGCTCCAATCGAGGCCGCGCGTCCGCCGGTCTTCTCAAGAAAACGCCATGGACACGAAATCGACCGCCGTTCCCGCTGCCGTACCCGTTCGCCCAATAGCCGAGGGTGTGGCTGTTCCGATTCTGGCGGCTATCAGCTTCTCGCATTTCCTGAATGATCTGATTCAGTCGCTGATTCCAGCCATCTATCCGATCCTCAAGGAGAGCTATGCCCTCGATTTCGGACAGATCGGCCTGATCACCCTCACGTTCCAGCTCACCGCGTCATTGCTGCAGCCCCTGGTCGGCGTTTATACCGACCGCAAGCCGCAGCCGTTCTCCCTGATCGTGGGAATGGGCTTTACCTTGATCGGCCTGCTGACCCTGTCGCGCGCTTCGTCCTATCCGTTGCTGCTTCTGGCGGCAGGGCTCGTCGGAATGGGATCGTCCGTGTTCCACCCGGAATCCTCGCGGGTGGCCCGGATGGCATCCGGGGGACGCCATGGCCTGGCCCAATCGGTTTTTCAGGTGGGCGGCAATGCCGGAACCGCCGTGGGTCCGCTGTTGGCGGCCTTTATTGTCGTGCCCATGGGGCAACCCAGTATCGCATGGTTCTCCCTCGTGGCCCTTCTGGCCATGATCGTCCTGTCGCAGGTAGGACGCTGGTATCGGGACAAGCTCGTGGCGCTTCGGGCCAAGCCGCGCGGCGGGGAGACCAAGTCGGCCCATTCGCGGCAGCGCATCTTCTGGTCCATCACCATCCTGATGCTGCTCGTTTTTTCGAAAAACTTCTATACGGCGAGCATCACCAGCTACTTCACCTTCTATCTGATCTCCAAGTTCCAGCTGTCCGTTCAGGACGCACAGCTGCACCTGTTCATCTTCCTGGGGGCTGTTGCGGCCGGCACCGTGCTCGGCGGGCCGATCGGTGACCGGATCGGGCGGAAATACGTGATCTGGTTCTCGATTCTGGGCGTCCTGCCGTTCACCCTGGCGCTGCCTTACGCCAACCTGTTCTGGACGGGCGTGCTCAGCGTCCTGATCGGCCTGATCCTGGCATCCGCCTTTTCGGCAATCCTGGTCTATGCGACGGAGCTGGTTCCGGGCCGGGTCGGCATGATCGCAGGCCTGTTCTTCGGCCTTTCCTTCGGCATGGGCGGTCTGGGCGCCGCAGTGCTCGGCGAGCTGGCGGACTGGACCAGCATCGAAACCGTTTATCGGGTTTGCTCGTTTTTGCCTGCCATCGGCCTTCTGACGGTCTTCCTGCCGCACGAGCGGCCGAAAGGCCGCGGAGCGTGACGGCACCGGGGAGGGGAGCTGAGGCTCAGCGCCACGCGTAGTTGAAGCTGACGCTGATACGCTCGCTCTCCGCTTCGTTCACGGGGACCTCGTGACGAAGCCAGCTCTCCCAGAGCAGGACTGTACCGGGCTTGGGAGTCATATAGGCGAACTGCCTGTTCTCAGGCTTCGCCTTCGCTTTTCGAGGCGGGGCCGCCATCATGAATCCGAGACGCGGATCCTCGATCTTGAGGGCGCTCGCGCCGTCCGGAATCGTGACATAATAGGTCCCGCTCACGACGGAGTGGGGATGAATATGGGAGGTGTGGACGCCACCCGGCGGCAGGATATTGATCCACAAGCTGTCAAGTTCAAGCTTCCGGCCTTTGAGGTCGAACTCCAGCTCCTTGGCAAAAGCAGACACATGGGTATCAAGCTGTTTCAGCAGTTCACCGAATACAGGAACGCGCCACGGCAAATCGTTCAGCGATGCATAGGATGTGTAGCCCGGATAGCCGTTCTTCTCGCACCAGCGCTGCCCGGCCTCGTCATCCTCGGCAATGGACCAGCAGGCGCCCTCAAGCTCGCTATTGAGGCGCTTTGCCTTTGTGCCTGCGAGCTCTGCACGATAGACTTTGGTGACGAAAAGCGTTTCGATATTGGACATGGCACGGCTCTAGACTTCGCGGGGGAGAGTGTCAAAGCCAAAGCGGTCCTGCAAGCGCCGTGGACCCGCTTGCAGGACTCCCGTGACGATCCCACCTTGGCGGTATGATGCTCACGCTTCCTCAATACGGACTCTTGGACGACCCCCTGCTTCTGGCGCGCAGCCTCGATTCCGAAACGCTGTCCCGGGTCATCGCCCTGCGGGACTGGCTCGTGACCGGGGCCGCCAAGATGGACGACCCGAGCGATATCTTGAGCGACTTCATTGAGCGCCTGCGGGAGCTGGGGCTGCCGATTGACCGCGCTGCCTCCGCCATTGAGGCGCTGCATTCCGAATATGCTGGAATCGGTCGGTTCTGGACCAAGGACGAAGGCACGGTCGTGCGGTATCTCCCCCATGGAGAACGGCGCGAGACGGTCTACTCATCAAGTCCCTTCGCCTACGTGAATCGGACGAATGAATGGCTCCTGCTCGATCTGAGCGATACCCCCGATGACCGGTTTCCCATCCTGGCTGAGCTGAAGGAGGAGGGATACCGGCATTATCTGACGATCCCGTTGCGGTTCAGCAGCGGCGCGGAGAATGCGATCTCCTTTGCGACCCGGTCGCCGGGCGGCTTCGACGAGAAGACGCTGAAGATCCTACGCCTCGTGATGCCGTCCTTCGCGCTGGTGATCGAGCTCAGAGCGACAAGCAATCGGCTCGATGAGGTTCTGAGGATCTATGTGGGAGACGATCCTCATCGGGCGATCCTGTCAGGAGCGATCCTGCGCGGGCAGGTCACGCGCATTCGATCCGCGATCCTTTTTGCCGATATGCGGGATTACACGCAGATTTCCTCGACGCTCAGTCCCGAACATGCCGTTGAATTGCTGAACAACTACTTCGATTGCCTGGTTCCGCCCATCGAGGACGAAGGCGGGGAGGTGCTCAAATACCTGGGGGATGGCCTATTGGCCATCGTTCGCGATAAGGGCGACGATACAGGCGGTGCGCCGCAAGCTGCTCTCTCTGCAGCCACGAAGGCGCTCCGGCGGGTTCAAGCGGCGAACAGCGAAGGGCGGTTTCCCGTCCCTATCAATATCGGCATTGCCCTGCACCATGGAGATGCAGCGTACGGCAATGTCGGGTCGGGCCGACGCCTGGATTTCACGGTCATCGGGCGGGACGTCAATCTCGCCAGCCGCATCGCCGAGTTGAACAAGGAACTCGGGGAGCCCCTTCTCATGTCCAAGCCCTTCGTCGAGCATCTTTGGGGCGATCCGACTCCTCTGGGCGCCCACTTCGTTGAAGGGTTCGAGGAAAAGGTCGAGGTTTTTCGCCCCTGAGGCCAGAGCCCCATCTTCAGCGGGATCCGGCCTATACACCACCTAAGGTGGAGACGCGGGAAACGTCACGGCCTGATCGTGATGTTTCCCTCAAGGCTGGCCTTTTCGAAATCATCGATGAGAACGTCGACCTTGATTTTCCAGGGGCCGGGCAGAGGCAGAACGAGGCCATCGACCTGCCAGCCGTCCCGGCCGGTATTCCTGGCTTTGCGTTCGATGGGCTCGATGCCTGCCTCGGGTTTGGCGAGGATGAGCGTCACCTCCCTGGGGTTCAATGGAGTCGCCCGCTCGGACGCGATCACCACCTTGCCGCTGGCGGGACCGGCCCGACCGGGCGCGAGCGTAACCTGGGCCATGACCCGAGACGAGCGCAGATGGACGCTTGCGGCGGCTGCAACTTCCGTGGCGCGGGCAAGGGCCCGTGGAGGAGGAGTGAACCGCCACAGGCCTACCAGGGCCAGAATGGCCGTGGCCAGGACGATTTCCGTTGCGACCGACCGGGCTAGCCGCGACCCAGCCGGGCCGCCTGGAGCGGCCAAGGCCGGCGTAAGCCATCGACGGTTCAGGGCCGCCAGGCCAAGCAGTCCTGCAACAAGGGCCATTTTAGCGATCAGAAGCTGCCCATAGGCCGTTCCTGCGAGGTTCGCGGGGGCCCCGACCTGGATCCATGCCAGGATCAAGCCGGTCAGCGTCAGAAACGCGACTGCCACCAGAGCGCCAGCCGAGAAGCGGCGAACGATCGGCAGCGCTTGCGCCGATTTCCGGCGTACGACGAGAACCAGGGGAATCAGCGCGCCGATCCAGTAGGCAACGCAGACAGCGTGAATGAACACGGCGGGCCGGGTCAGCCATTGCGGCGCGGCATTGCTGGCGTGGCCGCTCAGGGCCAGGGACAAGCCGATTCCTGAGAGAGCGGCCAAACACAAGCCTCGCCGAACCTCTTCTGATCTGGCGTGCAGACCGAGCCAGGCGACCAGGAGTGCAGCCACAGCTGTCGCCGCAGTCAGCCCGAATGCCGTCCGCCATCCGGCGATCCAGACGGATGGCAGGCCCAGTGCGGTGAGCGGCTCGCCCAGGGCATCGAGGCCTTGAAGGCCGAGGGAGAGTGGCGCCGCAATCAGCCCGGCTGTCAGAAAGCCCTCCAGCAGGTGTCTCGATCCCATGGCTTTGGGTGGATCTGCGGCCACCCAGGCCGTGAAGAAAACCCCTCCGGCGCCCATAAAGAGGCTGAGATAAAGGACGACCCGCGCAAACCAGAGAGCAGGCCGCACCCCTGTCTCCGCTTCGACACGAGGACTAGGCCCTGACCCGGTCGGGGCTCCTACGGAGAAGGTCACCGAGCCGCTAATCGGATGGCCGTCGCCCGATGTGACCCGGTAGCTGAAGATGTGGGTGCCGTGGGGAAGATCCGGCGGCATCGTGATGCTGAGGGTCTCGTCGCTCGTGGAGACCGGCAGGTCACGGTACGTCTGTCCGCGAGCATCCGTCAGGCTGACAGCGAGAGGCGACACGGGCTCGTTGAAGCGCAGGCGCACCATCGATGGGGCCTGCTGCACCACCACGCCGTCCGCGGGATGGGATTCGATCAGCGATGCATGGGCGAAGACAGGCCCGCAGTTGCAAAGGGTCGCGACTGCCAGCCAGAGCAGAGTGATGACGGTGCGCGTCATGGATGTGCGGGGCCGTGGCGCGGCCCCGCCTCCTTGTTAGTGAGTGCCGGTTTTGGCAGGCAGAAGCTTCAGACCCGGAGCCGGATACCGGTAGTCGTCCGCACTCTTACCCTCCGCCGGGATTTCGATCCAGCGGTCCGCCTTGCCGCCCTCGCATTCCTGCACGGCCGGAATATAGAGCGTGGTGTTCGGCTTGAGACTGTCCGTCAAATAGGCGCGGAAAACGAACTCGTCGTAATGCTCGTCGAGCAGCTTACCGGTCCAGACAATCTCCCGTACGCCCTCTGACAGAGGAGTACCGTAGTAATCATAGGCCTTCTCATAGGGAGCCTTCACGGTCTCCAGGGTCCAGCCCGCCTTCGGCATCGGCTTCACGGAGATGACGCCATCCGGAATGCGCACCCGCAGCTTCAGGGTTGGCGCCCCTTCACAGCCGTGGCCGACGCGCAGCACGGCTTTGTAGGTGGAGGCGATAGGGGCCTGCTGCTGCTCGAGGGTCGTGTGAGCGAGGGCCGGGCAGGCAAGCATGAGAGTCGCGGCGGCGGCGAGTGCCCCGTGCAGTGCAATCGTGGTCATTGGTAGATCCTGTTGGTTTGAAGGAAGAAGGCTTCTTCACGTCAAACCAACACCGGCGGGGCCCTTGCCCCAAGGGGCAGCGTAAGGGCCGTGGGCCGTTCCGCTTGAACCGTCCACGTACTGAAGAATGGAGTATCCGCGTCCGGGGCAGGCAGGAAGGCGAGGATGTGATCCGTGGGCGGAGCGGGGAGCCCGGGGCAGATGCTGAGGATGCAGCATTGAGCCTCGTGGCTGGCGGCTTTTACCGGCGCGTCTGTGTCGTGTTTCGTCGGGGCCGCGCCGTGATGGACGTGCACCTGAGCCGCTGCCTTGTGGGCGGATATACGCCCGGCTCCGAAGGCCATCGCTCCGATATGGAAGAACAGGGCAAGGGTTGCGACGAGCGCGGCCGCCTGTCGAACCGATGCTGTGCGAAGCCCTGCCATCCCCATTCCCCGTACCTAGGCCCAATAGCCGGGCCGATCAATACCTATGCGTCTCGTCTCAATTTCCGGCGATCTGAACCGTCCCATGGCTCCGTTTGGTGCTGATGAGCAGGCCGCCGACGAAGGACGCCAGGGCCACGAGGGTAAGAATTCCGCTTCCCATCCGGCCAAGCTGCCAATCAAAAAGGCCTGCGCCGACCCGAACTGCGACTGATGCATGAAGCAGAAGCAGGGGCGCGTAGAGAATTGGAGCGTAACGCAGGCGTAAGCGGGCCACTGCCGGTAGAATGATGAGCGCATGCCCGAACACCATCGAGAGAACGAAGCCGATCAGGACTGCATGCAGTGCAATATCGTAAGCGAAACTGCTTTGGCCGGTGGAGAACACGATCAGAGCCACCCCGGTCAGTCCCAGCCATGTGTAGCCGGACAACATGCATGCTGCCATGAAACGGGTCTGGCCGGTGCGGAAAATGTTGAGACGGGCGATGTCGTGCCGCAAAAGCCAGAGAGTGGTGATAAGAAGAGCCAGCCCGAAGAGGATCGCCCCGTTTTCGGTCAGCAGGCCGTTTTGAGCGCCCGCGACGAGCAGGCCCACGGCGAACAGAAACAGGGCCTCGCTCCCACGGCGTTGGGGCATGAGACGGCTGAGCTCCAAACGTTCACCGGCGATGGTCAGCACCAGGAAAGCGAGCCACCAGCCCACCAGATCCGGAATGGCGTGGCCCGAAAGCCAGAGCACGTTTCCCGCGAGCCAAGCGAGCGCACCGAATAGGAGGGTGCCGGTGAACACGGCCGGCTGCTGGATCGTGATCTGTAGCGACGCTCCGGCCAAAACGATAGCGGCGGCGGCATATGCGGCGGCACCCACGGTCTCCGGCGCACCTGTGAGCAGGAGAAGGGTTCCCAGCCCGGAAAGCACCGGAGCGGCGTAGCTCCACCTCCGGCCCAACGCGACCGCCCGTTCCAGGCTGATCAGCGTACCGAACAAGCCGCAAATCATCAGGGGGCCATGCAGGGAGGCAAGGGTACCACCGAGGGGAAGGGGCCATCCCAGCCGCGCCATCGCCCCCCAGAGCCCGGTCAGCAGGCTCAAGCCGCCGAGGACAAGAAGCACAAGGCGCAAGGCCATCCGAAGCCGGAGGGTCTGTTCGGGCCTGGACAGGGGTGCCGCCTCAAGAGCTGGTGTGACGGATGCGCTGGACATTGGATGGTTCTCTTGATTGACCCAGAAAACCTATCGGGTCGCCTGCCGCTGCGGTCGGCTCAGGAGTTCCCGGCCTCGGCCCGTGACGAGATCCGGATTCCAAGGCGGATCCCACACCAGCGCCACGCTGATCCGTGGGACGTCTTGGAAGCGATGGGCCAAGCGCTCGCGCGCATCCTCGACGATCATTTCGCCCAACGGGCAGGCCCGGGTCGTCAGAGTGAGCGCCACATCGATGCCGTCATCGCCGCGCTCGGCCCGGTAGACGAGGCCAAGGTCGACGACACTGAGGCCGATCTCGGGGTCCATCACCTCCACGAGACAGTCGAGGATATCGGCGTCGAGGGGTTTGGACCTGGCTGGGGTGGGCATGGGCTTTGTTCCTTGAAGCGGCCCAACCTTCGTCCACAAAGCAGGAGGGTTCTTTGTCTAGGAGCAAACATGGCCCCGAAACCGGGCCGACGGGAAAGGAAACCTTATGGGTCAGGTCCGTCAGCCGACGACGTGGCCGCGGCCAGGGGACCTGCTGCCAAATGTGATGGAAGCTCGTCGGCCGTTTCCATATCCAGCCACGGAATATCCGCCTGAGCTGATCCGATGCTTTATTCGGGCAGGTCTTCGGCCAGCATAAACAGCTTGTGCGGCTCGCGGATGATGATCCTCTGGCGTCCGCCTTCGACCAGCCCTTGGCTTTCCCAGGCGCTCAGGACGCGGCTCACGGTGTGTAATGTGGCGCCGGTCATCTCGGCGACGTCCTGGCGGGTGATCGGGAAGTCGATCTGGACGCCCGCCTCGACCTTTCGGCCGGCCTGCTTGGTCAGGCGGAGCAGGACATGGGCGATGCGGCGTTCCACCTGCTCGGTCGACATCTCGACGACGCGCGTGTGAGCATCCTGGAGCCGGTTGCCTACGGTCTGCAGCGTATTGACGGCAAGGCCCGGATGGGTCGCCACAAGGCGGGGCCATGCGGCCGAAGGCCAGACCAGGGCAATGCTGTCCACCACGGCCACCGCCGTCGCCGGATAGGTTTTGCGACCGATCGCCATGGCGACGCCAAAAACCTCCCCGGGAGCGACGAAGCGAACCACGACCTGCTGACCGTCCGGGGTGAGCTTGAACACGCGCAGGTGTCCGTGCAGCAGGATAAAGAAGGAATGCGCCTCCTCGTCCTGCTGGAAAACGTTCGTGCCCTTCGGATAGCGCATCGACTGTGCCTCCTGGAGCAATTGGTCAATCTGCTCCGGGGCAAGGCCGTCGAAGATCGGGACATTCGCCACAAGGGAACGATCAACGGCCGCCATATCACCTCCTCGGTCCGAATCGGACAATCGCCGATTATGGGCGCCGCCGATCTTGGATAAAAGCCGGCGCCTGACAACCGTCAGGTACGGCTTTCGGTTCAGGTCGGCGGGCGTGCGCTATGGTTTGCGCGCCCGGTTCGGGTCCTGTCTCTCCAAATTTCCGGCCCCGATCATATCCTCGGCGCCGCGGGCCGCCGCCGCCCGGATGTCTTCGAACAGCAGCGCGATCTCCCTAAAGACGCTCAGGTCCGGCTCGTCCATGGAAATCGTGTCAAGTTCGCCGACCAGCTCGAGAAGAGCCGCGATGCGGTCCGCCTGGTGCTTGGCATCGAGGATCAGTCCGCGGAGCTGGCGCCGGGTTTCGAGCGCTTCGAACCGCTCCAGGGCGGCATCGACCTTGCTCCGGCATCGGCAATCAAGATCAAGACCGGTCAGAACCGTGCGGACACGGGCCAGCAAGGGAGACTGACCGGTCGAGGGAGCCTGATCCGGTTGGCTTGCAACTTCGTGCAGGGTCGGTCCCATCGGCACTCTCCGTCTTCTTCTCAAGCATGCTACCCACGGCAAAGCCCGGGCTTTTGGCCCGGGCCTCGAATGTGACGATGAGGATCGATCAGTGGCCGCCGGTCGACTGGGCCGACTTCTGCGGATTGTAATCCTTGAAGATCGCTTCGTTCTGCGGCCCTTCGACCTGGAGAATGCCTGCCAAACCACGCTCGACCCGGCTCAGGGCATGGTCCACCAGGATGTAGTTGCCGGGGACCTCAACCTTGAAGTCCACGATGCTGGCGCCGCCGGGAGGGGTAGTGATCGTCTGCACGTCCTTCAGCGGCCCACTGAGCGAAGCCAGCGGATAAGCCTTGTCGAAGATTTCGCCGATCACGTGGAAAGACGAGGTGTAGTTCGGGCCACCCACGCCGAAATAGATCCGTACGGTTTCACCGACCTTGGCCTTCAGCGGGTTCTTCTTCAGAGCCTCGGTGCTGCCATTGAAGATGAAGTATTCCGGACGTTCGCTCACCAGCTTGTCGTAGCTCTCCTCCACAAGACCCTTCGTGCCGAAAGCCTGCTCGGTGTAGATCTCACCCTGCATGACGTAGAATTCGTGATCGACCTTCGGCAGACCTTCCTCCGGCTCGACGAGGATCATCCCATACATGCCGTTAGCGATGTGCTGAGCCACCATCGGGGTGGCGCAGTGATAGACGTACAGGCCAGGATTCAGAGCTTTGAACTCGAAGCCGCGGGTCTCGCCCGGTGCGGCTTCGGTCGCTTTGGCGCCGCCGCCAGGGCCGGTCACGGCATGGAAATCCACATTGTGCATCATCATGCTGTCGTCGTGGTTCTTCAGCTTGACCTCGACGGTGTCGCCGACCTTGACCCGGACGAAAGGTCCAGGAACCTTCTTATTGAAGGTCCAGTAGTGAAAGGTCGTGCCGTCGGCCAGATCTCCCGTCACCTCGACGGTTTCGAGATCGACCTTGACCCGCTGCGGGCCACGCTTGCCGATGGGACCCGGCAGATCGTCCGGCAGGCGCACCACGTTGGCGACCGGCTCGACCGCGGCATGGGCATGCGCTGCGGCGGCGACCTTGTCACCAGCGTTGGCTGCGAGCGGAGCGCCGAGCCACGCCGCAGTGGCAAGGGCTATAACGGCAGCGGTCGCAAGCAGCGGCCGGCGTCCCGGGATCTTCAGGGCCTTCATCATCGTCTCCTCTGTGGGACCGCCTGGCGGATCATCGTGGTCCGTCATCGGATGAAGACCTTCTACTCCCCCGCCTTCTCAACCTATTTGTTGCAGCGCAAATATATCGTCGAATGCGGCCGGCCGGAGAGTTTCGGCCAGAATCCTGAGGCAGGTCGGCTTCGGATGAGGCGGCCGACCCAGCGTCACGCGTAATGACATGACATTGATTCAGCGCAAGGAGGCCACCTGGGATTTCCTGTACTCACTCTCGCATGAAGAGCGGAATTCCTCCCGGAGGGGCGCCGCCGCATGCAAGGAATGACGCCATGAGAGACGATTTGAGAGCGCGGTATGGTGAAGAGCGGCTCCCCCGCTACACGAGCTATCCCACCGCGCCGCAGTTCTCCGACACCGTCGGCCCCCATTCCTATGACGAATGGCTGACCTCCCTGCCGGGTGGAACGACCGCTTCGCTTTATCTTCATGTGCCGTTCTGCCGCTCCATGTGCTGGTACTGCGGTTGTCACACCACGATTACGCAACGGGACGCGCCGATTGTCGATTACCTGGATGTTCTCCGCCGGGAAATCGGACTCGTCGCAGAGCGCCTGACCGGGCCCTTGCCTGTGCGCCATATTCATTTCGGGGGCGGCACGCCAACGATCATGCAACCTGCCGAGTTCATGGACCTTGTCCAACTGATGCGGCAAAAATTCTCGCTCGATGCGGGAGCCGAGGTTGCCGTCGAGATCGATCCACGCACCTTGACGCGCGCCATGACGGCAACGCTCGGTGAGGCGGGCGTGACCCGCGCCAGTCTTGGTGTGCAGAGTTTCGATCCGGTGGTCCAGCGCGCGATCAATCGCATTCAGAGCTTCGAGCAGACGGCACGGGCGACGGAGGGTTTGAGGGCCGCGGGAGTGCGCGGCGTGAACTTCGATCTCATATACGGACTTCCGAACCAGACGGTGGAGTCCTGCATCGACACGGTGCGCAAGAGTATCGAGCTTCGCCCCGAGCGCTTCTCGGTTTTCGGTTATGCGCACGTCCCATCATTCAAAAAGCACCAGCGCAAGATCGACGAGGCCGCGCTGCCGGATGGCGTGGCACGCTACGAGCAGGCGGAAGCCATCGCCGAAGCCTTGATGGATGCCGGCTACCGCAGAATCGGCCTCGATCATTATGCGTTGCCGGAAGACTCCATGGTGAGGGCTCAGATCGACGGCGTCCTGCACCGGAACTTCCAGGGCTACACGACCGATCCGAGCGATGTGCTCATCGGATTCGGAGCTTCAGCGATCGGGCGGCTTACTCAAGGATACCTACAGAACGAAGTGGTGCTGGGACGTTATGCCGAACGGATCTCGCGTGGCGAGTTCGCCACCGTGAAAGGTTATGCGCTTACTCCGGACGATCGCCTGCGGGCAGACCTGATCGAGCGTGTCATGTGCGACTTCCAAGTCGATGTGGCGCAGATCTGCGGTCGCCACGGCGTGAAGCCGGAGACCATCCTGCAATCCATCCCGCGTTTGCGGATGTTGGAAGGGGACGGCATTATCCGGCTCGACGGCAATGTCTTGTCCGTGAATGAGGACACGCGTTTCCTCGTACGAAGCGTCGCTTCCGCGTTCGATGCCTATCTCGGCCAATCGGGCAGGACACATAGCCGCGCGGTTTGATCCGCGATGACGCCCACGGGAGCCGGCTCAAGCCCGGCTGCCGTGCGATTGCCATACCCTGCTTTGGAGTGACGAGATCGGTTCCTCGGCGCGCGATTGATCAGGCGCAAGTCCGCACCTGGTAGACGTCGCCTGTCTTGGCGTTGCGCTCTTCGTGAATCGGGCACTCGTGCCAACTGCGATATTTCGGATTCTGACTGGTCGTCACCGAAGGGCAGGAGACCGGAATGGTGATGTATTCGTTGGTGAGATGGTTGTAGGCATTCTTGTAGACACATTCGGCGGAGGCGGGCCCTGCTGCGACCAGGAGCAGGGTGGTCAGGATCGCTTTCATTGACATGGCTGTTGTCTCCTTCCGTAGGGTGATTTCAAGCAGTGGCGGCAAAATCGCGTCTGTCGTTCCGGACGTCGATCCCGAGACGCTGGCGAAGAGCAACTCGCGGTGCGACCATATCGGCCAGAGTCACTTCATCGAGCGAAGCGAAGAAGGCTTCCATGGCGCGGTTCATGGAGCGGGTGAGCATGCAGGCCCCGCTCAGGATGCAGGTGGCTGGTCCGTTGCCCAGGCACTCCACCAGGCGCGTATCGTCCTCGAGGGCGCGAACAACCTCTCCCATGCGAATCGTCGAAGCCGGTTTGGCAAGCTTCAGCCCCCCGGACCGTCCGCGGACGCCCGTGACGTAACCGAGGCTGACCAGGGTCTGTGCGACCTTCATGAGATGATTGCGTGACAGCCCATGCCGTGTCGCAAGTTCCTCAATGGTGACGAGGCGTTCCTCGATCACCGCGAGGCTCATCAGCAGCCGTAGTGCGAAGTCCGTATGGAATGTCAGCCTCATTGGAACTCCTAAAAGAAGCATTTACAATACATCTTTTGCGGACTATGCAAAGAGGCATTCAGGAAGCATTTTTCTTGACGGGTGCAATGACCGCAATTTCCATGATCGAACCGGCAAAAGGCGTCACCGAGGATATGATCCGGCGCCTTGTGGAGACGTTCTACGGTCGTGTTCTGCAGGATGAGATACTGGGTCCGATTTTCAGGCAGGCTCTCGCGCATCGCTGGAGCGAACATCTCGCGATCATGGTCGACTTCTGGTCGTCAATCGCCTTGCGGACCGGACGGTACCAGGGCAAGCCGCAGCAGGCTCATAGGGGCATGGCGCTGGTAGAAGGCCATTTCGGGCGCTGGCTTGCTCTCTTCGAAGCAACCGCACGTGAGGTCTGCGAACCCGATATCGCCGAGTTCTTTCTCGACCGGGCCCAGCGCATTGCCGATAGCCTGCAGATCGGCCTCAACATCGGCCCAAAGGCCTTGCATCTGCCCAGCCGCCCCGCCACCAACGGCGCCTGCGACTGAGCTAAGGATCGTCTGGCGCGCGCAATCTATCGGACGAGTTGGCGGTAGATGGCCGGCAGGGCAGCGGGAAGTTTCGCTACCTGGCCGACGATGGCATAGCCGCCTCGCCCGAAGAGCGTGGGAAAGTACGACTGCGCTTCACGATCCACCGTTACTCCAAAGACGGTGACGCCTTCCCGATGGGCTTCCATGACGGCGCGTCGCGTATCCTCGATGCCGAAACGACCTTCGTAATAATCGACGTCGTTCGGCTTGCCGTCCGTAAGCACCAGCAAGAGCTTCTGTCGATTCGGACGCTCCGCAAGTTTTGCTGTGGCATGGCGGACGCCGGCGCCGATGCGCGTATAGTAACCGGGCTTCAGCGCTCCGATGCGGCGTACGACAGTCTGGCTCATAGGCTCGTCGAACTCCTTCACGGTTTCCACCCGCACCCAGGAGCGGCGACGGGATGTGAAGGTCATAATGGAATAGGAGTCTCCACAGGCCGCCAATCCATGCGCCAGTACGAGGAGGGCTTCCTTCTCCACATCCAGCACGCGCCGGTTGTCCACCCACGCATCCGTCGACAGGGACACGTCGACCAGCAGCGTCACCGCCAGATCATGGGCTTGTCGCTTGCTTGCAAGATGGACGCGGTCCGAGCCGGATCCACCTGACAACAGGTCGCTTCGCGCCCGGACCAGGGCGTCGATGTCGAGCTCCTCGCCATCGGGTTGGGCCCGGAGAATCTCGTGCTTTGGGCGCAGCGCCTCGAACTGGCGGCGTACGCGACGGATGCGGCGCCGTGTTTCGTCGTCCGTCTCCCAGAGCTCTCCCTGCTCCGACGCCCGGGCCGCGAGCACCCGGCATTGCTTCGGCAGATAGGCTTTGCGCGTGTAGTCCCACTCCGGGTAAGTGAGATCAGCCGTAAGAGACGTGGCGTCGACAGCTTCGGGAGGCAGATCGAGGTCGAACTTGAGCTTGGTGGCCGGCTTGCCCTTATGCTGCGAGAGTGGAATTTCCTCCATCTCATCCAGGGCCTTCTCGGCATTCTCGTCGTCGTCATCATCGGACGGACGATTGACGTTGACCATCTCCGCCATGGCCAGGATCTTCTCGAACCTGTTGAGTATGAACGGATCCCTGCGCTGGGATTGATCGGCTTCGCGCTGGGCGGCGAAACGCTTCCGGGTATCCGACGCGGCAAGGTTGCTTGGGCCAGCAGGCTCATCGCTGCGGTTCGGCGCCTCACCCACCCGGGCCCATGTATCGCCCCACAATGGAACGGGCAGGAAGGGCTGGTAGCCAGCAGGGGCGACGTCAGGGAAAGCCGGATCGCCGATATCGCTGTTCCAAAGCGGAGGCGGCGTCGCGTTTTCGTCGTCCAGCAGCGAAAGCACGATCTGCTCGATCCTGCTTTCCGCAGCCGGCAGCGGACGTTTCGGTCGCACCTCAATCATTGCAGCGCAAAGCTCCCGGTAGATGTCGGACAAACCGGGGCATTCCGTCAAAACCGCTGCGACGGTCTCCTGCACTCTTCTGAGAACAAGGATGTCTCGACGCAGCGGATCGGCCTCGAGGATGGGCTTTACGGGGACATGGGCAAAATAGGCCGCAAGCCACAAGTACAGCGAGCGATTGAGGACGCTCGACGGAAACAGCTCGATCCGAGGCGGTAGGAACAGAGTGGCGGTATCCCGGCCCGCCTGCTCCAGGCGCTCCTCGGTGACACCGAGCCGTTGAAGGAAATTCAGACGGTGGGCGGAAGCGCGGCTCGCGGTGCCGGCCAGCTGAACTCCGGCCTCGCCGCCGAGTCCGCGGAAGAACACGGCCAGATATCCGCGGACTTCATCAAGGGAGACGCCAAGCTCGGGGTATCGCGGGTAGGTGGCCGCGCGACCGACGAGACGGTGCCAGAATTGACCAACGGTTTCTTCAAGCTCCAGGAAGTCGAGCATGGCGGATCTCCGAGTCAGCCCAAGGTGGCGCGGGCTACTTCGACAAGTGCTTTCTTGACATCGATGTCGTCGGTAAGAGGCTCGATCATGGAAGCCGTCACAGCTTCTTCGGGAGAAACTCCCGCAGCGATCAGGGATGCGCAATAGACCAGAAGCCGTGTCGAAACGCCTTCCTCCAAATCCTGTCCCTTGAGCGCACGCAGGCGTCTCGCCAGCACGAGAAGCGGGCGGACCTCATTGGCGGGCAGGCCGCTCTCGGCCGCAACGACGGCGAGCTCGTGATCCAAGGGGAGGAAGTCGAATTCGATCGCGAGAAAGCGTTGGCGGGTCGAGGGCTTCAGCGATTTGAGCAGTGTCTGGTAGCCCGGATTGTAGGACACCACCAGCATGAAGGCGTCGGGCGCCTGGAGCTCCTCTCCCGTGCGGTCGAGCGGGAGGATGCGCCGATCGTCGGTCAGCGGATGGAGCACGACGGTCACATCCTTGCGCGCCTCCACGATCTCGTCGAGATAGCAGATACCGCCTTCGCGCACGGCGCGGGTGAGGGGACCGTCTGCCCAGACGGTATCGCCGCCCTTCAGAAGATAGCGGCCGGTAAGGTCGGCGGCGGTCAGATCGTCGTGGCAGGATACGGTGTAGAGCGGCAGGTCGAGCCTGGCTGCCATATGGGCGACGAACCGAGTCTTGCCGCAGCCGGTCGGCCCTTTCAGGAGAAGAGGCAGGCGTTTGCGCCAAGCGAGCTCAAAGAGATCGCATTCGTTTCTGGCAGGGACATAATAGGGAAGCTCAACGGCCGGTTCGGGGGCTGCTTGCAGAAGAGGTTTCATCGGGAAAGTCCTTCAATTAAGAGATGCGCCGGGAGCGGGGTGGCCGCGTGCGGCCACCCCATCAGGCTTATTCGGCAGGCTGCAGCCGTTGGGTCACGCGCGGTGCGTTCTCACGTCCGGGCACCAGCACTGCGTAGAAAAACATCAACGCGGAGATCAGCACGAACACGCCCGAGCCGAGACGGATCCAGTAGAACAGGGCGAGCTGGTCCTGGACTTCCATGTAGGACTGGCCAAGCACGCGCTGCAGGTGGACCTGAAGGATTCCCGCGAAGGTGAGGGCGAACGTCATCACCGACATCGCCGTGCACATGATCCAGAAGCTGACGATGCTCAGCATCTGATTGTAGGGAGCGCGGCCGAGAACCTGCGGCATGGCATAGGCCATCACGGCAAGGTTGAGCATCACGTAGGCGCCGAAGAAGGCGAGGTGGCCGTGTGCAGCGGTAACCTGCGTGCCGTGGGTGTAGTAGTTCACCGACGACAAGGTGTGCAGGAAGCCCCAGACGCCTGCGCCGAAGAAGGCCATCACCGAGCAGCCGATGGACCAGAGGAGCGCAGCCCGGTTCGGGTGACGGCGGCCTGCTTTCCATGTCATCTGCACGGTGAAGATAACCATGGTGAAGAACGGCGCGACCTCGAGCGTGGAGAAGAGCGAACCGATCCACTGCCAGTAGCCGGGCGCGCCGATCCAATAGAAATGGTGGCCCGTGCCAAGGATGCCCGAGAACAGCGCCATGCCGACGATGACGTAGAGCCACTTCTCCACGACCTCGCGGTCAATGCCGTTGAGCTTGATCATCAGGAAGGCGAGGACGGACGCCATGATCAGCTCCCACACCCCCTCGACCCACAGATGGACGATGTACCACCAGTACATTTTGTCCACGGCAAGATTCGATGGGTTGTAGAAGGAGAACAGGAAGAAGATCGCCACACCCCACAAGCCGAAGAGAAGGATGTTGGTGACCACCGTCTTGCGGCCCTTGAGCACCGTCATGGTGATGTTGAACAGGAACATCAGGCAGACGACGACGATGCCGACCTTGATGATGAAGGGCTGCTCCAGGAATTCACGTCCTTCGTGAATCTTGAACATGTATCCGACGACCGCGATTCCGGCAGCGATGAAGAACATCCAGAATTGCAGTTTGGCGAGAAACGGGCTGAAGAGCTCGTTCTCCGTTTCTTCCGGAATCAGGTAGTAGGTTGCGCCCATGAACCCGATGAGGAGCCACACGATCAGCGCGTTGGTGTGAATCATCCGGACGATGTTGAAGGGCAGAAGCTCGGACAGGGTGTTGGGCAGGACATAGATCGTGCCGGCTAGGACGCCGAACAGGACCTGAGCGAGAAACAGGGCCAACGCTCCATAGAAATAGAGCAGAGCGACCTTTTGTGTTTGATATTTCATGATGAGGATCCTGATCTCAGCCAGCTTTGTTCGGAGGCCAGTTCTGGGTCTTGATGCGGCTGGTCCATTCCAGGAAGTCGGCGAGGTCGTTGAGTTCCTGGTCGGTGAGATTGAACTGAGGCATCTGCCGGCGCCCTTCGATGCCGGAGGGCTGCGCGGCCATCCAGGCCTTCAGCATCTCGCGGGCCGTCGCCGGGTCCTCCTTGCCGCCCCAACGGTCCCACACATTGCCGAGCTCAGGAGCGAAGTACGCTCCTTCGCCGAGGATCGAGTGGCAGTTGATGCAGGCGTTTTTCTCCCAGACGTGCTTGCCCCGCGCGACGGAGGTCGAGAGAGTGGAAACGTCGGTCGACGTGGTGTTCATGTAGTAGTGGCTGTGGGCCGTCAGGCCCACGAAAATGGCGAAGAAGAAGAACGAGCCCCCGTAGAACACGTTTCTCGCCGCGGATTTGGTGAGGACTTCAGCCATCACGCTATCCTTTCTGTTGTGGCAGTGGATGACAGGTGCGGCTCATGCCGCAGACGCGTGGACGTCATGGCGGTTTCCATGAATGGATGGCTGAGGAAGCGGGGTCGGACATGCCAACGTGCCTTGGTTTGTGTCAGGCACCGGATGGTGCGCTTCACTCTGATGACAGGTGCCGCGAAACTGCTCTTTGCTCTGGAGCAAGCCTGGCAAAGAATGGCCTTTCAGCCATGCAGCACGGGAAAAGCGGTGGCGCCCCAGGCGATGAGGGTGATCAGTCCGAGCCAGCAAAGGAACAGAACCTGCCAGCCGCTCGGAACGCTGCGCAGCTTGAGGAAGTCCATCAGCATCCAGCGGCCCTTGGCGAAAACGGCGGCGAGAATCAGGCCGTTGACCGCAAGGCTGCCGAGTCCGGAATGGCTTGCGGCGAGGCTGAGAACAGTCAGCAGAACGAGGATGCCCCAAGCCTGCGTGATTTGCCGAGCGGTATTCCGGGACATGTCATTATCCAACCAGGTAGATAAGCGGGTACATCACGACCCAGACGAGATCGACCATGTGCCAGAAGGCCGTGCCGGTCTTCAGATTTTCAACGCTGTCCGAGAAGGCGACGGCCGCCAGGATGGCGATGCCCAGCACCACGTGAAGAAGATGAAACCCGGTCAGCAAAAAGTAGAGCGTGAAAAACGTGTCGGTCTCAATGCCGATCCCGGCTTGGCCCTTGGCGATATACTCGGCGAGCTTGATGGTGATGAAGACGGCTCCGAGCGCCATGGCGCCGCCAAGCTGTAGCCGCGCCGTTGTCCGGCGTCCTCCAGCCCGGCTCTCGACCGCCAAGGCGGCGAGCCAGCCACTGGTGATCAGCACAAGCGTGTTGATGCCGCCAAGGGCCGGATCGAGCTGCGCCTGGCCGGCGGCGAACAGATCCGGATGAACGGCGCGCGTGACTGCGAATGTGACGAACAGGAGGCCGAAGGTCACGACTTCGGTTAGAATGAGCACCCACATCATCGGGTGTCCGGGCAGGTCCGAGAGAGCGCCCCAAGGGCGATCTTCTTGTGCAAGGTCCATTACTTTTCCGCTCTGACGGGTTGGCTGATGAAGCCTCGTATCGGTCGCGACCGTACTTTTCGTTGCGGTGGCTCAAACAAATCCCCAGCGTTCTCGGCCATAGAGGGGCTGGATTCGAAAACCGGAGAGCGCCGATGAGCGATGCACAAGTTGGTTTGGTGATGGCGACCCCCCTCATCATCATTTTCGCGGTGATGCTGTATCGAATGGGGGTGCTGCGCCCGACCGGCACTATCGCGGCCGTGACCCTGTCGATCGTGATCGCTGTCAGCCTTTTCCTCACTCAGTAGAGCGCCAAGGCTATCCTCAAGCCACGAGGGCTATCGAAGTGCCTTAAGGCCAGCGAGGGGATCCGGACCGATGAGAAGTGCATGGCCCTGCAGCACGAACCAGACATAAAGGGCAAGAGCAATCAGAGCCGGCAGAGCGAGCGGGCATAATGAGCGCCACCGAACTCTTCCCGAGAGAAGGGCTGCGAAGGGAAGGATGGAGGTTCCGGCTGATAGCTCCCGCCAACGCTTTGGACCGAGGCGCTTATACGCTTTGAGGTCGAGCAGCACGAATCCGAGCAGGGAAAACAGGATCATCGCCCCAAACAGCAGGAGCGCAACTCCTGTGCCGTTCGGCGGAATATGGGCCATTGCCCAAATCAGAAACGCCCATAGAACCGGGTGTCGCGTGATGGCCGTGACAGGGCCGGGCTTGCAGCCGTTGCGAATGGAGATCGAGAGAGGGTTGGCGGTCATAAGGCCGGCAACCAGGAAGAACGTTGCCACCGGCATTGTCACAAGCGGGACGTGCCATTGCCATGGGGCCGGGTCCCAGAGCCACACGGTTTCCGCGCGTTGAGCGGCCGTGATCAGCCAACCCAACAGAACAAGGGACAAAACGGAATAGGCGGTCATGTAGACCGTCCGGCCCATCAGTGCGATCAAGTGGGCTCTCAGCCCGCGGCTGGCCGGTATCAGGTGTGCTCCCAGGAAGGCAGCCAAAGCCAGGTAGAACTCGATCATACTCAAAGTCTTTCTGAGCGATGATGGGCCGGCGGCTCTTTGGTTCCTCAGGCCGCGCGGCTGATGCGGACTCGCCAGAGTTCGGGACCTTCCTCTTCGTAGTCCCAGCCGAATGCCCCCGGCCGTTGAATATTGAACTGATAGAACAAGGGCCGTGGATCATGATCGTTGACGAGCAGGAAAGCCTCGCCGGGGGTCAGTTGATCGAAAGCGCTGAAGATCAGGCTATGCCGCATCCTCGGCATGATCTGGCGGACGTCGATAACGGTCTCGGTAACATTGCAACTGCACATCGGACAGCATTCCTTGATGCGCGGCCGGGATAGGCTTGGCCGCAGGCGGCGATGAGGTTCAGGATGTCGGGCAGATCCTGATGGATTGGACGCCGATGCGTGCGAGTGGTGAACAGGAGCAGACGGCCGCAAAGGGAGCCTCGTCTTTTCGTATCGGCACCCTGACCTTGGCTGTCGGAGGCCGCAGCTTCTTTGCTCTGCGTCAAACAAAAACATCAATGATCGGCCCGCGCACCTGGTTCTTGTTGCTGCGCAAAGAGCGCCGGCAAAGTGTCTGCTATTTTCAGACAATGCAACGAGAATGCCGCCTGGAGGCTGTGATGAGGATCGAATCCACCCAGCTTGTCGACGAGATCATGCGACGATGGCCCATGACTATCCGCGTGTTCCTGAACCACAAAATGCGGTGCGTCGGGTGTCCCATAGCCTGCTTCCATACGATCGATGACGCCTGTCGCGAACATGGCGCGGATCGGGCAAAGTTCCTGGCGGACCTGCAGGAGGCCGTTGACGGAGAGCCGGATCCTTCGAAGCCGGGGGAGAGGAAAGTCCGTTGGATCGGAGCTGGTTGAGGAATAAATTCTATAAAATGCCGCAGAACCAGGAATTTCGTTTGATCGGACAGGTGATTGAGGCAAATCAATGCGCCGTTCCGTCAAAGCATGGATCCTTGCAAGGTGACAGGAGAGGTTCATGGGTTTTGACGAAGCGGACGAGCAGCCCAACAAGCTTGGCGATGCCGGAGTGGAGGCCAGTGGTCTCAAGGGGGCCACGGGAGATGAAGCTGGGGACCGGATTCGCGGGATGGTCCTCGGGTGCCTGGAATGTATGGAAGGTGGCCAGTGTCGCCGAGGTCTCGACCAGGAGCAATTGCCGCCAAATTGCATGGGGCAGGGCGTTTGGCTCGACTCATGACCGGGCTCCAATGGCGGGTCAGTCCCAAGGCGTCACGGGCAGGAGCACTCCCTACAGTGAGTTGACACGAGGAGATCTGTTCTCATGAGGAAACCGTATCTCTGTCTCGGATACGGGAGCATGGCGCTGGCCGTGCTCGGCCTTTTCCTTCCCCTTCTGCCAACAACTCCCTTTTTGATCGTGGCTGTCGGGTGCTTCGCTCGTTCCGATCCCGAGCGGGCAAAGCGGCTCTATGATCACCCCCGTATTGGGCCCCTCCTCACGAACTGGCGCGACACGGGGAGCATATCGCTTCAGGCCAAGACCGTGGCCGTCGGGACCATCTGCCTCTCTTATGCGACGGTCCTATGGTCGACGGATAGCAGGTTTCTGCATCTAACCGTCGGGCTTCTGATGGGCGGTATCGCGCTCTACCTGATCACCCGGCCTCGACCGATGGCAACACGCCAAGCGAGTTCCACTGAAGCCGAACTCCATGGCCTTCATGCATCGCAGAAGTAACAGACAGGCAGACAACTTGCGCTCGATCAATTTCCCGGCGGCGACGCAATGCTACAGAAGGCCTGGTTGCGAGCCTGGAGACGTGAAAAATGACCCGTAAGCAACGGCGCCTGACCCTCATCGGAACCGGGCTGACCATATTCGCCGCCGCGCTGGGCCTCGTGTCCTTTGCCATGCGTGACACCATCGTGTTTTTTCGCACGCCCAGTGAGATCCAGGCCAACGGCGTTGCCCCGGGCACGCGCTTCCGCTTGGGCGGGCTCGTGCAAGAGGCGTCGGTCCACCGCGGCGGGGATCAGACTATTGCCTTCAGGGTCGCAGATGCGAACGGGGTTGTAAGCGTGCAATACCGAGGGCTTTTGCCCGACCTGTTCCGTGAAGGCCAAGGGGTTGTGGCCGAAGGCGTGCTCGATGCTGCCGGAATCTTCAAGGCCGACGCGGTGCTCGCCAAGCACGATGAGAACTACATGCCTCGAGAGGTGGCGGACGCCCTCAAAAAGCAGGGCCACTGGCAGGGCGAAGGTCCTTCGGCGACCGGATCGCAGTAGCATCCGCATCTGCAGGACGCGCATCCCATTCCCGTTGTTGAAAGCTCCGAGATCACTTCCATGAAAGTCCAACGTCTTCGCCGCGCGACCCTCTCCTTCGTGGTCGTCACCGTCGCACTCGATCTTTTGGCCTTTGGCGTGATCATTCCGGTCTTGCCGCGCCTGATCCAGAATTTCCTGGGTGGGCAAGTCGTCAGTGCCGCACAGGTTTACGGTCTTTTTGGTCTCACCTGGGCTGTGGCCCAGTTTTTCGGTGCGCCTGTCATGGGTGCATTGTCCGATGCGGTCGGGCGCCGCCCTGTCATCCTGTTGTCCAACGTCGCCCTTGGGCTCGATTATCTGCTTATGGCGGTCGCTCCCAGCGTGGGCTGGCTCCTGCTCGGCCGCGCTGTCAGTGGTTGGGCGTCGTCCAGTTTCACAACGGCCTTCGCCTATGTGGCCGACGTGACCGATTCAGATCGCCGCGCCGCCGGATTCGGCGCCATCGGTGCAGCATTCGCCTTCGGCTTCATTGCGGGACCGGCGCTTGGCGGCATGCTCGGCGCCATCGACCTGCGTCTCCCGTTTTGGGTAGCCACCGGACTGTGCTTGGCCAATGCAATTTATGGCATCTTCGTCCTTCCGGAATCGCTGCCGCAAGACCAGCGGACGCCCTTCACGTGGCGCAAGGCGAATCCTGTGGCCGCCCTGCAGCTGTTGCGGTCGAGTCCGGATGTATTCCGCGTCGCTTCGGTGATGTTCCTGTCCAACTTGGCCCACGAGGTCTTCCCGGCGGTATTCGTGCTCTATGCTGGCCATCGCTATGGCTGGGACCAGGTTACCATCGGCCTTGCCCTTGCAACAGTCGGCGTTGCCTCCGCCGCGGTTCAGGGCGGACTCGTGCGCCGAGTCGTCCCGCGTCTTGGTGAGCGATCAACGATGGCAGCAGGCCTTTGCTGCGGCATTATCGGTGTTCTGCTCTTCGGTTTTGCTCCAAGCGACGGCTGGATCTGGCTGGCCATCCCCATGGCTGCGCTGTGGGGGCTGTTCGGCCCTGCCGCGCAAAGCCTCATGACGCAGCGGATCGCGGCATCGGAACAGGGACGGCTGCAGGGCGCGCTCAGCAGTTTGCGGGGGGTGAGCGGCCTTGCCGGCCCTATCCTGTTCACCGCAAGCTTTGCCGCAGGTGTATCGCAGCCCGGTCCGGCCCTCGCCTGGGGTGCCCCGTTCTTCGTCGCCGCACTTCTCCTCCTGGTGGCGCTTGTAGCCGTTGCGCCTGCCGCACTTGGGCGAAAGCCCATTGGAAGAAAGACAGCTTCCCGAATGCCGCGGGGCCTGAACGATGGGTCGTTGCTGGCCCGGCACCGTGCCTGACGGGGATCGAATCATGAGTTTCCGGCAGGGTGATCGGAAGCTGCAACACTCTTGCATGTTCTCAACCGGTGCTCGCGGAGCGAAGCCCGCTCGAACGGCAGGCAGAGATGTGGCCGAGCCGTGACATTCAAGAAAAACCCTTTTGTTTGACGTGCCGCAAAGCTGCACGCCAGTGGCCATGCGACAAGGCGCGATATCGCCTCGGAGGTCGCCAATGACATCTTTCACCGACAATCCTCTTCTGCGCTATCTGGGCCACGGGGCCGCCGCCGCTGCGCTCCTGGGAGGAATGGCCCTGATGGCCTTCACCGCAGGGCTGGCGTTTCTTGGAGCGATGGTCGTGCTTCCGATCGGGATCGGACTCATGGCAGCACGGCGTCGTGTTCAGGGAGATCCAGATATGGCCGGTGCTATCCCAAGACCAGGGGAGACTTGACCACCGAGCCAGACACTCGACCCTGCATTCTTTTCCGATCGGCAGTCTCGCTGCCTGCAGTCCTTAGGGAACGTCGCATACCAGGCGCTCGCCGAGCCTTCATGACGCGGATTAGCGGCTTTTGAATCGGATGTGTCCATTGATGCTCGTGATTAATCCACCAGATGCCGAACCATCGCCGTGGTTGGGTGATACGCCTGCGCCGAGTGAGCGCGCGTCTGGGGAAGGAAGCCGCATGTCCGATGATGCAATCACGATAGGACTGCTTCAAGGCCTTGAGCCGAGTGTTGCTGAGGACCTGCTTGGTCAGGCGCAACGCCGCATCGTGCATGCTGACGAGCTGCTCTTCACGGCGGGACATCCCGCTCGCGCAGTGCATGTGCTCGCCTCAGGAGCGGCCAAACTGGTTCAAGCCACGCCCAGCGGCGCCCAGGTGATCGTCAAATATGTCAGGCCCGGCGAAGTTTTCGGCAGTCCCGCTCTGCTCGACAAGTTCTATCCCACTAATGCCGTGGCGGTTATCGAGTGCGTGGAGCTGCAATGGCCCTCGCAGTATGTCAGGACCTTCATCGACAGGTATCCGCAGGTGGCGCTCAATGTCATCGGAGACCTTGAGGCGCGTCTGCGTGAAATGGAAGGCCGTTTGCGGGATCTCTCGAACGAACCTGTCGAGCATCGTCTGGCGCGCGCCATTCTCAAGCTCATCGATGTTTTCGGATTGCAGACCGATGAAGGGGTCGAAATTCCGTTCCCCGTGAGCCGCCAGGATCTGGCCGACCTGATCGGCAGCACCCTGCCCACGGTGAGCCGAACCCTTCGTGCCTGGGAGACCCAGCGCCAGATCAAACGTTCCAGACGCCGCTTGGTGATCGCCGATGTCGAGGCCGTGGCCAAGGTGCTCTACCAGGACACTGCTTCGGGACCTAAGTCCAGGCGAAGCCATCGCCGATCTGCAGGGCGGTGACGATCCGATCCGTGGGGCCTGGACGCCTGATCGGATGAGGAATTTCCTGAAAGGGACGGCGTCGCAAAAAAAGTGTTTTTCGGAAAATTGCGACTCCTTGCGCCAAATCAAACAGATCCCGCCTAACGAAGCGTATGACATCTCCTCAAGAGCCGTTCCTGAGGCTCGTCGGAATACACCCCGTAAGGAGAAAGATCATGCGGAAGGTAATCGTGCTCGGTGCTCTTGTGGCGGCTCTCGGATTCGCGGGCGCTGCGGACGCAGCTGAGGTCGAAGTGAAGATGCTCAACAAGGGCACCGAGGGCGTCATGGTATTTGAGCCGGCGCTTGTGAAGGTCAATCCAGGTGACACGGTCAAGTTCGTCGCGGCGGACAAGGGCCACAATGTCGAGAGCATCGAGACGATGATGCCTGCCGGCGGAAAAGCTTTTGTCGGCAAGGTCAACGAGGAGATCGCGGTCACTTTCGACACGGCCGGCGTCTATGGTTTCAAGTGCAAGCCGCATTATGGCATGGGCATGGTCGGCATGGTGATAGTCGGCGAGCCGACCAACATTGATCAGGCGAAAGCGGCAACCCATCCCGGCAAGGCCAAGCAGGCCTTCACCAATCTCTTCGACAAGCTCGGGACGACCAAGGCTGCCGCGCAGTAATGCCAAAGGCCAGAATGCTCCAGGCCGTCGCGACATTTTAATCGCGGCGGCATCTTTTTTCCAAGGTGTCCGATGGCGACGCTCGACATCAGCTTCAAACCTGAACGTGCTCATCTGCGCAAGCCCAAGCGCGGAGTGATTGCCGAGAAGGTCGTTCCGCAATCCGTGTCAGGCCGCTACCGGCGCCTCAAGTGGATCGCGCTGATCGTTTGTCTGACCATCTACTACGTGCTGCCGTTCGTCCGCTGGGCAAGAGGTCCGGGTCAACCCGACCAAGCTGTTCTCCTCGATTTCGAGCGGGGGCGTCTTTATTTCTTTTTCGTCGAGATCTGGCCGCAGGAGGTCTATTACCTCACGGGCCTTTTGATCCTAGCCACATTGATCCTCATTTGGCTCAATGCCGTCGCGGGACGAGTCTGGTGCGGTTATTTCTGCCCTCAGACCGTTTGGACCGACATGTTTCTTCTCGTTGAACGCTGGGTCGAGGGCGACCGGAGAGAGCGGCTGAAGAAACGTGGCGCGCCCCTGACCTCGAGGCGCGTACTGGAGATTGGTTTCAAGCACACGGTCTGGATTCTGATCGGCATGGTGACGGGGGGCGCTTTTGTGCTCTACTTCGCCGATGCTCCGACGCTTCTCGTCGAGTTGGCGACGGGGAGGGCGTCTGTCCTCTCTTATGCGTGGGTCGGCATTCTAACCTCCACCACCTACACCCTCGCGGGCTTTGCACGTGAGCAGGTCTGCACTTGGATGTGCCCGTGGCCTCGCTTGCAGGGAGCGATCTGGGATCCTGAAGCCCTGACCGTCAACTACCGCGATTATCGCGGTGAGCCACGCGCCTCGGCCAAGAAGGCTGCTGACCTCAGGGCAAAGGGCGAGCCTGCGGGCGACTGCGTCGACTGCCTGCAATGCGTGAACGTTTGCCCGATCGGCATCGATATCCGAGAAGGTCCGAATTTCGCTTGTATCAACTGTGGTCTGTGTGTCGATGCCTGCGATTCCGTGATGACGAAGCTCGACCGTCCACGCGGTCTCATAGACTATGAGGCTTGGACAAATATCGAGCGGGCTCATCGCAAGGAACCGCCGCGCCGGCGTGTCGTGCGGCCGAAGACCGTGGCTCTGGGCCTGTCCATCGTCGCGCTGATGGCGGTGATGGGAGTGAGCCTCTCTCTGCGCAGCGATGCCAAGATTTCGGTCATTCACGATCGCAAC
This sequence comes from Microvirga rosea, assembly GCF_020595095.1. Lineage (GTDB taxonomy): Bacteria > Pseudomonadota > Alphaproteobacteria > Rhizobiales > Beijerinckiaceae > Microvirga > Microvirga rosea. Next base: position 334,204 of record NZ_JAJDOP010000004.1, on the reverse strand, counting down.
CCAGTCGCGGTGCGGCTGTCGGACGGCCGCGTTCGGAACGGCTACACGGTTCGGCTTTACAACAAGGCTGATGTGGAGCGCGATTTCCGGCTTGAGGTGTCTGGTCTGCGGGAGTCCTCCATTGAGGTCATCGGCGATGATGCAACGGTCGCTGTTGCCCCCGATGCCACACGCGAACTTCGTGTCCTCGTTTCCGCCTCCGCGAACGATTGGCGAGCCATCACCGTGACCGCGACGGATCTCGAATCCGGCAGGACGGTGGCGGCGCAGGATGCTTTCATCCCTGTTGAAGGAGGCCCATGATGGCTCCGATTCCCCGCCTTCGGGACTATAAGGGGCCCGCGCTCCTGTCCTATGGCTTCAGGCCGTTCTTTCTGTTCGGCTCCCTTTATGCCGGTTTGGCCATTCTTGCATGGCTGCCGATGTTTTACGGGGAACTGGAACTGTCGACAGCCTTTGCTCCCCGGGATTGGCACATCCATGAGATGCTTTATGGGTTCCTCCCGGCGGTGATCACGGGCTTCCTGCTGACAGCGGTCCCCAACTGGACCGGACGCATGCCGCTTCAAGGGAAACCGCTGCTCGTCCTCGTCCTGCTCTGGGTTGTCGGTCGGATCGCCGTCACGACCTCTGCCTGGATCGGATGGGGATCTGCGACGATCATCGATAGCGCCTTCTTGCTTCTTGTTGCCGCCGCCATGGCCCGCGAGATCATCAAAGGAAAGAACTGGCGCAACCTCAAGGTCCTTATCGCTCTCGGCTTCCTTGTTGTCGGTAACCTTCTCTTCCATATCGAGGCACATTTTTTCGGTGCTGCCGACTACGGCATCCGCTTCGGGATCGCCGCCACCATGATGCTGATCATGCTGATCGGCGGGCGCATCATTCCCAGTTTCACCCGTAATTGGCTCGTCCGCGAAAACCCTGGACGTCTGCCGGCACCGTTTGGTCCCTTTGATGTGGTCAGTATGGCCGCCGCAGGCGTGGCCCTTGTGGCCTGGATCGCTGCGCCTGAATGGAATGGGACCGGAGCGGCTCTGATGGCAGCCGGTGTGCTCCAAGGGGCGCGGCTCGCACGCTGGGCAGGGGAGCGCACCTGGCGCGACCGTCTGGTCCTGATCCTGCATATCGCCTACGCGTTTGTCCCGCTCGGCTTTATCCTGACGGGGCTTGCATCCTTGAGCCTTCTGCCAGCTGCCGCTGGAATTCACGCCTGGTCCGGAGGGGCGATGGGAGTCATGACGCTCGCCGTGATGTCCCGAGCCAGCCTCGGGCACACGGGCCGGGCGCTGGTCGCGTCGGCGACCATACAGGGGCTGTATTTCCTGCTCGTGGTCGGCGCCCTCGCACGCGTTTGCGCCGCCATCCATCCTGCTTGGACCACCCCGCTTCTTCATGTCGCGGGCCTGGCCTGGGCCGGAGCCTTCGTTGGCTTCGCCATCTCCTACTGGCGGGTCTTCACCCGTCCCCGGATGGCCTCGTGATCCTGCTTCCCATACGGGCGGGAAAGACGCCGCCCTAGGTGGAGTTATCTGAAGCATGGACGAGGGGCCGCACGACAAGCATCCGTCGGAGCCGGACAGCCTCAGCCTTGCCTCCAACGCAGAATGCGCTAAGAAGGGCCCGGTTCTCGTCTTGGTCCTTCCCTTGCAGGGCGGGTCGTTCCCACGAGACCATTTGCGGCCTGGGCCGCGAACAAGGCATGATGAGGGGTGACGAGCGAGGCCTTCTCAGCTATGGAATGCCTGACTCCCTAAAGGGGGCCTGTAGCTCAATGGTTAGAGCCGGCCGCTCATAACGGTCTGGTTGCAGGTTCGAGTCCTGCCGGGCCCACCATTGTTATCAAACACTTAGGCAGTGTTCTTCCGCTCCCCCAATCCTCAACCAATGAACCAACCAATTTTTCATCGATTGATTTGATCGGCTTTTCCGGGCGCGGACGATAGCCAAGTGCATTGGCGGCAGTCTTCAAATGATCGGGTGGTGATGACCGTAGACCCGACCCAGCATCTCGACGCTCATCCCGAAAAACCTACCTGCTTCCCACTTGTCGACGCCGAGCTGCATCAACCATGTCGCTGCGGTGTGGCGCGCAGCGTGTGCGGGTCACCTGGGGCAGGCCGCGTGGTTGATCGCGGAAGGAACATTTCGAGCGAATGGAATCGCTTCGACTGGCACGGCTGTTTATGCGCTTCTGGCGATGGCCGAGGTATTCTGTATTTTTCGGACCGGATTCGATGCTCGGTATTACCGTCGCTGACGCCGTCGCCGTTGGGACGCTGGTCATTGCAGTGCTTGCCGCTTGGCGGGGTGCGCGTGCGGGCGAGACGGCCAAGAAGATCATCCCGATGGACCCACCGATGGCGATCATGGGCGCGGCGATCGTCGACAGCATGACCTTGCGGGATCTTGTGGAGGCGGTGAAGGATCACGCGACCGCCATTCGTGAGGCGATCAAGTCTAACGAGCGACTGGAGCATGATCGCCTTGCCGATGCGGTTGAAGAGCTTAAGAATAGGCTGGAGCCAAATATAAGAGACCGACGTCGCTAATTGCTGGAATTGCGCTCGGCCCAACTAAGGAGGACGAGCCAGCCCATGGGGTTAGGCAAGTCTCGGAATTGTTCAGATATTGGGAAACTCACAGCCTCAGATTGCCTTATTATATAATGTTGCAATTTCTGTTAGCATCTTTTATCTAGCTATCGGTTCTGCAGAGAAAGAAGCCGACCGCGCCACCGATGCCCAAGCCCCACGAAGCGCCCCCAAAAGTCATAATGTAAAGCAAGAATGTGTATTGTGAATGACTTTCACTCTCTTCTGAAAATGTAATCAGCAAATCAAACAGCCACTCTGCGATTAAATATCCAACGCAGCAACCAAGCGCGGCGCCGAATAGCATAGCTGCAAATCTCATGTCAGCTGTTTCCTACGCGGTGCTTTTCCAGCTCTTGAAATACAGTAGGCAATAAAATGAGCGCAGTCCACTACGATATAACGTCAAAAGGACTGCCAACCTATGGAAACTATGGCGGTCCTGGGTGGACAGGGGGCAAGTTAAACGGAACAAAGTTCGATGTGCCAGCCGTTAATGCGTTAGATCAAGTCTTCAAAGATCATGATTTGGCTTATGGAAACGCGCGATCCCAAAAAGATAAGTTGCTAGCTGATATTGACTTAATACTTGGAATTACAGGGTTGGTTGGCCCAAAGGAACGGGGCAAGCTCGCTCTATCCATCCGTGAGGCAATCCAGTCCAAGGAGCGACCGGAGCACGATCGTCTCGCCGATGCGGCCGAGGAGCTCACGTACAGACTTAAGGAGCCTCAAGGGAGAAAAGGCGTCAGGGTTGAGGACGCTCGGTTTGCGTTAGAGGCGCTTTAGATTGGCGAGTGGAGGCTAGTCTGTAGTGGACGGAAAAGAGAGGTGATTTGTCTATGTCATAGGCCCCGTCGATTGTAGCGCATGCCATGCCGTCTGGAGCGCATTCGCCTAAATTTTTAAAAGCGGGCTCAACTTTAGAACCGGCGATTGATAATATGTAATAACATGCTGTCGCCTGTTGCGCTTGGCAAATAGCGAGTTCAGGTAAGGTTTCGCGTTGGAATGAGAGAGGGTCTATGATATTACTGTCGGCAGCAGCGAAACTAATAGTTTTGTCAGCCTTAGCTAGGCCAGTTAACGCCGCGAGCTACAGTAATTTATACGGCTGCTGGCAGCGATCTGACAATAAAACGACATACCCAACATTGGTCGTGTACTGCTTTAAGAAAAGCAGGATGGTCTTTGGATGGCGTTCAGACAATGGATATAGTTTCGATTTTTCGGGAAGATGGAATTTAGTAGGTAAAAATATAGATATTAAGTTTCGTGATGCGACTCAGCTCAAGTGTAAAATTGAGACGGGAAACAACAGCTCTGAAAAAGAGATTAAATTAACCGACTGCAACTCTGTCAATGCAAACGGCCTCTACCATCCAACGACCATCAAGGGAATTGAGTAGTCATGGGCGAGTACAAATTCTTCGTTGATCCCTACTGAATCTATAAAAATCGCGTACAAGGCTAGATTGACGAGCTTGGGGCGTTGCCGAATATTCAAATCTTGCTGAACAACAGCAAGGATAAAGATATTATTGTTACCGATAACCCGCATAGCAAGAATCTTATTCCGGGTAATCAGGCGTTCTTAGATGCAACTATACCCAGAGGTCAGGCGGGTCATGCCCAGGTAGATAATAAACCTCCCATGATATTTATCAATCCACAGCATTGGAAAGATAAAGTTAAAATATTCGTTCATGAAATACTCCATCATTTGTATCTTGGGCTTGCGGGTGGAGCGAGCAGTTTCTAGTCCATCGGTTGAGCCATACGTGACACTTCCGGTTGTTGGCGCAAATATATCTCTAAGGCGAAAGCCTTCAGGTATTCTGTTGAGTAGATAAAGATAGGCCATGGTTGGCACCCTGGGGTGGAAAGTCGAAATAGCATCAGTTGCAGAGTTAATGTTATACACAATTTACGATATATTGTAACTGCAAGCTCGTGCTTCAACTGGGGTTCGTGGCTTAAATCTGGAGGCCTAAAAGTGCTTACTTGCAGAGCATGAGGGTCGATCGCGTGCGAAGATCACATCGCCACCGGTTGGCTCAAAGTCCTCTACCAAGCGTACGAACCGCGCGGAGGCATTGAAGAAGACCGAGTGACCCAACCAACGTACAAATGCGGCGGGAAAGCCCATAGTGCGTTCATGAATCAAGTCCTCTCGACACTTATCTTATGCTTATGAAAGCCATAGGCAGTGAGAGATTGCGGCACGACAATGGATCCTTGGCGCTGCCGCTGCTGGGATTATTCTGGGCTTAATCGCACGTTCCGGTACGGGCGAGTTGATTCAGCAGTCTAGGGATAAGAACCGACGAATCCGGAGGCCTTTTTGCGCGGACGGTGAAATCATCCTGTCGCGTATGGCGAGACAAGGCTGACCACAGTCAAGTTCTTGACATTCAAATATGCTGCTTCGTGAAAATCGCACCGGGATCGCTCGCTGATGGCCCGGGATCTCACGTCACGCAAGCAGGGGAACCGCCAATCCGACCTTGACGCGATCCATGACGACGGATGTGCGGAATCGTTTCACGTTGTTGTTGCCGAAGAACAGTCGCCGTGTGAGCGCGTCGTAAGCCGTCATTGTCGGCACCACGATCACCAACAAGAAATCAGCCTCCCCCGTGACGTAGTAGCACTGCTGCACCTCCGGAACCGCAGCGAACTCCTGTTTGGCGGCATCAATCAGATCCGCGGTTTCACTGATGACCTCAACCTCGACGAAGATGGTGATGGGCTGCCCAACCGGATCGGATCGACCACTGCGACATTGGCCTGGATGACGCCCGCCTCCTCCATCCGGCGGACGCGGCGCTGCACCGCCGGAGCGGACAGATTGACGGCCCCGCCGATGACCCGCAACGGGGTCGTATTGTTCCGCTGGAGGATATTCAGGATCGCAAGATCAAAGCTGTCCAGGGTGATCGAGGATGAAGATTTGGATGCCACCGGCCTGCCCATACGAAAAATTCTTGCGCTCGGAAGGCCTAAATAGAGCGCCTTTCTCGCCTCATGTGCAATATCTTCTCGCTGCCCGACATAGAAGGACCGTGATGATCCTGCCTAACCAACACCCTGACTACCGCAAGCCGCTGGATCCACGCGATGCCGAGACGCTGGGTGTGACGGCTGCTGTAGAGGTCGAGCGGTACCTTGCCTACCGAGACAATTATAGCCCGACACCTCTGCGCAGCCTGCCGGCCTTGGCTGCGGAAGTCGGCTTGGGCGCGGTCCACATCAAGGATGAGGGATTTCGGCTGGGGTTGGGCAGCTTCAAGGCTCTAGGCGGCTCCTATGCGGTGATCCGGCTCGTCCTGGAGGAGGCCAGCCGCCGGGTCGGACGCCCCATTGATGTCGTCGAACTGCACGCGCCCCAGGTTCATGCCATCGCGGCCGACATGACGTTCGCTTGTGCGACGGACGGCAATCACGGACGCTCGGTCGCTCAAGGTGCGCAACTGGTCGGAGCCAATGCTGCCATCTTCGTGCATTCCGGGGTCAGCGAGGAGCGTGTAGCGGCCATCGCCCGCTTCGGCGCCCGGATGATCCGGGTCGAGGGCACCTATGACGACTCGGTCGCAGAGGCCGCGCGCGTCGCGGCCGAGCAGGGTTGGACCGTGGTTTCCGACACGTCATGGCCTGGTTACGAGCGCATTCCCGGACTGGTCATGCAAGGCTACACCGCTATGGTGCGCGAAACCTTACGCCAGCTTCCAGAACCACCGACTCACGTATTCGTGCAGGCTGGCGTCGGCGGCATTGCGGCGGCAGTAGCCGGGCATCTGGCTCTCGTCCTTGGTGATCAGCGGCCGACCTTCGTCGTTGTCGATCCGGCTCGGGCCGCCTGCCTCTTGGAGACGGCCCGAGCGGGCCATCCGGTCAAGGTCAGTCACGGCGAGCCGACGGTCATGGCGATGCTCGAATGCTATGAGCCTTCACGGGTCGCTTGGCGCGTGCTGTCCCGTGTCGCCGATGCCTTTATGACCGTCGACGAGGAAGACGCGGTTGCCGTAATGAACCGCCTAGCCCGGCCCGCCGGCAACGATCCGGCCATCGTGGCGGGCGAGAGCGGTGGCGCGGGCCTCGCCGGGATTGTCCGCGCCGCGGCGGATCCTGAAATCAGGACGCTCCTCAACCTCGACAAAACATCCCGCGTCCTCGCCATCAATACCGAAGGTGCAACCGATCCGGAGCGTTATGCGGAGCTGGTCGGGATGCGGCCCGACACCGTCCCAGCCACCATCGGAGGGGTAAACGCTTGACAACGCTTTCCATCAATGCGGAGCGATTGCTCGGCCGCCTCCGGGAGCTTGGACAGATCGGCCGCGACAGCGATGGTCGACTGGTCCGGCTCGCAGGCTCCGACGCCGACAAGTCCGGACGCGATGCCTTCGTTGCCTGGATCCGCAATGCGGGCCTGGATGTTGCTGTCGACCGCATCGGCAACATCTTCGGGATCTGGAGAACCGCCGATAGCGCTGACGATGCCCCCATTCTGCTCGGGTCGCACATCGACACCGTCATCGATGCCGGCATTTACGACGGCTGCTTCGGTGTGCTCTCCGGGTTGGAGGTCATCGAAACTCTCAAGTCTGCCGGGTTCGTTCCGGCTCGACCGATCGCGGTTGCCGCCTTCACCAACGAGGAGGGCGTGCGCTACGCGCCGGACATGATGGGATCCCTCGTCTACGCGGGCGGGCTTCCCGTCGGAGAGGCACTGGCGACAATCGGCACCGACGGCACCGTGCTCGGAGCAGAACTCGAACGGATCGGCTATGCGGGCCCTGAGGAGCCGGGCTTCCTCAAGCCGCATGCCTATGTCGAGTTGCACATCGAGCAAGGCCCCGTGCTGGAGCGCGAGGGTGTGCCTATCGGCGCGGTGGAGAACCTTCAGGGTATCTCCTGGCAGCGCGTGACCATCGAGGGTGAGGCTAACCACGCCGGCACGACACCCATGTCGATGCGCCGGGATGCGGGCTATACCGCAGCCCGCGTGATCACCTTTTTGCGGGACCGGGCCCGGAATGCGAACACGCCCACCGTCGCCACGGTCGGGTGCCTGAGCTTCGAGCCGAATGCAATCAACGTCATTCCCTCGCGCGCCACCTTCACGGTGGACCTGCGCGATCCAGACGAAGACCGGCTGAAGGCGGAGGAAGCAACCCTTGCGGCCTTCTTGAAGGAGTTGGCGGCTGCTGAGGAGGTGAAGGTCTCGGTCGAGCGACTGGCCCGCTTCGAGCCGGTCACCTTCGACCCGAGCATCGTCAAACTCGTGGAGGATGCCGCTCGGAGTCGCGGGCTTGCCTCGAAGCGCATGACCTCGGGTGCCGGGCACGACGCCCAGATGATTTCCAGAATCGCTCCCTCTGCCATGATTTTCGTGCCGAGCACTGGCGGCGTCAGTCATAATCCGCGCGAGCATACGTCCGATGCCGACCTCGTTGCTGGAGCGAACATCCTGCTCGACGCTGTCACCCGCCTCGCAGCTCAATAAAGGTTCTCGGAGAGACAGATGACCCTCGATTTGAGTGCCCTTGAACGGGAAATGACCGCTTGGCGACGTGACCTTCATGCCCATCCGGAGTTTGGCTTCGAAGAGAAGCGCACAAGCGCCTTCGTTGCCGCTAAGCTGCGTGAGTTCGGCTTGGACGAGGTGATCGAGGGCGTGGGCGGAACAGGAGTCGTCGGCACGCTCAAACGCGGCAGCGGCAACCGCGCGATTGCCCTCCGGGCCGATATGGATGCCCTACGCATCACCGAGCAAGGAACGCAGGATCATCGTTCGCAGAACCCTGGCACGATGCATGCTTGTGGCCACGACGGCCACACCGCCATGCTGCTCGGAGCTGCCAAGCTCCTCGCCGAGGAAGGGCACTTCGACGGCACCGTGCGTTTTGTGTTCCAGCCTGCCGAAGAATGGGGCAAGGGCGCGCTCGCCATGCTGTCCGACGGATTGATGGAGCGCTGTCCGTTCGAGGAGATCTATGGCTTGCACAACATGCCGGGCCTGGCCGTCGGACACTTCCAGACCCGCGTGGGACCGATCATGTCGGCGGAGGACAACTTTGAGATCACCCTGAAAGGCGTTGGCGGGCATGCTGCGCGCCCGCACTGGGGTAATGAAGTGTTGGTAGCGGCCTGCGCGATGGTGATGAACCTCCAGACCATTGTTTCGCGCCGCCTGAGCCCGACTGAGATTGGCGTCGTCTCAGTAACAGAGCTGATTACCGACGGCACGCGCAATGCACTGCCTGGAATTGCGCGGATCCTCGGCGATGCCCGCAGTTTTCGGCCTGAGATCAGCGCCGAGATCGAGAAGCAGATGCGCATCATCGCCGAGGGTACGGCCCAGACTTACAATGTTGCCGCGGAAATAACCTACACGCGCGAATTCGTTCCGCTCTTGAATGATGCAGCCCTGGTGAACGAGGCCTTCGCAGCCGCCCGAACCGTCTTCGAGCCGGAGCATGTTTCAACGGCGCGCGAGCCCATGACGGGTTCGGAAGACTTTGCTCGGTTCCTGGAGCATGTACCCGGCTGCTTCGTATTCGTCGGCAACGGCAAGGAGTCCAGGCCCCTGCACAACCCAGCCTATGACTTCGATGATCAGGGGCTGCTCTATGGGGCACGCTTCCATGCCGCCATCGTCAGACAGCGATTGCCGGCCATTTGAAGGTCATGGTTTTCGCACGCCGAGCCTCGTTCTACCTTTCCTCGGCGCGGAACCTGCGGCTGCTTGAAATCCTAAGGCAACAAGTCCCCATTGCTGACAATTCCCGCTCCGGCTCTGCCCATGATCTCTTTGTGGCATAAGTCGATATGCAGCAAAATGCGCGTGCTTGTTTGTAGCATCTCATGCGGGCGTCGAAGGAACCAGCACGCGCGCTGCCGTGATCCACATCACAAGACCGATCCCGCCATCAACAACCCGCCACATGCCCGGGCGAGCGAAGAACGGGCGCAGCAGACGCGCACCGTAGCCCAATGAAAGGAAGAAGGTGAAGGATGCGAGCATGGCGCCGAGTGCAAACATGTCCCGCCCCTCATCGAACTGGGTCGAGACCGATCCGATCAGCACGACAGTATCGAGATAGACGTGTGGATTGAGCCACGTGAGAGCCAAGCAGGTGAGCAAAGCGCGTTGCAGTGTGGTTGTGGTCGTATCTGATACTTGCAGGCTGGCCTCAGCTGCGAATGCCGATTTGAAGCTGCGGGCCCCGTACACAATGAGAAAGGCCGCTCCAGCATAGCGCATGATGGGCTCGGCCCAGGGCATAATGGTGCTCATCTGCGCAAAACCCGACACGCCTACCAAGATCAGCACGGCATCGGACAGGGCGCAGGTCAAAGCGACCGGCAGAACGTGCTCTCCCCTCAGCCCTAAGCGCAGCACGAAGGCATTCTGCGCTCCGATGACGAGGATCAAGCTCAGGCCCAGCGCGAAGCCTGCGAAGAGAGGGACGGTCACGGCACACTCCAAGAAATCATCGACAGGAGCTAAAAGATGCCTCAAAATTAGGAAAGTTAAATTTATTGAATCAGAATTAGAGTTTCTAAATCGTGCTCGATTACGTCCATCTTGCCTCCCTTGCGGCTGTCATCCGGACCGGTAGCTTCGAGCGGGCTGCGCAGCACCTCAGCGTCACTCCTTCGGCCATCTCCCAAAGGATCAAGCAGTTGGAAGAGCGGCTCGGGGTTGTGCTGGTGGTCCGGGGGCAGCCTTGCACAGCGACTGAGCTCGGCCAGCGCTTATGCCAGCATGTCGAGCAGGTTGCGCTACTTGAAAGTTCCCTGCACGAGAGCCTCCCAGGCCTTCAGAGTGAAAGCCGCCTTGTGACTCTGCGGATCGCTGTAAACGCCGACAGTCTTGCGACTTGGTTCGTTTCAGCCATGGCCGGGACTGAGGGATACCTGTTCGACTTAGTGCTTGATGATGAGGATCACAGCGCGGAATGGCTCCGGCGTGGCGAGGTGGCGGCGGCCGTGACAGCGTCCAACACCCCAATCCAGGGCTGTGACTGCCATCCCCTAGGAGCCTTGCGGTACATTGCGACCGCCAGCCCGGCGTATTGCGCCCGGTGGTTTGCTGATGGGTTCAACGCGCTTGCGGCGGCGCATGCCCCTTGCCTGATCTTCAATCAGAAGGACCGGCTTCAGGCCGACTGGCTACAAGAGGTGCTCGGAGCCGACGTCCATCCGCCCCTGCACTGGCTGCCCTCGTCTCAAGCCTTCGTGGATGCAGCTTTAGCTGGGATCGGCTGGGGTATGAACCCCGAGCCGCTTGTGCGTGAGCACCTTCGCACTGGGCGGTTGGTCGCGCTGAGGTCGGACCAACCTCTGAATGTCCCTTTGTTCTGGCAGCAGAGCCGCATTGTAAGCCCGACGCTCAGCAATGTAACGCGCGCTGTGGTGCATGCGGCCAGGACCACGCTGGTACCGGTCTAATTTACGCACAGCCCCCTTAGTAATGGGACGGGCCCTCTCCAAAGGGATTGGGCCCGCTTTAGGCATTAGGGTTTCCGGTTTGTTGTTCCCGTCCGGTCGGCATCGGTTCGGCGCTCGTCCTCGACGTCAACCTCGGTACGACGTACCGTGTCGGATATAGTCTCAGTGCGCTGCTCGGCCTCCTTCCGGACAACGACCTCCTCGACCAAACGAGCCTCCTTTGAGACGACAGCCTCCTCAGACCGCTCCTCTACTTCGATCATGCGCTCCTGAAATGGGTCGCTCGCAACTGCGCCGGATTGCGCCGAGCCGGAAACGGGGCGACGCTCCACCTCGACATGCTCCTCTCGCAAGCTGACTTGTTCACTGACTGGACGCTCCACTACGTAAGAGCGAACACGCACCCGGCCGTGGCTCACATCGCGCTTGCCGACATGCAGTTCTTCTTCGGCGATCGGGATCACCTCATCCCCACCCGTGGTGCGTTGTGAGGTAGTGTTTGTCATGCCTGAGCCTCCGAAGCCAGGATTTGCGGCATTCCCTGACATAGCTGAAGGACCCGAAGCCAGATTGGCGGTTTTACCGGGCATCGCATTCGAGCGGCCTGCCCAGCCTTCACTGCGCCAAGTATCGGATCTTTCATCAATGTCGATTGTGCCTTCATCATCCAGGATATCGATGACACGCTCGTAGTCGGCGTCACGTGCGTCAACCGAGACTAGAAAACCGCCGCGGCGAAGACCCTCCGCGTAAGTAAAGCGATCCTCGTCCGGGAGGAAGAGATCACGTAGCGAGTCCCATAAGCCCACACTGGCTTCCGGGAAGGACTGCGGATCTGCGCTACCTGATCTGTCGCTGTCTCGCTCATTTCCAGGCATCAAACGGATGCTATCGCGTGAAATCCCGGCCGAGTGGAGGCGGCTGATTGCCTGCTCAGCATCGCTTCGGCTGTCGAAGAAAGCCGTCACCAGCCTTCCGGTTGCTGCTCCAGAGCTCATTGTTAGTTCTCCTTGGGTTGGGGGGCCATCGGTATTAAGCCGCTCTACAACGACACGCTGCTTGCGAAGTGTGACCGGTGCCTCAACTGTCTCGGTGGCAACGTGACGCCGAATATGCAATTCCTCTTTGAGCACGAGGCGTTTCTCAATCACGAGCACCTCCTCCAGCACCGGCACGATGGTCACGTCGCCTTCTGTCCTGATCTCGGGTGCAGTCTCGACAATCTCGTTCACGGGCACGTGAGTAATCTCGACCGTCGCACGTCGCACATCTGCATGAGCGATCTCCTCGACAGTGTCGGTAACGGTTTGTACCCGCAATCGTCCGGTGATAATGGGCCGCTTGCCAACGGACGCGGTCTCTTCCATGAGTGGAATAACTTCCTCAGACATGGTGCGAGTGCTACTTCCGGGCGCCTCGAGCACGCGAGTTTGCTTTTTCGTCTGCACTCCAGGTTGGCGGTGCGGTTGGATCGCTCATGACTGTTCTCACGTGAACAGATGCCAACGGGTACCTGTCGTGAGAGTTCCTTTCTCTCCTTAGTATCGACGCTGGCGGGCTAACCTTGGCAATACACTGGCCCGCCAGGAATTCTGTTCCGCTTCACTGAACCATTTCCGGAGCTGGGGGTTGGGTCGCCAAACAGGAGGTCGCGTCATGACCGATGTCCATCACCCCGATACTCCACGCAACCGCGGTGACTATGATGCTCCCCACATGAGCTCGGTTACTCCGGCTGAGGATGTCCGTACCATTATGCTCAACAAGGTGACGTGGGGCGCGGTACTTGCCGGCGTGGTCGTCATGCTCGTTGCCCAGCTTATCCTCAATCTGCTTGGCATTGGAATTGGCGCAGCCACCCTCGATCCCAACGCAGGCGCAGCCGAGAACCCGTCGGTCTCCACATTCTCGATTGGCGCCGGTGTGTGGTTTCTGGTCTCCGGGATCCTGGCCGCTTTGGCTGGCGGCTATGCCGCCGGCCGGCTCGCAGGTAAGCCAAAGGAGTCCACGGCTGGTTGGCATGGCCTCACCGCATGGGCACTGACGACTTTGGTCGTATTCTATTTGCTCACCACGACGGTTGGCGGGCTCCTTGGAGGAGCCTATCGCACGGTGACGAGCGCCCTCGGCAACGTCACGCAAGCGGTCGGCTCAACAGCTCAGACGGCTGCCCAGGTTGCGGCACCGAACATGTCCCGTGTCGCTGACCCGTTCTCCTCTATCGAGCAGCAGATCCGTGGTGCAACCGGCGGCAATGATCCGGCCGCCTTGCGCGATGCTGCTGTGACGGCCGTTCGTGCGGCCTTAACAGGCAATGAGCAGCAGGCAGCCGATGCCCGCAATCGCGCCGCTGAAATGCTAGCCCGGGCGCAGAATATTCCCGTCGACCAAGCACGCACGCAGGTTCAGCAGTACGAGCAACAATATCGACAGACTGCCGAGCAAGCCAAGCAGCAAGCCGCGCAAGTGGCTGATGCTGCTTCAAGGGCAGTCTCCAAAGGTGCCCTGTTCGCTGCTCTCGGCTTGATTCTTGGGGCTGCCGCCTCCTGGTTCGGCGGGCGCATGGGTGCAGTGCAGCCGACGATCACGGCAAGCTTGGGCATGAGCCGCGCCGGCGCGACGCCGTCCGACGTTGCTCCCGACCGCACAAGCACCATCATTGAATCGGATCGAGCGCCACGGAGCGCATCACCAAGGACCGGAACGACGGACGCGCAGTGATAGGGCGGCCGAGCTTGACCGCTTTTGAACGAACCGCCAATCACGGAGGAAACGATGGGATTGCTGGACGCAATTCTAGGCTACATGATGGGTGCTGGGAGCTCCTCAATGCAGGGGCGTGGCGGAACAACATCGCCGATTGTCAAAGCGCTGATGATGCTGCTGGCAGCCAAGGCTTACCAGCACTATCGATCCGGTCCGCAGGGAGGCCCCCTTGGTGGCGGGCTCGACGGCCAGACGGGCAGGGGCCTCGGCGGGATGCTCGGTCAGGACGGTGGCCTTGGAGGTCTGCTTGGCGGACTGCTGGGTAGCGGCGGCGGACTTGGCGGTGGCGGACTTGGCGGAGGAGGTTTGGGTGGTCTGTTCGATCAGTTCCGCCAAAACGGTTATGGAGACCACGTGGACTCCTGGGTAGGCACAGGTCAGAATCGACAGATCGCCCCGGCTGAACTTTCTCAGGTGCTTGGCTCGGACACCCTCGATGAGCTCGAACAGCGGACCGGGGTGCCGCGCCAGGAACTCCTATCCGAACTTTCGCAAGAACTGCCCGATGCCGTCGACCAATTCACGCCTGAAGGGCGTCTCCCTACCGAGCAAGAGGCATCCTCCCGTTGGGTCTAACGGTAGCGAGGGCAGGGGCGATGCCGCCGTTCCAGTACTGCAGTTACGAAGATGCGCGGATCGATCGAATATTGATCCTGGAGGTGTGAATGAGAGCAGGATGCGAAGAATTTCCTTGTTTCGAAGATCTTGATGCGGCTGCCGGGAGCTGCCGTCTCGCCCGAGGCATGGCGCGGGCTGATAGAGGAGTGGGCGGTAAAAATTCAAACCAAGGAGGGCTCAAGCCTGCGTCAGTCCGCTATTTGAAACATGAGCTGGCGGCTCTACCTTTCTTACATGCAACTGTACGAGAAGATCCATAAAGTGTCCTCATCGTCACAATCCGCAATACTCATTGACCCTGAACAGATCATCGACTCGTCTAGACGATACTAGGCTGGAGGGCCCGTGCTTACCTTTCCGGCTGACGGCGGCGAGACAGGTACCCTTATGCGCACCCGAGATTGGTCTATGTCCCCTCTCGGTTCCCCTGAGCATTGGCCACCGGCCTTGCGCACGGTCGTGAGTTTGATGCTGACGTCCAAGTTCCCGATGTTTGTGGCCTGGGGGCGGGAACTCACCTTCCTGTATAATGATGGGTACGTCCCGATATTGGGGGCGAAGCATCCGCACGCCATGGGTCATCCTTTCCAAAAGGTTTGGCCGGAGATCTGGGACGACATCGAACCTCTCGTGGCCAGGGCGATGGCCGGTGAGGCAACGTTCCACGAGAACCTGCATTTGGTCATGGAGCGTCACGGCTTCCCGGAAGACACTTGGTACACGTTTTCCTACTCGCCCGTTCGAGACGACAGCGGCGCCATCGCCGGCATGTTCTGCGCATGCACCGAGACCACGGAGAAAGTACAGGCCGACCGAAGGGCTAAATTCCATATCGAACTGAGCGAGCGTCTCGCCACCCTGTCCGAGCCGCGCACCGTCACCCTGGCGACAGCGCGAGCCCTTGGTACCCACATCGGTGCTGATCGTGCGGGCTATGGTGAAATTGATGAGACAGGAGGGGTGGTTGCGGTTGAGCAGGATTGGGTAAGGGATGTTTCTATCGGAAGCTTGGCGGGCGAGGCTCGCATCCTGGAGGCATTCGGCCCAGCCGTGATCGCGGAGTTGCGGGCTGGACGCACGCTCGTCGTTGAGGACTGCCTTGATGATCCACGCGTCGGCAATGCCCATGCCGCAACCTGGGCGAGCATTGGCTGTCGTTCTCTAATTGTAACGCCATTGATAAAAGATGGGCTGTTTCGAGCGCTTCTTTATGTGCACGAGGCCAAGCCGCGCCATTGGACCGCCACCGAGGTCATGCTTGTCGAACGAGTCGCCCATCGCACCTGGGACGCCGTCGAACGCGCCCGCATTGAAAAAGATCTTCGAGACAGAGAGGCGGCCCTGCGGGAGAATGAACAGCGGTTGCGCGCGACCTACGAGCATGTCTTCGCGGGTATCGGCGAAGTTGACCGGAATGGGCGCTTCCTCCGCGTCAACGAACGGCTGTGCGCCATCACCGGCTATCGCCCTGACGAGCTGGTTGGGCAGACTTTCTGGGCCATGAATCATCTGGATGATCGTGAGGTGGATTTGCAGCGGTTCTCGCAACTGATGCTGGGGAAGACACGGACTTACACGATCGAGAAGCGCTATATCCACAAGGACGGCCATGAGGTGTGGGTCGAAGTGGCAGCATCCCGCGTCGACGACGCAGCGGGCCAGCCTCTGTACGGCATCAGCGTTATTCAGGATATCAGCGATCGCAAGAGGGCTGAAGAACACCAGCAGCTCCTCATTCACGAGCTGAACCATCGGGTGAAGAACACTTTGGCCACCGTGCAATCCATCACGATGCAGACATTGCGTGGGTCCGAAACGCCCCGCACGACATCGGAGGCTCTGGAGAGCCGCCTGTTCGCACTCTCTCGCGCCCATAACGTGTTGACCCGCGAGAATTGGGAGGGCGCCCTGCTGCATGACGTCGTCAGCGAGGTTCTGGAACCTTACAGGAGCGGCCGGGAGGGAAGGATTCAGTGCCAGGGTGGGCGGGTCCACCTCGCGCCGAGAATGGCGTTGGCACTCTCGATGGCGATCCATGAGCTGGCAACGAACGCTGCCAAGTACGGAGCGCTCTCCAATGAGGCTGGACAAGTCCACCTGACTTGGATGGTGGATCATACCCCGATGACTCCACTCCTGCTCCTGCGATGGGAGGAAAAAGGGGGGCCGGTGGTGAAGCCGCCATTAAGGAAAGGCTTCGGGTCGCGTTTGATCGAGCGTAGCTTGGCTCTCGATCTGAATGGCAATGTCCAGATCGAGTATGCGCCTCAGGGGCTGATCTGCTCGGTCGAGGCTCCATTGCCACCGTGGATGTGGCAATTGACGCTCCCGGAAAACCGCGACGTGCCAAATCCATAACGTCCGATATGCCCACGAGAGTAACCTGCTTCCGCTAAAATAACCGTACGAGGTGTTTGCGGAGTTAGAAGGTTCCTGGCTTAGTCAGATCCCAAAGAGCCGTGCTAAACCAGCTCGCGATTGTGTAGACCTGGAACAAGTATGATACGATCTGGCCTTCAGCTCCACCCTCCTGCATTCGGTCCCGACTTCTGCAAAAGCTTTGAGGACCTTCTGACCTGGCGCCGGGATGTGCGGAGTTTCCGGCCCGATCCCATCCCTCAAGGACTTATGGACCACCTGCTCGATCTCGTTCAACTGGCGCCCTCTGTCGGGAACAGCCAGCCTTGGCGATTCGTCTCGGTTGAGAGTGCAGACGCGCGTACAACCGTTCAGAACAGTTTCGAGAAATGTAATCAAGAAGCACTCGCCGGCTTCACAGGCGAGCGTGCGCAGATCTATGCCAGATTGAAGTTGGCAGGTCTGAATCAGGCTCCGGTCCAGTTGGCAGTGTTTTGTGATGAGGCGACGGAACAAGGAAATGGATTGGGACGCAAAACCATGACGGAGACTTTGGCTTGGTCCGTCGTCGGTGCCGTTCATCTTCTATGGTTGGCTGCTCGTGTCCATGGGCTTGGTCTTGGATGGGTATCGATCCTTGAGCCCGCTCAGGTTGCCGAAGCTCTGGAGGTCCCCTCGACATGGCGGCTGATCGCCTACTTGTGCTTGGGGTGGCCTGAGGAGGAGCATGACACCCCTGAACTCGAGCGCTATGGATGGCAGGCCAGAACGACACAGGGACGTACGGTCTTGCGTCGTTGATGGCGTCTCGAACGAAGCAGGCTGACAGTCCAACGCTCGTCTTAGACAGAAATCAGCTGCTGTCGGCCTGCTTGAGTGCGCTTCATAAGCACTCCGGCATCATTGCCGGACCCGTACTACTTGGGCTGTGCTGTCTTCAAAGGTTGGAGCGCCCAAGCGATGAGGGAAGCATCCAGGGCATCGACCTGCTGGTTCAAGGTGCCAACAATTTGGTCCACTTGGGAGCCGAGAGACGCCTCTCTGGCTTGAATCTCCGACGACATCGCCATCATTTTTGCGGCGTCGGTCACGGGGATCTTTTTCATCTGTTGCTGGGACGTTGAGCAGATCCTGCCATACTCCGCATTCAGCGCTTTGATCTTAGGAGCTGCCTCGTTCAGGGCCTGCAGGAGCTTGGGAGTCGCGTCGGGAGGCGTCGTCGACGAAAATGAAATTCTATATGAACGTGCAGAGTCTGTGAGCTGCGCACGGGTGCTTTCGATCTCGGCCTTGCCGGCTTTCGCAGCCTTTGAGGAGATGAATTCGCCTCTCAGTCGTTCAACGGCGCTCAAGTTGCAGCCGCCTTGATTGAAAATCCCATCGAGGGCCTTATGGGCAGCCGCATCCCGCTCATTGAGCGAACGTTCGTAGACCGAGGAAAACGCAGCAAGCGGAGCGCTGATTTGGCGTTCCAGATCCTCCATGGCAGTTTGCCGTGCCTGCTCCTTCTCCAAGGCAGCTTCCATCTCTTCGGGGCTCATTTCCTCGTCATCCGAGGCTGCAACGCCCTTGATAAAGCCGTGGGGTGTTGCGGATGAACGGAGAAGCGAATCGAGAGGATAGCCCCGTGCGGAGGAGGTTGCGCATACAAGGGCAACGAGAGCGGCTGAAAGAAGATGTGCTTTGATCATGACCGGCTTGTTGAATTGTTGAGACTGCACCTTGGCGAGCAGGTCCCGATAAGGCCGCGTGACCTCGCACAAGATGCTGGCCTGGTCAATCGCGGGCTAGGTCCTCTATCCCCGGCCAAGTCACCTTCCAGACGGCAAGTCGGGCACATGGATGCCGCTCTCCACCGTTGATTGGTGAGAATGGAATACACGAGCTGTCGAATGCTCAAGGATGAAGGAAATGGATATCGCCGTACCAATCCAGCGATATCCTCGTTCAACGGGTTAATCCAGATTGTGAATCCTACCGAGTTCAATGCGTTAGGGGGCATTGTCCGTACAACACCCGCCCTCTGTTGTATCCCAAGCTTCGCTTGGCGATTCCACGTGCGAACGCTTTTGATCGCTTTACGCAGGCGCCGTTTCGTACCCGAAGATGGATTTGATCTCGAGAAACTCCTCGAAACCGAACTTGCCCCATTCCCGGCCATTGCCGGATTGCTTATAGCCCCCGAAAGGGGCAGCGGAGTCGCCGCGCGAGCCGTTCAGATGAACCATCCCGGCACGAATCTGACGAGCGACACGGCGTGCTCGTTCCGGGTCGGCGGACGTAACATAGCTCGACAGGCCGTAAACCGTGTCATTCGCGATCTCGATCGCCTGCGCTTCGGTTTCGTAGGGAAGAATGGACAGAACCGGGCCGAAGATTTCCTCTCGCGCAATCGTCATGGTGTTGTTCACATTCGCAAACACCGTTGGCTGCACATAATAGCCGCGGTTCAGATCTGCAGGGCGGCCGAGCCCGCCTGTCTCCAAAGTGGCGCCTTCGTTGATCCCGGCCTGGATCAACTCCTGAATCCGCTCGAACTGGGATTTATTGACAACCGGGCCAATGGTCGTCGAGGAAGAGCGAGGATCTCCGACTACGGTTTCCTCGGCAACGCTCCGTGCAAGCGCAATAGCCTCATTTTGACGGCTGGCTGGAACGAGCATACGGGTCGGAGCATTGCAGGATTGCCCGCTGTTGGCAAAACATGCTCGTGTTCCATGAGTAATGGCAGCGGTGAAATCCGCGTCATCCAGGATGATGTTGGGTGACTTTCCACCAAGCTCCTGATGGACGCGCTTCACCGTATCTGCTGCCGCTTTGGCAACGAGAATGCCCGCGCGTGTCGAGCCTGTGAAGGAAACCATATCGATGTCGGGGTGACTTGCAATTGCCTGTCCAACAGTTGGACCGTCCCCGTTCACGAGGTTAAAGACTCCCGGCGGAATGCCTGCCTCCTCGATAATCTCCGCGAAAATCAAAGCTGATAGAGGTGCAACCTCGCTCGGCTTGAGAACCATCGTACAACCCGCGGCAAGGGCAGGGCCGACCTTGCAGGCGATCTGGTTCAGGGGCCAGTTCCAGGGAGTTATCAGTCCGACAACGCCAATAGGCTCCCGTGCGATCAATGTGGAGCCGATCCGTTCGTCAAAGGAGTAGCTCCTCAGAACTTCGATCGTCCGGTTAAGATGTCCCAAGCCTGCGGGCACATGGCGCTCTCGTGCAAAAGCCAATGGGGCGCCCATTTCGGACGATATGGCCTCTGCCAAATCGTCAGTGCGGCGTTGGTATGCTTGGACAATTGCAGATAGCAGAGCGAGGCGGTCTTCGCGGCTGGTTCGTGAAAATGCCGTGAAAGCACGACGTGCGGCCCGCACGGCATGGCTTACGTCCGCAGCACTGCCGAGCGCGATTGTGGCAACAGGCTCTTCCGTTGCCGGGTTGATAACGTCGAGCTGTCGTTCTTCCGTCGGACGAATCCATTGCCCGTCAATATAGAAATGATGGTGTTTCGGCACGTATCGCCTCCGGTCATAAGGCTGCGGGTCTCAATGCACTTGTTTCAGAGCGGAGCCGATGCTGTCAACGATCTGCTCAATCTGCTGATCTTCGATAATCAGCGGTGGCGATAAAACGATAAGGTCGCCCGAAGCCCGTACAAGCACGCCATTCTCGTAGCATATCTGCGCGCACGAGTTGCCGCGTGCTCCAGGTTCGCCCGGCCGCGATTCAAGCTCGACGACGCCTAGAAGCCCGATATTGCGAATATCGGCGACGTGCGGTTCTTCCTTCAGGCTATGAAGAGCATGTTCCCATTTAAGGGCAGTTTTCTCGGTTCGCTGGAAAAGCTCCAGTTCTTCGTACACATCCAGAGCGGCAATCCCCGCCGCACAGGCCAAGGGATGTCCTGAATACGTATACCCATGGAAAAGCTCGATTGCTTCGGGCGGACCCGCCATGAAGGCATCGAATACGAAATCTCTCAAAAGAACGCCGCCCATGGGAACCGCACCGTTGGTCATGCCCTTGGCGCAGGTGATGATGTCAGGTGTCACATCAAGAGCTTGAGCTGCGAAAGCCGTTCCGAGACGGCCGAATCCCGTAATCACTTCGTCGAAAATCAGCAGAATGCCGAGTCGACTGCAAATGGCCCGCAGCTTTTCAAGATATTGCTTCGGCGGAGGATAAACGCCGCCGGAGCCGATCACGGGTTCGACGATGACGGCCGCGACGGTTGCAGGATCATTGATCTGAAGGAGGCTTTCCAGCTCATCGGCGAAGTGCATGCCTGTCTCGGGCTGGCCACGGGAAAAACCCATCGACGAGCGATCGTATGGAAGTGAGAGATGAGCGACGTCCGGAAGGAGCGGACCGAAATCGCGTTTGTGGCGCCCGATGCCACCGACAGAAAGCCCACCGAAGCCCATGCCGTGATAGCCCTTGGCGCGTCCGATGAACTTTGTCCGGCCGGAATCACCGCGCGCGCGGTGATAGGCACGGGCGATCTTGAGGGCGCTGTCGACCGCTTCGGATCCGGAATTTGTGAAAAAGACGTGCTCGAAGCGCTCCGGAGCAATTGCCTTGAGCCGTCCGGCGAGCTCGAAGGCTCCCGGATGGCTCATCTTGAATGAGGAGACGAAATCGAGCCGGCCAGCCGCTTCGCGGATCGCTTCTACGATGCGTGGTTGCGCATGGCCGGCATTGACGCACCACAGGCCTGCCATGGCATCGAGAACCCGCCGCCCATCGGCGGTCGTGTAATGCATGCCTTCTGCTCCCACGAACATCATTGGGTTCGAGCGGAATTGGCGCATTGCCGTGAAAGGAAGCCAGTAAGCATCGCCCACATCGTTCGCGAGGGAATGAGGTGCCGTTTGTTGGAGGGTGGTCATCGAAGGTCATCCAGGCTGGGAGCGGAAGGAAGTAGAAAATGAACTTTATGATTATGAAATACAATTTCGATCTAGCCGGGATCAGGATCATTCCGATCTGACCTGACTTGCCCGCTCCAGATGTCGACGCATCAGGAGCGAGGCGATCTCTCGCTCGTCGCGGGCAAGATAGTCCAACATTTCCAAATGCTCGCGGCAGTTCACGACAACCCGCTCGAAGCCGAATTTCCAATCATATTGGGAAAAGCGCCGGAGCTGATTCTGGTGACGGATGGCGGCATGCACGAAGCGGTTTCCGGAGGCGGCGGCCAGCCCTTCATGAAAAGCGGCGTTCATTTCAAAGAACGCGACGCTGGAGGATTCATGCCAGTGGCGCTCGAGGGTGTCCCCATGAAGACGGCGCATCATTTCGATCCAGGACGGGTCCAGACGGAAGCTGGCCTCCAGAATTCCCATTGGTTCGACCATGAGGCGGAAGCGATAGCTTTCATCATGTGTCGCCCTATCTCGAGTTCCGGTCAGAAAGCGCCAGCCATAACCGGGCTTTCGCTCAACCATTTCAAGATCCGCCAATCGCGACAGAACACGCTGGACCGCAGGGCGGTTGAGGCCGTATCGCCGCATGACTTCAATTTCAGAGATGTCTTGCGGCAGCGAGCCAGCTCGATGATCGCGAGCAATCCGAACGAGCCACTCCTCGTCGTCATCGGGGGGCGGTGCCGAGGCCAAGTTTTTTTGCGGGATCGCGATCAACTCGACGCCCCGGTTTGGTCGACGGGCAACGATTCCCTGTTCCTCGAGATGCTGCAGGGCGCCTCGGACAGGGGTGCGGGAGACCTCAAGGCGCCTTGCCAGGCTGTTCTCATTGAGCAGAGCGCCGATGGCGAGACCGTCGTCATTCACCAGCTGAACGATTCGCTCGGCTAAGTCCTGCTGCAATCGCGTCGGCTGAGGCACGCCAAATTTCCTCTTGATTGTATTCTGTCATGATGAAATACAATAGATCCATCAGAAACGCCAGCCCTGTTGGAGAGGCCGCCGATGACCGCATCCTGCCCGCTCATTGAAGTATCCGGAAGTCCCCGTGAGCGGGGGCGCCAGTACGGGGAGCAGGCTACGGGCCGGGTCCGTCTGGGAATCGAGCATTACTCGGACCAGCTTGGCCGCAACAATTTGACGGCGGAAGGGATCGTGGCCCTCGTCAAGCATTTCGAGCCGACGATTGACCGTTTCGATCCCACTTATCTTGAGGAAATGCGGGGAATCGCCGAGGGAGCCGGGGTTCCCTTCGAATCCGTTGTGCTTTTGAACGCCCGTACGGAGATCCTGAAACTCGCTCAGCGGCCCGCCGAGGAGCGCAACATCCCTGATGACGATCCGGATGGCTGCACCGGTGTGGTGGCACTGCCGGAGACGACACGGGATGGGCGCCTGATTCACGCGCAGAACTGGGACTGGAAAGTGGAGTGCGCAGAAACTGCCGTCGTCCTCAAGATCAAGCGTGAAGACGGTCCTGACATTTTGACATTTACCGAGGCTGGCGCTCTTGGGCGCTCTGGCTTCAATGCCGCGGGCATCGCGATCACGGCAAATTATCTTGAGACCGATCGTGATTATCGCCGTCTTGGTGTTCCGCTCGCTCTCATCCGCCGTAAGGTACTCGAACAACGGCAGGTCGCAGCGTCCATGCGGGCGGTTTACGTCACGCCCAAGTCTGCCGCCAACAACATGATCGTCAGCCAAGCCAACGGCATCGCGATTGATTTCGAGTGTGCGCCGGATGAAACATTTCAAGTTCATCCCGAGCGCGGCCTCATTGTTCACGCCAATCATTTTCAAAGCCCTGTTGCCTTGTCCAAGCTGAAGGATACAGGCATCGAAAATACGCCCGACAGTCTCTATCGGGATTTGCGGGTCCGCGCTCTTCTCGAGCCACATCTCGGCAGCATCACCAGGCAGACCGTGAAGGACGCGCTGTTTGACGACTTCGAGGCGCCGTGGTCCGTCTGCCGTCCGCCACGCAAGAACCTTAGCAACAATCTGAGCGCAACGGTTGCAATGATCGTGATGGAGCCCATGCTCGGCATCATGGAAGTTGCGATGCTTCCTGCGCTCAACCAGAATTTCTCAACGTACAAACTCGATATGGAAGTTCAAATTCCATCCAACCAAGTTCAGGCGTCACCGGCACAGGTCGCGTCGCTCGCAAAGACCGCCTAAGCAGCGATCAACAGCTGTCGGCAATGATAACAGAGCAGGAACATCAATATTTCTGGAGGACGACAATGAGATCGAAGGCAAGGCTCCTTCTGGCCGGATGCTTTACAGGCCTGCTGGGCGTATCTGCACTTCCCGCCTATGCCCAGCAACCAACGCTACGCATAGCGCTCAATGCGGATATTCGCGGTACAAATCCGGGCGTAAACCGAGATGACAATACAGATGCGGTTGTTCTGCATGTCGTTGAGGGGCTTGTCGCATATGGCGAGAATGCCAGCATTCAGCCTCTGCTCGCCGAGTCCTTCACAATATCGGAAGACGGCCGTTCATATAGTTTCAAGCTGCGCAAAGGTGTAAAATTCCATAACGGCTCCAACCTTACCGCAGAAGATGTGGCTTGGAACTGGAAGCGTTATCTGGATCCAAAGACCGAGTGGCGTTGCTTGGCTGAGTTCGACGGTCGCGGGCGTTCGCAGGTCGAAGCGGTTGAGACGCCTGATCCGCAGACCGTTGTTTTCCGCCTGACGAAGCCCGATGCGCTTTTCCTGGCGACATTGGCGCGAACCGATTGCGCTATGACCGGGATTGTCCACAAGGACTCAGTAAAAGCTGATGGAACCTGGGGTAAGCCGATCGGAACCGGACCTTTCAAGTTCGAGGAGTGGCGTCGCGGCGAGTTCGTCAAGCTCTCGAAGTTTGACGGATACGCAAATCCTCGCGAGGGCAAGTCCGACGGCTACGCCGGCTCCAAGCGGCCGCTCGTGGATGAAGTTCGCTTCCTCGTCATTCCCGATAACGCATCGGCGAAAGCAGCTCTGTTGCGGGGTGATGTGGACGTCGTGCCGGATATCGCCAATGCGGATGTCAAGGAAATCAAGGGTAACGCCAATCTCGGGCTCTCCATTGCGCAGAACATGGGGCTGAGCACGTTGTTGATCCAAACACGCGATCCGTTGCTCTCCAATGTGAAGTTGCGGCAGGCTATCGCGGCGGCGCTCGATACGCCGCAAATCGCCCAAGCGGTGACCGAAGGATTGGCAAAGCATAACAACTCGGTTGTCCCATTGAGTTCTTCATACCATTCGGCGGCTCACGATCAGGGCTATAAGTATGATCCCGACGCTGCAAAGAAGCTGCTTCAGGAAGCGGGCTACAAGGGCGAGCCGATCGTCATTCTGACAAACAAGCGCTACCCGCAGACCTTTGCGTCCTCCGTCATTATACAGGCGATGCTCCAGGCGGCCGGTATCAATGCGAATCTGGAGGTCTTGGAATGGGGGACCCAGCTCGATCGCTACAATAAGGGCAACTATCAGATGATGGCTTTTCCCTATTCGGCGAGGCTCGACCCGTCGTTGAGCTACGAATCCGTCATGGGCCCGAAGGATAAGCAGCCCCGCAAGGTTTGGGATAACCCCGAGGCGCAGTCATTGCTGGAAAAGTCTATGGTCACATCGGGCAAGGAAGAGCGTCAGAAGATCTTTGATGAACTTCACCGTCGGTTCCTGAACGAAGTGCCCTTCGTCATGCTCTACAATGGCGTGGAAGCGAGTGCCTTTCGAAAGAATGTGCAGGGATACACTGCATCGGTGCTTTCGAAACCCCGCGCCTGGGAAGTTCGGATCACGAACTGAGATCCGTTCGCTGTAAAGCTCGGTTCAGCCGCTCTTTCGTTGAGACGGCTGAACTTCCAGGCTTTCTGCAAGAGCGGTTTGTCGGATGTGAGCCGTTAAGATGCGCCTGAGCGCAGAAGCATCTCGAGCCTCGAGCGCATCAATCATCATGAGATGCTCGCGTCCGGACTGCTCTACACGGGCCCGGGTCTTCCATTGCGATGCAGGTGCCGACGGGCCGCGGCCGCGCAATTCCGTAACGACGTTGACCAGTTCCTGATTGGGGCACAGGGTCAGGAGGCGCATGTGGAAAGCGATATTGGCTTCGTATTGCTCCAAGATTGTACCCGTCAAAATCAGATCATTGAAACGCGTTGCGAGCTTGCGGAGGTCTTCAAGGTCCGTATCCCGAATGTTGTCAATCATACTGTCCACTGCCGCCGTCTCCAGGATGACACGGACATCGCGAATCTCGCTCGCCTGACGGTCGTCGAGCGCATGGACATGATAGCCTTTGTTGGGAACGTGACGGACCAGCCGCTTCAGAGCCAGTTGATCAAGGGCCCGACGAACGTCCATCCGGGTAGCGCTGTATCGCTTTTCGAGGTCAATCTGCTTGAGCCAAGTGCCAGGCGTAAAAACTCCGGCCTGGATATCTCGCGCCATCATATCGACGAGGCTTTCGGAGACAGGATCGGTTTTGCTGGTCATTGTGGTGAGGATACCTCGGGAGAGCAGCCGGAACGCACTTCATACGGGATTGAGAATCCTAAGCAATCCACTTCGGGCGGCGACGATAAAGGACACAAAGTTTCTCAAACCGAAACTTCTGCGAAAATTTCAAAAACCCTTATTGCCAACCTCGGTTATAGATGCAAACATTTTGGCGCCAATTTTTGAACCAAATGAGATCGCCCTATGGATCTTGCCGCTACATCACCCCTTAAAAACGAGCCCGGCACCAAGGACCGGGGCCGTCAAATCTACGATCTCGGCCATTCCACTGTCTTTGCGAGCAAGGCCGATCCGCGGTTCTCCTACTGCCTGTACGTGCCACGCACGCTCGATCAGGACGACGCCCCGGATCTCATTGTTGCAATGCACGGGACGGGGCGCGCTTTCACGGAATACCGCGATGCTTTCGCGGAATTCGGGCGTTGGAATAATTGCATCATCTTGTGCCCGCTGTTTCCGGTCGGCGTTCTGGGAGACGGAAATCGCGACGGCTTCAAGTACATCAAGGAAGCCGATATCCGCTATGACGAGGTGCTCCTGTCGATCGTTGACGAGGTCAGGGAACGCTACAGTCTTCAAGCAGACCGCTTCGCTCTCTTTGGATTTTCCGGGGGAGGGCACTTTACGCACCGGTTCCTTATGCTGCACCCGGAGCGTCTATGGGCAGCGTCTATCGGTGCTCCCGGCTCAGTCACGCTCCTTGATCCCACACGGGACTGGTGGGTCGGGATCCGCAATGTGAAGGAGCGCTTTGGACGCGACATCGACATTAAGGCTATGGGACGTGTTCCCGTGCAAATGGTTGTCGGTGCAGCTGATCTCGAAACCTGGGAAATCACGCACCGCGAAGGTGGAAGAAACTGGATGCCCGGAGCAAATGATGCCGGGCAAACCCGACCTGAGCGACTTGACAGTCTCCGGCGTTCATTCGAGGCCGAAGGTATCCAGGTCCGCTTTGATCTCGTGCCGAATGTGCCACACGACGGAATGCGAGTGGTTGAGAACGTGCAAGATTTCTTCGCCGCGGTCCTGAAGGACCGGCGTTCCAACAAAAATGACTAGGCTGGGGATCAGAGCCATGAATAAAACGACCGTATCCGCTCTTGGAGCAGTGCTCTTCACCGCTGTTCCTGCGGCCGCGCAGACGGTAACCGTTGCGCTGAACGCAGATATCCGAAGCACCAATCCTGGTGTCAATCGGGACGACAATACCGATGCGGTCGTCCTGCATATGGTGGAGGGGCTCGTCGGATACCGTGAAAACGGAACCGTTGCCCCTTTGCTTGCCGAATCCGTTCAGCTGTCCTCTGACGGGAAGACCTACACGTTCCGGCTTCGCAAAGGCGTCAAATTCCATAATGGCGCGGAATTGAGCTCTGCAGATGTCGTGTGGAGCTGGAACCGGTACATGGATCCTAAAACGGACTGGCGCTGCCGCTCTGACTTCGACGGACATTCAGGATTGAAGGTCGAAAAGGTGGAAGCTCCTGACGCCGGCACGGTGACGATGACGCTCGATCACCCAAGCGCTCTTTTCCTTGACTCCCTCGCAAGAACTGATTGTGGGATGACGGCAATCATCCATAAGAGCTCCGTTAAGGAAGACGGCACGTGGGACAAACCTATCGGAACCGGCCCGTTCAAATATGCCGAGTGGCGGCGAGGCGAGTACGTCATACTGACACGGTTTGACGACTACCAGTCGCCGTCCGGCGACAAGCCGGACGGTCTTGTGGGCGCGAAGCGCGCAGTTGTTCCGGAGGTCAAGTTCCTGGTCGTACCCGACGCCTCTACCGTCAAGGCCGCACTTGTGTCAGGGGCCGTCGATGTTGCGCAGGTTCTGGATTCGGATGTGCCGGAACTCTCCAAAGCGAAGAATGTCGCGGTCGGTCTCTATCCGTCGGCGACCAAGCATACCTTCCTTTTCCAAACCCGCGATCCTTTACTCGGGAACGTGAAGCTTCGCCAAGCGATTGCGGCCTCTCTTGATATCCCGCAACTCGTTGCTGCGGTATCCAATGGAAACGGAAAGCCCAACAACTCGGCGGTGGCCATAACATCAGCTTATTATGATGAGGCTCAGCGTCAGGGTTATGTCTACGACCCCGCGAAGGCCCAGAAACTGCTGAAGGACGCTGGGTACAAAGGTGAGCCAATCAAAATCATCGCCAATAAGCGCGTTCACGTACCCAGCTTCAATGCGGCCGTCATCGCTCAAGCCATGATGCAAGCTGTCGGAATCAACGCGGAAATCGAAGTTCTTGAATGGGCCACCCAGCTCGATCGCTATAACAAGGGCAACTATCAGATGATGTCCTTCTCGTATTCCGCACGGTTGGATCCGGCTCTCAGCTATGAGCAATTCGCCGGCCCGAAAGACAAGCAACCGCGCAAGGTCTGGGACGAAGCGCAAGCGCAGGCCCTGATCGAGAAGGCGTCCACCATTTCCGATGAGGCCGAGCGCCAGAAGATCTTTGACGAACTCCACAAGCTGCAGCTGGAAACTACGCCTCTGATCATCTTTGCCAATGGCCAGGAGGCATGGGCTCACACCAAGCGTGTGGAAGGCGCCGATCCTTGGGAAGGTAAACCGCGCGTCTGGGGCGCACGGATCGTAGCAAACTGATCAGCTGACGAGGAAGGAGGACGGCCATGCTGCGCTTCGCACTCAGACGGATTCTCATGGCCGTCCCAACTCTGCTGATCATGGCGGTGTCAGTTTTCGTCTTGATCCGCCTCATCCCGGGAGATCCTGCATCTCTCATGCTTGGCGACCTCGCTGATCCTGCAAGTCTTGCCGATTTGCAGAAACGGTTGGGACTGGACCAGAGCCTCCCCGTACAGTTCTTCATCTGGTTTGGAAATGTTCTGCGTGGTGATCTCGGGAACTCGATTACATCGAGCCAACCGGTGCTGCCACTGGTTCTCGATCGTTTCTGGATCAGCGCGAGAATCGTTCTGATCGCCGTGTTCATTGCAAGCATAATCGCCGTACCGGCGGGAGTGATCGCGGCCTGGAGGCAGAACAGCACTCTCGATCTCGCGCTCGTGGGTTCCGCCACGGTCCTTCTATCCATCCCGACCTTCTGGCTTGGACTTCTTCTTCTGTTGTTCTTCGGACTAAGGCTCGAATGGCTTCCTGTCGTCGGGTACGTGTCCTTCCGGGAGAACCCGACCGCAGCTCTCCTCTACATCATCATGCCCGTGATGACTCTGTTTCTACACGAAATGGGCGTCCTGATTCGAATGGCTAGGGCGAGCACTTTGGAAGTCCTCCGTCTCGACTACATCACGCATGCGCGGGCAAAGGGTCTGTCGGAGAGTGCCGTCCTGTGGCGGCACGCCTTTAAAAATGCGTTCGGTCCCACATGGACACTGATCGGCCTCGTTCTCGGTAACCTGCTCGGCGGTATCGCGGTCGTCGAGACTGTGTTCACGATCCCTGGCCTCGGACGGCTTCTCGTCGATTCGATCTTCGCAAGAGATTATCCCGTCATCCAGGGATGCTTGCTCTTCGTTGCGTTCGTCTATGTGGTCGTGAACCTCATTGTTGATCTTCTCTATCCTGTCTTCGATCCAAGGGTGACGGCGGAATGAGACTACCGGCTCCTAACGCCATTCTTGGTGGCGCAATTATTGGCATTGTTATCATCTGCGCGCTCTTCGGCGCCATCTGGACGCCGTTCGACCCGCTCAAGATCAACTTTGCGGCGCGTCTTCAGCCTCCTGGGCCTGTCTATTGGCTCGGCACGGACGAGTTCGGACGGGATGTTTTAAGCAGGCTGATGACAGCCGCGGCCACGAGCGTCTGGATCAGTCTTCTGACCGTTACGGCTGCAATCACAGCAGGAACTGTCGTCGGAGTTCTGACCGGCTATCTTCGCGGCTGGACCGATCGAATTCTCATGGCCTTCAATGACGCGCTCCTGGCATTTCCGGGAATCCTGCTGGCTCTCGGTCTTCTCGCTGTCATTGGAGCCAACAAGTACGGTATCATTCTGGCGTTGGGGCTCGCCTATACCCCATCTGTCGCACGCGTCGTGCGAGGAGCGGTTCTGTCCTTGCGGGAGAAAGAGTTCGTGGAGGCATCCCGCGTCATGGGGAACTCCGAAGTCTTTACGATGGCACGTCATATTCTGCCGAATTGCATTGCACCGCTTACGGTGCTCGCAACGTCCATGTTCGGTTGGGTATTGCTTTCCGAGAGCGCTTTAAGCTTCCTGGGCCTCGGTGTTCCACCGCCGGCTCCGACTTGGGGTAACATGCTCGCAAGCAGTCGATCATTCATTGCTCAGGCCGTATGGCTTGGCGTCTTCCCGGGCCTGTGCATTTCTCTGACGCTTCTTGGCATTAACCTCCTCGGTGATGCTCTTCGTGACAAACTCGATCCGCGCATGCGAGGGGTGTGATATGGTCAGCACCGAATTGCTCAGTGTCGAAAACCTGAGACTTGCAGTCGCCAGAAGCGGCCTGGAAGTCGTCAAGGGCGTCAGCTTCTCGATGGCTCGGGGCGAAATCGTCGGAATCGTCGGTGAATCCGGCAGCGGTAAGACACTTGCGGCTCGGGCTATCATGAGCTTGGAGCCTCCAGCCATCCGTCGGACATCCGGTTCCATCCGCTTTAATGGACAGGACGTTGCGCAACTCTCCCCGTCCGCGTTGAGGCAACTGCGAGGGGCAAACATCGGGATGGTGTTTCAGGAGCCGATGACATCTCTCAATCCGTCGATGCTGATCGGGCGGCAGCTTGACGAGGGGTTGGCACTGCACCGCAAGCTCGGTCCTGACGAGCGCCGAACGCTGATCCTGGATATGTTGCGACGGGTCGGGATCAAGGATCCTGAAGGTGCGCTCGGAACTTACCCGCATCAATTCTCAGGAGGTATGCGACAGCGCATCATGCTGGCTTCGGTCATGCTGCTGCAGCCGGCCCTCCTGATTGCCGATGAACCGACGACGGCGCTTGACGCCGTCGTGCAGCGCGATGTGCTGGAGCTCATGGTCGAACTGACACGGGCGCACGGGACCGCCGTGCTCATGATCAGTCACGACCTTTCCATGGTTGCCCGTTATACCGACCGCATCATTGTGATGTGCAAGGGAGAGATCGTCGAAGAGGGCGCCACTCAAGATCTTTTGCGCCAACCGAAGCATCCCTATACGAGAAAACTCCTTGCCGCGATGCCGCGCCGGCTCCCGGCGCGGGAAATTCCTGTTTCGACGAGTCCGATTGTCGAAGTGAGGAACTTGGTGGTCGATTATAAGGGCCGTCAGTCTTTCTTTCGCAAAGAAGCCGGCAAGCGAGCCCTGCATGGAATCGATCTTTCGATTGAACCTCGGGAAGTCGTCGCTCTCGTCGGCGGCTCTGGATCGGGCAAGACGACACTCGGGCGCGCCATAGCAGGTCTCCTCGAGCCCACCGGCGGCGAGATCCGTTACGCCGGCCGGTCAATCAAGCCGGGAGCGCAGGGCTGGAACGATTATCGTCTCAACTGTCAGATGATCTTTCAGGATCCGTATTCTTCCCTGGACCCGAGAATGACCATCGGCTCCCTTGTACGCGAGGCCTTGCGTCAGATGCCTCAAATGAACAGCCGAGAGAAGACCGATCGCGTTTATGAAGTACTGAGAGAGGTTGGTCTCAATGAGACTTATGCGGATCGATATCCTCATGAACTGTCCGGTGGGCAGCGTCAGCGGGTAGCGATCGCCCGTGCAGTTGTCCGCCGGCCTGCCTTCGTGATCGCTGATGAGCCGGTATCGGCACTGGACGTAACTGTCAGAGCGCAGGTGTTAGATCTCTTTGCGGACCTTCAGGAGCGCCATGGCTTCTCCTGCCTTTTCATCAGTCATGATCTTGGCGTGGTTGAACAGGTAGCAGATCGGGTGATTGTCATGCAGGACGGGCGAATAGTGGAGGAAGGAGACCGGGATAGAATCTTTGACGCCCCGCAGCATCTCTACACACGGCGCCTTCTCTCCGCTATTCCCGCGCTTGAGACGACGGCAGCTGGTGGCGTGCGACTCAAGTGGCGATTTGATGAGGATCCTCAGATCCAAACAGCGGCCCACGCGTAAAGTCTCCACCGTTCTACGATCTGATACGTACGGCGAGCCCTGAGCTGCAGACTGGGTTCTGCGGCACATTTGGTATGCGAAGCCTCCGGCAGCCTCGAGCTAGCGAGACAAATTTATACGGACTGATCTTCGTGCGCTTCCACGGCTCGGAGTTTGCCGGCTATGAGCGAGGGACCGAGTTGATAGAGGCCACGATAAAGCCGGCCCTTGAGTCTGGTGCCAGGTGATGCTCGCATGAACGGGGCCGCATCCCGGTCTTAGGCGGGAGAACGAGAGTAACCTTCCGCCACACCCTATAGCCTTCTTCGCGTTTCGCTGAAGGGCAATTCCTGCCCACAGCGCGAGAGGTGTTATATGGTCCAGGTTACCTCATCACGGACCGAGAAAAGGCTCCCAATCTCAAACATCTATCTCTCAGTTGACCTTATCACTTGTATTTCTCCCGATTGATATATTAGTGTACAGCATAGCCGCACTCTCAAGTGCCGACAGAAAAATTGCGCTGACAGGGGATACTGTGATGAAAACCCCCATTGAGAGAGCGGCAAGGCGTGCCCGCAGGGTCTACGCTGGCAAGGCAGGATCCAAGCAGCCTCGAAGCCCGACGGCATCCGCCATCATTCGTCAAAATCTACGGGACGAGATCCTCGCCTTAAGGCTCCTTCCAGGTCAGTCTCTTAACGAGAAGGAAATTGCAGACAGTTACGGAGTCAGCCGGACTCCCGTTCGAGAAGCGATCTTAAGGCTGGCTGAAGAAGGGCTGATCGACATTTTTCCTCAGTCCGGCACCTACGTCTCTCGCATCCCTATGCACGCTCTGCCGGAAGCTCTGATCATCCGAAGCGCGCTTGAAGAAGCGAGCGCCCGCATGGCTGCATCGCGCGCCAATCTCAATGACATCGTAAGCCTCGAAGGTGTGATGAGAAGAATGCAGACAAGCGCTGCTCAGAATGATTACGAAGCATTTCATCAGGACGATGACCTCTTCCATGCGACCATAGCGGATGCCGCTGGTTACCCGGGACTCTGGCGCGTGGCGCAGCAGGTCAAGGTCCAGGTCGATCGCTATCGTCGCCTTACGCTTCCGCAGGAAGGGCGGTTTGATCGCGTCCTGGAGGAGCACAACAGGGTATTCAAGGCGATCAGAAGCAATGACCCGGACCTTGCTGCCGATGAAATGCGACGCCATCTCAGCGCCCTGATGGCCGATATCGGAGACGTGGCAAACCTCAATCCTGACTTTTTTGATTGAAGCATCAACGCTTCATATGAATGCACAAACGGCTGATCGAGCGACTTTCATGAACAATTCAAAAAGATCGTGCGTGCAGCATCCGAACGATAGCGATCCGGGATGAGGACCAAGCAATGATGAGTCTTTTTGATCTACACGGCAAAACCGCGCTTGTTACAGGTGCCAACACAGGCCTGGGCCAGGCAATCGCTGTCGCCTTGGCCAGTGCAGGAGCCGATATCGTGGCAGTCGGCCGGTCGTCGATGGCGGAAACAGAGACTGCTGTCAGGAATGCGGGACGGTCGATGCAGGCAATATCTGCAGATCTCTCGACACTTGAGCCCATTGAGCGGATTGTCGCGGAAGCGTCAGGGGAACGACGTATCGACATTCTTGTCAACAACGCGGGGATCATTCGCCGGGCCGATGCGATCGACTACACTGAAGCCGATTGGGACGCTGTGATGGATGTCAATCTGAAAACGGTATTTTTCCTCACGCAGGCATTCGCCCGCAAAATGCTCGCCGACAACCAGGGCGGAAAGATCATCAACATTGCGTCACTCTTATCGTTCCAAGGTGGTATCCGCATTCCTGCTTATACGGCTAGTAAGAGTGGCCTTGCGGGGTTGACGAAGCTGCTGGCTTGCGAGTGGGCGGGCCGCGGCATCAACGTCAATGCCATCGCTCCCGGATACTTCTCCACCAATAATACTCAGGCATTACGAGAAGACGAGGATCGGAATGCTCAGATCCTTGCTCGCATTCCGGCTGGAAAATGGGGCGATCCGTCGGATCTGGGTGGAGCCGCCGTATTCCTTGCGTCTCAGGCCGCAAACTACATTCATGGAATTGTTCTTCCTGTCGATGGTGGATGGCTTGCTCGCTAGCAAGTGATCGACCGTCGTCGGCAATATGCGAAGGAAGCCTCAAGATGGCGGTAAAGGGACCACGCAGAGCGACAGTTGCAGGAACTCATCGATTGAAAACCCAATTCTCTCGTTTCACAGGGAAAATGTCCCACAGGGCATGAAATAAAGTTTCGCTCGCTATAAGTCGGATGAGGTTTCGGGTCGCTCATGACTTGCATAGACCGGTCGGCACCAGCACGTTCCGCTCGGAACCAACGCTGTGGTCCCGGGTTCTCGCGCTTGAGCGCCTTCGTGTTGCGAAAGCACAAAAATGCTTAAGTTGATCGGTACTCGTATCCAGATCTTCAATGAGAAGCCAAATCCTGAAGTACAGGCAATTGTGGGGCGCAAGCGGAGATCGGCGTGACTATCGTGCAATACCGCAATCTGATGTGGGACCTGGCCGTCATTTTTGGTTGGGCGTCGCCCTTTGTGCTGGGCATGGGATATTATGCACGCAAGCGCTTCAGACTGCTTCTGAAAGCTCCGCTGACAGATGAGGTAGAGCACCAGACCCATGCCTGGGAGCATCGCGTTCAACGTTGGACGATCCTTGGTCTTTTGGTCCCAGGCGGCTCCATTCTTTGCTTTATCGCGTGGCTTGTATTGTCCCGGATGTCATCGGGGTCGGCCTAAAGGGTTTTAGGGCCGGTCCGAGCGCGCGCGCATACAGAAAAGCAATTTGCGGAAGGAGCTGAATAGCCTCGCGCCATCCATGAACTGCCGCATAGAACAAAAGTCCCGGCATCGCAAAAAGCACGGTGAGCACTGACAGGATTGGAAAGCGAAATATCTCAGTTTCAAAAGACAACTCGTCGAGCCGTCTGAACCGAGGATCGGCCCTGAGCGTCCCCTGTCCTTTGAAGACGGCATAAGTCAAAAGAAGCTCATGCTCTTGAAACCTCGCCCATTCTATTCCCTCGAGGGGAGAGGGGCCATGTTCCCCGGTCCAGCGTCGTATTAATCCTGTCACAGCCAGGACAAGGACCGTCACTGGCAGAATGACCGGAAAAGCAAAAGCCGCGACTGGTCCGACCCTGAAGGTCAGGGCTTCTCTGACAAGTCGATGATCGGCTTCACTCGAGGCGTCATTCACCAACTGAGATCCAAGCTCATCAAGGTGTTTCTTGCGTCGTCTTGCAGAAGGGGCTGCCAAGAGCGTGACGGCCCAGCTAATGACGAGAGCGAAAAATCCAGCTACGGCCATCACCAGAATTGGCATTGAATACCGCTCCCTGAATTGATGGGGATCTCATCGCAGGATCATATCATGGGTAGTTCGCGAGGTTTGGGGCCCCGCGGGAACGCTGCGTCGATTTGAGCGATCTCCTCTTCAGATAAAGTAAGGTCTCCGGCCGAAGCGTTAAGTCTCGCACGCTGGGCCGTCCCGGTTTTAGGGATGACGAAGAGAGATGGGCGGCGAGTAAGAAATGCTAAGGCGATCTGCCGCGCCGTTACACCCCGTCCAGCGGCGATCTGATCAAGAAGTTGACCCTGCTCAGTTTCTGGTTCTGGAAAGTCTCCATGCCCAAAAGGAGAGTATCCGACAACCGCAATTCCCTGTCGCTCACAGAAGGGAATTACGGCGTGCTCGATCGCCCGCTCGCGAAGGTGATAAAGAACCTGATTGCAGGCGATCTTGCCTGGACCCGCAATTGAAAGAGCCTCTTCCAGGTCGTCCACGTCAAAATTACTGACCCCCCAAGCAAGGATCTTTCCGCTTCGCCGCAAAAACTCGAATGCTTCGATCGTTTCCTCCAACGGATAACTGCCTCGCCAATGAAGCAAATAGCAGTCGAGACGGTCCGTCCCGAGGCGTCTCAACGATCTCTCACAGGCGGCGATCGTCCCATCATAGGAGGCATTCTGCGGCAGAACTTTTGAGACCAGGAAGGCCTCGTCACGTCGATCTGAAAGCGCTTCCCCGATCAAGGGTTCCGCCTCACCGTACATCTCCGCCGTATCGATATGTGTCATCCCGGCATCCAGGCCAGCATGAAGTGCTGCCAGCGCCATAGGCCTATCATCATCGTCAAGATGCCAGGTGCCCTGTCCGATGACGGAAACCAGAGGCCCTCTCGCTCCAAAGGAATGATGTCGCATGTTTCTTCTCCATCATTGGAATGCTAGACGCTGGCATTATGCAGGGGGAGCCGCATGATATGAAAATGCGCATCCTGGTTCGTGTGCTCATTTTAGATTTCTTCAAAAGTAGTCAGGAGCCCGCGCTTTCATCTTTAGTATTCGACATGTCTTGGCGATCCGGGCGATCCGGGCAATGGTGAATCCGAGGGCTTTGGAAACCCCAATACTCTGGCATCACTGGTGCTCGATCAAAAATCCCAGCTCATCTCTGCTGCTCAAGTTTGATTTGTGACAATATACTCCGGAACAATTTGTGAACGGTTCAAATTCACATCTTGTCAAATAGGAATTTCGGACATATCTGGGCCCTGCGCCGCAGAGTTTAAGACGGCGCGGCGCTTAATCCTGATGGATGTTGCGGAACAATCTTCCTCAATATTTCAATCACAATGGTTCCTGCGTGGCCAAGGACAACAACACAATGAACGAGAACGTAACCGCTCCAAGCTTCGTTGAACTCGCTGCTGATATCGTTTCGGCCTATGTGAGCAACAACTCTGTTCCGGCCGCGGATCTACCGTTGCTTCTCAACTCAGTTCATGCCGCTCTGACGAAAACCGCGCAAGGAATCGTGGAAG
This sequence comes from Microvirga rosea, assembly GCF_020595095.1. Taxonomy (GTDB): domain Bacteria; phylum Pseudomonadota; class Alphaproteobacteria; order Rhizobiales; family Beijerinckiaceae; genus Microvirga; species Microvirga rosea. Next base: position 297,005 of record NZ_JAJDOP010000004.1, on the reverse strand, counting down.
AGCCGCAGACCGCGCTGTCGCCGGCGGTTCCGGTCAAGAAGTCAATCACACCCGATTTCATCATTTGTCTCGAGGATGGGAAGAAATTCAAGTCCTTGAAGCGTCACCTTCGTACGACCTACAATATGACTCCTGAACAATATCGGGCCAAATGGGAGCTGCCGCGGGATTATCCCATGGTTGCACCAAACTATGCCAAGGCGCGCTCGGAACTTGCCAAGACCATGGGTCTAGGGCAGCAGCGCCGGAAGGATGAGGCCGAGAAGCCTGCTCCTGTTGCGAAGGGTCGCCGCAGCAAGAAAGCTGCTTGATAGGATCGAGAGCGGCTCATTTTGCCTCGATCGGTGTCGTCAAATGCCCGCCGAAAGGCGGGCATTTCTTTGTCTGGTCCGACGCAGGTCGATCTTCATGGAAGCTGGCTATTCGTACCCTTGCCTTCGAAAGGCCTTTGGCATGAGGCGTTGTTAAGGAGATTCTTACGACTTGTAGGTCTTCTGAGAATTCATGAATGCTATGCGAGGAGCGATCATGGAGAAGATGCTCGCAATGGCGGATGACGTTGCCTGGCGGCGTGACATAAAGCGGTCTCTCGATGATGCCCGTTATCGCGTCCGCTTCTACACAGGTCTCTACTGGGATGAAGACCTGACAGGCGCCGTGCTTCATGCCTGCCGGGAGGCTTCTGCCGACGGTGCAATGGGTAATCGCCTTGATGCGGCCAGGCAGCTTGTGCAAACGCGGTGCCGGATGTTGGTTCAGGCAATGGACCGTTTCGCGGTCCGAGACTTCAGGCAGATATCCACGTTTCGGGAGCAAGCGCTCGCGGCTATCGATATGTTTCAGGATGCTGTCTTGGAAAGTCGCCGATTCCGAAACGCGACATTGCCAACGGGACAGCTGCTGAGACGGCGGGCTCTTTGACCCGTGGTATGGCTTTTGAACCGAACCGAGATTTAAGGAGCGGTTTGACCTGAACCTCGATAGGCTTCCGAAATAACACGAGTCAGACTTCCCGTTGAAGGAAAGAGCGGGATCAAACACGCCTGCAACGCGTGGTATAGATCAGGCTTGCCGCTGAAGAGTCTAGATTGGGGAACGAGCGTCTCCGACAGTTCCGGATGCCATCCGCCATGTGCTGTGTCGATGACATGCCTGGCCGTAAAGTCCCATAGATGCCGGTACCATGCCTCGTGAAAGTCGTCTGGAAGGTGATCGCATAGGAAGGACGCAGCACCGATGGCTTCCGCGCATGGCCACCAGAGTTTCTGACGCAGATCAGGCTCGTTGTTCCAATCCAGTGTATAGAAGAAGCCGCCATGATGGCTGTCCCATCCTAGGGCAATAGACTGCCGAAAGAGCGCGCGCGCGGCCTGCGGCATCCAATCGTTCTTCTTCCCGCCGAGTGCCCAGAGTTGCAACAGCAATCGTGTCCACTCGAGCCAGTGTCCAGGCGTTGTGCCGGATGGACGAAAGACATCCGAACCATGATAGTCGCGATTTAGGTGCCAATCCTGGTCAAAGTGCTCCGCAACGCGATAATCGAGGTCCGCGGCATGACGGCGAATAATCAGGCTGGCGATACGCTCCGCCCATTCGAGAAGTGCTCCATCCCCGGTAGCCTCGAACGCGGCCATGAGCGCTTCGGTCAGGTGCATGTTCGAATTCTGGCCCCGGTAGGATGAAAGAGGGGACCAGTCCCGCGCGAACTCTTCGGCTACAGCGCCATGCTTTTCCTCCCAGAAGTAGTCCTCCAGGATCCGCCTCACATCTTCAAAAAGCGCGTTTGCCAGGGGATGGCCAACGATTTTAGCGCTGGACGCAGCAAGCAACACGAAGGCATGCCCATAAGCTTGCTTCGTATCGTCTTTGTAACCGTTGTCATCCAAGGACCAGACATAGCCGCCATTCCGGGCATCGCGATGGTGTTTCCAAAGGTAGCTCATTCCATGATCGATGATGTCAGCGCAGCCCGGCCGACCCAGAAGGTGCCCGATGGCGAAGCAGTGGACCATCCGGGTCGTACTATGGAGCTGACGAATGTGACTTTGACGGATGGGTTCGCCGGTTTCATCCAAGTCATAAAATCCGCCGCTCGGGTTTATGATGCGGGGTTGGAAAAACGCGAAAAGGTCGGTTGCCTGATCTTCAAGCCACTGCCGGTGAAGGTGTCGCTCGCGCCAACTGGAGCCGCTCGGAGGAAGAATGGGCTTTACCGGTTGCATGATGGCTCCAATGCTAACTCTTGTCGGGCTCGAAACGAGAAGACCGAGCGGCGTTTTGCGATGTTCCTGCAAGGCTACATGGTGGGGGCCGTCAAGGCCATATCAAGCTGTGGGAATGGTTTGACTCAAGGCCCTTTGAGCCAGACGCTTTAGTTCAGGCAGAACCTGTTCGAGACCTGCAGCCTCGGACTTTCTGCCGAACGCGAAATAGAGGGTGCGGTAAAGTGCGAAGAGTTGCTCGTAGATCTCCTGCGCTGCCGGATCCGGATAGAAGACCCGAAAAGGACGACAGATGGCATTTTGAGCACTTTCGACATCGGGATAGGATCCCGCAGCAAGTGCGGCGAAGACACCTGACCCGAGCCCGGTCGGAAGTCCATCGGGGACGAGGACAGGCCGGCCGAGAGCATTGGCATAAACCTGATTCAAGACCGAGTTGCTTTGAGGTATGCCCCCGGCATTGATGACACGTTCCACAGGCACGCCGCCCTCGACCATACGTTCGAGAATGATCCGTGTGTGAAGAGCGGTGCCCTCGATGGCGGCGAACAACTCATCCTTCGCCGTATGAAGCAGATTCCACCCAAGCGTAATCCCCCCGAGGTCCGCTCGGACGAGAACTGTTCGATCCCCATTGTCCCACGTCAATCGCAAGAGACCCGTCTCTCCAGCCCGATAATGCTCAAGCCCTTCAGACAGAGCTTTGATGGAGGTATTGGCCCGACGGGCGATGGCCTCAAAAATGTCCCCTGTCGCCGACAGGCCAGCTTCGATGCCGGTCAGGGAGGGGCTGACGCTTCCAGGCACGACGCCGCAAACGCCCTGAATGAGATCGACATTCGGCGCCATGGCAATGATGCAGGTCGAGGTTCCAACCACATTGATTGCATCACCAACGCGGCAACCCGCGCCAATTGCGTCCCAATGGGCATCCAAGGCGCCGACGGGAATCGGAATGCCGGGTCTCAACCCTAGACGTTCGGCCCATGGTTGCGAGAGATGGCCGGCAATAACGTCGGATGTTGCATATTCTCCTCCGAGCTTGTCGCGAAATCCGTCGAACAGGGGATCCACCTTGCTCAGAAACTCCTGTGAGGGAAGACCGCCCCATTTCGGGTTCCACATCCACTTGTGACCCATGGCGCAAACACTCCGCTTGATGCGCCGCGTATCGGTCACTCCGGTGAGAGTGGCGACGACCATATCGCAATGCTCAAGAGCGGTAGCAGCCTGATCGCGCTTATTTGGATTATGCCGGAGCCAATGCAGGAGCTTTGCAAAACCCCATTCGGAAGAATAAACACCGCCGCACCAGTGGATCGCTTCGAGGTTCTCCTGATGGGCCATTCGGGTAATCTCTTCGGCCTCCGCTTTCGCGCGGTGATCGCACCAGAGATAGTAATCGCCGAGAGGTTTCAGAGTCTCATCGACCACAACGACGCTTGAACCTGTGGTATCGACCGCAAGGGCGGCGATCTCGTGACCGTCCAAGCCTGCCGACTCGAGCGCTCGTTGCATAGCATTCGCAAGCGCACTCATATGGTCTACGTGAGACTGAGCGGCAAAATCCGGATCGTCTCGCCTGCGGTGAAGCGGGTACTCGGCTGAACCGAGGCCAAGAGGCCCTTTCTGGTCGTCGATCAGGGTTACGCGCACGCTAAGAGTGCCGAAATCAACGCCGGCGACGATAGGCATTCTTATGACTCCCAAGGTGAGATTTATCCGGCCCGCAAGCGTCGATGTCAGGATTGTCCATAGGTCGCGGTCTTGCCGTGTTTTCGGAAGTAGTGCTTGTCGAGAAGCGTCTGGGAGACACCGGTCTTCTTCGGTTTCAAACCCACTGTGTATGTCGCCATGCGAGCAACTGCTTCAAGAACGACGGCATTGTGGACGGCGTCCTCCGGCGAGCGTCCCCAGCAGAAGGGGCCATGATCCGCGACAAGTGCGGCCGGTGTCTCCAGGGGATCTCTGTTCCCAAAGCACTCGACGATCGCCACGCCGGTTGCGTGCACATAGTCGTCTTGGATTTCTTCGGCAGTAAGCTCTCGGGTCACGGGAATGGGACCATAGAAGTAGTCGGCGTGCGTTGTCCCGAAGGGAGGGATGGGACGTTTGGCTTGCGCCCATGATGTGGCGAATTCAGAATGCGTATGGACGACACCTCCAATCTCTTGAAAAGATCGGTAAAGATGGAGATGCGTTGCCAGGTCGGAGGAGGGCCGAAGGTCTCCCCAGGCTTTCTTGCCTTCAAGATCCGTGATGACGAGATCATCTGCCGTCATGCGTTCATAGGGGACGCCGCTCGGCTTGATGGCCACGAGCCCGTCCTTCCTGCTGATGCCGCTGACATTGCCGAACGTGTAGAGGACAAGCCCGCGACGCACGACTTCCAGATTGGCTTCCAGAACCTGCTCCCGAAGCTCCTTAAGCATTGAGGTTCCTCTACCAAATGAAAGACGATCATGACGGTCTGTCATGATCGTCGCTTTTGACCACGTTAGCGTGCTGCCGTCCAGCCTTTGTACTGGCCGACATTCTCGGAAGTGATGAGCTTGGGCTCAAGGAGAATAACGTTCTTTTCCGGCTTCTTGCCGTTCAATATGCCTGCTGCGAGTTCAAGAGATTGCCCCGCCATCACATATGGGTCCTGAGAGGCGGATGCCTTGATAAGGGAGTTGCCCGATTTCAGTTCCGCCTCGATATCCGGTGCGCCATCCACGGCCGTGATGATAAACTCGTTACGGTTCAATTGCTTTGCGGCGAGGTTCGCGCCGATGGCGGTGGGATCATTGATCGCAAAGATTGCATCCACCTTGGGGAAGCGTGTCAGGAGACTTTGCGTGACGGCGAAACCGCCCTCGCGAGATCCTTTGGCATCCTGATTGTCGGACAGAACCTTGATGCCCGAGTTCTTCTCGAAGACTGCTTTGCAACCTTTGACCCGGTCGGTCACCGATGAAACTTGGGGGCCGTTGACGATGAGAACATCGCCTTTGCCCTTAAGGTGATCGACGATGTACTGGCAGGCGATCTCCCCCGCTTTGACGTTGTCGGTCATGACCGTAACGTCGGCGCCTGCCGCGGCAACGTCGAATGCCGCCACGACCATCCCGGCGGCCTGAGCTCGTTTGACCGAAGGTTCGACCGCAATGGGATCAACCGCATTGATCATGAGAACGTTCGCGCCGGAGGCAATGAAGTTGTCGACCTGGGTGAACTGCTTGTTCAGATCATAATCGGACGAAACGGATGTGATCTTCACATTCGGGTTGATGCTCTTTGCCTTGTCTTCGATGCCCTTGATGGTGGCGACAAAGAAGGGATTGCCGAGCGAGCCGACGGAAATGCCGACGCTGGACAGATCTTTTGCCATCGCAGGACTCGCCAGACCGGCGAGAACGGCAAGGCTGCAGGTAAGCCGGGATATCATCATCGTTTCCTCCTTGTGGGTGCGGTTTATCGGGATCTTTCTCCTGATGACCGCTTGAACCAGTATCCAAGTACAGAATGCTGGTATTCCGCTTAAGTCCGCGCTGATCCTTTCAGGCGATAGCGATCGAGCGCTACCGCCCCGATAATCACGAACCCCTTGATGATAAATTGCCAAATGTCGGACACGCCGACGAGGATGAGGCCATTCGACAGAATGGCAATGATCAGAGCGCCGATCAGTGTGCCCCAGATCGATCCGATGCCGCCGACAAAGCTCGTGCCGCCGAGGATGACTGCCGCGATAGCATCGAGTTCATAGGATTGTCCGAGCTGAAGTCCGTTTGCGGCGTAGAGGCGAGCCGCGGACATCACGCCTCCCAGACCACTTGCCAGGCCCGAGATGGAGTAGACGAAAAGGAGGACCGCCCAGACCTTGATGCCCGTCAATCGTGCGGCATCAGGGTTTCCCCCTACCGCATAGATATGCACGCCCAGCACCGTTCGCCGAAGAATGAACCATGAAACGAGCACGACCACGAGGGCAATCACCACCAGCCACGGAACTCCGAAGAGATTGCCATTTCCGATGAAGGCAAAAGGAAGCTGCGGGTTGAATTGGGTCGTATCGGCGCCCAACAGCCGGGCAAATCCTCTGACCGCCGTCAGAGAACCAAGTGTCACGATGAAAGGGGGGAGTCTTGCAAAGGCGATCAAGGCACCGTTGATCACTCCCAGCCCAAGCCCCGCGAGAAGGGCGGCCGGGATTCCAAGCAATCCCCAGTCGGGAATCTTCGAGGCCATGATCGCGACCATCGCGGCGGCCGCCAGGATCGACCCCACGGAGAGGTCGATGCCGCCAGTGAGAATGACAAACGTCATGCCCGCGGCCAGAACGATGTTGATTGAAGCTTGCTGTGCGACGATCGATAGGTTTTGGACGCTGAGGAACCGCCCGGACATGAACTCGAAGACTGCTCCGAGAATGATCAGGACGGGAAGCATCCCCAAAGCCTGAACAGTCGAGCGCCAAGCCAACCTCCGTTGGCGGCTTTGCCCGCCGGTATCGGCTCCGACGCCTCCACTTTCCTGAAAGGATGCGCCAGTCTCATTCGGAGTTGTCATGCAGCTTCCCTCACGCCTGTCGCAATGGCCACGATGTTCTCCTGAGAAATCGGAGCATGTCCCGTTCCGCCGACTTCTCCGGCAATTCGACCCTCCCGCATGACCAGAACGCGATCACAGATGCCGACGATTTCCGGAAGCTCGCTCGAAATGACGATAACCCCCACGCCATTGCGAACGAGATCGTCGATCAGTCGGTAGATCTCCGATTTTGCTCCAATGTCGACGCCACGGGTCGGCTCATCCAGAATCAGGATGCGGGGCTTCGTCTCCAAGAGGCGTGAAAGCAGAACCTTTTGCTGATTACCGCCCGACAAGCTCCCAACGGGGACGATGTCGGCGGCTACCCGGATGCCGAGGGCGCGAATGGCGGCAACCGCACGCTCCTTCGCGGCTCGGAGATTGAGGACGCCGCCTGCATGGGCATCCCGTCCGAGTACGCTCAAGTTCACATTCTCGCGGACGCTGAGATCGAGAAAGAGGCCGAGATGCTTCCGATCCTCGGTGAGATAGACGACGCCCGCGTCGATGGCGTCCTGCGGTGTCTCGATGGAAAGACGGCGACCGTCGAGAATGATCTCGCCGCCGGTACGCAGGTCGGCGCCATAGATAAGCCGGGCCAGCTCGGTCCTTCCGGCGCCGACAAGACCCGCAAGGCCGAGAACTTCGCCGTGGTGTAGCTCGAACGAGCAATCGTGTACCCTGTGCGCGTCACGCACATTGCGGACCGAGAAGATCACGGGGCCCCGGGAGCCCTTGGCATTGTGTTCTTTCTTGTAGAACGAGGACAGATCGCGCCCGACCATCATCCGGACAAGGCGCTCGGCGGAAATGTCGTCCCGTCCCAGCGTACCCACATATGCCCCGTCCCGAAGCACGGAGACGCGGTCGGCCAGTTCATAGACCTCCGCCATGCGATGGCTGATATAGATGATCGCCATGCCCTCGGAGCGCAGCTGACGCACGAGAGCAAACAACGCATCCGTTTCCCGCGACGATAGCGACGTCGTTGGTTCATCCATGACGAGTATGCGTGAATTCGCGATCAGCGCGCGAGCAATCTCGACCAATTGTCTCTCGGCCATCGAGAGTTCGCCTACACGCGTGGAGGGCGTAAACGTGACCTTAAGCCGCTCAAGGACCGCCCGACATGCCTGCTCCATCGAACGTCGGTTGATCGCAGGACCGTTTCGATGCTCACGGCCTAGAAGCATGTTCTCCGCGACTGTGAGGTTGGGCGCCAACGACAGTTCCTGATAGATCGTGGAGATGCCGGAATGAATGGCCGCAAGCGGGCTGCCGATCACAACAGGTTGGCCGTCGATGCGAATTACGCCGCCAGGGTCAGCTTGGTAAGCACCTGATAGGATCTTCATCAAGGTCGATTTGCCGGCGCCATTCTCACCCATAAGGGCGTGAATTTCGCCTGGATAAACGGTCAAAGACACGTCTTTCAGTGCTTTCACGCCGGGAAAGGTCTTGGAAATTCCAGCCATTTCGAGGATCGGAGCCGATCCGGTCATGGATTTGTCCTATCCGGGCAATGCACCAAGGATTCCAGCGCGAAGGCGGCCTCAATCAAGCGGCAATGGAGTGTTAGCCCAGTATTTCCCTGGCTATGACTCAAGGCGTTCCTCCCTGAATACTCGGTATGTGACCGTTTATTTTTCAGGAATAAGAAATTCTATCGCTGCATCCCATCATGTCAATTGTTGCCGCCTGCCGAGACGGAGAATTCGGGTTTCAGAGCTTTGTACAATCTACGGAACGTCTCGATCCGTGGCTGATACCGCTCCACCAGCAGGGCCTCGGGCTCGATCCTGTCGAGAGCGGGCGGTGCGTTGCATATGGCTTCGGCAGGGGCTCGGGTTGTCGCCAGCATGGCGAGGCGCGCAGCGCCGAATGCCGGTCCTTTCTCGCCGCTCCGGAACCTTACAAGGGGGAGGTCGAGCACACTTGAGAGAATTCTCATCCAAAGGAGGCTCCGGGAGCCGCCGCCGATCACGCCGACTTCCTGAGGAGCAGCCCCGGCTCGTACGAGACAGTCTTTGGCATCGGCGAGACTGAATGCCACGCCTTCCAGAACGGCCAATGTGAGATCCGCCTGGTTCGTTTCAGGGGACAGACCGAAGAAGACGCCTCGGGCATGTGGATCGTTATGAGGAGTTCTCTCTCCTGTCAGATAAGGCAGGAAAAGAGAATGAGCCGGCCCCCGATACGTGCCCTCCGCTTCTTTCAAGAGATGGCTGATCTCGGAGTTCAGGAGGCCCGACAACCATGCAAGGCAGCTCGCCCCGTTCAACATGGCAGCCATCTGGAACCAGCGGCGGGGCAGGGCATGGCAAAAGGCATGGACAAGCATTTCCGGAGCGGGACGGAAGGTTTCCGTCGTGATGAAAAACTGTCCGGATGTGCCCAGCGAGATGAAGGCGGCCCCTTCTTGGATCGCCCCGAGACCGATCGCCCCCGCTGCCGCATCTCCCGCGCCGCCTGCAACCGGAACCCCGGCCGGGAGGCCCCATTCACGCGCCAGTTCCTGACGGAGCGTTCCGGTCGGCTCCGATCCTTCGAATAGCGTCGGCATCTGGTGCCGCTCGAGGCCCGTGGCCGCCAGTGCCCTCCCTGACCATTCTCTCGACCCTTCGTCGAGCCACCATGTCCCGGCCGCGTCGGACATGTCCGTCGCACGTTCCCCGGTCAGCTTTAGCCGAATGTAGTCTTTGGGCAGCAGGATGGTTTTGATCGCCCGAAAAGTCTCGGGCTCGTGCCGAGCCATCCAAAGAAGCTTCGGCGCCGTGAAGCCTGGCATGGGGATGACCCCCATCTCACGGGAGAGTTCCGGGTATCGCTCTCCCAGCTCCTTTGCTTCCCGGAAAGAGCGTCCGTCATTCCAGAGAATGGCAGGCCGCAAGGGACGGTCCTGAGAATCCAGCAGCACGGCCCCATGCATCTGACCGGAAAGACCTATGCCCTTGATCGCAGCCAGGCCATCCGGCGTGCTCTCTCGAAGAGTGCCGATGGCCTGCTGAACCGCAAGCCACCAGTTGTCCGGATCTTGCTCGGACCAAAGATCATGAGGCCGCGAAACCGTTAGGGGCCGGGTCGCTTCTGCAAGGACGTTCTGCTGCTCGTCGATGACGACCGCCTTGATGGCGGAGGTTCCGACGTCGATGCCAAGATAGGTCGGCATTCCGCTGCTCCGGCGCTGGTGAAAGAAACGTCGAAAGAGCTTTGCCATTTCTCATCGGCTGTCAAACCGCTCATATCTCCCGGTTGCACGCATCCCCCTCTGGCGCCGGGATGAAAGCGCCCAAGAATCACATGGGCGGCAGGATACACAGAGGGACCAGTTGTGACGAAGGAACGTATCGGATTCATCGGCCTCGGCCATATGGGCCATGGGATGGCGAAGAACCTCATCGAAAAGGGATGGCCCCTGACTGTTCTTGGCCATCGCAGGCGCGAGCCTATTGAAGACCTCAAGGCACGAGGTGCGACGGAGGCCACGACTCCAAAGCAGCTCGCGCAGATGTCGGAGGTCATCATTCTCTGCGTTACCGGTTCGGCGGAGGTGCAGGAGACTATTCAGGGGAGCGATGGACTTGCCGCTGCCGAACGGCCGCTGACCATCATCGATTGCTCGACCTCGGATCCGTCGGTCACGATAAAGCTGGCGGAAGATCTCTCCCGGTCGGGCAGCGTTCTCGTCGATGCGCCCCTCGGGCGCACTCCGGCCGATGCTCAAGCCGGCACACTAGACGTCATGGTGGGCGGAGATGCCCCTATTGTTGAGAAGGTCCGCCCAATCTTGGAGGCCTTTGCCAGCCGGGTAGTACATACGGGTCCGACAGGGACCGGACACACCATGAAGCTGCTCAATAATTTTCTGTCCATGGGCTATGCGGCGCTCTATGCGGAGGCCCTGGCTTTAGGAGCCAAGGCCGGTGTCGAACCGCGGCTCTTCGATGCCGTGATCCGCGGAGGCCGAATGGATTGCGGCTTCTATCAAACTTATTTCAAATGGGTTCTTGATCGGGACCCGACGGCACATAAGTTCAGCCTGCGCAACGCGCTGAAGGACATGACGTATCTGGCGTCCTTTGCTCAATCGGTTGGGCTCGCCAACCCTATAGGCTCGAGCGTACGCAACAGTTTCGCCACAGCCGTCGGAACTGGGCACGGGGATGAGTACGTGCCCAGACTTTCCGACATTGTGGCCGGCTTGAACGGAGTCAGCCTTGATCCTGCTCTGAAAGGACCCAACGGAGGCGGAGGCACCTGATCAGCACTTCGTGTGCGCTCAAACAACTCTCGCGAGCGTCCCCGCTTCGGAAGAGGACGTCGCAAACCCGTGGGGATGGGCGGAACGCCAAGCCCAAGCGGTGCGAACGATGTCGTCGAGATCCGCATATTGCGGTGACCAGCCGGTTTCACGCCGCAGCTTCTCATTGGCAGCGACAAGGACCGGGGGATCGCCGGGACGTGGCGGTCCTATCCGGTGGGGAACTTTGAGCCCTGATATGCGCTCGACCGAATCTATCACCTGGCGAACCGAATATCCGGTGCCGTTGCCGACATTGTAGCAGCCGCCTTGACCTGTTCCGAGCCGGTCCAGAATGCGGCAATGCGCGTCGGCGAGATCCGTGACATGCACATAGTCACGAACCGCCGTTCCATCGACCGTATCGTAATTGTCCCCGAAGATCGTGAGCTCGGATCCCAGCCCGAGGGCCGCATTGATGGCAAGTGGAATGAGATGCGTTTCAGGGTCATGGTCTTCACCGAGGCGCCCCTTCGGATCCGCGCCCGCAGCATTGAAATATCGAAGTGCCGACCAATGAAGGCCATGAATCTTCTGGGCCCATTCAAGGCCTTTCTCCGCCATGAGCTTTGACTCGCCATAGGGGGACAGCGGCAAAAGTTTGCAGTCTTCATCTATGGGAATACGATCCGGCATGCCAAACAGGGCTGCGGTCGATGACAGGACAAAACGCGTGCAGCCCGATTTGATGGCCGCCTCGGCGACTCGCAGGGTGTTGCTCACGTTCTCGGAAAGATAGAGGAGCGGCTCCCGCATACTTTCGCCCACCAGCGATCGCGCCGCGAAATGAACGACACCGTCAAACCGCCAAGAGGCGAATACTTCCCGAACCCGCTGGGTGTTTGCGAGATCCTCGACAACAAGTTCGGCGCCAGACGGGACTGCCTGCCGGTGTCCTTGGGAGAGATCGTCAAGAACAACGACATCGTCGCCACGTTCGACGAGTGCCAGAACGGTGTGACTGCCGACATAGCCGGCGCCGCCCGTAACGAGAAATCTAGCCATACTTCAAACCTACACTAGACCGCTGGATGCCAGCGGACGGCAATGAACCGCAAAGGCAGCGGATTCTAAAGGGAAGCTTCCTGGAATGCGAGAGGCATTTTTCAGGGGATTTTAGTCTCTCCGTACCGGAGAGCGCCGGTCCAAACGTTCTCGAGCCGTTGCAATGTCTTGAAAGCGATCTCGAGATCACGCTTCTCTTCCGCGTTGCGCGTGACGAGGCGATGATAGGACTCGTCCATTCTGCGCACGTCGTCGCAGAGCTTGCGGCCTTTATCAGAGAGGCGAATGCGAGCAGAGCGCCGATCCCGTTCCGAAGCACTTCGGTCGACATATCCACCTTCGACCAGCCTCTTCAGATTATACGATGCGTTTGATCCCAGATAATAGCCTCGGTCAATCAGGTCTCGGACCGTCAGCTCGTCTGCCCCAATCGTGAAAAGCATCATGACCTGAGAGGGACTCAGATCGTCCACCCCAAGTCGCCCGAGATCCAGCCGGAAAAGATCCAGGTATCGTCGGTGAACGCGTTCGACGACACGAACGAGATCAAGGTGTGAAACGCCCGAAGTTTCTTCGGCCATTGGATTGCTCGTTGGCGCTGGTGCTCTTGAAGATTGTGGAACCGGGGGCAGCTCGGACAAGCCTCCAGTTGGGACTTCCCGAAAAAGCCCCACCTCCTTGCTAAATTTAAACTCCATACCGTCTCCTGTCACGCTAGTGATTAGTTCGAAATTCGAACTATTTCTAAGACGTTTTCCCTAAACTTATAAGTTGTAGTGTTCTGTTGTTTTGTAAGGGGAATGCTTATTCTAGGGTGACATTCCGTAAGTTCCACATATGATGGTATAGAGATTTGCTTATATGTAAAGCAGTCACACATTAATCCCTGCCGGGATGAATGATTACTCTCTCCGTCATATTTTCGTCGAACAAATCGTTGCAGGAATGGTCCGCATGAACAAGGCGACTATCTCCCCGGCTGCCGCGAATCTCGTCCATCGCGGCCGTAAGGCATTCATGATCGGTCTCGTGTATGCGGGCCTTCTGAGTGCCATCATCAATATCCTTCAACTGACCGTCCCCCTGTTCATGCTGCAGGTGCATGATCGTGTGGTGAACAGTCAAAGCGTTGACACGCTCACCATGCTGATCGTTGTCGCTGTCGTAGGATTGGTTCTTTTTGGAATTCTCGATTACATCCGGGCTCTGACATTTCAGGTGATGGGCAGCCTTCTTCTGCGCCGCCTCAATCTGCCGGTTTTGCAAGCGGCAGTCACGGCCTCCATCCATCAGGGAAGCGGAAGGGCGGGCCAAGCGATCCGCGATCTCAATGATCTTCGGTCCTTCGTGACCGGCAACGCCATCAGCGTTCCCTTGGAAGCCATTTGGTGCCCGATCTTTCTGGCGGTCCTCTTCGCACTGCATCCGCTCTACGGATTGGTTGCCCTGGTCTCGGCAGTTTTGATCGTCGTTCTGAGCCTGGTCTCTGACCTTCTGACACGGCGGGTCCTCAAAAGAGCGAATGAGGCTGCGATTCAAGGGATCGGCGATATGAGTGCCAGTCTCCGCCACGCGGAGGCCATCGAAGCCATGGGGATGCTTCCTGCGTTGGCCAGGCGCTGGCGCGGTGCTCAGCTTATGGCGCAGGATCTCTTGGATGTCGCGACGAAACGGGGCCGTGCTTTATCGTCGCTGACACGAACCTGTCGATACATGATGCAGATCGCCGTGATGTCGACAGGGGCCATTCTCGTCATTCGACAGGAAGTCAGCCCAGGCTCCATGGTCGCATCCAGCATCATCATGGGCCGCCTTCTCCTCCCATTCGACTCGATGGTCGATGGGTGGCGCCAATGGGTCCTCGCTGCCGCCGCATGGACGCGCGTCTGTGATCTTCTCGAGAAAGAGACGCCGCGGCGGGACACGCAGCCGACGCCGGCCACATCTGGAGATCTGACGATCGATCGGCTGGTCTATGCGGCTTCCGGTTCAGACGTACCGATCCTGAAGGGGGTCTCGTTTTCCCTTTCTCCTGGCGAAGTGTTGGGAATAATTGGTCCCTCGGCGGCCGGAAAATCTACCCTCGCGCGTTTGCTGGTTGGCGTTCTCAAGCCTACGACGGGAGGAATCTATCTCGACGGGCACAACGTCTTTCTCTGGGAGCGCGAGTCCTTCGGCGAGATGGTAGGATACCTTCCCCAGGCGGTATCGCTTCTGGACGGCACAATTCGAGAGAATATTGCGCGAATGAAGGAGGCGGATCCGCGTCTGGTGCTGGACGCCGCTCGCCTCGCCGACGTGCACGCCATGATCGGACGCTTTCCGCTTGGATATGACACGCGGCTCGGAGACGGAAACTTTGTTCTATCGGGCGGCCAAAGGCAACGCATCGGTCTCGCCCGCGCCCTTTATGGGAGACCGCGGCTCATCGTGCTGGATGAACCCAACGCGAACCTGGATACGGAAGGTGAAAGGGCCCTTATTCGCGCGATCGAGGCGGCGAGGGCAGACGGTGCGATCGTTATTCTGATCGCCCATCGTCCATCAATCATGCAGGTTGTCGATAAACTTCTGGTCCTACAGGACGGTCGCGTGGCTCAGTTCGGGCCCCGTGCAGACATCGTTGGCATCAACGATCGAGACACGAAGGTTACAAAGCCCGTTCCGGCTCATGCCGTTCGGGCGATCCAGGGAGAAACTCCTCGTGGGAAGCACTGAAATCCTTGTCCAGAAGCGTCCTGTCCCTGTCGCGCCGATCAAGGACCCCCAGCGAAACTGGGTTGAACGCTGGGAGACCGAAGAGCAGGCCGGACCCTCGCTGCGCACGCCGTTCGTGGCGGGGCTGGTGGCGATTCTCGTCGGGGTCGGAGGTTTCGTCGGCTGGGCCTTCGCGGCTCATCTCGACAGCGCGGCCATCGCAAACGGGACGGTTATCGTCGACTCGAAGCGTAAGACCGTCAGTCATCTGGAGGGCGGAATTCTCAAGACGCTTCTCGTACAGGAAGGTGATGTGGTGCAGGCTGGACAGCCCCTCATCCAGCTCGACGATACGCGCGCGAAGGCTGAGCTGGAGCAATTGCGCGCCAAGCGCTTGGGTCTTGAGGCGCGGCTTGTCCGCCTGCGGGCCGAACAGGTTCGGGACAACGAACTCGCTTTTCCGAGCTATGTGACGAGCTCGCCCAGCCCCATCGCCGAGGAGGTCGTGCGAGCGGAGCGAAACGTCTTTCTGTCACGGCGCGAAATGTTCGCCCGAAGGGTCGACATCCAGCGCAAGACGGTCGAGCAGCAGGAAGCCGAACTCAAATCAGTGGATGCTCAGACGCAGGCAAACGCTCGTCAAACGGAGCTGCTCGGACGTGAGCTCAATGCCATCGCGACCCTTGTCGAAAAGGGCTACGCCCCACGTCCACGTCTGACGGAACTTCAAACGCGAGAAAGCGAACTCATCGGAAGAGCCGCCGAGCTCGTCTCGCGCAAAGCCAAGGCCGAGCAGGCCAAGGCGGCGGCGGAGCTTGAGATCCTGTCGATCGAGAACGATTTCCAGCAGCAGGTCGCAGCCGATTTACAGGCGGCACAGCTTGAACTCGCCGACACGATCGAACGCATGACGTCTGCCAGCGACGTTCTCCGGAGAATCGAAATCGTTTCGCCTCAGGCCGGGGTCGTGACGAATATCAAGACGCGAACTCCGGGGGGCGTCATAGCTCCGGGCCAACCTATCTTGGAAATCGTTCCTGAGCACGAGCCGCTGATCATTGAGGCGAAAGTCGGCCTTCGTGACATCGACTCCGTTCGTCCGGGGGCGCCGGTTCAAGTCAGGCTCACGGCCTACAACAACCGCAGCACAGCGCCTCTGTCCGGGACGCTGACCTACCTGTCGGCGGATCAACAGGTGGATGAACGAAACGAATCCGCCTTTTATGTCGTTCGCGCCTCGATTGAGCCTGAGAGTCTGTCCAGGAATGACAATATCAAGCTCTATCCGGGGATGCCGGCCGAGATTCTCATTCTCAATAAGCCTCGTAGAGCGGTTGACTACCTCCTCGCGCCCATCACCGAGAGCTTCAACCGGGCATTCCGAGAAGAATGAACGTGAACACAGAACCCACCGCCTGAACCCAAGCACTTAAGACAGTCCTCCGTGGCTCGCTGAGAACTGCGTATGCCCGCGTTCGGTTCGTGGATTGTGCGCTGCCGCGAGATCGTATCGCAGGTGCTAAATGTCGGCAACTTATGAGATATTTTCATGTAATTCGAAATTCGAACTAAAAAATAAATACTTCGTAGTTGCTATCGATTTAAAACAATAACTTAATACGGCTACAGTAATACTTAAATAAAATCTCAGATTTATTTGAGATCAGACTTTACAAATCAGTGCACCTCTCGCAATGTTGCGGTGCGGCGAACAGGGGCGCTATGACGCCGTGCTCCTCTGTCGGAAAAGCCGGTTCGACCGCTTCGATTCACCTCTTCCATTCGATGGGCTGTTCTCAACGGCCCAAGCAGCAAGGAGACAGGTATGGCAACTCTCGAGGGCGGTGCCTATCACGACACTCTTCACGGTACCCATTCGCCGGATGTGATTTTCGGCAACGGCGGGGATGATTTCCTCTTCGGCGGCGGCGGCGGCGACGCGCTGTTCGGCGGCGAAGGTGATGACCTTCTTTTCGGCGGCGAAGGCGAAGATGCGCTGTTCGGCGGCACCGGCAACGACACCCTTTTCGGCGGCAACAACAACGATGTCGTCCAAGGCGGAGCAGGCGACGACATCCTGTTCGGCGGTAACGGGGACGATGTGTTGCAGGGCGGGGCAGGCGACGACTACCTCCGCGGCGGGAATGGCAACGATGTCGTTCAAGGTGGAGACGGAAACGACATCCTCGACGGCAATTCCGGCAATGATCTGTTGCAAGGCGGAGCTGGAGATGACGTGCTCCGGGGTGGTTCCGGCGACGACATTCTGCAGGGCGGAGCCGGCGACGACATTCTCCACGGCAATTCCGGGCAGGATGTTTTCGTGTTCTCCGGCGGTGGCGGAAACGACGTCGTTATGGACTTCAAGGTCGGGGAGGATCTGCTCCAAATCTCGAAGGGCATCAACGGCACGGATATCGCTTCCGTCGAGGATATCGCGAGCCGTGTCCACCAAGTCGGTGGAAACACGCTTGTCGACCTTGGGAATGGCGACTCGGTCACGCTTGTCAATGTCAACGCCGAAGACGTTCAGAGCAATCCGAACGACTACTTCTCCGTCCATTAAGGCGAAAGGCGCTGCAGCAAAGTCTGCAGCGCCCATTCTCTAAGGCTCTGATTAAGTATGGCGCTGCTTGATATCTCTAAGACATCTCAATCTGATGTAAGTGAAGGGGAGTTGCATGTCAGCCTTCTCGGCATCGGCACCGCGCTTATCCTATGGGATGTTCCCGAAACGGTAAGAGGGGCTGCTACGCTCTCGGTTGCCGCAGGTGCCGTCGTTGCTCGCACCGCGTCATTGCGTCTGGAGCGGAAAGACGGAGGCACGAGACTCCTCTGGGCATTGAAGTTAGTCGATGAGTCACCACTCCAGATTGAGTTGTCAACCGGCGCCCTCGGTTCGCAGGCTCAGTTGACCCTCGCACCATCGGCCGCCATGCCGACCGCAGACGCAGCAGGGCTTCTGAGGGACCTCGAGGAGCACGCGGCCGCAACGTTGACGTCGACCTTCGTCACACTATGGAGCAGCCTCTTCCGGCTTCAACGAAGCACCACATTCCTGCGCATCCTTTCAGCTCTCCTTCACAGAGGTGAAAGGGCGGTTCCTCCCGCGACGATCGTTGCGAGAACAGTCGACGATATCGCCCTCGTACAAGCCCCTCTTGCTGTGTCCGTCGGTAAGGTGAACGCCGTGTATCGTCTCAGCCGACATGGTGTCGCACGCCTGAGAGGGGAGCCGTACCGAACCGTTTTGGCAAAAGGACGCGAGATTTTTCACTTGCTGGTTTCGGAGAGCGATATGAGCGGCCAACGGGCCCAGCTCATCTTTATCGGCACCGATGGAATCCACGCCTGCCTTCTGGCCGCGCCATCGAAGAAGCCTCCGAGTCTCGTCAGCTGGCTCAGGGACCATGCGAAACGTGCGGTCGCATTGCGCGAGCACTTGTTGATCGAGCTGGCCGGGTTCGCGCCAAAGGGAATGGCAGCCGCTATCGAGGCTCAAATCGGTGCTCCGCTCGAACGCCAGCGAGTCAGTTCCGGACCGTCGGGATTGGCGGCGGAGATCACCTGCGCTCTCTCAACCGCGGCGGGAACCCTCGTGTCAGGGTGGTATCGCGACCCCCTGAATCTTGTTGCCGGAATTGCCGCGGTCGGTCGGGACGGCACGGTTCACGACATGACTTCAAGCTTGCGACGGTATCCGGTCGCGGTCGGAGTTGAGGGCGGCGCAGGTCAAGTAGGCGCCACAGGATTTGCAGCTCTTGCACCTTCCGTCGGCGGAGCAGCGCCCGTCCTCCAGCCCCGGTTCCGCCTTCTCCTGAATTCCGGCGCATATCATATGCTCGTACCGGCACCGCAGCCGCTGGACCCGGCGGGAGCACGAGCGGCTGCGCTTCGAGCGGTTCCCCCGCAGCATGTGGACGAGAAGCTGCTCGACGAGGTTCTCAAACCCGTTATCGTCAATCTGCACGAGCGCGTGCAGTCGCCCGCCAGCCGCCCCGAAATCCGCCAGATAGGCTCGCCTCCGGCGCGGCCGAGAGTCTCGGTCGTAATTCCGCTCTATAAGGCGCTGGACTTCCTGCGGTTTCAAATCGCGGCCTTTGCGATCGATCCGTGGTTCAGAAGAAACGCCGAGCTCATCTATGTTCTCGACTCGCCCGAACAGGCTGTCGAAGTCGAGCACCTTCTGAGAGGGCTCCACCTGGTTCATGAGCTCCCGATGTCGCTTTTGATCATGGACCGTAATGCCGGTTATGCACGAGCCTGCAACGTCGGCGCATCGTTCGCGCGCGCAGAGGTGTTGGCGCTCGTCAACTCCGACATCATACCGCTCTCTCAGAACTGGTTGCCCGCGCTGGTGTCTCGCCTTGACGCTCGAAAGCGGGTCGGCGCCGTTGGGCCGAAGCTCTTGTTCGAGGATGGATCTCTGCAGCATGCGGGTATGTATTTCGAGCAGGATCATCGCGGCCGTTGGCTCAATCACCACTATTTCAAGGGGCTGCCGCGCAACTATCCGCCGGCCCTGGTGGAGCGGATCGTTCCCGCCGTTACCGGCGCGTGCCTCGTAACCCCGCGAGCACTCTTCGAAAAAGTGGGCGGCTTTTCAGAGGACTATGTGATCGGCGATTATGAAGACAGTGACCTCTGCCTGAAAATCACGTCGGAAGAGCGCAGGATTCTCTACGCGCCTGAAGTCGAGCTCTATCATCTCGAGCGCAAGTCGATGTCGTTGAACATGGACTACATGAAGGGAGTAGCCTGGCAATACAACTGCGCCTTGCACGCTTCCCGTTGGGGAGAAACGATCACCCAAATCATGAACACACAGGTTCGCATCGCCAAAAGGAGCAAAGCAGCATGAATGCGCAAATCGGCAGCATGGTCTCTGCGTATAAACCTCTCCTTTCCGAGGCCGATGATCAACGGCTCTCCCAGATGATGGAGATGATCGAGCGCAATCGCTTCCTTCCTGCTCCAGCGCCCCAAAGTGTCTTCGTAGGGGATGGAGACTATCGTGCGATCGGCGCCGAGTATCTCGGACACTTCGTACGTCTTGGCGGACTCCGCCGCTCCGACAGGGTGCTCGATATCGGCTGTGGTATCGGCCGCATGGCGGTTCCGCTGACACAGTATCTAGACGGCGAGGCTGGAAGCTACGAGGGGATCGACCCGGTCAGGGAAGGGATCGAGTGGTGTGTTCAGAACATCACGACGGTCTACCCCCGGTTTCGGTTCTGTCAGGTCGATCTAGCGCATGAGCTTTACAATCCGGGCGGGTCCCTGGGCGGGCACGAAGTGGTGCTTCCATTCTCCGACGCCAGCTTCGACTTCGCCGCAATGGTTTCCGTTGCGACGCATCTGCCGATTTCGGAAATATCTGCCTATGCCCGGGAGATCAGACGCTTGCTGGCTCCCGGCGGGCGCCTTTTCATGACGACCTTTCTCGTTATGGGCGAGGATCTCGAAAGACCGAACGCAAGGCCGAAATTCACGCCCGGGACGGAGGACGGGACATGGTATGGCGATCCGTCAGCGCCTCTTGCGGCAATCGGATTCAACCGGAACCTTGTCGAGAATGCGGTTCGTGAGGCAGGGCTGCATGCCGAGCGCGTCAGCCTGGGTCATTGGAGGGGCATCGAGAGCACGCACTATCAGGACGTGATCATCGCCACCGTACCCGAGAAGCTGGGCTGAAAATGCGGATCCTCGTAGTTGCCCACAATCATCCTGACCTGCACCCGGGCGGAACGGAGATCTTCGCGCACGACCTTTTCAAGGAGCTTCGCTCGCGGGACGGCGTCCAAACGATGTTCTTGGCCGCCACGAACCGGGTTCACAGGGAGCCAAGACCGGGTACCAACTTTCAGGTCGTTACCGATGCGCCTGATGAGGTGGTCTTATGGAGTGGTCATTTCGACCACTTTTATCTGAGCCAGATCGACACCTACGGGGTCGTTCCGCATCTCACCAATCTCTTGGAAGAGTTCAAGCCCGATATCGTGCACATTCATCACGTGCTGCTGCTTGGCGTGGAGTTCATTGCGATTGTACGTCGTCTGCTTCCTCAGGCCCGGATCGTCATGACACTTCATGATTATTACGCCATTTGCGCTCACGACGGCCTGATGATGCGTACGACAGGCAGGGAGCGTTGCGAGCGTGCATCGCCTAATCGGTGTAGAGGCTGCTTCCCCGATGTTGGCGCGGATCGCTTTCTGCTCAGGGAAAGATACGTCAAGACCCTTTTCTCGCAGGTCGACCAGTTTATTGCGCCGAGCCGCTTCATCAAGCAGAGATTTGTCGAATGGGGGATCCCTGAAAGTCAAATAGAAGTCGTTCCGAATGGCCGCCCTGACGCGCCGATCGCCCCACACCGACCATCGGCGGATGGTCGCCGTGCGGTTTTCGGATACTTCGGAAACCTGAATCCGTGGAAGGGAGCGCCTGTGCTTCTCAAGGCTGTCCAGCGCCTCCTTGCGGAAAAGGCCGGTGAGATGGAATTGCGACTCCATGGGGGAGCGCCTTTCCAATCCGATAGTTTCATGGATGAGGTCGATGCCCTTGTGGGCGAGACCGAACCTCACGTGGTCCGCCTCGGGCCCTATCGTCCGGGCGATATCTCACGGCTGATGGCGGCCGTGGATTGGGTCGTAATGCCTTCGATCTGGTGGGAAAACGCGCCTTTGGTCCTCCAGGAAGCGTTCCACCACCGGCGACCTGTGATCGTGAGCGGTATCGGCGGGATGGCAGAGGCGGTGCGCAACGGGATCGACGGCATCCATGTCCGCCCCGATGATCCGACCGCACTGGCACGCGCCATGAAGCAGGCGATGACTGAGCCTCAACTCTGGGAAAAACTGGTCGAAGGAATTCGGCCCCCTCCGACGATGACCACGACGGCCGACCGGCACCTGGATATCTACCGAGGCAACCAGGCATCGGCGAAGGCCGCCTAACGCCAGGAGTGATGAACTCATGAGCAGCGCAGAAGCGAAAGTGTCAGCCGGACCGCAGGGCAGGCCGGCTGAAAGTCAGATTCAAGGGCGCCTCGACGCCATTGAAAGTCGCCGCCTTTATGGCTGGGTTTGGGATCGGACCCGGCCTGAGGAGCGCCTTCTCGTGCGCGTTCTTTTCCGTGGCCGCACTGTTGCGTCAGGGATTGCGGATAAGCAGCGGATCGATCTGAGACGGAATGGGATCGGCGATGGCGGCTACGCCTTCGAGATCGAGTTGCCTGAGGCGGTTGGTCAAGATCTGGCAAGTGTCGAGGTTGTGGCGGTGTCCCGCGCCACCGACGAGGAAGTAGTCCTCCCGGCTCCGAGCCAGGGCGAACGGGCCGCGGAGGCCGTGATCAGCGCGCCTCTCAACAGGGTGCTCCAGCAACTTGAGGTTTTGATCGCGGCCCAGCATCGTTCCCAGCTGATCCTTCGGGAAGCCGTAGAGGGGATACGCGATACCGCCGATCAGGTAGAGCGGATGTCCTCGAAAGAGGACGGAATAGGCGCGGCCCTTGAGGTCGTACGGTCCAATCACGGCGAGTTGGCACAGCGGATCGCGGATGTGGAGGTTTTCCATATGCGGTTCGATAAGATGATCGCGGGCTTCGACGAGAGGATCAAAGAACTCACGAGTGCCGCTGACCGCCCCATGCGCCGGGCTGTCGCGGTTCTCATCACGCTTGCCGGAATTTCCGCCGCAAGTGCGATTTCTACTCTCGTGATCGCTTTACGATAGGAATTTTCATGACGATTGCTCTACGCCACATGTTGCCGGCCGACCAGGCGCATGGCGCGCGTTCGGATTATATCGCAGGCAACTTCATAAACGACCAGGTCGCCATGCCGACGGATGGCGAGACCGTCATCGCGTCGCCGGTCGGAGAAGACCTGCTGCTCCTCAGCGGCGTGACGGACAGCATGCCGGGCGCCGTGCCGGTTCTCCTCAACGGCGATCCGGCTCTCTCCATGACGGCGAACGTGGTCACCTGGAACCGCCATGACGCGGCCCCGGAGGCTGCTGTCGGCTTCCTGGCGATCATTCCGGTCAAGGTTGCAGGTCGCGTTCGTATTCGCTCCATTGTCATGCGCCGCAAGGGACAGCCGGCGAGGTATACGCTCGTCCGACGGGCTCTCCCGTTGATGAGCCTGATGAACATCGTCGCGGCAGACGCGGAAGATGGGTTTCCGAAGGTGGCGGACGGCGTCGCGCAGGCTCTGGTGAGTGGAAAGGCGGACCCCAAACGAACCGCTGCGGCGCTTTCCATGTTGTCCGCGACAGCGCGTACGGATGGATTTGTCGAGGTCATGGGTGTTCTCGACACGGGTGAGATCTTCCTCCAGGGTTGGGCCAGCGAGCTGCCGGCCGACCGATCTCGTCTGATCGCTGCCTATGATGGCCTCGTGACGGCGGAGTTCGTGGCTGCCAAGGTCGAGCGCAGCGATCTTGGCGACCGGGGCCATGGCTTCATCGGGATCCTCCAGGCCGGCGATACCGCCATTGATCTCGAGCAGTTGCAGCGCCTCTTTTTTCGTGGTCCACAAGGCTGGCGGACGCTCGAAATTTACGACAAGCGCGTACATCTGGCGCCGATCGATGTGCCTGCTCACGTGCGGGACGTGCTTCCCCGCGCCGCGGCAGATCTGGAGACGCTCCGTTTGCTGCAAAAGGCAGGAGCGCGCTTCGATGGGCGGGACACCGTCTCCACATTGAAGGAGCCGGTCCGCATTGGAATGGATACGGTTCTGGAGCTCCCGAAGGGAGGCCTGCTGGTGAGCGGCTGGATGCTCGATCCGGAGCGATCCGTGACCGAGGTCGTCCTGCATGTCGGCAAGCAAGCATCGCGTGTCGACGGGACATGGACGCGCCTGTCGCGTCAAGATGTGACAGCGGCATTCCAGCACGATGCGAATTTCGGTCATAGTGTCGATCCCCATCGGCACGACCACGGTTTCCTCGCTTTCGTGCCGGGGCTTTCGACCGAAGGGCGGGAGCCGATCTACTTCGAGATCAAGGTGGGAGACGACAAGGCGGGGTTTTACCCGCTCAAGCCCGTTCGCGCGGTATCGCGGCGCTCGCTCGAAAAGGTCATGGCGGCGCTGGATCCACGTTCGGCCTCGACCAGTATGGCCATCGAAACTCATATGGGGCCGATGATTCAAGCCTTCGATCATGCCAAGCCCAAGGCTGTCCAACAGCACGACTTCGGCTATGACGAAACTTCTGCAAAGCTTGCTCTCGTTCTAGGCGGAAGGCGCGATCCCGAGGAAGTTCTCGTGACCCTCTCGCTCCTGGCGCTTGATCCGGAGATGCATGACGTCCCGATTCTCGTCTGCGTTCCTGTCGAACTTTTCAGCAGGATCGCGGCGGAGGTCCAACGGCTGGCGAAGTTCTACGGGCTCGGTATTCGGCTTGTCGCAGCCGATACGGTTCAGGATTCATGCGATACGCTTGAGGCGGCCGTCCAGGCGACGGCTGTCGAAACACTCGCTTTTCTATCCGCCGGAGTACTGCCCCGCCGGACAGGCTGGCTTTCCGCGTTGGAGCGGGCGTATCGGAAACGGGGCGGAAAGACACTCGTCAGCCCGACGGTGATTTTCGAGGACAACTCGATCTGCTTTGCCGGAACGGTTCTTGATGCGCGAGAGCGTCGCCTCGTCGACAACTTCCTGGGCTATCCGTGTGATGTCATTCGCGGAACGGAACCTGCGGAGGTCATGGCGGGAACGACGGCGTGTTGCGTGCTGTCCCGCTCGGCCTTCTGCGATGTCGGCGGATTCAGTCAATCCTATATGAGCGTCAAGGAAAGGTCTCGGGACCTGTGCTTGAAACTCAAGCTGGCCGGCACGTCGTCCCTATGGCTACCGGATGTCGAGGTGGTTGCAACGGACAGCGACAGCCTCGAGGCCAGCATTCCCTGGCAGCGGCTTGTTCAACATGTCGATCGGTGGAGCTTTGATCGACGTTGGTCCCTGCTGGTCTCTAACATGCGAGGTGCCGAATGACTTATCACCCCTTGCGCGTCCTCGTCGTCTCTCATGGTCATCCCAGCTTCTCGCTGGGAGGCGCTGAGGTCGCGTCATATAATCTGCATAAGGGCCTGAATTCGCTCGACGGCGTCAGCTCGCGCTTCGTGGCACGGGTTGGACATCCTGTGGTCCGTCACAGCGGGACCGCGTTGCTCAGCCTGCGTCAAAAGGAAGGCGAGATCCTCTATCACGCGGACGAGTACGACCATTTCTTCCTATCCAACCGCAACACGGACGAGATCGAGCGTGATTTCCTGCGCGTCGTTCTGGATCTGAAGCCGGATGTCATTCACTTTCACCATTTTATCGGATTAGGCCTGGAATGCCTTTACGCCGTAAAGCGTGCGCTGCCGGACACGGTCGTCGTCGTGACATTTCACGAGTTCCTGTCGATCTGCCATCATCACGGGCAGATGGTGAAGACACGCAGCAACAACCTGTGCCGCCAGTCGTCGCCGGCCGATTGCAATGCCTGCTTCCCGGAGATTTCCCCCGCACGGTTCTTGCGGCGGGAAACATTTATTCGCGGACTTCTCGAGCTGGCCGACCATTTTGTTTCGCCAAGCCAGTTCCTGGTGGACCGTTATGTCGACTGGGGTCTTGATCGCTCCAAATTTACCGTGATTGAGAACGGGCTCGATATTGGCCAGCCTGCAGCGCCACGGCCGCTTCCGCCGGGGAGCCGAAGAGGCCGATTTGCCTATTTTGGACAGATCACATCCTTCAAAGGGGTCGACGTTCTGCTCGACGCTGTTGCGCGCATTCCGGAAGCTGTCTGGGGCGACGACGCACAGCTGATGATCTTTGGAGGCAATCTCGAACGCCAGCCCGTGGAGTTTCAGCAGAAGATCGAGAAGCTGATCGAGCAGGCGGGCCCACGCGCGCGGTTCTATGGATCATACCAGAATGGCGAAATGCCGAGGCTGATGCAGTCGATCGATTGGGCGATCATTCCGTCGATCTGGTGGGAGAACTCCCCAATCGTCATCCAGGAGGCGTTCTTCCACGGCCGTCCGTTGATCTGCAGCAATATCGGGGGGATGGCCGAAAAAATTACCGACGGGGTCAACGGGCTTCACTTTCGCGCGGGGTCCTCGGAAGATCTTATCGACCGCATGACCGAAGCCCTGACAGATCCGTCTCTATGGGATCGCCTGCGCGCAGGTATTGCTGAGCCTATGACCTATAAAGAGTGCGCTCAAAAGCACCTCGATCTTTATTACCAAATTGCGGCCGACCGGAACAGTGCGCCCGTCGCGCGCTCGGCCTGACATTACAACCATCGCTTTGCAGCCAGAAGGAGAGACAACGTGGCACGCATTCTTGTGATGATTCCTTCGGGAGAAGTTTATGATCACGACAACGTTCGCTGGTATCGTTACAAAGATATCCAAGCGCACATCAATCATTACCACAATATCGGCGACGCGTTCGTTTTCGACTCGTCCTTGAAACTCCTGAATTTCGACAAGCTTGGAGTTCTGCCGATTGCCAATCCGAACATGGACGACATCGATCGTCTGAACGAGGAATACGACTATGTGTTCCTTCGTGGCTCCAATTACGTTCATAAGGACATGCGGTGGAGCCAGACGATCGAGGTCTTGAAACGTCTCAAGATACCCGTCATCGCGTACGGCATTGGCGCTCAGGCGCCGGTGAAGGGCAAGATCGAGCTGTCGGAGGAAACGAAGACGGTACTCCGGATGATGGCCGACTCGACGACGTCGATCGGTGTACGCGGCGCTTACTCAGCCCAGGTTCTGTGGGATATCGGAATCCGCAATGTCCGGATCGTCGGCTGCCCGACAGCATTCCGCCGTAACAACCCGGACATGAAGATCCAGCTCCCGTCGTTGGACAAGGTCCGCTATGTCGGCGTGACCATGAGACGTGAGGTTTCTCCCGCATATGCGCAGGATATCAAGCGATATCTCACGTTCCACCGTGACTTCGTCAAGGATCTTGCGCAGCGTTTCGATGTCGTCCTGATGGCGCAGGGTGAGGTCGAGGAGAAGAAGATCGTCTTCGGAACTCAGGAGCAGAAGGAGGAGGCGTTCGCGGCCCTCCGCGCCAACAAGTGGGTTTCGGACTGGTATATGGACGAGACGATGGAAAGGCTTCATCGCGAGCGCCTCTTCTATTCGGATGTCGTCTCCGATTACGAAGATCTGGTTCAGCAGAAGGACCTCGTTCTCGGCTATCGTCTCCACGGCAACCTGATGGCGCTTTCGAACGGCACGCCTTCGATCTACTTCACCTATGACAGCCGGACGGTGGAATTCGCCGAGACCTTCCAGATCCCGAGCTTCGACGTCTTTGCGGGCAAGGACTTCAAGTTGGAGGAGTATTGGGACCAGTCCCTTTTCGACAAGTTCAACCGCGCTTATCACCACACCTATCGTGAGATGAGACAGTTCCTTGTCGAAAACAACGTCGATACGAAGATGGTCGACGTGATGCAGAAGCCGGTGACTGCGCCCGTTCAGAAGGTGGCGTAGGACGCTGTCGATGAAGAGGCCACTGACGCTTCTTGCCATCTCTCTCCTGGCGGGAAGCGTTCTCTGGACCGGCGCTCGTGCTGATATAGCCGAGCGCCGGGACTTCATGCTTGCCCCGAACGGCCCTGTGGAGACGGTCTTCGACTGGTCAAGGGACGCTTGCGTCAAAAGCCATGTTCCAGATGCCTCGGCCCGTGCGTTCCGGAGTGCGGACGGCGAGGTGCGCCTGACCATCAGTCACAACGACAATAGGACCCTCGTCGGCGCCAGTCTCGATGCTCTCAAGCCGAGCTGCGAGCTCGTTTACCAGGGCCGTGGGTCGGCACGCCTCTCCGACTTCGATGACCTGAGCTGGATCGGGAGTGTCTACACGTCCGATGGCCGGACGGTTTATGCGCTCGCTCACACTGAGTTGCGTGGCGAGCGAACGCCGGGACAATGTCCTGCCGGCCGTTACAGCGCCTGTCTCCTGAACACCATCACCGGCCTCGTGTCCCACGATGGCGGACGCCGCTTCGTCCCCGCTTCGTCGCAAGTGCCTCCGATGGTGGCGACGTTGCCATACACGTACCCAACCGACCGGAACGCTCGGGTCGGCTACGCCAACCCCTCCAACATCATCGAGCGTGGGGGATGGTATTATGCGTTCATTTTTGCCGATGGGTACCGAGAGCAGCGCCGCGGCAATTGTCTGATACGCACAAACAATCTCGATGACCCGACTTCGTGGAGGGCGTGGGACGGCAGGGATTTTTCCGTCAGCTTCATCGATCCGTTCCGCAGCCGCGTCGATCATACCGGCCAGCACGTGTGTCAGCCCGTTGCGCCGAACGTCATTGGCAGACTTATCGGCGGTATCGTCAAAATCCGTGATAGCGACACCGTCATGGCCGTGTTCGGCGATAAGCGCCCAGGAGAGGACGGTCATGAGATTGAGGGGATCTACACCTCGACCTCACAAGACCTCGTGACCTGGACCAAGCCGGTTCTCGTGACGGAAGTGCAGCTTCTCTGGGACAAGTCCTGCCAGAATCCTGAGGCATTCTTCTACCCGAGCCTGATCGATCCGGCGGCGCAAACCTTGTCGTATGAAGACTTCGGGACGCGTGGATATCTGTATCTGACGCGGTACCAACTTGCGAAATGCAAGGTCACCTGGGACCGCGATCTCGTCAGAGTGCCGGTAGAGCTACGCCCACGGCCGTAGAATCGTGCAACACAGTTCAGGTCTATGAGCGGTGTTGTTCCACGAACCGACGGCTCGGCTGCCGAAGAAGCTCGTCCCCCAATCAGAGACCCAACGCTTCTGACCGGTATGGGGAGGGAGAGTACGGGCGTGCAGGCGAAGGAATTTTTCCGGCTTCCAAATGATCAAAGTATCTGTTTGGAGTTGCTGGCAAGTCTCCTCGTTTTCAGAACCATTCAAATCTAGATCTAGATTTGAATGGTTCTAACATATTGATTTTTCATTGATTTTCCTCCTGCCTGAGGTTAGCGGTTCGGCCGACGCCCTATGATGTCGAACCTTAACGCGGGGCTTTGACCCCTGGACCGATGAGGATAGCCATGTCGACTGTAAGACGATGCGATGGTCAGTTTGCCAAAGCATGCAACCATTCCATCACCTTCGCTCTGCTTGTCGCCTTTGTCCTGGCTTTCGTCTTTGTCGCGCCTCAGGCGCAGGCCCAGAGTGCCGGGGACAGCATCGAGGTGACCGATCTTGCCGGCAGAACCGTTCGGGTGAAAAAGGGTGTTCAACGGATGATCCTTGGAGAAGGGCGCCAGCTTTATGGGCTCGCGGTGCTCGACAAGGACAATCCGTTCAAGAGAGTCGTGGGCTGGAGAGACGATCTCAAGGTCAATGATCCGGACGCTTGGCGCAAGTATCGCGGCAAATTCCCCCAAGCGGACCAGATCGCCGATTTCGGTAATCCTTACACGAGTGACTTCAGCGTCGAGAAAGTCGTCGCTTTGAACGCCGATGTGGTCGTTCTCGATCTTGGAAACTACTTCAAGGCTCAGGAAACCGGTGTTATCGCCAAGCTGGAGAAGGTCGGCATTCCTGTCGTCTTCATCGATTGGCGCGAGGATCCGAGCCAGAATACCCTGCCGAGCCTCATTCTTCTCGGCCGCATCATGGACCGGGAAAAAGAGGCGCTTGCTTTCGCCGATTTCTATCTGCGCCAGATGCGCCTCGTTTATACCCGGGTCGGCAATATCAAGGAAAAGGACCGTCCGCTCGTCTTCATGGAGCGGGCAGCGGGCTATAATCCGAATAACTGCTGCTCCACATGGGGCGCGACGAACTTCGGAAAGTTCGTTGAGGATGCCGGCGGACGTAATTGGGGAAGTCGCTTTTTCAGCTCGACGAGCGGCGGCGACGTCAACATCGAGAAGGTTGTCGCGGACGATCCCGATTATTTCCTCATGACCGGAGCCAACTGGTCCGAAGCGATGCCGAGCAGCATCGCAGCTCCCATGGGCTATGAGGCGACGGACGAGAAAGTTCAGTCCCGCCTGAAGGCACTCATGGAGCGCCCTGGATTGTCACTTCTCCGGGCCGTCCGCGAGAAGCACGTGATGGTGCTCTATCATCAGTTTTACAATTCGCCCTATTCGTTCATCGCCGTACAGGCTATCGCCAAGATGCTGCACCCCGACCGGTTCAAGGACGTCGACCCGCAGGCGAACTGGGAAGAGCTTCATGCCAAGTTCCTGCCGGTCGCACCGTCCGGCATCTTCTGGGCCGTGATGAAATGACGAGCGTCACGCTCACGGCGGTTGCCGGCTACCGGCGCACGGCGCGCCGGCGGCTTGGTCTCGTAGGGTTGGGCGTGAGCGTTCTGTTGGCCACGTTCCTCATGGATCTTTCCATCGGTCCGGGTCCCGCGACCCTTCGCCAGGTGATCGGCGCCCTGTTCGATCCTTCGGAGGCGGATGCGCGCCTCCGGCTGGTCGTGTTCGATCTGCGTCTTCCCATCGCTCTCATGGCCGTGCTGGTCGGCGCCATGCTCGGACTGGCCGGGGGAGCGATGCAGACGATCCTCAACAATCCTCTTGCCGACCCCTTCACCCTCGGAGTTTCCGCGGCGGCCAGTGTCGGCGCGTCCCTGGCCCTTGCGTTCGGATGGGTCCTGTTGCCGGTTGCGGGAACGCTTGCCGTGACCATGAACGCCTTTGTGTTTGCCCTCATGGCATCTCTGGCGTTGTTCGGATTGACGAAACTTCGAGGCGTCAGCGCCGAAACGATGGTTCTTGTCGGCATTGCGCTTCTGTTCACCTGCAATGCGCTTCTGGCGTTGATTCAGTATCGGTCGAACGAGACACAGTTGCAGCAGATCGTCTTCTGGATCATGGGGAGTCTCGGCCGGGCGAGCTTCGAGAAAATCGCCATCTGCGTCGTGGCCCTGAGCATCGCGCTGCCGTGGATGCTCGCGCGGGGCTGGGCTCTCACTGCACTGCGTCTCGGTGACGAGCGCGCGGAAAGCATGGGCATCAAGGTTGATCGGCTTCGCCTGGAAATCTTGGCTCTGGTGTCGCTTCTGGCGGCCATCTCGGTCGCGTTCGTCGGCGCCATCGGGTTTGTCGGCCTCGTCGGCCCTCATATCGCCCGTTTGGTGATCGGCGAGGATCAGCGCTTCTTTCTCCCGGTTTCGGCCGTCATGAGCGCCGTCATCCTGTCGTTGGCCTCGACGCTCTCGAAAGCCATCACGCCGGGTATCATTTATCCGATCGGCATGATTACCAGTCTGATCGGAGTTCCATTCTTTATCAGTCTCATCCTCTCGATACGCAGCAGAGGAGCCTGACGCCGTGTCCCTCACCATCGACGGTCTCAGCTTCGCCTACGGTACGCAGACAGTCCTGAACCGGCTGGCGGCCGGGCCTTTGGAGCGTGGTGCCCTGACCGCTCTTGTCGGCCCCAACGGTTCGGGCAAGTCCACCTTGTTCCGTTGCTTCTCCGGTGCGGCCAAGCCCCAGGGGGGACGGATTCTGCTTGAAACGCAGGACCTTGCCTGCCTGAAGGATCGGGAACGTGGCCGCCGGGTTTTCCATTTGGCGCAGGACCTGTCGGCGCGTGCCGCCCTGACGGTTTTCGAGGTCGTGCTTCTGGCACGCAAGAGCCTGTCGGGCGGGGTGGACCTCCGGGCGGGCCTATGCGACCTGAGACTCGTGCAGACCGTCCTGGAGAGCCTCGATCTCGAAGCCTTGAGCCAGCGTCACATCGGTACGCTCTCCGGAGGACAAAGGCAGCTTGTCGGCATTGCTCAGGCCCTTGTCCGCGAACCGGATGTGCTCTTGCTCGACGAGCCGACAAGCGCCTTGGATGTCCGCCGCCAGCTTGAGGTTCTGCAGATCGTCCAGCGGGTCACCCGTGAGCGGTCCATGATCACGATTGTTGCGCTTCACGACCTGTCGCTCGCCGCTCGCTTTGCCGAGCGTCTCCTGGTTCTCAAAGACGGGCAGATTGCGGAAGAGGGGCAGCCGGAAGACGTTCTGCAGAAGCGAGCGACATCCGATGCTTATCGCGTCGGGATTCATCTTGAGCGATCGGCACGCGGATCGCTCCTTGTCGAACCCTATCTATCTTCGTTAAGAGCCGCCGAATGACAAGCGTTATGCATACCGCCGCCAACTGGTCCTTGAAGGAGGACATCCGTACCTACTGGTCGAAACGGGCCGAAACATTCGATCAGTCGTTCGGGCACCGCATCCTCAAGGGGCCCGAGCACGACGCCTGGGCAGAGGAGATCCGGTCGCATTTCGGAGACAAGCCCCTCGACGTGCTGGAGCTCGCTTCGGGAACCGGAGAGGTCACCGGAGTGCTGTTGTCCCTCGGCCACCGCGTCACCGGAATCGACTTCTCCGAAGCCATGATCGAGCGATCCCGCGCCAAGCATAAGGACAATCCACGGGCTCGGTTCATCCTCAGCGACGCGGAGAATACGCGGGAGCTTGACGGGAGTTACGATGCGGTCGTCTGCCGGCATCTCGTCTGGACGCTCACGGATCCGGAGGCGGCCTTGCAGGACTGGTATCGCGTGCTCCGGCCGGGCGGCCGCGTCCTGATCTTCGACGGCGATTTCGTGAACCTGCCGTGGCGGGGCCGCCTTGCGAAGAAGGCCATGAACCTCCTGGAAAGGTTTTCGGGCCCGGATCTCCACAGGGACCCTTCGCTGGCGCAACAACATACGGCGATCCTGCAGCAATTGCCGTTTCGCAATGGTCTGACATTCGAGAACCTCAAGACGATTGCGGAGCAAGCCGGTTTCACGGATATCACCCGTGGGAGCTATCGACGTATCCATCGGGCGCAGCGTAGCATCGCAGGGCCACACGACTGGTTGCGGACGTGGCTTCATGACCGGTTCATCCTCTGCGCCAGGAAATTCTGATCGACAGATCCCTAGCCTGGGCGCTTGCCGGCCATACATACTGGGCGGGAGCATTGAGACTTATGAACGCAACAGCTTGGGTGGACCTTCCGGACCTGAGGACACCTTTCATTCTTGTCCAAAGGGAGCGGCTGCTCAGGAACATCCGTCGCGTTGCGTCCATCGCTTCGGAGGCGGGCGTTCGCCTCAGACCGCATGTGAAGACGCACAAGTCGGTCGAGCTCGCCATGCTGCAACGAGAGCATGGCGCGGACGGGCTGACGGCCTCCAAACCCAGTGAGGCGGAAGTGTTTGTCCATGCCGGGTTCAAGGATATCCTCGTTGCGTATCCGGTCATCGATCCCGAGCGCATCTTGCCGCTTCTCCAGGCTGCACAGCGAACCCGTGCCTGTGTGACCTTTATCGCGGACAGCCCTCAGGGACTTCACGCCCTCAACAAAGCGGCGCAAATGGCCGGCCACAGCATCCCGGTCCGCATCAAAATCGATGTGGGATTGCATCGCTGCGGCGTGGAGCCTGATTCTCAGGCTCTCGAGGATTTGGCTCGCTGTCTTCCTGCCTGCTCCGAGCTCGTCTTTGACGGATTGGTGTCTCATGCGGGCCATGCCTATGCGTGTGCCGATCGAGATGGCGTTGCGCAGGTCGCGCGCGCCGAACAGCAGCTGATGCATTCCACGAAGGAGCGGATGCGTCGCTATGGTTTTTCAGATTTTAGCATCTCGGTGGGTTCGACGCCGACCGTTCTCGCATCGCCCGGCTTCGAAGGCATCCACGAGATCAGACCCGGAAATTATGTGTTTCTTGATTTGACGGCCGTCCGCTTGGGGCTGGCCTCGCACGAGGACATTTCCCTCGGGGTCGTGACGACGATCATCAGCGCAAACGCGGACCATTACATTATCGATGCGGGATCCAAGGCACTGACTTCCGATCTCGGTGCCCACAGCTCCGGCGGTTCGGGTTTCGGCCTCGCCATGCCGTTCTCCTCTCAAGGGAAGGCCGATTGGCTGCCTGTCGTGCGGCTTTCGGAGGAACATGGCTTCATCAGGCGGCAGGGTG
Source organism: Microvirga rosea (assembly GCF_020595095.1). Taxonomy (GTDB): domain Bacteria; phylum Pseudomonadota; class Alphaproteobacteria; order Rhizobiales; family Beijerinckiaceae; genus Microvirga; species Microvirga rosea. The sequence continues at coordinate 263,225 of NZ_JAJDOP010000004.1, read as the reverse complement.
GCGACCTTCCCGTCGGGACACGGCTCCTCGTGCTTCCCAACCATGCCTGTCCGGTCGTCAATCTGTTCAACCGGATGGCGCTCTGTCATCCAGGCGGAGAGCCGGCCCTGCTGTCCATCGACGCGCGAGGCAAGGTCATCTGATACGGCCAGGTTGTCTCGATCCCTCGAGCCTCGGACGGCATCTCCTGGGTAGGCATTCCCATTCGTCAAGCGTGCAGAAAATCCCGTTGCCGGTCATATGGGCTAGCCGGCTAAAAGTTTGATCCCCTTCGAATCAAAGGCTTTTCACCGTCATCTAAATGTGATTGTCTGATCCCATAAGAGACGCGAAAAGCGCCATAAGGGAGGGACTTGGGACTGTGGACAATAATGTCTTGCCCGCAATCGACGTTGATCGCCTGGAGGTCAGCTACGGCAGCCAGCAGGTGCTGCACGGCGTCAGCCTTTCCGTGGCTCCCGGTGAGTTTATTGCCATTCTAGGATCGTCGGGATGCGGAAAGACGACGCTCCTGCGAACGATCGCCGGTTTCCAGAAGGCCGCGGGAGGCGCGATCCGCCTGTTTGGGCGGGATGTGGTCAATGTGCCGCCGGAGAAGCGCGGCATGGCCATGATGTTCCAGTCCTACGCTCTGTGGCCGCACATGACCGTGCTCGGAAATGTGGGATATGGATTGAAGCTGCGGGGCGTTCCGAAGAGCGAGATCCACAAGCGCGTCGCATCGATCCTGAAGATGCTCAACCTGTCAGGCCTTGAGAACCGGAAAGTGACCAACCTGTCCGGCGGCCAGCGCCAACGCGTGGCGCTCGGACGGGCGCTGGCGATCGAACCTGAGATTCTGCTACTGGACGAGCCTTTGTCCAATCTCGACGCGAAGGTGCGCATCCAGCTGCGATCGGAAATCAAATCGCTTCAGGCCCGTCTGGGCTTCACGGCCATCCACGTCACCCATGACCGCGAGGAAGCCATGACCATGGCTGACCGGATCGTCGTCATGGATGCGGGGCATATCGTCCAGGTGGGGCCGCCGAAGGATGTTTACGATCGTCCGAACTCACCGTTCGTGGCGAGCTTCATGGGGGCGGAGAACACGATCGACCTCGAGGTTCATTCCTCCGGCCAGGACGTGGAAATTCGCACCCGTGACGGCCTCTCGACACCTTTCGTCGGGCAGATCCCCATGGGGTCCCTGACAGCCTATTTCCGGGATGACGCCGCATCGCTCCATGATCCGGACGCCCGCGTTGCAGGCTCCATCATTCTGCCCGGAACAATTACGCAGAGAACGTATCCGGGCGGACATTACAGGTATGTGGTGGCAATCGGCGACCGTCATTTTACCGTGACGGACGACGAGTACCACGCCCTCGAACGCCCCGTCGGCCTGCGGCTGCCGGTGGCGTCGTTGCACCTGTTTCCCAGTGATCACCCCCAGGGAGGAATCCATGCGTAATGCCCTCTATGCCGCAGGTTTCGCGGCACTTCTGATGACGAGCGCCGCCAGCGCCCAGACCCTTAACGTGGCAACCGCCGGCGATCAGAACATGGTCGACTACATCAAGGATTATCTCGGTCCGCTCTTCGAGAAGCAGCATCCCGGCGTCAAGGTCGTCGCGGTTGGGACGGGGCCGGGGGATGGGGGCTCTCAGAAGATCTACGAGAAGCTGGAAGCCCAGAACAAGGCGAGCGCACCGGCGGATTTCGATGTCGTCGTGATTCACCAGAAGGCGGCCGGGACGATGGTGCAGGAAAACCTGCTCAAGAAGTACCGCGACGCTCTTCCGACGGGCAAGCTGGTCACGCGCGACACGGCAGCGAACTCGCTCGGCACGGACGTGTCCGGGTACGTCATGCCCATGTTCCATTCGCAGACGGCGATCGCCTATAATCCCGATCTGATCAAGGAACCGCCGAACAGCTATGCGGACCTTCGCGAATGGGTGAAGAAGAACCCGAAGCAATTCGGCTATAACGGCATCAAAGGCGGCATGTCCGGGGTTGCATTCGTGACGGGTTGGGTCGCGGCCTTCGGCGGCGACGGAACGAAACTCGAGAAGGGGCCTTACGACGCTTCGGAAAAAGCCTCCTGGGACAAGGCCATGGCCGATCTCAAGGATTTCAACAAGAACGTCGTCATCACCCCCGGCAATGCCGGCACCCTCGACATGCTCAATCGCGGTGAAATCGCCATGGGGCCTGTCTGGGTCGATATGTTCTATTCCTGGAAGGCCGAAGGCAAGCTGCCGCCGAACATGCGCCTGAAGCTCGTTTCGCCGGGCATGCCCGGCCAGCCGATGTACTACGCGATCCCGCAAAAGACCGCTCAGGATAAGCTGGCATCCGAGTTCGTCGCCCTGGCGACGAGCCCCGAGGTTCAGGCCGAAGGTATCGTGAAGCGCTTCAACTGGTATCCCGGAATCGACGCCAAGAACCTGGAAGGGAAACTCGACCAGGCAGTCTGGAACCAGCTCTTTGCCGATATTCCGCCGGATGCTCTGGCCGCAAACGGCAAGGCCTTCCCGATCGGTCCTTACTTCAACGACATTCTTGAGACATACGAGAAGAAGGTCTCGAACTGATCGCACCTTCGACAGGACGGGCGGCGCCTTGCTCGCCGCCCGTCTCGTTTCCCTCAGGCCGGCTCTGCGGCGGGATCGGATCCAAGTCCAACCATGGCGAGACCCTCATTTCTCGGACTTCTGCTCATCGCCCCCGCATTGGTGATGATCGGCGTCCTGTTTCTCTACCCGCTGGGTTTTTCTCTCTCATCCGCCTTCACGGGAGCGGACGGCCGGTTCTCGCTCGGATCGTTCCACAAGGCCTATGAACTCTATTCCACGGATATTCTTTTCACTCTCTTCATCGTCATCGTCTCGACACTTCTGACGGGTGTGCTGTCGATCGCCATCGCAGGCATCCTGACCCTCAGCGAAACCCCGTGGCTGATCGCCGTCCTGCGCAATCTTTACCGTTGGCCACTCTTCATTCCGTTCATCGTCGCAGCTCAGTGCATGCGCACCTTTCTCGCCAAAAACGGTCTCATGAACAACTCGCTGGTCGCCCTAGGCCTGATGGAGCCGATCCAGGCGACGAGCTTTCTGGACTGGCGCGGTATCATCATCACCTTTGTCTGGAAGCAGGTGCCATTCGTGACGCTCATGCTGGCGGGGGCGATGGCTTCCATCGACAGGGCCACGATTGAAGCCGGGCGGAATCTCGGCGCGTCGCGCTTGCGCGTTCTGATCGAGCTCGTGCTGCCGCAGGTCGCACAGACTTTGCTCGTCGGTCTCGTGCTGTCTTTTGTCACCATGCTGTCCGTTCTCTCGGTGCCGATGATGGTTGCCGGATCGCAGCCGACGATGCTTACCGTCGACATGGCGTTCCGGATCAATTCCTACGGAGACTACGCAACCGCCAACGCGCTCGGCGTCATCTCCTATGTGATCGCCGGAGCCGTCGCCTGGATCTATCTGCGCCACAACGTCAAGCGGGAGGCGCAGATATGAGCGGGGAGATGAAGCTGACACCCGGAGCCTCCGGACCGCTTCCTCTCGGGTTGCCGAAGCACAACCGCAGGCCCGCCGTGGTTCGCTCCGCGACAGCTGGGAAGATCTGGTCGGCCGGCGCAGTCCTGCTCAAGATGCTTGGATTGGCCGTTTTCGCCTTTCTCCTGTTCGGACCTTTGGCGAACCTGGCGCTATGGTCGGTGGCGGAGCGCTGGTACGCGCCGTTCAAGCTGCCCGTGTCCTACGGCCTTCGTTATTGGGAGGTCGTTTTTCGTCCGACCGGCGATGCCATGTCGTCCTTGGCGACGAGCGTCGGGATCGCCTGTCTGACGGTTGTGGTTGCCCTGGCGGTCTCGGTTCCGGCGGGATATGCGCTCGCTCGCCTCAAGCTGCCATGGCGGACGGCATTGATGATCCTGTTCCTGCTGCCGCAAGCCTTTCCGTCGGTTGCGATCTACATCAACGTCGCGCGGGTCTTCTACAGCATCGGCTTGACGGGTACGATCACCGGGGTGGTTCTGGTCCACGCGGCCCATGGCCTTGTTTATTCCGTCTGGATTGCGGCGGCGGCTTTCGCTGCGGTGGACAAGGATCTCGAGCTGGCGGCGCGCAACATCGGTGCGTCGCCTTTGCGGACCTTCTTCACCATTACCCTGCCGCTGGCTGCGCCCGGAATCATGGCCAGCGCCATTTTCGTTTTTCTCGAGTCCCTGGACGAGTTCACCGGGACGTTCTTTGTCGGCGTGCCGCAGGTGACAACCCTGCCGCTCCTCTTATACAACGCCAGCATGGGCGGGAACTATCAGATCGCGTCCATCACCGCTCTCATTCTTCTTGTGCCGTCCGTTCTGTTCATGATCGTCATCGAGCGCTTCCTCAAGGCCGACGTCCTGAGCAAAGTAGGCCAATAAGCCAAACAGGATCAGTCATGCTCCGGCTCATCACCTGGAACATCCAGTGGGGACTGGGGATCGATGAACGTGTCGATCTTCAGCGCATCGTCGACGAAGCCCGCAGCATCGCGGATTTCGATGTGCTGTGCCTTCAGGAGGTGTCGGACAACTTCGACAATCTCAAGAGCAACGATGGCGCCGACCAGTTCGCCGTGCTCGCGAACCTGTTGCCGGGCTACGCGGCTGTCGAAGGCGTGGCCTTGGATATTCCGGGCCAGGCTGGCCGGCGGCGCCGTTTCGGCAACATGATCCTTTCTCGCCTCCCGGTCGCGCAGGTCCTGCGCTATACCTTGCCGTGGGAAGCGGCGGCGACTCGCAACATGCCGCGGCTCGTTCTCGAAGCCAACATTGCCGCGGCGACCGGTCCTTTACGGATCATGACGACCCACCTGGAATACTCGTCGGACAAACTGCGGCGCGCGCAAGTGGAAGGCATCCGCGAGGCGCATCGCACGGCTCACGATAGGGTTACGGTGCCTCGGGTCGACGGGGAGGGGACCTATGTGCGATTCCCGACGACGTCCTCCGCGATTCTGACCGGGGATTTCAACATGCGCCCGGACGATCCCATCAAACAGCGTATCTCGGACACCTTCGACAACGGAGCGCCGGCACTCCTCGATTCCTGGCGGGTCTTGGAGGGCGATGCGCCTCATCCGAGTTCCTTCTGCATTTACGATCAGACGAACGGACCTCCCCATTGCTGCGATTTCATCTTCGTGACGGAGGATCTCAAGTCCCGGGTAAGGGCCGTTACGTATAATCAGGAAACTCAGGCCTCGGATCACCAGCCGGTTCTCCTCGAGCTCGATTTCTGAACCTATTCGGGGACACTCAAAGGCTGGATTGAGGCGAGCCGATCAAACATGCTTGGCGGGCCGTCCTGCCCCCTGCGCCTCGAGGTTCCGTCCGAGCGGCGGAAATTCCCAAGGGACTTGGAACTTCCGAAGACCTGATTCCGTTCACGCCTTAATCCGGGCGGAACCGTTGCGTATGCCCGTTTGCGGCTGGGAATCATCCTCAATGGAGGCGGCAATGTTTCATTTGCCCCGGTTCCTGTGTCTGTGCCTGTCCGTCGCCATCCTTCCCCTGATCAGTCCCGCTCAAGCAGAACCGAAACTCGATCTTGCTCTCGTGATTGCGGTGGACGTTTCTTCGTCCATGGACCCAAATGAGCAGAAGCTGCAGCGCGACGGATTCGTCGAGGCGTTCAGATCGCCGCTTGTGCACAAGGCCATCCAGAGGGGCATTCTTGGAAGAATTGCCGTAACTTATGTGGAGTGGTCGTCGATGGACGATCAAACCATCGTGGTCCCTTGGACGGTCGTCGATGGGCCCGATTCAGCCAGCACTTTTGCCCAAAGACTGTCCTTCCAGCCTACACGGCGTGGAACGACCACGTCGATTTCCGCCGCTTTGGATTTCAGTGCGAGGCTTTTGCGACAGGCGGAGGTCGAGGCGGTTCGTCAGGTCATCGACGTTTCAGGGGACGGCACCAATAACGATGGACGGGCGGTGACGGACGCCCGCGATCAGATCGCAGGATCGGGCGTCACCATTAACGGACTTCCCGTCATGGTTAAGAACCCGGAGGCCACTTGGGATATGGATATTCTCGATATCTACTATCGTGACTGCGTTATCGGCGGAATTGGCGCCTTTATGCAGCCGGTGCGGGACATCAACGAGTTTGCCACGCTGATCGAGCTCAAGATTCTTCGCGAGGTGTCTGGCATCGACGCTCAGCTGCCGCTGGTCATACCGACCGGCCTGGGGGTCGATTGCCGAACCGGCGAGAAGAAGCAACAGGAAGAGCGTCTCCAAGGCCCTTCAAAACGCTAACTCCATCCTCGACGACGCTTGAGAACCCGGTTCTGTTCTTTCGGATGCCGCCGCTTCACCTTTGAAGCGCTGCCGCACAGGCGTCGCAGCGGGAAGAACAATTGTCAGTTCATCGCATTCGTCGGCGCATCGCCCATGAGCGCCGCCTCGGCCGCCATGAGGAGAGCCTCACCGAGTTCGCGGGCCCGATCCGCCGTCATGGCGACCGGCATCTGATGCCGAATGCCGCGCGCAAAATCATCGGGGGTCGCGGCGATCTCGATCACCATCATGGCATCGCGGCCATCCAGAGTTCCGACGGAGAAGCTTGTCAGTGCACCGATCAGATCGAAGTCTTGGGTCATGGCGACCTCCATGTTTCGCGTTGTTCATGGTTTCGCGCAAAACCGGAACGCTGTCTGCTCTCCGGCCAGAGAGTGGATTTTGTTACATTCGTTTTTTTCCTTATTCTGCAACAATTTCGGCGTTGAAAAATTTAATAGGACGAGCCGTTTTCCCGGTCGAACGAAAGATATGCAACATTATTTCGAATGACGAACGGCGGTTTCAGTGGCGATAAAGGATGATCTTGTTGGCGTTTGAACGCAGCGCCAAACTGGTTTTCATCGTGGCAGGGTAGCTTTCCGCCTTGGAGTGCAAGGTTATGGACGAGATATTGCGGCGGCAGATCATCGAAATCTTCAACCGGGCGCCACATATGACCCTCGCAACCCTGCGCGAGGACGGCTATCCGCAGGCGACCACGGTTTCATTCGCCAACAACGGGTTGCTTCTGTATTTCGGTTGTGCGGTCCAGTCTCAGAAGGCTCAGAACATCGCCTATGATGATCGGATTTCCGCGGCCATCAACCTGCCTTATGAAAGCTGGGAAGATATCCGCGGCCTGTCGTTGGCGGGCCGGGCGACGCTTCTGACCGACCTGTCCGAGATTCAGCGGGCCGGGCGAATGATGGTCCTCAAGTATCCCCAATTGACCCGATATGCCTCCGAAGCCCTGGAGGGAGTCGCATTCTTCCAGGTCGTCCCGGAGGTGTTCTCGGTTCTCGACTACAGGAAGGGGTTCGGACACACCGAGTTTGCGACCGTGACCGATGCTGTGACCGATGAGAACCCAAAAGGCGATATGGTCGAGGAGGCGGATCTCGAGTCCTTTCCGGCCAGCGATCCCCCGTCCTGGACGGGCACCTCTCTTCGTTGAAGGAAGCGCCGTCCGTCTCTTCAGAGGGCGGCCGTGACCTGGATCTCGATGGCGTAACTGGGATCGGCCAGCTTGTTTTCGACACAGACGCGGGCAGGGGCATGTCCTGCCGGAACCCAGCTGTCCCATACCTCGTTCATCGCGTCATAATTCCCCATATCGGCGAGCCAGATCGTGGCGTGCAGAACCTTGGTCTTGTCGCTGCCGATTTCGGCCAGGGATTGGGCAATCTGTTCGAGAATGTCCCTGGTCTGCTCCGCCACCGGTTGCCCCACGCTCGTTTCAGGCACGTAGCCCGAAAAATAGGCGACATCGTCCAGGATCACGAGATCGCTGTAGCGGGTCGCAACCCCCACCCGTGAAACTCCCGCCATGATCCAAACTCCATGCTGTTTCGCAATTGCCGCTTCGCGACCCGGTCAGGAGACATGCCCGTCAAAAGTCCGCGCCGCAAGTCCGCGCGATGAAGAACATCATCGTGCTTCCGCATGACCCGCCGGTCGTGCCTCGCGGCGAAAATCGTTCTGCTTCCTGCGGCGAGGCCCTATAAGGCGATGGATAAGAGCAAAGGCGAGGTTTGGTTTTACCATGAAAGCACGAGTGAAATTGGTCGACGGGATGGCATTCGTCGGTGAATCGGGCAGCGGCCATGCCATCGTGATGGATGGCGCTCCGGAATACGGCGGGCGCAATCTCGGCATTCGGCCGATGGAGATGCTGCTGATCGGCCTTGGGGGCTGCACGGCTTTCGACGTGGTGCAGATTCTCAGGCGCGGGCGCGAGAACGTCACCGATTGCGTGGTCGAAGTGGAGGCCGAACGCGCCGAGGCCGATCCTAAGGTCTTCACGAAGATCCATATCGTTTACCGGGTGACCGGAAGGGACCTGGCTCCTGCGAAGGTGGAGCGTGCGATTTCCTTGTCGAAAGAGAAATATTGTTCGGCTTCGATCATGCTCGGCGCTGTCGCCGAGATTACGCACGAGTGGTCCGTTGTGGACGAAGCAGCCGATCTGGTCTCGTAAATTCCGCGGCGATAGCTGTCCGTTCGGACCTGTGAAAACCATAAGACCACTATGGACAGGACGCGACCAATATGAGACCAGTGAAGCGTGAGCGAAACTGGCCATCATACCCGCTTCCGGTCCCTTTACCGGCAATCGCTTCCCGGCTCCCGCGTCAACGAGGACGCGTGTGGTCTGCAGGGTGATCTCGCATGGATCGTCGATGGCGCAACCGGGGTGTCCGAAGGCCGGATCGCCGGGGCTGAAAGCGATGCCGCGTGGCTCGCTCGGTTCATCGGAGACCAGCTGGCCAATGCCGGACATCCGGACGGCCGGGTGGATGAGCTGCTGCGGCAGCTCGAAGATGACGCCGCTCAGGCGTTCGCACGGGCTGCCGGCGTTCCAGTCCCGGAGGAGGCGGGTCCTTCCGCCTGTCTGGGACTGATCTCAGCCGTAAGGGAGCCGCCCGGGTCTCTTGCCTTGAAGGGCTTCTTCCTGGGAGATGTCGTCGCGCTCGTGCTGTCGGAGGGACGAGTTCTCCGCTGGACGGACGAGCGGGCGAAGCCCTTCGAACGACGGACGTTGGCGGCGCTTCAGGACGGCCATGACCGATCCGCAGACCTGCCGGACGCGGTTCGGCGCCAGATTCTCGAAAACAGAACGAAGCTGAATCATCCCGACGGATACTGGGTCGTGAATCCGCTGCGTCCGTGGGCGGGGAGGGAACTCCGCTTCTCGGCCCCTGTCGAGGCGGGGGCGCCGGTTGTCCTGGCGACCGATGGCTTCATGCGCCTTGTGGATGTGTTCGATGCCTATACGGATGATACCCTTTACAGGGCCCTGGCCGCAGGCAAGGGGGAAGAGCTGCTCGGCGAATTGCGGGACCGGGAGCGCCGTGACGAGACCAGGCAGACGTTCCGGCGCGTCAAAACGCATGACGACGCGACCGTTCTGGTCATCGCGGCCGAAGGCTGAACCGATGGGATTCCGGAAGATGGACCTCAAAAGGCAAATTTTTCGGTGTTAAAGGAGGAGAATCCAACAATGAGGGGACTCACGATGAATTTGACGAGACGCATGCTGATGGGCGTCGCCATGGGCGGCTACCTTCTTTCCGCCGGGGCCGCCATGGCCAAGACCGAGCTGACCTTCTGGAGCTGGCGCCAGGAGGACAAGACATTCTACCAGGACATCATCAAGAAGTTTCAGGAGAAGGAGCCGGACATCTCGGTCAAGTTCGAGACCTACGCTCCGGAAAACTACCAGACCATCCTCTCGACCGCTCTCGCGGCCGGCCGTGGTCCCGACGTGATCCAGGCGCGCGCCTACGGCAATCTCGAATCCATCGCAACGCCCGGCTACCTGCTTGCCCTCGACAAGCAGAACGTTCCGGAGCTGGCGAACTTCCCGGACTCCGCCCTGGCGGCCGAAACTCTCCGCTCCGACAGCAAGGTCTATGCGGTGCCGTTCGCCATGCAGGCCCAGCTCGTGGTCTACAACAAGAAGATCTTCAAGGATGCGGGCGTGAACCCGCCCAAGACCTGGGACGAGCTGATGGCTCTCTGCCAGGCTCTCAAGGCCAAGAACATCAATCCGTTCTCGAACGGAACAGCCACGGCGTGGCAAAACGAGACCATCGTCGGCGGTCTTCTCTCCTCCATGCTCGGCAAGCAGTTCGAGGAGGATATCGTTTCCGGCAAGGCGAACTTCACGGATCCGCGCTTCGTCAACGCCTTGACCAAGCTGAAGGATGTGAGCCAGTACTTCGCGCCGAATTTCACCGGAGTCGATTACCCGTCGTCGCAGCAGCTCTTCGTCGCCGGACGCGCGGCGATGTTCGCGGGCGGGTCATATGAGGTTGCGAACTTCAAGAACCAGAACCCCACCCTCGATCTCGGAGTTTTTCCGGCTCCGGTCCTGAAGGCGGGGGATGAGGCGCTGATCGCGACCTATTACGACGGCGGTTATGCGGTGAATGCGAAGTCCGACAAGAAGGACGCCGCCCTGAAGTTCGTTCGCTTCCTGGCGACGCCGGAATACGGCACGGCCTTCACCAATACCCTGAAAAACCTGTCGCCGATCAAGGGCATCAAGATCGAGGATCCGATCACGCAGGAGGTGGCGAAGCTCGCCGAGCATTCCATGTCCTACCTGATGCTCGTCCGGTTCCGCTATCAGGAGCCGAGCGGCTCGGTTCTGCTGCAGTCGAACGTTCAGAAGATGCTGGCGGGTCAGCAGACCCCCGAGCAGGCTGCCGCCGAGATCAACAAGGGCGTCGCGACCTACTACAAGCCGTTCCAGAAATAACACCGACCATGGCGGCGGGCTCGCGGGCTCGCCGCCTTTTCTTTTGGGGTTCCGCCCATGCCCGTCTCGCCCAAACAGGCTAGAACGCTGAAACATCGTAGCTGGGTGGCGTTTCTCGTCGTCCCGCCGATCGTCTTCATGTCCTTGTTCGTGGTCTATCCGATCCTGTCGGCCTTCGCTTACGCCTTCTATGAGTGGCGCGGCTTGGCGCGGGGCGAATTCATCGGCCTTGCGAATTTCCGCGAAGTCCTCTTCGGGGCAACCATGGGACCCGTGGTGTGGAACGCGTTTCTGCACAATGTCTATGCTCTCGTGGCCCTGATGATCATCCAGAACGGCGGCGGGTTTTTCCTCGCCTGGCTGCTCTATAAGGAGCCCTTCGGCTTCCGCTTCCATCGGGTTGCGGTGTTCGTCCCGGTGGTGCTGTCGACGATCATCGTCGGCTTCCTCTGGAAGCTGTTTCTCAATCCGAATTTCGGCATCGTGAACCAGGCGCTCTATTCGGTCGGGCTCGATTCCCTCGCCAAGCCCTGGCTCGGCGATTCCTCGACCGCTCTCGGTGCGCTCATCCTGGCCAATGCCTGGCATTTCATCGGCTTTCCGACCCTCGTTTACCTCGCGGGCATGCAGCGCATTCCCTCCGAGATCGTGGAGGCCGCCCGCCTCGACGGCACGACGGAATGGCAACTCCTGAAGGGCATCGTCTGGCCCCTTGTGGCGCCCAGCACAACCATCCTGTTCACGCTCCTTTTCATCGGCGCCTTCAACTGGTTTGAAATTCCCTACGTGATGGTCGGGCTCGACGGCTCCCCCTTCGGGACGACGGATGTTCTGGGCCTCGTATTCTACCGGACGGCGTTCGGAAACCAGAGCGCGAGCATCCAGAATTTCGGGCAGGGCTCTGCGCTCGCCACCCTCCTGTTCCTGTTCATCGTCGTGTTCGCATCGATGCTGACCCTGTGGCTGCGCCGTCGGGAGATCCAGTTTTGACCACCATGACCGAGAGCGCGCAGCCGCGTCCTATCTCATTCGCCTTTCTGGCCCAGATCATTCTGATCATGAACTCCTTCATCATGCTCTATCCGGTCGTGGTGATGGTGTTCTCCGCCTTCAAGACGACCGGCGAGATCTTCGAGCATCCCTTCGCGCTGCCCGACTTCACTCAGGTCCAGAACTTTGCCCGGGTGCTCGGCGAAACGTCGATGCCGACCTATTTCGTCAACTCGATCATCGTGACCGGCGCGTCGATCATCCTCATCCTGGTTCTCGGCACCATGGCGGGTTATGCGGTCGCCCGCTACGAATCCCGCACGAACACTTTCATCCTGTTGTTCTTTCTCGCGGGCCTCATGCTGCCGCTGAAGCTGGCGGTCATTCCCCTGTTCATTCTGCTGCGGGATCTCAATCTCCTCGACAGCCGGTGGAGCCTTATCGTCACCTACACGGCGATCGGCCTCCCATCGGCGGTGTTCATCATGGCGGGATTCCTGCGCTCGCTTCCCGCGGAGCTCGAGGATGCGGCGCGGATCGATGGGGCGTCGGAGCCGCGCATCATGTGGTCGGTCATGCTGCCTCTCGCGAGGCCGCCCATGGCCATCGCGGCCATTCAGAACGCCGTCCCGATCTGGAATGACTTCTTCTTCCCTCTCGTGTTCATTCAAACCGACTCGGCCAAGACCCTGCCGCAGGGGTTGACGACCTTCATGGGGGAATACACCACCGATTGGGGTATGCTGTTCGCAGGCCTGACTATCGCGGCCGCCCCGATCACGCTCCTCTACATTGCCTTGTCACGCCAGTTCATTCAGGGCATGACAGCCGGTGCCGTGAAATAGGAGATTGTCCATGCATATTCCGAAAGGCGCGCTCCTGGTCTCCTGCCAGGCCCGCGAAGACAATCCGCTGCACGGCCCGATCTTCATGTCCGCCATGGCCCGGGCCGCCATGGATGGCGGCGCCAAAGGCTTCCGGGCGAACGGCATCAAGGATGTCGCGGCCATCCGCGCGTTGACCACCATGCCGATCATCGGGATCGACAAGGTCTTCAATGACGATTTTCCCGTCTACATCACGCCTGATTTCGCAGCCGCCTCACGCATCGCGCGGGCCGGCGCGGACATCATCGCCCTCGACGCGACGCCTCGCCTCCGAGACGGCGAGTCGGCCGAAAGCCTGATCGCCCGCATTCGACAAGAACTCGGGCGCGAAGTCTTCGCCGACATCTCGACCTTGGACGAGGGCCGGGCGGCCGCCGCGTTTGGAGCAACCTACGTGGCAACGACCCTGTCCGGCTATACGGACGAGACGGCGGCGATGAAAGACAAGGGGCCCGACCTCGACCTGATTTCCGCTCTCGTGGCCGCCGTACCGGTGCCGGTGGTGGCGGAAGGCCGCTTCGACACGCCGGAACTCGTTGCCGCCGCATTCGAGCGGGGCGCGCATGCGGTCGTTGTAGGGACGGCGATCACCAATCCACGCGAAATCACAAAGAAGTTCGCTCGAGCGGCACAGCCGTGGGCGGACGAAGGAAACACCGGCGCCCCGTGAGACGGCGCAGATCTGTCACGGAGTAAAACATGGCCAATGTGTCGATCCGCAATATCCGCAAGTCCTTTGGACCGGTTGCGATCATCAAGGGCGTCAACGTCGATATCGAGGACGGCGAGTTCGTTATCCTGGTCGGCCCTTCTGGCTGCGGGAAATCGACCTTGCTGCGCATGATCGCGGGCTTGGAAGACATCACCGACGGCGAGATCCGCATCGGGCCACGGGTCGTGAACGATGTGCCGCCGAAGGATCGCGACATCGCGATGGTGTTCCAGTCCTATGCCCTTTATCCGCACATGACGGTGGCGGAGAACATGGCCTTCTCCCTCAAGCTGAAGGGCGCCTCCCAGGCTGAGCAGAAAAAGCGGATCCAAGACGCGGCTTCATCGCTGGGGCTTCTGCCGCTCCTCGACCGCTACCCGCGCCAGCTGTCGGGCGGGCAGCGCCAACGCGTGGCCATGGGCCGGGCCATCGTGCGCGACCCGCAGGTGTTTCTCTTCGACGAGCCCCTGTCCAACCTCGACGCCAAGCTGCGCGTGCAGATGCGCACCGAGATCAAGGAATTGCACCAGCGCCTGAAGACCACGACCGTGTACGTGACGCACGATCAGATCGAGGCCATGACCATGGCCGACAAGATCGTGGTGATGCATGACGGCATCGTCGAGCAGATCGGTGCGCCCCTCGACCTTTACGATCGTCCGGCCAACCTGTTCGTGGCCGGGTTCATCGGTTCGCCCGCCATGAACTTCCTCGACGGCACCCTGGAGGAGGGCGGCCTTCGCCTGCCGAGCGGGGCCCTCCTGCCGCTCGATCGCCGGCCACCCCTGCAGGCAGGGGCCAAGGCCACCTATGGCGTCCGCCCGGAGCATCTGGAAATCGTCGCGGCCGGGACGGCCGGGACCATTCCGGCGACGGTTGCGGTGGTCGAGCCGACCGGTTCCGACACGACAGTGATCGTGAAGGCGGAGGGCGGCAACCTGACCGTCGTGGTTCGCGACCGGGTGAGCCTGAAACCTTCGGACCCTGTGGGGCTGAAGCCGATGGCCCGGCAGACGCACCTGTTCGACGAGCACGGGCAGCGCGTCGCCGACGCCTGAGGCCGGCGGAAACGCCTTCCCACCGGAGCGGGCATTATAACGCAAACGTGCTTTCACGTTTGCCTCGCTCGGGTGTACCCAGAGCATGTGGGTTCCAAACGAGGTGCCGCCGTGCTCATCCGCCGCCCTTCCGATATCCTCCCCTCCGAGATCACGCCTCGGAGCGTCTACCTGAACCGCCGTCAACTTATGGGCGGCGCAGCCGGTCTCGCTTTCGCGGCGGGTTTCCCAGGCTCGTCCGGGGCCGCCTCCCTCACGACGGTCAAGAGCCCGTTTTCGACCGACGAGAAGCTGACCGGCCGCGAGGATGTGACCAGCTACAACAACTATTACGAATTCGGCGTCGCCAAGGAGGCCCCGGCGACCTACGCCAAGAGCCTCAAGACAACGCCCTGGACGGTGAAGGTCGATGGCCTGGTGGGGAAGCCCGCAGAGTTTTCCGTCGATGACCTCATCAAGACCAGCACCCTGGAGGAGCGGATCTACCGCCTGCGCTGCGTCGAGGGGTGGTCCATGGTCATCCCGTGGGACGGTTTTGCCCTGGCCGACCTGATCAAGCGGGTCGAGCCGCTCGGGAGCGCCAAGTACGTCGCGTTCGAGACCGCCAATCGTCCCGAGGAGATGCCAGGGCTTCAATCCATGTTCCCGGTTCTCGACTGGCCTTATGTGGAAGGTCTGCGGCTCGACGAGGCGATGAATCCTCTCGCGATCCTGGCGGTCGGCCTTTATGGCGACCCCTTGCCGAACCAGAACGGCGCACCGATCCGGCTCGTGGTGCCGTGGAAATACGGCTTCAAGAGCATCAAATCGATCACGCGGATCAGCTTCGTGGAAAAGCAGCCCGAGACCTCGTGGAACCGGCAGGCTTCCGACGAGTACGGCTTCTACGCGAACGTCAATCCGAGCGTCGATCATCCGCGCTGGAGCCAAAAGACCGAGCGCCGCATCGGTGAAGGCGGATTGTTCGTCAAAAGACGGCCGACATTGCCCTTCAACGGCTACGCCGAGCAGGTGGCCCAGCTTTATTCCGGCATGGATTTGCGAAAGTTCTACTGATGGACGCCCGCAGCCCACGCCGGGAAGCCAAAGCGCGCTTCAAGCTTCCTCCCGTGCCGAAGATCGCGGTTTATCTCGTCGGTTTCATTCCGGCGGTGTGGCTGTTCTATCAGGGCATCAACGACAATCTCGGCGCGGATCCCATGCGCTATCTGGAGCAGGCGCTCGGGCTGTGGGCGCTTCGTTTCCTGGTCGTGACGCTCTCCATCACGCCCTTGCGTCAGATCTTCGACATCAATCTGCTGCGCTATCGCCGGGCGACCGGTCTCCTTTGCTTCTATTATGCCGTCCTGCATCTCGTCACGTATCTGGTGCTGGACCAGGGCCTCGATCTGGAAGCGATCGGGGCGGATCTGGTGAAGAGGCCCTACATCACGATCGGCATGGCCACCTTCGTGATCCTCGTGCCGCTGGCGCTGACATCGAACAACGCGGCGATCCGCCGGCTCGGCGGGCAGGCATGGGCGAGGCTCCATCGGCTCGTCTATGTGGCGGCCATCGGGGCTGTGCTGCATTTCCTGCTGGTCGTGAAATCCTGGCCGCCGGAGCCGCTGGTTTATACGGCCATTGTGCTCGCGCTGCTCGGATACAGGCTCGGACGTTCCGTCTACCGAAAAGTGTCGCGCGAGCCCCGTTCCCGGCGCCGGGCAGCTTGAAGACGAAGGCTGCTCCGTTAGGATGCGCAACGGGATTCCAGCCGAGGACGGCAGCTTATGGGACGGATTTTCGATATCGGGCGGCGCTTCCTGCGAACGCTCCTCGTCGGTGCGGCGATTGCGGCGGGAGCCGTGCTGCCGGCGATGGCGCAGAACCGGGATCTGGTCGTTTTCGCCGCCGCGAGCCTGAAGAATGCTCTCGATGACGCGGCTCAGGCTTGGCGGCGGGAAACAGGCAGGACAATCGCCATATCCTATGCAGGCAGCAATGTGCTCGCCAAGCAGATCGAAGCGGGAGCGCCGGCCGATCTGTTTTTCTCCGCCGATCTCGACTGGATGAACGATCTGGCGGCGAAAGGACTGATCGATGCGGATTCCCGCGTCAATCTCCTCGGCAATTCGATCGTGCTCGTCGCGGCCGGGGACGATCCCCGCGAATTCGCCGTTCAGCCCGGTTTCGACTTGGCCGGAGCCTTGAAGGACGGCCGTCTCGCTATGGGCAACGTTGATGCCGTTCCAGCAGGGAAGTACGGGAAGGGCGCCCTGGAAAAGCTCGGGGCCTGGGACAGGGTCAAGGATCGCGTGGTGCAGGCCGAGAGTGTGCGCGCCGCGCTGCTTCTCGTATCCCGCGGCGAGGCGCCGCTCGGGATCGTGTATCGAACGGACGCCGCCTCGGATCCGGGCGTCCGGATCGCCGGGACCTTCCCTGACGGGAGCCACCCGCCCATCGTTTATCCTCTTGCGAGGGTCAGGGCGTCGGTGAACCCGGACGCGAAGGCGTTTCTCGATTTTCTGCGGTCGCCGAAAGTCAGGCCGCTTTTTGAAAAGCAAGGATTCACGATCCTCGACAAGTCGGTTTCCGGTTCTTGAGCGAGTGGCTTTCTCCTGCCGAGTGGGCAGCGGTGACCTTGAGCCTGAAGGTCGCCATAGCGGCGATGGTCGGGAGCCTCGTGCCCGGAATCGCCGTCGCGATGCTCCTGGCGCGCGGACGCTTCTTCGGCCGTCAGTTCCTCGATGCTGTCGTGCATCTCCCGCTCATCCTTCCGCCTGTCGTGGTCGGTTACCTGCTTCTGCTGACCTTCGGTCGCCGCGCACCCGTGGGTGCGTTCCTGGCGGAGCACTTCGGTATCGTGTTCGCGTTTCGCTGGACCGGCGCGGCATTGGCCTGCGCGGTCATGGGCTTTCCGCTGCTCGTTCGCGCCGTCCGCCTTTCCGTCGAGGCGGTGGACAGGCGGCTCGAACAGGCCGGGGAGACGCTCGGTGCCGGTCCGGTTTGGGTCTTCTTCCTGGTGACGCTGCCCTTGATCCTTCCGGGGATCCTGGCCGGGATGGTCTTGTCCTTCGCCAGGGCGATGGGTGAATTTGGTGCGACCATCACGTTCGTGTCGAACATTCCAGGCGAAACGCAAACCCTGCCCACCGCCATCTATACCTTCACGCAGGTTCCCGGAGGGGAGGGCGGGGCGCTCCGCCTGACGCTCGTCTCCATCGTCCTCTCCCTCATGGCCCTCTGGGGGTCCGAGTTGTTTGCGCGCCGGCTCCAACGGAGGCTTGCAGCCTGATGAGCCTGGATGTGGACATCAAGCATCGGCAGGGTGCCTTCACGCTTCAGGCGCGATTTCACTCGCAGGGGCGTTTGACCGCCCTGTTCGGCCGTTCGGGAGCGGGGAAAACCACCCTCGTCAACGCGATCGGCGGTCTGATCCGCCCGTCGGAGGGCCGGATCGCCGTCAACGGCCGTCCCCTGCTCGATACGTCACGTGGAATCGATGTGCCGGTGCACCGGCGGCGGATCGGTTACGTCTTCCAGGAGGGGCGGCTGTTTCCCCATCTGACCGTTCGGCAGAACCTGCTTTTCGGAAGGTGGTTCACGCCCCGGAAGGAAAGGAGCGCCGATTTCGGGACTATGGTGGCGCTTCTCGGAATTGAGCACCTCCTCGACCGCAGGCCGCCGACGCTCTCCGGCGGCGAGAAGCAGAGGGTGGCGATCGGCCGAGCGCTTTTGGCCGACCCGCAGCTTCTTCTCATGGACGAGCCCCTGGCGTCGCTGGACGATGACAGAAAGGCCGAGATCTATCCCTATATCGAGCGCCTTCGGGACGAGGGGCAGGTGCCGATCGTGCTCGTCAGTCATTCGGTGCCGGAGATTGCACGGCTTGCGACATCCGTGGTGGTTCTCTCCGAGGGCCGCGTCGCCGCGATCGGCGCCGCCGCCGAGGTTCTGCGGCATACGGATCTCTTCGCCTCCCATGGGCCAATGGAAGCCGGCACCCTCGTCGAGACACGGGTGCTGCGTCACGAGGACGAGTTTGCCCTGACGGTCCTCGAAACCAGGGCCGGGCCGTTGACGGTCCCGCGCATCGGGCTTCCCGTGGGAGCGTCCTTGAGGGTCCGCATTCGCGCCCGCGACGTGATCCTGTCCCTGGAGCGCCCGCTATCCATGAGTGCCTTGAACGTCCTGCCGGGCTCGGTCGTATCCCTCGACGCCTCCGGCGGGCCGGGGGCCGACGTCATGCTCGATTGCGGGGGCGAGAGCCTCGTGGCGCGCATCACCCGCAAGTCCGCCGAGGACCTGCGCCTCGCCCCTGGGGTTAGGGTTCACGCGATCGTCAAAAGCGTCGCGATGGATTCTGACGTGGTGTCGCAGGCGCCGCGGGTGGACGGCGCCGCATGAGGGTTGCGCCCGGTGCCAGGGGGTGTAGCTTGCCCCCAACATCATTCTTTCCAAAAGGCAGGATCATGAACGAGCAATTCCGGAACCCGTCCGAAGCCGCTTCGCACGCGGAGCGTCTCGACCGTCTGGCCGAGGTGGCGGTGCGGGTGGGGCTCGGCCTCAAGCCGGGCCAGGAAGTCGTCATGACGGCGCCTCTCGAGGCTGTCGCTCTTGCCCGGCGCATCACGGAACACGCCTATAAGGCGGGTGCATCCCTGGTGACGACGCTGTTCTCCGACGAGCAGGCCGCTCTCATGCGGTTCCGTTACGGCCACGAGGATACGTTCGACACGGCGTCGGCCTGGCTTTACGAGGGCATGGCAACGGCGTTCAAGAACGGAGCCGCGCGTCTCGCAATCGTCGGCGAGGACCCGTCGCTTCTGGCTCAGCAGGATCCGGAGAAGGTGTCCCGCGCCAACCGGGCCCGCTCGAAGGCCTATATGCCGGCCCTCAACCTGATCGCCGGCTTCGATACGAACTGGACCATCGTCTCCGCCGCCACGCCCGCTTGGGCCAAGGCGGTCTTCCCGAACGATCCCGAAGACGTCGCCGTGGCCAAGCTGTGGAACGCGATCTTTGCCGCATCGCGCGTCGATACGCCCGATCCCATCGGCGCATGGCAGGAGCACAACGCCAGCCTCCAGGCCCGGACCCGCATGCTGAACGCGAAGAGCTACGCGGCCTTGCATTTCCGGGGGCCGGGCACGGACCTTCGCGTGGGCCTCGCGGACGGCCACGAGTGGAACGGGGGCTCCACGAAGGCCAAGAACGGCGTGGTCTGCAACGCCAACATTCCCACCGAGGAGGTGTTCACGACACCGCATAAGGATCGCGTGGACGGCACCGTGACGAGCACCAAGCCGCTCTCCTACCAGGGCACGCTGATCCAGGACATTCAGGTGCGGTTCGAGGGCGGAAAGATCGTCGAGAGCAAGGCCCGCACCGGGGAGGCCGTTCTCGGCAAGGTCTTGGAGACGGATGAGGGCGCCCGCCGGCTCGGAGAGGTCGCGCTGGTGCCAAACTCCTCTCCGATCTCCCGAAGCGGGCTACTTTTCCTGAACACGCTCTTCGACGAGAACGCATCGAGCCACATTGCCTTGGGCCAGGCTTACAGCAAGTGCATCAAGGACGGCGGATCGATGAGCGAGGACGAGCTGGCGGCCCGTGGCGCCAACCGCAGCCTGATTCACATCGACTGGATGATCGGCTCAGGCCAGGTCGATGTCGATGGGATCACGGCCGATGGACGAGCCGAGCCGCTCATGCGCGGCGGCGAATGGGTAACGGAGTAGCGGTCGCCGGAGAAGCCTGGTGTCGCATCAGGCTCCTTTCCTCGGAATATTGCCGGCTCACGGTCGGGGCAGGCTTGACGATGGTCGGCAGCGACTGCGATGTGGAAAGGTATTAAAGAGGTACAGCGGCCTTTCCTTAGCGCCAGCGACTTTTCGATGAGCAGGATCCATGTCGGATAATTCACCCTCTTCCCAACGGCAGGACGGCCCGCTTCTTTCGGTTCGTTCTCTTTCGGTCGAGTTTGGCGCCGGTCCGACCCCTTTCCAGGCCGTGAAGAACGTGAGCTTCGACGTTCAACCGGGACGAACGCTCGCTATCGTAGGGGAATCCGGCTCCGGCAAGTCGGTCACATCCCTCGCGATCATGCGCCTGACGGATTATACCGGCGGGCGGATTTCCAGCGGCGAAGTGCTGTTTCGCCCGTCCGACGGACCGGCGCTCGACCTTGTCGGCGCCTCCGATGCGAGGCTTCGGGAGATTCGCGGCAACGAGATCGCGATGATCTTCCAGGAGCCGATGACATCGCTGAATCCGGTTTTCACCATCGGCAACCAGATCGGCGAGGCGTTGACCCTGCACGAAGGGCTGAATGTTCGCGACGCGCGCCTGAGAGCCAAAGAGCTTCTGCAGAAGGTTCGTCTCCCGGACGCGGACACATTGCTCGATCGCTATCCGCACCAGCTGTCGGGCGGTATGCGTCAGCGCGTGATGATCGCGATGGCGCTCGCCTGCGGACCGAAGCTGCTGATCGCCGACGAGCCGACCACGGCTCTCGACGTCACGATTCAGGCTCAGATCCTCAACATCATCCGGGATCTCCAGGCCGAGATGGGCACGGCCGTCATCTTCATTACCCACGACATGGGCGTCGTCGCCGAGATGGCCGACGATGTGGTGGTGATGTGGAAGGGTGAGAAGGTGGAGCAGGCTCCCGTGCGGGAGATTTTTGCCTCGCCGCAGCATCCTTATACGAAGGCGCTCCTGTCCGCCGTTCCCCGGCTCGGAAGCCTGACGGGACAGCCTTTGCCGAAGCGCACGCCCGTCATGATCATGGACGGAGGCGTGCCGAAGCAGACAGGCGCGACCCATGTCCAGGACACGGCGGATTACACGAAGCCCATTCTTCAGGTCGAAAAGCTGACCACCCGGTTCGACGTGGGCAAGACGTTCTTCGGTCGCGTCACGCACCGGGTGCATGCCGTGGAAGAGGTCAGCTTCGACATTTTCCCGGGCGAGACCTTGGCGCTCGTGGGTGAATCCGGCAGCGGCAAATCCACCATCGGCCGGACGCTTCAGCAGCTGGTGGAGCCGACCGGCGGGACCGTGCGTTTCGACGGCCGCGACATGAACGCCATGTCACCCTCCGAGCGGCGGGGCTTGCGCCAGCAGATCCAGTATATCTTCCAGGATCCGTTCGCGTCCCTGGACCCGCGGCACACTGTGGGCTTCAGCATCGCCGAGCCCATCGTCGTCCACGGCCTTCTCAAAGATCGCAAGGCCATTGATCGGCGGGTGCATGAATTGCTGGAGCAGGTCGGATTGCAGCCGCAGCATGCGAAACGCTATCCGCACGAGTTTTCCGGCGGTCAGCGCCAACGCATCTGCATCGCGCGGGCCCTGGCGAGCGATCCGAAACTCGTGATCGCGGATGAGTCCGTGTCCGCCCTCGACGTGTCGATCCAGGCGCAGATCGTGAACCTTCTCATGGAGCTGCAGGAGCGGCGGCGGCTGTCCTATCTTTTCATCACCCACGACATGGCGGTGGTGGAGAAGATCAGTCACCGGGTGGCCGTACTCTACCTCGGACAGATCGTCGAAATCGGCACCCGGCAGGCGGTGTTCGAGAACCCTCAGCATTCCTATACGCGCAAGCTTCTTTCGGCCGTTCCGATTGCGGATCCGGAGCGCGAGAGAGCCAAGACACGCATCGAAGGCGAAATTCCGAGCCCCGTCCGGCCCGTCGGCCAGGAGCCCGCGATTCATCGGATGCGCGAGGTGGGACCGGGCCATTGGGTCGCGGTCGAAGCGGATCAGCTCCGCGGAGCCGCATGACAAGAACTTCCAGAGGAGAGAGCAGAATGAAGATGTCGACCACCCTCAAGGCGCTGAGCTTTGCGGCCGCAGCCGCGCTTGCGCCTCTCGCTGCGCCGCAGGCGCAGGCGGCGGGAACGGTGACCGTTGCCGTCGCCATCGATCCGGGCAGCTGGGACCCGATCGATACGTTTCTTGTCGACTGGTCGTCGGTCGGCAACAACATTTTCGACGGCCTGACGGCACGCGGGCCGGATATGAAACTCAAACCTGGTCTTGCGACCAGCTGGGAGTTTCTCGACAACAACAGCCGTATCCGGTTCAAGCTGCGGGAGAACGTGAAGTTTCACAACGGTGAGCCGTTCAACGCGGACGCCGTGAAATTCACCTTCGATCGTCTGCTCGGCGACGAAGGCAAGAAGGGTCCGCAGCAATCCAACTATAATTCCATCGATCATGTGGAAGTGGTTGACCCGAATACCGTCGATTTCGTCATGAAGCAGGCGGATCCAGTGCTGCTCACCAAGCTTGCGGGTTATGGGGCGATGATCGTCCCGCCCAAGTACCTCCAGGAAAAGGGTGACGAGTACTTCAACACCCATCCGGTGGGAACCGGCCCCTACAAATTCGTAAGCTACGAGCCGAAGGTCAGCATCAATCTGGAGGCTTTTCCGGAGCATTGGGCCGGCACGCCGAAACTCGACAAGGTCGTTTTCCGCATGATCGCGGAAGCCAACACCCAGATTGCGGAACTGCAGGCCGGCCGCATCGACATCGCGACCCAGATCCCCTTCGGCCTCGCGCCGACGGTCGAGAAGGACCCGAAGCTCAGCCTCATCAGCATCACCGGCCCGACGGTCGTGGCGCTGCGCCTGAACACGAAGAACGGCATCACCAAGGACGTGAACGTTCGCAAGGCGCTGATCATGGGCATCGACCGGGAGGCGATCATCAAGGCGGTGCTGCTCGGTCACGGCAAGCCGATCGCGAGCTTCCAGGCGGATCTGTCCTTCGGATATGATCCGAACCTCAAGCCGCTGCCCTTCGATCTCGCGAAAGCCAAGCAGATGCTGCAGCAGGCGGGCGTGCAGCCCGGCGCTCCGGTGAAGATCGATTTCCGCGGCAACGAAGCGACTTTCCGTGAAGTCGCTCAGGCGGCAGCGGGATTCCTCCAGGCCCTCGGCCTGAAGCCGTCGCTTCAGCCCTATGAGCCGCCGGTCCTGCTCAACGACATCATCCCGAACGGCAAGACCGGCGAAGCCTGGCACAATGCCTGGGGCGGCTGGACCTTCGACTACGACAATACCGCCTATCTGATGTATCACTCGGGCGAGAAGTGGAACCCCTACGACAAGGATCCGAAGCTCGACGCCCTGCTCGAAAAGCAGCGCAGCATCTATGACGTCAAGGAGCGCGAGAAGCTCCTCCAGGAAGTTGCCCGCTACGTCGCCGATCAGGCTCTGGAAATCCCCCTGTACAACCAGAACACGATCTTCGGGGTGAACAAGCGCCTGAAGAATTTCGAACCCCCGTCCGACCGCCGCTTCCGTTTCACGGATGTCACGGTCGAGTAACGGGCTCCCCGGGCGACGCGTCCGGGCGATACCTTAAGAACGGCGGTCCCGCTCGAGCGGGACCGCCTCGGTTCAAGTCGGAAAGCGAGATTGCCTCATGGCGGGCTTCATCTTCAAGCGGTTGCTGCAGGCCATCTTCGTCATCCTGGCCGTGACGCTGATCGTGTCCTTCGCGATCCGGCTGTCGGGCGATCCGGCGGTGATGCTGGCAGGCGGCAGCAACATCACCGAAAAGGACCTTCAGAACATTCGTCAGGCGCTCGGTCTGGAGCGGCCTTTCATCGTGCAGTACCTGACCTTCCTGAAGGGCCTGCTGGTCGGCGATTTCGGCCGCAGCTTCATGGGCGGGACATCGGTTTCGCTCCTGATCTCCAAGGCGTTGCCGGCAACGCTCCTTCTGGCATTCACGTCTCTTCTCATCTCGATCCTGCTGTCGGTGCCGCTCGGTGTCTACGCGGCGGTCAACCGGGGCCGCTGGCCCGATCAGCTGATCCGGATCGTGTCGCTCGTCGGCTTGTCGTTCCCGAATTTCTGGCTGGCGATCATGATGGTGCTGTTCTTCTCCATCACGCTGGGGTTGCTCCCGCCGAGCGGAATGGAAGGGCCGGAAAGCTTCATCATGCCCGCCTTGACCATGGCGATCATCCTGACCGCCACCAATGTGCGGCTGGTGCGGACCTCCATGCTCGAGACGCTGTCGCAGCAATACATCATGGTGGCCCGCTCCAAGGGGCTGAGGGACCGGGTGGTGCTCTACAAGCATGCGCTGCGCAATTCGGCGATCCCGCTCGTCACTTATATCGGCCTGCAGTTCGGCGGCCTTGTCGGCGGCATCGTGATCGTGGAGCGCGTCTTCAACTGGCCCGGAATGGGAACGCTCGCTTTCGATGCGATCTCAGGTCGCGATTATCCGGTTCTTCAGGGCACGATCACCGTGCTCGCCCTGTTCATCGTCCTCATCAATCTCATGGTCGATATCGCCTACGGGTTGATCGATCCCCGCATCCGGACGGAGTGACGTTCATGGCTTTGGCTCAGGCCGCCCCTGCCTCGCGCCGGTGGTTTCGATCCTTCGAGCTCGTCCTTGGCGTCGTGCTCGCAGGCGGAATGACTCTCGCGGTGCTGTTCTCGGGCCTTCTGTTTCCCGATGGGGGCGAGAGCATGGACCTGATGGCCCGTCTCCTGCCCCCGTTCCAGAACCCGGCCCATATCCTCGGAACGGATCCGTTGGGACGCGACGTGCTCGCCCGGGTCGTCGTGGGCGGTCGCATTTCGCTGACGGTCGGCGTTCTTTCGGTCTTGGGAGCCGTCGTGCTCGGCACGCTCGTGGGCCTTGTCGCGGGCTATTACCGGGGCGTTGCGGAAATCGTGCTCATGCGCTTTGCCGACATTCAGCTGGCGCTGCCGTTCATCCTGATCGCCATCATGTTCCTGGCGATCCTCGGAACGGGTGTCGACAAGGTGATCTTCTTCATGATCATCGCGCAGTGGGTGCAATATGCGCGGCTCGTGCGCGGATCGGTGCTGGCGTTGCGGGACCGCGAATTCATCCTGTCCGCCCGCGCCATCGGGGTCGGCAACGGGCGCATCATCTTCCAGCACATCCTGCCGAACGTGCTCGGGCCGATCGTCATTCTCATGACGCTGAACGTGGCCAACAACATTCTGCTCGAAAGCAGTCTCACGTTTCTGGGACTTGGCGTCGATCCGCTGATCCCGAGCTGGGGCGGCATGCTGGCGGATGGACGCACCTATCTGCAATCCGCCTGGTGGGTCAGCGTGTTTCCGGGTCTGGCGATCATGTTCACCGTGCTTGGCCTCAACCTTCTCGGCGATTGGCTTCGCGACTATCTCGACCCCACAGGACAGACTTCCCGATGACCATTCTGCTCGACCAACGGGTGCCGCGCACCCTCGATGCTCTCGTGGCCGCCTGGTCCGTGCCGGAGAGGCGAGGAGCCCGTCTCGACGCCTGGGTCTTCGAGGATGAACCGGCCCGGCGCGGAGCCGAGGCGATCCTGACCGAGGCCGGTGTCGCGGCGCGCCTGCGCAGCGCCTACAAGCCGCTCGTTCATGCCTTCCTGGAGGAGATCGAGACCGACGGCCTCGCGCGGGTGGAGATCACGTATCCGGTTCATCCGCAGGCGAGCGAGATCCGTTTCCTGTCCGAGGCCTACCCGCTCGCGGCCATGCTTGACGGCGTGGAAACGGTCTTCGTTCCGGGCAACGACGCGCTGATCTACCATGTGATTGCCGACTACGCCGACGGGCGACGCGCGGAGCACGAGGTCTTCGCGCCGAACCGGCTTCGTTCCAACCATCTGGGAGAAGTTGATCTATGTCCCACCGGCTGGATCCGGGCTGCGGGTAGCCGGGATCAGGACGAGGCTCTGGAAACCGATATCGAAATCGTCTTCCGGGAGGTCATGCAGGCCGTTGCATCGCATGCATGGCCAGCCGAAGAGCCTTATGCGGAGACGCTTGCCATCGACGTGACCATCGCCGGGATCGAGCGTCCTCTTGCCTACGGCGACGAGGTGATGAGCACCCGCGAAGCGCTCCATGAGGATTTCTATTTCTCTCTCCTCGAGTTCTTCAAGCACAGATCCGGCCGGCCTCCGGCGGATCGCAGCCTTCAGCCGGGACAGATCGTGCCGGATATCCGGGCCGGGGAGGGCGATCCCCATGTGCACGTGGCGCTTCGTCCGTTCGGACGCCCCCAAGACCCCGCGAAAGCCGAGCAGGTGCTCGAAACCGCCGATGCCGCGCCGGGTCTCGACCAGATCCATCGCGAACTCGCGGGCCTTCCGGGCGAGACCTTCGAAGCGGTGTCGCGGGAAGGACGGCCGGTGCGCGGGATCTACAGGGCCGGAACGCGGCCTGCCGTGCTGGTCTCGGCGGGGCAGCACGCGAACGAGACTTCCGCGCCTGTCGGTGCCTTGCGGGCGGTCCGGCGTCTTCTTGCCGATCCGGATGCCAACGTCGCCCTGATCGCGGTCGAGAATCCCGACGGCTATGCGCTTCACGGCCGCCTTTGCGAGTCCAATCCGCGCCATATGCACCATGCGGCACGCTACACCTCGCTCGGCAGCGACGTGGAGTTCGACCGCGGCAACCCGACCTATGAAATCGGGGCGCGGAACCAGGCGCTGGAGTTGTCTGGCGCACAGCTTCACGTCAATCTTCACGGCTACCCGGCCCATGAATGGACACGGCCCTTCACCGGATATCTCCCGCGCGGTTTCGAACTCTGGGCGATACCGAAGGGCTTCTTCCTGATCATGCGCCATCATCCGTCCTGGGCTGCGACCGCCCGCACGCTCGTGGAGGCCGTCACGAATGGCCTGGCGGCCGTTCCCGGACTGGTGGAGTTCAACCGGCGCCAGATCGAGATCTGCGCGATCCATTCAGGCGGCAAGCCTTATGAGATCATCAACGGCATTCCTTGCCTGATAACCGCGGAAGAGCGGCATCCGACGCCTCTCACCCTCATCACGGAATTCCCCGACGAGACCATCTACGGGGACGCCTATCGCTTCGCTCACACCGTTCAGATGACGACCGTCCTGGCGGCGGAAGCAGCCTTCGCGGCCCTGATGGCGCAAACCGTCTGAATTTTCCCACACTCATCGATCGGACCCGGAGACCTCATGACCCAAGTCGCCATCGTCACCGCCGCCAGCAAAGGCATGGGCGCCGCCATCGCGAAGGAATTGCACCGGCGTGGCTACCGCCTGGCTCTTCTGGCTCGCTCGGAGGGCCTGCAGGATGTCGCCCGTGAAACCGATGCCCTTGCCGTCCAGGGATCGGTCACCGAGCCCGCCGACCTGGAGCGTCTCGTCAAATCCGCTCTCGATACGTTCGGGCGCATCGATGCGGTGGTGAACCATACGGGTCATCCGCCCAAAGGCGACCTCCTGGCGATCCCGGACGCCGACTGGCACACGGGGCTCGATGTGGTGATGATGAACACGGTCCGGACGGCGCGGCTCGTGACCCCGCTCATGGAAAAGGCGGGCCGCGGTGCCTTCGTGAACGTTTCAAGTTTCGCGGCCTATGAGCCGGATGCCGATTTCCCTGTCTCGGCCGCACTGCGCACGGCGCTTGCGGCTTTCACGAAACTCTACGCCGAGCGTTATGCGAAGGCGGGCATACGCATGAACAATGTCCTGCCGGGCTTCATAGACAGTCTGCCGGAAAAGGCCGAGCGCACGTCGCGCATTCCAATGGGGCGTTACGGCACGGTGGACGAGATCGCCAAGACCGTGGCGTTTCTTCTGTCGGACGATGCGGGCTACATCACGGGCCAGAACATCCTGGTGGATGGTGGTTTGGTCCGCGGCATTTAGGCTGGAACAGGCTGCCGCACCTTCCGTTGGTGAGTGAAGGTTAGGCGCGTCGCGCGCCTGCCACTTCGCTTGGAGTCGGATCATGGCAGGTCTGTCCTGGAAAGAGCGCGAGAGCGACGACACCCTCGACGAAACGATCGGCCTCGTCCGCGCCAGCGGTGAACCGCTGCCGCCGTTGGAGGATGTCGAAGCCTTCGGGGCGCTGTTCGACCGTTTCGCCGACGCCAGGGTCGTCCTTCTGGGCGAGGCGACCCATGGCACGTCGGAATTCTACCGTGCCAGGGCGGCGATTACGCGCCGTCTCGTCGAACGCCATGGCTTTTGCATCGTGGCCGTGGAGGCGGACTGGCCGGACGCCGCCCGGATCGACGCCTATGTGCGGCATCGCCCGGTGCCCGACGGGGACGATGCGGCCTTCCAGCGGTTTCCGGCGTGGATGTGGCGCAACGAGGACGTGGCGGATTTCGTCAATTGGTTGCGCGACCATAACAGGGAAAAGCCCGAGGAAGCCCGCGCGGAGTTTCGCGGCCTCGATGTCTATAGTCTCAACGGGTCCATCCAGGCGGTCCTCGACTATCTCGACAAGGTGGATCCGGAAGCCGCCGGGGAGGCGAGGGGGCGTTACGGCTGCCTCAGCCCGTGGCAATCGGATCCGGCCCGCTATGGCCGCGCGGTCCTGACCGGTCAGAAGAAGCCGTGCGATCAGGCGCTCCTGAAGCAGCTTCAGGACCTGTTGGGCAAGAGGCTCGACTATTTCGAGGCGGACGGAGGCGAGATGTTCTTCGATGCCGTCCAGAATGCCAAGATCGTACGCGCGGCGGAACATTATTACCGCATCATGTACGAGGGTGCGACGGAGTCGTGGAACCTGCGCGACCGACACATGTTCGACACGCTCCAAAGCCTCCTCGATCGGCGAGAACCGGGCGCGAAGGCCGTGGTCTGGGCGCACAATTCCCATATCGGCAATGCGGCTGCGACCGCCATGGGCTGGCAGGGTGAATTCAATATCGGAGAGCTGTGCCGCACCGCCTTTCGGGATGAGGCGGTGTTGATCGGATTCGGAACGGATCGCGGGACGGTGGCCGCCGCGAGCGACTGGGACGATCCCATGGAGATCAAGGACATTCGCCCGGCCAGGTCCGACAGCCATGAGCGGGTGTTTCGGGACGCGGGTCTCGGCCGGTTTCTCACGGAGTGGCGGGGAAGCGGCCGCCTCGCCTTGCGGAAAGCCCTGTCGCGGCCACGCTTGGAGCGGGCGATCGGCGTGATCTACCGGCCCGACACGGAGCTCTACAGCCACTACTTCGAAGCGGTGCTGGCGGACCAGTTCGATGCCTTCGTCTGGTTCGACGAGACCAGGGCCGTGACCCCTCTGACCGAGGCGCACGGGGAGGGGATGCCCGAGACCTATCCGTTCGGGCTTTGAGGGAACCGCCTCGGATTTTCAAACCCGATTGCGGGTGAAGTGCTTGGGGTCGGGCCCGAGCCTAGTCGGGATCGCCGCCCGGAAGGGGGCGACCGCGCTGCGCCTTGCCCCGGCTGGCTGCCCCTGCTAACTGACCTGCAATTCCCTCATCACGACCCTATTCAGCAGGTTTTCCGTGTCCCGTCAGTTCATCTACCACATGCGTGGTCTCACCAAGACCTATTCGAGCGGCAAGAAGGTTTTGGACAATGTTCATCTGTCCTTCTACCCGGATGCGAAGATCGGTGTGCTGGGTGTCAACGGCGCCGGTAAATCGACCCTGCTCCGGATCATGGCCGGCATCGATACCGATTATAATGGCGAGGGCTGGGTCGCCGAGGGGGCGCGCGTCGGCTATCTGCCCCAGGAGCCGCAGCTCGACCCGTCGAAGACCGTCCGCGAGAACGTCATGGAGGGCGTCGCCGCCAAGAAGGCGATCCTCGACCGTTACAATGAGCTCGCCATGAACTATTCCGAAGAGACTGCGGACGAGATGACCCAGCTCCAGGACGAGATCGAGGCCAAGGGGCTCTGGGACCTCGATTCGCAGGTCGATCAGGCCATGGACGCCCTGCGCTGCCCGCCCGACGACTGGGCCGTCGACAAGCTCTCGGGCGGCGAGCGCCGCCGCGTCGCGCTCTGCAAGCTGCTTCTCGAACAGCCCGAACTCCTGCTCCTCGACGAGCCGACGAACCATCTCGACGCCGAAACGACCGCGTGGCTCGAAGGCCATCTGCGGTCCTATCCGGGCGCGATTCTGATCGTCACCCACGACCGCTACTTCCTCGACAACGTGACCGGCTGGATCCTCGAACTCGACCGCGGACGCGGCATTCCCTACGAGGGCAATTATTCGTCCTGGCTCGAGCAGAAGCAGAAGCGTCTCGAGCAGGAGGGCCGCGAGGAAGAAGCCCACAAGCGCACCATCGAGCGCGAGCGCGAATGGGTCTCGGCCTCTCCGAAGGCCCGCCAGGCCAAGTCGAAGGCCCGTATCCAGCGCTATGAGGATCTCGTCGCCAAGGCTGCCGAGAAGGGGCCGACCACGGCTCAGATCATCATTCCGATCGCCGAGCGCCTGGGCAACAACGTGATCGAGTTCGACGGTCTTAAGAAGGCCTTCGGCGACAAGCTCCTCATCGATGGCCTGTCCTTCAAGCTGCCGCCCGGCGGTATCGTGGGCGTGATCGGGCCGAACGGCGCCGGTAAGACGACGCTGTTCCGCATGATCACCGGCCAGGAGCAACCGGACGAAGGCACGATCCAGGTCGGTGAGAGCGTGAAGCTCGGCTATGTGGATCAGAGCCGTGACACGCTCGATGCGAACAAGACGCTCTATGAGGAAATCTCCGGCGGCAACGAGGTGATCTATCTCGGCAAGCGCGAGATCAATGCCCGCGCCTATTGCGGCGCGTTCAATTTCAAGGGAGCCGATCAACAGAAGAAGGTCGGCGTTCTCTCCGGCGGTGAGCGCAACCGCGTCCACCTCGCCAAGATCCTCAAGTCGGGCGCCAATGTGCTGCTCCTCGACGAGCCGACCAACGATCTCGACGTGGATACCTTGCGGGCGCTGGAAGAGGCCTTGGAGGATTACGCCGGTTGCGCCGTGATCATCAGCCACGATCGCTGGTTCCTGGATCGCATCGCGACGCACATCCTGGCGTTCGAGGGCGACAGCCACGTGGAATGGTTCGAAGGCAACTTCGCCGATTACGAGGAGGACAAGAAGCGTCGCCTCGGTGTCGACTCCACGATCCCTCACCGCATCAAGTACAAGAAGTTCACGCGGTAAGGACATGACCACCACCCTGGTCACGGGGATGGGGCGCGGAATCGGGCAGGAGCTTGTCCGCGCCCTGCTTGCGCGCGGCGATCGCGTGATCGGCACCGTGCGGGACGAAGGCAGGATCGCGCCGGACTTGCGCGTGCATCGCGATAGCGGCCGGCTCACGGTCGTCAGGCTCGATATTCTCGACGAGGCGTCGATTGTCGATGCGGCTCGCTCCGTCGACGAGCCCATCGATGCGCTGGTCAACAATGCGGGGGTGATCGGCCCTGCGCGGCAATCCACCCTCGATATGGATTTCGACGGTTTTCTGGAAACGCTCAGGATCAACACCCTCGGGCCGCTTCGGGTTGCTCAGGCCTTCCTGCCCCATCTCCGGCGTTCGGGCGCGCCGAAGATCGTGACCATCTCCAGCCGCATGGGATCGCTGGCCCATGCCAAATCGGACCGGATCGCCTATCGGGCCTCCAAAGCCGCCGTCAACAAGGTGATGCAGGCACTTGCGACGGATCTGGCCCCGCACGGCATGACGGTCGTCTGCGTCCATCCGGGCTGGGTCCGTACCGACATGGGCGGAAGGGGCGCGGACATCTCCGCGGAACAAAGCGCGGCGGGAATCATTGCGCTGATGGACCGCCTCTCCCTGGCGGATAGCGGTCAATTCTTCGATTGGCAGGGCGAACGGCTGTCATTCTGAAGGGGACTTTCATTCCCGTCGGGATGCCAGTTGGGTTCCTGGCTGAAACAGTGTAAGACCCTTGAGGCACGAACTTCCCTCATGACGTCACCGTGCCCGCAGATCCGATGAAAACCTTGCATTCCGTCGCCTCCCCCGAAGAAGCCGTTGAAAAGCTGACGCTGCTTTACGACGCCGCCATCGAAGCGCAGCGTCATGCGCTCGAACATTTCTTCGCCACCAAGATCCCGCCGACGGCCGAGGAGAGGGAGCGGTTCCGCTATCCGGAGCTGCGGGTCGTCTACAAGGCGACGTCGCTCCCGCCCGTCAAGCAGCGCGCCTATGCGAAGCTCCAGGGGCCGGGATCCTACGCGACCACCATCACCCAGCCGGCCTTCTTTCGAAATTACCTGCTCGAACAATTGAGACACCTGGTCCGCGACTATGGGGTCACTCTCGAGGTCGGCGTCAGCCGCCAGGAAATTCCGTATCCGTACGTTTTCGAGCGGGGCGACGAACTCGGTCGCGGCGCGCATTCCGCTGCGGAGCTTGCCCAGTTCTTCCCGACGCCGCTTCTCGCCAGCGTGGGTGACGAGATCGCCGACGGCATCTGGGATTTTCATGAAAACGTTCCCCGTCCGCTCTCCCTGTTCGACGCGGCGCGCACCGACTATTCCCTGCGCCGTCTCGTGCACTACACCGGCAGCGATTGGCAGTCGGTGCAGCCGTGGATTCTGCTCACCAATTATCACCGCTACGTGGACCAGTTCGTGCGCTGGGCCGTGAGCGAACTCGCCGATCCCGAAAGTCCGTTCGAAAAGCTGATCCTGCCGGGCGGCATCACGGTGGAAGGAGGGCTCTCGGAGGATGCGGTCGCGGAGCTGATCGGCTCCTCGCCCTGGCATCGGTTCCAGATGCCGTCCTACCATCTGACCCGCCGGGACGGGCATGGGGTCACCCTGGTCAATATCGGGGTCGGCCCGTCGAACGCCAAGAACATCACGGACCATCTGGCCGTCCTGCGTCCTCATTGCTGGCTCATGGTCGGCCATTGCGGCGGGCTGCGCCAATCGCAGACCATCGGCGATTACGTGCTCGCCCACGGCTATCTGCGCCGCGACCGGATTCTCGACAACGCCGTTCCGCCGGAAATCCCCATTCCGGCCCTGGCCGAAGTCCAGGTGGCGTTGCAGGAGGCGGCGGCACGGGTCACGGGGGAACGGGGCGAGGAGCTCAAGCGGCGCCTGCGCACCGGAACCGTCGTGACCTATGACGACCGGAACTGGGAGCTGCGCTGGAGCCAGGAGCGGCGACCGATCAACCTGTCCCGTGCCATCGCCGTGGACATGGAAAGCGGGACGATTGCGGCCCAGGGTTATCGGCTGCGGGTTCCCTACGGCACGCTTCTGTGCGTCTCGGACAAGCCTCTTCACGGCGAGATCAAGCTCCCAGGGGCGGCGAACGCCTTCTACCAAAGGGCGGTCGGGGAACACCTGATGATCGGTCTTGCGGCCCTCGACATCTTGCGCGATCAGCGGACATCGCTCCATTCGCGCAAGCTGCGCAGCTTCGACGAGCCGCCGTTCCGGTAATCGGCGCCTCCTTCGGCCGGCCTGTCCCTTTCCGGCCTTACCAACCCCCCGCGCGACCGTGGCCGTGGCTTTCCGGACGGCCTCGCTTCGTCCTGCCTCCGGGATTCTCACGGTCCGGGCTATAAAACCTGTCGGCCACCCAAGGTTTGACTTGCCTCCTCTCTCAAAGAAGATATAAATATATCTTTATATGTGAGAGCGAGTTTTGATCGTGTCGGACGCCGCATCGCCATCGCTGGATCTGACTCTCGGCATCCTTCGGGCCGCCGCGGAGGAAACGCGCCTGCGCATTCTCGCTCTTTTGACGGAAGGGGAGCTGTCCGTCTCCGATTTCACGGACATCCTGGGCCAGTCCCAGCCGCGCATCTCGCGGCACCTGAAACTCCTGGTCGAGGCGGGCCTTGTGGAGCGGCACCGGGAAGGCGCCTGGGCGTTTTTCCGCCTGACGGACCGCAGCGACGCGGCGAGGATCATCCGGCCGATGCTCGACAGCCTGAACCGGTCGGATCCGCTTCTCCTCGACGACCGGACGCGCCTCGAGGCCGTCCGCAACCAGCGCTCTCATGCGGCGCAGGCCTTTTTCTCGCGGCTGGCTCCGGAATGGGACCGGATCCGGTCGCTCCATGCTCCCGAAGCGACGGTCGAGGCGGCGGTGCTCGACGTTCTGGGCGAGAAGTCGATCCGGAACCTCGTGGATCTCGGCACCGGCACCGGGCGGATGCTCCAGCTCCTCGCGCCGCGGGCCCTGCGGACGGTCGGCCTCGATGCCAGTCATGCCATGCTGTCCGTCGCGCGCGCCAATCTCGAAAAGGCGGGCTTGCGCGGCATCGAGCTTCGGCAGGGCGATATTTATGCGCCGCCTTTCCCGCGCGACACGTTCGATCTCGTGGTGATCCATCAGGTTCTGCACTACCTGGACGATCCCGCGCGGGCGATCCGCGAGGCATCGCGTCTGGTGGCGCCGGGCGGGCGGATTCTGGTGGTCGACTTCGCCCCTCACAATCTCGAATTCCTGCGTGAAACGCAGGCGCACCGGCGCCTGGGCTTCGCGCCCGAGCAGGTGGCGGACTGGCTCGACGAAGCCGGGCTCGACTGCCTCCTCAATCGCCAGATCGCTCCGTCCAAGAATGGCGATGAGCAGTTGATCGTTTCCCTTTGGTTGGGACAGGACCGCCGCGTCATGACGGACTGGCCCCTCGCCGCATCCGACAGAGAGGTCGCCTGATGTTGCCGCTCGCGCATCGCCCAAGCCGCCAGGCTTCCTGCCCCATCAAGGTTTCCTTCGAGTTCTTCCCGCCGAAGACCGACGAGATGGAAGCCACCCTGTGGTCGTCCATCGAGCGTCTCGCGCCCCTCGATCCTCACTTCGTTTCGGTCACTTACGGAGCGGGCGGATCGACCCGCGAGAGGACCCATGCCACGGTGTCCCGGCTGGTTCGCGAGACCCAGCTCAAGCCCGCCGCTCACCTGACCTGCGTCGCCGCGACCAAGGACGAGGTCGACAACGTCGTGCGCTCCTATTGGGATGCGGGCGTCCGTCATGTGGTGGCGCTGCGGGGCGATCCGGTCGGGGGGCTTGGAACGGCCTATGAACCTCATCCCGACGGCTATCGGAGAACCTGCGATCTCGTGGCCGGGATCAAGTCCGTGGGCGATTTCGAGGTTTCCGTTTCCGCCTATCCGGAAAAGCATCCGGAAGCGGCCTCCCTCGACGCGGATATCGACGTGCTGCAGCAGAAGGTCGATTGCGGGGCGGACCGCGCGATCACGCAGTTCTTCTTCGACAACGACGTCTACTTCCGCTATCTCGACCGGGTGCGGGCGCGGGGCATCAACATTCCGATCATCCCCGGCATCGTTCCGGTGCAGAATTTCAAGCAGACGGCGAATTTCGCGGCGAAGACCGGCGCGAGCATTCCCGCCTGGCTGGCGGCCCGGTTCGAAGGCCTGGACAACGATGTGGAAACCCGCAAGCTGATCGCCGCCGCGGTCGCCGCCGAGCAGGTGATCGATCTCGTGGATCGCGGCGTCAACGAAATTCACTTTTACACCATGAACCGGGCGGATCTGGTTTACGCGATCTGCCGACTGTTGGGGCTGCGTAACCAGGCCGAAAGGGTTGCCGCCTGACAAGAATTCCACGCCCGGCCCCCGCGCCGGGCTTTTCGCTGTTTTGCCGACAGGTAGAAGGCCCGGATCCGACGATCCGGGCGGATGAAAGAAGAAACGATGACGCTTGATGTTGCCCGCCCTGCCAATGGCGCCGAGATTGTGAAGGCCCTTCGCGAGATTGCGTCCCGCCGCATTCTTGTGCTGGACGGCGCCATGGGTACGGAGCTGCAGCGATCGGGCTTCTCGGAGGAGGACTTCAGAGGCGCGCGCTTCAAGGACTGGAAGCAGGACGTCAAAGGCAACAACGACCTTTTGATCCTCACGCAGCCCGACGCGGTCCGTCAGGTTCATCTCGATTATTTTCGGGCCGGTGCCGACATCGTCGAGACGAACACGTTCTCGGGCACGTCAATCGCGCAGGCCGATTATGGGATGGAGGAGCTGGTCTACGAGCTCAACTTCCACGGCGCGCGCCTTGCCCGTGAAGCGGCCGTGCAGGCGGAGAAAGAGGACGGTCGCCGCCGTTTCGTGGCCGGCGCCATCGGTCCGACGAACCGCACCCTGTCGATCTCGCCGGACGTGAACAATCCGGGCTATCGCGCGGTGACGTTCGATCAGGTCAGCGAAGCCTATGCGGAGCAGGTGAGGGGGCTGGTGGACGGCGGGACCGAGATCGTCCTCATCGAAACCATCTTCGATACGCTCAACGCCAAGGCCGCCATCGTCGCCACGCAGAAGGTCTTTGCGGAACGCGACGTGAAGCTGCCGGTGATGATTTCCGGAACCATCACGGACCTGTCCGGCCGCACCCTCTCGGGCCAGACGCCGACGGCCTTCTGGCATTCGGTGCGTCATGCGGAGCCGTTCGCCATCGGTCTTAACTGCGCCCTCGGCGCGCGGGAGATGCGGGCGCATGTTCAGGAAATCAGCCGGGCGGCCGACACCCTCGTCTGTGCCTATCCGAATGCCGGCCTGCCCAATGAATTCGGCCTCTATGACGAACGTCCGGAGGCGACCGCCGGCATGCTGGCGGAATTCGCCGATGCGGGTCTCGTCAATGTCGTCGGTGGATGCTGCGGGACGACGCCGGATCATATTCGCGCCATCGCCGAGGCCGTTGCCGGAAAGGCGCCGCGGCAGGTGCCGGTGGTGAAGCCGATGATGCGGCTGTCCGGCCTCGAGCCTTTCGTGCTGACGCCCGATATTCCCTTCGTCAACGTGGGCGAGCGCACGAACGTGACGGGCTCGGCGAAGTTCCGCAAGCTCATCACCAATGGCGATTATGCGGCCGCGCTCGACGTGGCGCGGGATCAGGTCGCCAACGGCGCGCAGGTGATCGACATCAACATGGACGAAGGTCTTCTCGATTCCGAGAAGGCCATGGTGGAATTCTTGAACCTGGTGGCGGCGGAGCCCGATATCGCCCGGGTTCCGGTCATGGTGGATTCGTCGAAGTTCGCCGTGATCGAGGCAGGCCTGAAGTGCATTCAGGGCAAGGCGATCGTGAACTCCATTTCGATGAAGGAGGGGATCGAATCCTTCATCGAGCACGCGCGGATCTGCCGTTCCTATGGGGCTGCGGTCGTCGTGATGGCGTTCGACGAACAAGGGCAGGCGGACACGCTCGAGCGCAAGGTCGAGATCTGCACCCGCGCCTACAAGATCCTGACCGAGGAGGTAGGTTTCCCGCCCGAGGACATCATCTTCGATCCGAACGTGTTCGCGGTCGCGACGGGCATCGAAGAGCACGACGGCTATGGCGTCGCCTTTATCGAGGCGACGCGCATCATCCGCGAGACGCTGCCGCACGCGCATATCTCGGGCGGTGTCTCGAACCTGTCGTTCTCCTTCCGCGGCAATGAGCCCGTGCGCGAGGCAATGCATTCGGTGTTCCTGTTCCACGCCATCAAGGTCGGCATGGACATGGGCATCGTGAATGCGGGACAGCTCGCGGTTTACGATGAGATCGATCCCGAATTGCGCGAGCTGTGCGAGGATGTTGTGCTCAATCGCCGTCCGGACGCGACGGAGCGGCTGCTCGAGGCCGCGCCGCGCTTCAAGGGCGATGGCTCCGGCGCCGTGAAGGCCGCCGATCTCGAATGGCGTTCCTGGCCGGTCGAGAAGCGCATCGAGCATGCGCTCGTCAACGGCATCACCGAGTTCATCGAGCAGGATACGGAAGAAGCGCGCCACGCCGCCGAGCGCCCGCTGCACGTGATCGAAGGTCCGCTGATGGCCGGCATGAACGTGGTCGGCGATCTTTTCGGCGCCGGCAAGATGTTCCTGCCGCAGGTGGTGAAATCCGCCCGCGTGATGAAACAGGCGGTCGCCTACCTCATGCCGTTCATGGAAGCCGAGAAGGAGGCCAGCGGCAGTACGGAACGATCGACCGCCGGCAAGGTGCTGATGGCGACCGTGAAAGGCGACGTGCACGATATCGGCAAGAACATCGTGGGCGTCGTTCTGGCCTGTAACAATTACGAGGTCATCGATCTCGGCGTCATGGTGCCGGCCCAGAAGATCCTGGATACGGCCCGCAAGGAGAACGTGGACATCATCGGTCTTTCCGGCCTCATCACGCCGTCACTCGACGAGATGGTCAACGTGGCGAGCGAGATGGAGCGGGAAGGCTTCGACATTCCGCTCCTCATCGGCGGCGCGACCACGAGCCGGGTCCATACGGCCGTGAAGATCCATCCGAACTACCAGAAGGGGCAGGCCGTCTATGTGACGGATGCGAGCCGCGCGGTCGGCGTCGTCTCGTCGCTCCTGTCGCCCGATGCCAAGAACGACTACATCACCACCATCCAGGCCGAGTACCGCCGGGTGGCGGACGCGCACCGGCGCTCGGAGGCCGACAAGCAGAGGCTTCCCCTCGAAAAGGCACGCGCGAACCGCCCGAAGATCGACTGGCCGGCCTACCAGCCGCCGAAGCCGACCTTCACCGGCGCAAGGGTTTTCCGCAGCTACGATGTGGGTGAACTCGTTCCCTATATCGATTGGACGCCCTTCTTCCAAACCTGGGAGCTCAAAGGGCGCTACCCCGCAATCCTCGACGATCCCGAGCAGGGAGCCGCCGCACGGCAGCTGTTCGAGGACGCTCAGGGCATGCTCAAGCAGCTGGTCGACGAGCGCTGGTTCAACCCGAAGGCGGTGATCGGGTTCTGGCCCGCCAACGCGGTGGGCGACGACATCCGGCTTTATACCGGTGAAAGCCGGCAGGAGACGCTCGCGACGTTCTACGGCCTTCGCCAGCAGCTCACGAAGCGGGACGGCAAGCCGAACCTGTGCCTGTCCGATTTCATCGCCCCTGAAGACAGCGGACAACCGGATTACATCGGCGCCTTTGTGGTCACGTCGGGCATCGAGGAAGTTCGCATCGCGGAGCGTTTCGAACGCGCCAACGACGATTATCGGTCGATCCTCGTCAAAGCCCTGGCCGACCGGCTGGCGGAAGCCTTCGCGGAGCGCATGCATCAGCGGGTGCGCCAGGAATTCTGGGCTTATGCACCGGACGAGGCGTTGTCGAACGAGGACCTGATCCGCGAGGATTACCGGGGTATTCGCCCGGCGCCCGGTTATCCGGCCCAGCCCGATCATACGGAAAAGGCGACGATCTTCCGCCTGCTCAATGCCGAGCGCAGCATCGGAGTCGCGCTGACGGAATCCTACGCCATGTGGCCGGGCTCGTCCGTCTCCGGCCTCTATCTGGCGCATCCCGAGGCCTATTATTTCGGGGTCGCCAAAGTGGAGCGGGATCAGGTGGAAGATTACGCCGCGCGCAAGGGCATGAGCATCCAGGACGTGGAGCGCTGGCTCTCGCCGATCCTCAATTATGATCCTGCCTCCTACACGGTGATGGCTGCGGAATAGGATCGAGCCAGGCCCGTCGGGGCGAGGCTCGCCGATGAGACGGCAGCGTCGCGTCGGAAGCTGATGCCTGCTCCCGGCAGACGCAGGATGAGTTGCGTTCCGCTTTTGTTCTTGACTGGCGGGGCAAGCTGAGCTATATCGTTTCACAGATCAGGTCCTGACGAGGGGCGCACTCGCGAGGCGTCGCAAGAGCGGGACCGGACACGGTCCCGTGCTCGCTTCCTACGCAGAAGCAAGTGACGGGAGGCCCAGGATGCTTGGGCGGGTTGTCGGGATCGGTCGCAGGCCCCCGTCGCACGAGACGGATCCCGCCTGCGGCGATACCTGAGCCTTGCCTCTCCTGTCCGCCTAAAAGAACCGTGCGCGAAGAGGCATCTCGGCTCTTCCCTTCTCATCATCCGCGAGCCGGGCTGCCCGACGCGCCACCCTCGATCGCTTCCCCTCCGGGCCACTCAGCCCGGAGGACACCGCCCATGCCGTGATGCGCTCCGCTGTCATGAGCCCCGCCGTCACGGGCTCGCCCGGCATGCGCTCCGCCGTCATTCCGGGGCGAGCATCAGCGAGAGCCCGGAACCCATAAACACGACCGTTCAGGAGAAAGAGCCATGGCAGCCGGTGCGTTCTCTTTCCAGCACCCGCAGCGTGTATGGGTTCCGGGCTCGCCTGCGGCGCCCCGGAATGACGGGGCTGTTCTGTCATTCCGGGGCGAGCAGCGCGAGAGCCCGGAACCCAGAACCGCTAACGATCCCGGAGAAGACACGATGGCAGCCGCGCACCCATCCACAAACCTCGCCGGCTCTGGGTTCCGGGCCCGGCCCGCAGGGCCGTCCCGGAATGACGGAACGGCGCTCGGTCCTTCCGATCCGCTCCGTGTCCCCGCAATGACGGCGCGCCTACCATTGCTCCGCATGGCACCACCCCGTCTCGATCATCCCTCGGGCCTCAGGGCTCTATTCCCGCCGCAGCGCCTCGATCGGATCGAGCTTGGCGGCGCGCTGGGCCGGATAGAAACCGAAGAAGATTCCGACGAGCGCCGAGAAGCCGACCGCGACGGCAATCGCCTCGGAGGATATCAGCGACGGCCACCCGGCCAGCTGCGCCACGAAGTACGCCACCGTCGCGCCAAGGGCGATGCCGAGAATGCCGCCGATGGTGGAGAGGGTCGTGGCTTCGATGAGGAACTGACTGAGAATATCCCGCGGCCGCGCCCCGACCGCGAGGCGCAGGCCGATCTCGCGGGTTCGTTCCGTCACCGAGACCAGCATGATGTTCATGATGCCGATCCCGCCGACCAGAAGGGAAACGGCGGCGACCGCTGCCAACAGCATCGAGAGCGTGTTGGCGGACGCGGATGCCGTGTTGGCGATCTCGGTCAGATTGCGGATCGAGAAATCGTCCTCCTGATCGCCGACGATGCGATGGCGCTGCTGCAGCAGCCGGGTGATCAGTTCGATTCCCGGCTCGATCTCCTCCTCCCGGGCGAACTTCACGAAGATCGATCCGACGGAGCCGTCCTTGGCGTAGTTCCGGCCGATCACGCGGCGGCGTCCCGCATCGAGGGGCACGAAGATCACGTCGTCCTGATCCTGACCGAAGGCCGATTGCCCTTTCGGCGCCATCACGCCGATCACCCGGAACGGCACGTTGCGGACACGCACGGTCTGGTCGATGGGGTCGTCCTCGCCGAAGAGATTGCGGGCCACCGTCTGACCCAGAATGACGACGATGTCGCCTCTGCGGATCTCCTCCGGATCGAAATTGCGTCCGACCGCGACATCCCACTCGCGCGCCTCGAACCAGTCGTTGTCGATGCCGTAGATGCGCGTCGCCCAGTTGTTCCCGCCCGCGACGACCTGGGTCCCGCCCTGCACGAACGGCGCGGCCGCGATCACGCCGTCGATCTCGTTCTTGATGGCCTGGGCATCGTCATCGGTCAGGGAGGACGCGGCGCCGGCGCCGAGACGGGCGCCGCCCTGCGTGACATTGCCCGGCGTGATGATGGCGAGGTTGGCGCCCAGGGATCTGATCTGCCGGTCAACGAGATTTCTCGCGCCCGACCCGATCGCCACCATGGCGATGACGGCCGCCACACCGATCACGATGCCCAGCATGGTCAGCAGGCTTCGCAGGGCGTTCGCCATGATGGCGGACAGAGCCGATCGGATGGCCTCGATAAGCCTCACGTGAGAGCCTCCTCACGCCGTGCCTCAAGAGGCTGCTGCCGGATATCCTCGATGACACGCCCATCCCTGAAGCGGATGAGACGGCGCGCATGGCGTCCCACATCGGCGTCGTGCGTCACGAGCACGATGGTGACGCCCTCGCGGTTGAGTTCCTGGAAGAGAGCCAGGATTTCCTCGGCCGTTCGGCTGTCGAGGGCGCCGGTCGGCTCATCGGCAAGAAGCAGGCTCGGCCGGTTGACGAGGGCCCGCGCAATCGCCACCCGTTGCTGCTGTCCGCCGGAAAGCTGCATGGGGCGGTGATGGGCGCGCCCCGCGAGGCCGACACGTTCAAGGGCGCTCAACGCCCGCTCATGGCGCGCTCTCCGGTCGACGCCGGCATAGACCATCGGAAGTTCCACATTGCCGATGGCATCGACGCGCGGCAGCAGATTGAACTGCTGAAACACGAAGCCAATCTGGCGATTGCGCAATGCGGCGAGACCGTCGGCATCGAGCTTTTCGACCGCCGTGTCGGCGAGCCGATAGTGC
Organism: Microvirga rosea; assembly: GCF_020595095.1. Classification (GTDB taxonomy): domain Bacteria; phylum Pseudomonadota; class Alphaproteobacteria; order Rhizobiales; family Beijerinckiaceae; genus Microvirga; species Microvirga rosea. The sequence goes on along the minus strand of NZ_JAJDOP010000004.1, from coordinate 220,883 downwards.
CCTTCCGTCGGCCGGTCGAGACAGCCGATGAGGTTCATGAACGTCGACTTGCCGGAGCCGGATGGACCCATCACGGCGACAAAGTCGCCTTGCGCCACATCGAGATCAACATGATCGAGCGCAACGACCCGGCCACCGTCGAGATCGTAGACGCGCCGCAAGCCTCGTGTTTCGATCAACGCCATTGCGCCGTCCTCAGAACATGCGTGGAGGCCGTGGACGCGACGCGGGCCTGGATGGGTCCGCCTCCTGTGCGCCGCTGCGGGTGCCTCCTCCGATGATCACCGCTTCGCCCTCCTTGAGGCGGCTCTTGAGGATCTCCGTATAGCTGCCGTCGGTCACGCCGAGACGAACCGGAACAAGCTCCGGATTACCATCCACCAGCCTGTACAGCCGACCTTCCATGCCTTCGTCCGCGGCGGTTCGCGCCGGCGGCCTCCTGCGGGCCTGCCGGTCCGGCTGCTCGTCGGACGGCGACGCTTTGACCGCAACGGCCATCCCCGGAGGGCGGAAGCGCAAGGCGGCGTTGGGCACGCGCAGGACATCGTCCCGTTCATCGGTCACGATCTGGAGGTTGGCCGTCATGCCCGGCAGGAGCGACATGTCGGAATTCTTCACACCAATCACCGCCGTATAGGTCACGACGTTCTGCACGGTCTGCGCCCCAAGGCGCACGAGCCTGACACGGCCCGTGAACGTTCGATTGGGATAGGCATTGACGGTGAAGCTCACCGCTTGATCGGGCTTCAGGCGACCCACATCCGCTTCGTCGATATTGGCGTAGATGTCGATCTCGCGCAGATCCTGCGCGACGGTGAAGAGGGTCGGAGCCGACAGGGAGGCCGCCACCGTCTGGCCGAGTTCGATATCCCGCTTCACCACAACTCCGTCGACCGGTGAGCGGATCTCCGTTCGGGAAAGGTCGATCTCGATATCCCGCAGCTTCGCCTCACGCTGAAGGATGAGGGCCTCCGCCGATTTCATGCCTGCCTCGGCCAAGGCCAGATCCGCCTTCAGCCCTTCCGTCTCCGCCGCATTGGAGGCGATCTGTGCCTGCGCCGAAACCAGAGCGGCCTTTTGAATGTCGAGCTGGGTCTTCGTCTGATCGAGGGCATTCTGGGTTCCGGCGGCGCGGGCGACCAGTTCGGTCTGGCGCTCGAAGTTGCGCTGCGCCTCCGCAAGCTGCGCTTGGGCCCGGTCGCGCTGGGCGGCAAGATCCGCCGCGAGAGCCTCCGAACGCTGCAGCATGGCCTTCGCCTTGTCGATCTGTGCCTTCTTGGTGTCGCGATCGGCCCTGGCCTGGGCAAGATCGGCCTGTGCCGCATCCCTTCGGGACTTGATCTGTTCCGAGTACAGCCGGGCGACGACCTGACCCTGCTTCACCGGCGTATTGTAGTCGGCAAGAATTTCCACGACCTGGCCGGACAGCTGGGAGCCGACAAGAACCGTCGTGACCGGATTGAGGGTCCCGGTGGCCCTCACACTGGCCGTGATCGGGCCTCGCTCGATGGCGCCGAGCCTATAGGCGGCATCCGAGGCGCTCCCGCTCGCAGGCCGCCACAGGTAGAATCCCGCGGCACCGACGACTACCAGAAGGCCGACAACCCAGAACCAGACCCGCCGCACGCCTCGAACCCTTCACGTCATGATGCTCTCATGGACATTGTGACGGATTTCCCGGCTGGTTTCGAGTTAACTCTTTGTCATGCGCCGCCCTGCGGCCGCTTCGCGATGAGGTCCCGCAGGGTCGTGATGGTCGATGCGTCGGCGACGCCGTCGATGCGTTCGGGCCGAAAATGCCGCTGAAACGCCGCCACGACCTTTTCGGTACTCTCATCGAACACGCCCGTGATCTTCAGCCCATAGCCATACATGGTCAGCATGGCCTGGAGGGCTTCGATCGGCATTCCCTCGTCCCCCCGGGAAAAGAACCGCCCGTCGCGAACAGGAGCGGGCGCCACCCAATGCCCGACGCCCGCATCGTGAAGACGCCGCCATGGAAAGAGCTCGCCGGGGTCGACCTTCCGTCCCGGAGCCACGTCCGAATGTCCGAGCACGCGGGTCGGCGAAATTCTCCAGCGCAGGACGATGTCGCGGGCAAGGGCGATCACGCTGTCGATCTGCTCGTCCGGAAAAAGCGGAAGCCCGCCGGGATGCCCCGCATTGGCGATCTCGATGCCGATGGAGCATGAATTGGTGTCGGTCTCCCCGTCCCAGTAGGACGAACCCGCATGCCATGCGCGGCGCGCCTCCGGCACCATCTGAATGACGCGTCCATCCTCAAAGACGAAGTAATGGGCCGAGACCTGGGAGATCGGATTGCACAGCCACTGCAAGGCTTCACCCGCATCCGGCATGCCGGTGTAGTGCAGGATCAGCATATCGGGACGCTTGCCGTCCTTCCTTTCCCCGTGGTTCGGCGATGGAAACACCTTCTTGGCGACGGTGCTTTCAGGGGAAAGAGAGGTGCCCATCATCTCACCTGATGTTCCGCTCGGAGGCCACGCGTTCCCAGGCCGCGTTGATGACGGCAAGGCGCTCCGTCGCGATCTTCACGGCCTCTGGAGGCAAGCCACGCGCGATCTCCCGGTCGGGGTGGTTCTCGGCGACGAGCTTACGGTAATGACGTCTCAACTCATCGTCGCTCATGTCGCGGTCGGCATTGAGAACGAGATAGGGATCGTCCGCCTGTTTCACATGGCGCGCGGCGATGCGCTCGAAATCGGACGCCGATAATGCGAAAATTTCCGCAACGTCGCGAAGATAAGCAAACTCGGCTTCGTGCACGGCGCCGTCCGCTTTGGCAATGTGGAAGAGGCCATCCAGAACATCTTCAAGGAGAGCAGGCTCATCCCTGAAAAGATCGCTGATCTGCTGGGCGTAAGCTTCGAATCCGTCGGGCGTCTTTTTGGCGAGATCGAACAAACGCTTGACGCGTTCATGCTCGCCCGCCGGAACCTCGACGATGTGCTCGAACGCTCTGACCTCGCGGTCGACCACGACACCATCGGCTTTCGCCATCTTGGCGGCGAGCGCCACGAGCCCCATTGTGAAGACGACATCCCGAGGAGGTCGTCCGAAGAGTGCCCCTTCGCGATCGACCAGCATGTGTCCGGCAAGCCCGCCAAGCAGGGCGCCAATCGGCCCTCCCAAAGCAAGGCCGATACCGGCACCCCCCAATTTACCCCAAATCGACTGAATCATTGCAATTGAGTGGTACGCTCAAGTGCAGGTAAAAGAAAAGGGCCGGACGACGTCCGACCCTCAAAATTCCTGCTGTGCGAATTAGCGGCAGTAGATGTTGCCATAAACGTCCTGGTACGTGCCATAGGGGCATGCGGGACGAGCAGGAGCCGTGCCAGCGCCGACAATCGCGCCGCCTGCCGCACCGATCGCAGCGCCCGCGAGAGCGCCGCCCGCACGACCTGTGGCTGCACCACCAATAGCCGCGCCGGCGAGACCGCCAATCGCTGCGCCGCCGACGGCGCGCTCGCCAGGCGTATTGCAGGCCGCCATCGAGAGGGTGAGGGCGCCAGCTGCGATGGCTGTGATGATCTTTTTCATGGAAGCTTCCCTGTCATTAGCGGGCTGTCGACTAAACCCAGCCCTACTTAGCTTGACCTTACGCCCACGCCAACTCTTTCGAAGGGCAAACGGTTCCGTGCGAGTAGAATTATCTATTAAAGCTCGGTGCGAAAATCTCACAGGCTAGATCCCTTTATTTTCAAGGTTTTTGCGAGTTGCATATTGTCTAGCTTAAGCAGAGCCGTGAATTCATTGCGTCTTGCCGTGTCACATCTTTGCCCTAATTCGGCCTCACCGAGCGATTGATCGCAACCGCTTGTCTCTCGGAGATCGATATGACTTTACAGCATTTCCTCAGAACAGTCGTTGTTGCGATGCTTGGCTTTGCTGCTCTTGCGCTTGCGGCTCAAGCGCGTGCCGAGGGGGGAGAAGGCGCAAGCGTGATCCCGCCGGATACCTTTGCGAACCAAGAGGCCGCAGCCCATCAGAGCACCAGTGGTGCCGTTGCATCGGCGACCGTGGAGGACGAGAAGCCGGCTTCAACCGCTTCCATCGTTCCGGTTGTTCGGATCAAGCACAAAGTGAGCGATACGGTTGCCGCAGAGTCGCTCAGGCCGCTGATCGAACGGTATTCATCGGAGCATAGCATTCCTTATGCGCTTGCCGACGCAGTGGTGCGGATCGAAAGCCGCTACAATCCCGTTGTGCGGAATGGCCCCAACATGGGTCTGACGCAGATCAATTTTCGGACGGCTCAGTCCCTCGGATACGCCGGCAATGCCGCGGGCCTCCTGGATGCCGAAACCAACCTCCGCTATGGGCTCAAATATCTGGCGCAAGCCTACAAGCTCGCGGGCGGCGACACATGCGGCACCGTTTTGCGCTATCAGTTCGGTCATCGCACTCAGACCATGACCCGCGCCTCGCGCGTTTACTGCGCAAAGGTGAAGACCCTGACGGCAAAAGCCGAATAGGGCCCTTGACGGAACGATCATTGTTCCCCCACATCCCCCACGTCAGTCGGCCGGGCGGCCGCTCCGCTTGTCGGAGAGGAAAGTCCGGGCTCCATGGAGACACGGTGCCGGATAACGTCCGGCGGGGGTAACCCTAGGGAAAGTGCCACAGAAAGCAGACCGCCCCGCTTGTCGGGGTAAGGGTGAAAGGGTGCGGTAAGAGCGCACCGCGGCCGCAGTAATGCGGACGGCATGGCAAACCCCACCGGGAGCAAAACCGAATAGGGACGACAGGCGCTCGCGCCAGGCTTGTTTCCAGTCTCGTCGTCCGGGTTGGTTGCTTGAGGCGGTCAGCAATGACCGTCCCAGAGGAATGGTCGCCACGCCTGAAGTCACGCTTTGGGCCCTACAGAACCCGGCTTACAGGCCGACTGACAACCTTTTCCACAGGATGAAATTTCAGAAAATCGTGGCAAACCGTTGCCTCGCTTACGATTCATTAACCCTAAACATTTCTGATGGCGGCTGCATGCCGACAAGCCTTCACATCAGCCCCATTTCGTTGACGCCCATACCCTCCCATGTTATCCCAACTCATCCCGTCGACGGTGTCTTCTGAAGGGATGGTCAGGCCCACGCAAGGCTCTGACCGCATTGTTCAGAATGAGGTGTCATCATCGGCGCCGGGAGGCGGCGGATCCAAAAAATCCGCCGGGGGGCTGACAATCAGGAGTGCGAAAGCCGCGGCTCATGAACCGCTTCGTGTCCAATTTCACAAACAAGTTGGATTCGAAGGGTCGAGTCTCGATCCCCGCATCCTTCCGCGCGGTGCTGGCGGCGGATGGGTTCGAGGGGCTCTACGTTCATCCGGCGCTCGATGCGCCGGCCTTGGACGCAGGCGGAAACGTTCTTCTGAACGAGATCGATGCGTTCTTGTCGACGCTGTCGCCCTATTCGGACGAACGGGATCAGCTGTCGACGGCATTGTTCGGAACCAGCGAGATTCTCAAGGTCGATCCGGAGGGGCGTGTCATCCTGACGGATTCGGTGAAAGTACATGCCGGGATCGCGGACGCAGTCACGTTCGTCGGACTCGGTCACAAGTTCCAGATTTGGGAACCCGAGCGTTTCCGTGCGCATCTGGAGGAGGCGCGTACGAAAGTGCGAGATCTGAAAAAGGTCTTGGGCAGCCGGATTATGGAGCAGCGTTCGGTGCAGGACATCTCACCAGGAGTACGGGAACGATGATGGGACGCGGCGACGGCCCAGGAGCCGGAGCCGCTGGCGGACCGACCCGTCACGTTCCCGTCCTCCTGGAAGAGGTCTGTACGGCACTGGATGCAAAGCAGGGCGGAACGTACGTGGACGGTACGTTCGGTGCCGGAGGGTACACCCGCGCCATTCTTGATGCGGATCCACGCAATTCCGTCATTGGAATTGATCGTGATCCGGACGCCATAGCCGGCGGCGCCGGCTTGGTCGCATGGGCGAAGCAGCGTCTCACTCTGGTGCATGGCCGGTTCGGGCAGCTCGATGACATCGCTCGTGCGGAAGGGCACGAGAGCATTGATGGGGTCGTGCTCGACATCGGCGTTTCGTCCATGCAGCTCGACGAAGTGGAGCGCGGCTTCTCGTTTCGCGGCAGCGGTCCCCTCGATATGCGCATGGAACGGGCGGGACCGAGCGCGGCCGATCTCGTCAACGAGGCATCTGAAGCAGAGCTTGCCGACATCTTCTATCATTATGGCGAGGAGCGCCGGGCGCGCGCAGTCGCGCGTGCAATCGTTGAAGCGCGGCGCCGTGAAACTTTCGAGACGACGAAGCAGCTGGCCGATCTCGTTGCGTCCCTGATCCGGCAGGAGCCAAGCGGAATTCACCCTGCGACACGGGTTTTCCAGGGGTTGCGCATCGCCGTCAACGATGAGCTCGGCGAGCTGGTTCGCGCCTTGCATGCAGCAGAGCGGATTCTCCGGCCTGGCGGACGCCTCGTCGTCGTGACCTTTCATTCTCTTGAAGACCGGATCGTCAAGCAGTTCTTCGCGGTTCGAACCGGCCGGAGCCCGAGCGGATCGCGCCATTTGCCTGGACTGGTCGCTCCAAAGCCGACTTTCGAGACCATCACCCGTGGTCCCGTAACGCCTGGCGAGGAGGAGATTGCGCGAAATCCTCGTGCCCGTTCTGCAAAGCTGCGTGGCGGCCTGCGGACGGAAACACCCGCGCAGGAACCCTTGAGCGCCCTTACGATGCTCGCAGAACTCCCGCGGACGGCGGAAAAACGGGGAGGGCGCCGGTGATACGCCTCTTGCACATCATTGCGATTTCAATGCTCATCGCATCGGCCGGCTATGCCTACTCGGTGAAGTACGAGACCCTTTACTATGTGGAGCAGGTGGCCAAGCTCAAATCGAAGGTGCAGCGGGAGCGAGACGCTATCGCCGTGCTTCAGGCCGAATGGCAATATCTCGACCGTCCGGACCGTCTCCAGGCCGCCGCCGACCAGCATCTCGATCTTCAACCATTGAAGATCCAACAACTCGCCCGCTTGTCCGATCTTCCGAACCGCCCCGTGCGGGAGGACGAGATCGGCCGCAAGCTTGAAGCCCTTGGGCTGTTCGGCCCGACATCGACGCCGAAAGACAAGAGCAACGACGCTCGAACCCCGACCACGCAAACTCCGAGACGGTGAGCCCGTGCTGCAAAAGTTCGACCCGGATCTGATCGGAAAGAGCGCTGCCCCCAAACGCAGCGTTTTCACGTATGTGCGTGAACTGTTTCGTCTTCGCGTAGACAAGAGCACGTCGCGAGTCGGCTTCACGGCGCTTTGCTTCGCGGGTCTCTTCAGCGTCATCGGTGGACGTCTCGCTTATTTGGCCATGACGAGCGATACCTCAAGCGAGGTACGCCGCGCTGCGTCATCCGAAATCTCTGCGGCACGTCCCGATATCGTCGATAGAAACGGCAATATCCTTGCGACCGACGTGAAGATGGTGTCGGTGTTCGCCGAGCCGCGAAACATCATCGACAAGGACGAAGCGGTCGAGCTCTTGACGGCCGTCCTTCCAGACCTTGATGCAACCGACTTGAGAAACAAGCTCGGCACCAAAAAAGGCTTCGTCTGGGTAAAGCGCGAGATCACTCCACGGCAGCAGGCCGAGGTTCATCGCCTCGGCATCCCGGGCGTCGGGTTTTTGCCGGAGAACAAGCGCGTTTATCCCAACGCCGAAGCCGCCGCTCACATCCTGGGCTTCGCGAATGTCGACAATGTCGGCATCGCGGGCATCGAGAAATACATCGATAGCCAGGGCCTGCAGGATCTGAACGGCGCAGGCTTCGCGGTCTCGGCTGCGGATCTCAAGCCGCTTCAGCTTTCTCTCGACCTGCGCGTGCAGCACGCTCTGCGCGACGAGCTCGCGAAGGGTATGGCGAAGTTCAAGGCAAAAGCCACCGCTGGCGCAATCATGGACGTGAACACCGGCGAGATCATCGCCCTCGTGTCGCTCCCTGATTTCGATCCGAACAACCCGGTAGACGCACTCGAAAGCGACCGCATCAATCGCATCAATGTCGGCGTGTTCGAAATGGGCTCCACGTTCAAGGCCCTCACGACGGCGATGGCACTGGACTCGGGTAAGTTCAACATCAATTCGTCTCTCGATGCGCGGTCGGGCCTGCGTTACGGCAAATTCACCATCGGCGACTATCATGCGACGCACCGGGTGCTCACGGTTCCGGAGGTCTTTATCCACTCGTCCAATATCGGTACGGCACGCATGGCGCTGGGGATCGGTGTGGAAGGTCACAAGGCCTTTCTGCGCAAGATGGGTCAGCTGACCAGGCTCAAGACCGAGCTGCCGGAAAATGCCGAACCGATCGTTCCTCCGCGTTGGGGCGAACTCAATACGATGACGATCGCATTCGGCCATGGGCTTGCGGTTGCGCCGCTTCAGGCCTTGATGGCGGTCGGTGCACTGGTAAACGGTGGGACGCTGATCACTCCGACCTTCCTGAAGCGCGACGAAGCGGCGGCTCGCCAGGGCGCCCTTCAGGTGCTCAAGCCGGAAACGAGCGAAGCCCTGCGCTATGTGATGCGCCTCAACGCAACCAACCCGGCGGGATCGGCATCGAGTGCTGCCATTGCGGGCTTTTACGTCGGCGGCAAGACCGGCACGGCCGAGAAGGTCATCAACGGGCGCTATTCGAAGAACAAGAATTTTACCACCTTCACGGCGATCTTGCCCGCAGACAAACCAAAGTATGTCTTCCTGACCATCATGGACGAGCCGCAAGCCGTGGAGGGGACCTATGGGTTCTCGACGGCAGGATGGAACGCTGGCCCGGTGACTGGAAACATCATCGAACGCGTTGCGCCGCTCCTTGGCGTTCCACCCCGCTTCGAACCACCGGCTCAGCCATTCCCATTGATGTCGCGCCTCGGCGCCTGGGGCACGAAATGACGCATACAAAGACAGTTCTTCTGGGTGACCTCATTCCCGAGGTACGGGGCGAATCCGGTGCGTCGGTTCCTGTCCGGAGTATCGCGTCCGATAGCCGGAAAGTCGCAGAAGGCGCCGTTTTCTTTGCTGTTCCCGGGACAAAAGCGGATGGCCTGAGCTTCGTTCCTCAAGCTGTCGCCGGCGGAGCCGTTGCGATCGTTGGAGAAACGGAGGCTCCTTCGGATTTGCCTCCGAATACGACCTTCATCAAGGTCAAGGACGTGCGCCGCGCCCTTGCCTTGGCGGCGTCACGGTTCTTCCCGTCGCAGCCAGAGAAAATCGTCGCAGTAACCGGAACAAGCGGCAAAAGCTCGGTGGCTGATTTCACCCGGCAGCTGTTCGCCGTCCTTGGTTATAAATCAGCGAGCCTCGGCACTCTGGGCGTCATCACCTCGGATGGTGCCGCTTATGGCTCCCTTACGACGCCGGATCCGATTTCGCTTCATCAGACCCTGGAGCGTCTTGCGCAGGATGGGATCACGCGTCTTGCCATGGAGGCCTCCTCCCACGGGATCGATCAGAGACGCCTTGATGGGGTGCAGTTGAAGGCTGCCGGATTTACCAATCTCGGCCGGGATCATCTCGACTATCATGGCACGACCGAGGCTTATGCCGCGGCAAAGCTGCGTCTCTTCAACACGCTGCTGCCCAGCGACGGCCCTGCGGTGGTCAACGCGGATGGACCTTTCTCGGATGTTTTCATCGAAGGTATTCGCCGTGCCGGACGGACGCTTCTGACGACAGGCAGCGCCGGCTCCACCCTCCGTCTGCTCGATGTGCAGACGGAAGGGTTCAATCAAAGCCTGACCATTGAAGCATTCGGGCGGACGCTTCGGACGACGCTTCCGCTCCTGGGACGCTTTCAGATCGAGAATGCTCTCGTGGCAGCGGGCCTCGTCCTCGCTGTCGAGGGTGAGCGTCATGTGGATGAGGTCCTGTCGGGCTTCGGGCGATTGAAAGGCGTCTCCGGACGCCTTGAGCGGGTCGGGGAAGTCGATGGAGCTCTGTGCATCGTCGACTATGCGCACAAGCCCGATGCGCTTGCCCATGTTCTGGACGCGCTACGGCCCTTTACCAAGGGGCGGCTGGTCTGCGTCTTCGGCTGCGGCGGTGATCGGGATCGCGGGAAGCGTCCTCTCATGGGGCGGATCGCGGTCGACAAGGCCGATGTGGTGATCGTCACGGACGATAATCCTCGGTCCGAGGATCCGGCAGCGATCCGCGCCGAGGTCATGAAGGGAGCCCCGGGAGCCACGGAAATCGGGGACCGGGCGCTCGCAATCCGCACCGCCATCAAGGAGCTCCGCTCCGGCGATGTTCTGGTCGTGGCCGGGAAAGGTCATGAAACGGGCCAAATCATCGGCGACCGGACCCTGCCGTTCTCGGATCACGATGAAGTCCGGGCGGCAATTGCGGAGAGGCAGGGATGACGACCCCCCTTTGGACCCTTGAGGAAATTGCAGCTTCAACCGGCGCCCAGATCGGTGAAGCTGTCGGATCGGCATCCGGCGCTTCGATCGACACCCGGACCCTGAAGCCCGGCGATCTCTACTTTGCCATCAAGGGCGATGTTCACGACGGCCATGACTTTGTTCCGGCCGCTTTCGAAAAGGGTGCCGCCGGTGCGGTCGTCTCAGGGGACAAGGCGCCGGCCTTTGTGGGGCATAACCGCCTCATCGTTGTTCCCGACGTGCTGGAAGCCATGCGCCAGCTGGGCCGGACGGCTCGGGCGCGAGCAAAGGCCAAGATCGTCGCCATCACCGGGTCCGTCGGCAAGACGGGTACCAAGGAGGCCATGCGCATCGCCTTGTCGCGTCAAGGGCGAACCCATGCGTCCGTCGCCTCCTACAACAATCATTGGGGTGTCCCCCTGACCCTCGCGCGCATGCCGCGAGAAACCGAATTCGGAATTTTCGAGATCGGCATGAATCATGGCGGGGAAATTCTTCCCCTGACCGAAATGGTTCGCCCGCACGTTGCCGTGGTCACGACCGTGGAGCCGGTCCATATCGAGTTCTTCCGGTCGATCTGGGGCATCGCCGATGCCAAGGGTGAGATCTTTTTCGGCCTCGAGCCCGGCGGAACGGCCGTTATCAACCGTGACAATGCCTATTTCGAACGCCTCCGCGCTCATGCGCTCGCATCCGATGCGGGGCGGGTCCTGACCTTCGGGGAAGGCGAGGGCGCGGATATCCGGGCGGAGCGGATCATCGTCAAACCCGACCTCTCGATCGTAGAGGCCCGGGTTTTCGGGCAGCCTCTGACCTATCGGATCGGAACGCCGGGACGGCATATCGCCCTCAATTCCCTAAGCGTGCTCGCGACCGCCCACGCCCTGGGCGCTGATTTGGCCCTGACGGCTCTGGCCCTGTCCGATCTTAAGCCGCCCGTGGGCAGGGGCGAGCGGACCGTCCTTGCCTTGAAGGATGGAGATGCTCTTCTGATCGATGAAAGCTACAACGCCAATCCGGCATCCATGCGGGCGGCGCTCGCCAACCTGGGAGCCGTGGAGCTTCCTCGCCATGGCCGGAGGATCGCTGTGCTCGGCGACATGAAGGAACTGGGAGAAACCGGACCCGCGCTCCATGAAGGACTAGCGGATGCGATCGAAGCCAACCGGGTTGATCAGGTTTTCGCAGCGGGAGCATTGATGGACAACCTTGTGGCAAAGCTCCCGAAGGCAAAGGTCTCGGCTCACGTTCCAAGCTCGGCGGAACTGGTTGATGCCGTCTGTGCCGCCGTGCGTCCTGGTGATGCGGTCATGGTCAAAGGGTCTCTCAGCATGAAGATGGCTTTGGTTGTCAAAGCTCTGAAAGAACGTTACGGCGCTGGCCAGAACAGCCACGCGCTGAAAGGATGATCCATGTTGACCTGGTTGGCTGAGTTCAGCCCCTATTTCAGTCCTCTCAATATTTTCCGTTACATTACGTTTCGCACCGGGGGGGCGACTGCGACGGCCCTCCTGTTCGTGTTTCTCTTCGGACCTTCGATCATTTCGCTTCTTCGCGTCCGCCAAGGCAAGGGACAACCGATCCGGGAAGACGGCCCAAAATCTCACCTGCTGACGAAGCGCGGCACTCCCACCATGGGGGGCCTGATGATCATGGCCGGCGTCCTAGTTTCCACGCTTCTGTGGGCCAATCTTGCCAATCACTATGTGTGGGTCGTGCTGTTCGTGACGGCGGGCTTCGGCGCTATCGGGTTCTATGACGATTATCTCAAGGTCACCAAACAATCCCACAAGGGATTTTCCGGCCGGTCGCGCCTCGCCATCGAGGCGCTGATCGCTGCGGCTGCCTGTATCGCCATTTCCTACATGGCGACCCCGGGTCTCGCCAATAAGCTGGCTCTTCCGTTCTCGAAGGAACTTATCCTCAATCTCGGCTGGTTTTATGTGATCTTTGGAGGCTTCGTGATCGTCGGGGCCGGCAATGCGGTCAACATTACCGACGGGCTCGATGGACTGGCGATTGTTCCCGTGATGATCGCGGCCGGAACGTTCGGGTTTATCGCCTATCTGGCAGGCAACGCGGTTTTCGCCAATTATCTGCAGATCCACTTCGTGCCCGGTACGGGCGAGCTTGCCGTGATCTGCGGGGCATTGATCGGGGCCGGCCTCGGATTCCTATGGTTCAACGCTCCCCCGGCCCAGATCTTCATGGGAGATACCGGATCGCTCGCGCTCGGCGGCTTGCTCGGCACCATTGCGGTCGCGACGAAGCATGAGATCGTCCTTGCGATCGTCGGTGGATTGTTCGTCCTTGAGATCATGTCGGTGATCATCCAGGTCACGTCGTTCAAACTAACCGGCAAGCGCGTGTTCAAGATGGCGCCTATTCACCACCATTTCGAACAGCTCGGATGGACCGAGCCGCAGGTGGTGATCCGCTTCTGGATCGTGGCCGTCGTGCTGGCTCTGGTGGGCTTGGCCACTCTGAAGTTGCGGTGAGCGCATGACCCCCGTCACCATCTTCGCCGGACAAACCGTCGCGCTCTTCGGCCTTGGAGGCTCGGGGCTTGCAACGGCTCTTGCTCTCAAGGAGGGCGGGGCGCGGGTCATTGCCTGCGATGACAATCCGGCGAAGGTCGCGGAAGCGGAAGGCAAGGGAATTACGACCGGCGATCTGCGCCGGCAGGACTGGGCGCAATTTGCCGCTCTCGTGCTGTCGCCGGGTGTTCCCCTGACCCATCCGGAGCCCCATTGGTCGGCAACGCTGGCGAGGGAAGCGGGCGTCGAAATCATCGGCGACATCGAGCTTTTCTGTCGCGAACGGGCCAAAATAGCACCGAAGGCGCCGCTGATTGCGATCACAGGCACCAACGGAAAGTCCACCACGACGGCTCTCATCGCCCATATGCTGCGTGAAGCTGGTCACGACGTCCAGATGGGCGGAAACATCGGCACCGCGATCCTTTCGCTTCAGCCGCCCTCGGACGACCGGGTTCACGTGATCGAATGCTCATCCTTTCAGATCGATCTTGCCCCCTCCCTGGCGCCTACGATCGGTGTGCAGCTCAACGTCTCACCGGACCACCTCGACCGGCATGGAACGATGGAGAACTACGCGGCCATCAAGGAGCGCCTCGTTGCCCGTTCGGGGAGAGCCGTTATCGGCGTCGATGATGAGTGGAGCCGTTCGATCGCAGAGGCATGCTCTGCGAAAGGGGTTCCTGTAACGCCTATCTCGACGAAGGAACTGACGGTTCCGGGCTATCTTGCTGCGGGAACGGCTGTGCTGCAGGTGACATCATCCGGCCGCGCGCAGATCGCCGATCTATCCGGCATTCATTCCCTGCGAGGCGAGCACAACGCCCAGAATGCGGCAGCCGCCATTGCCGTTGCCGTTGCGATGGGTGTGCCGGAGGCCGAGATTCAGTCAAGTCTGAAGAGCTTTCCGGGACTGCCGCACAGGATGGAGGAGGTCGGCCGCATCGGATCGACCCTCTTCATTAACGACTCCAAGGCAACGAATGCGGATTCCACCGAGAAGGCGCTCAAGTCCTTCGACAACATTCTCTGGATCCTGGGCGGCAAGCCGAAAGAGGGCGGCATCGCCTCTCTGCGGCCGTACTTTGCAAAGATCAAAAAGGCCTATCTGATCGGCGCGGCCTCCGACGAATTCGCCGCGACACTCGGCAGTGATGTGCCTTACGTGCATGCGAGGACCCTCGACCGAGCCGTAGAGGAAGCGGCGAGCGAAGCCGCCGGCATCGGAGCGCCGACCGTGGTGCTCCTGTCGCCGGCCTGCGCGTCCTATGACCAGTTTCCAAATTACGAGGTGCGCGGAAATCACTTCCGCGAACTCGTCAAAGCCTTGCCCGGCATCAACCCGACAATCGGAGCCTGACCATGGTGTCACGTGCGGAACGTTCGGCCTTCGGCGATTGGTGGTGGACCGTCGATCGGCTCCTGCTCGCCTCGCTGGCGCTTCTGGCTCTTGCCGGGCTCGTCTTTCTCATGGCGGGCGGTCCCCCCGTCGCCGAACGTCTCGGCCTTTCGACATTTCACTTCGTGAACCGCCAGGTTCTCTTCCTGCTTCCGGCCCTCGTGATCCTGCTGCCGGTATCCTTCCTGTCGCTGCGCCATGTGCGGCGGCTCGCGCTGCTGGTTTATTTCGCCGGAATGGGCCTCATTCTTCTGGCTTTCCAGTTCGGGCCGGAAATCAAAGGAGCCCATCGGTGGATCATGATCGGTCCGCTGGGCATTCAGCCCTCCGAGTTCGTCAAGCCGGCTTTCGTCATTCTTGCGGCCTGGGCCTTCTCAGAAGGCGCCAAACGCAAGGACATGCCGGGAGCGCTGCTCGCTTTCCTGATCCTTCCTGCCACGATCGTCCCGCTGATCCTTCAGCCCGATTTCGGTCAGACGATGCTCATCACCATCGTTTGGTGTGGCCTGTTCTTCGTGGCGGGACTGCATTGGTTCTGGGTCATGGGTCTTGGGGGAATCGGTCTGATCGGCGTCGTTGCGGCTTATGAGTTCCTGCCGCACGTCCGCGCCCGCATCGAGCGCTTCATGGACAAGTCTTCCGGCGACACGTTTCAGGTCGATATGGCCATGGAGTCCTTTGCCCGTGGGGGCTGGCTGGGACGTGGTCCGGGCGAGGGCTCGGTCAAGCGCATTCTGCCCGACGCCCATACGGACTTCATCTTTGCGGTGACGGCAGAGGAATTCGGCATCGTCGTCTGCATCGCCTTGCTGTTGCTGTTTGCCTTCATCGTCTTGCGTGGTCTGACCTTGGCGCGCCGCAACGAGGATACGTTCTGCCGCCTCGCAGCCACAGGGCTGATCATGATGTTCGGCCTCCAGGCCGCCATCAACATGATGGTGAACGTGCATCTCATGCCGGCAAAAGGCATGACATTGCCGTTCATCTCCTATGGCGGCTCGTCTCTCCTGTCCTTGGCATTGAGCATGGGCTTCCTGATCGCGCTGACGCGGCGTCGCCCCCGCGCTGAGACCATGGACTATTTCGTGCAGGACGCGCCTCGTCCATGACAAACCCACTCATCCTGCTGACGGCCGGCGGAACGGGCGGACATCTGTTTCCGGCCGAAGCGCTCGCCAATGTCCTGAAGGCGGCGGGCGCCCGCGTCGTGCTGGCGACCGACAAGAGAGCCAATGCCTATGCGGGCGCTTTCCCAGCCGACGAAATCGTTGAGATTCCGTCTGCGACGCCGTCGGGACGATCGCCGCTGCAGATGGCGAAAGCGGCATTCGTGCTGGGGCGCGGCACTCTTGCGGCCTTCCGGACGATCCGTCGCCTGAAACCAGCTGTCGTGGTGGGCTTCGGCGGCTACCCGACCGTGCCACCAGTGATGGCCGCATCGCTGATCGGCATCCCGAGCGTGATTCATGAAGCGAATGCGGTCATGGGGCGGGCCAACAGGCTGTTGGCCCGCCGGGCTTCCGTGATCGCAACGGGGTTCGAAGCCATCAGGGGCGCTCCCGATGCCGGCCGAAGCAGACGGATCCATACCGGCAACCCCATCAGGCCGGCTGTCCTGGAGGCCGCGAAGGCCCCTTATCCGGTTTTGACCGGCGACGGTCCGCTTCGCGTGCTTGTCGTCGGCGGAAGCCAGGGCGCGAGAGTGATGAGCGACGTCGTCCCTCCCGCCATCGAGCTGCTGTCTCCCGGCGAGCGGTCGCGAATCGTGATCTGCCAGCAGGCCCGCGGGGAGGATCTGGACCGGGTCCGGAGCCACTACGCTCGCCTTGGGATTTCTTTTGAGGCGGAGCCATTCTTCAAGGATCTGCCCCGGCGGATGGCCGAGGCCCATCTGGTGATCGCTCGCTCGGGGGCATCGACCGTCGCCGAACTCTCCGTGATCGGCAGACCCTCGATCCTGGTTCCGCTTCCAGGGGCGATCGATCAGGATCAGGCCGCCAATGCCAAGATCCTCGGCGATCTTGGGGCTGCCATCGTTGTTCCGCAGCCTGAATTCTCTCCTCGACGGCTCGCTGATGAGATCAGCGCCTATCTTCTCGCGCCGGACCGCTTGACGCGAGCGGCCGCCGCTGCACATAGCGCCAGCATCACGGATGCGGCCGAGCGTCTCGCTCAGGCCGTTCTCCAGCTCGCATCCTCTGACAAGAAGGGAAAAAACCCATGAAGTTGCCGCCGAAACTCGGACCCATCCATTTCATCGGCATCGGCGGCATCGGCATGTCGGGTATTGCCGAGGTGATGCACAACCTCGGGTATACGGTCCAGGGCTCGGACGCCTCGGACAACTACAATGTGAAGCGGCTGGCTGAAAAAGGCATCAAGACGTTCGTCGGCCACAAGGCCGAGAACGTGGACGGAGCCGAGATCGTCGTCGTGTCCACGGCCATCAAGCGGGATAACCCGGAGCTTACGATCGCTCGGGAAAAGCGCCTTCCGGTCGTTCGCCGCGCCGAGATGCTGGCGGAGCTGATGCGCTTCAAGTCCTGCGTTGCCGTGGCCGGGACCCATGGCAAGACAACCACCACCTCCCTCGTGGCGACCCTGCTGGACGCGGGCGGCCTCGATCCGACGGTCATCAATGGTGGCATCATCAATGCCTATGGCACCAATGCCCGCATGGGCGAGGGGCAGTGGATGGTGGTGGAGGCCGACGAATCCGACGGGACCTTCCTCAAGCTGCCGGCCGACGTCGCCATCGTGACGAATATCGACGCCGAGCATCTCGACCATTTCGGCAACTACGACGCCATCAAGGACGCATTCCGGTCCTTTATCGACTCGATCCCGTTTTACGGCTTCGCCGTGATGTGCATCGATCATCCGACGGTTCAGGACCTCGTCGGCCGGATCGAGGACCGGCGTATCATCACATACGGGGAAAATCCCCAGGCGGATGTCCGACTCATGGACATCGATACGCGCGGAGGCCAGAGCCGCTTCCGTGTCATGATCCGCGACAGGCGTCCTGGATTCCGCCTTGAACTCGAAGACCTGACTCTGCCGATGCCGGGTGCGCACAACGCACTGAACGCAACCGCCGCCATCGCGGTGGCGCATGAGCTCGGCGTCTCGCCGGATGCCATCCGCAAGGCGCTTGCAGGATTCGGAGGCGTCAAGCGTCGCTTCACGCGCACCGGCGAGTGGAACGGGGTCACCGTGTTCGACGACTACGGCCATCATCCAATCGAGATTGCGGCTGTGCTCAAGGCTGCCCGCTCCTCGACGGACGGACAGGTTATCGCGGTCGTGCAACCACACCGTTACACGCGCCTTTCCTCCCTTTTCGATCAGTTCTGCACCTGCTTCAACGATGCGGATTCGGTGATCGTCGCTCCGGTCTATGCCGCCGGCGAGCAACCCATTCCGGGGGCGGATCGCGACGGTCTCGTGTCCGGCCTCAAGACCCGCGGCCACCGCAATGTGATGGCTCTCGAGAAGTCCGAGGATCTGGCGGGGCTGATCAAAGGCATCGCCAAACCGGGCGATTACGTGATCTGCCTCGGGGCCGGCAACATCACGCAATGGGCCTACGCCCTGCCGGGTGAACTCGAAGCATTGGGCGAGAAGGCGGCTTGATGTTCACGGACATCGTTCCCGAGCTGACGGCAGCGATGCCGGATCTGCGCGGCAAGCTGGAGGCCAATGCACCGACGGCGCCGCTCTCTTGGTTTCGCACCGGGGGGCCGGCGCAAGTGCTGTTCACGCCTGCCGACGAAGACGACCTCGCATATTTCCTCGCCCGCCTCGATCCCGAAATCCCCATTCTCGTCGTCGGCCTCGGATCGAATCTGCTGATCCGCGATCGGGGCTGGGAGGGCGTGGTCATCCGGCTCGGCAAGAATTTTGCGGAAATCTCTGTTGAGGCGGAGCATCGTATTCGCGCCGGTGCCGGCGCACCCGATGTGAAGGTCGCGCGTGCGGCGGCGGAGGCCGGCATTGCGGGCCTCTCGTTCCTGCGCGGAATTCCGGGAACGATCGGCGGTGCCCTGCGCATGAATGGCGGCGCCTATGGAGGCGAAACGAAAGATGTCCTGGTCGAGGCCAGGGCTGTCACGCGGTCGGGCGAGAAGGTCGTCTACACCAACGCGGAAATGGGATTTACCTATCGTCACTCTTCCGTGCCCGAGGACGTGATTTTCACCGAGGCCCTGTTCGGCGGCCGCCCTGGCGACCGAGAATCGATTCTGGCCGAAATGAATTCCATCACGGAAGCTCGTTCTTCGACCCAGCCCGTGAACACCCGAACCGGAGGGTCGACATTCAAGAACCCGGCTGGGCGAAAGGCCTGGGAGCTGATCGATGCGGCCGGATGCCGAGGGTTGCGGGTCGGTGATGCTCAGGTCTCCGAGTTGCACTGCAATTTTCTGATCAATCACGGCTCCGCATCGGCGGCTGACATCGAGACGCTGGGCGAAACGGTTCGTCAACGCGTCCGCGAGGCGTCGGGTATCCAGCTGGAATGGGAAATCAAGCGGGTCGGGCGGCCCTGAACATCCGAATCAGACAAAACCCAGCCGTGCCGAACGGTGGGTAAGGAGGCATGATGCCCAAGCACGTTGCTGTTCTTTATGGCGGCTGGTCCGCCGAGCGTCAGGTAAGCGTCGCGACGGGACAAGCCTGCGCCAAGGCCCTGGAAGAAAAGGGTTATCGGGTCACTCCCATCGACGTGCAGCCTGATATCGCAACCGTTCTGTCGGCCACGGCGCCCGAAGTTGTCTTCAACGCCCTGCACGGTCGCTTCGGTGAAGACGGTACGATCCAGGGGCTCCTGGAAGTTCTGCGCATCCCCTATACCCATTCGGGCGTCCTCGCCTCGGCACTCGCGATGCAGAAGGACCGGGCAAAGATCGTCATGGCCGCGGCCGGAGTCCCGGTCCCGCATGGCGTGGTCGTTAACCGTCTCGAGGCGGCTCGCGCCCATGTCCTGCCGGCGCCTTATGTGATCAAACCCGTCAGCGAGGGTTCTTCCGTGGGGGTGATCATCGTCCGGGAGGAGCGCAGCCATCCGCCGCAGGAACTGCTCCGGGAAGATTGGGCTTTCGGGGAAAAAATCCTTGTCGAATCATATGTTGCAGGCCGCGAGCTGACCTGCGCGGTCATGGGGGATCGGGCCCTTGGCGTGATCGACATCCGGCCGGCGACGGGCGTTTTCTACGACTATGACGCAAAGTACGCGAAGGGAGGCTCCATTCACATCCTCCCGGCAGAAATTAAACCGAATATTTACCAAAAGGTCCAAGAGTTGGCGTTAACGGCGCATCAAGCGCTCGGCTGTCGGGGAATCAGCCGCGCTGACTTTCGGTATGACGACACACCCGGAGGAACCGGGGAACTCGTTGTTCTCGAGGTCAACACGCAACCCGGGATGACCGAGACGAGCTTGGTGCCAGAATTGGCGGCCCATGCGGGCTATTCTTTTGGCGAGCTTGTGCAATGGATGGTGGAGGACGCTACCTGCAACCGATGACGGCCCACCGGGCCGGCACTCCGGTTGTACGCGCGCCAGCCGCTGAGCCGCACCGGTCGGGAGGCTCCCGATTCGGCTTTTTCAGGAAATTCGGGCCAACGCGCAGCGTGCGGCGGCGCGGCGCCGGAACTCCGATCGAGCGGCGGATTCCACGTCATCTTGGGACCTTTCTGACGCTGGGTTTCTTCGGCGCGATTGCCGTGACCGGACTTTGGCAGGGCGGTCATCTTAACGATTTCATCCGGCAGAACGGCGAGCCCCATCATGCGTTTGCGCGGATGTTCGGCTTCGGGCTCGAGCAGATCACGATCTCGGGCATTTCTCAGATGCGCGAAGCGGAGGTTCTCGCGGCTGCGGGCCTCGACGCCAAACTGTCGCTGGTGTTTCTCGACGTGAACGACGTGCGTGAGCGTCTCGAGCACGTCCCGATGGTCAAGAGCGCCACGGTCCGTAAGCTCTATCCGAACGAGCTGGTGATCGGCCTCACGGAGCGCGAACCCTATGCCATCTGGCAGCTCAAGGGCGAGCTGTTCGTCGTCGCCTCCGACGGCACCGTGATCGACCTGATGCAGGATGCCAGCTATGCCGATCTTCCCTTCGTCGTGGGTGAGGCAGCGAACAAGCGCAGCAAGGAATATGTGGCACTCCTCGAAGCGGCAGGTCCCTTGAAAGGACGCATCCGCGCAGGCACCCTCGTGGCTGGGCGTCGATGGAACCTGAAGATGGACAACGGCATGGACGTCAGCCTGCCGGAGCTCGGCGCCGCGGATGCCATCGCGCGTCTCGTAAAGCTCGAACGCGAACAGAAGATTCTTGAGAAGGACGTGCTCGCCGTCGACCTCCGGGTCGCTGATCGTGTCGTCGTCCGCTTGACGGAAGAAGCTGCATCGGCCCGCGCCGATGCCTTGAAAAAGAAGCCGGTGCGCGGCAAGGGAGTCGAAACATGAGTCGCTCGGGTCATGGTCTGACACCGCGCATGAAGCCTCTGTCTGCGCGCAAAAGTGCCATTCTTTCCGTGCTCGATATCGGGACGAGCAAGGTTGTCTGCGTCGTGGCGGAGCTGAAGCCCGCCGATGAAGTGGAGGCCTTGCGCAGCCGGACCCATGTGGCGCGGATCCTTGGTATCGGCCACCAGCGCTCTGTCGGCCTGAAGGGCGGCGTCATCGTCGATCTGGAAGCGGCGGAATCCTCGATTCGCCAGGCTGTCCACGCAGCAGAGCGCATGGCGAAGGTCGAGATCCAGTCGGTGATCGTGAACTTGACCGGCGGTCGTCTCGCTTCCGAGCATTTCGAGGCCCATGTGCCTGTGCGAGGCGCCGTTGGGGCGAGCGACGTGCACCGGGTGCTCGATATCGCCAGCAGCTATGATTCCCGGCGGGGCAGGGCGGTTCTTCATGCCCTCCCGACAGGCTTCTCGCTGGACGCGCAAAATCACATCGTCGATCCGGCCGGCATGATCGGCGAGCGTCTCGGCGTGGACCTTCACGTCGTGTCGTCGGAGGCCGCGGCCGCCCGTAACCTGATGCTCGCCGTCGAGCGCTGCCATCTTGGGGTCGAGGCTGTCATTGCAACGCCTTACGCGGCAGGTCTTTCGGCCCTTGTCGACGATGAGGCCGACATGGGTTGCGCTGTCGTCGACATGGGCGGCGGGACCACAAGCGTCGGCATTTTCATGAACGGCCATCTGGTGCATACCGATGCGATCGCGGTCGGCGGTCATCACGTGACTATGGATATTGCCCGTGGACTGACGACACGCGTGTCAGCGGCGGAGCGTCTGAAGACGCTTTACGGTTCCGCGATCACGTCCAGCGCGGACGATCGCGACATGATCGCCGTGCCGCAGGTCGACGAAGACGAACGCGATGTTCCCAACCATTTGCCGAAGTCGCATTTGGTCAGGATCATCAAGCCTCGGGTCGAGGAAATCCTCGAACTCGTCCGTGACAGGCTGAAATCGGCGGGATTCGCCGCACAGGCCGGTCGACGCGTCGTGCTGACGGGTGGCGCCAGCCAGCTGGTCGGCTTGCCGGAGACGGCGCGGCGCATCCTGCAGGGGCAGGTCCGTGTCGGGCGTCCGCTCGGCATCAAGGGTCTTCCCGAAGCGGCCAAGGGTCCCGCTTTTTCGGCGGTGGTCGGTTTGCTGGTTTATCCGCAGGTCGCGCATATCGAGTATTTCGAGCCGCGTTCCGGCGGCTTGTTTCAGAGTACGGGAACCGACGGTTACATCTCCCGCGTGGGCCGTTGGATTCGCGATAGTTTTTAGATGCGTAAGGCGGTGGCGCGGCGGCTACCGTCCAGAGTTCAAGTCAACCAAGGGTAAGCGTCGGCCGAACGCTGTCGATATAAAGGCCAAAGAGGCAAACAGGTCATGGCTATCAATCTGCAAGCTCCGGACATCCGGGAACTCAAGCCACACATCACGGTTTTCGGCGTCGGCGGTGCTGGCGGTAATGCCGTGAACAACATGATCGAGTCTGGACTCCAGGGTGTCGAGTTCGTGGTTGCGAACACCGACGCGCAGGCCCTGGCGTCATCGAAGGCCGATCGTATCGTTCAGATGGGCATCCAGGTGACCGAAGGCCTCGGCGCCGGTTCACAGCCCGAGGTTGGCCGCGCGGCCGCCGAGGAGGTGATGGACGAAATTCGTGATCAGCTCTCCGGTTCTCACATGGTGTTCATCACTGCCGGCATGGGCGGCGGCACCGGCACGGGCGCAGCTCCCGTGGTGGCACGTGCCGCTCGTGAACTTGGGATCCTGACTGTCGGCGTCGTCACGAAGCCATTCCAATTCGAGGGTGTTCGCCGCATGCGCCTTGCCGAGGCGGGCATCAACGAATTGCAGCAATCCGTCGATACCCTCATCGTGATCCCCAACCAGAACCTGTTCCGGGTTGCGACGGAAAAGACCACGTTCGCCGACGCCTTCGCGATGGCAGACCAAGTGCTCTATTCGGGCGTCGCCTGCATCACGGACCTGATGGTGAAGGAAGGTCTCATCAACCTCGATTTCGCCGACGTCCGCTCCGTCATGCGCGGTATGGGCAAGGCGATGATGGGAACGGGCGAATCGTCCGGCGAGAAGCGCGCGATCCGCGCCGCCGAGGCCGCCATTGCCAACCCGCTCCTCGACGACGTGTCCATGAAGGGTGCCCGTGGCCTCCTGATCTCCATCACGGGCGGCAACGACCTGACTCTCTATGAGCTCGACGAGGCTGCAACCCGTATCCGCGAAGAGGTCGACCAGGACGCGAACATCATCCTCGGTGCGACCTTCGACGAAAGCCTGGAAGGCATCATCCGCGTTTCCGTCGTCGCCACCGGCATCGATCAGGCGATCGGCGCGAATGCTCCGGACCTGACGTCGACAGAGCAACGGATCTCGGAAGTCGCCGAGCGTCTAAGGGCCGAGGCCCGGGCTCGCGCTTCGCAAACGCAAGCCGTCCCTACCTTTCGCGCCACCGCCCCAGCCGAAACGGTGAAGGCGGTTCCCGCTCCTGCTGAAGTTGTTGCCGCGCCGGCTCCTATGGCCGCTGCTCCCGCCTACACCTCGATGGCCACCCCGGTTCTCGAGCCCGCTCCGCAGCCGGTCATCCGGGACGACGTGATTCTCACGCCGACCCAGCCGAAGCAGGCCATCGCCTACGAGGCCCCGGTTGTTGCCGAGCCGACCTATCACGAAGAGGCGGCTGCACAGGGTTCCTTCATCCCCCCGCAGCCTGAGCGGGCGATGCGTCCGGCCCGGATGCCGCGGATCGATGAGCTGCCGATTCCGGCCCAGAACCAGATCCGCGCCAGCCGTGGCGAAGAGGCTCCGCACGACACCAAGCGGATGTCGCTTCTCCAGCGTCTTGCGACGGTGGGCTTCGGCCGCCGGGAGGACCACCAGGCTCCAGCCGAGCCTGCCCCGCAGCGTCAGGCTCCGGAGGCTCCCCGGCAGCAGATGTCCCCGGTTCATGCGGAATACGCCAAGCGGCCTGCCTCCCCACAGGGCTACCGGCCGGCACAGGGACACCCGGAGCAGCAGCCCCGGTTGCCGGCGGCTCAGCGGAGCACCGAGGATGACCAGCTGGAGATCCCGGCATTCCTCCGGCGGCAGGCAAACTAAGCCTGCCGGTTCGTAACAAGAATGGTCCCTCGGTCACAGGCTGACCGGGGGATTTTTATAATTTGTTTACTTTTCAATAACTTGCGAATTGTCGAGTTTGTAACAGACGGTAAAAAAGCGTGATTTGGCCTAGCCTGCCGTGCGACCTATCTTGCCCTCAGTTCAAGGCAGGATTCGTCAGAAGCCTGCAGGTCATAAAACAGTAACAGCGGGCGTATGGGCCACGGTTATGAGAACCACGGCTTTCGGCGTTCGAGGTTGAGTGAAGATGAAGCAGAGCCAGCAAACCACGCTTCGCGCCGCCGTCACCCTCTCGGGAGCCGGTGTCCATTCCGGGGACGAGGTCAAGATCGTTCTCCACCCCGCCGAAGTGAATCATGGTGTTGCTTTCCTTCGCACCGGCCTGCCGGGCGGCCATGAGCGCCTGATCGACGCGCGCCATCTCGCGGTCACGGCCACGGAGCTCTGCACGGTCATCGGTGATCGCGACAGCGGGGCCGTTGCGACGATCGAGCACCTGATGGCCGCTCTCGCGGGCCTTGGGATCGACAACGTTCTCATCGAGATCGACGGACCGGAAGTGCCGATTCTCGATGGCAGCTCCGCCCCGTTCATCGATGCCATCGATCAGGTCGGGCTGGTTTCGCAGGCCGCGGCCCGCCGCTACGTGAAGGTTCTCAAGCCGGTCCGGGTTAATCAGGGAAAGGCTTTTGCCGAGCTTCTCCCCAATGATCGGAACTTCCGCCTGGACGTGGAGATCGATTTCCCGACCCCGGTGATCGGCCGGCAGCGGAAGGCCATTGACCTGTCCCCGTCGGTTTTCCGTAAAGATATTTCTCGCGCCCGCACCTTCGGCTTTATGCGCGACGTGGAGAAGCTCTGGAGCGCCGGCTTCGCTCTCGGTGCGTCCTTGGAGAATACCGTGGCCATCGGCGACGATGGAATCATGAATCCCGAGGGTCTCCGCTACGGCGACGAGTTCGTCCGCCACAAGATCCTTGATGCGGTCGGAGACCTTTCTCTGGCAGGTCTCCCGCTCCTCGGGACGTACCGTTCCTATTGCGGCGGGCATCGCCTCAATTTCTCGGTCCTCGAAGCCCTCTTCTCGAGCCGCTCCAACTACGCCATCGTGGATGGCGCTCGGCGGGAAACGGGTTATGCGGAGCTTGGCAGCGGCGTCGCAATGCCGGCCTTCGCGCCCGAGATTCACTAAGCTTAACGCCGAATTCTGCGATTGTGGGCGCCCATCCTGAGGATCGGCGCCCTTTGGCCGCATGATTTTGCTGCATCTTCCCACAAGGCTGCTGGGTATAGCCTTACGGAAGGGTTGGCTCTTTGCCCGCGCATAGGTTAAAGAGCCTTCGATGCACCGTTACAACCCGGGCACAATTTTCGGAGGACCGCGAGGCATGTCTTTCGCGAAGGCTTATTCAGGATTGAAAGATAGCGCTGTTCGCGCGTTGATGATTGGAGCGTGCGGCTTGGCCGTTGCCGGCTGCGATACGCTGTCGTCGTTCAATCCGTTCGACAACAGCGAAAAATACAAGCCGGAAATCGTGGCCGATATCCCGGCTGAACAGCTCTACAATGATGGTCTCGCCCGGATCCAGAAGAAGGATTACGAGGGCGCGGCCAAGAAGTTCAGCAGCCTTGACAAGCAGTACCCTTATTCAGAGTGGTCCCGCAAAGGCCTCATCATGGAAGCTTACGCCAACTATGAAGGCGGCCTCTATGACGAGTCGATCACGGCTGCGAAGCGTTATCTACAGCTGCATCCTTCCACGGCGGATGCGGCCTATGCGCAGTATCTCTTGGCATCGTCCTACTACGATCAGATTCCTGACATCACCCGTGACCAGGAGAAGTCGGAGCGGGCACTTCTTGCCTTGCAGGAACTTATTCAGCGTTACCCGTCGTCGGAATACGTTGCCGATGCGAAGAAGAAGATCCAAGTCGCCAGCGACCAGTTGGCCGGCAAGGAGGTCGAGATCGGACGCTTCTACCTGCAGAAGCGCAACTATTCGGGCGCGATCAATCGTTTCCGTAACGTCGTCGCGCGCTACCAGACGACCCGCCATGTGGAAGAGGCCCTCGAGCGTCTTGCCGAGGCATACATGGCCATGGGTATCGTCGATGAAGCGCAAACCGCCGCTGCGGTTCTTGGACATAACTTCCCTGACAGTCCCTGGTACAAGGACGCCTTCGCATTGCTAGCCAAGGGTGGCGTTGAGCCACGCGAGAATTCCGAATCTTGGATCAGCAAGGCATTCCGAGGCGTCCCGCAGGTCAGTCAGCGGGCGGGGTAAGCCTCACCATCCATGCTGATCCAGCTGGCGATTCGCGATATCGTCCTTATCGATAAGCTAGAGCTCGATTTCCGTGAGGGCCTTAGTGTTCTCACGGGTGAGACGGGCGCGGGCAAGTCAATCCTGCTCGACGCTTTTGCCCTGGCTCTTGGCGGCCGGGGCGATGGCGGCCTCGTTCGTCATGGCGAGGCGCAGGGCCAGGTCACGGCCGTCTTCGATTGCCCTCTGGATCATCCGGCGCGCCGCATCGCGACTGCGGCCGATATCGACACCGAAGGGGATTTGATCCTGCGCCGCGTTCAGGTTGCGGACGGGCGAACGCGCGCTTTCGTCAACGACCAGCCGGTGAGCGTCCAGGTCCTCAAGGCGATCGGCTCCGCTCTTGTGGAGATCCACGGGCAGCATGACGACCGCGCGCTTGTCGACCCGGTCACCCATCGGGCGATTCTGGATGCTTTCGGCGGCCTCTCGGCCGAGGCTCAGACCGTTACGGAAGCCTCCCGGCGCGTACGCGACGCGCGTCAGGCTCTCCAAGAGCATCGCAATCGGATCGACAAAGCCCGCAAGGAGGCCGATTTCCTTCGTCATGCCGTGGAGGAGCTGGACAAGCTTGCGCCTCAACCGGGGGAAGAGGAGAAGCTCGCCGAGCGCCGCATCGTCATGATGCAATCGGAGAAAGTGGCGACCGACCTCAATGAGGCCTTCGAGGCCGTTGCAGGTTCCGCCTCGCCTGTTCCTGCCCTTTCCGCAGCCGTCAGGAAGTTGGAGCGGCGCAGTGCCCAGGCTCCGTCCCTGGTGGATCCCAGCGTCAGGGCCCTCGATGCGGCCCTTGTCGCAATCGATGAGGCGCGTGCCGCCCTGGAGGAGGCGATCCGTACCGCGGAGTTCGACCCTCGGGAACTGGAGCAGACCGAGGAGAGACTGTTTGCTCTTCGGGCCGCCGCCCGTAAATATGACGTTCCGGCCGATGAACTCGCCGCCCTCCGGGCGCGCTTTATCGAGGATGTTGCCGCCATTGATGCCGGCGAAGAAAAGCTGGCGGATCTCGAAGCGGTGCTCAAGGGAGCGGAACAGACCTATGTGGCGGCCGCCAAGGTCCTGTCGTCGAAGCGGCGCAAAGCGGCTGAGGCTCTCAACGCAGCGGTGCAAGCCGAGCTGCCTCCCTTGAAGCTGGAACGGGCCCGCTTCATCACGGAAATCCAGACGGATGAGGAGAGCCGCGATCCCAACGGGTTCGACCGGGTGGAGTTCTGGGCTCAGACGAATCCCGGCACCAAGGCAGGCCCCCTCATGAGAGTGGCCTCCGGCGGCGAGCTTTCCCGCTTCATGCTGGCGCTCAAGGTCGTCCTTGCGGACAAGGGCTCTGCGCCGACGCTGGTATTCGACGAAATCGACACGGGTGTGGGCGGGGCGGTGGCGGACGCCATAGGCCAGCGTCTCGCGCGCCTTGCAAAGCGGGTTCAGGTCATGGCCGTCACCCACGCACCGCAGGTGGCCGCCCGCGCAGGCAGTCACTTCCTGATCGCCAAGGAAGGCGTGAAGGGGTCGGACCGGGTGGCGACCCGGGTCGTTCCGCTCGAAGATGGCCCGCGGCGCGAGGAAATCGCCCGCATGCTCGCCGGCGCGACCATCACGGAAGAAGCCCGCGCCGCGGCGGCACGCCTCCTCGAAGCTGCGATTCATTAACCACCGTATCGACCTCCTCACTGGAGAGTCTCGTCCAGGGCGCTATGGTTTCATCGTCTCTCACGTCGATTCGAACATGGCCCGGCAAAAAACCTCCTCGGATACCCCCGTCGATCAACTCTCCTTCATGGAGGCGCAGGCTGAGCACGGCACGCTCGGCCGCGAAATCGCCGAGCACGACCGGCGCTATTACGAAGAGGATGCGCCGGCGGTTTCGGACGCGGAATATGATGCCCTGCGCAAGCGTTACGAAGCCCTCGAGGCACAGTTTCCCGAGCTGACCACCACCGAAAGCCTAACGCAGAAAGTCGGGTCGAGAGCGTCCGAGAAATTTGCCAAGGTCCGGCACAGGATGCCCATGCTCTCCCTGGCCAACGGGTTCGAGGATGGGGAGGTGGTGGAGTTCGTTGAGCGGATCCGCCGCTTCCTCCAGCTCAAGGTCGATCAAAAGCTGCTGTTCACCGCAGAGCCCAAGATCGATGGTTTGTCCCTGAGCTTGCGTTACGAAGGCGGACGGCTCGTCAGCGCTGCGACCCGGGGAGACGGTGCCGTCGGCGAGGATGTGACGGCCAACGCCCGAACGGTCCACGACATTCCGCACGCCCTGAAGGGCAAGGCGGTTCCCGATGTCTTCGAAGTGCGCGGAGAGGTCTATCTGTCCCACAAGGACTTTGCGGCCATCAACGAGCGGCAGGCCGCTGCCGGAAAGGCGCTCTTCGCCAATCCCCGCAACGCCGCAGCCGGCAGCTTGCGCCAGCTCGATCCGGCGATCACGGCGGCGCGTCCTCTCAAGTTCTTCGCCTATGGGTGGGGCGAGGTGAGCGCCATGCCCTCAACCACCCAGGACGGGATGATCGAGGCATTCAAGGATCTTGGTTTTCAAACCAATCCTCTGACGCGCCTTTGCGCGACCGTCGAGGAGCTGCTGGCCCATTATCATGCGATCGAGACCGACCGGGCCAATCTCGGCTATGACATCGACGGCGTCGTCTACAAGGTCAACGAGCTGGGGCTTCAGACCCGTCTCGGATTCGTGTCCCGGTCGCCGCGCTGGGCCTTGGCGCACAAGTTTCCGGCCCAGCAGGCCGTGACGGTGCTGGAAGATATCGAGATCAATGTGGGGCGGACCGGCTCCCTCAATCCGATCGCCAAGCTGAAGCCTGTGACGGTCGGCGGCGTGGTGGTGTCCAACGCGACCCTTCACAACGAGGATTACATCAAGGGCATCGGAGGCGACGGCCAGCCGATCCGCAATGGCGTCGACATTCGGATCGGGGATACCGTGGTGGTGCTTCGGGCCGGGGACGTGATCCCGAAGGTGCTCGACGTGGTTCTCGACAAGCGACCACCGGACGCGAAGCCCTATGCGTTCCCGACCGTTTGCCCGGCCTGCGGCAGTCATGCGGTGCGCGAGGTCAATCCACGGAGCGGAAAGGAGGATTCCGTCCGGCGCTGTACCGGAGGCTTGATCTGTCCGGCCCAGGCACGGGAGCGGCTGAAGCACTTCGTGTCCCGCAACGCTTTCGATATCGAGGGTCTCGGCGAGCAGCGCATCGAGGAATTCTATGCCGAGGGCCTGATTCAGCGTCCGCAGGACATCTTTACCCTCGAAGCGCGCAATGCCCGCAGCCTGCAACGGCTCGAGAAGCGGGAGGGGTGGGGTTCGACCAGCGCCAAGAACCTCTTTGCGGCCATCGAGGCCCGGCGCAGCATTCAGCTCAATCGCTTCATCTTCGCGCTCGGCATTCCTCATATCGGCGAAACCTCGGCCCGCCTGCTGGCGCGCCATTTCGGTACCTTCGACGCCTTGCGCGAAACGGCAAGGGCCGCCGCCGACCCGACGTCCGAGGCGCATGCGGAACTGACGGCCATCGGGGGAATCGGGCCCGTGGTCGCCGAAACCATCGTCGAATTCTTCAAGGAACAGCATAACGAGGAGATGCTGGACGCACTCCTTGCCCAGGTCACGACGGTTCCCATCGAGGCAGCTGCGGCGAGCTCGCCGGTGGCGGGCAAGACCGTGGTGTTCACGGGGTCCCTCGAACAGATGACCCGCGAGGAGGCGAAAGCCATGGCGGAACGGCTCGGCGCAAAGGTCGCCGGCTCCGTCTCCAAGAAGACCGACATCGTCGTTGCGGGTCCGGGGGCCGGTTCGAAACTCGACAAGGCCAAGGAATTCGACGTTCAGGTTCTCGATGAGGACGGATGGTTCGCCCTCGTCGGACGGCCTTGAGACTCTTGTACAAGACGGGGCCGTCCGCCTGTGGCATGATGCAGCCATGACGGTGGTAAGTCCGGAGCTTTCGCTCGATCCCGATCAGCGCGCCCCTGGCGACGTGACACATTTCTGGCGGGTGCCGCGTCATCGCGGCCTTGAATGCCTGCGCGCGACCTTTCGACGTCATTCCTACGCCCGGCATAGCCATGAAACCTATGCGATCGCCGCCGTGTTGTCCGGCTGCGAGACGTTCTTCTACCGGGGTGAGCAGCATTATGCCGGACCCGGCAGCGTAGCGGTCGTTTGCCCCGATGAAATCCATGATGGGGCCCCTCACGGCGACGGGTTCGAGTATCGGACGTTTTATCCGTCCGTGGAGCTCATGCGCGAGGTCGCGGAGGACGTTGCCGGCCGGCCGCTCCTCAGCCCCCCGTGGTTCTCCCAGGCGATCATTTCCGATCCCGACCTCGCCAGGGCTCACGCCCGGCTCCACGCCTGCCTGTGTCATGACGATATCGGCACGTCCGAGATGGAGCAGGATGTTCGGCTCGTGGCCTATCTTTCCCTTCTCATCGCCCGCTGGGCCGAACTCGATGCTCCGCCTTCCCTGAGCTACGGACCCAAGGGCATCGCCCGCGTGAGGGATTACCTCGACGCGCATCTCGATCAGGAAGCGGAACTCTCGGTATTGGCCGCCATGGCCGGCCTGTCGCGCAGTCATTTCATCCGGGCTTTTCAAAAAGAGACCGGATTGACGCCACACGCCTACCTTCTCGATCGCCGGTTTCGGGCCGCACGGCGCCTGCTGGAGCGCGGCGAGACACCCGGGATCGTGGCGGCTACCTGCGGATTTTTCGACCAAAGTCATCTCAACCGGGTCTTCAAGGCCCGGATGGGAATCACCCCAGGGGCTTACCGAGCAGCATAGGACGAGACTTTCATCCAAGACCGGGCGCTCTCCGTCCGCCATAAGGCGGGAAAGCGGATACGGATCATGGATCAAGCCAATCCTCACATGACTTCTTACAAACGAGACGCGAAAGCCGGCCTGCGCGATATCGCGCCCGCGGCCATTGCGGCGATTCCCATCGGACTCCTTTTCGGGGCCGTCGCTGTGGGGAAGGGACTGTCCCCCGCCGAAGTTGCCCTGATGTCCGCGCTTGTCTTTGCCGGCGGAGCTCAGTTCGCGGCGATCGAGACCTGGGTCAGTCCCGCGCCGGTCCTAGCGCTCGCGTTCGGAACATTCCTCATCAATGTCCGCCATGTGCTCATGGGAGCGTCCCTGTCACCGAAGACCCGGCTGAGCAGGGTCGAGAAATTCATCGCCTTCTTCTTCATGACGGATGAGTCCTGGGCGCTGTCGGAGCGCCGCGCCCTCGACCGGCCCGTGACGGCGGCTTACTGGGCCGCGATGGCGGCGGTTCTCTACATAAATTGGGTCACCTCGACGACGCTCGGGGCGGTACTCGGCTCCTTTCTTGGCGACCCGGCCCGGTTCGGCGCGGATTTCGCCTTCACGGCCCTGTTCATCGGTCTTGTCGCCGGCTTCGGCCGCAGCCGCGTGACCCTTGTCACGGTCGCTGTCAGTGCCGTCGTGGCCGCTCTGGTCCACTACTTCATCGGAGCGCCCTGGCATGTAGCCTCCGGGGCGCTTGCCGGCATCGCCGCCGCCTATATCACCGCCGGGAAGGAAGCCGACGCATGAGCATCGATACAACGACCCTGCTGGCCATTCTGGCGATGGCTCTGGTTACCTATGCGACACGCGTGGCAGGCCTTCTGGTGGCTGACCGGCTTGCCCTCACGGGGCGTGCGAAAGCCGCGTTCGATGCGATTCCGCCGGCTGTTCTCGTTGCCGTCATTGCGCCCACCGCATTGACCTCCGGATGGCCGGAAGCCATCGCCGCCGCGATCACGGCCCTCGTGGCGTTCCGGTTGCCGCTTCTGGCGACGGTCGTCGTAGGGGTCGTCGCAGTCGTATTGCTGCGAAACTTTCTATGAACGGCCATCGGGCCGTTCCGGGCAATGCACCGGTGGTCAACCGGGCATTGTGCTCCGGAAGGGCGGCAGGGCGCTTACGCTGCGCCGATGGGCCGTGTCGCGTGCTCAAGCCATTCCCGGGTTTCGCCAGGAAGGTGCGGCCCTATCTTTTCACGGACCTGAGCGTGGTAATGATCGAGCCACGCGGTTTCCTCGGACGTCAAAAGGGATGCCTGTACGAGCCGCAAATCGATGGGAGTGAAGGTCAGCGTTTCGAAACCGAACATCTCTCTATCGCCGCCTTCGATCTTGCGCGGTTCCACGAGGATCAGGTTCTCGATGCGAATCCCATATTCCCCTTGCTTGTAGAAGCCCGGCTCGTTTGACAGCATCATGCCGGCTTCGAGCGACGTGACGCCCGTCTTGGCAATACGTTGCGGGCCTTCGTGAACCGACAGGTAACTGCCGATGCCGTGACCCGTGCCGTGGTCGAAATCGAGGCCCGCATCCCAAAGGGGCTGACGGGCGAAGGCATCGATCTGCGCACCGTTCGTCCCTTTCGGGAAAACGCAACGGGCAATGGCGATGTGACCCTTGAGAACACGCGTGAAGCGGTCCTTCATCTCGTCCGTCGGCTCTCCCACGATAATCGTGCGAGTGATGTCGGTCGTGCCGTCCTCGTATTGCGCACCGGAATCGATCAGGAAGATCTGGTTGTTCTCGATGGGCCGGTTGCTTGACTTCGTGACCCGATAATGGGGAAGGGCAGCATTCGGTCCGGCGCCGGAAATAGACGGGAACGAGACGTTCTTGAGTGCGCCGGTCTCGACCCGGAACGCTTCAAGGGCCTCGACGGCATCAATTTCGGTCAGCTCGCCTTTGGGAGCTTCCTGGTCGAGCCAAGCAAGAAAGCGCGCGACGGCGACGCCGTCGCGCAGGTGGGCCGAGCGCGAACCGGCGATTTCGGCCTGATTCTTGACCGCCTTCATGAGGCTGATCGGATCCGCCCCGATATCGACTGTCCCGCCCGCCGTTTCGATCCGGCGGATCAGGGCGACGGCGCCGGTCGCCGCATCGATGCGGACCTTTTCCTTCGCATGGCCCAGACCTTCGAGAGCTCCCAGAAAGCCGGTGATGTCCGCAAAGTCCGCGAGATCGCCCACGGCAGCGCCTGCCTCGTTGGTCATCTTGGCGGGGTCGAAGAAGAGCTGAGCGCGGCCTTCCTTGGGGAGAATGGCATAGCCGAGCGGCAGTGGCGTATGACCGACATCGCCGCCTCGCAAATTGAAGGCCCAGGCCAGATTGTGAGGATCGGAAATCACGAGGGCGTCGAGCTTTGCCTCTGCCATCTTGGCGCGGACGCGTTCAAGCTTGGAGGCCGCTGACTCGCCCGCATAGACGAGGGGATGCGGCCGTACCGGGGCCTGGGGCGGGGAGGGGCGGTCGATCCAGATAATGTCGACCAAATTCATGTCGACCGGCGCCAGCTTGGCGCCCGCGCGGGCAACCGCCTGTTCCAGCCGCTTCAGGCCGTCATGGGTGTGAAGCCACGGATCGTAGGCGAGGATCGCCCCACTCGGCAGGTTTGCGGCGATCCAGTCCTCGGCCGAGGTCTCGGCAAGCGGGACCGGGGTGATTACCGCCGTATCCAGCTGTTCCGCAGCCTGCACCGTATAGCGTCCGTCTACCACGAGGGCCGCCTTGTCCTGGAGGATGACAGCCGTTCCGGCCGAGCCCGTGAAGCCGGTCAGCCAGGCCAGCCGCTCGGCGCTCTTGGGGACGTACTCTCCCTGATGTTCGTCAGCCCGAGGAACGATGAAGCCATCATAGCCGCGACGCGACAGTTCGGTGCGCAGCCTTGCGATCCGCTCGGGACCTTGAGCGGGTGTGGTGGAATCATCAAAACTCTGGAAGCGGGCCATGGAATGCGAAAACCGATCTCGAAAACGGGTGGGGCGACAAGCTAGAGCGGTTTTGTCCGCAACGGAACCAGCCGATGGTGATTGCCGCAGTTTTTCGACAAGTTCACGCACGGTGGCCCCATAGGGTGGATGACGTGTCCGCCTCAGCCTGAGAAATGGACCCGCTCTGCCCACAGCATCGACAATGTGCCTGCTACTTATGCGTTGAATGCCTAGCAAACAGCGTTATGGAACCGTGAACTGCAGCTGCGTCATAGCTCGCATGTGATAAATCCGCTCCTCAAGGAGGCGAGGTATGCCTATCTTCAGGACAACGACATAACGAGGAACGTCGAAGGGTCATCGCACCAACTGGGGAGATGAACCTATGACTACAGCCACTCTTGTACCTGCCGGAAGCGGCGAAGCGCTTCCTGTCAATCTTGGCCTTTATTCCAAGCGCTTGATCAATGCCTTGCTAGCGAGCCGCGCCTATACGGCCGAGCGCATGCTGCGTCCGCATCGCGCCGCCATTCAAGAGATGTCCATCCGTTATGGCGAGAAGAGTCCGTCTCTGACGCCAGACGAACTTCTGCCGTTCAAGCTCTGAGGAGACGAGCCATGATCATTCTGACCATCCTGAAAGCCGCCCGCGACGTCTATATGGAAGCCACTGCGTTGAGGCGCGCGCTCGCCAAACGCTATCCGGAAGTCGACGCGGAGTAGTCGTCGTCTTCCACGCGGCGGGGCCGTGGATGGGCGCCGCCGCGCTTCATCACGATAGCCACCCAGCCTTCCAGATCATAGCGGCGCTCAAGGTGCCATCCCTGAGCCGCATAGGCGGACAGGACTCCAGGCACATCACGGCCCAGAAGTCCCGAGAGGATCAGGGTTCCGTCCCTCGTCGCCACGCGCGATAGGGATGGGGCCAGGAGACGGAGGGGCTTTGCCAGAATATTGGCGAAGACCAGATCAAAGTGACCGGTCCGGTCCGCCAGAGGATGGCGGACACCGGGGCCCACATAAAGCTTCATCCACGGATCGATGCCGTTCAGACGGGCGTTTTCCCGCGCGACCCGGATCGCTTCGGGATCGATGTCGCCGGCAACGATCGGGCGCTTGAGGACCTTCGCCGCCGCGAAGGCCAGAATGCCCGTGCCGGTTCCGACATCGAGTACATGACGGGGCTTGCGGCGCTTCAATTCATCGACAAAAGCGAGCAGGCAGCTCTTCGTCGTTCCGTGATGGCCCGTGCCGAACGCAAGGGCAGCCTCGATCTCGATGGAAAGATCGTTGGGGCGACGGGCCTCCCGATCGTGCGCGCCGTGAACCAGCAATCGCCCGGCCCGCACGGGATTGAGACCCTCCAGGGAGGCCTTCACCCAATCCTGCTGCTCGAGGGGAAGGAAAACGCCGTTATCGGCCTCGGCCCCCACGATGGGTCGAAGCAGTTCACGGATGGCGGCCTCGTTGGGCTCACGGGCGAAATAGGCTTCCAGGAGCCAGGGCCCGTCCTCTTCCGTCTCGAAGGCCGCAACGGCGGTTTCGGTCGGGTCGAAGATCTCACCGATCAGCTCGGTCATGGCGCGCGCGGAGCGCTCATCCGTCGTGATGCGGAAGATATGGGTCGGGCGGTTGGGATGGAGTCCTTCAAGCATGGAGATCGATTACCGCATCGGATCGGGAAACGGGAGACGCCGGAAGCCTCAAAAAGCGGCAAATCGGCAATTTCCTTCGGCTTTGGCGTCCAACGTCATGCCAAGCTTCCGCAAGACCGCAGGATCTCAAGCCACTGCCGAGGCCAGCTGCGGTTGCAGGCCGTTGATGACGACCCGGTTTCGGCCCGCTCCCTTGGCTTCGTAAAGTGCCGCATCGGCCCGTTCGATCACGTCCTGGATATCCCGATCGGAGCTTGCCACGAGAGCGCCTCCGACACTCACCGTGACCGCCAAGGTCTTTCCGTGAAAAGTGGGTCGGAGCGCCTCGATGGCGCGGCGGACCTGCTGCGCAATCGTCACGATTCCATCCCGGCTCACATCGGGCAGAAGAACCACGAATTCCTCGCCGCCGAACCTGCATACCGTATCGGTGGATCTCAGCTGGGTCGTGAGCGTCTCGCCGATTGCGCGGATGACTTCGTCGCCGGCCGCGTGACCGAAGGTATCGTTCACCCTCTTGAAGAAATCGATATCCACGATCAAGGCCGCAAAGACCCGCCCAAAGCGCTTGAACTGGAGGAAGGTCTCCTCACCGATCAGGTCGAACCCGCGCCGGTTGAGAAGGCCGGACAAGGCATCCGTCTCCGCCAGCCGTGTTAGGGCGGATACTTCCTGCTGGTGCTGGGATGACACCTCAAGAACTCGGTTCTCGGCTGCGCTGGCTCGCCTGACGAGGGACCGGAGGGCCGCCGACAACCTGACGATCTCACGGGAACCGGTCGCAAACGGCGGAAGAGCGATTTTGGGGTCGCGGCCGATTTTGTCTGTGGCGTCGATGATGGCCTGGAGCGGCCTCGAGAGCCCTTGCGCGATGAAGAGGGCCAAGAGAATTCCGAGCAAGGCGACGCCGAAACCCAGAATGAGAATGGTCGCCACCGTACTGCGCGCGGCTGCGAACGCGACATTATCCTGCTGGCGCGAAACGACGATCCATCCAAGCCCCGGATAGTCGCGGTAGCCGGACGTGACGGCAAATCCTGTCAGGATCTTGTCGCTGCCGGCGCCCCATTCGAGGCTGCCGTTCCGGCTTTGCTGCATTTCGGCGATGAGCGAATCCGCGAACGGCTTGGTGGTCCGCTCAGGTCCGAGAAGCATCGATCCGTCACTCGCAAGGATCCAGATGGCGTCCGGCCTGAACGTTCCTTTCCGCTCCAGAAGGATCTGAAGGCGCTCTCGCGCCCAAGCCCAGTTCAGGTGCGCTCCGATAACTCCCACGACCTTTCCGTCCGCGTCGCGGACCGGCGCGGAAAAGTCGACGAACCGGAGGGGCTCGGCGGCGGTGGCAGGGCGCAGGAGCTTGTCGAGAAGCTTGGCCTCGTGCACATCGCCGACGGATGGGGCGTCGAGACCGCTTCGGAACCAGGGCCTTTCGGCGACGGACGCGCCTTCGAGGAGGCCGCGGGTCGCGGCTTGAACGGTGCCATCGGGCGCCGCAAAGCCGATCCAATTGTAGTCCGGATACGTGGCCTGGAGCTGCTCGAGGACCTTGCGAATGCTGCCGGGATCGCGCGTCCAGATCCCCTGGAGAGGCTGCATGCCGGCGATGTTGCGGATTTCGCGAAAGCGCTCCGCCATGCCACGATCCAGGATTGCCGCAAGAGTGGCGGCCGTTTCGGCCGCGTCGGCCATGATCTCCCGCTTCGTCCGGCTGTAGGCGATATAGGACGCTCCAAGGGCCGCTACCCCTACCAGTACGAGACACAGCAGGCCGACGAGGATCGTAATCTGCTGCCGGAAGGACAAACGGCGTATCATGATGGAACGGCAACTCCTGTCAGGGTGCGTGACGCGGATATCGGAAGTTCGGCCGGCCGGGTCATATCACCGTTCAGCACCCATAAAAAGCCGAGCTCGGATCACATAAAGCGGAGCGGTGCGCATGGGCGACGCAGGCAAGGCTCGTGCGGAACCGCCAGGGAAGCGATCCGTTGTGCCCTCGTCGGGCCTGGATCCACACACGGTCAGGCTCTTTCCCGCCTCATAGGAGTTCGACCATGCCTGGACGCCTTTTCGACAAGGTCGCGATCATCACCGGTGCGGGCACCGGCATCGGAGAGGCGATTGCTTTGAAGTTCGCGCAGGAAGGCGCGCGGCTTCTGCTCGTCGGATTGCCGGATGATCCGGTGGAGGATGTGGCGCGGCTCATCACGGGGGCCGGTGGCTTTGCCGAAGTTTACCTTGGCGATATCGCGGAAGAGAGACACGCCGAGGCTGCCGTCGAGGCGTGTGTCAGCGCCTATGGACGCCTCGATATCCTGATCAACAACGCGGGTGTGTTTCTTGCGGTTGCTGAGACGCAGGATTACCCGATCGACAAGTTCGACGAAACCTTGCGATCCAACGTGCGCTCCGTTTTCCTCATGACCAAGTTCGCTTTGCCGCACCTCCAGAAAACCCACGGCAACATCGTCGCCACGGGCTCCGAAGCCGGTATGATCGGCCATCCGAAGAACGCCATGTACGGCGGCACGAAAGCGTTCATTCACTCGTTCATCCGCGGCATCGCCGGTGAACAGGCTGCCTACGGCGTGCGTGCCAACTGCGTGTGTCCCGGTCCGATCGATACCGCCTGGACACACAAGTCTACGGGCCCGATGGATACGGAACTTGCAAGCATGATCACCCAGGCGACCCCGATGGGACGGCGCGGAACGCCCGAAGAGGTGGCCAACGTATTCTGCTTCCTGGCGTCCGACGAGGCCAGCTTCGTGACGGGAGCGCTCTACGCGGTCGACGGCGGGATCACCATTTCCAAGGGCCCGATGGGAGCGAAAGCCTCCTCGTTCTTCAAGAAGCAGCCGGAGAGCAAGCTCCCGACACGCCATTCCCACGACGGTTTGAAGAATAAGGATTACGAGACCCTGACCTGACCTTGAGACGAGGCCGGAGCCGCATCCGAGACAGGTGCAGGCTCCGGCTCATTCTGGCGCAGGATCTTCAATCGTTCCGACTCCTGCAAACGATAATGGCGCTGAAGGTCCGTGATGTAGTCCCGTACGATGGGAGCCGCGTCCCGCTTGCGTGCGAGTTGCATGTGGAACACGAGTTGGCTGCCGGACGTGAACATGGTTTCTGCGCTGATCAGGTAGAATTCGAACATGCGGCAGAAGCGTTCATCGTACATGGACGCGATTTGTGCGCGGTTCGCCTCGAACCGCCGATGCCAATGGTTGAGGGTCTTCGCGTAATGCAAACGCAAAAATTCGAGATCCGTCACCCAGAGACCGTTCTGCTCGACGACGGGAAAGACCTCTGACAAGGCGGGAGAATACGCGCCCGGGAAAATGTACTTCCTGAGCCAGGGGCTTGCGGTTCCGGGCGGACTCATTTTGCCGATGGAATGCAGGACCATCAGCCCGTCATCGTCGAGAAGGGCGTTGATCTTCGCGAAAAACTCGCCGTAATGCTGAACGCCCACATGCTCGAACATGCCCACCGACACGATGCGGTCGAAGCGCCCTTCCAGCTTCCGGTAATCCAGCAGTTCGAAGCGCACACGGTCCGAAAGGCCCGCGCGCCGCGCCTTCTCGTTGGAGAGCGCATGCTGCTCCTTCGAGAGTGTGACGCCCGTGACGTCCACGTCCTCCATGGTGGCGAGATAAAGGGCGAGATCGCCCCAGCCGCTGCCGATATCGAGGATCCTCAGACCCGGTTTCAACTGCAACTTCGAGGCGAGCAGACGGAGCTTATTCTGCTGCGCCTCCTCCAGCGTATCGTCATCATCGATGAAATACGCACATGAATACTGCATGCCCTTGTCGAGGAAGAGCTTGTAGAACTCGTTGCCGAGATCATAGTGATGCGCGACGTTCTTCTCAGCCTTGCCGACGGGGTTGGCCTGTTGGAAACGCTTCACGCCGCGCGAGATGCGCTTGAGGACGCTCTGGAGCGGATAATTCGCCAGCGATGAGCGGTTGAGGGAGAAGAGGGTCAGGAAATCCCTGACGGTCGATCCGTGCTCGAAGCTCATGCGTCCGTCCATGTAAGCTTCGCCGGCATGAAGTTCCGGATTGAGGAAGAGCTTGTGGTAAAGCGAGCGATCGGTCAGGCGCATGGTGACCGTCGGTGAGGACGTGCCCGCAAAAACATGCTCCCGTCCATCCGCGTCGATGACCTTGAGCGTGCCTGTACGCACGAAAGCTTTCAGCATGTGGGACAGAGGAAACATCGAGGCCTCTCGCTCGCAGACATGATCGCCGCCGGATGCTTACACAGTTGCACTCCGATGGCTAGAGCCTCCTTCTCGCTGGAGAAGCGCGCGCAAACAGGCTTTTTTGAACATTTCCAAAGATCGTGTTCCTTGGGAACAACGTCCGGCTGCCCTTGTTGGAAGCGTGATCCCCCGACAGGCCGAGGGGCCTTCATTCAGCGCCAGAACAGGAGCAGCCGATGTTTTTTCGTCAGCGGCAATTGGCTTATCATGCCAAGCCAGAGAAACCTGATCCCCTCTTCGCAAAAATGCTTCAGGAGCCCCTTGGCGGCCAGTGGGGCGAGATCAGTGTCATGATGACCTACCTGTTCCAGGGGTGGAACTGCCGTGGTCCTCAGAAATACAAGGACATGATCATGGACATCGGGACCGAAGAAATCGGCCATGTGGAAATGCTCGCCACCATGATCGCGCGCCTCCTTGAAACCTCGCCGGTGGAGCAGCAGGAGGATATGGCCAAGAATTCCGTCGTTGGAGCCGTGATGGGCGGAGCCCGTGTCGAGGATGCCATTATGGCCGGTATGAACCCGCAGCATTTCATCGTCGCGGGTCTCGGGGCCCGGCCCTCGGACAGCGCCGGAAATCCATGGACGTCCGCCTATACCATCGCAAGCGGCAATCTGCTGGCCGACTTCCACTTCAATGTGACGGCGGAGAGCCAGGGTCGTTTGCAGGTCAGCCGTCTCTACAACATGACCAACGACCCCGGCGTCCGGGACATGCTGTCCTACCTCATCGCTCGCGACACCATGCATCAGAACCAATGGCTCGCCGCGATCCGTGAACTGGAGGAGGACGGGCTGGAAATGGCCCCGGTGCCGTCGAACTTCCCGCAGAAACTGGAGAAGAGCGAGGTCGCCTACCAGTTCCTCAATCACTCCGAAGGCACGGAAAGCCAGCAGGGCCGCTGGGCCCAGGGTCCGGCACCGGACGGAAAGGGGACATTCACCTACGTGGAGCGTCCGCCGGCCTTTACGAAGGACGAGGGCCAGCTCAATCCGATCGACCCGCGCACCTACGGCACGCCGCCCGCACCGGTGCCGCCGATCGCGGCCGAGTAAGGCGATATAAGAAAGGCGCACTTCGGTGCGCCTTTCTATCTCGGTTCATCTCGATTCAGGAGGTGGCCAGAGACTCGACGAAGCTGTCCAGGACCATCTTTCGCCCGGCCTTGTCGAATTCGACCGTCAGCTTGTTCCCATCGACAGCCTCGATGGTTCCCGGCCCGAACTTCGTATGAAGAACGCGTCCTCCGACGGAAAAGCCCGACGCTCCCGTCGATTTCGCAACCAGTTCACCTTCGATCATCATAGGGCCACGCCGGTCGCCCGAGCGACGGGCGGAATAGCCGCCGTCTTCGGTGGCGGTCCGGTGGGCCTGGGCACGCTGCCATCCGGGAGTTTGGTACGAGGAACCCGCAAAAGGCGTCATGCGGTCGAAGCGAGAGCCGCCTCCAAAGCCGCCGCCGTAGGAAAAATTGGCCGGTGCTTCGAGGATTTCCACGTTGGATTCCGGCAGGTCGTCAATGAAGCGGCTCGGGATGGTCGAGTTCCAAAGGCCGTGGATGCGCCGGTTGGAAGCAAAATAGATTTTGGCCCGGCGCCGGGCCCGGGTGATGCCCACATGGGCAAGGCGCCGTTCCTCTTCGAGGCCGGCGCGGCCGCTCTCGTCCAGCGCGCGCTGGTTGGGGAACAAGCCTTCCTCCCAGCCCGGCAGAAATACGGTATTGAATTCCAGCCCCTTCGCGGCATGGAGCGTCATCAGGCTGACGCGCTCCTGCGTGTCGCTCTCGTTCGCCTCCATCACAAGGGAGACGTGTTCCAGGAAGCTCTGCAGATCGGGAAACTCTTCCATGGACCGCACGAGTTCCTTCAGGTTTTCCAGGCGTCCTGCCGCGTCGGCGGAGCGGTCCTTCTGCCACATCTCCGTGTAACCGGACTCCTCGAGCACAGTCTGCGCCACTTCGGACTGAGTCATCGTCTCGGAGAGCTTCGACCAGCGGCCGAAGGAGATGAGAAGGTCCCGCAACGTCGCGCGAGGCTTCGGCTTCAGCTCGTCCGTCTCGACGATGAAGCGCGCAGCCTCGAGCAACGGGACCCGCGCCGCGCGGGCGTGGTTGTGCAGAACCTGAATGGTCGCATCGCCCAGGCCGCGCTTAGGCACGTTGACGATGCGCTCGAAGGCCAGATCGTCCGCCGGCTGGTTGACGACGCGAAGATAGGCGAGGGCATCACGGATTTCCGCTCGCTCGTAGAAGCGCGGGCCACCGATGACCCGGTACGGCACGCCGAGGGTGACCAAGCGGTCTTCGAGTTCGCGCATCTGGGCGGAAATCCGCACCAGAATGGCGATCTCGGACAGAGGGTGCCGTTTGGCCTGAAGCGCCTCGATTTCCTCGCCGATGAGCCGCGCCTCGTCTTCCGAGTCCCATGCGCCCGTGATCGAGACCTTCTCGCCCGGCTCGTCTTCGGTGCGAAGCGTCTTTCCGAGGCGGCCCTGGTTCTTCGCGATGAGGCCCGAAGCCGCTGCCAGGATATGCGCCGTGGAGCGATAGTTCCGCTCCAGGCGGATGACGACGGCCCCGGGAAAGTCGTGCTCGAAGCGAAGGATGTTGTCGACCTCGGCCCCGCGCCAGCCATAGATCGACTGGTCGTCGTCGCCGACGCAGCAAAGATTCTTGCGCGCCTGGGCCAGGAGCCTCAGCCAGAGATACTGCGCCACGTTGGTGTCTTGGTACTCGTCCACCAGCATGTAGCGGAAGCGGTTCTGGTATTGCTGGAGAATGTCCGGATGCTCGCGCCAGAGCCGAAGGCATTCCAGCAAAAGGTCCCCGAAATCGACCGCATTGAGGGTTTTCAGGCGGTCCTGATACGCCCGGTAGAGCTTGCCGCCCCGGCCGTTGGCGAAACCTCCGGCTTCTCCGGCGGGCACCTGATCCGGACCGAGTCCGCGGTTCTTCCATCCATCGATGACGCCGGCGAGCTGCCGGGCAGGCCAACGCTTCTCGTCGATCCCCTCCGCCTCGATGACCTGCTTCATCAGGCGAAGCTGGTCGTCCGTTCCGAGGATCGTGAAATCCGAGCGCAGATCAACGAGCTCCGCATGGCGGCGGAGGATCTTCGTCCCGATGGAATGGAACGTACCCAACCATTGCATGCCTTCGGCGACCGGACCGATCAGGGAGGCCACGCGCTCGCGCATCTCCCGCGCCGCCTTGTTGGTGAAGGTGACGGCGAGGATGTCGAAGGGGCGAGCCTTGCCGGTGGCGATCAGGTGGGCAATCCGGGTCGTGAGCACCCGTGTCTTGCCGGTTCCGGCGCCGGCCAGCACGAGGACAGGGCCTTCCGTCGCCTCGACGGCCGCCCGCTGCTCCGGGTTGAGGCCGGAAAGATAGGGCGATTGAGGAGCGACGGCCGCGCGGGCCCGCGCGCTCAGGGAGCCGGAGGCCGGCTCTCTCGGCTCGTTCTCTCTCGGGTCGTCCTGGGACTCGGGTCTGGTTTCTGGCTGATTCATCGGGCGGACCATGGATCAAAAGGCGAACGACGTCGAGCCCGGAAAGGGCGATAACCCTGTCGCAGAGGGAACCTCGTTGTCCGGGAGCGCGTCAAATCCCATATGGTGATGAAAGCCTTTGAAAGGAATGGACGATGCGTCAAGCGGTGAAGATGGCTGTCAGTCTAGGCTTGGCTTTATCGTTCGCTGCCCCGGCCCTGGCTCAGACGAGGTTGCCGCGGACGAGCCCGGCCGAGCGGCGGGTCCAGGAAATCAACCGGGATCTCCAGATCGAGCAGCGCTTCCAGCGCTCCCAGCAGCAATATCAATTCAACAACAACCAGCTGCAGCAGAGCATCGATCGCCAGCGGACCTTCTCCAATCCGCGTCCTCCGGCGGCTATTCGCAACTGCCCCGCCGGATCCGTCGGCTGCTAGCGGACAGGCGTTCGACCTAGTGACAGGTCCCGGAAGCCCGCATGGGCTCGCGCAAGGGGCTGGATGCCTCGGGCTTGCTCGGAAGCCCTATGACGCGGCCCAGGGCCTGCGGCCTGGCGAGCCGGGAGTGGGTCGCTTTCATGATGGCGAGGTTTGCCATTATGTCGTTGGGGAAGGGGGCGACCTTGCGGGTCTTCATGTCCACGTGGAGGCTCAGACCCTCCGTCGTGGCTGACAGCCACCCTTCGGTCGCATGGCGGACTTCCATGTAGAAGTGGAGCCGTTTTTCATCGAAATCGATCAGTTGAAGCGTGACCCGGACCGTGTCCTTCATCCGCAGCTCGCGCTTGTAGAGCGTATGGGTCTCGACGGCGAAGAAGGAGGCCTTGCGTTCTTCCAGATAATCCTGGCCAAGGCCGACCAGTCCGAAGGCCTCTTCCACGGCCCGGTCGAACAGCACATGGTAATAGGCCATGTTCATATGGCCGGCGTAATCGATCCACGCCGGCTGGACACGCATCGTCGAGGACACGAACGGAGCAAAGAAGAAAACGGGAGCGCGGTCCTCCATGATCAGTCCTCCGTTCCCATTCCGATCATGACCTCAAAGTCTCCTCGTTGCGTAACAGTAACACATTTCTCGCGGCTATCCAGGGGCTTAGGGCGTCATTCTCACGCAGAGTGTTGCCTTTGCAACGGTTCTGGTAGTCATGAGACAACACAGCATCACAACCGGACCTGAAGCACCGATGAACGCTCCCTCTCCGTCCCGCCGCACCAAGCCGACCGAAGCCGTCCTGACGACATTGCTGGACACGCTTCTCAAGCGCTTCGGCAATCAGGTCGTGACGTCCGAAGCCATCCGCGAACAGCACGGCCATTCCCTGACCTGGACCAAGAACCAGCCGCCGGATGTCGTGATCTA
This sequence comes from Microvirga rosea, assembly GCF_020595095.1. GTDB lineage: Bacteria > Pseudomonadota > Alphaproteobacteria > Rhizobiales > Beijerinckiaceae > Microvirga > Microvirga rosea. The sequence goes on along the minus strand of NZ_JAJDOP010000004.1, from coordinate 176,017 downwards.
CCCTCGTACCACGGAGGAAGTGTCCGAGATCGTGAAACTCTGTCGGCAGCACGACGTTCCGGTCATTCCCTTCGGCACGGGGACATCCTTGGAAGGGCACATCAATGCGCCTTTCGGAGGCGTGTGCGTGGATCTGAGCCTCATGAAGCGTATCATTGCCGTGCATGACGAGGATCTCGACTGCGTCGTCGAGGCCGGCGTCACCCGCAAGGAGCTGAACGAGCATCTGCGCGACAAAGGGCTTTTCTTTCCGATCGATCCCGGCGCCGACGCGTCCATCGGCGGGATGGTGGCCACCCGCGCGTCCGGAACCAATGCAGTCCGTTACGGAACCATGAAGGACGCCGTCCTTTCCCTGACGGTGGTGATGGCCGACGGTGAAGTGGTGAAGACCGCAAGCCGCGCGAAGAAGAGCTCGGCCGGCTACGATCTGACCCGCCTCTTCATCGGCTCCGAAGGGACGCTCGGCATCATCACGGAAATCACCCTCAAGCTCCATGGCATCCCGGAGGCGATCTCCGCCGGCATCTGTCCTTTCCCGACGGTCAAGGCCGCCTGCGATGCGGTCATCATGACCATTCAGTCCGGCATCCCGGTCGCCCGGATCGAGCTTCTCGACGAGTTGCAGGTGAAGGCCGTCAACCTCCATTCCAAGCTCACGCTCCCGGAAAGCCCGCTGTTGCTGCTCGAATTCCACGGCTCGGTGGCAAGCGTGCAGGAGCAGGCCAAACGGTTCGGCGAGATCGCCACGGAATTCTCGGGCGGCCCGTTCGAATGGGCAACGAAGCCCGAGGAGCGTTCCCGGTTGTGGCAGGCGCGCCATGACGCCTATTGGGCGGCCCGGGGTCTGAGGCCCGGGGCCCAGTCGGTCGCGACCGACGTGTGCGTTCCGATCTCGCGCCTGGCCGAATGCGTCGACGAGACCAAGCGCGATATCGCGGCGAGCGGGTTGATCGCACCGATCGTCGGCCATGTGGGCGACGGCAATTTCCACGTTCAACCGCTTGTGAACACCGACGATCCCGCGGAGGTGGAAGCCTGCGAGGCCTTTGTCGACCGTCTCGTCCGGCGGGCTCTCGCGATGGAGGGGACCTGCACCGGCGAGCACGGCGTCGGGCAGAAGAAGATGAAATACCTCCAGATCGAGCACGGCCCGGCGGCGCTGGCGCTGATGCGCACCTTGAAACAGGCGATCGACCCGAGCAACATCTTGAATCCAGGCAAGATTGTTGCGTTTTGACAGTGGATGGAAACGCCGACCCGCTCCCGCTATTGTGGGCATTGAGTTAATGGGCTTGCGACAAAACGGAGAAAAGGCCGCCTCTTGCGCGACATCCTGACGATTATCGCATCGATCGTGATCCTGATCCTGGCGGTGGCCGTGGCGGCTCCCCCCTTCATCGATTGGGAGGAGCATCGCGACACCATCGATCATCTGATTTCGCGCGCCTCCGGCACCGAAGCTCATACGGAAGGCCGCATCGGCCTCCGTATCCTGCCGTCCCCGCGACTGCGCTTCGATCGATTGAGGCTGGGCGGCAAGAGCGCCGATTCTCCGGCCCTCACGGCCGATTTCGTCTGGGCGGAGCTGGCTTTGCCGCCGCTTCTCCAGGGCGATGTGCGGTTTACCGAAACGCGGATCGGACGAGCCGACATCCGGGTTCCGGTGGCTCCCGACGGGAGCTGGCGGATGCCCCAGGATCTCACGGGCGGCAGTGCCCGCGGGCGGGAATGGGCCATCGACAGCCTCAAAGTCGCTCAGCTGCTGGTGACGACGCAGACTCCCACCACGGGTCGCACGGATCAGGCCTATGCGGAGAACGTATCCATCGAGGGCCAGAAACTCATCGGGCCATGGCGGGTCGAGGGCACGACCGCCGGCGTGCCGTTCAGGCTCGTGACCGGCGAGCTCACCCCGGCCAAGACGATCCAGCTGAGGTTGTCCGGCGGCGGCGACATCTATCCGCGTTTCGACCTGGACGCCCAGCTTGCCCTCGAGGGCGACAATCCTGCCGCCCCGACGCCCACCTTGGGCGGAAAGGCCAAGATCCTGTTCGGGCCGCCGGCCCAGGTTGCGGCGGCGGGCATTCCGATCCCCATCGTCATTGAGACGGAGTTCAAGGCCGGGTCCGGGCAGGTTTTGATGAACCCGGTGTCGCTGGAAGCGGGGGAAGGGGGCGCGAGCCTGCGGATGACCGGCGAGGGAAGTGTCCAGCTCAACGATCCTCGCATTTCGTTGAAGCTCGAAGGACGCCGGCTCGATGCCGACAGCTTCATCCTGTCGTCCAACGGTCAGGAGTTCAAAAGCCGTCTCGCCGACTGGTCGGTGCCGCGGATATCGGTCCCGATCGATCTCGACCTGAAGATCGACAGCATCGGGCTCGGTCAGGATGATCTTTCCAACGCGGTGCTGCGCCTTTCCCTTGCCAAGGGCGAGGCCAAGATCGACCGCATCGACTTCCAGGCGCCCGGCGACACCCGGGTGGCGATGGAAGGAACCGTCGGTCTGACCACCAAAGGCGGAGCCGACGGCAAGCTTGCGCTTGCATCGAACGCGTCGGACCGCTTCGCGCGCTATCTCGACCGGCTGGGCCTGCGTTCGCCTTTCCTCAAGGTTCTCGACGGACGTCCTCTCGAGATGTCTTCGGACGTGGCGTTCTCGAACCCGGTGCTCTCGTTCAGCCGCCTCAGAGTGAAGACCGGCGATGCGGTCATGACCGGCAACCTCCGCTACACCGCCCCCGAAGGAGATGGGCGGGGCAAACTGGAAGCCCAAGTCGGAATCCAAAACCTCAACCTCGATCAGCTGCCGCGGGTCTCGAGCGTTTTCGAGGCGACGCAGAACCTCGATGTCGGCTTCATCCTGGACGCGCGCAATGTCCGGGCGGGCAGCCGGCCGGGGGCCGGGCGCATCACGGCCCGGATCCTGTCCGACGGGCCGTCGCTCCTTGTCGAATCCCTTGATATCGTCGACTTGGCCGGCGCGAATGCCCGGGTCAGCGGCCGCATCGCTCCGGATGGATCGGGGCGCATTGCCGGCAAGGTGACGGCTCAGCGTGCCGCACCTCTCGTGGATCTGCTCGGCAGCGTCTGGATCGGCGGGATATCCAAACTTGTGCCGTACTTCCTGCGCGAGGGCGACCTCGACCTCGACGTGGTGACCGAACGGGTGATCCCGGCGCCGAATTCCAACGAACTGCGCCTGCGCACCACCGCGAAGGGAACCGCCGCCGGAGGGAGCTTCCTCGGCTCCGTCGATTCCCTGGACGGGCGCACCGAAAACCTCGACGTGACCTTGGCGACGGACAATACCGGCCGTTGGGTCGGGCGGCCGTCGGTGGCGTCCTTGAACCGCCCGTCCCAGGTCAATCTGCGCGGCACCCGCGTCAGTTCAGGCCAGTTCAACGTGACCGTCGCAGGCGACGTCGGCGGCGTACGCCTTACGACCAAGCGTCCTTTCGCCTTGAGTGCCGATGACGACGTGGTCGACAGCGGCGAGGCCGAGATCGCCACTCCCGACATTGCGCCGTTCCTGCTTCTGCTCGGGGATGGATCCGGTGTTGCGTCGCCGGTTCCCGCAGAAGGACGGATCACCCTCGGGCGCGAGCGGGACGCCTCGCTTCTGACGGTGACGGGACAGGTTGCGAAGAGCAATGTCCAGGCTCGCCTTGCCGTGCGTTCCCGTTCCGACATCACCGGCGACGTCTCCGTCGACCGGCTGGCCATGCCATGGCTCGTCACGACGCTGGCCCTCAATACACCCTCCAGCCCGGATGCGAACGCGATCTGGTCCACGGCACGCTTCGGGCAAACCGCGCGGCTGATCAGCGGCGGCCAGGTTGCGTTCAAGGTTGGGACGCTCGATCTCGGCCGCGGCCTGACGGGAACGCGAGCTGGCTTTACCGCTGAGGCGACATCGGACGGGGTCACGATCCGCAATTTCGAAGCCCTCCTCGGTGGCGGAAAACTGACCGGATCGACGACGATCACCCGACAGGGGGCACTCGCTTCCGTCGTCGGCGAGGGCTCCATCAACGATGTTTCCCTGTCGGCGCTTGGCGGCCCGACTCCCTTCGAGGCCCGTGTCACGGGCGGTTTGAAGTTCGGCAGCGCCGCAGACACGATGGCGGGACTCGTGGCGAATCTCGGAGGCGCCGGGGACTGGCGGATCACGAACATCCGCGTTCCCGATACCGATCCGTCCGCGTTCGACCGGGCCTTGAAGCGGCTGCTGTCGGAAAACGAACCATTGCTTGAAGGCAAGGCGGAAATGGCCTTGGGGGCCGAACTCAGCCGCGCGCCGCTGACAGCGCAGACGGTCACGACGTCGGCGGCCCTGGTTTCCGGAGCGCTGCGTCTGTCGCCCTTCGTGGTCCAGAGCAGCGCCGCCACTTTTCAGGGGGCGGTCAGTTACGATCTGAAATCCCTCGCTTTCGAGGCGCGCGGTTCCCTGATGGCCAAGGCCTCGCCCGCCGGTTGGGTCGGTGCGCCGCCGGCCATCGGCATGACTTGGCGCGGCTCCTTGGCGGCCCCCGTTCGGGAGATCGATGCCGGTCCGTTCCGCAATGGTCTTGCGGCGATCGTGCTGAAGCGGGAACTTGAGAAGATCGAAGCCTTCGAGAAGGCCCAGGCGGAGCGGCAGCGCCAGATTCAGGCGCAGCAGGAGGCCGAGCGACGTGCGAAGGCCGCAGCCGAGGAGGCTGCCCGCCAAGCCAAGGCGCGGGAAGAAGCGGACCGCGGCCGTATCGAAGCCGAACGCATTCAGTCGCAGCAGCAGAACGATCCGAATGCAGCTCTTCCTCCTCCGGAAGGGCAGTCGTCCCCGTTTGTCATGCCGCCACTCACGCCTCCACTGGAAATCAGCCCGCCGCCGGCGGTCAATGTCCGTCCGGGCGGCTGACGTCTTCCTGAAGACTTTTGAGAAGGAAGACCCGAATGGCGGAGGACAGATTCTGCTCGCCCCGTTCCGCGTCGATGCGGCCGATCAGGGACTGAACGGACAGAGCGTTCCGCGCGGCCAGCTCACGCAGTGCATCCCAGAATGGCTCTTCGAGGGAAATACTCGTGCGATGACCGGCGATCGATACGGAGCGCTTGAGGATGCCGGACCCCATATCAGGGTTTGTCCTCGTCACGCTTGTGACCGTCGAGGCGGCGATCGCTCAGAGTTTTCTGAGCTTCGGTTTCCATCCTCTCAGCCTTGGTGCGGCCGAATTGGATCCGATTTTCGGCGGCGCGGGCCTCCTTGTCGGCCCGCGCCTTGCGTTTGCGCGCCTGGCGCAGATTGATGATCTCCGCCATGGCGCGCTCCTCCCCTTAGCCTGGCGCCAGCATGGTCTCGGCGCGAACCACGGCATCGAAATCGGCCTCGGAAACACCGGCCTTCAGGGCCTCTTCCTTGAGGGTCGTTCCGTGCTTGTGCGCCGACTTGGCGATCGCGGCGGCCTTGTCGTAGCCGATGCTCGGGGCCAGAGCCGTCACGAGCATGAGGGAACGCTGCATGAGGTCCTTCAGACGCTCATGGTTCGGCTCGATTCCCACGACGCAATTGTCGGTGAAGCTGACGGCGCCGTCCGCCAGGAGGCGGATCGACTGCAGCACCGCATTGGCGATCACAGGCTTGAACACGTTGAGTTCGAAATGCCCCTGGCTGCCCGCGAAGGTGACCGTGGTCTGGTTGCCTGCCACCTGGGCGCACAGCATCGTCATGGCTTCGGCCTGGGTCGGGTTGACCTTGCCTGGCATGATTGACGATCCGGGCTCATTCTCGGGCAGCGAGATTTCGCCCAGTCCGGACCGTGGGCCGGAACCCATGAGGCGGATGTCGTTCGCGATCTTGAACAATCCTGCGGACAGGCTCGACAGGGCGCCTTGGGTAAAGATCAGGGCATCGTGGGATGCCAGGGCCTCGAACTTGTTGGCGGCCGAAGTGAAGGGCATGGCTGTCAGTTCCATTACCTTCGCGGCGAAGCGGTCCGCGAATTCCGGGTGGGCGTTGAGGCCCGTGCCAACCGCGGTGCCACCCTGGGCGAGGGCATAGATGCCCGGCAGGGTCGCCTCGATGCGGGCGATGCCGAGCTGAACCTGCATCGCATACCCTGAGAATTCCTGGCCGAGGGTTACCGGGGTTGCGTCCTGCAGGTGCGTGCGGCCGATCTTGACGATGTCCTTGAAGGCTTCCGCCTTCTCATGCAGCGCCTTGTGCAGGTGCTTGAGGGCCGGAAGAAGACGGTCATTGATCTCGCGTGCGACGGCAATGTGCATCGCCGTGGGGAACGAGTCGTTGGAGGACTGTCCCATATTCACGTGGTCGTTCGGGTGAACCGGCTTCTTGGAGCCGCGCTCGCCGCCAAGGCGCTCGATGGCGAGGTTGGACAGAACCTCGTTCATGTTCATGTTGGACTGCGTGCCCGAACCGGTCTGCCACACGACCAGGGGGAACTCGTCGTCGTATTTGCCCTGGACCACGTCGGCTGCGGCGCTCACAATGGCTTCGGCCAACCGGGGGTCGAGCTTGCCGAGGTCCTTGTTTACCAAGGCGGCCGCCTGCTTCACGATGGCAAGGGCATGGACCAGCGGGATGGGCATGCGCTCGCCGCCGATGCGGAAATTCTGGATCGAGCGTTGCGTCTGGGCACCCCAGAACTTGTCGGCGGGAACTTCGATGGGGCCGAAGGTATCTGTTTCGGTGCGGGTGGAGGGCGACATCCTGACCTCTTTCGATAGGGTTTCGTGTTCTTATCTCAAGTTTTCAGGCCCGCAACAGCGAACGAGCATGATGGCATGGCAAATTCTGTGACGGACCCCTTCGAAACACCACTTTTCCGTCCTCCCGCGCCTCAGCCCCGCTCCGAACCCATGGGGCTGCTGTCATTTCTCCTCGCGGTGCGCCGGAATCCTCTGACCACCTGGATGGATCGGCATTTCGAGGAGCCGGTGATCGCCGGCGACGGCGTCCTGGGACGCATGACCGTCGTCAATGATCCTACCATCATCCGGCATGTCCTGCTCGACAATGCCGCCAACTACCGCAAGGACGATCTCCAGCTGCGTGTCCTGGCCCCTGGCCTCGGACGCGGGCTTCTGACCGTAGAGGGCGAAGACTGGAAATTGCAGCGCCGGACCCTGGCGCCTCTTTTCACCCCGCGCACGGTGGCGAGCTTCTTTCCGGCGATGGTCGAGGCGACGGATCGGCTCGTTCGCCGGTGGCAGCGCCGCCCGGACGGCAGGATCGTCGACGCCTCCGTCGAGATGACCCGCATCACCCTCGATGTCCTGGAGCGCACGATCTTCACGCAAGGAGTTGCCTGGGATCCGGATGCCCTTGCGGGTGCGATCAGCCGCTATTTCGAGGGCATCGGCCGTGTCGATCCCATCGACATCTTCGGCTTTCCCAGCTGGGTCCCGAGGATCGGCCGATTGCGGGCGCGACCCGCCATCCGCTTCTTCGACGAACTGGTTAATGAACTGGTCGATGCGCGCAAAGCTCTGATTGCCCGCGGAGACCCGGCGCCCCAGGACCTTCTGACCTTGCTGCTCAGGGCGTCCGACCCGGAGACAGGCAGAGGATTGAGCGACGAGGATGTCCGGGCCAACATCGTGACCTTCATCGGCGCAGGGCACGAGACGACGGCCAATGCCCTGTCATGGTCGATTTATCTTCTGTCCCAGGACCCCGCATCCCGCGCCCGGATCGAGGAAGAGGTGGATCGGGTCCTCGGCGACGGCCCCTTCCTGTTCGAGCATCTCGATAAACTCGTCTTTACCCGTGCTGTCCTCGACGAGACGCTGCGCCTTTATCCGCCGGCCCCGTATCTCAGCCGTGCAGCCATCAAGGACGATAAAATCGGATCGCTCGACATTCCGGCGGGGTCTGTCGTGACCGTGGCGCCTTACGTCCTCCATCGCCACCGCAGGCTCTGGGACGAGCCGGATGCCTTCAATCCCGAGCGTTTCATGCCGGAGAAGCGGGATCGTATCGATCGGTTCGCTTATCTGCCTTTCGGGGCCGGACCCCGGGTCTGCATCGGGGCGAGCTTCGCGCTCCAGGAGGCGACGATCGTTCTGGCCAGCATCGTACGGGCCGTGCGTCTCGATCTGGTGGATGGGCACGAGGTGAAGCCCCTGCATCGGATCACCCTTCGACCCGAGGGAGGGCTCCCGATGCGCCTCACTCACCGCAAACAGGTCCCGGTCAAACGCGAGGGCGCCCTGTCCTGATACCGCTAAAAAAGGGCCTGATCAGCTCTTTTTGCGGAAGGCATCGAGGCTGACCACCTGGGCGCCGCCATCGCCGCCTGCCTTTGGTTCCTCGCCTTCGTCGGCCTCGGAAGCGTCCGGCTGCTGCTCGACCTTGGCGGGTTTTTTCTCGTCTGGTTTCTTCTCGGCGGGAGCCGGTCCGGCTTTCGGTCGCTTCAGCTCGACGGGCTGCGAATCGCCGCTCCGGGCGGGAGCCGCCGGTGTGGGCTCCTCCGTCTCAACCTCATCCTCGTCCTGATCCTCATCTTCCGTGTTGAACTTCAGGCCGAACTGAACGGAGGGATCAAAGAACCCGGTGAGAGAATCGAAGGGAATCAGGAGCCGTTCCGGAACGCCGGAAAACGACAGGCCGATTTCGAAGGCATGGTCGGTGACGTTGAGATCCCAGAACTGATGCTGGAGAACGATGGTCATTTCCTGCGGGTACTTTTCGCGCAGGCGATTCGACAGCCGGGCCCCGGGATAATCCGTGCGGAACGAGACGTAGAAGTGATGCTCGCCCGGCAGGCCGTCCTTCCCGGCATCGATCAACACCTTGCGCACTACGCCTTTCAACGCGTCCTGCACAAGAAGATCGTAGCGGATGAGGTCTTTACCGGCCATGAGGGAGCCCTTGAGAAAAAGGAATGTGGAAGCTTCTGTTGCCAGGCGCCTCCGGACCCCGCCTAACAGTGCTACCCGTTAGGACTTTGGATCGGCTTTAGGGACCGCTTACGCAGCCACTGCAACCGGAGCATAGTTGTCGTTGGCAACTATTGAATAGGCCCGATAACGGCGGAACCATGCCGAGCGAAAGTCTATCCTTTACGCCCTCGTCGATCCTATTTCGCCCCCGCCAAAACCCAAGCCGGGCTTGAGCTTTAGTGGAGGCGCCGGGTACCGCCCCCGGGTCCGATGGGTTTATTTCGATAGCCGTTTATCGCCATAGCTGACCTTGCGGCCAGCTCACCCAATATAAGAAAGGCGGATCGATTTTGAAAGAGCAGGGGACAAGTTCGGTGAGAATGAAATGCGCTCTCGGAACGATCCCGGACGCTGGCGTATAAGAGGGCGAGGAGCATTCCATGCAGGCCTATCACGATCTTCTCAGGCGCATCCTGGACGAAGGTGTCCGGAAGGACGACCGGACCGGAACCGGGACGATTTCCGTCTTCGGCCACCAGATGCGTTTCGATCTGAGCCAGGGCTTCCTATTGGTGACGACGAAAAAGCTCCACCTGCGCTCCATTGTCCATGAGCTGCTCTGGTTCCTGAAGGGCGACACCAATGTGCGCTATCTCCAGGAGAACGGAGTCACGATCTGGGACGAATGGGCCGATGAGAACTGCGATCTCGGACCGGTCTACGGTAAGCAATGGCGCTCGTGGGCGAAGCCTGACGGTGGAACGGTCGATCAGATCCGGTGGGTGCTCGACGAGATCCGCCGCAACCCCGATTCCCGCCGCCTGATCGTTTCGGCCTGGAACCCGGCCGATCTCGACCGGATGGCGCTCGCCCCATGCCATTGCCTGTTTCAGTTCTACGTGGCGGAAGGGCGGCTTTCCTGTCAGCTCTACCAACGTTCGGCGGATGTTTTCCTGGGCGTGCCATATCTTTCTAATATGACGTCCGACTATTATCCTCAGCCTACGCGTCAAGGCTCTGAAATGGTTAGCAGAACTCTGCACTGAGAGTCTCCTGGCTATGATAGCCGGGGGATCGGCGCGGATAAGGCCTGATCGGATGCACGCCCAGCAGGGAACTAAGCGCCGTGGGTAAAACACTTCCTTAACCTCGTGGTGGATTATGGTAGGTTGCGGCCTTCAGATCTAAGGTCCGCCTACACTGCCGACCTCCTAGACAGCTCCGGAGTAACGATCGTCGATGTACCACCCTGAGGAACAGTACCTGAATCTTCTTCGCGACCTGCTGGAGAGGGGAGTGGAGCGTACGGATCGGACTGGGGTCGGAACCTTGTCGACATTCGGTCGCCAAATGCGCTTTGATCTCTCCGATGGCTTTCCACTCCTAACCACCAAACGGATTTTCTTCCGGGGTTGTGTCCATGAGCTCCTTTGGTTTCTCAGCGGTAGTACAAACACCCGCTATCTCAAAGAAAACGGGGTTACTATCTGGGACGAATGGGCGGATGAGAATGGCGAACTTGGCCCCGTCTACGGTAAGCAGTGGCGCGCCTGGGAAACCAAGGACGGCCAGACCATCGACCAAATCTCCTCTCTGGTGAACGGACTGAAATCCAATCCTCACAGCCGCAGGCTCTTGTTTACCGGATGGAATGTGGGCGAACTAGACCAGATGGCCCTCCCACCTTGCCATATGGTATATCAATATTACGTATCGAATGGCCGCCTTTCCGGGTTGCTCTTCCAGCGCAGCGCGGACACATTTTTGGGCCTCGGCTGGAATCTCTGTGAAGCCGCCTTGCTCATCCACATGCTGGCTCAGCAGACGGGGCTAGAGCCCGGTGAGTTGATATGGTCGGGGGGTGACGTTCACCTCTATCTGAATCATGTGGACCAGGCACGAGAGCAGTTGACCCGCGACCCTCGGCCATTTCCTACACTCCGTCTGCGTCGGAAACCGCCCTCGATATTCGAGTACGCATTCGACGATTTCGAGCTCATCGACTACAATCCGCATCCAAACATTCCGGCAAAAGTGGCTGTTTGAGAGGTCAGCAAGCACTCGCGCGAACACGGCACCGACAACGAGGCTCTGCCCAACGCGCGATCACCTGACTCTGAGCGAAAGTCATGCAGAATGCGTGGCGTCAGCTTCGATCGGCTCTTCAAATCTCTGCTACCCCTGTGGCCTGCGGGTGCGCAGAAGTTCCTTCGCCACAGGCAAGCCGGGTGCAACCGCGCATTCGATGAAGGGATTCGACCCAGCAGGATGAAGATCACGAAGATGATCACGATCCCAGTGGTCGCGGCGGGGTGGATGAGCGGGGTGATGAAGGCGCCGAGGGTTTGCAGGGCGCCCGGATCGGGCTGGCGCACTTCCACCGGGATGGGCTTCGTCTCGGTGGCAGGCACGGTGCTGGGCGTCAGCGGATTGGCCGGCAAGGATGTCCCGGCCTGCGGCCTGTCGAGTTCCTTGCCCAGGTCCTGCAACACATCCGCGGCCCGCTCGAGGGCGCTGCTGCCGGCAGCGGAGCCGCGCAGGGACTGCACCTTCTCGCGCATGGTGGCCTGGTAGCGCGGCAGGTCCCCGGCGAGCTGGGTGACCTGCGTCGCCATGACGGTGGCAAGCGCCGTGATACCCGCAAAGGCAACCAGGACGACGCCGACAACCGCCAGCGCCCGTGGCACGTGAGCCTTCTGCAACAGCCTGATGAGTGGAGCCAGCACAAAGCTCAAGAGTATGGCGAGCGCGACCGGAACGAAGACCTCGCGCCCGACATACAGAGCCGCGATGACGAGAGCGATCATGCCGACGACGCCGAGGCCTGCGGACGGCGCGACGGGGGAAGGAGGTCCCGCTCAGCGAGCGTGGGCTTCAGGTCTGACATTGTTGTGAGTTCCCGGGCCGCCGTCAGCTCGGTTGCAGCGGCCCGGCCCAGTGCGACAACGCCTATACAGCCGTTTCGCTCCGTTGCCCGGCTTAGCGCTGTCCGGCACGCCAAAGGAAACTGCCCGTTGCTCAGGAACTGTGGGGTCCTAAAGGCGTTGCCATGGTGCGATGCAGCAAATTCCTTCGCTGTTGCGAGATTGTCTTCCTAGTATCTGCGTCGTCGCTCTCCAAAGGCTAACCAATCCCAAACTCCGCTCGCTTCGGGGAGCCATTGCTTCGCTCTTCCGGCACCGTTCGTAACAAGCGGATCGGGCAACAGATTCCGCTCAGTATTGCGTCTGGCTCCAATCTTTCATGAGGACGACATGACGACCATCAGACAACTGCTTCAGACCAGCCCGGCCAAGGCCAACGAACTTTTCGCCAAGCTCATGGATACCTCGGACGGCGCGGTTAAGACGCGCGAGAGGCTGTTCGCGGAACTCAAGGCGGAATTGGAGCTGCTCGCCAGGCTCGAAGAAGAGCACCTGTTCCCGGTGCTCAGGAAACACAAGGCCACCAAGGGCCTTGTGTCCGAAGCGCTCGCCGACAACAAGCAGACCCGAATTCTGCTCGATGAGATTGAGGCCACCCCCAAAGACAGCGAGGAGTTCGCTACTAAGGTTGCCGAGTTGCGCAAGATCCATCAGCAGAGTGTACGTGACGGGAAGAACGAGCTGCTGCCGGCCACCCTGGAGGCACTGAGCGACGAGGAAGCCCAGGCTATCGTCGATCGCATTGAGGCCGAGAAGACCGAGATCGAGGAAGCCCGGTTGGCGGAGGCTGAACAGCGCCGGATCGAGGCAAGGCTCGAGCGTGAGCAGGAAGCAAGGCGTCTTGCTGACCAGGAGGATGAGGCCGAGCGCGAGCAGGAGGCCCGCGCGACCGTCCGGCAGACCGCAGACGCCGTCGCACGGACAGGCGAGGCCGCCGCTGAGAGTGCCGCGCAGATGATCCGGACGACGGCAGAGGCCGCGCAGCGGGTCGCGACCGCGCCCATGAGCACCGGCTCGGTCCTCTGGGATTCGATGTTCAACCTCTGGACGGCTCCGCTGGGCCGTGCCGTGGCGCGACCCACCGCTGGGCAACTGTCGACGCAGGCGGAGGAGGTCATCCCGCTGGCCGAAGAGACCCTCGTCGTGGGCAAGCACACGGTGACCAGCGGCACGACTACAGTGCGCCGCATTGTCGTAGAAACGCCGGTTCAGCAGCAGGTATCGCTTTATGATGAGAAAGTCATCGTGGAAAGGCGCAGACCGGTCACCGATGCCGTGACCGGAGAGAGCCTGACCGAGCTCACGATCGAGATGATCGAGACGTCCGAGAGGCCTGTGGTTGGGAAGAGCGTGAAGGTGCGGGAAGAGGTCGTCGTGCGCCGAGAGCGTACTCGACGGATCGAGACTGTGCGGGACACCGTTCGGCGGGACGAGATCGAGGTCACGCACTCCGACGAGAACCATCGTTCCGGCAAGACACGGCCGGCAATCGCCTCCAGCCGCAAGTAAGATCACGAAAGCAACGCCTTACCTTGCACACGGGTCGTTGCCCTCGACCACGACCCGTGTGCCCGTAACCGGAACAGGAATGCCGATGTCAGGGACTTCACCAAATCATCAGATCACGTTCCGTGACAGCCACCTTGTTTCCCATAGAGAATCCGGTTTCCGCGGTGGCGCGCTGCTTTCTCCTGAGGAGAACGGACCAGTGCTCCCTGGCTTGAAAACGAGGCGTTCACCCTGCATGACGCCTACTGGTGCCACGAAACGGCCTTGTCAGTCGCTTGGGGTTCGCGGCCACAAGGGCATGAACCGGATCATGGGCGGCCACTCCGAACCAGCCCTGTTGATCGCCGTTGTCATGGAGATCCACGTCGGCCAAATGGCTGACCTCCGACAGGAGACTTCAAATGAAGGTCACGGTGAACATCGATTGCACACCAGAAGAAGCACGCGCCTTCTTCGGTTTGCCGGATGTGCAGCCCATGCAGGAGCACTTGATGAGAGAGATGCAGGAGCGCCTGTCGGTGAACCTGAAAGCGATGGACCCAGAGACGATGATCAAGACCTGGTTACCGACCGCCGTCAAAGGCTTCGAACAATGGCAGGACATGGTTGCATCCCAGATGAGCTCGACACGGACTAAATAGATACCAGTGCGGCGGTCACTGTCGTTCTAGGAATTTGAGCGGGATCAAGGATCACCGAGAAGGTCTCATGTGTCCGCCTTCCCCACCTCGCCGACCCTCCCAAGGCGGTCGACCGTGACAGGCCGCAGATGACAGGACGAAAATGATAAGGAATGCTCACCAAATTGCCTGATCTATTACAGAGAAGTGATTTTCAGCGGGGTTCATCCATCTCCGGGAAAGCAGCCTGATCAGCTTTGTTGCGCGCGAGAAGGGCTTGCAAGACCGCCAATATGGCTTCATCCGCCGCAGCCGCCGCCAACTCGAAGGCAGCTTCTGCGTAGGTCTCTGCCTCATCAGCCTGAGCATTGAGCAGATAATCCTTGTCATGTTCATTCTTTGGAACGTGAAGAGCATGCAATCCGGACTTCTTTTCCGCAACCCACGTCTTTGCCCTGGCATTGGCCGCCTCAACGGCAGCGCGATGGTCGTAGATGCGTTGCTCGACACGGTCGAGTTGGCTCTCAAGAGCATCCTGTGAGTGATTGAAGCTTGCGGCGCCGTTTGACTTTAAGGATTCAAGCCGGCGGTCCAGGCCGTGGAGCTTGATGCGAAGCTCATCGCAAAGGCGACTTATTCTCTCGCTCATGCGAGGCTCCTTTCGGGCTCAATGGTGCTGGGGCAGCAGGCCCCTGGCCTAGCTCTCTCTTGCCGACCATTCACGGCTATACTGACTCACAATCCCCGTGCTGAAGACTTTTGCTCCCGCACCAACGCCATGGGCTTCCGCCGCTGCGGCGTTGATGGCGGCAACGCGGGAGTCGTACTCGCCATGATGTTTGCCATTCACGCGAATGCGCCAAGCCCCATGGTGCTTGACGACGTAAAATTCGGTCGACATCGACGGATCTCCACACCTGTGAGCCTGGAGTGAGGGCTCGGGCCCGCTCCAGGTTCGAGAAACTGATCAAAACTGCTTGCCTGCCATCCAGCGCGCGACGTCAGCCTTGGCCGTCTCATAGGGCAGGCCGTAGCGTATTTTTACCATCGCAACGAGTTGCTCCTCGTTCTTGATCTGCGACAGGTCCAAGATCGTCAGGCAACTCCACTGGCGTTTCGCATCATCACGGTAGCCTGTCTTGCGAGTTACTGTTTCGTTGCTTTCGCCGCCTCTAAAGCCAAACATCATAGCCTCCATGAATTGGGGCTGGTCTCGTCATACAGCGACCAGCTCAAAGCTGCTTCTCCAGGCCCCAGAACTCGACATCTCTGGTCGCCTGCTCGTGGGAGAGACTGTAGCTCTCTTCGACTTTTTCGATGAGTTCCGATGGGGTCCGGATCCCCGACACCTCTAGTGCCGTCAATCGATCCCACCTGGCCTGCATTATCGGCAAGGCGTGAAGCGTCAGTCCAGGGCCGTTGTGCGTTCGATAGTGCTGAAGATCGAACATGAAGCGGCTGTTCGGGCACATGGGGAACCTCCCCCTCTCATATAAGAACCTTGGCCGCCGCGAAGTAGGCGCAAAGTTTATCTCAAATTAATATGGTGGGTGCGCGCTGCAATTACAGGTAATCTAGAAAATAAATACCAAGTAAATATGATTCTTATATCTACGATTTAGGCAATATATCATGCTGAGAAATAATAAATGAAGTCGACATGAGGATTATTTACTCAGAATATTCGACATGGTTCAGTCAAGGAGCAGAACAATGTTAGGCCAGCAGTCGTCTCGGTTCTGCTCATCGCCGGGTGCCTCCTCCTCTTCGAAGCGGGCACTCGAGAATGAACGGTCAAGCATTCCCAGACACTGCGGCAAAGGAGGACAAGATGTTCGATAAATCTCGCCTCCCCTTGATCAATGATCCACTGAACCTGACGCTCGTCATCGTTGTAATCGCGGCCTCGATTGCCGTTTTCAGAGCTTCCGCGTGGGCTGCATGCACATCGGGCAGGTCCTGCCCTTCCTCGTCCTGTTTGAAGCCGTTCTGGTCATGGAAATGAAAGAAGAAACGGGGCATGGACGCTTCAGCGCTTGCGGACAATAACTGTCAACGCCGGGGGCCTCCCTCCCTGTTCCACAAGGGCTTACTCATCAGGCTGCCTATGTTTCCGGGGCGCCGATCACCTGAGCCATCCTGTAAGGCCTCGCAATGATGATCCCTCCAGTGACAGGCTGCATTTGCACCGCATAGCCTGTCGCATACAGGACAGACAGATCGGGAAAGCATTCGCTGTAGGCTCAGGTCGACACCCAGCCATTGCCTCCCTGCTTGACGCTCACCAGCGACACGACGACCGCGTGCGGAAAGTAGGCCTAGCGGATAGGACCGCCGGGTTCATAGAGCACCTGACCGTGCTCCAGTTCGACGAGGTCGAGATAAGGCTTAAGGGCCGAAAAGTGCTCCGCTTCCAGGCCGGCCGGGAGCCAGTTCGTGCGATAATCAGCATCGAGAGCCTTAGGCATGGCTGGGTCCCGTTCACGCAGATGCGTGAGGATCGCCTCAGCATATGTGGCTTCCACAAACGGCCTGCCTAATAGTGCCGCGGTAAGCCATCGAGGGTTATTGCACGAAACGGCTTGTGAGCCCCATGCCAGTCGCGAGATGATGCGCTTGTTCCACCGACCCCCATGTACAGACGCGTCTCCCTGCTTAGAGACTGGTCCCCAATCCCGGATGGCAGGAGAGCGCGCCGCGGCAAACGTCTCATCCGATCAACGTATCGGATGACGCCAGTACCATGATGGTCATTCTAACGTGCCGAAGTCTCGGATCCCTCGAGGAAGTGTCCTAGGACCTTCAGCGGGCGCACCCGATCACAAATGATCTTCAGAATCGCCAGCATCGGAACGGCCAAGATCGCGCCGGGCACGCCCCACATCCAGAACCAGAACACCAACGACAAGATCACCAGCACGGGATTCAACGTGAAGCGCCGCGCCAGAAGCATGGGTGTCAGAGTTTCGCCCTCGACGAGGTGAATGCCGAGATAGAGGGCCGGCGGCAGCAGCGCCCACCATAAGCTGTCGAAGCTCAGCATTCCGGCGAGAAGAAAGACGCCGACCCCAAACAGCGGCCCCAAGATCGGAATATAGTTGAGCAGGAAGGCTGTGGCCCCCCACAAGAGGGGATCTCCCAGCCCGCAAAGATACATTGCGGTCGCGGTTGCGACCCCCACCGCCGCATTCATGGCCGTGATCGTCACGAGATAGGCGGATATGTCTTCCTCGATCTGCTGGGAGATGTCGACAGCTTGCCGTTTGTCGCTGAACTTCGGCAGGATTTCGACCATGCGCCGAAGGAAGAGATCGCCCGATACCATTAGAAAGTAGAGCACCAGAATGGTCGTAAACAGGCCATCGAGGATGGACCGCGTTCCCGCGAACAGTGCACTTGTCAGGCCAAGATCGCGGCGAACCGCAATGGTGGCCCCCTTTGGTCCGGAAGCGTTGGCGGCCTGCTCGGTCTGCTCGATAACTTTCTGCACCGCTTGGATCGGCCCCTTGAGAACAACCAGGTGGGCTTCGAGGCGCGGTATGCCCTGCGGCAACCGTTCCGCCCACGTCGCGGCGGGGATTGACAAGGCCGCTACAGCACCCACGATCGTTCCGGTCACCAGCAGGATGGCTACGAGCGCTCCAACGGCCCGGGGGAAATGCATACGCTCCAGGAGACGCACAGCGGGCTGCAAAAGCAGCTTCAACACGAAGGCGAGCACGACAGGGAGGATGATCGCGCTTGCCACGTAGAGCGCCGCCAGGAAGGCCAACGCGAAAAGTCCACCGAGATAGAACGTCTGCGGATTGGATGGCAGCGGCATCTCTGCCTCGTCGGAGGTCTTCATCGGCACGGCATGCGGCTCCGGCGGCTGATCATCCTGGACGGGTGCCAACGGGGGGCGCTGCGGTGGCGTTGAGACGGGAACCATGGCCGTTCTCCCTTCCGGAGCGTGAGCATGTCCCTGTGTCCACAGTGGACCATACCCGGTTTCGTCGACCCTTGCTAGAAAAGCTATTCCCAAGGTGCGAGCCCGACGACGTTCAGCGCGCACCCGCCCGCCGAGCAATGCTCCGGCTCGATCGAATGTGCCGTCGATCGGAATAGGATCGATCCGTGCGTGCGATCAGTCGGCGTGAACGTGCTGAAGTTGGAAGGCTTCACTTTGATCGAGGCATCGTCAGCCGACTTTGCGGCAGCGGTCTTTCCCGCCAGAACCGCCTGTCATCGCCAGTCTACATGGCTCTGAAATCGATCTCTAGCCTGGGCCGTCCGATCCGGAGCCGCTCTTCGCGGAAGCAGCATAGGCGCTGACGCTTTTACTGATGTCGCTAGCGCTTCCTTCACCCTTCAGCTCACGCTCGGCTTGACGCCAAAACTCCGCCGCGTAACCTTCTGGGCAACCGCGTTTTTTCCAAAGCTCGAAGGCGCGCTGTCTTACTTGGTCCTCGGTGAATTTGGTGCTCGGCTCCATTTGCGTTTCCTTCATTCGTTTTCTTCCTGGAAGTAAACAAGCCAAGCCGTGCTGCGAGTCCTCAGCTATTGATATTTGCATGACCTCAGCTACTCACCAGCGGATGCATTGGTGCTCGCGGCTGCTGATGAGGGTTCAATCGGCGAGGCCGTTCACCACAGAGGCGGCTGATCTCCGCCTCCAGTGGGCGGCTCTTCGTGAGCTGCTGTCAACTCCCGAGGATCGACCCTGACCGCCTGCACCGAGGCGTGGTTCCCTTGACGAAGTGGCAGGTAAATGGTGGTCGCAACTCGCCGGTAGGCCAGGAACGACAGTCCCTCGATCAGTTCCTCGTCAATGTCGATCGTGTATGCGCCGGCGGGCTGTAAGCCATCAACAGCCATCAGTGAGAACGGGTGATCGAAACTAATGGTTTTTCGTGTCGTACGCATGAGTTGCTCCTAAGCCGCGATCTTCTCGGTGCAATCTTTGGCAACCTAGCTCGCGCCTTCCGTGGTGCCTGGCATCGTCGGCCCCCGTTCTTCAAGACCATATCGCCTCTGCTCCAGGACAAGGCGCCTTGATTGCAGCAATGCGCTCGGCAAGCTGGGGATCGCGCTTTGACCGATCGACGCAGATCAGGGACAAAGCCGTGACCACAGCGGTTTTTCACTGATCAGAGGCTATCGTGCGGACGGTTCCGTTAGTCACCCAACCGCCCCAGGAGAACCCGACGGTGCAAGAGCGGCAGCGCACAGGCGGCGCCGTGGAGTCCAGGCCTCAGCCACTCTGGGGTCTGCATAGGGTTTTCTTGGGGCGAATTAATCAGAAGTCTATGCATTCTCACAAATCAGCATAACACAAACAAGTAGCTTATTTGGTTTTTATTTCGCCTTGTGGGCCTGTTTAGTCAGGCGGCAGAGTTCCATATCTTACTAAGGATCTACGTGCATGTCCGTATACCGCAGACACTCGCCGCCACACGGGCATTGCAGCTTCGGTTGAGCTTGGCCGAGGGCGTTCATTGAGGCAACTCTGCATCGAGGAGGTCGCCATGAGATTCCTGATCCAGTTCAAACGGTTTCGACGCGGTGTTCCCGAGGTCATCGGAACTCTGCCTATTACTGCTGCCGATGGTGCCGCCGCTTTGGCATTCGCCCGGAGCCCCGCCGGAATGAGGCGCTGGCCAGTGCGGACCGATGCTCTGCGTGTGATGGATGATGGTGGCCGCACGCTGCTCGATTGGACAGTGCCGGTAGAGATTGCGCAGCCGGTGACCTATTCACCCAGACCTGTTCCGGCTAAGGCTGCCGGTAAAGAACCGCGCCCAGCGCCTCTCATGCTGGCCGAGCACCCGGAGGAGAGCCCATCAACGCCCGCCCGGGGTCTGCACCGTTTTGCTGTGGGACAGGCCGTCTCTTACGCGGAGGACGGCCGGCCCGAGGTCTGGAAAGGCGGCTATGAGATCGTCAGGCTCGATGATCCGCGCGACGAACCGCAATACGCGATCAGAAGCGCAGATCAGTCCTACGACCGGATCGTGCGTGAGCACGAACTCCGCGAGGACCTGGGCGCCCGCGCTCGTGGCCGTTAAGGCTCCTCTCCGGTTTCCGTCTGGTTCGGGCAGGAACCTGCCCAAGCTGCCGTGGAGGCATGACGTAGCCGAGCCGTGGCTTCACGAAGGAAAGTGAGCGAGACATGATACAGGACATCCTCAGTTTGACGAAATCCATCATCCGCAAGTTTTGGGGTGCGTTGGCGCCTGCCCCAGCTCCCGCCGTGCAACCACGACCGCAGCTCAACGGAAGGCGAGGCTACGGAGACGACAGCATCAAACTGCCCGACTGAGGTCTGAGAGCACAGCGTTCGCTGTCGACATCAGGCGCTCCCATTGTCTGAACGGCGGACCTTTCCCTGACCTTGGCTTCAACTTCAGCGTTCCTGGTCTGGAGATGCGGTTTTCCGGAACAGGGGGGAGATCGCTGGTGTTACTCTCAGGGCAGCCTTGGAGGTTGATATGAAGGACCAAGACATGGTGCTCTCTATCATCGTCAACGCCATCCAATTTGCCCTCCAGCACGCGCAGAAGGCTCCCAATCAGCCCGGAGCTGTCATATCGACCGAGGAGAGGGTGGATCTCGCAAGAGCAATCTTAACCGCGCTTTCTGAACAAGGATTCGAGATCACACGAGCGCCGTCGCAGCCCCGCTAATCTACCGCCAGACGAAGAGGGTTCAGTAAAGAGCGCTCCTTTAGAAGGGTACATCCCTATGAACACTAAAACTCGACCAAGCCTGCCCAAGGGCAAGCCCAAGAACGGCATCTCACAATGGGACAACGAGGGAGGCGCTCCTTCGTCTGGCGATCGGTCACGAAAGCAGGGTGGCGGGACCGAAAAACCCGATAAGCCTGCCAAGAAGGCCTCGTGAACTCGCAGGAGATCCGACAAGGAATTCAGACCTTCTGGGCCAGCATCGTGAACTCAACGTCGCTGGTGGTCTTCTCACGGGAGAGACTGCACCTCGCCTCGGCTCTCCCGATGAATTCTGACGTGGTTCGAGACGCAGATGGCTCTGCCGCCGTCAGCCGCAGTCAGGTTGCTTCCGCCATCTGAACCGAGTGAGGCGCGAGACCGGGGCATCATGATCCTGATAGCGCAAGTGGGATCCTCCCGCCTCCGGCTGTGTTTGCCGGTCCTGAGGATGAGCGGTGTCTCCGGACGCGATGTTACGGCGATCGGGTCAGACATGTGATTGGCCGACGTGATCCGCCATGTTGGCTCCGCGAGATCCGAGCGGCTTGGATGGGCCTTCCGTGCTGTCTTTGGCAGTCTGGTGTTCCATCTCGGCGTTGAGGGCGGCGCCGAGCAGGACAATTACCACCGACAGCCAGATCCAGATCATGAAGCCTACGCCAGCGCCAAGCGAGCCATAGGTTTTGTTGTAGCTGTCGAAGTTGGCGACGTACCAGGAGAACAGCATCGACGCCGCTAGCCAGAGCACGGCCGCCATAGCGCTGCCCCAGGTCACCCAACGCCATTTGGCATCTTGGCGGCTTGGGCCGTAGCGGTAGATGACGGCCAGCCAGGCAAAGACGACAACGAACAGGGCAGGCCAACGCAGAATGCTCAAGAGCCGGCCGGCCGGGGTCGCGAAGCCCATGAAGGTGAATACGACAGGCGCCACGACCACCGCGCCGATGGCCAGGATAACAACGCCAACCATACCGAGCGTGAGCAGGAACGTCGTGGCGTAGAAGCGCAGCAAGCTGCGCTTCTCCTTCTCGCCATAAACTACATTGAGCGCATCGAAAAGGGCCGCAACGCCCGAGTTCGCGCTCCAGAGCGCCACCAGAAAACCCACCACGAAGGCAAGGCTGAGCGTGTCGCTGTCCTGGGCGATGATCAGGCCGATCTGCTCGCCAATGAGTTCCAGCACGCCGCCGGGCAGAATGCCGGCGAGAAGCGACAGGTGACCCCTGATTGCGCTGGTATCGGCAAAGAGCCCGTAGAGCGACACGATTGTGGCGACGGCCGGGAACACCGCCAGCAGTGCAAAGAATGCGACCCCACCTGACGTGGACAGGATCCGGTTCTCCGGGACCGACCGCACCATGCGCCAGAGGATGTCCTTCCAGCCCCGCGCCGGGATCTCCCCGGGGGTGTTGGCATCGCGTCCCCGGCCAAGCTCACGGGCGCGGGCCCGATCGTCCGACGGCTCGCAGCGGGCCGCCTTCTCGCCGACGCTGGAACGCCAATCCTCTGCCTGTTCATTCATCGGAGCCATCGCTTCCTGATCCGGTTTCGGCAGAATATCAGGTTCGGAAGCGCCTCGCTGCTCCAACACGACGCCTCTTGGCCCCGCGGCCCGCCGCGAACACGGTGCAACCAGCAGAGGCAGCAGGACTGCCCTGAGAGCGCCAACAGGGGCACCGATGGCGTCGCCGCTGAAACTATCGGTGAAGGAGAACAGGGCAGCGGCAGGAACCCCCGGGTTGAAAGGGAGCACTCTTCTGCTGAGATTGACCATGCTTGTACATTCTTTCTTTGAGGAATCTGAGTTCCTCGGGCGGATTCAAAGTCGACAGATGTTGTAGGACAAAGCTCCATGAGCGGTGATAGGCGATCACGAAGGGATTGTGGCGTCGGCATCGGTCAGATGAGATTCGAGACCCTGCACGGTGTAAACATGACAGCAGGACGGATCAGGAACTCGCGCGGGCTCCTTCTCCGCAGCGCGGTCTAAGGCAGAACGATGACGCAGGACCAGACCTTCGCCTTCGCCATACTGGCCGGAATGATGGCTCTGTTCGTTTGGGGGCGGCTGCGCTACGACCTTGTCGCTGTTCTGGCGCTCCTGGCTGCGGTGTTCACCGGCGTTGTCCCCCATAAGGCGGCTTTCTCCGGCTTTGGTGACGATATTGTCATCATTGTCGCGAGTGCGCTCGTCGTCAGCGCCGCCGTCGCACGCTCTGGCGTGATGGAGGCGGCCCTCCATCGGGTCTCGCCTTACATCACCTCGGTGCAGAGCCAGATTGTCGTTCTTGTGGCAGCGGTCACGATCCTGTCCGCCTTTGTCAAAAACATCGGCGCGCTCGCGATGATGATCCCGGTGGCATTCCAAATGGCGCGTCGCTCCAATGCCTCCCCCTCGTGCTTTCTCATGCCAATGGCCTTCGGGTCTCTGCTCGGCGGTCTGATCACCCTTGTCGGCACGTCACCAAACATCATCGTCTCTCGCGTGCGTGAGGACCTGACGGGGCAGCCTTTCGGCATGTTCGATTTCGCCCCCGTCGGTCTCGGCCTTGCGGCGGCCGGCGTGGCGTTCCTCGCCTTCGGCTACCGGCTTCTGCCCGGCGGTCGCAAAGCCGCGGGGACCATGGACGAGGCAATCAACCTCACCGACTACATGACGGAAGCGCGCGTTGCGGCGAATTCGCCGATGATCGGGAAGACGGTCAGCGACTTGGCAAACGCATGTGACAACGAGGTCCTGGTCACTGGGATCGTTCGGAACAAAACCGAGCACATGGCACCCCTGCCGGATGCTGTCCTTCGCAAGGGCGATATTGTTCTCCTTGAGGGCGATCCGGAAGCGCTTGAGCGGGCGGTCGCCCGCGCTCACCTGGAGCTCGAAGGGGACGACCGGCCCACGCGAGGCAAGGGGGCAGGCGAAGAGATCGGAGGAATCGAGGCCGTCGTTGGGCCGAGCTCGGCGCTGATCGGTCAGACGGCTAAACGCATGGCGTTGCACGAGCGCTTCAATATCAATCTCCTGGCCGTCAGTCGCAGCGGCGAGCGATTCACCGAGCGCCTGCGCGACATCACCTTGCAGACCGGCGACGTTCTCGTGCTGAAGGGCGATCTCACCCGGCTTCCGGACAAGCTGAAGGAACTCGGCTGTCTGCCGCTGGCCGAGCGCGAAATCCGCCTGGGCAATGTCCGGCAGGGTCTCGTCCCGGTGGTGGTCCTGGCGAGCGCCATGGGGCTCACGGCCTTTGGCGTGCTGCCCGTCGCCACCGCCTTCTTCACCGCCGCCGCCCTGACGGTCCTGCTCGGGGCACTCTCGCTCCGGGAGGCTTACGAAGCGATCGATTGGCCCATTCTGGTGATGCTCGGGGCGCTGATCCCGGTCAGCGACGGGATCCGTACGACCGGTGGTGCCGATCTCGTGGCCGGATGGCTCTCGCTGCTTGCCAGCACCTTGCCATCCTATGGAGCGCTCGCGCTGATCATGATGGCGGCCATGGCCGTGACGCCGTTCCTGAACAATGCGGCCACGGTGCTGGTGATGGCTCCCATCGCGGTGACTTTTGCCGGACAACTTGGCTATAAACCTGACGCCTTTCTCATGGCGGTTGCGGTCGGTGCAGCCTGCGACTTCCTCACGCCCATAGGACACCAGTGCAACACACTCGTGATGGGGCCGGGCGGCTATCGCTTCGGCGACTACTGGAAACTGGGGTTACCGCTCTCCGCCATTGTCATCCTAATCGGGGTGCCGCTCATCCTGTTCGTGTGGCCGCTGACCTAGCCAGCAGGATCGTTGCGCTCAGACGTGAGCGGAAACCGCACTTGAATCCGTGTCCTCCGATCCCCATCGATCGCCAGGGTGCCGTTAAGACTACGAGCCATGCCTTCGATCAGGCGCATGCCCATTGACCCTGTGCGCCGTGTGGCGGGAAGACCCACGCCGCTATCCTCAATGAAGAGGAGCACATCCTCTCCCTGACGGTGCAGCCCGACCCGAATGGTGCCGCGCCGCTTGTCGGGGAAGGCGTGCTTGAGCGCATTGGTGATTGCCTCCCCCGCGATCAACGCCACGTTGATGGCGCGATCAACATCCAACGTGATCTCATCAGCGTCGCTCGTGAGGTCTATGCGCTGATCCTGGGGGCTCCGGAGATGGCCAAAGTTCCGGCATAGCTCCGTCAGGTAGCCTGCCATATCGACCGCCTGCACGTCGCTGCTGTCCTGCCGGTAGAGAAGCTCGTGAATGCGGGCGAGATGATCCAGGCGCTGGATGGCATTCTCCAACGCCTCTGAAACCTCAGGATTGTCCTGTCGCCCGATCTGAAGGCGCAGAATCGAGATCGCCATGGCGATGCTGTTCTTGGCCCGATGGTTGACCTCATGCAGCAACACGCTCCTTTGGCTCAGAAGCTGATCCTTCTCGCGGAGGCTTTCCGTCAAAATCGCTTCCAGAGTCCGCCTGCGGTCGACTTCATTCTGGAGCGTTTGGGTCCGCTCCTTGACCCTTGTCTCCAGAACCGCGTTCAGGCGCTGGGTGCGACGCTCGGCTTTGACGCGGCGGGTGATGTCCCAAAACGACGCGAAGTGCTGGATAACGCGGCCTTGCTCATCATGGACGGGGCTGACGAACTGTGCCGCCCAGACCTCGCGGCCATCTTTGGCGCGAAGCGCCACCTCAAGGGTGAGAGGTTCGTCGGCTTGCATGGCAGCCCGGATGAGCCTCTCGGCCTCAGGGCCGGTGTCAGGACCAGTCAGAAAGAAATAGTTCCGGCCCAGAACCTCCTCACGGGTATAGCCGAAAAGGTCGATGAAGGATTGGTTCACATAGACAATGGGATTCCCGTCAATGCCGGGATCAGTCACCACCATCGGCATGCGGGTGGCCTCGACCGCTGCCACGAATGGGCCGCCGCGATGCTGAACAGTATTGATTTCCGCTTCGGCTCTTCCCTGGTCGGTGTCGGCGGATTTTGGGTCGGATTCCAATTCTCGGTGCTCCGGCTGACGGCGCATATTGCGCCGTTGGTTGACTCTTCGTCGGCTCACTAGCCTCCCACGCGGCTCTGGTCTCACGTGTGAAATGGCTCGGGCGTGAATGGCGAGCGCTCCACCAGCAGAATCTTGGCCGCCACGCCGACTGACCGGAGACCTTCGAGAACTCTCTGCATCTGCTCGGATGCGTGCGCCTTGCGAGCATCCTCCACAGTTTGGAACTCGAGCAGGGTGATCGTGTCGGGGCTGGCTCCGTCAGCAGTGCGATAGGCCATGAAGGACACCGCACCCGGGATTTGCAGAAGCTCGGCAATCCAGTCCCGGACCCGCTGGTTATAATCGTTCCAGCGATGCGAGTCGGTCGGGCGGTCATACTGAAACATGACAAAGGCCATGGGATATCTCCCCGAGAACTCGGGCTATCACAGCACACTGGAGCAATCCGTCATAGCGCTCTGAGGGATGCCCCTCTGTTCAGCCGCGTGGTCTCGCAAGGATCAGCCCGAGCGGCGATGGCTCGTGAGTTCATTGGCATTGATCACGCGCGCCAAGAGGTCTTGCAGGGTCTCCCGCTCCCGCTCCGACAGGGCAGCCATCACCCGATCCCGCGCAGCAAGGATCGCCGGGTATAACCGTGCATAGAGTTCGTGTCCTTCTGGCGAGAGGCTGAGGAGACGCGTGTTGCGTCCGTGTTTCCCCGATGTTCGGGCGACGAACCCGAGAAGCTCCAGGTGCCGGACCATCCGCTGGGCACTGGCGAGGTCGATACCGATCCGCTCGGCCAGTCGCCGCTCGTCGATGTTAGGCGCATCGTGGAGGGAGGCCAGCACCGCAGGCTCGACCAGTGTCAGGCCCTCGGGCTTGGTCACACCCACCAGCGCGTGGTTCAGAATGGTGTGGAAGCGTCGCCCCAGGTTGAACTCACTGCGGCGGTGAACCGGTGGCAGCGCCCGAGATAGCGGATGATCCGTGGGATGGGCCAAATACGCCCGGATGGGCGCATCCAAGTTTTTCACCAGTTGTGTCCCAAGGTCGTCGAAGGCCAGCGGCAGCACCTTGGACACGTAGTCATACGCCGTTCCTGAGAGGCAGACCAATCCCGGCTGTGCCAGCTTCTCCATGCGGGCTGCAATGTTCACTCCATCACCAAACATGTCGCCGTTGCGGATCATGACCTCTCCAACGTGAATGCCGATCCGGAAGGTCAGCCGGCGTTTCTCAGGGGTTTCCTCATTAGCCGCAGCGATCCTCTCCTGAATGCCAATCGCACATTGGACCGCATCAACGACGCTCGGGAACTCAGCGAGAATACTGTCGCCTGCCGTGTTGGCCGTGCGGCCGCCGTACTGGGTGATGTGCCGATCCATGACCTCGCGGCGAGAGTTGAGCAGAGCCAGAGTTCCGGCCTCATCGGCATTCATCAGGCGCACGTAACCTGCCACGTCAGCGTAGAAGATCGCGGCGAGGCGGCGGTGCATGACTGATGAGCGCTTGTTCATTGTCGGGCACTGCCCTTCCTAGGCCTGTCCAGACCCGTGTCGCGTCGGCAGAGCCTCTCGTCTACAGGACAATCGGCCAGTGCAGGGTCTCGTTCCTAACCGACCGGCGACACCAGCGAAATTGCACGGACCCGCGTTCGCGATCAGGGTTCTCTCACCCATGGGAGCGGAGCGCCAGCGTGAAGACGGCGAGAATGCCAGCGATCAGAAGGAGCGAAATCAGCGCCTGGGAAAGCATCACATGAATCCCAAGATCACGGCTCCGCAGAACAGGAAGGCCAGAGCCGCAACGAGGATCGTTTCGTTTTCGTAAGAAATGTAGGATCTGATTCTCTGAATCATGATGCACTCCTAACTTTGGTGAAGTATACACGCTTATCTGACCTAAGTATATGATTGCCTCAAACTGGGAGTTATTCGATGATCTCGAAGAGAAAGGCAATACTTGGGCGTAATTCAAGAGATTGGAATTTGAAAATGGGATCACGATGCTTCTCTGATATTCTTGGATCTCGCGTGGATTATGTGCCCGGCGGGGTCCGATTGATGCGCCTAGCAAGTAGGTAGCCGCCGTCCGATCTTTGGAAGAGTGGCACGGGTCGCAGGGTGCAATAGAAGGTTTTCTTGATCACCTTGGATACGCCACGGGCGCGAACGGCAAGCCTCCTCCAGTCCCCATGTCTAGGGTAGACTGCAATCTCTGATCAGAATGACAGCGGAGGGCGCGTATGGACGAGGTGACTCAACTCGCTCGGCAGTTGCTGGACAGCGGCGTGACGAAATTGTCCGAACGCGAGCAGCGGGTAATTCTCCACATTGCCAAGCATTCGCACATCGCTCAAGATGTGAACAGTGTTCTCGCAGAACAGCAGACACTGGGTGAGCGCTTGGCGGATCGGGTCGCTCGGTTTGGCGGTTCCTGGACCTTCATCACGATCTTCACGGGGATGCTTATCGCCTGGGTTGTCGTGAACAGCCTTGCCTTAGCCAGCTTCGGCGGGGGCTTTGATCCGTACCCTTACATTTTCCTGAACTTGATCCTGTCGATGGTCGCCGCGCTTCAAGCCCCTGTGATCCTGATGTCTCAGAACCGCCAGGCCACCAGGGACAGGTTGGCCGCGAGCCTGGATTATGAGGTCAACCTGAAGGCCGAGGTTGAGATCATGGCCCTGCACGACAAGTTTGACCGCATTCGCGGCGAGCATCTCGAAGGCTTGCTTCACGATCAGACGCAGCGGATTGAGGAACTGGACAAGCTGGTGCGGGCAGCCCTCGCGAAACTGCTCTCAAGCTGACCTGCACCGAATTTGGTCTTTAGCGTCCCGGATTGCCTATGAGCAATGGGGCTGCCACAGGCCTGTGCCGCCGTGCTCTACCGAGACAAGCCCAACGGCATGTACCAGCTCGCGTAAGCCATTTTCGGCTGAGTTGCTGCACCGATCTCGTCACGGCCCTGGCGAAGGTCTGGTGATGGCACGAGGCCGAAGTACACCGAACGTCCGTGATGCGACGATAACCGGACTTTGGGGAACTGCCGATTGCCCGGACTGCATGTCTCGAAAGCCCATCGCACCCGCTCCGTGCGGCATGGGCCTGTGTCTTTCTCGTCTATTCGCCGCCATGTCCCGTGTCGGGCACCGGTACGGAATGGACTTTCTGATGGTAGTGGGTCACATCGCCGATCAGGATCTCGGCAAGTCCATCGATCTCCTGCACCACCCGATCGATCTGACAGTATTCTGGTCCGCCGATGGGGATTCCGCCAACGTCCGCGCGAGGAGATGGCGGGTCGGGCGCAGGGATTTAAGAAGCCTGTCGGCGACCTCCGGCGTCATGAGGCGCCGGGACTTTCTCGAATGGCCGTGTCGCATAGAGTCAAGGCCTCGAAGTTCAGCATTCGCTCGAGCAGATGATGGGACGATGATGCCAACCTGGTGCGAAGTGCCATCAGGTGGTTACACTATGGCTGGAGCCGGCGCGGCCCGACGTGACACCAATCCGCCCGCGCACGTAACCGAAGGACAGGGCTGAGGCCAGACGTTCAATGCGCTGCTCCTGGATCTGCTGTTCGATGAGAAGCGCCTTAATCGCAGTTCTCGGATCGCCGCCGCAGGCCTCGATCACGGCTGTGACATCGACCTCCATCTCGTCCGGGCTGCAAGCAGGCTGAACCTGATCCATCATTGTCACCTCCCTTGAGAGCAGCGACCTTACTGATTCCCGTTATAGCCCGCCACAGAATTGTTCTCTATTTGTTCGCGGCCTGTGGAATGCGTGCGAAACTCCACAATTCCGTAGCGGTGTTTAGGATGCAGGTTCCCCAATGCCTTCTCCAGCTTAAGCTCGAAGAGCGCAGTGATTCCCGCTAGGTAACTGGACGATCGTTACCTAGGTTGAGCGCACGGATCACATCGGCACCGAGGGACTGCGTGTTCTTGGTCTCTCCCTTGGGGTTCAGGAGGCTGACACCAAGGTCGGCAGCAATGGGCCTGAGGACATCTTTGACGACTACGGGCTGGATGACTCCGTCGCGCAGGATGCGGATTGCGCCGCTCTCATATCGGACGATCTCGAAGTCAGAATGTCTCGCTCGCGCTGTGACATGCAGGTCCTCGACGGGGCGCTTCTCCCGTTGGGTTCCCTGTGCGATGGAGTACACGTACTTGCCGTCGCCAAGCCGCATCTTGCCCTTGGCTGACTCTGCGGTTTCATCGAGGAGTTCCTCGACCGAAATACCCAGTTCGTCGTCGACGTTGACGCGAAGGACTATGACCCTGTCGACGTACTCGAACGTCGAGAGATTGAAGGAGACATGGGGGGAGGTGGTGACCGTCTTGACAGAGATACGCTCGTTCGAGGAGGACACGACATCGTATCCCCGCTGGTTGGTTTCGAGGGCCATCTGACCACGGGTGATCATCGCGGCATAGAGTTCGCCGATCCGACCTGTGAGGTGGTTCAACTCGGCCGGAGCCACTCCCCAGCTCAACTCCTTCTCGAACCAGGCGAGTGCCTCGGCAAGTGATTGGATGATCTGGACCTGAGTTAACGTCGGCCTGGGTTTGCTGGATTCCAACATGACTCCAGAGCCAGTCTTTGCTGTAGCGGTTTCTCGTGAGGTCATCCCAAAATCGGACCGCGTCTAGGCCGATCCTCTTGCTAGTCGAAGAGCCGCCTCGAAGCGAGCGCGCGTTCCCTGCTTGATCCGTGATAGCCCGAACTTCTCCGCCATGAGGCGAATGACGACTTCCTCGTCATCCTCATCGGAGGCGAGGCTTGCGGCAAGGCTGGCCAGTTCATGGACGGGGATGTCGCCATGCGTCCGAACACCCGGATCAGACTCCCTAAGTGGGAAGAGACGCCCGGGATCGGTTCCCTCGGGCCAGAAAACGGTGCGGCCGTCCTCGTCGGTGCGTTCGATGCCCTGGGGGACCACCCCGAGCACTATTTCCCGGATCTTGCCCGCCGCCCGTTGGAAACCGTGGGCGCGGGCCAGTCGCTGGACCAGAACGTCATCGAAGATCGGTCCCTCGGTCCGGATCACGTGCCGCACCATCTCCCTGAGCTTTGGGCGGTAGGTGGGGTCGTAGAAGCGCTCTCCGTCGGGGGCATGGCCGCTGTCATCCACCGTTGCGGGGACGTAGATGCCCTGCGGGGTCGGGATGACGATGGCGTCGCTGGGATCGGCCTCCCGGCGGGCGTATATGCGCTGCTCCTCGGGAGCTTTGTTGTCCTGATCAGGGGCGGGCGGCATCGCTTGGACAGCCATCGGAGGAGCGGTATCGGGAACGGGGTCCTCTGATGGCTGCGCGACGGTGGATTCGAGGTGAGGTGCGGAGGCGGCATCGCCTCCGGAAGACGGCTGCCCATCCGAGATCGCTTCCGCCTTGGGAGTGCTGCGGTCCTCCTCGAGGTCGGCCACAAGCTTCGCATGGAGCGCCTCGAAGGCTCGCTCGGCATCCATCCACCATTCGGTGCTCCAGACCCGGCGGATGCGCCATCCGAGCTTGGTGAGGATGTGCTCCCGCAGCCTGTCGCGGTCGCGGGCCGTGGCCGACCGATGGTAGGTCGCCCCGTCGCATTCGATGCCCGCGAGATAACGGCCCGGCGCGTCCGGGTGCACGACCGCAAGATCGACGCAGAACTTGGAGACGCCGATCTGCGTGTGGACTTCCCACCCGTGGGTCTCCAACGCCTTCTTCACGGCATCCTCGAATGGGGATTCGGTGCCGCGTCCCGTCGGGGCGAAGGCCTCCGCCAGGGCACGGGGACCACGCTCAGCGAACTCGAGGAAGTGCTTGAAGTCCCGGATGGCGCGGGCGTTCGTTCGGCTGAGATCGATCTGGTCCGGCCGGAGGGTGGCGAAGACAACCATCTCCCGCCGGGCACGGGTGATCGCCACGTTCAGACGTCGGTAGCCGCCATCCTTGTTGAGGGAGCTGATCGTGGCCACGCCCCGGCCGGGCTGGTCCGGTGCCACAGCGACGGTGAACAGGATCACGTCACGTTCATCACCCTGCACGTTCTCCAGGTTCTTGATGAACACGGGTTCGTGCCAACGGGTGAGGTCGAAGAAGTCCTCCAACTCGGGATAGGCCCGACGCTCCTGGTCGAGCAGGTTCTCCACGAGGCGCTGCTGCTCGGCGTTGAAGGTGACCACGCCCAGCGACTGCTTCCGCTCCCGGAAGGACGAATCCTTCAGCCGTCGGACCACATCGGCAACGACGGCCTTCGCCTCTTCCTGGTTCACGCGGCCCTTGCCACGCTCGTACACGCCCCCGGGAACATGGACGTATCGGACGGCCTGATCCGTCGTGAGCGGGGAAGGGAAGGTCACGAGTTCGCCGCGGTAGTAGTGCTTGTTCGAGAACGCAATCAGGCTCTCGTGCTCACTGCGGTAATGCCAGTCGAGCCGGATCTGCGGGATGTTCGCGGCGAGACACTCATCGAGGATGCTCTCCTGGTCCTCGACATCCGTGCCGTCCTCGATCTCGTCGACGCCACGCTCGCCGACGCTCGTCGGCGGCAACTGCTCGGGGTCGCCCACGATGATCACCTGCTTGCCGCGGGCGATCGCGCCGATGGCGTCCCAGACGGGGATCTGCGACGCCTCGTCGAAGATGACCACGTCGAAGGTGGCACCGTCGGGCGGGAGGTACTGTGCGATGGAGAGCGGGCTCATCATCACGCAAGGCGTCAGCTTCGTGAGCACACTCGGGATCTCGGAGAACAGCCGGCGCACGGGCATGTGCCTTGCGCGCTTCGTGATCTCGCGAGCCAGCGTTCCCCATTCGGGATCCGCCCCGAAGGCGTTGGGGGGTGGGATGTCGCCGGAAAGGTGAGCCTTGATGATTCGCTTCGACAGCTCGACGACCCGCTCGTCAGCCGCCCGGAAACGCGCGATCGCGTCCGCATGGCGGGCGGGGACGAAGGAGCGCAGGACGGCATCGCCGTCCACGATGCGGTCGGCCCACCAGCGGGCATAGGCCGCCTCGAACGCGGTGGCCACCTCCTCGGGCCTGACAGAGCCTTTGGCGATGGCGGCGACCAACGGGCCGAGGCCGAGTTCGGCGGCCTGGCTGCCGGCCTTGTTCCAGAAGCACCATTCCTGCGCCCGGCCAAGGTTCGCTTTCCAGCGGGCCGCGATGGCGACCGTCTCCTCGATCCAATCCGGGCCGTCTGTAAGGGGAACAGGGCCGCCGCCGCGATCGACAAGCCGGGCGACGGCCGTGATTGCGGCCGTGGCAGCCTCCCAAGCCGACAGGCAGTGGCCGGCCGCCTCGGTGCCCACGCCTCCCAGCTCCCATAGGGCATCGTCCGCGAGCAGCCCACGCACGCGCTCGAGCATGAGGGAGCGGTCGAGGCCCAGCGCATCGGCCGCCAGCGAGGATACCTTCCGCGCATGGGCCGCCCACTCGAGCCAACCCTCGACCTCCGCCATGTCGGTGTCGATGCCGTCCCACGACACGCCAACCGCGATGAGGGTCTCGCGGAGCCGCTCCGCGGACGCGCGCACGTCCTTCAGGTCGAGCAGTTTGACGAGTTCCACGCCGAGGTCCGTCGGCACCGGGGACGTGGCGAAGGGCTGCAAGGCCTGGCGCACCTTGTTCTGTCGGCTGCCACGGAACAGGAAATTCGACTCGGACGCGGTCCGCCAGTCCGTGAGGATGGTGCGGAGATCCTCCTTGAACACGGATGCACTGTACGTGCCGGAAAGGCCGCCCTGGATGTCGGCGGCTTTCGTCTTCAAGGATTGCAAGTCCTCGATGGCGGAGCGAAGCGCCGCATGGTCGGCTGCGATGCAGCGGGCTGCCTTGCGAGCCTCGGGACGAGTGAGCAGGGCGGCCAGCAGCGCGACGGCGCGCATCGCGGCATAGGAGTTCGCCCCGGGGACGGCGATAGCGTCGCCAATCCTGCGGGTCGCGTCCCTGAGGGGCCCGATTGCTCTCCCAAGCGCATCGAGGGCGACGGTCAGCTCCGTGCGCCACCCAGGGCTCCATTCCACTGTCCCGATCCCCCGCAGCGGATGCTCGGACGGATCGCCAGCCGCACGGAGCGCTGTGGACAGGTCACGGCACGTCTTGCGGAGGCTGTTGAGGAACGCCTCGTCGTGCGCCGCGTCCGGCCAGTCGAAGACCACGTCCTCGAAGCGGCCGCGGTGGGCCACCACGATCCCGAACGTCTGGTACGCGGACATGCCGTTGGAGCGGCGGGTGTGGAGGGCGGCCACAAGGGCGTTCAGCTCGTTCCTCAGCTCGGCCAGTTCCTCGGCCGCCTCCTTCCACTCGCGCGCGTCCGGGACCGCGCGTTCGTGCCATGAGGTTCTGAGCTGGTTGAGGATCGCCGACTTCTGCGCCTTGGAGGAGTGGACCTCGAGGCAGTAGTCCCCCAGCCCGACGTCAATCAGGCGACGCCGGACCACCTCGAGCGCCGCCGTCTTCTGCGACACGAACAGAACCTTCCGCCCCATCGCGAGCAGTTGGGAGATCATGTTCGTGATGGTCTGGCTCTTGCCCGTGCCGGGCGGGCCGTGCAGGACGAAGTCCTTGCCCCCGGCGGCCGCGAACACCGCCGCGAGCTGGGAGGAGTCCGCCGACAGGGGCGCGAACACCTCCGACGGGTGCCGTTCGTGGTCGAGCCTGGAGGGAGACGGGAAGGGCCTGTCGTCCCCGTACGAGTGCTTCGGGGTATCGACGAGATGGCGGACGACGGAATTCTGCTTGAGCAGGTGCATCCGCTCGACGAGGTCGCGCCACATCAGGAACTTGGTGAAGGAGAAGGTTGACAGGACGACTTCCGGGGTCACCTCCCATCCACGCACGTCGCGCACGTGGGCGCGCACGATGCTCCAGACCTTGGCCACGTCGATGCCCGAACCGTCGGCTGGCAGCTCACCCTCGAGTTCGACCATGCGCAGGTTGAAGTCCTGCCGGAGCATCTCCATCAGGGTCGGATTGAACCGGATCTCGTCCTCGTGCAGGGCCAAGCGGAAGCCGGCCCTCACGCTCGAGCGCTCGAGGGAGACGGGCACGAGGAGGAGGGGAGCCTTGAGTTCCTGCCCTTTGCCCTTCTCGTCCTGCCGCCAGCGCAGGAAGCCCATCGCGAGGAACAGGATGTTCGAGCCGCTTTCCTCGAAGGCGGTGCGGGTCACACGGTAGAGGTCGGTCAGCCGTGCGTTCAGGTCCTTTTCATCGAGCGTCGAATGAAGCTCGTTGCGGGCGATCGCGTCCATGGCCACCTGGCGGCGGGCGTCGGCGCTCGTCCGCTCTTCATGAAGCTTGGCATCGCGAATATCGCTATCGCCCAGCACGTCCGACTTCGGCAGGATCTTGAACCTACGGCCGGAGGATAGGGCGTCCTCCAGCGTGTGGGGCTCGGGGCACTCGATCCGGACCGACTTCGCACCATCCTTGAAGTTGAGCATCTTGTTGCGCAGGGTGAGGTCGAGGAGCTTGCGCTTCCAGCGCTCCAACCGATCGACGTTCCGGTCCTCAACCTCCCGGACGACGATGTCCTCGGGGAAAGTCGGTGCCTCGTCGATGCCGAGGTCGAGTTCGGGTCCCTCCTCCCCGGCAACGGGCGCGGGGGCCACGCCGTCGCCGAGGTCGAGCGGACGGATCTGCGCGGTCCTCGCCCGGGAGACGTCGACGGCGACCTCAAGGGAGGCCTCCGCCTCCTCGTCGATGTGGGCCGCTCCCTTGCGCACAGCATCGCCGAAGCGCCCCGGGGGCGTGTGCGTCAGGTAGGTCGTCTCGACGAAGATGGCCTCGTCGGCATCCCGGCGCTTGCGGAGCGCCTGGACGTCGTCGACGACTGCCATTGGCAGCTCCTCCCGCCGCAGGAATATCCCGACGAATGCGTGCCCCTCGGTCAGGACAACCATCGGATTGAGGCCAGCCTGCTCCAGGGCAGCCGCGTAGATGAGAGTGAGGTCGAGGCAGGTGCCGACCCGCTTCTCAAGGATCTCGGAGGGCGAGCGGACCTTCTGACCCTGCCTCTCGAAGCTCTTCGGAGGGAGAACGTAGGTGAGACGCTTCGCGGCCAAAACCGACCAGATCGCGGCGGCGAGCTCCCATGCCCGATCACGGCGGCCGGAGGTGTAGCCGTCGATGGCATTCGGCTTGCCGGCCGCCGCCAGCTTCAGCCCCGCCTCCCTCAGGATCGCATCGATGGCAGGGTCATTCGGGCGAACGAAGGCCGCAAGCAGTTCGGGGGCAGAGCCTGTGCCGCCCCAATGCGAGGGCGGGAGGAGGCGGATGGACTTCACTGCCCCGGCAAGCTCCATGTCTTGTTCCTTGAGGGTGAACCGGAGCTCACCCTGGACTGCCTCGGTCAACTTGCGCAGGAAGGCGATACTCAGGGGAAGGTTCGGACTGCGGACGTGCTGGGTGGACTTCGCCGGGATGCGATCGATGCGGACAGTCAGGGGAGCCGCGAACTCCGGCTCCGAGGTAACCTCGACCACCAGGTCAGCCAAGTCGCGATCCGCTCCGTTCTCGATAGTGATCTCACGGATGGTAGGAACCGAATTTTGGTGGAACGCCGCAGAGATGTGGTTCGATACCACGATGGAAAGAGAGACTTTCCCGTCAGCCATTCTGATTGCCCGCCCCGAATTGTGATTCGAGGAGGATAGTAAGCGGATTGTGCCTACAGGAAGGGCAAGTATTCCTCAATCTAGGGTAATATGGTCGCGCTCGGTGCCCCGAGGCACTGAGTGACAGAGTTTGCGCATTGTAGCCCGGGCAGTGCAGACTGAATCCTGAGCTCGGACTCGCCGGCAACCCCGGCCAGCCTGCGGCCCGAGCTCATCCTCTGGTGTTGATGACATAACATGGAGCCTTGCCGCCAGCAGGTCTGGCGATAATAGTAGGATATGCATCGGAGCCAACATATTAGAAAGCCGTTCAACATCGCCTCCTACGCGCTGCTGACGCACATGATGGCGCAGGCGACCGGGTTGCAGCCGGGGGATTTCGTCCACTCCTTTGGGGACGCGCATCTCTACCTCAATCATTTGGAGCAAGCGCGCCTCCAGCTTTCGCGCGAGCCTCGTCCCCTCCCGAGACTGCGCCTCAATCCGGCCGTGCGTTCCCTGTTCGACTTCGCGTTCGATGATATTGCGATCGAGGATTACGATCCTCATCCGGCCATCAGGGCACCTGTCGCGGTGTGAACTGCATGAACCGGCGCGAGATCATCGAAAGCGCCGTCAGGATCCTCGCTCCGCGGATTCCGCGGCATGAGTTCGAGGCGGTCACCGATCATGCGCTAGGAAGCCGTGGGCTTCACACGGCCACGCCGGAAACGGCCGCCTGGCTGTCGATCGTTGCCTATATCCGTCATCGGTTCACGGATTATGACGAGCTTCTCGACGACGGGTATGATGTGGACAGCGCCCGGTTTTTCGTTCTCGACGACATGAACGGCATCCTGGAGGAATGGGGTTCGCCCCGCCGCATCAAGCCTGAGGACGAGCCGGATTGACGCTCGACAGGGCCGTCAAGCTTGGGCACAACACGTTGATGACCCTCACGATCCGCAAAGCGGAAGCACAGGACGCTTCCCTCATTCTCCAATTCATCCGCGAGCTGGCCGAATATGAGCGTCTCGCCCATGAGGTCGATGCCACGACAGACGACCTTTCCGCCGCCTTGTTAGGTCCGCGGCCGCGGGTCTTCGCCGATATCGCGGAATGGAACGGGGAGCCGGCGGGCTTTGCCCTGTGGTTCTATAATTTCTCGACCTTTCGGGGCCGCCACGGCATCTATCTGGAAGATTTGTTCGTTCGGTCCGCATTCCGGTCCAAAGGAATCGGAAAAGCCTTGTTGCAGAATCTGGCCCGGCGCTGCGTGACAGAGGGCCTGGCCCGCCTCGAGTGGTGGGTCCTCGATTGGAACGAGCCGGCTTTGCGGTTCTACCGCTCCATCGGAGCCGTGCCCATGGATGAGTGGACCGTTCAGCGCGTGACGGGCGAAGCCCTGCGGAGCCTGGCGAACGGATCGGCTCCTGCGGCCGGCCCATCTCTTTAGGAAACGACCCATGACCGTTCCCCTTATTCTCGTGGTTGCCGTTGCGGATAACGGCGTCATCGGACGGGACAATCTGCTGCTTTGGCGCCTGCGTACGGATCTCAGGCGATTCAAGGAGCTGACCTGGGGCAAGCCCATGATCATGGGCCGCAAGACGTTTCAGTCCATCGGCAAACGTCTGCCGGGCCGGGAGACGATTGTCCTGACCC
This sequence comes from Microvirga rosea, assembly GCF_020595095.1. Taxonomy (GTDB): domain Bacteria; phylum Pseudomonadota; class Alphaproteobacteria; order Rhizobiales; family Beijerinckiaceae; genus Microvirga; species Microvirga rosea. The sequence continues at coordinate 138,145 of NZ_JAJDOP010000004.1, read as the reverse complement.
GGGACGCGACATTTTCCGCCCCGGGCGTCCATCGGGCCGAAAGCTGGGACGCGGCTGTCGCCAAGGGCCAGGAATTGGCGGCGCGGATGGACGCCGATGCGATTGCGGTGGCCGGCGGGGCGGAAATATACGCTCTTGCCCTCCCGCATGTGAAAAAAATCCACTGGACCGAGGTCCATGCGACGCCTGAAGGCGACGCCGTCTTTCCCGCCTTTGATCGCTCGGCTTTCAAGGAAATATCGCGGAAAGACCACCCGAAAGCCGGAGATGACGAGCATCCGTTTACCTTTATCGACCTGGAACGCCGTTCCTGAGCCCTGCCAAGGTTGACGAAAGCGGCCGCAATCCCCAAGTCGCAGCCTTGACAGGCGGGAGAAAGACCACCCACAACCGCCTAACATCCTATCGGCTCAGACGGCCGGTCTTTTCAAAGTGAGGAAAGGCGACCATGCCTTGGAGTAACCAAAGCGGCGGCGGAGGCCCCTGGGGCCAACGCGGGGGATCGGGAGGCGGCAAGAGCCCATGGGGCTCCGGCGGCCCGCAGGGCAATGGAACGCCCCCGGACCTCGAGGAAATCTTGCGTCGCGGTCAAGACCGGCTCAAGGACATGATTCCCGGCGGATCGATGGGCGGCAAAGGGCTTATCGCCCTGATTCTCGGCGCGATCTTCATCTGGTTGCTCACCGGCATCTATACGGTTCGGCCGAACGAGGTCGGCATCAACATGAGGTTCGGTCGCTTTACGGGCAGTTCGAGCGAAGGTTTGAACTACAACTGGCCCTATCCGATCGGCCGGGTGATCAAACCGAACGTTACCGAGCAGCAGCGCATCGAAGTCGGCTACCGGTCGACCCCGACAGGCCAGGGACGGGCCCGTGACGTGCTCGAGGAAAGCCTGATGCTGACCGGCGACGAAAATATCGTCGATATCGATTTCGATGTCGTCTGGCAGGTCAATCCCGTCAGGCCCCAGGATTTCGTCTTCAACCTCCAAAATCCTGAAGGAACGATCAAGGCCGTCGGCGAAAGCGCCATGCGCGAGGTCATCGGCCGGCGCCGAATCCAGAACATCCTGACGACGGAGCAGGCAAGCGTCGCGCAGGAAGTGCGCCAGATCATGCAGTCGACCCTCGATGCCTATGGGGCCGGCGTCCTGATCAATGTCGTGCAGCTTCAGGCAGCACAGCCTCCTGCGGAGGTCCGTCAGGCCTTCTTCGACGTGAACGCCGCCCAGCAGGACGCCGTCCGGGTGCAGAACGAGGCCGAAACCTTCGCCAGCCGGGTCGTCCCGGAGGCGCGAGGCGAGGCGGCGCGGGCTGTCCAGCAGGCCGAGGCTTACCGGGAGCAGGCCGTTGCGGACGCGACCGGTCAGGCCGCGCGCTTCCGCCAGATTTACGAAGCTTATCGTCTCTCCCCCGCCATCAGCCGCGAGCGCATGTTCCTGGAGACTATGGAGCGGGTCATGAACGGGGTCGAAAAAGTGATCATCGACCAGAACGGGCAGGGGGTCGTTCCCTATCTGCCGCTTACGCAATTGCCGCGCCAACAACCCCAAGGTCAGGGTACAGCGGGTCAGCAGGGAGCCACGCGATGAACAGTCCAGCCCTTCGGACGGGTTTCGTCGTCCTCCTCGCACTCGTCCTGATCGCCCTCTACAGCTCGATCTTCATCGTCCAGCAGACCCAATACGCGCTCGTGCTGCGGTTCGGCGCGGTGCAATCGGCCTTGCGGGAGCCGGGCCTTTATTTCAAAGTCCCGCTGATGGATGCGGTCACGTATTTCGACCGGCGCGTGCTCGATCTCGACCTGCCTGTTCAGACAATTCTGTCCGCGGACCGGCAGAACCTGGAGGTGGACGCGTTCACCCGGTACCGGATCATCGATCCGCTGAAGTTCTATCAGGCCGTCGGGAGCCTCCCGTTGGCAAACCAGCGGCTCGCCAGCTTCACGAATTCGGTCATGCGTAACGTTCTGGCAAGCGCGTCTCGGGACGCGATCGTCCGGACGGAGCGCAGCGGGTTGATGCAGCGTATTCAAGAAGACGTGAACAGGCAGGCGCAGAGCCTCGGCATCGAGATGATCGATGTCCGCCTGACCCGGGTCGATCTGCCCGCCGCCAACAGCCAGGCCGTCTATCAGCGGATGCGCACCGAGCGTGAAAGGGAAGCGGCGGATCTTCGCGCGAACGGTCAGCAGCAGGCGCAGACCATCCGCGCCCGTGCCGAACGGGAGGCCACCGTCATCCGGGCAGACGCCAATCGCCAATCGGAGGAATTGCGCGGCCAAGGTGATGCGGATAGGAATCGTATTCTGGCCGAAGCATTCGGCCAGGATCCCGATTTCTTCGCCTTCTTCAGATCGTTGCAGGCGTACGAGACCGGTCTCAAGTCAGGAGAAACCCGCCTCGTGTTGAGCCCGAATTCCAGCTTCTTCCGTTACTTCAACGATCCGTCGGGCCGTGCCAATGGCGGCCAGGCTCCCGCATCGCCGGCTCAGCCGGCCCCAGCCCAATAGGTCCTTATGCTGGATCTCGTCGCAGCCCTCGGCCTCGCTCTCGTGGTCGAGGGCATTCTTTTTGCGGCTTTCCCTGACGGTATGCGCCGCGCCATGTATGAGGCGGCCCACAGCCCGAGCGACCGCATGCGCGTGGTTGGGATCCTCTCGGCTATTGTGGGGCTGGGGATCATTTGGGTCATTCGACAATTCGGATGACGAATTCAGCCCCTCTTCCGCCGCAATCCGCGCTTGAATGGCGAAACAGAGGGACAATCTATATCCACAGCTCTCCAAGAGAGGATTTTCAATGACATACGCCATGAACGCGCTGGCGCCATCCGTCACAGTGCGTCCCACGCGCTTCTCGCGCCGGCTGGTCGCGTCCTGCTTTGCGGTCGTGACTTTTGTCGCTGCGGCCCTTCCCATGGCGGCACAGGCCCGCTCCGCACCCGAATCCTTCGCAGATCTTGCCGCGGAAGTGACGGGCGCCGTCGTCAATATCTCGGCCTCCACAACCGTCGAGGCCAAGAACCGGGCTCTGCCTCAACTGCCTCCGGGAACGCCCTTCGAGGATTTGTTCGAGGAGTTCTTCAACCGCCGTGGCCAGGGCAACGGCGACAGCGCTCCCCGGCAGCAGCGCCGCTCCAATTCGCTGGGTTCAGGGTTCGTGATCGATCCATCGGGGATCGTGGTGACCAACAACCATGTGATCGGCGATGCGAACGAGATCACCGTGATCTTCTCCGACGGGACGCGGCTCAAGGCCGACATCGTCGGCAAGGATACGAAAGTCGATCTCGCGGTTCTCAAGGTCAAGTCTGACAAGCCACTCAAGGCCGTGAAGTTCGGCGATTCCGATGCCCTGCGGCCCGGCGACTGGGTCATGGCGATCGGCAACCCCTTTGGCCTCGGCGGATCGGTGACCGCGGGTATCGTCTCGGCCCGGGGCCGTAACATCGAGTCCGGTCCGTACGACAACTACATCCAGACCGACGCCGCCATCAACAAGGGCAACTCGGGTGGTCCGCTGTTCAACATGAACGGTGAGGTCGTCGGCATCAACACGGCGATCCTGTCTCCCACCGGCGGCTCGGTCGGCATCGGCTTCGCGGTTCCGGCTTCGACGGCCTCGCCCGTGATCGATCAGCTTCGCCAGTTCGGCGAGACCCGCCGTGGCTGGCTCGGCGTGCGCATTCAGAACGTGGATGACGCGACCGCTGAGGCTCTAAATCTTGGTTCGGCCCGGGGCGCGTTGATCGCCGGCATCGACGATAAGGGTCCGGCCAAGCCGGCCGGCCTCGACGTGGGCGACGTCATCGTCCGTTTCGACGGCAAGGACGTGAAGGACTCCCGCGACCTTCCGCGCATCGTCGCGTCGGCCCCTGTCGGCAAGACGGTTGACGTCGTGATCGTCCGCAAGGGCAAGGAGGAGACCAAGCAGGTGACCCTCGGGCGCCTCGAGGATGGCGAGAAGCAGGCCAATCTCCAGCAGCCTCCGACCGACACTCCCACGGTGACGAAGCAGGCCCTGGGTCTCGAGCTCTCCGGCATCACGGACGAACTGCGCCGCCGCTACGGGATCAAGGACGACCAGAAAGGCGTCGTGATTACCAAGGTCGATCCGAATTCGACCGCCGCCGACAAGCGGATTCAAGCAGGTGAAGTGATCGTCGAAGTCGGCCAGGAACCGGTCTCGACCCCTGCCGACGTGACCAAGCGGATCGACGCCATCAAGTCCCAAGGCCGGAAGTCCGCACTGCTCCTCGTGGCGAACAGCCAGGGCGAAGTCCGTTTCGTGGCTCTCTCGATCGAGTGAGCGGATCCACTTTCCAACATCGAGGGCGGCCTTCGGGCCGCCCTTTTCGTATGCACCGACGATACGCAATGGCTCTTGCTTCACCTGCGAGCGGTCCATGGCAGCACAAAAGAAAAGAGGGCCGATAAGGCCCTCTTTCTGGATGATCATGCAGGGCGCGATTAGAAGATCAGAAAGTCTTTCGCGGTAAGATCCAGGCCTCTCTTGAGAAGGGCGATCTGCACAGCTTCCTTGGCTCCGTTCCCATCGGCATCGTAGTAGAGCTTGCCGTTGCGGGGATCGTAGATCACGCGATCGCTAGCGTCGTGAGCCTCAGAACCGGCCCAGAACGCGCCCTTGGAAAGCCCGCCCTTGGATCCGGCTGCTTTGAAGATCGCCTTGGCGAGGTGAATCGTATCGTCCTTGACGGAGAAGTCCGTGATCCGATCGATATTTCCCTTGCCCAGCTTGGCATCGAAGACGAAGACGTCCTTTCCGGCGCCGCCGGTCAGGATATCGGCCCCGAGGCCACCGGAAATGATGTCCTTGCCCCGGCCTCCGAAGAGCCTGTCATTGCCGGCACCGCCACCCAAGGTATCGTTTCCATTTCCTCCGGTGATCAGATCGTTGCCGAGGCCGCCGAGGAAGGAGTCGTCTCCGGCACCACCAATGATCGTATCATTGGCGTCTGAACCGGAATTGTCCTCATCTTCCTGGTCTTCGACTTGAATGGTGAAGGTTTTCTCGAAGCTCTGGCCATGGGAATCCATCACCCGCGCCCGGATGGTATGGTATGGATTCGCTTCGTGATCGAGCCTTGAGCTGTCCTTGACTACCAATTCGTCATCGACAATGGCGAACCGGCCGCCGGCATCATCGAGCAGCGTATAGCTGAGAGAGTCGCCGGAATCCGGGTCCTTGCCAATCAGAACGCCGACAACGGTCCCATTGTCGCTGTTCTCCGTCACACCACTATCGGACAACAGAAGATCGATTGGAGCATGATTGTCCGATGGAGGTGGATCTCCATCCTCGTTCACATCCTTCACGGAGATCGTGAATGTCTTCGTATCGGACAGTCCCTGACTGTCGGTCACACGGACTTTCACTTCGTGATAAGGGTTCGTTTCATAGTCGAGCCGGCTGCCGTCGGCGACGATGATACGATCGTCTTCGATCCTGAACCGCCCATCGCTGTCGAGCAGTTCGTACTTGAGGTGACCGCCATCGGGGTCGAAAGCCAACACACGTCCAACAACAAGACCGTTGGGTGCGTTTTCTACGACAACGTCGCCCATGATCCCATCGATGACAGGCGCATGGTTCTGGGGCGGCTGATCGGCAATGTCACGCACATGGATGATGAAGGCAGCTTCCACTATCCCGCCTTGGCCATCGCTGACTTGGACACGGATGGGATGCTCGTGCGCAGTCTCGTAATCGAGCTTCGTACCGTCAGCCACGACCACCCTGTTGTTCTCGATCTTGAAGCGGCCATCGGCGTTATCAAGCAACGTGAAGGTGAGAGGATCCCCGTCGGGGTCAAAGGCGCCGAGATAGCCAACGACAGTGCCCGTCTCGGCATTCTCCTTAACCTCGACGCCATTGAGCATGACCATCGACGGTGCATGGTTTCCGGGCGGGAGGTCGCTTTCGTCTACATCGTCGACCTTGATGATGAACTTCTTGAGTGTCTCTCCCCCGCGACTGTCCGTGACACGCACCCAGATATCATGCGATGCGGACGCCTCGTAATCCAGCTTTGATGGATCCGCGACAAGGAGGCGATTGCCGTTAAGAACGAACCGTCCGTCGGCATTATTCACCAACTCGACACTAACGGCATCGTTGTCAGGATCCATGACGTCGATATTTCCGACATATGTTCCAAATGCCGCGTTCTCCGGTACATGACCGCCGATCAGTTCGACCTCCGGCGCATGATTTTCGGGAGGCGGATTCTCGTTCACATCCAGCACGGAGATCATATAGGTCACCGTATCGGACGCCCCTTGGCTATCCGTGACACGGATCTTTATGTCGTAGAATGGGCTGGCTTCGTAATCGATCCGACTGCCGTCGGCGACGACGACATGGTCGCCTTCGAGCCTAAACCGCCCATCACTGTTGTCGAGCAATTCGTATTTCAGCATTTGGCCGTCGGGGTCATGAGCGATCACGCGTCCGATGACCGTGCCGTCCGGCGCATTTTCCGAGATCCAATAATTGCTCAGGCCGTCGATGACAGGCGGATGGTTCTGCGGTGGGGTCTCTTGTATGTCCCGAACCTTGATATCGAAACTCCGCGTCAGGATTCCACCGCGACCGTCGGAAGATTCGACCGTAATGGTGTGAATGGGCTTGGTTTCATAATCAAGGACTGCGTCCTGACGGAGGACGATCGTGGATCCGATTATTGCAAAAGGACTGTCCTGGTTGACGATCCGATAGGCGAGTTGATCGCCGTCCGGGTCGGTGCCGAAGATCTGACCGACATAATATCCGCCTTGCGCCGTTTCCGGCACGTCCTCTGCCCAAACGAAAAGGTCGTCAGGATTGTGGTTCTCCGGCGGAGGAGGCGGATTTCCATCGCGATCCATCACGCGGATGGTGAATTCCTGCTCGGAAGATTCTCCATGACTATCCGTGACGCGGACCTTCACCGTATGGGTCGGCTGGACCTGATCATTGAAGCGGCTGCCGTCCAGCACGCGAAGATCGTTGCCGTCCATATAGAAACGCCCATCGGCATTGTCGATGAGCTTGAAGGTCAGCGCATCACCGTCCTCATCCTTGGCCTGAACAGTGCCGACGATGAAGCCGTTGATGGAATTTTCCGCTACCCAGTCGAACGTGAGACGGCCGATCACAGGTGCATGGTTGTTCGACGTAGGCATTGCATTATCCCTCCACTAGTAGGATAGCATGCCTAATATGTTATTATGTTTCTTTATGCAAGCGTTGTTTGCATGAATCTCTTAAATCATCTTTAGGTTGCAAGAAAATCCTCGCCACGATAGCCCTGTGCGTAAAGCAACGTGGTCAAGTCGCCATGGTCCACCCTCGCATGCGCAGCTGCCGCAACGGCGGGCTTGGCGTGATATGCGACTCCGAGACCGGCTTCACCCAACATCGAAAGATCGTTGGCTCCATCGCCCACCGCCATCGTGTCCTGGTGGGACAATCCGAAGCGGGTGCGCAGTTCGATCAAGGTCGCGAGTTTGGCTTCCCGGCCGAGGATCGGTTCCTCAACCATTCCGGCGAGCTTGCCGCCGTCAACGATCAGGTGGTTGGAGCGATGCTCGTGAAAGCCGATCTTGTGGGCGATGGGGCCCGTGAACAGCGTGAAGCCGCCCGAGACCAGACACGTATAGGCACCGTTCGCCCGCATCGTCTGGACAAGGGTGCTGCCGCCCGGAGTCAGGCTGATCCGGCTCGCGATAATCTCGTCCACCACCGCGACGGGTAAGCCCTTCAGGAGGGCGACGCGCTCCCGCAGAGCGGGTTCGAAGGCGATCTCGCCGCGCATGGCCCGCTCCGTGATCTCGGAAACCTCGGCCTTGAGCCCCACGTAGTCGGCCAGCTCGTCGATGCATTCCTGGCCGATCATCGTCGAATCCATGTCGGCCAGGAAAAGGTGTTTGCGCCGTCCTTCCAAAGGCTGGACGATGATGTCCACAGGGGCATCGCCCAGAAGATCGCGCAGAGCCGCTTCAACGCCGGTCCTGCTCGGATGTGCCGGAAGGATCAGGTCCGCGGCGATTCCGCTTGCCAGGACGACGGGTTCCGTTTCTTGTCCCAACGCTTTGACAGCCGCCGCGAGGAGGGCCTCCGTAAGGACAGGCTGCTGAGGATTGGCGACGAGCGTCGCGACGAGATCGGAGGATGCAGGCATCGTGGAGACCGGGCGTGAGTGAGGGTGGGATCGGCGCGATTCTCATTGCAGGGCCGACCGCATCAGGCAAGTCCGCTTTGGGCATTCGGCTCGCGGAAAGGCTGGGCGGGGTCGTGATCAACGCGGATTCGATGCAGGTCTATCGCGATCTGCGGGTTCTCACTGCCCGTCCGACACCGATGGAGGAGGCGGCTGCACCGCACTGTCTCTACGGCCATGTGGATGCCGCCGTGAACTTCTCCGTAGGGCGCTATGTCGCCGACGCCAAAGCGGTTCTCGAGGAGCTGCACGGCCATAAGCTGCCGATTTTCGTCGGCGGTACGGGCCTCTACTTCAAGGCGCTCACGGAGGGTCTCTCGGACATGCCCCCGGTGCCGGAGGCGGTCCGGGACGAGGTGAGGCGGGAGAGCGAAGGGCTGGAAACGCCCGATCTCCATCGCCTCCTCACCGAGAGGGATCCGCAGACCGCGCGTACCCTGCGACCCTCGGACCGTCTGAGGATCCAGCGGGCCCTCGAAATCTTCGCCGCAACCGGACAGCCCATCGTGTCCTTCCACGGCTCCCGCCAGCCCGGCCCTCTCGGAACCAGCCGTCTCGTCAAAGTCTTTCTCGCGCCCGACCGCGAAGAGCTGCGCCGGCGGATCGACGCGCGGTTTTTGACGATGGTGGACAGCGGAGCCCTGGACGAGGTGAAGGCCCTAGGAGAGCGTCACCTCGATCCTATGCTGCCTGCGATGCGGGCCCACGGCGTTCCAGGCCTCCTGGCCTATCTGCGCGGCGAGATCTCGCGGGACGAGGCCATCATCAAGGGACAGGCCGACACGCGCCGCTACGCGAAGCGCCAATTTACCTGGTTCCGGCATCAGCTGCCGGATTGGCAGTGGATCGAGCCGGAAGGTGCGTTTGACATCGCGATGGCCGCCTTCAATGCCCCGGAGTGCCCGTCGCCATCTGGTAGAAGGTAATGACGATCTCGAACACGATCAGGATCACGATGATCAGTTCGAGGCGCAGGGATCGCTCCGTATCGATGAGGTCGGTCAGGGCCTGGGTGGTGTCGCCGATGACGTCGAGCTTGCGATGGAGAGCGGTTGCCCGCTCCCTCAGTTCGTACTCGTCCTCCAGACGGGCATAAAGGCGCTCGAGGTCCGGGCGGTCCCACAGCACGTCGGGCTTTTCCTCGACGGCCACGCGGCCCGACACGCGCTGCCGGACCAGGAGGGCGTTCCCCACATGCTTCAGGATCTCCCGGCGTCCCCCGGGGCGCTTTCCTTTTTCCGCCAGAAATCGCGCGAAAGGTTCCATCACGTCAAAGACGGCGGCGGCTTCCCGCTCGTCGCGGGCGAGTGCGGCGCTCTTGGCAAGGGCATCGGCGATCACGGCCAGCCGCTCCGTGGAGAGTTGGCGGACATAGATCGGCCCGCCGGGCGGAATCTGGTCTTCCTTGTCGGCGGCGATCTCGATGATGGCCGTTTCCTCCTCATGGCGGGCGAATTCGCCGACGATCCGCTGCCGGAGCCCCCGGATGACATCGTCCTCTTCCAGGGGCGTGAGGCCGACCAGGACCGCGACCCCGAATCGAAACAGGGCGACGAAACCGTCCTGTCCTGCGCGGAAGGCGAGGGGAGAGGTGGAAAGAACGTCGCTGCGCTCCAGCCCGGCGACGTCGAGCCGGTCTCCAAGCAGGAGGGCGCGAGCCGTGATGCGGGGTCCACGGGACGAAGGATCAGTTGCGGAAGCAGAGTTGGTCATGACACAATACTGAAAGGTTGCTTATCCTAAGAGCTAGACGGTAATCTGCCAAATGCGAGGTGCTTGACCGATTGAAATACATCGGCTAGCGTCAGCGCAACTTTTGAACAGGAAAGCTGCATTTATGCGCAAGCTTATTCTCGTAGTACGAGCGCCATCGACGGAGCGGGATTGACCCCGCAGGTCCGGCGATGGCGCACAGGCCCCCTCAGGGGCCTTTTTTATTGCCCAGTTTCCCAACGACACGGAAAAGATATCAGACGGAGCGAGTGACATGAGCGAGACGATGACGGGAGCCGAAATGGTGATCCGCGCTCTCCAGGATCAGGGGGTTGAACACCTGTTCGGCTATCCAGGAGGGGCGGTCCTTCCGATCTATGACGCACTCTTCCATCAGGAGAAGATTCGCCACGTTCTCGTCCGGCACGAGCAGGGCGCAGTCCATGCCGCGGAGGGGTATGCACGATCCTCCGGTAAACCCGGTGTCGTTCTCGTGACCTCGGGCCCCGGGGCGACCAACGCGGTGACTGGCCTCGCCGATGCGATGATGGATTCCATTCCGCTTGTGTGCATCACCGGGCAAGTGCCGACGCATCTGATCGGCTCCGACGCTTTCCAGGAATGCGATACGGTCGGCATCACCCGCCACTGCACGAAGCACAACTATCTCGTGAAATCGATCGAGGATCTGCCGCGCATCCTGCACGAGGCCTTCTATGTGGCGATGAACGGCCGGCCGGGACCGGTGGTAATCGACCTGCCGAAGGATATCCAGTTCAAGTCCGGAACTTACGTGCGCCCGGCCAACAATCAGCACAAGACCTATCATCCGACCGTCAAGGGAGACCTGGAGCGGATCCGCGCGGCCATCGACCTGATGGCCAATGCCAAGCGTCCCGTCTTCTACACGGGTGGCGGTGTCATCAATTCGGGAACCCATGCCTCCGCGCTGCTTCGTGAGCTCGTGCGTCTCACGGGTTTTCCGATCACCTCGACCCTGATGGGCCTCGGTGCGTATCCGGCGTCAGATACGCAGTTCCTTGGAATGGTCGGCATGCACGGGACCTATGAGTCCAATCTGGCGATGCACGAGTGCGATGTGATGATCAACATCGGCGCCCGTTTCGATGACCGGATCACCGGACGTCTCGATGCGTTCTCGCCCTATTCGAAGCGCATCCACGTAGACATCGATCCGTCGTCCATCAACAAGAACGTCAAGGTCGATATTCCGATCATCGGCGATTGCGCCCATGTGCTGGAGGATATGCTTCGTTTGTGGCGTCAGAAAGCGCCGCAGGTGGACAAGCCCGCTCTCAAGGAATGGTGGAACAAGATCGAAGGGTGGCGCGCGCGCAATTGCCTCGGGTATCGCAACTCTGAGGAAACCATCAAGCCGCAGCACGCGATCCAGCGCCTTTATGAGCTCACGAAAGACCGCGAGACCTATGTGACGACCGAGGTCGGCCAGCATCAGATGTGGGCGGCGCAGTACTTCAAATTCGAGCAGCCGAATCGCTGGATGACCTCGGGCGGTCACGGAACCATGGGCTACGGCCTGCCTGCAGCCGTCGGCGCCCAGCTTGCGCATCCTGACGCGCTCGTCATCGATATCGCAGGCGAAGCATCGATCCAGATGATGCTGCAGGAAATGTCGACGGCGCTGCAGTACAATCTGCCGATCAAGGTCTTCATTCTCAACAATGAATACATGGGCATGGTCCGGCAATGGCAGGAGCTCCTGCACGGGGGACGCTACTCCCATAGCTACTCGGAATCGCTTCCTGATTTCGTGAAGCTCGCGGAAGCCTATGGCGGCGTGGGCATTCGCTGCGACAAGCCCGCCGAGCTCGATGCCGCAATCCTTCAAATGATCAACACGAACCGTCCGGTGATCTTCGATTGCATCGTGGACAAGACGGAAAACTGCTTCCCGATGATTCCATCCGGCAAGGCTCATAACGAGATGCTGCTCAACGATTATCTCGGCGAGACCGGAACGGACATCCGTTCCGTGATCGACGAGAAGGGCAAGATGCTGGTGTGATGAATAACTTTCTCTGGTCAGCCGGAAATTCAGAAACATGAGTCAGATGAGCACCCACTACCCCGGCGCAACGCGCATCGAGCCCGTCAATCGGCACACGCTCGCCATCATCGTCGACAACGAGCCCGGCGTCCTGGCCCGTATCGCCGGGATGTTCTCGGGGCGCGGCTATAACATCGAGAGCCTCACGGTCACCGAGACGGAGCACGAAGCCCATATCTCGCGGATCACCATCGTGACCACGGGAACGGACAGCATCATCGAGCAGATCAAAAGCCAGCTCGCGCGGCTGGTGCCGGTCCATCGGGTGGTCGATCTGACCATGACAGGGGACGCGGTGGAGCGTGAGCTGTGCTTGGTGAAGGTCGTCGGCAAAGGCGACCATCGTGTCGAGGCCATGCGCCTTGCATCGGCCTTCGGCGCCCGCACGCTGGATGCGACGCTCACGTCGTTCGTCTATGAGCTCACAGGCACGACCGAGGAAGTCGAACGCTTTATCAAGCTGATGACGGCTGTGGGACTGGTCGAAGTGTCACGCACCGGCGTTGCCGCCATGGCGCGCGGCGCCGAGAGCATGTAGCGGAACAGGCTCGTGCCGTCCTTCCAGGAAAGCTATCTCGGGCGCTTGCGCGATGCGGTCGGCAACCGGCTTCTGCTGGTGCCCGGTACCCGCATCGTGATCGAGCGGGAGGATGGAAGGATCCTCCTCCAGCGGCGCTCCGATTTCGGCATCTGGGGCATTCCCGGCGGCGTACCGGAAGAAGGAGAGAACATCACGGACGCGATTGTCCGTGAGGTGCACGAGGAGACAGGCCTGACGGTCAAGGATCTGCAGCCGTTCGGGTATGCGTGTGATCCGGATTTCGAGACCATTCGCTATCCCAATGGCCATGTGTGCCAGTGCTTCTCCCTCATGTTCTGCGCGCGTGCCTATGAGGGCGTGCTTGGCGGCAGCGATGGGGAAAGCCTGGAACTCGACTGGTTCGGTCCGGACGCACTCCCGACAATACTGCCCAACATGCGGCGGAGCATTGAGGCTTACGTCCGGTTCAGGACGAGCGGCGAGTTTCAGATGATATGAGCGGGATGTCCTTATCCTCTGAAACTGTCCTCCCGAAGAAAAGCCTCCTCTTCGGGCGTCGTTTCCCTTCCCAGGATCACATTCCGATGCGGGAAACGGCCGAAGCGCGCGATGATATCGCGGTGATGCCGGGCCCACTTGATGGAATCCTCCGCGCCGAGGGCTTCGTTGAGCGAAACGGAACGTTCCTGGTGGCGCAGGGACTCGGAATGCATGAAGGGCAAGTAGAAAAAGCGCCGAAACGCAGGGGCGACCTTCGTGTCGTATCCTCGCTCGATCGCCCGGTCCGCCGCCATGAGGGCAACCGGATCGGTCTTGTACACGTCGCGGGTGCCGCGAAACATGTTTCGCGGAAACTGGTCGAGGAGAAGAACGACGGCGAGCGCTCCATCCGGCGTCAGCTCCCATTCGTTGAGATCTCCTCGGGCCGCGGCCTGATAAGTGGTGAGGAAGCGGTCGCGGCAGGCCCGGTCGAAGGCATCGTCCTTCGCAAACCACTTCTCGGGTCCTGCCTCGCGCCAGAAAGCCAGAACCGTGTCGGGGGAAATGAGCTGATCCATGAACTCATTTCTCCACGATTCGACCTGGAATTCAATCAGGCGAGCGACCGTGCCGGGGATTCCGTTGCGCTGGCTTCGGGGACAAAGAAGAAGACGCGAATGAGATTGAGGAAGAACGTGATCACGCCGGCGAGGGCCACGAGCGACATCAGAATGGCGAGCATGGGCTTTTCATACGTGATGGATACGTAGATGCCTGCGGGAAATGCGAGGGCCGCGACCCCTGAAAGCCAGAGATGAAGCTTGGCGAGCCAGGAGCGCGTAAGCGCAGGGTAGGCCCTGTAGATCAGCCCGAACAGAGCCAGAGACGCCCATCCGAGGAGGTTGAGATGGGCATGAACGGGAGCCAGCTGAAAATTGTGCGATGCTCCCATCCCGATCCCGAGAACGAGACCGATCATGAGGCAGACGACAGAGAGAAAGATAAAGGCGACGTCGATCTTCGGCATGATAAACCTCCAGAACGAGAGACGATCTGGCCAGTTAAACCCGGAGGAAGCACGAAGCAATCGCCATAAAGGGTGACTATCAAACGAACGAAAATAACGGTTTCGCTGCTTCCCTATGAAACAAAAGGTCGCTAAGAAGCCGCATCCCGCACCGCCTCCGGTTACCTCGAGGCAGATCTAACGTACTACGAAACTTGAAGGAAAAGGGCAGCCATGCGCGTTTATTATGATCGCGACGCCGACATCAATCTCATCAAAGGCAAGAAGGTCGCTATCGTCGGCTACGGCAGCCAGGGGCATGCCCATGCGCTGAACCTGCGCGATTCCGGCGTCAAGGAGATCGCCGTCGCTCTGCGGAAGGGCTCTCCGTCCGCCGCCAAGGCCGAGAAGGAAGGCCTGAAGGTGATGGAGGTGTCCGAGGCGGCCAAGTGGGCCGATGTGGTGATGATGCTCACGCCGGACGAACTCCAGGCGGACATTTATCGCGATGATCTTCACGCCAACATGAAGGAAGGCGCTGCGCTTCTCTTCGCTCACGGCCTCAACGTTCATTTCAATCTGATCGAACCTCGCAAGGACCTCGACGTGCTCATGGTGGCCCCGAAGGGCCCCGGCCATACGGTCCGCTCCGAGTACCTGCGCGGTGGCGGCGTGCCGACCCTGATCGCCATCCACCAGGATGCCACCGGCAATGCCCACGATCTCGGCCTTTCCTACGCCTCGGCCAATGGCGGCGGCCGGGCAGGCATCATCGAGACCACCTTCAAGGAAGAATGCGAGACCGACCTGTTCGGCGAGCAGGTCGTTCTTTGCGGCGGTCTCGTGGAGCTCATCAAGGCGGGCTTCGAAACCCTGGTCGAGGCTGGTTACGCTCCCGAGATGGCCTATTTCGAGTGTCTGCACGAGGTGAAGCTGATCGTCGACCTCATCTACGAGGGCGGCATCGCCAACATGAATTACTCGATCTCCAACACGGCGGAGTACGGCGAGTACGTCACCGGACCGCGCATCATCACGTCCGAAACGAAGGCCGAGATGAAGCGGGTTCTCACGGACATCCAGACGGGCAAGTTCACCCATGACTGGATGCTAGAGAACAAGGTCAACCAGACCTCCTTCAAGGCTGTTCGCGCCCGCAACGCCGCGCACCAGATCGAAGAAGTGGGCGGCCGCCTGCGCGAGATGATGCCGTGGATCAAGTCCAAGGCGCTTGTGGACAAGACCCGGAACTGATCCGGGCCATCGAACGCGACAAAAAAAGGGGCGGTTGATCCGCCCCTGTTTGTTTTGCAGCCCCCGAATGAAAAGGTCAGGCCATGTGATTCAAAAGAAGCACGATGGCGCTGATTATGCATAGGACATGCCCCAATACTCGATACCGGGGCATGCAGAATTTGAAGATCCCGTAGCAAACAGCCAGGGCGAGAAGGAGCTCCCACATACTCTCGACCATTCGGCCGATGCCCTCTTTTCCGGCTGAGGGGGTGGTGATGCTCCAGCTCTCGAAAATCCAGAGCGCCGCGAACGCGATGCCGCCGGTCCACCAACCAAGCTGTCGCCATGATGGCAGCAGCTCGGGCGATGTGCCCCCAGCCACTCCAGCCAAGGGCTGAAGTGCGTCATCCTCGTCGTACCAATCGTACGTATCTGGCGGGCTCTGGTTCATGAACATTGCTTTGACGTAAGGCAATGCTGTTATGTACCACCGCCAGGCAGGGCTGAAACCTGCTGAAACAGAGGGGAAAGTGCAGAAATTTACCTAAAAGACGCGCTTGGCGCCTATTGGCTATTACTTTTCGTGTTCTCGGCCTTGTTGTTGTCTTGCTTGCCTGGATCGAGGCGCTTCTTGGTGGTGCCGCCGGAGCCCCGCATCATGTGGCCCGGATGTTTCTTGCTCTCCGAAGAATTGTCGCCGTTCATCTTGCCCTTACCCATGAGAACCTCCTTAGGTGATGAGGGTCAATGATGGGCGATACGCTCGGTTCCTTTTCGGAAGGAACTTCCCGCCTACCAGAAGACATAGCGTGCCAGCCCCGCTCCCGGCGCCAGCAGCACGAAAGCCCAGACAAAGGCTGATGCGAGGTTGGCCGCCTGGAAAAGCACCGGAGGCATGAGGAAAATGCCTGAGATGAGCGGAATGACCGCCCTTGTCGGTCCGAAGAAGCGGCCCAGAAACACAGCCCACGGACCGAAGCGCTGAAAGAAGCGCTCCCCGCGTGCGATCAAATGTTGATTGCGGGACAAGGGCCAGACTCCGTAGGCGGCGGTCTTGTAGTGCCGCCCGATGGTGAAGGAGATCCAGTTGCTTAAGGTGGCGCCCACGGCAGCGCCGAGCCATGCCTCCCAGAACGGGATTTCCGCTGCCGCGATCATGAAACCGATCCCTATGATGATGCTCGTGGCAGGGAGCAGGAGGGACACGAAGGCGAGCGATTCGCCGAAGGTGAGCAGGCCGACGATTATGGGCGCGTATTCCCTGTGATCCCGGACGAAATCGATAACCGAATGGGTAAGGCCGTCCAGGTTCATGGGTTTCCTCGGGACACGTCACGGCGAGAGGCGGCTGCGGAATATGCGGAAACGTCATGCCTGTGTGATCGATCCCATCACAGCACACGATTTGATGCGGCGAAGCCAATGCGCTAACCGGAGGCGGTCAGCGAGGCAAGCGTCATGAACGTTCTCTCCATCCAATCTCACGTCGCCTTTGGTCATGTGGGCAATGCATCGGCGGTTTTTCCCATGCAGCGTCTCGGGGTCGAGGTCTGGCCGATCCACACGGTCCAGTTTTCCAACCATACCGGTTACGGCTCATGGAAGGGACGGGTGTTCGATGGTCCCGCCATCGAGGAACTCGTGGATGGGATCGCCGAACGGGGAGTGCTCGGCCGTTGCGACGGCGTGCTCTCCGGCTACATGGGATCGGCCGATATCGGAAACGCCATTCTGTCCGCAGTCGCTCGGGTCCGCGGGCTCAACCCCGATGCACTTTATTGCTGCGATCCCGTGATCGGCGACGTGGGGCGCGGGGTCTTCGTGCGCCCCGGCATTCCGGAGTTCATGAAGGAGCAGGCGATCCCGGCGGCCGACATCATCACGCCCAATCAATTCGAGCTGGATTATCTGTCCGGAATTGCAACGGATACGCTCGCTTCGATCAAAGAAGCAGTCGCGGCCGTTCATCTCCTCGGCCCCAAGGTGGTGCTCGTCACTTCCGTCGTGTCTCGTGAGACACCCGACGACTCGGTGGATCTGATCGCAGGCGAGGCGGGGCGGTTCTGGCGTGTCAGGACGCCTCGGCTCTCCCTCAGCGTCAATGGCGCAGGCGATGCGATCGCGGCCCTGTTCTTTGTCCATTACGCGCGTTCACGATCGGCCGCGAAGGCTCTCGAAGAGGCGTCAGCCTCGGTGTTCGGACTTCTCAAGAGAACCGAGGAGGCCGCGTCCCGCGAAATCCTGACGATCGCAGCGCAGGATGAGTTCGTGTCCCCCAGTTTCCGCTTCCCGGCCGAAGAGGTTTGATCGATGACCCGCCGCTATGTCACCCTTGACGTCTTCACCCGCCGCGCTTTTGCGGGCAATCCCCTTGCGGTGGTGCTCGAGGCCGAGGGCCTCGATACCGATGCAATGCAGACCATCGCCAAGGAATTCAACCTCTCGGAGACGGTCTTCGTGTTCTCGCCGGAGGATCCGCGCCAGCGGGCCGATATCCGCATCTTCACGCCGACCAGGGAGCTGCCGTTCGCCGGCCACCCCACGGTCGGGACGGCGGTGCTCCTCGCATTGCTCGATCAGGACGGCGAGCCCGGTGCCGCTGCGTTCGGCTTGAAAGAAAAAGTCGGAATCGTCCCTTGCGCTGTCGAGGTTCAGGGCGAGAGGGAGGGCCGCGCGCGGTTCAAGCTGCCCCGCCTTCCCTTCTCCTGGGGTGACGGAAAGGAGACCAGCGATTGCGCCTGGGCCCTGGGTCTCGATCCCACGGAGATCGGTTTCGAGCGTCACGTGCCGAGCCGCCATTCCGCAGGCGTTGCCTATGATCTCGTTCCGGTCTCGTCCCTCGACGCACTGGCGCGCGCGCGCCCTCATGCGGAAGCCTTCGACAGGACTTTTGCCGACAGCGATCATCCCGCGGCTTATGTTTACACGCGTCTTCCCGCCGCGGAGGGCATCCGTTTCCGGGCCCGGATGTTCGGCCCGGGAATGGGTGTTCTGGAGGATCCGGCAACGGGTTCGGCGGCCGCGGCCTTTGCGGGAGCGCTCATGCAATGCGAGCCTTTGGGGGATGGAGACCATGACGTGGTCATCGAGCAGGGTGTCGAGATGGGACGCCCGAGCGAGATCGCCCTCCAGTTGACGATCAAGGGCGGTGCCCTCGTGTCAGCCGAGATCGGCGGCCATGCCGTCGTCGTCAGTCGCGGCGAGCTGGTGGCATGAAGCACGACCTGGCGATCACGCACGTGGCGCGTGTCGAGGCAGCTTGCGAACCCTTCCGCTGGCGCTGGGCTGAGGAGAACCACGCCGCCATCGAAGCGAACTGGCAGCGGCGCGTCGCGGCGAAGCCGAAGATGTTCAACGGAAAAGTGCTGCTGGTAAGTCAGACGGCCGTTACGCCGGAGCTGTGCCGCAATACCTATTTCGAAACCGATTATGCCAACCTCGTCGCCTGGATCGACATGGGCAATCCCGATCCGACCGTTGCCAACGGCTTCGCCATGGCGGCCCTGCGCGGGTCGGATGGGGCTTTCATCTGTGGCGTCATGAGCCACGACACGGTCAATGGCGGTAAGATCTACTTTCCCGCCGGGACACCGGACCGATCCGATCTGCTTCCGGACGGGACAGTCGACCTCGCCCGAAGCCTCACCCGCGAACTGGGGGAGGAGACGGGCCTGTCGGAGGCGGATTACCGGGTCTCGGATGACTGGATCATCGTCGAGCGGTGGCCGGCCGTCGCCGTCATGCGCTACGTGACGATGAATGTCCCTGCGGAAGAGGGCGCGGACATGATCCGCGCCAGGATTGCGGCGCAGGAGCATCCGGAACTCAGCGACGTGCGGATCATCCGGAGCCTCGACGACATCGACCCGAAGGCGATGCCGCTCTTCCTGCAGTCCTTCTTCCGGTGGAGCTTTTCAGTTGATCCTGCTCTCAGCGATAGCCGTGGCGGGCTTTGGTCGCGTTGACCATACGGACGGCCTCCGCATCGCGTCCGGCCGCACAGGCGCTATCGGCCTGATCCAGCTCCTTGTCGACGCGGCTGTACACCGACTGATTGACGTGGCCCATCGACAGGTCGTTGCTCATGACCGCGCGAAAGCGCGCAATCTCGCCCTGGCATCCTGTCCCTTCGGGCATGCGGAAGCCTGAAGGCGTTATGCTTGCGGCAGCCGGCGGGGGCGAGTCTGTCGTCTGGTTACAGGCGGCGAGCGGCGTTGCGATCATGCCGATCAGACAGAGCGTGCGGAAGGAGTTTATCATCGGTGGAGCATTTCCCTTGTGCTTGGCCTTTGCGGCTTGGCACTAGACATAGCGCAACCTGTTCAAAAAGGGATGTGCTTCGAGACGGGAAGTCTATCGAAGCCTAACCGTGACGGTGACCTGGAGCCGTCGGTCAGGTGCCGGAAAACGGGCGCATAAAGAGAAATCGTGTAAGAAATCTTTTTAACAAAATAATGACAAGGCCGCAGGTCAATGTATTTCAATAGAATAAGAATATCGAGGCGGTTCATTGTAATTGAATTTTTCTAATTCTGTTCGAAAACTCTATTTCTAGACGGCTATATTTAACTTTCGAGTAGGATGTCGCGCCGCACAAGCGCTCGGGAAAACAATCCTGGGGCAGGGCACATGCAATTCGGTCTGCGCGCGAAGCTGGCTGCGGTAATTGGTTTGGTGGGCGTTGCCGCCCTTGGTCTTGCCGGGTTCAGCCTGGCCCAGATGGCGCGTGAGAACGCGCGGGCGCTTGCCGTGGAAGCGGCCTGGAATGGCGCCTTGCAGGCGCAGGCCCTGGCCTTTGCCATCGAACACGCCGTCGTGACCGCCCATGTCGTCTATGGCGCCGAGGACAAGGAAGATGCGCGGGCGAAGTTTCAATCGCTGGCAAGGGCTCTTGAAGACATCGAGCGCATCAAAGGGCCGTTCCTGTCCTGGCTTGAGGTTTCGGCTCCGGACAAGACGCAGCTCCTCGCCAACCGGCTTCAGGAATTTCTTGCCTATCAGCGGGATACGGCGGAGCTCGGAATGACCGTATCCCCGAAAGCCGCGCTGATTCAGGCGACCGACGAGGCCACGGTCAGGAGCCCTGAGATGATGGTCACGGCGATCGTGCAGCTCGGGGACGAGACGAAACGCTCCCTCGAGCTCCTGCGCGCTTCGGCCGATGAAGCCCGCAATCAGGCGAAGATTGTGCTGATCATCATGTCATCCGGCGGCATCGTTTTGGCTCTGATCGGGGCGAACCTGATCGCTACGACGCAGATCCGCAATCCCCTTCGGCGCCTCCAGGACGTCATGACGGCTTTGGCGGCCGAAGAGATCGAGGTCCCTGTTCCGTTCCTGGCGCGAAAGGATGAAATTGGCGCGATGGCAGCGTCCATCGCGATCTTTCAGCAGGCTCTCCGTGACAAGCTGGCCGGCGACCGGCAGGCCGCGATGACGATGGCGGAGGGTATCGAACGCGGGGTCCGCCTTGAAAGCGCAGCCGCCGCTTTCGAGCAGCGCGTCCATGAGGTCACCCGGGACCTTGCCCAGGCGGCGAGGCGCATGGATCAGGTCGCGCGGTCCATGCGCGATAGCGCCCAGACGACGGCCCATCAGGTGAAGAGCGTTGCATCGGGGGCGGAGAAGGTCTCGATCGAGGTGCGCTCGACGGAGGGGGCGACGCATGTCCTTGCCCAGGCCACGCAGGGCATCGACACGGAGGTGGAAGGTGCGGTCGCCATCGCGACGGCGGCCTTGTCGGAACTTGCCAGGACGGACGTCACCGCGCGTTCTCTGACGGAGGCCACCACCGAGATCGGCTCGGTCGTCAAACTCATCGCCGGTATCGCTTCCCAGACGAATCTTCTCGCTCTGAATGCGACCATCGAGGCCGCGAGGGCCGGTGCCGCTGGCCGCGGTTTCGCCATCGTCGCCCACGAGGTGAAGGCCCTGGCGACCCAGACAGGCCGCGCCACCGGCCAGATCGCGGATCGGATCCTGGCGATCAGGGCAGCCGCCGACGCAACCGTCGCGGCGATCGGGAAGACGGGCGAGACGATCAAGGAGATCAACGCCATTGCGGCCGTCGTCGCGGCCGCCGCGGGCGAGCAGCAGGAGGCGACCCGGCAGATCGCCGTCAGCGTGTCCGGTGCCGTCTCCGCCACCCAGGCGATGGGCGAGGGGATCGCGTCCGTTCAGGATGCCGCCACGTCGAACGACGTCATGGCCGGTAATGTGCTTGAAGTCTCGACGCACCTCGCTGAGACGTCCCAGGAGCTCGGCCGTGAAATCACGGCATTCTTGGCTCGGGTCCGGGCCGCATGACCGGCTTTTTTCGTTCCCATGGGTCCATAAGGGCCGCCCATGGTAGGGGAAAGGGCCCAGCGCGACGCATTTGTGCGTGAAACACCCCGCAACACTTTCATTTGTTTCAAGCGCTTGCCTTCCCGGAAAAGCGCCGGTACAACGGGCACCAGCCGCCCATGAGGCGGTCTCAGGAGGAACGGGACGCGATGATTGTCGGCTCCCACAGCGCAGAGACGATTAGTTCCGCATCCGCGGCTGATCGCGCGCGCCTCCTTGGTCTCCTTCTCCTTAGTCGCCCCTGAGGGTCGGCTGGGCATTGTTGCCTGGGCTCTCAGGGGTTCGTGAAAAGGAACCAGCCTCGAGCGCTCGTGCCGCTCGCCCCGAGAAGGATGATACGATGACCGTTTCCCAAGCTGCCGGCTCCGCCAAGGACCGGGTTCTGATTTTCGACACCACCTTGCGCGATGGCGAGCAATGCCCCGGCGCCACCATGACCCTGGAAGAGAAGCTCGAGGTAGCCGAGCTGCTCGACGCCATGGGTGTCGACATTATCGAGGCGGGATTTCCGATTGCCTCCAATGGTGATTTCGAGGCTGTCTCGCTGATCGCCAAGCAGGTCAAGCGCGCAACCGTAGCGGGTCTTGCCCGTGCGATCAGCGCCGACATCGCGCGGGCCGGAGAGGCTGTCCGCCATGCAAGCCGTCCACGGATCCATACCTTCGTTTCCACCTCGCCGATCCATCTGGCGCATCAGATGCGCAAGACGGAGGAGGAGGTGTTGGAGATCATCACCACCACCGTCGGGCAGGCGCGCAATCTGGTCGAGGATGTGGAGTGGTCGGCGATGGACGCCACCCGCACGTCCATCGAATATCTGTGCCGTTGCGTCGAAGCAGCCATCAAGGCCGGCGCGACGACAATCAATCTGCCGGATACCGTAGGCTACGCGACACCCGACGAATATCGCGCCATGTTCCGCGCCGTACGCGAGCGCGTTCCCAACGCCGACAAGGCGGTCTTCTCGGCCCACTGCCATAACGACCTGGGTCTCGCTGTCGCCAATTCCCTGGCAGCGCTGGAGGGAGGGGTGCGACAGATCGAATGCACCCTGAACGGGATCGGCGAGCGGGCTGGCAACGCGGCTCTGGAAGAGATCGTCATGGCGATCAAGACCCGGGGCGATGTTCTGCCCTACGAGACCGGGATTGAAACGGCCATGCTGACGCGAGCCTCCAAGCTGGCCTCGGCCGCAACGTCGTTCCCCGTGCAGTACAACAAGGCCATCGTGGGCCGGAATGCCTTCGCCCACGAGAGTGGAATTCACCAGGACGGCATGCTCAAGCACGCCCAGACCTACGAAATCATGACTCCGGAGAGCGTTGGCGTCACCAAGACGAGCCTCGTCATGGGCAAGCACTCGGGCCGCGCCGCCTTCCGCAACAAACTCGACGAACTCGGCTACAAGCTCTCCGACAACCAGTTCCAGGATGCCTTCGAACGCTTCAAGGAATTGGCCGATCGGAAGAAGCACGTTTACGACGAGGACATCGAGGCGCTCGTCGACCAGAACATTGCGATGGCGCACGACCGTATCAAGTTGGTCTCCCTGTCCATCGTTGCCGGGACGCGCGGCCCGCAGCGTGCGACCATGAAGCTCCAGGTCGACGACCGGATCGTGACGGAAGAGCAGGAGGGCAACGGTCCGGTGGACGCCACCTTCAACGCCATCAAGGCGCTGGTGCCCCACGAGGCCCAGCTGGAGCTCTATCAGGTTCATGCGGTCACGGAGGGAACGGATGCCCAGGCCGAAGTCTCGGTCCGTCTCTCGGCCGATGATCGCAGCGTGACGTCTCGGGCCGCCGATCCGGACACCCTTGTGGCATCGGCGCAAGCCTATCTCGGCGCGCTCAACAAGCTCATGAGCCGTGGTGCTCGTCTGCACGCCCAGGCGGCCGAATAGGATGCTGTGAGGGGCCCGCTTCCCGGGCCCCTTGTTTGTCAGTGGTCCGGCACCGGGATCGGCGCCATGGGCTTGATGTTCGACAGAACGAAGCTCGATCGCACGTCAGCCACCCCTGGAAGGGTCAGCAGACGGTTCATCGTGAATTCGCCAAAGCTCTCGATATCTTTCGCAACGGCGTGGACGATCAGGTCGACCTCGCCGGCCAAGGCATGGCAGGCGATCACTTCTTCATAGTCTTTGAGCCGCTCCACCAGGCGTGTGCGCCAGCCCGGCTCAGATTGCTCAAGCTTGATGAACACGAAGGCTTCAACCGTGAAGCCCAAGGCCTTGCGGCTGACGATCGCGCGATAGCCCTCGATGATTCCGTCGTCCTCGAGCGCTTTGAGGCGTCTGAGGCAAGGGGAGGCCGCAAGTCCCACTTTCTCAGCCAGTGCCGCATTGGTAATCCGGCCTTCATTCTGAAGGGTGCGGAGAATTCTTCGGTCGGACGGGGAAAGAGGGCGCCGCATCGGGTTTGGTCCATGAGAGGTCATAAGATGACCTTAGCAGTCAGGATTTGGGAACAAAACGGCGAATAATGACAGTTATGTGGTGATATCCTCAAGAAAACGAAGCCAGAGGAGACGCCCCATGAATTCCGCAGCCGGCAGTGATGACCCTCAAGACTACTTGGTCGAGCAGGGCTTTGAAAAATACACCGAGGTCGATCATTCCACCTGGAGGATTTTGGCTCGGCGCCAACGGGACATCCTGAAAGGGCGCATCGCCGATCAATTCCTTGAAGGCCTGGATCGCCTCGGGATCGGAGAGGAGGGAATTCCTGATTTCCGCGTGATGAACCAGCGCCTGAGCGCCGCGACGGGATGGGAAGTCGTTGCAGTCCCTGGCCTTATTCCGGACTTGGCGTTCTTCCGCCTTCTGGCTGATCGGAAATTCCCGGCAGGCTTCTGGATCCGCAAGCCCGAACAGATCGACTACATCGAGGAGCCCGACATTTTTCATGATGTTTTCGGCCATGTTCCTCTGATCATGCAGCCGATCTACGCGGATTATCTTGAAGCCTATGGGAAAGCCGGACTGGTCGCGGCCGAGCACGGAGCTCTCAAGCGCTTGGCGCGCCTTTACTGGTACACGGTAGAGTTCGGGCTCGCCCAGACGCCCGAAGGGCTGCGGATTGTCGGCGCCGGAATCGCCTCATCCCCCGGAGAAACCGTTTTCTCACTGGAAAGCGCCTCACCCAACAGGGTCGGATTCGATATCGGGCGCGTCATGCGGACACTTTATCGAATCGACGATTATCAGGAGACATATTTCGTTCTCGACGGAGTCGAAGCGTGGCCCAGTCTCGATCTTGACCGCCTGATCCCCCTATGGAGGGACTTGGATGCTCAGGAGGACATCAAGCCCGGCGATTTGCAGCCCAACGACCTGGTGCTCGCCAGGGGAGATGGGTCCTATCATCGGGCAAAGGCAAAGTCCGCCGCATGACCGCCGAAAAACCTCGCTGAATGGGCTAGACAGAGGCCGTGCCGTTTGTTACACGCACGGCCTCTTCGGCGAACAAATCAACGTCGAATTCGCTACGGCGACGGGTGTGTAGCTCAGTTGGTAGAGCAGCTGACTCTTAATCAGCGGGTCCAAGGTTCGAATCCTTGCACACCCACCACTGTTTCCAAGAACGTACGGGACGGGTGAGTTGAAACGGCAAGGCCGTTTTACGCTCGTTTTACAGACTTCGTCGTTTTCCCGTCCGCTCGCGCTTCCTGATTGCTGCCTCGCTGGGCGCGGATCGGGGGCTCTCGTCTTTGCAGCGGTCTTGCCCATGCCTTGGGGGACATTGCTTGTAACTGCGCCGCAGTTCATCCCTGGGGCATTCCGAGGGGTCGACAACTTCACGCAGATCCTGCCGGTCGAAGAGGCAGGACGTTGACCCGGCGATCCACGCCTTTCCGAGACACAAGGTGTCTCTTGCACGATCCCAGCAGATCTCCCCGCAGCTTCACTCCAGTTCCGAGTTCGTTGCTGATCGACGGCCGCTCCGGGCGGTCAGAACGCACTTTCAGACCTGGGCAGGGCTTCCTGTTGTACGCGGTTCACGGAGGCTATGATTCGCAAGGGAAGGCCGAGCTTCGCTTCGGCCTGCTCTACCGGTGAAGAGCTAGGAACAGCAGCACACCGAAGACACCAATGCCCACGACCACCGCCCATGCGATCCACAACCGCCAGCCTTTCTTCGGCAAGTCTCCGAACATTAGCCTTCTCCCGAAAATCGGATCCTAAGACGCCAATTTGATCGGAATGAGTGTGATCGTGGCAAGGGCCTGCAGGTCGCGGTGGTTTGCTCATTCCTTATTTCCAAGTCGCCGATGAAATCCTGGGCATCACCCATTCTGAAGATGAACGTATTTCGACTCATCTCGCCATCTTTCATCTCGCTTTAGTTGTGCTGTTTTTGAAGAAGCGTTACGAAGCGCTCAGCTTGCTCTGTAGTGAGAATGCGAATTGCGCTGCTGAATGACGCGTATTCAAACGTCAGGACGAGGAAAACTTCGTCCCATTTTTGATTGTGTCGGATGTCGAGGCGTACATTGTCGACACCAAACTCAAATTCGACTTGGGTATATTGAATGACTGTCGCTTTTACGGCTTTGTAACGGACGAAAGCGTCGTTCCAAAACTTCCCGAACCACCCGGCTCCAAACGGATTCTTCAGCGTTCGCTGCGTTGCTGAGTATTCTGCTCGGACTATCGAGGTGAACGTCGTTATGGCCGCAGCAAGCTGGCTAATCTGCGCACCCGTGAATAAGGCCTCGCAGAATTCAAAGTCGTCAGCCGGCAGGGTTGCCCGAAGTCCGAAAAGCCTCTTCCCGTCATATGGATTGTCACCGAAGAATTCTCGCGTGAGAATTTCCAGATGTGCCGATCCGGGAGGAAGTTCCACGAGCGCTTTTTCGCGTACATGGCTGTGGTTGGAGACGAACTGTATTGTCGGGAGCAGGGACATGGGTCGCACGTGGATGATCAACGAACGTTTGTCGCATCCTTGCAGGAACTGTAGGTCCGCGACAGGCTGCATGGGGAATGCATGATGTTGCTGTTCAGAGTCCCATCGATGATGTCGCCATCGAAATTCAATGAGCTGCGTTGTCGGTCATTGCCGGCCATTCTTGCGCTCGCAGCGCCGTAATGCTTCTTCCAGCGCTTCAACGAAACTACTGATCGCCGCAGGGGGGAAATGAATCTTAGGAATGCCAGATACTCCGGTAATTAAAGCAAACACCAAATGTATCTTTCCAAAGAAGTTCTCTTCAACTTGTATGAAAACGCGCCCATTCTCGAAAGAACTTGGAATTTCCTTCTTAAAAATGACGTTTGGAAATATATAATAAGCAATAATCTGGGCAAGATAGATCGATTTGCGTCCTATGCTTAGAGATTTCCAGCTGGGACGAGCAGTTGAGCCCTGTCCCTGACAATATCTGTTGGCCTCCGATATAGCTGAAATGAGCTGTAGACCTTGTTTGGGTGTAAAACCGATCCTTTGGCTGAGGCCGCTGTAGAAGGAAAGAAAAATTAGTTCACCTTCATAAGATGTATTTTGTGCTTCGACGCAGAATCTGCCCGATAGCATCGAATGTTTGACATCGCGAGAAAATAGAATATCGGGGGCTAAGATGTCGGGTAATATCATTATTTCCCCTGAGCTAATCTAAGTGCTGATCCTGTGCTTATTACTTTCGCATCAGGATGTGAATTAAAGTACTTGCTATTACCGCGATCTCATAGACATCGAAGGTTATGCTATTTATGCAGTCTGAGTGGAAGATTGAAGCAATGAAGATACGGGCTCAACTCTCTAAACGAAGAGGGCTGAATTCCACACGCAGTGGGCGCAGATCTTAGGTTGCTCCTGCGTCGGCAGTCTCCAGCGGCTCGATGCCGAGACCGCTGGCTATTGTGCTGAAGCATTTGTTGAGGAAGCAGGGTGGGCTACTCAAGCCGCATCCGATGGCGGTCGCGTTCCTTTGTCCTGATTCATGCGATCAAAACGATAGAACTCTCCACGGAGACAGTCGCGGCAGCCATTAGAATCCACAGACCTGTCTGCCATGAAGAGACCACGTCAGAAGCGATAATTCAGGCCCGCCTTCCCGATATGGTTGGTTAGGTCGCCCTTTTCGAGAAAGCCCGGCAGGCCGGATCCCTTCCAATCTCCAAAACGGAGATAATTATATTCGGCCTTAAGGGATAGGTGGTCTGTCAGGGCATATTCGATGCCGCCGCCGAGCAGATAACCAGGCTTCCAGCTATCGCGTTCATAGCCGTGACTTGAGAGCTGGGTCGTTGCGAAGCCGCCCGTAACAAAGAGCAGGGCACGGTCGAAGACGAGACCGTAGCGCAACTTGGCGGCTGCGAGCCAACGCTGATTGGGTGAACCGAGCGTCTGCTCCTTTGCCGACGCGCCTCCGGTATAGGTCCCCTCGAGCTCTGCGCCGAATACCGCCGACAGCGTACTTCCCACTACCGCGTGGTTGTAGCCAACCTGAATGCCGCCGACGAGATCGATAGCCTTGTCCGCAGTGCCAGAATGCAGCTTTCGCAGGAAGCTCCCATGGGCGCCGGCGTAGAACCCTTGCCAAGTAAAGGCGGGCGGCTGCGCCACCGGGTCGTATTGCACCGGATAGCCCCGCCCTGACAGGTCGGCGGCGTTCGCTTGAGCGCAAGCGAGGGCGATCCCGGCCGAGGCCAGGCTGGAAACAAGTTTGAACATGGAAATATCCGTCTATCTTCTACAAGATATTTTTATCGTAATACGATAAATTATGCTCGTCAATGCTGAATTCTCATAACCGAATTTCGAGGCGTGGCTGCGTAGCCCTTCTCGCTGTGGTTACCAAGTCAGCCCTTCGTCGTCTCTCCCACACAGGCGGGGGCCGTTGCTACCAGGTCTCGCTCTGGATCAACCGTCCGCAGGTCGAAATCCCGAACCAGCGCCACATAGCCTTCCGTTTCCGAAGTTCTGAGATACGTCGTCGCCAGAACCGGCCCTGACGGCGCGGCGCCGACGAGGCAAGCCTCGGGATGAATCGTCATCTCCAGCTCCCCGTGGCCCCCCTGCGTCGCCTTCTGCCGGAACAGGGAGGCGCGGAATGAGGCCAAGCGGTCGGCATCGCTTGGGGTGAGCCGATAGGCCGTGAGAGACCGGCCCGATGTTGGGTCCGGAAGTGCCTCACTGATCATCGAATCATCGAAACGGGCGAGCACGAAGTCTTCCCGTTGGTCTCGTCCCTTGTTGATCCGGCCGGTGAACCGCAGCACGACCCGTTCCGGACGCAGGGCCGAGGGCATGAGGACGGCCGCACGCAGCGCGCTCGGATCCGTCGTCGCGAAGTTAATTCGAGAGAGAGAGACAGCATCGACCCCAAGGGAACATGACTGCAGGCAACCATGATGGGGACCACTATGAGAGGTGTAAGACGGAAGACAGCCATCTCGACTCCAACGTTTGACTTATAAATTTTATCGTTATACATTAAGTAAATCGTCGTCAATTCGCAGGATACCCATGGCTCTCCCGGTTTCGTTTCCCTCCGGCCGACTGGTTCAGTTCTCGCGATCCATGTCGCTTGTTACGATGGCGGGTCTCGTTGGGATCGTCTTTGCGAACGTCCTGCTCATCCTCATTCCGGAGTGGACGCGTGACCTGCTGCTCGCGCGGGTTGGCCAGATCGATCAGCCTCTCGTCGTTAGTCGAACGACGGGATTGCTCGGTGGCTTGGTGATGGCAGTGCCGGCCTGCGTCCTTATGTTCGGCCTGTGGCAGGTTCGCTGCCTCTTCGACAGTATCGCTCAGGGCGAGGTCTTCAGCTTGAAGAGCGCCGATCGACTTCAGGCTTTCGCAATCACGGTATTCGCGCAGGCTCTTTTGGGGCCGCTCAGTGTGATTGGCCTGTCGCTCGTCTTCTCCCTCGCCAATCCTCCCGGACAGCGCTTTGTTGCCGTAACCCTGTCAGCGCAGGACTATATGGCAATCGTCATCGGGGGCGTTCTGTGGGCTGTGACCTACGCCATGCGCGAAGCCACCCGCTTGGCTGAAGAAAACGCCAGCTTCATCTGAGGTCGCCATGGCAATCATCGTTAATCTCGACGTCATGCTCGCTCGTCGCAAGATGCGGTCGCGGGAACTTGCTGAGCGGATCGGCATCACCGAACAGAACGTGTCGTTGCTGAAGTCGGGCAAGGTTAAGGGCATCCGCTTCGACACACTTGAGAGGATCTGCGCGGTCCTGAACTGCCAGCCCGGCGATATTCTGGAGTTCCGACCAGACGAGCACGACACAAACGCTGCTTGAGCGCCTCCGATTTCGGAAGATCTCGATGACGCCGATCATCAGGCGGGCCGCGCACGAGGCCGTGGCTGAACAGTCACACTCGTACCCTCTTCACCTGCTGCGAGTTTCGATCGGCTTTTCTTCCTGCCGAACTCAAGCTACCCTTTCACCATGATCACATGTTCAACCAT
The DNA here is from genome assembly GCF_020595095.1 of Microvirga rosea. Classification (GTDB taxonomy): domain Bacteria; phylum Pseudomonadota; class Alphaproteobacteria; order Rhizobiales; family Beijerinckiaceae; genus Microvirga; species Microvirga rosea. The sequence goes on along the minus strand of NZ_JAJDOP010000004.1, from coordinate 108,081 downwards.
GCGCGGTTCCAATCTGTACGTGCTCCCGAGAGGGCGCGCTGGATTAGTGCTGCGCTGATGCGCATGTGATCATTCAGCGGACCCTCCCGAGGCGGGTAGGGTCCTGTGCTTCTGCTCTCCTCGGCTTTTGCATGGAGAGCACATATGAAGACAATCGCACCTTTCTCTAAAATCGCTCGGTTAGGCGAATATCATCGGCCGCTTTTGGCGGAGGCGGGTTCATGGATAGAGCGTGCCCACCGATGGCTTGCTGCGCGGATGCTGCAGTCACAAGCAGAATCGCTGGCACGTCTCAACGACCATCTGTTGCGTGACATCGGCATCGAGCGCCCGCCGTCGTCGCGCATAGAAGAATGGTGGCGGATACCTCCGCCTCTTTAGAATGACGATGATAGAGCCCGCCCATGCAGCCCTTCACACTGGCAACGTGGGCGGGTCAACAAGCTACGGATTGTGGCCTGTAGATAGGGCGAGCAGTAAGTCGGGTGGCATCTTGACTCTCCTTGCGTCAAATGTTCTCATTATGTTCTATTTTTGGAGAGCAGCATGAGCCGCCTGCGTAAGAGCCTTTCTGTCGCGCTTTTCCGGAAGATCGAAGGACCCGAGATCCTCAAGGCTCTCGAGGTGGCAAGGCGGAAGCTGAGTGTTGCTCCCTTCCCACTTGGCACGCCTGACAAGCTCACGGCCAATGATCTCATCAGCCGTATTGATGACATGGCCGAGCTGCTCACGGGTGATCGCACGCACTTCCAAGGAAAGTCTCATCGTGCATCGTCTCACTATGGCGGGAAGGTGCATTGACCGCGGGAGCCTTGGCCGACTTGGCTCAAGCCGCAGTCCCGCTGCCGCTCACAAGCTTCTGTGAGTACGAAGACACCAGGCCGAAGCAGACACCGACCTGGTTCGCCTTGTCCGAAGAGCGGACGCTCGCCGCCTTCGCTGGGATCCGGCAGCCGTGGACCGGTACGCGCAGCACCAAGGCTGAGCCGTGGAGGGCGGGCGTCGGCTCTACAGCTTTCTGATCTGCGAGCCGAATGCCGAGGTGAGGCCGGTCCATCCTAAGACCTCGAGCAACCAGCCAAGGGCGTTCAGAACTGCGTTCAACGTCAGATCCTTAAGGCTCTGTCTTGAGGGCTATGGCATACGTCGATTCAGCATGCCGCTGCCAACAGCGGCGTATTTTCGATAGTCTCCTTTAAGGAACGGACCTCAACGAAGTATGGTCCTCAGCGGACCGAACGGGGACATTCATGAGCACAGCCGATTTCATTGGGCTGATCGGGGTTGCGGCCTATCTGTCGGCCTATGGCCTGCTGCAATTCGGTGTGCTGAAGGTCGAGGATGATCGTTATGCGCTGCTTAACGGAGTTGGCGCCATCGCCATTCTGTATTCACTGATCTTTGACTTCAATCTGCCGTCATTCATTACTCAGGCCGCGTGGCTGACCTTTACAATCATCGGCTATGTGCGCTCGCGCTCTAAGCGGGCGCATTCGAAAACAGAGAGTTCCTAACTTGGAAGGGCGTCCATTGCCCAAGTGTCTGGCTGAGGCGGCCCTTAGGCCGCCTCCTGGCTTAACGAGTAGGGGGCTCGACGATAAGCGCCGTGATGCGCCGAACGATCGGCAGCATCATCAACAGAGTCGGGAAAGCGATCAGCCAGGACAACCCCCAAGCGGAGATCCATAGACTTAGAAAACCGGGTGTGAATCCAACGCCACGCGCTGTTGAAACTGCCGAGACCACAAAGGTCATCAGGAGAGAGAGCACGAACGGAGTCACAATCCCGGCGCAGCGAGCCGGGAGGCGGCGAGGGGTGATGATAGAAGGATGAGGTCGCATATGCGTTCTTCAGAAAAGGTCATCGGCTTTGACGGCATCTGCCGGATACACCGGCTGCCCGGCCGAGGACCGGGTGATGCGTTGCCTGACGTAAGACGCTTACGGCCTTCAATGAAGACAATGCCGACGTATACGGATTAGCCGCCGGATGCAACAAGCTGGTCGGATTGTGGTGTTCGCCGAACAGGTGCGGTGGAATTGCGGGCTTTCCGTGGAGCGTCTAGAGCAATTGCGAGCACGAGCGAACCATCATCATGGATCCAGCGCTCTAGCGAAATCGCACAACGGCAGAATATGAAACGACGCCGCAGAGGGTTTCTTGCTCGAAGCCGAACGAACCTTCGATTCACAGTTTTCGCGATATCTTTTTTTGCTTCGCGATCCCAAGTCGACTAACGCAAAGACACGAATTTGAGCTTGCACGACCCTTCATCAATTGTCCGTTTCGGCTCGTGGCCGGCTTTTACGCTCGTCCTCGGACTGGTGCTTGGCCTCCTGGCACTGGCCATCCTGACCCGGAAGCCGCGATACAGGCCGCAATCCGTCATGACGCCGAACGAACGCGAGTTTTACGGACGGCTGCTGGCGGCATTCCCAGGTTGTCAGATTTGGCCTCAGGTGCCGATCCTGTCGCTCATCCGGCCAGACGCCAAAGAGGGCTCCAGGACCTTCTGGCGCGGGTTTCGGGCAATTTCGAACGCTCGGGTCGATTGGGTCATCGTTCAGGACCTCGAGGTCGTTGCCATTGTAGAACTTGATGACCGCACCCATGATGTCCGTAAGGACGCCAAGCGTGATCAGATTCTCGCATCTTGCGGCTACCGGGTCGTGCGTTTTTCATCGAAAACCAGGCCAAGTCCCGAGATCATCCGTAAGACCATCTTGGCCAAGGACAATCGCCGAATGTGAGCAGGTTGGCTTGAATGATCTACGCCCTGGCCACCTGGAAGCCCATTGCGAACGCGAGGCACAATATTTACGCTCGACAGGAACTGCCGTTCTCGGGGGCACCATGCCGACTGTGCCGTTTGTTCTCGCCGTCCTCAAGGGGACTCCGGTTTGGGTCTGGGCCCTCCTGGCCTATCTGATCTATCGAGGTCTCAAAGCGCTGCGCACAAGCGTCACCTCATTGCCCAAGCTTGCGGTGATCCCGGCCATCTTCGTCATATGGGGGATCTGGGGCACCTCCACCGCTTTCGGCAGCAGTCCGACCAGTCTGGTCTTGTGGATGGTGAGCTTCGCTCTTGGCACGGTGGCAGGCTATCTGCGCATCGCGGCAGCACCCATCCGCGTGGACCGGGAACGGAAGCTGATCGAGCTGCCGGGTGGTCCGATGACCTTGATTGTCATCCTGATGATGTTTGGGGTCCAATATGCGGTGAAAGCTGCTGCTGCCCTTGATCCCGCGGCGCGAGACGCAATGTGGTTCATGCTCCTCAGTGTAGGGTGTTCGGGTGGGGCTGCAGGTCTGTTCTTGGGCCGATTCCTCGGGCTTTATCGCAAGCTCCACAGCGCACCGCATGTTGAGCTTGTCACGCCGTAGGGGCTTCGCGGAAAGGGCGTGATGGGATGCTGCGCCGCGTAATGGCCCCTGAACGCTCAAATTTGACGTTCAGGGCGGCAAAGCAGAGATTCCCGTAATTGCGAATTGCAGGCGAAAGGTCCGGAGCAATTCAGCCCTGCGCAGCAAGCCCGGCCGGTGCTGCGATTGCCCGTAGCGCTCTCGCCGAACTACTCGCCAGTCTGGCGGTAGTCACAGCTTTCCTTAACCATATTGGAGATGAGTGACGGCGTTCTCACTGGAGGTTGCTCTACGACAAAGAGGACGCGCGTCAGCACGGCAACGGTAGCCCAACGTTTTGTGAGAACGATGGGGGCCCTCTTGAAGATCCGTACCTTGCTGCCGACGATCCTCGCGTCGGTGGCGGCACTTTCCGTGACCGTTGCTGGGATGAGAACGCACGACGCCTGGCAGAGACGCCAAGACGCGGCAATTTTCTTCAAGATCAACGAAGCCGAGGAGCGTCTGCTGGAAACGGCCGGAGAACTCGCGGTCGAGCGCGCCCTCACTGTCAACGCGCTCGGCTCGCCCCAGCCGATCAGTACCGTTCAGCAACAGGCAATCGACGCTCAACGTGCGAAGGCGGACCAGGCCTTCCGGGATTCAATTGGCGGATTCGCCACCTTCCCGGTCCAGCCAGAGACACGGGAGACGCTGGCGCGGGCCGAGCGGCAGTATGGCGACTTCAAGTCATTCAGAGGAAGCGTGAATCAGGCTGTGTCGCAGAGGATGCTTGATCGTCCTGAGGGAGCGGCGCAGGACTTCGTTCCGGCGATCACCACGCTCATCGACGCCGTGCGATCGGTCGGCACCTCGCTCGAAACACTGTCTCCGTCTCGGGATGCAACGGTCGGTAAGCTGGTCCAGGTCCGGGCGCTCGCAGGCGACATGGCGGAGTATGCAGGCCGCGACCGGGCCGCACTGGCCGGATGGATCGGGTCCGGCAGACCGGCCGGGGCCGATTCCCTGCAGGCGATATCGCGCCAGCGGGGGCGGGTCGAGGCCGACTGGGCGGGGATCGAACCGCTCTCTCAGCGAGTTGATCTTTCGCCCGCGCTTTTCAATGCGATCAAGGTGGTCAGCGAGACCTACTTCCGGTCCTTCCAGGTGACCCGCGAAGATGTCCTGAAGGGTGCCGAGAGCGGCGTCTACCCGATGAGCGCGGACGAGTGGGTCAGCAAGGCGACGGGCGCCATTGATACGATCCGCGTTCTCAAGAGGGAGCTGGGTTCGGCAGCGGGCCAAGCGGTGAGCGCGGCCTACGATGCGACCACGCGGGAGATTGCCTGGGCGGCCTCCGTTCTCGTCCTCAGCCTTGCGATCGCCGCGTTCGGGCTCTGGATCGCAATCCACAGGATAGCCCGGCCTGTGACCTCATTGACTGAAGTCATGGGACACCTTGCGTCCGGCCGTCTGGACGCACGCATCGATAATACCGGCCGGAGCGATGAGATTGGCGCTATGGCGCGCGCCGTTGAGGTCTTCAAGCAGAACGCCGTCGAGCGGGAGCGTCTGGAGCGGGATGCCGCGGCGCAGAAGGACAGCGCGGAAGCCGAGAAGAAGCGGATGATGACGGAACTCGCGCACGACTTCGAGAGCAAGGTCGGCAGGCTGATCCGGTTCCTGGCGACGGCCGCGACCGAGATGGAGGCCACGGCCATGTCGATGACGGAGGTTGCCGATAGGACGACCGGGCAGTCGGTCCACGTCGCCTCTGCGGCGGAGCAGACCTCCGCCAACGTCCGAGCCGTGGCGGCTGCAACCGAGGAGATGGCGACCTCGACTCGCGAGATCGCGACGCAGGTCAGCCAGTCGTCCCATATAGCCGGGCGAGCAGTCCTCGACGCCGAGCGAACCAATGCCATCATGCGGACGCTTTCGGAGACGGCGGATCGGATCGGCAGTGTGGTATCCTTGATCAGCACGATAGCTGGCCAAACCAACCTCCTGGCGCTCAATGCGACCATCGAGGCGGCTCGGGCCGGTGAGGCCGGGCGCGGCTTTGCCGTTGTGGCAAGCGAGGTCAAGGAGCTGGCCAACCAGACGTCGAAGGCCACTGAAGAAATCTCGGATCAGATCGGTTCCGTTCAACAGGCGACCGCGGAGGCCGTCCGGGCCATCCACGAGGTCACCCGCACCATTGCGGAGATGGCGCAGATCTCGGTCACTATTTCGGCCGCCATGGAGGAGCAGGGGGCGGCGACAGGCGAGATCGCCCGCAACGTGCAGGAGGCCGCTCGCGGCACCGAGGCAGTGACCGGAGGGATCACCGACGTCCGCGAGGGTGCGGGAGAGACCGGGACCGCCGCTTCGCAGGTATTCGACGCGGCCCGGGAGATGGCTCGCCATTCGGAAGGTCTGAGCCGGGAGGTTGCAGCCTTCCTATCGGGCATCAGCGCAGCCTGATCGCCCTTCTCATGCGCGCAGGCGCATAGCCCTGATGACGTCGAGCAAGGGAATGCCGTGGTCGCAAGCCAGCCGTGGACCCTTGAGGTCATCGTCAACAGTCGGTTCAAGCGGCTGCGGGCGACGTGACGACGCCGCTTCCGCTCCCACTAAACTGATGATCTTGGAATTTCCTCACGAGCCGCCTGGAGCACGATCTCTGCCAGACGGCTTGCTGCGGGGCCAAGCTCCCCATCACTGCGATGCAGGACCAGTTCAAGCGCCGGCAACTCCGGCAGACCGAGAGAGGTCGACGCGAGTGGCCGGACACGTGCAGAGAGACCAATGGGAGTGCGAACCGTGATGCCGAGGCCCGCAGCCGTCGCCGCCCACAGCCCCGAAAGGCTGGAACTGACGAAGGCCTGTCGCCAGGAAACCCCTGCACGGTCAAGGGCTTCCGTGGCAACTTTCCGCATCAAGCACGGCGCCTCCAATGAAGCGAGCGGCATGGGATCGTTATCGACGCCGTTCGGCAGATGGGGCTCGCCTGCGGCACCGATCCAACACATGGGGACTTCCGCGATGACTTCGCAGTGAGGGGTCCTGGTTCCATCGCTCCAGGCCAAGGCGAGGTCGAGGCGACCCGAGACCACCCGTTCCATCAGCTCGGCATTCCGGACGACGTGAGCCTCGATGCGGACTTTCGGATGCGCACGAGCGAACCGCCCGAGCACTTCTGGTAGCAGCGTCTCACCGAAATCCTCCTGCAGACCGAGGCGAACCCAGCCCTCAAGTTCAATGCCGTGCACCGCGACGGCAGCTTCGTCGTTGAGGTCCAGCAACCGGCGTGCATATGCGAGCATCGTCTCGCCGGCGTCAGTCAACACCAATCCCCGCCCTGCCTTTCGCAGAAGCGGCATTCCGGCCTGGTCCTCCAATTTCTGGAGATGCGTGCTCACGGCGGATGTCGAACGACCCAACCGTTCAGCCGCTTTGGCAAAGCTGCCGAGTTCGATGCCCGTAACAAAGCTCTGGAGCACATCCAGATCGAAGATCGTCCTGCGCACGCTTATCGTCCTAAATATCAGGATAATCAGTTTATATATTTCTGATTTTCAGGATGATCGTTGCGTGCCACTGTCCTGCTGTCAAGGCCACCCATGGCTGAGCAACCAGGATAATGTCGATGCCATTTGTTCGCATCTCGCTTTTGCGCGGCAAGCCGCACGACTACTTGGAAGCACTATCCGAGAACGTACACCGTGCTCTGACCGAGACCTTCGATGTGCCGGCGGATGATCGATTCCAGGCCATTCATCAGCACGATCCAGGTGAACTCATCTTCGACCGGGCCTATCTCGGAGGGCCTCGCTCGGATGATTTCGTAGTGATCGCGGTCACGGCTGGAAAGTTGCGAGGTACCGAGGTCAAGAAGGCATTCTACCGGCGTGTGGTCGAGCTCCTCGGGAGATCTCCTGGAATTCGCCCGGAAGACGTCATGATCATCATCACAACAACCCATTCCGACGAGTGGTCGTTCGGCCACGGTGAGGTATCGATAATGGAAAATACACCGCCCATGCTTTCTCCGGGAGGCCAGCCGTGACCGGTGCCGCTCCCCGACAGATGAGAGTCCGGCGTGCCGGAGAACAGGTCGTTTCCTCGCCGGACGGCATCTCCTCTGCGCCCTTCCAGGTCGAGATGCTGCTGGAGAGCAGCCGCGATGGCGAAAACACCGCAATTCGCGCCATGCTCGAGCCGGGGACCAAGACCCACTGGCATGCGCATCCACGCGGCCAATTGCTTTACGTTCTTTCCGGTTGTGGTCTTGTCCAACGGCAGGACGGTCCGATCCTGTCCGTCAGTGAAGGGGACTCGGTCTGGTTCGCAGCAGGCGAGCGTCATTGGCATGGTGCCAGTCCCGACAAACCCTTCAGCTACATCAGTATCCAGGCAGCCGAGAAAGGACGCTCCGTGGATTGGTTCGAACCTGTGGAGCCGCAGTCATGATGGCGATGCAATACAGCCTCACTCTGCCCGCCGACTATGATATGTCGATCATCGATCGACGCATTCGCGACAAAGGACCATTGCTCGACGGCTATCCCAACTTGCTGTTCAAGGCCTACCTTAGAGCGGCCAAGGGCGATCTGGGCAGTCGCGACAATCTTTATGCTCCTTTTTACCTCTGGGAGGGGGCAGAGGGCGCGAGCAGCTTTCTGTGCGGTCCGGGCTTTCAAGCCATCATCCGGGACTTCGGCCGGCCAAGCGTCAATACTTGGATCGTATGGAGCGCCGCCATCGGGCCGGATGTGAAGGCGGCAAAGTTTGCGACACGCGAGATCATGCCGATAGGCTCCCATGAAGCGCTGGACGGAACCCAGAAATCCGAAAGCAACGTGGCCCAGCATGAGCTTAACGGCGCTGCCCTCGCTTCCGTCACAGGCTTTGAGCCGACAACCTGGTCTCGTGTCCGCTGCAGACTTTGGAGCGCGCCGCCTGTAATAGACCCAGCCGCGGGCACGCAGGTCTATCGGGTCGGACATGTCTCGACCGGGCTCTAGAGAAACTTGGATCCTTACCGCCGCCTCGCCAGCGTGCCGTGGCGCGTGCCGGCAGGATTTGCAGGACTGATCGTCGTGGGACCTTCGGAACCCGAAGGCGACGCAGACTGCATGAGCTGCCGTCAACCGCACCATACTCTACCGAAAGTTGCTCTAAAGGCGTCCGGTGGATTGAGGTGAATCAAGCAAGAACTTGCGACAGATAAGGTGCCGTACGGCTGCCGGACGCCCTGGCCACCTCGACCGGCGGACCTGAGGCAATCACCCGCCCGCCTTCGTCGCCGGCATCCGGGCCTAGATCCATGACCCAGTCGCTTCTCGCGGCAACGCGCATGTCGTGCTCGACCACGATAACGGTGTTGCCAGCTTCGACCAGCCCATCGAGCTGGGCCACGAGCCTTTCAATATCGGCGGGATGTAGTCCGGTGGTCGGCTCGTCGAGGACGTAGAGGGTATCGCCGCGTTGGATCCTTTGAAGCTCGCTCGCAAGCTTGATCCGTTGTGCTTCCCCTCCGGATAACTCGGTCGCGGGTTGGCCAAGCCGGAGGTAGCCGAGACCCACCTCGCGCACGATCGTGAGGGAGCGATGTAAAGGCGGCTCGTCCGCGAAAAACTCCCATGCTGCATCGACGGTCATTCCGAGCACGTCGGCAATGGATTTGTCCCGGTATTTGATCTTAAGCGTGTCGGCATTGTACCGGGCCCCGTGGCAGGTCGGGCATGGAGCGTAGACGCTCGGCAGGAACAGCAGCTCGACCATCACGAAGCCTTCGCCCTCGCAATGCGGACAGCGGCCCTTCGCGACGTTAAAGGAGAAGCGTCCCGCGTCGTAGCGGCGGGCGCGAGCCTGCTTAGTCGCGGCAAACAGCTTGCGAACGTGATCGAAAAGACCGGTATAGGTTGCAAGGTTCGAACGCGGCGTACGCCCGATGGGCTTCTGATCGACCCGCACTAGGCGCTTGATCCCTTCCATGCCACCGACGATCCGGCCTTCGCTGGCTATTGCCGCTGCCTGCTCCAGTTCCTCGCTCTCTTCTTCGGGCTCAAGGATATCGTGGCCCAGATGCTCCGCCACCAGTTCGACCAGGGCTTGGCTGACCAGGCTCGACTTGCCGGAGCCGGATACGCCCGTCACGGTCGTGAGCACGCCCAAGGGAAATGCGACGTCGAGCTCGTGCAGGTTGTTGCGGGTCACCTCGGCGAGGCGCAGCCAGCCTTTTGGCGGGCGCACGTCCCGAGGCGGGAGAGAGCGTTCACCGAATAGGAAGCGCCGGGTCTGCGACGCCTCAACCTGGCTAAGCCCCTCCGGTGGGCCACTGTAGATCACATGGCCACCGTGCTCTCCCGCGCCGGGGCCAACATCGACGATCCAATCGGCATGACGGATGACATCGAGATTGTGCTCGACCACGAACTGCGAATTCCCGGACGCTTTCAGTTGCCCGAGCGCATTCAGGAGCGCCTCCGTATCTGCCGGATGAAGCCCAGCCGATGGCTCATCGAGCACATAGACCACACCGAAGAGATTGGAGCGCACCTGCGTGGCCAGCCGCAGCCGCTGGAGCTCGCCGGGCGACAGCGTCGGGGTGCTGCGGTCGATGGCGAGATAGCCAAGCCCGAGATCGAGCATGACCCTGAGCCGAGCAACGAGATCTTCCGCGATGCGCTGAGTGACCACCGCCTTTTCCGGATGCTCCGCCTCGATCTTGGTCAGCCGAGGGGCCGTCCCGTCCGCATAGGGGCGGAAGATATCGGCAAGACGGACGAGTGGCAGATTGGAGAGGTCGGCGATGTCCAGCCCCGCAAACTTGACGGACAGAGATTCGGGCCTGAGGCGCTTGCCGTGGCAGAGCGGGCACTCGGTGCTCACCATGTACTGCGCTGCGCGCCGCTTCATCATCGGGCTCTGCGTGGTGGCGAACGTGTGCAGAACATGGCGTTTGGCGCTTGTAAACGTTCCCTGATAAGCTGGCTCCTCCTTGCGTTTGAGAGCGCGCTGAACCTCCTGCTGCGTATATCCAGGATAGACCGGAACGGTGGGCTGCTCGTCGGTGAATAGAAGCCAGTTCCGATCTTTCTTGGGCAGCTCCCGCCAGGGTAGGTCGACGTCGAAGCCGAGCGTGGTGGCGATGTCGCGCAGGTTCTGGCCATGCCAGGCAGTCGGCCAGGCGGCGATCGCCCGCTCGCGAATGGTCAGCGTATCGTCAGGCACCATCGATCGCTCGGTGACCTCGTAGACCCGACCAAGGCCATGGCACCGGGGACAGGCCCCCTCAGGCGTATTGGGCGAGAACGACTCGGCATAGAGGATGGCTTGGCCGCGCGGATAGTCGCCGGCCCGGGAGTAAAGCATGCGCAGCAGGTTGGACAAGGTCGTGACGCTGCCGACGGAGGAGCGTGTGGTCGGTGAGCCGCGCTGCTGCTGAAGCGCGACGGCGGGCGGCAGACCATCGACATCGTCCACATCGGGGACCGGCATCTGATGGAACAGCCGTCTGGCATAAGGCGATACCGACTCGAGATATCGCCGCTGCGCCTCGGCATAAAGGGTTCCGAAGGCCAGCGAAGACTTTCCGGAGCCGGAAACCCCTGTGAAAACAACGAGAGCATCGCGAGGGATCTCGATATCGATATTCTTGAGATTGTGCTCGCGAGCCCCGCGGACGCGGACGAAACTCGTTCGTTCCTGCATAGCCGTCGGTGAGGTGCGCTCAAGATCTTTCGGCATCGGACGGCCTGATGAAACGTCGTGTTGGATCATAGAACATCTAAGATCATCCAACGCTCTGCCCGGAAGAATAGTTTCCAGCTCCGCGCGGCCGAGCATCACGGGGGAAGCGTTGCGGCGAGGCTCGACGCGGGCTGCTTGCCCCTGAGCTTTTCACATCGTCAGGAAACCGCGCAACATCTCTCTGGCGAGACCTTGCGCAATGGTTCCGTATTAATGCGCTTACGCGGATAGTCTTTGCGTCGAAAGCTCTACTCTGCTGCAGGTTTCTCGGAGCTGATACGTCCAATGACGTGCTGGGCGGCCGCTGGACCGCTCTCCTCCCCAGCCGATACCTGCACTGTCGGCGTGGCGAATTGGATGCCGTTCTCGTCGAACGCCTGCTTAATGCGCGCAAGCGCTTTGCGCCGGATCACAAACTGCTCGCCCGGCTTTGTCGTCATCTTGCATCGGATCTGAACGGCATAGTCCCCGAATTGCTCCACGCCTTGCATCTTGAGCGGTTCGATGATGTGCCGGACGAACTCGTGATCCTCAGCTAAATCCTGACCGATCTTCTTGATCAGTTTGCGCGCCTTTTCCAAGTCCGTACCGTAGGTGACGTTGATCTGGAATTTGTCGATGACCCAGTCGCGGCTCATATTTTGCACCGCCCCGAGCTGGCCGAACGGCACCGTATAGACGGGTCCGCGATGATGTCTCAGCTTCACCGAGCGCAAGGAGAAGGACTCGACCGTACCCTTGTAGGATCCGCTCTGGATATACTCGCCGACCCGGAAGGCATCGTCGAGGAGGTAGAAGATCCCGCTGATCACATCCTTGACCAAGGTCTGGGCGCCGAAGCCGACCGCCACGCCAAACACGCCCGCTCCTGCAATCAATGGACCGATCTCGACACCGAGTGCCGACAGGGCTGTGAGCCCCGCCAGCACGGCAATGATCACGAACAGGATATTACGGAAGATCGGTAGTAACGTCCGAAGCCGCGCTTGCCGAACCGCTTCGACCGTGTCCGGCTCAGAGGCAACGGTCGTGTCGGCCAACTTGCCGTCTACGGCCGCCTTGCTCACCTGCCAGAGGAAGTCGGCCAGCAGCAGAACCACCACGCTTGTCAGCGCGCCACGAACCAGACGGGTCGCCAGTGTGTCCCGCGACGTCATCTCGATGAGGTCGATACCCCAGACGTCCGCCAGTAATAGGGCCGCAGTCACGATCAGGAGAGTGCGCAGCCCCCGCTCAACGATGACCTCCAGGACACCTCTCCGAGGGGCTTCTTCCTCGACCGTGGGGCGGAGTAGATGCGCCACCGCCCGCTGGCCTACCGCAATCGCCTTCGGAAGCACCATGGCGACCACCCCGAGCCAGAACAGGCGCCCGAGCCCGGCGACCCAAAGCAGCCAGAGCAGCACCCCATAGGCAGTCAGGAGGATACTGAATCCGGTGGCGCCCCGGCCATGGTGCAGCGTCACTCCGACAGGGCGAGGTCGTCGCCAGACCGCTTCCAGGCCAATGCCCAGCAGCCCCAGGCCGAGGACATAGGCGGCCGCCTCCTGCAGGTCCGGCCCGAAGCCGAACACGCCAAGAAGGTCCACGGTGGCGCGCCCGAATGCCCAGTACCCTATGAACAAACCTAGTCGGCGGTGCCAGAAGAGGGCGTGTTCAGTTGGCATCGGCACGATCCGGAACCTCTCCGGGTCACCCAGTTGCCCGGTGCCGTCGGGCACCACCAGGATCCGGCCGAGAGCAAGAGCCAGGCGGAAGAGCACTACCGCAACCAGATAAGCGATCACCACCTGCCGCAGCAGCGGCGGCCAGTCGAACAAGAGAAAGGCTCCGATGCTGCCGATGCCGAAGATCGCCACGAGGGCCAAGCCGAAGCCAAGTCGCATGCCGATCATGCGCAAGCGGTCGGCCACGGTGGCCATGGGATGGTGGCCGATCCAGATCCGCGTGCGCATCGTAGCCCGCCAGAACAAGCGCTCGGAACCGTAACCGAGGGCGACGAAGACGCCGATCAGGGCCACAACCGCGAACAGGCCTCTGTCGTTCAGTTCCTGCAGCAGGAGACCTGAAGCACGGCGCAGTTCTCCCGGGAAACGGGGCAGCGCCGCTGCGACCGCCGCCAAGTGTGCTCGTACTTCCGACAGCCGCGACGCCATCTCGGCGCTGTCGGCCATCCTTCCGGATGGTGTGGGTCCCTGAGGCGTGGTCCGGACCTGCTCCAGCCAGGAGCGTATGGCGGGGTCGTCGAGGAGCTTGACGAATTCCTGGACTTGCGGTGGCGGGCTGCCCTGCGCCGGGACCGGTTGGGCAGAACCGGGGGCAGGGTAAAATCCGATGACAAGCGCCAGCAGGGCCCATCGAGCAAATGCTGGAAGCCATTGAACATGTGGGCGCCGAGCATTCATGGCCATCCACCTTCTCCACCTTCCATTTAAACCTACCGGCCCCAGGATTCCTATCGAGGATTTGCCTAAGATCCCCGACTTACCGCATGAGCGTGCCTCGACTTTCCTGGCCGCAGCGCAGCTCGCCTTATCAGGGTTTTCCTGAAGACTTCTCAGGTCTTCACCCGATTTCCGTTTGTCGTGGCAAGTCTAAGCTTCCTCAAGGCTGAACAACCAGAGCCATTCGGGCTTGCGAAGGCCGCAATCCTCAAGGTCCGGCACTGACGCAGGGGAGGATCCCATGGACCTGCACAATAGTCAGAATATTCATAGGTGCGTTGCCGAGGGAATCGGCACCTTCTGGCTCACCTTCGCCGGCTGCGGGAGTGCTGTGATCGCCGCCGCCTTTCCCGAGGTCGGCATTGGATTGCTCGGCGTCTCCCTTGCCTTCGGCCTATCGGTACTCACCATGGCCTATGCCATCGGTCACATCTCGGGCTGCCATCTCAACCCCGCCGTGACGGTGGGGCTTGCAGCCGGCGGGCGCTTCCCGAAGCAGGATATCCTACCCTACGTCGTGTCGCAGGTCGTCGGTGCAATCATTGCAGCGGCTGCCCTCTATACCATCGCCACGGGATCTCCCACCTTCGACCTCGCCAAGGGCTTTGCCGCCAACGGATACGGCGCCCATTCACCGGGCCAGTACAGCATGATCTCGGGCTTCATCGCCGAGGTGGTTCTGACCATGATGTTTCTGTTCATCATCATGGGCGCGACCCACGGCAAGGCGCCCGTCGGCTTCGCCCCCATCGCCATTGGCCTTGGCCTCACACTGATCCACCTCGTTGGCATCCCGATCACCAACACCTCCGTGAACCCGGCCCGCAGCACAGGTCCGGCATTGTTCGCCGGCGGATGGGCCCTGGCTCAGCTCTGGATGTTCTGGGTCGCTCCCCTGATCGGCGGAGTTATCGGCGGCATTCTCTACCGTTGGCTCAGCGAGGAGCCCTCGGCGCAGGTGACCGGCATCGCACCCGCCGCTCCGGCCGAATGACCTCTGCTCGAGCTAGAATAGCGACGTCCATGACCAGGCCGTTGAAGGGCAAGGTCGACGACGGTACGAGGTTTATCGCGAATGGACACTCAAGCGTCCTGAACGACCTTGAGAGATCGGCGTCGCCGACGATACCTTCGTCATGGATTCGACCAACAAAATGGATCGCATCGGAACACTTGGCCGGGCCGCGGCACGATACCGTCCCGTAGCGAGAAGAATACCAACTGGCAAGGTGCTTTTCGCATACCGATGCTAGTGCGCTGGCCGAGCAGGATCGAGGCAGACTGTGTGGCAAACGGAATCGTGCAGCACTATGACTGGCTGCCGACATTCCTGGCGATGGCAGGTGCTTCGGACGTTGTAGAGAAGCTGACGACCGGTTGGCCGTGGGTGAGGATTGGCCGAGGCAGAGCAATTCGAGCGAAATCGACAGGCCGAAGTTTTCAGCGCTAGGCCTTTGGTCGTTCGATGATGATCTCTGTCGGGGGTTTGTCTTCTCTCAGTCCGAGGAAACTGGGATGGCGCAGGATATTGTCTCGCGTCCATTCCGTGAATTCCACCTGAGCCACCAGCCACGGCTCGACCCAGTGCACGGGCGAGCGCATGTAAGTTCCTTTTGGAAGTATAGCTGTCGGAGCCTGCCGCTCGATAGCCTTGAGCGATTCGTGCATGGACAGGAGGAGGTCTGCGGTAAATCCGGTTCCGACCTTTCCTGCATATACGAGCTCACCGGACGGAGCGTAGTACCCCACCAGAAGAGCTCCGAACCCGATACGGGACCGTTGGGGATCGGTGTACCCTATGATGACAAATTCTTCAGTGTTCAGGCACTTTGTTTTCAGCCAATACGGACTGCGGGTTCCAGAGTAGGTCGATGCCCGGTGCTTCGAAACGATCCCTTCCATATGGAGCGAGCAGGCTCGGGCATAAATCGCTGGCCCGTTGCCGATCTGGTGTTGACTAAGGATGATGGTCGGCGGAGCGCTTGCGAGGACTTCGGCAAGCATGCGTTTGCGCTCCTCGAGCGGGCGCTGACGCAGATCGGCGCCCTCGTGAAAGAGAAGATCGAAGGCATAATAGACGAGATCTTTCGTATCCTCATTCGACAAAGCCTGCTGCAGGGCGGCAAAGGAGCTAAGGCCTTTGTCGGTCAGCTTGCAGATCTCGCCGTCAAAGACGGTTCCGTCAGGAGCAAAGCCTGCGAAGGTTTCCGCGATCTCCGGGAAGCGATCGGTCCAAACTTGATCGGTTCGCGTCACGAGAGAAGACTTACCCTCTTCGATCCGGGCAAGCATGCGATATCCATCGAACTTGGCTTCGTGGAACCATTGGTCCCCTTCAGGAGCACGCTTCTCGAGAACAGCCAGTTCGACGGGAATCTTTCGAGGCAGGCGAACCTGTGAGGAAGGGGCGTTGCGGCGGGCTGATGGACGCGACTTGGCCATGACCCAAATTCAAACGGGGAGGGGCCTATGCAGTTCCATTGCCAGCGAGGAATGGGCTCAAGTTGGAACCTGAAGCAAACTTCTGGTGGTTAGGGCATTGCCTGTAGCCGCGAAGGCAGCCGTGTTGTCGAAAATGCACCAGGTCTCGATTTGTCTGGCTGTCGAGCTGGCGAGTTCCTCGGCTATCGTAGCAAGGCTCTCCTGGCTGTAAGCCGAATAGTAGATCCGTGGCGATCCGTGCAGGCGGTAATAGTGCAGACCCGTCCAGCCGCCTGGTTTGCCGGCGGCCGGGATCGGTGGTGGGTCCGCTGCGACCCGGGCTATCTGCAAATCATCAAGCAGCCGGTCGACGTCGGATGTGAACCACGAAGCATGACGCGGCTCGCATATGATCGACACGAGCGCATGTTTGCGTAGCGTTTTAAGAAACTTGCTTGCGATCTCGGGATCGAAAGTCAGGCTCGGCGGCAGCTGCAGGAGCAGTGGACCGAGCTTGGCACCCAAACATGTGACGTCGTTCAGGAACCGGATGAGGAGATCGTCCGTGTCTTTCAATCGACGCTCGTGCGTAATCACCTTCGGGATCTTTACGGCGAAGCGAAATTCCTCCGGTACCGCCGACGCCCAGCGCTCATAGGTGCTGGAGCGATGGGGACGATAAAAGGATGAGTTGATTTCGACAGCATTAAAGATCGCGGAATAGCGCTCGAGATGGGATCCGTCATCCGGGAACGCCGAAGCACACTCCTTCGGGATGCTCCATCCTGCCGTACCAATGCGCATGGAAAGTGGGCAGCGAGTGTTACGTCATCTCCTGCGCGGTGGGTATCCGGCCGTCGGGAGTATACTGATCGACGGCGCGCGGCAGCTCGCGGGACAAGCGGGAGAGAACCTCCTCACGGGAAAGACCGGTTTGCTGAACCAACGTTGCGAGGACATCCGGTCCGATGGCTTGTTCAAGTTGGTTCGGGGGCAGCTCCTGGTTCGGACCCGGGCTGATCCAGGAGCCGATCGCTTGCCCGTGGCCGTTTTGTTGGAAGACCTTTGCCAACTCATTGATGCCACCGGCGAGCAAACCGCCGGCACCCGTATTCGAAAGACCGCTTAGGAGGCCGCCGAGCCCGCCCTGGTGAGCCTGCTGACCAGATGCGTCGGGGGCACCGGCTCCGGTTGACTGGCCTCGAAGCATCTCGCCGATCTTGTCCCGATTTTGGTACCCTGCAATGGCGAGAAGGCCCAGCAGGGCTGTCATCGATGGAAATCCGCGGCTCATTAGAACACCTCCTGGCTGCGGAACCAGAACCTTTCTCGTGTCCAAACAGTTCCAGCTCAGAGAAATGACTACCTCCATTGCCGGGAAATGGGCTTGGCGGATTCTC
Organism: Microvirga rosea; assembly: GCF_020595095.1. Classification (GTDB taxonomy): domain Bacteria; phylum Pseudomonadota; class Alphaproteobacteria; order Rhizobiales; family Beijerinckiaceae; genus Microvirga; species Microvirga rosea. The sequence continues at coordinate 90,733 of NZ_JAJDOP010000004.1, read as the reverse complement.
GCGGTATAAGAGCTTTCGACAGGCTGGACCCCTATCCTTGGAGCTGGGGGGTGTTCCGATTGGAAATCAGGACGTAGAACCCGGGTTGCAAGATTCGCCTTTTCAACGGGCGCGATTGCCGATGCTAGCCCTTAGGGAGTGCTTTCGGGTTCTGAAGCGGGAATAGCTACGGCACCCCCGACGAAAGTCTTGTCTTTTTTCTCAATACGAAGACATTGACTGCAAAAATTTTCTGAAAGATAAAAATTGCTCAGGGGAAATGGGCAATGCGTGAAAAATTCAACCGCGCAGACCGGCGGCTGGCCAAGCTGCTGTCTCGCGAGGGGAGGGAAGGTGTGAACGATCTGGCTGCGCAGCTCGATCTCAGCGCACCGACCGTCCGATCTCGCCTCAAAACTCTGATCGAACGGAACCTTCTGAAGATCGTCGGCGTGCTCAACGTTGCCGAGCGGCCGGAGCTGATCATTGCTATTATCGGAATTCATGCCAATGGGCACGGCAGGCTGGATGAGATTGCCAAACGCATGGCCGAACTGCCTTTTGTAACCTCAGTCAGCATCGTGACCGGACGTTACGATCTGATTGCCGAAGTACTTTTCGAGGGCGACATGGAGGATCTCTATCATGTCACCAGCACCCTGCTGCCGGGCCTCGCCGAGCCGGGGGTGATCCAGGGTAGCGAAACGTTCGTGGTGATGAGGTCCCACAACAAATGGGTGAGCTTACCGAAAGGCGTCTGGGATGAGGATTTCGGCGATGCCCCCGCGGCTGCCGGATCGAGCCGCGAGTGACGGTCGGCTCCAACGAAAACCGTCCGCCGGAACATACCGGCACTACATGTCCAAGGGAGTGAAGAAATGAGAAAATTCAGTGCCTTCATCATGACAGCTGCGCTGGCTGTCCTGGGTCAGGCTGCGAGCTCGGCACAGGTCGAGGCGGGCACGCTGGACGAAATTCTTAAGCGCGGCGAATTGCGCGTGGCCGTCCAGACTCAGGGCCCTCCGTTTTCGTTCATGGATAAGAACGGCGCTCGCTCGGGCTCAGCGGTCGAGCTCGCGAAGCTGATGGCCGATAAAATGGGCGTCAAGATCGTGTATCTCGACTTCGACTGGGATGGCCTGCTGCCGGCCCTGATGTCGGGCAAGGCGGACATCCTGGCCGCCGACATGACTCCAACGCTGACGCGCGCCACGAAGGTCGCCTTCACCAAGCCGTTCATGTATGTCAGCGCAGTCGCCTTCGCCAAAGGCGGCGGCGCGATCAAATCGATCGAGGACTGCAAGAAGCCCGGTGCTACCATTGCGGTTCTGCTCGGCTCCTCCGGTGAAAAGCTCGCGCCGACCGTATTCCCGCAAGGCAAGGTCAAGTCTTTCAAGGGCGGCGGCACACTGCTGCTGGATGCGGTGGCGACCGGTCAGGCCGATTGTGGTCTGAACGATAATTCGGCCGTCGCGGCACAGGCCGCTGCCTACGATCCGGGCACGATCACCATCTTCCCGGAACTGCTGACGAAGGAGCCGCTGGCCTACGCCGTGCGCTATGACTCGATGGACCTCTTGACCTGGGCCAACCTGTTCATCGACACCGCCACGCTCGACGGCAGCCTGCAGGCAAACATCGATTACTGGGTGACCTCGGCGAAGTGGAAGGCCGACCACTAAGATCCGAAGGCTCCGCGGGAATCTCCCGCGGAGCCGTTTGATAGACGTCGCAACCCTGCGGAACACCATGCTGGGATCATTGAACACGCGCGTGATGCTGGAATACCTGCCGGATATCTGGCAGGGCTTTCTATCCACGCTGATGCTGTCGACTACGGGATTCGCAGGCGCGTTGACGCTGGGAATCATTGCGTGCGCGTTGAGCATTCAGCCTGTGCGCTGGCTTCGGGCGCCTGCGACCGTTTATATCGACGCGGTCCGTGCGACGCCGCTGCTGGCGCAACTTTACTTCCTGTACTTCGGTCTCCCGAGGCTGGGGATCGTGCTGCCCGAGATTCTCATCGGCATCATCGTCCTGTCGCTGAATTCAGGCGCCTACGTGGCCGAGATCATCCGGTCGGGAATTCTGGCGATCTCGCGAGGGCAGGTCGAAGCGGCGATCAGTTCGGGCATGACATACCTTCAGCGGATGCGGCTGATCATCCTGCCTCAGGCGCTGCGCCCGACCATATCGCCCCTCATCGGGCAGGCGATCGTATTGGTCAAGGACAGCTCGCTCCTGTCGCTTATTTCCGTGGTGGAGCTGACGCGGGCCGGTCAGATGATCGCCATTGATCGCTTCATGCCGATCGAAGGGCTTGTGGCTACCGCACTGGCCTATCTGCTGCTGTACTATCTGCTCAAACTTCTCGCAGGAATCTGGTCGCACCAGAACCGCCTGCCGGGCCGGGCCTGAGGGAGCACGCGTATGTTCTGGCTGCAACTCAACCGCGTCATCGGCTACTGGCCCGTGCTGCTGAAGGGCATCGGCATGACGCTGGCGCTCTCGGCGCTTTCTTTGCTGATCGGCGTCGTGATCGGCTTCGCCTTCGGCATCCTGCGCGCCGGCCCAAACAAGGCATTGTCCCGTGTGGTCGGACTTTATGTCGACTTCTTCCGCGGTACACCGTTTCTTGTGCAGGTCTTCATCGTCTTCTTCATCCTGCCGGAGATCGGAATCGAGCTGTCCGCTTTCACGGCGGGGGTGGTCGCTCTGTCGAATGCCGCCGCCTGCTTCATCGGCGAAATCGTTGCTGCGGGTATTCAGTCGGTCCCCACCGGGCAAACCGAAGCCGCTGCTGCTTCGGGCTTCACGCGTGCGCAGCAGATGCGGCTGATCGTGCTTCCGCAGGCCATTCGGGTCGTGACGCCTTCGCTCGTGGGGCAGTTCGTGCTCCTGATCAAGGACAGCTCCGTTGTCTCGGCGATCGGACTCCTCGACCTGACGCGCTCCGGCTGGATGATCGTGCAGAGCGTTCCGAACGGACTACTGGTCTTCGGGATCGTCGGCATCGGTTACTTCGCCATCTGCTATCCGCTGATCTGGCTGTCGCGTCGCATGGAGCGGCATGGCCAGGCTCCGATCCTATAATCTGGCAGCCGCTTCGCCGCCGGCCAAGGAAACTAACCCATGATCGAATTCACCAACCTCAACAAATGGTTCGGCTCGTTGCATGTGCTGAAGGATATCGACCTCGCTGTCACCAAAGGTGAGGTGGTCGTGGTCTGCGGTCCTTCCGGGTCGGGAAAGAGCACGCTCATCCGTTGCATCAACGGACTGGAGCCGTTCCAGAAGGGAAGGCTCGTGGTGGACGGCTTCGATCTCGGCAGCAGCTCCGTGCGGCTGCGAGAACTGCGGATGGAGGTCGGTTTTGTGTTCCAGAGCTTCAATCTCTACCCTCATAAAACTGCCCTGGAAAACGTGACGCTCGCGCCGATCCATGTGCGCGGCCTGTCGAAAGCAGAGGCCGACGATCGCGGCCGCGCCCTGCTCGAAAAGGTTGGTTTGGCCGACCGGATGCAGAGTTACCCTCACCAGCTCTCCGGCGGCCAGCAGCAGCGGGTGGCTATCGCCCGCTCGCTGTGCATGCAGCCGAAGATCATGCTGTTCGACGAGCCTACCTCGGCTCTCGACCCTGAGATGATCAACGAGGTCCTCGACGTCATGGTCAGCCTAGCCCGCGAGGGGATGACCATGATGGTGGTCACCCACGAGATGGGCTTCGCACGCAAAGTGGCCGACCGGGTGATCTTCATGGATCGCGGCGCCATCGTCGAGACTGCGGATCCCGAGAGCTTCTTCACCAACCCGCAAAGTGAGCGCTCGCGCGACTTCCTGAGCAAGGTGCTGCATCACTGACCGCCAACGGCGTTTGGCTGGCGCGGCACTTCTGAACGGATGGTTGACTTGGAACAGCACCCCAAAGACCGAGGCGGCGTTTCTGTCGCCATTGTCGGCGCCGGCATCGTCGGCTGTGCGATGGCGCTGACTTTGGCGGCAGAAGGCCACCAAGTCACGGTTTTCGATCCGGATGCTCCCGGTGCGGGCACCTCATCGGGCAATGCCGGTGCCATCGTGACCGGGTCGGTTACACCGACCGCCACACCCGCGGTGCTGAAGGCGCTGCCGTCCTATCTCCTCGACAGAAATTCGCCCGCCGTGCTGCGCTTGCGGCATGCTCCCAGGGTGGTGCCCTGGCTCCTGCGCTTCATTCGCGCCGGAGCGCCCGCCGAGGTGGAACGCATTGCCGCGGCCCTCAGCCCCCTCGTGTCGCGCTCGCTCGAAGCCCATCGCGCGCTCGCGGCGCTCGCCGGGGTCGAAGAGATGATTACCCAGGAGGGTTGGCTCAAGGTCTATTCGAACGAAGCCGAATTCGCCGCGACAGCCCTCGATCGTCACCTGATGGATCGGCACGGGGTGAACTACCGGATTCTCGACCGGAAGGAAGTTACCGATCTCGAGCCCAATCTTGATCCTGCGCTCTGCACCATCGGTCTCCATCAGCCCGAAAGCGGCTTCGTTCGCTTCCCGCAGGGATTGGCCCAAGCCTATTTCGACGCCGCGGCGCGTCGCGGCGCGCTACATCTGCGCCAGAAGGTACGTAGCGTGTCCCGCCGTCCTGGAGGCGTGACCGTTCATGCGGAAGGCGGTGCGAAGGAGTTCGACCGTCTCGTGATCTGCGCGGGAGCCTGGTCGGCTCTTCTGGCCCGCATGCTCGGCGACCGGGTCAGCCTCGATACGGAACGCGGGTACCACATCGCCTTTGGCTCCGGCACTGCATCCCTGATGCGCGGCCCCGTGGTCTTCCCGGCGTTGTCGCTAGTTCTCTCCCCCATGCACGACGGCATCCGGCTGGTGAGCGGGGACGAACTCGCCGGATTGACGGCGCCGCCGAACTATCGACGGATTCGAGCGCTGGTCCCGCAGGCCTACCGCGCTCTGCCGGCTCTGCGCGAGGTTGCCCCCGCAACCGAATGGATGGGCTTTCGCCCGTCCACCCCAGACTCGCTGCCGGTAATCGGACCATCCGTGCATGGCACTGAAGTGATTCACGCTTACGGCCACGGTCACCTTGGCTTGACACTCTCGGCCGTCACAGCCCGCATGGTGGCCGATGCTCTTGCCGGCCGGCCGGCCACCTTCGATCCCACACCTTACCTTGCTGCGCGGTTCTGAGATGACCGGTTTCCCCATTACACTTGCCACGCCTCCCGCTTTCACCGGTCCTCTCCCCGAGGCTGTGGACATTGCCGTTATCGGCGGTGGGATCATCGGTCTTATGGGGGCCTGGGCGCTTGCAGCCGAAGGCAAGCGCGTGCTGCTTTGCGAAAAGGGCCGGCTTGCAGGCGAGCAGTCGGGCCGCAATTGGGGGTGGATCCGCCAGCAGGGGCGCGATATCGCGGAACTGCCAATCATGGTGGAGGCAATTCGCCTTTGGGCGGATCTCCCGAACGCTTTGCGGGCCGCCATTGGGTTTCGCCAGCAGGGAATCACCTATTTCGCACGCACCGAGGCGCGCTTGGAGGCCTTCGACCACTGGCTCGACCTTGCCAAACCCTTTGGTGTTGACACACGCCTGCTTTCGCGCCGCGAAACCGAGGCGCTCCTGCCCAACGCCGCAGGATGGGTCGGAGCTTTGCATACGCCCTCCGACGCAATGGCCGAGCCCTTTGTCACTGTACCGGTCCTTGCTCGCGCAGCGGAGGAGGCGGGCGTGATCATCCGCGAGGGCTGCGCCGTGCGCGGGCTCGAAACCTCGGCGGGTCACCTCTCTGCGATTGTCACCGAGGCTGGCACCGTGCGCTGCACGCAGGCCATTCTCGCCGGGGGCGCCTGGTCGGCACTGTTCCTGCGCGCCCACGGCCTGACGCTGCCGCAGCTGTCGGTCCTCTCCAGCGTATCGGCCACGACCGCCATGCCCGATTTCTTCCAAGGAGCGGCCTGCGACGATCGGTTCGCCATCCGCCGCCGGGCCGATGGTGGTTATACGCTGACGCCATGGTCGTTTCATGAGTTCTTCATCGGACCGGACGCATTCCGGAACCTGCGAGCCTTCCTGCCCCAAATTCGCGCTGACCTATCGAGCACGCATTTCCGTCCTGCGGCACCCAAAGACTACCCGGACGCCTGGGGCACTCCGCGCCGCTGGAGCAGGACCGATGAAAGCCCGTTCGAGCGGTGCCGCATTCTGAATCCACGCCCCAACGCCGCTGAACTCGCACGCCTGAAATCCCATTTCGAAGCCGCTTTCCCGGCCATCGGCACGCCGACCATAGCCTCAACCTGGGCGGGCATGATCGATGTATTGCCCGATGCCCTGCCGGTGGTCGATCACACGCCTCTGCCTGGCTTAATTCTTGCGACGGGGATGAGCGGGCATGGCTTCGGCATTGCTCCCGGCATGGGCAAGGCCATGGCGGACCTCGCGCTCGGCCGCACCCCACGTCAGGATTTGACAGCCTTCCGGTACGGGCGTTTCAGCGAACGAAAAGGCGTGGCAAGGAGCACCGCTCTTTAAGGCGATTCTGGGCCCAGCAGAGCCGAGCGCTTAGGGCCTTGAGCTTGTTTCTCTTTCCGATTTGTTTCACTGCGCCGACACAAGACCGATAGGGGAGGGGATTGTCGAAACCCTATGGCGACGAGCGCACCGGTCCCGTGTGAGAGCAGGTTGCCGCGGCCGTAATTTCGAGCGGGGTATCAACCGCGTCGCGCTGCCTCGATCGCGGCAACGTCGATCTTCTTCATCTCCATCATCGCATCAAAGGCGCGTTTAGCCTGATCGCCCCCCGCCGCCATCGCCTCCATGAGTACGCGCGGTGTGATTTGCCAGGATACGCCCCACTTGTCTTTGCACCAGCCGCACGCGCTTTCCTGACCGCCGTTGTCGACGATGGCATTCCAGTAGCGGTCGGTCTCCTCCTGATCGTCTGTGGCGATCTGGAACGAGAAGGCTTCGTTGTGTTTGAATGCAGGGCCTCCGTTGAGCCCGAGGCAGGAAATTCCCGCGACTGTGAATTCCACCGTTAGCACATCGCCCTCTTGACCGGCGGGGTAGTCACCGGGAGCACGGTGCACCGCGCCCACGGCGCTGTCGGGAAAGATCTCGGAATAGAAGCGGGCAGCAGCCTCGGCGTCCTTATCGTACCAGAGGCAGATCGTATTCTTCGCCATTATGTGTTCCCTTCGCCTTGAGGCCAGTGCCTTGGTCCCTTTTACGGCCGCTCTTTCGAAATAGGGAGCAAACCAAATTTCTCCACCCACGGTAAGCTCACCGTGGCGATGATCATGGCGCCCCGACGCTATAGGGCCGCCGTTCGCTTTCGATCGTTCCAAGTTTCTGTAAGTCGGCGAGGTCTCATGCTTCGTCCCGCTCTGATCGTGGCACGGATCAGAGCATCTCTGGGATCTCAAGGCCAGAAGCGAGTAGCTCTTATGAGGCCCTGGAGGCTGGCAAACGTCCGCGCTGCGGTGCATTGCTCCGGCAAAGGCCTGCGCCGGTATAGCGCGGGCCTCTGCCGGGGTTGTCAGGCGGCCTGGATCCCCTGGAGGAAGTTCTCGACCTCGCGACTGAGATGTGACGAATTGCGCGCAAGTTCTCCTGCCGCCGAGAGTACCTGCGAGGCGGCGGAACCTGAATGGATCGCTGCCGCCTGAACCTGGATGATGTTCTCGGTCACCTCCTGCGTGCCCCGCGCCGCTTCGTTCACATTACGCGCAATCTCTTGCGCAGCGGCCTGCTGCTCCTCGACGGCAGCAGCAACACTTGCGGCGATCTGATACACTTCCTCGATGGTCAGACCAATCTCGCGGATCGCCCCCACCGTTTCATTGGTGGCCTCCTGAATTTGTGTGATCTGAGCCGAGATTTCTTCGGTTGCCTTGGATGTTTGAGTTGCTAGTTTTTTCACCTCGGACGCCACGACAGCGAAGCCCTTGCCTGCCTCTCCGGCCCGCGCGGCCTCGATCGTTGCATTCAACGCAAGCAGATTTGTCTGGCTTGCGATGGTGTGAATAAGGGCAACGACGTCACCGATCTTCTGCGCGCCAGCAGCTAGCGTCTCGACCCGAAGGTTCATCGTGCGCGCACTCTCGACCGCTCTGGAGGCAGCCTTCGAGGTTTGAGACACCTGCGCTCCGATCTCACTGGACGAGGTTGCCAATTCTTCGGTCGCCGCAGCGACCGCCTGAACATTGGTTGAGGTTTCCTCTGCTGCAGCCGCTACCGAATTCGATTGCTGATTGGTCTGCTCGGCGGTGCTTGCCATGGAACGTGCGGTCACCTCCATCTGCTGAGCTGCGACGGAAAGGTGCTGGACCAAGCCACCGACGCTGCTCTCGAACTTGCGAGCCAGTTCCGCCATCTCAGCCTGCCGCCGCTCGGCCATGTGTCTGTCCGTGTCGGCCTGTGCCTGCCGAAGGCGTTGCGTCTCCTGCATGGCCTCGGCAAACACCCGAGTGGCCTTCCAGATGTCGCCGATCTCGTCCTTGCCGTGGCTGACCTGAGGTAGGTCGTAATCGCCGGAAGCGAGTTTCTGGATTGCGCCCGTGACGCCCTGGAGGGGACGAGCAATCTGCCTGTGGCCCACAAACCATCCGATCAGGAGCGCCAGGAGAGTGCCGCCCAGTGCGATGACGGAAAGCAGCATCAGACGCTGATTATAAAGCGCCTCCGTCGATCTGCCGACAGTTTCAACCTGTTCGCTGCCGCGCTTGGTCAGCGCATCAATGCTGATCTGGAATTTCTTCCTGTTGGCGCGATTGGTTTCGTTGTTGCCCTGTGTGTTGGCTGCTTCCGGCGAGACCTCGGCACCGAGGCGGACCGTCTCTCTCCTGAATACCTTGAACTCGGCAGCATCCTTGACCACCGCATCGAACAGCGCCTTGTCCTCGCTCGGAACAAGCGGCTCCCATTGCTTGAGGAGGCCGTCAATGTCACTGAGCGCCGACAGAAGGCCGTCACCAAACTTTCGAGCTTCTTTTGTATCTTGGGAGGCGTAAATGCCCCTTGCCTCCATCACGACATGAGTGACGAGCCTATTGAGACGCTCACCATAAAGTGAACGCGTTGCGGCGGCCTTTACGTCATCGACAGCTTGGTTATAGGTGCGCAAAGTGCTGATGCCGATGGCCGCCATGACAATGGCAGTTAAGCTCAGCACCGCAACCAGCGCAAAAATCTTTGTTCTTATCTTCATCGAAAGCCCCGATCCGCCCGCTTTTTTTAGGCCTCAGATCAGTAAGTGGGGCACATAGTTGAGGGGTGGTTAACGCGAGCAGGTTTTGCGGTTCTGTCGTAGGCCGCAAGCCAGATGAGCCGGATTTGAGGATGGCAGGCTTCTTCCTTTCGTTGGTGGCCGAGTTGAAAACCCTCCAGACGGATTCTCCCGTTGTGAGAGCGCCGTTTCTCGGGTGCCTGCCGATTGACCTCGCCAGCCGTGCACCTGTCGCCTGAAACCAGGCTTCCGTTGAGCGTATGGTCCGGCACGATCGAGTGATCGCGTTTTTGCGCCCATCCAACCTCTCCGAGAGATTTGACAAACAGGACGATGTAGATCAGCATCGAGATATTATGTTGAGCTTTGCACAATATCGTAGCGGCCTGCTTCGGGCAGGCAATTTTATCGCGGGCAAGTAGCCCCGAGCTCGACGCGTATACGCGCTCCGAGTTCGGGGCGCCGCAACATCCTTGCAAATTCCACTATCTTGTAAGGTCGGATGCGCCAGCATCCGGTGCTGCGATATGCTGCAGAATTTTCTCAAACGCGTGCTTCGCCTGACGGAGCAAAAGTCCGTTGATCCAGTGTCCCCACAGAGCGGTTTGCCGGCAGGAGGAGAGCGTCCCGAGGATGGGCATCTCACCTCCGCGTTCCTGGCACAAATTCTCAGCGCGGCGCTTGCTCAACACCAAGGAGACCGTGCCATGCAGAACCCTTCACCCGAGGTGGATCCGACATCTGAACCACAGGAGCCCGATCAGTCGCAGGCAAAGGTCGTCCGGTTGATGCCACGACGTCCAGCGCCAGAGCAGGTTCAACCTTCCACGACTCATGATGGCGATGACGATCCCGGCCCATCGGCCGCATGAAATCCGCGACCGAATTCAATGCGACAGGAAAGTTTTTCATGAAGACGAAAAAGGCTGGCGGCAGCAAGCCCAGCATCACCTTGACCGCGGCAGATTATGAGAAGCTTTCGGTTCTCGCCAATGCAGCCGCAAACACTCTACCGGATATGGCTGCCGAACTCGGAGAGGAACTCGACCGTGCACACGTACTTCCTCGAGGACGCTATCCAGCCGATACCGTTTGCATGGGATGCGAGGTCGATTTTCGCGATGACAAAACTGGCCGAGTGCAGACGGTAACTCTTGTTTTCCCACAGGAGGCCGACATTTCGAAGGGTTGGATCTCGGTGCTTACACCCATCGGAACGGCGCTGATTGGACTTCCTGTCGGACAGTCGATCGACTGGACTACGCGCACGGGAGAATTGAAGCGCCTGACGGTGTTGCAAGTGCGTGAACGCGCCGCAGCGGCGTCCTAGCACGTTTAAGGGCGTGTTTTTCGCTCAGGGCAGGGTACAAGGCCAATACTGGTCACATATCACTTCGCCGCTGGGCTGCGCTCAAGACAATGGAAGTGAGTGGTCAGAATGGAAACCGATCAAGAGATCGAGTGCCTGCTCGGCCGTGCTATGACGAAGGGGTGGGCCTTGTGGGCATCGATCATGTCGATTGATGGTGCTGTTGTTTGGTCTCCCGCTCATTCGCGATGGGCGGGATCGATTGCAGCTCGATCGATTGGTGGCCGGCAGGCGATCTGATGTGGCCCGTTCGTGTGTTGAATGGTCCCGGCCATCCTTTCGGTCTCAGTCATCCTTATGCATATATGGGCCGCTGCTTTCGACGGCATATCGGAAATCTGCCTGAAGCGCAGTTGACGATTCTCTACATGTTCCCTGACAGCGGCTTTTCTAAAACCCGCTCCGTGCAGAACGGTGGCTTATTTTGCCGCGGCCTTCACGGCCCACTCCTTTCCGGATGGGGTGAGGGTGATGCCGGGGCCGCACGAAACCACATCGGGGAAACGTTGACCTGTCGAAGTGATGCTCGTTCGCAGCGCGACGATGTTCTTGCTCTTTGACGCAATGGCTAAGGTCCAGCTGCTTGAACCTTCGAGAGGGTGGTCTCCAGCAAACGGTTCAACCCAATATGTGGGAAATTGAGCTCTTGCGGTCGAGACGGGGAACGATTGTGGTCCGATGTAGCAAAAGGCTGTATCGCCCGATTTGTCTTTGACGATCGTGTCACTTTCTTCAATGAGAGCCTTATCAATCCAGGCATATTCCTTTTTGAGCTGCGAAAAAGGAAATTGGATCAGCGCGCCGACTAGGCCGATGGCAGCAACAAACAGAACACAGAGGATCGCAAATCTCATTGAGAGGCCCTCAGAAACGATGAGGCGGCAAGATACATAACATCAATGCGTTTATCTACTGCTAAGCTTGGCCTGCAGGAGGGCCATGGTTTGGCAGCTGGAAACCGAGGGGGAAAATGGGAATGAACCCGATTAGGCCCTGTATCAGTCAGCAAAAGAAATGATATTCTATTTCTGTTATGAGCGGAAATTACAACGGCTCACTGTTGGTGCCTCGTAGATCGTATCCTACCGGGATGGAGAAGAAGTCCCCGCATCCGTCCCGGGCTGCGGTATCCATCTTCTCTGAACGGTCTCTTCTTTGGAAAACGGTTCTATTGATTCCGGCCCATTTTCGAAGAACGCTTCCCGCTCATTCAGCGAGCAGGATTCCATGTCTCATATTGTTGCCATTTCTGGCAGCCCTACGCTTCACTCCCGCACAGGACGACTGGTTTCAGACCTTTTGAGCCGAGTGGCGCAGGAGACAGGAGGCAGTGCGCGGCTTATTGATATCGCAGAGCTGGTGTCCGATCTCGCCATTCGATCGCGCGCCGATGCATCGTCTTTACTGCTCGACGCCTTACACGATGTCGAACAAGCCGATCTGCTGATCGTCGGCTCGCCTGTCTATAACGGATCCTATACAGGCCTCTTCAAGCACTTCATTGATCTCATCAATTACAAATCGTTGCTAAGAGTGCCAGTAGCCCTGATCGCGACAGGTGGAAGCGACCGGCATGCGATGGTGATCGACCATCAGCTGCGCCCACTCTTCGGATTCTTCAACGCCCAAGTCCTTCCGACCGGTGTCTTTGTTTCCGACAGCGCCTATCGCGACGGCTATATTCGAGACCCTCTGCTCCAGGAACGCTTGTCCCAGTTGGTTCAGGAAAGCGTCAACGCGTTGCAGACAGGAGTTCGTATCCGCGATCTCTCCCCGGCATGAAGCTCTTCAGATTTACTTGCTTGCCTTCAGCGCGAGGACCGTGGTCGCCTTTACCCTTTGCATGGCAAAGCGGGACGTTACGTTCTTGAGGGGAATGGTCTCTATAAGCCGCTTGTAGAAACCGTCATAGGCAGCCATGTCAGAAACCACGACGCGGAGCATGTAATCGACATCTCCTGCCATCCGGTAAAACTCCATGACCTCCGGCATTTCCGAAACAAACTCCGCAAAGCTCTCCAACCAGGAACCGGAATGATCGTTGGTTTCGATCGAAACGAACACTGTGAGGCCCAAACCAACTTTTTCAGGATCAACAAGCGCAACACGCTTTTGAATAATCCCGGATGCTTCCAAGCGTTGTATGCGCTTCCAACACGGTGTTTGGGACAGGTTAACTTTCTGCGCGAGCTCGGCAATGGAGATGCTGGCATCTTCCTGAAGGAGGGTCAGAATTTTGATATCGGTAGCGTCCATTTGAGTAGTGCCGGCTTGTTTTTGAGAATAACTAAATAATTCTACGGAAGTGATTCCAGAGATATATTCAGAGAATTTTATTTCGCACAAGCCGCTAGGGCGCTCATAATTTCCTCCAGTACTGGATTTTTCAATCAAAAAAGGTATCGACGCGCAGTGCGCCAGCCAATTGTTCTATAAAACGAACAAAAATTGATTTTAGAGCTCTGCGATGCTCCGATCATTCATCCAATCATGTGCTTTCAAGTGGAAGAAAGACAATTCTTCTCTGGAAGTTGCCTATCGTAGAAAGTTCTATCACCGAGTAGCGTTCTAAAAAAAGAACGTCCTAATTGCCCTTTGCTGATCTTCTCCGGATAATTTGCTCCGTCGCTCAACGTTTGGGTTTGTAAGAAGGGGATCATCATGTCGCTTAAAGGAAGCCTCAAGAATAAAGCTGGTCTGGCGGCGCTGGTAGGGGTCTCGCTCCTTGCTTCCGGTTGGACCAAGAGCGTTGCTGCCGAGCAGAGCCCGGCGCCGGCCACGGGAGGAACTCTCGTCTACCTTGAACAGCAGGCCCACACGAATCTCTATCCGCCCGCAGGCGGTTTCTATCCTAACGGCGGCATTCTCAACCAGATCACCGATAAGCTCACTTATCAGAATCCGCAGACACTCGAGATAGAGCCATGGATCGCAGAATCCTGGACCGTGAATGCGGATGCGACGGAATATACCTTCAAAATTCGGCCCGGCGTCACCTTCTCCGACGGGACCCCGCTCGATGCTGCCGCTGTCGCCAAGAACTACGACACGTTTGGGCGTGGCAACAAGGAGCTGAAGCTTCCCATCTCCGAGGTCATCAATAACTACGATCGCAGCGAGATTATCGACGCACTCACCGTTAAATTCTATTTCAAGAGGCCGTCGCCCGGCTTCTTGCAGGGAACCTCCGTCATCGGTTCGGGCCTGGTCTCGCCGGCGACCCTAGCCCTACCGTACGAAGCCCTGGGCGACGCGACAAAGATCATCGGATCCGGACCGTTTGTGGTTGCCAGCGAGACGCTGGGGCGCGAGCTAACCCTCACCGCGCGCAAGGATTACAAGTGGGGGCCCGCGCGGCTCGCGCACCAAGGGCGCGCCTATCTCGACACGATCAAACTTATCGTCACACCGGAAGATAGTGTCCGTATCGGTGCATTGCTCGCAGGACAAGCCGACTTCATCCGTCAAATTCAGGCCTATGACGAGAAGCAGGTCGAAGACGAGGGATATAGAATCTATGCGCCTTCTACACGAGGCGTAAACAACAGTGTTGTCTTCAGGCCCGATAATACCCTCGTCTCCGATGTACGAGTGCGTCGGGCGTTGCTACACGCGACGAATACGGACGAGATCGTTTCGACACTCTTCTCTCATAACTATCCCAAGGCCACATCAATCATTGCCAAGACGGCCCTCGGATACAAAGATCTGTCGTCCAACCTGATCTATAATCTCGATAAGGCCAGGACTCTTTTGGACGAAGCCGGCTGGAAGACAGGTTCGAACGGCCTTCGACAGAAAGACGGCCAAAGTCTCGAATTGACGGCATACGAGTCGCTGCCGCAACCGCAGAACAAGGAAACTCTGCAACTCGTTGCTCAGCAGTGGGCAAAGGTCGGCGTGAAGCTCAACGTTCTTACGGGAGATTCAGGGACCGCAACCATTAATAACCTCGATCCGTCCAAGGCTCCCGTATCCCCTGCTATGGTTGGGCGCGCGGATCCCGACGTGATCAAGAGCCAGTATTACCCGACCAATCGCAACGTCCTGCTGCAGAAAGGCGGCAACAGCGACAAGGTTAAGTCTTTCGTTGACGAGAAACTCAATGGTCTCCTCGAAAACTTGGCGTCCGAGCCCAACCAGGCAAAGCGCCTTTCCATTGCAGGAGATATCCAGACTTATGTGATCGATCAGGCCTATGCCATTCCGATCTTCGAAGAGCCGCAAGCCTTCGCATCGGCGCCCTATGTAAACGGAATCGCATTTGAAGCGGTCGGACGCCCGAGTTTCTACAGCGTCTGGATCGCACCTCGTTCGTGAGGTGATCGCAATGGCCGGAAGCCACCAAGGACTTCTTGCAGCTTCCGGCCCATCCCACTGATCCTCCAGTTCGAAGCGAATAAACTCATGTCGAAGTATATGATCGGTCGGATCGGGCAGGCTGCGGTTGTTCTTTGGGCAGCTTTCACAGTTTCATTCGTCTTGCTTCAGGCCCTTCCGGGCGACGCAATCCTCATCAAGTTTCTGAACCCAGAGCTTGGTCTCGGGCCTGAGCAGATTGCCGACATTCGCGCGTCATATGCCGCAGACTCCCCGATTCTGACCCAATACCTCCATGCTGTTGCAAATTTTCTCTCGGGGAACTTCGGCTATTCGGTGCAGGCCGGCGTTCCGGTCAGCGATGTCTTGATCGCTAATTTGCCCCCGACCGTATGGTTGGCAACGCTGGGATTTTTGCTGGCTGTGATTGTCGCTGTCACGCTTTCCGTCGTGTCGGTACTGGGTCCGTTTTCCTGGCTACGCTCTGCGATGCGATCCGTGCCGTCGCTCTTTGTTTCAACACCCGTCTTTTGGCTGGGGATTCTCTTAATTCAAATCTTTTCTTTCCAGTTGAAACTCATTCCTGTCATCAATCCAGGACCATGGCAGGCCCTTGTCCTACCGGTTCTGACACTCGCAATACCGATCTCCGCGCCGCTTGCGCAGATCCTGATGCGGAACATCGACGATGTATTGACTGAGCCTTTCATCGCCGTAGCCCGTGCGAAGGGTGCTTCACGCAGCTGGGTCTTATGGAAGCATGTGGCTAAAAACGCGGTTCTGCCGACTTTGACAATTGCCGGCATTCTGTTCGGCGAGCTTCTCGCAGGCGCAGTCGTGACCGAAGCCGTTTTCGGGCTTAACGGAATTGGCGGGGTCACTCAGCGCGCCGTGGGCAATCAGGACATCGCTGTTCTCCAGGCGCTGGTTGTGTTCTCCGCGGCTGCCTTCGTCGTCATCAATCTCGTGGTGGATCTTCTTTACCCGGTCTTTGATCCACGCCTCAGACATAAAGGAGGTGCCCTCGCATGACTGGATTAAACTCGACCGTCCGAACCGAAGGACCTGCTCTTCAGGACTTATCCTCCACGCTGCGGCGTTCTGATCATGCCCTCCTGCACTCTGCTTTACTGCGGTGGCGCGCCTTGCGGCGCGTCTCAGCTGGACTTGTCTTGTCTTGGCTCGTGATTGCAACAGTCATACTCTGGGCGATATTTCCCGCTTGGTTCACGAGCTACAGCGGAACCGTCGGCGTTGCACGGCAGCAACTACGCGCGCCCAGCGCCGAACACTGGCTGGGAACTGATGCCCTCGGCCGCGATCTGCTCGCACGGCTCATTTATGGTGCTGGAAACTCCTTATCGGGAGCCCTTGTCGCCGTCGCAGTCGGTCTTGTGGTGGGAACCGCGCTTGGCCTTGTCGCGGGGTCCGCGCGTGGCAAAGTCGACAGCGTCATTATGCGCGGGGTCGACGTACTGCTGTCGATTCCGCAATTGCTCCTGTCCTTGAGCATCGTCATCCTGTTGGGTTTTGGCACGGTTAATGCTGCTATCGCGGTCGGTATTACGTCCATTGCCAGCTTTGCGCGCCTTGCTCGGTCGGAAGTGGTGCGGGTCAGAGCGAGTGATTATGTCGAGGCAGCCTTTGGCAGTGGCGGCACCTTCAGCCGGGTCCTATTGCGGCATGTGTTGCCGAATTCATTGACTTCGGTTGTCGGCCTGGCGGCTCTCCAGTTCGGAGCAGCCATTCTCGCGATCTCGACGTTGGGTTTCCTGGGCTATGGCGCGCCTCCGCCCACACCCGAGTGGGGCCTCCTGATTGCAGAAGGGCGAAATTACATTGCCCGCGCATGGTGGTTGACGACGGCTCCGGGCGTAGTGCTGATCCTCGTCGTGCTGGCTGCCAATCGGATCAGCCTATCCTTCGGAAAGATCCGCCTATGAGCAGCACGACCAACCACATCCCGAGCTTGGAAGCCGCGAGGATCCCTGTCCTGGAGGTCGGCAACCTTTGTGTGTCCTATAAGGGTCATGGCGGCATTCAGAAGGTCGTTCACAACATCGCCTTTGACGTTCATCCAGGCGAGGTCGTGGCGATTGTCGGAGAGTCGGGCTCGGGAAAGACCACGACCGCCCAGGCGGTGATCGGGCTATTGGCCGAGAACGGGAGCGTCGATTCCGGTTTCGTCAAACTCAATGGGACCGATATCTCCGGCTGGTCGCAGAGACAGCTTGACACCATTCGAGGTGGCAAGATCAGCCTTATTCCTCAAGATCCGGTGAGCTCCCTCAATCCGGTGAAGACAATCGGCGATCAGGTCGGGGAGATCCTGCGTATCCATCGCTGGGGAAATCAGCGGGAGATCGACGCCCGCGTCCTCGAACTTCTCGCCCGCGTCGGGCTCTCGCAGCCGGAACTCCGCGCGAAGCAGTATCCTCATGAGCTTTCAGGTGGGATGCGGCAGCGCGTGCTGATCGCGATCGCGGTCGCCTTGCAGCCGGCTCTCATTATCGCCGATGAGCCGACAAGCGCTCTCGACGTAACGGTGCAGAAACGTATCCTCGATCTGATCGACGAGTTGCGCCGGGAGAACGGAACGGCTGTCTTGCTTGTGACCCACGATCTGGGTGTGGCGGCGGACCGGGCAAACCGTCTCATTGTGATGAAGGACGGGCGGGTTCAGGAGCAGGGGCCAACCGAGGAAATACTCGCGTCTCCGAAAAGCGAATACACCCGCCAGCTTCTTGCGGACGCTCCATCCCTTCGCGGCGCTCAGCGTCTCTCCAGAGGCGGAGGCGTACGACATGAAGAACAAGGCGATGCGATTGTCGTCGAAAATCTGATCCAGGACTTTTCGGTCAGAGGGGGTACGCAGGAGACGTTCCGTGCAGTCGATGGCGTTTCCTTTAAAGTGCGCCGCGGGTCCACGCATGCGATCGTTGGGGAATCCGGCTCGGGAAAGACGACCACAGCCCGTAGTGTTGTCGGATTTCAGAAGCCGACATCCGGACGCATCGTGGTCGAAGGTGTTGATGTCACGACGCTTCGTGGCGATGCATTGCGCCAGTTCCGGCAAACAATCCAGCTTGTTTATCAGAACCCGTTCGGATCGCTGGATCCGTTGCAAACGGTTTTTCAGATCATTGAGGAGCCACTTCTCAACTTCGAGCGTATTCCGCGAGAAGAGCGTGCTCAAAAAGTCCGCCGTATCCTTGAACGCGTCGGTCTTCCCGAAGCCGTGCTTGAGCGTAAGCCCCGTGCCTTGTCCGGCGGGCAGCGTCAGCGCGTCGCCATCGCGCGAGCTCTGATCCTCAATCCCAAGGTCATCATTCTCGACGAAGCCGTATCTGCGCTTGACGTCACAGTGCAGGCGCAAATTCTCCGGCTCCTCGACGAGCTCCAGCAAGCCCTCGACCTGACTTACCTGTTTATCTCCCACGATTTAGCTGTTGTTCGACAAATAG
Organism: Microvirga rosea; assembly: GCF_020595095.1. Lineage (GTDB taxonomy): Bacteria > Pseudomonadota > Alphaproteobacteria > Rhizobiales > Beijerinckiaceae > Microvirga > Microvirga rosea. Next base: position 72,386 of record NZ_JAJDOP010000004.1, on the reverse strand, counting down.
CGGACACGGTGTCTGTTCTTCACAATGGACGCCAAGTGGATGTCGGAACCGTTGAAGAGGTCTTCAGGCGGCCCAAAAGCGATTACACGCGCGAACTCATCAAGGCGATCCCTGGGCAAAGAGGCTCTGCGGGGTCCGACATTTCCCTTTCACTGCTCGGAGCAAGCTCATGACCAAAGGTCCTCAAACGAAACGGCTTGGCTTTTTTACGCGCTTGCTCGACGAGACAAGCGCAGGAGAGCGTTACCGGCTTGCCTCGGAACAGATCCTTCACGCCGAGCAATATGGCTTCGACTCCGCGTGGGTCGCGCAGCACCATTTCCATGAGGCTGAAGGAGGATTGCCGGCTCCTCTGGTGTTTCTTTCGCATGTAGCGGCGCGTACCTCGCGCATTCGTCTCGGTACAGGAATTATCACCCTCCCGTTGGAGAATCCGGTTCGAGTAGCCGAGGATGCGGCTGTCCTCGACCTTCTTTCAGGCGGCCGCCTCGAGATTGGCGTCGGAACTGGCGGCACACCTTCCTCATTTACGGCATTCGGCCTCGACAGCGCCAATCGATCGGAAATCTATGAACGGCACCTCGCGACTGTTCGTGGCGCGTGGAAGGGAGAAACGCTCGAAGGAGGTGAAACGCTCTATCCCACGGCGGCGAGCCTGAATGAACGCATCTGGCAGGCAACATTTTCCGTATGGGGCGGTACCCGCGCCGGCAAGGCGGGCGACGGCTTGATGCTATCCCGCACGCAACCTCGGCCGGCGGAGAAACCGCACGCGTCTCTCGATGAGATCCAGCATCCGATTATCGATGCCTACCTCGATGCTTTGCCAAATGGCCGCGAGCCTCGGATAGTCGCGTCGCGGACGCTTTTTGTGGCTGACAAACGTGATGAAGCCCTTCATCTTGCGGAGCAAGGCCTGCGACGGGTTGTCAATCAGTTTGCCGCGAAGGGGCACGTCATTCCGGGCAACAGCCTGCAGGAGATCATGGCCGCGCTCGACACGCATGCAGGAACGCCGGATGATGTTATTTCCTCGCTCAGGGCGGACACGACCCTTCCTCGCGTGACGGATCTGGTTTTCCAAGTGCACTCGGTCGATCCGCCTCATTCCGCCATTCTGCGCTCGATCGAGCTGATTGCCACGGAGGTCGCTCCAGCCCTCGGATGGCAACCCCAGGACATCCAGCCACAGAAGCGCGTCGCTCTCGTGCGCTGACCCACTCATAACGAGCCCTCGATTTTATTGGAGCAGAAACGGGACGGGTCCCCTTTCTCTGTCTCCGTCACATGGTGATATCATGAGCACAGCAACTGTAGACGTCATTGATCTCCTCGCCGGCATCGCGCCCGGAACGTATCTCTCCGAAATCAGGGACAAGAGGCCCCAGGCGCGGGAGAATGCGCAAAAGAGCTACCAGGCACTTTTCGAGCCGGAGGTTCCCGGCAATGTGACCTCGCTCGAGAGATATGCGATCGCGACTTTCGTCGCAGGTCTGCATCGCCAGCCGATCGTTGTCGAGTTCTATGAGCGGAATTTGAGAAAGCTCGACCAGGCAGGCATCTTGGGAGCTGTAAACAGAGAAGTTGCCAACGGTTCCACCGAAGGGCCCTATGGACGCTACCCTCAGGGGCCGTTGACGGCCGAAGATCAAAATGGACCCGATTACAGAGTATCTGCGGAAAGCGGATCAATTCTCGGGCCGAGGCTGTCTGCCGCCCTCGAACATGCGCATCTCTTGGTATTCCGCCCGCGGGATGCCAGCGCAGCGGCATTGCAGAAGCTCTTGGATGCCGGCTGGTCGACGACGGATGTGGTAACGCTGTCTCAACTCGTCGCGTTCTTGTCATTTCAAGTCCGCGTCATTGCAGGTCTGCGCACGCTCGCCGCAGCGCATGAGCAAGCCGTTGTCGAGATCGAAAGAGCGTCGGTCTTTACGACTGTCCTGGCTTCGGGTGGTATTTGACGAGGAGTAGAACCATGTCGGAAAGCATTCTTTCACATCCTGAAAACACAGAGCCCGTCATTTTCACCCAGGAGGAACTGGGCTGGCTCCCCTGGCTTGAGCCATATCCGGCGGACCAATTGACCGAGCGGCATTGGGCAGGTCTCGTCGATGCGTCCCGCTCGAAGTCACCGTATTTCCTTCTCCTGGCGCGGGATCCCGACGTGCTGCAAGCCAGAACGAAGACGGACAAGGACATTTTCTACAACACGGCTGACGGTTTGCCACGGGCGGAGCGTGAACTGGCCGCAACGGCGACATCGCGTTTAAACGGCTGCATTTACTGCGCCTCCGTCCATTCCCGCTTCGCGACGCAGTACTCGAAGCGGAAGGCGGATGTGCAGCGCCTGCTGGACGAAGGCGTTACCGCGGATATTGATCCACGTTGGAACGCCATTATCGACGCGTCCGTTTCTCTGACGGAAACACCCATCCGGTTCGGGCAGAAGCATGTGGAAGCGCTTCGTGCAACGGGGCTCGACGATCTTGAGATCGTTGACGTGATCAACGGGTCCGCTTTCTTCAATTGGGCCAATCGCCTGATGCTGTCCCTTGGAGAGCCGTCCGCTCCCGCTCAGGCGTCTGCGAACGCTTGAGCCGTAACAACCCTGCGGCAGGCTCGTATTCGTCAGAGTACGGGCCGCCCGCGGTGTCGAAGGGCGGACTAAGACGCTTTGACGTTTGTGCCCCAACGCCGATGGAGAAAGCGCTCCCAAGGAGAGAACAGGCACCGGTCCGCGAGCCAGCCGATCAGAACGATGACGATCATCACGCCAATCACCTGCTCCATGGCATTCAGCTCCCGCCCATAGTGGAGAAGGTGCCCAAGGCCAAAGCCGGTCAGAATCGTGACGTAGATTTCGGCGGCCATCAGAGATCGCCAGGCAAAGGCCCAGCCCTGCTTCATGCCGCTGACGAGAAACGGAAGGGACGCCGGCAAAATGACGCGGGTCCATTTATGGAATCCTTCCGATCCCATGGTCCTGGCCGCCCTCGCATAGATCGGTGGGATGTTGCGGGTGCCGTTGTCGGTTGCGATGATCACGGACCACACCGTGCCCATGATGACGACAAACAGCATCGCGCCTTCTGTTTGCCCGAACCAGACCAGAGCCAGAGGAACCCAGCAGACGCTGGGGAGGGTCTGAAGCCCGAGGGCAAGTGCGCCGACGGTATCCTCCAAAATCTGTGAGGTGCTCGTTAGAAGGCCCAAGGGGAGACCGATGATCACTCCTGCCAGATATCCGATGAAAAGTCGCTTCAAGGTGACCCACGCCGCATCGATGAGGGTGCCGTCCCATAGCGCTGACCAAATATAATCCGCGACTGCGACGGGAGACGGCAGAAGAATTGCGGACCAACGCCCACTTCGGACTGCCAGATCCCAGACAGCGAACAATACCACAAAGAAAAGAACGGCAATGATCAGGCGTTTCATTCGGAAACCGCCCCTTCAACAAGCGTGCCTTTGAGCGCTGCTGCGATTCGATAGGCGTAGCCGGCTAGGTCCGGACTGTTGATGTCACGGGGGCGGGGGAGGGGTACTTCAAAGATCTCCGCGATCCGCCCCGGGGACGGCGACATAAGAACGACGCGATCGCCCAGACATGCTGCTTCCCTCACATTGTGTGTGACGAACACAATGGTCTTGCGACTTTCCATCCAAATACGTTGGATATCGTCATAGAGCTGGTCTCTCGTGAGAGCGTCCAAAGCGGCGAAAGGCTCGTCCATCAGGAGAACCTGCGGGTCTGGCGCCAGGGCCCGCGCCAGGGCGACCCGCTGCTTCATGCCGCCAGAGAGCTCATGCACATGAGCGTGCTTGAACTTTTCCAGCCCTACCAGCTCCAGATAGTAATCCGCTATCTTGTGCCGCTCACGGTTCGTCAGATCGGGCCGGAGCTTCAGGCCGAACATGACATTTCCGTATGCGTCGAGCCACGGAAAAAGAGCGGATTCCTGGAACATCACAAGACGCTGCCGTCCAGGCCCTTCCACCAGCTTGCCGTCGGCCAGAACGCGACCGCTGTCGGGCCTTGTCAAACCGGCGATGATATCGAGCAGGGTGGACTTGCCGCAGCCACTCGGACCGATCAAGCACAGGAATTCCCCTTCGGCAACCGTGAGGGATACGTTGTCGAGGGCCTGGACGAGCACACGCGACGGGGTAAAGCTCTTGGAAACATCGTTGATGACGAGCTTCGCAGGATGCTCGCCCGGGAAGGATGTCGAGGGGGATGCCATCAAGGACTCTCGACCAGCCGTGCCAAATCCGGGGTGTCACGCAAAAATCCCACGCGCTGCGCACTGGCGACGAAGGATTGGAATGCTTCCCGCGTCACGTCCGGTGTGATGGTCATCCGGCTCCAGGCCCGCGCTACCAGCTCCGCTCCCATGTCAATCCTGAAGGAGGCCTGAAGCTCATCGCGTGCCAAGCGCTGGGCCTCATCGGGATTCTTCTGAATCCAGTCCGACAGCTCTCGATGAGCAGAGACAAAACGTTTGGCAAGATCACGATTTTTAGCCAGGAAATCCGCACTGGAAACAAGCACCGTCGTGATGGCTTCCTTTTCCTCGACCAGGATTTTACCTCCGGCTTCGGACTCGAGTCTTGAAACCCAGGGCTCCACGGTCCAGACGGCGTCGATCTGCTTGCTCTGGAAAAGGGACAATTGGTCTGGATTGCTCGTGGGGAGAACCTGCGCATCGCCTCCGGTTTGGGTGATCCGCAATCCGCCTCCGATGAGCCAAGCGCGAGCGGCCACATCCTGAGTGTTTCCGAATTGAGGAGTTGCCATGCGCTTGCCTTTGAAATCGGCAGGCTTCTCAAGTGTCGATCCCTGCTGGACGACCAGCGCGGAACCTCCATTGACGGCCCCCGCAACCACACGGACCTCATCCCCACGAGAGCGTGCATAGGCATTGAGCGCCGGGTTCGGACCCACATAAGTAAGGTCCAGCGATTTCGCGAAAATCGCCTCCATCGCGCTCGGACCCGCATTGTAGACATACCACTCGATCTTGACGTTCGGCCCGAGACGCTCGCTGAACCAGCCTTTGCCCTGTCGCTCCAATGCGCGGGCGACCAGAGCTTGAACGTGGGTAATATTCGGAAAATGGCCAACCCGAACAGTCGTCTGCTGAGCTTGGGCCGAAACGAGCATTCCCAGGAGGGAAAATGCCGTCATCGCCAAAAGGCGCAATCCGTATCGCATTGAATGACCTCCAATGAGAGCACATGAGGCTAGGCATGATCTAGCGAAGGTCAATGACCAAATAAACGGCACGACGCAGATCCAGCTCGCCTTTGGGAGAGTTTTTCCTGTCAATTTCAGACATATGGCTTAGCCTCGATGCCGAAATCACGAATCTTGTCCTGACCCGTTATCTGGAAGACGATGAGCGATCTTGTTCTGCCCAGGAGGCGGTTCCTCCAAGCCTCCATCGGCGCAACCTTGGCGGTTCGGCCCTTCGGTATCCTGGAAGCCGCTCCGCTCCTTCCTGACTATCCTTTTACCCTTGGGGTCGCGTCGGGAGCTCCCCGGGCAAACAGCGTCGTCATCTGGACGCGTCTGGCACCCAAGCCCCTCGAGGGAGGAGGGATGTCGGCTCAACCGGTCGCCGTCGACTGGCAGGTGGCGGAGGATGAGAATTTCGGACGGGTCGTTCGAAAAGGTCGCGCCGTCGCAGAGCAGGCTTCGGCCCACGCCGTGCACGTCACGGTCGCTGGATTGAAGCCGGGGCGGTGGTACTGGTATCGTTTCAGGGTGGGGCGAGCCGTCAGTCCCATCGGGCGGACACGCACCGCGCCCGCCGTCGGCGCCGCCCCCGATCTCCGCTTCGCTTATGCGTCCTGTCAACAATATGAGCAGGGCTACTTTTCAGCCTACGCGGAAATAGCCCGACGGGAGCTCGACTTTGTGGTTCACCTTGGGGACTATATCTACGAGTCCTCGTGGGGATCCCGTCACGTCCGCAAGCATACAGGGGGCATCCCGACGACTTTGCCGGAGTTTCGCGAGCGTTATGCGCTCTACAAGCTCGATCCGGACTTGCAGTCGGCTCACGCTGCGTTCCCCTGGCTCTCGATCTGGGACGATCACGAGGTTGCAAACGACTACACGGACGACCGTTCGTCTCTGATGGCCGACCGTGATCAGTTCCTGAAGGTGCGGGCCGCCGCTTATCAGGCCTATTACGAGCATATGCCCTTGCCCGTCTCCGCTCGCCCTCAGGGCCCGCAGGCGGTTATCTACGATCAATACCGCTTCGGCGACATGGCGAACCTCCTTCTTCTCGATGACCGCCAATACCGATCCCACCATGCCTGCCTCCCGGGGCGTAGCGCATCCCCTCGGGTGGATTGCGCTGACCGGCTGCGGGAAGACCGCACGATGTTGGGAGACGGGCAGGAAAAGTGGGTTGATCGCACCCTCGCGGGAGACAAGGGGCGCTGGACGATCATTGCCCAACAAACCCTCATGGCGGAGCGTGATCTCGATCCGGGAGAGGGGCACGGCTACTGGATGGACGGCTGGGATGGCTACGCCGCCGGGCGGCGGCGCCTTCTCGACAGTCTCGTGGAGCATCGCGCTCCAAATCCGGTCGTGATCGGCGGAGATGTCCATGCGTTCTTTGCGGCGGATCTCAAGAGCGATTTCCGCGATGAGAAATCCAGCGTCGTCGCCACCGAGTTCTGCGGAACATCGATTACCTCGGAAGGGCCTAGCGCCAAGGGGCTTGCGACGGTGCGTGCCAAGAACCCGCACATCAAATATGCGAGAGACGACAAGCGCGGGTTTGCCGTCGTGTCCTTGAAGAAGGACCGTTGCGAGGTCGGTTTCGAAGCGGTCGCAAACGAGAAGGAGCCCGGTTCGCCCGTTTCTCGTGTCGCGACCTTTGCATGTCTCGATGGTCGACCGGGAGTCGTCGAGGGCTAGGCACCCGCTTCCGCTTCGGTTTCAAGCACCTCGTCTTCTGCCCCGCTGAGGAGCGCTATTTGGCTTTCCGACAATCCGAACCGGGCAGCGACGTCGGGCGCGTAACGCAACAGATCGGGGCGCAGCCGGATCAGAGCGAGATCTTTGGCTTTCGCTTCCAACATCACGTCGAATTCCAGGCCATCGACCGCGCGCATGAAGGTCGAGAACTCGAACGGATTGCAGAAATCCGCATGCCCCGTCCAGATGGGAGCCATATTCACGATCTCGTTCTTTCCCGTTTTCCGACTTTTTCTCTTGATCTGTCGAAGTTCCGTCCGCGGAGAGGAAAAATGGATTTTCGGCCGCACGTCGTGGGGCCAGGTTTTCAGAAAGGACTCGACGGTCGGCCGCAAGGCGAGGTTCTCGGGGTTGAAGCACCAGAAATGCTGATAGTCGAAAATCAGCCGCACGCCCGTATGCTCATGGATCCAGAGGACGTCGGCCGCGCTGAAGCGAAGATCGTCATTTTCCAGAACAAGGCGCCTGCGAACGGGCTCCGGCAGCGTATGCCATGTTTCGACCCAGCGCGCGGCGCTTGACTTTCGGTCTCCATAGGTGCCGCCCACATGGACCACGAGGACAGCTTCGGGGCCAAGTTCCATCAGGTCGAGCATTTCGGCTTGGGACGAGAGATCCCAAATGCTCTTCTCGACCAAGCTCGTATCCTGGCTGTTGAGAACGATAAACTGCGAAGGGTGAAATGACAGGCGGATGTCCAGACGTTTTGCCTTGTCTCCGAACGCCTTCAACTCGCTCCTGCTCTCCTGGATCATGGAATGGAATTGCGGCGTGTCCGGGTGGGTCGCGTAGGGCGCGAGATCGGACGACATGCGGTACATGTGGATATTGTGGTGATCCAGGTAGTCCAGGATCGCGTCGAGATATTCCAGCGATACTCTCAGGTGCGGATTGCTGGCCGATCGCCGCGCGTCGTTACTTTTCAGGTCAGGTCGGCCCATGACCTTGACCGGAAACCCAAGCCTTGCTGGTCGCTCGCCCATTCGATCACCATCGTCTCAGCCCGGGGGGCGAGTTCCTCACCAAGGACGGTCCGGCCGTAAGAACGGCTGCGACAACCATCGTCCGTGGGGTTATTGCCGAGAGGGACAATCGGTTCCGAACGTAAAGAGCCGATAAGGCACCGGACTGCGAAAGGTGTGTTGATCGAAGATCCTAAGCGAACAGGCTTGTTGCGAGAGCACCGAGAAGGGCGCCAGCCAGGAGAGATCCATCATGCAGGCCCAGGGCCCAACGAGAGGGCGACCCGCTACGATGAATCCACAGAGTCGCTCCGGAGGTCACCAGCGACCACCCTATTCCTACGAGCGCGGTGGAAATGGAGAACCCGGCGACTGTTCCTGCCAAGACAAAGGCGAGAGTTCCAGCCAGAAGTGCGGCGCAGCCGCCGGAGAGGATCCGCGCCGCGCCCAAGCGGCCAGGCAGGGTCGCTAAGATTAGGGTAGGGGCATACATGGCGATCACGTGCCAGGCGATCGCTCCGGGAACCGCTTCCGCGAGCCCGCAGCCGACCATGGCAAGCGGAGTGGCCCCCATCAGAAAGGTCATGAGAAACCAAGCCAGGCTCCCGACGAGGGTCGGGAGACGAATGTCCTTGAAGGAGGTTCTGGTTGCTCCCTCGTCTGCGAACGAGCGCTCAGGCCCATAGGGAAGAGCTGCCGTCGCCACGAGCGAGCCAATATGCGCCGTGGCAGCCAGGATCGCCACACCCACGAAGGTGAGCGGCGACAGCATGGTCTCCGCCAGACCGGCAAGAGTCGGCGCGACAAGGCCTACAAGGGTTGCCGCGCCAAAGACCAGCAGGGTTCCTCGCGGGCCTTGGCCGCTTAATCCCGCAGCGGCGTGGCGATAGAACAGACTGAAGCCTCCGGCGACGCCCAGCCAAAATGCGCTGAGGACAAGAGCGCCGAAATGCCAGTGGACCAGAGCCCAGACGAGCACCAGCCCCCCCGCGATCCCAAGACTGGCGCCAAGCGAAAATGCCGCTCGCCGGCCGAGCGCATCCAGAAGAAGGGAGGCCGGAAGGCTCGCGACGGCTGCTCCGGCATAGAATGCCGCATAGGGGAGTGACGTCCATGTGTGGTCGGGGGCGAGGGAAAGGCCCGCGAGCGGCAAGATTCCTAAAATCAGAATCTGCGCCAAAACCGAAAGGGAAAAGGCCGTCGCCAAAAGAAATGTACTGCGGCCTGCCACCGGGCTGTCGTCTGACGCCACGGCGCAGACACAGTCCAGCTGTCCCGCGCGGGGAAGACCCGTGAGGGTCGTCATGGTTTCAAATCCTCGTCACTGAGGACCCGCAGGGCTGCGCCTTGCACGTCGTCGTATTGGCCGTTTCGAAGAGACCACAGAAATGCCGCGAGACCCGAAAGGCCGAGCAGGAGCGCCATAGGTACGAGAAAGAGGAGCACATTCATTGCTCACGCTCCTTGGGAAGCAATTTCAGTCAAGCGGGAAGGGCCGGTCGAAGCCTTTGCCATTGGGTCTACCTTTTTGCCGCGCGCCCGCAGAGCATTCAAGGTCACGAGACTCGAGGAGCCGGACATGGCGAGCGCTGCCACAAGGGGCGTCACGTAGCCGAGAAACGCCAGCGGCACCGCGATGAGATTGTAAACCAGCGCAAGGACGAGGTTCTGCCGCATCAGCGCATGCGCCCGTCGGGAAATCGTGATCGCGTCAAGGACGGGAGCAAGCTTGTCCCCTAAGAAAACCGCATCCGCCTGAGCCTGTGTGAGATCAGAGGCGGTGATCGGCGACATCGAGACATCGGCGCTCGCGAGCGCCGGTGCGTCATTGAGGCCGTCGCCAACCATGAGCACCTTCTTGCCGTTGGCCATCAGAAGCTTCAGTTCGCCGATCTTGTCGGCGGGCTTTGCGCCCCCACGCCAGGACGCGATCCCGAGCGCATGCGCGATGGGGCCGACGGCTGCGGGACGATCTCCCGAAAGGATCCGGCAATCCAGCCCGAGGTCCTGCAGCGCCCTGACGGTATGCAAGGCATCGGGCCGAAGGGCCTGGCGAACGAGCAGAACGACCCGCTCCTCCCCGCGGGAGAAGGCAATTACGGATGCCTGCTCGTTCTCTCCCGCCATGATCGCCGCGAGATCCTCTGCCCCGCAGAAGGAAGGACTGCCGAGACGGATCTCCCGGTTGTCGACTATCGCGCGCACGCCTCGACCTGGCTCCTCGACAACCCCAGGAAAAGGCTTCGCGGACCTGATCTCCCGTGCGACGGCAGCGGCCAGAGGGTGGTGGCTGGACATGGCAAGGCGAGCGGCTGTTTCCAAGAGTTCGGGTTCAATCGCAGCCGTATTGGCGACACGCATCTCCGGCAGGGTGAGCGTACCGGTCTTGTCAAAGACGATCGTATCGATATGGGCCAGACGCTCCAGAGCATCGCCCGAGTTGAGCAGAACATTGGCTTTGAACAAGGTGCCGGACGCGACGACCTGAACGACAGGAATGGCGAGGGCCAGTGCGCATGGGCAGGTAATGATCAGCACCGCGACAGCCGTGATGACGGCATCATGGACCGATGATCCTGTTGCGATCCAAACGAGGGCGGTCAACGCCGCTGCAGCATGCACAATCGGCGCATAGGCGCGTGCGACCCGGTCGGCAAGCTGCCGATAACGTGATTTGGCGGCGGAGGCGTTTTCGAGCAGCCGCTCAACCTCGTCGAGGAGGGTGCCCTGTCCGGCAGCCGTGACATGAACCGTAAGCGCGCCGGCATGATTGAAGCTGCCAGCATAAACCGTATCGCCTTCCTGCAAGGAACGCAGCGACGTTTCGCCCGTCACCAGGCTTTCATCGACCTCGGACGCACCGGCGATCACAATGCCGTCCACGGGGATCCGTTCGCCGGGCCGTACAAGCACGCGGTCGTTCCGCCGGAGGGCAACTGTCGGGACTAAGGTCGGCTCGCCGTGTTGATCCAGCCGGTGAGCGACTTCCGCCCTGAGCGAGGCCAAGTTGCCGGCGACCGCCCGTGTCCTGCGCCGCATCGCTTGATCCAGGTAGCGCCCACAAAGCAGGAAGAAGAGCAGCATGACGACGGAGTCGAAATACGTATGCTCCGCGTGGTTGATCGTTTCGATCACCGACATCAGAAGGGCAAGCAGAATTCCGATCGTAATCGGCACATCCATGTTGGTGCGCCCATTCTTCAGGGCGCCAATGGCGCTTCGGAAGAAGGGCTGACCCGCATAGGCGACGGCGGGCAAGGAAATGAGAGCCGCCAGCCAGTGAAAGAAGTCGCGCGTCTCGGGAGAGATGTCGCTCACATTGCCCGACCAGACGGAAACCGCAAGCAGCATGATGTTCATGGACGCAAATCCGGCAACCGCCAGGCACTTGAGGAGCCATTGCGCCCGGCGTGCCTCTTCCTCCTCCAGGGCGCGAGCCCGGAACGGGTGCGCGCGGTAGCCGAGCCTGTCGAGCTCCTGGACGAACGTGGCAGGATCGAGCGATCCTTCCCACTGCAACATCAACCGATGGGTCGTGTAGTTCAGGCGTGCTGCAAGCAGTCCCGGCAGATGGGACAATCCGCCCTCGATCTCGGTAATGCAGGCCGCGCAATCGATGCCCTCGACGGCAAGGTCCAAATGTGCCGTGCCGTCATCCTGGCGTTTCACGTAGACGGAAAGATCGAGAGCCTCGGCCATGGCCATCCCCTCAAAGACTGATGCGGCTCTTGGAGCGGAAAACAACTTCTCCGCCCCGCGCGAGTGTGATGATCAAGTCCCATTGGCCATGACGGACGGGAGTTTCCATTTCAAAACGGCCTGAGCCGACCTCCACCGGTTCAAGCGCGACGTCCCGGCGACGATCCGTGGGATGAGCGAGATGAAACTTGGGTACAAGGCCCGCCAGCGCATGAGCACCGGCATCCTGCGCGGTCACCACGATGCGGGTGGCATTCGCGGCTTGTTGGAGCTGGGCTTCGACAGCCCAGTGGCGCGCTTCCTGGGCCTGTGCGGCGGCTACGTCGTTCTTGAAGGCGAGGCCCGCCTTGTAGACGCTTTCCGTCTCCACGCCGCTGAAGCTTGAAACAGCGACGCGGGCCATGATCACGTTAACGCCGATGACGACGGCGAAGAAGCTCAGGAGATAGACGAGAACCATCTTTCCGGTGAGCGGGCGAGGGGTGCGGCGTGCGGCAATCGTCACAGGCATGTGGAACGTTCCTTAGGGCGCCATGAAATGGTCGCTGGTGCGAGCGGTCTCGCCACTCGAAAGATCGGTGAGCGTAAAGTGGAGGTCCGTTGAGGCGGATTGAGTTTCGCCGGTGGTGACCAGAACCCGTGCTTCGAGGGTCTGATCGGGGCCGACGGCAAGGATGGATCGTCCTTGCTGGTCGATATGGCCTCCGACCACATCGAGCTTCGCGCTCCGCAGGCCCTCGACGGTCACGACATATCGACGCTCTTCCAAATTTTTGTTCGAGACACGGACAGTGAAGGCGTTTCGGATCGACCCATCGGACAGGCGCACGAACAGGGGGTTGCGGTCGTGCATCACGCTGAGGTCGACCGTGTGGCGGAGAGCGAGCGCGACCACCATGACCGCCGCCACCACTGCGATGAGCGCCGCGTACAGGACCGTTCTCGGACGTATGATGCGGCGTACTTCCGGCCGCCCCTCGATCCGGGCTTGGACGTTCATGTCCGTGTCATAGGCGATCAGATCAACCGGGCGTCCGATCTTCTCCATGACGGAATTGCAAGCATCGATGCAAAGCCCGCACTGGATGCAGTCAAGCTGGAGGCCGTCCCGGATATCGATCCCGGTGGGGCACACGGCCACGCATTGGGCGCAGTCGATGCAATCGCCCGCAGGGGCACCCGTCCGCTTGATCGCTTCGTTCTTCTTCATCGAACCGCGCGGCTCACCCCGATCATAGCGATAGGTGACATTGAGCGCGTATTCGTCGGTCAGGGCCGCCTGAATGCGAGGCCACGGACACATGTAGGTGCAGACCTGCTCACGCATGAAGCCTGCGAGCGTATAGGTCGTAAAGGTGAGAATGCCGATCCAGATATAGGCGAGGGCCGGCGCCTGGAAGGTGAGAAGCTGCCAGACCAGGGTCGGAGCGTCGGCGAAGTACAGAACCCAGGCTCCGCCGGTCCACCAGGCGATCAGAAGCCAAATGGAGTGCTTCAGGATCTTCAGCGTGATGATCTCGAGGGTGGGCTTTTCCTTCGCCCGCTTCATCCGTTCCCGCCGATCGCCTTCGATCAGGCGCTCGACCGCGTAGAACAGGTCGGTCCAAACCGTCTGCGGGCAGAGATAGCCGCACCAGATGCGCCCGGCTACGGCGTTCATCAAGAAAAGCGTCAGCGCCGCGAGGATCAGAAGCCCCGTAATATAATAGACTTCCTGCGGCCAGATTTCGATGAAGAAGAAGTAGAACCGGCTATTGGCCAGATCGACCAGGATGGCTTGGTCCGGAGCATTCGGTCCCCGGTCCCAGCGCAGGAACGGCAGGAAGTAGTAGATTCCGAGACTGATGAGCAGCACGGCCCATTTGATCGAGCGGAAGCGACCTTTTACGGCTTGGGGATAGATCTTCTTGCGCGGCGCATAAAGAGGCTGTGCGTCAGCCGGATCCTCGGCTTCAGGCGTCAATTGTCCGGCAAGGGGGGCGTCAGCCATGGATATGCCTGCTCGTTATCGATCGGAACATCCTTTTCCTAGATCGTTGGCGGTCGCGCGCATTGATTTCGGTCAAAGCAGAAAAAGGCTGGCGGTTGTCCGCCAGCCTCTCATCATGACAAAGGTCTCCCTCACTGCGGACGCCCGCCCCCCAGCGAGTGCACGTAGAGGGCCAGTGCCTTGATTGTGGTATCGTCGAGGCGGCCATGCCAGGTGGGCATCACGCCGCCGCGACCATTGGTCAGGCCTTCCATGATGGTGGCCTTGGAGGATCCGAAGAGCCAGATCTTGTCCGACAGGTTGGGCGCTCCAAGGTCCTGGTTGCCCTGGCCCTTGTCCCCATGGCAGGCGGCGCAATTATCCGCGAAGATCTTCGCTCCTGCGGCCAGATCCGCTCCCTGTTCCACCGAAAGCCCCGAAAGAGAACGGACGAAGTCGGCCACGTGCGAGATTTCCTGGCGCTTGAGCATGCCGTCCCTGCCGAAAGCCGGCATCGATCCCTGATGACCCTGCTCGTTGGTGGAGCGGGCGCCAAACTGGATCGTCTGCTCGATCTGAGCGAGAGAACCACCCCAGAGCCAGTCATCGTCGTTCAGATTGGGATAGCCCTTCGCGCCCGCGCCGCCGGCTCCGTGGCAAGGTGCGCAATTGTCGCCGAACGCGGCTTTACCCTGAGCGCGGGCAAACGCGAAAAGCTCCGGATCCTGGCTGACCTGTTCGAGGGGAGTATCCGCGAGCTTCGCCGTCATGCCTGCACGCTGGTTTTTGAGCGATGCGAGGTCGACCTCGATGGCATCTCGGGATTGCCAGCCGAAAACGCCCTTGGAATAGGACGAGATGAGCGGCCAGGCCGGATAGACGACGCAGTAGGCCACGGCCCAGACGATCGTCGCGTAGAACGTCCACAGCCACCAGCGCGGAAGTGGATTGTTCAGTTCCTGAATCTCGTCCCAGCTGTGTCCCGTGGTGGTGACACCTGTGACGGAGTCGACAGGTCCCTGTGTGTCGTGGGCCATGACTCAGTCCTCCTGAAGAGGCATGCGGGCCGCCGCGTCGAAGCGGCCTTTCCGCGAAGGGGCGAGGGCATAAACCAGAACTGCGAGGAAAACGGCCACGAAGTAGGCAAGCCCCCAGGTTTGGGCGAATTCGGCGAGGAATTTATAAGTTGCGGGCATGGTTCTTAGTCCTCAGCGCACGTTGGCCTTGTTGTCATAGAGCTTGAAGTCCACCTGCGTTCCGAGCATCTGCAGATAGGCGATCAGTGCGTCGGCCTCTGTGACCTTCTGCGGATTGCCGCCGAAATTGCGCACCTGAGCGCCAGGATAGCGCTTGACGAGATCGTCGGCGTTCGGAGCATCCGTGGTGGCTTGGATCCGGATGTCGCTTCCGGCCTTGTCGATCATCTCGGGCGTATAGGGAACGCCGAGGTGAGCCTGGACCTTCATGTCTTCCGAAACGTGGTCCGCATCGAGCTCGGTGGTAGCAAGCCACGGGTAAGAGGGCATGATGGAGCCGGGAACGACGGCTCGGGGATTGGCCAGGTGATCCCGGTGCCAGTCGTCGGAATACTTGTTTCCGACACGGGCCAGGTCGGGGCCGGTGCGCTTCGATCCCCATTGGAACGGGCGATCGTACATGCTTTCAGCCGCGAGTGAGTAATGTCCATAGCGCTCCACTTCGTCGCGCAGGGGGCGGATCATCTGGCTGTGGCAGTTATAGCAGCCTTCGCGGACATAGATGTTGCGGCCGGCGAGCTCGAGAGGGGTGTAGGGCCGAACGCCCTCCACCTTCTCGATGGTGCTCTTCAGATAGAAGAGCGGCACGATTTCGACGAGACCTCCGATCGCGATGACGATCAGCACGCCGATGATGAGGATGATCGAGTTCGTCTCGAAAATCTTATGACGGGCCCAAACAGACATAGTGGGTTCCTTTATTCAGCGGCCATCAGCGATGGCTGCAGGGCGGGAGCTTCCGCGGCCTCCTCGCCGACCGTGATCGTTTTCCAGATGTTCCAGGCCATGATCAGGCTGCCGGCGACGAACAGGGCTCCGCCGAGCGCACGGATGACATAGAAGGGCTGCATCGCTTCCACGACCTCGATGAAGGAGTATTCAAGGAAGCCTAGGCTCGTGTAGGCACGCCACATCAGGCCTTGCAGAATTCCTGCAACCCACATGGACGAGATGTAGAGAACGATGCCGAGCGTCGAAATCCAGAAGTGCCAGGAAACGGCCTTCATCGAATACAGGCGCTCCTTGTTCCACAACCATGGCACCAGGCAGTAGATCGCCCCGAAGGAAACATACGCGACCCAGCCGAGCGCACCCGAGTGGACGTGTCCGATCGTCCAGTCCGTATAGTGAGACAGGGAGTTCACAGCCTTGACCGACATGAGCGGCCCTTCGAAGGTCGACATGCCATAGAAGGCGACCGACACCACCATCAGACGCAGAACCGGATCGGTGCGCAGCTTGTCCCATGCGCCGGAGAGCGTCATGAGGCCGTTGATCATGCCGCCCCAGGAAGGCATCCACAGCATGATCGAGAACACCATGCCGAGGGTCTGCGCCCAATCGGGCAGGGCGGTGTAGTGAAGATGGTGCGGACCTGCCCAGATATAGAGGAAGATCAGCGCCCAGAAGTGAATGATCGACAGGCGATAGGAATAGACCGGCCGTTCGGCACGCTTCGGGATGAAGTAGTACATGATGGCCAGGAAGCCGGCGGTGAGGAAGAAGCCTACGGCGTTATGGCCATACCACCATTGCACCATCGCATCCTGAACGCCCGACCAGACAATGTAGCTCTTCGGGGAGAAGATCGAGACGGGAATCGTCGCGTTGTTGCCGAGATGCAGAACCGCGATGGTCAGGATGAAGGCGAGATAGAACCAGTTGGCCACGTAGATATGCGGCTCCTTGCGGCGCATGATTGTGCCAAGGAAGACCAGGAAGTACGCGACCCACACGACCGTCAGCCAGAGATCCGCATACCATTCGGGCTCAGCGTATTCCTTGCCCTGTGTGATCCCGAGCAGATAGCCCGTTCCGGCGATGACGATGAAAAAGTTGTATCCCAGCACCACGAACCATGGCGCGATATCACCGACAAGGCGCGCGCGGCACGTGCGCTGCACGACGTAAAGCGACGAGGCAATCAGCACGTTGCCGCCAAACGCGAAAATAACCGCGGACGTGTGCAGCGGGCGCATCCGGCCGAACGAGAGCCAGGCGCTATCGAAGTTCAGCGCCGGAAAGGCAAGTTGCAGCGCGATCAGAAGGCCGATCGTAAAACCTGCAACGCCCCAGAATACCGAGGCGATCGTCGCGAATTTCACCGGCCCCATATTGTAATTGGGCTTTCCGTTGATCGTCAGCGGAGGCAACTCGGCCGGGCGGTCATAATACCGGTCGACGATCTTGAATACGGCCGCGCCCGCCGCCGCTGCGAAAAGATACGCGTGAAAGGCATATTCCGGTGTGTATGCCTTCGCTGCAATGATGATGCTCAGGAAGGACAAAGCGGCGAATGCAAGCGCGGAGCCTGCCTCGCCGAAGGTCATTCCCTTGGGATTTGTTGCCGTTTGAGCCATAGCCTCGACCGTTCTGAAGAGAGGCGAGCAAAAGCTTCGCCCGCAACTTCACCGTTTAGGGGCGGGCATGGAAGGACACATTGATTCAGATCAATGGGACGGAACGGTCATGCTTGATGGAAAAGACGGCCCAGATCAGCCCGGTGTGCAGACGCGGATCCGATGGCCGTCCGGATCAAGCGCCACGAAGGTGCGGCCGAAGACGGCCACCACCGGCTCCTGCTCGATGCGAACCTCTTCCCGGATCCACTTTTCGTAGAGTTGATCGACCACATGGTCGCTCTCGACCATGAAGGCCAGCTCGGTTCGATGACCTGTCCCAGACGATACGAAGTTCTTGGCCGCAAGCGACCATAAGCCCAAGGTCAAACCATTGTAGAGCTTAAAGGCCACATAGGTAGGAAACGAGGCGTCAGGCTCCCGGCCAAGCAGGCGCTCATAAAATACCGCACTTGTGCCTGGATCTGCCACGTAGAGGATGATGAGGTTTGGTTCTAACATCGCGGATCTCCTTATGGATACTTGCCTAAGAGACCGCGTTGCCGATTTCTGGCAGTATCACTGCCCCCGCCCGTAATGGAAATGGCCAAGCTCCCGGGGCTTCCGGAGGGAAGTTCTTGAGCGAAGGGTCCCGGAAAGCATCTTCACAGTCTTGTCACTGCTTCTTAGGAGAAACTTTACCTGACAGGACGATTGCTGGAGACAGACAAGAATGTGTTCCAGGAGAATGGCCATGCGTCGTGCCGCCCTTGCTTCTTTCCTCATGCTGGGGTTCATCACCCAGGCAGCTGCCCAATCAGCTCCGGTGCCTGAGGGCACCCCGGTCAGCCGAGCGGAACTTCGTGAGCTGATCGAAGCTGCTCAAGCGACGGCCAAAGCTTCACGCGAGAATGTCGAGTATTCTCGGGTCGTCCCGGATCTTCTGTTTCAGATCCTGGCAAAACTAGACAAGATCGAGGATAAGCTCGACAAGGTCGAGACAACCTTGGCGGCAGGCCGGGCTCCGGCCCAGAAGAAGCGGTGAAAACGCCTTATAATGGGGAAGACGACTGCGGCATCGTGGGAGGCGACGAGCCTGTCATAGATGGGGTGGGGCGTCCTGGCGGGTTTCTTCTTCCAATTTTAGATCGCTGAGAAAATTCGGATTCGTCCAGATCTCGGCCGCCGGAACCCAGCCGATGGGTTCTCTCATCTGCGGTACGAGATAAACGAAGTCTTCGCTGATCTTTTCAATCGTGCAGGGATAGGCGCGCCGGTCTCCTGGTGGGCGATAGACGACCGTTGCCCCCTTCTTCACCTTGCCGGTGGCAACCAAGGACGGAGACTTGTCTTCAGCGTCCAGTTGCTCTGGCTGCGGCGCATTGTTCCGGCTGGCCCGAAACCGGTCGAGGGCTGCGATGGCCACCCGAGCGCGGTCCCGATATCGCTCCGTCACCACCCTCAGCACCGAGCCTTTTTCCCGCCCGGGATACCAAGCGGTACCGCCGATCTTGGCCAGTTCGGCCGCAACGATTTCAACCTCTTCATCATTCATGGCGTCGGCTCCTGGCTAGGCCGAAGGGGGCTCCCCATCAGCTGGTTAGTGGATGTGCGTCACAAGAAACAAGAAGATTGGGAGGCGAGGTAATATTCCTGATGCTCGGATTCATGGAGACCCAATTTATTCTGCGACGAATTCTTGAGTGGGTAAATAGGTGAATACCATTACTTGAACTGATACATCAGTTTGCTTGCCGATGACCTGGACGCGCATCGCGGCATGGCTCTGCCTATCGGTCCTGTCAGTCTGCGATAAGACATCATGCCTTTGTCGGTACTTGCCTTACCGGTCATCTTCGGTGGAAACCGTTGTGAGTCAGGTCTAGAGTTCCTCACGCCAGATGACCGAGGCTTAACACGGTAAGACACATGAAGATCCCTCACAGACGCCACGTTCGGGAAGCTGCCATCCCTTTGATCTGCCTCATGCTGGTGATCTTGTTTGGGAGCGTGCAATTCTTCGCAACCCCAGCGGCCCTCGGAAGCCTTCGGCTTCTTGCTCCCGCCGAGACATCGAGCCCGCGGACAACGTTGGAGGATTTCCGCAACAATTCTCGGCGCGCCACGGCGCTCCTGATGGACGCATATCAGGAGAATATCCAGGAGCCGGGCATTTTCTGGAGCCCCAGCGTCAAGGAAAAGGTCAAGGAGGCGGAGGCTCTTCTGGCGCGGGCTTCCCGGGCGCTCGACTTGAGAGAGGTGCCTCCGGTGGAGCTTGAGCATCGGAGGCTGGAAGCCACCTTGCTTCTGAAGGAGATCCTCGACCGTTTGCCTTTGCCCGACGCCAGTACCATTCCGGGCGACGAAACGGTCGGCAAGAGCCCGATCGCCAGTTGGAACATTCCGGGCACCGAGATCCGCATTGCGAGGGTCGCTGAGGGCGCACACGCGGGTGAGTACCTGTTCTCGAGCGAGACGGTCCAGCAACTGGACAATGTGTACCGCCTTATCCGTGATCAGCCCGACATCGCAGGCGGCAATTCCGATTTCTATGACTTCTTCAGTCAATCTCCGGGCCATCTTCTGCCCCCGAAATGGTATATTTTCATCGAGAAGCTGCCCGCGACTTTCCGCGTGGAGATCGAGGGGCAGGCCCTGTGGCAGTGGATCGGTCTTTTCCTGCTGATCGGTCTTTCGGCGTGGTCCGTCGCGGGTGTCCGACGGCTGGCTCAGAAGGCGGCACACCACGGGACCGGCCTGACATCCCTGCTGGCGACGATCGTGGCGCCGGGAGCGATTGCGGTGGCGTGCCTCGTTACCGTCGCTGTCGCGGATTACGAGATCAATCTCACCGGCCGGGTCAATGACATCGTCGGACAGGTCGGGCAGGGTATTGCGTACGTGGCATTGGTCGTGGCGGTGTTGAAGTTTTCGAACGGTCTGGCCGGTCAGCTCACGTTCTCCCGTTCGGAAAGCATCGATGCGCATCTCGCCCGTGCGGCGGTGCGGATCGGCGGCATCGTGGTCGGTATCGTGCTGCTGATCTATGGGGCTTCCTATCTCGGGATCCCCCTCGCGGGATTGCTGGCAGGTCTTGGCGTGGGCGGTCTTGCGGTGGCGCTCGCCGCCAAGCCGACCCTTGAGAATTTTATCGGCGGATTGATCCTTTATGCGGACCGGCCTGTTCGGGTGGGAGATCTCTGCCGCTTTGGAAATCTTGAAGGGCGTGTGCAGGAGATCGGCATTCGCTCGACCCGTATTCGCGGGCTGGATCGGTCCCTGATCACGATCCCCAACGCGACCTTTGTGAACATGAACATCATCAACCTGACCAACCGGGATCGCATGCCCTATGTCCGGTCGGTCGGTCTGAAGGCGACCGACAGTATCGCCATCCGTCGCGAGGTGGAGGACATCGCCAATCTGGTCACGGGGCATCCCGACATCGAACCCGGTTCCGTGCAGGTCCGGCTGCGCGACGTGCATGAGGAGACGCCGAAGGCCGAAGTTCAGGCCCTGATCAGGACGGCACGCTGGGACGAATTTCTTCGCATTCAGCAGGATATCGATTTGATGCTCAGGGACGCGTCCATCGAACCCACAACCAGCGAGACGGGAGAGACGGCGCCGGAGGGCTCAAACGTCTACCCACTCAAGGATGCGTCCGAAGCGGAAGGCCCAAAAGCCTCAACCGCATCCTGAAAGCTTACTCGATCCGCGTAATCTCCGCCTCCGTATGGGCGACAGCGATCGTATCGCCGATCTGCTTTCCGAGCAGAGCCTGGGCGAGGGGGGAGACGTACGAGATGCTCCCCTTGGCCGGATCGGCTTCATCCTCTCCGACGATCCGGTAGGTCTGGGTCCGCCCGTCGTCCCGCTCGAAGGTGACTCGGGAACCGAAACGGACATGGCTTTGATCCGTCGGAGGAGGGACGAGTTCGGCTGCCGATTTCCGGTGGGACCAATATCGGAGATCGCGGGATACTCTTGCGATCTCGCCCTTATCGTCCGCCTCATGAGCGTGCGCGAGACGATGCCGCAGATCCTCGATCATGCGATCGATCTGCGTCAGGCCCTCGGGCGTGACAAGGTTCTGGTGCGGGCTGAGCGGGCGATCGGGTAGGTCCTCGAAGGCCTCGCCACCTTCATCTTCCCGAACAAAGGCACGGCTCATCGCTGCAACCCTCCACTTTACCTAAGGAAAACGATTCTGAGCCGGCTTGGTTCAGCCAAGCTCGTGCGACCGTCCCCGTTTGCGCAAGTGGCCGACGATCCCGCCTGGAAAGGCGTAGACGCTGACGATGAACAGAAGACCCAGCCACAGCAGCCAACGATCAGGATGAACCAGATCGGGCAGGATGGGGATCCCGCTCAGCGTCTGGCTGCCGGCTCCCATGAGCACTTGGAGATAGCTCTGGGCGAGGACGAACAGGGCGGCGCCGATAATGGCCCCGTAGAGCGTTCCCATGCCGCCGATCACCACCATCAGCAGGATGTCGATCATGATCGAAAACGACAGGGTCGTGTCGGGACCGTTATAGCGCAGCCAAAGGGCCAGGAGCGCCCCGGCGACGGTCGCGGCCATCGCTGAAATAACCGAGGCGGCCGTGCGATAGGCAACGACCCGGTAGCCGAGGGCCTCGGCCCGAAACTCATTCTCACGAATGGCCTGCAGCACACGTCCGAAGGGCGAGTTGACGACCCGCAGAAGCACCAGGAAGAGCACGGCGGCCGTGATGAAGATCATGTAGTAGGCCAGGATGCGTCCGTTGATGGCCAGGCCGAGGATCGGCTCTGCAAAAGGACGGAAGGCCGGGCGCAATTCAGCGGGAAGCTGAAAGGACAATCCGTCCTCGCCGCCCGTAATCGCCGATAGCTGAGACGCCAGAACGGCGACGGCGGACGCAACCGCGAGGGTGATCATCGAGAAGAAGATGGCCCGTACCCGCAACGAGAGGAGCCCGATGACGGCTGCAAGAACGGCGGAAAGCGCCAGCGCCGCCACGAGGCCGACCGCGACCGATTCCCAGGAAGGGCCGAGCCGCTCGAGGGCGATCGCGATTCCATAGCCGCCAATTCCGAAGAACATCGTATGGGCGAAGGAAACGATGCCCGTGTATCCGAGAAGAAGATCATAGCTCGCCACGAGAAGCACGAAGACGCAGATCTTCGCGGCCGTGCTCAAGGGCTGGCTGCCTGAGAAAAGAAACGGCGCTGCGGCCAGGCAGGTGACGATCACGATCAGGATGAGGGACAGGGCCCAGGAACGTGGCGTGTCGGACGACAGGAGCCATGAGGACGGACCACGACGAATGCGGGTCTCGGTGAATGAGCGGGCCGGGGCGGAGGAGCGTGTCATCGGCGTGCCACCGGAAAGAGGCCTTGGGGACGCCAGATCAGCACCAACGCCATCACGAGAATATTGGACACGAGAGCCAGTTTGGGGGCGAGAAACCCGACATAATTGGCCATGAGCGCGACCAGCACCGAGCCGACGAAGCACCCGCCGACGGATCCGAGGCCTCCGATGATGATGACGATGAAGACCAGCACCATCACCTCCATTCCCATGCCCGCGGTCAGCGTCTGGCGGTAGAAGGCCCACATGACGCCCCCGAGCCCGGCAAGGGCGGACCCGGCGACGAACACGCTGACGAACAGGCGACGGATACGGTAGCCGAGCGCTTCGACCATTTCAGGATTTTCGACGCCCGCCCGGATCAGGAGGCCGATCCGGGTGCGGTTCAGCAGCACCTGCATGGCGAAAAAGACCAAGAGACCGATCCCGATGGCAACGACCCGGTAGCGCTCCATCACGATGTCGCCGATCACGAATGCGCCGCGCAGGGTCTCGGGCACGGGAACCGGAATCGGCGATGCGCCCCAAATCGCGTGGATCGCCTGTTCGGCCACGATCAGTCCGCCCATGGTCACGAGGATCTGCTTGAGGTGATTGCCGTAGACCGGGCGGACGATCACCCGCTCGAAGACCACGCCGACCACCGCTGTGAGACCCATGGCTGCGGCAATGCAGAGAACCAGCAATGCCAGATTGAGGCCGATGGAGTCCGCACTTGCCCAGCCTGCGAGCGGGCCAAGCACCAGGAGGGTCGCGTAGGCACCCAGGGAGATGAAGACGCCATGGCCGAAATTGATGATGTCCATGAGTCCGAAGACGAGCGTGAGACCCGAAGCCATCAGGAAGATCATCATGCCCATGGCGAGTCCCGCGACGGTCAACGTCACCCAGGCGGAGACATTCCCGACCAGGGGCAGGGTTGCGATGGCGAGGACGGGAACGAGAATCAACGGGATCCAGTCGATCCTGGCGCGGGGCAGGGAGGTTTCAATGGGTTCGGCGGCAGCATTGCTCATTGGTGGGAATCCAGGCTGAGGCCGAGGAGGCGCTGCTGCAGGGCTTTATCGGCCACGAGGTCGCTCATGGCGCCGGAATGGACGATGAGGCCGTCGTCCATGACGATGACGTTGTCGCCCAGCTGAGAGGCAGCGTGAAAGTTCTGTTCGACGAGGAGAATCGTTTCCCCCGCAGCCTTGAGAGCCCGGAAGGCTTCGATCATGCTGTGGATCATGACCGGCGCGAGCCCTTTCGTCGGTTCGTCGACAAGCAGCAGCCGTCGTGGCTCGGCGATGGCCCGGGCGATCGCCAGCATCTGCTTCTGGCCGCCCGAAAGGTGGCCCGCCGGCAGATTCCAGAAGCGCTTCAAGGCCGGAAACAGGCCGAACATCCAGTCGAGACGCGAGCTATGGACGGGACCGTTGCGAGCCGCCAGCACGATGTTCTCGCGGACGGTGAGGTCGGAGAAGATCGCCATGGCCTCGGGCACATACGCGATGCCCGAGCGGGCGATATCCGGTGACGGCAGGGCCGTGATGTCGCGTCCGTCGAAGTGAATGCTCCCAGAGGAGGCGCGCCAGAGGCCCATGATCGTTCGGAGCATCGTGGTCTTGCCGGCTCCGTTGCGGCCCAGCAGCATGGTCAGCTCACCGTTGGGCACTTCGCAATAAACACCATGGAGAATGTGGTATGGGCCGATGTGGGTGTGGACACCCTCCAGGCGGAGCAGCGGCTCATCGATGCCCTTAGCCATGGGATGAGGCCTCCAGGCCGAGATACGCTTCCTGCACGACGGGCGAGGCTATGACTGCCCCGGGCTCTCCATCGGCCACGAGGTTTCCGTTGTGAAGAACGATGATGCGATCGGCGAGTGAGCGCACCACATCCATCTTGTGCTCCACGAGCAGCACCGTCGCGTTGCCGCGATCCTTGATGTCCTGGATCAGCTCGAGAACCGTCGGGACCTCGTCGACGCTCATCCCGGCGGTGGGCTCATCGAACATGAAGATCTTCGGCTCCATGGCAATCAGCAGCGCCACTTCGAGCTTGCGCTGGTCGCCATGGGAAAGCGCGCTCGGGGTCACATATCGTTTGTCGGAGAGCCGGACCTGCTCAAGAATGGTCTCGGCCCTTGCGATCAGATCACGGCGATCGTTCCAGACGGACAGGAGCGACCAACCTGCTTGGGCGCGACTTTGCACGGCAAGGCGCACATTTTCCAAGGCTGTCAGTCCGGGGAACAGATTGGTGAGCTGGAATGCCCGCCCGAGGCCGCGTTTCGCACGACCTGCGGGTCCGAGGCCGGTGACGTCGGACCCTTCGATCAACACTTTTCCCGCGCTTGCGTGCAGCTGTCCGGAGATCAAGTTGAAGTAGGTTGTCTTGCCTGCTCCGTTCGGCCCGACAATGGCCGTCAGCCTTCCCTTCATGAAGCGGCACGAAACGTCGTTGACGGCCACGTGACCGCCAAACCGGATCGTGAGCCCGCGCGTTTCAAGCGCGGGCGGAGAGAGCATTGTCGGGGCCACGGATCAGCGCTTGTTGCGAACGGGGATCGGCAGCTTGTCGGCCGGAATCGTATCGACAAGATCGAGCAGGTCGTTCTGGTCCTTGCCGTCGGCCTTCACCTTGAAATGGTACATCACCTGAAGCGCCTGATGGTCTTCCTTCCGGAACGTCATCGGTCCCTTCGGCGTCTCGAACGACATGCCTTCCATGGCCTTGATGAGCTTCTCGGGATCTGTCCCGCCAGCCTTCTCGATGGCCGTGAGGGCCGCTGATGCGGCCGCAAAGCCGCCCGCGGTGAAAAAGTCCGGCGGTGCGCCGTAGCGCTTCTGGTGCTCCGTCACGAGCCAGTCGTTCATGGGGTTCTTCGGAAACGCGTAGTAGTAGTAGATCGCGCCTTCCATGCCTGGATAGTTCTTGTAGATCTGCATCGCCGGCAGGATGTTGCCGCCCGGAGCGATCTCTATGCCGAAGCGCTCTGGCTTGAGATCGGCGATCTTCGGCAGTGGGTGCTGACCGGCCCAGATGATCTCGATGATCTTCTTTCCCGGCTTGTCCTTCAAGGCATCGAACAAGCGCTGAGCAGAGGCGGTAAAGTCCGTGGCGTTCTGGGGTGCGTATTCCTCGAACACGACCTTGGCGTTCGGTCGGATTGCTGCGAGCGCGCTCTTGAGCGCCGCGACGCCATCACGGCCGAAGGCGTAGTCCTGGGCAAGCGTCGCGATGGTGACTTCGCCCGTTGCCGGAACGGCCGCCGCCGCGCCGTAAGCGTCCTGCGTGGAGTTGCGGGAGGTTCTGAAGATGAAGCGATTCCACTTCTCTCCGGTGATCGCATCGGCGACGGCCGGCTCAACGATCAGAACCTTGCCGTTTTCCTCCGCCACGGGCAGCATGGCGAGGGCGGCGGCCGATGAGGTCGTGCCGACCGCGATGTCGACCTGATCATCGTTATAGGCCTGCTCCAGCAGGGTCTTGGCGAGGTCGGCCTTGAGCTGATCGTCCTTGACGATCACGTTGATCTTGCGGCCGTTCAAGGCCATCGAGCCCTTGGTCAGGTACTCGAGGCCCATCATGAAGCCGGCTTCGGTCTGCTTGGCATACGCCTCCAGAGGCCCGGTCTTGCCGGCAATGAGTGCGATCTTGATGTCCTGTGCCAATGCCGAAGAGGCGAGCAGTAAGCCTGCGGTTGCGGCAGCGACGGATAAACTGAGGCGCATGGGTTCCCCCCGTTGTGGTTGGAACCATTGACTGTCCGGCGTTCCGCGATGTCAAGCTGGACACAAAGATGAACCACAGGGTCGGAACCGCCGAAGGGCTTCTCAGGCTTCCGGCAGGACGGGCGCCTCGACATCTTCGGCAATGCGCCCCCGCCGTGCCGCCTGATGTTCCAGCACGAGGAGGATGAGGCCGGCGCCACAGATGATCGCGGCTCCGACGAGCGTCCAGAATCCGACGACGTCCCCGAAGAACAGGTACCCCAGCACGATCGCCCAGACGATCAGCGTGTATTGATAGGGAGCAACCACCGATGCCGGGGCGAGCTTGAGCGAGCGGTTGACGCAGGCATGGCCGCCCATGGAGACGATTCCGAGCAGAAACAGTGCTGCCAGCTCGATCGGTCCGGGAGTGACCCAGGCGAAGGGCGCGGTGGCGCAGCCGAAGACCAGGGCGCCGAGAATCTGGCCGAGAACCAGAGTGGCGTCATGGGTCTCACGCAGCTTCCGGGTCGTGATCATCAGCAGTGAATAGAACACGCTTCCGGTCAAGGCGATGAGGGCCGGCAGAGACAGGGTAGCCGGAGAGGGGCGTAGCGCCACGAGGACGCCCACGAAGCCGACCGCAATGGCTGCGATCCGTGGCAGGTCGAGCTTTTCGCCGAGCATGAACACGGCGAAGGCCGCCACATAGATCGGCCCCGCCAGATAGTACGTCATCACGTCCGCAAGGGGCAGATAGGTCACGGCCCAATAGAAGCAGGCGACCTCCAGGGTCGAGAGCGTGATCCGCAGGAGGTGAAGTCCCGGCTGCGGCGGGATCTTGAACGGGACTTTCTGGCGGCGCATGAGCGGCAGCAGGATGGCCAGGGCCGCGATGCTGCGCAGAAACAGAACCTGGCCAACGGAATATGTGGCGACCAGCCATTTCCCCATGACGTCGTTCATGGCGAACAGGAAGACGCCCAGAAGCATCAAGCCGATGCCATACACCGCTCCCGAGCGGATCTTCGCCGACGAGGTCACGCTCATCGCCGCGGGTCCGTCCATCTATCAGCTCCGGCAGCGGTGAGTTCCGGATCGTCGGGGGGCATGGCAAATCTCTTCATCTGGCCGCCTGCGTTCTTCCAGGCAAAGGCCGAAAGGCAATCGTGATCGGCCCTTCATGAGGGAAGCGAGTCCGGTTCACAAGCGCTCAACGGGCATTCATGCCCCGTTCCCGGGGCATGGCCATCCTCAAATGGCTCTGCCTCAAACGGTCTTGGCGCCGTTGACCGGAAGCATGATCGCGTAAAGCGACGTGGTTGCGCAGATATAGAGGCGGTTTCGCTTCGGGCCGCCGAACGCCACGTTCGCGACGACCTCGGGCACCAGGATCTTGCCGATCAATGTTCCGTCAGGATCGTAGCAATGGACCCCATCGCCGGCGCTGGTCCAGATCCGTCCCGCTTCATCGAGCCGAAAACCGTCGAAGAGCCCGGCCGTGCAGACGGCAAAGACGCGCCCGTCGGTCAGCTTGCCGTCCCGATCGACGTCGAAGACCCGGATATGGCGTGGCCCGTCCTCCACATGGGTTGCGCCCGTATCGGCGACGTAGAGGCGCTTTTCATCCGGCGAGAAAGCGATCCCGTTCGGGCGCACGAAATCGTCTGCGGCGATCGTGACGGCGCCGGTCTGCGGATCGACGCGATAGACATGGCAGGCACCGATCTCGCTCTCCGCCTTATGCCCTTCGTAATCTGAATCGATTCCGTAGGCGGGATCGCTGAACCAGATCGAGCCATCGGATCTCACGACCACATCGTTGGGGCTGTTGAGGCGCTTGCCGCCGTAATGACTCGCGAGGACAGTGATCGAGCCGTCATGCTCCGTGCGGGTCACGCGGCGATTCCCGTGCTCGCAGGTGACGAGGCGGCCCTGCCGGTCGACGGTGTTGCCGTTGGAATAGGCCGCCGGTTGCCGGAACACGCTGACATGGCCGGAGGTCTCATCGAGCCGCATCATCCGGTCGTTGGGGATATCGCTCCAAACGAGATAGCGACCGGCCGGGAAATAAGCCGGTCCCTCCGCCCAGCGGAATCCCTCCGCGAGCTTTTCGAGCCGGGCGGACGAGATCACGAGCCGCCGGAAGCGTTCATCGAGGACAAGTGCGGTATTCGCCGTCATGCGATTTTCCGTCATGGGATTTTCCGGACGTCAGAACAGGTCACATTCCGGCAACGGGGCCTCACGACTGGGCTCAGCCTTGTTTTTCTAATGGGCCATCAGGACCGGGATGGTCGTGTTTCCGAGGATGTGGCTCGTTGCTCCGCCGAAGAACATCTGCCGCAGGCGGCTCTGGGTATAAGCCCCCTTCACCAGGAGATCGCAGTTCAAGGCCGCCGCTTCCGACAGGATCGCTTCACCGGGGCGGTTCGAGGGATCGGCGGCCACGATGGCATCCGCGTTGATGTTGTGCATGCGAAGAGAGCGAACCAGTTCGGATCCCGAGGGGCCCGGGACGCCCCAATCCTCGAGTTCGAGCACGATGGTGCGGCGGGCCCTGGCGAGAAGCGGCATGGCGCCCATGACGGCCCGGGCCGTTTCCGTGCTGCGGTTCCAGGCGATGACGATGGTGTTCCCGAACGTCGAAGGGGGCTGTGGCGGTGCGATCAGAACCGGCCGTCCGGTTTCGAAAAGAGCGGCTTCGACGGTTGAAAGACGGGTGTGGCCGTCGACACCGTCCGGGCGGCCCACGACGGTGATGTCGAAAACGCGTCCATAGGCCCCGAGGAAGGCATCTTCCATCAGCCCGTCCTGGCGCCAGCCGAAGCTGAGACCGGCCAGGGCCGATGCTGCCCGAGGGATCTGCTTCTTGATCATGAAAGCCTCGAAGCGCTCCCGGCAGGATTTCGCCATCTCGGCCCGGTTCTCGGGGGTGATGGGCGAGGGAACGCCGATGGCGATATCGACGGGCAGAACCACCGGATAATCGGGAGTGATCGCCACGCCTTCCATGTAGCTGTCGAACATGGTGCCGAGATGCAGAGCTGTTTCAAGAACAGGCTCTGCCACGCCGTGATCTTCAATGGGAACGAGAATGCTTTTCATACGGGATATTGTCGCGCTCAAGGGGCTTCTCGGCAAGCCCCTCAAGCCAAGCTTGACGGCCAGGAGGGGCCAAGGCCAGTCATCCCTTGGGATCAGTCGACTGTAAAATCCTTGGGATCCCACGATTGTTTCGGGTATTTCGGGTCCATGTCCTCAAGCGTCGCCTTGACGATACGGGCGATGATCGCGTTGCGGACCCATTTCCGGTCGGCCGGAATCACGTACCAGGGCGCCCAGTCGGTCGAGCAACGGTTGAGCATGATCTCGTAGGCCTCCTGGAAATCGTCCCACCGCTTCCGGTCCTCCAGATCGCCGGGGTTGAACTTCCAGTGCTTCTTGGGATCGTCGAGGCGTTCCTGCAGACGCTCCTTTTGCTCGTCCTTCGAGATGTGGAGCATGAATTTGAGGATGACGGTGCCGTTGTCGGTCAACATCCTTTCAAAGGCATTGATCTGCTCGTAGCGCTGCTCGATGGCTTTCTTGGTCGCGAGCTCACGCACTTTTCCGACCAGCACGTCCTCATAGTGAGACCTGTTGAAAATGCCGATCATCCCGCGTTTGGGAGCCGCCAGATGGGCGCGCCAGAGGTAGTCGTGAGCCAGTTCGGCTTCCGTCGGCGCCCGAAACGCCGTCACCGAGACGCCGATCGGTCCCGTCTCATTGAAGACGCCGCGGATCGTCCCGTCCTTTCCGGCCGTATCGGTTCCTTGGAGAATGACGAGCAGAGACCGCGCCCCTTCGGCGTAGAGACGGTCCTGCAGCGCATCGATATCGCGCGCCAGTTCCGCCGTCTCCGCCTTGGTGAGATCCTCATCGCCCAAACCGCTCTTGTCGCGCGGATCGAAATCCTTGAGCTTTACGGTCTTTCCCGGCTTGACCCGGTATTTTTCGACCAAGGCATGAGTCCGATCCGACATGTTGTCTGTTTCTCCTGCAAAAGGCACCGGCGACAGAACACGACCTTAGAGCAGGCGAACGGAATGGAAAGGTTGCAGCTTTACTCTCCCGTGGAAGGAAACTAATCAGGCTTGCGGTCAAGCTTTGAACGGAAGGCGAATTCGATGCTCGCGCTCTACTACTTTCCCGGCAATGCCAGCCTTCTTCCTCACATGATGTTGCGGGAAATCGGGGTGGAGTTCGAGCTGCGCCTCGTGAACAGGGAGGAGAACGCGCAGAAGAGCGCGGAGTATCTCCGGCTCAATCCCAACGGCCGCATCCCGGTTCTGGTCGATGACGACCTGGTGCTGTTCGAGACTGCCGCCATCGCGCTTCATCTGGTCGACAAGTTTCCGCAGGCCGGATTGGCGCCGCCTGTCGGCACCAAGGAGCGGGCCCAATTCTACAAGTGGATGATCCACCTTTCGAACACGCCGCAGGCGGAATACCGCGCCTGGTTCTATCCCTATGAACACGCGGACGATGAGGCGGCTGTCCCGAGCGTCAAGCACGCGGCCGAGCGGCGGCTGAATCACATGTTCGACGTGATCTCCGCTCAACTGGGCGACAAGACCTGGCTTCTCGGCGATCAATTCTCCGCCGCAGACTTGTTCCTGCTGATGCTGATCCGCTGGGGCCGCGGCATGCCCCGTCCGCCACGGACGCTGCCGAACCTTCTGGCCTTGGCCGAACGGGCGCTTGCGCGCCCGGCCGTGCAAAAAACGTTCGAGGCCGAAGGGCTCAAGGCTCCCCTGATATGACCCTTCTACCGCCTGGGTGAGCGTCGCTTCCGTGTGGGAGCGGGGAGGATCTGGTCGACTTTGGCCATATCGGCCCAAGGATCCCGACGGAGTGCCGCGAGGCGTTTGCCCAGGTTCTGCACGGTAAAGCCATTGGGCTTGATTTTCGCGGAAAGTTCCTCCCAGGCCAAGGGCGTCGAGACGGGAGCACCCGGGCGCGATCGGGTCGAATAGGGCGCGACCGCAGTCGCTTCGCGATTGTTGCGAAGGTAATCGATGAAGATCCTGCCTTCACGTTCCTGCTTCACGGATGTGGTCGTGTAGCGTTTGGGTTCGTCCGCCGCCATGGCCTGCGCAAGATCGCGGGTGAACGTCATCGCGTCTTTCCAGGATGCCTTCGGGGTCAATGGCGCCACCACATGCAGACCCTTGCCGCCGGTCGTCTTGACGAAGCTCTCGAGGCCCAGACCTTTCAACCGGTCCCGGATCGCGCGAGCCCCTTCGATCACGAGGGGCCAGCCGACGCCTTCGCCCGGATCGAGATCGAAAATGATCCGGTCGGGGCGCTCCAGATCGGCCAAGGTGGCGCTCCACACATGCATCTCGAGAACGCCTGCCTGGACCAGCGCTACGACACCCTGAATGTCATGCACACTCAAGATTTCCATCGTGCCACCGTCGTCGCGAACGCTGTGGCGCTCGATGAAATCCGATAGGCCCTGCCATGCGTGGCGTTGGACGAAACAGCTCTTCTGTGCTCCCGAAGGGCAGCGGATCAGCGTCAGCGGCCGATCCACCAGGTGGGGCAGCAACCATTCTGAGATGCCGACATAGAATTCAGCCAGTTGCTGCTTCGTGACCCCCTGTTCATCCCACAATACGCGGTCGGGATGGGACAGGGAGACGCCGGCCACTTCGACCCGGTCGGTGTCCTTCGCAGCGACTTTCTTCGATGCGGCCTTCGCCCGTGGCGCCGGCTTCGCGGCGGAGGTGGATTTTGTCGCGGCGGGTTTTGTCTTGGAAGACTTTGTCTCGGAGGCCTTCGTCTTATTGCCGGCAATCTCGTCAAGGGAGCGGCCCGTTTTGACGGATGAGGGAGCCTCCTCCAGGATGTCGGGATCGTCGGCACTGCGTGCGAACCCGTCATCGGCCTTGATCAGGAGCCAGGAAGGCTGTTTTTCCCGCGGACGCTTCGCCATGCGGACCAGATGCCATGTGCCGTGCAGCTTTTGACCGTCGAGGCGGAAACTGAGGCGACCTTTGGCATAGCCTTCCGCCGGGTCGCCTTCCGGCTCCCAGGTTCCGCGATCCCACAGCATGACGGTGCCGCCGCCATACTGACCTTCCGGGATCGTGCCTTCGAAATCGCCGTAGGCGAGGGGATGATCCTCGACCTCCACCGCAAGGCGCTTGTCCCCGGGAACGAAGCTTGGTCCCTTGGCGACCGCCCAGCTCTTCAGGACCCCGTCCATCTCCAGGCGGAAATCGTAGTGCAGGCGGGAAGCATCGTGCTTCTGGATGACGAAGGACGAACCGTGCCGGCGGGAAGATCCTCCCTTCGGCTCGGAGGTCTTGGTGAAGTCGCGCTTGGCGCGATAGGGTGCGAGCTTTGCCATGGCGCAGATTCAATTCGCGCCATGGCGTCCCGGTTCCGATATCAGGAAGCCAGTGTCGCGGGGGTAGGCGCGGCGACACCCCGTTCCTTCAGGAAGGCGGCCGCGATGAGATCGCGGGTATAATCCTCCCGAGGCCGTTCGAAGATTTCCTCCGCGGAGCCCCGCTCGACCACCTTGCCGTTCTTCATGACCATGATTTCGTCCGAAAGCGCCCGGACGACCGCGAGGTCGTGGCTGATGAACACGTAGGCGAGGCCATGGGCCTTCTGCAGGTCACGCAGGAGTTCGACGATTTCCTTCTGCACCGACCGGTCGAGAGCGGATGTCGGTTCGTCCAGAACGACGAGCTTCGGATGCAGGATCATGGCGCGGGCGATGGCAATGCGCTGGCGCTGCCCGCCCGAGAATTCGTGGGGGAAGCGGTTGCGCCACCCCGGCTCCAGCCGCACCTCCTCGAAAGCCTGCGCGGCGCGCCGGTCCCGATCCCGACGGGAGATACGGGGCTCGTGGACCAAAAGTCCTTCGGTCACGATTTCGCCCGCCGTCATGCGCGGGGAAAGGGAGCCGAAAGGATCCTGGAACACCAGCTGCAGGTGACGGCGCAAGGGACGCATGCCCGCGCGGTCGAGCGGCATCAGATTGCGGTCCTCGAACCGCACCATGCCGCTGGCCGACTGCAACCGCAGCACGGCACGCCCCAGGGTGGACTTGCCGGAGCCCGACTCGCCGACCACGCCGACGGTCTCGCCGGCACGTACGGAGAGGCTCACGCCGTCAACCGCGTTGAGCACGTGGGTGGGCTGGCCGAACAGGTTGGATTTCAGAACGAAGGAAACCTTCACGTCCCTTGCGTCGAGAACGAGGGGAGACCCGGCCGGAGCAGGCTCCTTCGTGCCCCTCGGCTCCGCATCGATCAGCATCTGCGTATAGGGATGCTTCGGAGCCGCGAAGATGTCCGACGTGGCGCCGCTTTCGACGACCTCGCCGCGCTTCATCACATAAGTGCGGTCGGCGAAGCGGCGGACGATGCCGAGGTCATGGGTGATGAAGACGATCGACATGCCCAGCCGCTTCTGCAGGTCGGCCAGAAGCTCCAGGATCCGGGCCTGGACCGTCACGTCGAGAGCGGTCGTCGGCTCGTCGGCGATCAGGACGTCCGGATTGTTGGCGAGGGCCATGGCGATCATGACGCGCTGGCGCTGGCCGCCGGACATTTCATGGGGGTAGGAGTCGATGCGCCGTTGCGGATCGGGGATCCGCACGAGTTCGAGAAGCTCGATGGCGCGACGACGGGCCTCCGCCTTGCTCAGTCCGCCATGCGTCGTGAGCGGCAGGGCCAGCTGTTCGCCGATCCGGTAGAGCGGATCGAGCGACGTCATCGGCTCCTGAAAGATCATCGTCAGCTTGGAGCCACGGTACCGGTTGAGCTTGTCGGGAGAAAGCCCGACGAGCTCGTCGCCCCTGTACTTTACGGACCCTTCGGCCCAGCCGTTCGAGGCGAGGAGGCCCATGACGGACATCATGGTCTGGCTCTTGCCCGAACCCGATTCTCCGACGATGGCGACGGTCTCGCCCGCATTCACGTCGAGATCGATGCCCTTGACGGCGTGAAGAATGCCGTCTCCGGTCCGGAAGCGAACATTCAGGTTTCGAACTGTCAGAACGGGATCAGCCATCTTAACGATCCTTCGGGTCGAGGGCGTCGCGCAAGCCGTCACCGATGAAGTTGAGGCAGAACAGGATCGCGATCAGGGTCAGGGACGGATAGAGCAACATCCAGGTGGCGCCCTGGATGTTCTTCGCGCCTTCCGAGATGAGCACCCCGAGGCTGGTGTTGGGCTCCTGAACGCCAAGTCCCAGGAAGGACAGGAAGCTCTCCAGGAGGATCACCTTCGGAACCAGAAGGGTCATGTAGACGACCACGGGACCGAGGGTGTTCGGGATGACGTGACGGCGGATGATGCCCTTCGTCTCGACCCCCAGCGCTTCGGCCGCCTGCACGTATTCCTGGCGTTTGATGGAAAGGGTCTGGCCACGGACGATGCGCGCCATGTCCAGCCATTCCACCGCGCCGACGGCGATGAACATCAGGATGAAGTTGCGGCCGAAGAAGACGACCAGCATGATCACGAAGAAGATGAATGGGAGCGAGTAGATCACGTCCACCACGCGCATCATGATCAGGTCGGCCCGGCCTCCGAGATAGCCGGAGGTCGCGCCGTAGGCGACGCCGATCAGGATGGCCACGAAGGTGGCGAGGAGACCGATGGCCAGCGAGATCTGACCGGCCTTCATCGTGCGGGTGAGAAGATCGCGGCCGTTCGTGTCGGTCCCGAAGAGGAAGTACTTTTTCTTCAAAGGCACGTCGACGACGATGCGTTTGCCTTCATCCGTCTTCTCGGCGATCTTGGCGGCGCCGAACATGTCGGAGCGCTCGAAATAGGCGAGAAGCCGCTCGTCGATGGGCCGCTGCCCCACCAGGGTCACGGTGACGTTGTCTCCCTTCACCTGGATGTTCTCGGGCTTGCCCCGGACGCGGGCGCCGATGCGCTCGATCTGCGGCGTGATCTGGTCCGCCTTCGGATAGGCTTCCAGGCTTGCCGGAACCTTCACGTAGTCGGGATAGACCTGATCGAACGGGTGCCCGGTGACGAGCGGCCCGAAGATGCAGGCGATGGCGATGAACCCCAGCAGCACGATGCTGGCCACGGCGGCCTTGTTGTTGAGCAGACGGCCCCTGGCTTCGACCCAGAGGGAACGTCCGGATACGGGATCGGCAAGGGTTTCGATGGGAAGTGCGGCGCCTTCAGCCATGACGGCCCTCAATCAAAACGAATGCGCGGATCGACGACGGCGTAGAGAATGTCGACCACGAGGTTGAAGATGAGCACGAACACGGCCACGACCACGACCGTCCCCATGACGAGCGTGTAGTCGCGGTTCAGCGCGCCCTCGACGAAGTAGCGTCCGATGCCGGGAAGGCCGAAGATCGTCTCGACCACGACGGAACCGGTCAGCAGGGCCGCGGCCGCCGGCCCGAGATAGGAGATCACGGGCAGCGAGGCGCCGCGCAGGGCATGGGTTACGATTACGTGCCAGGGCAGCCCGAGGGAGCGCAGGGTCCGGATGTGGTTCGAGCGCAGGTTCTCGATCATCGCCGCGCGGGTCATGCGGGCCACGACCGCGATCTGCGGAAGGGCCAGCACGATTACCGGCATGACGAGGTTGCGCGGGGACCCGTCGGCCCAACCGGCCACGGGAAGCCAGGCAAGGGCAAGACCGAGAACGATCTGCAGAACCGGCGCCACCACGAAGTTCGGGATCGTCAGGCCCATGGCGCCGAGGCCGGTCACGATATAATCGGCAAGGCTGTTCTGACGCAGGGCCGCGATCGTTCCGAGGGTGCCGCCCACCAGGATCGCGAGCGTGATCGCCAGGGCGCCGAGGGTCATCGAAATGGGCAGGCCCCGGGCGAAGAGCTCACCAACCGAGAAATCGCGCAGGATGAAGGAGGGCCCGAAATCCCCGTGCATGACGGCGGAGAGGTACAGCCAGTACTGCTGAATCAGCGGCTTATCGAGCTGATAGATCCGGTTGAGGTTTTCCATCACCTTGGCTTCGAGGGGGCGCTCGAGGTCGAACGGGCCGCCGGGAGCCAGCCGGATCAGGAAGAACGAGATCGTCACGATGACCAGTAAGGTCGGAATGGCCGTCAGAAAACGGCGCATGATAAAGGAGAGCAAGATGCTTTCTCCTGGTGAGAAACCTGAGAATAGAAAAGGAGCGGCCCCGTATGGGACCGCTCCCTCGCCTTAATTATTGATCCTTGGACAGGAAGCGCGACGGATAGACGCCGCGCGTGTTCTGCACAAACCCATGAATCTTGGGCGAAATCAGGTTGCTCTTGCCGTAGTACATGATCGGGATCCACGGCATATCCTTCATCAAGATGGCCTCGGCCTTCTTGAAGATTTCCGCGCGCTTGGTGAGATCCATCTCGGCGGCGGCCTGCTCGAGAAGCTTGTCGAACTCCGGATTGTTGTACTTTCCGTAGTTGAAGCCCTTGTTGTCGCTCTTGAGCAGGAACAGGAAGTTGTTCGGGTCCGAATAGTCCGCAATCCAGCCGTAGCGGGCAAGGTCGAAATCGCCGCCGTCACGCAGGTGGGCGAAGTGCGTCTTGCCATCGGTGTTGATGAAGGACGTTTCGATGCCGGCCGGCTTGAACTGCTCGGCGATGGCCACAACCGTATTCCGGTTGTTGTCGGTGGTGTTGTAGCGGATTTCCACCTTCAGCGGCTTGCCGGGACCGAATCCCGCTTCCTTGAGGAGCGCCTTGGCCTTCTCCTCGCGGTCGATCGGCGACATGTCCTTGTAGTCCATGTAGGCCGGCTCGCCGTAGTTGCCCACGCCCGGAGGCATGAACGAATAGCCCGGCTGCATGGTCTGGCCCCAGATCTGCTCGGCCACGAATTCACGGTCGACCATCATGGAAAGGGCCTGGCGGACGCGCACGTCGTTGAACGGCGCCTTCGACGTATTCACCACCAGGAACCACGTCCCGAGATACGGCCCGAGCCTCACCTGATCCTTGAAGCGCTCCTTGAGCGACTTCATCTGGTCGGCCGGCACGTCGTCGGTCGTGTCGAGCTCGCCGGCCTCGTAGCGACGCACCATCGCGGCGAAGTCGGGCGTCGGATAGAACATCACGGTGTCGATCTTGACGTTCTTGGCGTCGTAGTAGTTCTCGTTCTTGACGAGTTTGATGTGCGAATTCGGGACGAACTCGGCGAGCTTGTAGGCGCCGTTCGTCACCATGTTGCCGGGCTTCACGAAGTCCTTGCCGAACTTCTCCACCGACGCCTGATGAACCGGAAGGCTCGTCTGGTGCGTCAGAAGCTCGATGAAATAGGGGGTCGGCTGCTCGAGCCTGATTTCCAGCGTCTTGTCGTCGATCGCCTTGACGCCGAGTTCCTCGATCTTCGCCTGACCCTTGTTGATCTTCTCGGCGTTCAGGATCGGATAAAGAATGTTCGCGTATTTCGCGCCCGTTTCCGGATTCATGATGCGGCGGTAGGAATACACGAAGTCCGCAGCCTTCACCGGATCGCCGTTCGACCACTTGAGGCCGTCGCGCAGGGTGAAGCGGTAGGTCTTGCCGTCGTCACCGACTTCCCATTTGGCTGCCTGACCGGGAATGGCCTTGCCCTCGGCGCTGTAGGTCACGAGGCCTTCCAGCATGTCGCGCAGGATGTGGGATTCCTGGACGGTGGAGGTCTTGTGCGTGTCGAGCGTTTCCGGCTCGCCGGAATTGGCGCGGTTGTAGACGACTTCCGCGGAGGCCGGTCCCAACAGGGCGGCTGTGGCAACGGCGGCGAGCGCCGCTTGTTTGATCCATAACATGAACGCGTTCCCTTTCTGGTGTTTCCAGGGTTTTTGAAGGCTTCGATCACGGTCAATTAGGACAGTGACCTTGACTCATTTGTTGTTCAATCAACCATTTCTGTCCAGAGGCAAAAAAATATTCAATCCGGACAATGGCTTAGAGGAGGATTAAGGCCCTCAAGCCCCGGCGTCGAACGTCAGGCCCGTCGCCTCGATGCCTGCGGCGGCGGCAATTTCGTCATTGTCGGACGTGTCTCCCGACACTCCGACGGCTCCCAGGACCCGCCCCTGGGAATCCTTGATCAAGACCCCGCCGGGGACCGGAACGAGCTGGCCGCCCACCACGTGACTTGCGGCCGCCACGAAATAGGGCCTGTCCGTCGCCATCTTGTGCAGCGCCCTGGATCCTACGCCCATGGCCAAAGCGCCGTAGGCCTTGCCCATGGCGATCTCCGCGCGCTTGAGGCTTGTCCCATCCTCGGAGGCAAGGGCCTTCAGGGCTCCTCTTTCATCATACACCACAATGGCTAAAGGCTTGAAAGATTTCGCCCTGGCGGTCTTGAGCGCGGCCGATACGATGGACTGCGCGATTTCGAGGGTCAGTTCGGTCACGTCCTCTCCTATTTTTGGAAGGTTATAGAACAGCATTTCCCAAAGGCGAGGGTGGTGCCCCGGGCGTGATGTCGTGCGGACGCGCCTAACGGACGGCGGCGTCCTTCTGCGCGAGCCACGTGGCCACGACCTTGCGCTCCTCGAGGGTCATCTCCGTGATGTTGTTCGGGGGCATGGCGTGAGTCAGCACGGCCTGGACGCGGATCAGATCGGCGTGGCGCAGGATGTTCTCCGGCGTGTCGAGGCGAACGCCCTTCGGGGCGATGGAAATACCGTCCCAGGCGGGCTCCGCCGCATGGCACATGGAACAGCGTGATTGAACGGCCAGAACGGCGTCGTCGAAGGCGGCGGCGAGGGTCGCGGAAGTCGCCCCGTTCTGAATGTCCGCCGTGTTCTCGTTCCCGGGCTTGCCGATGATCGAGAGCCAGATCGCCACAACGATCGCGGCCGCGGCGACGGCCCAGGTCCACCAGGGCGACCCTTTGCCGGCATGCTGGGAATTGAAGAAGTGGCGCACGATCGCCCCGGCGATCAGGATGCAGCCGACGATGCCGACCGCATATCGCGAAGACCAGGCGAGAGGATAGTGGTTCGACAGCATCAGGAACAGAACGGGCAGCGTCAGGTAGTTGTTGTGCGTCGAGCGCTGCTTCGCCTGTTTGCCGAGGGCGGGATCCGGCGAACGCCCGGCCAGGAGATCGGCAACGACTTTTCTCTGGTTGGGGATGATCACGAAAAAGACGCTCGCCGACATCCATGTCGCGATCATTGCACCGGTGTGCAGAAACGCCGCCCGTCCGCTGAAAAGGTGTCTGAACACGAACGCGGCGACAAGGATGTAGAGGAAGAGGAAACATCCCAGCGCCACGTCGTTTCGGCCGAGCGGCGAGCGGCACAGGCCTTCATAGACGAGCCAGCTCAAGGCGATGCCGCCGATGCCGATGAGAGGCACCTGCCAGGAAGCAAGAGCCCGCACGGCCGGATCCACGGTGTAGAGATCCGCGTGCAGGTAATAGACCCAGACGAGCAGAAAAAAGCCGGTGATCCAGGTGGAATAGCTTTCCCATTTGAACCAGGTCAGTTCCTTCGGCATCTCCGGCGGCGCGACCAGATACTTGCGCATGTTGTAGAAGCCGCCGCCATGGACTTGCCATGCCTCGCCGCCGACTCCGGGCGCCAGACCGTCGCGCTTCTTCAGGCTGAGATCCAGATGGATGAAGTAGAAGGACGAGCCGATCCAGGCGATGGCCGTGATGACGTGGACCCAGCGGAGAAGCTGGCTGATCCATTCGGAGATCTGCGGGTCGATCATGCGGCCCCTTCATACTGACACGGGCCGTAGCCTAGGGCGGCGGCCGGATTTGCGAAAGGCCCGCCCGGCCGCTTTTTCAACAGGAAGAGGGCGCGGGGCGCTGCACCTGCAGGCGTCCGCCGTTCCTCGCGCTTGACGCCGACACCCGGGGCCCGACAATTCACCGATGCCGCAGGCGCGGCCCTCGTCAAAAGGTCTTCTCATGGGACGATTGTCCACCCACGTCCTCGACACCGCCAACGGCCGCCCGGCGCGCGGCGTCGCCTTGGAACTCTTTTTGCTGGAAGGCGACGCGCGCCATCCGGTCGCGCGGACGCTGACCAATGCGGATGGCCGCACCGATCAGCCCCTGCTCCTCGGCGAATCCTTCCGGATCGGCACCTATGAGCTGGTGTTCCACGTGGGGCCGTATTTCCGCGCTCTCGCGACCGCAACCGCCGATCCGCCCTTTCTCGATGTCGTTCCCATCCGCTTCGCGATTGCCGAGCCGGATGGCCACTACCATGTGCCGCTCCTGGTTTCGCCCTGGAGCTATTCCACCTACCGAGGCAGCTGACCATGGCCGAGACGTCCTATCCCCGCGACCTTGTCGGCTATGGCCGAAATCCGCCGAACCCCCGCTGGCCGAACGGCGCGCGGATCGCCGTTCAGTTCGTCGTCAACTATGAAGAGGGCGGGGAGAACAACATCCTCCATGGCGATAGGGCGTCGGAGGCGTTTCTGTCCGAGATCGTCGGCGCCGCGCCTTGGCCCGGACAGCGGCACATGAGCATGGAGTCGATCTACGAGTACGGCTCGCGGGCCGGTTTCTGGCGTCTTTGGCGCCTTTTCACCGAGCGCGGCCTGCCGGTGACCGTTTATGGGGTCGCCACTGCGCTGATGCGCAATCCGGAGGCCGTCGCCGCCATGAAGGAGGCCGATTGGGAAATCGCCAGTCACGGCCTGAAGTGGATCGACTATCGGGATTTTTCCTCGGACGAGGAGCGGGCCCACATGCGCGAGGCCATCCGCATTCATACGCAGGCCGCGGGCGAACGACCGCTCGGCTGGTACACGGGACGCACTTCGGAGCATACCAACCGCCTCGTGGCGGAAGAAGGCGGCTTCCTCTACAGCGCGGA
This sequence comes from Microvirga rosea, assembly GCF_020595095.1. Classification (GTDB taxonomy): domain Bacteria; phylum Pseudomonadota; class Alphaproteobacteria; order Rhizobiales; family Beijerinckiaceae; genus Microvirga; species Microvirga rosea. Next base: position 31,274 of record NZ_JAJDOP010000004.1, on the reverse strand, counting down.
CTCCTATGCCGACGATCTTCCCTATTGGGAACAAGGGACGAAAGGGCCGCTGCTGATCGTGCCCTACACGCTCGACGCCAACGACATGCGCTTCGCCACCCCGCAGGGATTCAATTCCGGTGATCAATTCTTCACCTACCTGAAGGACACGTTCGATACCCTTTATGCCGAAGGGGAAACCGCGCCCAAGATGATGTCCGTCGGGCTTCATTGCCGTCTTGCCGGCAGGCCGGGGCGAGCAGCGGCACTGGAGCGCTTTCTCGATTATGTTCTCTCCCATGACGATGTCTGGGTTGCCCGGCGCGTCGACATCGCCCGGCATTGGATCCGCCACCATCGGCCGGCGGATGTCAGGCCCAGCACCATGACCAAGGCCATGTTCGTGCAGCTCTTCGGGGATGTGTTCGAGCACTCCCCGTGGATTGCCGAGCGGGCCTATGACGAAGGATTTTCCCCTGCGCAGGATACGGCGGAGGGGCTGCACGCGACGATGGTTCACGTGTTGTCGCAGGCGAGCCGCGAGCAGAAGCTCGCCTTGATCCGCTCCCATCCCGACCTCGCCGGGCGGTTGAAGCTCGCCGACCTGACCTCGGATTCCCGCGGCGAGCAGGCCTCCGCGGGGCTCGACAGCCTCACCGAGGAGGAGCGGAACCGCTTTCTGGCCCTGAACGACCGTTACAGGCAGATGTTCGGCTTCCCGTTCATCATGGCGGTCAAGGGGCGCTCCAAGGAAGAGATCCTGGCAGCCTTCGAGGAAAGGCTCGATCATGACGCGGACCGGGAGTTCGACACCGCGGTCGTCGAGATCGAGCGGATCGCGCTCCTGCGCCTGAAGGATCGGCTTCCGTCCCTGGCCGATGTGTTCTCGTCCCTGGCCTAAGCGGAACCGTAAGCGGGCTTCGGCGTCTTTCAACCGGGGCGGCGCGACGACGCCGACCAGCGGAGGAGATGTGTCATGGGTCTATTCAAATTCATCAAGGAGGCGGGCGCCAAGCTGTTCGGCGGAAGTGCCCAGGCGGCGACGACCGAGGCTCTCAAGAAGGAGGTGCAGGGCCATGGCTTCGACGCCGACAAGCTCGGCATCGACGTTCAAGGCGACAAGGTGAAGGTCTCGGGACAGGCCGTCAGCCAGGAAGAGGCCGAAAAGATCATCCTGTCCCTCGGCAACACCTATGGGGTGGCCGAAGTCGACACGTCCGAACTTCAGGTCCAGCAGCCGGCGAAGCAGTCGACCATGTACACGGTCCAGAAGGGCGACACCCTCTGGGCCATCGCCGAGAAGCACTACGGCAAGGGGAAGGGAGCCAAGTACACGGAGATCGTCAAGGCCAATTCGCCGCCCGTGAAGGACCCCGACATGATCCAGCCGGGCTGGGTTCTGCGCATTCCGGACCTGGCCTGACGGGCGGATTGCCTGCCTCCGTGCGATGCCGGTATGATCGGGCAGCAGCACGGAGGCTTATGCATGAATGGTCCGGTGCCGGTCATCGATTTGAACCGGGATGACATCAAGAAGGGATTGAGCGACGGCTCCATCCTCCTTGTGGATGTGAGGGAGCCGCAGGAATTCGCGGCCGGGCACATTCCGGGCGCGGTGTCTCATCCGCTCTCCACCTTCGACGCCGAGTCCCTGCCTGCGGACAAGAGAATCGTTTTTTCCTGCGCGGCGGGTGTGCGGTCCCTGCGGGCGATCGAGTTCGCCCAGGCGGCGGGACGGGATCTCCGGGAGCATTATAAAGGCGGATTCAAGGACTGGATCACCGCCGGAGAACCTGTCGAATAGGGCGAACGGGTTCGCTGTTCCTCACAGAGTTGTGTTGTTGCGCCCGGTTGCCCGACAGGCGCCGACCATGCGCTAATGCCGCATGGCCGGTGAGGAATCATAAGAACCGGTTCACGGGCTCAAGAGGGAATTCCATATGAAGCGTAGTTTTATCGCGGCCAGCATCCTGGCGCTTGGGGTGACGGCGGCGCTTGCGCAGACGGATGTCATTGCGCAGCGGCAGAAGCTGATGAAGGACAATGGCGAGCACTCGCGCGGGATCGGCGCCATGCTGAAGGACCAGGCGCCTTTCGATCTGGCCAAAGTCCAGGCTGCCCTGCAAACCTTCTCCCGCAGCGCCAAGGGTGAGCCGGACCTGTTCCCGGCCAATTCCAAGGACGGCAATACCAAGGCCACGCCGGCGGTCTGGGAGAAGAAGAGCGAGTTCGATGCGCTTTTCGCCAAGTTCGACCAGGACTCGCAGACGGCTCTCACCACCATCAAGGACGAGGCCACCTTCAAGGCGGAGATGCCGAAGGTGCTTCAGAACTGCGGCACCTGCCACAAGACGTTCCGCCAGCCGGTCGGCTAGGACCGCGCCCCGTCTGCCTTGCGGACGGAGACATTTAAGCTGAACAATGCGGGCGGCGGTTCGGGCCGCCCGTTTTTTCGGAGGGTGGATGAGAATGCGCAAAGCGCTTGCCGTGCTGTTTGGTCTCCTGCTGCTTGGGCTTGTCGCATTCATGGCTCTCACATCACCGACCGCATGGCAGGTTGTGCACGGCGAGCTGGCGACAGGTTCGGACGCGTCGGCGGAAGTTGCCCGAAAGTCCGACCCGGAGAAGGGCCGTATCGTCTTTTTCGCCGGAGGATGTTCATCCTGCCACGCCACTCCTGGGCAGGACGACAAGATGCGTCTTGGCGGCGGCTATGCCCTCAAGTCGCCTTTCGGCACCTTCCATGTCCCGAATATCTCGCCGCACAAGCGCGATGGCATCGGCAGCTGGAGCCAGGCCGATTTCGTCCGCGCCATGCATGAAGGTGTGTCGCCGGACGGGCAGCACTATTATCCGGCTTTTCCCTACACGTCCTATCAGCGGATGACGGCGGCCGATCTGGGAGATCTGTTCGCGTTTCTCCAAACCCTGCCTGCCATCGAAGGCAAAGCGTCTCCCCATGACCTGCCGTTTCCCTTCAATATCCGCCGCGGTGTCGGCCTTTGGAAGCTGGCTTTTCTCGACGGGCACGTCTTCATGCCTGACCCTGACCGATCCGTTGAATGGAACCGGGGCGCCTATCTCGTCGAGGGCCTCGGACATTGCGCCGAATGCCACAGTGAGCGGAACATGATGGGCGCCATCATTCCCGAGCGGCGCTTCGCCGGTGGGCCCGATCCGGAGGGCAGGGGCATCGTCCCCAACATCACGCCCGGCCCGACGGGCATCGGCGGATGGTCCCCCGAAGAGGTCGTCACGCTTCTCACGACCGGCGAGACGCCGACCTTCGACACGGTGAGCGGACCGATGGCGTCCGTGGTTCACAACACGGCCCAGCTGCCGGAAGCCGACCGCCGGGCCATGGCTGAGTACATCCTGTCCCTGCCGCCGAAGGTGGGTTACAAGAAGCCGCAGTGAGCGCTTGGTGGGGGTGATGCGACCCTGGCCGGGTCAATCCATCACGGCAGCCTTGAGGATGCAGACCATCGTGGCGTGCGCGGGGGTATTCCCGACCGCTCGCACCGTGTGACGCCGGTCGCAACGATAGCGCAGGGTTTCGCCCGCTTTCGCCCGCTGGACCACGTCCCCGACCTCAACCTCGAATTCACCGTCGATTACGGAAAGGCATTCGATCGAGCCGCGCTGGTGACCGTCGGAGTCGAGCACGCCGCCGGGCTCGGCCTGCACATCGTACCATTGCAGCCACTCGATGGTCTTGAGCCAGCCGATGATCGCAAGGCGCACCTTCCCGTCCTCGGACACGAGGATCGGGGTGTCGGCGCGGGTCGATTTCTCGATGAACGGCTCTTCGTCGCTGGTGGCCAGAACGCGCTCGATCGAGACGTCGAGAGCCTGACTCAGGCGCCAGATCGTGGCCAGCGTCGGGTTCGTCTCGTTCCGTTCGATCTGGCTGATGATGGATTTCGCCACGCCGGATTGCTCGGCGAGTTCCGAAAGAGACAGGTTGTACGCCTTGCGCAGCCGCTGGATCGTCTTCCCCAAATGGCCGGAAATGACCTGTGCGCCGGTTTCCAGCTCCCGGTGACGCTCCTTGCCTTCGACGCCCATCTAAACCCGTCCTCAGTTCTGAAAGATCGAACGTTCGTTCCTCAAAACGGTTGTGGGGGAACATGAGGGACGGGTCAAGCGTGGGGGACCGCGAAGGCCGCTTTTCGCGGGGCTTCCCGACCATTCTGGCTTCAGGCCTAGCCCCCCGGCCGCTGAGCGGCGGTCTCGAGGGCCTTGGCGCGCTCGAGGCCGAGCTTTCGCTCCCGCCACACGATGAAAAGCCCGGTTCCGGCGACGATGGCCGCTCCGGACATGACCGCAGCCGTCGGAAGGTCTCCGAACACGAACCATCCGAGCAGGAGCGCCCAGATCATTGTGGTGTATTCGAAGGGCGCAAGGATGGAGGTGTCGGCGAAGCGGTAGCTTTGGGTGAGAAGAATCTGACCGATCCCGCCGAGGATTCCCACAAGGATGAAAAGCAGAAGATCGGACAGGGACGGGACCACCCAGCCGAGCGGGATGGTGAGAAGCGACAATCCGGAAGCGAGGATGAAGAAATAGAACACGATGGCGCCGGTCCGTTCCGTCTGGGTGAGACGGCGGACCTGGATCGTGGCTCCCGCCGAACAAACGGCCCCCATGAGGGAGAAGAAGGCCCCGATGCTCGATCCGGCCCCGAGGCCTCCTGAAAAGGAGCCGAGCTTCAGAAAGGGAGACAGCATGATCAGCACCCCGACGAACCCGATTCCGACGGCGGTCCAGCGATAGGCGCGGACCTTTTCCTTCAAGAGGAGGGCGGCGAGGATGACCACGATCAGCGGGGAGGCATATCCGATGGCGATGGTATCGTGCAGGGGCAGATAGGCGAGGGCCGCAAAGCCCAGATACATGCTCGACGTCCCGATCAGTCCGCGCAGGAAATGGCCCGCCACGTGCTCGGTCCGGACAGCGTTGATCAGATCCCCCTGCCAGGCCAGCCAGGTCAAAAGCGGGATAAGGGCAAAGAAGCACCGGAAGAAAACCAGCTCGCCGACCGGGTAGACGCTCGATAGGGTCTTCAGGCCTGCCGACATGAGGGTGAAGACGAAAGCGGAGAGGATTTTGAGGGAAATCCCCAGGAGAGGTTTCACGGCGGGAGGGGCTTCATGAGTTCGAGTTGCTGCGGCAGAATGCCAACCAATCACGGGCGGCGGGCCGCGTGAACCCCTCTTGTGCGGAAAATCCCTGCGCCGCATGCATGGTTCGGCCGGTCTCTGTCACAATTTTGCAAGCTGCCCGTCATGGAGCTGAGACGCGAATCCGTTCCTCTGTGCCCTAACCTTCGGAAAGGGTGCAGCATGGCCCAGGACCTTGGTCTCATCCGCGTACGGACGTTGTTCTTGTCGGACCTTCATCTCGGCACCAAGGGCTGTCAGGCAGGACAGCTGCTCGGCTTCCTGAAGATGTACGATGCCGATACCATCTATCTCGTGGGCGACATCGTCGACGGTTGGCGCCTGAAGTCGGGCTGGTACTGGCCGCAGGCGCACAACGATGTGGTGCAGAAACTCCTGCGCAAGGTGCGGAAGGGGACGCGCCTGGTCTATATCCCCGGCAACCACGACGAGTTCCTGCGCGATTATCTGGGCGTCCATCTCGGCGGCATCGAGCTTGCCGACTCGGCGCTTCACGAGACCGCCGACGGCAAGCGCTTTCTCGTAATCCACGGCGACCAGTTCGATCTCGTGGTGCGCCACGCCCGCTGGCTCGCGCTTCTCGGCGATGGCGCCTACACGGTGGCGCTGATGGTGAACACCTATCTCAACGTCGCCCGCCGGAAGCTCGGGCTGACCTACTGGTCGCTGTCCTCCTGGGCCAAACTGAAGGTCAAGAATGCGGTGAACTATATCAGCCGGTTCGAGGAGCTGCTGGCCGCGGAGGCCAAACGGCAGGAGGCGGACGGCGTCATCTGCGGGCATATTCACCATGCCGCCATGCATGACCTCGACGGCGTGCGCTACGTGAATACGGGGGACTGGGTCGAGTCGTGCACCGCCATCGTGGAGCATTATGACGGATCGCTCCAGATGATCCGCTGGGCCGAGCTGCAGAAGCAGGATATTCCTCTGTTCGCAGAGCCGGATTCCTTACGCGTCAGGGCGGCCTGATGCGCCTTCTCATCGCCACGGATGCTTGGAAGCCTCAAATCAATGGCGTCGTTCGCTCTCTCGAATACATGGCGTCCGAGGCGCCGGCCCATGGAGCCGAGGTCTCGTTCCTGACCCCGGAGAGTTTCCGTTCCTTTCCCATGCCGACCTATCCGGAAATCCGCCTGTCCGTGGCGCGGCGGGGCCGCGTGGCGAGCCTTCTGGAGCAGGCTAACCCCACTCATATTCATATCGCCACCGAGGGGCCGATCGGGCTCGCCGTCCACGGGTATTGCCGGCGGCAGGGAAGGGCGTTCACCACCAGCTATCACACGCGCTTTCCGGAATATGTCTGCGCGAGATTTCCCGTTCCGCCCGGTCTCGTCTACGGAGCCTTGCGCCGGTTCCACAACAGCGGTCGGGCCATCATGGTCAGCACCCCCTCCCTGGAGGCGGAACTGAAGGGCCACGGGTTCCGGAACATTCGCCGTTGGACGCGCGGGGTGGATACCCGGCTCTTCCGGCCGCGAAAGGAGCGGGTTCTCGATTTCCAAGGGCCGATCTTCCTGTTTGTCGGGCGCGTGGCCGTCGAGAAGAATCTTGGGGCGTTTCTGTCGCTCCGGCTGCCGGGCACCAAGGTCGTAGTGGGTGACGGGCCTTCCCGTACAGAACTGGAGCAGGCCTACCCGGATGCGCGGTTCCTCGGTCCGCTCACCGGGGAGGCTCTTGCCCGCATCTATGCGTCGGCCGACGTCTTCGTCTTTCCGAGCCTGACAGACACGTTTGGAATTGTCCTGCTCGAGGCTCTGGCGTCGGGCCTGCCGATCGCGGCCTATCCGGTGACGGGACCTCTCGATGTGGTCGGCTCGTCGGGGTGCGGGGTTCTGAGCCACGACCTGCGGGAGGCGGCGCTTGCCGCCCTCGATATTCCCCGGGACCGATGCCGCGCCTATGGCGAAACCTTCACGTGGCGGGAAAGCGCCCGTCAGTTCTTCTCGAATATCGAGGGAGCCTGCGACGCAAGCCCTGCCAGATAGACCGCCGGGCCGACGATCTTCAATTAAGGAGTCCGGGCCGAAGATCCGCCTGCGTCATGCCGGTTCCGCCATCGGGCCCGGGATGGCCGAGGCCCGCCTCCAAAGGCGGCTCGCAGAGGGTCATCATGGCTTGAATGCGTTGTTCCAGATAGCGCAAGGTCTCCAGGATGCGCGCGATCCGCCGCTCCGCAGCCCCTGTATCCGGCGCCTCGGCGGCGGGACCTGGATTCCGGTCTGGACCGATCTCGGCCTTAGTGTCCTCGATGGCCCCTGCCATGTCGAGAAGGCTCGCCCGGATCTGATCCATCGTGCGGGCGGTTTGCTCGTCCGCCATCCTCTTCTCGAGGCCGGCGATGGCGGCGAGAACCGCCTGCGTATCGGCATTCCGGTTGCGCCGGGCGTACTCACGCAGGAACCAGCGGCCGCGGGAGGTTTCCAGAACGGCAGCCTCGATCGCCTCGTAATCCACAGAACTGAACGTGACGTGCGCCTCGCCATCCGGCATGGTGGATTTCATCGTGCCCTAGGCCCCCGATTCCCGATGGACCCAGTGTTTCGAAAGCTTGAGCCAGCTCAAGGCCTTCCCTAACGTTATCAACGACCTTACGCCGTGACCGCGACCTTTTCCTTCCTTTTCGGCATCCTTGCCGACCCGTCCCGCTGATGTCTCCCTTATCGGCGAGCGCCATTCGGCTGTCGGCTCTCCATGCGGCGAGCTTCTTCAGTCACGGCTTCTATCTGCCGTTCTTTCCGATCTGGCTGCAGAGCAAGGCTCTCAGTCCGGCGGTCATCGGCATCGTCGTCGCTATTCCGATCATCGTCAGGATCGTCGCGACCGCGCCGCTGCTGAGCCTTGCGGATCGCTCCTTCGGCCCACGGAGGTTGCTCCTGGCCAGCCACGTCGGCCAGATGGTGGGCTTTCCCCTGTTGATGTTCGCTCCCAACGAGATCGCTATCGTCGCCTTGGTCGGCTTGGTGGCCGTTGCCCAGGCGGCCGTCATTCCGGGGAACGACCTTGTCACGACCGCTGCCGTCCAGCGCGATCCGCGGCTGCACTACGGCCGGCTCCGGGGCTGGGGCTCGATTTCGTTTTTCATCGCCAACATCGTGGCCGGGTATCTGGTCGGCGCGTTCGGCGCCAATATCGTCCTCGTGGCCCTGACCCTGATCCCCGTTCTCGGGATCTCGGCGACGCTCATCGCCGTGCCCCGGCAAGGACCCGACCTTCCGCTCAAAGCCGGGGATGCGGGCCCTCAATCGAAAAAACTGCCGCCAGTGCTGTGGATCGTCCTCATCGGCGCGGCCATGACGCAGGGCACCCACGGGGCCCTCAATGCTTTTGCGAGCATCTACTGGCAGTCGCAGGGCTTCGCCGACTCCGTCATCGGCTACTTCTGGGCCGCCGGCGTGATCGCGGAAATCGTGGTTTTCATGGTTCTCGGCAACGCCGTCGGCCGGGGCTCCGGCCTCGGGTTGATCCTGCTCGGCTCGTCCGCCGCGGTTTTCCGCTTCACCATGCTGTCCCTTCATCCGAATGCGGCCGTGACTTTGGGGCTTCAAACCCTCCACAGCCTCACCTTCGGGGCATCGCATATCGGGGCGATGGCGGCGCTCACCGCTTTGGCGCCGCTCAATGCCAGGGGGAGGGCACAGGGGATCTACGGATCGCTCGCCGCCCTCTTTACGGCGGCATCCACCATCGCGAGCGGCGTGATCTACAAGGAAGCCGGAGCGGCCGTCTTCGCCGCCATGGCGCCTTTAGGCGCCGCCGGCTTCATCCTCACCTTCATTGCGTGGCGGATGCTCAAGTCTCAGCCCCAGAGGGCCGGTTCGGGCGGATAAATGATGCTTCCGTCGAAGCGAAGGCCCGGCTCCCGGTCCTTCGCGAGCAGGAGCGGGCCGTCGAGATCCACGAAACGGGCGCGGGGAGCCAGCACCATGGCGGGCGCCATGGCCAGCGACGTCCCGACCATGCAGCCGATCATGAGGGAAAAGCCTCGCGCTTCCGCCGCATCGGCGAGCGCAAGAGCCTCCGTGAGGCCGCCGGTCTTGTCGAGCTTGATATTGACGGCGTCGTAGAGCCCGACGAGGCGGTCGAGGCTTGCGCGATCATGAACGCTCTCGTCGGCACAGATCGCCACGGGACGGGAGATTTTGCCGAGGAAGCCATCGTTCTTGGCCGGCAATGGCTGCTCCACCAGGGCAAAGCCCGCCTCCGCACAGGCGGCGAAATGCTGAGCGAGGTTGTCCTCGGTCCAACCTTCATTGGCATCGGCGATCAGGGTCGCGTCAGGGGCGGCCCTGCGGACTGCCGCAATCCGCTCCAGATCGCCCCCGGGGCCTCCGAACTTCACCTTCAGGATCGGCCGGTCCGAAGCCTTCGCGGCCGCTTCGGCCATGACATCCGGCGTGCCGAGGCTGATCGTGTACGCGGTGGTGGCCGGAGGCCAGCGATCGACCCCTGCGGTAAGGTGGGCGCGGATGCCCGAGCGCTTGGCATCGAGATCCCAAAGGGCGCAATCGAGAGCGTTCCGGGCCGCGCCGGGCGGCATGGCGTCCTGAAGGGCTTCCCGGGTCAGCCCCTCCGCGATCCGGGGGGCCAGCGCCGCAATGGCCTCGGCCACGCCCTCGACCGTTTCCCCATAGCGCGCATAAGGCACGCATTCTCCATGTCCCGTTGCGCCGTCCTCCCGGATCGTCGCGGTGACCACGACGGCTTCCGTCCGCGATCCGCGGGCGATGGTGAACGTTCCGGCGATGGGAAATCTGTCGATGGTGACGGTCAACTGACGCATTCTGGCCTCTTCTGACAACTTCGGCTCGACTTGTGCCTTGGCGACACGCTATCACCAAACGGAATCAATGCCGGAAGGATCGTCGTGGCGCAGAGCATCTTGGCTCAAGAGCCGCAAGTGGAAATCGAGGGAGCTGGGGATAAGGTGACGGCGAGGCTCGCCGGTCACTGGATCGCCGAGAACTCCGAGCGCGTGGAATCGCTGGCCGCCGAAATCACGGGCGGCGCGGATCAGCATCGCATGATCATCGATCTCGGCCGCGTGGGTCGCCTCGATACCCTTGGGGCATGGGTCTTGGACCGCACCCGGCACGAGCTGGGCGAGCGCGGCCTCGCGGCCGATTTCGCCAATGCATCCCCCGAGCAGCAGATTCTTCTCGACGAAGTGGCCTATCGCGGGTTCCAGGAGCAGAAGGTCGTCAAGCGCTCCAAGGTCATCGATTTCCTGGTCGATGTGGGCAAAACGGTTCATGAGGCCGGGCGTGATCTCGTCGGCGGAGTGGCCTTTCTGGGCGAACTCGTCTCGGCGCTCCTGCGCGTCATTCTCAACCCGAAGCGGTTCCGTGGCACGGCGGTCGTCAACCAGTTGGAGCAGATCGCCTATCGGGGCGTCCCGATCATCGTCCTGATCTCGTTCCTCGTCGGCTGCATCATCTCCCAGCAGGGCATATTCCAGCTCCAGCGTTTCGGCGCGACGCCTTTCGTCGTCGATCTCATCGGAATCCTGGTTCTGCGTGAGCTTGGGGTCCTCCTGACCTCGATCATGGTAGCGGGCCGCTCCGGCTCGGCGTTCACGGCCGAGATCGGCTCCATGAAGATGCGGGAGGAAATCGACGCCCTGCGGGTCATGGGCCTCGATCCGATCGAGGTGCTGATCGTCCCGCGCATCCTCGCCCTGGTGATCGGGCTGCCGCTCCTGACCTTCATCTCGTCGATCGCGGCCTTGTCCGGAGGCGGGCTCACGGCCTGGATCTATGGCGACATCAGCCCCGATGTCTATCTATCCCGCCTGAAGGCCGCCCTTGCGCTGAACACCTTCTTCGTGGGGCTCATCAAGGCGCCTTTCATGGCCCTGGTGATCGGCATCATCGCCACCCTGGAGGGCGTCGCCGTCGAGGGATCCGCCGAGTCGCTCGGACGGCATGTGACATCCTCGGTCGTGAAGGCGATCTTCATGGTCATCGTTCTCGATGGCCTTTTTGCCATGTTCTTCGCGGCGATCAGGTACTGATGATGTCCGACAATCGCCACCCCGCCGCCCAGAACCGCGAAGTGGTCATCAGCGTCCGCGACGTGGAGGTCGGCTTCGGCGAGAAAACCATTCTCAAGGATATGGATCTCGACATCTACCGGGGAGAAATCCTCGGTTTCGTCGGCGCTTCGGGACAGGGCAAGTCGGTGCTGACCCGCACGATCCTCGGTCTCGTGCCGAAGCGGGCGGGGACGATCGAGGTGCTGGGGCAGAATCTCGACGAGCTGTCCCCCTCGGAACGGCGGCTCCTGGAACGGCGCTGGGGAGTGCTGTTTCAGCAGGGGGCCTTGTTCTCCGCCCTCACGGTGAAGCAGAACGTCCAGGTCCCGATGCGCGAGTTCCTGAACCTGTCGGACCGCCTTCTGGACGAGCTTGCGATGCTCAAGATCGAAATGGTGGGTCTCAAGCCCGATGCGGCCGACAAGCTCCCGTCCGAGCTGTCCGGCGGCATGATCAAGCGGGCGGCTCTGGCTCGGGCGCTCGCGCTCGACCCGGACATCGTGTTTCTCGATGAGCCGACCTCCGGCCTCGACCCCATCGGCGCCGGCGAGTTCGATGAACTCATTGCCACGTTACAGCGCACTTTAGGGCTTACGGTATTCATGGTAACCCATGATCTCGACAGCCTTCACACGGTCTGCGACCGAATCGCAGCCCTCGGCGACGGCAAAATCCTGGCGGAAGGACCCATAGAGGCGATGCTTGCATCGGATCATCCTTGGCTCCGCGCCTATTTTCATGGGAAACGGGCTCGCGCGGTCATGGCCGGCGGCGCGTAAGGTTTGTGATGGAAACGCGTGCGAATTACGCATTGATCGGGTTGTTCACGCTGGCGGTGATCGCGGCGGGATTCGGCTTCGTCTACTGGTTCTCCGGTGGGGACCGGGGACAGACACGCCAGGCCATCCGGATCGTCTTCTCCGGCTCGGTCTCCGGCCTGTCGAAGGGGTCCACGGTCTCCTTCAACGGCCTGAGGGTGGGCGAGGTCACCGATATCAGCCTGCTGCCGGAAGATCCGCGCCGGGTCGTCGCCATCACGCAGATCGACAACAACACGCCCGTCCGCACCGATACCCGGGCCCGCCTGGAGTACCAGGGCCTCACCGGCGTCGCCACCATCGCCTTGTCGGGCGGCGAGCCCAATTCCCCCAAGCTCGTGGCCGGGCCGGGGCAGCCCTTGCCGACGATCTTCGCCGATCGCTCCGACTTCCAGGACCTGATCGAAACCGCCCGCAACATCGCCCGGCGCGCCGACGATGTGCTCGAGCGGGTCGGCCGGGTCATCTCGGACAACGAGGGGTCGATCAACCGGACCGTGCAGAACGTCGAACGCTTCTCGCAGGCGCTGGGCGAGAACGCGGAGGGGATCGACCGCTTCCTGGCCCAGGTCGGCCAGGCGGCCGAGAAGGTCGGACCTCTCGCCGAGAAGCTCGAAACCCTGGCGACGAACCTCGACGAGGTCGTGAAGGCGGTCGACCGGCAGCGCGTCGCGAAGATCGTCGAGAATGTGGACAACTTCACGCAAGGCCTGGCCGACAGCCGCAAGGACATCAACGATGCCCTGAGGGACGCCGCAAGCCTCGTGTCACGGCTCAACGACGCCGCGCCGAAGCTGGACACGGCCCTCGACGACATCACCAAGCTCACGAAGGCGATCGATCCGTCCAAGGTCGGGCGCACGGTGGACAACGTGGATGTGTTCACCCAGACGCTCAGCAAGCGCAGCCCCGATATCGACAAGGCGATCCAGGAAGCCCGCTCCATCACCGAGAAGCTCAACAAGTCGGCCGATCGGATCGATGCGGTCCTCGAGGGAGCGCAGAAATTCCTCGGCTCCGCTTCCGGCGAAGAGGGCAAGAGCGCATTCGACTCGATCAAGGAGGCCGCGAATTCCGTGCGCGTCCTGGCGGACAATCTCAACGAGCGCACGACCGGGGTCCTGTCCGGCCTCGGGCGCTTCACCGATTCGGGCCTTCGGGAATACGAGGCTCTGGCCGTGGAAGGGCGGAGAACGCTCAACGATATCAGCCGTGCCGTCCGCAGCATCGAACGTAATCCACAGCAGTTTATCTTCGGTGGTCGTTCCAATCTGCCCGAATACAATGGCCGCCGTTAAACTCTGAACCAGTATGTGTAGGTCCTCCGTGTTTCCCACCTCTTCCGATCGGGTCCGACGGCTCCTGCGCCTTTCTCCGGCGCTGGTTCTCGCAGGGTTGACTGCGGCCTGCTCCTCGGGAGCGGCCCCTACGACCTATGATCTTTCCGCGCCGACATCCCGGATCCGGGGAGCCGCGGGCGTTCAGCTTCTGGTCAACGAGCCTGCCGCCCTTCAGGCTCTTTCGACCCAGCAGATCATCGTGAAGGATGCGTCCGGGGCGATTACGTTCCTGAACGGCGGCCAGTGGGCCGATAACCTCCCGCGGCTCATCCAGACGAAGCTGATCAACACCTTCGAGAACGCCTCCCAGCTCCGGGGCGTGTCCCGGCCAAGCAGTGGTGCGGTGGGGGATGTGCAGCTCGTATCCGAGCTCCGCAGGTTCGAAGTTGCGACACCCGACAATCAGGCGGTGGTGGAAATCGCCGTCAAGATCGTGAACGATGCGACCGGTCGCATTCTGTTCGGCCGTATTTTCCGGGGGCAGGCGCCGGTCGCCGCCATCGATGCGCCGAACGCCGCCCGCGCCCTGGACGAGGCCTTGTCCGGTGTGATGCTCGACGTCGTCCGCTGGGTCAGCGCCAGCCCGCTGCCCCGGCGCGAGGAGCCCAATCAGAACGGCAATCAGCCTCCAGCCTGATCATCCCGGGCTCCCGATGCAGGGACCTCGGTTGCCCGGTGTTCCTCCGATCCGCCATCCGCAAAGATGACGGTCGAAGCGGGGGGCGTCCGGTGGAACGTCTCCCCGCCACGATCCTCACGAGGCCGGGACGGCGTCGGGAACCTGATCGAGAAATCCCGTCACCGCCTTGAGGCGCCCGCCTTCGAGGGTGGCAAAGTCCGTTCCCTTGACGATCCCGTCGGCACCCGCAGGTCCGAGCGCCCACGAAAAGCGGATCTGGTCGCCGTAGCCGTCGGGTTGCCCCAGCAGCGAGAACCGGAAGCCGGGGAACTGGGCATGAACCGCTGCGATCAGGGTGTCGATCTGGTCATGTCCCTTGCCTGCCATCAGAGGGTCCCGGTAGCTGCCGTCCTCCGTCCAGATCTGGGTGAGGAGCTGACGGCGGCGGCCCTGATCCAGCTCGTTCCAGACGGCAATGTAGCGGTCGGCGATGGTGGCGGTATCGGTCATTTTCAGTCTCCTTCATGGACGATCCCAACGACTGGGTGAGACCACCTTGCGGGAGCCCAAGGGCCGGGTCGATTACGTCCGAGGTCATGGAAGGCAGGTTCGGTGGCCGTCCAGGCAATAAAAAACGCGGCCGGATCGGCCGCGTTTTCATCAATCCTAACTGGAAGCGCCGGTTAGCCGAACCGGCCGCTGGCATGGGCCAGCATCGTGTAGACCTTTCCGGTTTCGGACGTGAGGTAGGTCTTGGTCAGCATGGAGTCGCGGTCATCCCGCGAGACCTCGGCGAGCAGGCGCTCGAACTCCTCCACATACCGGTCCACGGTCTGCTTGAATTCCGGGTCGCGCTGGTACTTGCGGCGGATCTCGTCGAAGGTCTGCTGGCCCTGAATGGTATAGAGCCTGCGGGTGAACACGTTGTGCTCGCCCCGACGATAACGGTCCCACAAATCGACCGCCGCGTCGTGATCGATCATCCGGGCGATATCAACCGAGATCGAGTCGAGGGATTCGAGGCTGTTGACCCGCGAGCGGTCGGGGCGACCGTTACGGGCAGCGGCCCCTTCGTCATCCCGCGACGCGCGGTTGAGAAGGTCCGAGAGCCATCCGCCGCCACGGCCGGCTTCCCGCTGGACGGGGCGCTCCGCCGTGGGCTGGGCCGGGCGAGGAGCGGGCGCAGCCTGAGGCGCGGCCGATGGGGCCGGGGGCGCCGCCGCTGCCGGAGCAGGCTTCGGTTCTGGTTGGCGGGCAACCGTGGGAGTCGGAGCCGGAGCCGGCGTGGGGGCCGGAGCCGGTGTCGGACGCTGCTCCACCGCTGCTGCCATTGCGGCGACAGAGGCTTCGTTGACGCGGCGGGGCTGCGCGGCCGGAGCCGCATCGACCACGCGGGTCGAGCGCGAAACCAGGGCCGACAGCTCATTCAGAGCCTTGATCTGGTCCGCAACGACCCGGCGCATCTGAGCCGTGGTTTCCTGGGTCTCCTGCGGCAGCTCGACGACGCCGCGGCGCAATTCGGCTCGGGTGGTCTCGAGCTCACGCTGGATTTGGCCCGTCATGCCGCGAAGCTCACCCATGGTGTCGCGGAATTTCGCGGTGGCCGCGTTGAGCGCCTCCGCCATTTCGGAGGCGGCCTGCTCGTAAGCGGACCGGAGGGCTGCAGCCGTCCGCTCGCCTTCGGCACCGGAGGAGGTCCGAATGCGCTCGAACTGCTCGCCGATGACCCGGGTGGTCGACTGGGCGGTTTCGGCGAGAACCGAACCGACCTGACGAGCGCGCTCCTCCGCCGTCCGAAGCGAACCCTCCACCAAGCTGGAGAAGGAGCTTGTAACGGTTTCGAGCTCTCCGGAGCGGGCGCTGATGCGCTCGAGCAGATCGTTGAGGGTCTGCTCGCGGCCGGAGAGGGCGGAGTTGATGCGGGCTTCCGCACGTTCCAGAGCCGAGGCTGCATCGTTGATGGTCTGAAGCTGTTCGCGGACACCCTCCGTGAGAGAGCGGCCACGTTCCTCGAGGGCGTGGGCGAGTTCGGTCGCCTGCTGGATCGCGCCGGACGAGACCGACCGGAGCGCATCGACCTGATCGGCCACCTGATCGGATGCACGTCCGGTCTGAGTCGCGATTTCGGAAAGGAGGCCTTCGATCTGCTGAATGCGGCCGGCAAGGCCGTCCTCGACGGCGCCGAGATTGCCGCTGGCGCTGGCCGCCACTTGCTGCAAGAGACGGTTCGTATCCTGCAGTCGGGCAAGGACGTCCGACAGGTCGCCACGCAGCCGCTCGTTGGTATCCACGAGGGTGGTGACGGCGCGCTCGGCCCCTTCGTCGATGGCGGCTCTCATGGCCTCCGTCGACTGCATGTAGGACGAGGTCAGCTCCATGCTGCGCTCTTGGAAGGCCGCCAGCATGGAGGAGCTGCGGTCCTGCAGGCTGTTGATAACCGTGTTGCTGCGTTCTTCGAGATCGCGCAGAGCCGTCTGGCTGATCGCGGCGATTTCGCCGCCGATCGTGCTGCCGTGCTGGCCAAGGCTCTCGACCAGCGAGGTGCCTTGCGTGTCGAAGATTTCGCGGATCTCCCCGATACGGTTGCCGAGCGACCCGAGGACGGCTTCGCCCTTGTCCTCGATGGCTTCCGCCACGCCGGAGAGGCGGTTGACGACGCGCTCCTCGAAGACGGACACCCGCTCGTCGAGGGTCGTGGCGATCTCCGCGGCACGCGTGCCGAGGGTTTCGTTGATCTCGATCGCACGGCTGCCCAGGGTTTCGTTGATCTCGGCGGCGCGGCTGCCCAAGGTCTCATTGATCTCGGCGGTACGGTTGCCGAGAGCCTCGCTGATCTGGTCGGCCTTGCTCGTGAGCGTTTCGGCAATGGCGCCGCTGCGGGCGGCGATCGCCTGACCGATTTCGTCCATGCGGGCCTGCAGGGCGTTGGCGACGTCGCGGCCACCTTCGGCCATGACGCGGGCCATCTCGCCCGTGCGCACCACCAGCGCCTCGTTGAGAGCCGACGAGCGGGCGCTGAGGGTCTGGTCCACACGCTCGACGATGGTGTCGAAATTGGCCGTGATTTCCGTCGTCCGGCGTGCCGCATGCTCTTCGAGAGCAGTGAGCTGCGCTTCGATGCTGCCGGTCGCTTCGCGGGCGCGCTCGGAGAAGGACTCCGCCAGCGTCCTGCCCTGGACGGTGATGAGACGATCCATCTCCTCGAAGCGGCCGCTGATCGTTTCCGTCAGGCTGCCCACATCGCGGGAAATGCGTTCGGCCACGTCGCCGCCGCGGCTCATCACATCCTCGAAGGCGGCGAGGCGGGAGCCAAGGGTCTCCTCCATCTCGCGCCCACGGACGTCGACGGTCTGCGCCAGCGTCTCGGCGGTGCGGTTCAAAGCCTCGTTCACGCGAGCGCCCTGCGTGGCGATGGCGAGGACGATGTCCTTGCCGGTTCCCGCAAGGCGTGTCTGCGCCTCTTCCGCATGGCGGCTGAGGATTCCCGAAAATTCCTGTCCCCGGTTCTCGAATTCGGACTGGAAGGCGCCCACGCGCTCGCCCATGAGCGCCGCGATGCGCTCGCCGGTTGCCGTGAGGGTCGTCTCCAACGTATCGCCGTGGGTGGTGACCGTCTCGCTGACGCGCAGGCTCGCCGCTTCGAGGCGGGTGGCCAGATCCTCGACGCGGGTTCCGATGGCTTCGTCGGCCAGCCGTACGGCCCCTTCGAGCTGCTCGCGGACTTCGCCGCCGCGCACGGAGATTTCGCGGGTGACATCCGCCGCCGTCGTCGCAAGACGCTCGCGGAACTCGTTGCCGCGCACGACGATCTCATCCACGACTTCGGTGCCGGTGGAGGCCAGCTGCTCACGCAAGGTGTGGCCCCGCGCGGCCATGTCTTCGAGGAAGGTCGTCGCCGTCGTGGCGAATTCGGTCCGCAGGGCGGAGCCGTGCGTGGCGAGCTGCTCGACGATGGACGCGCCCGTGGACGCCAGCTCGTCACGGACCGTGCTGCCGCGCAGGACGATCTCCTCGCCGACGGCCGTTCCCGCCGAGGCGATCTGATCACGCATGTCCGCCGTGCGGGCCGAGATGTCGTCGGCGATGACGCCGCCGGTCGCAGCCAGTTTCTCGGTGATCTCCGAGCCCCGTTGGGCAAAGCTGTCTTCCAGGGTCCGGGCGGTCTGCTCGAAGGCTTCGCGGACATCGTTGCCCTGTTGGGCCAACGCCTCGATCACACCGCGGCCGGTCTCCGCGAGGGTGCGGGTCACCTGGCTCGCGCCTTCCTGGAGATGGCGTGTCAGCACGTCGCCGGTGCGCTCGAAGGCACCGGTGATGTCCTGGGCCTTGTTTTCCAAAGCGCCCGTGATGCGCGAGCCGACATCGGCGATGCCGGACTTGATGTCCTCGCTGGTGCCGGACAGGCGATCGACCAGTTCGACGCCCCGGTTGGCCATTTCCTCGACGACCCGCTCGCCGGCGCGTCCAAGGGCCTGGGTGATTTGTTCGCCGCGCTCCTGGAGCGAGGAGGTGACGCGCTCGCCAGCGCCGTTCACGGAAGAGACCACACGCTCGGCCGCGGCATCGAGATCCTGGGTCAGGTTCTGATGCGAGCCGGTAATCGCGCTGCGGACGCGCTCTGCGTTGGTCACGATCGCTTCGCGCTGCGTCACCAGCTCATCGATCAAGGAGCGAATGCGGATCTCGTTGTCGGAATAGGCGCGCTCAAGGGTCGAGATCTCGCTGCGCACGAGGGTTTCCAGTTCGCCTGCCCGGGCAAGGGCGCGCTCGACTCCGTCGCCCACGGCGGCGACCTCGCGGCGGACGGCCTGAGACACGGAGAGAACGGCGTCCGTCGAGAAGCTTTCAGGCTGGGCGAGACGCACGGCGACCTCGCCGACGGCGCGGGCAACCTGCTTCATCTCCTGAGACCTGACGGTGAGCATGGCGGCGATGAAGAAAAGAATGACGGGCGCAGCCAGCACCATGCCGGCCACCGTCAACTGCGCTACGCTGTAGGTCGCCAGAAGCTGTTCCGGTGTCGTGATGCCCTGCGAGTAAACCAGGTAGGCTGCTCCGCCGAGCCAGAGCAGCGAGGCGAGCGTCGCGATCACATAGGCGCGACGGGAAGGCCGAACCTGGAGGGCCTGCAGCATCACGCCGACATTCTGGCGATCGTCGTTGGCCACGGCATTCCGGTCGGGGGCGATGAAACCGGAGCGGGCCGCCTCGTCGAACCGGGCGTGACGCGTGTCGGTATGGTCGTCCGTCTCCTCGTCGAGGCTGGCGAACGGACCCTTCGTGAAATCATGATCGTCGATATCGGGAAGCCGGGGCTCCTCCTGTGCGACCGTATCGTCGCGCCGATCCGGCAGGGGCGATGATGAGGACATCGTCGGCAGCGCGTCATCCAGGTTCAATGCCTGTTCGACGGCGGACAGAGCCGCCTCTGCCGGGTCTTTAATCTTCTTCTTTTCGGTCGCCATGATCGCCCTCGTGACGCAACAGATGGTCGTTGAAGCCGCCGGAATACGTCGATAACGCACACGAGCCGACTTCGTCCGAGCCGCAAAACCCTTTTTGAGTCTTACGTTCGGTAACCTGCCATTTACCAAGTAAGTCTAGCGGCGGGGCCGGGGGATGGAAACCCGATGTCCCCTGCCTCTTGCGAACGTCGTTAACGGCTCGGTAACCAGCAACGCCATGCCAAATGCGGCAGGAAAACGGCAGGGTTCCCGTTCAGGTCTCTCGTTTTTCTTCTGACGCTGGATTAAGTATGCGCCGTCAGTCAGAGGTCTGCAATGGTGAAGATCACGTTCATCGATTTCGAGGGCACCGCCCGTACCGTCGATGCCGAAGAGGGTTCCACGGTGATGGAGACCGCGGTTCGAAACGGCATTCCGGGCATCGAGGCCGAGTGCGGCGGGGCCTGCTCCTGCGCCACCTGCCACGTCTATGTGGACGAGGAATGGGAGGAGGCGACCGGCACACCGCAGCCGATGGAAGAGGACATGCTCGATTTCGCCTATGACGTGCGTCCTAATTCCCGCCTGTCCTGCCAGATCCGTGTCCGGCCGGAACTCGATGGTCTCGTGGTGCGCACGCCCACGCGCCAGGGCTGAGAGAGAGCATCGTCTCCCGGCCAAGGTTCTCCTTTGGCCGCAGCGAAGCTTGGGCTAAGAATTCCTATCAGTCATGACGTTTGGTGAAGAGGGATAATCCCTGGATTCGCGCGGCATGTGAGGACAGCCATGTACAAGACAATTCTCGTTCCGGTAGATCTCGCGGAAGTCGATGCCGCGAAGCCGGCCATCGCCAAAGCCGTTGAAATCGCAACGGTTTCCGGCGGCACCATCCGACTCGTCTATATCCGGTCGATTGTTCCGGTCACCTATATGGAATTCATGCCGCCCACCTTCGACGAGGAGCAGCAGGGCGATGCGGAGAAGAAGCTCGCGGACCTGGCGGCGACCGTGGAGCTGCCGGCCGAGCGGGTTTCAGCGGTCGTTCGCCTCGGCTCCACCTATGCCGAGGTCCTGAACGAGGCCGAGAATACGGGAGCCGACCTCATCGTGATCGGTTCTCATCGTCCGAGCATGGCGACGTACCTGCTCGGCTCCAACGCCTCCACGATCGTGCGGCATGCCAAGTGCTCGGTTCTGGTGGTGAGAGCCTGAAGGACGACGAATCCCGGACGCTCTCGTTGCCTGCGTCCGGGCCCATCCTATTGCGCCCCGAGAGGGTCTCAAGGCGTGGAGGGGAGCAGCTCCTCCGGCGGAGCATCGGGCCTGAACGGCCTCGGCTTGTTGAGCCGGATCATCGGCTCAAGCTGCCAGATGCCGACAAGAGCCAGCAATCCGCCGAGCAGGGCAACGCCTGTCACGTTCATCTGAAGAGCGCGCCAGATCAGATAGGCCATCCCGAGGAGCGAGACGCTTGTCAGCCCGACCGTCGCGAGCCAGACCGGCCGGCTCTTTCCGGCGAGAAACCGCGCATTCGGGTTGGCGTCGGCGATGGCCGCGAACAATGTCCTGGCGAAATTCCGGTATTCTTCCGGCTGAGCCTTCGCTTCCACGAGGCTCCGCCAGGTGAGGGATGAGAACGTGAAGGTTTTTCCGTCCTTCATCCGGATGCGGGTCCGAAAAACCTTCTGGGCGAAGCGCCCCGGCTCATAGGTGATGCGAACGGCCTCCACCGCGCCCAGCTGGACCTCGCGGACCTTGCGGCCGGAATCCACCACCAGTTTGTCGCCCTTGAGGGTGAAGATGATCGGCCCGCCTACAGGCCGGGGGCTATGCTCGTAAATTTTCGTCATGGGTCAGCGTACCAGTTCCCGCATTGCCTGGTCGATCCCTTCGAGAGTCAGCGGATACATGCGGTCGGAAAAGATCTGGCGCAGGAGAGTGACGGATTGCGTGTAGCCCCAGCGCGATTGCGGCACGGGATTCAGCCAGATCGCCCGGGGAAAGTGGTGAAGGAGCCGTTCGAGCCAAACCTGTCCGGCCTCCTCGTTCCAGTGCTCCACCGAGCCCCCCGCCACCTTGATCTCATAGGGGCTCATGGAAGCATCGCCCACAAAGACGACCCGATAATCGGACGGATAGGTTCGGATGATGTCGAGGGTCGCGATCTTTTCGTCGAAGCGGCGTCGGTTCTCCTTCCACACCGCCTCGTAGACGCAGTTGTGGAAGTAGAAGTGCTCGAAGTGCTTGAACTCCAGCCTCGCCGCCGAGAAGAGTTCTTCCGCAATCTCGATATGCCAGTCCATGGACCCGCCGACATCGAGGAAGAGCAGGACCTTGACGGCGTTGCGCCGCTCCGGTCGCAGGCGCACATCCAGGTATCCCTTGTGGGCGGTCTCATGGATCGTTTCATCGAGATCCAATTCCTCGACGGCGCCCGTGCGGGCGAAGCGGCGCAGGCGGCGCAGCGCGATGCGCATGTTCCGGACCCCGAGTTCGACGCCGTCGTCGAAATCCTTGAACTCCCGCTTGTCCCATACCTTTACGGCGCTGAAATTCCGGTTCCCCTTCTGGCCGATGCGGATGCCTTCCGGATTGTAACCGTAGGCGCCGTAGGGAGAGGTGCCGGCCGTGCCGATCCACTTGTTGCCGCCCTGGTGACGGCCCCGCTGCTCCCGCAGGCGCTGTTGAAGAGTCTCCCAGAGCTTGTCCCACCCGAGAGCATCGATCTGGCGTTTTTCCTCGTCCGTGAGATAGCGCTCCGCGAGCTTGCGGAGCCATTCCTCCGGGATCTCGACCTCCTCGGCGCTCTGGCCGAGGGTTTCTAGTCCCTTGAAGACACGGCCGAACACCTGGTCGAACCGGTCGAAATGGCGCTCATCCTTCACCAGGCAGGCACGGGACAGGTAGTAGAACTCCTCCACCTTCTTGTCGGCGAGATCCTGCTCGAGGGCTTCGAGAAACCCGAGATATTCCCTCAAGGAAACGGGGATCTTGGCGGCGCGCAGCTCGGTAAAGAAGGTCAGGAACATTGGATCAATCTCCGGCGGGCGCCAGCGACGTCATGGGTTCACCGGCAGATCAGGAGCCGGTCTTCGACATCGGCTCGACCTCGCCATCCGCCTTGCTTCTGGGTGACGGCACAACCGACTTTCCGATCGTTCTGCGAGCGCGAAATTCATTCCTGTCCGAGGCCCGGTTGGAGCTGCTCTCCTTGAGCAGGACCCGGAACTCGTCCCGGCGCTGGTGAATGGAGGCGATCACGAGGCCCATCGGGACACCGATATCCGTCAGCACGGCTTCGCTCAACTGCAGCGAGGCTTCGATGGTTTCCGGAACCGCGTCATCGACGCCCTGCTTGTAGAGCTCCGCCGCGTGCTTGGCATCCCGCGCGCGGGACACGATGGTAAGGTCCGCGCGCTCCTTCCGGGCAGCCGCCACGACCCCTTCGATCGCGCTTGGCGTATCGAGGGTGATCACCAGAGCGCGCGCCCGTTCGATGCCGCAGGCCCGAAGAAGCTCCGGATAGGAGCCGTCCCCGAAATAGACCGGTTTCCCGGCGCGGCGCTCCGTGGCGACCCTCATCGGGTCCATGTCGATCGCCAGATAGGGCACCTTGTGCCGCTCGAGCATGTCCCCGACCAGCTGTCCCACCCGGCCGTATCCGGCCACGATCACGCGGGCGACCTCGTCCTGGGTCGGCATGACGGCGAGGGACGGGTCCGCCGGCTGGCGCTGTTCGAGGCGCCGGCTCAGCCGTCTTCCGAGGCGGGCGAGAAGCGGAATGGCCACCATCGTCAGCGTTGTCGCGACGAGGAGATTCTGGCCGATGAGCGGCGGAAGCAGTCCCGCGCCGACGGCGCTGCCGATAATGACGAGTCCGAATTCCCCGCTCGGACCAAGAAGAAGACCGGTTTCCGCCGCATCGGACGCGCTCAAGCCGAACGGGCGCCCGAGCGCGGTGATGATCAGGCTCTTCACCACCACCGTAACGGCAGCGGCCGTCAGGATCAGGATGGGGGCCTGTAGGAGCCGGAGCGGGTCGAGGCTCATCCCGACCGAGACGAAGAAGACCCCGAGCAGGAGGCCTTTGAACGGCTGGATCGTCACGTCGACGGCCCGGCGGTATTCGGTCTCCGAGAGAAGGACGCCGGCGATAAAGGCCCCGAGGGCCATCGACAATCCGCTGGCCGCCGCCACGAGACTGGTCACGAGAACCACCAGAAGGCTCGCGGCCATGAAAAGTTCGGGGCTCTTCGTCGCGGACACGAGTTGGAAGAAAGGGCGCAGGACGAGGCGTCCGAGGCCGATGATGCCGCCAAGGGCCAGAAATGTCTGCAGCAGAGCCCAGGCGAAAGACGCCGTGGTGACTTCCGGCTTTCCCGTATCGAGAACCGCGATAGTGAACAGGATCGGGGCGACGGCAAGATCCTGGAACAGCAGCGCCGAGAAGCTGGCGCGCCCGACAACCGTGCTGAGGCGCTTCTGCTCCGCAATGACCGGAATGACGATGGCGGTGGAAGACAAGGCGAAGGCAAGGCCGACCAACACCGCTCCGCTGATCGTCTCCACAAGGTGCAGCGCCAGGATCCCGAGGATTGCCGCGCACAGGATCACCTGGAGGGAGCCAAAGCCGAAGACGAGCCGCCGCAAGGTGCGCAGGCGTTGCCAGGACAGCTCGATCCCGATGGTGAAGAGAAGAAACACCACGCCGAATTCGGCGATGTGCGACGTGCCTTCCGGATTGGTGAAGGTGATCCAGTTGATCCAAGGATGGTCAGGGACAAGTCGCCCCAGCCCGAACGGACCCAGCAGCGCTCCCGCGGCCAGGTAGCCGAGCACGGGGCTGATCCTCAGCCGATGAAAGAGCGGGACGACGATAGCTGCCGTTGCAAGGAAGAGGATAGGTTCCTGATAAGATTGCAGATTTATCGCAGCTGCCATTATCTCCGTCCGATTCCATGCATCATGGTGGGAAGGGTGGTCTCTGCGCAAGGGAAAGATGCGCACACATCGGGACGTTGCGTCCGAATTGCGCGCATCCTGTTCAGGGCAGCCCTCTGCCCGTGGATTAAGGGTCCTGCCTTATCCGAGGGTTGCGAGGGCCTGCGCCAGATCCGCCACCAGATCATCCGGGTGCTCGATACCGATCGAGACGCGAATCGTCGCATCGCTGACCCCGAGGCGATCGCGGGTTTCCTTCGGCACGCCGGAATGCGTCGTCGAGGCCGGATGGGAGATCAGCGATTCGGTGCCGCCGAGGCTCACGGCGAGCTTGAAGACCTGAAGGGCGTTGAGAACCTTGAAGGCTTCCGCCTCTCCGCCTGCCACGTCGAAGGAGAAGGTGGAGCCCGGCGCCGTGCATTGTGCCTCATAGACGCGCTTCACGGGGGAGGTTTCCGGAAGATAGGCGAGATGATGGACCTTCGTGATCTTCGGATGCTCGCTCAGGAACTTGGCCACGATCTCCCCGTTCCGGTTCGCCGCGTTCATCCGCAGGGCCAAAGTCTCCAGGGAGCGGCCGATCATCCAGCAGGAATGCGGATCGAGCTGCGTCCCTATGGCGGAGCGCAGGAGGCGCACCGGCTTCATCAGCTCCTTGGAGCCGAGCGCGGCGCCGGCGATCAGATCGGAATGGCCGCCGACATATTTCGTGAGCGAATACAGGGAGATATCGGCCCCGTGCTGGATCGGCTTCTGGTAGAGCGGCCCGAGGAGGGTGTTGTCGCAGAGGATCACTGGACGGTGGTTGTTCTGCGCTGCCGCGATCTCGTCGGCGACACGCCGAATAAGAGCGACGTCCACGAGCGTGTTGAGGGGGTTCGAAGGCGACTCGATCAGGATCACCGAAACGCGTCCCTTGGCTTGCGCCTGCTCGGCGGCCGCCCGGACGCTCGCCTCATCCACGCCATCGCCGAAGCCGACGGAGTGGATCCCCAGATTCGCCAGCGTTTTGGCGATCAGTGTCTCCGTGCCGCCGTAAAGGGGCTGCGAATGGAGGATCACATCGCCGGGGCGGGCAAAAGCCAGGATCGTGGTGGAGATCGCCGACATGCCGGATGAAAAGAGCAGGCCGGCTTCCGTTTCCTCGAAAATGGCGAGGCGATCTTCCACGATTTCCGAGTTCGGATGGTTGAAGCGAGAATATACGAGACCGGCGGCTTCACCCTTCGGCGGCTCCCGGCGCCCGGCCACGTAATCGAAGAACTCCTTGCCGTGCTCAGCGCTGGTGAACACGAAGGTGGAGGTCAGGAAGACCGGCGGCTTCACCGCACCTTCGGAGAGGCTCGGATCGTAGCCGTAGCCGAGCATCAGGGTCTCGGGCTTGAGCTTGTGATTGCCGATGCGATCCTTGTGGTAACGATTATAGGGCATGATGTGAGTCCTCTCCTTTGTGTTCGACTTACCCTATGAGGACGGTTGCCGAAAGGTGACGTCAGGACATAGGGTCTGTCTCACGGCCGGTCCGGCAACGACAGGGGAGGCATATGGCGCGTTTCACAGGCACCGATACCTACGTGGCGACGGAGGATCTGACTGTTGCGGTCAACGCCGCCATCGTGCTCGAACGGCCGCTCCTGGTGAAGGGAGAGCCGGGCACGGGAAAATCGGTCCTGGCCGAGGAGATCGCCAAATCCCTGAGAGCGCCGCTCCTCACATGGCATATCAAGTCGACAACCAAGGCCCAGCAGGGGCTCTATGAGTATGATGCGGTGTCGCGCCTGCGCGACAGCCAGCTCGGCGATCCGCGCGTGTCCGACATCCGGCATTACATCAAGCGCGGGAAGCTCTGGGAAGCTTTCACCTCCGCCGTCCGGCCGGTGCTCCTGATCGACGAAATCGACAAGGCCGATATCGAGTTTCCGAACGACCTCCTGCTCGAACTCGATCGCATGGAGTTCCATGTCTACGAGACCGGGGAGACGGTACGGGCGGATCGCCGGCCCATCGTCATCATCACGTCCAACAATGAGAAGGAATTGCCCGACGCATTCCTGCGGCGCTGCTTCTTCCATTACATCCGGTTTCCGGACGAGGATACGATGGCCCGCATCGTCGAGGTTCACTACCCGGGCATCAAGCGCCGCCTCACCGAGGAGGCGTTGCGGATTTTCTTTGACGTTCGGGATACCCCCGGCCTTCGGAAGAAGCCTTCGACCTCGGAACTCCTCGATTGGCTCAAGCTCCTGATGTCGGAGGACATCGGTTCCGAGCAATTGCGGGAGCGGGATACCCGCAAGCTCATCCCGCCTCTTCACGGGGCGCTCCTGAAAAACGAGCAGGATGTCAGTCTGTTTGAAAAGCTGGCGTTTCTGGCCCGCCGGGAAGGGCGCTGAGCGATGCGGCGCCTCCTGCTTCTCCGGCACGCGAAATCTTCCTGGCCGGCAGGCGTCCTCGACGTGGAACGCCCCCTTTCGCCCCGTGGGCGGAAGGCCGCCGTGCTCATGGGGGACTATCTCAAGGAAGAAGGGTTGGTTCCGGATCTCGTGCTGATCTCGCCTGCGCGACGGACGGAAGAGACGTGGGATCTGGTTCAGCCCGCCCTCGGCCCGATCGAATGCCGCCATGAACCCCGCATCTATGAGGCGCCGGCGGGGCGCCTTCTCACGGTGCTCCAGGAGATCAACCCGGACATGCGCGTCGTTCTGATGATCGGCCACAATCCGGGCTTCGAGGATCTGGCGAAGATGCTCATCGGCGACGGAACGCCGGAGCATTGCAACCGATTGGCCGGAAAATACCCCACCGCCGGGCTGGCGGTCATCGATTTCAAGGATGACAACTGGGAGCAGGTGAAGGCACGGGGCGGCTGTCTCGAGCGCTTCGTGACGCCCAAATCCCTGGGCGCCGGCGAGGATGACTGAAAAGGACGCTTGGCGGAATGCCGGGCGTCGGGGCCCGCGTTCGACTGAACCTTCCTTGATTCAGGTCGTTCTGCACCATGTATCCCAAGGTGATTTTCCACCTCGATAGGGCCCGCCCGGACCATGTTGCCTCACACTTTGATGGCGCTGTACCTCGCAGGCAGCGCTGTTTTGACGGAAAAGCTGGAAATTGGCCGCGAGGTGCTGGCCGGCCTTGCGGGCAGCCGTCAGGACGTGGCGGCGCAGTATCTTGCGGAAGCGCGCGAGGTCACGAACTGGCGCACAGAGACCGTTGACGATTTGGAGCCCAAGCCGGTGGCCGTGCTCGCGGCCCTTCTGAAAGCCGACAGGCCCCTCGTGACCCGCTGCGTCAAGCTCAACAATTACTGGTGCATCAAAAGTGCCCGTTGGAACGGCGAGATCGGGAAGGACAGCGAGGGCCATGTGGGTTTCGCCTCCGCCGACCAGGGGGCGGATGCGGCGGCGCAGCTGCTGCGCCGCTATTACCTGGATTTCAACCGCAAATCCGCCCTCGACATCGTCCGGCGCTGGGCTCCCGCGGAATGCAACGTGGCGACGGGAATCGGAGGTCTCGCGGTGCTCGCCGTCCGGGGCATCGGCGGCACGGTGCGGGCCCGCTGGCTGGCATCCCATCGAGGCGTCAAGCTGACGGCGCAAGGCAAGGCCGGCAAGCCGGGCCGGGTTTCCATCGTCATTCCCCTGAAGAGCGCGCCCTCACGCGTGCCGGAATACCGAGTCCCGGACATTGCCGCCGGAATGGGCGAAAGAGGAAAACCCGCCCGCAAGCCGGAGCCGCTGGTCCGATCGGTTCAGCAGAAGCCGCCGCCGCAAAGGGCGGCATCCGCTCCACAGGCGGCAAAGCCCGCGGCCGCCGCGCCGAAAGCAGCGAGTACCGCCTGCGCGCCCGATGAGCAGCGGCTGCGCAACTACGCGGCCCGCATGGTGGCGGATCTCGGGCTGGGGCCGACGGACGACCTGAAGCTCTTCTCGCCCGACGGAATGCCATCCGCCAATCTGCCGGCGATCATGCTGGCCATGTCGGCGGTCGAACTCGGGATGCTCCGCGCCAGTCCCGAGCTCGTTGAAGCAGCCGTCGCCCGCCTCCGAGAGCAGGCAGTGGCGAAGCGTGCGGCAGCGGAGGACGGCCTGCCCCAGTAATTGCCTGGGCGATGTAGGATCCGGCGATTTGCCGGCCTTCTTAGGCGAAGCTGAAGCTCTGTCATCCCTTGTATGAAAAGATCCCTGTCCGCTTTGCAATTCGGACGGCCGAACCCATCTCATAGGCGTCTAAAGCAAAGGTCGGGCTTTCGTGTCAGTGCTTACCAACTTCGCGTCCCGGGCGGGATCGGCGGCGCAGTCTCTCTGGGAGGCTTCGGGCCAGCTTGTGCAACCCTCCCTCCGGCTCGGGGTGACCGGCCTTGCCCGCTCCGGCAAGACCGTCTTCACCACGGCTCTCGTGCATCACCTGACGCGCGGCACGAACCTTCCCGCCTTTCGGGCCTCCGCCGAAGGACGGATCCGGCAGGCGCATCTGGCCCATCAGCCGGACGATACGATCCCGCGCTTCCCGTTCGAGGAGCACATGGCCGCGCTGACGGACGCCCGGCGCTGGCCCCAATCCACCAATCGCATCAGCGAGTTGCGGGTCGATGTGGAATATGAACGCAAGTCCGGCTGGCGCACCGGACCCGCCTCTCTCACCCTCGACATCGTGGATTACCCGGGTGAGTGGCTTCTCGACCTGGCGCTCCTCGATGCGGATTACGCGGAATGGTCTCGCCAGACGGTGGAGGCCAGCCGTCGGCGGGATCGCAGCGCGGTTGCGGCGCCCTGGCATGCGGCTCTGCGGGAGTTCGACCCCGCGGGCAGCGCCGATGAAATGCAGGCGGCCAAGGCGAGCGAGGCATTCAAGAACTATCTTCTGTCTCTCCGCTCCAGCGAGGAGGCCGTGGCGACGACGCCTCCCGGGCGCTTTTTGATGCCCGGCGATCTGGCAGGATCTCCTGCGCTGACCTTCGCGCCGCTCGATCTGCCGGCGGGTCAGTCCCTTACGCCCGGCAGCTTTGCGGCTTTGATGGAACGTCGCTTCGAGGCCTACAAGGCGCATGTGGTCAAGCCTTTCTTCCGCGAGCATTTTCAGCGGATCGACCGGCAGATCGTCCTTGTCGACGTCCTGGCCGCCATCGATGCGGGACCCGTTGCCCTTGCGGAGCTCGAGGAGGCGCTCGACCAAGTGCTCATGGCCTTCCGCATCGGGCGCAATACGCTGTTGTCGCGGCTGTTCTCGCCGCGGGCCGACAGGGTGCTCTTCGCCGCCACAAAGGCCGACCATCTTCACCACACGGATCACGACCGGCTCGACGCGATCCTCCGTCTTCTGGTCAATCGCGCCGCCAAGCGAACCGAGGCCGCGGGAGCGAGGGTCGGAACGGTGGCGCTGGCCTCCGTACGCGCCACCCGCGAGACGACCATCCGGGAAGGGCGCGAGACCCTGCGGGCGGTCGCCGGAGTACCGGAGGCCGGCGAGCGGGTCGGTGACGAGATCTTTGACGGAGAAGCGGAGGCGGCGATCTTTCCTGGCGAACTACCCGAGGCCGCCGAGGCGGTGTTTCAGGGAGCGGTGCCTCCCGGTTCGCTCCGGTTTCCTCGCTTCCGGCCCCCCAAGGTCCCGGTCGACGCAGCCGGGCGGATGGGAAAGCTGCCGCATATCCGCCTCGACCGGGCCCTCGAATTCCTGCTGGGAGACCGCTTCGCATGAGCCGCCAACCCCGCGCCTTCCGTTTGGACGATCCGAATGTCGCCGACGGCTCCGTCGTGGTGACGGATGAGCCCTTCGATGCCATCGAGGCCGCCGATCACGTCGTCGTGCCGATGGGCGAGAAGCGTCGTGCCCCATGGCTGGGCATCTTGCTTTCGGCGTTGTCGGGCCTCTTGGTTCTCGGTCTGGGGCTGGCTGTCGAGAAGCTCATCGTCGATCTTTACGCGGTCGCTCCCTGGCTCGGGTGGATCGCCCTTGGCCTTGCGGTTCTCGCCGTACTCGCCTTCCTGGCGCTGATCGGCCGGGAGGTGAGGGGGATCTGGCGCGAACAGGCCATCGAGCGCCTGCGTGAAGCCGCCATCGATGCGCTCGCCGTGAAGGATCACAAGGGCGCCAAGGCAATCGTATCGGACCTTCTGAACCTCTATGGAAGGCGGGCGGGCGCCGTCCAGGGCAGCGCCCGGCTCATGAACGTCATGGAGGAGATCATCGACGCCGATGATCGCTTGGCCATGGCGGAGCGCGAACTTCTGGCGCCGCTCGACGCTCAGGCAAAGCGCGCCATCGCAGGAGCGGCCAAGCAGGTTTCCCTTGTCACTGCGGTGAGCCCCCGCGCCATCGTCGATGTCGCCTTCGTGATCTTCGCGGCCGTGCGGCTGCTGCGGACACTTGCCCGCATCTACGGCGGGAGACCCGGCTTCTTCGGCTTCCTGCGGTTGGCCAAAGCCGCCTTCAATCACCTGGCGGTCACCGGCGGGATGGCGGTGGGCGACAGCGTTCTGCAGCAGGTTCTCGGGCTTGGCCTCGCGGCCCGCATTTCGGCGAAACTCGGGGAAGGGGTATTGAACGGCCTCATGACCGCCCGCTTCGGCCTCGCTGCCCTCTCGGTCTGCCGTCCGCTGCCTTTCATCAAGGAGGAAGCGCCGAAGATCGGCGACGTTGCCGGAGAGCTGATCAGCCGGACGGAGGAGGCGGCGTCCTGACGCCGTCCCCTTATCGCGTATCGAAGGTCCAGGTGAGGTTGCCCTTGAGGGAATGCTCCTGTGCCCTCGCGCCGATCTGGCCGGCATAGCTCGCCCCCAGGCTCACGCTCCGGCTCGCCTGCCAGGAAAGCCCCGCTTCCGCCACCAGCGCATCCCGGTCCACCGGCACCCCCGACACCGCAAACGGGCTCGCCCCGCCGGCAAACGCCAGAAGGGTCGAGGGCACGACATCG
>NZ_JAJDOP010000038.1 GCF_020595095.1 Microvirga rosea | reverse complement strand
CAAAAAATCCGGGATTTTGGCCCGGATTTCTGCTGTGGTGCGGCCTAGAACGGAATGTCGTCGTCGATATCGCTAAAGCGCGAGCCGCCGCCCGCCGGTGCCGCCGCCGGCCGCCGCTCCATCGGCGACGAGCGGCCAAACTCCCCACCCCGGCTGACCTGACCCGCCTGGCCCGGCTCTTCCTCGCCGTACTCGCCAGACCCGCCGCCCCGGCTGTCCAGGATCGTCAGCTCGCCGCGGAAGCGCTGCAGCACCACCTCGGTGGTGTACTTCTCCTGCCCCTGCTGATCCTGCCACTTGCGTGTCTGCAGCTGGCCCTCGATGTAAACCTTCGAGCCCTTCTTCAGATACTGCTCCGCCACCCGCGCCAGGTTCTCGTTGAAAATCACCACCGAGTGCCACTCGGTTTTTTCCTTGCGCTCGCCCGAGGCCTTGTCCTTCCAGGTTTCCGAGGTCGCAATCCGCAGGTTCACCACAGGCTCGCCCGAGTTCAACCGCCGAACCTCAGGGTCACGCCCCAGGTTCCCTACCAATATCACCTTGTTCACACTGCCTGCCAT
>NZ_JAJDOP010000037.1 GCF_020595095.1 Microvirga rosea | reverse complement strand
CGATCCGCTCAACCTCGACGGGATCAACACCTATACGGGCCCGACCACCGTGCGGGCGGGTTATCTGGGGGTGAACGGTTCGCTGGCTTCCGCCGTCACAGTGCTCAACGGTGCCGCGCTCGGCGGCGCGGGCACGATCGGCGGCCTCAGCGTGCAGAGCGGCGGCTTTGTCAAACCGGGCAACTCGATCGGCACGCTGAGCGTGAACGGCAACGTGGCGTTTGGCCCCGGCTCGTTCTATGCGGTCGAGATCAACGGCGCCGGCCAGAGCGACCGCATCGCCGCCACCGGCACGGCCACCCTGTCCGGCGGCACGGTGCAGGTGCTGCCCGACCAGGGCATCAACTTTGTCGAGAACACCCCCTACACCATCCTCACCGCCCAGGGCGGCGTCACCGGCACCTTCGCCGGCACGCAGAGCCCCGAGTTCGCCTTCATCTCGCCGACGCTCGGCTACGCGACCAACGCCGTCACCCTGACCATGCGGCGCAAGTCGGCCATGCCAGATCCGGTAACGCCGGTGACGCCCCAACCGCCGACCAATCCCCTCGCTTTCCATTCCGTGGCTCTGTCGGAGAACCAGTACCGCACCGCCG
>NZ_JAJDOP010000036.1 GCF_020595095.1 Microvirga rosea | reverse complement strand
TCGACCGACATCACCGGCACCACCGGCGCCGATACCCTCAAGGGCACCACCGGCGCCGACACCCTCAAGGGCCTGGCCGGCAACGACACCTATGTGGTCAACCACACCGGCGACAAGGTCGTCGAGCTCGCCGGCCAGGGCACCGATACGGTCCAGAGCACGATCACCCACACCCTAGCGGCCAATGTCGAGAACCTGCAGCTCACCGGCGACGGCGCCATCAACGGCACCGGCAACAGCCTGGACAACGTCATCACCGGCTATGGCGGCGCCAACGTCCTCAACGGCGGTGACGGCAACGACACCCTCAACGGCTGGGGCGGCAAGGACACACTGATCGGCGGCAACGGCCGGGACGTGTTCCAGTTCAGCGACAAGTACAGCGCCGACGGCGACAAGGTGATGGACTTCGTGCACGGCACCGACAAGCTCGACTTCGGCAAGATCGATGCCGACACGACCAAGGCGGGCGACCAGGCCTTCATCTTCGACGGCTATGCGTCGAGCGGCCGGAGCGGACACATCTGGGCGGTGGAAGACGCAGCCGCCAACGTGACGCATCTTTACGCCAATGCCGGCAACTTCACGACCCATGTGGATCTCGTCGGCACCAAGCTCGCGCTCGCCGCAACCGACTTCATCCTGTAAG
>NZ_JAJDOP010000035.1 GCF_020595095.1 Microvirga rosea | reverse complement strand
TTCACCCGACGAAAGTATATCCGATGTATCGTTTGGCTTCGATGGGATCGTGTCCGAGGCGGGAGCGGAGCTTTTTGCGCAGCTTGCTCACATGGCCCTCGATCACGCTTTCCTCCACATCGTTGGAATAGATGCCGTAGATGGCATTGAAGATCTGCGTCTTGGTCAGGCGCCGGCCCTTGTTGCGCACCAGGTACTCGAGGATATGGCGCTCGCGGCGGGGCAGGGGCAGGCTGATGCCGTCGATCTCCGGATCGCGGCCGTCGAAATACACCTTGAGGCGCTCCGGCACCGCCGGCTGCGCCTGGTCCCCGGCGTTGACCCGGCGCCAGATCGCTTCCGAGCGGGCCAAAATCTCGCGCACATGGACGGGCTTGCGCACCACGTCATCGAACTTGGCGGTAAAGAGCTCCAGCGTCTGCTCCAGGGAGCGGATCTCGCTCAAGGCGATGATCGGGGCGCGGGAATGGCGGCGAATGGCTTCGGCGCAAGCGATGCGCTCCTGAAACTCACCCAGCAAAAACCCTTGCACGGCATCCAGATCGGCGCTTGAGGCGGCTTTGAGCCAATCCTGGAACTCGCCGGAGAACAATCCGAGCGAGGAAACGCCTTCGCGATCGAACCCGGCGACGTAAGCAGCCGTCACCATCTGCCGTTCATCGACGACGATGTACATGATAGAAGCCCCCCGGCTTATGAAAAGCTAGTCGAAACGCAGGTACGCGATGAAGATCGCGAGTTGCTGGCGGTGTCTGGCCGCTGCAACTACTTTTTTACTTTTACTTATATACTGTGATCGTGAGCGAGAGTGCTTGGTTGATCCGCGCCGCCCCTCCGAATCAGTAGGTTTATTCATAAATGCCGGGCGAACGTCGTTGCGTCAACGGCAAACGCAAACGGCGCGACTCCGACCCGGTCCTTGTCCAAAGGTGTTGCCCGCTTGCCATACATCAAAACCAGAAATCG
>NZ_JAJDOP010000034.1 GCF_020595095.1 Microvirga rosea | reverse complement strand
AGGCTCAAAGCGGTCCAGACTTCCACCAGGGCGCGGGCAAGCGCATCGATGTGCACGTCCGTATGGAACGGGCCGGGCGTGATCCGCAGGCGTTCGGTGCCCCGCGGGACCGTCGGATAGTTGATCGGCTGGATATAGATGCCGTGCTTGTCCAGGAGCCGGTCGGAGGCTGCCTTGCAGGCTTCCGCATCGCCGACCATGACCGGGACGATGTGGGTCACCGTGTCGAGAAGGGGCAGACCCGCCCCGGACAGAACGGATTTCGTGCGCGCGACCTGGCGCTGGTGCTTTTGCCTTTCCGTCGTGGAGGCCTTCAGATGGCGGACCGAGGCCGTGGCCGCCGCGGCGACGGCCGGGGGGAGGGCGGTGGTGAAGATGAAGCCCGGTGCGAAGCTTCTGACGGCGTCGATGACGGCCCGGGTTGCGGCGATATAGCCGCCCATGACGCCGAACGCCTTGCCGAGGGTGCCCTCGATCACGTCGATTCGGTGCATGGCGCCCTCGCGCTCGGCGATGCCCCCGCCGCGGGGACCGTACATCCCGACCGCGTGGACTTCATCCAGATAGGTCATCGCGCCGTAGCGCTCGGCCAGGTCGCAGATCGCATGGATCGGCGAAATGTCCCCATCCATGGAATAAACGCTCTCGAAGGCGATCAGCTTCGGGCGGTCGCCGGCGGCCTTGAGCAGCTCTTCGAGGTGCTCGAGGTCGTTATGGCGAAAAATCGCCTTCTCGCAGCCGGACTGGCGCACGCCCTCGATCATCGAGTTGTGGTTGAGGGCGTCCGAGAGGATCAGGCAATTCGGAATCAGCTTGGCAAGGGTCGCGATGCCGGTCTGGTTCGACACGTAGCCCGAGGTGAAGACGAGAGCCGCCTCCTTGCCATGGAGGTCCGCCAGCTCCGCTTCCAGCCCCACGATCGCATGGGAATTGCCGGAAATGTTGCGCGTGCCGCCGGCGCCGGTGCCGATCCGCCAGGCGGTTTCCACCATGGCGCGGGTGACGTCGCGGTTCTG
>NZ_JAJDOP010000033.1 GCF_020595095.1 Microvirga rosea | reverse complement strand
GCTCGAGCGCGTTCAGGCGCGGCAGCTGCACCAGGTTCTTCTGATAAAGCTCGCGCACGCCCTTGAGCTCTTCCTTGATGAACTCCGCCTCGCGCGATTTGGCTTCCTGCTGCGCCTTGAGGCCGGTAATCTCGTCCTGGGACTGCGAGATCCGCTTGCGCAGCTGATCCTTCTGCGCGTCCCGGGCCGAGCGGCGGGCCTCGAACAGCGTCCGCTCGGATGTCATGATCGTCTGGAGACCCGGCTCGGCGCGACGCGCGGCGAACTCCTCGGGATCCTTGACCTGACCGGCTCCGTCGCGCTCGGCCTCAAGCCGCGCCCGGCGGGCGACGAACTCGTCGAGCTGCTTGGTCACAAGCTGAAGATTGGCCCGCGTCACGGTCTCGTCGAGACGGATCAGCAGGTCACCCGCCGCAACCTTGTCGCCCTCGTGCACCTTCAGCTCGCCGACGATGCCGCCGGTGGCGTGCTGCACCTTCTTGACGCTGGTGTCGACCACGAACTGTCCGCCCGCCACGACCGCCCCCGACAAGGTCGCGGTGGCAGCCCACAGGCCGACCGTGCCGGCGAACAGGGCGATCATCGCGCTGCCGGTGATGGCCGCCTGGCGCAATGCCTTCTGGTGAATGGAAGCCTTCGGCTTGGCCCCCTGAATGATCATCGTGGCCATTGTTAACCAACCTCTCGCAGATTGCCCGCGGATGCAGCCTGCGGCCGAACAGGAGCGGCGGCAGGGGCAGGCGTTGTGTTGCGCTTCATGACGGATTGCAGAACCTCGTCCCGCGGCCCCATGGCCCGGATCCGGCCTTCTTCCATGATGGCGACCTGATCGACCTGGCCGAGAGCGGCCGGGCGATGGGTGATGACGATCACGATGCCGCCGCGCTGACGCACCGACAGGATCGCCCGGTTGAGAGCATCGTCGCCTGCGCCGTCGAGACTGGCGTTGGGCTCGTCGAGCACCACCAGGAACGGATTGCCGTAGAGGGCGCGGGCCAGGGCCACGCGCTGGCGCTGTCCGCCCGACAGGGATGCTCCGCTTTCGCCGATCCGGGTGTTGTAGCCGTCCGGCAGGCCGAGGATCAGCTCATGGGCACCGGCCTGCTGGGCCGCCGAGAGAATGTCGTCGGGCTTCGCGTCCGGCTGGAAGCGGGCGATGTTCTCCGCCACCGTGCCGTCAAACAGCTCCACGTCCTGCGGCAGGTAGCCGATATGGCGACCGAGCGCATCGGGCTCCCATTGGTCGAGCGCCGCGCCGTCGAGACGGATCTCACCGCGCATGCTCGCCCAGACACCCACCAGCGCCCGCGCCAGGGTCGACTTGCCGGAGGCGCTGGGGCCGATCAGGCCGAGGCCCTGGCCCGCCTGGAGCTGCATGGAGACGGCTTGCACGACCGGCTGCTGGGCTCCGGGAGCCCCCACATAGATCTCCTCGACCGCCAGGTGAGCCTTGGGGGCCGGCAGGCCCATGAGCTGCGTCTGCGGCGGGATCAGCGACATGATGTGCTGCAGGCGGCGATAGCCCTGGCGCGCGGCGGTGAAGCCTTTCCAATGCGCCACGGCGATCTCGATCGGCGCAAGAGCGCGCGACATCATGATCGAAGCGGCGATCATCAGGCCGCCGGACATCTGTCCCTGGATCACCAGATAGGCGCCAAGGCCCAGGATGGCCGATTGAAGCACCATGCGGAACACCTTGGCGAAGGCACTGATGCCGGAGGAGGCCTCGCTGGCGCGCAGGCCATCGTTGACATGGCGGCAATGGACCTCGTCATAGCGCTTGGCCAGGAAGCCGAGCATGCCCAGCGCCCGGATCGCTTCCGCATTGCGGCGGCTGGTTTCGGCCATGGCGTGGCGTTCGGCGGAACTCTTGGTCAGCTCGTAGGACGGCGCCTTGCTCTTGGCGTCGGTGTACAGGGTCAGAATGATGATGCAGACGCCGCCGACCACCGACATGATGCCGAGCCAGGGATGGATCACGAAGCAGCCGAGGAAGAAGATCGGCATGAACGGCATGTCGAAGAGGGCTGTGGGGCCGAGGCTGGAGAGAAAGCCGCGGATCTGATCGAGATCGCGCACCGGCTGGAGGCTCTCGGTCTGCTTGGCGCCGCGCAAAGGCATCTGGGCCACGAGATCGAACACGCGGGTGGAAAGCTGCTCGTCGAAACGGGCGCCGATGCGGGCCAGCATCTTGCCGCGCAGCATGTCGAGACCGCCGGACAGGACATAGGCCGCAAGCACGATGAGGGAGAGACCGATCAGGGTCGGAACGCTCCGGCTCGAAAGCACCCGATCATAGATCTGGAGCATGTAGAGGGAGCCCGTGAGGGCCAGAATGTTGACCACCGCGGAAAACACCGCGACGCCAATGAATGAAGGGCTGCAAGCTTTCAGAGCGTCATAAACCTCTGTGCTTTCTTCCCGTTGCCTTTTCGATGCCTGCGTCATCTCTCGTCC
>NZ_JAJDOP010000032.1 GCF_020595095.1 Microvirga rosea | reverse complement strand
ACCCCCGAGCGGTTGAGATCGACGAAGCTCATGGTGGGGTGCAGGTCGTGGATGGACTTGCCGGCATCCTGCTCGAGATGGAGACGCTCGACGCCCACCGTGATCGTTTCGCCGGTCTCCGGCACGTCCACGATCACCTGTCCTTCGCCGACGATCGGGCTCTTGTACTGGCTGATCTGGTAGCCCTGGGGCAAGTCC
The DNA here is from genome assembly GCF_020595095.1 of Microvirga rosea. Classification (GTDB taxonomy): domain Bacteria; phylum Pseudomonadota; class Alphaproteobacteria; order Rhizobiales; family Beijerinckiaceae; genus Microvirga; species Microvirga rosea. The sequence continues at coordinate 2,862 of NZ_JAJDOP010000032.1, read as the reverse complement.
GGATAAAAATAGTTCTTCCGGTCGAACGTGCTCTTGAGGTTGATCTGCGCCTTCAGGCCGAGGCCCGTGCGGATCGCTTGGCGCACGCATTCCTCGTTGATGACCGGCAGCATCCCGGGCATGGCGGCGTCCACCAGGGAAACGTGGCTGTTCGGGTCGCCGCCGAAGGCCGTGGATGCGCCGGAGAACAGCTTCGCTTGGCTGGTCACCTGGGCATGGATTTCCATGCCGATGACGATTTCCCAATCGCCTGTCGCACCTTTGATGAGCTTCTTGGGGTTCACCGGAGCGTTCATGAGCCTTGCGCCTTCAATCTTTTGCGTTTCCTGCCCGGAGTAAGAGCGACGCGGAACCGGGTCAACCCCTTTCGAGATGAACAAGCGTTTAGGCACTTAAACCAATCGTTAAGATTAAGGCGACTGACTGGAAGGATCGTGTCGACGGCCCATGCGGGCAAGGCGAGCAAGTGCGTCGGTATGATTCTGCCTAAGCTGGTCCCGAACAGGGCAAAGCCGCAGAGTACGAGGGTAACCTGTGGAAGGCCGACGAGCTGCCCTTTTTGACTGGAGACCGTTCACTGCTCACGCGGCATCTCGTTCCTCCTCGTCCCTAACAGTGATAAGTTCTTCTAGGAAGGTGAGGAAGTCAGGGTCCATTTCGACGGCACCCGTACGATAGAGATTCACCAGGTGGTGTAGCGGTGTCAGTTCTAAGCTCTGCGCCGCACGGTGGAAGAGCGCAGCCGCCATAGTGGGATCTGGGTCGCAACCGAGGCCGTCGCGGGCCATCACGGCAAGGTTGTTGATTGCGGGCCAATACGAGGGGTCTACGTCAACCGCTCGTTCGAAATATCTCCGAGCTAACCCGAAGTCGACACCTGGGAACTTGATCCAGTCGGGATAGTCCTTCACACGCCATGCGAAAGAGAGTGCGAAGCCGATGGAATTCAGGGTGTCTGCAGAGAGCGGTTCACCTTTTGCGGCGGCCTCGACGCACTCATCGGTCCGCGTCCAGGCCGGTACGGTGACTGTCAACTCTGTTATAGAGCCGTTCGGCTCAACTACCGGTCGGGAGATCTCGATGCAGTCGGCGTCGCCGAGGAGCCAGCGCCACCGCGCTGGCCCGTGCAATACCTCTGCTGGTACTTGTAGGAACTTACCCGGAAAGCGCTCGATCTTTGGCATTATGACGCGGCGGGCAGGGCCATCTCCATCGCCAGACTTCTCTGGCAAGAACGGTCGCCACTCATCACGACGAAGAAGGCGTGCTGGGGGCTCAGGCTGGGGATGCAGCGGCGGCATTACCGGTTGGCGCATTCCCCCGCGGATCCATCGGTCGGTGCAAGGATGCTTCGGCCACGGGGGCCCCAAATCATCGAAGAAGACGCGCCCACCATTAGAGAACTGGCAGAAGAATACAACAGCATCGCAGACTGGACAGCGGGCGTTTGGAGTAGTGTAGGTCGCATGATTCCGGGCGGTTCGCCATTCCAGACCTGTTGGGACAGGAATAGCCCGGAAGCCACCTCTGGTCCCTCCTCCGCCTGTATCGCCGCCCCACCCGCAGTTGCAGCTCGCAGAGTGATTCCACGCGTTGCAGCCCATAGCACGCCTCCCACTGAGGAGCGTACATATGCATAAGCAAATCGTCGAGCTTCTTGTGTGCGGAGAACCTGGCTTGTACGCCCTACGATGTCAGGCAGAAACTTTACGGTTCGACGTGGTACCTTGGTGGTACTATAACGCTTCTTAGCGCTGCCGGTATCTGCGCTAAGTCTCTGAGATATATGGTGAGCGCGCTGGGACTCAAACCCAGGACCCTCTGATTAAAAGTCAGAGGCTTATTCGGCTGGAACTCAAAAAATCCTCGAGTGTTGCAGGTTTTTACTTGTAGCTTTCGCGGTAGATCACGATGACCTGCCGGCAACTCAAAATAACCTGACGCCAGATCATAATGATCTATGTTCGAACGTGTCACTGTTCGATCCCGGCGTTACAAAGATTGAGTCAAACGTGTCAATGTCTTGTTCGGACGTGTCGAACCCTTAGCGAGACGTGTCAAGGTTCCATTCGGAAGTTACTATATTCCGGTCCGGCGTTGCACAGTTCAAGTCAAAGGTGTTTTCTCACCCGGTGGATGCTGCACTTCACCGATTTTTGCATCGGTTAACCCGGACACAGCAATTTTGAGCTGCGCGTGCGCGGGGTGAGAGCGCCTCAAGGAGTCGTTGAGGTTGCGGTAGTTTGCAATCGAGAGATCGATGGACCGAGCAGCTCCGGTGCATCCAGGATAAAGGACACTCGGCATTGCGCGTCCTCATGCAGTCCGCAACGGGCTATCTGTTGCAAAAGAGCATTGTCCTGAAAAGTGTTACCAGTTTTTGATCGAGCGTTATCGAGAGATGGAGTAACGGGGGGCCAGACGGGGGTCTCAAATCCGACCGTTTTGTGGACTTGTTTTGATGGAGTTCAACGAAGGCTTCGAACGGTTGCCATCGCAAATTGCGCCTTTGCGGTCGCGCGGCTGTCTCTTGGAGAGGCGCTTCGGAGACTTCAACCACATTTGTGCATCACGAGCCACGATCTGGCCCTGATCGGAATAGGCCAGAGAAGGCTCTGGAAATCATTCGACAAAGGAAACGGAGTAAATGATCGCGCCGGGATCTTGCGCAGTGAGCGCCTTGGCGAACGTCCCTGTTGTCTAACCCGCCCTAAGACACGTTGAGGCGCGCTTATACGATGCCCCAGGCGCGGTAGCGGGTGCGGCCGGTGAGCTCGCGCGGGCGGGCGCCGCCGAGCTGGGCCAGCATCAGGTCGACGGCCTTGGGCGTGACCTTCAGCAGCTTGGCGCCGAGGGGTACTG
>NZ_JAJDOP010000031.1 GCF_020595095.1 Microvirga rosea | reverse complement strand
TCGTCAACAAGCGCTGCTTGCGCGAATACGGACGCGTGCCCAGAACGCTGTCCCCCACAACAACCAAGCCAGCCCCGTAAACATCATCCGACAATACCTCAATCCCGGGATCGCGACCTATCAGGGACGCAATGCTGATGAGAACATTGCGGAGTTCACGGAGCTTGAAATCCTCGGCATCTTCCGCGAGTGCCGCCACGATGTGCTCGATCTGGATCATTTTCTGATCGAGAATCTGGGAGAAAGTCATGTCCGACATGGGCCGTCGCCTCTGGGAAAATGGGGCGCGCGATATCGTCTGCGCCTGTCATTCCAGAATGCGCTTTTATAGTTAATGAAAGGTTAGGGACGGGTCTGAAATCACGCCTCCATAAGGGGCGGAGGGCGGTGTTTCCGCGGGTTCTTTCCCGGTATTCGTCGGCGGGGAATAGCGGGATGGCGTCATCTGATCGGGCGGGAATGAATCGACCTCAATGGCCGCCGCCACGGCCGCGTCCACGTCCTCCAAGAGCTTTGCGTCAGCCTCGGATATCGTGCCGTTCTGCAGGCCGGCTCGCCAGTCCTTGTGGCCGGCCTTTCTGACCCGATCCCGCAGGTGCTGCGTCCGGGTAACGAGCGCGAACGCTTTTTCGAGCCGCGACAATCCATCGTTCTCCTTGCCGTGATAGAGGCCTGCTGTCAGACGGTCCCGGCCGGGGGAGGGCTCGACGAGAAGCGCCGCGCATTGAGCAACGAGTGCGTCGGACGGTCCCAGGGCTCTCATTCCGAGGGGCTGGATCAGAAGCTTCAAAAGCCAGGCGGCCGGCCGGTTGGGAAGGTTCGCCAGGATCTCGGCAAATCGGCTTTCGATCGTCTGAAAGCCGCGCAACATGCAATAGCGCAGAAGCGGCAGGTCTCCGGCTTGGCGGCCTTCGTCCTGCCAGCGTTTGAGAGCGGCGGACAGGAGATAGAGTTCCGACAGGACGTCGCCGAAGCGGGCGGAGATCAGTTCCCGTCGCTTGAGGGCGCCACCCATGGTGAGAAAGGCAAAGTCGGCCGCAAGCGCGAAGGCGGCCGCATAGCGGCCCATCTGACGGTAATAGCGCGTCGCCGCGCCCGCGCGTGGGGCCGGGGACAGCAGGCCGCCGCTCCAGGCGCGGCCCCAGGTTCGGAACAAGGTTTTGGCCGTATGGCCCACATGCGTCCAGAATACCTTGTCGAACGTTCGCAGTCCCCGTTCCTCATCCGGGTCGTTGAGGGCGAGAAGCTCTTTGAGAATGTAAGGGTGGCTACGGATGGATCCTTGGCCGAAGATGATCAGACAGCGGGTCAGGATGTTCGCGCCCTCGACCGTGATTCCGACGGGAATCGCCCGATAGAAATTTCCGAGATAGTTGAGAGGGCCGTCAATCACGGCCTTGCCGGCATGAATATCCATGGCGTCGTTCAGAGCGATGCGCATGCGCTCCGTCGCATGAAGCTTCATGATGCCGGAGATAACGGCCGGATGGTGCCCTTGATCGAGACCGGCACAGGTCAGCCGCCTCGCCGCGTCGAGCTGGTAGGCGGTCCCGGCAATTGCCGCGAGCTTTTCCTGCACCCCCTCGAACTTGCCGATCGAGATGTGAAATTGCTCCCGAATGCGCGCATAAGCTCCGCTGGTATGTGCCGCGAAGGCGGCACCTGCCGCAGAGAGGGAGGGGAGGGAGATGCCACGCCCGGCCGCCAGCGCGCTCATGAGCATGCGCCAGCCTTGCCCGGCCCGCTCCCGTCCGCCGATGACGTCGTCGAGAGGGATGAACACGTCCCGACCGGAATTGGGCCCGTTCTGGAACATCTGGAAACAGGGAATATGGCGGTCGCCGATCTCGACCCCCTGCGCCGTGGCCCGCACGAGGGCCACCGTGATGCCCACATCCTCCTCACCGCCGAGAAGCCGCTGCGGGTCGTGGAGCTTGAACGCAAGACCTAGGACCGTCGCGATTGGCCCGAGCGTGATGTAGCGCTTGTGCCAGTTCAGCCGGATGCCGAGGACCTCTTGGTCTTCGTGCAAGCCGTGGCAGACGATCCCGGTATCGGTCATGGAAGCCGCATCCGATCCGGCCTCAGGGCTCGTGAGGCCGAAACACGGAATTTCGCGGCCGTCGGCAAGGCGTGGCAGCCAGTAATCCTGCTGCTCCTTCGTGCCGAACTGCAAGAGCAATTCGCCAGGGCCGAGGGAGTTTGGAACCATGGTGGCAACCGCCGCCGCCACGGAGCGTGTGGAGATCTTTCGCACCACTTCGGAATGCGCATAGGCAGAAAACCCGAGGCCTCCATAGGCCTTGGGAATGATCATGCCGAAGAACTTGTTTCGCTTCAGGAAGTCCCACGCTTCTTCCGGCAGGTCCCGGTCGGTCCAGGTAATCCGCCAGTCGTCCAGCATGCCGCATAAGGTTTCGACCGGGCCAGAAAGGAAAGCTTCTTCTTCGGCGGAGAGGCGGGCCGGAGGAACGGAAAGCAGTTTGTTCCAATCCGGATTGCCCGTGAACAGATCTCCGTCCCACCACACGTCGCCGGCCTCGATGGCTTCGCTCTCGGTTGCCGACAGGCCCGGCATAGCTTTCTTGGCGAAACGGAAGGCGGGCCGCGACAGCCATTTCAGACGAAAACTCTCGCTCTGAAAACTCTCGCTCTCTTGGGTCATGGCGTCTCGAACTCTCCGTACCTGGCACCGGCAAGGAACGGCGCCATGGGTGATCCTCGGAAACACGCCCGTCTGCCACGGCAGCTGTGCTGTTTCCGTTTCCCTTTCTAGGGGGCGAACAGATTTCGCCCAGGGTTACGGCGTATTGGCAAGACCAAAGCTAGGGCAAGACCGAGGCTTGAGCATTCAATCGCCGGCCCGGGCCGGGATCGAAATGTCCGGTGCGGGTGTTATCGCTTAAACCCCTTCAGGCAGCGGAGCTGCGTGTTCTATGGAGATCCTGGCGGCGGCCTTTCAAGTGAGGCCCTCAGACGGCGACAAACCGGGGGCTTTTGCGGGCTTTCCCTATGATCGTGAATTGGTGCGCCGGTTCCGGGAGACTTTCCCCCGCGCCCGATGGCGCCCGGACGAAGAATGCTGGTTCGTTCCCGGAACGACCGCCGTGCGTCGGCTCGATGTCTGGATCTCGCAGGAGCTGGAAACTCTGGATCGCCATGCGGACGACAAGGGCCGGGATGCCTTCGCGTTCGAGCCCCTGGCGAGCCCCTATCTGACGGTTGGGAGCGACCTTGCCGTGCGAACCCCCTATTCGCGGACGGTGGTCGAGGCGATGCGCCAGATCCCCTGGGCGCGCTGGGATCCGGTCGCGAAGGTCTGGCGTGTGCCGTTCCGGTCCTACGATGAGCTGCTCAGTCGGTGGCCGGAGATCGAGGAAGCCGCACGGCGAAACGAGCCGGAGGCTCGTCGGGCCCGGCGACAAGATCCGAAGGGTCAGGAGGCAAGCCGCATCCGTCAGGCGGAGCGCCGTCGCCGTCGCTTTCCGGTGCCTGCGGCCGCGCTTCCGCCCCTCGGGCAGCCGGTGGCCACGAACGCATGGGGCATTGTTGTCTTCGAGGCTATCGATATCGAGCCTTTCGACGAGCCTGGCGTGACGGAGTTCTACCCGCATATGCGCCGCGGGAGCCCTTCCTATGTCTGGGCCCATTGGCGTGTTTCTGCTCTGCTCGAGATCTATCGGGCGCGCCCGTCGCGGGATCCGCAGGACGCAGAGGAGGCGGCACGGCGCGGATGGTGGCTTCCCGGCAGCGAGGAATTGCGAGAACGCGCCAAGGAGCTTCGCAGGCTTGAACGCATATCGCGGGAAAAGCACCCGGCAGAAGAGCACTGAAAACAAAAAATCCGGGATTTTGGCCCGGATTTCTGCTGTGGTGCGGCCTAGAACGGAATGTCGTCGTCGATATCGCTAAAGCGCGAGCCGCCGCCCGCCGGTGCCGCCGCCGGCCGCCGCTCCATCGGCG
>NZ_JAJDOP010000030.1 GCF_020595095.1 Microvirga rosea | reverse complement strand
ATCAGTGACCTCGCCGACGACTTACGGGGCGAGCGCTCGCCCGAAGAGGTCTTTGCGATTGCGACCGCGCTCTATCAGAAACTTGGTGACTTGATCCTGTTAGGGCGCGGCGCTTGGACAGGCCGGGCCAAGTGGTTGCCAAGAAAGCTGAAGGAGCTAGACCTCGAGATCGCAGATAGATTTGAAAACGCGTTTCAATGCGCAGCCGAGGGGCATGCAGGGCCGCTGTTGGCCATCGCAGAAAGCGAACTGGACCGTCATGGCGGACGCTATTTTGCGGGCTACAAATTAGATGCTCCGCCTGAAGCTAGAACTGCGATAAAATCCGACATTCCATAAACAATTCTATCGGAAACTCGTACTCGCTTTTGTCACCGTTACCAGGGCCCAACAATGAGTTCCGGCCAGGTCTGGACCAGACGTTTGGCTTTCTCCTCGTAACTGGCTCTGTTGGGCAACGCGCGGTTTGGGCGAACGCGCATGGCGAATAGGTCCTCAAGACCGAAGGGGCAAAGGACGCTGAGGTTACCATCCTTGCCGAGCCGAACCCCCAGGGCCTGCACTGTAAGAGGGTACTGCCGGAACACATCATCGGGATGGGCGACCGGAGGGCAAGGAAAACCGAACCGCTCCTCGAACCACAGCGGCACTCGGGCATGGTTGCGGACTTCAACATCTCCCGGCAGCGGCGGCATGGCAGCGGCAACCCGCTGTATGACCGCGTCCTCGGCCTCCCAGGACAGATCGGAGCTGTCGAAGTAGACAAGATCATAATCTTTGATCCCGGTCCCTCTCGGTCGGCCCATCAGAGCATTCCAGACCGTCTGGTAGACGCTCCCTCCGCCATCTATTATCGCTAAGCGCTTGCTTTTAAAGCAAAATCTAGAGGCTCGCAGCAGGCTTCCCCACCGGATTCCCCACCAATGACTAATGCATGAGGCTAAGCTTCAAGCCTGAATGCCTCTCGATGGTTGGAAGGCGAGGCTCTTAGCTGACTCACATCGGGGTCATATGTACGGTCTCGGCCCAGTCCTTGCAGGCGGTCTGCGAAGACAGAGTACTTGGGTCCACAGCGATGTCGGAGCCCTAACTCGACTCGGAGCAGGCAGTTGCTAAGGTCACTCGCTGTGGGCGGGCATTTGCTCCCGCTCAGAGATGAGACAGCCTCCGAATGGTTCAGCATAGGTTCGGTATTTCGCAGCGCAGAGCCATTTCTGGGCTTTTAGGCATCCTCATGCTCGCATGCACCGGGAGGGCCGCCCCTGCTGCGACGGCGCGCTTCATCTCACGAGCTGACCTTGGAATCAGTGTCATTCACCTAGAAGGCGAGCTTGTTAAGGGTGATCTGAAGCGTGTTCAGGCGCTTGTGCCAAAGGCGACCACACTCAACCCGCCTAATCAGGTCTATGTTTCCTTCCACTCGCCTGGTGGGCTCCTCTGGGAGGGGATCGAGATTGGTCGCTATCTTCGGGCGCAGGGGATTGGAGCCATTCTCCTTCCGAATGCAACATGCGTCAGCGCCTGTAGCTTCGCCTTCTGGGGGGGCTTCGACAAGGAGGGTCAAAGGCCGCGGCGGCTTGTAATGAGCGGAGCACGTCTAGGCGTGCACAGGGCATCTATCCCTCGTGAACGGTACCCGCGAGGAACTGCGGTGGACATGAATGCCGTGCTGGAGGCCGTCCAGAATAGAATCGCTTTGGTGATGGATTACTTGGGTGAAATGGAGGTTTCGCCAGACATTCAGCGGAAGAACTTCGCCACCGCCAGCAAGGAGATCTATTTCCTGAACGAGCGCGATTTAAAGGCCAACAACGTCCACTCCGCCGTACAATCTGTTATTGGATGGACGCTGACGAATCCGGAAAACGTCGCAACTTTGCTCCCACCTCTTTTGAAAGCGAAAACAGCATCCGTTGCGTATCCAAATTCACGGCTAGGTGAGCCCGAGGATCTCCGCATAGCACCTCTATCAGTGCTCAGTTTCGGTGGTCAGGGTGCGGGCATATTCCTCCATACCCGCGGATCGCTCCTTGCGAGATGGATGTACGGCTCAAGAAAAGGCAGTGAATGTTTCGATACGGATTCAATCTCTCACTATCCCGGGGATCTGAGCAGTGGACTAAGTCTCACAATATGTTTCGGTGATACTGTAGTTGGCAGCATGGCTTATAGCCCAGGTGTGTGGGATGGACAGTTCGACATTAAGAAGGTCAGCTTTGTCGACAATGAAGGACACGGTGAGCTTTTGACCGTTTCCCGAAGCCACTTCGTGGCGGCCCAAGGATGGACTCAGGAGTGGAAGAGGCTGGAGCAGCGGATTCATTTCGTACTCAGTAACCCTTCGAGAGCACAAAACTCATTCAATGCAATCTCCACAATCCAATTTGATTTGGACGGAGACCCAAAGACCTCAGAGTTGGTTGTCCATATACCGGAGCAGGTTCGCGGTCTTATTCAGCGCGCTTTGCAGCCCTCTCCTAAGAAAGCAACGAATTGACACTTGGCAACGAGGGCCGCTAAGCCTCGCCTCCTTGATTTCTGAATCGAAATCTCTTGGCTAAAGCCGCTCCATCAGCCGAGCCGCTGCTGCAACTTCGACTCTAAAACCCCATGACCTGCACGCAGCTGCCCTTTTGAAGCACGATCCTCGCTTTGACCGGACCTAGGAAGTGGACCCGTTATCGCCTCCGTTACGGATACCCGTAAGGCAGCCTTGAGACAGGTATTCGCGCAATGGCCGGGCTACGTCTCGCGACTTACTGAAGGGTTATAGACGAGAAGATGAAATCCTGCTGCCGACCATCATTGAATCGAATGCGAGACCTCAACGGAAGTCTTAAGGCTTCGCTGAAATAGGCCAAAACGATACTGGAATTTGCCCCTTTCCCGGAAGTGAGGTTCAACTTCTCAAGGACAAACACTGAGTACCGGCAGCCGCCGATTTCGACCTCGTCCGTGCCAGAAACCCGCATTTTCGAAACTAGACGTGTCTCCTTGTGGTCCGGCGTCCTCATAACGTATGCGAAGCGTATCTCCTCACCAACCTTCAATCTGAATTGCTGGTAGGGTGTCGTATATTCGAACGTCGTCGGGCCATTAAGGTGCCTTGTGAGGAGAGGGAACAGACCTTCGTGATAAACGGTTGAGCTGGTTAGGACCCCGTCCTCAATCCTCTGAATGGTCACCAACCTTTCGTTAGCCTGACTGATTTTGAACTGTGTATGCTTGTCTGCAGATGTAAGCGTAACACCTGCTTCGGCTACTTTGGGGCACTCTGCGACACAGGGACCGGCGATGAGTAAGGAGACGGCAATTCCGAGGGCAGCAGGGAGATCCAATCGAAGGTATCTACACATCGGTCCTCTCAGTTAACTGAGGTGTCCTCAGCCGTGCACTTACTGCGATACGGTGGCCAATAACCCAGGCCATTGAGTAATGAATAAGCCAGTCAGACCGGAATTTTCAACCAATTCCACTTCATCAGCCGCGCCGCCGCCCTACGGGCTGAGTATCGAGCACGTCCTCAGCGGCATCGTAGCGGATTCGTGCTGCTTGTAAGCGGCCAATGTATGCCTCTGCCCTTGTGCGGCACAACCGGTGAGCGGAATCATCTCTCGCCTTTGTGTTTCAGCGCTCGAATGGCAGCAGCAAGCTCTCGTGACACGAGCGCTTCGTTACCAGATAGTCCGGACCAAGAAGTGCGTCGTACCGCGTGCGGCGCTGGAGCGTGCATCCTAATGTTGGACCAGAGCCTCGGGATTGCCTGTCATATTCGAAGGTCCGGTGAGCCAGAGTCTTCATGTGACCAGGAAGCGAAACAACTGGGTCTGATGGTTCTCCGCTTGTCGGAAATTCGCTCTGCTTAGGGCTGGATCCTCAACCAAGGCCAACGTGCGCGGTAGTCTTCGGCCTTCTTCAGAAACAGATCTGGCTGGGGGTTCAGGGGGTTGATCCTCAAGACGCCCTCCCAAGTCTCTTCCAGACCATTTGGGGCGTAGAGTTTACCGGTAGCAACGTTGATCCCAACACAGGTGCAGGCGATCAGATACCGATCAATCCCATCTCTTGCGGATGCTAGGCGCGGGTAACAGCGTCCGAACCGCTGTTCGTACCAGAGATGAACCCGGGCTTGGTTCTTGAACTCAACTGCGGCGTCTAAGTCATCAAAGAGAAGCTTCCCTTGTTGGATCACAGCGTCCTCGGCCTCCAACGACAGATCGTCCTCGAAATAGAAGACGTCATAGTCCTTGATCCGAGCCTGCGGGGGTAGCCCAGAGCGTTGGTTCCAGATTGTCTGAAACAGACACCCCGCGGTGAGGTAACACTGGTTCAGTCGAAGCAGTGGGAGACGGTTGAGGATCGTTGTATTGATGGGATTTTCCATCACCGAGCGAATGAACGTTTCAACGGAAATAGGCACCTTCCGAATCTCTCCAGGCTACAGAGCTAGCATTCCGTGAACGGCCTTATCGGAAATTATCCTCAAGGCGTCTGAAACTCATCGACAGAGAATTTGGTCGGGAAGTGCTCCTTGAGTACATTCAACAGAGGCTCTTCGCCGGTCCAAAGAACGGCCTCCCAGTCACAGGCTTGAGCTGCGCGAATGTTCTCTGGTGTGTCGTCGATCAGAAGGATATGCCGACTAGTGTTCTCTGAAGGCTCGGGCGAACTGTTCTTCCATGGGCTTGAAGAAGTACTCGAACGGCGTGCGCTTGTTCACTTCCACAAACACCTCGGCCTGCATGCCGGCGATCAGCTTCAGGTTCTCCAGGCGCTGGATCTGATCCGCGGGCAGATCCACACGGATCGTGTAGAACGTCACACCCGTCTGCTGATCACGCGACACGTCCGCCGAGATCCGGCTCACCGTGCCGTGCAGCTCGGGCACCATGCGCTGGT
>NZ_JAJDOP010000003.1 GCF_020595095.1 Microvirga rosea | reverse complement strand
CGCCGATGGAGCGGCGGCCGGCGGCGGCACCGGCGGGCGGCGGCTCGCGCTTTAGCGATATCGACGACGACATTCCGTTCTAGGCCGCACCACAGCAGAAATCCGGGCCAAAATCCCGGATTTTTTGCTATAGAATGAAATCGGCGGCCGAGAGATTGGCTTTCAAGACATCGTTCAGCTTGATGTACTCGGTTGTTCCCGACAGATAGATCAGCGTATAGCCGCTTTTTTGCGCGATGCTGATCTTGTCGAAAGAAGCAAAGCGCCACGCGCGAAGGTCGATCTGATCTTCACCCGGCTTGAAATACGTGATCGTATCCTTGCCGCTGCCTCGGTCAAAGCCAAACACGTCACGGCCTCCGCCTCCATCCATGGTGTCGTTCCCGGCGCCTCCGTTAAGATAATCGACGCCTGTCCCGCCATAGGTCGAGTCGCCGATCAGCCGATCGTTCCCGGCGCCCCCAAGGAGGGTGTCGTTTCCATAGGTTACGGACGGACTGGTGACGGCAGCGTCGCCATAAAGGATGTCGTTGCCGGAGCCGCCGCTGAGATAATCGTGTCCTGCTATGCTCTGGTCCGCCAGGGTCGCGGCATCGCCGTATAGGATATCGACGCCGGAGCTTCCATAGATGTGGTCGTCTCCGCCCGTCGACGTGCCGGTCAGCGTAAGCGCATCGCCATAGAGAAGATTGTTGCCGCTCTCTCCATAGATGAAGTCCGCGCCACCTTTCGAGGCTCCGGACATCGCATACGCATCCCCATAGATCCGGTCGTTGCTTGAACCGCCGTACAGCCTGTCGTTCCCGCCCAGCGTCGTGTTGTACATCGTCGAGGCGTCGCCATAGAGCTTATCCTCGGAACTGCCGCCCTGAAGGACATCGCTTCCGCCGATCGCGGAATGTTTGAGATAACGACCATCGCCGTAGATCGTATCGCGGCCGTTCTCGCCGTAGAGGGAGTCGGCCCCGCCTCTTGCTCGGTTGGACAGGAGGTAGCCGTCTCCATAGAGCACGTCGTCATCGTCGCCGCCATACAACCTGTCGGCTCCGCCGACGGCATACTGGGTGAGGTTATAGGCGTCACCGAAGAGGCTGTCATAGCCGCTTTCGCTCCAGATCTTGTCGGCTCCGCCACGGGCATAGCTCTTCATGGCGTAGGCGTCGCCGTAAACGACATCGCGGTCGGGGCCTGTCCAAATCGTGTCACCACCGCCGCGCGCAATTGAACTCAGCGTAAAGGCGTCTCCATAGATGAAGTCGGCACCACGATAGCTGTGGATCTGGTCGCTGCCTGTCGCACGGGTGCTGGAGAACGTGCCCCTCGCGTCCCCGAAGATTCGGTCCGAAAGCTCTGTACCTTCAAGGAAATTGCCACTCAGAGAACCTGTTTTTGTCGTCATTGCCACTCACCAGAAATCAGAAGCAGCAGATGTATGTGAATATTTATAACGTATCAATTAACGTGCATGCGTCATGTTGCCTTTGACACGGGATGTTGCCGGACGGTGCCTGCGAACGGTTCAAAGGGTCGCTGCGGCTGCCCGCATGGGAGATGACATCCCGGGTTCCCGCCGGTATGAACGGTCGGCGATTGAACGTTCCGTCCCCCCTCATTTGCGCGATTGATCATGACCTCCCAAGCCCTCGACACGCTCTTCACCTGGATCCGCACGGAAAGCCCCACCCACGATGTGGCGGGCGTCAACCTGATGATGGATCTCGTGGTGGCTCAGATGGCCGACGCGCCCGTGGCCGTCGAGCGGCTGCCGGGCCAGCAGGGTCTGGGCGATACGCTGGTGCTGCGCGCCGGCCCGGAACGGGGCGAGCCCGGCATCCTCATCATGTCCCACCTCGATACGGTTCACCCCGTGGGAACGATCGAGAAGGACCTGCCCCTCCGGGTCGAGGGGGACCGGCTCTACGGCCCCGGCATCTACGATATGAAGGGCGGGGCTTATTTCGCCCTTGAAGCCTTCAAGGACGTGGCCCGCCGGGGAAGCGCGGCCCGGCCGATGGTCTTCATCGTCACGCCCGATGAAGAGATCGGAAGCCCGACGACGCGGCCGGTCATCGAGGATATCGGCCGTGCTTCCGCTATGGCTCTCGTAACGGAACCTGCGCGGGATGGCGGCCGGATCGTCACGTCGCGCAAAGGGGTCGGCCGTTTCGACGTGCATGTGGAGGGTCGTCCCGCCCATGCGGGCTCGCGCCATAAGGACGGACGCAATGCGATCTATGAGGCGGCGCGCCAGATCCTGGCGATCGAGGCCCTGACCGATTACGCGCGCGGCATCACGACGACGGTGGGCATGGTGTCCGGCGGGACCGCCGTGAACACGATCCCGCAGCATTGCCGCTTTCCGGTCGATCTGCGTGTGGAAACCGTCGCGGACGGAGAGCAGATGACGAAAGCGATCCTCGGATTGGCGCCGCAGAATTCCGACTTCAAGGTCAATGTGACCGGCGGCATGAACCGGCCGCCCTATGAGCGCTCCGAGGGCACGGCGAAGCTGTTCGACCATGCCAGGACAATCGCGGCCGAGATCGGGATCGACCTCGTGTCCTGCGACAAGGTCGGCGGGGGCTCTGACGGTAATTTCACCGCCGCCATCGGCGTCCCGACATTGGACGGTCTCGGGATCGACGGGGACGGCGCCCATACGCTCAACGAATACGGCCTGATTTCATCGATCGCTCCCCGCCAGGAGCTGATGACGCGCCTTCTCGAAACCCTGCGCTGAGCATGGTCCAAATCAGCGACCTGCGCGCTCGGCCTGGATTTGCCGCGACGGTCGCGGACCGCATCTGGCGGGCGTTCTGGCAGGAGGACGGACATCCTCTCAGCCTGCTCACGGATCTGGTCGGTCAAAGCCTTGGAGCCGACCCGATTCCGACCGCGTTCGTAGCGCACGACGATGAGCGCTTTGTCGGGACGGTTTCACTGATCCTCTGCGATGAGGAGAGCCGTCCTGAATATTCGCCTTGGATCGCTGCGCTCTGGGTCGAGCCGGAATTCCGCGAGCAAGGCATAGGAGAGCGGCTCGTCACGCGTGCGTTCTATCGCGCAGGTGAGCTCGGGATCCACCGTGTCTACCTCCTTTCAGGCGAAAGAAGGCGCAGCTTCTATGAAAAGCGCGGATGGACGATTTTTGAGGAAAACGTCTCCAAGCCGGGGCTGCATGTTCTGATCCGGGAGCACGCCGCCTAAGACCCGGCTCTGCCATGTGGTGCCCGCACTCCATTAAGGTCCATCGCGCTCAAGGGCCTGCGAGGACTCTTTTTGCTACGCCTTGATTTTAGAAAAGAACCTTTAGAGCTTTAAAGGATGAAGTCATCCGTTTCGAAGTATGGCGGTTGATAGAGATAGGCATGGCTTCCATACTTGTTACTATCTTCCCTAAAGACAATTTTACTGCCGTCCGAGAACGTCATCGAAGCCAGGGAGCCGACTTCTTGGGGTGTATAGTCGATCAGAGCTTCCACTTCGGCAAACGACTTGAAGTGCCACGCTCTTAGGTCAATCTTGTCTTCATAACCACGACCGACGAAACCAGTGAATCGGAAGATGACCGTGTCACTGCCGAAACCTTTGTCGAAGACAAGAACGTCCACGCCCTCCTCGCCGTCTACGTAGTCATTGCCAGCCCCGCCCACCAGAAGGTCATTGCCGAGGCCGCCGGAAAGTCTATCGTTGCCGTCGCCGCCGTAGAGCTTGTCGTTCCCTCCGAAATGCGAGGTCTCCGGATCCCTCATACCTTCACCAGGCCCTCCGAAAATGGTGAAGACATCGTCCCCGCAGATGTCATCGTCACCCTCACCGCCGAAGATGGTGTCCCTGCCACCAACCGCCTGTGGAGAATACATGCGTTGAGCGTCGCCGAAGATGAGATCATTTCCTGTGCCGCCGTCGATGTAATCGTTGCCCCCAATGGACTTGCCTGTCATTTGAAAGGCATCGCCTCGGATAATGTCGTTGCCGGCCCCGCCATACAATTTGTCGTGGCCACCGCGAGCCTTGTCGGACATTAGCTTGGCGTCGCCAAACATCATGTCGTTGCCCTTTTCGCCGTACAGAACGTCACGATTGCCACGGGCGGAGCCGAGCATCGCGTAAGCGTCGCCATAGAGATAATCGTTGCCGCTGCCGGCCCAGAAGACGTCGATGCCGCCGATGCCTTTTCCTGAGATCTTGAAGGCATCCCCATAAAGCTTGTCGAGGCCGTTGTAGCCGTAGAGCCTGTCGTTGCCCCCGTATCCGGCAGAAAAAGGGCTGGCGTAATCTCCATAAAGGTCATCGTTCAGGCCTGAGCCTTTAATAGTCTGAGAGTGAGGTCCACCAACCTTCTCAACCATTATAACGTCTCCAAACTTAAATGCTCCTCCGCGTAATGGGAGGCTCTGTTCATAAATACGATATAGCGTTCTATTTAAGTATGTCGACTCTATGATTTTAATTTTGTGAGTGTTCGAAGGGTCATTCTCTCCACTACTTGGCCGTTTCCAGGAGCGCCTTTACCCCGTTGATGATGAACTGTACGGCAAGGCCTGCGAGGATAACGCCGAGGAGGCGGCTGAGCACGATGTTGCCCGTCACGCCGAGAAGGCGCGAAACCCGTTCCGCAGCCATGAAGACGGCAAAGCAGGAGATGACGCCGAGCCCGATGAGGGCGATCAGGGACGAAAGGTAGACGACATCACCGTTTGCCCGGCCGGCGAGCAGGATGACGGCAGTGATGGCGCCCGGGCCCGCCATGAGCGGAATCGCAAGAGGAAAGGCCGCGACGTTGCGGATGTGATCCTCGGTGATGGCCACGTCCGCCGTATGCTGCTTGCGCTCGTTCCGGCGCTCGAACACCATCTCGAAGGCGATCCAGAACAGCAGCAGCCCGCCGGAGATGCGGAAGGCCGGAATGCCGACGCCCAGAAGCCGCAGCAGCACCTCGCCGCCCAGGCCGAAGAAGGCCAGGATGCAGAAAGCGATCAGGCTGGCCCGGATGGCGACCCGTTTCCGCTCCTCCGCGTTCATGCCGCCGGTCAGGGAGATGAAGATGGGCGCGAGCGCTGGCGGATCGAGAGTCACCAGGAGCGTTACCAGGGCGCCGGAAATGTAGTCGAAAAGCATCGGTGGGACCTTGTCGTGAGCTTTGCTTTATGGCGTCGTCACCGGGGTTTGACGAGAGGGCGTTGCAACGATGTTTACGATTTTGGACCAAATCAGCTGGCCCGGTTCGGCCGAGAAGGCCAATGAGGATGCCTGCGGTGCGTCCGAGAATTGGGCATGGGTCATCGATACGTCCATTTTTCCCGGAACGCGTCCGATCATGCATGAGAAGAGCGACGCCACCTGGCTCGCGCGGTTCGCGACGGAGAGACTCTCGGAACTTGCCGCCCGGGCTTATGAGGGCGACGGTCCCGCCCTCCTGCGGCACGTGATGGAGGAGGCGAGGGTGGCTTTCATGGCGAAAGCCCCTGAGGAGCGCCACGACTTCCTCTCCTGGCCGGTGGGCGCCATGACCCTCGTTTATCGGAACGGCGGGATGCTCGACACCTGGACCTTCGCGGACACGACGGCCTATATCCGCCATCCGGACGGCCGCGTTCAAACGGTCGGCGAGGCTCCGGAGCTGCGCGTGCATGAATCGGCGAAAGCCGCCGAACTCCTCAAGGCGACCGGGTCTACCCCGAAGACCATCTTCGATGCGCCTCTCTTCCAGGATTGGCTGACGGAGCGCCGCCAGCGCCAAAAGGCCGGAAAGGGCCTTGCGCTGTTGGGACTTGATCCCGATGCGTCGAGCCGCCTACGCCATGAGCGCGTTCCATGTGAGGACGGCGCGGTGATTCTTCTCGCCAGCGACGGGTTTTCGGCGCTGGTGGATCTCTATGGAGCCTTCGATGCCGGTTCTCTCCTGGAAGCAGCGCTTGACAACGGCCTTGAACCGCTCGTGCGGCGGGCGCGGGCGATCGAAACGGAGGAAGATCCTTCCGGTACGCGCTATCCACGCTTCAAGGAAAGCGATGATGCCACGGCCCTGCTCGTGAGGGCTTAAGCGGCCGGCGCGGCAGGCTCGGTCGCGGGGGGCTGCGCCTCGGACGCGGGGGCGTGGCCGCCCGCATAGCGGACGAGGGCGGCGATCCGGTCCTCTACGGATGGGTGCGTGGCGAACAGATCGGCAAAGCCTGACCGGGGATTGTCGAGGCAAAGCTCCATCACGGCGGAGGGCACGCCTTCGAGCTCGCCTTTGCCCTCGATCTTCCTGAGAGCCGAGATCATGGCATCCGGGTTTTTGGTCAGCTCGACGGAGCCTGCATCGGCGAGAAATTCGCGCCGCCGCGACAGGGAAAACCGGATGACGACGGAAAGGCCCCACGCCACCATGATGAACAGCGCGGCGACGACGATCGCGACGAACTTGCCGCCGCCGGATTTCTTCGAGTCCGACGAATCCGTGAGCAGATCCGGGCTCTCCCAAAGTAAGCGATAGATCATGTCGCCGATGAACGACATGATGCCGACCACCAGCACGGCGACCATCATGGTGCGGACATCGCCGTTGCGGATATGGGTGAGCTCGTGCGCGAGCACGGCTTCCAGCTCCCGCTCGTTCAGGAGGTCGACGAGCCCGCGGGTGAGGGTGATCGTGTATTGCTCCGGCCGCGTTCCGCTTGCGAAAGCGTTGGGAGCCTTCACCTCCAGAATGCGTAGCTTAGGCGGGGTCATGCCGCGGGAAATGCAGAGATTCTGCAGGAGGTTGGAGAGACGACGCTCGTCCTTCCGGCCGATCGCCCGTGAGCCGGTGGCGAGGTCAAGAATAAACCCGTTGAAACGAAAGCCGCACCAGACCCAGAGCCCGACCAGGGCCGTGACGAGCGGCGAAAACCACAGGCTGTCCCGGATGGCGCCCTGGAGAAGGCCTTCGAAAGTTCCGGAACCGTCGTCCTGCAGGGCACGCAGCAGGAGCGCCAAGCCGAAGGCCATCAGGTAGAACAGCACGAACAGGCCGGCGATCAGGAAAACCGAGCGCCGGCGATTGCTCTGGATGTGAGTGTAGAGGCCGAAGGCCGGAAACACGCGGATCCCCGTTTAGAAGGCAACCTTGGGCGGGACCTCGAGGGCCTTGCGTTCGGTCTCTCCCACATCGAAGAAGACCTGGGGGCGGAAGCCCATGAGGCCCGCGAAGAGGACGGCGGGAAAGTGCTGGATCGCCGCATTGTACTCGCCGACTCCGTTGTTGAAGAACCGCCGGGCCGAGGCGAGCTTGTCTTCGATGTCCGCCAGGTCCGTCTGAAGCTGCTGGAAATTGGCGCTCGCCTTCAGGTCCGGGTATGCCTCCCCCAACGCCACCAACCGGCCCAGGGCACCGGAAAGGGCATTCTCGGCCGCTGCCTGATCGGCGGGACCTTGCGCCTTGAGGGCCGCATTGCGCGTTTCCACGACGGCCTGGAGCGTATTCCGTTCATGGGCCGCATAGCCCTTCACAGTCTCGATGAGGTTGGGAATGAGATCGTGCCGCTGCTTGAGCTGCACGTCGATATCGGCAAAGGCCTGATTGACCCGGGTCCGCAGAGTCACGAGGCCGTTATAGACGATGATCGCATACAGCACGACAAAGGCGCCAACCGCCCAGACGACCCAATTCATGGCTTTCAGCCCCCAAATTCCCTTTCGTCACCCATGCCACGACTGCTCCGAAACGGCAAGTTATGACGTTTCAGGATAGGCCATTAGGTGGCCGAAAAGGCATGCCGGTGCGGAAGAGAGCTCCATGCGGCAGATTGCGTCCTGAACTTTGGTGCTCTCCCCTTTGGAAAACGCCCGAAATGCCTTGAAAAATTGCTCCCGATCGACCATCTAAGGAATTGATTTTCTTTGGATTCGCATGGGTCTCCCAGGCTTGAAAGATGCGGCGGCAGGTCGCCACGGGCCGGCGGGGGCTGATTTGAGAAAGACCGACTTTGACCGATCCGAATGACAACCGCACGGGTGGCCCCGGGGGCGACCAGCCGGCCAGCGACGTGAAGCTGATTTCCATCGTCGACGAGATGAAGCGCTCCTATCTCGATTACGCCATGAGCGTGATCGTGAGCCGCGCTCTTCCCGATGCGCGCGACGGCCTGAAGCCGGTGCATCGGCGCATCCTCTATTCGATGCACGAGAACGGCTACACGCCGGACAAGAAGTACGTGAAGTCCGCCCGTATCGTCGGCGACGTGATGGGTCAGTACCACCCCCACGGCGACCAATCGATCTACGACGCCCTCGTGCGCATGGCCCAGGATTTCGCCATGCGGGTCATGCTCGTGGACGGGCAGGGCAATTTCGGCTCCGTCGACGGCGATCCGCCTGCGGCGATGCGCTATACGGAGTCCCGTCTCTCGCGGGCGGCCATGCCGCTCCTCGACGACATCGACAAGGACACGGTCGATTTCACGCCAAACTATGACGAGTCCAAGCACGAGCCGGCCGTTCTCCCGGCGCGTTACCCCAACCTGCTCGTAAACGGCGCCGGCGGCATCGCGGTCGGCATGGCGACGAACATGCCGCCCCACAACCTCGGCGAGGTGATCGACGGCTGCATGGCTTATATCGACGATCCCGATATCTCGGCGGAGCGCCTGATCGAGATCATCCCGGGTCCCGATTTCCCGACCGGCGGCCTCATCCTGGGCCGTTCCGGCGTGCGCTCGGCCTATACGACCGGCCGCGGTTCCATCGTGATGCGCGCCAAGTCGGAAGTCGAGGAGGTCCGCAAGGAACGGGAAGCTCTGGTTTTCACCGAGATTCCCTATCAGGTGAACAAGGCCTCCCTGATCGAGAAGATCGCCGAACTCGTTCGCGAGAAGAAGCTCGAAGGCATCTCCGACCTGCGCGACGAGTCCGATCGCGACGGAATGCGGATCGTCGTCGAGATCAAGCGCGACGCGATGGCCGACGTGGTGCTGAACCAGCTCTACCGCTATACGCCGCTTCAGACGAGCTTCGGCGCCAACATGGTGGCCCTGAACGGTGGACGGCCTGAGCTGATGACGCTCAAGGATCTGATCCGTGCCTTCGTGGATTTCCGCGAGGAGGTGGTGTCCCGCCGGACCAAGTATCTGCTCGGCAAGGCTCGCGAGCGGGCCCATGTCCTGTGCGGTCTGGCCACCGCGGTTGCCAACATCGACGAAGTCATTCGCCTCATCCGGACTGCGCCGGATCCGAATGCCGCCCGCGAGTCCCTCATGAGCCGCAACTGGCCGGCCCAGGATATCGCGCCGCTGATCGCGCTGGTGGACGATCCGCGCCACAAGATCAACGAGGACGGCACCTACCGTCTGTCGGAAACACAGGCGCGTGCCATTCTCGATCTTCGTCTGCAGCGCCTGACAGCCCTTGGCCGCGATGAAATCGGCGATGAGCTCTCGAAGCTGGCTGCCGAGATTTCCGACTATCTCGACATCCTGCGCTCGCGCGATCGCATCATGGGGATCATCAAGGATGAGCTCACCGAGATCCGGAATGCCTATGCGACCCCGCGCAAGACCCAGATCGTGGATTGGGATTCGGATGTCGACGACGAGGATCTGATCCAGCGCGAGGACATGGTCGTCACCGTCTCCCATGCCGGCTACATCAAGCGGGTGCCGCTTTCGACCTACCGGGCGCAGCGGCGCGGCGGCAAGGGCCGTTCCGGCATGACGACGCGGGATGAGGATTTCGTCACGCGGCTGTTCGTGGTCAATACCCACACGCCGGTGATCTTCTTCTCCTCGAAAGGCAAGGCCTACAAGGAAAAGGTCTGGCGTCTGCCTCTCGCCGCGCCTAACGCGAAGGGCAAGGCACTCGTCAACATGCTGCCCCTGGAGCAGGATGAGCGGATTACCACTATCATGCCGTTGCCCGAGGACGAGGCGTCCTGGGACAAGCTCGACGTGATGTTCGCGACCTCCCGTGGGACTGTGCGCCGCAACAAGCTGTCGGACTTCGTGCAGGTGAACCGGGGCGGCAAGATCGCCATGAAGCTGGACCAGGGCGAGGCCATCGTCGACGTGCAGATCTGCACGGAGAATGACGACGTGCTTCTCACCACCGCCAAGGGCCAGTGCATCCGCTTCGCAGTGCCCGAAGTGCGTGTCTTCAAAGGGCGCGACTCCATGGGCGTTCGAGGCATCAATCTCGCCGATGGCGACCGGATCATCTCCATGGCGATCCTGCGCCATGTGGACGCGACGGGTGAGGAGCGGGCCGGTTATCTCAAGATGCGCCGCGCCGTCACCGGTGAGCAGACCAACGGCGACGCCGAGACCGCAGATGCCGCTGACGAGGAAAACGTGTCGGCCGATGCGCTCTCCATGGAGCGTTATACGGAGATGAGTGCCCTCGAGCAGTTCATCCTGACCCTTTCCGAGAAGGGCTTCGGGAAGCGGACCTCCTCCTACGAGTACCGGATCACGGGCCGCGGCGGCAAAGGCATCACGGCGATGGCCGTGAACGGGCGCAATGGCCAGCTCGTGGCGTCGTTCCCGGTGGAAAATTCCGATCAGATCATGCTCGTCACCGACGGCGGCCAGCTGATCCGCGTGCCGGTCGATGGGATCCGGACGGTCGGCCGGAACTCGCAGGGCGTCACCGTCTTCTCGACCAAGGGCAAGGAACGTGTCGTCTCGGTGGAGCACATCGAAGGTGAAGATGCCGAGGATGATGGCGACAGCGGAGAGGAAACCGAAGTCGCCGAGGCGAACGACGAATAAGGCGTTCTTGGACGATTGTCTCAAGGGGTCGGCCCGGTGCCGGCCCCTTTTTTATGGAGGTTTCCATTTCACGGCCGGGACGAAAGCCGATCTGTCCGCGATTGTGAGTGGCGCCGGGATAAACGTTCGAGCAAGTCAGAACGAGCGATGCATCTCGGTCCGGGCCGTCGGCCGAGCCCGATACCACATGGCTGTCGTCCGGTTACACCGGCGCGTGAGTGATTCCGGCAAGAGCTGCTGGGCTGAGGACGAGAACGGCCGTGGCGACGACGATCAGCAAGCGAACGATCATGGGACCCTCCTTCCAAAAAGGTCGCCTTTGTTATGATATGGCGTTGGCCGGACGGCTGTGCGTCGGCGCACGGCTTGCCCCGAGCCCATTCTCAAGCTACGCCTTGTCGCGATGAACCGCACCGCGCTCTATACCGGCAGCTTCGACCCCGTGACCAACGGCCACCTCGATGTGGTGCGGCAAGCCTGCCGTCTGGCAGACCGGCTCGTCCTCGCCATTGGTGTCCATTCCTCCAAGGCCCCCGTTTTCTCGGCGGAGGAAAGGGCCGAGCTGCTCCGGGCCGTCTGCGCGCCGCTCGCCGCCGAAACGGGAACGGCGCTGGAAGTCACGACCTTTGACGACCTTGCCGTCGAGGCAGCCCGGCGCCACGGAGCGACGTTGATCGTCAGAGGGCTAAGGGACGGAACGGATTTCGACTATGAAATCCAGATGGCCTCCATGAATGCGGCCATGGCTCCCGGTGTTCAGACAGTATTCCTGCCGGCTTCGCCCCCGGTCCGCCCCATCACCGCCACGCTCGTACGTCAGATCGCCGGAATGGGCGGCGACGTCTCGGCTTTCGTGCCGGCTCTTGTCGCCGCGCGATTGAAGGCCAAATTCAAGCGGCAATAGCGCCGCCTTTCCTCGAAGGAGTCTACTTCATGAAGCGTTTGCTCATCGCCGGAGCGCTCGTGCTCGCGGGTCTGGTTCCCGCCGCTGCCCAGCAGGCCGCGGATCCGCAGAACACGGTCTACCTCGATACGAAGGATGGCCGCATCACCATCCGCCTGCGTCCGGACCTCGCGCCGAAGCACGTTGAGCAGATCAAGGCACTCACGAAGCGTGGCTTCTATAACGGCGTTCCGTTCCATCGGGTGATCGAGGGCTTCATGGCCCAGACCGGCGATCCCACCGGCACCGGCACGGGCAAGTCCGACCTCCCGAATATCCCGGCTGAGTTTACCAAGACCCAATACAAGAAGGGGTCGGTCGGCATGGCCCGCTCGCAGAGCCCCGATTCTGCCAACAGCCAGTTCTTCATCTGCTACGAGGGCTGCGGCCCGCTGACCGGGCAATACACCCTCTTTGGCGAGGTGGTTTCCGGAATGGACGTGGTTGATAAGATCAAGAAGGGTGATCCGGCCTCCAACGGCATGGTCAATAGCCCCGACAAGATCGTCAAAATGCAACTGGCCGCCGATGCCAAATGATGGCTGATCGGTCGGCACATCGGGCGCGGTGGCTTACCGCCGCGCTCTTTCTCGCGATGATCGGGCTCATGCCCGCCGCCGCGCAGGACTTGTCGCCGTCCGATCAGTTCGAGGATCCGCTCCAGCAGCTCGATCCGGCCCCAGGATTGCCGGAGAGCATCAACGGGACGATCCGCCCGGGCAAAGGCGAGCAGGTCAGCCGGATCGACAATCTGTCGGGCGTGTTCCAGGCTTTGCAGGCGTGCTGGCATCCGCCCGCCGGTAGCGGGTTTTCCGGCCAGGAGGTTACGATTCGCATTGCGTTCAAGCGCAATGGAGAGGTTCTTGGCCAGCCTCGGATCACCTATTACAGGGCCGGTAACCTGCCCGATCAGCGGGAGCCTTTCACCCGCTCGATTCGTGAGGCCTTTACGCGTTGCACGCCGTTCCCCTTCTCGGAAAAGCTCGGCGGTGCCATCGCGGGGAGGATTTTCACCTTCCGTTTCTCCGACACACGGCCTATGTGACCGGCAGAAGCGCTGTTTTTCGCGTTCAAGACATCACTTAATTCAGGAGACGACGATGGCCGATCCCGAGAACACAATCATCATGGAAACCACGAAGGGCCGGGTCGTCATCGAACTCCGCCCTGACCTCGCGCCAAAGCACGTGGAGCGGATCAAGACGCTGGCCCGCCAGGGCTTTTATGATGGGATCGCCTTTCACCGGGTGATCGAAGGCTTCATGGCCCAAACGGGCTGCCCCCAGGGCACCGGCACCGGCGGTTCGGATCTGCCTGACCTTCAGGCCGAGTTCAACGCCGAACCGCACGTGCGCGGCGTCTGCTCCATGGCGCGGACGAACTATCCGCACTCTGCCAACTCTCAGTTCTTCATCGTGTTCGATGACGCGCGCTTCCTGGACAAGCAATATACGGTTTGGGGCAAGGTGACCGAAGGCATGGAGAACGTCGACAAGATCAAGCGCGGCGAGCCCGTGCGCGATCCGGATCGCATCGTTTCCATGAAGGTCGCGGCGGACGCCGCCTAAACGTCACGTCAGGCTTTTGTCACTCCGGCGAGAGGGATGACCTGCTCGTCGGAGTGACGAGTTCAAGCGCCATGCGCGTCGACCTTTTCGATTTCGAACTTCCAGAAGACCGCATCGCGCTCCGTCCCGCGGAGCCGCGCGACGGAGCGCGCATGCTCGTGGTGAAGCCGGAGGGGCCTTGCTTCGAGGATCGGATCGTGCGCGATCTTCCGGACCTGTTGCAACCCGGCGACGTGCTGGTCCTCAACAACACGAAGGTCATCCCGTCGCGCCTGTATGGCCTGCGTGTTCGGGACGAAACGAGCGCCCGCGTCGAGATCATGCTGCATAAGCGTGAGGGGCAGGACCGTTGGCGCGCCTTCGCTCGCCCGGCCAAAAAGCTTCAGGTCGGGGATCGGATCCGTTTCGGGGAGGCGTCCGAAGGCACCGCCTGCGAGCTTGTCCGCCTCGATGCCGAGGTGGAAGCGAAAGGCGAGGGCGGGGACGTAACCCTGCGCTTCTCGTTCACCGGCGCCTTTCTCGATGAAGCGATCGCAAGGCTGGGGGAACTCCCGCTGCCTCCCTATATCGCAGGAAAGCGGGAGACCGATCAAAAGGACGAGCGCGACTACCAGACCGTTTTCGCGAAGGACGAGGGGGCCGTCGCCGCGCCCACCGCCGGTCTGCACTTTACCGATGACCTTTTCCGCCGCCTCGATGAACGGGGGATCGACCGCCAGTTCGTAACGCTGCATGTGGGGGCCGGGACGTTCCTGCCGGTGAAGGCGGAGGACACGACGGAGCACCGCATGCATGCCGAGTGGGGAAGTGTCTCCGCTGCGACGGCCGATGCGCTCAACAGGGCCCGCGCCGAAGGGAGGCGTATCGTTGCGGTCGGCACGACGTCGCTGCGCCTTCTTGAAAGTGCCGCCCGGGAGGATGGCACGATCGCGCCGTTTTCGGGCGACACGGATATCTTCATCACGCCTGGATATCGGTTCCGGGCGGTGGATATCCTGATGACGAATTTCCATCTGCCGCGCTCGACCCTGTTCATGCTGGTTTCCGCGTTCGCCGGTCTCGAGACCATGCGCGGTGCGTATGCCCACGCGATCGAGACGGGCTATCGGTTCTACTCCTATGGCGATGCGAGCCTGCTGTTCAGGGTGCAGGCCCATACGGCGCCTGACGCGTCGCAAACAGCGCAGACGAATTCATTCCATCACGATTGAGAGATGCTCTTCCGTCGGTCTGTTCGACGGGAAGCAACAAAGAGGCTTTAATGACCACGGACCAATTCACCTTCACCGTGACCAAGAGCGACGGGAACGCCCGGACTGGCGAAATCCGGATGCCGCGAGGGGTGATCCGCACACCTGCCTTCATGCCGGTCGGC
The DNA here is from genome assembly GCF_020595095.1 of Microvirga rosea. GTDB lineage: Bacteria > Pseudomonadota > Alphaproteobacteria > Rhizobiales > Beijerinckiaceae > Microvirga > Microvirga rosea. Next base: position 722,345 of record NZ_JAJDOP010000003.1, on the reverse strand, counting down.
ACAGCTGCGACCGTCAAGGCCATGTATCCCGATCAGGTCAAGGCACTCGGGGCCGACGTGGTGCTGGGCAACACCTATCATCTCATGCTGCGCCCAAGCGCAGAGCGCGTCGCAAAGCTCGGCGGGCTTCACAAGTTCATGAACTGGCCGTACCCGATCCTGACGGATTCGGGCGGCTTCCAAGTGATGTCCCTGGCGGCCCTGCGCAAGATCGACGAAACCGGGGTGACGTTCCAGTCGCATATCGACGGCTCCACCCATGTCATGACACCGGAGCGGTCCATCGAGATCCAGGGTCTGCTCGGCTCCGATATCCAGATGCAGCTCGACGAATGCGTGCGATTGCCATGTTCGGACGACGTCGCCGAGAAGGCCATGCGCCTGTCGCTGCGCTGGGCTGAGCGCTGCCGCATCGCCTTCGGGGAGCAGCCCGGCAAGGCGATGTTCGGGATCGTTCAGGGCGGGGCCGTGGAGCGGCTGCGGGTTGAGAGCGCGAAGGAACTCGCCGACCTGAACCTCAAGGGCTATGCCATCGGTGGGCTCGCGGTCGGCGAGCCGCAGGACGTCATGCTGCGCATGATCGAGACCGTCGAGCCGCATATGCCCAAGGAAAAGCCGCGTTACCTGATGGGTGTCGGAACGCCCGACGACATCGTTGAGGCCGTCCGTCGCGGGGTCGACATGTTCGACTGCGTGATGCCGACCCGCGCGGGACGCCACGGGCAGGTCTTCACCCGTTTCGGGCGCATGAACCTGCGCAATGCGAAATACGCGGAGGATATCCGGCCTCTCGACGAAGGATCGAAGTGTGCGGCCTCGAACACCTATTCCCGCGCCTACCTCCACCATCTCGTCCGTTCGAACGAGATCCTCGGGATGATGCTGCTGACCTGGAACAATCTCGCGTATTATCAGGACTTGATGGCCGGGCTGCGCAAGGCCATCGCCGAGGGCCGGCTGGAGGACCACATCGCCGAAGTCAAGGAAGGCTGGGCCAAGGGCGAGCGCGACGGTATCGCCGAGCATCTCGACAACATGGCGACCGGCGGCGAGGACTAGATCCTCGCCCCCTTATTGTTCGCGGTCGCGCAGGATCGCGCTCCGCTTCAGCCCAGGGCCTTCACTTCAGCCCAAGGCCTTCAAATGCCGGATCGGTCGCCCCGGCGCGATCATTTCCGCCGCAGCGATGATGCCTTGCGCATCAATGCCGAAATGTCGGTAGAGATCCTGCACGGTTCCGGTCTGGCCGAAATGCTCGACGCCCAAGGAGCGAGTGCGGTGGCCCATGACCGAGCCGAGCCAGGCGAGCGTCGCGGGGTGCCCGTCCAGAACCGTCACGAGCCCGCAATGGGGCGGCAGATCTCCGAGCAGGCGCTCGATATGACTGCGGGCATGGACGAGGCCCCGTTCACGGGCGCGCTGAGCAGCGGTCCATCCGGCGTTGAGGCGATCGGCCGAGGTGATGGCGAGGAGACCGACGTCCCGCCGGTCTTCGGCCATGAGCCCCACGGCCTCGATGGCCTCCGGCGCCACCGCGCCCGTATAGGCGACCACCACCTGCGCATTGGGTCCCGGCTTGCGCAGCCAATAGGCACCGTCGACGATATCCGACTCAAGAGCTGCGTTCATCTCGCGCTGCGGCTGGTCGATGCTGCGCGTGGACAGGCGAAGATAGACGGATCCACCCGTTTCGTCGCGAAGCCAGGAGCGCTCGTTCGGTTCGCCTTCGCCATCCCGCTGGAGATAGTCGAAAGCCCATCGCAGAATGATGGACAACTCGTCCACGAAGGCCGGCTCGAAGGAGGCGAGCCCGTCCTGCGCCATGCCGATAAGCGGCGTTCCGATGGATTGGTGAGCGCCGCCCTCCGGGGCGAGGGTCACGCCTGACGGCGTGGCTGCGACGATGAAGCGGGCGTCCTGGTAACAGGCATAGTTCAGCGCATCGAGCCCCCGGGCGATGAACGGGTCGTAGAGGGTGCCGATCGGCAGAAGGCGCTCCCCGAAAAGGGAATGGGACAGTCCAAGGGCGGATAGCAGGATGAACAGGTTCATCTCGGCGATGCCGAGCTCGATATGCTGCCCCTTCGGGCTGAAGTCCCAGGTGAACGTGGAAGGGATGCGCTCGGACCGGAAGATGTCTTTCATCTCCTCCTTGGCGAAAAGACCGCGCCGGTTCACCCAGGCTCCGAGGTTGGTCGAAACCGTCACGTCAGGTGCGGTGGTGACGATGCGGTCGGCCAGAGCCTCATTGGAGCGGGCGAGTTCGTTGAGGATGAGGCCGAACCCCTGCTGGGTCGACATGGCGGGCTGCTGCGGCGTCGTCAGTGCAGCCGGAACGGGCACTTTCGGCGCGTCGAAGCGACGCCTGCCTTGAGCGTTGAAGGGAACGGACGCGAGAAACCGCTCGAGCTCCGCCTGCGGCAGACCCAAGCCCTCGAACTTTTCCCACTCGTGTTCCGGCCTCACATTGGCGCTTGCCCGGTACCCATCCATCTGGGTCGGCGTCAGCAGGCCGGCATGATTGTCCTTGTGCCCGGCCAGCGGCAGGCCGAACCCCTTGATCGTGTAGGCGATGAAGACTGTCGGACGGTCGTGGTCGATGGACTCGAACGCCTGAAGGAGGCTCGGGAGATCATGCCCGCCGAGGTTGGACATCAGACGCGCGAGTTCTTCGTCCGAACGGCGCTCGATGAGCCTCGTCACGTCGCCCTGGTCGCCGAGATCGTCCATCAGGCGCTTGCGCCAGGCAGCTCCGCCTTGGAAGGTGAGGGCGGAATAGAGCTGGTTCGGACACGAATCGATCCAGTCGCGCAGGCGCTCACCGCCCGGCTCACGGAAAGCATCCTGCATGAGGGAGCCGTGCTTGAGCACCACGACGTCCCAGCCGAAGGAGCGGAAAATCGACTCGAAACGGGCGTAAAGTCCCTCTCTCACGACCGCGTCGAGGCTCTGTCGATTGTAGTCGATGATCCACCAGGTGTTGCGAAGGCCCTGCTTCCACCCTTCGAGAAGGGCTTCGAAGATGTTGCCCTCATCCATCTCCGCATCGCCGACCAGGGCGATCATGCGGCCCTCCGGATGGCTCTGTCGCCATCCGTGGGCCTTCACGTAGTCCTGAACCAGGCTGGCGAAGAGGGTTTGGGCGACGCCAAGCCCGACCGAGCCGGTGGAAAAATCCACATCGTCGATGTCCTTCGTTCGAGACGGGTAGGACTGGGCACCCTTGTAACCGCGGAAATTCTCGAGCTTTTCCCGTGTCTGGTGGCCGAGAAGGTATTGGATTGCATGGAAGATCGGGCTGGCATGAGGCTTCACGGCCACCCGGTCCTCCGGTTTTAGCACGGCGAGATAGAGTGCCGTCATGATGGTTGAAAGGGAGGCCGAGGAGGCTTGGTGCCCGCCGATCTTCAACCCATCCCGGTTCGGGCGGAGATGATTGGCATGGTGAATGGTCCAGCTCGACAGCCAGAGGATCTTGCGCTCGAACTCACTGAGGTAAGGCAGGCGAGGGTCGGTCATGGAGATGCCCAAAAATGGGAGCGGAGTGGCCCACGCACGGCGAATCCACCCCGCAGTTGCGGAATTTGGGACCCATACTAGGCCTTTTTGATTGACCCGCCAGCCGATAGCCCCTATTTCGGGCTCACCTCTGGGAGCGCGTAGCTCAGCCGGTAGAGCATCTGACTTTTAATCAGAGGGTCCTGGGTTCGAGTCCCAGCGCGCTCACCAATACTTTCAAAGGGTTACCGGCATCTGCCCTTTGATCTGTTTCCGTCCGGACCGCAAATAGATTGCTGGCCGTAATGGCAGACCTCGATCTTCCCGGATCCGGCCGCCTTCGGAAGCGAGGGCGACGAAATGCGACGCCCAGCTTATCCAATGGCGACGCAGGCGGTTGCCTCCGGACCTGCCGGTGGGGAGGGGACGCTCTTACAGCGACGCCCGGATCTTCATTCCATTCCGTTGCAGCGTGAAAGATGTCCGGTGCGCCAGGCGCTCGAACCCCGTCGCCTTGCCTTCCAAGACGGACGATCCATGACCTTACACGACTATTGGGTCCGCCGGCCGTCGCTGTCGAAGAAGTGCAATCGGTCCGGCGCGATGGTGAGGCCCAAGAGCGTATCCGGTTCGATCGATGGACCGTCATATGCAACCAGGAAGACCTCGCCTCCGGGCAGTTCCACATGCAGCAGCGACGACGCGCCCGTATACTCGCTGAGAAGCACCCGCCCGCTGACGAGACCCGAACCGGGATCGGTCAGCGTGAGATCCTCGGGCCGCATTCCGACATGACTCGCACGACCGGGGCTGCCCGGCAGCGCTTTCGCGACCGAGCCGAACGGAAGGATGTTCATCTTGGGACTGCCAATGAACTGCGCAACAAACAGATTGCCGGGTCGTTCGTAGAGGTCGCGCGGTGTGCCGACTTGCTCCACGAGGCCGTCACGCAGCACGACGATCTTATCCGCCAGCGTCATGGCCTCGATCTGATCATGCGTCACATAGATCATGGTACTGCCGAGACGCTTGTGCAGGGAGGCGAGCTCAGAGCGCATATGCACCCGCAGCTCCGCATCAAGGTTCGACAGAGGCTCGTCGAACAGAAACACCTCCGGATCACCGACGATCGCGCGACCGATGGCGACGCGTTGCCGCTGCCCGCCGGAGAGTTCGCGCGGATAACGGTCGAGGAGAGGTTCAAGCTTCAGCGTCCGAGCGGCGTCGTTGATGCGCCGGGCGCGCTCTTCGGTCGGCACCTTTCGCACCTTAAGGCCAAAGCCCATATTGTCGCGCACGTTGAGATGCGGATAAAGCGCGTATGACTGAAACACCATCGCAACCCCACGGCGGGCCGGCGGCGTCTCGTTGACGGTCCGTCCGCCGATCCTGAGTACGCCTGAGCTAATGTCCTCCAGGCCCGAGATCATTCGCAGCAATGTGGATTTCCCGCAGCCGGACGGTCCGACGAAGACGACGAATTCCCCATCGTCAACCGACAGATCGACGCCACGAATGACTTCGACCTTGCCAAAGTTCTTTTTAATGTTGCTGAGAGAGAGACTGGTCATGGCAAGATCCGATATGCGGCCGAGATTGCAGCCTAGCCCTTTACGCCGGAGAGCGCGAAGCTCTCGATGATCTGACGTTGGGCGATGAGATAGACGATGAGGATCGGGACGACCGCAAGGCTGGTCGCGGCCAATTGCAGGTGCCAGAGCGGCATGCCGTAGGGATCCGTAAAGTTGGACAGTGCGAGCGGCAACGTGAACTTCTGTAGCGACGAGACGAAGATCAGCGGCTCCAGAAAGAGGTTCCAGGAATTGAGGAACGTGATGATGGCGACGGCGGCAAGCGCCGGACGGGACATCGGCAGCGCGATGCGCCACCAAACCCCCAGCCGCGACAGGCCGTCCATCTTCCCTGCATCCTCCAGTTCCTTCGGCAAGGCGAGGAAGTACTGCCGCATGAGGAAGGTCGCCATGATGCCCTGCGGCCCGAATGTCGGCAGCAGGATCAGGGGCCAATGCGTGTCCACGAGGCCGGCCCAGCGCATCATGAAGAAGTTCGGTATGATCGTCACTTCCTCCGGGACCATCAGCGCTGACATCAGGAAAAGAGCAATCAGCGCAGCGCCCGCGAACCGCATGCGTGCGAGCGCATAGCCTGCCAGGGACGAGACGAGCAGCGTCAATGTCGTCACGGTGACGGCAATGTAGAGCGAATTGAAATATTGCCGCGCAAAGGGCTGATAGTTGAAGACGTCGATGAAGTTCCGCCATTGCCATTCACGCGGAACAAGGCTGGGCGATCCGAATATCTCGGCCGCGCTCTTGAAGCCCGAAGACACCATCCAGAGGAACGGAAACACGAACGGAATTGCGACAACACAGAGCGCAATCGTCCAGCAGGCTCGATTGAGAAGGCGAATTCGGCGCCGCGTCAGAGATACGCTCACGTGTCCCTCCGGCGCAGCACGAGTTGGAAGAGAGTCAGGATCATGACGATGACGAACATGATCATGGCAAGCGCCGACGCATAGCCGACATCGAAGAACTGGAAACCTTGCTGATAGATGTAGAATGCAAGGACAAGCGTGCCGTTCTCCGGGCCGCCGCCGGTCATTTGATAGATGTGATCGAACACTTTGAACGACCCGATCGTGGTGATAACCATGATGACCAGCGTCGTGGGTCCCAAAAGCGGCCAGGTGATCCAGCGGAATATCTGCCAACCCGATGCGCCCTCGAGCCGGGCGGCTGCCTCATAGTCGCGCGGGATCGCTTGTAGCGCGGCGATATAGAGGATCATATTGAGGCCGACCATCTTGATGACCCGGGTCACGATCACCGCCGCCATCGCCCAGTTCGGCTCGCGCAGCCAGTTGGGTCCGTCGATGCCGATCTGAGCAAGGATCTGATTGATGAAACCCGCTTCTCCCTGAAGCAGGAATTTCCAGACGATTGCCCAGGCCACCGCAGATGTGACGACCGGCGCGAAGAACACGGTGCGGAAGATGACGACGCCCGGGAACCGGCCGGACAGGGGAAGCGCCAGCGATAGGGCCAGCGCCATGTTGAGAGGCACCAGTCCGACCGCGAAGATCACCGAGTTGCGAACGACGTGCCAGAAGTCCGGATTGCGGAACAGGGCATCCTCGTAGTTGTCGAGCCCGACGAAGGTGGCCTGCTGCGTGAGCAGGTTCCACTCAGTCAGGGAATACCAGGCCACAGCGATCAGCGGCCCCACGAAGAAAATCAGAAACCCGGCTAGCGTGGGGCTGATGAAGAGCCACGCCTCCATCGCCTCACGCATCTTCAAGGTGAGCCACGACGCTTTCTCTCGGTCCGTCGTGTCTCTCATTGTCAACGTCTTCGCCACCGCGCAGCCTCAGAGCAGCGGTTGAATGGCGGTGCAGATGGCCTTCAACGAAGCCTCCACGTCGGCATTGGCGCGCCAGAGAGCGTCAACCCGCGGCTTCATCGCAGCGAGGATCTGCGGGCTCTTTTCATGGGCCGGCAACACTCTGCCCTTGGCGATAGCGTTGGCAACCACCTTCATTTGCTCAGGCGGAATGAGGTTGTTGGATTTGATGAAGGCGTCGCTTTCGAGAACGCTCTTGCGCGCGGGCGGGAAAAACTGGGCGGCAGCGGCCACATTCTCCTTGTTCGTCACGTGAGCCACGAACTCGGCGGCGAGCTGCTTTTGCTTTCCTGCAGAGAAAACGACAACGCCGGCCTGTCCTATGACCGGTGACTCGCCCCCTGCGCCCGTGGGAAGGGGAGCAATGCCCCACTTGAAGCCCGCTTTCGGCATGAGCGAGGCGCGCGAGATCTGGTTAATGGTCATGGCGGAGCCGCCAGAGAAGTAGTCTCCCTGTTCGCCCGGGGGCACGATCGACTTGTCCTTGAAGACCATGTCGTGCAACTGCTTGACCGCCGCTACAGCCTCGGGTTTGTCGAAGCCGCACTGCTTGTTGGCCCACACATCCCCTCCGGCAGCGCGGATCGGCGGCATCAGCGCGTGCATGATGCGTGTGTCGTAGCCCTGGCCGTCCTTGAACTCGAAGCCCCACTTGCCGGAAGTATCCTTGAGCTTCTTGGCGACTTCCTGGAACTTCGTCATGTTCCATTGGCCCTTCGCCGCCAACGCATTGGGATCTTCCAGACCTGCCTTGTCGAAGAGGTCCTTGTTGTAGAAGATCACGAAGGGTGAGGTCGAGAAGGGCACCCCGTAGACCTTGTCTCCCGCCGTCCAGAGACCTAGCGCAGGTTTGGAAAAGTCCGCGAAGTCGTAACCTTCGGCCTTATTCAGCACCGGGGCGAGATTTTCCAGAACGCCTGCCGAAGCGAAGGTCGGCGCTGCGTCCTCCATCAACCACCCGGCATCAGGCGGATTGCCGCCGGCCAATTGGAAGGTCAGTTTCTGGGTGTAGTCGCCAGGCGGGATCGTCTCATACTTGACGGTCACATCTGGATGCTTCGCCTTAAAGCTCTCCGCGAACCCATTGAGCATCTTGAGATGCGCTTCATTGCCTGTCCAAATGGTAAAGCGGAGCTCGGCGGCGGCGAGAGGGCCTGACATCATCCCAAGCGCCAGTACCGTCGTCGTCACTCTCTTCATTGTTGTTTTCATGGTTCTCCTCCCTGCAGTATTTATCTCAGTCCGAATTCGCCCGGGAGCGAGCCCGGAGCATCGCCGATCGTCCAACCGCCATCGACCGGGATGTCCACGCCGGTCAGATAGGCCGCCTCATCCGAACACAGGAAGATCGCGGGGCCGACGCAGTCCTCCGGCCGGCCAGGCCGTCCAACGGGAATCTTGGCGGCGACCGCATGACGGAAGGACGCGTCGGCATACCGGGCTGCCGTGCGCTCCGTCTCGATGGCGCCGGGGGAGATCACGTTCATGGTGACTCCATGAGCGGCGACCTCACGGGCGATCGCCCGAATGGCCGTGAGTTGCGCCGACTTGAACGCGGCATAGGCGACGGTTTCCGCCCGTGGCCTGGTTGCCATGACACTGCCCGTCGCCACAACGCGCCCCCATCCACGTTTCGCCATCGCAGGGACGAACGCGCGGCAGAGCGCTACGAGCGAGGCGAAATTCGCGGTGAAATGGCGTGCGAGGTGGTCGTCCGTCAGGTCTTGCCAAGGCACGCGGTTCTCGATGGCCGCGTTGGCGATCAGGATATCGACGGGACCGAATTCGTTCTCTATCTGGTGTGCGAGGGTTTCCGGCGCGGACGGGTCCAGGAAGTCGGCTTCAAAGTCCATCGCGGCACGGCCGACAGCGTCAATCTCGGCACGGATTGAAGCCAAGCCGCTCGGGTCACCATGACCGTGCACTGCCACCGCTGCGCCCTGCTTGGCCAAGCCGAGTGCGATCGCGCGTCCGATGCCTGAATTGGCGCCCGTGACCACCGCGCGGCGTCCGAGGAGGGAGAAGGGGGCCGTCATTGCTGCGGGTCCCCGTTGTTGCCGAGCTTTTGCGCGACTTCGAGCGACGCGATGTCCGCTGCCTCGAAATGAGCAATGATCTTCTGCTCGGCGAGATCAGGTGTGCCGGCCGCAATCGCATCGTAGATCGCGCGATGGCGCTCGACAGTGGCGTTCCAGTCGGCATGGGATCGGTTGGCCCGGCGCGAGAAGAGTTCCGAGACCTCGCGCTGAACGGAGCGCATACCCTCCATCTGAACGCGGATCATGGTGTTGCCCGTCGCGAGCGCGATGCCGATGTGAAAGAGAATATCGGCTTCGGTGAACCCCGCGGGCTCCTCGATCGAGCCGACCATGTCATGCAGGGCTCGCTCCATGGTGGCCAATCCGGCCGGATTGCGGCGCTCCGCCGCCAGTCGCGCAATCCCCGCCTCGATGACTCGCCGCATCTCGTTCGCTTCGCGCAGCCGCTCGAGGCTCGAGCGCGCGGCGTAGCCGTAAATGCGCTCCATGGGCTCGCCGTTGATCGCCTTGGCCCGTGCGACCTTGCCCTGCTGGGTAAAGATCAGCCCGGCTGCCGCCAGCTGGCGGAGCGCCTCACGGGCGATGGGCTTTGAAACCCCGAATTCGCGAGCAATTTCGCCTTCGGCCGGCAGCGCCTCTCCAGGTGCGATGCGCCCATCGAACAGAGCTGCGGCGATTGCGTCCGAAACAGTATCCGCAAGCCGGGCGGGCACGACCGGCTTTGAAGAGAAAAGAGGCTTTCTGGCCGATCCTGCGTTCATGGCGGTCCCGATTTTTCTTATCGGTAACACATCAAGTGCAAACATAGCAACTATGATTTGTAGTTGCCAAGTAGTCCTGTTCCACGTTATGACGCTGTGCCATGAAATAAGGGGGGCAGGGTGTCGACGGAGACTAACAGCACGGATATCCGCATCACCGATGTGATCGCCCACCCGCTCACGCAAAGGCTCCCGCAGCCGACGGTCACGTCGTGGGGGGCCTATACCGAAGTCTCGATCGTGCTGGTCGAGGTGCGCACCAATGCCGGCATTACAGGTGTGGGTGAGGCGCTGGCGCGGTTCTCGCCGAGGGCTTACGCGGATCTGATCGAGACCTCCCTGAAGCCGCGCCTGGTCGGCGGCAATCCTACCGATATCCAGGCGCACTGGCGCGCCATGAGGCGCGCGCTTTCCGGACGTTCCGGAGGCATGTTGTTCGAGGCAATCGCCGGAGTGGACATCGCCCTATGGGACATCCTCGGCAAGCTGGCAGGCCTGCCGGTTCATCGGCTCCTCGGCGGCATGGGCCGAACAGAGGTGCCTGTCTATGCGGCTTCCGTGAACTGGGGCAGTGAGGAGTTCATGGACAGTGAACTCGACCGCTATCTGGAGAAGGGGTTCCCGCGGATCAAAATCAAGATCGCAAACCCGGTCAAGGACGCATGCCAGCGCATCGCCCGCCTGCGCAAACGGGCGGGCGACGACATCGAACTCTGCGTCGATGCCAATTGGGCCTACACTCTGGAAGAGGCGGTGGAGGTCGGACGCGCCCTGACCGACAATGGCTATTTCTGGTTCGAGGAGCCGTTGAGGCCCGAGGACGAGGCCGGCTACGAAGAGCTTCATCGCCGGTGCGCCACGCCACTCGCGGCAGGCGAAAGCAATTACACGCTCGATCAGGCGATGCGGCTCGTTGCCAACCGGACGCTCTCCTACCTGCAGCCGGACGTCGCGCGTTCCGGCGGAATCAGTGAAACGCGCCGCATGGCCGAGTTCGCCGCAGCGCATGACGTTCAATACGCGCCGCATATCGGCATGTCCGGCATCATCTGTGAAGTCGCGAGCGTCCATCTTGCCGCGGCGATGCCGAACATCCGCGCTATGGAATGCGAGACGGACTCCAGTCCGTTCAAGACCGAACTGACGGGCGCCGCTCCCGGCGCCGACCGACAGAAGAACGGCATGATGCCGGTGCCGACCGGCCCCGGGCTCGGCATTGAAATCGATTGGGACGCTGTCGCACGGCTTCGCGTATAGCGGAGCATGGAGATCAGGATGACTATGAATGTGCCGACGAACGACTTGACCGAGGCCATGCGGCTCGCGTTGCTGCGTGCCGACCCCAAGCTCAGTCGCTTCGATCCTCTGCCGCGCATCATCAGTCACGACAGTTTTTCCACCGGCCATTGCGGTTGGTCGCAGCTCGTCGGCAATTACGAGAACGATCTCGACACGATGCTTCCGGGTTATGCCCAGCATACGAGCGCAATGCTCTCGACATTGTCGCATTGGGACTCCGGTTCGCACGGCGGCATGGGATCGTCCTACGCCCTCAAGATTGCGACGCGCCCACGTAAGGGAGCCCAGAACGTCGCCATCAAGCGTCACACCTTCCGCCACCGCGGGCGGATCCGGTTCGAGGTGTATTTCACGTTCAAACCGGAGGCGACGGAACTCAAGCTCAGCGAAACCGATGTGCGTTCCGTCGGCTTTCTCTTTGATCTCCAGTCGGGAGATCAGGATGTCGGCGGCCAGCGCGTGATGCCTCATCTGCGCTTCCTCAACGCGTTGGACGGAGAGCATGTGCAGAAGTGGCAGTTCAAGCGTCGAACCACCGAATTCAAGCCAATCGGCAATAGCGACAAGACCCTCAGTCACTATCACCTGGCGCCCGAGGACTGGGAAGATCTGCCCGGAGGTTCGCAGCGCCTGTGCTACAACGAGATTCCGACCAAGATCAATTGGACCTATCTGGCATTCGACTTCGATCTGGCGGAAATGAAGGCCCTGTCGTTCCGCTGCAATGATCGCACCTTCGACATGTCGGCTTTCGAACCCATTCACATGCCGGCGATGAGAAATCTCTGGTGCATGCTGAACTTCTGCCTTTTTGCCGAGACCGACTCGGACAAGCGGGCTTTCCTCTATGTCGATTCCGTCTGCATCTCGGGAGATTTCTAATGTTGCCCGAGAACATAACCCTTGTGGTCGGTCGCAACGAGAGCTGGTCGGGCCGGGCGGCGTCGGAGCCTTTCGAGGCGGGGTGGGCGCGTGAAGCCGTCATTTTCGTTCGTGCTCTGAAGGAGCCGAAGGGCGAGCAACCGGTCGCCCGGGTCGAGATTTCGCCAGACGGAATGCGCTGGGTGCCCGAAGGCACCGAGGTTCCGATGCCTTCGAGCGAGGGAGGCATTGCGGTTTTCCGCGTGAAGCACTTCGGCAACTGGCTCCGTGTTGCAGCGGACTATCCACCCGGCTCCGAATGCAAGGTCCTTGTAACGGTTCACTTGAAAGCTTGAGCCTCAAGAGAGATGGCAGCCGGCCCCTTCGGTGTGACCCGGAGGAAGCCTGGCTGCTGATCTCTCGACAAAAAGGTTCCCTATCCGGCCGACATTCCCCAAGGCGCGACCTCATCCTGTGGACCAGGTACAGCCCGCCATTGAGTGTGCAGTCCCATGGCGAGTTTCCGACTCAGCGCGCTTATTCGCGACTGAACTCGTACGCTTGACCGTCGTCCAAAGAGAGACGGAACAGGTCGAGTTTGCCTTCCTTATCGATCTGGAATTGAACGAACGCGCTCGGATGGGGACCGATGTTTTCGACCATGGGGGCGAAAACGCCGAGGGGCATGAGGCGGGCCGTGAAGATATCTCCGTCCCAGGGTTCGAGCTTCAACGTCGCGCCGGTGGCCTGGATCTTCATGGCAAGGGCATCTCCATCGACGGTCAGTTCCACTTGGCCGAAACTTGGATTGAGGAACTTCCCAGCCAGGGATGGCGTGGGCGGGAAGGGGCGTGGTTGTGCGGGCTTGGCGAACAGCGCGTTGCTTGCCTCGAACCCTGCCGTAGCTGATTTAAGGCCGTTCGCCACATGGTCGACTTTGTCGTTTCCGAGAATGCGATCCATGACCCACATGCCAACGGCGTCGGGAAGACCCACATTCGTTTCGTTGGTGAGTACAATCACGCCCACCTTCTTGTCAGGCGCCATCCCCACATAGGAGCCGAAGGACAAGGTGCCTCCGTTATGCCAAACGATGGTGCCGTTCGGCGTCTGCTGAATCACCCACCCGAGTGCGTATGAGACGCGATCCGTCATCGCGACCTTTGGTGTGTGGGTAAAGGCAAGGCTTTCGGGTGAGACGAGGCGCTTGCCTTCGAAAGTCCCTTTCCCGAGCTGGAGCCGGACCCAATGGAACACGTCCTCCACCGTGGAGTTGATGTCGCCTGCGCCCTCGAAGTCGTAGGGAAAAAGCTGCGTGAAGGGTACTTCGACGGTACCGGCCGGTGTCCAGCGATGGCCTCTCGCGTGGTTGGGCGATGCCTCGATGGCCTCGGCGCTGGTGGAGGTATCCGCCATCCCCAGGGGTTTGAGAACTTCCTGATGCAGCACCGAATTCCAGTCCGTCGCCCCAGCCGCCTTCGCGACGATATTCCCGGCGAGAATGTGGGTGATATTGGTATAGGAGAAAGTCGATCGGAAGCTCGAGACCGGTTCCACATGTCGTAAGGACCGGATCAGCCCATCCTGGCTGATGCCGAAGATGCCCAGCCCGTCATTCACGGCGGGGGGCAGGCCGGAGCGCTGCGCAAGGAGGTCGAAGACGCGGAACTCTCGCGTCACCCAAGCATCCTTCAGTTGAAAGCTCGGATCGAGATCGACCACGCGGTCGTCCCAGCGAAATCGGCCGCGGTCGACCATGATCCCCAAGGTGGCTGCTAGGAAACCCTTGGTGGCCGACCCGATCTGGAACACCGTACGCGGATCGACAGGCCTGGCGTCGGCCTTGCCGCGTACACCGAATCCTTTTGCGTAGATGAGCCGGTCATTGACTACGATGCCAATCGCAAGTCCGGGAACGTCAAACGCCTTCATGCCGGTGGCAATGTAGGTCTCGACCTCCGGAATGAGGGACTGGACCTGCGCTTCGATCTCGGGTCGCGGCGGCGACGTCTTCACTGCCTGGGCGGTACTCGGAGCGCTCAGGCCACCAAAGCCAGCAACTGCCAGCAGGCAGGACAACACGCTCGCGACAAGGCGTCCCCTCGGCCTTGTAGGGAGACGAGATGCCTTGTCGATGCTCCCGTGACCAAGCCCAATCCTCATAACAACCCCCTCCAGTGCCGATACGGGGCGTTTGTATCATGGACTGTTGGTTTGGACGATGAGACCTGCGACCGATCGCGGAAAGACGTCAAGGCGCCGACGATCTGCTCCACTCAACCCATGCGGCAAGGCACGTTCATCGTGGATGGCAGGGTAGGTGACTCCAAGTCGATCGGGGTCGTCGGCAGCATCCAGACTTCACCTGGAGAACTATACGACGGGAGCATCGACAGTGCACACCACTCCCGTGGGGGGAAAGGCGATCTCCACCTGACCGTCCAGATCATGCGCCAGGGTGCGTTCGAGAAGACGCGATCCGAAGCCACGCCGGCGCGGGGTGACCACGGGCGGGCCCCCAACCTCCATCCAGCGCAGGGTCAGCCGAGGCGGCGCCGTTCCGTTTTGCAGCGTCCACGACACAGCAATGGAACCGGACTTGTTGGACAAGGCGCCGTACTTCACCGCGTTGGTCGCCAACTCATGGAGAGCCATCGCCATGGCCAGCGACATACGAGGTGTGACCCGAACATGGGGCCCTGTGATGTGGAAGCGACCTTCCCCCGTGCTCTCGTAAGGCTTGAGGGCGTTCGCGACCACCTCCGCCAGGTCGGCGCCCTCCCAGCTCTCCCGGGTAAGGACGTCGTGGGCTCTCGACAGGGCGAGCAGCCGCATCTCCAGCGCCTCGCTCGCATCCGATTTCGTCTCGGCCGTGCGCAGGGTCTGGGCTGAAATCGACTGTACGGTCGCAAGAGTGTTCTTCACGCGGTGGTTCAACTCATTGATGAGCACCCTTTGATGCTCGGCAGCGCGCCTTTCCTTGTCGAGCGCTCCCCTCAGCCGCTCCTCGCCTGCGTGCAGCGCCTCCAGACGGGCCCGCGCCTCGTATTGCCGAAGACGTCCCCGCAAGGCGGAACGAGCAACGCTCACCAGTGTGCCGGCATGAAAAGGACGCTCCAGAAAGACCACATTGCCGAGAAGCTCGGAGAGACGCGTCAAAGCTGGATTGCGCTCGACCCCGCCGCCACGACGCGTGAGAAGCACGAAGGCAAAGTCGGACCAAGGGGGTTGATCCGAAAGCCACCGGGAAAGCTCTCTCAGATCGGCGGTGCGTAAGGCTTCGTCTGCAACGAGGGCGAAGGCTGCCCCATGGGCAAGCTCACCTACCATCGCAGGTAGGTCGGGACAGATCTCGGACGCAATCCCTGCGGCTCGCAGGATATCCGCTGCAACGGCCGCATCCCGTCCATGCGGAGCCAGAATGAGACCCCGCTCCGAATACGGGTGGAGAGTATCGCTCATGGTCAACGGTCTTCGAGCAGCCGGGCCTGGTCGTCTTCGACCAAGACCGGCGTGCCGCGCAGAATCCCCTGGAACCCCTCCAAGGGCTCTCCTATGGCAATGCCTTTGCTATCAATCCGGATTTCGCGGATGGTGTTCTCGTGCGTACCAAACCGCTTCTTGATGATCGAGATCGCGCGGCGGACCTGGCCGAAGGCCTCGAAGTAGCGCAGCAGGACCACTGTGTCGGCGAGATAGGTCAGATCGACCGGGGACTTCATATCACCGACAAGTCCATGCTGGGCTACCGTCAGGAAGGTCGAAGCACCCTGCCGGTTCAGGTATTGCAGCAGCTCATGAAGATGCAGGATCAGAAAGTTCTCTTCCGGCATCGCGGATTGATAGCCGTTGAGGCCATCGATCACGATGGTTTTCACCCTGTTGCGGTCGACACTGGCCCTTACTCTATGGGCAAATTCTCCGGGGGAGAGTTCAGCGGCGTCGACCTGCTCGATGAACAGGTGGCCACTGCTGCACAGCGCGTCCAAATCGATGCCCATCAGTTTGGTTCGGTCGATGAGTAAACCAAGCTCCTCATCGAAGATGAACAGCGCTGCTCTCTCGCCGCGTGATGCGGCAGCGACAGCGAACTGCACCGCCAGAAGGGATTTGCCCGCCCCAGCAGGCCCCATAAGCAATGTGCTTGATCCTTGCTCGAGACCCCCTCCCAAAAGGGTGTCAAGTTCAGGGATTCCGCTGGTGAGCACGTGTCGGGCAAAGCCTGTCTTATGCTCGCCTGAGACCAGGCGCGGGAACACCTGGACGCCACCCTCGGCGATGATGAAGTCGTGGAAGCCTCCCCGGAACGACTGGCCGCGGTACTTGATGACGCGCAGGCGGCGGCGCTCGGATCCGTAGGTTGGGGTAAGTTCTTCCAGACGGATGACGCCGTGAGCCAAGCTATGCACGGTCTTGTCATTCGTGTCCGTGGTCAAATCATCCAGCATCAACACGGTTGCGCCCTGCCGGGCAAAATAGTGCTTCATCGCGAGGATCTGGCGACGATAGCGCAGGGAGCTTTGCGCCAGCAGGCGGATCTCGGACAGGCTGTCGATGACGATCCGAACCGGCTGTGT
The DNA here is from genome assembly GCF_020595095.1 of Microvirga rosea. Classification (GTDB taxonomy): domain Bacteria; phylum Pseudomonadota; class Alphaproteobacteria; order Rhizobiales; family Beijerinckiaceae; genus Microvirga; species Microvirga rosea. The sequence continues at coordinate 705,887 of NZ_JAJDOP010000003.1, read as the reverse complement.
CCGGTCTATAGCCTCGAACACGGCCTTGGTAGTCTCGCCAAGCTCAAGATCAGAGGAGTAGAGCAGGCTCTGCTGGTGCTCGTCGTCCAGGAGGTTCTCTGGCGGAACCAGTTCGAACACCTGAACGCCATCTCCGATATCCCAGCCATGGGAGGCCGCACCCTCACGCAGTTCTTTTTCCGTTTCGGACATCGTGATGTAGAGTCCCTGTTCTCCATTCCTGGCTCCTTCGAGCAGAAACTGGAGAGCAATAGTGGTCTTGCCGGTGCCGGGACTTCCCTCCAGAAGGTAGACGTGTCCCGGGGACAAACCGCCAATGAGGATGTTGTCCAGCCCTGCAACGCCCGTGCGTGCTTTTGGGGAGGGCTGAGGCTTAGCGATCATAACGAAGTCCAATCTCTTTCTGAACAATGGCCGGAAGGGTGTGGGCCGGGATAAGTCTGAGCACGCCAGCGAGCGCCTGCTCCACATGCCAGAGGTCATGCTGCTGCTGCTGATCGAGCCAAAAATTCGGTGTCGTGCCTGAGAGACGGGCCAGACGCGTCGCCATCTCGGGGCTGACCGCGGCGGTGCCGGCCAGAACCCTGTGGAGAGTCTGACGCGCGATGCGAAGCTCACGGGCCGCTTGGCTGACGGAGAGACCAAGGCCCGGCAGAACCCGGTCACGCAGAATCCATCCAGGGTGGAGCGGAAGTGCTGGGGCAGCATGTGAGGAGGAAGGCATGCACTTCACCTTGGGTTGGCCGACTGTAGCGTTATGGGTGACAGGTCGCCCAAAACAAGGGCCACCACTGATAGGCCTGGTCGAACTGTATAACTTTTCACGAGTGTTCAGCCGTCCCTGACGAACGAGGAACAGAATTCTTAGGGCTGGGAAAACGTTCCGACTGTAAGTGAGTTTCAAGGCGACGATTGTCGCGATACTTGTCTGCCGAGCCTGGAGGGCGAGCCGGATTGCCGTGGATTCTCGATGATGCGTTTTAAGAATGCTGCGGCCCTTGTCCGGAGGAGTAAGCCGATCCGTCGGCAACGACTGCAGCTTATGGAACAAAATGACATCTTCGGATTGTCGGCAGATCGCGCATTGAAAGATCTTGCGCCTCGTCACCTGTCATCCCATGTCCGGACCGGTACTCCAGCTACCAAGTCCCACCTGCCTCGATTCCATCCTGAATAATCTGAAAGATCATGGACAAAATCCGAGATAAGTCGTCGGTTGCTCGTTCAGCCGCCCTCAGGCCCTTGCCTGCGCTCATTTTCAGCTCTCGCTGGTTGCAGCTGCCCCTTTATATCGGTCTGATCATCGCTCAATGCGTTTACGTGTACCTGTTTCTAAAGGAACTGGTGCACCTGGTGCTTCATGCCGCCGACTTTACCGAGATGCAGATCATGCTCGTGGTGCTCGGGCTCATCGATGTCGTGATGATCTCGAACCTGCTGGTCATGGTTATCGTCGGTGGGTATGAGACCTTCGTGTCCCGCCTTAATCTCGAAGGACATCCGGACCAGCCCGAGTGGCTGAGCCACGTCAATGCTGGTGTTCTCAAGGTGAAGCTGGCCATGGCAATCATTGGGATTTCATCGATCCATCTCCTGCGCACCTTTATCGAAGCGGGCTTCGTCGGCACCGCGAGAAGCACCTATACGGAAACTGGGATCATCCTCCAGACGGCCATCCACTCCGTCTTTATCCTCTCGGCTATCGGGATCGCCTATGTCGACCGGTTGTCGTCCCAATCCGAGGGCAGTCATTCATAGGCCTCCTCGAATCTGGGTTCGGCTGCAGCTGTGGGAGCCGAATACGTCAGCGACGGCTCAGGTGAGTACCACGACTGGTCTCAAACTGGTTCGATTGACGAATGGCCATATAGGAAACATTGTTTCCATATGAACGAAAGCTCGCCGCGCAAGGCTCTCACTCAGACGATCGGCTTTATTCAACAGCTCGAACGGGCACGCAGCCCGACCGAGGTCTGCGGCATGTTGCTGCCTATTCTCAGCCGTTTCGGCGCCGAGCATATCCTGGCTGGTCTGATCCCTCGACCGGACAGCAATCGTCAACAGCAGATCTCTCATATCATCCTGGATCACTGGCCCGCAGATTGGAGCCGCCGGTACTTTACCCATGGTTACATTGCTCGGGATCCTGCCATCAAAAGCGTTTCTCTGGGCGCCTCACCGTTCCTGTGGAGTGATCTGAGACCACTCTATCGGGACAGTCCCGCAGCGTGGCGTGTCATGGAGGAGGCCTCGGACTTTCGGCTCAAATCCGGTTTTACGATACCGCTTGCCACCCTTGAAGGTGACGTTGCTGGTTTTTCCATTGCCGGGGAGCGGTTGGAGATCCCACCGGAAGAACGGGGCATGCTGACTTTGCTCGCGACCTACGCACTGGGACGGGCGCTCCTTTTGCGGGAGGCCGATCTCAAGACAATCGCCAAACTTTCTCCCCGTGAGCGTGAAGCCCTGCAATGGGCCGCCGAGGGCAAGTCGGAATGGGAGATCGGTGAGATTATGGGCATCAGCGAGCACGGTGTTGATAAGCACATGCGTGCGGCGCGTATGAAGCTTGGTACGACGAGTCGCACGCATGCCGTAGCGGAAGCTATCCGCATGGGCCTCATTAATTAGAGAGTACGCGAGCGCGTACTTTTGCCCTCCGTGGAACGTGGCAGATTGGCTGCCACTAACCCAGAGGAGGGACCATGATTCACATCGTGACGCCTGAAAACGAACATTTGTTCCGTGACGAGATGGAACAGGCCTACCAACTGCGCCATCGGGTCTTTGTCGAGGAAATGAAGTGGACCGATCTGGCAAAGGACGACGGCCGGGAGATCGATCAATTCGACAACGAGCATGCCGTTCACATGCTGTATATCGACGAAGGCAAGGTACTTGGCTATCAGCGCATGCTGCCTTCGACGAGGCCCCATCTCCTTTCCCATGTCCTGCCCCAGCTCTGCGAGGTCGAGCGCCCGGTCGGGAGCCATGTTTGGGAATGGACCCGCTATTGTGTTGAACCGGGCCATCGTGAGCGGGGCAGGGCACTCAGCCCCGTTGCCAATGCGCTTCTGTCCGGAATTGTCGAATGGGGATTGGCCGGCGGGATCTCGACCATCATAATCGAGATGAATCCGCTTTGGCTCCTGCGACTGGTTCAGCTCCATTTCCGCACGATGCCACTGGGCCTGCCGCAGAAGATCGGTGATCAGGACGTGATCGCCGTGACGGCGACCTTCGATCAGCGCACTCTCGCTCGCCTTCAGGAAATGAGAGGCGATCACGAAAAGGTTCTGGCTGAACCTGGCACGACCTGGCGTCGACTAGCAGGTTAACCATGAGTAATGAAGCTGTCCATTTGAGCCCGGAGGAAGAGCTGTTGGTCCTCCTTTTCTGGGCCTATAGCAAGGATGTGGAAAAGAAACTCGGGCCTGAAAAGCTCCGCGCACTTCCCAGATTAGGCATGGCCATCGAAGCCCTTGGGCCGGTGCCTGCCGCGATAGGTTGGGATGACGATGTGGCTGCCGTTCAGTCCCTGGGCAAATCTAATGAGCCTCTCCGGCGTCGTTCATAGAGTTAGCGGGGTCCGGCCTCAAGCCGGGCTTCTCTTCGTCATAAGCTTCAAAGCGGCCGGACACAGGAAGAGCCCTGACCTCTCGAAAGATGGCCGCCACAAACTCTCTCATCGTCTCGCGCCGGCCATTTCCGCATGATCCAGGCCATAGATCGTTTCGAGCCATTAGGAGATCGTGGTTCACCAATTACACGAAAACCTATTTATAGAATTCTCCTCGTGAGTTAGGGGTCGTCGCAACAGTGCTGCGCGCGAAGGGGCGACGGAGATGAAGACGATAGGTTTGATCGGAGGCATGAGCTGGGAAAGTTCAGCGCAATACTATCGCATCATCAATGAAGGGGTTCGGGAACGCCTCGGCGGTGTGCACTCCGCCCAAAGCCTGATGTTCTCCGTGGATTTTGGCGAAATCGAGCGGCTGCAGCACGATGGTGAGTGGAGGGTGCTGACCGATAAGATGATCGAGGCTGCCCAACGCTTGGAACGTGGAGGGGCAGACTTTTTCCTTGTGTGCACAAACACCATGCACCGGATGGCCGACGAGGTCGCCGCAAAGGTCTCAATTCCCATTCTGCACATCGCCGATCCGACGGCGGAAAAGATCAAAGCGGCCGGCTACAACCGTGTCGGCCTTCTGGGAACCGCCTTCACGATGGAGCAGGATTTCTATAAGGGCCGACTAACGGCAAAGCATGGTCTGGAAGTTCTGGTGCCGGAGGCCGACGATCGGGCGGTGGTGCATCAGATCATCTACGAAGAACTGGTCGTGGGCCGGGTTCTTGCCGCCTCTCGTGAGAAATATCGCGCGATCATTCAGCGCCTGATCGAACGAGGAGCAGAGGCTATCATTCTTGGCTGCACGGAAATCATGTTGCTCGTGCAGGCAGAGGATAGCGCGGTGCCGCTGTTCGATACGACCACCTTGCATGCTGAAGCCGCTGTCGAGCAGGCAGTCGAAGGCTGAGAGCCATAAGCTCTTCATCGCTGCTCGATATCGTGGGCCGTGGAGCGTCCGGCGCATCTCCGACGCTTCCTAGCCTTCTGCCGGCGTACGATCTCGGTCACAATCCGAAGCCGACCATTCAAAGCGAGTGAGGACACCTAAGCCAGGTTTCGCGCAGGGGAGCCGAGAACGACTTGCTTTTTGTACGTGCTTCTTTCGAGGTCACGAATCTCGACGGTGATTTGAATGGTTCTTTGCGCGACTGCGCTTGGCATGGCTCTGGCGATCGTTTCTACGGCCTTCGTGCCAAGGCTCTCTTTGACGGCTTGTGTGCGACCGGAGAGAATTGAGAATGTGACATGCACGAACGCTTCGTCGAAAGAGCCGTCACCGATGACGTAGTTCTCGACGGCTGCGAGGCGGGTCTTGCAATCTTCAAGGCTGCACGAGATTTCTTTGACGAGAAGATCGTGCAGCCCAAGAGCAACGCTCCGGTAGTCGACGAGCTTGGCGATGTTCTCGGTGAATTCCAATGTGATCTGGGGCATAGCGTCCGGACTTTTTAGTAAGACCTTGCGGCTCTATGTAACATATTGCACGGAGTATCAACCGTGCTTGCGCGTCCTTCCAGGCTATTGCTCGTGAATCGGGTTCGAGACGTTATTGTTGCTTGGCAGGGGATGATGTCAGGCAAGTCAGCGACGTCACTTCGTCACGCAAGTGTTCCCGCTGATCTTGTTCTTTCCGGTTCGTGATCCTTGGCAACCCGCGTCACGGTCGAGGGTCGAGCTTCTCCGGCTTCACCTTCACGCGTGTTCCCGTGCGACACCGGATTGCCCGTTGTCATCAGGTGGCCCGAACATGACGGCAAGCCAGTGTGTTGCAGGATGTTCGGCACAGAACGTGAGCACTGCGACGGTGATCGGCACGCCGATGAAGGTTCCGGGCAAACCCCAGAGAAAGGTCCATAGGAAGATCGAGAACAGGACCAGGAAAGGCGACATCGCCAGCGCAGTGCCGGACAGACGCGGTTCCACATAGCTCCCGACTACGAATTGGATCACGTTCAAGCCGGCGAATACCGCGATGACGGCCTCCCAGCTCTCGAGATCCACCATTGCAAGCAATGTTGGGAACAAGGTCGCGATGAACGGACCGATGAACGGAATATAGTTGAGTGAAAAGGCAATGACGCCCCATTCTCGAGCCAGCGGCAACCCGAAGAGGGCCGCGAAGCCCCAGACGAGCATCCCGGTCAACAGGCTCATGAGGGTCCTGACCGCCATATAGCGTCTGATTTTGACCGCTGTCTGCCTGCTGCCCTCACTTAGAAGCCGGACCGTGGCCCCATCCGGCAACGCTTTGATCTTCCGTGCGGTACCTTCCACTTCGAGAAGGCCGAGGATCACGTAGACGAGCACGATGATCCAGAAGCTCAAGGTCGTATTCACGTGCCCGGTAAACTTCTGCATGATCCCTAAAAGCCAGCCGACGTTGAAGTGGTCGGCCCAGAGGCTCGCCACCACGATTCCTTGAGCTTCGAGCCACATAGCGGCCCTGTCATAGAGGGCTTGGAAGCGCCCGAAATTCGCGAGTCCCCAGCGTCCGACGCGACCGAAACCCCATGCGATCAGCGCGGCGAAGCCGGCGAACGCAACGACAAGGACGAGGATGCTCACCAAGAGAGCGAGAAGCTGAGGCATCGATGCCTGAAGCCGCTTCTGGAACGGCCAAAGCAAGGCGATGAGGAACAGGGCGAAGGCGACAGGTGCGAAAACCGCGCTGGCGATATTCAAGGCCGTAAGAAGGATGACCAAGCCGCTCAACACGATCCATGCATTCAGGCCTCCCTTTGTGGACATGCGGACAATCTGAGCCTCGCTTAACCGGTCTTACAGCTCGACCAGCTTGTTGCGGATCGCATAACGGATGAGGTCGGCGGACGAGTTCGCGTTGATCTTGCGCATGACAGCGGCGCGGTGGGTCTCCACCGTCTTGATGTTGATACCGAGGACCATGGCGACCTCCTTGTTGGTGCGCCCCTCCGCGATGAGCTGCACCACCCCCCGTTCCCGGGGCGTCAGGGTGCTGCCGGATGTGGAGCCGCCAGCCAGATAGGAGCTCAGTAGGGTCTCCGACACGCGTCCGGTGAAGAATGGTTGGTGGCGAGCGAGGGCCTCGACCGCCGCAATCAGGAAGCGCCGGGCATCCGATTTCAACAGGTATCCCCGTGCCCCGGCCTGAAGCAATTCGCGGATGAGTGGCTCGCTCTCGTGCATGGTGAAGATGAGCACCTCGGTCTGAGGGCGAACGGATCGAATTTCGCGGGTGGCGTCGACCCCGTTGAGAAACGGGAGCTGGTAATCAAGGACGGCGACGTCCGGCTGCGTCTCCGATGCCAGCTCGACCGCGCGTTTGCCGTCCCCAGCCTCGGCGACCACCTCCCATCCCGGCTGGCTGCCCAGGATGGAGTGAAGTCCGGAACGGACGACGTCGTGGTCATCGGCGATCAGGATGCGGGTCATGGCAAGGCTTGCTCACGGTGACGTTCCTACATACTCCCGCGGGATGACCCGCGACACTCGGGTGAAACCCTGAAAACGCCAGGGATAAATACGGAGGGACAGCGATGCTCCGCCGATGGCGCCGAGGTGGCCTTACGCCACCATCGCTCCATCCGAGATGCTGCTCCCATGCGGGACGCGGGCACGGATGACCGTGCCCTTCCTGCTATACCGGATCCGTAGGGTGCCGCCGAACTGGTGCAGGCGGATGCGCATGCCCGGAATGCCGACTCCGAGCGAGGCCTTGCCGCTTCTCGATGTCTTGGGACGGGCCTGCATCCCGCGTCCATCGTCTGCGACGCAAAGGACGGCGCCATTGGACGTCAGATGCAGCTTGATGGCGACCTGGGAGGCATTGGCATGGCGGTGGACGTTCGATAGCGCCTCTTGAATGATCCGCAAGAGAGCTCTCCGGAGGTCGAGCGGCAGATCGTCAAGGCCCTCGGCGATCCGGCATGTCACCTTGAGGCCGGTCCGATCGGAGAAGCCCTCCGCGAAGGCCTGGACGGTGTCGCCGAACCCGTTCTCATCGAGACTGGCCGGATGGAGCAGGTATGTGAAGAGGCGCAGCTCCTTCAGCGCCTCCTCCAGCAGGTGGTCGATCTCGCCAAGAAGCCTTTGCCCATCCTTCTGGGGCAACAGTCGCTCGACCTTCATCAGGTTGAGACCGACGGCGACAAGGTATTGGGTCGTCGAGTCGTGCAGTTCCGAGGCGATGCGCTGGCGTTCGTCTTCCTGAAGAGTGAGCAGGCGGTCAGACAGCTCGTTGATGGTGGCCCGCGCGGACATCAGGTCCGAAACATCGTCATGGGATACAATGATGCGTGTCTCGTCCTCCACACGGAACCGGAAGGCCCGCACCGTGAACCACCGGTCGACGCCAGGCGAAACCAAATGATAGAGGGCCTGGAAATTGGGACGGAGTCCGTTGATCACTTCTTCCATCCCGCTAAGGCTGCGTTCCCCCGGTACGCCGAGGCCGTGGGCTGGAAGATCCGAGCCTGCGCCGTCGACGAAGCGTCGCCAAGCTTGATTCACGGCGATGACCCGGCCTGTTTCGTCCAGGATGGCGATGCGCTTCGTGAGGGCATCAAGGGAAGCCTGGAAGAGCTTGCGTTCCTTGACCGCCGTCTTGTGGGCCAGAGCTCGGTCGGTGACGTCACTGAAGAAGATGCTGGCCCCGTCTGGCGTCGGAAAGGCGCGCAGCTCGATGAAGCGGTCGGGATAAAGGCCCGAAGGCAGCTCGCCCCGGTAGGCCTTGCGATGCCGGACCGCCTGGGTCACCGCTGCGATGCAGGCGCCATCGTGTCTCACGAGGTCGAGGTAGGATTGGCCGACGATCTCGTTCCATGACCGGCCACACCAGCGAAGGGTCGCTGCGTTGGCGAACGTGATGCGGAACGAATGGTCGAGCATGAAGTGGCAATCGCTCATGCTCTCCAGAATGTCGCGCAGACGCTGATTGGTGACCAGGAGCTCGGTCCGTGTGGCCGCCATGGTGTGCTTGAGGGAATCGATGGGACCCACGTTCCGCAGCAGGGCCCTGACAGCCATGCCGCCGACCATGACCAGAGCGAGACTGGCCAACGTGGCATGATAAAGAGCCGCAAGAATGGGGGCGTTGGCCATTGTGGCCGGAAGTTCCGATAGGGTCGTATAGCCGGTTTTGGGGGAGCGCTCGAAGGCGACAAGCTGGCCTTGTCCGGTCCCGAACAGACCATTTCGGTCGCGGTTCGCAAGCATTGCCGTCGTATCCGGGGGCACCGGGGCGATGGCCGCTGCGGGGGTGCCGGTGGCCAGTTGTTCGAGCTTGCGGTCGAGAACGATTGTCCGCCAAGTGCTCGATCCGACCGCTTCCTGGACGGCTTGGTTGAGATGCTCTTCCGGCACAAGGAGCGATAGTACCCGGTTCATCTCGCCGGTCGCGGAATTCAACCGTAGGCTCACGGAAACGATCCAGCGCTTGATGAGCGGGGAGTACATGCGGTCCGATATGCTCAGGCCGACGGCGCGGACAACCTCGAGCCGCTGCCGGATGCCTGGGATCTCGTCAATGCGAGGCATGGCGGTCCCAAAGGGATCTGTGGTTCTGAAAAGCACCCGGTCGTGATCCCAGAGGGTGAACCATGAACCTTCCGGTCTGGGGGTCGCCTGAAGCTGGTCGTAGAAGCCCTTGAGATCCCCGGACTCGAGCAGGGGCGATCTCGACAGCCCCTTGAGCAGGTAGCCCATGGCCTGAACCTCGCGCTCGACCGCATTGCTCGCCGTGACCGAGGCGGCCATCCCCTGATGCGTGATGGCGTGTCGCTCCCCATAACCGCGCCAGAGCAACGCGGTCCAGGTCGTCAGCAGTGAAAGACCGATGGTGGCCGTCGCAATAACCGCGATCCGTCCCCGGATGCCACCAAGGTGGGCCGTTTCGAGGACCGGGAGTCCGAGTCGAACCGAGGAGAACATGTCACCTCCTGGTCAGATCCTGTAGTGCTCGCAGTCACGCCGCCGCATGTTCCGGAAGGGAATACGAGCAATTGCGGGAACGCTAGGGCAGTGCGCTTCCAAGTCGCCTTCAGCCCCGGCGCCATTGCGCCGATCAAACCTCTGAATTACTTCAAGATTGCACAGGAATTCCGTCTTTCCAATAGAAAACAAGTGGGAATTGGGCTGTGGAGCGACAGGAATTCCGAGCAATACAGAGCAAAGAGCTGTTCTCTAGTTGAGGGACACCCCTGGGAAGCCCCTTTCATTGGCCCATGATCCGAAGGCACGATCCGATGGATGGTGAGCAATGGCGAGGTGCCGATGAGGCTCGGCGGCCGTGGCGCCAAGGCAGCTTCGCCGTGGCCGCTTCTGTTGAGCGCCGTCTCAAGACATCCCTCGGTCTGTCTCAGGGTTGTACCCGATAGCCACGCCGCCTGTGGTCGATACTCTCATGGCGTGCCCATGCGACCCCTGAGCGTTTGAGGAGATCGTCCCATGGTTGAGCTGGTGGTCGTCGGCCCGTCGGTTGGCACCCTGACCGGCCTCGTGCTGACCTCAATCCTCTACGCCATCGACCAAGACACCTGCGAATTCCTGGAGACACGACCGTCCGAAGCTTCTGCCGGAAGGGCGACGACCACCAGACCAAGATTCGTCTGCCTCCGCGAGGAAGGAGGTCTTCGTGCTCAATGAGACGCTGTATGCAATTGCGGTCGGCGTTGAGATTGCGGCCGTCGCCGTCATCCTGATCGGGGCGATATCCGCGACCTGGATCTTTCTCCAGGGAGGTCCGTCGCGGGCCGGGTGGTCCGAAGCCTTCCGGCATTATCATGCCAACCTGGGGCGCGGCATCCTGCTTGGGCTGGAGCTTCTCGTTGCGGCAGACATCATCGGCACTGTCGCGGTTGAGCCGACGATCAAGAACCTGGCCGTGCTCGGACTTATCGTCCTGATCCGAACCTTCCTCAGCTTCGCGCTCCAAGTCGAAATAGAGGGGTGTCTGCCGTGGCGGCGGCATATCGTCGAGGTCGCAATGGGACGGCACTCGGTGGGATCGCCTCTGGGCGCAACATCGAAGGCGGGAAAGGAGCAGTAAGCTGCCGAGGAAGACAAGCGATCGGGATCAAGACGATTGAGGCATGGAGGACGTGATGGTTGCCCAGGAGCCCGTTTCAATGAACGGTGTAACGAGTCCCACCAGACCTCCCGGATGGGTGCGCCTGTCTTTGGGGGGCGTTATGATCCTTGCTGGCATCGCGGTTCTGGCTGATGTCGCGTTCGCTTCCCTCGTCAGTTCGGCCCTTCTCGGTGCTGTCGCGATTGTCGTCGGCGTGTTCGAGGTCGCCTATGCGGCCTGGACGAGAGGCTGGGGAGGGCTCGGCTGGCAGATGCTCCTGGGATTGCTTTACATCGCCCTTGGGGTTGTGCTCGTCGGTGTGGCAGGCTCCAGCGTGATGGTTCTCACCTATATTTTCGTACGCTCGGCCGGGCAGGGCGAATTGTTGCTCACCTACGGGCTGGGCCTGGTCCTTCTGCTGTCAGGTATCGTCAGGATACTCCTCGGATACAGCCGATGGCGAGAGAGCGGTTGGATCATGTTGTTCTCAGGCGCGTTCGGCGTGCTGGCTGGCCTCATCGTCTTGGCCGAATTTCCGAAGACAGGGCTATGGATCTTCGGATTGCTGCTCGGGATGGATCTCATTGTGCACGGTGCAGCGTGGCTGGGCTATGCTGCTCTTCCACGAGCCACGCGTTCTTGAATTCGGCGCAAATCTCCAATTCGCAGCGTAACCCGATAGGTTGCTTCGGAGGATTCTGGAGCGCCTGTTCACAAATACGCGCGGACAGAACCTCAAGCCTTATGGTGCAAGGGTTCCAGACAGATTCCGCCCGAGGTCATCCGCGTAACTTCCGAAGGTGTCACGCGTCTGCGGGTCGATGATGGCGACCGGAGCCGAGACTGCAAGACCGGCCGCCGTTCCAACAGCCGCGGCCGCACCGGTCGTAACCTGAATGATGCGATCACCCAAACCGATGCGAGAATCGGTAAGGGTCTGCCCTTTGATAAGCTCTTGCCCGATCATACGCACGACCTCCGGACTCCTGGCGAACTTGCTATGGTTCAGCGAGTCGCCGGTGCGAAGACCAGAGAGGTTGAGCACGGTGATACCCGTGCCTTCAAGTTCGGAGCGGTAGGGCTCCTCCTCGGGGTTGACGGCGCCAAGCCGCACAGTTCCCCAGACACGACGCGAGATCGCCAGCGCCCGATCGTCCTGAGAGACGAACAGGGTAAAAGCTGGGCGCGGCTTGCCCATATCCAGAACTGCCTTGCGGAACAAATCGACGTCCACGTCGGGCGCAGCGAGGAGCACGTTGCGGATTTTGTGAGCGATATGTCCGTCGCGGATCGCCATCTGACGCAGCGCCTCCAAGGCAACTAAGTTGCCCATCGAGTGAGCGAGAATCGAAATCTCCCCGACTGCCGGATCGGCGGCTAAAGTCCCGAGCGTGCTCTCAAGGGCGTTACGCGAATAGGTATTGCTCTCCTGGTCATAGCCATAGGCCAGCACTCGGCCACGCGAGGGCCAAGTGAAGAGGACAGGCACGACCGGTGCTCCCGCGTCGTGTATGATCTGCGCGAAGCGGAAGACCGCATCATCGAAACGGTTGTTGAAGCCGTGGATGAACACCAGCACACGCCGCTGCGGTCCTTGCCGAACCAGTTGGTGGAAGCGTCCCATAGCTTGGGCACGGCTCATGATTTCGGCCTTCAGGGTCACAAAATCGGTGGCCGGGTTACCGGGAACACGACGCGGCCACTGGACCTCGCCCTGCCTTCTATTGGCTTCCGGCGGGATGGAGACCAGGAACTCGGCAAAGCTTGGCTCGGGACTGCGGTTGCCTGAGAAGAACTGCTTCGGGTCCGTTGCCCGCATCCGGGTAGTGGCAACCAATATGTCGACCTTGCTGGCGCCGGGCACTGTGGCTTCTACTGGTATGAGAGCGCCTTCCACGGTTGCGCAACCAAGAATACAAAAGCTGATGATCAGGAGGATCATCGCTCGTAACAGATTGCTGAAAGGGTTCGGCGAAACCACTCGCGATGCTCCCTCGCACCGGGACAACCACATGAATGCTCGTTAGTGTCGAGCATCCGCAATAAGAAAGCCATCAGGGTTTACCCTGACAGGGCCGACATCGGTGATCCGGCACGAATGGAGTGCGGATGAATCAAGGGGCCTTTGGGTGTGAGGGGCACTGTCTCGGAAATGTCGCGGGCGAGATCGCACCAGATGTCCGGCTGGCGCCGACCAAGCTTCTCCTTGCCTCTTAGGGGCAGGTGGGTACTCCGTTGGTCCGGGGCAAGCGCCACCATCCCGGGAGATGCCAGGCCATTTCTGAAGGTCGCTGCATATTTCTGATCTTTAGATGTTACATTTCGCTGAAGTGCCGGAGCATTCGCTCCGCACTCGGCTCGATGCCGGTAAAGAGCCGAAAGGCTTCGACTGCTTGGAACACAGCCATCCCGCCGCCGGCCATGGTGCGGCAGCCGCGAGCACGGGCCTGGCGTAGCAGCTCTGTTTCCAGGGGAAAGTAAACAATATCGGCAACCCACAGATCGGGACGCAGCAGGCCGACGGGAACCGCCATGCCAGGATATTTCGCCATGCCGAGCGGCGTAGTGTTGACCATTCCATCGGCCCTGGCCAACGCGTCTGAGGGCGAGGAACAGAAAGAGGCGCGGTTTTCACCGAACCGTTCACTGAGGGCCGCGGCGAGATCTTCGGCGCGGCTCTGGTTCTTGTCGAGGATGATGACCTCACGAGTCCCAAGAGCCAGAAGGGCATGTGCGACCGCCGCGCCTGCTCCGCCGGCACCGAATTGTACGACCCGGTCTCGACGCACGTCCGACAGCTCACGCCGGAAGCTCTCGGCGAAGCCCCACCAGTCAGTGTTGTGCCCGATGCGCCGACCGTTTTTCATAACGACCGTGTTCACCGCGCCGAGCGCCGCTGCGTCACGTGAGAGTTCGTCGAGAAGGGGAATAACCTCCTGCTTGCACGGATGTGTGATGTTAAGGCCGGCAAAGCCCAAGCGCTGGGCAGCCGTGAGGATCTCCGGAAGCGCGCTTTCATCGAGACCAAGCACCTCGAGATCGATGAGTTTGTAGACATAACGCAAACCCTGCTCGACGCCTTCCTTCTCATGGAGGGCAGGAGTCCGAGAAGCCTGAATTCCAGCACCCACCAACCCGATGAGAATGGACGGATTGCGCCATGAATCTAGGCCTCCATCTGTCCGAACGGATGATCCGATCGCATCGTTGCCTACCATGAGGTCAGGCCTTTGCCGAAAGTGCGCCGATCATGCCGCGCATGGCGCGCACGGCTACTGGATAGCCGTCCGTGCCGAGCCCGGCGATGACGGCTGTCGCGACCGGAGAAATATAGGATTTGTGATAGATCGGCTCGCGTCGATGAATGTTCGAGATGTGCAACTCGATGATGGGGCCAGGAAACATTTTCAAGGCGTCCATGATCGCCATGGACGTGAAAGTAAAGGCGGCGGGATTGATGATGATGCCGCTGCCTTCGTCAATGGCCTCGTGCACCCAATCGATGATTTCGTACTCCCGATTCGACTGCCGGAAGACGATAGCCTGATCGGACGCAGCCTCCCTGCACATGGCTTCCACCTGGGCCAGCGTCGTCCGTCCGTAGATTTGCGGCTCGCGACTTCCGAGGCGGTTAAGGTTAGGTCCATTGAGAACATAGATTGGCTGGTTCATAGGAGTAATTCTCTTCAGGACGCCACAGGTTATCCCTGATAGCCAAAGAGGCGAGGCAGCCAGAGGACGGTTTCGGGCACGAATGTGAGGATGGCGAGGGCCACGATCATGGCGAAGAGAAACGGTAGCGTGTCGCGGACGATATCGCGCAAAGGTTCTCCCGAGATATTCGCCATGATGAAGAGCAAAAGCCCATAAGGCGGTGTGATCAGCCCGATCATGATGTTGACCACCACGACCACACCGAAATGCACGAGATCGATGCCGAGCGCCTGTGCGGTCGGGATGAAGACAGGCACGACGATCAGCAGAATGGCCGTTCCTTCGAGAACGCAACCCAGAAGAAGCAGCAACACGTTCACGAGGATCAGAAAGCCGACCGGCGAGAGATCCCAATTGGCCAGGAGCGCCTTCACGGATTCTGGAATGTTCTCGACAGTGACAACGTAGTTGAAGACGAGGGCGCCTGCGATCAGCATGCCGATGGATGCTGTGGTTCGGGCACTGACTGCCAGCGAACGGTAGAAGTCGCGCCAGCTCACGCTGCGATAAAGCACGGCTGAGATGACAAGCGCGTAAGCAGCTGCCACAGCCGCCGCTTCGGTAGGGGTCATGACGCCGCTATAAATGCCCCCGAGAAGAACGACAGGCATCATGAGAGACGGGAAGGCCTCCCAAGTGATCCGCGGCAGCTTGCGTAAAGGCACCGGTTTCTCGACAGGAAAGTTCTTTCGGCGTGCCGTCGTCGCAACGATGATCATCTGGCTCAGCGCCATCAGCAGTCCGGGGATGACGCCACCCAGGAAGAGAAAGCCGATCGAAGCATCCGAGACAAGGGCGTAGAGCACCATTGGAATGGATGGGGGGATGATCGGACCGATCACAGACGAGACGGCCGTGAGAGCCGCCGCATAGCTGGCCGGATATCGACCATCACGGGTCATCATGACCTGCATCATCCGCCCCGTGCCGGCGGCGTCGGCGACGGCAGAGCCAGACATTCCGGCGAAGATGATACTCTGCAGAATATTGACGTGAGCCAGTCCGCCCCGGAACCGCCCCACGAGCGCATTGCAGAATGTCATGAGGCGGTCGGTCATGCTGCCGATATTCATGAACTCGGCAGCGAGAATGAACAGCGGCACCGACAGGATGACATAGTTCGAGTACATTCCGTTGAGAAGCTGCTCAGCGACGGTGCCCATGTCCTGACCAGCCAGAAGCAGGTACAGGATCGAGCCGGCGATCATCGAATGACCGATGGGCAGCCCGAGGAAGGCGAGGGCGGTAATCGCGACCACGGAAAGAGAAAAAGGACTTGTCAGGTTCATACGCCGGAACTCGCCTTTGTGGGATCGAATTCGTCGGGCGCCACACCTCGCAAAGCCTGCCAGGATAGCCAGATGTAGCGGATAATTGTCGCCACGACGAAGACGATATAAATCGAGAACAACCAGTCGAAGCGGATCTTGAGATAGCTGGTCTTCTCCACCTTCATGAAGGAGACGTAGTCCAGGACCGCAGGAAATGAGATGCCGTAGAGGGCGATCAGTGCAACGGCGGTGATCAGCGCCATGATCCTGCGTGCCTTGGGACCAACTGCGCCGTAGAGGATGTCAAAACGGATTTCCTCGCTTTCTCTGACGACAAATGCAGCGCCCCAAAGAACGAGCCAGATCCAGAGGATGACGCTGATTTCATGCGTCCAACCTATGGGGAGCCCAAGAAGATACCGAAATGCGATCTGTAGGAGGAACGCCAGGAACATCGCGCACAGCATGGCTGCTGCGACGTTCTCTGCTCGCCGCGCAAACCATGAGCCGGTTGCCCGCCAGGATGCAGTCATGAAAGCGGCTCCCGTCGTGAGAAGGGGCTGAACAATGATGGAAGGAACCGCCGAGGCGCAGCGCCCCGGCGGTTGCAGCGCAAGCCCTACATTGCGTTGATCTTGTCCAGCATGCCTGCTGGCCAGCTCTTCGCGAGATCGGAGGCCAGATACTTCTTCTGGGCGAACTCGCGGAATGCCTTCAGGTCAGGCGTGTAGATGTCGAGACCTTTCTCCTTGAAAAAGACTGCGAGTTCCGCTTCCTTCTTCAAGTGTTCCTGCGTACTCCACTCGATAGCCTTGTCGGCGACCGCCTGGAATGCAGCCTGCTTTTCAGGCGACATGGCGTTCCAGACCTTGTTGGAGACAGCAAGCAGATCAAAGCCTACGAGGTGAGAGGTTAAGGCGATCTGCGACATCACTTCGTAGAACTTCATGTTCTGTACGTTCGGCAACGGGTTGTCCTGGCCGTCAATGGCGCCAGTCTGCAGCCCCGTATAAACCTCGGCATAGGCCATCGGCGTGGGATTGGCTCCGAGCGCCTGGCCCAGGAACTGCCAGGCATCGCCACCGGGCATGCGCAGCTTGATACCGGCGAGATCCTCCGGCTTGTTGATTTTCTTGCTCGGCTTCAACCCGACATGGCGTGCGCCAAAATATGTGGGTCCGAGGATGTGGATGCCCAGCTTGTCGGATGCGAGCTTCTTCAATTGCTGCCCGACATCGCTTGCAAACACCTTCTTCAGATGATCGGCATCGCGGAACAGGTACGCGGAGGTAACAATGGACCATTCCGGAATCTGATTTGAGATGTCCTGCGGGGCGATATTGCCCATCTCGAGATTGCCCCGCTGCATGGCAACCAACTCGGTGCCTTGCTTAAAGAGAGTTCCGCCGTAATAGGGCTGAAGAGTGAAACCCTGAGATTTCACCTCGTCTCCGAAGCGCTTCATCATCTCGGCTCGGATGTCCTGCTCCGAGAAGACGGCAGAAAATCTCAAGTTCGTCGGGGTCTGCGCACTTGCCGGATAGCCTGCGCCCCATAGCAGAACGGCTGCCCCTGCAGCCATTAGGAAGCGCCGGTTGATGTTCAATCCCATAATTTCCTCTCCTTTGAATTGCTGCGCAATGATCTTGCGTCTTGGTTCACACTATCCGCTCCGATATTTGCTAAATCAATAGGCATTTCAAAAATCATCTGATATTTTCGAATTCAACCTAGGAAACGTTGGGCCAGGAGGTCTGTCGGGACCAAGACGAATGGCATTGGTGGGTGAATGAGCATCGAGTTGCTGGCGACGTCCATTGCGGATCGCGCCTATGAACAGATACGGGCGGACATCGTGTTCGGGCGTCTGAAGCCCGGCGAACGTCTTCGATTGGACCGGCTGGCAGGCGCCTATGGCGCGAGCGTCAGCACCTTGCGGGAGATTTTGAGCCGTCTTTCCTCGGAGGTCCTTGTCATCGCCGAAGGGCAGCGCGGGTTCCGGGTTGCTCCTGTTTCGCCAGCCGGATTCGAGGATGTGGCGGCCATGCGGCTACTCCTGGAAACCTATGCTCTGCCCTTGTCCTTCGCAGCCGGCGATTTGGAATGGGAGAGCCGTGTCGTGGCGTCTCATCACAAGCTGACCTTCATGGAGCGGCGGATGATGGCTGGGGACCAAGGGGGAACCGAACTCTGGAAACGCTATGATCGAGAGTTTCACCAAACTCTGATCCAGGCCTGCGCCTCCCAGACCCTGCTCGACCTCTATGGCGGGGTCTTTGACCAATATCTTCGCTACCAGATGGTGGCCGTCGTCTTCCGGGGCGACATTGCAGCCGAGGAGCACAGGCAGTTGCTGGATTGCGCTCTTTCCCGGGACTCCGATCGAGCCTGCGCGGTTCTCACCCGGCATGTGAATGAATGTGTGGCCTATACGCTGGCAAGGGGAGCGCTGGCATGATCGATGATGTGCAGCCTGTCTCGCAGCCCTCGACGGTCGGAGAAAGCGCGTACCAGAAGATCCGGTCGGATATCGTGTTTGGCCGGCTTCCTCCCGGTAGGAAATTGAAGCTCGATCGTTTGAAAGCGGATTATGGAGCCAGCGTCAGCACGCTCCGCGAGATTCTGAATCGCCTCCACTCTGAGCGGCTCGTAGTCGCCGAAGGGCAGAAAGGCTTCGAGGTGGCGCCTGTCTCCATCGCAAACCTGAGAGAGATAGCGGCTCTTCGGCAGCTTCTCGAGTGCCGTGCGTTGGAGCAGTCGTTTCGGGCTGGCGACATGGAATGGGAAGGCCGGGTCGTCGCCGCTCATCACAGATTGGCCCGAATGGAGGAGCGGATGGCGCAGGGCGACTGGACACACACCGAGGAATGGAAGCGGTATGACTGGCAGTTCCATCAGGCGCTCATCTCAGCATGCGGATCAAAGATGCTCATCGACAATCATGCAGCAGTTTTCGACAAGTACCTGCGCTACCAGATGATCGCCCTGAGCTACCGGGGCGACATCGCCGCCAATGAACATGCTCTTCTGCTGGAGTGTGCTCTTGAGAGGGACGCAGCGCGCGCCAGCGAGGTGCTGACGCGCCATGTTGCGGGCGGCGTCGAGCATGCCCTCGCCACTGGAACCATCAGTTGAGAGAACCGGACGGGCCGGCTTGGCAACACGCGCCCATATTCTAGGGAAGACACGGAAAAGACGAGCATGCGCACAGCCATTGCAACTGTCTGCCTGAGCGGGACCCTCACCGAGAAGATCGAAGCCATTGCGGCCGCGCAGTTCAAAGGAGTGGAGATCTTCGAGAATGATCTTCTCTCTTTCAACAGTACGCCTGCCGAGGCACGGCGAATGATCGAAAGCCTTGGGCTGAAGACCGTTACGTTCCAGCCGTTTCGCGATTTCGAAGGGATGCCCGAGCCGCAACGGTCGAAGGTCTTCGCACGGGCAGAACGCAAGTTCGACGTGATGGAGGAGCTTGGCTGCGATCTCCTGATGGTATGCAGCAACGTTTCGCCGGATTCGCTCGGCGGAATCGAGCGTGCGGCGGCAGACTTTCATGAGCTCGGCGAGCGCGCTGCCAAGCGGGGCGTACGGGTAGCCTTCGAGGCCCTCTCCTGGGGGCGGCATATCCATGATTACCGCGATGCGTGGGAGGTTGTGCGACGGGCGAACCATCCGGCAGTCGGGTTGGTACTCGATTCCTTTCATGTGCTGGCGCGTGCAACCGACCTGTCGGCGATCCGCTCCATTCCATCGGACAGGATTTTTCTCGTCCAGATGGCCGACGCGCCGAAACTCGACATGGATTACTTATCCTGGAGCCGCCACTATCGCTGCTTTCCGGGGCAGGGGGACCTACCGATCGATGACTTCATGGATGCCCTGCACGCAACAGGCTTCGACGGGCTTCTTTCCCTCGAGATCTTCAACGACCGCTTTCGCGCAGGCTCGGCCCGCAGTGTCGCGGTTGATGGGCAACGATCGCTCATCGTCATGCTCGATGAGCTTCATCGAAGGGCAGGATCGGTTCATTCCAATGTCCCGGCTCTTCCTCCCAAGGCCATGTGCTCCGGCATCGACTTCGTCGAGTTTGCCGTCGACGAGCGGAGCGCCATCGGTTTTGAGCAAACCTTGGAGGGGCTCGGCTTCCGGAAAGCCGGCCAGCATCGCTCGAAGGCCGTGACCCGCTGGCGGCAGGGGGATATCAATATCGTTCTGAATACCGACAAGGAAGGTTTCGCGCATTCCTTCAATATTACCCATGGTACCGCCGTCTGTGCTCTGGCCCTGCGGGTCGAGGACGCTTCGAAAACCATGGACCGCGCCGTAACTGTTCTGGATCAGCCATTCCAGCAGCCGGTTGGACCCGGGGAGATGAACATTCCGGCCGTTCGCGGACTTGGCGGAAGCCTTCTCTACTTCGTGGATCGCAAAACAGGGTGGGACCGGCACTGGAACGTGGATTTCGAGCCGATCGAGACAGACGACTTTAGAGGGGCTGGTTTGAGCTCCGTCGACCATGTCTCGCAATCAATGCAATACGAGGAAATGCTGACCTGGCTCCTGTTTTACATATCGCTGCTCGATGTCCGGAAGAGTCCGGTCCAATCGGTGATCGATCCGGGAGGCGTCGTACAAAGTCAGGCCATCGAGACGCCAGACGGCTCGTTTCGTTTGATTCTCAATGCCTCGCAAAGCCAGCGCACTTTGTCGTCGCGGTTCCTGAACGAGCTCTTTGGGTCCGGCGTCCAGCATATTGCGCTCACGACCAATGACATCTTTGCGACGGTCGAGCGCCTTAAGGTCAATGGGGTCGATCTCCTGCCGATTCCCGAGAATTATTATGATGACCTCGAGGTAAGGACCGATCTTTCTGCCGTAGACGTGGAGCGCCTGCGCAAGGCTAACATCCTCTATGACCGCGAGGGAGAAGCGGAGTATTTCCAGGTTTATACCAAAACTCTGGGTGGCGGTTTCTTCTTCGAGATCGTGCAGCGGCGCAACTACAAGGGCTATGGTGCCATGAATGCACCCATCCGCCTTGCATCCCAGGCGCGTCTCGTCTCTGACACGATGTCATCAGGGCTCTGATTGTGTGATCGCGTGAGGGTCATACGGTACCTGCATATGGAAGGGCAGGCGGTGCCCGGAACCGAGCAGAGGCGTGTGATGGATTTAAGATTGCGTATTGATATAGCGCTTCACGAATGAAAAGCGCCGAGACGATCAGAATTTTCTTTTTATGTAGCCAAGAAGGACTATCGGACACGAGCAGTCGCTCGCAAGGATGTGCTGTGCCAAGAGCCGCGTTTCATTTGCGACAAACGGCGAGCTGTTGATGGCTGCCCAGGGACGGATTGTCATAAGGGTAATCGGAACTTAAAGCTTTTGCGGGAGTTTAGAAATACTCAAAATTTGTCCGCACTGTGCATGATGCAATCAGAACCCTTGGATCCAGGCCGAAAGAAACGTGAAACTCTCACATTTCTTATTTTAGCTGTCCTCATCTGGCCCTTCATCGCCGTTGGCGTAGTTGCAGGCTGGGGTTTTGTCGTCTGGATGTACTACCTGTTCACAGGGCCGCCTGGTCCGGTGTAACGGGAGGCTTCCGATGGATGACTCACCTGACCTCAAGCGTCGTAATTTCTTACTAGGCAGGTTAAGCGCCACCCGTCAGCCAGTTGGACCTGCAGTGGCCGTCATTACCCAATCCTGCTTTGCGCTGCATGGAATTGCCTGCATGAGCTGCCGGGACGCGTGCCCAACGGGCGCCGTGCGGTTCGAGCTAGCTTTGGGCGGCGCTCGCCCCAGGATCCAAGTGGACGCCTGTACAGGGTGCAGCGATTGCCTCCAAGCATGTCCCGCGAACGCCATTCAGCTATCCGTTCTGGAGGAGACCTCATGAGCGGCGAATGCCATATTTCCAGTCTCGTGATCCACAGCCGCCCCGATCGGGTCTCGTCAATCGTCGACAGCCTTTCTCTTATAGAAGGGGCTGAAATTCACGGGGGAATGGACACCGGCAAACTGATCGTCACCCTAGAGACGGAATCCGAGAGCCAGGTCGTCGAGCGCATCAACGCCATTCAGGTTCTTGACGGCGTGCTCGCGGCCACCCTTGTGTTTCACCATTTCGAGCCACTTCAAGAGCGGGATTAGAACAACCATGGACCTTACGCGCCGCACCCTTTTGAAGACACAGGCCGCAGCAGCGGCTGCCGCCGCCGCCAATGTCGTTCTCCCCGCCGAGGCACAGAATATCGCGACGGGTGAGGATATTCAGCTCCAATGGTCCAAGGCTCCTTGCCGCTTTTGCGGTACCGGCTGCGGGGTGATGGTCGGAGTGAAAGACGGCCGCGTCGTTGCCACGCATGGAGACATGCAGGCGGAGGTCAATCGCGGCCTCAACTGTGTGAAAGGCTACTTTCTTTCCAAGATCATGTACGGCAGCGACCGGCTCACTCAGCCGCTGATGCGCATGAAAAACGGGCAGTTCGCAAAGGACGGCGAGTTCCAGCCGGTCTCCTGGGAACGGGCTTTTGACGAAATGGCGAAACATTGGAAGCGGGTGTTGAAGGAAAAGGGCCCCGAAGCCGTTGGCATGTTCGGCTCGGGGCAGTGGACGATGTGGGAAGGCTATGCAGCCTCCAAGTTAATGCGTGCAGGGTTCCGCTCCAATAACCTCGATCCGAATGCCCGTCATTGCATGGCTTCTGCGGCGGTCACGTTCATCCGTACCTTCGGCATGGACGAGCCGATGGGCTGCTACGACGACTTCGAAAATGCCGATGCGTTCGTGCTCTGGGGCTCGAACATGGCCGAGATGCACCCAATTCTATGGACCCGGGTGACCGATCGACGTCTTAGCCATCCTCATGTGAGGATCGCGACACTCTCCACCTACGAGCATCGAACAACAGATCTGTCCGACATGGCCTTGATCTTCAAGCCTAATTCGGATCTGGCGATCATGAACTACATCGCCAACTATATTATTCAGAATGGGGCAGTAAACAGAGAGTTCGTCGAAAAACACTGCAACTTCCGCCTTGCCAACACCGATATTGGATACGGGTTGCGACCTGACAACGTGCTGGAGCAGCGGGCGCAGCATGCCAACGATGCTCAGGTTTCCCATCCGGCGAGTTTTGAGGATTATGCCAAGCTCGTGAGCCAATACACCGTCGAGAAGGCCTCGGAGCTCTCAGGTATCCCGAAGGAACGACTGGAAGCTCTGGCTCGCATCTACGCGGATCCAAAGACCAAAGTGATGTCCCTATGGACCATGGGTTTCAACCAGCACGTCCGCGGTGTCTGGGCAAACCATATGGTGTACAACCTGCACCTCCTCACGGGGAAGATCTCAGAGCCGGGCAATTCTCCCTTCTCCCTGACCGGACAGCCGTCGGCATGTGGTACGGCGCGTGAAGTGGGGACCTTCAGTCACCGCTTGCCCGCCGACATGCAGGTTACGAATCCCGAGCACCGCAAGCATGCCGAGGAGATCTGGAAGCTCCCGCAGGGTCTACTTCCGGACAAGGTTGGATATCATGCCGTGCAGCAGGATCGGATGCTGAAGGACGGTAAGCTCAATGCTTACTGGATCATGGTCAACAATAATCTTCAGACCGCGCCAAACACCAATAACGAGACTTATCCCGGCTATCGGAACCCTGCGAACTTCGTGGTCGTCTCGGATGCATATCCAACTGTGACCGCCATGGCGGCGGACTTGATCCTTCCAGCCGCCATGTGGGTGGAAAAAGAGGGCGCGTATGGCAATGCGGAGCGCCGGACTCACTTCTGGCACCAGCTCGTCAATGCACCAGATGACGCTCGTTCCGACCTGTGGCAGCTGATGGAGTTTTCTAAGCGCTTCACGACCGACGAGGTGTGGCCGGCGCAGATCTTGGATGCCAATCCGGAGTACAAGGGAAAGAACTTGTTCGACGTTCTCTTTAAGAATGGCAATGTCGATAAATTCCCCCTGTCCGAAATCGACCCTGCCTACGAGAATCGTGAATCGAAAGCGTTCGGCTTTTACGTTCAGAAAGGGCTATTCGAGGAGTTTGCCAGCTTCGGTCGAGGTCACGGACATGATTATGCGCCCTTCGACATGTACCATCAGGTCCGCGGTATGCGCTGGCCAGTCGTGAACGGTCAGGAAACGCGTTGGCGCTACCGGGAGGGCTACGACCCTTATGTCGAGAAAGGGAGCGGGGTTCAATTCTACGGAAATCCGGACAAGAAGGCCAACATCATGGGGGCTCCTTACGAACCCCCAGCCGAGTCGCCTGACGCTGAGTACGACCTGTGGCTCGTAACAGGGCGTGTTCTCGAGCATTGGCATTCAGGCTCGATGACGATGCGCGTGCCGGAACTCTACAAAGCATTTCCAGGAGCTGTGGTGTTCATGCATCCGGATGATGCCGCCAAGCGAAACCTGAGGCGAGGGCAAGAGGTGAGGATCGTTTCTCGGCGCGGCGAGATTCGCAGCCGGATTGAAACGCGGGGCCGCAATCGCGTGCCGCCAGGGCTGATTTTCGTTCCGTTCTTCGATGCCAGTCAGCTCATCAACAAGGTGACGCTGGACGCAACCGACCCAATCTCAAAACAGACTGACTTCAAGAAGTGCGCTGTCAAGATCGTTGCTGCTTCTGCCGATGCGGGAGATCAGCAATGAGACGCAAAGTCCTCTTGTGCTTAGTCGGCATTGCACCGTTCTTGACGGCAGGGGCGATCATGGCGCAGGACGCGCCGCGTTTGCGTGGGCCCGACCCGTTCACGAAGGCTGTTCCGGCCCCTCCAATGCAGCGGCAGGTCACGGACGATGTGCGCGTACGTCGAAATTATCCGGACCAGCCTCCTGTTATCCCGCATGCCATCGAGGGTTATGCCGTCGATTTGAATGCCAATAAGTGCATGTCGTGTCATGCACGCAAGTTTACAGAGCAGAGCCAAGCTCCGATGATCAGCGTGACGCATTATCAGGATCGCGCCGGAAACACCCTCGGGGGGCTTGCGCCGAGACGTTACGTCTGTGTTTCCTGCCATGTACCGCAGACAACTGCCAAACCTCTGGTGGATAATATCTTTACTGACATGGATGCGATCACCGAGCCTGAGCGGCAGCCTGAAAGAGGGAGACGCTGATGGCGGCGGGGGTAACGCGGGCTTGGGGCTGGTTTCGGGGGAATCGCTGGGTCAAGACAGCGCTGAGTCCTCCTGTCTATCTCAGCCTCGCCTTTCTGACATTAGGCGGGTTCCTGGCGGGCGTCGCATTCTGGGGTGCCTTCAATACGGCGCTTGAAGCGACGAATACCGAAAAGTTCTGTACCGGCTGTCACGAAATGCAGGCCAATGTGTTCGAGGAGCTGAAAGGAACGATCCACTTCACGAACCGTTCGGGCGTGCGCGCCACATGTCCGGATTGCCATGTTCCTCATCAATGGACAAACAAGATCGCCCGCAAGATGCAAGCCTCGAAGGAGGTCTGGGGGCATATCTTCGGCTCCATCGATACGCGCGATAAATTTCTTGCCCTGCGTAAACATCTGGCTGAGCGCGAGTGGGATCGGATGAAAGCGAACGACTCGCTCGAATGCCGCAACTGTCATAGCTCGGACTCAATGGACCTGACCAAGCAGAATCCGCGCGCGGCATCCGCCCACGAGCGCTTCCTTTTCTCGGGGGAGAAAACCTGCATCGATTGTCACAAGGGCATCGCGCATCGCTTGCCGGATATGTCCGGCGTTCCAGGATGGCAGTAATCCCATGAGTGCTTCGAGGCTATTCATCGTCGTGCTTTCGCTTGCAGGCGTGCCCGCCGGGATGATCACGGCTGTCTCTGCGCAGGGTCAGGGAGCACCCACCGCGCCTGCTCCGGTCAGACCTATCGAGCCCCAAGAGTTTCTCAGGTTGGCATATAGTTCGACGCGTCTTCAGTTGCAGGCCGCTAAATTGGCCGCTGCTCGCGAGACGAGACCGGAGGTCAAGACCTACGCGTCGGCATCGGTCGACTTCCGCCAGGGGCAGTTGCAACGGCTCGAAGCCTTCGCTCAGGCGCGCGGTATACCCCTCCCGGCGATGAAAGAATTCGAGCATCGGGTCATTATCGAGAACCTGGAGCCCCTCGACTATCTGGCTCTGAGCCGGCGATACGCAGAGGTGCAGCTTCAGGCTCTCGATCAGGAGTTGACTATCTACCGAGCTGCGAGCCAAAGTCAGCACCAGGAGATGAAGGCCTTCGCCGATCAGATCGTTCCCGAGTTGCAGAAGCAGCGACAAGAAGCACAAAAGATGTATGAGGCGGTTCGGCCCTGACTGTGGGCATGAGCATACTCTCAGAGGTATGCCCTCCGACAAGATCTAACGACCGCGTCTCAATCGCGGGTGTGCAATGACTGGCGCTCAGAATAAACCATTGTATCAGGGAGATATGCGCCGGTTCATGAGGAGAGGCCATCGATCCCTGTGCCAGCTCCTTCCATATATCGCGTATATAGCCGAGGACACAGAATCGCTGACCCTATAGTCCGGTCCGTTGCAGATCCCCGTGAGCTGGTCCGGACAGCGGGATGGTCTAGTGCTCCAAGATGGGCCTGATCGCCTGAAGGTTTCCGATTGTATGTTCCAGATGGCGGCGTAGCGCCTGCGAGGCATCCTCGTTCCGCTCCTGCTCCAGAAGATCAAGGATCATGAGGTGCTCTTCGCATTGCTGGCGGTA
Source organism: Microvirga rosea (assembly GCF_020595095.1). Taxonomy (GTDB): domain Bacteria; phylum Pseudomonadota; class Alphaproteobacteria; order Rhizobiales; family Beijerinckiaceae; genus Microvirga; species Microvirga rosea. The sequence goes on along the minus strand of NZ_JAJDOP010000003.1, from coordinate 679,500 downwards.
GCGCTTCCGGTCGATCATCGAACGATATGACAGCAGGCGCCGGACGCGGTTGATCCGCCGCACAGCTTCCAGGAAGAAGGGGTTGCCGGAAGCCCCGATGATTGCCTCATGGAACCGCACGCCGCGTTCGTGGAGAGCATCGGCACTGTCCGTCTCGATGGCGCCGGCGAGCAGCCGGAGTTCCGCTTCACGGCAGCGGGCGGTGACCTCAGGGTTGAGATGGTACATCGGCTCCAACAAGGCCGCAGGTTCGAGGGCTAGGCGCACGCGATAAGTTTGCTCAAGGCTCTCTGGTGTCGTGAGCATCGGCGAGAAGGACCAGCCATACCCTGGGCGGCGCTCGGCCCAACCTTCTTGAGCAATACGACCAAGTACGGCGCTCAGTTGCGCCTTGGTGATCCCGTAGGTTTCCTTCAGGTACGCTTCGGATGCGGGATCGGGCAGACGACCATGAAGATGGTCCTCGGCGATCCGGAAGTAGATGCTGGAGCTTTCGTCCCTGACTGCCAGACCGAGGCTCTCTGGCGATGTGTCTTTGACGTCGGACACGAAGTAGCCGCGGTTGCGCTGATGGGTCAGGGCTCCCTTGGAGGCGAGCAACTGCAGAGCTAGGCCGACAGGAAAGCGGGAAACGCTGAAACGCTCGGACAGCTCCTGCGCCGTCAGGTGAAACCCTACAGGCAATCCGCTTCCGCGGATGTATTCCAGGATCTGCGCGGCGAGCCTCTCAGTCAACTCTCGCTTTCCGTTGACTGCACGTCCTCCGGCTGAATGCATGAAATAACCCTCGCATACGACCCTTATAGCGACTTGCTTGTCCTTTACATGATTTGCTGCACTCCTGATATCCTCGATCATGCAATACGAGGCCCCGGACACACTCTTCGTCGAACCTCATGGTCGAGGAGAGCGAGTGGAAGGCGCCGAAGATGCACCCACCCAGGCGCCATCCACTCTATCAGTATCGGTATGTTCCATATTCCACGGAAACCAAGGTGCGGGGAGCCCAGATCCCAGGCTCTCTGCTTGATTTACGATTTCACAAGGCCAACCGACTTGAGAATCTCACCAACCCGGCTCTGTTCTTCCTTGACGAAGGCCTTAAAGGGTTCTCCGGCGAGGTAGTAGTCTTCCCAGCCACGGGCCTTGAGGATCTCGGCCCATTCTTTCGATTTGACGACCTTCTCAATCACATCGGTCAGCGCCTTGCGCTGTTCGGCCGTGATGTCAGGACCCGCCATCACGGCTCGCCAGTTCACGACCTCGACGTCCATGCCCTCTTCCTTGAAGGTAGGAACATCAACTCCGCTCATCCGCTGACCGAAGGAAATGGCAAGCGCCCGGAGTTTGCCTGCCTTGATTTGGCTCTCAAACTCGCCGTAGCCGGACACACCTGCCGTGACCTTGCCGCCGAGCATGGCCGCAAGGGCCTCACCGCCGCCCGAGAAGGCGATGTAATTCACCTTCGCAGGGTCGGAGCCGGAGGCCTTCGTAAAAAGAGCCGCCAAGATGTGGTCTGCGCCACCCGCAGAACCGCCCGCCCAGGTCACCTTTGCGGGATCCGCCTTCACCGCGTCGGCCAACTCCTTGACGGATTTGATCGGAGACGTCGCCGGCACGACGATCACGAGAGGATCGCCCGTCAAGCGAGCGATCGGTGTGACCTGGTCGAGGCTCACCGGGGACTTATTGGTTAAGATCGCGCCGAGCATGGTGATGCCGTTTACCAGAAGCTGGTTCGGGTCACTCTTGGCCGTATTGACGAACTGGGCGAGACCGATGGTGCCGCCTGCGCCCGTAACGTTGGTCACCTGCACATTCTTGGCAAGTCCGGTTTGCATGAGGACCTGCTGGAGCGAGCGTGCGGCGGCGTCCCAGCCGCCGCCGGGCCCGGCAGGAGCCATGATCTTGAGCTCCTGCTGCCCGAACGCCGATGAGGCGAAGAGAGTCAGCGCAGCGACTGCGGCGCCGCGGATCGTTTTGGTCAAATGGCTCACGAGTTCCTCCCTTAGGTTGCATGAGATAGTGGGTGCCAACCGACATGCCGATTAACGTCCAGTGGCCGGCACTATTGCTTGCCGTGCACCTTCACCGAGGTCGGTGAATTGCGAATTCCGTGTCTCGCGGCTTGTCGCCTCCGCATTGATGACGCGGTGCAGGATGATGGGAATGATGCCGCCGCTGCGCAGAATCTCGACCTCAAGGTTCGTTTCGATGGCGGCGGTGGCGATGAAAGACTCGGTTGTGCCCGAAGCTCGGTGGATTGTAACTGGGACAGGGCAACGCGGTCTTATCCGGGTAGGTTCTGCATCGATTAAAATCTGATCCCCGGGGCGCAGATCAAGATTGTCGGGCCGCTGCTTGGTGGGAAATCTTAAGGGGAGGATGCCCATTCCGATCAGATTGGAACGATGAATTCTCTCGAAGCTCGCGGCCAGTACCGCCCGCACCCCTAGCAGCGCTACGCCTTTAGCTGCCCAATCCCGCGACGAGCCCATGCCGTATCGCTCGCCCGCCACCACAACGACCGAAATACCGTTCTTGGCGTAGCGTTGCGCGGCCATGATAAGCGGCAAATGCTCGCCCGAACCCACGTGAATCGTGAAGCCTGGTGCAATTCGCGGATCGAGGAGATTGCGCACGGACTTGTTCGTGAACAGGCCACGCACCATGACTTCCCAGTTGCCCCGTCGCGCGGCGAAGACGTTCAGATTTCCTGGATCACCACCGCGCTCCGTCAGGTACTCGAAGGCTTGGCCTCTTCGCGGAATCTGCCCGGCCGGGGAAATGTGGTCGGTCGTGACGTCGTCGCCCAAGACAAGCAAGGGGTAGGCCGCATAGGACCCGAGAAGCGTACCCTTGCCGAAGTCCGCAAAGGGGGGGCGCTGAATATAGGTCGAGCTCTGTTCCCAGGGGAACAAAGCAGTCGCCGGAGCATCGAGCTCTCTCCATCTTCTGCTCGCTTCGGCTTCGTCATACGAAGTCTCATAATCGGTTGTATCGACGGCCTTGGCCAATGCCGCGTCGATCTCGTCTCCCGTGGGCCAGAGATCCGCAAGGAAGATCTCTTCGCCGGAAAAAGAGCGGCCGATAGGCTCAGAAAGGATGTCGCGATTGACGTCACCGGCAAGCGCAAAGGCGACAACCAGAGGTGGCGAAGCGAGAAACCCCGCCTCGAGCTGCGGATGGACGCGTCCAGGGAAATTGCGGTTGCCAGACAGAACGGCGACAGGAAAGATACCACGCTCTGTCATTGCCTGCTCAATGGTGGGTGGTAGCGGGCCCGAGTTGCCGATGCAGGTGGTGCAGCCGTAGCCGACAATACTGAAACCCACCGCTTCCAGGTCGTCCATCAGTCCGGCACGGCGTAGGTAGCGCTCGGCGGTTGGCGATCCAGGCGCGAGCGACGTCTTTACCCACGCGGGCGGCTTTAGGCCGAAACTTCGCGCCTTGCGGGCGAGAAGGCCTGCCGCGACCAGGAGTCTCGGATCGGATGTGTTGGTACAACTCGTGATCGCGGCGATTGCCACGGCGCCGTCTCCCGGCCCGTCGGCGGAGATGGGCACGGGCCGCTTTCTCAGCAGCGGCGCAAGTGCTTCCGCGGACTTGCTTGCGGAAACGCGGTCCTGAGGTCTGCGCGGGCCTGCGAGGCTGACTTCAACCTCGTCGAGACTAATCTCCAGCGTGCTGGTATATCGCGGAGCTGCGTTCGGATCGAACCACAAGCCTTGATGCTTGGCGTATTCCTCGACAAGGCGAACGTGTTCTTCGGAACGGCCGGTTTCGCGCAGGTAGCGTAGGGTTTGTTCGTCAATAGGGAAAAAACCGGAATTTGCTCCGAATTCCGGTGCCATGTTGGCAATGACAGCCCGGTCACCTGCGGAAAGCGTTGAGACGCCATCGCCATAAAACTCGACGAAACGGTCCGCCAGATCGATCCGCCGCAGGTGCTCGGTCACGGTCAGCGCGAGATCTGTCGCGAGCACACCTTGGCGTAGGCTTCCGGTCAGGCGAACACCCACTACATCTGGCACGCGGATCATGAGCGGCATACCAAAGAGAACGCTCTCCGCCTCAAGTCCGCCGACACCCCAGCCAAGCACGCCGATACCGTTGATCATCGGTGTATGGCTGTCGGTGCCGATAAGCGTATCAGGTACGACCCAGCTTATGCCGTCCCGCGTCGAGATCGAAACGACCGTGGCTAAACGTTCGAGATTGAGCGTGTGCATGATGCCGGTGCCCGGCGGATGCACCCGGAATCCGTTGAGAGCACGCGTCGCCCATTTCATGAACCGATAGCGCTCGGTATTACGCTCGTACTCACACTCCATGTTGCGCTTCAGAGCATCGGAGGAGCCGAAGACATCGACGCCGAGGGAATGATCCGTCGACACATCGACAGGCAAGACGGGATTCAGCAGGCACGGGTCATAGCCTGCCTCTGCCAGGGCCGTGCGCATCCCGGCAATGTCCACCAGAGCCGGGCCGCAGGTAGTGTCGTGCATCAGGACGCGACAGGGGAGGAAGGGAATCTCCTCCTCGCTTTGTCCGCGGTCGAGCCAGTTAAGGATGGCGTCCTTAGCCCGTGGGGCATCGTCGCCTGCGGTCCGCAGGACATTCTCCAGGATAATTCGAAGGATATATGGAAGCCGCAGGAGGTTTTCACCCGTCTCTGCCCGAAGATCAACGACGCGGTGGGGGCCTACGAGCCAAGTCTCAGCCATTACCTTTTGCACCCGGATTCAACGCAGTGCGCAAATATTGCATGTTGAATATGCAAAATGCAACAAAATTTGAATTTTAGGTGCACAACATGCTAATCTGCCACGATTGTTGAGACTGTACGTACCTCTATATGAATATTGTCCTTGGGGTGGTTTCCCGGTTCTCCCAGGGCGCAGAAGGGCAAACCGAGCGCGTTGAGTGTGCGATGATGTCCCGCTACCAAGACCCGCGCGACGCTTGATGGTTGGTGAGATGTTTAAGCGTCCGCAGATGAGACATCCGATGTTTCCTCAACGGTGGCAGTAGGCAGGGTGGCGAAGGGGAGGAGCCGGTGACGAAAATCCGAACTGCAAAGATTTTTGTGTCTTCGCTCTGTCGGAGCTTGCGCGGGCCGTCCTCGGAAAAGGGGAGATGAATGACGAACCTTGTCTGGCGATCTCGGCTTGTCTTGAGAGAGGCAATCGAACTTCTTCGGCGTGGCTATGGACTATTCCCTGCGCGGTCTTGCTCGGAGACAGACAATTTTACCACGACGTGAATTCGGATGTGCTCCAAATTTCGATAGCAGCTCAGTCAGATTGATCTGCTCATCCCTGTCAGATTGAACTTGGTTCGCTTTTGCTGAAGCCCTGTATCAAGAGAGCGCTGCAGCACGATCCCTGCGAAATAGACATGTTCGCGCATCAGGTACTCGGCTCGCTCCCCATCTCGCTCCGATAGCGCTTCCGCAATGCGGCGGTGATCGTCATGGGAGCGCCTAATGATCTCGTAATCTTCCCAGACAAAGATGCGATCGGAGGCGAGCGGCACATTATGACACTGTCGCACGAAGTCCATTACATAGCGATTGTCGGCGGCCTGGATGATGGTGTCATGAAACTCGACGTTCATTTGGCGGTAAGGACCGAGATCGCTGGGATCAAGAATCCCCTTCGACAGGATGCGATCGCCACGCTCGACACATTCGGCAAGTGTCCGAAGGGCCGCCGGCGACATGCCGCGCTTTGCAGCAATGCCGCAGGCGAGGGCCTCCAGGCGAGCGCGAACATCGAATGCGGCAAGCACGTCGTCGAGTGAGAAGGAGCGGACCGTGTAGCCGCGATTGGGTTCGTAAAGCAGGAGACCTTCGTTTGTGAGGGTCGCGAGTGCTTCACGGAGAGGGGTCCGTGATATGCCCAGCATTTCTGAAAGAGGAATTTGCTGCAGTCGCTCGCCGGGTGGGATCTCCCCTGACAAGATGCGCTCCCGTAGGAGGCTGCTGATTTCTGTAGAGCTGGTTGCCACGGCTTCTACCTCCAAGGAGGTTCTTCTGAGCAGGATTGGATAAAATTATTCATAAAGCAGCGGAATGGAATTGACAAACTCGCTACTATCTTGCTGGATTGTATCCAAAGGGTGGCTTTAGACCAGCCAGGGAGGAAATCGTGGCCCAGCAGACTCGTAGAGTTGCGCTGGTGACCGGCGGAGCCGGAGGCATTGGTGCCGAGGTTTGCCGGGCGCTGGCTGAGGACGGCCTTGCCATCGCGGTGACTGATAAGGATCTTGCTTTAGCTGAGAACCTCGCCAAGCAGTTGCCTCGCCATGGACACAAGGGCTTCGCCGTCGACGTTTCCGATGAGAGCGCGGTCAGGCGCCTTTATGACGAGATCGGAAAATCCCTCGGTCAGGTTTCCGTCCTTGTGACCTGCGCTGGAGTTCTTTTGCTCCGTCCAGATGGTTCGCGCAATGAACTGGTCGAAACGTCCTTGGATGAGTGGGAGGTCACTCAAGCTGTTAACGCGCGAGGAACCTTCCTTTGCTGCCGCGAATATGCGCAACGACTCGGTCCGGCGCCTACCGATGGGCGGGTCGTGACGCTGTCGTCGGTTGCCGCGCAGCTCGGCGGATACCGCTCCAGCTCGTCTTACATCGCAAGCAAATCAGCCATTCTCGGTTTGACCAAAGCTCTGGCTCGTGAGCTTGCGCCTAAGCGGGTGACCGTTAACTCGGTCGCGCCAGGTCTTATCGATGCGCCCATGTTGCGCTTGTCGCTTGATCCCGCCGACGACGGCAAGGCAGCGTCCGCCATTCCTCTCGGGCGTCTTGGGACGCCAAGCGACGTAGCAAGCGCCGTGCGTTTCCTGGTTTCGCCGGCCGCTTCGTACATTACGGGCGTCACCATCGACGTTAATGGCGGCTACCGAATGCAATAGGCCTTAAGGCCGAAAATGGGAGGAAGGAATGAAGTGTACAGCAACTCGGATCTTTTGGGGGGCGGCGCTGCTTGCAGCTGGGCTCGCTCATGCTTCGTCCGCCGGTGCACAGGAGCCCGGTCTAACAGAAAAAACCATTAAGATCGGCATGTTCTCGCCTCTGTCCGGCGCCAATATGGCCTACGGACTGGATGTCGTGAACGCAGCTAAGATGTACTACAACAAGATCAACAAAGATGGAGGTGTTCACGGCCGCCAGATTGAGCTTGTGATCGAGGACGACCGCTGCAACGCAAATGATCTTGTTTCGGCAGTTAAGAAGCTGGTCGAGCAGGATCAGGTATTTATGCTCAATGGTGGGTCATGCTCCGCTGCGGCTGTGGCGGCGAAGGATTACGTCGTTCGCAGCAAGATTCCTTGGGTCATGCTCAACGCCTCCGCCGACGGCGCCTTGTATCCTCCCACTGATTACATCTTCGGCGCCTTCTCGATCTCGCAATATGCGGTCGGTGGCTCAGTCGTGGACTTCGGCAAACAACATTTGAAAGCCAAGAAAATTGGCTACATCAATCATGATGACGCCTATGGGGCCTGGAACCTAGAAGCGGCCCAGGAAACCGCCAAGCAGCTCGGAGTGGAACTCGCCGTCGAGTCGATCAACGCCAATATTACGGATGTTACAGCGCCCTTGATCAAGCTGCGCGCTGCTAATCCTGATACGATTGCCATTACAACTTATGCCAAGCCCGCGGCTCTTATCATCAAGAAGGCTTACGAGCTTGGCATCACGAAGCCGATTGTGCTCACGGTGACAGGAACGGCGAACCTGTCTCAGCTTGTGGAAAATGTCGGCAGTAAGGACGCGCTGAAGAATTTCTATGTTCAGGACGTTCTCGCGGACGTGCCCGGCGGCCCCAAGATCAAGTGGGTCTACGACATGTACAAGGAGAGCTATCCCGACCTTGCGGCAAAGCCGGATCATCCTCAGGCTTACATGCCATATGGCATCGCCCCTGCTATGTCCGTCGTGAAAGCGCTCACGGATGCCGGTCCCAACCCGACCCGGGAGAAGGTCGCCGAAGTTCTGCGAAATCAGAAGTTCGACTCCGGTGTCATGGCTGGACCAATTGAATTCGGCCCAAATGATCGCGCTGCACAGGAATCGACCATCTACCTGAAGTTCGATGGTAGCCAGCAGACTCTTATTCCCGGCTCATTCAAGAGTCTTTGGAAATACAAGGGTTAAGCTCAGTACCATCGCCGCGGGGCGAGATAAGCCCCGTGGCTCCTCCTTCCAGTGACGCAGTGAGGGCAGCATGACGCTCGAGGTGGCATTTCTTTTTCTGCAGCAGGGTGTAGCGTCTGGTCTGATCATCGGCAGCGTATATGCGCTGCTTGCCCTCGCCATTGTGGTGATTTTCAAGACATCTGAAGTGCCGAACTTCTCACAGGGCGAAATGGTGATGGCGGCTGCCTACATTGCGCTTTACTTACTTGTCTTCCGAAGCCTGCCTCTCTGGATCGTCATGCCCGCAACGATCCTGTTAGCTTTCGCCGGGGCAGCCCTGTTCCGACGACTGATCCTGAATCAAGTGGCGCGGGCGAACGGAAGCCCTGTCAATCTAGTTATTGCGACGTTGGGGCTCTCCTATGTGCTACGGGGCTTTGTCAGGCAAACCGGATTCGGAGATACGCCGCGTTCCTTTCCGCCGGTGATCGAGCCGGAGTCGATTTTGATTGGGCAGGCATCCGTAACGACGCTCGATCTGGTGATCCTTGCAACCGCAATCATCGTCATGGCCGCCTTCTTCTGGATGTTCAAGTATACGAAGATTGGACGAGCCATGCGAGCTGTTGGCATGAACCCTAAGGCGGCACAGCTTGTCGGCGTCGATCTCACGCGAATCCACATGATCGTGTGGGGTCTGTCCGGCGCGATCTCGGCCGTTGCGGCACTGTTGATCTCACCCAAAGTCCTGATGACCGCAGATATGGGATCCATTGTCACTCTGGGATTCGCCGCCGCCATCGTCGGCGGTTTCACCAGCCTGCCCGGAGCGGTCGTCGGAGGTTTCTTGATCGGCATCATCGAGAACCTCGTAGGCCTTTTCGTGGCCTCCCGGGCCATCGTACTCGCGCCGTTCCTCGCCATCATGCTCGTGCTTGTAATCAGGCCGCAGGGGCTGTTCGGCGGCCGCGTCGAAATCAAGAAGGTCTGAGCTCATGTCCGATAAGGCAGCCGCCATGCTTTCAAGGTCTGAGGCCAGTCCGCCGGCACGTTGGACCGCACGCAGCAATGTGTCGCCAGCGCGCATCGGCCTGTTGGCGCTAACGACCGCGGTATTGATTTTCTTGCCCTTCGTGGTGACCGGGTACGTTCTCTATATCGCCAATCTTCTTCTTGTCTTTGTGGTGCTGTGTCTTGGACTTCACCTGGTGATCGGAGAAACGGGGCAGTTTGCCCTGGCCCATGCGGCCTTCTACGGCATCGGGATCTACACGAGCGGATTGGCAGGAAATGCCTTCGGATGGCCCTTTCCGATGTCAATGCTCCTGGCCGGACTGATTGCGGGAGCCGTCGGTGTGGTCATTGGCGCAGTCGCGCTTTGTATGCGCGACATCTATCTGGCCCTCGCCACTTTCGCATTCGGCGAAGCCTTGCAGTGGGTCTTTCTGAACTGGGACAAGGTGACCGGAGGGCCGAACGGCCTGCGTATCAGCCCGGCCCGCCTCGGTACCTTGGAAATCCTGAGCGACAAGCAGGCCTATCCTGTCGTCGCGATCACAACCCTGTTGATGCTTCTGCTGACGATCCTGATTTCACGGTCTCGCCTGGGTCGCTCATTCAGAGCTGTTCGGGAATCCGAAGTTGCCGCCATGGCAATGGGGATTCCCGTCCGCCGGGCTAAGGTCACGGCTTTCGGGCTATCCGCCTTCTACGCAGGTGTCGCGGGTAGCATGTTTGCGACATTCTCCACCTATATCCATCCGGACAGCCTCGGTTTTCAGACGACGATCCTGGTGCTGACGATGGTCGTGGTCGGTGGGCTTGGTTCTATAGCAGGCGCAGTGGGCGGAGCCGTTGTGTTCGGCCTCATATCCGAGTTCCTACGCCAGACACCGTCCTATCAGGAGATTATCTATGGCCTCATCCTGATCGTTTTCATGATGTATGCGCCTCGAGGTCTCTTCGCTTTCATCCACGACAAGGCGGGGAGAGTGTTCCGTGGCTGATTATCTGCTCCAAGTCGAAGATCTAACGGTCAAATTCGGCGGCCTTACGGCAGTCAATCGATTCAATATCGCCGTACAGCGTGGCACCATTCACGCTCTGATCGGACCGAACGGCGCTGGTAAGTCGACGACATTCAACTGCATTTCACGGTTCTACCAACCGACTACTGGCAGGATTCTCCTGGACGGCGTCGATGTGACGAACATGCCTGCGAGCCGCATGGCTGGGCTTGGCGTCGCGAGAACTTTCCAGAATCTGGAGTTGTTCGGTGAGCTTACGGTTTTTGAGAATGTAATGATTGGCGCCCATGTCCACGCAGGCAAGACATGGGGCGATGCATTATCCGCTTGCCCGGCCAGCGTCGTCGATCATGTGGAACGGCTTCTCGAACGCACCGGTTTGTCTGCCTATCGCAACGCCTGCGCGCGCAATCTCGATTTCGGTCACCAGAAGCTTCTGGAGCTTGCGCGCGCTTTGGCCATCCGCCCACGTCTTCTCTTGCTTGACGAGCCTGCAGCAGGTCTGCGGAACCGAGAGATTGCAGCTCTGGACGCGCTGCTCACGGATCTGTGCAACCGCGAAGGAATAACAATTCTGCTTGTGGAGCATGTCATGCAGCTCGTGATGGCGATCTCCCACAAAGTTACTGTTTTGAACTTTGGCACGAAAATCGCCGAAGGAACGCCGGAGGAGGTTCGTAACGATTCTTCCGTCATCGAAGCTTATCTAGGGCAGGAGATGATCAATGCCTGATCTTCTCGAGTTGGCTGGGATCTCCGCTTCTTATGGCCGCATTCAGGCCCTGTCGAACGTATCGCTCCAGGTCCCGGAAGGCAGCATCGTCGCTCTGCTCGGAAGTAACGGTGCTGGAAAGACGACGACCTTAAACACAATCTCGCGTTTGGTGCCCGTGACGTCAGGTAATATCTGGTTTGACGGAAAAGCTATCGAGAACCGTGCATCTCACCAGGTGGTGGAAGGCGGAATTGTGCAGGTTCCTGAGGGGCGTGAGGTCTTCCGGGACATGAGTGTTCGAGAGAATCTCGAAATGGGAGCATATAGACGCAAGGATACCGCTGCTGTCCGGAACGATTTTGAGCGGGTTCTCGACTATTTCCCCAAGATTAGGGAGCGGTTGCATCAAAGGGCCGGCACCCTATCGGGCGGTGAACAGCAAATGCTCCTCATCGGACGTGCCCTTATGGCGCGTCCGCGACTCCTCCTTCTGGACGAGCCATCTCTTGGCCTGTCGCCGGTTCTCGTGCAGCAGATCTTCGGGATCATCGATCGCCTGAACAAGGATGGCCTTACCATTCTACTCGTCGAGCAGAACGCCGCCGTCGCTCTCACATGCTCGAGATATGCCTATATCCTGGAGAACGGCGAGATGGCTCTTCAGGGTCCATCGGAGCAGTTAAGGCGCGACGACAGCGTACGGCGGACCTATCTCGGGCACTGAGGCATGGAACGTTTTGAGGGGCGGACCTATCTGATAACAGGCGCTGCCCGCGGCATTGGTGCAGCGACCGCAAGGCGGCTTGCGGCAGAGGGTGCGGCAATCGCCTTGGCAGATCTGGATTGCAAGGGGCTGAAAGATCTGCAGCAGGAGCTCGGTGATCGGAAAACACCGGTGCTGGCACGAGTGCTCGATACCCGGAAATCAGAGCACATCGAGGGCTTTGTCGCGGAAATCGAGCACACGTTAGGCCCTTTATGGGGAGCTGTTCCCTGTGCGGGAATTGCGCGAGCCCAACCTGCGGAATTCATGCGCGACGACGATTGGACGGCGGTGATTGACGTCAATTTGACGGGTGTCTTCTACGTATGCCGCGCTGTCGGTAGGGTTATGCTCACTCATGGCAGAGGCGCGATCGTTAACATTGCGTCGATTACCAGCCTCGGCGGTCAGCCTGGACGAGCCAACTATGCGGCCTCGAAATGGGGTCTCGTCGGCCTGACAAAGACACTTGCTACCGAGTGGGGCAGACGTGGTTTGCGCGTTAATGCAGTTGCCCCAAATGGGGTGGATACCCCAATGATCCGGGATGGCATCCCTGAGGATTTCCTTAACCATGTGATGCTCGACCGCACGCCGCTTGGACGGTTGGCGCAGGCTCATGAAATCGCCGCTGCGGCCGCCTTCCTGCTTTCGGACGATGCGGCCTATGTGAACGGGGCAGTGCTCGAGGTCGATGGGGGGCTTACGGCAGGCTTTCTCACACACAGGCATGGGGCTGACTTCGCCATGAAGTCAGGGTCTGCAAATTCAGGAGAGAACGCTTGAACGGTACACAATCCGACGACAGACCAGTTGCGCTTGTGACGGGCGGCGCCCGTGGTATCGGACGCGCCATCAGTGAACGTCTTGCCGGTGATGGTTTCCACGTCGTGATCCTGGATCGTGACGAAACGGCCACCGAGACCGCCGCGAAAGAGCTCAATGGGAAAGGTCTATCTGCGCAGGCCGAATGTATCGATCTTACCGATCACAACTCCGTTCGCTTGCTTGTGACGCGGCTTCCATCTCTATCGGCTGTGGTGAATAATGCAGGGATCTTCGACGAGCGGAGCTTCTTCGATCTCACATCCGAGGACTTTCGGCGCGCGTATGAAATCAATCTCGTCGCAATGTTCGCGCTTTCCCAAGCCGCCGCGGAGCGGATGCTCCCCGGGAGCAAAATCGTCAATATCGCGTCCCGCGCATTCCTGGGCGCTAGGAACCACGCCCACTATGTCGCCTCAAAGGCTGCCGTCGTCGGCTTCACCCGGGCGATGGCGATGGAGCTTGCCGGGCATGGGATCCTTGTGAATGCGGTAGCTCCCGGATTGATCGATACGCCGTTGCTGGCTGCCTTAACTCCAGAGCGGATGGCTGCACAACTGGCAATTCAGCCAACAGGGAAGGCCGGGCGTCCAGAGGACATTGCAAATGCCGTTGCTTTCCTCGCATCCCCTGGAACCGACTTCATCACTGGTCAGGTTCTTTTGGTGGATGGCGGCAAGTCATTAGGCGGGGGCATGGGCCTTTGAAAAGAGATTGTATGATGAGCGACGGAACGGAAAGGTTCGATGAGACGTACGATGTCGTTGTCATAGGCTCCGGAGCTGGCGGAATGGCGGCCGCCTTGACGGCTCGCAAAGCCGGCCTCGATGTGGTCGTCATCGAAAAGACAGCATGGATCGGAGGTAGCACGGCCATATCAGGTGGCGCCGTGTGGATTCCCAAGAATCCGCATCTTGCCGATGTCGGACTGGAGGATGACGATGGGCAAGTCATCTCCTATCTCCGCGCGATCCTCGGCAATCGTCTTCGACAGGACCTCATTGAGGCATTCCTTGAGAATGGCCCGCGTATGGTAGCGTTCATGGAGCAGGAAACCGACGTCATCTTCCAGGCTCGTGCCTACTCACCAGATTATCGTCCCGAGATTCCAGGCGCCTCTCTCGGCGGCCGGACCATCGACCCTGCGCCGTTTGACGGAAGAGTTCTGGGCAGAAGCTTTGAACTCCTTCGTCCTCCGTTGAAGGAGTTTTTGGCCTTCGGCGGAATGATGGTGAACAGGAAGGATATCGACGCCCTGCTGGGCATGCCAAAATCCCTGGCGAATTTCCAGCACGGAATGAAAATCCTCTTTCGGTACTTTGCCGATCGAGTGTCCTATCCCCGGGGGACACGCCTGCTTATGGGGAATGCTCTGGCAGGAAGGCTTCTGAAGTCCGCAATTGATGCGAACATCGTCCTGTACACGCGGACATCCGCCAGAAAGCTGATCGTCGCCAATGACCGAGTGGCCGGAGCTCTCGTCGAGAAAGACGGGCAGATGGTCGCAATCGGTGCACGCCGCGGCGTCGTCCTGGCCGCTGGAGGCTTCCCGGCCAATGATGCAATGCGCTCACAGTTCATTCCGTTCGCCGACAAACACAAATCCATGGCTCCAGCCGCCAATACGGGAGATGGTATCAGGCTGGCCATCGAGGTGGGTGGGGCGGTCGACGGGGACAATGTCGGGAATGCCTTTTGGGCCCCCGTTTCAACACTTCGGCGGAAGGATGGGACGGAGATCCGATTTCCTCACCTGATCCTCGACCGACAGAAACCAGGACTCTTGGCCGTGAATGCGGCAGGTCGGCGTTTCGTCAACGAGGCGACCTCGTACCACGAATTCGTCGAAGCAATGCATCGTTCCCATGAGAGCGCTCCGACAGTTCCCGCCATTCTGATCTGTGATCGTCCTTTTATTCGCCGGTATGGGCTGGGTCTGGTTCGCCCCGGTCTGCGCCGCCTGCGTCCTTTCGTCGAGGCTGGCTATCTTATTGAGGCCGGCACTATCAATGAACTGGCCGAAAAGCTGGGCATCAATGCCGAGACCTTATCGGAGACTGTGCGGCGAATGAACGACTATGCGGCTTCCGGACAGGATCCCGAGTTCGGCAAGGGTTCAAGTGCGTATAACCGTTATCTGGGTGATCCTGCGCACAAACCCAATCCATGTCTTGGGCCGATTGCAACGGCGCCATTCTATGCGGTTCACGTCTGGCCGGGCGATATTGGAACGGCTGCGGGCCTTAAGGTCGACGCCAAGGCGCGCGTTCTCGACAGAAACGGCGAGCCTATTCTGGGATTGTTTGCTTGCGGCAATGATATGAACTCGATCATGGCCGGAGCCTATCCGGGGGCCGGCATCACGCTGGGGCCCGCTTTGACTTTCGGTTATATCGCCGGCCAAGAACTCGCCCGTACCGCCGCCTGATCCATCACATCCGATAGCGAGCATCCACTGACATGAAGCTGTTTTACTCTCCAACCTCGCCATTCGTTCGCAAAGTTCTTGTCGTTGCCCATGAATTGGGCCTCGCCGAGCAGATCGAGCGTGTTGCTTGCGCGGCTCATCCTGTCAACCGGGACAAGTCAATCATCACCCACAATCCCCTCGGCCAGGTGCCGACGCTGATGCTGGAGGACGGCCGCGTGCTGGCAGACAGCCGTGTCATCTGCGAGTACCTGAATGATCTGGAAGGTGGTTCGATTTTTCCCTCGGGCGAGCAGCGCTGGGAGGTCTTAGTCGAGCAATCCCTGGCAGATGGACTGCTGGATGCCGCTCTCCTCGGCCGATATGAACGCGCCGTTCGGCCGCCGGAGAAACTATGGCAGGGGTGGTTGGACGGGCAGATCGACAAGATCCAAACCACGCTTTCAGCCATTGAGAAGGCCGCTCCAAACCTCGGCGATAGGGTTGATATCGGGACCATCTCCTTTGGATGCGCCCTCGGCTATCTCGACTTGCGCTTTGAAGACCTCGGCTGGCGGGATCATTATCCGGCTGCAGGGGAATGGTACGCACGTTTCGACGAAAGGCAGTCTATGCGCGAAACGCGGCTTAGATGACACCGCAAGAGCGGATGCCGCGCTTGCACTTCCATCAAGATCCCTTCGATCTGATCTGATGCCTGACGGCGACGGGGGGATCAACGAGGCAGCCGTGCCCTCAGGTTGAGAGCTTGAGCCTGTTCCAAGAGACCTGAGTGGGACGGCCGTGCCAAATCACGACAGCCCTCTGTCGAGCCAAAGGTCATCGACAGGACGTCTGAGAACGTTCTTCGTGAGCCAAACTGATACAGAGGTGGAGCGATCTTTGATCGTGCCGGTCCGCTATAGGCGCATATTCACATTGGGCTGAAATTCGAACGATGTTGCTGCGGGCCGCTCCGATTCTGTCAGCGTGGGAATGAAGACCACACTCGCCGTCGCCGTAGGCATGCATCTTCTGGTGCTCGTGATCGTTGCAGGAAGTCGTTTCCATGTGGCGCGCCATCCCGTATCGCGCGGCACGCTCTCGGTTTCGAACTGAATTTAGTTGAATGGCATCAAGGGGGCCGCCGAACTAGAGTGGCGGACTTGTTTACTCTGACTTGGCTAAACGCCTAAAGTCGTGTGAATAACTCCTTTTTTCGCGGAACCTTCATCCTAAATATGCGTTTTGGGTGGTCGCGCTCCCTTGTCGGCCGAACGTTATGGCAGGTCGAGCGCTGTCTTTTGGGGTCCAGGCACACATCGGCCTGGTAATAATATATCGGGGGCCATATGTCACAAGTTGAAGTTTCTTCCGTGCAGCTCGATCTGAAGTTGCTCTTGAAAACCCTGCGTGCCTTTCGCCGCGGGGATTTTTCGGCTCGGCTCCCATCAGACCTGATAGGCCTTGATGGCGAGATCGCGGAAGCCTTCAACGATATTGCTGAGCTCAACCAAGGCATAGCTCGGGAATTGGACAGGGTGGCCAAGGTCGTCGGCAAGGAAGGCAAGATCCAGGAACGGGGGCGGCTGGCGGGCGCGACCGGTTGCTGGAGTGACTGCATTGAATCCGTCAATGCCATGATCGGTGATATTGTTCAGCCGACAGTCGAAGTCGCCCGTGTTATCGGTGCCGTCGCCAAGGGCGATCTCAGCCAGTCCATTGAGCTTGAGAACGACGGTCGCCCTCTGCGAGGAGAGTTCCTGCGTATCGGCAAGATCGTGAATACCATGGTGGGCCAGCTTGGAAGCTTCGCGTCCGAAGTGACGCGCGTCGCTCGCGAAGTCGGTTCCGAAGGCAAGCTCGGCGGGCAGGCAAAGGTCAAAGGGGTTGCCGGGACCTGGAAGGATTTGACGGAAAATGTGAACCTTATGGCCGCCAATCTGACCGGCCAGGTTCGTAACATCGCGGAAGTCACCACCGCCGTGGCGAACGGTGACCTGTCCAAGAAGATCACCGTCGATGTGAAAGGCGAAATCCTTGAGTTGAAGGACACCATCAACACGATGGTGGACCAGCTGAACTCCTTCGCATCGGAAGTGACCCGTGTGGCGAAGGAAGTCGGCTCCGAAGGCAAGCTCGGCGGACAGGCGCAGGTACGTGGGGTTGGCGGTGTCTGGAAGGACCTGACCGACAACGTGAACATGATGGCCGCCAACCTGACCGGCCAGGTTCGTAACATCGCGGAAGTCACCACGGCCGTTGCCCGCGGCGATCTGTCCAAGAAGATCACCGTCGATGTGAAGGGGGAAATCCTCGCGCTGAAATCCACCATCAATACGATGGTGGATCAGCTGAACTCCTTTGCGTCGGAAGTGACCCGTGTGGCCAAGGAGGTCGGCTCCGAAGGCAAACTCGGCGGTCAGGCGCAGGTGGAAGGCGTGGGCGGCGTCTGGCGAGATCTGACCGAGAACGTCAATATGATGGGCTCGAACCTGACTGCACAGGTCCGCAATATTGCCGAAGTCACGACAGCGGTTGCGAACGGCGACCTGTCAAAGAAGATCACCGTCGAGGTTCGCGGGGAAATCCGTGAGCTGAAGAACACCATCAACACGATGGTGGATCAGCTGAACTCCTTTGCATCGGAAGTGACCCGTGTGGCCAAGGAGGTCGGCTCCGAAGGCAAGCTCGGCGGGCAAGCGCAGGTGCGCGGCGTTGCCGGAACCTGGAAGGATTTGACCGATAACGTGAACCTCATGGCGGCGAACCTGACCGGCCAGGTCCGCAACATTGCCGAGGTCACAACGGCCGTGGCGAACGGCGATTTGTCCAAGAAGATCACCGTGGAGGTTCGTGGGGAGATATTGGAGCTGAAGAACACCATCAACACGATGGTGGATCAGCTGAACTCCTTTGCATCGGAAGTGACCCGTGTGGCCAAGGAGGTCGGCTCCGAAGGTAAGCTCGGCGGCCAAGCCCGCGTTGAGGGAGTGGCCGGTACTTGGAAGGACCTGACTGACAATGTGAACCTTATGGCCGCGAACTTGACCGGCCAGGTTCGTAACATCGCCGAGGTGACCACAGCCGTGGCGAACGGCGATCTGTCCAAGAAGATCACCGTCGATGTGAAGGGCGAGATTCTGGAGCTGAAATCCACGATCAACACGATGGTGGACCAGTTGAACTCCTTTGCGGGTGAGGTGACCCGCGTAGCCCGCGAAGTGGGCACGGAAGGCAAACTCGGCGGGCAAGCGCAAGTGCGTGGGGTCGGAGGTGTCTGGAAGGACCTGACCGACAACGTGAACATGATGGCCGCCAACCTGACCGGCCAGGTTCGTAACATTGCCGAAGTGACCACGGCGGTGGCGAACGGTGACCTGTCCAAGAAGATTACGGTGGCGGTCGAGGGCGAAATCCTCGAGTTGAAATCCACGATCAACACGATGGTGGATCAGCTGAACTCCTTTGCGGGTGAGGTAACCCGCGTAGCCCGCGAAGTGGGCACGGAAGGCAAACTCGGCGGGCAAGCGCAAGTGCGTGGGGTCGGAGGTGTCTGGAAGGACCTGACCGACAACGTGAACATGATGGCCGCCAACCTGACCGGCCAGGTTCGTAACATTGCCGAAGTGACCACGGCGGTGGCGAACGGTGACCTGTCCAAGAAGATCACCGTCGATGTGAAGGGCGAGATTCTGGAGCTGAAATCCACGATCAACACGATGGTGGATCAGCTGAACTCCTTCGCGTCCGAAGTGACCCGCGTGGCCCGCGAGGTTGGTATCGAAGGTAAGCTCGGCGGGCAAGCGCAGGTGCGCGGCGTTGCTGGGACCTGGAAGGACCTGACTGACAACGTGAATATGATGGCGAACAACCTGACCGGTCAGGTGAGAGGTATCGCCAGCGTGGTTACTGCCGTTGCAGAAGGCGATCTCAAGCGCAAGCTTACGGTTGACGCCAAGGGTGAGATCGCTGCCCTTGCCGAAACCATCAACGAGATGATCGATACCCTCGCGACGTTCGCCGATCAGGTGACGAACGTGGCCCGCGAAGTGGGTGTCGAAGGCAAACTCGGTGGGCAGGCGAGGGTGCCTGGAGCGGCGGGCCTGTGGCGTGATTTGACCGACAACGTGAACCAGCTGGCGGCAAATCTGACCACCCAGGTGCGTGCCATTGCCGATGTCGCCACCGCGGTGACGAAAGGTGATTTGACGCGGTCGATCTCCGTGGAAGCTTCTGGTGAGCTGGCTTCGTTGAAAGACAACGTCAACGAAATGATCCGCAACCTTCGCGATACGACCCTTAAGAACGCGGAGCAGGATTGGCTGAAGACTAATCTCGCGAAGTTCACAAGAATGCTGCAGGGTGAGCGGGACCTTACGACTGTCTCCAACATGATCCTGTCCGAGATCGCACCGTTGGTGAGCGCGCAGCAAGGCGTTTTCTACACGGTTGAGAAGGATGGAACAGATTCCGTTCTTGAACTCGTGGCGTCATACGCTTTCACGGAGAGAAAGCATCTCAATAACCGTTTCCGGCTCCGAGAGGGTCTGGTTGGGCAGGTCGCGTACGAGAAGAAGCGCATTCTTCTGACGAGTGTGCCGGGCGACTACATCACCATTGGATCCGCGCTTGGAGAGGCGCCACCGCTCAATATTATCGTGCTGCCGGTTCTGTTCGAACAGGAGGTTAAGGCCGTCATTGAGCTGGCTTCCTTCAGTCGCTTCTCGGAGACCCATCAGTCGTTCCTTGAGCAGCTGACAGAATCCATCGGTATCGTTCTCAACACGATCGCGGCCAATATGCGGACGGAAGGTCTTCTCAAGCAGTCGCAGCTGCTGACGACCGAGCTTCAGAGTCAGCAAGAGGAGCTGAGAAACACCAACGACCGGCTCGAGCAGCAGGCTGCCACCTTGCGCCAGTCGGAAGAACTCTTGCGTCAGCAGCAGGAGACCCTGCAGAAAACCAACGAGGATCTCGAGGACAAGGCACGCCTCCTGGAGCTCCAGAAGCAGGAGGTCGAAGCCAAGAACCAGGAGGTCTCTATTGCTAAGACCGCTCTGGAGGAGAAGGCCGAGCAACTCTCACTAACCTCGCGTTACAAGTCACAATTCCTGGCAAATATGAGCCATGAGTTGCGCACGCCCCTCAATTCACTTCTCATCCTGTCGAAGCTTCTGACTGAGAACTCGGATGGCAACTTAACCGACAAGCAGCGGGAATTTGCCAAGACGATCCATGCGGCGGGTTCGGATCTCCTGTCCCTGATTAATGATATTCTCGATCTGTCGAAGATCGAGTCTGGAACAGTCAGCCTTGAGGTCTCCAGCGTCGGCTTCAAGGATCTTGCCCACAATATGGAGCGCACTTTCCGCCAGGTGGCCGAGGAGAGGAGCCTCGACTTCAAAATCGAAGTTGAGCCGAAGCTTCCATCGGGCATTCGTACGGATTCCAAACGTCTGCAGCAGGTGCTGCGAAACCTTCTCTCGAATGCCTTCAAGTTTACGGAGCAGGGAGGAGTCACGCTCCGGATCGGAACGGCCGAGGGTTCGCCCCTCAGGGCTGGCAGTCAGTGGATTTCGATGTCCGTGACCGACACGGGCATTGGCATACCGGAAGACAAACAGCGGATTATCTTTGAAGCATTCCAGCAGGCGGATGGCACAACCAGCAGGAAGTATGGTGGTACGGGCCTCGGCCTTGCCATTAGCCGAGAGATCGCTCGTCTTCTTGGGGGCGAGATTGTTGTCTCAAGCACTCCCGGTCGCGGATCTACCTTCACGCTCTTCCTGCCTGTCGAGCCGCCAGCGAGCCACAGCTTCGCCTCTGCGGGCCAGGGAAGCGGCGATGGCATTGGACACCATCAGGGATTGGACAACAGCGGCACGGCCGTTCTCCGTCAACCGTCTGCCGCAATGGCTCTTTCAGCATCGCTGGACGACCGGCACGCCATTACGGCCGGCGACCGAGTTGTTCTTATTATTGAGGACGATGCGATGTTCGCATCGGTTCTGCTGGAGCTCGCACGCGAGGAAGGTTTCAAGGGTCTTATCGCGATGGACGGTGCGTCAGCTCTTGCCCTTGCCCATCGATACAAGCCGCACGCGATCACACTGGATATCGGTCTCCCCGATATGGACGGATGGGCTTTGCTCGACCTTCTCAAACATGACCCGAGAACGCGGCATGTTCCAATCCATGTGATTTCCGTGGATGACCAGAAGAAGCGTGGCCTCAAAGCCGGTGCCTTCGGATTCCTCGAGAAGCCAGTGGACCGCGAAGCGCTCATGAACGCGCTCAATCGCACCAAGGAGTTCGTCGACAGGCCGGTTAAGAAATTGCTGCTCGTTGAAGATGACGAGAACCAGCGTATGAGCCTTTCGGAGCTCATGAAAAATGAACAGGTGGAAGTAACCGCTGTCGGAACCGCGGAGAGTGCTCTGGAAACTCTCCAAGCTCGGCAGTTCGATTGCGCCATCGTCGATCTCGGCTTGCCGGATTTGCCTGGAGCGGAACTGATCGAGCGCATCCGCAAGACGAAGAACGGCGAAGATCTACCAGTTGTAATCTATACGGGCCAAGACCTGACCCGGGAAGAAGAGAGGCGCCTCGAGAGCATTGCCGCAACTGTGATCGTCAAGGAAGAAGGCTCGGCCGAACGGCTCCTCAATGATACGGCTCTGTTCCTCCATCGGACGATCAATGCGATCCCGAATGAGCAGCCGATCATTATCGAACGCCGGACCGAAGGTTCCTTGGAGGGCCGAAAGGTCCTGGTGATCGATGATGACATGCGGAACATCTTCTCACTGACGAGCGCGCTTGAGCAGTATGGAATGTCCGTGGTGTTTGCCGAGAACGGACGCGAAGGCATCGAAAAGCTGCTGGATAACCCTGACGTGGATATCGCCCTGGTCGATATTATGATGCCCGAGATGGATGGTTATGAAACCATGCGGGAAATCCGGAAAAACCCTCGCTATGGAAATCTTCCGCTTGTTGCGGTGACTGCAAAGGCCATGAAGGGCGATCGGGAGAAATGTCTTGAGGCTGGAGCGACGGATTATGTTTCAAAGCCTGTGGATATCGATCAACTTCTCGCTGTCCTACGTGTTCAACTTAGTCGGAGCACCTACATTCCTGACGGCAATGCGTTAAATGATGCGGCAGGAACCGGACTCAGCTCATGATGCAGGATGTAAGGTCGGTTGATCCTGAGCACGATATAGCTCGTACGGCTTCAACCTATCCTTTGCCCAGCTCTATCATTGCCAAGATTCTGGTGGTCGATGATGACCACCGGAACCTCGTCGCCGTCGAGGAGGTTCTGCGAGCGCCAGGGCTTGAGATCGTGACTGCCAGCTCCGGTGAGGCGGCTCTCAGGCATGTTCTGCAGCAGGACTTCGCAGCCATTCTTCTCGACGTGCAGATGCCCGGGCTCGACGGATTTGAGGTTGCCGGCTTGATCCGCAATCGCCCCCGCTCTTCGAGAGTCCCAATTCTGTTCCTGACAGCTTATAACAAGGACGACCTCCACGTTTTTAAAGGCTATACGGCGGGCGCCGTCGACTACGTTTTTAAGCCCATCGAACCCCTGATCCTCAAATCCAAGGTTGAGGTATTCGTAGATCTCTACCGCAAGACGGAGGAGATACGCTGGCAGGGTGAGCAGGAGCGGTTGCTACTTGTGGAAAATCTGCGGGTTCGGAGCGAAAAGCTGCGGGCCGAGCAGACCCTCCGTCGCCGTGAGGAACACCAATCCATCGTTTTGCAGTCACTACCCATTGCACTTTATACCGCGTCTCTCCAAGAGGATCATCGGCAGCTCCACTTTACGAACGAGAGCATTGAACGGATTACGGGTTTCCAGCCAGACGCCTTCTTGAAGAGTCCTGATTTTTGGTCGTCCCGAATTCATCCTGACGACCGAGAAGCGGTCCTGGAGCAGCTTGATCGGTTAGTAGAAGAGGGCGCTGTCAGCCTCGAATACCGGTGGCGTTGTGCTGACGACGTGGAGCGGTACTTCCTGGATCAGACGGTTCTCATGCGCGATAGTGAGGGACGACCCCGAGAGCTCTTCGGGATCTGGTTCGACATCACAGAGCGCAAGCAAATGGAGCAGAATTTGCTTCACGCAAGTAAGCTTGAAGCAGTGGGTCGACTGACTGGGGGAATCGCTCACGACTTCAACAACATGCTCAGTGTCGTCATCGGCAATCTTGATCTTCTCCGAAAGTCCGTCGAGGGGAATCAGAAGGCAGAGCGACGTATAAAAATGGCAATGGAGAGCGCACAGCATTGTGCGGACCTCACCTATAGGCTCTTGACCTTCGCTCGACGCCAGGCGCTTCAGGTCTCAACTGTTGACGTAAATACACTGATGCCGAGCCTGCTCGAGCTCATGAAGAGGACACTCGGAGAGCGCATCAACGCTTCCTTGAAATCCGAGAATGATATCTGGCCCATCCGTGTTGATCGTGCGCAATTCGAGGCAGCGCTTCTTAACCTTGCCGTTAATGCGCGCGATGCCATGCCGAATGGTGGAGACCTCACGATCTCCCTCGAAAACCAAACCGCGAGTGAAGGGAGATCCCTGCCGAGCGGTGAGTTTGTCGTGATTGAGGTTAGAGATACGGGCATCGGTATGCCGCCTGAGGTTCTAAGGAGGGTTTTCGAGCCCTTCTTCACTACGAAGGAGAACGGAAAAGGTACCGGGCTCGGCCTCAGCATGGTCTATGGCTTTGTTCAGCAATCCCATGGTCATGTGGAGATCGAGAGTGTACCGAACAAAGGTACAATAATCCGTATCTTTCTGCCGCGTTGTGACGAGGCCATTGAAGCCTCGAGAGATAAGCAGGCCAATGAAACACAGCCCTTCGGTGAGGGAAGAACGGTGCTTGTCGTAGAAGACAACACCGCTGTGCGACAGGTGGCGACCTCCACCCTGCGATCGTTGGGATTCAACGTTATTGAGGCAGAGTCTGGCGATCAAGCCGCGCAAGTTCTAAGATCTGGTGCTGCCATAAGCCTCGTTGTTTCGGATGTACGGATGCCTGGGGAGCTTACGGGCGTCGACCTGGCACGCCTAATTCAGCGGGAGCTGCCTCATATCCAGGTCTTGCTGACCACCGGGTATTTTGACGGCGAGGACACGCTCAACGATCTCAACCTTCTTTATAAGCCATATCGGGCGAGCGATCTTGCAGAGAAAATTCAGTCTCTTATGGAGCCGATGGAGCAAGTGACAGAGATGGAAGAGGCGCCCATGCATTCCGTCGCAGTCGGTTAAGCGGAATGCCTCGTTTCAAGCGACGGTGTCTTATCTTTGTGAGCTGGTAGCACAACGCAACTCGCACAAAACTCAGACACAATCGCTGAGAGAATCTCTGTCTCCACGCCATGCTGTGTAAAGGTCGCCGGTCCGATCAAGGATATAGACCGTTGGGCAGTTCAGGGTCGAAGAGTAATGAGCTGACTCGACCGCAAATCTGAGAGCTTTGGCACGAAAATGAAATGAGCCGAGATCGCGGCCGGAACAGCAAACCGTCCAACGATTGCGTCGAAAAATAATGCAGTACGCTTCGTGAGGCATATAGGCTCCTCCAAAGTAGCTGTGCCGGCAGGTTACAGCCGAAGTTGCTAAGGAAATTTGGGCATGAAAGCAACTTTCAGATAGCTCCATGCTCATCGGCAAACATTAACGACAGGTATCTCAAGCGGCTGCATGTCGGAATGGCCTCTCCGATGGCGTCCGAGCTAAACATCTCGCTTACTCAACAGTTCTATCGTCGCCTTGGTTTTTCTGCGGGCTCCTCAGAATTCTCCTTTGCGCGCAACATGGTTGGTCATGCTGCTAGCCCTGATCGCAGTCTCTCAGATCATTCGTTGCAATCCCTGGCCTCTGAACCAAGGGGGCGACAGGAGGCTGAGGCCAATCTTGTTAAGAGTTATTGTTTGGTCGCCCCGCTGTCGATGGATTCGGAGATACGGCGGGCTACGTATGGATAGAATGGGTTCGACGAGATCCTGACGATAGCATCGAGCGGAACAACCAAAACGCCGCGCTCGCCCCGCGGGCTTAAAGACCCGAGGTTGACCCCATAGCCCTCTTTCGGGTCCGGTTCTGATCCATAAAGGGGGTCCGTCACCGGAAAGGGCAGGGCGACATGGGATAAGGAAAATGCCGCCGGTGAAAACGACAGGTCGAGTTCCGTCGCCGTTTCCTCCGTGCTGCCGCTGATCGTCAGTCTTTCGATAGCCTTCAGGCTCGATGGGTTGGCATTGGTGATGATGGTCGTTCTGAAAGAGCGCGGTACATTCGGGAGGAGACGCTCGACCATTGTATCGGCGGACTGACGTACAAGCGGCCCGAGCTTGGCCGAGCGGTTGATATCGAAGAGTGTCAATTCACTGCCGTTAGCCGGAAGCCTTGCATAGAGACCGGTAATGACCGCGCGGGTACTGACGGTAAAATCAACGACGGACTGAAAAGTGTGTATTGGCGGGAGTTGCCCGAGAGTGCCTCTTTCGGACGCTCGAATGATCTGACCCTGAAGCGCCTGTGTGACCAGATAGGATTGGCGAGCGCCATTGACCGGAAAGGAGTTGTACTTGAATGGGTTGAATTCCGGCAGAACGTCGAGCCAAGCGGCCCTGGCAAAGGCTGGAAAGTAAGCCGGCCAGCCGGCGATCCCTGCATAGCGTGCGAATTGTGTTATGCCAATCATTGGAGACAGGAGGATGACCCGCTCAGGTCTTGCCAGATGGTCATTGTCCAAGGTGTCAAGCGCATATTTGACCGCGAGTGCACCACCATTGGAAAAACCGATAATATGCAGTCGCTGGCCCCCTGATCGTCGCAGTGCCTCACGTACGGCAAGGCGTGTCGCAGCCATCCAATCTTGCCACTCCACTTTAGTGAGACCCGCAGGAACCGTCCCGTGGCCGGGCATCCGAATACCGACCGCAACAAACCCCTTATCCCGGTATAGGTTAGCAAGATGCCGCAGGCTGTAGGGAGAATCGGTAAGGCCATGGAGGAACACGGCAGCTCCTACCGGAGGTCCGCGTGGCTCCATGACATATGAACGATTCCAGTTCGTCGTGAAATGCCCTGGGTAAACTGGACTGCCGACAAAATAACGATTGAACGGGACACGCTCATCGTCATCCAGCTTCTGGCTGACCTCCTGCTGCACTTCGGTGAAAATGCGATCCTCGGTTTCGACGTATTGTGACCAGGTTCCTTGGTCTATTTCCTCCGCACTTAACTCTCTGGGAACGAAAGTATGCCAAGGCTCAAGCGGTTCTGCGCGAAACGCATCCCAAGCACGAAATGAGAGCCCGGCCGCCAAAAGCAAGCCTGCTGCCACCACCGTGTAGATCGTAACAGTGAGGGCCTTCCTCAGCATCGCGAAGGTAAAGGGCCCTCTGGTTTGCCTCACGGATCCCAAGCGCATCATTCCGTTGCTTTGGCGCCATAATTCAGGATTATGACACTGCTGCGAATTCAGCACCACCATGAAGTGAAGATCAGATGCAGATCAGGCATCAAGGCCTGATGTCACAAGTTCGACCAGATCTCTAAGCTTGACCTTATAATCCACGAGTTTGGTCGGCAGCGAAGGCCAGCTTCATTGGGAAACGCATTGTTTCTCCAGGATCGAGGCAAGCAACGCCTCGTCGGCTTTCGAGGGCTTCCTGCCGGCCTGAAGGAGCCGGCAATCCATGCCAAGGCTCAATACATAGGAACGGTGCGCCCGGCTTTGTCCAAATTCCGAGTTGTGGGAGATTGTCATACTCGACGCGTATGCCGGGCTTCCCAGGTACCCCATACCAGACGCTCTTGATACCTGGTTCATCGAAGATCATCGCGTCCTGTGTAAAGAGGCTCGAGTCCAGTCTCAGGACTCCATCGGAAAAGGGTGACGGATAGCGGTCATCTTTCAGGAGGCCTTGTTCATCGATCCGCAGCAATGTGGGCGTCACATTGGGCTCAAGATGAACCTCGTGGTTTGCTGTTGCCGATCCGGCGAGAGGCCAGGGAAAAGCCGGGTGAAATCCAAAGCAGAACGGCAGTACCCTGCTATCGCGATTAACGACACATGCCTCGATATACAAAGATGACCCATCGAGGGAAAATGTCATATCGAGGGCAAAGCGGAAGGGAAAACGCCTTTGCGTTTCCTCGCTATCCTCCAGACGCAGAATGCAATGGGTACTTGATTGCTCTCGCAGGGCGAAGCGACTCGTGCGAGCAAAGCCGTGGCCATCCATCGGGAAGGACGTGCCATCGATCAGGACGTTTCCTTCGAAACTCCTCCCAATGACAGGAAATAGAAGCGGCGCTCGCCCGGCCCAAAAGGTCGGATCGCCGTGCCAGAGCCATGACGCTCCGGTTCCGTCGACAACGGATTGCAGTTCGGCACCGAGGGGAGAAACCTCAACAGTGAGGGCTTGGTTGGTGATTGTGATCATTGAAAGCCGGTTCCTGCAAGGTCGTCAGTTAGGTTGTGAAGCTTTGAATGAGCTGTTCAGCACTGCACCCGGGTTCAAAATGCCCTCGGGATCAAATGCCTTCTTGATCAAATGCATCATCCCGAGTTCGACCGGATCCGCCGTGCGCTCGAGTGCGGCGAGCTTGAAACGGCCAATTCCGTGTTCTGCCGAAATGCTCCCATGGAGCGCGCTGACGAATTTGTAGATGTCATCGCTCACCCTGCGGGCTGTGTCTCTATAAGCATCCATGTCCAGCGAAACGTCTGGAGGGAAGAGGATGTTCACGTGGATGTTCCCATCTCCCAAGTGCCCGACAAAGAGAGGAACAGCATTCGGAAATTTCTCCTTGATGTGCAAAGAGACGTCATTGATTAGCTTTGCTACGTCTTCGGTCGCAACACTCACATCGTGAGAAACCGTCGGGCCTGCGAGTCGGTTCGCCTCCGAAACAGCGAAGCGCAAGTGCCAGATGTCTTTAGATTGGGTTTCACTCCTGCTCAGTATGGCATCCGTGACGATACCTTTCTCCATTGCTTGAGCGAGCGCTTCTTCAAGACGTCCGTCTGCAATTTCCGTGTGCTCGCTTCCTAGCTCGACGAAGACAAACCAGGGATACTCTGCTGCAAAGGGATAGCGCAAATTCGGAAAGCGGGACCGGACGAGGTTCATTTCGGTGCCGCACATGAACTCGAAAGCCACGATATCCTCACCCGCTACGGCGCGAAGGATCCCGAGAAGGGCTAACGCGTCCTCTGGCGTCTCGCACGCCGCGAGTGAACTCAACCGGGTCGATGCCGGCCGAACAATTCTCAGAGCCGCCGTGGTGATTACGGCGAGAGTTCCCTCGGATCCGATTAGAAGATGGCGCAGGTCGTAGCCCGCATTGTTCTTGCGGAGCTTTTTGGGGCCACGAACGATCTCACCCTGCGCAGTGACATATTCAAGGCCGAGGACGAGGTCCCGTGTCATCCCATATCGCAGGACATTAATGCCGCCTGCATTCGTCGCGATAACGCCTCCGATTTGGCATGTACCTTCACTTCCGAGACTGACCGGAAACAGACGGCCTGAATCCGCTGCTGCCTTCTGCACATTGGCGAGGACGCAGCCTGCTTGGGCTACAAGGGTGTTCCCGAGAGGATCGACAGATAGAATGCGGTTGAGCCGTTCCAACGACAGGATGACGGCGTTGCCGGTTCGATCGGGGGTCGCACCTCCCGACAGACCGGTGTTTCCCCCTTGTGGAACAATTGGAGTTCTGGTCCGCGAGGCCCACTTCATGATACGGGCGACATCCTCCGTGGTCCGTGGCCGCACGACAGCCTGCGCAGACCCTCTTGCCACTCCCCGCCAGTCGGAGAGATAGGGAGCCATATCGCCGGGATCAGTGACGATGCAGGATGCATCGAGAATCTCAGTCAATCCGAACATGGCAGGTCAAACCACCCCGGCATCGACGATGTAGTTCTGCCCCGTGCATCGTCTGGCAACGTCCGAGCAAAGGAAAATCACCATGGCTGCAACATCCTCGGGAGCTATCTCGCCCTTGATTGACTGCCTCGCCTCTGCGGCTGCCCATTTTTCGGGGGTCCACCAGAGCTTCCGCTGGCGCTCGGTCATCACCCAGCCTGGGGTGACGCAGTTCACACGGATATTGTCAGGGCCAAGTTCGCGAGCCAGGGAGCGCGTAAAGCCAAGGACGGCAGACTTCGCGGTTGTGTACGCAATAAGACCCGGGGCGCCTTGCATCCACGAGGTCGATCCGAGATTGACGATCGAGCCTCCACCAATGGCTCTCATGCCTGGCACAACGGCCTGGCTCACGAACATCATGGGCCGGAGATTAACTGCGAACCGATCGTCCCAATACTCCTCATTTACGTCATCGAAGCGATGACGCTCGTCGTGCCCAGCATTGTTGACACAGATGGAGAAGGGGCCGAACTCGTCCTTGAGCTTTTCAATTGCGCCCCGCGTGGCCGCAACGTCGCGCAGATCGACAGCCTCAAAGACAACGTCTGCGCCTGCATCGCGCAAACGAGCCGCCAAGGCCTCTCCTTTTGCCTGATCAAGATCTATGAAAGCGACCTTTGCGCCTTGTTGCGACAGAGCTTCGACGACGGCTCGGCCAATACCATCAGCTCCACCGGTTACCAGCGCCACGCGGGAGGCGAGATCAAAATAACGAGCAAGGGTCAACCTGCGAACTCCGAGACAGGCAGTCCCGCAGCCGGAGCCGGCATGGCGAAGAGGCCCCCGGAGAAGGGCGCCTCTGAAAGGACTCGGGAGGGAAGTCGAATTCGGGCTGTCGTGATGAAAAGAGTCTTGAGGTCCTCACCTCCAAACGCGACGCTTGTCGGCCTTGGGACTGGAAGACGAACCTCACGTTCAAGCTGCCCATCCGGCGCATAGCGCCGTACACACCAGCCATCCCAGATCGCGCACCATAGAAAGCCTTCGCTATCGACTGCCAGGCCGTCCGGACGACCATCCTGAGCATCGACCGTTGCAAAAACCCGACGGTTGTCGATCGTCCCTGTTGCTAGATCGAAATCATAGGCATAAACGCGCCCCGGCGCGGAATCGGCAAAATAGAATGTTCGCCCGTCAGGACTCCAATCCAGGCCGTTGGCTACGGTGAAACCGGATGCCATTCGGCGCCAGGATTTTTGCCCGTCAATTGCATAAAGCGCGCCCGTCGCCCGGCTTGCATCCAGGCGCATCGTGCCGCCCCAGAGGCGGCCGAGCCGATCACATTTGCCATCGTTGAAGCGATTGTCAGGAACATCAGCCTCCGGATCGACGATGGATTCCAGCTTCCCGCTGCTAAAATCCAAGGCTTCGAGGCCGCTCTGGGTAAGAGCCGCAAGGCCGCCCCCCCGGCGTGGAACAATGGCGCTCACGAGGCGGGGGAGAACGACTTCTTCGTTCACTCTCGTGATCGGGTCAAAGCGATGAGCGGACGGAGCCAGGATATCGACCCAATAGAGACGCTTTTCGTGAGGGTGCCAAACAGGACCTTCGGCCAGGTGTGCACCCCAGGGAAGAACACATTCGGCATCACTCTGCGAGTAAGCCAATGTCCGGCTCTGCGGGTTGATATTCATCGGCATTGCGCCGACGTTGCCGGATATCTGACGTGCCGCTGCCATGAGGTCGCGACCCGTCGTATGAAGTCGGTCGTTCGATAGGCGCGAGCTCGGCCCAAAGACACCGATTGCCGCGATTCCACGACCTGTATGGTCGAAGATCGGAGCGGCTACCGAGACGACGCCGGAAACATGCTCTTCAAGGGAAATGGCATAACCACGGGCCCGGGCCAAGGCGAGATCGGCCATGAGCGCGTCTTCGTCGACGATGGTTCTGTTCGTGAAGCGCTCGAGCGATCCCACTTCGAGCATGGCACGGCGCTCGTGTGGCGACGCAAAGGCAAGAAGCGCCTTGCCGCCCGCCGTACAGTGCAGAGGGGCCCGCCGTCCGATCTCAATGCGAAATCCGAATGCGCCGCCACGGCTTTTCTGGTCAATGTAGAGGACTTCATGACCGTCGATCGAGCATAGGGCAACGGTTTCCCGTGTCTCATCTGCAAGGCGTTCGACGATAGGGGCGGCCGCTCCGCGAAGGTCGAAGGACTCCCACACGCGGTGAGCCAGCTCGAACAACCGATGCCCGAGGCGGTATGTATTGTCGCTCTCTTCATGGCGAACGAGACGAAACAGAACGAGCGTATTGAGCATCCGCGCGAGGGTGCCTTTGGACAACTTGGTTGCCGCCTGAAGATCCTTGAATCTCAGGGGCGTTGGATGTTCTCCAATTACGTCCAGAAGGTAGAGCCCTTTGGCCAACGCTGCGGCGCCGGTCGGGACCTCTCTTTCTTCCGGAGGAGCTACGCGCGGATTGTCCACGATTATGCGACCTTCGCTCTGGCGGCTCTGGCAGCGGCCGCTTCCGAGATCATACGTTCTATCGTCCACTTCGGATCAAATCCAAGTTCTTCCCGGATGCGAGCGTTCGATGTCTCGTAATAAACACCACTACCCGGCAAATCGACGGTCTTTAAGGGTAGATCCGTCATTTTGGCCATGAGAGGCAGTGCTTCCGCGAAATCGACGGGGGTGGTTGCGCCAAGATTGTATGTGCGTCCAGCCGCTTTGGGACTCTTCAGCGCGAGGAGAATCCCATCTATCATGTCGCGCGTGTCGGTAATGTGCATCTTGAATGGGCGCCCGTTCTCGTTGCGTGAAACCACGAGAGCCTCCCGACCATCATCCACCGCCATTAAACGCTGGACCGCGGCCGTATTCCCCAGGTTCTCCTGCTGG
Source organism: Microvirga rosea (assembly GCF_020595095.1). GTDB lineage: Bacteria > Pseudomonadota > Alphaproteobacteria > Rhizobiales > Beijerinckiaceae > Microvirga > Microvirga rosea. Next base: position 647,795 of record NZ_JAJDOP010000003.1, on the reverse strand, counting down.
CGAATTTTTGCGTGTAGGAAAAAGCGAGGTCCAGAGAAGAAGCTGGAGGGATCCAAAAGCTCCGCCGCGTCCTGGGTGTGGGAGAATCTGAGGATCGTGGCCGGAATGCCTGACGTGCGTTCGAAGAAACGGACGATCTCCTCACCGAGCAGTTTTGTAAGCCCATAAGATGAGCGAGGTTTGAGCGGGTGTTCCTCGTCGACGGGAAGGTAGTCTGGTACATTCTCCGGATACACTTCGCCAGAACTCGCGAACAGTATCCTCTCAGGTTTTACCCGGGCGGCCTGCTCAAGAAGAACACGCGTTCCATCCACATTCGCTCGGTGCAGTTTCTCGGCATCGGCGGGCAGCCAGGACATGAAGGCGCCAAGATGTAGGATCGCGGTTGTTCCCTCGACAGCGTTGGCAGCCGCCGTTCTGTCGTCAAAAGAGCCGACCACCTCGCGATAATTGCGATGGTTGATAACAGAAGGCTTCAGATCAAATCCCGTAACAAGATTTCCTTCGTCAAGGAGCCGCTGAACGACTTTTGACCCGACACGTCCTGCGCTGCCGGTGACAAGGATAGCCATGTTGATGCTCACTCGATAGATGCTTGCGTGGTTGCGTCAAAAAGGTGAAGACGAGCCGGATCGAAAGACAACTTTATGGGTCCTTCCGTAACCCGCTCGTCGGGATTAATGAGCCGCGCGATGATGGTGTCGGCGCGCCGCTCGTCGCCCCCCGTCCGCGCAGCCTCGACCCGGTTCTCGACGGGTACGTCAACGTAAACGTATTTTTCACTTCCGAGACTTTCGACGAGCCTTGGCATGACATCGAAGGTCACCGCGCCTGGCCCAGCTGCAATGTGCTCAGGACGCAGGCCCAGGATGACCTCGCGCCCAGCGAAGGACTGAGGGATCCTCAAGGGAACATCATAGCCAAAGATCCGAGCGGCCGGTGAGGGACCATTGGTGTTCACGGTGGCTCGCAAAAAGTTCATTCCGGGTGAGCCAATAAAGCCTGCCACGAACAAATTGGCAGGTTTCTTGAACATCGTATCGGGGTCGGCGATTTGCTGAATAGCGCCGTCCTTCATGATGACGATGCGGTCCGCCATCGTCATCGCTTCGATCTGGTCGTGGGTGACATAAATGGTAGTAACGCCAAGCCGCTTATGAAGAGCGCTGATTTCCGCCCGTGTATGGACCCGCAATTTGGCATCGAGATTTGATAGAGGCTCGTCCATAAGGAAGGCCTGGGGCTCACGAACGATGGCCCGACCGAGAGCGACGCGCTGCCGTTGCCCGCCGGAGAGAGCTTTCGGACGTCGATCCAGAAGGTGATCGACACCGAGAATCTTGGCGGCCTCCGTAACGCGCTTATCGATCTCCGTGGGATCGGTTCCGCGCATTTTTAGGCCAAAGCCCATATTTTTGCGAACCGTGAGATGCGGATAAAGAGCGTAGTTTTGAAAGACCATGGCAATGTCCCGGTCTCCAGGGGCCAAGTCCGTGACATCCCGCCCGCCGATCCGGATGGTGCCCGAAGAGGCTTCCTCAAGTCCCGCGAGGATTTTCAGCATGGTCGACTTGCCGCAGCCCGAAGGGCCAACGAAGACGACGAATTCTCCATCCGAAACCTCGAGCGAGAAGTTTTTCAGAACAGAGAGTTGTCCATAGGATTTGGTCACATTTTCTATGTGAATGCCGGCCATGCCGCTACTCCACTATTTTTCCGCACCAGCAGTCAGCCCACCGACGAGATAACGCTCGAGAAAGAGATAGATAATCAGAACGGGGAGGGCGATGAGAATTGAGGCGGCAGAAATATCACCCCAGTTCGAGATGTATTCGCCCTTCATTGTCGTAATGCCGAGATTGGCCGTCCAATTCGTCTGCGCATTTGTGAGAAATGTCCGAGCGTAGGCGTAATCGGACCACGACAATACGAAGCCGTAGAGCGCCGTTGCCGCGAGACCGGGCGCAGAGACCGGAAGGATCACGCGGACCATCGCTCCCAAGGGCGAACAGCCATCCACCATGGCTGCTTGCTCCAGTTCGCGTGGGATCGTGTCGAAATACCCTTTCAGCATCCAAGTGGTGAATGGGATGATCAGGGTAGCGTGCGCAAGGATGATCGACCAAAGGCTGCCGATCAGGTCCATGGTCCGAAAGATTCCAAACAACGGAATCACCAGGAGCGTCGCCGGAAGCATCTTTGCCGTAAGGATGAAAAGGCCGAGCGACTGACCGCCACGTACTCTAAATCGTGACAGGCTGTACCCGGCAAGTACGGAAACAGTCATCGAGAGAATGACGCTCCCGATCGCGGCGAGAGCCGAGTTGCCAAGCCAGAGAAGGATCGGCCGCTCACGTATGACTTGTCCAAATACTTCCCAGCGCGGTATCTCAGGCCAAAACCGCGGAGGCAAGACCCGTAACTGATCCGGGGGCGATATTGCTGTGATGAACAGCCAATATATCGGGAAGATCAGAAAAGCGCAGACAAGAAATACCGCTGCGTAGAGTGTGGTTTGATGAAGTGTGCTGCGTTTCATGACCATGCCTCAGATGTTATCCGGAGCCCGACCGATCATAAGACGGCTGGCAATGACGCAGACAATGAGCGTTACGACCCCGATCGCGGAAGCGTACCCCATCTTGAAGAAGCCGAATGCCTGCTCATAGGTCATGATCGACAGGGTCTGCGTTGCTTTGAGCGGCCCGCCGCCTGTCATCACGTAGATGATGGAGAAATCTCTGAAGACCCAGAGCATGACCAGAATGAGAGTGACGCCGAGCACAGGCATCAAGGAGGGTATCGTGATGTTGACCAGCCGCTGCCATGCATTGGCCCCGTCGACGCGGGCCGCATTATAGAAATCATCAGGGATGGATTGAAGGCCGGCCAGCATCATGATCGAGACGAAGGGATAGCCTTTCCAGATCATGGTAACGCATACGACTGCAAACGCGGCTACAGGCGACGAGAACCAGTTTACTGTCGTGTCGATGAAGCCGAGTTTAATGAAGACCCAGTTCATCAATCCGAAGGAGGAATCGAACATCCACGCAAAGATAACGACGGCGATGACTTCCGGGACGGCCCAGGGGAGCGCTACGAGAAGACGGGCGAATGCTTGGCCTTTGAACTTGTTGTTGACGAGAAGAGCAGTGCCGAGGCCCAGGAGAAAGCAGAACAGGCTCACGATGACGACGAGTTTGAGCGTAATCCAGCTCGCGTTCCAAAAGTCTGGAGATGAAAAGAGGCGCTCGTAATTCGCCGTCGTGAAAGGTCGCCGTGGCTGATCGAGGCGGGCGATGTTCACGTTCTGGAACGAGATGTCGACCGAGACGATCAGTGGGTAGATGATTATAAGTCCGATGAGAAGGACCGCCGGCGCAAGGAGGAGATAGCCCAGCCAATGGCGGCGACTCGGACGCGCAAGATCAAGACCAAATCCTGACTTCATGAAATCCTCTGTAAAAGGGCCGGCCGCGGCGTTGCGGCCGGCGAAGTCGTCGGTATCATTGTTGTTGAATTGCTTCTGCCTTCTGCTGCATTGTCGCAGCGACTGCCTTTGGATCGAGATCCTGAATGATCATGCGCTGAGCTTCTTCCATGACCATCTTGGAGAACTCGTTGAACTGGATTTCGAGCCCTTTGGGAATTCGATCGACCTTGGCCTTCGCCGCGGCCCGTGTAGCTTCCACGAGAAGATCGAAGTTGGGATTCTCCGCCTTCGCCGCGCTTATGTCAGCACGGGGACTCGGAGGAGGCGAGGCGCCGAGGGTGGCATAGCTCGATTGAAACTTGTCAGAAGTTGCAATCTTGATGAAGTCCCAGACAAGTTTTTTGTTATCGCTGGAAATATCGGACGGAATAGCAAGAACGTTGGACGAGCCCCCAACGGGTGGGCTGAAGGGGACCATCGCTGTCTTGATCTGGTCTTTGGCCTTGCCCTTTTGAATGATCGGCCAGAGCCAGGGGCCATCCATCTTCAGGGCAATCTTGCCGTCGGCAAAGAGCTGCCGCACCTCACCCGCCGACATGTCACGCGGTGTCAGATTGTTCTTTACGATGGTTTTCCAGCGGGTGAGGCCCTCGATCATCTGTGGAGTGTTGATCGTGACCTTGCCGTTTTCGTCAGTCCAGCGGCCCCCAGCGTCCAAGGTGTAGTTCATCATTTCACTGATGTACTGGCCGCCGCCGCCGCGGGTTTCATGGCCGGTGCCAAATTGGTCGACAATGCTGTCGCCGTTCAGGTCTTTCGTTGTCTTCTTCGCCGCTTCCAGGAATTCGGCGTAGCTCTTCGGGACGGACAGACCCTCCTTCTTCAGCATGTCCTCGTTATAGGCAAGGAAGTAGCCGAAATAGAGCATCATTGTACAAACGGTCTGCTTGTTCCAGACACAGGTGTCCTGGCCGGCCCAGCCCGTAAGGTCGAGCTTTGCATCTTTTATGTAAGGGTCAAGAGGTTCGAGCCAGCCGTTATCGGCAAACTTCTGGAATTCAAAGGATGCCAGGTGAACGATGTCGGGCGGATTGCCTCCGGCGAACAGGGTCGTCATGGTATCCGCGTAAGCGCCGCGCTCGACCTTGGTCCATTCAACCTTTGTACCAGGGTGAGCCTCTTCGAAGGCTTTGATTACGGAAGCCCACCAATCTCCGACGCCGCGCTCATCTTTCTGCCAGGAGACGAATTTGAGGACTTTGTTCTGGGCAAGCGCCGCATTTGTGCTCAGCGCAAGTGCGGCCGTCGCCGCCAGTATGGTCAGCTTTCTTCTCAGCATGGCATTTCCTCCGTTGCGGGTTCATCTTTATTTATATTCTTGGAGGAGGCTTATTGCCTCCTCGGATGGTTCAACACCGAGACCCGGACCGGTCGGCAGTGTGTAGAAACCTTCACGGCAATCCATGTTGCCGGTCACGAGCCTGCGGTTAGGCTCGAAGATCGAGTGTTGGTACTCATGGCATGTCACCGCAGTTAAAGCAGCGCTTGCATGAAGGCTCGCAGCCATGAACAGCCCGATTCCAATGGTTGCGTGCGGAATGACCTCCAGGTGGTGGGCCTGTGCGTACTGGCCGATGCGCATGAATTCCGTGATGCCCTTGTGTCCCATTTCCGGTTGAATGATACCGCACGCACGCCGGGCGACACGAGGCACGAGATCAAAGACAGTCCGCCACTCCTCTCCAGCCGCGACGGTGGTCGCTACACGCGCCGCAACGTGGGCGAGGCCGTCGATGTCTTCCGGCTTTACCGGCGCTTCGGCGAACCAGAGGCCATGCGGTTCCATGGCGCGAATGGATGCGATGGCTTGATCCGCGGTGTGAGCCCAATGCATGTCGCACGCGATTCTCGCGGCCGGGCCGAGCTTCGTTCGCAGTGTTTCCATTTCGGCAACGACGCCATCGTCAGCCACGGGAGCGGCAAACTTGAAACTGGTAAAACCCTTGGCTTGCCATCCCGCGGCGAACTCGGCCCGCTCCTCTCGGGTCCGCTTTGGAAGCCCTGAAATATAGGCCGGCAGCCTCTCGTGGCGTTGTCCTCCGAGAAGTTTCACCAGCGGCAGGTTCGCAAGTTTGCCGCAGATGTCCCACAGGGCAATGTCCACGGCAGCAAGGGCATCCAGATAGAAACCACCCGTATAGCCGCGCACACGCATAAGATCGTAAAGGTCTTCGTGAATGATAGCGACGTCCTGCGGGTCTCTGCCCACGACATAAGGCCCGAGCAGGTCATCGATAATGGCCATCGCGGCCCTTGGAGACACGATGCCGTAGGTCTCTCCCCAGCCGACAACACCGCTTCGAGTTTCAATCCGTACGACAACTGTTCTATCGCTTGTGGGATAGACCGTGCGGTTACCTTTCCGGACGATGTAGCCCTTCTCGTTCACGACCTCGCCTGGCCGTGGTTCGCCCAGGTAAATCGTATCGCGAGGAATTGTGATCGAGTAAACGCTGATCGTTTTGACGGAATCGCTCATTCAGCCGCTCCAGCGAGCGCTGCCGATCCGTTGCCCAGGAGGTGGGAGACCGAGTTCAGCCAGGCATCGATTTCTGAAATGTCCGCATCATCCATCGGCGGCAATTTTGCCCGAGATACATGATTTGTAAGAATGCCGCGCTTGGAAAGGACATACTTCGTGAAAGCCATCCTGAAATTGGCTTGAATGACCAGGAGGGGCAGCGTCCGCATATAGAGGTCGCGCGCTTTTGTGATGTCGCCGCTCCGGAAGGCACGATCCATCGCTACGTGAACATCGGCGATTTCGACTGCCGGCATGGCGCCGCAGGCGCCGCGGCGATATTCATCGATGATATAGCGTGCTCCTCCGCCACCGATGACGCCTTTCAGGTGCGGAGGCTTGTCTTTCAGTATCGCTGTAATCGCAGGCCCGGCAGGAAGCGTCTCTTCCTTCACATATGTAATCGAAGGGTTATCCCGTACGATTGCCAGGATTGTATCCGGCTTTAGATCTGATCCGCGCGGCGCCGGGGCATTCTGCAAGACGATTTCGATTTCAGGCACGGCTTGCGCGACAGTGCGGTAGAAGGCGGCGACCGCTTCGACGCTCACGCCAACGCTCTTCGGAGCTTGGATCATGACCGTCCGTATCCCGTTGCTTAAAGCTTCCTTCGTATGAGCGATCGCTTCTTCGGCGCTCGGCGCACTGGCGCCCGCTATTATCGGAACTTGGCCGTTTACGCGCTCTACGACGAGACCCAGGAGATCCGCTCGCTCCTTAGCCGTGAGCTCGTCAACTTCACTGGCAAATCCCGGAAAAACGACGCCGTCGACGCCTGAAGCGAGCGCAAAATCAACAATGCGCTCCATGGCTGGCTGGTCGATCGAGCCATCTGCGGTGAACGGAGTCGGAAGGACAGGGAGAATTCCCCTAAGCATCGCGTTTCCTCATGGTCCATATAGTGGACTAATTGTTTTTCATGTTGGACCTTACGTTGAGTTGGTTTATGGGTCAAGCAGTCACTCAAGAAAACGGATGGAAACGCCATGGCTGTGCAGGCGCCTTCGCTACGGATTATTCTGGATTGGGGTACGACATCATTCCGCGCGCTCCTTGTGGATGAAAGCGCAGCTGTCCTTGATCGCATCGAGACGGAAAACGGTATTCAATCCATCGCCGGCGACTTCTTGGGCGTGCTGCAGAGCGCGATTGCGCCGTGGCGCGCCGCGCACGGACCTATCCCGATCTACGCCGCCGGGATGATCGGCAGTCGCAACGGTTGGGTCGAGATGCCGTATGTGCCGGTGCCCGCGGACGCAGAGGCGCTGGCTGCCCAGGTAAAGGTCATGCCGCTTCCTGAGGGCGGGACCATCACGTTTCTTCCCGGTCTGACCGATCGCTCTAACTATCCGTACCCGGATGTGATGCGCGGCGAAGAAACCCAGCTTGTCGGCTTCGGACTTGATAGGGATCTGACGGTTGTCCTGCCGGGCACCCACTCCAAATGGGCAAGGATCGCAGGGGGGCAAATCGCATCCTTTCAAACTCTCGTAACAGGAGAGGTTTTTGGCACGCTTGCGCGGCATTCCTTTTTATCCAAGGTTGCCAAGAAGCCGGAGGCCCCCGACTGGGCTGCTTTTCTGAAGGGCGTTGCGGTTGTTCGTGATGATCAACGACCGGCAGGGCTGCTGACCCATCTCTTTGCCGTACGAACGGGGTGGCTCTCGGGCGCGCTTTCTCCGGCGGAAATGACCGATTACCTTTCGGGCATTGTCGTTGCCTCGGAATTTCGCGAGGCGAAGGCCCTAGGGTGGTATGGAGAAGGTGCCAGTATTGCTGTCGTCGGGGATGATGATCTGGTCGAGGTCTACAAGCGTACCGCCGATGCCTTCGGCCTTGCAGTTGTCCCAGCCGTGGAGGACGCCGCCGTGCGAGGCTGCCTTGCGATTGCTCAGATCGCTGAGCGCTTGCGCCATAAGGCCTAACGTCTTGCCGGCGGGCACGCCATAAATGGGGGCGCGCGTTTCGAAGCTGTTTTCATCGGATGCCGATTGCCAGCTCATCTGCCCTTTAAGGCGGGTGGGTTCTCCGGTGTGCCGGCGTCGAATAGGCGAGCTTCAATCCATGCCGCTTCTTTCTTGAGAAGTGGTGCGATTTCGCGCTGACGCGCTTCATTCAACCGACTTTCCGTTGCCGCAATGGAGAGGGCGCCGACAGGCCGCCTGTCCAGCCCGCGAATTGCTACACCGATAGCCCAGGAGTCGGAGAGGAGCATTCCGGGATTGAGTGCATATCCTCTGTCGCGGGTGTCGCGAACGAGCTGGCGGAGTAAAGACGGTGAGAACGGCGGGTACTTCTCGATCAGTACTTCCGCGTTCGTCGTCAAGATATCGTCTATCTCGTTGTCTGGCAGGGCTGCGAGTATCGCGAGACTTCCGGCGCCTATTCCAAGAGGATGGCGATCTCCCGCATGCAGGGCGTGGACGCGAATAGGGTAGGGACCTTCCTCGCGATGCACGCAGATCGAATAGAGATCGCGAGGAACCGACAGGAAGGCAGTATCACCGGTCGTCTGGCTGAGACGGACGAGAGAGCGCAACGAGATCGAATGAATGCCGAAGCGTGCGCTCGCGAGTGTCCCAAGCACATAAACTTCAGGGCCAATATAGTAACGCCGCGTCTCCCCGTCTTGATCAAGAAGACCGGTGCGCACCAAGGCAAGAAGTATGCGGCGAACGGTTGGTTTGGGCAAATTGCATTGCGCGACAAGCTCGGACAGACGGGCGCCTGATGGTCCTGCCCGTCCAACGAGAAGAAGCAAGGTTGCGGCGCGGTCAATCGCCTGAGCGCCGTTGGAAGCAGCTTCGCCCATCCCCTTTACAGCAATCTTGGCTGAAATCATTTATGGGTGTTCCAGCATATGGATCCTCCAGGAATATAGAATGGGCATTTCGCGGGGAGAGCGAATTTTATTTGACAATCTAGGGCTCTAAGGTGCCTCCTAAGAGACGAGCTGAAGCGTCCGCAAAGTGGCGCATATAAGACAAGGTCCGCGATATGGACCCATGATTGAGGAAATGCAAGGTCTTCGAACCTGACCAGGAGGGTTACATGATTTTGTCTCGTCGTCGGCTGTTGACTGCCGGCTCGACTGCATTCGCCGGAGCTGTGATCGGCGCACCGTTTGTCGCTCGCGCCCAGCAGGCCGAGTTCACATACAAATACGCCAACAATCTACCCGAGACACACCCGATGAATGCCCGCGCCCGCGAAATGGCTGCGGCGATCAAGGCTGAAACCAACGGCCGTGTCGATCTCCAGATCTTTCCGAATAGTCAGCTGGGTTCCGACACAGATACCCTGAGTCAGGTCCGCTCAGGCGGAGTCGAGTTCTTTACGCTCTCCGGTTTGATCCTCTCGACACTTGTTCCGGCTGCTTCCATTAACGGGGTGGGCTTTGCTTTCCCCGATTATGACTCTGTCTGGAAAGCTATGGACGGCGAGCTCGGGGCCTATGTGAGAGGTCAGATCGCAAAAGCGAATCTCGTCGCCATGGATAAGATCTGGGACAACGGTTTCCGGCAAACCACCTCCTCGACGAAGCCGATCAACACTCCAGATGACCTGAAAGGTTTCAAGATCCGCGTACCCGTCTCGCCGCTTTGGACGTCCATGTACAAAGCCTTTGACTCGGCACCCGCGTCGATCAACTTCAACGAGGTTTATTCCTCGCTTCAAACCAAGGTCGTGGAGGGTCAGGAAAACCCGTTGGCGATCGTCTCCACGGCGAAGCTCTACGAAGTGCAGAAATATTGTTCGCTCACGAACCATATGTGGGATGGATTCTGGTTTCTGGCGAACCGCCGTGCCTGGGAACGCCTGCCCCAGGATGTACGCACCATCATGGCGAAGCACATCAATGCAGCGGCCGAGAAGGAGCGTGAGGATGTCGCAAAGCTCAATGCCAACCTTCAGCAGGAGCTTGCCGGCAAAGGCCTGATCTTCAACCGGCCCGAGGCCGCTCCCTTCCGCGACAAGCTGCGCCAAGCCGGTTTCTATGCCGAATGGAAGGGCAAGTATGGCGACGAGGCCTGGGCCATTCTGGAAAAGTCAGTCGGTAAATTGGTTTAAGAGCCATGGCCCGCATTCAGTCGCATCCCGGTGGGGCGAGCTTGTTCGCGGAGAATTCTGAGAAGCCTTCAGAACGCTCTTGGCTAACCTTGATCGACGCCATTCTTGGCGCTGCCGTGGAGATCCCTGTCGCATTTCTTGTTGCGATAGAGATCATCATTCTGTTCGCGGGCGTTATCGCACGCTTCGTTCTCCACCAGCCTTTGATCTGGTCGGACGAGCTGGCGTCCATCTTGTTTCTCTGGTTGGCGATGCTGGGGGCAGTGGTCGCCTTCCGACGTAACGAGCATATGCGGATGACCGCAATCGTCGCCAGGGCTTCTCCTGAAGTCAGGGCATTCCTCGATGTATTTGCGACGTCCTCCGCACTTGCTTTCCTTCTTCTTATCGTTTGGCCGGCGTTCGAGTACGCGCAAGAGGAAACCTTTATCACGACGCCCGCTCTGGAAATCACCAACGCATGGCGTGCAGCGGCACTACCCGTCGGTATTGCACTCATGGCGGTGTTTGCACTCTTGCGTCTGACGCGAACGGCTTCTTTGCGCACTCTTGCATCAGCGATCGCGGCCGTTCTGATCATTGTCGCGGCATTCTGGTTTGCCGAGCCGGTTTTCAGGCAGCTTGGCAATCTCAACCTCGTGATATTCTTTGTGGGAGTTGTGGCGGCATCGGTCCTGGCCGGGGTTCCGATCGCCTTCGCGTTCGGCCTTGCAATCTTCGGCTATTTGAGCCTGACGACCCAAACGCCGTTGATGGTCCTGGTGGGCCGGATGGACGAGGGTATGTCCCATCTTATTCTGCTGGCGGTTCCTCTCTTCGTGTTCCTCGGTCTCCTGATCGAAATGACCGGAATGGCCCGAGCGATGGTCGCGTTTTTGGCAAGCCTTCTGGGGCATGTCCGTGGCGGCCTGCATTACGTGCTTGTCGGTGCAATGTACCTGGTGTCAGGAATATCCGGAGCCAAGGCCGCAGACATGGCTGCCGTCGCGCCAGTTCTGTTCCCCGAGATGAAAGCACGGGGAGCGCGACCCGGCGACCTTGTGGCCTTGCTCTCGGCAACCGGAGCGCAGACTGAAACAATTCCGCCGAGCCTTGTGCTGATTACGATCGGCTCTGTGACAGGCGTGTCCATTGCTGCGCTTTTCACGGGCGGTCTGCTTCCGGCTGTCGTTCTCGCCGCTACCCTGTGTCTCGTCGTCTGGTGGCGTTATCGCGGCGAGGACCTCAGCCATGTGAAGCGAGCCACCAAGAGGGAAATCGGGCGGTCTTTCGTTATTGCGATCCCAGCCCTAGCTCTCCCGTTCGTTATTAGGGCGGCTGTTGTCGAAGGTGTCGCGACCGCGACAGAAGTTTCTACCATCGGTATTTTCTATGCCGTCATCATCGGCATCATTGTTTACCGTCAATTCGAATGGAGACGCCTCCGGTCCATGCTCGTGGACACCGCATGTCTCTCGGGCTCCATTCTGTTGATTATCGGAACAGCAACGGGAATGGCGTGGGGACTGACACAGTCGGGTTTTTCCCGTTCTCTCGCAACCGCCATGACAGGACTGCCCGGCGGTGCAGTCACGTTCATGACCGTATCGATTGTTGCCTTTGTGATCCTGGGGTCCGTTCTGGAAGGAATCCCCGCAATTGTTCTCTTTGGGCCTCTTCTGTTTCCTATTGCACGAGCGGTCGGCATCCATGAGGTTCATTATGCGATGGTCGTGATCCTTGCGATGGGAATTGGCCTGTTCGCGCCGCCTTTTGGAGTTGGCTACTACGCAGCGTGCGCCATTGGGCGGGTAGAACCCGCCGAAGGAATGAAGCCAATACTTGGCTATCTTCTCGCGCTTCTCGTGGGCACCGTCATTGTCGCAGCTGTGCCGTGGTTGTCGATCGGCTTTCTTAAATAAGCCGCTCGCGGCAGATCAAGTCTTTCTACAAAGAACAGCAGAATGACTAGGGCGATGTTGGAGATGATCATATGGCCAGATTTTTCCCAGTGAGGGAAACCACCGATCACCAAGGGGCGTGCGCTCTCACATGGAATCACTCAGCATGATGGCTCAGCCGTCCAGCAGCATCTTGCCGATCTCCAAGAAAGTCATGAATCTGGCTCACTTCGTTGGCCAGTCAGCAGCTCGGCATCGAGACGAGATTGCTCTCGTATGGGGGGAGGATACATGGAGTTGGGCGGATTTGCATCAACGCGTAAAGGCCATGGCGGCAGCTCTTGCCACCCAAGGTGTCAAGAAGGGTGACCGTATTCTGGTGCAATCGAAGAATTGCAATCAGATGTTCGAGTCGATGTTCGCCTGTTTCTACATCGGCGCGATATGGGTGCCGGCCAATTTTCGTCAAACACCCGAAGAAGTGGCTTATCTTTCCCAATCCAGCGGTGCATCCGTCATTATCTGCCACTGTGACTTTCCGGACCACGTTGCAGCTGTTCGTCAGACGGCTCCGGATATTCGCTTAACTATTTCCATTGGTCCCGCCGGTTTCGGCGAAGATTATGACACTCTCGTAGATCGACATCTCGGTGATGTTCCACCGATGGCAGCCGTCGAGTACGACGACCCATGTTGGTTCTTTTTCACCTCCGGCACGACGGGCCGTCCTAAGGCTGCCGTCCTTACACACGGCCAAATGGCATTCGTCGTAACAAATCATCTCTGTGATCTCATGCCGGGGACAACATACAGAGACAGTTCATTGGTGGTTGCGCCATTGTCCCATGGGGCTGGGGTCCATCAGCTAACGCAGGTGGCGCGAGGCGCAAAGACCGTCCTGCTTGCAAACGACAAGTTTGATGCTGACGAGGCATGGAGGCTCGTCGAGCGATGGAATGTGACGAATCTGTTCACTGTTCCGACCATCGTCAAACTGCTGACCGAGCACCCGGCCGTTGACCGGTATAATCATTCGTCGCTGCGCTACGTCATCTATGCCGGCGCGCCCATGTACCGGGAAGACCAGAAGCACGCCTTGAGGAAACTGGGCAAGGTCCTGGTTCAGTACTTTGGCCTCGGTGAGGTAACAGGGAACATTACTGTGCTTCCACCTGAACTTCATGATCCAAATGACGGTCTGGACGTAAAGGTCGGGACCTGCGGATATGAACGGACAGGTATGCAGATTTCAATTCAGGATGAACAAGGGCGTGAACTGGGAACTCACGAAACCGGCGAAATCTGTGTCTGCGGTCCTGCCGTGTTCGCCGGCTACTATGACAACCCCGAAGCCAATGCCAAAGCATTTCGCGACGGATGGTTTCGAACAGGGGATCTCGGCCACATGGACCGCGAGGGATACCTTTATATTACCGGTCGATCTTCGGACATGTACATCTCCGGCGGATCGAACATATACCCGCGAGAGATCGAAGAGAAAATCCTGACGCATCCGGATGTAGCAGAAGTCGCCGTTCTTGGCGTACCCCATAAGACCTGGGGTGAAGTGGGCGTTGCAGTCTGTGTTCTGCGACCCCAAGCACGCGTAAGTGAACGTGATGTTCTTGCTTGGGTCGAAGGCAAAGTTGCTCGCTACAAGATGCCGAAGCACGTGCTTTTCTGGGATGCTCTGCCGAAATCAGCGTATGGCAAGATTGCGAAGAAGGACATCCGGTCGGAGCTGGCGGCGCGGGGCGATCTTCCCCTCGATGCGTTCGCGGGATCAAATCACTAGGCCGCCGCCACACATTCCAATCTGAGGAGCGCCTCGGCCAACAATAATGTCTATCGCAAGGAGGTGATCATGGTTCAGCAGACGGTGCTTGTGACGGGAGGGGCATCGGGTATTGGCTTGGCGATCGTGGAGGCGGTCCTTGCGGAGGGATGGCGGGTTGTTGTTGCAGACATGAACTCGGAAAGCCTCAAACAATGCAGAGACTCTCTCGAGCCATCCGAGAACTGGGTTCGCTATGAGCAATTGAACGTGGCGGACGAGGCGGCCGTTACCCGCGCTGTGGTCGCTTGCGATGAAGAATTTGGTCCTCTAACAGGAATCGTGAATTCGGCGGGCTTAGGAAAGGATGTACCTGCCCTCGAAACCAGTGTCGACCTCTTCAGGGGCATGCTCGAAGTGAATCTTGTCGGGAGTTTCGTGGTATCCCGGGAAGCAGCGAGAAGGATGAAGAGCCGTGGTGGTGGCTCGATCGTCAATATCGCGTCCGTGTCAGGTATCAAGGGGAACAAGGGCCGCGTCGCTTATGGAGCGTCCAAAGGAGGCGTTATTGCCATGACGAAAGTCATGGCTGTCGAATTGGCAGCGGATGGAATACGCGTCAACGCTATTGCGCCTGGTCCTGTTGAAACACCACTCGTTCGCGAAGTTCATACTCCGGACGTGCGGAAGGCCTGGATGAAATCAGTGCCTCAAGGGCGCTACGGATCACCATCGGAAATTGCAGGGGCGGCGCTGTTTCTGCTCGATCCGCAGAAGTCAAGCTATATTACAGGCCAGACGATTTGCGTTGATGGCGGCTTCTCCATTGCAGGAATCATGGGCACGTCTCCAGCAAACGGAGCGGTACCGGGATGAGTTCAGCCTCCATACGGCCATTTTGCAGGTGATCGAACGGTCGGCGAGGTACGGATTTGAGGTCTCTATGGGTGATCGTCTGAAGGGCAGATCTGTCATTGTGTTCGGCGCGGGCTCATCGGGGCCCGGCTGGGGAAACGGGAAGGCAGCGGCAGTTGCTTATGCTCGTGAAGGAGCAAGGGTTGTCTGCGTCGACAGCGTGAAAGACGCGGCTCAGGAGACTGCCGACATCATTTCACAAGAAGGAAGAGACGCCCTTGCGATTGCTGCTGACGTTACAGATCTAAACTCCATCGACAGAGCCGTTTCAGAAGCCGCGGCGGCATTCGGCAGCATCGACATCTTACACAACAATGTCGGTGTGACACATATGGGCGGTCCGGTTGAGCTCAGTGAGGAACAATTCAATACCGCCGTGAATCTCAATATTGGATCGGTTTATCGAACGGCCAAGCTCGTGATCCCTCACATGCTCCGTCAGAAGAAGGGAGCAATCATCAATATTTCGTCTCTGGCCGCGGTTCGATGGACGGGATATCCCTATTTCGCCTATTACGCCATGAAGGCAGCGGTCAATCAGGCGACGGTTGCGCTCGCCATGCAATATGCCCGTAGTGGGATCCGAGCCAATTGCATCATGCCGGGCCTGATGGACACGCCATTGATCTACAAGCAGATTTCGAACCAGTATGCCTCGGTCGAGGATATGGTGGCAGCGCGCAATGCAGCGGTTCCGCTCGGCAGGATGGGAACGGCTTGGGACATTGCAAACGCTGCGGTTTTCCTCGCCTCGGATGATGCTCAGTTCATCACTGGTGTATGCTTGCCTGTCGATGGCGGACAAAGTTGTTCTGTATCTGAATTTTCTTAGTCGCCCGGCTATTCTTCGTAGATTCGTGAACGCATGAAGGAAGCGTGATGTTAAGGCAAATTTTGCATCCCGGTCCTGTCTTGCCCGAGCGCATAAGCATGGTCGAGGACAAAGCCGTTCCTCTCCGCTTCGCGCTTGAACCGGGGCACTCTGTGAATGAGGCTATTGCGAAAGGGCTCGCTGCATCCGAATGTCTTGGAGCCGTCCTCATGTTCCACGGCGGGAGGTTTGATACGTTCAAATACGTGATGCCGGCGTTGTCCTCGGACGGGCTTCACGTAGCATGGTACAGCGACACCTTTGAACCGGACGGCCCGGTTGTCGTTGACCGGGCCTGCGTCATTGCGGGATGGCGCGATGAAAGCCCATTCGTTCACTGCCACGGAATATGGCAAACACGAGATGGCCCCCGGATGGGTCATATGCTCGCGTCAGATACCATCGTCAGCGAGCCGATCATGATCACCGGAATTGGCACCAGGTCGGCGACCTTCAGAGCATCGCCTGATCAAGAGACCAACTTCACTCTGTTCGAGCCGACACGTGTTCTTGATGGAAGACCGGAAGCGGGGCCACGGGCCATTCTGGCAAAGGTGCGCCCCAAT
Organism: Microvirga rosea; assembly: GCF_020595095.1. Taxonomy (GTDB): domain Bacteria; phylum Pseudomonadota; class Alphaproteobacteria; order Rhizobiales; family Beijerinckiaceae; genus Microvirga; species Microvirga rosea. The sequence continues at coordinate 631,701 of NZ_JAJDOP010000003.1, read as the reverse complement.
CAAGATATCAGCCTTGCTGTGGAGAGCATTTGTGCTCAGGCGAACATTCGAGCCGCCAAAGTGCATGGCATCGGCAGCTTAAACGAGGTGCGTTTTGCGAATGACCTTTATGTAGAATCCCGAGCCACGGAAGTTTTGATCCGTAACGGTGAAGTGAGCAATCGGGAGGGCAGTCTCGTGGCGACGCTCGATTTGGACGTCGTTGATGTGAATGGCAAAATCTATCACGGTATTATTGCTAGAGCAGATAACCCGGTTTGCGTCACTTTCGAGTTGCTCATCGAAGAGCTTCTGTAGTCTGCGAGGTTCTCTTCGTCTGGCGGTCGGGCTTGCCGCGGTAGGCTGTTATCAAGAGGCGGGCCATAGGAGAGCCCGCCTCGATTGCCATAGGCTTCAGCGTTCGATCATCCGGTTCCAGCGGCTGTTCCATTCCGGGCGCTTCTCATTGATCGCGTCCCAGTCGAGGGTAACAGCCGTCTTCATATATTCGTGGAACTTGTGAAGCTTGGCTTCGGCTTCCGGCGTCGCCGCTTTAGCGTTCACATTTGATGGAACGATATTGCCGTGCTGCAGGGCCTTGCTTTGAGCCTCCGGCGACAGAAGATAGGCGGCGAGCTTTTGCGCCAGTTCAGGTTCGCTGTTGTTCGCGATAACGCATTCGGTAACCATGAGCACAACCGAGCCCTCTTTCGGCTGGGCATATTCTACGGGAATGTTCTTTTCCTGGAGGGCTCCGACGGCCGTAGGAGTGAGCGGGAAGATCGCCGCATCGCCGGTTTGAACCATTTCCGAGATCTTGGCGGAGCTCGGGATATATTCAAGAACGTTGGGGCCGATTGTCGTCTTGAACTTGGAGAATCCCGGCTCGACGTTCTGCTCGGATCCACCTTGGATGCGATTGAACATGAGAAATGCGTGAAGTCCGAACGATGAGGCGGAGGCGGACTGGAAAACAACCTTTTCCTTGTACTTGGGATCCGCGAGGTCCATCCAGGATGTCGGAGGTGCCCAGCCTTTCTCGTCAAACATCTTTTTGTTGTAGGCCAGGCCCGTCATTCCAAGATCGATTCCGATGGCCATATCGTTCTTGAGACGTGCTCCGGGAGCGAGATCAGACAGAACGGCACTCTCTTTGATCTTCTCGCACAGGCCGGCTCCAATGGCGCGCACCATCACGCCGTCATCAAGAAACATGACGTGCATCTGTGGATTGCCCTTCGCCGCAGTGGCTTTCGCCAGAATATCGGACGAGGTGCCGGGAACGACGACTATCTTGACGTTATTGGCTTTTTCGAAGTCAGGAAATACGTGGTCCGTGAAGGTCTTTTCAAAGTTGCCTCCATTCATGCCCACATAGAGCGTCTTCGTCTGAGCGTGGGCGGCGCCGGCGGCTGTTGCCATGAATGCGGCAACTGCGACGCTTTGGAGAAATGTGGTCCTGTTCATGAGATATTTCCCTCTTTGACGGCTCAATTACAATACCCGCGTGCGAGCCTGGTCTGCACGGGTAAACCGATCGATCGAAAAACTGTCGAGTGACGTGCTGCTCTCGCCGTCCCGAACCAGTTCGGCCAGCACTTCGCCGACACCTGGTGCGATCTGGAAACCGGCTCCCGAGAATCCGAAAGCATGAAACAAGCCGGAGGTCGTACGGCTTGGACCGATGATAGGGTTCCGGTCGTCCATCTCGCCCTCCGTTCCACTCCAGAAACGAATGGCGTGTGCCTTCTGCAACGTTGGAAAGAGCCGCGCTGCCCGATTCATGATAGTGAGAGCACCGGACCCCGTCGGACGGGAGAAATCGGGATCATCCAGCGGCTCTCCTCGAACGCCGCCGACAATACAATTGCCGCGTTCGACTTGGCGCGCATAAACTCCTCCGCCTTCCGCGCCGATGTTGACGCTCATGAAGAGAGGAAGAGGCTCTGTCACGATCATGCTGGGGTAGATGCGTTTGAGAGGAACAGGCTCTCCGAATGCCTCCGCAAAGGCTCCTGCCCAGGCGCCAGCGCTGTTGATCAGAAATCTGGATCTGATTTCCGCTCCGCCGCTCGCTTGCATGTGAAAGGTATCCGATACCTTTTCAACATGAAGGACCGGCGTGTTCTCTAGGACCTGTGCACCGGACATGCGGGCGGCATGAGCGAACGCGGCCGAGACAATGCGGGGATTGGCATGTCCATCGCCCGCACAGAGGGATGCGCCAACCACATCGTCCGCGATCCATGGGAAACGTTCGCGTAGCCCGTTGTGTCCGATAAGCTCCAAACCGAGGTCATGCCTTGAAACCCGAGCGGCATAGGCTTCAAGGGAGGCCATCTCGGCTTCGGTTCGGGCAAGCTTCAGGTGCCCGGAGCGGATGAACTCTCCGTCTGTTCCAATCACCTCCCGCAGACGTGGCCAAATCGCGTGAGCCCGCTGAGACAGCGGTATCTGCTCGGGCGGACGGCCTTGCCGCCGCACGCCACCATAATTCACCCCGCTCGCCTGTGCCCCACAGAAGCCTTTATCGAGCAGAACCACCGAAAATCCCATTCGCCTCAATGCAAGCGCAGCTGAGCTGCCGACGAGGCCGCCGCCGATGATGGCCACGTCCGTCACGACAACTGCATTCATGCAGCTTCTCCGTCTGAGGAAAGATCGAGTGGGAGCGGTTTGATCGGGGGCTGCGACCGAAGCCGGCCGACATCTTCAAGGGATCTCCCGCTGGCGTGAGCGAGGATCTCTGCGGCTCCGCTGCCACAGACGCGCCCTTGACATCGCCCCATTCCGACGCGGGTCAGTGCTTTCAGACGGTTCAGATCTGTAATGTCAAATTTTTGGGCACTGCTGCGCACATTCCCGATTGATACTTCTTCGCAACGGCAGAGGAGGACGTCATCCGCAAGACTTCTCACCAAGCTTTCCGGGAAGGGAAATGCTTGTTCAAGAATGCCGCGGAAGCGTTGAACCCTGTTCAGTCTGCGCTCCAGGACTTCAATTCTCACTTTGTCGACTGGAAAGCCGCAATCCTCAATAAGCGCTAGACCGGCTCTTTCTCCCGCCAGCTCGGCAGAATCCGCGCCGCTGATCCGGACGCCATCTCCCGCGAGGTAGATGCCCGGTTTGCTGGAGCGTCCGGCTCCGTCACACACAGGCTGCCACGCACGATCCCTCTTGTCGAAAACAAACTGGCAGCCTGCAAGATCGGCGAGCTGCGTCTCTGAACGAAGAGCAAATCCATAACCGACAGCATCACACGCGATATGGTGATCGGTTCCGCGGTCCCGCCAGACAAGTCCTTTAACCTGCGTATCGCCCTCGATACGGACAGGCTCGATTCCGAACCTTACCTTCACTCCTCTCGCCATGAGGTCCGCCACATAGCGGATGCCACGGACGACAATGCCTGGATACAAGAGTAATCCGCGCAGCAAATGGAACTTCGCGGAAAGCGGCGCCGTATCGAGAACAGCAGCAACATGCCCGCCAGCCTTCATATACTGCCAAGCGACGAGATAGAGCAGGGGGCCGGACCCGAGGAAAACGATTTGCTCACCGATGGCGCAACCTTGCGATTTCAAAGCGATCTGCGCGCCGCCGAGGGTGAAGACACCTGGGAGCGTCCAACCAGGAATGGGCAAAACACGGTCCGTAGCCCCAGTAGACAGGATCACATGGCTGAACGGGATTCTCCCGCCCCGGCCATCGGTCATGACATCGGCAATATTGTCTCGGATGTTCCATGCGAGTGTTCTGGGACGATAATCAATGCGGTCTTGAAGCCCCGCGAGGGTCTTATGAAGCGCTGTCGCTTTGCCGGCCTCCGAGCCATAGAGATCGCGGGCTGTGCGTTCGTCCGGGACAATTCTCTGACGATAGATCTGCCCGCCACCTAAGGGAGCCTCATCCACGACGACGGGTTTGATGCCCGCATCGACAAGAGCCTCCGCGGCTCGGATTCCAGCCGGCCCTGCGCCAATGATGAGCGGACGAACTCTCTCTTTCACGGCCTTTATTCCAATCCCGTAAGAAGCGTCATTCCGGGCTCCAGAATCGTGGCGCAGGCGCGAATTCTCCTGCCGTCCGCTGTAAGGATCCAGCAATCCTGGCATGAACCCATCTGGCAGAAGCCTGCGCGCGGTGATTTGGAAAAGTCGCTGTGGCGGAGCCGATCAGCGTGCGTGAGAACAGCCGTGAGGACGGTGTCGCCGGAACGGCCGACGCAGGAGACCCCGTCGAGCGTGAAGGGGACTTCCGGGTAGTTCTGTCGGACGAGGCGCTTGAGAAGAGCCATTTTCATTCTCCCTAGCGCTGTCCGACAAGAATGCGATCGAGCCCGAATGTGCGATCGAGAACCAGCATGGCGACAGCAGTGAGGGCGATCATGAGAGCTGAAACGGCGGCCATCATGGGATCGATGGATTCCGTGGCGTACATGTACATGCGTACAGGCAGCGTGACGGTGGCCGGCGAAGTGACGAAGATCGACATTGTCAATTCGTCGAAGCTGTTGATGAACGCGAGCAGCCATCCGCCCGTTATACCGGGCAGGATCATCGGAGCCGTGATGCGGCGGAAGGTCGTCCACTCGCCGGCACCAAGAGTTCTTGCCGCCTGCTCAGCACTGCGGTCCAGTCCCGATAAGGCTGCAAGTACCAGACGCAGGACATAGGGCGTCACGACAATGATGTGGGTTGCCACAAGCCAGGCGAAGCTGCCGCCGACGCCGATGAGTGCGAAGAGACGAAGGAACGCAACTCCCAGAACCAGATGGGGGATAATCAGCGGGGAAAGAAACAGAGCGTTCAAGAAATCCCGCCCTGGAAAGCTGTAACGACTAATCGCAAGGGCCGCCGGAACTGCGAGGGCGACCGAGAGCGTTGCGGAAATCGTCGCAAGCCAAATGCTATTCCAAAACGAAGTTACGAAGTCGGGATGAGCGAAAACCGCCTTGAACCAGCGCAAGGATATCCCGGTCGTCGGCAGAGTCAGCGTGTTTTCCGGCGTGAATGCGACGAGGCAGATGATGACGAGTGGCGCCAGCACAAAAGTGACGACGAGAATGTGAAACGCGAGAGCAATGGGGCCGTTTCGCTGCATGTCCGTTACCCCAAGGTCCGTCTCGCGCGAACCTCGATCATGCGATTGTAAGCGAGCATAATGCAAAGGTTGGCCACGAGGACAATGATGGCTATCGCGGCTCCGAGGGGCCAGTTGAGCTCCTGCAGGTATTCGTCATAAACCAGGGTTGCCGCCATCTTGAGGCGGCGTCCGCCCAGAAGGGCAGGGACCGCGAAGGCGCTGGCTGACAAACCGAAGACGATGAGGCTGCCGGAAAGCACGCCGAGAGAAACCTGAGGCATGACAATTCGGCGTAGGGCCGTGAATCTCGATGCGCCAAGCGTCCAGGCCGCTGCCTCCACCATCGGGTCGAGCTTCTGAAGCGCCGTCCATACCGGGATCACCATGAACGGCAGCATCACGTGAACGAGAGCGATGACGATTGCCGTCTCGGTGTAGAGAATTTTGGCGGATGGGAGGCCCAACAGATGCAGGGCTTGGTTCAAGATGCCTTGAGAGCCGAGCAACATGCTCCAACCGAAGGCTCTTACAACAACCGAGACGAGCAGCGGGCCGATGATGACGAGAAGAAAGACGGACCGCCATGGGTCCCGCATTCGTGACAGGATATAGGCTTCGGGCACGCCGATTGCCGCACAGATCAAGGTCGTGAGAGCGGAAATCCTCAAGGTGCGCAGGAAAATGCTTAAATAGTACTCGTCGGTGACGACGGCGGCGTAATGAGAGAGCGTGAAGGTGTCCTGTATGCCTTTCGAATGATCATAGGCATGGAATGACAGGATGACGGTCAGGCACAGAGGCAGTATGACGAGGCCGAAAAAGAAAAGGGCCCCAGGTCCTGCGAGCAGCCAGGGAGCAAATGTGAATGGGGAGCGCCGTATCATCCTTGCTCCTCAGAGGTTTGCTGTGTCCGGAATGACGCGGAGATTGGTGAGCGTCCAATCCAGTCCGACGGCGGAGCCCTCAAGAGGCGGGTCTCCCCCTTGATTGGGGATTGCAACCGTCATTGTTCCTGCGACGGTCTCTATGGTGAAGAGCCACTGGCTTCCGAGGAAGAAACGGTTCGTCACGCGCCCATCGAGGCGTCCGGCCCCCGGTTCGCGCAGCAGAATCTTCTCGGGCCGAATCGACAGCATGACAGGAGCCGCGTCGCTGAGGTCGGCTATCGGCGCCTCTAAGGAAATTCCCTTGATTTCCACATAGGCGGATGCGCCGTTGCGCCGCCATTTGCCCGCGAGAAGATTGGTCTTTCCGACGAAGGAGGAAATGAAGGCGTTCGAGGGTTGCTCATAAAGGCGGTACGGCGCGTCGACCTGCGTCATACGCCCGGCCTCCATGACCACGACACGATCACTGATGGAAAGGGCCTCCGCCTGATCGTGCGTCACCATTATGGTCGTTGTACCGACCTTCCGCTGGATGCGACGGAGTTCGAACTGCATTTCCTCCCGCAGCTTCGCGTCGAGATTGGACAAGGGCTCGTCAAGAAGCAGAACCGGCGGGGAAATCACCAAGGCGCGGGCAATGGCAACGCGCTGCCGCTGGCCTCCAGAGAGTTGCCGAGGGTATCGATCCGCGAACGATGCGAGCTGCACGAGGGAAAGCGCCTCGCGAACCCGCTCATTCCGCTCGCTGCGCGGGACACGACGCATCTCGAGGCCGAACGCGACATTCTCCGCAACCGTCATATGAGGAAACAGAGCATAGCTCTGGAAAACCACCCCCAAGCCCCGGCGATTGGGTTTCTCATAGGTGATGTCGCGACCATCGAGAGAGATTCTGCCGCCGCTGGGTTCGACCAAGCCCGCGATCATCTGCAACGTCGTGGTTTTGCCGCAGCCGGACGGGCCCAGGAGAGAAACAAACTCTCCCTTTTCGATGCCAAGGCTCACGTTGCACACGGCGGTGACCGGGCCAAAATCCTTGGAAACCTGCTCGAGGTTCAAAAATGCCAAGCGATCCTCCAGATCATTTCCAGCGCCGGATTTGCAGGCGCTCTCAGGGCGCAACGCTTGGATTGATATGACGGCTAAGATTATGATCTAAGTCAACGTTAGCATTTCAGTATGCGGAATATTTTTGATTTTTGTTCCGCTATGTGAAACAAATGGCGGTCGATGACAAAGAAAATTCCGGAAAACGAAAATGGCGCTTCGGGGTTCCGCCGCGCTCTGGGTCTTCTCAAATTGCTTGGGTCCGGGGATCCCCAGGGGATGCGGTTGACGGACATTGCCGAAGCAAGCGGCCTGACCCAGCCCAGCGTCCACCGGGCGATGAAAGCCTTGATGGCGGAGGGTTTCGTTGAACAGATCGGATCGACGCGAAAGTACCGGCTAGCCCTCGACTTCTTCGTGCTCGCCGCGAAAGCCGGGCATGCGGACGGCCTTCGCAATCTGGCAAGGCCTGCTCTTCTGCGTCTCTCCGCGACGCTTGGCGATACGGTATTTCTCCTCGTGCGTCATGGGTTCGACGCAGTGTGCCTGGACCGGGTGGAGGGCCCATTTCCGATCCGGTCCTTCACAGGCGATATCGGTGGCAAGGTGCCGCTCGGCCTCGGACAGGGCAGTCTCGCCATGCTTGCCTATTTGCCCGAGGACGAGCGCGAGGCCGTCATCAGATTTAATGTGCCGCGTCTTCTCGATCGGGGCTTTCTGGACGAGGTTGGCCTGAGAATGCATATCGAGAATGTCCGGAAAACCGGTTGGGCCAGCATCAACACCGGGCTCATTCCCGGAATGGCGGGTGTCGGCGTCCCGATCTGTGATGCCGGGGGCCGCGCTGTTGCCGCGATCAGCATCGGAACCTTGGCTGAGCGCCTGCGCGACGACCGGCTTCCGGTCGTGGCAAGCCTCCTGCAGAAAGAAGCGGAGGTTCTTGGGCACCATCTAAACCCGTTCGATCCCACCTTGCGCTACCCTGCACGAAGCCTGGGAGCTGGAACACCCTAGACATCGGCCGCGGATAAGCACCGCGAAGGAACCATATCCTCGACAGAGATCACGTGATTGCGGGCTGTATGCTTCGACGGCGACATCTGCGCTAAATCGGCCTATATTGTCGAAAGACTGGTCGCGGATAAGCGTGGCCTTCGTACGTGCGCCGTCATCCGACCGGTTGTCCTCAGCCTTGGAAGGAGCTGTTATGGCCAATTTCCATGTCGTTGCTGGTGCGGGTGAAGTCCCGGTTCATCCTGTCGTCAGGAAGATTACCCCCGCCGATCTGAGAGAAGCCTTGATAGAGGGCTTTGATGATTTTTGGGCGATGCCCTCGCACCTCATCTTCATTGGATTAATGTATCCGGTCATCGGCGCCTGTCTGGCTGCCCTGACGTTCAGCAACAATGCGTTGCCGCTCCTTTATCCTCTTGCTTCCGGTTTTGCGCTCGTCGGACCATTCGCGGCCGTGGGTCTTTATGAAATCAGCAGGCGACGCGAGCTGGGGCTGTCAACAACCTGGCGGGACGCATTCGACGTGTTGCGGTCTCCTTCGATGCCATCCATCATCGGGCTTGGCATTGTGCTTCTCGTCATATTCCTCGCTTGGCTCGGCAGCGCCAGGGCGCTTTATGAATCGCTTTTCGGGTATGCGACGCCGGATTATGCCAATTTCTTCCACCAAGTCCTGACAACATCTGAGGGTCAGCGCCTGATCCTCCTCGGAAACGCGATCGGCTTTGTCTTTGCAGTCACGGTTTTGAGCATCAGCGCCATCTCGTTTCCGCTGCTTCTCGATCGGGATGTGGGGCTGGCGGTCGCGATCTATACGTCGATCAAGGTTGTGGCTGTGAATCCCGTGACAATGGCCTTGTGGGGATTAATCGTCGCCGTCGCGCTTCTGATCGGATGCATTCCCCTTTTCGTCGGTCTTGCCATCGTCATGCCGGTGCTGGGCCACGCCACATGGCATCTTTATCGCAAAGCCGTAGAGCCTGACGGTGGGGCGAGGGTACGCTCTATGCCCTAGCTTGGCGCAATCAATGCGCCGCAGAATCAACCAGAGGGAAGCGCTGGATGAGGCGTCCGGCCGCGTCGACGACTTCGAGATTCCAACCACGCCAATCTTGACTGTAAGACGGGTCGGCGGCGCGCAGCTCTTCGATGGCTTCCATGGCCGATGCCAGCGCGGACTGGACGTCAGACACTTCCATTCCTTCTTCATCGCGAATGGCGTCTTGTCCGTTTGTAAGATTGAAGAAATAGCGCACGGCAAAAACCAGCATCGATGAAACTGACGCTTAAAAACAAGTGAGCAGCATCTGTCAATAAAATGCTACCTTTGAAACAATATTGTGAGAATAGTTTTAAATTGTTTTCGGTACTGCCAAGGTAGTTTTTGCCTCGTCGTTAGCCTTCCGGCTGTGTGTCTGCAGCGGCGTCGAAGAGGTTCTTGATATCCACCCAGCCCGTACAGATTTTCATGTCGGGTACCAGATAGGCACGGTCGCCATCGAGTTGCTCCACCCGGCACTGGTAGAATCTTTTGTCTCCTGGCGGGCGATATAAGACGATGCTGCCGACAGCGAGCTCTTCCTTTTCCAGGGATGGCCTGCGAGCTTGGCCTTCATGAAGATCGTACTCTTCGGCGCTATTTTCAGGTAGTGGAGCACCCGATTTGCCGATGCGATAACGATCGAGGGCGGCGATCGCGAGCCGTGCTCGATCGCGATAGCGATCCGCCACGACCTTGAATGGCCCACGCTCACGGCCAGGGTACCAGGAATGGCCGCCGGCCTTTGCAAGCTCTGCGGCGATTATCTCGACTTCATCATCTGTCATCGTTCCTCCATATGCTTTCAAAACCGTGGAAGCTCTCAAGGCACAGGCTTATCCCAAGTCGTGATGAGAGCATGCTCTCCATCGCATGGGATATTATTGTTGAGTGCAAGGATACTGGCAGAATCTTATCTTTCCATAAATTGCGCTGGGAGAATGCTGGATGTGCACATTAAACACCGGCGTGTTTTCTGTCCCGAGTAGTCGGACATCTCGGGTCAGGGGCAGGTTGCATGGTTGCTGCCAAGCCTAAAGCAAATATCCTTCAATGGCTCCCGGCATAGTGATCCGCATTGCTTGGAAGAGTGTTAGCGCTGGCCAAATTCCGTGGCCTTAAAGAGATCCTTGTGTTCTCGCGGTTGAGAGCGCCAGTATTGAGGAGGGGCGTGAACCTGTGCGCCGAGAGCCGCGGCGGCGTGCCAAGGCCAGCGAGGATCGTAGAGCATGGCACGGGCGAGAGACACTGCATCGGCTTCATGGTTGGCGATGATGGACTCGGCCTGTTGAGGATCCGTGATCAATCCGACTGCGATTGTCGTCAGTCCGACATCGGCTTTGACCCTCTGCGCATAGGGCACTTGGTATCCGGGCCCTAGCTTTATGGCTTGTTCAGGCGAAACGCCGCCCGTTGTCACGTGAATGGCGGCGCAGCCACGCGCTTTGAGCACCCTGGAGAGCGTAACGGTTCCTTCGATGTCCCAACCCCCTGGCACCCAATCGGTCGCGGATATGCGCATCCATACGGGGCGCTCCGACGGGAAGGCGTCTCGAACCGCATCGAACACTTCCAGAGGGAAGCGCATGCGATTTTCGAGGCTTCCGCCGTATTCATCGTCGCGCTTGTTGGCAATTGGGGACAGAAACTGATGGAGGAGATATCCGTGAGCGCCATGGATCTCGATCCCGTCGATGCCAAGGCGGGCCGCACGTCTTGCGGCCGTTACGAAATCATCCCGGACCCGGGCAAGTCCGCTGCGATCCAGCGCTGCCGGTACGTCTTCACCCGGAGCATGAGGAGCGGAGGAAGGCGCGATGGTCTTCCATCCCATCGGCTCGTTCGGCGCGATTTGCGTGCCACCTTCCCAGGGGCGGCGGCTCGACGCCTTGCGCCCGGCATGGCCCAGCTGCACTGCGATCGGCATGGCCGAGTAGGTCCGTACGGCTTTGAGAACCCGTGCCAGGGCTGCTTCGTTCTCATCGGAGTAAAGACCGAGATCCTGGGGCGAGATGCGCCCTTCCGGAGAGACGGCGGTTGCTTCGAGGATCAGCAGGCCCGCTCCCGATAAGGCCAGCTGGCCAAGATGGATCATGTGCCAGTCCGAGGCATCGCCATTCTCCGCAGAGTATTGGCACATCGGTGCGATGATGATCCGATTGTCCAAACGGAGTTGCCCGATGGAAAGAGGCTCGAAAAGGCGGCTCATATTGTCCTCGCCGTAAGAGATAGCCGGTGCCGCTCTGCAACATGCGGCCGTTCGTCAACGCTTCCTTGTTTCATGGGGTCCAAGTTCGGCGCCTTTATTCGGCCGCGCGTTCCGTATGATGTTGAGGCTCCTGGCAGACATCGACCCAGTCAGCGTTGACGAGGTCCGCCATCTTCTGAGGATCGATCCGAACCGCCGTGTAAGTGGCGCCCGCGGCCGGCACCACTTCATCGAAGGCCTTAAGGGAGATGTCGCAGAAGATCGGGAGTGGCGTTGCGAGGCCGAATGGGCACACTCCTCCGACAGGATGGCCCGTCAGCGCCTGGACCTGTTCCGCGTCCAACATGGAGGCTTTGCCGCCAAACACGGTCTTCACCTTGCGATTATCGAGCCGAACATCACCTCGTGTGACCAGCAGGAAGCTACGCTCACCAACACGAAGAGACAGGGTCTTGGCGATCCGGCCGGGTTCCACCCCATGGGCCTCTGCCGCCTGAGCGACAGTTGCCGTACTCGTAGCCTTCTCGATGATACGGATCTCTGGAGCGTTCTGGGCGAAAAAGGCACGGACGGATTCAAGACTCATGCTTCGAGCCTCCTCTTGTCGGACGGATGGCGGGGCAATCAACAGCCGCTCGAACATAAGCAACCTGAACGTCCCGAGGGAAGTCATCCCTTCGGTCTGTCGTCACCGGTTGGCAATATGCATCGAAGCACGGGGCGGCGGGTGGGAAGCCAGAAGAGGCTGGTTCAGCTGACAGGCTCCAACGCCTCCAGCACGTAGCGCGCGACCAGCTCCGAGGACTGGGGGTTCTGGCCGGTGATCAGGTTGCCGTCCCTGATGGCGAAAGCCTCGAAATCGGGTCCCCGCTGAAATTGCCCGCCAAGCTGCTTCAGCCGATCCTCGAGGAGAAACGGGACGACCTTGGTAAGTCCGACATTTTCCTCTTCGGTATTGGTGAAACACGAGACCTTTCGTCCTTCGACGAGAGGCTTGCCGTCCTCACGCTTCGCCGACACGAGACCGGCCGGCCCATGGCAGACGGCACCCACGATCCTGCCGGCGTCGAACATCGCGCCGAGGATCCGGGCAAGGACCGGATCGTCGGCGGCGTCCCACATCGGACCGTGTCCGCCCGGCAGAAAGATCGCATCAAAGACCGTATGATCGATGTCGACGATCGACGGAGAATGTTGAGCCCCTCGTACAGCTTCTTCGTCCGCAAGGAACCGCTCGACCGAGGCGGGAATATCCTGCTGATCCGCAGTTCCTTCCCCGCCCTCGGATGGCAGGCTCCGGGGGTCGAAAGGAATTTCGCCGCCCTTGATCGATGCCAGTGTGACCTCGGCGCCGCCATCAAGGAGGGCATAGTAGGGGGTCGCGAGTTCCTCGAGCCATACGCCTGTTCGATGATCCGTGCTCCCCAGACGGTCATGCGATGTGGCAACAACCAAGACTCTCTGATGCGGCATCGACCTTCTCCGACCTGCAGCTTCGGTCTGTTGGTGCAGTCAAGCTGGCGTGTCCCATGAGCTTCGGCAAAGGGAAGGTCAGCCACGCACCCTTGCGGTCATGCTTATTTGTGCCACCGAAAGCGCTCGGCAAGACATAAGCCTCAACTATCTCGCTTAGGGAGCCGTGAGCAACCGGCGCATCGGCACACTGCTCGTGACGGAGATGCTCGAACAGAGACAGAACTATCCCAGGGCCTCTTCAAAGAACGTCAGGAGCCGCTTCCAATGTCGCTCCGCCCCTTCCGGATTATATTCATTGTGGTCTGAAACGGCCCATCCGTGGTCCATTCCGACATAGTTTTCGATCACATGATCGACTTCTGCTTCTCTCAGGGCCTGCGCCAGCCGAGCCGATTGCTCCGGAGGAAAGCTCTTGTCGACTCCCGCGCTCCCGACATAGACCTTCGCCCGTATGGTGGCCGCGTGGCGGTGAGGGCTGTCCGGAGTCTCGCCGGCGAGATGGCCTCCGTGGAAACTGGCGGCCGCTACGATACGCTCAGGATAGGCCGCGGCCGCGTTGAGAGCTCTCGATCCGCCCATGCAATAGCCGACCGTGCCCACGGGCCCTTTCACGCCTTCCTGTTCGAGGACCCTCAGAAAGGCAGCCGTATCACGGCGCGTTGCCTCCTGACTCGTGCCGCGGATCATGCCCATCAGCACGGGGCGGGTCTGTTCCTCCGTGAACGCTCTCTTCGCATCGAACGGTCCGTAGGCGCCGTAGCGGTAAAAAAGATCCGGGAGGAGAACCGCATACCCATGGTTGGCGAGGCGCTGCGCTATGGCATCGAGAGCCGGGCGAGGCCCGAAGGCATCCATGTAAAGGACGATGCCGGGCCGGTCGGGCAGGGTGGACGGCCGCCGTTCGTCATCGGAATGAAAAATGGCCGCCGGAGCGATCCCGTCATCCGTTTTGATGTCGATAACTCTCTTCATCGCGTCATCCCTTTCCGCATGATGCCGGCGGCTCGATCTCCGGCAGGGGGCGAAATCGCGCCTCGTTCCGCAGCGCAATCCAGAAGGCGACCTGGCCCACCAGTCCCGCCGCCGCCAGCACGCCTCCCGCGGCCATGGCAGGATTCCCGCCGAGGCCCGACAGGGAGGTGCAAACCGCTCCAACCACCATCTGCGTAAAGCCGTATAGTCCTGCGGCGGATCCGATGACCTTTGGATTGACACTGATGGCTTTGGTCAGCGCAGCCGGGCTCGCCATGCCGGCTCCCAGGGTGAAGAGGATCATGAGGCCGATGGTGGTCGGAACCGTCATGCGGCCCGTCAGCACCGTAATCAGGAAAATGACCGCACCGGCGACACTGACCATGTTAGCGCCGATCATCAGCCGCTCGATGGCAATGCGGCCGATCAGGCGGCCCGCAAGGGCGCTGCCGGCGGAAACGCCGACCACCAGAACGCCGAGATAGAGTCCCACCTCCTGTGGCGGCTGATGCAGCTGATCGACGAAGATGAAGGGAGCAGCCGCGATGAATGCGTACATCGACGTGGTGGCGCAACCGCCCCCGATCGAGAAGCCGAGAAATGCCGGCGAGCATAGGAGGTGCTTATAGTCGGATCCCAGGGAGAGAACGCTGATTGTCCTGCTTGGACGCCCGGTTTCGGGAAGCAGGCGCCATGTGAGGATGAGATTGGCCACTCCCAAGGCACTCAGAACAATGAAGATCGACCGCCAGCCCAGGGTTGCAGCAAGTGCTCCGCCAACCAGCGGAGCAAGACCGGGGCCGACCGTCACCATCAGGTTCATGAAGGCGAGCCGTCGCGCTGCATCCTCCGACCCCGCAGTGTCCCGGACCATCGCCCTTCCGAGGACAAGGCCGGAGCACCCTCCGAGAGCCTGGATCAGCCGGGCGCCGATCAGAATGTGAACCTCGGGCGCGACAAGGGCGGCCAGGCCGCCTGCCGTATAGAGCACAAGGCCGCCGAGAAGGATCGGCCGGCGGCCGAAGCAATCGGAGAGCGGGCCATAGACCAGCTGCCCCACCGCCAGTCCGACGATATAGAGACTGATCGTCATCTGCGTCGCCGTCACGCTCGCGCCGAGATCCCGGGCCGCATTGGGCAGGGCCGGCACGAACATGTGCATGGCCAGGGTGCCGCTAAAGGTAATCAGCACCAGCAGCCAAAGTGCCGGACGCAGAGCCGAAGGACCGGTCACGCCGTCAGGAAACCCGCAAGTGCCCGCGGATCGACGTTTCCACCGCTGAGGATGACCCCGATCCGCTTCCCCTGGGCCGGAAGAAGTCCATTGAGGGCCGCCGCTGCCGCCAGACAACCGGTGGGCTCGACGACGATCTTCATGCGCTCGACGAAAAAGCGCATGGCGTCGATCAGCATGGCATCCGAAACCGTCAGAATGTCGTCCACCAGAGCCTGGATGATCGGAAAGGTTCTCGACCCGAGATAGGTCGTCTGCGCGCCGTCCGCGATGGTGGTCGGAACCGGGATCCTGACGACGGACCCTGACCGAAACGACTGCTGGCCGTCGTTGCCGGCCTCGGGCTCGACCCCGAAGACGCAGCATTGCGGGGAAAGCGCTTTTGCGGCGAGCGCGGATCCGGCTAGAAGGCCGCCCCCACCGAGACAGACGAGAAGAATGTCCAGTGGGCCCACTTCCTCGATCAGCTCCTTGGCCGCGGTGCCCTGTCCCGCGATAACGTCCTCGTGGTCATAAGGGGGGATAAGGGTGAGGCCCCGGTCCGCCGACAGGCGCCGCCCGATCTCCTCCCGGTCTTCCTTGTAGCGGTCGAAGAGAACGACCTCGCCCCCATAGGCTTTCGTGGCGGCTATCTTCATGGCCGGGGCGTCGTGCGGCATGATGATGACGCGCGGCACGTTCTGAAGCTGGCCCGCATAGGCGATGGCCTGTGCGTGGTTCCCGGAAGAGAACGCCACGACGCCACGCTTCCGCGCGTCCTCCGGCAGCCGTGCAATGGCATTATAGGCCCCGCGGAACTTGAAGGCCCCCGCCCGCTGCAGGTTTTCCGCTTTGAAAAAGAGCGTTGCCCCCGCTCGGGCGTCCGCCGTCCGCGACGTGAGGACGGGCGTGCGATGGGCGAATCCCTCGATGCGTTGGGCTGCCGCAACGACATCCTCATAGGTTGGTGCCGTCGGGAGTGGGTAGTCCGTGCGAAGGGAAGTGCTCATCTCGTTCCTCGGTCAAGAGAGAGGGACTTCGGTTCCGCTGGCGCGTCCGGGTCAGTCCCTTACTCGCGGGTATGTCCTTTCCTACATCAAAACGGCCCAGGTGCCAGTTTGGAGGCGATCATTTATCTCTGCGCCGGGGACATGGGTGACGCGGCGCGGCGCATGGCCGACGTCTGAAAGGGGTGCGGTCGCTCCATGCCGGAGGGGCGGGCGGCGCTTTTAAAGGCTGGCATCAACCTTTGAGTGCGTTGGCGATCTGGTTCATTCCGGCTGTGATCGCCGAGATGGCCGCCGTGTTCGCCTCCCCCAGGTCATGGCGCTGTGCCAGCCAAGCTGGGTCGTTGTAGGTCAGCCAGACCTTGCCGTGTTCGTCTTCCCAAGCCAGCGCTTTCAACGGTAGATCGAGCCCGACGGTCTGACGCGCCTGCATGAGAGGTGTTTCGGCCTGAGGGGTGCCGAAGATCAGAAGTTCGGTCGGGCGAAGGTCTATTCCCGCCCGGTCGGCATTGGCTCCGTGATCGATGCGGGCAAAGATCGTCAGCCCCTTCGTTTCAAGGAGGGCGACAACCCGGTCCACGGTTTCGCGGACGGAGACCGGACTCGGAATCGAGATTAGCCCGCTTTCAGCCATGCCGGCCCTCCAAAGACGCTCATAATGGGATAAGGTGGCGGCGTTTAGCACGAAATATCGCCGTAACCATAGACGACCCGGCCCGGAGACTTCGGAACCGCTACCTTCCGTCCATTTGACTTCCCTTCAGCTTTGAGAGACATGAGCGCGTTTCGAAGGGGCCTGTTCCCTTGCGAGGTCTCTCGATCCACAAGGCGGTTTCGCCGGAGCTTTGAATGGACGGTATGGTCCCTCAGCAGCGTCTTTCCCTGCGCCATCTTTCGTTGGCGCAGGTCGCAAACGCCGTCGAGCGAAGCCATTTCCGGCTTTGCCTCGTCCTCGTCCTGCTGTCCCTCGTCTGCTTTTTGCCGGGATTCGTCTCGCTCCACCCCATGGACCGGGATGAGCCGCGTTACGCGCAGGCTTCCAAGCAGATGCTGGAAACCCACGAATTCGTGGACATTCGCTTCCAGGACGAAGCTCGGCATAAGAAACCGGTCGGTATCTACTGGCTTCAGAGCGCCAGCGTCGCCCTCGGCAAAACGCTCGGCGTATCCGAAGCTCGGACCACGATCGCTCTTTACCGCATCCCGTCCCTTGTCGGCGCCCTTGCGACGGTCCTTCTCACCTATTGGGCTGCCCTTGCCTTTCTGGGAAGGCGAGGGGCATTCCTCGTCGCCGCCCTCATGGCAACCTCCATCATCCTGATGGTCGAGGCGCGCCTTGCCAAGACCGATGCGGCCCTTACGGCCTGCTCGGTGGCCGTTATGGGAGGGCTGGCCCGAGCCTATTTCGGACGAGGGGCGGGCGTCCTCCCGAAACGGGCCCTGATGATCTTCTGGGCCGGATTTGCGGCAGGAATCCTGATCAAAGGCCCTCTGATCCTGATGTTCGCGGGGCTGACGGCTGCCATTCTCTCCTATCGGGAACGCTCCTTCCGCTGGCTCCTGACCCTGCGTCCGGGGCTCGGGGCAGCCTTTACGCTGCTGGTCGTGCTCCCATGGTTCGTGGCGATTGCCCTCAAGTCCGGCGGCGCGTTCTATTCGGAAGCCGTCGGTCACGACATGCTCGGCAAGGTCGGGACGGCCCAGCGCTATCACTGGGCGCCACCGGGGTTCTACCTTCTGGCGTTTTTCGCGACGTTCTGGCCGGGCGCGATCTTCGCGGCCATCGCCGTTCCTTTTGCCTGGACCCATCGCCGTGAGGATGCGACGGCCTTCTGCCTCGCATGGCTCGTGCCGTCTTGGCTGATCTTCGAGGCAGTTCCAACCAAGCTGCCCCATTACGTGATGCCTCTTTATCCTGCGGTCGCGATCATCACCGTTATCGCGATCCTGCGCCATTTCGTGGGCCCGCATCGCCCGGCGGCCAAGTTCGCCACAATCCTCATCCCTCTTATACCTCTTGGGCTTACGGTCGGGCTTTCCCTCATCAACTGGAGCTTCGACCATACGTTGCCGTATCGGGCGCTTCCGGCGTTGATCGCGTCATCCCTGATCGCCCTCTATGCATGGTTTCTCTTTATCAGGAATGAAGTCCTCAAGAGCCTTTGGGTCGGATTCGTATCCGCGGCCTGCCTGTCCGTCGGCGTGTTCGGATTCGCGCAGCTTGACCTGCGCTCCTTGAAACTGTCACCCCGTCTGGCCGAGGCCGCGCGGAATGCGAATTGCAGCGACCCTGCCGTTGCCACGCTGGGCTACCGGGAGCCGAGTCTGGTATTCCTTGTCGGCACAAATCTCGAGATGCTGGAAACCGGGGAGGAGGCTTCCGCCTTCCTCAAGCAGGGCGGGTGCCGGATGGTTTTCGTGGAAAAGCGCTTCGATGCAGCGTTCCGGGCGGAAAACGAGCGCCTCGGCCTGCAGCCGGCGCTTTCGACCCGTATTGCCGGCTTCAACATCAACAGTGGGCGGAGGCTCGATATCGGAGCCTACGCGGTCAGTCCGTAAGGATGGGGCCCTATGACCAGAGGTGGCCTGAGGGGCCTTGAACCATGAGTGAAATTGCTTCAGCGCCCCGCATCAGTGTTGTCGTGCCCGTCAAGAACGAAGCTCCAAATGTTCTCACTCTCGTGAATGAAATCGAGGCCGCATGCACGCCTCTCGGGCCTTTCGAGGTCATCTACGTCGACGATGGCTCGACGGACGACACGGCACAAACTGTTCTCAAGGCCCGTTCGGCCCGCCCTTGGCTGCGTCTTGTGAAACACGAGGTGAGTTGCGGACAGAGTGCCGCCGTCCGGACAGGAGTTCAGGCGGCGCATGGAGCAATTATCGTGACTCTCGATGGTGACGGGCAGAACGATCCCGCCTTCATCCCTCAACTCGTAGCGGCCCTGGACGATCCGAAAATCGCTCTTGCCGCGGGCCAGCGGGTCGGTCGCAAGGGTGCTTATAAGCGCTGGCAGTCGCGGATCGCCAACAATGTTCGTGGCCTCGTTTTGAAGGATGGAACGCGGGATACGGGATGCGGCCTCAAGGCATTTCGTCGGGATGTCTATCTGCGCCTGCCGTATTTTGATGCTCTTCACCGGTTCATGCCTGCCCTGGTCAAGCGCGAGGGGCACGCCATTGCCCATGTGGACGTGGTGGATCGCCATCGTCACGCGGGCCAATCCAAATATGGAATGTTTGACCGGCTCTGGGTCGGCATTCTCGACCTTGCCGGCGTCTGGTGGCTGATCCGCCGGCGCCGTCGTGTTCCGGCTGCCCGGGAGATCATCTGATGCTCATTCGCTTGTCACACGATATCGGCCTTTATCTTTATGATGTCGTTATCGCGCGGTTCGATCTTTGGGCCGCTTTCGGGGTGCTTGCTCAGTTCGTCTTCGGTGCGCGTTTTCTTGTGCAGTGGATCGCGAGCGAAAAGGCCGAACGCAGCGTCATTCCGGTCGGATTCTGGTTTCTCTCCATTTCCGGAGGGCTGATGACGTTGATCTATGGCTTCGCCCGACGCGACCTTGTGATCATCCTCGGCCAACTGTTCTCGATCTTCATCTATGTCCGAAACCTGATGCTGATCTCCAAGGAAGCCAAGACCAAGGCCCAAGCTCGCGCGAAGGCTGCGGCGGAGGCGGAAACAGAGGCTGAAACGGCTGCGGGGTAACCCTTCCCGCAGCCGCATATCCGGTCAAGCGGCCTTCGCGTCCGTTTCCCGCAGGCGTGCGAAGCCGGCTTCGAGATCGCGCTTGAGATCGTCGAGGTCTTCCAGACCGATGTGGAAGCGCAATGCGTGGCCTCCGGGTGTCCATTGGGTTGCGGTGCGGTAGGTCGCACAATCAAATGGAATCACGAGACTCTCGAAACCACCCCAGGAATAGCCCATTCCGAAGAGGGTGAGGCCGTCCAGCATGGCCGCCAGAGCGCGGTCGGACGATGGCTTCAGAATGACCGAGAACAGGCCCGAGGATCCTTTGAAGTCGCGTTTCCAGATCGCGTGGCCGGGAAATGTCTCAAGGGCCGGATGAAGGACCTGCGCCACCTCTGGTCTTGCCGCGAGCCAGTGGGCCATATCCAGGGCCTGCTTCTCATGCTCGCGCAGGCGTAGCGCCATGGTGCGGAGCCCGCGCAAACCAAGAAAGACATCTTCCGGGCCGGGGCACATGGCAAAGGCATCGTAGGTATCGCGCAAGGCCTTGAAATGTTGCTCATTGGCTGAAACGAGGCCGAGGAGAAGGTCCGAGCCGCCGCTCAGGTACTTGGTGCCGGCCTCGATCGCGATGTCGACGCCCCGGTCATGGGGGGGGAAGAAGAGGGGGGTCGCCCAGGTGTTGTCCATGATGACGACCGCGCCACGGCGGTGCGCCACCTCGGCGATGGCCGGGATGTCCTGCATCTCAAAAGATTGCGAGCCAGGCGCTTCCGTAAAGACAGCGGCCGTGTTCGGCCGCATGAGCGATTCGATGCCGGATCCGACGAGCGGATCATAATAGGTAGTTTCCACACCAAATTTCTTCAGCGTTCCGTCGCAGAAGATCCGGGTGGGCCGATAAACCGAATCCGTCATCAGCAGATGATCGCCTGACTTCAGGCAGGACATGAGCGCGAGAGTGACGGCGGCCAATCCGGATGGCGCGAGTACCGTTCCGGCAGCTCCGGACATCTCCGTCCAGGCCTTCTCCAGGGAATCCGTCGTCGGTGTCCCCTTCGTTCCGTAGGAATAACGGCCGCGCCTATGCAGGAGATCATCGGTCGTGGGATAGAGGACGGTCGAGCCGCGGTAGATGGGAGTATTGACGAAACCGTGCTGCTCGGACGGGTCGCGACCGGCATGGACGAGGCGGGTGCGTTCACCCAGATCGGCTGTTTTCGGAGGGGGCTTTGTCATGATTTCAGGCAGTTGATGAGGGGGCTTCGATGTGAGGCCCGGCCGGTATCCACGTCAACCCCGGCCGAAAGTGGCAACCATCAAGACTTGACCAGTGATCAATCATGGAATGTGATAGTTGGGATACCGTATCGCTCGACAACAGGGCGTACCGGTGCGTCAGGGAACTCGGCTGGGCTGCGAACATTTCGCCGAGCCAAGTGTAATTTGGGAGACTATATCGACATGAAAAAGGCTATCGCCTCGATTGCCTTCGGCCTCTTGACGGCCGGCCTGATCACGACGGGCGCTTCGGCCCAGGCGACCCTCGGGAGCGTCAAGCAGAAGGGATACCTGACCTGTGGCTCGAATACGGGCCTTGCGGGCTTCGGTCTGCCGGATGCCCAAGGCAACTGGACTGGTCTCGACGTCGAGTTCTGCCGCGCCATCGCGGCCGCGATCTTCGACGATCCGACAAAGGTTCGTTTCATTCCGCTTGCCGCCAAGGATCGCTTCACGGCGCTCCAGTCGGGTGAGGTGGACGTTCTTTCGCGTAATTCCACCGTGACGATGTCACGTGACACCCAACTCGGCCTCGACTTCCCCGCCGTCAACTACTACGACGGCCAAGGCTTCATGGTCCGCAAGAAGCTTGGCGTGTCCTCCGCGAAGGAGCTGAACGGCGCCTCGATCTGCACCCAGCAGGGCACGACGACCGAGCTGAACCTCGCGGACTACTTCCGCGCCAACAACATGAAGTACGAAGTCGTCGCTTTCGCGACCTCGGACGAGACGTTCAAGGCCTATGATGCCGGCCGCTGCGACGCGTTCACGACAGACGCTTCAGGCCTCTACGCCGAGCGCCTGCGCGCCTCGAACCCGGACGATCATATCGTTCTCCCCGAGATCATCTCGAAGGAGCCTCTCGGACCGGCAGTGCGCCATGGCGACAACCAGTGGGCCGATATCGTCCGCTGGACCTTCAACGCCATGCTCGACGCCGAAGAGCTCGGGGTCACCAAGGCCAATGTCGATCAGATGAAGAGCTCCGACAATCCGGAGATCAAGCGCCTGCTCGGCACCGAAGGCAAGTTCGGCGAGGCCATCGGCCTGACGAACGACTGGGCCGTGCGCATCATCAAGCACATCGGCAACTACGGCGAGAGCTTCGAGCGCAATGTCGGCGAAGGCTCCAAGCTGAAGATCAAGCGCGGCCAGAACGCGCTTTGGACCAAAGGCGGTCTGCAATACGGCCTCCCGATCCGCTAAAGGGCGTGGGGCAGGGCGCCCGGAGCAATCCGGGCGCCGCTATCGACCGTGACCGTTCAGAGGCGGCGCGGTCGGATAGGGACGGAGACGACCCAAGAACAACAAGCCTAAAAGGATGGGTTCGGTGAACAGCGTAGTCAGTCAGGCGGAGTCGCCAAAAAAGTCGTTTCTGTACGACCCGAGAGTGCGCGCCGCATTCTATCAGATTCTTCTCGTCGTCATCGTCGCTTACCTGTTCTACAAGGCGGGGACGAACGCCTACGAAAACCTGCAGCGGGCGAAGATCGCCTCCGGGTTCGGATTCCTCGAAAACACGGCCGGATTCGACATCAGCCAGTCGCTGATCCCGTTCAGCGCTGCCGGGTCCAGTTACGGTGACGCCTTCATCGTCGGCCTGCTGAACACGCTCGTGGTCTCGGCGATCGGCATCGTTTTCGCCACCATACTGGGCTTCACTGTCGGCATCGCGCGGCTGTCGACCAACTGGATGGTTGCGAAGGTCGCCATGGTCTACGTGGAGACTCTACGCAATATCCCTCTGCTGCTTCAATTGCTGTTCTGGTACATCGCAGTGCTCGGACCGCTGCCGCAGCCCCGCAATTCCCTGGAAATGGGAGGCGGATTCTTCCTTAACGCGCGCGGTCTCTTCATGCCGCGGCCAATCTTCGCCTCCGACGTGTCGGCGATCCTGGTTGCCCTGGCGATCGGCCTCGCAGTCGCATTCGTGTTTCGCCGCTGGGCCAGGAAGCAGCAGGCGGCGACAGGGCGCCAGTACCGCGTGGGTCTCGTTACGGCTGGTCTCGTGCTCGGCCTGCCGATTCTCACCTGGATCGTGCTTGCCTTGACGGCCACCAATCCGATCAGCTTCGACCTGCCGCGGAAGGGAACCTTCAACCTTCAAGGCGGCATGCAGATCCTACCGGAGTTCGTAGCGCTGCTCGTGGGCCTCACCACCTATACGGCGGCCTTCATCGCAGAGGTCGTGCGCGCTGGTATCCTGGCGGTCTCGAAAGGCCAATCAGAGGCGGCCGGTTCCCTCGGACTGAAGCCCGGCCAGACGCTCCGGCTGGTGGTCGTGCCGCAGGCCATGCGGGTGATCGTCCCGCCGCTCACGAGCCAGTATCTGAACCTCACGAAGAACTCGTCCCTCGCGGTCGCGATCGGCTATCCGGATCTCGTGCAGGTCTTCATGGGTACGGTCCTCAACCAGACGGGCCAAGCCATCGAAGTGGTGGTGATCACAATGGGAGTGTACTTGACCATCAGTCTCGTGACCTCGTTCGTCATGAACATCTACAATCGCCGTGTGGCGATCGTTGAACGGTAGGAGCTTCCCATGACCACCGCCGTCGACATGCGCCACTACGTCCGGTCCGACAAGATCGAAGCCTCGCCGCCCCCGACTCTGTCGCGGGGGCCGCTGGCCTGGATGCGGGAGAACCTGTTCTCGAGCCCGCTCAACGCCCTGCTCACGCTGGCCGTTCTCTATCTCCTCTATGTGATCATTCCGCCCGTCGTCCGCTTCCTGTTCCTGGACGCGGTCTGGACGGGGACCGATCGGGCTGCCTGCCGCGAGGATATGGTCGGCCATCCGGTCGGGGCATGCTGGGCCTTCGTGGTCGAGAAAATCAACTTCTTCACCTACGGCTCCTACCCAGCTCCGGAGCGCTGGCGCGTCAACATCTTCTTCCTGCTCCTCGCCATCGGGGTCGGCTGGCTCCTGTGGCTGCGGGCGCCACGCCGTGACCTCGGCGCCGTGTACTTCTTCTGGGTCTTTCCGATCGCATCCTATATCCTGCTGACCGGTGGGAATGCGGATTTCGGCCTCGGGTTCTGGATCAAGTTCGCGGTTGTGGGCCTGGTGCTCATCGGTCTCCTGGCCGGAGCCGCCTCTCTGCTCGGCACCTCGATCAGGACAGCGCTCATCGCCGCAGCCGCGATCGTGGCCGCCGTCGGGGTCACGCTCGCGTTCATCGACTGGGACTTCGGGCTGCTACCTGTCCCAACCTCCCTGTGGGGCGGCATCCTGGTCACGCTCCTGGTGGCGACCGTCGGCATCGTATTCTCGCTGCCGTTCGGCATTCTTCTAGCGCTCGGGCGCCGATCCAAGCTGCCCATCCTGCGCCTCGCTTCGGTGATCTTCATCGAGTTCGTGCGCGGGGTGCCGCTGATTACCGTCCTGATCATGGCGAATACGATGCTTCCGCTGTTCCTGCCGCCCGATACCGGCGTCGACCGGCTCGTGCGGCCTCTCGTGGGAACCGCGATCTTCGCATCGGCCTACATGGCCGAGGTCGTGCGCGGCGGTCTGCAGGCCATGCCGAAGGGGCAGTACGAAGGCGCGATGTCCCTCGGACTCAACTATCCGCAGATGATGGTCTTCATCATCCTGCCGCAGGCCCTGCGCATCGTCATTCCCGGGATCGTGAACACCTTCATCGGCCTGTTCAAGGACACCTCGCTGGTGTCGGTGGTCGGCATCTTCGACCTTATCCGGGCCATCGAGTCTTCCCGCATCGATCCCAACTGGGCGGCGCCGACCATCAGCTACACGGGCTATGCGTTCGCCGCGCTCTTCTACTTCATTTTCTGCTGGGGTATGTCGCGCTATTCGATCGGCGTGGAGCGGCGCCTCGCAGCAGGCCAGACACGGTGATATCCATGGCAAGCACAATGACAGCCCAACAAACCCGTTCCACGGCCATCGATCCAAGGGCCGAGGCCGCCGTCGAGATGATCGGCGTACACAAATGGTATGGAGAATTCCACGTTCTCCGGGACATCAACCTGAATGTTCGCCGTGGCGAGCGTATCGTGATCTGCGGTCCATCAGGGTCCGGCAAATCGACGATGATCCGCTGCATCAACCGGCTGGAAGAACACCAGAAAGGCCGTATCGTGGTCAACGGAACCGAGTTGACCAACGACCTCAAACGGATCGACGAGGTGCGCCGGGATGTCGGCATGGTGTTCCAGCATTTCAACCTGTTCCCGCACCTCACGATTCTTGAGAACTGCACACTTGCGCCGATCTGGGTCAAGAAAATGCCCAAGAAGGACGCGGAAGAGATCGCCATGAGGTACCTGACCCGGGTCAAGATCCCCGAGCAGGCGAACAAGTATCCGGGACAGCTTTCCGGCGGTCAGCAGCAGCGTGTCGCCATTGCCCGCTCCTTGTGCATGAACCCCAAGATCATGCTGTTCGACGAACCGACCTCGGCGCTCGATCCCGAGATGGTGAAGGAAGTGCTCGACACCATGGTGGGGCTGGCCGAGGAGGGCATGACCATGCTGTGCGTCACGCACGAGATGGGGTTTGCCCGTCAGGTGGCCGATCGGGTGATCTTCATGGATTACGGACAGATCGTGGAGATGAACACTCCGGACGAGTTCTTCAAAAATCCGCAGCACGAGCGCACGCGGCAGTTCCTCGCTCAGATCCTCCATTGATCCGAACGGCATTACCCAAAACAAAACGCCCCGGAAGCAACCGGGGCGTTTTGTTTTGGCGGTTCGACCCGAATGTGGGCTGTATCACGCTTTCCTTCCAGGTCCCGTCTCGATGGGCAAATCCTCGCGCGCGCCCCACTCCGACCACGAGCCGTCATAGAGGGATTGCGCAGGGCGCCCAAGGGTTTCCAGGGCAAGCGCCAGGATGGCTGCCGTGACTCCGGAGCCGCAACTCGTAACGATCGGGCGATCGAGGTCCACGCCGGCATGCTGGAATGCCTGCCGGAGAGAGGCTGCGTCTTTCAACCGGCCGCCATCGAGCACTTCCTCGAAGGGGACATTCAGGCTTCCAGGCATATGTCCTTTGCGAAGTCCGAGGCGAGGTTCTGTACCTTCGCCCCGAAAGCGGTCGGCCGGACGCGCATCGACGATTTGAGCTTCTCCGGATTTGAGAAGTTCGAGAATCCGACCGCTGTCCGCAACTGCGGATTTAACGAAATGGGGAGTGAAGACTTGGGGCTTTCGCGGGCGTTCCTCGCCTGTTTCGATCGGTCTTCCTTCAGCCTTCCAAGCGGGGAACCCTCCTTCCAAAATCGCGACATTGCGGACGCCGAAGACCCTGAATGTCCATCTGACGCGGGGGGCCGAGCGTAGTCCCGCCCCATCGTAGATGACGACCTGGGTCGTGTTCCCGATGCCGAGCACGCCAACCGCCGCGGCGAAATCCTCGGGCGACGGAAGCATGTGCGGCAGGGACGATGCCTGATCCTTGACCTTGTCGATATCAAAGCGCACCGCGCCAGGAATGTGCCCAGCCAGATACTCGGCCTGGGGATCTCGGTTCAAAGTCGGCAGGTACCAGGAACCATCCACGACCACGAGATCTGGATCACTCAAGTGCTCTTCCAACCAGGCGGTCGACACAAAAGGTTCGGACATAGGACTGTTCCCGTAAGCGGCTAAACTCAATCGATCAGTGACAGGCGCACCCGCCGGTTCTGCTTGCCCTTCTTCTCGATATCAGTGATCGCAACAGTCCCGATTTCGCCGGTGCGGCGCACATGCGTGCCGCCGCAAGGCTGAAGGTCGATCCCCGCGATCTCGACAAGACGAACACGCCCCGATCCGCGCGGCGGTTTCACGGACATGGTTTTGACGAGCCCAGGATTCGCATCCAGCTCCTCGTCGGTGATCCAGCGCTCCGTCACCGGTGCGTCTCGCTTGATCAGCTCGTTAATTTTCTCGGTGAGGTCTGCCTTGTCGAGGCCGGAATCGGGAATGTCGAAGTCGAGCCGGCCGTCTCCGTCTCCGATCGCGCCGCCCGTCACCGGATAGGGAAGAACAACGCTCAGCAAATGAAGAGCCGTGTGAACGCGCATGCGTTTCAGGCGGCGCGGCCAGTCGAGAACGACATCGACCTTGTCACCGACCGTAAAGGCGCCCGCGGCGCCTTCGCCCATGAGATGAACAATCCGTGTGCGATCCGGGCTATAGATCGTGTTGCTGATGGGCAGCTCCCGCCCTCCATGCCGGATGACGCCCACGTCTCCGGGCTGCCCGCCGCCCTGAGCATAGCAAACGGTCTGGTCGAGGATCACCCCGCCGTCCGGGGTTACGTCAGTCACCGTGGCTTGGCAGGATTGGGCGTAGGCATCATCCCGAAAAAGGGGCTTTGTCATGGGGCGTCCTTGAAAGTGCATATCGACTGCCGTCGGCGGGGCCGAGATGCTGGGCCGAAGGCCCCTGTCGGGTCAAGCCGAATGGCGCCGTTCACTCAGCTTTTCCGCACAACTCGCGATAGGCCTGGAGAGCCCGTTCCCGCCCCTGGCCGTGCTCGATGATCGGCAAAGGGTAGGACTTGCCGAGTTCGATGCCCGCGCTTCGAAGAACGTCGCGCGGGGCCTCCCACGGCTTGTGGATGAAGGAGGCTGGCAGATCCGCGAGTTCCGGCAGGTGCCTTCGGACATAGGCGCCTTCGGGATCGAACTTTTCACCCTGGGTAATCGGATTGAAAATACGGTGAAAGGGCGCCGAATCGGGCCCGGACCCGGCGACCCATTGCCAGTTGAACGCGTTATTCGCCGGATCCGCGTCCACAAGGGTGTCGCGAAACCAGGATTCGCCCTCTCGCCAATCCGTCAGCAAGTGCTTGACCAGGAATGATCCGACAATCATGCGGACGCGGTTGTGCATCCAACCGGTTCGCCAGAGTTGGCGCATGCCCGCGTCAACGATCGGGTAGCCCGTCAGCCCCTTTCGCCAAGCGTCCAGGAGTGACCTGTCGTGAGTCCAGCGGAAGTGTTTGAAGCGCGGGCTGAATGGTTCATCGGCGAGATCCGGGTTATCGAAAATCTGCTGATGGCAGAAATCCCGCCAGATCACTTCACTGAGAAACTTGGCCGTATCGGCTTCCCTCGCGTCCTTCCGCGCCGTCGCCGCGTGCCAGACCTGCCGCGGACTGAGCTCGCCAAAACGCAAGTGAGGAGATAGGCGCGAGGTGCCGTCGAGGGCAGGGATATCCCGCCTTGCTCCGTATCCAGTCAGGTTCGTTTCCAGAAAATCGCCGAGATTGCGGCGCGCGGCGGCCTCGCCTCGGCTCCAGTGTTTCCCGAACCCGTCGGCCCAATTCGGTCGTTTCGGCTCCAGGGATAGGTCTTCCAGCGCCACGGCGAATCTCGTGAGGGCTTCGGGCCAGTGCCCGGGTGTCATGCTCTTGGGCGCAGGCAGGGGCGCCGGAACGGGCTGAGCGGAAACCGCCCTGAGGTAGGGGGTGAAAACCTGAAAAGGTCTGCCCGCCTGATTCTTGATCTCCCAAGGTTCGTGAAGCAGGCGGCCATTGAAGCTCCGAACATCGATATTTTTCTCCAGAAGCGCTTTCTTGATCGCGGCATCGACGGCGACTTCGGCCGCCAGATACCGCCGATTCCAGAACACGCCCGACGGAGCTGCCGTGGCCGCGATTCGATCGACAATCTCCTCGGCCGGTCCTCTGAACAGAATCAACTCGGCTCCGAGGGCCCTGAGGGAGCGATCCAGGGCGTCCAGGGATCCGTGCAGCCACCACCGGGCGGCCCCTCCCATCGGACGGATGCCCTGCGACGATTCGTCGAGGATGAAAAAGCACAGAATCGGCGCGCCGGTTGCAATTGCAGCGGTCAGGGCGGGGTTGTCGGAGAGGCGATAATCGTCGCGAAACCACACGAGAGCAGGGCCGGGCAGGCTTTTCCCCATCACGCTTTCCCCATGAAAATAACCGCGCGAGCGCGCCGCGCCCAAGCGTAGCCGCAGTGGATCGTTATCTTGAGCGTTGTGAAACAGTTTTCTGGGGAAATTGGCTCCGGCGGTAGGATTCGAACCTACGACCAACGGATTAACAGTCCGCTGCGCTACCGCTGCGCCACGCCGGAATAAGCCATCTCTTCCCGAAAGGATCGGTCATCCCTTCGGTGGCCCCGGGGCACTGGAGAACCAGACGCCGCGTCGGCCTGAGGTGGGGTGGCATATACCACGGGTTCAGCGGGTTGCAAGCCCCTTGCGTCTGTCTCGTGACATAAAACGGACTGTTGCTCTTTGGGCCTGCGCTCTGCTATGGAGCCCCCGTCGCGTTCGCGGCACGCCCCGGATGGCCTCGTGGCGGAGTGGTTACGCAGAGGACTGCAAATCCTTGCACCCCGGTTCGATTCCGGGCGAGGCCTCCATCTCATTTCTGAGGCAATCTCCATGGTCGATTTCTCGCAAGCGCGCCGGACAATGGTTGATAGCCAGTTGCGCACTTTCGACGTGAACGACATCCCGCTTCTGGATGCCATGGGCATCGTCCCGCGGGAGCGCTTCGTTCCGTCCGGTCGCGAGGAGCTCGCCTATATCGACCAGGATATTCCGGTCGGCGAAGGCGGCGAAAAGCGTTTCATGATGACCCCCATGGTTCTCGCTCGTCTGATTCAGGCGCTGGAGATCGAGCCGGGGGTCAAGGTTCTCGATGTCGCCTGCGGCCGGGGTTACGCCTCCGCCGTTCTGTGCGAGCTCGGCGCCAAGGTCACGGCCCTTGAATCGGACGAGGTGCTGGCGGCTGCCGCACGGCAGAGTCTCGAAGGTGCAGGCTTCGGCTCCGTGACCGTCAAGGCTGGTCCTCTCGAGAAAGGTAGCCCGGAAGAGGGTGGCTACAACGCCATTCTGATCAATGGCGCAGTCGATGAGCGGCCGGATACTCTTCTCCAGCAACTTGCTGATCTTGGTCGTCTCGTCTGCGTGAAGGGGCGGGGCCGTTCGGCGCGGGCGATGATCTATGTGCGGTCGGGCAATGCTTTCAGTGAGCGCAGCCTCTTCGATGCGGCTGCCCCCAGCTTGGCTGCTTTTGCTGCCAAGCCTGGATTTGTCTTCTGACCTAGCGAACAGTGTCGCCTTTTTGCGCCACACGCTCAATTTTCGCGTCGAGGCACCTCCACATGATTGCCGTGGCGCATCCCATCGGTATTGTTTCGCTTTGAGTCGTTTTGGTTAAGAAATTCAATGCTAAGGTAGGCGGGTTAGCCGCTTTGGACCGATAGGCAGGTGGGCGTGAACGAGAAGCGATTTTTCAACAGGAGCCGAGGTTTCTTCGGCGCCATGACTTCGGTCCTCGTACTGATGAGTGCGTCCGGCGTGTCGGCAGAGACGTTGGACAGCGCCCTGGCTCGTGCCTATGGGAATAACCCGTCTCTCAACGCCCAGCGGGCGAGCGTCAGGGCGACTGACGAGAACGTGGCCCGGGCGAAGTCCGGCTATCGGCCGCAGGTTAACGCCTCCGCCGATATCGGCCGCAGCTATTCCAACGTGAAGCGCCCGGGAAATTCCGCAGTGGGCGGCGGCGGTGACAGCTACCTGACCCCGCGGGGTTTCGGTGTTGAGATCAATCAGTCCATCTTCAACGGCTTTCGCACGGAGAACTCCGTCCGCCAGGCCGAATCGTCGGTCCTCGGCGCCCGTGAAACCCTGAGCAACAACGAGCAGAACACCCTGTTCGACGGCGTGACGGCCTATATGAACGTCCTGCGCGACACCGCGATCCTGGACCTTCAGAGGAACAACGTCGAAGTTCTGGACGAGCAGCTCCGCCAGACCCGCGATCGTTTCAATGTCGGCGAAGTTACCCGTACGGACGTGGCTCAGGCCGAGTCCCGCCTGGCGGCCTCCCGTTCGCAGGTGAGCCTCGCAGAATCGAATCTCCGGACCAGCATTGCGCAGTATCGCCAGGTGATCGGCGTCGAGCCTCGGTCGCTTGCGCCGGGACGCCCGCTGGACCGTTTGCTCCCCAAGACCGTGGATTCGGCTCTGAAGGTTGCCTTGAACGAGCATCCGGCGATCAAGGCCTCGGAGCACGGGGTGGATGTCGCCGAGCTTCAGGTCAGGATCGATCAGGGCGCCCTGGCCCCGCAGTTGGGTCTTCAGGGCAATGTCGCTCAGCGATACGACAACCAGACCAACGGCGATCGGGCCTTGGCCGCTTCGGTGGTCGCTCAGTTGACGGTTCCGATTTATGACGGCGGCGTCGCTTATGCGACGACCCGGCAGTCCAAGGAGACAGTGGGCCAGCGTCGCCTCGAGGCTGATTCGGTGCGGGACCAGGTCCGGGCCGCCGTGATTTCCTCTTGGGGGCAGCTTGAAGCTGCCCGTGCCCAGATCGTCGCCGCTCAGGCGCAGATCGACGCATCGGAGACGGCGCTCAACGGTGTTCGCGAGGAAGCCCGGGTTGGCCAGCGTACGACGCTGGATGTCCTCAACGCGCAGCAGGAACTCCTGACGGCGCGCGTCACCCTTATCACCGCACAGCGTGATCGTGTGGTGGCGTCCTATGCGGTCGCGCAGGCCATGGGCCGGCTGAACTCGCGCAGCCTCGGCCTTTCCGTGAACCATTACAGCCCGAAGATCCACTACGATCAGGTCAAGGACCTGTGGGGCGGTTTGACGACGCCTGATGGCCGTTAATCTACGATGAAAAAAGATCGGCAGCGCCCTTCCCAAGAGCGCTGCCTCGCTTGCTTCTCCTTACGCCCGTGAAATACTGAACGCTTCTGAAAGCGTTTGATTCTATAATCTTTTAAGCGGATGCGGCGTATGAGTGCAGTCAATCAGAAGGCGCATGAGCCTTCGATGGAAGAGATCCTGGCGTCGATCCGGCGTATTATTGCGGATGACCAGGAGGAGCTTCGTGCAACGAGCTCCAGCCGATTTTCGGAGGCACAGCCGTTCCGTTCGATTCGGGAGCCTGCGGAGCGCGAGCCTGTCGCTCCTCTTATTCCTCTGACCGTTCTTGAATCCCAAGATCGGGGGAGTGCGTTTGAAGGTTCCGGCGATACCGTGGGCGAGGACATTCTTCCTCTCGACCTGGGAGCGGGAAACGCTTTCGAGATACCCGGTTTTGACGAGACGTCGGCCCCCTTGACGGTTGCAGCCGAAGCTCAGCCGTTTTCCGAGCCGGTGTCGTACTCCCCGTCCTCCTTTGAGAGGTCGGCTGCCCCTGAGGATGCCCATCGGCCGCCCTCTGATGAGGATGCGCTCCTGTCGGGCGGTCCCGATGCCGCCGTCGCGGCGTCCTTGAGCAAGCTCGGGGCGAGCGTGCCGTCCAGAAATCCTCAGAGCATGGAGGATTTCGTTGCGGGGATGCTCAGGCCGCTGCTCAAGGACTGGCTCGATGAAAATCTTCCGCCTCTCGTGGAACGGCTCGTTCAAGCCGAAATCGAGCGCATTTCCCGCGGACGCCGCTGAGTTTCACGCCGATCGGTTGACTTCGCCCGATCCGTCCGGTTTGTAGCCGACATGATGTGCGCCATTTCGCGCCAAACTGTCGGTACTCACCATGATGGACAAGACGTTCGATCCCGCCGCCGTCGAGGCGCGTATTTCCTCCCGCTGGGAGGAGGCGGAAGCTTTCAAGGCAGGCCGTGAGGATCGTAAGAGCGCATCCCCCTATACGATCGTCATCCCCCCGCCGAACGTGACGGGTTCGCTCCATATGGGGCATGCCCTGAACAATACGATCCAGGATATTCTGTGCCGGTTCGAGCGGATGCGCGGGCGTGACGTGCTCTGGCAGCCCGGCATGGACCATGCCGGCATCGCGACCCAAATGGTCGTGGAGCGGCAGCTGATGGAGCGTCAGATCCATCGACGGGACCTTGGCCGCGACGAGTTCGTCAAGCGTGTTTGGGAATGGAAGGACGAGTCCGGCGGGCGGATCAAGGACCAGCTCAAGCGCCTTGGAGCATCCTGCGACTGGTCGCGGGAACGCTTCACCATGGACGAGGGCTTGTCGCGGGCGGTCCTGAAGGTTTTCGTCGATCTCTACAAGCAGGGCCTGATCTATAAGGACAAGCGCCTCGTCAACTGGGATCCGAAGTTCCAGACCGCGATCTCGGATCTCGAGGTCCAGCAGGTCGAGGTCAAAGGCAGTCTCTGGCATATCCGCTATGCGATCGAAGGGCAGCCCGACCGTTTCATCACGGTTGCGACGACGCGGCCCGAGACCATGCTCGGAGACGTGGCGGTTGCCGTCCATCCGGACGACGAGCGCTACAAGGACCTGGTCGGTAAATTCGCAATCCTTCCTCTCGTGGGGCGTCGTATTCCCATCGTGGCGGACGAGTACTCCGATCCGGAGAAAGGCACCGGCGCTGTCAAGATTACACCGGCCCACGACTTCAACGACTTCGAGGTCGGGCGCCGTCACAAGCTGTCGCTGATCAATATCTTCGACACCGAGGCCCAGCTTACCCTCAAGGGCAATGACGAGTTCCTGGCGGACGTGCCGGCATCGGACGATCTCGATAACGTTTTAGCTCTCGATGGTCTGGACCGCGCCGAGGCACGCAAGCGGATCGTCTCGCTCCTCGAGGAGCGTGAAATTCTCGTTCAGGTCGAGCCCCATACCCATGTGGTTCCCCACGGCGATCGCTCGGGCGTGGTCATCGAGCCTTACCTGACGGATCAGTGGTATGTGAACGTGAAGCCCCTGGCTGACCGGGCTCTCGCGGCCGTTCGCAAGGGGAACACCAAGTTCGTCCCTGAAAACTGGGAAAAGACTTATTTCCAGTGGTTGGAGAATATCGAGCCCTGGTGCATCTCCCGTCAGCTCTGGTGGGGGCACCAGATTCCCGCCTGGTACGATGACGAGGGCAATATTTACGTCGCCCATACCGAGGACGATGCCAGGGCTGAAGCCAAGGCAAGGCACGGTCGGGATGTTGCGCTTCGCCGCGACGAAGATGTTCTCGACACCTGGTTCTCGTCGGCGCTCTGGCCTTTCTCGACCCTCGGTTGGCCGGATGACACGCCGGAGCTCAAGCGCTACTACCCGACAAATACCCTTGTGACGGGCTTCGACATCATCTTCTTCTGGGTCGCCCGCATGATGATGATGGGCCTCCATTTCATGGAGGAAGTGCCCTTCGACACGGTTTACATTCACGCCCTCGTCCGGGACGAGAAGGGCGCGAAGATGTCGAAGTCGAAAGGCAACGTCATCGATCCGCTCGAGGCCATTGACCAGTATGGCGCCGACGCTCTGCGCATGACATTGGCCGCGATGGCGGCTCAGGGGCGTGACATCAAGCTCAGTCTGCAGAGGGTCGAAGGCTATCGCAATTTCGCAACCAAGATCTGGAACGCGGCGCGCTTTGCCGAAATGAACGAGTGCCGGCGGGTCGCGGGTTTCGATCCCCGATCCGTGAAGGAGACGCTCAACAAGTGGGCGCTCAGCGAGTGCGCGAAAGCCATCAATGAAGTGGCTGCGGGTATCGAGGCTTACAAGTTCAACGAGGCGGCTCTCGCCGCCTACCGGTTCGTCTGGAACGTTTTCTGCGACTGGACGCTGGAACTCGCAAAGCCCGTTCTCCAGGGACCGGACTCCGCCGCCAAGGATGAAACGCGGGCGACGATTGCGTTCATCTTCGACGAGATCTGCAAGCTTCTGCACCCCTTCATGCCGTTCATGACGGAAGAGTTGTGGGACGTGAAAGGTCAGGAAGGGCCCCGGCGCGAGACGATCCTGGCGCTTGCTCCATGGTCGAAGCTCGATCACCTCATCGATCCGCAGGCCGAGGCGGAGATCGGGTGGGTGGTCGATCTCGTCACGGAGATCCGCTCCGCCCGGTCGGAGACCAACGTGCCGGCAGGGGCTCAGATCCCTCTCGCTCTGGTCGCCTCATCCGCGGACGTGCAAAGCCGCGCAGGCCGCTGGGGCGACATCATTCGGCGTCTGGCGCGTATCTCGGACATCAGCTTCGTGAACAGCGCTCCAAAGAGCTCGATTCAGCTTTTGATCCGCGGCGAAGTCGCGGCTCTGCCGCTCGAGGGTGTGATCGACCTGGCCGCCGAGCGCGCCCGCCTTGCCAAGGAAATCCAGAAAGCGGATGCGGACATCGGAAAGATCGATGCCAAGCTTGGAAACGCCGATTTCATCAAGCGGGCCCCGGAAGAGGTCATCGATGAGCAGCGCGAACGGCGTGACGATGCTGCTGCCCGGAAGGCCAAAATGGAAGAAGCCCTGAAGCGGCTTCAGGAAGCATAAGAAAAAGGGCCGCTTCTCAGCGGCCCTTTTCATTTGCGGGAGCCAGCCGCTCCAGCTTGAGAATCGGAAAGGGCTTGCCGGAATCGTCGAGGTCCGACCGTCCGATCTGTCGGAAGCCCAGCTTTCCATAGAAAGAGCAGGCACCCTCGTTCTGCTCGTTCACGTCAACGAGCAATCCTGCTTCCAACGACGCCGCGTGATCGACCAGGGCGCGACCAATTCCCTGTCCGTGGTTGGACGGATGCACAAACAAGGCATCGATCTTGGGGCCTGTCATGCCCATGAAGCCCGTGGGATGGCCCTCTGAATCGACTGCAACCCAGAACGACTGAGAGGGCAGGTAACTGTCCCGGACCTGCTCCGCATAAAATGCAATATCGCTCTCGGTGAGGAAGGAGTGAGTTGCCGAAACGGCTTCCTTCCAGATTACGAAAAGGGCAGGGAGGTCCTGCGGCGTCGAGGGGCGAATGAGGATCATGACAGACGAGAATCGGTTGTTGGGGCGGCGACCATATCGTCTCCACCGTGACCGGTCAGCCTCATCCCATGACGAAATCCACTAAGAGTTTCACGTTCAGCACAACGATGACCGCTGCAATGATCACAGCCAATCCGGTCAACCAACGCGGTGCGACGAGCACGCCCATCTTGGTTCGCGACGCCGTGAGCGTTACGAGCGGGATGACTGCAAAGGGAAGCTGGAGGCTGAGAACGACCTGACTCAGGATCAGGAGCCGCGCTGTGCCGCTTTCCCCGTAGGCGATTGTCACGGCCGCTGCCGGGATGATGGCGAGGCCGCGCGTCACGAGCCGCCGGATCCACGGAGGAAGGCGGAAGTTGATGAAGCCTTCCATGACGATCTGTCCCGCCATCGTGGCCGTGACGGTGGAGTTCAGGCCACAACAGAGCAGGGCGATCCCGAAGAGAGTCGGGGCGATGGCGGCGCCGAGCAACGGCTCCAGCAGGGTGTGAGCTTCTCCGATCTCGGCGATCTCAGTCCGGCCCGTCTTGTGAAAGGCGGCAGCCGCGAGAACCAGAAGCGAAGCGTTGATGGTGAGCGCAAACATCAGCGCGATGGTGGAATCGAGGGTCGCATAGCGCAGCGCCTCGCGCTTCTCAGGCAATGTCTCACCATAAGCACGGGTCTGAACGATGCCGGAGTGAAGATAAAGGTTATGCGGCATCACCGTGGCGCCCAGAATTCCGAGGGCGAGATAGAGCATGTCCGGGTTGGTCACGATCTCGGTCGTCGGCGCAAAGCCGCGCAAGACGCCGCCCCATTCCGGATCCGCGAGGGCGATCTGAACGCCGAAGCACAAGGCGATCACCCCGAGCAGGGCGATGACGAAGGCCTCTACCCAACGGAAGCCCAGGTTCTGGAGGTAAAGAATGAGGAAAACGTCGAGGGCAGTGACGACGACGCCGATCTCGAGCGGCAATCCGAAAAGCAAATTAAGGCCGATCGCCGTGCCGATCACTTCCGCAAGGTCGGTCGCGCAGATGGCGAACTCGGCCAGAAGCCAGAGAAACCAGGAAACCGGCTTCGGATAGGCATCTCGGCAGGCCTGCGCCAGATCACGGCCGGTGGCTACGGCGAGACGGGCGCAGAGCGCCTGAAGCAGGATCGCCATGACGTTGGAGATGAGCGCAACGGACAGAAGGGCATAGCCATAGCGGGAGCCGCCGGCGAGGGAGGTCGCCCAGTTCCCCGGATCCATATAGCCGACGGCCACCAGATAGCCCGGGCCCAGGAACGCGAAAGCGCGACGCCATTTCGAACCGGGCCTCACCGCGATCGACCGGCTGACCTCCGGCAGGGAAGGTGCGTGACGGGCGTGGCGCCAGCCGGCCTCGGGAGCAAGGGAAGTGGGGCGCGACGCGTCCATCGTGATCTTTCTGCAGTTGCAAGCTATTTGCAACAAGAAGGTAGCGGGAGCTGGGAGCGGCGGCAAGAGGGCACTCAGTGCTTTTTTGGAATAAAGCCGGAAATCGCAGAATGGATAAGACGGCGCTGCCGGCTAGGGCTGTTCAAAGCGGAAGCGCGCTGAAGGATTTTTGGCCAGGAAATCATCGGCAGCCTTGCGCTTGAGGCCAAGGCTCGTGAGCGCCAGACTTACCGAAATATGATCCTCCCGATTTCGGAGAGCGCAATATCCGCAGCCGGAACTCCATGATCTCGTTTCCCCGACCAGCTTGATGGCCTCCCGAGGCAGGCCTGCCTCCGGGAAGACAGCCGGGTTGATATTGTCCCCATCATTGACCAAGTCCGCCCGTATCACGACCGGATTGGGGCAATCCCCGGAGGCTTTGACCGGAATAGCGACGGCACGACCAGGGACTGCGGTCGCGGGACGCAACCAGTTGGGTCCGGCGCTTCTGTCGTTCAGGGCGTGACAAGACCGGCGGGTTTTGCTCTAGGTGTCAGTCAACCGGGCTCTATGTCCCGGACCAGGGAGGGCCCATGCTGGAGAGCGTCCTGATCGCCAATCGCGGCGAGATTGCATGTCGGATCATCCGCACCGCCGAACGCCTCGGCCTGCGGACCATCGCAGTGTACTCCGAGGCCGATGCCGACGCATTGTTCGTCAAAATGGCGGACGAGGCGTACCTGATCGGTCCGGCATCCGCGCGCGAGAGTTATTTGCGCATCGATCGCATCATCGAAGTTGCCAAACAGTCTCGAGCCGCCTCCATTCACCCGGGATATGGATTCCTGTCCGAACGGGCGGAGTTCGCCGAAGCCTGCGCTCAGAACGGAATCGCGTTCATCGGGCCGCCTGCCTCGGCGATCAGCGCCATGGGCTTGAAGGACGCCGCGAAGGCGCTCGTTCAGAAAGCCGGCGTACCGGTAGTGCCGGGCTACCATGGCACACGTCAGGAGGTCGATTTCCTCCGGGGGGCCGCTGACGAGGTCGGCTATCCGGTTCTCATCAAGGCCGTCGCAGGGGGCGGTGGCAAGGGCATGAAGCGGGTGGAGACACCGGCGGATTTCGACGCGGCTCTGGAAAGCGCTCAGCGCGAGGCGCAGAATGCCTTCGGCGACCCACGCGTTCTCATCGAGAAGTACATTCTCTCGCCACGGCACATCGAAATCCAGATCTTCGCCGACGGCCATGGCAACGTGGTGCATCTTTTCGAGCGCGATTGCTCTCTTCAGCGCCGCCACCAGAAGGTCATCGAGGAAGCGCCTGCACCCGGCATGACCCCCGAGATGCGTGCGATCATGGGAAAAGCCGCGGTCGAGGCCGCGCGCGCCGTCGGCTATGTCGGAGCCGGGACGGTCGAGTTCATCGCCGACGGACGCGAGGGGCTGCACCCCGATCGCTTCTACTTCATGGAGATGAATACGCGCCTTCAGGTGGAACACCCGGTCACGGAGGCGATCACCGGTCTTGATCTCGTGGAGCTTCAATTCAGAGTCGCGTCCGGCGAAAGGCTTCCGTTTGCGCAGGATGATCTCGTCATCAAAGGGCACGCCGTCGAGGCGCGCCTCTATGCCGAGGATCCGGAGAAGGAGTTTCTGCCGTCGACCGGGAAGCTCTGGGCATTGGACTT
Source organism: Microvirga rosea (assembly GCF_020595095.1). Lineage (GTDB taxonomy): Bacteria > Pseudomonadota > Alphaproteobacteria > Rhizobiales > Beijerinckiaceae > Microvirga > Microvirga rosea. Next base: position 593,040 of record NZ_JAJDOP010000003.1, on the reverse strand, counting down.
TCCCGAGAGCGAGAACATCCGTATCGACACGGGCGTGCAGACCGGAGACGAGGTCACACCCTTCTATGATCCGATGATCGCGAAGGTCATCGCCCATGCGCCGACGCGTGAGGAAGCGCTCGCCGCTCTCGCGCACGCCCTCGGCGAAACGCTCGTCGCGGGTCCGAAGACCAACGTGACTTTCCTCAAGAAGCTGTGCGAGGCGGACGGATTCAAGGCAGGGAGATTCGATACCGGCTTCATCGACCGCAATCTGAACATGCTTGGAGCCGTTCCGCAGGAAACGGACCCAGAGGCCGTTCGCCTCGGCGCGCTCCGGCTCGTCGAAGCCTTTATCGATACCGAAAACTATCGCTCGCTGATGCGGCATGACTCTTCGTCCTCACCGTGGGAGCACCACGATGCTTTCCAATTGAGCGGTGCGCGGCGGCAAGGACTTCCCGTCGAAGTGGACGGGGAAAGAACCGACGTCATCCTGGAGTGGAGCAGGTCGGGTCAAGACCAGGGTAATGTCGATCTTGCGGCGTTCTGGGGCTCAGGCGTGTCCCGGGCGCTCGACCACGATATGTCCGCCGACATGGAGAACTTCGTTCTCACCGACGACGGCGTCATCGTCCTCCGCAATGGCCGGCAAACCCGCGTATCGCTTTACGATCCCTTCAACGTGGATCTGGAGCATCTGAACGCAGGAAACTCCGTCAAAGCGCCGATGCACGGGAAGCTGGTGGCGGTCTTCGTCACGCCCGGCGAACGCGTCGAGAAGGGCCAGCGCCTCGCGATCGTGGAGGCGATGAAGATGGAGCATGCTCTTCTCGCGCCCATGGACGGGGAGGTCGCGGAAATTGCTGCGGAACCGGGCGCGCAGGTTGCCGAAGGCGCGCGGCTGATCGTTCTGAAAACGGAAGAATAGGGATGCGGCGCCGCGCCTGCTTCTCAGGCTGCCTCATCCGTGATTGGTTGATGTTATGCCCCTTCATCTGATCAAACTTTGCGTCGGCTGCGACTCGATTACCGATCTTGAGGAATGGATCGAGGAAAACCGGGCGCATCACCGGCGTCTCGGGCGCGACTATGAACAGACACATACCACCCGTATGGTCCCCAAACGCATGGAGGAGCTTCTGGACGGCGGCTCGCTGTACTGGGTGATCCGTGGTCAGATCGCATGCCGGCAATCGCTCCTGGATATCAGGCCGTTCACCGATGCGGACGGGATCGGCCGCTGTCGCCTGGTGCTGCAATCGACGGTTTTGCCGGTCGAGCCCAGGCCTTATCGCCCCTTTCAGGGGTGGCGATACCTGCCCCCTAAAGATGCGCCTCGGGATATTGACGGGAAGGCCGGCGATCTCGCTAAGATGCCTGAAGACATGCGCCGCGAGTTGGCTGAGCTGGGGCTGCTGTGATGACAGGTTTGGGACGATATTCGCTTCTGCTGGGAACCGCCGTTCTGGTCCTCGCCTCGACGGACGCCGCCATGGCGAAAGAATGCCGCATGCCGAAGGCGCCTCCAGGCGTGGCTCTTCAAGTCCCGCCCGAGTGCCAGTCCCAAGATCTTCGCGACGCAAAGAATCGGGCTCCCCAGGAAGGCCTCCGCAGGGAAAACGGCTTCATCGACCTCGGTGGCGGGACGCAGGTGCGAATCGGTGGCAGCGTCCGCGCGGAGACCGGTTTCCGGTATTAGTCTTTCGATCCATTTCCGCTCATGGAACCGCAGTGCCGCGATTCGCATTGGCTTTGCAGTTCAGTTGAGTGGAGGTTGCGATGCTTCTGACTGCATCCGAAGGCCGGCACTGGCGTTATGAAGTCTGTGAACATGCGGACGGTTATCTCGTTCAGATGCGAGATCTCGAAACCGGTGACCTGGACGAAGAATTCTCCACCATCTTTCGAACGCTTCCTGTTGCGTTCGCCTATGCGGAAATGTCCGCGGCTTATGAGCGCTATGCCGCATCAGAACTCGATGTCGTCGAAGACGAGCAGATCGAGATCGACGTAGAAGCGACCGAGCGCCATTTCATCGATCTCAGCGATCGTCTCCATGACGGGGGCATCAATGGGGTTGCGGTGCAGGCCTGGGAGCGTGAAAAGCAGCGCGGCACAGTCCGGGTTCTCCATTGACGAGGCACCGATCGTCCGCTGAAAATGCGGATCATGCCCAGAAATAAGCTTGCTTCTTTTTGGTTGAGGCCTCGCGCGCGACAGCCGAAGGTTCTCGTCGGCAGACATGAGAACCTTCTCCTTGTGCATGAATCCTTCAAGCCTCGATGGCCGCTGCGATCGCGTGGCTTCGGGATGAGGTCGCCTATAGCGATGGGCTGAAGTGACCCCCTTGGAGGCGAGGGCGCTGTTGTGACGCACCTCCCTACGCGGCGCCGACGCGTTGCCGCTCGGCCATGACTTATGTGAGCGTTCCCTTCTCTCATGTTTACAATTTGCCCATCTCCGCCCACATCAGGAGCGGGAACAAAAAACATGATGCTGTTTTACGGGATCGCCGTTGCCGCCCTTCTGTGGTGGTTCATGAAAATACTCGTCCGCACGGATGCGGCGGCGGTCGCCAAGGGGCTCAAGGTCATTGGCGGACTTCTCGCCCTCGGCGCGGCAGGGTTGCTTGCGCTGCGCGGGCGATTCGACATGGCCGTTCTCGTCGGAGGCTTTGGCGCATGGGCGCTCGGATGGAGCGGCATCCGGCTGCCGTGGCGGCAGCGCATGGGGACCCAGGGCCGCTTCTCCCGATTTCGCTCCGCCATGATCGAGATGGAAATCGACCATGGCACCGGAGCGCTGGGGGGCCTCGTCCTTGCCGGCTCCCAGGCAGGGCGCAACTTGGGGGATCTCGATCAGGCCGAGCTTCGCAGGGTCTACGAGGAATGCCGATCTTTCGATCCGGAAGGCGTGGCCCTTTTAGAGGCTTATCTTAACCGCCGGTTTGCCGGTTGGCGTGAAGACGCACAGCGCGATGGCGACACGCGGACGCGCACTCATGCGCAAACGGGCGCGATGTCGAAAGAGGAAGCCTATCAGGTCCTGGGGCTTCAGCCGGGCGCGAGCGTCGATGAGATCCGACATGCGTATCGGACGCTCATGAAGAAACTCCATCCCGACCAGGGGGGGACGGCGCATTTGGCGGCCCGTGTGAACGAGGCCCGAGAGGTCTTGTTGAGCCGACATCGCTGATACTCCACGCGCGATCCGGTATCGGGAACACGACGGCGGTACATGCCGTCGTGAGGGCAATTCAAGCAGACAGAGTTTTAAAGGGAGCTTAAGAGCTGCGAGCCGCGAAGCAGGCGAAGCCGCTCTTCTTCAGGACCTTGCAGGCCTTCTCGGCGGCGTCGGACTCATCGAAGCCGGAGAAGCGGGCGCGGTAAAGCGTCGAGCCCTTCTGCGTGACCTTTTCGGTGAACGGTGAAGCCTTGGCCAGCAGGCGGCCGGATTTGCTGCGCGCAGCGTCCAGCATGGCCTTTGCCTTGTCCTCGTCATCCGTCGCGCCGAGCTGGATGATCCAGCCTGTAACGGCGGGACGGGCCGCCGGCTTCGGCTCCGAAGCTTCCGGCTTCACGGAAGCTGTCTTTACGGGAGCCTGTGCCGGGATCGCGGACGTGGTCGTGCGGTTGTCGATCTTCGCCAGCAGGGCGGCCTTTTCCTTGTCGGACGGGCCAGCATTGTCGAGCGATGCATAGGCCTGCGTGTTCTGCGGCAGCGGCTGCGGGCCCTTCTGCCAGCGAACCGCGGGTCCGGTGGACGAGGGGGTCGTGGTGCTGCTGGCGCCGGTTGCGGAGGCGACGACCGGCCGCAGGCTGTTCAGATCAAGCGGCTTGCGGGCGGGCGGGGGAGGGGCTGCAGGCTCAGGCGCGGCCGCCTCGATCTTGATGCTCGGCGTCGGCGAAGCGTCCGCAACGACGACCGGCTGGGCCACGGGCGGCGGCGACTGGTCGGCGACTGCGCTGTTCTCGGTTATGGGCGGGGCTACCCGGGCACCTGCATAGGCGCGGGGCAGCTGCTCTTCGATCAGGGATGCCATCTGCTGGTCACGGAGCGATGCCGACCGGCCGCCGAGCACGACGGCCACGATGCTCCGGGACGGCGTATTGACCGAGGTCAGGAGGTTGAAGCCCGACAGGCGAGTGTATCCGGTCTTGATGCCGTCCACACCCTCGACCTTCCCGAGAAGGCGGTTGTGGCCGCGGATGGTCCGCGAGCCGTATTTGAAGGATGTGGTCTGAAAGTAGGAAAAGTACTTCGGGAAACGGTCCTGGATCGCGCGCCCAAGGATCGACAGGTCGCGGGCCGTTGTGATGTTCGGCGGGGAATGGGGCAGGCCGTGGGGATTGTAGAAGGTCGAGGAGTTCATGCCGAGCTCTCTCGCCTTACGGGTCATCTGGCGGGCGAAAGCCTCTTCCGACCCGCCGAGGTTTTCAGCCACGACCACGGATACGTCGTTGGCGGAAAGGGTCACCATCGCCATGATGGCGTCTTCGACCTCGATGGTGGAGCCGGCCCGAACACCGAGCTTGGTCGGCGCCTGTGCGGCGGCGTTCGCCGACACCTCGAGAGGCGTGTCCAGGCGGACCTTGCCACGCTCGAGCTGCTCGAACAGCAGATAAAGGGTCATGACCTTGGTGATCGAGGCCGGAATCCGAGGGGCATCGACATTCTCGCCATCGAGGACCCTGCCGGTCTTCGTATCGACCACGATCGAGGCGTAGGGCGGGCTATAACCGCCGCCCCGCGACTTGCGGCGAGCGGCCTCGGCAGGAGAACTCAGAGCGACAGCGACCGATGCGGCGACACCGACGACTGCAACCCATTTCCGACAACCGACCCAAACGCGAACCGAATTCATCCTGTAACCGTCCCTGTCTACACTGGTCTCAGGCTCCGTACCGGCCGCTCCTTTTGGAGATCGTTGCCGGTACAACACACTTCTCAACGGTAAGAGGTTGCGGTTACGGGGGGGTTAACAGGACCAGATTCGACTCAAAACATATTGTGCATTGCACAATTTTGTTGACAATTTTTTGTGCAGTGCATATATCTATATTTGTCGCATCTGGCGAAGCTTTTCGCCAGCGAAAAGTTAATAGCTGAGGTTTAAGATGATCCAGCCTTTCGACCAGTTGCAGAAGTTCAGCCAAGACCATTTTGACGCCACCGTGAAGGTGATGGGCACCCTGTCCCGCGGCGCGCAGACGCTGGCGGCTGACTCCGCCGAGTTCGCCAAGAATAGCTTCCAGCACGGATCCTCCGCGCTGGAGCAGCTTATGGGTGCGCGCACCCTGGACAAGGCCGTCGAGATCCAGACGGATTTCGTCCGCAAGTCTTATGACGGGTTCGTCAGCCACACGGCCAAGGTCGGGGAATTCTATTCCGCCCTCGCGACCGAAGCTTTCAAGCCCTACGAAGGTCTGGTGCCCAAGTCGGTTTAATTCCGCAGCGACAACCGCTTCAAATTGCTCAGATGCCCGGCTCAAAGCCGGGCATTTTGCATTTAGGGCTTGCCGGAGTGCCCAAAATGCCGGTCAGGCCGCTCCATCACGGGTCTGTGACCCCGTGTCGGCCAACATGTCGCTCTTTCGCAGACGGCTGCGACGACCCATCTGGTTGATCTAGCGAACCGAACGGAGCGACTATACATTTGGAGATGCGTCGCGGCCGAAAGATAATGAAGGGCTGCGGGGTCATAGCCAGATGAAAAGGGTCGGTCGAACAATCATGCTGCGGATACTACAGGGCGCCTCGGTTCGGTCGAAGGCATTTCCCGTGTCCGGTGCCGGTTCCCAGTCTCCCGGTGGGGATGACGGACGGACGGGGACGGCAATTGTCACGAAAGCCAAGCCCCGCACGAAACGACCCAACCTGTACCGCGTTCTCCTTCTGAACGACGACTACACTCCGATGGAGTTCGTGGTTCATGTGCTGGAGCGCTTCTTCAACAAGAACCGCGAAGATGCGACCCGGATCATGTTGCATGTGCATCAGAACGGCGTGGGAGAGTGTGGAGTTTTTACCTACGAAGTGGCGGAGACAAAGGTGACGCAGGTGATGGACTTCGCCCGCAAGCACCAGCATCCGCTGCAATGTGTGATGGAAAAGAATTAATCGAGATCACATCTCATTAAAGGATAAGCCGTTGCCGAGCTTTTCTCGCAGTTTAGAACAAGCCCTCCACAGAGCCCTCGCCCTCGCGGGCGAGCGCCGCCATGAGTACGCGACCCTGGAGCACCTGTTGCTCGCCCTGATCGACGATCAGGACGCGGCGGCGGTGATGCGCGCGTGCAACGTCGATGTTGAGCTCCTTCGCCGCAACCTTGTGGAGTACGTCGACACGGAGCTGGCAAACCTCGTCGCCGACGGGCGGCAGGACTCGAAACCTACAGCCGGTTTCCAGCGCGTGATTCAGCGCGCTGTCATCCACGTTCAGTCTTCCGGCCGCGACGAGGTGACGGGCGCCAACGTGCTCGTTGCGATCTTCGCCGAGCGGGAAAGCCACGCGGCGTACTTCCTGCAAGAGCAGGACATGACCCGGTACGATGCGGTCAACTACATCAGCCACGGGATCGCCAAGCGTCCAGGCCTCACCGAGGGGCGGACGCCGCGTGGGACCGAGGAGGAGTCGAGCGAACGCCCGACTTCGGATGAATCCGAAACCCGCGCCAAGAAAAAGGGAGACGCGCTCGAAGCTTACTGCGTCAACCTGAACAAGAAGGCGAAGGACGGAAAGATCGATCCGCTGATCGGACGCGAGGCCGAGGTGCAGAGGACCATCCAGGTCCTGTGCCGTCGCCAGAAGAACAATCCGCTTCTGGTGGGCGATCCGGGTGTCGGCAAGACCGCCATTGCGGAAGGTCTTGCGCGCAAGATCGTCCGGGGCGAGGTGCCCGAGGTTTTGAAGGACGCAACGGTCTTCGCTCTCGACATGGGCACGCTTCTGGCTGGAACGCGCTATCGCGGCGATTTCGAAGAGCGCCTGAAGCAGGTCATGAAGGAGATTGAGGCGCATCCGAACGCGATCATGTTCATCGACGAGATCCATACGGTGATCGGCGCCGGCGCCACGTCCGGCGGCGCGATGGATGCCTCGAACCTTCTGAAGCCGGCTCTGGCGCAGGGAACGCTGCGCTGCATCGGCTCGACGACCTACAAGGAATACCGCCAGTATTTCGAAAAGGACCGGGCGCTGGTCCGCCGCTTCCAGAAGATCGACGTGAACGAGCCGACGGTTCCGGACGCGATCGAGATCGTGAAGGGCTTGAAGCCATACTTCGAGGAGTTCCACAAGCTCCGCTACACCAACGAGGCCGTGAAGGCCGCGGTGGAACTGTCCGCCCGCTACATCAACGACCGGAAGCTCCCGGACAAGGCGATCGACGTGATCGACGAGACCGGGGCGTCTCAGATGCTGCTGCCGGAAAACCGCCGGAAGAAGACGATCGGCATCAAGGAGATCGAGGCCACCATCGCCACCATGGCGCGGATCCCGCCAAAGACCGTGTCCAAGGACGATGCGGAGGTTTTGGCCAATCTCCAGGAGACTCTGCGCCGTGTCGTCTACGGGCAGGACAAGGCCATCGATTCCCTGACATCGGCCATCAAGCTGGCCCGCGCGGGCCTGCGCGATCCGGAGAAGCCGATCGGCGCCTACCTGTTCGCTGGCCCGACCGGTGTGGGTAAAACCGAGGTCGCGAAGCAGCTCGCTTCGTCCCTGGGCGTCGAGCTGCTGCGCTTCGACATGTCCGAGTACATGGAGCGTCACACGGTCAGCCGTCTGATTGGCGCGCCTCCCGGCTATGTGGGCTTCGACCAGGGCGGTCTTCTGACCGACGGGATCGATCAGCATCCCCATTGCGTCCTGCTCCTCGACGAAATCGAGAAGGCGCATCCGGATCTGTTCAACATCCTGCTCCAGGTCATGGACCACGGGAAACTGACGGACCACAACGGCAAGCAGGTCGATTTCCGCAACGTGATCATCATCATGACCACGAATGCGGGCGCCGCCGACATGGCTCGCCCGGCCTACGGCTTCACCCGTACCAAGCGGGAGGGAGACGATACGGAAGCCGTGAACAAGCTATTCGCGCCGGAATTCCGCAACCGGCTCGATGCCATCATTTCCTTCGGGCACCTGCCCAAGGAAGTGGTTCAGAAGGTGGTCGACAAGTTCGTTCTGCAGCTCGAAGCCCAGCTTGCGGACCGCAACGTCACCATTGAGCTGACGGATGAGGCCCGCGACTGGCTGACCGAGCATGGCTATGACGAAGCCATGGGCGCCCGGCCGATGGCACGGCTGATCCAGATGACCATCAAGACGCCTCTCGCCGACGACGTTCTCTTCGGACGTCTGAAGGACGGCGGCGCCGTGCGGGTGGTCGTGAAGTCGGACGAAATCGGCCTTCAGACCCTCGGTTTCGAGTATCTCGAGGGGCCGGTGAAGCCGAAGCCGGAGAAGGACGTCGTCAAGCGCAAGCCGCGGGCGAAGTCCGCCTCGGGCGCCAAGGCGAAAAAAGCCGTGAAGCCGAAAGGATCCGATGGTAATGGTGGCGGAGGCATCCGCACCGTACCCAAGGTTCCGCTGGTTAAGGCATGACGACCGAGCTTCACGAAGGGCCTCTCGAGGCTGCTCCGACGATCACGAAGGCGAAGCCGACCTGGCGCGAACAGCGCCGGGCTCGGCGGCGCCGTCGGGTCTGGTTCGAGGAGGTCCTTGCCTGGATCCTCGTGCCCCTGATCGTTTTCGGCTGCTATTGGGCCTTCGAACTCGTGATGAATGCACTCGGGACCTCGACCTCGGCCATGATCGACGGCGTGCGGACGATCATGCACGCCCTTTAAGTCCCCTCCGTTCGCGACGGCGGTAAGGGAGTGCGGGCCTCGGGGAGTAAGGCCCCTATAGGTCCTGGCTTATCTCATTGATAGATGGAGCACCGGGCGCGCCCGTTCTGCTTGGCGACGTAAAGGGCTTGATCCGCGCGAGCGACGAGACGATCGGCGTCATCGTCCGTCCCCGGGTTGAGGCAGGCGATCCCGATACTGACGCTGACACGACCGTCGATCCCTTCCGGATGCGCCATGGCCGCCTCTGCGAGGATACCTTGCAGCTCATGGGCGATGGTCTCGGCACCGGCCGCATCCGTATCCCCGAGAATAAGGGCGAACTCCTCGCCACCGTAGCGCGCGGCGACATCATCCGGACGGCGCGCCATTTGCCCAAGCAGGCCTCCGAAGCGTCGCAGAACCTCGTCCCCAGCCGGGTGGCCCAGGGTATCGTTGAGCCGTTTGAAGAAATCCAGATCCAGCAGCAGCAGGGCAAGGGGCTTCTCGGTACGACGGGCGCGCCGAACCGCACGATCGAGCGCCGTATCGAAACCACGCCGGTTCGCGAGCTTGGTCAGGGCATCGGTATCGACCAGACGTGCGAGGTCGGCGTTGCGGCGCCACAGCTCGAGTTCGTCCATCGCAATGGCGCTCAAATCCTCCAGCGGCGTCAGATCGAAATCGGAAGTGTCCTGAGCCTCGCGTTTGAGGACGCAGAGCGAAGCGACCGCCGCTCCCTCGTCCGTCAGGAGCGGGACACCGGCATAAAAACGAAAGGGAAGGTGAGGCACGATCGGGTGTCCGGCCAGACGGGAATCCGTCTTCATGTCGCCGATCACCAAGGGCTCGCCGGATGCGATGACCAGCTGACAGACGCTCTTGTCCCGCTCGATCCAAGGTGCCACCTTGTCCGCACTCATGGACTTCATCCACTGATACTTGTCATCGATGAAGCCGATGAAGGCGACATCAGCCCGGTAGAACAGCGCGGCAAGGCGCGTCAGCCGGTCGAAGCGCGCATCCTTCGGCGTATCCATGATGCCGCAAGAGTAAAGAAAATCGAGCCGCTCAGCCTCGTTCTCGGGTAGCGGGGGCACCACAAACACGTCGTCGCACTCTCTTTTTGTCTGATCCGGTGTGCCGGTCGAGGGGCGCTCGCCGTCCTGTCCACGGCGTTCTATGCCACGACGGGATAAAATTTCAATCTCTCCACCGTCCGGGACCTCGTTTCTCGACCCACTCGCGTGTCGAGCCTTCGGCAGGCCGGAGGAGATCAGGAATGGTCTTCGTCGCGGTGCCGAAACGGCGTTGCCGTCGATAATTCCGCCGCCACATCGGAGACGTAAGACCGTTCCTGGTCGAGATAATCCTTCACTGCCCCGCGCAAGGACGGGTCGGCGATATCATGAGCGGACGAGGTGATGACCGGCCGATAACCGCGCGCCAACTTGTGCTCGCCCTGTGCACCGGCTTCCACCCGGTCGAGCCCCCGGGCGATGGCGAAATCGATCGCCTGATAATAACAAACTTCGAAATGCAGGAACGGATGATCCTCGATGCATCCCCAATTGCGACCGTAGAGCCGACGGTCTCCGATCAGGTTGATGGCACCTGCGATGTATCGACCGTTGCGTTTGGCCATGACCAGCAGGATGCGCTCGGCCATCCTTTCTCCCAACAGGGAGAAGAAGGTTCTGTTCAGGTAGGGACGGCCCCATTTGCGTGAGCCGGTGTCCATATAGAATGCGAAGAACGCGTCCCAATGGGCTTCCGTAATGTCGGCGCCGGTGACCCATTCGATGGTGATGCCGTTTGCGACGGCATCCCGCCGTTCGCGCCGAATGGCTTTGCGCTTGCGGGATGCGAGAGCGCCAATGAAATCCTCGAAGCTCCCGTAGGTCTCGTTGAACCAGTGAAACTGCTGGTCGTCCCGCCTCAGGAAATTATGGGCTGTCAGCGCCGTCAGATCCGCCTGCTGCAGAAAGGTCGCGTGGATCGATGAGGCGCCCGTCTGATCGCGCAGGGCCCGCAGACCGGCGATCAGGTGCGCGCGGACGGTGCCGTGCTCGTCGTTCGCGGCGAGGAGGCGCGGACCGTTCACGGGGGTGAAGGGAACGGAGACCTGAAGCTTGGGATAATAGTGTCCGCCGGCTCGGGTATAGGCATCGGCCCAGGCGTGATCGAACACGTATTCGCCCATGGAATGGGACTTGAGGTAGCAGGGGGCCGCCCCTTGAAGAGCCCCGGCTTCGTCCTCCACGAGCACATGCAGGGGAGCCCATCCGGTTTTCGCGCCGACGCACCCCGAATCCTCGAGGGCCGAGAGAAAGGCATGACTCACAAAGGGATTGTGGGGATCTTCGTCGCCTGCGGCATTGCTGCCGCCGAAGGCGCATGCATCCCACGCGGCGGCCGGAACCGCCTTCAGTCCTTGCGCAACTTTGACTTGGAATGCCACGGCAGGGGGATCTCGCTGATGGACCCTAAAGTTAGGTCCATGGCGAGATCCTTGCAATCGGTCCGCAAGCGCGCAGGCTCAGGGCATGAAGCCTTCGAACACCATCTGGTCCGCGTGTTTCTCGGCACGGGCGCGATCCTCGGGATTGCGCACGGTCCAGGTCATCACTGGAAGACGCCCGAGGAGGCGGCACAGATAGGGTGGGGCGGATGGGAGATCCTTCACGTGCCACGACAGGAAATGCGGCTGCGACTCGCCGAGATGCAGGAGATTGGCGAGGTAGTGCTTCTTCTCCGGTGTCAGGAAATCATCCGTCTTCGACGCGTAATGCAGCTCGGCGATGATGCCGCGAGACACATCGGGCGCCAGGGTCTTGAGCGCCGCGACGATGTCCGGATCGAACGACTTGATCACGAAGGGACCGGTATAGTCCTTCAGGATCTCGCAGACGCGCTTGGTGAGGCGCAGGTCGCCGTTGAACTTGCTCTTGATCTCGATCACGAGGGGAGTACGGCCCGCGATGAGCGACAGGAAGTCCTTGAGGGATGGAATCTTGTCGCCCTTGACCGATCCGGCGATGTCGATCCGGGTCAGGTCATCGAGCCTGCGGTCGATCACCAGTCCCTGCTCGCCGGTCAGGCGTCCGAGATCGAAGTCGTGGAAGACGATCGCCTCGCCGTCGGCCGTGAGCTGAACGTCGCACTCGATGGGAAAGCCGTGCGTGATAGCGGCTTCCGCAGCGCCAATCGTGTTCTCGATGATGCCGTTGGCCTTGTTGTGGAGGCCGCGATGGGCGATGGGCTTCGCGACGAGCCAGCTGGGCGTGCTCATTGGACTTCGAACATCCCTTCAACCTCGACGCAGGCATCGAGGGGCAGTTCAGCCACGCCGACCGTCGAGCGGGCATGGCGCCCCTTGTCCCCGAGAGCTTCCACCATCAGGTCCGATGCGCCGTTCATGACGGGAGCAAGGCCCGCGAAGGTCGGGACCGCGTTGATGAAACCGCCGAGACGCACGCAGCGCACCACCCGGTCGAGGTCGCCGACCGCCGCCTTGAGCTGCGCCAGGAGATTGATGGCACAAAGGCGCGCCGCCTGCTGGCCGACCTCCGGGGTGATTTCGGCGCCGAGCTTGCCCTTGTGGGCGTCGGCGAGCTTGCCGTCCATTCCGAGGCAGAGCTGGCCGGAGATGACGATCAGGTTGCCGGTCCGGACGAACGGCACGTAGTTTGCCACCGGGGCGGCCGGGGTCGGCAGGGTGATGCCCATGCCGTCGAGTTTCTTTTCAACTGCGCTCATAAATGCCTCGGATTGGGATGATCCGGACGTGTTGTGGCGGATGAGCCAGAGAGACGCAAGCTGGAACATTGCCGTGCCGACAGGACCCTTCTATCTTGGTTGCGAGAATCCTAGGAGGATCCATGCGTTTGCTGTTGACGGTATCGAGTCTATCCCTCGTCCTGCTGTCCCCAGCGATGGCGGAGGTCGCAAAGCCCGCAGTCCCGCTCATTGCCCACCGGGCCGTCTATGATCTTTCTCTTGTCCGCTCCGAGGGAGCACGGGGGATCGACAGCGCGCGGGGCCGCATCGCCATGGATTTCGGCGGAGATGCCTGTGAGGGCTACACGCTGAATTATCGGCAGGTGACGGTCCTGAGCGGCGGCGAGACCGGCTCCCGCACCCTGGACACCCAGACCGCGACCTTCGAGGCCGGCGACGGTCTGTCCATGCGTTTCAAGACGGTTTCCTCGGTCGGCGGACGCGGCGGCGACGGGGTCGATGGCGACGCGAAGCTCAAGCCCGATGGCTCCTTGAACGTCAACCTCAAGCAGCCCAAGCGAGCGAGCTTCTCCGCCGGCGGAAGCGCGGTCTTCCCCACGGAGCACCTCAAGCGGCTTATCGAGGCGGCCCGGAACGGCACCACCACCGTGACCACCAAGGTCTATGACGGCTCCGACGACGGGAAGAAGGTCTATGACACTCTCGCGGTGATCGGCCACCGGATCGAGCCTGGCGGCGGCGCCAATCTGGAGGAAGCGGTCCGGCAGGACGTGCTGGCCGGGGTGCCGCGCTGGCCGGTAACGGTGAGTTATTTCCCGGAGGGTTCGGGGGATCAGACGCCGGCCTATCGGGTCTCGTTCGAGCTCTATGAGAACGGGATCAGCCGCGCCTTGAAGCTCGATTACGGAGACTTCACCCTCAGGGGCGATCTTCAGAACCTGCAGCTCCAGCCGGTCCAGAAACAGAATACCTGTCAGCGCTGAGGCTTGCGCAGGGCGAGGCCTTTCTGAACGGCAGCCGCGCCGAACTTCTCCCGGATCCGGTCGATGGCCGATTCCATATGGGCCTGCTTCACGACGCTCTGGTCGGCGAGATCGCCCTTGTCGGCCTCCGCGGCGTCGCAAAGGTCCGCCGCCCCGATCCCGATGAGGCGATAGGCGGTGCCGTCGCAGGCCGCCTTCAGCAGCTGGCGCGCAGGCTCGAAAAGCCGCTGTGCAAGCTGGGTCGGCGGGAGCCCCGAGCGGGTGCGGGTCAGCAGCCTGAATTCCGTGTCTTTGAGCTTGAGCGTGACACTGCGGCCGGCAAGGTCCGCCGCCTTGAGCCGCCGTGACACCTTCTCCGAAAGGCGCCAGAGGGCGGGCTCGAGGTCCTCGAACGATTTCAGGTCCGTGTCGAATGTCGTCTCCGCCGAAATGCTCTTGGTTTCCCGCTCCGGTTTGACCATCCTGTCGTCCTGCCCCCAAGCCATCCGTGACAGGCGCTGAGCGTCACGGCCGAGTGCTTCGAAAAGGGTTTTCAACGGAACAGTCCGCAGTTGCGCGATGGTGGTGATCCCCGCCCGGGCCAGCCGGTTTTGAGCGGAGGCGCCGATCCCGGGAATGATCGAGACAGGCTTGTCGGCAAGAAAATCCGCGGCTTCCTGGCGGCCGATGATGGAATAGCCCCGGGGCTTGGCGAGGTCGGACGCGATCTTCGCCAGGAACTTGTTGTACGACAGGCCGACCGAAATGGTGATGCCGATCTCGTTCTCGACCCGTTTGGCGAACCGCGCCAGGGTGAGGGCGGGGCTGCCGTGATGAAGGCGCTCCGTGCCCGACAGATCGAGAAAGGCTTCGTCGATGGAAACCGGCTCCACCAGAGGCGTGAGCTCGAACATCATGTCCCGCACCGCCCGGCCGGCGACACGATACTTGTCGATATTGGGCTTGATGACGACCGCGTGCGGGCAGGCCTGAAGGGCTTTGAACATCGGCATCGCCGAGCGCACCCCGTAGGTGCGGGCCACATAGCACGCCGTCGAGACCACGCCGCGCTTTCCGCCGCCGATGATCACCGGCTTGTCCGCGAGGCTCGGATCGTCCCGCTTTTCCACCGCCGCGAAGAAGGCATCGCAGTCCACATGCGCGAAGGTCAGCAGATCCCGCTCGGGATGCTGGAGCAGGCGAGGGGACCCGCATGCGGAGCAGCGCCCGACCGTGCGAGCGGCGAGCGTGAGACAATCGCGGCAGAGCGGCGCGGTCACCCGGGGCTCCTAGTCGAACTCGGAAGGGGAAAGCGTATGATGGGCCTCCATGATGCGCTCCGGCTTCGTGTCCAGCTCCTGCGCCAGGGCGATCAGAAGACGCTCGTCGGCCGCGACATAATCCAGAATGCCGGCGAGAAATCCGGGCATTGCGGCAGCCGAGCGAATCGTCTGGGCCTGGAGGCCCGAAATGGCCAGGAAGCGGCCGAGCCGCTCTTCGTCCCCGGCGATGCGGGAAAAGGCCTCAAGCGCCAAGCGCTCGGCTTCCTCTACGGAAATTTTCTTCACAGGTGTTTTCATGCCCGGGATTTGCATTTCATCAATAGGTTTCAATCTAGGATCATCATCGGATGAAGTGGCGGGCCGGGGAAGCCGGTTTGCAGCCTGGGAAAGCGGTAATGAAGAAGACCGTGCTCATTGTTGAGGATAACGAACTCAACATGAAGCTATTCAACGATCTCCTCGAGGCGCATGGCTACGCCACCCTCAAGACGGGCCATGGCATTGAAGCCATGGAGCTGGCAAGGGCCCATAAGCCGGATCTTATCCTGATGGATATCCAGCTGCCGGAGGTGTCCGGCCTCGAGGTCACCCGGTGGCTGAAGGCGGACGAGGAGCTGAGGTCGATTCCGGTCATCGCGATCACGGCCTTTGCCATGAAGGGCGACGAGGAGCGGATTCGGGAAGGCGGCTGCGAGGCCTATCTCTCCAAGCCGATCTCGGTGGCCAAGTTTCTGGCGACCGTGAAGACTTATCTGGATGCCGACGGGCCGCAGGGCTGAAATGCAGGCTATGCAGGGCGCCCCTTCGCTCAGCCCATAACGGCGCAGGTTCTTTAAAACGATTCTTGTTTTCCACAGAACTCGTGATAGCCTCCCGCCAAATCCCGCATTTGGGCGACTTTACAGGCTTGCGTCGCCTAATGTTTCCTATATGTTCATGCCTATATTCTCCACATTCATGTGGAGCAGGCATGCCCTACGGATGCTCAGGTCCGCCGCATCTCCTGGGACTTCGTGGGCTCGGCCAGCTGGGGGCGGAATGTTGCCTCCTCAACACCGTCACCAGCTGGCCACCTCAACTCGCTTTCGGCGATGTGCTTCCCTCAAGAATAGCAACGCAAATTCACGGCTCTGCGTAGACGGTCGGATCTTCGACCTCAGGCCGTCGCTGTCTTGATTCAGGCTCGGTTCCTGAACACGGCGGGCCGAAGCTTGCGTGAAGCTTGCGCGATCTCCTTCGGCTGCGTTGAGCGTTAAGGAATTGTTTACTAGTTTCTCGGGGCGAATCTTAATCGAGGCCTCGATGGCGTCACCATCCTTTTCCACCACCGCTCTTCCGCCTCTGATGTCCGGAGGAGCCGATATCCGTATCGACATCGCCTCTCCTGAAGAGATCGGGGCTGCGGTCGTCGAGGTGCGCCACACCGCAAGCCCGATCATCGGCGCTCAGATCGGGGTCGACATGGTGCTGCAGGACGCCAGAAGCCGTATCGCCGCCATCGCCGGGCTCTCGCCGCAGGAAATCTATGTCAGCGCGCGGGCCTGGCATTCCTTCTGACGGACGGTTCACTCGTGCCGGATGCTTCCGCCCTCAAAGCCCGCTGAACAGCTTCCGTGCGGGTCGGGGCGGACTGCTCTACGAAACATTTACGATTCCGAGTCATGCTCCGCGCATAGTGTTGAGTAAGTGACGGAGAATCTTCCATGACCGGCCCCATGAACTCCCAGGATACGATCACGGAAGAGCGCCTCACGAAGGCGCTTGAGGTTCTCTCCTCCGTGGTCGCCGAGCACGGCGAGAAGCATTTGCCGCTCTTGCAGATGATCGAAGGCCAGCTGGCGCAGCTTCATGCCCGCAAGGCATCTCGCGACCATGCTCAGGCCATCCCCGACATCATGGAGAAGGTGGCCTAGAGCGCATTGTCCGCTTGACGCCCGTCGAAGCCGCCATCTCTCAGGTCATTCCTGCGGACTGAAGCTCGTTCTGGTTACCCAGGGAGGAATGTTGCTCTCCTTGGGAAACAGGCGCAGTTTAATCGACAGCTGTTTCTGCAGCAGCAGCGGGTCAGCCTGGGAGAGGCACGGATGAACTGCCATCCCGGGCTCCTCTTTTTCCAGGCCCGGTCGTCGACGGCATTCGTTTCTGGATCGCGGGCGAGCCCGCAGCATCATCGGCAAACGGCTTCGACGTTCTCAACCGCCTGAATCTTCTCTCGCATGATCGTGGGACCGTGTTCAAAGGCCACCGTGTCCCGCGTTTTCGGGCCGACCACTCCCGTCATCCGCATATGTTCGGAACGGCTTGCCGTTCTGACATCCATATCGAACTGACACCTGCGAACGGCATCGGTCGGATTGGTGCAAAGGATCTTCAATCCATGGGTGGACAGCTCTTTTTTGCAGCTGACCGGCTCCTCTGCGGATGCGGGCGTTCCAAGAACCACGAGAGAGACGGCAACGATAACGGGACGCACGGATTTCCTGCCTCTGGTTGGGAATGCGAGCCTTATCGCAGCCTGCGTTCTCCGCTTCAAGCCAAGCTTTCGATTTCCGGGCCACCGAGAAGCCGTAGGGCGGCGTCACATTCGGGCGCACAAAAAAACCGCCCCGATGAGGAGGCGGTTTTGATCTAAGCTGCTGAGAAGCAGGAAAGTTTACTTGATCTTGGTTTCCTTGAACTCGACGTGCTTCTTCGCGACCGGGTCGTACTTCTTCATTGCGAGCTTGTCGGTCATCGTGCGCGAGTTCTTCTTCGTCACGTAGAAATAGCCCGTGTCGGCGGTGGAGACGAGCTTCACTTTGATGGTTGCAGCCTTGGCCATGGTCAAACCTCTTGAAATCCGGTGCTTCGGCTGAAGGGTTCTTGGCCGAAACGCAAAGGCCGGGCGAACCCGGCCGAAAATCCTGCTGCTCCTTGCCCGATTATACCCGTTTCGTCAAGGGTTTCCTGGGCAGGAGCGATGGGGCTCCGGCTAAAGTTCCTCGCGAACGAAGCGCCCGCGCCTTTGATAATAGAACGGAACCGGGAGCTCATGGCCGAAGCCGTTGCCGATCCGGGCTTCCAGCTCTTCCAGAATGATCTTCGTGATCGGCATGATGTCGAGGCCCTTCGCCTTGTCCAGGGTGACCCAGGCGGTTTCCACCAGCTCGGAATCGGGACCTATGGCGCCGTCGGAGACCTCCGCGACCGCATTTCGGTCCACGGCGAAGAATCGCGTGTCGAAGCGTTTGACCTGCCGCGGAGGGGTGATGGCACGGGCAACGACCTGAAGCGCCTCGAGATCCGGCAGGACGCCCCGATCGCGGAACGCCGCCCAAGTCCCGTCCGGTGCGCGCTCCGGAGGGCCGTAATCCTTCGTGCCGAGCAGGATGCCGGTTTCCTCGAAAGTCTCACGGATGGCCGCAAGGGCCAGGGCGCGGCTGCGCTGGGAGGAGGGGCGGCTGACCCGCGCCATCAGTGTCTGCTCCGCGCGAGGGTGAAGGGCGCCGGTCACGGACATCCCCCGGTCCCCGGGTTCGATCCGCCCACCGGGAAACACGAAGACACCCGGCATGAACCGATGGCTCATGTGGCGGCGTCCCATGAGAACCTTCGGCTGGCGGCCCTTGCGGTCGACGATGACGAGAGTGGCGGCGTCCTTCGGCTGGACTTTCGCGTAAGCGGGGTCACGCGCCTCTGAGGCGCGACGGTTCATCAGCTCCAGCGTCTCCGTCACACGTCGTCTCCTCAGCCGTTGTCATGCGGGCGCGAGCGGCCCCGAATCCATGCATGCCTAGCGCGTATTGCAGCCCGACGACAGCACCCTTGATGGGCTGCATGAGAAGAAGGCACAAAACCAGCGTGAGGGCGGGCCAGATGGCGAGATGGACCCACAGGGGCCATTCGAAACGGGTCTCCGCCGTGAGGATTCCATATCCCACGAGATGGCCGACGATGAAGATCACCACATAGGGAGGAAGATCGTCCGCCCGGTGATGGTGCATTTCCGCGCCGCAAGCCTCACAGGAATCGACGACTTTCAGAAAGCCACGGAAGAGGCGGCCCTCGCCGCAGGCGGGGCAGCGGCAGGCGAGGCCGCGCCTGATGGCCGTCATGCGGGTCTGGGGCTCGGCGGGCGCGGTCTCGGACGGCACGGTCTCGGAAGTCCAGGGCATTCTTTTTCCTATCGTCAGGCGCGGGTGCGCCTTTTCACCTTCACCTTGGGTGCCGCCCGGCGCCCGGACTTCTCGGCCTTCTTCGATGCCTTGGCGCCGCGCGCTTTCGAAGAGCCTGCCGGCCTGCGGCTGTACCGGCCCTCCGAGAGAAGCTCAAACCTCAGGGCTCCGGCCACGGGAGCCGCTTCCACCAGCTTCACCTGGACTTTGTCTCCCAGTCGGTATGTCTCGCCGCTGCGCTCGCCGCGAAGCGAATGGGTCTTTTCGTCGTACCGATAATAATCGGCCCCGATGGTTCCCGCCGGAACGAAGCCGTCCGCGCCGGTCTCATTGAGCTTGATGAAGAGGCCCGCCTTGGTCACTCCCGAAATCTGCCCGTCGAATGTGGCCCCGATCCGGTCCGCGAGGAAGTGCGCGATCAGGCGGTCGATTGTCTCACGCTCGGCCGCCATGGCCCGCCGCTCCGCCGCCGAAATCCGCGCGCTCACCTCGATCAGCTCGGCCCGGGTCGTGTCGGCCGGGAGCCCGTCCTGGCCGAGCTTGAGGGCCCGGACCAAGGCGCGGTGAACGATAAGATCCGCATACCGGCGAATGGGGGAGGTGAAATGGGCGTAACGCCTGAGGTTGAGGCCGAAATGCCCGTAATTCTCCGCGGAATACTCCGCCTGCGACTGGGAGCGCAGCACCACTTCGTTGATGAAAAGCTGGTGTTCGGTCCCATCGACGCTGCGCAGGATGCGGTTGAAGAGTTCCGGACGCAGCGCTCCCTGCGAGGGCAGCTTCAGGCCGATCGAGGCCAGGACCTCGCTCAAGGCGCGCATCTTCTCGAGCGACGGCTCGTCGTGAACGCGGTAGATCAGATCCGACTGAGCCTTCTCCAGGGTTTCAGCCGCCGCCACGTTGGCCAGGATCATGAATTCTTCGATCAGCCGGTGGGCCTCAAGTCTCTCGGGCACATAGATCCGATCGACCGTCCCGTCGGGTTTCAGGATGATCTTCCGCTCCGGCAGGTCGAGAAACAGAGGCTCGCGCATGTCCCGCGCCTTCCTGGCGGTCTCGTAGGCCGCCCAGAGTGGCTTCAGGATCGGATCGAGGATGGGGCCGGAGATCTCGTCCGGCCTGCCGTCGATGGCGGCCTGCGCCTGTTGATACGAGAGCTTGGCGGCCGAGCGCATCATGACGCGATGAAAGCTGTGGCTCTTCTTGCGTCCGTCGGCGCCGAGCACCATTCGCACCGCAAGGGCAGGGCGGGGCTGATGCGGGCGTAAGGAGCAAAGGTCGTTGGAAATCCGCTCCGGCAGCATCGGAACGACCCGATCGGGGAAATAGACCGAGTTTCCGCGCTCCAGTGCTTCCCGGTCGAGCGCGGAGCCGGGCCGCACATAGGCCGCCACGTCGGCGATGGCGACGGTCACGATGAAGCCGCCCTCGTTGTGCGGATCCTCGTCCCTGACCGCATGAACGGCATCGTCGTGGTCCTTGGCGTCCGGAGGGTCGATGGTCACGAGGGGAACGTCGCGCCAGTCCTCGCGACCGGCCAGGGTCACGTGCTGCGCCTGGTCCGCTTCGGCCAGGACGTCCTTGGGAAACTCGCTCGGAATATTATGCGCGTGAATGGCGATCAGGCTGACAGCCTTCTCCGACTTCACCGAGCCCAGGCGCTCCTTCACCTTGGCGTGCGGGAGACCGAAGCGGCCGTGCTTGACGATCGCCGCAGCGACCAGGTCGCCGTCGAGAGCCTCGGCCTCGTCTCCGGGACGGATCAGCAATTCCTGGTCTCGGGATTTCTTGTCCACCGGCACCAGCCGGCCACCGCCTTCGGGCAGGGCCCGGAAAATGCCCAGAACCTGGGCCTGCTTCTTGGCGACGATCTTTGTGACACGGCCGGCGTAACGATGGACGTCGCCCGCCTTGAGAGGATCGACCCGCAGGAGCGCCCGGTCGCCGACGCCGGCGACCGGCATGCCGGGTCGGGGCTTTCGCGGCGTGGTGATAACGATGGTCGGAATGGGCCCGAACTCCTCCTCGTTCCACTCCGTGGGTTCGGCGATAAGCTCCCCGTCGCGGTCGCGGCGCTTGATATCCGCCAGAACCACGGGCGGGAGCTGACCCGTTTTGTGAACGGTCTTGCCGCGACGGTCGACGATCCCTTCGATTTCGAGGTCTTTCAGGAGCTGCTTGAGCCAGATCCGGTCTCCGCCCTGGACGTTGAAGGCGCGGGCGATTTCGCGTTTTCCGACCTTGCCGGAAGCATTGGCGATGAAGGCCACGACATCTTCACGGGTGGGCAGGGTCGGGGCGGTGGATTTGGTGCGCTTGGCCAAGGAGGAGTCTCTTTGCGTTCGATGAAACTTGTCGCATGCGGCTGCCGTCCGGGCTAGTCCGGACCTGTTCATGATGACGCGCAAGGTCAGGCTTGGGATCCAAGAGCCTGATGCAGAACAAAAAAAAGGCCCCTTGCGGGAGCCTTTGAGGGACCGGCCCGTGGGGGCAGAATGAGCCGGTGATGCCTTTCAACGTTCGGATATATTCAAAGGTTCCGCAAGCATTTTAATTTTTTTCGATTTTTCTTTGGGGGTAGTCCTCTCAATAATTGCCGAGCTTTGCCCTAGGCGAAAGCGCCCGGAGCGATACCTAATCGATCAACGCTGACCGGATGGCTTGGCACTGCCGCTCCTTGATCAGCCGTTCACGAAGGAGCCTCCCATGCTCAGGTATCTCGCCCTCCCGCTGATCCTCGTCGTGACGCCGGTCATGGCCGATGAGGTTCCGCGGCTCGATATTCAGTCCACCTGCAAGGCGGCTGTCGCCCTGGATGCTCAGGACAAGAGCCCGCAGGCCAATTGCATGAGGGACGAAACGGCCGCCAGGGACGATCTCGCGAAGCAGTGGGCGAGTTATTCCGAACCGCTGCGAAAGCGCTGCGTGGAGGAGACCGGGATCGGCGGCTATCCGAGCTACGTGGAGGTGTTGACCTGTCTGCAGACCGCGACGGGCAACACTCAGCCCACACGTCAGACGACCTACCGGAGACCCGGGCGGTAGCTCCAGCCGCCATCGTCGGTTCCGCCGAACGCAAAACCGCCCCTTGAGAGGGGCGGCGGTTGTCGACGACAAATCCGTGGGGCGGAGCGGGCAGCTTCCTCAGATGTCCAGATCGGCTTCGTCCGCGAAGGCGGCGCGCTCCTGAATGAAGGTGAACCGCGCTTCGGGCTTGTTCCCCATCAGCCTTTCCACCGCGTCACCCGTCTCGGGACGGGTCTCGGCCTCGACCACGACCTTCAGAAGCAGGCGCTTCCTGGGATCCATGGTGGTTTCCTTCAGCTGGCTCGGGAGCATCTCGCCGAGACCCTTGAAGCGGCCGATCTCGACCTTGCCGTTGCCCTTGAACACGGTTTTCATCAGGCGATCGCGATCCGCATCGTCCCGGGCATAGGCCGATTTCGTCCCTTGCGTGAGCCGGTAGAGAGGCGGAACGGCGAGATACAGATGGCCCTCGTCGATCAGGCGCGGCATTTGCCGGTAGAAGAAGGTGATCAGCAGGGACGCGATATGGGCGCCGTCCACGTCCGCGTCGGTCATGATGATGACCTTCTCGTAGCGCAGGTCCCCATCCTTGTAATGGGAGCCCGTGCCGCAGCCGAGCGCCTGGACGAGGTCCGAAAGCTGCTGGTTCTGATGGAGCTTGTCCCGCCCGGCGGAAGCGACGTTGAGGATCTTGCCGCGCAGGGGCAGAACCGCCTGCGTGCCCCGATCCCGCGCCTGCTTGGCGGAGCCGCCCGCCGAGTCGCCCTCGACGATGAACAGTTCCGAGCCTTTCGCACCGGCATTCGTGCAATCCGCGAGCTTGCCCGGCAGGCGCAGCTTGCGGGTCGCGGTCTTGCGGGCGACTTCCTTTTCCTGGCGCCGGCGCAAGCGCTCTTCGGCCCGGTCGATCACCCAATCGAGAAGCTTGTTGGCCTGCTGCGGCGAGGCAGCGAGCCAATGGTCGAACGTATCGCGGATCGCGGCCTCGACGATGCGGCCCGCTTCGACGGTCGCGAGCTTGTCCTTGGTCTGCCCTTGGAACTCGGGCTCCCGGATGAACACCGACAACATGGAGGCGCAGGTCGCCATCACGTCGTCCGTGGTGACGGCCGCCATACGCTTCTGCTGGCCGACACGCTCGGCATGGTCGCGGAGCGCCCGGAGGAGGGCGATACGCAGGCCGTTCTCGTGGGTTCCGCCTTCCGGAGTGGGCACCGTATTGCAGTACGAGATCGAGAACCCGTCCTCGTTCGTCATCCACGCGACCGCCCATTCCAGGGAGCCGTGGCTCCCGGGCTTGGTGATCTTTCCGGAGAAGATCTGGTCCGTGACCAGTTCCTTTCCTTCGATGTCGTGAACCAGGTAATCCTTCAGGCCGTTCGGGAACTTGAAGGTGGCCTCGGCCGGAACGTTGTCGATCCCCTCGAGCAGGGTCGGCGAGCACTTCCAGCGGATTTCGACGCCGCCGAACAGGTAGGCCTTGGACCGCGCCATCTTGAACAGGCGGCGTGGCAGGAAATGAGCGTCCTTGCCGAAGATCTGGGCGTCAGGCTTGAAGCGCACTTTCGTGCCGCGCCGGTTGAGAACACGCCCGACCGTCTCCAGCTTGGTCTTCGGAACGCCTCTCGAGAAGATCTGGCGATAAAGGGTCTGCCCGCGGGCGACCTCGACCTCCAGGATCTCGGAAAGGGCGTTCACGACCGACACGCCCACACCGTGCAGGCCGCCGGACGTCTCGTAGACCTTCGAGTCGAACTTGCCGCCCGCGTGAAGGGTGGTCATGATCACTTCAAGGGCGGACTTTTTCGGAAATTTCGGGTGCGGGTCGACCGGAATGCCGCGCCCGTTATCCGTCACGGACAGCCAGCCGCCTTCCTCCACCTCCACCTCGATGAAGCTGGCATGGCCGGCGACGGCCTCGTCCATGGAATTGTCGATCACTTCCGCGAA
Organism: Microvirga rosea; assembly: GCF_020595095.1. GTDB lineage: Bacteria > Pseudomonadota > Alphaproteobacteria > Rhizobiales > Beijerinckiaceae > Microvirga > Microvirga rosea. Next base: position 569,109 of record NZ_JAJDOP010000003.1, on the reverse strand, counting down.
GAGATGGTGCAGAGCCTTCTCGTCCGTGCCGCCGATATACATGCCCGGACGGCGCCGGACAGGCTCCAGCCCTTCCAGGACTTCAATGGCGGAAGCGTCGTAGCCGCTTTCCCCCGGCGTGCCCTGAGGGGCGCTGCGGGCAACCCGCGCGTTCGCAGCCCTGGCGGATGCGGCGGCCGCCCTTTTCCCAGGCGCCGAGTCGCCCCCGAAGAGATCGTCGTTATCCGTCATGGGGACTTTCGTCCGTGCTGATTCGCGTTTCTTGGCATTGGTTTTCATTCTTCAATGTATAAGAGAACAAAACGTAAACGTGAAGTGCGACCCTGCAGCAAAAGCCATAAAATCCACCTTCGGGGAAGTCCCCTTGTCGTCAACCTTTCACCCAAAGGTGATCTTTGCGGGAAGCCCGGAACAGTTTAGCTCTTATTCACGTTGGCTTGTTACGCTTAGCGGAAGCTTAACGGAGAATCGCGGTGACGATGCGGACGACCTTGGGAACGGCACAACAGCTCCATCTGAGCCGGGCCGCGCGCACGGCCGGGGAGGCTTTCGCCTTCGACGAGCCGGAAATCCTGGAGCCGTCCCGTACGCGCCTGCCGATCACCGTTTTTCTCGCCGGTCTCGCAGCCGTTGCGCTGACCGCCCTCTACATGATCGCCGGTTAGCTGTTCGGTTCCTCCTCTGACGTTCCACCGAACAGGCGATTCGCGGACAATTCCAACGGCTTGCCGAGAACCAGCAGCACCAGTGCGATCGCGCATCCCGTTGCCGTGAGAATCCAGGCGCCGAGCCCGGCCGTTATGCCGAGGGCCGCGGCGACCCAGACGGTCGCGGCGGTCGTGAGGCCCTTGACCTCCATGCGGGAGCGATCGCGCAGGATCACGCCTGCTCCAAGAAATCCGAGGCCTGTCAGAATGCCCTGAACCACGCGGCTGACGGCATCCTGATCGTAAATCAATCCCTTGTAGACGGAACCCGACAGAACCAGCATGGCTGCGCTCAGGGCGACGAGGCCCAGGGTCCGCATGCCGATGGGCTTGTTCTTCAAGTCCCGGTTGATCCCGATCATCATGCCCGCCAGCGTGGCAACCACGAGGCGGAGCATGATCTCCATCGATTCGGGCGACAGGTAATCCATTCTGTTTCCTAGGAAGCTTTGGCGGTCTTCCCGGAAGCTTTGCCGGCTGCCGTCTTTTTGGCAACCTTGGTCTTGGTCCCTGTCTTGGAAGCAGCGCTCTTGGCCGGTGCCTTCTTCGACGCGGCCTTCTTGGCGGGGGCTTTCTTGGCAGCCGCCTTGGTCGCGGCCTTTCGGCCACGGGCGGGCTTCTTCGAGCCTCCCAGGGCGCGGCGCGCCGTGAGAAGGCCCAGGGCCTCGTCCAGCGTCACCGCTTCCGCCGCCACGGTTCTCGGCAGGGTGGCGTTGGTTTCACCGTCCGTCACATAAGGACCGAAGCGCCCGGCTTTGACCACGATCGGCTTGCCGGATTCCGGATCCTCTCCGAGGGAGCGCCCGGGATCGGCCGCGCCGCGGCGGAAGCCGCCGCCAGCGCCGCTCTCCTTCGCGATGATGAGGTCGATGGCACGGTTCGCACCGATTTCCAGCACATCGTCGTCCTTGCCGAGATTGGCATAGGTCTTTCCGTGCTGAACATATGGTCCGTAGCGCCCGATGCTGGCCAGGATCGGCTCGCCGGATTCCGGATGCATCGCCACGGTCCGCGGGAGCGACAGGAGCTTCAGCGCCTTGTCGAGATCGACGAGGGCCGGCGACATGCCTTTCGGGATCGAGGAGCGCTTCGGCTTCTCGCCGTCGCCGAGCTGGACGAACGGTCCGAAACGGCCGTCGCGGAGGGTCACCTGCAGGCCGGTCTCCGGATCGTCGCCGAGGACTTTCACCCCGGGGGTGCCACCGTTTTCGGACGAGGCTTCCCCGTCGCCATCGACGCCGGAGGCGGCGAGCTGACGCGTATATTTGCACTCGGGGTAGTTGGAACAGCCGATGAAGGCGCCGAACTTGCCGAGCTTCAGGGAGAGCTGTCCGGTGCCGCAGGTCGGGCAGGTGCGCGGGTTCGAGCCGTCGCCCCGGTCCGGGAAAATATGGGGACCGAGGAGCTCGTTGAGCGCCTCCAGGACCTCGGTCGTGCGGAGCTCCTTGGTTTCGCCGATGGCGGCCGAAAAATCGCGCCAGAAATCCCGCAGAACCTGTTTCCAGTCGATTTCGCTGTTGGAAATCCGGTCGAGCTGCTCCTCCAGATCGGCCGTGAAGTCGTATTCCACGTAGCGACGGAAGAAGCTCTCCAGGAACGCGGTCACGATGCGGCCCTTGTCCTCGGGGACGAGGCGCTTCTTCTCGATGCGCACGTATTCCCGGTCACGGAGGGTCTGAAGAACGGCCGCGTAGGTGGAAGGACGGCCGATGCCGAGCTCTTCCATGCGCTTGACCAGGCTCGCTTCCGAGTAGCGTGGCGGCGGCTCGGTGAAATGCTGGTTCGCGGCGATCCGGCGGCGCTCCAGGGGATCGCCCGCCTTCATGGGCGGAAGACGGCCCTCGTCCTCGTCCGGATCGTCGTCCTTGCTCTCGTTGTAGAGGGTCAGGAAGCCGTCGAACTTCACCACTTGGCCGGTGGCACGCAGATCGAGCTTGCGCGGGCCGACCTGGGCGGTGACGTCGACGGTCGTCCGCTCCAGCTCCGCCGATTCCATCTGGCTCGCGATGGTACGGGTCCAGATCAGGTCATAGAGCTTTGCCTGTTCCGGCTCGAGATACTTCGCCACCTGCTTGGGCAGGCGGGCCATATCGGTCGGCCGGATAGCCTCGTGCGCTTCCTGTGCGTTCTTGGCCTTGGTCGTGTAGCGCCGCGGAGCGCCGGGAACATAGCGCTCCCCGTATTCCTTGCCGATCACGCGGCGGGCCGCCTGGACCGCTTCGGGCGCCATGTCGACGCCGTCCGTCCGCATATAGGTGATGATGCCGACCGTCTCACCGCCGATATCGACGCCCTCGTAGAGACGCTGGGCGATCCGCATCGTCTGCGCCGGTGCGAGGCCGAGCTTCCGGGAGGCCTCCTGCTGCAGCGTGGAGGTCGTGAAAGGCGGGTAGGGGTGGCGTTTGGCGGGCTTCGCCTCGACATTGGCGACCGAGAACGTCGCCAGTTCGAGATCCCGCTTGAAGGCTTCGGCCTGTTCGCCGCTGCCGATGTCGAGACGCTGGATCTTCTTGCCGTCCGCGCCTACGAGGCGGGCATCGAAGATGCCGCCTTCCTTGGTCGCGAGGGTGGCGACCAAGGACCAGTATTCCTGGGTCCTGAAGGTCTCGATCTCGAGCTCACGGTCGCAGACGAGGCGCAGGGCGACCGACTGGACCCGGCCGGCCGACCGGGCACCCGGGAGCTTGCGCCACAGAACGGGAGACAGGGTAAATCCGACGAGATAGTCCAGGGCGCGGCGGGCCAAATAGGCGTCCACGAGCGCCTGATCGATTTCCCGCGGCTGGCGCAGCGCCGTCTGGACCGCGTCCTTGGTGATGGCATTGAAGGTGACGCGCTCGATGGGCAGGTCCTTCAGGGCCCGCTTTTCACGCAGCGCCTCGACCACGTGCCAGGAAATGGCCTCGCCCTCACGGTCCGGGTCGGTCGCCAGAATCAGCTTCTCGGCGCCCTTGATGGCCTTGGCGATCTCGGACATGCGCTTGGCACCCCGGTCCTCCAGGGTCCAGATCATGCGGAAATCGGCCTCGGGATCGACCGAGCCATCCTTGGCCGGCAGATCGCGGATATGCCCAAAGGAGGCCAGGACCTCGTAATCCTTGCCGAGATATTTGTTGATCGTCTTGGCCTTGGCAGGCGACTCGACGACGAGAACTTTCATATTGCGACTTCCTAAAGTAGCCGCGAGCACAGCTCGAAGATAATGGCGAAATCGGCGGTCAGCCCTTAGACCGTCGTGGGGCGGGATAAGTGGTGGATGATCGCGGACAAGTCAAATCCAACCGTTTTCCGCCTCCCTCATATGGGGACGAAACTCCTGTCAAGCAAGGCATTCGCCGCCGAGCCGAGATCGTTCGCGCCGATCATGCGGGCCGGGTGCAGGAGCCGGGTCCGGGCATAAATCTCCGTGATTTCAGGTGGAGCGGATGCGGCGAGGGCGGCGGTCGCGGCCAGGGTGAAGAGGCGGTCCGCAATCAGCCGGACCTTCCCTTCCGCCTCGGGAGAATGAAGGGCAAGCACGATGTCCCGCGCGGCTTCCTCGGCGCCGGGCAGTTCGGCAATGGTGCTCATGAGGCTCTCGAGGGCTGCGGTGGCGGCCTCGGGCTCCCTGGTTTCCGCGCGCAGGATGTCGAGGGCGATCACGTTGCCCGAGCCCTCCCAGATCGCGTTGACAGGCGCTTCACGGTAAAGCCGGGGCAGGGGGCTTTCCTCCACGTAGCCGTTGCCGCCGAGGCATTCCATCGCTTCGTAGAGAAGGCGCGGCGCGGCCTTGCAGATCCCGAACTTGGCCGCAGGCGTCACGAGGCGGGAATAGCCCGCTTCTCCCTCGTCACGCGGGGCTTCATCGAAGCTGCGCGCAAGGCGCAGGGCCAAGGCCGTCATTGCTTCGTTCTCCAGCGCAAGATCGGCCAGAACCGACCGCATAGCAGGCTGGTCGATGAGCTTTTTCTGAAAGACGCTGCGGTGCCGGGCATGATGGACCGCCAAGGCGAGACCCATGCGCACGAGCCCGGCCGAGGCCACGGCGCAGTCGAGGCGGGTCAGCTGAACCATGCTGATGATCGTCCGGACCCCGCGTCCCTCGTCGCCGATCCGCCACGCGAAGGCGTGGTCGAACTCGACCTCCGAGGAGGCGTTGGACCGGTTGCCGAGCTTGTCCTTGAGCCGCTGGAGGTGGAGAGCGTTCAAGGATCCGTCGGGCCGGAACCGTGGCACGAGGAAGCAGGTCAGGCCTCCGGGTGCCTGCGCCAGCACGAGAAAGGCGTCGCACATGGGCGCCGACATGAACCATTTGTGGCCGGTCAGGAGGTACTCGTCGCCTCCTTTCGGTTCGGCGCGGGTGGTGTTTGCGCGAACATCGGTGCCGCCCTGCTTTTCCGTCATCCCCATCCCGAGGGTGACGGCCGTCTTTTCCCAGAATGGGATGAATCTGGCGTCGTATTCGCGCGAGGCGATCCGCGGGAGCCATTCCTTGAGGCGGTCCGGGGACGCGGCAAGGGCTCCGACCGATGCGTGGGTCATGGTGATGGGGCAAATATGACCGCTCTCGACGCCCGCCGCCGTGTAGATGCGGGCCGCCCGCGCCACATGGCCGCCTGCCGTCCCGAGGGCCGGGCTCTCCTGGTCCCAGGTGGACGCATGCAGCCCGTCCTCCATGCTGGCCCGCATGAGCGCGTGATAGGCCGGGTGAAATTCCACCGCATCGATGCGAAAGCCCCGCGGGTCGAAGGTCCTGAGCTTGGGCGGGTTTTCGTTGGCGAGGCGTCCCAGGTCCAGCCGTTCCATCGTCCCCCAGGCTTCGCCGAAGGCGGTCAAACGACTGGCTTCAAGGTCGATCCCGTTGGCCTGCAGCGCTCCCGTCAGAACCGGATCCGACGTCACGAGATTCACGTCGCCGAAGGCCGGAGGTTGGTTGAAGACGTCGTGCGTATCCATGAGCCTGTTCCCGATCCCCATCATGCCATCGATCGGGCGGCACCGGTAAGGGTTCCGACCCGAATTCAGTTCACCCCGCCGGACGGGGGCTTCGTCAGGGCGATGACTTTCGTCAGGGCGCTCCTCAGGGCCTCTGCGGCGGCCAGATCGATCGTCAGCCGGGCGTTGACGGCAATGACCGTTTCCCGCTCGCCCAGGGTTTCCTCGCGCACCGTGCGCTTGGCCCCGAACGTCATGGAAATCGTGTGCCCGTTCACCAGGAAGACATCGAGGACCTGGTTGGCGAACTGCTCCGTGATACCGGGTGTGTCGATGATGCGAAGGGATTGCGGGCGCTGTTGAGGGCCCGGATCCGCGTCCGTCGCAGATTCCTTCGATGCCGTTCTGGTCTTTGCGCCTGCCATCCGCCTATCCTCCACGGACTGCCCAGGTGTCGGATGGATAATGTTCAAGTCAAGGGCGGGGCATATCGCGGATGCTCCGGGCGGGGCCCCGCCGCGGACTTAGATCGGGCCTTGATGCGAGACTTGGTTTGAGACTTGGTTTCAGGGTTGGTTTCAGGCTTGGCTTGAGACTTGGCTTGCCGCCCCGGTCGACTCCGCCTATAGCCATCTTTTTAAGATGAATAACGCGCCCCCTTCCGTTTTTCCCCATCGACACCTGCTCGGCATCGAGGGGCTTTCGCCGCTGGACATTCAGGCTCTTCTCGATCTCGCGGATGCGCAGGTCGAAGTCAGCCGACAGGTCGAGAAGAAGAAAACCACCCTCCGGGGCCGAACGCAGATCAATCTGTTCTTCGAGCCGTCGACCCGGACCCAATCCTCGTTCGAGATCGCGGGAAAACGCCTCGGCGCGGATGTGATGAACATGTCCGTGGCTTCTTCCTCCGTGAAGAAGGGCGAAACCCTGATCGACACCGCCGCGACCCTGAACGCCATGCGGCCGGATCTGATCATCGTCCGCCATCACGCGGCGGGTGCGGTTCATCTCTTGGCGCAGAAGGTCGACTGCTCGGTGGTCAATGCGGGCGACGGAGCCCACGAGCATCCGACGCAGGCGCTGCTCGACGCCCTGACCATCCGCCGCAACAAGGGGCGCATCCAGGGGCTTACGGTCGCGATCTGCGGCGATATTCTTCATTCGCGGGTCGCACGCTCCAACATGATCCTGCTGGCCGCCATGGGAGCGCGGGTCCGCCTCGTGGCTCCTTCGACCCTGTTGCCGCCGGTGATCGGGCGGTTGGGTTTCGAGACGTTTACGGACATGCGCCAGGGGCTGGAAGGCGCCGACATCGTCATGATGCTGCGTCTCCAGCTGGAGCGCATGAACGGGTCCTTCGTCCCGTCCGTGAAGGAGTACTTCCGGTTCTATGGGCTTGATCAGGAAAAGCTCTCCTATGCCAAGCCCGACGCCCTCGTGATGCATCCTGGGCCCATGAACCGGGGTGTCGAGATCTCGTCCGAGGTTGCCGATGGCGCCCAATCCCTCATTCGCGAGCAGGTAGAGATGGGGGTCGCCGTGCGCATGGCCGTGCTCGAGGCTCTCGCGAGCCATCTGCCCAACCGATGAGACGCGCCATGAGCGAACAACCGATCCTCTTCACGAATGCGCGCCTGGTCGATCCCGCCGGCGGTCGGGAAACGCGGGGCTCCTTGCTCGTTCGAGACGGCGTCATCGAGGGCCTTGGCGCGCAGGTCGAGGCCGCCGCCGACGCCCGGGTGATCGACTGCGGCGGGCAGGTCCTGGCGCCCGGTCTGATCGACATGCGCGCCTTTATCGGAGAGCCGGGCGCCGCCCATCGGGAAACCCTGAAAAGCGCCGGGGAGGCGGCCGCTGCCGGAGGGGTGACGACCATCGTGTCGATGCCCGACACCAATCCGGTTCTGGACGATCCGGCTATCGTCGACTTCGTCACGCGCCGCGCGCGCGACACCTCCATCGTGCATATCCGCCCGGCTGCGGCGCTGACGAAGGGCCTCAAGGGCGAGGAAATGGCCGAGATTGGCCTGCTTCAGGAAGCGGGAGCCGTCGCGTTCACGGACGGGCTGCGCTCCGTCACGAACGCCCAGGTCATGCGCCGGGCCCTGACCTACGCCCGCGATTTCGGTGCCCTCATCGTCCATCATGTGGAGGATCCGGATCTCGTCGGCACCGGCGTGATGAACGAGGGCGAATTCGCCACGAGGCTCGGCATGCCGGGAATTCCCCGTGAGGCGGAAACCATCATGCTCGAACGGGATATCCGCCTCGTGCGCCTCACGGGCGGCCGGTATCACGCCGCGATGATCTCCTGTGCCGATTCGGTGGAAATCGTCCGTGACGCGAAGGCGAGGGGGCTTCCGGTCACCTGCGGCGTCTCCATCAACAATCTCGCGTTGAACGAGAACGACATCGGTGATTACCGCACTTTCCTGAAGCTCTCGCCTCCCCTGCGCACCGAGGACGACCGTCAGGCGATGATCGAAGCGGTCGCGGACGGGACCGTTGACGTCATCGTGTCGGATCACAATCCACAGGATGTGGAGACGAAAAGATTGCCCTTCGCTGAGGCCGCGAACGGGGCCGTGGGGCTGGAAACCCTGCTGTCCGCGGCTTTGCGGCTCCTCCATTCCGAGCGCCTGGCGCTCCCCAAAATTCTCCGTGCCCTCTCGACGCGTCCGGCGGAAATCCTTGGCCTGCCAAGCGGACGGCTGGAACAGGGCGCCCCGGCCGACCTTGTCGTGTTCGATCCTGACGCCCCCTATGTGCTCGATAAACGCCACCTCAGGTCGCTCTCGAAGAACACGCCTTTCGACGAGGCCCGTCTGGAAGGACAGGTGACGGTGACGATGGTTGCAGGCAGGATTGTGTTCGACCGCCGTCCGAACTGAAGAGATCCGAATGTCCGACGATATCCACCTCCTGCATCTCCTGGCCGCGCTGATCTTCGGCTATCTGCTGGGCTCGATTCCGTTCGGCGTGATCTTCACCCGCTTGGCCGGGCTGGGCGACATCCGCAAGGTCGGATCCGGCAACATCGGTGCCACGAATGTGCTGCGCACGGGCCGCAAGGGTCTCGCCGCCGCGACGCTGGTCGGCGACGCCCTGAAGGGGACCGTCGCGGTCCTGATTGCCGGGCGATGGGGGCAGGATCTCGCAACCATTGCGGCGCTCGGGGCGTTCCTGGGCCACCTCTTCCCCGTTTGGCTCGGCTTCAAGGGCGGCAAGGGCGTGGCTACCTTCATCGGTGTTCTGATCGGACTGATGCCGCTGGCAGCCGTAGTCTTCGCTCTCATCTGGCTCAGCCTTGCTTATCTCAAGCGTTATTCATCCCTCGCGGCCCTGGTGGCCACGGCCGCGACACCGCTGGTTCTCTGGGCTCTCGGCGAGCCGAAAATGGCCGGAGTCATCCTCATTCTCGTGGTTCTGCTGTGGTGGAAGCACAGTGAGAACATCAGCCGTCTGGTAGCCGGAACCGAAGGCAAGATCGGACAAAAAGGATGAGCGGGTCCCGCCTCACCGATGAACAGCGGCTCGACTGGCTGCGCCTCATCCGCTCCGAGAATGTGGGGCCCAGGACCTTTCGGGCTCTGATCAACCAATTCGGCGGCGCATCGGCCGCGCTCGAAGCCTTGCCGGACCTTGCACGGCGCGGCGGTCGGCTTGTCCTCAAGGTGACGGGCCGGGCGGAAGCCGAGAAGGAGATGGCCGCTGCGTCACGTTTGGGCGCACGCTTCATCGCCATGGGTGAGCCGGAATATCCCAAGGCGCTGCAAGCGGTCGACACCGCGCCGCCCTTGATCGCGGTCCGTGGTTCGACCGAGGTTCTATCGAGGCCGGCCGTCGCCATGGTCGGCTCGCGCAACGCGTCCGCGTCCGGGCTGACCTTCACGGAGCGATTGTCGCGGCAGCTGGGGGAGGCCGGTTACGTCGTTGTTTCCGGGCTCGCCCGAGGGATCGACACGCGAGCCCACAAGGCTGCCCTGGAGGCGGGGACCGTTGCCGTCCTGGCCGGGGGACAGGACAGGATTTATCCGTCTCAGAACGAGCCTCTCGTCGAGGCCATCGTGGACCATGGCGGAGCCATCGTGTCGGAAATGCCGTTCGGGTGGGAACCGCGCGGCCGTGACTTTCCCCGCCGGAACAGGATCGTTTCCGGACTCTCCTATGGAGTTGTGGTTGTCGAGGCGGCGCGCCGTTCAGGCTCGCTCATCACGGCGCGATTTGCCTTGGAACAGGGTCGCGAGGTGTTCGCCGTCCCGGGATCTCCGCTCGATCCCCGGGCCGAGGGGACCAACGACCTGATTCGCGACGGGGCCAATCTCTGCGCTGAACTCGATCATATCACCAGCGTGCTGGAGCCGCTTGTTGCGGCCGGTCTGCGCCCCGAGACGGGCGTGGAGGAACCCCGCCATCTCGTTCAGACCGAAGAATTGTGGGACGAGCTGGATCTGCCGGGCGTGCCCCGTGCCCCTGTCGGCGCCATCGAGCCAGAGGCTGGAACCCTCGATGAAACCGTGTCCGTCCCCACAACCGTAAGTCTTGAAGACTATCTTGGTCCGTCACCGGTTTCCGTCGACGATCTTGTGCGCCAGACCGGCCTCCCGATCCGCGTCATCCAGATGAGCCTGCTCGAACTTGAAATCGCCGGCCGTCTCGAGAGGCATGGCGGCAATGCAGTCTCTCTGACGCCGGGCCGCTGAGCGCTATCGCTCCCTCTTGCTGCTCTGGACGCTCCGGGTCGCCTCCAGTCGCGCCATATCGAGCAGGTAGGCGAGAAGGTCCAGGTTCGAGCGTCGGGCGAGAAACGACAGTTCTGCCGTAAATTCAGCGATGTACTGGGCCGTCTCCACGAGAGAGGAACCTGCCGCCAAACCCCGCTCGCTCGTGGCCGGTGCCGTGGACTTCTTCTTGCTGGTGCGGAGCGAAGCTTTGGACATGAGTCGCGTATGCCGATCTGAGTTGCGAGGGACGCTCTAGATAGCAATACAACCCGAAATATTACAAGATCACTAATTTAACTTTTGGTTGTAATGCGTCAGAGATAGGCAATCAAGAAGGGCATCGACACCATGGCCAGGAGGGTTTGCAGGGTCAGGATTTCGGCCATCAACGGAGCATTGCCACCCATTTGGCGCGCGAGGACATAAGCCGCACTCGCGGAGGGGACCGACGCCGCAACGATCGTTACGACCAAATCGTCCCCCGACACGCCGGCCAGCCGTGCGAGGCTCACGGCCATGACCGGAAGCAGGACGAGCTTGAGGGCCGCCGCAAGGAAATGCGCCGAACCTGGCCTTGTGAGGCGGCGGATGTCGAGTCCTGCTCCAACGACGAGCAATCCCGCCGCAAGAGCTGCGCGTCCGGTCATGTCGATGAAGGCCGAGAGCGGCTTCGGCAGGGGCGGCGCCAGCAGGTTCAGGGCAAGGCCGACGGCACAGGACCATATGAAGGGATTGGTGACGAAGGACCGCAGAATCTCAAATGGGCTCTGACGGGGTCGGCCTGCGTAGCGGATGAAAACATAGAAGGCCAAGAGGTTGAGCAGGGGCACCATCGCGGCGATTGCGACGGCGATCAGCGCCACGCCTCGTTGGCCGAACAGGCTGCCGGCGACCGCAAGGCCGATGAAGGTGTTCCACCGCGTCGCGCCCTGGAAGATCGAAGTGAAGCTCGGTCCGTCGACTCCGAGACGGCGTTCCAGGACGGGCCGAAGGGCCAGCATGAGGACGGCCATGAGCAGGATGGCGGAAACCAGCGCGCCGCCGACGCCAAGGACCGGCACGGACGACAGATCCGCCCGGGACAGAGTATCGATGATGAGGGCCGGGAACAGGATGATGTAAGTCACCCGCTCCAATCCGCTCCACTGCCTTTCGTCCACGAAGTTCGTCGCCCGCGCCAGCCAGCCCGTGGCCATGATGAGAAAGGTGGGAATCAGGCTGGCGAGGACGGCGGACATGGGGAAAATCGGTGCGGGCTGAAAGGTGAAATCGGTGCCGTCGGCAGGACGGTTATGGAAGTTCAGCAGGCGCTTAGACCGGATCTTGAGCCTCGACAAGCGCGTGGCTTGCCATCATTGATCGGAGTGGAAACGGCATTTCCGTTCGTTCGCTCTCCCGAGGCCCTCATGATCCCGGTTACCGATACCATTTCGCTCGATGAATCCGAGATCGAGGAAACCTTCATTCGCGGGTCGGGTCCCGGCGGGCAGAACGTGAACAAGGTGGCGACAGCCGTTCAGCTGCGTTTCGATGCCAGGCGCTCCCGGTCCCTGCCGGACCCGGTGGCGATCCGGCTGATGAAGCTTGCCGGCAGCAAGCTGACCAATGACGGCGTCATCGTCATTACCGCGCAGCGCTTCCGCACCCAGGAACGGAACCGGGAGGATGCGCTCCAGCGCCTCGTCGATCTCATCCGGCAGGCGACGGAGGTTCCCAAACCCCGGCGCAAGACGAAGCCGACCCTTGCGTCCAAACAGCGTCGTCTCGAGTCGAAATCCAAGCGTTCGGAGATCAAGAAGGGGCGGGGCGCAAAACCGGGATTCGACTAGGGCTCGGTCGTGTGGAAAGCACCCTGGATGCGGGACTGGCCCTAGAAACGATAATGTTGCGTAGGCTGAACGGCTTCCGATTGCATCACGTCCCCGTAGCGGAAGTTCTCGTCAACCGGGCTCTATGCACCTGCGTCCTCCGGCGGGTAGAAGTGTTCGCGGCCCCTGAAATCCGAGACGGAATACCGTCCGTCACCTTCGGGGCTGATCGTATTTCGCGCGATGACGGCTTTGCCGTGGCCGCCCGGAATATCGAGGATATAGGTGGGCTGGCAGAGGCCCGAGATCCGGCCCCGCAGGCCCGCGACCAGCGCTTGCCCTTCTGCGATGGACAAACGGAAGTGTCCGGTTCCCGGCGCCAGGTCGGGGTGGTGGAGGTAATAGGGCTTGATCCGCGTTTCGACGAAGGCGCGCATGAGATCCGCCAGAATGTCGGGATCGTCGTTGACGCCGCGCAGCAGAACGGACTGGCTCACCATCGAAATTCCTGAATCCACGAGGCGGGCGCAGGCAGCGCGGGCTGCTTCCGTCAATTCCCTCGGATGGTTGGCGTGGAGAGCCACATAGGTGGTTTTCCGGCTGGCTTTCAACGCCTCGACAAGGGCCGCATCCACGCGCTCCGGGGTGACCACAGGGACGCGGGTATGGAACCGGACGATCTTCACATGCGGAATGACCGCGAGTCGCTCCGTGATTTCGGCGAGGCGGCGCGGGGAGAGAACCAGCGGATCCCCGCCGGTGAGGATCACCTCCCAGATCTCCTGGTGTCCGGCGATATAGGCGAAGGCTTTGTCCATGGCCTCGGCCGAAAGGGTCCCGAGCCCCTGTGGTCCCACCATTTCCCGCCGGAAGCAGAAGCGGCAATAGACCGGGCAGACATGGACGGCCTTGAGCAGGACACGGTCCGGATAGCGATGAACGATTCCTTCGACCGGGCTATGCGCCAGATCTCCGATGGGATCGCCCCGCTCCTCGGCGGTCGTGACGAGCTCTGCGGCGTCGGGGACGAACTGGCGTGCGATGGGATCGTTCGGATCCTGGTGGTCGATCAGAGCCGTCATGGCGGGTGTGATCGCCACGGCATAGCGGTCGGCGACCGCGCTGAGTTCCTGCGCGCGGCTTTCCGGAAGCAGGCCGGCATCGACGAGGTCCCGGGCGGTTCGAAGCGTCTCGGTGCCGCTCACGGGGCCGTCTCCGGGACCGGCGCCCAAATGACCTGATCGATCCGCGCAGCGCCGGTCGCCAACATGACGAGACGATCAAATCCCATGGCAATGCCGCTGGCGGGCGGCATGAGGGTCAGGGCGGAAAGAAAGTCCTCGTCGATGGGGTATTGCTCGCCATAGACGCGCATCTTCTCCGCCATCTCGCCTTCGAAGCGCCGCCGCTGCTCCGTGGGATCCGTCAGCTCTCCGAACGCATTGGCGAGTTCGACCCCGCAGGCATAGAGCTCGAACCGTTCCGCGACCCGTGGATCGTGCGGGGTCGGCCGCGCCAGCGCCGCCTCGGCGACGGGATACTCGTAAAGGATGGTCGCCCGGCCCTGGCCGAGATGCGGCTCGATTTTCTCGACGATCACCCGGCTGAAAAGGTCGGACCAGGTATCGTCGTCCGCCCGGCGCAAGCCGACGCGCTTGAGTTCGGCCGCCAGCTGCTCCCGGTTTGTTGTCCCGTCGCTGCCGATGGAAGACAGGAGATCGATGTCGGCGAAGCGATGAAAGGCTTCCGCGACGGTGAGGCGTTCGGGCTCCAGGAACGGATCCGCCGTCAGGCCCCGATAGGCGAAGCTGCGGGCGCGGCCCGTCTCAGCCGCCAGTCCGAGGAGCTCTGCGCAATCCTGCATCAGTGCTTCGTAAGGCTCGTTTGCCCGGTACCACTCGAGCATGGTGAATTCGGGGTGGTGGAGGGGGCCGCGCTCCCGGTTGCGGTACACATGGGAGAAGCAGGCAATCCGCGTTTCCCCGGCTGCCAAGAGCTTCTTGCAGGCGAATTCCGGCGAGGTGTGGAGATAAAGCGGCGTTCTCGCGCCGCCCATGCCCAAGGCTTCGGTCGCAAAGGCATGGAGATGGGCCTCATTGCCGGGCGATACCTGGAGGGTCGCCGTGTCGACCTCGACGAAATCCTGCCGAAGGAAGAAATCCCGGAATGCCGCCTGAATTCGGTTGCGGGCGAGCAGGAACGGGCGCCGGTCCGCGTGAATATGAGGCGTCCACCAGGGAGAGGGGGCAGGTGAGGCGTTGCTTCGTATCAAGAATTCACTCAGAGGTTGGCCGGCAGACTGGCGAATTTCGCGAAGATAGGCTAGTTGCGGCACCGAAAAGATTTCTGACGCGTCGCAGAAGGCCGGATAACCCGGCCCTGGGGACGTGCCTATCTGTCACAAGGAAAGCTTCCCGTGAAGGTCATCGCCTCAACCCTCCGCAAAGGCAATGTCGTCGATATCGACGGCAGGCTCTATGTGGTTCTTACCGCGCAGAACATCCATCCCGGCAAGGGCACGCCCGTGACCCAGCTCGACATGCGCCGGATCTCGGACGGGGTGAAGGTCTCCGAGCGCTACCGCACGACCGAGCAGGTCGAGCGTGCCTTCGTGGAGGACCGCGAGCACACCTTCCTCTATGCGGACGGCGAGGGCTACCACTTCATGAATCCCGAGACCTACGACCAGGTGGTCGTGCCGGAAGACATCATCGGCGACCAGAAGTCCTACCTGCAGGAAGGCATGGCCGTCATGCTGTCGACCCACAACGGCCTTGCAATCGCCATTGAGCTGCCCGCTCGCGTGACCCTTGAGATCACCGAGACCGAGCCGGTCGTGAAGGGGCAGACGGCGTCTTCTTCCTACAAGCCCGCCATGCTCTCCAACGGCGTGCGCACCCTGGTGCCGCCTCATATCCAGGCCGGCACCCGCGTGGTCATCATGACGGAGGACGGCTCCTACGTTGAGCGCGCCAAGGACTAAATAATTTTCGGATTCGGTCCTGACGTTTCGTCAGGAATCTGTCTTGAAGGATGGGCGGTTTCGGTGAACCTTCGCCGGACCGCCCATTTCTCTTTGGCAAGGTAACGATCTCCATGGCGAGCGCCGTTCACAACCCCATCAATTCCCTGGTCGCGGATGTGGGAAGCCCGCCGATCCCTGAGGCGCAGGCCTGGACGAAGCGCTATGCCGGGGCCTTCGGGCCGCTGATCAACCTGTCGCAAGCGGTGCCCGGCAACGCCCCCCATCAGGGCTTGCTGGAGCGCCTGGCGTCATCGGCCGGATCCGCCGCAGGAGCGCAGTACGGACCCATCAGCGGCGATCATGCTCTGCGCGAGGCTTACGCAGCGGAGCTGTCGAGGATCTATGGCGGCGCGATCGAGGCCGCCGACACGGCCGTAACCGCCGGATGCAACATGGCCTTTTTCGCGACCATGATGCTCCTGGCCCGGCAGGGGGACGCCATTCTCTTGCCCACGCCCTGGTATTTCAATCACCAGATGAGCCTCGACATGCTCGGCATTGAGGCGCGGCCTCTGCCGTGTCATCCGGAGGCCGGCTTCGTGCCGCAGGTCGAGGATGCCGAGATCCTGATCGACGGAAAAGTGAAGGCCATCGTTCTGGTCACGCCCAATAATCCCACCGGCGCCGTTTATCCGGCACACGTGATCGAGGCCTTCGCCGAGCTTTGCCGTCGTCGCGGGATTTATCTCGTTATCGACGAGACATACCGGGATTTCCTCCCACGCGGTGTGAACCGTGCGCACGGCCTTTTCACGGGACGTGAATGGCGCGACACCGTGATTCAGCTCTATTCGTTCTCCAAGTCCTATGCCATCCCGGGTCATCGGACGGGCGCCGTCACGGCGGATGCCGGGCTCATCGAGCAGATCGCCAAGATCCTCGATTGCATCCAGATCTGCGCTCCACGGGTGGCGCAGGCGGCTTTGCCCTGGGCGATCGACGCTCTTCGGGATTGGCGGGAGGCCAATCGGTCGGAAATCAACGATCGGGCGGCGGTGTTCCGGAAAGCTCTCGAGCCGCTTCCGGAATGGCAGGTCGAATCGGTCGGCGCGTATTTCGCCTATTTGAAGCATCCATTTCCGGGCACGCCGGCCCAAGTGGTTGCGGAGCGCCTCGCCGTGGATCGCGGTGTTCTTTGTCTGCCGGGAAGTTATTTCGGACCGGGGCAGGAGGAGCATTTGCGAGTGGCTTTCGCCAATGTCGGAGCCGAAACTCTGGCGAGTTTGACGGACCGATTCCGGGCTCTTTCCATCTAGAACACCCCTTCTGCTCCTGCCCAAAACTTGTCTCCAACCCTTGGCAGAGTGCCGAAGGGGTTGTTACTCTCGATTCCAAACGGGCATCGGTTCGATGCCAGGGATAGTGTTTTGACCGTTAAGTACGATGCGCTCGTCGAAGCAGAGGGAGGTCGATCGAAGCCGCTAGCGGAGCCTGTCGGGGATTCGTCCTTGCGCGCCGATCGCACCCATACTGCACCGGGACGGCGGAATGGCCGCCGACGCCCGTCGCGCAGCTATGCGGCGCTCGATCTTGGGACAAACAATTGCCGCCTGCTCATTGCGGAGCCGGCGCATTTTGGATTTCGCGTCGTCGATGCCTTTTCCCGCATCGTGCGGCTCGGTGAGGGCTTGGGGTTCGGCAATCACCTGAGCGCGGACGCCATTGAGCGCACCATCGACGCCCTGCGCATCTGCCGGGACAAGATGGCCGCCAAGGATGTCATGCGGGCGCGGCTGGTCGCTACCGAAGCCTGTCGCCTTGCGTCGAACGGCCCGGATTTCATCGAGCGGGTCAGGACCGATCTGGACCTCGATCTCGAGATCGTCGATCGGAAAACCGAAGCCTATCTGGCTGTCACCGGTTGCGCCTCCCTGGCCGACCCGAAGGCCCATTCCGTGATCGTCTTCGACATTGGTGGCGGATCGACGGAAATTGCCTGGGTCGACGGGGTTGCGCCTCACATGTTCGCGGATCCTTGCAAACGGATCCGGGCGTGGGACTCGCTTCCCGTCGGGGTCGTGACCCTGGCCGAGCGGCATGGGGGTATCGACGTGACGCCGGAGAGTTTCGAGGGCATGGTCGAGGAGGTGACCGAGCTTCTCCTCGACTTCGCCCTCGTCGCCGCCGAAGCAGGACGCGCGCCCGGTTTCCATCTCCTCGGTACTTCCGGGACCGTCACGACCGTCGGCGGCATTCACCTCGGCCTCCCCCGCTACGACCGTCGCCGGGTTGACGGAATGTGGATGACCGACGACGACATTTCCGCCGTTATCGACAACTTGCTCGCCTCCGATTTCCAGGAGCGCGCCGCAAACCCTTGCATTGGAAAGGACAGGGCGGACCTGGTGCTGGCCGGCTGCGCGATCCTGGAGGCGATCCGCCGGGCCTTTCCGGCGGATCGGCTTCGGATCGCGGATCGCGGGCTGCGCGAAGGAATCCTGATGAATATGATGCGTGAAGACAGTGTATGGCGGGAGAACCGCCGGTGAGTACATCGAAATCCGGATCGGGTGTCAGAACCCTGAAGCAAAGGGTCAAGACCGCGAACAAGCGGTCCCTGTCCTCGCAGAAGTGGCTCGAGCGACAGCTGAACGATCCTTATGTGGCGCGCGCCAAGCGCGAGGGTTATCGCTCTCGTGCCGCCTTTAAGTTGCTGGAAATCGACGAGAAATTTCACATTCTCAAGCCCGGTCAGCGCGTGGTCGATCTTGGAGCCGCTCCCGGCGGCTGGTCCCAGATCGCGGCGCGCAAGGTCGGCGACAAGGGCAGGGTGGTCGGCATCGATCTTTTGCCGATCGATCCGATGCCGGGTGTGGAGTTCATCCAGCTCGACTTCCTCGACGAAGAAGCTCCGGGGAAGCTGATCGATCTGCTCGGCGGGCCTGCGGATATCGTCATGTCGGACATGGCCGCCAACACGACCGGTCACAAGAAGACGGATCACCTGCGCATCATCGGTCTTGCGGAAGCGGCGATCGAGTTCGCGCGCGAGATCCTCGCTCCTGGCGGCGTTTTCGTCGCGAAGGTGTTTCAGGGCGGAACCGAGGGTCAGCTCCTGGCGGATCTGAAGCGCGATTTTGCGGTGGTCCGGCATGTGAAGCCCGCCGCGAGCCGGGCGGACTCGGCGGAACTCTACGTCATGGCAACCGGTTTTCGAGGGCGAGCGGAACCTATGCGGTCGGACTGACGCGCCCGTTCCTCGGGACTAGCAGCACAAGGGGATGGACGCATGGTTTTCAAGGTCGGGATCATCGGTTTCGGCAAGATCGCGCAGGATCAGCATCTTCCCGCCATCCGCAGCAATCCGAATTTCGAGTTGACGGCCGTGGCCAGCCAGCGCGGGCTGACGCCGGACGAGGCCAAGCACACTTTCACGGATTACCGGGAAATGCTTCGTGAGGTGCCCGATCTCGACGCGGTTGCCATTTGCACGCCGCCCCAGGTTCGGCATGCCATCGCCCGGGACGTCCTCGAGGCGGGAAAGCACGTGCTGCTCGAAAAGCCCCCGGCCGCCACGTTGAGCGAGCTCGAAGATCTCCGACGCATCGCCGGCGAAATGGGAAAGGTCGTCTTCACGACCTGGCACGCCCAGTACAACAGAGGGGTGGATGTCGCCCGCGACACGCTGGCGGGGCGCACCGTGCGTCGCCTTCTGGTGACATGGAAAGAGGATGTCCGCCATTGGCATCCCGGGCAGCAATGGATCTGGCAGGCAGGCGGTTTCGGCGTTTTCGATCCTGGCATCAACGCTCTGTCGATCGTGACGAAGATCATGCCGCAGCCGGTTTTCATCAAGCAGTCGGTGCTGCAATTTCCCGAGAACCGCGACGCCCCCATCGCGGCGAGCCTCAAGCTCTCGACCGGAACCGAGGGGGCCGATCTCCAGGCCGTATTCGACTGGCGGCAGACTGGGCCTCAGACCTGGGACATCGAGGTCGACTGCGAAGGCGGACCCTTGTTGAAGCTCTCCCATGGCGGCAGACGGCTCGAAGTCGACGGCTCTCTCGTTGTCGAGGAGGGAGACGACGAATACCCCGAGATCTACCGGCGGTTCGAGACCCTGCTGGCGAGCGGCCGGGTCGAGGTCGACGATGCGCCGTTCCGGCTGGCCGCCGACGCCTTCATGATCGGGCGGCGGGTGCAGGTCGAGGCCTTCGACGACGACCCGGCCCAGGGCGGGCATTAACGGGGCAAGGGAAATTCCCTCCCGCTGCGGAGCTGTCGGCAAAACGGCTAGGGGGCAGCCCGTGAGGACGTGCCCCCTGAATTCACGTTAAGGGGGATCGTGAGGCTGCGTCAGGCGAGGTTCTTCTTCAGGAAGGCGACCGTCCGCTTCCAGGCCAGATCGGCCGCCTCCTTGTCGTAGCGGGCGGCATTCGTGTCGTTGTTGAAGGCATGGTTGGCGCCCTCATAGACATGGATCTCGTAAGTCTTTCCCGACTGCTTCAGGGCCTCCTCATAGGCTGGAATGCCTGCATTGATCCGCTCGTCGAGGCCGCCATAGTGCAGGAGGAGGGCCGCCTTGATCTTCGGAACATCCTCCGCCTTGGGTTGCCCGCCGTAATAGGCGACCCCCGCAGAGAGGTCCGGGTCGTTGACGGCCAGGTTGTTGACGGCACCCCCGCCCCAGCAGAAGCCGACGGCCCCGACCTTTCCATTGCCTCCGGACAGGCCTTTCAGATAGGCGACAGCGGCGCGGCTGGAGGCAAGGATATCGGGTTGCTTGAGCTCACCGATCATCTCGCGTCCCTTGTCCTCATCCTGGGGAGTGCCGCCCTTGGGCGCCAGATAATCGAGGCCCAACGCCAGAAAGCCGTCCGTCGCCAGACGGCGGGTCACGTCCTTGATGTGCGGATTGAGGCCCCGGTTTTCGTGGATGACCAAAACGGTCGGGAGACGATCGCCCGTCTTGGGGCGCACAAGATAGCCTTTCAGGCCCTGGACCCCCGGGACATCGACCATTTCGGCCGTAATGCGCGGATCCTTCTCGTCGACGGTGTCGGCCTTGGCGTAGTTGTTCTGGAGGATCGGTAGGAGAGCGGCTCCAGCCGCCGCGCTTCCGGCGAGACTGGCGAGGCGGTCGAGAAATGCTCGGCGGTTCATGCCGCCATGGGTGAAATGGTCGTAAAGGTCGATGATGCGCTGGTCCAACGGAGCCTCCCTGGTCGGAAGGCTCAACCTTAAGGCGTTTCCGTTCCATCGCCCATACCGGACGACGGGGTCTGGCGTTTCAAAGCTTTGTGACCGGACATCTCGGCGCCGGCATCGTGCGGCAGCCCCATGAACGCGAAGGTCGAGAGCACGGCGACGGCGGCTACGATCCAGAATGCCGGGCCGAAATCCTGCGCGACGATGGTCGGGGACCCATGAAAGCGGGACGCGCCTTCGAGAGCGGACGCGCCGAGCGCGACGCCCATGCTGAGCGCAAGCTGTTGGGCGACGCTCGACAGGCTCGTGGCCGAGCTCATGTCACGGTTGGACACCTCGGCATACGCAATGGCGTTGAGGCTCGTGAACTGAAGGGACCGGAAGCAGCCGCCCACAAGAAGCACGGTCATGATCAGCCAGTGCGGAGTCGTCGGGGTGAAGAACCCGTTCGCGGCGACGAACGCCGCCCCGATCACCGCATTGATGGTCAGAAGGCGCTTGAAGCCGACATGTTCGAGAATGCGCTTCGCCATGGTCTTCATGAACAGCGCACCGACCGCCGCAATGAAGGTGAGGGAGCCGGACGCCAGGGGCGACAGGCCGAAGCCGACCTGGAACATCAGCGGCAGAAGAAACGGTATGGCTCCGATGCCGACCCGGAAGAGCGATCCGCCGGTAACGCTCGCCCGAAAGGTCGGGAGCCGGAGCAGGCCGAGCTGGAGCACCGGATGGGGCGTGCGTCGGGCGTGCCTGATGAAGAGGATCACGCTGATCGCGCCGATCACGACGCAGGCGACCGAGACGCTTAAGGGGATCATGTGGCGTCCCCCGGAAGCAAAGCCCAGCATCAGCAAGGCAAAGCCGGCACCGGCCAGGATAAACCCCGTGAAATCGAAGGGTGGGATCTCCTCTTCCTTGATTTCCGGGACGAAGATCGTCGCCAGAACGATTCCGAGAATCCCGATCGGGATGTTGATGAAGAAGATCCAGCGCCAGTCGAAATAGGTGGTGATGAACCCGCCGAGGGGTGGGCCGGCGATGGGGCCGATCAGGGCCGGAATGGTCAGGGTCGCCAGGGCTTGCACCACCTCATGGCGCGGCACGCTGCGCAGAAGCACGAGGCGCCCGACCGGCACCATCATGGCGCCTCCCATTCCCTGGATAAACCGTGCAAGAACAAAGCCTTCCAGGGAGCCTGCGGCGGCGCAGGACAGGGACCCGATCATGAAGACGCCGATGGCGGCCCGAAAAATCGTCTTGGAGCCGAACTTGTCGGCCATCCAGCCCGAGATCGGGATGAAGATCGCCAAGCCCACGAGATAGGACGTCAGGGCCAGTTTGAGGGCGATGGGATCCTCGCCGATATCCTGCGCGATCATCGGCAGCGAGGTGGCGATCACGGTCGAGTCCGTGTTCTCCATGAACAGCGCGGTGGCGATGATGAGAGGGAGGAGGCGGGAAGGGCGCATGACCTTTGGCACTTAGCGCCTTCGCCGCGACTTGCATAGAGTTACATCTGCACGGCAGATCTTCATATCCAACAGGGTTTTACCGCTTTGCGAAAAGAACGGCCCATGCTACGGACCCTCGCCAACTCGTCGCTGCCAAGCGCGGATCCATTTCTCTCATCAAGGAGTTGGCCATGGCCTCAATCGCCGATCGTCTCATCGAGGGATTGACCTTCGACGATGTGCTGCTGAGGCCCGGGCGCTCCGAGGTTCTGCCGGCTGATGTCGACGTCGGAACCCAGCTGACCCAGTCCATCCGCCTTAACCTTCCGATCATCGCCTCCGCCATGGACACGGTCACGGAAGGGCGAATGGGCATCGCCATGGCCCAGGCCGGCGGCATCGGAGTTATCCACCGCAATCTGGAACCCGATGCGCAGGCCGAGCAGGTCCGCCTCGTGAAGCGCTACGAGTCCGGCATGGTGATGAACCCGATCACCATTCATCCGGACGAGACCCTGGCCGATGCGCTCGCGATGATGAAGCAAAATGGCATCTCCGGCATCCCGGTCGTCGAGCGGGGCCCTTCCGGTTCCAAGGGCAAGCTTGTCGGCATCCTGACCAACCGGGATGTCCGCTTTGCCAACAATCCGTCCCAGCGCGTTTCCGAGCTGATGACGAAGGACCGCCTGATCACCGTCCGGGAAGGCGTCAACCAGGATGAGGCCCGACGCCTCCTGCACCAGTTCCGCATCGAGAAACTCCTGGTGGTCGACGATCACTATCGCTGCATCGGGCTGATCACCGTCAAGGATATCGAGAAGCAGGTCGCTCATCCCAACGCCGCCAAGGACGAGCAGGGTCGCCTGCGGGTCGCCGCCGCGACGACCACCGGCGAACAGGGCTTCGAGCGCTCCGAACGTCTGATCGATGCGGGTGTCGACGTGATCGTCGTCGATACGGCCCACGGTCATTCCGTCCGGGTGCTCGAGAGCGTGACCCGGGTCAAGAAACTCTCCAACGCCGTCCAGGTCATTGCCGGAAACGTCGCGACCCGCGAGGGAGCCAAAGCTCTGATCGACGCGGGCGCCGATGCGGTGAAGGTCGGTATCGGTCCCGGATCCATCTGCACCACCCGCATCGTTGCCGGTGTCGGCGTCCCACAGCTCACCGCGATCATGGAGGCCGTCGAGGCGGCATCGGCGGCTGGAATTCCGGTGATCGCGGACGGTGGCATCAAGGTCTCGGGCGATCTCGCCAAGGCCCTTGCCGCCGGCGCGTCCACGGCGATGGTCGGCTCCCTGCTTGCGGGCACCGACGAGACGCCCGGCGAGGTGTTTCTCTACCAGGGCCGTTCCTACAAGTCCTATCGGGGCATGGGCTCCGTGGGCGCCATGGCGCGAGGATCCGCGGATCGCTATTTCCAGGCGGAAGTCCGTGACACCCTCAAGCTCGTTCCGGAAGGCGTCGAAGGCCAGGTGGCATACAAAGGACCCG
Organism: Microvirga rosea; assembly: GCF_020595095.1. GTDB lineage: Bacteria > Pseudomonadota > Alphaproteobacteria > Rhizobiales > Beijerinckiaceae > Microvirga > Microvirga rosea. The sequence continues at coordinate 545,838 of NZ_JAJDOP010000003.1, read as the reverse complement.
TCTCGGCGGTTCTGCATCAGCTCGCCGGCGGCCTTCGGGCTTCGATGGGATATGTGGGCGCCCGCACCTTGCCGGAGTTCCAGGAGAAGGCCCAGTTCATCCGGATCACCGGAGCGGGCCTGCGCGAAAGCCATGTTCATGACGTGACGATCACCCGGGAGAGCCCTAACTATCCGACCCGCAGCTAAGCTAGGGCTTCAAAGGGGCATTCATGAGCATCACCGCAGTTCTTCTTCCGGTCTTCGTCCAGGTCGGGTTGACCTTCGTCCTTCTTTTCTGGATGGGGCGCTCCCGCATCGGCCTTCTCAAGGCCGGCGAGGTCAAGGTCCGGGACATCGCGCTCGGCGAGCGCAACTGGCCGGATCGCGTTCTCAAAGTGACGAACGCGTATCACAATCAGTTCGAACTGCCGGTGCTGTTCTATGCCATCGTGACCTTGGCGCTGATCACCAAGAAGGCCGACCTGATCTTCGTCGTGATGTCGTGGATGTTCGTTGTGACACGCCTCGTTCACGCGGGCATCCATGTCACCGGGAACAAAGTGTCTCAGCGCTTTATGGCGTTTCTCCTCGGCGTGCTGATCCTCATGCTCATGTGGATCATCTTCGCCTTGCGGATTTTTGCCTCCGAGCTTGGCGTTTAGGATCGGGCCGGCAGGGGGCCCGTCCGGGCGGCTCGTGAACAGGCAAGGATGCGCGGGATGGGCGAAGGCACATCCCGCCATCGTCTTTAGTATCGACGGCCGCTTTCCAGCTGCGTCTTGGCATCATAGGCCTTGCGCGGGGGCGGATTGGTATCCACGACGGGCGGCGGCGTGGTGGCGCACGCCGCAATGGCGAGAGTAACACCGACGGCAAGAATGCGAGTCAGCTTGATCGACATCAGTAAGAGCTCCAAGACCGCGTGCGACATGCACGCAGGTCCTTCCATACGATCCGGATCGAGATCGAAACTGGGTAATAATATGTCTTTTCCACGGCCAAGCTCGAGTGTTGTATTCCTATGACGCCAGCAGCCCGCATTGCCGCCGCCATCGAGGTTCTTGCTGACATCGACGCGCGCCGGCGTCCCGCGACAGATGCCTTGAAGGATTGGGGCCTCTCTCACCGTTTCGCTGGTTCGAAGGACCGGGCTGCCATCGCAAGCCTCGTGTATGATGCCCTGCGCCGCAAATCCTCCGCCTCCTGGATCATGGGCGAGGCGACGCCGCGCGCCGTCGTTCTCGGCATGCTCAAGCTGCAAAGGGGCCTTGATGTTGATGCTATCGCCCGGCTGTTCTCCGGCGAGCGCTTTGCGCCGGAGCCCCTGACCGAGGCGGAGCGGGCGCGGCTTTCTACAGCGAGCCTGAAGGATGCCCCGCCCGCTGCGGCCGGGGATTTTCCCGAATGGATCGCCCCATCCCTGGAACGTCTCTTCGGCGAGGATCTCGTTCGTGAGATGGAAGCCCTGACGGCTCGCGCGCCGCTCGATCTGCGGGTCAATACCCTGAAAGTCGCGTCCCGCGAGGAAGCTCACGACGCGCTGCCGCATCTAGGCGCGGTCGAGACTCCCCATTCTCCTCTTGGTCTGCGGATCATGCCCGGCGAGGACGGGCGCGGGCCGGCGGTTCAAGCCGAGCCTGAATTCCTCAAGGGCTGGATCGAGATTCAGGACGAGGGATCGCAGCTCGCGGCGCTTCTTTCGGCCGTCGAGTCTGGCGAGCAGGTGGTTGATCTGTGCGCAGGTGGGGGCGGAAAAACCTTGGCGCTGGCGGCGATGATGGACAACCACGGCCAGATCTACGCCACGGATAACGATGCGCGGCGCCTTGCTCCCATCCATGACCGCCTGACCCGGGCCGGGGTTCGTAACGTGCAGGTCCGCACGCCGAGAGGCGGAGCGGACGCGGTGGCCGACCTCGACGGGCGGATCGACTGCGTTCTCGTGGACGCGCCGTGCACCGGCGTCGGGACCTGGCGACGCAATCCGGATGCGAAATGGCGTCTGCGGCCGGGTAGCCTCGAGGTCCGTCGGAAGGAACAGGCGGCCGTGCTGGATCGCGCCGCAAAGCTGGCCAAGCCGGGCGGACGCATCGCCTATATCACCTGCTCGATCCTGCCGGAGGAGAACGACGAGGCGTTGGCGGCTTTTCTCGCCGAAGCCCGGAACATTCAACCCCTGCCGCAGGATCAGATCCTTGAAAGGGCCGGAATGACCTCTCTGAAGGAGTTTCTTCGTCCCACCAGGATCGGCTGGCAGATGACGCCGCTTCGCACCGGCACGGACGGCTTCTACGTTGCCGTTCTCGTCAAAAATCCATAAGTCAGCCGCATGCCCGCCATCGCTGTTTACGTCCCGAGGCTCAAGACCATCCCATGACCCAGTCCCACGACAAGATCCTGATCATCGATTTCGGCTCCCAGGTGACGCAGCTCATCGCCCGCAGGGTGCGTGAAGAGGGCGTTTATTCGGAGGTGGTGCCTTTCCAGAAGGCGGCCGAGGCGCTGCGGGAGATGAAGCCGAAGGGGGTGATCCTTTCAGGCGGCCCGGAATCGGTGACCATGGAAACGTCGCCTCGGGCGCCCCAGGAAGTGTTCGACTGCGATGTCCCAGTCTTCGGCATCTGTTATGGCCAGCAGACCATGGCGGCGCAGCTCGGCGGAGAGGTCGAGAGCGGCCATCATTCCGAGTTCGGCCGGGCCGAAATCGAAATCCTGACCGAGAGCCCGCTTTACCAGGGCGTCTGGCATGTCGGGAAAAAGTACCCGGTTTGGATGAGCCACGGCGACCGGGTGACCAAGCTCCCGGAAGGCTTCGAGCCGCTTGCCTCCTCGCCCAACGCCCCATTCGCCATCGTGGCGGACGAGGGCCGCAAGTTCTATGCCGTCCAGTTCCACCCGGAAGTGGTGCACACCCCCCAGGGCGAGCTTTTGATCCGCAACTTCGTGCGCGACATCGCGGGCTGCCGGGGCGACTGGACCATGAAGGCGTTCCGTGAGGAGGCGATCGAGCGCATCCGCGCCCAGGTCGGGAACGGCAAGGTCATCTGCGGTCTTTCGGGCGGCGTCGATTCCGCCGTCGCGGCGGTCCTGATCCATGAGGCGATCGGCGATCAGCTCACCTGCGTCTTCGTCGATCATGGCCTCTTGCGCGCGTCCGAAGCCGAGCAGGTGGTCACGCTCTTCCGCGATCACTACAACATCCCGCTGGTCCACGTGCAGGCGCAGGACCTCTTCATCGGCGCCCTCGAAGGGGTATCCGACCCGGAGGTGAAGCGCAAAACCATCGGAAAGCTCTTTATCGATGTGTTCGACGAGGAGGCCAAAAAGATCGGCGGCGCGGATTTCCTGGCTCAGGGCACGCTCTATCCCGACGTGATCGAGAGCGTTTCCTTCACCGGCGGGCCTTCGGTCACGATCAAGAGCCACCACAATGTCGGCGGGCTTCCGGAGCGCATGAAAATGAAGCTCGTGGAGCCGCTGCGCGAACTCTTCAAGGACGAGGTGAGGGTGCTCGGCCGTGAGCTGGGCCTTCCGGAGGCCTTCGTCGGCCGTCATCCGTTCCCGGGTCCGGGCCTTGCCATCCGGGTGCCCGGCGAGATCACGCGTGAGAAGCTCGAGATCCTGCGCAAGGCCGACGCGATCTATCTCGAGGAGATCCGCAAGGCCGGACTCTACGACAAGATCTGGCAGGCCTTCGCCGTGCTGCTCCCGGTCAAGACCGTGGGCGTGATGGGCGATGCGCGCACCTACGACCATGTCTGCGCGCTGCGCGCCGTAACCTCCATCGACGGCATGACGGCCGATTTCTTCCCGTTCGACATGACCTTCCTGGGCAACGTCGCGACCCGGATCATCAATGAAGTGAAGGGGATCAACCGCGTGACCTACGACATTACGTCGAAGCCGCCGGGCACGATCGAGTGGGAGTAAGCCGAGCTGATCCAACTCGGCCAAGCCGCCAAAATTGCTTCGGGAAATAGGACGACCTCTCCATGACAGCCAACAACCGTATCGTCCTCTCCAGCGACCACGCCGCCATTCCGCTCCGGCAGGCCATCGTCGCCCATGTCGCGGCGCAGGGCTGGGTGGTGGTCGACATCGGGCCGACGACACCGGAGAGCACGCCCTATCCTCAGCACGGCGAAGCGGCGGCGCGGCTCGTCGCCTCCGGCGATTGCCGGCTTGGCATCATCCTCTGCGGCACCGGCCAGGGCATCATGATGGCGGCGAACAAGGTCAAGGGCATCCGTTGCGGGGTCTGCCTCGATACGTTCTCAGCCCGCATGATCCGCCAGCACAACGATGCCAATATGCTGTCGATAGGCGCGCGCGTGGTGGGCGAAGGGCTGGCGCTCGATATCGTCGACGCGTTCCTGAGCGCTGAGTTCGAGGGCGGTCGCCATGCGACACGGGTGGAGATGATCGGAGCGCTGGAGGAATAGCGCCACACGTTCCCTCTCTAGAAGGAGAAGGGTGATTTCGTTCGAAATCGTCGCGCCGGCATCGTCCCATTCATTCCGGTTTCTCGGCTGAGCTTGCTCCGAGCCATTGCCTGACCAGGTTTCCCCAGGATCCAGCCTTATAGGCCCGACGATCTCGGTTCATTGAAAAGGAGTTCCCGTGTCTGAGCAGCCATACATTCCGCTTCACGATGGCCGATCCATTCCCCAGGTCGGCCTTGGGGTCTGGCAAACGCCCGATGATGTTGCCGTGTCGGCGGTGCAGGCCGCCGTCGAGGCCGGATACCGGCATGTGGACACCGCCGCGGTTTACGAGAACGAAAGAGGGGTCGGCGAGGGGCTCCGCGCTGCGGACGTTTCGCGTGGCGACGTCTTCGTGACCACGAAGCTCTGGAATGCCAACCAGGGTTACGACGCCACGTTGGCCGCCTTCGACGAGAGCCTGAAGCGTCTCGGGGTCGAGTATGTCGATCTCTATTTGATCCACTGGCCGGCGCCGCATCGTAATCTCTATCTCGATACGTGGCGTGCTTTCGTGCGGCTGAAGGAGGAGGGACGGGCCAAGTCCATCGGCGTGTCGAACTTCGAAGCCGAGCACCTTGATCGCATCATCGGCGAAACCGGCGTGGCGCCGGTCCTCAACCAGATCGAGCTGCATCCCCGGTTCCAGCAGAAGGCGCTCCGGGAGGCTCATGCCGAGCGCGGTATCGTCACGCAATCCTGGAGCCCCCTCGGCCAGGGCACGGTGCTTCAGGATCCGGTGATTGCCGCCATTGCCGCCAAGCACGACCGGACCCCGGCTCAAGTGATCATCCGTTGGCATCTCGACAACAATCTGGTCGTGATCCCGAAATCCGTGACGCCGGGCCGTATCGTCGAGAACTTCGACGTCTTCGGCTTCAGGCTCGACGAGGACGATCTGAATCGGATCGCCAAGCTCGATGCAGCGGATGGGCGGATCGGGCCCAATCCGATGACGGCGACCTTCTGATCGGAAGCAGGGGCGGCAAAGCTGCTCCTGTCTGGAATGGACCCAAGCCTCAGTCCAGGCGTGCGGTGTCGAGAAAGCACTCCGGTTCTCATACGAAACAAAAAAGGCAGGCGTTGTGCCTGCCTTTTCTATTTGTCTTGAGCGCCGCCGTTATTGGATCTTCGGCGGCTCATCGAAGTTCAAGGGCGGGAGGCCCGTATCGCCTCCACCCGGTCCGATCCCGGGGACGAGCAGCTCGTCGAGCTTCTTCTGCACGGCTGCGGGGTCCACTGTGGCGCCTGCCGACTTATAATGCATGACCATCTGCGGGAAGGTCACCACGAGGCCGACCATGATGAGCTGGATGATAACGAACGGAATGGCACCCCAGTAAATCTGGCCTGTGGTGATCGGCTCCATCCGCTTGCCCGTGACGCGATCGATATAGGGCTCCTTCGGCGCCACCGAGCGGAGGAAGAACAAGGAGAACCCGAAGGGCGGATGCATGAACGATGTCTGCATGTTCACGCCGAGGATCACGCCGAACCAGATCAGGTCGATCCCCAGCTTCTCGGCCGCGGGCCCCAGCAGCGGAATGATGATGAAAGCGAGCTCGAAGTAATCGAGGAAGAAGGCCAGGAAGAACACGAGCAGGTTCACGACGATGAGGAAGCCGACCTGGCCGCCGGGCAGCGACGTGAGCAGGTGCTCCACCCAGATATGGCCGTTCACGCCGTAGAAGGTGAGCGAGAACACCCGCGCGCCGATCAGGATGAAGAGCACGAAGGCCGAGAGCTTGGCGGTCGCTTCAGTTGCCTGGCGCAGGAGGGTCCAGTTGAACCGGCTTGGATTGTTGTCGAGCTTGCGCTTGATCGCGGCAAGGATCACCGATCCCAGGGCGCCCATGGCGCCGCCTTCCGTCGGCGTCGCGACACCGATGAAGATCGTGCCGAGCACGAGGAAGATGAGCAGGAGCGGGGGCACCATCACGAAAGTGACCTGCTCGGCCATACGCGACATGAGGCGAAGGCCCGTCAGTCGCTCCACCAGCCCGACGAACAGCGAGTAGAGGGCGCCGGCAACGAACATCTCGACAACGAGGCCATAGTTCTCGTGGCCGTTCTTCCGAAGCAGAATATAGGCGGCAATGAGCGCGGCGGCGAGGACCGCAGAGGCGATCACATGCTTGGCACCGAGCCAGCGGTTGATGATGGCGCAGATCAGGGCAACGACCGTCGAGGCACAGATCGTCAGGATGACGAAATCCGATCCACCCCGAATCTCCGTCTGAGACAGGGCATAATAGCCCACCGCTCCGGAGAAGAGCACGAGGATGCCGAGCTGCCAGACGCCGCGAGCGCCATTGGGCTCACGGTATCCGATCGCTTCCGGCGGAAGGCCGGGGGCGGACTTCGGGTAGAAGATCGACATCAACAGCACGTAGCCCGCATACATGGCCGTGAGCACGAGCCCCGGGATGAAGGCGCCTTCGTACATATCGCCGACAGAGCGACCGAGCTGGTCCGCCATGACGATGAGCACGAGCGAAGGCGGAATGATCTGGGCAAGGGTTCCTGATGCCGCAATGACGCCTGATGCAAGGCGGCGGTCATACCCGTAGCGAAGCATGATCGGCAGGGAAATCAGACCCATCGAGATCACGGATGCGGCCACGACGCCGGTTGTCGCGGCCAGCAGCGCACCCACGAAAATCACCGCATAGGCGAGGCCGCCGCGCACGGGGCCGAACAGCTGGCCGATGGTGTCGAGAAGGTCTTCCGCCATGCCGGACCGTTCAAGAACCAGTCCCATGAAGGTGAAGAACGGGACGGCCAGGAGCACCTCGTTGGACATGGTGCCGAAGATGCGGTCCGGTAGCGCCTGAAGGAGCGGCCACGAAAGCGTGATCGTATCAGGGGCAAGCGGTGCCAGTTCGACCGCGAGGAAGAAGAACAGGAGGCCGTTGGCTGCCAGGGCAAAAGCGACCGGATAGCCAAGCAGCAGGAAGACGATAAGGGCACCGAACATGATCGGTGCGAGGTTCTGGGCAATCAACTGTGCCATGGACGGAGAGCTCCGGACGCGGAAAGCAATGGTTTGGATTGGGACACTAGCTGATGCCGTCGCCCGGAGGCGTCCCGGTACGTGGATCCTGTGCGGTTCCGAGCTCGGTCAGGAGACGCTCGGCCTCGGCCTCCGCGCTGTGAACTGTTTCGACGTCAGCCAGATCGCCGCGCATGATGGCGACGCGTTTGATCAGTTCGCTCAACCACTGCAGGAAAAGAAAAATGAAACCGAGGAGGATGAGACCCTTGGCGGGCCAGATCAGAAGGCCGCCGGCATTTGAGGAGACCTCGCCGGACTGAAACGATCTGATGAAGTAGGGCACGCTGAGCCACAGCATGATCGTCACGAACGGGAACAGGAAGAACAGGTGGCCAAAGATATCGACCAAGTCCCGCTTCCGTTTGGACAGCGTGTTCGACACGATGTCGATCCGGATATGCTCGTTCGCCTTCAGGGTCCAGGGCGAGCAGAGCATGAAAACGGCACCGAAGAGATACCACTGCAATTCGAGCCAGCCGTTCGAGGAGACGCCGAAGATGCGTCGAATGATGGCGTTGATGGCGGAGACCAGGATGGCCACCACGATGGCCCATGCCACGACTTTCCCTAGACGCTCGTTCAAACCGTCGATCGCCTGGGACAGCTTCAGGAGTGCTGTCATCCGTTTCGTCCCCTGATGAATTCCGTTGTTGGTTTTGTCAGGGTGTAGCTACCGAAGTTACATCGCCTCCGCTAGAGCCAACACGGCCTGACCGTACTCGACTTAAGGCGAGTACTCTCTATGCATTCCTGTCACAAGGGGGGCTGACATTGAAAGTTATGGTTTGTCAATGGCTTTCCCACGGCAACGAATGCATATGAAGGCAGGTGAGGCGTCCCGTGGCCCTCGGGCTTGGCAATGGCGGAGCGGGGACCCTGTCGCTATGGTGCCGCCGGCACAGGAGATCGTATCGTGGCCCTGCTCGTTCTCGGCTTAGTCGTTTTCATCGGGACGCACGCTTTCAGCATGGCACGCCAAGCAAGAGCCGGCGTGATCGCCAAGGTCGGGGAGGGGCCGTACAAGGGCCTTTACTCGCTCCTGTCGCTGGCCGGCATCGTGCTCATCGCCATCGGGTTCGGGCGCTATCGGGCGGAAGGCTACATTCCTGTGTGGGATCCGCCGGTCTGGACCCGGCATCTCGCGCTGCTTCTCGTATGGTTCGCTTTCGTGATGGTCGCGGCGGCGTATCTACCGGGACGCATCAAGCGGCGCCTGAAGCACCCCATGCTGGCAGGCGTGAAGATCTGGGCTCTCGCGCACCTCCTCGCCAATGGGGATCTCGGGTCGATCCTCCTGTTCGGCTCCATTCTGGTCTGGGGCGTGCTCGCCCGGATCAGCGCGAAGCATCGCGATGTGGCGGCTGAGCACGGGGCTGCCAAAGGCGGGCTCCATGATAACCGGAATGATGCTCTCGCCATCGTGATCGGGACGATTGCCTATCTTGCCTTCGTTTTTTGGCTCCATCCCCTTCTGATCGGGGTTCCGGTCCTTCCAGGAAGGGCTTGAGCGCGCTGAAGGCCGCGATATCCGGCCCGAGGCGCTTTCAGCCTCTCGCCTTCGGCGGGGGGCTGTGCTAGGCGACCCACTTCGATTGAGGAGGCGGTCCCGGCCGCAAGAGTGTCATGGCTCCGAACGACGAGTTTATCCGCGAGGTCGACGAGGAATATCGCCGCGATCAGGTCGCCCAGATCTGGAAGCGGTACAACGGCGTCATCATCGGCGCCGCGATTCTCGTTGTCGCCGCCGTCGGCGGCTGGCGCTACTGGGAACATTACCAGGAGACGCGGTCCCAGGCCGACGCCCTGCGCTACGAGGATGCCTTGAGGCTGTCCCGTGACGACAAGGGCAAGGACGCCGAGAGTGCCTTGGAGAGCCTCGCCAAGGAAGGCGACAGCGGCTACGGCCTGCTCGCCCGTTTCCGGCTGGCCGCGGAACTTGGCCGCCAGAACGCCGAAAACGGCGCTTCGGCCTATGATGCCCTCGCCAAGGACGGAAAGCTGAGCGCCCTCTGGCAAGATCTCGCCCGTCTGCGCGCCGCCTGGCTGCGGATCGACACGGCCGATCCCGCCAAGATCCGCCCGGATCTGGAGCGTCTTGCGGTGCCGGAAAATCCCTGGCGGCATTCGGCTCGCGAACTTCTTGGCCTTTCCGGACTTAAAGCCGGCGATATGGATTATGCGGGACGCTGGTTCGACCAGATCGCCGCTGACCGCGAGACGCCGAGCGCGTTGAAGCAGCGGCTTGCGGTTTATACGGCTCTGGTGGCGGGTGGCCCCGTTGCGGTGACGCAATAAAGGAATGTGAGGCAGGACATGACGGCGACCGTCGCCATAGTCGGGCGGCCGAATGTCGGCAAATCGACCCTATTCAACCGCTTGGTTGGGAAAAAGCTCGCCCTCGTTGACGACCGGCCGGGCGTGACCCGGGACCGGCGCGAGGGTGAGGCGCGGCTCGGCGATCTCGAATTCCGCATCGTCGATACCGCTGGTCTTGAGGAATCGACGGAAGAATCGCTCCTCGGACGCATGCGCGCCCAGACGGAAGCCGCCATCGGCGACGCCGACGTGATCCTCTTCGTCATCGATGCCCGGGTCGGGATCCTGCCGGCCGACCGGCCCTTCGCGGAGCTTGTGCGCCGTTCCGGCAAGCCTGTGATCCTGATCGCCAACAAGGCCGAAGGGGGAGCGGGCCTCGCTGGCGCCTATGAGGCTTTTTCGCTTGGCCTTGGCGAACCTGTTCCTCTCTCCGCCGAGCACGGCGAAGGCATGGCGGACCTGTTCGAGGCTCTGATGCCTTACTTCCCCGACCCTCAGGACGAGACCGAGGGCGAGGAGGAGGACCCGAACAAGCCGCTGCAGGTCGCGATCGTCGGGCGGCCGAACGCCGGAAAATCCACGCTTATCAACCGAATGGTCGGCGAAGAGCGCCTTCTCACCGGCCCGGAAGCGGGAATCACACGGGATTCCATCTCTCTCGACTGGACGTGGCGCGGCAGGCCCTTCAAGCTTTTCGACACGGCTGGCCTGCGCAAACGCGCCCGGGTGGAAGACAAGCTCGAAAAGCTCTCCGTCGCCGATGCGTTGCGGGCCGTTCGGTTCGCCGAAGTGGTGGTCGTGCTGCTGGATGCGACGATCCCCTTCGAGAAGCAGGATCTGTCCATCGTCGATCTTGTGGAGCAGGAAGGCCGGGCCCTCGTCATCGGCCTCAACAAGTGGGACCTGGTTGCCGATCAGCCGGGCTTGCTGAAGGACCTGAAGGAAAAGGCAACGCGCCTCCTTCCGCAAGTCAGGGGGGCTCCGGTCGTGCCGTTGTCCGGCCTTGCCGGTAGCGGCATCGACGGCTTGATGAAGGCGATCATTCAGGTCTACGACACCTGGAACCGTCGCATCGCGACCGCGCGGCTCAACCAATGGCTCACCGAAGCCATCGACGCCAACCCGCCTCCAGCCGTCTCCGGGCGGCGGATCAAGATCCGCTATATGACGCAGGTCAAGGCGCGGCCGCCGCATTTCGCGATCTTCGGAAACCAGCTGGACGCCCTTCCGAAAAGCTACACCCGCTACCTCGTCAACGGCATCAGAGAAGCGTTCGAGTTGCCCGGCGTGCCCATTCGCGTCTCCTTGAGGATGGGCAAGAATCCCTTCGACAAGGATCGGAAGTAAGCGGGTCGGCCGCCTCGCGGGTTCCCAAATCGGCCGCGACATCCTTCCTTGTCTTTCAGGAACGCAGGGTGCCGGGCTTCGGCGAAGCCTTCGCTGCGGAAGCGTGGTGTTCTTGCGCGTTCAGGGCCGGGCTCTGGAAGAAGAGCGAAATGATGGCAGGGCGAGCCCCGCCGTTTGATGTCGACGACGCTAGGCCGGCATCTGCGGCGTCAGAACTTTTCCGTCCTGCGTGAAATCGTAGATCTTGCCGGTTTCGCTCCAGTCGGGCAGGGCGAGCTTGACGATGTGCGGGGCCAGATCCTCGGGAGTCTTGAGGGTCGACTGATCTTCTCCGGGCATGGCGGTGCGCCGCATCGCCGTGCGCAACGGTCCGGGGTTGAGGAGCATCGCCTTTACAGGGGTGGTCAGGGTCTCGGCCGCGTAGGTGCGCACGAGCGCGTTCAGTGCGGCCTTCGACACGGAATAGACGCCCCAATAAGCCGTGCACTTGGTCGCCGCACCGGAGGTCACGAAAATGGCCCGGCCTGCATCGGAGGCGCGCAGCAGCGGGTCGAGGGAGCGGATCAGACGGTAATTCGCCGTGACGTTGATGGCCATCACCGCGTCCCAGACGGGCTGGTCGACGTGGGTGATGGGGGCGAGTTCGCCGAGAATGCCTGCATTGCCGAGAAGGATGTCAAGCTTGCCCCAGCGCTCGTAGATCGCCGCACCAAGGCGGTCGAGCGCCTCCAGGTCCTTGAGGTCCACAGGAACCAGGGTCGCGGACGAACCCTTCTGGCGGATTTCGTCGTCGAGAGATTCGAGCGCGCCCTGGGTGCGGGCGAGCGCGATGACATGCGCTCCGGCTTCCGCGAGAGCGAGCGCTGCTGCGCGGCCGATGCCGCGCGACGCGCCGGTGACGACCGCGACGCGGTTCGCAAGAGGCTTGGTCATGGATCCTCAGTCAGCTTCTGCAAGGAGAGACAGGCGGCGAGGCGTCGCCACCGTCAGATCGGTCAGGGGTGTCGGATAGTCGCCCGTGAAGCAGTGATCCGTGAACTGCGGCAACGCGGCGTTGCGTCCTGCCTCGCCCATGGCCCGGTAGATCCCTTCGATGGACAGGAAAGCCAGGGAGTCGGCGCCGATATACTCACGCATCTGCTCGAGATTGTGGGTGGCCGCGAGCAGCTTTTCCTTCTCCGGCGTATCGATGCCGTAAAAATCCGGGTGAGTGATCGGTGGGCTGGCAATCCGGAAGTGAACTTCCTTCGCTCCAGCCTCGCGCATCATGCGCACGATCTTCACCGAAGTGGTGCCGCGCACGAGGCTGTCATCCACCAGGACAATGCGCTTGCCCTCGATCGCCGAGCGGTTCGCGGAGTGCTTCATCCGCACACCGAGCTCTCGCACCGACTGGGTCGGCTGGATGAAGGTACGGCCCACATAATGGTTGCGGATGATGCCGAGCTCGTACGGAAGGCCGCAGCTCTGGGCGTAGCCGAGAGCGGCCGGGACGCCGGAATCGGGCACCGGAATGACCACGTCTGCGTCTGCGGGCGCTTCCTGGGCGAGTTCATGACCCATGCCCTTGCGGACCGCGTATACGCTGCGGCCGTTCACGATGGAATCGGGGCGGGCGAAGTAGATGTACTCGAAGATGCAGGGGCGGGGAGGCTGCTCGGGGGCGAATCGGAAGGATTCGATCCCGTCCTCGGAAATCACGACACATTCGCCGTTTTCGATGTCGCGAATGAAGCGGGCGCCGATGATGTCGAGCGCACAGGTCTCGGACGTCAGGATGTAGCGGCCGTCGAGCTCGCCGAGCACCAGCGGGCGGATGCCCAACGGGTCGCGGGCGCCGATCAGCTTCTTGTTGGTCAGGGCGACGAGGGAATAGGCCCCTTCGATCTGCCTGATGGATTCCAGGAAACGATCCACGACCCGCCCATGGCGGCTTCGGGCCACGAGATGGACGATCACCTCCGTGTCGGTGGTCGACTGGCAGATGGCTCCGTCCCGGATCAGGTTTCGGCGTAGGGTCAGGCCGTTCGTCAGGTTGCCGTTATGGGCCACGGCGAGGCCGCCGCCGTCAAGCTCCGCGAAGAGAGGCTGTACGTTGCGCAGAACCGTCTCGCCGGTGGTCGAATACCGCACGTGGCCGATGGCGGAGAGACCTTCCAGGCGCTCGATCACCGAGCGGTCCGAGAACCCGTCGCCGACGAGGCCGAGCTTGCGCTCCAGGTGAAAGACGTGGCCGTCGAAGGAGACGATGCCGGCGGCCTCCTGGCCCCGGTGCTGAAGGGCGTGAAGCCCCAGCGCCGTGATGGCGGCCGCATCCGGGTGTCCGTAGATGCCGAAGACACCGCATTCTTCGCGCAAGGTATCGCCGTCGAGGTCAAGGTCCACCGTCTTGGGTTGGACCTGCCACGTCTCAGACAGAGAAGACATCGTCATTTCCTTGGGGTGGCACCACAGGCGGCGCGTAAGGCCCCTATTTAATGAGCGTTGCGTCAATCGCCAACGATTATTGCGAGGGCTCCCCTGCAAAGACGACGCATCAGCCGTGCAAGCTTCGCCCCGGTCAGGCTCAGCCGCGCGGTTGGGCGGGGCGGGCAGGAGGAGTTGCCGGCGTGCCGGGAGCGGGGCTCGTCCGCTGCGGATCGGGCTCGGCCGGTTCGCCGGGTTCGGCCTCTGGGCTTGCTCCCTTCTCGCGAAGCTTCTGAATCAGGGCCTCGGCGTTGTCCGGCAGCATGGCGATGATGCTGTCACGGGTATTCTCCATGGCCGGGCGCGTGCGGGACGTGACGGCCCACTCGGGGTTCTTGCCCTGCAGGAGCCAGCCGAGGAAGGCCCAGCCGATGACGCAGATCAGGAAGCCGCGAGCGGCCCCGAAGAAGAGGCCCAGGGTCCGGTCCAGGGCGCCGATCCGCGAATCGAGGATCAGGTCGGAAATCTGAACGGTGATGATCGACACGATGATGAGCGTGACGACGAAGATGCCGCCGATGGCGGCCACAAGCGCGACCGTATGGTTGTGGATGTATTGCTGCGCCAGGGGCAGGATCGCCGGATGCAGATACCAGGCCACTGCGGCGGCCGCGACCCAGGCGACAATCGCCAGGACTTCGCGCGTGAAGCCGCGAACGGCTGCCAATAGACCCGAAATCAGCACAACGCCGATAACGACAAGATCCAGAATTGAAAATGGCATGGGTCAAGCCTGACGCAGGAACGGGTGGAACGGCCTCAAAACGCGGTTAAGGCGTCGGGTGTATAGCCGCAAGAAACCATTTCGTCACCCTGTGAGTCCATGCGGCCCGGCAACTGCCCGTGAACGGGCTAAAAGGCAGGGCGGTCCGTGAGGGCATATCAGCGGAGGCGGCCTCGGGAGCCGGGTTTGCGAGACCACCTCCTATGGGAAATTCCGGCGGAACCCTGCCGGAATAACAAGTTTCTGATCGATATTCCTTAGAGAAACATGAAATCGTCAGCTGTAAGCTTCAGATGAGGCTTGAGCTTTAGAATTTCCGCTCTTTTCTTGTTGCCGGAGCCATCGCTGTCGAGATAAACGAAACCGTTCTTTGGATTATAGTAGACAAAGTCGTTCTTATCTTTTGCGTGGTCACCCAACGTGAAGAATTTCTTGTTTAATTTTCCAGATTTCATGGCTTTAATCTTGAAAGACTTGATCGAAGACAAGCTGAACTGGAGCGTATCGTCCGCAGGGTTGAAGTCCATCACTTGATCGAACTGGCCCTTCTTGACCGGTGTATCGAACAAGAAGCGGTCCTTGCCTGCACCCCCGTAGAGGATGTCCTTTCCCGCGCCGCCATTCAGAACATCGTCGCCTGCAAGCCCGTAAAGCTTGTCACTCCCTGCGGCCCCGTAGAGAAAGTCCATGCTGGCGGTGCCGCTGAGCTTGTCGTTGCGGGATGTGCCGGTAAAAATGTCGACGTTGTTGATGACATCGATCGTCAAGGTCTTCTCGAAGGTCAGGCCGGCGGCATCCTTTACCTCGACTTTGATCTGCTGGGATGGCGCAGTTTCAAAGTCCAGCTTGGAGCCATCGGCAACGAGCAGTTTCTTTCCGGTTGAATCGAGTTTGAAGCGACCACCGGCGTCGTCCGTCAGCTTGAACGTGAATGTGTCGTTCAGATCGGGATCATCGGCATCGAGAGGCCCGATCTCGGTCCCGTTTGCGGCGTTTTCAAAAACCGTCGGGGTCCGTGGCGCCGCGATCGAGACATCGGTCGGAGCCTCGTTCACATTGGTCACGTTGATCGTGAACGAGGTCGCGCCTATCGAGGTATTTTGATTGCCGGCGGCTGAAATCGAGATCTCAAAGTGATTTAAGGAATTCCGCTCGAAGTTGAAAAGATCGTCTCCACCGGACTTCACGACGATCTCAAAGTCGTTCGTCGTGGCGTTCTGGCGGATCTCGAACCGATCGTCGATGCTGTCGGCAAGGGTGTAGATGAAGGTCTCGCCATTGGCCCCGCCGGTCACATGAAGCGTGCCGATGACCTGATCAGGGGCAATATCCTCGGCGATATTCGTGTTTGAAAGCGTGATCGTCGCAGCCATGGGCCCCTCGCTTATATGTTGATGGCTTTGCTTGGTTGTCGAGCTTTCGGAGCCTCTTCATCAGTCATTATACGATATAATATATCAAATCCAAATCAAGGAAAGCTTATCAAAGGGCGATTTCGTCGGTCGCACCGACGAAGCCTTCAGGACGCTTTCCGGCGGACTGCGATGCCAGCGACCAGATCGGTGATGTGTCCGATCGAGGACGGGGCCAGCGGCAGGCGTTCTTTCTTCTTGTCGGCCCGCGCAGCCGGTGAAACGGCATTGGCAAAGCCGAGTTTTGCGGCTTCCTTCAACCTTGCCTCCGCCTGGGCGACGGGCCGGATGGCTCCGGACAGTCCCAATTCACCGAAATAAACCGTGTCCGGCGGCAATGGTGAACCCGACAGGGATGAAACGAGAGCTGCCGCTGCGGCAAGGTCGGCGGCGGGTTCCGTAATGCGCAAGCCGCCGGCGACATTGAGGTAGACGTCGTGCATGCCGAGCCGCAGCCCGCCATGGGCCTCCAGAACGGCGAGCACCATCGAAAGGCGCGCCGGATCCCAGCCGACCACGGCTCGTCGCGGCGTTCCAAGGGAGGAGGGCGCGACGAGCGCCTGGATTTCGACCAGAAGCGGACGCGTTCCTTCCATGCCGGCAAAGACCGCCGTTCCCGGCGTCGCGAGATCGCGACCGGCCAGGAAAAGCTCGGAGGGATTGGGAACCTCGCGAAGGCCCTGGTCCGACATTTCGAAAACGCCGATTTCGTCCGTGGGGCCAAAGCGGTTCTTCACCGCCCGCAGGATACGGAAATGGTGCCCGGTATCGCCCTCGAACGAGACCACGGCGTCCACCATGTGCTCGACGACGCGAGGGCCGGCGATCTGACCGTCCTTGGTCACATGGCCGACGAGAATCACGGCCGTTCCGGTGGTCTTGGCGAAGCGGATCAGCGCCTGGGCACTGCCGCGGACCTGGGTCACGGTGCCTGGAGCGGATTCGACGGTCTCGGTCCACATGGTCTGGATCGAGTCGATGATCGCCAATGCCGGGGGACGGCCCTGGGACAAGGTGGCGACGATATCCTCCACGTTGGTCTCAGACGCCAGCTCGACCTGGGCCTGACCGAGGCCGAGCCGCTCGGCCCGCAGGCGCACCTGCGCCACCGCTTCCTCGCCGGAGATGTAGGCGACCCGCTCCCCGCGCTTGGCGAGAGCCGCCGAGGCTTGCATGAGCAAGGTGGACTTGCCGATGCCGGGATCGCCGCCGAGAAGAATGATCGAGCCATGGACGAAGCCGCCGCCCGTCACGCGGTCGAGTTCCGCAATGCCGGAAGGCGTGCGCGGAGCTTCTTTGGCTTCGCCCGACAGGCCTTCGAGGGGGAAGATCCGGCCCTTCGCCCGGGATGGGCGCGTCGCCACCGGGCCGACCATCGGATTTGAGGAGGCGGTCTCTTCGACGATCGTGTTCCAGCCGCCGCAGGCTTCGCACTTGCCTTTCCAACGATTGTAGACCGCGCCGCAGTTCTGGCACGCGAAAGACGCTTGACGCTTGGCCATCAGACCGTCGCCTCGCGATAGGTCCGATGGTAGCGCGAGCCGAGGCTCGTCAGGATTTCATATCCGATCGTCCCGGCACGGCGGCCGACTTCGTCGACGGTGAGGGCGCCGCCGATGAAGGTCACAGGATCGCCCCTCGCAATCCGGGCTTCCGGGACGTCCGTGACGTCGACGGCCAGGAGGTCCATGGAGACGTTTCCGGCGAACGAGCAGGCCTGGCCCGCCACGATCGCCATTCCCGCCAGGGCCGTTTCTCCACTATGGCCACGGGCGCTCGCGGAGCGCGGGTAACCGTCCGCGTAGCCGATCGAGACCGTTGCGACGCGGCGCTTCTTCTGCGCCGTCCAGCGGCCGTTGTAGCCCACGGTCTCACCCGCCTCGACCCAGCGGAGCTGCACGATCCGGCCTTCGAGGCCGACGACGGCCTGCATGGGGTTTTCCGCGTCCGGGGTCGGATTGCCGCCATAGAGGGCATAACCCGGGCGAGCGAGGTCGAAATGCGGCTTTTGCGGAAGGAAGATGCCGGACGAATTGGCGAGCGACGCCGGGATCTTCGGAAGGGTGTTCCTGACCGCCGTGAACGCCTCGATCTGTTGGGCATTGAGCGGATTGTCCTGCTCCTCAGCGCTCACGAAGTGGCTCATCAGAAGGGCTGGCTCAAAATCCTTCAGCTCCGGACGGCCGGCGAGGGTCAGCCCGTCGCTCACCGTCAGGCCGAGCCGGTTCATGCCGGTATCCACGTGAAGCGCGGCTGGGAAGCGATGGCCTTGTGCGCGGCTGAAGGCCGCCCATTCGGCAATTTCCTCGTGGGATCCGAGAACGGGGCGAAGATCATGGGCCGCATAATGGGCGCATGAGCCGGGCAGGAGGCCGTTGAGTACGTAGATCGTCGCATCCAGGGCAACCGCGCGGACGCGGACGGCCTCGCTCAAATGGGCGACGAAGAACGTGCGGCAGCCCGCGCGGGCGAGGGCCGGAACGGCCCGCTCGATGCCTGTGCCGTAGGCGTCCGCCTTGACCACGGCGCTGGTCTCGACACCGGCCGCATCACGCAGCCTGCGCCAGTTGGACGCCAGCGCATCGAGGTCGATCTGGAGAAGCCCCCCGGCCATGTCGTCCGAAACGGAGACCCGAGGCGCCTTCTGCGGAATATGCTTGTTCAATCGCCCATCCGTTCAGGAAGTTTGTCTTCGTCCGCCAAGTTGGTGAAGCGGGTGATGTCCGCCTGGAAGGCGAGCTGCACGGTGCCGGTCGGTCCGTGACGCTGCTTTCCGATGATCACCTCCGCCTTGCCGTGGACCTGGTCCATTTCGGCCTGCCACTTGAAGTACTCTTCGGTGCCGGGTTTCGGCTCCTTGTTCTTTAGATAGTACTCTTCGCGGTAAACGAACATGACCACGTCCGCGTCCTGCTCGATGGAGCCCGATTCACGCAGGTCCGCGAGTTGAGGCCGTTTGTCGTCGCGCGCTTCCACCTGGCGCGAGAGCTGGGACAGGGCAATGACCGGCACCGCGAGTTCCTTGGCCAGCGCCTTGAGGCCCGTGGTGATCTCGGTCAGTTCCTGCACCCGGTTCTCGCCCTTCTTCGCGGAGGCAGAGAGGAGCTGGAGATAGTCGATGATCAGCACGTCGAGCCCGCGCTGGCGCTTCAGGCGGCGGGCCCGGGCTGCCAGCTGGGCGATGGAGATGCCGCCGGTCTGGTCGATGTAGAACGGGATCGACTGCATTTCCCGGGCAGCTTCCGTGATCTTGTAGAAGTCGTCCTCGCGCATGTCGCCGCGGCGAATCTTGTAGGACGCGACGCCCGACTGCTCCGCGATGATACGGGTGGCCAGCTGCTCGGCCGACATTTCGAGGGAGAAGAAGCCCACGATCCCGCCGTTCACGGTCTTCATGGTGCCGTCCTGCTGCTTCTCCGCCTGATAGGCTTTCGCGATATTGAACGCGATGTTCGTCACGAGCGACGTCTTACCCATCGCCGGACGGCCCGCCAGGATCACAAGGTCGGACGATTGAAGGCCGCCCAAGGTGCGGTCGAGATCGATGAGGCCCGTCGAAATGCCCGACAGCTTGCCTTCGCGCTTGTAGGCCGCCGCGGCCATGTCGATGGCCTGGGTCAGGGCGTCCGAGAAGCGCTGGAAGCCTCCGTCGTAGCGGCCCGTTTCGGCAAGCTCGTAGAGCCGGCGTTCCGCTTCTTCGATCTGGTCTCTGGGAGAGGTCTCTACGGGGGCGTCATAGGCGACGTTGACCAGGTCCTCGCCGATCGTGATCAGGTTCCGGCGGATCGCGAGGTCATAGATCGTGCGGCCGTAATCCTCCGCATTGATGACGGTGGTGGCCTCTGCCGCCAGGCGTGCCAGATACTGCGAAACCGTGACGCCGCCGAGATCCTGGTCGCCCAGAAAGGTCTTCAGGGTAATGGGGGTCGCGACCTTTCCGGCCTTGATGAGGCTCGTGGCGACTTCGTAGATGCGCCGATGGAGGTCCTCGATGAAGTGCGAGGACTCGAGAAAGTCGGACACCCGGTAATAGGCATCGTTGTTGACGAGGATCGCGCCCAGCAAGGCCTGCTCGGCATCGATATTGCTCGGAGCAACGCGAAATTGCGGCTCGGACGTGTCGATGCGGGCGATCAGGGCATTGGCGGTGGCCATCCGGCGCTCCGAAAAAGAGTTCAGGGATCGGATATCCATAAACCAGATTCGGGCACCGAAAGGTTACCGCCCGGACACAGGTTCGGACTCCGTCCGTCTCGATGTGGTTTGTCCTCGTTGTCCCCGATTCCCACACCGTACTTTTCCACGGAAGGGCAGGGCGTCCTTGCCTGGTCTCCCAATGAAAAAGCGCTCCCCGTCGAATCGACGGAAAGCGCCATTTTGGAACAAAAAGTGAACGGCCGCAAGTGCCGCTCAGCTCCGGATCTCAGAGCTCCACGTCGCCGGCTTCTGCCAGCGCGGCGCCGACTTCGAGGCCGAGATCGTCGAGGTTGGTCTCCTCGCGGGTCGTGACCTGCTCGCCGCGGGCCTGACGCTCGGCTTCCTCGGGGCTGCGGGCGACGTTGATCGTTACCTGAACCTCGACTTCCGGATGCAGGGAAACCGGCACCGGGTGAAGGCCGAGGGTCTTGATCGGCGCATTGAGGACGATCTGGTTGCGATCGACCGAGAAGCCGTCCTTGGTCATGATCTCGGCGAGGTCGCGGGTCGAAACCGAACCGTAGAGCACGCCCGTCTCGCCAGCCTGACGGATGATGGTGAAGCTCTGCCCGTTCAGCTTCTCGCCGACGGCTTCCGCTTCCTTGCGGCGCTCGAGGTTGCGGGTCTCGAGCTGGGCGCGCTGGTTCTCGAAATGCTCCTTGTTGGCCTTGGTGGCGCGCAGAGCCTTGCCGCGGGCCAGGAGGAAGTTGCGCGCATAACCGTCGCGCACCTTCACGGTTTCGCCCATCTGGCCGAGCTTTGCGACGCGTTCGAGAAGGATCACTTCCATTGGTTTTCTCCTTGAATGTTCGTGATCAGGTGGAAAGGGTGGGAGGCAGTTTCGGCCCGCGCCCGTTGCCGCGTCGGCGAAGACGCAGTCTGAAAACGGAATCGGCAAGGCCGAAAAGGGATAGGGCGACCATCAGGATGCCCTGCGACACGAAAAGGACGACGTAAACCACGCCAAGAATGAGCCCGCGGACCGCGCTGCCGCGCGTGCGCTCGTGGATGGCCGCAAGCCCTTGAAGGGCAAAAGCCATGAACAGGGCGCCGGCCAGGGCCGCCGCGAGGACGCCGAGGAAATTCTCGAGCGACATGGCCATCACGAGCACGCAGGCCGCCAGCAAGAGAGCCGCCGCCCGCGGCATGATCAGTTCCGGTACGGAGGGCCAGGGCCGCGGCAGGCGCTTCGACAGCGACACGACCTTGGCGGCGGCCCACAGGTAGAGCGCCAGAACGATCGTGAAGCCCTGGGCCGACAGGAAGGGCGTGAGCCGGGAAAAGACCTCGATGAGCTCGCCGCGCGTCTCGGCGTCCAGGCTGTCGGGCTGGCCTTGCGGGAACTGAAGGTTCACGAAGGCCTCGGCGACTTCGCGGGCGTTTGCCAGGAAAGCGTCGTAGTCGACGCGGGTCGAGATCAATCCTGCGGCAACGACGGTCAGCGCGGCGGTCGCCGCGACCCATGTCAGCAAGCGCCCGACCGGGTACCACTCGATGACGCCGTCATCCACCGGGCGCCCCAGAAGAGCGAGATATGCGAGCCACCAGGCGGGAAGGGCCGTCACGACGGCGAAGCCCAGCCCGCTCAGCGGTGAGATTCCAAGACCGATCGCGAGGCCGCCCACAAGCGCCGCCACGA
This sequence comes from Microvirga rosea, assembly GCF_020595095.1. Taxonomy (GTDB): domain Bacteria; phylum Pseudomonadota; class Alphaproteobacteria; order Rhizobiales; family Beijerinckiaceae; genus Microvirga; species Microvirga rosea. The sequence goes on along the minus strand of NZ_JAJDOP010000003.1, from coordinate 524,220 downwards.
GGCCCGAGCGGTGGTTCCAGCCGAGCGAGACGATCAGGACGGGAATGGGAGACAGAAGATACAGGACGGCCGCCAGCGGGGTCGCTTTCACGATCACCGCGGTCAGAAGGGCCGAAACAAGGCCCGCGCCGATGCCTGGAAGAAGAAAGTTCATGGGTCCCGCTGTCCCGCTGCTGATTGCAGGGTTAGAGGCTCCTGGCCCCAACTGACCCGGCGGGTTTTCACCGCCGGGCGACGTGAGAGGAAGGCTGCGCAAGCGCAGCCTTACCGGTTGTTAGCGGATCACGTAGGGCAGCAGGCCCATGAAGCGTGCACGCTTGATCGCCTGGGCGAGTTCACGCTGCTTCTTGGCCGAAACGGCCGTGATGCGCGAAGGAACGATCTTGCCGCGCTCGGAAATGTAGCGCGACAGGAGCTTCGTGTCCTTGTAGTCGATCTTCGGAGCGTTCGGGCCCGAGAACGGGCAAGTCTTGCGCCGACGGAAGAAAGGACGACGGCCACCGCCGCCACCAGCACCCATAGCCATCGTTACGCCTCCTCGCCTTCGGTCTCGTATCCGCCTTCGCGTTCGCGGCGCTCACGGTCCTTGCGCTCGTCGCGGTCGCGCTTCTGCATCATCACGGAGGGCTCGCTTTCAAGCTCTTCCACCCGGATGGTCATGAAACGGAGGATATCTTCGTTGATGCGCATCTGACGCTCCATCTCGGCAACCGCCTGGGCGGGAGCGTCGAGATTGAACATCGTGAAATGCGCCTTGCGGTTCTTCTTGATCCGGTAGGCGAGGGACTTCACGCCCCACATTTCGGTCTTCTCGACCTTGCCACCGTTCTGCTCGATGACGTCCTTGTACTGGTCGACCATCGCTTCGACCTGCTGGGACGTGACGTCCTGGCGAGCCAAAAAGACATGCTCGTAGAGAGGCATAGTGGGCCTTTCTCAGGTTTGAGTTGAGCCCAGTCGTTTTTGAGGAACGCCATGGGCCGGTTTCGCGCGTCCGATCGGCGCCAAGCCCTTCGAGCCTGCAAGGCCCGAGCGGTTGTCGAAGGCGGAGACACGGGACGACGGGTTTTGAAAACCCTGCACGGCCAAGCCGTACCGTCCGTTCAGCCCCCGGCCGGAGCGAACGCGAAGCGCGGGCTATAGTCGATATGACCTTGGATGGCAAGGGATAGCGGGTCGGATCACGGATTATGGGTGAGAGGGTGCAGGCCAGGTTCACGGACGGCTAGGAAATAAGCGGCTCTCTGCTACAACCATTCTATGACATCTCTTCCTCTTCGCCTCGGCGTCAATATCGACCATGTCGCCACCGTCCGTAACGCCCGTGGGGGCGTCCACCCGGATCCGATCAGGGCCGCGCACCTCGCAGTTCTGGCCGGCGCCGACGGAATCACCGCCCATCTGCGGGAGGACAGGCGCCATATCCGTGACCAGGATATGGAGCGCCTGAAGCGCCAGCTTTTCGTACCGTTGAACTTTGAAATGGCCGCGACGGCCGAAATGATCGGCATTGCGACCCGGCTGCGGCCCCATGCGTGCTGCCTGGTGCCGGAAAACCGGGAGGAACGCACGACCGAGGGCGGGCTCGACATCATCGGCGGGGCGGAGCACCTGCGGCCGGCCATCGGAGAACTGAAGGATGCGGGCATCCGCGTCTCCCTCTTCGTGGAGCCGGAGATCGACGTGATGGACACGGCCTGCGAACTCAAGGCGCCCGTCGTCGAACTTCATACTGGGACCTATTGCGAGGCTGTCGCCGCAGGCGACGAGGTCAAGATTGCCCATGAACTCGCAAGATTGCGCAGAGCCGCCGCGCACGGGGCCTCGATCGGGCTTGAAATCCATGCAGGCCACGGCCTGGATCTCCAGTCGGTCGGGCCCGTGGCGGCCATCCCGCAGATCGCGGAGCTCAATATCGGACACTCGCTCATCGGCGAGGCGATCTTCCTCGGTCTCGACGAGGCCGTTCGTGGCATGCGGGCCGCCATGGACGAGGGGCGCCGGCAGGCCGGGTCCCCGGCAGCACCGGGCGGTACGGCCCCATGATCGTCGGAATCGGGTCGGATCTTTGCGATATCCGCCGGATCGAGCGTTCCATCGCGCGCTTCGGCGACCGGTTCACGCATCGGATCTTTACGGAGGTCGAGCGCGCCCGGAGCGACCGCCGCGCAGCCCGGGCTCCCTCTTATGCCCGGCGGTTCGCCGCCAAGGAGGCCTGCGCCAAGGCCCTGGGCACGGGCCTGAGTCACGGTGTATTCTGGCGCGACATGGAAGTGGTCAACCTGAGGAGCGGAAAGCCGACGTTGAAGTTGACGGGAGGGGCGCTGACCCGACTGAAAACGATGATTCCCGAGGGGCACGAGGCCATCCTGCACGTTTCCCTCACGGATGATCCTCCCCTGGCTCAAGCCTTCGTGATCATCGAAGCCGTCCCCATAAAGTAAATCCGCCGCGTTGCGATGGGGCGCGGCATGGGCTAGACCGCCGCGACGACTTGAGACGGCCCGAGCGGCCTTTCATTCCTCAAGCATGGAACGACAGACGTGAGCGAAAACGCCAAGAAATTCACCGGCGAAGCCGTCCGGAAAGACGAAGGCGGCATTTGGGAAACCGTGAAGGTCATCCTTCAGGCCCTGCTGATCGCCGTGGTCGTCCGGACCATTCTGTTCCAGCCCTTCAATATTCCCTCGGGCTCCCTGATCCCGACCCTTCTGATCGGCGACTATCTCTTCGTATCAAAGTACGCCTACGGCTATTCCCGGTATTCGATCCCGTTCGGGCCACCGCTTTTCTCGGGCCGCATCTTCGGCTCGCAGCCGAAGCGCGGCGACATCGCCGTGTTCAAGCTGCCGAAGGACAACTCCACCGACTATATCAAGCGAGTGGTCGGGCTTCCCGGCGACAAGATCCAGGTGATCGGCGGCGTCCTTCACATCAACGGAAAGCCGATCCAGCGGGAGCGGGTCGAAGACTACAAGACGACCGACCTTTACGGACGCACGATGGCGGTGCCGCAGTACAGGGAAACCTTTCCGGAGGGCACGAGCCACTACGTCATCGAGCGCGACGGCGACCGTGGTTACTGGGACAACACGGAAGTCTATACCGTTAAGCCCGGACATTATTTCATGATGGGCGACAATCGGGACAACTCGACCGATTCCCGCGATGAAGCCAATGTGGGCGAGGTGCCGGCGGAAAATCTCGTCGGCCGGGCGGAGATCATCTTCTTCTCCATCAACGAGGATGCTTCGCTTTGGCGCCCCTGGGAATGGCCCAGCCATATCCGGTGGAACCGGATGTTCGAGCGGATCCATTAATCCGTGGCGCGGCGTACACCCGAACCGGAGCAATTGCAGGAAACGCTCGGCTATCGCTTCGAGCGACCGGAGTTGCTTACGGAAGCGCTGACCCATGTGAGCGCACCGGGAGCCGGGGGGCAGAGCTATCAGCGGCTCGAATTCCTCGGGGACCGCGTCCTGGGACTGATCGTCGCCGAGATGCTCTATCACGCCTTTCCGCAGGCGCCCGAAGGGGAATTGTCCCGGCGTCTGGCGGAGCTTGTCAGACGTGAGAGCTGTGCCGAAGTGGCGATTGCCTGGGATCTCGGCCCTTACCTCAAGCTCGGCGCTGGCGAGGCACAATCAGGCGAGCGGCGGAACCTGACCATCCTTGCGGATGTGTGCGAGGCGATCATCGGAGCCGTCTTTCTCGATGGCGGCTATGACGCTGCGACGGCGTTGGTGGAAGGCGCCTTCAAGGAGCTCCTCCAGGCGCCGCGCCGTCCTCTCCGGGACCCGAAGAGCGCTCTCCAGGAATGGGCACAGGGCAAGGGCTTGCCGCCACCGACCTATGCGGTCGTGGAGCAGACCGGACCCGACCATGCTCCGAAGTTTCGCGTGGCTGTGAAGGTGAAGGGCCTCGAGAGCGACTTCGGCCTCGGCACTTCCAAGCGGGCGGCGGAACAGGAAGCAGCGCGAAGCCTTCTCCTCCGGGAAGACGTTTGGACACAGGAAGATTCCACACATGGCTGACGAGACATCCACGAAGGCCGGCTTCGTCGCGCTGATCGGAGCACCCAATGCGGGGAAATCGACCCTCTTGAACGCGCTTGTGGGTTCCAAGGTCTCGATTGTCTCACGCAAAGTGCAGACGACCCGGGCCCTCGTGCGCGGCATCGCGATTGAAGGGCAGGCGCAGATCATCTTCGTCGACACCCCGGGCATCTTCAAGCCGAAGCGCCGTCTCGACCGCGCCATGGTGACATCCGCCTGGGGCGGGGCGGGGGACGCCGATGTGGTCGCGCTCCTGCTCGATGCCCGCAAAGGCGTCGATGAGGAAGCCGACGCGATCCTGGAAAAACTGTCCGAACTGAAGCAGCCGAAAGTCCTGATCCTCAACAAGATCGATCTGATCGAGCGCTCGAAGCTGCTGGCGCTCGCAGCCTCCCTCAACGAGAGGGTCGGCTTCGCCCATACCTTCATGGTCTCGGCGTTGAAGGGCGATGGAACGGACCGGCTGAAGACCGAGCTTGCGCGCATGATGCCGGAGGGGCCGTGGCTCTATCCGGAAGACCAGATCTCGGATGCGCCGCTGCGGATGCTGGCCGCCGAAATCACCCGCGAGAAGATCTACGAGCGGCTGCACGAGGAACTGCCCTATCAGTCGACCGTGGAAACCGACCAATGGCAACAGCGGCCGGACGGTTCGGTGCGCATCGAGCAGACGATCTTCGTCGAACGTGACAGCCAGCGGAAGATCGTGCTCGGCAAGGGCGGCCAGACCATCAAGGCCATCGGCCAGGCCGCCAGGAAAGAAATCGCCGAGATCGCCGAAGCGCCGATCCACCTTTTCCTCTTCGTGAAGGTTCGCGAGAACTGGGGCGACGATCCCGAGCGCTACCGGGAAATGGGGCTGGAATTCCCGCGAGGGTGAGCCCGTTTCAAAGCCGATAGGCAGTCCGCAACCCGCCCCAGTGCCGTCCGAGCACGCGGATCGGTGCATCGACCTCCTGCATCATGACGATATTTCCGCCGCCCATGTCGCGGGCATAAGCCTGGACGACGAAGGGACGGGTCGAGCGTGCCGCCGTGATTCCGGCGCGATCGTCGAAGATGCGCTTGTTGCGTGAATTCGCGGCGTTCCATACCGGGTCGTCCGGCCGCTGTGGCTGGGAATAGACCTTGTTATGGACCGGGATATAGCCGTTGCGGTCGATCGCGAGGCAGAACGCCATCTTCGGATCGGAGGCGAGCACCGGCTCGAGTACCGGCGGAAGCAGCCGCTCGAAGACGGACAGATACGTGGTCTCGTACTGGAGAGGATTTGTACCGGCGATGGCGCGGTAATCCGTGTCGAATACGGCTTCGCGGGAGAGGCGCCGATCCGCGAGCGCCTTGGCGATCAAGTCTTCGATCTTGGCGGCCGTTTCCTGGGCCAGCATGATGCGCGGGCGGTAGCTCGCCTCGACTTCTCCGATGAAGCGGTCAATCCTTGCGCGGTTGTCTGCGGAAAGCGCGTCGAAGGAACAGTGATGCCCCATGGGGCTTGTCGCCACCACGCGGACCGAAGCCCTGCCGATCCCACGAATGTCGAGCTCCGCCTGGAGGCCGGGCTCCATCGGCATGTCGGGAATGCGCGCGAGCAGAATACCTCCCGTGCTCACATCGATACTGCGTGACGGGAAGTGGCGTCCTTTGGTGAGGACGGAAACCGCGCGATCGACCGGGAACCGATCGGACTGGCGGCGGTCGCCGATTTCGCTCTGGCGCACGGCGGTGATGAACCGCTCTCCAAGGGCCTTCGCGAGGCTGTCGGCGGCTTTCGTGGCGATATCGGCCCGGTGCGCGAGATCGCTGGCGTCGAGAGTGATGCGGTCGACTTCGGCCGCCCGCTCGCTCACCTGGCTCACGCTGCCGGAGGCGGAACTTGCCAAGCGTGTGACCTCGCTGATCGCGGCGTCCTGCTCGCCCACGGCCTCCCGGACCGTGTCGAAGACGGGTTGTACGTCCTGCACGACGTTCGCGATCTCCATCACGGCCGCCGTCGAGGCGCCTGCCGTGTCGCGAAGGCGGGCGATCCGTTGACGAATGTCATCCGCCGCATTGCCGGTCTCTACGGACAGGGCCTTCACCTCTCCGGCGACCACCGCAAAGCCCCGGCCAGCCTCCCCGGCTCGAGCGGCTTCGATGGTAGCATTGAGCGCGAGCAGATTGGTCTGTCGGGCAACTGCCGAAATGGTGTCGACAATGCCGACGATTTCCGCCGTCGCGGCGGAAAGCTGCCCGATCAATTCGCTGGCTTTCTGCGCCGCATGGACCGCATCGCCGATGCGACCGCTGGCCCGATCCATGGCCCGGCCGATCTCCGCTGAAGTCGCGGCGAGCCGTTCGGTGGACGAGGCCAGCGAAACGGTTTCCGCCGAAGCGGACTGGCCCGATGCGGCAAGCTCTCCGAGATGCGAGCGGATGGACGCCAGGTCACGCTCAACGGCGGTTACGTCGGAGGCCGCCTCGGCAATGGCCCTGGTGACGCCGGAGATCGCTTTGAGAACGTCCCCCTCGAGCGCGTCGACCGCCTCCGTCTCCAGCTTGCCTTGATTTCCATCGAGGTGCGTGACAGGCGGAGCCTCCAATGGAAGGTCCGTGTCTGGCGTGACCGGTTGCGGCGCGCGTCGCAGAAGGCCAAGCATCGTAAAGTTCTCATTACTGATGGCGTTAACCTAAGGTCAGATCAAAAGGTTAAATAATGAAGAACGACCGATTTTCTTTCGAATAGTTGGATTTTACTCCTGAGAATTCATGATTTCGCCCGGTCCTGGGGAGGAGGACCGGGCGAAATCCATGACAGATCCGTAAAGTCGGACGCCTTATTGTGGCGCCTGGTTCTGGCCTTGGAGCAGAGGTGTAATTCGGCGGATCGTCACACGCCGGTTCTGGCGCTCGGGCCCTTGCGTATTCACCTTCAGGTACTGCTCGCCGTACCCTTGTGTGGTGAGATTTTCAGCCGGAATGCCGAAGCGTTGCGTCATGAGAGTCGCGACGGTTTCGGCGCGCCGGTCGGACAAGGTGAGATTGTCCTCATCCGCGCCTACCGCATCCGTGTGACCCTCAACGAGGAAGATTTCGTTCGGGTTTCGGGACAGGGCGCGTTGAATGGCCTGAGCAATACCGGTCATCGCTCCGATCTGAGCCTCGGGCAGGGACCAGGACCCGGTATCGAACGTGACCGTATCGAGGTCGACCCGGCGCATGCGTTCGCGCAACGGTTCACTCTGACGGATCTCGTCGAGAGTGTAGGCCCGCTCGATACGGTCCACGGGCGGGGCCGTAAACGCTTCGACGAGTTCGTCCTCCGACGCGTCCTCCACGTCGACGATGTATTCTTCGCGGGGAATTGTCACGACCGGCGGGGGCAGTCGCACAACGTCTTCCACGAAATAACCCCCGCTCCGCCGTCCGCGCTGGTTCTCGATGAGAACCACCTCACGGCCGGCCGATTCGCGCCGCACGCGGCGGATCAGGTTGCCGTTCTCGTCCCGTATCGTGATGATTTCAGAGCCATCCGGCCGCCGGACGATGGTGACATCCTCGGAACCACGCCGTTCCTGCCGCACGTCGGCATCCCGATAGGTGCGCCGGAAGCGATCCGTTTCATCATGCCGGATGATTACGCGGTCACCCTCGCGGATGATCGTACGGTCGCCCGGTTCCTCGATGATGATCCGGCGGCCGCCTTCCTCCGTGCGCTCACGCCGCTGCTGACGAAGCTCGTCGATGCGACCCTGCTGAAATGCGTCGAAGCTCTGCACGTCGCGATCCGTCGGACGGCGCATCCCTGCGGGACCTGCCGACGGCTGCGCCGGTGCGACGAGCGGCTGGGTCGGCGCGACTTGCGTCGGTGCTAACTGAGTTGGTGCCGCTTGCGCCGGGGCAGGCGGAGCGGCGGACGGCGCCGGAGCGGCACTCGGAGGTTGCGCAGGGGCGGGGGCCAAGGACCGTTGCGGCGCCACTGTGCTTGGAGCCGACGTACTTGGAGCCAAAGTACTTGGAGCCGAAGGACTTGGAGCCGAGGTGCTAGGTGCTGGTGGTGTGGGAGCCGGTGCCCTCTGTTGGGTTGGACTGGTTTCCACACCTTGGCTCGGTGCGGTCGGCGTCGGGCGGGCTGCCGGTTGCTGGGAAGGGGCAGCGGGGGGAGTGCTCCGAGAGGCGGGGGGCATAGGCGTGGGTTGTTCCGCCGCAGGAGGCGGCCGACGCGAACCGTCCGCCGGGGTGGGCGCATTCCGCTGTTGAGCGGGGGGCTGTGGCCGTTGCGGCTGGTCCGGACGCCGTTCCTCCGGGCCGCCAGGCGCGCCGCGCCGTGGTCCGCCTCCTGGGGCGGTGGGCTCATCGGCCTGTGCCGGGCGCCGGTCAGGGCCCGAGGGACGCTCCTGGGCCGCCGGCGGGCGCCCGGGCTGCGGCGAGGGAGCAACGGCGGGGGGCGCGGGTCGCGCAGCGGGCGGCGCATCGGGGGCTTCAGCCGGAGCGGCGGGACGGACCGGGCGCGGCCCGGCTCTATCCTGCGGCGGGCGCGGTGACTCTTCTCCGGCCGCGCCGGGGCCACGGTCTCGACCTGCGGGGCCGCGCCGCTGGGGCGCGACATCGCCCGCGTCGGGCTGATCAGGAGCCGGACGGACGCGCGGCGGCGCCTCGCCCGGGGAGGCCTGAGCCAGAACGAGGGGAGCTTGCGGCGAGGGCAAAGCCGTTGCGGACAGGGCGATGAACGGCAGGGCCGTGCCGGCGAGAAGCAGTGAGGTTAACTTCATGGTCCCGTTTCATGGTTATTGTGCGTTGATGGACGGAAGTCCCGATGGCGGGATTCGGTTCCATTTTCCTGCAGCCAAGCTTCCTGTCAGGCTTGCGAAAAAATGTGACGATGTTCTTGAAAAGACTGGTAGATCGGCTCTCGGATCCCTATCTAAGATACCTTGGAAATCTCGCGTTTCGGAAGCGAACTGGCCCATGCAATGGACCGACGAGGGCATCGTGCTCGGCGTGCGCAAGCACGGTGAATCAAGCGTCATCCTTGAGGTGATGACGCGTGAGCACGGGCGGCATCTCGGCCTCGTCCATGGAGGGCGCTCGAAATCCCTGCAGCCTGTCCTGCAGCCTGGAAATACCATCCAGGCGACATGGCGGGCGCGGCTCGACGAGCATCTTGGGACCTTCCAGGTCGAGGGCCTCGACCTCCGGGCCGCGCAGCTGATCGGCTCGCCCCTCGCTCTTTACGGCCTTGCGACATTGGCGCACCTGCTGCGCTGCCTGCCTGAACGGGATCCACACCAGGCGCTCTACGAGACCCTGGAGGTGCTGGTCGATCACCTGGACGATCCTCACCTTGCTCCAGCCCTCTTCGTGCGGTTCGAGGTCGCCATGCTGGCGGAGCTCGGCTTCGGGCTCGACCTGACGTCCTGCGCGGCGACCGGCGGCCGGGACAACCTGATTTATGTTTCCCCGAAGAGCGGGCGGGCGGTCAGCGCCGCCGCCGGAGAGGCCTACAAGGATCGTCTTCTCCGCCTGCCCGGCTTTCTGATCGGCCAGACGCGGTCCAACCGCCCGGCCGGATCGGATATCCGGGACGGATTTGCACTGACGGATTTCTTCCTGCATCAGAACGTCTTCGAACCGCGGGGGCAGTCGGCTCCCGAGGAGCGGGCGCGGTTCGTCACCTTGGCGACCGTGGAGGACGATTAGGTTTGTTTCTGTTATGTTCTCATTTCAAACCAGAAGAACTGATTCGTTTCAGGGGACTGTGACACATGGGTAAGCCCGTCAATCCGCCCACAGGCGGCGAGATTGAAACCATTCATCTGAAGGATGCGCTGGAAGAGCGATATCTCGCCTACGCGCTGTCCACCATTATGCACCGGGCGCTCCCGGACGCGCGGGACGGCCTGAAGCCGGTTCACCGGCGGATCCTGCATGCCATGCGCCTCCTGCGGCTCGATCCGCGCTCGGCGCCGAAGAAATGCGCCCGCATCGTCGGCGACGTGATGGGCCAGTATCATCCGCACGGGGACCAATCGATCTACGATGCCCTCGTGCGCATGGCCCAGGATTTCGCCCAGCGCTATCCTCTCGCGGAAGGCCAGGGCAATTTCGGCAACATCGACGGCGATAACGCCGCCGCCATGCGCTATACGGAAGCGCGCCTGACCGAGGTCGCCCGCCTGTTGCTGGAGGGGATCGACGAGGACGCCGTCGACTTCCGGGAAACCTACGACCAAGCGAATGAGGAACCTGTCGTTCTTCCGGCCGCCTTTCCGAACCTCTTGGCCAACGGGTCGCAGGGCATCGCCGTCGGCATGGCGACTTCGATCCCGCCCCACAATGCCGCCGAGCTTTGCGACGCGGCTCTCCATCTGATCGCCCATCCCAAGACATCGTCCGAGGAGCTGGTCGGGCAATTCGTGAAGGGCCCGGATTTTCCCACCGGCGGCATCGTCGTGGACACGCCGGAATCCATCGCGGAGACCTATCGCACGGGCCGCGGCGGCTTCCGGGTGCGCGCCCGGTGGAAGAAGGAAGATCTCGGGCGCGGCAATTGGCAGATCATCATCACGGAAATTCCCTATTCCGTCCCAAAATCGCGGCTGATCGAGAAGATCGCCGAGCTGCTTCAAGAAAAGAAGCTTCCGCTTCTGGCCGATGTGCGCGACGAGTCGGCCGAGGATGTCCGGGTCGTCCTCGAACCGCGCGCTCGGACGGTCGATCCGATCATCCTGATGGAATCGCTTTTCAAGCTCACGGAGCTTGAAAGCCGTATCCCGATGAACGTGAATGTGCTGGCTGGGGGCAAGGTGCCGAAGGTGCTCGGCCTCGCCGAGTGCCTCCGCGAATGGCTCGATCATCGCCGCGAGGTGTTGATCCGCCGCTCCAGCTTCCGGCTCGCCGCCATCGACCGGCGCCTCGAAATTCTCGGCGGCCTGCTCATCGTTTATCTCGATCTCGACCGGGTGATCAAAATCATCCGCGAGGAGGACGAGCCGAAGCAGGAGCTGATGCGCGTCTTCAAGCTCACCGAGATCCAGGCCAACGCTATTCTCGACACACGGCTGCGCTCGCTGCGCAAACTTGAGGAGATGGAACTCAAGCGCGAGCAGAAGGCCCTTCAGGACGAGAAGGCCAAGATCGAGAACCTGCTCGGCTCCGAAAAGGTGCAGTGGAAGACGGTCACCGCCGAGATCAAGGAAGTCCGCAAGACCTTCGGGCCGGACACGCCTCTCGGCAAGCGCCGGACGACTTTCGACCGGGCGCCCGACACGTCCGATATCGACTTCGCGGAAGCCATGGTCGAACGCGAGCCCATCACGGTGATTGTGTCCCAAAAGGGCTGGATCCGCGCCATGAAGGGACACGTGGCCGATCTGTCGGCCGTGCAGTTCAAGGGGGACGATGCCCTCAAGACCGCCTTCTTCGCGGAAACGACGTCGAAGATCATCGTCGTGGCGACTAATGGGCGCTTCTTCACCCTGGAAGCGTCGAAGCTTCCCGGAGGACGCGGCTTCGGCGATCCCATTCGCCTCATGGTCGACCTCGAGGAGGGGGCGGACTTCATCGCTGCGTTCCCGTACCGGCCCGGCGCGAAGCTCCTGGTGGTCGGGTCCGATGGACGCGGCTTTATCGCTCCGACGGACGACGTGACGGCGAATACCCGCAAGGGCAAGCAGATCCTCAATCTGGATGCCCCGGCACAAGCCGTGGTGTGCGCCGAAGGTGAGGGCGATCACATCGCCATCATCGGTGAAAACCGCAAACTCCTGATCTTTTCCGCGAAGCAGGTGCCGGAAATGACCCGCGGCAAGGGCGTGCGCCTCCAGCGATACAAGGATGGAGGCGTTTCCGATGCCAAAGTCTTCAAGCTGAAGGAAGGATTGACCTGGAAGGACACCGCAGGTCGGACCTGGACGGTCGCCAAGGAGGACCTGCGCGATTGGATCGCCAACCGGGCAGAGGCGGGACGCCTCCCGCCGAAGGGCTTCCCGAAGAGCAACAAATTCGGGGACTGAGCCGCAAAACCTATCAGAAGTCAGAGGCGCCCGGCCTGGTCCGGGCGCCTTTTTGTTTGGCCTTCAGACCTGCAACGATGAAGGCGATCGGGCCGTCACCGTTCAAATATTGCATCGACCTCTTCATTCGGAGGGCTCGGACCACTGCGCTTTCCGATAAGGAAGGTTTGTTCATCCGGCAGCCGGCCGATGACCGTTCATCCAGCAGGAGCGGTCGCGCCGGGCCTGCTCCCGCTTTGCCTCAAGAAGGATAATGTCATGATGCGTGCGTCTGTTCTTGCCGGAATTATCGCCCTGCCGGTTCTCATGACTTCGCAGGCGGTCGCTCAAACGGTGCCGCCCGAATCGACCGTTCGCGTCCTGAACCGGACCCAGGCCCTGCAGCCATCTGCGCCAAGCAAGGCCGGCATCGGAGATGCGGTCGGCACGGCGGCTTGGGCCCGCTCCTCGTCGAAAGCCCACCGCTATGCTCCTCGGGTGAGGGGCCGCGCCGCACGTTCCAACGACAACGGTTGAAGCCGTTCAGGCGCGGGCTGAGCCGGACAAACGCTTAATCGACCCGGACCCATCCGGGTGACAGCAGGCGTTCCTGGGGCTTGAACCGCGCCTTGTAACCCATCTTCTTGGACCCTTCGACCCAATAGCCCAGATACAGATAGGGCAGGCCCATGGCCTTGGCTCGGGCGATATGATCCAGGATGATGAACGTTCCGAGGCTGCGGTGCTGCAAGGCGGGGTCGTAGAACGAGTAGACCATCGAAAGGCCGTCGCTCATCTCGTCCGTCAGACAGACGGCGATGAGGTCTCCCGAGCCCTTTCCGGTAATCCCGCTGTCGATCCCGCGGCGCCGATACTCGATGATGCGGGTATCGACATGGCTGTCCTCGATCATCATCGAATAGTCGAGCACCGTCATGTCCGCCATGCCGCCATCCGCGTGGCGAGCATCCAGGTAGCGCCGGAACAGGGAATATTGTTCCGATGAGGGTCTGTTGGGGATCGCGTTGCCGATAAGATCCGCATTGTCCCTCAGAACGCGCCGGAGATTGCCGGAGGGATTGAACTCGTCGACGATCACCCGGACCGACACGCAGGCGCGGCACGCATCGCAAGCCGGACGATAGGCGATGGTCTGGGAACGGCGGAAGCCACCCTGCGTCAGGATCTCGTTCAACTCCCGGCCTCGTCGGCCGACGATGTGGGTGAAGACTTTCCGCTCCTCCTTGCCGGGCAGATAAGGGCATGAGGATGGGGATGTGAGATAGAATTGCGGTGCGTCGCGAGGCTGACTCGTCAAGCTGTTATTGCCCCAGTAGGAACCTTGAGCGCTGACTCAACGCTCAAGGATAACATTGGTGCCCGAGTCGTCCAGAAAAAGAGGTGTTTTCGAAAATGCCCGGAATGCCGCAGGCAAACGGCCTCATGCGCGGACAACCATCATCCCGGTCAGAAGATCGCGGACGAAACGGCGGTCGTCGCGCACGAAGCCCATGAAGACGTCGCAGGCCCAGAGCAGGAAGGTCGAGACCGCCACATAGAACAAAAGGGCGTGAACGGCGGCCGCCAGCATCGTGACCGGCGCTCCCGTATTGGGATCGACTACCCGCAGCCCCATGGCGCGCATTCCGACGGTCGCCTGCGACGTTCCGCCGATGGTCAGGGCGTTGTAGAAGATGAACGTCAGGCCGGCGAGGGGGAGTCCGACCGCGAGGATGACCCATGTGAGGCCGAGAGTGATCGGTCCCAGGACGACCAGGGCGAGCCAGATCAGGATGAACCAGAACGCGATGACCACGAGGTCGATGAGATAAGCCCAGAATCGACGGTTGATGACGCCGTGGGTCGCATAGCGCTCGACGGCATAGGCCGTCGGGTTGATGGTCGGCACCGGCCGCATGGCCATAGGCTTCTCCTCTCAGTAGGCGGTCTCCGACAGGCAATGGGCATCGATCCGTTTCGGAGCGAGCCCGTCAGCCGCCAAGGCTTCGAATATCTCCCATGTATGTTGTCTGTCGCGGGTTTCGATAGTGATGTCGATGGAAACGCCCTTCGCCGGGACATCGAGGAACAGGCGCCCGTGGGAGACTTCGAGAATGTTGGCGCCAAGATCGCCGAGGCGGCTCGCGACCTTGCCGAGAAGGCCCGGACGGTCGTTCGAGGTGATGCGGAACGAGGTGATGCGCTCGTCCCGCTCCAATTCCCGGACCATGACGGATGCCAGGATGCGGGCATCGATGTTGCCGCCGCAGAGCACGAGACCGACCCGCTTGCCCTTGAAACGGTCCGGCTGCGTCAGCATGGCGGCAAGACCCGCCGCGCCTGCGCCCTCCGCCATGGTCCGCTGGAACGTTGCGTAGGCATTGACGGCGCGCTCCAGCATCGGCTCCTCGACCAGGATGATGTCGGAGACGAGATCCTCCACGATCGGCAGCGGCAGTTGTCCGACCGCTTTCACGGCGATGCCTTCGGCGAGGGTGGCGCCGCCGATCGGGCGATCCTCGTGGCGGATGGCGTTCTGGAAAGACGGATAAAGCGCGGCCTCGACACCTACGATCTCGATCGACGGCTTCAAGGCCTTGGCTGCGACCGCGATTCCGGAAATGAGGCCGCCGCCGCCGATGGGCACCACGATCTGGTCGAGGTCCGGAGCGTCCTCCAGCATCTCAAGACCCACGGTGCCCTGACCGCTCATGACCTTGGGGTCGTCATAGGGATGGACGAAGACGAGGCCCTCCTCGGCGGCGATCTGCCGGGCCCGGTCCGCGGCTTCGTACAAAGTCTCCCCATGAAGGACGACACGCGCGCCGTACGACCGGGTGTTCTCGGCCTTCACCAACGGGGTGCCCTCGGGCATGATGATCGTCGAGGGAATTCCGAGGCGCCGGGCATGGTACGCCACGGCCTGGGCATGGTTGCCTGCCGACATGGCGATGACGCCGCGACGGCGCTCCTCCTCCGTGAGGCTTTCCAGCTTCACAACCGCCCCGCGTTCCTTGAAGGACCCCGTCGGCTGCATGTTCTCATGCTTCACGCAGACGGTGGCGCCCGTAAGCTGCGACAAGCGGGGCGAGGGAACCAGCGGAGTGCGGAGGACCTGCCCCTTGATGATCTGAGCGGCATTCTTTACGTCGTCGATGGAAATGGCAAAGTTTGCCAAGGCGTCCTCCGGTTCTTTTGTTCAGGCTCAGACAGGGCGCGGCGTCAGATCCCTCATGCCGAGAAGTCCACCCGGGCGGAAGATCAGAAACACCACCAGGGCTGCATAGAGCGCCACATCGCGAGCTTCGATCGGTAGATAAGCCGACCAGAGGGTTTCGAACAATCCCACGGCCACTCCGCCCAGGAGTGCGCCCGGAATGGATCCGATGCCTCCGACGATGGCAGCGATCAAGGCCTTCAATCCATATTGGAAGCCACCTGCGAATCCGAGCCCGCCATATTGAGCGACGATCAGCATGCCTGAAAGTCCCGCCATCGCGCCCGCCAGCGCCAGGGTCTGGATCAGGAGACGATTTCCATCCACGCCGAACAGCGTAGCGGCGCGGGCATCGTCGGCGTAAGCCCGCCAGGAGAGGCCGAACGGCGTCGCCTTCATGATCCAAATCAGGCTCAGGGCCGCGAACAGGCCGATGGCCGCCGTCACGATGGAGATCGGGGTGAGGGTCACCAGAAAGTCGCCCGCGCGTGCGAGGGGCCATTGGTCCGACCACACCGGAGGCAGCCAAACGGTGACCGGGCTTTGAACCAGCCGCAGGTACTCCATCAGGAAAAGGGAGAGGCCGACCGTGGCGATCAGGCTCGGCTGCGTGCTGACGGTCTTGATCCGGCCGATGGTGAAGAAGCCTCCCGCCGCACTGTGGATCGCACCCGCAAAGACGGCCGCCGCGAGTCCCGCCGTCAGGCCGATCACCGGCGAGCCGATTCCCGCGGCGATCGCAAGCGACGCTCCCGAGACGGTCGCGGCCGAACCCACGGCGGCCAGTTCGCCAAATGCCAGATTGATCCGTCCGCTCAGCCCGAAAACGAGGGCATAGGCCACGGCCAGAAGGGCATAGATGGCCGTTCTGGGAAGGCTGATTGCAAGCTGCTGGAGCGTGTAGGCCGCCCCCATCGGAACTTCCGACACCTCGGCGAGGGGCGGGCTGCCGGGGTCGCCCGCGACACCGTCCGGAGTGTCGATATAGTAATGCTTGAGCAGATAGAGGCTTGGTCCTGAAAGAGGACCGGTCTCGGTCGACAAGGCGGTGAGGTCCGCCTTGTCCGGCGAGAGCCCCTCTCCAGCAAACCCACAGATGGCATAGCGGTCGAGGATGGGTCGCCCGGGAGACTCGGCTTCATAGAAAACGATGATGCTCTGCGATCCCGTGCCCCGCTCAACGCGCTTGACGGTGATCCGCGCCCCCGGGTTGAGGGCCGGCAGCGCGGTTCGGCAGACGCGGGTCTGCTCCGCATCCACCGAGAGCGCACAGCCCGAAAGAAGCATCGCAACGAGTCCCAGGAGGCCGATATGCCATGCCCGGAACAAGCTGAAATGCGCCATGGGCCGATCTGGATCCTAGGCTTTCAGTTTCTCGGCGACCGCCGGGGCGAAGTAGGTCAGGATACCGTCCGCCCCGGCCCGTTTGAAGGCAAGGAGGCTTTCCATCATGGCTTTCTCTCCGTCGAGCCAGCCATTGGCAGCCGCAGCCTGGATCATCGCGTATTCGCCCGATACCTGGTAGGCGAAGGTCGGGACCGCGAACGTCTCTTTCACGCGCTGAACGATGTCCAGATAGGGCAGCCCCGGCTTGACCATGATCATGTCGGCGCCCTCGTCGAGATCGAGGGCGACCTCGCGCAGAGCCTCGTCGGAATTCGCGGGGTCCATCTGATAGGTCCGCTTGTCGCCCACCAGGGTGGCGCTGGTCCCGATGGCGTCCCGGAACGGACCGTAGAAAGCGGACGCGTATTTCGCCGCATAAGCCATGATCTGGACATCCTGGAAGCCGGCTTCGTCGAGCGCCGTCCGAATCGCACCGACCCGGCCATCCATCATGTCGGAGGGGGCGATGATGTCGGCGCCTGCCTCCGCCTGAAGCACGGCCTGCCGGGCGAGGAGGGCGACGGTCTCGTCGTTGAGGATCCGGTCGCCGTCCATGATGCCGTCATGGCCATGGCTCGTGTAGGGATCGAGGGCAACGTCGGTGATGATGCCGATCTCGGGAACGGCCCGCTTGATCTCGCGCACGGCGCGGCAGACCAAGTTGCGGCTGTTGAGGGCCTCCGAGCCGGTCAGATCACGCAGGGACGGATCGGTATAGGGGAAGAGGGCGAGGGCGGGAATCCGAAGCGCCGCCGCCTTTTCGGCCTCGCGTACGGCTTCCGGCACGGTGAGCCGATCAACGCCCGGCATGGAACGGACAGCCTCGCGTCCGCTTGCTCCCTCGACCACGAAAATCGGCCAGATCAGATCGTCGACGGTCAGGACGCTCTCACGCACCAGTCGTCGCGACCAATCGGCCTTGCGGTTGCGTCGCGGTCGCTGGGTCAGCGACAGGGCGGGTGCAATGGCGGTCTCAGAAGCGGGGCGATGCAGGCGAGAGAGCTTCGACATGGGTCCTCATCCAGGGCCGGACTCGCGCGCCGGCAGCGGCAAAGGGTTAGCACATTTGAGTAAATCTAAAAAAGGGTTCGACGTCGCATGCGAGAGTTGCAGCAAGAATCTTTGCTTGGCTTAGGATTCCCGTGTCTTGATTGACGGCGGTGGCCGCACTTGTTTTAAGCCCCGATACATCTCAACCGGAGACGGCCCGCCATGGACGAGAACGCTGACATTCTCTGTGAGACGAGGGGCGCGGCAGGGTTCGTCACCCTTCACAGGCCCCGCGCCCTGAATGCCCTCAACCTCGGCATGGTCCGCGAGATGATGCGCGCTCTGGAGTCCTGGGAGCATGACCCCGGCGTGACACGGGTCGTCGTGACGGGAGCTGGCGAGAAGGCTTTCTGCGCCGGAGGTGACATCCGCCACCTGACCGAGCTGGGGAAGGCCGGCCGCCGCGAGGAGGCCCTGGAATTCTGGCGGGAAGAGTACCGGCTCAACGCCCTCATCAAGCGGTACGGCAAGCCGTATGTTTCCCTGATCGACGGGATCGTCATGGGGGGAGGCGTCGGCGTTTCTCTTCACGGCAGCCATCGCGTGGCGGGGGATCGGTACCTGTTCGCGATGCCCGAAGTCGGAATCGGTTTCTTCCCCGATGTCGGGGCGACCTATGCTCTGCCGCGGCTGCCGGGGGCGACGGGGATGTATATCGCGCTGACCGGCGAGAGGATCCGCCGGGCCGACGCCGTCATGTTGGGGCTGGCGACCCATGCGGTGGCATCCGGCCGGATAGAAGAGCTCCGCGAGGCTCTCTGTGATGGGGCCCCCGTTGACGAGATCCTGGGGGACCGAGCTATTTTTTCTGAAGCTGCGCCTTTGACGGCCCACCGGGATCTCATCGATTCCTGCTTCTCGGGGGAGAGTGTCGAGGCCGTTCTCGAACGCCTGGACCGGAAGGCTCAGGAAGGCTCTGACTTCGCCGCCGGGCTTGCCGGAGCGATCCGGACCAAGTCACCCACCAGTCTCAAGATCGCTTTCGAGCAGGTCAGGCGCGGCCGGGCGCTCGACTTCACCGACGCCATGAAGACCGAGTTCCGTATCGTTTCACGGATCATCGGCGGGCAAGACTTCTACGAGGGCGTTCGGGCCACTCTGATCGACAAGGACGGAAAGCCGCATTGGCGGCCGAGTTCATTGGACGCGGTCGATAAAGCGGCTATCGACGAGTACTTCGCCAATCTCGGCGCCGGTGAACTGGAGATATCCTGATGCCTCGTTCCGCAGCCCAGAAAGGGACGCTCGATCTGAGCAAGGACTCTGCCTCGGACCGAATCGAGGAGCGCCCGGCCGCGCAGGGGAATCTGCGGTGGGGCTTCGTTCTGACCTGGTACATGCGGCTGCTCTCGATTCTCTGGATCATGAAGGGCCTCAGCGCCTGGGCAGTCATCCTTGGCGTGTGGACGCCGGTCGGCCATTTCGAAACCCGGTCGATGGGCTATCAGGCGACGATCATCTACTTTGCCCTGATCGATCTGATCGCGGCGGTCGGTCTGTGGATGGGGAGCACCTGGGGCGGAATCATGTGGCTCCTCGCCGTGATGAGCCATCTGATTCTCGCGGCCTTCTTTCCGGGAATCGTCTCCAGCGGCATCCTGACATTCGTTTTTTTCCTCGTGTTAACCATCGCATATCTTGGAATGGCCTGGCTCGAGGCGCGGGACACGAAGCCAAAATCCTGAGGAAGGGCAGGCCCTTGTGCGGGATTCATAAGGCCGTATGACAGGACTGGGGTCCTAGCTGGCGGTGACGATCACGGAATAGTGTATCCCATTCGACACACCGCCGGATTAGTAATCGCAGCTGCGGTCGCGAATGGCGAAAGGTGCATCGAGCCGGGCGAATCTGCCTTAAAACGGCCCCGATGTTCCTTGTTTTCGATACCGTTCCTTAATCCAATCCCGGCATTTTCCGCTGGAGATTGAAAGTGGTTAGGGATTTGTTCCTTTGCTTTCGCGTCGTCACCTTCAACAACCGGAAAAGCCTGCGCTCATGTTGTCCCGCCGTACTCTCCTGACAGGATCGCTCGCCCTCGTCTTCACGCCGGCTACCGCAGCCTTGGCTCAGCAACTGGCCGGGAGCCAGGCCGAGTGGTCGCAGAACTACGAGGCTGCGTCGCGCAGCCGGATCCAGCGCACGACGACGCCGATGCTCTCGGCCGATACGCTGGCGGCAACGGAGCAGATGATCGCCCATTACCGGGAGATTTCCGCCCGCGGCGGATGGCAGCCGGTTCGCGGCGTCGATGGTTTGCGCGTCGGCGCGAAGAACCCCGCCGTGATGGCCCTGCGCCAGCGCCTGATCGTCACCGGCGATCTCGATCCGGCGGCCGGCGAATCGCCCATCTACGATTCCTATGTCGAGGCCGCCGTACGCCGCTTCCAGGCCCGCCACGGCTTGAGCTCCACAGGCACCATGACGAGCGCCACCGTGGCGGCCATGAACGTCCCGGTGGATGTCCGCATCCGCCAGCTTGAGATCAACGTGGTCCGCTTGCGCAGCTTCTCGGGCAATCTCGGAAGCCGCTATGTGACCGTGAACATTCCGGCGGCGCTCGTCGAGACCGTCGAGAGTGGGGTTGTCCACACCCGTCACGCCGCAGGCGTCGGCAAGATCGACCGTCAGTCTCCGATCATGAATGCGAAGGTGCAGGAGGTGAACTTCAATCCCTTCTGGACCGTTCCGGCTTCCATCATCCGCAAGGACCTGATCCCGAAGATGCAGAAGGAGCCGAACTATCTGACGGAGAACAAAATCCGCATCTTCAACGGCTCCGGTCAGGAACTGAGCCCGAGCCAGGTGAACTGGTTCTCCGACGAGGCAACGCGCTACCGGTTTCGCCAGGATCCGGGCGGCGAGCTGAATTCCATGGGCTTCGTGCGCATCAATATCCCGAACCCGCACGGGGTTTACATGCACGATACCCCGTCCAAGGGCATCTTCGGCGACGATTTCCGCTTCGTGTCCTCGGGCTGCGTGCGCGTCCAGAACGTGCGCGACTATATCGAGTGGCTCCTGAAGGACACGCCCGGCTGGAGCCGTGAGCACATCGACGCCACCTTCAAGTCCGGTGAGCGTGTCGATGCCCGCCTGTCGCAGCCGGTCAACATCTACTGGGTCTACGTGACCGCCTGGGCGACTCCGGACGGCCTCGTGCAGTTCCGCGACGACATCTACAACAAAGACGGTCTCGGCAGCGCGATCCCGGTGGCGAGTCGGGTCCCGACCGAGCCCGATCAGGAAATGTTCCTTCAGAACTGAGATCCTGGACAAATTCCGTTTCGACCTCTCAGCCCGCCCCCGGCGGGCTGAGCCTTTTGGAAAGACCTTCTGCGCGGCTTGGCGGCGTTCGTCCGGCCATGTTAAAGGCCTGGAACGAAAATCGGACGAGGTTGCCGCGGGATGGTGGATCGCAGGATCCGGATCCCCACATTGAGACGGCAATCGCATCAGGCGAGGTCTACCATGAGCGCGAGTGAAGCGGCACACAGCCACCTGTCCAACTCCTTCTTCTCGGCAAGCCTCGCCGACAGCGATCCCGAGATCGCCCGCGCCATCGGGCTTGAGCTCGGCCGCCAGCGGGACGAGATCGAGCTGATCGCGTCCGAGAACATCGTGTCCCGCGCCGTGCTCGAGGCGCAGGGCTCGGTCATGACGAACAAGTACGCGGAAGGCTATCCGGGCCGCCGCTACTACGGCGGCTGCCAGTTCGTGGATATCGCCGAGGAGCTTGCCATCGACCGCGCCAAGCGCCTGTTCGACTGCAAGTTCGCCAACGTCCAGCCGAATTCCGGCAGCCAGGCCAACCAGGCCGTCTTCATGGCTCTGATGAAGCCGGGCGACACCTTCATGGGCCTCGATCTGGCCTGCGGCGGACACCTCACCCACGGATCGCCGGTCAACATGTCCGGCAAGTGGTTCAACGTGGTCAGCTACAAGGTGCGGGAAAGCGACCAGCTCATCGACATGGATGAGGTCGCGACGCTGGCCCGCGAGCACAAGCCCAAGGTGATCGTGGCCGGCGGCTCGGCCTATTCCCGGTTCTGGGACTTCGCCCGCTTCCGCGAGATCGCGGACGAGGTCGGCGCCTTCTTCATGGTGGACATCGCCCATTTTGCGGGTCTCGTGGCCGGTGGCGCTCATCCATCGCCGTTCCCGCATGCCCATGTGGTCACGACGACGACTCACAAGACTCTGCGCGGTCCGCGCGGCGGCATGATCCTCACCAACGAGGAGGATCTCGCCAAGAAGATCAATTCCGCCATCTTCCCTGGTCTGCAGGGCGGCCCGCTCATGCATGTCATCGCGGCCAAGGCGGTGGCGTTCGCCGAAGCTCTGCGGCCCGAGTTCAAGCTCTATGCCCGCTCCGTGGTCGAAAACGCGAAGGTCCTCGCCGACACGCTGGTTTCCAACGGCTATGCCATCGTGGCCGGAGGGACGGACAACCATCTCATGCTGGTCGATCTGCGGCCCAAGAAGCTGACCGGCAAGGCCGCCGAGGCCGCGCTGGGCCGGGCCCACATCACCTGCAACAAGAACGGCGTGCCGTTCGACCCCGAGAAGCCGATGGTCACCTCGGGCATCCGGCTCGGCACGCCGGCCGCCACCTCCCGCGGCTTCGGAGTTGCGGAGTTCCGGAAGGTCGGGGAGCTGATCGTGGAAACACTGGACGGTCTTTCCAAGCACGGCGAGGAAGGCAACCAGGATGTCGAGGCCTCGGTGAAGAACCGCGTCCACGAACTCACGCGCCGTTTCCCGATCTACGGCTGAGGCCCAGGCAGAAGACATGCGTTGCCCTTATTGTGGGAGTCTCGACACCCAGGTGAAGGACTCCCGGCCCACGGACGATTCGTCGGCGATCCGCCGTCGGCGGGTCTGCCCCGATTGCGGTGGCCGCTTCACAACCTTCGAACGGGTCCAATTGCGGGAGCTCTTCGTCGTGAAGCGCTCCGGCCGCCGCGTGCCGTTCGACCGGGATAAACTGGAGCGCTCGGTCGAGGTGGCGCTGCGCAAGCGGCCCGTGGATCCCGAGCGGGTCGAACGCATGCTCAACGGCATCGTCCGGCAGCTCGAGAGCATGGGCGATGCGGACGTGGCCAGCGAAACGGTGGGCGAACTCGTCATGGAGGGCCTGAAGGGACTCGACGACGTGGCCTATGTGCGCTTCGCGTCCGTGTATAAGAATTTTCGCGAAGCCAAGGATTTCGAAGAGATTCTCGGCCGGCTGGCCAACGAGGAACCGGAGGGTGAGGCGCTCGCGCCGAAGAAGAACCCGGTCCAATCCGACTGATGGCCTCACCTGCTGCCGTCGGAAGCCCGCCCGCATGGTCCGCCGAGGACCGTCGCTTCATGAAGCTCGCCATTGCGCTCGGGCAGCGCCAGCTGGGCCTGACCTGGCCCAACCCGGCGGTGGGCGCCGTTCTGGTCCAGCACCGGGATGACGGCCCGGTCATCGTTGCCGTCGGCGCGACGCAAGCGGGCGGCCGTCCGCACGCGGAGCGCGTGGCGCTCGCCGTTGCCGGAGAGCAGGCGCGGGGGGGCACGCTCTATGTCTCCCTTGAGCCCTGCTCCCATCACGGAAAGAGTCCGCCTTGCGCTGACGCGATCATCGAGGCAGGTGTGGCGCGGGTCGTCTCCGCCATCGAGGATCCCGATGAACGTGTGGCCGGCAGAGGGCATGATCTCCTCCGGCAGGCGGGCATCGCCGTTGATGTGGGCTGCATGGCACGGGAGGCGCTCCGGGCGCATCGCGGCCATATCACACGGGTGACGCGCGGGCGACCGGCCGTCACGGTGAAGCTGGCGCGAACGACCGAAGGGTTCGCGGGTGTCAGTCAGGGGCCCCGCCTGATGATCACGGGGGAGGCGGCCAACGGTCGCGTCCACCTCATGAGGTTGCATGCGGACGGGATCCTGGTCGGGATCGAAACCATCCTGCGGGATGACCCTCTTTTGACGGTTCGCCTGCCGGGTCTCGCAGCCCGTTCACCGGTTCGGATCGTCTTCGACAGCACCTTGCGGCTTCCGCAGGACGCCAGGGTGGTCGCGGGTGCGCGGGAACACCCGACATGGGTCCTCACGGCCCCGGACGCACCCTTTCACGCGGAGCGGGCTCTGGTGGATGCGGGCGTCGATGTTTTCCGGCTTCCTGGAAACGGGGCAGGGCAAATCTCTCTGCCCCACGCCCTCGCATTCCTTGGCGAGCGCGGCCTGACACGCCTTTTCTGCGAGGGCGGCCCGACCCTGGCCGATGCCCTCGCTCGGCATGATCTCGTCGACGAGCTCGTCCTCGTGACCGGCGGATCGGGACGGGGCAGGGGCGATATTCCGGCGCTTGGCCCGGCGCTGCAGGACAGAATGGACGAGCTCGCGCTCGTCGGCGAGGAGCAGCTCGGCTCCGATCTTTTCATGTTTTGGGAGAAGCCCTGATGTTTACGGGGATCATCACCGATGTCGGTGAGGTTGTTTCGGCCGAGGGAGCACAGGGAACACTGAGGCGCCTTCGCATCAATGCGTCCTACGATCCTGCATCGATTGCGCTCGGCGCCTCCATCGCTTGCGGAGGGCCCTGCCTCACCGTGGTGGCGGTGGGCAAACGCGACGGCGGCTGCTGGTTCGATGTGGATGCGGCGAGCGAAACTTTGGATCGGACGACCGTCGCGCAATGGGATGTCGGCACGCGGATCAATCTGGAGCGCTCCTTGAAGATCGGAGACGAACTCGGGGGACATATCGTCACCGGGCACGTGGACGGCGTGGCGACGATCGTCGCCCGGGAGGCGATCACGGCCGGAGATGACCTGTGGGGTCCGACGGCCCGGTTCTACATCAAAGTTCCTTCGTCACTTGCGCCCTTCATTGCCGAGAAAGGCTCGGTGTGCCTCGACGGCACGTCGCTGACGGTCAATTCGGTCACGGAGGACGTATTCTCGATCCTTCTCATCCCGCACACCCTCACCGTGACGACTTGGGGCGAGCGCCAGGTGGGCGATCACCTCAATATCGAGGTCGATTTGATGGCGCGTTACGCTGCACGACTTGCGGAGGCGCGCCGAGGGGAGTAGGGACCCTCACTCATCATTTCTCGGAGCAGCGAGCCTTCCTTGGAGGCGAGCCAGCGGCTCATCCGGATTTCGGCGTGGTGCTCCGTTCCTGTCTCAATGGTTCCCATGGTCGCTCATACACCTGCCACCGCCAAAGCACGCCCTCCCGTTCCCGGCGCCCGTGTCCTGATCGTCGAAGCGCGCTTCTATGACGATATTGCGGACGAACTCCTGCGCGGCGCGCGTCAGGCCGTCGAGGCTGCGCAAGCCGAGGCCGATGTCCTGACCGTTGACGGAGCGCTTGAGATCCCGTCGACCGTCGTAATCGCCCTCGAGGCGGCCCGGACCGCAGGACGGCCCTACGACGCGGTGGTGGCGCTGGGGTGCGTGATCCGGGGAGAGACCGGACATTACGATATCGTGGCCGGCGAGAGCGCCCGTGCCCTTATGGATCTCTCCGTGGAAAGGCGTATTCCGCTGGCCAACGGGATCCTGACCGTGGAGAATGACGAGCAGGCCTGGACCCGCGCGCGCGTCAATGAATTGAATAAGGGCGGAGGAGCGGTGGAAGCCGCCCTCGCGGTCCTTCGTATTCAACGCAACGTTCAGGAGGCCTGATCATGGCGAAGCCCGCAGAGCGTTCCGCCGCTCGCCTTGCCGCCGTGCAGGCTCTTTACCAGATGGACGTCTCCGGGAAGGGCGTGATCGACGCGCTTGCCGAGTTCGAGGCTTTCTGGATCGGCCGGGAGGTGGAAGGAATCGAATTCCAGCCCTCCGATACCGAGTTCTTCCGGAACATCCTGTCCGGGGTGGTGGAGAACCAGCGGGCGATCGACGTGAAGATCGACAAGACCCTGTCGGCCGGCTGGCCCTTGAAGCGGGTTGAGGCCGTGCTCCGGGCGATTCTCCGTGCCGGAGGCTATGAGCTGATGTTTCGCAAGGACGTCCCGGCCCGCGTGGTGATCACCGAATATGTCGACGTGACTCACGGCTTCTACAGCGAAGACGAGCCAGGCCTCGTGAACGCCGTTCTCGATACGATGGCCCGGGACGTGCGCGCCGGAGAGCTGGAAAAGAAGGCGGCCGGACATCCGAAGAGATAGGGCGGGCGAGGCAGGTCACGCATGACGTCCAGACCGCGCCCTTCTGAAGATGCTCTCATCGCGCGCTTCTTTGCCCCGCTCGCGGCGGATGGGGGGCTCGGCCTCAAGGACGACGCGGCCTGCCTGACGCCGCGGTCCGGACATGATCTGGTTCTGACGGTGGACGCCATCGTCGAGACGGTTCATTTCCTGCCGGGAGATCCCCCGGGTTCGGTGGCCCGCAAGGCGCTTGGAGTGAACGTCTCCGATTTGGCCGCCAAGGGCGCCGATCCCGTTGGTTTTCTTCTCAGCCTCGCCTTGCCGTCCGACTGGAGCGAGGACTGGCTTGCGGCCTTTGCGACCGGGCTCGGTGATGCCGCCCGCGATTTCGGCTGCCCCCTTCTGGGGGGCGACACGGTAAAGGCCAAGGGAGCCCTGACCCTCTCGGTCACGGCTCTCGGCGAGGTGCCGGTGGGGAAAATGGTCCCCCGTACGGCCGCTCGGCCCGGTGACGTGCTGTGCGTCTCCGGCACGATCGGGGACGCGGCTCTCGGTCTCGATCTCCGACAGGAACCGGCTTGGAGCGTCGACCTGTCGGAGGAGGAAAAGAACTTCCTGGCGGACCGCTACCTCCACCCCCGGCCACGACATCAGCTTGCGAGAAGCGTGCGCGCTCATGCGCGCGCCAGCATGGACGTATCGGACGGGCTGGCCGGAGATCTCGCCAAGATGATGCGCGTCAGCGGGGTTTCAGCCGTCGTCGATGTCGACAGAGTGCCTCTATCCACACCGGCTCTGGCTGCCGTGAGAAGCGATCCTGATCTTCTCGATCGCAT
The DNA here is from genome assembly GCF_020595095.1 of Microvirga rosea. Classification (GTDB taxonomy): domain Bacteria; phylum Pseudomonadota; class Alphaproteobacteria; order Rhizobiales; family Beijerinckiaceae; genus Microvirga; species Microvirga rosea. Next base: position 497,578 of record NZ_JAJDOP010000003.1, on the reverse strand, counting down.
CGTGACCGGCGGGGACGACTATGAAATTCTCTGTGCCGTGCCGGAAAAAGAGGTCGACATCTTTCGAGAGGAGGCCAATAGGTGCGGTGTGATGCTATCCACCATCGGTCGAGTCGTTCCGGGAAATGACGCACCGGTCTTTCGGATGGGCAACCTCGAAAGACGGTACGATGTCGGCTCCTTCTCTCACTTCTGATCGCCAAGCGCCCGTTTCGGGAGACCGCCTCGCCAAACGCAATGCCCTGGTGCTTGCCTGCGCCCAGGCTCTGGGCGGCGCAAATCCAGCCATCGTCGTATCCCTTGGCGGATTGGTCGGGCAGGTCCTCGCCGAGAACAAGGAGCTTGCGACGCTGCCGGTCAGCCTCACCAATCTCGGGCTGGCGCTGGGTACCATCCCGGCCGCCATGCTCATGAGACGGGTCGGCCGCCGCACCGGATATATCTTCGGGGCAGGGCTCTGCGTCCTTGCAGGCTGTATCGCGGCGTCCGGCATTGCCTATGCCAGCTTCCTGGTCTTCTGCCTCGGCACGTTCATCGCGGGGTTCTACGGCTCCTTCGTCCAGAGCTATCGCTTCGCCGCGACGGATGCCGCCTCCGAGGCTTTCCGCCCACGCGCCATTTCCTGGGTCATGGCCGGCGGACTGGTTGCCGGGATCGTCGGCCCGCAGACGGTTATCTGGACACGGGATATGATCCCCACGGCTCCATTCGCCGGCGCATTCGTCGGGCAGGCCTTCCTTGCGCTCCTGTCCCTGGTCATCGTGTCGTTTCTTCGTGCTCCGCCAGCCGTCCAGGGCCTGGAAAGGGCAGGGGGCGCCGGCGGACGGCCCCTACGGGAAATCATGGCGCAGCCTCGCTTCATCGTGGCCGTCGCGGCAGGCCTCGTCTCGTATGGATTGATGAGCTTTGTCATGACGGCCGCTCCCCTTGCCATGATCGAATGCGGCCATCCGATCGGAACGGCGGCCCTCGGTATCCAGTGGCATATCCTGGCCATGTTCGGACCAAGCTTCTTCACGGGGCGCTTGATCAGCCGCTTCGGGAAGGACGCCGTAACGGGCGTCGGCCTCTTGCTCATCGCCATATCGGCGGTCATCGGACTGTCCGGGCTGACCGTCTCACACTTCTGGATCACGCTGATCCTCCTCGGGATCGGCTGGAACTTCGGCTTCATCGGGGCAACGTCACTGGTGATCGACTGCTATCGGCCCGAAGAGCGAAACAAGGTGCAGGCAGCCAACGACTTCCTGGTCTTCGGATCGGTTGCCGTTGCGTCCTTCTCGTCGGGGCGCATGCTGAATTCCGGTGGATGGGACAGCGTGAACTGGCTTGTATTCCCGCCAGTCATCGTCGTCCTGATCCTGCTCGTGTGGCAGAAAAGCAGAAAAGTTCCCGTTCCGGCCTGAAGTCTTCCTGTGAGTCATTCGGAAGTTGCGTTGCAGGCTGCCTGAAATTTTGGCAGCGTTTGCGTACTTCTCTGGGGGTAAGGGCCGATCAAGGCCGAAATACAGGCTTTGAGCGCGGCATTCTGCTTCCCATAACAAGGATGGCACAATGGCACTCACCCTCATTATTTTGGGCGGCCTTCTCTCCATAGTATATGGCCTCTGGGCCATTAACGATGTGATGAAGCGCGACGCCGGCTCTCAGCGCATGCAGGAGATCGCAGCCGCGATCGCCGAAGGCGCGAAGGCCTATCTCCGCCGCCAGTACATCACCATCGCCATCGTCGGCGTGGTTCTGTTCATCATCATCGCCTATCTTCTCGGTATCCGCGTCGCCATCGGGTTCGCCATCGGCGCCATCCTGTCCGGGGCAGCGGGCTTCATCGGCATGAACGTGTCGGTGCGTGCCAACGTCCGCACGGCCCAAGCGGCAACTCAGTCCCTCGGGGGCGGTCTCGACGTCGCCTTCAAGTCAGGGGCCGTGACGGGCCTTCTCGTGGCCGGTCTCGCTCTCCTGGGCGTTGCTCTCTACTTCGGTTACCTGACCCGAATCGCCGGGCTTCCCTCGGGAGGTCGCGAGGTGATCGACAGCCTCGTGGCCCTGGGGTTCGGAGCCTCGCTCATCTCCATCTTCGCCCGTCTCGGCGGCGGCATCTTCACGAAAGGTGCGGATGTCGGCGGCGACCTCGTGGGCAAGGTGGAAGCGGGCATCCCGGAAGATGATCCGCGCAATCCCGCCACGATCGCCGACAACGTGGGCGACAACGTCGGCGACTGCGCCGGCATGGCGGCCGATCTTTTCGAGACCTATGCGGTCACGATCGTCGCCACGATGGTGCTGGCAGCCATCTTCTTTGCCGGCCAGCCCTTTCTCGAATCGATGCTGCTCTATCCGCTCGGGATCGGCGCCGCCTGCATCCTGACTTCCATCGTCGGCACGTTCTTCGTGAAGCTCGGTCAGAACGAGTCGATCATGGGCGCGCTCTACAAGGGCCTCATCGTCACCGGCATCCTGTCGATCGTCGCCATCTGGCTCGTGACCTATTTCACCATAGGCCTCGGACCGATCGCCGGAACCGCGTATAGCGGGCTCTCCCTCTTCTGGTGCGCGGTTGTCGGTCTCGTCGTGACGGCGCTGATCGTGGTGATCACCGAGTTCTACACCGGCGTCGGTTTCCGTCCGGTACGGTCCATCGCCCAGGCGTCAGTGACCGGTCACGGGACCAACGTGATCCAGGGACTTGCCGTGTCGCTCGAATCGACGGCGCTTCCCGCGATCGTGATCATCGCGGGCATCATCGTAGGCTACACGCTGGCCGGTCTCTTCGGCATCGCCATCGCGGTGACGGCAATGCTGGCCCTGGCCGGCATGATCGTGGCGCTCGATGCGTTCGGCCCGGTTACGGACAATGCCGGCGGCATCGCGGAGATGGCCGGCCTTCCGAAGGAAGTCCGCAAGTCGACGGACGCTCTCGACGCGGTGGGGAATACCACCAAGGCCGTGACGAAGGGCTATGCGATCGGCTCCGCCGGTCTCGGTGCCCTGGTGCTGTTCGCCGCCTATACCTCGGACCTCAACTACTTCACGCAGAATGCGGCGACCTACCCGTACTTCCAGGGCGTGAAGCCGGACTTCTCCCTCGCCAATCCATATGTGGTCGTCGGTCTTCTCTTCGGTGGCCTCATTCCGTTCCTGTTCAGCGGCATTGCCATGACGGCGGTCGGCCGCGCGGCGGGCGCCGTTGTGGAGGAGGTACGGCGGCAATTCCGCGAGAAGCCGGGAATCATGGCCGGCACGGACCGCCCGGACTATGGGCGGGCGGTCGACATGCTGACGCGCGCCGCGATCAAGGAGATGATCATTCCTTCGCTGCTGCCCGTTCTGGCGCCGATCGTTACCTACTTCGTCGTTTACGCGATTGCCGGAAAGAGCCAGGCCTTCTCGGCCGTGGGCGCCATGCTCCTCGGCGTCATCGTCACGGGCCTGTTCGTGGCGATTTCCATGACTTCGGGCGGCGGGGCCTGGGACAATGCGAAGAAATCCTTCGAGGATGGATTCACGGACTCCTCCGGGACAACCCATCACAAGGGATCCGAAGCGCACAAGGCGTCCGTCACGGGCGATACTGTCGGCGACCCCTACAAGGACACGGCAGGCCCTGCGGTGAACCCGGCCATCAAGATCACCAACATCATCGCCCTGTTGCTGTTGGCGATCCTGGCGCACTCCTAGTTCGCAAGAACTTTGGAACGAGCTATCCAGCCCCGCGGCGTGAGCCGCGGGGTTTTTCTTGATCGGACCTCCGCCACGATCGTGGCTCGGATGCTTGATCCTCGGGCGTGCTCGTATTATCGAGAAGGGCGGTCAGCAGTTCACCGAGGCATCGCCACCCGTCATGGGTTTGCTAAACCTGCCGTTTCTCGTATCGACGGACACCTCTCTCCCGTGCCGCGTCGGAAGGGCGATCACCGGTCATCCCCAGTCGGATAAGGCACGATACCGAGGGATAGGTCATGTCCAGAACGGCAATGCCATTCTATGCTCACGATATTTCCGCTGTTGCGCGCTCCCTGCGGCAACAGCTCTCCGAACGTGACGCTCCGCCGGGCCACGTGGAGATGCTCAACATGCTGGCCCGCTCTGTCGGTCATCGCAATTTTCAACAGCTCCGTGCCCAAATGGCCGCCTATGATCGCCTGAACGATCCAACGGCAGGGCTCGAAGCGGTCGATTTTCGAAAGCTCGAACGGCTCGCCCGATGCTATGGGCCGGACGGGAGCTTGCAGCGATGGCCGGCCAAGCACAGCGAGCGCCTCATTGCTCTCTGGGTCTTGTGGTCCCGGCTGCCGGCCCGGCAGGAGTTTTCGGAGAAGGACGTCAACGAAAGGCTCAAGGCTCTGCACGCTTTCGGCGACCACGCGCTTCTGCGCCGGGAACTGTGTGATTTTGGTTTGATGGAGCGCACCCGCGACGGAAGCGTTTATCGCCGGATCGAGCAGCCGATGCCGGGTGACGCGCAGGCCATGGTCCGCTTCTTGCGTCAGCGCGGGACCGCCCTCTGAATCCACCGTGCACAAACGAAAAGGCCGGGCGCAATGCCCGGCCTTTGAATGGATGAGGGAGTGTTTTAGGCCCCGAACGGATTGAAATTGTTGGTTCCGCGAAGGAGCTGGCCGAGGAAGCTCGCTTCCTGTCCGCCCGACGGGGTCGTGCGGGTGATGAAGTCGAAGACCTTGCCGTCCTGCAGACCGTAGAGCGCGACACGCTCAACCCGGAGATTTTTGTCGAAATAGACCGCCATGACCTTCTGATCGACGATCTGCTCTCCCATGAACTGGAACCGGCGCTGGGAGGTCTGGCTGATATAGTACCAGCTTCTGTTGCCGACCGTGGAGACGGTCGAAGGGGTGCCGAGGGTCGTGAGCACCTGCTCCCCGCTCATGCCTTTTTTCACTTGGCTGACGGTCTGCTCATCCACGAAATAGCCGCGGTGGAATTCCTCTCCGCCCATACAACCGGCAACGGATGTGGCCAGGAAAGTCGCTGCCGCCAAGCGCAAGAAGAGAGAGTGATATCGACGCATCGTAGAGTTCTTCCAGGATTGTGGCGCGGACAAGCTTGCGCCTTTGGACTGTGATGGCGTAACCCGGTGCCACGTATTTGACAAGGCGGGAAGGCCCAAAGCGGTGATCTTCAGTTTCTTTCGGAGAGATCCGAGGCGCGTTCTGATCGCAACCCTTTATGAGCGGGTGGCCAATGCCTCGCGCGTCCCCGGGCTCTATGCCGCCCTCGGCATTCCGGATACTCTCGAGGGGCGCTTCGAGTCTCTTTCTTTGCATATGGTCCTGACCCTTCGTGCCCTGCGGCACCTGCCACCTCCCGCCGACGACGTGGCCAAGGACCTGACGGACGCGTTCTTCGCGGATCTGGATGCGTCCCTGCGGGAGATGGGGGCGGGCGATACGGTAGTGCCTAAGCGTATGAAAAAGCTGGCATCGTCGTTTTACGGCCGTGCCCGGGCTTACGACGTCCCCCTGGAAGGCAAGGATACGGCCGCCCTTGCGGTCGCTCTCGGTCGTAATGCCTGTGGAAACGAGGCACCCGCCGTTCCCCTTGCGCGTTATGCCCTCGCAGCCGATCATGACCTGAAGGGCGTGGATCTGGCTGCGCTTTTGGACAAGGGACCTGTTTTCCCATCGCCCGACGCCTATGCCAGGGAGGAGTCTCATGACGCCTGAAGCCGTAGGTCCGCTGACCCGGATCGTCGACGTCGTTAACATCCCGCCAACCGGCAAGCACGTCCGGATCGAGGCTTCCGTGGACGAATGCCGGGCGCTTGCCCGGGATTTCGGCCTTCCGGATATTCGGGACCTGTCTGGGGAGTTCAACCTGACAACCACCGCCAAGGGGGTCCATGTGCACGGGACGGTGAAGGCCGGCATCACGCAGGTTTGCGTCGTCAGCCTCGATTCCTTCGATTCGACGATCGAGGAGGAGGTCGAGGTCGATTTCGCCGAGCCCTCGGGCATGCCGGCGGAGCCGCCCACCGAGATGCATGACTACGAGCCTCCCGACGAGATCGTCAATGGACAGATCGATCTCGGGGCCCTTACGGCCGAGTTTCTAGCTCTCGGGCTCGATCCCTATCCGCGCAAGCCGGGTATCAGCTTTGATTATAAGGACCCTCGCGACGCGAAGGATTCTCCCTTCGCGGCTCTGGATAGCCTCAAGGAAAAGGACTAAATGTCCGGTCAAGCGACGCGATTTTTCGAGGTGAGAGGTTCCTGCCTCAAGGCCTGACAGCCTGATGATGGAACAGAATTCGGTTGCGGCGCCCTTGCAAACGGCTATTTTCCGCCCCCTGTCGATAGAATTTCAGAAAGAAACGACTGCTCATGCCCCAATCGGTCCGGATCTCGCTTGATGCGATGGGCGGTGACCATGGCCCCTCCGTGGTGATCCCAGGGGCCGCGCTGGCTCTCGAGCGCCACCCCGATATCCGCTTTCTGATGTTCGGCAACGAGCAGGTCCTCGCGCCGATTCTCAATGGCTATCCCAAGCTGAAGGACGTGACGGAGATCCGCCACACCGAGATCGCCATCGGGATGGACGAGAAGCCGAGCCAGGCCATCCGCATGGGCCGAGGCCGGTCTTCCATGTGGAAGACCGTGCAGGCGGTGCGTGACGGGGAGGCAGATGCAGCCGTCTCGGCTGGAAATACCGGCGCCCTCATGGCAACGGCCAAGATCTGCCTGAAGACCATGGCCCATATCGAGCGGCCCGCCATTGCCTGCATGTGGCCGACCCTTCGCGGGGAGAGCATCGTCCTCGATGTCGGCGCCACGATTGGGGCCGACGCCGGACATCTGGTCGACATGGCCATCATGGGCGCCGCAATGGCGCGCATCGTCTTTGATCTCGACCGTCCCACGGTTGGACTTCTCAACGTGGGAACCGAGGACATCAAGGGCATCGAGACCGTCAAGGAAGCCGGGCGGATCCTTAAAGAATCGAACCTGCCGCATCTCGATTATCGGGGTTTCGTCGAGGGCGACGATCTCGGCAAGGGGACGGTGGATGTGGTGGTGACGGAGGGATTTACGGGCAATATCGCCCTCAAGACCGCCGAGGGAACCGCCAAGCAGATCGGAGAATACCTGCGATCCGCCATGAGCCGGACCCTCATGGCCAAGATCGGCTATCTCTTCGCCAGGCAGGCCTTCATGGCCCTGAAGGACAAGATGGATCCGCGCAAAGTGAACGGCGGGGTTTTTCTGGGCCTTGAGGGGGTCGTGGTGAAGAGCCACGGCGGCACGGACGATCTCGGTTTCGCCAGCGCGATCGATGTGGCCTACGATATGGCGCATTTCGAATTGATGAAGACGATACGGGGCATGCTGGAGCATGATCCGGTCGAGCAACAGGCCTGAGGAAGGCAAATCTTGAAACGTATCCGTTCCATTGTGCGTGGCGTCGGCTCGTATCTGCCGAAACGCCGGGTTACGAACCACGATCTCGAAAAGCTTGTCGAAACATCGCACGACTGGATCGTCCAGCGCACCGGTATCGAGGCACGCCACATCGCAGACGACCACGAGACCACTTCGGTCCTCGGTATCAAGGCGGCGGAAGCGGCGCTGAGCGATGCGGGTTTGACGCCTGATGACATCGACCTGATTGTCTGCGCCACGTCCACACCCGACTACACGTTCCCGTCGACCGCCACCATGATCCAGAGCGGGTTGGGCATGACTCATGGAGCGGCGTTCGATCTTCAGGCCGTCTGCACGGGCTTCGTCTACGCCGTCGCAACGGCCGACAAGTTCCTGGCCTCCGGCTCGCACAAGCGGGCTCTGGTCATCGGAGCCGAGACCTTTTCGCGCATTCTCGACTGGAACGACCGCACCACCTGCGTGCTGTTTGGCGATGGCGCCGGGGCGATCGTTCTCGAAGCGCAGGAAGGCGAGGGCACATCCGCGGACCGGGGTGTGCTCACTTCGCAACTGCGATCCGATGGACGGCATCGCGAGAAGCTCTACGTAGACGGCGGGCCCGGATCCACGAAGACGACGGGTGTACTCAAGATGGAAGGCAAGGAGGTCTTCCGGTTTGCCGTCGGCTCCGTGATCGACGTTGTTCAGGATGCCTTTACGGCCACCGGAACGACCGCGGAGGACCTCACATGGTTCGTGCCGCATCAGGCGAATAAGCGCATTATCACGGCGAGTGCTGACAAGCTCGGAATTGCCCAGGAGAAGGTCGTCATCACGGTCGATCGTCACGGTAACACTTCCGCTGCCTCCATCCCGCTGGCGCTGGACGTGGCTTGCAAGGATGGCCGCATCAAGCGCGGCGATCTTGTGATGCTCGAAGCCATAGGCGGCGGCTTCACCTGGGGCAGCGCCCTGATCCGTTGGTGACGCAGAGTTTTTCGCGGATTGTCAACGGGTTGACCATAAGGGCCCGTCTGCATAGCGTCTGCGAAGAGTGAGCTCGGATTTTGAGATCTGTGCCTTGGGGGATTGCGATGGCAGGGAAAACTGTGACACGGGCGGACCTAAGCGAAGCCGTCTATCAGAAGGTCGGCCTCTCTCGCACCGAATCGGCAGAATTGGTCGAGCGGGTCCTGGCAGAGATCTGCGACAGCCTCGCAGCCGGAGAGACCGTGAAGCTCTCGTCCTTCGGCTCATTCATCGTGCGCAGCAAGGGGGAGCGCGTCGGGCGCAACCCCAAGACCGGTGTCGAGGTACCGATCGACCCACGCCGGGTCATGGTGTTCAAGCCTTCCAATGTGCTCAAGGCACATATCAACGGCGAAACCGCCCCTGACGAAGATTGAGATGCCCCATGGCAGGCAGCGCCATGGACAAGGGGCCTGACGCCTTCCGGACCATCAGCGAGGTGGCGGACGATCTCGTCTTGCCGCAACATGTCCTGCGTTTTTGGGAGACGCGTTTCGCCTCGATCCGCCCCCTCAAGCGTGGCGGAGGACGGCGCTATTATCGCCCTGACGACGTCGATCTCCTCAAGGGGATCCGGCACCTTCTCTATGGCGAGGGATACACCATCAAGGGGGTACAGCGGATCCTGAAGGAAGAGGGGGTCCGCTTCGTCCAAGCGGTCGGGCGCGGTGAGCAATCGGTCGCCGCAAGCGGCCAAGTTGAACCGGAGACCCTGCCTGACGACGATTCGCCCGAGCCGATGGCAGGCGGCGAGATACCGCATTTCGAGACGAGCCACGGACAGGCCAGTTGGGATGATCTTCATGCCGCGCTCGAGGAGCTTCTCGAGTGCGACCGCGTCCTCACCGCCCTGCGGGCTCCTTCTGAAACCGGTGTTAACGAATAAGATGCGGCTTTCTCGCATCAGAGATTGCGTCCGGCCGATTGTCGGCTTATATGGCGCCTCAGTCGGAGCGTAGCGCAGCCCGGTTAGCGCACTAGTCTGGGGGACTAGGGGTCGGAGGTTCAAATCCTCTCGCTCCGACCATTAAACCTCTTATTATTCAGTTGTTTATAAGGCTGCGTTCCTTGAGCGTGGCCTTTTTATTTGGCCGTGACGGCACAATGACGGCACCGCGCCGCAGGTCAGGTTCCTTTCGGTTCTAAAGGGTTGTCAGGCCTCAAGGCGGCTAAGTCTGGTTTCTTGTCACGCTTGGCGGCAATTGATTCGATAGGAGCAATCGCTCACACCTCTATGCGGTCGATGGACGATAGTCCTGGAATTGAATGCTTGATTTGGAGCCCCGAATTACACGGACGGAAGCTCAGAATTGTACTTCACCGATCAGTCTGCTTCTGGGCGGCCTTTTAGCGCTTCACCCAGGGTTTGCGAGGCGGTCGCGTTCGCATGAAACCGTCCCATTCGCTGAACTTGAATACCCGTAGAGGCGTCCTTGTGGGCAGGCGTGGCACCTGCAAAGCTCAGTGACGCACCGGGGGCCGACGATGTACAAGGCAACGTCGCAGAATGCGCAACGGCGCCGTGAGACCGTCAAAGCCTGCCAGGGGACTAAGCAAGTCTGGCGGTATACCCACGTTTAAGATGTCCAGAGCCTTTAAGGCCTTTGCCAAAGGGTATGAACTGAAGCGGGATGATCCGGCGAATGTCGAGAAGCGGCTTAGTACGCGTATGGCCGGCGTAACTGTGGAGGAGAAGATGGCTCGTCCCGTTCCGAAGGGGACCTTGAGGCCGAGCAAGAATCCGGCCGAAACGCCCTAGTGATTCCATAGCTTATGGAAGGCCCATGTCGGGGACCTCCCCGCAATGAATTTTCAGGATTTGTAACACGATAAAGGCACATGGCTTTACCGTTGCTATGGTGCCGCCATTCGGCCACATTTGGCCTCTTACCGCGTGAGGCGCCTGACAACTGTGAACCACCAATCCCTTTCTTCCTTCATCTGGTCCGTCGCGGATCTCCTTCGAGGCGACTATAAGCAGGCCGATTATGGCAAGGTCATTCTGCCATTCACTGTCCTTCGGCGGCTGGATTGCGTTCTGGAGCCGACCAAGTACGCCGTCCTGGCGGAACATGCGGCCAAGACAGCGCAGGGACTCAACCCGGAGCCGTTCGTGCTCCGCAAGGCCGGACAGACCTTCTACAACGTCTCGCCCCTCGACATGCGCAAACTCATGGGCGACCAGGACAACATCGCCCAGAACCTCTACGCCTACATCCAGGGCTTCTCAACGGACGTGCGGGACATCTTCGAGCGGTTCGAGTTCGCCGTCCAAGTAGACAGGCTAACCAAGGCGGGGCTGCTCTATCAGGTCACGGAGAAGTTCACCCGGATCGACCTACACCCTAGTAAGGTGGACAACCACCAGATGGGGCTCGTCTTCGAGGAACTCATCCGCCGGTTCGCCGAACTCTCCAACGAGACCGCCGGTGAGCACTTCACCCCTCGCGAGGTCATCCGCCTCATGGTCAATCTGCTCTTCGTGGAGGACGACGGGATCCTCTCGAAGCCCGGTGTGGTGAGGACGATCTACGACCCCACGGCGGGTACGGGCGGGATGCTCTCGACTGCCGACGAGTACCTGGCCGAACACAACGACAAGGCCTCCCTCGTCATGTACGGGCAGGAGCTGAACCCGGAATCCTATGCCATCTGTAAGGCGGACATGCTGATCAAGGGGCAGGACGTCAGCAACATCATCTTCGGCAACACGCTGTCGGACGATGGCCATCCGCACCAGAAGTTCGACTACATGCTGTCCAATCCGCCGTTTGGAGTCGAGTGGAGGAAGGTCGAGAAGGCGGTCCGCACTGAGCACGAACAAAAGGGCTTCAACGGGCGGTTCGGGCCGGGTCTCCCGAGGGTGTCCGACGGGTCACTCCTGTTCCTGATGCATCTCCTGTCGAAGATGCGTCCCGCAGCGGATGGTGGCAGCCGCTTCGGTATCGTTCTCAACGGCTCGCCGCTGTTTACGGGCGGGGCTGGTTCAGGCGAAAGCGAGATCCGCCGTTACGTGCTGGAGAACGATCTGGTGGAGGCCATCATTGGGCTTCCCACCGACATGTTCTACAATACCGGCATCGCGACTTACGTCTGGGTGCTGTCGAACCGAAAGCCCGCTCACCGCAAGGGCAAGGTGCAACTCATCGACGGGTCGAGCTTCTGGCAGAAGATGCGCAAGAGCCTTGGCTCCAAGCGCAAGGAGATGGGCGAAAAGGACATCGCCACCATCACCCGGTTGTTCGGCAACTTCCAGGAGGCGCAGCTCGCTACGGTGCTGAATGCCGAGGGGCGGGAACTTGCCAAGGAGGTAGTGTTGCAGGGTGAGAAGCCGCCAGCCGCCCCCGAAGGCGGAAAGGTGAATCTCGCGCCACTCTCCCGCATTTTCCCCAACGAGGCCTTCGGCTACCGCACCATCACTGTCGAGCGCCCCCTGCGGGACGAAAGCGGCAAGCTCATCCTCGGTGAGCGCGGGAAGAACAAAGGCAAGCCACAGGCCGACAGCTCGCTGCGGGACACGGAGAACGTGCCGCTAAGCGAGGACGTGGAAGCCTATTTCCGCCGTGAGGTTCTGCCTCATGCCGAGGATGCCTGGATCGATCACGAGAAGGCGAAGGTCGGTTACGAGATTCCGTTCAACCGGCACTTTTACGTCTTCGAGCCGCCGCGCCCGCTGGCCGAAATCGATGCTGAGCTAAAGGACGTCACCGACCGTATCAAAACGATGATCGAGGGACTGGCGGCATGAGTTTCCCCCGTTACAGAAACTGTCGCGACAGCGGAGTGGAGTGGCTGGGAGAGTTGCCAGACCATTGGACAGTAAAGCGTCTCAAGCAGCTCTGCGATGTTCGCCCAAGTAACGTCGACAAGAAAACTCATGATGGTGAAGTGCTAGTCCGCCTCTGTAACTATACAGATGTGTACTACAGTGACGTGATCACGCCGGACATGGGGTTAATGGAGGCGAGTGCAAGTGCCGAGCAGGTCGACCGGTTTACGTTGAAGGCAGGAGACGTGATCGTCACCAAAGACTCCGAAACCTCGAACGATATCGCAATTGCCGCTTACGTGCCTGAAGCAATGCCAGGTGTTGTATGCGGTTATCACCTCGCCTTAATCCGCCCCAATGCAAGCACCTATGGAGAGTTCATCAAGCGGTTTTTCGACAGCGCCTACGCGAAAAGCTGTTTCGCGGTTCGCGCCAACGGGCTAACCCGCGTCGGATTGAGCCAGTATTCGCTCGACAACGTCGTAGTCCCAACCCCTCCATCGGAGGAGCAGGTTGCCATCGCCACTTTCCTTAGTCGTGAAACGGGCAAGATCGACGCTCTGGTCGAGGAGCAGAAGCGGCTGATTGCGTTGCTCAAGGAGAAGCGTCGGGCCGCCATCTCCCACGCCGTCACCAAGGGCCTCGACCCAAGTGTTCCGATGAAGGACGCGGGGATCGATTGGCTGGGTAATGTGCCAGAGCATTGGGAGCTTGGCGCACTCAAACGGTTTGTTTCATTCCTAGACGGAAAGAGAGTGCCCCTCAGCTCGGAAGAGCGGTCACATCGTAGCGGGCGATATCCTTACTACGGCGCATCGGGAATCATCGACTGGATCGATGAGTTCATCTTCGATGAAGATTTGATACTGGTATCTGAGGATGGAGCTAACCTAATCAACCGATCAACTCCAATCTCATTCATTGCGACCGGTCAATATTGGGTGAATAACCACGCGCATATTCTTCGGCCGCATGATGGACAGCTCGTCTACTGGTCTGAACGCATTGAGGCAATTGATCTGGTGCCATTCGTAACTGGTTCTGCTCAGCCAAAGCTTACGATTGACGCTTTAGCCAACCTACCGATTGCAGTTCCTCCGAGTGCCTCGGAAAGAGACAAAATCACTTCGAAGATCCTTTCCATCAAGGCCTCAATAGGCCCGCTCATCCAAGAGGCGGAGGCTGCGATCATGCTCCTCCAAGAGCGCCGCTCTGCCCTCATCTCCGCAGCCGTCACCGGCAAGATCGACGTGCGCGGGCTCGTTCCCGATCAAGCGGAGGCCGCATGAGCGCCATGGCGGAAGGGCGGTCGCTTGAACTCTATTTCATCGATGGGCGTCCCGATGGGATGCTGACCGCCGAGGTGTTCAACTGGACCGGCCATGTCCTGATGACTCCTCGGACGCGCATCGGGGACGCTCTGGCGCGAAAGGAGGCTCGCTATACAGGGGTCTATCTCCTTCTCGGAGAGCAGGACGGCGGCCCCTGTGCCTATATCGGTGAGGGCGAGGACATAAGCGACCGCATCAGGAACCACGACACCCGCAAGGACTGGTGGACGAGTGCAGTCCTCGTCACGTCGGCGGCCAACAACCTGAACAAGGCCCACGTGAAGTACTTGGAGGCTCGCCTCGTCGAGGAAGCCCGTGCGGCGGGCCGCGTCACGCTGGACAACGGGAACACGCCGCCCCGGCCCGGCCTCTCGGAGGCCGCGCAGTCCAACATGGAGTCCTTCCTCGGCTATCTCTTCATGGTGCTCCCAGCGGTTCGTGTGGATCTGTTCATCAAGAATACGCGCCCCACCGTTCGCGCAGCCGTCTCACCCGGTGCGCCACCCGTGCCTCGGTTCAGCCTCTTCAGCCGAAAGCATGGACTGACGGCCACCGCGGTTCTTCAGGATGGCGAGTTCATTGTTGAGGCTGGATCAATGGCTCGGTTGCGCTGGGAAGGTCAAAGCCACCACTACGCATCCCTTCACGAAGAGCTCCGGAAATCGGGGGTTCTGGAGCAGCAGGGCGAACACTGCATCTTCACCCAGAACTATGCCTTCAACAGCCCGAGCGCGGCAGCAGCGGTCGTGAACGGCAGGCCCGCCAATGGAACTATCGAGTGGCGACTGGAGGGTGGCTCCCTGACCTACAAGGACTGGGAGGCGGGACAACTCGCCGGAGTAATGAAAGAAGCGTCATGAACCTCTACAAGGAGATCAGCTTCGAGGCTGAGGTCTGCAATTATCTGGCCTTGCACGGCTGGCTCTACGCCGAAGGCGACGCGGCGAGCTACGACCGGGCTCGCGCTCAGTTCCCCGCCGACATCGTGGGTTGGATCCAGAAGACCCAACCCGCCGCATGGGCGGCGTTCGTTAAGAACCACGGCACGGCTGCGGAAGTCATGCTGCTCGACCGGATTCGCAAGCAGCTCGACGAGCGCGGCACCCTCGACGTGCTTCGCCATGGAGTCGAGATGATCGGCCTGCGGGCGCCGCTGGCGCTGGCACAGTTCAAACCTGCCCTGTCGATGAACCCGGACATCCTTGCCCGCTACGAGGCCAACCGGCTGCGGGTCGTGCGGCAGGTGCGCTATTCTCAAGGAAACGAGAACGCCATTGATCTGGTCCTGTTCCTGAACGGCCTGCCGGTGGCGACCGTGGAGCTGAAGACGGATTTCACGCAATCCGTGCGGGACGCTGTGGACCAGTACAAGTTCGACCGGTCGCCGAACCCAAAGGGGCAAGGGCCGGAGCCGCTCTTCAGCTTCCCCAGCGGGGCGTTGGTCCATTTCGCTGTCAGCAATGCCGAAGTTATGATGACCACACGGCTGGACGGTCCAGCAACCCGCTTCCTGCCGTTCAACAAGGGCAATGGCGGCGGCAAGGGCAACCCGCTGAACCCGCACGGCCATCCCACCGCCTACCTGTGGGAAGAGATCTGGCGGCGCGATTCCTGGCTGGAAATCCTCGGGCGCTACATGGTGGCCGAGCGAGACGCGAAGAAGAAGATCAAGGGCCTCATCTTCCCGCGCTTTCACCAGCTCGACGCGACCCGCAAGCTCCGCGCCGCGATCCTCGACGAGGGGGCCGGTGGCAAGTTCCTGATCCAGCACTCGGCAGGCTCAGGGAAAACCAACTCCATCGCATGGTCCGCCCACTTCCTCGCAGACCTCCATGACGCGAAGCACCAGAAAGTGTTCGATACAGTGCTGGTGGTGTCCGACCGCAACGTGATCGACACGCAGCTTCAGGAAGCGATCTTCAACTTCGAGCGGACGACGGGCGTCGTTGCCACCATCAAGAACGATAGCGGGGCGAAGAGCGGACAACTGGCCGAGGCTCTCGCGGGCGGCAAGAAGATCGTGGTCTGCACCATCCAGACATTCCCCTACGCCCTCCAGGCTGTGCGCGAGCTGGCGGCATCAGAGGGCAAGCGGTTCGCGGTGATCGCCGACGAGGCCCACAGCAGCCAGACGGGTGAGGCAGCGGCGAAGCTCAAGCAGGTTCTCTCGGCGGAAGAGCTGGCCGACCTGGGCGACGGAGGTGAGGTTAGCAGCGAGGACATCCTGGCGGCCCAGATGGCAGCCCGCGCGAGCGACAAGGGCATCACCTATGTGGCCTTCACCGCAACGCCCAAGGGAAAGACCTTGGAGCTGTTCGGTCGCCGTCCGGACCCAAACCAGCCCACGAGTGAAACGAACCTGCCAGCGCCGTTCCACGTCTATTCGATGCGACAGGCCATCGAGGAGGGCTTTATCCTCGACGTGCTCCAGAACTACACGCCCTACAGCCTCGCCTTCAAGCTCGCCAAGGACGGCCATGAGATCGACGACACGAAGGTTGAGCGCAGCGAGGCGATGAAGACCCTCATGCGCTGGGTTCGCCTCCACCCCTATAACATCAGCCAGAAGGTCCAAGTGGTCGTCGAGCATTACCGGGCGATGGTGCAGCCGCTGCTCGACGGTAAGGCCAAGGCGATGGTGGTGGTGGGCAGCCGGGTGGAGGCGGTACGCTGGCAGCTTGCCATCGGCAAGTACATCAAGGGAAAGGGCTACAAGCTGGGGACGCTGGTGGCATTCTCAGGTGAGGTGAACGACCCCGAGAGCGGACCTGATCCCTTCACGGAGGCCAGCATGGCGCTGAACCCGAACCTCAACGGACGCGACATCCGCGAGGCGTTCAAGCTGCCCGAGTTCCACATCCTTCTGGTGGCCAACAAATTCCAGACCGGGTTCGATCAGCCGCTGTTGTGCGGCATGTACGTAGACCGGCGGCTGGCGGGCATCCAGGCCGTGCAAACCCTCTCCCGCCTCAACCGCGCCCATCCGGGCAAGGACACGACCTACGTCCTCGATTTCGTCAACAGCGGCGACGACATCCTCAAGGCCTTTCAGACCTATTACGAGACCGCCTCGATGGCGGACGTGACCGATCCAAACCTCGTCTACGACCTTCGGGCCAAGCTCGACAGCTACGGGCACTATGACGACTTCGAGGTCGAGCGGGTGGTGAAAGCCGAGCTGAACCCCGCCTCGAAGCAGGGAGACCTCGCGGCCGCCATCACGCCGGTCGCGGATCGCCTGCTGCGGTCCTATAAGGACGCCCAGGCACTGCTCCAGGCGGCGACCGCCAAGGATGACGAGAATGGCATCAAGGGCGCCAAGGACGAGATGAGCGCCCTCCTGCTGTTCAAGAACGACATGGGAGCGTTCCTGCGGCTCTACAGCTTCCTGTCGCAGGTCTTCGACTACGGCAACACAGCCATCGAGGCGCGGTCGATCTTCTATCGCCGCCTCATCCCCTTGCTGGACTTCGGACGGCAGCGAGAGGGTATCGACATTTCTAAGATTATCCTGACCCATCATAAGCTGTCCAATCAGGGCAAGCGCCCGCTGATCTTGGATGGCAAGGGGGAGCCGCTCCAGCCCATCACCGAAACCGGGTCAGGCTCGATTCAGGACAAGGAGAAGGCGCTGCTCGATGAGATCCTCGCCAAGGTGAATGATCTGTTCCAAGGCGATGTGACCGACGACGACCAGCTCATCTACGTGAATAACGTGATCAAGGGAAAGCTCCTGGAGAGCGAGACGCTGGCCCAGCAAGCCACGAACAACACCAAGGAGCAGTTCGCCAATTCGCCGGACCTCTCGCAGGCCATCCTCGACGCCATCATTGATGCCTTCGAGGCCCACTCGACGATGAGCAAGCAGGCGCTCGATTCAGCGAAAATCAGGGAAGGGCTCAAGGACGTCCTGTTGGGTCCGGGGCAACTCTATGAGGCTTTGCGCTCGAAACAACGCCGTGAAGCTGCCGATGTCATGTGACAATTGCATCACCTCACGAACCGGCTGTCACAGGCTCCGTGTTCCTGTCGCAAGAGGCAGCCTTCCTCGGCAGAGAGCAGCGTTTCCAGCACTGGAGACTGGTCGATGCCACTTTTCAATGAAATCTTGCAGTCGGCTGGAGTCGACCCTGCTGATACTCTTCTGCTTCGCCATCAATGGAGCCAGCCCGGCGGACCCACTGCCTTCAAGTTGTGGGTCACCGCAGAGAGCGAATTTCAAAGGTGGCAAAACCTTCAGAAGAAGCCACTGTTTGATGGTCGTCAGTATCTGGCGAGTTTCGTGGCTACCCCTGATAAAGAAGCGCTCTTTGTGGGCCTCTATCGCATTGTGGGCAAGAGCGTTGCCCCCGATGGAATGCGCGATCCGATCTCGGGTGAGGATGTTGGAGGCTGGAATTTTTACGATACTTGGCGTGATCCGAGACTTTCGGATTACGTAGGCGATTTGGTCATCGATTGGGGTAGGGGCTTTATTCAATGGCACCAACGTGCCGAAAGGCAGAATAAGCGTGTCGTCCGTTATGGCGTTGAAGCACTGGAAAATGCCGGTGCAGAAGGTGATAGCGCCAACAAGATGTCAGAAGCGCTGCTTGAGGCGATTGAAGGCAGACGGCTAACTTGCCTGCATGAGTATCGCGAGCGGAGTGGAAGCCTACCTGCTCGTGTAAAAGCCCGAGCACTCGAAAGGCACGGAAAGCTGGTATGCGAGTGCTGTGGCTTTGACTTCGAGGCACGCTATGGCCTGCGAGGGCATGGCTTCATCGAATGCCACCACAAGAAGCCAATTGCCACACTGATGGACGATGGCGAGCCCACCAAAGAAAGTGATCTAGCTCTCGTGTGTGCCAATTGCCATCGTATGATTCATGCCTCGAAGCCCTGGCTGACTGTTGAGGAGCTGAGGCGTCTCATCCGACAGTGAGTAGGGACGGTCGTCGTGGGCAAAGGCAGCGCTCCGACGCAATTTGGTTGCGGCATGCGGGCATCTGCGATCTGCTGTTCCAAAAGCATGGCGACGGCAAGCGGCCGGACCAGCCCGGGCAATTTTTTCGGTCCCATGGACAGTCTACTGAAAATCGAAAGCGCGGGCCGAGCTTGCCGGCACAGGGTTGCATGGCTCCAGACGCTTCACCCGCATGCCACGACAATGTGGGATCTCCTGCCTCTGTCGGATAGGCGTCTGAGGGACGCTCCGTGCAGAAATATCGTAACGCAACTGCAGGCCAGATAAACTGTAGGAATCGTCCGCCTACGGTTTTCCTTAAGGCATGCCTGCGAATGTCTTGCCTGTGACCCATAGAAGCTTGCCAGGCATGCGGCAGCGAATGACCGCTTAGCGGCCATTTCGCTCGCTGAGATTGCCTTGAATAGTTCCCAAAACCTGTCATTCGCCGGCGGCCAGAACGGATGAGAGCCATAGTAAACCGCAGACATATTCGAGCGGAGCCCCCGACTAGTCCGCTCACTTAGGAAAGTGTCCACCTTGCCCCGCACACATAACGTCAAGCCCTCTTTCGGAAAGACTGTGCGCCATTGATCAGATCATGCCGCGGGCGCTCTCTGATCCGACTACGACTAATCGGACAAAGGCCTAGCTCCTGTGTTATTTGCCTCGGTAGTAGCGGATCAGTGGCTGGTGTTCGTTACTATCCGGCTGCATATGCCGGTTCGTGACGCCGGCCGCGAGGTTGTCAGGTGGCGCGAAGAACTCCTTGTCGATCAAGACAAACTGGGTTCGCCGAAGTTCTCCAGCGCTGAGCTGATAGAGCATGCGATAGAACCCTTCAAATTGTTCCCTGTTCTCCCGCTCGCTGATGTTCTTCATTGGGGAGTCGATTATTAGGAGCTCGGGCAGTGGCGCATGAAGCTGTGCCGCGATGCGGTGCAAGGCGATCGCGAAGCAGCATTTGAAGAGGGTCTTCTTTCCGCCGCTGCTGAGCGAGGTGAAGGTCGAGCGCGTGAGATCGCTGGGGTCGGCACTAAGGATTGCCGGGTAGAAGTCGGGAGGGTCCAACTCCACATGGTCGTTGCGCTTAATGCCCGGCACTCCGGACAGGGCCAGGCAGTCCAGGAAATAGGAGGCGAAACGATCAAGACTTGTTCGGTCCGCCTCCGCTTTGGTGCGCGCCTCTTTGAGCGCCTCTCGCTTCGCCTGTTCCAGCGCGACGATTTGGGCGAGAGCCTCGCGCTGCTGCTGCAACAAGAGTGGTAGGCGTAGTAGCCAGGCGATGCTCGCCAACTCGGCCTCCAGCGCCGCGCGCTCTCGCTCCTTGAGCAGGCTCATCGACAGGAAGGCAGAGTCCTGCTCCGCGATGGCGCGATTAATGTCAGCTTCGGCCTTGTCCTTGGTCTGCAGCAAGCCCGACCGCCGCGCCCGCATCCTGGCCAGATTGCTGTCGATCGCGGCAATGGCTTCCTTCAGTTCGGCCCGTCGGCTGGCGATGTCGGCCTCAAGCGCCGCGACCTCGGTGGGATCGGCTAGGTCGACCAGGTCCTCCTGGCCGCACACGTCGCAGCATTGTGCTGGCCGGGTCGGCAGGGCTTGGGTGCATCTCGGGCAGGCGCCGAAGGCCACGTCTCCGAGGATTTCGCGGGCCTCCGCGGAGCGCCTGAATTTCAGGCCCAGCATGTCGATTTCGTTACGATGCCGCACGTGCCGGTCCCGCATGGCGCGGAGTTCCTCAGCGTCGAGATCGAGCTTGGCGATATCAGACCCCAGGCTCCGGGCCGTCTTTGCCAGTTCGTCGATGGCATGGGTGGTCTGCTCCTCGCGGCGCCCCTTGCGCAACACCTCGAGCTCCGCGTTCACCTTGGCGATCGAGGCGCGAAGTCCCGACTCGCGCTCTGCCACTTGCGCCTCAGACTCAATGCCGACCTCTGCTAACGCCCTGGACAGGCTTTCGATCGACGCAACGCGTGCAGTTCTGTTCGCCCGGAGCTGGTCGAGTTCCGCTTCCAGATCGGCGACCCGCTCGTCGTGATAGCCGATGACATAGCGGATCACGTCGCGACTCTTGAGCCGCATATAGAACTCAGCCGATTCTTCGAGGTAGAAGAACGAGCTATCGATGTGGTCCTGATCGAGGTAGCAGTACCAAAGCAGGTCGCGCAGTGATAAGCGCACGATCTTGCTGTCCGTCTTGGCCTTGCTCTTGCGAACTCGCGGCGGGTTGATCTCCGAGAGCCAGAAGACCAGGTCCGACAACGTTTCGATGCCCGTCTCCGGGATAACCTCGCCCGCAGCCACACGGGCCGGGATGACGATCGAATAGCGACCCTGATCGTCCTCCCACGAGGCGAAGACGTCGGCGGCGTCCCGGGGCCGCTCGATGCTGACCGTCGCCCGTTCGAGCTCAACGGTTAGAGTCGCCGAGACGAACTCAGCCTGCAACGCGGGAGACAGCTGGATGGTGCCGCCAAGACAGTAGTCGACCAGCCGAGCGATGCTTGACTTGCCCGCGCCCATCTGACCCCAGAAGTAGCTGAGCTTGGAGAACTCGATCTGCTCGTCGGCACGGCGCAAAGACAGATTTAGGGACACCAAATTGAATTTCATCGAGGCTCTCCGCTGGTGTCAAAGGTTTCCGCCTCGGGGTTGCTGGCGCCGATCTCAGTTCCCCATTTCATGCCCGTGATCTCCGGGACGATTTCGTAGACAAAGTCTTTAAGTTTCATGGCAGACATGGCGCCGACCGCTTTCATCACGACGGCGCCTCTTGTCGCGAAGTCCTGGAAGGCCGGTCGGGTGGCTAGCTCATCGGCCAAGGTGCGACCGCGATCAGTCAAGCCGATTTCGATTTTGCGGCCGCTGAGCGACAAGGTGATGAGGCCGCGAGAGGACAAGAGGCTGAGCCAGCGTCGATAGCGGCCGTCCCACGGGCCGTAGCGGAACCGGATCATCTTGGTCTCGACGGTCGTGCGCTCCCGCGGCAGCACCCCTGCGTCGGCTGGCGACTTGTTGAGCGCCGCCAACGCCCGTTCTAGATAAACCGGGTAGCGAAGCAGGAAGTCCAGCTTGGCAAGCTTAGTTATGCCTTCGACTGGCTTCGGGGCGCTCTTGCCGCGCTTGTCGGCGCTTCGCAGCAACACCAGCAGGCGGGCGAGGTGTAGGCCGTCGGCGTTTTCAGCGTCGGCCGCGGCCTTGAGGACGGAGAGGCTCATCCTTCGCCCCCTTCGATCTGAAAGCGGTCGCTCCACCACACGCGGCAATCGTCGGTCAGCAGCGCTGCGGTACCCATCAGCAGTTCATAGGGCGCTCCTCCAAGCAAATCCTTCCGCTGGGTCTCCAAGCTCCTTAGCCGGGTCGACACTTCGTTGAACATAGCCTGCCCGAACGGCGCTCCGGCGGTATGATGCGCCATATACGATTCGAGGCATTCGCCGTGGACCGCCTCCTCGACTTGTCGGAGTTGGCGAGCCGCCCATACGGGGTCCTTTGCCTGCTCCTCTAGAAAATGGTACTCAGCCGCCTGCTCGCGCGCCTTCATATAGCCGACCAGGGCACCGACGCCGCCGCGCTCCAGCTTCTGCTCCAAGATGCGCTTGGGCCGAGGTTGACCGAGGCTGATGGTGGGCGGGCCCTGGTAGCGGAATGTGTCCCTAGCCTTTGACATTGGGACCAGGGCCACATCAGCAATCACAATGCGCTTGGCCGTGATCACTGGATCGTCAGTCGTTCCCGAGGGAATTTTCGCTAGGTGACGATCCGGGTCGACCACAAATAGCGATGCGGCGCGGTGGAACCTGGCGACGAGGTCGTTGCAGAGTTCGCGGAGGGGGCCCGGCGCGAGGTGCGCACATTCGGTCAAGCCGCCGATATGTTCTTGAGCTAGGGCCGCGTCGAAGTCTTCGCGCGAGGGGCCTTTGACGGTTTCGAGCCTTCGCAACACTTCGAAGAGCTGCGCTTTATCAGCACCAAGTTCCGCCGCCAGGGCGTCGAACGTGCTTCGAAACGGCGGCTGCATCGCGTCAGCGTCGCTGCAAGACTTTACGTGGTCCAGCATGAGACCGGGGCAGCGACCGCGACGTTTGTCGTCCGTACTGGCTACCGTGACCGAATCCACGTCGGAGTTGGACACGAACACGAACCTCCCAACCTGGCCGGGAAATGCCGTCATGAGATCTACGAAGCGACCGATCGACTTGGTGAGCGCGGGGGACGTGAGCGTCCAAGCCCCGTTCTCTGGTCTCGATGTCTTGATCTGATAGGCGTCGAAAAGGCCATCGGGCCGCTCGGCGAGGAAGTCTTCATGGTGTTCACAGTAGAGGGCGATGTACTTCAGCGTGCCGCGCCGCACGGCGGCCAGAAGCACCACGCCATACTGGTGTTGGTAACGGAAGTTGCGTTCGGTCTCGTCGCCAGGATCCCCGCTGGCAGTCGTTTTAAGCCGGGGAGAAACCGTGCCTTCCTGTAATTGAATATCGCCGCTACACAAACGCAGCGATCCGGCTGTTCTGAATCATAGTTGGTTCCCCCCGAGCACGATTCTACTCGGACTCCGCCTTCCCGACAACGGTATACACGCGGGTTGGTCCACCATCTCTTCGCACTTAATTGAAACGCCACGGGCCGGTGAAAACTCGTACCCCTCAGGTCATCACATCCCATCCGATTTCGACGCGCTCGGTAGCCGTAGCGTGCCGCAACGGACAAACAGCGATGGTTCGCAGGTGGCAATTCGAACTAATAGTGATGCCACAAACAGGCACTGATCGTCTGTTTTATTGACTTGCTCCTCGGACCCGGACCGATAGCCTCCGGCCCCATCATGATCAAATCGCACCAGTTGTGCAGAATGTCCGCTATCGCAGGCACACTTTCCAAAGCTGCTGTTCCGCTCCCGGCCGGACCCCTAGGAATGACGCCTCTTGGCAGATTTCGTTGAAAAAGTCGGCGCTCAGTTTGGCAGAGAGAGCAGCGGCGCCTGCTGTGTTGAAGTTGGATCTACGGTGAGTTGGGACTTGGGGCCATCCTAGGCCAATCAGGTCATCTGAGGCCCTGTCGGCAGAACCGGCTTGGCAAGCTTCCTCAAGTTCTGAGCGGTGGCGGCCAACAGGAACTCGTCCTGAGCCCCGCACGGACCGCGCAGCCGCAGACGCCCCATCTTGAGGATCCGCTTGAGATGGGCAAACAGCATCTCGATGCGCTTGCGATCTTGCCGCGACTGCTCGAAGGCCGGTGTGCCTTTCAACGAGCGTGCGACCTCGCGGGCATGCTCGTAGATGCTGCGCGAGATCTTACGGGCCGGCGTGTTAGGACAGCACTTCTCCTTGAGGTGACAGGGACCGCAATCGAACGTGCTGCCCCGGTAGAGGCGCGTCGTGCCGTCGTTCACAACCGTACCGCTGGTCGTCAGGGTTTTGCCTTCAGGACAGGTGTAGGTGTCCGCCTCCGGGTCATAGCTGAAGTCTGATCGCGCGAAGGTCCCGTCCTGGCGCTCGGATTTGTCGATCACAGGAACATGCGGCTCGATCTTCTGCTCCTCGACGAGCCAGTGCAGCATCTCGGCTGAGCCATAGGCGCTGTCCGCTGCTAGCCGCTCGGGTTTGAGACCAAAGCGCTCGGCCGTGCGCTCCAGCATCGTGCGGGCCGCTCCGACTTCAGCCTGCCGCACCGCGCGCGAGGCCTCCACATCCACGATCACAGCTTCCTTGAGGTCAATCAGGTAGTTGTCCGCATAGGCAAAAAACGCTGGCCCGCGCATTGCTCCGGTCCACTGAGCCGCCGGATCCGAGGGCGAGACGAACTTCGGCTCAACATCAGTCGCTGCACCCCAGGCAGCCTCGTCGAGCGTGGCGAGATACTCACGCACGGCCCGCGGAGCCTCCCGCGTGTGATCCTGGGCTCTCCAGTCGGAGCCGGCCAGGGAGCGCTGTTTGTTGGCATCGGCGTGGATCAGGCTGGCATCCACGGCAAAGCCTTCGCCACCCACCAGCCCCTCATCCAGGCAGCGCTGCACCACCGCCTCGAACAGGCGGCGGAAAAGGTCAGACTCCCGAAAGCGCCCGTGCCGGTTCTTGGAGAAGGGGGAGTGGTCCGGCACCCTTCCTTCCAGGCCCAAGCGGCAGAACCATCTATAGGCGAGATTGAGATGCACTTCCTCGCACAGGCGCCGCTCGGAGCGGATGCCCAGGCAGTAGCCGATCAGCAGCATGCGGATCATCAGTTCGGGGTCGATGGAAGGCCGTCCCATGGAGCTGTAGAAGCCAGCCAAGTGCTGGCGCCGCTCGGAGCAGTCCACGAAGCGGTCGATGCGCCGCAGCAGGTGATCGGAGGGGACGGGGTCCTCGAGCCGAAACTCGTAGAACAGGCTCTCCTGCATCACGAGACGCTCGCCCATCATGGCCCGGTCCTCCGCTGAGAACGCCCGATCAGGGAATCACGATCCGCCGCCGATCACGAGGACTTTTTCAACGAAATCGGCACAAAGCGGACCACGCACGTCGCTCAGGCCGCATCCTTTCGATCGCCGCGGGCGACTATCTGCAGAGCTCCGTCCGGCAACGGCCGCTGCAGGTTCAGGACCTCTTCCACCGGCGCATTCAGCCACGCGTCAAACTCGTCCTCGGTGGCGAGGATCACCGGCATGGCCTTGGGATGGATCGGCTTGACCTCGGCGTACGGCTCGCGGGTCAAAAAGCTGTAGAGCAGGTGCTCGCTCTCGACCGGTTCGGCCTTGGTGCCGCGCCGCCGGTCCACGGCCGCCAGATGCCGGCTAAGGCTGCCACCGGCCGCTCCTCGGATAAGGCGAACCAAGTCGGCGTCTTGCGAGGTTTCGTATCCTGGTACTCGCAGAAGCTGGTCCGCGGCATGACGCAGCGGTATTGCGGCTTGATCCAGCCGCGCCAATAGGGACTCTTCACATTGCGGACCTTCGGCACCAGCGGGCCGTTGACGTTCGGCGGAGACGGAAAGCCCCACTGCATCATCAGCAGCTCGCGCTCGCCGTCATGGCTCTTAACGACCGGCGCCCTGTCGTCGGGGAAGATCCCCGGCAATGGCGGCAGGTTGCCGGTGCGGTCGTGCCGGATGCGGAAGAGCTGCCGGATCGCGTCCTGCATCTTGGTGGTCGAGTAGAGATTACACATGACGGCGGGCTACCAAACGACAGACAAGCCGCAAGGCTGGCTTCTGTCGCCTATGTGCCTATTGGAAGTTCCGTGACTTCACCTGGATTTCTGCCGTGTCGCGTAATAAATGATCCGAGAGGCTCTGTGGCCTGCTGCCTCATTAGATCCTCAGATCCGGACCGCCACCCGTCCTGGCCTCATCCCCTCTCCGAAGCGGCAACGGGAACGTCCAGTCCCGCTGCCTTACGCTTCGGAGCAGATCGGAATAGTTGAGGAAGTGCTTGGCCACCTTCAGGTGGTGGTCAGCATGGCACTCAGGGTGGAAGCCGGCCTGATTGATGGTCCAGCCCTGGCGAACGCAGGACACTACGTCCTGCTGCATTCGTCGTACAGAATGGTCATAGAGCACGTCGTGCATCACCGCACGGGGCAAGCTGCAGGGACCACTGGTAGGCGACTTGCTCGAGACCGTAGCCGCAGGCAGAAGGTCCGACCAGTCAGAGGATTGGCGGGAGCGGTCAGATCTCTTGGCTATGAGATCGAGTTGGATCGCGTCAAGTTGATCGCCGCTCGCCTGCGGCCTCTCTGGCGGTGCTGCCGTACTGGCTTGCGCGTCTGGGACGAAATGTCTGTAAGGGGATATGGGTGCTGGTTAAAGTCGTGCGCGGCCAGGGCCAGCGACCGCCGGGGTCGTAAAATCTCGCGCCGAGCCGACTAAATTTCCTGGCGCGTAATCTATGTCGAACTGTACCGAACGGCATGCGTTTGATACATGAGCAGAGATTAATCGCATGGACATCTGGGCTCTTATTGACGCGGCCCGCCAAGGGGCTCCGGCCGCCCGAGTACCAACGAAATGCAGGATCTGCCAGTGTGATATCCCACCTGAGCCGCGGCGGGGACGCCCGCGGCTGACCTGCGGGCCGTGCGCCGTCTTCCAGTCTGCTGCCTTGCATCCCAGGCCAAGACAATGCGAACGCTGCAAGAAGGAGTTTTGTCCTGAACGAGAAGTGGCAAGATTTTGCTGCGATGGATGCCGCCGAGCCGCCGACAACGAGCGGCGGCGGTCCGTCTACACGAGTGCGACGTGTCGCGGATGCGGCGCAACCGTGATGGGCCGCGCCCGGAGGTATTGCGCCCCTGACTGCCGGCAGCAGCACAGGAACGCTTTGAAGCGCAAGTGCGAGGCGCCCTCGGAACGCCGCTGCCCCGAGTGCCAGAAGCCCTTCATGCCACAGCGCGCCGGCGTCATTTATTGTTGCAGGACCTGCGCCAAACGCCGTGCGGATCGGAACCATTGTGCGCGCCGCTGCGCTGCGAGGCGAAACTCGGTTCCTGGTGTTTGATGTTCAAGCGATTGTTCCATCTCTGCGAAGGCTGCAGAACGCCTCATCCGACGCTGAAAGTTCTCTCACTTCGAGCCTGATTGATTTGCCAGTGTTGCGGCGATCTCGTCCACATAGTTGCGCCAAAACTTGGCAGGATGGTTATTGAGCCATGGTCCTTGATGGTCTCGATCTCTAGCCCGATGCGGATTGCCTCCCACGGCTCAAGGCCGAGATTTATGATCCGAAACGGTCGCTCGGGGCGAGCCTTTGTCTCCTGCTGCAGGGTCTGATAGATCATGGTGCCGAAGGCGTCCGCATCATGGACACAGAAAACCGTGACCGGCTCCTCACCACTAGCGAGCAGGTCGAGCAGGTCGCGAACAGCGCGGGTGCTGAACCCCTTGCTGGTTACGAGCGCGCAGTCGTGGCGTTCAGGCCAGCGCGCCTCCTTCAACGCCTCGAAGAAGCCCTCTTTCTCGATGTAAAGGACCTTGTTGAAGGTCCACGCGGGTCGGCAGTATTGCTCAACCGCAAGGGTCCCCAATGAAATATCCCCGCGAATGTGGGGATGGTACAGGGTTCCGCGCGGGTCGCGGTACATGCCCCGGATATCCCCATGCTGTTCCTCATACTCGGTGATGATGCGGCAGAAGTTGTCCCAGGACGGCTCGGTTCCAAGCGCCGCGATGACGAAGGGCCGCAGGACGTAGAACAGTTGACGCTGGTTGAAGCGATAAGCTCCATTGCCGCTCGCCTTCGCCACTCCTTCCTCCAGTCGGCAAAGGATGATCGCCTTCTGCGTAAGGCCTTCGCAGAGCGATTGAGCGGTTTTGGGGAGCACGCGTCGAGCCCTGCGAGCAACGCGATTGATGGCCGCGGCAATCTGCTCCACGAACGGCTCGAGATCCGGCTCCTTTCCGTCTGTCGTGATGGGGCAGAAGGGCGTGGTGATATTCAGGACGAAGTCGAAGCGGCCCTTCGGCACGCGGATGCGGTGGCGCAGACCGCAGCCGTGGAATACCAAGCCATCCTTCCTGCTGTAGGCATTCACCTGGCCCGTAACAGGGGTCCGGTTTGCACGAATCTGGATGCTTGACTCATCGTCCAATCGTTGATCGGCATGGCACCAGGCCTCCACTGAGAAAGGCACCTGCGCCTTGGGATCACGGCCGGCCCGGAACTCTCCATACAGGCAGGCATATGACGGAGGAAGGCTGTCGAGCCGTCCGACAGCACCGAGGCGCTCGGGTCTAACCGGTCGCGCCGCGGCCCGTGCGGACGAGAGGAGTTTGGCTGCCTCGCTGCGGCTCACGGCATTGCAGGCCGTGGCCTTGAATGCCGCCGCGATCTTACCAGCCTTGGCCCCGCTACAGCCATCAAGACTTGCGACAAGGTCGCGGATCGGACGAGTGCCGGCGGCTTGGAGCAGCTCGAAGAAATGATCGGCATCATACCACCAGGGCGACGGTTTCCCCCATAGCCGGGTCCGCCAGAGGCCATGCGGATGGCTGCGTCCGCCCATGACAGAGTGTCACGATCGAGAGGTAGATCCGGACCAAAGGAAATCTCGATCCTGGTGCCAGTCGGAAAGTCGATGCTGCGGGCTTCGACGGCCGTGGTACCATCATCGCGAGGCGTCTAGGACGAGCAGCTGATTGCGCGTCCAGATCCGCAGACTCCCGTTTGAGGCAGCCACCGCCCCGGCGACCACCCGCAGGCCATTGCCCATGGCGCCGCGGATCGGCATCCGCTACAGCTTCGACGAGACCAGCGGCCGTCGGATGCTGAAGAGACGGGCAATTTCATCTGGGCTGCCTCGCAGCCCGTGTCCGGTATCGTGGACGACAAAGCGGTTGCAGTTGCCGCAGTCGCCGACGATGTGGCGTCCCCGATCATCCATAGCAAAGGCGACAACAGCACCCCCTGCATCGAGGGCATTGTCGACAAGCTCTTTCAGGACCAGGCGCCTGAGCTTCTGCCGCGGCACTCCAGCCTTCTGGGACAGAGTACCGACGGACCGGAAGAGAACCCAGTCTTCACGCTCGAATTGAAATTCGGACTGTTGTGAATCGACCGGTAAGCTTGCTGAATGCCCCTGCCAATCCGGGTCATTTTTCAAAGTCAATGATGGCAGGCGGCTTGGCTCATCCATGGCGGCCGCCCTTCGGGTTCAGCCACAGGCTCACATGCGACCACGCCTGTCTTTTGAGTAGAAAGCAGCGCCCGAAATCCGCTTGGACTCGACCAGCAAGCGAGAGTTCGAGGTCGACACGCGTCCCCGGCAGCCCCTGTGCCGAAGGCACGCCAGCGACGGCAGTGAGGATGGCGTCGCCAGTTCTCGCTGGACCCGCTGGACTTGAGCATCGAAGCTCTTGAGACAAGTGTGTCCGTTGATGTTGTAGAAGAGAATATATTTGGTGCGTCGACACACCTGTCTCACGTCTGTCCTTACGCCAGCGATACCACGTGGCGCGACTGATGCCGGCAGCGACCCATGGCTGTTTCGCCATCAGAGACTGTGCCTCGTAGACCACACGCGGCTTGCACTTGCGATTGGCTTTCTTCGCCTCTCTGTCTCTCGCTTTCCGGGCTTCCGCGAGGCGTATGCGTCGCTCCGCACAGGGTTCGTCGACCGCATCGATGCTCCGTATTTTACACACCTCCCGCTCGGCAGCCGAGAGGTTCAGCATCTCGCCCAAGCGCTTCATGCCGATTAACCGTACGCCGTTCACGGACTGCCATTGCTTGACCTTCCGGATAAGCGCGACCAACTCGTCGTCCGTAAAGCCACTAAGCCCACAGCGTTCGATCGCCTTGGTTAGGGTTTCGAGCGTCAGCCCCGGCCAGCGGAACTCACGGTGTCCCCGGCCTATCGGTACCCGGGCCGGTTTTCCGGCGCCGAGGGTTGCCGCAAGGACAAAGGCCCATACGCCAGCGTCCATTCGGCTTCCGTTCAGGCGGTAGAGCGCCGACAGCCGATAGAGTTCGGCAAGTCGGTGAGAGGCTTGCCGCCTCACCGTGATCTTCCTTGATGGGTTTGATCTAGACCTTCGGGCCGCAGGATCTCGAACGGCGGTTGTGTCACCGCCGCTCATGAGGTATGAAGTCGTTGCACTATCTGACTTCTTGAAGCCTTCTAAGTTCGCTGCTTGGGAGGCTTCTTTTTGTTCCTCTGTTGATCCTAACGCCCGCATCAAAGCGGGTTGCATTAGAACCTCCTAGAACGGTACGTCGTCATCAAAGCGGCATGAAGTGTCGACGCGCAGATCCATCGGGTGCGCCTCGATTGCCCAGCCAAATTTTCGCGTCGTTCTGAGTTCAAAACGCTGCAGCATGTTCGCTTGACGGAGCTCACTTGCGAGCGCTTCTCCGAGCGCCATACGCTGATCGACAGACATGGCTTCGATCAGCTTCTGAGCCTCAACCAAAGCCGCAACGGTGTGCTTCAAATCGTCTTTCATGGCCGTAGTCCTTTCTTTGCCAACGCCAAGGCGTACGGCAGTGTGAATGGCACGTTGCTCGGCGTACCGAGCGCATGTTTGGAGTGAGGCGCTTCTGGCCTTGGCGAGGCCCCCCAGCGGTGATGCGCTGGGAGAGCTCAAGTATAAGGTTCAAGAGCCTGTTCGGTGGCCTTACGCTGTTTGGGTAGCGTCGGATGTCGAGCGCCGGCGGCCTCGCGCAATCCAGCGGTCGAGCGCCGCACGTTCGTACCTGACGGCCCGTCCAAGTTTGACGAACTCAGGGCCAGTACCGTAGACGCGCCCGTTTGCGAGGCTTTTCGTAGACAGCTTGAGATATGCTGCTGCCTCGCGTTCGGTCAGGATTTCAGTGGGTTGAGCCATTATCTTTCACCACGTCTCAGTTTCTCTGGGGTGGTCTGATGTTCTCTCAATGCCCACGTTGTGTCCGCTTCTGAATTATCCAGATTTTACCACGGAATGTCGTCAGGCATTTCAGAAATACCGGATTTTCGCAACAACTCGGGTCGGAGAATGCGCGCCCAGGCCGACGTACTGTGGAAACTGATCCTCGCCTCGGGATAAACCTGCGCCGCATCGCGAATGAAGGCCATCATGGAGCCGGTCAGTTCAGAGGTCCCGTTGCCAGCGTGTGGGACGACGATCGGCCGCCCTGCCAGACAAGACCACATCTGGGCGAGCGCGAGTGCGACAGAATCTCCGAGCTGGTTCCTTGGTCGGCGACGCGAGGATGCCGCGCGTTTCCTCCGTTGAATGACCTCAAGGGCGACACTCCAGAAAGCATCGTCTTCAGGCCGGAACCGCTCGATGATCCGGTAAAGCGGAGACAGGAAGTGAGGCTCCTCAATGTCACCGCAGCGCAACCGCCACCTGAGCGCAATGTGTTTGCGAATTTCGCGCTGCTCCCCCCGGCTGATCCCATCCCACGCCTTCTGGTATCGCCAGGGGTTTCGATCAGCTATGGCAGCCGCAAGGCGGTCCAGGCAGGCGGACGTCGGAGCACCGTGCCCAAATTCGATGGAAAAGGAATTGGTGCGTCCGGCACGACGCCAGATTGTGATCATACTATCTCGAATCTCGTGACAGATGAACGCGTCAGCTCCCAGCGCTACATGGTTGATGGACCGTTCTGCCCGCATCGGAAAGTGCGGATACGCTACGTCTGCCAAATCACCATCCCGCGCCTGGACTCTTTCACGTTCCATTAGTGCCAGGGTTTCGACCTCAAGACGGTCGAATCGTTCTCGGCGCGTAATCACGCTTTCGCCTTTTCGAATGGAACCACATCAGCTGATGGCGTTCCATCGAGCGCTGCGGCTATCGTAGTCCCGATGCGCTCCGAAGCGCGCCGCAAGGGATCGGCATCGACATGGGCGTAGCGCTGCGTCGTGGACACCTGCGCATGACCAAGGAGCTTGCCGACGATGGGCAGCCCCAGACCACCGCCGGCACCGACACTGGCGAACGAGTGCCGGAGATCGTGAAGCCTTAGACCTGGCAGTCCAGCCGCGCGGGTGATGGCGGCCCACGGTCGCTTGAGGTCGCGCCGGGGCTTTGCGGGATCGGAACTTGCGATGACATAGGAGCCAGCTCGGGGAAGCGCGCTCAGCACCGCGAGAGCTGGAGCGTTGAGGACAACGGTCTTGCGGCCGGTCTTCGAGGTTGGCAGGAACAGGAGGCCACGCTCGAAATCGACCTCGGTCCACCGGAGGTGGAGGATTTCGCGAAGGCGGCAGCCCGTGAACAGCAGCAGACGAACTGCTCCGGTGACGTGAGGGGAGTAGACCTCCCGCCGGTTTGCCTCCTTCGGAGCATGCTTGGCTGTAGGCCTGTCCGGATCCGGTTCCCAGGACAGCCCGACCGTTTCGGCCGTACGCAAGATGCCACCAAGTCGCTGCAGTTCATCGGTTGTGAGATAGCGCTCTCGACTCTCTTCCCCGAATTTTTCGATGCCCCGTGTGGGGTTCGAGAAGCCAGCCGGCACGAGGTGGCGCTTCGCAGCGAACGAAAATAGCCCTGATAAGGTCGCCAAGATACGGTTCGCGGTGGCCCGTTTGTTCGCTTTCCCGAGGCCGGCGTGTAATCTGTCGACCTCGGCGCTGGTGACGACATTAATCTTGCGTGACCCCAGTGCGGGGAGAATATGCTTGTCCAGGTAGAGGCGATAGAGCGCGGCTGTACCGGCCGCGAGCTTGGGTGTGACGGCCTCCGCCATCCACAGGTTTGCGACTTCCGCAAGAGTCAGGGTGGCCCGTTCCAAGCGGCGTTTTGCGGCCGGATCGTTGCCCAACCGCACATCAGCGAGCCGGTCGCGAGCGAGTTTTCGTGCCTCCTCGGGCGTCAGTATGCCGTGGGGCCCGAGGGAAAGCCGGACGCTGCGGATCCCGCGTCCACCACTGCCCGGTCTATACTCGACGATATAGGTCTTTGTCCCGGACGGCATGACGCGTACCCCGAAGCCTGTCAGACCCTCGTCGTAGGCGACATAGGGTTTGTCCCTGGGCAGCAGTGCATCGATGGTGCGTTTCGAAATCCTGATCTTCGACATCGGTCCATCCCGGTTTGAGATCCCGACCTGTGACGGCACCATGACGGCACCAAGTGCAGGAGATTGGGAGATTACCAAGGATCGGAGTGGATCAGAACTGAGGCGCAGTAAGAGTTTCTGGAAATTAAGAGATCTCCGCGGACGCCCCAAGATATCGAAGAATCAGTCTGGGGGACTAGGGGTCGGAGGTTCAAATCCTCTCGCTCCGACCATTAAACCCTTTGAAGTACAAGGGAAAATCGACAGCGGCACCTTCGGGCGCCGTTCTCGTTTTGGCCGCAAAAGGCTGCGAAATCGCACGTTAGGCTGCGCAAAGTCCCAAGGAAGTCCCAAGGATTTGTTCGCGGGGTGGGATGGAGCGTGGGGCTGACTGGGATGAGCCACGACGAACTACTGCATCGATGGATTCCGTATCGGCTAGGGGCCCGACCATGATCAAGTTCAGCGTCTACTATCCGGCCGATGCCGGGTCGAAATTTGATCACGACTACTACCGCACCCGCCACATGCCACTGCTCCAGGAGCGGCTCGGCGATGCCTGCCTGCGCTACGAGATCGATAAGGGCCTTTCGGGTCGCGAGCCTGGAAGCGCGCCCGAGTTCGTCGCAGCGTGCCACATCTACTCGCCGACCCTGGCGACATTCCAGGAGGCGTTCGGTCCCCACGCCGCGGAGATCCGCGCGGACGTCGCCAACTATACGGACATCGTGCCCATCGTGCAGATCAGCGAAATCGTTGAAGCGTAAGGGGCTTCGGCGCGTCAGGCGTAGCCGTTGAACTTTCCGGGATCAGCGTAGCGCCGGCGAACCGAATTCCTGGCGACGTAGCCGGTGCCGAACCGGTCAACGATCAGGAACATGTCGTTGTCGTCGAAGCAAAAACTACCTTGCTTTCGTCGAACTCGCTTCAGCCAAAATCCGGATGAGCATTATGAGTCGGTGACCTGGCCTTCTTGAGGCTCTTGCGGGTCCCGATGCAGCGGCTCTTGCATCTGGGCCTGGGCCATACGCTCTTCGTCTGCGGCCAGAGCCTCAAGGTGTGCGGCCTTTTCCAGCACCGTCCGGCGCTGTTCCTCCAACCACGACCATTTGGCAAATTCCCGCAGCTTGCGGGCCTCGGCACGAAAGTGATCTGCATTGGCTAACCGGTAGCCCGAGGGATCGAATGGCATGACGAGTTCGAACATTTTAGGCTGCACTAGGATTATTGTTCAATCGTGCGTCTGAATGTTGGTTTCAGCTCGGCTGCAAGGGGCGGGGGATTATTTTCAGCGTCCTCCATGCGAGGCCTTCTCGACGCCCCGCACATCAGATATCCCTGTCGTGTTCTATTCTTGCAGAAAACATGAGCCGGTCATGCAAGCGCCTTCCAATCGAGTTTTTCCATAAGATTGGGAAAACCGGCAATCCTGAAGGCGCTTGATGTGGCTAGGTTTTACCTATGTGAGTGAGCGATTGTCGTCTCCGGGCGAAAACAACTCGCGATGTAGCTGCTCCCCCTTCTGCATCGACCCAGGCTCCGCTGGTTTTCTCCGCCAGCGGAGCTTTTTTTCGGCTACTCCAGCATTCAGGAAAGCATCCATAATGGCTCAGCCCTGCTGCATGATCGTTGAGGATCAGGTTCTGATCGGCATGTCCATGGAAGCCTCCCTGGAGGAAGCCGGATTCACTGTGGCGGGACCGTTCACGAGCTGCGCGCAGGCGCTGGAATGGCTAGGGCACAACAGCCCCGACCTCGCTATCCTCGACATCATGATCAAGGACGGGACCAGCTTGCAGATTGCCCGTGAACTGAAGAACCGGGGCATCCCCTTCACGGTCTATTCGGGTCTGCCGCCCAAAGCCGAGGGCCCGCCCGAGCTGCGCGGCGCTCCCTGGCTTGAGAAGCCTGTCAGCCGCGAGATATTGGCCAGCACGCTGAGATCGATACAGGCCTGAGGCCGTGACGGTGCCGCAGGCCGACTACGGCCCATGGAATAGACCATCCGGCAGACATCCGGTCCACGGAGCGTAGGGATCCGTCCTGCCGATCAGGGCGCCTCTTCCTTGATCAGGTGAAGATAAGCGGGATCGAAGTCGCCTGCAGTCTGCAGAGCCTCCCAATCCGGGATGGTCAGGGAGCTTCCCCGCAGAACGATTAGGCCGTCCCTCCGCAGGTCCTGAAGAACGCGATTCACGTGAACTGTCGAGAGCCCGAGAGCGTCCCCAAACTCGCTCTGGGTCACGGGTAGGTCGCAACCACTCTCGTTGGCGAGGCCGACTGCCTTCATTCGCATCAGGAGTTCACAGAGCAGATGCGCGATACGTTGATAGGCCGATCGCCGCCCGACACCGATCAGCCATTCACGGAACATGGCAGCATCGATAAGGGTGTCACGCCATAGGATCTCGCCAAGATTGGGATAGCGCTGCCACAGATCCCTCAGGCTTTGGTGCGGGATCAGGGCCACGCTGCTTTTGACGAGCGTGCCAACGCTGTTGTCTATTACCTGGAGATGAAGGCTTTGCAGGTCGGGGATGTCACCTGGGATGTAGAAACCCATGATCTGCCGCCTGCCATCGGACAGGACCTTGTAGCGACAGATAAAGCCACTGAGGATCAAGCAGCAATCGGATGGGCGGTCTCCGTCGCGGACGATATCTGTGTCGGCCTCGAGTACCCTGACATTCATGGGCAAATGCAGGATCGCCTGCTTCTCCTCATCTGACAGAACAGAAATACTCTCCAGCTTCTGGAGGAGGGGATTGTGCTGGCTCTGTTCATGCAGTGCGAAATTCATCGTTGTACCCCCAGCCGGTGACATTGCTTAACGAGTTCCACTCGTTCCAAGGCTGACCGGCCTTCCCGATCCTGCTACCCTCGTGGCGTTGGAGGCGCAGTCATCGCTGTCCATCACGAACGTCATTAGCCGTCTCGTGCCAGCTCCAGGAGGATCTGCTCCCGATGGGCCTGCCAAGCTGCAAGGGTTTCCTGCAGGGTCAGCAACAGCCGCTCCGCCTCGCTGACGTCGTGGCCGTCCAGGCGCATCCTCTCGATGAGGAGCATCTGCCTGGTGATGCGGGTCTCACCTTCCGTGATGTCACGTTCCGCCCTGGATAGGTGTTCCCGTTCGATCGCAGAATCAGGCATCACCGTTCTCCGGTCGGCCCAAGAGGCCCTCTCAGGCTCCAAAGTCTCGAGTAGCTGACGCTTTCGGCATGATCGGGTTCCGACACAACCCTCTGTTAAGGAGGCCTTCCTCCACTGGGAACAGTCCCGTCTGCCTTTTGTTCTCTCATCACCAGGGTACTCCGAAGGGCCACTCATGAGCAATCGCGATATTATCGTCATTGGCGGATCGTCAGGGGCAACCGCGCCCCTCAAGACGATTCTCGGCGCCCTGCCCAGGGATCTGCCGGCCGCCGTGTTCATCGTGCTGCATATCCCCTCCCGCAGCATCGGCATCCTTGCGACGGTAGCCTCCGCCGCTGGGCCCTTGCCGGTCCATCAGGCCGCGGACGGAATGGCGATAGAGCCTGGCCACGTCTACCTTGCGGTCCCGGACCACCACCTCATTTTGACCAAGGGCCATATCCGGCTTGGCCGGGGGCCGCGGGAGAACATGGCCCGCCCTGCCATCGATCCCCTGTTCCGTTCGGCTGCCGCCGCATACGGTTCCAGGGTGATCGGGGTAATTCTGAGCGGCCTTCTCAATGATGGCGCCTCAGGCATAGATGCCGTCAAGCGCTGCGGTGGCCTAGCGGTTGTGCAGGATCCCGCAGATGCCATTGCCGATGAGATGCCACGCAGTGCCTTAGAGGCCGTGACTGTTGACCTCTCGGTTCCGAGCGCGCGGATCGGCGACCTGCTGTCGGACCTGGCCCGGGAGGCAGCGGGCCCCGGTGTACCGATCCCACCCGAGATCCGGCTTGAGGTCGACATCGCGGCCGGCGAGCGGATCGACAGCGAGGTCCTGCGCCAAATTGCAGATCCCTCGGCGCTCACCTGCCCCTATTGCAGCGGCGTCCTGTCCACAGTCCGTGGGGCCATGCCCCTTCGCTTCCGATGCCAAGTCGGGCATGCGGCGACAGCCGAGATCGTTGCCAAGGAGCAGGAGAATGCCGTCGATGAGGCGATGCGGGTCGCTTTGCGCGTAATAGAGGAGCGGGCTGAGCTGGTTACCCGTATGGCGCAGGATGGGCGCCAGAGCGGCCGCAGGGCCGTCGCTGAGATGTACGAGGAGCGAGCCACGGAGTACCGGCAGTACGCCGACGTGCTGCGCCGGGCCGTGCTGCAATCGATGGCCCCACCACATCCTCGCGTGGACGAGGGTGGGCAGGATAACAGTGGATAGACTTGGAGCCCTCGCCAGCCTTGATGGCAGGTGAGAGAATATGGCAAGCCTTTCCCGGAGCAGGGATAGATACAGTGGCCGCCAAGAAGAGCAGCAAGTCGCCCCAGACCCAGGCGGATCAGGAGGGCGCTTCCGAGGGGACAGCCGCCCACATAATCGTTGCTGTGGGCGCGTCCGGCGCCAACAGCGAGCCGGTTGAGCGTTTTCTCAGCGCATTGACTCTGGACGGCGGCATGGCAGCCGTTCTGGCCTTCCAGCACCGTGAGGCTCTGAACGAAGAGCGCTTCAAGCTGGTGCTGGCTGAGCATGAACGAGATCTCGCTCTGATCGCCGAGGATGCCCCCGTCGAAGCCGGCAAGATCTATTGGTCGCCCCCCAACACGATCCTGACCATCAAGGACGGGCGTTTCCACATTCGCCCGACGGGGCAGGCTCCAGGCGAGCGCGGGACCATCGACAGCTTTCTCGTCTCGGTGGCGGAGGACCAGGACAGGAGCGTGATCGGCGTCGTCTTCTCGGGGACCGGGGGTGACGGCATTCTCGGCTTCACGGCACTGAAAGAAGCAGGCGGCCTCACCTTGGCCGAGGATAGCGGTGAGGCCGCGCGGGACAGCCTCGTTTCCAGCAGCAGCCCCTTGGCGCTCGCCGATTTCGTGCTGCCGGTGGAGGAATTGCCAAAGCACGTTCACCTGTACGCCCGGCATCTGACCCGCTACAGGGACGCCGCGCATCGCGATGCCGAAGCGGCAGAAGCCACAAGCGCGCTCGCCAGCGTCGCCACGATCCTGCGCAACAAGACCGGACATGACTTCCACGGCTATAAGGCCAACACCTTCCTCAGGCGCATCCAGCGCCGCATGCAGGTTGGCCAAGTCGAAACTCTCGACGCCTATTTGGAGGTGCTGCGCACGCAGCCAGACGAGCCGCAGAGCCTTTTCAATGACCTGCTCATCGGAGTAACGCAGTTCTTCCGCGACCGCCGTGAGTTCGAGCTGTTGGAAACTCAGGTCATTCCCAAGCTGTTCGAAGGCAAGTCGCGCAATGACCAGATCCGGATCTGGGTGCTCGGTTGCTCCACGGGCGAGGAAGCCTACTCCATCGGCATTCTCCTGCGCGAGCACATGGCGAGGCTGGACGAGGTGCCGCACGTGCAGGTCTTTGCCAGCGACATCGATGGCCGGGCCCTCGCGTCCGCCCGAGTCGGCCGCTACACGGAATCGATCACGAAGGATATGACGCCGGAGCGGTTGGCACGCTGGTTCGTTAAGGAGGGCAACACCTATTGCGTGGTGAAGGAGCTGCGCGAGATGTGCATCTTCTCGCAGCACAGCGTGATCAAGGACGCACCTTTCTCGCGGCTTGACATGGTCTCGTGCCGGAACCTGCTGATCTACCTCAACGCCGATCTTCAGGATCGGGTAATCCCCCTGTTCCACTTCGCCCTCAGGCCCGGCGGCTACCTGTTCCTGGGCAACTCCGAGAACATCTCGCGCCATACCAAGCTGTTCGCCCCGATAGATCGCGGCTTTCGCATCTTCCAGCGTCTGGACACCACCACGAGGGTTCTGCCGGACTTTCCCTTCACCGCCGTTGACCGACGGCCGGCGGAGTATGCGTCGCCCCCCCGTCCGCGGCTGGTGGAGGGAAGCCTGGCGCGAAGGGCCGAGAGCATCGCCGAACGTTATGCCCCGGCTTATGTGGTGACGGACGAGAACTTCGACGTGCTCCACTTCTCCGGCCGAGCGGGTCGCTTCATCGAGCCGGCCGGCGGTGCAGCCAATCTGAATCTTCTAAACCTCGTGCACAGCGACTTGCGTCTCAACTTGCGCGCGGCCCTGACCAAGGCCACGGAGGAAACTCGCACGGTGCAGATCGACGGTCTTCCGATGGGTACCAATGGCAAGCGCCTGCTGGTCGACATCGTGGTCGAGCCTGCCTCGGACCAGCCGAATGGGGCGCCGGGGTTCGTCGTGATTTTCAAGGACAGCCCCGTTCCTCCGGATCGAGATCCCGCTCACTTGGCCCCTTCGGGGCAGGACGAGCATGTGCAAGGGCTCGAAGCGGAGCTCCGCGTGACCCGGGAGCGGCTTCAGGCCACCATTGAAGAACTGGAGAGCACGAATGAGGAACTGAAGTCGTCGAACGAGGAGTACCAATCCCTCAACGAGGAGCTCCAATCCGCCAACGAGGAGCTGGAAACCTCCAAGGAGGAGCTGCAATCGGTCAACGAGGAGCTGACGACGGTCAACGGCGAGCTGGCCCATCGCGTGCAGGAGCTGGGCCGCTCCCACAGCGATCTGAAGAACCTCCTCGAGAGCACCCAGATCGCCACAATCTTCCTCGACACCGAGCTGCGGGTAATGAACTTCACCCCCGCGGTGGCCGAGATCTTCCATCTCATTGAGACAGATGTCGGCCGGCCGATTGCCCACATCAAGTCGCGCGTCGCCTATGACGAACTCCAGGACGACGCGCGCCGCGTGGTGCGCACACTGGGCAGCGTGGACCGCGAGGTCGTCAATCCAGCGACGGGCACCCGTTATATGGTGCGCGTGCTGCCCTATCGCAGCGTTGACAACTATATCGGCGGTACGGTGGTAACGTTCACGGACATGACGCCGCTTACCCAGGCCCAGCACGCGCTGCGCGAGAGCGAGGAGCGGTTCCGGGCCATGGCTGAGCAGGCCGAGGTCGGCATTGCTCTGATGGGCCGCGACGCCCGCGTGATGTACGTCAACGACCGCTACTGCACGGTCATGGGCCGTTCCCGTGAGGACATCATGGATCGCACGATGGAGGAGCTCACGCATCCTGAGGACCGATCTCGTATCAGACCCCTGCTGTTGCAGGCGCTCTCGGGCGGCGAGCCGGTCGTGCTCGAAAAGCGCTATAAACGTGCCGACGGCTCGGTGACTTGGGTGCGCGAGAGCGTCAGCGATCGCCGAAATGCGGTTGGCGAAATCACCGGCGGAGTTGCCGTTGCCATCGACATGACGGAGCGGTTGCACGCGGAGCAAGCTCTGCGCGATAGCGAACGACATACCAAGCTTCTCCTGGCTGAGTTGCAACATCGCGTCCGCAACACCCTGGCCGTCATGCGGTCCATTACACGGCGTACAGCGACGACGAGCGAGACGGTCGAAGATTATGCCATGCACCTCGAAGGACGCGTCGAAGCTTTTGCTCGCACTCAGGCGATGGCAACCCGCGCCCCGGATGCCGGTGTCGACCTTGAGGAGTTCGTGCGGGATGAGTTGCTCGCCGCGGCGGTCGACGAAAACGAGAAGGCGCGCATCGATGGGCCTCCAGTGCGTCTGCGGGGCAAGGCAGCCGATTCCATTGGGCTGGCCATCCACGAACTGGCTACCAACGCCATTAAGTACGGAGCCCTATCCAAAGACGGCGGCCGGATCGACGTGACATGGGGGATCAGAGGAGCCGAGGGGGACCGAAGACTCCGGCTGGAATGGAGGGAGAGCGGCGTCCGCATCGCGTCCGCGGGACCCCGGCGCCGGGGCTTTGGCTCTGAGCTGATTGAACGCACCCTCCGCTACGAGCTTGATGCAGAGACGGAGCTCGAGTTTGCGCCCGGCGGCGTCCGTTGCGTGATCGAGGTGCCGGTCAACGAGCGAACTGCCACGACGGATGTCTCACAAAAACTGAATCAACCCGGCACAGAGGACGAGGATGATGAGCGCCACCCAAGACATGACGGCGGACAAGCCTGACCTGACTGGCTGTCGCGTTCTTCTGGTCGAAGACGAGTACTATATCGCGGATGATCTCTGTCAGGCTCTGGAACAGTGCGGTGCTATCGTTGTTGGCCCTGTCCCCAGTTTGGACAAGGCATTGGCTCTGGCCGAGTCCGAGCGTCTTACATGCGCGGTCCTGGACATGGATCTGCGCGGGGAGAGTGGTCTTGGGGTTGCGGAAATCCTGCGCCGCCGCAATGTGCCGTTCATCTATTCGACTGGGTACAGCAGGGCGGTGGTTCCGGAAACACTCAAAGGAGCCGCGCACCTGGAAAAGCCGTTCCGGATCGAGGAGTTGCTGCACGCCGTCAACACGGTTTTTCGAAATCAGCGTCTAGGCTCCGCGGCAACTCGGTCCGTCGAGTGACGTGGAGGCGCTCCCTGGAATTTTGGTCTTTTCCCTAGGACGGCTGATCGCGACGCCGCTCAGCGTCCTCGTCCTGATCCGGTCTCGGCTCAATCGGCCGCGCGATCGCGGACCTCAAAAGAGTATCGGTTTCCTTGAGCACCCGATATGACCGCTCTAGCGCCTCCCGGGAGTCGCGCATGATCTGGGCGTCGTGCTCCGCACGGGTCATTGGTGTTTTGGGGGTGTCCGCCACGGCGGCGCTCCTCAGCCCTGCAGGCGG
Organism: Microvirga rosea; assembly: GCF_020595095.1. Classification (GTDB taxonomy): domain Bacteria; phylum Pseudomonadota; class Alphaproteobacteria; order Rhizobiales; family Beijerinckiaceae; genus Microvirga; species Microvirga rosea. The sequence continues at coordinate 455,929 of NZ_JAJDOP010000003.1, read as the reverse complement.
GAGCACGCATCTCTCTCGGTCATCAACGCCCACGGGTCGGAATAGCTGATGATGGTCGAGATATAGGGTGGCTCGATGCCAACGTCCAATGGTGCCGTCAGGTTACCAGGGCCGTCCTAACGCCGAAGGTTCGCTCGGGGTCGAAAGCTGAGATTCATCCGAGGTGGAGAGGGGGCGCACATTTCGGCGGGTGAAGGGTTTGCGGCGAAAAGTGCTCACACTGTCTTAAGGGAAGCCTCAGCACCCTCCCGGCCGGCGAGAAAAGGGCAGGGGGCTTTGAAGCCGGAGCGGCCATTGGCTGAGGAAGCTCCGCGGATCGTCGCTTGGCCGCGGCCATATCACAAGGTCAGCCTCGGCCATTAGGCGGCCTGGATCGTAGCACTTGCGCGGGCACGTTCCTGTTGGTGCTTTCAAGGCTCGCGGCCATCCGACGGTCCCAATTTGTCAATCCGATGTCTTCTTCGGTCAAGCAGACTCGGCAGCTTCGTCCACAGTGGTCCTGCGACGACGCAAGGTCAGCGCACGGGAGACCAGGGTCGGCGGGGACTCAGGTCATGTCGACGTCCTCGCCTGCATCCAGACGATGCAAGGTCATGGCCCGCCTGCAGTGAAAGGCGTCGGCATATGACGCTCAATGAACCCGATCATCCTTCGACCTCGCCGCGATCGGAGTCGTCGCGTCCTGGCATGGTCCGGATTGCCGGAGGCACGTTCCGGATGGGATCGGACCGCCACTATCCAGAGGAGGCGCCGGTCCATCGCGTTACCGTCAACGGCTTTTGGATCGACCGCACGCCCGTCACCAACAGGCAGTTCCGCGAATTCGTCCGGGCCACGGGGCACGTCACCTTCGCCGAGAGGCCCCCCAACCCGAAGAACTATCCCGACGCCTTGCCGCACATGCTCTATGCGGGCTCTCTCGTGTTCACACCCCCCGATCATCCGGTCGACCTGCGCGACTGGCGCCAGTGGTGGACTTTGCTCAAGGGCGCCGACTGGCGACACCCTTACGGCCCGAAGAGCAGCATCAATGGCCTCGACAACCATCCGGTCGTGCATGTGGCTTTCGCCGATGCGCTCGCCTATGCCCGCTGGGCCAGCAAGGACCTGCCGACGGAAGCAGAGTGGGAATTCGCCGCCCGTGGCGGTCTCGACGGTCGGGAGTTCACCTGGGGCGACACGTTCAATCCGGACGGGCGGCAGATGGCCAACACCTGGCAAGGCGCCTTTCCGTTCGAGAACCTCGCGCAGGACGGCTTCGAGCGCACCTCGCCCGTGACCGCCTTCCCGCCGAACGGCTACGGCCTCTATGATATGATCGGCAACGTCTGGGAATGGACGAGCGACTTCTACGCGGAGAGGCATCCGGCCGACGCCCAGAAGGCCTGCTGCATCCCCGAGAACCCGCGGGGCGCTCGCGAGGACCAGAGCTATGATCCCTGCCAGCCGCGGATCCGCATCGCGCGCAAGGTGCTCAAGGGCGGCTCGCACCTGTGCGCCCCGAACTACTGTCGCCGCTACCGTCCGGCCGCACGCCATCCGGAGCCGGTCGATACCTCGACGAGCCATGTTGGCTTCCGATGCGTGATCAGAGAGAGGAGCACCGCATGACCAGTGACCTTGCGTCTTCACCAGCCCACGACAGACAATGCCGTATCCGAAGCATGCGGACCAAGGCCGCCTTCATCGGTGCGACGGCCCTGATCTCGGCCACGCTGAGTGTCCCGACCTTCGCTCAACCGGCTCCGCAGCAACAGAAGCCTAACATCGTCCTGATCGTCTCCGACGATACAGGCTACGGCGATCTCGGTCCCTACGGTGGCGGCGAGGGTCGCGGCATGCCGACCCCCAACATCGACCGTCTTTCGCAGGAGGGCATGACCTTCTTCTCGTTCTATGCCCAGCCGAGCTGCACTCCGGGCCGGGCCGCGATGCAGACCGGGCGTATCCCGAACCGGAGCGGCATGACCACCGTGGCGTTCCAGGGGCAGGGCGGCGGCCTACCGGCGGCCGAATGGACCCTCGGCTCGGTGCTGAAGCAGGCGGGCTATCGCACTTTCTTCTCCGGCAAGTGGCATCTCGGCGAGGCGGATTACGCTCTGCCCATTGCCCAGGGCTACGACGAGATGAAGGACTGCTTCCTCTATCATCTCAATGCATACACCTATGGCGATCCGAACTGGTTCCCGGACATGAGCCCCGAGTTGCGGGAAATGTTCCAGAAGGTGACCAAGGGCGCACTGTCGGGCAACGCGGGCCAGCCGGCGCGCGAGGACTTCAAGGTCAACGGCGAATACGTCAACACGCCCGACAAGGGCGTGGTCGGGATCCCGTTCCTCGACGAGTATGTCGAGAAGGCCTCTCTCGACTATCTCGACCGGGCGGCGCAGTCAGGCGGGCCGTTCTTCATGAGCATCAACTTCATGAAGGTGCACCAGCCCAACCTGCCGGCACCGGACTACGTCCATAAATCGCTATCGAAGAGTAAGTACGCCGACTCGGTCGTGGAGCTGGACGCCCGGATCGGCCGCGTGATGGACAAGATCCGTCAGGTCGGCGGGAACAACACGCTCGTCTTCTACACCACGGACAATGGGGCGTGGCAGGACGTCTATCCGGATTCCGGCTACACGCCGTTCCGCGGCACCAAGGGCACCCTGCGCGAGGGCGGCAACCGCGTGCCGGCGATCGCTTGGTGGCCGGGGAAGATCAAGGCCGACACGCGGAACCACGAGATCGTCGGCGGCCTCGACCTGATGGCGACCTTCGCGTCCGCTGCGGGCACGAAGCTGCCCGAGAGGGATCGTGCCGGCCAGCCGATCATCTTCGACAGCTACGACATGTCGCCGGTGCTGTACGGGACCGGCAAGTCAGAACGCAAGTCGTGGTTCTATTTCACCGAGAACGAGTTGTCGCCCGGCGCCATCCGCGTGAATAACTACAAGTTCCAGTTCAACCTGCGCGGCGATGACGGCTCCGCCACCGGTGGCCTTGCGGTTGACACCAACCTCGGGTGGAAGGGCGCCGAGAAGTACGTCGCCACGGTCCCGCAAGTCTTCGACCTCTGGCAGGATCCGCAGGAGCGTTATGACATCTTCATGAACAACTTCACCGAACGGACCTGGATGGGTGTGGTCATGGAGGAGGAGCTGAAGAAGATCATGGCAACTTACGTCCAGTACCCTCCACGTCCCGTACAGGGCTACGGCTACACGGGGCCGCTCACCCTCTCGGATTACCAGCGGTTCCAGACGGTAAGAGAAGAGCTGGCCAAGGGTGGGGTCCATATCCCACTCCCGACCGGAAACTGACGCGTCGGGGACTGGGCCGTGCGCCCGCATGGCCCAGTCCGGAAAGCGCCGGAAACTTCAGAGCATTCGGTTCCTGATCGACTCCAGCATTCTGACAGGAACGGCCGTGTTGGTCGGGCTGCCCCACGGCGTCGGGATCACGGAACGCTCCGGTGGCAGGAACGGCAGGGATGGACCGGTCAGCAGGCCGTTCAGCACGGCGACGACCCGACCCTTGCAGTCGAGCACGGGCGCTCCGGACGCGCCGCCATTGAGCAGGAGGCGATCCGACCCTTGAACCTCGAGAAGCGCCAAGCCGGGGTATCGGCTCGCAGCCCCCTCGGTTCCCCGGATGGTGCCGAGCGCAGCCTTCATCTGCCCCTTGGGATAGCCCAGGATAAGGACAGTGGCATTGTCGGACGGTGCCTCCGGTTGAACCTCGAGGATCTGCGCATCCTGGAACGGCTCCTGCAATTCCAGGATCGCGAGGTCCTCCGCCATCCTGACATCCCGACCCCTTCCGCCTGCATCGCCTTCGGAGATTTTCCCTTGAACCGTCACGCGCAGCCGGACCTGGACCGCTACGGCAGGCTCTCCCTCCCGGGAGGACTGCCGCAGCTCAACCTCCTGCCATCCCTCGGCGGGAAGTTCTTTCGCGAAGTGTGCCGCCGTCACCAGGAAGCGTGGCGAGGCATAGAACCATGCGGTGGCCCGCTCTCCGACGATCTCCTGGCTCCCGTCGCGCCGGGGCTGTCCGTACTGCCAGACGATGCTGACCACGGATCGCGCAAGTCTTAAGGGATCGCCGCAGGAAGCTCCGGTCTCTTGGGCTTCGGCTCGCGATACCACTCTGTCCAGGTTCGCGATGACGGGGAGCAGCGCCAAGCCGATGGCGCACAGCTTCACCCGGACATGCAATGGCGTGCCCATGCATTTCCTCGCTGTCCGCTTCTGGAACTGCGGAACATCGAGGTGACGCTGACGCAACAGATCCAGGAGTGCCCTCTTAACTCAGGGCTGCTCCGGACTGTTCCAGCGTAACCGGGGACCATTCCTCCAGCAGCACGGTCGGGTTGACGATTGACCGCAGTCTACGGCCGATGACAGCGCTGCCGTGCAGCCGTCACTGGCAACCCGGGAACGGTTATCCGATGCCCAAAAGGAATTGCCGGGGCTATGTGAAGCGGATTTGTCACGCCCTGCCAACGGGGAAGCACCTGAGGCGCTTGTCCGGCCACGTCGTCCTGTCGCTGTGTGTCGTCGCTGAACCTAAACGCGTGCAACGCAAGGCAGCGGCTAATGCGGGGCGGCCCCGGATGGTTGGTCGATCTCCCAAAACCGCCCAAGCCCGATGGATGACGATTGCCTGCGACGAGCCGTTCACTGTCCCGCAGGATGCACGCTTGCTCAGCTCGGGCGCTGTGTCTGCTTGCCGCTGTTCCTGAGAAGGACTGATCGAAAGGCCGATGACAGCGTGTGGGTATGTCTGTCGTCGCGATGCCGGTTTGCGGGATTGGGCTCGATCCGATCGTCTACGGAACCCATTCGATCAGCCGCAGAAAGGCGCTGATGGTCCATGGGAGGACTGCTGACCCTTCGGCCTCATGCGGTGACGAAAGAGCTCTGGCCTGCTACGATTTTGCCCTTCCTCTTAGGCCCGCACCAGTTAGACTCGGTGGCCGCGCAGGGCAAGCCAGCGGAGAAGGGGGCACTCGCCGCCTGGTTAGTCGGGAGAGTGAACATGCCAGCCGAGAATGCAATCGCAGAGCATTGGGGCAAGGGCGACGTCTATGCGTCGATCCTGACGGCGCTGGAAAAGTCGGGCAAGTCTCTGGATGCCCTTACGCAGGAAGACCTCGCGCCGGTCGATCATTTCCATGCGCGCGGGTTTGCAGCCACTGTTGATCTTGCCGACAGCCTGCCGGTCAAGGCCAGCCATCATCTTCTCGATATCGGCTGTGGCATCGGTGGCCCGGCCCGTTACTTCGCGAGCCGCTTCGGATGCCGCGTGACCGGCATCGACATCACGCCGGCCTTCGTCGAGGCGGCCAACAGGCTCACCGCGCTGATCGGCCTTGAGGATCAGGTAACGGTCGCGCAGGGGGACGGCGCGGATCTGCCCTGTGCGGACGGCACCTTCGACGGTGCCTACACTCAGCACGTCACCATGAATGTGGCCGACCGTCCGCGCTTCTTCGCCGAGGCGTTCCGGGTGCTGAAGCCCGGCGCCTTTTTTGCGCTGACTGAGCACGGTCTGGGACCCATCGGCAATCCGCATTATCCCCTACCGTGGTCGAACGACGGCAGCGGCGCCTATCTCATCCCGCCTGCGGACACGCGTAGGCTGCTCGAAGCTGCGGGGTTCACGGATATCCGCATGGAGAATACGGGCGAGAAATACCTCGCCGCCTATAGGCACGTGATGGAGCTTGCCGCCAAGGGAGCAGAACCCCTGCTGGGCATCCACATCCTTGTAGGCGATAGCGCACCAGAAAAGACGCGCAATGCGGCGCGCAACATTGAGGAAGGCCGCACCTATCCTGTGCAGGTGATCTGCCGGAAATCACAGTAGGCGCAAGTCGGTCGCAGCGCGGCCGAGATGGCGTCTGAAGGGTAGCTTAGGGGCAATCTAAGTCGTTGGGCTTGGCCTTATTGAGGTCGGCTTACCCCTATGGCTACCGAAATTCGGTTTTCATCTGCCTCGTGCCGGCTCCGGACCTCGTGACCGTGCAAACTCAGTCATTCGGATCCTGCCGCGACACTGAGTATGAACGGCGGGCGCCACGACAGGACCGCGGACGGCCCTGGGAAACGTCGAGTATCCCGGGACATCTGGTTCACGATGTCGGCCTGCCGTCGCGCCACTGGCCGCCGACCGGGTGCTGCTGCAACCATTCCAGCAGCAACACGTAACTGACCCCCAGAAGAACGGGACCGACAAATAAACCCAGAAGTCCGTCGACAATCATGCCGCCGACGACGCCAAGCAGGATGACCGGCATGGGCACGGCCAGTCCCCTCCCGAGCATCAGCGGTCTCAGGACATTGTCACCGAGGCCGACGACGACATTCCAGATCAGAAAGACGATCGCGGCCTGCGTTGCCTCGGTCGCGAAGACAAAGGCGACGACGGGGAGCGAGAGCAGGATCAACGGCACCTGCATGATCCCCAACAGGAGCGCAACAAGCGTCAGCGGACCGGCCGCCTGAAGCCCGATGACGAAGAACCCAAGACCGAGAAACAAGGCCTGGATCAGAGCCACGCCGACTACTCCGAGCCCCACGCTGCGGATCGTGGTCACCGTCAGCTCGATCAGTTGCACTGCGCGCGCCGTGCTGCCGGTGACGCGTGTCAGTAGGCGCCGGGCGAAATCGGCTCCCCCCTCGCCGTGGGCAACGAGCACAGCGGCAATCGCGAATGAGAGGACGAACGACAATTCGCCGATGGCCAGGCCGCTTGCGAACGACGCCAACCATGCCACGGGGCTGCTCAACAGATGGCCGTATTTTGTGAGCGCCGCCGGCAGGTTGGTAGCGACGAGGGTCCAGATTTCGGTCAGCTTCCTGCCGACCAGCGGGGCTCCGTCCAGCCATGGAGGGGGTGGGGGCAATCTCACGTCGTGGCCCTGCACGCTCGAGATCAGCGCCTGCAGCGATGTCGCAAGTGACGTCACCACGATGACCATCGGCCCCAGCATCATCGCAATGCCGACCAACCCGATCAACAGTGCCGACCAGCGCCCCCCGAGATAGGTGGCCAGACGGAGATGCAGCGGATGCAGGATCACCGCCAAGATCGCCGACCAAACCAGGATAAATGCGAACGGCAGGACGATCCGAGCGCAGGCATAGACGAGTAATGCCACCAGTCCGACGCGAAGCACCGTGTCGAATGTGCTCGAGGTCACGGGCGTGCTGGCGATGTCCGGCACAGTCCGGCCCGTTGATCGATCCCCATTCACGGTTTCGCGCATGCCGCACCTGCCCAGTTGGTCAAATCGAGAGGGGATCGCTCAGCGCCTGCCCACGCGATTGACCGGACCGCCACGATTCATCGGCGTTCCAGGCCGCATTCCGACCCCCGGCGCACCGACGCCCGGGCTGACCACGGCACGGGCGACAGGCCGCGGCCGCAGCACCACACCGGGTCGTACGACGCAGCCGACAGGATAGTTGATGTATTGGCAGTAGACCACCGCACGGGCGTCCTCGCTGCCGGAGGCGACGAGACCCACTGCCACTGCCAATGCCGATAATGCAATTGCGAGCTTCATGTTCGCCTCCGTCGATCATTCCCCGTTGAAGCGCTGCACGACCTCGCAGGTCTGAAACCCGGTTCCATCAGGGAAGGCTATTCGGGCACTCATCTGCTCCTGTGAGTACCGGACGAGGGTGCATCTTGCCTGCATCTGCCGTGCGGGCGATGCCACGGTGTCCATTGCCGGGCTGGCCGTTTATCCGGCATCGACTGACAACCCTAACCGCCCCAAAGCAGACCGCTTGATCGATCAGGACATCGCGTTGACAGTTTGGGCAACGGTGGCCACTCTCAACGGGTGCCGCCTCGTCATCGGCGGCTCGATGCCGACCGGCAGCCGGACCGTGAGAAGGTCGCGACGACGGGATATGGACGCTCTCCCGATGGTGAGCATGCGCCTGCTGCAGCGTTTCCCCACCAACTCGGCTATACTCCTGTCCGACGCTGGCCCATGCCTGGGAGACTTGCATGATATCGTTTCCTGCGATCATGGCGGACGAGCTCGGGAGGCACATCGCGAGCGACTTCCGCCGCTTGTTCGGTTCTTCGCACCAGGACAAGGCCGAGCGGCTCGATGGCGCGGTGCGGATGGCGCTGGAATGTATCGGCAGAAGTGATGCCCTCTACCACAACGTCGAGCACACCTTCCTCGTCACTCTCGTCGGGCGAGATATTCTCCACGGCCGAATGCTGACCGAGCGTCTTGAACCGGACGACTACACGCACCTGATCGCAGCCTGCCTGCTGCATGACATCGGTTATGTCCGTGGCATCCTGAGGGGCGACAGCAGGGATCAGTTCGTGATCGATGCGAGCGGGATGACCGTGACCCTGCCGCGCGGGGCATCAGATGCGGCGCTCTCGCCTCACCACGTTGACCGCTCCAAAGTCTTCGTCATGGAGCGTCTGGCAGGCTCACCCCTGCTCGATCCCGAGAGGGTGGCGCGGGCGGTCGAGTTCACGCGCTTTCCGGCGCTGGTCAGCGCCGGGAACGGCCGGGAGGAGCGTGAGGGGCGATTGGTGCAGGCCGCGGACCTGATCGGGCAACTGGGCGATCCGCTCTACCCAAGGAAGGCAAATGCCCTGTTCCACGAGTTCGAGGAGGTTGGAGTCAATCAGCGCCTCGGCTACAAGTCTCCGGCGGATATGATCGAACGCTTGCCCGACTTCTACTGGACCAGTGTCTCGCCCCATCTCGGGGATGCCATGACATACCTCAACGTGACGGCATCTGGCCGTCAGTGGATAGCCAATCTGCACAACCACATATTCTGCGCCCAACACGACTTCGTCCTCATGGGGCCGCAAAGATGACTTCGCGGTTCCCGGAACAGGCCAGACGAGAGCCGATCGGATGCGTGGACCCGACTTGACCGCTACCCCGCGAGCTCGAGCAACTTCGCATACCGCGGGTGGCTGCGAATGGAATCCAGATCGGAGTCCTTCTTGAACCACAGCTTCAGGTCGGGTCCAACCTGCCGAAGGTAGGTCTCCAGCAGGTCGACGGCGCGGTCAACCTCGCCCAGCAGCGCATAGACGCAGGCTGCGTTGTAGCGGGTCCCATTGTCATCCGGATCGATGGCCAGCGCCCGCGCCAGCCATTCCTTCGCCTGATCCTCCTCACCCAGTGTCGCCAGCGCCGTTGCGCCCAGTTGCGCGGGCTTGGAGTCCTCCGGATGCAGCCGGAGCGACTCTTCCGCCCGCTTCAACCCGAGGCGCGCATAGCCTTCAGCCTCCTGCGGGCGCCCCAGCGACCGGAAGATTCCCATGAGGAGGATGGGCGAGATGTAGTCGTCAGGCTTGATCTCCAGGGCACGAACGTAGTGCTCCGCCGCCCTGGCGAAGTCGCCAGCCGTGACGCAGAAGTCGGCGAAGTGGTAATGCGCCTCGTGGCAGTTGGGATCGAGCGCCAACGCCCGCTCAAAGGCTGCGGGCGCCTCGCTGCGCCGGTCTGCCACCATCAGGGCATAGCCCCGGGCAGCGTGGGCTTCGGCGAGGTCAGGAGCGATGGCCAGCGCCCGGTCGATGGTTCCCAGGATCAGGTCAGTTGAGATCGGGTTCCCGTGCTTCGAGCGCAGACGCGAGTCGCAATCCGCGATGCCGGCATAGGCGCGGGCATACAGTGGATCAATCTCGACCGCTCGCGTGAACATCTGCCGGGCCAGCGCGAGTGATGCTTGCGTGCCCCGGTGGAAGATCTGGCGCCCCCTCAGATAATGCGTGTAGGCCTCCACCTCGGAGGTTGGAGGCTGTTCGATCGCCGTCTTTTCCTGCGGCAGGAGCCTGACTTTGAGCTGGTCGACGATCGCGCGGGTAATCTCGTCCTGGACGGCGAACACGTCTGTCAGGTCGCGATCATACCGCTCCGCCCACAGGTGCCCGCCGTCGGAGCCGTCGATGAGTTGCCCCGTGATGCGCACGCGCTGCCCGGCCTTGCGCACGCTGCCCTCAAGGATAAACCGCACGCCGAGCTCCCGGCGACCTGCCGGAGGTCCACTGCCTGACCCTTGTAGGCGAACGCCGAATGGCGGCCCACTACGAACAACCCGGAAATCTTCGACAGGTCGGTGATGATGTCCTCCGTGATGCCGTCGGAGAAGTACTCCTGCTCCGGATCGCCGCTCACATTGACGAAGGGCAGGGCTGCGATTGAGGGCTTCCCCATCGGCGCACTCGCCTGAGGACCGGAGGCGGTAGGCGCTTGGGCCTGCTGCGGTGGCGGCGCGCCCACATATACGTTGAACACAAGGACTGGACGGTCGATGTTCTTCAGTGCCTGCTCGCCGACTGTCTCGAAGGATAGATCGAGCCGGTTCTCGACGTTCTCCCGCACGACGGCGGAGATCGCGACTCCGCCAGGCTTGGCGATGCTTTCGAGACGAGCCGCGATGTTGACGCCGTCGCCAAAGATGTCGTCACCCTCGCTGATGATGTCGCCGAGATGGACGCCGATGCGAAACTCGACACGCCGATCCTCCGGTATCCCGGCATTGCGTGCGTGCATCGCCTTCTGAATCCGCGTTCCACACTCCACCGCGTTCACAACGCTCGCGAACTCGGCGAGCACCCCGTCCCCGGTGAGCTTGACGATGCGGCCGTAGTGCTCCGCAATCAGCGGATCAATCAGGTTCCTACGGTGCTCCATGAGAGTTGTGAGAGTTCCCACTTCGTTGGCCCGCATAAGGCGGCTATAACCGACGACGTCGGCCGCCAGGATGGCCGCCAGTCGACGCTGTACCTGCTTCCCGTCCATGGTGGCCAGACCTGGATTCCTTTCGCCCCTGAGGGTGGCAATGTCGTTCGACGTTATCATTGGGTCATTCCCATGGCGATCCGGGATCCGACATCCGGCACTGCCTCACGGTGCCACAGCATCGGACGCTGACTGCCCCAGCTCCTCGACATGGGCTCCAAGGCCTTGCCGGGTTTGCGGATCGACGATGGCTACTGGAGCGGATACCGCTAGACCCGCCGCTGTGCCCACAGCGGTGGCCGCGCCGGCTGTCACCTGGATGATGCGGTCGCCCAATCCGACGCGCGAATCCGTCACGGTCTGCCCGTCCGCCAAGCGCTTCCCGATGAGCTGGACGACCTCAGGGCTCTCCGCGAACTTGCCGTGGTTGAGGGCGTCGCCCGCCTTGAGCTTGGTGAGATCGAGGACCGTGACATTCGCCTGCTCGAGTTGCGTCCGGTACGGCTCCTGATCAGGGTTGATCGCGCCCAAGCGTGCCTCGCTGCCCCAGACCCGGCGGGAGACCGCCAGCGCTCGGTCGTCCTGCGACACGAACAGGGTGAAGGCAGGCCGATTGGCTCTCGGCCCCATGTCGATGATGGCTTCCCGGGCGAGGTCGACGTCGACGTCCGGCGCGGCGAGCAGGACATTACGGATCTTCGGCGTCACCCGTCCGTCCCGGATCGCCATCTGGCGCAAGGTCTCAAGCGCCAGCGAGTTGCCCATGGAGTGCGCCAGGATCGAGATCTCGCCGACGGCTGGATCGCGGGAAATCGCCTTCAGCAGGGTTTCCAGGCCGTTGCGCGAATAGGCCGTGCTCTCGCGGTCATAGCCATAGGCCAACACGCTGCCCCGCGAGGGCCAGGTGAACAGGATCGGCACCACGGGGGCACGGGAGTCGTGCACGATCTGGGCAAAGCGGAAGACCGCATCCTCGAAGCGGTTGTTGAAGCCGTGGATGAAAACCAGCACCTGTCGCTTAGGGACATTGCGCAGGCTCCGGTGGAACCAAGCGAGCGCCTGATCCCGGTTGATCACGTCGGCCTTGAGCGTGACGAAATCCGTGGTCGGGTCGCCGGGTACCCGCCGCGGCCACTGAACCTCACCAACCTGCCGGGCAGCGTCGGGTGGGATCGAGACCGTGATGTTGGCGAACGCCGCAGTCGGTCCGCGGTCGCCCGAGAACAGCTCCGCCGGATCCGTGCGCTTGCGGGTGGTGGCGACCAGCATGTCGACCCTGCTCGTCCCCGGAGCCGATGCGCTCACGGGCACCAGTACGCCCTTGACGCTGGCACAGGCGCCGAGTGGCAGGAGGAGGGCAAGGATCACCGAGCGGCGAAGAGCGACCATCGGCTCATCGGAGTTGGATGCGGACGGCATCGGCTCCGGCGGCCAGCATCAGGCCCTCGCGCTTCGTGCGCAGCCGCAGCACGACGCCCTTGTCGTTTTGCAGCCAAAGCCGACCATCGCCCTGGTTCGCCAGGGCCCAGCCCAGGCGCACCTGTCCGTAAACGCCTTCCAGGTCGGAGACCCGGGCGAGCTGATAGACGTCACCGGTTGCCTTGATCTTCGAGGCGCCGATGCCACCGACGCCGAGGCCGTTGATCGTGAAGCGATAGGAGCGCCCGCGGAAGGACAACGTGCCGCCGCCGACGGCCGCACTGCCAATGAAGGCGAGCTGCGCCTGGTCAATGGATACCCGGCCAACGGGCCGTGGCGCGGGTGCGGCTTGCGCGCTGACTTCGGATGGCATCGCCGCCGCCATGCCGATAATCACAATAGCCTGACAGGCTTTCCCGCCGATCCCGCACAGTCCTTGCATGAGTGCCTCCTTGAGCAGCCTTGAGCCAAGCCGGAGATTGCATCCGGCCAACCGCAGTTGCGTTGTCCAGATCAGATATTGCCGGCGAGATGGTTGGGGCCACCGGATGGCGAGCCCTGGATTCCCCTGCTGTGGGGCACTCTAGCCTGGCCGAAGGCCTGTGCTTGACCGACAGGGACAATCGCTTGACAGTTTTGGCCGCCCACAGGTCACGCTTCACCGGTTGCGGTGCGCCAGGCGGTCGGCGTTCGGCCCGACCAGCGCCGGAAGGCGCGGGTGAAGGCGCTCGCCTCGGAATAGCCGAGCGCCGCCGCGATCTCACCAAGACGTACGTCGGTGTCCTCCAGCAATTGTCTGGCAATCTCGAAGCGGATCTCGTTTGTAAGGGTACGGTAGCCCGAGCCGCCGTCCCTCAGGCGCCGGCTCAACGTGCGCCGGTCGATCGCCAGCAGTTCGGCCATGTCGCTGGCCGAACTGCGCCGGCCCATGATCCGCGTGCGCAGCAGCCGCCGGATGTCGTCTGGGAAGTCCGATCCCGCGTGGCCCCGCAGTCGCTGGAGTTGCTCCTCGACCATGGCGCGCAGGAGAGGATCGGCTCCCGCCACCTTGCGCTTCAGGTCGCCCGCGGGGAAGACGACGGTCGCGCTCTCCTGGTTGAACCGGACGGGCGCCTTGAAATGGTGCCGGTAGGGTCCGGCTTCGGCCGGCGCCGCGCGCGGCAGGAGGACTTCCGTCGGGCGCCAGTCGAAGCCTGACAGGGTGCGCAGCGCATTTACGGTCACCGCCAAGGCTGCCTCGGTGATCTGCTGGGCGCTTGAGTTGTCTCGCTGGTAAGCCGCATAGGTGAGCAGGGCCATGTCATCCGTGACATCGAGCGAGGCTACCACGACCCTGTCCTGGACGCCCAAATTGGACACGAGCGCATCCACGGCCGCGCCGATGGTTTCCGAATGCTGCATAAGCCGCCCAATCAGGTCCAGGGACAGGATTGTGGCGCGCCGACCGACCAGCAGTCCGAAATGCGGGCAGCGCGTCTGCGCCACGCACAGGGCGTACAGTCGGGCCAAGGCGGTGAAAGCGACGACGCTCTTGCCGTCGTCAAACAGGCTCGGGTCGAGCCCAGCCTCGCGGATCAGAGAATTGGGCTCGATGCCGAAGTCCCGCAGGGTGGGAGCAATCTCTTTGCTGACTCCGAGGTGAATGTACCCGGGAGGAATTGCGCGACGAGGTTTCGCCTGAGGTGGAGGTTGGATCAGAAACGACGCGTCCAGGCCACTACGGATGTTCTGGACAGCTCGCCGGCTGTTGTAACGCATCATGATGCCTCGGGCTGGCGGAACACCTGGGTCATACCCAGGGGCGCGTTGTTGCTTGCCGTGAACCTGAGTGGGATCGAGCTGGAAAATGTCCCTCTCACCTTCATCACTCAACTGCGGCTTCCGGGCGTTTCTTTGATCGCGATGAGCCAGGCAGAAGGAGCATTCGCAATCCTCTTGCCGCGGGCAGACATCCCAGAAGCCTTGGGTGCGCTGCGGGGTGGTGTCGTACCGGCAATAGCCGGCTTCGGGGGATGGAGAGGTCGCATAGGACGCTGCCGGCCGCAGCCTTCAAGAACCCGAGGGCTGCGCTCGCTGGCACTGGTGGCCGATAACCTGGCCGTCCGGCGACTCATTCCGAGGAGGCCAATGCGGCAAGACTGCTCGATCGTCTTGAACGTCGAATTGTCGGAGCTCCGGTTCTGCATCCGCGTCTCCCAAAGACCCGATGGGTGCCCGCACTCCCATTCACAAGAGGAGGCTTGGCCGTGGGCTCCTGTCCCTGAGGGTCAAGTCGAGACTAACAAGGCTGTAAGTCAGCGCCATCAGGTGAAACCCTGAAAGCGCGTTAAAATAAACCCACATTATAAATCGAGGGAGCTAACCCTGAATGGGTAGATTTCGAGGCTGGAGGGCCGGGTGACCAAATCTCCGAGCTGGAGCGCCTCGCATGCTGATGCTCCATCGGGTCAAAATCTGACATTCATCGGAGGCGGGGAGGGGACACTTCTAAGATGGTCGCCGCTCTCCATGCTGGTCCCGAATGCGGGGTACCGAGCGGAAGCTCCACGGTTTCACAGGTGGGGCATACGGCGATGTTTATCGCTCAACCCACTGCCGCACGCACCAGCCGCTCATGAGTAGCGACACCTAGTTCGTTGGATCGCACGGGCGACATCCGATGCCGCTTGATTTTCATCCAGTGAGTCTGAAGGCGTCCTCCGCTTACTCCTGCTTGCGCTTCAAACGCTCCAGCTCCCGACGCGCACGTTCGGCGAGAGGATGATCAGGATGGCGGGCCAGAAAGAGATCGTAAGCTTCAACTGTCCCTGCTTGACGTGCCGCGTCCAATTCTTCTTGGACGGCCACATTGCCATTGCGGGCCGGAGCGGCAGAGGTGCGGTCTTCCAGATTTTGGGCCATAAGTGGAGTTGCAACTCCCAAGAGGAGGAAAACAAGCGCGATCGGCATGTTCCTCAGGATAGAACACCTGAAGTGCTGGAGGAAGGCATCACAGGAACAGGATCCCGTTATCTTGCAATGGGACCGAACGCAGGCTGTTCGGTGCGATACCGGCAATGTCGACCACTGAATTGTCCACGCCATGCTGGTCGCCCCCCACCGCTGGGTCCGCCGAACCGCTGAGCGCCTCGCTGAGGCTGACCTGATCCGGATCGTGTTCGGCAGAGACGGCCAGGTCTATTGCGGGGGCTGGGCTCAGGCTGGGGATGGAAGGCGTCGGGAAATGGAAGCTGTCTTCGGTTGGCAGCACATCCGACGCTCCACTGGCCGCTTCAAGCTGAATATTGCTCCCGGCGGCCGACGATGAAGAGGCGGGTTCCGAAGCGGGCGCGGTCGCAGCGTTCGAAGTCCATGCGCCAACCTTCTGGCCGTTTGCCATCGTCCAAGTTGCGGCTTCCCAGGTCAAACTGTTGTGCCACAGAATGTCGTCGGTGCCGTCAGCGTTGAAATCGCCGACTCCATTGACCTGCCATTCCAGGCCGGAGCTTCCCTGAGTCGCACTTCCCAGAATTTGGCCGTTCTTCATCGACCAGATTGCCACTTCGCCGGTCGAAGAATTACGCCACAGGACGTCCGTGGTCCCATCTGCATTGAAATCACCTGTGCGATTGACTTGCCAATCGAAACTTGGCGCGCCCAGGATGTTGCTACTCGCAATCTGACCATCTTTCATGGACCATATGGCAACCTCGCCCGTCGCGTTGTTCCGCCACAACACGTCGTCCGTCCCATCGGCATTGAAATCGCCCTTGCCGTTAATCTGCCAATCCGTGCTCGGCGCACCCAGAACGCTGCTGCCTGCGATCTTCCCGTCCTTCATCGACCAGATGGCAACCGCGCCCGTCGACGTGTTGCGCCAAAGCACGTCACTTGTGCCGTCGAGATTAAAATCGCCGGTCCCGTTAACCTGCCAGTCGAGGCTTGGTTCACCCACGACTGCGCTACTGGCGATCTGCCCGTTTTTCATGGACCAGATGGCGACCTGGCCTGTCGCACCGTTGCGCCACATCACGTCGGACGTGCCGTCGGCATTGAAGTCGCCGGTCTCGTTGATCTGCCACTCGGTCCCTGGGATCCCGAGCGTCGTCTTTGCGGTGACCTGGCCGTTTGCCATCGTCCAGATGGCGACCTCGCCCGTCGAGGTATTGCGCCACATCACCTCGTCGGTTCTGTCCGCGTTGAAATCCCCCACCCTGTATAGGATGCCCGTCGTGCTGACCCGGAGCGGCATCGCGGCATCGCTGAACTTGAGGGACTCGATCCCCCGCAGCGCATCGATGCCGTCGGGACATCCTGACCGCGTGTCGGTGACTTGCACCGAGCCATCCGCAAGAACCGTCAAGGCGTATTGGGACCTCGCTCCGCTGTAACAGGCCATGTCGAAACCGGCGCCTCCATCCAGCGTATCGTTGCCAGCCCCACCCGTGAGGGTGTCGGCCCCATCCAGGCCCGAAAGCACGTCATTCCCGGCGTTTCCTATGAGCGCATTGTCAGCTGCGTTGCCAGTGATCGCATCGTTGCCCGAGCCGCCTGTCGCATTCTCGATCAGCGAGCGCGCGTCGCCGAGGTATTGGAGTGCGTTGAACACATTGCCGCGAGCATAGTGGCTGGCACCCAGATAGGCTGTCTGTGCGTCCGAAATCTTGGACCATCCGCCCGGTGTCAGATCGAGATTGAGATTGGTGGTATAATTCGACAGGTCGTACGTGTCCTTGCCACCGCCATCCCAAATCGTCAGGAAGACGCGGTTGGCCGATCCGCCGATGCCACCGCCTGGCGCGCCCTGGCCGACACCGTTGACAAAGGTCTCCCCCGTTGTCGGGCTCCAGGTGTAGACCGTGTTGCCCGAGTTCGTGTCGAAGTTCGCGCCGTT
This sequence comes from Microvirga rosea, assembly GCF_020595095.1. Taxonomy (GTDB): domain Bacteria; phylum Pseudomonadota; class Alphaproteobacteria; order Rhizobiales; family Beijerinckiaceae; genus Microvirga; species Microvirga rosea. The sequence continues at coordinate 438,896 of NZ_JAJDOP010000003.1, read as the reverse complement.
CATCCACTGCAGAGCAGCGATGTCGTACATCATGTAAGTCTGGGCATAACCATAGGTCTCGTTGGTGTAACCGGTCGTCGGCCCGCCGACATAGGAGCGGTAGGTCATGATCGAGAACTCCATCGAGTCCCGATCATGCGAAAGTGCGATGCCTCTGACCCCGCCGGTCTCCTGCCCCTGTTTCAAGCCAAGCGCATGTCCGAGTTCATGCGCCACGGTAATGTAGTCGTAGGTGCCAACCGACGGCTGTGTGTAGTTATGGCTTGTCCCGAACCAGACGTCGCCCCCTTTGGGGCTGGAGCTCGGGTAGTAGGCATAGGCGGTCGGATTGGCGCTGGCCGACTGCGCGATGCGGAGGTCGGCGCTATTGAAACCTGCATCGGTGATTCCCGCCCATGAGAGGTTCGTGAGCTGCTCGATGCTGGCCAGGGTCATCTTCGGCCCGCCTGCATAGGGGCTCGTCCCTTCCAGGATGTAGCGCACAGCCTGCATCTGGGCGAACGAGACCTGACCGAACCCATTGCTCGCTTCTGAATAGCCTGGCTCGTAGTCCAAAGCGGAATCGGGGAAGCTGTAGGTGATCGGGCCGATCCAGTTGTAGCCTGAAAGGAGAGCATCAATATTTTGGATACCCGTTGCGCCTACAGTCCCCACAATCGCCATCGTTGAATCCCCCTAAAGCGTATGAATTATTTCCAGCTGCCGCATAGTTAATCCTATGTCTGCAGATTCTTTGCCGCAAATTTACCCCAAAAGAGTTATTGGTGCGTTGCGAACTTTTTTCTTTTTGCTTGTTTCGCATTGCTTACTTGAAGCTCAACTGTTCTCAACGGATATTTGAACAAAGTTACAATATGCGCGGTTCGACCTTTCCGATTGATGATGCCCCCTTCAGAAGGTGGCGTTTTGTATTTCGTTTCTTAAGATTACAGAGCGTAAGTGGCGCGACGCTTGCTTCTTATCGCCAGAACAGACGCACATCAGCTCGGCGTGAGGACCTTTTGCGTATCCTTGTTTTCGATGCTCTTCCGGTTTGCTGAAGGATAGGTGGATGAAACACGGTTGGATCTTTCTCTCGGCTGCGCTGGCGACGACAGGTGCCGAGGCGGCGGCGAAGCCGGTATCCTATGCCTGTGCGGACGGCACACGCTTGCAGGCGACTTTCCGCACGGCGGGCACCGCAGCGGGGTCGGCGACGCTTGTTATCGACGGAAGTTCTTCCCGGATGGTTTTGCCGCAAGCTCTGTCCGCCGATGGCGGTCGGTACGCGAAGGGGGATGTCGAATTCTGGATCAAAGGGCAGGGCGCCACTCTGACCCGCGCGGGCAGTCCCACGACCTGCGCAGTGGCAAAAGCAGCATCCCCTTAACAGGGAACGGTCGCTAAGCTGCTCCTTGGCCTTGAGCCGCTGCGGTGCTCACTTGGAAGCTCAAGCGGGTGCAGTTGCGTCCGTCGCGTTTGGCGGCATAGAGAGCCCGGTCGGCGCGATACATGATCGAGCTTCTGTCGTCATACGGCAGGCTCTCCGTCACACCGGCGCTGAACGTGCAGACGATGTTGGGAGCAAGGCGGGGCAGATCGAAGACGGGAAAATTCGTCCGGATGGCATCGATGATCTGAATGGCCCGATTCGGACGAACATTCGGCATCAGGAGCAGGAATTCCTCTCCGCCGATGCGCCCCAGGCAGTATTCGGGCGATAGTCTCTCCTGGCATATCCTTGTGAAGTGCTGGAGCGCGAGATCGCCCACCTCGTGCCCATATGTGTCGTTCAAGGCCTTGAAGCCGTCGATATCCAGGATCGCGATGCAAAGGCCCTCGTCCGAGATCCTGGTTTCTTCGAGCGCCTTGTCGAGCCGGTCCAGAATGTCGCGCCGGTTCGGGACCCCGGTCAAGGGATCGGTTCGGGCCGCCAAGAGGGCCTCGTCATGCGCTTGGCGGAGGGTCTTCTCGCTGTGCTTCAAAGCCGTGATGTCGGCGCCCACGGTCAGGACCCAGCCGTTGGGCAAGACGGTATGGTCGATCCAGAACCACCGGCCATCCAGAAAATCGGTCTCGAACGCTTTGCGCGGCACGCTGCGGCGGCGCGGGAGGGTCCGGGAGATCAGGGCTTCGACATCGTCGTCGTCGATGCGGACTCCGACGCCTTTCCGGGCGCCGTGGCGAAGAATCTCGGTGAACGTGAAGGGCCCATCGAAGCCTTTGAGGAAGATGTCGCTATAGGTCTTGTTCGCGAACCGGAGGTTATCCTCCGCGTCATAGATGGAAATCGCCTGCCCGCTTTCCATGAGAGCTTCCGCAAGGCATCGGAGCGTCTCTTCGTCTGGGTCTTGCATGAACTTTGGCATGGGGACCGAATGCTAAAGATAAATATGAGACCTGGGCTGGCCGTTCCGCACAACCGTCCCCTTTGTCACAGCTCTTCGGCGAAAGGACTAAAAACTCAAGGCGTCCGGACGCCGTTTCGGCGATTAACAAAACTTAAAAACGCAAGACAGACTTCAACGTCATTCTTCGAACGAATGCCATATCGTGGCGAAAGCAATAAGGCGACTTCAAACAATCGATTTTCGGCCAACTTCGTGGATGTGGGCCGGGAGCATCGTCAGCCGTTCCGTTGTTAATCAAAGGCAGCGGCCGACTTAGGCGATCATATGCTAGGCAAGGCGATTGCCGGCGCGGCCGATGAGCCGCGCCGGCAAGATGGTTACGGATAGGTGCAGACGTAGCGCATGCCGTTGTTGGCCAGGAAAGTTCCCGTCACCGGATCATACGACCGGTATTTTCTCGCGCAGTAGGCCGCGACGGAAGGGCTGACGGTGCCTGGGGGAGGAGGGGCGGCCGGCTGAGCCTGAGCGGAGTTGGCAATCGCGCCAGCGATCAACGCGCCTGCGGCCAAGCCCGCGACCCCCGCCGCAACGGCGCCGCCATTGCCCCGGTAGTACGGACGTCCGTAATAATATGGGCGACCATAGTAATAACCGCGGCGATAATAGTATTGAGAGTAACTCTCGTTCGGGTAAGCCTTCTGTACGTCTGGCAGTGACGGCCGCGGCAGCATTTCTGCGCTGGCAGGAAAAGACGTAACCAATGTTGCCGCACTAATCAGGGCAGCAAGGACCTTGCGCATTTCTTACTCCTGGATAGACCCGGCTGGGGAGGACCAGCCTTTAGGAAACTCGAGCTCCACTATAGCCTAAGGACTTAGCCTTGCACAATCATCGGCATAGAGAGCAGCTCTCACAAAGAACTATGGGAAGAAACGTCAGATTGTGCTGTGCTTCATCGCACCGCATACCTAGCGCGGGATGAGGAAAATTATCGCAGGATTGATGGTCTCCAAGAACCTCTAGGGAAGTTGTTCCGGTTCAACTAAGACTTCTTTGTAGAACGTGATTATGTTATCAAGTGTCAAGTCGGGGGCGTATATGCGCGGGTTCGCGTTTCTTCTTGTGGCCATTCTAGGTGTCGCCTGTGGAGCGGGGTCCCGTGCCGCGGAGGCTTTGCCTTTGCCGACGGGGCCGGTCATTCTCACGATCACGGGTGCCATCGAACAGACCAACGCTCCCGGTCAGGCGCGCTTCGACCGAGCGATGCTGGAGGCCCTGGGCGTAACTTCCTTTACGACAGGGTCCGTGTGGGCGGATCATCCACAGCTCTTTGAGGGCGTGCCCCTGAAGGCTGTCCTGGAAAGAGTCGGGGCCAATGGCACATCCATGCTGGCTTCCGCCCTGAACGATTACGAGATCGCCATACCCTTCGAAGATTTGAAGTTTAGCCCTCTGTTGGCGACGAAGGTCGATGGCCGCGCTTTGACGTTGCGCGACAAGGGCCCGTTGTGGATGGTCTACCCGCGGGATGAGTACGACGAGTTGCGCGATAATCGGTATGAGTCGCGTTGGGTGTGGCAACTGAACCGTTTGCGCATCGAGCAATGACCCCGGGCTTGAAGAGTTACAGGACCGCTCTTATCACGCTCGTGGCGATCGCGAGCATGGTCGCCTGCCTCGTATTCACGGTGGCGCGTCTCCTCGATGTGGAGAACGACCTGCGGAGCGAGGATACGCACACCAATCTCTGGCAGATCACGCAAACCCAGTATGAAGCTACCCTGCTGGCGGAAAGCCTGGCCCGAACGGCAGCGCGGGAAACCTTCGTCGACCCGGAACAGGCCCCGGACTTCCGCATCGCGATTTTGATCAGCCGCCTTTCGGTTCTCCTCGAAGGGCCCCAGGGGCACCTGATCGAGCATTTCGGCCAGATCGGAGATCTTAAGCGGGCCTATCTGCAACTGACCTTGGCGGAGCCCCTGGTACGGGGAGACCTGGAGCCGCAGGCCGCTCTTCAGCTTCGGGCGGAGGTTCGCGCTTTGGCCCAGGACCTCAGGGATGTGGCCAACAAGGTCATGCTTCTCAACCGGGAGCAGGGGGCTCTGAAGCGCTCCATGTATCTCACGGTCGTGTTCGAAAGCCTCGCTTTCGTGATCGGCATCGTGCTGAGCGCCTCGTTCCTGTTGCTGCGGCTGTTCAAAGGGGTTCACGAGGCAACCCAGGCCAAGCGTCTGCTTCGCCAGGAGCAGGAACTCTCCGATCTCGTCATCAACAACATCAGCAATCAGGGCATCATCATCTTCGACGAGCAGCTCAGCTGCCTGCTCTGGAACCCAGGAATGGAAGGATTGCTGGGCCTCAATGCGGACAATACGGTCGGCCACCATCTTGAGGCGCTCGCGCCGATCTTTGCAAAGCCGAAGATCGTTAAATCCCTGACCGAGGCCATTTACGGCACGAGCGCGATCCTGGAAGACGAGGGGCGTTCACCGGAAGGGCAGGAGCGCTGCCTCGAGATCAACTGTTTTCCTCTCCATATCGCCGAGCGGCGCCTCGGCATCGCATTCATCCGCGATATCACCGAGCAATGGGAGGCCCGCAAGCAGGCCGAGCGCCAGAATTTCGACCTCGAGATCAAGGTGCAGCAACGGACCGCTGCGCTCCAGCAGGCTGAGCGGCGACTGATCGCTGCGATCGAGACGGCTCCCGACGGCTTTGCGGCGTTTGATTGGACCGGGAAGCTCTTGTTCGCCAACGAGCAGATCCGGTCGGCGGAGCCGGTCATCGTCTGGTGCGCGGAGGAGATGACGCTTGCGACATTCCTACGTTGTTTCGCCATGTGCGAAGGCGCGGACGAGCGCCTCCTTGCGCGCAGCGATTCCTTCGAGAACATCGAACTCGATCTGCTTCTCCGTCTGGATCACTGGGCCCACCTTTCGGTGGCAAAGGTCGATGGAGGAACGATTTTCGTCCGTCTTACCGATATCTCGGGCTATAAACAGGTCGCGCAGGCGCTTCAGTCGGCCCTGGACCGGGAGCGCGAGACGACGGGGGCTTACCGGAACTTCGTTTCCATGGTGTCTCACCAGTTCCGGACCCCTCTCGCCATCCTGGACTCGAGCGCGCAGCGGATCCTTCGTCGCGGACAGAATCTGACGCAGGATGAACTCGTCGCGCGTGTTCAGCGGATCAGGAGCGCCACCAAGAGGCTGACGCGTCTGGTGGAAAGCGTGCTGAATGCCGCCAAACTGGATGCCGGCAGGATCGAGCTCAATCCGGCTTCGTGCAACTTCGTCGAACTCGTCTGGGATATCTGCGAAAGGCAGCGGGAGTTGAGCTCGCATGCGGAAATTCGCTTCGACGCACCCGCAACGCCCGTTCAGGTCTATTGTGACGGAATGCTGATCGAGCAGGTCGTGATCAATCTGCTGTCGAATGCAGTCAAATATTCCGGCGACACCCCAATCGTCGAAGTGAAGATCTGGATGGACGGATCTCGCGCCTATTGTTCCGTTCGTGACTGGGGCATCGGAATTCCGGCGGACGAGCTGTCCAAGATCTTCGAGCGGTTCTATCGCGCCCGCACTGCAACAGGAATCGCCGGGACAGGTATCGGATTGAATTTCGCCCAGAAAATCATGCACTTGCATGGGGGTGAGATTCAGGTGGAAAGTTATGAGGCTGGAGGATCGCTGTTCACGTTCGATCTCCCGACGTCGAATGTCGATCAATCTCAGCAGGCGGCATGAAAGGGGCTTAATGGCAATGGATGCCCGTCAAACCATCTTGTGCATTGAAGACGAGGAAGATCTCCGCACCGACATTGCGGAAGAGTTGGAGGCGGCAAATTATGCCGTGATTCAAGCCTCGAACGGGAGCGAGGCTTTGTCAGTGCTCAAGAAGCACCGGCCTGACCTTGTCCTTTGCGACATCACCATGCCGGGCCTCGGCGGTTATGACGTACTCAAAGCCATGCGCGAGAAGGGAGAGTTGGCGGACATCCCGTTCATCTTCCTGACCGCCTTGGCCGACCGGAACGACGTGCTCACCGGTAAGCAGGCGGGGGCTGACGATTATCTCGTGAAGCCGATCGACTATGAGATTCTGCTTGCGACGGTCTCTGCACGGCTGAACCAGGTGGCGCGCGTGCAGAAAAGCGCCGTGCAGCGTGCCGAGGAGGTCTGGCAGGACATTCTCAAGTCCTCCCGCGGCCAAACTATCGAGGCTCTCTACAAGGCGACCTTCGCCTTCGATCGGTTCCTGGTGGGCGTCGTGGTGGTGGACGAGAAAGGCACCGTTCGCCTTGCGAACAAGGAAGCGGAAAGAATTCTGGCAGAAGACGATGGTTTGGGCATTTCCCAAGGCTTTCTCAAGGGAGCATCTCCCAAGCCGAATGCCAAGCTCCACGAGAGCATCGTCAAGGCGTTCCATGAGGAATCGCTCGACGAAATCGTCTCGTTTCAACGGCTTTCCGGTGGACGCCCTTATCTTGTCCTGATTTCAGGCCAGCGCTTCTCGGCAGAGGAAAAGCCGGAAGCCGTCGTCTTGCTGCTCATCGACACGGAGCAGCGGACCAAGGTCTCGGGCGAAACACTGGTTCGCCTTTACAATCTTACGCCCTCCGAGACGCGCGTGGCTCTCATGCTGATCGATGGAAAGCGCCTCGATCAGATCGCCGACGAACTGGAAGTTGCTCAAACGACTGTGGTCTTCCACCTGAAGAACCTGTTCCGGAAAACCGAGACCAATCGTCAGGCAGATCTGATCAGGGTACTCCTGTCCGTTCCGTTGCGAACGGCAGCCGACTGAGCCGGGCCGGCGGCTCTTTAACGATCGAGTCACCATCCTGACAGACAAGCGGTTCGGCCACGTCTCTGCCACGGTTTGTTCAGCTTCCGGAGAGGTTTCACGACGTATAACCGTTGCAATGGAGCAGGGGCCTGAGAACCCCTGTATGACGCAAGGTGACGTTCATGAAGATCTCCCGAATTGTGTCCGGTTCCGCCTTGGCCCTTGCCCTCGTGATGGGCACGGTCTCGGCTGAGCCGGCTGCCGCCCGCGACCGCTTCTCCCCTGGCGCTGCAGCAGCTCTCGGCGTTCTCGGCGGCTTGGCCGTCGGCGGAGCCATTGCGGCGTCCCAGAGCCCGGCTTACGCCGCTCCGGTCTATGTCCCGCCTCCGCCCCCGGCTCCCGTCTATGTGGAAGAGGCGCCGCCCCCCGTCTACGTGGAGCATTGCTACACGGATCGCTATAGCGAGTGGGTTCCCGGCTGGGGATGGCAGCCTCGCCGCCGCACGATCTGCAACTAAGCGAAAGGCCCGCCCCGCGGGCCTTTTTCTTTTAAAGCCGGTTCGAACCGCGATTCCATTACGGCGTTGGTGCTGAAGGATGTCCAACGCGAGCGACCGTGATGCCCCAATCCAAGGACCAGTCCGCCACACCTCAAGGCAATAAGCTCAACCCTGGCGATCAAGGAACTCCTGGAACTCCCGGTATCGGCCAGAACGTCTGCCGTGAGTGCAAAGGCAGTGGCCGCATCGATAATCACCCTTGCCCGAACTGTGGCGGGACCGGGATCGTCATGGAGGAAATCGGCGGCGCCTGAGGCCTACACCTTGTCAGGCTTGCCCATCCAACGGATCAATGGCAGCAAGGGTACAATCCAGATCAGGCCGAGCACGATGTAGGCGATGGTCTGAACGGGCTTGGGCGCGTCGGTGATGCGCCCTTCGGCGGCCACCATGGCGAATATCACGTAGAAGCCGATGAAGATCAGCATCGCGATGGTGCCGATCAGTTTGCGTGTGCGCATCCGCATTGTCGTGATCCGATCCTTCGTTCCCCAGAGTGGTGGCCTGGTGCGTCACCGCCATGAATTGCTTCGTTACGCGGCAACCTCTATGTGACAGCCCGTATTCCGGGTTCAAGCCCAAATCCATCGCGAGGACGAGCATGGCTGTCGCAGCCTCCCCCCAAGGCATGGCGTTATCCGGTCTCCCGGCGCGGAATCTCTACGCCGTGCGGACTTGGCTTTATATCCTTGCAGCCCTGGTCATCGCCATGGTGGCGGTCGGTGGGGCGACCCGTCTGACCGGGTCGGGTCTTTCGATCACGGAATGGAGGCCGGTTACGGGTGCCATTCCGCCTCTGACGGAGCAAGCGTGGCTGGCGGAGTTCGAGAAGTACCGCCAGATCTCCCAGTACGAGCTCGTCAACAAGGGGATGACCCTTTCGGAGTTCAAGTTCATCTATGCTTGGGAATGGGGACACCGGCAGCTTGGACGCCTGATCGGCCTCGTCTTCTTCCTGCCGCTGGTCTTCTTCTGGCTGCGCGGCAGGATCAAGGGGCGCTTGGCCCTTACCCTTTTGGGAATCGGTGCATTGGGCGGCGTTCAGGGTGCGATCGGTTGGATCATGGTGGCATCGGGACTGGAGCCGGGCATGACCGCGGTCGCCCCGATCAAGCTCGCGCTTCATCTCACCGTCGCCAGCGTCATCCTGGCATGTTTGGTCTGGATGGCGGCGGGCTTGCGGGATGAAGGAGAGCCGGCGGTGAGGTCGGAACCTGTCCTTGGCGTCGCTCCTGGCATTTTGGCGGGCCTCGTGCTCCTTCAGATCGCGCTCGGGGGGCTCGTTGCAGGCGCAAAGGCCGGCTTTACCTACAACACATGGCCTCTCATGGACGGCGCCCTGGTCCCCCCGGGATCCGTCCTTTTCAGCGTTACGCCGTTGATCGAGAACTTCGTCGACAATCTGGCCCTCGTGCAGTTCAACCACCGCGTCGTGGCCTACGTGATCGTGGCTTATGCCCTCTGGCATGCTCTCTCGGTCCGCCGAAGATACGGCTCATCGAAAGCGGCGCGCCGGGCGAGCGCTGTCGCGGGTCTCGCTTTCAGCCAGGTCGTTCTCGGGATCGCGACATTGCTTCTGGTCGTGCCTCTTTGGGCGGGCCTGCTCCACCAGATCGTGGCCATGCTCGTTCTCAGCATGGCCACCGTGCATGCCCGCCTGAGCAAATCGGCTGCCTGATACAACAAAAAAGGGCAGCCTTAAGCTGCCCTTTCCTGAATCATGCCGCCAGTCTTAGCGGATGATCTGAACGATTCGGTGCGAGCTGGGCTCAACCAGAACCGGGGTGTTGTTCACCACCGTATAGCGATAACCCTTCACACCGTACTCGGCCGGAACTTCGTAATAAGTCACGCCGGAGGACGGCAGAGTCGCGCCGACCCGCACTTCCTGGCTATAAGCGTAGGAAGGGACGTCCTGCGTCACGACATACTGACGGAACTTCGGCTGCTGGTCGCCGACGATGCCGCCCACGATCGCGCCGGTTACGCCACCAACGGCGGCACCCACCGGACCGCCGACAATCGCGCCGCCGACAGCGCCAGTCGCAGCGCCAGCGGCCGCGCCGCCCTCTGCATTGGTCTGGGCGAATGCGCCGGCCGGGGCGAGGGCAGCAAGAACGACACCAGTGAGAAGAAGTTTCTTCGACATGAGAACGTGCTCCTTAGCAGTGAAAGTCGGACATCTAACGGCCAGCTTACTGCGCAGTTCCGCTTGTTCATTTGTCGTTCAGTGAAAACTTTCCGAATTCTTTGTCAGATTCCTTGGAACCTTTTTCCTGGTAGCAAAATGGAGAAAATCGAGGGTAGTTTCTCGCCCGCGTCGGTTTTCCAAAGGGAAAATAGTCGTTTCATTTGGGCGCTTGGTAAATATCCTGTTAAATGGATAGAGTGTCAGAAAGCCTCCATCGCTAGGCTGAATCGAAAAACGAGACTCATCGGGAGTAAGGCATGAACGTGCTGGTTTTTGCGTCACGCAAGGGTGGCTCCGGGAAGAGCACGCTTGCCGCTCATCTCGCTACCTATATCGCGACCCCTGAGCGCAAGACCCTGCTGGTCGACTGCGATCCTCAGGGCTCCCTGTCGTTCTGGCACCGGATCCGGGGAACGGAAAACCCGGCACTGAAGCACAATCCTCGGGATCTGGTGCAGGTTCTGAAGACGGCTCAGAGCGAGGGGTACGACTGGGTCCTCGTCGACACGCCGCCGAACAAGTCCCCGATCGTGGTCGAAGCAATTCGTAATGCCACCCTGGTGATCATCCCGACGCGTCCAAGCCTTTTCGACATTGCGGCCGTTCAGGATACGGTGGCGATCGCCCGGGAATTGCGGAAGCCCTACGCGGCGGTGATCAACGGCGCGCCGGCCAAGCGCGGTGGCGATGAGACGCCCATCGTGGCGGATGCTCGCGGAGCCCTCAATGCCCTGAAGGTCCCGGTTTGGGCGGGACAGATCACCCATCGGGCGGATTTCTCGATGGCGCTGGCCGAAGGGGAGGGTGCGGAGGAATTCGACCCCGGTTCCTACGCCGCCGATGAGCTCGGGCGCCTGTGGACGGCGATCGACCGGTCCATCAAGGCCGTGCAGGGAGCCTATAAAGGGCGCGGCACACGCAGCGCTGCCTGATCACAGCAGGGCGACACCTCGGACAATGAAAAAGCGGCCCTGAGGCCGCTTTTTGTTGGGCTCTCATGCTCGCGTCAGGCTGCGTCCAGAGCGTTGTTGAGGTCGTCGATCAGGTCGTCCTTGTCCTCGAGGCCGATGGACAGGCGGACGACTTCGGGTCCAGCGCCGGCTTGGACTTTTTGATCATCCGTCAGCTGGCGGTGCGTCGTTGAGGCCGGATGGATTACAAGGGAGCGGGTATCGCCGATGTTCGCCAGGTGCGAAAAGAGCTTGAGGTTGGAGACCAGCTTCACGCCGGCCTCGTAGCCGCCACTGAGCCCGAACGTGAACACAGCTCCCGCGCCCTTGGGGCAGTACTGCTTGGCGAGGTTGTGATAGCGGTCAGAGCGCAAGCCGGGATAGCTCACCCACGACACCTTGTCGTGCGAGGCGAGATGCTCCGCAACCGCAAGGGCGTTGTCGGAATGACGCTGCATCCGCAGGGGCAGGGTTTCGATCCCGTTGAGAATCAGGAAGGCGTTGAAAGGCGACAGGGCCGGGCCGAGATCGCGCAGCCCGAGGACGCGGCAGGCGATGGCAAACCCGAAGTTCCCGAAAGTCTCGCCCAGCACCATGCCGCCATATTCCGGCCGGGGCTTCGAAAGCGCGGGATAGCGGTCGTCGCCGGCGAAGTTAAACGACCCTCCGTCGACAATCAGGCCGCCGATGGAATTGCCATGGCCGCCGAGGAACTTGGTGGCCGAATGAACGATGATGTCGGCGCCATGTTCGAACGGGCGGATCAGGTAGGGTGAGGCCATCGTGTTGTCGACGATGAACGGGATCCTGTGCTTCTTGGCAATCGCCGCGATGGCCTTGAGGTCGACAATCACGCCACCGGGATTGGCGATGGATTCCACGAAGATCGCCTTGGTCTTGGGCGTGATGGCGGCCTCGAAGGTGGCAGGATCGTCCGGATCGGCCCAGACGACGTTCCAGCCGAAATTCTTGTAGGCGTGGTTGAACTGATTGATCGAGCCGCCATAGAGCTTCTTGGCGGCAACGAATTCATCTCCGGGCTGCAGGAGGGTGTGGAAGACCAGGAATTCGGCCGCGTGGCCGGACGCGACGGCAAGGGCTGCGGTGCCTCCCTCAAGAGCGGCGACCCGTTCCTCCAACACGGCGCAGGTCGGGTTGCCGATGCGGGAATAGATGTTCCCGAACGCCTGGAGCCCGAAAAGCGAGGCGGCATGATCCACGTCGTCGAATACGAAGGACGTGGTCTGATAGATCGGCGTCGCCCTGGCGCCGGTCGCCGCGTCCGGAGCGGCTCCCGCGTGAATGGCGAGCGTGTCGAAACCTGGCAGGCGATCTGTCATGAGGCAGCCTTCTTCCTTAAGGACAACAATTCGTTCTATTTAAAGAACGTACTGTTCGTCGGGTCAAGAAGGCATCGTTCGTCGTCCAAGGGTTCTACGATCGCCGATCCGACCTATCGCGGCCGGTTGAGACTCAGCTTCTGAAATCCCTTTCCGGCAAGAACGGGTTTCTTGGCGCTCAGCATCCGCGAGTTGACCCCCTGCCAGGAAATTTCGCCGGAAAGCCGTCCGAACTCGATCTTCGGGCAGCGATCCATCACCACCTTGACGCCTTTGGCCTCCGCGCGCGCCGCTGCTTCGTCGTTTCGGACGGACAGCTGCATCCAGATGACTTTCGGGAGCGGCTCGAGGGTCAGCGCCTCGTCCGTGATAGGCCCGGCCGCTTCCGAATTACGGAATATCTCGACCATGTCGATCGGATGCGGCACGTCGGCGAGGGACGCATAGACCGGTTTGCCGAGAAGTTCGCCGCCCGCGAGACCCGGATTGATCGGGATGACGTCGTAGCCGCGCTCGATCAGATATTTCATGACGATCCAGCTCGGGCGTGCCGGATTGGACGATGCTCCGACGAGTGCGATCGTTTTCACGCTTTGCAGAATGCCGCGGATATAATCGTTTGTGTAATTGCCGTGATCCATGAAGGGACCGTATGGGAGAGGACGGGACAGTTCAATGAGCATCTTGTGTTGTCAGCATCTCATCAACCCGTCATGACCCGCGAAGAGCTGAGCGCCTTCCTCGATCAGGAATTCCCGCAGATCCATCATGGCGGTCGAACGTACCACGTGGAGGCGGTTGGGCCCCTGTGGGCCCGTTTGCGGATGGACTATCACGAGCGGCATATCCGGCCGGGCGGGACGCTCTCGGGGCCCTCCATGATGGGACTTGCCGACCTTGCCCTCTACGCCGCGATCCTTGCCCAGATCGGCCCCGTCGCGCTGGCGGTCACGACGAGCCTCAACTTCAATTTCCTGCGCAAGCCCGATCAGCGAGCATTGATCGCCGATTGCCGGCTGCTCAAGCTCGGCAAACGGCTTGCCGTAGGGGAAGTGAGCATGGTCTCCGAAGGCAGCACCGACGTCGTTTGTCATGCCACCGGGACCTATTCGATCCCCCTGCGTCCGTGAGCAGGGGTGAGTAACGGCGACCGGGCCCCGGGGGACCCGATCCTCAGGATCGGGCCGGGGCGAGGGCGTCGTCGATCTCCCGCGCCCGGATTGCCGCCGGGCGGTTTGCGATGCGCTGCCAATAGTGCTCGAAAGCCGGGCGCTTCTCCAAAGTCCCGAACATCATTCCCCAGCCGATCTGCGAGCCCACATAGACGTCGGCGGCGCTGAAGCGGTTTCCGGCGATGTACTCGGATTGCGACACCGCATATTCCAGCGCCGTCAGCACATCCTCGACGGAGCCGTAGCCCACCATGCGGCGGCGGTCCGGCGGCACCTCGACGCCGAGCATCTGGTTGCTCAGGGCAGCCTCCAAGGGGGCGGCGGCAAAGAACATCCAGCGATAATACGGGCCGCGGAGCGGATCTCCCGGAGGCGGGGCCAGCTGCGTCTCGGGGAATGCATCGGCCAGATAGGCACAGATGGCTGCCGCCTCCGTCACCACGGTCTTCCCGTGCCGAACGGCCGGGACCTTGCCCATGGGATTGATCGCCAGATATTCCGCCGCCTTCATGGTCGTGCCGAATTCCAGAACTTCCGTCCGATAGGGACGGCCGACCTCCTCCAGCATCCAACGGGCGATACGCCCACGCGACATGGGATTCGTGTAAAAAACGAGTTCTTCGCTCATGAAAAGATGCCTCTTCCGGAGATCGTCGCAAACCTATAGCAAAGCTTCGGAATGGACCATCGAAAGATCCGGCCGGCATGCGGTATTTTAATACCGTCGATGTGGTATTTTAAGACCACATACATAAAAACCCTTGCGGGAGAAGGGGTTTCGCCATTCTGGTGACGCGCGTTTTTGATTGACATGGGGCGTCGAAATGCTTAATCAGCCCCCACTTGCCGCCGCATCTCGCGGCGGCTGTCGTTTTTCAGAACCTGAGCCGATCATGGCTCCAACGGGAAACAGCGCAATGAAGATTACGACTTCGCTGAAGCCCGCCGAGGTCGAGAAGAAGTGGGTTGTGATCGACGCGCAGGGCCTCGTTGTGGGCCGTCTCGCGACGATCGTGGCAATGCGCCTGCGCGGTAAGCATAAGCCGAGCTACACACCCCACGTCGACTGCGGCGACAACGTCATCGTCATCAACGCCGACAAGGTGGTGTTCACCGGCCGCAAGCGCGAGCAGAAGGTGTACTATCACCACACCGGCTATCCGGGCGGTATCAAGGAGCGCACCGCGCGCTTCATTCTCGAAGGCCGCTTCCCTGAGCGCGTCGTCGAGAAGGCCGTGGAGCGCATGCTCCCCCGCGGCCCGCTTTTCCGCCAGATCATGGGCAACCTGCGCGTCTACGGTGGCGCTGAGCATCCTCATACCGCTCAGCAGCCGGAAGTCCTGGACGTTGCTGCCCTCAATGCCAAGAACGTGAGGGCCTAATCCATGGCGACCCTTCAGTCTCTCGCCGATCTGGGCACGAACACCCAGAACGCAGCTCCGGAAGCCCCGAAGCACGTCCAGAAGATCGACGCACACGGCCGCGCCTATGCCACCGGCAAGCGCAAGGACGCCGTTGCCCGCGTTTGGATCAAGCCCGGCTCCGGCAAGATCACCATCAATGACCGCGCGGTTGAAGTGTACTTCGCCCGTCCGGTTCTGCGCATGATCCTCGCTCAGCCGCTCCAGGTTGCGAACCGCGACGGTCAGTACGACATCGTCGTGAATGTCAACGGCGGTGGCCTTTCCGGCCAGGCCGGCGCTGTCCGCCACGGCCTCGCCAAGGCGCTGACCCACTATGAGCCGGAGCTTCGCGGCCCGCTCAAGAAGGAAGGCTTCCTGACCCGCGACGCCCGCGTCGTCGAGCGTAAGAAGTACGGCAAGGCCAAGGCCCGCCGCAGCTTCCAGTTCTCGAAGCGCTAAGCGTTTCACACAAGCTATCGGTTACGAAAGGGCGGCTCCGGCCGCCCTTTCGCTTTTAAGCTTCGGACTGAAATGCTCGGTGCAGAATCTACCGAGTTCCAGCTCGGCAGCTTGCATGACAAGGACACTCCATTTACATCATGAAAGGTTATAGCATTGATTAATATGGGGATTACATGGCCGCTGTTGCCTATACCATTACGCCTGATCCTACGAGCTCGATCAGCACGATAGGTGATGACAGCTCGGCTCTTACGATGAACGGCAGCGACTCGCTTGTTGTGCAGCCCAACGCCCATCTTCGCACTGACGGGTACCGATCTTTCGCGGTTTACATCTCGACTTCTCCAACCGATGCAACGCCTACGAAACTAACCATCGATGGTGAAGTGAAGGGAGCTAAAGATGCTGCCATTGTTTCGCGAGATATGTCTGACATCACAATCGGCACAGCCGGGCGTGTCGTTTCATTCGGAAATACGAGTAGCGGAATGTATTCGGCCGTTAACTTGGCCGGCGAAAGTAAGATTACCAATGAAGGCTATATTAGCAGCGCCGGAACGCACAAGGCTATAGGTTTCTGGCTTGCTAAGCCGGACAATAAGCTTGAACTAATCAATACTGGGACGATCGAGAAAATCTCTGCCGATGACGATATCGTAATTGCAGGAGACAGCAACGCAGACATCGTGACCAATAGCGGTACGATAACGGGAGCAATTGGCTTCTATTCCGGTAATGATATCTATCACGGTGAGTCGGGTACGATCTCGGGGACAATTTTTTTAGGCACTGGGAATGACACTGCGTATGGCGGGGCGGGCACGGAGGTCATTTATGCCCATGCTGGAGATGATTTGATCGATGGCGGCGGTGGGGTGGACACTATCTGCTTCAGTGATGTCGCTACTGTAGATCTTCGTATTACAGGCCCTCAGATGATCGGAGTTTCCGAGGGGAAAGATACAATCCTCAACATCGAAAACGTCAGAGGCAGTGACGAAAGCGATATTATTACAGGCAATGATGGTGCCAATGTCCTTGAGGGGGCAGGCGGCTCCGACAGGCTGAGCGGAGCCGGTGACAACGATACGCTGTGGGGCGGTGCGGGCGACGATACTCTCGACGGCGGCGAAGGAGCCAACAAGGCTGGTTTCTCCGGCGCGAAGGCATCCTACACAATCATCAAAAATGCCGATGGCAGCGTAACGGTCACCGATAACCGCTCGGGCCATGACGGTATCGATGTGTTGAAGAACATCCGTTATGCGCAATTCGACGATACAACGGTCGATTTGAATGTCATCGGCAATGTGCCGCCGGCTTCGGAGCCAAAGTCGCTTCTATTAATCGGCACGGCAGGCCGGGACGCCCTGATGGGCGAGGCCGGCAACGACATCATCAAGGGTCTGGCTGGGATCGATACGCTGAAGGGCGAGGCCGGCAACGACAAGATCTATGGCGGCCTGGGCAACGATCTGCTCACCGGCGGCGCCAACCAGGACATCTTCGTGTTCGACACCAAGCTCGGCCGCACGAATGCCGCCAACAAAAAGGTCAACCTGGACAAGATCACCGACTTCTCGGTCAAGGACGACACGATCCATCTGGCCAAGGGCGTGTTCTCCAAGATCGCCAAGAAGGGCTATCTGGCCAAGGGTGCCTTTTTCAGCGGGACCAAGGCGCATGACGCGGATGACCGGGTGATCCACAACAAGAAGACCGGGGCGTTGTTGTATGATGCCGACGGCACCGGCGCCAAGGAGGCGATCCAGTTCGCCACCCTCGCCAGAAACCTCAAGATCACCGAAAAAGACTTCTACGTGATCTAGGGCCTCCGCCGTTCGGTGAGAGTTCGAGAAAATGAAGCGGACGCAGCCTTCCGGGAGGCTGCGTCCGAACTGTTTTAAAGGCAGTGGATACAAGGAGAGCGAGGAGGTCTTTGGAGGTGCTGACCCAGAAGAGGAGGCTCTCCTGACGGGCTGGTTTCCCATACAATTTCTGTTGACTTGTCCTGATTTCGACAGCATCTATTCTGCATGATCAATCGGACGAACATCCGCCGACGTTTTGTGAACGCTCCCGCTGCGCGAGCGCGATGACGGCTGTTCCAGTCTGATCGCAAGCCGCGCGAAATGCGCGGCTTTTTTGTTTTCTCTTCCCAAACATATCTTATATCAGCGGCCTGACGGCAGAACGGACCCTGTGATGACCACGATGACCACGACAGCTCCTGCGGATGTCCGGACCAAGACCATTTTCATCGACGGGGAGGCGGGTACCACCGGCCTCGGCATCCGGGACCGCCTCAAGGAGGTTCCGGGCATCGCCCTGCGGAGCATTGATCCCGAGCGGCGGAAGGAACCGGCCGCGAAGCGGGAGATCCTGAGCGAAGTCGATCTCGTGGTCCTGTGCCTGCACGACGATGCGGCCCGTGAGACCGTCGCCCTCGTGGACGGGCTTTCCGGTCACAAGCCGAAGATCATCGACGCAAGCACCGCCCATCGGGTGAGCCCTGGCTGGGTTTATGGATTTGCCGAGCTCGTGCCGTCACAGCGGGAGGCGATCATCGCTGCCGACCGGGTCGCCAATCCGGGTTGTTACCCCACCGGAGCCATCGCGCTTATCCGGCCGCTGGTCGACGCCGGTCTGATTCCGGCCGATTATCCGATCAGCGTCAACGCGGTCAGCGGCTATAGCGGCGGCGGACGGTCGATGATCGAAGCCTATGAAGCTGGCACGGCACCGGCCTTCGAACTCTATGGCCTCGGCTTCGAGCACAAGCACGTACCCGAACTCCAGAAGTATACCGGCCTGACCCGGCGGCCGATCTTCATCCCCTCCGTAGGGAATTTTCGGCAGGGAATGCTGGTGAGCGTTCCGCTCCACCTGGATACGCTGCCTGGGAAACCCAAGGCGGAGGATCTCGAGGCGGTTCTGACACGCTGGTATGCCGGCAGCTCCGTCGTATCGGTCCTCCCGTCCCAAGGAGAGGGAAAGCGCCTCGAACGGATCGAGCCCGAGGCGCTGAACGACACGAACAAGATGGAACTGCGCGTGTTTCAACATGCCGCCTACGGCCACGCGGTCCTGGTGGCGCGCCTCGACAACCTCGGTAAAGGAGCGTCGGGCGCGGCCGTTCAGAACATCCGGCTGATGCTCGGCCTAGACTGAGGCTGAGCGCTCGCGAACGGGGCGGCTGGTATCCGCCGGCCGCTCCTCGAAGGAGATGACGCGCTGGCGCTGCTGGCCGAGTCCTTCGATTCCCAGCTCGACAACATCGCCGCTCTTCAGGAAGCGCTGAGGCTTCATGCCCATGCCGACACCGGGCGGTGTACCCGTGGTGATGACGTCGCCCGGCTCCAGGATCATGAAGTGCGAAACGTACGACACGATCTGCGGGAGGTTGAAGATCATCGTTTTCGTCGAACCCGTCTGCATGCGCTCACCGTTGACGTCGAGCCACATGCCGAGGTTGTGCGGATCTGCGATTTCGTCCCGGGTGACGAGCCATGGCCCGAGGGGGCCAAACGTCGGGCAGCCCTTACCCTTGGTCCAGGTACCGCCTCGCTCGATCTGGAATTCGCGTTCGGACACGTCGTTGCAGACACAATAGCCCGCGACGTAGTCCATGGCCTCGTTGGCGCCGACGTAAGAAGCGCGCTGCCCGATCACGACGGCAAGTTCCACTTCCCAGTCGGTCTTTTGCGATCCGCGGGGAATCATGACGTCGTCGTTGGGGCCGACGATGCAGGAAGGGGCCTTGTTGAAGATGATGGGTTCCGCCGGAATCGCCGCGCCCGTCTCGGCCGCATGGTCCGCATAGTTCAGCCCGATGGCGATGAAGTTGCCGACCTTGCCGACGCAGGGTCCTAGGCGCTGTCCGGAAGGAACTGCGGGGAGGGTCTTGGGATCCAGGTTCCTGATCCGGTTCAGGCTGTCCGCGCCGAGCGTCCTGCCGTTCAGATCCGGAATGATGGATGAAAGATCGCGGATCGCACCCCCGGCATCGACCAATCCCGGCTTCTCGTGACCCGGCTCACCAAAACGCACCAGCTTCATTGGCATTTCCTCATTATCGCGACGAGGCTTCATATGGTCCGATTTTGAAACCGCATGCAATCTGCTTCCGCCGTCATGGGAATGTTGCCGTTTTGTCACGCGCTGCCAGGAAACGGCGCCTCAGCCTGTATTCCTCCGGTCGCAATCGTATTCGAAAAAGGTTGCGCCTATACGTTTGTTTACATCTAAACCATGTCTTCTTCTTGAGTTCCCTTTGGTATTCAAAAGTATTATCGTAAGTATATAGTTTAATAACTTTGAGTATTGCGGTGAAGCTGAGCGCTTTGTAGGAACTCGTTAACCGATTGCGGCAGAATTAAAGCATTGGCAAGATGTGATTCAACGCGGGAGGATTCTCCCGCACAGCAACAATAAAACTTAAAGGGCGGGAAATTTCATGCGCTTCAATCGATTCTTGATCCTGGGTGCCGTGTCGTTCGCGGCTCTCGTTTCCGCCCAAGGCGGTGCACAAGCGGGCGCGTTCGCGCTGCGCGAGCAGAGCGCGACGGGTCAGGGCGAGTCCTTTGCCGGTGTCGCGGCCGGTTCCGCCGGCGTTTCGTCCATGTTCTGGAACCCGGCGACGATCACGATGGCGCCCGGCTGGCAAAGCGAGTTCCATGCCACGGCGATCATTCCGGAATCCAAGATTTCGCCGATTTATACAGTTCCTGCCGGTCTTGCCGCACTCGGCCCCTCGGGAGACATCGGCCTCGACGCCATGGTTCCGGCCAGCTATACCAGCTATCAGGTCAACGATCGCCTGTGGATCGGCTTTCACAACGGCGCTCCCTACGGTCTCGTGACGAAGCCGAACCCGGTTTGGGCCGGTCAGATCTACGCCCGGACGACGTCGGTGTTCTCCTATGAGGCGATGCCCACCGTCGGCTATAAGGTGAATGACTGGCTGTCGGTCGGTGCCGGTCTGCGCGCCCAGTATTTCAAGGTCCGCTATTTCTCGGCGACGTCGGCGTCCCCGTTCGCCCCATCGGCCGGTCTCGAGGGCGACAGCTGGGGCTTCGGCTACGCTCTCGGCGCCACGCTCACCCCGTTCGCCGGCACATCGATCGGTATCGGCTTCCGTTCGTCCGTCGAGCAGAAGCTTGAAGGAAACTTCCAGTATTTCGGCGTTCCGATCAAAGCGAACCTGGTCTTGCCCGAATCCGTCTCGGTAGGCTTGAGCCAGCGCATTACGGACGCGTTCACCCTCAATGCGACGGCTGAATGGACGAACTGGAGCCGGCTCGGATTCCCGCGCGTCACCAATGCGCTCACCGGCGGTCTCCTGGCTCAGGCGCCATATCTCCCGTTGGACTACAAGGACGGCTGGTTCTTCTCGGTCGGTGGCGAATATCGGATCAATCCGGCCTGGACCGTCCGCGCCGGCCTCGGTTACGAGATCTCCCCGATCGAGCTGGAGACCCGCAGCCCCCGTCTGCCCGACACGGACCGTGTGTGGCTCTCCGTGGGCACCACCTACAACTGGAGCGACCAGCTCTCCTTCGATCTGGCCTACACCCACATCTTCTCCGTCGGAAACACGGACATCAACCTGGCACCCGGCAACCCGACCTTCGCAACGCGTGGCGCGGTGCTCGCGGCCAATGTCGACTCGAAGGTCGATATCATCTCGGCGGGCGTCAAATATCGCTGGGACAACCCGGCGAAGGCCATTCCGGCTCCTATCGTCCGCAAGTACTGACCGGGACGCGCATCCACACGGAAAGACCGGCTTCGTGCCGGTCTTTTCATATGTGGAAGCCGCTTCGGAGCCCTCGGCTAGGATTTGGCGAGCACGTAGGTGCCGGGAGCGTCGCAAAGGGGCTGGAGCTTGCCGCCGCCCGGCTCACGCGCAGGCACCCGGCGCGGGGCCTGCTTCTCGATCCAGGAGAACCAGTGCGGCCACCAGGTGCCCGTGGTCTCGTTCGCCTTCGCAATCCACGCCTCGAGCTCTCCTTCGACGGGACCGCCGGTCCAATACTGATACTTCGGCTTTCCGACCGGGTTGACGACTCCGGCTATATGACCTGACCCGGCGAGGACAAATTCGACAGGCCCGCCGAAGCTTTTCGAGCCCAGAAAGACCGAGCGGGCCGGGGCGATATGGTCTTCCTTCGTGGCGAGGTTGAAGATCGGGACCTTCACCTTCTTCAGGTCGAGCGTGACGCCTCCCAGCTCCATTTCTCCCTTGGTGAGCCTGTTATCGAGATAGCAGTTGCGAAGGTAGAAGGCATGGTTCGCCGCCGGCATGCGGGTGGAATCCGAGTTCCAGTAGAGGAGGTCGAACGGGAAGGGCGCTTGCCCCTTCATGTAATTGTTGACCACATAGGACCAGATCAGGTCGTTCGGGCGCAGCATGTTGAAGGCGTTCGCCATGTGTGAGCCTTCGAGATAACCCCGGCGCTTCATGCTGGCTTCCAGGGCGCTGACCCGATCCTTGTCGACGAAAACCTTGAGGTCTCCGGCGTAGGTGAAATCGACCTGCGCCGTAAAGAAGGTCGCGCTGTCGATCCGCTTGTCCTTCTTGGCGGCCATGTAGGCCATCGTCGCGGCGAGCAGGGTGCCGCCGACGCAATATCCGATTGCCGTGACCTTCTTCTCACCGGTCGAGGCCTCGATCGCGTCGAGCGCCGCGAAAATGCCCTCGCGCATATAACTCTCGAAGTCCTTGTCCGCATGCTCGGGTCCCGGATTCACCCAGGAAATGCAGAAGACCGTAAGCCCCTGCGACACCGCCCAGCGGATAAAGCTCTTCTCGGGGTTGAGGTCGAGAATGTAGAACTTGTTGATCCAAGGCGGCACGATGAGAAGCGGGCGCTTCAGCACCTTGTCCGTCGACGGGGCGTATTGGATCAACTCCATGAGGTCGTTGCGAAAAATGACCTTTCCGGGCGTCGTGGCCATGTTGACGCCCACCTTGAAGCGGGTCGGGTCCGATTGCCGGATCTTGAGTTCGCCCCCTCCGGCCTCGATGTCCTCCGCCAGCATTTCCATGCCGCGTACGAGATTGGCGCCGTTCTTCTGGAGCGTTTCACGGAGGAGTTCGGGGTTGGTGAGCAGAAAATTGGAGGGCGAAAGCGCGCTCGAGAGCTGCCTGAGATAGAACTGGGCCTTGTGGCGGGTGTGATCGTCCACGCCTTCCGCCTGATCGACGAGGTCCTCGGCCCAGCGGGACGTGATGAGATAAGCCTGTTTGAGAAAGTCGAAAATCGGATTGTCCGACCACTCCGGGTCTTTGAACCGATTGTCCTTCGCCTCCGGCTCCGCCACGGGAACGGCGGTTTCCCCGTTCGCCCGCTTGAGCGTGGAGGACCAAAGATCCAGGAACTGCGATCCCAAACGGCTCTGGGCCTCGAAGGCCCTTTGGGGATCGGTCATCCAGGACTCGGCGATATGACCGAACGAGCGCACGGCTTCGGCAGCTTCCTCGGCAAAGCCCGAGCGGCTCTGCCCTTCGGCGATCGGTTTGAGATATGCCGCCGTCGCCTTGCCGGCTCCTTCCAGCAGGAGGGTCAGGTTCCGGGAAAGCTCTTCGAAATCGGGGGACGAGGGGGGCGATTTGTCAGCCGAAGGCGCTTTGTCCATAAGGGCGTTCTCCCGTCGGTCCTCGCTGCCATTGCTCATAGCCCGCGTTTCCGACATTTTAGCGGTTCGAGCATCATAAAGCCTAGAGTCATCCCGTTGTTCTCGGAATTAAGAATGAATCTCGCATCTGCCACGACCCATCGCGCCATTTTCGCAGGCTGCGCCTTCCTCGCCGCGGCCCTGTCGGCAGGCTGTAGCGGCAATCCGACCGGCGAATTCGTCGAATCCAGTGGCCTGGGCCCCAAAATGGCGCCGCGTCCGGATTTCATCGCTGCGACACGGCCGCAAAATCTCGACTACATTCCTATCGGCACGCCGCAGGAGGGCCGTCCGACACCAGCCAAAAGCCTTGAGCAGGTCAAGGCGGCAGAGGCGGAACTCGATGCCGTGCGGGCGCAGAATCAGTCCCGTGGAGAGGCCGCCGCGCAGCTTGGAGGCACCCCGGCGCCCGAAACTCTGACGACGCCCGCGCCTGCGGCAAGCCCCGCGACATCGACAAAGAAGAAAAAGACGCCGTAACCGGCTAACGAATGAACTTCCTGCCCGAGGATCAAGCCATGTCCGATTTCTATCGCATCAAGCGTCTTCCGCCGTACGTTTTCGAGCAGGTCAACCGCATTAAAGCCGCCGCCCGTGCCAACGGAGCCGATATCATCGATCTAGGGATGGGAAATCCCGACTTGCCCGCGCCTCAGCACGTCATCGACAAGCTGGTGGAGACCGTCGGGAAGCCTCGCACCGACCGTTACTCGGCATCCAAGGGCATCAATGGCCTTCGCCGCGCCCAGGCCGCCTATTACGAGAGGCGCTTCGGGGTGAAGCTCAATCCCGACACCCAGGTCGTCGCGACCCTTGGCTCCAAAGAGGGCTTCGCCAATATGGCCCAGGCGATCACCGAGCCCGGCGACGTGGTCCTGGTGCCCAATCCCAGCTATCCGATCCATGCGTTCGGCTTTCTCATGGCCGGAGGCGTCATCCGCTCGGTTCCGGCGGAGCCGACACCCGCTTTCTTTCCGGCTGCGGAGCGGGCGGTGATGCACTCCATCCCCAAGCCTGTCGCACTGGTCGTCTGCTATCCTTCCAATCCGACCGCCTATGTGGCGTCCCTCGATTTCTACCGGGATCTCGTGGCGTTCGCGAAGAAACACGATCTCATCCTGTTGTCGGATCTTGCCTATTCGGAAGTGTATTTCGACGAGAGCAATCCACCGCCCTCGATCCTGCAGGTGCCCGGCGCGATCGACGTCGCGGTCGAGTTCACGTCCATGTCCAAGACCTTCTCGATGGCCGGATGGCGTATCGGGTTCGCTGTCGGCAACGAACGTCTCCTGGCGGCCTTGGCTCGGGTCAAGTCCTACCTCGATTACGGCGCGTTCACGCCCGTCCAGGTGGCCGCGACGGCGGCATTGAACGGTCCCGACGATTGCATTCGCGAGATGCGTGCCACCTACAGGCGCCGCCGCGATGTGATGATCGATGCTTTCGAAAAGGCCGGCTGGCCCATCCCGACTCCGACGGCCTCCATGTTCGCCTGGGTCCAGATCCCGGAAAAATTCCGCTCCCTGGGGAGCCTCGAATTTTCGAAGCTCCTCGTTGAAAAGGCGGACGTGGCGGTGGCGCCGGGCATCGGCTTTGGCGAGCATGGCGACGATTATGTGCGTATCGCGCTCGTCGAGAACGAGCAGCGCATCCGTCAGGCTGCCCGTAACATCCGCCGCTTTTTCGACACGGCGGACAATACGCTCCACAACGTTGTTCCGTTGACGAAGGCCGGATAAGCCTTCCGCCTGCAAGGGTGTTGGCCGACCTCATCCATCCATGGACATGCAACCGTGGCAGTCGTAAAGAGCAGCGCGACTTTCACAAAGGAGCTGCTGTTCGTGACACGTCCTTTTCGGGTCGGTATCGCCGGCCTAGGCACAGTTGGCGCATCGGTCATCCGCATTCTTGCCCGCCAGAGCGAAATCATGGCCCGGCGGGCCGGCCGGCCGGTCGAGGTAACCGCCATCTCCGCGCGCGACCGGTCCAAGGACCGGGGCTTCGATCTGTCGGACTTCGACTGGTTTGACGATCCGGCGGAGCTTGCCCGCTCGGCCGACGTGGATTGCGTGGTCGAGCTTGTCGGCGGAGCGGATGGCACGGCCCTGAAGACGGTCGAGACGGCGCTCACGCATGGAAAAAGCGTCGTGACCGCCAACAAGGCGCTGCTGGCGAAGCATGGCCTTTCGCTCGCGCGGATCGCGGAGCAGAAAGGCGTCGCGCTGGCGTTCGAAGCATCGGTCGCCGGAGGCATTCCGGTCATCAAGACCTTGCGCGAAGGACTGCCCGGCAACCGGGTCTCGCGGCTCTACGGCATCCTCAACGGGACCTGCAACTACATTCTCTCCCGCATGGAGCTGGAAGGCCTGACCTTCTCGGAGTGCCTCAAGGATGCCCAGCGTCTCGGCTATGCGGAGGCGGATCCCACCTTCGACGTGGAAGGTTTCGACACGGCTCACAAGCTCGCGATCCTCACGAGCCTCGCTTTCGGGACGGAAATTGATGCCGATGCGATCTATGTGGAGGGTATTTCGTCCATCGCGCCTCTTGACCTCGCCATGGCGAACGAGCTCGGTTTCCGGATAAAGCTCCTGGGCGTGGCCGAACGGACGGATACCGGCATCGAGCAGCGAGTTCATCCCACCATGGTGCCGAAAACCTCCGCCATCGCGCAGGTGATGGGCGTCACGAACGCGCTGACCATCGACGCCGATGCGGTCAAGGAACTGACGCTGATCGGTCCCGGGGCCGGCGGCGATGCAACCGCTTCCGCCGTGGTGGCGGATGTTGCGGACGTGGCGCTCGGCAAGGTGGATATGCCCTTCGGCCTGCCGGCAGACCGGCTGGAGAAGGCGCCACGCGCTCCCATGCAGCGGCATGAGGGCGGGTACTATATCCGGCTGACGGTCCATGACCGTCCGGGCGTCGCGGCAGGTGTGGCCACCCGCATGGCAGAGGCCGATATCTCCCTCGAGAGCATTCTCCAGAAACGCTCGGAGACCGCCGCCACGAAGGATCCCCACGGTCGCTCCGGGGCACCTGTTCCCCTGGTGCTCATCACCTACGCGGCCACCGAGGCGTCCATCAGGTCGGCAGTTGAAAAGATCTCGGGGGATGGTCTTATTGCCGAGCCGCCCCAAGTGATCCGCATCGAACGCGAATAGCTCCCCGGCGAAGCCCTCTTCGCCACCTCATTCAAAGGAGACGACACGTCCATGTCGCAGGGCATTACCGTCCAACCGGGCCAACTCATCGAACGCATCTTGACCCTGGAACTCGTCCGCGTGACGGAGCGTGCCGCCGTAGCCTCGGCCCGGCTGCGCGGGCGTGGCAACGAGAAAGCCGCCGACCAGGCTGCCGTGGATGCCATGCGCCGCGAGCTGAACCGCCTTCCCATCGATGGGACCGTCGTGATCGGCGAAGGCGAGCGTGACGAGGCGCCGATGCTGTTCATCGGCGAGAAGGTCGGCAACCGCAACGGCCCTAAGGTCGACATCGCCGTCGATCCGCTTGAGGGAACGACCTTGTGCGCCAAGGACATGCCGGGCTCCATCGCCGTGATGGCGATGGCGGAATCCGGGACGCTTCTGGCGGCTCCCGACGTCTACATGCACAAGATCGCCGTCGGCCCGGGTTATCCGACCGGGGTCGTGGATCTCGATGCCTCGCCGGAGGAAAACATCCATAACCTGGCAAAGGCGAAGGGCGTAAAGCCCAATGAAATCAACGCGCTGGTCCTTGACCGGCCGCGCCACGCGGACCTGATCGCCGCAATCCGCAAGACGGGTGCTGGGATTCGCCTGATCAGCGACGGTGACGTCGCTGGCGTCATCTTCACCACCAAGCCGGACGAGACCGGGATCGATATCTATCTCGGCATTGGCGCTGCTCCCGAAGGCGTGCTGGCGGCCGGAGCCCTCCGGTGCATCGGCGGCCAGATGCAGAGCCGCCTCATCCTCGACACGGAAGAGAAGCGGGCTCGGGCGCTCCAGATGGGCGTCACCGACCCGAACCGGAAATACGACATGACGGATCTTGCCCGCGGCGACGTGATCGTCGCGGCGACCGGCGTGACCGATGGCGCCCTGTTGAAGGGCGTCGGCTTCGGCAAGGACGTGATCACGACCGAGACCGTGGTCTATCGCTCCGCCACCGGAACCGTGCGCCGCATCTACGGCGAGCATCGCGAACTGTCGAAGTTCCATCTCGACTAAGCGGCAAGACCTCCCGCCCGGCTCGAACCGGGCGGGACAGCCGCTGGCGAGGACGGGTGAGGGGGATATCGTGGCGGATCAGAACACAGGCAAAATCGACATTCGGCCGTTCCAGACCGGTGACCGACACGGCTGGGATCCGCTCTGGCAGGGTTACCTGACATTTTATCAGGCGACGCTCCCCCCTGAAACCACGGAGCTGACCTGGAAAAGGCTCCTCGATCCCAGTGAACCGATGCACGGGCTGGCGGCCGTTCTAGACGGCGAGGTCATCGGAATCGTTCATTTCCTTTATCACCGCTCGACCTGGACGCCCGGGAATTACTGTTATCTGCAGGATCTGTTCACGTCCGAAAAGGCCCGCAACAAAGGCGTCGGACGGTCTCTGATCGAGGCTGTCTACAACCGGGCGAAAGCCGACGGCGCGAGCCGGGTGTACTGGCTTACCCACGAGACCAACGAAACGGCTCAGCTTCTCTATGACAAGGTCGCGGCCAAGAGCGGATTTATTCAATACCGGAAGGTATTTTGATCGCATTCGGCGCTAAACTCCGCGCGTGACCGAATCAGCTTTCCTGTCTTCCAGCCGTCCCTTCCTCGGCGTCAGCCGCTCCACCCTCGGCCGAACCTGGGTCGAGCGTTGTGACGCCGCCCAAGGCACGGTCGCTTTGGCGATCGCCCAAACTCATGGGCTCCCGGATGTTTTGGCCCGCGTTCTTGCCGGGCGCGGCATCGGGGTGCACGAGACGGAAGGCTTCCTCAATCCCCGGCTGCGGGATCTGATGCCCGATCCCGATGTCATGACCGACATGGCGCACGCCGCCGAGCGCCTCGCGGACGCCGTGTTGCGCCGGGAAACGGTTGCGATCTTCGGCGATTATGACGTCGACGGCGCCTGCAGTGCGGCGGTCCTCGCCGAGTATCTGCGAGCCTGTGACGTTCCTTATCTCATCCACATCCCGGATCGCATCACAGAAGGCTATGGTCCGAACGTGGATGCCATCCGAGCCCTGAGAGAGCAGGGGGCCGGCCTTCTGGTGACGGTCGATTGCGGTATTTCCAGTCATGAGCCGCTGGCCGAAGCAAAAAGGCTCGGCCTCGATTCGATCGTTCTCGACCACCATCAGGCTCCCGAGCGCCTGCCCGAGGCCCTTGCCCTGGTCAATCCGAACCGGCAGGACGACCTGTCGGGATTGGGCTACCTCTGTGCGGCGGGCGTGGTTTTTCTGGCTGTCGTGGCTCTCAACAGGGTCCTTCGACGCCGCGGGTACTTCCAGGGACGCAAAGAGCCCGATCTGATGAGCAGTCTCGACCTCGTCGCCTTGGCGACGGTGGCCGACGTTGTGCCCTTGACCGGTCTCAACCGTGCTTTTGTCCGCCAGGGCCTCATGATCATGCGCAGCCGAGGCCGGATAGGCCTCGCCGCCCTGCTCGATGCGGCGGGGCTTTCCGGAGCTCCGGAGAGTTGGCATCTGGGCTATCTCGTGGGACCACGGATCAACGCGGGAGGGCGTATCGGCGACGCGGCCCTGGGATCGCGGCTTCTGCTCTCGCAGGATGTGATTCATGCGGGACAGCTCGCGGCGGAGCTCGATCGCCTGAACCGTGAGCGTCAGGCCATCGAGGTGATGGCCGTGGCGGAAGCGGAAGCGCAGGCCATGCTTCTGCTCGACAGAGCGCCGGATCTCCCCGTGATCGTTACCTCGTCACCCGAATGGCATCCGGGGGTCGTCGGACTGATCGCGGCCCGAACCAAGGAGCGGTTCCGCCGTCCGGCCTTTGCATTCACCCTCAATCCCGACGGAACCGCAACCGGTTCCGGACGCTCCGTTCCGGGCGTCGATCTCGGCGCCGCCGTTCGTGCCGCGGTCGAGGCCGGGCTTGCGATCAAGGGTGGCGGCCACGCCATGGCCGCGGGCGTGACGATTCCGGCCGCTGACATTCTCCTCTTCCAGAATTTCATCGGCGAGCGGCTCCTGGAGCCGGTCGGGATGTCGTTGCTACAGGACCATTTCGCCATCGACGCCACGCTCACGGCTGGGGGGGCGCAGACCAGCCTCGTCGCTGCCCTCGAACGCGCGGGCCCCTTCGGATCGGGGCAGCCGGAGCCGGTTTTCGTCTTTCCGCACCACCGAATCGTGGAAGCCCGCGAAGTCGGCAGTGGAGGGCATGTCCGCGTGAGGCTTCGCGGCGGCGACGGTGCGATGATCGGGGGAATCGCATTCAGGGCGGCAGGCCAACCCCTCGGAACGGCCTTGTCTGACGGCATGGGAAACACCGTGCACGTGGCTGGAACCCTGTCCATCGACCGTTGGGGCGGCAACGAAAAGGTCGAGGTGAGAATTATGGACATAGCGAGGCCAGAATAAGCAATCTGGTGCTTGCCGTGTCGGAAGAACCCATCTATATGTCCGCCCACCTCAGGGGCAGCGCCCCACTCAAGCGGCCTTCGTCTATCGGTTAGGACACCAGCCTTTCACGCTGGGAAGAGGGGTTCGATTCCCCTAGGCCGCGCCATTTAAAAATTCCCGCGCAAAACCCGGAACGGTCGTTGGGGCGTTATACGATTCCCCATAAGGTTGATTCCATTGATGGGCAGCCTTCAGGCTCCCTGGCGAGGTGGACTTCGATGCCGCTCTATTTCTTCAATATCCGCGATGGATACGATGTCGACGAGGACGAGGAAGGTGTCGAGCTGCCCGACCTCGACGCAGCTCGGGCCGAAGCGATCGCAACTGTCGAAGAGCTTCGCGACCAACTTACCGATGCGGCCAATATCGAACTCGAGATTACCGACGAGACGGGGCGGCGCCTCCTGACAGTCCCGTTCTCCCGCGGTTCCCATGGGCGTCGCCGGTAGGAAGGCGCCCCACAGGAACGGCTCGGCACCAATCCAATGGGGCCCTTGATCCGTGTTTTGACGGATCCGCCGGAAAAGCGACGCTGGACCTTGCATGTCTTTGGGGCAGATAGCCTAAGCTCCTGACTGCGATCGGTGGATCAGGGTCTGTCTTGTGCCACGCTTCTACTTCAATCTCCGGCGCGCGCATCTTCAGCTTCTCGATAAGAACGGGGAGGATTGCGCGACGTTGGGTGACGCCATCGAGTGCGGAGTCATCGCGATCCTGAATATCATCGCGGAAGAAGGGCGGTTCCGGAATTGGGGGGCCTGGGCGGTCGATATTCAGGACCAAAATCGGCTGCCGGCCATCTCCCTCCCGTTCACGTTGGTTCTGAGAGCGGATCTGCGCAGGAAAGAGTAGGGCAGGATCATCGTCGTGCGATTCCCCGAGCGCTCAAATCCGGAGAAGTCCCGCCTGGACCGCCGCGAAGGTCACCGCCCCGCCGAGAAGCACGAGCAACGGGCTGAGCTTCGGCCGCCACGCCAAAATCAGCGCGGAGACTCCGGCAATTGCCCAGGACAGCAATCCTGCGCCGGCAACCCGGAAAATGGCAAAAACGCCTGCTAGGATGAGACCGGCGCCGATGGGCGCGAGGCCGTTCTCGAGAGCCGTATGCCAGTGCCGCCCGCGATAATGATTCCACATCTTCGACACGCCGTAGCAGAGAAGGGATGACGGGACGAACAGGGCGAGTGTCGCCACGATGGCGCCGCTCCAGCCGGCGACCTTCCACCCCAAAAGGGTCACCAGCATCGAGCCTGGGCCGGGCGCGGCCCTTGCGATCGCGAATAGATCGACGAATTCGCGGGCGGTGACCCAGCGGTAAACCGCGACGGATTGGTGCTGAATCCCTGCAAAGATGCTCGGCCCGCCTCCAATGGAGACGAGGGAGAAGGGCACGAAGACCACCACCAGAGTCCAGAGTGGATTTTCACGCATCGGAGCCCGTCCTCGGCCAAGCAAGGGTGACCGACACGGGTGCGAGGCAGAGCACCACCGGAACCAGGGGCCACTGCAGGAGCCCGACAGTCACGAAGGTTGCGGCCAGGATCCCGAACGACGTGAGGCGGCGGCTCGCCTGATAGGCCCCCTTCACGGCCACGATGAGAAGAAGCCCGATCGCCGCGGCAGCGGCGCCGCTCATCGCGTTCTGGATCCAGGGCATGTCAACGACTCGGTCATAGGCGACCGCAAGGCCGATAACGGCGAAGAACGGACCGGTGAGCAGACCGAGAACGGCACAGAATGCGCCGGCGGGGCCACGAAGCTGCTGCCCGATATAGACGGACAGGTTCGTGACATTCGCTCCCGGGAGGACCTGGCCCAAAGCGAGGCCGGACAGGAAATCGGAATCGCTCATCCAGCCGCGCAGCGTCACCACCTCCCGATAGATCCAGCCCGATAGTCCTCCGCCGAAGCTGAAGAGCCCGATCCTGAAGAACACCAGGAAAATCGCCAGGAGGGGAACGGGAGTGCGGATGGGCTTCATGGGAAGATCCAAGCGCCGATCGGAATGCTCCGCAAGCCTTGCGCTGCATGGCTCGACTCTTGGCCGCGCATGGCATGGAGCGCTAGGCCCTCGCTTCGGTCACGCCGGAGTGTCGGTCGGCTCATGAAAGGCATCGAGCGCTTCGACACGCAGGGCATCCGGCGTTTCGATATAGCGCGCCGAATGATGGAAGACGTTGAGGCGTTTGACTCCCGCCTTACGGGCGAGGCGTCCAGCTTCCGTCGCTGTCAGGTGAAGCGCCGCTTCCGCGAGACGACGATCGCGTTCCGGGAAGACGGCCTCGATAAACAGCTGGTCCACCTGTGCGGCGAGCGAGAGAATCTTCTCCGCGTTTTCTGGCGTCGGGGCCGCGTCCGTCACATAGGCAAGGGACTGTCCCGGACCTGTCAGGAAGATCGAATCCTTCAGCGTTGCCAGCTCCGCGGGACCTTTGCCGGGAATCTGGACCACAGCGTCCTCACGGCCGGCGCGAAGAAGCTGTTTTGCCTCATTGAGCCAAGGACCCTTGGGCAATCGGAGCGTTTCGAGAACACCGCGTCGGACATTGACCCTCCGGGTTTCTCGCAGGCCGAAGGCCAGGGATGGAATTCCATGGTCGAGCGCCGTCGCCTCGATGCGCAGATCGTCGTCGGCATAGACGACACCTGACGGAAGTTCCGGCGGTTGTCCTTCCCAGCGCTCAAAGACGTGCTGGGCGGAAAACACGGCGAAACGGTCAAGGATCAAGCCGTTGAACTCGCCGACATGAACCTGAAAATCGACGGAGCTCTCGTCGATCAGGTTCCAGGTGTATCCCCGAAGTTTATGCTCCACATGATCGATGAAGCCGGGCGGTCCGACGAGATGAAGCGGGCCTGGCCTGTGAAGACACAGGCGCAGAAGACGGTCGAACCCGATGAAGTGATCCACATGCGCGTGAGACACGAACACATGGCTGACGCGCAGCAATTCCCGGGGCGATAAGGAACCGAGATCGCCCAAATCGAACAGCATGGCGCGCCGTCCGAAGCGGAAATCGAGATAAAGGCCCGGATCGTCGAAGGGGCCGTTGACGAGGCGTGGCTGGACCAGCCAGCTCATTCGCGGCGCAGATCCCGCCAGGCGGTGGCGAAAGCCCGCGCATTGCGGCCGATATCCTCGACAGACATAGCTGGAGTATACAGGGCCGAGCCCAGCCCGAATCCGTCGGCACCTGCTTCGACGTAGCCCTTCATCGTCTCGGGCTTGATACCGCCCACCGGCACGACAATGGCATCTTTCGGCAGAACCGCGCGCCACGCTTTCACCACGGGCGGAGGCGCTGCCTCGGCGGGAAAGATCTTGATGGCGTCGGCGCCCGCCTTCAGGGCCGCAAACGCCTCGGTCGGTGTCGCGACGCCCGGAGTGCAGGCCATCCCATGCTGCTTGGCCCGTCGGATCACCTCCAGGTCGGCATGAGGCATGACGATAAGCTTGCCGCCCACGTCGCGGACGCCATCGACCTTTTCCGTGTCGAGAACGGTTCCAGCTCCGACCAGCACCTCGGATGGCATCGCCTTGGCAAGGATCTCGATGCTCCGGAACGGGTCGGGCGAGTTCAACGGCACCTCGATGATCCGAAAGCCTGCCTCGACCAGCGCATGGCCGGTGGCCTCCGCGCTCTCCGGCCGCAGGCCGCGCAGGATCGCGATCAGCGGAAGATCAGTTAGGTAATCCCGAAACAAGGTGGTCCCCTTTTCCTAGCGTCCTGGCGACGTTGGCACGATCCGCCTTCGGCTCCATAGGTGGCGGAGTTCGCACCAGCTTTCAACTCCGGGATCGCGCGAAAGGTCGGGGCTTTGCCCAATCGAGAGCTTGAGATAGAGACCTGCACCTTAAACGCACCCGATAACACGAGCGAAGGTTCAACCGGTCGAAACGCCATCATGAAGACGACAACCAAGCCGCTCAGCGGGACACGCAAGGCGAGTCTCGACCGGATCGATCTGTCGATCCTCAAAGCCATCAGCGCCAATGGTCGCGTGACCTATCAGGCGCTCTCGGAACAGGTCGGCCTCTCCGCGAGGCCCTGCCTGGAACGGGTCCGGAGGCTGGAGGAGAAGGGGATCATCCGTGGCTATGCCGCCCTCGTCGACCCTGTGGCTCTCGGCCATGACATCATTGCGATGACGGGTATCGCCGTCCGGGATCCTTCCACGGCGATGCGGCGTCGGTTGGAGGAGGCTCTCTGCCGGCATCCGTCGGTTGTCGAGCTTCAACTCGTCAATGGCGAGT
This sequence comes from Microvirga rosea, assembly GCF_020595095.1. GTDB lineage: Bacteria > Pseudomonadota > Alphaproteobacteria > Rhizobiales > Beijerinckiaceae > Microvirga > Microvirga rosea. Next base: position 405,137 of record NZ_JAJDOP010000003.1, on the reverse strand, counting down.
ATGACTACATCGCTCGCATTCTGGCGCCGACGCTGGCGGCTTACGAAGAGATGACCGAGGAGCTTCTCGCCGATCCGCAGCTGGGGATCGCTCGAATTCACACGACATTCGTGCTGAAAACACTCAAAACCTTCGACAGCTATCCCATTCCCGCCAACGCGGAGTGATCCACGAATGCGTCACCGAGGCTCCGTTTGACGCAGGCATTGCTGGGCGGTTCGGGAAATGCGGGTTTGATCGTCCGGCCCCACATTCTCGCCCAGGACCTTGCTCCACAGATCGCTGTGCCGCAATTCGTTGGCCACACACGAACAAAGGGCCTTGCACGTGCCCGGCTGGCCGTTCTGCGACAGGCAGCTCGCTTCGCACTCGGCGACGAAGGGGCGGGCCTCCGCCATGGGACTGGGCCCGGTGACCTGCAGCACCCCATAGAGAAGCCCAAGCAGCACGACCTGATGGATCAGATAGATCGGCAGGCTCTTGCGGCCTGCCCATTTCAAGCCTCCGGACAGGCGGTCCCTTGCCCGCCACTGGGCCAGACGGAGTATCTCCGGGCGCGAAGTCAGGGCCTTCCCGGCCGCCACGCCGGCTAAAACGAGACCGAACCACGGAAAAATCGGCACGTAGTCGTTGGTCACGGGATCGGTACTGCCGAGACCCAGCCAGTCGAGCCACGGCTGGTCGAGCGCCGGACTGGTGAAGAGCCAGGGCGCCGCGAGGCAAAAGGCGGCGAAGAGGAGGACGAGCAGGGGGGGAAGCCGGAGAAACGGGAGAGCCAGAACGCCCGAGACGGCAATGCAATGCAGAATGCCGAAGAATATGAAGCTGTCCGGAAAGGCGAAGTAGGTCGCAACGGTAATCAGCACGGCCGCGCCGCCGACTTTGGCAAGGCGCCGCAGAAAGGCTCTCCATCGCATTCCTTGGGCGTGGGCAAGCACGAGCCCGATCCCAGAGAGAAACAGGAAGGATCCGGCAATGCACCGGGCAAACCAGCGCCAAGCGGGTATCGCGACGATATCCGCGGCGATGAGCTTGAGGAAGCTCAGGTCCCAGCTGAAATGGTAGACGACCATGGCCAGAATCGCGAGACCGCGGGCCACATCGAGGATGTCCCAGCGTTGTTTTGCGACCGTGGCGGCCGGGGGCGAAAATGTCGTCACGCGAGGGTCCCGTCGACGAAGAGGGCAGGGCAAAGGGCAAAGGGCAAAGAACGCCCTATATGAGGTTCATGACCGATCCCCTCGTAAAATCAATGGCTCTGCTGCGCGAACTGATCGACGAGGCCGCCGTGGTGGCGGGATTCACGGGAGCCGGAATCTCGACGGAGAGCGGCGTCCCGGATTTCCGCTCTCCGGACAGTCCATGGATGAAGAACAAGCCGATTCCGTTCGACCTCTACCTGAAAAGCGAGGAAGCTCGGAAGGAGGCGTGGCGGCGTAAATTCATCATGGACGATCTCTATCGGGGCGCCCGTCCCAGCCGGGGACACAAGGCCTTCGCCTCACTGGTCGAATCCGGGCGGATGCCGGGGATCATCACGCAGAACATCGACGGCCTCCATCAGGCTTCGGGCGTGCCGGAGACGCAGGTCATCGAGCTTCACGGAAACGGCACGTACGCCACGTGCCTTTCCTGTGGTCGGCGATACGATCTCGGCTGGGTCCGATCACGTTTCGAGGCGAGCGGTGAAGCTCCGGTCTGCGAAACATGCGGCGGCATCGTGAAATCCGCGACCGTCTCATTCGGTCAAGCGATGCCGGAATCCGCGATGCGCAAGGCTCTCAAGCTCACATTGGCGTGCGATCTGTTTCTGACCGTCGGATCGTCCCTGGTCGTCCATCCGGCAGCGTCGCTTCCGGCAATGGCCAAGGAAAACGGCGCGAAACTCGTTATTCTCAACCGCGAGCCGACCCCGCTCGACCCGATCGCGGATCTTGTGATCCATGGGGAAATCGGTCCTGTCCTGTCGGAATGCATTCCGGGCGGCCGTTAGGCTTTTCGCCGGCTAAGAAAAACATACCCCCCCGATGGTCGTTTCATGCTTCCCCAGATTCAGGACAATGTTATCTTCTCGTTAAGAGTCGGGGTTCTGATTCGAGTGCGGGTTTCTTCATGAATAACGATTACAGCGCCAATCTCTTCCACTTGCGGGAAGACGCAGCATCAGTCGAACACGGCCGTCGCGAGATGACGGACGGTGTCTCTGAGGAGAAATCCCTCGATCTTGTCCAGGTCAGCGGCCGAATCAAATGGTTCGACGTCGCGAAGGGGTTCGGCTTTATCGTCCCCGACAACGGCATGCCCGATGTGCTTCTCCACGTGACGTGTCTGAGACGCGACGGCTACCAGGCTGCCAATGAGGGCGCTCGTATCGTCGTGGAGGCGGTTCAACGCCCCCGCGGATTGCAGGCCCTGCGCATCCTGTCCCTGGACGAGTCGACGGCGCTTCACCCGTCCGAGTTGCCGCTCCCTCGCACGCATGTGCAGGTGGTGCCGACCAGCGGGCTCGAGCCTGCGGTGGTCAAGTGGTTCAACCGGCTTCGGGGCTTCGGATTCCTGACGCAAGGCGAGGGGCGGCCGGACATTTTCGTTCACATGGAAACCTTGCGGCGCTACGGCATCGCCGAACTCAAGCCGGGCGAGCGGGTGTTCGTCCGCTTCGGCGACGGATCGAAGGGTCTTATGGCTGCCGAGGTGCGTCTCGCCGACATGGCGCTGCCGCATTCACACTGACGATAGACGATCATGCGGTTTGTGCGTCCCCTTGCGATCGCGCTGGTCTTCGGCGCGATGACTTCCGGTATTGCTTTGGCGCAGCAGGCGCTCGAGGCCCTCTCCATCCTCCCGCAGGGCGGGCAGCGTCAGAGTTTCCAGGTGGAAGTCGCCCGGAACGACGCGGACCGGGCCCAGGGCCTCATGTACCGCCGGGCGATGCCTGCCAATCAAGGCATGCTGTTCGACTTCGGCCGCGTGGAGCCGGTCGCCATGTGGATGCAGAACACCTATCTGCCCCTGGATATGCTGTTCATCCGCCCGGATGGAACGATCGCCCGGATTGCGGCCAATACGGAACCCTTGTCCACCCGGACCATTCCTTCCGGTGAGCCGGTTCTGGCTGTCCTCGAGCTGAATGCGGGGACTGCGGCCCGGCTCGGGATCAAAGCCGGCGACCGGATAGATCATCCGCTTTTCAAGCGATGACATCTAGGTGCTTGCTGAACGTTGGTCCTCGTGATAGCCAACAGCCTCTCCGGTGACTGAGGCGGGGTGTAGCGCAGTCTGGTAGCGCATCTGCTTTGGGAGCAGAGGGTCGCGGGTTCAAATCCTGCCGCCCCGACCATGTCGCCGGGAAGGACCTTTGAGAGAGTATCGAAAAGCCGATGCCCGCACGGATCTACAAGCCCGCGAAAGCCGCCACGCAGTCCGGACTCGCCCGCACCAAGCAGTGGCTGCTGGTATTCGAGCAGGATAAGCCGCGCGAGATCGAGCCGCTCATGGGCTGGACCAGCTCCGGCGACACGCGCCAGCAGCTTCGCCTGTGGTTCGATACCAAAGAGGAAGCCATCGCCTACGCCGAGCGCGAAGGGATCGCCTACCGGGTCGAGGAGCCGCACGAGGTAAAGCGGCGCACCATGTCCTATTCGGATAATTTCAAGTTTAACCGCGTCGGCCCCTGGACCCACTAAGGGTCGAAGAAGCCGGCGGCACGGCCCCGTAGCTCAGCTGGATAGAGCAGCCGCCTTCTAAGCGGCAGGTCGCAGGTTCGAGCCCTGCCGGGGTCGCCATTCGAATCTCGCCTCGCGTCTGAATGATCATACAGAATCTATAGCACAGCCAAGGCGTTATGCGGTTTTCCTGCTGTATTGCGACAGCTGAGTTGGATGGACGAATGCCCTCTCAGGCCGCGTTTCTCGCGGCGATGACGACCTTGTTGCGACCCTGACGCTTGGCGTCGTACAGGGCGTGGTCGGCGAGCATGACCAAGGCATTGTCCCGTTCGCTCGGAATGCCGGACGGCGGGTTGAGTGTCGCCGTTCCCACGCTGACGGTCACGACACATTTAGGTTCGTTCCTCGAGTGAGGAAGCCCTAATGCCTCGACGCTGGAGCGGAGTTCTTCGGCCAGTTGCGCCGCCCCTTTCTCGGCAGTGGCAGGGAGCAGCAGGACGAACTCTTCCCCACCATACCGCGCCGCCAGATCGCTTGGACGGCGTGCAATCCCCGCAACGGCACGAGCGATCGCCCGCAGGCAGTCGTCGCCCGCCTGGTGTCCATAGACGTCGTTGAATTGCTTGAATTGATCCACATCGATCAGCAGGAGGGAGAGGGATGATTTTTCCCGGACGGACCGACGCCATTCCTGTGCCAAGCGCTCATCGAAGCTTCGACGGTTGCCTAAGCCCGTGAGACCGTCCGTTCTGGCCAGGACGGCAAGCTTGGCTTCGGCGCTCTCCCGTCGTTTCAGCTGGGTCACGAGACCCCAGCCGAGCAGTCCGATCGCGCCGGCCAGCAGGCCGATGCCGGCGCCGCGGACGACGACCTCCGTTCGCCAATCGGCGATGGCTTCATCGTAGCTGACTGACGCCAGGACGACGAAGGGAAAGTGGTCGCCGCTGTCATATCCGGTGATCCGGTCGATGCCATCGAGAGGCGATACGAAGCGGTTATTGCCGGAAGGAGCAGGCGCCATCTGCTCGATGATGGAGGACACCTTGGAGGGATCGCTGCCGGTAAATTGCGTTATGAAAGGGAACCGAGAAATGACCGTCCCGTCTTTCGCAAAAAGCACGATGGCACCTTGGCGCCCGATCACGAAGTGCGCGTAAAATCTCGCGAAATAGCTCGGGTCTATCGTTGCGACGACAATTCCCCCGAAGGATCCGTTGGAGTTCGTGAAACGGCGCGAGATCGTCGTGTTTCGCTGTCCCAGAGGGCGCGACCGGTCCGGCGGCGAAAAATAAGGGCGGCGGCTCAGGTTGTTGCGGTGATGCGCAAAATAGGGGCTGTCCGCCTGGCTGCTTTTGTCGGGGAACAGTTCTTGCGAAGAACTCGCAAGCCATTGGCCCTCCGACCCGTAGACGCTGATTTCTCTTATCCGCGGCAGGAGGGCGACCCGGTTCACGAGAATGGAATGGAGATGCTCCATCTCTTCCCTTGATGTACCGCCCGCTTGAAGCATCTCGGTGACGGCCGCAAGAGCATAGTCGGTCATCTCGAACGTATCCTCGGCATGCTGCTTCAAGGAATGCGCGAGATTTGCCGTCTGGACCTGGGCGTCGTCCAGAGCCTTGTCGTACTCGGTCCAGTCGCGCCAGCCCTCGAGACCAAGAATGGCGAGGCACACAAGCACGATGAAGGTTTGAAGCCAGCGAGTCGAAGAAAGATTTCGTCGGAACCAGGCCGTGCGAGAAGGCTGAGGGCTCTCAGCCTCATATGAAGGATCGCTCGGCAAAGCTGTGCCCCTGAATTTCGAAGCGGTGTTTCCCACCTTTTTCGGCCGGATCCAACAAATTGTTCGGTCCGTTTATAATCTATACTGTTGAAAGGTGGGTTGCGAGAAACAACGAGCCAATAATCTCAGAACTTCCTTAACGTCAATAAAAGGGAAGCACGTTTTTTTCAGTTGTTCGGAGTAAAGTGCGAAAGGGTTCCTTAAAAAGTACACTTCCGCAATCGCGTGGTGATCCGCCCTATAAAAACGAGTATTTAGAGGAATATAGTCATAAGGAAGCGTTCTTGAGGGAAATCTCAGAAACCTCGCGAACTCTTCCTTGGCGTTAAGACGGCCGCACGATTCGGTAGTCTCTATGCCGCCCCTAGCGGCCCCAACGCAGGACCACAGGATCGAGGCGTCGCGCCAGCTCGATCAGTCCTTTGCGGGTTTCGGGGTGGAGCGGCTGAAGGGGAAGACGCGCGGCATCCGACCTGATGACGCCTCCTTCCCTCATCAGGGCCTTGCATGCCAGGAGGCCACATTGCCGGTTCTCATAGTTGATCAAGGGCAACCATCGCTCATAGGCCCGCATGGCCTCTTCGCGGCGCCCGGCGACGTACGGGTCGATGATCTGCCGGATACCGTCCGGATACGCCCCTCCGGTCATGGCGCCCGTGGCGCCCGCGTCGAGATCGGCCATCAGGGTAATGGCTTCCTCACCGTCCCAAGGACCTTCTATGGCGTCGCCGCCAAGAGTCAGAAGATCCCGGAGCTTTGCGGCGGCTCCCGCAACCTCGATCTTGAAATAGGCGACGTTTTGAATCTCCCGCGCCATGCGGGCCAGGAACGGGGCGGACAGGGGCGTCCCGGCGACAGGCGCGTCCTGGATCATGATCGGGATGTCGATGGCCTCCGATACCGCCCGGTAGAACTCATAAATTCCGTTCTCGGAGACCCGTATCGTCGCGCCGTGATAGGGGGGCATGATCATCACCATGGACGCGCCCGCATCCTGTGCCCGGCGGCTGCGCTCGGCGCAGATATGGGTCGCAAAATGCGTTGTCGTGACGATCACAGGCACCCGTCCCGCGACGTGATCGAGAACCTCCTTCATGATGACCTCGCGCTCCTCGTCCGACAGGACAAACTGCTCGGAAAAGTTCGCCAGGATGCACAGGCCGTCCGACCCGGCATCGATCATGAAGTCGACAGCGCGCTTCTGGCCTTCGAGATCGAGTTTGCCGCTCTCGTCGAAAATGCTGGGCACGACGGGAAAGACGCCGCGATAGGGGCGGGAAGCGGTGGCTTGAGGCAAGATCATATCCTCTCGGTCAGTTGAGTTAGGAATTAGTGGTTGTCGCGGGGAACCGGGGAGCCCGTACGGCCGACGAGGAAGTCCAGGTCGGCGCCCTTATCCGCTTGGAGCACATGGTCGATATAGAGCTTCGCATAGCCGCGGGCCGCATGGGGAGCAGGCGGCGTCCAGGCCGCGCGTCTGCTCTCCAGCTCGGCGGCATCCACATGGAGATGCAAGCTCCGGGCCGCCACGTCGAGGGTGATGAGATCGCCGTTCCGGACCAAGGCGAGGGGGCCGCCGGCAGCCGCTTCCGGGGCCACATGCAGAACGACGGTGCCGTAGGCCGTTCCCGACATGCGCGCATCCGAAATCCGCACCATGTCCCGCACGCCCTTGCGCAGAAGCTTCTGGGGCAGGGGCATGTTGCCCACCTCCGCCATGCCGGGATATCCCTTGGGGCCGCAGTTCTTCAGAACCATGATGCAGGTCTCGTCGATGTCGAGATCGTCGTCGTCGATGCACTCATGGAGTTCTTCGATGGTCTCGAAGACGACCGCCCGGCCCGTATGGTTCATCAGCTCCGGGGAGGCGGCGGACGGTTTGATGACCGCGCCGTCGGGCGCCAGGTTCCCGCGCAGGATCGCGATTCCTGCATCGGCCTTGAAGGGCTCGTCGAAAGACGTGATGACGGACGTGTTCCAGCATGGCGCGTCCTTCACGTTCTCCCACAGCGGACGGCCATTCGCCGTGAGCACATCCTTGTTCAGGAGCCCGCGCTCGCCGAGCGTGCGAAGGACCACGGGTAGCCCCCCGGCATAATAGAAATCCTCCATCAGGAACTGCCCGGACGGCATGAGATCGACAAGGCAGTGAACGTCGCGCCCGAGGCGGTCGAAATCGTCGAGGCTGAGGTCGACGCCGGCCCGTCCGGCGATAGCCAGAAGATGGACGACCGCATTGGTCGAGCCGCCGATCGCCGCCAGAACCCGAATGGCGTTCTCGAATGCTTCCCGCGTCAGGATCTTCGACAGAACCAGATCCTCATGCACCATCTCGACGATGCGGCGGCCGGCCATGCGGGCGAGATGGTTGCGGCGGGCGTCCGTCGCCGGGATCGCGGCGTTTTCGGGAAGGCCGACGCCGAGCGCCTCGACCATCGACGCCATGGTCGAGGCGGTGCCCATGGTCATGCAATGCCCATGAGACCGGTTCATTCCCCCTTCCGCCTCGTGGAACTCTTGGAGCGTCACTTCTCCAGCGCGCAGCTGCTCGCTCATGGAAATGATGTTCGTGCCGGACCCGATATACTTGCCCCGGTAGACCCCCCGGAGCTGCGGTCCCCCCGAGACGCCGATGGTCGGCAGGTCGGCGGAAGTGGCTCCCATCAGCAGGGCAGGGGTGGTCTTGTCGCACCCCATGAGCAGAACGACGCCGTCGAGGGGGTGGGCGCGAATGGCCTCCTCCACGTCCATGGCGGCGAGGTTGCGAAACAGCATCGCAGTCGGGCGCATGGTGACTTCGCCAAGCGATGATACCGGGAATTCGAGAGGAAAGCCCCCTGCATCCAGGACGCCGTAACGGACGTGCTCGGCAATCGTGCGGAAGTGGGAATTGCAGGGGTTCAGTTCCGACCAGGTATTGCAGATGCCGATGACCGGCCGCCCCTCGAACTGGTCCTGGGGGAAGCCGCTGTTCTTGAGAAACGAGCGATAATAGAAGCCCATCTTGTCCTGGCGCCCGAACCAGGCCTGGCTGCGCAGCTGGCGCTTCTTGTCATCATTCATGTTTCTTGCGTGCCCTTGAAGATCTCGCGCCGCGGCACCGGATCGGAGAACCGCGACTATGGTTGAATAGGCGCTTCGTTTGCTTCATATAATAGTACTAATAGGCGGCTGTTAAGGCTGCTAAAGTCGAAGAACAAGTCCTCCAGGGAGAAAACGCATGAAGGCTCGACATTTTTTGGCGACTATCGGCATGGCCGCACTGGTGCTGGGATCCGGTTCAGCCCTGGCCCAGACCAAAATGACCGTCGGCTTCTCGCAGGTCGGATCCGAATCGGGCTGGCGTGCCGCCGAAACGAAGGTTTCGAAGAGCGAGGCCGAAAAGCGCGGAATTGACCTCAAGATCTCGGATGCCCAGCAGAAGCAGGAGAACCAGATCCGGGCCGTCCGCTCCTTCATCGCTCAGGGCGTCGACGCGATCTTCATCGCTCCCGTGGTTTCGACCGGCTGGGATGCGGTGCTCAAGGAAGCCAAGGACGCCAAGATTCCGGTCGTCCTCCTCGACCGGTCCATCGATACGAAGGACGAGTCTCTCTATCTCACCGCCGTGACCTCGGACACGGTCTACGAAGGCAAGGTCGCCGGGGAGTGGCTGGCCAAGGAAACGGGCGGGAAGTGCAACGTCGTCGAGCTGCAGGGCACCGTCGGCTCGAGCCCGGCGATCAACCGCAAGAAGGGGTTCGATCAGGTCGTGGCGGCCAATCCCGGCATGAAGATCGTCCGCACCCAGTCGGGTGACTTCACGCGCACGAAGGGCAAGGAAGTCATGGAGAGCTTCATCAAGGCCGAGGGCGGCGGAAAGAACATCTGCGCCGTCTACGCTCACAACGACGACATGGCGATCGGGGCCATTCAGGCCATCAAGGAAGCCGGATTGAAGCCTGGAAAGGACATCAAGATCGTGTCCATCGACGGCGTGCCGGATATCTTCAAGGCCATGGGCGACGGCGAGGCGAATGTCACGGTCGAGTTGACGCCGAACATGGCGGGCCCCGCCTTCGATGCGCTGATCGCCTACAAGAAGGACGGAAAACAGCCGCCCAAATGGATCCAGACGGAGTCCAAGGTCTTCACCCCTGAGACCGCACAGGCCGAGTACAGCAAGCGTAAGGACCTCTACTAAGGTCCTCGCCGGGAGAGGGCGGCTTTCATTCCCGCGCTCTCCCGAGCCCGCCGCCCATCGGCGGCTCTTGCATCCCCGGCGGAAACAGAATGCAGGTCATCAGAGAAGAGCCCGAACTCCTTGAAATCCGCGGACTCACAAAGGGCTTCCCGGGCGTTCAAGCGCTCGATCATGTCGATTTCACATTGCGGGCTGGGGAGATCCATGGGCTCCTCGGCGAGAACGGCGCTGGAAAGTCGACGCTGATCAAGGTGTTGACCGGTGTTTTCAAGCGAGATGGCGGAACCATCCGTCTCGACAGCCAGGAGATCGCGCCGCAGAACCCCGCCGATGCGCTCTCCCTCGGCATCGGCACCGTCTACCAGGAGGTCAATCTGCTACCGAATCTTTCGGTCGCGGAAAACCTTTTCATCGGCCGTCAGCCGCACCGGTTCGGCCTTGTCCGGACCGCCGAGATGCGCCGGAGATCCTCGGAGATCCTGGCGGGCTATGGTCTCGACATCGACGTCGCCAATCCCCTGGGGAGCTTCTCGGTCGCGGTCCAGCAGATCGTCGCCATCGCCCGCGCGGTTGATCTCTCGGCGAAGGTGCTGATCCTCGACGAGCCGACTGCGAGCCTCGACACCCAGGAGGTCGAAACTCTTTTCCGGATCCTCAACGGGCTGAAGCAGCGGGGAATCGGAATTGTCTTCGTCACGCATTTTCTCGATCAGGTTTATGGGCTCTGCGACCGGGTCACTATTTTGCGGAACGGCCGCCTCATCGGCACGCGCCCGATCGCGGATCTGCCGCGCATCGAGCTCGTGTCCATGATGCTGGGCCGAGAGCTGGCCGCCGAGGCCCTCCATCGCGCGCACCGGAGGGCCGTCACGGGAGAGCCTTTGGTGGCTTTCAGGAACTACGGCAAGCGCCGGCTTCTGGAGCCCTTCGACCTCGCGATCCGTCCGGGCGAGGTGGTGGGGCTCGCAGGGCTTCTCGGATCCGGCCGTACGGAGACCGCCAAACTGGTCTTCGGGATCGAGCGAGCGGATACCGGGGAGGCCTTCGTCGACGGAAAGCCGGTGCGGATCGCGTCTCCGCGCGATGCGGCCAGGCTTCGCTTCGGATTTACGCCGGAAGATCGCAAAACCGAAGGGATCGTCGCAGAACTCTCCATCCGCGAGAACATCATTCTGGCGCTACAGGCCCAGCGAGGATGGCTGAACAGGTTGCCGCGCCGCATCCAGGACGACATCGCCAACCGCTTCATCAAGCTGCTCGACATTCGAACGCCCGATGCGGAAAAGCCCATCGGCCTCCTGTCCGGCGGAAACCAGCAGAAAGCGTTGCTCGCCCGCTGGCTTGCCACGGAGCCGCGCTTTCTCATTCTCGATGAGCCCACCCGTGGGATCGACGTGGGCGCTCATGCGGAAATCATCCGCCTGATCGAGCGCCTCTGCGAGGACGGGCTCGCCCTTCTGGTCATCTCGTCGGAACTGGAGGAAATTGCCTCCTACAGCGACCGCGTCGTTGTTCTGCGCGATCGTCGGCATGTACGGGAATTGTCGGGCGCGGAGGTCAGCGCCGACAGCATCATGACAACCATTGCGAGCCATTGAATGAGCGGCGTGATCAGGGCTCAAGCGCCCCGTAGTTTTCCCAAAGGGCTGCCGCAGTTGCTGGCGCTCCTCGTCGTATTTCTGGTCAATTGGTTCGTCTTTCGCGACTTCTTCGCCATAAGGATTCAGGATGGCCGCCTGTTCGGCAGCGTCGTCGACGTGCTGAACCGTGGCGCGCCGGTCGCCATTCTGTCCCTGGGAATGACTCTCGTCATCGCCACGAGGGGCATCGACCTTTCGGTCGGCGCCGTCATGGCCATCGCCGGCGCGACCGCCGCGACCCTGACGGCCCAAGGCTATCCGCTTCCCACAGCTCTCGCGGCTGCGGCCGGCATCGGGCTCCTCTGCGGCCTCTGGAACGGCTTTCTCGTCGCGGTGCTCGAGATCCAGCCCTTCGTTGCGACCCTCATCCTGATGGTGGCGGGGCGCGGTTTCGCGCAGCTGATCACGGAAGGGCAAATCATCACCTTCGTCAGCGAGGGCTTCGCCGCCATCGGCAGCGGTTCCTTCCTCATGCTCCCGATGCCTGTGGTGATCGCCATCGTCGTATTGATCATTACGCATCTGGTGGTGCGATACACGGCCCTTGGGCTCTTCATCGAGGCCATCGGCGCCAATGTGCGCTCGAGCGGCTACGCAGGCATCAGCACGCGGGCGGTGACGATCGCGGTCTATATGTGGTGCAGCCTTTGTGCGGCGATCGCCGGCCTGATCGTCACCGCCGACATTCGTGGGGCGGACGCGAACAATGCCGGTCTCTGGCTCGAACTCGATGCCATCCTGGCGGTGGTGATCGGAGGAACGTCCCTGTTCGGCGGCCGCTTCAGCCTCGGCCTGTCGGTTGTGGGTGCTCTCATCATTCAGGCGATGAATACCGGAATTCTGCTCAGCGGGTTCCAGCCCGAGTACAACCTCATCGTGAAGGCGATCGTCGTGCTCGCCGTTCTCCTGGCGCAATCCCCCGTCTTCGGGGGCTTTCGTGCCGTGCTGAGGGCCAAGAAATGATCAAGCGTCACCTCCCGGTTCTCATTACGCTGGCCGTTTTCGTCGTCGGTTATCTCATCTGCCTCGCCCACTTCCCGAGTTTCGCCTCGACCCGGGTGGTCGCCAATCTCCTGACCGACAACGCCTTTCTCGGCATCGTTGCCGTCGGCATGACGTTCGTGATCCTCTCGGGCGGCATCGACCTGTCGGTCGGTTCCGTGATCGCGTTCACGGGGGTGTTCCTGGCGGTCACGATCGAGAAGCATGGCCTCAATCCCTATCTGGCGTTCGTGCTCGTGCTTTGCCTTGCGGCTCTCTTCGGAGCAGGGATGGGTTTTCTGATCCACACATTCCAAATCCCCGCCTTCATCGTCACGCTCGCGGGGATGTTCCTGGCGAGGGGGCTGTGCTTCGTCCTGACAACCGACTCGATCCCTATCAACGCGCCGGCCTACGGTCAGATCACGGACATCGCCTTTGCGTTGCCGGGAGGAGGACGCCTGACGTTCATCGCCCTCGTCATGCTTCTGATCTTCGCGGGCGGAATCGTCCTTGCCCACTTCACCCGCTTCGGCGCAAACGTTTATGCCCTGGGCGGCAACCGAACCTCGGCGGAGCTGATGGGCGTGCCGGTGGGGAGGACGACGATCCGGATCTATATGCTGTCGAGTTTCCTCGCCGCGCTCGCCGGGATCATTTTTTCGTTCTATACCTCGGCGGGCTATTCCCTGGCCGCGACGGGGGTGGAGCTGGATACGATCGCGGCGGTCGTCATCGGCGGCACTCTGCTGACGGGAGGCTATGGCACCATCATCGGAACGCTCATCGGCGTGCTGATCCAGGGCCTGATCCAGACATACATAACCTTCGAGGGGACATTGAGTTCTTGGTGGACAAAGATCGCGATCGGAGCCCTGCTGTTTGCCTTCATCGTCTTGCAGCGGGGGCTGGCGATGGCTTCCGCCCGGTCCGGTCAGGCGTGAGGGACTGCCCATGGTCTCCATAAACGACTTTCCGACACCCCACAGAACCCGCTCCGCGCACGATCTGGTCGCCCATGGCATCGGTCACAGCATCATGCAGGGCCGCTATCCGGTCGGCAGCACGCTGCCGGGCGATGCGGAGCTCATGGAGTTCTTCGGCGTCTCGCGGACGGCGCTGCGAGAGGCCCTGAAAACCCTCGCGGCCAAGGGCCTGATCGAGTCGAAGACCAAGGTCGGTACGCGGGTTCTGGGGCGAGAGAACTGGAATATGTTCGACGCCGACATCCTGGAGTGGCATCTCCAGCTTGGAGTCGACGCGAGATTCCTGGGCTGGCTCTTCGAGATCCGCCAGTCTCTCGAACCCCTTGCCTGCGCGACCGCCGCGCTTCGGCGCTCGCCCAAGCAATTGGAGCATATGCGTGATGCCCTTGAGGGCATGGGGCGTTGCCGTAACGACCGGCAGGGTTTCACCCGGTCGGACCTGGATTTTCATCAGGCGATCCTGGAGGCCTCGGGAAATCCGTTCCTGCAGTCGATCGGTTCGGTCATCGGAGCGGCCCTTGCGACGTCGTTCGACGTCAGTTCCCCAGTCTCGAGCGAAGACCGGTTCGCAGTCGTCATGAAGCTCCACCGAGCGGTGTTCGAGGCGATCGAGCGGCAGGATGCTGCCGGGGCAGGGCACGCCATGTCGACCCTGATCGTCCAAACTGCCGACCGCGTGGGCATCACGACCCAGGCCGGGGCCATCACCACCGTGAGCCTGCACGGATTTTCCCAAGCAGAGCCGGGTGCTACCATGGAGGGCCAGCCCGCGAATTTTTCGAAGGCTGGGGGATCGTAGGAGCTTAAGCGCCACGAGCTGCCGCTTGAAGAGCCTCGCTTGTATTATAGTATTAATGGTCTGGGCTGGCTTGATCCTCTAGGTTCACCCCGGCCGTACTGAAAGCAAGCACTCCGGAAGAAGAGTGCTCCCGAGGCGCTGCGATTGGGTCCTCGCCCAAGGCGCCGAACAAGAACACCGTATTCGACGACTTGAGGTCGCAAGGACCAAGCCAGCCCTTCGAAGGCGTACGGTCCAAAGTACAGGGAGAACGAACTTGAAGAGACTTACAGCCACGATAGCCGCCCTCGCTCTTGGAGCGTTCGGGCTTGCCGGAGCCGCCCATGCCGAGGGCAAGGGACTTATCGGCGTTTCCATGCCGACCAAGTCGTCGGCCCGCTGGATCGACGACGGCAACAATATGGTCAAGTCCCTGAAGGAAAAGGGTTACGACGTCGATCTGCAATACGCGGAAGACGAAATCCCGAACCAGCTCGCCCAGATCGAGAATATGATCACCAAGGGTTCGAAGGTGCTGGTCATTGCAGCAATCGATGGAACGACCTTGTCGGATGCCCTTCAGCAGGCGGCCGACAAAGGGATCAAGGTCATCGCCTACGACCGGCTGATCCGCAATTCCAAGAACGTCGACTATTACGCGACCTTCGACAACTTCCAGGTCGGCGTGCTTCAGGGCGGTTACATCGAGAAGGCTCTTGGCCTCAAGGAAGGCAAGGGGCCGTTCAACATCGAGCTGTTCGGTGGCTCGCCCGACGACAACAACGCATTCTTCTTCTACAACGGCGCCATGTCGGTCCTCGACCCCTACATCAAGAGCGGCAAGCTCGTGGTGGCGAGCGGTCAGATCGGAATGGACAAGGTGGCGATCCTCCGCTGGGACGGGGCTGTCGCGCAGTCCCGCATGGATAACCTCCTCAGCGCCTACTACAACGACAAGCGCGTGGACGCGGTTCTTTCGCCGTACGACGGTCTGAGCATCGGTATCATCTCGTCGCTCAAGGGCGTCGGCTACGGTACGCCGAAGCAGCCCATGCCAGTGGTAACGGGCCAGGACGCCGAAATTCCGTCCATGAAATCGATCCTCGCCAAGGAGCAGACTTCGACGGTCTTCAAGGACACCCGCGAGCTGGCCAAGGTGGCGGCGAACATGGTCGATTCCATCCTGTCCGGTAAGACCGTGGAGGTGAACGACACCAAGACCTACGAGAATGGCGTCAAGACCGTTCCCTCTTACCTGCTGAAGCCGGTCAGCGTGGATGCCTCCAATTGGAAGCAGATCCTCGTCGACAGTGGCTACTACAAGGAAAACCAGATCAAGTGAGACCGCGCGAGGCGGGCTCGGCCCTTGCACAGGGCCGAGCCCGCGTCCCGTCCGGCGTTCCTGATCGAAAGGGATGAAATGGCAGCAATCCTCGAGATGCGGGGGATCACCAAGACGTTTCCGGGCGTCAATGCGCTGGACAACGTCAATCTCACGGTCGAAGCCGGGGAGATTCATGCTCTCGTCGGTGAAAACGGTGCCGGCAAATCGACCTTGATGAAGGTTCTGAGCGGCGTTTATCCGTATGGGACCTATTCGGGGGACATCGTCTTCGAAGGCGAGGAGCGCCGCTTCAAGGGCATCGCCGACAGCGAGAAGCTCGGCATCATCATCATTCACCAGGAACTCGCCTTGGTGCCGCTTCTGTCCATCGCCGAGAACATCTTCCTCGGCAACGAGCAGGCGTCTTACGGAGTCATCGACTGGTCCCGGGCCTTCGCCCGAACCAAGGAACTGCTGGAGCGGGTCGGCTTGAAGGAGTCTCCCGATACGCTGGTGACGAACCTGGGTGTCGGAAAGCAGCAACTGGTCGAAATCGCCAAGGCCCTGTCGAAAAGGGTGAAGCTTCTCATCCTCGACGAGCCCACAGCGAGCCTCAACGAAAAGGACAGCGACGCGCTGCTCGAACTCCTGCTGCAGTTCAAGGCGCAGGGGATTTCATCGATCCTGATCTCCCATAAATTGAACGAAATCTCGAAGGTGGCCGACTCGATCACCGTGCTTCGGGACGGCAGCACCGTCGAAACGCTCGATTGCCGCGGCGAGGCTGTCAGCGAGGACCGGATCATCCGCGGCATGGTCGGACGCGCCATGGAGGACCGGTATCCTAAGCGCGAGTCCCATGTGGGAGACCCGATCTTCGCGGTCGAAAATTGGAACGCCTACCACCCGATTCATGCGGACCGGCATATGGTGAAGGACATCAACCTTCACATCCGAAAGGGCGAAATCGTCGGCATCGCCGGTCTCATGGGCGCCGGCCGGACCGAATTCGCCATGAGCCTCTTCGGGCGGACCTACGGCCAGAATATCCGGGGCCGGGTTCTCCTTCACGGACGGGAAATCGACGTCAGCACCGTGAGTCGCGCGGTTGCGAACGGGATCGCCTATGTGACGGAGGATCGGAAGACCTACGGTCTGGTCCTGGACGAAACCATCGTGAAAAACGTCACCCTGGCGCATTTGGGTGGCGTTTCCAGCAATGCCGTTATCGACGAAATGCGCGAGCTCGCGGTTGCCAACGATTACCGAAACAAGCTCAGGATCCGCAGCGCCAACGTCTATCAGCAGGTGGTCAACCTTTCGGGCGGGAACCAGCAGAAGGTCGTTTTGAGCAAGTGGCTCTTCGCGAGCCCGGAAATCCTGATTCTGGACGAGCCGACCCGCGGTATCGACGTCGGAGCGAAATACGAAATCTATACCATCATCAATAGCTTGGCCGATGCGGGCAAGGGTGTCCTCCTGATTTCCTCGGAGATGCCGGAGCTGCTCGGAATGTGCGACCGGATCTATGTGATGAACGAGGGGGCGCTCATCGGCGAATTTGCGGCGGCCGAGGCGTCCCAGGAAAAGATCATGCATTCAATCGTGAAATCGGGAAGGCGCTGAGATGGACACCGGAGTTTCGAGCGACATTCGCGTCGAGAAGCGGGAATCCTACGGGAGCTTCCTCAAGACGCACTTCCGCGACTACGGCATGCTCGTGTCGTTGCTCGTCATTATGGCGTTTTTCCAGGTGATGACCGGCGGCACTCTTCTGAAGCCGCTCAACCTCACCAACCTGGTGCTTCAGAACAGCTACATCGTCATCATGGCGCTTGGCATGCTGCTGGTCATCGTTTCGGGCCATATCGACCTGTCGGTCGGCTCGATCGTGGGCTTTATCGGCGGGCTTGCGGCCGTTTTGATGGTGAAGTTCGACATCCACTTCGTTCCGACCATCATCATCTGCCTCCTTGTCGGGGCCTTGATCGGAGCCGTCCAGGGCTATTGGGTCGCGTTCCTGAAGGTCCCGTCCTTCATCGTGACGCTCGCCGGAATGCTTGTATTCAAGGGGCTCCAGCTCTCGCTTCTCGGTGGCCAGTCCGTTGGTCCGTTCCCGGTGACCTTCCAAAGGTTGAGTTCGGGCTTCATTCCCGATGTCGGGGTGATCGATACGATCAATCTCACATCCCTCACGCTCGGGGTGGTGACGACCGCGGCCCTGATCTATTTCAGCTATCGGACCCGGCTGAACCAGCAGAAGCACGCGGTCGAAACGGCGCCCTTCGGGTTTTTCGTTTTCAAGAATGCGCTTCTGGCGGTTCTTCTCATCGGTTTCAGTTACCTGCTTTCCACCTATCGCGGGCTGCCGAACGTCCTGGTGATCATGTTCGCACTCGTGGCGCTCTATGCGTTCGTCACCAACCGGACGACCATCGGCCGGAGAATCTATGCCCTCGGCGGCAACGAAAAGGCCGCGAAGCTCTCCGGTATCAAGACCGAACGGCTGACCTTTCTGACCTTCGTCAACATGGGTGTGCTCGCGGCGCTGGCGGGCCTGATCTTCGCGGCCCGTCTCAATACGGCAACGCCCAAGGCGGGCCTCGGCTTCGAGCTCGACGTCATTGCCGCCTGCTTCATCGGCGGCGCTTCCGCTTACGGCGGCGTCGGCAAGGTGACGGGTGCCGTCATCGGTGCCTTCGTGATGGGGGTGATGAACAACGGCATGTCGATCCTCGGCATCGGGATCGATTACCAGCAGGTCATCAAGGGCCTGGTGCTCCTGGCAGCCGTGACGTTGGACGTATACAACAAGAAGAAATGAGCCGGAGGGGCCGGGTCATGCATGGGCCGCGAGCTCGACCAGGCGTTCGGTCAGGGCGCTGCCAGGATCGGCGAGCCCGGCGATCACGTCGAAGTGGTGCGCGCCCTGAACCTCATGGACCTTGGCGATCGCATCCATGGCCGTCCATTGAGTGACGAAGTCCCGCGACTGACGGAGGAATTCGCTGCTTTCCGCGCCACCGACGACGGCAACGATGCGGCTGTCCGCAGGAGGCTTGTCGTAGATCGGGCTAAGGCGACGCGCTTCCTCGACGGTGAGGCCGAGCGCTTTGTTGATCGAAGTCGGAACAAGGGGAGCCAAGTCGAACAGTCCCGAAATCGGCATTCCGGCCCGGATGGGGCGCTTCAGGTTCTTCGTGCTTCGAGCCATGAGGCATGCGGTCAGATGACCTCCCGCGGAGTGACCTGTGGCAACGAGCGGCCGCCCGAAACGCTGCATGAGGAAATCGGCTGCCGTTTCCATCTCGGCCACGATACCGCTCAGGGTGATATTCGGCGCCAGATCGTAGCTGGGTATGGCGACCGTGAAACCGCGTTCATTGGCACCGCGGGCGAGATGGCTCGAGGAAGACTTGTCGAAGGCCTGCCAGTACCCGCCATGGATGAACAGCACGATCGGGCCACCCGCGTCACCCCCCGGCGGATGGAACAGGTCGAGGCAGTGCCGTTCTCCCGGACCGTAAGCGACATCGATCTCGCAAGGCGCCGTGGCTCTGTAGACGGCCGCGTCCCGGTGCCATCCGGCGATATGCACTCCATGATCCGCGACCCGCGCCCGATTGTTGTACTCGGCTTCGAAATCGAGCTGTGTGTCCGTCACCGGCGCAATCTCCTCAAACGTGCAGATAACGATCCTTGAGCGTGGCGTCGGCCAAAAGCTCGGCGCTGGTCCCGGTCCAGACCGTTTGCCCCTTTTCAAGGATCACGTGACGGTCGGCGAAGGCCGCGAGAGCATTGACGTTCTTGTCGATGACCAGGATCGACTGATGCTCGGACCGAAGGTGCTTCAGACAATCCCAGATTTCCGCCCGGATGAGCGGCGCCAATCCTTCCGTCGCCTCGTCTAGGATGACGAGCTTCGGGTTGGTCATCAGGGCGCGTCCGATCGCGAGCATCTGCTGCTCGCCACCCGACAACTGCGTCCCGAGATTGGTCCGTCGTTCCTTAAGGCGGGGGAAAAGGGTGTAGACGGCATCGAGGGTCCAGCGTCGCGAGCCAAGTCGGGAGGAGGCCGTCGCCACGAGATTCTCCTCGACCGACAAGGTCGGGAAGATCTGCCTTCCTTCCGGCACGAGGCCGATCCCGGCCTTGGCGACGCGGTAAGGCGCAAGGCCGGTCACCGGGGTGCCATCGAAGCGGACCTCGCCTCCGTGAGGGTGCAGCAGACCCATGATGGAACGGATCGTGGTGGTCTTTCCCATGCCGTTCCGGCCGAGCAAGGTCACGACCTCTCCGGGTCCGATGTCGAAAGACACATCGAACAGGACCTGGGCGGCGCCATAGGAGGCCTGCAGGTTGCGAACCGAGAGCATCAGGCCATCTCCTCCTCGCCGAGATACGCGGCGCGCACTTCCGGATTGTGACGGATTTGTTCCGGTGTGCCCGTGGCGATCAATCGTCCGTAAACGAGGACGCTGATGCGGTCCGCCAGAGAGAAGACCGCCTCCATGTCGTGCTCGATGAGCAGGATCGTGGTCCGGCTCCGCAACCGTCGCAGCACCTCGACGACTCGGCGGGATTCTTCATGTCCCGTGCCTGCGAGAGGCTCGTCGAGAAGGAGAAGTTTGGGCTCGGTCGCCAGCGCGATGGCCAGTTCCAGTTGACGCTTCTCGCCATGGGAGAGGAGGCCCGCCAGCACGTGGGACCGGCTGCCGAGCCCGACCAGGTTGAGGCATTCCATGGCTGGACCGTTCAGGTCCGGCTCCCGCGCAGCATTCCCGAAAAGGCGATAGCTTGAACCCGAGCGCGCCTGAACGGCGAGCGCGACATTCTCAAGGGCGGAAAATCCTGGGAGGACCGACGTGATTTGGAACGACCGGGCCAGTCCGCGCCGCGCCCGCTCATGCAAACGCAGGCCGGTGATATCCTGCCCGTCGAACAGCACCTGACCGGATCCGGATGGAGCAAGGCCCGAGATCTGATGGATCAGAGTGGTCTTCCCGGCGCCGTTCGGCCCGATAATCGCGTGAACCTCGCCCTCCGGAACAGAAAGGCTGACATCGTCGGTGACGATCAGGGCTCCGTAGTTCTTGCGCAGATTGCGCAGTTCGAGAAGCGGCTTAGTCATGACGCCCTCCCGGAACGAGCCCCATGATGCCGCCCCGAACGAAAAGGACGATCAGGATCAGGACAGGGCCGAACACCATCTTCCAGTTCTCGACGAGGCGAGACTGGAGGTCGCTGCTCAGCATGAAGCTCGCCAGATGAAGGATCTCCGGCAGGAATTCCTCGAGCAGCAGAAAGGCGGCGGCGCCGACGATGGCGCCATGAAGGCTCCCGAGCCCGCCGAGAACCACCATGAAGATCAGCTCGCCCGAGCGTTGCCATGTCATGAAGGATGGACTGATGAACTCGGCCTGATTGGCAAGGAGGACACCGGCAAGACCTGCCATCATGCCGCTGATCACATAGGCGAGGAGCTGGAAACGGAATGGGTGAAAGCCGATGGCTTCCATGCGGGTCGGGTTCTCCTTCGCGCCGCGCAGGACCCGGCCGAAGCGGGAGGAGACGATCTCCCGGGCAAGGACGTATACTCCGAGAAGGCAGATGAAGCAGAAGCCGTAGAAGACACGGTCGTTCTTGAGAATGGTCGTGCCCGCCAGGAGGCTTCTGGATGGAAGGGTCAACCCATCGTCGCCACCATAGGCGGCCAGGGACGTGGCGAGAAAGAACAGCATCTGGCCGAAGGCGAGGGTAATCATGATGAAATAGACGCCCTTGGTGCGCAGCGATATCGTGCCGGTTATCGCGGCGAACAGGCCGGATGCCGCAAGCGCGACGGGAATCTGCACAAGGGCGTCCTCCATCCCGTGGCTCGCAAGGATCCCGACAGCGTAGCCGCCGATGCCGAGGAACGCCGCGTGACCGAAGCTGACCAGCGCGCCATAGCCGAGGATCAGATCGAGCGAGAGCGCCGCGAGGCCGAAGATCATGACGCGGCACAGCAAGGACAGCACATAGCCTTCCGCCCCGGACAGGGCGGCAAGGAAAGGGGCAATCGCCAGGGCGCCGAAGAGAATGAGCGGAACGCGTTCGATCCGAGGGGCGGGAGGCACAATGGAAGCCGATTGCATGCGCGCGATGTCCGTCATGGGAGCACCCTATCGCTTGGCCGGGAAAAGGCCGGAGGGCCGGAAAAACAGCACGGCAGCCATGAAGATGTAGATCAGCATCGGCGCGACGGCACGCCCGGTTTGGCTTGCCGTGGCGGGATCGAGAAAGAACCGCAGGATATTGGGCGCGAAGGACCTTCCGACCGTATCGACAAGACCGATCAGAATGGCGGCCAGGAACGCGCCCCGGATCGAGCCGATTCCGCCGATGACGATCACCACGAAGGCAAGGATCAGGATGTTGTCGCCCATGCCGGGCTCGACCGAGAGGATGGGAGCCACCATGGCCCCCGCAAAGCCCGCCAGCATGGCGCCAAACCCGAAGACCACCATGAAAAGTCGTTGAATGTTGACGCCCAGGGCGGAAACCATCTGGGGGTTCGTGGCGCCGGCGCGCACCAGCATGCCGACGCGGGTGCGGCTGACCAGAACATACAGAAGAAGGGCGACCGCAAGGCCCGCTGCGATGATCACCAGCCGATAGACCGGATAAAGCAGCCCGTCGGTGATTTCGATCGATCCGGAAAAGATTTCGGGCACGGGCACGTTGAGCGGCGCGGCGCCCCAGATGAATTTGACCGCCTGGTTCAGAAAAACGATCACGCCGAACGTCGCGAGAACCTGATCCAGGTGATCGCGGTCATAAAGATGACGGAAGATCAGCACTTCGAGAAGCAGCCCGAAGGCGAGGGCGGTCGGCAATGCCAGGAGAAGCGCAAGGCCGAAATTTCCCGTCCAGGCGCTGAACGCCGCCACCAGATAGGCGCCGACCATGTACTGAACGCCATGGGCCAGATTGATGAAGTCCATCACGCCGAACACGAGGGTCAATCCCGCGGCGATCAGGAACAGGATTAGCCCGAATTGAAGACCGTTCAGGGCCTGGATGAGAAGAAGAGTTGCTGTCATCGGCACTCAAGGCGATGTCGGAGGTGTCTGGATCGGTGCCGTCACCAGCCGTCCGGATCAAATCGCTTCTGCTGTGAAGGACGAGCCCCGTCCCAACGGCGGAACGGGGCTCGGACGCTCGGCTCGCAGCTTTAGTTCGTGGCCGCGCATTCCTTGGCATAGGCATCCGTATAGTCGTCGAATACCTTTTCTTCGATCTCGGTCTGGAACTTGCCGTCCGACCGCTTGGCGACTTTCACCAGATAGAAATCCTGGATCGGGAAGCCGTTGGTGCCGAACTTGAAGTCGCCGCGCAGGGACTTGAAATCGGCCTTCTTAAGGGCGGCGCGGAGCGCGTCCTTGTCTTCGGTCTTGCCGCCGGTCGCCTTCAAGGCGCTGTCGATCAGGAGCGCAGCGTCGTAGGCGTGCATGGAATAGGAGCCGGGAACGGAGTTGTAGGCCGCCTCGTAATCCTTCACGAAGGTCTTGTTCTGGGGTGTGTCGAGATTGGGCGCCCAGTTCGAGCCGCCGAACATGCCGACAGCCGCGTCCTGCTGGGCGGGGAGTGTGGATTCATCCACCGTGAAGGCGGACAGGAACGGAATGCGATCCGCCAATCCCGCGGCGCGGTACTGCTTCACGAGGTTCACGCCCATGCCGCCGGGCATGAAGGTGAAGATCGCATCGGGCTTCATGGAGGCGATCTTGGCGAGTTCCGACTGGAAGTCGAGGGTGTTCAGCGGAACATAGGATTCCTCGACGATCTCGCCCTTATAGTGTCTCTTGAACCCGGCGAGGGCGTCCTTGCCCGCCTGGTAGTTCGGCGCCAGCAGGTAGACCTTCTTGTAGCCCCGGTCCTGAGCCACCTTGCCCAACACCTCGTGGTTCTGATCGTTCTGGTACGACGTCGCGAAGAAGAACGGGCTGCAGCTCTTGCCGGCGAGGTTCGAAGGACCCGCATTGGTGCTGATGTAGAACGTCTTGGCGTCGACGATCGGCTTCTGGATCGCCACCGCGACGTTCGAGAAGATCGGGCCGACGACGAAATCGACCTTGTCGCGCTCCAGCAGTCCTTTGACCTTGGTGACGGCGACATCTGGCTTCAGCTCGTCATCGACGACGATCACGTCGACGTCACGTCCGCCGAGCTTGCCGCCGAGGTCCTTGACGGCGAGCTGAAAGCCGTCGCGGGCCTGCTGCCCCAGAACCGCGGATGGGCCCGAAAGGGTCAAAACGAGGCCGACCTTGAGCTTCTCCTGCGCCAGGGCCGGCGAGGCCGCCAAGCCCATGGCGGCTGCGAAGCCCAGGCATTTGATTGTCAGGTTCATCATGTACTCCCGAGTGGCTGTTCCCTGCGCACGGTGGACCGCGCTGCATCGTTGTTCCGGCGGGACTCGATTGGGTCTCGCCGATGCTCGGCCGTAATCTGCCGCAATTCGAGCCGACCGAACACTCCTTTTCTGTCGAGCCGGTCGACTCTGTTCCCAGTTCGGGATTGCCAAGCAATATTTGAAGCTTTAAATAATTTTAGGAATTCTTCAAGCGGATTGTTCCGCCGAAGCGGGCGCGACGAACGACGCCCGTCCGACATGACCGGACAGAGGAACGGACGATGGCGTACACGGCTCACGTCGATACTTTTGCAAGAGAAAACCTCCCTCCGCAGGATCAATGGCCGGCTTTCATTCATGACCGGCCGGAACTGCGCTACCCCGAGCGCCTCAACTGCGCGTGGGCCTTTCTTGATCGATGGGTTGAGGAGGGCAGAGGCGACGCCGTGTGTCTCGTCAGTCCGTCCGAGACCTTGACCTACAAAGAGCTTCAGGAACGGGTGAACCGGATCTGCAACGTGCTTGTGGAGAAGCTCGGCTTTGTCCCGGGGAACCGGGTTCTGCTCCGCTCGGCGAACAATCCCATGATGGTCGCGCTCTATCTCGCGGTCCTCAAGGCAGGCGGCGTGGTGGTGGCGACGATGCCGCTTTTGCGCGCAAAGGAAATCGCCTACCCGATCACCAAGGCCAAGATCACGATCGCGTTCTGTGACCACCGCCTGGCCGATGAAATGGAGAAGGCGCGGGGCCTCGTTTCCGAGCTGGAGCACGTGGTTTACTGGGGAGGCTCCGGACAGGACGGCCTCGACGCGCTGCTCGCCGATGCCTCGCCCGAGTTCGAGGCCGTCGAGACGGCGTCGGACGATGTCTGCCTCATCGGCTTCACCTCCGGCACTACGGGCGAGCCCAAGGGCACGATGCATTTCCATCGGGACATGCTGGCGATTTGCGATGCCTACGCGGGCAATGTTCTGCGTGCCGCTCAGTCGGACCGCTTCATCGGTTCGCCCCCGCTCGCCTTCACGTTCGGCCTGGGAGGGATCGTCCTGTTTCCCATGCGGATCGGCGCCTCGACGGTTCTTCTCGAAAAAGCCGGTCCCGACGACCTCCTGCCCGCCATTGCGCGGTATGGGGCGACGGTCTGCTTCACCGCGCCGACCGCTTACCGGGCGATGCTGCCCAAACTCAAGGATTACGATATTTCCCACCTCCGGAAATGCGTTTCCGCCGGCGAGCCGCTCCCGCGGGACACCTTCAGGGCCTGGAAGGACGCCACCGGAATCAGCCTGATGGACGGAATCGGCGCCACGGAGATGCTCCATATCTTCATCGCCGCCTGCGAGGAGGAGATCCGTCCCGGCGCCACCGGCAAGCCGGTGCCGGGTTACGAGGCCAAGATCATCGACGAAATGGGACGGGATCTCCCTCCGGGGGCTGTTGGCCGCTTGGCGGTTCGCGGACCAACGGGCTGCCGCTATCTCGCCGACGAACGGCAGAGCAAATACGTCCAGGACGGCTGGAACGTGACGGGCGACACCTACCTTTTGGATGAGGACGGGTACTTCTGGTACCAGGCGCGCTCGGACGACATGATCGTCTCGTCGGGCTACAACATCGCCGGCCCCGAGGTCGAGGCGGCGCTTCTAACCCATCCGGCCGTGGCCGAGTGTGGCGTCGTCGGCGCGCCGGACGACGACAGGGGTATGATCGTCAAGGCCTACGTGGTCTTGCGGGAAGGGCATTCCGCGAGCCCTGATCTCACCAAGCTTCTGCAGGAGCACGTCAAGGCCGAGATCGCCCCCTACAAGTATCCGCGCGCGATCGAATACGTGGAAGCTCTTCCCAAGACCCAGACCGGCAAGCTGCAGCGGTTTGCCCTGCGCCAAATGGCGGGACCGTCGAAAAGCGGGGCGGACCAGGCCTCTGCTGCTTGATGTCCAATTGTTTTAAGCTTAAAATAAATCTTATGCAGCGTCGGATGGGCTTGTCATGAAAACGGCTATCGTCGGCGGAGGACCCGCAGGGCTCTATTTCGCCATCCTCATGAAGAAACAATGGCCGCAGGCGGATGTGGCCGTCTACGAGCGGAATCGCGCGGACGATACCTTCGGGTTCGGTGTCGTGTTCTCGGACGCGACCCTCGACAACTTCGAGAAGTACGACCGGCCGAGCTACGACCGCATCACCCGGGAATTCGCCTATTGGGACGACATCGCCATTCACTTCAAGGGAACGGTCCACCGCGTCGGCGGAAACGGCTTCTGCGGGTGCTCGCGCCGGACCCTGCTGCTGATCCTCCAGGACCGTGCGGCGGAACTCGGAGTGAAGCTCCATTATCAAGCTGACATCGACGACGAGAGCATTTTCGCCGACGCGGATCTCGTAGTTGTCGCGGATGGAATCAACAGCCGCTTTCGCGAACGCTATGTCGAGCATTTTGCCCCTGAGGTGGATCTGCGTCCCAACAAGTTCGCCTGGATGGGTTCGACGAAGCCTCTCGACGCCTTCACGTTCATCTTCCAGGAGACCGAGTGGGGGCCGTTCATCGCGCACGCTTATCAATACGAAGCGAATCGCTCCACCTGGGTCTTCGAGACCGACCCGGAGACTTTCGAACGCGCAGGGCTTGGCCACAAGACCGAAGCCGAAGCGGCGGCTCTGATGGAGCAGGTGTTCGGCTGGTTCCTGGATGGGCATAAAATCCTGACCAACCGGTCGATCTGGCGTAACTTCCCCATGATCAGGAACAAGCGCTGGGTTCGCGGCAACATGGCGCTGCTGGGGGACGCGAAGGCGACGGCGCATTTTTCGATCGGTTCCGGCACCAAGCTCGCCATGGAAGACGCCATCGCGCTCTATGAGTCCTTGCTGCGCGATCAATCCGTGGAGAAAGCGCTGGCTCTCTACGAGACCGGCCGCCGCGAGGAGGTGGAAAAGACCCAGCACGCCGCGGATGTGTCCCTGGTCTGGTTCGAGCACGTTGCACGCTTCTGGAACTTCGATCCGGTCCAGTTCTCCTTTGGGGTGATGACACGCTCCAAAGCCATCACGTATGACAACCTCCGCCTCCGGGCACCGGAATTCGTGCGGGAAGTGGACCGTATGTTCGCCCGCCACGTGCGGCAGGCGGGCTTCGACGTGTCGATCGAAAAGCCGATCGCTCCCATGTTCCAACCGATGCGGCTGCGGGATATGACCATCCCGAATCGCGTCGTTGTTTCGCCGATGGATATGTACTCGGCGGTGGATGGGGTGCCCGGAGACTGGCATCTGGTGCATTACGGCTCGAGGGCGACGGGCGGCGCCGGCCTGATCTTCACCGAAATGACCTGTGTGTCGCCCGAGGCGCGCATCACCTTAGGCTGTACCGGGCTTTGGAACGACGAGCAGGAGAAAGCCTGGAAGAGGGTCGTGGATTTCATCCATGGCCACTCGGCAACGAAGATCTGCCTTCAGCTTGGTCATGCGGGCCGCAAGGGAGCCACGAAGCTGATGTGGGAGGGCATCGACCGCCCGCTCGAAGCGAACGCGTGGGATATCTGCTCCGCCTCGCCCATTCCGTATTTTCCCGATAGTCAGGTGCCCCGTGAAGCCACCCGCGCCGACATGGATGCGATCAAAGCGCAGTTCGTGTCCGCCGCGGAGCGAGGTGCGCGAGCCGGGTTCGACATGCTCGAGCTGCACTGCGCCCACGGATACCTGCTGGCGAGTTTCATCTCCCCTCTGACGAACCGGCGCTCGGACGAATACGGCGGCTCCCTCGAAAATCGCCTGCGGTATCCTCTCGAGGTCTTCGACGCCATGCGCGAGGTCTGGCCCGCTCACAAGCCGATGTCCGTTCGCATCTCGGCAACCGACTGGGCGGAAGGGGGGCTGAGCGGCGAGGAAGCGGTAGCCGTGGCGCAGGCGTTTGCCGAGCATGGTGTCGATCTCGTCGATGTGTCGACCGGGCAAACGGTGCGGGAGGCGAGGCCTATCTACGGCCGAATGTTCCAGACACCCTTCTCGGATCAGGTCCGCAACGAGGCGAAAGTCGCCACCATGTGCGTCGGCAACATCACGACGGCTGATCAGGTCAATACGATCCTGGCCGCCGGACGCGCCGACCTCGTCGCCTTGGGCCGGCCGCATCTCGTCGATCCGTTCTTCACCATGAAGGCCGCAGCTTGGTACGGCGCCGGCGATATTCATTGCCCGCCCCAGTACCTTGCGGGTAAGGAGCAGATCTTCCGTAACTCCGTTCGCGATCGCCAGGATTTCGAGGAGCTGAAGCTCCGTGCGAAGCCGAAGACGCGGGCTGAACTGAAAATGGAGGCGGGAGCCACGTCTCTCGCCGCTGAATAGTTATGAATGGCATCGAGCTTCAGGGCCGTCACGCCCTGGTCACCGGAGGAGGGCGCGGCATCGGTCGTTCCATTGCCGAGGTTCTCTCCGGGGCCGGGGCGTCGGTGACCGTGCTGGGCCGTGATCGCGCGGTTCTGGAGAGTGCCGTGCGGGACGGGGCGGCTCACGGGTACGTTGTCGCCGACGTCACGGATTCGAATTCGATACAGGCGGCCTTCCACGCTGCGACTGGCGATCGGGGAGCCGTCGATCTGGTGATTGCCAACGCAGGATCGGCCATTTCCGCACCTTTCCTGAAGACCGGCCCCGATGCGTTCAGGCAGATGCTCGACGTCAACCTGTTGGGCGTCACCAACGCGGCACAGGCGGCGCTTGCATCAATGGTGGACCAGGGATTCGGTCGCATCATTGCCGTTGCGTCAACGGCCGGACTGAAGGGATATCCCTATGTGACCGCCTATTGCGCGGCCAAGCATGCGGTGATCGGATTCATACGGGCTCTTGCGCTGGAAACCGCAAGGACCGGGGTAACCGTCAATGCCGTTTGCCCAGGATATACGGACACGGATCTCGTCGGGGAAAGCCTGAACCGGATCGTCGAGAAAACCGGCCGAAGCCGTGAAGAGGCTTTGAAAGAGTTCGTTAAACACAACCCGCAAGGACGCCTTGTTACCCCTCGCGAGGTGGCCGATGCCGTGCTCTGGCTCTGTGGCCATGGAGCTTCCGCCATTACGGGGCAGGCAATTCCGGTGGCCGGGGGGGAGATCTGACATGAGCGATCAAGCCATTCCCCTGGATGCCGAGACGAAGGCGTTCGAACTGCCCGAGGATCATCGGGACGAGTTGCGGCTTTGGCTGCGCCTCCTGACCTGTTCCACCCTGATCGAAGGCGAGGTTCGGCGTCGCCTGCGGGAACGTTTCGACGTGACGCTACCCCGATTCGACCTGATGGCGCAGCTCGACAAAGCTCCCGATGGCATGACCCTGTCGGACTTGTCGAAGCGGATGATGGTATCCAACGGCAATCTGACCGGCCTTGTGGAGCGGCTGGTTTCATCCGGCCATCTCGAGCGCCGCGTGTCCGAGCTGGATCGCCGGGCGCAAATCATCAGGCTGACGACCACCGGGAGAGCGGAGTTCCGCACAATGGCCGCAGAGCATGAGGCGTGGATCGCCGATCTTTTCGGCGGCCTGACGGAAAAGGAACAGCGGGATCTGATGCGGCTTCTTGCAAAGACCAAGTTTTCCGCTCGCCGCGCGATGTCGGGAGAAGCGGCATGACCCATTTGGCCAATCAGGTGACCCTGCCGCTGGCAGAGTACTCGCCCCGCCATTTCCTCCTCTCCGTGCAGGGCCCGGTGGCGACCGTCACGCTCAACCGTCCGGAGAAGAAGAATCCTCTCACGTTCGAGAGCTATCGGGAACTTACGGATTTCTTCCACGCCTGCGCGCGGGACGAAGCCGTCAAGGCGATCGTCATCACAGGTGCGGGGGGCAATTTCTCGTCAGGCGGCGACGTCTTCGAGATCATCGGACCGCTCGTCGAAATGGACACCAAGGGACTGACGGCTTTCACGCGGATGACAGGTGAGCTGGTCAAGGCGATGCGTGCGGCTCCCCAGCCGATCGTCGCGGCGGTCGATGGTATCTGCGCCGGCGCAGGCGCTATCGTTGCCATGGCGTCGGATATCAGGATTGCGTCTCCGGGCGCAAAAGTCGCCTTCCTGTTCAACAAGGTAGGCCTTGGCGGTTGTGACATGGGCGCCTGCGCCATCCTGCCGAGGATCATCGGGCAGGGGCGGGCCTCCGAGCTTCTCTATACCGGCCGCTTCATGAGCGCGGAGGAGGGCGAGCGTTGGGGATTCTTCAGCCGCCTCGTCGGGGCGGAGACCCTCTTGGAGGAGGCCTCGCGTCTCGCGCACGGGATCGGAACCGGCCCCACCTTTGCCAACACCATGACGAAGCGCATGCTTGCCATGGAATGGGCCATGTCGGTTGAGGAGGCGATCGAGGCTGAGGCTGTCGCGCAGGCCCTCTGCATGACCACGGAAGACTTCGCCCGTGCCTACCGGGCATTCGCAGCAAAAGAGAAGCCCGTTTTTCAAGGAGACTAAGATGATCGATCAAAGTTTCCTGTCCTGGCCGTTCTTCGAGGAGCGGCACCGCCGGTTTGCGCACGCGTTGGGAGAGTGGGCGGACACGGCTCTCGAGGAAGAAGTCGACCATGACGACGTGGACGGCTCCTGCCGCGCACTCGTGCGAAGACTTGGCGAGGACGGATGGCTCAAGGTCGTCGTTCCGCACGATTACGGCGGACTGACCCCGGCCTTTGACGTGCGCCTTCTCTGCCTGGCGCGGGAGACGCTGGCTTATCGGGATGGCCTTGCGGACTTTGCCTTTGCCATGCAGGGGCTGGGAACCGGCGCCGTCACCTTGTTCGGTTCCGATGCCTTGAAGGGTTTCTATCTGCCCCGCGTCGCGCGGGGAGAGGCCATTGCGGCTTTCGCATTGTCGGAGCCGGAGGCAGGTTCCGATGTGGCTGCGATGGCCACCACCGCGACGCCCGACGGAGCGGGACATGTGCGGATCGACGGCGTCAAAACCTGGATTTCGAACGGCGGCATTGCGGATCACTACGTGGTGTTCGCCCGATCGGGCGAGGGGCCGGGCGCTCGTGGGCTTTCGGCCTATATGGTGGACGCAGACACTCCCGGGCTCATCGTCGAAGAGCGTATCGACACCATCGCCCCGCATCCCCTTGCAACCCTCCGGTTCGAGGGCTGCCGTGTTCCGCTGTCCCATCGTATCGGGGCGCCGGGCGAAGGATTCAAGGTCGCCATGGCAACCCTGGACGTATTCCGTTCAACCGTCGGCGCCGCGGCCCTGGGCTTCGCGCGACGGGCCATGGATGAGGCATTAAAGCACGCGTCCTCGCGCCATCTCTTCGGCGCTCCCCTCTCGGATTTGCAGATGACGCAGGCGGCCCTAGCCGAGATGGGGACCCTGGTGGATACATCCGCGCTTGCGGTTTATCGGGCAGCCTGGACGAAAGACCACGGTGCTCCGCGCATTACCCGGGAGGCGGCACTCGCCAAGCTCCACGCCACGGAATCGGCTCAGACCGTGATCGACAAGGCCGTGCAGATCTTCGGTGGGGCGGGTGTGCGTAAGGGCATGAAGGTTGAGGAGCTCTATCGCGACATCCGGGCACTGCGCATTTACGAGGGAGCGACCGAGGTCCAAAAGGTCGTCATCGCCCGTGAGATGCTGAAACTGCTGGCGGCACAGTCCCATCCCGGGACGGCCTCGCACCGGGCGTCGGCTTGAGGCGCGCGGATGATGAGCGACATCCGTTCTTCCGAAGCGACTTTGCCGACTGCCGTGAACCGCGCATGGCGGACGACGGTGCCGGTGCGGTTCTCCCATTGCGATCCGGCCGGTATCGTTTACTTCGCGCGCTATTTCGACATCCTCAACGGCGTCGTCGAAGACTGGTTTTGCGAGTGTCTCGGCATCGATTACCACGACATGATCGGGCCCCGGAGAACCGGGCTCGGTTTCGTCAGTGCCGGCGCTGAATTCACAAAGCCCGGATTCATGGGCGATCACCTGGACTGCGCCATTGTGATCGAGCGGATCGGCCGTTCGTCCCTGACCTTTCATATTCATGCAACCCGTGCGGAGGAGCCGATCCTTGTCGCACGGATGGTCATGGTCACCACTTCCCTCGAAACCCACCGCTCCATCCCGCTGCCCGACGATTTGCGCGCAGCCCTCGAGCGCTACTGGGAGAACCTTCAGTGACATCCGCGATCAAGACAACGATTCCGTCAGCCTCTCCCGGTCGGGTGGAGCCTTTGCACCCGAAGAACTGGCCGCAGCCGAAAGGTTATTCCAACGGAATGATGGCGGAGGGCAGGCTCCTCGTAACCGGCGGGATCGTGGGCTGGGACGAGGCTGGCGTTTTCCCGCAGGGCTTCGTGGCGCAGGCCCGGCAGACCCTTCTCAATATCCGGTCCATTCTTGCGGAGGGAGGCGCGGGCCCCCAACACCTGATGAGGCTGACCTGGTATGTGGTCGATATCGATGACTACCTGGCCAACCTGCGGGATCTCGGAAAGGCGTACCGCGAAGTGCTGGGTCCCCACTACCCTGCCATGGCCCTCGTCCAGGTCGTTCGGCTCGTCGAGAAGGAAGCGTTGCTCGAGATCGAGGCAACCGCGGTTGTTCCCAAAAGCATTTAAGTGACGGAGGAGCCTTGATGGACGTTGTTCTCGAACGGCTGCCTGGGGCCGTTGCTTGCGTTCGGATCGACCGGCCGGAAGCGCGCAATGCGCTGAGCAGAGCTGTGCGGGAGCGTCTTGCGGAGATCTTTACCGACCTCGCGGCCGATGACGGCGTGTCTTGTGCCGTGCTGACCGGAACCGACAAGGTTTTCGCAGCGGGAGCCGACATCAAGGCAATGTCGAACGCTCAGCCTGTCGACATGATGCTGCGGGCCGGCGAACGGACATGGGCACCGATAAAGGATTTTCCGAAGCCGCTGATCGCGGCCGTCAATGGCTTTGCCCTTGGAGGTGGCTGCGAGCTCGCGATGCATGCGGATATCATCATCGCAGGCGAGGGCGCGCGGTTCGGACAGCCTGAAATCAAGGTCGGGATCATCCCCGGAGCCGGGGGGACACAGCGCCTCGTCCGTGCTGTTGGGAAGTTCAAGGCCATGAAAATCCTGCTGACGGGCGAGCCCGTCATGGCAAGGGACGCGGAGGCCATGGGCCTCGTGAGCGAAGTGGTGCCGGACGCGGAGGTTCTTGAGCGGGCCATCGACCTGGCCCGCCAAATCGCAGCACTGCCTCCGCTTGCTGCCCGCAAGATCAAGGAGCTGGTTCTTCAAGGCAGCGATCTTCCCTTGGAATCCGCGCTCGTGCTGGAGCGCCATGCGTTTCAGCTCATGTTTGGAACCGCCGACCAGAAGGAGGGCATGGCGGCTTTCCTGGAAAAGCGGCCCCCTTCCTTCACCGGACGCTGACGATGATCGACATGGCGCGCGACGACCTGACCCTGGGCATTGTGGGCGCAGGAATCATGGGGCGCGGGATTGCCCAGGTGGCGGCGGAGGCCGGAGTTCACGTCATCATGGCCGACGCTCGACCGGAAGCCGTCGATGAGGCGCGGGCCTTCTGTGCCGACATGATCAGGCGAAAAGTCGGAAAAGGCTTGCTCTCCGCCACGGATGCGGACGCCGCGGTCGAACGGATCCGTGGCGCGGAGCCGTCAGCGGGCAGCCCTTACCAGTCCCTCTCGCACTGTCACGTCGTCATCGAGGCGGTCGCGGAGCGGCTGGAGGTTAAACATGAGGTCATGGCTGCCCTCGAGGGCGTCGTCGACGAGGCGTGCATCCTGGCGACAAATACCTCATCTCTTTCAGTAACCGGCATCGCCGCGAAGGTTCGTCGCCCCGAACGGGTCGCCGGATTCCATTTCTTCAATCCGGTCCCTCTGATGCGGATCGTCGAAGTCATCGGAGGAGCCCGGACCGATGATGGCGTTTTGGTTGCACTGACCGATCTGGCCCGCCGGATCGGGCACAGGCCGATCCGTGCCACGGATACACCGGGCTTCCTGGTGAACCATGCCGGCCGTGCGTTCGGAACGGAAGCCCTGCGGATCGTCTCGGAGGGGATCGCCGACGTGGGCGATGTGGACCGGGTCATGACCGATGCCGCAGGTTTCCGCCTCGGCCCGTTCGAGTTCTTCGACCTGACAGGGCTCGATGTATCTCATCCGGTAATGGAGTCGATCTATCACCAGTACTACGAGGAACCGCGCTACCGCCCCGTCGGCATGTCGGCGCAGCGCCTGGCGGCGGGATTGCTGGGGCGCAAGACCGGGCAGGGCTTTTATCGCTACGTGAACGGGAAGGCGGATAAGACACCGGAGCCGCCGATGCCGTCTCCTGATACGTCCCGGCCGGTCTGGGTCTCGAACCGGTTTCCCAAGGACGCGGCAAACCTGCGTCTGATTTTCGAGCAGGCCGGCGCCGCGGTGGAAACCGGCGAGCGGCCATCGCCGGAAGCGATGGTCGTTCTCACCCCCTACGGCGAGGACACGACGACGGCAGCATTGGCCGAGACAGTCGATCCGGCCCGGTCCGTTGCCGTGGACTGCCTGCTCGGTCTCAAGCATCGGCGCACGATGATGCACACTCCCGCCACGGCCCCTAACATAATCCAATCAATTCAAGGGCTTCTTGCCGCCGATGGAACCGCCGTCACAGTCATCCATGACAGTCCCGGCTTCATCGCGCAGCGCATCATCGCCTGCATCGTCAATGTCGGTGCGGACATTGCTCAGCAGCGCATCGCGGCTCCCGAGGACATCAATGCGGCGACCGAGATCGGACTGGGATATCCACGCGGCTCGCTTCGCTTCGGAGACGAGCTGGGTCCTGCGAGGATCCTGCAGATACTGGAAGCCTGTCATGCGTTCTACGGTGATCCGCGCTACCGCCCGTCCCCCTGGCTCAAACGCCGCGCAATGCTGGGAATTCCCCTGACGGCACCGGAGCGGCTCGCATAGCGCCAGACCGAAGTCGGATTGCTAACCCGCTGATTTCCTGGCACCTGGGCCGTACTGGAGCTGGTACGGCCGGGTCCTGTTTGCCGCTGACCCAAACGAGTCCCCCTCATGCTTGAAGACCAAAAACTCATCCTGAATCAGTTCTTCACGCTCTGGGCCATGCTCGATCCGATCAGTCATTTGCCGCTTTTCCTCGGGGCGACCACGGAATTGAGCGGGAGCGAGCGGCGGCGGGCTGCCCTGATGGCCGTCGGGTTCGCATTTTTCATCCTGATGTTCTTCGGCATCGCGGGCCAGTTTCTCCTGCATGCGATGGGAATCTCGCTGATCTCCTTCCAGATCGCAGGCGGCATCATCCTTCTGCTATTCTCGGTTTCGATGGTCCTGTCCGAACCACCGTCAGCCGCGCGTGCGGCGACGGAGGCGTCCAGCAATGCCCTGAACGTTGCCGTCTACCCCCTGGGGACGCCCATCATCGCCGGCCCGGGGGCCATGCTGTCGATCATCATCCTGACCGACAACAACCGTTTCACCCTCGCAGAGCAGATGTCGACCTTCGGCGTTCT
The DNA here is from genome assembly GCF_020595095.1 of Microvirga rosea. Taxonomy (GTDB): domain Bacteria; phylum Pseudomonadota; class Alphaproteobacteria; order Rhizobiales; family Beijerinckiaceae; genus Microvirga; species Microvirga rosea. The sequence goes on along the minus strand of NZ_JAJDOP010000003.1, from coordinate 369,910 downwards.
GGCCGTCGTCCTGGGGCTGCTCCTGAGCATTTTCCTTCTCGGCGACGTGATCGGGAAATTCCTCGGCCGGGGAGGGATCAACGTGCTCCGCCGCGTCATGGGCGTGATCCTGGCGGCCCTCTCGGTGAATTTGATCGTTTCCGCGCTCGCCGAATGGCTCAAACTGCCTCCGATCTGAGGCCTGTTGGGGGAGGGGAGTTTCCCCGAATCGACAGTTTTTCGGAGCTTTCTGGAACAGGTTCTCATTATTAGCCGGCAACCTGATTGCGGCCTGGGCCTAAGGGGGGTATGCAGAACGTTTGAGTTCTCCCGCAACCCTGAGGAATGAATGTCCGCAACCGCCGTCCTGATTCATCTCCTTGGCGAGATCGCCCTCCTCCTGTGGGGCATCAACATGGTCAACAGCGGTGTGCAGCGGGCCTTCGGCAGTGACCTGCGGTGGATCCTCGGGGTGGGCCTGAAGACGCGCCTCCATGCGTTCTTGGCGGGTCTCGGAGTGACGACGGTGCTGCAGAGCAGCACGGCCACCGCCCTGATGGTTGCGTCCTTCACGGCGGGCGGAGCGGTCGACCTGATCCCGGCTCTCGCGGTCATGCTCGGGGCGAATGTCGGTACGACACTGATCGTCCAGGTGCTGTCCTTCGATATCAGCCTGATTTTCCCGTTTCTGATCTTCGGCGGCTACATGGGTTTCCGCCGCGGCTCGACGAGCCGCGCCAGGGATCTGGGCCGGGTCGTCATCGGCCTGGGGCTCATGCTCCTCTCCCTGCACCTTCTCACGGAGACCATTCGTCCGATCGAGTCGTCGGTCGTCCTCAAGAGTCTCCTGGCTTCGATCGCTCCCGATCCGCTCATCCTGGTACTCCTGGCCGCCGCCCTTGCCTGGGCGGCCCATTCCAGCGTGGCGGCCTTGCTGTTCATCATGTCGCTCGCCTCCGCCGGTGTGATCGATTCCCATTCCGCTCTGGCGATGGTTCTCGGCGCCAATCTCGGCAGCTCCCTCAATCCGCTTCTGGAAGGGACCGGAGGCGATCCGGTGAAGCTGCGTGTGCCGTTCGGGAACCTGGCCATGCGCGTTGTGGGCTGCGCCGTCGCGCTTCCGCTGATCGATCCGCTTTTGGCGTATATGAGCATGTTCGACCCCAACCCATCGCGGTTGGCAGCGAATTTCCATACCCTCTTCAATGTCGTGCTCGCGGCGGTGTTCATCCTGCCGCTTCCGGCGATTGCGACCCTTCTGCTCCGTCTCTTTCCCGAAAAGGTCCGGGCCTCGGATCCCAGCGTTCCGCAATATCTCGATACGGATGCCTTGGACACGCCTTCCGTTGCCCTGTCGAATGCAGCCCGTGAGGTCCTTCGGATGGCGGATATCGTGGAGACGATGCTCAGGGGTTCGCAGGACCTCTTCCATGAGGGGGATGTCAGCCGCGTCGATGCCATCAGCCGGACGGACGACGTCGTCGATCGGCTGTACAGCGCCGTTCGCCGTTATTTAAGTTCCATCAATCACGAGGCTCTGAGCGACGAAGAGGCCAAGCGCCTGTCCGATATCCTGGCCTTCGCCATTAACTTGGAACATGTGGGCGATATCATCGACAAGAACCTGATGGAGCTCGCCGCGAAGCGCATCAAAAACCACCTGCGCCTGCCGAAGGACAGCCTTGCCGACATCGACAACATGCACGGCAAACTGCTGGAGCACCTCCAGCTTGCCGCATCGGTGCTGATGTTCCAGGACATCGGATCGGCCCGCCGCCTCGTTGCCGAGAAGGAGCGCTTCCGCGACCTGGAGCGGACGATCACGCAGCGGCATTTCGAGCAGCTGCGGTCCGGCAAGTCCATCGGCGATACCTCCGCGCTTCAGCTCGACATCGTTCGCGACCTGAAGCGGATCGAGGCTCACATTGCAGCGACGGCTCATTCCCTTCTCGAGCAGACAGGCGACCTGAAGCCGAGCCGATTGAGCTCCTGATCAGGATAAGCCGCCTCTCTCCTTCAAGACATGCCAGTCCGCGTACCGAACCTGCTCCGGCAAGCCGATATCGCGTCTTTCATGATCTGAAAGGTGGCTGAAGTTGGAAATCAACGGTCCATGCAGGCAGGTGGGCATCGGTTTCCACCACAGCTTTATGCGAAACCAAAGGTGTTCTACGCCGCGCAGGCGACGGACGTCTTCATACCTCATGGCAACCATCCGAGTTTGATCGAGCCTCAGGGAAGCTCCTTGATATGGGAAAAGGATGCGCCTCTCCGCCGGGCTTGACAAAGCGAAAGCCAGATGGCTGCCATAAGGAAGCCTTATGGATCGACCATGTCCAAACAGTCTCTCAAGCTCCCTCCCATGAGCGCCGTCCGCGTCTTCGAGGCGGCGGCGCGCCACCAGAGTTTTACCCGGGCTGCCGAGGAGCTGGGAATGACTCAAGCTGCCGTAAGCTATCAGATCCGCATGCTGGAGGATCGCGTCGGTGCACCTCTCTTTACCCGGCATGCCCGTCACGTCTCGCTGACAGCCCGCGGCAGCCAACTGGCTCCTGCAGTTACGGAGGCGTTCGAGCTTCTCAGGAACGCCTTCGACGGCATCGATGAGGCCGTTCAGACGACGCTGAGCATCACCACGGTGACGACCGTCGCGGCCAACTGGCTTGTTCCGCGGCTGGGCCGCTTTCAGCAGCTTCATCCGGGCATCGTCGTGCAAATCGACATCAACCAGCAGATCATCGATTTCGCCAAGCACGATTTCGATGTGGGAATTCGGAGCGGCACGGGGGTCTGGCCAGGCCTCGAAGCGCACTTGCTTTTTCCGAATCAGTTCACCCCGGTCTGCAGTCCAGAGCTGCTCCAGCAGGCGGACTTGAGAACACCGGCGGATCTCCTGAAGCTTCCTCTGATCGCTCCTAGCGACCCCTGGTGGATGGACTGGTTCAATTCGGCAGGCGTTCCACAGGCCGATCTTTCGAATCGGCCGGATTTTTCCCTGGGGGCGCAGCAATTCGAAGGAATGGCCGCCATGGCGGGGCAGGGTGTCGCCATGGTCAATCCCTTCTTCTTCCGGGGAGATCTGGCGGCCGGACGGCTCGTTAAACCCTTCGATCTGGTCGTCACGGCGGACCGAAGCTACTGGATCGTCTATCCCAAGGCCCGCCGTCGCGCTGCGAAGATACAGGCCTTCCGCGACTGGCTCATCAGCGAGGTCGCGGGCGATGCGGAAGGGTCCCAGCCTCCGCAGGCTCAAGCCGCATCGGCATGACGAGCGGCGCTGCCGTCACTCGGCAGCCTTCGCGTCGGTGGAACCGCTCTTGAGGCCGACCAAGCGTGTGAGGAGCGCCGGATCCTTCAGGATGGCAATCCTCTCCTTAGGCTTCAACCAGCTCAAGACATCATGGACGGTCTCAGCGTCCGCAAGCTTTGCTTCCGCCAGCGCCCGGTCAGTCTCGATTTCGCCGCGCCTGCGTCGCGAGGCGGGGGAAAGCATGTCCACATGCCGCTCCCGCAAGTGAGGATCGCAATAGAGGGCGAACAATCCGTCCTGATCGTCAAACGCGAACGTAGCGTTTCGCTGCTGCAGTTCGTTGGCGCGAATCGCGATCGCTGGGGGCGTGGCTTCCTCGGGAGTACGCAGCAATCCAATCCGCTTCAGGGCAAGGCCGGCGCCCAGCTGACCGCTCAACCAGGACAATGGGATCGCCAGCAGCAGGCCGAGGATCGTGGGAGACATCCAAAGGAACAGCGAAGTGGCGATCATGAAAGCCGAAATGCCGCTCAAAGCTCCCAGAACCGTGTGCCATCGATGGCGCCGCACGATATCTTTTAACGGAATCGACCCGTCGTCCCGGCGCTGCGGCTGCCATCCGGTGTCGCGGCCGAGCAGGATCTGAAACACCGAACCCGACTGGATCAGCATCAGGATAGGAGCGAGCAAGGCCGAGAGAATCATTTCAAGCAGCGACGACAGCACAACCCGGATTCCGCCGCCGCAGGCCCGTCGCTCCTGTCCTCTCAGGAGCACGAGCAAGGTGCCGAAGATTTTCGGCGCCAGCAGGATTCCCATGGTGAGCGCAAACAGCGCAAGGGCCCGTTCAGGGTCGAACCGGGGCCAGATCGGATAGAGCCGGAAGTCCCGGGCGAAATATTCCGGTCGGATATACGTCGTCTGCAGCACCAGGGCGATACCGACGATGAGCTGGAACAACCAGAACGGAGACGCCAGATAGGACATGATCCCGGTCGCGAAGTGCTGGCGCGTCGGCAGCTTCAGCCCTTTGGCTCCGATGACCCGCATATGCTGGAGGTTGCCCTGGCACCAGCGGCGGTCCCGCGCGGAGAGATCGATGAGAGAAGGCGGGCTTTCCTCGTAGGATCCGCCGAGATCCGGAAGCATATAGACATCCCAGCCCGCCCGCCGGAGGAGCGCCGCTTCCACGAAGTCGTGGCTGAGAATATGGCCGCCGAACGGAGGCCTGCCCTTGAGATCCGGCAGGCCGGCCTGCTCTGCGAAGGCCCTGGTCCGGATGATGGCGTTATGGCCCCAGTAATTTCCGTCCCGGCCCATCCAAACGGCCAGACCGGTGGCGATCACGGGCCCCGTCACCCGGGCCGCAAATTGCTGAAGTCGGGCAAACAGGGTGTTGCGGTTGATGATCAGGGGCAGCGACTGGATGATGCCGGCGTCGGGATCGGCCTCCATGGCCGCCGCAAGCCTGACGATGCAGTCGCCGGTCATGAGGCTGTCCGCGTCGAGAACCAGCATGTGTTCGTAATGGCCGCCCCAGCGGGTCACGAAATCCGCGATGTTGCCGGCCTTGCGGTGATGGTTCTTCTCGCGGTGCCTGTAGTAGAAGCGAGCCTGTGGGCCCAGGCGCTGCCGCAAATCAAGAAAAGCTCGCTCCTCCGCGATCCAGGCTTCGGGATCCGTTGTGTCCGACAAGATGAAATAGTCGAACCGGGCACCCAGCCCGGTCGCTTCAACCGACTCGTAGATGGCCTCCAGGGCCGCGAAGGTTCGTGAAGTCTGCTCATTGTAGACCGGCATGACGATGGCCGTGCGGCACGACAATGAGTCCGGCAGGGGCGCCGGTGTTCGCGACTGGAAGAGGAGCGCGAAGAAGCCCAGCAGGGCACTGGTGAAGGCGACTGCGATCCAGGAAAAATTGACGGTGAAGAGTGCAACCAGCAGCCACTGGAGCACGGTGGTTCGGCTGACCGACACCACCTGGTACATCTCGTAGGTGCCATAGCCTGTGAGGATAAGTGCGCCGCCGAAGACGAAAAGCCGCGCAAGGCGCATCCTCCAGGGCGCGCGCATGATGATGGGTTTGCGCTCGTTGGACGACGACCAGCGCCGAAGCGATTGCGTCGGCATCTCGAGACGGTTCTCGGGCGGCATGCTGGGTTCAGGCCGCACCTGCGTCGCGTTTGTCGCGTCAGGACCTATGGTGTCCAACGATAAAGCCATGTTTCGCTTATCTGCTTCCCGCCTGCTTCGAGGATGAGACGCATCTCACACGCGTTTTCATTGCCGGGGTCAAGGTCGAATACGACACGCACCGCCTTTCGTTCCGGATAAGGCCAAACCTTAAGGTTTTGAAATGAACCTGGGCTGACTGTCAGAACGGACTTGAGGTCGGCCGGCAGGGTCTCTCCCAAGGTCTCACCTGAAAACTCGACAGCGAATCTCCGCCTCCGACCGGCCGATCCGCGCCCGACCCGGGTGCTCGCCACGGTCGCGAGGGGAGGACGTTCGGGGGGAGTCCAGCACCAGTACTGCCGGTAGGCGAACGGAACCTCGGTCCCTGCCGCCATCGGGGCCTTCGGGCGCCAATATGTTAGAATGTTATCGTTGATTTCCGCGTCGGTCGGAATTTCCAGGAGTTGCACGCTCCCCTGCGACCAGTCGCCGAGAGGCTCGATCCACAGGCTCGGGCGCCGTTCGAAGCGAGCCTCGTCATCCTGAAACGTCTCGAAGGACCGGTCTCGCTGGATGAGGCCGAACCCTCGGGGCGACTCGTCGACGAAGGCGGAAATTTGGAGGGTGTCGGGGTTCTGGAGGGGTCTCCATAGCCACTCACCCTTTCCGTTCAGGATCTGAAGACCTGTCGACTCGTAGACGGCTGGCCGGAAATCATCGGCGTTCCGGCGATCGTTCGCGCCGTAGAAATAGGTCGACCCGATGCCGCCGATCCCGACGTGATCGAGATTCGCCCGTGGGAAGAGCGTCATCTCGACATCGACGATGGTCATGTCTCCGGGCCTGAAAGTCATCCGCAGGGCGGCCGCCGCCGACTCCGAATCGACGATGCCGTGAGCCGTCAGGCTGTTGCTGCCGATTGCCGGGCGCTCGAGCCAGAAGGCGCGGAACGAAGGAAATTCTTCTCCCTTGGGATCAGCCGGCTTGAGGGTCAGGGCTCGCGCGATGGCGCCGAAATTCTGGCCGCGGGCAACGGCGCGGAAAAAGGTCGCACCCTGAACGATCGCAAAGTCGAACGGCGGTCCGTCGCCGGAGGTCGCCAGAAGTCTGAAGCCCGAATAACCGATGTCCTGAAGCCCTGCCGGGACGTTGATTTTGCCAAAGTCGAACTTGGAGGGATCGTATCCGATCCGCCGGACGGCGCCGTCTTCGACGAGGAAAATATCGACCGTGTTCGTAAACACGAATCCCCTGTGAAGCGGCTCGACGGCGATGCCGCGACCTTCCTGCAGCCAGATGGGCTGCTGAAGGGATTTGATCCCGATATACTGTTCGTAATTGAGACTCGAGAACGCATCCGGCAGATCGTTGGGCGGCGCCACAAAAGGCTTTTTGGCGAGCTGACGCGCGATGTCGACCACAATGGCCGGGTCAAATCGCTGCCCATCGCCCATCCGCGCCTGCAAGGTGGCTTGGAAGGTTTGTGCGCGAAGAGGCGACGCATATGCGAGGCCGGCGATGGAAACGCCGAGATAGGCCAGCATATCGCGTCGGCGAGGATGGAAGAGGCGCGAAGCCTTCGAAACCGGCACGTCGATACTCATGTGTGAACAGGGCTGATCAGCCAGACAGAAGTGAGCCCGTACATATCAGCAAAGATAGGGCGGAAGGAAACGAATTGGTGCAGGGCACAAGCATTTTGATAAACGGAAGATTGCCGGAATACCCCGGAATGGGCTAGCAGCCTTGCTAACCGCCGCTGGAATGAAACTCTATGACGTCCTCTCTGACCTCCCATGCGTCTTCCCGGAGCTGCCTTGCCGTCGTTCTCGCGGCCGGGGAGGGCACACGGATGAAATCCGACAAGCCGAAGGTTTTGCACGCTATCGCAAATCGCTCGATGCTTGGGCATGTCCTGGCAAGCGTTACGGCTGCCGGTGCCGATCAGGTCGCGGTCGTGATCGGGCCCGATCGAGATGACGTAGCGAAAGATGCCCGCAGGCATTTCGCGGATGCTCAGATCTTCGTTCAAACGGAGCGCCTCGGGACCGGTCATGCGGTTTTGAGCGCCAAAGACGCATTGGCAAGGAAGCCGGATGACGTGATCGTCGTCTATGCCGACACGCCCCTGGTCAGCGTTGAAACATTGGCTCAACTCAGGGCGCCCCTGGCGGCGGGGGCGGCTGTCGTCTCGCTCGGCTTCGAGGCGCGGGACCCGACAGGCTACGGCCGGCTCATCCTGTCCGGCGATCAGCTTCTCGATATCCGCGAACATAAGGATGCCAGCGAGGCGGAGCGGCAGATCCGCCTCTGCAACGGCGGCTTGATGGCGCTGCGCGGCGACGTGGCTCTCTCCCTGCTCGAGAAAATCGACAACAAGAACGCCAAAAGCGAGTTCTACCTGACCGATGCGGTCGCCATCGCCCGATCGCTCGGTCACAAGGCCGTTGCCGTGACGGTGCCCGAAGAGGAAGTTCACGGGGTGAACGACCGGATGCAGCTAGCCCAGGCCGAGGCGATGATCCAACAGCGCCTTCGTGAGCGCGCGATGGCCGGCGGTGCAACGCTTGTGGCGCCGGAGACGGTGTTCTTCAGTTACGACACGAAACTCGGTCGCGACGTCGTCGTAGAGCCGAATGTTGTCTTCGGACCCGAGGTGACAGTCGAAGACGGCGCGGTGGTCCACAGCTTCAGCCACCTCGAGGGAACGAGAGTCGGGGCGGGTGCGGGCATTGGCCCGTTCGCCCGCCTGCGCCCAGGCGCGGAGATTGGCCAAAAGGCCAAAATCGGCAATTTCGTTGAAATCAAGAACACCCAACTCGGGACCGGCGCGAAGGTCAGCCACCTCACGTATCTTGGCGATGCCACCGTCGGAGCCGACGTGAACATCGGCGCCGGAGCCATCACCTGCAATTATGACGGCTTCAGCAAGTATCGCACGGAAATCGGGGACGGAGCCTTTATCGGTTCCAATTCATCTCTCGTCGCACCGATCCGCATTGGTGCCGGTGCCTTTGTGGGATCGGGTTCGGTCGTGACCGAGAATGTGCCGGCAGATGCCCTTGCTCTGGGACGTGGACGCCAGGTGACCAAGGAGGAATGGGCGCGGAATTTCCGTATTAAGTCCCAGGCCGCAAAGTCCAAGTGATGCTATATGTCACAATCGGTCATGCAAGTTGATTTGAGATAAGCCGACTGCCTTTGTAGCAAAACGAAGCTTAACGGGCGAAAAGCCTTCAAGGGACATGGCGAGACATGTGCGGAATTGTTGGGATCGTCGGCAAGGAACCTGTCGCCGAGCAGATTGTCGAAGCCCTACGGCGGCTCGAATATCGCGGTTACGATTCCGCCGGCGTCGCAACACTTGAGGACGGACGGCTGGATCGTCGCCGGGCCGAAGGAAAACTCCGTAATCTCGAGACCAAGCTGTCGCAGGCGCCCTTGTCCGGCATCATCGGGATCGGTCACACCCGGTGGGCGACCCACGGCAAGCCGAACGAGACTAACGCGCATCCCCACGCGACGGACCGGCTCGCGGTCGTCCATAACGGTATCATCGAGAATTTCCGGGAGTTGAAGGCCGCGCTCGAGGCGAAGGGCATTCGTTTCGAGACGGAAACGGATACGGAGGTCGTCGCGCAGCTCGTGACCCATGAAATGCGCCAGGGGCGTGGCCCCATCGAAGCCGTCGCCGTGACGTTGCCACGTCTGCGCGGAGCGTTCGCCCTCGGCTTCCTCTTCGCAGGCGAGGACGATCTCATGATCGGCGCGCGTCATGGCGCGCCGCTGGCCATCGGCTATGGCGAAGGTGAAACCTACCTGGGCTCGGATGCGCTCGCTTTGGCGCCGTTCACGGACGAGATTGCCTATTTGGAGGATGGCGACTGGGCGATTCTGCGCCGCCGTGGGGTCGACATTCGTGACGAGAGTGGCCAGTCCGTGCATCGTCCCCGCCACAAGATCCTGTCGGGAGCCTTCATCGCCGACAAAGGCAACTACCGCCACTTCATGGCGAAAGAGATCCACGAGCAGCCGGAAGTCGTGGGACGGACGCTTGCTCATTACGTCAACTTTGTCGCCGGGCGCGTGGAGTTGCCGGTCGATCTTCCCTTCGATTTCAAGGAACTCAAGCGCATCTCCATCTCCGCCTGCGGTACGGCCTATCTCGCCGGACTCATCGCGAAGTACTGGTTTGAAAAGCTCGCGCGCATCCCGGTTGAGATCGATGTGGCGTCCGAGTTCAGGTACCGGGAGGCTCCCATGGAGCCCGGCGGGCTCGCACTTTTCGTCTCACAATCAGGCGAGACGGCCGACACCCTGGCGTCCTTGCGCTATGCAACGGCTGAGGGCCAGCATACCTTGTCCGTGGTGAACGTTCCGACCTCCACGATGGCACGCGAGAGCGCCGTGATCGCGCCGACACTGGCGGGGGTCGAGGTTGGCGTTGCGTCCACGAAGGCTTTTACGTGCCAGCTGACCGTTCTTCTGACGCTTGCGATCGCGGCTGGCCGCGCTCGCGGAACGCTCAGCGCCGACGAGGAAAAGTCCATCGTCGATGCCCTGATCGGCGTGCCGGGGCATATGAGCGATGCCATCAAGCGCGAGCACCAGATCGAGATCCTGGCTCGCGAGGTATCGAAGGCAAAGGACGTCCTGTATCTCGGCCGTGGCACCTCCTATCCGCTTGCCCTTGAGGGGGCCCTCAAGCTGAAGGAAATTTCCTATATTCATGCGGAAGGATATGCGGCCGGCGAGCTGAAGCACGGACCCATCGCCCTTATCGACGAAACCATGCCGGTCATCGTCATCGCTCCCCATGATGCGGTTTTCGAAAAGACCGTATCCAATATGCAGGAAGTTGCGGCTCGCGGCGGCCGCATCATTCTCATCACCGATGAAAAAGGTGCTCTTGAGGCCGGATTGGATACGATGGCGACAATCGTGATGCCGATGGTGCATCCCATCGTGGCGCCGATCGTTCACTCGGTCCCCATCCAGCTGCTTGCGTATCACACAGCCGTCTTCATGGGCAAAGACGTGGATCAGCCACGCAATCTCGCAAAATCGGTCACGGTCGAGTAGCTCCGCTAGCCGGCTCGCAGCAGGCGAATGGCCGAGTCTCGCTCGAAGAGATAGAGCAGGACCCGCAAGGCCTGCCCACGCTCGCTGGTCAGCTCGGGATCGCGGTCGACGATGAGGCGTGCATCGTCCCGCGCCGCCGCGAGAAGGTCGCCATCCACCTCGAGCCGGGCGAGCTTGAAACCGGGAAGGCCGGATTGGCGTGTTCCCAAAACCTCGCCTTCGCCACGCAAGCGCAGATCTTCCTCGGCAATGCGGAAGCCGTCCTCCGTCTGCCGCATCATCTCGAGGCGGGCCTGAGCCGTTTGTCCGAGCGGTCCCTTGTAGACGAGAAGGCAGGTCGAGGATCGCGATCCTCGACCGATCCTGCCACGGAGCTGATGCAGCTGCGCCAGCCCGAAGCGCTCCGCATGCTCGATGACCATGATGGTCGCCTGAGGAACGTCGACGCCGACTTCGATCACCGTGGTGGAGACGAGAACCTTGGTTTCCCCCTTGGAGAACCGCTCCATGGCCGCGTCCTTGTCCCGGCCGGCGAGCTTGCCGTGGACGAGGCCGACCTGATTGCCGAAAATGCTCTGCAGCTGTTCGAAGCGCTCCTCGGCCGCCGCCAGATCGACGGTTTCCGATTCGCCGACGAGAGGGCAGACCCAGTAAACCTGATCGCCGTTAGCGATAGCGCGTCCGATGGCCCCGACGACCTCGTCGAGCCGGTCAATGGAAATCAGCTTGGTGGCGATCGGCTTTCGTCCGGCAGGCTTCTCGTTCAGCACCGACACGTCCATGTCGCCGAAATAGGTGAGGGCGAGTGTGCGGGGAATCGGCGTTGCGGTCATGACGAGGATGTCCACCGCCTCGCCCTTCGCTCCCAGAGCGAGGCGCTGGTGCACCCCGAACCGATGCTGCTCATCGACGACCGCCAGGCCGAGATCCTGAAACACGACGCCCTCCTGAAAGAGCGCATGGGTGCCGACGGCGATCTGAATGCTGCCATCGGCGAGGCCGGCAAGAACAGCGCGACGTTCGGCGCCTTTGTCGCGGCCGGTCAGCAGCGCAATCGTGAGACCCGCCTCCCAAGCCATGGGAGCAAGGCGCTCGAAGTGCTGGCGGGCTAGAATTTCGGTCGGTGCCATCATGGCGGCCTGCCGTCCGGCTTCAATGGCGCTTGCCATCGCCAGGAGGCCCACGACGGTCTTGCCTGATCCGACGTCACCTTGGAGCAGCCGCAGCATCTTCTTGTCGGCGATGAGGTCCGCCCGGATGTCCTCCACGGCCTTCTGCTGCGATGTCGTCAGCCCAAAGGGAAGGGCACGCTTCAACTTCTCGACCAGCCAACCATCGCCCGCGTTGACCCGGCCGGGCAGCCGACGCATCCGGCTGCGGACAAGGGCGAGCGCCAGTTGCGAGGCCAGGAGTTCGTCGTAGGCCAGCCGTCGCCGGGGAGCCGATTTCGCCAGGGCCTCCTCGGACAGGGCTCGCGCATCGTCGGGCCGGTGGAGGAGCGCCAGGGCATCGGCCATGGGAGGCAGGGCGTTGCGTGCGAGCCACGCCGGATCCTGCCATTCCGGCAGGATCGGCAGGCGTTCGAGGGCGACGCTCATGTAACGCCCCACCATACGCGAGGACAGCCCTTCGGTCAGGCCATAGATGGCCTCGACGGCGGGCAGATTCTCGATGCCGCGGTCATCCAGGATCCGGTCCGGGTGGACCATCTGGCGCATGCCGTCCCAAAGCTCGATCTTGCCCGACACATAGCGCCGCTCACCGTACGGCAGGAGCTTTTCGAGGCGAGCCTTCTGCCCGTTGAAGAACACGAGCACGACGTCTCCGGTCTCGTCCTCGACGAGAATCCGGTATGGCGCCCGGCGGCCGGGCGGAGGCGGGCGATGTGCGGCGACGGTCACGGAAAGGGTCACCGGCTCGCCGACAGGAGCATCCGCGATGGAGCCCTTCATCTCCCGGGCAACGCCTCCGTTGGGGAGATGAAACAACAGGTCCATCACCCTGGCCGGCCGCCCGGGCTCGCCCAGCAGCCGGTCCAGCAGGGGCGCGATCTTGGGGCCGACACCGGGCAACGTGGTCGCCGGAGCGAAGAAGGGGTCGAGAATGGATGGGCGCAATGACATTCTGGCGGTGGCAAGTCGGATCAGGATGGTTATATAGCGGCCCAGCCGCCCCGACGCGACGCCCTTCATCGAACAAATGGAGAATCTCCATGAGCGGAACGACACGCACCAGCGCCGACCTCGATGTGCGCCGGAGGAGAACCCTGTTTCGCGCCTGGCATCGGGGCATGAGAGAAATGGACCTCATCATGGGCCGGTTCGCCGACGCGGAGATCGGTACCATGTCGGACGAAGATCTCGACGAGTTCGAGCGCCTCATCGAAGTCCCGGATCGGGACCTGCTGTCCTGGATCACGGGCGAGGCAGAAACGCCGGCGAACTACGATACGGCCGTGTTCCGCAGGCTGAAGGGCTTTCATTCCCATACCAGCCCGATTCACGTTTGAGTTCTCATGTCCCTTTGCTTTTGAACCGGGCCGACAGGCCCGCGTTCTTCATATTTGGCCGACTCCACCATGAAACCCGCTCTGCTCCGCGCCGTCGACGCCCTGAAGAAGGGCCAGAACCTGACGCTTTCCAGCGTGCCGGATGGCTTCGATGCACTTGCCGTCGCCGACATCGCCCGCAGCCTCTCCGGCCACGTGGAGGGTCCGGCGGTCCTCGTTCATGTGGCACGGGACGGATTGCGGCAGCAGAATTTCGCCAACAGCCTCGGATTCATCGCCCCTGAGATAGAAATCCTTCCGTTCCCGGCGTGGGATTGCCAGCCCTACGATCGCGTTTCGCCGAATGCGGGCGTGACGGCGCAGAGGATGACGACGCTGGCGCGCCTGGCGCGGTCGAAGACCTCCGAAGAGCGCCCGCGGATCCTCTCGACGACGGTCAATGCCCTCGTTCAGAGGGTTCCTCCGCGCTCCCGCATCGCCGCCGAGACTTTTTCGGCGGCTCCCGGCAACGTCGTCGATACGACCTTGCTCGTCGGTTGGCTCGAAACCAACGGCTTCCTCCGCACCGGCACGGTCCGCGACACGGGCGAATATGCGGTGCGCGGCGGCATCATCGATCTCTATCCGGCCGGGCTTCCCAACCCCGTCCGCCTCGACTTTTTCGGCGATGCCCTCGAATCCATCCGGTCGTTCGATCCGGAAACGCAGCGCACGGTGGGAACGCTCCGGTCCCTCGACCTGGTCCCGATGAGCGAGGTCCAGCTCACGACGGAGAGCATCAAGCGCTTCCGTCAGGCGTATGTGGCGGCGTTCGGCGCTCCGACACGGGACGATCGGCTCTATGAGGCCATCAGCGAAGGGCGCCGGTATCCGGGCCTTGAGCACTGGCTCCCCTTGTTTCAGGACCATCTCGACACGCTTCTCGATTATGTGGCCGATGTTCCGGTCATCTTCGACGCGCTGGCGGATGACGCGGCGGCCGAACGCCTGTCCCAGGTCAAGGATTACTACGATGCCCGCCGCGAGGGGGTAGGCCAGAGCCAGACCGGCGTCGCGCCATACAAACCCCTTCCGCCCGATGCCCTGTATATGAAGCCCGACGAGTGGGCTTCCCGGACGGCGTCCCTGCCGCTGGCGCGCTTGTCGCCCTTTGCGATGCCCGAATCGACCGAGCGCCTGGTGATCGACTGCGAGGCGCGGCGCGGACGTAACTTCATCGCCGAGCGGGCCGATGAAAGCGGCAACGTGTTCACGGCCGTCGTTCAGCACATCCGCGACCTTCAGGTGGCGGGAAAGCGCGTGATTCTCGGCGCCTGGTCTGAGGGCTCGCGCGAGCGGCTGACCCATGTCCTCCAGGATCACGACCTGCGCCGGACGAGCCTCGTTCCGAGGCTCTCCGACGCGCTGGCGCTGCCGCGCATCGAGATCGGCATCGGCGTTTGGAGCCTCGAGTCCGGTTTCGAGGCCGGTGATCTCGCGGTCATCAGCGAGCAGGACATCCTGGGCGATCGTCTGGTACGCCAGAAGCGCAAGTCCAAGCGGCCGCAGGACTTCCTCACCGAGGTCGCGGCCCTGACGCCGGGCGATCTCGTCGTTCACGTAGACCACGGCATCGGTCGTTTCGAGGGGCTGAAGACCATCGAGGCCGCCGGCGCCCCGCATGACTGCCTCGAACTTCATTATGCCGGGGGCGACCGGCTCTTCCTCCCCGTCGAGAACATCGAACTCCTGACCCGATATGGATCGGAGGAGACCGAGGTTCAGCTCGACAAGCTCGGTGGCGGGGCCTGGCAGGCGCGCAAGGCCCGCATGAAGCAGCGCATCCGCGAGATGGCGGGTGCGCTCATGAAGATCGCCGCGGCCCGTATCCTCAAGGATGCTCCCCGCCTGCCTCCGCCGGACGGGCTCTACGACGAATTCTCGGCTCGTTTTCCTTATGAGGAAACCGAGGACCAGCTCAACGCCATCGAGGCCGTTCTCGACGATTTGGGGTCGGGCAGGCCCATGGATCGTCTCGTGTGTGGCGATGTCGGTTTCGGCAAGACCGAAGTCGCTCTTCGGGCGGCGTTCGTGTCGGCCATGAACGGCAAGCAGGTTGCCGTGGTGGTGCCGACGACGCTTTTGGCCCGTCAGCACTTCAAAACCTTCACGGAGCGATTCCGCGGCCTGCCCCTCAATATCGCGCAGGCCTCGCGGTTCGTCCCCAACGCCGAGATGAAGAAGGTCAAGGAAGGGCTGACCGACGGGTCCGTGGATATCGTGGTCGGAACGCACGCGCTTCTTGGCAAGTCGATCCAGTTCAAGGACCTCGGCCTGATCATCGTCGACGAGGAGCAGCATTTCGGTGTTGCGCACAAGGAGCGCCTGAAAGAACTCCGGGCCGAGGTTCACGTGCTGACCCTGTCGGCCACGCCGATTCCGCGAACGCTCCAGCTGGCCCTGACCGGCGTGCGCGAGCTTTCGCTGATCACGACACCGCCGGTGGACCGGCTGGCCGTTCGAACCTTCGTGACGCCGTTCGATCCTTTGCTGATCCGCGAGGCCCTGCTGCGGGAGCGCTATCGGGGAGGCCAGGCCTTCTATGTCGTGCCGCGCCTCGACGATCTGGGCGAGGTCAAGGCCTTCCTCGACAGGGAAGTGCCGGAAGCGAAGGTCGCGGTCGCGCACGGCCAGATGGCGGCCGGCCAGCTGGAGGACGTCATGACGGCCTTCTACGAGGGCAAGTACGACATCCTGCTGTCGACCACGATCGTGGAATCGGGGCTCGATATTCCGACCGCCAATACCCTGATCGTCCACCGGGCCGACATGTTCGGCCTGTCGCAGCTCTATCAGCTGCGAGGCCGGGTCGGCCGTTCGAAAACCCGGGCCTATGCGCTCTTTTCGGTGCCGGCGAACAAGCCCCTGACGGTGCAGGCGGAGCGCCGTCTCAAGGTGCTGCAAAGCCTCGATACGCTCGGCGCCGGCTTCCAGCTGGCCTCGCACGACCTCGATATTCGCGGCGCGGGCAATCTCTTGGGCGAAGAGCAGTCCGGCCACATCAAGGAGGTCGGCTACGAACTCTATCAGCAGATGCTTGAAGAGGCCGTCGCCCAGCTGAAGGCAGGCATCGAGGAGCCCGCTGAGGATCAATGGTCGCCGACCATCGCCGTCGGCGCGCCCGTGATGATTCCGGAGAGCTACGTTCAGGATCTTCAGCTGCGCCTCGGCCTTTACCGGCGCCTGTCGACCCTGGAAACGGACGTGGAGATCGATGCGTTCGGGGCGGAGCTCATCGATCGCTTCGGCCCCCTGCCGTCCGAGGTCAGTCAACTCCTCAAGATCATGTCGATCAAGGTTCTGTGCCGGAGAGCCAACGTGGAGAAGGTGGATGGCGGCCCGAAGGGAATTATCGTGTCCTTCAGGGATAATGCCTTCGCCAATCCGACGGGACTCGTCTCTTACGTGGCGGAGCAGGGGTCCTTCGCCAAGGTGCGTCCGGACATGAAGATCGTGTTCATCCGCGACGTGGAGAGCGCGGACGAACGGATCAAGGCAACGACCACGATTCTCAGAAGCCTCGTGCGGATCGCCGAGAAGAAGGCGGCCTAGGAACGTGGCCGAGACGTCCGAAAGCCAGCCCTCCATTGCCTGGGCGGTCGTGAAGGCGGGAAGGCTCGAGGCGGGAAGCGACGCAGACCTGATCGTGCCGTGGTGGAGCTTTACGAAGACGGTCCTGGCCGCGGCGGCCTTGCGTTTGGTTCAAGATGGAAGGCTGTCGCTCGATCAGCCCTTGCGAGGACGAGCCTATTCCCTCAGGCAGCTCCTTCAGCATCGGGCCGGGCTGCCCGATTATGGGGGGTTGCAAGCCTATGCCGACGCCGTTGCGAGGGGCGACAGGTCCTGGCCGTTTGAGGAAGTTTGGGACAGATGCGAGGCCGATCGCCTTCGCTATGAGCCGGGAGAGGGGTGGGGCTACTCAAACCTCGGCTATGGTCTGGTCGCCAGGCTGATCGAGGAAACGACGGAGACAAATCTCGTCATTGCCTTGCGCGAGCTGGTTTTTGAGCCTTTACGCCTCGACACTCCCAGATTGGCCGTGACGCGCGGGGATCTCCGCGAGGTTCAGTTGGGATCGGCGACGGCCTATGATCCGGGCTGGGTGTATCATGGACTTGTGATCGGCACGGTGTGCGATGCAGCCCTTCTCTTGAACCGGCTGCGGTCGGGGGAACTGCTAGCTCCTCCATTCATGGCGGAAATGGCGACGGCGTATGAATTGCCTGGCCCCATCCCGGACAGGCCGTGGTTGGACCCCGGATACGGCTTGGGTGTGATGATCGGGAGCGCGACATCGGGGCTGGCTGTCATCGGCCATACGGGAGGAGGGCCGGGAAGCACCGTTGCCGTGTTTCAACCGACGGTCGGCGGCCCAGCCGCGTCCGTGTTCATGGCCTGCGAGGACGCAGGCCCGACGGAACGTAAAGCCTTTGAGCTTATCGGCGCTTGATGGTTCTCAGAGTTCCGGCGTTGCAACCGCCTGGGTGCCGAGTTCGTTCTGAAGCATGGTGAGAGCGCCGCTCACGCCGCCGGTAATCAGGACCGGAATACCGCTCGGAGACAACGAGGCCCGCAACCGGTGGGCCAATTCAAGAAAACGGCGTCGTTCAGTCCAATTGGGGTGCCGGGGCATCTGCAGAACGACGGCCGCTGGGCTCGGCATCAGGGCGAGAACATCGTCCGCGGCCTCGAAGGGGGCCGTAACGCTGGCATAACCCATGCCGGCGAGTTCGGCGGACAGGGCACTGTCCGGCTCGCGTTCACCATTGTCGACAACAAGAACCTTCTGCAACCCGTTCATCTCCGGCATCCTGCAGCGAAACGTAGCGGCACGTTTGGGACATGCCTCTAACGCCTAAGATGTCCGATTGTTTCACGCGGCAGATGAATGACAACGGAACAGCCAAGTTAACCCGAATGGGCCGGAAGTCACGGAGGCTGCCACCACCAAGTGTCAATCGACGTACCGAGAAGGGGCAGATTGTCCGGGTGCTTCAGGCCGCTGCGATGGGCAAGCCATTGATCATTCAGGTAAAACAAGGGGACGACGTAGAAGCCGGATAGGAGAACCCGGTCCAGGGCTCGGACGGTGGAGACGAAATCCTCCCGGGTGCGGGCTTCCAGCAGAGCATCGATCAACCGATCGATGGCCGGAGACGATGCTCCTGAGTAATTGAGGGACCCACCCCGCTGCGCAGCCGCCGAGCTCCAACGGTTGCGCTGCTCGTTCCCGGGCGAGGCGGAAGCGGGCCAAACCCATTGCACCATGTCGAAATCGAAGGTCGAAAGACGCCGCCAGAATTGAACGTCGTCGACAAGCCTCACCCTTGCAAGAATTCCAATGCGGGACAGGGACTGGGCGAAATTGAGTGCCAAACGCTCCTGCTGCCGGGAATTCACCAGCATCTCGAACGAGAATGCCTCGCCGCTGCCTTTTCTGCGTAAGGTGGCCCCATCCAGCGACCAACCGGCTTCATCCAGCATCTGCAGGGCCCTGCGGGCCTGATCGCGGTCGCGTCCCGAGCCATCGGAGGCGGGAGGAGACCAGCGGCCTTCCAGGATGTCCTGCCGCACAGCTCCAGGGAACGGAGCAAGCAGCGCGAGTTCCTGCTCTCCCGCAGGGCGACCGATGGCGGAGAGATCCGATCCGGCGAAGTAGCTGTCGGACCGGGTCAGCAATCCATAATACAGGTTCCGGTTGGCCCATTCGAAGTCGAAGAGATGCCCGATGGCGTCCCGGACGCGGGGATCTGCGAACAGCGGGCGGCGTGTGTTGAACACGAACCCGTTCATGCCCTTCGGCGTCCGGATCGGCAGGGTCTCCAGCGCGATCCGACCGTCCCGGACGGCGGGAAAATCATATCCAGTCGACCAGCGGTCAGGGTCTCCCTCCAGGCGGTAATCATAAAGTCCCGCTTTAAAGGCCTCGAACATCGTATTGGCGTCACGATAGAAATCGTAACGGATCTCGTCGAAGTTATAGAGCCCTTTGGTGATCGGGAGATCCTTGCCCCAGTAATCCTGGCGTCGCTTCAGCACGACCCGCTCGCCCGGCCGGACCTCGGTGACCTCGAAGGGGCCCGATCCGACGGGTGGAGTCAGAGTGGTGTTGGCAAAGGTTTCAGGGTTGGTGGCGTGCGCCGCGAAGATCGGCATCATAGCGATATTGAGGGGCAGCTCCTGATCGTTCGCGCCCGACAGGTCGAAGCGGATTCGATGAGGGTTCTCGACCTCGACCGCACGGACCTGACCGAAGCTCGAGCGGTAGAACGGCTTTCCGTGCTTCCGCAACAGTTCGAAGGTGAACCGCACATCCTCCGCCGTCAGCGAATGCCCATCGGAAAAGCGGGCCCGGGGGTCCAGGTTGAAGGTGACGGAACTCCGGTCGTCCGGCATCTCGGCGGAACGGGCAACGAGGCCATAGACGGTGAAAGCTTCGTCCAGCGACCGCATCATCATGCTTTGAAGCACGTAGCGGGGAACGACATCGGGAGCGACACCCAGCACGATCAGCGGATTGAGGCTGTCGTAGCTGCCCTGGAGGGCGAGGATGATTCGCCCGTTCTGCGGAGCGTCGGGGTTTGCATAGGGCAGGTGGGAAAAGCCCTCGGGGAGCGCCGGCTCCCCGTGCATGGCGATCCCGTGCCGCGGAGCGTCGACCGCGCCGGCCGGACGAAAACCGACGCAGACGAGCGCTGCGGCAAGGAGAATTCCCAAGAGTCCTCGGCGTTGTCGGCTCATGGCAGTTCCTGCCCCGGGCAGGCGTGAAGGTGGAATATTATAAAGAAAGTTGGCCGGAGCGACTGGAAACCTACTTCACGAAAGGTTAAAGGAGCGCCACACGTCATGTCTTCGCCTTAATCGGCAAAGATTCAACCGTTCCCTTGAAGGTTACACTCCGCGCCGATTATACGGCCAATCCAGAAGCCGACCTTTTGACTGAAAAGAGGATCTACGACATGTCATTCGCGACCCGCCTCGCGAGCCTGGGGGGCACCCGTGGCCTTGCCACGGCTATGGCACTTATCTTGAGTGCGGCGCCGGCTCTGGCGCAGACCAAGCCCGCCGCTCCGGCTCCGGCAAAGCCTCCCGCAGCTGCTCCGCAGGGCCAACCGGCTCCGGGCGCTCAGGGCGGACAGGCCCAGGGGAATGGACCCATGGTGGTTCAGGTGAAGGCAGAACCTTCCCAGCCCGATTGGACGAAGGTCTGCGGCAAGGACCAAGGCACCAATTCGGAAATCTGCTACACCACCCGCGACTTCGTGTCCGATCAGGGCCAGCCGGTTCTCGCCGTCGCCCTCTATGACGTGAAGGGACCGCAGAACAAGAAGATCGTCCGCTTCCTGATGCCGCTGGGCCTCCTGCTGCAGCCGGGCATCCGCTTCGCTGTCGACCAGGGTCAGCCCACCGATGGCCGCTACGCCGTCTGCTTCCCGAACGGTTGCTTCGCAGAGGCCGAAGTGAAGGACGATTTCGTCGCTTCCATGAAAAAGGGCCAGAACCTGAACGTCAGCGTTCAGAATCAGGCCGGCCGCCTCGTTACCTTCGCGGTGCCGGCTGCCGGGTTCGGCAAGGCCTTCGACGGCCCGCCGATCGACCCTAAGGTTCTGGAGGAGCAGCAGAAGAAGCTTCAGGAAGAGCTTGAGAAGAAGAGCGAAGAGCTCCGCAAGAAGCTCGGCACCGGTGACGCCTCTGCGGCTCCCGGCGCTCCGGCAGCTCCTGCCGCCCCGGCACCGAAGCCGTAATCTCACGACATCCGACATGAAAACGCCGGGCTTGGTGCCCGGCGTTTTTTGTTTTCGAACGTCGGTTCCTGCTTGAGCCTAGTTGGCCAGGATCGGCTTGGCCCGGTAAAGGCCTCTCTCGTCCCGGTCGAACATTTCTTCGATCAGGGGATTGCGGAGAGGCTCGGACGAGGAATCCGGCACCAGGTTCTGTTCGGATACGTAGGCGATATATTCGGTCTCCGCGTTTTCAGCGAAGAGGTGATAGAAGGGCTGGTCCTTGTCCGGCCTGATTTCCTCAGGAATGGACAGCCACCATTCTTCGGTGTTGTCGAACTCGGGATCCACATCGAAGATGAGCCCCCGGAACTCGAAAAGCCGGTGTTTCACCACCTGACCGATCGCGAATTTGGCTAAACCCGCTTTCATGACTTGAACTCCATGCCTCCGATATAGAGAGGCTTCGCGGAATCTCCAAACCCGCCTGCCGTCACGATCATGAGACTTCCGGCCCGGGCGAGCCATGCGGGGCAGGTCGGGACGGCCTTCATGGGCAGCATTGCTGCGCTTGCGCAAACCCGGCAGAACGAGCTGGAGCGATTCTGTTCCGGAGCCCCGCCATGTCCGACCTGATCGGGCTGATCAATCTTCTCGCGCCGTTTTTCGGCCTCATCGGCCTTGGTTTTTTCTGCGGCCGGGTCGTCAAGCAGCCCGAGGCGGGCCTCGCTTGGATGCAGTTCTTCCTGATCTACATCGCGCTTCCGTGCCTGTTTTACCGGCTGATCGCTGACAAGTCCTTAGATCAACTGACGAACTGGTCCTTCGTGGTGGCCACCACGGTTTCGACCTTCTGTGCCTTCGCGCTCTCTTTCGCGGCTGGTTGGCGGCACACGAAAGACATCGCTCAATCTGTCATGCAGGGTGTGGCCGGGTCTTACTCCAACATCGGCTATATGGGGCCGCCTCTTGTGCTCGCGGCCATAGGCTCCGCTGCGAGCGCGCCCGTCGTTCTGATCTTCGTGTTCGACAATCTGCTGCTGTTCTCGCTGGTCCCCCTTCTCATGTCCGTTGCCGGACTCGAGAAGCTGACCCTCGGCGCGACCCTTCGCCGGATCCTGTGGCGTGTCGTCACTCACCCGTTCAATGTGGCGACGGCGCTCGGGGTCACTGCCAGCTACCTGCATTTGGAACTGCCGTCCGCCCTCAACCTCATGGTTACATGGCTTTCGGGGGCCGCCGCGCCTTGCGCCTTGTTCATTCTCGGCGTGACGGTTGCCCTGCGTCCCCTCTGGCGTATTCCCGCCGAGGTTCCGGCTCTGGTCCTCATCAAGCTGATCCTGCATCCCTTTCTGGTGTGGGTGCTGCTCTCGGCCCTCGGCGATTTCGGTCCGGTCTGGACCTATGCGGCCATCACCATGGCGGCGCTGCCGCCGGCTTTGAACATCTTCGTGATTTCAACCCAGTATAACGTCGGCGTCGAGCGTGCGTCGGCTTGCGTTCTGATGGGCACGGTCACGTCCATGGTGACTTTGACGGCCTTGCTCTACACCATCCGCATCGGGGCGCTCCCCTACGATCTATTTCCGTAAGGATGCCAGTGGCTTATCGTTGCCATTCCGATGGAAACGGCAACGAAGAGGCGCAATGAGGAACCCGGTTGGCCCTTATGGATAGGCAGACTGTTCCGCATGGTGCGTCGAAGTCACGGCCTGCATCAACCGGGGAGAGCCCATCCGCGGCAAGACGCCCTCACGCATCACCGCGCGGCGGAGCGGACCAATGCTGGTGAGGGCGAGCAGGCCGGCACCCCGCAGGAAGTCGGCGGGGAGGAAACCCGCCAGCAGAGTCCGGTTCAGGCCATCAACGGCGGCTGTGCGGAGGCGAACGTCGAGATCGCGGCCACGCTGATAGCGGCCCAGGGCATTCTCGGAGCCCGGCTCTTGCCCTTCATCTCCCGCATCTATGACGCAGTCCCGGAGAGCGGCCACGTCGCGAAGGCCCAGATTGAGGCCCTGAGCGCCGATGGGCGGAAAAACGTGTGCAGCTTCGCCCACGAGAGCGAGGCGGTTGGCCTGGAATCGCGTAACCGATAGGCCGCCCATAGGGACGAGGCCGCGGGGGCCATCGAGATGCATGCGGCCGAGCAGCGAATGGGCCTGACGCTCGATGGCCAAGCCGAGATCCCCATCATCAAGGGCGTGAAGGCGGTTGGCGTCCTCCGACCGGGTCACCCAAACCAGGCTCGACCTTCGGCCCGGGAGCGGAACCAGCGTAAAGGGACCATGACGGGTGTGAAATTCCGTCGACATGTCCCGATGGGGCTTGTCGTGCCGCAAAATCGCGGTCACCGCCGTCTGCGGATACGACCATGTGCGCGTCTCGATGCCGACGGTTTGCCTCAATCGCGAGTTGCGTCCGTCCGCCGCCACCACGAGGCTGCCCGTGAGAAGGGAGCCATCCGCGAGCGTGACGGCGGCACGCTCGGTATCGGCCTCGAAGGCGGTCGCCTGCTGGGGCAGGAGGGTGAGGGAAGCGTGTTGTCCTGCCGCTTTCGCAAGGCCTTCTACGAGCGTGACGTTCTCGATATTCCATCCGAACGCGTCGAGCCGGATTTCAGACGCCCGGAACGACGCCGGTGGGGGGCGGAAAAGGCTTCCGGTATCGTCGACGATGCGCATCGTCTCGAGCGGAGCTGCATCCGCCCGCAGATCCGACCACACGCCCAGCGCTTCGAGAAATCGGACCGATCCGCTGAGCAGCGCCACCGTACGACCATCCCGGCGGACATCCAGGGGGCCGACAAGGGCCGTTCGATAGCCATCCCGCGCGAAGGCGAGGGCCGCCGAAAGGCCGGCTGCCCCAGCGCCGACGATGATGATGTCATGAGTTCTACCGGACACGCTCAACCCTCATCCCAGACGAAGCAAATGGAGAAACACCCACAATAAAGCAAGCATTCGCCATTGCGGACCCATATGGCTCATCCCTATGATCGGATGCCCGGACGATGTCCATGTCGACGCAGGCTTGTTCCAATCGGTTCAAGTTGGACGTGCAGGCTTGGCGTCGGCTCCTCCTTAACCTCCAGCCAGAGTCGTAATGCGTGACGGCAGACGTTTCATCATCGCAGCCCCTTGTTGAGCTTAAGGGCATCAGCAAACGCTACGGCGACCTCCTGGCTAACGACCATATCGATTTGACCATCGAGCGCGGTGAAATCCACGCACTCCTGGGCGAAAACGGCGCCGGCAAATCGACGTTGGTCAAAATCCTGTACGGCGTGATCGAGCCGACCGAGGGACAGATTCTGTGGGAAGGCCGGCCTGTCGCGATCGGATCGCCGGTCGAGGCGAGGACGCTCGGGGTCGGCATGGTGTTTCAACACTTTTCCCTCTTCGACGAGCTGACGGTTGCGGAAAACATCACTGTCGCGCTTTCCGGCAATTGGACCTTGTCGCGGGTTCGGGAGCGATTGGGGGACGTCAGTCGAGCCTATGGACTTGCCCTTGAGCCTGACCGCGCTGTCTGGACGCTCTCTGCGGGCGAGCGTCAGCGGATCGAAATCGTCCGCTGCCTCCTGCAAAATCCCCGGTTGCTGATTCTCGACGAGCCGACGTCGGTTCTGACCCCACAAGAAGCCGAGCACCTGTTCGTCACGCTCGACAAGCTGGCGGCCGACGGCTGCTCGATCCTCTACATATCCCACAAGCTGGAGGAGGTCCGCCGCCTCTGCCGGAGCGCCACGATCCTGCGGGGCGGACGGGTCGTCGGAACCTTGGATCCTCGGGCCCGGAGCGCGCGCGAAATCGCCGCCATGATGGTTGGGGCCGAGATCGGCGAGGTGCGCTCCGGCATTCCCCACGAGCCAAAAGGAGACATGCTCGAAGTACGCGGTCTCTCCCTGGCGCCAGCGGATGTCCATGGACAGGCATTGCGGGATATCGACCTGACCGCGTACGCAGGAGAAGTCGTCGGGATCGCCGGCGTCGCCGGCAATGGGCAGAGCGAACTCTTTGCAGCCCTTTCGGGGGAGCGGACCGTGGAGCGAGCGGACATTATCCGCATTGCCGGTCGAGCCTGCGGTACCGAGGGGATCGACGCCCGCCGTCGCCTCGGCGCCGCCTTCGTTCCAGAGGAGCGGCTGGGCCATGCGGCGGCACCGACGCACCGCCTGAGCGAGAACACGCTGATTTCTCATGCCGCCGCAGAAGTGAGCAGATCCGGCTTCATCCTCCTGAATGCGGCACGGCGTCTGGCCCAAGGGATCGTGAAGAGTTTCGATGTCCGGACCCCCGAGAATGATCCACAGGCCCGCAAGCTATCTGGCGGGAACCTCCAGAAGTTCGTGATCGGCCGTGAGATTATCCGTCGGCCCAAGCTTCTCATCGTCGATCAGCCCACTTGGGGGGTCGACGCCGGCGCTGCGCGTTTGATCCGGCAAGCCCTGGTCGACCTTGCCGGGGAAGGAAGCGCCGTCGTCGTGATCAGTCAGGATCTCGACGAGCTCTTTGAAATCGCTGACAGAATGGCCGTCATCCACCAAGGGCATCTCAGTCCGCTACGAAAAGTCACCGAATGGACCAAAGAGGCCGTGGGCCTGGAAATGTTGGGAGAAGCGCAGTTGCACGGGGCATCTCATGCGGTTTGAGTTGACGCCGCGCGCGAGCGTGGCTCCTGCCATGCGCGCTCTGGCCCCTGTCCTCGCGTTCATCACGGCTTTTCTGATCGCGGGCCTGGTGATCTGGCTTCTCGGCCGTTCACCTGTGGCAGCCTTCCAGGTTTATGTCATACAGCCTTTGAGCGACCCCTGGTCCATCCAGGAACTGCTCGTCAAAGCAACCCCGCTTGCGCTGATCGCCATCGGCTTATCCTATTGCTTTCGCGCCAACCTTTGGAACATCGGGGCGGAGGGACAATATGTTATCGGTGCCGTTCTCGGCGGATGGCTGGCCCTCCGAACCCACGGCACCGAAGCGGGCGCGTGGGTCCTGCCGGCCATGCTTGTGCTCGGTATCCTCGGCGGCGCCCTTTACGGCCTCATCCCGGCCTTTCTGAAGACCCGTTTCGGCGTCAACGAGATCCTGACGAGCCTGATGCTCGTCTATGTGGCGCAGCTGATCCTCGACTATCTGGTTCGCGGCCCATGGCGGGATCCGAAGGGCTTCAATTTCCCGCAATCGGTCACGTTCGACCCGGCGGCCACTCTTCCGACCCTTGGCGAGGCCAGTCGCGTTCATTACGGAACGGTTTTTGCAGTCCTTGCGGTTCTGGTGACCGCCCTCGTTCTGGGGCGGACGCTCTTCGGGTATCGCCTGCGTCTGACCGGGGACGCCCCAAGAGCCGCCAGATTTGCCGGGTTCAGCGCAAAGAACACGACCCTTGCGGTGTTCGCCATTTCCGGCGGCCTTGCAGGCCTTGCCGGTATTTCCGAGGTGTCCGGACAGATCGGTCAGCTCCAACCCTCGATCTCTCCGGGATACGGCTTTACGGCGATCACGGTGGCCTTTCTGGGACGCCTGAATCCCCTCGGCATTCTCGTGGCCGCGCTCGTAGTCGCGTTGACCTTTATCGGCGGTGAAAGCGCGCAGATCCTGCTCAAGCTGCCGCTCGATCTGACCCAGGCATTCCAGGGTATCCTGCTTCTGTGTGTGCTGTCAGCCGATGCACTGGTGAGCTACCGCATCCGAATCGTCAGCCGGGGAGGGCGTAAATGACCACGTTCGAGGCCATTCTCCTGACGATCGTCACAGCCTCCACGCCGCTTCTCATCGCGGCTCTCGGGGAACTCGTGACGGAGCGCTCGGGTGTTCTCAATCTCGGTGTCGAGGGCATGATGGCCATGGGTGCAGCCTGCAGCTTTGCGGCGGCCGTTACCTTCGATTCGACCATTTTGGGCGTCGGCGCCGGAATGCTGGCCGGAATGGCGATGGCGGTGATCTTTGCCCTCGCGGTTCTCGGGTTCGCGGCGAACCAAGTGGGTTCGGGACTTGCGCTGACCATTCTGGGTTTGGGACTCTCCGGCTTGATCGGCGCCCCTTTCGTCGGCGCGCGACGCAATCCGGTCGAGCCTTTGTCCGTGCCGGTTCTCAGTGACATCCCGATTGTAGGTCGCCTGTTTTTTGAGCAGGACCTCTTCGTTTACGTGTCGTTTCTGCTCACGGTCGGGGTAGCGCTTTATCTCGGCAGGTCACGAGCCGGACTGACCTTGCGGTCGATCGGCGAGAACCATGTGTCGGCCCATGGCCTGGGTCTTCCCGTTCTCCGGGTGCGCCTTCTCGCGATCCTTTTCGGCGGGGCCTGTGCTGGCCTGGCGGGCGCCTATCTCTCCCTTGTCTACACACGGTTCTGGTCTCCGGGGATGACCGCGGGGCGGGGATGGATTGCATTGGCGCTGGTGGTTTTCGCAGCCTGGCGTCCGGGCTGGGTCTTGGTCGGGGCCTATATCTTCGGGGCTGCGACCGTGTTGCAGCTCCACGCCCAGGCCGCCCAGTTCGGGGTCCCGTCACAGCTTCTTTCGGCTGTGCCCTACTTGGCGACGATCCTGGCGCTTCTGCTGCTTTCGCTGCGCCATGGCCGGGCGATCGGGGCTCCGGGCTCGCTCGGCGCGCCATTCGTGCCTGACCGCTAAACAAAGCGATGATATTGTGAGCATCACGATACTTGCAGGAACTTCCGAGACCTGCGACGAAAGCCTGAATTGTTTAAAACCAGGGGAGCTAACATGTCCTTTCGAACCATCCTCGGCGCTCTAGCCGGCGTGACCGCCCTGGCCCTTACGGCCGGCACGGCCGGAGCGCAGGAAAAGCTCAAAATCGGCTTCATCTACGTGGGGCCGGTGGGCGATTACGGCTGGAGCCATCAGCACGACGTCGGTCGGAAAGCCGTCGAGAAGGCATTCGGCGATAAAGTGGAAACCACCTATGTGGAAAGTGTGCCGGAAGCCGATTCCGAGCGCGCGATCGAACAGCTCGCCCGCACGGGCCATAAGCTGGTCTTCACCACATCGTTCGGTTTCATGGAGCCGACCCTGAAGGTCGCGAAGAAGTATCCCAACGTAAAGTTCGAGCACGCCACCGGCTTCAAGCGGGCGCCGAACCTCTCGACTTATGCGGCGAAGTTCCATGAGGGGCGCTACATCATCGGTCAAATCGCCGGTAAGATGTCGAAGACCGGAACCATCGGTTATGTCGGAGCCTTCCCGATCCCCGAGGTCGTCGCCGGCATCAACTCGTATTTCCTTGGGGCGCAGTCGGTAAATCCGAACATCAAGATAAAGGTTGTTTGGGCCAACTCCTGGTACGATCCGGCCAAAGAGGCGGATGCCGCAAAGGCGCTTCTCGATCAGGGCGTCGACATCATCGCTCAGCACACCGACAGCCCGGCACCTCTCCAGGCTGCCGAAGCGCGCGGAAAGTTCGGCTTCGGCCAGGCTTCCGACATGGAGCAATTCGCCCCGAAGGCGCAGCTGACCGCTATCGTCGACAACTGGTCGGATTACTACGTCGCCCGGACGAAAGCTGTCCTCGACGGGACCTGGAAGTCCGAAGACACGTGGGGCGGGCTTGCCGCCCATATGGTGGTCATGTCGCCCTATAAGAACATGCCCGACGACGTGAAGAAGATGGCGGAGGAGACCGAAGCGGCCATCAAGTCCGGCAAGACCAATCCCTTCAAGTGCCCAGTGTTGAAGCAGGATGGCACTGAAGTCGAGTGCAAGGGCAATGGTGCGCTGTCCGACGAGCAGATCCTCGGAATGAACTTCTACGTGAAGGGCATCGACGACAAGCTGCCGCAATAACGCCTCGTCTCGAGCTCTCAGGGCAGCCGAGCAATCGGCTGCCCTTTTGCATTTTCGCGCCATTCTGATCGGAAGGATCGCCATGGACCGGTCTCCCATCGTCCTCTGCGACAGCGATGTCCTGATCGTAACGGACGTTCAGTACGATTTCCTTCCCGGGGCGCTCTGGCAGTGCCTGATGGCCACGCAGTGATTGCGCCCATCAACCGTCTTGCCCGGCTTTTTCGCCATGTGCTGCTGACCCAGGACTGGCATCCTGCCGGTCACACGTCTTTTGCCTCAAGCCATCCTGGGAAGGTGCCGTTCGAGACGGTGCAACTGGCGTATGGATCCCAAATTCTCTGGCCCGATCATTGCGTACAGGGAACGATTGGGGCTGAAATTGCCCGCGAGCTGCAGATTCCTCACGCGCAATTGGTCATCCGCAAAGGCTACGATCCGGCCATCGACAGTTACTCAGGCTTCATCGAAGCCGACCGGCAGACGCCGACCGGGCTCAGCGGCTATTTGAAGGAGCGAGGCTTTAGGCGACTTTTCTGCACAGGCCTTCGACGGATTTCTGCGTCGCCTGGACGGCTCTCGATGCGCAAGACGCGGGGTTCGATACCTTCGTCGTCCAGGACGCCTGTCGCGCCATAGACACCAGTGGGTCCCTCGACCGCGCCATGCAAGACCTCCGGGCAGCCGGAGTGCATTTCGTCGAGAGCCTGCAGATCGAGCTACGGTAGGCAGCTCTCCAAAGCCCGAACCGGAGACAGGCGGCCGCGATGGAGAGCAGGATCTCAGCGGCGTCTCAGGTCGCGACCCCATGCAGGTCGTACTCGTCGGAA
Organism: Microvirga rosea; assembly: GCF_020595095.1. GTDB lineage: Bacteria > Pseudomonadota > Alphaproteobacteria > Rhizobiales > Beijerinckiaceae > Microvirga > Microvirga rosea. The sequence goes on along the minus strand of NZ_JAJDOP010000003.1, from coordinate 340,524 downwards.
CGTTCGATTTTGACGCTGACGATGTCTCCAACCCGCAAGGGCCGACGGGACGCCACATAGACGTTGCCGTCAATTTCCGGCGCGTCGTACTTTGTGCGCCCTTTGGCGACCGTGGCACCCGGCTCGTCGATAATGACGGACAGACGCTTGCCGACCTTTGCCTTCAGCAGCCGGGTGCTGACTTCGCGCTGGGTCTTCATGAATCGGTGCCAGCGTTCGTCCTTCACTTCCGCTGGAATTGCGGCTCCAAGCTCGTTGGCTGGGGCACCCTGGACCGGCTCGTACCGGAAGCAGCCGACGCGGTCGAGCTTGGCTTCCTTGAGCCACTCCATCAGGAAGTCGACATCCTCATCGGTTTCTCCGGGAAAGCCGACGATAAAGGTAGACCGGATGGCGAGATCCGGGCACATGTCCCGCCATTTGCGAATACGGTCCAGGGTCTTTTCCTGGTGCGCGGGGCGGCGCATGGCCTTCAGGACCGTGGGCGACGCATGCTGGAAGGGAATATCGAGATAGGGAAGGATCCGGCCCTCCGCCATGAGCGGAATGACCTCATCCACATGGGGATACGGATAGACATAGTGCATCCGGATCCAAAGGCCGAGTTCGCCGAGCTCCCGGGCAAGGTCGTAAAAGCGGGTCCGGACATCACGGTCCTGCCAGAGGCTTGGCTGGTATTTCAGGTCGAGCCCATAGGCGCTGGTATCCTGGGAAATCACCAGAATCTCTTTGACCCCGGCCTTTGCGAGCTTTTCAGCTTCCCGCAGGACATCCGCGATAGGGCGGCTCACCAGGTCGCCGCGAAGCTTGGGAATGATACAGAAGGAGCAGCGGTTGTTGCACCCTTCCGAGATCTTCAGATAGGCGTAATGACGCGGCGTGAGCTTCACGCCTTGGGGCGGAACCAGATCCACGAACGGGTCGTGGGCCGGCGGCGCCGCCTGGTGGACCGCGCCGACGACAGTTTCGTATTGCTGCGGACCTGTGATGGCGAGCACATTGGGGAAGCGGTCTCGGATCTGCTCAGGTTCCGCTCCCATGCATCCCGTGACGATGACCTTGCCGTTTTCGGCCATCGCGGCACCGATGGCATCGAGGGACTCCGCCTTGGCGCTGTCGAGGAAGCCGCAGGTGTTGACGATCACGACGTCCGCACCGTCATGCTTCTTGGTCAGCTCATAACCCTGCGCACGGAGCTGGGTGATGATCCGTTCGGAATCGACGAGGGCTTTGGGGCAGCCCAAGGACACGAACGAGACTTTAGGCGCGGGAGCATTCATCCGCAGACATCCACTCTTCTAAGCTTCCATGACGAGGTCGTTCCGCCTCTATCCGCACGGTGCGAAAGCATGGCGGTACTACGGACAGAACCCTCCGTCGGCCCGCGCAATACCACAACAATCCTCAGGAACGCCAGCGCGGCCGATGATCACTGATCCCTCGACCTTAAGGATAGGCATCCTTTGTGGAGCTTGAGCATTTAAGGAGGAGGAAGCCATGGTTGCGGAGCGGCATTCTCCTGCTCGGGCATCCACATGGCATCCGGCATATCCTGGACTTCATACCCCAAGAATCTGGACCTGCGAAGGAGCAGGCGCCGCCGTGCTCAACAGCCGGCCAAGATCGTGACCGGCCCGGAAACGATGATCCATTGCGAAGTTTGCGATATTTCCGCTGGTGGCGCGAAGCTCATCATCCGTGATGACCTGCCGCTTCCTGACTTTTTTAAACTCTATATCGTCGGGCATACGCTCCAGGTTTTTGAGGCATGCCTCCGCTGGAGAGGAGGGGGATATGCCGGCGTCTCGTTCGAAATGTGTGGGGCAGGCGAGGCTGAGCGGCGGACCGATCCGGCGTACCCGCCCCTTTTCGCGCATTGAAGGGCGTTTATGCCCGCCATAACCCAGACGCCGGAGGGCAGGATCGGGAAGTGGACGTGAATCTTTCCTCTACGAGAAGCGCTCGGCGATCAAAGAAATTCCGAAGAAATAACTTCGTTATGGAAGTCAAGCATGGAGACTATAATCTTATCTAATAGTCGCGGGTGCAACTCTTAGCTCAAATTGTCTTGAGTTTTGCTGCTGTCGCCACATTTTTATCCTAGCTATAAATTTGTTCTTTACCTTCATCGAACAACGATCTCCGTGACCCGATCCATCGCGCCGCTGGGGCGCGTGCTTCCCGCGGCAATGCGGGCGGGTGACGTGACGAAGATGATGTCCAACAATCCAAAACCACGAAGGACGGTCAGTGTGCTGACCAGCGTTGCGGGGCGATTCTATGCAGGTATGGCGGCCGGAATCCTCGCGCTCATAATCCTAGCCATCTATGGCTCGATGACGATCTCGACGATCCTTCTCGATCGGAAGCAGTCCGAACTGAAGCACCTTGTCGAGTCGACCGTCAGCATGATCGCGGCTATCGACGCGAAGGCTCAACGGGAAGGTGTTCCGCAGGAGCGCGCGCAACAGGATGCCCTCGAGCTGGTTCGCAACCTTCGCTACGACACCAACGAGTACTTCGTCGTTCTGAGCTACAAGAATGTGATTCTTTCGAGCCCGAACCGGTCTATCGAAGGCAACGACATGACCAGCGTAAAGGACGCTAACGGCGTTTTCTTCACGCGGGAACAGGTTGACGCCGCAAAGGCAGGCGGTGGTTATGTGCGTTTCCTGTGGCCAAAGCTCGGAGAAACCGTTCCCGGACCGAAAATGAGCTATGCGGGCGCGTACTCGAAGTGGAACTGGGCGATCTCCAGCGGCGTGTACATCGACGATCTTGCCGCGACGGCCGCCACCTATCGCAATATTTTCCTGGCCATCGTTGCCGTAGCAACCGTCATCCTGATTGGAGCTGCATTCGGTCTTGGTCGGAGCATCTCCCGGCCTATTCAGAAGCTTGTCGAGAGCATGCGAGCTCTGGCCGATGGCGATCTCTCCGTCTCGGTGGAAGGCACTTCGCGGCGGGATGAGGTCGGCGTCATGGCGACAGCCGTTCAAACGTTCAAGGACGTGATGATCGCGAAGAAGGATGCAGATGAAGCGGCCGCCGTCGAGGCTGATGCCAAGATGCGGCGTGCCCAGGTGCTCGATGAGCTCACCAAGCGATTCGAAGCCAACGTCTCCGCACTGACGAACGGCCTAGCGTCAGCTGCCGCGGAAATGGAAGCGACCGCGCAATCCATGACGTCCATAGCGGACCAAACCAATACGCGGACCATCACGGTTGCGACAGCGGCGGAGCAAACATCCGCCAACGTTCAGACGGTTGCGGCCGCAACGGAAGAACTCTCCATCTCAATCCGCGAGATCGCCCACCAGGTGGGGCAGTCATCCCAGATCGCAGAGCAGGCCGTCTCCGACGCCGAGCGCACCAATCATACGGTTCAGGCACTCGCCACCGCCGCGGATCGGATCGGTAACGTCGTCGCTCTCATTAATAATATCGCGGGGCAGACCAATCTTCTGGCCCTCAATGCCACCATCGAGGCGGCCCGTGCCGGTGAGGCCGGCAAGGGCTTCGCGGTGGTCGCAACGGAGGTCAAGGAACTGGCCAGCCAAACTTCCAAAGCGACGGAAGAGATTTCCCAGCAGATCGGATCCGTCCAACAGGCTACTGAACAGGCGGTCGCCGACATTCAGCAGATTGCGAAGACAATCAAGGAAATGTCACAGATCTCTGTCGGCATCGCCGCCGCCATGGAACAGCAGGGTGCTGCGACAGCGGAGATTGCGCGAAACGTTCAAGAGGCGGCTCGCGGTACCGAGCAGGTGAACGGGAATATCATGGACGTTCGGCAAGGCGCCGGGGAAACCGGGGCTGCGGCATCGCAAGTGCTGAATGCGGCCCAGGAGCTGGCGCGACACTCCTCCGATCTGGGGCAGGAGGTCGGCTCTTTCCTGTCGGGCGTAAAAGCCGCGTAAGACATTTATCGCGGAATTACAGTTGCGAAACAGGTCCCGGGATGATCCCGGGACCTGTTTCGATTTGGAAAAATTGCCTTTCCGTCCTCGCGCAGGATTTCTGTCGGTGTTGACCTACGCACTGTCACGAATGTGCGATTACGTGGAAAAAGCTCCCCGTTGTCGTTCCGACGCGGTGGCCCATCGTCCCTAGATCGGTCCCTTCGGCATCCGTCACGGCCGCAAAGGCAGTGTCTTTGCTTGTGTCACCCTGCATGATGGACGCATAATGAAATTCATGGCCGACGAGACGTCGCCCGGCTGACCCAAGCGGGCCGTCATGAAGCAGATGCGCGACGCGGTAGCCCAGATGAATCTTGCGTTTGGCGTAACTCGTGCTGACCGGGAGGAGGCCAGCCATGCGATGCACGTTGCCGTCTCCATCTTCCAGCGCCTCTCCAAGCACCATGTAGCCGCCACACTCCCCATGAACCGGGCGCGTTCGCGCAAAAGAGCGAAGACCCTGGAGGAAACTTGTCGCGTCTGCGATGCGTCCCGCATGGAGCTCCGGATAGCCACCGGGCAACCAGCAAATATCGGCATCGTTAGGCGGAGGCTCGTTTGCAAGCGGCGAAAAGGTGGCGATTTCTGCTCCTGCCGCGCGCCAATGGGCAAGCACATGCTGATAAACGAAAGAGAAAGCCTGATCTGTCGCAAGTGCGATGCGCTGCCCGGGTGGCGTTAATGTCGTCCCGCAGGTCGCAAGGCCGATTTGCGTAGGACGCCCCAGGGCGAGGAGCTTATCGAGGTCGATGGATGTCTCCACCAAGTCGGCCAAGTGCTCCAGTCTCCGGTCGAGCTCATCGGTCTCGCCAGCCTGAACCAGACCGAGATGGCGCTCCGGCAAAATCAAGTCGTTATTGCGCATCAGGGCTCCGAGAACCGGCAGCCCGATGCGTTCTAAGCCATCTTCTACGAGATTGCGGTGACGTTGGCTCGCCACTCTATTCAGCACAACGCCGGCGATCTCGATACGGGGGTCGAACCGCGCGCAGCCCAGCGCTACGGCTGCAGCCGATTGAGCGTGGCCGGACACGTCAAGAACGAGAACGACGGGCCAGCCGAACACTGCCGCGATGTCAGCGCTTGCGCCGGTATGGCCCAACTTTTGACGAACGCCGTCAAAAAGACCCATGGAGCCCTCGGCGATGACAATGTCCGTGCCAGCCGCGCTCTGTGCCGCAAGCGTATTGAGGAATTCGCGATCCATTGCGAAGCTATCGAAGTTGAAGCTCGGCATGCCGGTCGCCGCCATATGAAAGGCAGGGTCGATATAATCGGGCCCACATTTGGCGCCGCGCACACGGAGTCCACGCCGCACAAGCGCGCGCTGAATACCAAGCGCCACCGTTGTTTTGCCGGAGCCCGATCTCGGTGCTGCGATAAGAAGGCCGGTGGCACGACTCATTGCGCAGCCTCCGCGCCGTACAGAAGCAGATGGTTCTGAATCGCGCTTCGAATCCCTGAGATCGCACCGATGGCAACAATAGTCGGCGAGCGGATCACGCCTTCCTCGATCAGTCGAGGCAGATGCGCGAGCGTGGTTTCCTCCATGGTCTCATAAGAGGTGGTTACCCCATGCACGGCGAGAGCAGGGGTGGTACCAGGCAGCCCACCCTCCATGAGCTCCGATACAATGCCCGGAAGGTTGGCGACCGCCATGTAGAGCACGATGGGAGCGCCAGTGCGCGCCAAGGCCCTCCAATCGGCATTCTGATCGGGAGCCCGGTGCCCTGTGGCCAGGATAACGGCATAATTGGTGGTCCGCATGGTGGCGGGAATGCCATGAATGGCGAGCGAAGCCAGCCCGCTGGACACGCCCGGGACGATGCGGAACGGAATTTCAGCCTTGGCCAGAGCCAGCATTTCTTCGCCCCCGCGGCCGAAGATGAAGGGGTCGCCCCCTTTCAACCGCACGACGCGATGGCCCTCACGCGCCAGCGCAACGAGACGCTCGCAGATGTCGCTCTGTGTAGTGGAAGGTTGGCCACCGCGTTTGCCGACATGCTCAAGAACCGCGCCTGTTCGGACCATGGACAGAATGCCGGAATCGACAAGGGCGTCGTGCACCACCACATCGGCGTTCCCGAGGGCGTTCAGGGCGTGGATTGTAAGAAGGCCCGGATCGCCGGGACCTGCCCCCACGAGCCAGACCGTGCCGGGGAGAAATGAGGGCGAAAGATTTGCAAGCGAGGTCATGCATGTCTCCATGCATGACCCGAGGCTTCAAAGTCGATATAGGATGTCATGGCAATGAATGGTGAGGTGTATGGAGGAACTGAAACCCGGCGGTCCGTTGCGCCGTGGCTGGACGACGGGGGCCTGCGCCACAGCAGCGGCCAAAGCCGCCTATTGGGGCTGGCAGACGGGTGAATTTCCCGATCCGGTAGAGATTGTCCTTCCGGGTGGGGTGCGGCCTGCGTTTACCTTGGCCTTCGCCGAGGCTGCTGACGGCGGCGCGCGCGTCGGAATCGTAAAGGATGCCGGCGATGACCCGGATGTGACCCACGGTGCACTGGTGATTGCGGCTGTGCGTGCGGGCGCTCCGGGACTGGGTGTGACGTTTCGGGCAGGCGAAGGCGTCGGCACCATCACTCGCGCCGGGTTGCCGCTTTCGCCTGGCGAGCCCGCGATCAACCCGATGCCGCGCCGGATGATCCATGACAACCTCGATGACGCTGTGCGCGCCATCGGAGGCCCGACGGATATCGAGGTGGAAATCTCCATTCCTGGCGGCGAGGCGCTGGCTCGCAGGACCCTCAATCCGCGCCTTGGCATATTGGGAGGTTTGTCCATCCTCGGTACAACGGGTGTAGTGGTACCCTATTCCTGCTCGGCCTGGATTCACAGCATCTACCGCGGCATCGATGTCGCAAGAGCGAGCGAGCTTGACCATGTTGCGGGAGCCACGGGTTCGACCTCGGAGAAAGCCGTTCAAGCTCTCTATAATCTGCCAGAGCAAGCGCTTATCGACATGGGCGATTTCGCCGGAGGTATGCTCAAATACCTGCGCCGCAATCCTGTATCCAAAGTTACTATTGCAGGGGGCTTCGCCAAGATGACGAAGCTCGGACAGGGCCTGCTCGATCTCCATTCCCGCTCCGGAGCGGTCGATCTTGGCTGGCTCTCCGAGCGTCTTTCCGAGGCAGGGGCGGGATCTGCTTTTGTGGAGGCGGCACGCAATGCCAATACGGCTCTTGAGGTTCTGGAAACCGCGCAGAGCATCGGATTGCGACTTGGCGACGTGGTAGCGCAACATGCCTGGAAGACTGCCGCCAAGGCCCTGCACGGCTCCGACATCGCTCTGGAGATTGTCGTGTTCGATCGAAACGGTTCGCTCATCGGCCGCGCACCGCCCCTTAGAGTCACCTGAATCCTGACGCGTCATGCGTTGCTTTCGCGGGAGCTCGGCCGGAAGCGCCGGTCGTAGTTTGCTGAGTAGAGGGCGCTTTCGCGAAAATCCCGTGCCGCGAGTGTCTGGCCCACCAGAATTACCGCAGTGCGCTCCAGTTTCTCGGCGCGCACCATGGCGGCCAGGGTGCCGAGGCTGCCCATGAGCACGCGCTCGTCAGGCCAGGACGCACGCCACACCACTGCTGCAGGACAATCAGCGCCGTAGAACGGCAGTAATTCCTCTGTCACCTGCTCAATCACGTGAATGGAAAGGTGGATTGCGAGGGTCGTCTTGGTCTGCGCAAAGACGGAAAGCCGCTCCGTCTCAGGCATCGACGAGGCGCGCCCTGAGGTGCGGGTCAGAACCACCGATTGTCCAACTTCCGGCACCGTCAGTTCGCGCCCGATGGCGGCTGCGGCTGCGGCGAAAGCGGGAACCCCGGGGGTAATCGTATAGGGAATGCCGAGCGCTTCGAGACGCCGTATCTGCTCGCCCATCGCGCTCCAGATCGACAGATCTCCCGAATGCAGGCGCGCCACGTCTTCACCGCTCTCATGGGCACGCACATACTCGGCAACGATAGCGTCAAGATCGAGGGGGGCCGTATCGACGATACGCGCGCCGGATGGGCACCATGCGAGAATCTCCGGCGGCACGATGGAGCCCGCGTAGAGGCAAACCGGGCTGCTCGCCACCAGCGTACGTCCGCGGACGGTAATCAGGTCGGGGGCCCCGGGGCCTGCCCCAATGAAATGAACGGTCATAAAGCTGTCTCTCTTCGTACTAGAGCGCAGGTAACGGAAGCTGACGCAATACGCTCCAGAATGAGCTGGGACTCCGGCCCCCCCGCCGCGAGAGCCGCCGCTTCGGCGACCGAGCCAACACCATGCGCCGCCATCGAGCGTGCCGTGTGAGTTCTGACGCGTGGACCGACTCCCATCAGGGCTGCCTCTGTGATGTGGACGGGCGGAACAGACAGGCGACGGGCTGCTTCCTTGAAAGCGGGCAGCGTGGCGAGGGGCTCGATCGTTGCGATTTTGTCCAGTACGGCACCTCTCGCGGTGGCGCGAGACAGGGCCTCGTTCACGAGGCGCACGATTTCATCGGCATCGGCGCTGCGCTTGAATCCCACACCTGCGACGATCATGGCTTTCGCACGACCCATTGCGTCACGGGCATTGCCGCCCGCCAACCATGCATGCCGCCGATGCGCTCCAGCCGCGAGAGCGCCAAGCGCCGCATTGTGCCGCCGTAACGAGTGTATAAAGTGCCGAGCAGGGTCTCGGCCTCCAAGGTGACCGCGTTGGCGACGAGGCGCCCGCCAGACTTGAGAGCGACCCAGGCAGCATCGAATACGCCGGGTTCAGACACTCCCCCACCTATGAAGACCGCATCCGGAGGAGCCAGACCCGAAAGAGCTTCAGGAGCACGGCCAAGCCGGATATCGAGTGTGGTGACGCCGAGCTCCGTAGCGTTGCGCCGCGCGCGTTGGGCCCTATCGTCTCGTTGCTCGATGCCGATGCCGCGATTCCGCGGGTGTCGCAGGCACCACTCGATCCCAACCGAGCCGGCACCTGCGCCGATATCCCACAGCATCTCACCGGCTCGCGGGGCGAGCGCACTGAGCGTAAGGGCGCGTATCTCGGCCTTGGTAAGCTGGCCATCGTTTTCGAACCAGGAGTCGGGAAGGCCCGGCGCGAGGGGTACGATCCGAGAATCTCCTTCTGCTACGACCTCGACGGCCACTGTGTTAAGCGGGTGCGTCTCCAGAACGTTAAAACTGGAAGCCGTAGCGTGGCGAACCTTCTCCAATGCCCCCCCCATAGCCTCGAGCACGGTAATGGTGGAGCTTCCAAGTCCGCGCGCGGTCAGAAGATCCGCGAGCTTCTTCGGCGTTGAGCCGTCCCATGACAATGCCAGCAGGCGCGCTCCCGGTTGAAGATACGGAACGATAACTTCCAATGCCCGGCCATGGAGGCTTAGGCATTCGCACTCCGGCAGCGACCAGCCCATCCGGGCAGCAGCCAAACTGAAGGCCGACGTGTGGGGATGGGTAATAATTTCCCCTGCCGGGATCAACCGGGCAAGCTCTGCGCCGATGCCGTAATGGAAGGGATCGCCGGTTGCGAGCACGCAGGTGGGTTGCCCCCGACGCGCCAGGATCATGGCGTAGTTTTCGCCGAAGGGGCTCAGCCACGTGAGCGTCGGTGCCGAGAGTGGTGCGGCGAGCTCCAGGTGGCGCGCTCCGCCAATTACGAGATCCGCCTGGTCCAACGCAGCCAGAGCGGGACCCGAAAGGCCTTTGCGCCCATCCTCGCCGATGCCGATGATCGTGAGCCACGGCCGTTCCGGAGCCGCGCTCGACTTCTGATCAGGATTCAGGGAAAAGGGGCTCATGCGCATTCTCATTCTGGGCGGCACCACCGAAGCCTCCGCGCTCGTGGCGCAACTTCGTGAACGATCCGAATTCAACCCGATTTTGTCCATGGCGGGCCGCACCAGCGATCCGCGCTCCTTGCCCATTCCCACCCGCATCGGGGGCTTTGGCGGGGTTGAGGGCTTGGTTCGCTTCCTGCGTGACGAGTGTGTGAAGAGAGTCGTCGATGCAACCCATCCCTTTGCCGCACTCATGTCCCGCAATGCCGCTGAGGCTTGCGCGCGAACCGGCGTTCCGCTTCTCGCCTTGCGGCGTCCGGCCTGGATGCGACAGCCGCGGGACTGCTGGATCGATGTACCGAATATAGGGGCTGCGGTTCGTGCTCTCGGAGCTGAGCCGCGACGTGTCTTTCTCACCGTTGGTCGCCTTGAGCTTTCGTCCTTTGCGGCCGCGCCCCAGCATTCGTATCTGGTCCGCACCATCGAGCCTGTGGGCGATGCGTTGCCCGTTCCGAATGTCGTCACCATCCAGAATCGGGGGCCCTTTGATGAGGACGCCGAGCGTGCGCTGCTGTTGCGCGAGCGCATCGAAGTGGTGGTAACAAAGAACTCCGGTGGAGCTGCGACCTATCCCAAGATTGCTGCTGCGCGCACCCTCGGTCTGCCCGTCATCGTCGTGGCGCGGCCCGAAAAGCCCCACGGCGTTGAGGAGGTCACCTGCGTGGACGCGGTGCTGGAATGGCTCGAGCAACGTCATGATCGCACCCCGTAGAAACGAGGCGTGTAGACGTAAGGTGCACTGTCGTCGGGCTTTGCGATCAGCCGTGTCGTGCTCGCGCCGATGATCACGACTGTGGACATATCGGCCATGGAGGCGTCGACGTCACAAAGCGCAAGGATCCTGATGCACTCATCAGGCCGTCCTACCGCCCGAGCCAGAACGATTGGCGTGTTGGGTCCCCGGTGCTCGGCAACGAGCTCCAGGGCCGAGCCGAGCTGCCAGGGCCGAGCTCTCGATATGGGGTTGTAAAGCGCAACCACGAAATCCGCTGCGACGGCCGCTCGCAGACGGGTCTCCACCGTCTCCCAGGGCTTCAGATTGTCGGAAAGTGAAATGGCGCAGAAATCGCCGCCAAGTGGCGCCCCCACGCGAGCCGCCGCAGCGAGCATTGCCGTGATGCCGGGCTCTACGCGGATATCGATCCCACGCCAAGAAGGCTGGCCGGTCTCAACCGCCTCGAATATCGCCGCCGCCATGGCGAAGACACCCGGATCGCCACCGGATACCACAGCAACGTCACATCCCGTTGAAGCGAGATCGAGCGCAAAGCGCGCGCGGTCAAGCTCGACGCGATTATCGGAGGCATGGCGGCGCAGGCCCGGCCTGTCAGGCACGCGGTCCAGATAAGGTCCGTAGCCCACGAGGTCGGTGGCCGAAGCGAGCGCCTCGGATGCTGCTGGCGTCAGCCAGCGCGGATCGCCCGGTCCAAGGCCGATGACGGTCAATCGGCCTCTCATACGCGCCTTCCCTGTCCAGGAACGATGACAAGGGAGAAATAGGGTGCGTCGATTTCTTCCGGCATGTCGGGCAGGGGGATGATTTTTTCCCCGGACATCGTGGCACGTTCAACGTAGATCGCCCGCTCCAGAAGACCGGCGGCGGCGAGGGCGCTGCGTACCTTGGGCAGATTGCGTCCGAGCTTCATCACGACAGCGGCATCGGTACTCGACAGACGTCGGACAAGCTCCGCCTCGGACAGCGTTCCCGGGATTACCGTGAGCACGTCGTCCCCCCATGTGATTGGTACCCCGGCCCGTGTCCATGCTCCGGACATGCCGGAGACCGCAGGCACGATCTCAGTCGGCACTCTGTCCTTGAGCCGCCACCACAGGTGCATAAACGACCCGTAGAAGAAGGGATCACCCTCGCACAGCACGGCGACGGTACGGCCGGCCTCGATCTCGGAGAGCAGCCGGACTGACGCCGCTTCATAGAAGGGTGCAAGGGCTGCGGCATAATCCGGATGATCCGCCGGGATCTCCGTGGTCACCGGATAGACGAGGGCAATTTCCCGCTCCTGGTCTGCGCCCACCACCGCATCCGCAATGGTACGCCCGTTGCCGCGTCGGCCGCGCTTGCAAAAGTGAACCAGTCGGTCTGCCGTCTCCAGCACCGTGCGGGCCCGCACCGTCATATAATCCGGGTTTCCAGGGCCGAGCCCTAGACCGAAGAAGCGGATTTCGTCCTGAGCCATCGTGCGTCGCCTCACTCGGTCGCATTAGCAAGAGCATTGACTGCCGCCGCTGCCATGGCGCTGCCGCCACGGCGTCCATGGACGACAAGGAATGGGACACGCCCGTCCCGAGAAAGCGCTTCCTTTGATTCAGCAGCACCGATGAAGCCCACGGGAATACCGATCACCGCCGCAGGCTTGGGCGCACCGGAATCGAGCATTTCAAGCAGGCGGAAGAGGGCGGTCGGCGCATTGCCGAACACCACGACCGAACCTTCGAGATACTCACGCCACAGCTCCATGGCGGCTGCAGACCGAGTGTTACCCAGCTCGGCACTAAGAGCAGGAACACGAGGATCGTCGAGAGTACAGATCACCGGATTGTTCGCGGGCAGGCGGGCACGAGTGACACCGTTCGCTACCATTTTGGCGTCGCACAGGATCGCGGCACCACGCTTGAGAGCCCTCTCGGCAGCCTCGGCGAAGCCAGACGACAGCTCCACATCTTGCGGCAGATCCGTCATCCCGCAGGCGTGAATCATGCGAACAACGATGCGTTCCTCAATGCCGGAGAAACGCGACAGGTCAGCTTCGGCACGAATAATTGCGAATGACCGGCGGTAAATCTCCGCACCTTCGCGGATGTAAGCACGACTGTTGTTCATGGTGCGCTCCCCAGCAGTGCACGACGAAGATCATCTGATCCATCCAGCGGCAATAGACGCCTCATAAGTTCCTCGATCGAGAGATGGCATGATGCGGCATCTTGGCTTGAACCGTTGAGAACTATGTCGTAACCGCCGCCATCGCGGCCCACCAACGTCAGAGTGGCCGAAGAGGGATGGGCGCACCCTTTGCTGCAACCGGAGACGTGGAGGCTTGCGCCTCTCGCGAGCAGGGGGCCGCAAGCGCCTGCGATCCTCAGAGCGTCTGTAGGGGCATGCGAGACGGCGCTCTTGCATTCGGGCTTGCCGGGGCAGGCGAACAGCGAGAGGCGATGGTCATAGGCATCGGTAATGAAGCCTGCGTTTCGGGCTTCGTCGCGCAATATGGCGAGATCTGCGTCTGCGATCCCCGGCAACAGAATACCACGCGTAAACGACAGGCGGATTTCCCTGGTGTCGTACCGTTCACTCCACCTGGCAACCTGCTCCAATTGTCCACTGGTGCAGCGACCGAAGGGCAGCGCAAGAAGAACCGCCTGGTGGCCCCCTTCGATTCCCAGAAGGCCTGCCGGCGGCACGGGGGGGCGTGCATTCGGCGCCGACGTGGCTTTGAGTTCCGCAATACTCGCAAGTTCCCGCAGGAGATCAGGCGGAAGATCGCGCAATCGTCGGACCGCCGTTCTCCCCATCGCCCACATTTGGGCGTAGGTAGAGAGGATCAATCGAGCAGCTTCAGGAGCAAAGCTTAAGGAGGACGCTCCTATCCATCGTGTGCCTTGGGTTGTGGTAACACCGAAGGCAACGGCCTCGCCGTGCGCCAGCAGAAGGAGATCCGCCCCTATGGCCTCGAGCGGCATGGAGCCACCCCCGTCCACCGCTATGAAGAGCTTTGGCGGCAAACCATCGCTGATGCCGACCTGGTGCTCTATCGCTTGCGCGAGCTTCAGGGTGTCGAAACGATCGCGCGGGTCGAGTCCTGCAAGCGGTGACACCACGGCAAGGCGGTTGGGCCCGCTGCCTTCGGGCTCGACCAAGCCTTCTCTGTCGAGAAGGGTCGCCAGTGGAGCATAGGTTTCTTCACGGACGCCGCGAATCTGAAGGTTACCGCGTGCGGTGACGTCGAGGTGGCCATTACCGTATTGCTGGGCGGCCTGCGCAATAAGTCGGGTCTGGCCGGTGGTCAGCCTGCCGGCCTGCGGATGGATGCGAACAAGCAGACCGTCACCGGTCGCCATGGGGCGTCGCACACCCGGGCACCATCCCCGGCGCAAGGGGGAGGTTGGATCGATCATTCCGCCACCTCTTGTCGCTTCTCATCAAACAGGGCTGCCGCCGAATTGAGGCGGCTTTGCCACAGGCCTCGTTTCCATGCCTCTGCAAGACGGTTCCAAACGGCCTGGGCGGCGTCTGGGTTCGCGTCAGCAATTTTGTTGCGGACGGTTTCATCCGCGATAAGTGTTGCGAACAGAAGGTCGAATGCGGTCGTCGAAACAGCATCCGTAGTGGCGGCAAATGCGAAGAGTGCGTCGACTCCCTGGGCGATTTCGGCGGCTCCGCGCCAGCCATGATGGAGCTGGCCTGCTATCCAGCGAGGGTTGGTGAGACGACCGCGCACAAGCCGGTCCATGTCCTCAGCGAGGATACGGGCCTTCGGATTTAAAGGCCGGCTGGTGTCGAGACTGTAGATTACGGGCTTTGACCCTAGCATTTCAGCCGCCGCTGCGAAGCCGCCGATCACATCGGCTGCGGAGTCTCCATCCAGAAGATCCCGCTCAGCCACGTCGCTCACATGTACGAGAGCTTCCGCCTGGCGGACGCGTCGTGGAAAGCTCGTATCAAGGTGAGCTTTTCCTACGGCGCCAAATGCATGAGATGTGGCTTCTAGGTAAGTGAGGCCAAGATCACCTTTGGTGTTCCATTTACCGTCCAGAGCCTGGGCAGAGACGCCCGCGCCATAAACCCCAGGTGGTGAGCCAAACACGCGGGATAGCGCCTCGCCACGTCTGCGGGCAGCTGCAAGCTCGTTCCACTCATCCTCTTCGTCCAGAGCGGCTACGGCCCGGGCGGCTTGGTCGAGAAGCGCGATCTGATCAGGAAACGTATCTCTGAATGCACCGGAAACCCGAATGGTCACGTCCGCGCGAGGGCGGTCGAGAAGCGGCTGAGGCACGATTTCGAACCCGGTTACGCGGGTTGATGCGTGGTCCCAGGTAGGACGCGCCCCCATGAGAGCGAGGGCATGGGCGATATCCTCGCCGCCAGAGCGGAGCGTGGGCGAGGCCCATAGATCCATCACGATCCGCCGTGGCCAATCGCCTTCCTCTTGAAGGTGGCGCCGCACCACTTCCGCGGCTCCTCGCCAACCCAGCTCTGTCGCAGCGCGTGTCGGTATCGCACGAGGGTCTAGGGTCGTGAGATTGCGGCCTGTGGGGAGTACGTCCGTCTGCCCCCGGGAGGGCGATCCCGCAGGCCCTGGAGTGACGAACCGTCCGTCAAGGGCGCGCAGCAGACCCTCGCGCTCACCAGCGCGACATGCGTCGAACTCCTCCGACGCATGGCCGAAAATGTGGAGGCCTTCTCGGATCGTGACTTCGCCAAGGTCACAGAGG
The DNA here is from genome assembly GCF_020595095.1 of Microvirga rosea. Lineage (GTDB taxonomy): Bacteria > Pseudomonadota > Alphaproteobacteria > Rhizobiales > Beijerinckiaceae > Microvirga > Microvirga rosea. The sequence goes on along the minus strand of NZ_JAJDOP010000003.1, from coordinate 325,284 downwards.
TGAGCATCAAGGCGCGTCAGCGCCTCATCCATGCGGGTCGAATCGCCAACTCCGCAGGTGGCAGCAAGACCGCTGGTTCTCGCTCTTTCCAAAATCTCTCGGGCAATGAGATCAGCCCGGCCTGGATGGAAGACTTGAGCGGAGGAAAACTCTTCCACCAGTTCGCGCAGGGCGGCCGCCTCGCCGTGCAATCCCGCGCCGCCGGTCTGAGGCGTAAGATGACCGACTGTGACCGCGCCGAGACGGCGCTTGGCAGGCGCCGCCTCGCCGGGATCATCGACAATGAAAGGATAGATCACCGGAACATGGCCCGTAACGATGCGGGGCCAGCAGTTGGATGAGAGTGCTACCACCTTCCCGGGCAGCCACTCCGTCGTTCCATGGGTGCCCAGGTGTACGAGGGCATGGATATCTTCCAGTGATCTCAAGCCGTAATAGAAGGCCAGATAGCCATGGCTCGGGGGGCATTCCGGATCGTGATAGAAATTCTTGCGATTCAGTCCATGACCCCGGTCGGGCTGAAGAGCGACAAGGACGTTACCGGCACGCAGAGCACGGAAGCGGAAAGTATCCCCGTCGAGAGTCGGATCGCACTCCGGTTCGCCCCAGTGCATTTCAATGGCGGTTCGTAGCGCGGACGGAAGGGACGCCAGCCATGCGCGATAGGAAGCGAGCGGAACCGCTAAAGAGCGCTCTTGACCCGTAAGGCGCGGCATCAATTCAGCGGAGGTAAAATCCCGTTTCGCGTCGTAGCCGCCTTCCTGCAGCAAATCGAGAATTGCGCAGGCGCTGGCCGGAGTGTCGAGCCCGACCGCAAAACCCGCACGGCCACCCCGCGCCGGATAATCCGAGAGAACGAGGGCCAACCGGCGTTCCTGGCGCGGCGTGCGGGCGAGGCGTACCCAGGCAGCTGCCATTGATGCTACCGCATTGACGCTGGGAGCGTCCGGAATCTGCACGCGATGGGAAAAGCCAAGGGCTGGATCTGCAGGTTCCTCAGCCTTGAACGAGAGAGGGCCCGCTGTAATCCGGCCGTCGAACTCGGGAAGAGCGATCTGCATAGCGAGATCGGCAGCTGAAAGCCCCCGTGGGGATGCTTCCCAAGCCTCCTTCATGCTCCCGACAGGAATAGCTTGAAGGATAGGGCAATCGGCTTCGTCCAGCACGAATCCCGCATCGTCCCGTGCGGAGAATGCGGTGGTCGTGACGATGATGTCGGGACGGCGCATTTTAAGCGCTTGGCGCAAGGTAGCAACCGCTTCCGCGTCCTTCAGGCTGGAAACCGCTATTACAAACGGCGCAAGGCCGCGCTCGCGGAGAGCATCCGACAGGGCCTCGATCGGACGAGTGTCGCCTGCTAGAATAGCTGAGCGATAGGCGAGGATAAGCGCGAGCGGTTTTTTCTCCGGCAGTTCTTCGAGATATGATGCCGGCTCGGCAATGCCGTACTCCTGCGTCCAAGCGAAGGCGCGCGGCACAGGGTGCGGCGGCTCAGGATGTGTCTCGGAATAACCGATTTCCGCATGGATCCGTGCGAGCAGCCGGCTCATGTTGTCGATGCCGCCTGCTTGGAAGTAGGCTTCCAGCTCTTCGCAAAGTGACGACGAAACCGTCGAATAGGCTGAGAGCCTCGAATCTGGGCGATCGTCTCCCGGTATCACCGCAAGCTTCACATCCCGTGAACGGCATGTGTCGAGCAAGCGCTCCAGACCGTAGCGCCAGTAATCACGTCCACCGAGGCAGCGCACGAGCACAAAGCGCGCGTTTGCGGCAGTCTTGTCGATGTAAAGATCGACGGAGAGGGGATGTCGTAAGCGCCGCAGTGATGCCAGTCGAAGCGAGGGACCCTCGGGCTTCCGTCCGTAGGCAGCCGCCAGCACACCGAGGTCACTGTCCGCGAAGGACAGAACCACAATGTCTCCCGACGGCTGCTGGAGGTCGATAGCCTCCGAGCCGTCATCGAGCGATACCGTTGTGATCGGAAGGAGGTGCATCTCACCCGTTGCGCAGAGCCGATTCGACCGCCTGAAGATCGAAACCCTTCAGGCCGATCACCACCATTCGTCCCTCTTTCACCTCATCCGCCTTCCAAGGGCGGTCGAAGTGATGTCCCACGCGCCGGCCGACGCCCTGGACGACGAGACGCATAGGTTTGCCTTCCACCGGTGCGAAGCCCTTGATGCGCAACACACCTGAGGCTTCCGCAGCCCGTTCGACACGGGCGACCAGCATTTCCGGCGTTGCAACCGGATCAATCGGAAGCGCGATGCTTTCGAAATCATCGTGATCGTGGTCTTCAGCGGTTTCGTGATGGGAAGGGCGAGCCTCGAGATCGGCTTCCGCGGCAGCACCGAGGCCGAGCAGTACTTTCGGATCGACCTTTCCTTGGACCGTCTCGATCACTTTCACGGCGCGAGGAAGATGCTCGTTGATTTCAGCCAGAGCCTTGGCGTGCTCGCCCGACTGCATCTGATCAATCTTGTTGAGCAGGATGATATCTGCGCAAAGGAGTTGGTCCTCGAACACCTCTTCGAGGGGATTCTCATGGTCGACGGAAGTATCCGCAGCACGCTGGGCGCTCAGCGCGTCAGGATCTTCGGCGAACGCGCCGGAGGCGACGGCAGGCCCGTCTACTACGGCGATGACTCCATCGACTGTGACTCGGGAGCGGATGTCCGGCCAGTTGAACGCGCGTACCAGAGGCTTCGGCAAAGCGAGGCCAGAGGTCTCGATGAGGATGTGCTCAGGTGGATTCGGCCGATTGAGCAGCGTGTTCAAGGCAGGCACGAAATCGTCCGCCACTGTGCAGCAGAGACAGCCGTTCGGCAGTTCGACGATGTCGTCCTGTGTGCAGCCTTCGATCCCGCAGCCCTCGATGAAGGACCCGTCGAAGCCGAGATCACCGAACTCGTTGACGAGAACCGCGAGGCGACGGCCCCCTGCATTCTCCAACAGGTGGCGTACGAGGGTGGTTTTGCCCGCACCGAGGAAGCCGGTGATGATGGTGCAGGGGATCTTGGTGAGATCGCTCATGGAGGAGAGCCTTTCGACCGCTTATCTCAAGCGGTACCGCTTGTCTTTAAGGGGGGAATGCGGGCAATCACGCCCTTGCGGAACGCCTCAGGCCGCTCCCGCCAGGGTACGAGACCGTCCGATGTGGCGGCATAGCGGCGAAGTCCATCAATAATGGTGTCCACCGCCGTATCGGCTTTCAGGTCGCCGTAGATGTATGTCCAGCGCCCGGGCGCCGACACTGCGATGGTGCAAGGGCGCTTGCACACGGAAAGACACTCCACCGGCTTCACTCGCACGGGAGGTGAGCCTTTTTGGGAAAGTGCTGCGGTAAGAGCCCGGCACAAGATTGCGCCGGGCCGTAACTCCTTGTCTTCAGGGCCACCCGCCTCACGGCAGGTGATGCACACATGAAGACAGATCTCCTCAGGGGATGAGGGCATGGCTCATGACCGCTTTGCTTAAGCGGTAGCGGTCAAAGACAAAATCGTAACTGTTGCGCCTATGAGCGTGATCGCGAGGCCCGCAAGGCGGAGCTGGAGGGAAGGGGCCGAGATCGGCGTCTTGGAGAGACGGCGCGCGGCCAGGGTGATGCCGGTGGTCAAAGCCGTCTGAATAGCAACGAGACCGATTAGGTAAGCAACGAGCGGGGTCGATTCCGCCCCCACGATGGATTCCCCCAGGGCATAGCCGTGTACAGCTCCGCCCGCTGCAAAGAGCAGCGCTATCAGCGCGAAGGGTAGGGTGGTACGAATAGTAGCGGCCATGCCGATGATGACGACACTTACCGCCACGAGCAGCTCGGCATAGGGAATATCGGCGCTTGCCAGATGCAGGCCGACGCCCGCTGCCATGGCAATCATCCAGAACGTGGGAAGCACCAAGCCCCGCGTGAAGCGGGAGGAGACCAGGCCAACGCCGACAAGGGCAGCAAGGTGATCGAGGCCGATCACAGGATGCCCCAGACCTGAGAGTAGCCCCTGAGCGAATGTCGATGGCATCATCCCGCCCATGGCATGATGGGCGAATGCCGGGGTTGCCGCGGCGAGGCCGAGGGTCAGAGCGAGAACGCGAAACTTAAACAGGCGGGATGCAGGCATCGTTATCTCCGTCCGGAGACCATAAGGTCTGTTGGGCTTCCACGGACGGAATCGAACGACTGCCAGTCGCACGACTACTGTCACCACCGGCACACCCCGTCCGATAGACCCACAGAAGCTGGTAATGACGGCAGGTCTCCTGGCTCACGGGTCGATGCTTTGCACAACCGCCTTCCCAGGATTAAAACCCAGTGGCATGTGGAGCGCAGGCTCGCCGTTTACAGTTGCGGGGGCAGCCGCGGTATCTCACCGCATTCCCTTTTCACCCCGTCGCCGGAGCACCGTCACCACAATGCTTACCGGTGCATGAGACAACTTTCAAGCCTCGCGATGTCGAAGGCTCGGCTTGAAATCCTCTCCAGCGCTCGTCATGGTGCGGTCCCCTGACACGGATACACGACCGCATGACCTTGGACGAAGGGGCGCGCCACCGCGCCAAGATGATCAAACGTAAAGAAGTGCAAGACCGTGAGGTCGCCTCGAAAACGGTGGAAAAGGGGCTTCTCATCGTTAATACGGGACCGGGCAAAGGCAAGTCGACGGCGGCCTTCGGCCTTATGCTCCGAGCCCTTGGGCGCGGCTTCAACGTGGGCGTCGTGCAATTCATCAAGGGCGCACGGGAAACGGGGGAGCGCCTTGCCTTCGAGCGATTCTCCGACCAGATCGAATGGCACACGATGGGAGAGGGTTTTACGTGGGAGACCCAGGACCGGGCTCGCGACGTGGCGGCCGCTGAGCGGGCATGGGCTCAAGCAAAGGAGTTGATGGAGCGCGAGAATATCCGCCTGCTGGTGCTGGACGAACTCAATATCGCTCTGCGCTACGGCTATCTGGACCTTGCCGAAATCATAGGAACTCTCTCGAGGCGCAGGAATGACCTGCACATCGTCGTCACCGGGCGCAACGCAAAGCCGGAGCTCATGGAGGCTGCCGATCTGGTCACCGAGATGACCTTGGTGAAGCACCACTTCGCTGCCGGCGTCAAAGCCCAGGAAGGCATCGAGTTTTGATGCCTGTCCATAGGTCAAGACGTCAGGGATAGCAGGGCAAAGCTCCGGGCTTTTGGAAACCATCGAGCCGGCGTGGGAGGCAAAAAGCTCGAGTGGAATGGCGCATTGAAGCTTCGGTATTATAGAAGCCCCTTTGACAGCCACGCAAAGCCAGGCCGTTCTCTCAACGGTCGCTTGGGAGGATTGTGGTGTCGGTAAATGGCGGAGGGGGTGGGATTCGAACCCACGGTGGGCTTGCACCCACGGCGGTTTTCAAGACCGCTGCCTTAAACCACTCGGCCACCCCTCCGAAAGACAGAGCTGGATTTCCGTCTCAGTCTCTCAAGATTGCCGTGTCTAAGGCCGTCGATAGGTTCTCGTCAACTCAACATGTCCCACCCCTAGGCCAAGGTAGGAAGGACGGCTTGTCCCAGAGCGGCACCTTCTCCGAAACTGACGTTATTATGTGCGTAGACCGTTCTGACAAGTTTAATAGGGTCCGCGGTTCCGGCTGGCAAACCAGAACGAACAGTGCGAGGCTTGTTAACGAAATGTGGCAAGCGCATCAAATGAACATTAATAGATTAATTCAACTCACTGATTTAATTGATATAATTCCATGAATTAATAGTGTTTCGAATGTGGCAACTTAGCCATTGACAACTCGACCATTTAACCTTTCTTTAGCAGGTCAAAATGCACTTACTGAATGTTCGGGAATACCGAGCCGCCGCGAATAGATGCGGACAAGGGGATGCGAGGCGACATGGATTGTTATCGCGCTGAGGAAGAGACGGCAGGCGTTTCAGAGCGCTCGCTTCTCAATTGCCGGGCCGCCATCCGCGTTGCAGGGGTGGCCGCGATTGCATTGACGGTGGCTAATTGCTCTAACAACCGTAGCGGGATTGACCCGAAATACGGCGTCGCGCCAAGTCCACGCGTCGTTGCGGACGGAGAGCCGGTTCCGAAGGGCGGGGGACAGAAACTTGTCGGCAAGCCGTACGTGATCGCTGGTCGCACCTATGTGCCTCATGAAAACCCCACCGGCTATTCCGGCGTTGGTCTTGCTTCCTGGTATGGCTCCAGCTTCCATGGGCGCAAAACCGCCAACGGCGAAGTTTTTGACCGCGTTTCGGTAGCCGCGGCCCACACAACGATGCCGCTCCCGAGCTATGCCCGGGTGACCAACCTCCAGAACGGTCATTCCATGATCGTACGGGTGAATGATCGCGGTCCGTTCCACGGTAATCGTATCATCGACGTATCGGAGCGCGCCGCTCTCGCTCTAGGCTTCAAACAGGCTGGCACCGCTCGCGTGAAAGTCGATTATGTCGGTCCTGCCTCCACGAACGGCAGCGATGATCGGATTCTCCTTGCAAGTCTTCGCACAGACGGGATGCCAGCCTCGTTGAACAAGGCTGGGCCGACCTTGATCGCTTCAGCGACGCCGCAGCCAAGTTCTCCTGTTGACAGAGTTGCACTCCGGACGATGGCTCCCTCGGATAACGTTGCCGGAGCCTTTGCCTCTGCCACCGAGGAGCCCCAGACTGTGGCGGCCGCCGGCAGCACAGCGGGGCACATTCCTCTCCCACCCGAGCGCCCGTTTGATCTGGGCACAATTCCGGGAGCTGTCACCCCGGTTACGGTCAGCTCTCTTTCGGTAAAGGTCGCTCCTCCGTCCCGCCCCGTTGTGGCTGGGTTGTATTATGCCCCAGAAGAGGGAAAGACCGGTTTTCAGAAGAGCGAATCATTCAAGGCGCTGGATCAAAGCCGTTTCCTTCGCTGAACGAACGCCACAAGTCTGGCGTTGATTTGCGCAAATTGTGCTACAGATTCCAGCTTTCCTAGGGGAAGAGCTGGAATATGCCTATTCGTCATCGATCTTTCATCAAGAATATCGCCTTTGCCTTTGTAATTTCTAGCCTTTTTTCTTTCTTCAGCTTTCATTTGGAGGCTCGAGCGGAATCGTTCCAAACGTCCGCGCCGACTGCGATTCTCGTTGAGGCGGACTCTCAGGCCGTGCTCTTTGAGAAGAACGCCGACGACTTGGTCGAGCCTGCAAGCATGGCAAAAATCATGACTGCAGAGGTTGTCTTCAACGAACTGAAGAGCGGCCGCCTAACCATGGATACGGAATTCGGGATTTCCGAGCATGCTTGGCGGACGGGTGGCGCGGGATCAGGCGGATCCGCCATGTTCGCGAAGGTGAACACGAGTGTCCGCCTTGAGGATCTCTTGCGGGGACTCATTGTTCAATCTGGCAACGATGCAGCTATTGCTATTGCCGAGGGCATTTCGGGAACTGAAGAGAACTTCGCACGGCGGATGAATGAGCGTTCCCGGGCGATCGGGTTGACGAAGTCCACATTCCGCAATCCAACGGGTTACCACGAGCCTACTCAGAAGGTGACGGTACGTGAGCTTGCCAAGCTCGCGCTTCACATCATCGAGACCTACCCCGACTATTACAAAATGTTCGGGGAGCGCGAATTCATCTGGAACAAGATACGCCAGCAGAACCGCAACCCGTTGTTTGCTTTCAATCTTGGAGCAGATGGCCTGAAAACCGGCTACATCGAAGAATCAGGCTATGGCCTCGTGGGGTCGGCGGTGCAGAACGGGCAACGCCTCATTGTGGTGGTCAACGGTCTTAAGACGGCCAAAGACCGTGCTGCCGAGTCCCGTAAGCTGCTGGACTGGGGCTTCCGTGCGTTCGAGACGCGCCAGCTGTTCCAGGAAGGACAGATCGTCGGCGAAGCACAGGTCTTCGGCGGCGACCGACGCTCACTCCCGCTTGTTTCCAAGCGGCCGGTTCGTGTACTTGTTCCTCGTGGAGAGGCGGAGCGAGTGACTGCCCGGGTGATCTATACTGGCCCACTGAAGGCGCCGGTTCAGAAAGGGACTGAGGTGGCCAAGCTTCAGGTCAACAGGGGCGAGACGAAAGCCGTCGAGGTTCCGCTCTATGCCGACGAAGATATCCAAGTGGGGACGTTGAGCCAACGTGCTCTGGATGGTTTGATGGAATTCAGCACTGGTTGGGTGCGGCGTGCCTTCTCAAGCTTGCTCGAACGTATCTAATGACTGGTCGCTTCATCACATTTGAAGGAGGAGAGGGGGCCGGGAAATCCACGCAGATCGAGCGGCTCCAGCGACGCCTGTCTGGACTGGATTTCAAGGTCATTGCCACACGGGAGCCGGGGGGATCGCCTCAAGCCGAGAAGATCAGATCCTTTATTCTCGGCGGAGAGGCCAAACATATGGGCCCTTTTGCCGAAGCTCTTCTGTTCACTGCGGCGCGCATCGACCATATCGACACGGTAATAATTCCAGCCTTGGCAAACGGCGTGCACGTCCTGTGTGACCGGTTTGCGGATTCGACAAAGGTCTACCAGGGTATTTCAGGCCAAGTAAGCCGAAGCCTCATTGAGAGTCTCGAGCAGGTTGCCCTCAAGAGCTTACGTCCCGACATGACCTTTATCCTCGATCTGCCGGCTGAAATCGGTCTGTCTCGCGCAGGCGAGCGGCAAGCTGGAAAAGGCGAGAGAGCAGATCGTTTCGAGCAGGAGGACATCGCGTTCCACCGCGCGCTGCGGGAAGGCTTTCTGGCGATCGCGAAGGAGGCTCCCGATCGCTGCGTTGTCATCGACGCAACCCAGGATCCCGACGACGTGGAACGGGCGATTTGGACGGCTCTCCAGAACAGGCTGCCCGATTTCGCCGGGACAAGAGTCTCCCATGTCGCGTGACAAGACAGAGTTCGACGAACCTGATCGCTTCGATGGTGCGCCGCATCCCCGAGAGCAGTTTTCATTGTTTGGACATTCCGAAGGGGAAGAGGCCTTTCTGACGGGCCTCCGCAACGGCCGTCTTCATCACGCTTGGCTGATCGGCGGGCCGCAAGGAATTGGCAAGGCAACTCTGGCTTATCGGGTCGCCCGGGCCATGCTTGATCCCCGGCTCGATCCCGCCTCGATCAAGACCCTCGACACTTCAAGGGAGAACCAGATCGCCCGCCAGGTTGCTGCACTGTCCCACCCTAATATGGCCGTGTTGAGACGAGCGCCAGCCACCGACAAGAAGGCTCCATCGGCGACGATTCCGGTCGATGCCGTTCGGCGGGCATTAGCAACTTTTTCGTCCACGGCAGCCGATGGCGGTTATCGCATCTGCATCGTCGACAGTGCGGAAGATCTCACGAGCGCGAGCGCCAACGCTTTGCTGAAACTGATCGAGGAACCGCCTCCGCGCTCGCTTTTCCTAATCGTCAGCCACGCGCCTCAACGAGTCCTGCCGACGATACGCTCGCGCTGTCGGCGTTTGCTGTTGCGTCCCCTGCCGCCGCCCGCGGTCCGGTCGGCGATCTTGTCCCTAGGCCCCCCGTGGGCTGATGTTTCCTCGGAGATTCTGGAACAGGCCCTGAACCTGGGTGAGGGCTCGGTGCGGCGAACGCTGGAGCTTCTGGATGCGGATAAGGTGGCACTCATTGGCCATGTCACGCGGCTGCTCGATCAGCTGCCGCGCACGGAAACCGGGCAGGTGCTCTCCCTTGCCGAGGCACTTGCCAGACGGGATGCCGATGAGGACTACGAGCTGATGCTCGACACCGTGCAGCGCTGGGTCTCGGGCCATCTCCATGCTCAAATGAACCTTGGCGCGCAACGCCTTGCGCCTTTGGTGGAGGTATGTGAGAAGATCGCCCATTCGGCGAGAGAGATCGATGTCTTCAACCTCGACCGCCGGCCCTTTATCCTGACGTTGTTCGATGACCTTGCCGATGCCGTTCGGCAGGCCGCCTGAGGCGCCGTTGGGACACGTCGTTCAAGCAAGGATCAGCTATGGCCGAGAAAGAGAAATTCTACATCACGACGGCCATCTCGTACCCGAATGGAGCTCCCCATATCGGTCATGCCTACGAGATCGTCGCCTCTGATGCGATTGCGCGCTTCAAGCGCATCGACGGATTCGATGTGTTCTTCATGACCGGGACGGACGAGCACGGGCTCAAGATCCAGCAAACCGCTGACCGGAACAGCATGTCTCCAAAGGCCTTCGTCGATGATATGGCCGGAAAATTCAAGGCGATGGCCGATCGCCTCAACTGCTCATATGACCGCTTCATTCGGACCACTGATGCCGATCACCTTCCATCCACCCAGGAACTCTGGCGTCGGATGCAGGAGAGGGGCGACATCTATCTCTCGAAATATGCGGGCTGGTACTCGGTTCGGGACGAGGCTTATTACGACGAGGCGGAGCTTACCAAGCAGCCCGATGGCAGCTGGCGCGCTCCTACTGGTACTCCTGTAGAGTGGATCGAGGAGGAGAGCTATTTCTTCCGCCTATCGGCATACCAGGATCGACTGCTTGCTCACTATGAAGCCAACCCTGATTTCGTCAGCCCAGAAACTCGTCGCAACGAGATTGTCAGCTTTGTTCGCTCCGGTTTGCAGGATCTGTCGATCAGCCGAACCACGTTCAACTGGGGCCTACCGGTTCCGTCCGATCCGAAACATGTGATGTATGTTTGGATCGATGCGCTCAATAACTACCTGACCGGGTGCGGCTTCCCGGATGAGAACGATCCACGCTGGCACTATTGGCCTGCGGATGTTCACATCATCGGGAAGGACATCGTCCGATTCCACACGGTTTACTGGCCGGCCTTCCTGATGTCGGCAGAGATTCCGCTGCCGAAGCGTGTTTTCGGCCATGGATTCCTTTTTAACCGCGGCGAGAAGATGTCAAAATCCGTCGGGAACGTCATTGATCCCTTCGACCTCGCGGAGACCTATGGCGTCGATCAGCTCCGTTATTTCTTCCTGCGGGAAGTCCCGTTTGGGCAGGACGGCAACTATTCGCACGAAGCAATCGTCAACCGCATCAATGCCGATCTGGCCAACGATCTCGGCAACTTGGCGCAACGATCCCTGTCGATGATTGCCAAGAATTGCGCGGGTGCGGTCCCCACACCAGGTGAGCTGTCTCAGGCAGACCAGGATATTCTCTGGCAAGCGGATGCCTTGCCGGGCAAGACTCGGGCGGCACTGAACGATTTTGCGCTTCATACGGCCTTGAGCGAAATCTGGGGGGTCGTGGCCGAAGCCAATCGGTATTTTGCCTCTCAGGAACCGTGGGTTTTGCGCAAGCAAGACCCAGCGCGGATGGCAACAGTCCTTTATGTTACGGCTGAAGTTCTCCGGGCCATCGGAATTATGGCGCAGCCATTCGTACCGGTTGCGGCAGGCAAGTTGCTGAATTTGCTCGGAATTTCGGAGGATGACCGAGTTTTGGCGCGCATCGGCGCAACCTATCGGCTCAAGTCCGGCCAAGCTCTCCCGCAACCTGAGCCGATCTTTCCGCGTTATGTGGAGGCGGAGGCTGTCTAACACTTCCGCCTAGGACGGCCACTGCGCCATCAGCGGAAGCTTCGATGTTTAAAACCTTCATGTTTGCGACCGGGATCGAGAACAGCATCCCGACGATCAACAATGGCCGCACCCGCATCGATGAACTCGAGAAGTGCGGCCATTATGAACATTGGAGGACAGATTTCGACCTGCTGCGCGAGCTCGAGATCAACGTTCTGCGCTACGGTCCCCCTCTTCATAAGACGTTCATTGGCCCTGGGCGCTACGATTGGTCCTTCACCGATATGACGTTCGGCGAGTTGGAACAGCGCGATATCATCCCCATTGTCGATCTTTGCCATTTTGGCGTCCCGGATTGGATAGAGAACTTCCAGAACCCGGACTTTCCTGAGCTGTTTGCCTCCTACGCGCAAGATTTCGCCAAGCGCTTCCCATGGGTCCAGCTCTACACTCCTATCAACGAAATGTTCATCTGTGCCCTCTTCTCGGCATCATATGGATGGTGGAACGAGCAGCTCACGACGGACAAGGGTTTCGTGACCGCCCTCAAACACATCGTTAAAGCCAATGTTCTTGCAATGGAGCGAATTCTGCAGGTTCGGCCGGATGCAATCTTCGTGCAAAGCGAGTCGTCGGAGTACTTCCACGCCGAAAATCCGGCCGCGATCAAGCCTGCGGAGGTGATGAACTCGAAGAGATTCCTCACCCTCGATCTGAACTACGGTCGGCGCGTCGATTCGGAGATGTACGAATTCCTGATGGATAATGGGATGACGCGGGAAGAGTACCATTTCTTCCTAGATCGCTCCTCCCTGAGGCATCACTGCATCATGGGAAACGACTACTACATCACCAATGAGCATCGGGTTCAGGCAAATGGCGTGACGAGTGCAGCCGGAGATGTTTTCGGTTACGACGAGATTACGCGTCAGTACTACGATCGGTATCGGCTGCCGGTCATGCATACGGAAACCAATATCATGCAGGGCCCGGCCGGGGACGAAGCGGTTAACTGGCTTTGGAAGCAATGGGCTAACGTCCTGCGAATCCGCAACACCGGGGTCCCAGTGGTTGGTTTCACTTGGTATTCGCTGACCGACCAGGTCGACTGGGATGTGGCGCTACGGGAGGAGAACAACCGCGTCTGTCCGGTCGGCCTTTACGATCTTGACCGTAATATCCGACCCGTTGGGCGAGCCTACCGGCAACTTATCCAGGACTGGCGCGATGTCCTCCCCGCCCAAAGTGTTTGCCTCGTGGTTCCGGTTGCGCTCCCGAGCGAATACGATGAGCGCCCCGTGCGGCGGCGCCGGGAGGTTGCCCGGACGATGCGACAGAATGAAGAGGAAGAGGAGCGCCATCAGGTTTCCAGATAACAGTGCGCGAACCGTCTAGACGAACGCTGTCCTATCCGCTTTATGAAGGTGGACTTTGGGCCAGAAGGGGAAAGCACGTGTTGGTCGATAGTCATTGTCACTTGGATTTTCCGGATCTGCAGGGTCGACTTCCCGAAATCCTGGCCGCCGCCGGTACAGTTGGTATCCGTCGGATGGTTACGATTTCGACCCACGTGGCTCGCTTCGAGGTGTACCGCGAGCTTGCGGAACAAAACGAGGCCGTGTTCTTCACGGTCGGAACCCATCCCCATAACGCCGCGCTTGAACCGGATATATCCGCGGAAGCCTTGGCCAAGCTGTCCGAGCACAACCGGTGTGTCGCGATAGGTGAGGCCGGCCTCGACTACTTTTACGATAAGAGCCCTCGGGACGTGCAGCAGCGGGTCTTTCGTACCCATATTGCGGCAGCCCGCGAGACCGGGCTTCCCCTTGTCATCCATGCCCGCGACGCGGATGAGGATATGATCGTGATCCTGCGGGATGAGATGAAACAGGGCTCATTCAAGGCGGTCCTTCACTGCTATTCTTCAGGAGCCGAGCTGGCGTCCGTTGGTGTGGACCTTGGCCTCTATATTTCATTTTCCGGGATTTTAACGTTCAAGAACTCGGACGAGATCCGCAGGATCGCCGCAGCCGTACCTCGGGATCGGCTGCTTGTAGAGACCGATGCCCCTTACCTTGCGCCTGTGCCTCATCGAGGTAAGACGAATGAGCCCGCCTTTGTAAAACACACGGCGCAGGTTCTGGCCGACGTCGTCGGCGTCGATGAGAGCCAGATTGCCGAGATGACCACGGCTAACTTCTACAGGCTATTCAGCAAAGCCGCCTTGATCGATGGCGTTACCGGACAGGCTGTCACGGGATGACGCTAGCGCTGACGATCCTCGGCTGCGGATCATCCGGTGGTGTGCCACGGGTCGCCGTCGGCTGGGGGGCCTGTGATCCCAGCAATCCGAAGAATCGGAGACGACGGTGCTCCGTCCTTGTCGAGAGGATGACAGAGAACGGTACCACGAGTGTCCTCGTGGATACCTCCCCAGATCTTCGGGAGCAGTTGCTCAGTGCCCAGGTTTCCCGCCTTGATGGCGTGCTCATCACTCACGAGCATGCGGATCATACGCATGGGATCGATGATCTCCGCCCTCTCGTAATCGCCATGCACCGCCGTGTGCCGATTTATGCGGACCGCGTAACGAGCGAGTTGCTCATGAGCCGGTTCGGCTATTGTTTCAAAGCGCCGCCTGGAAGCGGATATCCACCCATTTTGACGGCCCATCGTTTGCAGGTGGATGTTCCTGTGGTGGTCGACGGACCTGGCGGCGCTCTTGAAGCCGTTCCGTTCAAGATGATTCATGGGGATATCGATGCTCTCGGGTTTCGCTTCGGCAGCATTGCCTATGCGCCTGATGTCAGCTCGATGCCCGAGGCCAGCGTTGATCACCTTCGCGGTCTCGATGTGCTGATCCTCGACGCCTTGCGTTATGCGCCTCATCCAACCCATTTCTCGGTCGCCGAGGCTTTGGCGCTGATCGAAAGGGTTCGACCGAAGCGAGCCATTCTTACGAATTTACACACCGATCTCGACTACGAGGAGCTTTCGCGCAGGCTACCCTCACACATAGAACCCGCTTACGACGGACTGAGGATCGAGGTTCCTTGATCCCGGGTAAGGGCATTTCATACGATCATTCGGTGCCCATTCAGGGAGCCGAAGGCGGAAGAGTAACCCGACGTGAATCAACCTCCTGTTAGGCTCATGAGGTTCATTTTGTCCCGTAGTTGTTTCGACTCGGCAAAAATGCCGTAAGGTCCTGCGGTGATGAACGCTGAGGAAACTGATATATCCAGGAGCCGGCCATCGGCCCTGGCGCCGTTCCGACATCGGATTTTCCGCGCAGTTTGGATCGCCAGTCTAGGTTCCAACTTCGGCGGCCTGATTCAGTCCGTCGGTGCAGCCTGGCTTATGACGTCCATCGGCGGCTCCGCGGACTTGGTTGCCATGGTCCAGGCATCCACAACGCTTCCGGTTATGCTTTTTTCCCTTACGGCAGGCGCCATTGCGGATAATTCCGACCGTCGTAAGTTGATGTTGGCTTCCCAGCTATTCCTTCTAGGGGTGTCAATCGCACTCACGATCTTCAGCTATCTCGGTCTCGTTACCCCTTGGCTGCTGCTTGCCTTCACCTTTCTGGTTGGTTGTGGGACTGCCTTTAACGGGCCAGCTTGGCAGTCCCTGGTGGGTGAGATGGTGCCGCGCGATGATCTGCCCGCTGCCATCGCGTTGAACAGCATGGGCTTCAATATCGCCCGAAGCGTAGGGCCTGCCATCGGCGGTGTGATTGTCGCCGCAGCTGGCGCGTTTGCCGCCTTTGCCGTCAACGCAGTCAGTTATATCGGCCTTATTGCCGTCCTAGCCGGCTGGCATCCTCCAACGCCTCAACGGACATTGCCTCCCGAAAGCCTCGGCGCAGCGATGGCCGCCGGAATTCGATATGTCGCCATGTCTCCGCATATCGGATCCGTGCTTATCCGCGGTGGTGTATTCGGCTTGGCAGCAATCTCCGTTCAAGCGCTGATGCCTTTGATCGCCAGGGATCTCATCCGTGGGGGGCCACTCACATACGGTCTGCTGCTCGGCGCATTTGGTGCGGGGGCGGTTGCGGGTGCCGCCGTGAGCGCTCGGCTCAGGCTGGCCTTGTCCATGGAGGCGCTGGTCCGGATCGCATTTTTGATTTTCGCGGTGGGAGCCGCCGTCGCCGGGTTGAGTCCGAACTTGGGTTTGACAATGGCCGCCATGGCTGGAGCGGGGGCCAGCTGGGTTCTGGCCCTATCGAGCTTCAACGCAACCGTCCAGCTTTCATCGCCCCGTTGGGTGGTAGGTCGCGCCCTTGCGCTCTATCAGATGTCGACGTTTGGCGGCATGGCACTCGGAAGTTGGATCTGGGGTGCGCTCGCAGAGAATTTCGGGACGGCCAATTCACTCTTGATCGCGGCGTCCGCGCTGGTTGCAGGTGCCGCGCTGGGATTGAAGTTCGCTCTGCCCGAGTTGAAGTCTCTCAACCTCGATCCTTTGGATCGCTGGACAGAGCCGGAAATCGCTCTCCGGATCCTTCCCCGCAGTGGACCCATCGTCATCACGATCGAGTGGATCATTCGTGAAGACGATATACGACGCTTTCTTGCTGTGATGGCGGAGCGCAAACGTATCCGGCGCCGTGACGGAGCGCGACATTGGACGCTGCTCCGGGATCTTGAGAATCCCAGTATCTGGGTAGAACGCTATCACAGCCCCACATGGCTCGATTACGTTCGACAGAACCAGCGTATGACCCAGGCGGACGCGGTCGTGGGTGAGCGTCTGCGAGAACTCCATCAGGGTCCGGAAAGGCCTCGTGTGCGCCGAATGATCGAGCGCCAGACTGGAGGGGTTCCTCCGGAATCGCTCCATCGCCAGCCGACGACGTACTAGGACGACAGCTTACTGATCGAGAGCGGCCCAGAAGCGCTTCACGATGGGGCGATCGTTCGCCAGATACCGATAAAGACGAATATCCACACTCAAGTCCCAGGAAGGGTCTCCTGCGCGCACAACTCGGCCTCGGGCCAGATCGTCAACCAGGATACTTTCTGGAATCCAGGCCAATCCCCAGCCTGCCAAGACCATTGCTTTGAGTCCTTCGGACATGGTGTTTTCGTAGACAGTGACGCGATCCAAAGGACGCTCATCGAAAAGACTTTTCAACGCATGTCCAAAGAAGGCCCCGGGTCCGTACGCCAAGTATCGTAAGGGCCCACCCTTCAGGTCGATTGAGTGAAGCGGACGGCCGCTAGGGTCAGGTGCCGAAACCGGGATGATGACCTCACGCCCCAGAGTTCTGTACTCAAACCGGGCCGTGTCGATCATGACGGATACCGCAGGGTGAGCATAGATTAGGAGGAAGTCGCTTTCGCCCTCGATCAAGGAATTCACGAACCCTTCGACACTGTTGTCTGCGCTCAGACGGGTCGAAAGGGTCCCAAACTTTGGCTCGAGGCTCTGGAGCCAGCGGGGGAAGAATGTGATCGAGAGGGTATGCAGTGCAGCAAAGCTGAGCGTATTGGCTTTGACGCCCTGACTGCCGCGGACGTCGTTTCGCGTCCGGTAAAGATTGCTGACAACCTCCTGAGCCACCGGGAGAAATTCCTGACCGGCCTGTGTCAGGTGAGCTGGGAAAGTCGCGCGATCGACGAGAGAGACGCCAACCCACGTTTCAAGTTGCTTGATGCGGCGGCTGAAGGCGGACTGCGTCACGTGCCGCTCTTCGGCGGAGCGTGAGAAGCTCAAAGTGTTCGCAAGGCTGATGAAATCCTCAAGCCATTTGATTTCCATGCCCGACTCCGCGTGAGGATGGCCCTTTCACTTCACCCATCGGCTGTCAGTCGCGAGACCGACCGTAGCCGGGGCTGCGGCACACTAGCCAAGTCGGCAAATCTTGCAAATGAGGACCCGCGTCACAGGACTTCCGTCTCTCGGAGAGGCAGCATCTCCGTATTGGGGCAGACGCAACCTTGTACTATCCACGTTCAAAATGAAGGATGCGACTGCGGTTCAATGCCAGCAGGACGTGGTCGCCCTCGAAGACGAGGCTTGGCCGCTTCGGCCAGGGACCATCCTTCCCATTCATAAGAAGCCGGTCGGCACCAAGGGAAATAAGAGGAGAGCTTGTTCGAGCTGGTCCGACACCCATCTGCAGCCGGCTGTCCTGAATCGTGAAGGACGCGTGAAACCGGTGGGACGTCCAATGTCCCTGAACACGAGATAGAGTATCATCGGGTTTTACAGGGAAGAACCGACGAGCCGCGTGGCCGATCTCCCCTTCAACGGCTTCGCCTGTCCACCGCAGTCGCATCGGCATATGGGCTGAGAGAGACACCGACCAGCCGCCCTCTCCTTCATAGAGTGTATCTCCCGTGCCGAGGAAGGTTGCGATGCCGTCCGAAACTTCCAGCCAATATGGACCGGCTTCGGTTGCATAGAGACCGTCCGGAATCCATCGGCTACGTGGCGGCAGGCTTTTCCCGAAGAGTGCCGCCATGACTCTCAAGGCGAGAAGGGAGGGCGCGGTATCCTCGCGGTTCGACACAATCACGACACCTACGCGCGTTTCAGGATCCAGCAGAAACTGAGATTTATACCCGGCATGGGAGCCGCCGTGGCCGAGAAACTGCCGCTCGCCGAGCCCCGCTTTGGCAAGACCAAGTCCATATTGCGTCTCTCTTCCATCATGAAGGTGCCGCGGCGCGGCCAAGCGCGGGAGCAGGCCCGCACCGGGGCCGCGATCCCCAAGGAGCGTTTGAAGCCATTTGGCCAAATGGCGCGCGCTGCCGGTTAAGCTACCCGAGGCGGAGAGGTGAAGCCCTGCTGTTCCCAGCTGCCATCCATTGGGGGACTTCCAATATCCCGGCGCGAGATTGGAAACAGGATCGAACCAAAGCTCCGGCGCGCGAATGTCGATGCCGAGAGGCCCGGAGATCTGTTCCTGAACCAAGTTGTCGAACAAGAACCCCTTCGATTTGAGAATTGCTTCGACGAGGCGGTAGCCGGTGTTCGAGTAGGAGATTTCGTGGCCCGCCGGGAAATTGAGCGCGGCAAGTTCGCCGAGAAATTCCAGGATAGGCTCAGCCTCAGTTGCGGTATGAACCGACAGGCCGAGAAGTGACAGGGTCTCGCGCACGTCAGGCAACCCGCCGGTCATGTCCAGGGCTTGCCCGACCGTCACATCCGCCATCGGAGCTCGAAGCTGGGCGAGATGTTGTCCGAGGCGATCATCAAGGCTGATCAGCTCAGGCGTCCGGAGAACAATCGAGGCCAGAACATGCTTGGTGATGGAGGCGTAGCGCACGCCGGTGTCAGCCGAGAAGGGCACGCGGGTCGCGAGACTTTCGAACCCACCAGCGGCTTCGATGCGACTATCGTTTTCATCAAAGACAAGCACTGCGCCGCCAGGACCGCCCTCGCTTTCCCAGATACTAGCGATTTCTTCCGTCACCTTTGTCGCGGCGGACCAATGTAATTTCGATGAACACGCAGACATGGTTGTCTCCTGACGTATCGACCTTGGCCGAGACGAGAGAGTGTAGGGGAGCGGCTAGGGGACCTCTTCCAGGTCGACGCTGAGCGCGCGCAATTCTGCAGTATGAGGGTGCATTGTTTGCCCAGAGCGAAGATCATCCGCACTGAGCTGTTCCACCATCTCGCCGCCGATCATCACTCCAACCTGAGGGCAAAGATGCGTGACGACTGCAAGGTTATGACTGACCAGGATGTAAGTGAGGTGGCGTCGTTCCCGAAGGTCTGCCAGCAGATTCAGGATTTCAGCCTGAACGGATACGTCCAGAGCGCTGGTAGGCTCGTCAAGGAGCAATGTCTCGGGTTCGGAAATCAAGGCTCTTGCAATGGCAACCCGCTGACGCTGCCCTCCAGAGAGTTGATGGGGATATCGGAAGCGTGCCGTCGATGGTAGGGCGACTTCGGCAAGAGCCTTCTCAATCCGGCGCTCGATGTCAGAGATACCATGAACGAGCAAAGGCTCGCTCAGGATACGATCGATGGTTTGCCGCGGGTGCAGCGAGCCATAAGGATCCTGAAAGACCATCTGCACGGTGCGAAAGAACGCCCGATCCCGACGCGCTCCCAAGGACTGGCCGTTGATCGCAATTCTGCCTGTCCAAGCGCTGTTCAGTCCGGACATTGCTCTGAGGACCGTGGATTTTCCCGATCCGCTCTCGCCGACGATGCCAAAGCTGCCGCCGCTGGGCACTTGGAAAGAAACCCCTTTGACAACTTCGTTGTCGCCGAAGCGAACGCGCAATTGATCAACATCGATCATGACTGGAGCCATGCCTCGTCCCGGTTGAGGACCGGCAGACGCGATTTGGGGTGGATGAGGGAGGGCAGGCAGTTCAGCAGTCCTCGGGTATACGGATGTTGAGCCTGGGCAAGACTCCCTGCGGAGAGCTCCTCGACGATACGCCCCGCATACATGACTGCGACTCGGTCGCAGAAATGCGACACGAGAGGAAGATCATGGCTAATGAGAAGCAGCCCCATGCCGCGCCGAGATACGAGATCCTCCATTAACCGCAGAATTTCTGCCTGAACCGTAGCGTCGAGAGCGCTCGTCGGCTCATCGGCAATCAGGAGCTGAGGATCAGGGGCAAGCATCATGGCGATCATGATGCGTTGCCCCATTCCGCCGGAAACCTCATGCGGATAAAGATCATAAACTCTGTGCGGATCGCGAATTCGGACCTGAGCAAGAAGATCGATCACGGCCTCTCTCGCTTCCTTTCTCCCTCCACCTTTGTGGGTCTTCCAAGCCTCGGTGACCTGTCGACCGATCGTCATGACAGGATTGAGAGAATATTTCGGATCCTGGAGAATAAACCCGGCGCGCTTTCCTCGAATGCGCAACATTGCCTTCTCGTCAGCATTCAGGATGTCTATCCCGTCAAATGCCATCCGATCGGCCGTAACCCGCGCATTGGTCGGTAGGAGGCGCATGAGGGCGCGAGCCGTGAGTGACTTTCCCGAGCCGCTTTCACCCACAATACCGAGCTTCTCTGTCCCGATATGAAGCGAAACGCCACGAACAGCTTCGAAGATGCCTGAGCGGCTTTCGAACGCGATACGGAGGTTTTGAATGTCGACAAGCATCAGCGCTGCTTCGGATCAAGGACGTCTCGGAGGCCGTCGCCGAGAAAATTGAAGGCGAGGGAGGCCATGAAGATCGCGATTCCAGGAATTGTCGGCACCCACCATTGTTCGAAGATGAACCGCTTCGTAGTCGCGATCATTGCTCCCCATTCAGGGGAGGGCGGTTGCGCCCCCATACCGAGAAAGCCGAGACTTGCAGCGGTAATGATGATCGAACTCATGTCCAGTGTTATCCGAACGATGAGGCTCGGAATGCAAAGAGGAGCGACGTGCCGAAGAATGATCCGTCCTGAAGGAGCTCCCGTCAGACGGCATGCGGCGATATAATCGCTGTTGCGGACCGTCATGGTCTCGGCCCGTGCGAGGCGGGCATATGGCGGCCAAGCGGTAAGCGCGATGGCGAGAATGGCGCTCTCGACTCCGGGCTTTAGCGCGGCCACGAAGGCCAGGGCTAAAATCAAACGTGGGAACGCAAGAAAGACGTCGGTCACGCGCATCAGGATGCGATCGACGATCCCCCCGAAGTACCCGGCGATGCATCCAATCGCCAAGCCTAAAGGGGCCACGAGAACGACGACTGCGATAACCATGCCGAGGGTAACACGTCCCCCATAGAGGATCCGTGAATAAAGGTCCCGTCCGAGCTCGTCGGTCCCGAACCAGTGTGCCGCGGAAGGCCGTGCCAGCCGGTTTGCGAGATCCTGTGATCCGGGATCATGCGTGGCCAGAAGGGGAGCAGCCAGGGAGAGAACGACGAATGTCACGATCACCACGAGGCCGATCATTGCAAGCGTGTTGGACCGCAGGGCCAACCAAGCGCGGTAGCGCCGTCCCCATGCGGCTTGACTGCGCGACGATGGCGTCTCGGTCAGCAGCCATTGTTGTGAGAAAGCTGTCATTATCGGACTCGGGGATCCAGTTGCCGGTAAAGGGCATCGGCCAACAGGTTGAGCGCCACATAAACCAAGCCGACCAGAAGCGTTGCTCCGACGACGGGGTTCATGTCGGCATTCATGAGGGAGACGGTGAGGTACTGACCCAGCCCGGGCCAGCTGAATACGGTCTCGGTGACGACGGCGCCTTCGAGGAGGCCGGCATAGGTGAGGGCCAGCACCGTGACGAGCTGCACGCCCACATTGGGAAAAGCGTGCAGCCAGATGACTTTGCGAGGCGGAAGACCCTTTGCACGGGCAGTGATGACGTATTCACCCTTTAGGGCATCCAGCATGAACGCGCGTGTCATGCGCGTAATATAGGCCATGCTGAAATAGGCCAGAATGCAAACGGGCTGGATCATATGAGCCAGAGCATCCCAGAATGCATCCCAGTCTCCGGCGATCAGAGAATCGACCGTCAATAATCCAGTCACATGAGGAACCATGTCCTGGAAGATGATATCTTGCCGGCCGGGGCCGGGAGCTACTCCAAGCATCGCATAGAAAATGAGGAGGCAGAGGAGGGCGAGCACGAATACAGGGACGGAATGGCCAGCCAGACAAACAACGCGGATCGTTTGGTCGATCCACGTGCCCTGCCGGACTGCGGACCAGACTCCTAAGGGAATTCCGATCAAGGCCGCCAAGATGATCGCTGCCGTCGCGAGTTCGAGGGTTGCGGGAAAATACCGGGCGATATCACTGGTGACGGGATTTTGCGTAAGGATCGACCGACCCAAATCTCCGTGCAGAAGCTGCCCCACGTAACGAAGGAACTGCTCCAGCAGGGGCTGATCCAGGCCCATTTCCTGACGAACGCGCTCAACGACTTCCTGAGGAGCGTTATCGCCGACCGCCGCCAGAACGGGGTCGATAGGCATCACGCGACCGATCAGGAAGGTCACTATGACCAAACCGAACAGTGTGAGAAAGACGCTGGCGAGAAGTCCCGCCAGCGCATTGAGTCCTTTGCTCACGCTTTTCCGACTCCTGCGTAGGAGTGGGTATCGGACAACGTGCCGAGACGAACCCCCGACACATTCTTGCGACAGGCTGCGGTCGTCATCGCCTGCATCATCAGGGCGAAGGGGCTGTTCGCCATATGATCGCGCTGTAGCTGCTCGTAGAGGGCAATACGCTTTGTCGGATCCTTCTCTTTGAGAGCGGCAACGGATTGCTCGGTGAACTTGTCGTCCTTCCATGCGGAGCGCCAAGCCAACGTCCGATTCAGTGCGTTGTCGGAGTTATCGGTGTTGACGCAGAACGCTTCCGAATTCGTATTGGGATCAAAATAATCAGATCCCCATGCCGTCAGGATCAATTCATGCTGTCTGGCTCGCATCTTCGTGAGGACTTGGCGGTTCTCGGAGGCCATCAGCTTCACGCGGATTCCAATTTCCGCAAGGTTTGCCTGGATCGTCTGGGCGATGTCCGGATAGGGCTGCGCCGAGTAGTGATCCATCGTGACCTCGAACCCATCCGCAAGACCGGCCTCAGCAAGCAGGGCTTTGGCCTTCGCAACATTCTTTTGAAATGGCTTGTCTTGGATAGCTCCAGGGAAACCCTGAGGGAGGAAGCTCTGGTTCACAACATGGGTGAGAGGAACAATGTTCTTCTGCATTCCCTCGTAATCGAGAGCCCACTTGATTGCTTGCCAAACCTGAGGCTTCGCCAAGTTCGGATTTTTCTGATTCATCGAAATGACCATGAGCGAAGCAACGCCCTTGGTAATCAGATTGTAGTTGGGGTCCCCTTGAAGGGTCCGAAGCTGTTCCGTCGTCAGATTGCGCGCAATGTCCGCGTCACCCTTCTGAAGCATGAGAAGCTGAGCGGACGGATCTACGATGTGACGAAGGATGATCCGCTTGATGTTGCCCTTGTAGGACCCGTGCGGATTCGCGTCGAGCATGATGCTTTCGCTTGGCTTCCACGCCCGAAGTGTCCAGGCACCGGAGCCCGCCGTGTTCTGGCGAAGCCAGCCGTTTCCGAAATCGTCGCCTTGTGCCTTCTCCAGAGCGATCTTCTTCTCGACAATGCTGCCTACATTGGCCGACAGACAGTAAAGGAGGAAAGATGGCGAAGTGGGCTCTGCCAGGGTGAGAACGAGCGTTTGGGCATCCGTGGCTTTGATACGCTCGGCCGCATTGTCTTTCGTGAAGCCGAACTGATTGATGATAAAGGCGGGGCCCTTGTTCATGATCACGGCCCGCTGCAGGGAAAACGCAGCGTCCTCCGCCGTCACAGGTTGCCCACTTGAGAATTTCGCATCTTTGCGAAGTTTGAATGTCAGGGACTTGCCGTCAGCTGCTGCGTCCCACGATTCAGCAAGGTCACCGACGATCTCGGAAGGTTTGTCGAGACTGGGCTTGACGAGCTTCTGATAGCAATTGCTGCTAATCTCACTGCCGACCGCTTCGAAGCTCTCGTGCGGATCAAGGCTCGTCATATTGTCGAGTTGCTGCACCACCACAAGAATATCCTTGGGGGTGTCGGCAAAAGCCGCGGACAGGCCCACATAGCTGAAAAATGATGCAGCCGCAGTACCTGCGAGAAAATTGCGCCGATTTAGCATCCCGTTTTCACCTCACGTCAGGAAGGTTTTGGGCTTTGGGCCCTTCTACCGCTTTGAGATCTCCTTTTCATATGAGTGATCTCGCCGCTTTTGTTTAATCAAGGCTCCAGCACTGTGCGAAACTGAGTTTCATTTCGAGCATAGGGCCCGAGAACCTCTATTCGCCTGCCGCTCCTTGACGCAGGCAACGTACACGCCTGAGGTTTGGCGTGACAAATTCTGAAAATGGCATCCGTTATGCGCTCCATGCATCACGGTCCTATGCAAGAGTCTCATCACCCTCGTCTGAATTCGAATTGGCGGAAGCATCGCGTTAGGACGTACAGGGGAAGCATCCGGCGATCCCGCCCTTTCGTGTGACGAACATGACCAATAGCCTTATCCCCGTGTTTGACGGACATAATGATGTGTTGCTTCGGCTCTGGCGCTCGGGAAGCAGGACCCCAGAGGAGGATTTTCTCCAGGGGGGGCAGGTAGGGCACCTTGATTTGCCGAAGGCGGAGGCTGGTGGTTTTGCCGGAGGGCTGTTCGCCGTGTTCGTCCCCTCGCTATCCAACGGAATGGGACAAGACGGAAAGCCCCAAGCCCTTCCGCCCTCCCTGGAAGAGGCAAGGGACGCCACCCTCGAACTAGTCTCCCTGCTCGTCCGGGTTGAGCGGGCATCCTCGGGCCGTGTGAAAATCTGCAGAACTGCTGCGGAAATCCGCAATGCTATGGAGAAAAGTGTTCTGGCAGCCATCCTGCATGTCGAAGGCGCCGAGATGATCGATGCCGAGCTGCGGATGCTCGATGTGCTTTACGAAGCCGGTCTTCGGTCGCTTGGACCTGTTTGGAGCCGCCAAAACATCTTCGGTCATGGGGTGCCGTTCCGGTTCCCCTCTTCGCCCGATATCGGCCCCGGCTTAACGGAGCATGGTCGAAACCTTGTTCGCGCATGCAACGAGCTTCGGATCATGATCGACTTGTCCCATTTGAACGAACAAGGCTTCTGGGACATCGCGAAGTTGAGCAACGCTCCCCTCGTGGCAAGTCACTCAAATGCATATGGACTGACACCTCATTCCCGGAATCTGACGGATCGCCAGCTTGATGCCATTCGGGAGAGCGACGGATTTGTGGGAGTGAATTTCGGTACCATGTTCATTCGTCGCGATGGGCGCAAGGATCCATCAACACGATTGGACGAGATTGTTGATCATATTGACTATCTCGCCGAGCGGATCGGTATCGATCGGGTAGGCCTGGGCTCGGATTTTGATGGGACCACGGTTCCTGATGCCCTAAGAGATGCCAGTTGCCTTCCGGCTCTCGTCCAAACCCTGAGGCTTCGCGGGTACGATGACCAGGCTGTCCGAAAGATCTGCAGTGAAAATTGGATCCGGGTCCTCGAGCGAACCTGGGGCGGCTGACCTTTCGTCACATCTTTCGGTGCTGGGAAACTCAGCGAGTACCGCCGAGAAACCGACACAAGAGATTACCCGCTAGGCGCGGGCGGCTGGCCCTGGCAATATCCCAAACCGACTCAGGTTTATTGATGGGAACGGCCGGGATGATGAGCCCTGACAAATTAAAGCAGCTCTTTCCAGCAGAGGGCGAGATTCCGGCTCAGTTCGGTCCGCCCGCTCCGGTTCACCAGAGGAGTTATCTGGTTAACGGCCAGCTGAAGCCGTGGGATGGCGCTGTCGAAATAGTTCGGTCTCCTGTGTGCGTCCGAGATGAGAGGGGGAATCTCCGCCAGATCGAGCTCGGCAGCTATCCTATGGGAGGCGAGACCGAAGCCGAGGAGGCCCTCGCAGCAGCCGTCGAAGCTTACGACGCCGGACGGGGCCTCTGGCCAACCATGACGGTTGCTGAGCGTATTGCGTGCATGCAAGATTTCACCAGCCAGATGATCTCACGCCGCCAGGAGGTCATTCAGCTGATCATGTGGGAAATCGGCAAGTCTCAGTCCGATTCCGAGAAAGAGTTCGATCGAACTGTCGACTATATTCGTGCGACGATCGATGCCTTGAAAGAGCTCGACAACAGCAATTCGCGCTTTCTCGTTGTTGAGGGAACAATCGGCCAGATCAGGAGGACTCCGCTTGGGGTCGTGCTCTGCATGGGGCCATACAACTATCCCTTGAACGAGACATTTGCCACGCTCATTCCTGCTCTGATCATGGGCAACACGGTCGTGTTCAAGCCGCCCCGGTTTGGAACCCTTTTGTTCCAACCGCTCCTGGAGGCTTTTCAGAGCGCCTTTCCAAAGGGTGTGATCAATACGGTCTATGGACGAGGTTCAGTGATCGTGCCGCGTCTGCTGGATACGGGAAAGATCAATGTTTTGACGCTGATCGGCTCCAGCAAAGTCGCCGACCATCTGAAAAAACTTCACCCTAAGGCACACCGTCTTCGCGCCATTCTGGGATTGGACGCCAAGAATGCCGCTATCATTTTACCGGACGCGGATATCGAGTTGGCGGTAAAGGAGTGCCTTCTTGGGACGCTGTCCTTCAATGGACAACGTTGTACGGCGCTTAAAATGCTGATCGTCCATCAGTCCATTGTGGAGACCTTCCTTCGCCGCTTCGTCGAAGAACTCAGGAAATTGAAAGTCGGCATGCCTTGGGAGAAAGGGGTCAATATTACCCCGCTGCCGGAGCCAGGCAAAGTCGACTACATGACTCAACTGGTAGAGGACGCAAAAGCAAATGGCGCCAGCGTCGTTAACGATGGTGGCGCTACAGCTTGCGGTACGCTCTTCTATCCAGCAGTGGTTTATCCGGTGAAGGAGGGCATGAAGCTCTACCGCGAGGAACAATTCGGCCCGATCGTCCCCGTGATGTCGTTCGATGACCTCGAAACGGCTCTCGAGTACGTCATTACATCCGAGCACGGGCAACAGGTCAGCATCTTCAGCTCGAGCCCGGATCAAATCGGGCAACTGGTTGATCCGCTCGTCAATCAGGTCTGCCGGGTCAACATCAACTGCCAGTGTCAGCGCGGACCAGATGTTTTTCCGTTCACCGGCAGGAAGGATTCCGCAGAGGGAACGCTCTCGGTCACTGATGCCTTACGCTCTTTCTCGATACGCTCCATGATCGCAACAAAACAGACAGAGCCTAACAAGCAATTACTGGATGCGATCGTATCCGAGCATAAATCGAATTTTATCAACACAAGATTTCTGTTTTAAGGAGTCACCATAATCTTGCTCAGTCGTTTTTGCTCGAGAGCCAGAGCTTTGCACCAACGGTAAACAAGATCGCTCCGCCGATGCCAAATATTATCATCTCGCCCATGACATGAATGAAGGGGTCGGTCTCCGGGATCTCATCGGAGAGCGCCTCATAGGTCTCATGTGCGATGACGGCAAGCATGCCGATCAAGGCGCCGTAACAAGCCGTACCCACAAAATTCCAACTGGTGTTCTTCATTATTTTCAACTGACGAGCTTATAATTTGATGAGGAATCTCCGCGACATCATGGATTGAATCAGATGAATCTCTCCCCCCGTTGCGGAAAAACGCCCTGTGAAATCAGAGTAACGATCTCAAAGATCTGATCTGCGAACGTCACAGAAGAAAGGTTGGATAAAGATTTAGGTTCCCACTAAGCGTATTGTTTCCTGGCGGCTTGCTTAGCAATTCATCATCTACAAGGCGCAACCTGCTTCAAGAACGAACTCAAGTACAGCTTTTCCAAACAACCACCCATCAAGTCTGTCTTTAAACCCGCATCTCCTGCATTGTGGGGATGAGAGCGCGACTGCGCTCAAGAAGTTCAGCGAGGTATGGAGCACCATTCCGACCACCGAAATGCTCGCACTTCATAGCGGCTGCAATGTTCGCCATCTTGACTGTTCGTTCTATGTCCCAATTGCAAGCTAAGCCGTAGACGTAGACACCGTGCCAGATATCGCCGGCGTTTAATGTATCTACGGCATCAATGGGGATCGACGGAAAGCGACGGATTCTTCCGTCCTCGGTATCACGTTGCCATATCAGTGCGCCAGCAGCCCCGAGCGTCACGCCGACAACTTTCGCCCTAAGCCCCTTCACGATCTTTCGCAATGCATCCTGCGGCGATGAGTGAGGCACGAGCGACTGGAGCGCCACTTCCGAGAACAGAACATGATCTGCCAAGGCTATCATCTCTCGGAGAAGGTCGGGGGCAGCGACGTCCGCGTCAAGGACGGACGGGATATTCCGGCGGCGCGTCTCTGCAAACGATGCCCGCGCCGCTTCGGGCCACCGCATATCGGCGAGAACCGCACTGGCCTCTGCTACATTGGGAAGGGGGAGCCAGCTTGGATCGCTATCCAGCGAAGAATCGGTGTAGGGGACGACGATCCTCTCGCCGGCATCATCGACGAGAATGGTCGAGATGGCTGTGCGGGCGCCTGGAACTATTCTGATCGACCCAGTTCGAACGGTCTCGCGGGCTAGGTCTTTCAGGAAGCTTTCACCGGCAGCGTCATCTCCAACCCGTGCCCACAGGTCAACCGCACCGCCAAGGCGGGCGATCGTCACTGCAGCCGCAGTCGCCATACCGGATGCAGATTGAACAACGCGCTCTGGAAGCACTTTGATGCCTCGAGAGGGAAGTTCCTTTATTTTGAAGATCGTATCCCAAAACGCGCATCCGACGCAGATCACAGGCCTACCGTCGAACATCTAAGACTATCCTAGTCGGAGCGCTCTGGACCGCGCATTCATAATATGGGCGGTTGCCGTCTCGACGGCGGCAGTAACGTCACGGCGTTTTAGCGCATCGATAATCGCGAGGTGCTCACGCATGACGGGGACGACGAGCTGCTCATCAAGGCTAGTCTCGCTTTGCCGAATGAGCCGAACTTTGATCCAATTCACCCGATAAACTCTTGATATGATGTCATTGTTGAGTTCGTCGATCACTGTTTCGTGGAATGCGCGGTCGACGTCCTGCGCTTCTGCAATGATATCTTCGCTTAAATGTCTCTCCGCCGAGGTCACGATGGATCGATGTCTGGCCTCAAGCTCTCGAAGCGCCGTATCGCTGGCGGCCTGACAGAACATGGCAATCGCCTCACGCTCAAGGATCAGACGAAACTGAAAAGCATTGCGAACTAGAGTAATATCGAGAGGGAGGATTTGGAGTCCCCTTTGAGGAACAGTGATGATCAACCCTTCTGCTTCAAGGCGAGGAATGAGCTCCCGAATGGCACCGAGTGGTTGCCCCGTGAGGGCTACGAGCTCGCGCTGAGTGACGAACTGACCGGGCTTGATCTCGCTGCGCAACAGATGCTCAGTGAAAGCATCATAGGCCCTCTCGCGAAGTTTGAGTTCAGCCCGAGGGGCCGCTCGAGCCATGGTCATACGACACCTTCGGCAGATTGACGGATGCGCATCAATAATTCGATCGCGCGAGCCGCATCTCTCCCGCTCATCGTCGGAAGAGGAGGACGGGCGAGGGCCCAAACGCCGTCCTGACGAAGATGGGCCAGTAGGGCCTTCACCATCGGAATGATCGGGTATCGAGTGATTTCGTCGACAAGCTCGACAATCCGAGGATCGTCGCCACCGGCCTTCGCTAAATCGATGATGGCCTCGGGCACGATATTTGCCACGCCGCAGATCGAGCCAGCGGCGCCGGCCGCACAGGCGCGTCCGAGGTATCTTTCGTCGCCAACAAGAATTTCGAGCTCTGGAAATGCTTTAATCAGCGCAAAGGTTGCCTCGGAATCGCCCGCACTATCCTTCACTCCGCGAATCGCCCGAGGAAAGCGCTCAAGCAGGCGCTTAATCACGTGGTGTGATAGCGGAACCCCTGTCATCCCGGGGATGTGATAAAGAAGCACGTCTCTGATGCCTGTGCCGACAGCATCGAATACTGAGGCATACCATTCAAAGACCGTGTCGTCGGGCACAGGCCGGAAGTAGAAGGGTGGCGCGAGCAGCACAGCATCTGCACCCCGCCGCAATGCTCGACTGGTGCTCTCGGCAGCCTCTTCGAGAGAGCAGGCAATGACGCCTTCCACCATGCGGTCCGCCGGAACTCCCAGGCTGATCATTTCACGAGCAACCCGGTCACGCTCCGCTGAGCCCACGGATGGCCCTTCACCTGTTGTTCCGAAGATCGTTGCAGTTCTGCAGCCACGAGCCATACAATCCTGAGCGTGAGCAGCCAGACGTCGAACGTCCACGCCACCATCCGTAAATGGAGTGACGAGGGCCGGGCTAATGCCGAAGCTGAGCGACAAGATGACCTCCGAAAACCGGTACGGTTCAGGCAGTTCAACGGGGCTGTTGACACTAACATGTTACATGGTGCTTAATCGGTTGCAAGCAAAGAAACGAACCAGAATGGTCGATGAACGCAACAAGGGGAGGGAACTGACATATGTCTGAGACAGCACGTTCATTCACGCGCCGTACATTTCTCGCAACCACTGCGGCTGCAGCCTGCAGCCTTGGCGGAACACTTCCTGCCTTTGCGGAGGTCAATTGGAAAAAGTACGCCGGCACGAAAATCGGCGTGAACCTCATCAAGAGTCCGCGTGGTGAGGTGCTTCAGAAATATGAGAAGGAATTTACCGATCTGACGGGAATCCAGGTCTCCTCCGAGCAGACCCCGGAGCAGCAGCAGCGGCAGAAAGCCGTTATCGAGCTGAACTCCGGAAGCCCCAGCTTCGACGTGGTTCACATCAGCTATCACGTCCAGAAACGTCAGTTCGAGAAAGCCAATTGGCTTGCCGATATCAGTGGCTTCATGAAGAATCCCGAGCTGACCGATCCTACACTGACGGAAAGCGACTTCTCCCAGGCGGGGCTGCTTTATGCAAAGAACCCTCAGGGACAGATGCTGTCTCTGCCTTTCTCCGTCGATTATTGGATGGTGTACTGGAACAAGGATCTCTTCGCAAAGAAGGGGCTCTCCTATCCCCAGACCTTCGATGAAATGGTGAAGGCCGCGGAGGCGCTGACGGACAGCAAGGAGGGCACTTACGGCTTCGTCGCCCGCGGTTTGAAGAACGCCAATGTACCTGTCTGGACAAGTTTTCTTTTGGGTTACGGTGTCGATCCGGTTGACGCAAACGGGAACCTGATGACGGATACGCCGGAGGCGATCGAGGCAGCTCGGCTATATCAACGTCTCCTCACCAAATCTGCGCCACAGGGTGTTGCCGGGTTCAACTGGTCGGAGTGCCAATCTGCATTCTTGCAGGGAAAGATCGGCTTGTGGCTCGATGGCGTTGGTTTCGCCCCACCGCTTGAGGACCCTGAGAAATCGCGTGTCGTCGGCAAGGTCGGTTATGGCGTCATGCCCCGTGGCCCGAAGGCCCAGGCCTCCGCGACCTTCGGTGATGGCATCGGCGTTACGGCTGCCAGCAAGAACAAGGAGGCGGCCTTTCTTTATTGCCAATGGGCCATTTCGAAACTCATGGGTGCCCGACTCCTGCAGGCGGGCGGCGGCGTCCCGTTCCGTCCTTCCATCCTCAACGATCAGGACGTTCGCAAGGGCGTAAAGATGCCGCCGGCGTGGATCGATGCCGTCGTTGAGTCCGGAAAGATCAGCAAGCTGGGCCTTCCGGTCGTCCAGCCAGTTACCGAGTTCCGGGATATTATGGGTATTGCCCTGACAAACCTCATTTCAGGTGGAGATCCTGCGGCAGAGCTGAAGAAAGCGACGGAGCAGTTCAAGCCGATCCTTGAGCGCAGCGAGAAAGCCTAGCGGTTTATTGCCTTATGGCGATGCAGGATGGTCCTATAGCTGCCATTGTTGAGCAGCACCCGAAAAACGTAGCGGAGGCGGCGCCCGTTGCAGGTGCTCGCCCCCGCAGCACCTATTGGCCTTTTGTGATCCCGGCCGTTGCTGTGGTCGGCTCAGTCATCGTCTTCCCGTGGGGCTTTACCGTCTGGATGAGCCTGCATGAGTGGACCGTCGGCGGCGCCCGCCGCTTCTCCGGCCTGTCCAACTACGCACGCCTTGCTTCGGACGAGCGGTTCATCGCTTCCGTCGGCCACACCCTGGTTTATACATTCCTGGCTGTGGTCCTGCCGCTGATATTCGGCACGCTTGCTGCGCTTATCTTCAACGCCCGGGTTCCCTTCCGCGGTGTTTTGCGCGGCCTTTTCGTTATGCCGATGATGGCGACTCCGGTAGCGATTGCCCTTGTCTGGACGATGATGTTCCACCCTCAATTAGGGGTGTTGAACTACCTTCTCTCACTCATCGGCATTCCTCCGCAATCTTGGGTGTTCAACCCTGCGACGGTCATTCCCTCGCTTGTCCTTGTCGAGACCTGGCAGTGGACACCGCTCGTCATGTTGATCGTCCTTGGCGGACTGGCGGCCATTCCGACCGAGCCTTACGAGAGTGCTGCCATCGATGGGGCCAACGCCTTTCAGCGTTTTCGTTACATTACGCTTCCCATGGTCGCGCCGTTTCTTATGGTGGCCGTCATTATCCGCACCATCGATGCGCTCAAGAGTTTCGACATCATCTATGCGATCACCCAAGGCGGTCCGGGCACCGCCTCGGAGACCATCAATCTCTACCTCTATAGCGTGGCATTCGCTTACTATGATGTCGGCTATGGCTCGGCGATTGCCGTCGTGTTCTTTGTTCTCGTGATCGCACTCTCGCTTCTCATGCTGCATCTCCGTCAGCGGACCAAGTGGATCGACGTACAGGGGGGCGCATGAACGTCCGGAGGACTCTTGATACGCTTGGAATGCTGTTCGTGGCGTTGGTATTGGCGTCTCCCGCCGTACTCTTCTTCATTTGGATGCTATCGCTATCACTCAAGTTCGAAGTCGATAACGCTGCTTATCCGCCGATTTTGATCCCAGAGCGTTTTGCCTGGAAGAACTACACGGGTGTATTCGAGTCTAATCGCTTCGGATTGTTCTTCCTCAATAGCGTGATCGTCACGGGAGCTGCGACTGGGCTCGCCCTTCTGATCGGCGTTCCGGCGGGCTACGGCATTGCACGCATGCGGGCAACGAAGGCCGCTGTCGTGGTGCTTATTGCGCGCATGACGCCGGGACTATCCTACCTGATCCCACTTTTTCTTTTGTTTCAGTGGCTGGGATTGATGGGAACCCTCCTGCCGCAAGTCATTGCACATCTGGTTATTACGGTCCCGATCGTCATCTGGATCATGATTGGCTACTTCGAGACGACACCGCTTGAGCTCGAAGAGGCTGCCGTTATTGATGGCGCCAACCGCTGGCACGTCTTTCGCCACGTCGCGCTGCCGATTGCAAAGCCAGGGATCACCGTCGCGTTCATCCTCGCGGTGATCTTTTCCTGGAATAACTTCGTCTTTGGGGTAGTGCTCGCCGGTCGCGAAACGCGAACCTTGCCGGTTGCCGTTTACAACATGCTGTCGTTCGAGCAGCTCAGCTGGGGCCCATTGGCTGCGGCGGCTCTCATCGTGACTTTTCCGGTTCTCGTTCTGACTATCATCGCTCAACGGCAGATTATTGCAGGTCTCACGGCCGGGGCTGTGAAGGGCGGGTGAGCGCCAATTGATCCGTTGGGTGATTCAGCCTTGAGGCCTCATGATCGAAGCGGCCTTTATGATGACTCCGCATCATAAAATCTCTGTGGTTCACCGATCCTCTCGGGAATGTCCTGCCCGCACTTGAAACCAGCCGCTCTCGTGTCTGCGATCTCAGCGGCTTTTGCATTCGCGTTCTGAAGTTTCGCGTTCACGTAAGCCATATGACAGGCCCGAGCGCCGTCGATCTTTGTAACGACAAGGACCTGATGAACCTGCTGCTTCTTTGGTGCATTGATCTCTTCGCTCACAAAAGCGCGAAAGATAGAGGCGTAGGGTTGTCCGGAGGTGTCGAGCCGCCACTCAATCTTGTTGCCGATAGAGGCTGCCGCAGCACGAAAAGGAGGCTGCAGCTTAGCGTCCTTTCCAAATTGGACGCCAAACATCAAACCCATATCGGCAAACAAGACGCGCTGTCCGACAGGACCCAGGCACTGCCATTCACTATATTCAGCTTCGCTCCTAAGCTGCTTGCAACCCTCGCCCTTGATCTCCGTATAGACGGCGGATTGCGCAGCGGCGCTACCGATATGGCCGGCAGAAAGCGCAACGCTTACGAAAATGGCGGCTTTCGTCGATTTCATTATTGAAACTACCGCCTGGTCGGTTCAAGTGCCTGTTTCTTATTCTGGCTACGAATAGTAGCGCGATGCCCGGAGCTGAGCGAAGCTCACCATTGCATTAACGCTGACCTCGTTCTGGCCCGCATTCTGAAACAGAGCAGTCGCGAGGGAAGTGGAGGTGTCGTTTTCCATGTCGTACCTGATACTGAAACGCGAAAGGAATCTCTCGAGCTTTTCAGTGTCCTTGAAGTCATCGAGATTTAGTCTGCTCTTCAAAAGCTCGGCTTGATGATCGACGGGCGCTTGGGCCATTTCGTCAGGGAGGCCAAGAGCCTTGAAGACAACCTGCTGAAGCGCTCTATCCGCCAAGATGCTATATACGGAGGTTATGCCCGATGCCTTACGCTGAAAGTACAGGGCCAGACGTAAACCTTCGTTTTCTTCACCGGACTGCTTTTCGAGAGTCTGTCGCGTATGCAGTTCGATGGTGTTCATGACGCCGCGCCGTGATTGCGACTGGTCTTCAGGGCGCACCACCAGATTTCCATCGGTGTCAAAGTTGAATGACGCCGCGATCTGCGCAAAACGCCGATCCTCGAGCTTATTTGCAAAACTATCGGGATCGTCGACGTCGCTCTTCATGACCTGTTCCATGAAGTCGGCTGGAGTGCTCGGCAGCGTTACGCCAAAAGCCTCAAGGACATAGGTCAGCAAGCGCTTGTTATCCAACAGGTCCTTTAACGAAGTGACCCGGTCGATCTGCTCGCGATAGTAGACGGTTTCAGTTTTGGCCTGATCCAGTGTTTGGCCGCGCCCCGTCGCGCCGACCAGGTAAGCGCTCGCTGTCGAGGAGATTTCTCCCTCCGACTGGGCCGTACGAGGGATGCGAGGCTTGCCAGAGGCGTCGAAGTTGAAGGCCTCCGCAAGATTGATGTACCGGCTGTCTCGGGTCTGATTGGCAAAGCTGTTGGGATCTGACAGATCGCTGGTCAGAACCTTTCGGATTGTCGTTTTCGACTCTGTGTCGGGATCGAGGCCGAAAGCCTCCATGACGAAGTCGTAGAGGATGAAGTTGTTCACCAATCCGTCCACGTCTTCGACAACGTCGATCATGTTCTTGTAGAATGCAATTTTCTCGCTGTCGTCCTTCTGGTCGGCGTCATCATAGGCTGCCATATAGGTCACGGTGACCTCGGCGAGCTCGTCGCGACCGAGCATCTTTTGGCCCGTCGGGACCTTTCCATCAGGTAGGAAATTGAAAAGCTGAGCAAGCTTCCGATAGGTGTCGTTATTCGATGTATTGGCAAAGCTAGCTGGATTGGACAGGTCGCTCGTCAGAGCTTTGGGAAGGTTTGCGCGGGTTGTCGCGTTGTCCTCGAGGCCGAAGGTCGTCAGGACATAGCTCAAGAGCCTCTCGTCACCCATGAGTTGCGTAACCGAGGTGATCTGAGACGCCTTGCTCTCGAAATAATCCGTATTCAGTTGTGCGGCCATCGGCGTGACACGATCCGGGACCGAAAGCACGTAGGTTTCGGTCAGGGATTTAATCTGAGCCGTCGTTTGGACAGGAGTTCCAGCTGGGAGACTTCCGTCCGAATTGAAGTTGAACGAGTCCGCTAAGGCTTGGAGCGACTCGGCAATCTCGGCGTAGGCGGGGTCTTTGATCGAATTGATGTAACTGCTTGGGTCGGAAGGATCGCTGGTCAGGATCTTACGCATGATCTGGGCTGAATAATACGTCGGATCAATGCCGAAGGCCTTGAGTGAATATTCAACCAGACGCCGGTCGTTCACGAAGCCATCAATGTTCGTCAGCTTGGCGACCGTCTTGCTGTAATAGTCGGTATCGTCCTCAACCGCCTTAGCTTTGTTGGCAATTTCTTGATTATAGGTATCAAGCAAATCGTCTTCTTGCTTGTCGGTCTGGATATCCGGCTTTGCCGCCGTTGTTCCGTCGGCTGTGAACTGGAAGGCTTTGGCGAAGTCCCTGTAGCGCTCATCGGACAAGCGGTTGACGAAACTGTTCTCATCATTGAGATCACTCTCGAGAACCTTGCGCATGAACGCCTTGGCGTAGATCATGTCGTCCAGGCCATAGGCTTCCATCGCGTACTTGTAGAGGCGGTGATCGGCAAGGAACTCTTTGGCCGAGCCAATTTTTCCGATATTCTCTTTATAGTATTTCGTTTCACGGAGGACCGTCGTCTGGTCGGCCACCCGGTCGAGGCTCTGCCGGAGATCTTTGTTGATCAGCTTGTAGTTCAGATATGTTGACAGCATCGCCATTCCAACAACGGACTTCTCGATTTTAGCAAGTATACATTCCTTCCCTTGTCTGAAGCTAGGCTGCCAGCTCGGTTCCAATTATTTGTTTGGCTTGGTTAAATCCGCGTTTGAAATGGTCCGTCTGGTTTCCCTCGAATGCTGCGATCAGTTCAATTCCGCTCGAATGCCTGAGCCCTTCGAAGCAACCTCCCTCCCTCTGGCCGCTCGGTTGTGCTCGTTTGCGAGCCAGCTCGTTGGCGACTGTCCCGTAACTCTTTGAAATTCCCGATTAAAATTGGATTTTGTGTTGAAGCCGCTCTCCAGCATGGCGTTGGTCACGCTGCTGCCGGCGGCAAGACGCTCGCACGCGTGGCGAATTCGGTAAGAGTTTATGTATCGGGACACATTCTGCCCGGTCGCTCGGTTAATAGTGATAGAGAGCTGTTTTGCGGGCACCGCACTCCGCCGGGCAAGACGTGCGAGATTCAGGTTCGGATCGAGAAACATCTGGTGTTCAGCCAGAATCGCGTCCAAGTGCGACATGAGCTCCATGTCCTTTTCGACATCCGCAGGGGAGGGGGCAGTCTCGGGATCTTGGATTGGCTCTTCGTCCGTCTCGAGGCTTTCCGAAAGGCTGAGCGCTCCAATGAGGAGCAGCGATACGGACGACGTAAGGGTGATGATCCAAGACTGGAGCCATGCTTCGCCCGCGATCTGGGCGGCGGCTATTAGCCAGTCGCTGGCGGCCGACAACATCAATGCCAGGGCAACGCCCCGCCAGATCAATATCGGCCAGTCATCAACCTCTGAACGGATTAGTGGCAGCCCGTCCGGGCCGGCCCGGAGCGACTGGAACATCGCCAAGCCGTAGATCGTGAAGATGCCTGGTACGACTATATCGAGTGTTTGGGGCGCAAAACCGATGCAGAATGTCGTAAAGGCCGGTACGGCAAGATGAGGTAGGTCGCGCCGAGGATTGAAGCGTCTGACCGCTGTCGTTTCCAAAGCGATCCATGCCAAAGGCGGAATAAGAGTAGCGGTGATCGGCTGCACCAGCCGCATCACGGGCACCGCATAGAACTGGGCCAATGCGTTGACAATCCCTTGGACGGCGCAGGCCCCAAGCAGCGCTATCACAATCGTTGATCTACGGCCCGTTAAAAGTCTGCGCAGAAGCAGAAAGCACAAGGCGAGCGAAACGACGATCGAGACTGGCAAAGCAAGCATGGGTCTGTTCCAGGAATTCCGGCTTTCCTTAGGCTCAAATTCGGTTCGGCTCGACCTAAAACCGGATTGAGGACGCGTTTTTGCTCCAATCAAGCATCGTCGGGACGTCTATCATCCAGAAAGGACTCCCCAATGAAGCCTCTCATGATTGCCGCTGCGGTGGCTTGCTTAAATGTAGCATCACCGGCCCTTGCCGATTCTCTTGCCGGGTATGACAGAATCACAGTGAATGCCGTCCACAGGAGTGCTCCGGTTGCCGCATCGGTCTGGTACCCCCTGGGAAAGCCGACCTATCGGGGGCTGATCGGAGATAATGCAGTTTTCAAAGGTACTTGGGCGTCCGTAGGAGCCGCCGTTGCCGAGGGTCGGCATCCTCTTGTGGTGCTGTCACACGGCTCGGGAGGAAATATGGACGGCCTCGGGTGGCTGTCCTCCCAGCTGGCCTTGCACGGTGTAATGGTACTCGCCGTCAACCATCCGGGAAGCACGAGCGGCGACTCCTCACCTCGTCGGTCGATCCGGCTCGACGAGCGCGCCGCCGATCTGCGCGCGGCTCTCGATACCGTTCTTTCGGACCCGAATTTGGGACCCTATGTCGATAGAGCGCGTATCGTGTCGCTCGGGTTTTCCCTCGGCGGAGCAACCGCCCTGAATCTCGCGGGCGCGCGGCTGAACCGGGCTTCCTACAAAAGTTACTGTGAGCGGCTGAGCGGGGAGGGGGACTGCATATTCTTCCAGAAAGGCGGAGTTTCATTCGACAATCTTCCCGAAGTCTTCGAGAGCGATATGCGAGATTCTCGGATCTCCGCCGCTATCGCGGTTGATCCTGGCCTGACTTACGCATTCACTCCTGAGAGCATCGCCGAAATGAAATTACCCATCCTGCTCATCAACTTAGGTGGAGAGGAGAGATGGAAAGCGCTTGATGTCACCCAAAACGGCAGTGACCTTCTCCGGCGCCTGCCGAATGCACGATACGCGGTCGTGAAACCGGCCAATCACTTTACGTTTCTGTCGGAGTGCAAGCCCCAGGGACGCGAGCTTCTCGCAGAGGAACGAGACGATCCGGTTTGCGACGATGCGGCTGGAACGGATAGGCATCAGGCACATAGGGAGATCGTCGATCATATGCTGAAGTTCCTCGACCGGTAAGAAGCAGTCACGGGGCACAGCTCGACACCGACTTGCCCTGAACGCAAGGATTGCAAACGGGATATCAAGCAGGCACCCTGGTCCAAATTTCGGGGAACCCAAATGCTCTTATACCTTGCCGCTCTTTCCATAGGGATCATCGGTGGCTTGCGTGCAATGACGGCTCCTGCGGCCGTCAGTTGGGGCGCCTATCTGGGGCTGCTCAACCTCAGCAGTACATGGCTCTCTTTCCTTGCGCACCCTGTCTCTCCCTGGATATTCACCCTTCTGGCGATCGGAGAGCTTATCGCCGATCAGCTTCCCTCCACGCCGAGCCGCAAAGCCTCTGGCGCGTTCATCACCAGGATCGTCGTTGGCGGCGTATGTGGTGCGGCGGTCACGATGGCGAGCGGCGGGAATTTCTTGGGAGGCATCCTGGCTGGAGCTGTCGGGGCGGTCATTGGTACGCTTGGCGGTGCTGCATTCCGAAAACATCTGGCTCTGGCATTCGGCAAAGATCGGCCGGCAGCGTTCGTGGAAGACGCCATAGCGATAGTGGGCGCAGTGCTTATTGTGGGGGCCGGATCATGAACGACAGGTTCGATGCTATCATCATAGGGGCAGGGCAGGCGGGACCGTCTCTGGCGGGGCGGCTGACCGGGGCGGGCATGAAGATTGCCCTGGTAGAGCGCGAATTGTTCGGCGGCACGTGCGTTAACACAGGCTGCATGCCCACAAAGACGCTCGTGGCGAGTGCTTACGCCGCTTATCTTGCAAGGCGAGGGGCGGATTACGGTATTCGGCTCAAGGATCCGGTCGAAATCGATTTCGGGCGGATCAAGACGCGGGCCGATACGGTGGCAAGGAACGCGCGAGACAGCATCGAACGGTGGCTGCGGACCATGGACGGTTTAACGGTCATGAATGGTCATGCCAGGCTCGAAGGGCAGGGCCGTGTTCGGGTCGGGGAAAGGTTGCTGCAGGCCCCGAAGATATTCATCAACGTAGGCGGCCGCGCCAATATTCCTGACCTGCCCGGTGTGAACACGGTCAGCTACCTCACCAACAGCTCCATGCTTCGACTTGAGAGCCCTCCCCGGCACCTGGTTGTTGTCGGAGGAAGCTATATTGGACTTGAGTTTGCCCAGATGTATCGCCGCTTTGGCTCGGAGGTGACGGTCGTTGAAAAAGGGCCGCGGCTTATTGGTCGTGAGGATGAAGATATCTCGGAAGCGATCCGTGCGATTCTTGCTGACGAGGAAATAGCCGTCCGTACCAACGCCACATGCATAGCCTTGAGGCCTGACGGGGAGGGCATTGCAGTTGACGTCGATTGCACGTCTGGCGATCCGTTTGTGGTGGGTTCTCATGTTCTTCTCGCAATCGGCCGGCGCCCTAACACGGACGACCTCGGCCTGGATCAGGCCGGAGTCATCACAGATTCGCGCGGCTACATCGTCGTGGACGACTTCTTGGCCACAAATGTGCCCGGCATATGGGCTCTGGGCGATTGCAATGGCCGCGGTGCGTTCACTCATACGGCTTATAACGATTATGAAATTGTGGCCGCCAACCTCCTCGATGCCGCGGATCATCGGGTCAGCAGCCGGATTCCGGCTTATGCACTCTATATCGATCCGCCCCTTGGCCGGGTTGGCTTGTCTGAGACGGAAGCGCTCAAATTGGGACGGGATGTGCTCGTTTCGAAGCGCCCCATGAGCCGTGTCGGGCGTGCGATTGAAAAGGACGAGACGAAGGGCTTCATGAAAATCGTCGCGGATTCCCAAACGAACCAGATTCTCGGCGCCGCCATTCTCGGAGTTGGCGGCGACGAAGCCATCCACGGGATCCTCAACGTGATGAACGCGCGCGTGCCGTATTCCACGCTACAATGGTCGGTGCCTATTCATCCGACCGTATCGGAATTGATCCCAACCGTCCTGGGCGACCTCAAGCCCAATTCTCCGTCGGGGCAGGCCGCTTAAGCTGCCTCCCGGCAGATCGGGCGGTCTGAGGCGTTGGGCGGCGCAAGAGCGCCGCCATCGTCGTTATCGCTCTAGCGTGAATGCCACCTCATATAATCCTGGGCTTGGTTGTCCCAGCTCCCGATGGTCAAGAAACCCGCCCAGGCGGAGCCGATCGACGACTCTATGTGCGGCCTCCAACCCTTGCGTCTGGGCATAATTGACGACCCGTGTCCCATCCTCACTGCGATGAAGGCTGGCGGATATCCAGCCAGGGACGTCGCGAACGAATTGGGCTGCTTCCGACAAGTGGTCGATAAGAGCTTGCTGGCCGCCTGGCGGAACGGTGAACACGTTAATCTGCGTTATGATACCGGCGTTGGCACGAATGATAGGCATGCTGCTTCCTTTTTCGAAGTAGCGCAGCCGACCGACAGCTTGAGACGCGAAAGACCAAGGAACGCGCCAAGCCGCTAGCGCGGTTGCGCCAGTTGCTTGTCGCGGGTTCGCCTAGTGGACGAGACGGAGCCTTCTGACGAAGGGAGCGGACTTACCAATGCCGCTCATGGTCCTTTTCGACGGTGAAATCCTATCAGGCCGCCATGCGAGAAGAAAGTCGGCACGCTCTGGTCATACTCGCGAGGTCCGCCGCTCCACCGAGGTGTAGTTCCACCTCATAGCTTTGGTTCCATAATATATCTTATGCGAAATTAGATTGTAGAACACCGTTAGAGATGTCACCGATCTGCCCGTTACAGATGCCACCCTCCCCGGGTGCGGACAACGGGAAGCTCGGGTGCCATGACGGTGATCGCCATGAGTCGTCGAGAGATCGATCAGATGCAGGTGTTGCGTGATGTCATGGCGCGGCACATCGCGGTCCGGGACGCGGCGCAACTGCTGCGTATGACACGCCGACAGGTATTTCGTATCCTGAAGAAGTTTCGCCAACGCGGACCGGAAGCTCTGGTGTCGAGCCGTCGTGGCAAACCCAGCAACCGCAGCTATCCGCCAGCTGTGCGGGCCGAGGCCTTGGCTCTGATCCGGTCCAACGCGGCCAGGCCAAGAGCCTGTTCAAGGTCGGTTGACGCGCGGTCCGACGGGCGCAGCGCGGCTGCGCAACTTGATCAGCTCCGCCGCGCTGCTCGTTGTTTAACAAGTTCTGATACACAGCCATCGATCTAAATCCGCTCACACGGCCCAATCTCATGATCTTCCAGACCAGAGATATAGATTTCCGGGTCCATGGTAAGTTCGACTTTGCCGTCTTTCCAAACGCTGGAAAACAGATTGCCAGGCGTGTACTTCAATCTAAGTTGAGTCTGACTCGATTGCAGGACCGCAACATATCCCTGGTCCGTAAACTCAAGGGCGAGCGGATTAGAGGGGTGGGTGCCGGGCCCACCGTAGCAGTTCAGCCGGCGGATCCCATCCACTTCGAAGAAGTATGGCTTTTGTTCGATCGGGAGCCAACCAGCACTCCAAACCACTCCTAAGCCAATGATCGCAAAGGCAATAATGGCTGACCGGAACAGCAACCCGGAGGTGAAACGATGATTGGACACGGTCTCTCTACGCAGAGAAGGAAAGGATTAGACAGATATAGAGCCAATTGCCTCTGGCTAATCAATTCCCATGCTGCTCGGAGCCTTCAACCTTAACCAAAGTCCCTGACACCGCAAGGAAGCGCCCGAGGGTGACATCTCTAATGAGGACAATCAGCGACTTGTCTAACGGGCTTTGACAATGATTGTAGGCCGCCGTTAGAGATGTTGCCGGTCCGCCCGTTATAAAGGTCGCCCTCCCCGTGTGCGGACAACGGTGAACTCGGGTTCCATGATGGTGGTCAGTACGCGCCACCAGGAACTGTATCGGCCGCGTGTTGTGATGGATCTGGTCGAAGACCGCCTGACTGTGGCGCAAGCTGCCGCCCAACTCCATCTACCAAGCGCCAGGTTTGGCGGCTGCCTTGCCTATCGGGGAACGCACGCCTCATGACTTAAGGTTGTTCCGACACGCGTGCTGCACAAAGCGGCGTTGGTACTCGCGCGGAGTCAGCCCGGTCTTGTGCTTGAAGAGCTCACGAAATGTGCTGAGATCCCCATAACCGACACGCTGGCTCACGCCTTCAAGGCTTGCGTGGCCCGCCTCGAGCAACCGCTTCGCGACTTCGATACGGAGAGACTGGAGATACTCCAGAGGCGAGTCACCTACCGCTTGCTTGAAACGTCGATTGAGGGTCCGTTCGCTGACGGCAAGATAAGCCGCGAGTTCGGACAGTCGAAACCCGTGCTGAAGGGTCGCCTCCATCCGGAGCTGGGCGCGGGCGACAAGGCGATCGGAGTGTCCATGCTCGTCGAGCAACGTCGCATAGGATGCCTGCGACACACGATTGGTGTCAATCAATAGGGCCTTGGCGGTCGTCGTGGCCAAATGTGCATCGCCGAACATCTCCACGAGGCGCAGGGCCAGGTTGAGGAAGGATGTCACAGCGCCGGTACAAAGAACGCGATCCTGTTCGGTCAGAACTTCGTTGGCCCGAAGTTCGACCCTTGGGTATCGCCGCGAGAAGTCCGTAGCTCGATCCCAGTGGGTGGTGGCGATACGGCCATCAAGTAGTCCCGCTTCGGCCAGCAGATAGCTGCCGGTACAGTAGGACGCCACCACCGCGCCAGCTACGTGTTGCCGCCGCAGTGCAGACGACAGTGCGCGCAGTTGCTCGTGCCGGGAGACAAACTCCTCCATATCGGCGAGAAACGGCGCGGTCACCAGAATTGCGTCGGCGCGCCCGCGGGCATCGATCCTCCCGTCGACCGCAACGGTCTGACCAGAGGCAGTATGCACCGGTTTGCCATCAAGAGATTCCACACGCCACCGGATCGGCTGACGACGGTTCACGGAGCTCTTGGCAGCAATGCGGTTGGCCGCTGCGAAGACGTCGATTGGACCCGATACGCCCGAGGCTAGGATCCCGTCATATACCCAGATACGGATCATTCTCATCTGTGTCTGATTTTCCTCCAAAGATGGCGATCCTGCCAATTTCTGATAGGCCCGTGAAGACCTAATTTGGACGTATCGAAATGGCGAATGGAGTTTAGCGATGCCGATGCTCGATGCATTTATTCCGGAAGGCGCACTGGCACCCGAC
Organism: Microvirga rosea; assembly: GCF_020595095.1. Lineage (GTDB taxonomy): Bacteria > Pseudomonadota > Alphaproteobacteria > Rhizobiales > Beijerinckiaceae > Microvirga > Microvirga rosea. The sequence goes on along the minus strand of NZ_JAJDOP010000003.1, from coordinate 281,384 downwards.
GCGGAAGCACGGCTGCTGCGGGAGGTCACGGACCTCTTGATGCGGAACGAGGGGATTGATCCAGCGAACGAAAAGGCGCGGGCGGTGAGCCTCATCTTCCTGCATAGGCCGGTCGTGTACGTCGCGGGAGTACCGACGACCTCGCCGCGCTATCGGTTCATCCCTTCCGTGATGGAGGGCCTCTACGACGACGAGCGGAGGAGCGCGATCGTGCGTGAGATCACTGAAGCGGTGGCTCGAGCGGAGGGAGCGACATTCGAAGACGTCGCACCGCGCGTTTGGGTGTTCCCTACCGAGATCGCGGACGGCCGCTGGGGTGGTCGCGGCGTGATCCGCCGGCTTCCGGAATTCCTCGCCTATGCGCTCGGCGAGGAAGCGAGCGCCAATGGAGCCCGTCGACTGGCCGAGCGGCGCCGGCAAGAGGCGGTGGCTGTTCTTGAGGCCGCGCGAGGCCCTGCAAGCCACTGAGGCGTCATAAAGGCGGCCTCTTATGAGGAGGTAAGCAACTGTGGGCTCTTCTCGCAAAGAGCCCACAGGGCATCGTTGGACACTTGCGGAGCCTTAAAAGTTGGGCATGCGCCCAATGATGCCCTCCGGCCAGCGCGGCCGGGGGCCAAAGCCTACCCCTCGCGCGTGGCGAGACTGACATTTCCAAATGGCACGGATTGGGACATCTCTATTTTGCGTTCGCAACGATCTTGGAGCAGCAGGGCGCTGCTGCCCTTTGAAAGTCTAGGGCTTCATCCTGCAAACGATGACCGCATGATCCCATAGACGGCCCTCGCCCAGGATTTGATGGGTAATCTGGAAGCCGGCTTCGTGGATCTCCCGGGTCAACTCATTGACGGGTTTTAACGTGCGATACGGCTGGCCCCGTTCCAAGAGCTGTCGCTTGGCCGGATCGAAGTTTCGCTTCAGGATATCTGTTTTCGGCTCCCCGCACATGGTGCTCACCACGAAAGTGCCGTTGGCTTTCAATACGCGTCGGACCTCTGCGAGGCAAAGGCCCCGCGCTTCGTCCAACAGGCAATGAAGGCAGTTTCCATCGATCACCAGATCAAATGTCTTCGCCGGAAAGAAAGGCATCGCGCTGACGTTTCCGCATTGGAACCGACCCTGGAGAGACTTTTCGGCAAATTGTTCGCGAGCCCAGGCAACGGCGACTGACGACAGGTCGACCCCGTCAATATCGTATCCGCGTTCCGCAAAAAGCGCCGAAACCATTCCGTTGCCGCATCCCAGCTCCAGCAATCTGGCCGGCGGTCGAGGAATGGCATCGGCTTCGTTCAAATAGACGATTGAGTTAGCCCAACCCGCACGGCGCGTCGGAAAATTGGAGCCGCCCCAGCCGGGCTCGCCTAACAGACGCAGGCGAAGGTACTCAGCCTCGGGATCGACGATCATCCGATCCCCGAAAACCGCATCGGACATGCTGGCGCTCACGATTATCAAGCCTTTGGAGACTCAAGAATAAACCGATCAAGCACCCTTTGAATATGCGCTTTGCGACTAGACCGCCGTTAAATCCTGTCATCCCGAGAGAAGCCGTTACTGGCATATCCGGTAACGGTCGCTGGACCCGTGAGGCTCCACATCAAGATGAAGGTGATCTGTATGGGACGGATCGGAACCAGGTCCGAGGATCGTCGTAAACCATCCGCACGCCGCTCTACGCAGGGTAGCGATCGTATCGGCGTGGGATGCATTCCCGTTCGGTTTGATGAAAAGACTCCCACCATCCGAGAGCTCAAAATGAGATACGTCAATAGCCCTACCCTGCGCATGGGCCGAGAGTTTGCCGGTCGGAGACCCGTTACGGTTCCGACATTCAAAACCAGGACCTGTCCGCACGGCGACGAGATCGATGCCCATGCGTCCCGCGATCACGGGGGCAGCTAAATCGCTGATCCAACGCCCGAAATTTTCCGCGAAGGCGCAGGCCAGGATAGGCTTTTCCTTCAGCACGACGGTTTGTTGGGGATGGGATGAGACAGGCACCGAGAGAAGGTGGATGGGGACATCGATTTGGCATTGAGCGTTTCGAGTATGCGGTGGCTCCGCTGGTTCTAAAGTAAAGCCAAGTTCCCGTAACCGGCTGAGGCAATTCTCGGAGCTGGTTTCGGGACCTAAGCCTGGCGCAGGTGCCGCATTAGGCATCGCAGGCTTCACAGGCTCCGGAATTGGGGGCTCCGGGGGCCGGGGAGGCGGCAGAGGAACCGGCTCAGCGGCGGCGCGCGCCACCGTGAGCCACACATGGAGCATTATCGGAACAGTCAGGAAAGAGGCTCTCACCCCCCTCTCCTCGCGGTATCGGCACAATGTCTCATGGAGTTGATATAGGTCGGCCTCATCAGATCTCGACCCTGGGCTTTTCGCCGACCGCAGTGAGCTTCTCGATTGACCGAAAAATGGGAAAAAACGTGTGAGAAAGATCGAAGAAATCTTTGAAAAATTAGAGAAATCCCCGTTTCGGCAGAGGTTTCACCTCGGTTCCAAGGAACGGGCCTACCTTGACGCTAGGGGCCTGGAACGGGTCATGGAACACGCAGGAGATTTCGTCGATCAGCGTCTCGCACCTGCTCAGCCAGCAAGGGATGGCAAGCAAACGCCCTTCCGAGGGCATCCGGTTTTCATCGCCCAGCACGCCACTGGGACGTGTTGTCGTTCCTGTCTGGAGAAGTGGCATGGGATCAGCCGCGGATATCCTCTCACCCAGGACCAAAGAACACATATCCTCGCCGTTCTGGAGCAATGGCTCCGCCGCGAAATTTCCTGAAGCCACTTCGGTTTCGCCTTCTGTTCCCTGAAGCTTGCAGCGCTCGGAACATACCTGCCCATCACTCTCCGCCGGTTGATCGGCGAGGCTGATGCACTCTAAGCAAGACCATGGCCCTGCGCGATTTGTCATTGATGATTCTTGTCTGCCTCACATGGGCGGCGCACACCATCGTCAGCAAAATCGTCGTATCGGGAATGGAGATCCCTCCGCTGTTCTATGCGGCGATCCGCTACGGAATCGTTGCTCTGGTCACTATCCCTTGGCTGCTTCCGGTCCCGAGACCCCGATGGCGCATGGTCCTTGTCGGCTTCCTGATGGGAGGGGGCGGATTTGCGCTCTTCTTCATCGGGATCAAGACGGCAACCCCCTCAAGTTCCGCAATCGTCAGTCAACTGGGACTGCCGATGACCGCGCTTCTGTCCGTCGTGATGCTGGACGAGAAGATTCAGTGGAAGCGGGGCATCGGCATTGCACTGACATTCCTCGGTGGCCTGATCGTGATGTGGAACCCCGACGAGCGGTTTCCCATATCCGGAGGCTTGGTGTTTATTCTTGGCTCCGCCTTCGTGGCTTCCCTGGCGGCAGTGATGATGAAGCAGATCAAGGGAGTGAAGCCCTTGCAGTTCCAGGCATGGGTCGGACTCGCCTCGGTGATCCCCCTCACCTTTCTATCCGCCGGCCTGGAATCCAGCCAGTTTGCTCTGGCCGAGCACGCGGGCTGGCCGTTCATCCTCGCGGTGCTGTTTTCCGCCCTGGTGGTCTCGCTCGTTGGTCACACGATCTACTATGATCTGATCCGAAAATACCCCGCAAACTTCATCGCTCCGCTGCTCATCATGAACCCGTTGATGACTGTCGCCCTGGGGGTTCTGATCACAGGGGATCGGTTTGACTTGCGAATGCTCCTCGGCACCACTCTGGCTCTCTGCGGCATTCTCATTATCACGCTTGGTGCGGCAGGACGGAAATTCAGACCGGAAAAGCCCTGAAGGGACTGCGCTAGATAATCTGTGGTGCCCGGCGCGGTCTAAGGTTATTCCTGGCCACTAGACAGCGGACCTTCCAGGAGCTGAACCAGATCAATGAATCCCTCTTTCAAGCCTTCGCGTGAGATTTCACGCCTGCTCGAAATCATGGCGGCGCTCCGGACTCCGGAAACAGGTTGTCCTTGGGACGTCGAGCAAACGTTTGCGTCGATTACGCCCTATACCATCGAAGAGGCCTACGAGGTCGTCGATGCGATCGAGCGCGGGGACCTCAGTGATCTGAAGGATGAGCTGGGCGATCTGCTGTTGCAGGTGGTTTTTCATGCCCGGATGGCGGAAGAACAAGGTGCTTTCGCATTTCCGGATGTAGTCGAGGCAATTACACGCAAACTCATCCGGCGGCATCCTCACGTTTTTGGCGGCACGCGCAACCTCAGTCCGGAGGAGGTGAAGAACCTCTGGGACGACATCAAGCGGCAGGAAAAGATTGACAAGGCAGCAGAGAGAGCCCGCTTAAGCCAGTCGGCTGAAACGGGACCGGAGTCCGGTTTCCTGAGCGGCGTCCCCACTGCCCTTCCCGCTCTTACTCGGGCGCAGAAACTCACGACCAAAGCCGCCAAGGTCGGCTTCGATTGGCCTGATACTGCCCAGGTTATCGACAAGATTCACGAAGAGCTTGATGAGGTGCGCGAAGCTGCAACCTCGAGGGATGCAGACCGGATCGAGGACGAGATCGGTGATCTGCTTTTTGCCGTCACCAACCTTGCACGCCACTACGGAATTGACCCTGAGAGCGCCCTTCGACGCACCAATCTCAAGTTCGAACGACGCTTTCGGTCAATTGAAGAGGCCTTGGCCCAACAGGGACGAACTCTTCAGGATGCCTCACTCGATAAGATGGAAGAACTCTGGGTGAAGGCGAAACACAAGGAGCGGAACGCCGCCCCTTGATGACGTCGGCTAAAGAACCTTCGCCTGCGGGAAGCGGTTGAGAAAGCGGGGCTCCTTGCCGGCGACGAGGCGGACCTGCAGGATCGAATGGCCGCTTTCCGTCGTCTGTCGGTCCAGAATTTCCGTATTTTCGTGAAGCCAGGCAAGTCCTTGACCATCCTCGGGAGCGATGTCGACCTCGTAATTCGAGCGCCCCGCCGCCAGGTGATCCTCGATCGCTGCGAGGAGATCCGAGATACCTTCTCCCGTCATCGCCGAAATGAGAATCGGTCGCCCTTCCTCCCTCGTCCGGTGGGATGTGGTTTCAAGGCGGCTCCGGGCATCGGGAGCAAGAAGGTCGGCCTTATTCCACACTTCGATGATGCGACGCGTGTCGTCCGGGTCGATGCCCAACTCCCGTAGGACAAGGGCCACGTCATCGGCCTGAGCCTCGGTTTCGCCGTGGGACACATCGCGGACATGGAGCAGGATGTCCGCTTCGATCACATCCTCCAACGTCGCCCGGAAGGCCGCGACCAGCATGGTCGGCAGGTCCGAGATAAATCCGACCGTATCGGAGAGAATGGCCTTTTCTCCGTGCGGCAAGTCAATGGCCCGGGAGGTCGGATCGAGCGTCGCGAAGAGCATGTTCTCCGCCAGAACGTCAGCCGCTGTCAGACGGTTGAACAGCGTCGATTTCCCGGCATTGGTGTATCCGACAAGGGCGACGATGGGGTACGGCACCCGCCGGCGGCTCGCCCGATGGAGCGAACGGGTTTTCACGACCGTTTCGAGTTCCCGTTCGATTCGGGACATACGCTCCTGGATCATCCGCCGGTCGGCTTCAATCTGGGTTTCGCCAGGGCCGCCGAGGAACCCGAAGCCGCCGCGCTGACGCTCCAGGTGGGTCCATGACCGGACAAGCCTGCCCTTCTGGTACGACAGGTGCGCCAGCTCGACCTGGAGGGTCCCTTCCTTGGTCCGGGCCCTGCGGCCGAAAATCTCGAGGATCAACCCAGTTCGGTCGATGACCTTCGCGCCCCAGGCTTTTTCCAGATTCCGCTGCTGGACCGGGCTTAAGGCGCAATCCATGACCACGAGGCCGATGTTCTCGGCACGGATAAAACCCGCCAGCTCGTCGACCTTTCCGCTGCCGATGTAGGTGGCAGGTCGGGGCGCGGAAAGCGGTGCGATGATCGAATCGACAATATGGAGATCGATGGCTCCGGCAAGGCCGGTCGCCTCGTCCAGCCGTGCTTCCGCGGGGCGAGGGTTATTCTCCGCGTCGTTGGATCCACTTCCTGCGGAAAAGCGTCTTCTCCGGGTCAGGTATGGGCCAACCACAAGGGTATTGGTACCCGCAGCGACCTCCTTTTCGGGCTCTGCGAGCTGCGCCAGACGCTGTTCACCCGGAGAAATGGGTTCTGTCACTTCAAGCCTTTTCGCTAGCCTCGTCGATCTGGTCAAAGAGTTGAACAGGCTGTCCCGGCATAATTGTGGAGATAGCGTGCTTATAGACCAGTTGAGAATGACCATCTCTGCGGAGAAGAACGCAGAAATTATCAAACCAAGTGACAACGCCCTGGAGCTTCACTCCGTTCACGAGAAAGATCGTGAGAGGTATTTTATTCTTCCGGACGTAATTGAGGAAGGTGTCCTGAAGGTTCTGCGCGCGATCGCCCGCCATTGAAGTTGCCTCGCCAGCCCGTCGCCGCCGATCTTGGCTATAGGGCCGCCACTATATGATTGTCCCCTAGGGGTGGTTGACCGGCATGCTTATTACAGGGCGAACCATAAGGTTAAGCAAGAGGTCTCCGCCCTCTTATCTGTCCGACCAGCATAATTTCCCGTGGATCGTGCCTCATCCGCCGATCCCGAGAGACTTGAGTTTACGGTGAAGAGCCGAGCGCTCCATACCGATAAACTCAGCCGTTCGGGAGATATTACCGCTGAAACGCGCGATTTGAGCGAGCAAATACTCACGCTCGAAAATCTCGCGGGCCTCCCGGAGGGGGAGGCTCATCAACTTCTCGCCCCCTGCCCCGCCTGGGGTCGACGGCACCAGCGTTCCTATTTCCGAGGGCAGCATGTCGGCCGTGACGGCCGCCTCCAGGTCGCCGGATGTCAGGATCATCAGCCGTTCCACGTTGTTGCGCAGCTGGCGAACGTTGCCCGGCCAGTCGTGGGACTGGAGAACCGCCATCGCGTCATCGGCGATTCGGCGCTTCGGCAGGCCGGTGGCGGCGGAAATCTGGTCCATGAAGAACTCGATCAGCTCAGGCACGTCCTCACGCCTTTCCGCCAAGGACGGAACGCGAATCGGGATCACGCTGAGACGATGAAACAGATCCTCCCTCAGCCGACCGGACGCAATCTCGGCCGGGAGGTCTCGGCTGGACGAGGAAATGATGCGGACGTCCACGTGGACCCGGGTCGTGCCGCCGACTCGCTGGAAGTTCTGATCCACCAGGACGCGCAGAATCCGGTTCTGGGTCTCTCTCGGCATATCGGCGATTTCATCGATATAGAGGGTTCCGCCATGAGCTTCCTCGAGGGCGCCTACCCGCCGTCCGCGGCCGTCTTCCCCCTCAGTTCCAAAGAGTTCCGCTTCCATGTTTTCCGGGGTGATCGTCGCTGCGGAGAGAACCACGAACGATCCGTTTGCCCTTGTGGACAGGCTGTGGATCGTCCGTGCCGTCAGCTCTTTTCCGGAACCGGGAGCGCCGGTGACGAGAATCCGTGCATTGGTCGGTGCGGCACGTTCCACCGATTGCCGCAGCTGATTGATGGCAACCGAACGCCCGGCGATCCGGCTCGCTTGCACGGACCGCGCCTTCAGGTCGCGAACTTCGCGCTTGAGGCGGGACGCTTCGAGAGCCCGTTCGGCAACCAAGACGAGACGATCGGCCTTGAATGGCTTTTCGATGAAGTCGTAAGCCCCGGACTTAATGGCCGAAACAGCGGTTTCGATGTTGCCGTGCCCCGAGATCATGACCACAGGCAGATCAGGATGCTGCTGCTTGATCAGGTCGAGCACCTGCAGCCCGTCGAGGCGGCTGCCCTGGAGCCAGATGTCCAGAAAGACCAGATGAGGACGGCGAGCCTCAATGCTGGCCAGAGCCTCGTCGGAGCTGCCGGCCGTGCGCGTGCGGTGCCCCTCATCCTCCAGGATGCCCGCGACCAGTTCGCGAATATCGGTTTCATCGTCAACAACAAGAATATCAGCGCTCACAGGCCAGCTCCCCGCGAATTGGCCCTGGCAGCCCCAACAGAAGTCTCTTCCAGTGCAACATGTTTCGTCTTTGGTATCCACATACGGACCTGTCCACCCCTACCTTGCGGGTTATTGACAAGCTCCATGCCTCCGCCGTGCTCTTCCAAAATCTTCGCCACGATGGGAAGTCCCAACCCCGTTCCGCCTTCGCGAGTTGTCATGTAGGGCTCCAGGAGCCTCTGCCGGCCCTCCACCGGAAAGCCCTTGCCGTTATCGGTGACCGCGAGGATCAGGTACAGGGGATGGGTATCGTCCAGAAGAACGGAAATGCGCCCCTCGCCCCGTTCCTCGTCTGGAACGGCTGCGATCGCTTCCGTTGCATTCTTCACGATGTTCGTGACAGCCTGGGAGAGCAGCCGGCGATCGAACGGCGCAATGACCGTGTTGTCCGGAAGTTCATCCGTGAATTGAATTTCGGGATGGGCGATCCGCATCATGAAGACGACCTGGCGGATCGTCTCGACGAGATCGTCGTCCCCGATGGTCGGCTTCGGCATGCGGGCGAAGGACGAGAACTCATCGACCATTCGCTTGATGTCATCCACCTGACGGACAATGGTTGCCGTGCATTGATCGAAGACCTCCCGGTCCGTCGTGATGACTTTCCCGTACTTGCGGCGGATCCGCTCGGCGGAAAGCTGGATCGGCGTCAGAGGATTTTTGATCTCATGTGCGATGCGCCGCGCCACGTCGGCCCAGGCGGATGTCCGCTGGGCCGAGACCAGGTCCGTGATGTCGTCGAGGGTCACGACCAGTTCCCGCTCTTCCCCGCGGACATTTTCGCTCGTGACGCGCACGTTGATCGTCCGCTCCTTGCCCTTGCGGGCCATCTGGATCTGCTTCTGGGTCAGGCGCTGGCGCCCCTGCCCTGATTCCTCGATCAGCTCCGCGATCTCCGGAAGAACGTCGACCGCCGGACGTCCGAGCAGCTCCCCGGCAGAGGCGGAAAGCAGGGCCTCGGTCGAGGGATTGACGATGGTGATGTGTCCCCGGGCATCGATACCGATGACGCCTGCCGAGACCCCATCGAGCACCGCTTCCGTAAACCGCCGGCGCCGGTCGATAAGCTCGCTCGCGGCCGTCAATCCATCATGCTGATGCCGGAGTTCGGACGTCATTTTGTTGAACGTCTCACCAAGGTGAGCGAGGTCGCCCTCCCCGCGCCGGACCGGAACCTGCACATAGAAGTTGCCGGTCGCCACCTGATCGGTCGCGTGAATGAGACGGCGAATGGGCGCGACCAGGCGATTGGCGAAGTTCAGTCCGAACCAGATCGCCGACAGGAGTACGATGAGAGCGATCAGCGCGAACATTGACGCGAACGCCACTTGGATACCGACCTTCTTCTGTTCGAGAGCCTCGTAGAACGCGACTCCCGCTTCAGCGACGGGCGGAAACTCGACGGCACGCGGATCAACTTCGCGCGCCACATAAAGAATGCGGCCTCCATGGGCCTGGAGCTTCAGGATCGAGCGGAAGACGTTGCCGCTGCGAGGAAAGAGACAGAGAGCCTCACTTTCTGTCGCATCGCGAAGGTCCTCGAGAGTTGGGGCCTGAGCGCCCTCGATCGGCTTCGCTTCGAGCTTCTCGACGACAGTGCCGTCGGGTTCCAGCATCTCGACCAGTGGAAAGCCGAGGAAGATCGCCCGGGAATTCATGAAGTCCCGGAATACCTTCCGATCAGCATCGTAAAGGACCTTCGCGCGGTTCAGGTCCGCAGCCATCAGCTGGGTCTCCCGCGCCAGGGTACGGCACTGGAGTTCCCGATAGGAGCGGGCAATCTCCACCGTATTGATCATCAGGTCCTTGATCGAACCCGTGAACCAGGGGTCGAGACCGCGCTCGAGCGTGACCGTTGCGACCGCTGCCACGAGAATGGCCGGCAGAACCGCCACGAGGCTGAACAGGCCGACGATACGGACATGGAGTCCCGCGGCGGCCGCTCCGGCCCGCCGCTCGCGCATCAATCGCTTGGTCTGCCAGGCGACGATCCCCAGCAGAAGGAGAATCAGGACGCCGTTCAGGATGAAGACCCAGATCACCACATTATGCGTGGGCAGGATCGGGGTCAGGCCTGCCAGCACCAGAAACGTCGTCAGGGCCGATGCCAAAGCCAGCAGAACCGCGATCGGTCCCAGCCAGCCGAGGCTGCGCTGGACCACGTCGGTCGTCTGGCGTTGCGCTTGATTGTCTTGGCTTATCAAGACGGGTGCCCCACGATTGAGACGCATCGATCCGTGCGCCTTACAAGTGGGTGATGCACCAACACAACACTGTGGTCAAATTATTACATCCGAAAGGATGATCCTCAGCGCGCGCCCGAGCGCACGACCTGCAGCTCGAGATCGCGGACTTTCTTGCGGAGCGTATTACGATTGACTCCCAAAAGCTCGGCGGCACGGATCTGATTCCCGCGGGTCGCCGCCAGCGCCACACCGATCAGCGGCCCTTCGATCTCCCTGAGAATGCGGTGATAGAGGCCGGGGGGAGGCAGGGTATCCTTGAAGCCGGAAAAATACTCCACGAGGTGACGCTCGACCGCGTCCGACAAGCCCTCGGAAGCCGCTGCCAGGGTGGGTGTCTTTCCGATCGATTGCGGGACAGGCATTGGCTGGGCATCGAGTTCCGCATCGATGATGGCGCCGGTCATGGTGTCTTGAGGATAGAGGGCTGCGAGCCTCCGGATCAGATTCTCCAATTCGCGCACATTGCCGGGCCAGCGGTAGCGCTTGAGCCGGTCCATCGCCTCGGGATCCAGCTGCTTGCGGGACAGCCCCTCCTTTTCGACCAGGGCGAAGAAATGCCGGGTGAGATCCGGAATGTCCTCCACGCGTTCCCGGAGAGGCGGCAGCCGGAGCGGGACCACATTGAGGCGGAAGAACAGATCCTCCCGAAACAGGCCCTGCTGGATCAGGACGCGCAGATCCTTGTTGGTCGCCGCGACGATTCGGACATTGGTCTTGATGGGGATGCGCCCGCCCACGGTCGTGTATTCGCCCTGCTGTAGAACACGCAGAAGCCGGGTCTGCGCCTCCATGGGCATATCGCCGATCTCGTCCAGAAACAGCGTGCCGCCTTCCGCCTGTTCAAAGCGCCCGGTGCTGCGCGCGGTTGCTCCCGTGAAGGCCCCCTTCTCGTGGCCGAAAAGATCGGATTCGATGAGTTCCCGCGGGATCGCGGCCATATTGACTGCCACGAATGGTCCCTGACGCCGCTTGCCATAATCGTGCAGGGCTCGCGCAACCAGTTCCTTCCCGGTGCCGGATTCGCCGGTAATCATCACGGTCAGGTCAGTCGGCATCAGCCGGGCCAGGGCCCGGTAGATGTCCTGCATGGCCGGGGAGCGCCCGACCAGCGGAATTTCCCCTTCCTCCGGTGCCGGCGGCGGCTGGACCATTGTCCGCGGACGGGCCAGCGCCCGTCCGACGACGGCCACGAGCTCCTTGAGGTCGAAGGGCTTCGGCAGGTATTCATAAGCGCCGCGCTCGGACGCCTTGATGGCGGTCATGAACGTGTTCTGAGCGCTCATCACGATGATCGGCAGGTCCGGCCGCAATTTCTTGATGCGTGGCAACAGGTCGAACGCATTCTCGTCCGGCATGACCACATCGGTGATCACGAGATCGCCTTCCCCCTGAGCAACCCAGCGCCAAAGAGTGGCGGCATTGCTTGTGGAGCGTACCTCGTAGCCGGCGCGCGAGAGCGCCTGGTTGAGGACGGTTCTGATGGCGGCATCGTCATCGGCAAGGAGAATCTGTCCGCTAGGCATGGTAGGGCCTCACAAGTCGGCCTCGCGCCCGTCATTGGCGCGGTGCATGGGGAGGAGAATTCGGAAAGACGTGCGCCGGGGCGCAGGATCGCATTCGACGATCCCGCCGTGGTCGCCGACGATTTTGGCGACGAGAGCAAGACCTAGCCCGCTTCCCTGGGCCTTGGTGGTCACGAATGGATCGAAAAGATCGCTGACGAGATCGGCCGGAATGCCAGGGCCGTTGTCGCTGACCGCCAGTTCGATGGGAAGGCTGACCTTCTCGCGCGCCCCCGGCACTTGAAGCCTGACGCCGGTGCGAAACGCCGTCGTCAGGACGATCTCGCCATCGGTCGCGTCAATGCCGACGGCTTCCGCCGCGTTCTTCACGAGGTTGAGGACAACTTGAATGAGCTGATCGCGGCTGCCGAGAACCGGCGGCAAGGACGGGTCGTAGTTCTCGACGAAACGGATGTGCCGGGCAAAGCCGGACTGGGCAAGCCGCTTGACGTGGTCCAGGACCCCGTGGACGTTGACGGGGCCGCGCTCCACGGGCCGCTCCTCGCCGAACAGCTCCATCCGCTCGACAAGTTTTACGATCCTGTCGGTTTCGTCGCAGATCAGGCGCGTCAGCACCCGGTCGTCATCCGCAGCGGATTGTTCCAAGAGCTGTGCGGCTCCCCGAATGCCGGATAAGGGATTCTTGATCTCATGGGCGAGCATGGCGCCGAGCGCCGTGATGGAACGTGCGGCCCCCCGATGGGTGAGCTGACGGTCCATCTTGTCCGCAATGGTGCGCTCCTGCAGCATGATGACGACATCGTCGCTTTCATCGCCAAGGGGCGTCGCGAAGACATCGACAATCCGTTCCGCGCCGATCTTCGGACTGCCGATATCGACCCGGTGCTCGCTCACGCTGGCGCCGCGCAGCCGCACGTCGTCGATCAGTCCCATCACGGGGGACCCGAAGGGCACCATATCCTGGAGCTTCTGGCGTTGCATGACGCGAAGGCTGATCTCGAAGAATGCTTCCGCAGCCGCATTCGCATGGCGGACTTGTCCGCTCGGCCCGATGGTCAGGACCGGCAGGGGCAAGGCATTCATGATCAGGTCGTTGATGCCCTGCCCCATCATCATGCGGCCTCCCTGATGGGATGGGCGTACAGGCGGCTCAAGATGGCCGACACCACCGTTGGATCGTCTGAGGTCACCAAGACCGAACGCAGGTCTTTCGGCACATGGAAGCCGGCCCCGGCGGCAACATCCGCATAAGCGGCAAGGTGCTTGCGGGCGTGGCGGATACCGACTTGAGTGCCGTAGAGGGACAGAAGGCCTGTGTAATGTTCGAGGATCGCCTGTGTCTTCGCCATGGGCGTTGGCTCTGGAACGATCTGGCCCTGAAGTGCCGCGCCGATCTGCCCCACGAGCCAAGGTTGCCCCATGGCGGCGCGACCGATCATGACCGCGTCGGCACCGGAAACTTTCAAGGCGAGCCGGGCCTCGTCCGCGGTGCGGATATCGCCGTTGACGATGACCGGAATGGAGACCGCCTGCGAGACCGGCGCAACCGCGTTCCAGTCCGCATGACCCTTGTAAAACTGCTGCCGAGTCCGCCCATGTACCGTCACGGCTCCGACCCCGAGACTCTCCGCCCGGCTTGCCAAGTCGGCGGCATTGATGGCCGTATGATCCCAGCCGAGGCGCATCTTGACGGTCACGGGGACACGGGCAGCCGCGACGGTGGCCTCGATCAGGCGGCACGCATGATCCAAGTCACGCATAAGGGCCGACCCGGCGTAGCCGCCGATCACCCGCTTTGCTGGGCACCCCATATTGATGTCGATAATGTCCGCCCCGGCCTCCTCGGCAATACGGGCCGCCTCGGCCATCCACTTGGGGTCACATCCCGCCAGTTGGATCACGTGGGGCGTAATCCCGTCCCCTTCTGCCCGCAACCGCGCCTCGGATGAGCCCTGTGCCAGCTCGTCGGAGGCAACCATCTCCGAAACGACAAGCGCTGCTCCCATCCGCTTGGCAATTCGGCGGAAGGCTGCATCTGTCACGCCAGAAAGCGGGGCAAGGACAGCCTGTCCCTCGACCGCGACGGGGCCTATCCGCAGACGCGCTTCGCCTATTTTTTGATCAATTCTCATTGTGCCTAGTCAATAGCCATAATCGGTTCCGATGCAAGCCTTCAGGCGAGATGGGTTCCATGCATCGCGGAGACGATTTCCGCCTGGCGCCTCGGAGAGTTGCGTTCCCGGGCTGTGCCCCTTAGGAGGGCGTGTCCATGGAGAGCGTGAAATCAATGTCCGTTGCCGCCCTCATCGTCGCAGCAGGACGCGGAACCCGCGCTGGAACCGGGATTCCGAAACAGTATCGGCGCTTGCTGGGTCGGTCCGTCCTGGCACGGACGCTCGAAGCTTTTCTGGTCCACCCGGATGTCTCTTACGTCGTGACGGTTGTACATCCTGACGACGGGGATCTTTATGGATCTGCGGTTGCCGAGATCGCTGATCCTGGCGAGCGGCTCCTCTCTCCCGTAGGTGGCGGCGAAACCCGTCAAGCATCCGTTTTTCAGGGGCTCAAAGCCCTCGAGCGTTCACGGCCAGATATTGTTCTTATCCACGATGCGGCTCGTCCATTCGTTGACGCGGACCTTATCGATCGGTCGATTCGAGCCGCCAAACAGTTTGAGGCAGCGGTTCCTGGAATCGCCGTAACCGATACGATAAAGACCATCGGATCCGATCACACGGTTGTCTCAACTCCCGAGAGGGCAACGCTCCGGGCCGTTCAGACGCCGCAAGCTTTCCGGTTCGAGGCCTTGCTGAATGCACATCGGGCGGCGGACGCGGCTGGGTTGACCACGTTCACGGACGATGGAGCTATCGCCGAATGGGCTGGTCTATCGGTTCACGTGTTCGACGGCGACGCTCGCAACATCAAACTCACCCACAATGCGGACTTTGCGGCCGCCGAGAGGCGCCTGAACGAGGACCCGATGAGCTATGTAACCCGCCTCGGAACCGGCTTCGATGTCCATGCTTTCCAAGATGGCGACCATGTTTGGCTTGGTGGAATCCGGGTTCCCCACGACCAGGGCGTACTGGCCCATTCGGATGGCGACGTCATCCTGCACGCCCTCACCGATGCCATTCTCGGTGCCTTGGCGGACGGAGATATCGGGACACATTTCCCACCGAGCGACCCTCGCTGGAGTGGAGCTTCGTCGGACCAGTTTCTCGCCCATGCGGTCGGGCTGGTCCGGCAGCGTGATGGAATGGTCGACCACCTGGATGCGACGCTTCTGTGCGAACGGCCCCGCCTGGGTCCCTATCGTGAAGCCATGCGTGAGAGGATCGCCGAGATCGCGGGCCTGCGGCTCGATCAGGTCTCCCTGAAGGCGACGACAACCGAAAAGCTGGGATTTACCGGCCGCAGCGAGGGCCTGGCGGCGCAAGCCGCGGCAACCATCCGTCTCCCGGAGATCGTTCATGACCGATGATCTGAGAGCCCGCGCCGCGGCGCTGATCACTGCCTATGCCGGGAGAGGCTGGATGATCGCAACGGCGGAATCCTGCACCGGGGGCCTTGTTGCGGGGCTGCTGACGGAGATCGCGGGCTCGTCCGCGGTGGTGGAACGAGGCTTCGTGACCTATTCCAATGAAGCCAAGGCCGAGGCGATCGGCGTGCCCATGGACCTCATCGTGCTCCACGGCGCCGTCAGCGAGCCCGTTGCCAGGGCCATGGCCGAGGGGGCACTGGCGCGTTCCCACGCGCAGGTCGCGGTGGCCATTACCGGCATTGCCGGACCTGGCGGCGGCACTCCTGTGAAACCGGTCGGCCTGGTCCATTTCGGCCTTGCCAGAACCGGCGGCGAGACTGTTCACCTGGAACGGCGCTATGGGGACCTTGGCAGGGCTGCGGTTCGACAAAGCGCGCTGGCCGATGCCCTTGGGCTCCTCGAGGCGGCACTGTCCTGATCAGGCCTTCGCAGCAAGTGATGAAGGCCGGTAGATTTCATCTGCCCGCTGTTCGAAGGCTTCCGAGAACTTTCGGAAGGCCTTGTCGAAGACGCTGCCCATCAGGAGCCCGAGCGAGAAGCTCTTGAACTCGTAGTTGATATAGAACTCGACGTCCGAGCCGGTTGGCGTCTCGCGGAAACTCCAGCGGTTTTCGAGGTATTTGAAGGGGCCGTCCACGTATTCCACGTGAATGCGAAGGCGGGGGTGATCAAGCTCGACACGGCTTGTGAAGCTCTCGGTAATGGCCTTGTAGCCGACGGTCATGTTGGCCACGAGCGTCTCGATCCCCTCCCCGCTCTGGGCACGGCGGATGATGCGAAGATCCTCGCACAGCGGGAGGAATTCCGGATAGCTTTCAACGTCGGCCACCAGGGCAAACATCTGTGCCGACGAGTGCTTCACGGAACGGGTCGAGCGGAACGACGGCATGTCAGGCGGCCTCCGAAAGAGTTGATGGCAAGCCGTCGGCGAAGGCCCGCACGGAGCGGGAGGAACGAAGGACGATGCAGTCCTGATCCGGCCTCAGGGTTTTCAGGCGCTTCAGTACCGCGGGACGCAACCGGGACGGATAGGTCCAGATATCGCGGATGAAGGTGACATAGTCCCAGTTGAAATACTCGGGGCATCCATCCGCGAGGTCGGGCCGTTCCTGCCGGTAATGGCGCGCGAGACGCCGCAAGGCGCGGGACAGGCAGAGCCAGTTCGGCAGATCAAGCCACACCACCGTCGTCGCTCGCGCCAAAAGCTTGCCGGAAAGATCGAAATATTCTCCGTCCATGACCCAGGCAGGACGCTCGGCCAAAGCGGCGGCCTCCTTATCCCAATCCGCGTCGGAAGGCTTGGCCCAGCCGGGCCGCCAATATTCCCGATCGAGATGGACCAGCGGCAGGCCGAAAGCCGCCGCGATGCGGCGAGCCAGCGTGGTCTTGCCCGCCCCCGGCGAGCCGATGACGAGGATTCGCGGCATCCGGACGCCTCAGGCTTTGATCGTCCCGAGCCGGGCGGCCTTGAGCCGCGCGAAATCCTCGCCCGCATGGTGGGAGGAGCGGGTCAGCGGCGTGGCTGAAACGAGCAGGAAGCCTTTCGCGTAGGCCGTGGTCTCGTATGCCTTGAACTCGTCCGGCGTCACGAAGCCGATGACCGGATGGTGCTTCTTCGTCGGCTGCAGATACTGGCCGATGGTGATGAAATCCACGTCGGCCGAGCGCAGATCGTCCATGAGCTGGAGAACCTCGTTCCGCTCCTCGCCGAGTCCCACCATGATGCCGGACTTCGTGAAGATCGTCGGATCGAGCTCCTTGACCCGTTGAAGCAGGCGGATGGAATGGAAATACCGCGCTCCAGGGCGAACCTTGAGGTACTTGGAAGGCACCGTTTCGAGATTGTGGTTGAACACATCGGGCTTGGCCGCCACGACGACCTCAAGGGCGCCGGGCTTGCGCAGAAAGTCCGGAGTGAGAATTTCGATGGTGGTCTTGGGCGACCGGATGCGGATCGCCTTGATCACATCGGCGAAATGCTGCGCGCCGCCATCGGCCAGATCGTCCCGGTCCACGGAAGTGATGACCACATGCTCCAGGCCCAGCTTCTCAACGGCCTTGGCGACATTTTCCGGCTCATCGCGATCGAGCGCTTCGGGCAGTCCGGTCTTCACGTTGCAGAAGGCGCAGGCCCTGGTGCACGTATCGCCCATGATCATGAAGGTGGCGTGCTTCTTTTCCCAGCACTCACCGATATTCGGGCAACCCGCCTCCTCACAAACGGTGACGAGCTTGTTCTCCCGCACGATGCGGTTGGTTTCCGCCCATTTCGGCGATCCCGGCGCCTTGACCCGAATCCAATCGGGCTTGCGCTGCTGAACCGGCTGGTCCGGCCGATGAGCCTTTTCCGGGTGACGGGGACGATTGTCCTTGTTCAGAAGGTCGAGAACGACGGCCATGAAGCGTGAACCTTGAGCGCAAAACGAGGCGAAGGCGTATGAGGATGACTTAAGGGTTTCCGGCCCCTTTCGCAAATCCCTCCGGTGCATGGCCGGGGCGCAATCCGAAAACCGTCACGCTATGGCTTATGCAGTGGCTGCCGAGTGCCAGCTCCGTCATTGCGGGGCCGCGCAGCGGATCGGGACGATAGAGCACCCCCGTCATTCCGGGACGGCCCTGCGGGCCGGGCCCGAAACCCATAAACGGTGAGGTTTGTGGAAGGGTGCACGAGTGCCATCGTGTCTTCTCCGGGATCGTTGGCGGTTCTGGGTTCCGGGCTCTCGCGCGGCTCGCCCCGGAAGGACAGAGCATCACCGTCATTCCGGGGCGCCGCAGGCGAGCCCGGAACCCATACGCGCTGAGGGTGCCGGAACAGAACGCAACGGCTGCCATGGCTCTTTCTCCTGAACGGTCGTGTTGATGGGTTCCGGGCTCTCGCTGATGCTCGCCCCGGAATGACGGCGGAGCGCATGACGGGCGAGCCCGTGACGGCGGGGCTCATGACAGCGGAGCGCATCACGGCATGGGGCGGTGGCCTCCGGGCTGAGTGGCCCGGAGGGGAAGCGATCGAGGGTGGCGCGTCGGGCAGCCCGGCTCGCGGATGATGAGAAGGGAAGAGCCGGGAGGCCTCTTCGCGCACGGTTCTTTTAGGCGGACAGGAGAGGCAAGGCTCAGGCATCGCCGCAGGCGGGATCCGTCTCGTGCGACGGGGGCCTGCGACCGATCCCGACAACCCGCCCAAGCATCCTGGGCCTCCCATCACTTGCTTCTGCGTGGGAAGCGAGCACGGGACCGTGTCCGGTCCCGCTCTTGCGACGCCTCGCGAGTGCGCCCCTCGTCAGGACCTGATCTGTGAAACGATATAGCTCAGCTTGTCTCGTCCGTCAAGAACAAAAGCGGAACGACCTTGTTCCTGATAGGACGGAACTCACACCTGCCGGGCGGATCAGATGTGGATCACCCGGCCATATGCGTCCATGACGCTTTCGTGCATGGTCTCGGAAAGGGTCGGATGCGGGAAGACTGCATGGATCAGCTCCTCCTCCGTCGTCTCGAGATTCATGGCGATGACGAAGCCCTGGATCAGTTCGGTCACTTCCGCGCCGATCAGATGCGCGCCGAGAAGCTGACCGGTCTTCTTGTCGAAGATCGTCTTGACCAGCCCTTCCGGCTCGCCGAGAGCGATGGCTTTGCCGTTACCGACGAACGGGAAGCGGCCGACGCGGATGTCGTAGCCCTGCTCCTTGGCCTTCGCTTCGGTCAAACCCACGGACGCGATCTGCGGATTGCAGTAGGTGCAACCCGGGATCATGCCCTTATCCATGGCATGGGTATGCAGGCCTTTGATGGTCTCGACGCAAATGACGCCCTCATGCTCCGCCTTGTGCGCAAGCATCGGCGGCCCCGCAACGTCTCCGATGGCGTAGATGCCCGGAATGTTGGTGCGTCCGAGCCCATCGGTCACGATCGTGCCGCGCTCGATCTTCACACCAAGCTTTTCAAGACCGAGATTCTCGATATTGCCGACGACGCCGACGGCTGAGATCATCCGCTCCGCCGTGATCGTCTGAATGCCCTTGCCGTCATCGATGGTGGCCGTGACGGTGTTGCCGCCCTTCTCCACTTTCGTGACCTTGGCGCCGGTGATGATCTTGATGCCCTGTTTCTCGAAGCGCTTGCGGGCAAGACCGGCGATCTCCGCATCCTCGACAGGCAGGATCTGCGGCATCACCTCGACGACCGTCACTTCGGCACCCATGGTGCGGTAGAAGGAAGCGAATTCGATCCCGATCGCGCCAGAACCCATGACGAGAAGCGATTTCGGCATCGCCTGCGGGACCATGGCTTCGAAATAGGTCCAGATCAGCTTGCCGTCCGGCTCGATGCCGGGCAGAACGCGCGGGCGCGCGCCCGTTGCGACGATGATGTGCTTGGCCTGATAGGTACCGGGCTCCAGAATACCCTTCGGAGCGGGAGCCTGCGGTTGCATCGCCGGCTTCTTTGTCGCCGTCACGACCACTTCGCCTGGCTTGGAGATCGAGGCCTCGCCCCAGATCACGTCAACTTTGTTCTTCTTGAGCAGCATGCCGACGCCGCCGTTGAGACGACCCGAAACGCCGCGCGAGCGCTGAACTACGGCACCGGCATCGAACCCGATATTCTCGGCCGAGAGACCGTAATCCTTCGCATGCTGCATGTAGTGGTAGATCTCGGCGGAGCGCAGCAGCGCCTTGGTTGGGATACAGCCCCAGTTAAGGCAGATGCCGCCCAGATGCTCACGCTCGACCACGGCGGTCTTGAATCCGAGCTGCGCGGCGCGGATCGCCGCCACATAGCCCCCCGGCCCGCCGCCGATGACGATGATGTCGTATTGGTTTGCCATGGATTCCCCCGTCATGCCCGGGCTTGGTCCTGGAATCCGCGTCAGCGTGCCTCCGGACCGTTGAAAAACGCGTGGATGGCCGGCACCAGGCCGGCCATGACGTTACGGTTAGACCAGCATCCCCATCGGATTCTCGATCAGCACCTTGAATGCTGCGAGAAGCTCGGCGCCCAAGGCGCCGTCGACGACGCGGTGGTCGCAGGAGAGCGTCACGGTCATGGCCTGGATGACGGCAGGAGCGCCGTTCTTGACCACGACCCGCTGTTCGCCCGCGCCGACCGCGAGGATCGTGCCCTGGGGCGGATTGATCACGGCCTGGAAGTTCTTGATGCCGAACATCCCGAGGTTCGAGACCGCCGTGGAGCCGCCGGAATATTCCTCCGGCTTCAGGCGGCGGTTGCGGGCGCGACCGGCCAGATCCTTCATCTCGGCCGAGATGGCTGTGAGGGTCTTCTGCTCCGCCTTGCGGATCACCGGCGTGAACAGGCCACCCTCGATGGCGACGGCCACGCCCACATCCGAGTGCTTCATCTTCAGGATCCGATCCTCCGCCCACACGGCGTTGGCATTCGGCACGCGCTGAAGCGCGATGGCGAGAGCCTTGATGACGAAGTCGTTCACCGACAGTTTGTAGGCGGGCTTGCCGTCCTTGTCCTTGGTGGCTGCGGCATTGATCTGCTCGCGCAGGGCCATCAGGGCGTCAAGCTCGCAATCCAGGGACAGATAGAAGTGCGGGACGGTCTGCTTCGACTCGACCAGACGCTTGGCAATGGTTTTCCGCATGCCGTCGAGCGGCACTTCCTCGTAGGTGCCGGCCTCGAACATGGCCTTCACCTGATCCGCGCCCATGCTGGATGCGAGCTGCGGAGCAGCAGGCTTCGCGGCCGGAGCCTGAGCCGGAGTGGCGGCCGGCGCTGTTGCTGGTTTGGCGGTGCCCCCGGAGATAGCGGCGCGCACATCTTTTTCCACCACGCGCCCGTGCGGGCCGGAGCCTTGGATGGGCGCGAGATCGAGGCCGGCCTCCTTGGCGATGCGCTTGGCCAGCGGGGAAGCGAAAATGCGATTGCCGCCTTGGCCGGCCCCGTTGCCCTGGCTCGCGCCGTTCGGCCGGGACGCCTGCGCGGGCCCGGCGGGCGCCTGATCGACGCGGGCGTAGGACATGTGCGCCGCCGCGTCGCCCGAAACCGTGTTGGCTTGAGGCTGCGGAGCCGCAGCGGCCGGTGCCGCTTGCGGCGCCGGAGCAGTCTCTGCCTTGGGTGCCGGGGCTCCCGATGCCGGAGCGCTCACGCTCTTCGGGTCCTCGCCTTCACCGGCAATCAGTGCGATCGGCTGGTTCACCGGCACGTCCGCGGTGCCTTCGGCCACCAGGATCTTGGCGAGGATGCCCTCGTCCACGGCCTCCACCTCCATGGTGGCCTTGTCGGTTTCGATTTCGGCGATCACGTCGCCGGACTTCACCGTGTCGCCTTCCTTCTTCAGCCACTTGGCGAGGTTGCCCTTTTCCATGGTGGGTGAAAGCGCAGGCATCAGGATATTGATGGGCATGGCGTTCTAAGGATCCTGACCGAATGAGGGGTTGTTGAACCGCGTGATTTTTCCGGAGGGCCCGCGAAGGGCTCTCCGGAGAACTCTAATTGATGGCTTGGGTCGAGCCAGGGTTGGACGGATCGTCCAACTCGGCCTGAATACCGGCAACGATCTCCTGCATGGCCTCCTCTTCGGAGAGGTCGGTTTCCATGGCATAGATCCGGGCCGCATGACGGGCGAGATCCACAAGGAGCACGCCCCAGGTAAACGGATCGTCGAAGGCGCGGCGCAGCGCGATGCTCACCGCCCCTTCCGACACCGAAGCCCTCAGAATCTCGATGCCGCCGTTTTCGAGAGCATCGGGCGGAATATTGAGAGCTTCGAACTTCCGTTCAGCCATGACGTCACCTGTAGCAAACGGTCTTCACCGCCTGCACGACCTCGCCGACCGTCGGAAGCGCCAGCTTCTCGAGGTTGGCCGCATAAGGCATCGGCACATCCTTGCCGGTGACACGAACGACCGGAGCATCGAGGTAGTCGAAGGCATGCTCCATGATCCGGGCGGCGATTTCGGCGCCGACGCCAGATTGCGGATAACCTTCTTCCACCGTGACGCAGCGACCGGTCTTCATCACCGAGGCGACCACCGTTTCCGTATCCATCGGGCGGATCGTGCGCAGGTCGACGACTTCCGCCTGAATGCCTTCCGCCTCGAGCTCCTGCGCCGCCTTGAGCGCGTAGGTCATTCCAATGCCGAAGGACACGATGGTCACATCCTTGCCTTCGCGATGGATGCGGGCCTTCCCGATCGGAATCGTGAAGTCGTCGAGCTTCGGAACGGGGAACGATTGTCCGTACAGAATCTCGTTCTCAAGGAAGATGACCGGGTTCGGATCGCGGATCGCGCTCTTCAGGAGACCCTTCGCATCGGATGCCGAGTACGGCACCACGACCTTCAGGCCCGGAATGGCGGAATACCATGCCGCATAGTCCTGGCTGTGCTGCGCCGCCACCCGCGCCGCAGCGCCGTTCGGCCCGCGGAACACGATGGGAGCTCCGAGCTGTCCGCCGGACATGTACAGGGTCTTGGCGGCGGAGTTCACGATCTGGTCAATGGCCTGCATGGCGAAGTTGAAGGTCATGAACTCGACGACGGGACGCAGGCCCGTGAAGGCCGCGCCGACGCCGACGCCGGCAAAACCGTGCTCGGTGATCGGCGTGTCGATGACGCGGCGGGCACCGAATTCCTGCAGCAGCCCTTGAGTGACCTTGTAGGCGCCCTGGTATTCGGCGACTTCCTCACCCATGACGAAGACGTTCTCGTCCCGGCGCATTTCCTCGGCCATCGCATCCCGCAGCGCCTCGCGAACGGTCATGTTGACCATCTCGGTGCCTTCCGGGATCTCGGCCATCGCCTTGTCGGTCGAGCGATTGGTGATGACGGACGGCGCGGCCGGCTGCGCGGGCCGGTCCGCGTCGGACCGATTGATGGGCGCGGGACGATCCGTCATCCCTTCCGCCTGCATGTCGGGAACCGGAGCGGGCTGTGGTGCGCTCGGACCCGGCGCGGGAGGAGGCCCGCCGCCGCCCTGCGCAGGCGCCTTGGCGGCGGCCGCCGAGACATCCTCGCCCTCGCCGGCGAGCACCGCGATCGGTGTGTTCACCGCCACGTTGTCAGTTCCGTCGGAGACGAGGATCTTGGCGAGGATCCCCTCGTCGATCGCCTCGACCTCCATGGTCGCCTTGTCGGTTTCGATTTCCGCAAGAACGTCGCCCGGCTTGACCGGATCGCCTTCTTTTTTCAGCCATTTGGCCAGCTTGCCCTGCTCCATCGTGGGAGAAAGGGCGGGCATGAGAATATCAATCGCCATGGAAGACTCTTGTGTGATTGTCGCTGCGGCGAAGTTCGAGGGCGCTCAGCGCGCCGCCTCGAGAAGGATGTCGGTGTAGAGCTCCGACGGATCGGGCTCGGGATCGTGCGTGGCGAACTCGGCCGCCTCGTTGACGATCTCGCGGACGCGGCTGTCGATCGACTTCAGCTCGTCCTCGGAGAGCTTCCAGCTTTCCAGAAGGCGACGCCGCACCTGCTCGATCGGATCGTGTTCTTCGCGCATGCGAGTCACTTCGTCCTTCGTGCGGTACTTGGCCGGATCCGACATGGAGTGCCCGCGATAGCGGTAGGTCTGCATCTCCAGAATGTACGGACCCTTGCCGGAACGGGCATGTTCGATGGCCCGCTGGCCAGCGGCGTAAACCGCGCGCACATCCATGCCGTCCACCTGCTCGCCGGGGATGTTGAACGAGACGCCGCGCTTGGAGAAATCCGTCTGCGCGGACGCGCGGCTCACCGCGGTGCCCATGGCATAGCGGTTGTTCTCGATCACGTACACGACAGGGAGCTTCCACAGCTCCGCCATGTTGAAGCTCTCGTAGACCTGGCCCTGGTTCGCGGCGCCGTCGCCGAAATAGGTCAGGCACACGCTGTCGTCTTCGCGATAGCGGTTCGCAAACGCGATCCCGGTTCCGAGGGAGACCTGAGCTCCGACGATGCCATGGCCTCCGTAGAAGTGCTTTTCCTTGGAGAACATGTGCATGGAGCCACCCTTGCCCTTGGACAAGCCGCCCCGTCGGCCCGTCAGCTCGGCCATGACGCCTTTAGCGTCCATGCCGCAGGCCAGCATGTGACCGTGATCCCGGTAGCCGGTGATCACCTGGTCGCCTTCCTTGGTCGCCATCTGCATGCCGACGACGACAGCTTCCTGGCCGATATAAAGGTGACAGAAGCCGCCGATGAGTCCCATGCCGTACATCTGGCCGGACTTTTCCTCGAAGCGGCGGATCAGGAGCATTTCACGATAAGCGTGAAGATCCTGGTCCTTTTCGAATTGTGGAGAGTTAAGAGCCTGTTTCGTCTTGTTGGCCGCGCCAGATCCAGCGCGGCCCGCCTTGCGGGCAGCAACAGCCATCGGGTCCTCCGAAGGGTTTCCTCGACTAAAGATGTAGCGCACTCGGAATCGGAAAGCGAGAGGGCGGAAGTCGCGTTTCAATACTACAGTGAACGCGCTAACCCATTATAAGTTCAAATGAATTTTCAATAAACTGAAATTAAGTTAAGCGGAAATTACGGCTTGGACTCCTCATTTCCGAGGATGATCACAAGATCGTTGCGGTGCACACGTCCCAGGATGACGCGAGCCCGTTCTTCTAACAAATCCCGATCAATCTGGTCGTTCCGTAAAAGCGCGATGCGCCGCTCCCAGTCGCCCCGCTCGGTCTTCAGACCCTCGAGCTCCTTGTTGAGATCGGCGGCTTGCGCCTCATAGTGCTCCCGCGCCTCGAAGCCCCGCGCTCCGCTATGGGCGTGATGGACGAAGTAAGCGGCAACGGCCGCCGAGATGCTGTAGAGCACCAGCGGGATGAGAATTCGTCTTGCACGCCTGCGAATGACCATGGGGGAATCTTAGATCCACCATGGTTAAGGAGGGGTTTAGAGGCGTCGCTCTTGCGCGGTATCGGCCGGCGAGCGCTCAAAAGAAAAGCCGCCTCTCGGCGGCTTTCTCGGGATGGATCGAACGGAAACCGTCAGGCCAGGGCCTTCAGGGCCGACCGGCCGGCATAGCGGGCCTGTTCCCCGAGCTCCTCCTCGATCCGGATGAGCTGGTTGTACTTGGCCAGCCGGTCCGAACGGGCAAGGGATCCGGTCTTGATCTGCCCGCAATTGGTTGCAACCGCGAGGTCGGCAATCGTCGAATCCTCGGTCTCGCCGGAACGATGGGACATGACGGCCGTATAGCCGGCACGCTGAGCCATATCGACGGCGGCGAGGGTTTCGGTGAGGGAGCCGATCTGGTTCACCTTCACGAGCAGGGAGTTGGCGACGCCTTTCGCGATCCCCTGCGAGAGACGGTTCACGTTGGTGACGAACAGGTCGTCGCCCACGAGCTGGCACTTGTCGCCGACGAGATCGGTCACTGCCTTCCAGCCCTCCCAGTCGTCCTCGGACATGCCGTCCTCGATGGTGGCGATGGGATAGGCGGAAACGAGCTTTGCCAGGTACTCGGCCTGCTGCTGGGGCGAGAGTTTCTGTCCCGTGCCTTCATAATGGTAGGCGCCGCCCTTGAAGAACTCGGTGGCGGCGCAATCGAGACCGATCACCATGTCCTGGCCCGGCTTGTATCCCGCCTGCTCGATCGACTTCATGATGAAATCGAGAGCGGCTTCCGCGGAAGGCAGATTGGGGGCGAAACCGCCCTCGTCGCCGACGTTCGTGTTGTGACCGGCGTCCTTGAGGGCCTTCTTCAGGGTGTGGAACACCTCGGCGCCCATGCGCACGGCTTCCGACAGGGTCGGGGCGCCCACGGGCATGATCATGAATTCCTGGAAGTCGATGGGGTTGTCCGCATGAGCGCCGCCGTTGATGATGTTCATCATCGGAACCGGCAGGACCCGGGCCTGCGTGCCGCCGACGTAGCGATAGAGCGGTAGCGTCACGGCATCGGCGGCCGCCTTGGCGACGGCCAGTGACACGCCGAGAATGGCGTTGGCGCCGAGGCGCGACTTGTTGGGCGTGCCGTCGAGCGCGATCATCGTCTCGTCGATGAGAACCTGCTCCTCGGCATCGAGCCCGCCGATAGCATCCAGGATCTCGTTGTTGACGGCATCCACCGCCTTGGTGACGCCCTTGCCGAGATAGCGCTTCTTGTCGCCGTCCCGAAGCTCGACCGCCTCATGCGCGCCGGTGGAAGCGCCGGACGGAACCGCAGCCCGGCCCATGGAGCCGTCTTCCAGGGTCACATCCACCTCGACCGTGGGATTGCCACGGCTGTCGAGGATCTCACGGGCATGGACGTCGATGATTGCGGTCATGAACAAGCTCCAGGATTGGGCGAAAGGTGCGGCCTCACGTCATTCATGGGCTTATTGACCGAAACGCAGAGGTGAGCAAGGACGACGGTACGTTTCAACACAACCATCCAAGGTCAATTACGGTGACGGACACTCATCTCCAGCTTGGTCACGCATCTTCCCTGCCCGGCTCTCCCGAGGAGGCGGTTCTCGATCGGGTTCCCAACCCCCATCAGGACACGGATTATCTGGCGCGCTTCACGGTGCCGGAATTCACGTCCCTCTGCCCGGTAACCGGTCAGCCGGACTTCGCGATCATCGTGATCGATTACGTTCCGGGCCCCTGGCTCGTCGAATCGAAGTCCCTGAAGCTCTATATGCACAGCTTCCGCAATCATGGGGCTTTTCATGAGGATTGCACCGTTGCCATCGGCAAGCGGCTGGCCGGCCTTCTCGAGCCCCGCTATCTCCGCATCGGTGGCTATTGGTATCCGCGCGGCGGCATCCCCATCGATGTTTTCTGGCAAACGGGAGAACTTCCCAAGAATCTCTGGCTCCCGGACCAGGGTGTCGCGCCCTATCGGCCCCGGGTCTGAAACCGGGGCAGCATCAGGACAACGGAAGCCGTGACGCCGACGCCGAGAATAATGGCGGCGGCAATGCCCGTCGAAGGGGTGAGGCCGATATGGCGCAGGCCGAACCCCATGAAGACGACACCAAGAGCCTGGCCGACGAAGAACGAGAAGGCATGAAGCGCAACGGCGGAGGCCCGGGCCGAAGGGGCGACCTCCGTAACCTGGGCCTGGAAAGTATTGTGCAGCATGTAGAAGCCGAGACCCATCAGGACCATGGCAGCCCCATAAGACGTCCAATCGGTCGTCAGGCCCAGAGCGACCAGGGCTACGGACGCGAAGATTCCCCCGGTGACAAGAATCCGTGGAATCCCGAGGGTTTTCAAAAGCCAGGTCACGAGAACGGAATAAATGAGGCCGCCGACCGCGAAGCCTCCGATTGCGAACCCGGCCTGAGCGGCCCCGCCTCCCCCGGTTTGTTCTAGGAGAGGCGCCACGTAGGGGAAGATCCCGAAAATCGCGGTCGCCTCCACGAACACGAGGCTGAAAAGTGCCAGGGCGCGGGGGTTGGAGAGAATCTCGCGATAGCGCCGCAGGGCAGCCCCGAGGTCGAAGCGTCCACCCGGTGCCGCGTGACGGAAGCCGATAACGGTCGCGGCGAGAGCGCAGGCCATCATGACGGTGGAGAGCGTGAAGACGCCGCGCCAACCGACGAATTCCGCAATCAGGCCCGCAAGGGACGATCCGGCCAACTGGCCCATGATCACCGCGACCAGATAGCGGCTCAAGGCGACCTGACGCTGCGCCATCTCGACCCGGTCGCCGATGAGAGCGATGGACAGCGGCACCGCGCCGCCCGCCGCCGTGCCGGCGACGATACGCAGGAGAAACAGAACCGTGAGGTTCGGGGCGATCACGGACCCCGCCAGCGCGACGAAAAGGAGCGCCAGGGCGACCTTCATGACGCGCTCCTTGCCGAGTGCATCGCCGATCGGACCAAGAATCGGCTGGATGAAGGCGTAAGGCAGGGCAAAGGCTGCGGACAGCAGCGCAACGGTCTGAGGGCTGGCGGCCACATCCCGGGCAATGATCCCCACCATCGGCTCGACGGCGCGGGACGAAAAGGTGCCGGCAAAACCGCTGACGGCGAGAATCCGGATCAGGTTGCGGGACGACATGACTTTTCACGGGGTGGAGAAGGCGGAACGGTCCTGCTCCTTAACACGTGAGACCGAGGCCGCGCAGCAACGGCGGCGCGCATCTCCCCTGGGCAGGAAGCATAAGTCGCCTTATGTTTTGTCAGGCCTCAGCACCCTTGGCGAGCGCGTCGAAGACTTTGAGCCGGGTCAGGAGCGCTTCCATTTCCTTCAAGGGCACCATGTTCGGGCCGTCGGAAGGAGCCTTGTCGGGATCCTGATGCGTCTCGATGAAGACGCCCGCGACCCCGACCGCGACCGCCGCCCGGGCAAGAACCGGCACGAATTCCCTTTGTCCTCCGGACGTTGCCCCGTTTCCGCCGGGCTGCTGCACGGAGTGTGTGGCGTCGAAAATCACCGGTGCTCCGGTTTCAGCCATCACAGGCAGGGCGCGCATGTCCGACACCAGGGTGTTGTAGCCGAACGAAGCGCCGCGCTCGGTCAGCATGACGTTGGGATTACCGGCAGCCGTAACCTTCGCGGCAACATTCGCCATGTCCCAGGGAGCGAGGAACTGACCCTTCTTGATATTGACGACCCGCCCCGTTTTGGCCGCAGCCACCAGAAGATCCGTCTGGCGGCACAGGAAGGCCGGGATCTGGAGAATATCCACCACCTCGGCGACGGGCGCGCATTGATCGTTCTCGTGCACGTCGGTTAGGACGGGCAGGCCGAACTTTTCCTTCACTTCGGAGAAGATCGACAGCGCCTTTTCGATGCCGATGCCCCTGGCGCTTGCGATGGAGGTGCGGTTCGCCTTGTCGAAGGACGACTTGTACACCAGCCCGATTCCGAGCTTGGCGGTGATTTCCTTCAGGGCGGAGGCCATCTCGAGCGCATGATCGCGGCTCTCTATGGCGCAGGGTCCGGCAATGATGCTCAACGGCAGATGGTTGCCGAAGCGGACGGAGCCTGCCTCCACGACCGTTTGAGGTTGAGTGGCGTTGGATGTCGATGCGTTCATGAGCCGTCCCTACCCTGTTTTGCGCCGGGAGGCAAAGCCGCGGAAACCTGACCGATGCGGCAGGTTTCCGCAGGAGCGACCCCGCACCGGCGCGTCAGAACGTCATGGCCGCCGCGTTGATGATGCCCGCCGAGAGGGATGCGGCGCCGAGGAAGAGCGCGGCGGCCATCTCCCCTGCGGCAATCCTCTGGGAAAGGTTCGGCATCACGATGCGGACGAGCCAATAGACCACGATCTGCACCGCGAGAGCCACGAGCCCCCAGACCAGACAATCGACGATGGATTGGGCATGCACGATGGCGCTCGCAAGCGGCAACGCGAAGCCGACGAGACTGAACCCCAGCGAGGTTGCCGCCGAGATCACATTTTGGCGGATGAGAGCGAACTCATTGTGCATCGTCGCGAGGGTATAAATGGCGAGATAAAGCGCCACCAGCACTGTCGCGATCACGAAGAAGATCAGAAAATCGGGCAAGCCCGCCAGAGAAGAAGCCATGATCTGTCCCCCTTGGATCATGTTCGTTTGGAGCCCAGATTCATGGGCCGATTCGCGGCTTATATTACGTTGCTTCGAACGCGACCGCGACGCCCATGGCCGCGCTTGCCGGAACGACGAGCCGCGTGCCGATATGGACAAAGGGTATTTCGGCGGCCTCGAGCCATTTGGCCTGCCGGGCGACGTCGTCGATCCGCACCGTGAACGCCACAAAGGACGGCTGGTCCATCTCCGCTTCCACGGATCCGTAGCTCTCCCCGGCATCGTCCGGGGTCATGACGTCCAGGTGCCCTCCGGCCAATCGATAGGACAGGTCGTTCAGGGAGGGGCGGCTCGGCACTTCTCCGGTGAAAGCCCGCAGGAACCCCTCGTGACGATCCGGGTCCGGGATCGAGAGAGCCACGACGGCGACGTCCTCTGCCCTGTTGTCGTGAATCTGGAACGCCGGATTCCAGAAATTCTCCGGGTAGTGCTGCTGGCAGACGAAGAAGCCCGCACGGGTCAGGGACGGCATGGCCGCAAAGGCCAAGCTGAAGGCCACATGGACTTCCGAACCGTCCGGCCGCACGCCCTTCCGCTCGAAATGGAAGGGTTCGAAAGCTCCGATCCCGGCCTGGGCAAAGGCTCGTGCATCTGCTTCCGCATCCTGGCTGTCGAGCACCAGCATCGCCAGGCCTTCCCGGTCCTGCAGATAGTCGCGAATGAAGGCGCCGAAGCTGAAGGCACGATCCGTGGGAGCCGCGATGGCCGCACCCTCCCCGATCGTGATCAGCTCGATGAACGAGGTTCGGAACTGGATGATGCGGTTTTCCGTGCCCCAGGGATGGCGATTTCGCGTTCCGACCTGGAAGCCGAGGCGCTTATAAAACGCCGCGGCCTGATCGAGATCGCGGACGGCAACCACGAGATGGTCGATGCGGCGGCTCATGTTCGGCTTCCATGTTCCCGCGGGGCACACGATGCCGCGGCGTTGTTGTCGGTTATACCAGTCGGCTCTGTTCCACGGCCGCGTGAATGAAGCTCTTGAAGAGCGGGTGCGGCTCGAAGGGGCGGGATTTCAGCTCTGGGTGGTACTGCACACCGATGAACCAGGGATGATCCTCGTACTCCACGATCTCCGGCAGCACTCCGTCGGGAGAGACGCCGGAGAAGCGCAGGCCCTTCCGTTCCAGCTGCTCGCGATAGCCCATATTGACCTCGTAGCGGTGGCGGTGACGTTCGGAAATCTCCGTTCCGCCGTAGATTTCCGCCACCTTGCTGCCGGGCTTCAGGGAGGCGTGATACGCGCCAAGGCGCATCGTGCCGCCGAGATCGCCGTCCGCCGCGCGCTTTTCCAGCTCGTTGCCGCGTAGCCACTCCGTCAACAGGCCGACGACGGGCTCGGAAGTCGGGCCGAATTCCGTAGAGCTCGCCGACTCGATGCCGGCCAGGGAGCGGGCCGCCTCGATCACCGCCATCTGCATGCCGAAGCAGATGCCGAAATACGGCACCTTCCGCTCGCGGGCGAACCGTGCCGCGCGGATCTTGCCCTCCGCGCCCCGCTGGCCGAAGCCCCCCGGGACCATGATGCCGTGAATACCTTCCAGGAAGGGAGCCGGGTCCTCGCGCTCGAAGATCTCGCTCTCGATCCAGTTGAGATTCACCTTCACCTGATTGGCGATGCCGCCATGGTGAAGCGCCTCGATGAGGGACTTATAGGCGTCCTTGAGGCCCGTGTACTTGCCGACGACGGCGATGGTCACCTCGCCTTCCGGATTGTGGACCCGGCTCGAAATGCGGGTCCACCGGCTGAGATCGGGCGCGGGGGCATTCTCGATGCCGAACGCTGCGAGAATCTCGCTGTCGAGACCCGCCTCGTGATAGGCGAGCGGCACGTCGTAGATCGACGGAGCGTCCCTTGCTTCGATCACGGCCGTTTCACGGACATTGCAGAAAAGGGCAAGTTTGCGGCGCTCGTCCCGGGGGATTTCCCGATCGGTACGGCAGAGCAGGATATCCGGCTGAATGCCGATGGAGCGCAGCTCAGCCACCGAATGCTGGGTCGGCTTCGTCTTCAGCTCGCCGGCGGAGGGAATGAACGGCAGGAGGGTCAGGTGGGTATAGATCGCCTGGCCGCGCTCCAGATCGTTGCCGAGCTGGCGGATGGCCTCGAAGAACGGCAGGCCTTCGATGTCGCCGACCGTGCCGCCGATCTCCACCAGAACGAAGTCGAAGCCCTCGTTGCCGGTGACGACGAAGTCCTTGATGGCGTTCGTCACGTGGGGAATCACCTGGATCGTGGCGCCCAGATAATCGCCCCGCCGTTCCTTGGTGATGATGTCGAGATAGATCCGGCCCGTCGTGATGTTGTCGGCCTTGGTGGCGGGAACGCCCGTGAAGCGCTCGTAATGCCCCAGGTCGAGATCGGTCTCCGCCCCGTCGTCGGTGACGAAGACTTCGCCGTGCTGGTAGGGGCTCATCGTCCCCGGATCGACGTTCAGATAAGGATCGAGCTTGCGGAGCCGAACCTTGTAACCGCGTGCCTGGAGAAGTGCTCCGAGGGCCGCTGAAGCCAAGCCCTTGCCGAGCGAAGACACCACGCCGCCGGTGATGAATACGTACCGCGTCATGGACCCCTATCCATCAAAAATGAGCGCCGATTCGCAAGAACGAACCGGTCCGCTCGATTGCCATCCACAAAAAGAGAGGGCCGGAAGTTCCGGCCCTGATCGTCAGATTACTGCGACTGAGGCACCTGAGGCGCTGTCGGCGCGGGGGCCGGAGCGGTCGGCGCCGGATTGGCCGGCTGATCGCCCTGCATGCGCTGGAGCTGCTCGAGGACATTGCCGCCCTGACCGCCCGCGGGAGCCTGCTGGCCAGCCGGTGCGACCGGGGACGCTCCATCGATGATGGAGCGCGGAGCGCCGCTGTAGCCCGCCATGATCGTCAGGACCAGGCTGGTGATGAAGAAGAGCCCGCCCAGGATCGCCGTGGTCCGGGTCAGGGCGTTGGCCTGACCGCGACCGGTCATGAAGCCGGAGACGCCGCCGCCTCCACCGCCGCCGAGGCCCATGCCGCCGCCCTCGGAGCGCTGCAGGAGAACCACGCCGATCAGCGCCAGAACAATGATCAGGTGGATAATGATGAGAACTGTTTGCATCGTTCCAAAAACCTCAAGCGGCCGCGCCGAAGGGCGCCAGCCGCTCGCATTCATCTCTTCGTTGGGCGGGCTGTAGCATAGGTGTGTACGGGATCAAAGACCCGCAAGCACCCTTTTGCCGAAACGTCAGCCCAGATAAGCCCCGGCGATCCCCAGAAAGTCCGCGGCGACAAGGCTTGCTCCTCCGACGAGGGCCCCGTCGACGTTCTCCACAGCCATCAGCTCGGCCGCGTTCGACGGCTTGACGGAGCCGCCATACAGGATCCGGACCTTGGCATGGTCCCCTTTTCCAACCAGCCGCCGCAACTCGTCACGGATCAGGGCGTGAACCTCGGCCACGTCGGCGGCCGTCGGGGTCAGGCCGGTGCCGATGGCCCAGACAGGCTCATAGGCGATGACGATGTTCTGCGAATTCGAATCGGCCGGGACGGACCCTCGAAGCTGCTTCTTCACGACCGCCAGCGTGCGGCCGGCCTCCCGCTCCTCGCGGGTTTCGCCGATGCAGATGATGGCCGTCAGGCCGGCCCTACGGGCCGCAAGGGCCTTGGCGCAGACGTCCTGATCCTTCTCGCCATGATATTGCCGACGCTCCGAGTGCCCGACCAGAACATAGGCGGCGCCCGCATCGGCCAGCATCTCGGCGGACAGGTTCCCGGTAAAGGCCCCCGTCTCCTTGGCATGGCAATCCTGGCCGCCTACCGCGACCCGGGAGCCGACGGCCATCAGGGCGAACATGCCGACAAGCGTGGCGGGCGGGCAAACGGCGAGTTCCACCTTGGCCCTCAGGCCGGGCGTGTATCCGGCTTGGATCTCGCTCATGACCTTGGCGGACGACTTCAGTCCGTTCATCTTCCAGTTGCCCGCTACCAGCGGGCGCGGCCGATCGACGCTCATTCAGGCACTCCTGTGACGCTTGATAAGGTGGCACTATCAGAGACTTGAAGCCTCTTTCAACCAGACTTGCCCTTTTCCCCGGGCTTATGATCGGTTATCGCCGTCTCTAACGAGTTTCGAGAGAACGGGTTCGCTATGCTTCGAGGAATGCGCAAGGCCGGGCAAGGTCTGATCGGCAAGACGATCATCGCCATCTTTTTCGGCCTCCTGATTGTCAGCTTCGCGATCTGGGGCATCGGCGACATCTTCCGGGCGACGCCGCCGACGACGGTGGTCCAGGTCGGCAAGACGGAGATCGGCGTCGAAACCGTCCGGGTGGCTTATAACAACGAGCTGCAGCGGCTTGGACGCCAGTTCCGTACCGTCATCACCCCGGATCAGGCGCGCCTTTTCGGCATCGACCAGCAGGTTCTCTCCAATCTGATCAACGAGGCGGTCCTGTCGGAGCAGGCCCAGAAGCTGGGCCTTTCCGTTTCCGATCAGCTCGTGGCCCGCTCCATCCTCGACGACCCGACCTTCCGGGGGGCTGACGGACAATTCAACCGCGCCCTGTTCGACCAGGCCCTGCGCAACGCCTCCCTGACGGAGGCCGGATTCGTGCGCGAGCAGCGCAATGCCATGGCCCGTATTCACCTTGCGGAAGCCATCGCCGGGGATCTGACCGTGCCGATGGCCGCCCGCGAGGCGATGAACCGGTACACCACCGAGCGTCGTGCCGCGTCCTATTTCGTCCTGACGGCAGCGATGGCGGGGGATCTTCCCGCGCCGACCCCGGAGCAGCTCCAGAGCTTCTTCAACGACCGCAAGTCCTCGTACCAGGCCCCCGAATACCGTTCGGTGTCCTTCATGGTGCTCGATACCGCAGCGGCCGCGAAGCCGGACGCCGTCAGCGATGACGAGGCCCGCCAGCGCTACGAGCAGGAAAAGGCCAAGTTCGGAACGCCGGAAAAGCGGACGATCCAGCAGATCAGCTTCCCGAATCAGGAAGAGGCCGAAGCCGCCTTCAAGCGCATCAAGGAAGGGGCGACCTTCGACACGATAGCCCAGGAGCGCAATGTTGCGCCCCAGGACCTTGAGCTCGGCACCTTTACGAGGGCGGAAATGCTCGATCCGGCCGTGGCCGATGCCGCCTTCACGCTCGATCAGGGAGCGACCAGCGGCCCCGTGGCCGGCCGGTTCGGTCCCGTTCTGGTGCGCGTCACCAATATTCAGCCTGAAGCGGTCCGTCCGTTCGAGGAGGTCGCCGGCGAGATCCGGGCCGAAATCGCCCAGGCCCGTGCGCGTGGACAGATGGAAGACATTCACGACGCCATCGAGGACCAGCGTGCCGGTGCCCGTCCGATTGCGGAAATCGCCAAGGAGAAGGGCCTCAATCTGGTTCAGATCCCGGCGATCGACAACCAGGGCCGGGACAAGGCGGGCAATCCGGTCGACATTCCCAATCGCGACGCGGTCGTGAAAGCGGCCTTCGCGTCCGATATCGGGGTCGACAACGAGCCCCTGCGGACCACCGAGGGCGGCTATATCTGGTTCGACGTGACGGGCATCGAGCCGTCCCGCGAGAAGAACCTCGATGAGGTCCGTGACCAAGTGGCCGCCCAGTGGCGGGAGGACGAGATTTCGAAGCGCCTTGCCGACAAGGCCCGTGATCTCACCGAGCGCGTCGAGAAGGGTGAAGCCATCGAGGCGGCGGCGCAGAGTGCGGGCGCCGAAGTCAAAACGGCGACGGATCTCGCCCGCTCGGCGGCCAAGGACGACCTTTCAGCCGATGCCGTAAACCGCATCTTCTCGGTTCCGGTCGGCAAGGCAGGGAATACGGCGACGGGCGCCGACACCCGCGCGGTCTTCAAGGTGACGTCGGCGACGGTTCCGCCCTTCGTCGCCACCGCCCCCGAAGCACAGCGAGTTGAGACGCAGCTTCGCAACGGAATGGGCGACGACCTGATCAACCAATATATCGCCCAGGTCCGCAAGGAGCTTGGTGTCACCATCAATCAGCAGGCCCTGCGCCAGGCGACGGGCGGCGAACTCTAAGGCGATGGTCATCACTCCGGATTTCGAGACATTTGCCAGGGCTTACGAGGCCGGAGAGGCGGGCGTTCTCCGCACCAGCCTCGTGGGCGATCTCCTGACCCCGGTCGCGGCTTTTCTGAAACTGCGGCAAGGGCGCAGAGGACCTGCGTTTCTGCTCGAATCCGTCGAAGGCGGCGCGGTTCGAGGCCGGTTCTCGATGATTGGCCTCGATCCAGACCTCATCTGGCGCTGCCAGGAGGGCAAGGCATCGATCGACCGCAGGGCATTGAGCCATGCTCAGGACTTTCAGCCCGACACCCGCCCACCCCTGGAGAGCTTGAGAGCGCTGATCGCCGAAAGCGCCCTGCCCTTGGAAAAGGACCTGCCACCGATGTCAGCCGGCCTCTTCGGCTACCTCGGCTACGACATGGTTCGCCTGATGGAGCGGTTGCCGGAGCCGAACCCGGATGTGCTCGAGGTTCCGGACGCCATTCTGGTCCGGCCGACCGTTATGGTTGTCTTCGACGCGGTGAAGGATGAGGTTTTCCTAATCACGCCTGTCAGGCCGCAAACCGGTGTCTCGGCGAAAGCCGCCTATGAGACGGCCCTGTCTCGCCTCGATGAGGTCAGCCTCGCTCTCGACAGTCCGCTTCCGATCGACGACCGAACGGATCCCACGGCCATCCATTTCGAGCCCCCGGTGTCGAACACGACCCCGGAGGAATTCAAGGCCATGGTGGCTAAGGCGAAGGAATACATCCGAGCCGGCGACATTTTTCAGGTCGTGCTGTCTCAACGCTTCGAAACGGATTTTCCGCTTCCTGCCTTCGCCCTTTACCGTTCCCTGCGGCGGGTGAATCCTGCCCCCTTCCTCTGCTATCTGGATTTCGAGGAGTTCCAGATCGTCTGCTCCTCGCCGGAGATCCTCGTGAGGGTCAGGGATGGCAAGGTCACGATCCGTCCGATCGCCGGAACGCGTCCCCGTGGCGCTACCGCTGCGGAAGACCGCGCACATGCCGAGAGCCTTCTGGCTGACCAGAAGGAGCGCGCCGAGCATCTGATGCTCCTCGATCTCGGACGAAACGACGTGGGGCGCGTCTCCTCGATGGGTTCCGTCGAGGTCACGGACTCGTTCTTTCTCGAGTTCTACAGTCAGGTGATGCACATCGTCTCGAACGTGGAGGGGAGCCTCGATCCGAAGTTCGATGCCCTCGCGGCGCTCGTCGCCGGGTTCCCGGCCGGGACGGTCTCCGGTGCCCCCAAGGTGCGTGCCATGGAGATCATCGACGAGCTCGAGAAGCACAAACGGGGACCTTATGCAGGCTGCATCGGCTATTTCGGCGCCGACGGCCAGATGGATACCTGCATCGTGCTCAGGACGGCTCTCGTCAAGGACGGTCGCATGGCTGTGCAGTCGGGCGCCGGCATCGTTTACGACTCCGATCCCGAATCCGAGCAACAGGAATGCATCAACAAGGCCAAGGCCCTGTTTCGCGCAGCCGAAGATGCCGTTCGCTTCGCGAGCCGCGCGAGGATCGGCCAATGACCCCGGCGGCGACGCTTCGCTTGACCTCCCTTCTTCCATGCGCAAACGTCGGGACACCATGACCCGCGTTCTCGTCATCGACAATTACGACAGCTTCACCTGGAATCTGGTGCATCTCGTTGCACCGCTGGTGTCGGAGGTCGAGGTCGTGCGCAACGATGCGCTCACCACGGACGATGTGCTGAAGGCGTCACCCGATGCCATCGTGCTGTCTCCGGGTCCCTGCACCCCGAATGAGGCGGGGATTTGCCTTGATCTCGTGAAACGGGCAGGCGCCGCGATCCCGACCTTCGGCGTGTGCCTGGGCCTGCAGACCATAGGCCAGGTGTATGGCGGCACGGTCAGCCGTGCGCCGATACCGATGCACGGCAAGGTGTCCGATGTGGAGCATCGCGGCGAGACGATCTTCCGGGGACTCAACGGTCCTTTCAAGGCGACGCGCTATCACTCGCTGATCGTCGACCGTGAAACGTGTCCGGCCGATCTTGCCGTGACGGCGGAAACCGCGGACGGGCTGATCATGGGCCTGTCCCACCGCTCGCTTCCCGTGCATGGGGTGCAGTTTCATCCCGAGAGCATCCTCTCGGAGCATGGTGTGACGATCATGCGCAATTTCTTCGATCTCGCGGCGGCCTGGAATGCCGCGCATCGCCAGGGACGCAACGACGCTCCCGCAGCCGGGCACTGAACCGATGGAATCCTTCAAGTCTTATCTCGCCAAGGTCGCCACCGGCGCGTCGCTGACGCGCGAAGAGGCCCGTTCGGCTTTCGACGATATTCTCTCCGGCGAGGTGACCCCTGCCCAGAGCGGCGCATTCCTGATGGCGTTGCGGGTACGTGGGGAAGCGCTGGAGGAGATCGTCGGTGCGGTCTCCGCCATGCGGGGCCGGATGCTGAAGGTGAACGCTCCCGACGGCGCCATCGACATCGTCGGCACTGGCGGCGATCATTCGGGTAGCTACAACATCTCGACGCTGGCGTCGATCATCGTCGCCGGGGCCGGTGTCAAAGTCGCGAAGCACGGCAACCGCGCGGCCTCGTCCAAGTCCGGCACCGCCGATGTGCTGTCGGCGCTCGGCGTTAAGCTCGGGCTTGATCCCGAGGGGCTGGAGCAGTGCCTCGACCGAGCGGGGCTCTGCTTCATGTTCGCGCAGACTCACCATGCCGCCATGCGCCACGTGGCTCCCGTGCGGGTTGAGCTCGGGACGCGCACGATCTTCAACCTCCTTGGTCCTCTCGCAAACCCGGCCTCCGTTTCACGTCAGCTTCTCGGCGTGTTCTCGGAAGCATGGCTCGAGCCGCTGGCGCAGGTCATGAAGGAGCTCGGCGCCAAGAAGCTCTGGGCGGTGAACGGTTCCGATGGTCTCGATGAGATGACCACGACCGGCCCGACCCACGTGGCCGCCCTGGAAAACGGAACGGTGCGCCGCTTCACCGTGACCCCGGAGGAAGTCGGCCTGCCGGTCGCGAAACCGGAAGACCTGAAAGGCGGCGATCCGGAACACAATGCCTCGCAGCTGCGCGCCGTCTTGGAAGGTGCGCGCATTCCCTACCGGGACGTTGCCCTCCTGAATGCCGCCGCGTCCCTGGTGATTGCCGATGCCGCCTCCGATCTGCGCGATGGCCTTGACCGTGCGACCCGCGCCCTCGACAGCGGCGCCGCGAAGGCGGCCCTTGTTCGCCTGATCCAAGTATCGAACGCCTGAGCGGAGCAAGACCATGAGCGACGTGCTCGCCCGCATCGAAGCTTATAAGCGCGAGGAGATCGCTGCCGCGAAGGCAGCCATTCCGCCATCCGAGATCGAGCGACGGGCGCGGGAGGCTTCAGCGCCGCGCGGCTTCGCGGCGGCGATCGAAAGGCATCTTTCCGAAGAAAGGCCGGCGCTCATCGCGGAAGTCAAGAAGGCCAGTCCTTCAAAGGGCCTGATCCGTGCGGATTTCGATCCGCCGTCGCTCGCAAAGGCTTACGCGCAAGGAGGCGCGACATGCCTGTCCGTTCTCACCGATAGTCCTTCCTTTCAAGGAAAGCCCGAATATCTTGCGCAAGCGCGCGAGGCTTCCGGCCTTCCGGCCCTCAGGAAGGATTTTCTCTTCGAGCCGTATCAGGTCTATGAAGCGCGGGCATGGGGCGCGGATTGCATCCTGGTCATCATGGCGAGCGTGTCCGATGCGCAGGCGCGCACTCTCGTCGACACGGCTCATGACCTTCACATGGATGTGCTCGTCGAGGTTCACGACCGGGCTGAACTCGAGCGCGCTCTCCCGCTCGGCACCAAGCTTCTCGGCATCAACAACCGGAACCTGCGAACCTTCGAGGTATCGCTGGCCGTGAGCGAGGAACTCGCGCCGCTCATTCCGTCCGATCGCATCGTTGTCGGGGAAAGCGGCATCTTCACGATCCAGGACATCGAGCGGCTCGGACAGGTCGGGATCCGCACATTCCTCGTGGGGGAAAGCCTCATGCGCCAGGCCGACGTCGCGACGGCGACGCGGCGCCTTCTGTTCGGCGACGCCGCATGACCAAGCTCACCCACCTCGATGCGTCCGGTTCGGCCAACATGGTCGATGTTTCGGAGAAGGACGTCACGAGCCGCACGGCGATAGCCGAGGGCGAGGTGGTGATGAATCCCGAAACGGTCGCGCTGATCCGTCAGGGGGACGCCAAGAAGGGAGACGTGCTCGGCACGGCCCGTCTCGCCGGCATCATGGCCTCGAAGCGGACCCACGAGCTGATCCCGCTCTGCCATCCCTTGCTGATCTCCAAGGTCAAAGTCGATTGCGCTCTCGATGAGGAGCTTCCAGGCGTTCGCGTAACGGCGGAGGTGAAGGTCTCGGGCCAGACCGGAGTCGAGATGGAGGCACTGACCGCCGTTTCGATTGCGTGCCTGACGATCTACGACATGGTCAAGGCCGCGGACCGAACCATGCGGATCGACAACATCCGCCTTCGGATGAAGAGCGGCGGACGTTCCGGATTGTTCGAAGCACCGTGAGGGCGTTTCCATGAGCCTGATCTCCGTGGACGAGGCCCTTGGCCGGATTCTGGCGAGCGTGCCGGGCCCGGTCGATGCCGAGCGCGTTCCGCTGAATGCCGGCGCCGGTCGCACTTTGGCGGAAGATGTGGCGGCCCGGTGCGATCAGCCCCCCTTCCCGGCTTCCGCTATGGACGGCTATGCCGTGCGAAGTGCCGACGTGCCTGCCGTTCCGGGCACGTTGCGTGTGATCGGCACCAGCGCTGCCGGTCATCGCTTCGGCGGGCATGTCGGTCCAGGCGAAGCGGTGAGGATTTTCACGGGCGCTCCGTTGCCGGAGGGAGCCGACGCCGTCGTTCTCCAGGAGGACGTGGAGGCTCACGGCGACCAAGTGGTGCTCAAGGAAGCCCCGCGACCGCAGCGCCATATCCGGTCGGCGGGTCTCGACTTCAAGAACGGCGACGTTCTTCTTTTCAAGGGCCGTCGCATGGACGCCCGCCACATCGCCCTTGCCGCATCCATGGGTCACGGCGAAGTCCCAGTGCGGCGGCGCCCACGCGTGGCGATCCTTGCCACCGGCGACGAACTCGTGCGCGCCGGCGAGGTCGCCGGCCCCGATCAGATCACGGCCTCCAGCCTTCCCTCGATCATGGCTCTCGTGGAAAAGGCAGGCGCCGAGCCGATCGATCTCGGCATCGCCCGCGATACGCTCGCGTCGCTCAACGACCGCCTCGCGGCGGCACGAGCGGCCGACGCCGATATCCTGGTCACCCTCGGCGGCGCCTCGGTCGGCGAGCATGATCTGGTGCAGAAGGCGCTCGCGCAGCAAGGCATGGAGCTGGGTTTCTGGCGCGTCGCCCTGAAACCCGGCAAGCCGCTGATGTCCGGTCGCCTCGGCAAGATGTTGGTCCTTGGGCTTCCGGGCAATCCCGTATCGACCCTCGTGTGCGGTATTCTCTTCCTGATCCCTTTGATCCGTGCCCTGTGTGGAGACCCCGATGCCGGCGCGGATTTCACGGAGAGCGCCGTGCTGGGCACGGATCTGCCTGCCAACGGCGACCGCCAGGATTATATGCGGGCGGAACTCTCATGGCATGAAGTCACGACGTCCGCGGGTCCCCTCGTCGTGCCTGCGGTGAAGCCGCACACGCGGCAGGATTCGTCCATGCTCGGCATTCTCGGACGCTCCGAAGCCCTCCTTGTCAGGCCGCCTCGTGCTCCGGCGGCCCTCGCCGGAGAGGCCTGCCGCATCATCCGCCTCGGGCGATTCTGTTGATTTTGGT
The DNA here is from genome assembly GCF_020595095.1 of Microvirga rosea. Taxonomy (GTDB): domain Bacteria; phylum Pseudomonadota; class Alphaproteobacteria; order Rhizobiales; family Beijerinckiaceae; genus Microvirga; species Microvirga rosea. The sequence goes on along the minus strand of NZ_JAJDOP010000003.1, from coordinate 239,830 downwards.
TACGAGAGCGTAGCCATAGGCTTGCAGAACACAGCAAGAACAGCTAACCTGTTCCTGCTTTGTTTTCAGAATCGCTCCTCTGCGGAGCAGTAAGGGCCAGCCATGCTGACGCGTAAACAGCACGAATTGCTCCGCTTCATTCATGAGCGGCTGCGCGAATCCGGTGTTCCGCCATCCTTCGACGAAATGAAGGATGCTCTCGATCTCAAGTCGAAGTCCGGTATCCACCGCCTGATCACCGCCTTGGAAGAGCGCGGCTTCATCCGCCGCTTGCCGAACCGGGCCCGGGCGCTGGAGGTTCTCCGGCTGCCGGAGACGGTCGGCGGGGCATCGGGACAGAAGCGTTTCACGCCGAGCGTCGTCGAGGGTGGCCTTGCAGGCAAGGCCAAGGCCGCACCGATGCCGGTTGCGGAAGACAAGAACCGCGACATGGCGATCCCGGTCATGGGGCGGATCGCGGCTGGTACGCCGATCTCCGCTATCCAGAATCGCAGCCATTCCATCACCCTGTCGAACGATTTCCTCAGCCAGGGCGAGCATTACGCCCTCGAGGTCCGTGGCGACTCGATGGTGGAGGCCGGTATTCTGGATGGTGACCTGGTGGTGATCCGCAAGCAGGATACGGCCAACACGGGCGATATCATCGTGGCTCTCATCGATGACGAGGAGGCGACCCTGAAGCGTTTTCGCCGCCGTGGATCCTCCATTGCGCTGGAGGCCGCCAACCAAGCCTATGAGACCCGCGTGCTTGGTCCGGATCGGGTCAAGATCCAGGGCAAGCTCGTCAGTCTCGTTCGTCGCTACTGACTTCCTCCTCGGGAAGATCCTGCTCCGGGATCGGCGGGGCCTTTGCCGGCCGATCCTGCATAGTCTGCGCCGCGATCTCGCGATGAGCCGCTTTCACTGCGAAGCGTTCCGTTCCTTTTCGAACGGAACGTACCTCGATTGTCGCCGGATCCTGGAAGCGAAGGGTCGTGGCTCCGCGAGCCGCCAAGGCTTCCCGGTCGAGAACGAGACTGGCTTCGCAGGAGGGCGGCGCTTTGAGCCGGGACAACACGACAGTCGCGCGGCGACAGTCCTCCTCGAAGGCTGAAAACTCCTGAACAAAGGCGATTGTCCGGCCGCCGTCGCCCTCGACGATGCAGCCGGTCCTGTCGCATCGGGCATCTCGTTTCAAACCGGCATCGTCCGTGCGTCTTCCATCTCCATCGGCCCGCAGCCACTGTTCCGCCACGAAGGCGGATGGTTTGCCGACGAGGGTGAGCAGCCCTGCCGCATTGCGGACCGCCGCTCCCGCGCCCTCCCGATCGACGAAAGCGTCGTAGCGTGCAGGGGCTGCCGCCAGCAAACCCGCACCGATCGGCACGGCCGCGAACCATCGAAGCGACGATGCGGGAAGCGTCAGCATCAGGAGAGCGGCGCTCAAGGCCCCGAAAGCCGCAACCCCGAGGGCCGGCACGATCATCGTCGCCCCGCTGATACCGCCGACCCAGGCGGAAATGCCGAGCACATGGTTCACCGCGTATCCCATCACCTGCCAAACAGGACCGTCCAGGCCAAAGGGATAGGCCAGCACTCCAAGAACGGCGGACGGCATCACCACGATCGATACCAGCGGCAGCGCGAGAGCGTTGCCGATCAATCCGTAGGGATTGATCGTCTGAAAATGGTAGGCGGCGAACGGCGCCGTCGCGAGACTTGCAATCAGCGTGGTCGCAAAGAGGCTCCACATATGCCTCAGAGCCCAGTGTCCAATCGTTCCGAAGACCGTCGGCAAGGAGCTTTCCGGGATTTTCAGGGTCAACAAGGGAGCAAAAGCCGTCAGTGCCGCGACAGCTCCAAACGACATTTGAAAGCTCGGACCGAGCAGCGACTCGGGCTCCCGGGCAAGCACCAGGAGCGCAGCCACCGAGAGATTACGGATGCTCAAGGCAGGGCGATCGACCAGAACCGCCCCAAACATCACCAACGTCATGATGAGAGAGCGCTCGGTCGCTACGTCGGACCCCGTGAAGATACAATAAGCCGTGGCACCGATCATCGCGGCCAATGCGGAGATCTTCTTGATCGGCCAGAGGAGGACAAGCGCAGGCGTGAGAGCGAGCAGTGCCCGTGTAAGCCAAAAGAAGGTCCCGGCGGCAAGGACCATGTGAAGCCCCGAAATAGAGACGATGTGATAGATCCCGGCAGACCGGAGCACGTCATTGGTCGACTCGCCGATCAGACCCCGTTTTCCGGTCACGAGCGCCGCACCGACGCCGCCGGCCGCGCCGCCGATGGTGGAGGCAATCCGCTGCGTGAGGGCATTGCGGGCGGCATCGACCGATGCGCTCACGCTCAGGAGCCAAGGGCGCTCCGGCGCGGCAGGCAGCGCTTTCGCGCCTCCCAGAAGCGATCCGACGGCACCGATCTCACGATATCGGGCATCGCGTCCGAAGTCGTATCCGCCGGGCCATTCCGGCTGGGGCGGAGGCAGGAGGCGGGCCTTTGCTTCGATGAACTGGCCCGGCGCCAAATTCTCGCCCTTGCGGGCATTCACGCGCACGAACTTCGGGGTTGCCTCGGGCGGTAAGCCCTCAATGGTTCTGACACGCAGGAGAACGCGCCTCCCCTCGCCCCTATTTTCCACGGTTTCAACGAACCCGGTGGTCGTAGCGATGGTGATGCGGGAGAGGATTGGCGCGGTCACCGCTTGAGTGCGGAATACCCCTGCGGCGAAGCCCCCAAAGAGAGCGCCGAGCCCAACGCAGAGTGCGAAGGCCGGTAGGCTCTGCCGGAAAAGCCACGCACCGGCGCAACTGGCGAACATACCGACCAGCGGAGCCCAGAGAGTGGGCTCGTCCGCTTGGAAGAACAGTATGATGCCAAGACCGAAGCAAACCGCAATCCAGGGAAAAAGCCGCCGCTGGACGACCTCGACGGACAGCTCGCGCCTGATCCAACTTGGGATCTCCGGAAGGATGGTCCATGCTCCCGCTCCGATCGCCGGTACCAACCTGACCGGCAACGCCACGGCCCGCGCGGCGAGGCGCGGTGGACGGCTTTGCTCCCTCTTGTCGATGTCGTTCATTGCTGCGGCTTAACGTCAGGGTGGATTACATGGTAGACGACGCCACGTTTCAGCCAAGTCCGCCTGTGGATGTGAGTCGATAACTCCCGCGGAGCCTCACGGCCTCGCTTTTTGCCAAGGTTTCTTACACCGATGACCGTCGTCACCCGCTTTGCCCCCTCTCCCACCGGCTTCCTGCACATCGGCGGGGCGCGCACGGCCTTGTTCAACTGGCTTTTTGCCAAGCGGCACGGGGGCAAGATGCTCCTGCGCATCGAGGACACGGATCGGGAGCGGTCCACGGAAGCAGCGATCCAAGCCATCATCGACGGCTTGAGCTGGCTCGGCCTTTCCTGGGACGGTGACGTCGTCTACCAGTTCGCGCGCGCCGCCCGGCACCGCGAGGTCGCCGAGTCCCTTCTGGCCAAGGGACGCGCCTATTATTGCTACGCCACCCCTCAGGAACTCGAGGAAATGCGCGAGACCGCCCGCCGCGAAGGCCGTCCTCTGCGCTATGACGGCCGTTGGCGCGACCGGGACCCATCCGAAGCACCTGCCGATGTAAAGCCCGTCATCCGCCTCAAGGCCCCTACGGAAGGCGAGACCGTGGTGGAGGACGAGGTGCAGGGGCGTGTGGTGTGGCAGAACAAGGATCTCGACGACCTCGTTCTTCTCCGCTCCGACGGAACGCCGACCTACATGCTCGCCGTCGTCGTTGACGATCACGACATGAACGTGACCCACGTGATCCGGGGTGACGACCATCTGACCAATGCGGCCCGCCAGACTCAAATCTACCAAGCCCTCGGCTGGGACGTGCCGAAGATGGCCCATGTCCCGATGATCCTGGGACCGGACGGCGCCAAGCTCTCCAAACGTCATGGCGCCCTCGGTGTCGAAGCCTATCGCAGCATGGGCTATCTCCCGGTCGCGCTGCGGAACTATCTTGTCCGCCTCGGCTGGAGCCATGGGGACCAGGAGATCTTCTCGACCCAGGAAATGGTGGACGCTTTCGACCTGAAGAATATCGGGCGTTCCCCTTCCCGCTTCGATTTCGCCAAGCTGGAGAATCTCAACGGCCATTACATGCGTCAGAGCAGCGACGAAGAGCTCGTGGAAGCGCTGGAGCAGCTCCTCCCGGAGCTCGACGGCGACGAGCATCATCTCGGGCGCACCTTTACGCCTGCACTCCGTGAAAAGCTGATCGCCGCCATGCCGGGTCTGAAGGAGCGCGCGAAAAACCTCGTGGAACTCCTCGACAGCGCTTACTACCTCTATGCGCAGCGGCCGCTGCATCTCGATGAAAAGGCCAAAGGCCTGCTTGCCGATGGTGCGGCGAGGCTGAACGGGATCGGCGCCAAGCTCGCCGCCGTCCAGGATTGGACCGCGGCGAACGTGGAGGCCGTCGTGCGCGAGCATGCCGAGGCTATCGGCGCGAAGCTCGGCCAGGTCGCTCAGCCTTTGCGCGCCGCCCTCACCGGCCGCGCGACCTCGCCAGGTCTCTTCGACGTCATGGCCGTGCTCGGCAAGGATGAAACCCTGTCACGTCTCGGCGATCAGCTCAGCGCTGCGCCTGCTGCATAGCAGGCGCACTCTCCTTTAGACGTGCTTGCCCCCTCCGTATGGATAAGCTACCCAAACCCATCCTCCCACCGACCGGCGACCTCGGTTCGGCAGCCCCGACAAGAGACCTTCTCCTGATCTACGACTGCCCTAGGTTATGCCCGGCCTCTTGTTGAAAGGGCGAAGACGCATGAGCTCCAATTCCAGCACGCTCAATGTTGAGGACAGGTCGGTCGAACTGCCGGTGAAACACGGCACCATCGGTCCGAGCGTCATCGACATTTCCAAGCTTTACGGCCAAACCGGGGCCTTTACCTACGACCCGGGTTTTACATCGACTGCAAGTTGCGAGTCGAAAATCACCTATATCGACGGTGACGCCGGGGTCCTGCTGTATCGCGGCTATCCCATCGAGCAGCTTGCCGAGCATGGGGACTTCCTCGAGACCTGCTATCTGCTTCTCTACGGGGAACTCCCGACAGCGGCGCAAAAGGCGGATTTCGATTATCGTGTCACCCGCCACACGATGGTTCATGAACAAATGAACCGCTTCTTCATGGGCTTCCGCCGCGACGCGCATCCCATGGCGATCATGGTGGCCTGCGTCGGCGCCCTGTCGGCCTTCTATCACGACTCCACCGACATCTCCGATCCGCAGCAGCGCATGATTGCGTCGATGCGTATGATCGCAAAGATGCCGACCCTGGCGGCCATGGCGTACAAGTATTCCATCGGCCAGCCTTTCGTGTATCCGCAGAACGACCTCGACTATACGTCGAACTTCCTGCGGATGTGCTTCGCGGTTCCTTGCGAGGAGTACAAGGTCAACCCGGTGCTCTCCCGTGCCCTGGATCGGATCTTCATCCTGCACGCCGATCACGAGCAGAACGCCTCGACCTCGACGGTGCGTCTGGCAGGCTCGTCCGGCGCCAACCCCTTCGCATGCATCGCGGCCGGCATTGCCTGCCTTTGGGGGCCGGCCCATGGCGGCGCCAACGAAGCGGCTCTGAAGATGCTGGAAGAAATCGGCACCCCCGACCGTATTCCGCAGTATATCGCCAAGGCGAAGGACAAGAACGATCCGTTCCGCCTCATGGGCTTCGGTCACCGGGTCTACAAGAACTACGACCCGCGCGCCCGGATCATGCAGAAGACCACGCACGAAGTGCTCAACGAACTCGGGATCAAGGACGATCCTCTCCTCGACGTCGCCGTGGAACTCGAGCAGATCGCGCTCAAGGACGAGTACTTCCTCGAGAAGAAGCTCTACCCGAACATCGACTTCTATTCGGGCATCACGCTCAAGGCGATGGGCTTCCCGACCTCCATGTTCACGGTGCTCTTCGCTCTCGCCCGCACGGTCGGCTGGATCGCTCAATGGAGCGAGATGATCGAGGATCCGTCCCAGCGCATCGGCCGTCCGCGCCAGCTCTATATCGGATCCCCGAAGCGCGATTACGTGACCGTTGCCCAGCGCGGCTAAGTCATCCGGACAGGGAATATGAGAAAGGGGCCGACCGGGCCCCTTTCTTTTTGTTTCTCGCTATCGAAGCGGCAGGAAGACAGCCGTGATCGCCTCGTGCTCGGGCTCATCCGAAAGAACGTCATCCGTTCGGCAAAGCCACTCGTTTCAGAGCCAGCCCCTGAAGAGGCGCCGCGTTCAGGGCCCGGAAGAGTTTAAGCCGCGTTGGTAAGTCGGCGCATGGCGAGCCAGGAGATGGCCGACCAAGTGTTGACTCTCTTTAGCGAGCGCCAGGAGCGTACCGGAGTTCCGGGTGAAGGCGAAGTCCAGGCCCGCGAAATAGAGGCCTGGCTGCGCCGTGATCCCCTCCTCCTGCACCGGCTGGCCGCGTGCGTCGAGCACACCCGGAACCCGCACCCATCCAAAATCCCCCTCGAACCCGGTGCACCAGATCAGCGACGCAATACCATCCTCAGCCAGGTTCAGTGAGCGGATGGGCGGATCGGGAAGACGCGGGGCGACCGTCTCATCGGGATCATCGTCCGCCGCGGGCGCATCGATGCCCTCGCTTGCGATATGAGCGTCGATGGAGCGCTTGATCCTCGTCGACACCGCGTCCCCGAATTGAACGTTCTCCTCAAGGTTTGCCGCGAAGGTCAGGCATCCATCCTCGATCCCAATCAAGCGGCCGAGAAGAACGACCCCTTGTGCACTGAGCGATTGCAGGCTGATGGTGCGGCCGGCGCCGAGCAGCGGCCGTCCCATGATATAGCCCGACGCCTCGACGAACTCCTTGCGCGGCACATCGAAGAGGCCGCTCCGCGTAAACCAAAAGACGATATCGCGGCCCCGGTATCGACGTGGCACGCGCCCAACCCTGCCCGTGGCGAGAAAGACCGTGCGACCGGCCCGGACCAAGTCCTCGGCGATCTGGCCGCCGCATTGTGCGCTGCCGACGACCAATACGGCGCCCGCCGGAAGCGATGTCGGATTTCGATAGTCCGATGCGTCGAGTTGCAGGAGGCCGAGGGGCAGAGATGCAGCCGCCTGCGGGCGGCGCGGTCGGTTCAGGCTGCCGCTCGCGATCACCACGTTGCGCGCCCATCGCACGCCGCGGCTGGTTTCGAGACGGAGCTTGTCCTGCTCGCCATCGAAGGTCAGAGCGGATACAGGGGTCTGCGTTTCGACGGGCAAGTTGTTTCGCGCGGCAAAGTCCTCGAGGAGCGCGACGAATGCGTCGCGCGTCATGAAGCCGTCAGGATCGGGGCCATCATATCGGTCGCCGGGCATCATCGATGCCCAATTGGGCGTGTTCAACCGAAAGGTATCCCACCGTTGCGTGCGCCAGGTCTCGCCGATCCGGCTTCGCTCGAGCACGCAGTGCCGCAGTCCGGCTTGAGCCAAGTAGTAACTCACGCCGAGTCCGGCCCATCCGGCGCCAATGACGGCAACGTCGAAGCAATCGAGGTCGGAGGTCATTGCCACGTCCTCCCGCAGGTGCTGCCATCCAATAAGGGCAAGGTCCGTTGCCGCATCAAAGGTGTCCCACCAGTGACGCATGATAGCGTCCAGGCCCTCAAGCTGCAAAGCTCAGCATGGAGAAGCCGCCATGGAGCCGAACAGTACCAAGGGCGATATGGGTCGATACAGGCTGCATTGGCGCGTGGAATCGGTGGTATCGAACAAGGCTCTCAGGTTTCATCGGCAACGCCGTGCGGCCTGACTCTCGCCTGGACGATTCCGAGAAACCTGACGGAAGTTGCTCTTTATGACTGCCCGGGCTTCCTCGTCCTCAGCACGTCCTCCACGATGCGAGCGGCTCGCTCGCTCGGCGCTTCATCGCCGATACGCATGAGATCGTCGAGACGCCGGAACGCCTCCTCCTGCCGTCTGCGCTCAGGCGTATCAGTCAGAAGCGGCAGAACGGTCCCGGCAAGTTTCTCCGGCGTGCAATCCCACTGGATCAGTTCCGGAATGACGTTCTCTCCCAGAACCAAGTTGGTCAGGACGATGGACGGCGCCTTGATAAGGTACTTCAGGACTTCTTCGAGCTTCGAGACCCGATAGGCCACGACCATCGGCACACCTGACAGGCCCAGCTCCAGGGTCACCGTGCCGGAGGCGGCAAGGGCCGCGTCGGCTTGGCGGAATGCCGTCCACTTTGCAGCCTCGCCCTCGACGATGGTCGGTCTGATGCTCCACGACGCGGCCCGCTCCCGAATCTCATGGGCGAGATGCGGCACCGCCGGAATGGTCACGGTGAACGGTCGGGACGAGCGCTCCTGGAGCAGCGCGAGAGCCGCCCCGAATGGCTCCATCAATCGGCCGACCTCCGAGCGGCGGCTGCCGGGAAGCACAAGGAGTTTGGCGGGCTCGTCAAAGGACGATCCGCGCTCCCCGGGCGCCGGGCGGATTTCACTCAGGCGTTCGATGAGCGGGTGTCCGACATAGGTCGTGGGAGGGCCGCCTAAACGGCGATGCGCCTCCGGCTCGAAGGGCAACAGGGCCAGAAGATGGTCCACGTACGCGCGCATCTTCGGGGCACGGCCGGGCCGCCAAGCCCAGACGGATGGGCTGACGTAGTCAACGACAGGAATATCGGGCGCTTGCCGTCTGACCGCCTTGGCAACCCTGTGAGTGAAGTCCGGACTGTCGATAATGACCAGGAGGTCGGGTTCCGCCTTGATGGTGGCGTCTGCCGTCAGACGGATGCGGCTCAGGATCGTGGGCAGTCGGGCGATGACGGCCGAAATGCCCATGACCGCAATATCCTCGAGGGGAAACAGGCTCGTGAGCCCCTCCCGAGCCATGGCGTGCCCGCCGACACCTTCGAACCCGATCCGGTCGGCACCGAGACGGGCCTTGAGCGACCGCATGAGCTTGGCCCCGAGCTGGTCGCCGGACTCCTCCCCGGCCACGATCCATATGCGAAGGCGTGCGGGGTCTTTAGTCATGACCGCCTTCCATCCACGGCAAGGTCACCGCGACAAGGAATAGGCCGAGCCTGTCGGCCAGCTCCATCGTCCTGTCCTGCTCGAGGATCAGGGTGGATCCTGCGCCGACCGCAATACCGGAGAGGCCTGCCCGTGCCGCCTCGGCGACGGTCCGCGGACCGATGGCAGGCATATCCACCCGTAGGTCCTGCCCGCGCTTGGCAGCTTTGATGAGGACCCCGCCCTCACGTCGACGACGCAGGCCGAACCACGCCTGCCGGAAGCCTGACACTCGCCGCAGCATGCGGTCGGTTCCTTCCGGCCCCTCGACGGCGAGGACGTGTCGACGGGCCACCACCGCGGCCTGCCCGATATCGAAGGCCGACAGGGAGGACAGGAGATCGATCCCGAAGGTGACGGAATGCCGGTCGTCCTCCGTCGGCCGATGCCGACCGCTCAAGGTGAGGGGCGCGACAAGACCGGGGGCGAGTTCGTGGGCGCCGACCACCCGGAATCCACGCTCTTCGAGCAGCATCACCGCCCCGCGCAGGACCTGATCATCCCCCCGCGTGATGACCTCCTTCACCTCCTGGCGATTGCGCAAGAGGGAGTAAGCACCGAGAAGCGCCGAAAAACCTGGACGGCGCACCGCGCCGACGAGGGCAACGGCCCGCGGCTTCCAGGCCTCCAGGGTCGCCATGATGGTTTTGAGGTCGAGCAGATCGACATTGGCCTGCGCACGCCGCCGCAACTCAGGCGCTGCGAACCCTCGAAAGGCTAGCACCCGGCATTCCTGTCCGGTTCGCTCCAGGTGTTCGACCAGCTGAATGGGAAGCTGTCCGGACCCGGCGAGAATCGCGATCGGGCCGGTATCCGTCATCCGACCGAACCGACCGGATCCCGGGGCGTGCAGATCGCCCGATCCTTGCCTTCACGGATGAAATCAAGGATTTCATGAACGAAAGGATGGCTGTCGAACTCGGCCGCGACATCCTCCACCCGCTCAGACAATGTGCCCTCATCGGCAAAGAGAAGCCGATAGGCCCGCCGAATATCGTGAATCTGCTCCCGCGTGAAACCGCGACGGCGCAGACCGATGATGTTGAGACCGGCCAGATGTGCCCGGTTCCCCATGGCCATGCCATAGGGAATGAGATCGTTCTCGAGGCCGGACATCCCGCCGACGAAGGCATGAGAGCCGACGCGCGCAAACTGGATGACCGCGGACCCGCCGCCAAAGATCACGTAGTCGCCCACCGTCACGTGGCCTGCCAGCATGACGTTGTTCGACAGGATGACATCGTTGCCGACGCGGGTATCGTGGCCGACGTGGGAATTGGCCAGAAAGGCACAACGGTCGCCGATGACCGTCTGAAGGCCGCCGCCCTCGGTGCCGGGGTTCATGGTCACACCCTCGCGGATCATGCAATCGGCACCGATCGTCAGGGTCGACGGCTCACCCCGATACTTGAGATCCTGCGGAATATGGCCGATGGATGCGAAGGGAAAAATCCGTGTCCGCGGCCCGATGGTGGTCTTGCCGGCGACAGCCACATGGCTGAGGAGCTGGCATCCGTCGCCGAGGACGACTTCAGGGCCGACCATGCAGAACGGGCCGATCTTGACCCCGGCGCCGATGGTGGCGCCGTCCTCGATGACGGCTGTGGGATGAATCACGGTTTCCATCAGTCCATCACCAGCATGGCACTGACCTCGGCCTCACACACGACGGCACCTTCAACCTTGGCTTCACCCCGGTACCACCACATGTTGCGGCGATTGTTGAGCTTTTTCATGTGAAACTCGACCCGATCCCCGGGCTCCACCGGTTTCCGGAACTTCACCTTGTCGATGGTCATGAAGAAGACCTGCTTGGGCTTGGCCTGCAGCGAGAGCTTGGAGGCGACGCAGATCGCGCCGGCGGTTTGCGCCATTCCCTCGATCAGGTAAACCCCCGGAAAAATAGGACGGGAGGGGAAGTGCCCGGTGAATTGCGGCTCGTTGAACGTCACGTTCTTGATGCCGATGCAGGAATTGTCCCCGTCGATCTCGATAATCTTGTCCACCAGGAGGAACGGATACCGATGCGGCAGCAAATCGAGGATCCGCATGATATCGGCAGTCTGAAGCGTGGTTGGCGCTTCGCTCATGTGCTTCACTCCGGGGCTCAAGGACGTCTTTAGGTTGCGGAAGACGAACCGTCGTTGCTGGCGGAATCGCCGGAATCGCTCTTCGATGCAAGCTTTTTCAGGGCGGTGATTTCCCGAAACCACTCCCTGACGGGCCGGGCCGGGATGCCTCCCCACCGGGCACCGGCCGGAACATCGCCGTTGACGGCGCTGGTCGCTGCGATCTGAGCCCCCATTCCGATCCGAAGATGCCCCTTCACGGCGACCTGGCCACCGAGAGCAACATAATCCTCGATCGTGGTCGAACCTGCGATACCCACTTGGGCCACGATCACGCAATGGCGCCCGATCACGACGTTATGGGCGATCTGGACCAGATTATCGATCTTGGTCCCCTCCCCGATCACCGTATCGCGGCTGGCTCCCCGGTCGACGGTGGTGTTGGCACCGATCTCCACGTCATCCTGGATGATGACCCGCCCGACCTGGGGCACTTTCAGGTGTCCCTGCGGGCCCATGGCGAAGCCGAACCCGTCCTGGCCGATCCGCACACCCGGATGAAGGATCACACGATTTCCAAGAAAGGCGTGCGACACGGTCACGTGGGCGCCAAGCGCACAATCGCGCCCGATCTTCACATGAGCGCCGATAACCGCGTGGGCTCCTACGAGAGTTCCCGCCCCGATTTCCGCATGAGGACCGATTACGGCACCGGGATCAACCTTGACCCCATGCTCCAGGCGCGCTGTCGGGTGAACGAAGGATCCGGGAGAGATGCCCGTGGCGGCAAAGGACGATTCCGGCCGCATGGCGGTCGGAAAGAGAAGTGCCAGAACCTGCGCGAAAACCCGATAGGCCTGAGGTGTCACGAGCGCGACCGTGTGCGCCGGAACCTTGCCGGCAAAGCGCGGTGTCACGAGACAGACGCCTGCCTGGGTTTGGCTCAGAACGTCCCCGTAGGCGGCGTTGTCCATATAGGCCACGTCGAGCGGACCTGCCGTCTCGAGAGGCGCAGCCCCTTGAAGCAAAAGCTCCCCGTCGACACCGTCGGGGAGCGTTGCATGGGCCATCTCCGCCACCTGACGCAACCGAAGCGTCTGGCTTTGCGGAAAGAAACTCAAATCTGTCATGAAAAAGAAGCGAGGGCGCTACCGGGGGAGCGCCCTCTCCAGTTGTTAGAAGCGTGTACCACCTGAGAAGCGGAAAGCTTGTGTCCGGTCTCCACCGATCCGCGCGCCGTTCGGCGTCGGAAGACCTTCGTCCTTCGAGAGAGCGATCGCGTAGTCGAACCGGATCGGGCCGAGCGGCGAGGTCCACAGGATGGAGGCGCCCACCGAGGAGCGGATCTTGTGGCTATCGCGAACCACGATGCAGTTCTGCGGGATCGTCGGATCCTGAACACAGGTTCCGGGAGCATAGCCATCGAGAATGGCGTTGCCACCGATATTGAAGTTCGTCGGGCCCTGATAGCCGAACAGCGTACCAGCGTCGGCGAACACGGCGCCCTTAAGCCCGAGCTCCCGCGGAATACCGAAGATCGGGAACTGAACTTCGACCGATCCGCCGAAATACGTGGTACCACCCACGGCGTTCGCGTTCGTGTCGTAGCTCGAAATGTCGCGCGGGCCGATACCGTTGCTGGCGAAGCCGCGGACGAGTGTCGGGCCAAGGAAGAACTGGTCGACGATACGCAGATCGCCGCCGCTGCCGAACCCGTTGCCGTTGTCGCCGAAGCCTTTGATATGGCCGCCCTGCAACCGGGCGATACCCACGACGTCTTCCCAGATCTCCTTGTAGTAGCGGAAATCGCCGGTAGCGCGGAAGTAGCGCGAGTCACCGCCAAGGCCGGCGAAATCGGTCTTCACTTCACCATAGAAGCCGTTGCGCGGATCCTTGTTGTTGTCGAGCTTGTTGTAGTTGAAGGTCAAGCCCGCGAGCGAGGTCAGGGTCTTGCCCTGAGATTCCTTGATCGCCAGGGACGCTTCGCCGTTGCCTTCGCAGAAGAAGCGGTTCGGCGTTCCGGCCCCGGGTCCGGATGTATTAAGCTGCGTGTACCCCGGCAGCGGCTCCGAGCAGTCGTTGTAAGGCTGCTTGTAGTCGTTGGGGATCTTCAGATCCTGCTGATAGAGCGAGTACCGCAGCGTAAGGGTGAACTCTTCCGTGAACGGAAGGCCCAAACGCAGCTGACCACCGGTAACGCGGTTCTCGTAGCGGGAATACTTCGTCTGATCGCTGAACTTCGAGAACAGATCGATACCAGCCGACATACGGTAACCGAGGAAATACGGCTCCGTGAAGGAGAAGTCGATACCGTTGGTGCGCTGGCCGAGCTGGCCGGCGACGCGGACAAACTGACCACGGCCGAGGAAGTTGGTCTCGGTGACCGCGACTTCGCCGATCAGGCCGTCCTGGGTCGAGTAACCGCCCGAGATGGAGAAGGCGCCAGTCGACTGATCTTCCACATCCACGTTCACCACAACGCGGTCGGGCGCGGAGCCCGGCTCGTTGGAAATGCGAACGTTCTTGAAGTAGCCGAGGTTGTTCAGGCGGCGTTCCGCCCGGTCGATCAGGACGCGGTTGTAGGGGTCGCCTTCACCGAGATCGAACTCGCGGCGGATCACGTAGTCGCGGGTGCGGCTATTCCCGCGGACATTGATCCGCTCGATGTAGACGCGGGGACCCTCCTCCACCACGTAGGAGAGATTGATGGTCTGCGTAGCCGGATCGCGGGTGGCGACCGGACGAACCTGCGCGAAGGGATGACCGCGACGGGCAATGTCGGTGGTCACATCCTGCAGGGAGCGCTGAACCTGGTCAGCGTTGTAGGTCGAACCCGCCGAAGTGGACAGATCACCGCGGACGGTCTCGGCCGGAACTTCGGGAAGCCGGGAATCGACATTGACGCTGCCGATCCGATACTGAGGCCCTTCCTCGACCGAGATGGTGACGACGTAGCCGCCGGCATTGGGGTCGAACTGAACGTCGCTCGAAACAACACGGAAGTCGGCATAGCCGTTCTTCAGGTAATAACGGCGGATCAGTTCCAGGTCATTGGCGATGCGGGCCGGGTCGTAGACGTCCGTGCTCTTGAGGAAGCTGAGGATGTTCGACTCGGTGGTCGCCATGACGCCACGAAGGCGGCTGGACGAGATCTGGCTGTTTCCGACGAACCGAATTTCCTTCACGCCCGTCTTGTCGCCTTCGACGATCGTGTAGACGACGTCGATGCGGCCGTTGGGCAGATCGACGATCCGGGGAGTCACCTGGGCGAGGCCGCGGCCCTGGCGGCGGTAGACCTCGAGAATACGCTGGACGTCGGCATCGACGGTCCGCTGATCGTAGGGGGCGCGGGCCCGAGCCTGAAGCTCGCCCTCGATCATCCCCTTCTCAACGCGCTTGTTACCCTCGATCACAACGCGATTGACGATCGGCCCCTGGGCAACGGAAGCCCGGCGGCTGGACTGCTGAGCGAACGCGCTGTCGGCTGCAGTGATTCCGGCGATCATCGCGCTAACGGCGATCATGGCGGTGGCGGCCGGTTTCTTCCGGCGTGGCGTGGTCGTCGACATCATCAACTGGCCCGTCTCTTTATCTTTTGTCCTACAGCGGATCGCTCCGCAGGCTGGGAACTGAGGCACCCAACCTTATCGGTGTGATCCGCTTGTACAAACTTTCGCCGCTATTGCAAACGGCGCTTTCCCCAACACAGTAGCATTTTTGTCCTGCGTGGCGTCCTTGTCACGTTCCGCGAGCCAGAAAACTTGTGCCAAGGTGAACAATATCATTCCACGTCGCGAACAACATCAGCATCGCGACGATGGCGAAACCGATCCGAAACCCGATTTCCTGGGCTTTTTCGCTCAAAGGACGGCCCCGAACGGCCTCGATCGCGTAAAAAAGCAGATGGCCGCCGTCGAGCAACGGAATGGGAAAAAGGTTAATGAGACCTATCGAGACCGACATGAAGCCGATGAGGCTGATCAGGCTCGAGACTCCTCCGACGTCGAAAGCCGTTCCCGAAGCCCGGGCGATGCCGATCGGACCGGACAGCTGGTCCGTCGATTCCCAGCCGAGAACCAGCCGGCGCATGAAGTTCAGGGTGCGCTCCACCAGGTTCCAGGTCTCGACCGCCCCTGCCTTTAGGGCACCCAGGGGCGAATAGGAGATTCGCTTGATGGCGGCGGGGTCGCGGGAAGCCTCGACCCCCAAAAGCCCAATCCGCTGCTTCCCAAAGGGCGTCGACCTCTCCACGAAGTTCGGAGCGGCGCTCAGCGCCACCGTCTGGCCGTCCCGGTTCACGGTGAAATTCAGGGCCTCGCCGGCGCTGGAGCTGACGAGGAGCTGCATGTCGGCGAAGGTCTCGATCTGGCGCCCATCGATGGACAGAATCAGGTCATGAGGCTGGAAGCCAGCCTTCTCAGCCGCACTGCCCGGCTGCACCGCCTCGATCCGCGGCTCCAGAACCTGCCGGCCGCTGAAATAGTTGAAGCTCGCGAAAATCGCGATCGCCAGGATGAAGTTGGCGATCGGGCCGGCCGCGACGATGGCGGCACGCTTGAGCACATTTTGGTGGGGAAAACTCACGGCGCGCTCGGCGGCGCTCATGTGGGCGAGCTGGTCCTGATTGGGAACGCTGGCCGCGTTCAGATCCCCAACGAACTTAACGTAACCACCTAAGGGAATCGCCGAGATCTTCCAGCGGGTGCCGTAACGGTCAGTCCGACCGAAGAGTTCACGCCCAAATCCGACCGAAAAGGCCGTGACCCCGACGCCGCAGCGGCGTCCGACCCAGAAATGTCCGAACTCGTGGATAAAGACGACCACCGTCAAAACGATAAGGAATGAGATGATCGTAAGGAGGAAGGAGCCCGTCGCTCCGGTAATTGCTGAAAGCCAGTCCATCATCGTTCCTTTCGCATCGGTCGTGCAGCAGCCATTCTCGCTTTAAGCCGGCATGAGCTGCCGCGCCGCTTCCCGAGCTTCCTCATCGATTGCAAGAGCATCCGAAACCGTGGCCGGTGCCCCCAAGTTTCTTCCGGCAAAACTTGAACAGACCAGCTCAACCTTCTCGGATATAGCATAAAATCCGATTTTACCGGCCATGAACTCCGCAACGGCAATCTCATTGGCGGCATTGAGAATCGTCGGCATCGCACCTCCGGCCCGAAGGGCAGCCCTGGCCAAGGCAAGGCACGGGAAACGAGCCTCGTCGGCATTCTCGAAGCTTAAACGGCCAATAGCGGCAAGATCGAGACGGGGCAACGCCATGGCAAGGCGCTCATGGTGACGCAGGGCGTTGGCAATCGGGACTTTCATGTCCGGCAGCGCGAGCCCGGCCGTGACCGCCCCGTCGGTCCATTGGACCAGCCCATGGACGATGGCCTCGGGGTGGACCACCACATCGAGACGCTCAGGCTCAAGACCGAAGAGATGGTGGGCCTCGATCAGCTCGAGGCCCTTGTTCATCAAGGTCGCGGAATCGATGTTGATCTTGGACCCCATGGACCAGACCGGATGAGCGGAGGCTTCGGCCACGCTCGCCTTTGCAATCCGCTCCCGGTCCCACGTCCGGAACGGGCCACCCGTGGCCGTGATGAAAGCCTTCTCCACGTCACGCGTGCGTCCGGCCGCGAGGGCCTGATCGAGGGCATTATGCTCGGAATCGACCGGCATGACCTCGACGCCGATGCGTCGCGCCTCGGCCATGAAGGCCGCACCTGCGCAAACGAGGCTCTCTTTGTTGGCAAGGGCAATCCGCCGCCCCGGCTTCAGGGCAGCATGGGTCGGACGCAGGCCCGCCGTTCCGCTGATCGCTGCCAGGACGATGTCCGCATCCCTTTCCGCCGCCTCGACAACGGCAGAAGCCCCTGCGCCGGATCCGATGCCCGATCCGGAAAGGGCCGCCTTCAAGGCAGATCCGCCCTTGTCATCGGCCAAAGCGGCGAACTTCGCCCCGAGCCTGCGCGCGGTCTGCGCCAAGGCCTCGGCGTCACGCCCACCGACAACGGCCTCAACCTGCAGGTCATCCCGATGGGCCAATACCACATCGGCTGTGGAGCGGCCGATGCTGCCGGTCGCACCCAGAATCGTAAGAGTTCGTGTCATGTGTCCTATGCTGCCAGTCTGGCGATCAGGAGAACAGCTCCAAGAATCAGCGAAACTGCCCAAAAACCGTCGAGGCGATCCATAACGCCGCCGTGGCCCGGGATGAGCTGACTGGAGTCCTTTACGTCGCAATGCCGCTTGAGAGCCGATTCTCCAAGATCGCCCAGCTGGCTGGCCGTCGACGCGACAATGGAGAGAAGCAGGGTATTGCGCAGGCTGAAGGGCTGAATCCAGCCAAGGCGCTGTGCCCCCCAAGCGACCAGAAGCCCTCCGAGCGCTCCCGCCACGAGGCCTCCAACGAACCCCGACCATGTCTTCTTCGGGCTGACACGGGGCCAGAGCTTGGGTCCTCCGAACTTGCGGCCCGTGAAGTAGGCCGCGATGTCCGTGGCCCAAACGACCGCGAACATCCAGAGAAGGCCGACCAGCCCCAGAAACGGATGAGCCCGGACCAGGGGCGGAACCAGAACAATGATCGCCCCGTAGGCAAAGCCGCTCACCGCCCAAAGGCGACCGGCTCTTCCCCGTGCGATCAGAACCGCGAGCGCGCCCGTGACGATAACGACCGCAACGCCGGTCATGAGAGACATGTCCCGCAGCAGGATGACGGTCAGGGCCACGAGTCCCAGTCCCTCCACGACCTGCACAGGCCGGCGCGGCTCGACCCGGGTCATATTGGTCCACTCGACCATCATGGCGATTCCGGCGG
Source organism: Microvirga rosea (assembly GCF_020595095.1). Taxonomy (GTDB): domain Bacteria; phylum Pseudomonadota; class Alphaproteobacteria; order Rhizobiales; family Beijerinckiaceae; genus Microvirga; species Microvirga rosea. The sequence goes on along the minus strand of NZ_JAJDOP010000003.1, from coordinate 221,880 downwards.
CGAGCCAGAACAAGGCGAACGTCCAACCGCCCGCATAGGCGGTGAACAATGCAACGGCGATCAGAACAATGGCGGAGGGGATCCGGGCGAAGAGATCGCTCCGGGGCTTCTTGACCGCGTCAGGAGAAGATGCGCCCTCGTCCGCCGCCATCCCTACACCGCCTTCGCGCTCAAGCCGCCGAAGCGGCGATCTCGCTTGAAGTATTCATCGATGGCGGCGCGGAAAATGGCTTCGTCGAAGTCCGGCCAGTAATCCGGAATGAAAACAAACTCTGAATAAGCCGTTTGCCAGGTCAGGAAATTGGAAACCCTCTGCTCGCCCGAGGTTCTGATCACGAGATCGGGGTCCGGAATCTCCGCCGTATCGAGATGAGCTTCCACCGCCGCCGCGTCGATATCCTCCGGGTTCAAGACGCCGTTCTTGATCTTGTGGGCGATGACCTGCATGGCCCGCACGATTTCCTGCCGGCCGCCATAGTTAAAGGCGATGACGAGGTTCAATCCCGTATTGTCGCGGGTGATATGCTCCGCCTCGTCGAGCAGCGGACGGATATCGGACGACAGCCCTTCCCGTTCTCCGATGATCCGAACCCGGACATTGTGAGTGTGCAGATCGGCGAGGTCGTGCCGCACGAAGAGCTTCAGCAAACCCATGAGGTCGGAAACCTCCTGGGGCGGCCGCCGCCAGTTTTCCGCCGAGAAGCTGTAAACGGTGAGATAGCGAATGCCGAGCTCGCGGGCGGTCCGCACGGCCCGGCGGATCGCTTCGACCCCCCGGCGATGCCCCTCGAACCGGGGCAGGCCGCGTTGCGCGGCCCAGCGCCCGTTCCCGTCCATGATGATCGCGACATGCGCAGGCATCCCCTGCCCCGCATCTCCGCCGGGCAAGGCCGTCATCGCGCGCTTCGCTTCTCCGTTCATGGGCATATTTGCATACAGGTCCGGAGTTCAGACCTGCATGATTTCCTTTTCCTTGGAGGTGAGAACCGTCTCTACCTCGGCCACGAAATGGTCGGTTGCCTTCTGGACCTGATCCCCATGCCGCTTGGCATCGTCTTCGCTGATGGCGCTGTCCTTTTCGAGCTTCTTGAGAAGGTCGAGGCCGTCGCGGCGGACATGGCGGATCGCCACCCGGGCCTCTTCGGCGTATTTGTGCGCGACCTTCACCATCTCCTTGCGGCGCTGCTCGTTCATCTCCGGAATTCTCAGGCGGATGACCTGACCTTCCGTCTGCGGATTAAGGCCAAGGTCCGATTCACGAATCGCCTTCTCGACGGCATTCACCATCCCCCGGTCCCAGACCTGGACGCTGAGGAGGCGCGGCTCGGGGACGCTGACGGTCGCGACCTGAGTGATCGGCATCAGCGAACCATAGGCGTCGACCTGGATCGGATCGAGAAGGCTGGGGGCGGCCCGGCCGGTGCGGAGGCTGCCGAGGTCGTGCTTGAACGCGTTGATCGCGCCCTGCATGCGGCGCTTCACGTCTTCGAGGTCAAAAGTCGTTGCCATCGTGATTGATCCCAACTCAAACTGTTCTAACGGGCTTACGCTTCCACGCCGGAAGCATCAAGGGGCGACAATGGTCGAGCGCACATCACCCTTGAGGATGGCCGTCACCGAGCTCGGGGCGTGAACGGAGCCGACGATGATCGGGAGACGGCTTTCCCGAGCGAGCGCGAAGGCGGCCGTATCCATGACTTTCAGGTCCTTGGCAATGGCCTCGTCGTGGGTCAGCCGGTCGAAACGGATGGCGTCCGGATCCTTCTTCGGATCGGCCGAATAAACCCCATCGACCTGGGTGGCCTTGAGAACGGCGTCGCAACGCAATTCGGCGGCCCGAAGGACGGCGGCCGTATCCGTGGTGAAGAAGGGATTGCCGGTTCCTCCCGCGAGGACGACGACCTGCCCCTTATCCAGGTGATGGAGAGCCGGCTGCCGGGCATAGGTTTCGCAAATGGTGGGCATCGAGACCGCCGCCATGGTGCGAGCCGAGACCCCGGCGGCGTTAAGGGCCGTCTCAATGGCCAGGGAATTCATGACCGTGCCCAGCATGCCCATGGAATCGGCCGTCGGCCGGTCGATCCAGCCGGCGGCGCTCATGCGCGCCCCACGGATGATGTTGCCGCCGCCGATGACGAGAGCGATCTCGAACCCGGCGCGGGTCGCATTGGCGAGATCGTCAGCAAGACCCGACAAGGTCTGAGGATCGAGCCAGTAGCCATCGGGAGCCATCAGGGCCTCACCGGAAAGCTTCACAAGGATGCGCCGGAATTTCGTCACTGCCAGACCTCTCATTGTTGTGGATGGTATGCCCGCCCGAACCGACCGTACTTCCCTTTAGTGAAGCATTCTCCGGCTCTCATGAAAACGGCGGCTTTTCAGCCGCCGTTTCGGAGAGAGAAAAAGTGAGGTCTTAGGCCTTGCCGCCGGCCGCCGCAGCCACCTCGGCCGCGAAATCGGGGGCTTCTTCCTTCTCGATGCCCTCGCCGAGGGCATAGCGGACGAAGCCTTTGAGAGCCACGGGCTTGCCGGCCTTCGACTCGGCCTCCTTGAGGACCTGGGTCACCGTCTTCGACGGGTCGTGCACGAAGGACTGCTCAAGGAGAGTGACTTCCTTGTAATAGCTCTTCAGGCCGCTCTCGACGATCTTCTGCATGACGTGGTCCGGCTTCCCGGCGTTCTTCTCACGCAGGATCGCGCTTTCACGCTCAAGCGTCGCCGCGTCGATACCCGAGGCATCGACGGCAAGCGGGTTCGTGGCGGCCACGTGCATGGCGATCTGGCGTCCGAGGGCGCTGAGCGCCTCCACATCCCCTTCGGATTCCAGGGCAACGAGCACGCCGATCTTGCCGAGACCCTCGCTGACCGCATTGTGCACATAGGAGGCGATGACGCCCTTCGACACCGTCAGCTTGGAAACACGACGCAACGTCATGTTCTCGCCGATCGTCGCGATCAGTTCCTGAAGGCGGTCCTTCACCGTGGTCTGCGAGCCCGGGAAATGGGCGCCCTCGAGGGATTCGATCGAGCCGTCGCCCATCAGGGCGATCTTGGCGGCTTCGCGGGCGAAAGCCTGGAAGCTGTCATTGCGGGCCACGAAGTCCGTCTCGGAGTTGACCTCGAGGATCGCCGCCGTGTGCCCGGAGGATTCAACCGCGACGAGACCCTCGGCCGCCACGCGGCCGGCCTTCTTGGCAGCCTTGGAAAGACCCTTCTTGCGCAGCCAGTCGACCGCAGCCTCGATGTCGCCGTTGGTCTCGTTGAGAGCCGTCTTGCAGTCCATCATGCCGGCGCTGGTCTTTTCGCGCAGCTCCTTCACCATCGCAGCGGTAATGTTCGCCATGGCTCGTCCTTTCACGGGTTCGTACATATGGGGAGCCCGGCGTCCAGAGAACGCCGGGCTGATCACTTCCAGTCGAGAGGCGCCGTCTTCATGGCGCCGGATCGGCTTTAGGCCGCCTCGATCAGCGTGCGGGCCTGATTGATCCAGCCGTCGCGGTCGACACGACCGTTCAGCTTCAGATCCTTGTCCAGCTGTTCGACATCGGCCGGCTTCATGGCGGAGATCTGCCAATAGTGGAAGATACCGGCTTCATTCAGCTTCTTCTCGAGCTGCGGGCCGACGCCCGTGAGCTTGGTCAGATCGTCCGGGGCGCCACGGGGAGCCGCGAGACGCTCGAACTGCTCTTCCTGCTCGGACAGGGCGACGTCGCTCGCGGGAAGTTCCTCGGCCATCGGGTTATCCGACTCGCCGATATCAATGCCCATCGCGCCGGCGCTGCGGGAGATGCCGTCGAGAGCAGCGCGCGAAATAAGATCGCAGTAAAGCGAAATCGCGCGGCCAGCATCGTCGTTGGCCGGAACCGGGAAGGTGATACCGTCCGGATCGCAGTTCGTGTCAACAATGGCCGCAACCGGAATGCCGAGGCGCTTGGCCTCCTGGATCGCCAGCTGTTCCTTGTTGGTGTCGATGACGAAGATCAGGTCGGGCGTGCCGCCCATGTCCTTGATACCGCCAAGCGCGCGCTCGAGCTTTTCCTTCTCGCGGGCGAGCATGAGACGCTCTTTCTTGGTCAGGCCCTGGCCGCCGCCGGCGAGAACCTCGTCGACCTTCCGCAGACGCTGGATCGAACCCGAGATCGTCTTCCAGTTGGTCAGCATGCCGCCGAGCCAACGGGAGTTCACGTAATACTGCGCCGAACGCTTGGCCGCATCTGCAACCGAATCGGCCGCCTGACGCTTGGTGCCGACGAACAGCACGCGGCCGCCCTTGGCTACCGTGTCGCTGACCGCCTGAAGGGCGCGGTGCAGCATCGGAACCGTCTGGGCCAGATCGATAATGTGGATGTTGTTGCGGGTGCCGAAGATGTACTGTCCCATCTTCGGGTTCCAACGGTGGGCCTGGTGGCCAAAGTGAGCGCCAGCTTCCAACAGCTGACGCATCGAGAAATCAGGAAGCGCCATAATCTTTTCTCCGGTTAAGCCTCCGCGGAGCAGTGAACCGGCTCTGCCGGCCACCGGGACGCTTCATGGCTCATGAAGCAGGCTCCGCGTGTGGAATAAGCGCGCATATAGGTGCCAAGACCTCGAAATGCAAGCGAAAACTGCCTCTTACGGCCGAGCCTCCCGGATCCGGGCCTGAGACCGATACACTCGCTTTTCGGCGTTTTACCTAGGGTGGAACCGGGACACGGCACCTCTTTCGGCCATCGGCTTTGGCCAGGCGGCTCTGCAAAGCTCAGGCCTGCCGCCCATCGGAGCGCTAGTTGATGTGGACGTCCACCACGCCTGGAACGGCGCGGATGGCCCCGGCCACTTGTGGAGACGCCATGTATTTACCGGGCAGCTTTACCTCCACTTCGCGGTCCCCGTCGTCGAGAATCAGAACCAGCGAGACCTCGCCTTCGCCCCGGGCCTTCAAACGCTCAAAGACGCTGATGATCGGCCGCTCGTCGCGCAGGAAAATCCGCATCCCCTTCTGGTGCTTGGAAACAGCCTCCTCCAGAAGCTCGGCCATACCGATCCGGGCCCGGACCTCTTCCCCGTCGACACCGGCCTGAAGCATCAGGACAACGGCATTTCCCGGTTCGAGGATGTCGCGCAGGCGCTGCAATCCTTCCGAAAAGATGATCGCTTCGAAATGCCCTGTCTGATCCGAAAGGTTGATGATGCCCATTTTGTTGCCGGTCTTGGTCCGCCGCTCCTGGCGATCCAGCACGGTTGCGGCCACGCGGCCGACCGAATTGCCGGCCTTCACGGACCTGCTGAATTCGGCCCAGGTCTGGACTCGCAGCTTCTTGAGGAGGTCACCGTACTCATCCAGCGGATGGCCCGACAGGAAGAATCCGACCGCGTCGTATTCCCTCTGCAGCTTCACCGCCGCCGGCCAGGGCTCATACTGGGGGATTCGCAACTGGACATCCGCCGAGGCGACGCCGCCGAACATGTCGATCATCCCGCCGTTTGCGGCCTCGTGGCATTGCTGGGCAAGGCTCATGACGGCATCGACGGCCGCGCAGGCCTTGGCGCGATCCGGCTCGATCTCGTCGAATGCCCCGGCCGCGATGAGGTTTTCCAGGGTACGCTTGTTCAGCATGCGCGGATTGATGCGCCTTGCGAAATCCGCGAGGCTCTCGAAGGGTTTGTCTCCGCGAGCCTCGATGACGGCCTCGATCGCCTGACGCCCGACGCCCTTGACGGCGGCGAGCGCATAGAGAATGGCGCCGTTGCCCTCCCCGTCGTATTTCACATCGAACACGACACCGGAGCGGTTGATGGACGGCGGTTCGACCTTGATTCCGAGACGCTGCGCCTCACGCCTGAATTCCGAGAGCTTGTCGGTGTTGTCCAAGTCCAGCGTCATCGACGCGGCCAGAAACTCGACCGGGTAATTCGCCTTCAGATAGGCCGTCTGAAACGCCACCAGCGCATAGGCCGCAGCGTGGCTCTTGTTGAAGCCGTAATCGGCGAACTTGGCGAGAAGGTCGAAGATCTCGTTTGCCTTCGCCTTGTCGAGACCGCCCTCTTTCGCACCGGACACGAAGCGCTCGCGCTGGGCGTCCATCTCGGCCTTGATCTTCTTGCCCATGGCGCGGCGAAGCAGGTCGGCGTCTCCCAGCGAGTAGCCGGAGAGGACCTTCGCCACCTCCATCACCTGCTCTTGGTAGACGATGATGCCGAAGGTCTCTCGGAGGATCGGCTCCAGCTTGTCGTGGGGATACCAGTCCTTCTTGTTGTGCTCGTCCTTTCCGAGCTTGCGGGCGCAGTAGACGGGAATGTTGGCCATCGGGCCCGGGCGATAGAGGGCCACGAGAGCAATGATGTCCTCGAAGCGGTCCGTTTCCATTTCCACGAGGGCCTTGCGCATGCCCGCGGATTCCACCTGGAACACACCGACCGTTTCACCGCGGCAGAGCATTTCGTAGGTCTTGCGGTCGTCGAGCGGCAGCGCCGACAGATCCACCTCGATTCCTCTTCGGCGGATGAGATCCACGGCGGTTCGAAGGACCGTAAGGGTTTTCAGTCCGAGGAAGTCGAACTTCACCAGACCGGCCTGTTCGACCCATTTCATGTTGAACTGGGTCACCCGCATGCCGGTTTTCGGGTCTCGGTAGAGCGGCACCAGTTCCTGGAGCGGACGGTCGCCGATCACCACGCCGGCGGCATGGGTCGAAGCATGGCGATGAAGCCCTTCCAGCTTCTGCGCGATATTGAGCATGCGTTTGACGACAGGCTCTTCCTCGATGGCGGTCTGGAGCTTCGGCTCGCCTTCGATGGCCTGGGCCAGCGTGACCGGATTTGCCGGATTCTGCGGGACCAGCTTGGTGAGTTTGTCGACCTGCCCGTACGGCATTTCGAGCACGCGGCCCACATCCCGCATCACGCCGCGCGCGAGCAGCGTTCCAAACGTGATGATCTGCGCTACCTGCTCCTCGCCGTAGCGCTGCTGCACATACTCAATCACCCGTTCGCGCCCCTCGACGCAGAAGTCGATGTCGAAGTCAGGCATCGAGACGCGTTCAGGGTTGAGAAAGCGTTCGAACAGAAGGCTGAAGCGCAGGGGATCCAGGTCGGTGATCGTAAGCGCATAGGCCACGAGGGATCCCGCACCGGAACCACGCCCAGGACCGACCGGAATATTGTGGTCCTTCGCCCACTTGATGAAGTCCGACACGATCAGGAAGTAACCCGGAAACTTCATGTTCCGAATGATCCCGATCTCATAGGCGAGACGGTCGTGATAATCCTGTTCCGTCAGCCCGGGCGCCGGACCGTGGGCGGCAAGACGCCTGCGCAGCCCCTCCTCTGCCTGACGCTGCAACTCCTCGCCTTCGTCGAGCGTCGCGGCACCGGGCCCGACGCCGAAATTCGGCAGAATGGGCTTGCGGGTCCGAACGCGCGTGGAGCAGCGCATCGCGATCTCGACGGTCGCTTGAAGCGCGTCGGGCAGATCGGCGAAAAGCTCCATCATCTGCTTGCGCGTCTTGAAATCGTGCTGCGGCGACAGCCGGCGACGATTGTCGTCGGAAACGATGCGGCCTTCCGCGATCGCCAGCAGGGCGTCATGGGCTTCGTAGTCGGAGGGCGAAGAGAAGAACGGCTCGTTCGCAGCGACGATGGGCAGGCCATTGCGGTCCGCCAGATCGATCAGGGAGTTCTCGACGAGACGCTCCTCATCCAGTCCATGCCGCTGGATCTCGACATAGAGTTGATGCCCGAAGGCATGTTTCAGAACATCGAGACGGGCCTGCGCGACTTCGTGGCGCCCATTGCGCAGGGCGGAGTCGAGGGGGCCCGTAAACCCGCCGGTGAGCGCGATCAATCCTTCGCAGTGTTGAGCCAGGGCGGGAGCGAAGACACGCGGCGCCTCACCCAGCGGCACTCCGAAATAGGCATGGCTCACAAGCCGCATGAGGTTCCGATAGCCCTCGTCGGTCTGCGCAAGCAACACGACGTTTGCCGGCTGTGGAGCAACGCGGGCAACCGGATCAGGCTCTTCGAAGCAAACCGACAGCTGAACGCCGGCGATAGGCTGAATGCCCGCCCCTGCGAGCTTCTCGGAGAATTCCAAGCCGCCGAACAGATTGTTGGTATCCGTGAGTGCCAGCGCCGGTTGCTTGTCCGCCGCCGCCAGCTTTGCCAGCTGCGCGATCTTCAGGGCCCCCTCGAGCAGAGAGTACGAGGAATGCACGTGCAGATGCACGAAGCCGATATCGTGGAGGACGCGCGCCATGAAGCCTACTCGGAAACCAAACTCGGTACGGCGCGTATTGTGGCACGATTCTCCTGACTCGAAGGTTGCTAGCCTGCGGAAGGAAAAGCTTCCTGTGCATCGTGGTGGATTATGCCATCGGAGACAGCGCCAATGCCCACAAGGCTATGGCAGAACCGAACATGGCAAGGGAAGCGATTTCAGCGGCCGTTTCCAGAATAAGGCGAAGCATGATGATGACCTCCGTGTTCTCGATAAGTTCATCATTGTTCGTTGTATGTTCTGTGTAAAGCAGTGGATATTGCTGCTTTGCTCGCTGAGTCAACAAAGCGTTAAGAGCCATCCGTCGGGCGGATCGGGATGATCTGGCAGAGGGCAAAGGCAGCACGACGCAGAGGACGCGGGCGGGTAAAAGCCGAAAGCGGCTGGCCGGCCTGCAGGCGATGAAACGGTGAAGGGCCCTGATTCAGGGCAGCTGCACAACCAATCCGTCGCGAATCGTGACCCGGCGATCCATACGGGCCGCGAGATCGAGATTGTGGGTGGCGATCAGGGCAGCGAGCTTCGATGCACGCACGATGGCAACGAGCGTCTGAAACACCCGATCAGCCGTGTTGGGATCGAGATTGCCGGTCGGCTCATCCGCAAGCAGCAGACGGGGCGCGTTCGCGACAGCGCGTGCGATGGCGACGCGTTGCTGCTCGCCGCCGGATAACTCGCCGGGACGGTTGTCGAGGCGCTTGGCAAGGCCGAGGAACGTCAGAATCTGCGTTGCCCTTTCCTGCGCATCACCCTTCTTCAGGCCACGAATGAGCTGAGGCAGCACAACGTTTTCCAGGGCCGAGAATTCCGGCAGCAGATGGTGGAACTGGTACACGAATCCCAGCTCCTCCCGGCGGAGGCGTGTGCGTTCATGGTCGCCCATGGCGGCGGTCGGCTTTCCCCCGACGAAAACCTCGCCGCCGTCCGGCTTTTCGAGCAAGCCCGCCACATGCAGCAACGTTGACTTGCCGGTGCCCGAGGGCGCGATGAGAGCGACGATCTCGCCCGGCCAGATTGCCAGATCGACGCCGCGCAAGACTTCGAGGAAGCCCTCCCCTTGCGGATAGCGCCGTTCGACTTTCGACAGATAGAGAGCGGGTTTCTGGTGGCCGGACGACATGATTTACCCGTAGCGCAAAGCCTCGACGGGATCGAGCTTGGCGGCCCGCCATGACGGATAAAGCGTCGCGAGCAGGGACAGGACCATCGCCATCACGAGGATCGTGATCACCTCGGTTGGATTCACGTCGGCCGGAAGGCGGCTGAGAAAGTAGAGCTCCGCCGGGAACAGGTTGGTGTTGGTAAGATAGGAGATGAAGTTGCGGATGCTCTCCACGTTGAGCGCCAACAGCAATCCGAGCCCAAATCCGGCAATCGTGCCGACGATTCCGATGGATGCGCCCGTGATCAGAAAGACGCGCATGACCGCGCCTCTCGTCGCACCCATGGTCCGGAGAATCGCGATATCGCTGGATTTGTCCTTCACGAGCATGATCAGGCCGGAAATGATGTTCAGCGCCGCCACGAGAACGATGAGCGTGAGGATAAGAAACATCACGTTTCTTTCCACTTCGAGCGCACCGAAGAACGTGCGATTCCTCTGGCGCCAGTCCGTCATCAGGATTTGTCGTCCGGCGGCTTCCTCGATGGCGGCTCTTGCCTCATCGACCTTGTCCGCGTTGTCGAGATAAACCTCGATCAACTGCACGTCGTTGGGACGATTGAAGTAACTTTGCGCTTCCGCCAGCGGCATATAGACGAAACTCGAGTCGAATTCCGACATGCCGATCTCGAACACGGCCTTGACCGGATATCCCTTGATGCGGGGAGCCGTCCCGAACGGGGTCGATGCGCCCCGGGGCGTGATGAGCGTCAAGGTGTCACCTGCTTGGATCGACAACGCTTCCGCGAGGCGTCGTCCGATGGCGACACCGCTGTCCTGGTCGAAGTTCTCCAGGGTGCCCTGCCGAATGTTGTCGGCAATGTGCGAAATCTTGCCCAAGTCCTCGCCGCGAATGCCGCGGACGAGGACGCCGCTGCCGCCATAGGGCGAGGATCCGAAAGCCTGCCCTTCGATGATCGGCAATGCCCGTTTCACGCCGGGCACCGCAGCGATCCGCTTGGTGACCTCCTCGTAATCCGTCAACGGCGTTTCAATGGGAGCAACGAAAATATGACCGTTGATCCCGACGATCTTGTCCAGCAACTCCTTGCGAAAGCCGTTCATCACGGAGAGCACGACAATCAGAGTCGCAACACCGAGCATGATCCCCAGGAAGGAGAAGCCGGCGATAACCGACACGAACCCTTCCCGCCGGCGGGTACGCAGGTAGCGTCCCGCGAGCATCCACTCGAAGAGCGAGAAAGGCTTCGTTCCGGTTTGCTCTGCCTGGGCCATCGTGCGATTAGGAACGGGTGCCGAGCCGCGCGATTACGTCGCCTAGGGGAAGAATCTCACGTTCTCCGGTTGCACGGCGCTTCAGTTCGACCTTGCCGTCCGCAAGCCCCTTGGGCCCGATCAGGATCTGCCAGGGAACGCCGATCAGATCGGCAGTGGCGAACTTTCCGCCCGGACGCTCGTCACGATCATCGTAGAGCACATCATAGCCGGCAGCAGACAGCTGCCGATAAAGGGTGCCGCATGCCTCATCCGTCGCAGCATCGCCGGCCTTGAGATTGAGAAGAGCGATGTCGAAGGGAGCGACCGCATCGGGCCATATGATCCCGCCTTCGTCATGGCTCGCCTCGATAATCGCGGCGATCAGCCGGCTCGGACCGATACCGTACGAGCCCATGTGGACTTCGTGCTCCTGCCCGTCCGGCCCCATGACCTTTGCTCCCATGGGAGCCGAATACTTGGTGCCGAAATAGAAGATATGGCCGACCTCGATGCCGCGCGCCGACATCTTCTTGTCGTCCGGAACAGCGTCGAACCCGGTCGTGTCGTGCATCTCGGAGGTCGCGGCGTAAAGCGAAGTCCACTTGTCGACGATGCCCTGCAATCCCGAGACATTATCGAAATCCGTATCCGCAGCCGGGACCGTGAAGTCGAGATAGTCGGCGTGGCAAAACACCTCGCTTTCGCCGGTCGACGCGAGAATGATGAACTCGTGGCTCAGATCGCCACCGATCGGACCGGTATCGGCCCGCATGGGGATGGCCTTCAAGCCGAGCCGGGCGAAGGTCCGCAGGTAGGCGACGAACATCTTGTTGTAGGAGTGCCGGGCCCCGGCCTGGTCAAGGTCGAAGGAATAGGCGTCCTTCATCAGGAACTCGCGGGAGCGCATCACCCCGAAGCGGGGCCGGACTTCGTCCCGGAACTTCCACTGAATATGGTAGAGATTGAGAGGAAGATCCTTGTAGGAGCGCACATAGGCCCGGAAGATCTCCGTCACCATCTCTTCGTTGGTCGGACCGAACAGCATCTCCCGCTCGTGCCGGTCCTCGATGCGCAGCATTTCCTTGCCATAGGCATCGTACCGTCCCGACTCCCGCCAGAGGTCCGCCGACTGGATGGTCGGCATGAGGAGCTCGATCGCCCCTGAACGGTTCTGCTCCTCCCGGATAATCGCGTTGACCTTGTTCAAAACGCGAAGTCCCAGGGGCAGCCAGGCATAGATTCCTGCAGCTTCCTGGCGGATCAGTCCGGCCCGCAGCATGAGCCGGTGGGAGACGATCTCCGCCTCTTTGGGCGTTTCGCGGAGGATAGGCAGGAAATAGCGGCTCAAACGCATGGAACGCCTTCGGATGATTCAGACGAAGTGGACGGGGGACGACTCGGTTTCAGCACACAACACAGCCCCTGGGCAAAAGACAAGCAGTCATCGCTCCGGAGGAGGTATTGCGACTCCCCTTATACGAAAGAGTAAGGGGAATTGTGCCAAAAATTACATCACTCGTTGCTAAAAAAGGTGACATCCCGCTTTGGTCCCCCTATAAACCGAGGGCTAACGTCTTAGACTTCAAAAAGTCAGAGGTTGCGGTCCGAGTTTCGGGAGGAACAAGATCCTCGTGCGCCATTGCAGGCGACGGCGAAAGAAAGCCAAGGATTAAAAATTGCCAAAAGGCAGTAGAGCAAGGCGAAAGCCTTGCTTTTTTCTTTTCTGAGCTGTCGCGGACGTAAAACTATAGTCCTGAAAGCGGCAGGATGCCGGCAACGATCACCAGCACGACGGCCGACACGAAGGTCGTCCAGAGCGCCTTTTCCCGCAGGCCCGGCGCGGCCGGGGCACCCGGCTCGCTCCCATGCACCACCTCCCCCGCCTCAGCCTGGCTCCGTACGCCGAACGGCAGGATCGCAAACAGCAGGGTCCACCAGATAATGAAGTAGAGGGCCGTGCCGCCGCTGACCCGCAGGTCGAATGCGTTGACCACAATGGCAATGGCTACGGCCGAAACTGCCACGACAACGGCGGCGGTCGTCCAAAAAGATGCCGCGAGAGCTTTAACCATTCGGTTCAAGACCTTTCCTACGCCTGCTCAAGCTCGACAAGGCTTCCCAGGAAATCCTTCGGGTGGAGAAACAGCACCGGCTTTCCGTGCGCTCCGATTTTAGGCTCTCCCGAGCCGAGCACCCGAGCCCCTTTCGAGAGCAACTGATCCCGGGCCTGTTCAATATCGTCCACCTCGTAGCAGAGGTGATGAATGCCGCCGTCGGGATTTTTCTCGAGAAACTTGGCGATAGGAGAATCCACTCCAAGCGGCTCGAGCAGCTCGATCTTGGTGTTCGGGAGAGTGATGAAGACCACCGTGACTCCATGCTCCGGCAGAGCCTCGGGGGCAGAAACCTGCGCCCCGAGAGTGCTGCGGTAAATCCCGGACGCAGCTTCGATATCCCGAACCGCGATGGCAACATGGTTAAGGCGCCCGATCATTCGCAGATCCTCTTCACAGCGGCGGCGTCATACCTCGACGACGAGCACATGGCAGGCGGGCTTCTTGCCCCATGCCTCGTTGACGGCCGAGCGTACACCGCGGTGCACGGCCGTCTCCACCGCTTCCGGATCGCGGCGCCGTGCCTTTGGCAACCCATCGAGCACGTCCCCGACAACATCGGCGATAAGATCGAGCATGTTTTCGCCCTGTCGGTTCTTCTCGGGTAGGCCCATGGCATCGACAATCGGATCACCGGCCAAGTCACCTTTGTCATCGATGGCGATGGCAACCGTGACAATTCCCGCAAACGCTAGCTTGCGCCGCTCCGGCAGGGCCCGTTCGCCCGCCCCGATGACGATATTGCCATCCTTGTAGAGCCGCCCGGCGGGCAGCCGATCGATGATCTCGGGGCGCCCCGGGGCGAGACGCACGAGGGTGCCGTTTCGTGCCTGGACGACCTCATCGACCCCTTGCTTACGGGCGAATTTCGCGTGCTCTGCGAGATGAAGCGCCTCGCCATGAGCCGGAATCGCGATCTTAGGCTTGGTCCATTGATACATCTGGGCGAGTTCACCCCGCCGCGGGTGGCCCGAAACATGGACGAGCTCGTTGCGGTCGGTGATGATTTCGATGCCCTGTTCGATCAAGCTGTTGATGATCGAGCCGATATCCTTCTCGTTGCCAGGGATGGCCCGGGACGAGAAGATCACGCGATCCCCAGCGGAAAGCGCGATGTCGGGATGCTCGTCCTGAGCGATACGGGCCAGAGCGGCCCGCGGTTCGCCTTGCGATCCCGTGAGAAGCGCGACGACCTTGTCGCGCGGCAGATAGCCGAATGTGTCGGGCTTTCGAAACTCGGGAAGCCCGTCGAGATAACCACATTCCGTGGCGACATCGAGAACGCGATCCATGGCGCGTCCGACCACCACGACCTCACGTCCGCATTCCCGAGCGGCCTCGGCCACCGAGCGAATGCGGGCGACGTTCGACGCAAAGGTCGTGATGGCGACGCGATGCGGCGCGTCCTTGATCAGGGTCGCAAGATTTTTCGCGACATCGGCTTCGCTCGGGCTCTCCCCTTCACGCACAACGTTGGTGGAGTCGCAGACGAGCGCCAGCACACCTTCATCGCCCAGAGCGCGGAACGTCGTCTCCGAAGTCAGGCTGCCGAGATAGGGCGTCGGATCAAGTTTCCAGTCGCCGGTGTGGACCACGAGCCCGAGGGGCGTACGGATCGCAAGCGCATTGGATTCGGGAATGGAGTGAGCGACGGGCACATACTCGATGTTGAAGGGGCCGGTCTGGAGCCGCTGGCCCGGCACGATCTCCTTGAGTTCGATCTTCGGCGCTCCCGGTTCGGACAGTCGGCGGGTTTCGAGCAGGCCGGCCGCAAAGCGCGTGACATAAACAGGCGCCCGGAGACGGGGCCACATCTCGACGAGCGCGCCAATGTGGTCTTCGTGGGCATGGGTGATGAAGATCCCGAGGAGGTTATGCCGCTCCTCCTCGATGAACCGAAGATCCGGATACACAAGATCGATGCCGGGAAGATGCTCCTCCCCGCCAAATCCCATACCGCAATCGACCAGAATCCACTGACGGCTCAGTTCCGGGCCGAAACCATAGAGCGCGGCGTTCATCCCGATCTCGCCCAAGCCTCCGAGGGGCAGAAAGACCAGTTCATCGTCAGAGGAAGCCATCGATCAGGACCTTGTCGTACCGGGTGCGAGCTTGTCTATATCGTGTTGCAAATGAGGAAAATAAAGATCGCCCGCGTCGATCAGTTCCGTTCCTGTCGGCGTTTTCAGCATCAAACGCCCATGCCGATCAAGCCCGTCGAAGCATCCCTGCCGATTGCCGGCCGGAAGGCGGATCGTCACGTTCTGTCCGATACCGGCGGCCCGCTCGAGCCATAAATGCCGGATGGCTCCGAAGCGATCGGACGGGGCAAGGCGCGAGGCAGCCTGCCACGCGCTGAAGGTCCGCGCAAACGCACTGGAAAGTGCTTCGAAAATGGCCTCTCGGGTCACATCCTCACGGAGCGTCCGCAACGAGGCCGTCGGATAGGGCGTTCCAGATGGAGCCAATGCGATGTTCACACCGCATCCGATGATGATCGCCAGCGTGCCGCCAATACGATGCCCTTCCAGAAGGAGCCCCGATACCTTTCCCCCATCGAGCAGAACGTCGTTGGGCCACTTGAGGGCCAAGCGCGGATGACCTGTGCCGGTGATCGCCTCGATAGCCTCATGCAGCGCCAGTCCCGCAACAAAACCGAGCTGCGGCGCAGACGGCGCATCACACGGGTCGATCAGGAGAAGGCTGGCATAGAGATTGCCGACCGGTGACGACCACTGACGACCGTGCCGTCCCCTGCCCGCATTCTGTTCTGCAGCTACGATCCAGAGCTTTCCCGGGTCACCCTGTTGGGCGGCCCGTAGAGCGTCGTCGTTGGTCGAGCCCGTCGCCTCGAGCGAGAGCAGCCTGTAGCCGGCGGTCTCTGTCTCACGCGAAAGATGCACGTCAGAACAGAGACCTGGCAGCGGCGGCAGCCGCCGCATTCAGGGGAGCCGGGACGAGCACATAGAGAACGACGAACACGCTGGACAGGGCCAAAACGAGTTTCACACCTGCAGGCATAGCATCGTAACGCTCCGCCGGTTCGTCGAAATACATCACCTTGACGATCCGGAGATAGTAGTACGCGCCGACGACGCTGGTCACCACGCCGATCACAGCCAGGGTCACGAGATTCGCCTTAATGGCGGCGTTGAACACTGCGAACTTGGCGAAGAAGCCGGCGAGAGGCGGGATACCCGCGAGCGAGAACATCATCATGGCCAGGCAGAACGCCAGCACGGGATGCGTGCGGGCGATGCCTGAAAGATCCTCGATCTTCTCGAACATCACGTTGCCGCGGCGAAGCCCGAGAATGACCGCGAATGAACCGAGTGTCATGGCCAGATAGATCGCCATGTAGATGGCGACGCCCTGCACGCCCTCCGGCGTGCCGGTGGCGAGACCGATGAGGGCGTAGCCCACATTGCCGATGGAAGAGTAAGCCATCAGGCGCTTGAGGTTGCGCTGACCGATCGCCGCGAACGATCCGAGAACCATAGAGGCGATCGAGATGAACACGATGATCTGCTGCCACTGGCCCAGGATGCCGGGGAACGCGTAAACGAACACGCGGGTCGCCATGGCCATGCCGGCCATCTTCGGAGCAGCGGCAAAAAACGCCGTGACGGGCGTCGGCGAACCTTCGTAGACGTCCGGCGTCCACATGTGGAACGGGACGGCCGAGATCTTGAAGGCAATGCCCGCAGCGACGAAGACCAGGCCGAAGATCAGCCCGTTGCTCACCGTGCCGTGAAGCGACGCTGCGATTGTCGGGAAGGATACCGAGCCGGTGAAGCCGTAGACCAGCGAGGCGCCATAGAGCAGCATGCCTGAGGACAGGGCGCCGAGAACGAAATACTTCAAGCCGGCTTCCGTCGACCGGACATTGTCGCGGTCGAACGCCGCGATGACGTAGGACGAGAGGCTCAGAAGCTCCAGGCCGAGATAAAGAGCGATCAGATCATTGGCCGAAATCACCATCAGCATGCCGATGGTGCAGAGGATGATCAGGATCGGATACTCGAACCGATTGATCCCCTCGCGGCGCATATAGTCGATCGACAGGATAACGCCGCCTGCGGAAGCGATCAGCGTCAGGGCCTTCATGAACTTGGCGAACGAGTCGACCACAAAGGACCCGCTCATCGTCTCCATGCGCCCGGAGGGCAGCATGAGCAACGCCACGAATGCGAGCGCAAGCAGCACCAGCGCGACGCCGTTCATGGCCCCGGCGGATCGCTCGCCACGGAACGCTCCGAACAAAACCAGGATGAGAGCGCCCGCTGCCAGAATGATTTCCGGCAACGCTGGACCAAGGGCGGGAAAGACGAGGGCGGTATTCATCGTGACCTCAGTGTGCGGCAACGGCCGCCGTTTTCACGGTTTCGAGGGCGGCCTGGTAGCCCTGCATGAGAGCATTGGTCGGTGCCGCGAAGGTGTCGAGGATCGGACCGGGCTGCACGCCGTAGTAGATGACGAGCAGAACGAGCGGCACGAGGGTGAGCATTTCGCGGCCGGTCAGGTCCGTCATGGTCTGGAGGGACGGCTTGGTGAGCGCTCCATAGACCACGCGACGATAGAGCCACAATGCATAGGCGGCCGAGAGGATCACACCGCTGGCGGCGAAGAATGCGACCCAAGGGTTAGACCGGAATGCACCGATGAGGGTCAGGAACTCGCCGACGAAGCCGGATGTGCCGGGCAGGCCGACATTGGCCATCGTGAAGATCAGGAACGCAACCGCATAGAACGGCATCCGCTCCACCAGCCCGCCATAGGCGGAGATTTCCCGGGTATGAAGGCGATCGTAGACCACACCGACGCAAAGGAAGAGCGCTCCGGAGACCAGGCCGTGGGACACCATCTGGAACATGGCGCCCTGGATGCCCTGCGGGTTCATGCTGAAGAGCCCCATCGTCACGAAGCCCATATGAGCCACGGACGAATAAGCGATAAGCTTCTTCATGTCCTGCTGCACGAGAGCCACGAGCGAGGTGTAGACGATCGCAATCACGGACAGGGAATAGACGAGCGGGGCAAAATACACCGAGGCATCCGGGAACATGGGCAGGGAAACCCGGATGAACCCGTAACCGCCCATCTTCAGCAGGATTGCCGCCAGGATCACCGATCCCGCCGTCGGAGCTTCGACGTGAGCATCCGGCAGCCAGGTATGGACCGGCCACATGGGCATCTTCACCGCGAAGGAGGCGAAGAAGGCGAGCCACAGCCAAGTCTGCAGGTTCGCGGCGAACTTGAACTTCAGGAGCGTCGGGATATCGGTCGTTCCTGCCGCCCAGTACATGGCCATGATGGCAAGGAGCATCAGGACCGAGCCGAGCAGCGTGTAGAGGAAGAACTTGAAGCTCGCGTAGATGCGCCGCTTGCCACCCCAGATGCCGATGATGAGGAACATCGGGATGAGGCCCGCTTCGAAGAACAGGTAGAAGAGAACGAGATCCAACGCCGCAAAGACACCAATCATCGTCATTTCGAGGACGAGAAAGGCGACGAAGTACTCCTTCACCCGGTGGCTGATCGATTCCCACGATGCCACGATGCAGAACGGCATCAGGAACGTGGTCAGCAGGATGAACGGCATCGAGAAGCCGTCGACCCCGAGCTTGAACCGGATCGTATCCGTGAGCCAGGCATGGCTTTCGACAAGCTGGAAAGCCGAGGAGGCGCTGTCAAACCGGCTCCAGGCCACGAGCGACAGCAGGAAGGTCAGGACGGTCGTCGCCAGCGCGATCCAGCGGGCGTTCGCGCGCGCGGCCTCGCTGTCCCCTCTCAAGGTGAGAATGAAAGCCGCACCGATAAGGGGAAGGACAAGAAGTCCGGAGAGAATGCCGAACCCGAGCATTAGTGCGTTCCCCTGAGGAGATAGAAGGACACGAGAGCGGCGACGCCGATCAGCATGGCGAAGGCGTAATGATACACATAGCCCGTCTGGACCCGGACGACACCCCGGGTCACGTCGAGGACACGGGCAGATACGCCGTCGGGACCGAGCCCGTCGATGACCCGCTGGTCGCCCGTCCGCCAGAAGAAACGGCCGAGACGGATCGCAGGACGGACGAAGATGGCGTCATAGATCTCGTCGAAATACCACTTGTTGAGCAGGAAGCGGTACAGGATCGGATGATCCGCCGCCAGCTGCACGGGCTTCTTCGAGTCCAGGATGTACATGTAGTACGCAAGCAGGAACCCAAGGGCCATCATCACGGTCGGGATCAAGGGAACCCAGCCCGGAATGTGGTGCATTTCCTCGAGAATGTGATTCTCGGGACGGGTGAAGAGCGACCCCTTCCAGAACTCCGCGGCGCCATGGCCGAGGAATGCCTCGTGGAAGACCAGGCCGGCCACGAGCGCGCCGATCGCCAGAACCACCAGTGGCACCAGCATGACGAGCGGGCTCTCGTGCGGTGTATGAGCGTGACCGTGTCCGCCATGCTCGTGATCCGCATGCGAGGCAGGCTCGACATCATGGCCGTGGTCGTCATGCTCGACCCCCTCATGGGCGCTGGCATGATGGTGTGAATCCCCCCAGCGGGCCTGACCTTCGAAGGTCATGAAGAACAGGCGCCAGGAATAGAACGACGTCATGAAGGCTGCGATCACCGTGGACAGGAACGCGAAGTTCCCAGCGGCGCTGTGCGATGCAAACGCCGCTTCGATGATGGCATCCTTGGAGTAATATCCGGCCGTGAACGGGAATCCGGTCAGTGCCAGAGTGCCGATCGCCATCATCGCCGTGGTGAACGGAATGTAACGGCGGAGGGCTCCCATGCTGCGCATATCCTGCTCATGATGCATGGCATGAATGACGGAGCCGGCGCCGAGGAACAGCAAAGCCTTGAAGAAGGCGTGCGTGAACAGGTGGAACACCCCCGCGCTATAGGCGCCGACGCCAAGTCCGACGAACATATAGCCGAGCTGCGAACAGGTTGAGTAGGCGATCACCCGCTTGATGTCGTTCTGAACCAGACCGACCGTCGCGGCGAAGAAGGCCGTGATGCCGCCGATGACGGTGACGACGGTCAACGCCGTCGGGGCGTGTTCGAAGAGTGGAGACAGGCGCGCCACCATGAAAACGCCGGCGGTCACCATGGTCGCCGCATGGATGAGTGCGGAGACCGGCGTCGGCCCTTCCATCGCATCCGGCAGCCAGGTGTGCAGCAGGAACTGAGCCGATTTGCCCATGGCTCCCATGAACAGCAGCAGGCAGGTCAGGGTCAGGGCGTTCCAGTCGAAACCCAGGAAATGGAAGCGGTTATTGGCAAGGTCCGCAACGCGGGGGAAGATCTGGTCGAATGCGATGCTGTTGAACAGCACGAACACCAGGCAGATTCCGAGAACGAAACCGAAATCGCCGACGCGGTTGACGATGAAGGCCTTCATAGCCGCCGCGTTGGCGGATTCCTTGTGGTACCAGAAGCCGATCAGCAGATAGCTGGCGAGACCCACGCCTTCCCAGCCGAAGAACATCTGGGCCAGGTTGTCCGACGTCACCAGCATGAGCATGGCGAAGGTAAACAGGGACAGGTAGGCGAAGAACCGCGACCGGTGCGGATCCTCGTGCATGTAGCCGATGGAATAGAGGTGCACGAGAGCCGAAACGGTATTGACCACGACGAGCATCATGGCCGTGAGCGTGTCGATCCGGAACGCCCAGTCCACCTGCAGATCGCCGACGGACATCCACTGGGCGACCTGGACGCGAGTTGCGCCGTCGCCGAAGCCGACCTGGATGAAGGATATCCAGGACAGCACCGCGACGACGAACAGAAGCGCGGTCGTGATGATCTCGCTCGGACGCGGACCGATGATCCGACCGAACAAACCTGCAATGAGGAAGCCGACGAGCGGCAGGAAGACGATTGCTTGATACATGATCGATCC
This sequence comes from Microvirga rosea, assembly GCF_020595095.1. Taxonomy (GTDB): domain Bacteria; phylum Pseudomonadota; class Alphaproteobacteria; order Rhizobiales; family Beijerinckiaceae; genus Microvirga; species Microvirga rosea. The sequence continues at coordinate 201,230 of NZ_JAJDOP010000003.1, read as the reverse complement.
GCTCGGGCTTAGCCCCTCATCATATTGACGTCTTCAACCGCGATGGAGCCGCGGTTGCGGAAGAACACCACCAGAATGGCAAGGCCGATAGCCGCCTCCGCCGCCGCGACCGTGAGGATCAGCAGCGCAAAGACCTGTCCGACGATGTCATTCATGTGAGTGGAGAAGGCGACCATGTTGATGTTGACGGCGAGCAGGATCAGCTCGATCGACATCAAAATCACGATCACGTTCTTCCGGTTGATAAAGATACCGAACACGCCGAGGGTGAAGAGCACGGCGGCAACGGTAAGATAATGACCAAGTCCGATGACCATCGCATGCGCTCCTTAGATACCCTGGCGGAAGGGAACCTTCCGCAGTTGCACGGCCTCTTCCTGGGTCCGGGCGTTCTGCCGGGAGATGTCTTGGCGCCGGACGCCGACGCGCTCACGCAGCGTCAGGACGATCGCACCGATCATCGCCACCAGCAGGATCAGCCCTGCGGCTTGGAAGAAGTAGAAATACCGGGTGTAGAGAACCTGGCCGAGCGCCTCGGTATTCGTCATGACGTCGGGCGCTGGGATCGGCACGGCAGCGGTCCGGATGATGTTCGGATCGATCACATAGGCGCCGATGACCAGGATCAACTCAAGAAGGAATATCACGCCGATCAGCGCGCCGACCGGGAGATACTGCAGGAAGCCTTGACGAAGCTCGGCGAAGTCGACGTCGAGCATCATCACGACGAAGAGGAACAGCACCGCGACCGCGCCCACATAGACGATGACCAGGATCATCGCCAGGAACTCCGCCCCCATCATCAGGAACAATCCCGCCGCATTCACGAAGGCGAGAATGAGGAAAAGCACCGATTGCACGGGATTGCGAGACGCGATCACCATGAATCCCGAAGCGACGGTAAAGGTCGCAAAAAGATAAAAGAAGGCGGCAGTGACCGTCATGCTTCAAGCTCAAGCCGCGCCAGAGCGGCCCCTTCCAAACCTGGCGCCGGGGGATCCGGCGGCCCGTCTATAATGTGCGAATCCGGAGGGAACAACCCGCCGGACCAGTTTGCCCCCTGCCCTATGAAGGGCAGGAAACGCTTACCGATAAGGTGCGTTCTTCGCGATGTTGCGCGCGATCTCACGCTCCCAGCGCTCGCCGTTCGCGAGAAGCTTGGCCTTGTCGTAGTAGAGCTCCTCGCGGGTCTCCACGGAGAACTCGAAGTTAGGCCCCTCGACGATGGCATCGACCGGACACGCCTCTTGGCACATCCCGCAGTAAATGCACTTCACCATGTCGATGTCGTACCGGGTGGTGCGCCGGGTGCCGTCGTTCCGGCGAGGTCCGGCCTCGATGGTGATAGCCTGGGCCGGGCAGATGGCTTCGCAGAGCTTGCAGGCAATGCAGCGCTCTTCCCCGTTCGGGTAGCGCCGAAGCGCGTGCTCACCCCGGAACCGCGGTCCGCGGTGACCCATCTCGAAGGGATAGTTGATCGTCGCCTTCGGCTTGAAGAAGTACTTCATGGCCAGCACAAAGCCGGCGACGAACTCCCTCAGAAGAAGCGATTTTGCGACCTGATCGAGCTTCATGAGCTGATCTCCTTATTCAGTGCATGCCCGGCGCGGTGCCGGTCAGCATCAGGACGCCGGCCACGATCACGACCATGGCGAGCGAAAGCGGGAGGAAGACCTTCCAGCCGAGACGCATCAGCTGGTCGTAGCGGTAGCGCGGCACCATGGCCTTGACCATGGCGATGAGGAAGAAAAGGAAGCTCGCCTTCAGGACGAACCAGATGACGCCCGGCACCCAGGTGAAGGGCGCAAACGGGATCGGTGAAAGCCAGCCGCCGAGAAACAGGATCGTGCCGAGGGCGCACATGGTCATGATGGCCACGTATTCGCCGAGCATGAACAGCAGGTACGGCGTGGACGAATACTCGACCATATAACCGGCAACGAGCTCCGATTCAGCCTCCGGAAGGTCAAAGGGCGGGCGGTTCGTCTCGGCCATGGCCGAGATGAAGAACACTACGAACATCGGGAACAGCGGCAGCCAGTACCAGCCGAGAATGCCCAGGCTCGAGTTCTGTGCTTCGACGATCCTCGACAGGTTCAGGGTGCCGGCGCACATGAGCACCGTCACGATCACGAAGCCGATGGACACCTCGTACGACACCATCTGGGCGGCGGAACGGAGCGCGCCAAGGAACGGATACTTCGAGTTCGAAGCCCAGCCGCCCATGATCACGCCATATACGCCCAGGGATGAGATGGCGAAGATGTAGAGGATACCGACATTGATGTCCGCGATGGCCCAGCCCGCATTGAGCGGGATCACCGCCCAGGCGGCCAGCGCCAGGGTACACATGACCAGCGGAGCCAGCAGGAACATGCCCTTGTTGGCCGGCGCGGGAATGACCGGCTCCTTCAGCACGAATTTCAGAAGGTCCGCGAAGGATTGCAGCAATCCCCAGGGGCCGACCACGTTCGGGCCGCGACGCAGCTGGACCGCGGCCCAGATCTTGCGGTCGGCCAGAAGGGCGTAGGCGATGAAGATAAGGAGCGCGACCAACATGAGCAGGCTCTTGCCCAACATGATCGCGACTGCGAGCAGGATGTCTCCGGATTCCATGGTTACGTCCCTTTACTCGGCCGCCACGAGCCGGCGCTCTTGAGCGAGTGCCGAGCACTCCGCCATGACGCCGGACGCCCGCGCGATCGGGTTCGTCAGATAGAAGTCCTTGATGGGGCTCACGAAGGCCTCACGGCCGGCGCTGCCGCCAAGGCCAGCGAGCGCCTGAACGGCACTCGCCACATCGGCAGGAGCGATCCGGTCGAAATCAGCGAAGTGAGGATAGGCCTCGTAGAGCTTCGCACGCAAGGCATTGAGCGAATCGAACGGCAGGCGATGTCCCAGAACATCGGAGAGCGCCCGAAGGATCGCCCAGTCCTCGCGGGCCTCGCCCGGGGCAAACGCCGCGCGGTTCGCAAGCTGAACCCGGCCTTCCGTGTTCACGTAGGTGCCGGACTTCTCCGTGTAGGTGGCGGCCGGCAGGATGACATCAGCCCGGTGCGCGCCCCGGTCTCCGTGCGTCCCTTGGTAGATCACGAAAGTGCCAGGGGCGACCGCGATCTCGTCGGCGCCGAGGCTGAACAGAACGTCCACTCCGCCGTTCGCCATTTCCGCTGCTGTCAGGCCGCCGGCTCCCGGCACGAAACCGAGATCGAGCGCGCCGACCCGCGAAGCCGCGGTATGAAGAACCGAGAAGCCGTTCCAGCCTTCCTTCACCGCGCCGACCGATTGGGCAAGCTGGGCCGCAAGGGAAAGAACGGCCAATCCATCGGGACGGACCAGAGCCCCCTGCCCGACGATGATCAGCGGCCGCTCCGCTCCCTTCAGAGCCTCGGCGAAGCTGTGGCGGCCCGCCAGAAGCTCGGTCAGAGTCTCAGGACCCGCGCCGAGATAGGCATAGGGATAGGTCAGATCCACATGCTCCCCGATCAATGCAATCGCAGGCGGCGCGACCCGCCAGCGCTTCCGAATGCGGACATTGACCAGCGAGGCCTCGATACGCGGATTGGAGCCGACGATCAGGATGGCGTCCGCATCCTCGATATCGGCGATGGTCGTGTTGAACAGATAGGAGCCGCGGCCATAGGTAGGCGACAGAACGGTTCCGTCCTGGCGGGCATCGATATTCGTCACGCCGAGGCTCTCCATGAGAAGCTTCAGCGCATAGATTTCCTCCACGGCCGCCAAATCGCCCACGACAGCGCCGACCCGCTTCGGATCGGTGCCCTTGAGCTTCGTCGCGATGGCGCCGAAAGCCTCCTGCCATGAGGCAGGGCGGAGCTGGCCGTTCACGCGAACGAAGGGCCGGTCGAGACGCTGCATGCGCAGGCCATCGACGATGTGACGGGCCTTGTCGGTGATCCACTCCTCATTCACGGCCTCATTCACACGCGGCAGAATGCGCATGACCTCGCGGCCGCGGGAATCGACCCGGATGGAAGAGCCGACCGCATCCATGACATCGATGGAATCGGTCTTGGTGAGCTCCCACGGGCGATAGTGGAAAGCCTCGGGCTTATGCGTGAGCGCTCCGACCGGGCACAGGTCAGCGGCATTCGACTGCAATTCGGAACCGAGGGCACGCTCCAGATAGCTCGTGATCTCCATATCCTCGCCACGCCAGATGGCGCCGAGATCGGAGACGCCCGCCACTTCCGTGGTGAACCGGACGCACCGCGTGCAGTGGATGCAGCGGTTCATGGAGGTCTTGATCAGCGGGCCGAGATACTTGTCCGGCACCGCGCGCTTGTTCTCGTGATAGCGGCTGGTATCGACCCCGTAGGCCATGGCCTGGTCCTGCAGGTCGCACTGGCCGCCCTGGTCGCAGATCGGGCAATCGAGCGGGTGGTTGATGAGGAGGAACTCCATCACCCCTTCCCGGGCCTTCTTGACTGTCGGCGACTTGGTCGAAATTTCCGGCGGCTCACCGTTCGGTCCCGGGCGGCAATCGCGTACGCCCCAGGCGCAGGATGCGACGGGCTTCGGAGCGCCCTTTACCTCGACAAGGCACATGCGGCAGTTGCCGGCAATGGACAGCCGCTCGTGGAAGCAGAAGCGCGGAATTTCCGCACCTGCCGCTTCGGCGGCCTGCAGCAAGGTGTATTCCGGCGGGACGTCGACCTCGACGCCATCAACGATGATCTTGGCCATCTTCACTCTCACTCCGCCGCAATCATGGCGGGTTCTGAATGCGGGTTCGCCGCATAGTCGTCGATCCGCTTTTCGATTTCATGCCGGAAGTGACGGATCAGCCCCTGAACCGGCCACGCCGCGGCATCTCCCAGCGCGCAGATGGTGTGACCCTCGATCTGGGTGGACACTTCGAGAAGCATGTCGATTTCACGCTTTTGGGCCCGGCCCTCGGACATGCGGGTCAGAACCCGCCACATCCAACCGGTTCCTTCCCGGCATGGGGTGCACTGGCCGCAGCTCTCGTGCTTATAGAAGTACGAGATCCGGGTAATGGCTCGAACGATATCGGTAGACTTGTCCAGCACGATCACGGCGGCCGTACCCAGACCCGACTTGAGATTTCTCAAGGTATCGAAGTCCATATTGGCGTCGATGATCTGCTCGGCCGGAACGCAAGGCACCGACGATCCGCCGGGAATAACGGCCAGAAGGTTATCCCAGCCGCCGCGGATGCCGCCGCAATGGGTATCAACCAGCTCACGGAACGTAAGTCCCATGGCTTCTTCCACATTGCACGGCTTGTTCACGTGCCCGGAAACGGAAAAGACCTTCGTGCCCACATTGTTCGGGCGGCCGATGCCTGAGAACCAGGCGGCGCCGCGGCGGAGGATCGTGCCGGCAACCGCGATCGACTCCACGTTGTTGACCGTCGTCGGGCAGCCGTACAAGCCCATATTGGCCGGGAATGGCGGCTTCAGGCGCGGCATGCCCTTCTTGCCTTCCAGGCTTTCGAGCAGGGCCGTTTCTTCGCCGCAGATGTAAGCGCCGGCACCATGGTGCACGTAAAGGTCGAACGGATAACCGTGGATGTTGTCCTTACCGATGAGCCGGGCCTCGTAGGCCTCGTCGACGGCGCGCTGAAGCGCATGCTTCTCGCCGATATATTCGCCACGAATATAGATGTAGCAGGCATGGGCGCCCATCGCGAAGGACGCGAGGAGGCAACCTTCGATCAACAGGTGCGGATCATGCCGCATGATCTCCCGGTCCTTGCAGGTGCCGGGCTCGGACTCGTCGGCATTCACGACCAGATAATGCGGACGTCCGTCCGACTGCTTGGGCATGAAGGACCATTTCAGTCCCGTCGGGAAGCCTGCGCCACCACGGCCGCGAAGACCCGACTTCTTCATCTCATCGATGATCCAGTCGCGGCCCTTCTCCAGGAGAAACTTGGTTCCGTCCCAGGCGCCGCGCATCTTCGCCGCCTGCAGGTCCGGCGAATGGAAGCCGTAGAGATTTGTAAAAATGCGATCTTTGTCCTGAAGCATGTTCAGTTCACTCCATCAGGACGGCTTGTTGCTCTTATCGAGCGTGACGTCCGGCTTGCTCTCGCTGCCGTCGCGGCGCTGAGGCGTATCGGAAGGCGGGGTGCCGGCAACCGGCGTCGACGGCGCGTCCGGAGTCGGCGCTCCGCCGCTGGGTTTGCTTGGCGTTGCAACATAAGACTTATCGCTCTGCGGCGCAGGCTTCGCGGCGTCCTCCGTGCGGGCCTCGACGGCGGTCGCCCGCTTGCCGTCCGAGGCTTCCTTGCGCTCGGTCTGGCTGATAGGCGCCTCGCCTTCCTTGGCGCGCTTGGCAGGCGTATCGGCCGCCTCGGACTCGATGGCGCGTCCCGCCTCGGGCTTTGCCGGCTTCGGCGTCGAAGGGGCCGAAGCGGTCGCGGCGGCAGCCTCGCCAGCGGAAGCCGTGCTGGCAGCTTCCTCCTCGAAGCGCTTGCGCCATGCTCCGACCTGGGAGCCATCATAAAGGTGAGGATCGGTCAGGGTCTTGACGTCGCCTTGCGGCTCGGAAGAGCGGCGACCGACCTGCGAGCCCTTCTTGACCGGCCGACCGGCGGCGAGATCGTCGAGGAGCTTCTCGAAATTCTCGGTGGTCAGGTCCTCGTAGTAATCATCGTTGATTTGGACCATCGGCGCGTTGCAGCACGCCCCCAGGCACTCGACTTCGAGCCATGAGAAGTTGCCGTCGGCGCTGACGTGGTTCTGCTCGCCGACGCGGCGCTCCAGAACCTTTTTGATGTCACCCGCGCCGCGAAGGGCGCAAGGCGTCGTGCCGCAGAACTGAATGAAGTATTTTCCGACCGGCTCCAGGTTGAACATCGTGTAGAAGGTCGCCACTTCCATGACACGAATGTGCGGCATGTCCAGCAGCTCGGCGACCTTCTCGATCGCCTTGCGCGGCAACCAGCCGCCGGCTTGCTCCTGAGCACGCCAAAGGAGCGGAATGACCGCGGACGCCTGACGGCCCGGCGGGTATTTCGCGATCTGCTGCGCGACGAACGCCATGTTCTCCGACGAGAACGTGAAGCTGTCGGGCTGGATTTCTTCAGGCGCGAGCTTGCGGACGGCCATAGAGTTCTTCTCCTCATCGCTGTGGCCGGCACCGGAAGCGGCCGCCACTCACGACTTGAACCTTGATCCGCGCTCTCACGCGGTTGCCCGGCTCTCCGCCGGGCTCGTGATTTATCGATCAACCTCGCCGAACACGATGTCCAGCGACCCAAGGATGCCCGCGACGTCGGCCAGCATGTGGCCGCGGCACATGAAATCCATGGCTTGAAGATGGGCGAAACCCGGAGCGCGAATCTTGCAGCGATACGGCTTATTGGTGCCGTCCGCCACGAGATAGACCCCGAATTCCCCCTTCGGCGCCTCCACGGCCGCATAAACCTCGCCCGCCGGGACGTGGAAGCCTTCCGTGTAAAGCTTGAAGTGGTGAATGAGCGCTTCCATGGAGCGCTTCATGTCCTTGCGTGAGGGCGGCGCAACCTTGCCGTCCAACGTCGAGACCGGCCCCTGCCCGTCCGGCGCCCGGAGCTTGTCGAGGCACTGGCGCATGATCTTGACGCTTTCGCGCATCTCGAGCATGCGGATGACCTGACGGTCGTAGTTGTCGCCGTTACGTCCGACCGGAATGTCGAACTCCATTTCCTCGTAGCATTCGTAGGGCTGGGCCTTGCGCAGATCCCACGCCGCTCCCGAGCCGCGCACCATGACGCCGGAGAAGCCCCACTTCCACGCATCGTCCAGCGACACGACGCCGATATCCACGTTGCGCTGCTTGAAGATGCGGTTGCCCATGACGAGTTCGTCGAGGTCGTCGAGAACCTTCAGGAACGGATCGCAGAAGGCCTCGATATCGTCGATGAGCTCCGGAGGAAGATCCATCACGACGCCGCCGGGCCGGAAGTAGTTCGCGTGCATGCGCGATCCGGACGCCCGCTCATAGAAGATCATCAGCTTTTCGCGCTCTTCGAAGCCCCAGAGGGGCGGCGTGAGGGCGCCGACGTCCATCGCCTGGGTCGTCACGTTGAGAAGGTGCGACAGGAGGCGGCCAATCTCCGAGTAAAGGACACGGATCAGCTGGGCGCGGCGCGGAACCGAAATGCCGAGCAGCTTCTCGACGGCCATGCAGTACGCATGCTCCTGATTCATCGGCGCGACATAGTCGAGACGATCAAAATAAGGATTGGCCTGAACGTAGGTCTTGAACTCGATGAGCTTTTCGGTGCCGCGGTGCAGAAGGCCGATATGCGGATCGACCCGCTCGACGATTTCGCCGTCGAGTTCGAGCACGAGGCGCAGAACGCCGTGAGCCGCCGGATGCTGCGGACCGAAGTTGATCGAGAAATTGCGGATATTATGCTCGCCCATCGGCTGATCCCTCTCCGCTCTACGCCTTTGCCTTCTCGTCGCCGGGCAGCACGTAATCGGTGCCCTCCCACGGCGAGAGGAAGTCGAAGTTGCGGAATTCCTGGCTGAGCTTCACGGGCTCGTACACGACGCGTCCCTGGCCCTCGTCATAGCGAACCTCGACGAACCCGGTGAGCGGAAAGTCCTTCCGCAACGGGAACCCTTCGAAGCCGTAATCGGTGAGGATACGCCGCAGATCGGGGTGCCCCGAAAAGAGGATCCCGTAAAGATCATAGGCTTCCCGCTCGAACCAGTTGGCGGCGGGAAACACGCCGACGAGGGACGGAACCGGTGTCGTCTCATCCGCCTCGACCTTGATCCGGATACGCCGGTTCAACTGAGGAGACAGAAAATGATACACGACGTCGAAGCGCTTCTCGCGGCCGGGATAATCCGCGCCGCAAATGTCGATGAACGACACGAAGCGGCATTGGGAATCATCCCGGAGGAACGTCACCGTTTTGACGATGTCCTGCCCACGGACGACAAGCGTGAGCTCGTCATAGGCGATATCCCGCGCAGTTACGGCCTCACCGAGGGATGAGGCGATATGATCGCTCAGAGCTTGCAGTTCAGCATTCATGCGATGGCCTTTGCTCAGCGCTCGATCGTGCCCGTGCGGCGGATCTTCTTCTGGAGAAGAAGCACACCGTAGAGAAGCGCCTCCGCCGTCGGGGGGCAGCCCGGCACATAGATGTCGACCGGCACGATGCGGTCGCACCCACGTACCACCGAATAGGAGTAGTGATAATAGCCGCCGCCATTGGCGCAGGAGCCCATGGAAATGACGTACCGGGGCTCAGGCATCTGGTCATAGACCTTGCGGAGCGCGGGCGCCATCTTGTTGGTCAAGGTTCCGGCAACGATCATCACATCGGACTGGCGCGGGCTGGCCCGGGGAGCAAATCCGAACCGCTCGGCATCGTAACGCGGCATGGACATCTGCATCATCTCGACGGCGCAGCATGCCAGACCGAAGGTCATCCACATCAGCGAGCCGGTACGGGCCCAGGTGATCAGGTCTTCCGTGGAGGTGACGATGAAGCCCTTGTCGGACAGCTCGTCCTTGATGGAGACGAAATAGGGGTCGGTCGATCCGACCGGCTGTCCGGTCGAGGGATCGATCACGCCCGTCGGTGCGGGCGAAACCAGGGGCGACCGCGTATCGGTGATCAATCCCATTCTAAGGCCCCCTTCTTCCACTCGTACACAAATCCGACCGTCAGAACGCCGAGGAAGATCATCATGGAGACGAAGCCGAACCAGCCCAGATTCCCGAACGTGATGGCCCAGGGGAACAGGAAGGCGACTTCGAGGTCGAAGATGATGAAAAGAATAGCAACGAGATAGAACCGCACGTCGAACTTCATGCGGGCATCATCGAAAGCGTTGAACCCGCACTCGTAAGCAGAGAGCTTTTCCGTGTCCGGGCGGCTATAGGCGACGATGAAAGGCGCCACGAGCAGCGCCACCCCGATCAGGAGCGACACGCCGATAAAGATCACGAGAGGCAGGTAGTCGGCGAGGAGATTCGTCATGCGACACCCAAAAGGAACAGAGCCGGTACAAAACCAGCACCAGCCCATGGATTTAAGCCACAGACAGCTTAATAAAAGGCCCTGCGACAAACCATGGATTGCGGGGGAGGCTTATCTGAGATCCCCTGTTCTGACAAGTGTTTGCGGCACCGCAAAAGAATGTTTCCAAACTAGGATGTGGCCTTCTCGGCGGCGTTTGCCGCCTTGCGATTGGCAGAATCCTCCGCCTTGTCCGCGGCCCGGCCGGCGGCCGTTTCCAGCTTCGCTTTTGCTTCGCACTTGGCCCTGATTTCGTCCAGCTCGTCCTGGGTCAGATGCTCGATACCGATAAATACGTTCTGGGCGGCACTGGCGCGGATCAGCTCGTCGAGTTTGGCCTGAATAGCCGCGCCGTCGCGATTCTGCGTGTTTTGGATCAGAAACACCATCAGGAACGTCACGATGGTGGTGCCCGTATTCACGATCAGCTGCCACGTGTCGGAAAAGCCGAAGAGAGGTCCGCTTAGAGCCCATATCAGAATCACGGCAAGACAGATTACGAACGTGATGGGACGCCCGGAGACCTGCGCGACCCAGTTGGAGAGATTGGTGAAGATTTTTGAGAAGTCCATGGCAGTTACCCTCTCCTGCTGGACCGACAACGCCCAGCTTGAGCAATTGCTCCATGAGCCATGCACTCAGCGCAACGCGCTTCTGCAAGAACTCCGAGGGATCCAAAATTCTGAAGCGGGAGAGACAAGCAGATCTCTGTCAGGATCTGCAGTGGCGCGGGCGACGGGGCTCGAACCCGCGACCTCCGGCGTGACAGGCCGGCACTCTAACCGACTGAGCTACGCCCGCGCATACCGCCGAAGCGGTGTGGGCGGTTTAAGGTCGCCCCCTGACCCTGTCAAGCGATCCTCTTGAAGATTCTTCAGGAGGAACTCTCGAACAAGATCATACCGTAAGGAAAGGAATGGTGGGCGGTGACGGGCTCGAACCGCCGACCCTCTCGGTGTAAACGAGATGCTCTACCAACTGAGCTAACCGCCCCTCCGGCCTCACATAAAAAGAGAAGGCCGACAACGCAAGCGCTGTCGGCCCTTTGACGAAGAAAAGATCGCGTAAAAGCGATTACTTTGCGTTCACGGCTTCCTTCAAGCCCGCGCCGGCGCGGAACTTGGGGGTCTTGGAAGCGGGAACCTTGACCTTCTCGCCGGTGCGCGGGTTACGCGCCTCGCCGGCGGCCCGGTCGGTCACCACGAAGGTGCCGAAACCAACGATCTTCACTTCGTCGCCCTTCTTCAGGGCGCCGGTGATGGCCTCGATAGCGGCGTCAATGGCTTCACCAGCCTGACCACGAGACAGCCCCACCTTGTCGGCGACGGCCGCAACGAGCTCGCCTTTGTTCATTTGATATCCTCCAGTGATCCCGGCGGCGCCATATCAGATGTGCCACCGTTTCAGGGAGAAACCCTGTGGCGCAAAGCTCGACCGTACGCAAGTCCTGAAACGGCCTAAATGGGCCGGTTCTGGACATTCCACATCAAAAAGGCCCCCGGATTTGCATCCGGGGGCCTCCGTCAAAATCGTGACGCAAGGTCAGACTAGTGGGCGACCACGTTTGCCGAATCGTCCTCGACCTCAGCCGGCTTGGCCGGATTGATGACCGTCGGCTCTTCCCACTCGATGGGCTCGGGCATCCGCACGAGAGCGTGCTGGAGCACCTGATCCATCCGGGAAACGGGGACGATCTCGAGGCCGTTCTTCACGCTCGCCGGGATGTCGACAAGATCCTTGGCGTTCTCCTCGGGAATCAGGACTTTCTTGATCCCCCCGCGCAGAGCAGCCAGGAGCTTTTCCTTCAACCCGCCGATCGGCAGCACCCTGCCCCGCAGCGTCACCTCGCCCGTCATGGCGATGTCACGCCGAACCGGAATTGCGGTGATCACCGACACGATGGCAGTCGCCATCGCGATACCGGCCGAAGGTCCATCCTTGGGCGTCGCGCCCTCTGGCACGTGCACGTGGATGTCGCGACGGTCGAACATGGGCGGCTCGACACCGAAATCGACAGCCCGCGAGCGGACATAGGAAGCCGCCGCAGAAATCGATTCCTTCATGACGTCCCGGAGGTTGCCGGTAACCGTCATCTTGCCCTTGCCCGGCATCATGATGCCTTCGATGGTGAGCAGCTCGCCGCCGACCTCGGTCCAGGCGAGACCCGTGACCGCACCCACCATGTCCTCGGACTCGACCTCGCCGTAACGGAAGCGGGGCGGGCCCAAGAAGTCGGGAAGGTTCGCCGTCGTCACCTCGACCGTCTTGACCTTGGAGATCAGGATCTCCTTCACGGCCTTACGGATCAGGTTCGAGATCTCCCGCTCCAGGTTACGGACACCCGCCTCACGGGTGTACCGCCGGATGAGCATGAGGAGAGCCTCGTCGCCGATGGTCCACTCCTTCTCCGCCAAACCGTGCTTCTTCACAGCGGACGGAATCAGGTGAGTCCTGGCAATCTCGGCCTTCTCTTCCTCGGTGTAACCCGCGATGCGGATCACTTCCATACGGTCGAGAAGCGGCGCCGGGATGTTCAGGGTGTTGGCGGTCGTCACGAACATCACGTTGGACAGGTCGTAGTCGACCTCCAGGTAATGGTCGTTGAACGAGTTGTTCTGCTCGGGATCGAGAACCTCGAGCAAGGCCGCCGACGGATCGCCCCGGAAATCCATGCCCATTTTGTCGATTTCATCGAGCAGAATGAGCGGGTTGGACGTCTTGGCCTTGCGCATCGACTGGATGATCTTGCCAGGCATCGAACCGATATAGGTCCGCCGGTGACCACGGATCTCGGACTCGTCCCGCACGCCGCCGAGGGACATGCGCACGAATTCGCGACCGGTCGCCTTGGCGATGGATTTGCCAAGGGAGGTCTTGCCGACGCCCGGAGGGCCGACGAGGCAGAGGATCGGTCCGGTCAGCTTATTGGCGCGTTGCTGGACAGCCAGATACTCGACGATCCGTTCCTTGACCTTGTCGAGACCGTAATGATCGGCATCGAGCAGGTCTTGGGCCGCCTTGAGGTCCTTCTTGATCTTCGAGCGGCGATTCCACGGAATGCCGAGCAACCAGTCGAGGTAATTGCGCACGACGGTCGCTTCGGCAGACATGGGCGACATCTGGCGAAGCTTCTTCAGCTCGCCGAGCGCCTTCTCCCGGGCTTCCTTCGTGAACTTGGTCTTCTCGATCTTCTCCTCGAGCTCGGCCAGCTCGTCGCGACCTTCGTCGTCGCCGAGCTCCTTCTGGATCGCCTTCATCTGCTCGTTGAGATAGTACTCGCGCTGCGTCTTCTCCATCTGACGCTTCACGCGGGTACGGATCCGCTTCTCGACCTGGAGGACGGAGATTTCGCTCTCCATCAGGCCGAGAACCTTCTCGAGCCGCTGGGCAACGGTCGGGATTTCGAGGATCGCCTGCTTGTCGGCGATCTTGATCGCAAGGTGCGAGGCGATCGTATCGGCAAGCTTTGAGGGCTCGTCGAGCTGAGTCACTGCCGAGACGACCTCGGGAGAAACCTTCTTGTTCAGCTTTACGTAATTTTCGAACTCGGACACGACGGAGCGCGCCAGGGCTTCGGCCTCGATCTGGTCACCCAGCGAGTCCGGGAGCACTTCGGCTTCCGCTTCATAATATTCGTCTGTCCGCGTGTAGGCCTTCACCTGTGCGCGGCTCGCGCCTTCCACGAGCACCTTTACGGTGCCGTCGGGCAGCTTGAGAAGCTGCAGCACGTTGGCCAGGGTTCCGACCTTATAGATCGCATCCGTTGCCGGATCGTCATCCGTCGCATCGATCTGGGTAGCCAGAAGAATGTGGCGGTCCCCCTTGACCACTTCCTCGAGCGCGCGGATCGATTTCTCGCGGCCGACGAAGAGCGGCACGATCATGTGCGGGAAAACGACGATGTCGCGCAGAGGCAGAACCGCGTAGGTTCCGGTCGAGCCTGGAACGACAGGCTGACGTGGCTTTGCTTGTGTCATAAGACGACATCCTTTCGAAACGTCCGGAGAACCCCTCGGATGAGCGAGCTCAGGGACGGGTAACCGAAACGCTCAAGCTTTTGTGATTGGCTGCGTCCGGTACGTGGCGCCATCCCTCGGGACAATGAGCGGACGGTCATCACGCAAGAGGTAATTTGGCGTGCCGGAGACAACGTTTCAAGAACAGTCCCCGGCACGATAGACATAGGTCTTATGCGCTGGCACTCGCGGTCTGATCCGCGCGGTCGCCGTGGATGAAGAGAGGCTTGGCCTTGCCCTCGACGACCTCGGGGCCGATCACCACCTGCTCCACCGAGTCGAGACCCGGCAGGTCGTACATGGTTTCCAGCAGAATGCCCTCCATGATGGAGCGCAACCCACGGGCGCCAGTTTTGCGCTCGATGGCCTTGCGGGCGATCATCGACAGGGCCTCTTCCTGGAAGGTCAGATTGACGTTCTCCATCTCGAAGAGGCGCTGATACTGCTTCACCAGGGCGTTCTTGGGCTCCTGGAGGATGCGCTTCAGGGCTTCCTCGTCGAGATCCTCGAGCGTCGCCAGAACGGGCAGACGTCCCACGAATTCGGGGATGAGGCCGAACTTCAGCAGGTCTTCCGGCTCGACGCTGCGGAAGATCTCGCCGGTCCGGCGGTCATCCGGCGCCTCCACACTGGCTCCGAAGCCGATGGAGGTTCCCTTGCCGCGGCCCGAGATGATCCGCTCCAGCCCGGCGAACGCACCGCCGCAGATGAACAGGATATTCGTCGTATCCACCTGCAGGAATTCCTGCTGCGGATGCTTCCGGCCGCCCTGGGGCGGCACCGAAGCGACCGTGCCTTCCATGATCTTCAGGAGAGCCTGCTGCACGCCCTCGCCCGACACGTCGCGGGTAATCGACGGATTGTCGGACTTGCGCGAGATCTTGTCGATCTCGTCGATGTAGACGATGCCGCGCTGCGCCCGCTCCACGTTGTAATCGGACGCCTGGAGGAGCTTGAGGATGATATTCTCAACGTCCTCGCCCACGTAACCGGCCTCGGTCAACGTCGTGGCGTCGGCCATGGTAAAGGGAACGTCGAGGATTCGGGCGAGGGTCTGGGCCAACAGCGTCTTGCCCGAGCCCGTGGGCCCGATCAGGAGGATGTTGGACTTGGCCAGCTCCACGTCGTTGTGCTTCGCCGCATGGGCCAAACGCTTGTAATGGTTGTGAACGGCCACCGAGAGCACCTTCTTGGCGTGCTCCTGGCCAATCACGTAATCGTCGAGAACGCGGCTGATCTCCTTCGGGGTCGGCACGCCATCGCGGGATTTCACCAGCGACGACTTCGATTCCTCGCGAATGATATCCATGCACAACTCGACGCATTCATCGCAGATGAACACGGTGGGGCCAGCGATCAGCTTACGGACCTCGTGCTGGCTCTTGCCGCAGAAGGAGCAGTAAAGCGTGCTCTTGGAGTCGTTGCCGCCAGCTTTGGTCATTATCACATCTCCAATCGACACTGGAGCGGCCCATGCCGACCCAGCATCCTTAAGTTTAGGAGCGCCGAAGCTAATGAAAGGTTCCGGCACTTAAAAATTTCGAGCCACCTATTCTTCCCGCGTCCCGAATCCGCATGCAAACACGCGAAGGGGACCTGATCAATAGGAACGGGGCAGGACGCCAAAAAGACGCACTGCCCCTGAACTTGTCCCCAACTATTCAGAATCAGGGCTGAGGCGTCGTGGGCTCGGGACGCTTGGCGAGAACCTGGTCAATCAGACCAAATTCCTGGGCGGCGTCGGCTGTCAGGAAGTTATCACGTTCGAGCGCTTGCTCGACAGCCGCGATGTCGCGGCCCGTATGCTTCACGTAGATTTCATTGAGCCGGCGCTTCAAAGCCTCGCTTTCGCGGGCGTGAATCATGATGTCGGTGACTTGGCCCTGGTATCCGCCGGAAGGCTGGTGAACCATGATTCGGGCGTTCGACAACGCAAAGCGCTGCCCGGCCTCGCCTGCCGCAAGGAGAAGGGAGCCCATCGAAGCCGCCTGCCCCACGCACAGGGTGGAGACGGGGCAGCGAATGAACTGCATGGTGTCGTAGATCGACAGGCCGGACGTCACGACCCCGCCTGGCGAATTGATGTAGAAGGAAATTTCCTTCTTGGGATTCTCAGCCTCGAGGAACAGAAGCTGAGCCACAATCAGGGATGCCGAGTAATCCTCGACAGGACCGGTGAGGAAAATAATCCGTTCGCGCAAGAGACGCGAATAGATGTCGAATGCGCGCTCACCACGATTCGACTGCTCGACCACCATCGGCACGAGCGTGTTGTTAAACAACGCAACCGGATCTCTCATCGTCTCACTGCTCCAAAGTCGGCCGCGCGGACGCGCGGCCGTTAGATGATGCAAGCGGCGAGACGCTGGAGGTAGCGTTACTCGCTCTTGCTGGACTTCTTGGCGCCCTTGGCCTTCGGCTTCGACTCGGCCTTGGAATCACCTTCCTCAGCCTCGTCGTCACCGAAAAGCGCTTCCTTGGAAACGGTTTCGTCCACGACCTTCACCTGAGACAGGATCTGGTCGACGACCTTTTCCTCGAACAGCGGCGCCCGGATTTCGGCCAGAGCTTGCGGATTCTTACGATAGAAATCCCAAACCTGCTGCTCTTGGCCCGGATACTGGCGAACCCGCTCGACGAGCGCCTGGGTGACCTCGTCGTCGGAGATCTTGATATCGGTCTTCTCACCGATCTGTGCAAGCACCAACCCGAGCCGAACACGACGCTCGGCGATCTTCCGGTAATCCGCCCGAGCCTGCTCCTCGGTGGTGTCCTCGTCCTCGAAGGTGCGGTTGTTGGACCGCATATCGCCCTCGACCTGACCCCAAACGGCCGCGAATTCCTGCTCCACGAGGCTCGGGGGCAACTCGAACGAGTACTTCGCGTCCAGAGCGTCGAGCAGGTCCTTCTTAACCTTACGACGGGATTGGGCGTCAAAATCACGCTGGATAGCGCTACGAATGGCGTCCTTCAGGGCATCGAGCGAGTCCAAGCCGAAACCCTTGGCAAGCTCGTCGTCGATCTTCAGCTCGCCCGGAGCCTCGACGGCCTTCACCGTCACGTCGAACTCGGCATCCTTGCCGGCCAGGTGGGCGGCCAGGTAATTGGTCGGGAAGGTGACCTTCACGAGCTTCGTGTCGCCGGCCTTTACGCCGACAAGCTGGTCCTCGAAGCCCGGAATGAAGGTGTTGGAGCCGAGCTCGACCCGGATATCCTCGCCCTTGCCGCCTTCGAATTCCGTGCCGTCGATGCGGCCCACGAAGTCGACAAGCACCCGGTCGCCCTGCTCCGCCTTGCCGTCCTTCGCCTCGAAGGTAAGGTTCTGCTTGGCCATCCGCTCCAGCGATTCGTTGATCTCGCCGTCGGTCACTTCGGCGACCGGCTTCTTGACCGAGACGTCGGACAGATCGGCGAGCTCGAAAACGGGCAGCACCTCGAGGGCGACGGTGAAAGCCAGGTCGCCCTTGGCGTCCATGGCCTTCTCGATCTCGTCCTGGTTCTCCGGAAACTGGACCTGAGGCTCATGGGCGAGCTTGAGGCTATTGTCCTCGACGATCCTGCGGTTCGCTTCGTTGACCGCGTTCTGAAGCACGTCGGCCATCACCGAACGGCCATAGACCCTGCGCAGATGCCCAACCGGCACCTTGCCCGGACGGAAACCGTTGATTTTCACCCGGTCCTTAAGGGTCGACAGCTCATTGTTCAGACGCTGTTCCAACTCCGTTGCCGGAAGAACAACCTTGAATTCCCGTTTCAAGCCTTGGGACAGAGTTTCCGTCACCTGCATGGTTATATCGCCTTCGCTTACTCGAAAAAATTCCTTGTCCCAGGCCCCGGCCGCCGCGGCTGCCGCCGTCGACGCGGCCCGATGGAGCCGTCCGGAAACCAATCCTGACGGGATTGGTGCGGGCGGAGGGACTCGAACCCCCACGACTTTCGCCGCTGGAACCTAAATCCAGTGCGTCTACCAATTCCGCCACGCCCGCTCGGGAGGCGGCGCAATGCACCCCTCGTCCGGGACGGGGCTCTATAGCATGGTTGCAAAAGGGTGCATCAAAAAAGTTCGTGTACGGCGACAGCGTGCTTCCGGCTTGAAAAGCAACAAAACTTGGCCGTTTGCGTTCAAGCCTGTACGTCGTTCCATCCTGCCCGTCACAAGAGGCTGCTTCCCTATGATCACGCGCCGCGCCGCCACTGCCGGCCTCGCCACGGCTCTCTTGGGCTTCCCCCGGCCGGGTTGGACCCAACCGAAGAGCGGGGATGGGGGCGGCCTGATCCAGGACCTTCCCGCCGAGCTGACCGCCCGGCCATCACTCAAGCGGCTCCGCGCCGATGCGGCCCAGGAGACGGAAGTCCTGACGTTGGGTGAGCGCCTTGGCCCGGCGTTCCGCCTCAGGGCCGGCGCCCCTCTCGAATTCACCTTCCGGAATGAGACCTCCCTGCCCTTGAGCCTTCATATCCAAGGATTGCGTGGCGCCAACGCCCATGACGGCGTCGCCCGCGTCACGCAGGCCCCCGTCCCCCAGGGCGGCACCTTCACGTACCGCGAGCCACCCCCGGCGCCCGGCACCTTTCTGATACGCCCGAGCATTCCTGGCGGCAGCGCGGAGCCTTTGGAGCGGGGGCTCTCCGCCCTGCTCATCGTCGAAGAAGCCAACCCGCCTCCCGTCGACCTCGACCTGCCCATCCTGATCGATGACTGGCGGCTCGGGGATGACGGACGGCTCGCGCCCTTTTCCAAGTCCGCCGACGACAATCCGGCCGGCCGCCTCGGCAATTTCCTGACGGTGAATGGCGACGCCGTGCCGCAGAAACTCAGCCTTCGGCCCGGCAGCCGCTTACGCCTGCGCCTCGCCAATGCCTGCAATGCACGGGCCATGCGCTTGCGATTCGACAATCTCAGGGCGACGGTGATCGCCGTTGACGGGCAGCCGACGGATACCTTCGAGCCCCTCAGATCCTCTCTACCCATCGCTCCTGGCAGCCGCTACGACCTGCTCGTCGACCTTCCCGTTGAGGCGGATGCGCGCTCGGCCGTTGTTGCCGCTTTGGGCGATGGCATTCCGTTGGTCGAATTCCACACCGCCGGGAATGGGAAGACGGAACCTCCGCCGATCGCGTCTCTCGCGCCCAATGACAAGCTCCCGAAGGCCATTGCTCTGGAAAAGGCCGTCCGAAAGGATCTGGTGATTCAAACCACGGGCGACAAAACCGTGTCGGGCTGGACGATCAACGGCGTGGCCGGAGACGCGAACGCGCCGGTCCTCAAGGTTAAGCGGGGCTCGCCGGTCGTGCTGACCCTGATCAACAAGACGCCGGTCGCCCAGCCCCTCCACCTGCACGGGCACGTTTTCCGTCTCCTTCATGCCTTGGACGACGGCTGGCAGCCTTATTTTCTCGACACCATCCAAGTGCCTGAAAACAAAACGAGCCGGATTGCCTTCATCGCCGACAACCCCGGCAAATGGCTCCTGGCCTCGACCGTGATGGAGCGGTTCGATTCCGGCCTGTGGACTTGGATCGAAGTCAGCTGAGCAGGTCGCGCAACACGGCGGGGATCAGCTCGGCCAAGTCCTCCGAGATCAGTCCGGGGCCGAAGCTCGCCCCCGCAGCGGCATGGATCCACACCCCGGCGCAGGCCGCCTCGAAGGCTGGGACGTGCTGCGCCATCAAGCCCGCGATGAGGCCGCACAGCGTATCGCCGGATCCGGCTGTCGCCAGATAGGGCGTACCGTTCTCGTTGATCGCGGCGCGCCCGTCGGGAGCGGCGATCACCGTGTCGACCCCTTTTAGAACGACGATCGCGCCCGTGTAGCCCGCGGCGCGCTTGGCCCGCTCGATTTTCGAAGGCGGATCAAGGATATCGGGGTGCCCTTTAAACAAACGGCTGAACTCTCCGTCATGGGGAGTGATGACGGCGGGAAACCCATGGAACGCTTGATGCCACTCCGACGCGAGACCTTCGAACGACGTCAGGGCGTCGGCATCCAGAACGAGATTTCTGCGGGCCTGCATCGCGACGGCGACCATGGCGCGCGTGGCGGCATGAACGCCGAGCGCCGGCCCCAGCACCAGGGCATTGAAGCGCGGATCCTTCAGAATCTCATAAAGCCCTTCCGGCCCATCGCATCCTCGCAGCATCACGGCGGTCAGATGAGCCGCATTGATGCCCAGAGCCTCCGGGGGCGAGGCGATCGTCACAAGGCCGGACCCGATCCGCAGGGCCGCTCCGGCTGCCAGGCGAGCCGCCCCCGTTCGGGTGGCGCCCCCGGAGGCGACCAGCGTATGGCCCCTTTCATACTTGTGCCAACCGAGGTCCGGCCGCGGCAGTGCCCCACGCCATAGAACCGGATGGTTGGCGAACGTCACGATAGGATTTCGCCCAGGCACTTGGCGATCTGCTTGGGGATAGGCTTGGGGATCGATCCCGATATCCGCCACCTCCACGGCGCCACAGAAGCGACGCCCCGGCATCAGGAGATGACCTGGCTTTCGGGCCGCGAACGTGACGGTGCGATCCGCCAGGACGGCCGCTCCCCTGACCTCCCCCGAATCGCTGTCGATTCCGGACGGCAGATCCACGGCGAGCACCGGTCGCCCGGAAGCGTTGATGCGTTCAACCGCAAGACGGGCGTCACCGTCCAGCACACGCACGAGCCCCGTCCCAAAAAGCGCGTCCACGATGACATCGGCGGCCTCGAAAGGGGCTCCTTGGATGGAATCGACATCGCCTTTCCACATCTCGGCGGCGAGGGCCGCGTCTCCCTTGAGACTTTCGCGCCGGCCCAGGAGCGCAAGAGTGACCCGATGTCCGCGCTCCGCCAGCAGCCGTCCTGCGATGAAGCCGTCGCCGCCGTTGTTCCCCGGACCAGCAACGACGAGAATCCGTGAGCCGGGGAGAGCCATGCGCCGGACAGCTTCCGCCACGGCCTCTCCGGCGCGGACCATCAATGTCAGCCCTGGGGTTCCGGCTGCGATGACTGCCGCATCGGCATCCCGCATCTGCTGGGCGGTTGGGAGAAGCTCAAGACGGGACATGGCGGAAAAACTGCTCAGCTTTGATCGGGAAGACCACCATTGCGGCACTTGCACAAAGTTTAATCACAAACTGCTTCTCAAGGCAGCAGAACTGCCTGTCCTGGAGCAATGCGGCCATGGAAGCGCCCTCCTCGTGGTGCTAAAAGCGGCAAAACCTCGAAACGAACGGTCCCTGGGATGAAAAAGATCGAAGCCATCATCAAGCCCTTCAAGCTCGATGAAGTCAAAGAAGCACTCCAGGAGGTCGGCCTTCAGGGCATCACCGTCATCGAGGCCAAGGGTTTTGGACGTCAGAAAGGTCACACCGAGCTTTATCGGGGCGCCGAGTATGTGGTCGATTTCCTTCCCAAGGTGAAGCTCGAGATCGTGTTGGCAGACGACATGGTCGAGAACGCCATCGAGGCGATCCGCAAGGCAGCCCAAACGGGCCGGATCGGGGACGGAAAGATCTTCGTGTCGACGGTGGAAGAAGCCGTCCGCATCAGAACAGGCGAAACCGGATCGGATGCGATCTGAACTCGCTTTGCAAAGCCACGGCCGGGCGCCGTGAACAACCATCAAGGGTAAAGAGGACGAGACCATCATGCAGACCGCCAAGGATGTGCTGAAGGCGATCAAAGACAACGACATCAAGTATGTCGACTTCCGTTTCACGGACCCGCGCGGCAAGTGGCAGCACGTGACCTTCGACCAGTCCATGATCGACGAAGAGGTCTTCGCGGACGGCGTGATGTTCGACGGTTCGTCCATCGCGGGCTGGAAGGCGATCAACGAGTCGGACATGACCCTCATGCCCGATCCGAGCACCGCGCAGATCGATCCCTTCTTCTCCGCCGCGACCCTCTCCATCGTCTGCGACATCCTCGAGCCCGCCACCGGCGAGCCCTACAACCGCGACCCCCGCGGCATCGCCAAGAAGGCGGAAGCCTTCCTCAAGTCGACCGGCATCGGCGACACGGTGTATGTGGGTCCCGAGGCCGAGTTCTTCGTGTTCGACGACGTGAAGTTCACCGCCGATCCTTATAACACCGGCTTCAAGCTCGACGCTTCCGAGCTGCCGACGAACGGCGACACGGATTACGAAGGCGGCAACCTCGGACACCGCATCCAGACCAAGGCCGGCTACTTCCCGGTCCCGCCGCTCGATTCCGCCCAGGACATGCGTGGCGAAATGCTCGCCGCCATGGCCGCCATGGGCGTGACGGTCGAGAAGCACCACCACGAGGTGGCCTCGGCCCAGCATGAGCTCGGCACGAAGTTCAACACCCTCGTGCGCACCGCCGACGAGATGCAGATCTACAAGTACTGCATCCACAACGTCGCCCAGTCCTACGGCAAGACCGCGACCTTCATGCCGAAGCCGGTCTATGGCGACAACGGCTCGGGCATGCACGTGCACCAGTCCATCTGGAAGGGCGGCAAGCCCATGTTCGCCGGCAACAAGTATGCCGACCTCAGCCAGGAATGCCTGTGGTACATCGGCGGCATCATCAAGCATGCCAAGGCGCTGAATGCGTTCACGAATCCGTCGACCAACTCCTACAAGCGCCTCGTTCCGGGCTATGAGGCTCCGGTTCTGCTTGCCTACTCGGCCCGCAACCGCTCCGCCTCCTGCCGTATTCCGTGGACGACGTCGCCGAAGGCCAAGCGCGTCGAGGTTCGCTTCCCCGATCCGACGGCGAATCCCTATCTCGCTTTCGCAGCCCTGCTCATGGCCGGTCTCGACGGCATCCAGAACAAGATCGATCCTGGCGCGGCCATGGACAAGGACCTGTATGATCTTCCCCCGCGCGAGCTGAAGAAGATCCCGACCGTATGCGGCTCGCTGCGCGAAGCTCTCGCCAGCCTCGACAAGGACCGCGGCTTCCTGAAGGCCGGCGGCGTCTTCAACGACGACTTCATCGACAGCTATATCGAGCTGAAAATGACCGAGGTCGCCCGTTTCGAGATGACCCCGCATCCGATCGAGTTCCAGATGTACTACTCCTGCTGATCGGCAGGACGAGGATTTCCTCCCGGCTGCGGAAGCAGCCTTCCTTTGCCGGAGCCTTCGGGCTCCGGCTTCTTTTTGTACATGCTGTGAGCCTTACGGGGTCGACGCGGGTTGGCTTGTGGCCCATCCGGC
This sequence comes from Microvirga rosea, assembly GCF_020595095.1. Classification (GTDB taxonomy): domain Bacteria; phylum Pseudomonadota; class Alphaproteobacteria; order Rhizobiales; family Beijerinckiaceae; genus Microvirga; species Microvirga rosea. Next base: position 178,033 of record NZ_JAJDOP010000003.1, on the reverse strand, counting down.
CATCCAGGCACGGCGAAGCGCCTCACCTTCGCCCTTGAAGAACGTGTCGCTCAGCCTGCTCACCTTCACGCGGTCCGCCCGAAAGTTGCGCAGCCCTTCGCGCAATTCACACCAGGCGACCACATTGGCAGCCTCTGAATAATAGATCAGCGCAATGGGCCGGATCGTCCGATGCGTCTCTCGCCCCTGCTCGTCCCGGTAGGCGATCTCGATCTTCCGTTCGTCGCGAATGGCCGCGCGCACCATACCCAGATCGATCCCGGCCGGCGGCGGCGTGACGGCACCCCAGGCAAATAGGGCGTTTCCCGACAGCGCCTGACGCAGGGGCTGTGGCATCGCGGCGGCAAGCCGTTGGCTGGCGCGCTTCGCCGACTGCTTGAGTCCGGTATCCCCGGTGCGCTCCAGAAGGGCCAGGGCCAGCACGATCGCTTCGGTCTCCTCGATGGAGAACATGAGGGGTGGCAGGTCGAATCCGGGCCGCAGAAGATAGCCGATTCCGCGCCCGCCCTGGACCGGAACGCCCATGGCCTGGAGCGCGGCGATATCGCGATAGATGGACCTGGAGGTCACGCCCAGTTTCTCGGCGATCTGGGCCGCGGTCACGGGCTGTTCCGCCACACGCAAGATCTGGATGATCTCGAAGAGACGAGATGCTTTCCTCATCCTCAACCCTCCTGCAACTGACATAACGCTGTCAGTTATCCTTCCGCCACATATGGCTCAACTCCTTGGGTATACAAGAGAATGAGTGCATGAAGGATCTCCGCGCCCCGGAGTTCCTGACATGAGCTACACTGCAAACCTCTGGCTTTTTCTGACCCTCCTGTTCGGGATCATCGTCATTCCGGGCATGGATATGCTGTTCGTTCTGGCGAATTCCCTTTCCGGAGGCCGGCGGGCCGGACTCGCCGCGACGGCAGGGATCATGGTCGGAGGCGCTGCTCATACGGTCTTCGGCGCTGTCGGCGTGACAGTGCTGGCGAGCCTGAGCCCTTCCGTGTTCATGGCCCTGCTCTATGTCGGCGCCGCCTATATGGCCTGGATCGGCCTGACGCTCATGCGCAGTTCGATCACGGTTCATGGGGTCGATGTCGCGCGGACCCGGTCTCTTTGGGTCGCCTTTCGCCAAGGTGCGGTGACCTGCCTCCTCAATCCGAAGGCCTATTTATTCGTTCTTGCGGTCTATCCTCAGTTCCTGCTGCCCCAATACGGCGCAATCTGGCTTCAGGCCTCCATTCTCGGGATCATGACGGTGCTGATGCAGCTTGCGGTCTATGGCAGCCTAGCCGTCGCCGCCGGCCAAAGCCGGAAGTTCCTCGTATCACGCCCAAAGGCGACCACGATGATCGGAAGAGCCGCGGGTCTGTTGTTCATCGCCGTTGCTCTGACAACCGCCTGGCGTGCGGCCCTGTAAGGCGCCTGCCCGGCATCGATGGCTGAGGAAGAGGATACCGGCGAGGATCCGCATGTCGAGGGTTGAATGCTCCGCAACGGCTTGACCGCTCGCTGTTCTCATGTTCCGACCCACAGCACAGGATGGACGAAAGAGGAGCCGCGAATGGCCCGTTCCGCGATACCGTTGATGGCACTCGTCGCTGCATTCATGCTGGCGGCGACCATCGAGGCCTCTTTCGCGCAGCAGCCAGGCAAACCAAGTTGGCCTGAGGTGAAATGCGCTCGTTATAAAAACGCCTGGGCGGAGCTCCTCGCACGGCGAGGAACGCAAGGAGTTGGTCCGGCATTTCTGGCCCGCCATGAGGCTTTCCTGGAGTCGAATTGCACGCGACAGGCCGATGTTTGCCCCCGGTCGGCTGAAGAACTGGATGTGGCGAATATGATGGTGATCGCGGCCATGAACAGCGGAACGGCGAGCACCTTCCCTCCCTTTGCCTGCCGAAAATAGGATTTCCGGATCCCGACCTGCGTCTTGAGAGCTCCGTCCTCAGCGTCGGCGCGCTCCCGCATGATTCATAACGGCTGGCCGCTGCCCGTCACAAGGCAGGATGGCACGCCGCGTACCGGCCGGATATCGCCAAAAGAAAGGCCCGGCGTTTCCGCCGGGCCTTCCCTCGCCGAAGCGAACGATCTTAGTACGACGAGAACTTGTAGTTCAGACCGGCGCGGACAACGCCGAACTCGTCCTTGCCGTGACCGTAGTAGCCGAACCCGTAATCGTTGCGGCCGCCGTTATCGATGTTCACGTACAGACCTTCGATCTTCGCGGTCAGGTTATTCGTGAAGGCATATTCGAGACCGCCGCCCAGCGCCCAGCCGCCGTCGTTGCCGTTGAAGGCAAAACCGCCGGTGGCGTAGATGAGCGCGCGATCGAAGGCCACACCGGCGCGGGCGCGGACGGTGCCGAACCAATCGTTCGAGCCGTTGTCGCCGTAGTAGTAGCCGAGGCCGTAATAGCCACGGTCACCATGGCCGCGGTCGGCATACTGGACGTCGCCTTCGACGCCGATGACGAACTGGCCGATCTGGTAGTTGTAGCCGGCCTGGGCGCCGCCGACGAAGCCGCCGTCATTGCCGTTGCCGTAATAGCCGAACGCCGGGTCGTAGTAGCCGTTCCCGTTGTTGGTGTTCCAGCCGTAGCCGGCGTTCACGCCGATGTAGAAGCCGGTCCAGGTGAAGACCGGAACCGCCATGATCGGAGCGGGAGCCGTGCGAGACGGAAGGTCGGCCGCCGCGGCGCCGACAGTGAGACCCAGCAGGGCCACAGAGGAGAGCAGGATCTTTTTCATGTTAATCATCCCATTGCTGATGAATTGAACTTGCAACGGTATTAATTAACAAAGCCCTGCCCGTCTGTCACAATATTGCAACAGCCCACCGAAACCGTGGCCTTTTGGACAGGACAATCGAATGGCCCCCTGATCCCGAGCGGGGCGGCACGCCTCAGGAGCGCGTCAGCCAGGCTTCCAGAGCCTGACTCACCCGCGCAGGCTGCTCCAGCGTCGACAGGTGGCCGGCTCCCGGCACAACGACCAGCGACGCCCACTCGATCATCTCGGCCATTTCGCGGGCGACCTCGGGCGGAGTGATGACGTCCTCGTCACCGACCAGAATGAGCGTGGGAATCTCTATGCCGGGCAGCAGCGAGCGCGAATCGGGCCGGGCCATGATGGCTTTCTGCTGGCGCACGAATGCTTCCGGCCCCACGTCCCTCATCATCCCCGTCACGACCGCATTCAGATCGCGATCCGCCTGCCGCTCGGGGGAAACAAGGCGCGGCCAGAGAGCTGTCAGGATCTCGTCGAAACGTCCATTCTCCGCCAGAGAGATCTGACGCAGGCGATCCTCGCGAGCCTGATCCGTGTCCGGGCGAGCCGTGGTATCGAGAAGCGCGAGCCGCTCGACCCGCTCCGGAGCGTGGCGAAGGACCTCCATAGCCACGTATCCGCCCATGGACAGGCCGGCGAGCGCGAAGCGCTCCGGCGCCGTCTTCAGGAGTCGGCCCGCGATTTTCTCCAGCGAATCATCCCGCATATGGTCAGCGACGATGATTCGGCGGGTTGGCGAAAGCGCCCCGATTTGCTCTTCGTAGAGCCTGGATGTATTGCCGAGGCCGGGAATCAGTACGAGTGTCTCGGCCATTGGGCCTTTCCCCTTGGATTGACAAGGCCATAGCTTGTCCTATGGTCCCGCCGCACCTTTGCTTGAGTAAAAGATCTCAGGTGAAACCAGTTATGCGCCAGTTTGTTGCCGTATCGAGCGGCCGGCATTGAAAGCGCGTCCAGCCCTCACGGTTATACCTCTCATGTCGTTTGCCGAACTCGGACTTAGCGAAAAAGTTCAACAGGCGGTCACCGCCTCTGGCTACACCGAGCCCACCCCGATCCAGGCCCAGGCCATCCCGCACGTCCTGGCCCGGCGGGATGTTCTCGGCATCGCCCAGACCGGAACGGGCAAGACCGCCGCCTTCACGCTGCCGATGCTGACTCTCCTGGAGACCGGCCGGGCCCGCGCGCGCATGCCCCGGACGCTGATCCTCGAGCCGACGCGCGAACTGGCGGCCCAGGTCGAAGAGAATTTCGACCGGTATGGAGCCAACCACAAGCTGTCGGTGGCTCTCCTTATCGGCGGCGTTTCGTTCGGCGACCAGGATGCCAAGATCACCCGGGGGGTCGATGTGCTGATCGCGACCCCGGGGCGCCTGCTGGACCATTTCGAACGCGGCAAGCTTCTGCTGACCGGTGTCGAGCTCCTCGTCATCGACGAGGCGGACCGGATGCTGGATATGGGCTTCATTCCCGATATCGAGCGCATCGTGAAGCTGGTGCCCTTCACAAGGCAGACCCTCTTCTTCTCCGCGACCATGCCGCCGGAGATCCAGCGGCTGGCGGACGCCTTCCTGCACAATCCCGTCAAGGTAGAGGTGGCGCGCGCCGCGTCGACCGCCTCCACGATCACCCAGCGCCTCATTGCTACCGGCTCGCAGGATTACGAAAAGCGAGAGACCCTTCGGGAACTCATCCGCAACGCAACCGATCTCAACAACGCGATCATCTTCTGCAATCGCAAGCGTGACGTGGCCGTCCTCCATCGCTCCTTGCAGAAGCATGGTTTCAATGCCGCGGCGCTCCACGGCGACATGGACCAGCGCGCCCGCATGGCCGCGCTCGACGGCTTCCGCAACGGCGAGACGCCGCTGCTCGTCGCCAGCGACGTCGCAGCCCGTGGGCTCGATATTCCCGCGGTCAGCCACGTCTTCAACTATGACATTCCGCACCATGCGGAAGATTATGTTCACCGGATCGGCCGAACCGGGCGCGCCGGAAGAACGGGCTATTCCTTCACGCTCGTGGGACCGGGCGACGAGAAGTCTCTCGCGGCGATCGAGAAGCTCATCGGCCAGCCCGTCGAATGGGAAGGCCCCAGTCTCGCCGAGCGTCCCGCCTCCTCCTCTGGCCGGCCAACGGCCCGCCGGGGCCGTGGTGGTGGGTCCGAACGGACGCGCGGACGCAAAGTCAGCACTCGGGCGGCGGAAGATGCGACGGTCGAGGAAACCGACACCCCGCGTGAGGAGAAGGCTCCGCGTCGGGAGCGGACTCCCGACAAGGCTCCGCAGCGGGAGCGCAGCCGTGGGGGCCGCAGGGAGCCGGATATGGATGAGCCGGTGATCGGCCTTGGCGATCACGTGCCCGCCTTCCTTCTCCGGCCGGTGACCGTGAAGAAGACCAAATAGGCCGGCAAATAGGCGGGGTTGCCGAATCCGCTGCATCCGGCATCTTGCTGAAAACATCACTGGGAGCGTCATATGCCGGCTACACGCGTCGCCGTTTTCGTCGGAAGCCTTCGCAAGGAATCCTTCAGCCGGAAGATTGCCCAGGCCCTTGCGGAGCTCGCCCCGGAAGGAATGACGCTCGACTTCGTCGAGATCGGCCAGCTTCCTCTTTATAATCAGGACGACGAGCCCAATCCCCCCGAGTCGTACCGGGTGTTCCGCCAGACGGTGGCCTCCGCGGATGCGGTGCTGTTCGTCACGCCGGAATACAACCGGTCTGTGCCGGGTGCCCTCAAGAACGCCATCGATGTCGGCTCTCGCCCTTACGGGAAGAGCGCCTGGGACGGGAAGCCGGGCGCCGTCGTGAGCGTCTCGCCCGGGGCGATCGGAGCCTTCGGGGCCAATCATCATCTGAGGCAATCACTGGTATTTCTCAATGTGCCGACGATGCAGCAGCCCGAGGCCTATATCGGGAACGTCACGCAATTGCTCGATGAGGGTGGCAAGCTGACGAACGAGGGCACGCGCACGTTCCTGGCGAAGTTCATGCAGAGCTTCGCCGCCTGGATCGAGGCCGTGAAAAAAGCGAGCTGAGCCGTCGGTTCAGGCCACTCGTCCCTTCGCGCGGCGCCTTGATGGCTTGGCAGTCCTGGCTCGGCGGGCGGCATCGAGTGCCAATATCCCCAGGCGTCGGGCTTCCGCCTCATCCTCCAGCGCCCCTTCGGGCATAAGCCAATAACTCATAACTGTGGTTCGCCCGTTCCGGGTCTGGTAGCTGAAGGGCCGGGAACTGAGTTCCTCGAAGACCGGAAGCGTTTCGGCATCCGCCTTGAGATAGAGTTCACCCCTGACTTCGAGAGCGAACATCACCTCGTCCCGGTAGATCCCCTGGCCGCCGAACATCCGGCGAATGCGGATCGGCCCAAGAGCTTGGAAGACGTCGCGAATAGCCTCCGGGTCCATGAAGCTCCTACTCCACCGGCGGGAGCTTATCCGGGGTCGCCGGAGTGATCGCCACCGACTCGCCGCAGCCGCAGGCGGATGTCTGGTTGGGATTGTTGAACACGAACTGGGATGACAGCTTCGTGGTCTGGAAATCCATTTCGGTGCCGAGCAGGAACAGCACGGCCTTCGGATCGATCAGAACCGTCACGCCCTTGTCCTCGACCACCTCGTCGAGGGGCGAGACGCTGTCGGCATATTCCATGGTGTAGGACATCCCGGCGCAGCCGCCGTTCTTCACGCCGACGCGCACCCCGACAATGGAGCGGTCAGCCTTCGCGATGATGTCCTTGACGCGGTTTGCTGCCGCGTCCGTCAAGGTTACGACCTTGAAACCGGGTAAAGCCATTGAATTCTCTCCTGACGTCCGGGTTCAAGGCCCGGGCAGAACGAGTCCGTTTCCATATAGATAGGAGATGTGATCGGGAACGTCGAGATTTATCGCCTCTTCGTCGCCGCCGAGGTTGACGCTCCGGCACCTGATCTAATCTAAGGGGTGCACCCACCAGAAGGAGAGCCGATGCCGCATCACACACCGCTGATTTCCACCATTGTGGTCGGCCTTGTGCTGGCATTCATCCTCGGTGCAGTCGCGCATCGCTTCCGGATCTCCCCGCTTGTCGGCTACCTGCTCGCCGGCGTTCTGGTCGGGCCGTTCACTCCCGGCTATGTGGCCAATCAGAGCTTGGCCAACGAGCTTGCCGAGATCGGCGTCATTCTTCTGATGTTCGGCGTCGGCCTTCATTTTTCCCTGAAGGATCTTCTGTCCGTCAAGGCAATCGCCATTCCGGGAGCCATCGTACAGATCACCCTCGCGACTCTTCTGGGCATGGGGCTGGCGTGGTCGCTCGGTTGGCCGATCGGCGCGGGGATCGTGTTCGGCTTGGCACTTTCGGTCGCCAGTACGGTGGTTCTTCTGCGAGCCCTTCAGGAGCGGCGGCTGGTCGAGACGGAACGGGGCCATATCGCCGTCGGATGGCTCATCGTCGAGGACCTGGCCATGGTCCTGACGCTCGTTCTGTTGCCGGCAATCGCCAAGGCACTGTCCGATACGCCCTCGGACCCCTCGTCCATCGTCCTGTCCTTGGCGATCACCCTCGGCAAGGTCGCGGCCTTCGTGGCGATCATGCTGATCGTCGGGCGGCGAGTCATTCCCTGGATTCTTCACTTCGTTGCCCACACGGGCTCCCGCGAACTCTTCCGCCTCTGCGTCCTCGCCATCGCTTTGGGCGTCGCATACGGGGCGGCTGTCCTCTTCGGCGTGTCCTTTGCTCTCGGAGCATTCTTCGCCGGGATGGTCTTGAGCGAATCCGAGCTCAGCCACAGGGCGGCCTCCGAGTCGCTCCCGCTGCGTGACGCCTTCGCGGTGCTCTTTTTCATTTCCGTCGGCATGCTGTTCGACCCGACGATTCTGATCCGGGATCTCGGCCCCGTTCTGGCGACCTTGTTCATTATCGTCGTTGGCAAATCGCTCGCCGCCCTGGTTATCGTGCGATTGTTCGGCCACCCGCGCGGCACGGCTCTCACCATTGCGGCAAGCCTCGCGCAGATTGGAGAATTTTCGTTCATCCTCGCGGGGTTAGGGGTCGATCTTCAGATCCTTCCCGAACGGGGCCGGGACCTCGTCCTCGCCGGGGCGATCCTGTCCATTCTCGTCAACCCGTTCCTGTTCACCCTTCTCGACAAGTGGGTCGCTCGGTACGAGACCAAGAAGCCTGCGCCCGCGGTCGAGCCGACGGCCGCGCCCGATGCGGCGGAGGATACTCTTCCTCGAACATCGCTGACCGATCACGTGGTCGTGGTCGGTCACGGGCAGGTGGGCCAGTTCGTCGCCGCCAAGCTCCGGGAAGCGGGTCTGCCCTACCTGGTGATCGAGAACAACGACGACAGGGTCGCCAAGCTGCGCCATGACGGTATTTCCGTCATCGCCGGAAACGCTGCCGATCCGAGCGTCGCCGCTGCCGCGAATATCGGAGCTGCGCGCTGCCTGCTGATTGCGATCCCGGATACGTTCGAAAGCGGCCAGATCGTCGAGCAGGCGCGGGCCATCAACCCTCTCCTGCCGATCATCGCGCGGGGCCATTCCGACGCGGAGCGCGAGCACTTGGCGCGGCTGGGCGCAACACGCGTGATGCTGGGCAAGGAAGAAATCGGCCGCGCCCTCGCGGACAGTATTCCGGCCCGGCCGCCGACGGCGCCGGACCGGCCTAAGACGGTGGAAAACGACATGAGAGCGCAAGAAGTCGCGGGGCCCGCTGCGGAATGAGCGCAAGCGACACCATTCGAATCGCACCGCCCCAGTCGACGCACTTGGATGCATGGGCCCGGCTTCGAGCGGCGCTTTGGCCGGACGGAGCGGAGGAAGAACACCGGGCTGAAGTCGAGGAGAGCCTTTCAGCCGTCGACAGCGTCGCTTTTCTGGCCCTGACCGGAGAAGAGCCGATCGGCTTTGCCGAGGTTTCCCTCCGCCGCGATTACGTCAATGGCTGCGTGTCGTCTCCTGTGGCTTTCCTGGAAGGCATCTATGTCGACCCGTCCCATCGACGCAGGGGAATTGCCGCGCGCCTGGTCGCCGCCGCCGAAGCCTGGGCGCTGGAACAGAACTGCCAGGAGTTCGCGTCGGACGCGGAACTGACCAATACCGCGTCGCACGACATGCACAAACAGCTGGGATTCGAGGAGACGGAGCGAGTCGTCTACTTCAGGAAGCCCTTAAGGGCCTCGAAACCTTAGGTCCTGCGGCTCACCACATGTCGAGGGCGACGCGTGCCTCGTCCGACATACGGCTTTGATCCCACGGAGGATCGAAGACCATGCTGACGCTCACGCTCTGAACGCCCTGCACAGTCGCCACGGCGTTCTCAACCCATCCGGGCATCTCGCCGGCCACGGGGCAGCCGGGGGCCGTCAGAGTCATGTCGATCTTGACGTTGCGATCGTCATCGATATCGACCCGGTAGATGAGGCCCAGTTCGTAGATGTCGGCCGGAATTTCCGGGTCGTACACGGTCTTGAGGGCAGCCACGATGTCGTCCGTCATCCGGTCGAGTTCCTCGGGCGGGATCCCGCTGCCGGGGGCCACCTGCGGCGCATTGGGCGCGTCATTGATCGGTGTCAGGTCGTTCACAGGCAATCCTCACGCGAACAGGGCTTCGGCCTTTTGCAAGGCTTCTACCAGTTTATCGACTTCTTCCAGTGTGTTGTAGAGCCCGAATGACGCGCGGCATGTCGCGGTCGCGCCGAAGCGCTCGAGCAGGGGCATGGCGCAGTGCGTGCCCGCCCGTACGGCCACGCCCTGGCGATCGATGACCGTGGCGATATCGTGGGCATGGGCGCCCTTCATATCGAAAGCGATGATCGCTCCCTTGCCTTTGGCCTTGCCATAGATCCGAAGCGAGTTGATGGCGCCGAGCCTCTGGTGGGCATAGTCCGACAAAGCCGCCTCATGGGCCCGAATATTGTCGCGGCCCAGCTCCATCATGAAGCGCAGAGCAGCGTCCAGTCCCACAGCCTCGATGATCGCAGGCGTCCCCGCCTCGAAGCGGTGAGGAGGATCGTTATAGGTGATCCCTTCCCGGGTCACTTCACGGATCATCTCGCCGCCGCCCTGGTAGGGGGGCATCTGGGCCAGAAGCTCCTTCTTGCCGTACAGGACTCCAATTCCCGTCGGGCCATAGACCTTGTGGCCGGTCAGCACGTAGAAATCGGCGTCGAGATCCCGCACGTCCACATCGAGATGGACTGCCCCTTGAGCCCCGTCGACCAGAACCGGAACCCCGTGTCCATGGGCGATCCGGATGATCTCCTTCATGGGCGTGATGGTGCCGAGCACGTTCGACATGTGGGTGATCGCGACGATCTTGGTCCGGGGCGAGAAGAGCTTTTCATACTCTTCGAGCAGGAAGTTGCCCTCCTCGTCCACCGGGGCCCATTTGATGACCGCCCCCTTGCGTTCCCGGAGGAAATGCCAGGGCACGATGTTCGAATGGTGCTCCATGATGGAGAGGATGATCTCGTCCCCCTCCCCGATCGCCATGCGGCCGAAGGAGTCCGCAACGAGGTTGTAGGCCTCCGTCGCGGATTTGGTGAAGACGATTTCGTCTATCGACTCCGCGTTCAGGAAGCTGCGGACCGTCTCTCGCGCGCGCTCGAACGACTCGGTTGCCGCATTCGCCATGAAGTGCAACCCGCGATGAACGTTGGCATAGCCGGTTTCCATAGTGTTCACCATGGCGTCGATCACCGCTCGCGGCTTCTGGGCGGAGGCCGCGTTATCGAGATAGACGAGCGGCTTCCCATAGACCTGCTGCGACAGGATCGGAAACTGGGCACGGACGGCTTCGACGTCGTAAAGCTTTGCTTGAATGTTCATCGCTGACCTTCCTCCGCCGTCCTGCTTCCGGGGCATCAGGCCCGGACGGGCATGGCAGGACGGGGACGGCCGGACCTGTTCATCCGGCCTTTTCCCATGAACCTCAGGAACGAGCCCGCAACCATCCTTCGACGGTGGCCGTAAGCGCGTCACGCACGGTATCGTTCTCGACGAACTCGATGGCTTCACCGAGGAATGCCTGAACCAGGAGGCTTTCGGCCTCCTTCTTCGGCAGTCCGCGCGCCATGAGATAGAACAGGAGGTCCTCGTCGAGCTGACCGCAGGTGGCGCCGTGGGCGCACTGCACGTCGTCCGCGAAGATTTCGAGTTCCGGCTTGTTGTTCATGCTGCCGCCGTCGGCAAGCAGAAGCGCGGCCGACATCATCCGGCCGTCGGTCTTCTGCGCGTGATGGGGCACGATGATCTTGCCCTGGAACACACCGGTCGCTTCGTCATCGATGACGGTCTTGAACAGCTCGCGGCTTTCGCAGTTGGGAGCGGCATGCTCGACGACGAGGGTCGAATCCGCGTGCTGACGTCCCTTGACCATGGTGGCGCCGTTGATCTGCGCCCGGGCGTTTTCGCCATCGAAGTTGGCGAAGACCTGGTGCCGGGAGACCGCAGAGCCGACCACAACGTTGATGCTGGTGAGCTGCGCCTCGGTTCCCATCTTGACGGCAAGCGTCGAGAGCGCGAGCGCCTGGTCGCCTTCCGCGTTCATGCGGACATGCCGGACATTCGTCTCGTCGCCCGCGATGATTTCGACCACGTCGTTGGGCTGATGCCCGGTGCCGTTTCCGCTTTCATGGGTCTCGAGCAGGGTGACCGAGGCCCGGTCCTCCACAAGAACGAGCACCCGGGTCGCGGTTGCGACCGCGGAAGTCTCCGAGGTGACGAAGCGCAGGTGAATGGGTGTCTCGACAGGACCGGCGATCCTCAGCATCACCCCATCCGCCATGAAGGATGTATTGAGCTGATAGACCGGATTGTCGGCGGCCCACGGGATCGGGCTCAACCGGGCCAGCCAGTCGTGACCGCTGGCGAGAGCCTCGGCCAGCGGAACGATCTCCACTCCTTCCGGAAGGGCATCGAACCTGACCGCATCGCGCATGAAGTGTCCGTTCACGAACGGAACCTGCAGCGCCGATACTCCGGCCAAGGCTTTCGCGCCGGCAAGGGCTTCCTTCGCCTGCACCGCAGACGGCGTGCCCGCGAACGGGGCGGCCTCGCGCATCAAAGCGCGAAGATCGGTATACTTGAACTCCTCGACGCGCCGGTGCGGCAGCCCGCGGAGATTGAACTGCTCGAAAGCCTTGGCGCGGGATTCGGCATTGCCCGGCAGAAGCGTCTTGGCGCTTTCGAACGCCTGCACCAGCCCTGTTTCGGCGGGTGTCTTCATGAGAGTGACGTCGGCCATGTCAGGCGGCCTCGCTTTCCCGGTAATCGGCGTAGCCATTGGCTTCGAGCTCGAGGGCCAGTTCCTTGCCGCCGGACTTCACGATCCGCCCGGACGACATCACATGCACCGTATCCGGCACGATATGATTGAGCAGCCGCTGATAGTGCGTGATCACGAGGAACGACCGGTCGGCCGAGCGAAGCGCGTTCACGCCCTCCGACACAATGCGCAAAGCATCGATATCGAGGCCGGAATCGGTTTCGTCCAGGATGCAGAAGGTCGGCTGGAGCAGCGCCATCTGCAGAATCTCCATGCGCTTCTTTTCACCGCCGGAGAAGCCGACGTTGAGGGCGCGCTTGAGCATGTCCTTCGGGATTTCGAGCTGGCCCGCTGCGGCGTTCACGCGCTTGATGAAGTCCGGGGTGGTCAGTTCACCCTCGCCCCGGGCCTTGCGCTGCGCGTTGATCGCCGCCTTGAGGAACGTCATCGAGGCGACCCCCGGAATTTCCAGCGGGTACTGGAAGGCCAGGAAGACACCGGCGGCCGCGCGCTGATCCGGCTCCATTTCCAGGAGGTTCTGGCCGTCGAGCAGGATTTCACCGTCGAGGACTTCATAATCCTCCTTGCCGGCGATCACATAGGACAGGGTCGACTTGCCGGAGCCGTTGGGTCCCATGATGGCAGCGACTTCGCCGTTGTTCACGGTCAGGTCGAGGCCGTTGAGGATCCGCTTGTCCTCGATCTGGACCACGAGATTCTTGATTTCGAGCATCTGAGTATTCCGTTGTTGAGGCGGATGGCTGAATCGCGTCCAGCCGTGACGGGCCTGATGGGTTCCACGTCATGCCCGGATCGAGCCCGGGCATCCGCATCCTGTTCTTTGGGTTAACCGACCGAGCCTTCGAGCGAGATCGAAATGAGCTTCTGAGCCTCGACCGCGAACTCCATGGGCAGCTGCTGCAACACATCCTTCACGAAGCCATTGACGATCAGCGCCGTCGCTTCCTCTTCGGAGAGGCCGCGCTGCAGGCAATAGAACATCTGGTCTTCGGAAATCTTGGACGTCGTCGCCTCGTGCTCGAACACGGCACTTGCGTTCTTCGACTCGATGTACGGCACCGTGTGCGCACCGCACTGGTTGCCGATCAGGAGCGAGTCGCAGTTCGTGAAGTTGCGCGCGCCCGTCGCCTTGCGGTGAGCGGAGACGAGCCCCCGGTAGGTGTTCTCGGACTTGCCCGCCGCGATGCCCTTCGAGATGATCCGGCTCGTGGTGTTCTTGCCGAGATGGATCATCTTCGTGCCGGAATCGACCTGCTGCATGCCGTTCGACACGGCGATCGAGTAGAACTCGCCGCGGGAATTGTCGCCGCGCAGAATACAGGACGGGTATTTCCAGGTGATGGCAGAGCCGGTTTCCACCTGGGTCCAGGTGATGACCGAATTGCGCCCGCGGCAATCGCCGCGCTTGGTCACGAAGTTGTAGATGCCGCCCCGGCCCTCCGCATCCCCCGGATACCAGTTCTGAACCGTCGAGTACTTGATCTCGGCATCGTCGAGGGCGACGAGTTCGACCACGGCGGCATGGAGCTGGTTCTCGTCCCGCTTGGGAGCCGTGCAGCCTTCGAGATACGAGACGTAGGAGCCCTTGTCGGCGATGATCAGCGTGCGTTCGAACTGACCCGTATTCTTCTCGTTGATCCGGAAATAGGTCGACAGCTCCATCGGGCAGCGGACACCCGGCGGCACGTAGACGAACGAACCATCCGTGAAAACAGCGGAATTCAAGGTGGCGAAGAAGTTGTCGGTCACCGGAACGACGGACCCGAGATACTGGCGCACCAGATCCGGATATTCGCGGATCGCTTCGGAAATCGGCATGAAGATCACACCGGCCTTCTTCAGCTCTTCCTTGAAGGTCGTGGCGACGGACACGGAATCGAACACCGCATCCACCGCGACCCGGTTCCGTGGCTCGACCCCGGCGAGAATCTCCTGCTCGCGCAGAGGAATGCCGAGCTTCTCATAGGTCTTGAGAATCTCCGGATCCACCTCGTCGAGGGATTTCGGCGCAGGATTATTCTTCGGCGCCGCGTAATAATAAATGTCGTTATAACGGATCTTGTCGTACGACACCCGCGCCCAGTTCGGCTCCTTCATGGTAAGCCAACGCTTATAGGCATCCAGGCGCCATTGGAGCATCCATTCAGGCTCGCCCTTCTTGGCCGAGATGAACCGGATGACATCCTCTGACAGGCCCTTCGGGGCCTTCTCCATTTCGACTTCGGTTTCGAAGCCGTACTTATATTGGTCGACGTCGATCGATCGGACCTGATCGATCGTCTCCTGCACTGCAGGCATTTGTCTCTCCCACCGCTCACGGCTTCAAGGGCCGCGGGTTGATGACATGGAAATGCAAGCGTCGCCGTTCAGGCTGCGCTTGCCCTCCGCTTATATAGGGTACTGACTACCCTTTCGCACGCCTCCGCGAAGCGGATCACGTCGTCTTTTTCAGTCTTCCACCCCAAACTGACACGCAGCACCCCTTCCGCCAGCGTTGGGGAAACCCCCATGGCGTCGAGGACATGCGACCGCCGGACCTTGCCGGAGGAACAGGCCGAGCCCGAAGACAGGGCAATTCCCTCAAGGTCGAAGGCAATCAAGGCGGTTTCAGCCTTCAGGCCGGGTATGGCAAAAGCGAAGGTGTTGGGCAACCGCTCAGCCGCTTCCGCAATGACCACGGCATCGGACGCGATAGCCACAACACGGGCCTGCGCCTCGTCACGCAACGCCACGAGCCGGGCAGCCTCCTGGGCGAGCTCTTCCTGGGCTATTTCAGCCGCCCTTCCGAATCCGGCTATGGCGGCCACGTTCTCGGTTCCCGCCCGATGACCTTTTTCCTGGCCGCCCCCACGGATCAGCCGGTCCGCGACCTCGAGCTGGTCCGAGGCGAGAATCAGGGCTCCGACGCCCTTCGGCCCTCCGATCTTATGGGCGGAGAGCGACAAAGCATCGACCCCGAGAGCCATGATGTCGACAGGGATCTTGCCGGCGGCCTGAACCGCATCCGCGTGAAACAGGCCGCCATGCCGGCGCACCAGGGCGGCGATTTCGCCGACCGGCTGGAGAACTCCGGTTTCGTTGTTCGCGACCTGAACCGACACTAGAACCGTCTCGCCCGCTTGCTCAAGGCGTTGGCTGAGCCAATCGATGTCGATGAGGCCAGCCTCCGTCACGGGGATCGTCTCCACCGCATCGGCCGGAAACCGGTGACCGCTGAGACCGCAGGGATGTTCGGTTGCGCCGATCAGGAGACGGGTCGAACCCGCCTGGCCCAGGCGATGGAAGGACGGCGAGAGAACCATGTTGCTGGCCTCCGTCCCACCGCTCGTGAAGATGGTGTTTTTCGCCTTGGCGCCGACGAGGCGGGCAACCTTTTCCCGGGCGCGCTCGATTTCGGTTCGCGCAGCCCGCCCTTCCGCATGAACGGAGGAAGCATTTCCTGGGAGCTGAAGCGCGCGCACGACCTCATCCGCCACTTCGGTCCGAACCGGGGAAGTGGCATTATAGTCGAGGTAGATGCGTCGATGCGGTGCCATCCTGATCGCCAAACTGCACGAATGTCTTGCAATTGCCCCCGGTTGCTATGCTAAAGCACCGCAACCACATTCTCTTTGGGCTTGCGCGGCCAACAGACGGAACGTCGCAACCTCTAGAGAATACAATTACACTTTAGAAACGTTCTAAAGATTTTACCGAAATCCGGGGCCTGAAGTCAAGGCTGAAGGACGTCCCTCTTCTTCAGTGAGAGGCCGGTTGAGAGGTTCGCATAAATGCCTGAGGTCGTCTTTACGGGTCCCGCTGGTCGCATCGAAGGCCGCTACCAGCAAGCCAAGCAGAAGGGTGCCCCCATCGCCATCGTGCTTCACCCGCACCCGCAATTCGGTGGCACGATGAACAATCAGATCGTGTACAACCTGTACTATGATTTCCTGAACAGGGGGTTCTCGGTTCTTCGCTTCAACTTCCGCGGTGTCGGCCGGAGCCAGGGGGCCTTCGATCACGGCCAGGGCGAATTGTCGGATGCGGCCGCCGCGCTCGACTGGGCGCAGGCCATGAACCCGGATGCCCGGGCCTGCTGGATCGCCGGGGTGTCGTTCGGAGCCTGGATCGGCATGCAGCTTCTCATGCGCCGTCCCGAGATCGAAGGATTCATCTCGATCGCCGCCATGGCAAACCGCTACGATTTCTCGTTCCTGGCTCCCTGCCCATCCTCCGGCTTGTTCGTCCATGGCTCGGAAGACCGCGTCGCTCCGGTGAAGGACGTGGTCAGCGTGATCGAGAAGGTGAAGACCCAAAAGGGCGTCAAGCTCGAGCACGCGGTTGTCGAGGGCGCCAACCACTTCTTCGACGGGAAGATCGAGGAACTCATGGTTTCGGTCGATGCCTATCTCGACAAGCGTCTGGGGACTGCGGAAGCGGCCTGACACGCCCGGAGCCTTACGCCAAAACAAAAAAATGGCAGGTCCCGAGGTAGGACCTGCCATTTTTTTGAATGAGCGCCCCTATTTATACGAAGGCGAAGTCGTCGGCAGCCAGAGACGAAACCGTGAAGCTGTTCAACACCAAGTGGAAGCCATTCTTCGCGATGACGACATCGCTTCCGCTTTGAACCGCTGCGGCCCGGACGGACGTGAAGTCCGCGAAGGGGCTGCCATAAAGGGCAATCTGCTCATCCGACGTGAAGTCGCCGATGGTGGTTGTGCCGCCCGAACTCGTGACGCGGAACAGGTCACGACCGGCCCCACCCCACAACACGTTGCTGCCTCCAGCGCCATCGAGCGTGTCATTGCCGGCGCCGCCATAGAGATAATCTCCGCCGCCCTTACCGGTCAGGACATCGTTGCCACCTTCGCCATGAAGCTGAACGCCATTGCCGGATCCAAAGTCGATACCGGTGATGGTATCGCCTGCATTCGTGCCCTGGACAACCTCGATGCCGACCAGCGTGTCGCCAGCGGCGGCACCGCCATTTTGATTGGTGGTCATGTTGACGACCACGCCGGAGGACATGCCGGAGTAGGAGACCATGTCCCAGCCCGCTCCGCCGTCCAGCAGGTCACCTGCGGCCCCGCCGTCGAGCCAATCGTTGCCGGCACCGCCATAGAGGCGATCGCCGCCCGCCTTGCCGGTGAGGTAGTCGTTGCCCGCCTCGCCGTAGAGTTCGGCTCCGTTTCCATTTCCACGGTAGACGCCAATCAGCACGTCGCCTGCATTGGTCCCCTGCAGGGCCTCGATATCCATGAGGTAGTCCCCGGCGGCCGCCCCGCTGTTCTGGTTCGTCGTGAGGTCAACGGTCACGCCGCCCAGCGAGCTGGAGGTGCCGACATACGAGACCATGTCCCAGCCGTCGCCGCCGTTCATGAGATCCCGTCCGACGCCACCATCGAGCCAATCGTTTCCATCACCGCCGAGAAGGGTGTCGTTGCCGGCCGCGCCCGTTATGCCATCGTTCCCGGCGTTGCCCGTCAGGACGTTGTCGCCCGTGTTGCCCTTGATCGTATCGTTGCCGGAACCGGCGACCGCGTTCTCGATCAGGGACCGCGGATCCCCGTGATATTGGAAGGCGTTGTAGACGTTGCCGTTGACGTATGACGTCGAGGTTTTTATCCCAAGCTGAGCCTGAGAGAATTTGATAAATCCGCCGGGCGAGAGGTCGATAAGCGCGTTTTCGCTGTAGTTCGACACATCGTAAGTGTCGTTTCCGCCACCATCCCAGATCGTCATGAAGATCTTGTTGGTGACCGGAGCGCCCTGCCCGACTCCGTTCACGAACGCCTCACCTGTTTCCGGGGACCATTTGTATACGGTGTTGGTGCTGTTCGTGGCGAAATCAGCGCCATACATCTCCTGAAGCGCAGCGATGTCATACTGCATGTAGGTTTGAGGATTATCCCACATGCTCGTGTAGGACATGACCGTATATTCGGGCGAGTCATGCAGCTTGCTCATCGCCGGGAGGTAACCGCCGGAATCGTGCGAGTGCTTGAGGCCGAGCGAGTGGCCGAGCTCGTGCAGGACGACCATGTAGCTATACGTTCCCGGCTTGCCGCTGTTCAGCTCCAGCCACACGTCGCCGCCATAGATCGGCACACCCGGGTAATAGCCGTGGCTGCGATTGATCATGCTGCCCGCGTCGAAGCCGGAAACCTGGAGCGTTCCACCATTACGGCCGGCGTAATCGAGCGAAAGCGCGGTGACCCCCTCCACGGAAGACAGGCCCATCTTCGGGCCGCCCGCATAAGGGCTATAGCCCTCCAGAGCATACCTTACCGCCTGCTCGGTTTCGAAGGTCAACGGCCGGTATCCGCCCGCGCTCGGGTTGATCAGCTGATAGTCCGACCGGGAGTCGGGCAGGCTGTAGGTGATGGTGCCGCCGCTCCATTGAGAACCCGACATGATGCCGAGAACGTCCTTATCCACCCCTGTCGGAATGTTGAACTTGACGCCGCCGATCGCGGTTGGAGCGGCGGAAGCCAGAATGGAGAAGATGCCGATGGGCGCGCGGGATACGTTGTCCGACGCCCAGTCATAGACGTTGTTATAAAGGTCCGTGACCTGTCCCTTGATCCAGTTCACCGGGTTCTGCCACACCGGGGCGCCCGCCGCCATGCCCGCATACATGCCGTATGGATCCTGCGCGCCTTCCCCGAAGGACTGGGACATGTCGGAGTTCGCTTGCTGCAGCCAGTTTAGCGCAGACGCGACATCGGAGGACGTGCCGTGATCGAAACTCGACCATGATGCGAGCTTCTCTTTCGAGAGACATAGATAGCACATGAGTCGCCCCCTTGGTTAATGAAACGTAATTACATAGTTGAGGTCGGAAGCGTTCTTGTCAAGCTTAGGGACGTGCGTGGCGGCACATCTGAAATTCTACTTTACGTTGCAAACGTAGGTGATGAAATGACTGCGTGAACCTGATAGAGGCTTGCTGACACCATCACATTTCAAGAATGAGACAAGCGATGAACGCGCCGAAATCGGAATTCATGAAGGTTCTGACCGAACGCGGCTTTATCCATCAAACGTCCGATTTCCAGGGCGTCGATGAGGCTGCGTTGGAAGGCCGCCTCACGACCTATGTGGGCTATGACTGCACCGGGCCTTCGCTTCATGTCGGCCATCTCTTGTCGATCATGATGCTCCACTGGCTTCAAAAGACCGGCGCCGGCAAGCCCATCACTCTCATGGGCGGCGGCACGACCCGGGTCGGCGATCCGTCCGGCAAGGACGAGAGCCGCAAGCTTCTGACCCCCGAGCAGATCGATCAGAACAAGGAGAGCCTGAAGGGCGTCTTCTCGCGCCTGATCCAGTTCGGCGACGGCGTGCGCGATGCGAGCATGGTCGACAACGCCGAATGGCTGACGAAGCTCAACTACATCGACTTCCTGCGCGACGTGGGCCGCCATTTCTCCGTCAATCGCATGCTGTCCTTCGACAGCGTGAAGCTGCGCCTTGAGCGCGAGCACGAGCTGTCGTTCCTCGAATTCAACTACATGATCCTCCAGGCCTACGATTTCGTGGAGCTGCACAAGCGCTACGGGTGCATTCTGCAGATGGGCGGATCGGATCAGTGGGGCAACATCGTCAACGGCATCGATCTCGGCCGTCGCCTTGGAACGTCGCAGCTGTTCGCCATCACGTGCCCGCTTCTCACCACCTCCTCCGGCGCGAAGATGGGCAAGACTGCATCCGGCGCGGTATGGCTCAATGCGGATCTGCTCAGCCCGTACGATTACTGGCAGTTCTGGCGCAACACCGAGGACGCGGATGTAGGTCGGTTTCTGAAGCTTTTCACGATCCTTCCTCTCGATGAGATTGCGCAGCTCTCGGCTCTTCAAGGGGCCGACATCAACGAGGCGAAGAAAGTCCTGGCGACGGAGGCCACCGCGCTCATCCATGGACGCGAGGCTGCGGAGCGCGCTGCCGAGACGGCACTCAAGACCTTTGAGCAAGGCGCGCTTGCGGAAAGTCTGCCGACGATCGAGATCCCTTCCGCGTCGCTGGCGGACGGCCTCGGCATCCTCACCGCGTTCGGCCCGACCTATGCCAAGCTCGTTCCGTCAACCAGCGAAGCGCGGCGCCAGGTGAAGAGCGGCGGCCTCAAGGTCAACGATCAGACGGTTACCGACGAGAACGGCATCCTCAAACTGTCGGACATGACGGCGGAAGGCGTGATCAAGCTCTCGTTCGGAAAGAAGAAGCACGTTCTGCTCCGAGCGGTCTGACCGTTCTCAACGTTCCGGAGGCGCGGGTGCATCGGCCGCCTGCGCTTCCCCGCTCCCGCCGGCTCCAAAGAGCTTGCGCAAGAATCCCGGAGCGACCGCTGACAGTGGATTTACCGTGAGGTTCGGCGCATCGCTGGGGCCGGACACCCGGAAGTTCACGGCGAAGAGCCCCTCATACTGCCCGCCCCCGAGCAATGGGCCGAACAACGGGACCTGGGCGAAAGCGTTGTTGAGGCCGTAGGCGGGCACGAACGTGCCCGAAATGTCCATTCGCTCGCGGGCATTGTCGATATAGCCGCCGAGCGTGAAACCGACCTGGTTTCCAAAAATCGCCGCATCCTTGAAGTCGAGGCGGCCGCCGTTGCGGGTGAAATCCACGCGCGCCTTTGTAAAGGCCACCTCATTCACGTCCACGCGGACCGTCTGCGGATTGCCCGCCTTGTCCTGTCCCGCCACCATCTGGGTCTGCGTCGGGATGATCCGCCGCAGCGCGGGCTCGTTCTTGAGAGCGAAATCCCTCAATGTCAGCATTCCCGATTGAGGCCCGTCGCCAGCGGACATCTGTAGGATGAGGTCTCCGCCGACCATGCGCTTATAGATGTCGAGAAAGCGCAGGAGCGATCCCGCGTCCTGGGCCTGCAGCACGATGGTCGGACCCATCGCAGCCTGACTGAGGGTCTTGGCCACGATGTCGCTCGCGCCGAGCCGGCCCTTGACGTCGAGCTGGCGGATATTGTCCTTGCGCACGGACACTTTGAGAGACACATTCGTGATCGCTTCGCTGTTGTAACCCGCCAAGATGTTGAGCATCACGTCGAGATCGAAATCCTTCACGTCCCGCTGACCGGCCGAACCGTTTCGTCCAGCCGGCGCGGGGGAGGATGCCATTGCCTTCGAAAACGGACGCGCATCGCCGACATTGCCGCGAATGACCACCTTGTAGGTCCCGTTCACGCGATCGATCTGCGCGCGCATGTCATCGCCCGGCGAGAGCCGGAAGACCGGCAGGTCGGCCTTGTCCAGTCCACCTTCGCCGGACAACAGGGCGCTGCCGTGGATCTGCACGGTACCGGCGTCAAGCTGCAGATCGCGTATTTCGGGAGCCGGTCCGTCCATCATGACGAAGGACAGCTTTCCAGGCCGTCCCGGGGGTTTGACCCACCCGGGGATCAGTTGGTCCACCCCTGCTTTCGTCAGATCGGCCTCGATACGGATGCCCTGCTTGGACGCTTCGCCCAACGGCATGCTGGCCTTGAGCGCCAGAGGGCCCGTGAGCTGCGAGCCGAACGATACTCCACGCTTCGCCCGGGCTGCCTCGTCCAATGTGAACGCCACATTCGCTTCGCCGCCCTGCGGAGTCTTGTGGACATCGATGGACGTTTGACTGCCGCCCATTTTCCCATCGCCTTTGATGGCCAGGTTGCCCCTGTCGTAGGCAATGCTCAGGTTGGCGTTGTCCAGGCGGTCCTTCCCGAAAATCTTGTCGATGCTGAAATCGGTGATGGTTCCCGATACGGTCAGGGGGAGATCGGCGATGGCCGGCACCCGGTTGACCGCAAGGCCGATGCCGACCCGCAGGTCGGTCTTGCCCTTCATCGTTGCCGGATCGACGTCAAAACCCGCGATTTCGTGGACAAGGGGCGTCTGCAACAAGGCGCCGAGACCATCAGCATTGCCGGCCAATCGGAAGTCGATCTTCGCAAGGGCGTTGTCGTCCCAGTAATTGTCGAGCCGGAAGGCACCCTCGGACGCAGCAAGGCTGCGGTCCCCCGGCAGGTCGATCCGTCCGGTCGGAGCCTGGAGCAGCACGCGCGTGCCGGTCACCTGGCCGGTCACGCCCATCCCCACGACGGGCGGCAAACCCTCGGCAGCCTTGAGCGTACCGTTCGCGATGGTGAAGGCGATGGCGACGGAGCCGTCAGGGATCGGACCGCCGGAAACCGCCTTGACGATATCGTCCCCCGTCATCGACACCTTGAGGCCGAAACTGTCCAGAACGCCGCCCTTCAGATTCGCCTTGAGGAATTTGCGAACGGGAGGCGCGACCGCTTCCGGCCAGATCCGTATCGCCGTCCGCACGTCGGTTTTCGCCGCGCGAACGTCGATCTTCAACCCATGAGGATCGGCGGAGGCCCCAAGCAATCCGCTGATTTCGGCCGAAAGATTCGGCCCGTCGAGCTTGATGCTCCTGAGGTTGACCCCGTCGGGCCCCGACAGTTCGGCCGCCAAGGATCCGACTTTGACGGGAGCGTCACCATCAGCCGCACCCGACAAGGTCAAATCCCGTCCGCCGAGGGACAGATGCCAGCCCTCCGCCGGGATAGCGGTCTGCAAGCGCCCTTGCAGCTGCACGTGATTGCCTCCGCCGGTGAGCTCCAGTCGAGGAAGCTCCAGCGCCCGCGCCTTCTCGTCCCAGGAAGCTTCGATGGTGGTATGTTCGACCGTAAGCGGCGACGTATCCTTGTCGTCGATTTGGACAAAGCCCGCATTGCTGTCGAGCTTGGCTTTCAGCTCCGTCACCCGACCCTCCGCGTAAGCGGCGTCCACGCGTCCGGAGAACTCGAGGTCGGTCGTGGCAGGCAGGGCCGACTGGCCGGTCAGGAGCAGAATGTCCTGGATCGGAGCGTTATCGGCGATCACCGACGCGCGATAGGTACCCCGTCCTTCGATCACCGCATCGCCGCTGAGCTGCCAAGGGCCCTTCGGGCCTTCGACGGCCGCCGAGAAGTGACGCCCGCCGCTTTCCGCCCAGTCGAAAGTTGCGTCGAACCGATCGAACGTCCCCCGCTGACGGCCGTCCGCGTCGATGAACATCAAGCGCGCGTTCGTCACCTGAGCCCGGTCGAGGGCACTGAGGACGCTCTGCTGCCCGACGATCAGGTCGAACAGCGATCCGACCACCCCTGAAACAGGCGAAGCGCCGGGCGTGGCATGAGACGGTGAGGCCGCGACTTCCGGGGGTCGGCTGGCTGCGGAGGGTGTCGGGGCAGGATTGTCGCCGGCCTCCGCAGATGGCACGGAACTGAAGGTCAGGGAGCCATCGCGGTTCACAAGGACACGCATTTGCAGATCGCGCAGCTCGATCGACCGCGGTTGCAGGTTTCCGGCCAGCAGCGAGACTCCGTCCACGCTCACCAGAGCGGTAGGCGCCCGCAGGACGAGGGCTCCGTCGGGTGCTCGGATATCAAGCCCGTTCGTCATCAGCACGGGAGAGCCGCCCTCGAGGCCGAGCGCTGTATTACGCAGCGTCACTGTCCAGCCGGGGCCGATCCTGGCGGCCAGGGCTTCCGCCACGCGCTCGGGCAACCGTCCGAAGTTCAGCGGCCCGGCCGACAAACGCATGTAGAGGATGCCCAAGGCAATGCAGACGAAAACAAGAAGGCCAAGCTTCAGATAGAGAGCGCCACGGAGCACCCGCCGAATGGCGCTCCGTTTGGCCGGCTGCGGCCGGGGCGATCTGGTGCGAAGAAATGGCTTCATATTGTTGTTGTCGGCCGATCAGGTCTTGAACTCTCGTCGCGATGCAGGAATCAAAGGGGACCTTAACCCTCTTATGCGCCGGTCGCGACTATCTCTTGCAACCAATCGTGCGGCGTCTCCAAACATCACATTCGGTCGAAAGGAAGGCGAGCGATGACGATCACCACCGGAGCCCAAGCCCCATCTTTCTCCCTGCCTGGAACAGACGGACGGCAAATCAGCCTCGACAGCCTCAAGGGACGCAAGGCGGTGCTGTATTTCTATCCCAAGGACGATACCAGCGGCTGCACCCTTGAAGCTCAGAACTTCCAGGCCCTGCGGAGGGAATTCGCCGCGACGGATACCGAAGTCATCGGCGTCTCGCCCGACAGCCTCAAGAGCCACGACAAGTTCCGGGCGAAGTACGGGCTGGAATTCCCCCTCGCCTCCGATGAGGAAAAGGCCATGCTCCAGGCTTACGGGGTGTGGGTGGAAAAGAGCATGTACGGCCGTAAGTACATGGGCGTCGAGCGCACGACGATCCTCATCGACCGGGACGGCAAGATCGCGCAGATCTGGCCCAAGGTGAAGGTCCCGGGCCATGCGGAAGAGGTCCTTGCGGCTGCCAAGGCGCTCTGAAAGCCGAGCGCGGTGCGCAAAGAGGCTGCTTTAGGAGGCAGCCTCCGGGTTTCGCCCGTCAGTCGATATCCTCGACCTCGGCTCCGCCTCCATAGACCCGCTGCGCGAGGGAGGCTTCCATGAAGGGATCCAGATCACCGTCGAGCACGTCCTGAGGACTGGTCGACTGTGTGCCGGTGCGCAGATCCTTCACCATCTGGTAGGGCTGCAGCACGTAGGACCGGATCTGGTGGCCCCAGCCGATATCGGTCTTGGCCGCAGCTTCCGCATTCGCCTTTTCCTCACGCTTCTTCAACTCGGCCTCGTAGAGGCGAGCGCGAAGCATGTTCCAGGCCGTGGCCCGGTTCTTGTGCTGCGAGCGCTCCTGCTGGCAGGCGACGACGATGCCGCTCGGGATATGCGTGATACGGACGGCCGAGTCGGTCGTGTTCACGTGCTGGCCACCCGCGCCCGATGACCTAAACGTGTCGATCCGGCAATCGGATTCCTTGATCTCGATGTTGATGCGGTCGTCCACCACCGGATACACCCAAACGGACGCGAAGCTCGTATGCCGGCGCGCGTTCGAATCGTAAGGGGAGATGCGCACGAGCCGGTGAACGCCGGACTCGGTCTTCAGCCAGCCATAGGCATTATGTCCCTTAATGAGCAGGGTGGCGCTCTTGATGCCCGCCTCTTCTCCGTCCGTGACCTCGAGAAGCTCGACCTTGTACTTACGGCGCTCGGCCCAGCGGGCATACATGCGCTGGAGCATGTTGGCCCAATCCTGGCTTTCCGTGCCGCCGGCCCCGGAATGGACTTCGAGATAGGTGTCGTTCTCGTCGGCCTCTCCCGAAAGGAGGGTTTCGACCTGGCGCCGCGCCGCCTCCGCCTGAAGGCCGCGGATCGCGTCCTCGCCTTCTTTGACCGTCCCCTCATCACCCTCGGCCTCGCCGAGTTCGATGAGGGTGATGGCGTCCTCGAGTTCCTGCTCCAGGCGCTTGATCGCCGTGATCTGGTCCTCGAGGCTCGTACGCTCACGCATGATTTTCTGCGCTGCGTCCGCGTCGTTCCAGAAATTGGGATCCTCGGCGTTGGCGTTCAGTTCCGCGAGGCGTCGCTGGGCATTATCCCAGTCAAAGATGCCTCCTCAGCAGCCCGACTGACTGCTTGGTCTCTTCTACGAGATGCTCGATTTCGGCGCGCATTGTCTCACTTGATCTGCATGCGGTGATGGCTGGCGGTGTCTTAGGGGCACCGCTTCAGCGTGTAAAGGAAACCTTCCGGGCGGCGCGGGTTCGACGCCCCCGGACGGCTGCTTTCCATTTAGGGATTGGGTCCGGTCAGTACAATCCACCAATCCCGACCCCGACGGCCCGTTGGGCCTCGGGGGAGATTTCGGCCTGAGGAATTTCAGCCTCCGGCGGGACGTAGGATTCCGGCGGGCCGGTCCCCGGCTTGAACGCCTCGACGATGACGCCGCCGCTTTCCCCGGAGCCGGCGCGGGTGCCGGTGGACGCGTTCACGCGGATCAGCTTGATGCCCGGCGGCACCCGGAACGGGGTCGCGGGCTTGTCCTTGAGGGCCATCTGCATGAAGTCGCGGAAGACCGGAGCCGCATACTGGCCCGCGGTTGCCGCGTTTCCGAGGGATTGCGGCTTGTCGTAGCCGATGAAGACGCCGACGGCGAGGTCGGGCGAGAAGCCGACGAACCACACGTCCTTCGCGTCATTGGTCGTGCCGGTCTTTCCGGCGAGCGGCTTGCCGACGGCCTTGACGGTCTGGGCGGTTCCGCGCTGCACGACGCCTTCGAGGATCGAGGTCATCTGATAGGCTGTCAGGGGATCGAGAACCTGCTCCCGGTTGTCGACGAGCTTCGGCGGTCCGTTGCCGTCCCAGCGATCGGAATCGCAGCCTTCGCACTTGCGGTCGTCGTGACGGTAGATCGTCCGGCCCGTCCGGTCCTGGATACGGTCGATGAGGGTCGGCTTGATGCGCCGCCCGCCGTTGGCGAACATGGAGTAGGCGGCAGTCATGCGCATCACCGTCGTCTCGCCCGCTCCGAGGGACATGGAGAGAAGCGGCAGCATGTCGTCGTAAACGCCAAAGCGACGCGCGTACTCCGAGATGGCCGGCATGCCGACTTCATTGGCCAGCCGGACGGTCATGAGGTTCTTCGAGTGCTCGATGCCGTAGCGCAGGGTCCGAAGACCGGAGGACTTGCCGTCATAGTTCGAGGGCGCCCAGGCGGCCTGCCCCGGCCCCATATCCAGAACGAAAGGAGCGTCCAGGATCTGGCTCGACGGCGTATAACCCTTGTCGAGAGCCGTCGCGTACACGATGGGCTTGAACGACGAGCCCGGCTGCCGCATCGCCTGGTTGGCGCGGTTGAACTCGCTTTGATCGAACGAGAAGCCTCCGACCATCGCCATCACGCGGCCGGTATAAGGGTCCATGGCGACGATGGCGCCGGAAATCTCCGGGATCTGGCGCAGGCGGTACTCGTCCCGACCCTCGATGGGGTCGACATAGACGACGTCGCCCGGAGACAAGGCCTTATCGACGCTGCGGCGGGTCCACTTGACCCCTTCCGCCGTAATGACGCCTGCCTCACGCTCCTGAACCACCCGGCCGGCAGCATCCTTTTTCGGCTGAAGACCGATGCGGGCCCGGCCGCCGGACACCTCGAGGACGACGGCCATGCGCCACGGCTGCACGTCGCCGAGGGATGGAACTTCGGCGAGAGCCAAGCCCCATTCGCGGCCTGCCAGATCGATCTTCTGCTGCGCGCCCCGCCAGCCGCGGGCTTGGTCGAAACGGACGAGGCCGTCCACGAGAGCCTTGCGCGCCATGGCCTGCATCTGCGGATCGAGGGTCGCACGGATGACGAGACCGCCCTCGTAGAGCTTTTCTTCGCCGTACCGCTCCGCGATGTCGCGGCGGACGCCCTCGGCGAAATAGCCCGAGGCGATGCTGTTGGGCGAAACCACGCGCGGATTGACGTTCAGCGGTTCCTTCTTTGCCGCGTCCGCCGCCTCGCGGGTGATGTAGCCGTTGTCGACCATACGGTCGATGACCCAGTTCCGCCGTTCGAGGGCTGCCTGACGCTGACGGAACGGGTGGTAATTGTTGGGCGCCTTCGGCAGGGCCGCAAGATAAGCGACCTCGGCGATGCCGAGCTCGTGGACCGACTTGCCGAAGTAATTCAGGGCCGCCGCCGCGATGCCGTAATTGCCGAGGCCGAGATAGATCTCGTTGAGATAGAGCTCGAGGATCTTATCCTTGGGGAAGGTCGACTCGATCTTCAGGGCCAGAAGAGCCTCACGGACCTTACGCTCATAAGTCCGCTCGTTGGTGAGAAGGAAGTTCTTCGCGACCTGCTGGGTAATGGTCGAGGCGCCCTGCTCACGCTTGCCGCCAGAGCGGACGTTGGCGAGGATCGCGCGGACGACGCCCTCGGGATCGATGCCGGCGTGCTTGTAGAAGTTCTTGTCCTCGGCCGACAGGAAGCCCGCGATCACAAGCTTGGGAACGGCCTGGATCGGAACATAAAGGCGGCGCTCGCGGGCATATTCGGCGATGAGACTGCCGTCCGCGGCGTGAACGCGGGTCATGACCGGCGGTTCGTAATTCGCGAGCTGGGCATGGTCGGGCAGGTCCTTGGAGAAGAACCAGTAGCCATACGCGAGCCCAGCGGCACCGATCAGGAAGAAGATCGCCCCAACGCTGAAAAGAAATCCGAAAAATCGTAGGACGAAGCGCATCCGAAAGTATTCCGTTCCCGGCGCCTGCAGCGCCTCACACACCCAAGTTTCTACGCAGTCCTCATCCTGGGCACCCCAGAGGCTTTTCGGCCTCGACGCCCTGTTACCCGAGGAATCACGCTCCCGCCATCGGTATCCACACCGTTTCTATGGTAAAACTGCGGCAGCACCCTGGCGGGCGAGCCGCGTAGCGAAAAAGCGGTCCACGGCGACCGTCATGGCCGAGACAGCCTTTCCACGCCATTCCTCGGACATGAGCAGATCCAGGTCCTGCCGGCTCGACAGATAGCCAAGCTCCACCAGAACGGATGGTACGTCGTAGGCCCGTAGCACCCGGAAGCCGGCCTCCCGGCGAGCGTTCTTGTTCAGACGCGCAATCGATTCGAGCTCTCCGACCAGACCGCCGGCGAAGCGGTGGGAAAAGCTCCGCGTTTCCCGCAACGTCAGGTCCTGCAGGATGTCCGTCACGTCGTCGGGGCCGTCGCCAGCCTCGACGCCTGCGACCGCATCCGCCTTGTTTTCCCGGTCCGCCAGCTGGGCGGAATCGGCGTCGGACGCCCGTTCCGACCCGGTATAGACGGTCAGCCCGCGAACCTCCTGCCCGCCCGAAATGGAGTCGGCATGGATCGAGATGAACAGGTCTGCATGGGCGGCCCTGGCTGCCCGCACCCGATCGCCGAGAGCGATAAACACGTCCGTGTCCCGGGTCATCACGACCCGATATTGCCCCCGCGCCTCGAGCTTCTTCTTCAAGGTCCGGGCAAAGGAGAGAACGATATCCTTCTCGACGGCGCCCGTCAGGGCATTCGCCCCCGGATCGATGCCGCCATGGCCGGGATCGATCACGATGACGGGTCGATTGTCCTTCGCCCCCTGGGCGGATTTGCTTTGGGTCGACTTGACCTCCGCAGCGGCATTCTCCGTCGCGCCCGCCGCATTGAGAGCCGCGGCCTTGCGAAAATCGTCCCGATCCGCCTTCGTGAGCTCGATGATCAGCACGACGGCGCCGCTCAGCGCGCTCGGTTCCGTCCGGATCCCCGACACCACGGCCGGCTGGGCGAGATCCATCACGACCCGGGATCGGCCAGGGGCGAAAAGACCGTAGCGGTAGGAAGAAATGAGCCCTCCGGCCTTCCGGCCTACGTCAGGCGGCAGATGAAAGGACACTTCGGGGAGGTCGACGATCAACCGATCGGGACGCTCCATCACGTGGGTCTGGACGGTAACGTCTCGGGAGAGTGTGATCTTGAACCGGGTTCGTCCCGCTTCGGCTTCGAGAGCGATGTCCGCGGCGATCACGGCCCCGTTGGCCTGTGGATGACTGGCGTGCTGCGGGGACGGTCCGGCCGCCCAAGCGACATCGAGCCCGGCCCAAAAAGCCAAGGCCAGAAACCCGACAAGGCGTGTGAAGCGCGTTAAAAGCATTGCATCCGACAGCTGAGTTCGAGCGCCCCTCGTACTCCATACTCCGGACTTCGTTAATGAAGGCTCACCATCCCGGCAGCATTGTTGCGCCACTGTTGCAGGGATGGCACAGTGTCTCAACACCTTGCCAAACGCATAGTTCAATCTGTAATGATGGGGATCCCGTCCGGCATGGCCGATTCTGGCGGGGAGTCCGTGGGGACGGTTGTGTTGACCGGTCCACTGGACCCCTCCGCCATCCTCGACAGGCTCACGGACAGGCTCAGATGGCGAGATTTTCGCCTTTTATGTCCGGTGGTCAGTCCAAACTGGCACATCGATTTCGAAAGGGCCGTCGTTGAATGGTTGCGCAAGCGAAGTCAGTTCTGACTCTCGTCACGGCACCGTTTGATGCGCGCGAGCTGTTTCGCGCCCCATGCTTCGCCCAAGTCAGCATGGCGTCGGCCCGGTTTAACCCAAGATGCGCCCGGATGAGGCGCACGATGGCGACCGAACGCAATCCGAACGCAATTTCAGCCCGCCGCTCCTCAAGGCGGCGCGGTCACCCGCCCTCAGCGCGGCTCATGCCTCAGGCTCTGCCCTCGGTCGCCATGTCGAGAGTTCAACATGGCAAACAAGATGCTTATCGATGCCTCCCACCCGGAAGAAACACGGGTTGTGGTGGTGCGTGGTCAAAAAGTCGAAGAGTTCGACTTTGAATCCGCCAACCGGAAGCAGCTGCGAGGGAATATCTACCTCGCGAAGGTGACGAGGGTCGAACCCTCCCTTCAAGCAGCATTCGTCGAATACGGCGGAAACCGCCACGGTTTCCTGGCCTTCAGTGAAATTCATCCCGATTACTACCAGATCCCCGTTGCGGATCGCATCGCCCTCTTGGAGGCGGAAGCGGAAGCCCAACGGGAGGAAGAACTCGAGGAAGAGCGCCGCCGCCATCGCCGCCGTTCATCCCCCAAGCGGTCCCGCCCGGACGAAGCCGTCGCCTCCTCGGAGGTCGAAGCCGCCGGCGAGGCTGGAGCAGATGGCGAGGGAGCCGAAGGTTCCGATGAGGCCGAAGGGCCGGTGATGCAGGCCTCCGAGACGGGGGAAGGCCACGCCTCCGAAACGGAGCAGTCCCTGGAAGCGGCGGAAGGCGCATCCGAGGATGCCGCCCCGGATGAGAGCCGGTCGTCCGGCGACCAGGAAGCGGACTCGGAAGAGGCCGGAGAGTCTCATGAGGACGACGAGGACCATGAGGACCACGAGGACCATGAGGACCACGAGGATTCCGTCGAGCAGCTCGGCGGCGGCGATGCCATGGAGGACGTTCCTCAGCGTCCCCGCACGCCCCGCAAGCAGTACAAGATCCAAGAGGTCATCAAGCGCCGGCAGATCCTGCTGGTTCAGGTCGTCAAGGAAGAGCGCGGCAACAAGGGCGCCGCGCTGACCACCTATCTGTCGCTGGCGGGCCGTTATTCGGTTCTGATGCCGAACACCGGCCGGGGCGGCGGCATTTCCCGCAAGATCACCAATGCGGCCGATCGCAAGCGCCTCAAGGAGATCGCCCAGGACCTGTCGGTTCCGGAAGGAATGGGCATCATCCTGCGCACCGCCGGCGCATCCCGGACCAAGCCCGAGATCAAGCGCGATTATGAATATCTCATGCGCTTGTGGGAGAGCGTCCGCGAGCTGACCTTGACCTCCTCGGCCCCTGCCCTGGTGTACGAGGAAGGCTCGCTGATCAAGCGCGCGATCCGCGATCTCTACAACAAGGATATCGACGACATCCTGGTTTCCGGCGACGACGGCTATCGCGAAGCCAAGGACTTCATGCGCATGCTCATGCCGAGCCATGCGAAGATCGTCAAACCATACAGGGAGCCGCAGCCGCTCTTTGCAAAACACGGCGTCGAAGCTCAGCTCGATGCCATGTTCTCGAATCACGTCACTCTGAAATCCGGCGGCTACCTGGTCATCAACCCGACCGAAGCGCTTGTTTCCATCGACGTGAACTCGGGGCGTTCGACCCGCGAGCACAATATCGAGGACACGGCGCTGCGCACCAACCTGGAGGCCGCCGAGGAAATCGCCCGGCAGCTCCGCCTGCGCGACCTCGCCGGCCTTGTGGTGATCGACTTCATCGACATGGAAGAGAAGCGGAACAACCGCGCGGTCGAGAAGAAGCTCAACGAATGCCTCAAGAACGATCGTGCGCGGATCCAGGTCGGGCGCATCTCGCCCTTCGGATTGCTGGAGATGTCGCGCCAGCGCATCCGTACGGGCGTGCTCGAATCCTCTTCGGTCCCGTGCGCGCACTGCGCCGGAACCGGCTTCGTGCGCTCGACTCCGTCGGTCGCACTCCACGTGCTGCGCTCCATCGAGGAGACGCTCATCAAGAATGCGGGCTTCAACCTGATCGTCCGCACGCGGATGGAAGCGGCCTTCTACATTCTGAATCAGAAGCGCATTCACCTGCGTGAGCTGGAAAACCGCTTCGGCGTCGCCATCACGATCGTCGCCGACGAGAGCCTGATGGGCACGACGACCTATGCGATCGACCGGGGCGAACCCGCCCTGCGGATCGAGCAGAAGTCCGCCGCGACCGGCATTCAGATCGACGCGATCATGCCTGCCGATGAGGCGGAGGACGAGATCGAGATCGAGATCGAATCCGAGAGCTCCGTCGAGGATGAGGATGAGGCAGAAGAGGCCTCGGGCAGCGAGGAGCGGTCGGAGGAAGGCGAAGGCAATGGCCGCCGCCGCCGTCGCCGTCGCCGTCGTCGGGGCCGCGACCGGGATGGTGCGCGGACCGAACACCACGCCGAAGGCGGGGAAGGCGCCGACCTCTCGGCGTCCGACACGGAGAGCGAAGGCGACGAGAACGAGGAATCTGCTTCCGAGACAGGCGAGGCCGTTTCCGCCGACGCTTCCGATGAAGGCCATGGGGACGAGCGCGGCGGTCGCCGTCGCCGCCGTGGCCGTCGCGGCGGCCGTGGACGTGGGCGGGATGAGACCGTCGAGTTCGCCATGGAGGAAGGCTTCGTGGCGCCACAGGAAAGCCCGGCGGACTCCGACGGCGCCTCAGCGGAAGCTCCTGTAGCGGCGGCGGACACCGCAGCCGAGACACCCGCCGTTCGGGAAGAGGCGCGGGACGAGGCGCGGTCTCACATCGTAACCCCGGCACCGGAGGAGCCCGCACCGGTTCCGGCGGCTCCGGAGCCCGAGCCCGTGGCGGTCGTGCTCACCCCACCCGATCCGGATCGCCCGAAGCGCGCCGGCTGGTGGTCAAAGGCAAAATCGGTCCTGAGCGGCCACTGAGACAAAAAATCCCCGGTTCAGCCGGGGATTTCTTTTTATGCGCAAGATCCGCCCATAAAGCTGACGGTCAAGGTTTCTCATCGAGCCAAGACTCGACGAAGGCGGAAAATCCCGGAGGATCCTCATCCGGCCAGAGATGGCCGACGCCAGGGACTTCGCGATGGGCTCCATGGGCAACGCAGCGTGCCACCGCTTCGGACGGAAACTTGAAAAGCGGCCGTGTTTTTTCTCCCCAGGCGACGGAAACCGGCACGGGCAGGCGCTTCAGGTCCTCGCAGCTCATGGCCGGAGGCTCCTCCTGGCTCAGAAGCAGCGGCATCGTGTGAAGGTTCTCCAGCTTGATGCGCCGGCTGTCCGCAGGCTCGGCATCGAAATGCCCGGCCCCGCCAGACGCGTCGATCAGAAGCCGAACGGCGTCCTCCAGCCGCCCCTCGCCGACCGCCGCGAAAATCGGCCCGAACGCCGCCTGCGCATCCTGCCCGACGAGGGCCGCCTCGTCGGGTCCCAGAGGCAGGGTGCGCACGCCCGGCTCATAGGCCAGGATGCGGCTGAAGAGTTCCGGACGTTGAGTCGCCGCATGGAGGGCCACATGCCCGGCATAGGACCATGCCACCAGGTTGACGGGCCCGATCCCGAGGGCCTCCACAAAGGCAATCAGGTCTTCCGCGTGGGTGGAAACGCCGAAACGAGGCCCATCCTCACGCCATGCCGTTTCGCCGAAGTAGCGCTGCGTGAAGGAGATGCACCGGAACCGCTTCGACAGAAGACGGCAATGCTCCGCCCAAATTCGCCAATCGGCCAAAGCTCCGTGCAGGAAAACCACCGGCACGCCATTGCCCATGTCGACATAAGGGAACCGGTCCTGGCCGATCGTCTGCTGCAGGGGTGCGGGCCCCGAACGTGCTGCGCTCTGGAGATTCATGTCTTCATCCGTGATTTGATCGTTGATCGTCCGGGAGCGGGGGACGTCCCCCTTCAGTCCCGATGCCGGAGGCTTACCTCGCCCGGCTCATCCAAGGCCTGAGCCGCTGAATGGCCTCCCGGCAATCCTGCTCCGATCCGGCAAAGGAAAAGCGCAGGTAATGCGCTCCCTCGGCGGAATCGAAATCCAGGCCCGGTGTCGCTGCAACGCCCGCCTCTTCCAGCATGCGCTTGGAAAAGCCGATGGAGTCGTTCGTGAACCGGGCGATGTCGGCATAGATGTAGAAGGCGCCGTCCACCGGGTGCATCTCGGTGATGCCGAGGCCTGGGAGCTCCTGCAGGAGCATGGCGCGGTTGCGGGCATAACCCGCCTTCACGGCCTCCAGCTCATCGGCGGCATCGAAAGCCGCGAGGGCGGCGACCTGGGACAGATAAGGCGGCGAGATATAGAGATTCTGGGCCAGCCGCTCGATGGGGCGGACCAAACGCTCCGGCACGACGATCCAGCCGATGCGCCAGCCGGTCATGCAATAATATTTGGAGAAGGAGTTGATGACGATGGCGTCGTCGTCGCTCTCCAACGCCGTCGTCGCGGCCTCGCCGTAAGTCAATCCGTGATAGATCTCATCGGATACGAACCAGAGACCGAGCCTGCGGCAGGTCTCGCCGAGCTGCCGCAGGGCCTCACGGCCGATCATGGTCCCGGAAGGATTGGCCGGGCTCATGGCCAGAATGCCGTGGAGCGGCTTCTCGGCATGGGCGCGCTCGACGGCCTGCGCCGTCATGATCCAGCCGTCCGCCTTCGTGAGCGGGATAACGACCGGCTGCAGATCGAGGGCTTCGAGGATGTTCCGATAGGCCGGATAGCCCGGAGCGGTGATGGCGATTCTCTGACCCGGGTCGAAGAGACTCAGGAAGGCCAGCACGAACCCGGCCGAGGATCCGGTGGTGACGATCACCCGCTCCGGCGCGATGCTCACCCCATAGGCATCCCGGTAATGCCTGGCGATCCGCTCGCGCAAGGGAGCGACGCCGAGAGCTTCGGTGTAGCCGATGCGCCCATGCTCCAGGGCAGCCTTGGCGGCCTCACGGGCGGCCCGGGGAGCCGGGGCGGAGGGCTGGCCGACCTCCATATGGATCACGCTCTCCCCTCGCCTTTCCTTGGCGGCGGCGGCGCTCAGGACGTCCATGGCGAGAAACGAGGCCACGCGCTCCATACGGCGGGCGATCAGCGGCTGCGGCAGAGGGGGCAAGCTCTTTGTCATGGGTCGGCTTCGTATCGCCTCGACCGTCGGGTCTCAAGGCCATCCGGATCAACGAAGGCGTGAATTGACGCCTTGGTGGCAAAACCGTAACTCTCGCGACAATAGAATGGGCCTTCGGCGACCGGAAGATCGTCCCGATGGACCCCGTTGTCATTTTATCGGTTGATCCGAGCACCCATCGCTCGACACCGAGAGAGTTCCGCAAAGGACGGCACATGCGCTTCCCGTTTTTCAGATCCTGCCAGGCCGCGCTGATCGCCGGCGCCCTTCTGCTCGGCGCGCCCGCCATGGCTCAGAAGTCGGAATTCTCCGACCAGCAGCGTCAGGCGATCGGCGAAATCGTCCGGGATTACCTCCTCAAGAACCCGGAGGTCCTTCAGGAGGTGATCGCGGAACTCGAGAAGCGCCAAGCCGAAACCCAGCGGGTGGCGCAGGCCAGCGCCCTTAAGGAAACGCGGGAGCCCCTGCTCAACGCGCCGCACTCCATGGTGGTCGGCAATCCGTCGGGCGACGTGACCCTCGTGGAGTTCTTCGACTACAACTGCGGCTACTGCAAGCAGGCGCTCGGCGACCTTCAGACTCTCGTCAAGAGCGACCCCAAGCTCCGGGTCGTGCTCAAGGATTTCCCCGTTCTGGGCCCGGATTCGGTTGAAGCCAGCCGCGTGAGCCTCGCGGTCAAGAACCAGCTCCACGGCGAAAAGCTGTTCGACTACCACACCAAGCTTCTCGGCACGCGCGGACGGGTCAACGGCGAGCGCGCCATCGCCCTCGCGAAGGACATGGGCGTCGACGTGGCCCGGCTCCAGAAGGACATGGGCGGCGCCGATATCCGCACGGCCCTCCAGGAGAATGCCGCGCTCGGCGACAAGCTCGGCCTGACCGGAACGCCCGCCTTCATCATCGGGGACGTGGTCGTCCCGGGGGCCGTCGGGCTCGAGCCGCTGAAGCAGGTGGTCGGCAATGTCCGCCAATGCGGAAAAGCCAGCTGCTGAGAGGGCTTTTTCAGCGCCTTCTCCGCCCAAGCGGCCACGCTGACCTTTGGAAAGGGTTGGTTTTCCCCTTTCCCCGGCTTTGCCTTTTGGCTAAGAGGGCGTTTCGGCTCCACGTACCGGAGCTTTCTGGAACGCTCCGCGCCCCATGATCAACGTCCATGTCCTCAACGGACCCAACCTCAACCTGCTTGGCCGCCGGGAGCCCGATGTCTACGGCAGAATGACCCTGGCGGACGTCGAACGGCTCGTTCGCGAAAAAGCCGGAAGCCTGGGCGTCGGGATCACTTTCCGCCAGTCCAACCACGAAGGACATCTGGTTGATTGGATTCAGGAAGCAGGAGCGCAAGGGGCCGGCGTCGTCATCAATGCCGGCGCCTATACCCATACCTCGATCGCCCTCAGGGATGCCATCGCCGGAAGCGCGGCTCCGACGGTCGAGATCCATCTGTCGAACGTGCATGCCCGCGAAAGCTTTCGCCATCACTCGCTCATCGCCCCGGTCTCCGTGGGCGTGATCTGCGGTTTCGGCCCGATGAGCTACCTGCTCGGACTTGAGGCGATCCACCGCGTCATGGTCGAGCGGGCGCAGGAAGCCAAGCCCTCCACCCATTGAATTCCTCAAGAATAAGAGGTGAGCCCCATGGCCAAGGATAACCCTTTCGATCCCGATCTCGTACGTGAGCTGGCGTCCCTGATCGCCGACACGGATCTCACGGAGATCGAAGTGGAGAAGGGAGACCTTCGCATCCGGGTCGCCCGCACGGTGACCGCAGCGGTGACCGTTCCGGTCGCGGCCCCGGCCGCCGCTCCGGCGCCCGTCATCGCTCCTCCGCCCCTCGTGTCGGACGCCGCGTCCGGTGCGAAGTCGCTCGCGGCCCATCCGGGCGCGGTTCTGTCTCCCATGGTCGGCACCGCCTATCGCCGCCCCTCCCCGGACGCGAAGCCGTTCGTCGAGGTCGGCTCGAAGGTGCAGGCGGGCGATAAGGTCCTGCTGGTCGAGGCCATGAAGACCTTCAATGAAATCACCGCTCCGCGGGCAGGCACCATCACGGCCATCATGGTCGAGGATGGAACGCCCGTGGAATACGGCGAGCCGCTGCTGGTGATCGAGTAACGCCGATGTTCGACAAGATCCTCATCGCCAACCGCGGCGAGATCGCCCTGCGCATCCTGCGTGCGGCGAAGGAGCTCGGCATCGCCACCGTGGCTGTCCATTCGACGGCCGACGCGGACGCCATGCATGTCCGCCTGGCGGACGAGAGCGTCTGCATCGGCCCTCCCGCCGCCCGTGACAGCTATCTCAACATTCCGGCGCTGATCGCAGCCTGCGAGATCACCGGCGCGGATGCCATTCATCCCGGCTACGGCTTTCTCTCCGAGAACGCCCGCTTCGCCGAGGTTCTCGAGCATCACCGCATCGCCTTCATCGGCCCGAAGGCGGAGCATATCCGGATCATGGGCGACAAGATCGAGGCCAAGCGCACGGCAAAGCGCCTCGGCATCCCTTGCGTCCCGGGCTCTGAGGGCGGCATTTCGGACGAGGACGAGGCCAAGCGCGTCGCCAAGGACATCGGATATCCGGTGATCATCAAGGCCGCTGCCGGCGGCGGCGGACGCGGCATGAAGGTCGCGCGGAACGAGGGCGACCTCGTCCATGCGCTGCAGACCGCCAAGACCGAGGCCAAGGCTGCCTTCGGCGACGATGCGGTCTATATCGAGAAATATCTCGAGAAGCCGCGCCACATCGAAATCCAGGTTCTCGGTGACGGGAAGGGCAACGCCATCCACCTGGGCGAGCGCGACTGCTCCCTGCAGCGGCGCCACCAGAAGGTCTGGGAGGAGGGCCCCTCGCCCGCCCTCAACGTGGAAATGCGCGAGCGGATCGGCGGCGTGGTCGCGAAGGCCATGCAGGAGCTGCAATATGCCGGCGCCGGCACGATCGAGTTCCTCTACGAGGACGGCGAGTTCTACTTCATCGAGATGAACACTCGTATCCAGGTGGAGCATCCGGTGACCGAGATGATCACCGGGATCGATCTCGTCAACGAGCAGATCCGCGTGGCCGCGGGCGCTCCGCTTTCGGTGAAGCAGGAAGACATCAAGATCGAAGGGCACGCGATCGAGTGCCGGGTGAATGCCGAGCATCACTCGACCTTCCGCCCTTCGCCGGGAACGATCAGTTACTTCCATCCCCCGGGCGGTCTTGGGGTGCGCGTGGATTCGGCAGCCTATCAGGGCTACCGCATTCCGCCGCACTACGATTCCCTGGTCGGCAAGCTGATCGTCCATGGCCGCACCCGCAACGAGTGCCTGATGCGCCTCCGCCGCGCCCTCGACGAGTTCGTGGTGGACGGCGTGGACACGACCCTGCCCCTTTTCCGGACCCTGGTGCGCAATCCGGAGATTCAGAACGGGCAGTACGACATCCACTGGCTTGAGAACTTCCTCAAGACCGGCGGGTTGGAGAACGCCGATCAGGCTTGATATATCGTTGCGACAACTTTAATCCTCCGTCGATGGCGAGACCGCCGGCGACGGAGGATGAAAGACATGCGGCGATTTCTTCACGTCGGCTGCGGCATGAAGCGCAAGGCTCAAACCGTTCAGCCTTTCGCCTCGGCCGACTGGCATGAAGTGACCCTCGACATCGACGAGAGCGTCAAACCCGACATCGTCGACAAGCTCCCGGAACTGGCCACCGTCGCAGACGGCAGCTTCGATGCGGTCTATTCCTCCCATAACATCGAGCATCTCTATCCCCACGAGGTCCCCCTCGCCTTCAGCGCGTTTCACAGGGTTCTCGGGGACGCCGGCATCGCCATCGTGACCTGCCCCGACCTTCAGAGCCTTGGGGAGAGGCTGGCGACGGGCGATATCGAAAGTCCCCTGTATCAGAGCCCATCAGGGCCCATCACGCCCCTCGACGTGCTTTTTGGCTTCCGGCCGTCCCTCAAGCAGGGGAACCTCTATATGGCCCATCACACGGGCTACACGCTGCCTTCCCTGCGAAATGCCTTCATGAGAGCCGGTTTCGCGGGTTTCGCCGGGTTCCGCCGCCCCGAACACCACGACCTCTGGGGACTGGCCGTGAAGGGACGCAGGACCGAGGCTGAGATCCGCGAGCTGGCACAGACTTTCCTGACACCCGCGCGGTCTTGAGCCGACCCAGGACCAAATCCGCATTGAGTTTCACGCATGCAACTCGGCCTGGGGCCCAAGTGTTGCCTTTCCAGCCTGACAAGGCTCGGTTGCCGCTCTATTCTCTGGAAATGATACCGTCAGCAGGTTCCCACTCATGAGCAGGGCTTCCGATCGCGCCTTCGAAATCACGCCGGAGATCCTTCTGAGAGCTTATGCGGCCGGCATCTTTCCCATGGCGGAGGATGCGGACGATCCCTCTCTCTTCTGGGTCGAGCCACGGGAGCGGGGAATTATTCCCCTGGATGGATTTCATGTGGGGAAGCGCCTGGCCCGGACGATCCGCTCCGACCAATTCGAAGTCCGGGTCGACCAGGATTTCGACGCGGTGATCGCCGGCTGCGCCGCACCGGGGCCGGACCGCGAAAAAACCTGGATCAGCCGCCGGATCCGCGAGCTTTATGGCGAACTCTTCGAGACGGGTCACTGCCATACGGTCGAAGTCTATCACGACGGCCGTCTGGTCGGGGGGCTCTACGGCGTCCGCCTGCGCAGCGCGTTCTTCGGCGAGAGCATGTTCCACCGGGAGCGCGACGCCTCGAAGGTGGCGCTTGCTCATCTGGTCGCCCGTCTCAAGCGCGGGGGCTTCACCCTGCTCGATACGCAGTTCGTCACGCCCCATCTGGCGCAGTTCGGCGCCATCGAGGTTCCGAGGCGGGCCTATAAGCAGATGCTGCGCACCGCCATGGACCTCGACGCGGAATGGAATGTCTGGCCCGCGGGCACGGTCGTCAGCGGCGAGGAAGTTCTCGCGGCGCTGACGGATCCGACGAAGCCCTGAGACGATTCCTCTAGCGATCGTTCGAGCGGTCGTTGCCGACCAAGGGCGGAGACACCGGTCCCCGACGGACGGGCTGCTGGCGCGGCGCGGGAGCGACACCGGCCGGAGGCGGCGCCGGAGCCGCCTGGACGGGCGCGGGCGCGCCGGGCGGGCTCATGATGTCGCCGGGACGGGATGCATCCACAGGGCGTCGCGGATCGGCCTCAAGGGGTGGCGGCTCTTCCGCTACATCCTTCGGCTCGGGAACCACCTCGGTGCCGCCTTTGCAGTCGACGAGCCAGATATCGTAGACGGGATGCTCGATGCCGTGGAGACCGGGGCTTCCCGCGAACAGCCACCCGGAGAAGACCCGGCGGGACTTCCCGTCCACACCTGTCTCGCTGACTTCGACGAACGACGTGGTGTTGGGGTTTTCGGTCGGCGGCTTGGTGAAGCAGACATCCGCCTTCATT
Source organism: Microvirga rosea (assembly GCF_020595095.1). Lineage (GTDB taxonomy): Bacteria > Pseudomonadota > Alphaproteobacteria > Rhizobiales > Beijerinckiaceae > Microvirga > Microvirga rosea. The sequence continues at coordinate 137,576 of NZ_JAJDOP010000003.1, read as the reverse complement.
TGCAGAGCGCCGAACTGAACCGTTTCTCCGACGGCGACCTCGAACGAAACGATTCGCCCCGTGATCTTGTCGAGTCCCGAGAACACTCCCGTCGGGTTCTTGATTCTGTCCGCATGCGCCGCGCCGATGCCGCCGACGAGTGATGCGAGCACCAGGGCCGCTCGTGTCCAACCAGAAGTCATATAACCTGCCCGCGCCAGCGTGATCCTGGCATATCCTGTCGGCCAAGCCTGGCCGCCTTTGGTTCCGGCAACGCGATAACACGTGAACCATGATGGAAAAAGGGCAAGGAAAGCTTGGCGGTGTGGAGACACCCGATTAAGTTATACCGAAACCCATCTGAGGGTCATCCTTGAGCATGGACGTTATCGCCGCCCTCGATTCCTCACGTCGATCCATGGGTTTCCTGACCCTGAGCGAGATGCTGGCTCAGTTCGGGGAAGACGTGCGGATGCCCGATCCCGCATCGGTCCTCGTTTCCCCGGGCACGATCCTCGAAAGCGGCGTGGTCCTATGGCCCGGCACGATCCTCCAGGCCGTGGGCCGGGCAACGATCGAGATCGGAGCGGGAACGATTCTCTTTCCGGGAACCCGGGTGGTCGCCGTCGATGGGCGGATCGCCATCGGGGCACAGGCGGAGATCGGGGAGGAAGGCGGCTTCACGCTCAAGGCCGAAGCCGGAAGCCTCATAACCGTCGGCGACGGCGCCCGCCTTCTGGGAGGCGGCTCACTTTCGGGGGGCAACGACATCGGTCGTGGCGGCCAGATTCTCGGGCCGATTCGCTGCCAGAACTGTCGTCTCGGCGCTGGCGCGACCTATCGCGACCCTGACCCTGACGAGCGCGGGGGCGTTCTCAAGGGCTCGGGCGTCGCCCGTAATGTCGATGTTCCGCAGGGATCGGTGATCCAAGCCTTCGGCTTGTTTTCCGAAGGGACGCTCAGGCGCCAATCCTATTTTCATCCGAAGTAAGCTTCTCTCAGATAAGGTATATTCCTCATGGCGACGACACCGCTGAGCGCGCCCGGTCTCAAGCTCGGTCTCGGGCTGGTCTCGCTCGGACGTATCTGGGGCGTGGGGCAAAGCGCGCCGCCGACCGAGGACGAGGCGCAGGAGCTGCTGTCCCGGGCCGTGGACCTCGGCATCGCCATTTTCGATACCGCGCCGGCCTATGCGGCCAGCGAGGCACGGCTGGGCCGCTTTCTCGCGCAGCTTCCACGGTCATCGAGGGACGGGCTCGCTATCATGACGAAAGCCGGCGAGCACTGGGACCACGACGCTGGAACGAGTTTCGTCGATCACGGCCGGGATGCCCTGATCCGCAGCATCGACCGCAGCTTGGCTCTGCTCGGCTCCATCGACGTGCTTCAAATTCACAAGGCGACGAAAGATGTCGTGGCCCATCCCGATGTCATCGCCGCGATGGATTATGCGAAAAGCTGCGGCGTGACGGTTTTCGGCGCCAGTGTCAGCGACGTGGAGTCGGGCTTGCTGGCCATCGAGAGCGGATTTTACCAGAGCCTGCAATTTCCGTTCAACATGCAGAATACCGGGATGTCGCCGCTTCTGGCGGCTCTTCAGGCGAGACGGTGCACGGCGGTGGTCAACCGGCCTTTCGCTATGGGTGGCTTGATCCTAGGGCAATCGTTCGAGGAAGCCGCTCGCACCGCCTTCCGCTTCATCGAAGATGCGTTGCCTGATGCAATCGTGCTGAGCGGCACCGGGCGTACCGCGCATCTCGAGCAGAACGTCGCGGCGTTCCGTCATCGTACGTCTTGAACCGAACCTGCGAGCCGAGAGCTCTTCAGTCGAAGATCGACCGTTTTTCGAATGGGTTCGGTGCCGGCTCCGTCATAGGGTTGCCCTGCTTTTCCCGGCGCAGGAAATGCGCCGTGGAGCAGGCATGGGAGCAGAGGATTCCCTGGTCCGACCAGTAAGCCGGGCCCTTCTCGACCCGGCCGGCATGGTACGTGAAATCGGAATGCCCGAAGGGCAGACCGCATTCGACGCAGGCTTTGGGTCTCTTGCTGTTCAGCATGGCACGGCGATAGGGGCTGCCTGAGCCCTTACTCTCCCGGAGTCCAAGGAACGTAATCGCCGGTTGCGGACGGGCGCTTGCCCGTGGCTAGCATGGAGCCCTGCGGGCGATAAGCCATGGCGGTTCCGGTCATGTTCGGAACATACGGCTTTTCCCACTCCCGCGGCTTGTAGGTCTCCTCGCTGGGAGGCACGTCCCCGTTGTGGCAAAGCCAGGCGCGCCAGCCCGGAGGCACCCGCGAGGCATCGGCGTAGCCGTTATAGGAGACCCAGCGGCGTTCCGCCCCGACGTTCGAATCGATCGCCTGGCTCTGGGTGTAACGGTAGTACTTGTTGCCGAACTCGTCCTCACCGACGAACTGGCCGAAGCGCCACGTGTAGAAGCGGGTGCCGAAGGTCGTCCCGTTCCACCAGGTGAAGAATTCCGTCAAAAACTGTTTCATCGCTACCGCCGAAGGGGTCCGTAAAGTTGGGCGGAATATGGCTTCCCGCCCGCGCGAAGTCCAGCCTTCAATGGCCCATCGGGAAGAAGAACGCAAAGGGCGGCTCCGTCCCATGCCTGCCCTCATGGATGCGGGTGGGTGCGGCAGGATTGTCCTGCCGCACCCTTGCTTTTGTGGTCAGATCACCAGGAACTGGTAAGCGCTGATCTGCGTGCCGGGCGTCAGCGTGGCGAACTGAACCGCCGCCTGCGACCCCGAACCGTCCGAGTCGTATGACAGAGCTCCCGTGCCCTGATCATACAGGATGTGCTGACCGGCGCTTGTCGCCACCGTGCCAAACTTCAGGCCCACGCCGCCAAGCCCCTGCGACAGCGCCGTGAACACGTTGTGGTCCAGCACGATCACGTCCTCGGACGCAAAGTCCTTAATCTGGTCCACGTTGCCGGATCCGAGGACGGTGTCGAACACGAACCTGTCCATGCCCGTGCCACCCCAGAGCTCGTCGTTACCCTGGCCACCGTTGACGAGGTCATTGCCGTCCTGGCCACCCACGACGTCGTTGCCAGCGCCGCCTCTGACCTGGTCGTGGCCAGCCTCGCCCGCCAGCCAGTCGTCGCCGTCGCCGCCCGAGAGCACGTCGTCACCGGTGCCGCCCCAGACCTGGTCATTGCCGGCTCCGCCCGAGACACTGTCGTTGCCGTCCTGGCCACCGACCGTATCGTTGCCGTCGCCGCCCTCGACCCGGTCGTTGCCGGCTTCACCAGCCACCCAATCGTCGCCCGCATCGCCGAAGACCTGATCGTTGCCCTCGCCGCCACGCAACTGGTCGCTGCCTTCGTGGCCGTGCATCAGATCATCGCCGCCCTCGCCGTACATGGCATCGTTGCCGTAGCCGCCGGAGAGGTCGTCATTGCCGGTTCCACCCCAGACCTGATCGTCGCCCGCGCCGCCGGAGATGGTGTCGTTGCCGTCCTGGCCACCGACGATGTCGTTGCCCTCGCCGCCGTTGATCACGTCATGGCCGCTTTCGCCCGCGATCCAGTCATTGCCGTCGTCACCTTGCAGCTTATCGTCGCCATCTAGGCCGCGCAGTGTATCGTCGCCGATGCCACCTTGAAGATCGTCGTTGCCCGATCCTCCTTCAAGGAGGTCGTTGCCTTGTCCTCCGACAATCAAGTCGGCACCACCATTCCCCCTCAGGGTGTCATTTCCGTCGCCCCCCCTGAGAATGTCGTCCCCTTCAAGACCGATCAGAACATCATTTCCGTCTTCACCGGACAGGATACCGCCACCTGAAAGCTGATCGTCACGCTGTGTACCGAACGTGACAGTGACGGCGATCGCTGCTTGGTTATCGAGGCTGGCAAATAGCACTCCCTTTTCAACGCCATCGTTGCCGCTATTACGAGCATCCTCCAGCTCATCCATTTCGGCATTGAGGTAGTCTCTAACGTGGCTGCCGTCGTGATAGTACAATTCGTACGGCCTCGTAGATTCCCAGAAATTCGTTAGCGGGAAATCGGCATCGATATCCTGCAAACTCCTGTAGATTGGATCAAAACTGTAGTTATATTCTGGATTTGCATCCTGAGGCTCAAGTATTTCTCCTGTAGATCCGGAGGATGAAGCATCATTGGATGCCCCTCCGGAGGCGTTGGAAACTGGCCCGGAGCTGATAGCGGTGCCGCCGTACCAAACGCCGCCGCCACCGCTGTTGTTGAAGAACGATTCAAACGCTTGTTGGATTGAGAAAGTCATGTTTTCCCCTTGTTAGAGACAGACTGTTTCGTCAGCGCGAGTGTTGATACGTGTTTTTAATCGCTGCCGACTTTTGAGATATAACGTTGCAATACAGGCACGAACGTGCCCCCTCGCACATTCTAGCGCCCATTCTGCAGCTGATGGGCGTGAACAGGACTGTGCGCTTTACGGGGTTTGCCATGGTGGCTGGTGAGCGCTACGGCGAACGGTCGCAACCTGAATCCATAGCTAACATTGGCGCATCGGACATGACTTCAGCAGAGCTTTGCCCCCTGCCTTAACGTTAATTGTGCAGCGCGCGTTTGCCCAAAGCTCCACCTAACAGAATCAGCGCTCCGATTCGTTTGAACCACCCTTAAAGGAATTCTCCCGGATCTGTGGGATTTTGGCCGTTCGAGGCACTTTATGGGACTTCAATCGCCCCACTGCCGACTGATGCGCCGGCACAACATTCGCCCCCATCGAGCCAAACAAATACGCAACTATCGAGCCGGCCAAACTTGGCCGGGAAAAAAAGCCCTTCCGGATTCTGAAAGGATTCTCCGAGGCTTAGCCAGTTTTCCACATTTTTAACATTTGCCCACTATATATAGTTGGAACTCAGGAACTCGCTACAAGTTCTTGACGTAAGGCTCACGAGGCGACTAGCTTGCGGAAGTGCCGATCGAGACCGGCGACCGACCTGAGAAGGGCGGTTGAATCTCCCAAGAGTTCAGCGTCAGAGCCACGTGGCAGATCCATGCCGCGCGGCCGATGGTGTCCAAAGGAGGCGTGACTCGGGCGTGCAGAGTGGCGGTTCGAACAACGGACCGTGGGGGCGTCAAAAAATTATGTGGGGCTAAGCGCTGCGGATGCGTTTCGCAGCCCGGGGACGTTTTGTCTCCGACATGAAGGATCAAGACCGATGCGGATCGAGCGGCGTTACACGCAAACCGGGCAATCGCCCTATTCCTCCCTCGCCTTCCGGCTCGCCACGAGCGAGATTCGCAATCCGGACGGATCGGTTGTCTTCAAGCTTGAGAACATCGAGGTGCCGGAGACCTGGAGCCAGGTGGCGTCCGACGTCCTGGCGCAGAAGTATTTCCGCAAGGCCGGCGTTCCGGCGCGGCTGAAAAAGGTCGAGGAAAACGACGTCCCGTCCTGGCTGTGGCGTTCCGTGGCCGACGAGACGGCCCTCGCCGAGCTGCCGGAGGACCAGCGCTACGGCTCCGAGATTTCCTCCAAGCAGGTGTTCGACCGCCTTGCGGGCTGCTGGACCTACTGGGGCTGGAAGGGCGGCTATTTCTCCTCCGAGGAGGACGCCCGGACCTTCTTCGACGAGCTGCGCTTCATGCTCGCCAACCAGATGGTGGCGCCGAACTCCCCGCAATGGTTCAACACCGGCCTTCACTGGGCCTACGGCATCGACGGGCCGAGCCAGGGCCACTTCTACGTGGATTACAAGACCGGCAAGCTGACCAAGTCCAAGTCGGCCTATGAGCATCCGCAGCCCCATGCCTGCTTCATCCAGAGCGTCGAGGACGATCTGGTGAACGAAGGCGGCATCATGGACCTGTGGGTCCGCGAGGCGCGCCTGTTCAAGTACGGCTCGGGCACGGGCTCCAACTTCTCCCGCCTGCGCGGCGAGGGCGAGAAGCTCTCCGGCGGCGGCCGCTCCTCGGGCCTGATGTCCTTCCTCAAGATCGGCGACCGGGCCGCCGGCGCGATCAAGTCCGGCGGCACCACCCGCCGCGCCGCCAAGATGGTGGTGGTGGACGTGGATCACCCGGACATCGAGGCCTACATCGACTGGAAGGTGAAGGAGGAGCAGAAGGTCGCCGCCCTCGTCACCGGTTCCAAGCTCGCCGCCAAGCACCTGAAGGCGATCCTCAAGGCCTGCGTGAACTGCGAGGCCGAGGGCGATGCCTGCTTCGATCCGGAAAAGAACCCGGCCCTGAAGAAAGAGATCAAGATGGCCCGCCGGGTGCAGATCCCGGACAACTACATCAAGCGCGTGATCCAGTTCGCGCGGCAGGGCTACACGGATATCGACTTCCCGATCTACGACACGGACTGGGACTCGGAAGCCTATCTGACGGTGTCCGGCCAGAATTCCAACAACTCGGTCTCGCTCACCGACGACTTCCTGCGCGCGGTGGAGAACGATGCGGACTGGCACCTCACCGCCCGCAAGGACGGCAAGCCGGTGAAGACCCTCAAGGCCCGCGACCTGTGGGAGCAGATCGGCTATGCGGCCTGGGCCTCGGCCGATCCGGGCCTGCACTTCAACACCACCATGAACGACTGGCACACCAGCCCCGCCGGTGGCCGGATTCGGGCGTCGAACCCGTGCTCGGAATACATGTTCCTGGACGACACGGCGTGCAATCTCGCCTCCGCCAACCTGCTCCAGTTCTATGACCGCGCCACCAAGGCCTTCGACGCGGACGCCTTCGAGCATGCCTGCCGCCTCTGGACGGTGGTGCTCGAAATCTCGGTGACGATGGCGCAGTTCCCGTCCAAGGAAATCGCGCAGCTCTCGTACGAGTACCGCACCCTCGGCCTCGGCTATGCCAATATCGGCGGCCTGCTCATGACCATGGGCCTGCCTTACGACAGCGACGCGGGCCGGGCGCTCGGCGGCGCGATCACCGCGATCATGACCGGCGTGTCCTATGCGACCTCCGCCGAGATGGCGGGCGAGCTCGGGCCGTTCCCGAACTACAAGGCCAACGCGAAGCACATGCTGCGCGTCATCCGCAACCACCGCCGCGCCGCGCACGGCCTCGCGGAAGGCTATGAGGGCCTGTCCGTCAATCCCGTGCCGCTCGATGCCGCCTCCTGCCCGGATCAGAACCTGATCGCCCACGCCAAGCGCGCCTGGGACCAGGCCCTCGAACTCGGCGAGAAGAACGGCTACCGCAACGCGCAGTCCACCGTGATCGCGCCGACGGGCACCATCGGCCTCGTGATGGATTGCGACACCACCGGCATCGAGCCCGACTTCGCCCTGGTGAAGTTCAAGAAGCTCGCCGGCGGCGGCTATTTCAAGATCATCAACCGCGCCGTGCCGGACGCCCTGCGCGCCCTCGGTTACCGCGAATCCGAGATCGCCGAGATCGAGGCCTACGCGGTCGGCCATGGCTCGATGAAGCAGGCGCCCGCCATCAACCCGGGCTCGCTGTCCGCGAAGGGCTTCCCGCAGGACAAGATCGACGCGGTGGAGAAGGGCCTGAAGTCGGCCTTCGACATCAAGTTCGTGTTCAACCGCTGGACGCTGGGCGAGGACTTCCTCACCGGCACGCTGAAAGTGCCGGCGGAAAAGCTCACCGATCCGTCCTTCGACCTGCTCCAGTTCCTAGGCTATTCGAAGGCCGACATCGAGGCCGCGAACATCCACATCTGCGGCGCCATGACCCTCGAAGGCGCGCCGCACCTGAAGACCGAGCATTACCCGGTGTTCGATTGCGCCAATCCCTGCGGCAAGATCGGCAAGCGCTATCTCTCGGTGGACAGCCACATCCGCATGATGGCGGCGGCGCAGCCCTTCATCTCGGGGGCGATCTCCAAGACCATCAACATGCCGAACGACGCGACGGTCGAGGATTGCAAGAGCGCCTACATGCTCTCGTGGAAGCTGGCGCTGAAGGCGAACGCTCTCTACCGCGACGGCTCCAAGCTCTCGCAGCCCCTCAACGCCGCCCTCATCGCCGATGAGGACGAGGATGCGGAGGACGCCGCCGAGGCGCTCACCGCCCTCCCCGCCGCCGCGAAGGCCGCGAACCTCTCCGAGAAGATCGTGGAGAAGATCGTCGAGCGCGTCGTGAAGATCCACGACCGCGAGAAGATGCCCGACCGCCGCAAGGGCTACACCCAGAAGGCCGTCGTCGGTGGCCACAAGGTGTATCTGCGTACTGGCGAATACGACGACGGCCGTCTCGGCGAGATCTTCATCGACATGCACAAGGAAGGCGCGGCCTTCCGGGCGATGATGAACAACTTCGCCATCGCGATCTCGCTCGGCCTGCAATACGGCGTGCCGCTGGAGGAATACGTGGAGGCCTTCACCTTCACGCGCTTCGAGCCGGCAGGCTTCGTGCAGGGCAACGAGCGCATCAAGAGCTCGACCTCGATCCTCGACTACGTGTTCCGCGAACTCGCCATCTCCTATCTCGGACGCAACGATCTCGCCCACGTCGATCCGTCGGAAGCCGGCCCCACCACCATCGGCTCGGGCGAAGCCCAGTCGAAGGCGCCGGAGCCCGCGCCCGCCACGGCCGTCGTGTCCCGCGGCTTCACCCGCGGCACCGTCGACCGGCTCATGCTCATTCCGGGCGGAGCAGGCCAGCGCACGGGCACCACGGGCCTCACCATGGGCGCGACAGCACTCAAGGAAGAGCCCGCCGCGACACCCGAGGACAAGGTGGGCGAAGCCGACCTCGCCAAACTCGGCTTCGCCGCCCCCTCCATTGCCGACCGCCGCGCGGAAGCGAAGATGAAGGGCTACGTGGGCGAAGCCTGCCCCGAATGCGCGAATTTTACGCTCGTGCGGAACGGGACGTGTTTGAAGTGTGACACGTGCGGAAGCACGACGGGGTGCTCGTGATTGTTCCGAGTGTGCTCGTGGCGGTACGGATAATATAAGTTCCGGGATATCCCGACACTGTCGTAGAATTCATATCCCTAATATCAAAATGGCCGCCGAATAGGCGGCCATTTTCATTCCCCCCAAATCAGCAGCATCACTGGCTTAGGCACGCTACAAATTATGCAATAAACTGTGAGTCTTTACCCTCACAGAAACACCGCTAAAAGTGCTTTTGAACCCGGAAGGATGAAGTTGGCCAGTTGCTCACTGGCGGATAAGCCCCGAACTCTTTTGACACGGCCGAATGTGCCTAGCTTGGTGCCTAGCATTAATATGTTGAGTCTCCGGCCGCATCCGACAACCGGAGACTCAACGGTTTCTACTTGCTACGCGACTTTGGGCGAGGCTGAATTACTGAAGGCGCACGAGCGTTACCCGCTGCCTGTGCAATCAAGTCACGAAAAGCGACTGTCTGGTGGAGTGTCTCCCAATGCGTTCGGCTTTTGCCTATCGCATTTGCGTTACCACTGAGCTCACGACTCCGGTCATATGTCTTTCGCACAAGCTCCGGCGCCGTATCCTTCCACCGCTTCAAAACTGCCTTGAAGCCACCACGCCATCCATATTCACCAGACGGCTTCTCCTCGACCATCCAACGGAATGCTGCAAGCAACGGGTAAAGCGCGCCGGTTTGCAATTGCATCCGATCCTGCTTACCGATGAATACATAGTTGAACAGCGTTTTCGAGTTCTCGTCCTTTACATCCATAATGTTGAGCTTGCCTGCCTTGCCACCATTCTTGTTGTGATACATGGCAAACTCGTATTGGATAGTGTCATGAAGAACGAAAATGTCCTTCATAATAGGACGGAGCCGCCGGAACTCCTCACTATCGTTCAACTCAAAGTCCTTGCGGAAATTGTCTAGAGCTTTCGATTTCTTTTCATAGGCTTCAACCGGATGAGAGGAGCCGTCATTTGGATAGAGGCCGATGTGGAAGCACGTGAGCAAGCTGACGAGATCCCTAGCGTCATACTCACCGGGATCATTCTCGCTCCAAGCGATGACCTTGAAATAGTGCTCATTTCTAAGAGCATCTTTGATCCAATCGAACGCTCCGGCCAGATCATCCAGAGACATGTCTTCAACCTGAAGAGCGGTATTCAGTCCACCAGCAATCTCAGATAGCCAGTCATTGGGTATCCCCGTCCTCACTTCAACTTTTACGAACTGCGTCGGAGGAATTGAGCCATCATTGATCCGCTTCACGATCAGGTCGAGCGTATGTCCCCCATTTAGAACACCCGTGTGCTCATAGTCTGAAAGATCAATCAGATACTCTTCTTCGTTGATCTTTTTTACACCTTTGGCATTGATGAAAATGCCAAGGTTCTTCAGGTGAAATGAGTTCTCGATACAGTCGATATTGAGCAGACTGTTGTTGACTGTCTTGTAAACGTGTTTTCGTGTATTTGGATTGCGGGCATTGGGGCCGTACGATACGCCTTCCACGAGCGTGTGAGCGGGAACCCAAAAAAAGTAGTGATCAATTCCCTTGAAAACGGGATCAGGCATTCTACGGGCATAGGTAGAATACAGGACGAGCGATGAGATCGTCATAATTTAGCTCCTAATACGTGCCGCCTCCGGCGACCGTGGTGTTGCTGTCGTGCGAAAGTCCATTCGCCGACACGCCTACCATGGCAGAAAGCAAAATCAGGAGCAAGTGGCTTCCACTGCCACAGTCCACAACTAAACCGATGTTACAAAGCAGAGCTAACGAGTATTACAGGCAACTGACATAAGGCCTAGATCTTCCGCATTCACATCCTTGGGCTTCGATGCCCAACCCATTTCAATCTAACGCCGGACACCCGTGTTCCGGATATTCTGCGTACGTTTTGAGCAATCACCGCAACCACTTTCCCTCATCCACCTCCGGTTCCCCATGAAAGCGGCGTTCCATGCGGATGGTGATGCGGCGGATGGTGGCGTAGCTGACGAACAGGGCTTGTTCCAACTGACGGAATAGAGCGAGATCCGTTTCGCTCGGACGGTAATCCCGGTCGCGCCAATAGGCATGCGCCAGCACGACGGCGTCGCGCACCAGTTGGGACGCGTGGATCAATGGCGGTTTCGGTTTGCGGCGAAAGAACATGGCGGCCCTCCCCTGATGTGAAGCGACCACCAGCAACGCTGGTGGCCGGGGAGTTCAGAAGCCGTCAGGGACGACCGCGTTGCCCTTTGGGCCGAAGCCTTGGACATACGGCAACGCCTCCCCGACCGTAAGGTTGGGAAGGCATCGTTGCGGCGGATGCTTGCGCCGCCCTGATGGGGTTCTGACGCCCCGGAACCGGGTGCGCCCGGTTCCGGCAACGAGATAACACGGGGAAGCGGTGCGGGGTCAATGGCGCGAGCCGCGCGTCCCACAATCATCCCCGCCCCTCTTCTCGTGTCATGCCGCCGCCACCGCCGTCTCCGCGCGGGCGGGAGCCGCCGCACCAGGGTTGTGGATCGAGAGCTGCGGGGGCGGTGTGGGTTGTCTTCCATCGTCAGCGGTTCTTGGTTCCGGACTTGCCTTGCGGCAATCCGGAATGACAGAGGGGCGGCGCTCTCCGTCATTCCGGGGCCGCGCAGCGGAGCCCGGAACCCAGAGCCGCTCACGAGGCCGAACAGGGCAAAGCGGGAGCCACCGCGTCTTTTCCGGGATCGTTGGGGTTATGGGTTCCGGGCCCGGCCCTCTGGGCCGTCCCGGAATGACAGGGGGTTGCGCTTCCGTCATTCCGGGGCGCCGCAGGCGAGCCCGGAACCCATAACCGCTGAGGGTGACGAAAGAGAACGCAACGGATGCCATGGCTTCTGATCCGGCAGCGTCGGTGTTTCCGGGCTCCCGCCTGCGCGGGAATGACAGTGGGGGCACGCCGTCCGTCGCGCCAAGCCCGGGCGCGTGCCGGATGGCTCGGGTGCTCGGGCCGTCCAATGGCTTTTGTTCTCATTTTGTTCTTGACGGACGGGACAAGCTGAGCTATATCGTTACGCAGATCAGGTCCTGACGAGGGGCGCACTCGCGAGGCGTCGCAAGAGCGGGACCGGACACGGTCCCGTCCGTGCGGTTACGCAGCCGCACCGGATGGGAGGCCCAGGATGCTGGGCGGGTTGTCGGGATCGGTCGCAGGCCCCCGTCGCACGAGACGGATCCCGCCTGCGGCGATGCCTGAGCCTTGCCTCTCCTGTTCGCCTAAAAGAACCGTGCGCGAAGAGGCCTCCCGGCTCTTCCCTTCTCATCATCCGCGAGCCGGGCTGCCCGACGCGCCACCCTCGATCAGCTTCCCCTCCGGGCCACTCAGCCCGGAGGCCACCGCCCCATGCCGTGACGCGCTCCGCTGTCATGAGCCCCGCCGTCACGGGCTCGCCCGTCATGCGCTCTACCGTCATTCCGGGGCGAGCATCAGCGAGAGCCCGGAACCCATAAACACGACCGTGCAGGAGAAAGAGCCATGGCAGCCGGTGCGTTCTTTTCCAGCACCCTCAGCGCGTATGGGTTCCGGGCTCGCCTGCGGCGCCCCGGAATGACGGTGGTGCTCTGTCATTCCGGGGCGAGCAGCGCGAGAGCCCGGAACCCAGAGCCGCTAACGATCTCGGATCAGGAGCCATGGCAGCCACGCACCCGTCCACAAACCTCAGCGGCTCTGGGTTCCGGGCCCGGCCCGCAGGGCCGTCCCGGAATGACGGGGGGCGCTCGGCCCGCCCGGGCCCGGCCCGTCGGGCCGCTCGGAATGACAGCGGTGCGCGCGGAACGGCGGGCGGCGTGTCGGGCCCGCTTGCGCATGCTTGGCCTTGGTGGGACACTCACGGAGCGACAGGTGGCCCGACCATGAAGCGAATGCGCCTGCTGGCGTTGCTCCCGAAGGCGGCCGTGGACCGTGCCGAGGCATGGCTCGTGGTGGGATTGCTGTTTCTGTTCATGCTCATCAACTTCGCGGACCGGGCGGTGCTCGGCCTCGCGGCCGGTCCCATCATGCGGGACCTGGGGCTGAGCAACACCCAGTTCGGCCTGATCGCGACGAGCTTCTTCACCCTGTTCTCGTTCGGGGCCGTGATCGGCGGCTTTCTGGTGAACCGGGTCGCCGCCAAGTGGGTGCTGGCCGCCCTCGCGCTGGTCTGGTCCCTGTGCCAGCTGCCCCTGATGCTGTCGGCGACGGTCGCCACCCTCGTGGCGAACCGGATCGTCCTCGGCTTCGGCGAGGGACCCGCCTACCCGGTCGCGGCCCATGCGGCGTACAAGTGGTTCCCCAGCGAGCGCCGGGCCCTGCCCACCAGCGTCATCGCCATCGGCGCCCTGGCGGGCAACGGCATCGCCGCGCCCGTGATCGTCGCCGTCATCGCCGCGTGGTCGTGGCAGGCCGCCTTCGGCCTCCTCGGCGTTCTCGGGCTGATCTGGTGCGCCGCGTGGCTGGCGCTGGCGCGCGAAGGCTCCCTCGCGGGCCACAGTGCCGCCACCGCCCATGCGGTAGCCGACCCCGCCGCGCGCCTGTCGTATCGGCGGCTGCTCGGGTGCCGGACGATCGTCGGCGTCCTCATCGTCGGGTTCACCGCCTACTGGCTGCTCACCCTTGCGGTCATCTGGCTGCCGACCTTCCTGACGCAGGCTTTCGGCTACACGTCGATCCAGGCGGGCTGGATCATGATGCTGGTGTCCCTCGGCCAGATCGTGCTCCTGCCCGCCGTGTCGGCCCTGTCGGACGGGTTGAAGCGCCTCGGCGCCGCGAGCCGGCACGCCTGCGGGTCGATAGCCTGCGCCAGCACCCTCGCGGCCGGTCTGGTGACGATCCTGCTGTCGCAATCGGGCGGGCTGGCGGCGGTCGCCTGCACGATCATCGCGTTCTCCCTCGGCAACGTGATCTTCGTGCTCGGCCCGGTCCTCGTCGCCGAGGTCACGCCGGTCGGACAGCGCGGCGCCGCCCTCGGCATCGTCAACGCCATCACGACATTGGCCGGTCCTCTCGCTCCCGCCGTGACGGGCATGATCCTCGATGTCAGCCCCGGGGCGGCGGACGGCATCCGCCATGCCCTCCTGCTCGCCGGAGCCTTCGTGATCCTTGGGGCGCTGGCGGGGTTCGGGCTGATCGATCCGGAGGCGGACCGGGCCCGCGACCCACTGGTCTCCCCGACCGGGGGCCAGCCGGCATAGCCTCAAAGCGCCGGCGGGCCTTCCGCTCGCTGCGTGGCGATCAGCAGAGGACGAGGTTCTGCGCGAGACCAGCCTCGCTCGTCTCCTTGTATTTCGGATTCATGTCCTTGGCGGTGTCGGACAGCGTCTGGATCGTCGTGTCGAGATCGACCCGATGGCGGCTTGCGATCTCGTTGGTGGCGATCATGGCGGCCGCCCAGGCCTTCACCGCGCCGAAGGCGCAGCGCTCGATGCAGGGAACCTGCACATAGCCCGCGACGGGATCGCAGGTCATGCCGAGATGATGCTCGAGCGCCGACTCCGCCGCGTTCTCGACGACGTGAGGCGGCTGGTTCAGGACCTGCGTGATCAGCGCGGCGGCCATCCCGGAGGCAACGCCGATCTCGGCCTGGCATCCGCCTTCCGCCGCGGCCAACGTCGCATTGTGCTTGCACAGATAGCCGACGGCCAGTCCGGCCAGCAGTCCCTGCCGGATCTTGTCCATCGGCACCGCGCGGGGACTCTGCGTCAGCGCATAGACCACGGCCGGCATCACCCCCGCCGAGCCGCCCGTCGGCGCGGTGATGACGAGATGCCCGCGGGCATTCTCCTCGGACGCCGCGAGGGCGAAGGCCGCCACCAATCCGATCGCGCGATCGCTCATATAGGCGTCGTCGTTGGCGCGCTCATAGACCGTGGCGGCCTTCGAATGGAGCTTGATCGGCCCAGGCAGGACATCGTCCTTGTAGGAAAGGCCCGTCTTGACCGTGGCGATCATCGCATTGGCGATCTTGTCCAGGAACGCGTTGATCTGCTCCTCGCTCTTCCCCGACACCGCGATCTCGTTCGCCATCACCACATCGGCAATCGAAAGGTTGTTGCTCTCCGCGTGCTGACGAAGCTCCTTCATCGTCGCGTAGGGATATTTCGGGCTCCCCTTCTTGGGAGGTTCATAGCCCTTCCATTCGATGAACCCACCGCCGACGGAATAGTATTCCTGCTCATAAAGGACCTTGTCACCGGACATGAGGCGGGCCGTCATGGTGTTGGGATGCGGGAAATCACCCTTCGGTGCATCGTACACGATATCGGCAAGCGAGAGATTGAACGTCTTGTTGCCCAGCTTAACCGGATAGGTCTGCTCCGGCTTTGCGATCATCTCGTCGAGAAACCGCGGATCCACCGTCGCCGGCTCCTTGCCGACAAGGCCGGCGAGAGCGGCGCGTTCCGTGCCGTGGCCCTTCCCCGTCGCGCTGAGGCTGCCGAAGAGGTGGACCTTCAAACCCGTCGCCTGGGCCAACTGCTCCGCAGGCAGCTTCGCGCAGCGTTGGTAGAAATCATAGGTGATGCGCATCGGCCCGATGGTGTGCGAACTCGAGGGGCCGGGGCCGACCTTGTAGAACTCGTCCGCAACGGTCATGACCGGGCCCTTCGACGCCTTGACGACATCGAGATCGGGCGACAGGGCCGAACTCATCTTGAGACCGGCTTCGCCTCCTGCAGCGGCCTTCGCTTTCTGCTGCGCCGCAGCCTCCGTCGCGGCCTGCTGCGCGCGAACCTCCGGAGACCACGTGGTGCCTGTCATCACCGCCGCCGCGCCAATGGCCGCATGGCGCACGAAGAATGTCCGTCGGCTCATATCGCTCGGTGCTTCCGGGATGTCGGGAAAGGATTCGAGGGTTTCGTCCACGATCGGATTTGTCATCGGCGCATCCTCCTGGCCACGGCGGAGCCGGCGTGTGCATCGCAGGTGGTTCCGCCCCTGTTCTGGTGTGGAAGCAAGGCCGTCGTCCTGCGATCTCATCTCTCCACAACCTGAACTTACCCCTGTCTCCTCCCCCTGCTTGATAGACGGGGACAACCTCTTGACACTTTGGGGCGCGGCAATGGGTCTGGCAGACTTCCTGCCTGGATGCTCGCAGCAAATCCAAACGGGTCACGACCGCGACGCAGGCGCCAAAGCTGATTGCCGAGTGACAGGCCGGCGTGACCGGATAGCTCAAACTGTCAAGGGATTGTCCCCGCCGGTCAAGCACTGCGCACCGATTGGACTAGGTTGTTTCTTCCCTGAACGATCAAGGGCGGGAGGAACCTGTCATGTCAGAGGAAGCCGTAGCCAGCTGGAGTTCCGCGAAAGCCGCATCGGATGCGGGAACTGCTCCCGTCACTGAAGCGTCGGACCGGGCTGACGAATGGTCCGGCTTCGCGCCCGGACGATGGCAGCAAACCATCGACGTTCGCGACTTCATTCAGCGCAACGTCACGTCCTACGACGGCGACGAGGGGTTCCTGGTCGCACCGAGCGAACGGACGAAAGCGGTATGGGCCAAGCTGCAACCTTACTTCCAGGAGGAGATCCGCAAGGGTGTCCTCGACGTCGATGCCAAAACGCCCTCCTCGATGACATCCCATGAGCCCGGCTACATCGACCGCGACAACGAGGTGATCGTCGGGTTGCAGACCGACGCGCCGTTCCGACGAGCGATCATGCCATATGGCGGATTGCGCATGGTTGAAGCAGGGCTGATGGCCGCGGGGTTCGAGCCTGACCCCATCGTGCACGACATCTTCACCAAGTATCGGAAGACCCACAATGACGGAGTCTTCGATGCCTATACGCCCGAAATCATGGCCTGCCGACGGAGCCACATCATCACGGGCCTTCCCGACTCCTACGGACGCGGTCGGATCATCGGCGACTACCGCCGAGTGGCCCTATACGGTACGGACAAATTGCTGGCGGCAAAGCGCGCCGAGCGGGCGCTCCTCGACGCCAAGTGGCCGACCGACGATGTCATCCGGGAGCGTGAGGAACTGGCGGAGCAGATGCGGGCGCTGGCTGACCTGGCGGTGATGGCTGGAAACTACGGGTTCGACATCACGCGTCCCGCCAACAACGCGCGCGAAGCCGTGCAATGGACCTATTTCGGTTATCTCGGAGCCATCAAGGAGGCCAACGGTGCAGCCATGTCTATCGGCCGCATCTCGTCCTTCCTCGACATCTATATCGAGCGCGACATGAAGAACGGCATGCTTGATGAGGGAGGCGCTCAGGAACTCATCGACCAGTTGGTTCAGAAGCTACGCATCGTCCGCTTCTTGCGAACACCCGACTACGATGCCCTGTTCTCGGGCGACCCCTATTGGGCCACCGAATGCGTCGGGGGCATGGATCTGAACGGACGTCCTTTGGTGACGCGGACAAGCTTCAGGATGCTGCACACGCTGACCAACCTCGGTCCCGCGCCGGAGCCCAATATGACGGTGCTCTGGTCAAAGCAGCTCCCGGATCCGTTCAAGCGCTATTGCATCAAGGTTTCCGCGGAGACATCGTCCCTCCAGTATGAGAATGACGATCTGATGCGCCCGTATTGGGGGGACGATTACGGCATCGCCTGCTGCGTCTCGGCGATGCGCATCGGCAACCAGATGCAATTCTTCGGCGCGCGAGTGAACCTCGCCAAGTGCCTGCTCTACGCCATCAATGGCGGGCGGGACGAAGTCAGCGGCCAGCAAATTGGGCCGGCGGCGTCACCTGTCCTGAGTGATGTGCTCGAGTACGCGGATGTCATGGCGAAGTTCGACACCATGATGGAATGGCTGGCGAGAACCTACGTCCACGCCATGAATTGCATTCATTACATGCATGATAAGTACTATTACGAGCGCCTGGAGATGGCGCTGCACGACCAGCAGATCCTGCGAACGATGGCTTTCGGCATCGCCGGCCTGTCTGTGGTGGCTGACAGCCTTTCGGCCATCAAGCATGCCGAGGTCAGACCCGTCCGACGCGACGACGGACTGATCGTCGACTTCGAGATTACGGGCGACTTCCCGAAATACGGCAACAACGACGACCGTGTAGACAGCATCGCGGCAGATCTGGTCTCGACCTTCATGCGCAAGATCAGGAAGCATCCGACTTACCGCAATGCCGTTCACACGCAGTCGGTGCTGACCATCACAAGCAATGTCGTCTATGGTAAACACACCGGTAATACACCGGATGGTCGCAGGGCCGGTGAGCCGTTTGCTCCGGGCGCCAATCCGATGCACGGTCGCGACAGCCACGGATGGCTCGCTTCGTGCCTGTCGGTGGCGAAGCTTCCCTATGCGGACGCACAGGATGGCATAAGCTACACCGTGTCGGTCACCCCGAGCCTCAATCGCCTGGACCAGGGCGAAAAGGTCAAACAGGCGGTAAAGGTGCTCGATACCTATTGCGGTCAGGGCGGGTTCCATATGAATCTCAATGTCCTCAACCGAGACACCCTGCTGGATGCGATGGAGCACCCGGACAAGTATCCACAGTTGACGATCCGGGTTTCAGGCTACGCGGTCAACTTCGTCCGCCTCACACGCGAACAGCAAATGGACGTCATCAGCCGAACGTTCCATGGGGACTCCTGAAGTCATGGCCGACGAACCCTGGGCCAAGAGCCGATACGACCTGCGGGTGGCTCAATCGCCGGACGCTCCGGAGACGGCTGAGTTTAACGACCCGAGAGGCGATATTGGATGGATCCACTCGTACGAGACCGGATCCACTCTCGATGGGCCCGGCATCCGGGTCGTTGTGTTCATGAGCGGATGCTTGTTGCGCTGCCTGTACTGCCACAATCCAGACACCTGGCATCTCAAGGACGGAACTCGCATTCCCTTCGAACGCGCCAGGACTGCGCTTGAAGCCTATGCTGCGCCATTGCGTGCCATGGACGGGGGTCTGACCATCTCAGGAGGCGAACCCCTCGTCCAAGTGCACTTCACGAAGCGACTCTTCGCAGCAGCGAAGGAAATGGGCCTTCACACGGCATTGGACACGTCCGGGTTTCTCGGGGCGCGAGCGGATGACGAGTATCTGCGCCAGGTCGACCTCGTGCTGCTCGACATCAAATCCTGGGATCCGGCGACCTACCGCCGGGCCGTCGGCCAGGAAGTAGCGCCGAGCCTTCAATTTGCTGAACGGTTGGCGGCTCTCGACAAACCGGTCTGGGTGCGGTTTGTGCTGGTCCCCGGCCTGACCGACGATCCCTCCAATGTTGAGGGCATCGCACGTTTCGTCGCACCTATGAAAAACGTGGAATGGGTCGAAGTTCTCCCGTTCCATCAGATGGGCACGTTCAAGTGGAAGGCGATGGGCCTCGACTACCAACTGTCAGATACCCCCAGCCCATCCTCCGACATGGTGGCGCGGGTGATCGGGCAGTTTCGGGAAGCCGGCTGCCGCGCAAGATGAGGGAATCCAATGCTCGACATGGTTCGTACATTGCTTGAATCGTCTCCCTTGCTGGCGCTGTTTCTCGCCATTGCCACCGGCTATGCGATTGGACAGATCTCGATTGCAGGCGTCTCGTTCGGCGCAGGCGCTGTTTTGTTTACCGGTCTTCTCATCGGAGCCATCGCACCCAAGGCAGCGCCCCCTGGATTGGTCGGGACGTTAGGACTGGTCATGTTCGTCTACGGCGTCGGTATCCAGTACGGGCCGCAGTTCTTCACAAGCCTGAAGGGACCCGGCCTTAAGTACATCGCCCTCGCCGCGGTTGCTGTGATCGCCTCGCTCCTCGTGGCAGTGTCGCTTGCCCAACCGCTCGGCATTTCGCTGGCCACGGCGGCCGGATTGTTCGCAGGCTCGGGCACGAGCACGCCGACCCTCCAGGCCGCCTTGGTGGCAGCAGGAAATCAGGACCCGGCAATCGGCTACTCAGTCTCCTATCCCTTCGGGGTTGTCGGGCCGATTGTCCTGATGACCATCATGACTGCTTGGGTCAAGCCGACCTTCAAGGCGCCATCGCAGAATGTTCGGATCGCCGAACTGACCCTTGAGACCAAATGCGAGAACCGGACGGTCGCAGATCTTTCCGCGATTCTGCCATCCGACACCAAGATCGTCGCCGTCCGCCAGCATCATGTCAACGCGCCACCTGTTCCCGAAATGAGGCTCCATGAAGGAGATGGATTGCTGCTGGTCGGCAGTCCTACAAGCATCGAACAGGCAAAGGCGGTCATGGGGCGTGAGGACCCGGGCCGCATAAGCCGCGACCGTGCCAATTACGACGCGGTTCGCGTGTACGTTTCAAAAGGAACCTTCGTCGGCAGAACTATCGGCGAACTCCCGCTTCCCGACTTTCCTGTTCTGATTTCGCACATCCGCCGCGGCGACGCCGACCTCGTCGCATCGTCCGATCTCACAATCGAGTTTGGCGACGTGCTCGTGGCGGCTGTACCCTCGGATCGAAAGGCCGACGTTCAACGGCACTTCGGCGACAGCATCAAGGGCAACGCCGAACTCTCGTTCGTTTCCATAGGCGTGGGAATTGCACTGGGTCTCCTGCTCGGAATGATCCCGGTTCCCTTACCGGGCGGTGGCACCTTCAGCCTTGGTGTTGCAGGCGGACCGCTCATGATGGCGCTTGTCCTTGGCTGGCTTGGACGTACCGGTCCGCTCGGCTGGAAGATTCCCGTGGTCGCCAATCTGGTTCTGCGCAATCTCGGCCTGTCGGTGTTCATAGGCTCCGTCGCCATCGGCGCGGGCACCCCCTTCGTCCAGACTGTGGCCACCAACGGCATCCAGATCCTGCTTGGGGGTGCCGCTGTGCTGTTCACCCTGGTGCTGATTGTGCTGGTCGCAGGATATCTGTTGCGCATCCCCTTCGATGATCTGCTTGGGGTCTGCGCCGGCTCGACGGGCAATCCCGCGATTGTCGTTGCCGCAGGGCGCTTGGCTCCGACCGAGCGAACGGATATCGGCTATGCGATCTGCTTTCCGAGCATGACCATCGTCAAAATCATCGCCGTTCAGGTTCTTCTGAGCTGAACGACGCCGCTAGGCCTCTCCATGACGCTTGCACCATGGAGTCTGTCTGAACTCTGCTTGGATGCGCGGCGATTGTCACCGGCCGGGCACAGGCAGCCGATCCGCCGGACAAAGCTGCAGCGCGATAGAGGATGTCCAGACCTGCGCCGAGTTCGATGGGTAAAACTGTCAAGGCGATGTCCCATCCGGTCAAGCGTCGTACTCTCACTGACCTAGAGTGCCATCATCGGCGCTAACGATCTCCGATGACGGCGTGATCAGGTCAAGCGCAACGTCCCTGGGGAGGATACGATGCGGATTGCGCGATTCATCGGAACCGCTGCTCTTGGTCTAATACTGGTGCCACCCACAGGAATGGAAGAAGCGATCGCGCAGGCAAGCCTCACACCCTACCAAGGCGCTTGGCTTGCCGGAGGCCCCGACTGCGCCGAAATCTACTCAACAGCAGGGTCGGGCACATCGTTCAAGCGACCGATCAACATCTTTGCGCCCGCATTCGTCATCTCCGGCAACCGCCTGAGAACACCCCAAGCCTCGTGCCGCATAAAATCGGTCCAGCCTAGTGGAGACCGGCAGTTGCTCCTTCTCAGCTGCGCCAACGCCGTTGCTAGCGAGCAGGTGCGAGTGCTCATGGCGCCACAGCCAGGAGGTTCGCTCAGACGCTATTTCAACGACCAGGATACTGTCGGAACCGAATACCGGCAGTGTTCGCGGTGAAGATGGCGTCTACATCCCGCCCGAAAGCCTGATCGGAAGCGCCAAGGTCTCATGTCGAGCGGTTATGCACCGTCGTTCGACCGATAATGCGAAAGAATCCGTGCCCGTTCCCTGACAGCTGCTGACTGTGTCGATTCATCTCGTCCCATTGGTTGCGGCAGCTCTTTCAATGCGCCCCCAGCACCAAGGTCTGTATGGGATACATCAGCGCCTGGATGCGCAGGATCATGGCATGCACGAGCCCGACAGCGTCCACTCCATGAAGGATGATCCCCTTGAGATTGCCAACCTGACCCGAGGCGATCAAATCATGGTTGCTGGAGTACGCGTTGGCAATGCAACTGCTACCCGGAGTGACCCCGTCGAGCCCACCCTCGTAGAGCGGCTCCATGAAAACCAGGATTGTACCCGGCCGGGCCACCTGCTGCGGGTCGATCAGCTGCTCGCCGCTTCGGATCTGGCCGGCGGCGATGAAATCCTGCACTCCTGTCACCACCATCGGGATCACCGTCCATGGTTTTGATGCGCACGTCACCTCGGCCGCCATTCCAATCTTCATCACCTGTGCCTCGACCTGCGCGAACCCGGCTTGCAGTCGTCCCCTTCCGGCACCATCCGGGATCAGCACGCCGGCCGGACGCATGAGCGGGTTGACGATATCGCCCACACGCAAGGTGAACTGCTCCACCCGGCCATCGATACCCGCTTTTACAACGGTCTTGTCGAGCTCCACCTGCGCTTGCGCCATTTCAGCCTCTGCACTGGCCTTCTCGGCGGGCAAAAGAATAGAGAGGCGTGCTTCCGCCTGCGCCTTTGCGGCCATGGCGGCATTGATACTGCCCTGACGCCCCTGAACGGCGACTTGGAGCTTCTCGATGTCTCGCGTGGCAACGGCGCCGGGATTGCGCCTGTAGATCTCTTGCTTGGTCTCCAGTTCGTCCACTGCCTGCTGGTAGGCACTCTTCGCCTCGATGATCCGCCCTTCCGCACCCACGATGTCCGCTTGTGCAACCGTCATCGCCGCTTCGCTCTCGACGATCTTGCGGCGGGCCGTCTCCACTGCTGCCTCCTGTTTTGAATTGTCGAGCCTGAAGATCGGTGCGCCTTGTTTGACCGGGCCGCTCACGCCATCGACATAGACCTGCGCGACCCGCCCGTTGGTCTCCGGCAGGATCGGGATGGTGCGGAAAAAAGCCGTTGCGTTCGTTGTAGAGGGGTGATTGTAGAAGATCACCGTGATCAGCCCAATGGTGAGCATTAGGCAGGCGGTAATGCCCCACCTCAACTCGAACCAGACCGAGAACAGCGTGATCTCCTTGCCGAGCCGTTTGCCTTGGCCGTAGCGGCGGTAGAGATAATCCGGTAGAATGGTCAGCAGCGAGCAGAGAAGAAGCTCAAGCATGGATCTTTCCCTTCGATATCCGGGATGGAGTGATGGAAGGAGGAACCACAGCGGCTTCTTCTTTTTGCACTTCCGGCAGCGGCTCTGAAATGCCGACTTCGTCGGGTGCTTGCCCCATCCCCTCGCCGGGTTTCAGCCCCGCCATCTTCTCGAGCGATCCGGCGATGCGCCGCAGCGGATTGCCGAAGTCTGGCACATCGATCAAGGCGAGCAGAAGCCCTGCCACCCAGAAGATGTGCATGTGGGTGAAGAGCGCGAGTAAGCCCAATACCGCAACGATCTCGAACTGGATCTTCTGTGATTTGTGAGCCATGCGCTCGGGCATCGTGTGCAGGCGGAGAAACAGGATACCGACACCCAACACCGCCAGCACGAGCACCAACGCCATAACGACCATTAGGACATCGGTCTCACCGGGCGCGGTGATGAACATCGGAAGGTGGTGCGGCGCCACGGGATTCAGCGAAGATGTCATGCATGCTCTCCTGCAGATTTCCGTTCTTCATTCCACACTGAGCACATCCTTGTAATGATGCTGAGGCCGCTGTCGACACAGGTCGTCCAGGTTAGCCGTCACGCGAAAGGTAACCGACAGGTATGCCGCAGCGAGACGCATGTCATCGAGGTAGCGCTGCACCTCCCGCGCGATCGTCATCTCTATGGGGATGAATTCGCGCAACCGAGCTTGCGGTTTAACCATATTGAACCCGTTCGTCTGGTCGCTCGGCTGCATGGTACCACCCGACTGATCGAGGTTATCGCTTGGTTTCACTCCACCTGAGGAAGAAGCCGACGTCACCGGGCATACCGCCCGGCCATTCGATGATCATGGCATTCAATTTAAATCCGGCGTCTCGAAGCTGATCACGCCAGAGTTCATAAGCCTGACGTGGGCGCCCGGTCAGCGTGTCCGGCCATGTCGGGTCTGCATTGTTGATGGCCCGACCATGGTCCGTACAGATGGCATTGGGAAAGCGCATGACCATGAGCTCGGTCTGGCCGCGTTCCGCCGCCGCCCGCAGCTTTGCCTTCAGCGGCACGAGAATGTCTCTCAACTGCTCAGGCGTGAGCTCAAGCGGCTCGGACATCCGTCTAATCAGGCTCTCACGTGCCTTCTCAGCCCGGTCCATGCCCTCGAGCGACTTTGAAGCCTTCGCCATTTGCATCTCGGCCATGTAGTTTCGCAGATCGGCAGCCGACATGAACGTTTCGTCAGCAAGTTCGTGCTTGACCTTGCCGTCTTCGGGCTTTGTGTTCAGTGTTTCCATGACTTCAGTCTCCCTATTCAGGACGCGAGCCGAGCCTGCCCGGCATCGAGCACGCTCCGTGTCTGCCGGGCGATCACCAGTTCCTCGTTGGTCGGAATGACCCACGCAGTAGGTCCAGGCCCGAATGCGATCTGAGGGCCGCCTGCGCTGTTGGCGGCCTCGTGAAGGTTGAAGCCTGCCCATGGCAGGCCAGTCATCACCTCCGCGCGGGTGGCCACATCGTTCTCGCCGATGCCGGCCGTGAAGACGAGACCGTCGATCCCACCGAGTGCCGCTACCAACGATCCGATCTCACGACCGATGCGATACACGAACAGGTCAATGGCGCGCTTGGCGTTCACATCTCCTTTCGCCTTAGATCGCAAGATTCGCATGTCATTCGAGATTCCGGACACACCGAGGAGGCCGGACTTGGTGTAAAGCATGCGCTCCGCATCCTCCGGACTGAGCTTCATCTCGCGAAGCATGTAAAAGACGATGCCGGCGTCGATGGCGCCGCACCGGGTACCCATCGGCAGGCCGTCGAGAGCGGAAAAACCCATCGTGGTCGCGACGCTGGTGCCGCCGTTGAGAGCGCACAGGCTCGCACCGTTGCCAAGATGCGCGACGACCACCCGCCCGGCTGCCAGGCGCGGATCATAATCCTTGAGCACGGACGATATATAATCGTAGGAGAGGCCATGGAAGCCGTAACGCCGCACGCCGCGCTCGCGCATCCCGCTCGGCAAGGCGAACAGGGTGGCAATATCGGACTGGGTCTGGTGAAAGGCGGTATCGAAGCAGGCGACCTGCGGCATTCCGGGCAGGCGGCGGCGCACGATCCGGATCGGTTCCAGGTTGTGGGGCTGGTGCAGGGGAGCAAGCGGCACCAGCGCCTCAAGCCTTTGAATGACGCCGTCGTCGACCAGAACCGGCTTGGAGAAGGCGTCGCCACCATGAACCACCCGATGCCCGATGGCGATGGGCCTGCGTTCCTCCCGAAACCGGCTCAACCACGACACAAGGTGCATCAGCGCCTCCTCGTGTCCAATCGGGTCGCCGGAGCTCCAGGTCATCTCGTCAAGCGGGGCTCCGCTCGCATCCTTGACGATGAAATGCGCGGATCCCCCCAGACCTTCATAGAGGCCTTTCCAGACTAGCTCCGGCTCTGCTCCGTCCGGCATGTCGAAGACCTGGAACTTGAGGCTTGATGACCCCGCGTTGAGGACGATCAGGACGGGGATCATGGCTCAGACCTCCGCAAGGGCGAGCTGTTTGCGCTGCGCATCGGCAACCAGCGAGGCGACTGCGCAGGAAGCAAGGCGTGTGATTGTCGAGTCTGCCCGGCTCGTCAGGATGACAGGTACACGAGCCCCCAGCACGATGCCCGCGGCGTCCGCGTTGGCCAAAAAGGTCAGACTCTTGGCAAGCATGTTGCCGGCTTCAAGGTCCGGAACCACAAGGACGTTGGCCTGTCCGGCCACCGGGGATTGGATCCTCTTGATCGTGGCGGCCCCGAGATCGATGGCGTTGTCGAGCGCAAGCGGTCCGTCCAGGATCCCCCCTGTGATCTGCCCTCGGTCGGCCATCTTGCACAAAGCCGCGGCTTCGATGGTCGAGGGGACCTTCGGATTGACGGTCTCCATCGCGGACAGGATCGCAACCCGAACAAGATCGACCCCCAGCGCGCAAGCAAGGTCGATGGCGTTCTGAACGATATGGACCTTATCCTCGAGCGTCGGTGCGATGTTGACTGCGGCATCGGTGATGATCAGGGCAGTCTCATGGGTCGGAACGTCCATGACGAAGCAGTGGCTGATCCGGCGGGCGGTGCGCAGTCCCCCCTCGCGACGAACAATGGCGCCCATGAGTTCGTCCGTGTGCAGGCTGCCCTTCATCAGCGCCTCGGCTTGACCCGCTCGCACAAGATTGACGGCTTCATCGGCCGCAGCGTGGCTGTGCGGCGCGTCGACGATCCGGACCTGAGCAACATCCTGACCGAGCGCCTCTGCGGCGGCCTCTATCTTGCTCTGAGGCCCCACGAGAATCGGCTCGATCAGGCCCAGTCCGATCGCCTCGAACACCGCGGACAGCGAGGCTGAATCGCACGGATGCGCCACGGCCACCTTCAGCTTTGGAAGGGACTGGGCCGCCGCGATCAGCCGGTCGTACTTGTCATGCCGTCGCAGGGTCTGCTGAGACATGTCATGGACAGGAACCGCAGCCGTCATGATGGTCTTCCCCTGTGCTGTCGCAGCTTAAGACAGATGTGCCGAGGAACTTACTGTTTTGGGGCTCAAGCCCGTGTATGTGACCGCCCGGCCAGTTGATCCAAGCGAGTATGTCCCTTCCCTTCCAGGCTGCTTGACCCCTTGGGCCATTGCATTGACAGTTTGGGACTGCCGTCCAGCACGCAAGCAATATGATCATCGGGATCCAGGAGCTTTGTCTTGTGACTTATCTCGGCTTATCCGGTCGGAAACCGGCACGGGATCCGGGCGGAGTAATTTCCGGGAGCGCTTGGATCTCGGAACCCTGGGATGGCCAGCGCGCCATTCAGATGGAGTTCTTCCAGACCAGCGCCGGAAAGCACGCGTGAAGGCGCTCGGCTCGGAGTATCTCAGCGCCGCCGCGATCTGACCCAGCGCCATATCCGTGTTCTCCAGCAATTCGCACGCGATCTCGAAGCGTACTTCGTTAGCCACCTGCCGGAACGCTAGCCCCCGAGTACGCAGGTATCGGTTCATGGTGCGGCGATGCATTGAGAAAAGGTGCGCAATCCGGGCGGCCGAGCAGGCGTCCCGGAGCAGCTCGATCCGAAGTACCCTGCGAAGATCCTCAAGGAGTGCGTCGGATGCTTGAGGTACCCTCAGGCCGTCTATTTTGTCGGCGAATGACGTCTCCACCGCACCCTCCTTCGTCGTGTCACCGGCCGGTTGCCGACCCACCACAGCAAAGCACTCCCGGATCCGGGTGCTTGGTCCCTCGATACCTCTCCGGGATAACACCAAACCAACGGCTGCTATCCTGGCTGGACACCCTCTTCGGACTGCTTTCCCTTGACGAGGGTAAGAACTTGACGTGCGGCGGCTGGCTCAGCCTCATCACGGCCAGCCACTTGCACAGTGGGAAACGCAAACCGGATACCGTTCTCGTCGAAGGCCGTTTTGAGCATCGCGAACGCCTTGCGACGGATGACGAACTGCTCGCCAGGACGCGTCGTCATCTTCATTCGCAACTGGATGGCGAATTCGCCGAATTGCTCGACGCCCTGCATTTTCAGGGGCTCGATAATGTTAGGGGCGAACTCCGGATCCGCAGCTAGTTCCTTGCCAACCTGCTTGATGACTTTCTTTGCTTTGTCGAGATCGGTGTCGTAGGTGACATTGATAGTCACCTTGTCGATGACCCAGTCGCGGCTCATGTTCTCCACTGCCCCGAGCTGTCCATATGGAACAGTGAAGATCGGGCCACGATGGTGTCGTAACTTGACGGAGCGGAATCCAAGCGACTCCACGGTCCCTTTATAACTGCCGCTTTGGACGTACTCGCCCACCCGGAAGGCGTCGTCGAGCAGGTAGAAGATCCCACTGATGACGTCTTTCACCAGCGTCTGCGATCCAAACCCTACTGCGACGCCGAAAATACCCGCGCCAGCGATCAGAGGGCCGATCTCCACTCCCAATGATGAGAGCGCCATGAGAACGGCCACGGTAGCCAGCACGATGAATACGGCCATCCGCAGCATCGGTAGCAGTGTCCGAAGCCGTGCTTGTCGTAATGCCTCAGCACTACCCGGCAAGCCGGTGACCTGAGTGGCCGCAAGGCGTCGATCAACCTGCGTCTTCACGACCTGCCAGATGAAATCTGCCACCAGCAGGATCACCACGCTGCTCAGAACACCTCGCACAAGTCGCGTCGCGACCGTATCGCGGGTCGTCATTTCGCTCGGGTCGATCCCCCACACCCAAGCGAGGAACAAGGCAGCGCCAACCAGGAGAAGCGCGCGCACGCCCCGGTCCAGGTAAACGGCAGCAAGCTCATGGTTGTGGGAAGCCTCTGCACCCTCCGGAGGTCGCAGCAGGTGACGGGCGGACCGCTTCGTAATCTTGATTGCTTGCGGCAAAATGAGCGCGACGACCAGCAGCCAGAACAGCCCCATCAAGCTTGCAACCCACAGCCCCCACAGCACAAGCAAGCCGAGGGACAGCAACCACATTCTAAGGGCATAGTGCCGAGGACGATTTTCCGTTTCGGTTGCGACAGCCGAAGGCTGATCAGCCCATGTCCAAACGGTCCCTATCGCGATAGCCAAGAGGCCGATTCCCAGCGCGTAGGCCACAAGCCGGCGTCCATCCGGCGAGAACCCAAGGGTTCGCAGGAGCTCTACGGTGGCCCAGCCGAAAACAAACCAGCCGGCGAACAGCAGCAGGCGGTGATACCAGAACCGCGCCGCCTCGTCGGTCATGGGAATGACGCGAAGAGCTTCAGGATCGGAGTGGGCCGCGGACCGGGGCGCGAGCAGGATCCGGCCTCCTAGGAGAGCGACCCGAAGCAGGAGGACCGCAAACAGATAGGCGAGAACGGTACGCCTCAGCAGCGGCGGCCAGTCAAGGATAAGGAACGCGGCGATGCTTCCCAATCCGAAAATTGACAGATCGGCCAGACCGAAGGCCAAGCGCGAGCCGACTGCGCGCGCACGTTCCCCTGCTGTGCTCACCATGCGTGAGACGGCCCGCTGGCGCGCGGTGGCCGTGGCCCTCCTAAAAAACCACTCTGCCCCTGCGCCGAGGCTGAGGGAGCCAAGCATGAGGAGAATGATATCCAACAGCGATCGGCCCCGGAGTTCCTGAGAAAGCAAGTCGGCAGCCCCGCTGACCTCCTGCGAAAGACGAGGCACCGCCGCACCCAAGGCAGCAAGATGCGCCCGGATCGCCTCCACACGGGCAGCCAGAATCTCAGAGTGGATGTCCTGTAGCGGGGCCGCCTCCTCACCCTGTGTCACTGCGGGAGCGGCCGCAGTTTGCGCGCGAGCGGGATTGGCTTCGATCTGGATTACAGCCAGGAACACCAAGCACCACATGGCCCCGGCCAACGGACGGAAACTTGCCACTCTCATGATCTGCTCCGGTTCCGCTGCCTAGTGACAGCGATAGACGATCTGGGTGTGGGCGTTTGTGGCCTGCCGGGACCGGGGCGTGGCATGACGGTGGGACCTGGCTGCGCTTTCTGCGAACCCCACGATACACACGATGATATTCTCGATGGTCGTGCTGGCGGGAATAGCCAGCGCCGATATCGCCGACGCCGCGTTTGGACGCGAACGGATCCATCGGTTCATGCTGTCATCCTCCCTGGCTTCCCGGAGTGAGGAGGAGTACCCACGCTCGGCCGACCGGGAACAGCCAGTCGGATCACTTTAGCCACGCCCAAGGGGCGCGCTTGACCAGCTGTGACATTCCTTTGACAGTTTGGGCCGTCGTCGCGTCAGCCTTGACGGCCGTCTATCCGCCAAGCCGTGGGAGTGCGGCCGGACCAGCGCCGAAACGCCCGAGTGAACGCGCTGGCCTCTGAGTAACCGAGCGCGGCCGCGATCTCGGCAAGCGGCACCTCGGTATCCTCCAACAGTTGACGGGCGATCTCAAACCGGATCTCGCTGGTGATGGACCGGTATCCTACTCCGTTGCCCTTGAGGCGACGGCTCAGCGTGCGGCGATGCATCTCTAGCAGGTCGGCCACGTCCTCCGCCGAGCACCGATTGCTCGTCATCCGAGCACGTAGCAGCCGTCGGATGTCATCCGCGAAAGCGGAAGCCGTAGGTCCCTTCATTCCCTTGATCCGCTCCTCTAGCACGGCCCGTAGCAGAGGATCAGCCCCGGCCACCTTGCGCTCCAGGTCGCGGGACGCAAAGACCAAGGTCGCAACCTCCTGATTGAACCGAACAGAAGCCCTGAAATGGCGGCGGAAGGGCTCGGAATCCGCAGGCGCCACACGCGGCAACAGGACCTCCACCGGATTCCATTCGTGTCCGCACACCGCTCGAAGGGCATTAACGGCCACCGCCAGGGATCCGTCCGTGATCTGGTCGACGCTCTCCGTCTCTGGTTGGTAGACCGAAAAGGTGAATAGGGCCACGTCGCCCATTGTCGTCAGAGATGGCACGGAACCGCGATTTTGTATGCTGAGGTTGGACACGAGAGCCCGCAAGGCGTCTCCAACCGTTTCCGAGTGCTGCATCAGCCGCCCGACTATGCCCAGTGACAGGATCGTGGCTCGCTGGCCCACCAGCAGGCCAAAATGAGGGCACTGAGTGCGAGCCACGCATAGGGTGAGCAAATGCCCCAATGAGGCATGTGGGATCACGTTCGCGCCGTCGTCGAAAAGGCGCGGGTCGAGCCCAGCCTCGCGTATGATCGGCTCCGGATCGATGCCGAATTCCCGCAGGATCGGGGCAATCTCCTTGACCACCCCCAAGTGTATGTAGCCAGGAGGAAGCGTCCGGCCGGATCGCTGAGTCGAGAAAGGATCATGTTCCTCGGCGGCCGTGGACGAAAGCACAATGTCCTTCATCGTCGTCACCCCTCGCGTCATGCCGAGAGCGATCGCACGACTATGAGGCTGACGTAGCCGGACGCGCTCGCTTTGATTTACATCAGATTAACATAGTTAAATCCAGCTTTGACCCAAGCTTGAGGAACAAACCTACTCCTTTTTCTCTTAGTCGATACGGTCCAGCCGTTCTCCCGGCCAAGCTTTGTGCTCACAAATTGGTAATGCCGCCGCGATCGCCACAATCTCGGGACCATCCGTCTCCCAAGCATCCTGGTTGTCCCGAACTGCCAAGCAATCGTCCCGAAGTGTCAAGCAATCTCACATGGAGCACCCTAGCGTCTCGTCCGGCGGGTGAGGTGAACGGGTCAAGCTGGGAAGGCAAACTGCGAGGAAAGTATCAAAATGCGCCCGTGCCGCACAGGCGCAACGCACCAAAGCCATGCAAGTGACGGGCAACTGCTTGGAACGGGATATGTCACAACAAATTTGGGTCACCCAAAACGATGCCGAGGAAATGCGGGAGAGGCACGGATCGCATTTGGCTTCCCTCTGGCCTTTCTTCCGGTGGAATCGACCACGTATGGGATGTGCCGCTGCAGCGGCCGTTACGTTTCTGGCTGCTGGCTGCACCCTCACATCTAACGACGCGCCTCCGTCGGCCAGTGCCGCGGCTCCAGCAGCCTTTGCGCGGGAGCGCTTGGTTGGGCAGTGGGGGGTCGCGTCATTCCACACCGATAAGGATCGACAAAGGACGGAGCGCGAGGCTCGGGCACAGTGCAGCCAGCCTTATAGAATTGCCAAAGGCCCGACCGACGGCGTGATGATGCACGTCGCAGACGATCCCAAGATCTATGAGCTCAGGCTCAAGGGCGATACCTCAAACAGAACCTTCCTCGGCTTCGAGGCTCCTCCGGGCGACCCGCAGGATCGTGAAATCCTGACAGCGACCGACAATTTGATGACCATGCGCTTCGTCGATCCGGACGCAAACCGACGCTATGGCACATTCGTGTACGTTCGCTGCGGCGCGTAACCCCGGTAGGCCAGCAATCGGAGGATAGCACCTTGCAGCACCAACGAACCAGCCATCACCAAACCTCCGTAGGTTGCAAGGCGCTGGCAGTAATCGCTTGGCTCTCGCTGACGATAAGCCTCGCCGACCCGGCTGCGGCCCAGGCCCAGGCCAAGCTTTCGCAGGAGACGTTTGAGATCGGTGACGAGCCAGGCCGCATCTCGACGGAGGAGGTCATCATCAGCGACGGCCCCTATGCCCGGCAGATGGTGTTCTTCAGATCGAGCGAGGCGCCAGGCACAGTTGTCATCCATACATCGGAGCGCTTCCTCTATGTCGTCCAGGGTAACAACAGGGCCCTGCGCTACGGCATTGGCGTTGGACGCGAAGGGTTTCAATGGTCCGGACTGGTGCAGGTGAGCCGCAAAGCCGAGTGGCCGGATTGGCGGCCGCCGCCGGAGATGATCGCTCGCCAACCTTACCTCCCGCGTTTCATGGCTGGCGGGCCGGGCAATCCGATGGGCGCACGGGCACTCTATCTCGGCTCGACAGTGTTTCGCATTCACGGCACAAACCAGCCGGAGACGATCGGCCACGCCATCTCGTCCGGCTGCTTCCGCTTGGCTAACGGCGACATCATCGACCTCTATGGACGGGTGCCAATCGGAACGAAAGTGGTGATCCGCCACGGTGCTAGCCTGTAAACGGCCGACCCCGCCGGAGCCTGAATAACCACAAAAAGGGCCTATCATGCGTCGGAGACCGAGGATCATGTTGAGCGTAGCAAAAACCCTTATACGCGCGGGATTGATGACTATTCTAGCCGTCCCTGCAGGCGCGGGAACTCTCGATACGGTGAAGCAACGAGGCACTCTGCAATGCGGTGTCAGCGAGAACTTGTTCGGGTTCTCAGAACGCACCGATCAGGATCAGTGGTCAGGCTTCGACGTCGATTTTTGTCGGGCTGTCGCCGGCGCCATCTTCGGGGACCGAGCCAAGGTGACGTTCGTGCCACTCTCCGCCGGGGACAGGTTCGATGCTCTGCGTGCCAATCGGGTAGACTTGCTGTCCCGAAACTCAACCTGGACCCTCGAACGGGAGGCCGGGCTTGGGCTCGCATTCGCCGGCATTACCTACCATGATGGACAAGGTTTCATGGTGATGAAGGATCTCTCTGTCACCTCGGCGCTCGAACTTGAGCGTGCCAGGATATGCGTCGAGACGGGAACCACGAGCCAACTCAATTTGGCGGACTATTTCCGCACCAACTCGATGACCTTCGAGGAGCGCGCCTTTCCGAATGCGGCAGAGGCTCTTGCCGCCTTCCAGTCAGGTCAGTGCAATGTTCTGACGCGCGACCAATCGGCGCTCTTCGCCGAGCGTCTGAAGCTATCTCGCCCGAACGATGCGATCATCCTTCCAGACATCATCTCGAAGGAGCCGCTTGGGCCGGTGACGCGGGCAGATGATTTCTCATGGTTCACCATCGTGAAGTGGGTGAACTTTGCTCTGGTTAATGCTGAGGAGCTTGGCATTTCGTCAGCAAATGCAGACGAGGCAAGGACCTCGCACAAACCCGACGTGCGTCGCTTCGCGGGGCTGGAGGGCGGAACCGGAAGAATGCTGGGCCTGGATGACAACTGGGCCCTGTACGCTGTTCGGGCGGCGGGCAATTACGCCGAGATCTACGAGCGTAATCTCGGTGTCGGATCGCGGCTTGGCATCCCGCGTGGCCTCAACCAGCTCTGGAGCATGGGGGGCATCCTCTACGCCCCGCCGATCCGATAGCAACGACCCTCCAAGGTCCGACGCGGCGTTGCCTGCTGGGGGCGCCCTAAGAAGAGAGGATTGGGCGCCGTACGATCTCATGGTCAAAGACCATCGAGAACGGAAGTTCGAAGACCAGCTCGTCCGCGGCATTCATGACCTCGATGATGTAATCTCGTGGGTCCCGGCCGCAGACCGTGAACGCGATCCGCATATGCCGGGCTGCAAAGCATGTCATGACGAAGGCGGTCTCAACATCATGAAAGTCTAGTCCAAACTCATCGCGGCTGAGTTCCCGGTGAGCGTCCCTGACATGAAAGAAGAAGCGAGGCATGGACTCCTCCCATTCCCACACAGCGTCAACCGCGCCGCTATTATCCCTGGATCCGGAGTTTCTTCTTGTCCGCTTGGGACAATCGCTTTGCACTTCGGGCCTCAACCTCGCCGAAAAAGCCCGGATGCCTATCCTGGCAGTCGCGTCGGACGCGGATCGTACGAGAACGATGCTGAAAGAAGCGCTCGTTACGGGACGAACCACGCCAAGGTCGTATCGCAACCATGACGCGTCCCAAACTGACAAGGCAGCGTCTCAAGGCATCAAGCAGCCTGTGTCCCAATCGTTAGGCTGGCACGCGTTGCAATCAGGAGGCGACCATGCGGAAGGGAATGATCGGTACCATCACAGCTTTGTTCATCGTCAGTGCGTCCTTGGTCCATGCCCAGCAAACGCCCCCGGGCGCTGGAAACAAACCCGAGAGCGAACGGCTGAATCCGTCGGAATTCAAGATGCTCACTGATATTCGGGTCGGCGTGATCAGAGCAGCGCTGCAACTCACGCCGGAGCAGGAGAAGCTCTGGCCTGCGGTTGAGGAAGCGATCCGCGCTAGAGCCGAGACACGCTACCGTCGGCTGACTTCCCTGGGAGAGGCCATGGGCCAATGGCGCGACATTGATCCGGTTCAATTCTACCGCACCCGTGCCGAAGTCTTGACGGACCGTGCAGCAGGTCTGAAGAAACTTGCTGATGCATGGCAACCGCTTTACCAGAGCCTCAGCCCCGACCAGAAGATGCGGCTAAGGCTCGTAACCGTGCATGCGATAGAGGGTTTGCGCGCCGCTGTGGAAAACCGCCGAATGGAAATAGATGATGGGGAGGACGTCGAATTCCTGGTACCCATGCCATGACGCATGGACCATAGGTGGTTCATTAGGGTCGCAGGAACCGGAGAGGGATGTCCAAAAATGGCAAGCCATCGTCACGTCCGGTCAAGCGATGAAAGCGAACCTGGCTATACTGGCCGTTGGTCGGCATTCGCAGCGAGCCTGAATAGCGCCCAGACCTGTGGACGTACGACTCCAGCATTTCAGCGACGCGGTGCATGCCATGAAGCATCAGAAGCCTTCGGAAAACGAGCGAGCCGAGGTCGACGCGACAGTTGTTGCCGATGACCGAGGGACGATGAAGCGGAAAGAATTCGAGAGCGAACTGAGAAAGCTTCAGGTTGAGCTCGTGCGACTGCAAACCTGGGTCAAGGCGACAGGAGCCAGGATCATTGTGGTGTTCGAGGGTCGCGACACCGCTGGCAAGGGCGGCGTGATAAGCCGGATCACCCAACGGGTTAGCCCGAGGGTGTTCCGACATGTCGCCCTTCCCGCTCCGACGGAGCGGGAGAAAAGTCAGCTCTATATCCAGCGTTACATCGCCCAGTTCCCGGCCGCCGGCGAAATCACCCTGTTCGACCGATCCTGGTATAACCGTGCCGGGGTTGAGCGTGTCATGGGCTTCTGTACGAACGACGAGTACGAGCGCTTCATGCGTCTTGCGCCATCGTTCGAGAAAGAGATCGTCGACAACGGTATTATCCTTCTCAAGTACTTTCTTGATGTCAGCCAGGACGAGCAAAGGCGGCGCTTTGCCGACCGGATCGAGGATCCCGTAAAGCACTGGAAGCTAAGCCCGATGGACACGGAGTCAGTGCGCCGTTGGTGGGACTACACTCTTGCATACCAGGACATGCTACGTAGCACCGACACCCCACATGCCCCATGGTACATCGTTCCGTCAGACGATAAGCGGCGTGCTCGCTTAAACCTGATCGCCCATATGCTGAGCAAGATTCCATACAAGAAAGTTAAAGTCGACCTGCCGAAAGTACCCAAAGCCGAGCCGAGGCCTAAGGGTGCCAAGGAAGGACTTCACACGGCGAATATCGTGCCGTCCGAGTACTAAGCAGTCACGAGGGAGAATCCTGGAGCGCGGTTATGACCGGCATGCATTCAGTGGATCCGCTTCCCTCCGGCCCGGTAGGAGATACAACGGCGCCCGCCGGTAAAGGTAATAAAACCGAGGGGCATGAGTGCGCAGGCATACAGAGCGCGGCATCGGCCTCCCTTGGAATCAGCGGCAGGGCCAAGTGGCTGCGCTGGATGCCTGGGCTCAGCACTCTCCTCCATTACAAGGCGGCATGGCTCAGACACGATGTCGTGGCCGGTCTCGTACTAGCGACTATGCTCGTCCCCGTCGGAATCGCCTATGCCGAGGCATCCGGCCTACCAGGGATTTGCGGCCTCTATGCCACGATCGTCCCTCTACTCGTCTACGCGGTGTTCGGTCCGAGCCGCATCCTCGTCCTTGGGCCGGACTCTGCCCTCGCGGCCGTCATCCTCGGAATTGTGCTTCCGTTATCCGGCGGCGATCCACAGCGTGCGGTCATCCTCGGCGGCATGATGGCTGTTGTGTCCGGAACGGTCCTGATCTTGGCAGGGCTGGGACGCCTGGGCTTCGTGACCGAACTTCTGTCCAAGCCGATCCGCTACGGCTATATGAACGGAATCGCCCTGACCGTCTTGATCAGCCAGCTTCCCAAGCTTTTTGGCTTTTCGATCGAGAACATGGGACCATTGCGGGACCTGTGGGCGATCGGTGGGGCCATTCTGTCCGGCAAGACGAACTGGGCAGCCCTGTCGATCGGTCTCGGCGCCTTGACGGCCATCCTGTTGCTGCGGGGCAGCAAGCGTGTGCCCGGCATCCTCGTTGCGGTCGTTGGTGCCGCCATCCTCGTCGGTATGTTTAACCTTGCGGAGCGTCATGACGTCTCGATCCTCGGCTCCCTGCCCCAGGGTCTGCCCCGCTTTGCGATTCCCTGGATCGGGATCAGCGACATCGTTCCGGTGCTAATCGGGGGCTGTGCAGTTGCTATGGTGTCATTCGCCGACACCAGTGTGCTTTCCCGTGCCTACGCTGCGCGAACCCGCACCGACGTCGATCCCAACCAGGAGATGGCGGGGCTCGGAGCCGCCAATCTGGTCACCGGCTTCTTCCAAGGATTTCCGATCAGTAGCAGCAGCTCGCGTACTCCTGTGGCAGAAGCTGCTGGAGCGCGAACGCAACTGACTGGCGTCGTCGGAGCACTCGCCATCGCCTTGCTGTTGATGACGGCACCCGACCTCCTGCGCAACCTGCCGACCTCCGCCTTGGCAGCCGTGGTAATCGCGTCAGCCATCGGGCTATTCGAGGTGGCCGAGCTGCAGCGGATCTATAAGATCCAGCAGTGGGAATTCTGGCTCTCGATCGTCTGTTTCGCCGGCGTCGCTGTACTTGGTGCCATTCCGGGGATCGGATTGGCGATCGTAATCGCCATTATTGAGTTTCTGTGGGACGGCTGGCGTCCGTACTCTGCGGTTCTCGGGCATCCAGCCGGCATCGAGGGATACCACGACGTCACACGCTATCCGGAAGCCCACCGGATTCCCGGTCTCGTGCTGTTCCGCTGGGATGCACCCCTGTTCTTTGCCAACGCAGAACTGTTCCGCGAGCGCGTGCTTGCGGCCGTCGCTGAATCCCCCACTCCGGTGCGTTGCGTCGTCGTCGCAGCAGCGCCCGTCACGAGTGTTGACGTGACTGCGGCCGACGCATTGACCGAACTTGACGATGCCCTACTGGCGCGCGAGATCGAGCTTCGATTTGCCGAACTGAAGGACCCGGTCAAGGACAAGCTGAGAAGATTTGGGCTATTCGAAAGGTTCGGTGAAGCGCGATTATTTCCCACGATCGACGCGGCCGTGTCGCGATTTCACGGAACGACATGAAGGGAGCCCGGCGATGACTATCGAGATCGAGAGCAGGTCATAATGAAGCACGATGGATGGTGCACGCCAGAATCCGGCGACCGACATCACCAGGGCTATCTTTGCAGCGGCAAGATCGCCGTCGCGATTCAGCGAGGAGGCAACGGATGACGAGCGCTACCGAAGCTGGCGCCTTGCCGACAGACTAGGGGCAACCCTGGGGATGTGGAACGAAGCCCACGAGGGAGAAGATGTGTCATGAAGCGAGAGAAATCCCTAAGGAAACAACGGAAGCTTCAGGATTTGACGGCGAAAGCTCTTCGCCGCAGCGAAAAACTGGCTAGCACGCTTACTAAGCTGACGGTCAGGGGCGACCTTAATGACGCTTCAATCGGAACACTCCTCAAGAAACTGGAGCAGGCGCTGCCGCAGTTGCGTCGGCTCTCTGGTCAGCGGAATGGTTCGCAGCCCAAGGGGGATGAACAACGAGATCGAACGAACGTCGGGACTTTCGCGCATGAGGCTCCATCCTCGCCGAAATCTGAAAAACGAAAGGCCAAGCGGCAGGCTGTTCTCGCCTCAGCAGCGCCGGAATAGTAGTGGGCCTCACGGTCAAATCTGGGATTGCTGAGCAACGCACCTCCCTGAGCGTTGTGGACCGCAGCCCGTCCTTCCAGGCATCAAGACCGGTTACGCATGGCCTGCCTCAGCACCTCGAAGATGACTGCCGTTGACCAGCCGAACAGCAACACCCCGTTCATAGCGGCAGCCGGCCCGAGCAGGCGCCAGCGCTCGACCGGCACAACGTCGCCATAGCCGAGCGTCGTATAGTTGACGAACGCGAAATACATGGCATCCGCTCGAGCAGGCGCCACATCCAGGATCGCATAGGCGAGCGCCCAGGTCGTCACCTCGGCGGCATGAGCCATCATCAGGATGGCAACTGTTGCAACCATAACGACAGCGAGCCACGGTTGGGATCCACCGCGGCGCCACTTTAGGGAGCGGCGGGCGATATCGACAACCCCGGCCATCACCACGGCATGGATGGCGATATTGCCGAGACTGATGGCTCCGCCGAGGAGAAGCTGTCGCAGCATGATCCCACTCCTACTGTGTACCCGCCGGGATCAGGTAAAGGATAGCCGCGATGATCAGGTAGAGCGCAAGCAGTTGCGCACCCTTGAACCAATTGGACTGGCCTGTCGTAGTCACGGTCGCCCCGAGCAGGACTGCCCCGAACAGCATCCACATTTCCGCCTGCGAGAACATCAGCCGGAACTGCGGCTGTCCCATGGCCGGCGCGATCAGCACCAGAATCGGAGCTACGAACAGAGCGATCTGCACGCAGCTTCCCAGGGCGATGCCAATGCTGAGATCGGGACGGTTGGCTCGGCCCATGGCGATGGCGGAGCCGGACTCGGCAGCGCCGCCGACAAGCGCGAGCACGATCACCCCCATGAACATCTGTGACATGCCCAGCGCGTGCCCGGCCTGCTCGGCGGCCCCGACCAGGATCTCGCTCATCCAGGCTGCGCCGAGCGATGCAACCAGCAGGGTTACAATTCCCCACACAAGACTCGGGTGCTCGCCTGTATTCTCCTCCGATGACGGCGAGTTCAGCTCAGCGAAGGTCTCCGGGTGAGTTCTCAGGGAATACAACAGGAAGAGCCCGTAGAGGCCGAGCAGCACGACGGCCACGAGGAGGTCCAGGGTGGCGTGCACGCCAGAGTGAGGTTCGGACTCCAAGGCGCGGTGAAATGCGCTCGGCAGCGCAAGGCCGATCCACGCCAACATCATGGTCGAGGAGTAGCTCCGGATCGCGTTCGGATTGTACTCTTGATTGTGGTAGCGCAAGCCGCCGAACAAGAAGGAAGCGCCGAGCGCTACCAGCAGGTTGGCAAGAAGCGCTCCAACGACGGAGGCACGCACCATTTCCAACAGGCCTGCCCGCAAGGCCGCCGTGGCGATGATCAGCTCTGGCAAGTTGCCGAAGGTGGCGTTGAGGAGGCCTCCTACAGTGGCGCCGGTGTGGGCGGCAACCTGTTCTGTGCCCTGAACGATGAGCTTGGCAAACGGTACGATCGCTAGAGCGGCGCAGAAGAAGACTACCCCCGCCGGCACGGTGCCGGCATACCGGAACAAAGCTGCAACGGGCGCGAGAACCAGGAGCCACAGGAGGGAGGGTCTGAATGGAACTGACCGCGGCATTCCCATTGCAGTCACGGGACGTATTTTGAGACGCGACTTATCCATCATGGCCTCATGCCCTATTTCGGCAAGGGGTGGCGAAAGCACCACCTTAGGCCGGACCTTACGCCTTGCTTGATCGGCCGGGACAATCCATTGACAGATTGGGCCTAACCGGCCTGAATCCGCTTTCAGACCGGCTCGACTCAGCTCAATGATCGCGAGGCGATGACGCAACATCGTCAGGATGAAGTGTCCGCGGGCGACTGGTCCTGAGAGCAAGGCCCCAATGTGCCACGGCCTCCAAGGCCTTTAGCCTCGATGAGCGCCATAGCCGCTGAAGGTTAGCCGGGTTTTGCTGATCGACGGCTGCTATCTGTTCCGATGGTGGGCTATGCACTGAAAACACGCTCTGCACGCCAGGCCGTTGGAGTTTGGCCCGACCAACGGCGAAAGGCGCGCGTAAACGCGCTCGGCTCGGAGTAGCCAAGGGCCGTTGCGATTTCCCCAAGCTGCAACTCGGTCTCCTCCAACAATTGCCGAGCAAGCTCAAACCGAATCTCGTTCGTCATGGACCGGTATCCCTGGCCGCTAACCTTGAGACGACGACTCAGGGTCCGGCGGTGCACAGCCAGCAACCGAGCCATGTTTTCTGCCGAGCAGCCGGCGCTCATCAGCCGCGTACGCAACAATCGCCTGATGTCGTCAGAGAACCCGGAGCCCGCATCGGCTCTTAATCGCCGCATGCGCTCCTCCAGCACGGTGCGCAGGAGCGGATCGGCCCCGGCCACCTTGCGCTGCAACTCCTCAGCTGGGAACACCAGCGTGGCGCTCTTCTGGCTGAACCGAACCGGAACCCGGAAATGATGCCGGTAGGGATCCGGATCAGCCGGTTTCGCACGAGACAGGAGCACTTCGGCCGGTCTCCATTCGGAGCCGCACAAAGCTCGCAGCGCATTGACCACGATAGCTATCGACGCATCGATGATCTGATCAGCACTCTCGTCCTGCGGTGAAAGGACAGCAAATGTGAGCGAGACCATGCCGTCAGCGGTCGTCAAAGAGGCAACTACGGCACGATCCTGGACCCCTAGATTCGACACAAGTCCATCCAACGCCGCGCCCACAGTCTCCGAGTGCTGCATCAGGCGCCCGATCAGGTCCATTGACAGGATGTTGGCGCGGCAGCCCACCAGCAATCCGAAGTGCGGGCAGTCGGTATGGACCACGCACAGGGTGTACAACCGGGCCAAGGCGGCAAACGAAACGATGTTCGTGCCATCAGCAAACAAGTTGGGATCAAGTCCGGCAGCGCTGATAATCGGGTCAGGATCAAGGCCGAGCTCGCGCAGGACTGGGGCGATCTCCTTGTTGGCACCGAGGTGGATGTAGCCGGGAGGAATTGTTCGCCCATCGAGCGCCGATGCGAATGATGGGACCATAATCGGCTGGCCGGGACTAACCCGTGCGCCGTTGCGTGCCGGATTTGTATCATCGCTCATCGTCGTACCCCATCGGGTTCGAAGGACCGATCTGAGGACTGCGTGGCAGCTGCCTACAACCGCGGAGCCCCGGCGAATTTACGCTAGCACGTGATC
The DNA here is from genome assembly GCF_020595095.1 of Microvirga rosea. GTDB lineage: Bacteria > Pseudomonadota > Alphaproteobacteria > Rhizobiales > Beijerinckiaceae > Microvirga > Microvirga rosea. The sequence goes on along the minus strand of NZ_JAJDOP010000003.1, from coordinate 96,232 downwards.
CCCTGGCCGTCGCGCGCCAAGTAGAAGTCCGTCAGTCGCAAGGGATCTTGGCACCCAGTACCGCGCGGACACAGGCTTCAGGACATGCCATAGGCTAGACCATGCCCGCGTGCTCCAGTTACTTTGGGCAGACATCCCAAAAACCCTGGGTGCGCTGCGGATTGGTATAGTACCAGCAAGACCCGGCTGCTGGCGCAGGTGAACTCACATAGGCCGTAGCCGCGGCTGCCGTCACGAAACCGAGTGCCGCTCCAGCGGCCACCGCAGCTCCGGGCCGCCACCAGTATGACGGAGGCCGGTACCACCCGCCTGCCGGCACAGGAGGCCGATATCCGGGACGGACAGCGACATTGCCGGCAGGACCGCGCGCAGCGGCCCCACCATAAGGTCCCCGCGCTGCGACCCCGCCCTGAGGGCCGCGCGCCACCGCTCCCCTCGGCCCGCGTGCAACTGCGCCGCCCCGGGGACCGCGCGCTGCCGCTCTCGCGTACTCAAGGTTCCCATTCTTGACGACTTCAGGCAGTTTAGACGGTAACTTCATTCGTTCGTCGGACGGCAGGGAGCTCGCCTCGATTGGTGTCCCAATGACAGTCAGCACACCGAACATACAGGCTGCTCCGAACGTCCGAACGATGACCTGGCCTGAACGCTGGTTGTGCATGCACCTCTCCCCTCAACATTGAGCGAGCCAGAGCGCAGCACCCGCGCTGCCGCTGGATCAGAGGTCCAGGAAGGACTGCCTCCGCGGAGCAGTCCCTGCTCTTGGATAAGCATCCTGGGTTCACATCACTATGCTTGATACTTCGGGACAAGCACTTTGCAGTTTGAGACAAGCAACGCTGGGGTCCTGTGGCGTTCGACTGGCAATCTGGTTCGACAACATGGCGGTGCGCTTTCGAACGCTCTTTCTAACGATATCACATTCGGCAACCTGGCTTTCAACGTCTGAAGCCACACTGCCCCTGATCTATGCCGTACTGCTATCGCCCGCTCAGGCGCTGACCTATCACCGCAACCAATGTCAGGAACAGCACTATGGTACGGCTCCCCTTCGCCCAGCCTGCCATCTCCGCGCGGATCCCTGCCTGCGCGGAGATGAAAGTGCCGGGATGGGACCGCATGTCTTTCAAAGCGAGACCAAAGAGCTCACGCTCTCACCGAGCTCTTGTTCTGATTTCTATTCTCGATGGGAAGGTAAAAGGATCCGGAACTCACAGCTACCCCGGTTCAGCATCAAGAGCTGCGGCGACCTCAGTGTCCCTCGCACGCATTGCTGTTCAGGGTTCCGGACTTGCTAGACGTCAATCTGGAATGACGGCGGCGGCACGCTTGTCATTCCGGGGCGAGCGTCGCAAGAGCCCGGAACCCATAGACGCCAATGGCTCGGTTAATGCGCTATGGTATTCGTCGCATTCTTTTCCGGCAGCGCCCCGGTTAGCGGAGATCAAATTGACTTCCGGAGACCAAGCGCCGGTGCAGCATGAAGTCCCGCGATCTTGGCAACATAATCCGCATGCCGATGACTGCCTGATTTTCCCAGTACCGCTTTAATGTGCGTCCGTGCTGTTTCACGGCTTATCTTCAAGGCCGCCGCAATCTCGTTTGCCGTCATGGCCTTCGCAAGCAGCTTGGCGACTTTTGCTTCCGCTGGGGTGAGACCGAACAAAGCAGCCAGAACGCTTCGTCGCGGCACGACGGATGCCTCGGGGAGAGCTGGAACCAGCACCCACTTTCCACCGAAGAAGAGTTCCACCCCGATGCCGTGCAATGGAACAAGATGAATAACTGCAGGGCCCCCCGTCGCTTGCGGCTGCAATGCAATCGAACGGGCCGCAGAGTCCGCCTTTTGCTGCGTCTCAGCGAGAAGTCGGCGAAACACACGATCAGTCCTCGTGTCCGCGAAAGACAAGACCTGGTTTGGAACAGCTAACGTCGATCCGAGGATTTCGTTGAAACCCGGCGTGACGAGAAGCGCAGCTCCTTGCGCGTCGATAACCACGCCGCAATACCCGAGCGCTGCGAGGGTGTCCAGTGTCGCACTCATGCTTTGGGAAGCCAGAATGCGCGACCTCTCCGCCGCATGTATGATATGCGGCTGAAGCCTCTCAAGCTGCTCGACTGCGCGTGCATCGAAAGTTCGTGCATTGCCGCTATTCCGGATCACCGTGATGAGAGAGTCATTGCTGCTTAGTCGCGCAACCGTGCCTGTGCTGGCTCCTCGAAAGTTTGCATCGTCGCTCGCGTCGATCGCCGATACGATCAACCTAACTTCGTCAGCCTCCAAAAAGCGGAAGTCCCGCTTTGCTCCGACATTGAGCGAGAAAGGTATTTCCTGACGTGCTGCGCCGTCCCTTTTTCGTTGAGCAGCATGCGATACGTTTGCCCCGGCAGCCGCGAGCCACCGGTATCCTCTTTGACTCCTAATGAGCAGCACACATTCGGTACTCCCCGTTTCCTGCGCAATTTGCCCCAGCACCTTTGGCCAATACTGCGGCTCGAGTTCAGCCGCGCGAAGATTGCTACTCAGCTTGTTACCGCTGTCCTCTCGACCAGCCATTCGCCTCCGTCCCGATGTATCTGGATAAGTTGCGCGCCCTACGCAGCGCTAAGAAAAGATATGGAGCAATTCTTCCAGAATCATGAACGTGGCTTGGCAATTACTTTGCATCACAACATTAGCCCCCGACATACTGGATATGATTGCATTCTTACAAGTTAATTGTCCTATTTGTCCCCCTACAGGGTGATACGGAAATGCTGGTCGACTGGTAAGTGTTCCCTGATCTTCCGGGTTTCCTCACAAACCTTGGACATCGTTTCACCGTGTGCGCAGCACGCTTACGCGGCGCTGTGTCTTGACGGGTGTCTGCAGAGGCTGCTTGCAGCTGTGTTGGCCCCGTTTCAGTCAGCAAGTGCGGGTCCTTGTATCGGGCTCAGCTGGATCGCTTGTCCACGTTGCAGCAATGACCAGAGTTGGCCCGGAGGGAGGTGTCTGGATCGGCTCCGTCAGGGCGTCGGCCGTTCCCGATGCCAATAGTCATTGACGCGGGGCAGAAAAATGAGCGCGAAGGCGAAAGCTGGCAGAAGATCCACTGGAGCTAGTAGTTCGTTCGCAATAGCGCTTGAGCCGAGATTCATGTATGACGCAGCAATCGCTGCGACCGCAAAAACACTCGCTGACACGGCTCAGCATGCAGCAGATCAGGGAAAAGTTGAGCGCGCCTCCGGCGAGCCTGTAGATACCCGCGGATCCGGGCAGCAGCCGGAACATGCGACCGACGTTGGTCCGTTCGGCGACAAGGGTGCAGCCGCCCTCGCTCAAGCGCAGAACACGGGCGTCTCCCATGTGGAAAAGCCTTCCGAGATCGCATTCGTAGACTCCACCGTTGCAGATGTACAGACTTTGGCGGCCCGCCGGAATGTCGAGATTGTCATGCTTGATCCGACGAGGGACGGCATTGCTCAGATCTCGGAAGTTCTTGCACAGCGTCACGACCTGACGGCCATTCATGTGGTCAGCCACGGAGACGGCGGCGAAATACGCTTCGGGACTACAAACCTCAATGCCGATACACTCGGCGCACGCGCCTCCGCCATTGCCGGCTGGAGCGCAGCCCTGAAGTCCGGTTCCGACATCATGATCTGGGGTTGCGACGTTGCAGCCGTCCCAGCCGGCGACGCACTTATCAGCGGCCTCTCGGCCCTCACTGGAGCCGATGTAGCGGCATCTGTCGACCTAACCGGCAGTGCTGAACGCGGCGGAAACTGGACCCTAGAGCACGCAACGGGTTCCATCGAAACGACCGCGCCGTTCGAGGCCTCGTCTCTCGCCGCCTGGGACCACCTGCTCGATCCTCCTTCGATCACGTCTACGAAAGAGTCTCTCACCGTTGTCGAGCCAAGCGCGCTCAATGCTGACGCGCTGGCTGACCGCGTGACGCTGCACGACTGGAGCTTTGGCACCACCGCTATCGGCAACGTGACAGTTACAGCTGTTGTTGGCGATACTTCGGTCGGATCCCTCTTCGACGCGTCCGGCAGAGGAACGACAATCACCGGCGGCTGGCGGTTCACCGGCACGCTTGCGGAAGCCAATACCTGGCTTCAGGCACTGACTTTCCGAGCAAAGGACGTCGAACTCGGAACGACCTCGGCGAAAACTGCCATTACCCTATCGATTACGGATGCCGACAGCGTAAGCACCTCGAAATCCATCGACGTGACCGTGACGCCGTCCAACGATCCGACAGTTCTCTCGGGCACAATCACCCAGAACGTGACGGAGGGCGCAGCCAATGTCGATATCACGGTTCTGACACGGGCAGGTGGATCGCCGACCGTGATCGATCCGGAGGTCGGCACCGGAAGCAGCGGCTATCAGACAGCGGGCCAAATCGTCTATACCGTGACCGAAGGTCCGGCCCACGGCTATATTACTCTGAACGGGCAGAGACTCGGAGTCGGATCGATCTTCACGCAAGCGGATGTCGAGGCGAACCGGGTGAAATACACTCACACGGCAACCGGCGAATCGCAGAACACGACCGATGGTTTCCGTGTGCGCGTCAACGACGGCGCGACACCGATCGCGCAATCGGCGGACGCGCGGATAAATCTTCAGATCGTACCGGTCAACAGTTCGCCGACTATCGGGACCTCGATCGTTTCCGTTTATGAAGGGCAACCCTACAACCCCTCTCCTGCCGGTGGCAGCGGCCGGACCTATACATCAATCGGCGACCAGATCGTCGCGACGAATGGCGGTGACCTGTCGAGCGACACCCTGACGGTTACGGTCACCGCTTTGCCGACGAAAGGCGAACTCTATTTCAACGGCGTGAAGATTACCGGCACGTCGTTCTCCTTTGCTTATGCCGACCGCGCGAAACTGACATATCGCCATTTTGGCGCCGAGCCGGATCAGGATCCGGCTAGCGCGGAAGACAGCTTCAGCATCACGGTCACCGACGCAGGCGGCGGGACTGGCACACAGAAGAGCGCGTCTCGGACCATCGGGATCAATGTCCGCCCCGTGGATGACGATCCGCAGCATAGTGGCCTCATCGATATTCCGACCAACAACAATGTCGTCAGCGCCAGCGTCGGAAGCGACGTTCTCGGAGTTCCAGGCCAGGGCGTCATCCTGACCCCCGATATGCTTAATGTAACGGATGTCGATTCCACTGATAAATCCCTGACATTCAACATCAAGGAAGCTCCAACCGATGGCGTAATCCTGATAAAGGGCTCGGACGACGCCTGGTACCGCCTCAAGGCCGGAGATGCCTTTTCGATGGCAGACATCCGAAACGGCCGGGTTATCTATCTGCAGCTGACGTCGAATAGTGACGATTCGCGCCCGCTCGATCATTTCACCTATACTGTGACTGATGGCGCCTTGCGCTTGGCATGGCAGGCTAACGGAACCGATTTCACTCGGCCGGGCGGCGTCTACGACAACAGCGGCCTTTCCCCCTCCGACGCGCTCACGGTCTTCCGGTTCAACATCGACCTCGCGGTCATGTCCGGCGACGGAACCTTCACGGGAACCGACTTCCCGACCGTAACGGCTCCCGTTCCGGCGGGCAGTCTCTACATGGGCGACAATCCGTCCGTGCCCGGTACGAACACTCAGTTCCTGGAGGGCGCCTCCTCCGTGATCACGCAGGGGATGCTTAGTTATTCGTCGGGAACCGTACCACCGGAGCAGATTGTCTACACACTGACCGGCCTCCCGTCGAATGGCGCCCTGGAACTGAAGGTCGGGGCAGGCTGGGTTGCACTCGGCGCCTTCGCGACTTTCACGCAGGCTGATATCAATGCCGGCAACCTACGCTTCACTCATGACGGCAACGAAGTCTTCAAATCGCAGTTCGGCTTCAGCGTCACGGCTGGCGGCATGTCCGGCGGGTCCCCGCTTGCGACGACCGGAACCTTCGATCTCTACGCGACGCCTGTCAACGACGCCCCGACTGCCAATGGTTCATCTGGAAATGTTCTGACCGAGCGCGATACTAGCACAGGCGTATCGGCCCCAGCTCAGGACGGTACAGGCGTTCGCTATATTACTACCGGAATGCTGAACTTCAGCGATCCGGACGACGCTAACAGCGAAGACTATATCGAACACCCGGAAAATTACCCGGACGGTTCCACATACCTGGGCAATTCCGGGCGCAACAACGGATCCGCTGGCTTTAAGCCGCTCCAGATCATGTTTACGCGCTTGCCCTCCGCCGGAACGCTGGAATTCTGGAACGGATCCGCCTGGGTAGCCATCCAGGCAAACACTATTTACACGCTCAACGGAGATCCCAACAATACTGGTCTCGGCGCGCCCATCATCGTGATCGCCGGAACCACTGGAACGACCGGCCTGCGGTATGTGAACGGTGGCAGCGAAGCCAATGCGGATTCCTTCGACGTGCAAGTCGTGGACAATTTCGGCCAGACTGCTGCTACGTCGGTCGGCTTCGATATCACGCCTGTCAACGACCCTCCGAGAGTCATCGTCAATGTGGAGCAGATCGTCTACGAGGGCCAAGCGGCTCAACTGACGACGGCTTTCCTCAACCTCGATGACCCCGACAGCACGAACCTACAGGTACAGGTCAGAATCACCGAGGCCACGAAGTACGGTCGCATCGTGCGCGACCGCGACGGCGATGGAAGCATTGCCGATGGTCGCTACGATGTGATCGGGATCGGGTCCGCCTTTACCTACGCGGATCTCCTGGCCGGTCGGATTTTCTACATCCAGGACGGGCAGGAAACCTACCAGGAAAAGACCGTCCCGCAGGACAACTTCAAGTTCACGCTCGCCGACGGTTCCGCTGAGACCACGGGCAACGTCTTCAACATCAAGATTCTGCCCACCAATGACGCGCCGACGATCGGCGGCATTCCGACCGTCGTAAAAGTAGTCGGAAGCAGCGATCCAGCCTCCGGACTCAACAAAATCCCGGGCATCTCGATCAAGGACGTAGATATCGAGACATATCCGAACTACGCGGCGGGCGCCTCCAATGAACACTCCGAGATTCAGGTAACAATTCGCCTGCGCGACGACGCGACCGGCGTGCTTCTGTCGAACTATGCAGGCATCACCATCGGCTATGATGCTGCGGCCTCCGCCGGAGTACGCGTCGTCAATTCCGGCGTCGATTCCGTTCTCACGCTCTACGGCACTTTGGACCAGATCAATGCGGCGCTCGCCGGCCTCAGCATTACCTTCGATACCGATAGGAACCACTTCTATCGCGTTGAGATTATCGCGGACGATCGCACCCGTGACGCAGCCACGAATACGATCCAGGCGAGCGCCAATGGTGGTTCGAAGAACGCTCCGGCGACACCTGGCGGAGATCTGACGGACATTCCGGCAACCGATCCGGACCCGACGTCTGGCAATTTTGGCGACGCAGCGAGCAAGACGCCACTTACGGAACTTGCCGGAAACGTGGCCCTCGCGTCGTTCCGGATCTACGCGACGAACATCAATAACCCGCCGACTCTGACGAGTACCGCTCCTCCGATTCAACCGACGGAAGACACCAATATCGTCATCATCAGGAATGACGGGGCCAACCGGGTGGTAATCGGCGACGTAGAGGGCCAGGATCTCAACAACGTCGTGACGCTGACCCTGAAAGCGGACAACGGCATTCTCGACGTGGGAGCCAATGGCCCCCGAGGTGGGACCCTCAACGTCAGCGGCAGCACTACCGGGACAGTGGTGATTACCGGCACGATCACGGAGATCCAAGCCCTGCTCGATGCTGGTGTCACCTATCGGGGCAATTCCAACTACAACGGCGGCGACACTGTCACCCTCACCATCGATGACCAGCGGAACGGCGGCGATGCGGATCATGATGGGACATCAGATATCCGAACCTCGACCCTGACTCTCACGCTTCTCGACGCAGTTGACGTCAACGACAAGCCGACCCTCAATGTCGGCAGTGGGCAGATCAATGTGGCCGGCAACACGGTCGGCGGGATTTTCGGCCCTAACGCCGTTGCCGACACCGACGGCAACGGTCAGGTTACGGTGACGGTTCGCCTGCTGGACAGCGGCACCCCGGTCGCCTCTGGTGGCTATTCGGGCGTGAGTTTCGGATACGGAGCGCTCGGCGGCGTCAGCATCATCCAGGGCTTCGATGGCGCCGGAAAGCCGCTCGTGATCCAGGGCAGCGTATCGGAGGTCAATGCGATCCTCCAGTCGCTAACCTTGTCGTTCGGTCTCGGCGCGGCTGGGGATGGCAAGTACTACAGCTTGCAAGTAGTCGTCGACGACCGGGCCCGCGATGCAAGCGGCATGCTTGCAGGAGGCGCCAACGGCGGCAACGTCAATCAGACGAACTCCGGAAGCCCGGGCACTTTCCCCCAAGCTGTCCCTTCGACGGACTTCACACCCTACCAGGCTGCTCCCGCCGTCTATAACGTGGTTACCGGAACCCGAAACGTCTTCGTTTCCGGCATCAACGACCCTGCCGAGATTACGGCCGGCAACATCGTTGTGTCCGAGCATGGCACTGTGGACAGCGTCGTGTTGACGGGCATCACGGTCACGGACGTGGACAACGGCGGCAACGGAACCATGAGCATCACGATCTCGGTCCCGCAAAACTTCCTGATCGGCAAGACTCTCGATGGACGGAGCGGCGCGTCAGGGACCATCACGCTCACGAATGCGACGCCCGCTCAGATCAACACCTGGCTGGCTGGTCTTTCGATCTTCTTCCCGACGCCGGATGGAAACAGTGCTTACAACTACAACGGTAGCCCAGTCGACATCACAGTTGTCGTGAATGACGGCGGCAGCGTCGGTTCACGACCTGGCTCACCGCTGCCGATCGACTATGACGGATCGGACCCGAGCACCTATGACTATGCGGACGGCACATCCTCCGCTCTCGTGACGACGCGCATCTTCACTCTTACGGTCGCGGCTGAGAACGATGCGCCGGTGTGGACAAACACGGGCGCGGTCGTCATCCCTTCGGTACAGGAAGATTCGGCTGGCACCGTTCCTCAGACGGTCCAAGACCTCTTTGGCAGCCGGTTCAGCGATCCAGGCGACGACGCGACGAAGATCGGGGGAGCCACGAACCCCGGCGGCTCGACATCGAACTCCTTTGCTGGCGTGGCAGTCGTCGGCTATACGGCCGATGCTTCAAAGGGGCAGTGGTACTACCGCCCTCAGGGCTCTACCGACTGGGTACTTATCGGTACGGTCGCCAACGGTCAGGCCCTCATCCTGAATGCCACGGATGAGGTGCGTTTCGTTCCAACAGCAAACTACAATGGTGCGGCCCCAACGCTCACCGTCCGGATTGTTGAGACTGGTGGGACGCCCGACTATATCAGCGGTCGGATCGCCAATCTTACCCAGAGCGGCGGTACGACCATCTACAGTGCCGGCACCGTGGTGCTCCAGACCAACATCACGCCTGTGAACGACCGACCGGTTGTTCCGCCCGCCAAAGTGGGAACAGACGCAGCCATCTCGACCGCAGAGGACGCGACGAGCACGCCGCAAACCCTCGGCGTCCTACTCGCGAGCTGGTTTAGCGATGCTGTCGATGGCGCTGGGCCGGGTACCTCGATGGCCTATGTGGCGATCATCGGCAATGCCGCGACCGCCGCACAGGGCAAATGGCAATGGCTCCAAGGAGGAACCTGGACGGATATTCCTGTCAATGGCTTGAGCGATTCCTCCGCGTTGGTGCTCGATGCCTCGGCTCAGATCCGCTTCGTGCCGAATGCCGACTACAACGGAGCGCCAGGCAAACTGACAGTCCGCCTCGCAGACGGTTCTACTACCCTGACCAAATCCACGACGCCGGCGCAACTCTTCGATCTGACGCTGCCGGCCAATGGCAACCTGAATCTCGGCACTGGCAGTTGGAGCGCCGACACGGTCGGCGTTCAGATGACTGTTACGCCGGTGAACGACCGGCCGACGGCATCGGACGTACAGCTCCCTGCATTCAACGAGGATACGACGCCATCGTCAGGCAGGCTGTCAGATCTGTTCAGCGGCACGAACTATTCTGACGCGACGGATGACCAGCCCGGCTCCGCCGGAACTCCATTTGGCGGCGTAGCCATCATTGGCAACACCGCCAACGCGACCACACAGGGCAAGTGGCAATATTCGGCTGACGGGATCACTTGGACCGATATCCGGACCACGGTATCGACTGCAAATGCGATTTTGCTGGGCGCGGGATACTCAGTTCGATTCCTTCCTGTCGCGGACTACAACGGCGCGCCGCCCGCTCTTCAAGTTCTCGCGTCAGACACGCCCGTTTCCTTCAGCGCGTCAACCAATCTTGGCACGCTCACTCAAACTTCGCATTGGTCGACAGTTCATACGATTGGCGTCTCGATCACGCCGGTTGAGGATACGCCTCGGCCGGTCAACGATACGAACACCATTACGGCCGGAGCGACCAGCATCAGCAAGAACGCCGCGACGGGTGTACTGCAGAACGACAAGGAGGTCGATGGTCAGAACCTAAGCGTTCAGGGTGTCGCAGCCGGGAATACGGGCGCTGCATCATCTGCCGGAGTCAGCTCTGCAATCACAGGTGCACATGGAACCCTGACACTCCAGGCAGATGGCTCCTATGTCTACACGTTGAACAACGCTGATCCGGCAGTTCTAGCTTTGCGCTCGGGACAGACCATTACCGACGTGTTCACCTATACGATGACTGATGGAACAAGCGCTGCCCAGACTGCGACGCTGACCATCACCATCAACGGCGTAAACGACGCCCCAGCTATCGACGGTGGCGGAAATACGCTATCCGGCCGCGAGGATACGCCCCTCACACTTACTGCGTCGGACTTCAAATTTGCGGACGTCGATTCCGGTGACACTCTGGCATCGGTGAAGATCACGAGCCTTCCTGCCAGCGGCACTCTGTTGCGCAACGGCGTGGCCGTGACTGCCGGCACGGTCGTCACCGTGGCGGAGATCAATGCAGGCAAGCTCACGTTCGTACCAGCAACCAACCGCAATGGCCCTGCACTTGTGAGCTTTGGCTATCAGGTTAGCGACGGAACGGTTTTCTCATCAACCGGAACGATGACCATCGACGTGACACCTGTGAACGACACACCGGTCCCATCCGGTCCGTCCACGGCGAGCGTGACTGAAGACACGACTCTTGTGTTCGATGGGGTTGCCGGGGCCAATCACGCGGGTGGCCTGTCCTTCACGGATGTCATCGACCTGAGCCAGACAGGCGCGACGGACCACTTCACCATCACGGTCAGCGTGTCCCATGGAACGGTTTCGATGACCGGGCCTTCAGGTCTCGTGAACGGCACGTCCGTGACACTAAGTGGGACCCAGGCGGAGTTGACGGCAGCTCTCGCGACCCTGGCCTACCGGCCGACAAGCGGCTACAGCGGCACCGACCAACTGATCCTCCTGGTAGATGACGGCACGAACGGCGGTGGCGGACCAGGCGCTGGCTCACCAACAGCCAGCAAGACCGTGGACATTACGATTACGCCTGTCTCGGACACGCCGACCCTGACCGTATCGGCTGCAGCAGGTGACGAGGATACGTGGATCCCACTAGACATCGTCGTCGGACAGACAGATCCGGACGGTTCCGAGACATTGTCGCTCCAACTAACGAACCTGCCCGCCGGATGGCAGATTCGGATTGGCAACGACGCGGCGCTGACAAGCATAGGTTCAAGCCAAATCTTCACATTCTCCGGCACCGATTTGGCACGGGGTCTTTCCATTCACGCTCCGAACGACGTGAATACGGCTCCCGGTACACCGCTTGTTCTGGGCTTAACGGCCGTGAGCAAGGACGGGGCGGCGACACCAGCAACCCTCTCGGGCACCATTGAGGTTACAGTTCGACCTATCAACGACAGGCCAATAGCCAGCGGTAACGCGATCCTGCCCTCGGTCAATGAGGACACTGCCAATCCACCTGGGCAGACCGTGTCTTCCCTGTTCGGCGGGAACTACTCGGATACCACGGACTCGACCGCGGTCAGCAAAGGGGCCGAGGCAGCGACACCGCTCAAAGGCATCGCGATCACGGGCAATGCCGCCGTGGCGGCGCAGGGCGTATGGCAGTACGACCTCGGGGATGGACATTGGCAGACGATCCCCACCTCCGGCTTGGACGATGGCCACGCGCTGATCATTCCGGCAACGGCCCTGATCCGCTTCGTACCAGCGGCGGATTTCGCGGGCACGCCCGGCAAACTCACGGTTCGTCTCGCCGACGGCACTGAAGCACTGAACATCTCGGTGGATCCGGCCAATCTGAGAGACCTCGGCATGGCCGGAAATGGCGCCCTCGGCACCCGGACGGGACGCTGGTCGGCTGCAACCGTCGATCTCTCGACGGTTGTCAACGCAGTGAATGACCGGCCGATCGGTACGGACGCAACGCTTCCGACCTTCAATGAGGATCAAGCCCCCTCGATCGCGAAAGTACGGGACCTTTTCGGCTCCGGCTATGGCGACGCAACGGACAACAAGGCAGGCATCGTCGGTGGCATCGACTCCTCGACTCCCCTCGGCGGCATCGCGATCGTTGCAAACAATGCCAATCCGACAACGGAAGGCCGGTGGCAGTGCCGCGATGGTGGAGCCTGGATCGACATTCCAACTGGTCTAACAGACAGCAACGCGTTGTTTCTGACGAACGAGACCGAAATTCGGTTCTTGCCCGTCCAGTACTACAACGGTACACCGCCCGCGCTCACGATGCGGGTTTCCGACGTACCCATCGCCGCTTCTGGTCCCGGCGTGGTCGTTCCCGGCCAGACGAGCCAGTGGTCCGACCCGCACTCTCTCGGCGTTACCATCGATCCGATCAACAATGCGCCAACGATCTCGGGCGGCGGCAATGTGCTCAGCACCGTCGAAGACGGACAGATCGTGCTGTCGGTCTCCGATTTCCACTTCGCCGATGTCGACACGGGAGACGCACTCGCATCGGTTATCATCGTGACGAAGCCGATCAATGGCGGCCTTTACCTCGACGGAATCCTCGTCCCGGATGGAGCAACAATCTCGGCGGCCGACATAGCGGCCGGCAAGCTCGTGTTCCGACCCGCGGGAGACCAGAACGGAAGCGGCTACGGCAATTTCGTCTACAAAGTGAGCGACGGAACTGCGCCTTCGGCCAACGGCACGATGGTCATCGACGTGATGCCCGCGAACGATCGGCCCGTGGCGACAGGCTCGGCAACACTTCCCTCGGTCGCGGAAGATGCGGTGAATCCCCCCGGGCGTACCGTTGCGGACCTATTCGGCGGCAATTACTCTGACGTAGCCGACTCCGCCGCCGTGAGCCATGGTACCGATGCTGCGACCCCACTGGTGGCGATCGCGATCGTCGGCAATGCAGCTACTGTCAGGCAGGGCGTCTGGCAGTACGATCTCGGCGATGGAGCAGGCTGGCGGACCGTTCCGGCATCCGGTCTCGACGACGCACACGCACTGGTGCTCCCAACAACCGCTTTGATCCGGTTCGTGCCGGCTCGTGACTTCACGGGCCAGCCTGGAGAACTGTCGGTTCGCCTTTCGGACGGGACGGTCGTGGTCCCTGTTTCCACTGACGTCGCAGACCGTCGCAACCTGTCTGATGCTGCGAACGGGGCGCTCGGCACGCAGACCGGCGCATGGTCAGCCTCTCAGGTCGCCCTCGGGACGACGATCGATCCCGTCAACGACGCCCCGCAGATCATCGGGAAGGATCTGACAGTGCCGGAGGGCAGCCCGAGCGTTTCCCTGGCTGGCCTCTTCGCTGTCTCCGATCCGGATCTCGGAAAAGGTCTCCTGAGTGCCACCCTCTCGGTACCAGAAGGTTTCCGGATCCTCTCCCTTGGAGGAGCGGGGGGCATTGTGACAGGCCTTGGGACTGGGACGGTCGTCATCGCTGGCGTCACACAGGCACAGCTCCAGGCCCACCTCGACGCGCTGCACGTCGCCCTTTCGGGACCAGATGGCACCGGTCCGGGCTCGGCTGCCCACTATAGCGGCACCTTCGCCGTAACCCTCAAGGTGTCGGACAGCGGATCCACGGGCGCGCGTCCGGATCATCCCGTGAGCGGATCCTACTTCGATACCAATAATCCTTTGGCAAATCCCGGCGACTTCGCATTTGCCGATGGCACCTCGAGCGCGCTCGTAACCACGCGGACCATTTCCATCACCGTAACGCCGGTTTCCAATGCACCGTCGCTGCAGGTTCCCTTGGATGTGGTCGTGAACCAGGATCAGCCGTTCCCGATCGGCATTCAAATCGGGGACGTTGACCTCAACGGCCCCGGCGAGACACTGTCGGTCGTCATCTCCGGGATCCCGGCCGGCTGGGTGCTGCGTAGCGGCGAGACGCTCATCACAGTACAGAACGGTCAGTCGGCCCCCATCGATCCGGCTATGCTGGCCGGCCTGACCTTTGTGCCGGCGGCAGGCTGGAATAGCCGCGATCACAATGGCGGTCGGACACTCGTTCTGACCGTGCGCGGTATCAGCGTCGATCAGGGCGCTCCCGCGGCCATGAGCTTGGGAACATTCAATGTCTTCATCAACCCGGCTGCACGCGTGCAGCCGACGATGACCCCGGTCGGCCGTCTACCGGAGAGCTATACGCCCGGAACAGCACCGTTCTGGCAGTCCGACAAGGCGTTGACTGAGAAGGCCTTCGACAGCTTCCCGTATCTCGAAGCGCGCTCAGTGGAGCGTGTTGCGACAACTTGGCAGACGATCTCCCATCAGTTGATGTTCCGGCAGATCAATGCGCTGCAACAGGGTCCGTTGTTCTATGAAGCCCGTATGGGCGACAACATGCCGCTGCCGGCTTGGGTCAGCTTCGATGCATCGACACAGACCGTCACGGCAACGCCCGGCGACTTCGTGCCGCCCGGTGTCTACGTGATCCGGGTCGTGGCTCGAGACGTGGCAGGCAACGAGGCCCAGGCGACCTTTACGGTGCACGTGATCCGCGACAACCACCAGGTCACGCCGTCGCAAGGCGAAGGCGTCAACGATCGCAAGAACGGCGAGCCTGCGGAGAAACTTCCCTCGTCGGACGATGAACAGAAGCAACTACCGGCTGACCAGCCGAAGGCCAACGACAACGAGCCTGAGACGGGCAAGAGTGATGAAGTTCCGCAACAGCCAGAGACGAAATCACCTCAGCCTAAGAAAACGGATGAGTCACGTGTAGAAACCCGCCAAGAAACCACTAACGGTAAACTCTCCCTGTCCGCGGTTCTCTTCAATGCGGGTCGCACCGGTCAATTCATAGAAGCCGCACGCCTCATGCAGGCGATGGCGGACGAACTTGATCGCGCGAGCTAAATGAAACCCGCTTTCCTTATGATGTTTTGAGTTCGAGGTCCCGATGCGCCCGAAGTTATTGAGCGTCGCCCTGCTTTGCCTGGGGATGGCAGGCTGCGCTCTCACACCAGAGCCTTTTACGGCTGAAGAACACCTCTTGCGCGCGTCGGTCGACCGTGCGCAGCTGGATGGGATCTCGCCCGTGCCGGTGGCGCCGATCACCCTTGAGGAAGCTCAGGCCCGCGCCGTTGCATACAACCTCGACAATCGGCTCCAGATGTTCAACGCCGTCTTGCAGGACCGGCAGCTCGATCTGACAAAGTTCGATCTTCTTCCGAGCATTACGGCGAATGCCGGCTATGTTGCCCGCAACAAGGAACTTGTAAGCTCAAGCCGCAGCATTCTCACTGGACAGATTTCCGAAGACGAAACGGTTTCAGTGGATCGGACACGCGGTTTCGGCGACTTGAGCGTCACGTGGAACGTCATCGACCTCGGCGTCAGCTACCTGCAGTCGCGTCAGCAGGCTGACCGCGCGCTGGTCGCCCGGGAGCAGCGCCGTCGCGTGGTTAACAATATCTTCCAGCAGGTGCGCTCCGCCTATTGGACCGCCGTGGCGGCAGAGCGGATCCGCCCAAGCATCAGGCCGATCCTGGCCGATGCCAGGCGCGCACTTGGCAATTCCCGTGCGCTCGAGGAACAGCGCGCGCAACAGCCGATGGACTCGCTGCGCTATCAACGCGGTCTCCTTGAACTCATCCAACAGCTCGAGTCCGTGGACGATCAGCTCGCTATCGCCAAGATTCAGCTCGCACAGCTGATGGGCCTGCGTCCGGGAACACCGTATCGTCTCGCACTCCCGGCCAGCAATCCGGCGCTGCCAGGCATTCGCCTGACCGTTGACCAGATGGAGCGGATTGCCCTGGTCAATCGTCCCGAGATCCGAGAAGAAGGTTATAATACACGCATCGCCCAGCTCGAGGGCCGGCGCGCTCTTCTCAAGCTCGTGCCGGGTGTCTCGATGTTGGCATCGCTGAATGCCGACAGCAACAGCTACCTTCTCTACAATAACTGGGCCGAGGCCGGAGCCCGAGTCACGGCAAGCCTCGTGAATCTCATGTCCGTGCCGACCGTCATGAAACTCGGGGAAGCCCAGCGAGACATCGCGGAAACCCGTCGTCTTGCGATGAGCATGGCGGTTCTGGCTCAGGTGCAGGTAGCCGCGCAACAATATCAGCTGTCCCGCAAGGGTTACGAGCGCGCCCAATCCATAGCGCGGATTGACCAGCGTATCGCCTCCTTGTCGAAAGACGCGAGCGACGCCCAGACCTCGTCCGAACTCGACCGGATCCGCGACCAGGCCAATGCCGTACTCGCAGAACTGTCCCGCAGCCGAAACTATGCCGAACTGCAGAACTCCTATGCGACGATCTTCGTTACTCTCGGGCTCGATCCACTGCCGATCGACGTCGATAGCACGGATCTCCCCAGCCTTGTCGCAGCCATCAAGCAGAAGTCGCGTGAATGGGCCGCAGGCAAGATGGATGTACCCAAGCTCGACATCGTTCAGAATAATGTCACCGCAGCGGCCGTAGTGGCGCCTTAATCCGACGCAACAGGAGCCTCAGGAGCGCAATCCTGATCTGACTGGAAGGAGCGAAGCCTCGTGAAGCCCGTTGCCGTTATCGGCCTCATTCTCTTCAGCGCATGGTGCGGGCCTACGCTCGCACAGGCGCCTGCCGATGAGGCGGAGGTTCGCGCGCAGCTGACTCCGAGGCATATGACGATCCTATCAAGCGAGATTGCCGGCAAGGTCGTCTCGCTCCCCTTTCGAGAGGGCGATGCCTTCGAGGCAGGCCAGGAACTTGCTGGACTCGACTGCTCGGCATTACAGGCTCGTCTGTCGCTTGCCCAGGCTCAGCTCGACCGTGCCGAGCGCAAACTCGTCGCGTTGAAGCAGCTCGATCAGCGCGGAGCGACTGGAAAGGTCGATCTCGATCTTGCAGTGATCGATACCACGGCCGCCAAGGCAGATCTCGAGGTTGCCAGGATCGACGTTGCGCATTGCCGTGTGCCGGCTCCGTTCTCGGGTCGAGTGTCTGAATCGAAGGTCCAGCGCTATCAATATGTAACGGTAGGTCAGCCGCTGCTCGATATACTCAGCGACAAGGAGCTCGAACTTGAGCTCGTGGCGCCATCACGCTGGCTCGCATGGCTGCAGGCCGGCGAGAAGCTGAGTGTGCGAGTTGACGAGCTGGAACGGACCTTTCCGGCAATCGTCACGCGCATCGGCGCTCGCATCGACCCGGTCAGCCAGACCGTCAAGATTTATGCACGGATCGATGGTGTCTTTCCTGAGCTTCGGACCGGCATGAGCGGCCTCGCGCAGTTTTCTCACACGGGGCTGGCGGCCCAGCAGCCATGAGCGAACCACAGGCGCGGCAGCTTCTGCGCATGACGTTGCTCGTGCAGCTGGAAGGGCGTGCCCGAAACGCGTCGCTCGACGAACTGATGTTCGTGATGGTCAACGAGACGCACGCGATTGTTCCCTATCGCCAAGCGCTTCTGTGGCGCAACAATGGGCGGCAGGGAAAGGTCGCGGCCGTTTCGGGCCTGTCGTCGACGGATCCGCACTCGCCCTTTCTGGCATGGATCGGTCGCATTGCGGCACACTGGCATCTCGGTACAATGAACGAGATCAGGGCTTTCCAGCCGTCTGACCTCCCAGAAGCTCTTGCGCAGGAATGGTCGGAGTGGCTGCCCCCACAGGTCTTATGGGTGCCGCTCGGCGATCCATCGCTCGGCGGATTGCTTCTGGCACGTGAGGAACCCTGGGCTACGAGCGACACCCAACTTCTCGACATCCTCCGGGATTGCTATGGACATGCATGGATGGCGCATCTCTCGCGGCGTGGCCTTGGCGAGCGTCTGGCGCAAGTCGGTCCGACCAGATACCGGGTTCTCGCAGGAGGAGCTGCCCTTCTCATCATGTGCGCCGGCTTTATTCCGGTGCGCCAGTCGGTGCTGGCTCCGGCCGAAATCATTCCGCGCGATCCTGCTGTGATCCGTGCGCCGCTAGAAGGTGTCATCGAGACGGTGGCGGTGCGGCCAAACGAAGCCATCCTCGAGGGACAAGTGCTCTTCACCCTCGACCCGCGCCGTCTGGAAAATCAATTGGAGATCGCCCGTCGGGCGCGCGAGGTTGCCGAGGCGGAACTCCGCCAAGCGCGACAGCTTTCCGTGGCGGACCAGAAGGCACGCGCATCCCTGCCCGTCCTTCAGGGCAAGCTCGACCAACAGGCAGCAGAAGCGGCATATCTCACGGACCAGCTGTCGCGGATCGTCGTCAAGTCCCCGAAGGACGGTTTGGCCGTCTTCGACGACCCGAACGAATGGCTTGGCCGTCCCGTTGCCATCGGCGAGAGGGTCATGCAGGTGGCTGATCCGAAGAAGGTGGAAATCGAGGTTCGACTGCCCGTTGCGGATGCGATTGACTTGGACGCCGGTGCTCCGGTTCGCCTCTTCCTCAACTCAGATCCTGAGAACCCGCGCGACGGAACCCTGACCTTTGCGTCCTATCGCGCCCAACGCGGCGCAGACAATCTACTGACTTTTCGGATCAAGGCTCAGTTGAGCGAGAATGAGTCGCCCCTGCGGATTGGTTTGAAAGGAACTGCCAAGCTCTATGGTGAACAGGTGACCCTCGCCTATTATCTGTTCCGGCGTCCCATTGCGGCTGCGCGTCAATGGCTGGGGCTCTAAATTCGCCCATCACAGACGCGGTCGGCCTCACGGAGGAGACGTCACGGTCTTCCTTCGCGCCCCTGCGAGACGAACTCACCCTTGAACCTGGACCGAGCCTCCGGGATGGATCACCGTCCTGGACCCTCCATGATCCTGCCGCCAACCGCTTTTTTCGCATTGGGTGGCGCGAGTTCGAGATCCTTTGCCGCTGGCATCTGGGCTCGGGGAAAGACATCGCAGAACGCATTCGAGCGGAGACTGCGCTCGATGCCGACGAGGATGATGTGGAGACCTTCGGGCGTTTTCTTCTCACAGCCAACCTGCTACGCCTCCCAACGGCGGAAGGGACGAAACGCCTCCTGACACAGAAGGCCGCACGCAAGCAGAGTGTCTGGGCCTGGCTTCTGCACCATTACCTGTTCATCCGTGTTCCGATCCTGCGGCCGGATCGCGCACTCGCGACAGCATTGCCGCGATTGAAGTGGCTCTATTCGTTCCGGTTTCTCCTGATCACGATTATCGCGGCGCTTGCAGGCCTCTACCTTGCTCTTCGTCAGTGGGATGTGTTCTCGGCTTCATTTCCGTGGTTCTTCTCGTTGGAGGGCGCATCCATTGCGGGGCTGTCGCTCTTTCTGTCCAAATGCCTCCATGAACTGGGCCACGGGCTGACCGCAAAGCGCTTCGGCTGTCGCGTTCCGAGCATGGGCGTTGCGTTTCTGGTCCTGACACCCGTGCTTTACACGGACACGACCGAGGCCTGGCGCCTGCGTGCGAGATCCAAACGCCTGGCGATCGGCAGCGCAGGCGTCGCAGCTGAGTGCTGCCTCGCCGCGTATGCCCTGTTGCTATGGAGCTTTCTGCCTGACGGTATTCTCCGCAGCGTCGTCTTCGTGTGGGCGACAACGACGTGGTTCCTGACGGTTCTGATCAACATGTCGCCGTTCATGCGTTTCGACGGCTACTATCTGTTGGCGGATATTCTCGATGTGCCGAACCTTCAGGAGCGCTCATTCGCCCTCGCACGCCATTTCCTCCGCGAGATCATGTTCGCTTTCGGCGATCCTCCCCCAGAATTCTGGTCAGGAAGCATGCGCCGCATCCTCATTCTCTATGCGGTCACGACCTGGATCTATCGGCTTGTTCTCTTTCTCGGCATCGCGTTTCTCGTCTACCATATGTTCTTCAAGGCGCTCGGCATCGCGCTGTTCGCGGTTGAGCTTTGGTGGTTCATTGCAGGCCCAATCATCAGAGAATTTGTCACCTGGGGGCGTCGGCGCGAATCCATGAAGCTCAATCGCCAAACGATTGTCACTCTCTCGCTTGTGGTTCTTGCCTTCGTCATCGTCGTCTTCCCGTGGCGCAGCAACATCCACGCACCGGGCTTGCTCATCGCTCAAGTCCGATCCGACGTCTTCGCCCATGCGGCCGGTCAGATCACCGCAATTCGCGTGAAGGTCGGAGAACGGGTTTCGGAGGGCGACATCCTGTTCCGGATCGCTTCTCCAGATATCACCTACAAGGCCGCGCAAGCTGAGCGGAAGGTACAGAACCTCGCGGATCAGATTGCGGCAATGCCCCAGGATGCGGAGTCTTTGGCACGATCGCGGATCCTGATGCGTGAATGGGACGGTGCCAAAGCGGAGCGAAACGCCCTGGCGGTTGAGCTCAACCGTCTCGACATCAGGGCTCCGGTTTCCGGAACCATCGTTGAGCTTGCTGATCCGTTGGCGCAGGGCGAATGGGTCAAGCTGGGAGAGAAACTCGCGTCAATCGCCGACCTTTCTGCAGATCGTATCGAAGCCTACATGGACGAAACCGATTTGGCCAGGATACGGCCCGATAGGCCCGCGACGTTCATCCCTTATGACGCGACCAACGCGAAGATCGGAGCGACAGTCGTTTCTGTCGACAAGACCGCTCTGCGATCAATGTCCCATCCGGAGTTGGCATCAATCAACGGCGGCCCCATCGCCTCCCGGCAGGGTGCCAATGAAACGGTCATTCCAGAACTTCCGGTCTATCGTGTCATCCTGGAGCCTCATCAGCCGACCGCGTCGTCCAGGGTTGAGATTGGGACCGTCCTTCTGAGCAGCGAGCCGGAAAGTCTTTTGAGGCAGGCCTGGAGGCGTTTCGTCACGGTCCTCATACGAGAGAGTGGATTCTAAGGGTTCTGCCGCGCATCTATTGTTCGCTCCGACCGGAGTTTACTTTTGACGGCTCTACGGCGAAGTTCGTTGTGCCCTGGCCGGGTTACTGCAACAATGCCGCAACACTCGTAGTCTATTTTTGGCACGATCAGCCCAACAGGCTGCTGTCGTATCAAACTGACGGAACGCATATGGATAGGGCCCGCTCATGAAGAAGATTGGATTTCTCTCGTTTGGGCACTGGTCCCCCTCCCCGCACTCGCAGACACGCTCGGCTCGTGACGCCCTCCTCCAGTCCATCGACCTTGCAATAGCGGCCGAGGAACTCGGCGCGGATGGCGCGTATTTCCGCGTCCATCACTTCGCGCGCCAGCTCGCCTCGCCGTTTCCGCTGCTGGCCGCGATCGGGGCAAAAACCAAGCGTATTGAGATCGGTACGGCCGTCATCGACATGCGTTACGAGAATCCTCTGTATATGGCCGAGGACGCCGGGGCGGCCGACCTGATCAGCGGAGGACGTCTGCAGCTTGGCATCAGCCGCGGCTCACCTGAACAGGTGATCGATGGCTGGCGCTACTTCGGCTATGTGCCTCAAGAGGGACAAGGCGACGCCGATATGGCCCGCCATCATACGGAAGTGCTCCTCAATGTGCTCAAGGGTGAGGGGTTTGCCGAACCGAACCCTCGTCCGATGTTTCCGAACCCACCCGGCCTGCTGCGCCTCGAACCGCACGCGGAGGGCCTGCGCGAGCGCATCTGGTGGGGGTCAGCGTCCAACGCGACCGCTGTCTGGGCCGCGCAGAAAGGCATGAATCTGCAGAGTTCGACCCTGAAGGAGGATGAGACAGGCGAGCCCTTCCACGTCCAACAGGCCAAGCAAATCCGCCGTTACAGGGAAGCCTGGAAGGAAGCAGGACATGCCCGTGAGCCTCGGGTATCAGTCTCTCGTTCGATCTTCGCGCTCGTGGATGAGCGCGACCACGCTTATTTCGGGCATGGCAAGGACACTGACCAGATTGGCGTCATCGACAAAATGCAGGCGATCTTCGGCCGCTCCTACGCCGCAGAGCCAGACAGACTTGTGGAAGAGCTCAAGACGGACGAGGCCATTGCCGAAGCCGACACGCTCCTTCTAACCGTGCCGAACCAGCTTGGTGTCGATTACAACGTTCATGTGATCGAAGCCATTCTGAAGCATGTCGCCCCGGCATTAGGCTGGCGATGACCGTTGAATTGTCAAACATGTCGTGAACGGAACTGCACCAAGTCGAAGCTGGTCACAGGATGAACTATCTGTGAGCCGTAGTTTCGGATACAGAGCGGTCTCGCTCCACAAGCAGCGCCAGGTCGGGCCTGTCAGTCGTAAAAGCCGACACGCCGAGATCGAAGGCATGTCTGATTGCAGGAATATCATGGGCGGCGAACACCCCTAATTCCACTCCGAACGCTGCACATAACTCTCGGTCTCTTTCTTGAATATGTTCAATTCGCAAGGCGATTTCGCGTACGCCCGCAGCGCGTGCCCGCTCCGCGTAAGGAGCAACCTGGCGCCCTTCGGATTGGTATTCCTGCTCGCGAACTAAGTGAATGGTCGGCAGGCCTGGAGCCTGTGCCACCACTTCTCGAAGCACCTCAAGCTCAAATGCCGTCACCGTCGTGCGCTGGAGCAAGTCATGCTCGCGCAACGCCGCCAGGGTCTCTCTCTCCAGACCCGGATATCGGCTCCGATCCGCCCGGTACTTGATCTCCAACCGCAAAGCCGGACGTCCCTCCGCCAAGATATCCAGGACCTCGGACAGGCTCGGAAGCCCTTCCCCGTCGGTGTCGTGCAACTTGAGGGCCTTCAGGGTGTTCCAGTCCTGATCCGCGATGGGGCCGGTGCCCTCGCAAGTCCGCCCTAGAACCGCATCGTGATGGACAACCAAGACGCCGTCCCTGGTTCGGTGAACATCGAACTCGATAAAGTCCACGTCCAGCAGAATAGCGTTGCGAAACGCCATGCGGCTGTTCTCGGGCCACAGCTGAGCCCCGCCGCGATGGGCTGCGATTTTCGTCCTACGTGGCATGTCCGTTTCCTGCTTTCGACCATCCAGACCAAAGAATAATAGCAAGGCGGCAAATTGTCTTGCAATCTTCATATTCTGCAATTTATCTTGCAGCATCTTAGCCGTTAGGATGGTGAATGCTGTTGGAAGAAGTCATCGCCGAGCGCCGCGACGAACTCACCGCATCCGACCTTCGTCTGATCGATGTGCTTCTGCTCGACAAGACGGAAGGCAGCTTTCTTCCAGCGCACGAGATTGCCGAGCGGGCTGGTGTCCACCCTTCCACGGCAGGGCGCCTCGCCCGCAAGCTCGGCTTCGAATCTTACCGCGCCATGCGGGAAGAGCTTCGCAATGCGGTGCTATCGGACCTCGACGCTTCCAAGCGGGTCCGAAAACGCGTGGACCGGGCGGCCGGCCAGACGTTGCTCCAATCGGTCATCGACGGGGAAATCAGGGCACTCAGCGCCCTTGCGTCCCAGGTCGACCAATCGACCCTCGACCGCACGACCCAATGGCTCGGAGCGGCCCGGCGCATCTTCGTGCTGGGCGAGGGTCATGCCAGCAGCCTTGCGGAGATATTCGCTCGTCGCCTCAAGCGCTCGGGCTACCAGGCTTCCGCGCTCGCCCATTTGGATTGGGAAGCCGCGGATGATCTGATGGGCCTGACGGAAGACGACCTCCTGTTCGGGATGATCTTTCGTCATGAAGATCCCGGCATCGAGCGCGCTTTCGCGCTGGCGGCCGAACTCGGTGCCAGGACCGTCCTTCTAACGGACCGTGCGGCACCGCCAGAAGCGAGCCTTGTCATGACTGTCCGCCGGGGCGAGGCCGGGGAATTCCACTCTCTTACGGTGCCCATGGCGATCTGCAACACCCTGATCCTCGAACTCTCGCAGGCTGACAAAGGGCATTCCCTTGAAGCCCTGGGTCGGTTCGAGACCCTGCGTCGCATTTTCGAAACCGCGAAGACCCCACGGCGCAGGCGTTGAAACGCGCAAGCCGTTACGCCCACCGCCAGAGCGGGACAAAGGAGGAAGCAATGTCGAGACAAAGATCCCACACCCTGCATGCCGGCCTTGCAGTCCTTTTGGCCACCACGTTTCCGGCGATGGCTCAGAACGATGACCGTCCCAGTCTCACGGTCGCGGTGAACGAACTGGCCCGCAGCCTCGATCCCGGCGAGAACACCGGTAACGTGGACGTGCGGATCTACTATTCGATTTTTGACACGCTTATCCGGCGTGACTTCGCCCACCCAACCGCCGATGGCGGCGCCAAGCTCGTACCTGGCCTTGCGGAAAGCTGGTCCTGGACAACGCCCACGACCCTTGAGCTCAAGCTTCGGCAGGGCGTCACCTGCCACGATGGCAGCCCTTTCAACGCCAACGACGTTCTTGCGACCTTCGCGGCTGAGCGTCTTTGGGGGCCTAACGCCTTTTATCCTGATGGGCAGGCCTATTTCGGCGGGCTCAAGAGCGTCGAGAAGGTCAACGACAGCACGGTACGATTTATCACCAGCGAGCCTGACGCATCCCTGGAGCATCGACTTTCCAGCTACCAGTCCTTCGTGATCTGCGATGAGGCTTGGACCAAGTTCAAGAAAGACGGTGTCGACCATAAGGTCTGGATGGACGAGGCTGCGAAGGCGCTGCGCTGGAACCCTGTCGGAACAGGCCCGTATAAGTTCGTGGATTACCAAAAGAACGATCGCGTCAAGCTCGAAGCGTTCGACCGCTATTATGAAGGCAGGCAGGCCGCCAAGGCGATTACCTTCAAATCCGTGCCGGAAGTGGCGGCCCGCATCGCCGGACTCGTTGCAGGGGATTACGACCTTGCGGTCGAGATCCCACCGGACCAGTGGGAAAGCCTCAAGGCCTATCCCGACATAGCCTTGAAGGTCGTGCCGCTTGAGAACAGCCATATCGTCGTATTCAACACCAACGATCCATTACTCTCCAACAAGAAGCTGCGTCACGCGCTGAACCTCGCCATCGACCGCAAGGCGCTTATCGACGCGCTCTGGAAGGGCCAGACTTTTACACCCAACGGCTACCAGCTTCCAAGCTTCGGACCTCTCTACGACAAGAACCGAAACGCTTACGGATATGACCCCGAGAAAGCCCGGCAACTCCTCAAGGAAAGCGGATACAATGGCCAGGAAATCTCCTATCGCCTTATCCCCAACTACTACCTCTACAACGTCGAGGCGGCGCAAATCATACAGGAAATGTGGCGCGCCATCGGGGTGAACATACGCATCGATTTCGTGGACAGCTTCAAGGAAGTCCGCAAGGCCGGCGTCCAGATCTTCCCATGGTCGAACACCTACCGCATCCCCGACCCCACAGGCTCTCTGCTGGTGCTTTGGGGACCCGATACCGATACGCAAAAATCGCACAACCTCTACAAGGCGAATCCCGAGTTCAACGTTCTCGCCAAGACGCTCTATTCGGAAACCGATCCGGCTAAGCGCAAAGCGACCTACACGCGGATGCTGGACTTGTTCGAGGACGATATGGCCATGACCATGCTCTACAACCCTGTGACGGGTTACGCCATGAAGAAGACGGTGCAGTGGCAGCCCTATGCTCAGTACTATATGGACTTTCGCCCCTCGAATCTCTCCTTTGGATCCAAATAGGTGGCGCCGATCCTATCAGTCGAGGGCTTGAGCGTCGGTTTCCTGACGGACCTCGGCTTCAGGGAAACCGTACATGAGGTCAGCTTCTCCGTCGAGCGGGGCAAGACCCTTTGCATCGTCGGAGAAAGCGGCAGCGGGAAGAGTGTCGTCTGCCAAGCGATCCTCGGCATCCTAGCCCGAAATGGGCGTCGGACCGGCGGGCGTGTCCTGTTCGAGGGGCGCGACCTTTGCACGTTCTCCGAACGTGAGATGGAGACAATCCGGGGCAAGGGGATTGGAATGGTGTTCCAAGACCCACTTGGCTCGCTGAACCCGATTCATACGGTCGGGCGGCAGCTGCGTGAAACGCTCATCCTGCACACGGACTTAGATGAGAGAGGGCGGCAGCGCCGCGCGGTCGAGCTACTGCGTATGGTAGGTATCCCGGAACCGGAGCGACGCCTGGCTTCGTATGCACACCAATTCTCGGGTGGCATGGCACAGCGCGTATTGATTGCCATGGCGCTCGCCTGCAATCCGAAGCTGCTCATCGCCGATGAGCCTACAACGGCTCTCGACGTGACGATCCAAGCACAGATCCTCGATCTTCTGAACCGCCTGAAGACGGAAATCGGCATGGGAATCCTCTTCATTACGCATGATCTCGGTGTCGTAGCCGAAATGGCAGACGACGTGGTCGTCATGCGGCACGGGCGCCAAGTCGAAGTTGGCTCAATTCAGGACATCTTTGTCCGCCCCCAAATGGCCTACACGCAGGAGCTGCTGGCCTCCATGCCACACCTCAACCGCAAGGCGCCTATTTACCGGGAGAATGCCTGAGATGCAGGAACCCCAACGGTCCGGCCCGCTTTTGCAGGTCACCGGCCTCAAGCGTTATTTCGGGTCGGGACATGAGACCTCGAAGCACGCCACCATCAAGGCCGTCGAGGATGTGACCTTCCAGCTCCGAGCAGGCGAGACACTGGGTCTTGTGGGCGAGAGCGGATGCGGAAAATCCACGACAGGGCGTATGATCGTGGGCCTCGAGCAACCTACCACCGGAGCAATCGCATTCCGCGGACAAGATCTCTCGGGCTTGTCTGCGAAGGAATGGCGCGCCAAGCGCCGCGAATTGCAGATCGTTTTCCAGAACCCGCAATCCGCTCTTGACCCACGCCTCTCCGTTCGGCGGCAAATCCGCGAGCCTCTCGACCTGCACCGGATCGGCGCTCCCTCCGAGCGCGAGGCCGCTGTCACGGAACTCATGGAAGCCGTGTCTCTACCGCACGAATTAGGTAACCGCTTTCCTCATGAGATTAGTGGCGGACAAGCACAACGTGTGGTCATCGCCCGCGCGCTCACCCTGAAGCCGAGCCTAATCGTATGCGACGAACCCGTCTCAGCCCTTGACGTCTCCGTGCAGGCTAAAGTCGTCGCGTTGCTGGAAGAATTACAAGCGCGGCTGGGTGTCTCCTATCTGTTCATCTCTCACGACCTGCGCGTGGTGAAGATGCTCAGCCACCGGGTCGCGGTGATGTATCTCGGTCAGATCGTCGAAGAAGGACTGACCGACGAGCTTTATGACGAACCGCTACATCCCTATACCAAAGCGCTTCTGTCGGCGATTCCAGATATTGCCATGGCGTTGCGCCGGCATGATTCCCGGCGCATCGTGCTGCAGGGAGACCCGCCAAGCCCCGCAGCCCCGCCGGCCGGGTGCCATTTCCACACCCGCTGCCCCTTTGCCCGGGAGCGGTGCCGGCACGAGATGCCGGCCCTCCGAGCCATTGCTGGAGAAGGCATCACACACAAGGCGCGGTGCCACTTTGCGGAAGAGCTGAAAGTCGCGTCATGACCCGTCCTCTCGTCATCGCCCATCGAGGTTATTCGGCACGCTATACGGAGAATACCCTCACGGCCTACCGCGCTGCGATCTCTGCGGGTGTTGACCTCGTCGAAAGCGACGCACGTCTCTCGAAAGATGGCGCAGTTTGGTCATGCCACGACGCGACCCTCGAACGCCTTACAGGGGATAAACGGGCCGTCGCGAACCTCACCAGCATGGAATTGGGGAGCATCGTCCTTCCGGGTAATGAGCGCCTTGTCATGCTGCGCGATGTTCTGGCTCAGGTTGCACCGGAGCGAAAAGTGTTGATCGACGTGAAGACCGTCGAGTCAGACCTCATCTATGCCATCGTGCGCGATGTCAAAGAGGCGCAGGTGCAGGATCGAGTGTGGATCGGGATGCGCAGTCCCGATCAGATGCGCCGGGCACGAAGGCTTGAGCCGCGCCTTTCCTTCCTGGCCTTTCTGCCGGACTACACCTTGGCAGACACATTCGAAAGCGCAGGCGCCACCGTGCTGAGGGTTTGGGAGGGTGACCTCGACCGGCCGGAGACTGCGGCGCTTCTCAAGGAAAGGCAGGTCTGGGTAACGGCAGGAGGGCGTGGAACCCGGTTGGACGTGGGCGACACGACTCGCGACCGTCTCCGGCGCATCCTTGACCACCGACCCAGCGCCATCCTGCTTAACGATCCATTGATGCTGGCCGGGATGGCGACGATGTCTGCACCGGACGACAGTGAGGGTGGCTCAACGACATGAACAAGGGAATGCTCACTACGAAGCTCGTTCGGGGCCTCCTGACGATTTGGCTCATAGTCTCCTTCACGTTTATCGCCCTCAACCTGTCCGGCGATCCGATCGAGGCATTGGTGGGAGATCAGGCCTCCCCGGCCGTCATTGCTCACTATCGCGAAAAGTTCGGGCTCGACCGGCCTCTTTGGGAGCAATACCTCTCGTATCTGGGCAACATCGTGCAGGGCGATTTCGGTCTTTCCCTATCCGACCAGAAGCCCGCCGTGGATCTGATTGCGGCAGCCCTGCCCTACACTCTGCGTCTGGGTCTGACAGCTTTCATATTCGGCCTGATACTGGGCATCGTGCTGGGCATCGTTGCCGCGCTCAACCGCAACAGCTGGATCGACCGCTTCGTCATGAGCTTTGCGGTTCTGGGCTTTAGCCTTCCCAACTTCTTTTTGGGAATTCTTCTGATCCTCCTCTTCGCGCTCCGCTGGCGGGTCCTGCCGAGCGCGGGGGCCGACACGGCATGGCATCTCGTCCTGCCGGTTATCACGCTTGGCACGCATTTCGCCGGGATCTTCGCGCGGTTCACGCGGTCGGCCATGCTCGAGGTGCTGAACAAGCAATATATGGTGGCGTCCCGTGCCAAGGGTGCGCCACGGTTGCGTCGCATCCTGTGGCACGCCCTGCCCAATGCCGCGATCCCCATCGTGACTGTGGTCGGGCTCAAGCTAGGCGACCTCGTGGCGGGATCGATTATCGTCGAAACCGTATTCGCTTGGCCAGGCATCGGACGCCTCCTCGTAGGCGCGGTCACATCTCGGGATTTCGCCGTCGTGCAGGCCATTCTCATCATGGTGGCCGTCACGATGGTTTTGGCAAATTTCGCGGTCGATTTCATCTATACGTTGATTGATCCCCGGATGCGGGCGGTTCCGCAGGAAGGCAGGAGGCCATGACCCTCGCTCTCCCCTGGCGCCGGTGGGGCCGTACGGCTCCGACTAAAACCAGACAGCGCTACCCTGCCGTTGTCGTGCTGGCGATGCTGTTTATCGTCTTCCTTTTCTGCATCTTCTGCTTCGCTGACGTTTTGGCCCCGTATGACTACCGCGCCCAATCCCTGCGTCATCGCTTGGCGCCTCCGATCTTTCTGGGCGGCACAGGCACCCATTTTCTAGGCACCGACGAACTCGGACGCGATGTCCTAAGCCGCCTGATCTACGCGATCCGGTTCAGCATTCTCGTGGCACTCGGGGGCACTGCGATCGGCGCCTTGGTCGGGACGATGCTGGGCTTCCTGGCGGCTCACTTTCGGGGACTGGTTGAGGAAATTATCATGATGTTGGCGGACGTGCAGGCCTCCCTGCCGTTCATGCTCATCGCGCTCGCTCTGATCGCGGCTTTTGGCGGCAGCTTTCTGCTCTTCATCTTCATCATGGGCTTCTACGGTTGGGAGATCTTCGCCCGTCTGACACGCGGTGTCGTCATTTCGGCGCAGGGCCAGGGTTATGCTACTGCCATGACGGCCCTCGGAGCCACACCATGGACGATCTACACCCGGCATATCCTTCCCAACATTATGAGCGTGCTCATCGTCCAATTCACGCTGAACTTTCCGCAGGTCATCCTTCTGGAAACCTCGTTGAGTTTTCTTGGACTTGGAATCAGGCCGCCTCTCACTAGCCTGGGCCAGATGCTAGGCGCCGGACGCGCCTACCTGACGACCGCATGGTGGATCGCAGTTCTGCCCGGCACCGTGATCTTCCTGACGACCATGTCAATTTCGATCCTGGGCGATTGGATTAGAGACCGCCTCGATCCGACCTTGCGCGGAAGCTCATCGTAATTTCACCTGCAATCCTCGCAGGTTGAGATGTGAGCCGCACTGCTCCTCATTTATCAAGCCCTCACAGCACTCTTCCTCATAGTGCTCGCTGTTCCAGCACCACACTCAGCGGCGGTGCTCTGTCATTCCGGGGCGAGCATCGCGAGAGCCCGGAACCCATAAGTGCTGGCAGTTCAAGATAGAGAGCTATGGCAGCCGCTGCGTTCCTTTCCGGCGCCGTCAGCGGCAATGGGTTCCGGGCCCGGCCCGCAGGGCCGTCCCGGAATGACAAGGGGAGTTAGCGTCCCGCCTCCAGCAGGCCCGAACCAGGGCCGGACATCGGAAGATGAAGCGACGCTCACTGCATGGGCGGAATGTTCTGGTTCATCCGGAACATATTGCGCGGGTCATAGCGTCCCTTGATGTGAGCCAAGCGGTTGTAGTTGTGCCCGTAAATCTTTTCGATCCGGTCGGTCTCATCCTCGGGGATAAAGTTGACATAAGCGCTGCCCATCGCGAAGGGCTCAGTCGCCCGGAACAGGTTTCTCGCCCAGGCGACGCAGGCATTGTCATCCTTGTTCTCGCGCCAGCGGGTGTGGACGTTCATGACGAAATGCGCGGCGCGCTGCGGATAGGCCGTCGCATCGGGCGCGACCCGGCTCATGGCGCCACCGATCTGGGCAATGAAGACCTCGCATTCCGGCCCAGGAAGGGTACGGATGGCCTGGGTGAGCACGTCGAGGGCCTCGTCAGGAAGGGTCTCGAAGTCGTGGCTCTTCCAGTAGTTGCGAGCCCCCGTCGTCAGGAGCGGGTCAAACGCGGCCTGCCAGTCCACGAGCCGGTGGGGGCCGACCACATCGGCAATCGGCTGACCGAGAGAGCGGATTGGCCGCGTTGCCCGCTCACCTTCGGCGAAGTCACCCGCGTAACACATGGCGAAAATCATCACCTCGCGCCCATGCCACTCGGCCGGCAGGAACGGGAGCGGCGGCGCCTTGCGCATCACCACCCAGCATGTGAGTTCCTCAGGCGCGTTGATCACAGCCTCCCGGTAGGATCTCAAAAGCTCCTTGGCATGATCGAACGGATGCACCACGAGCCCGGACAGGACCTCTGGTCCGACCGGATGCAGGTTGAAGTCAAAGGCCGTCACGACCCCAAAGTTTCCCCCACCGCCCCGGATCGCCCAGAACAGATCCGGGTTTTCACGGGCGCTGGCCGTCAGGAGCTGTCCGTCGGCGGTCACGATGTCGGCCGAGACGAGGCTGTCGATGGTAAGACCGTATTTCCGCGTGAGCCAACCGAACCCGCCACCGAGCGTGAGCCCAGCGACCCCGGTGGTCGAGTTGATCCCCGTCGGCACGGCAAGGCCAAATGCCTGGGTTTCACGGTCGAGATCTCCCAGCGTCGCGCCGGGCCCTACCCAGGCGCGCTTGGCCGTGGGGCCCACCCGGACGAAGTTCATCGGCGACAGGTCGATCATCAGTCCACCCTCGCAGACCGCGTTCCCGGCGATGTTATGCCCACCTCCCCGAATGGCCACGACCAGCTCGTGCTCCCGCGCGAAGTTCACGGCCTGGATGACGTCGGAAGCGCCATGGCAGCGCACGATCAGCCCAGGCGAACGGTCGACCATGCCATTCCAGATGCTGCGCGCCGTGTCGTACCCATCCTCGTCCCGGGTCAGTGTCCGGCCCCGCAAGCCGCTCTTGAGGGCCGACAGGATCTCAGGCGGAATGGTTGCAGCTTGTCCATTGACGGTGGCAATCGAGACGGGCGTCATCTGGGCTCTCCTCGCTGGGAGGGTTGAGGGCCGCGCCGGGGCCCGGCGGATCGGTCCGCGCCTTCGCAGGCCGGAAGCGAGTGGCCCTAAATTGCCTCACATCGGCCTTGTTCCGGAACGGGCGATCATGACAAACTGGAGGGGCGAGACTGCCAAGGGGAGATTTCCGATGCTCCATGTGGCTGTTCTACTTCTCAATGGCGGATGCGCCTCGACTGCCTTGCTCCCTTTGGAGATCTTCCGGAACGCGGGCGTACTGTGGAATCTGCTTACCGGGCGTGCCCCCGCCCCCCGGTTCCGCGTGACCACCGCTTCTCCGGGCGGCGAACCGGCCGTGACGGACCGGCTGGTTTCGCTCATCCCGTCCTGCGCCATGGAAAACGTAGAACGCCCGGACATCGTTTTCGTCCCTGCCGGCGGATTGCCCTTCGAGACGCTGGTGCGCACGGGATATGCCATCGACGCAGTGATCGAGCGCAATGCCGCGGTCATTCCCTGGCTTCAACGCTGGGCTACAGAGGGTGCCAAGATCGCGGGGGTCTGCTCCGGTGTCGCTCTCATGGCCGAAGCGGGCCTGCTCGATGGTAAGCGAGCGACCACGCACTGGGGGCTTACCGACACCTACCAGAAGCGGTTTCCCCATGTGGACTGGCAACCGGAGTATCTCATAACGGATGCCGGCAATGTGTTCTGCGGCGGCGGCGTCAACTCCGCCGCGGACTTGAGCCTCTACCTGGTCGAAAGGTTCGGCAGCCACGATCTTGCCCGCGAATGCGCCAGGGCTCTCCTGCTGGAGATGCCGCGGACCTGGCAGGTCGCCTTCGCAGATGTGGCGCTCCGCACCGATCACCGCGATGAGAGCATCCGGCGCGCTCAGGACTGGATTCACACCCATTTCCAGCGGTCCATCAGTCTGGACGCCATTGCCGTGCAGGTGGGCATGAGTCCGCGAAACTTCGTTCGCCGCTTCAAGGCGGCAACCGGCCATACGCCCTTGAGCTATATGCATGCCATCCGCATGAACATGGCGAAAAGGCTTCTTGAGGAGGAACATCAAACCATTCAGGAAGTCAGCCAAGCTGTTGGTTACGGAGATGTCATGTTCTTCCGCGATCTCTTTAGGCGCCACACGGGCATTGGTCCCGCGGAATATCGAAACCGCTTCGGGAGCCATCTTCATGTCCGATTACCGAACGGCGTGCGGGCCTCCAAGCGTGGCCTCTCGGCCGGCGGGTCCTGGACCTTCTAGTCACTTCATATGTGGCAGATCGGGTGGATACGAGGACCTTCGCAACAGGTTATGATCTCCCATCAGCAAGGCTCGCCCGCCATGTTGGAAACCGGGAAGGAGACGACAATGCCAATCTTCCTAGACCGTCATGACATGAAAGGCACGAACGCAACGGAGGTTGCGGAAGCGCACCTCAAAGACCTGTCGATTCAGGATCGCTATGGGGTCAAGTTCCTGACCTATTGGTTCGACGAAGAGCGGGGAACCGTCTTCTGTCTGATCGATGCCCCAGACCATGAGACAGCCCAGCGGGTTCATCAGGATGCCCATGGACACGTAGCCGGCGAAGTCATTCAGGTTGCACTCTCAACAGTGGAGGCGTTTCTGGGACGCATTAGCGATCCGCACTCCTCTCCTCAAGCCGACAACCGAAATAAGGAATCCGCGCATCGCACCATTATGTTCACCGACATCGTAGGATCGACAGAGATGACAGTTCGGCTTGGCGACAAAGCTGCCACCGAACTTGTTCGCGTCCACGATGCCTTGGTGCGGCGCGCGCTCGCCCATCATGACGGACGCGAGATCAAGCACCTTGGCGACGGCATCATGGGCTCATTCGACTCGAGCGAAGCCGCATTGAAATGCGCGGGCGAAATTCAAACCTCCTTCGAATACTATAACCGCGCGAGCGCGGAGCCTATTCATATCCGCATCGGGTTAGATTGCGGCGAGCCCGTGGAGGATAGTCACGATCTATTTGGATCGACTGTGCAATGCGCATCCCGGATGTGTATGGAAGCTGGTTCCGATCAGGTTCTTGTTTCGCCAAATGTTCGCGCGGAGGTCGCAGAAATATTCAAATTCATCGATCGAGGTTCGAGATACCTCAAGGGCTTTCAACAACCGACACAGATTTTCGAGTATGAATGGCAAGTAAGCTATTCAGGGTGACCGCCTAAACGCTACTTGCTATAACTAAATAACGCTGACGTTGAGCACGACCGCATTCGATATATTTCGGTAGCCCCTCTTGCGCAACCGAGGAAGGAGGGTTCTCCCTCCTCTCTTGCAGAGCTCGTCCTTAAGCCGATTTCCTACGTTTCAATGCAGAGAACGCAAGCCCCGCGGCAACAATTCCACCAATTGCC
Source organism: Microvirga rosea (assembly GCF_020595095.1). Lineage (GTDB taxonomy): Bacteria > Pseudomonadota > Alphaproteobacteria > Rhizobiales > Beijerinckiaceae > Microvirga > Microvirga rosea. The sequence continues at coordinate 61,760 of NZ_JAJDOP010000003.1, read as the reverse complement.
CATTTAAAGGGGAGAATATCCGCCTTCTCACTCCGAATGGGCAACACCGCCACAGTTCCCGGCCGGCTTTCATAACCTACTTTGCCTTGCGCTTTGGCGTCTGCGATTTGCTGAGGTGAGACTTCCCATTCCGCGCCGCGAACGCGATCAATATACATCCAACCGATACCAACGATGGCACCAACAATGAGGGACGCAAGAATACGGACAACCATGCCGTGACCTTTCTGGTTCTATTTGAGAGCACCGCTCGCTATCGCGCCGCGAACAGGAGGAGCACCCAACCTCCATTCACTCCCAAGATTCTGTCGGGGTTTTAGTTTCTTTACCGACTAGGAGTCGAGTCTTATAAATGGAGGGCACCTTTCAACTTGCTCGGGATGCGCTACGTTTCAGTGTTTCCATGCCGCCAATAGCTGACGATAAGACGGTCGTTTCTATGCAAACGCGGATGCTCTTGAGCGGTCATCCGAACGGCCTTGAACGAAGAGTGTTCCATCCCGGCCACAAATACAGCTGGACGTCATGATCGGGCCATATCAAGGTCGAGAAGGCATCTTGAAGCAATGTGGTCGTGCCGGCCTCGGCTCCATTGCGATGTAACCAACGAACGTGGATTCCGGGACGTGCGATAAGGCCTTGTTCCTCACCGACATTGTCGACTTCCAGCACGGCAATGCCCCGCGCGTTCGACGGCAGATTCTCCAACATGCGCGCGACGGCGGGAACCGCCGTTTCGTCACCAAGAAACGCATAGCAATCGGCCGTGCGCAGCCCGCGCCCACCCGGGCCCGCCAGACCGACCCGATCACCGGGCTTGGCACGCACGGCGAACATCGAACCTGGCCCAGCGACGTTGTGCAGCATGAAGTCAATTTGAACTGTTCCGGCTGTAGGATCGATCGTTCTGATCGTGTATTTCCGTACGGCCGGCCGCTCATCCCCCGAAGGCAGCTTCAGCAGGCCATCTCTTCCAAGCATCGGCCAGACCGGCTCCGCTAACACCGCAGGAGGAATAAAGAGTCTCACATGAAGCGCCGCAAGAGTGTCAAAGCGTGCGAGGCCCTCTCCACGGAAGGTCATGCGGCGCATATACGGAGTAATATTTTTGACCTCGCAGACGGTGAGTACTCGAAAATCGGGAAAAACGAACTACGGATCCTCCCGCCTCGGCTTGGAAGCACCGTTCCCACGGCTGGAATAAAGCCATAGAACCCGGTCTTAGGATCTCGTTGATAAGAGGCAAGGAGCGTCAACTTGGTCACGGGGTCCGGACGGAACGTCAGAGAGGGGGCGAAGTAAATGCGCTGCTCTCGGGTGAAATCCACCTGGGTATCGCCGGCTCAGCCCAAGCCGACAATGCGGTAAAGCACTGCTTTGTCCTGGTTCACCGGGCCACCGACGTCAAACGCAAGATGTCCGCGCTGATAGGAACCGACCTGAAGCTCTACCTCACCGAAACGCTCCTCAACCGGGCGCTTGCTGATCAGATTGACGATGCCGCCGGGCTTAACCTGTCCGAAGATGACCGACGCAGGCCCCCTCAGCACCTCGATACGCTCGAGGCTATATGGCTCTACTGTCGGGACCAGATAGTTGATGCCACGTTGAAGGTGAAGGCCGTCCAGAAAGTTCACATAACCGGCGTTTGAGCCACCGCCGCCGAAACCACGGATGAAAACACTGTCGTAGCGCCCGGATGAGAGTCTTGTTTCGGATTGAACGCCCGCAGAATAGCGGAGCGCCTGTACAACGCTCTGTACTGCCTGATCATCCATTTGGTCGGGAGTGACAACGGTAACGGATTGCGGCGTTTCGATGAGTGGCGTGTCGGACTTGGTTGCAGATTCGCTGCGCCGCGCCACATAGCCGTCAACCGGACCGCTAGTGCGCTCAGCCTCGGCCTGAACTTCGACGGGGTCAAGAACCAGCTCGGGCTGGGCCTGTACTCGATCCGCAGCAGCTCATGTGATCGTCGAAAGCAATATAAGGAGAAGAGGCTTCCTGGCTGGCCTGTCAAACCAGGATTGAATTTCGCGCGTTGCCCATACCTTTTGGCCCAGACCTTCCGTAAGACATACGCTCATGGAACAGCATCCGCTCCTTAGCTGACCTTCTTTGAGAAGAAGTGCATCGAGACCGGGGGCCTTACATGCAGCCCAGGTTCTTCCGTTGATCGTCTCCTCCTTGTCATGTTCTAGGCCGATAACAAGGCGATCTATAAAAATCAAATAATATCAATATCTTAGATGATTTCTAAGATAGGCTGAATAATGCCATTTCAGATGAAGCGCGAATATCAGGGAACGACAGTCGGACTATGACCCATGACACTGTTGGTGTCATGATGACTTCTCATTCAGTCAGCACGACGGATTTACGCGGCAGCTTCTGCAGGAACAATCGGTCATGCTTCTTGTGCGACAGGCAGAATGTGCCTCTTTCAGGGCCTCTGTAGCTCTGGGAGATCGGATCTCAACCACGCCAGCCGGGCTATAGCGTGTCCGGCCAGCGCCTGCGCACGTTCCATGTCCTTCTCATCGCGAAGAATATCTCCGGCTTCGAGATATCGGTCGGCGAGCAGTTCGGCGATGACCAATGGATCGTTTGATATCTGGCGAAGCGAAATTGCCCTATCTATGAAAATTGGCAATCGGGTGAGTTCATCTGCGTGGCGTCTTGCTTCGCTGGCAAAATCTCTAAGGCGCGAACTTTCCACGTCTGGCGCTTCACCTGCGAGAGTCTCGAGCAATTCAGCAAGCGTCCGTTCCAACGTTGCAAGACCTTTCCCGATGTTGTCACCTTCCGGGTCCGTGCCCAGCTGTCTGCGTTCTCCATGAAACGCTTTCCTGCGCTCGCGCCTGAGAATCGAAACATGCTCCAGCTCTTCATGGGCCATTTTCTCAGCCGCTTGGCGGATTTCCGTCTCCTCCGCGTGGGCGGCGACATAGCTCCAGAAAGCGAATGCCCGCTCCTCGTTACGCACGGCCATCGATAGGACCCGATACGCGCCCAGCAGTCGTGGGTCCGTCGTTGCTATCCCCTCATCGTCGAAGGTCTCGGGCATTTGCCAACGAATTCGGGCCGGATCAGGAAATTCCCCTTTGGTTTTCTGTGACCATTCGATGACGTTGTCGAGATGCCCCCGCTCATCGACGGACAGGCGTTCGAACACATCCGCCAGAGAAGGCTGGCCGTCTCTTCTCATGCGGTTTGCGATTTCGGCGTAACGAACTGCTGCCTCCTGTTCCATGGCGGAGGCAATAGCGAAGAGCTCCTGAAGTGATTTCACAGGCCCGGGTGGTTCAGCTCTCAATAATGACATCTGCGGCTCCGGCAGGTGGAACGAGATGGGATTGAACCACGAATATCATCTTCGCAGTTTGACTTGGATCAATGAGCTCCTCTTACAGCTGCTCCATAAAGCTTCAGGCTTAAGGTTCGTTCTCGAACCGGCTCCGGAAATGACAAAACGTTTCAGTTTCTCGGCGTTTCTCTTTTTCGCTTGGGGACATTGTTCTCAGGCTGGATGGTCCCTATTGGCGCGGTCACATCTTCCATATTCTGTCTGGTCCGTACCGGACTTGGGTCTGCCACCCTTACGGTTTCTGCTTTTGTTGGGAACCGTGATGCTGCTGCTGTGGTCTGGACAAACCCTGGCGGCAGGCCGCGTGCAGGAGTTTCTGCCAAAAGCACGGCCTGGCGAGTTCTTCCCAGGCGCAGACAGATTCGGTTCCCCCGAGGGAGACCCGCCACTCGTCCCAGCTTATCAGGGAGACCGTCTGCTCGGCTATGTCTATCTCAATTCCGATATCACGAACGCGACCGGGTACTCCGGAAAAGCGATTAATCTTCTTGTCGGAATTGATACCAAAGGAATCGTAACTAAGGTCAAGCTCGTAGACCATAAGGAACCCATCGTTCTCATCGGCATCCCCGAGCATCGCATCGTCGATGCGATGAATACCCTGATCGGCAAGGACATGAAGTTGGTCGCGTCGGGAGCTGAGCGGCCGCCGCAGGTGGACATCGTAAGCGGGGCAACGGTGACGGTTCTGGTTATGGGCGACAGCGTCGTGCGATCAGCCGTGCGCCTCATCCGGAGCAATCGTCTCGGCGCCGCGAACCTGGCTGATACCGGCGCCAAGGCAGCGGCTGTTGTAAAAACGGTTGATCCCACTAAGAGCGAGATACGCGATTGGCAGTCTCTTCTTGGGGATGGCTCGGTACGCCGCCTGTCGACGACCGTTGGGGAAGTCAATGAGGCGTTTACGCAATTCGGCAATCAGGCTGCGGCCGAAAACCCGGAATCTGGCGAACCGTCCGACATCTTCATCGATTTGTATCTCGCGCCCGTCAGCGTCCCCACCATTGGCCGAAGCCTGCTTGGGGATGCGGGCTATGAGCAGCTTAAAGCACGCCTCAAACCTGGCCAGCAGGCTATCATCGTCGCCGGCAATGGCGCTTATTCCTTCAAGGGATCAGGTTATGTCCGGGGAGGCATATTCGACCGTATCGAATTGCTGCAGGATGGTCAGAGCACCCGCTTCCGCGATCGCAGTCACACACGCCTTGGAGCCCTCGCGGCAGAGGGCGCGCCGGACATACGCGAGATCGGCCTTTTCATCGTCCCCGAAGACTTCAAGCTCGACCTCGCAGAGCCTTGGCAATTGCAATTGCTCGTACAGCGCAATGTGGGCGCACGCGACAAGGCGTTCTTGACCTTCGACCTCGGCTACACCCTGCCCGAAGCATATCTGCGCACTGAGCAGCCTTCTGCTCCTGTCGTGTCCTCGGATCAAGTCCAGGCGGCTACCGCTCGGCCCCAGACGGCTCCGCCTACTCCCAGTTCCACCATCACACCCCCCTCGTTGAACGACGTGGATGTGCTCGCCGCTGGGCTCATCGAAGAGCCTCTCTGGCTTAAGATCTGGAAAACGAACACCGTTTCTATTGGCATCACGGTTCTCGCACTTCTCATTCTTACCGCGATCTTCTTCTTTCAAGACAGCGTGGTACGCCGCCCCATGTTCTATACCTGGGTACGTCGGGCCTATCTGACTTTCACGCTGGTGTGGCTTGGCTGGTACGCCAATGCGCAACTCTCCGTAGTCAACGTGCTGACCTTCACCAATTCGCTGCTGACGCATTTCAGCTGGGAATTCTTCCTGGCAGCACCTCTCATCTTTATTCTTTGGGCGGCGATCGCCGCGGGGCTGCTGTTCTGGGGACGCGGGCCGTTCTGCGGCTGGCTCTGCCCCTTTGGTGCCCTGCAGGAACTTCTGAACAACATTGCTCAATGGCTCAAGGTCCCTCAGATCACCGTGCCCTGGGGTCTTCATGAGCGCCTTTGGCCAATCAAGTACATCCTTTTCCTCGGGCTTTTTGGTCTGTCGTTCTATTCCGTCGCCCTCGCCGAGACCCTGGCGGAAGTGGAACCTTTCAAAACAGCCATTATCCTGAAATTCGTCCGTGACTGGCCATTCATCATCTATGCCCTGACATTGCTGACAGCCGGCTTGTTCATCGAGCGCTTCTTCTGCAGATACCTCTGTCCTTTAGGGGCGGCTCTCGCGATCCCCGGCCGTATCCGCACTTTCGAATGGCTAAAGCGCTGGCCGGAATGTGGTTCTCCTTGCCAACGCTGCGCCAAGGAATGCCCGGTGCAATCGATCCATCCCGAAGGACATATCAATGTCAACGAGTGCATCTACTGCATGCACTGCCAGGAACTCTATCACGACGATCATCGCTGTCCGCACATGATCCAAGTCCGTCTCAAGCGCGAGAAACGTGATGCTCTTTCGTCTCCTTCTATGCGCGGGGACAAAGACAACGGCAAAGGACCCGCTAAGCCTCTCATCACTCACATGGGAAAACCGATCGGTGAGCCGTCCACAGCGGATGTTCCGACAACGACCTCTTAAACAGGAAGGAGATTCTAATGGCAAATCAGGAGAAAAAGGGCTTAAGCCGACGCGACATGCTCGGCACGACCGCGGCAGTCGCCGTGGCTGGCGCAGCGGGAGCCGCCGGAGGCGTGACAGTCTCGAAAACAGGGCTCATCGGGGCAGCCGAGGCGCAAACGCCATCCAACGCTCCTGCTTCCCGGCCAACCGCTGCCAACAAGTACGAGGTCAAGCCCGGTGAGCTCGACGAGTATTATGTCTTCTTCTCCAGCGGACAGACTGGCGAGGTCCGCATCGTCGGCTTGCCCTCCATGCGCGAACTGATGCGTATTCCCGTGTTCAATCGCGACAGCGCCACGGGCTGGGGGCTGACGAACGAGAGCCGGAAGATCCTGACGGAAGGCCTGACGCCGGAAAGCCAGGATTTTCTCAAGGATAAAGGCGGCGTCTTCCTCAACGGCGACTTGCACCATCCCCACCTTTCGTTCACTGACGGCTCCTACGACGGGCGCTATCTCTTTGCCAACGACAAGGCCAATACCCGCGTCTGCCGCATTCGCCTTGACGTCATGAAATGCGACAAGATCATCCAGCTGCCCAACCAATATACGGTCCACGGGCTGCGCGTGCAGAAGTACCCGAGAACAGGCTACGTGTTCTGCAACGGCGAAGACCGCGTGCCGATCCCGAATGACGGCAAGGTCTTGGACGACCCGAAGAAGTACGCTTCGATCTTCTCTGCGGTCGACGGAGACACCATGAAGGTCGCCTGGCAGGTTAGGGTCGATGGAAATCTCGACAACGTAGATTGCGACTACCAGGGCAAATATGCCTGGGCCACCTGCTACAACTCGGAAGAAGGCGTGACCCTCGCCGAGATGATGGCGAAGGAGCAGGACTGGGTCGTGGTGTTTAACCTCAAGCGCATCGAAGAAGCCGTGAAGAGGGGTGAATTCGAGACCATTGGCGGTGTTCCGGTTCTCGATGGTCGTGCCGGTTCGAAATACACGCGCTATATCCCTGTTCCGAACAGCCCACACGGCATCAACACTGCGCCGGACGGCATCCATTTCGTCGCCAACGGCAAGCTCTCGCCGACCGTGACTGTCTTTGACGCCCGCAGGCTTGACGATCTTTTCGACGACAAGATCAAGCCGCGTGACGTTGTAGTAGCAGAGCCCGAACTCGGCCTTGGCCCGTTGCATACAGCCTACGACGGCAAGGGCAACGCCTATACTACGCTCTTCCTCGACAGTCAGATCGTAAAGTGGAACATCGACCTCGCCAAGCGAGCCTTTAAAGGTGAAAAGGTAAATCCCGTCATTCAAAAACTCGATGTCCATTATCAACCCGGCCATAACCACACCTCCATGGGCCAGACCAAGGAGGCCGACGGCAAGTGGCTGATCTCGCTCAACAAGTTCTCGAAGGACCGGTACCTTAACGTGGGTCCGCTCAAGCCCGAGAACGATCAGCTTATCGACATCTCCGGGGACAAGATGATTCTGGTCCATGACGGGCCGAGTTTTGCCGAACCGCACGATGCCACCATCGTTCACCGGTCGAAAATCAACCCGATCAGCATCTGGAAGCGCGACGATGCTTTCTTTGCGGATGCGGTAAAGCAGGCAAAGGCCGATGGCGTGACTCTGGAAGCAGATTCCAAGGTGGTTCGCGACGGCAACAAGGTCAGAGTCTATATGACATCGTCCGCACCTGCCTTCGGCCTCGATAGCTTCCAAGTCAAGCAAGGCGACGAGGTGACGGTTTATGTAACCAACATCGACGAAGTCGAGGATCTGACTCACGGATTCTGCATCACCAACTATGGCGTCAACATGGAAGTCGCTCCACAAGCAACGGCATCGGTGACGTTCACTGCTTCGAAGCCAGGCGTATATTGGTATTACTGCTCGTGGTTCTGCCATGCCATGCATATGGAGATGAAGGGCCGCATGTTCGTCGAGCCGCAAGGCGCCTGACGATATGTATCGCATCCGCACATCTTTGTGCCTGGGACTGGCGGCAGCTTTTGCTGCCAGCCCTTCCTTGCCCGCGCTGGCCGGGCAGATTGTCGTTGCTCCGGGCGAAGCGAATCTGCAGTCCGTTCTGGACCAAGCCGCGGACAACGATGTTGTGATTCTTAAAGCCGGCGAGCATCGCGGCCCGATCCACTTGCGACGCAAGTTGACGGTCGAAGGCGATCCTGGTGCAACTCTGATCGGTTCAGGGTCGGGCAGCGTTGTCACGATCGTGGCTCCCGGCGCATCGGTTCGCGGCCTGACAATCCGCGGCTCCGGCATGGATCTCCCGCAGATGGATTCCGGCGTTTTTGTCGAGAAATCTGCCACAGGGGCCTTGGTCGAGAACAACATTATCGAAGGCAATCTTTATGGCGTCTACCTGCACGGCGCTGAAAATTCCGTCGCCCGAGGCAACCGAATAGTCGGCTTGCAAGAGGGTCGGGTGAACGAGGCCGGGAACGGGATCTCGGTGTGGAACGCTTCAGGAGCCAAAGTCATCGGCAACGATGTCCGCTACGGGCGAGACGGAATCTTCGTCGTCACAAGCAAGAATAATGTATTCAGCGGCAACCGCTTCCGCGACATGCGATTTGCAGTCCATTATATGTATACCAACGACAGTGAAATCACCGACAACGTGTCAACCGACAATACGGTCGGGTTTGCGATTATGTTTTCACATCGCTTGAAGGTCGCTGGCAACACGTCGAATGGTGATCGCGATCATGGCTTCCTGTTCAACTACGCCAATAACTCGAAGATTTCCGGCAATACCGTCCTCGGGCGTCTTCAACCTGCAGAGAGATGGACGGCATCTGGCATACGGTCGAAGGGTGCTGGCGAGCATGGGCTTCCTGCCAAGGACGACGAACCGGATCTCGCGGCGGGCGCCCGGCCTGGACCCACAAAATGCGTCTTTATCTACAACGCAAACAAGAATTCGTTCAAAGACAACTGGTTTGAAGGCTGTGAGATCGGCATCCATTTTACCGCCGGCTCGGAGGGTAACGAAATCGCCGGCAATGCGTTCGTAAAGAACCGAAACCAAGTGAAGTATGTCGGCACTCGCTATCTCGATTGGTCCAAGGGCGGACGCGGGAACTATTGGAGCGACAATCCGGCATTTGATCTGAACGGCGATGGGCTTGGGGATAGCGCATATCGCCCGAACGATCTCGTCGACAAAGTGCTCTGGACGGCACCACAGGCTAAGGTTCTGATGAACAGCCCTGCCGTGCAGGTGATCCGCTGGGCGCAGGCGCAATTCCCTGCCCTCCTCCCTGGTGGTGTTGTTGATAGCCACCCCCTCATGGCGCCACCCTCGCGCCCGAAATTCGCCGAAGGAGACCGGCCATGACGGGTACACTCGAAGTTCGCCGCGTCTCCAAGCGTTTCAGCAAGGTTGACGCAGTCCGCGAAGTCTCTTTCAGCCTGCCCGAAGGCGAGACTGTTGCTCTGGTCGGCCACAACGGCGCCGGCAAGACGACCCTCATGAAGCTGATGCTAGGTCTGATCAGACCAACCAGCGGCAGTATCACGGTCCTCGGCGACGATCCCGCAGCGGGGGAATTCCGAGCTCGGCGGCAACTGGGATATCTGCCGGAAAATGTTTCTTTCAATGGGGCTCTGACAGGGCAGGAAACGCTCGCATTCTATGCGCGCCTCAAGCGCCAGTCGATGCGAGCGGTGCCGCCACTTCTTGATCGGGTCGGCCTGACCCATGCCGCGAACCGACGGGTTGGAACGTATTCGAAAGGCATGCGCCAACGTCTTGGCCTTGCCCAAGCACTCTTGGGCGAACCAAGGGTTCTCTTGCTCGATGAACCCACGACCGGGCTGGATCCGGCCCTGCGTCAGAGTTTCTACGAGATTATCGAGGAACTCCGCAGTCACGGCGCAACTGTTCTCTTGTCCTCCCACGCCTTGACCGAACTGGAAGAGCGTGCCAGCCGCGTCGTCATCATGAATCGCGGGATCAAAGTCGCCGATGGAACCCTGGATGAATTGCGCCGCATCGCCCAACTGCCGACCCGCCTACGGCTGAAGTTCTCGGCCCCTGGGATTCCCGATATCCCGAAATGGCTCAGGCCAATCGGCGACCTGCGCCAGGTCGACCGCAACATGGTTGAAGTCAACGTCGCACCGGAGCAAAAAATCGATGTCTTGCGGCAGGCCGTCGGGCTGGGCTCCCCGATCGACGACCTCGACGTGATTCCGCCGAGTCTGGACGAGCTCTATGCTCATTTTCTTCTCACCCAGGAGACGGCACGGTGAGGAATATTCTGATTGTCGCCCGCAAGGAGATCCAAGAAGGGCTGCGTAACCGCTGGGTTCTCGCCACCACTTTGCTTCTTGCGGCCCTTGCCCTCTCTCTCACCTTCCTCGGGAGCGCACCGACAGGCAATGTTGGCGTCCGAGCGCTTGATGTCGTGATTGTCAGCCTTTCGAGTCTGACGATCTTCCTGCTTCCTCTGATCGCCTTGCTGATCTCTCACGACGCCATTGTGGGGGAAATGGAGCGTGGCACCATGCTGTTGCTCCTGAGCTATCCAGTTGCACGGTGGCAGGTGTTGATCGGCAAATTCGTCGGGCACCTGTCCATCCTCGCATTTGCGACGCTGCTCGGTTACGGTGCCGCAGCAGGAGCCCTTATGGCGACCGGTGTCACCATCGACCTGGAAAGCTGGATAGCTTTTGCATCGATGATTGCATCGTCGGTGCTGCTCGGCTCCATTTTCCTTGCGGTCGGCTATTTGGTAAGTTCTCTCGTTCGGGAGCGCGGCACCGCCGGCGGGATCGCCATCGGCATCTGGCTCGTCTTCGTTCTGATCTATGATATGGCGCTCCTCGGCCTTCTGGTCGTCGATCAAGGCCAAACCATCTCTGGCGGAGTACTCAACGGCCTGCTCCTGTTCAATCCGACAGACGCGTATCGCCTATTCAATCTGACAGGCTTTGCGAATATCAGCTCCTTCTCTGGAATGGCCGGAGTCGCACAGAACGCGACCTTAACGTCGCCCACCCTTCTCACCGCATTGTTTGTCTGGGTCGTCATCCCGCTCAGCCTCGCAACATTCGCCTTCTCCAGGAGGGAATTATGATGAAGATCACATTCGTGACGGTGCTGGCGGGCATGCTGGCGTTGGCAGGCTGCAACGACATGAGAACCGCGGAGCCCGTTCCACTTCCGAAAGTGCTGACCGCCGCAGCTATCGGTCATTACTGCGGCATGAATGTTCTCGAGCATGCAGGCCCGAAAGGTCAGATCATTCTCGCAAGCCGAAAGGATCCAGTCTGGTTCTCGTCCGCGAGGGACGCGATTTCCTTCACCATGCTTCCCGAAGAGCCAAAGGACATCCGCGCGATCTATGTTTCAGACATGGCCAAGGCGCCATCTTGGAATGAGCCCGGGACAACGAACTGGGTCGATGCGCGACAGGCGTCATTTGTAATCGGAAGTCGCGTAAAAAGCGGCATGGGAGCCGAGGAAGCCGTGCCTTTCTCTGAGAAGGCGGCCGCAGAGAAGTTCGCAGTCGAGAATGGCGGGCGCATCGTCACCTTCGAAGGGATGCCGCGAGACTACATTCTAGGGGCTGGAGAGACGACTAGTTCCGTGGAGGAGCAAGGTGCAGCCGGGCAGCATGATCAAGCCCCGTCCCAGCAAAATCACGCCCATTGAAAGCCTCGTGATGTCCCCTCTCCTCACCCGCAGGCGCATTATCGGGATCTCGGCAGCCGCAGCCGGATTGAGTCTCATTTCATTTGGCCATCGCGCGAAGGCGGAGGCGCATCTCGTCACCTGGCAGGGTCACGCGATGGGTGCGCTCGCCACCATGCAGATCCATCATCATGATCGGACGACCGCGGAACGTCTGATCGAGCGTTCACTCGCAGAAGTGCGTCGCCTGGAACAGATCTTCAGCCTCTATAGGGAAGACTCGGTTCTTTCCGCTCTCAATCGTCAAAGCACGCTTGTTGCGCCTCCCCCGGAACTCGTAGCGCTTCTGTCTGAATGCCACCGTTACTCTGAACTGACAGGCGGTGCTTTCGACCCGACCGTACAGGCTCTTTGGGTGCTATACCGTGATCACTTCTCGAAACCATCCGCAGATCCGAACGGCCCTCCTGAGGCAATGATCCGCAAGGCACTCGGGCAGACCGGCTTTGGCGGCGTCCTGTTCGATGAAAACCGGATCGCGTTCAGACAGCGTGGCATGAGCCTGACGTTCAACGGTATTGCACAAGGCTACGCTACGGATCGCGTCGTCGACATCCTGCGTGCGAACGGGATCTCCAACAGCCTGATCGATATGGGCGAGACCCGAGCGCTTGATGCCCGGCCCGACGGAACGCCCTGGCAGGTCGGCCTCACTGATCCCAGCCAGCCGGAAAAGATCAGTGAAACGCTGGAAACCATCGATCAGGCCGTGGCGACGTCCGGAGCATACGGCTTTCGGTTCGATCCTGCCGGCAGCTTCAACCATCTCCTTGATCCACGCACCGGCACTTCGTCCACGTTGTATCGGAGCGTGACCGTCCGGATGCCTACCGCCACGGCGGCTGATGCACTGTCGACGGCGTTCAGCCTTCTCCCGGAGGCGGATATTCGCGCCATTGTCGGCAAGATCGGCAAAGGCGATGTCCACTTGACGACGTCTGAAGGGCAAAGACGTGTGATCACGGCTTAGGCTTGGAAGGACTATTTCTCCTCCAAGAGCGCCTTGATGGTAACTGCGTTCGGGCAGTAACGCTGTACGACGGGCGCCCAACCGGATTCAATGGCGCGTCGGCAATGGCTCGCAGCTTGGCAGCTGGAGCAAACGATCCTCATATCACGCATGACGTCAGGATACATACGAGAAGTCGTTTGAGGATCGATGCCTAAAGCCTGCATGAGAAGCGGCAACTCATCCGCGCCTTTGACGCCATGCTCCGTCAGCTGGCTCAAACGGTCAACGGAAAGTCCGACATCCTCTGCAAGAATTCGCAACTCCTCCGGATCGAGGCCTGCGAGCTCCCGTTCCGCGGTTCGTACGGCTCGCCAATTCGCAATTGCGTTCATCATACCCATGGAAGAATCTCCGTGGTTTGTAATGATGTTGGCACAATCCTCCAATGCAACGTTGCGCCAGCACAAAGAGAGTCTCAGGAATTTCTCCGGCTATCTGAGAACATTGGCGATGCGATACCTGACGCCGGCGCTCCCATTGAAGAAGCCGTTGGAGAAAGGGATACCCTCGCAGATCAGATCCAAGGAACGCCGACCCTCTTGAGGGTCGAGTGCTCCGTCCGCAGCCTGACGAAAGGTGCGCGAGACAGCAACCATATCGCAAGTCTGTGGCGAGATGCGGCATGACCTGACACCCATGGATGCGAGGTCGGAAAGGTTTTCGATGAGGCTGACGTAGCTCGCAGACAGCGTCTGCACACCATTTACCGTCAAGAACGCCTGTTGATCCAAAGTGTCGGCCGACAATCCATCGGGATCCTTGCCGCAGACGAACTGACAATTGTCCTTTGTCAGTTTATGGAGACGAGCGTGATAGCAGCGCGCGGAAATCGCCAACGGAACACGTCCGAACGACCAGACCTCGATTTCCACGTCGGAACAGGCCTTGGCCAAAGTCGCTATAGACGATGCGGGAAGTTCCGGCGGCAGACAAACCCGCAAAGCCCCATTCCGTACCAACCAGGCCAGTGTCGTCTCGTTATAGACATTGACATAAGGGCCGATGGCATGGGCACGTCCTGCAACATGCTTCAGGGCCGTAATATCGTTAACCTCGACGACGATATCCGATCCCTTCGCCAGGGACGCAGTCTGCTTCCGCTCCCTCTCCAAAGTGACGAGAGCCAGTGAACTCAGCATCACATCCTTCCCGGAAGCGATGAGCCGGTCGATGACCTCCGGTATCAGATCCTGATAAAAAGGCAGGCGTTTCGAGCACACAACCTCACCGACACAGACGGTATCGATCGGAGCCTCGTCGGCGATCCTAAAATAGAAATCCCGCCAGACATCTGGCTCCCAGTTATACAACACCGGGCCGAGGGTCAGCTTCATGTTGGCTTTCTCCGGTTCAACGCCAAGTCTTGCGGTAGGCGCCGAGGGTGTTGCTTTGCCCTTCGCTGATCGCCTCAAGCATCCGTTCCGAGATCGGCTGTTCGTTTTCCAAGGCAGCCAAGGCCTCGCGAAACGAACGCACCACATTCTCTATATAAGCGCGGCTCCGCTGCCGCCCTTCGATCTTCAGAGCTGTCACCCCTGCCTTGCGAAGGCTCGGCAAAAGCGTCGCGGCATCGAGGCTGACAGGATCTTCGAAGATGTAACCAGTCGAAATTTCGGTTCTAAAACGGCCCTTGCAGAGCGTCGGGTAGGCGGCGGGTTCTTCTTTGCCGAACTTATTGATGGTGAAATCGCCGAGACGAGAGACGACAGCGCCGCCTTTTTCCTCATAGGCAACGTGACTGGCGGGCGAGCAGACACCGTTCATGTTTGGGGACAGACCTGTCGCATAGGACGAGAGCGAGCACCGGCCTTCCGCCATGACACAGAGCCCTCCGAAAACAAACACCTCCACCTCGCAGCCGGCCTCACGCACGATTGCTGCAATCTCGGAAACGCTCAGGACGCGTGGTAACACCACCCGCTTTGCGTTGAATCGCTCCATATAAAAGCGGATCGCGTCGGCATTGGCCGCGGCGGCCTGAACGGAGACATGCAGGCGAGCCGCTGGATACCGCTCTGCCGCATAGGACATGAGGCCGATATCACATAGGATAAGGGCATCAGCGCCGGCCCCAAGGGCGTCGCCGACCGCTCTGCGCCACAACTCGATGGCTCCTGCCCGCGGGAATGTATTGATCGCCACAAGCACTTTCACGCCCTTCCGGTGCGCGTAAGCGACCCCGTCTGCGAGTTCCTCGGGGCTGAAATTCAAACCTGGGAAGTTACGAGCGTTCGTCTCGTTCCGAAAACCGCAATAGATTGCATCAGCGCCGGCGTCCACGGCGGCACGCAGGGAAGACGGTGTTCCAGCAGGACAGATCAATTCCATGATCGCACGCTCCTGTCACTTCGGCTGGGCCCCTCCCCGCCATCGGGTGCAGGCCTCGACTTGCGGCGCGTCAGAAGGATCTCTCCGAACTGTCGCAACGGACCCAGAAGAGCGGCTCCTTCATGCAGGATGTTCAGATCCGCGTCGTCGACAGCGTTCCTGAGGGCAAGAACCGCTTCGATATCCCCTTCGACCACGATCGTTCGGGAAAAGAACAGCGCATCACCGTCGTAATTCCCGTTCGCCATGCCGATCAGTGCACTGAAGGGACCAGAAATTCTGGCGTCGAGCCCTGGCGGCAAGGAGCGGACCACAGTGATTGTCGGCGCCGTCGATGCCGTATGAAGCACGAATGCGAAGGGAAGATCGGACGGAGCCAACCCATAGGATCGTCCTGCATACGGCCCGAGACGCTCGAACATGCGCGGGTGCTGCCCTAGGATCCGGCGAAGGACCGCCGACAGGAACAGTTGAAGAGGAAGCAGCGGAAGTGGTCTCAGAGCGAGAGTGATGAGAGGCGGGAAGGCTCCAGCAGGCGTGTGCGATATCGTCATGCGATTTTCCTTGCGGGGCTGTCTTAGACGATACTGCTCAGCTTGAGTTTGAGCTGGCGCAAAGACGGAAGCGTTTCCTTCCTTCAACGAGGTCAGTCATGCCTCAAGGACGCTAATGTCACACCGTGATCTGCCACCCTTCTCGGACCTTCGCGATTTCATGTCCTTTCTGGAGATGAAAGGCCAACTCGTGCGCATCTGGGAGCCGATCTCCCTCACTCACGAGATCACCGAAATTCACCGCCGCGTCCTGCGGAATCAGGGTCCCGCCCTGCTGTTCGAAAGGCCTGTTCAACCGAACGGTCAGTGCGCGGAGATGCCGGTTCTCGTCAACCTCTTCGGCACCGTCGAACGGACCGCCTGGGGACTTGGCGTCCATCGCGATAATCTTTCCGCGCTTGGAACGACCCTCGCCGAACTGCGCGAGCCGCGCCCACCGCAGAACCTCACCGACGCATGGAATAAAATTCCTCTGGCGCGGGCGGCCCTCGCCATGCGTGCCAAGGAGATCAAGAGCACGCAACGGTTGGTATCGACGGGAAGCGACATCGACCTTGGGAGGCTCCCAGTCCAAACTTGCTGGCCCGGAGAGCCGTCTCCGCTGATCACCTGGCCCCTGGTTGTCACGTGTCCGCCGGACGGAACCGGAGTGGATGACTACAATGTCGGTGTCTATCGCATGCAGGTCCTCGGACGGGACCGCGCGATCATGCGCTGGCTCGCACACAGGGGCGGTGCTCGTCATCATCATCAATGGAAGACGACCGGCGAACCGATGCCAGTGGCCGTCGTGATCGGGGCCGACCCAGCCACCATTCTCTCAGCTGTTCTTCCGCTCCCGGAAAACTTGTCAGAGCTTCGCTTCTCAGGTCTGCTGCGCGGGCAGCGTCCGAGGCTCATGCCCTGCGTAAGCGTACCTTTACGGGTGCCGGCCGAAGCGGAAATCGTGATCGAAGGCTATGTCTCGCCGGACGAAACGGCGCCGGAAGGCCCTTTCGGAGATCATACGGGCTACTACAACTCCGTCGAGGATTTTCCTGTTCTTCATGTGACGGCGGTCACGACGCGTCCGAATCCCGTTTATCTTTCGACGTTTACCGGACGAGCTCCAGACGAGCCGTCCCGGATCGGTGAGACGTTCAACCAATTGTTCCTGCCGCTTCTCCAGCGCCAGCTTCCGGAGGTTAAGGATGTGTGGTTGCCGCCGGAAAGCTGCTCTTACCGAATTGCCATCGTGTCCATTTCCAAGCGCTATCCCGGCCAAGCACGCCGTGTAATGCTTGGCCTGTGGTCGCTTCTTCCCCAATTCACCTACACGAAGCTTCTCATCGTCGTCGACGAAGACGTGGACATTCGATCCTGGGACGACGTGATGTGGGCGGTCGCGACCCGGTCAGATCCGTCTCGGGATCTGCTGTCGATCGCCGATACTCCGATCGATTATCTGGATTTCGCCTCACCAAAGGCAGGACTTGGCGGCAAGCTTGGCATTGACGCGACAAACAAGATCCCGCCCGAAACGGATCGCGACTGGGGCGAGGTTCTCAAGATGGACGCCGCGATTTCCGACCGGATCGACGCCCTCTGGCCCGAATTCGGCTTGGGATCCCTGCCTTTCAGGAGAGTACCCTGATGACACCGTTCCGCGTCGTCGTCGGTATCAGTGGCGCATCTGGCGCTATGCTTGGGATCCGTGTCCTTGAACTTCTCGCCTCAGCTGGATGCGAGACCCATCTTGTTGTCTCAGAAAGCGCCGAGCGAACCATCGCTCACGAGGTTGGACGCGATGCGCTGGATCAAGCGCGGAGCATTGCTTCCTGTTGTCATCCGATCGGCAATGTGGGCGCCACCATCGCCAGCGGCTCGTTCCGAACTGCGGGAATGATCGTTGCTCCCTGCTCAATGAGAACTCTGTCCGCCATTGCGAACAGCCTGTCCGATAATTTACTCGTACGAGCAGCAGATGTTCATCTCAAGGAACGGCGCCGGATCATACTGTTGACCCGGGAAACTCCGTTGCATCTGGGCCATATTCGCGCGATGGCAGCGGTGACCGAGATGGGAGCCATCGTCGCGCCCCCGGTCCCGGCTTACTATCGCAGGCCACAATCTGTCTCCGAGATTATTGATCACACGGCGCGGAGAGCAATCGATCTTCTTGATCTTGGTCTTGCTGAGCTTGCTGAATCCTGGACGGGGCTCGACTGAGATCGCTCAATCAGACGATGTCCCGTCACCTTGTTCCGAAATACAGGCCTGAGCACGAATTTGACGGTTGGAAATGATCGGGCGCATAAGGTGACGTGGCCATTTCTCTGCCGGCGGTCATCAGGCTCGGAGCCGTTAATCGCCAGCAAAGGTCCAAATCAGTTCTCTTTCGTGAGTCTACCGGGCACGATGTGGTCAAACAGTTCGTTTAGTTGACCGACATGGTGAGCGGAGGCTCAACCCCCTCCGGCAACGGGCTTACATAAGGTGTTTCCCGTGTTCTATCCGCAAGATCGGCTTTTGCCGCTGCCACAAGAGTAGGATCCGTGACGGCCGCCATGCCGGTTGCTGCCATGGCCTTGGCCACATGGATCATCGCCTTGTGTGCAGCAGGCGTCTTGCCTTGCGCGACAACCTGCCAAGTGTGGAAGGGAGTGCCGATGGCAACCGTCGGCGCGTGAGCCTGAACGGTTGGAACCACCCAGCTCACGTCACCGAGATCGGTGGAGCCGACCATCGGCTTGCGTGGCGTGTCGAGTGGAACCAAAAAGTCCGCAAGAGGCGCATCGCCCTGCTTCTGACCGACCGCACGGTAAACCGACGCGATTTCCTGCGGGGATAAAGTCGCACGGATTTCACGGGCGAAGCTCCTGTCGGCCTCGTCGAAGGGAGGCGGCCCAAGTTCCTCCATTGCACCGTGCAGTGCGCGCTCGAGAGGTTCGTTGCCAAGAATGTTCGATACGGCGCTGACGATGCGCATTTCGACACTCGTTTCGGTCATGAGAGCGGCGCCTTGCGCGATCTTGTGGACCCTATCAACCAATTCGAGCATTCCAGGCAGATCCATGGCCCGGATGGAGTAGCGAACACGCGCATGAGCCTGAACGACATTCGGCGCGATGCCTCCGGTGTCGAGCAGAGCATAATGCACCCGCGCATCGGACGGCATGTGCTCGCGCATGTAGTTGACGCCCACGTTCATCAGCTCCACTGCATCGAGGGCGCTGCGACCCAGGTGGGGAGAGGCCGCCGCATGGGCGGCGCGACCGGTGAAAGTGAAGTCGGCACGGGTGTTAGCGAGAGACAGGGCCGGCGCAACCTCCCAGAAGCTGTACGGATGCCAGGAAATGGCAATATCGGCGTCGTTGAAAGCGCCTGCCCGGACCATGAATGACTTGGCGGCTCCGCCCTCCTCCGCAGGGCATCCGTAGTAGCGGACGCGCCCGGGAAGTCCTTTTTCGGCAAGCCAGTTCTTCAGGGCGACCGCTGCCAGCATGGCACCCGCGCCCAGAAGGTTGTGGCCGCATCCATGCCCGTTTCCTCCGGGCTCGATCGGCCGATGTTCTGCAACACCCGCCTCCTGGCTCAAGCCGGGGAGTGCGTCGAACTCGCCCAAGAATGCAATAACGGGTCCCCCCGCGCCCGCCTCGCCAATGACGGAGGTCGGGATGCCCGCGATCCCTTCCGTCACCCGGAAACCCTGGTGCCGAAGTTCCTTTGCATGCTCGCTTGCGGAGCGCACCTCAGTGTAACAAACCTCCGGCATGCCCCAGATCCTGTCGCTCATGGCGACAAGCCTGTCCTTGGCCGCATCGACATGCTGCCAAATCTCATTCCGAACGTTCATTTACAGCTCCATAGTTTACAGGAATAGACGCAGATCCCGGTGCGGAGAAGCGCGACACGAAGGGAAACACCAAGTCGTCTCGACAGACATCCCCCGAGCTCACGTTGATCGGAACGTCACAGGGCGGCGGGTTCTTCCGATATCAGCTCCTCGGCGACCGGGATGCGTCCCTCGAACCAATAGGCGGCCGCGGCACGCGACATCGCAGCACCATCGTGCCCAACGCCGGAAACCTGCACCAACCGCCATGCGAACGGAAGGCCGAGCCGTCGAGCTTCCCGCTGGGCGAAATCATAAACGAAATGGGCGCGGGCATAACGGGTCGGCCCCTGCTTCAAGGCCTCCGGTTGGGCCGGGAGGTTTGGATCATCGGCACTGATGTCTTGATCTCCCGCAAAAATGTTCATTGGATAGGCCAGCCATCGGGCAAGGCTCGACTCGTCGAGCGCCATACTGCCAAGACCTTCTGGAAAGTCATACTCAAAGGTCGGCAAAGTGTACCAGCCGGGATTCGCCGCGATGACCGCCTCAAATGGAATGTCGCGCTGCGTCGCAAGCAAACGGTGCGAGAATTGCCCGCCCGCGGAATGACCGAACAGATACGCCTTCGAACGACGGGTCACGCCGATTTTCTGAAGCGCGGCAAAGACACGGGCTGGTACGGAATAGATCCAGTTCGTAGAGGACTGAACCGTCCCGTCGGGTCCGATGACCATGCCGTTGTTGTAACCCTCGGCACCAGGGAACCACTCGTTCGAAAACGTCGGAGCCGCAATAAGAAGACGGTGCTTTTCCGCAGCCGGGATCCAGAAGTCGCGATACTCATCGCCGTTGCGCAGCATTCCATGCTGAACGATGACGACAGGATCATCGGGGCCGTGGGCCGCCGGCCGATAGAAATGCACCTCAAGTGGACGTTCCGGGTGGAACCGATCCACGAAAGGAAGCATCGTACGGCCGATTTCGGGCGTGAGCGTGGTCGTGATCATCTTTTGTCCGAATGGTGCAAATGACAGGCTGCGCTGCGTCCGGGAGAAATTTCCCTGAGGACGGGACGATCCTCGCGGCATACCGGCATGGCGTGCTCGCAACGCGGGTGAAAGGGACAGCCGCTTGGCGGGGCGAGTGGAGATGGGAGCTCGCCTTTGAGCGGCTGGAAAGCGCGCTTCCGATGGGCTGCCGACGGGCTCGCTGCGATAAGAGCGGCGCTATAGGGATGTGCCGGCTCGGCGAAGATGCTGGCAGCGGACCCAATCTCGACGATACGTCCAAGATACATGATCGCGACGCGATCGCTGATATGGCGAACGATGCCCAGATCGTGACTGACAAAGAGATAGGTCAGCCCATACCTCTCTCGGACATCCATGAACAAATTGATGACCTGTGCCTGGATCGAGACGTCGAGTGCCGAAACCGGCTCATCGCAAACCAGGAAATCGGGTTTCACCGCCAATGCCCTGGCAATACCGATGCGCTGACGCTGCCCGCCGGAGAATTGATGCGGGTAGCGGTTCCGGTAGGCCACATCGAGACCAACCTCGGTGAGCGCCTTATCGACTGCGGGATCGACTTCGTTCTGGGGAACGAGACGGTGTACGCGCAGAGCCTCGCCAACGATCTGGCGCACCTGCATACGTGGATTGAGGGACGCGTACGGATCCTGAAAAATCATTTGGACCTTCAGCAGAAAGTCCAATCGCTCCCGCCCCTTCAGTTCGCTTACCGGGCGTCCGTCATACGCGACGTCACCGGCTGTCGGCTTCAGAATTCCGGTGGCCACGCGTGCGAGAGTCGACTTGCCACAACCGGACTCGCCCACAAGACCGAGCACTTCCCCACGGGCCACCTTGAGGTCGACGCCGTCAACAGCCCTCAAGACAGGCGGGGGCGAGGCTTGGCCAACCATCGTCAGGACGCGCTGAGCGAATGTCGACTTTCCACGGAAGTGCCGTTCCACACCCCGCAACTCGAAGAAAGGCACCGTCATGGAACCGGCCCCTCGGGGATTGGATTGTGGCAACAATAACTGTGTCCTCGGTCGTGTTCCGGCGCCGGGTCGATCTCAGCACAGACAGGCAAAGCCCTTTCACAGCGTGGGCGGAAGGGGCATCCGCTCGGACGCGCATCGATACTCGGTGCGGCTCCGCTGATCTGCCTCAGCCGTTCACCGGGATTAACAGTCGATGCCGACGAACCGAGCAAACCAAGGGTGTAAGGATGGCGCGGGCGATCCAGCACATCGTCCACTGTTCCGGTCTCGATGATCCGTCCCGCATACATGACGGCGACGCGGTCAGCGAGTTCAGCGACAACTGCGAGGTCATGAGTGATCCAAAGCACCGCCGTTCCTGTCTCACGGCTCAGTTTTTGGACTTCAAAGAGGATCTGGCTCTGGATCGTCACGTCGAGTGCGGTGGTCGGCTCGTCGGCAATGATCAAATCCGGGGAGTTCAACAGCGCCGTCGCGATGGCGACCCGCTGACGCATGCCGCCTGAGAATTCGTGAGGAAACTGCTCGAGGCGGGCCTCCGGAGAAGAGATACCCACGCGGGAAAGCGCCTGGGCCGCCTCCCGCATGGCATTCTTCCGGCTCATCACACGGTGCTCGAGGATGGCCTCGCACATCTGTTCGCCGATACTCAGAACCGGATTGAGGGTCATCAGCGGATCCTGAAAGATCATCGCGATGCGATCACCACGCAGGCGCCGCATCCGTTCCTCTGACGCCTGCCGGAGATCCTCCCCTTTGAACTTCACGTCGCCGGAGACAATCTCACCCGGAGGGTCGATCAGCTGGACCAGCGAAAAACCCGTGACGGATTTCCCGGAGCCGGACTCACCGACAAGTCCCACGATCTCGCCCGGTTGCACGACAAGATCGACACCGTTAACCGCCGGCCAGGATCCTCTAAGGTCATGGAATACGGTTCTGAGACCGCTAACCTCGAGCAAAGGCGACGTCATGGCCCCCTCACATTGAAGCTGCGGCGGAGGCGGTCCCCTACGAGATTGAGCGACATGATCAGCAGAACCAAGGCAATTCCCGGAAAGACGGAGATCCAGTACTCGCCAGAAAGCAGAAATTCGAAACCATTGGCGATGAGAAGGCCAAGGGACGGTTGCGTCACCGGTACGCCCACGCCCAGGAAGGACAGCGTTGCCTCAAGCGTGATCGCTCCGGCGATGCTGATTGTTGAAACCACAAGGACTGACCCGATCGAGTTCGGCAGCAAGTGCGCCAACATAATATGACGCGTGGGGAGACCGAAGTTTATCGCGGCTTCGATATATTCCTTGCGACGCTCGACGAGCGCTGCAGCCCGCATCAACCGGGCATACTGCGCCCACTGAACCAAGATTATCGCGATAATGACCTTGTCGACCCCTCGGCCTATCGAAGCCAGAAGAACGAGCGCGATCAGAATTGACGGGAAACCCAGCATGAAATCGACGACGCGCATAATGGCCGCGTCGACGGCGCCTCCGAATTGCGCGGCGATGAGGCCCGCTGCAATACCAATAGCAAGGGCTCCGGCAGTCGAGGACAACCCGACAAGCAAGCTGGTGCGAAGGCCATAGAGAATAGCGCTTAACATGTCTCGGCCCTGCGCGTCGGTCCCGAGCCAGTACGTCATGCCGTTCATGCCCTCGGAACCTGGCGCAAGGCGGTTGTCCATGACGCTCAGGGACGCGAGGTCGTGTGGATTTTGCGGGGCTATGACCGGAGCCAGCACTGCCAGCAGGACAAGGACGCCGAGAAGGATCGCCGCTCCGCGGGTCGTCGGCCGATTGCGAATGCGTCGCAACACGCTCTCTCGAACCGACGTATCGGCGTACGGAGGGACAGCAGGAGGGGCTGGTTTCGGCGAGGTCATGCCATTTCACCGATCAGCTTCACACGCGGGTCGAGCGCAGCGTAGAGGATATCGACCAGGAAGTTCACAGCGACGAAGAGGAACGTCGCGAGCAGTACATAGGCGACGACCACCGGCCGGTCGAGCTGATAGATGCTGTCGATCAGCAGCTTTCCCATGCCGGGCCATGCGAAGACCGTCTCGGTAATCGTCGAGAAGGCTACAAGGCTGCCAAACTCCATTCCCGCTACAGTGACGACGGGCACCAGAATATTGCGCAGCACATGGCGTCCGACGATACGCTTGCGCCGGACTCCCTTCGCTCGAGCATATTTGACGTAGTCCTGAGACATCGCTTCGGACGTTCCTGCCGCAACAAGCCTGATCATGAGAGCCATATTGGGGATCGCGAGATTGAGAGCAGGCAGAATGAGGTGCTTCAGACCGTCCAAAGTCAGCAGACTCGTTTGGATACCGAGGACAGAGACCGTCTCGCCCCGGCCCGCGGTGGGCAGCCATCCGAGCGCAACGCTGAAGAGAAGGACGAGCATCATCCCTTTCCAAAAACTCGGCAGCGAAAAACCGAGGACGGTCCCGGCCATGATCGCACGACTTGAACGACTCTCGGGGTTGAGCCCGGCCAGAAGACCAAGTGGAACGCCAACGGCAGCCGCCACGCTCATGGCGAGGAGCACAAGCTCGAAGGTCGCCGGCAGCCGCGCCAGAATGAGTTCCACCGCCGGCACGCCGTGTACGAACGAGCGTCCAAGATCGCCCTTGAGAGCATTACCAAGAAACATAAGATATTGTTGCACGACCGGCAGATCGAGGCCGAGTCGACGGATCATCGCTGCACGTTCGGCAGCGCTGACCTGTGGCGGGACAAGCAGCTCGATCGGATCTCCGATGCCGTAGACTGCGAGAAAGACGACGATCGAGACTGCGAGGAGAACCAGGATACTCTGGATGAGGCGCTGCAGAACATAAGCTATCATTTCATGTGCTCCTGACTGCAGACGCTCTCACGCATAGCCTACTGTTTCGGCTTTACCGACATCGCCATGGTGAACTGATCAGCACGACCGGTATAAGCCAGGTTGGACTTGTAGGCCCAGACGCTGCTTTCGAAATGCAAGGGAATGAATGCATTGCTTTCGAGGACGCGTGCACCGGCTTTCTGAAGCAACTCGGACCGCTTGGCATCGTCGAGAGTCGTGATCGCAGCCCGGATCAGCTTATCGAATTCGGCATCGGAATAGTCGCCGTAGTTCGATCCGCCGATAGTCTTGGCCTCGTCAGGCGTTGCCGGCCACTGCTTCAGGAAGGAAGATGCCTCGCCACTCGTGGAGCCCCACCCTCCAAGCGCGACGCTAAACTCTTTCTTGGATCTGCGTGGGAAATAGATTGCGCGCGTCATGGCATCCACATCCGCGCGGATGCCGACCTGAGTGAGATACTGCGCGACAGCCTGTGCGATTTGGCTGTCGTTGATATACCGGTCATTCGTCGTCGCAAGAGTGACCTGGAATCCCTTCGAATAGCCGGCCTCGCTGAGCAGCTTCTTCGCCTCTGCAGGATCGTACCGCAGCGCCGGCGGGTTCGGAAGCGTCCCGAACATCCCTGTCGGCAGGAATTGATAGGCCGGCTCCGCCGCGCCATCCATAATGCGCTTTACGATCGCGTCGCGATCGATCGCCAGCGACATTGCCTTACGCACCCGCGGATCCTGAAGCGGGTTCTTTCCATTGTCCGCCTTGACGAACGGGCTCTGCTCACGCCCAACGTCGAGCTGGAAATAGATCACGCGCGTCGATGGGGTAACGACATAGCTGAAACGCTTGTCGTCCTTTATCCGGCCAAGATCACGCGCCGCAGGGTTCTCGACCACGTCGTAGTCTCCCGCGAGCAAGCCTGCGAGCCGCGGACCCGGGTTGGGAACGGGAATGAAACGCACGCTGGTCCAGGGCTCTGCCGGACCCCAGTATTTTTCGTTGCGCTCGATTTCAATTCCCGTGCCACGCACGTAACTCTTGAACTTGTACGGGCCGGTGCCGATGGCGAGCTTACCATCGTTGAAGTCCCCTACGACAGGCCAGTTCCCGGTGACGCCGCAGTTCTTGGCAGGATCGAATGTGAGCTTGTCATGAGGAACGATGGAGGAGCTCAGGATGCCAACGCTTGAAAGGAAATTCGGCAGGAGCGGATCAGGTGCTTTGGTCGTGATGACGAGTGTCTGGGGGTCAGGCGCCTCGACGGCCGCAAAGTTGCCGGTGATGTCGGCGAAGGATCCGGCGATGGCCGTCTCATTCTTCAAAGTGCGGCAGAAAGTGAAGATGACGTCCTCAGCAACAAAAGGCTTGCCGTCTGAAAACGTCACGTTCGGACGCAACTTGAACGTCCACTTGTTCTGCCCGTCGTTCTCCCAAGAGGTGGCAAGTCCGGGGAGAAGCTTCTGCTTCTCGTCCTGCTTGGTCAATCCTTCGAAGATATGAGCCGCCAAGGCGTTGTTCGGGGTCAAATCATGATAATGTGGATCAATTGCGGTAGGCTCCGAACTCAGTGCGATCCGCAGAGTCTGGGCCAGGGCAGGCCCGCTCAGCAGGCAGGTGCCGGCCACAAACGCAAATAACATACGATTACGCATGGATGATCTCCGTTCCCTTGTTACTGTCTTTGACAGATTTATTTTCGAACTTTAGAAATCATGAAAAAATTATGACGTCAACCTATCCGGAGTACCGATGTCACCTCCTCTGAAGCCGACGACGGACCTCGCCAATCGCATTGGGGGCGTCTACTCTTCCTTGAGCGGGGCTCATCGTCGCGCGGCGGATTTTGTCCTGCAAAATCCGCTCGATACGGCGACAATGACCATCGAAGGGTTAGCAGAGAGAAGCGGGACTTCGACCGCAACCGTCACACGTTTCGTGCGCAGTTTGGGTTATGGCGGTTACGGCGAGTTTCGCGCCGCCCTTTCAACCGCCCTCAAACTTGCGATGGGCCCGGTAGACGACCTCGCAGACGCCCGTGCCTCCGCCGGATCGACATTCACAACCTTTGTTACCGCCCTCAAGGATCAGGCCGCGAATCTGGCAGACACCATCTCCACCTTGGATGAGGAAACTTGCTCCCAGATTATCGATGCGCTCCTGCAGGCCCGGCGGATTTTCATCGTTGGATCGGGCGCGAGCCATCATGTGGCCGCCTACCTTGAAGAAGGCCTCGCGCTTTATCTTGATGCGAGCGTCATCTTCGCATCGTCTCGCGTGGGGCCGGAGCACGCCATACGGCATATGATGTCGGCGGGCCCGGACGATCTCATACTCGCGATTTCCATGCCGCGTTATTCTCGGGCAACCGTCGAATTGATAAGTCTTGCCAAGAAGCGCGGCGCGACATTGATCGCACTAACCGATGCACCGACATCGCCACTGGCGCGCATCGCGAACAAGACCTTGTTTGCCCCCGCGCGAAATCGACTTCTGCCCAATTCTCCCTCAGCGATGTTCGCGCTCGCTGACGCAATCATCATCGCTGTTGCGCGGGAGCGGCCAGATGCAGTCGAAGCATTGAAGGAACTCAGTGAAAGCCTTCTCTGGACTTTCTATTAAGGTATCCATCAAGCTCCGTCACACTCGGCGACAAAGGAGCGTCTCCACAATTCACTGCTCGGGGACAAGGGAGAAGCCAATGAAAGTGGGTCTGGTCTTCTCGACCGGAATGCCCGACTGGCGGATTCCATGAATCCGCCAGGGATCGGGCTGAGCCGACCTCCCGTTCTAGAAGACTCGCTCGCTCGCCACGCCGAAATAGCAAAGCCCATCGCCGAGTTTCGGATTCTCGTTCGGAAAAATGATGAAACCCGGGCCCGGTGCAACGACAGTGTCGCCGTTGGCTCGCGAGACCAGCGCTTCCCCCGCGTGGACTGCGTCCCCGGTCTTCCATTGACCCGCCAGGCAATCGCCTTCGGCTTCGCATAAGAGTACATCGATAATCTGGATGGCGTTTTGAGCGGAGACCTGCGGCGGCGGCGCATCGATGATCTGCAGATGGGACAGGGCGTTCAGGATAGCCGAATACCCGACTTCCACGGAGGCGGGGTCGTCATGGCTCCCGCATTCCAGCGTGACCCCATATCCTCCCGCAAAGCGCATGTACTCAGTGGAGCCGACGCCTTCCGCACTGCTCGGATTGGTCAATCCGAGGTTCGCCCGCTTCTTCAGGAATTGATCGTAGACGCCGAGCCATCCATGGATGACCGTTTGCGTGCCAAGACGAACGGCAAACTCGCCCTCCGGCTTCGCATATCGAAAAGGTTCAATAGCCCCGGAATTGTCTAAAGGACCCGCGAACACGAAAGATTCACCTTCTCCACGGAATGAGTGAATATCCAAAAGGACGTCATGTTGCCGTAGAAAAGCGCAAATCCTGTTGCCGACTCGATCTTCATAGTTCTCAGGAACCGGCTTGTCCCGCAGATCGCGATTGAGATTCCGATCACCCTCGCGGGTGCGCTGACGATAGGCCTTGAGATTCGCAATCGGGACAAAGGTCACTTCGCCACGGCGGATCTTCAGGCGGCCGGAACGGCAATCGGAAATCGCCCGCATGATGGCTTGCGGCCCGCAGGGCTCGTTCCCATGGACCGCTCCCATGATGATCAGCTTAGGTCCAGGCTGAAGTCCGACGAACCGTATCGCTTCCAACGGATCATCAGGGGTTGAGACTTTCTCGTCTGGCGCTTCCGCATAGTTGATATCGATAACCATGCCGGGCTTGAGACGGCGTATGAACTCCGTCATTTTCTCCTGTGGAACGCCAATGCATCCTGCTGTGCCTCTCATGTCGCTCCGTGCAGCATGAATGAACAATGCACTGCCTCGCCCCACCTCCGGCACCGCGTCGTTATACCCAATCGGGACGATGACATCGAACAGGTTCTCGTCTCGGGCGCGGGAAAGCTCGTCCTCAGGGCGCTCACCGCCTGCCGCATAAACGAGCCGGTTGTAGTTTTCACCTTCCTCTTCCCAGATCATGCCTGGCGTCATCGGAACGAAGGGAAAAGCGAGATTACCAGGGAAGTCAGGCAGAGCCTCGGGATTGAAGAAGCCGTAGCGCAGAGGAAAAACCCCGATGGGCGTTCGCTTGTCCCCTTCCCGCTTCAGCGTCATGGGAGCCAACCCGCCTGCGCCGACAGTGCATGGGATACTCCAGTCGCCGATGCTGAGAGTGCCGATCGACGGGTTTTCATCTGGACGAGAAGCACGAATGGAAATTGTCGGGACTTGAGCCATAGGGACGCTATCCATGAATTTGCTCTTCTTTCAGCCTCGGAACAAAGAGCTCGTGCACTCTCCGGCAGCGCACGTAATGCCCTGCTGAAACTTCTTCCAGCTCCGGCGTGGGCGGCATGCGGCAGATATCTGCCATCTCCGGACAGCGGGGATGGAAGCCGCACCCTGTGGGCGGCTGCAGCGGATTTGGAATTTCTCCCGTGATCTTGGCGCTGCTGCCGCGCTGGAATGGATCAGGAATTGCGGCGATCAGGGCGCGGGTGTAGGGGTGCGCCGGATTGCTGAAGATCGTCTCCCAGGTGCCGGTCTCGACAATGCGTCCGAGATACATCACGGCCACTCGGTCGCTCATATGCTCGACGACCCCGAGATCATGGCTGATCATGATATAAGACAGCCCCAGGGTTTCCTTGAGCTCAAGCAGCAGGTTGATGATCTGTGCCCGGATCGAGACGTCAAGCGCGGAAACCGGTTCGTCGAGGATGACGATCTTGGGTTCGAGGATTAGGGCGCGGGCGATACCGATGCGTTGCCTCTGACCACCGGAGAATTCGTGCGGGTAACGGTCGGCAGCTTCCGGACGCAGTCCCACGCGCTTGAGGATGTCCGCGATACGACCATCGATCTCGCTTGCGGATTTGACACCGTGGACACGAAGAGGGATTTCAAGTGTCTTGCGGATGGTCTGGCGCGGATTGAGAGAGGAATATGGGTCCTGGAACACCATCTGGGTGATCCGTGCCCGGGCCATGCGGTCAAGCCCGTCGTCGATCGCGCGACCACCGACAACGACCCTTCCATGGGTCGGCTGCTGCAACCCCAGAATCGAGAGCGCCAGCGTCGACTTTCCGCAGCCTGACTCTCCCACAAGGCCCAAGCATTCGCCGCGCCTGAGTTCCAGATCGACCCCATTCACCGCATGCAGATGGCGTCGTGGCTTTCCGAGGAAGCCCCCTCCGACAGGAAAGTGCACGGCGAGATTTTCGATCCGCAGGATCACATCGTCTGACATATTATTCATGATGATGGCACCGAACGAGACCGCCATTGGCGAGAGGTGTCACACCAGGATCTTGGCCCCTGCAAATATCGGTCGCCGCATAGCAGCGCGGATTGAAACGACAGCCGGCCGGAAACGCTGCCACGGGCGGGACGACACCCGCGATCTCCTTGAGCCGTTGACGTCCGTGTTTCAGGCGCGCGCCGAGCAACGGAAGAGAGGCGACGAGCCCGCTGGTATAGGGATGGCTCGGGTTTTGGAAGATCTCATCGGCATAGCGCTCTTCCACGAGACGCCCGGCATACATGACGCCAACGCGCCGGCACATATTCGCGATCAGGCCGAGATCGTGGCTGATCATGAGCACGGCGGTTCCCCGGGCGGCAGAGAGATCCCGTATCAGCTCCAGGATCTCAGCCTGAACCGTAACGTCGAGAGCTGTCGTCGGCTCGTCGGCCAACAAGAGATCGGGTTCACAAGCCAGGGCAATGGCAATCATGACGCGCTGGCGCATTCCGCCCGACAATTGATGCGGATAGTCCTTGATCCGTCGCTCGGGAGCAGGCACCCGGACGCTCGCCAGAGCCTCAACCGACATTCGCTCGGCTTCTCGCCAGGATGCTCCCTTGTGGAGCACGAACATTTCCGCGATCTGCCGGCCAATCGGCGAAAGCGGGTTAAGCGCCGTCATTGGCTCCTGGAAGATCATCGAGATGCGATTGCCCCGAAGCTTGCGCATCTCACCGGGTGAAAGATTTTGGATCTCGCGGCCATCAAACCGGATCTTTCCCCCGCCTATGCTGAGGGGGTGGCGAAGAAGACCGATCAAAGCAAGCGATGTAATGCTCTTCCCGCAACCGGACTCACCGACGAGGCCGAAGGTTTCGCCGCGCTCAATGGTAAATGAGATGTCCTGGACGGCCGGAAACCTGGTGTCGCCGACAGTCAGGTCGATCCGAAGATTCTCGACTTCGAGGAGGGGGTTCCCGCTCATGCACGTCGTGTCCGTGAGTGAGGATCGAGAATGTCGCGCAATCCGTCACCGAGCAGGTTCAACCCCAGAACAGTGATGAAAATGGCAAGTCCCGGAAAAATCGAAATCCAAGGCGCCGTGGTGATCTGATCGCGGGCATCGGACAGCATGCTTCCCCAACTCGGAAACGGGGGGCGTATGCCAAGGCCAAGGAAAGACAGCGCCGCTTCTGCAAGAACCGCGCCACCCATTCCAAGCGTTCCGATGACGATGATGGGTCCGAGCATATTCGGCAACAACTGCGTCAGCATGATCCGAATATCGCTGTAGCCCAGGACCTTTGCCGCCTGAACATAGCCTTGGCTTTTCAACGATAGAGCCGACGCTCGCGCGAGGCGGCACGTGAATGACCAATTGGTGAGCCCCAATGCAATCAGGAGACTGGTCAGCCCCGGGCTGAGGATGGCCATGATGGCGAGGGCAAAAATCAGGGACGGGATCGCCAGCATCATGTTGGTGAGGCCGTTGACGACATCGTCCCACCAACCGCCCCAGTAACCGGCCGACAGGCCGAGGCAAACGCCGATCACCGTGTTGATCAACTGAGAGACGATGCCGACCGTGAGGGAAACCCGGGCGCCGTAAAGCACTCTGCTATAGATATCCCGGCCTTGAGCATCCGTGCCGAACCAGAACTCGGTTCCTGGCGGCTCCTCCGCATACATGAGGTTCGCGTCCATGACCGGATCGGTATGGGCCAGCCACGGGGCAAGCAGGCCCGTAACGACCACGGTCGTAAAAAGAACTCCACCGATCAAAAGATTGGCTCTGATTCTCATGCCGTTGCCTCAGCTGTACTTGATGCGTGGATCAATGACCGCGCAGAGGACATCGACGAGAGTATTGATCAGCAGAAATAGCAACACGATCACCAGGATCGATCCTTGTACCACCGGGATATCGCGCAAGGTGACACTGTCTACGAGCAGCGATCCGAGACCGGGCCAGGAAAAGAGCTTCTCGACCACAACCGCTTGGCCGATGACGGTTCCAAACTGAAGGCCGATCGTGGTCAGAACGATAACGAGAGCATTCCGCGTCAGGTGCCATTGCACCACCCGACGTTCGCTCATTCCCTTGGCCCGCGCGGTGCGGACGAAATCGGCATTCATGATGTCGAGTACCGCAGCTCGGGTCGTTCGCGCCAGCAGAGCCATGGGTGCGACGCCCAAAGCAACTGCCGGCAGGATCAGATAGCGAAAGCTGCCGTCGCCATATCCAAAACTCGGAAGCCACCCGAGAACCAGCGCGAATAGATACATCAGCATCAATCCGAGCCAGAATTTCGGCAATGAAAGGCCGGAAACAGCCGTCACCATGGACACCATGTCGACCCAGCTATCCGACCTCAGCGCTGCGATGAACCCAAGCGGCACTCCGATCACGATCGCAAACACCATGGACGCGAAGGCAAGCTGTGCCGTAGGCCACAGCCGGTCTGCGATCACGCTGATCACAGGTTGACGCGTTCTGAAGGATGTCCCGAGATCGAAGCTTGCAAGCTGTCTGATGTACTTTCCGAACCGGACATAGACCGGATCGTCATAGCCGAACTCCTTGTTCATGCGCGCCATGATCTCAGGGTCCAGCACGCTGCGTCCGTCTTCGCTCATACTCGATGCGAAAGTGCCGGGAATTACGCTGAACAGGACAAAAATAAGAGCCGCGACAGCAAAAATGATCGGCAATGTCTGCAGCAGGCGCCGCACGATGAATGTCAGCATTCAGGACTCCAGCCTGACGCCCGGGCGCGGAGCCCGTGGCGTCAGGATTCACGATTTAGTGGATCGTCTGCACTTAACCTCGCCTACTTCGAGGCTGGCGAGGACTCGTCGACCCACATCTCCTCGTAGTTCTGAATGGCGAGTTCCGTCGCGTTCGGCTGCAGCCCCTTGAGCCAGGGCTGGTATGCCATCACCGCTTTGTTGTAGTTGAAGAACCACATCGGCGCTTCTTCGTAGACGATGGCGTTGGCCTTCTTCAGATTTTCGATACGCTTCTCAGGATCGGAGGTCGCACTCGCTTCGTCGAGAAGCTTGTCGAACTCGGGGTTCTTGAACAAGGTGTAATTGCAGGCCGTCTGTGGCGTTGCCGAGTGGAAGCACTTCAGCGCGGCCAGGGGATCCGGTCCCGTCGAGAGCGACCAGATGAAAGCCTGATACTCGCCCTTTCGTGCAACCTCGGAGAGCACCGTGCCTTCGACAGGCTTGATCTTGACCTTGATGCCCACCTTTTCCAGCATCGGGATCGCCGCTTCGACAATCGGAATGCCCCAGCTTTCATTGGAAGTCGCAGTCCACTCGAACTCGAACCCCTGAGGATAGCCTGCCTCGGCCAACAGCTTCTTGGCCTTCTCGGGATCATAGGCATAAGGCTTCAGGCCGGTGTCGTACGCCGGTGAGGACAACGGCAACCAGCTCGTGGCGCGATAAGCCTTTTCCTTGTTCAGCCGCTTGATGATCAGATCGGCATCGATCGCGTGGTTGATCGCTTGCCGAACCCGCTTGTCGGCAAAGGGCTTGAAGGTGGGATTCAGACCCATGACGCGGGTATAGACCTCCGCGACTTCGAGAATCCCTTTCGAGAGCGCCGGATCGGCCTTATAAGCCACGTATTGCGCCGGTCCGAGGATCGAGGCGTCGATCTCCTTGTTCCGGAAAGCGACGTCGCGCGCGGCCGCCTCGCCGATGATCGAGATCACCACCTTGTCCGCATAAGGCATTCCCGGCTTATAGAACTTCTCCCACCGCTCCGCCGCCAGGCGGGAACCGGGAACATATTCCGAGAACTTGTAGGGACCAAGGCCGATCGGCTTCGAGTTGAACGAGTCCTTGCTCGCTTCATCGGCCGGATAGATCGAGAGCATCGACTGGTAGAAGTAATAGCCGGGATCCACCTTCTCGGTCAGGGTCATTTCGATGGTGTGATCGTCGATCTTCTTGAGACCGGATATTTCCTTGGCTTGCCCCTTCTCGACCTCGACCGCGCCTTTGATGATGCGGATATAGCGCGCGCCCGGATAGGCCTTGCTTCCGTCCATCAGACGCGTGAAGGTCCAGATGATGTCATCCGCGTTCATCGCGCGGCCATGATGGAAGATCGCATCGTCGCGCAGCTTGTAGGTATAAACCAAGCCGTCGCTCGATACGCTCACCGATTTTGCAAGCTCCAGTACGGGCTTGTTGTTGACCGCATCCCAATTATACAGCGTGCGATGAATGGCCTTGGCCCAGATTTCGTCCTGGGCGCGGTTGGACGTATGAATATCGAGATTGGCGAAACTCGAGCCGTAGGGCGCCGTAAAGCGGATCGTACCGCCCTTACGAGGGGTCTGCGCCTCGGCAACCCCACCGATAACGAGGGCAAGCGCCGTTGTTGCGATTAGCTTCTTCCACACAGTTGATCCTCCATGACGTTTGGCGTCCACGGCGTCGCCGGCTAAAGCCGGACCGCTCGGCCACAAGCATTCCGTCGTCAGTGCATTTTGGCGTCCAGGCGCGTCCCTCTTGTTTTTTAAGTCACGCCAAGACGATCGTGAACAATCGCACCTCCTCGGATCGTAAGATCGCAATATGTGTTGTCAAGCAGATCCTCGGGCTTCGCAGTCAGGAGGTTTCGCGAGAACACGGCGATATCCGCCAGTTGTCCTTCCACGAGACGTCCCTTGGTATTTTCCAGTTTCTGCGAGAACGCGCCGAACTCCGTGTAAGCTTGAAGCGCCTCTTCAATCGTGACACGCTCGCGGGCATCCATGACGGTTCCCTTCCATGTCTTGCGTGTGAGCATGCTGTAGAAATTCGGGAACGGATTCGGATCACAGACTGGCGCATCGCTTCCCGTGGCAGGCTTGAGACCAAGATCGAACCATGTCTTGAAGGGATAGCTGCTCAATCCTCTTTCTTCACCGAGCACGGACACATAGGCATCGCCGAAATCGTAGATGAAAACCTGTTGCGGGCACGGATAGATGCCGGCTTTCAGCATGCGCTCATGTTGTTTTGGGGTGGAAAAGCCGGAATGCTCGATGCGGTGCCGCCGGTCCGGATCGGGAAGCTCCTCGAGGGCGCGTTCATAGGCGCCGATCAATTGCTCGATGGCGGCATCGCCAATGGCATGACAGGCAAGCTGATAGCCTTTGGCATGCGCGTCCATGACCAGAGCGTCGAGCTCGTCATCCGTCAGAATCTTGACCCCGGTCGTCCGATCCTCGCCGAGATAAGGCTCGGACATCCATGCGGTGCGACCGCCAGCCGAACCGTCGAGGAAATACTTGACCGCGCCGATCATCAGCATGTCGTCGCCCGTGCCGGAGATCAGGCCCGCTTCGTAGCATTGCGGAACGATCGTGCGATCAGGATCTCCCAGTAGCGTCAGCCATGTTCTGACAGGCAGTCGCCCTTCCCGTTTGGCGCGATGATAGGCGGAAATTTCCGAAAATCCTCCTCGCTGGCCGACCGCCGCATCCATGCAGCTCGTGATGCCGTAGGACAGGAGGTAGCGCCCGCCCCGCTCGATGGCGGCGACGAGGTCGTCCTCCGTTGGGGATGGGATGACGGCCCAGACAGGTCCGCGCGCGTTCTCGGCCAGGAGACCGGTAAGACTTCCGTTGCGTTGCTCGATAAGGCCGCCGGCGGGCGCAGGCGTGCTCTCGTCGATCCCTGCGAGCTGCAGCGCGTGCGAATTGCAGATCGACACGTGACCGCACGTCCGTACGACCATAACCGGATTATCCGGCGCGGCCGTGTCGAGTTCGCTACGGTGCGGGTGACGTTCGACGTCGAGCTTGGTCTGATCATAGCCGCGAGCAAGAATCCATTCACCCGGGCGCGACTTGGACGCCCGCTCCCGAACTTGCGAAAGAAGTCCGTCGAGGGTCGGCGCCGATGCGGGAGTCACGTCGACCCAGTCCATCATGAAGCCGAGAGACACCAGATGCAGGTGTGAATCGTTGAGTCCGGGGGTCGCCAAGCGTCCGTTGAGATCGATCACACGCGTTGCGGGCCCGATGAGCGGCGCAATCTCCTTTTGGCTCCCGACAGCCAGGACCCGGCCCTGCCACACCGCAAGGGCCTCGGCGACCCCCTCCTCCCGTCCGCACCAGATCGGACCATTCTGCAAAACGACATCTGCTTTAGGCGACACGACAGAGTTCTCCTTCAACGCATCCTTGGATGCTCATTCGTGCGTAGGAACGAGCGAGGGTTGGCCGGTCACAGCGGATCGAGGGGCCAAATGGGTCTGCGGATATTTTTATAGGGGCGCTCCAAGAAGTTCCGTGTCGACAACGCTCCCGTGTCGACCTCGATCACCTCCCGCGAAATCGGCTCGAACGCCGCACGAAAATGCTGCATCGACTTGACGATGATCGTCGATTTTCGCGTAGGATCGACACCAAGCGAGGTGAACTGTCCAAGATCCGTCGCCTGACCATTATGGCTGATCACGATGATCTCGACCCCGCCCACGCGCAGCAGGGCGCTCAAACCGTAATTGCGTCGCGCGCCGCCGCCCATCGGTCCATAAGCGATAAAGCTGCCGTCCGTCAGTGCGGCCACATGCGCCGTCACCTTGATGGGACCGCCGCCCATGGATGGATCGACCTTGCCACCCAGCATGAGAGTCACGCTGTTTCCGACACCGGCGGCCTGAGCCTGCAAGGCCGCTTCGGGGTCGCAGATGGCGTAGAATCCGACATTCTGCAGATCCGCATCCAGCACGGCTTGAAGAAGGCGCGTCGCGTCTCCGTAGGCACCGGAACCGGGATTGTCCGAATAATCCGCGATGACGAGCGGCTTGTCGGCTCTCCCCTCGCCCGCCTTGGCCTTCGCAATCGCTTGCTCGAGAGGCGTGAAGTGGATCGATGAAAACGTCCGCTGCTCCCACACATAGTCCATCAATTCGTCGGCGATGGATTGTGCGGATGTCAGATCATTAGCCGTTACCGCAATGGACGGCCCGATATCCTGCACATCCGCAGATGAAAAGCCGGCCTGAACACTGACCACGAGAGCCTGCCCTGCGGCCTCGATCCGGTCTCCCCGGGACAGAAGCTCCATCATGGGCGGCGAGGTCGTGCGGCCGCCATCCAACGCATAAAGGATCGGCCGGCGGGACACCGCAACCTTCGGGCTAATCTCTCCCCCCATGGCCTTCTCGAGGAGCTCCGCCGCCTGCCAGGTCCGCTCGTATTGATCGATGTGCGGATATGTCCGGTAGGAGATCAGGGCATTTGCATTGGCGGCCATCTTCTGCGTCAGCGTCGCATGCAGATCCAGCACCGCCATGATCGGTATATTCGGACCTACGCGTGAGCGGATACGGGCAAGCAGCTCGCCCTCCCCGTCGTCATGCGTCTGAGTGGACATCGACCCGTGCAGATGCAACAGGACCCCATCCACTCCCTGGCAGGAATTGAGAATCCGCTCGGAGACCGCGTCGAAGAAATCGTCCGTGACCCGGCCGGACGGATTCGCGGAGGTCACAATGGGATGAACGACGCTCCAGCCATACTTCTCGGCCGCCTCGAATGCAGCGCCCATCGAGGTGCGCGTGCCGCCGAACGCGCCAGGAATATCGTTATCGAGATAGTAGCAGCTGTTCCGGAATGCGTTCTCGTCGGTCACTTGGACGCTGAACGTATTTGTCTCGTGCATGAACTCAGCCACAAGGACGCGGTTCACCATCTTGCTTTTCTCCCTCCCACGGGCCTTCGAAGCCGCTTACCGACCTAGCCGCACGACACCTTCTCCGAGGCGATTGACGGGGCTGGCCTTTGAGGGATGGTGACAAAGGCAAATAATTTCTGCAAATATCAACTTCTGCTCAATTCATTCATTTTTGATATGAGGCTCTCTGAGTGTGACATTATCTCCTCGGCATATCGAAATCTTCCATGCCGTCATGTTGTCCGGCAGCGTCACCCAGGCCGCCATAGCGCTGCGGACCTCCCAGCCGACCGTGAGCCGGGAAATCAAGGAGTTCGAGCGCTCCCTGGGCTTTCTGCTCTTCACCCGAAAAGGCCGGAGCCTCGTTCCCACCGAGGCCGCCATTTCCCTGCACGGTGAAGTCCGCAGGTCCTTCGTCGGGTTGGAAGAGATTGGGCGGACCGCGGAAGCCATCCGGGCGAATGCATCCTCCCATATCAAGATCGTATGCATGCCGGCCTACAGCACGGCCCTCCTTCCATCCCTGTGCCGCGGTTTCCTCCAGAACAATGAAGCCATCCGTCTGAGCATCCACGCCCTCGGCAATTCGGTTCTGTCGGCCGGTGCCTCCGCGCAG
This sequence comes from Microvirga rosea, assembly GCF_020595095.1. Lineage (GTDB taxonomy): Bacteria > Pseudomonadota > Alphaproteobacteria > Rhizobiales > Beijerinckiaceae > Microvirga > Microvirga rosea. The sequence goes on along the minus strand of NZ_JAJDOP010000003.1, from coordinate 23,915 downwards.
CACTACGACATTTGCCTCATCGAGGCGGATCTTGGTTTCGCCGGTTGGAGTTCGACCAGCATCAATGCCGGGGAGCAGGTATGCATTGCCCCCAAGGGCCACCCCCTCACCCGCAAGAGCATTCTTGGTCCCGCAGACTTCGAGGGCGTCGATTTCATCTACTTCTCGGCGGAGGATATGTATCGGCGAAAGCTGGACAATGTGTTCCGCGAGCATGGCGTCACCCGTCGGCTCAGGATGGAGGTGTCCACGGCGGCAGCAGTCTGCTCCCTGGTGGCGCAAGGACTCGGGGTGTCGATCATCAACCCGATCAGCGCCGCCCATTGCCTCAACCAAGGCGTGGAGATGCGTCGCCTCTCCTTCTCAATTCCCTATATCGTCCGGCTGCATAGGAACCAGAGCACCGGCAATCCGCGGTCTCTCAACACCTTTGCGGATCAATGCGTCGAAGCCATCATGAACATTCGGCGACAGGTGCAGGATGGCCTTGCCCTTCATGCCGAAGTGCTTCCGGCCATGTGATTGCGAAGGGCGTCGTTAACACCGAAACAGGGATCCCCGATAAGCCGAGCACGGCCTGGCCTGCACGATCGCCACCGTCAGGCGGTCGTCAGATCCACAGGAAGCCGCCCCGAAAATGCGACGGTCGCCGTTCCGGTGAGAGTCAGGCTCTCGTCATCGTGAACCTCGACGTGCAATTGCCCTCCGGGCATGTCGACCATGACCCTATGATGCTGTGTCAGCCCACGGCGTCGAGCTGCGAGCACGGCCGCACAGGCTCCGCTGCCGCAGGCGCGGGTCAGGATCCCTGGACGCTCCCATACTACCAGCCTGATGACATCCGGTGATGCCATCTCGGCGACGCCGACATTGGCCCCTTCGGGGAGCATGGGATCGTTCTGGATGGCCGGAGCCCAACGAGCCACGTCAATTTCGTCGCGACTTGCAACAAAGAAAACGAGATGCGGGTTGCCCACATTCACCGCGGTCGGCTGCTGAAGCGGACCTGAGGCAAGATCGAGGGCGAGGGTATCGGTTTCCAACGCAAGGGGAATGCTCCAGCAATCCCATTTGGGGGCAGGCAAACGTAGAGCGACCGCATGATCGTGCGTGCGCGCGGCCTCGATCATGCCTCCAAGGGTCTCAAGAACCAGGCGATCGCCGCCACTTTCGTTCAAAAGGAGCCATGCAACGCAGCGCGTTGCGTTGAGACAAGTCTGCGCCTCGGCACCATCAACGTTGTAGATCCGCATCCAGGCGTCTGCACCTGCTGCTGACGGTTCGATCACCAGCAGTTGATCACCACCGACGCCGACGTGGCGGTCGCAGATCCAACGGATTTCTTCGGGCCTGGGTCGAAAGGCTTGCTCCCGACCATCGACAACGACGAAATCGTTGCCAAGACCGTGCATCTTCAAGAAGGGGCGCCCGCTGGGCAGAATGGAGAGCACGTCGCTGTACTGCATGGAAAGGGGAAGCCGGTCTGTCTCGAGCCCGAGGTTGAACATTGGGTTCCGTCGTCGAAAGCGTCAAGCTTCCGTTGTTTAACCCCACCTAGACAATAGTTGATCCCCAGACCCTGTTGCCGCTCCGAAGGCACCAAGGGCGGTGCGGAACGAATCCGGTCCTGCCATTTGAGAAACGCAACGCCGCTGTTCACATTCGTCTTCTGCGGCCGAACCACCGCTCGGCGGGGGATGCTAGGAGAGTGGCCGAGATCACAACGGCGGCGCCGAGCCACAGGGAAGACGACGGAATTTCCCCAAAGTAGAGCCAGCCTGCGGCTCCCGAAAAGATGATTGAGAGATATCCGATCGGAGCCAGAAGCCGCGCCTCCTGCTTTTGATAGGCCTGGAGCCAGCAATACTGCCCAATCTGAGCCAGGATGCCGATGAGGATGATGCTCGGGGCTTCGTTCCAGGGGATCGGCATCCAAACGATCCCGGCGGGGATCGCGGTCAGTGCCGTCAGGCCAATGGTGTAGAACAACATCAGCACAACCGTATTCTCATCGGCAAGGCGCCTGGTCTGGACAACGGCGAGGGAGCCGAAGAAGACCGATCCGAACGCGGCCGCCAATCCTAGATTCCACGCTATCGCATCCGGCCGAACCATGATGACGACACCAAAGAACCCCAACAGAGCAAACACATAACGGATCCTGCTCACATTCTCCTTAAGGAGAAGCGCCGCCATGATCAGTAGCAGGAGTGGCCGGGTGAACCCGATGGCCGTCACCAATGCCAGCGGCAGGGACGCGAAGGCCGCGAAATTCAGGGTCAGGGCAATCGAGTTGAAGCCGACCCGCGCGAGATGACCACGAACGTTCGATAGATCCGTCAACTTGGCCCGATGATGCCATGCCAGGGGCAATACCGAGATAAAGCCGACAAGTGAGCGCAGGAAGACCAGCTGGATGGCCGGATACGTATCCCCTTCTGCCTTCACGATGGCCTGCATGACCGTGACCAGAGCCATGTCGAGCAAAAGCCATCCCACGCTCCGCCACAAGGGTGCCGAGGAAGATGTCGGGACGGTTTTGGATTGGGCCGTCATCTCCTGTCGGAACTAAGCCGGCTGAACCAGATTCGCCAGAAGACGGAACGCACCGGGCACGAGCTTGTCCAACTGATGATGCAGCACGAGCGCCACATGGGTATGACGCCCACCTCCGATCCGGGCTGAAATGAGGGAGCCCTTCAAGGCCCTCTCGCTCGGGTCGTTCAGCGCGAGCAGTTCTTCATAAGCGGGATCGTATTCCGCCGCGAAGTAGAGTCCTCGCTCCTTGTCCCAGCCCCGCCAGTCGGCATCGACGATCTTATTGGGAGTGGTCAACAAGAAAGAATCCGGTCTCAGGACCTGCACAGGGGCGGCAGGATCCGTCACGCGCCAGCGGAGCGAGGGTGAACCGATCACGAGACGGCGCGGTGGCGTGCGGTCGGGATCCCAACCGTCCGTCGGCCGGTGGTAGAGCGTCACCAGATGTCCACCCTCCTCCACGAAGCGGTGCAGGCGCGCTGTCGCTGCCTGAAGGTCGCGCCGCAGCCCGAACGCGAAGATGCCGACGACGATAGTCGTAAACCGCGCGAGGGATCCTGTCGCGAGATCCGCCTCTTCGAGATCCGTTACGTCGAGGCCGAGACGACGCATGTGGTCGCCGACATGGTCGCTCCCGCCGCCCACATAACCGATACGCGCGTTCGCCGGGAGATCGATGTCGAGCGTCAGAACCTTGAGCTCCGAAGGTGCAACGAACGTCGCCGGCTCAATATGGGAGTAGGCAATGGTCTGGACCCGGCTTGCCGGTCGGCCGTCCACAATGGGAACGAGACTGGAAAGCCCAGTTGCCTGCTGGGGCGGTGGATCCACGATCCATTCGCCATGCTCCCGTCGGACGCCCCATCCTTCAGGCGCCAGCCATTCCGTCGGTTCAGCTCCCCGGGTCTGAACCCGTATATAGGATGTAGCCTCGCCGGACTTCCGCAGGATCATGGTGGGGTCGAGCACCAACGATTGCGAAGGCCCGATTCCAAACGAATTTTCAGAGTCGAGATCAATCGCGACGACGCGGCCGTCGATTTGGCCGGAGAAGCGGATCCCGGCTTCGCCATTGCCCCCTAAAGGATCGAAACCGGCCGGATAATTGCCCGTGTGGGACGCAGATGCAGGCACCGTGATCTCATAGTGAACATGTCCGGGCTTCCTGGCTGTCTCCGTTGCCTCGACGCCCTCCGGAAGACGCGGGAGGACGGAGACGTCAGGAAGGTCAGGCGCATCGAGATGGACATCGAGGCTCATCCGAGCCCCCGGATGGCACGAGCCGCTGAAGAAAGCTCGCGCCGTATTCATATGTGCCTCGAAGATGGCCGCATCGATTTCCCGCAGCGTGCGACGGAGGCGATGGCCGAAGCGATCCGCTGCATCCTGATCAAAGCCGCTCTTCGCCGTTTCGACGAGCCGCGCCGCCTGAACGAGCGCCTCGCGGATCCGCGGCCGGTTCGGGAACGCCATGATCGCCGCATCGATATGCTGCTGCGCCATGCGCAGGGCCGCAGCCGCTTCCTTCGTGATGCCCGATGCGGCAGCGATGTCTCCAAGATTTGCAGGGAGCTGATCGCGAATATCGTTCTCAAGGCCGGCCGAACCTTGAGCCCGACGTTTCAGATGAAGGCTCCATTGATCGGCCGAGTGATCTCGCCACACGCCCATGCCCTGCGATGCATGCGCGGCGCGCGACCATTCTCCAAGTTGGCGGTATGCCAGTCCGGTCACATCATCGCCGCCGGGAATTTCGACGCTCAGCGTCGCGGGAGGCGGAGGCACCTCGTCATCGTAGGCGTAGCCCGCACCGGACCATGCGGGCAGATAGAACTTCGAAACCTGCCAAGGCGCCAGACCGGCTTCCGCATGCTCTGGAAAGGCCGTGGGATCCGCCGCCAGGACGAACGCCTGTTCCGCCGCCCGCGTCATTGCCCGGTGGTGGCCGTGCTGTCCCGGCACGTCCAGGAAGGTCGGGATGACGATATCTGGCCGGTACTGGCGATACGCTCTGACGAGCCTTTCGAGGATCCGCTCCTCTCCCCATCGCCGGAGCGTATCGTCCCCGTTCTTGGAGAAGCCGAAGTCGTGGACCGGATCGTCGGGACCATGACCGAGCCATGCCACGTCCGCATCGATCCGGCGCGCTGCCTCCTCCATTTCGGCGGTCCTCAACACACCGAGGGCACCGCCCCGCTCCGAGCCGAGCGCGTTCTGGCCGCCCTCGCCTCTCGTGGAACAGGCCACCACGACGCGCATGCCATAAGCAAACCGCAGGGCCGCCAGGAGGCCGTTGGCCTCGTCGTCCGGGTGAGCACCGGTATTCATGACGGTCACGGTGGACTTCAGCCTGCTCAAAGCACGGTGCAGGCGCACCAGGGCCGGCTGGTGAACCGCGCCCGCGAGGCGGCGATGGTCATCCGACAAGAGAAATCTCCTCGTAGGGCTGCTCCCGGTGGACCGCCTGCGCGGTGTCGAGCCGTGGCGTCATCGTTTCCAAAAGCGGCAGGGCGGCGGCGCCGAGAGCAGCCGTCATCCGCCCCGTTCGCCCATGGATCAGGCGCGCTTCGTTCCGGTTTCTCCGGCGTGCGACAGAGAGAGGAAGCGGCTGCATCGCCTGAGTCAGATCCTCGAGCAGCCCCGGCGGCAGGGCGCCGCCGATCACGATGGCTTCCGGATCGAACAGGTTTTCGAGCATCGCGATTTGCGGCGCGAGGTAGCCGGCCGCCTCGCGGATCCAGGCTTCGACGACAGGGTGCTTTTCGCGGTGAAGGTCTTCGAGATGCGCATAGTCGACATTCCGGATCCCGGCCGCCGCCAATCGCTCGGTCAGGGCATGAATGGAAGCATAGGCTTCAAGGCATCCGTGCTGGCCGCAGGAGCAGAGGCGCCCCTGCTTCTCCACGAGCACATGCCCCATCTCGCCGGCGTTGCCGTTGGCCCCGCGATAAGGACGGCCGTCGATCATGATGCCCAAGCCGAGGCCTTGCCCGAAATAGACGAGGCAGAAGTTCTTTAGATCCTTGGCCGCGCCGTGCAGGCGCTCGCCGACGGCGGCGGCCGTGGCATCGTTTTCAAGGGTGATGGGAAGACCCAGCATGCGCCCGATGCTGGCGGTGGCGTCGAAATTGAACCAACCGGACAAGGTCGTCGGGCCGACGGATGTCATGCCCTCGACATTGAAGGGACCCGGCATCACGACGCCTACTCCGAGAAGCTGGGGAATCGGTGTCTTCAACCCTGCCTGCGCCTTCTCGATCTCCTGTCTGATGACGGGGAGCACCGTTTCAGGATCGTTTCTGAGAAGCGCAACGCTCCGCTGCGACCGGACACGGCCTCCGATATCCACAAGAAGGGTGGAGATATGATCGGCGGCGATTTCGACCCCGGCGGTCATGCCGCCGTCCGGATTGACCGCGAACTGAATCGGCGGCAACCCGCGGCCGACCCTGAGGCGGCCGGTCTTGATGAGCAGTCCGTCCGCGACGAGATCATCGACGATGTTGGAAACCGCCTGGGTGCTCAGATGCGCATGGCGGGAAATTTCCATGCGCCCCACGGGCCCGAGCTGACGCACCACGTCCAACACGACACGGCGGTTGTGCGAGCGGTTGCGCTCAGGATTGCTTCCGATGGTCGCCTCGGCCCCGGGTTTGGATTTTCTCGGCATCGCCTTGCTCTCCACGCCATAACGATGCCGTGCGCATAAGAATAACTCAAGTGAATTATCTTATTGACAGGACATTAACTCTGGGGGAGCCTTGAACCCGGGAAGGCCGCACAGTGAAGGCCGCCATCAAAGGAAAGTCGGCGCCCCGCGCCAGCAATAAATGGAGAGGGATATGCGTTTTCGTCATTTGCTTGCGAGCGTCGCACTGGGCGTCGCCGCCCTGGCGGCCACCGGCGCCAAGGCCGTCGAGATCGAGTACTGGCAATACGTCTTCGACACGCGCGTCAAGGCAATGAACCAGCTGATCGCGAAGTTTCAGGAAGCCAATCCCGACATCAAGGTCAAGCAGACCACCTTCCCGTACGCGGACTACCAGACCAAGGTCGCCGCTGCGATCCTGGCCGGTCAGGGACCGGACGTGGTGCAGCTCTTCTACGGGTGGACCGACAACTTCATCGCCGGCAAGATGATCCGTCCCTTGCGGGCCGAAGCGTTCCCGGCAGCCGATATCGAGCGCGACTTTTTCCCGATCATCAGCGCCATGAAGCGCGGCAACGACTATTACGGCCTGCCGACAGCAGTTCGCTCCCTCGCACTGTTCTACAACAAGAAGGCCTTCAAGGACGCGGGGCTCGATCCGAACAATCCTCCGAAGAACCTCGATGAACTGGTCGCGGCCGCCGAGAAGACGACAAAGCGCGATGCCAGCGGCAACATCGTTTCCGCCGGCCTTACCCTCGACATGGCCGGGCAGGATCACCAATGGTGGCGTGAAGTGCTGGTCCGTCAGTATGGCGGAGTGCCTTACACGGACAACGACACGAAGGTCGCCTACAACGACGAAGCCGGGCTGAAGGCCCTCACCTTCTACACTGACCTTCAAAAGAAACATAAGGTCGGCCAAGTCGGCTTCATGGACGAGGGACAGGCGGCCTTCCGGGCGGGCCTTGCGGCCATGACCATCGACGGCACGTTCCGGCTCGGGTCCTTCAATACCATCAAGGGCTTCGAATGGGGCGTGACGGAACTTCCGGCCAATGCGCAAGGCGTGCGCAGCAACTACGCGAGCTATTTCGCCAACGCGATCACCACGAAAGCGGATGGCGAGAAACTGGCGGCCGCAGAGAAGTTCCTCACCTATGTCTCCTCCCCGGAAGCCATGAAGATCTGGATGGATGTGGTGGGCGAGTTGCCGGCGCGCCGGGCGGCGGCGCTGACGCCTGAGAACACCGCGCACCCGATCTACGGTCCCTTCCTCAAAGGACTCGAATATTCTCGCACGACCCTGTTCAAGGACGAGGCAGCTCAGCGTCAGGTCGCCATCGACATGGCGAACCGCGTGCTGATCGGCGGCGAAGATCCGAAGGCTTCTCTCGCCAAGGCTGCCGAGGCGGAGCAGGCGATCATCGACCGCGCCAAGCGCTGAACCGAAGTCCGCGAGGAACGAACCGATGGCCACTATCGCACAGCGAGAGGCCGCCCCAGGCGGCCTCTGGTCGAGGATGAGTCTTGGCCAGAAGCAGGTGATGTGGGCGTGGGGCTTCCTCGCGGTCCCACTGATCTTCTATGCCGTCATCCGCTTCTGGCCGACTTTCCAGGCATTCTACCTCTCCGTCACCGATTGGACCATCACGCGTCCGGCCTCCTTCGTGGGGTTGGAAAACTACAAGAGGCTGCTTGCGGATCCCCTGTTTTGGCAGGTGTTCCGCAACACCTTCATGTATCTGATCCTCGGGACGCCGATCAGCCTCGGCATCTCCTTCGTCGTCGCCTATTATCTCGACCGCGTGCGCTTCATGCACGCGTTCATCCGAGCCCTTTACTTTTTGCCGTTCCTGACCACGGCAGCGGCAATGGCGTGGGTCTGGCGCTGGTTCTACCAGCCCGTCCCCATCGGGGTGATCAACGACTTTCTCGCGAGTTTCGGCATCCCGCAGCAGCCTTTCCTCCGTTCGACCACGCAGGCGCTGCCCGCCGTGCTCGCCCCCGCCGTCTGGGCCGGGCTCGGCTTTCAGATCATCATCTTTCTCGCCGGCCTGCGGGCGATTCCGGTCACCTATTACGAGGCCGCCCGCATCGATGGCCTCTCGGAAGGCGCGATCCTTCGAAAGATCACCCTGCCGCTGCTCAAGCCGACCCTGGTCTTCCTGGTCGTTTTCTCGTCCATCGGCTTCCTGCGGATCTTCGATCAGGTCTACAACATCAATTCGAATGACCCGGGCGGTCCGCTGAACTCCACCAAGCCGCTCGTGCTGATGATCTACCAAACGGCGTTCAGCTCCTACGAGATGGGATACGCGGCGGCACAAACGGTCGTCCTGTTCATGATCCTGCTCGTGATCTCCCTCGTTCAACTGCGCATCATGAGAGACCGCTGATGAGCAAAGCCGCATCTTTCGAAGGTCTTCCCATGTCGCGGATCAGGCCCGGCCGAATCCTCGCGTGGACGCTTCTGTTCATCGGCGGCGTCATCATGGTGACGCCCCTGCTCTTCATGCTCTCCACGTCCCTCAAGGATGCTTCGCAAGTCTACGACCTGCGTGTAATCCCGGAAACGCCGACCCTGGACAACTATATCGAGATCCTGGGTGACGGACGCTTCACGCGATGGTTCGTGAACTCGATGATCATTGCGGTCATCGTCACGCTGTCGAACGTCTTCTTCGACAGTCTCGTTGGATATACGCTCGCGAAATTCCGGTTTCGGGGCCGGTACATCGTGTTCGTCGCGATTCTCTCCACCCTGATGATCCCGACCGAGATGCTGGTTCTGCCCTGGTATCTCATGGCGAGCCAGTTCGGCTGGCTGGACAGTTACTGGGGCATCATGTTCCCGGGCATGATGACGGCTTTCGGCACGTTCCTGATGAAGCAGTTCTTCGAAGGCGTTCCGGATGACTTCCTGGAAGCGGCCAGGATCGACGGCCTCAACGAGTTCACCATCTGGTGGAAGATTGCCATGCCGCTGGTAACCCCTGCCCTGTCGGCGCTCGCGATCTTCACGTTCCTGGGCAATTGGACGGCATTCTTCTGGCCGCTCATCGTCACCACCAGCGCTGAGCTCTACACATTGCCGGTGGGGCTTTCCAGCTTCGCGGTCGAGCAATCGATTCAATGGGAAAAGATCATGACGGGAGCGAGCATCGCGACACTGCCGACCCTCATCATTTTCTTGTTCCTCCAACGCTACATCGTCCGAGGCGTGATGCTCGCCGGACTTAAAGGCTGAGCCGATGACTGCAGGCACCTTTCAAGATACGTCCGTCTTTCCGGATCCTGTCTACAAGGAAACGGTTCTCCGCCCCCTCTTCGACGGGGCAAAGGATCATCATGTCGAGGGTTTCCGGCTGATCGACCGGGCACATCTGGTCATGCTTCATGAGACCGGGATCCTCGCCATCGAGCAGGCGCGTCCCATCGCCAAGGCGCTCGACGCGATCGACCGGGAAGTCGACACCAGCGCCTTGACCTATACCGGCGAGGTCGAGGATTTCTTCTTCCTGATCGAAAAGGAGCTTCGCGCCCGCCTGGGACCCGATCTTGCGGGCCGCCTCCACACGGCGCGCTCCCGCAACGATATCGACCATACCCTGTTCAAGCTCGGTCTCAAGCACCGGATCGATCCCCTGCTGGAGCGCCTGACGCGACTGGCGGAAACCCTGGCGTCGGTAGCGGAGCGGGAAAGCCGGACGCTCATCGTCGCCTACACCCATGGCCAGCCGGCCCAACCCACCGTTTTCGGCCACTATCTTTCCGCCGTCCTGGAAACGCTGCTGCGCGACATCGCCCGCCTGGAAGCGGCGCGCGACATCGTCGACCGCAGCCCCATGGGGGCCGCGGCCATCACAACGAGCGGTTTTCCCATCGACCGGGATCTGATGGCCCATCTCCTCGGGTTCAGCCGGCCCTTGCAGAACTCCTACGGGTGCATCGCCTCGATCGATTACCTCACCTCCACCTATTCGGCGATCGAGTTGATTTTCCTGCATCTCGGCCGCTTCATCCAGGACCTGCAATTCTGGACGAGCTTCGAGGTCGGGCAGATCTATGTTCCGAATGCGTTCGTGCAGATCAGCTCGATCATGCCGCAAAAGCGCAATCCCGTTCCCATCGAGCATATGAGGCATCTGGCATCGCAAACCGTCGGAAGGGCGCAGGCGATGCTGACGATCATGCACAACACGCCTTTCACGGACATGAACGACAGCGAAGGCGAAAGCCAGGGCTTCGGCTATGGCGCGTTCCAGAGCGGAGGACGCGTGCTCGACCTGCTCGCAGCGCTTGTTCCTGCTCTCCAGATCAACCCCGAGAGGGTTCGCCAGAACATTCGCCGCAGCTGCATTACAGTGACCGAACTCGCGGACAGCCTCGTGCGCCGCGAGGGGCTTTCATTCCGTGAGGCGCATGAAATCGCTGCGGAAGTCGCCCGTTCGGTCGTCGCGATCAACGGTAACATCGCGGCTGACGGCTTCGAGGCGTTTCAAAAAGCTTTTCTGCATTGTACGAAGCGGCAGACGACCATCGACAAGGCGCTGTTTTCCGAAATCGTCTCGCCCGAAACCTTCGTTGCCGTCCGCAATCGCTTCGGCGGGCCGGCTCCCGAGGCGCTGTCTCGGGCGATCGCCGGGTACAATCAGGAACTCGCGGGCGTCCGCCACCGCATGCAGGACGCAGCGCGTCGCGAGCAGGCGTCCACCCAGGATCTTCAATCCCGTTTCAATGCACTTCTTGGAGCCAGCTGATGGCGACTATCGAACTTGATCGCCTCGTCAAGCGATATGGACAGACAACCGTGGTGCATGGAATCGATCTGTCGATTCAGGACGGCGAATTCGTCGTGCTCGTCGGCCCTTCGGGATGCGGCAAGTCCACCACGCTCAGGATGATCGCCGGGTTGGAAGAAATCAGCGGAGGCGAGATCCGCATCGACGGCCGCGTCGTCAACAATCTTCAGCCCAAGGACCGGAACATCGCCATGGTGTTCCAGAACTATGCGATCTACCCGCACATGTCCGTGGCCGAAAACATCGCCTTCGGACTTTACCGCTCCAAACTCACAAAGGACGAGAAGCGCCGGCGCGTGGAACAGGCTGCGGAGACGCTCGGCCTTTCGCAGCTCCTGGAGCGCCGCCCCTCGGCTCTTTCCGGTGGACAACGCCAGCGCGTCGCCATTGGCCGGGCAATGGTCCGTGATCCTGCCGCGTTCCTGTTCGATGAGCCTCTCTCCAACCTGGATGCGCAACTGCGCACGCAAATGCGCATCGAGATCAAGCGGCTCCACCACCGGCTCGGCACGACTTCCGTCTTCGTCACCCATGACCAGGTCGAAGCCATGACCATGGCCGACAGGATCGTCGTTATGCGCGACGGCCACATCCTTCAGGTCGGCACGCCTCTGGACCTTTACGAAAAGCCGGTCGACGTGTTCACGGCGCGCTTCATCGGCAGCCCGACCATGAACCTGATGCCCGCGTCTCTCCGGGAAGGCGGAGCCGAGTTGTCGCTTGGCGGCACCATCGAGGTTCCCCGCTCCTCGCCGAAGACATCCGACATCCTCGTTGGCGTTCGTCCGCAGGACCTCGTCCCGACCGCCGGAGCCCGAGGCCTGAGCGTGACAGGAACCGTTGCGGTCGTGGAGACCCTGGGCTCGGAGACCTTCGTCCATATCGAGAATTCCGGGCAGACCATCATCGGATCCGCACCGGGGCGGCAGATCCCGCGTATCGGCGACAAGCTGACTCTTCATGCTCCTGCGGAGAGGCTTTACTACTTCGACAAGGTCACAGAGAAAGCACTAACAGCCCCATGAGCGGAATGCCCTCCGAACGCAGCAGGGTTGTGTGCCTTGGGCGGACCTATTGCGACATCATCTTCACGGGTCTGCCCGACATGCCGGTGCTGGGCCGGGAACGCTTTGCGCAGGACGTCACGATCACGGCCGGCGGCGGCGCCTACATCACGGCGGCTCATCTGGCCTTCCTCGGACGCTCCACTGCGCTGCTGACCCGCCTCGGAACCGATCCCCTGTCGCGGAGCCTCGATCCGGAACTCCAAGCCAGCGGGATCGACCTGTCTTTCATCGAGCGAGCCGGGGATGCGGGTCCGCAGCCGACCGTCGCCCTGGTCAAGGATGGCGAGAGGGCCTTCGTATCCCGGCGCGCAGGCGGCTCTCGGCCATCCACATTGCGGGACGCTCTCGCATCCCCCGATGTCGCCCATTTGCACATTGCGGAGTTTGCCACTCTCAAGGATATCCCGGATGCGATCGCCATGGCGCGGAGCTTCGGCCTCACGGTCTCCCTCGACCCGAGTTGGGACGATCAGCTGATCCGCCAGAACACGGATTTCTTCGACATCTGCACCGGAGTCGATGTCTTCTTCCCGAATGTGGAGGAAGGAAAGGCGCTGACCGGCGAGAGTACGGACGAGGCGATCGTGCAGCGTCTGCGAGAGAAGTTCCCGCTGGTTGTCCTGAAGCGCGGTGAGCACGGCGCCCTCGCCTGTTCCGGCGGAACTTCGCTCTCGGCCGAAGCGCTCCCTGTCCGCGTGGTCGATACGACCGGAGCGGGTGATGCCTTCAATGCCGGCTTCCTGCATTCCTGGCTTCAAACGCGAGATCTCGAGAGAAGCCTGTCAGCTGGCATCAAGGCCGGCGCGTTCTCCGTTCAATCGACGGGTGGGGCTCCGCCGCGCCTCTCGTGAACGGCTCCGGCAAGGACGGCATCCGGAATATCGCCCTCACACGATCGACGACAGAGCACTCGGTCCGTGCGACAGGACCGTTGCCAGAAGGGTCAATCCCCTTTCCAGCACGGCCTGGTTCTGGGCAGCGCCCAGGGACACGCGGATCGCGTCCGGGGCAGGTCCGACGGCGAAAGCCTGACTCGGGACGAGAGCGAGGCCCGACTGCCGTGCATAAACGCTCAGATCGGCATGACGCCAGCGTTCCGGCAGCCTCAGCCAGAGATGATGGCCATCGGGATGGGCCTGTACCTCGAGCCCGTGCAGGACCCGTTTCGCGATGAGCTGCCGGACCGCGCTTTCCTGGCGGATCGCCGCCGTGATGGCATCGAGGGTGCCGTCCAGAATCCACCTCGAGGCAAGCGCCGCCATGAGAGGCGGCATCATGAGGGTCATGGCGCGAAGTTCCGCCGCCAGACGCAAGGTGTCGGACAGGCGCGGTGTGACCACATAGGCCGTCCGCAAGGCGGGGGTCACGCATTTCGACAAGGTCGCGATATGCCAGCTGATCTCCGGCGCGATGGCCGCAATCGGAGTCGGGGCCTGACGCGGCAGCGCACCGTAGGCGTCGTCCTCGACGATCGCTACTCCATACTGCCGGGCAACAGCGGCGATCCCGGCCCGCCGCTCCGGCGACATGGTCCCGGTGGTGGGGTTGTGGATGGTCGGAACGCAGTAAACCGCTTTCGGGGTCTCCCATCGACAGGCCTCGTTAAGGGCGTCGGGATCGATCCCCTCCCGGTCCATGGCAACCGGGACCAGCCGCACCTTGAGCTGCTCGGCAATCGCGCGCAGGCCCGGATAGGTGAGATCCGGAACGCAAATGGCGTCCCCGGCCTGGGCCAGAACCCTCACGATCGCATAGAGCGCTTCCTGGGCGCCACCGGTGACGGCAACCCGGTCGACGGAAGTCGGCCCGAGGCGAGGCGTGAGCCATTGGACGGCCGCAGCGCGATCCGGCCGGGCCCCGGCGCTTTCCTGATAATGCAGATGCATTAGGCCATGGGGCGAGGAGAGGACCCCCATGATGCCGGCATGGATCCGCTCGCGCAGCTGCGCCTCCGGCGGCTGCGGAGGCATGTTCATGCTCAGGTCGATGATCGGAGATTCGGCGGATGCGTTGCCTTCAGACAAGGACGCTTTTCGTCGGACGAAGCTGCCGCGCCCCGGGCTGGCCTCGATCAGTCCCCTCCGTCTCGCTTCGTTGAAGGCGCGGGTGACGGTCGTGAGGTCGAGGCCGAGTTCCTTCGCGAGTTCACGCTGCGGCGGCAAGCGGTCTCCCGGCTTGAGCCGCCCGGACTGAATATCGGACAGCAGAGCCTCGGCGATGGCGAGATATCTCGGCCCTCCCCCGCTCCGGATCTGCGGCAACCAGGACAACATGTTTCCTTGACCTCATTGTCTTACAATTGTATGGGTCATAGCCAGCATACAAGGCGCCAAGAACTTCCGAATTCCTTCCCTGAGCTTCAGAAACATTGGCAGCCTGGAGTATTTCTTAGAGATTATTGTATGCATGTCAATCCATACAATAATCCACACCCTAGAAGATCAGGGTCCAGCGTAAAGGTTCCGAGATGGTCACAACCCCGAGTGCGAAGGATGCCATTCTGAAGTACGGATTCAGATGTCGCTGCCCCCGGTGCGGCCAAGGCAAGCTGTTCGACGGCTTTTTGACCCTCGCGCCGCGGTGCGAGGCCTGCGGTCTCGATTATTCCTTCGCCGACCCGGCGGATGGACCCGCCTTTTTCGTCATGATGACGATGGCTATTCCGGCGACGGGGTTCGGCGTGTGGATCGAACTGACCTATGAGCCGTCCCTGTGGGTGCATCTGCTTACCACGGTGCCGTTCATGTTGCTGACCTGCATTCCTCCCATTCGGCCCTTCAAAGGCATGCTGGTGGCGAGCCAGTATTTCCACAAGGCCGAGGAAGGGCGCTTCGAGGTTCCGAAACAAAAGGCGGCCAAGAACGAAGGGCTTGCCGGAGACCCCGCCGCTTCCCGCAGTTAGGGTTCCGACCGCGCCGGACTTCACGCCACGCGACAATGTCAGATCTGTGCCGCGAGTGAGCGTAAGTTGTCGTGAAGTCTGTGATGGGCCGCCGAAAAGGCGGCTTCTTCGTTTGGCGACAAGCCAACGCAGTTCAGGGTTTTGACGGAACCCGGGCTCTAGGATTCAAACGAGATCCCGACGTAATTACCCTTACGCCACCGCACGCGGGCTTCATGAATCATCATGCTGTATCCAGCAATGTAGATCGTAAAGGTTTCCGGAAGCGGCCCGATCGGCCCAAGGTCAAGCTTTGCGCCACCTGTTGAAATATTATGAACCTCGCAGTGGATCATCGTATCGTGATCCAGCACGATTTTCGCGGGCTGGCGAACTCTGATGCGCCTGCTCCGGCGTTGCTCGCGATATCTGTCGCTTGAAACTTGCCTTACAGCCGCAACCATTTTTGAACCTCACGCGCCTATCGGCTCCATCGCTTGCCTGACGAGTGGAAAATGACTTTGCGCCGTATCGGTTCCGTACCGATGCGCCTTCGCGCCGGCCATGGCAGTGCCGCCCGCTGCGCGGGCGCCGCGTTGAACGGCGCTGGCGTTCACGCGAGCTCGCTTTGGCCGGCTAAGCGGCATCCTCCACGATCTCGTCCAGAGACAGGCCCTCGGCCTGAAGGCGCCACATGCGATCGAAGACGCCCTTCGCTTGACGAAGGTTCGTGGTATTGCCGTCTTCGACGACGCGCCCGCCCATCATCACCACGATTCTGTCGAAGGCCGTAAGCGTGGACAACCGGTGCGCGACGGCAATCACCGTTCTGTTCCGCATGAGCCGCACCAGGGCCCGCTGCACCTCCATTTCGGATTCCGTATCGAGAGCGGATGTCGCTTCATCGAGGATGATGATCGGAGCGTCCTTGAGAAAGGCGCGAGCTATTCCGACCCGCTGTCTCTGCCCTCCGGAAAGTCGCATTCCCCGTTCACCCACAATGGTGTCGTAGCCTTGCGGCAACGATCGGATGAAGCCGTCGCAATAGGCGGCGCATGCCGCCGCGAAGACCTCCTCGTCCGAGGCATCGGGCCGGCCGAAGCGAATGTTCTCCATAATGCTCCGATGAAAGAGAGCGATCTCCTGCGGAACCACCGACAGCGTCGCCCGCAGACTGTCCTGCGTCACAGCTCCGACGGACTGCCCGTCGATCAGGATATCTCCTTGTTGCACGTCGTAGAGACGCTGCAGAAGATGGATCAACGTCGACTTGCCCGCGCCGGACGGACCAACGATTCCAATTTTCTGTCCTGCGGGGATCCGCAGGTTGATGTCATGCACGGCCTCTCGCCCGTCGCTGTAAGCGAAGTGAACGTCCCTGAATTCCACCGTGCCGCCCCGACGCTGGATGTCCGGAGCGTTGGGCCGGTCGCATACGGTCTGCGGTTGTCCGATGACACGCAACGTGTCGTCGATGAAGCCGAATTGCTGAACCATGTCGACCAACGCGAGAGCCATGTCCCGCGAACCGTGAAGAATGCGAAAGGTCAATGCGCTGACCACGACCACATCGCCTGGCGTGATGCTGCTGTTGCTCCAGAGACGCACGCACCATGCGAGCATCAGCCCCGCCATCATCCAGAGTGAAATATCGTGGAGGACGCGGGCCTTTTCCGTGTACATCCAGCTCGCCCGCTGGGCGGCGGCTTCCTGCGCGAAGTCGCGTGCCAGCCGCTCGCGCTCGCGTCCTCGTGCGGAGAAGGCCTTGACCGCCCACATGTTCGAGATGACGTCGATCAGTTCACCTCCCACCCGGTTGGAATTGCTGGCGTAGGTTCGGTGATAGTGATGGCCGCGCTCTCCGAACAAGATCAGGCCGCCGGTCACCAGGACGACGAACACGCCAAGAGCCACCATCATGTGCCAGTCGACGAGTGCGAAGACCACCAAAGCCCCCAGGAAATCGATGAAAGGCGGAAGAGCCCGCCATATGATCGTGTTGGTGAGGGCCCCGAAATTGCCCGCTGTCGCCGTGATGCGCTGCCCCAGGGAGCCAGCGAGATTCTCGGCGAAATAGCGCATCGGCTGGCCGTTCAAGTAGTCGAACAAATCGAGGCGCATGTCCACGCCGATGCCGACGGTGGTCCGACATCCCAGCCATCCGCTGAGACGCCACAGCACGCTTTCGACCGTAATCAGGCCGACGAACAGGGCCAGCGCCATCCAGACGGCATCGCTGCCTTCGCGAGGACCTGCCATCGCGTCCACGAGAAGCTTCATCGTGTACTGAACGGCGACAGCGCAACTCGCCGCGCCGAGGATCATCGTGAAGAGAGCAACGAACGACAGGGAGTGTCGCTGGACATAATGGAGAAGGAAGACTTTGGGGCCGCGCAGAAACGGCGGGAGAGGTCTTGTGGTCGCGGCTGGCCGTACGGCTCCGGCGGCACGGGCGAACACCCCGCGTCTGACATGTTTCCACATGGTGTTCTCACTCCGCAACCGCGAGGACATTCGCGTGCCGGCCGGCCGTAATCTCGAGTTCCCTGAAGAGGTCATCCTGGCGGCTGAGTTCCCGTGCGAGCGGGGCGTAGGGATGTCTCTGGCCATGATCGTCCGCATGGGAGAGGAGCCCGACATGACATGTCCGCCCATTGTCCCAGCCGGCATAATCCAGGATCGGATAGAGGCAGATGCCCTCGATCGGCACGCCTATTTCCATCGCCAGCCGCACCTCGGCGCAGACGTAGTGCAGCCAAGCTGCGCGACCTGATCCTTCGGAGCCGGTCTCGGACAGCATGAGGGGCCGCTCATAACGCCGAAACACTTCCGCCAGCATCTCGTTCAGGGGACGATAGGCGTGATGCCCCATGGGGATCGTCGGTCCGCCATGGTACCATTGGTTGTCGGGGTAATAGTTGACGCCGATGACATCGATGTAGTCCGGCCTCCCGCCTAGCTCGGGTTCCATCCTGCCGCACAGCATGTCGAACACCTCGAATTGCGCCTGGCGATAGAGCTCTGCGCCTCGGCTATGGTCTTCATCGCCGAGGCCCGCTTCAACATTGATGATAGGTTCGGCCGTGATGAAGCGCGCCTGTGGGTCGACGTGGCGAATGGCATCGATGGCCGCAAGCGTCGCTCGGATCAGCTGGCGCTTCAGATCCGCTCCACGGCCGTGACAACAGGGGTTGAAGCGTCCCGTCTCGCCCCCGGCCCACGCCCAGTACGAAATTTCGTTGATCGGGCAATAAACGGTGTCGCCTGTCGTTTCGCTGCGGACAACCTGGGCGGCAGCGGCGGCGAAACCGGCGAAGCGTGTCACGAACTCGGGTGACCATATGTCGATGTCATCGGGCCAGCCATAGTGACAGAGATCCCAGATGACCTGGGTTCCGCTGTCCCTCGCCGCCGTGAGCATGGGCAGAAGGCTTGACCAGTCGTAGGCGCCGGGCGCCTTCTCGATCAGATGCCAGCGAAGGCCGTCCCGCGTCGCATCGATGCCATGACGGGACAGGGCCCGATAATCGGTCGAAGCAAGGGCGGCGTGCCCCGTTGAAGCGACAAGGTCGAGGCGCTGGCCGTCGCAACGCCGGTGGGTCGAGCACTCGAATCCTCCGAGGATGAAGCTTCGGAAAGAAGAGATGGGGACAGGCGTAATCATTCCACACGATCCTAGAATTGATCTGGGCAATACCGGACTACCGGCAGGTCGATTTGCACGATTACTCAAAGGATCTCAGCGAAGGATTGGGCGAGCGACGGGTATTGGGAAGCGCCGAGGGATGAGAGAATACCTGTACCGAGATCTGGCCCTCAACCAAGTCCACGGCCAAT
The DNA here is from genome assembly GCF_020595095.1 of Microvirga rosea. GTDB lineage: Bacteria > Pseudomonadota > Alphaproteobacteria > Rhizobiales > Beijerinckiaceae > Microvirga > Microvirga rosea. The sequence continues at coordinate 5,138 of NZ_JAJDOP010000003.1, read as the reverse complement.
TGTTCCTGGGCAATGCGCATGTTCCAACAAATTGGCTTGTTCATGACGTGCGCAGGTGCATCGGCTGGGGACCCGTCACGGTCGGCTTCCCTTTTCCCTTGCCGAAGACGGCGACAGGACCTCGGAGCGAGGAATTCGCGACAGCCTATTCACGGCAAGGCTTTGCCCGGCTACAAGTTGCCTTCTCCTTTTTCGCAATCCGGATTGTGCCCCATGACCGCTAGCGTTACTGACCGCTTTCTCCGTTACGTCGTCATCGACACCCAGTCCGACGCCAAGTCTCAAACTCAGCCCTCCACCGAGAAGCAGAAGAACCTTGGCCGTCTGCTGGTGGAGGAGCTCCTCGAAATCGGTGTCTCCGATGCGCATCTCGACGAGCACGGCTACGTCTATGCGACGATCCCGTCGAATACGGCAAAGAACAACGTTCCTGTGATCTGTTTCTGCGCCCACATGGATACGGCACCGGATTTCAGCGGAACGAACGTCAAGCCGCACATCGTCCGGAGTTACCAAGGTGGCGACATCAAACTCCCCGGCGACTCGAACCAGGTCATTCGCGTGGCCGAGCACCCGGTGCTGAAGGACTTGATCGGCCACGATATCGTCACGTCGGACGGCACGACGCTACTGGGTGCCGACGACAAGGCCGGCTTGGCCGAAATCATGACCGCGGCCGAGGTTCTGATCAACAATCCGGATATCAAGCACGGCACGATCCGCATCCTCTTCACCACGGACGAGGAGATCGGTCGCGGTGTCGACAAGGTGGATCTCGGCAAGCTCGGCGCCGACTTCGGCTATACCCTCGACGGAGAGACCGCCGGCACCATCGAGGATGAGACCTTTTCTGCCGACGGCGTGGAGATCCAGATCAAAGGCGTGGCGATCCATCCCGGTTTCGCCTATGGCAAGATGGAAAATGCCATCAAGATCGCCGGCGCCATCATTGATAAGCTCCCCATGGACCTGGCGCCCGAGACGACAAAGGGTCGCCAGGGTTTCATCCACCCGGTCGGTGTTTCCGGGGTGATGGAAAAGGCAACCCTCAGCTTCATCATCCGCGACTTCACGGAGGAGGGCCTCAAGAGCAAGGAGGCTCTGCTGGAGAGCATCACCCAGGAGACGATGAAGCGCTATCCGGGCTCCAGCTATACCTTCACCGTGAAGGAGCAGTACCGGAACATGAAGGTCGTGCTCGACCAGCACCCCCAAATCGTCGATTACGCCGTGGAGGCGATCAGCCGGGCCGGCATGACCCCCGTGCGCGGCAGCATTCGCGGCGGCACCGATGGTTCCCGGCTCTCGTTCATGGGGCTGCCCTGCGCCAATCTCTTTGCCGGCGGTCACGCTTTCCATTCTCCCCTCGAGTTCGTCAGCAGCCAGGACATGGACAGCGCCGTGAAAACCATCGTCGAGCTGGCCAAGCTTTGGGAAGAGCGCGCGTAGCGGCCTCGGAGTCACAAAGTCGTTCTCATTTTGTTCTTGACGGACGGGGCAAGCTGAGCTATATCGTTTCACAGATCAGGTCCTGACGAGGGGCGCACTCGCGAGGCGTCGCAAGAGCGGGACCGGACACGGTCCCGTGCTCGCTCTTGACGCAGGAGTGGGTGACGGGAGGCCCAGGATGCTGGGCGGGTTGTCGGGATCGGTCGCAGGCCCCCGTCGCACGAGACGGATCCCGCCTGCGGCGATACCTGAGCCTTGCCTCTCCTGTCCGCCTAAAAGAACCGTGCGCGAAGAGGCATCTCGGCTCTTCCCTTCTCATCATCCGCGAGCCGGGTTGCCCGACGCGCCACCCTCGATCGCTTCCCCTCCGGGCTGCCCAGCCCGGAGGACACGGCCCCATGCCGTGATGGCTCCGCTGTCACGGGCTCGCCCGTCATGCGCTCCGCCGTCATTCCGGGGCGAGCATCAGCGAGAGCCCGGAACCCAGAACCACGACCGTGCAGGAGAAAGAGCCATGGCAGCCGGTGCGTTCTCTTTCCAGCACCCTCAGCGTGTATGGGTTCCGGGCTCGCCTGCGGCGCCCCGGAATGACGGGGGTGCTCTGTCATTCCGGGGCGAGCATCGCGAGAGCCCGGAACCCAGAACCGCTAACGATCCCGGAGAAGACACGATGGCACCCGTGCACCCGTCCACAAACCTCAGCGGTTCTGGGTTCCGGGCCCGGCCCGAAGGGCCGCTCCGGAATGACAGGAGCGCCCGGCGGTACGCCGCGGCGTGATTGTGCTTACATTCTCAAGCCAGGGGCTTCCTGGCCCGTCCGCGCTACATACTCGGTATAGCCCCCACCATATTGGTGGATCCCATCCGGCGTCAGCTCCAGAACCCGATTGGACAGGGCGGCCAGGAAATGACGATCGTGCGATACGAAGAGCATGGTGCCCTCGTAACGCGACAGGGCCTCGATCAGCATTTCCTTGGTGGCCATGTCGAGATGGTTGGTCGGCTCGTCGAGCACCAGGAAGTTCGGTGGATCGTAGAGCATCTTGGCCATCACCAGCCGGGCCTTCTCGCCGCCCGACAGCACACGGCACTTCTTCTCCGCATCGTCGCCGGAGAAGCCGAAGCAGCCGGCGAGCGTCCGCAAGGATCCCTGCCCTGCCTGCGGGAACGAATCCTCCAGCCACTGGAATACCGTACGGTCGCTGTCCAGTACCTCCATGGCGTGCTGGGCGAAGTAGCCCATCTTGACGCTTCCGCCGACGGATACGGCTCCCTCGTCCGGCGAAGTCGCGCCGGAGACAAGCTTGAGCAGCGTCGACTTTCCGGCGCCGTTGACACCCATGACGCACCACCGCTCCTTCCGGCGCACCGTGAAGTCAAGGCCCTCATAGATGCTCCGGCTGCCATAGCGTTTGTGGACCTTCTTCAGGCTCACCACGTCATCGCCGGAGCGAGGCGCCGGCCGGAACTCGAACGTCACCGACTGCCGGCGTTTGGGAGGCTCGACCCGGTCGATCTTCTCCAGCTTCTTGACCCGGCTCTGCACCTGAGCCGCATGAGAGGCCCGTGCCTTGAAGCGCTCGATAAATTTGATCTCCTTGGCCAGCATGGCCTGTTGCCGCTCGTACTGGGCTTGCTGCTGCTTCTCGTTCAGCGCGCGCTGCTGCTCGTAGAACTCGTAATCTCCGGAATAGGTCGTCAGGGAGCCGCCGTCGATTTCGATGATCTTGTTGACGATGCGGTTCATGAAAGCGCGGTCGTGGGAGGTCATGAGCAAGGCCCCCTCATAACCCTTCAAAAAACCTTCCAGCCAGATGAGGCTCTCAAGGTCCAGATGGTTGCTCGGCTCGTCGAGAAGCATGACGTCCGGGCGCATCAGAAGGATGCGGGCGAGAGCCACGCGCATCTTCCAGCCGCCGGACAGGGCCCCGACATCACCGTCCATCGTCTCCTGAGTAAAGCCCAAACCGGCAAGGACCTCGCGGGCCCTCCCCTCGAGGGAGTATCCGTCGAGCTCCTCGTAGCGCGCTTGCACTTCGCCGTATCGTTCGATGATCCCGTCGAGATCGGCTGCCCGGTCCGGATCGACCATCGCGGCTTCGAGCTCTCTCAGCTCCGCCGCGACGGCGCTCACGGGACCTGCTCCGTCCATCACCTCGGACACCGCGCTGCGGCCAGCCATCTCTCCGACGTCCTGGCTGAAATATCCGATCGTGATGCCGCGATCGACCGCCACTTGGCCCTCGTCGGGCTCATCCTCCTTGTTGATCAGCCGAAAGAGCGTGGTCTTGCCCGCACCATTAGGGCCGACCAGACCGATCTTCTCCTGCTTCTGGAGGGTCGCGGAGGCCTCGATAAAGAGGATGCGGTGACTGTTCTGCTTGCTGACGTTTTCGACGCGAATCATGACTCTGGCCTGAAGATGTACGGCGGCCTTATGGCATGGGTCGACAATGGCGACGAGCGTTCAAACCCGGACAAAATGTCAGTGCCGGTCAGCGCGACAAGTCAGGAATTTTTGCGATCAGCCCGGAGGATGCGTCAGTCCTGTCTCACGGCACCGGGTACCGTCGCGGGTACCGTCGGCACCCCATCGTCGGATTTTGTCTCGACCCAGTCGGCTTCGAGGTCGGGGGTCCAAAGCTCGCCCATGAGGACACGCGTCGGCCCGTGACTGTTCGTCAAGGCAGGATGGGAAGTGTCTAGATCCATCCTCGCCAGATCGGCGAGAAACTCATCGGTATGGAACAACACCCGCTTTTCAGCGGCTTCGGCCTGCCAGTTCGCAAGCTCGTTAAAGGCCCAGAGGAGAGCCAGGATCATTCCGAGGATCAGCAGCCATGTGAGAACCGGGAAGGTCCGGCCCGTGAACTGCAGCCATGCGGCGGCAAAGGCCGTAAGGAGGACGCCCGTGCCCGGAATCGTGAGCCGCTGGGCTTCCCGCATGATGCACATCAGGATGGTCGGACTGGTGCGGATCGCGAAGACGCCCTGCGGCATCGAGCACCAATGGCCCGTCGAGTGGTTCACCAAGCCCACGAGAACGCCGCTTCTGATGCCTGCGCGGCGAGCAAAAACCAGAGACAGCTTATCACCCGGCTTCGTAAAGATCAGCGGCTTCACGATAATGGAACGACGCGCTCCCTCGTCATCCTGGACACCGATTTCGACCGAGCCTGTGTTATGCGACTGCCGCGCAGCGTGAACGTCATGGATCGTCCCTCTCCAGATGGAGAAGACGAAATCCTCGTGGTCAATCCTGGTTGCAACCTGCACGGAACTCTCTCGATCCGCCGTTTAGACATGGGCAGATGGAGATCTAACATGGTTAGCGGAACATTGACCGAAATCCATGAACTAGGGTTAACGTTGGCAGTCACAAATCCCGGACACCAAGGAGTTATCCTGGTTGTCCGGGATCCTCGTATCGAGGACGATTTGGCGCTCCCAAGAGGACGCCGTCCCCTTATCGCGTATCGAAGGTCCAGGTGAGGTTGCCCTTGAGGGAATGCTCCTGTGCCCTCGCGCCGATCTGGCCGGCATAGCTCGCCCCCAGGCTCACGCTCCGGCTCGCCTGCCAGGAAAGCCCCGCTTCCGCCACCAGCGCATCCCGGTCCACCGGCACCCCCGACACCGCAAACGGGCTCGCCCCGCCGGCAAACGCCAGAAGGGTCGAGGGCACGACATCG
>NZ_JAJDOP010000029.1 GCF_020595095.1 Microvirga rosea | reverse complement strand
TCAGTAGGTTTATTCATAAATGCCGGGCGAACGTCGTTGCGTCAACGGCAAACGCAAACGGCGCGACTCCGACCCGGTCCTTGTCCAAAGGTGTTGCCCGCTTGCCATACATCAAAACCAGAAATCGACATGCGCAACCGGCCTCAAAGTACCTGAAGTAGGAAGAGACGTTTAGGCCTTCTGGCACCAGTTTTCACGCGCCAGTCCTTTAATGCACCGAATGGTCATCGCTGACTTCAAAGATTCCCTTGAGAAGTTTTCTAGCGTCCGAAGCAAGCCGGGGCTGCATCCAGTTGGAACCTCAACAGGCGGAACTGACGTAACTGGATTCGCTAATTGTGCAGTTTACGTGGTGGCGAAACAAAATTTCATTCTTATTCCGCCTAGCTTAGTTAGTAATCGTTCCATGCCTTAACTCTTTGTAGAGAGGAGGCTTGTAAATATTGCCTTGAAAATGCCTACATTCTCCGTCGGAGCCCAAGATGCGCTTCCTGAATAATCTTCAAGTCATGATAAAGATCGCCATTCCCGTAGGTATCTTTGTCGCCGTTGCCATTGGGCTTATTGCTTTTGCCAAAAATGGGCTTGATCGGCTCGCGGCCGATACGCAGGAGCTGGTAACTGTAGACTTTGCCCGTCTCAAAATCGTGCTGTCGCTCGACTCGAAAGTTAACCAGGCAACTATTCAAGAGAAGAACATCCTCGGAGACCGCAATATCGAGGGACGTGGTGTCTACGGCAAAAGATACGAAGAGGCCAAACAGGAGGCCTTGGCCGAGCTCGATAACCTGATGAAGTCTGTAAGACCAACGGATTCCCAGGCTGCATATAACGAGATCAAAGACTCGATCGCCGCATACTTTGTTCTGGCAGACCAAAGCGTCGCACAGGGCCTCAAAGGCTATATGGACGATGCGGCCATGAAGATCTCAAATGGTGACGGTCTCCAGGCCCGGATCAAAGTAAAGGACAGTCTCACTGCTCTCGCAGAAGCAAACTCGAAAGACCTCGATAAGGCGCGCGATGAAGCCAACGCTCTTGCGAGGCAAACCTCTATAGGCCTGATAGTTTCGGCGGCCGTCGGTATTGCCCTGGCACTTGCGATCCTCGGCACGATTGTTCTGGTAGGCATCGTGCGTCCTCTGTCCAAGATCACGACCTCCATGTCGAAACTCGCCGATGGTGATCTTGCAGTCCAGGTGGAAGGCTCTGAACGTAAGGACGAAGTGGGCCAGCTGGCGAGGGCATTGCAGGTATTCAAGGATAACGCCCTCAATGCACGACGTCTGGCGCAAGAGCAGGAAGCGGAAAACGACGCGAAAATGCGCCGTGCTCAAATTCTAGACCAACTTACGAAGCAGTTCGATCAGAAGGTGTCTTCCCTGACACAAGGGCTTGCCGCTGCCGCTACGCAGATGGAGTCCACAGCCCAGTCAATGACCTACGTCGCAGATCGGACGACAGGCCAGTCCGTCAACGTTGCTGGAGCCGCTGAGCAAACATCAGCCAATGTGCAGACAGTCGCGGCTGCAACTGAAGAGCTCTCGATCTCGATCCGCGAGATTGCAAGTCAGGTTTCACAGTCATCACAAATCGCCGAGAAGGCCGTTCTGGACGCTCAAAGGACAAATGAAACCGTTCAGACGCTCGCCACGTCGGCTGAGAAAATCGGCAACGTCATCGCGCTGATTAACAACATCGCATCTCAAACGAACTTGCTGGCGCTCAACGCAACTATCGAGGCTGCTCGCGCTGGCGAGGCAGGAAAAGGCTTCGCTGTAGTTGCAAGTGAAGTCAAAGAACTCGCCAACCAGACGTCCAAAGCCACAGATGAAATCTCTCACCAGATTGGCTCTGTGCAGCAAGCGACGGAAGAGGCTGTGAGGGCAATTCAACAGATCGCTCAGACGATTTCAGAAATGTCGCAGATATCTCTATCGATTGCCGCGGCGATTGAAGAGCAGGGAGCTGCAACGCAAGAGATATCCCGCAATGTGCAGGAAGCTGCCCGCGGCACAGAGCTTGTAACCAGCAATATTGGTGAAGTTCGTCAAGGCGCGAGCGAAACCGGAACTGCCGCATCTCAAGTGCTTTCTGCCGCCCAAGAACTTGCTCGGCATTCCGAAAGCCTGGGTCGAGAGGTTGAACACTTCCTTTCGGGCGTCCAGGCGGCCTAAAGCCAGTAACTCGGCGCACTTTTTGTGCCTACTAAGAAGTCCTGCTACGGAAATGTAGCGTACCGAACGTGAGTAGCTCCTATGGACGACCTTTTGCGTGAGTTTCTGACTGAGACGGCAGAGCATCTCGATACAGTCGATGTGGAGTTGGTGCGGTTTGAACAAGATCCCAACAACAAAGCAATCCTGAGTAACATCTTCAGGTTGGTTCACACGATTAAGGGTACTTGCGGCTTTCTCGGGCTTCCGCGCCTCGAGGCTCTGGCGCACGCCGCAGAAACTCTAATGGGGAAATTCCGGGACGGGATGCCCGTCACGACACCCGCCGTATCACTCATTCTTGCGACGCTTGATCGGATTAAGGAGATCCTTGGAGAGCTTGAAAGGCATGCTTCGGAGCCCGAGGGATCCGATCAGGACCTTATCGACGCGCTTGAAGAGATGGCTGCGGCTGAGCCGACCTCAAGCTCGACCGAAGTGGCCGCTCCGTCTGCGGCGGCAACAGTGGGTACATTGGCCTATCAGGTTCTGGAGAGAGCTCTTCTCCCAGGTGAGGTTCCTCTTGACGAACTCGAGCGTGCATTTCGGGAAGCCCCGGGACCCGAGGCACCAAAGGCCGTAGCGGTTCCGTCTCCGGAAAAGAGCACTGTGCCTCCAGGAGAGGACAGTGGTGAGAGCACGGCGGTCAAAGTCCAGACCATCCGCGTTAACGTGGATACTCTCGAGCATCTCATGACAATGGTTTCAGAGCTGGTGCTTACCCGTAACCAGCTTCTTGAAATTTCACGCCGTGTCGATGACAGCAGCTATAAGGTACCCCTCCAGCGTCTCTCGCATGTAACCGCAGAGTTGCAAGAGGGGGTCATGCGCACTCGCATGCAGCCCATCGGGAACGCCTGGCAGAAACTGCCTCGTGTCGTCCGCGATCTTTCTGCTGAGCTCTCGAAGAAGATCGAGCTTGTGATGCAGGGAGCCGACACGGAACTCGATCGTCAAGTTCTGGAAGTCATCAAGGATCCTCTCACCCATATGGTTCGCAATTCGGCGGATCACGGGATTGAATCGCCCCTCGAACGGAAGGCGGCAGGTAAGTCCGAGCGCGGAACGATACGGCTGAATGCCTACCACGAGGGTGGAACGATCACTATCGAGATCGCCGATGACGGCCGGGGTCTCAATTTTTCGGCCATTCGGCGGAAGGCTGTTGAACGCGGTATAGTGTCCGAAGCAGAGGTCGAGCGTATGAGCGAGGCGCAGGTCGCCAAGTTCATCTTCCACCCCGGGTTCTCAACTGCCGCTGCGGTTACGTCCGTGTCCGGCCGGGGAGTCGGGATGGATGTCGTCAAAACAAACATCGAGCTCATCGGAGGCACGGTCGATATTCGCTCCGAGTATGGTCGCGGAACCATATTCACTATCAAGATTCCGCTGACGCTGGCAATTGTGGCGGCATTGATCGTCGCATCAAAGGATCAACGGTATGCAATTCCGCAGGTTGCTGTTCTAGAACTTGTCCGCGTGACTCCCGGCTCCGAGCATACAATTGAACGGATCAACGGAACCCCAGTTCTGCGTCTGCGCGATCGACTGCTTCCTATCGTTCCGCTCTCAAAGGTCCTTCGCTCAAGTACTGACGAGGATGCCAATGAAGGCTTCGTCGTCGTCACGCAGGTCGGGCGGCAGCGGTTCGGTATTCTTGTCGATGGTGTCTTCCATACCGAAGAAATCGTCGTCAAGCCGATGTCGTCCAAGTTGAGGCACATTCAACTCTTCTCCGGGAATACGATTCTCGGCGATGGGGCCGTGGTGCTCATCGTCGATCCGAACGGTCTTGCCCGTATGGTAGGCTCGGGGACCGAGGACGGCCAGCTTCAAGGTGATGCTGCATTGGAGCAGTCCAATGTTGCAGACGATGAGACGACAACGCTGCTTGTGTTCCGTGGTGGCGGGGAAAGCTTGAAGGCAGTGCCTCTATCCCTGGTTACGCGGCTCGAAGAGATCGACGCTTCATCCATCGAATGGCTTGGAGGCCGACCACTCGTGCAGTACAGAGGCCGCTTGATGCCGCTTGTGGCGTCGGACAGCGAGCTTGAGATCAAGCGCGAGGGCATGCAGGCTCTTGTCGTGTTCTCAGACGAGGACTTCGCCATGGGACTGGCTGTCGACGAGATCGTCGACATCGTCGAGGACAGACTGGATATAGAGCTTGTCGCAGACAGGTCTGATCTCGTCGGATCTGCTGTTATTCGCGGAAAAGCTACTGAAGTCGTCAATATTGCGCATTACCTGCCTCTCGTAGCAGAGGCCTGGATGCGCTCTGGGCAGCCTGGGGGAGCTTCGGCGACGAAATCAATTCTGCTGGTTGATGGCTCTGCGTTCTTCAGGGATATGCTGTCGCCAGTCCTGAAGGCATCCGGGTATAAGGTTTACACCGCTGGCGGCACAGCTGAAGCGCTGCATCTCCTATCGTCCGGGACGGCAGTGGACGCCTTAATCACCGAGCTTGATCTGCCAGATCGTTCCGGCTTCGAATTGATTGCAAGCTTGAGGGCTTCGACCCGCTATGGCCAGCTGCCGATCATCGGCCTGACTGTCAAGCATGATCCACGTCAAATCGCCCAGGCTCACAAGTTGCAGGTTACGGAACTCGTCGCAAAGTTCGACCGACGTGGATTGATCGCGGCGCTTTCGGAGCTGCAAGGCGCACTTGAGGAGGCAGCATGAGTACGAATCCAGCTAAAGCAAAGCTCTCCGAGGGCAAGTCCTATCCGGGAACGCATGAGTACATCACAGTCACGGTTGCAGGCCAGTTCCTCGGCTTGGCTATTGACCGCGTGCATGATGTCTTCGTTGCGAGCGAGATGACAACCGTCCCGCTGGCTTCTCCTGAAATAGCAGGGCTATTAAACCTGCGTGGCCGGGTTGTAACGGCAATCTCTCTGCGTCGTCGCCTTCATCTACCGGACCTGGATGGAAATGACCGGCGTATGGCAGTTGGGTTGGAATATCATGGAGAGGCCTTCGGCCTGCTCGTGGACGAAGTTGGCGAGGTGCTAAAGCTTGATTCCGAAGCGCTTCAGCCCAATCCTGTCCATATGGACCCTCGATGGGCCGGTTTGTCGCAAGGAGTTCATCAGCTCAACGACAAATTGCTCATTATCCTCGATGTGGATTCGGTCTTGCAGTTCGATACCCAGGTTGCGGCATAGAGATTGACTGATACGAAATAAGGATAAAGTGTCGTGAGTCTTGACTATTCTATTCCCGTGCTTGTGGTTGACGACTATCAGACGATGGTCCGTATCCTGCGCAATCTGCTCAAGCAGGTGGGTTTCAAGGATGTGGATGATGCATCTGACGGCACAGCCGC
>NZ_JAJDOP010000028.1:0-2500 GCF_020595095.1 Microvirga rosea | reverse complement strand
GAGTTTAATACCTTCATCTGACCCTCCGTAGTGCAACACCAGCCCAGGATCGCTCCTGAACATGATGTCACAATACAAAGGGTCGAAGGTGGGTTTCCCCATTCGGAAATCCTCGGATCAAAGCTCGTTCGCAGCTCCCCAAGGCTTATCGCAGCGTACCACGTCCTTCATCGCCTCTCAGCGCCAAGGCATCCACCGAATGCTCTTACGACACTTGATTACTCTCATGATCGTTGTCCGCCGCTCGGCAAAGAGCAGGACAACGACCGTCAAGAAAGACCGTCTTTGCTTTCGCAAAGACTATTTATTTGCTTGCCAATGCATTCGATCCAACGGCCTGCGGGCCGTCGCTGGTTCGTCGGGACTAGGAGGCCCGACTTGACCAAATGCATTCCTCTTTACGATTTCAAACATCCGCGCCGCTCTCTGCACGAGAACAGCACGAAGCTCTGTGATACCGGACAAAACACTAAAGTGTTGGTGGAGCCAGACGGGATCGAACCGACGACCTCCTGAATGCAAATCAGGCGCTCTCCCAGCTGAGCTATGGCCCCCTTTGGGAAAGGACCCAAGATGACGTGGTGGGCCTGGGACGACTCGAACGTCCGACCTCACCCTTATCAGGGGTGCGCTCTAACCACCTGAGCTACAGGCCCGTAACTTCCGATCGGGAAGTCGCGAACGGCGACACCTGACACCTGTTGTCCGGAGTGAGATAAGAGAAGCGAAGACGGCAATGTCCCGCATATCGAGACCTGACTGGTCTCTTGTGTTCCAAGAGATCCAATAGAACCGGACAAAGCCGGATCTGAAGGATCATCCTTAGAAAGGAGGTGATCCAGCCGCAGGTTCCCCTACGGCTACCTTGTTACGACTTCACCCCAGTCGCTGACCCTACCGTGGTCGCCTGCCTCCTTGCGGTTGGCGCAGCGCCGTCGGGTAAGACCAACTCCCATGGTGTGACGGGCGGTGTGTACAAGGCCCGGGAACGTATTCACCGTGGCGTTCTGATCCACGATTACTAGCGATTCCACCTTCATGCACTCGAGTTGCAGAGTGCAATCCGAACTGAGACGGCTTTTTGGGATTAGCTTGCCCTCGCGGGTTCGCTGCCCATTGTCACCGCCATTGTAGCACGTGTGTAGCCCAGCCCGTAAGGGCCATGAGGACTTGACGTCATCCCCACCTTCCTCTCGGCTTATCACCGGCAGTCCCTTTAGAGTGCCCAACTGAATGATGGCAACTAAAGGCGAGGGTTGCGCTCGTTGCGGGACTTAACCCAACATCTCACGACACGAGCTGACGACAGCCATGCAGCACCTGTGTTCCCGCCAGCCGAACTGAAGAGGTGTGTCTCCACTCCTCATACGGGACATGTCAAAGGCTGGTAAGGTTCTGCGCGTTGCTTCGAATTAAACCACATGCTCCACCGCTTGTGCGGGCCCCCGTCAATTCCTTTGAGTTTTAATCTTGCGACCGTACTCCCCAGGCGGAATGCTTAAAGCGTTAGCTGCGCCACTGAGCAGCAAGCTGCCCAACGGCTGGCATTCATCGTTTACGGCGTGGACTACCAGGGTATCTAATCCTGTTTGCTCCCCACGCTTTCGCGCCTCAGCGTCAGAACCGGACCAGTAAGCCGCCTTCGCCACTGGTGTTCTTGCGAATATCTACGAATTTCACCTCTACACTCGCAGTTCCACTTACCTCTTCCGGTCTCAAGCTCTACAGTATCGAAGGCAATTCTGTGGTTGAGCCACAGGCTTTCACCCCCGACTTATAAAGCCGCCTACGCGCCCTTTACGCCCAGTGATTCCGAACAACGCTAGCCCCCTTCGTATTACCGCGGCTGCTGGCACGAAGTTAGCCGGGGCTTCTTCTGCGGGTACCGTCATTATCGTCCCCGCCGAAAGAGCTTTACAACCCTAAGGCCTTCATCACTCACGCGGCATGGCTGGATCAGGCTTGCGCCCATTGTCCAATATTCCCCACTGCTGCCTCCCGTAGGAGTCTGGGCCGTGTCTCAGTCCCAGTGTGGCTGATCATCCTCTCAGACCAGCTACTGATCGTCGCCTTGGTGAGCTCTTACCTCACCAACTAGCTAATCAGACGCGGGCCGATCCTTCAGCGATAAATCTTTCTCCTTACGGACGTATCCGGTATTAGCCCAAGTTTCCCTGGGTTATTCCGAACTGAAGGGCACGTTCCCACGCGTTACTCACCCGTCTGCCACTCACCCCGAAGGGTGCGTTCGACTTGCATGTGTTAAGCCTGCCGCCAGCGTTCGTTCTGAGCCAGGATCAAACTCTCAAGTTGAAAGAATTTGATCTCGACTTCCACTCTACGCAAATTGACAGAGTCCATCTCATCCAGCGTTTCCACTGAACGGTGGTACTCACCAAAGCATAGACTTGGTCGGTATCTTCTCAGGCTGCCCGAAAGCAACCCCGCAAGGACACCGCCGTCCACGCTTCTCTCTCTCATCTTCACTTGTCAAAGAGCA
>NZ_JAJDOP010000027.1 GCF_020595095.1 Microvirga rosea | reverse complement strand
ACGGCTCTCGAGACGGCAAAGACCACCTACGAGACAGCCAAGACCACCTTCGAGACGGACCGCAAGACCGCTAACGACGGCGTCACGGCCGGCACCGACGGTGAAGGCGGCATCTTGAACAAGTCCTATGCCGTTCATTCGACTGACGAGGATGGCTTCCTGAAGCACTACGAGCTTTCGGTCGACAAGCTCGACATCTCGAACATCCAGAACCAGGACCTGTCGAAGCTCCGCGCCTACATCCAGATCGTCGACAAGGCTCTGGGCGCCATGACCGACGCAGCGACCACGCTGGGTGCGAACAAGACGCAGATCACGTCGCAGACGACCTTCGTCGAATCGCTCATCAAGGCGAACGAGCGTTCGATCGGTACGCTGGTAGACGCGGACATGGAAGAAGAGTCGACCCGCCTTAAGGCTCTGCAGGTTCAGCAGCAGCTCGGCGTTCAGGCCCTCAGCATCGCCAACGGCAGCACGCAGAGCATCCTTTCGCTCTTCCAGGGCTAAGTCCCAAGAGCACAAAGACCAAACTTCTTCTTCATGTTTTACTGTCAAAAGCCGCGCCTTGGGCGCGGCTTTTCTCTTTCGCAATCTCCACACAAGATTGTGCAGCGAAATTGCCGGTCGTATCGAATATCCAGCATTAGGTTCGTTTGATGACCGGTCGCCAGCACGCCGAAAAATTGTGGACCAACATTCTTGAGCTCGGAGCTCGCCGTCTCGCAGCTCTAGGACTCATTGGTCTTGCAGTCTTTCTGGGAGTCGGAATAGGTGCCTACTACCTGAGCCGCCCCGCTCAGGAGGCCCTATATGTCGGGCTCGAGCGGGAAGATGTCAGCCGAATCGGCGCAGCGCTTAAAGATGCCGGCATTCCGTTTGACGTCAGCGCGGACGGGAAAGCCGTGATGGTGAGTTACGGCAATACCGCGCAAGCGCGAATGCTTCTTGCCGAGAAAGGTCTGCCTCAAAGCTCGAAATCAGGCTACGAGCTGTTCAACGATCTCGGATCGCTGGGGCTCACGTCCTTCATGCAGGAGGTGACACGTGTCAGGGCTCTAGAGGGTGAAATCGCACGCACCATTCAGACGATGAAGGGCGTTAAGGCAGCCAGAGTTCATATCGTCCTGCCGGACAGGGGATCTTTCCGAAGAGAACAGCAGCCCGCATCCGCATCGGTGGTCGTCAGGACAGAACCGGCAGACGATATGAGCTCTGCTCAAGCCATTCGGCATTTGGTGGCCTCCGCAATTCCGGGCATGAAGGCCGACAAGGTCACCGTCCTCAATACTGACGGTATGCTCTTGATGGCCGGAGACGACGGCGCAAACGCGTCGACAGGTCGTATGGCGAGCCTTGAGCGCAATGTTAGCCGCGAAATCCAAGACAACATTCGCCGCACATTGACGCCATACCTCGGCCTCGGAAACTTCGAGGTCAGCGTTGCGGCTCGCCTGAACACGGATAAGACAAGCGTCAATGAAACGATTTACAATCCCGAGTCTAAGGTTGAGCGATCAGTTCGCACCGTGAAGGAGACCGAGGTTTCCCAAAACCGTGCCAATCAAAAGCCGACAACTGTCCAGCAGAACCTGCCCGAGGAGCGCGTTCGTGCCGACGGCGGCGATAGCTCCAGTGAAGACAATCAGCGTCGCGAGGAGCTCACCAACTACGAGATTTCCTCCAAGACGATACAAACGATCAGCGATGGATACGCGATAAAGAACCTGTCCGTCGCCGTGCTCATCAATAAGAGCCGGCTGTCTGCGCTCTCTGGTGGCAATGCTGAGAACCAGGCAATTATCGATTCAAAGATCTCTGAGATTGAGCAGCTGGTTTCCTCGGCTGCAGGATTTGAAAGGACGCGAGGCGATCAGATCAAAGTAGCGGCGGTCGGATTCATTGACGACGGACGCATGATGGAACCGGCGCCGCCTCTCGGATTGACCGAGGTCCTTATGCGGCAGTTCGGGAATATCATCAATGCCGCGACGATCCTGGTCGTCACGACCCTCCTCATTTGGTTCGGTCTCCGTCCAGCCGTGACGGCAATCCTAGCGCGTCCTGAGGTAGAGAAGGTTCTTGAAAGCGAAACACCGAGTCTCGAAAGCCTGATTGCGGCTTCCGAAAGCACGGCACAGATTGAGGCAGCAGAGACTGTCCCCAACCTTATTGAGGACCTGACGGGCAAAATGAACCGCTCGCCTCAAAAGAAGCTTGAGCAGCTCGTTGAGTATAACGAAGAGCACGCTGCTTCGATCCTGAAGCAGTGGCTCATCCAAGAGGCTGCGTGATGGCTGGCGGGATAGCCGACTACCTTATGGAATTCCATTTGGAGGACGCTTCCAGCAAGCCTGCTCCAAATGCACCTAAGCCGATCGTCACCAGACGTGACGAAGAGCAGGATAGGACTGCCGAACTTGTACGCAACGCAGAAGCTCGCGTTCGAGACGAAGAGAGAGCAGTTGCCGACAGGGCACTAAAGGCGGCACTCGAAACAGCTCGCTCTGAAGCAGACGACATGCTCAAGGCTGCACGCAGCAAATGGGTGGCCGAGGCGGCTGAAAAACTCTCGCAAGACCTGTCCACAGGATTCGCCGACCTCTTTGACGTTCTAGGCAATAAGATTGCTCATGTCCTTGTGCCGTTTTTAAGTGAATCTTTGCGTGTGCAGGCTGTCAGCGACTTTTCCGATGCTCTGTCGCTTCTGTGTAAACACGAAGCAGTCAAGATAACAGTGAGCGGCCCTGCCGATCTGATCGAGGCCGTCCGCGAAAAGATCGGAGCTCTAGAGTATAATGTGGAATACGTTCCCGGTTCGGGGCCCGATCTAAAGTTGACAGCCGACGACACGGTCGTAGAGGCGCAGCTAAGCACGTGGATCAGCCGCATGGCTGATGCTGTAAGGTCAAGTCAAAATGCCTGACGCAGACAAACAGGAAATCATCATCGTTCGCCGTTATGAGGCGGAGGAAGAGCATCATAAAGGTGGCGTCTGGAAGATCGCCCATGCGGACTTCATGACCGCCATGATGGCATTCTTCTTGGTCATGTGGCTGATCAGCGTAACAGATAATGAGACGCGCTCGACGATTTCGAATTATTTCAATCCTCTGAAGCTTGCTGAAAGCACAACAGATCGAAAAGGGTTGAACGACCCTAAGAACGACTCCAATCTGACAAAGGAAGGTAGCCAGAATGCTACCTCCAAGAAAGGCAGCGGCGAGGGAAAAGGCGGGCGGACGTCCCAAACACAGCCGCAGAAGTCGCAAGCTGAGGAAGGCGCTCTCTTCCAAGATCCCTATGCCGTCCTCGCCCGTTTGGCCGCTGAGAATGAGCAGGATCAGCCGCATAATGCATCCAGTGTAGATGTTTCGTTTGGTGAGACCGGGCAGCCTGGAACGAATGGCGGCGAGGCCTATCGAGATCCATTTGATCCCATGTATTGGCAGGTTGTGCCCGGCGCTAAGCCCAAGACAAAAACGCCCGGCGCGCCCGGGACTATGGCGCCGGTTCCGCGGGAGGGAACGATCGATGCCCTCGCTCCCTCCTCGAAGGCCGGCACCGATCCAGCTTCTGGCGAAAGGGACGATAAAAAATCTGGCTCTCAAACGACTAATGCTGACGCTCAGCTGAGCGGACCGGGAAGAGCGCAACAAGATACGGCAAAAGCAACTGCCACTGATGGTGATGCTGACCTTAAGTCAGAGATCGCAAAAGCTCTTCAGCCTGAGAAGCTGTCAAGTCCTGCGCCCCACGTTGAAGTGAAACGTACGGGGGAAGGACTTCTTATCAGTGTAACGGACGACCTGAACTTTAGCATGTTTGCCGTCGGCTCGGCAGAGCCGCAGCCGAAAGTCGTTCGTGCAATGGAGAAGATCGCAAAGATTATCAGCGAACGGCCCGGAAAGATCATCATAAGAGGCCACACGGACGGTCGACCCTTCCGCTCGGAAACTTATGACAATTGGCGTCTTTCAACAGCCCGCGCGCATATGGCGTCGTATATGTTGATCCGCGGTGGAGTGAATGAAAATCGCTTCGGAAGCATCGAAGGGCGTGCGGATCGCGAGTTGAAGAATCGGTCGGATGCAAATGCGGCAGAAAACCGCCGTATCGAGATCCTTCTCCGGGAGACACCGTAGTGCGAATTCGTCTACGAGTTGAACAGGCGCTTGTTCTCTTGATTGCAGGTTGGACCTCAGTAGCATCCGCTCAAGGTACCAAGGCTGCGCAAGTTGACGCATCGCCCGTAGAGCTTGTAAGAACCCTGCAGGCTCTTCAGGATCAGATCGCTGCGGGATCGACAAACGCGCATGTTGCCCAAAGGGTCCTTCTCTCCCATATCGACGAGAGATTGATCTCTATGGAAGCGCCCGTCTGGAAGGATCCGAAGAACATACGGGCTGCGGTAACATATGTTCTAAGCGGCGGACGACCCGATGTTCTTAAGAAGGTCCTGTCGTTTGGTGAGTTGCCTTCTCCAGAAGGTTCTCTTGCTCAAGGTGCTCTTGCTTATGTTGAGGGACGCGAGGGCGAGGCTCAGAAATTTCTGTCTGAAGTCGATGCCCATAAACTCCCTGTCACCCTTTCAGGACAAGTTGCTCTCATACAGGCTGCTCTTACCGTCAGAGAGGATCCCGGTAAATCAGTCGCGCTTCTCGACTTCGCACGCCTGCAGCTTCCGGGCACCCTTGTGGAAGAGGCAGCCTTGCGTCGCGAGATCTTTGTTGTCGGCCAAATGGGCGACTCGAAGAAATTTGATATGCTGTCCAGGCAGTACCTGCGACGGTTTCGATATTCCGTATATGCAGGAAACTTCAGACAACGTTTCGCTGCTGCTCTGACGCGATTGGAATTTACACGCGATCCCGACTACTTTGCGAGACTTGTTGCGACATTGAACGAGCTTGAACCAGCGGGGCAGCTCGAGCTCTATCTTTTAGTCGCTAGAGCTGCAGTTAATCAGGGACAGATGCCGGCTGCGATACTTGCTGCGAACAAAGCTAAGGAACTCTCCAAGGGAGATGCCGCGAATACGGCCCGTTCCAATCTGTACCGAGCCGCGGCCGTTATCGTCAGCCCACAAGGTTTCGAAGAGGGTCTTTCAGAACTTAAGAAGCTGGACCGGACAATCCTTCAAGCACCCGATATTGCGTTGCTCGAATCCGCACTGGCGATGGCCAGCTATATTCGTGAGAATCCCCAAACTACAAAAGTGTCGGTGCCTCCGGCCGTTCAGGCTCCCGATACGGCCGAGCGAGCAACGTTAGACCCGGCTCGGACTCCGACACCGGCCATCTCCCGGGCGCAACAGGCTCTTGGTGCGATAGATCAATTGGTAAGGAAAGAAAATCGATGAGCAAGCTCGAATTCATCCTCCAAAATGCAGCGCGAAGAATCGAGTCTCAAACATATAAGTCTGCCAATCCGGACGGTTTCGATAAGGAAGGGCAGAACCCTCAAGGCACCGCAGAAGCGGCAGACTTCGATGCCCTGCTCAAGACACTTTCATCCAAACAGGGCGAGAGTGATGTGCAGGGCCGAAAGCCACTCATCATTGCGGACATGCGTGAAACACACCTTGAAATTGCTAAGATGAATACCCTTGATGTGCCCGAGGATCCTGACGGATCAGTTCCGGCTCCCGATGTAGGTAGCCAAGAAATCGATCCTAACGCGCGGGAAGTAAATGATATACAATTCAACCAATTTGTCTTCTCTGTGCAGTCACAACCGACCCAAGGAGCCTCCGGGAGGAATAGCTCTGCCGCTGAACATGCATCCTCGCTTCTGGAGAAAGTTATTCCCCGGCGAGATGATAGTTCCGAGAGCATCCATCTGAAAACGTCGAGCGCGACGGTAATGAAGGCTTCCGTGCTGCATCAGGAGGCACACTTTAAGCCCGTCGTTTCAGAAACGAGCCTGCCCAGGAATTTTGATAAGGAGCTCGGCAGTAACGAACTCCCTATTGAGGACGGATCATCTCCCCAGTTGGCCGCGTCGATAGATGAAACAGCAGAGAAGAGCCTAGTAAAAAAGTCAGCTTTTGACGATCTCGCTGGTGCAAGAAAAGAAGCTGTCTCAAGCTCGGCTCCGACCCAGCCTGAAACGACGGGCTCCTCCTCCCATCTGTCGAATCTTCAGAGAATTGCAAATGCAGTCGTTGCAGATGCTGTTAATGCCAATTCAGCTCAACACAATGTACTGGGAAAGGGGATCTCAGACACTGGTTCCATCGTTATCAAGCCTTCCGATGGAGTGCTGCGCATCCTGAACATCCAGCTTCATCCTGTGGAGCTCGGAGTTGTTACTGTTAAGATGCGTCTGTCCGGAGATAACCTTGAAATGGAACTCCATACAGACAGCAACGAGACTGCGGATATTCTGCGAAAGGATACGGATAAGCTCTCTAGCTTGCTCCGGGGTTCAGGATACCGTCCAGATATAATCACGATTCATGTAACTGGAGTTGATGCCTCCCAGGAAGCCTCAATGGAAGGAAGGCAATCGTTGCCCAACCAAACCAGTTCTGGAGGATTTCAGCAGAACCAAGCCGGTCAGGATGAGCAGCCGAGGCAGCTGGCGGATGAGACGGGGAACTCTAGGGGACGGGGGAGAAATAATGAAAACGATGAAGCATCTGCTTCGGCTCGCGGCGCTGGCGGCGTCTATCTTTAGTTTGCCGTTTCAAGCACAGGCAAATACCAATGCCTGTGAGCGAGAGATGATCCGTGCCGCATCAAAGCATGGCGTCCCACTCGGGATGCTTTATGCCGTCGGGCTCGCCGAAACGGGAAATCGCGGGTCGCTGCAGCCCTATGCAATGAATATCGAAGGTCGCGCATATTTTGCGCAAAGTACGGCCGAAGCACTTCAGCGGTTCGAGGAGGCGAGGCGAGCTGGCGCCAAGCTCATCGACCTCGGATGCATGCAGATCAATCACTACTATCATCGGGAACGATTTAGTTCTCTAGAAAGTATGTTGAATCCCCGCGACAACGTGGAGTATGCGGCTCAATATCTAAAGCAGTTGCACACGCGCGAGGGAACCTGGACCATGGCGATTGCCCGCTACCACGCCGGTCCGAATAACGACCCCGCTCAAAAACAATATGTATGCCGCATCATGACTAACATGGTGGCCACGGGATTTGGGCAATGGACGCCTGTTGCGCGGTCTTTCTGCCAATAAGTTCTACCGAGAAGTTTGTGCTCGTTTAATAGCGGCGGCTCAACGAGCCATTACGATGGGCCGTTTCTGGCCTTCAACTTGGCCGATATATTCGGAGCCACTCTCCTGCAGCCGCCCTACAATCCGTCCTTTTGCGTAGAGCGCGATCTCCTGGTTGCGCAAAGACCACGTGTTTACATCGCGCAAAGCCTGTATTCCGCAATTGCCGGTCGACGCCTTATAAAGATCGAGAGTCGCGGAGCTCGAAAGTTGGATCTGACATGATGTGTTTGCATCCGTAACAGTCCATTTTCCAACCAAGGATGAAACGGATCTCACTTGTTGCGCTGGCGGCTGCGGAGGGGAAGACGAGGCAAGTGGGGTCTGATTGAGGGTTGGATCAATGGAGGGTGGGGGAGCGGCTGCAAGGGGTGTTTGCGTCACCGGCTCCAGCATATCTGCGGATGTTGCGACAGGACGGGATGCCCACGGCCCTATCGGCTCCAGAGTCTCTGCTGGAGTGCCCGTACCATGTGGAACTACAGGGTAGCGAACTGCTCCGTCCATTGGAGGCTCTGGAAACGGAGCATTCCATGGACTTGAATAGAGAGAAACCGACGGGTCGAAACGCTTCTCCGGATTCCATGGCGAACTATAGGGCTGACTGCTGTCAGTGCATCCTGCTAACGACAGCAAACAAGCTGCGACTGTCACGATCGTTCGCTGCATCCACAGGCCCAAATTATCTTTGCTCGTCTGCCGCAATTGTTGGTCACCGCCCTCAGTTCAAATCATTCCCAGTTTCGCGATTGATCTGAAGCGTGGGTTTCACCCGACGAAAGTATATCCGATGTATCGTTTGGCTTCGATGGGATCGTGTCCGAGGCGGGAGCGGAGCTTTTTGCGCAGCTTGCTCACATGGCCCTCGATCACGCTTTCCTCCACATCGTTGGA
>NZ_JAJDOP010000026.1 GCF_020595095.1 Microvirga rosea | reverse complement strand
GATCAGCGTCGTTCGCGAAGGGCGGGTAGGAGTCATCGTCTTCTGGATCCGGCTTACCCATTGGGCGCTTGAGTTCCCCCTCCCCTCGTCCGGGGCCAATCCCTCGTAGAGCGGCAAGTCCATCGATCGACAGCGGCCACGGAGCAGGCCGAGCCAATGCCGTGCGGCGCGCCCTCAGGGCTGCGGCCGCACGGGTGAGCTCATGGGTGGGGTGGCGTATATCCATCCCAGCATCGTGCAGGACGAGGTCGCCGACATCGACCAGCTGACCGTCGAGGATGAGCGCGCGCACGGCTTCGGTCATGTCACAGCGTGATCGCCATCCGGCAGACAGGCCCGAGGCTTCAAGGCGGGCATCGAAACGCAGGATGCTGATTGTGATCTGTTCTAGTCTGCCAGCGATCCGCTCCCACGCCAGCTCCGGCAGATCGTACGTGCGGGGCGCTTGGAACGGTTCATCGCCAAACTCCCCTCCCCTGCTGCCAAAAGCCACCTTTGTATCCTCACACTAAGTCTTTGATGATACGTGGTATAGCTTGGCATAAGGAAGCTAAGCAAGTGGTTGCTACGTTGAGACGGGCGGCCGATTCGCCATCTGTGGACAGTGTCCACAGAGCTTCTAGAGCGCGCTGTGGACAGCCACTGCTTACCGCCTCTGCAAGATATCAGAGGTGCAGCATAGCACCAGAATCCTTTATTTTAAGCCATTCTTGGAGGCGAACCAAAGGTCCTGCCCATGTCAGGTACGTAACAGGACGGCTTGAACAACGCGTCCAAACGGTCGTTTGCATATGACTTCCGAAAGTGTACAGCAAGGCTCCGAGCCTGCGAAAATTCCAATGGGCGTCCTGTTCGTCCTACCGATCGCGCTGGCCTGCTGCGTTCCCGCAGCAGCGGCCAGTACCATCCGAGGCTGCTCCTCAGTGGTCGATAGCGACAACCTTGAGATTGCCCCGGAAAGCGCTCCGCGGGCCTCATGACGCCGCTCTCCTAGGCCGCGATTTCGCGTGAGCCCTTTTTTATGAAACTAGCCTCTGGATGATCTGAGCTGTGACCTCAGAAGCCGGAAGCTTTGAAGTATCGATTGTCATGGTGTTGCGGTAGCCAGGATCGAAGAGCGGTCGAACGGCATTCCGCCGAGCGGCTTCAGGATCAACCGCCTTCATTCGCAGACGCCGTTCGGGCGAGATCACGCGGCTCGCGAGCTCGTCAGGGCCACAGCCGAGACGGACCACCAGAAGATAGGCCCCTCGGCGGTGGGCCGTAGTGAGGACCTCGCACGCTATCTCCCGGTCGTATTCCTCATCGGCGGCATCCCCTGTGACCGCATGGGTGAAGACGAAGTTCCAGTCTGGCGGTGACAGGGTCGCGATTGTTTCGAGCACCACCTTTCGGACCTGAGCGACGTGGTCCCAGATCCTTTCTGGCAGAGGGGTACGGCCGTCCTGGTAGATCAGACTGAAAAGCGGGTTCAGCCAGTAATGATTATCGACGAGTTTGGCAGGGAGTGCTTCTGCAAGATCAGTTCCGACCGTGTATTTCCCGACGCCAGGTGGGCCAACCAGGTAAATGATGGTGTTGGAAGGAGCGTCTGACATACTGCGTAACTCCGCTTCTGTCAGACGATTGTAAGTCATCAATGCCCAATTGCTAAGCTACTGCCGGATTCCGATCAGCCCATTTATGGAGCGAGTTGGAAACCGCCCAATTGTGTAGTCTACCCTCACTGGTTAAAAGCGGGTGATCCTTCCGGAAGACCACAAAACAGAGAGCATGGATGAGCCAGAGCCTGCCCGAAATCGTTGTTAATGAGACCCCTGCCCCTGCTGACCGCGAGGCAATCTTGAACGCTCTCGTCTCGTACAACGACAGCAACGGGCCGCCTTCTGGTTTCCAGCCGCTTGCAATCTTGCTGCGTGATCCGAACACTGGAGAGACGGTCGGAGGCTTGTGGGGCAAAACCTCGTACGATTGGGTCTTTATCGAACTTCTCGTCGTGCCTGACCAGTGCCGGGGACAGAATGTTGGCACCCTGCTCCTGCGGAAGGCTGAGGAGATAGGGCGGGAGCGAAATTGCGTTGGTCTCTGGCTTGATACCTTCGAATTTCAGGCCCGTGGCTTCTACGAGAAGAACGGGTTTGAACTGTTCGGCACCCTTGATGACCATCCCCGCGGCTCGAACCGCTACTTCATGAGAAAGCTGCTGGATCTGAAGGAGCGGGCCTCCTCCACAGGTCTGTAATTTCGCGTAAGCGCGCCTTTAGGAACCAGGTAAAGGTGCAATTCAAAGGATTCGGAAGACTTGCACGGTAGCCGGAGCCGACAGTCAGTAAACAGGCAATCTTATTGGCTCTCTGGACGCACTTGGATGGAGCCTGAATACTCAACAATGCTTAAACCGCCAGTTGAGAAATCCATGTCGGATTCGCTTACGATCCGGCCCTGGAATGCTGCGGATATTCCTGCGGTGGCAAGGATCTTGGCGCTCGGTTGGCATCAGGCCTACGCGAGTTTCATGCCTGAAGCGGTGCTGGCTCCGCGTTCCGACCCAGAATATCGCACCCGGGAGCTGTCCCGCTGGCTCGACCAGGACTTTGATGACACCAGGGAAGCTCTTCTTGTCGCTGAGACTGAGGACTGTGTCAGTGGATTTGTAGCTGTTCGACTGGGCGATAAAGCTGATCTCGGAACCGTCGCGTTTATCCCATTGCTCTACGTTGCCCCTCAAGCTCAACGGCGGCGGCTTGGGGCGAGATTGCTGCTTGCAGGCCTCGACTGGATTGGCGCCCGAGCTTCAGGTGCACTTGCCATCCCGGCCTTCGCGCAGAACCCGTATCGGGGCTTTTACGACGCAATTGGCGGCATCACCGCCAAGACCGTGATGGTCGACCTGGATGGACACTCATTCGATGTAGTGCAGTATTACTGGCCCTCCCTGGAGGCAGCTAGATTTGGCATTCCGAGCCGACTGTAAGGACTTCGCGGAACGAGACGTTATGTGACATCGGCGTTTGAGAGTCTTGCGACGCCCGAACCTGCCCGTAGATGCGTATAGTGAAGCATCTGTCGCCGGCGAAAGGGTGGTTAACCCTGCTTTGCCGTTGTATCGTCTAAGCCGTTGATCACCCTCCGACCGGATAGCTTCCCATGACCACGACCGCCATGATCGCGTATGCCGCGGCCCTCCTCGTGGATGTTGCGGCGCCGGGACCTGCGATGTTCGGGGTGATCTCCACGGGCCTGGCCCGAGGAACGTCTGCCGCCATCACTGTCGGGTTGGGGCTCGCCCTCGGCGATATTCTGCTGGTCAGCGCGGTTCTTCTGGGACTGGTAGCCATTGCCGCTACATTCGAGTGGGTGTTCTCGATTGTGAAGTATGCCGGTGCCGCTTACCTGATCTGGATCGGTATCAAGATGTGGCGGTCCAAACCAGAACGAGCTGATAGCGTGCAAGCTGGGTCCGGTCGCCCTCTTTGGAACATTGGGCTGGGAGCCACAATGGCGCTTGGCAATCCGACGGGGATTCTGTTTCATGTCAGCCTGATGCCGTTATTGGTGGACCTTGGTGCGCTAACAATCCTCGATGCAGGGATAATTCTCGGCATCGTCTTTATGGTTAACGCTTTGACAATGGGGGTCTATGGCCTCCTTTCAGGGCGGGTCTCCTCCTGGTTCCAACCACATGGCCGGGTGCGGTGGGTGAACCGCATTGCCGGTAGCGCCATGGTCGGTATCGGGGCCGTTATTGCGTCCCGTTGACGGACTTGTGCCATGACATCTGCTTCATACATCAGACGTGCCTAACGCACACAGGATCGATCCTCTCGTGGGCCCCTCCCCTTCCAAGCAGCGCCTTATCGGCTATGCCCGCGTCTCAACGGAAGATCAGGCGCACGAGGCCCAGCTCGACGAGCTGCGTGCCGCCGGCTGCCAGGCTATCCACCAGGAGCATGGTTCCGGCGCGAGCCGCGCCCGGCCGGTCTTGGCTCGGCTGCTTCGCGAGATCAAACCGGGCGAGACACTGGTGGTGGTCCGCCTCGATCGTCTAGCCCGTTCCGTGAAACACCTGTTGGAGGTCATTGAGGGGCTGGAAGGCCGCGGCGCGCATTTTCGGTCGCTGCGAGATCCGATTGACACCTCGACGCCTCAGGGCATGTTCTCCTTGCAGGTCCTAGGCGCGGTTGCTCAGCTCGAGCGGGCGTTGATCGCCGAGCGAACTCGTTCGGGCATTGAGGCGGCACGCCGACGCGGCCGCCAGCCCGGCAATCCAGGCCTACGCACCAAGGATCCGCTGGCCATACGAAAAATCACATCCGCCAAGGACGCCACCTATCTGCAGGGCCTTATCGACTCCACTGATACCTGGCTACCGACGGTGCAGCGTCTGCGGCCCCAATGCACCTGGGAGACGGTCGCCGGCATCCTCAATGGGAAGGGGCAGTCCTGGACGGTGGAACGCTTGCGACGCTCGACGCGCCGGCTCGTCCGGGAGGGAATAGCCGAGCCAGCCCTGCTCACCCCTACTCCACGTCGGCCCAGTAGCGAACGCCTTCTGGCGATCGTCGCCGCCATCACGACGACGAACCCGAACTTGAGCCTTCGGGATATCGGCGAGCAGCTCGAGAAGCTTCACGAGCGCACCCCACGCGGCGGCCGTCGATGGTCCGCGTCATCTGTCAAATCGCTCCTCGACCGTGCGCGGGCATCAGGGCTCATCATCCCATGAACCCTGCAGCGAATCCATGCGCATTCAGGCGGAGCCTTTCCCTGTAGCGCACAAACTGGCAGTGTTCCTCTACTCGCCAGCGGCTCAACGGGGGTTCCGATCCCGGAAAGCGACTGTAACAGCTCGAGACGAACGATGATTGAGACGCCTATCTATGTTGTGACAGATGCCGAGTTTGATGGTCCCCTCCCCGGTCGACACTCGATGTTGTCCTTTGCATCCATCGCAATCTCACCAGACGGCAAGACTCATGGAGAGTTCGAAGCGGTTCTTGGTCAACTTGATGGCGCGGCCTCTGACCCCGGAACCATGGCGTTCTGGAACGCACATCCAGAGGCGTATGCGGCTGTGACTGAGTGCCCAGAGATGCCGGACGCCGTCATGAAGCGCTTCACAGGCTGGGTGAGATCATTGCCTGGTGACGCAATATTCGCCGCGCACCCGCTCGCGCTCGATGGGCCATGGCTCGACTACTATCTGACGCGGTTCACTCAGGACCGCCTTTTCGAGGGACCCTGGAGGCCCAATCGCCTGTTCAGGAGCGCCCCTTTGTGCCTCATGTCATTCGCTGCAGGGCGCTTAGGCCGGCACATATGGCAATGCGATGTGGGCCAGTACCCATCCGAATGGCTTGGGAGCCATGCGCATAGCCACCGAGCCATCGATGATGCTCGCGGCTATGGACAGCTCCTTGTGACTCTGATGAACACGAGTAACTGAGCTTTCGCAGCTCCCTTATGTCAGCTCATGCAAGGTGCGGGTCTGGCCGACATTCTATCGGTACAACCGGCGTCTCAGGCAGCATTCAATTTATCCTCGAGCCCTGTCGCCAAATCGCCGGCGCCATCTTGAAGCCACAAGCAGCGCCGCCGTTCAAAGGACAGCTTGCGCCTGGTCTACGGATGATATGAAGAAGGATAGGTCCGCTTCGTGTGGTCCACTGGCGGACCCGCGAACATCTACGTTGCCGCGGTGCCGACCGCGCAGGAGATGAGGGTGTAGTGGGTAGCCTGGGCGGCTCAGGGGCTTTTGGTGAGTAGGCGAGGAGAGGGGAAGGCGACAGAGTCAGAGCGGATCGGACAACAGCTCAACATTTCACAGTGCCGTGCGCGGAGTATTCGAGAACCGCCAATTGTCTGACTCTCTGTGAGAAGGTGATAGACCGAGAGGCACGCGAATTGGAAGCGGTGGAGCCTACCAGAAAGCTCACGTCAGTCAGGCCGCGCGACGTAGCCTCGCCTCTGCTTGCGGCGCAGCCACGTCTCAAGAGACTCCATCGCGCTACTTTCGTTTTCGTGCAGTTCAATCTTGCGACGCCCGATAGTGCCGATCCGTCCCCATTCACGAACCAAGGCTATTTCGCCAAACAGACTTGGTTCGACGGAGAGGACGTAGAACCGAGCCATGTTGACGTCAGGTTCGCAACGTTCAAGCACTAGATATTGGATTTTGTCCTGGGGCATGCCCCAGTGTCGCGCATGTACCGAGAAGCCGTCTAATTCAAAGGAAGAATCTTTTACCGTGAAACAGATTCACGACAGTGATGGATCTTCGATTAGCGAGCTGAAGCGTCCCAAATCTAAATGAATGTGGAGTTCGTTAAGGGTCAGTAGTCCCATAGTCCCACACAAAATTGAGCGCCGCCCGTCAATCCTAAGCCCGGGATCAGATTCAATATTGCTGTAGCGAAGGGAATTTGTGACGAGCAGGGGAGGGGATATGGCGTGCGAGGGACGAAGCCGGTTCATATTGCCGTCCATTCTTTGCAGCTGCAAAGTCCTTGAATTTGCCGGTAGGTTTCATTGGTTTCGGGGCAGAGCCGCCCTCAGGCGCAACATGGCCGGAATAACCAATTTGTCTCAGTTGGCCGTCGACAGTTGGAATCCAGCATTACAAATGTCGGCTGAAAATTGCCTATCGCTGACCTAAGGGGTCCATTTAAGGAAGCTTCCCCCTAGCTTCTACGAAGTTCACAGGCGTTCCTTTGTTATAGCCAGTGCGTGGGCGCAGAACTGCCAGCATCTTTGCAGCTGCAAAGAGGGCAAGCCTCGAAAGCGCAAGGTCTAAGATGCTGAACGGGCTTCATCAAAGGAGACCTCGTGCACCGCCTTGCAGAATGTAACAATATGGCGAATCAAGAGCATATTCGTGAGATGGCTGCAGTCTAGGCCTTTGCAGCAGCGACACCCTTTCATGCGATGTCAATCGAGCCCGGCCCAACGCGCGAGCTTTCCACTAGCCACCGAATCATCCGATGCAGACGTAGCTCGTGAAACGAACTTTGCAGCTGCAAAGTTAGGCGAGGATCAATCCAAATCGCGATGCAGGCAGAAATTCGCGTTCATTAATGCCAACCTCGGGCTTCGTTAACCATTCATTTACGATTCCCGGGCCT
The DNA here is from genome assembly GCF_020595095.1 of Microvirga rosea. Classification (GTDB taxonomy): domain Bacteria; phylum Pseudomonadota; class Alphaproteobacteria; order Rhizobiales; family Beijerinckiaceae; genus Microvirga; species Microvirga rosea. The sequence goes on along the minus strand of NZ_JAJDOP010000026.1, from coordinate 3,772 downwards.
TACTCACGGAAGGCGCTGCCTTGGCGGCGAGTTTCCGTAACTAGGAGAGTTGGTGTGGCCATCCCTCAACTGAAATTGGATGAATGCCGAGTCGAGGCACAGGCAACTCCGCAACGGCGGAAGGTCGACGACAACTACATCTTAATGCACGCCAGAGCGCTCTCCGAGTCGCTCCACCAACAGCGCTTGGCGCTCTATCCCCCAGTGGCGCAGAAGTCTCTTCGCAAATTCACCTCAGGGGAGGCCGCGAAGCTAATTGGTGTCGATGACGGCTATCTGCGTCAGCTTGCACTGGATGGGAAAGGTCCTGAAACCGAGACGCTCCCAAATGGGAGGCGGATGTATTCCCTGAATGATATCAATACTCTTCGCGCCTATCTCGATGAGAATGCCCGCGGTGGCCGACGCTACCTTAAACACCGCTCCGGCACAGAGCATCTTCAGATTGTCTCGTGCGTTAACTTCAAGGGTGGCAGCGCGAAAACGACCAGTGCCGCGCACCTCGCACAGTATCTTGCGCTTAGTGGGTACCGGGTCCTCGCGATCGATCTCGATCCCCAAGCCAGCCTCTCTGCGTTGCATGGCTATCAGCCCGAGTTCGATGTTGGGCCGAACGAGACCATTTATGGCTCGATCCGCTACGACGACGAAGCTCGGCATCCGAGTGAAGTCATTCGCCATACTTATATCCCGGGGCTCGACATAATTCCGGGCAATCTCGAGCTGATGGAGTTTGAGCACGAGACCCCAAAGGCGCTCGCCAACCGGCGTCCGGGTGAAACAAAATTCTTCTCACGCCTCACCATCGCATTGGATGAGGTCGCCGATAGCTACGATGTGGTGGTGATTGACTGTCCGCCGCAGCTCGGGTTCCTGACGATGGCTGCCCTGAGCGCTTCCACGTCTCTCATTGTAACCGTACACCCGCAGATGCTCGACGTAATGTCGATGTCTCAGTTCTTGTCGATGACGGCTGACCTACTGGGCGTTGTTAGGAAGTTTGGCGGGACCGTCGAGTATGATTGGATGAAATATCTCATCACCCGTTACGAGCCGGGAGACGGACCGCAGAGCGGTATGGTGGAATACCTCCGGGGGCTCTTTCCAGAAGCAGTGCTCGAGCATTCGATGTTGAAGAGTACGGCGATCGCAGACGCCGGCATCAACAAGCAAACGATCTACGAAGTGTCGCGCGAGAGATTCACCAAAACAACGTACGACAGAGCGATTGATGCGATGAACAATGTCAACGCTGAAATTGAAGGCCTTCTGCGCAAGACCTGGGGGAGAGCATAATGAGCAAGAAGAATTCTGTTCTTAGCAGACTGATGCCTATTTCTCAGTCGGAGCTGGAAACACGGCAATCGATCCCCCAATTCCCAAATCTCGTAGCGGAGGATCGTCACGAAGACGGAAAGCCCATGATCCGTATCGAGGAACCGTCTCAGGACGCTGCAGAGCAGTTAGCTGGGTCTGTAGCATCATTGGCTGCATCCCTTGCTCACGAACAGCAGGCCGATAATCAAGTCCATTCCATCAAGAAGAAAGAGTGGACCATCAACAGATCCACAGGAAGTGCCCTCGGAAAGCTCAGTGAAGCCCTAGCGGTTGAGAACGAGCTTAAGGCAGTCAAGGACCGGATGGAAACTGGTCAGGCAGTTGTCGAGCTTGAACCGCAGGCCTTGGACGGTTCCTTTGTACAGGATCGGATGGAGAGTTCTGATAGTGCCATTGCGGAGCTAGCAGAACAAATTAAAGAAAACGGACAACTTGTTCCCATTCTTGTCCGTACGCATCCCACCGTTCCTGATCGCTATCAAATTGCCTATGGTCACCGCCGTGCCCGAGCTGCGGAACAGCTTGGCATTAAGGTGAGGGCCATCGTTCGGAGGATGACGGACGAAGAGCTAATCATCGCTCAAGGTCAGGAGAACAACGCTCGCCGCGATCTAACCTTTATTGAAAAAGCGCGCTTTGTTATTGCCCTTGAAAACCGAGGCTTCACGCGGAAAGTCATTCGGGAAGCCCTCTCCGTTAACGAGGGAGATCTTTCCTCGCTTATTGCTGTCGGCTCACGGATCCCCCTCGACATTATTGACGCAATCGGACCTGCACCAGGAATTGGTCGGCCTCGTTGGCGGACCCTCATGGATCTCTTCCAAGATGCCACTTGCGTCAAACGGGCCCGAAAAATCTTGGCCGAAGGAAATGTTCAAGCATTGAATTCGGACGCTCGGTTCCGCGTGCTGGTTGACCGTCTCCAAACGAAAGAGCGACCCAAACCCCAATCTTGGGAAGATCCTCACGGTCGCAGACTCGTAAACATCGTCTTCTCAGAAACGAAATGCACCATCCAGATTGATCAGCGTGCGGAGCCAGAGTTCGCAGACTTTCTGGTATCCAAGCTCGCAGACGTTTATCGCGAGTTCGAGGCTCAAAAGGACAGCTAGCGAGGCAAGGCTAGGGCAGGGTGCTGCTCTGCCCTAGCAGCGAGAGTGCGCCTTTAAGAGATCTTTGCATCTGCAAAGATCTCTTAAAAATCCTAAGCAAGCTCGAATTTGTCTGAATCGATAAAAAGGCATGGGGCGTTCAAGCTTGCTCTTGGCGATATCCTGAGCATCCTATCAGGTAGCGGACCCTGAGCTTTCAGGGACCCTATCTGCGTTGGCGTAACGTGCATTTCAGCTCAATGTTTGTCCGAGAAGGGATTGCAATAGGGGAGGGGGCCGTCCGACCGGACTCGTTTGCATTGTCAAAAGCCATTCAATTTGCACAACTGTTTTCGTGGTATAAATCGACCCAAACAAGCAGTGATGGCAGCCAATTTGGGGCACGCTCGTTGGATGCCAGGAAAGCATAGCGAAGCGGCTGTTTGCTACTGTTGTGTCTCAAAAATTATTTAGATTGAGATATTTATCGTTTCAGAGTTGAGGGCGCGTGACTAGCGTGCGGACTGTCTTGACTAGTTTCTGCCGTCCTCTGTGTGGATTTAACTTAGGAATTTCAAATTGAAGTGGCCGAGGGAACGCTGCGGCGGTCCGTCAGTGACGGAGCTTTTTTGCCATTTTGCGCATCGAAGCGCTATCTCTCAAAGGCCTAAGGGCCAGTGATCGCTGGTCCAAATTTGAAACGCTCAGCGACAAATTAGACCATGCCTATCGTTTTGAAATATTGAGAGCCCCTTTGTTTGAAGTCTTTGGGGGAAATCCACACTCTGATCCGAAGCTACTGAATACTCTCTGTATGATGGCTGCAGAGGGTGTTTTAGGAAGAACCGAAGTCGGCTGGACCTCTCGTTTCATGCTGGAGCTTAGTAACTGTTGAACATCCAGGTGAGATTGCCTTTGAGGGAATGCTCCTGCGCCCTCGCGCCGATCTGGCCGGCATAGCTCGCCCCCAGGCTCACGCTCCGGCTCGCCTGCCAGGAAAGCCCCGCTTCCGCCACCAGCGCATCCCGGTCCACCGGCACTCCCGACACCGCAAACGGGCTCGCCCCGCCGGCAAACGCCAGAAGGGTCGAGGGCACGACATCGCCATAAGCATGCCGCCAGCCGATCAACCCTTTCACCGTCAGCGGCATCTCGGCACTCAGCCGCGCTTCCGCCCGCACCCCCAGCGTCGTGGTGCCCAGCTCATAGCTGCGGCCATAGCCGGTCAACGCCGCCGCGCCGCCGCTTTCCTGGAACCCGTCGCTCTCGAGCCGCAGCAGCGCGGCTCCGGCAAACGGCTCCAGCGCCAGAGCGCCCCAGCCCAGGCGATAGCCGACTTCGCC
>NZ_JAJDOP010000025.1 GCF_020595095.1 Microvirga rosea | reverse complement strand
TCAGCCTCCCCGGCTATGCCGATGCCACCCGCGCCTCCTATGACGGCCGCACCCTGCAGGGCTTTGGCGAAGTCGGCTATCGCCTGGGCTGGGGCGCTCTGGCGCTGGAGCCGTTTGCCGGAGCCGCGCTGCTGCGGCTCGAGAGCGACGGGTTCCAGGAAAGCGGCGGCGCGGCGGCGTTGACCGGCTATGGCCGCAGCTATGAGCTGGGCACCACGACGCTGGGGGTGCGGGCGGAAGCGCGGCTGAGTGCCGAGATGCCGCTGACGGTGAAAGGGTTGATCGGCTGGCGGCATGCTTATGGCGATGTCGTGCCCGCCACGCTTCTGGCGTTTGCCGGCGGAGCGAGCCCGTTTGCGGTGTCGGGGGTGCCGGTGGACCGGGATGCGCTGGTGGCGGAAGCGGGGCTTTCCTGGCAGGCGTCGCAGGCGATCAGCTTAGGGATCAACTATGCCGGCCAGATCGGCGCGAGGGCGCAGGAGCACTCCCTCAAAGGCAACCTCACCTGGACCTTCGAAACGCGGTGAGCGTAGGCGTCAACAACAGCTGATTAGCGTGCCGCAATGTCGCCTCCTGGCACCTCGCGGAAGTAGGCTGGCAGTCTGCTCCAGCAAGGAGCGGCGGACGTTCCCGGAGTGCAGAGGATCGTCATTACCTGACCCGATGTAGACGTCCAGTGATTACCTGCTCTTTACCTGCCTGACATCCTTCACGACATCGAGAAATGCTCGCAGTGCCGGTGGGACAGCACGATGCCCTGGATAATAGATGGCCGCTTCCTCTGGCTCGTGCATCCAGGCGGACAGGACCCTGCGCAACCGCCCTTCCGCAAGGGCAGCTTCGGCCGCCCAGTTCGCCACATACGCAATACCCAGGCCCTGCCTAGCCGCCTCCACCATCAAGTCTTCGTCATCGAGGACGACGGGTCCGGTCGCATCGATGGTTAATTCCTGCCCGGCCCGCTCGAACTCCCATCGGTACAGCCTGCCGCTGGGCATGCGGTGGCCGATGCAGCGATGATGCTGCAGGTCCTCTGGGGTTTTCGGCTCACCAGCGCGATCGAGATAGGCTGGGGATGCGACGCAGACGAACTGTAGCGGTTTAGCAAGCGGTACCGCGATCATATCCTTGGGGATTGATCCGATGAGACGCACACCGGCATCAAAGCCCTCTGCCACGATATCGATCAACCGACCCTCGACCACGATGTCCACCGTCACGTCGGGAAACCGTTCCGCCATGTGAGGAAGGATATCATGGATGAGAGTGACCGCGGACACCCGTGGTGCATTGATCCGGACCGTGCCCGCCACCTTGCCTTGGAAGGCTGTGACGGAATCCAGCGCCTCATCCAGGGACGTGAGTGCCACCTGCAGGCGGCTGAGCAACTCAAGCCCGGCTTCGGTTGGCGAGACGCTGCGGGTGGTGCGGTTGAGGAGGCGCACGCCCAGCCGGTCCTCAAGGCTCCGCATCGCGTGGCTCAGCGTCGATGGGGCCGTACCGAGTTCGTCTGCCGCCCGGCGAAAGCTGCGATTGATGGCGACGGTGACAAAGGCGGTGAGATCGTTGAGGGAGGGGCGCATCATTGATGGCGATTTTGCATCAACCTATACCGATTTCAACGTCTAATCGCATGAACTAGGGGCCGCTATCTTCTGTTTAAGCAAGGCAGATCCCAGCACTCAATCGGGACGAGCCATTGTTCCGAGCTTTTAACCGATCTGAACACGGGAGAAGAGAATGCCCAAGCGCGATGCGATCTTCCCTGCCGGCCGGCAGGCGCTTTATGATATCAACCGCTACTCTGCTGCCATTCGATCCGACGATCTGCTCTTTGTCTCCGGTCAGGTCGGCAGCCGCGAGGACGGCTCACCCGAGCCTGACTTCGCGACGCAGGTGGAGCTTGCTTTCGCCAATCTTCGTGACGTTTTGCAGGCGGCAGGCTGCACGTTCGAAGACATCGTTGACGTGACGACGTTCCATACGGATCCTGAGAAACAGTTCGAGATCATCATGTCTGTCAAAGACAAAACGTTCTCTCAGAAACCCTATCCCAACTGGACTGCCGTTGGAGTGAACTGGCTCGCAGGCTTCGATTTCGAGATCAAGGTGATTGCACGGATCCCAGCGGCTGCCTGAACCATCGCCGCATTTGATCACGGGTTTGCGCAACTGCGTACCTCTGCGGCCGATCGTCTTTTCACATTGAGCGTCTAACACGGAATGGAGCTATTCGATGAATGTTTGGAAGTTTTCTATCGGCGACGCATCGTTCGAGCGTTCGCCTGGACAGGGTGGGGAGGTGTTCGCGGGCAATGTGATCGATCAGCGCCACGGCGGGCCGATTACCATCGGCTATGGCCGCTATGGTCCCAACCAGAGCATCGCCGAGACTCTTGCCGTGCACGACGTCATTGTGGTGCTGGAGGGTCGCCTGTCGGTCACCTCGAGTGCTGGCACAGTAACCGCCGGTCCGGGCGAGATCGTCTATATGCCTAAGGGCGAGGCGGTTACCATCAGGTCACATGAGCAGGGGGCTATCACCGCCTACGTCACATATCCGCACTGGCAGGAGGCGCATGACTGATCGGACTCGCATGCCTGGTCAGCAAGCCTTGATGAACGTCGATGTTCGAGCAGCCGTCACAAACCATTTTAAGTTCGCTCCTGGCACCTCTAAGACGCTAGCCCGGGACAGCTGTACTCAGGTAGCCGGACCTTCCAAATGAGGCAGAAATTTTAGCGTGTGACCCAAATCCGGACCTTTGACAGTGGGCTGCCTCGCTGCAGCCTTGGGCGCCGGTTTTGGTTCCGGGCGAGAATGGGATGTTCCCATTACTGTCATAGACAATAAGCCGATCGTCAGGCTCCTTGGGGAAGTTGGATCATTGCGGCCTGGTGCGGATGCCGGGTACGTTCCGTATAGGCTCTGATCAGCACTGTCCCGAAAAGTAGCCGGTTCATCGGGTAACCGAGCAGGGCTTCCGCATGGACCTGACTCCGGGCGCCAATCGCCAATCCCGGCCTTCGTGCAGGCCGCGGACCATGTTACCATCGCAAAGATCAGGCCTAATCCGAAGGATGGTCTAGGCGCACTACCGCACATGTTGAAGGCCGGCACTCTCGTGTTCAGCCCGCCGGACTATCCAGCGTACTTGCACGACTAGAGTCCGGGCGGCCAAAGCAGCGATCAACAGCTTTACGCGCACCTGGGCAGTGGAATTGGCCGAGACCGGCATCACCGTCAATGCGGTGGCGCCTGGTCCTATGGAAACCGCGTTGTTCCGTCGGAATACGCCTGTCGGCAGCGAGGCCGAGCGAAGCTTCCTTTCGCTCATCCCGATGCGGCGCCTCGGCAAGCCGGAAGAGATTGCTGCGGCCGTTGCCTTCCTGGTCTCGGAAGAGGCCGGTTACATCACCAGGCAGACCCTATTCGTCGATGGCGGTGGATCGATCGGAAGGGTGGCCATCTGACCGGAAGAATAGGGTGACAAGGAACTATGATCTTGCCTTCGCAGTGGCAGCACGGACGCTGCCGTTAGGATGCGGAGTAGGTCCGCTTGTGGCCCAGAGCGGTCGTTTGTCTCTTGGCCGCTTAAGCCTCAAGTCCGGACGCTACATCCGTGATGCTTGGTGAGGTTAGAGGCGGCCAGTCGACTGGCCGCCTCTACGTTTAGAATTCAACCTGCTCTGCAATCAGGAGGGCATCATTGACATCGATTCAGGATACGAGCGGTGCTTTCGATCTTTGTGTGGCTGAGCAGAGACTGGACGGCCCGGAGATTGCCTGTCCTTCGGTAGATCTTCGACGCTATGGTGCGCCGCAAGGTATGAGTGCCGGAGGGGAAGCGACTGAGACCGATCGCACAATGGCCGGATGCCAGCAGGCGGGCGTACTGGCGCATTATCATCGACCTCTGCCGATCGATCCGGCTCGGAATTGCGGCTCGCCTTTGTGCAGGTCCCTCTTCTCCAGCATGTGAACCGCACCCTGTACCGCGAAGTGATGGACTGGACCCTTGGTGAAATGGCGAATGGGCTCCTGCCTGTAAGGACGGCGTAGAGATCGGCAACTCGGCGGGAACTGCGGACGTCAGAGCTGGCTCAGCTTGGGATCGAGTGCATCTCGCAGCCCGTCGCCGAGGAGGTTGAAGGCAAGAACTGTCACGAAGATGGCCAATCCCGGAAAGAAGGTCAGATGGTCGGCAACGCCGATAAAGCTTCTGCCGGCCGAAAGCATGGCTCCCCATTCCGGAGTCGGAGGTTGTGCGCCAAGGCCAATGAAACTCAGGCTCGCAGCCGTCAGAATCGAGGTGCCAAAGCGCATCGAGAAGTACACAATCACGCTCGGCAAGGCTCCGGGCAGGATATGGCGAGCCATGAGGACGATATTGCGCACACCGATCGCTCGCGCGGCATCCACATAGACGGCTCGTTTGAGCGCCAGGGTGGAGCCTCGCACCAGCCTGGCGAAGACCGGAATGCTGAAGACGGCCACCGCCCAGATCACGTTCTCCACCCCTGGCCCGAGGATCGCCACGATGCCGATGGCGAGAAGGATGCCCGGAAAGGCGAGGAGGACATCGCAGATCCGCATGATGATACGGTCGATCCAGCCCTCATAAAAGCCGCTGAGCAGCCCCATCGCGATGCCGATGACGCCGCCAACGGTGACGGCCAGGAAGCCAACCATCAGCGAAATACCTGCCCCGTTAATGATGCGACTGAGAATGTCGCGGCCGTAGTCGTCCGTTCCGGCCCAGTGCAGCCAGGATGGTCCCTCAAGAACGTGGTCGTAATCTGGGGCTGCGGGATCGTAGGGTGCGATCCAGGGTGCCAAAAGGGCGACGGCAACGAGCAGCAGCAGGAACACACCCGAGGCGACGGCCAGCTTCTGCCGCCGGAATTTGCGCCAGAACTCGGACCAAGGTGTGCGGATCCGCTCGGCGGCCGACTTGGACGTGGAGGGCAGGGCGACGCTGTTCATCGATAGCGGATCTCCGGATTCACCAGCGCGTAAAGAACGTCGACGATGAGATTGATGAGGATGAATTCGAGCGAGAACAACAGGATCTCGGCCTGGATAACCGGATAGTCACGATAGGAGACCGAGTCCACGAGAAGGCGGCCGAGCCCCGGCCAGGCAAAAACGGTTTCAACAACGATAGAGCCACCGAGGAGGAAGCCGAACTGTAGCCCGACCATCGTGATGATTGGGATCAGGGCATTGCGAAGCACATGCTTCCACACGACGAGGTGTTCGAAAGCGCCCTTGGCCCGCGCCGTCCGGATGTAGTCCTCCCGGGCGATCTCAATGAAGGATGAGCGCGTAAAGCGGGCCATCACGGCGGCAACGCCCACGCCCAGGGTGATGGACGGGAGTACAAAATGCGCGAGCGTTCCGTAGCCGCTGGTCGGGAACCAGCCGAGCCGCACTGAGAACCAATCGATCAGAAGCAGGCCAAGCCAGAAGGACGGCAGAGATATCCCTGAAACAGCGACGAGCATGCCGCCATGATCCTGCCAGCGGCCCCGCTTGACGGCGGACAACACGCCGATGACAAGGCCGAACAGCGTGGCCCAAACCATACTGATAAGCGTGAGCCAAAGAGTCGGGAAGAACCGTTCGCCGATCTCCTCAGACACTGCGCGGCGCGTCTTTAGCGAAATGCCGAAGTCCCCATGCAGGATATTCCACACATAGGTGACGTACTGTTCCCATAGGGGCCGGTCGAGCCCGAGCGCCGCACGGACGGCGGCAATGTCTCGATCGGTTGCGTCCTGGCCCGCGACGAGACGGGCCGGATCGCCGGGCAAAAGATGTACAAACGCAAAGACAAGCACTGAGATAAGCAAAAGGACCGGCAGAATGCCGAGCAATCGGTGGATGAGATATCTGAACATGGCGCTTCGCGGACGATGCCCCGGAGCCGTGAAGAACTCCGGGGCTATATTTCGTCAGTTGAGTTCCGCTTCTTCGAGCAGAATGCCGCGATCGGGAAGATAGTACGCGCCCGCTAGCGACTTTGACTTGGCGGCAAGAAGGCGCTCCACACCGAGATAGATCCACGGAGCATTCTTCCATGCAGCTTCCTGAGCCTTCTTGTAGGCTTCGGCCCGCTTCCCGCTGTCGGCAGTTGCGATACCAGCCTTGATCCCGGCATCGGCGTCGGGGTTGCTGAAATAGGCGACGTTGAACATCTTCGGCGGGAAGCTCTCGCCGAACAAGAGTGGACGAAGCTGCCAGTCGGTGTCACCGGTCGAGGCGGACCAGCCGCCGTAGTAGAGCTGAACGGTCGTGTCTTCCGGCTTCGACACGCCCCAAATCTTCTGTGCTGCGACACCAGCTTCGAGCGGCGTGACCTTCACTTTGACGTTCACCTGCGCCAATTGCTGCTGGAGGAACTGCATCGCGCGGATTGAAGTCGTGCTGTTCCCGGCGAAGATCTCCGTTTCGAATCCGTCGGGATAGCCCGCTTCCTTCAGAAGCTCCTTCGCCTTGGCGACATCGTAAGGCCATTCGCCCTGCTTGACATAGAACGGCAGGCCTGGGGGCACGACCGAGTCCATCGGATCCATGTTGCCGTTATAGACGATTTTGGCATAGGCCCGCTTGTCGACGGCGTAATTCAGCGCCTGACGTACCCGAAGATCGTTGAACGGCTTCTTTAGGTTGTTCATCGCCACGTACCAGGTGACGATGGAGGGTTTGCTGATGATGTCGAGCTTCGGGCTCTTCTCGGCGACGGACACCATCTCTGGCGGCAGCGGATAGATGAACTGCGCCTCACCCGCTTGCAACATGGCAAGCCGCGAGCCGTTCTCCGGAACGCTCCGGAGGGTGACGCTGTCGACCTTTGGAAGCCCCTGCTTCCAATAGTTCTCGTTTTTGGCGACCTTCAGGGTATCGGCTTGCCAGCTCACGAACTTATAGGGACCCGTTCCGACCGGGTTGCGGTTCACCTCTTTGCCGTACTTCTCGAGCGCGGTCGGGCTGTGGATCATCGCGCCCGGATGCGCGAGATTGTTGATCATGGCGCCGAAAGGTTCCTTCAGCGTGAGCTTGATCGTCGAGTCGTCGACCACCGTGAACTGATTGACCATGTTCACAAGACTCGCACGGCTTAAGCGGTTCTCAGGATTGGCGAGGCGTTCGAAGTTGATCTTCACGGCCTGGGCGTTGAACGGCGTGCCGTCATGGAACTTTACGTTCTTGCGCAAGTGAATGGTGAATTCGGTCGCGTCGGCATTGGCCTCATAGCTCTCGGCGAGCACGGGCACGAGCTTCATGTCCTTGTCGAAGCCGAAGAGGCCCTGAAGAATGAGGCGCGACGCAGATTGCGACAGCGTGTCGTTGACGTTGTGGGGGTCAAGCCCGGTCAGGTTGTCCGGAACGCCAACCACAAGGTCCTTGGCCGCCAATGCCGGTGTCGAAACCGACAGCAGCAGCGCTCCCACTACGACGAGTCTCCTGAAATTGAACATCATTTCTCCTCCGGTTTATCACTGTTAGTACGCACCGACCGTATGCTTGGCGACGAAGTGAGTCGGTGAAACGGCGGCGAGCTTTTCGACGATCGGCTCATCGCCAACGCGCCGGGTCGGACTTGGAACCTCTCCGGTGATCAACTCGCGATCCCGGCTGCGCAGTCTCGGGTCAGCGATGGGAACAGCCGATAACAATCGTCGAGTGTAGGGATGCTGCGGATTCTCGAAGATATCCTGGCGCGACCCGATTTCTACGATCTGCCCGAGGTACATGACAGCAACCCGATGGCTGATCCGTTCAACCACGGCCATGTCGTGCGATATGAAAAGAAAGGCGACACCCAGCCGCTCCTGTAGATCCATCAACAGGTTGATGACCTGTGCCCGAATTGAGACGTCGAGGGCCGCAACCGATTCATCTGCGATCACGAGTCTCGGGTCCGAGGCAAGAGCACGCGCTATCGAAATGCGCTGACGCTGGCCTCCCGAGAACTCGTGCGGATAGCGTTCGGCATGCTCAGGAAGAAGCCCGACGAGGCTCAAGAGCTCAGCAACCCGCTCCCTTACGGCGGACCCGGACGCCAATCCATGGGTGACAATCGGTTCCGCAATGCTGAAACCTACCGTCAGACGCGGGTTCAGTGAGGCATAGGGATCTTGGAAAATATACTGGATCTTGCGGCGGAGACCGCGGCGCTCCGCGGCAGATAGCGCTGCGATATCGCGACCTTCGAACCAGATCGTACCGCTTGTAGGCTCGATGAGCTGCATGAGCGTGCGACCTGTCGTCGATTTGCCGCAACCTGACTCTCCGACAAGGGACAGCGTCTCGCCAGGCATGATGTCGAAGCTGACTTGTTCCACGGCGTGAACCCGCGCGACGACACGGCTGAAGATGCCTTTGTGGATATCGAACCGCGTGGCGAGATCACGCACGCTCAGAAGGGGTTCTGCGGCCGACTTTACCGTATTTTGCGGCGCCTCTGAGGCTGCGCTCCCCTTGCTGGGATCAACAAGTGGGAAGCGGGCCGGCAGACTGCACCCTTTCATCGCGCCGAGCCTGGGAACAGCGCTCAGAAGCGATTTCGTGTAAGGATGCTGGGGAGAGGTGAAGATCTCCTCGGTGGTCCCTTCCTCAACCTTGCGTCCCTTATACATCACGACCACCCGGTCAGCGATCTCGGCCACGACCCCCATGTCGTGGGTGATGAACATCATCGCCATGCCCATCTCTTCCTGCAACTGCTGCATCAGCCGCAGGATCTGGGCTTGAATCGTGACGTCCAGGGCAGTGGTCGGCTCGTCGGCGATAAGAAGACCGGGCCGGCAGGAGAGCGCCATAGCGATCATCACGCGCTGACGCATGCCGCCCGACAATTGATGTGGATGGACATCGAGCAGCCGCTTAGCCTCGGGAATCCGCACCTTCTCCAGAAGCCGGAGCGTCTCCGCACGCGCAGCGGCACGGTCCATATCCTGATGGAGGAGGATTGCCTCGCTAATCTGGTCGCCGATGGTGAAGACTGGATTGAGCGATGTCATCGGCTCTTGGAAGATCATCGCGATCTCGTCACCGCGCATCGGCCGGAGATCCGAGGGCAGGCCCTTCACAAGATCACGAACAGATCCGTCGCGGGTACGATAGAGCATATTTCCCCGGGCGATCCGGCCGCCTCCGTACTCGAGAAGACGCATGATACTCAGTGCTGTAACCGACTTCCCCGATCCGGATTCTCCAACCACTGCAAGGGTTTCTCGTGGCCTGATGTCAAAGCTGACACCATCGACGACGGTCACGGCACCGCGCTCAGTAGGGAACTCTACGGCCAAGTCGCGAACCGACAGCAATGCTTCACTGGCCATCATGTTTCCGAACGCCTCAGATTCAAATAAAACCTGCAACCCGAGAGCCTTCGGATTTCCCTACGATATAACAAGCTATTCCAGTCGCCTTGCTGTAGCGCCTGTTAGCCATCGGCGACTACTCCCGCATCGTCGCGTTCGCGAGACTACATGTCGTATCTTTCGAGAAGCAAATTCCGAAAATGGCATCCTCTATGCACCATTTGCATTATCGGCAGAGAACCGCGGAAGCACGCAAGAGTAATAACACACCCGCGAGTTGTGCTTTCAACGGCTTTCCAGTCGGAATAATGGAAACGATCCGGCATGAGGGCCCGCCTGATCGGCTGGTGTGTTGACAGGTGTCATTTCACAAGGAAGCTGTCGACCTTTGCATTTATGGTGCTGACAATCCCACGCCAGTTGCGAGGCTTCTTCCTAACGTTGGTGGGCCAGCGCTCGTAGGGCAGAAGCCGGAGCGGGTGTGGCGCATCTTTGTAGGTGTGGTTTCCCGCTGTTGCGGCCGCAGGCTCAAGCCTTAATCCGTCCTCGATAAACTCCTCGGCGGTGGAAACCGACTGTAATCGATGCGGTTGATGGATACTCAGCGAATACCTTCTCGTGCTGCACCCACGCGACCCGTCAGCAGATCCGTGTCCGGATCGACAAAGGCCTGCCACGTCCCCTGATGACCAACCGCCCTACGCAACTCTGACAATCCGTGGAGTTTTTCTCCAATATTCGAATCAGAGGCACGACGGTTAATAGAAATTAACCGGCTGATGTGACCCGCTTTAGAGTCATTCTCGAATCATTGTAGTCATCCATTTTTGCCTTTGACTTTCGCGAAAGAATCGCGTGCGCAAGTAAGAATCGATTGGAACCAGGGTTTTACCTGCGAATTGACTCGCCTTCGCGCCGGCTACAGCCCGTGCCTAAGCAGTTTTCCAACGGATTCAGTCTTATAGTGAATAAATACTTGACCACCCGACTCCACACTTAGCCGGGAATCGGTCATCACTCGATACGGCACGAGTGTAACAGGTGATCGCCATGCCCGATGGAAAGCACACCGAGCGCGTTCAGCGCTTTCGTAAGTCCCGCCGCGAACGGGGTGAGCGAGAGATGAACATCTGGGTGTCTGCACCGATAGGGGCCGCCATCGATCGCGAGATCGCACGGGGCCGCTACCGGTCACGGCAGGAAGCGTTCACCCATGCCCTCGAAGCCATGTTTGCTGAAAAGGACTGTAATGTCGTGACGTAAACTAGGCAAAGCAAAAGGCCCAGGAGCTGGACACTCCGGGGCCTTTGGAGACCCACCGAGGGGTGGGCGTAAGAAATGTGTAGCAGCTTTCTTATGCCATCCCGACAAGCTGAGTGTCAAGAGCATCGGTTTCGGTGAACGCTCCCGCTTTGCCCTCAACATGGAGGGACGCGATGCAAATCGCATCGTCAGGAGGCCGGCGGCTGAGACATGCCGCTCTGGCCGCGAGAGCATTTGCGCTCGAAGCAGAGCGCACAGTAACACGAAAAGAACTCGCCGCCGCCGCTTATGAGGCGGAGGTCGCCCTGGTCCTGCGCCCTTCGGCCAGGCAGATTCTGTCAGCTCTGGTTGCCAGCTGGGGAGAGCAGGCGTGGGAGCGGCTGCTGGTGTGGCCATCCAACGAGTATCTGGCCAACCGCACCGGTTATACCGAGCGCGCCATTCGCTTTGCACTCAACCACCTGATCGAGCAGGGGCTGATCATTCCCAAGGACTCCCCCAACGGGAAGCGGTATGCGGTCAAAGACCTCGCCGGAGAGATCATTGACGCCTTCGGCTTCGATCTGACCCCCGTCTATGCCCGGCGAGGGGAATGGGCCCGCTTGGTTGCCGAACAGAAGCAGGCTCGCGCTGAACGCAAGCGGCTGTTCGACGAGATCACGGTCTCGCGGCGGCAGACCGAAGCAGCGATCGAGGCGTTAGCGCTTCATCATCCAACAATCGACCGGACGGCCATCGAGGAGCAGCTTAAGAGCCTCCTGGAGCGCACGCCAAAGCGCTCGAGCCAGATGATGCCCCTCGACCTCGCAGAAGCTTGGGAGACTTTGAGGAAAACAGCTGAGAAACTCTTTTATGAGATGGGCAACGAGGGAATCCGATTCCGGCACAATGAATCAAACAACGAAGCTCCTAGCGAAACTTGTACAAGGGGCTTTCCGAAGAAAGCTGAGGCGGTTCTGCCAAAAGAACGACCCGCTGAGCACCTATCACCGGCTTTGATCATTGAAGCCTGTCCCGCCCTTAAGGATTACGGTCAGCCCATCCGGGACATCGGCGACATCGTCGCAGCAGGACGGTATTTGCGAGCCTCGCTTGGGGCTCACGAGAGTGCCTGGAACGAGGCGGTTGCCGATCTTGGGCCGATCGGCGCGGCGGTCGCCGTCCTCTACGTGCTGCAACTCTACGAGGATGACGTTGCCAGCGGTGCAAACCGGATCCGGAATCCGGGCGGGTACTACCGTGCCCTTGTCCGCATGGTGAAAGCCCGCAAACTGGATCTTGAAACTGAGCTCCTGGCCATGCGGAGACGGCGGATGTCGTAAGCGGTAAGGTCATTCCTTCAATTGCGCGATCGTCTCTGAACCGTAGGAGGTTTGACGGCGAACGCCCTCGTGGTCGATGTTGACGCGGTTCTCATTCGGCGAAGGCTTGAAGACAGCTGTCGCTGGTCGACGAGGCGTTTCGCGGCAAAGTTTCTCCAGTTTTCTGGGCAATTCCAACGGACCCGTATTTGAAGGAGTATTCCTCGATCATCGTCTTGAATGGCTGTCCTGGAGTGGGAAAGCTCACAATCGGCCAGGAACTGATCTCCAGAATATCAGGCCGCCTGCTGGACATTCACAGTGTCTACGATGTCGCCTTTGCTTTGACGAAATTTGGAACACCTACGTTCATCGAGACCCTCGAGAGGATCGAAGCAATCGCGTATGGTCTAATTCGAAAGCTTCCCGCGGAGGTCCCTGTCGTACTAACGACGGTGCTAGCAGGGAGCAGCGATTGGGGAGATGCAAAGTGGAAACATATTGTGGACCTCGGTCATGACCGAGCACCGTTATTCGTGGTGCATCTCCACTGTGATCTTGACGAGAACATCCGTCGTATCGAAGCAGCTGACCGAGCTGCGAAAAGGAAACCGCGCGATTCAGGAATGGCAAAGAGAAATCACGCAGAGGGTAAAGTTCTCGCAGGCATGGATGAGGCCAACTACCTACAGCTTGATGTTACAGAGCTGTCCCGACGAATGCCGCGCCCAAGATTGCGGAGTGGATCCGACACTCTCAGAGTTAGAGTGCAGCCTGGCCTTTTCTGAGACCACCGGTGTGGCTACCATCTCCGAACAACGAAACTTGCATGGTTCTATTATGCTAGTGCCGCTGTTAGCAGTTGTAGCTCTCGAGCCACATTGATTGTTCGTATCTTACCGGCGGTGACGTCCAGCCATTCAGGGGCCTGCTTTGCGAGGGCAGGATGTGAAACAACAGGTTTCGTTTTGCTGGATGTGGTGGCTTTTGGCCCGAGACCACTCGAACGGCCTTAGGGTTTAATTTCAGTCCGTCGCGGCCTGGCCCTGTTCGGCCATAAACTGCTTACAGCTCGGGAGTTCAGGTGAGGTTTTACAGAACGCGAGGGCGCGTTGGCGATGACCTTCCATAATTTTAGGGATATCGCCGCTGGCCGCCTGCATGCGTCGATAGTTTTCCATCATCACAGCAGTCTTGGCAAGGCCCGTAGGGTCTAGCTCTGCCGCTTGCATCGGTCCTGCCATCTCCTGGACTGCGTAGATTCTATCCATACCTTCGTCTGCGTCCGACGATGCAGGTTCTGCTGTCTGACAGCCCGCGAGCACGAGAAGCAGAAATGGAAGCAACTGGTATTTTTGCATGAATGTCCAACAGGTTCTATGGTGCGGCATGGCTAAACAATCGAGCCACCCAACAATTGTGGACCTCGCTGTCTGCGCCGCTTCATAGCGGATAAGATCACAAATGCAACGAAAAATCAGAACGTACGAGCCCAATTTGCGGAGTATAGTCAACTGACGGTCTATTGCGAAACTACTGCCTGCCAAACGTGAACGGATCCCAAAGCGTGGTCGAAGGTCCCGATGGTGGATGCCACTCGCGCAATCTTCCTCTAGCATGAGCAGATTGCACTTCTTGTCCCGCAAACTAGCTGGAACGTCACGACGATCTCGTTGCAGGCGGAAATCCTTCCGATCAACTATAACCTCCACGTCATCGATGCATCAGTGGGCTTTTTGCGTCGGATCCAGCTGCCCCCGCTTCAGATCGCGCGTGCCTGCGACCCATTCCAAATTCCCAAGAGTGCCCTGATTTACTTTAGAGGAGAGTTCTCCGATGGTGACATATATCTCAACGGATAACGCCAAATGTCGGGTGATGTAGCGGCGCGTTCGCTCCGTGCGCGCCTGTCTCGACCGGATCTGCCGCACACCCGTTGCAGGGTATCGTGTCCATCCTCGTACTCTAAGTGGCCACCAAGCAGCCTCTCACGCGCAAAGAGGTCGTCTCGGCCCTAGGAACTGTGCCGGATTGAGTTGTTGAGCGAGGTTACAAAACCCGGGCCAGCAGCGCTGGCGATCTAAATGATGGAATCCGCTTGTCGCATTTACGACGTTGCAACCGCTTGGTCCTTAAAGTGCGGTCTCGCACCTATTCATCGGTAATATTATGGCATTGGACCTTTCAATTCCCGTTCTTGTGGTCGACGACTACCAAACCATGATCCGCATCATCCGAAACCTCCTCAAGCAGATCGGCTTCACAAATGTCGACGATGCGGGCGACGGCTCGGCCGCTCTCGCCAAGCTGCGGGAGAAACAGTATGCGCTCGTCATATCCGACTGGAACATGGCTCCGATGACCGGATACGAGCTTCTACAGGAAGTCCGCGCCGATCCATCCCTGGCCACCCTGCCGTTCATCATGGTCACGGCGGAAGCCAAGACCGACAATGTCATCGCGGCCAAGAAGGCCGGCGTCAGCAACTATATGGTCAAGCCGTTCAACGCCCAGACGCTCCAGGCGAAGATCGCGGCTGTCTTCGGAGAGTAAACCCTATGAATTCGAGCGGTAAGATCTTTCAGATCGAGCAGTATCTTCCACCGGCCTCCGCCAATGGCGGGGAGGGGGAGCGGCACGCCGAGATCATAGCGGAACTGGCCGCTCTGCGGGGGCTGATCGAACCAACGAGCGAGGCATCAAAGGCGTTGCTCGAGAACCTTCAGCATGACATGCAGGAGGCCTTCCGGCTCAAGGCAGAGCTCGACGCCATCATGGGGTCCATCGTTCGCACGAAGGCGGAAATCGCAACGCTGCATTATGCCGGTGCCCAGGGGCGAGAGATCAGCACCGCCACGGACGAGCTCGGCGCCGTGGTCATGGGTACCGAGGCGGCAACACACACCATCCTGGAAGCCGCCGAGAGCATCGACGCCATCGCGGCGGACCTCTCCGGCCAACTGACCGGAATCCAAGCTGAGGCCATCCAGGCCATATCGGACAAGGTCGTGACGATCTTCGAGGCTTGTAATTTCCAAGACATTACCGGCCAGCGCATCGGCAAAGTGATCAGCTCGATGCGGTTTGTCGAGGATCGCGTCGGTCGGATGATCGAGATCTGGGGCGGTATCGAGAGCTTTAATGACGTTGCACCTGAGGTCGATCCCAATCGGGAAGGCGACCGCGCACTCCTCAATGGGCCGGCGCTGGACGTCGACCCTGACAAAACCTCCCAAGACGAGATCGACGCACTCTTCAACTAACCGCAATCGACGCCGTCACGGTCAACCCCCCCCACAAATCAACAGGCGCTGTTCGAGGATTCGAGCGGCGCCTTTTCTTTTGCGAACGGCCTGAGGTGCGGCACCGAACGGATCTTTGCCCGCCTGTCATCCATCGCCAGGCCAATCATGGGCCTCAATGCGCCCGCATTGAGCGTGATAGCCAATCGATGCAAGTTTTGGACATTGCACTTTCAAGAGCTAGTTTTATCATCTCGTAGCAGCTCTTCAGGGAGCTCGATCATCAATCCGGAGGTACAATGGAGTTCTACTTATCCGACGAAATCGAGTGGCAACCGGCATCCGGGCTTCTCGACAACAACCAGAAGGCTCTTATCAGGTTGCGTGCGCACGTAAAGGTGAGCCGCTTCGAGACGCTACCCACCTTTGTCAACGTCGATCTCCAAGGCTCGTCGGTAGTCCCATCGATAAACGGGAAGCTTGTGAAGGACGACGCAAAGACAGGGCGCTATTGGTTTACGGAGCGCGTCGATGTCGAGATTTCCCTTGGTGATGCTGAACACACAGAGGTTTACACTTCGTCCCCGCCCGCCCAGCAGGGTTCATACTCGGTGACGAGCTCCACCCAGATAGGGATCAATCTGAGTGCCGGAACCTTCGGTGAAACGCTGGTCAACCAGCCTGGCATTACATACGCGGTCGGCACGTCATTCAGCCGGAACTTATCGGACTTTCGCATTCAGCCCTATTCGGTGCACAATGTGGCAAAGCGTACGTATGTCATGAGCGCATCTCGCGGCGGGGAATACAATGAACCGCTAGATCTGTATGACCACTCGGTATCGCTGTTCAACAACTGGCACCCTCTCGCGGACCTGGCCATCGCTGAGTTCGGCTTGGCCGACAACGTCCTGTTTATGAGCCGCACAAACAACGACAGCGGAGAGCGAGAGCTTAAAATCGCCGTAACTCATCATTTGAGGGGGGTATACGGCATCAAGCCAGCACTCCTCGAGGTCATCGGGGTTCCCGCCGAAACAAGAACAGTCGAGACGTTTCAGCGCACTCTGTCAAAAACACATAAGATCAAGCTCGCTGATGCCTTCCTGCTCAGCTGATCCGATAGCACAGCTCTAGAACCGCATTGGGAGATGTCATGAGCGGAGGCATTGGCAGACTACTCGAATTGCCGCTAGAAAAGTTGCACGAGATTATCCAGTTCCTGCCACCGGAATCGATGGTGAAGGTTCGAGAGACATCTCCATCCTTGAAAGCCATCGTCGACGCCGTGGTGGGAGAGGCTCGGTTCACGGACGCATATGGCGATCGAGTCAGTGAAAATATATCCGTCGGCCAGCGCCTTGAGCTGTGGGCTAACGGCTTTATCGGCAACGCTGCCTGGCCGCCCCGAACAAGACCTGAGACGCAGAACCAGATCGTGCAGGCCTTTGATAAAATTCTCGGGCAATTGAACAATCAAGAGCGCTCCAGTTGGCTCAGTGCATCACTCGACTACGCGGATAACGCGACGCCTAATCTCAAAGTCGACACCCGTGGCAGGATTTCGATCTACGTGCAGCACCTTAGAGATCATCATCGCCTGGTAGACGTGAACGGCAATGTCATTGACACTGCCATGCCAGGGAGAGAGATCATTAACCGCATGATCCATGGCGAGTTTGACTGGCTCCCTCCGCCTCCCCCGGCGCCTCCTCCACCTCAATAGCGAGAAATGTCGCAGAGGCGGCGGATGTCCTAAACATTGAGGTGGAGACAGAATCTGAGATAATTGGAAAACCCCGTTCTTTGGATGAGGCAGGTTATGGAACACATGGTATGAGCGAGCGGCTCTACAG
Source organism: Microvirga rosea (assembly GCF_020595095.1). Classification (GTDB taxonomy): domain Bacteria; phylum Pseudomonadota; class Alphaproteobacteria; order Rhizobiales; family Beijerinckiaceae; genus Microvirga; species Microvirga rosea. Next base: position 2,255 of record NZ_JAJDOP010000025.1, on the reverse strand, counting down.
CTCCCCTGCGGCTGTCATATTCGATATGGACGGTCTGCTTCTCGACACCGAGACTCTTTACCGGGATGCCATCGTGTCCTCCTGTTGGGAGCTGGGATATTCCATACTTCCTGAAACCCACCTCTCCATGATTGGCGTCCCGACCGACCGGGTGAACGAGATCCTGCTGGACAGTTTTGGACCCGACTTCCCACTGGTGAGGTTCTATGGGCTCTGCTCAATCTACGTTAACACCCGATGCCGGGAGGGGATCCCCATCAAGCCAGGAGCTCACGATCTCCTAAAGGCCCTGAAAGCCAAGGGGGTTCCGACGGCCGTCGCCACATCGACAGACAGAAAGACGACGACCCATCACCTGAAGAACATAGGATTCTTAGATCTCCTCGATACCGTTGTTACCCGTGACGACGTCCAGCACCACAAGCCTCATCCGGAAACGTATCTCGCAGCGGCCGACCGGCTCGAGGTCGATCCGGTCGCCTGCTGGGCTCTAGAGGACTCTTACAATGGGGTCCGCAGTGCCCACGCCGCAGGCATGGCGACGATCATGATCCCGGACCTCCTTCAACCCACAGAGGAGATCTCCAGCCTGTGCGTGGCGGTGATGCCAACACTGCAAACGGTAAGAGAGCTTGTCGAGCGGACACTGATATGAAGTGCTGGATTGTGATAGAGCTCTTATCCGCCACATGATCTGTGTTTCAACCAGGTCGTTCAGAGAAACTGATACAGGCGGCCAGTTATTTGACTGGATGGCATAAGTCGGGCGGTCTGAAGATGTAGCAACTCAGACAACCAGAGAAGCATGTACCGTTTTTGCGCTAGCTGCTTTTGGAATGCTTGTGAACGATCGGGTTCACCTCCAATTTCTGTTTCGGTTCTAGGCTGAGGGAGGCTTAGTTATTAAAGCTCTCATGGTTGATGTTGATGGGGTTCTCGTCCGCGGCAGGCCCGCAGACGGCCGACACTGGTCGGCGTCGCTCGAAACCGACCTGGGTCTGCGGCCGGAAGATCTGCATCGCGAGTTTTTTGCCAAGCATTGGAATGACGTCGTGATCGGACGCGCCAAGCTGGAGGATCGACTCCTTGCAGCACTGCGACACATTGCTCCTCACGTTACCGTGGAGCGGCTCATCGAATACTGGTTTGCTCACGACGCATGCCTCGATCGCCGGTTGCTGCAGGATCTTCAAGCACTTCGCTCTTGGGGCTATCAGGTCTATCTAGCCACCAACCAGGAGCACCGGCGTGCGCAGTACCTCATGGGCACACTCGGCTTGGCGAGTGTTGTCGATGGCATCCAGTACTCGGCCCAGATCGGCGCAAAGAAACCCAGCGCTGCCTTCTTCGAGGGGGCCGCTTCAGCGGTAGGTTTGTTGCCAGCGGATATCCTCCTCATCGACGATACACTCGAGAACGTTCGCACAGCTCAGGCCTGTGGCTGGCAGGGAGTTCTTTGGAGCGGTAAGGAGTCTCTGTTCGATGTGCTCAAAGGGCAGTTGCCGGGTCGGGCCATCCCACTCCAAAACTCGACCGGGTCCTGAAGTTATTCGGGGGTCCGTTCTGGTCTGGCCGTAAGCCGTGTCGAAACCTGCGTCTCAAAGGTTAATACTCCCTAGCTCCATGCTTCTGAGAACCATCCCCCCAATGCTCGTCTTCGTATGGTACACCAGTGCAGCCGCCGCCGCCACAATTGCTGGCCGGGCCAGCGTCATGGACGACGACACCACCGAGATCCGTGGTCAGCGCATTCGCCTGCATGGGATCGACGCGCAGGAGAGCTCGCAGACCTGCAAGGACGCCGGCGCAGATTATCTCTGTGTCCGTCAGGGGCGCTTGCGCTTGCCGACAAGATCGGCGCGGCTCTCGTTTCCTGCTCCTCGCGAGACCGGGACCGCTATGGACGCACGATAGGGATAGGAAGTCGTGGTATCTTCGTTTCCAAGCCAAGGTTCAAGGTATCGATTCAGTTGCATTGAAGCGTCGGGCAGCCCACTATGATGAATGCAGATTCATGCAGGTCGGTAGTGCTTGGCCCTGAGCTGCCTCGAGCACAGATACGCTGTCGGTTCAGAAACTGCTTTGACACTCACAAAATTCCGCTGCGGCGATTTGGGAGGCGAGGGGTAGGCTCAAAGCGGTCCAGACTTCCACCAGGGCGCGGGCAAGCGCATCGATGTGCACGTCCGTATGGAACGGGCCGGGCGTGATCCGCAGGCGTTCGGTGCCCCGCGGGACCGTCGGATAGTTGATCG
>NZ_JAJDOP010000024.1 GCF_020595095.1 Microvirga rosea | reverse complement strand
GAGCTGGGCACCACGACGCTGGGGGTGCGGGCGGAAGCGCGGCTGAGTGCCGAGATGCCGCTGACGGTGAAAGGGTTGATTGGCTGGCGGCATGCTTATGGCGATGTCGTGCCCTCGACCCTTCTGGCGTTTGCCGGCGGGGCGAGCCCGTTTGCGGTGTCGGGGGTGCCGGTGGACCGGGATGCGCTGGTGGCGGAAGCGGGGCTTTCCTGGCAGGCGAGCCGGAGCTTGAGCCTGGGGGCGAGCTATGCCGGCCAGATCGGCGCGAGGGCGCAGGAGCATTCCCTCAAGGGCAACCTCACCTGGATGTTCGAAACGCGGTGAGCGTAGGCGTCAACAACAGCTGATTAGCTTGCTGCAATGTCCCCTCCTGGCACTCCTGAGAAGTGCGAGCTTGGTCTACTTCAGCGGTCATGAGCCGACATTCGTTGGACGGCCGGAAGGTACAAGGTTGAGCCGTTGCGGACCTTCATAGTGCGAATGGATCACTCAGCCAGGCGAGCCCGGTTAGGTGCTCGCACAAGGACCACAACCGATCGGCACAGTCCGGATCCATTGCCCTGGTCGCCCCCCGTGGGGATCCTCACCATCGTTGGCGACCGCGAGTTGCAATGTGGCAAACCTCGCAGTAAGCGGATATTGTTGCCCCAGAGCTTCGACACACGCTTGGATAAGGTTATCCTCGCGGATTGATGGACGTAGCGGATCAAAGGTCAATGACCTTGCCCCACAGGATCCGCCGCGGCGCCAAATCGTGCTGTAGCCCTTGTGTTTTGCAGGGCTCTACAAAAGCCAGCAAGATCTGCTCAGCGCTTGTCTCATGTGCCAAAGCGACCACGTCGCTGCGGCGTGGGTGAACATTCCACCGCAGCCAAGTTGCCCGTCCCTCAGCAAGGAATGCCGCCGCTGGAGTTCCCGGCGGAACATGTCCGGTAAAAACAAACGGCGCATCATCGCCCCATTGCGCCAGCAATTGAGCTGATAGCCCAGTGACGGCGTTGGAATCTGTGCAAATCGTTATCCCGGTTGGATCGGGTTTTGCAGGAAAGCCGGTTCCATAGACGGCATGTAGCCTGTTTCGCGCTGTCACCGCGACGGTCGTGTCCTGTCCTGCCATCGCCCGCTCTGCCTGATCGCGCAGGGGAGCGTCAAGGAACGGCTTCGAAAGACCGCGCTCCATAAGACGAACCGCCATTTCAGGACCGCGTCCACCCTCTGGGACAGGAAGGACCACCCCGGATTTGGCACGTCGTGCAATCTCGTCGATGGCATCGTCGATACCGAGGTCGTAGTCACCGTAGGATGCGTCGACGATCAGGGTCTTTGCCGGGGGCGGCGCATCGAAGGGATAAAAATGGGATTCGGTCGTGTAATCGCCCGTATAGAGAAGCCCGCCACCGAGAGCTAAGTGCACCCAGATTCCGCCTGGGGCATGTCCGGATCGCCCGGTGGTGATAGGGATGCTGCCGATCTGAAAGGTGCCTCGATCCGGCAGAAGCTGTCGATCTTCGCCCGGCACCAGATCGCACGGAAGCAAGTCCCAGGTGCCTTGCGTCGCAAAAACCGGCGGATTGCCGATCCGATCACGCCAATCGAGAGCGTTGGCGTGGTCCTCGTGAGCATGCGAGAGAAGGATTGCATCCACAGGTCCATTAATTCGGCCGAGATCGGGCCTGACACCAGGTTCCGGCCCCTCGCCGAGATCGAGCAGAAGGCGAATGCCATCGTATTCGACAAGGAAGCAGGCAGGTAGTTTCCCGCCAACGCCGCTGATCACCGTCAGCCGAGCCGTGGAGGCGGGCCGGCGCTCCTGTGTTTCGAGCACTTCGGTCGGTAATTCAACCATAACCTTTGAGGGCCTTTCTATTCCGCCCAGGGCAGAATGCCTTTCGGGAGGCGATCCTTGAAGGACGAGACAAACAACATGAGACAAAACACAGCGACAACGATCAGCACTCCGACAGCAGCCGCCAGGGTCGTCGCCCCGCTTTCTTCCAGGAAATAAACCGATGCGCCGATGGTGCGCGTACTCGATGTTACAAGAAGCACCGAAACCTGGATCTCGGTTAGAACGGTCAGAAACACCAGGATGGCGCCTGCCCCTGCCGCCGGGGCAACGAGGGGAATAATGATGTCCCGCAACCGTCGGAAGAATCCTGCGCCTACCACCCGCGCAGCCTCCTCGAGAGAACGATCGAGTTGCATGAAGCCGGACACGATAGGACGCAAGGAAAGCACGCTACGATTGGTGAGATAGGCGAGAAGAATGATCCATGGCGTGCCATACAGGCTGACCTGGATGATTGGGATCGGCTTAATGAGTAGGAGGATCGCGGCGAGGGCGACGAGCGTTCCAGGTAGCGCATAGCCGACTTCGAGTACCGCGCTCGCCACTCGCACCAGAGAATTCGGCCGCCAGACAATAAAATAGGCAAGTGGAATGCCGACGATGGTCAAGATGACAGCCGTTGCGGCCGCGAGCCATGCGCTCGTCATGAAAGCGCCGCGAATCATCGTGTGATGGAAGAGCGCATTGGTGAAGTTTTTCAAGGTCGCCGTCTCAGTGGTCAATGCCTGGCCGTAACCAGAGACGAGAGCTGTCGAAAGAAGAGCAAGTAAAGGGAGAACGAGCACGCCCAGCGCGAAGACCCAGCACGCAATTTCCGTCGGGCGGCGCCAGGGACCGAGAGAAAAACGCAAGGGAGTCGCCGTAAGACTTGTGATGCGGATGTCCCTGCGACGCAGCAGCCAACTTTGAAAAAGAAGGCCGCTGACGGCGATGGCCCCCAGGGACAGGGACAATAATGCCACATCGGCGAAAGCCTCTTGGCCGTAATCAGAAAGCCGCTGGTAGATGAGCGTGATCAGAGTTGGCACCCGGCCCGGAATGCCAAGCATGGCCGGTACCGCGAAATTACCTGCGGCTGAAACGAAGGCCAGAGCAGCTCCGGAAATGAGGCCCGAACGGGCGAGTGGAAGCACGATGCTGAGGAAAGCGCGCAATGGGGAGGCACCCTCCGAGCGCGCCGCTTCGACAAGGTCGGACGGCAAGGCACGAAGGCTCGCACGCACGGCAAGGAAGACAAGCGGAGCGTTGTGTAGGCCAAGGACGATGATGATGCCTTCGAGGGAATAGAGCGGATGACGGGTGCCCGCCTCCGCGGCGAGCCCAAGCATGCTCAAAAGTGTGCTCGACGATCCGAATAAATTGATCCAGGCAAGAGTTGCCACTTGAGGCGGGATCATTAACGGAAGAATGACACAAAAGACCAGTGATGCTTTGGTGCGAATATCGGTCACTGCGACGGCGGCGGCAAGCAATGCGCCGATGAGCGTCGCGAGGGCAGCACTCCCGGTCGCCATGATCAGGGTATTCACCGCCGCTCGCCACACCGACGCTTGGTTGAATATCCGTTGAATCCGGCCCCAATCGAAGACGCCGCTGGGAGCGATGCCTTCGAAAAGAAGTCGGGACAGGGGTGCAACGGCGACAGCCGTGACGAAGACGAGAAGCACGGTAAGGACGGAAATTTCTGTTCTCACCGCGCGGTCCCTCAGGGACAAGGTCAGCGATTTCGACTTCATCCAGGCCATCCGTGTCATCTCGTTCTTATCAACCGCCGAAGATGTCCCTGAACTTTTCCTTCACTTCCTTATCGGTATTGATCGCCTGGCCAACATCGAGCGGCAGAAGTTTGATATCGGTCAGCTTGGGAAATCCTTCGGGTGCTGGCACTTCCGGGTGGATTGGAATGTTGCCCTGGCGCGCCACCAGTTGTTGCGCTTCTTTCGACAAAAGGAAATCGATGAAAGCTTTGGCGGCTTCTATGTTGCGCGCTGTTTTCAAGATCGCAGCAGGCTCCGTGATATAGGATACCCCTTCCTTTGGATAGACGAAGTCAACCGGTGATCCGTTCGCCTTGGCCCGCATCACATCGCCATCGGCAATGATCCCATAAGTGGCACGACCGCCTGCCACATCGTTAAGGGCCGGCCCGTTCCCGCCCACGGGTGCGACGCCATTCTTGGCAAGCGCTGCATAAAAGGACCACCCAATCTCTGGCGAAGCAGCGACGGTATGCAGATGATTGAGTGCTGCGCCGGAATAAAGCGGGCTTGGCAGTGCGACCTGGGCCTTGATTGAGGGTGCGGTCAGATCGCTCCAGCTTGTCGGCCGCTTTGCCGTTTTGGTGTTGTATGCGATTCCGGTCGCTACAATCTTGGTGCCGAAATAGGTTCTATCGGCATCATGAAAGGCCTTGTCATAAGGTGTGGTGGGCGCCTCAGCGTAAGGTAACAGGCGGCCTTCGCGCTTCAGCTGTCCGATATTGATCGTATCGGCGACGAACAGAACATCTGGCTTTACATCTCCGGCGGCGACCTCGGCCCGTAGAATGTTCATGAGCTGTGCCGTGCCATTACGGATCCACTCGACGGCTACATCCGGGTACTTCGCCTTGAAGGCGTCTATGGTCTGCTGTGCGACTTCAGGCGTCTGGGAGGTATAAACGACGAGTTTGCCGCTTGGTGCTGCAAAAGCCGTCCCGCTGAGAAGGGCAAGAAGAGAAGCAGTCAGAAGGCGTTTCATGATGGATTCTCCCTACCGCACTTACGCTGCGGCGTATTCTATGGCGGATGACGTGGCAGTGACGGAATGAGGAATGATCCAGCCGTCAGTGATGACGACGTTGACTAGGTCTCCGTTCTCGATCGGTTGATCGTCTGCCCGATGGATCACAAAGCGCAAATTGGGATCGGCTTCAGGCATGACTTCGACGCGGTAGTATCCACCTTGGTAGATGACGCGCGTAACGCGGCAGGCAAATCCATCGCCACATGCGCTGAACTGAAGCTCCCGTGGCCTTACGCACAGACGGAAGCCATCGCCGGTCCGCTGCTCGGATGAACAGCGAGCCGCAATATCAGCGCCAAGGACCTGCACCATGCAACGCCCGCCGCCGACGGAGCGAACATTCGCCGGAACGATGAGCCCCTGGCCGATAAACTGAGCCACCATCTCAGTTGCAGGACGACGAAACAGCTCTTCTGGTGTCGCGATCTGCATGACAACGCCGTGATCCATCACGACGATACGATCTGCAAGCGCCATGGCTTCGGCCTGATCGTGAGTAATATAGAACATTGTCGTTCCGGTTCGCTTGTGGAAGTCGGCGAACTCGTCTTCCATGGACGCGCGTAGATGGACGTCGAGATTGGCAAGCGGTTCGTCGAGAAGTACCAGTGTCGGCGACGTGACGAGACACCGTGCCAAAGCAACACGCTGGCGTTGTCCGCCGGACAGCATAGCCGGCGGCCGTGTTTCGAGGCCTGTCAATCCTACCAAGGCAAGGGCATCACGTACCCGCCGCGTACGCTCGGCGTCGGGCACACGAGCCACTTTAAGGCCGTACCCTACATTCTCGGCAACACTCATATGAGGCCACAAGGCGTAGGACTGAAAGACGATACCGATATTGCGATGTTCCGGAGCGACGTGGACTTTCGCCGAGGATACCGGGTGTGATCCGATTGTGATCGTACCGCTGTCGATTGCCTCAAAGCCGGCGATCGTTCTCAGCAACGTCGTCTTGCCGCACCCCGAGGGGCCGAGCACGGCAACGAACTCACCATCGGCGACGTGCAAGCTGACATCCTTCAACGCTTCGAACTCGCCGAAACGCTTACGCACGTGGGCAATGGAAAGATCGGCCATTGCATCCTCCCTGTTCACTGCTCAGGCAGCGTGTTTTCTGCATGTTTGCACGCGGGTGTAAACAAAGCAAGTCCACTGCAAGCTTAAATCTTTCGCCATTAATTATTTGATATGTCTCATTAATTTTCGAATTTGCTCGCAAGAGCCCTACATAATCTGCTTCACAAATGGCGACCTCTCCGGATTTTATGAACGCGGGTGCAAATGAGGGTATGATTCGTATTCGGGGTCTTTGAGAGGCCATCAAGATCAAGTATATGAAGGGAGCATGACAAAGAGCTTCGTTACCGCAAAAGAAGTTGCGGCCCTCGCAAAAGTTTCTCGGTCCACCGTATCGCGCACTTTTACGGAAGGTGCGAGCGTGGCGCCCGACGTGCGTCAAAGGGTCGAGGAGGCTGCCAAGGCCTTAGGCTACCGGGTGAACAAGCTGGCGCAGAATTTGAGCGCCGATCAATCCCAAATTGTCGGGGTTGTCGGTTCGAACCTATCGACGCCGTTCGCGGCACGGCAGCTCGATCAACTGAGCCGAGGCCTTCTGCAACGTGGCATGCAGTGTCTTCTTTTGAACGCCGCCGATGCGCAGCATGATATTTCGCCTTTAATCGAACAGGTTCTCGAATTTCGGGTGCGCGCCATCGTGATCATGTCCGGTGCCCCACCGGGCGCTATTATTGACGAATGTCTTGCCAATGGCGTTAGGGTCATCGTTGTCAATCGGCAGACGGACGTGGAAACCGATACCATCCTGAGCGACGACGTGGCTGGCGTGCGTCAAGCAGCTGAGCGTCTGATCATGGCAGGCTGCCGCTTTCCGGCGGTGGTGAGCAGCAGCGCTCGTACGCAAAGCCAGGCGCGGCGTCGCAATGAGTTCCTTAAGTTGATGTTCGAAGCGGGACTCGAGCCGGCGATTTGGGCGCAAGGGGTTATGAGCTACGAGACCGGGCAACTCGCGGCGCGGGATCTCCTGGCGACAGAGACCGTCGACGGCGTCTTTTGCGTTACCGATCTTCTTGCGCTTGGATTTCTCGACGCGGCGCGCGACATGGGGCGCCGGGTTCCGGAGGAGGTTTCTGTCATCGGCTTCGATGATATTCCACAGGCGAATTGGAGCGCTTATCAACTCACGACCATTCGCCAGCCGCTTGATGAACTCACCGACGCGGTTCTGGCAGCCATTGACCGGGATGTAAGGGGCGGCAACAGTCGACCAATCCGCCGAATTCTACCGGCGACCCTTATTGAACGAGCAACCGTACGGGCCCCAACCACGGTTTAACCAGACCATTTAGGTTTTCGGATCCAGGCACTGGCGTAGGAAGTTCAGGTTCGCTCTTCCACCAAGAGGAGCCTTATAGAAGGGTGAACGGAAGCGGCCGGGCTTCATGTTCAACACCCATGGTCGACAGCGCGGTCCAGCCACTCTGTCGTTGATCGGGCCAGACCACGATCGGCTCCAAACGCGTCGCTCTGAAACGGAACAGGAAGGCTCCTACCCCGCCGACGAGCTACGAGCAGGCACTTCTTTCGGTCTAGCTCGTGTGTACGATTCAGAGCCCAGCATGCGAGTAGGCAATGTGCTCCTTCATCAAGAGGTAACATCCCGCATCCTCGTCGGGCAGCGCGACGCAGAGTGGGTTGCTCTCCCGACAACGGATCACAGGCATGTTCTCATTGGACTCATCCGCTGCTGAGAGCTCAACATCGGTGCAAGATCCATGAGCCACATTCAGCTGCTACCTGCTTATCCACATGCGCCATTCTAAGGATCGTCATCAATGAGATCCGGTCGATTGCTGGGAACGCCGGGCTGCTAAGCAAAATGGCCAGACAAATGATCTGGCCATTCTTTGCAGGCGAGCGGTCTGTCGCTCGGCGCTTCCGCCCATTTGTGAACGATCACCAATGGTGGCATCTTAGGCGAGACGACTAGGCGGCCTTGACGTCAGAGAGAAAGGCTTGAACCTCACGATTGAGATTCTCAGAGTGACGAGACAGCTCCTGCGCTGCCGACAGCACCTGTGAGGCCGCAGCCCCGGTTTCTCCCGCGCCTTGCTGCACGTCCGTGATATTCCCAGTCACGAGTTCAGTGCCTCGTGCGGCCTCCTGCACGTTGCGGGATATCTCAGCGGTCGCCGCTCCTTGCTCCTCCATGGCGGTGGCAACCATAGTCGAAATGTAAGACATCTGACCGATGGTGCGGCCGATTCTCTGAATTGCGCCGACGGACTCACCCGTTGCCTGCTGAATGGCGGCGATCTGAGCGGCGATTTCTTCAGTTGCCTTCGAGGTTTGGTTCGCGAGTTCCTTCACTTCCGAGGCCACGACCGCAAAGCCTTTGCCAGCCTCCCCTGCGCGCGCAGCCTCAATGGTGGCATTGAGGGCCAAGAGATTGGTCTGACCCGCGATGTTGTTGATCAGTTGGATGACCGTACCGATCTTGTCGGCCATCGTCGCGAGAGCCTGAACCGTGACGTCCGTAAGCCTAGCCTCGTCCACAGCTTCGGTAGCAATGCGCGACGACTCAGCAACTTGGGAGGTGATCTCGCGGATTGAAATCGAGAGCTCTTCGGTCGCAGCTGCAACGGTCTGAACATTGGATGACGTTTGCTGAGCCGCAGAGGCCACGCCCACGGATTGTTGGGTCGTCTGATCCGCAACGTGAGCCATCGACCGGGCGGTTGCTTCCATTTCGGTCGCAGCGGACGACAAGCCCTGGGTCAACGCCGAAACATTTCGCTCGAATTGCTTCGTCAATTGGTCCAGAGTTTGGGCGCGCCTCATCTTTGCATCGGCCTCCAGTGCGGAGGCCTCATCCGCTCTGATCTTGGCGATCAATGCGTCCTTGAAGACTTGGATAGCGCTCACCATTGCCAGGAGTTCATCGATACGCGATGTCGTCTTGACCTCGACATCCATTCGACCGGCCGTGAGTTCCGTCATTGCATTCGTGGCGATCTGCAGGGGGCGACTGATGTCCCGTTGTAGCCACCATGCAATGGCCAGCCCGAGCCCGAGCATCAAAGCTGAGACGGTACCGAATACTGTCATCGCAGACGCCCAGATCTTATCAAGATCGGTCCGATCTACCGCAACGGCTACGACGCCGATGGTATGACCGGAAAAGTCCTTTAATGGCTCGATCGCCACAGCTGATGCCTTGTCGTCCACTTCCACGCTAGGCACCACTTTCCGGCTCGTCAACGACGCGGCGAGTTCTTCAGGAGCGAATTTGAAGCTTTCGGGGAAAGTCGAGGCATGTTGCGTGAGTCCATCTTTCTGCTTCAGGAAAACCGCAAGGCGACCACCCGTCCGCTGCAGGTGCTGTTTTGCGAAATCCTGCCCGAAGGTCACTCCGAATTCGACGGATCCCACATGTTTGCCATTCTGCGCCAAAGGCGAGATACCGCGAATACCGACACCGGCAACCCCGGATTCAAGGCCCATAACAGGTTTGAGAGTGCGATTGACCTCCACTACCGTATTTCTAAAGCTCGAGAGGTCATCGCCGAATTTTGCTGGAGAATGGACGCGTAGAAACGAAGTGGCAGGGGGAGTATGAAACTGGAATTGCTCCACACCATCCGCTTTCATAGGCGCAAACGTTGAGCCGACAAGCGCCTGCAACTGCTCACGGTCCCCAGTTGTAAAAGCCTCAACGACGTTTGGCATCGACGCAACAAATCGGGCCAACGACATGGCGCGGGCGGACTCATCCTGAATCTTGGCGGTGATTTGAGTTGTCTCGGCAGTCAGACGATTCTGGAGACTCTCGTTTATGAGCTGGTCCGCGAACCACCAACTGGTAACAAAGCATGCGGCTGCCGCAATACCCAAACCAGAGCAAATAGTCGCCGTAAGGCGGGTTTGAAGACGCATTGTATGTCCCCCAAGAAATTTATTATATGCGTTACATGGAATATCTTCTGCCTCAAAAGTTTATAAGCACTTAAATTCCTGAAATTGAATATATGAAATCATATTTACAATATCCCAGACTCTCTGTGGCCACATTTTTAGTAAAAATGTGTGAAAATCGATCAATGCTGATTGCGTATGTGTAATTTACAATTTGGGCTTTGAAATTTTTAGTTATAGTCTCTTAGTGGCACTAACCACATATATCTATACTGCAATATTAGATCTGCATTTTGCTGTAAATTTGAAATGTCTTGTACAGATATATCAGATTCAGCTTCTAAAGATGGGCGCGTTGTATACTAATCATTGCATGGCAAGAACGTGCCTCTGGCGGCCTATAAAGGGATCACCGCTCAACAAGCCAATAAAGTCCTGAGCGGGCCCCGATCAAAATTGAGATAATCGCCAAGATTGAACCAACTGAGAGCGTGGACACTCCGGTTACGCCTTGACCGATCGTACAACCGAGCGCTGCCACTCCGCCCGTTCCCATGAGGAACGCACCGAGCAGATGGCGCTTGGTCTCCCGGACATCGTCCGGCGCCTCCCAGCGGAAATCACCGGCAATGCGGGCCGCCGCAAAGGCGCCTCCCACGACACCGAGTACCGAGCCGACGGAAAAGTCCAAGGGAACGCCAGATGCCAGCATCGCGTAGATGAGTGTCTCCCCTAGAGGAGCGACGAAGGTAAAGGATTCTACCCGGCGTTGCTCGAATGGATCTTGGCCAAGGACCCCGGTAATCCACCAGCCGACAATGACGAGAGCGCCGATTGCACTGCCGGTCACGATCAGTTTCCTAGCCCGGCGGAAAGCGCGATCAGCTAGGACGAAGGCGAGAAGTCCTACGGCGATAGCCGCAACCAGGAGGCGATTGCCGGCTCTGGAAAGGTGCATCAGATCACCGATCGTCTGCGATGGGCTGGGCGACAGGTTCAACGCAAGCGGATCGAGTAGTCGGACTCTCAACAGGCCCGTCACTCCTCGCATTGCCATATAGGCTGAGATGGCGATGACCAGGAATGTCCACAGCGCCTTCAGGTCCCCTCCGCCAAGCCTCAAGAGCGTTCCAAAGCCACAAGTCCCGACCAGCGCCATGCCGAGACCGAACATGAGCCCACCAACGACAGCTCCGGCCCATTCAAAGCGAGAACTGACATAGATAGACCGGGAGAGCTCAAAGTCCGTAAAAGTGCCAAGCAGGTGGGTTCCTACCATGGCAATCGCGATCGCAAGCCCCCAGGCGCGAAGGCGCTTGGTATCACCGGCGTAAACGGCATCTTCGATGGCGCCAAGGGTGCAGAACCGACCGTGGCGGGCGATCATTCCAAGCGTAAGACCTGCGGCGAAACCCAATCCGGCCCGAATAAGGTGTGGCGCTAGTCCCTCGATCATTTGCCAATCAATAGCCGCATATTATGTTTTGCAGAACGTTCGGTGCAGGACACTGATCAGGTCTTTCACCTCGGGCCGGGCAAGGGAGTAATAGATATTCTTGCCGTCACGCCGCGTCTCCACGAGATTATCGGCACGCAGTCGGGCCAGCTGCTGAGACACGGCAGGCTGCCGCAGACTCAAAACATCTTCAAGCTCCGAAACTGATTTCTCGCCATCGACCAGTAGGCACAAAATGACGAGACGGGCCTCATGGGAGAGAGCCTTTAGGAATTCACTGGCCTCTCGCGCATTGGCAAGAAGCGCATCGACATCCTGTTGAACGTTCTTGTCCTTCGACTTCTCGCCAATCGCGACCCGCATGAGGGTACCTTCAAAAACTGAGCTCGCCCGGTGTCGTCTAGGCAGGGCTCCAGATAGTGCTTTGCCTCAAGATCGAGAAGGTAGGCTCCGGCCCAACTTCTCCAGCAGTCCCCAGAAGAAGTCCTCCCCAGGATAGCCTTCGATCCGCCCTACCTCTCGCCCCTCCTCGACAAGGATAAAGGTGGGAGTGAAGTAGACTGCGCGATCAAGCTTTGCCTCCAACGGTGGGTCGCGGTCAAGGTCGACCATCCGGATTGGAAATTGCCGTCCGATATCGCTCTTCGAATAAACCGGGCCGATCATGCGGTCCCAAGTCTGGCAGTAGGGACAGCCTGACCGGCGGACCATCACGAGTTCGGCAGCCTGACTCGCCTGAACGCTGAGACCAAGCGCCACTATCAGAAGGTTCGCAAAAATCCAAACGGAACGGGTCACGCCAAGCTCTTCCGTATATCCACCGAACAATATATAACGAAAATCGAATATGATCGAGAGGGAATTTGCTCATGGACATGGATGTCGGACTTCTCGCCGCATTCGGCGCGGGCATCCTGTCTTTTCTCTCCCCTTGCATCCTGCCGCTCGTACCACCGTATTTGTGCTTTCTCGCGGGCACTTCCCTTGATGAGCTGACCGAGCCCGGCACGACACTTGCCGTCACGGGCCGGGCCTTCATCCGCGCCTTTGCCTTTGTGATCGGGTTCACATTGGTTTTCATTGCCCTTGGTGCCGGGGCCTCGACTCTGGGCCGGCTTGTTTCCGAGCATTTGGCTCTCTTGTCGCGGATTGCCGGTCTGATCATCATCATTCTCGGCCTTCACATGCTGGGCGCCTTTCACTGGCTCCTCCTCATGCGGGAGGCCCGGTTCACTGTCTCCAGCCGTCCAGTGAGCGTGATCGGCGCCTTTGTGGTCGGACTCGCCTTCGCATTCGGCTGGACCCCTTGTGTCGGACCCGTGCTCGCCTCCGTGCTGATGATTGCCGGTACTGAAGACTCGATCAGCCATGGTGCTGGCCTGCTCGCGGCTTATGCTACTGGGATTGGGGTTCCATTCCTCGGCGCAGCACTGTTCACAGGTCCATTCCTGCGCTGGCTTTCGGGATTCAAGCGCCATCTGGGGATCATGGAGAAAGTCATGGGGAGCGCTCTGGTCGGCACAGGCCTTTTGATCCTCATGGGAGCCATGCCGATGGTCGGGGGCTGGCTACTGGAGAATATCCCGGCGCTTGGCCGGATCGGGTGACACCTCTAACCGAAGCGGAAGGCCAAGAGACGGTCGAACGCACGCTGCTCGATCAGAAGTCGATAAAGATAGTCTTTGTCTTGTTTTTCGGTCGCCTCGGCCACTAGCCTCAAGCTCGCTGTGAAGCCATCCACGAGACGCCGGAACTCCGGCTCGGTTCGGACCTCCGGTGGAGCCTCGGAATTGCAGCGGGCGAGCGCCCGCTCTGTCGCGACCGCCGCCTCGAGGATGTGCCGCCGGACGGATGGTTCGGCGAGATCAGGTCGGCTCGTCCGATAAATATCAAGAGCTTCATAGGTGCGGCTTGCCTTGACGATGCAGTCTGAGAATAGAGCAAAGCCAGCATCTTGACGCCAAGCATCGAGGTCCCTGCTTGCCTCCGCCACCAGAGCCCCTGCCCGATCCAGGTCTCCGATCTCTGCCGCTTTGATCCCCTGCACGACCGCGGCCCGCGCTCGTGCAAGAGCTGCGAGTGCGTCCGGCTCCGTCCAAGTTTGCCCTGAGCTGTCAGATTTCAAAAGATCCCTGAAACGTTCCATCTCAACAAGAGCAAGCTCGGCGTTCCCGGTTTGGAGATAGCCGAGGGCCACACGCCGATGGGTCTGAATCTGCTCCAGAGCGACGTGCATCTCGTTCCTATCCATGGCCCGGGCCGGCCCGTGAACGAAAGAACAACCCAATACAAGACCTAAGAGCCACCGCCTCATCGCTCGCCCCCTCTCGATTGCCCCTCAGCGTATTCGAGCCTACACTTGCAGAAAAATGAATATTAGGAGGTCCATGATGTTGTCCCGCCGCTCAGTGCTTGCCAGTATCGCAACGACCGCCCTTGGCGGCTCTCTGCCCCGCGATGCTACCGCGGAGGCCTTCCTGACAGAAGACGGGCTCTACCGGCAGCCTTGGTTCCTTGAGAGCTTTCTGGAGTTGGGGCCTGACCTCGATGAAGCTACTGGGAGGGGCAAACGTTTCGCTGTCATGTGGGAATTGAAAGGCTGCCCCTATTGCAAGGAAACTCATTTGGTGAATTTGGCGAAGCCGGAGATCGAGGCCTTCGTGAAGGAGCGCTTCGAGATTCTGCAGCTCAACATCATTGGCTCGCGTGAAGTTACAGATTTCGACGGTGAGAAACTCTCCGAAAAGCGGATCGCCGAGAAGTATGGCATTCGCTTTACCCCAACATTCCAGTTCTTTTCCGACCAATCCATGGGGCTCGCAGGCAAGAAGCCACGCGATCGGGAGGTCGTTCGCACGCAAGGCTATCTACAGCCCCAGGATTTCCTGAAGCTCTTTACTTTCGTTGCAGAAAAGGCCTACGAGCGCGGTTCCCTCCGCGACTATCTTCGCTCTTCGAATTAACGGAGGGTAAGCTGGTAGTTGACAAGAGCGCTGACTTAGCGAACACTTGCATAAATTCGCATGTTTGAATGACATGTAGAAAGCCGCGATAGACGGCACCCGAGGAATCGTCCGATGAAGTCAAGCATTGCCGCTTCCGCGGCCTTCATGGTCTATGCCGGTTTGGCTTTCGCCCAGAGCCCATCGATCCCGGCAGGAACCCCGGCGCCAGCCTCACCACCCCCGTCTGCGACCGCCTCGTATGAGATCGTCGAGGTCGATGGTGTTGCGAGCATTCCCAAGCCCCTTACGGCGAAGCGTGGAGACTCCCAGGAGGGACTTAAGGTCGTGGCCGGGAGGCGTCTTGGAAATTGCCTCGCCTGTCATCAGATCTCCTCGCTTCGGTCGGAAGAGTTTCACGGCGAGTTCGGCCCTGCCCTCGACGGTGTCGCGTCCCGCTGGGACGAGGCGAAGCTGAGAATGATCATTGTCAATCCAAAGAAGGTTTTCACGGAAGAGACTGTGATGCCGGCTTTCCACCGCACGGAGGGCTTGCACCGTGTTCGTGACCAGTTTGTAGGCAAGCCCATTCTGACTGCTCAACAAGTCGAGGACGTTGTCGCCTACCTTTCGACTCTGAAATGACGGATGCCGCCGCAAGTTATAATCTATTGTTCAAAATTGAACTGGGGGAGAACAAGAACATGAACAACGCAATCAGTCGCCGGCAAGCTTTCGGCCTAGGAGCAGGCGTAATTGTAGGTCTGGCCCTCCCTCTACGGCCGACCGCCGCGCTGGCCAAGAATGATGCCGAGGAAGCGATCAAGAGCTTCGCCGGTGGTAAAACGCCGGAGAAAGCTAAGGTGAAGCTTGAGCTTCCTGAAATTGCCGAGAACGGCAATACGGTTCCTGTCACCGTGTCAATCGAGAGCCCGATGACGAAGGACTCCTACGTCAAAGATGTCCTCATCATCGCCGACGGCAATCCCCGCGCTGGCGTGATCACATTTCACTTCTCGCCATCCGCCGTGCCTGAGGCCAACACGCGGATCCGCTTGGCCGAGACACAGAATGTCGTGGCGGTCGCCAAAATGAATGACGGCTCGGTTTACATGGCTTCCAAGGAAGTCAAGGTCACGATCGGCGGCTGTGGCGGATAAGCACTCAGCAGCAGACCACCCGCATTCTCATTTAAAGGTTATCGACTATGGCAGAAACAGCTCCGAAGCCCCGCATCCGCCTCGATCGGAAAGAAGTGAAGGCCGGCGAAACAATCGAAATCAAGAGCCTGATTTCACACATCATGGAATCCGGCCAGCGCCGCGACCCGCAGGGCAACATCATCCCCCGCAAGATCATCAACAAATTCACCTGTGAACTCGATGGCGAGATGGTCTTCGGCGCAGATCTGGAGCCGGCAGTATCGGCGAATCCGTACTTCCAATTCAAGATCAAGCCTGGGAAGTCTGGCACGCTCAAGTTTACTTGGATCGACGACGACGGTTCGAAGATCGAAGCCACGGAACAGATCAAGGTGACCTGAGGAACGCGACAGGAAGGGTAGCCGCCAGCAAGAGCGGTGCTCTCACCGAGGACACGCACAAGGACGATCCATGAAGATGCAATCTGCGATTCGCCCGCTCATAGCTCTGGCCCTTGGGTTCATTGGCGTCGCAGGCGTTGCCTGGGCCCAGAGCGCGCTCGAGCATCCGGACTGGCAGGGGAAAGGTATCAAGCCTCCGACCCCTGATCATCCCCTGCAGGAGATCATCTCTGGCATTCATTTCCGCACTAAGGAAACACAGGCCATGCAGGAGGATGACTTCAATAATCCCGGTTTTCTGGCCATTGAACGCGCGGAGGCAATGTGGTCGAAGCCAGACGGTGCGGCGGGCAAGTCATGCGCCAGCTGTCATCAGGATGCTCCAGTCACCATGAAGGGTGTTGGCGCCGCCATGCCCAAGTGGAACGAGGTGCTCAAGAAGCCGGTCAACCTCGAGCAGCAGATCAATATGTGCCGCACGGAGCGGATGCAGGCCGAGCCATGGAAGTTCAAATCGCAGGAACTGACTGATATGACAGCCTATGTTCGACTTCAGTCGCGTGGGATGCCTGTGTCGCCCAAGGTCGATGGGCCGATGACGCCCTGGTTTGAAAAGGGCAAAAACCTATACTACACGCGCAACGGTCAACTCGATCTTGCCTGCGCCGGCTGTCATGAGAAAAACCACGGCAAATTTTTAAGAGCCGACTTCATGAGTCAGGGGCAGAGCAACGGCTTCCCGGTCTATCGCTTGCGCGATCAGCGCCTGATCCCGCTTCACGAGCGCATGGAGGGTTGCATTTTCGATGTCCGCGGCGAGCCCTACAAGCCGCTGTCGGATGAGTTCGTGGCTCTTGAGCTTTATTTAGCCTGGCGCGGCATCGGTCTCCCGGTCGAAACGCCTGGGGTGCGCAACTGACCGATGAGTAACGAGAAGGAGCGATGATGACATCCAGACGCGAATTTCTGCAGATCGCGGCTGCTGCTGCTGCCATCATCCCTGGCGAGTGGACACGCGCCTTTGCGCAGCAGCGCCTGACTCAATCCGACCTGCTCGCGTTTGAGCCGGTCGGAAACGTGACGTTGGTTCACATCACCGACATTCACGCGCAACTCGTCCCTATTCTTTTTCGGGAACCCTCCATCAATATTGGTGTCGGTGATGCGAAGGGGGTGGTGCCGCATGTGACGGGCAAGGCCCTTCTGGATCTTTACAAGATTCCGACCGGATCGGCTGAGGCCTATGCTCTCACCTCGGAGGATTTCTCCGCTCTTGCCAAGTCCTATGGCCGGATGGGCGGGCTCGATCGCATCGCAACTGTCATCAATGCGATTCGCGCCGAACGCGGTGATCGGGTCGTACTACTGGATGGTGGCGACACTTGGCAGAACAGCTACACGTCCCTGGTGTCCAAGGGACAGGATATGGTGGATTGCTTCAAGCTCTTGAAGCCCGATGCCATGGTCGGCCACTGGGAATTCACTCTCGGTGCTGACCGGGTGAAGGAGATTGCTGAAGACCTGGGCTTTCCCTTCCTCGGCCTCAATGTTCGCGATACCGAATGGAACGAGTCCGCGTTCGAGCCGATGACCATGATCGAACGCGGTGGCGTGAAGATCGCTGTTTTGGGTCAAGCCTTCCCCTACACACCCATCGCTAATCCGCGCTGGATGATCCCAAACTGGTCGTTCGGCATTCGTGAGGATGACGTTCAGGCCAACGTCGAGAAGGCGCGCCAGCAGGGCGCGCAACTCGTCGTCCTGCTGTCTCACAACGGCTTCGATGTCGACCGTAAGCTTGCGTCGCGGGTGAAAGGGATCGACGTCATCCTGACCGGCCACACCCACGATGCGCTATCCGATGTCGTGCAGATCGGCAAAACTCTCCTGGTCGCCTCCGGAAGCCACGGCAAGTTCGTGTCACGTCTAGATCTCGACGTCCAGGGCGGTGAGGTTAAGGCCTACCGGTACAAGCTCATTCCAATCTTCTCCGACGTCATCACACCTGATGCGCAGATGACGGCGAAGATCAAAGATGTGCGAGCGCCTTATGAGCCCATGCTGCGGGAAGTGGTCGGTCATACGGAAACCCTTCTCTACCGGCGAGGAAACTTCAACGGTACACTCGACGATGTGATCTGCGAGGCGCTTCTTTCGGAGCGTGATGCGGAGATTGCACTCTCTCCTGGATTTCGGTGGGGCACATCCCTTCTGCCAGGCCAGGAGATCACGCGCGAGGACATCTACAACGCTACCGCGATGACCTATCCGGCAGCCTACCGCATGACCATGACAGGTGGACGCCTGAAGGAGATTCTTGAAGACGTGGCCGACAATCTGTTCAACCCCGACCCCTATTACCAGCAGGGCGGCGACATGGTCCGGGCCGGCGGCGTATCCTACACGATCGACGTCGCCAAACCCATCGGCGATCGGATCAGCGACCTCAAGCTTCTGAGAACCGGCCAGCTGCTTGAGCAGGCGAAGGAATATACGGTCGCGGGCTGGGCCAGCATCAATGAGAACACCGAGGGACCGCCGGTGTGGGACGTGGTCATGAACCACGTTCAGAAGCGCAAGACGGTTGCCCCAAGGGAGACGACTCATGTTCGAGTCCAAGGGATTTGAATTTAATCAACATATGCAGTTTTTTGCATAGTTTTGGCGAGACAAGAGCAGAATTCGGACGATAAAAATGGTCGACAATCCAGACGATCCCCGCTTCGCCTCACGCCGGGCGTTTCTTCGCTCAGGCCTCGTCGCCAGCGGGGCCGCCGCACTTGGCGGGTCTCTCCCCGCACGGGCTGAAACCGTCGGCAATCCTGCAAACCTGCCACCGAACGTGCCGGACTGGTCGCGTTTTCTAGGCGAAGGCGTGGGTGTCCGTGCCTACGGCAAACCGTCACAACATGAGGCGAATGTCATCCGCCGCGACGTAGAATGGCTCACAGCCAGTCGCGAGAGTTCGGTGAGCTTCACCCCCCTCCATGAACTCGATGGGCCGATCACGCCGAATGGTCTGTGCTTTGAGCGCCACCACGGTGGCATTGCAGAGGTCAATCCAACCGATTATCGCCTGATGCTTCATGGTCTCGTCGAGAAGCCGCTGATCTTCACGCTTGACGACATTAAGCGCATGCCTCGGGTCAACCGCGCCTATTTCTGTGAATGCGCCGCCAATTCGGGCATGGAATGGCGCGGTGCCCAGCTCAACGGCTGCCAGTTCACGCACGGCATGATCCACTCGGTGATGTATACAGGCGTGCCGCTGAAGATTCTGCTCGAACAGGCTGGAGTGAAGCCCAATGCCAAGTGGCTTCTTCTGGAGGGGGGCGATGCAGCAGCGATGACCCGCTCGCTGCCTCTTCAGAAAGCCCTAGAAGACACTCTTGTTGCCTATCGCATGAACGGCGAGATGCTTCGCCCCGAGAATGGCTACCCAGTCCGCATGGTCGTGCCCGGCTGGGAAGCCAATATGTGGGTCAAATGGATCCGCCGCATCGAGGTGGGCGATCAGCCCTGGCATCATCGTGAAGAGACGTCGAAGTACACTGATCTGCTCGAGGGTGGAAAGGCGCGCCGCTTCACCTATGTGATGGACGCCAAGTCTGTGATCACGAATCCAAGCCCACAGGCTCCGCTCAACCACAAGCGCGGGTTCACGGTCCTTGCCGGCCTTGCTTGGTCTGGCCGGGGGAAAGTCCAGCGCGTCGATGTCTCCCTTGACGGCGGGCGTAACTGGCAAGCTGCCCGTCTAGATGGGCCTGTCTGGGATAAGGCCCTCACCCGGTTCTACTACGAATTCGACTGGGACGGGCGAGAACTTCTCCTCCAATCCCGCGCCATGGACGAAACAGGTTATGTGCAGCCGACCAAGGCTGAATTGCGTCAGGTCCGCGGGGTCAACTCGATCTATCACAACAATGGTATTCAGACGTGGCATGTGCGCTCTAGCGGGGAGGTAGAGAATGTCGAGGTTTCTTAGCTTCCTCGTGACTTCCGGCTTGGCGGCCGTCACGGCGACCGCCGTGGCCTTTGCCCAAACGAAGCCGATCCCTCAGGCTCCGCGCGATCTCGGGATCGGGCGGGTAGCAACCCCAGAGGAGATTGCCGGCTGGGATATCGACGTGCGACCTGATGGGGTCGGTCTGCCTGTCGGCAAGGGCACGGTCAAGGCCGGGGAAGCTCTCTACGTTGAACGCTGCGCTGCCTGCCACGGGGAATTTGGCGAAAGCGCAGGCCGTTGGCCGATTTTGTCCGGTGGCGAGGGTACCCTCTCCGGCCATGATCCGGTCAAGTCCATCGGATCGTACTGGCCCTATGCGTCTACGGTCATCGACTATGTCCGCAGGGCCATGCCCTACGGCAACGCTCAGTCGCTCACCAATGATGAGCTCTATGCGGTTACGGCCTACGTCCTCTCCCTCAGCGATATCATCAAAGATGAGAACTTCGAGTTGAACGAGAAGAACTTCACTTCTTTGAAGCTGCCGAACGAGCCGAACTTCTTCGATGACGATCGCGAGACAAGCGAAAAGGCTTTTTGGAAGAAAGAACCGTGCATGACAAACTGCGTAAGCGAATCGGCTAAGGTCGTTGGTCGCGCCCGCGCCCTCGACGTCACTCCTGAGGAGGGCAAGGGCCCCAAGGTCGAGTAGAGTCATGCGTGATCGGATGACGAAGGATCTCACGGACATCGTACATATCTCCTCGATAGCACTGACACGGCGCACTGTGCTCGGAGGTCTCTCAGGAGGCCTCGCAGCCATGGCCCTCCCGTTGGCATCCGCTGCGTGGGCCACGACTGCTGCTCACACGATCCGGGTTGGCGACATTGCAGTGAATGTGATCAGCGATGGGCACCTCGAAGTACCCGTTGCTTTCCAGCTTCCTCGGACGTCAGGCAGTGAGGTGGATGCACTTTTCAAAGCCAGCGGCATAGATGCACCCCGCCAACTAACATCGCCGACGAACGTCACGTTGGTGAGGACCCAAAATGAACTTGTCCTCATTGACGCGGGAGCAGGATCGACGTTTCAAGCGACTGCAGGCAGGCTGGCAGACAACTTGGAAGCTGCGGGAATTGACCGCGGCGCGATCACTAAGGTGGTATTCACCCATGGCCATGCTGATCACCTTTGGGGGGTGATCGACGATTTCGACGAGACTGAACGCTTTCCGAATGCAAGTTACGTTATTTCCAGCACTGAGTGGGACTTCTGGACACATCCCGACGCGCTCTCGCGAATGCCTGAAGTTCTGCACGGGATGGCACGGGGAACGCAGAGAATCCTCAAGCGAATTGAGAGCAGGATCGAGCGTCGAAATTCTGGCGATACCATTGCTCCGGGTCTGACTTATCTTGGCACAGAAGGGCATACACCCGGTCATATGAGTATTCTCATAGACAGCCACAACGAGCATCTTCTGATCGGTGGTGATGCCCTCACCCACTCGATCGTGTCGTTTGCGCGACCTGATTGGCCATGGGGCAGCGATCTCGACCAGGACGTCGCGGCTGGAACTCGCCGTCGCCTTCTCGATCAGCTCGCAGACAGTCGCCTACCCCTGATCGGGTTCCATCTACCATGGCCAGGGAAGGGATATGTGGAACGGAACGGCACTGCGTATCGCTTCGTTTCGATGTAGCTTTGAGTCAAGATAAAAACTCTGGAGTCGACTATGCGTCTAATAATCAGTTCTGCCCTATGCCTTCTTGCTCTCGTAGGTTCAACCCAAGCCCAGGATGCAGCCAATGGCGAGAAAGTCTTTGCTCAATGCCGTGCCTGCCACCAGGTCGGCCCGACCGCCAAGAACACTGTCGGCCCGATGCTCAATGGTGTAATCGGCCGCAAGGCAGGCGCGTTAGAGGGGTACAATTACTCACCCGCCAATAAGAACTCTGGCTTGACGTGGGACGAGATAACGCTTGCCGATTATATCAAGGATCCCAAGGCCAAGGTGCCGGGCACCAAGATGGTTTATGCCGGTCTCAAGGACGAGCAACGGGTCAAAGATCTAATTGCCTACCTCAAGCAGTTCGATGTCAATGGCAATAAAATGTGATCGAACGGGACACTGACAGCTGGCCGTGCCCGCATCCCTCACATCGAAGGATAAAAACTAAAATGACATTGCGACGCAAGAGCCGGCTGTTAGGGGCACTTTGGGGCGTTCTAATGACCCTTGCGGCCAGTGTCGCACTTGCCACGCACGAAGACCGGAAGGTTCATCATGTCGTGATTCAGGTGACAGAGGACGATCCCGCCGTGATGAATCTTGCGCTCAGCAATGCCGTTAACGTCTCTCAACATTATACTGAGTTTGGAGATGAAGTGGAGATTGATATCGTGGCTTATGGTCCAGGCCTGAACATGCTGCGAGACGATACTTCACCTGTAAAGGCACGCGTCAAATCCATGGCTGAGAGCCTCCCTAACCTAACATTCACAGCCTGCGGCAACACCATATCGACTCTGGAAAAAGCAGAAGGAAAGGCGGTCCCGATCCTGCCACAGGCCAAAATCGTCAAGACAGGGGTTGCTCATATAATGGAGCTTCAGGAAAGTGGTTGGACCTATGTGCGACCGTGATCGGTCCATCTCCGGCACCAGTCCAATCGCGTGCCGACTGATCCTAAGTGAAAGCTCGTGATCGTAAAAGAGAGACTGTATCCCTACCCCGCTGACGGCGGGAAGTTTGTCTATGCAATGGTGGAATTGCCAACGCTCTGTGTATGCATGCGCTGATCAACCGGTTCACATCCGGACCTTTCGAGCATAGTGGAAGGAGAAATGACGGACATGCGCACTGATTACGATGCTTGCTTCCGCTCGGCGCTCGAGGGTCTTCAGGCGGAACGGCGGTATCGGGTCTTTGCGGATATCGAGCGCCTTGCAGGGCGTTACCCTGATGCGATCTGGTACAGTCCCGCCGGTCCGAGGTCCATCACCGTCTGGTGCTCCAACGACTATCTCGGGATGGGACAGAACCGCGACGTCACCCGCGCCATGGTGGAAACCGCCTGGCGGATCGGCACCGGCGCCGGCGGCACGCGCAACATTTCCGGCAATTCCCATGCGATCGTGGGGCTGGAAGCGGAGCTGGCGGACCTCCATGGCAAGGAGGCGGCTCTCGTCTTCACCTCGGGCTACGTGTCGAACCAGACCGGCATCGCGACCCTTGCCAAGCTGATTCCGAATTGCCTGATCCTCTCGGACGCCCTCAACCACAACTCGATGATCGAGGGCGTGCGCCAGTCCGGCTGCGAGAAGGCGATTTTTCGCCATAACGA
>NZ_JAJDOP010000023.1 GCF_020595095.1 Microvirga rosea | reverse complement strand
TGAGTCTTGACTATTCTATTCCCGTGCTTGTGGTTGACGACTATCAGACGATGGTCCGTATCCTGCGCAATCTGCTCAAGCAGGTGGGTTTCAAGGATGTGGATGATGCATCTGACGGCACAGCCGCTCTCGCCAAGCTGCGTGAGAAAAAATACGGCTTGGTGATTTCCGATTGGAACATGGAGCCGATGACGGGCTACGAGCTGCTGCAACATGTGCGGGCAGACGAGCAGTTGCGAGATCTGCCGTTTATCATGGTGACGGCGGAGGCGAAGACGGAGAACGTTGTTGCGGCTAAGAAAGCCGGTGTGAACAACTATATCGTCAAGCCATTCAACGCTCAGACCCTGCAGTCCAAAATCGCCGCCGTCCTCGGCGGAGAATAGTGACGAGGCAAGTCATGAGCACGCCAAAGATCTATAGCATTGAGGCGGCAGGCCCTCAGGTGGATGCTGGTGCACACGAGGTCCAGCGTCACACCGAGATCATGGAAGCGATCGCCTCGTTAAGGAAGCACGTGCAGCCTACTCAAGATGGCGAAACGTCCATGAGTGAAGAGCGCCGGCACGAGCTTTTGGAGGTACAGAGGCTTAAGACGGAACTTCACGCGATCTCCGAAGCGATTCAGCGGACCAAGCAGGAAATCGCGACTCTGCACTACACGGGCGCTCAAGGTCGAGAAATCGCTCGAGTAACAGACGAACTCGGTGCAGTTGTTCTCGGAACAGAGGCCGCAACGCACTCGATCCTTGAGGCGGCTGAGGCCGTCGACGAGCTTTCGGGCAATCTCGCATCTCGCCTCACCGGTGAGGACGGCGCTATGGCACGCCAGATCGGAGACCGGATTGTTGGTATCTTCGAAGCTTGCAACTTTCAGGATATTACGGGTCAGCGGATCAGCAAAGTCGTCAGCGCCATGCGGTTTGTCGAGGAGCGCGTGGAGCAAATGATCCAGATCTGGGGCGGCCTCGAGAGCTTTAAGGATGTACCGAAAACCGACGAACCTGCTCGTGAAGGTGACCGTGGGCTCCTGAATGGGCCGCCTCTCGAGACGGAGGAAAGCACATCCCAGGCCGACATCGACGCCTTCTTCAAGTAAAGTCGCTAAACAACAAAATCCGAGTAAGCTTGCAGTCATCGACTTAGAGCAAAGTTCAGCACTAAAGCAGGATTGCGAGCTCAACGAGGTATCTAGACCCGATACGTACGCAGGCACCTATTGGGTTGAGTAAAAATAAAAGCTTCTCCTTCTATCTTAAAGAGATGTCCTTCATGTTTGGCTCTCGGCGAGATGGCTGGAGTTCAACAGAAGCTACCTATTGATAAACAGGGCAGACGCATGAGTCTTGACTATTCTATTCCCGTGCTTGTGGTTGACGACTATCAGACGATGGTCCGTATCCTGCGCAATCTGCTCAAGCAGGTGGGTTTCAAGGATGTGGATGATGCATCTGACGGCACAGCCGCTCTCGCCAAGCTGCGTGAGAAAAAATACGGCTTGGTGATTTCCGATTGGAACATGGAGCCGATGACGGGCTACGAGCTGCTGCAACATGTGCGGGCAGACGAGCAGTTGCGAGATCTGCCGTTTATCATGGTGACGGCGGAGGCGAAGACGGAGAACGTTGTTGCGGCTAAGAAAGCCGGTGTGAACAACTATATCGTCAAGCCATTCAACGCTCAGACCCTGCAGTCCAAAATCGCCGCCGTCCTCGGCGGAGAATAATAACGGGCCAATAGTATGACTCCACGGAAAAGCTACCGCATAGAGTCTCACGGTGCGCCAGAGGCAGTAGATGATGGTTCTGCGCTCAAGCGTCATACCGAGATAATGGGTGCTATCGCGTCTCTCAGAGATCTTCTCGAGCCGACGCATAAAGTCTCTCATTCCTTGCTGGAAGACCATCGCAGGGATATGCAAGAAGCTCTTCGTTTAAAAGTAGAGCTTGATGCAATCTCTGAGGCTATCCAACGCACAAAGCAGGAGATTGCTACCCTTCATTATGCGGGCGTCCGCGGACGGGAGATGTCGCGCGCGACGGACGAACTTGGCGCCATCGTAATGGGAACAGAAGCTGCGACGAACTCGATCCTTGCAGCTTCGGAGAAGATTGACGAGTTGGCCGGCAATCTCGCTGCGCGGATATCAGGGGACGACAAGGAAGTGGCCCGCGAGATCGCCGATCAGGTCATTAGCATCTTCGAAGCATGCAACTTTCAAGACATAACCGGACAGCGTATTAGCAAAGTTGTCAGCGCGATGCGGTTTGTCGATGAAAGAGTGAGGCAGATGATCGATATATGGGGCGGTCTGGAAAGCTTCAAGGAAGTCGAGACCTTGGAACATCCCGACCAGGCCGGAGATCGTGCTCTTCTTAACGGTCCTGCCCTTGAAGATGAGGCCGGGTGTACTTCACAGAGCGATATCGATGCACTATTTGATTGAATAGGCTGCACCTAAGATAGCGAGCCATAAAAGTAAAGCAGGTCGCTTAGTCAAGGGAGGCTACAGGCTTGAGACGAGCGTCAGCCAAGGCACTCTCGAAGAGTTTCAGATCCTGATCCAATTCTCCAGACTTCGTGCTCAAAAGCACCCTCTGAATAGACACGCCCACATAAAAGCCGTGTAAAACGAGTTTGAAAAAAACCGTGACCGTCGGATGGACAAACTCCATGTCGAGGATGACGGCCGGCGCTTTGCCCCATTCGAAATTAAGATCGGCCGAATGGCCATAATTCAAAGTCCCGTCCTTAAAGAAAAGCTCAGTAGAAGAGCTAACAATATCATGTATATTTCCATGCGCGTTGTGGAAAATATATGAAATCAGGATATTTGCATCAACAAGGCAGATTTCAGCAACAACATCCTTAATGTTCTGCGCAAGTAATTTTTCAAATGCAAAGAGCTCCGCTTCTGAAGCGGCTTTGCTCGCATGAGGTTCTTTTTCTTGTGCGCTCACTTTGATCTCGTAAAAATAAAGAACAATATTTGAGCAACTGCTCGATAGAAGTCGGGCGGAATCGTGCGATCTATCTCCACATTGTCATACATCGACCTTGCCAGAGCCTTGTCCTCAACCACTGGAACGCCGTGCTTTTCGGCTGTCTCTCGGATTTTGAGAGCAATTAGATCTTTTCCTTTGGCGAGCACAAGTGGGGCACTGGTTTCCTGCCGATCATAGCGAAGCGCAATGGCATAATGAGTGGGGTTGGCGATCACGACCGTGGCTCTGGGAACGGCCGCGAGCATTCTCTTTCTTGACCGGTCCTGGGCTAAGGAGCGCAAGCGGGATTTGACCAGCGGGTCTCCCTCCATTTGCTTGAACTCGTCCTTGATTTCCTGTCGAGACATCCTCAGGTCGCGGTGCCAACGAATGCGAGCCCATATCAAGTCTGCGGCAACCAGCACGATGGTCGCAATACTAACGGCCGAAACAAGCCGTATTGCCATCGTCAGGATCATTTCCGGAACTAAACTCGGATCACTGAACATGGCGTTCACGACCTTGTACTGCTCTGATTTTAGGAGCAAAACACAAACAACAGCAATTATGAAGAATTTAAAAACAGATTTCAAAAATTCCACTAATCCGGCTTTGCCAAATATTCGATTCCATCCTCCGAAAAGAGAAATGCGCGACAATTGTGGGCGTATTCTCTCGTATACAATTTGCGGTAAGTTTTGGAAAATGGACGAAGCAACTCCAGATAACGTGAGAATAACAATGAATGGGACCAGAAATTTTCCCATCTCAAGGGCAACTGCATGAATGAGATGAGTAGCATCTGCACCCGTTTGAAGAGAAAAGCGTTTAGGGTCGTCTAGGAAGACAGACAGCTTCTGAGCTAGATTCGCAGCATTATGCTTTGTCACGAAGACAAGTATTATAAGCATGGCAACGATAGACGCGAAAATGGGCGCTTCGCGGGAGACAGGAATATTTCCTTTCTCTATGGCGTCGCGGATTTTCTTGTCTGTTGCTGGCTCAGTTTTACTTTCCTTGTCTTCGTTATCGGCCATGCATACGTGCTTTCTTAACGGAAGAACGTGTCGCCGTCATTCTCAGGGTTGAGCTCAATCTCACCGCGCCCGGCCATTTCAAGCGCGAGATCAGTGATAGCGCGGCGGGCCTCTAGGACGTCGCGCTGAGAAGCGGGTTCTTTGCTATTCAGCTCATGCTCCACGATACGACGCACGCGCGATGCAAGGGCACTGAGAATAATATTGCGGAACGCGTCTTCCGTTCCCTTGAGGGCCAAAACAACGCGGTCGTTTGGAATCTGGTCGAAGAGCGCGGTGCGCGCTCTCGGGGTAAGGCCAACGATATCATCGAAGGTGAAGAGAAGACTCTTCAGAATCTCTGCAGATTTCGGACGGACCTCGCTCAAGCTCTGCAGCACGTCCTCCATATGGTCCCGTTCCATCTTGTTGATGATGTCGGCCATTTTGGCGTGCGTATCGGCACCCATATTCCGAGAGAAATTGATCATGAAGTCTTCATGAATTGTTTTCTCGATATGTCTCATCGTCTCGTCGACGATGGGTTTGAAAGTCAGCATGCGTCTCATAAGACTATTGCGCAAAGGAGTAGGGAGATGACCCATGACCTTCGCAGCGGAAGCAGGCTTAACTTTTGAAAGAATTAGCGCAGCCGTTTGAGGATGCTCCTTCATGAGATAGGTCGCGAGCACACTCTCCGAGACGTTCGAAATGCGATCCCAAATCGAACGATTTGAATTGCCGAGCACATCCGTCATAAGCTCAGCAATCTGCTCGGGCGGGAGGACTCCGCTCAACAGCTTCTCGACCTCGCTTGCAGTGCCGAACAGGCTTGTACCGTGAGAAAACTGAGTCGCGAATTCGTCAACCAGCGTTTCCAGCTGTGTCGGTGAGATAGGCCCGAGTTCAGCCGCAGAGCGCGTAATCAGTTTTATTTCTTCTGGACTGAAGTGCTTCAGCAGACGCCCGGCAGCCGGCTTTCCCATAGCCAATAGCAGAGTGGCGACTCGATCCACTCCTTGGAGTTGTCGTGATCCAGGGCTTGTTTTCACGGGAGAGCGCGCCACCATCCTAAACTATCCGTCTTAATTGCTAAACTCGGTACTGGACGGGCCAACGATCTCAGTCAACGAGACACCAAAGCGGGAATTGTCGTCCTCGACGACAACGACTTCGCCACGTGCGATGACGCGCCCGTTTACCACAACATCCACCGGCTCGCCGACGCGATGGTCCAGCGGAACGATTGCGCCGCGTCCTAGTTTCATCAGGTTCGCTACCGGCATTGTTGCCGATCCGAGGACGACCTGGATCAAGACTTGTATCCGCAGAATCGACTCGAGATTTTTGCCGCCCCCTAACTTCTCATCGCGGGAATCGGATGTTCCGAAGGCGGCATCAGTCTTCGAGAACAGAGCCTCGTCGTGCCAGGTTGCCTGATTTTCCGGATCGTCCTTCACTTTGTCGGACATTAAAGTGCTCCTGAATTGGGAATGTGGGCAGTTGGTTGGTCGTATCGCCTAGTGATATTTCAATCTCAAAGCACAATGACCACCCGGCGCATATACGTTTTAACCAGCATCGGAACTTATGGGCGATCTCTCGTCGCCCACCCGCTGTTGGTTCATCATCTGCAGATCAAGGATAAGAGACCGAGCTTCCTTGATGCTTTCATTCAATTTCGTGAGAGTTTCTTTGCCATCTGCGTTCACGGTCTGCATCGCCAGGCTTGCAGCATTCAGGGCTTCTGTCGTTTGAGACAATACATGCTTGTATTCTACGTTATAGGCCTGAAGACGCGTCAACTTTATGTACATAGAGATGACACATATGCTGGTCACAACGAGGGCGAGAAATAGCCCGATATCAGCGAGAGAGGACATCATCGATAAATTCCTGTTCTTGATCGATAAAGTCGTCAACTCTCAGAACATATGACCCTTCTGCTTTTCCAACGTGACACCAGAACAGCGGTTGATCATTGCCCTCCAGCTTCACCCTACTTCTCGGGGTCGCCTGCAGCTCAAGAACTTGTCCAACCTTGAGGTCGGCGATTTCGCCGAGGCTTAGATAGCGTTCTTCTAACACCGCCTTGAGGGTAACTTCCGTCCGTTTGACTTCGCTTGCGATCTGCTTCGTCCACCGAGGGTCACGTGCAGATGAGTCGCCGGTCAATACTCTGGCTAGAGTTTGCCGCATCGGGTTCAGAACCGACTGCGGAATGATCACAAACATCTCTCCACCGCGGTTAAGGGCCTGCAGGAGAAATTTAGCAACCACCGACTGATTGTTGCGACGGCCGATGACCGCGAAGTCCATGCGGGTCTCAAGGCGCTCAAACTTGAAGCGAGTATCGGCTACGAGCGAGAAAGACGCCTGAAGGGCCTTGCCGATCTGCTCAAAGATTGCTTGCGCAATGCGCAGCTCAATGTTCGAGAAGCCTCGTTCCTCGTCGACAGGAGGTTCCGAGCCATCAGATCCCAGCAGGACTTCCACCATGGTGAAGACAAAGTCTCTGTCGAACCCGACCAATACGTGACTATCCCATTCTGGAGCGTTGAAAACCCCAGCGATGGCGTTGGCTTCATACATTTCAAGGATGTCGCCGATTCGCCCGCTCTCAATGCTGCTCAGAGAGTAGTACATAGGAGATGCGGCAAGATGCCTGAGATGGTCTGCACAATGAGTTGCCAGGCGATCAAAAATCACGTGAAGCATAGGAAGGCGGTCGAGCGACAGCCCTGCAGCGTCGAGAAGACGATCGCGGATATCGTTTGCGTTAGGAGATGCACTCATGTCTACGCAGCCTCTTTCTGCTCGCCATCATTCTTGGCGCCACCAGAGATCGTAGCTGCCTCGACCTCATCGATCGTTGGACGATCGGCCGCGGATATTGCTTTGCGCCCATGCTCGACTGCAATCTGAGGCAGAGCTCCATTCAGGGATGCCAAGAGCGTTTGCTTAACGATAATGAAAACCCGGCATTGCTTTTCACGCGTGGACTTAATCTTCTGCGCGAGAGGCGAAAGGATAGCATAGGACAGAAAGATACCGGCAAACGTTCCGACCAGCGCGGCTCCGATGAGCCCGCCAAGCAGCTGAGGCGACTGGTCAAGAGCTCCCATCGCTTTGACGATTCCCAGGACCGCGGCAACGATGCCCAGCGCCGGAAGCGCTTCAGCAACGGTCGTAATCGTCATGTATGGCTTCAGTTTGTCGCGCCGATGAGTGGCGATCTCTTCGTCCATCAACGCTTCTATCTCATGCGGCCTTGCATTTCCGATAATAATCAGTCGCACATAGTCACATATGAACAGAGTCAGCTCCGGATCCTTTTGGATATCGGGGAAGTTCTCAAAAATGCTGGAGTTTTGTGGATCATCAATGTGAGCTTCGACCTCGTTGCGCGGCTTTGATCTCAGCTCGCGCATTAACGCGTACAGAAGCCCGAGCAGCGCAAGATATTTCGGCCGTTTGGGCACCGTACCGAGAATAGCCTCCATAGATGCACGACCGGTGTCTGCAACGACAGACATAGGATTGGCCACGATATAGGTGCCTACCGCAATTCCACCGATAATAACAAATTCCCACGGCTGCCAAATAACGGCCAAGTGTCCCCCCATCGCGGCAAAGCCGCCGAACAGAGAGCCGATAGCAATAAGCAGACCAATAGCGACGCCCAAGGATCTAGCCTCAATAATGCTTCTAAGAACCCTTGGTCTATGAGCCGATGCTTGCGTGAAGCTGGAAAATCAGAGGAAAGGCTCGGGCAAGCTAGACCGGTCAACATGCTACGAGTCCATCGGTACCTGGGCCAACAAGTTAGAAGAACCCCTTTATTCAAGCATTAAACTTCGAAGTGATGCATTGAGTAGAAAGTATCTACATAGCTCTCGGCATCGTCCTGAGAGCAAACAGTTGGTGTCGCCTCCGAGAGCACTATGATGCTTCTCTAAAACAAGTATAGCAGCAAAAATGCAACCTTCTCTTTATGTCGCTCTTTCTGCGCAAGTTGCTCTTGAGAGGCGTCTAAACACCGTCGCTAATAACATCGCCAACATCAATACCGGTGGGTATCGCGCAGAAGAGGTTAAGTTCGACACGGTTCTATCCCAGGTTGGTACTGGGAATGTGGCGTTTGCTTCACCTGGTGAGACCTATACCTCACGGCGAGCAGGACCCGTCACGAGGACAGACAACCCCCTTGACGTCGCCATTCAGGGCGACGCTTGGATGGCTATGAACACGCCGTCGGGCTTGGTCTACACCAAGGATGGCCGCATGAAGATGACTGAGACGGGCGCTCTTCAAACTATGGACGGGCACGCTGTCGTAGATCCAGGTGGCGCTCCGATCCTGCTAAATCCTGAAGAAGGCGAGCCTACCATTGGCCGCGATGGAATGATCACTCAGCGCAACAATCAGGTTGGAGCGATCGGACTCTTTAGGATTGATAACGCAAGCCAGCTTTCTCGTTTCGGTAGCTCCGGCGTTAAATCCAGCATGCCGGCGACGGTCGTTCAGGACTTTACCGCTACAGGATTTCAGCAGGGTTACGCTGAGGGTGCGAACGTCAATCCTATCATGGAAATGACGAAGATGATCATGATTTCGCGTACCTTTGACAACGCGGCGGCTACGATCTCGGAGACAGAGTCATCCCTGATGAGCGCAATCCGTTCTCTCGGACCGAGCACATAGCACATTGAGAGCCACGGATCTCGGGTGGCCTCGAGTTTGGCCCGGTTTCGCGACCGATCTAGTTGAGAACGTGCCTGACGTCGGCGGGGGAGATTAAGCATGAATATGCTGGAACGACTTGAGGAAGTGGTTCTTAGCGGCATTCAAGCCGTACCCAGAATCCGTATTGGGGGACCGATTCGAGAAGTCGCGCCAACCTACTACCGTGTGGCAGGCGTCTCGCCTTTTGTCAGACTTGGTGATCGCCTCGGGATCGAAGGTAAAAGCGGAGTTAAGGCAGGAGAGGTCGTCAAGATCGATGACGCAGGCGTCACCATAAAGCCTTTTGACGGCCGTGTAGATGCCAGCGTCGGAACATATGCGTATCGCCTTGGCGGTATGAGCCTGAGACCACATTTGTCTTGGAAGGGCAGGGTAATCAACGCTCTTGGTGATCCCATCGATGGGGGAGGGCCGCTTCTCTCTGGCGATTGTGTAATGCCGATTGATGCAGAGCCTCCTCCTGCGATGATCCGCTCGCGTGTGAATAAACCGTTGAAAACAAGCGTTCGCGCTATCGATCTTTTCACACCAATTTGTGCCGGGCAAAGGATCGGAATCTTTGCAGGGTCAGGTGTCGGAAAGTCGACTCTATTGTCGATGCTGGCTCGGTGCAGCGGCTTCGACACAATCGTTATTGCCCTTGTGGGAGAGCGCGGAAGAGAGGTCCGCGAGTTTCTTGAAGGGCCTATTCTGTCAAATCGGCAGCGTTCGATCACGGTCGTTTCCACGGGCGACGAAAGCCCAATGATGCGCCGTCACGCTCCAAAGACTGCATTGTGTATTGCTGAATATTTCCGCGATAGGGGGGAGTCTGTTCTTCTTATCGTCGACTCGGTTACTCGGTTTGCGCATGCGGCCCGTGACGTTGCTCTAGCTGCTGGTGAACCTGCTGTCGCAAGAGGCTATACGCCAAGTGTCTTCAGTGATCTTCCCCGCCTCTTGGAGAGGGCAGGGCCGGGTATGGAGGGCAAAGGCACAATCACTGGCATTTTCTCCGTCCTTGTTGACGGTGACGATCACAATGATCCTATTGCTGACAGCATCCGCGGCACGTTGGATGGCCACATCGTTCTGGATCGCGCAATCGCTGATCAAGGGCGGTACCCGGCAATCAACGTTCTTGGGTCAATATCCCGATTGGCGGAGCATGTTTGGACATCCGAACAGAAAGAGCTCCTTCGCAAGCTCCGGACCTTGATAGCACGGTTTGAGGATACTCGCGATCTGCGCCTCATGGGAGGATATCAGGCTGGCAGCGATTCAGAGTTGGATCAAGCCATTGCTCTCGTGCCCAAGATTTACGAAGCGTTGCGACAGGATCCGAGCTCCGCTCCAAGTAGCGATGCCTTTATGGAACTCGCTCAGATTTTGCGTCAGTGACGTGCAATACAGGTTGGAAAGCAAGCCGACAGATCGCTTTTCGGGAAATCCAGCCTCACACAAGCCAATCAGCATCTAATGTAATGACGATGCTTCCTCTTTGGAGTTTAAAATGAGCCTCTATGGTGTTCTCCGCACGGGTGTTTCTGGCATGAACGCCCAGTCTAACAAACTAGGTACTGTTGCCGAGAACATTCAGAACGCTAGCACGTCGGGCTATAAGCGAGCTTCCACTGAATTCTCGTCGCTTATTTTGTCCTCCGGCAAGGGCGCTTACAACTCGGGTGCGGTTACAACGACCGTGCGCTATTCCGTAAGTGATCCAGGGCCGATCTCTTACACGACGAGCGGAAGCGACCTCGCAATCTCAGGCAACGGCTTTTTCGTTGTCTCTGACGGCGCCGGGACACCATATTTGACACGCGCCGGCAATTTCGTTGTCGATGGCCCATCCGGCAATCTCTACAATGCGGCCGGGTTCAAGCTCATGGGCTATAACCTTGCTAACGGTGAGCCATCTGTCGCGCTCAACAGCCTGGATGGCCTTGAGCCCGTAAATATCTCTTCGATGGCTATGCAGGCACGCCCTTCCACTACTGGTACATTTACCGGCAATCTGCCCTACGATCCGGATCTCCCAGTTGTTGCTGCCGCAGATCGACCTGGAACAGCTACAGGTACAACCTATACCAAGAAGTCGTCGCTGGTGACTTATGACAATCTTGGGAACCAGGTTAAACTTGACATCTATATGACAAAGGTTGCCGACGCGGACCCTCTCGCCGTGCCACCCACCAGTGGACAGTGGCAGGTCTCGGTATTTGATTCCAAGGCAACGCCTTCACTCCCCGGAACTCCTATTGCCGGAGGTAGCGCAACGCTCACCTTCGATAAAATGGGTCAACTCGTCGGGCCGAGTTCTCTGACATTCGACATCCCGAATGGCCAGGCTGGTTTTACTCTTGATATGACGAACATGACCCAGCTTGCAGGCGACTATGATGTCGAGGGATCGGCTAACGGTAACGCGGCGAGCGCTGTAAAAGGTGCGGAGTTCGGCTCAGACGGCACCGTATTCGTTGTCTACGAAGACGGAACGCGTATTCCCGCTTACAAGATCCCTCTTGCAGACGTTCCCAGCCCGGACAATCTCACGCCTAGAGCTGGAAATGTCTACGAAGCGAGCATTACGTCGGGTGGAATTCAGGTTGGATTTGCAGGCCAGGGAGGACGCGGAAGCATTGCCGTAGGTGCCCTCGAGCAATCCAACGTCGACATCGGCACGGAACTGACCGCGATGATTGAAGCTCAGACTGGATACACAGCCAACTCAAAGGTGTTCCAGACCGGTTCCGAGCTTCTCGATGTTCTCATGAATCTGAAGCGCTAACCACCGCGTCATATAGTAGAGCCTAGGGAGTCTTAGCGATGGGCCTGTCACTTGCGCTCAATACTGCGCGCTCATCCATTCTTGCGTCGTCTTCGCAAATGGCCGTCGTATCGCGAAACAACGCAGGTGCTTCTGACCCGGCATATTCCAGGAAGATCGCTACTCTGGTAACAGGCGGAGGCTCGGCTCGCGTCGTCGTGAACCGAGCAACTGACACCGCGCTTTTCTACAAGATGCTGGACACAACATCCGACACTGCAAGACAGCAGGCAGTGTTAGATGGCGTTAACAAGCTCAAGCAAACTGTCGGCGACTCAAGTCTGAATCAATCAAGTGCGGCCCGTATTGGCGTTCTTAACGCTGCACTTGAGCAATATGCCAAGAAGCCGGATGATCCTATTCTGGCGCAAGCGGTTGTCACGCGGGCCAATGAGCTCGTTACGATGCTTAACGACGCCACGAGGACGATTCAAAAGACGCGAGAAGCAGCTGACGCGGGAATTGCCGAGTCAGTATCGAAAGTGAATGACCTTCTGGCCCAGTTCAAGACCGTCAACGACACCGTCGTTAAAGGAACCGCTGCCGGAATCGACGTCAGCGATCAACTCGACACGCGCGATCATATTCTGGCTCAGCTTTCTGAAGAGATGGGGATCAGTGTTGTTGCTCGTGAGAACAACGACATGGCCATCTATACGGATAGCGGCGTCGTCCTGTTCGAGAAAGTACCGCGGAGCGTGAGTTTCAATCCGACCCACACCTATAGTGCGGGAACGGTCGGAGCTGCGGTCGTCATCGACGGTGTCCCTGTAACAGGGGCAGGGCCGATGCCTCTGAATGCTGGACGTATCGTCGGATTGGTTCAAACACGGGACCAGGACACAGTCGTCTATCAGAAGCAATTGGATGAGATTGCCGAAGGACTTATCGCAGCCTTTGCCGAGCAGAGTACAGTAGATCCAACTCTCTTCATGGCTGGGCTTTTCGCGCAATCGGGAACCTCCAACATGCCGGTTGGGTGGGATGTCCCTGGTTCGCAGGCTGTAACTGGGCTTGCTGGGATGATCACGGTCAACCCTGCGATCGACCCCTCGAAAGGCGGAACACTCGACTATATCCGCGATGGCGGGGCAAATGGGCCTGATTACGTCGAGAATCCCGGTGTTCCTGTTGGCTCCAACAGTGCTTTTTCAGACCGGCTGTACAAGCTTGGCGAGAACCTGAACGCTGAAAGATCCTTTAATCCGGCTCTTGGTATCGGCGACTCAGCAAGCCTCAAGAACTTTGCGTCGTCCTCCGCAAGCTGGCTTGAGGGGAACCGCCAGACGGCATCGACCAACGTCAATTATCAGATGACCCTCTTAAGTCATGCGTCCGAAGCGTTGTCCAATGCGACTGGCGTGAACATGGACGATGAAACGGCGCTCATGTTGCAACTTGAGAAGTCATACTCGGCTTCAGCCAAACTAATCTCGGTCATAAACGAGATGCTCCAGACGCTTCTAAACGCGGTACGATAAAGCGATGAAGACGACGTTCATATCAACTGTCAGCCTTTGGAATTCGCCTAGAAACGCACTTAGCAAGATGCAAACGGACCTTGCCAAGGCTAATCAGGAGATTGCAACAGGACGGTATGCCGATGTGGGTCTGGAGCTTGGCTATCGCGCCGGGCATGGAATTTCCCTTAGGCAAGAGCGGGCTGAACTTGATGCTCTCATCGATGGAAATGGAACGGTATCCGTACGTCTCAATGTAACTAAATCTTCGCTGACGAATATTAGGACGACAGCGGAGACATATCTCAACTCGCTTCTATCACTGCCGCCTTTGGAACGTGGAGCCGAGACCGTCCGTGACAGCGCCGCCTTGAATCTGAGAGCTTTAACTTCGGAGCTCAATAAGTCGACTGGTGGACAGTATATTTTTGCAGGCACGAACACAAAGGAAAAGCCTGTTACGGAGTATAAGGTTGGGTCTCCGGCAAAAACCGCAGTCGATGGCGCATTCATGACTGCGTTCGGAATTTCTCAAACAGACCCCAATGTATTCAATATTTCTGCCGCCGACATGAAGACGTTCCTCAACAGTGCCGCTTTCAATGATCTGTTCGATGGTCCTGCATGGAGCGACTGGTCGTCCGCCTCAGATCAGAACATCGAAAGTAAGATCTCAACCACTGAGAAGATAGACACCTCAACGAATGCCAATGAAGTTGCCATGCGCAAGCTTGCAAAGGCCTACACGATTGCGTCCGATCTTGGTATCGCAGGAATGCGGACTGAAACTCAGCAAGCGGTGGTTGAGAAGGTTATCGAGATCCTGGGTCAGGTGACTAATGGCCTCGTTGAGATTCAGGCAAAACTCGGTGACGCTGAGACCAAGGTCAAGAGCGCAAACGATCGGATGGATGTACAGCGGAAGGTCATAGACGAGGGAATCGGACGCCTTGAAGAGGTTGACCCGGCCGAGGCAAAAACTCGGGTCGACGCTCTCACGACTCAGATTCAAATGTCTTACTCGCTCACGTCACAGCTTCGGCAACTAAGCCTCCTCAACTATCTTTGATATCCGCAGGTGAACAATGTATCGATTTTCTTACGCCGAAATTCTTGAGGATGCATCGGATGGTTGCCGCGAGCGGGAGCGGTTGGCGTTTGATCGTGCGATCGATCTTCTGCGGACAGCAAGTGAGGATCGCTCGAACGGTATTGCGCGATCGGACGCAATCTCGTTTGTTCAGCGCCTTTGGTCTGTGCTGATCGAGGATCTTATGAGCTCTGAGAACGGATTGCCCGAAGCTCTGCGTGCACAGCTGGTTTCAATCGGGCTTTGGATTATGAAAGAGGCGGACTTGGTTCGTAAAGAGGAAAGCAAAAACCTCAATGCGTTGATCGAGATCAACAGCATGATCCGTGACGGTCTCAAATGAGCAAGTCCATGCACTTATCCCTGAAGGCAGGGGAGCGGATTTTCATCAACGGAGCAGTGCTTCGTGTAGACCGCAAGGTATCCATTGAGCTTCTCAATGACGCGACTTTTCTTCTGGAAAATCACGTTCTCCAGGTTGATGACGCCACAACGCCTCTGCGGCAGTTGTACTTTGTGGTTCAAGCAATCCTGATTGATCCGGGCAGTGCAGACAAAGCTCTGGCCGTGTTCAAAGACCTCTATGCTGCCACGCTTGAGACCTTCACGCTGAAAGAGATCACTGTTGGACTGAAGAACGTCGCCGAGATGGTTGACGCGGGGCGGCCCTTCGATGCGCTGAAAATTATCCGCGGTCTATTCCCGATCGAGAGCGCCGTGCTGTCCGCCGATGCCTCGGACTCTCCCCACCGAGCTGCCTGATATTGGAGATCTGTCATGGACGTTAACAGCGTGATGATGGCGAACGCCACGAACTCAAGCCAGCGTTCCGCGGCTTCCGGCTCAAACAGCTCGGCGGCGAATTTAAATTACAATACATTTCTCAAGCTTTTGCTGGAGCAAATGCGTAATCAAGATCCAACGGCTCCCATGAAGTCGACCGACTATATGGCTCAGCTTGCAACGTTCTCTCAGGTCGAACAGTCGATGATCGGCAACAATAAATTGGATGCCCTGTTGTCGTCATCGACTTTGTCGCAAGCAGACAGTGTCATTGGACGCACGATAACTTCAGCAGATGGAAAGATCTCCGGTGAGGTCACGTCGGTCCGCATTGCAAGTGATGGAGTAATTGCGAAGCTGTCCAGTGGCAAAGAGCTCGTTATCGGGCCTGGTATCGTGATCAGCTAATATGAATGAGGTTGATGCACTGGAGCTCGTTCGGACCGCAATCTGGACGATTATTATTGGGGCAGGGCCGGCGGTTGCCGCAGCTATGGTTGTCGGCATTGCGATTGCTCTTGTCCAGGCTCTCACCCAAATTCAAGAAGTAACTCTGACGTTTATTCCTAAGATTATTGCTATTCTTCTCGTCACGTTGCTGACTGGGTCTTTTATTGGATCTCAGATCTTCGCCTTCACCGAGCAGGTCTATGCCCGCATCGAAACGGGTTTTTAAATCCGGTCTGCCCTGTGGCGCCCTGTTATCCATATAATGGGAGATAGGGGAGACTAGGACACCTTCGCACAAGCTTGGTGCTTGATTCCTGTCTTGAAGAACCAAAGATAGGGTCAAGCCGGATGGCTGTCAGCGACGTTGCAGTTCTAGAGCGCGCCAAAGGCAGAGACATTGCATTTGCGGGTGGCATTGTTGCCATCTTGGCAATTCTCTTCCTCCCGATACCGGCGATGGTGATTGATATGGGGCTTGCCCTCTCAATCGCCCTTTCCGTTCTCATCCTTATGGTGGCCCTTTGGATTCAAAAGCCGCTTGAGTTTTCTGCCTTTCCAACCATCCTTCTAATTGCAACTCTATTGCGACTTGCCCTCGGTATTGCCACGACACGCCTCATTCTAGCAAAGGGGCATGAGGGCGTATCAGCCGCAGGCCACGTCATTTATGGCTTTTCGCAGTTTGTGATGAGCGGCGATTTCGTTATCGGAATTGTCGTTTTCATTATTCTCATAACGGTAAATTTTCTTGTCATTACAAAGGGTGCGACCCGTATTGCCGAAGTGGGGGCTCGCTTTACTCTTGATGCCATCCCCGGCAAGCAGATGGCAATCGACGCAGATCTCTCGGCCGGGCTAATCGACGACAAGGAAGCACAACACCGCCGCCGTGAGCTTGAAGAGGAAAGCGCCTTCTTTGGCTCTATGGATGGTGCATCCAAGTTCGTTCGTGGTGAAGCGGTCGCGAGCTTGATCACAATCGCGGTCAATATCTTCGGCGGAATTATTATCGGTGTGACTCGTCATGGGATGGATCTGTCTCATGCTGCCGACGTCTTTACCAAACTCTCGGTCGGCGACGGACTTGTCGCCCAGATTCCAGCTCTGGTCGTATCTCTCGCTGCCGGCCTGCTTGTATCAAAAGGCGGAACACGCGGAAATGCAGAGCAAGCTGTCATGGGGCAGCTTGGAGCCTATCCCAGGGCACTCTTCGTCGCCGCCGCATTGATGTTTATCTTTGCCGTGGTCCCAGGACTGCCGCTGATCCCATTCATGGGTTTGGGGGCATTGATGGCATTCATTGCTTACACGATTCCTAAGCGCCTTGCCGAGCAGCGTGCTGCGGAGAAAGCAAAGGCAGTCGCTGCAGAGGCGAAAACCCAGATAGAAACCAAGGATTCCGTGAAAGAGTCCTTGAAGACAGCGGAGATCGAGCTTTGCCTAGGCAAGCATTTGGCTGTCCAATTATTAAGCTCTCACGGAGAACTCGCCCATCGCGTAAGCAAAATGAGACGTAAGTTTGCTCAGCAATACGGTTTCGTTGTACCAGACATCAAGCTTTCGGACAGTCTCGCTATTCCTCCCAAAAGCTATCAGGTTAAGATACACGGAACCGTGGTGGCCACGCAGGAGACACGTCCAGGAGAACTCCTCGTGGTCCTTGGCGATGGGCCAACGCCCGATGTCCCGGGCGATGAAATACGAGAGCCGGCCTTCGGCATGAAAGCCATGTGGATATCTGACGCTTATGCCAGCGAGGTGAAGCGTGAAGGCTTTAGTCCCGTAGACAGCAACTCCGTCCTTCTCACTCATCTGAGTGAGGTGATCCGAAACAATCT
Organism: Microvirga rosea; assembly: GCF_020595095.1. Classification (GTDB taxonomy): domain Bacteria; phylum Pseudomonadota; class Alphaproteobacteria; order Rhizobiales; family Beijerinckiaceae; genus Microvirga; species Microvirga rosea. The sequence goes on along the minus strand of NZ_JAJDOP010000023.1, from coordinate 6,298 downwards.
CCCGCAGCTTCTTTCCTATAAGGATATGCGCGCTCTCCTGGATCGTCTTGATCCTGAGTATAAGCGCCTCATTGACGATATTTGCCCGTCGCAAATCTCCTATTCTGGGCTTCAGGCAGTTCTGAAGTTGTTGCTCGCCGAGCGCGTGTCCATTCGAAACCTGCACCTTATTCTTGAGGCTATTGCCGAGATTGCACCTCATGCACGTCGTTCGGAGCAGGTCGTCGAGCATGTCAGAATGCGAATCTCTCAGCAAATTTGCGGCGACTTGGCCGACGGGGGCGCGCTTAATGTGCTTAGGCTCGGCAACAGATGGGATCTTGTATTCCACCAGAGCTTAAAGCGTGACGCAAAAGGCGAGGTGATTGAGTTCGACATTGATCCACGGCTGGTGGAGCAATTTGGCACCGAAGCTTCCGAGGCGATCAAGAAACGCATGAAGGAAGTCCATAGCTTTGCCCTTGTCACAGCACCTGATGCTCGCCCCTACGTTAGAATGATTATTGAGCGCCTCTTCTCTACGCTTCCAGTGCTTTCCCATCTTGAGATTGCACGCGGTGTCGAGATCAAATCTCTTGGAACAATTTCGTGAGCGGCTTAACGCCGGATACGTTTTTGGCAGTGTTCCTCATATTCTGCCGGGTTGGGGGATGTCTGCTGGTCGTTCCAGGCTTTTCAAGTGCTCGAGTTCCACCTCAAATACGCCTTTTTATCGCACTCGCAGTGAGCTTCGCGGTAGCGCCGCTTCTTCTGGAAACGTTTCAGAAAGGCCTCAGCGGTCTCTCCCCGGCCATGACGCTTTGGTGGATCGTCTCGGAAAGTATAACAGGTTTGCTGATCGGGTTGATGGGGCGCATCTTCTTCATGGCCCTGCAGACATTAGGAACAGCCATTGCGATGGGAATCGGCTTCGGCAGCATTCCTGGAACACAAATCGACGACGGTGAATCAGTCCCAGCCATCGCATCATTGATCATGATGGTTGCGACCGCGCTGGTCTTCATGGCGGATCTTCACTGGGAACTATTTCGCGGCTTGATCGCATCCTATTCCCGGCTCCCTCCAGGAGAGGCGTTTGGTGCCCAGCTGGCGCTTGTTCAGATAACAGACCAAATTTCAGCAGCGTTTCTGCTCGCATTGCGCATCAGCAGCCCTTTCATTGTCTACTCGGTGATCGTTAACCTGGCCGTCGGTCTCACGAATAAACTGACGCCGACCATTCCGGTTTATTTTCTTGCGACCCCTTTTGTGCTTCTTGGCGGAATGCTGACATTCTATCTCCTCTTCAAAGAGTTCATGCTGTTGTTCCTGGCTGAGTTCGTTTCTTGGCTTTCACACGGTTGAAGGTAGATGGAAAAGCGTCTGCAAAAATCGAAGCGCCTTCTTAAGCTTCAGGAACAACTTCATGAAATCCAGAAATGGAAGCTGGCCGAGCTTCATCGGAAGTCGATGGAGCTGCAAGAGGCGCAATCCGATCTGATCAAAACCCTGAACGACGATGACATGCTTTATGGACTGTTCGTTGAAAGTCGAGCGAAGCGGCTCCAGAAGCTTGCCGCTGAGGAATCCCGGGTAAAGCAGGCGAAAGAGCAGCAAAGCGAGATTGCGCTCGATCAAGCGATGAAGGTCAAGCGGACAGAGCGTGTTGTCGAAAGATTGACAATCGAACATCGACGGGATCTTGAGAAGAAGGATTACTTAGGTCTCCTTGATGTTCTTTCTTCCAAAAATGATGCAAGCCTCCCGTAAGCTCGCCAATTTATAAGGCCTTTGCGAGAAGACTTATGAGAGGAAATGATGGGGATCAACCCGCCCTCCGACATCGTACAGGATGTGGCACGCGCCGCAGATCCTGTGAAGCTGCAGGCGGCGAGTCGGAAGTTAATCGACATTTCCAATGGAGCTGATGCGACGGATTTCGCAGAAGTTCTCAAGACTCTGCCGAACTCTTCCGCTTCCGCAATGAAAGATCCATATGCATTTGGGATGGCATCCCGGAATCACACGACCTTAGCTAGCTCTGGTAAGACAGGTTCTCCATATCAGCAGTTCGAAGCTTTCGTCCTGCAGAGCTTCATCGAGTCGATGCTTCCCAAGGATGCGGATGCCACTTTCGGCAAGGGAACTGCTGGAGGAGTCTGGCGATCAATGTTGGCCGAGCAGATTGGAGCTCAGGTCGCCAAGGCCGGCGGTATCGGAATTGCGTCGAAGCTCCTCGCTGGGAAAGTGGCTGATAAAGGCAATAGCCCGCTCAAGAGCTCAGTGCCGATATCCGGTCCGAACGAGACCTGAGCGGACTACGAGCGACCGTGTCGATTGTCATAGCTGATCAAGAGAAGTGGATTTAGAATTATGCTCACCAACTCTATCGAGCGCCTCGAAGAAATTATCGATGCGGAGACGGCTGCCCTCCTCGCTCATATTCCGATTGATCATCAGGAGTTCAACCGTCGCAAGAGTCAGAGTTTGCTTGAGCTCACGCGGTTGGTCCGAGTGACCCAGAGCGAACCAATGCGCCCGGAGATCGCCAGCCGTCTCCAAGACCTGAAGGCAAAGCTCGATCAGAACCATGCGGTTTTGGAGATGAATTTGCGCGCAGTTCAAGAAGTCGCCAATATCGTTTCAGGCGCGATTCAAAGCGCAGAGTCTGATGGGACCTACACAGCTGGGGCTCATCATATTGCGTATGAGTAGTCCGTCATGGCACGTATCCTCGTAACAGGCTTTTGGATTTGCGCGATCACCCTGCTGTCGTGCTACGGCGCCGTTTATTGGGGTACGGGCCTGAAAGATACTAAGCGAGACGAGTACCTGGAGGGACTCGAATATCAAAAGGTTCGTGCGGTCAACGTACCTATTATCGCCGAAGGAGCGGTGCAAGGTTACGTGATCGCCAATCTGGTCTTCACAGCCGATGCAAAGACACTGCGGAGCATGTCTGTTCCGGTCGAGAATTTCGTAATTGATGAGACTTTTCGACAAGTCTATTCAGATGAGAAACTCGATTTCCGGAAGCTTTCGAAATATGATGTTCCAACTCTTCTGGCCAACATCAAGCGAAGGGTCAATGAGCGTATAGGCTCCGACATCATCAAAGATGTTCTGGTCGAGAATTTCAACTTCGTGAACAAGAGTGATATCCGATCCTGAGATTGGATGGCCACAGTAGTCTGGATGGGTCTCGCATCCGATGTCCCGTGCAGGCTAACTGATCGATGGTGCTTCTACCGCTATGGGCGGAGGAGGTTTGCAACCGCAGGCGTATCGATCAGATCGGCGAGGGTCTTGTAGCTTGCTTCCTCTAAAGCCAGGATAACTCCGCCGCAAGTGTTACGTCCTCCGGTAAATTCATACCGAAGGACATTGGCTGCGTCGAAAGAACTCGAAGCTTGCGAGACAATCCCTTGTACCGACGAGTGCCTATTTCGCCCGTGCACAATCTGCATGCCACCAGCTTCACCGATTACGGCCACGGGGATGATTCTCAGTCTTTGCTTTGCTTGAAATGCGACGGAGAGCTGTGAGCCGGCAATTGCGACCATCGTCCCTGGCGCGAAATGCAGGAAACCTTCAAAAGTGATGGGCTCGCTCGCCGTTTGAAAGCAGTCGAAAACCGCAAGAGCTTTCAAATCTTCAGGGACGACAAAAATTCGCCGATGGACGAAGTTCGGGCCATGGACATTACTTTCCATCTCAAAAATATTGGCGTTGGCAATGGAAAGACGAGACTTTAACCAGGCGATGCCAGCTGTCGGAGTTCTGCCATTTGGCACCGCGATATTGTGGGCGACGGGTGACGAGGCATACCGGCGAAGCGCGTCATGGCCTTCTCTTACCGAGCCACTCGTATCAACAATCCAGCGGCGACTCGCTCCAGCAAAGACAAACGATGTCGTCTCCTGATGATTCTCGAGCGGATTTTGTTCGAAGAGTGTCGTGCAGAAATATCCCCAAGGGCGACCCTGTTCATAGTAGCGTGCAGCGAGCAGACCAGAGTGAGGTGACGCAAACGACCTTGCCCCTTGAGGGTAGGAGAGTTCACCACGAATGCTCTCATCCTTCATCCAAGCCCGACCATGACCCGACATGAGCTTGCGGATCCAGTTCGCATGGCGAAGCCTAAAAGGCGTGTCGCCGAATGCCGGCAACATCCCGCCCGGATCGGTCAAACTAATCAGAGCCCTTACCGCGTTCTTAAGTCGGGGAGTTAGATACTGACCGAGAGCGCGTGCCTCAGCTGTATCTTGCAACTGCTTGAGAACGAGGATCCCGAGCGACGTCAGTTCCAGCCGCTCATGAAGAGATTGAGTAAGAAACTCTCCGTCCTGGCTCATCAGCTCATCAAAGCCATCTCGCATCTTTGAAAGGGAAAGCGAGATCCAGTAAGGAGAAATGGGAAAATTCGAAGTTGCCGTTGCAAGATTATATAAGGTGCTCGCCGCTTGAAGGTGATCGAGAGAGCGAAGGAATGTGTTTTGACCCATGACTTCCGCGAGCACGAAGCCATCTCGAATTGCTTCACCCAGTAGCAAAAGGAACGTCGGTTGGCCCGTCTCAGGAACACCACGATAAGTCTGCCGCAAAAGCGTGAGCAGCGTCTCTGTTCTTTTAGACGTAGCGGCTGGATGAAATCCAAGTTCGTCCTGTGCGTCTCCAGAGCGGTTGGCGCGGATCCATGAGGCCAGGAGGTCGAGGCCACGCTTTCGTATATTCGAGTCCGCGTGGTTGAGGAGGTCGGCAACCCATGAAAGAGATTGGTATCCTATACGCCACGTAGGAGAGTGAAAGGGATCTTCTTTCCACGTGGGATTGTCTGGCAAATCCCAGGCAGGAAAGTGGCCCAGCTGCAATTTGCCCTCGGTGAATTTATCGTCTTTTCCTTGCTGAAGAGCCTGAACCTGACCAATGGTCTCGTGGACGGAGTTAAGTGCCGTTGGATTGAGCCATTGTGCTGCCGCTTCCAGCACGCTCCGTGGTTCGGCATTGGGCAAAGAAAGGCGCCCTGCAACGGCTGATATGAAGTCAGTGGACGCTTGCGCCGTGTCCGCTTCGATATTCGCTAGCAGAAGGTCATATCCCAAAGAAACTTCCAGAGGCGTGACCAACTCCATTTGCGGTCCGTCGCTCTGGGTACAAAAGCCAAGTTCTACTTTCTGTGCGCCCACAGGCGGCATAAGTTCGAGAGTGAAGCGTCTTGCTCTGGTGTGTGTCGGAACTTTAACGAAAGCACCCAACTCCGGCGTAGCACTCGTCTCAGGATACGGGGGCGGGATCTCTTGCCCACGACCATTCCGAAAAACGATGCGGACCAAAGCACCTTCGGCTTCCGATGAGGTATCGCCGGTAAAAATTTGACCACGCACGAAAAGATGATGGTTCGGGACGAGGTTGTATTGGAACCATTTGGGCTCTGAAGATAGAATGAGCCAATTGCGGCGAGCATCAGGAGAGGCATTGCGCTCTACAGCAGTAACAGCAAGCTGTTCCGCTGTGGTCTCTTCCGCTCCTGCTTGCACGAATTGAGTGAGACTCAACCTTTTGATGATGAAGGGGTGCGCGTTCCGCCAGCTCCGGATCGTGATTTGCACTTGCGTCGCAGGGGCTGGCACAAAGAAACTGAACGTCGTCTTGTGCTTCCCTGCGGATGGCAGGTTTTCTTTGTGCGGGCTTGCGAGGCGTACCGGATAACTGAAGGGGTCAATCTGCGCTTTGCTTAGTCCCGGTACATAGGTGAAATCGATGCTGGAACCATCACTCGCTTGAAAATCGATCCCTACGACCGCGAAAGCATCGTCCTCTTGAACGTTATCGTTTCGGTTTGGTTCAATTTCCAGACTGAACTCGCACCAAACATCAGGCGTAAGGTCCGGATATTTCAGGACGAGCCGAGACCATCTGCTTTTCGTCGCTATGACGTGCTGTCCCTCAGCAGGCCCAGCTTCCGAATCCCCTGCATGCTGGATCAAAGTCGGTAAGATCTGTCTTACGCCCGGCATGGAAGCGGAGGTACTCCAAGGTAAAATGTTCTGCGGCTCAGCCGCGGGAGCGAGGGTCCCTTTCTTAAACTCTATAGGGGCCTTCGGTCACGAGCTTTTCAATCCTCTGCAGGTCATTCTTGCGGAGGAGAAAGATAAGCCCCCTCAATCACCAGGAGCTCAAAGGGCGATCAACTTCACCCGACGAAAGTATATCCGATGTATCGTTTGGCTTCGATGGGATCGTGTCCGAGGCGGGAGCGGAGCTTTTTGCGCAGCTTGCTCACATGGCCCTCGATCACGCTTTCCTCCACATCGTTGGA
>NZ_JAJDOP010000022.1 GCF_020595095.1 Microvirga rosea | reverse complement strand
CCAGAATGTTGACCACCGCGGAAAACACCGCGACGCCAATGAATGAAGGGCTGCAAGCTTTCAGAGCGTCATAAACCTCTGTGCTTTCTTCCCGTTGCCTTTTCGATGCCTGCGTCATCTCTCGTCCTGATGTATCTATGAACATGATCACACACGGGCGGCGTGATTGGGACGGACATCTAGGTCGGTGTACTGGCTATCGGCCCAGGAGGATGCCGCACTCAGATCCAGCCTGATGACAGCATCGAGAGATGAGTGGAGCCAAGCGGAGAACTGGAACAGTTCGAATGCACTCCGATCCCGCTCCAGAGGGGAAGGCCCCATTTCTATCTGCTGGTTCGTAGCCTCTGAGACACTGATAGAAGTCGCAATGAGGCGCCTATAGATACTGTGGCGTTTAGGGGCCTTCGGGACAACGGCACGATTATCGTGCTTTGGAATGAAAACTGCGCCTGTGATCATCTGCCACCTCCACCTAAAACATGGCCCTGCGCAAAGCTGGCGCGTTTAGTTTGAAGCACTTTATCCAGCACATTTCGGATGCCGATATGGTAGGCGCCGACCGCATACCCCCTCAAGGCGGGACCAGCCGCCCAGGAAACTATCTTTTTCTATATGGCTTGAGTAGTCCCAAATTGAACTATGGTCACTAGAACCAAGACTTCACCCTAAACTTCAAGGTGGATTGCCAACGCACATCGCGGGAGCAGACTCTTCTTCCAATGGTACCTTTAGGTGAGAAAGCGCTAGCACCAGGCTCGCCGTGGCTCCTGGAACGCATACACGTTCCGCATCCCATGCCCTGAGGCGTCAGTCAGGGCTGCTTCTCGGCGGCACTTTCTGCAACAACGGTTTGTTGAGGCTGAAGCTCGCTGTCAACTTGTTGAGCCACACAATCTCCTCGACGAGCTGCCTGAGCCTTCGCATCTAGAGTGCGGAGAGCAGGCACCCTACTCCGTTCAACGGTAAACATATGCTCCAAGGTGCTGCCCGCCGCATCAGGTCGTCCGGCGGTGGTGCAGGTCCACCTGACTTATGAATACAATGATTTAGTCGATCATAGAGCGCAGATCGTATCCTGCGAATACTTAAACTCTTTTCTTGACAAGAGAATTGTGGATCAACTGATACAGCGGCCGGACCACTCCACTTGGCTCGCCTCAACAACCCCTACAATTTCTCCTTCACCATATGTACGTACGCCTCTTCTAAATCAGTTGTATAGGTTTTCGTATCGAACAGCGGCATCGAAAGCCGTGTTTCGATAAGTTGTTTCTTGATACGATCCAGGCGTGGTTTATCACCTGCGAGCGAGCGCGCAAGTAACTCGTAGTCTTCGAGAGATTGTGTAATCAACTCAGACAAGCCCATCGCCGTGAGCAAGCTTGCCGCAACTCGCCCAGGGAATTCGCCTCCCATGCATGTCAAAACAGGGAGCCCGGCCCAAAGCGCGTCACTTGCAGTAGTATGCGCATTGTATGGCAACGTATCCAAGAAAAGGTCAGCAAGGTGGTGGCGTGCGAGGTGATCTGGCACAGACACTTTCGGTGCGAAAACCAGCCGCCTTGGGTCAATTCCATGGGCAATTGCCTCGCGCCGGAGATTTTCCCGCGGGGCCTCATTGACATCAAGCAGCCAAAGGACGCTTCCCGGGACCGATGCCAACAGCCGCATCCAAGTGCTGAAGAACGTTCGACTTAGTTTGTAGGAGTCATTAAAGCAGCAGAATACAAACGCTTCCTCCGGCAAACCACAATCGCTCCTGGTTGGAGTGTGAGGTGAAATAGCCCTCTTTGTATCGTTCGGTTGGTAAGCATGCGGAAGTTGAACCAACTTTTCCGAATAATAAGGCTGGCAGGAGGCTGGAGTTACAATGGGATCACCAATGACGTAGTCAATGAAGTCGCTCCCCATTGTGCCAGGATAACCAACGAAATTAACCTGAATGGGCGCTGGTCGCATTCCGAGTATGTGGGTCCGCGCCCACCGGGTATGGCCTTTCAGATCTACGAGTATATCAACCTGATCATCGTAGATTTTTTTTGCGGCGTCGTAGTCGCTGAGATCCTGCAAATCGACGAATGTATCGAATGCTCGAACGACCCTCTTGCGAATATCGCTTCCATCGTCAGGGCCAATTGAATACCCAAAGATCTCGAACCTGTCCCGATCGTGAAGTTCAAGTAGCTCCGCAACAAGATAGGTTGTGGCATGGTTAGAATAATCTGCCGATAAATAGCCAACCCGAATGCGTCCAGCGTTCGCCCTAGGGCGCTGACGCGTTGGGGAACAAAAGAGCTGATTCGCGGGTACGTTGAACTGTTTAGACCAGTTGCGGGCGATCTGAAGACGTTCTTCTTCGGAAGTTGGCAGCATCAGCATTGGGAAAGGATGAGGCGGTCGGTTCACTGACTCGTTTCGAATCAGTTGCAGCAAGCGCGCATCATCATTTTCAAGACCGTCCCAATCACACAAATATCGACGACGAATGCATATCTCGACAGCTGCTTTCGTATATGTTCCATCAAGGTCGAGCGCTTTTTTGAACGCATCGAAAGCTTCTGGATAGCTCTTAGCGTTGTAAAGCGCCTCACCGAGGTGATAGAACGCCTCCGCGCTAGTGGGCTCAATCATGACAATCATCTTTCGTGCGATGATTGCCTCGTCGAACTTCTTGAGCTCTTGCAGTAGTCCCGCAATACTTGAAAGGAAAGAAGCGTCCGGCGGGTTCGGATCAACAGCTATTGCCCTATGGTAGGCAGCCAGAGCTTCGTCTTTTCTCCCCTGCTCTGCTAGGACCGTTCCGAGATTTCTGTGGCCGAGCGAGAAATTTGGATCAAGTTGAATGGCCTTGGTGCATGCGGTGAGCGCCGCTTGGTGGTCACCGAGGGCAAGCAGGATTATTCCTAAATTAGTATGCGCAGCAGGCGTTTCCGGACTTAGGTTTATCGCCTTCTGAAGTGGCCCTACGGCATCTGCTGGACGGCCGAGACGGTTACAGACGAGACCGAGGGAATGCCATGCGGACGCATTGTCGGGATCCTCTTTCAGAGCTTGCCGGAATGTGAGTTCAGCATCTTCCAGCTTGCCGGCTCTGAGACAATGTTCTGCTAGGGATACAAGGTCATTTCGGACCTTCGCCCTACTCGCGAGTTGGCGCCTCTGGTGTCGGTTCATTGTTGATATCTGGCTCTGTCCTGTCCTTATCTTTAACTATGAAGACCGGAGCCTGCGCGAGGCTGCCTTAGCGACTACTGGGAGCCTAAGGGTGTCGGCTTGTGAAGACTTAGGAAAGTTGGCCTAGCAACCGCGACCTGCATATCGCAGTCTTTGCAAGTCACATATCTTAGCAATGAGATCGGTCTTAAGAAACAGATAGGCCGCGCTCAACTTGGGCGCGGCCTACCTTTAGTGTTTGCTACTTAACGTACTCTTAGCGGAAGAGCGAGAGAACGTTCTGAGTGTTACCGTTGGCGATGCTGAGCGACTGAACGCCGAGCTGCTGCTGAACCTGCAGAGCCTTAAGGCGGGTCGACTCTTCTTCCATGTCCGCGTCAACCAGCGTGCCGATCGAGCGCTCGTTCGCCTTGATGAGCGATTCGACGAAGGTCGTCTGCGAAGCGATCTGCGACTTGTTCGCACCCAGCGTGGTCGCTGCGTCGGTCATCGCACCCAGAGCCTTGTCCACGGCTGCCACGTAGGCGCGCAGCTTGGAAAGGTCGTTGTTCTGGATGTTCGAGATATCAATCTTGTCGATCGACACCTCGTAGGCCTTGTACGCTCCATCCTCGTCCTTGCCGAGAACGCCCCATTCCTTGTTGAGAATGCCGCCTTCACCGTCCGTCTTGGCCTGAGCGGTCTTGTTCGCCGTGTCGATGGCGGTCGCATAGGTCTGCTTGGCGGTGTTGAAGGTGGTCTGAGCGGTGTCGAGAGCCGTCTTGGCAGCCGCGTCCTTCGAGCTGCTATCCCAGGTCGCCTGAGCAGCATCCCAATCCGCTTCGGCCGTCGTGTAGGCTGCCTTGGCGGCCGAGATGTCGGCGTTCGTGGCAGTGCCGGAAGCAGCCGTGGTCTTCTTGTCGTACAGCTTCGTGTCGTCGACCGAGACCGTGACCGTGTCGACCGAGACTTGGCCATTTTCACGGGTGAACGAGGCAACGATCTTACGATCGGAGACGTAGTTGCCGGCTGCGGAGTCGGTGGAGAGCCAGTTTTCGCCCGACACGACCGAAGCTTCGGAGGTCTGCTTGAGCTCCTTCAGCTTGGCGTCGATTTCGGTCTGGATCTTGGCGCGGTCGACGTTCGGGGACAGAGCCGCAGTCAACTTCGACTGGATGTCCTTCATAATGTCGATCGAGCGGTTCATGCCGTTGAAGGCGGTATCGACCGAGTTAGCACCGAGGCCGAGAGCGTCCTTCACTGCACCGAGCGAGCCGTTGTCGGCGCGGATGGTGGTGGCGATCGACCAGTACGCTGCGTTGTCCGAAGCGTCCGCCACCTTCAGACCGGTGGAGATCCGGCTGCTGGTCTGGTCGAGCTGACCTGCGATGCTTTTCAGCGTCGTCAGGGCGGTCATGGCGGAGGTATTCGTCAGAAGGCTAGACATGTGAGTTGTCCCTAAAATAAGCAACACGTTTTGGCGGGACATACCGGACTTGCACCGGTATAGCAGGATTGCATCATGCAATTGAGCAATGCCAAACCGGCAGAAGCGCTCAACCTGCTATATACCTAAGGACAGGGTTAGGATTGATCCCCTATATGTCCGAGGCACAGCAACAGTGACAAAGAGATCGAGCCTTGTCAATCTCGCCATCAACGCGCGCTTATCTATAGTAAACAAGCTCTTTAAGCAGCTTCTCACGAAATATTCAAAAGTACTTGCTTCCACTCCCAGCTCAATGCAGATGCACCTGACGTACTAAATTCGAGTATATAATTTCGTACCCTTAATCTCTCTCAAGTTTCAAACAGACAAAATCATAATTTGCATCCGACTTAGCTTGCAGCGAAATCGATCAGCGCAGAATCTTCTGGAAGACAATCTACAAAATGAAGGAGCGAACCTTTATTGCGGCTCCGTTGATGATAGTTAATTACTGCGATGTCTTGAATGGGGTCTAATGTCTGGGTTGATAGAAACCAATCTAAGCCCGTCCGCCCTAAAACATCTGAGTAGTCGAGTTGCTGCTTTTCGAATTCCATTGCTTGTTCGTAGTTTCTTTCAAGCGCAAGTGCCGCGAGCTTGGGCGTTCTCGTGCTATTTACGTCCGCAGCAGCGCGCTGGCCGATCTTTGTTAGAAGATCGGGATTGGCCATCATCCAGTCGAGTCTAGCCACGACAGCGTCCAGATCGCTCTCAACAAAGCCCGTCTCACCGTGTCGTACAATCGCCAATTCAGCAGGATTCGACAGGACCAGTGGTACGCATCCGAGCGACATTGCCTCAATTAGAGCATTCTCAGCAGTGCCAAAATGGTTAGGCTGCAGCAGATAAAGAAAGATGTCGGTCGCATCGAGGACTGAGCGCGGATCTTGTGTGTGTCCCATCAGCTGAACGCGGTGCGCTCCGCGCATCTTCGCAACACGAGCAGACACTTCTCCAGAGGAATCCATGTTTCCCCAGACCGACACTTTCAGGTTCTCGTCGCGCGCCCGGTCAACAACGTCAAATAGGAGCGGGCTCATTTTGGAAAAATCAACAGTACCCAAGTATGTTACTGTGGGTACGCCATGATCCGTCCTTGCACGAGGATCAGCAGATTCACCGTATCCAAAGCCGCTATTGACGACATCAAGCCGCGCAAGGACGTCCTTTGAAAGTGACGCGACATTGGGCGCGTTGAGGGAACACTCAGACGTGAACAGAAAGCGATGTGCGGTCTCGATAAGCCGTGACGGAATATACGGCGAACAGATGCCAGAGATATGAGACCAGAATACGGTGCGCATGGCAGGCAGCGGCACGCGACAGAGAAACTCATAAACACGAGGATGATTCCACCACTCGATTTGTACAATGTCAGCTGACTGCGCGCGGTCGAATAATTCCTTCACACCCGGCATCACCCGAATGGCTGCGCCAGCACTCTCGAGTACCTCAACGTACCGGCGGTCGCGCGGCTCCTCAAGGAGAATGTACTCTCGCCGGATGCGCCGAGCCGATGCTGGGTAAATCGCAGAGTGGGCCTTCCCAACTCCTCCGCCGAGATGCGGAGTTATATGGAGAATATTCATTCGGCTGCAGTTGCGTGAGGCATCTTCAAACCGCCGGGAGCCGCAACACTTGGATCTAGAGGAATTATGTTTTGGAACTTCTCCAACAACATCGGACGATGCGCGTCTATATTGTCAGGGAGACAATGGGTTAGCTGCCCACAGTTGCCGCATGTGCTGTTTTCCGAGCGACGTCCTTGAAGATGTTGCAGCCGTAGCGCATTCATGAGCGGCGAGTTCCAGATATCTTTCATCGACTGCTGCCGTACATCTCCAATCACGAGCTTTCGGCCCCAATCCAAAAAGCAAGAGCTGACAAGACCGTCAGCGTTCACGGAGTAGCCATAGAAAATGTAGGGACAGGTGTCCGTAGTGCCGATCTCCTGCTGATAGATACCCTTTTCAATCTTAACGCCTGTGTGCTTCTCAATATCGAATTCAGGCCAGCATGGAGCGAAATTCTCGATGAAAATACGGTCGCAGTAATCTCCAAAGGTGTCGAAGAATTGCTGTCTCTGTTCATGGGTGATTAGCTCGCCCGGGATCTTAATCGCGATCTCAAGATCGCCCTTGTTTGCGTACAGCCACTTAACGTTCTCGACGAACTTAGAAAAATTGAAATTGAAGCCCGTGAACTCCCGATACTGGTCGTTCGTCATTCCGTCCACGGAGATGTTGATTTTATCAAGTCCGGCCTCGATGACTGGGGCCATTCGCTCCGGCGTCAGAAAAGTGCCGTTTGTGGTTGTGTCAATATAGTCGACGACACCGCTCTTCTTCGCGTACGCAACCATGTCTGCCAGACGCTTGTTCAAAAACGGCTCGCCGTCCTTATACAAGCGAAGGACTTTGATGGGCTTTTGAAAGTCTCCAAGGTCATCAACGATCTTCTGGAAGAGTTCGTATTTCATTGCGCCTTGAAAGCGACCAGTCTCAGCGATCATGTCCCGGTGGCCCGTCGGACAGAAGGTGCACTTGAAATTGCAAGAACTTGCTGGATCGACAAAGATAATAAAGGGAGTCTCTAGCGGGATAACCGTTTCTAGCGGCGTGCGATCATGCAGATTGATGCGAGGCTTCAGCTGCGCCTTCATGGTCTTTCTCCGATACCCTTGCTAGAAACAAGGTTGCATATACCCACAACAGCAGCCGGATCAAACGAGTGCCCCACATGGGGCCCGAACTCCAAAAGGTCACGGCGGCCATAGGCGTCGGCAATCTGCTCTGCAAACTGCCGAACGGTTATCGGGATACCTGAGCAGATGTTGATTGCGCCAGGCTGACCAGTTTCCAAAACCTGTGCGATCATCCTTCCGGCGTCAGCGACGTCGAGGAAGTCGCGAATTTGAGCACCATGAGAAAGCTTGGCGATCTGGCCGCTCTCGATCTGCCGACGGACATATGGAAAGAGTCTGTTCGGATGCTCGCCTTCACCATACAAGTAGAATAGTCGGCACCAGGAAAAAACAACGTCAGTATCTCGGAACAATTCCCTCAACATGTAGAAAGTTGACAGTTTGGATGATGCATACAGTGTATTTGGATCAAGCTCAGAGTCCACTGACAAATTACTTGACGGAAGCCGATATTCCATACATGTTCCAAGACCGATAAACTTACCTACTCCGGCGCCAAGCGCGCCCTGTGCCAAGCTTAGACTTCCCGAAACACACGCAATATTCTCCGTGGCACCCAAATATCGCCCTGGTTCCACATACCACGCGGCATGAATAACGGCGTCCGCCCCCTGGCAAATCCTCTCCCACCATTCAGGTTGCTCTGCGAAAAGGTCTTCGCTTTCGACCAACTCAGCTGTGCTTGACTGAGATTCGAGCCGAGCTTTCGCTGCCGGCCGAACTACTAGGCGCACAGATTTACCTGCAGCAACTAAGGCCTTATGGATCTGACGTCCAACGAACCCCGTACCCCCTGTGAGGACGATGATGCTCATGACAAGGCCCGCGAAAGCTTGAGGCTATTAGTTGTGCAGTATCCGGCAGGCATTGCGACTGCTTTCTAAGCTAAAGGCTGAACTTAAATAACGAGACGAATCGCTCGCAGGTATTTAATGACACATGCAGGAGAGCAAATCGCGGATCAACTGAAGCGTGAGGTGCCACACACCACAAGGCATTTTGATCGTCCGCCAACGGCAGATGAAGCCGTAGTTCTGCTATCTCAACTTAATGGTGGAATATGCCGATATGCGCCGAGGCAGGCTCGTAAGCCGCTGGCGATTTATGGCGCCGGCACATTCGGACAACTTGCCATCAGTGTCCTGAGAGCAGCTGAGATCAGCTTAGATCTAGTGGTCGATCGGGCCGCAGACCAACTTCGGCATGATTCACGTTGGGCGGGCGTGACTGTTATGACCCCAGACCAAGTACCGGACGTGGTCAAGGAATCGGCTTTGCTCGGCGTGACCGTCGCAACAAGTCCATTTACACCGATTGAATCTTCGTTGAGGCTCGACGGGTGGACCGATGTCGTACCATTTTATGACATTGCTGAGACTCTGCGATACAAGCACCCTCTGTCGAATGGGTGGTTCGCCGAGAAAATGGGCGCCGACGCCATACGGAAAACAGAAGCAGTTCTCCGCGCTTGGCATGACGACACGTCGCGAGCCCATCATCTCCAGTTCTTGGCTTGGAGGCTTCTAAGAGAGGAGTGGTTCTTCGCGTCCGCGCCTGTTACCCTTGGTAACCGCTACCTCATTCCAGAAGTGCTGAGCTGTCTCAGTGAATGTGAGGTGTTTCTCGACGGCGGCGCTCACCGGGGCGAGGCAATCAGCTCATTTATAGACGCAGTTGGCGGAACCTACAAAGCGATTTACGCGGTTGAACCCGATGCTGATAGTCGAGAGGTATTTCAGGGTCGTTTTCGTGCCGAGGTAGAGGGCAGTCACAGCAAAATCAAGCTTGCTCCCTATGCGCTTGACGCAGTCGAGCGTTCACGGAAGTTCCACTCAGGACTAGGTTACGCATCACAGCTCTCGGATACCGGTCAAGAAGATATGCAGACACGGACGATCGATAGCATGGGGGTCTCTCCGACCTTTCTAAAGCTACATTTGGAGGGGCATGAACTTGCAGCTCTTCAGGGCGGCCTTCAAACGATCCTTTCAAAGCGCCCAATTGTCACTGTCACAACGTATCACAACGAAGATGGGATTTGGCAGATCCCCGACTACATGATGAAGAACCTTCCAAACTATCGCTTTCTAATGCGTCTTCACAGTTGGTGCGGTACCGGCGCGGTCGTATACGGGGTTCCTTTGGAGAGAGCATCGTGACTGTTCCGTCAATGGTGGAGCTAAAGGACGAAGCGCACCGATTACTGAGCGCAGTCCCAGCAGGCTTACTTAGTTCCAAAATGCGTATTGGCATTTATGGCGCCGGATTCCTTGGAACATGGGCCGTAAATTGGCTTAGGCAGAATGGAATTGAACCCGTTGCATGCTTCGATACTAACCCGAGCAAAATTGGGTCGCGCCTCCTCGAAGTGCAGATTCACGGTCCATCTGATCTAGGCGCATTTGCTCTCGACTTCGTGCTCATCACAGCACGTCATGCTGTTCATGCCGTGTCTGCAATCCTTAAAGAGCAGGGCGTCCTCGGAGTATCATTAGACGCGTACTACGTCGCTACGCAGTTCTTCGCATTCGAGAAGGTTCATGACCTTATCTTAAACGACGCACGGTCCCAAGAGACTCTCCGCGCAGTCATGGCCAGCATGCTGCGCGGCCGCACAACTTCTCTAGAAACAGTTTTCGAGCCCAGCCAATATTTCTGTCTGCCTCGGTTCCGAGGCTCCGAACGGGACATCTATATTGATGCCGGCGCCTATGTTGGGGACACCGTCGAGCGATTTCTCTGGGCAAGTGCAGGGAGCTTCGAGAGAATCTATGCCTTTGAACCAGGGCGGCGTCAGTTCGAGGCTCTTACCACACGATGCGCTCGCCTTTCGACGGAATGGGCCGTTGACAGCGATAATATAGTCCTTGAGCCCATGGGTCTATCAGATCAGGCAAGCAGCGCGTCGACCATATCATCCAACACCGACCTACAGAGCTTAGCCCTCTCCCTGGGAAGCGGAGACGTAAACACAGTTGCTCTTGACGACTATCTTATGGGTCGCAGCGTGACCTTCATAAAGGCTGACGTCGAAGGCATGGAAATGCAGCTACTTCACGGCGCTCAGGCGACTATCAAATGCCACACGCCGAAACTCGCAATATGCGTCTATCACCTCCCGTCAGACATCCCACAGATTACCGACTTCGTCCGCCAGCTAGTACCAGACTACCGTTTCGCGCTGAGACATCATTCTCCTCGGCTGATGGAGACGGTTCTTTACTGCTGGAAGGACTAACCATTTCTGAGAAAAGGATACAGTGTGAATCCGTCACTACAATTCCGTGAGCGCGTTGCCCGAAACATTGAGGGGCTCGGCCAAGACAAAGCGTTCCTTGGACTTTCGAGCGTATGGGTCCGAGAAGCAATTCGTCACGAATATGCGCAGAATTTTACTTGGCTAGGGCGGCCAATTATCCAGGTGCCGCAAGATGTCTATGCGATCCAAGAGTTGATTTGGGCGTGTCGTCCTGACCTCGTCATTGAAACGGGTATTGCCCATGGCGGCTCCCTGGTCATGAGCGCGTCAATGCTTGCCCTGCTCGACTACTGTGACGCAGTGGCTACTGGCACGGCTCTCCATCCACAGCACAGTGCGCGCAAAGTCCTTGGCATCGACATCGATATTCGGGCTCACAACAAAGCGGCGATTGAAGAGCATCCCCTCAGCCACAAAATCCAAATGCTTCAGGGGTCGTCAATCGAACCGTCCATCGTCCAGCAAGTTAAAGATATCGCGCGAAATTACCAACGCATCATGGTATTTCTAGATTCCAATCACACCCATGATCACGTTCTCGAAGAATTAGAGCAATATGCTCCGCTTACTTCGGAAGGCTCTTACTGCGTCGTTTGGGACACGGGTGTCGAAGATCTACCGGACCAAATGTGTGCAGACCGTCCCTGGGGGAAAGGCAACAATCCCAAAACAGCGGTATGGGAGTATATGAGGAGACTGTCGGAAGAGGGCAGAACGGCGGCAGATGGTGGACGTCTCAAGTTCGAATACGACAAGACCATTGAGCATAAGATTGTCATCACAGCTTCAGCTGATGGGTTTTTGCGCCGCGTATAGCGATAGAACTGGCTTTAGGAACGTCTAATGACTGACACATTCTTTTATCCTTCTGGTGGAGAGGAAACCTACTACCAGAAGCTCGCCAGCATCACTGAGCGTTGGCCTCATGAGGTGCGCCACTATCTTGATCTCTTCCCAGTATATGCCAGCCGGCGTTCCTTCATACGGCAACTTGCCCACTACGAGCTTTTCAAACTCACAATGGAGTTGCCGGGACATTACGTCGACGTCGGAGTCTACTATGGCAAGTCCTTCTTTAGCTGGCACAAGTATCTCGAGGTCCTGACACCGACGGCCACGCACAAAAAGGTTATCGGGTTCGATAGCTTCGCGGGGTTCCCAAAGTTAGCGGTAGAGGATGGGGACGCAGACGTTAGTATTCAAAAAAGTGTGGGAGGATTAAGCTCAGAGAACTTCCTTGAGGAGTTTGAGACCCTGCTCGCACTCCAGAATAGCGACGGGGTATTGCCTACCGGTCGCGGGATTGTCGTCAAGGGGGATGTCTGTGAGACGCTTCCGAAATGGCTCCTCGACAACCCAGAGGCTCGCATATGTCTGTTGAACTTGGATGTCGATCTCTACGAACCGACGAAAGTTGCACTTGAGGAAGCTTGGGACCGAATTGTGCCAGGCGGCGTACTCATACTAGATGAATACGGAACTTCGAAGTGGCCAGGTGAGGCAAAGGCTTGGGATGAGTTTTCGCGCTCCCGAGGTATCACTGCCCCTCTCAAAAGGTTTCCTTGGGCGAACGCTCCGGGAGCGTACTTGATCAAGCCGTAAAGCTACAATGGCTCTTCAAGGAGCCACTAGCAGTGCCACACAACCTCTTGGCGCGGATGTGTGGCAGTGGTTCACTGCTCACAGCACCGTATTGCGAACAAGATCTTCCTCGCTGAAAACAAGGTTCGGCAGGTAACCTTGCGCCAGGAATGGCGTACGATCTTCTGGATTCGGAACGAAAACCGCGGTTGTCTCGATTGTTGCGGATCCTTTGACCAATCCATCCCCATGCACCTCAATATCAGGGTTAAGGCCAAGCTCCCGCAATAACCCCTCAAGAGAACCGGCATCGTCAACGCCGCTCAAGACAACGCGCTTTAGACCCGCTACCGAGTTTACCTGCCAAGCCAGGTTCTGAACTGCCACCATCAATGGAAGCGTGTCCCGAACCTTCGCCACCTCAGGGTGATCACCCAATCCACCAACGGTGATACGGGTGTAAAGTTCGTATGCCTTTATGAAGTCCTTCTTTGCGATCCAGAACCTGAGCGCCACGGTCATTCGAGTGAGAGTGAAGATCTTGCACATCTGCTCCCAACGGACACGTTGTCCTGACGACATGTCCAAACCCCAGCGCTTGTTCCCTACGTGCAGGAGATACTCCAGTCCTCCCCTATAGCGATCCCACGCCGTCATCACTTCCTCGGCACCGGCCTGGGGCCGTTGATGGGCAACAAGGGAGTTTGTGACTGATCGATAGAAGGGCCTTCTGAGGAACGCGACGGAACCATGGTCGAGGAAGTGCGCGAGATACACAAAGGCCCAAAAACAAAACTCGTAGGGTATTAAGATCGAACGCCAGGCGGAAGAGCGATATATTCCAATCTCAGGAAAGACATGCCTCCCTACAACAAATTCGAACATATCGGAAAATGAGCCGCGCGGAAACTTGCAATCCTGATCGACCGAATAAAAGGGCATAACGTCAACGCCTTGCACTTCGTCATACATATACCATGGGGCATAGCAGGCCGTGACGTCGGGATTAGCGTCTAGATACCGAACAGCCTCCTGCACTGCGTCAGGAATAAGCAAGTCGTCATCCGCCAAGTAGAGGGCATACTCACCGCGCGACTCCCGAAATGCACACGCTAGATTTGGAGCTCCACCACCATTGGTGGCTCTGCGATAATAACGAATTGGAAGCGCCTTGGCGACGAACTCCGCAACGACCTCGGTGGTCTCATCCGTTGAAGCATTGTCCGAGATGATAATCTCGTACGGGAAGTCAAACGCATATGCTTCGCAGTAGGTCAGCGCTTTGCGTAGAAATGGGGCCCGATTGTAGGTCGGTATGCAAATGCTAAGCTTAACGTCGCTCATAGAAAATCCTTCAGTCTTAATCTTGCTATTCCACCGGGGTTCGCTTGAGCGAGGCGTGAGAATGGCGTTTCACTTGAACCGGCAGCTCACGTTACATGAGCACCTAGGGTCGAAGGTTCTTCCTTCGACGAATTGCTTGCGCAGGCGGACGTCCGGTTCTTCCGATGTTTCACTGGAGGCTCGAAGTCCGGATATGTCGCATCTCTCGCGCTAATGACATTCGGACGGATCGGCCAATCAATTGCAAACAGCGGATCGTCCCATCGGACACCCCGCGCCAAGCTCGGATCATGTTCAACCGAGATCTGATAGAAGACTTCGCAGTCGTCCTCAAGCGTTATAAAGCCGTGGGCGCAGCCGGGTGGAATATAGATTGCGTTGGCTTTTCTTGCATCGAGCTCGACATAACACCACTTCAGATACGATTCAGATCCCGGTCGCAAGTCGACAGCAACATCAAAGATCCTTCCTTTGGTCGCGCGAACGAGCTTTGCTTCCTCAAGAGGGGCAACCTGAAAGTGCATTCCCCGAAGTGTGCCACGACGAGTATTGGATGAAAGGCTGCACTGTGGGAACACGTTCGCGAGCCCTTTCTCGGAAAACGTCTTGGCACAGAATGTGCGTACAAAGCTGCCGCGCTCATCTACATTTGGGCTGGGCTCAACGACGAAGGCTCCGGCAACGGCTGTTTCGAGGAACTTCACGACAAGACAACTGTTCTAGGGACTGCCACCACAAACTTCGCATCCCAGGAACGCACGTGCTGGTTGGAGTGAGTTATCTCACTAGCGAGGTTCCATGGGAGGATTAGAATATAGTCAGGCTTAGTCTGCGCAAAGCGATCGGGTGTGTGCACTGGAATCCTACTACCCGGCAGATGGCGCCCTTGCTTGTATGGATTTCTGTCCACGACGTATTCGATGAGATCGCTTCCGATCCCGCAGAAATTCAGGAGCGTATTACCCTTAGCAGCCGCTCCATAGGCCGCCACAGTTTTCCCACTCTCCTTTGTGCTCTTGAGGAACGACATGAGGTCGTCGCGGACCTGCGCAATATCAGCTTGGAAGTGCGTATAGGTAGCGAGATCAGTGAGCCCGAATTGAGTTTCTTGGTCGCGGAACTTCGCGACGTTGGTAGTAGTGTGATGCGCTGTGCAATCACGTTTGCACGCCATGACACGCAGGCTCCCGCCATGCGTTGACAACTCTTCGATGTCGAAAATTCGGAGGCCATGCTTCTCGAAAATTTTCTCTACGGCGGTCACCGAAAGATAATAGAAATGCTCATGATAGATTGTATCGAACTGACGTTCCTTGATGAGTTTCATCAGATGAGGAAACTCGACTGAAAGAACGCCGTTTGGCTTGAGAATTTTAGCCAGAGATCCGACGAAATCATTTATATCTGGAACATGTGCAAGAACATTGTTCCCAATGAGGAGGTCAGCAAGGACGTTTCGTCTGATCAAGTCGACAGCGCTCGATTGATTGAAGAAGACAGCATCCGTAGGAACACCTGCGTCACGCGCTACCTCGGCGACATTGCGCGCAGGTTCAATCCCCAAGACTGGGATGCCCTTATTCACGAAATGACGCAAAAGGTAGCCATCATTGCTGGCAACTTCAATCACCTGTGACGAAGGCGTAAGGTCAAAGCGGTCGATTGCAGTCAGCGCAAACTGACGAGCATGTTCTACCCAACTGTCGCTATAAGACGAAAAGTAGGCGTATTCGCTAAAAATCGCCTCAGGCTCTACAACTGTCTCTGTTTGTACAAGCCAGCACTCGTTGCAGACGAGGACGCGGAGAGGAAAGAATTGTTCCGCATCTGAGAGCTGATCCGCCGCAATATAAGAGTTCGCCAGCGGGGTCGATCCGAGGTCCGCGAAAACGGATGTAGTTGGCGTGTTGCAGAATCTGCAGCTATGGGCCTTCATGCTAGGTTTCCGTATCTGGCAATTTGCTGGAGCGTGAATTCCCGCATGTCATGTCCCTCGCGGTTCGCAAGGTACCATTCTGCGGTCCACTCGACCGTCTGTTCGAGCGTGAGACGTGGCTGCCACCCAATGGAGTCAGAGGCCAGCTGTGAGTTCAATGTGAGCAATGTCGCTTCGCGGGGATGGGCGCCGACGTCCTGTTCTGAGGTAGCTTCAAGGCCCAGCATTTTTTGGAACGCAGTGGTGAGTGTCGAGACAGACACGGCGTTGCGTCTTGAAGGTCCAAAATTCAAGCTATTTGGAACTGCGCCAGGACGACTCTCTGCAAGCGCCTGGATATACCTGAGGTATCCCGACAGCGGCTCAAGAACATGCTGCCAAGGTCGAGTGGCGTGAGGAAAGCGCAAAAGGATAGTGTCACCCTTGGCGGAGGCCCGCACAATATCTGGCACCAGCCTTTCTTCTGCCCAATCCCCTCCCCCGATCACATTCCCCGCACGCGCTGTCACAAGCTTGATCTGCGTGTCGCGAAAGAAGGCATCTCGATAGCTGTCGCAAATTAGCTCTGTACACGCCTTGGAGGTACTGTACGGATCTTTACCACCAAGCCTGTCTCCTTCCGAGAAGTGACGCCCGCTTTCATCATTGGCGTACACTTTGTCGGATGTAACAACTAGAACAGCCTTGACTGAGGATGACTTTCTGACGGCTTCGAGGAGATTGACGGTACCGAGCACGTTGCTCGTGTATGTTTCGATCGGGTCAGAATAGGATCGTCGGACGAGAGCCTGCGCAGCCATATGAATCACTATTTCCGGCTGCGCTGCGTCCAGATGACGACTTAAGGTCACCGCATCCCGAATGTCTGCAAAGTGATGACTACCACCTCGTGGAAGGTCGAATTTCTCATATAATGGGTATGAGGAGTCAGGAGGTAGCGACACAGTGTATTGGTCTGCACCAAGACTCTCAAGCCAGAGTGAGAGCCAAGCTCCCTTGAACCCTGTAGCTCCGGTCATGAAGACCCGACGCGCTTTCCAGTAGCGATCTAGTCCCAAATCTTCCATGGCGCCCTGCCGGAGTTCCAGAGTTCCTCAAGCATCATCCGGTCGCGGAGAGTGTCCATCGGCTGCCAAAAGCCGTCGTGCTTGAACGCCGCCAGCTGCTTGGATGATGCGAGCCCTTCAAGTGGGCCCGTTTCCCAAACTGTATCGTCCCCCTCAATCAAATCTAAGACCGAGGGATCCAATACAAAAAATCCACCGTTGACGCGCTGCCCATCACCTCTAGGTTTCTCAATGAACGCGCTCACTCTGTAGTCATCGATAGTGGCCGCTCCGAAGCGGCCTGGGGGCATCACAGCGCACATCGTAGCCTTCAGGCCGTGTTGCTTGTGAAACGCGATTTCTGCTGCGATGTCGATATCGCCGACGCCGTCACCATACGTTAGGCAAAACGGCTCGTCTGGATCTAGATAGCTTCGCACACGTCCAAGGCGACCACCCGTCATTGAGTGCAGGCCCGTGTCGACGACTGTTACCCGCCAGCTCGGCCGCTTCCCCACATGATGGGTGATCGAACCTGTAGCGAGATCAATCGTGACGTCGCTATGATGTAGAACGAGGTTCACGAAGTACTCTTTGAGCATATAGCCTTTGTAACCGGCACAGACTATGAAATCGGTCAGTCCGTGCGCAGCGTAGATATTCATGATGTGCCAAAGAATAGGCTTCTCGCCGATCTCTACGAGCGGCTTGGGTCGGACTCCTGTTTCCTCAGCTAGGCGCGAGCCCAGTCCACCCGCAAGAATTACGACCTTCATTTTGGAAGAGCACCATCTTGGAATTCAAGGCGCCGCCATTAACACTCGCATCACGCTAACGGGTCTGACTTATTTAGTACAGCGACGGTGATTACTGATGAGATGGAGACTACTTCCAACCTAAGAGAGCAACCTTGCGCGGGGCTGAGCCGGCAACGGGTTGCGATCGCAGAACAGCTGTTCGCTCATGCCAGGACATGATCTAGCGCTCTATCAGCTAAACTTGCTGTGTTGAGCAGTGGACCAAATGTCGGGGACAACCAATTCTGTTTGGTCGATGCACTATATGGAGAGAAAATTCCGGATGATCATGCGATGGTCTCCATATAGTTGTACGCGATCAATGTCGGAGAATTGCACCCAATGCGGATCTGCGTCGGCATTGGAACCATTGATGGTGAACCTTGTCTTCCCTCGTGGAAACTGGACCAAGAATGCCTGGGATATGAATCTGCCCCGACCATCCCGATCCGCATCGTCGAAGTACGCTGATCGAGCAACGTATCGACTAAGAATGCCCTCAGGAATTGGGCCACGCTGGTCCGCGACCTCCGTTTGCCTTTGAAGAGCCCGTATAGCAGTTGTTTTGAGGCTCTCTTTGGATATCGCAGGGGCGCCGGGAAGCTCGTAGAGACCCCGGCCAGGCCACGAGCGCTTTTTGATCAGGAGGACGGCCCCCGCCTGCTCACAAACCGTATTGACAGTTAAAGCAGGCGACGCGTTGAGTGCGAGTTCCTCGCTCTCTCGAAATTCTTGTAGCGCTTTCGCGTCTTCACGCAACCAGCGGAAACGGGCCGATTTCATGTGCTCATGAAGCAAGGGTTCTACAGCCTTAGGGCACGCTAAGATGAAATCTTCAGGTTTTTCTGCGAGGTATGAGATGCGCAGCTTCGATGCACTGGGAAGTTCTGCAAGGCCTGGAACTCTCACACTGTGGCTTGCCCAATCAGGAAACCGGTGCGTGTAGGTTGATAGAGTTCCATCTACGTCGCCCAGAAGGCCAACTTTCGTCGCACCGCCGATATCTGAAAGGACTTGGTCCACATGAGCTTGCACAGCTCTTTCCCAGAAGTGATCGAGATAAAATTCGTCTTCTAGTGCGCGCACTATCAGCCGACCAGTCTCCATTTCCTTTGGAAACGCGGAGCGGAGCATCTCTGTGCGCTCGTGAGCTGTGAAGAGATTGAGATGTGCTGAAGGTGCTAGCGCTTTCCCTCTGAGCAGCACGAGAACGTTTCGCGACAATTCTAGGCCGCGCCGTATCATTGATGCAGCTGCTATATCGAGAGGTTGCAGCCATGATATTGTAACCAAAAGATCACGTGAGGCAGACATAAATACCTCTTAGAGCTCGGCTGGCAATGCTAATGGAAATTTGCTTTTGGCCGAGCTATGACTGAATTGGGCGGAGTTATAGCGATCACTTCAGCGTGTTGGTGCACCCTGCTGAACAAGATCTGTTTGCAATAGATCTGTCCCAACGTGGGACAGGTTGTTTCTTCCGAATATAAATAGAACCACGCTTCGTACGAAGCGTGGTTCTCTGTTCCTTATATAATCGCGCTTAGCCCTGGAAGAGCGAGAGGATGCTCTGCGTGCTGCCGTTGGCAATGCTGAGGGCTTGAACGCCGAGCTGCTGCTGAACCTGCAGAGCCTTAAGGCGGGTCGACTCTTCTTCCATGTCCGCGTCAACCAGCGTGCCGATCGAGCGCTCGTTCGCCTTGATGAGCGATTCGACGAAGGTCGTCTGCGAAGCGATCTGCGACTTGTTCGCACCCAGCGTGGTCGCTGCGTCGGTCATCGCACCCAGAGCCTTGTCCACGGCTGCCACGTAGGCGCGCAGCTTGGAAAGGTCCTGGTTCTGGATGTTCGAGATATCAATCTTGTCGATCGACACCTCGTAGGCCTTGTAGGCTCCATCCTCGTCCTTGCCGAGAACGCCCCATTCCTTGTTGAGAATGCCGCCTTCACCGTCGATCTTGGCCTGAGCGGTCTTGTTCGCCGTGTCGATGGCGGTCGCATAGGTCTGCTTGGCGGTGTTGAAGGTGGTCTGAGCGGTGTCGAGAGCCGTCTTGGCAGCCGCGTCCTTAGCACTGCGGTCCCAAGTCGACTGAGCAGCATCCCAATCCGCTTCGGCCGTCGTGTAGGCTGCCTTGGCGGCCGAGATGTCGGCGTTCGTGGCAGTGCCGGAAGCAGCCGTGGTGGTCTTGTCGTACAGCTTCGTGTCGTTGACGGAAATCGTCACCGTGTCGACTGTGATGTTGCCGTCGATACGGGTGAACGAAGCCACAACCTTACGATCGGAAACGTAGTTGCCCGCCGAGGAATCGGTGGAGAGCCAGTTTTCGCCCGACACGACCGAAGCGTCGGAGGTCTGCTTGAGCTCCTTCAGCTTGGCGTCAATTTCGGTCTGGATCTTGGCGCGGTCGACGTTCGGAGACATCGCGGCCGTGAGCTTAGCCTGGATGTCCTTCATCAGCTCGATCGAGCGGTTCATGCCGTTGAAGGCGGTGTCGACCGAAGCGGCGCCAAGGCCGAGAGCGTCCTTCACTGCACCGAGCGAGCCGTTGTCGGCGCGGATGGTGGTGGCGATCGACCAGTACGCTGCGTTGTCCGAAGCGTCATTCACCTTCAGACCGGTGGAGATCCGGCTGCTGGTCTGGTCGAGCTGACCTGCGATGCTTTTCAGCGTCGTCAGGGCGGTCATGGCGGAGGTGTTTGTCAGAAGGCTAGACATGGGCTGTCCCTTTGAGTGAGCAAGTTTTGCGGGACAGACCTAAGCATTGGTCATCCCATTGATTTCAAAATTGAGGGACATACCGGACTTGCACCGGTATAGCAGGATTGCATCATGCAATTGAGTTACTGGTCTTTTGGACTGTGATCTCAACCTGCTATTTGGCTCCTTGTACAATCGGAAGCTTGCGCGAAGCTGTGCTATTCGCTGTTGCGTTGTTGTACGGACGACTAGATTGGTAATCGGGGCAGGAAGCACAGCAGCTTGGTTGCTCTTGCAACAGAAGTCTTCCATTGCGGACGACCTACCATCTCGTCATATCACCACATCACAAAAGGCGGTGCCGCACGGCCTACCTTCATCTTCGCTGTTCCACTGAATCCGGAACGGTGAAAAGTTCCAGTCGTGTCGAGTACTCTCTTGGAGGCCAAGTAAACAACTGCGGCTCAGGCCCGGCCTCCTCTGAACGCGCGGTGTGGCGCGACTACGTCCCACATCTGCGCAATTGCTGCAGATCTGCTGGCCTTGCAGAAGATTCTCGGTCGTGCCGTCATCGAGACGATCTGCCGAACCTGTTTCGATAGCCATCGCCGGAAAGTAAGCGATCTGCACCGCTCAACGCAGAGCGGTCTCCTAAGCAAGTGCCATCGCCTATTACCCCAGATCATCGCTCATGCCTTTTGGCTGCACCTCTGGCGCCCTAAAAGCCTGCTTATTCTTGGGCAGATATCTACTGAAATGTAAGATTATTTTCCTTAATTGGACGGCGTGTAGTGGCCTTAAGTTAAAGATCGATCGGCCTCAGCGCCATAGAAGTCGGAAATCACTAAGGGGTGTTCCAGTATGGATGGTTGCTGGCCCAGCTGCAGCAGTGCATCCAACTGGAGTTACGGTGATACCGCCAGCTTCTCTGGCCCGATTGTCAATCCTTCAAATCCCAAGGGCCTCATCGAGGCCGTACTTGGCCGGATGCCTGTTATCAAGACTCCGGCCACATAGCTAAGTTCGGCTACGCTGTGAAGCGGAAGTCATCTGCGGAAAGGGAGGCTTGCAGGACGCCTTTCAAGAGAATCGAGTTTCCATCATCGAATGAAAGGACTGTGGCCCCTGCAGTTTCAGTCATTCGGCCAATCAGATCGGCAAAGCTTGTAATGCCGCTTAGGCCACCCAACTCTATCACGTCGCCTGAGCTGACAGAGAAGTCCTCGATGGTATCGCTTCCAAAGCCTGTGCGGAAAACGAAGGCGTCCGCCCCGGCCCCTCCAAACAGAAAGTCGTTCCCGGCGCCTCCCGTCAAGCGATCGGCTCCCCCACCGCCTGATAGAACGTTGCTACCAACGTCTCCTGTTATTGTATCAGCGAAATTGCCTCCCGTGACATTCTCGAATCCGCTCAGTGTGTCGCCTTGCGCGTCGCCACCAGTCTGGGCGGCAAGACTGAGATTTACTGTCACTGCCGCGGTACTGGACGCATATGAGACTGTGTCTGAGCCTCCACCGCCTGTGAGGACGTCTGCTCCGGCTCCGCCCGAGATAACATCATCCCCAGCGCTACCAAAGATTGTGTCATTCCCTGTGCCACCCAGAATCTCGCTAATGCCGGTGACCAGGACGGTCGAGAAATCGAGGCTATCGTTCCCGGTACTTCCTGATATGGAGACGTTAGAGAAGCCGCCGCTGGAGATTTCTTCTACCGCTCCCACCGCGGTCAAACCAATAACCGTGTTGGCCGCCGCCGCCTTGACAACATCGTAACCAGAGCCACCATTAATATTGTCGAAGCCGTTGGTAGAGCCTGCTACTAAGAAGACATCGTCCCCGGCGCCGCCATCGAGCCGATCATTCCCAGCGTCTCCCGAAATAGTGTCGGCCTGGCTCGTTCCAGTAATCGTATCATTCCCAGCGCCTCCATTGATCTGGCCGATGCCATCCAGGGTGATGGTACTGAAGTTCAATGTGTCGGCAGTATTGCCGCCAGAAATAATGACACTGGCGTAGCCGTTTGCCTGTATCGCCTCGACCCCTAGAAGGCTCCTAATCCCAATAACCGTGTTATCAGCAGTGGCTCGGATCACATCGTAACCGTCGCCACCGTTGAAAAAATCGAACCCATCCGATGAGCCTGACATCAGGAAAACGTCGTCGCCAGCGTCTCCGTTCAGAAAATCGTCATCGAGACCACCGACCAATGTGTCTGAGCCGCCTCCTCCGCTGATAGAGTCCGTCCCAGATTGTCCGAGGACTACGTCGTTGCTGACTGCGCCAATGATAGTGTCGTTTCCGGCTCCGCCATCAATTTGTGCAATCCCTGTCAGAACGACAGTCGAAAAGTCTAAGTTGTCCTTACCGGAGCTTCCGGAAATCATGACATTGGCGAAACCGTCGGCACTGATTTCTTCAAGCGTTGAGATGCCTTTCAGGCCAATAACGGTATTGTCTGAAACTGCCTTAAGAATGTCATGGCCGGCACCGCCTTGCACAATGTCATAACCGTCAGCATTCCCTGACACTAGAAAGATATCATTCCCGAGATCGCCGTTGAGACTGTCATCTCCGGCTCCCCCTGATATCGTGTCATTTGTCGCACTTCCAATAATTGCATCATTGCCGGCGCCCCCATCAATCTCGCTGATGCCGGATAGGGTCACGCCGGTGAAGTTTAGGGTATCAGCACCTGAACTTCCCTGGATTATGACGTTGCTATAGCCTGAGGCACTAATTTCCTCAATTCCGGTGAGGCCACGGAGCCCAATCGCCGAGTTGCTCGCAGTCGCTCTGATGGCGTCAAACCCGATACCGCCGGTAACATAATCGTATCCCTCGGCCGCGTCCGAATAGAATACATCGTCGCCAGCGTCGCCATACAACCAGTCATCACCGGATCCACCGATGATGGTATCGTTGCCTAAGCCGCCACTCAAGGAGTCGACCCCAGCATCGCCAAAAAGGGTATCACTTGCCGCACTTCCAGTGATTGTATCGTTCCCATCCCCACCACTTATGTGAGAGATGCCTGTTAGCGTGGTGGACGAGAAATTCAGCACGTCCGCTCCACCACTTCCCTGGACCGAGACGTTTGCGAACCCATTCGACGAAATCTCCTCGACTGCGACGCCTTTCAACCCGATGGCCGTGTTATCGACCATAGCCATAATGGTATCCGTTCCGATGCCACCCACGACGCTATCGAAGCCATCACTTTGCCCAGTGTAGCGGAAAATGTCATCGCCGCCTCCACCGATCAACGTGTCGTCGCCAGAGTCACCGCTGATGATGTCAGCAACTGCGGTGCCAGTAATGGCGTCGTTTCCAGCACCGCCGCGAATTTGTGTAATGCCGTTCAACGTGACAGAGACGAAGTTCAAGGTGTCGCCGGCATCACTTCCCGAGATTGAGACGTTGGTGTAGCCACCGGAACTGATCTCTGCGATTGAGGTGAAATCGGTGAGTCCAATCACAGTATTGTCAGAGGTTGCTCTTATGGAGTTGTATCCGCCTCCGCCGCTAATTCGATCAAATCCATCTGCGTCGCCGGAAAACAGGAATGTATCGTCTCCAAGACCTCCGTCTAAGAAGTCGTTTCCCTGATCGCCAGAGATAATGTCGTTTGCTGTGCTTCCAGTGATACTATCGTTGCCTCTTCCGGCGCTGATGAGACTGATAGCGGTGAGGGTGATCCCGCTAAACGACAGTAGGTTGCTGTCGTCGCTGCCCTTGATTGTAACTCCCGTGAAACCATCTGCATCAATTCGTTCAATAAGACCGAGACTTGCAAGCCCTATAACTGTATTGTTGGCTGTTGCTCGAATGGTGTCGTTCCCGAAACCGCCATTAATGGCGTCAAACCCGTCCCCAGCGCCGCCAACAAGGAACACGTCATTTCCATTGGCGCCGTTGAGGGTATCATTCCCTGCTCCGCCCAAAATGGTGTCATCGAACTGAGAGCCGTTTATTGAGTCGTCACCTGACGTGCCGTGTATAATGTCACTCCCGTCAAGAACGTTAATTTGGTAGGTAGTTCTACTCGAACTAGAACCGTCGGAAGCGCCAATAACAATTGTATACGCTGTGCGATCCTCATAATTTAGGCGAGATGCGTCGGCGACATATACTGCGCCTGTAACTGGATCTATCGAGAATATCCCATCGGCGCTATTGATCAGATAGTACGTTACAGGAATACTCGAGTCAGGGTCCGATGAGGACGCAGTTATACCGACATAGGTACCATTCGTAGCATTCTCAGAGACTTCATTCGCACTAGCGTCACTATCAACGGGAGCGGTAGGGGACTGATTCAGGACAACGCTTGCGCCTGATTCAAACTGCGCAACCTCAATCCCAATCAGGGTTTCTGTCTCTGTGGCTCCTGTTAACGTGTCTGTCCGTGTGAACTGCCAGGTAAATGGCTTGCCGACCACTTGACTAAGCTGCCACTCACTGGCGTCTCCAGCAAGACGCGCGACGTCAAAGTCGGCGCCTCCATCGAGGGTGTCGTTGCCAATTCCGCCGACAAGTACATCGTTCCCGGCTCCGCCGACAATACTATCGTCGCCATATCCACCGTAGACAGTATCGTTACCGCCACCAGCCAAGACAGTATCATTGCGAGTGGTGGATGTGGGGTCCGTTTGATCAGTGCCAGACAGGTAGATTGTGTCGTCGCCCGTGCCGCCGACAATATGTCTGATGTTCTCAAGCGTCGTCCCGCGAAGGTCCAAGATCGAACCAGCATCATCACCACGAATGTCTGTATTGCCAGCGGTGCTGCCTCGGATAAGCTCAACATTCTGAACTTGCTTCAGGCCAATGCTTTGTTGTGTTGTCCCGATCTGATCGCCGAGTTCGAAGATAATTGTATCAGAACCACCTTGCCCGTCGATTACGTCGAATCCCCCCGTCGCCCCGAAGGAGGTCACATGGAATATGTCATCTCCTTCGCCACCGTACTGGAACCCAGTGCCAAGACCAGACCGAAATTCATCATTTCCGGCATCGCCAAATAGGTTCTCATATCCGGTTCCTCCATAGATCGTATCATTGCCATCGCCCGCGCGAATCCAGTCTGGGGCATTGCTGTCATACGATCCATATCCGTGGATCTCGTCCGCGCTGGAGCTGCCAGTGAGTGAATCCCCACCAGTCGTGCCAGAAATGACGGAAGAAGCGGACAGGCTGTGCGACAGTGCCTCAGCTTCTGTAGACAAAGATCCGTCAGCGATAGCTGGAGAGACAAGGTCGAGTTCGTAATGGCTTTTTGGGGGGGCAATATTTAGTTTCTTCTCGGATGACATAAAAAGGCCCTTCCCTTCAGTCCTGAGCGCTTCGCATTTGGATGTGATTCTTGCTCCATATTGTGACATACTGGACAATGTAGGCAAGGAGTCCTATAATCCGCTGATGGCACAGAGCCCGGCTGTGAATGCTCGCAAAGGATGACCTGAGTTTCGACTTTTGTGCCTCAAAAGAACACGAAGTACTTACTCACCCACTTTGCACAGTGGGGTGTGGAGCAGTTTGCGAGGTGCCCAAATTACTAGAGGCGCGGATCGACAACCGGGCGCAGCTGAGTATGCCGACTTGGTTGATGATGAAATGAGAGGCAAAGTTCTGCCCAATTGAGCGTTCTTTGCCGCAACCGACTCTAAAGGAGGCCGCCACTCAGGCGGCCTTTCTTTTGCGAACACAACTAACGTTTGTCCCCTTTCGTCTCACGGGCAGACATTCGGCTTATGTCTGAAACGTGCCAATAGCGGACATGCAGAAAGCCGGAGGCAGCTCGTGTTTGCGTCCTCGAGCGGTGTCAGGCTTGTCACAGAGCGGAGTTCCCTCACCTGACCAATGGAAAGAGGTCAGACGGCACTTGAAGCAGTGCCGCCATTACTTCCATCCAGCAGATTAAAGTCACCCGGAGGACTTTTCTTCGACTTGTCCAAGGGTGCTCGCTGGGCCGGCTAGTGCTGCGCAAGCGGAAGCCCAGGCCGCAGCATCGTAACCTAGCGCGGTCCTCAACCAAGCCAGGGTCATCCGCTTCGTTGCCTCAAGTCCATCCGGCACCTCCACCTCTGTCTCCTTGGCATCGAGTCCGGCGATGCCACCCAAGCCGTGGCCAACGCCATGAAGGGTGAGCAGCGCTCGTGCCCCCGGCCCATCGTGATAAGCATCGGCATGCCACTCAGGACCACGCGGCGTGAAACGTGGATTGTCGTCTGCCCCACATACGACAAGGCTTGGCGTCGCCAGGTGAGCGAAATCGAGATCGAAGAATGGAAAGCGTGCCTCATTCTCTTCCGTCAGATCCTTTCCGCCCCGGCCTGGCGCCGTGAGCAGGATGCCGGCCGAGATACGGGAGTCGCCAAATACCTCGCCATGGAGACGCGCGCCCAAGAGCAGGCTGACGGTGTGGCCCCCCAAGGAATGCCCCACTGCGGCGATGCTTCCATGATCCAACCGACCCGCCACGGCCGGCGCTTGCTCTTCGACCTCAATCAGCCGATCGAGGATTGCCCTCACCTCCTCGACACGCTCGCGCCAGAAGAACGGGGCTCCTTCTGTTTCGGCCGGAAGTCCGCCGACCCGGGAACTCGCATGCGTCGGCTGAATGACGGCGAAACCGCGCTCCGCCCAGAACTGCGCCAATGGCGCGTAACCGTCCTTGGACGGAAGATAATTTGAAGGCCCATAGCCATGCGATAGGATAACGATAGGCAGTTTGTGACCGCTCGCTGGGGCGGTCAGACGCAATTCCAAAGGCTGCCGCCCAGCAAGATCGAGGCGGATCGGCGAGTAGGCGACAGTGAGAGCGGCGCCCGGGGTCGGGATATGGAGTGCGATATCGATCAGGTTATTAGTTGTCATTGGTAGGCTCCTGCAAAGAGCATCAAGATGGACGCGATCGATCGGACGATCTATATTCAATCATCCATGTTTATTTAGCGAGCGTCCAAAGATGTCGGATCCGCTGGCCGAAATCGTCTCGCTTCTCAAGCCCATCCCGTCGATTGCCAAGCTGGTGATGGCGGGCGGTACTTGGCTCGTGGAGCGTAGGGAGCTCGGAAGCCCTTTCTATTGTGCGATTGTAGAGGGACATTGTCTGCTCACGATCGGCGACCGATCGCCAATCAGGCTCGCAGCCGGGGATTTTGTTCTGGTCCCGCAAATCCATGCCTTTACCATGAGCAGCCTTCAGCAACCGCCGCGAGGTACGCTGCCGCAACGGCTGGAGATGAGCCCCGGTGTCTTCCGCCTGGGCGATCCGCGGGCGGTGGTCGAGGTGAAAGCCATGGTGGGTCATTGTGCCTTCGGGGCGAATGACGAGCGGCTGCTGAGTTCGCTGCTGCCGGACATCGTTCATGTTCAGAATATGAGCAGGCTCGC
This sequence comes from Microvirga rosea, assembly GCF_020595095.1. Taxonomy (GTDB): domain Bacteria; phylum Pseudomonadota; class Alphaproteobacteria; order Rhizobiales; family Beijerinckiaceae; genus Microvirga; species Microvirga rosea. The sequence goes on along the minus strand of NZ_JAJDOP010000022.1, from coordinate 13,887 downwards.
GGAACTTGTGCGCATGATCCATGCTGAGACAGTCGGTCTGCTGGTGGCGCGAGACATGATCCTGACCCGGTTACTAGAGGTGCTGTTCATTGACGCACTGCGCAGCGCGGGTAGTGCGATGGCATCTCCCGGATTATTACGCGGTCTTGCCGACATCCGACTGGCTCCTGCCCTGCGACGCATCCATCAGAACCCAGCCGGTGAAATTTCTGTCGAGGAGCTGGCTGAAGCGGCCGCGATGTCACGCTCGGCCTTTTTCGACCGCTTTCGGCGCGAGGTGGGCGTGCCGCCCATGGAATATGTGACGAGCTGGCGCATGGCACTCGCTAAGGACATGCTACTTCGCCAAAAGGCGCCGCTTATCGAGATTGCCGCGCGGGTCGGCTATGCCTCGGCCAGCGCCTTCAACGTGGCATTCACCCGGTATGTGGGGGTAACGCCTGGCGCCTTTGCGCGGAGTTACTGACGGGCAATGCGACTGGCGTTAGTGCCGCGTTCCTCCTGTCCTCCGCCCGCATAGCGGCATTTGTGACAAGATGCGCTCAAACGAAGGACGAGAACGCAGATGAGAAGGCAACTTCATCAGGCTGTGCGCCGTGGAGTTGACGGATTTCTTGCGCGGCGTATCTCTGCATCGGGTCGAACGGAGATGAAGAACATGACCATCTGAATGTCCGCTGTTCGTTGCCATTCGGACGCTGCTCTCGATTGAGCGCTCGCTTACCAACTCTGATCTGCGGCAGGGCTTCACCTGGCATTGCAGCAACTCAGTCCGAACGCACCTATTGGCCCACGATCGATCTCAATAGCTTAGAGGATCCACCGACGGAACTTCGCTTCCCACCACAGTTGTGGCGGCACGGATAGTTCTTCCTTTCTAACGGGGTGAACTTCCCTTCCGCCACCCACAAGACTTTCTCATTAACCGTGGGGCTGTCCGACCTTCCAGGAATCCCAGAAAATACCATCCCGGATCTGCGGCAGGTCTACGCCTGCCGCATGCCTCCTTTCTCCTGCGCGATCGCTTCGCGGGTAGTCCCCAGGATCTCGGCATGTTCAAGTTCCACATTGGTAGCGACCGCAACGGTTGACTTCACCACATTGGTCGAGTCGAGCCGGCCCCCCAAGGCCAACCTCGACAACTGCAATCTCAACATCCGCGTCTTTGAAGACCACAAAGGCCGCAGCAGTCAGGATGTCGAACCAAGTCGCATCCCGTGCGGGCGATGTGAGCGCTTTAGCCTCCTCATAGACATTGAGCACTTTGGCGAGGGCAGCCGCAAGCACGTCCTCACGGACAGGTTTCCCGAGAAGACAGATCCTCTCCGTCACGTGCTCAACGTGGGGTGAGGTGTATCGGCCAACGCGCCACCCGGCGCGTCGCAGTCCGGCGTCAACCAAAGCGCAAACTGAGCCCTTCCCTTTCGTTCCGGACACATGCACGGATCGAAAGGCGTGATGAGGGTTGCCGAGGCGCTTAAGCAAATCGAGCATGGGTTCGAGCCTAACCCGCATGCTTCCGCGCGGTCGGCTCTCCCAATTGGTCAGATGATCGAGGCGGCCAAGGGTGGCCTTGAGGTTAGGGCCAGGATCTTGATGTCGGGCAGCAGGCATGGGCATCTCTGTGCAAATCTTGAGAGTGCCCAGGCGAGCGGCGTCTGTGGAGTTCGCGCTCCCTAATGGTAGTCCACCTTTCTCACCAGTCACGCGAACTCGGTTACACTGGGTCACTTCCGGTTCTGAAGCAATAGATTCGGGAGAGCAGAGTTTGGTGATTCAACAGCTTTGTTTCCATTAGCATTCGCATGGAGAGTATTTATGGATTTACCGGCTGATTCGGAGACCTTACTTACGTAATTTGCCTATTGACGCTAACGGCTTAAGTTTCCTTAGACTGTCTTCTGACACTTTTGAGGAGCGTTCCATGCGTCGTCGTCCCTCAGCCCGATTGCTCGTCCTCAACACAGCCGGACGAGTGCTGTTGTTCCACTTCTCGCACCAGCGAGGGCCACTGGCAGGTCAAGCCTACTGGGCGACACCGGGAGGTGGCCTCGAAGAGGGGGAAACCTTTCAACAGGCGGCCATCCGTGAACTCAGGGAAGAGACCGGCCTCCACATAGAGACCATCGGGCCGGAGGTAGCGACCCGAGAGTTCGTTCTGCAGCTCTCCGATGGGGAGCATGTTATGGCGGAAGAACGCTTCTTTGTGGTTCGGGCTCAGCATACGGACCTGTCCCGTGAGGGCTGGACGCATGAAGAGCGTGAGGTCATGGCAGCTCATCGTTGGTGGTCGATGGCGGAGCTGGCTCAAACATCTGAAACGGTCTGGCCAGACAATCTCCTGGAAATCCTGAGCCGGATCAAGGTCCTCGCGCCCACAGGTCGTCCATCTTGCCCATCTAAGGGAATTCCATAAGACCCGTTCGCCGAAGTTGCTAAAGCGAGCGCTCCATGATGATGGTTCTCTCGTCCCCATGATAGCTGTCACGAACGGCCTTGAAGCCCAACTTGGCATAGAAGCCTTCGGCCGTCACGGAGGACGGAACCGCCAACGTGGTGTTGCCTTTTGCACGAGCTAGACGGTCGAGCTCCCGCATCAGCGCCGCCCCGACCCCTTTGCCCTGACAATCAGGTGCCACGAACACGGTTCGCACAACCTTGCCGTCCAAGCTGGCTGTCCCGACAATCCTGGGTCCCTCGACGGCCACAAGAACCTCACACCGCGCCATGAGGGTGGCCATGCCAGCAGGGGAAAAGCTCTCTGCTACCCGCGCGATGATCTCGGGCGTGTAGTCCTTGGCATTGCTGGACCGGAGTGCGCTCAGCACAACCTGGCCGATTGCCTCTGCGTCGACCACACCGGCTGCGCGAATGGTGATTGGATCATCATTCATTGTGACTACCATTGAGGAAGAACCAATAGTGCTACCAGCATTCTAGGCTGTACTAAGCAATGTGAGCGAGTTTACCATCCTAGCTCACCCAAATTCGGTGACATTCAGTGCTTCCGTCGTGACAAGCCGATATAAAGAACCCTGATCGAAGGTAAACAGTTGCCCGCCCGCTATTGGACGCGGACGGGCAGAAGCAGATGATGTCCTGTCAGCTCTCCTTGGCGGCCTTTCGCCAATGGCTATGAAGAGCTTCAACGTCGCCACTTGTCAGAATTGGCATCACTTTCTGCAACTCGTCATCGGGCCAGTTCCACCATTTCATCTCGAGCAGTTTGTCTATGGAAGCTTCATCCAAACGCTTCCGGATTGGCTTAGCAGGGTTGCCGCCAATGATGGTGTAAGGTTCCACATCTCGCGTCACTAAGGCCCGAGTTCCAATGATTGCACCGTCACCTACCTTCACGCCGGGCATGACGATCGCTTCGGAGCCGATCCAGACATCATTCCCGATGACCGTATCTCCCGATGCCAGATAGCCGTTACTGGCACCGATGAAGGCCGGTACCTCGGGCATCCAGAAGAACGGGAAGGTGCTAATCCAGTCGTGCCGGTGACCTTGGTTGCCCGCCATGATGAAGGCAGCACCTGATCCAATCGAACAGAAGCTACCGATAATGAGCCTGTCCGCGCCTTCATCCGGGAGGAGAAAGCGAGCGCAGTCTTCGAAACTATGTCCGTGATAGTAGCCGGAATAGTAACTGTAGCGCCCGACGATAAGGTTTGGGTTGGTGACTTGCTTATCGAGGGTGATGCCCCTGAAGGGACTTTCAAAGTAGTTTGTCATAAAAGTACCAATGTCCTGAGCTGCGCACGCAGCGGCGATCCGCTTTGAGCAAGCGGATGACGGTGGGTAGCATTATGTTACCCACGCTCGGGCCTCACGCAGCGGAGTGCGGAAGCCGGATCTAGATGGTACTCGGAGCGACTTTCATGACCGGGAATATGATAAAGGATAGAGGTAGGGTCAAGTAACGTGTGACGGCGATGAACTTTTGGCTGCTCGTGTCCTCACTAAGATGTTCTATTGGTTGGCCGATGCCTTCGAATGATTTCTGGCCTGCCGGAGGAAAGTGAACCAGCGCAAGATCCCATTTTGGATAGAAATGAGCAGAAATGGTCTCGATCAGGCGACTTCTATCGCGGCGATTTCGCCACTCGTCACGAGTAATCTCCCATACTTCCGCAAGAAAGCGGCCCGACACCTAGTCTCGTTCGCACCTCTCTATGATCCGCATTGCCTGGCGCTCGGAGATGCGACGAGAGCGCTCGTTTGCAATAGCTTTTGGCACCTGAAGGACAGGCCGCCCTAACGTCTCGAACCAGAAGTCTGTGACCGCGGAGCTGGCCTCTGACATCAAGCCTTGCCCTTGCCAGTCGGGGATTGATCCAGAACCCGCGGTTGTTGCCTGGTTTATCCATGAGGCTAATCACGCCAATAAGCTGCTCCGGCTCAGCCTTTGGCCTGATCGACCAGCGCCACCCTGTTTCGTTTTCCATGGCTGGGAGCGCATGATCTCGAATGAATGTCAGGGCACCATCCGGCGGGTACGGCCAAGGACCCTCCTTGGGAGGAAGCGCACAATCTCCCAATGAGGAAAGCGCTGCTGCACGGCCGTCGCGTCGGCAATCTCTAGGAGGCATAGGATCAGCCGTGGAGTCGTGATAGGCGGAACCGCGGTCGTCATGCCCCGCCTCACACTAGAGCTTCTGTAAGTATTCATGCCTGAGCCGGGCCCGACCGGAAAGCCAGTTAGAGTGCCTGTTTGCTGCCCACTCAATCTGGTCGCTGTGAAATTTTCCGAATATGCTGAAACAACACACTATCCGGTTCTATAAACAGCCCTCTCCGAAATTTAACCCGAAGCTCGGGGGCACCTTCCGGCAATGGTCGCTGGAGGTTCAGCGCTTCCTCCATCGGTGCATTGAGCCCTGTGTCGTATTCTTCCGCTGTCGTGAGGATGACCGGCATGGCCTTGGGATGGATCGGCTTCACCTCGGCATTCGGCTCGCAGGTCAGAAAGCTGTAGGGCCGATGCTCGCCCTCGACCGGTTCGGCCTTGATGCCCCGGGTGCCGGGCATTCATAGATCCGGGGAAAGCCGCAGCTGAAAATGTCCGTGCTTCTCATGAAACAGAATGAGCACATTTGCCGCAAGAGCTTCACCCACGATCCGCGAATTCAAGAGATCTCCTCCCCTCTGATAGAAGTCAACTTGTGGTCCAGCAAAGACATTCCCTGGCCCAGCACTGAACCCTCAGTCCGGCACGATGGATACTTCCCAATGGGTTTGCCCAGGCCGCACCTTGACCGGTACAAGAGCCATTGTTACGTTAAAGCCATGAATGCATTCGCCCATACTCTGCGACTTCGCCTCCCGGTCGTTTCGACGGCCGGGTCATTCGTCGTTTTCGCGAAGTAGTCTGGGCGACGCTCCTCTCACGCGTTCGTCCGAACGCAGAGAGTTGAGCCATGAAAGCCAACTTCTACTGTGCCGTGATGTTTCCGTACCCGTCAGCGGCCGGGCTGCATCTGGGGCACTACTACAACTATGCCATCATCGATTCCTACTGCCGCTGGCTGAGGCACCGCGGCACAACCGTCTTTCAGCCCTTCGGCTATGACGCCTTCGGGCTGCCGGCTGAGAACTACGCCCGCAAGGTCGGGCGCGACCCAGCCGACGTGACCTACGAGAACATCAAGCAGTTCAGGACCCAGATGGCTCGCATGAACACGTGCTACGAGGAGCGCCTCGTCACCTGCGATCCTTCTTACATGAAGTGGACGCAGTGGATCTTCACGCGCCTGCGCGAGCGCGGGCTCGCCTATAAGGCATGGGGCGACGTGAACTGGTGCCCGTCCTGCGAGACGGTGCTGGCCAACGAGCAGGTCATCAACGGCCATTGCGAACGCTGCGGCCGCGCGGTCGACCGACGGGACATGAACCAGTGGTACTTCCGGATCACGGACTACCGGGACCGGCTGATCGCTGGCCTGGACAGGATCAGCATGCCGGATTCCACCAAGCGGATGCAGCGGGCGTGGTTGGCCGGCCAGAGGGACTGGTGCGTCTCGCGACAGCGGGCATGGGGCTGTCCGATCCCGGTCGAGGGCGAGACGGACACCCTGGATACCTTCGTTGATTCCTCGTTCTACTACCTGCGGTACCTGACCGACAGCGACACCGAGTTCCTGCCGGAAAGTTGCTACCAGCCGGTCGACCTGTACGTGGGCGGGGCCGAGCACGCCTGCATGCACCTGATCTACAGCCGATTCATCCACATGGTGCTGTTCGATATGGGGATCGTCCCGCAGGAGGAGCCATTCAGGAAGGTGATCCACCAGGGCATCATCAGGAAGGACGGAGCCAAGATGTCGAAGTCGAAGGGGAACGCGGTTAGCCCCGACGACTACGATCCCGACGAGTTGCGGCTATACCTGATGTTCATCGGCCCCTACTCCGAGGGCGGAGAGTGGTCGGACGAGCACATTGCTGGCCAGCGTCGGTTCCTGTCGCGGATGCGGCGGTGGCTGGCGCACCGGGGCACCGACCCGATTGACCTGCCGGCCTTCGAGGATCAGATCGACCGGGACGTGCGGGCCTTCAAGTTCAACAAGGTCGTAAGCGGCTTCATGGAGTTCTACAACCGCCACAAACATCTGAAGCCTAACGACAAAACGAGCCGAAAGGTCGAGAGCCTGCTGCGTATCTTTGCACCGGGATTTCAAGCGTGAATTTTAGCGAGCCCCGCATTCTATGGGAGACGACAGCTTTGTTCCCTAGTCGCTTTTGCGAAACTGAACCCAAAGTCAGGAAGGTCAGCTTCTGCCTCGGAGCTGACCTTAGCTGTTGCGAGGCTTCAAAGACTTCCCCGATCCTCGTTCGTAGTTCCAACAGCGGAAACATATAGACAGACGAAGTGCACGAGTTGCGCCGACTTCCGTTGTGATCGGCAGATCGCTGAAGCGGCACATCCGCCAAGGTGGTTTGTCCCGCGCAAGGTCCACACGCTTCTGAAGTGTCTCCTCGCGGGACTGGCGCAGGTCCCGGACTAGATATGCCATCGCGCTCATGCGCAGTGATCGGGAGCCGATCACTGGGATGAGCTTGCCACAGCCTAAAGTGACAGGAGTTCGTCTGTGACCTCCCGTCCTGTCTGCCGTGGCGAGATCAGCCGACCCAGATCGAAGCCCTGCCGCCGCGCCTCGGCAAGATAGGCTTCCTTCTCCGCCTCATCGACGTGCGGATCCCTTGCCAGCAGCCAGAGGTGATCTCGCTCGGGCGTTCCCACGAGGGACAGTCGGTAGTCCGGGTCGAGCTTCAGCACCCAGTAGTCGCCTTTCGTGAACGGAACCCAGCGCAGGCCCTCCGGCAGGAAGGACACCTTCAACTGCGACTTGCCCTCGTTGATCGGCGTGGCCTCGCCGACGGCCTGGGTAGGCTTGCCCTCGGCATCGAAGCAGCGATTATCAACGCGCACCGTGCCATCATTCTCCAGGCTGTACCGGGCGGTGACGTCGGTAGCGGCCTCATCCTCCCATTTCAGGGGAAGGCGGCAGATCTCGTACCACCTGCCGAGGTAGCGGTTCAGGTCAAGCGAAGGGATTGGGGTGACAGGGTGAACATCGGTCATGCGCGTCTCCGTTGGTTGCGCCGTTCAACGAAACCCTCGCGGTTCCGTTCCAGGCGATCCGACTTCCGGACCTGCAACAAGAAAGCCTCTCCAGCCGACGATCGATCGTCGCCATAGTTCCGCGTTCATCCGGCCATCGCATCCAATGTCCGCGAGATTTTAATGGCCGTATTCCAATTGCGGTTCGTTCCCACCGCGCCCAGAGCCTTGAGGCCGAAGCCAGATGCCATCCTCGATCCCGAGATCGGGGCATCGCCGAACCAGATATAAAAGTCTCCTTCGGGTGTCCGCTCGACCCGCTCGTCGCCGGCCGCGCGCCGACGCAACTGCGCGATGCCGGCATCCGGTATAGGATCCCTCATTGCCCATACCAGCAGCCGTGACGGGGTTCGGCCCGCTTCGCCCGGGAACGGATTGGCCGCGAGGAGCGAGCGCCATTGCTCCGCAGTCTTGACCACGATCTCGGTTGCCCGGCCATAGAACGCGCCGCACTCGGCTTCCAGCTCCCGCTCGAGAACGCGGGAGGCCTTGCCGGAGCGGAACAGGAGATTGCCGGTCGCGATCACGGACTGCACGTCCGTTCCGCCGACGCGCTCCGCCAATGCCCGGGCATCCGCCATTTTCACACGCTGTCCATTGATGACGACGCTGCGCATTAGCGCGACCTTCAGTGCCATGGTTCCTCCTGATCCTTATCGAATTACGGCTGCCCATTGAGGGTTTCGGACGGGATGATGAGGGTCCCGCACACGACGACGCCGATACTGCTCGCCCTTGCGAGGGAGGTCGGGATGAAGCGGTCGAACACGGATCCTCCCCTGAGCTGAATTACCGTCGTGATGACGACAGCAAAATACACCAGGTTCACGATCTCGAACCAGACGCCGAGGCAAATGAAGCTCGCTCACGGATTGCTGAATGAAGATGAGACTTCCACCTGTGACGAGAACGGTCATGTTCCTTCGGTGGCATCAACGGGAAGAACCATCCGTGTTCGCCGCCACAGAGGTCCTCCGCTGGAGAGATACACGCCGAGAGACACGGCCAGGATTCCACCCCAGTCACCCGGCGACGGTGCCTCCCCCAGGATCGGGATGGCCAACAGAGCCGCCATCGCCGGAACCAGCGCTCCGAAGGCTGCCCCCGCGGATGCGCCGAGAATCGAGACCGCCTTTCCAAACAGGTACAGCGACAGGATCGTCGCCACGATGCCCTGGAACATCATCTGGAAGGCGATTTCCTTCACGGGAGCATGCGTGAAGTGCATGCCCTGGGTCGCAAGATAAATCGGCGTGAACCCCGCAGCCGAACCGACCCCCACGATGGCGGCCGCATGGAGCGGTGCCAGGGCCGCCTTGCGCAGGATGATCGTGTAGCACGCCCACATGAAGGCAGCAGAGAGGAACAGCAGATGGCCCACACTCCGTTGCAGGCCTGGAAGCAGCGCCGCGAGTCCGGCGATGACGATCACGCCGAGGAGGATGAGGCCGTAACCGACTTTGCGCCGAAGTATAATCCTTTCCCTCAGGACCACCGACGCGAGCACGGCCACGACCAACGGCATGACGCCCGGGGTCAGAACCCCAGCATCGGCAGCCGGAGCGAACCGGAGTCCGCTGGCCGCTACTAGTGAATACGGCGCGCCAGCGCCAACAACCATGACGAGAAGCTCCCACCACCGCAGACGGTCGAGGGCCAGGCCACGGCGGATCAACACGGGAAGGAGCAGGAGTCCGGCCGTTCCGAATCGCAGCATGGCGAGGTCGTACGGTGTCAGCGAGGTCGTCACGCTCAGGCGCGTGATCGGCATCCAACCCGCCCAAATACTCACTGCGGCAAGGCCGAACAGTGCCCCAACGAGATAGCGCGAGCGATCCCCTCCCTGATCAGCAGCCTTAGACGTCATGGCGCTTCCCTTCATGCACATTGCGGCTGTCGGTAGGGGCCTGATCCCGGTCGTGCAGGCCGTAGTCGCGAATAACGCTGGCAACCCGCAAACGGTAATCGGCGAAGACGCCGTTGCGACCCTTCACCTGGGTGGCGCGGTGGCCAGGACGGTTGCGCCACCGCCGTACCGCCTCCTCATCTCGCCAGAACGAGAGCGACAGGATCTTGTCCGGCTCGCTCAGGCTCTGGAAACGTTCGATGGAGATGAACCCGTCAATTTGGACGAGATCCTCTCGGAGCGTGGCCGCAAGATCCAGATAGTGCTGCGTCTCGCCCTCGGCGGGGCGCACTTCGAAAATCACTGCAATCATGGCTAGATGAGCTCGGCATGCGGTGCCGAAGCCAGACGCAAGAAGATGCGGTCCTCGCGGCGGATGAACTGTTCTTTCTTGGCGAACTCGTAATTGGCTCGCCCAAGCGGGTCGTTGCGCAGACGCTCGCGATAGGCCTCATAGTCGGCCAGGCTCTTGATGTTGTAAACACCATAGGCGACCGTGCTCGATCCTTCATGGGGAGAATAATAGCCGATGAGGTCGGCGCCGCAGCGTGGAATGGCCTGACCCCAGTTGCGGGCGTACTCATCGTAGGCGGCGACCTTGAACGGGTCGATCTCGTAGCGAATGAAGCAGGTGATCATGCTTAGGCGTCCTTCTAAAATCCGTGAGAATTCATATTTACTCGATTGAGCAACCGCGTTGCTTCGGCTACGGTCGAAGTATGAAAGAAGGACCCGTTATCGCCTCCGTGGCCGCACTCCTGGGAGACCCGGCCCGGGCTAACATCCTCACGGCCCTCATGGACGGGCGAGCCCTGACGGTCAGCGAGCTCGCCGAGGCCGCAGGCGTGACCATACAGACTGCCAGTGGCCATCTGTCGAAACTCGACGCCGCTAATCTGCTTACGGCGGAGAAGCAAGGACGGCATCGGTATTTCCGGCTCTCGGACCCGGACGTAGCGCAGGTTTTGGAGGCATTGATGGGCCTCGCCCAGCGCACGGGTGCCACCCGGGTCCGGACAGGTCCGAAGGATGCCGCATTGCGAGCAGCCCGCGTCTGCTACGATCACCTGGCGGGCGAACGAGGGGTCGAGCTGCTCAACGGAGCCAGCCAGCAGGGGTTCATCGCTGGCGAGGAGCAGTTGGCCCTGACCGACAGGGGAAGAGCTTTCTTCAGCGAGTTCGGGATTGATTTGAACCAATTGGAGAAAGGCCGCCGTCCGGTGTGCCGGGCCTGCCTCGACTGGAGCGAGCGGCGTAGCCATCTTGGTGGCGCATTGGGAGCCGCGATCCTGTCGCGGCTGCTTGAGAAGGGTTGGGTTCGGCGTGATGCCGGACGGGTGGTGACATTCACCTGCGAAGGGTTGGGAGAGTTCGGGTCAATCTTCACCCTCCCTGCACAGTCATAGCGACAAGGCTGGCCATTTTATGCGAACGAGCCGGAGCGACAATTCGTTTCCGATCGTCTCCAGCTAAATCGTCGAGGGACGACTGTCACGAGGCTGCCTGTCCCCTGGCATTCAATGATCTGACCTCAACGTTCGGCGGAATGCCCTCGCGACGAGATCGATCAGTTGTGCATGAATTGCGCGGCGCGATTGCCCGTAGCCATCCGAACAGATTGGCTCTTCGATCTTCTCAGTCTCAGCAAGTTCCATTGCACCGGGTTTGCACTCCGCGAACATACTGAAGTGGCTGGCATCCTTAATCTCGATGTAACGAGCACCTGGAATGGCCTTGGCGACGTCCGCAGCTTGCGCCGACACGGGAATCTCCCCTGTCCGCCCGAGGTTAACGATTTCGACGGGAATCTCGATCTGCGAGAAAGTCCTGGAATCGAAGACATCGACAGGAGCCGGATCGATCGCCATGGCGAAGCGGATACGAGCATCCCGGTTGTCGCGGTCGGCCTCCTTCATGTCCATGGCACGGAGGTCGACGCCGCTTTGCCGGAGCCAACCACAAAGCGAAGGGTTAAGCGCGTCCGTGTCGCAATAGGCCGCCAACCGCTGCGGGTCGAACCGCGCCCCGGCCAAGGCCAAAGCGGTGCTGCCGCCCATTGAAAGACCAAGGACCCCAACCTCACCGGGCTCAATGTGCTCTTTGAAGAAGGAAGTCTTCTCCATTGCGTCGAGGGTTTGCGAGACATCGGCAGGTCGAAGCCAGAGCTTCATCGTCTCGGCAGCGGACCTGTGGAGGCCGATGTTTCCCGGGTGTGTGGGGGCCGCGACCACAAAACCCCGCTTTGCCAAGGGAGCCGCGATCCAACTCATAGCCTCGGCGCTGCCCGCAAGCCCCGCACCGTGGGAGAGCAGCACAAGCGGATAGCGGTGTTCGAGGACAGGAGCGTCCAGCATCGCAGACGTCCCCACGAAAAACGGGCTCTCCCCGAGCATGACCGCTTCGCCTCCCACCGAAGCCGGATACCAGACGGTCACATTGAGGGGTCTATCGCGGGCCGTCGACGGGATTTCTATCCGACGCACACCGGCCGCATCGGCAGCGGCCGCTTGCTGCGCCAATGCAAGGAGCACGGGCCCCGCAAGAATGGCCATACCTTGTTTCCGAACTCTCATCGCCCTCCCCTACGAGCCGACACCATCGTCGAGACAAGGACCCCGCTTTGAAAGTTTCGCCGATCGCAATCGGGACGGGTCCATGCGTTGAGGATGATGACCCGGCCCGATAATCGCGCCTTCAAACGTGATCTCGGACGTACGAAATCGCGATCGAGGACGGTCTCAGACTGCGCTATGAGCCAGCGTTGGGTCAGTCGGGTTCGTATCGCAACAGTTCGCCGGAATGGCGGCGCAGCATTGTGCAGCGCAATGGCGCAGTGAGCACTACATGACCGCACCGCCCAGCTGATGCTCGCTTCGAAGGCGAGTCCCTGCAGCAGGCTAGGAGTTCGGTCTGGACCGGCAGTTGATCCAACATAACGCCGAGGTTGGACGTTGCCGTTTGGTGACATGGCGCGTGAATTTGCCCTGAGTCCTTTGACGCCAGGTGCATTTTAAGGTTTTTTTCTTAAGACTCCCATAACCTCGGGAGAGCCTAGTGGCTCCTCGGCACACTTGAGAAGACGGCATGGCCCATCACCGATTCGCTCGCCGCGAAACCCTGGCCGATTCCAACCGGGAGGGAGAGGCATCGATCACGGATGCGCCGCGAGGCAAGTGCGAACCTGCCGGACGCGGCGATTATCTGCTGCTTGCCAGCACAGCTCTTGCCGGAGCGCTGGCGCTGCTGGCCCCTAAGGCCGCCGACGCGGCCAACCTGGATCTGAACGGGCTCGCCGTCGTGCTGCCGCAAGTCGGCTTTTTCGGCGGTGCGACATTTCTCAATGGCTCTGACGGAATCATCAACACTAGTGGTGCGCTGGCGAACCTGACCAGCGTCGGCGGCAACGCCGTCTACTCGGGCACGATCAACCAGACCGCCGGCGCAATCTCCATCAGACAGATCGGCGGCAACAACTCCTTTTTAGGCACGAACAATTCCACCGGCGGATTCTACGTGACCGGTGGCGCCACGATCGGCCTTCTGAGTTCTACTGCGTTGGGCTTCGGTGTCGTTAGTCTTGATGCGGGCACCAGCTTGCGGGTGGACAACGGTAGCCTGACGCTCCACAACCCGGTTGTGCTGAATGGAGTTGGTGACGTCACGTTCGACACCCATAGCAAACCGGACTTCACCGTTTCCGGACAAGTCAGCGGCATGGGCACGCTGGTGATAACCGGAAACGGTATGCTGAGGCTGACGAGTGCCAACACCTACACGGGCGGCACGACGATATCGGAGGGGACGCTGCGGTTGGGTTCGGTCGGCACGCTCGGTGCGAGCTCGAACACCACCACCCTTCAGTTCGGCTCGGTGCTCGATCTGGGCGGCACGACCCAAACCCAAGCCACGCTCAACATGGCCGGCGGTACCATACGGACCGGCATGATGAATGTCGGCCAGTTCCAGATGACGGACGGGACCGTCGCCGCTAACGCCACGATCAATGCCGGCACCGCGTTCGACCTGCAGGCCGGCACCGTCAACGGCGTGCTCGCCGGCACCGGCGCCCTCACCAAGACCAGCCCCGGCACCGCTACCCTCACCAACGCCAACACCTATTCTGGCGGCACGAGCGTGCTCACCGGCACCCTCGAGATCCAGAATGGCGCCGCGCTGGGCAGCGGTGGCGTCACCCTCAACGGCGGCCATCTGCGCTCCAACATCACCGGTATCGCAACCCTGGCCAATCCCCTGAGCCTGGTGAACGCCAGCCTCCTCTCGGCAGCCCCGGGCCAGACCCTCAACATCAACCTTGCCAACGTCGCCGACGGCGCCATCGTGCTCCTGGGCTCGGCCA
>NZ_JAJDOP010000021.1 GCF_020595095.1 Microvirga rosea | reverse complement strand
CGATGTCGTGCCCTCGACCCTTCTGGCGTTTGCCGGCGGGGCGAGCCCGTTTGCGGTGTCGGGGGTGCCGGTGGACCGGGATGCGCTGGTGGCGGAAGCGGGGCTTTCCTGGCAGGCGAGCCGGAGCGTGAGCCTGGGGGCGAGCTATGCCGGCCAGATCGGCGCGAGGGCGCAGGAGCATTCCCTCAAGGGCAACCTCACCTGGATGTTCGATACCCACTAGGACTGAATCGGAAATCACCCATGGGCGATTTCCCTCTTCTCCCCCATTTCTTTGTTATGAGTGCTTGAAAAGGGCAGCATTGCTGACCAAAATGGCATCATAACAAACCATCCCGTCTCGCCCCTGCGGACCGTCGGATGGGTCTGGGAGGGATGAATGCTACGGAACATCGAGAAGACCTTTAACTTCGACCTCGGCGAAACAGCGGAAGCGATCCGCGAAACCGTCCGCGACTTTACGCGCGATCACATCACGCCGCGCGCTCAGGAAATCGATCAGACGAACGAGTTTCCCAGGGACCTCTGGCCCAAGATGGGAGAGATCGGCCTGCACGGGATTACGGTCGAGGAGGAATATGGCGGGATCGGCCTCGGCTATCTCGAGCACGTGATCGCCATGGAGGAAGTTTCCCGTGGTTCGGCTTCCGTCGGCCTTTCCTATGGGGCTCACTCCAACCTCTGCATCAATCAGATCCGCCGCAACGGCAGCGAGGAACAGAAGCGCCGTTATCTGCCGAAGCTGATTTCCGGCGAGCACCTCGGCGCCCTCGCCATGTCGGAGCCTGGCTCGGGTTCGGACGTGGTGTCCATGCGGACTCATGCGGAAAAGCGCGGCGACCGCTACATCATCAACGGCAACAAGATGTGGATCACCAACGGCCCCACGGCGGACGTGCTGGTGATCTATGCCAAGACCGATCCGGACGCAGGTCCGCGCGGCATGACGGCCTTCATCGTCGAGCGCGGCTTCAAGGGCTTTTCGACCCAGCAGAAGCTCGACAAGATCGGCATGCGTGGGTCCGATACCTGCGAGCTCGTGTTCGAGGATTGCGAGGTCCCCGAGGAGAACGTCCTCGGCCGCGTCGGCAAGGGCGTCAACGTGCTCATGTCGGGACTGGACTATGAGCGGGCCGTGCTGGCGGCAGGCCCCCTCGGCATCATGCAGGCCTGCATGGACATCGTCCTGCCCTACATCCACGAGCGAAAGCAGTTCGGGCAGCCCATCGGCAGCTTCCAGCTCGTGCAGGCGAAGGTCGCGGACATGTATGTGACGATGAACGCCTGCAAGGCCTACGTGTACGCGGTGGCCAAATCCTGCGACCGGGCGGAGACCACCCGCGAGGATGCGGCCGGCGCCATTCTCTATGCGGCCGAAAAAGCGACGCAATGCGCCCTCGACGCCATCCAGCTCCTCGGCGGCAACGGCTATATCAACGAC
This sequence comes from Microvirga rosea, assembly GCF_020595095.1. Taxonomy (GTDB): domain Bacteria; phylum Pseudomonadota; class Alphaproteobacteria; order Rhizobiales; family Beijerinckiaceae; genus Microvirga; species Microvirga rosea. Next base: position 41,277 of record NZ_JAJDOP010000021.1, on the reverse strand, counting down.
TATCCGACCGGCCGCCTGCTGCGCGATGCGAAGCTCTACGAGATCGGCGCGGGAACCAGCGAGATCCGGCGCATGCTCATCGGGCGCGAATTGTTCGAAAAGACCGCGTGACGTTCAAAGAGGCGCACGGCAAACGCACGTGCGCCTCTCCTTGGCGACTAGAGCGCTATTTGACCTCGGTCTCATAGACATACAGGGTCGACTTATCGTCTTCCGGCATGAAATAGCCGCGAAGCCCCGTGTCGCTCGTTTCCATCCAGACCGGGTTGTGGGTCATGTCGAAACCGGACGCCGTCCAGAGGAGGATCGGCGTCTGAAACAGCGGCCGTCCGTCGGTCAGGCTCACGAGGTCGAGCCCGCCGAGGCGAAACAAGGGCCCCTCGGTGGTGACGCGCATCTCCGTCACGCCCGAACAGAGCATGCGGTGGCCGCCCGCATACTTGCAGTCCTGATAATCGAGATAATGGGACGTGTTGAGCTTGCGCAGCTTCTCGGGAGCCTCATCGGCATTGGTCGGCTTTCCATCCTGCCCCAGTGCCCAACGGTAAAAGCGGCGTGAGCCCCAGCTCACCCCGTGGAGCGAATTGTCGTCCGTGTCATGGACGAGACCGCCGACGTGATCTGCGAACCGGAACATCTCCGTGGCCTGCATCGTCTCGGGATCGACCCGATAGACGATGGAGCGGCTGTTCGGCCGATACTCGGCCACCGGAACCCAGATGTAACGGCCATCGTAATCGATTCCGCCCGGATGGTAGATCGATCCTTCCCCGAGCGTGATTTCGGAGACGAGGTTCCCCTTCATGTCGATCTTGAAGAGATGGGCCACGCCCTCCCCCGTGTCGCGGTCGAACCCGTCGACCGGCTGCGCGAAGCGCTTGGTGGGTGTCTTGATCTCGACCGAGGACACGTAGAGCGTATCGCCGATCTTCACCATGCCCTGCGGGTGAAAAGTCGGGAAGTTGATCGAGACCGCGGTCACGGGCTTCCACTGGGTCGAGCGCGACAATTTCGTCACCCGCTCGGCCAGGAGATCGCGGTCGGCTTCGGCGGCAAATGCGGCAGGACCTGCCATCGTGAGAACCAGGACAGCCAGGCAGGCGGATAAACGGGGCATCGATCATTCTCCAGCGTCAGGACCGCCCGAAACACGGGCGTCATCTGTTTTGGAGCGGATTGACGTATCGGCAATGTGACAGGCCAGCTTTTCCTGGGTAGCCGATCCCCCCAGCGGGCGCTATGAGTTCGGAATAACGATCATGAGAGGCACCGCCATGACCCTGGATAAAGCCATCGTCGACGCCCTTCGCGCGACGTCCACCGCCACGCTCACGACGGTTCTTCTGAAAAAGGGCATCCGGCGCTGCTGGATGCAGGGGCCCGTGCCCATGTTCAACGCGGCAGAGCGCCTGGTCGGCCGGGCTTTCACGCTCCGCTTCGTGCCGGCCCGCGAGGATCTGGCGACGCCTGAATCCTGGTCATCACCGCGTTCCACGCGGGCGGCCATCGAGGACATGCCCGAGGGTTGCATCGCGGTGGTCGATTCCATGGGCGTGACGGATGCGGGCATCTTCGGCGACATCCTGACCGCCCGCATGAAGAAGCGCGGCGTGACCGCTCTCGTGACGGACGGCGTGGTGCGCGATGCGGCCGGCGTCGAGGGAACGGAATTGCCGGTGTGGTGCTCCGGCGCGGCCGCTCCACCGTCCGTGGCCGGTCTTACCTTCGTAGGTTGGCAGGAGCCGATCGGCTGCGGCGGCGTCGCGGTGTTTCCCGATGATGTCATTGTTGCCGACGGCGATGGGGTCGTGGTGATTCCGGCGGCCCTCGTCGAGGACGTCGCGAAGGCCGCGGTCGAGCAGGAGCGCCTCGAGCTCTGGATCATGCGCGAGGTCGAGAAAGGCGTGCCGCTCCCCGGCCTTTATCCGCCGAATGCTGAGAACCGAGCCCGCTACGAGGCGGAAATGGGCGGCTCGTAGACGCAGCGGGCGGACAAGACTTGTTCTATTACGCTTCAAAGATCGCCTGGTTCTTCGCGACGCCGTCGAACCTCCTGATCAGCCTCGTTCTGCTTGGGCTCGTCGTGAGCCTGAGCAGACGTTGGCGGCGGCTTGGAACGGGGCTGGCCCTCGTCGCCGCAATATCCACGGTGGCCCTCGGATTGCTGCCGATCTCCAGCGCGCTTCTGCGGCCCCTCGAAGAGCGCTTTCCCATGTTCCGCGACGATGGGAAACCGATCGACGGGATCATCCTCCTCGGCGGCGCCGTCGATGCCGCCGATTCCGTGTCGAGAGGCAGCATCGTGGCCAACGAGTCGTCCGAGCGGGTGCTCGACACTCTCACGCTGGCCTATCGTTACCCCCAGGCGAAAATCCTGATCTCCGGCGGCGGCGGAACGGTCTTCGGGGATGGAGTAGCCGAAGCGCCGATCATCGCCGCGTACTTCAAGGGCGTCGGCATCGATCCCGGCCGCATCATTGTCGAGGATCGTTCGCGCACCACGGCGGAGAACGCGATCTTTTCGCGCGAGCTGATCGACCCTGAAAAAGCCGGCCGCTGGCTTCTCGTCACATCCGCCTGGCATATGCCCCGCTCCATGGGGGCCTTTCGAAAGGTGGGATTGGAGGTCATTCCTTACCCGGTCGATTATCGCACGGGCGCTTCAGAGGATTCTCTTCGCCCCTTCGCGTTCGTATCGGACGGATTGCGGCGCCTCGATGTGGCGGCAAAGGAATGGGCGGGGCTGATCGGCTATTATGCCGCCGGCAGAACGACCACGCTCCTTCCAGCCCCCTGAGCGTCAGGCGCTCTCGGGAACCGTGAGCCGGTAGACACCCTTGAAATCGTCCGGATCCACCGGACGGCCTTTGCGCAGAATCACGACCCGGCCCTGCTTCATCAGCCGCACCGCCGTTTGGCGGATGGGCTGCATCAGGGGCCCCCACCCTTCCGGCCGGTCCCCGCCGATTGCCCGCGCCACGTCCGTCGGACTGATGGTCTTTCCCGCACCGCGCGCGGCAACCAGCTCCAGCATCGTTGTTTCGAGTTCTTCAGCCGTCGCTGTCTTCGTCATAATCCATGCCCAGGGCCGCGAGCCTCGCCTCTGAGGCGAACTGGCGCCGCCACATGACATAGAGCACGCAGGCAGTTGCCGCCATGAAAAGATAGGCGTGCACGAACCAGCCCAGATAGGCGAGAGAAAAAAAGAATGCGCGCTGACCGCGGTTGAAGTGCTTGCCCGCAACCACATTCATGGATGCCGCCTGCCGTGCCACGAACTCCGCCTGTTTCCGATTGTCGTCCCGCAGAACCGGAATCGAGCCGACGATGATCGCCATGTAGTTGAACAGCCGATAGGCCCATGCAAACTTGAAGAACGCGTAGACGAAGACCACGGCCAGACCGATCACCTTGATTTCCCAGGTCAGCGGCGTGGTGGCGCTGCTGAAGGGAAGCGTGGCGAAGATCGGCAGAACCGCATCGGCGGAACGCAGCAGCGCCAGCACGCCGCCCACGGCGATCAGCGATGTCGAGGCGAAGAACGCCGTCCCGTTCATGAGAGCCCCGAGGATGGTGGTATCGACGATGCGGTTTTCCCGCACGACGGTCTGTTCCATCCACCGGTACCGGTAGGGGTGCATGATCGTGTTCAGGCTTTTCCCACCGGCTTTCGTCAGCTCGACCGCCGCATAGTAGCCAAACCACGCAAGCAGAAAGAACGCCAGCGCCACGAAATCCAGAACGGTAAAGCCCAGCACATCCATCTCCGGTTGACTCTTCGGCCATCATGCCCAGTTTTGACAAAGCTTCAAACGGAGGGCGGCCTATGACCCAGACGATCACCCGCGGCTACAAGGCGTTGCTCGAGGAAGCAAATGCCAAGATCGAGACCCTGACCGCCGAGGAAGCCATCGCCCGGTTCGGCCGTGACGACACGGTTTTCGTCGACCTGCGTGACCCAAGGGAACTTAACCGGGAGGGCCGGGTTCCCGGCGCTCTCCACTGCCCGCGCGGGATGCTCGAATTCTGGATCGACCCGGAAAGCCCTTATCACAAGCCCGCCTTCGCGCAGGACAAGACGTTCATTTTCTTCTGCGCCGCAGGATGGCGTTCCGCTTTGTCGACCGCAACCGCGCAGGATATGGGCCTGCGCCCCGTCGCCCATATCGAGGGCGGCTTTACCGCCTGGAAGCAGGCGGGCGGCCCCGTCGAGACGACGTTGCCGAACGATTGAAGAAAACTACCGGAAGGACAATCCTTCCTGCATGAAAGTCCTTTGCACGGCCTCCCGTTCCTGCATCCGGTCCAGATGAGCGCGCAGGTTCGGAAACCGGGACAGCGGCACCCCGTCCGGTTCGGCCCACCACGTCATGACGAACAGATGTGCATCGGCAACCGTGTATTGGTCGCCGAGGATCCAGGGCCCCTGCCCCATCTGGTCTTCCAGGAGGCGCAAATCGGATGCCATGACGTCCGGCGCCTTGCGGCGCATCTCCGCGATGGCGGCGGAGCTGTCCGCCCATCGATAGCCGCGGTTGAGATGCGCGTTGTCCACGTGAACGGTCGATGCCACGTAGCTGATGACCGACACCATCCGGGCAAATCGCCAGGGATCGGCGGGCGCGAGATGCGCATCGGCAAATCTCCGGGCGATATAGAGCAGGATGGCCGGCGTCTCCGTCAGCGCTCCATCCTCCGTCACGAGAGTCGGCACGCGGCCTTGGGGATTGATGGCGAGATAGTCGGCGCTCTTCTGCTGTTGAGACTTGAAATCGATGCGGATCAGTTCATAGGCCGCCCGCGCCTCTTCGAGAGCAATATGGGCCGCAAGCGAGACTGCGCCGGGGGAATAGAAGAGTTTCAGCATGGAACTCACCGGGATTCAGCGTGAAAGCAGGGCCGAATTGACGGCAGCTAATGGGTCGCACGAACCTCGAAGGGGGAATCGCCGTTGATGTCCGCCGCATCGGGGTCGGCCTCCACCGGCTCGATCCGCTCGACGACCGCGCCGCGAGGTCCTTGGCGACAGGCTTTCAGCATGGCTTCGATCTCCTGATCGGAGCCGGAGAAGACCGCCTCGACCGTGCCGTCCCTGCGGTTGCGGACCCAGCCCTTCAGCCCGTGAAGTTCCGCTTGGTGATGGGTCCAGGCGCGAAACCCGACGCCCTGAACCCGGCCATGAATGACGACGTGCAGAATGCGGTTCGAAGCCATGGTTCCTCAATGATGGACGGGCCGCACATCGATATGGCGGCCAGCATAATCCTGTTCATCCCTCGCGTTCTACGCGTACCGGCAACTCAACGCGCCCATAAGGCAAAGGTTCGCGTGGGTGCGGATCAGGCTCCGCGGATCCTGCCCGGCAATCCGGACGGAGCGCTCCAGCGCGGGCGAACACGCGGTATGTCCACAGGTTGCGGCGCTTGAGGCGCATGAGGAAGCCAGTGAAAGAGGCTGTGGATGTATTCGCGGGCGAGCCCTGCCTCCTCGGCCGCTTCGACGACACCCTCCATGTAACCGGGCTTCGGGATTCCTGGCTTATGGCTGCGTCCGACATACACGATTGCGCGGCGCGGTCCCTCGGGCGTGAGAATCGGCTGAACGACCTTGTTGTAGAGACCGCTCGACACGCTCTCGTACCTGTCGAGCGCCGGTACATCCGCGAGGGCCAAATCCCACAAGAGCCCCCAGACGGCTCCGCGAGGATCGCGCGCGATCGAGGCATAGCCGTCGCCGGAGATGAAAAACCGATGGCGCATCAGCCGTCCCGGCCCGATCACCGTCGAGGCCGGGCAGCGCCGGGCCATCGCGGCGCGATCCATATTGGATCCGTAGGCGAAATAGAGCGGCATGAGCGGAGTGTCTCGGACTTAAGCGAATTCCATGATCACGGCGTCGACGGAGAGGCTGTCTCCCTCTTTCGCGTGGATCTTGGTCACGGTGGCGTCGCGCTCGGCGCGGAGCACGTTTTCCATCTTCATCGCCTCGACGATGCAGAGCGGTTCGCCCGCCTTGACCTCCTGCCCCTCCTTCACGGAGACGACCTTCACGAGCCCCGGCATCGGGCACAGCAGCTTCTTGCCCGTATCGGCCTCGACCTTCTCGGGCATCAGGGCCACCAGCTCGGCTTCCCGGCGGGTGTAGACGCGCACTTCCGCCGATGCGCCCGCATGGGAGAGAAAGACGCCGTTGAGGATCGGCCGCACTTGCACCGCAACGGTCTCGCCGCCCACCGAGCCCGTCCACACCGGCTCACCAGGCCTCCAGCCCGAGGCGATGGGCCAGGCTTCGCCGTCCATGACGACGGCGATTCCGTCTTCGATATCCTCGATCACCACATCATACCGATCGGGTCCGACCATAACGGCCCGCTCCCGGTCGAACCGCACAGTACCATGCGGGCGCATCTGGCCCGAGATCTGGCGCTTGCGTTCGTTGGACAGATGGTCGATGGCCGCGCCGACCGCCACGATGCGACGGGCGATTTCGCCCACCGGCTGCGCGGGCTTGAACCCTTGCGGAAATTCCTCGGCGATGAAACCCGTCGACAGCTGTCCTTCCTGCCAGCGCGGATGGTGCATCAGGGCCGACAGGAACGGAATGTTGTGGCGGATACCGTCGATCGCGAAGGCGTCAAGGGCCTTGGCCTGAGCCGCGATCGCCTGCTCGCGGCTCGGCGCATGGGTGACCAGCTTGGCGATCATCGGATCGTAATAGATCGAAATCTCGCCCCCCTCGTAAACGCCCGTATCGTTGCGGACGCTGACTTCGCCCTCCTGGCCTTCTTGCGGCGGTCGATAAGTGACCAGACGGCCCGTCGACGGCAGGAAGTTGCGAACGGGATCCTCCGCATAGATGCGGCTCTCCACCGCCCATCCCCGGAGCTTCACGTCCCCTTGGGAAAGACGCAGCTTCTCGCCCGCCGCGACTCGGATCATTTCCTCGACCAGATCGATCCCGGTGATCATTTCCGTCACCGGGTGTTCCACCTGCAGGCGGGTGTTCATCTCAAGGAAATAGAACGACTTGTCCTGACCGGCGACGAACTCCACGGTGCCGGCGCTGTCGTAGCCGACCGCCTTCGCCAGAGCCACGGCCTGCTCGCCCATGAGCCGCCGCGTCGCCTCGTCGAGCAGAGGCGACGGTGCTTCCTCGATGACTTTCTGGTTGCGCCGCTGGATCGAACACTCACGCTCGCCGAGGTAAATCACGTTGCCGTGCTTGTCGCCGAGCACCTGGATTTCGATGTGCCGCGGATCGGTGATGAATTTCTCGATGAAGACCCGATCGTCACCGAAAGAACTTGCCGCTTCCGACTTCGCCCGCGCAAAGCCTTCAGCCACTTCGCCGGCCGAATAAGCGATGCGCATGCCCTTGCCACCGCCACCTGCCGACGCCTTGATCATGACCGGGTAGCCGATCTCGTCCGCGATCGTGACCGCCTGCTCGGGATTTTCGATAATTCCCAGGAAGCCGGGCACGGTCGAAACCTTCGCGGCCGCCGCAGCCTTCTTCGATTCGATCTTGTCGCCCATGGCGGCGATGGCCGCGGGATTGGGGCCGATGAAGACGATTCCAGCCTCGGCGAGGGCCTTCGGAAAGGCTTCCCGTTCCGAGAGGAAGCCATAGCCCGGATGGACCGCCTGTGCGCCGGTCTGACGGCAGGCGGCGACGATCTTGTCGATGTCCAGGTAGGACTGGGCGGCCGGCGCAGGGCCGAGATGCACCGCCTCGTCGGCCATCTCCACATGCAGCGCATCCCGGTCCGCGTCGGAATAGACGGCAACCGTCTTGATGCCCAGGCGGCGGGCCGTCTTGATGACACGGCAGGCGATTTCGCCGCGATTGGCGATCAGGATCTTGTCGAACATGAGCCCTCGAACGCTTCCACCCAAATTCTTGTCCCACTCCCGTTACTGCACATCGGCGGTTTCGGGAAGCGGGCCGGGTTCAGCATTTCGTCTGCCGATGCCAATGCGGGGATCTAGGCCGCGATACTTTGTTCCCGCTCCTGCTGGCGGCCGCGCATGATGAAATCGAGCAGGGCCGCTCCCACATGCGCCGCCTGATCGAGAACCGCATAGGCGATGGCCATGGCCGTGCGGGTGGGACCGCCGACTTCCAGGACGGTTGCGAGCCACAAGGCATCCTCGTGCTCGACGCTTCCTGCGGGCTGGCGCCCATGAACCACGAAATCGGCGACCAGAGAGGTTACGGCCGGAAGCCAGCTTGCGTCCGCCGGAACCGTGCGATCCAGCGCCAGGAGCGCTTCGACCTCAGTCTTCGACCCGAGGCCGTCCTTGGCGATGTGACCTTTGAGAGCCTGCACGTCATCCGCAGAGATGAACTGCCTGTCGATTGCGCTCTCGATGAACTGCCGAAGATCAAGGCTCATCATCTGGGTCACTCCTCCCGACATTTGCGAAGCCGGTCATTTTCCTGTCTGGCCGGACAGTCACACGGCGGGAGGGGCTAAAACGTTAACAGAAGATTCCGACCTTCCGTTGAGGTTAAGCGATGCTGAGGCTTTTTGGTTGCCAGAATATTGCCGGCGCCTCACGGCAAATGTGCCGACAATTGCCAACATGAATCCAAACTACCTTGCATCGGCGCAAGGAGACCCTTTCCGCCATAGGGAAACGATCCGTGCTTTCCTAAGTGACGATCAACGCGGGATTTCGCCCCGCTCGTCGCTTGGAGGCGATCATGGCACATCACGGCATTCACCACGTCACCGCCATTGCGGGCCCGGCCCGTCGGAACATGGATTTCTATACGCGGGTTCTCGGACTGAGGCTCGTGAAGAAGACCGTCAACTTCGACGATCCCGGGACCTATCATTTCTATTACGGCGATGAATCCGGTGAGCCGGGATCGATCCTGACGTTCTTCCCCTGGGAGCATGTCGCTCCCGGTCGCGCCGGTGTCGGGTCGACCCAGGAAACGAGCTTTTGCGTGCCGGAAGCGTCCATCGGGTTCTGGGCACACCGTCTGCTGGAGAAAGGCGTCGCTCATCAAGCCCCGGAGAAGCGGTTCGGCCAGAGCGTCCTTGCTTTCAAGGATCCGGACGGCATGAACCTCGCTCTTGTCGGAATCGCCGATGCGGAGGGAGCCGCGCCCTGGGCAAGCGATGTTCCGACTGACGCGGCCATCCGCGGGTTGAATGGCGTCACGCTGCTTGTCGAGGATGCCGAACGGACCGGCGCGATTCTCACCGATGTCTTTGGGTTTCGCGAGACCAGCCGGGACGGGTCGCTGATCCGCTACAGCGGTGACGCGGCGATTGGCGGAACGGTCGATATCCGGAGCGCCAAGGGCTTCCTCCCCGGGCGCCAGGGAGGCGGATCCGTCCACCATGTGGCGTTCCGTGCCGCCGACGACGCGGCTCAGGACGCCATGGTCCGGCGCCTTGCGGAACACCATGGCATCAGGACCACGGAGCAGCGTGACCGCAACTACTTCCGGTCGGTCTATTTCCGGGAGCCGGGCGGCATTCTGTTCGAGATCGCGACCGACGAACCGGGTTTCACGGCCGACGAGCCTCGGGAACGGCTTGGACAGGATTTGAAACTCCCGCCGTTCCTCGAGCAGCGTCGGAGCGAGATCGAAACCGTCCTGCCGGCCCTGGCCTGAACGACTTACGTCCGATCCCCTGCAACCCTGCGCCTTCGGGCGCAGGGTGAAAGACAACATCATGAGCGAATTGTCCTTCATCCATCGTTATGTGCCTGCGACCGAGCCTGGGCGCCCTCCTCTGCTGCTTCTGCACGGCACGGGCGGCAACGAGGACGATCTCCTGCCGCTCGGTCAAATCATCTCGCCCGGCTCGGCCCTGCTTTCGCCGCGCGGCAAAGTGCTGGAAAACGGCATGCCCCGTTTCTTCCGGCGCCTCGCGGAAGGCGTCTTCGACGAGGAGGACGTCAGAGCCCGGGCGAACGAGCTGGCCGATTTCATCATCGAGGCGAGAGACGCATACGGTCTCGAGCCGCCGGTCGCGGTCGGTTTCTCCAACGGTGCGAATATCGCGGCCGCTCTGATGATGCTTCGTCCGGAGATCCTGGCGGGAGCCGCGCTCCTGCGGGGCATGGTGCCCTTGGGCGATCCTCCAAAGACCGATCTGGCCGGGAAGCTCGTGTTGCTCGTATCGGGGCAGCTCGACCCGATCATTCCGGCGGACAATGCCGCTCGTCTCGCGGCACAGCTCACGGCGGCGGGGGCTTTGGTCAACCACAAGGTCCTGCCCATCGGGCACGGCCTGTCGCAAGCCGACATTCAACTCTGCCAGACATGGCTGAAAGCCCTGTCCTGAACTTTCGCCCGAACGCCGCCTCATCGAACCGACCGGTGAGGTGGCACGGGGACGCAGCGCCTGGAGCGTTTCACTGCGGCAGGAGCTCGCGCCTTTTCTGATCGAGCAACACGTCGATGCCCGACGGCCCCGGGATGGGTACGACGATGGGGGCCATCAGCGGGGATCGCGCCTTGTCCGCCTCCGACAAAGTGTGCGCTCCGGCACCGGCGCCCGATACGATCTTCACATATGTGAAGGGATCCGGGCGCGGGTTGATCGCCAAAGCCAGGAGCTGAACATCGTCTCTCTTCGCGAAGGCTTCGGCGCTGACCCGGACAGCCTGGAGAACCGTCACCGATCCGTTCGCACCGGTGCTGACCGCGAAGGTCAGCCCATAGGTGAAATCCTTCGGCTCCAGAGGAAGGCCCGCGGGCGTCAGGGACGCGTATTGGGCAAGCCACTCTTCGACGCCGATTCCTTCAACAGGCGTCGATGAATCGCAAAGAGCCTTCGCGGCCTTTGTGGCGGGGATCCGAAACCGGATCTTGGAAGCTCGTCCCCGCCGTTCGCTGCGATCGAAGCCCGCTCCTAATCCGAACGCTCCGGACCCCATGGGAATGGCCGAGGCACCGACACTGGCTTTCCCGCCGGCGGCCGTGTCGATCTTCGTCTCAAGTTCACCGCCGGCGACCCACTTCCCGCTCAGGAGGTTCTTCGCCACCGGGCTGTCCGGGTGTTTTTGCAGGTAGATGGCGAACTCGCATTGCACGCCGTTGAGAATGGCCTCGACGGTTCGCCCCGCGACCGGCCCCTCATCGGGAACCGCCGCGCATCCGCCCATACCGAGCAGCGCCCATGCGAGCAGAAAGGAAACTCTGACGTCCGGCATCGCCCCCTCCGTTGCTTCAGATCGAAACAGAGGGGATTTTCGTCGACAAGCAGGGGCGGAAATTCATCCCCCGACTAAAAAGGATAGGGTCAATCTACAACGGGATGTTGTCGTGCTTTTTCCACGGGCGCTCGACTTCCTTGTGCCGGAGCATCGCCAGGGCTCGGGCGATCCGCCGGCGCGTCGAATGGGGCATGATCACTTCGTCGATATACCCGCGCTCCGCCGCCACAAATGGCGACATGAAGCGATCTTCGTATTCCTTCGTGCGCGCTGCGATCTTCTCCGGATCGTTCATGTCCTGCCGGAAGATGATTTCCACCGCGCCTTTCGCCCCCATGACGGCGATCTGCGCAGTGGGCCAGGCATAATTCACGTCGCCGCCGACGTGCTTGGAGGCCATCACGTCATACGCCCCGCCGAACGCCTTGCGGGTGATGACCGTCACCAGCGGCACGGTCGCCTCGGAATAGGCGAAGAGGAGCTTGGCCCCATGCTTGATCAGGCCGCCGTATTCCTGTGCGGTTCCGGGCAGGAACCCCGGCACATCCTCGAACGTGACGATCGGAATATTGAACGCATCGCAGAACCGCACGAACCGCGCGGCCTTTCGTGAAGCATCCGCGTCGAGAACGCCCGCCAGCACCATGGGCTGGTTGGCCACGAAGCCGACCGTGCGCCCCTCGATGCGGCCGAAGCCGGTGATGATATTGCGGGCAAAGGCTTCCTGGATCTCGAAGAAATCGCCCTCGTCCACGACTTTGAGGATCAGCTCCTTCATGTCGTAAGGCTTGTTGGGATTGTCCGGGATCAGGGTATCGAGGCTCTCGTCGACCCGGCCCGCATCGTCGTAGCTCGGCCACTCGGGGGTCCCGTCCAGGTTGTTCGACGGCAGGAAATCGAGAAGACGGCGCATCTGGAGAAGCGCTTCCACATCGTTGTCGTAAGCGCCGTCCGCCACCGAGGATTTGGTGGTGTGGATCTTGGCGCCGCCGAGCTCCTCCGAGGTCACGGTCTCGTTCGTGACGGTCTTCACCACATCCGGTCCGGTGACGAACATGTAGGAACGGTCGCGGACCATGAAGATGAAGTCGGTCATGGCGGGCGAATACACGTCGCCGCCGGCGCAGGGGCCCATGATCAGGGAGATCTGCGGAATCACGCCCGAGGCGATCACGTTGCGCTTGAACACCTCGCCATAGCCGCCGAGCGCCGCGACACCCTCCTGGATGCGGGCGCCGCCCGCATCGAAAAGGCCGATGATCGGCGCCCTCATCTTCAGCGCCATGTCCTGGATCTTGATGATCTTCTGGGCGTGAGCTTCCGACAGGGATCCTCCGAAGACGGTAAAGTCCTTCGCGAAGACGAAGACGGTACGGCCGTTGACCGTACCCCAACCGGTGACAACGCCGTCCCCAGGAATCTTTGCCTTTTCCATCCCGAAATCCGTCGAGCGGTGCTCGACGAACATGTCGAATTCCTCGAACGACCCGGTATCGAGCAGCAGTTCGATCCGCTCCCGCGCGGTCAGCTTCCCGCGCCCATGCTGCGCTTCGATGCGTTTTGCGCCACCGCCAAGACGGGCCTGTGCCCGTCGGTCTTCAAGCCGTTCGAGGATGTCTTTCATGGAGCTGCCCTGCACGTCACGAAGGAGTCTGTCCCGCCTTAGCACAGCCGTTCGCGATCAGACATCCCACCATAGTGTGCTGTGCCTTACTTCACAGGGAAAGCAACAGTCGCTAAGAGATGTTATATAACAACGTTTCCCAACTGGAGATCCCATGAACGCTTTGCCCAAATCCTGTTCGGTCGCCTGTACCCTAGCGCTGATGGCTGCCGGCTGCGCCAGCCGGTCTGAGGACGTCGCAGCCTCCTACGTTTCCGCGGCCAGTTACAGCGGCTACAGCTGCAGGGAACTGGGCCAGGAGGCTCAGCGGGTCAGCAGCGCCGCTGCGGCGGCCTCTGGCGTGCAGGATTCTCAACGGACGAAGGACACCGTCGCGACCACGGCGGCCATCGTGATCTTCTGGCCGGCCGCCTTCTTTGTGGGCGGCAACAATGCCCAGACGGCGGAGCTCGCTCGTCTCAAAGGGCACATGCAAGCCATTGAAGAAGCCTCCATTCAAAAGAAATGCGGCATCCGGTTCCAGCGCGCCTGAGTCCGTCATGATTCGAGCTCGCGCAGCAGCGGAACTCTAGCGCTGAGCGAGCTTGTAAACCTTTGAAGCGGCTATGAAATCCTCATAGCGTCGCCGCCGGCGCTCCGAGGCCTCGTAGTCCTCGCCCCAGATGCTCTCCTGAAACAGCTCGTCGACGTGGGCCGCCTTCCAGGCGTCTTCCACCGAGATGATGCCATCGGCATGGGCCAGGGCAATGAGAACGGATCCTGAGAGGGTCGTCATGACGTGAAGCGCCGCCAGGGCCACGGGAGAGGACACGCCCTCCACGACCCGGCGGACCGCTGCGACCGCCTCCTTGGGCTGAGAGACGTGCATCACGCCCTCCGCCAGGGCGAACCTCGCCCCATGCCTGTCCCGGATCCAGGCCAGAATCGGGTCCCAGGCAGCATTCTGTGCCTGCGACAGACGCTCCGGCTCGCTCATGCGGTAGTAAATCAGGTCGGAACCGGCATAGCGCACGAGGTCGTCCACCACTTCGCCCTTCCGTGGCGCCACGCCGTCGATGGCGGAGTTGATGATTCGCGTCATCGGCATGGTGGAAGGATCGATTTCGGCACCTTGCGCCGACCACTCCTCGGCCATCGCTTCCGCAAGGGGTTTCGTGTCGACCGCCAGAGGTTGGCGGCCCGGCGTCCGAGCGTTGCGTCCATCGAGCGTCAGGGCATAGCGGCCGTCTTTCTCCTCGACCCCCGCCTCCTTGTAGAACCGTTTCGGCAAGGTCGGCTTCATGCCAGCCTGAGCCGCACGCATGGGATCGGGCTCATCGGCCGGGGGGAACCAGTCGTTATCGCTCATGACGGTGACCTTGGACCTCAAGCGGGATTCGGCGAAACCTGAGCCGGAAAATGGGCGAGCAGGCTATCGAGTTCCGCATAGGAATGCACGATGCGCTGAGCGCCGGCCTCCAAAAGGGCATCCACGGGGTGAAAGCCCCATGTCACGCCGACCGGTAGAACGCCGGCCGCGTGGGCCATCGCCATGTCGAAGCTCGAATCCCCCACCATGACCGTGTCACGCGCATCCACGCCGACCTCTGCCATAGCCTGAAGGATCATCGCAGGATGTGGCTTGGACGGCGCGTCATCGGCCGTCTGGATGGTGGCGAAATCGCCGTGCCATCCGTGACGCTCCAGAAGGTGGGCGATCCCACGGCGGGACTTGCCCGTGGCGATGCCGAGAAGCACATCCTCCCGGTCGCGCAATGTCTGAAGGCAATCGAGAACCCCGGGAAACAGGGGCTCCGCGTTGGCGGGATCGGCCCGGAGCGTGTTGAAATCGGCCTTGTACGCCTTCACCAGTTCGTCTACCGGCCCGTCGGCCCCCACGAGAACCGTGAAGGCTTCGGGCAACGACAGGCCGACGATCGACAGCGCCCGCTCCCGGCTCGGCGGCTCCAGCCCGACGGCGGCGAAAGCCCGATGCTGCGCAGCGACGATGATGTTCTGGCTGTCCACCAGGGTCCCATCCACATCGAAGATGACGAGTTTCAATGGCCTGTTCCGTTAAGCATGAGAAGGCATGGGAGGTGCCTCGTCATGCACGAGCCTTCCGGGTCCCGTCAAGAATAGGCGGCTTTCAGATCGAGCGAACTTCTTTGCCCGATGGCGTCGTAATTCGCGTCCAGCCACTCGCGCGCCGCGGCGCGGCCGAGATCCTTGAGTTCCTTGAAAAAACTCCAGCGGGCATTCAGGCGCGACGAGGCCGCGAAATCGTCCAGCTTATGATTGCCGTCGATCCGGTGCATCAGAACCCGCTTGTAGTTGCTGGTCGAGAGTTTTCCTTCATCGATCAGCCGCATCACGAATTCCACGATCCGCAGTTCATGAAGGAGATTGGCATTGAATGTGATCTCCGTCAGGCGGTTCTGGATTTCCTGGGCCGTCCGCGGCGTTGAGCGGCGTTCGATCGGATTGATCTGGACCAGCAGGACATCGTCCGTTCGGGTTTCGTAGAAAAGCGGAAAGAGCGCCGGATTTCCTGTATAGCCGCCATCCCAATACGGCTCGCCATCGATCTCGACGGCCTTGAAGACCATCGGCAGGCAAGCAGAGGCCAGAACATGATCGACCGTGAGTTCGTCGCGCTTGAAGATCCGGATCTTGCCGGTCCAGACGTTCGTCGCGGTGATGAAGAGTTTCCCGTCGGCGCAGGCCCTTACACGCTCGAAATTGATCAACCCGCTCAACGCGTCCCTCAACGGATTGATATCGAGCGGATTGAGATCGTACGGGCTGGCCATACGGGCCCACGCGTTGACCAGGGATTGCGTCGGCAGGCTGTCCGAACTCCAGAATGTCAGGAAACGGTCGAACACGGACCGCTGCAGCGGCGACAACACGCCGTCCAAACTGACGCGCTTCCAGAAGCTCCGCAATTGCGCGCGGGCCCCGTCGGCTCCGTTCTCGAGCCAGCCTTCGAACAGCACCACGGCGTTCATCGCACCGGCGCTTGCGCCGGTAATCGCTTCGATCCCAAGGCGTCCGTCTTCCAGAATATAATCGAGCACGCCCCAGGTGAATGCCCCGTGCGCCCCGCCGCCCTGCAACGCGAGCGAGACGATCTTCTCGGTCCTTGGCCCGATCAGCCCATGAGAGCCCTCGTTTGTCCGCGCCGCCCGACCCGTCGTCATGATCGCTCCTGCTTAGGCCGAAGAAGGCCCCTCGTCGCATCGACCTTAACGGACCTGGGAACCAGGGGAAACCGGGATGCCGACGATGCCATGATCGGCAGCTTCCGTAGAGGAAGAAAAATTTCCTGATATCTCGACAAGATGAAGTTGCTCGTAAGGCAGAGTTAACTTCATGGCCCTAGTTATCGAAAAAAATCAGGGCATGGGGCGCTATGATACAGGACGATAAGATACTTTCCGACAGACTTCGCTTTCTCGGCATTACCGAAGAAATCTGCCAGGATCTTAGATCCCTTTGGGACACCGTCGCACCTGTTCTTCCCCAAGTCCTCGCCCGGTTCTATGCCCATGTCGGAACGGTCCCCTATCTGGCGGAGCTGGTCGGATCTCAGCAGCAGCGTTTGATCGGCGCCCAGTCACAACACTGGAAACGGCTTTTCAGCGGGCGCTTCGACAAGGAGTATGTAGAGAGCATCCGGCGCATCGGGCTCGTTCACAGCCGGATCGGCCTCGAACCGCAATGGTACATCGGCGGCTATTCCTTCATTCTGAACGAACTGCTTCAGGTCCTGGCCGCGAAACACCGCTTCAGCGGCGCGGCTCTCGCGCGCAAGATGGCCGCGATCAACAAGGCCGTCATGCTCGACATGGATTATGCGATATCCGTCTATCAGGAAGCGCTGGTTCAGGAACGTCAGCGCAGAGGCGCGCAGTTGGCCGAAGCTATTGCGTCCTTCTCCGGCGCCGTTCAGGCGAGTTTGCGCATTTCAGGAGAAGCAAGCGAGGCGCTCTCCGTGAGCGCCGCGACACTCGACAGTGCCGCGGATGTCGCAAGCTCCCTCGCCAGCGAAGTGACGAGCTCCGCCGAGCAGACGGCGCAGAACATGCAATCGGGAGCCGAAGCAACGGAGCAGCTCGCCGCATCCGTGCAGGAAATCGGCGCGCAGGCCATCCGGTCGGCGGATGTCGCGCGCCAAGCCCTCGAAAGCGCGCAGCGCACGAAGGAATCGATGACCGGTCTTTCCGCTCAGGCACGAGAGATCGGAGACGTGGTCGACCTGATCGATCAGATCGCAGCCCAGACGAACCTGCTGGCCCTGAACGCGACGATCGAGGCGGCTCATGCGGGCGAAGCCGGCAAGGGCTTCGCGGTCGTCGCCCAGGAGGTCAAAGCCCTCGCCACCCAAACGGCCAAAGCCACGACGGAGATCGGCTCCCGTATCGCCGCCATCCAGACCGCCACCGACAAGAGCGCCGGCGAGATCGAAGACATCGCCCGTGTCGTAGAAGAAGTGAGCGGGATCGCAACCGCAATCGCGGCCGCCGTCGAGGAACAGGCCAGCGTGACGTCCGACATCGCCAGCAATGTGCAGCAGACGAGCGGTCACACGCAAGCCATGGTGCGCAGCATCGAGACGCTGAACGGGTCTACCGCGTCCGCGGCCTCGGCCGCGCACCATGTGTCGCGGGCCAAGGAGACCTTGGACCAGCAATTGACCCGCCTGCGCGACGATATCGATCGTTTCCTGGAGACCGCTCGGGCGGCATGACCTGGCTTTTCGCCATCAGGCGGAGCGCGCGGCGTCCCTTGCCATGCGCTCTTCGAGGCGAGCCTTCACGGCCGGCCATTCATCGCTGACGATACTGTAGACGACGGTATCGCGGATGTGGCCGTCCGGCATGATCATGTGCCGGCGCAGGATCCCGTCGAGCTTGGCGCCAAGGCGTTCGATGGCGGCGCGAGATTGGTCGTTCTTGGTATGCGTCCGAAGCTCGACCGCATTGCATCCCAGAACTTCGAAAGCGTGCCGCAGCATCAGGTACTTCGCATGGGTGTTCACGAAAGAACGCTGCCAGGAGCGTGCGATCCACGTCGTTCCGATCTCGACCCGATGGTTGGCGGCATCGATGTTCATGTAGCGGGTTGACCCGACGATCTGCTGCCCTTCGCGAACAACGGTCGTGAAAGGCAGCGCAAGGCCCACCGACTGAAGTTCCAGGGCCTTTTGCACGTAGGGCCCAAAGGCGTCGGGTTGCGGAACGGTAGTCGTTTTCTTTTCCCACAACGCGCCGTCTTTCGCGGCTTGCGCAAAGCCGGGCACGTCGTCGAGGCTCATGGGCCGCAGGATCAGATGGTCGGTCTCCAGAGTGACCGGCTCGATATGAAGCATGATATTGCTGCCTTTATGGTCCGTTGCCTTGTTACCGATCAGCGGCCACGAAGCAACAGCCAAAGGCACCGATCAGGAGACCCAAAGGTCTCCTGATCATGAATTGTCGTCGGTCGGCTCGTCTTCTGCTTCAAGTGAACAGGTAGACGAATCCGGGCAAGGTCATGGCGAGACCTGCCAAAGCCCACGCGCCGGCGACCGGCCGCCAGCCAGTTCCGTCCGTGGTGTTGCGAAGGCGCTGGGCGAATGAGGCGGCTTCCATCGTGCGCCCGCTGAGGCAAGAACACAGAGCATAGTGCGCTTGGCCATCGGATAGCTCGAAGAAGTTCATGGCATCGCCGAGCCTGTCGCTGGCAAGGCCTTCGGCCCGAAGGACTGGATCCTCGTATGCAACGGAGAGCGGGGAATCCTCGACTCGGATCAAGGCCCGTTCTGCCGGCGGTTTGTACTCGATTTCACCAAGGGAATTCAGGCGTCGCGTGGGGTTGCGCTCAAGAAGCTCGACCCACCGCTGAAGGCGCTCCTGCCGAGTCATCGACCTCGGCTGAACATCGGCTACGCTACGGAGCTGATCAAGATGCTTATGTTCCATTGATCTTTCTCCTTGCAATGGCCCGGCCTGCCACAAAAGACTTGCCGAGAACCCTGATGCTGCGCTCAGGGCGCGGCAAAAGTGCGACTACGAGAAGAAAGATTTTCAGGAAATGTGACGCGCCTATTCTTCAGGCGCGTCAACGATCGGATCATATCGGCCAGCGTCGAATCCGAGCAGGTTGAAGCTTTGCTGCATGTGCGGCGGCAACGGTGCCGTGACGTCGATCGGCTTACCTGTTCTGGGGTGAGCGATGACGATACGCCGTGCGAGGAGGTGCAGCTTGTTCTGAATCCCCCCTGGGAGTTCCCAGTTCTCGATATCGAAGTACTTCGGATCCCCAACGATCGGATGGCCGATATGGGCCGCATGAGCGCGCAGCTGATGGGTGCGCCCCGTGACGGGCTTGAGCGAAAGCCACGCAAGCTTCTGGGCTGCCGTATCGACGATGGCGTAGTAGGTGAGCGCGTGGCTCGCCCCTTCATCCCCGTGCTTTGCCACCCGCATCCGGGAGTCGCCCTCATCCCCCTCCTTCGCGAGGTAGGTCGAAATGCGGCCCTGCCGGACCCGCGGCACGCCTGCAACCAGGGCCCAGTAGATCTTGCGGGTGGTCCGCGACCGGAAGGACTTCGCCATCGTTGAGGCGGCGAACCTGGTCTTGGCGATCACCAGACACCCGGCGGTGTCCTTGTCGAGACGGTGCACGAGACGCGGCCGCTGCCCTTCGTCGTCCCGCATCGACTCGAGGAGCTGGTCCACATGTCGGGTCGTGCCAGAGCCACCCTGGACGGCCAGCCCCATGGGCTTGTTGATGATGAGAACGTCCTTGTCCTCGTAAAGGGTAATGGACTTCAGGAATTCCCGATCGCTCTGATCCTTCGCGGCGCTCCGCGCCACGAGCTTGGGCTGATCGAGCTTGAGGGGCGGCACCCTCACCTTCTGCCCCGCCTGCAGGCGGTCGCTCGGCTGGGCACGCTTGCCATCGACGCGCAGCTCGCCCTTGCGGACGATGCGCTGGATATGCGTGAACGCCAGCTGCGGAAACCGCGCCACCAGGAACCGGTCGATCCGCATGTCGGCCTCGTCGGGCTCGACCACCAGGGTCTGAACCCCTGTCGCCAAGGTCTCCTGCGCTGCGGCCTTTGCCTGGGCCCGCGTCGGAGTACGAGGCGCCTCGGATGGCTTGTTGCGCGGCGCGGCAGGCGACTGAGCCTTCCCCACCCCGCTCGGCTTTGACGCACGTGATCTCGGACTCTCGCTGGGGCGAGAGTTCTTGTCCTTACGGGGGCGGGCGCCTTCCCGCATTCCGGCGCGCCCGCCGCGACCGCCATTTCGGCCTGAACCATTCTGTCTCATGAAAGAGTGGGTAACAGAGCGCGCGCCGGGCGGCAATCGAGGCGTGAAGGCGGGTGAAGCCCGTCAGGCGTTCAGACCACCGTCAACCGTAAAGCCGGCACCATTGATCTGCCCGCTTTTCGGCCCGGCCAGGAACGTCACCATCGCGGCGATATCGTCGGCACTGCCGTAATGACCGACCGACATGAGCCCTCGCTGGCTTTCCGCCTGCGGTCCGTCCGCCGGGTTCATATCCGTGTCTGTGGGACCGGGATGAACGATGTTGACGGTAATTCCGCGTGGTCCAACCTCGCGGGACAGCCCCTTGGTGAAGGAAATCAATGCGGACTTGCTCATGGAATAGACGGTGACGCCGGGCTTCGTCACGCGCTCCGCGAGGCAACTGCCGATGTTGATGATGCGACCGCCGGGTCCCAGATGGGCTAGCGCCGCCTGGGATGCGACGATGACCGATCGGATATTTACCGCAAGGATCGCATCGATATCCTCGATGCTCATGGTCTCAAAGGGGCCGCCACGCGCAATGCCGGCATTGTTGACCAGGATGTCGAGGCCCCCGAGCGTATCGACAGCCGCCCGGACAGAGCGCCGGACCGCGTCGGGATCGGCACTATCGGCAGCGATGGCGAGGCCGCGTCGGCCCAAGGCTTCTATGTCCCGAACCACCTCGGCCGCGCGCTCGGCGGAGCGCTCATAGGTGATTGCAACGTCGGCGCCTTCTGCTGCAAGGGCCTGGGCGATGGCCGCCCCGATGCCCCTGCTCGCGCCCGTCACGAGAGCGCGCTTGCCCGAAAGACTCGTCATGGCGAAACCTTTTATTTAATGATCGATACACAATTGGTCGGGCACTTGCACCAATGAGTCAACCTCTTTATTTAGTGATCGATACAGAAAGTGAACCGATGACGGAAAGAGGACGACCGCGACGCTTCGAACGGGACGTCGCCTTGGACAAGGCGATGCGGCTCTTTTGGCGGAAAGGCTTCACGGCGACCTCGATATCGGACCTGTGCGAGGCTATCGGAATTACTGCGCCGAGCCTTTATGCCGCCTTCGGAAGCAAGGAAGACCTCTATGCGGAGGCCCTCGGGCACTTCCAGACGGCCACCCGCTCCCGGATCTGGGACTGTGTTGAGGAAAAGCCGACGGCCCGCGAAGCCTTTGAAGGATTTCTGCTCGCATCGGCGGATGCGCTGCCGGCCCAAGGCACACCAGGCGGATGCATGATCACCCTTTCGGCCGTTGCAGGCGAAGGCTCGGCGAGGCTGGGCGAAATGGTTTGCCAAGCACGTGCGCTGGGACTTTCGGCTCTTGAGGCGCGCCTCGACCGTGCTGTCGCAGAAGGTGAGCTCCCTCCGGAGATCGAGAAAACCGCCATAGCGCGCTTCTATCTCAGTGTTCAGCAGGGAATGTCCATCCAGGCACGGGATGGCGCCACAGCGGAGGATTTGCGTCTCATCGCCCGCTCTGCCATGGCGGGTTGGGACGGGCTGACGCACAAAGCCGCACCGGACGCCGGACCAGCTCGGTGAACCATCTTCAGGCGCTCAAGGTCCGGACCAGAGCGAGACCTGCGACAAGGCCGAGCAAGGACAGAGCCACCGACGCCGCGACATAGAGAAGCGCAAGGCTGTTCTCCCCTTTTTCCCACAGTAACACCGCGTCGAGGGAAAAGGACGAAAAGGTCGTGAAGCCGCCGAGGACACCGGTCGTGAGGAACAGACGCACGTTCTGGTTCCAGCCTTCTCCCGCCCGGAAGGCCAGCCATCCGGCCAGAGCCCCCATGACGAAAGATCCGACGACGTTCACCGTCATCGTTCCCCAGGGGAATGACAAGCCGCAATAGCGGGCGCAGCCCAGGTTGACCCCGTGCCGGAGCGAACCTCCGATCCCGGCGCCAATGAAAACGAGGAGGAAGGGGACCATCGGCTCAACTTTCCGCGGGGTGATGCAACTGGTGTTACTTCTGACGGCGCTCGGCTCTCAACCGAGACCACCAGTCCAGGCGCTTGCGAATCTCGCGCTCGAAGCCGCGATCGACCGGCTCGTAGAACGTCTGCTCACCCAGCTTCTCCGGCCAATAATCCTGCCCGGAAAAGGCATCCGGCTCATCGTGGTCGTAGCGGTAGTTTTCGCCGTAACCGATGTTCTTCATCAGCTTGGTGGGCGCATTCAGAATGGTCTTGGGAGGCATCAGCGAACCGTGCTCTTTCGCGGTCCGGGTGGCTGCCTTGTAGGCCGTATAGAGGGCGTTCGATTTCGGTGCCGTGGCGAGGTAGACCGCGGCCTGAGCCAGGGCCAGCTCGCCCTCGGGCGTGCCCAGGAAATCGAAGGCATCCTTGGCGGCATTGGCGATCACGAGGGCCTGCGGATCCGCCATGCCGATATCCTCGACCGCAGCTCTGACCAAACGCCGGGCGATGAACAGCCTGTCCTCGCCGGCATCGAGCATCCGGGCGAGATAATAGAGCGCCGCGTCGGGATCGGACCCCCGGATGGTCTTATGAAGAGCTGAAATCAGGTTGTAGTGCCCCTCCTGGCCCTTGTCGTAGATGGGGGCACGGCGCTGGATGATCTCCTGCAACTGCTCCGCGTCGAAAACCTCTCCGGGCTTTGCCGAGCGCCAGACCTCTTCCGCCAAGGTGAGAGCCGCGCGGCCATCCCCATCCGCCATGCGCACCAGGGAAGCCCTCGCCTCTTCATCGAGAGGCAGCGGCTTTTCCGAAATCTCCTCGGCGCGGACCAGGATTTTCCCGATCGCGTCTTCGTCGAGCGTCCTGAACACCAGGACGCGCGCCCGGGACAGGAGAGCGGCATTCAGCTCAAAGGAGGGATTTTCCGTGGTCGCGCCGACCAGGGTGATCGTGCCGTCCTCCATCACGGGAAGAAAGGCATCGAGCTGGGCCCGGTTGAAACGATGGATCTCGTCCACGAAGAGAAGCGTCCCCTGCCCCATGGAGCGGCGGCCCCGGGCGGCCTCAAAGACTTTCTTGAGGTCGGCGACGCCGGAGAAGATGGCGGAGATCTGCTCGAAATGAAGTTCGGTTTGGTGGGCGAGGAGCCTGGCGACCGTGGTCTTGCCCGTGCCGGGAGGCCCCCAGAAAATGAGGGACCCCAAGGACTTGGAGGCAATGAGCCGGGTCAAGATTCCATCCGGCCCGACAAGATGATCCTGGCCGACGACCTCCGACAGGGTCTGCGGACGCATCCGGTCCGCCAGGGGCCTGGGGGCTGCTTGGTCGAGGCCGGCGTTGGAAAAGAGATCGCTCATGGTCGGCTATGAAACGGGGTTTCGGGCAAGGCGCGCGTAGAGATCAGGATCGACGCGCACCATCATCCGTTCCGGATTGGCCGGCGGCTCGAACCCGAAGGCAGCATAAAGCCCATGGGCATCGCGAGTCATGAGCATCCAGCGGCGAAGCTGCTGCAGTTCGGCATGGTCCATGACAGCTTGAATCATGGCCTTTCCGCCCCCTTGCCCGCGGATCGATGGATCTACGAAGACATCGCTCAGATAGGCGAAGGTGGCCCGGTCCGTGACGACCCGCGCAAAGCCCCGCAGCTCCGCTTTCTCGTCCCGGAGCGCGAAGCACAACGAATGGGCCAGGGAGCGATCGAAAATCGGACGCGGAAGATCCTTGGCCCAGTAACTATCCGTGCTGAGCCACTCAAAGACCCTGTCGGTCTCGTCTGGCGAAAGATCGTTCGAAATCGACCAGCGGCTCATCGGCCAAGAACGGTTGTGAAGACCCGCCCGCCCCTGCTGATGGTGACCTCCCAGTAACCGCCGCTCCGGTTGAGAGCCCGCTCGGCCTCCTTGGTCGAGGCCAAGCGCTCGCCATTGATCGCAACGATCTGGTCGCCTTTCTTGAAGCCGACGCTCGCCGCGACGCCCTGCTCGTCAAGCTCTGCGACGGCCACGCCATCGTCCGAAAGATCGATCTGCAGCTCCTCGGCAACGGCGGGGGAGATGTTCACGAGCGTCGCCCCTGCGAGCGGCGACCGGGACCGGATCCGCACCGGGTCCCGGGGCGGAATTTCCGGCGGAGGCGTCAGCTTCACGTCGAGGGTCATCTGCTTTCCTCCCCGGAGGATCGTGAGAGGCGCCTGTCCCTGGGTCCCCTTAAGAGTGAAGCGATAGCCAAAGGCATCCGGATTATCGACCGTCTGGCTGTCGACGGAAAGAATGGCATCGCCCCGCTTCAGACCAGCGTCGGCCGCTGGGCTCTTGTCGTAGATCGACGTGATCAGGACGCCGGTCGGGTGATCCAGCCCCAGGCTGGTGGCGATCTCGCCATCAACGGCCTGAAGGCGTGCGCCCAACCACGGGCGCACCACGGTGCGGGCTCCGCTCTTGGCGGAATTGAGAACGACTTTCACCATGCTCGCCGGAATCGCGAAGCCGATCCCGATGCTTCCGCCCGATCGCGAATAGATGGCCGTGTTGATGCCGACCAAGCGCCCGTTCATGTCGATCAGCGCGCCGCCGGAGTTGCCGGGATTGATCGCGGCATCGGTCTGAATGAAAAACTGGTAGTCGGATATTCCAACTTGCGTCCGGGCAAGGGCCGAGACGATGCCCTGAGTGACGGTTTGGCCGACCCCGAACGGATTGCCGATCGCCAGGACGATATCGCCGACCTGAAGAGCCTCCGAGTCGCCGAGGTCGATGGCCTGAAGATTGGAAGCGCCCTTGAGCTTCAGAACGGCCAAGTCGATCCGCGGATCGCGCAGGACGATGTCCGCCTCGAATTCCCGCCGGTCGGCCAGGGCCACCTTCACCTCATTCATGTTCTCGATGACGTGATTATTGGTGATCACCAGCCCCGCCCGATCGACGATGACCCCCGATCCCAGGGAGCTTTGGGACCGCCCCGGAGGCATTCCCGGCGTATTCTCGCCGAAAAAGCGCCGGAAGAACTCTTCCATGGCGGCGTTCTGCCGGCGTTCGGACCGGGTCGCGTAGACGTTCACCACTGCACCGGTCGTGTCATGAACGATGGGTGCGAAGGAGAGCTGGATCTGCGCCTTGCTCGCCGGAACAGCCCTGCTCTGCTGTGCCTCGGCCCCGGTGAGAGCGAAAGCGAAAACGGCAGCCAGAGCGGATAAACAGTAGGAAGCAATGCGCATGGGGCGAATCCGTTGGATCGAGATGACCGTGGATAAGACGTGGTGTGGCAAAAGCCAAATTCCAGCGGATCGCGTCTGGTGGACCGACAAGATGTCAGGCGTTGGAAGCGAGAATTGAAATTCCCTCACGGGCGAGGACTCTTTGCACCGCCGGACGATCAAGGAGACGTCGGCTGAGGTCGGTCCACGCCGGGTAATCCCGTGTCATGGCCAGCTCGATGCGTTCGCCCCAGTGGTAGAGGACCAGGAGAAAGGGATCCACGATGCTGTAGCCGCCAGGCTCTGCCCACCTTCTCCCGTCCGCCAGCAGATCCTCGATATAGGCGTACTGCTCCCGGACGTTGATGTGACCTTTGGCAACGACTGCGGGAAAGTCCCTTTCATCGCCGACATAGCGTTGCGGGCGCCACAATTGGCCATAGGAGATGGCATGTACCGCGCTGGACAGCCAGTTCAGCCACTCGATGCATCGGGCCTCCCTGGCCGGGTCCTGCGGCAGCATGTTCAGCTCAGGGTTTGTGCGAGCCAGATAAAGGAGGATCGCGTTGGCCTCGGTGAGCGCGTCGGGCGCCCCGCCCATGCGGCCCTCGACAGGGTGCAGAACCGGTACCCGTCGCTTGGGATTGATCCGGGCGAAGGCGTCGGTGTTCGTGACTTTTCCACCGAATGCCGACGTATGCTCTGCGTGGAAGGGTTTCCCGATCTCCTCGAGGACAATGTGAGGAGCCATGGAACAGGCACCGGGCGAGTAGTAAAGAGTGTACATATGGCTGCTCTCGACTGAGGATGGAGCCGCACCATAAGGACTGAGAGCGCCGGTCCTCGCCCGCCATTATGTCGTGCGCACCGTTAATCTGCCGGAGGCCCCATGGATCTCGACGAGAAGGACGAACTGCTGCTGCTGGCGCTGGAGCGCAACGCCCGCGCGAGCGTTGTCACCCTTGCAAGGAAGATCGGCCTCTCACGAAGCGCGACCCAGGAGCGTCTGTTCCGTCTGGAGCGGGAGGGGGTCATTCAGGGCTACACGGTGCGCCTTGGGCAGCGTACCGGCGCGCAGCGCATCCGTGCCTGGCTTCTCGTCAGCCACACGAAGTACGGAAGTTGTGCGAAAACCGTGCCGATCCTCCAGAGGATCCCCGAGGTCCGCTCGGCATTCTCCATCGCCGGCGATATCGATCTTCTCGTGGAGGTCACGGCTGGAAGCATTGCAGACCTCGACAGGGTACGGTCCCGCATCCGGGAAACGCCAGGGGTTTCCGACGTTGCCACCCATATCGTCCTGACGGCTCATTTCGAGGGAAGGAATGCAGCCGATCAGGCCCCGGCCGTGCTTCCGAACACGATCGTTCAGCTGAAGGCCGACGGTCGGGGCAGCCTCTAGACACAAAAAAGGGCGGCCTAACGACCGCCCTTCGATAATTTGGTTGCGAAGCGCTTACTCGGCGGCCTCGACAATCTCTTCCTTCTGGGTCGGGCCCGAATCCTGACCGCGCGCGTCGACGTCGCGGTCAACGAACTCGATCACCGCCATCGGGGCATTGTCGCCGAAGCGGAAGCCGGCCTTCAGAACGCGGGTGTAGCCGCCCTGGCGATCCTGGTAGCGCTGGCCGAGAACGGCGAAGAGCTTCTTCACCATGTCCTCGTCGCGCAGCTGCGACATCGCCTGACGGCGAGCATGCAGGTCACCGCGCTTGCCGAGGGTGATGAGCTTCTCGACGACGGGACGCAGATCCTTCGCCTTCGGAAGGGTCGTGACGATCTGCTCGTGCTTGATCAGCGCAGCCGCCATATTGGCGAACATGGCTTTACGATGTTCGGACGTGCGGTTGAACCGACGGCCGCGGAATCCGTGACGCATGGCTTTCTCCTTGATCTTCCGGCCGCCGTGCCAAGGGTCGACCGTCTCTCTTCTTCAATCCGCCGTGGCGGCGGGGCAGAAAAGGGCCGCCGCGCAAGCGGCAACCCTCAAAGGCTTAGTAGTGCTCTTCGAAGCGCTTCGCGAGATCTTCGATGTTCTCCGGCGGCCAGCCCGGCACGTCCATGCCGAGGTGAAGGCCCATGCTGGCGAGAACTTCCTTGATCTCGTTGAGCGACTTGCGGCCGAAGTTCGGGGTGCGGAGCATTTCCGCCTCGGACTTCTGGATCAGGTCGCCGATATAAACGATGTTGTCGTTCTTCAGGCAGTTCGCGGAGCGAACCGAGAGCTCGAGCTCGTCGACCTTCTTGAGCAGCGCAGGGTTGAACGGCAGCTGCGGCGCGGCGGCGGCAGCCTCCTCCTTGCGGGGCTCTTCGAAGTTCACGAAGACCTGGAGCTGGTCCTGAAGGATGCGAGCCGCATAGGCCACGGCATCCTCAGGCGACACGGCGCCGTTGGTCTCCACGGTCATGATCAGCTTATCGTAATCTAGGATCTGGCCCTCACGGGTGTTCTCGATACGATAGGAGACCTTCTTCACCGGGCTGTAGAGCGAGTCGACCGGAATGAGGCCGATCGGGGCGTCCTCGGCGCGGTTGCGCTCTGCCGGGACGTAGCCCTTGCCGGTGTCGACGGTGAACTCCATGCGGATTTCCGCGCCCTCGTCGAGGGTGCAGAGCACCAGCTCGGGGTTCAGGATCTGCACGTCGCCGACCGTGTTGATGTCGCCCGCCGTGACGAGGCCCGGGCCAGTCTTGCGAAGCGTCATGCGCTTCGGACCTTCACCCTGCATCTTGATGGCGATGGTTTTCACGTTCAGGACGATATCCGTCACATCCTCGCGGACGCCCGGAATGGACGAGAACTCGTGCAGCACGCCATCGATGTGAATCGACGTTACCGCTGCACCCTGGAGGGACGACAGCAGCACGCGGCGCAGCGAATTTCCGAGCGTCGTTCCGAAGCCGCGCTCAAGAGGCTCGGCCACGACCGTCGCAATACGCTTCGGATCATCGCCCGGAGCAACCTCGAGCTTGTTCGGCTTAATCAGCTCTTGCCAGTTCTTTTGGATCACAACCACACCTCTTCAAGGTACGGCTTGAAGGGCGGGACGGGCCCACCCTTGAAACCGAAACGCGCGCGGGACAACCCGCGCGCCGGATGATCTTAGACGCGACGACGCTTGCGCGGACGGCAGCCGTTGTGCGGAATCGGAGTTACGTCACGGATCGAGGTGACGGTGAACCCTGCCGACTGGAGCGCGCGGAGGGCCGATTCGCGGCCGGAACCAGGACCGGAAACCTCGACCTCAAGGGTACGCATGCCGTGCTCGGAGGCCTTGCGGGCCGCATCTTCAGCAGCAACCTGAGCAGCGTAAGGGGTCGACTTCCGCGAACCCTTGAAGCCCATGGCGCCGGCGGAAGACCAGGAAATCGTGTTGCCCTGGGCATCCGTGATGGTGATCATCGTGTTGTTGAACGATGCGTTCACGTGAGCGACGCCCGACACGATGTTCTTGCGTTCGCGGCGGCGGACGCGGGTAGCTTCTTTAGCCATACTGCTTTCCTTCAAACGCGCCCGTCATGCCAGGCGCTCGGGATATGCGCCGCTTCCCGCAAAGGAAGCGGCAGTTAGGAGAATTACTTCTTCTTGCCGGCGATCGGCTTCGACTTGCCCTTGCGGGTGCGCGCATTGGTGTGCGTGCGCTGACCGCGGACAGGGAGCGAGCGACGGTGACGCAGGCCACGGTAAGCACCCAGATCCATCAAGCGCTTGATGTTCATGGACACTTCGCGGCGCAGGTCGCCTTCCACGATGTAGTCGCGGTCGATGGTCTCGCGGATCTGCAGCACTTCGGCGTCCGTGAGCTGGTTCACGCGGCGCTCGGCCGGGATGTTGACCTTCTCGACGATCTCGTGAGCCTTCTTGGGCCCAATGCCGTGGATATACTGAAGCGCGATCACAACGCGCTTGTTGGTCGGAATGTTGACGCCTGCAATACGGGCCATCGTCCATCTCCATGTGGCGAAGCATGAGCTTCGGTGGTGTTATCGCGCGTCCGGTGGAGGCCGGCCCATGCGCGGGTTTGAAAGAACACGACAATACGGAGCGGCCCCATACGAAGCCCTCCAGATCGCGTCTTCTTTTGCGAGAACCGGTTGCCTAGCGCATTGGGGACGGCGCGTCAAGCCCCTCCGCTCGGGGAGGAAGCCCAATCGATCGCCGCATCGGGAGCCGATGCGCCCCTGCCCTCACCGTCCGAGGATCGTCTTGATGGCTCCGGTGACCTCATCGATCGGCCGCATGCCGTCGACCGCCTTCAGTTGCCCCTTCTGGGCATAATAGGCGGAAAGCGGGGCGGTCTGATTGCGATAGGCGTCCAGGCGGGTCTTGAACACGTCCGGATTATCGTCCTTGCGGACCGGCTCGCCTCGCGCTTCCGTTTCCTTCGCGCGCTTGACGATCCGCTCGACGAGCTCGGCCTCGTTGACCTTGAATTCGATGACGGCGTCGAGCTTGAGGCCCTTCTTCTGCAGCATCGCATCGAAGGCTTCAGCCTGCGCGACCGTGCGCGGGAAACCGTCGAGAATGAAACCGTTCCTGGCGTCCGGCTCCTCGATCCGGTCGGCGATGATGCCGACGACCACGTCGTCGGACACCAGATCGCCCCGGTCCATGATCTCCTTGGCCTTGAGCCCGATCGGGGTTCCGGCAGCCACCGCCGCTCGGAGCATGTCCCCCGTCGAAAGCTGGGGGATGCCCAGGCGCTCGACCATACGCACGGCCTGGGTGCCCTTCCCGGCTCCCGGCGGCCCCAGCAGAATGATTCTCATCGACGTCCCCCTGACTTCGTCGACAATCCCATCACGCGATGGGACGGTACCTTAGCGCCGTCTGGCACCCTTCAGCTTGGCCTTCTTGACAAGGCCCTCGTACTGGTGGGCGAGAAGATGACCGTGCACCTGCGCCACCGTGTCCATCGTGACTGAAACCACGATCAGGAGCGAGGTACCGCCGAAATAGAACGGCAATGCCGCATAGGACACCAGAAGCTCAGGAATCAGACAGATGATGACCAGATAAGCTGCACCGAGAACGGTGATGCGTGTCAACACCTGATCGATGAATTCGGCGGTGCGCTCGCCCGGCCGAATGCCCGGAATGAAGCCGCCGTGCTTCTTCAGATTGTCGGCGGTCTCCTGTGGATTGAACACGATGGCCGTATAGAAGAACGCGAAGAACACGATCAGGGCGGCGTACATGAACATATAGGCTGGCCGGCCATGCCCGAGATAAGCGGTCAGCATGGCTATGAAGCCGGTGCCGTCGGTGGTGCTCTGGAAGCTCGCGATGGTCGCGGGAAGAAGCAGCAGGGACGAAGCGAAGATCGGCGGGATCACGCCCGAGGTGTTGAGCTTGAGCGGCAGGAACGAGGTCTGCCCCTCGTACATCCGGTTACCGACCTGGCGCTTCGGATAGTTGATCAGCAGCCGACGCTGCGCGCGCTCCATGAACACCACGAAGTAGATGATCAGGACCGCCATCACGATGACGCCCAGGATGATGGGTGTCGAGATCGCGCCCTGGCGACCCAGTTCGAGGGTCCCGGCGATGGCACGCGGGAGGTTGGCCACGATTCCGGCGAAGATGATCAACGAGGTGCCGTTACCGATGCCCCGCGACGTGATCTGTTCGCCGAGCCACATCAGGAACATGGTCCCGCCGGTCAGCGTGATCACCGTGGAGATGAGGAAGAACGGACCCGGCGCACTCACGATGCTGCCCGAGCTTTGCAGCCCGACCGCGATGCCCCAGGACTGGAACAGGGCCAGGATCACGGTCAGGTAGCGGGTATATTGATTGAGGATCTTGCGGCCCGCCTCGCCTTCCTTCTTCAAGGATTCGAGAGAAGGAAGAACGGACGTGAGAAGCTGAACAATGATCGAGGCCGAAATGTACGGCATGATGTTCAGGGCGAAGATCGCCATGCGCTCGACGGCGCCGCCCGAGAACATGTTGAAGAGCCCGAGCACGCCCCCGCTGGCGCTCTGGAAGCTCTGCCGCAGGGCTTCCGGATTGATGCCTGGAAGCGGAATATACGTACCGAGGCGATAGATCAGCAGCGCACCAAGAGTGAACCAAATGCGCTTCTTCAATTCCTCGGCTTTGGCGATCGCACCGAAATTGATGTTGGCGGCAAGTTGCTCGGCTGCTGAAGCCATGGGTCTCGTCCTTGACTAACTGGATACGTGATCGTCATCACGCAAACGGCGGCCTCACGATCAGACGCGGGCCGCCGCTTGGATCTTTGTCGATGTAAGCCTTGGCTTACGCCTGCGCAACGGCACCCACGAGGGTCACCGAACCGCCGGCCTTCTCGATCGCCTCGACGGCCGACTTGGAAGCGCCGTTGACTTGAAACGACAGCTTGGCCTTGAGCTCGCCGACACCGAGGATCTTCACGCCGTCGCGCGGCTTGGAGACCACACCGGCGGCGATCAGGGCGTCGATCGTGATCGGCGCGTTCTGATCGAGCTTGCCGGCTTCCACAGCCTGCTGAATGCGGCCGAGATTGACCTCGTTGAGGTCACGGGCGCTCGGGTTGTTGAAGCCGCGCTTGGGCAGGCGACGATAAAGCGGCATCTGACCGCCTTCGAAGCCCTTGATGGCGACGCCGGTACGGGACGTCTGTCCCTTTACGCCACGTCCGCCGGTCTTGCCCTTGCCGGAACCGATACCACGGCCGACCCGCATGCGGTTCTTGGTGGCGCCTTCGTTGTCACGAATTTCGTTGAGTTTCATGACGCTCTCCTCACTGCCCGTCGACAACGCGCACGAGGTGCTTGACCTTCTCGATCATGCCGCGCACCGCCGGGGTGTCGACAAGCGTCGAGGTCCGATTAAGCTTGTTGAGCTTCAGGCCGACCAGCGTCTGGCGCTGCTTGGCCTCGCGACGGATCGGGGATCCGATCTGCTCAACGGTGATGGTTTTCGCCGTTTCGGCGGAAGGCTTCTTCGCCATGGATCAGCCTCCCTTACGCTTCGGCGCCGACGTCGGCGTCGGACGTGTCGCGGCGGCGAGCCTGCAGCGTCGAGACCTTCAGGCCACGGCGAGCGGCGACCGAACGCGGGCTATCCTCGTTCTTGAGCGCATCGAAGGTCGCGCGAACGAGGTTGTAGGGGTTCGACGAGCCGAGCGACTTCGCCACCACGTCCTGCATGCCGACCGTCTCGAAGACGGCGCGCATCGGACCGCCGGCGATGATGCCGGTACCCTGGGGAGCGGCGCGAAGCACGACCTTGCCGGCGCCGTGACGGCCCTTCACGTCGTGATGAAGCGTGCGGCCCTCGCGTAGCGCAACGCGGATCATCGAACGCTTGGCCGCGTCCGTCGCCTTACGGATGGCTTCCGGCACTTCGCGCGCCTTGCCGTGACCGAAGCCGACGCGACCCTTCTGGTCGCCGACCACCACGAGAGCGGCGAAGCCGAAGCGACGGCCGCCCTTCACGACTTTGGCGACGCGGTTGATATGTACCAGCCGGTCGACGAATTCGCTGTCGCGCTCTTCGCGATCAGCACGTTCTCTTGGTTCTCTTGCCATGAGACCTCTCACTTGCGCGGGCGGCGGGCCCGCTCGCTAAGGGTGTTTGTACTTTACCCGCCGTTTAGAACTCGAGACCACCTTCGCGGGCAGCGTCGGCCAGAGCCTTGACGCGACCGTGATAAAGGTAGCCACCACGATCGAAAACGACGCCCGTCACGCCGGCCTTGGCCGCGCGCTCAGCCACGAGCTTGCCGATCTCCTGCGCTGCCTCGACGGTAGCACCGGTCTTCAGCTTCGCCCGCAGGTCCTTCTCGAGGGTCGAGGCGGACGCGATGGTCACGCCGCGCTCGTCATCGATAACCTGGGCATAGATCTGCTTCGACGAACGGAAGACCGACAAACGCGGACGCCCATTCGCTGCCTTACGGATCGCACGGCGTACCCGAGCCTTGCGGCGATCTTCGGCGCCTTTCTTCTCAGCCATGATACGTCGTCCTTACTTCTTCTTGCCTTCCTTGCGGAAGATGAATTCGTCGGAATACTTGACGCCCTTGCCCTTATAGGGCTCCGGACCGCGATACTCGCGGATCTCGGCGGCGGTCTGTCCGACCTTCTGCTTGTCGATGCCGGCGACGACGACCTCGGTCGGCTTCGGCGTCGTGATCGTGACGCCTGCCGGGATTTCGTAGTCGATGTCGTGGCTATAGCCGAGCGACAGCTTCAACACCTTGCCGGCAACGGCGGCGCGATAACCGACGCCGTTGATTTCAAGACGCTTCTCGAAGCCCTTCGAGACGCCCTCGACCAGGTTCGCCACCTGAGCGCGGGACATGCCCCACTTCGCACGGGCGGTCTTGGACTCGTCGCGCGGGTTCACCGCAACGGCGCCGTTCTCAAGAACAACCGACACTTCCTCAGGAACCAGGAACGACAGCTCGCCCTTGGAACCCTTGACCTTTACCATCTGACCGTCGACGGTCGCCGTCACACCTGACGGAACCGAAACGGGCTTTTTGCCTACTCGAGACATATTCGTAATCTCCGTGGTTCTGTGCGTCCGCTCGATCTTAGAAGACCTTGCAGAGCACTTCGCCGCCCACGTTCTTCTCGCGGGCCTCATGATCGGCCATCACGCCCTGCGGCGTCGAGAGAATGGTGATGCCAAGTCCGTCGGCCACGCGGGGCATGGTGTCGACGGAAGCATACACGCGGCGGCCCGGCTTGGAGACGCGCTCGATCGAGCGAATCACCGGCTGGCCATCGTAGTACTTCAGCTCGATCGAAAACTCGGTACGGCCGTTGCCGAACTCCGTCTGCGAATAATCGCGGATGTAGCCTTCGCTCTTGAGCACGTCGAGAACGCGGGCACGCAGCTTCGAGCCAGGTGTGGAGACGTTTCCGCGACGACGCATCTGCGCGTTGCGGATACGGGTGAGCATATCGCCCAACGGATCGTTGATCATATGATGCCCTCCCTTACCAGCTGGACTTCACGAGACCTGGAATCAGGCCGTTCGAACCGAGCTCACGCAATGCGACACGCGACATGCCGAGCTTGCGGTAATAGGCCCGCGGGCGGCCCGTGACTTCGCACCGGTTGCGGATGCGGGTCGGGTTCGCGTTGCGGGGGAGCTCAGCCAGCTTGAGGCGCGCCTCGAAGCGCTCCTCCATGGACTTGGACTCGTCGTTGGCGACCGCCAGAAGGCGTTCACGCCTGCCGGCGAACTTCTTCACCAGCTTGCGACGGAGCTTGTTCTTCTCAATAGCGCTTTTCTTAGCCATACATTTTTCTCCAGTGTCCGCGTTTGAGGACTGCTGTCCTCACTGCCGGAACGGGAAGTTGAAGTGACGCAGGAGGGCGCGGGCTTCATCGTCAGTCTTCGCCGTCGTGGCGATGATGATGTCCATACCCCAAACCTGCTCGACCTTGTCGTAGTTGATCTCAGGGAACACGAGGTGCTCCTTGATCCCGAGGGCGTAGTTGCCGCGGCCGTCGAACGACCGCGGGTTGAGACCCCGGAAGTCGCGAACGCGGGGAAGAGCCACGGTCACGAGACGATCGATGAACTCGTACATACGCGCCTTGCGGAGCGTGACCTTCGCGCCGATCGGCATACCCTCGCGGACCTTGAACTGCGAGATCGCCTTGCGGGCCTTCGTGATCACCGGCTTCTGACCGGCGATGAGCGCCAGATCTCCGGCCGCCACGGAGGCCTTCTTCGAATCGGCGGTCGACTCGCCAACACCCATGTTCAGAACGATCTTGTCGATCTTCGGAACTTCCATGGGGTTCTTGTAGCCGAATTCTTCAATGAGCTTCGGACGCACGACTTCTTCGTAGTGCTTCCGCAGACGCGGCGTATAGCCGTCCACCTGAACCTTAGCCATCGATCAGGTCTCCCGAACGCTTAGCGAAACGAACCTTGCGGCCGTCTTCGAGAACTTTGAAACCGACCCGGGTCGGCTTGCCGTCCTTCGGGTCTGCATAGGCCAGGTTCGACAAATGGATCGGTGCCTCTTTCGAGACGATACCGCCCTCTTGAGATGCCGTCTGGCGCTGGTGACGCTTTACGACGTTCACGCCACGGACGAGCACGCGCTCCTCCTTCGGCATGACCTGAACGACTTCACCGGTCTTGCCCTTGTCGCGACCGGTCAGGACGACGACCTTATCGCCCTTCTTGATCTTCGCGGCCATTAGAGCACCTCCGGTGCCAATGAGATGATCTTCATGTGGTTCTTGGCACGCAGTTCACGGGGAACCGGGCCAAAGATACGAGTGCCCACAGGCTCTTTCTGATTGTTGATCAGAACCGCGGCGTTCCGGTCGAACCGGATCACGGACCCGTCGGCGCGACGGATGTCCTTGGCCGTACGAACGACGACCGCCTTCATGACGTCGCCCTTCTTCACGCGGCCGCGCGGAATAGCTTCTTTGACGGAGACGACGATAATATCGCCGACGGAAGCGTACTTACGCTTCGAACCACCGAGAACCTTGATGCACATCACGCGACGGGCGCCGGAGTTATCGGCGACGTCTAGATTCGTCTGCATCTGGATCATGGCTTTGATCCTTTCCTTTGTTTCAGACAGGTTTCCGGGCCAAGGCACGATTGCCTTCCCGGACTACGCCTGATGGGGATCTGACGTCCCCTGCCCTTCATGTCGAGAAAGGCGGCCGTATACACGAGCCGCCCTCGTTAGACAAGTCCCAATCGAACGGCCTTAGGCCTTCGGCTGGTCCACGAGCACCCAGGTCTTGAGTTTGGAAAGCGGCTTGGACTCCTCGATGAAGACCGTGTCGCCAACCTTGGCTTGATTATTCTCGTC
The DNA here is from genome assembly GCF_020595095.1 of Microvirga rosea. Lineage (GTDB taxonomy): Bacteria > Pseudomonadota > Alphaproteobacteria > Rhizobiales > Beijerinckiaceae > Microvirga > Microvirga rosea. The sequence continues at coordinate 5,245 of NZ_JAJDOP010000021.1, read as the reverse complement.
ATGAGCGTGGTAGTTCTTCGTCTTACGCACGGTCTTCTTCATGACCGGGTGCGTAAAACGGCGCTCCACCTTCACGACGACCGTCTTGTCCTGCTTATCGCTGACAACGACGCCCTGCAAAACGCGCTTCGGCATCCTGATTCCCCTTAAGCCTTCGCCGGCGCCGGCTTCTGGCGCTGCAGCGTCTTGACGCGGGCGATGTCCTTGCGGACCTCACGGACGCGTCCGGTGTTTTCGAGCTGTCCAGTTGCGCGCTGGAAGCGCAGGTTGAACTGCTCCTTCTTCAGATTCAGGAGCTCGTCCGACAGCTGGTCCGCCGACATGGCCTTGAGATCAGAGGTTCTCTGCTTCGACTTCATGATCTCCTCCTTACTCAGCGATGCGCTGGATGAAGCGCGTCTTGATCGGGAGCTTGGCAGCGCCGAGGCGGAGCGCCTCGCGGGCGGTCTCCTCGTTCACGCCATCGATCTCGAACATGATACGGCCAGGCTTCACGCGGGCCGCCCAATATTCGGGAGCGCCCTTGCCCTTACCCATACGCACTTCGGTCGGCTTGGTCGACACCGGCACGTCCGGGAACACGCGGATCCAAACCCGACCCACGCGCTTCATGGCGCGGGTGATCGCGCGGCGTGCCGCCTCGATCTGCCGGGCGTTGACACGCTCGGGTTCCATCGCCTTCAGGCCGAACTGGCCGAAATTAAGATCCGTTCCGCCCTTCGCAGTGCCGGAGATACGGCCCTTGAACTGCTTCCGGAATTTTGTCTTCTTCGGTTGCAACATGGCAAACCTCTCCTGACCTCTCGGTTACGCCGCTTGCTCGCGGCGGCCACCCGAGCGGCCCCCTTCGTCGTTCATGCGCTTGTCCTGCGCCATCGGGTCGTGCTCAAGGATTTCACCCTTGAAGATCCAGACCTTGATGCCGCACGTGCCATAGGTCGTGAAGGCGGTCGACGTTCCGTAATCGACATCCGCACGCAGGGTGTGGAGCGGAACGCGGCCTTCGCGGTACCATTCGAGACGGGCGATTTCGGCGCCGCCGAGGCGACCCGAGCAGTTGATGCGGATGCCCTCGGCGCCCAGACGCATCGCCGACTGAACGGCGCGCTTCATGGCGCGGCGGAACGCAACACGACGCTCGAGCTGCTGAGCGATCGAGTCGGCCACCAGGGTCGCGTCGACTTCGGGCTTACGGACTTCGACGATGTTGATCGCGACGTCCGCGTCCGTCATCTTGGACACGAGCTTGCGCAGCTTTTCGATATCGGCGCCCTTCTTGCCGATCACCACACCCGGACGACCCGAGTGAATGGTAACGCGGCACTTCTTGTGCGGGCGCTCGATCACGATCTTCGAAACGGCGGCCTGCTTGAGCTGCTTCATGAGCGCATCGCGGATGGCGATGTCCTCATGCATCAGCTTCGCGTACTCGCCCTTGCCGGCGAACCAGCGCGAGTCCCAGGTCCGGTTGATGCCGAGCCGAAGACCGATCGGGTTAACTTTCTGACCCATCTGGTTCTCCTTTACGCCTGTTCGGCGACTTCCCGAACCACGATCGTGAGGTTCGAGAACGGCTTCATGATACGGGCGCCCCGGCCACGAGCCCGGGCATGGAAGCGCTTCATGACGAGCGCCTTGCCTACGAATGCCTGGCTGACGACGAGATCGTCCACATCGAGGTTGTGGTTGTTCTCAGCGTTGGCGATGGCGCTTTCAAGGCACTTCTTCACATCACGAGCAATCCGCTTGCGCGAAAACTCGAGATCGGCGAGAGCGGTCGAAACCTTCTTGCCACGGATAAGGCCCGCAACAAGATTGAGCTTCTGGGGGCTGACGCGCAGCATGCGGGCAACGGCTTGCGCCTCGTTGTCGCTCAGCGCGCGGGATGTCGCGGCCTTACCCATCTTACTTCCTCTTCGCCTTCTTGTCCGCCGCGTGGCCGTGGAAGGTGCGGGTCGGCGAGAACTCACCGAACTTATGACCCACCATTTCCTCGCTCACGTAGACGGGAATGTGCTTCTGACCGTTGTAGACCCCGAACGTGAGGCCCACGAACTGCGGGAGGATCGTGGAGCGGCGGCTCCAGATCTTGATGACCTCGTTGCGGCCCGCACCACGGGCAGCCTCGGCCTTCTTGAGGAGGTAGCCGTCAACAAACGGGCCCTTCCAAAGCGAACGTGCCATGACGTGCCTCTGTCCTTACTTCTTCCGTGCGTGGCGGCTCGACACAATGAACTTGTCGGTCCGCTTGTTCGAACGGGTTTTCTTGCCCTTGGTCGGAATACCCCACGGGGTCACCGGATGGCGACCGCCCGAGGTACGGCCCTCACCACCACCGTGCGGGTGGTCGATGGGGTTCATCGCAACGCCGCGGTTGTGCGGACGCTTGCCGAGCCAGCGGTTACGACCGGCCTTACCGACCGACGTATTCATGTGGTCGGGGTTGGATACGGCGCCGACGCTTGCGAAGCATTGGCCATGGACCATGCGCTGCTCGCCCGAGTTCAGGCGGACCGTGACATAGCCCTGATCGCGACCCACGATCTGAGCATAAGTTCCGGCGGAGCGGGCGATAGCGCCGCCGCGGCCGATCTTCAGCTCGACATTGTGGATGATCGTTCCCACCGGCATGTTGCCGATCGGCATCGCATTGCCCGGCTTAATGTCGACCTGCTCGCCCGCCGACACCTGATCGCCGGCAGCAAGGCGCTGCGGGGCCAGGATGTAGGACAGCTCGCCGTCAGCGTAGCGGATCAGAGCGATGAAGGCGCTGCGGTTCGGATCGTACTCGATCCGCTCCACGGTCGCGACATCACCCATACGCCCGCGGCGCTTGAAGTCGATATTGCGCAGGGTGCGCTTGTGACCACCGCCACGGAAGCGGACGGTCACGCGACCCAGATTGTTGCGGCCGCCGGAGGACGACTTGCCCTCCGTCAGCGTCTTGACCGGCTTGCCCTTGTAGAGCTCGCTGCGGTCCACGATCACCAGCTGGCGCAGCCCGGGGGTGATTGGTTTGAAAGTCTTCAAAGCCATCGGATCACTCTCTCAACCGATCAGAGGCCCGTCGTGACGTCGATGGTCTGGCCCTCTTCGAGGGTTACAACCGCCTTCTTCACGTCCGACCGCTGGCCGCGGGTGCCGCGGAACATCTTTACCTTGCCCTTGGTGACGAGCGTGTTGACGCTCTTCACCTTGACATCGAACAGCTTCTCAACCGCTTCCTTGATCTGCGGCTTCGTCGCATCCGGCTTCACCTTGAAGACGACCTTGTTCTGATCGGACAGGGTCGTAGCCTTCTCGGTAATGACCGGGCTTACGATCACATCGTAATGGCGCGGGTCCAGGCTCATTTGAAGCGCGCCTCCAGCGCATCGACAGCCGCCTTCGTGAGAACGAGCTTCTCGCGACGGAGAATGTCATAGACGTTGATGCCCTGCACCGGCAGGACGTCGATGTTCGGGATGTTGCGCGCAGCCCGCTGGAAGTTCCCCTCGATCTCGGCACCGCCAATGATCAGGGCATTCGCGAGCCCGAGCTTGCCGAACCGCTCCACAAGAGCCTTCGTCTTGGGCTCGGACAGCTGCACCTCGTCGACGACGATGAGCGAAGCGTCCTTGGCCTTGGACGAGAGCGCATGCTTCAGAGCCAGAGCACGGACCTTCTTGGGAAGGTCATGGGCATGGCTGCGAACCTGCGGGCCGAAGGCGCGACCGCCGCCCCGGAACTGGGGAGCGCTCGCGGCGCCGTGGCGGGCGTTACCGGTGCCCTTCTGCTTGTAGACCTTCTTGGTCGTCCGGTCGATGGCCGAGCGATTCTTCACGGCGTGCGTGCCGGCCTGGCGCTTCGCAAGCTGCCAACGGACGCAACGGGCGAGAAGATCGGCACGCGGATCAAGACCGAAAATGGCCTCGTCCAGATCGACCGAGCCGGCCTTGTTGCCATCAAGCGTGGTGACGTCGAGTTTCATCACGCATTCTCCTCTTGGGCCTGGTCAGCCTGAGCGGCCGGCGCAGCGTCGTTGGCTGCACGGAACTTGCCGGGCATCGGCACATCGTTCGGCAGCTTGCGCTTCACCGCGTCGCGGACGAAGATCCAGCCGCCGGCGACGCCGGGAACGGCGCCTTCGACAAGGATCAGACCGCGCTCAGGGTCGGTCGACACGACACGCAGGTTCTGCGTGGTCACGCGCTCGACACCGAGGTGACCCGGCATCTTCTTGTTCTTGAACGTCCGGCCTGGATCCTGGCGCCCACCGGTTGAGCCAATGGAGCGGTGGGAGATCGACACGCCGTGAGTGGCGCGCAGACCGCCGAAGTTCCAGCGCTTCATACCGCCGGCGAAGCCCTTACCCGTCGTCGTGCCCGTGACATCCACGAACTGACCGGCGACGAAGTGGTCCGCGGTGATCTCGGCGCCCACGGGGATGATCGCATCCTCGGAAACGCGGAACTCCGCAAGCTTGCGCTTCGGCTCGACCTTTGCGACGGAGAAACGTCCGCGCTCGGCCTTCGAAACGTTCTTCACCTTGGCCTTGCCGACGCCGACCTGCAGCGCAACATAGCCGTTCTTATCCTTGGTCCGATGGGCGACCACTTGGCACTGATCGACCTTCAAAACCGTCACCGGGACATGCTCACCCGCATCCGTGAAGACGCGTGTCATCCCGACCTTTTGTGCAATGACGCCTGAGCGCATGTGCGTATCCTCTCGGCGTGTCCTACCGAAAGCTCCAAGCCAAAAGGCTTAGAGCTTGATCTCCACGTCCACGCCCGCGGCGAGGTCGAGCTTCATCAGCGCGTCCACCGTCTGGGGAGTGGGGTCCACGATATCGAGAACACGCTTGTGAGTGCGCATCTCGAATTGCTCGCGCGACTTCTTGTCGATGTGCGGCGAGCGAAGCACCGTAAAGCGCTCAATGCGCGTCGGCAGCGGGATAGGCCCGCGCACCTGAGCGCCGGTCCGCTTCGCGGTCGACACGATTTCCCGTGTCGAAGCGTCGAGGATCCGATGGTCGAACGCCTTAAGGCGAATGCGAATATTCTGACCGTTCATGGGTTGACCTCAACAAGGGAGAAGACCGGCCGAAACCGGCCCACTCCTTTGATCCTCTTCGAATTAATCCATGACCTGAGCGACGACGCCGGCACCGACGGTGCGGCCGCCTTCGCGGATGGCAAAGCGCAGCTTTTCTTCCATGGCGATCGGAGCAATCAGCGTCACTTCCATCGCAATGTTGTCCCCA
>NZ_JAJDOP010000020.1 GCF_020595095.1 Microvirga rosea | reverse complement strand
TGGCCGAGCCCAGGAGCACGATGGCGCCGTCGGCGACGTTGGCAAGGTTGATGTTGAGGGTCTGGCCCGGGGCTGCCGAGAGGAGGCTGGCGTTCACCAGGCTCAGGGGATTGGCCAGGGTTGCGATGCCGGTGATGTTGGAGCGCAGATGGCCGCCGTTGAGGGTGACGCCACCGCTGCCCAGCGCGGCGCCATTCTGGATCTCGAGGGTGCCGGTGAGCACGCTCGTGCCGCCAGAATAGGTGTTCGTGCCCGAGAGCGTGAGTGTCCCTGTACCCACCTTCGTGAGTAAGCCGCCGACGCCATTGATGGTGCCGGACACGGTGGTGTTCAGATTGTTGGAACCGACCGTCAGATTCTTTGCGCCGAGCGCGAAGGTTCCAGCGCCCTCGATAGAGCCGAAGGTGGTTCCGGCGCTGGTCAGGCCGGAAATGTCGAGGAGGCCGCCGGCATCGTTGACGACCCGGGCATTCCCGCCTGTGGCGTTGAACGAGAAATAGGTTCGTCCGGTGGCCTGGTTGGTGATGGTCGCCGAGCCGGCGCTGGAGCTGCCCTCGAAGGAGGTGGCGCCGTTGCCGAGATTGGTGATGGTTGCTGATGCCGCGGTGCTGCCGTTCTGGAAGCTGGTGACGCTGCCGTTGCCGTTCTGGATCGTCGCCGACCCGGCGCTGCTGCTGTCCCGGAACGTCACGCCGCTATAGGCGGGGGCCAGGGCATTGCTGATGTGAGCATCACCGGCGGTGGAGGTCTGAGTGAACTCCAGACCAGCCCCGAGGCTGGGCGTTGCATCCGCCGCGATCGTGATGGTCGACGAACCGGCGCTCGCCCCATTGCCGAAGGTCAGCCTGCTTGAGTCGTTGAGGGTGATCGGCGCAGCAGCGGCCGCCACGCCGGCGCCGACATAGCCCAGGAGCGCCATGTCGCCGTTGACAATTACGCTCCCAGATCCGAGGGCTCCGCTCGCAGCGGCAACAAGGGTGCCGCTGTTAACGATCGTGCCACCCGTATAGGTGCTGACCCCCGACAGCGTCAGGGTGCCCGCCCCTTGCTTCGTCAGTCCGCCGCCCGTACTGACGATACCTCCGGCAAAGGTCGTGTTGAGGGGTCCCCCGACTGTCAGGTGGTTGCCACCCAGCTTGATCATCGCGGCGGCCGTGCCGCTCAGGTCGCCGATCGTCTGGCTGGCTGATGCCGTTTCTATGTCGAACATCCCGCTGGTGATTGATAGAGGGCCGCTACCTGGGAGTGATCCTGCAGCGGACAGTCGCAGCGTACCTCCCTGGATGGTCGTTCCGCCAGTATAGGTATTCGCGGCTTCCAGTAACAGCAATGCGGGCCCTGTCTTGATCAATCCGCCCGCACCTCCGATGACGCCGCTCACGGCGAACTCGGAACCTGCCGCACTGCCGTTGAAGGTCGTGGTGTTCAGCAACTGCAGCGTCACGGTGTTCGTGAATTCTGCCGTCCGGAAGTAGCCGGCAGACGCAGGACCGTAGTTGATGCGCGGCGCGATCCCGGCGAGGATAAGGCTGCCATTCTGCACGACGTAGCGGGGGGTGCCGGCCGAGCCGCCGCCGCCCTGGAAGTCGAGCGTATTGACCGTGTATGTGCCGTTCAGGACCACCCCACGGCCCTCACTTGGCGTCGGGAAAACCGCGATCGCCGTTGCGCTGTTCGGGAAGCCGCCTTGCGCCCAAGCAGCCGGGTCGGTCCATGTGTTGCTGACCGTATTCCACGTAAAGGTCTGCGCCGCCGCCGGGCTGGCGTACAGCAGAGCCGCAGTTGAGACCGAGATCAGGAGGAGGGCAATACGGGGAGCACGCCGCTCACGGTCGGAAACAGGCGCAAAGCCCGCTGTAGGTCCGTGATGGTTGAAACGGTGAGCCATGCTGCCTCCTCGACGATGCCGAGGAGCAAATCAGCAACTCTCCCGGGCGCGGGAGTATTAAGAGGAAAAGCCTAGTCTTCCACTGTCAAACACTCTGGGACGAAGACATTTCAGAGATCTGTTACCTTGCGGCAACGCAGAGGAGGGGCGGGTCCTAGCAAGCGAAGGCCTCACGCCGATGGGAGCGTCGGCTCCTGGACGAGGCCTTGGTCGCCTGGGATTGCACTTGCGTGATCACCGCTCCCTCATCCAAGAATACGTCTGGCAGGACTATGACCTCTTTCCGGAATTTCTCGGCCTGACGAAGTTTCCGCCTGCTGGGAGGAAAAGCTGGATGGCCCGCTGCATTCCGTCACCGTCACCCATGCTCGCCTGATCCGGCCTGCCGAGATGCGAGCTGTAAATGGGGAATTTCGGCTGCAGTAGCTCTCGACGAACGCAATTCAACTCAGTTGAGGTTTGCTTCGATCAGATACCGCGACGCCTGCGAGGCTGGCGAGCCGGCCATCGGCGAGAGGGACGGCAATCGTGGCAAGACCGAACTGCTGGCAAGGCGGGCTGGACCCGCCCAGTTGGAGAAGGGCGCCTGATGGCAGCCACCCAGGAAATTTGATTCCTGATGGCGTCTACTTGGCAGCCCGTGACGCGTGACCAAGCGAGCGCAGAAGAGCTCCCTTCCATGCCCGTCTATTGAGCCGCTACGGTGCTGCCATTTTCAGGCGTCCCCGCTGTCCATTGGCGTGTCGCTCTGCCCGGCATGGGCGAGGAGGCCAGCGCGGCGTTTAACGGCCGCGCGGACCGATGTGATGAGTTGATCAGGAAAGCCGGAGGGCAGCGCGTCAATGACGGCGTCGGTGTGTTTCTCAGCGTTTGCGACGAGGTCTTCGAAGATCGAGCGCATCAGAGGGGCGCCGACACCGGCGAGCTTCGCGGTTTGAAGCAAGTGGCGCGGCGTGATGTTGTCGACGGGGTAATGACGGTTCTTGCCGACGGACATGGCGAGCTTGAATTTCTTTTGCTGGATCTGGCCAGCATCTAGGCTCGGCTGCGCGGTCAGCACATCATAAAGCGGGGTCAGGCGGAAACGCCCGCCGGGTCCCAAGGTGATGCTGAAGTTCTTCGCGTGCCCGTCCGTGGCGCCCAGCATCCAGAATAGGATGCATGCGCGCATGAAGGTGGCGATGTCCTGCTCCGGTGTGTCGCTGCCTTTCAGGAGCTGGATGATGTCGCGCATCCCCGGACCGCCATCAGACTGGTATTTGCGCGTGGGCGGCACGGACAATGCCTGGCAAATGTCTTCCTGCGGCAGGCGCAGCAGGCGGCCGTCATTCGTCCAGCGGCGGTCGAAGCGTTCGACGATGAGCGTGCGGCGGTCGCCGAAATCCGCGATCTCGGTGTGGGCTGTCGGCACGCCGAGGGCGGTGAGCAGCTTTAGGCAGAAGTATTCGTTCTCGACGCTGTTTGAGAGATCGATGCCGTTCGGCAGCTGGCCGATCTGCGGCTTGAGGATATGGGTGGTGGCAGTGGTCCCGGCGGGTTTGAACCACTGTCCGTCTGTGCGCAGCAGGGCGGTCTTTTCCTGCGCGCCCGCGATCGAGATACGGAAATCCTCGTCTTCGCCCATGCCGAGGGGGGCGGCAGCGAGGTTGTTGATGATGGCGGCGACGTCGTCGTCAGTGATGGGGGAGCCGTCGACGGCGCCGGCTCGACCGGGGTGGACGCCGTCCGGGAGGAATTGCAGTGCGCCGACGCAGTCATGGCCCAGGGCGGTCAGCAGGCTGTAGGCATCCGTGCCTCCTGCGCCGACGCGCTCGGCGACGCGCTTGCGGATCGCATCGCTGTCCGGCAGCAGGTTGTCGAAGACGTTGATGACGGGTGCGCCGATATAGCGGTCCTCGCGCAAAGGCAGGGAAAGCGAAACCGGGAAGGTGTTCTCCCAGGTGAGCCATTCCTCTGCGTACTGGAAGTCGATTGCGCCGGTGGATTCGCGGCGCAGCATGCCGACAAAGCGGCTATTCAGAAAGACATTGAGGGGCGTGTGGGCCCGGCGGCGCGCCATCAGAACAGCTCCTCGATGTCGGCGGCACTTGCCTTGCTCCGGGGGCGGACGACAAGTTCGAGGTCGAGAGCGGATAGCGCGGCCATCAGCGTGCGCAGCTGGACGGCGGGCTCGCCAGCCTCAAGACGGGAGACGGTGCCTTGCCGTAAATGAACGTGGTCACCGAGTGCGCCTTGCGTCAGGCCGGCATGCTTGCGGGCGCGGCGCAGGATGGCGCCGAGTTGTTTTTCATTGCGTGCGATCTGGTTGGTCATGTAGCCCTCCAGGAGCAATATACGTGAACGCGTATAGTATGTCGATATACGGCTTTGCGTATGAAAGCTTAATATACGCCCTTGCGTATAAATCTGAAATATACGCAAGTTCGTATCGCCAGTCACATGTCGGAACGGCTTTGCCAGGAAGCTTGGCGACTGCTTGCATGAGGATTTTATGTGAATAGCTAGAGGAACGCAGGCGTTGGCCAGTGTTGGGGCCAATCTTAGAGCCCAAACAGTCTCGCGCTCTGGTGGTCGCAGGCGACCCGTTCGACGGCATCCTGCGCGCCGCCGCGTCGACGGGCGCGGACCTCATCGTGATGGGAGCTCACCGCAAGCAGCTCCTGCGTGACATCCTCGTGGGAACAACCATTGAGCGCGTGATCCGCACGGGACCGCATCCGGTGTTGATGGTCAACGGATAGGCAGAGCGGCCCACCGGACGGCCCTGGCCCCGGTCGAATTGTCTGATCCGTCCGTGAGCGCCATCCGGACTGGCAAGGCCCTGGGATTGGCGGGCGACGCCCGGCTTACGCTCGTTCATGCCTTCCAGCCGCTCGCGAAAGGACAGACGTTCTATGCCAGGCTCAGCCCGGACACCATCGACCGGTACGTGGCCGACGAGCGTGTGCGGGCCACCAAGGAATTGATCGCGTTCCTGGAGGCAAACGGTCTCAATGATCATAGGCAACCGGTTCGCGCAGAGGAGGGCGCCCCGTTCGAGGTGATCTCCAAGACCGTGGAGCAATTGAAGCCCGATGTCCTGATCATCGGGACGCGCGGCCGCTCAGGCATCGCCCAGGTGCTCCTAGGGAGCGTCACCGAGGAGGTTCTAAGGTCCCTCAATGTCGACATCCTTGCCGTCCCGCCGATGCATTAACACCGCAGTGTCACCGCCGGAGATCCTCCCGGCGGTCGGCAAGCGATCGCCATTCACCGCCTAGGACTTTGCCATGTCCCGCCTGGCCGATGCTCTTGTGTCCGACAGGGCACGGACTAGATTCAACCATTGTGGGCAACCTCATGTCCGAACCAGAACATCCCGAATGCCGCCCCTTACCCCTGAGCAGTGCCGTGCCGCCCGTGGCCTCCTGGACTGGCCCCAGGAGGAACTCGCCGAACGAGCGGACGCCTCGCACAGCACCATCCACGACTTCGAGTTTTGACGGATGCACGAAAAACTACTCTTAAGCTTGTCCCAACACCAAACGGACGAGGACCCGCATGACGTGGGAGCTGGTCAGCCAGGTGGGATCGCCAACTTTTGCAGAGAACGCTTCCTTAGAGGCGAAGACCTGCGATTTCGCAAGAAATGAGGCCTCGTCCTTTGGCAGGTCGCCGGCGAAGTCGTTCGCGAAGGAAGCGGGATCAAGATAAAGGTATTGTCCGTCCTTCGTCTCGCGGATGTTCATGCCGCCGGCAGGCATTGAGCTGGCGAGGCTAAGCAGATTTTCACCTTTGTCCGGCTGAAAGGCCGCGATATAGACCAGACCCGCGACATTCCGATTGTGTCCGGCTTCGGTGATCACCATGCCGCCATAGCTGTGACCAACGAGCAGCGTTGGACCATCCTGCAGGTCCAGTACGCGGTTGGTCATAGCGATGTCGTCGTCCAGCGACGTGATCGGCTCCTGCACAATTGTGACGTTGAAGCCTCTCTTCTCAAGGATTTGGGTCGCTTTGCGCCAGCCGGAGCCATCGGCAAGCGCGCCATGCACAACAACAATATTCCTCACGTCTGCAGCGTGGGCTGCGAAAGCGATCACGCTGGTCGCGAGTACAAGTGCGAAGGTGGTGACATAACGGCGAGTCATAGGTGTAATTCCTGTGTTTGAGGTTGAGTTAAGAAGGCCGTTCAGCCAAAGGTGAAGGCGTAGGCCTCCGCGCCGGAATCGAGGAAACGGATCTCGAAGTTCCGCACCTCCACATGGCCGGACTGGCGGACGAGCTGGTAGAGCCTTGTCGAGCTCAAAGTGCCTTTGCCGTCGGCATCGATATCTGCACCATGGTCGGCTCCAGGTGTCCTGCCGTCGATCGTCACCTGGAATCGGACCGGTTTGCCGGACTCACCGGGGCCGAGAACGAGATGCAGGTCGCGGGCGCTGAACCGGTAGACGATACTGCCATTCGGTTGGTCGAGCGTGGCATGGTCTGCCCCGATGGTCCAAGTGCCGGAAAAGCCCCATTCGTTGAGGTTCGGCTTCTCGACCGTATATTCGCGGGCGGCGTCCGCGCGCAGGCTTTCCTTTGAAACAAAATTAGTGGCGCGCTTATAGCCGAGATAGGTTTCGCCCGATCGGATGTTCGTGAGATCCGGGCTGGCCTCCGCGCCCTTCGCATCCGGCGTCACCGGTGACCTTGTCGCCATCTCGCTGCCGGCTTCGTGCAGCAGGTCTTGGATCGCCTTCTCGGTCTGGCGATAGTTGCCTTCTCCGAAGTGATGGTAACGGATCTGCCCGTTAGCATCGATGAGATAATGAGCCGGCCAGTAACTGTTCTCAAAGGCGCGCCAGATCTTATAGTCGTTGTCGATCGCGACCGGATAGGTGATCTTGAAGTCCCCAACGGCTTGTCGGACATTGTTGATCTTCTTCTCGAAAGCGAATTCAGGAGCATGCACGCCAATCACGACAAGGCCTTGGTCCTTGTACTTCTCGGCCCAGGCGCGGACATAGGGCATTGTTCGGATGCAGTTGATGCAGGAATAGGTCCAGAAATCGACGAGCACGACCTTGCCACGAAGACCTTCCATCGTGAGTGGTGGCGAGTTCAGCCATTCGACTGCACCATTCAAGGACGGCGCACGCCCTTCGACCGGCAGGTTGCTGCGGAACGGCTGCTTCGTATCCGCAGTCACCATAGTGCTGTTGCTGGCGACTTCGGTCGGCACGTCGGCATTGGACTTTGCGTGTAATCGATCAAGCACTGCCTGTTCAAACGAGGCAGTGCTTGTGTAGGAAAGCCGTGCCAGAAGGCCGGTATCGAGGCCGAGAGCGATAGTGGCTACACCCGCAAGGACCGCAGCGCCAAGCACTTGGCGGATCCGTTCGCTGACCCCGAGCGAGCGTTTCATGCTGGCAAAGATCTCGCCCCCGACAAGCAATGCGACGGCGAGAGAGGTGGCAGCACCAGCTGCATAGGCGGTGAGCAGGAACGTGGTTTCGAGATTGGCGCCCTGCAGCGCAGCACCTGTCAGCACGAGGCCGAGGATAGGCCCTGCGCAGGGTGCCCAGAGCAGGCCGGTGGCAACACCAAGGACGAGTGAGTTAGCCACGGAGAGAGCGGAAAGGGATGGGCTGGAGGCATTCAGCAGGCGGTTGCCGAAATCCACGACTGGCTGGGTGACGGTGCTCGCAACGCGGGGCGACAGCAGGCTCACGCCAAAGACGGCAAGGAGCACAAGCGCGGCGAGGCGCCCGTATTCATTGGCATGGATCGCCCAGCTGCCGCCAACTGCTGCAAGCGTTGCAACCAGTGCGAACGTAGCGGCCATGCCGCAAAGCATGGGCAAGGTGCTTCGGAGGAAGGATTGTCCCGCGCGGGCGAAGACGAAGGGAAGGATAGGGAGGATGCAGGGGCTGACGATTGTCAGCGCACCTCCGAGATAGGCAATGATAAGAAGCGTCATCATCGTTTCCTTTGGAGCCGAGGGTTGAGCTCTGGTCGGCGATGGAGCTCGTCCAGCGGTCAGACCAATTTGGTCGACATGACGTATCCCGGATGTGTCCGGGTGCGGGAGGAAGTGTATCGAAGTGTAAGACCTATTGCAGACGGGAATGAGCCAAGCAGTCAGCCAGGGACAGCGGGCGGCCCGGTCTGCGGGACGGGTGTCGAATTGTATCGAAATGTATCCTGACGGCCCGATGATACATCAACATTCAATAGCGTACTGAATGGGACACACCAGCGGTACGTACTGCCGGTTTCTTCCGACCGTGATCAATCGAGGTCGGAGAGAAGTCTGTGTCCAATGAAGTCAACCACCAGCGCCGCCACTTCTTAGGTGCGGCCGCTATGACTGCCGCAGCGTTTCAAGTCGGCCTTGCCTCCTCGGCGAAGGCGCAGCCCGCGGCGCCTTCGTCGTCGGCCACTGCCAAGGCCAAGGCCCGTGCCCGTATGCCTTTCGAGGCTCTGAATCAGATCGACGCCGGCGTGCTGAATGTCGCTTATGCGGAAGCCGGTCCGGCGGACGGTCCGGCCGTCCTGCTACTGCATGGGTGGCCATACGACATCCACAGTTTCGTCGACGTCGCGCCGATCCTTGCTTCAGCCGGCCATCGCGTCATCATCCCCTACCTTCGCGGCTACGGCAAGACAAGATTCTTATTGAAGAGTACGCCACGCAATGGTCAGCAATCAGCTCTTGCTGCCGATATGATTGCACTAATGGACGCGCTCGGCATTGAAAAGGCGACTGTCGCCGGCTTCGACTGGGGCGCGCGTACCGTCAACATCATGGCGGCGTTGTGGCCGGAACGCTGCACGGCGATGGTGTCGGTAAGCGGTTATCTGATCGGGAGCCAGCAGGCGAATAAGAAGCCCCTGCCGCCGGCGGCAGAGCTTCCCTGGTGGTACCAGTTCTACTTCGCGACCGAGCGGGGTCGTCTCGGCTATGAGGCGAATACGCGCGAGTTTGCCAAGTTGATCTGGCGGACGGCATCTCCGACCTGGGCATTCGATGACGCGACCTTCGAGCGGTCAGCTGCCGCTTTCGACAATCCGGATCATGTCGCGATCGCCATTCACAACTATCGCTGGCGTCTTGGCCTTGCAGATGGAGAGACAAAATACGATGCCTATGAGGAAGAACTCGCTAAAGCTCCGATCATCATTGTTCCGACGATCACAATGGAGGGCGATGCCAATGGCGCGCCGCATCCTGATCCGGTACTCTATGCAAAGAAGTTCTCCGGGAAGTACGAACATCGGACCATCACCGGCGGCATCGGCCACAACCTCCCGCAAGAGGCGCCGCAGGCTTTTGCCCAAGCGGTTCTAGATGTTGCCACGTTTTAGGCGACTTCCGGTTAAGGCGAAGAGGAAATCTCCGCTTCGCGGCGGTCACTTCGAGGAGTAAAGAAGAGCGGAGTATATCGTCCTATCCAGCGAGGATTTTGAAGTGTCGTCTATGGAGCATGTCGACCATATTCTGATTGTCGACGACGATCGCGAGATCCGCGAACTGCTGTCGTCCTATCTGAGGAAGAACGGTTTGCGGGCAACAGGCGTGGCTGACGGCCGTCAGATGCGCACCTTCCTGGAAGCGAACGCTGTCGATCTGATCGTCCTCGACGTGATGATGCCAGGTGACGACGGACTTGTGCTCTGCCGCGAACTGCGTGCCGGCAGGCACAAGGCGATTCCGATCCTTATGCTGACGGCTCGCAGCGACGAAATGGATCGTATCATAGGCCTTGAGATGGGCGCCGATGACTATCTTGCCAAGCCCTTTGCTGCACGGGAACTGCTGGCACGGGTCAAGGCTGTGATGCGCCGAACGCGCATGCTCCCGCCCAACCTTCAGATCAGTGAGGCCGGACAGATGTTGGCTTTCGGCGATTGGCGGCTCGACACCGTTGGTCGCCATCTCCTTGACCGGCAGGGCACGGCGATCGCCTTGAGCGGTGCGGAGTACCGTCTGTTGCGAGTCTTCATTGACCATCCCCAGCGCGTTCTTAGTCGAGATCAACTCCTCAATCTGACCCAGGGCCGTGACGCTGACCTGTTCGATCGATCCATCGACCTTCTGGTCAGCCGCCTGCGTCAACGTCTCGGCGACGACGCGCGCGAGCCAACCTACATCAAGACAGTCCGCAGCGAGGGGTATGTACTTTCCACGCCAGTCGAAATTTTGGAGCCGCGGCCATGACGGGCGGCAAGCCAATTCGCTTATTAACATGGCCAAGCACGCTGCGTGCTCGAATCTTCTTCATCCTCCTCGTCGGGTTGGCAGTCGCTTATGGTCTCTCATTCGCCGTGCTCTACCTGGAACGCTACATATCGGCGAAGGCAGTGATGCTCGGTACGCTCGAGAAGGATGTCGCAACCTCGATCGCTGTTCTCGACCGGCTTCCGGTAAACGAGAGAGAAAACTTCATCGACTGGCTCAGCCGCGGCAGCTACCGGTTCGTGCTGGGTGAGGGGCTGAAAGGTGTGCCGGACACGTCACCCCGGAGCGCCGAGATTCTCTCAAGGATCGAGGAGGCGGTCGGCCATCGGTTTCCATTGCGGATCGAAGCCATTCCCGGCGATGTAGTGCGGCTTCAGGTCCATTTGACACTCAGCGACGGAAATCCGCTGACGATCGATATTACGCCGCGAGGCGTCATGCCGGTGGCTGATTGGCTGCCTTACGTTTTCTTCCTGCAGATGGTGCTGCTCGTCCTGTGCGCTTGGCTCGCCGTCCGGCAGACGATACGGCCTCTGGGCGCACTTGCTGCTGCCGCCGATGCGCTGGATCCGAGCCGGCCAGGGCCTGCTCTCAGCGAGGCGGGGCCGAGCGAAGTCGCCCATGCTGCCCGAGCCTTCAACGCGATGCGCGAGCGCATCGCTCACTATCTGGAAGAAAGAGTCCAGATTCTCGCAGCGATCTCTCACGACCTTCAGACACCCATTACGCGGATGCGGCTGCGCGCCGATTTAGCGGACGACTCGCCCGAGAAGGACAAACTCGTTAGCGATCTGGGCGAAGTTGAGCGGCTAGTGCAGGAAGGCATAG
This sequence comes from Microvirga rosea, assembly GCF_020595095.1. Taxonomy (GTDB): domain Bacteria; phylum Pseudomonadota; class Alphaproteobacteria; order Rhizobiales; family Beijerinckiaceae; genus Microvirga; species Microvirga rosea. The sequence continues at coordinate 33,892 of NZ_JAJDOP010000020.1, read as the reverse complement.
CCTATGCCCGTAGTTCGCACGGTCATGGCGAGAATGCCTCTCGTATTGATCTTCCGTCGTTCATTGACAGCATTGCATACGACTACCAGGATACCGGGAAAGCGGTCACTGTTCTCGGTGCTGTGCAGGGTACGGTCGTGACCAAGCGGCATGCATTGCGCCGCATTCTGACAAACTTCCTTGACAATGCCCTGAAATTTGCTGGCAGCGCCGAAATCGGAGTTGAGCGAAGAGACGGATACGTAGTTATCAAGGTACTGGATCGCGGGCCAGGTATACCGGAAAACAGGCTGGAAGCCGCCATGCAGCCCTTCTTCCGGCTGGAGCCGTCCCGTAATCGCGAGACCGGCGGTACAGGGCTTGGGCTTGCCATCGCCCAGCAGCTGGCGACGACAATCGGCGCTTCGGTTCGGATCTATAACCGTGTCGGTGGTGGACTGGTGGCAGAAGTGACCCTTCGTTGACGGGTGAACTAGGCACCTTGTACTGGACGATCTCCCGCTAGCTGGTTGTTACGCTTTGATACAGTTCTGGCGTTTCCAGAAATATGCCCGATACGTCGACCTTCCATATCACTTCCCGTCAGTAAATGTCGCTGTGAGCGACGGAACAAAGAGTGATTTATGACGAAGATCGAAAAGGTCCTTTACACCGGAAAGACCCACACGACTGGCGGGCGCGACGGCTTCACGCGCAGCGACGATGCACAGCTCGATGTCAAGCTGTCTCCTCCTGGCGCAGCCACGCCGGGTACCAATCCCGAACAGCTCTTCGCGGCTGGTTGGCCGGCCTGCTTCATCGGCGCAATGGGTCTCGCTGCGGGCAGGCCCAAGTTGAGGCTCCCTGCGGACACCGCTGTCGATGCGGAAGTCGACCTCGGCACCACGGATAGTGCCTATTTCCTGCAAGCCCGCTTGAATGTGAGCCTGCCGGGCCTCGAAAAGGAACTGGCCCGGGAGCTCATCGAGGAGGCCCATCGAACCTGCCCCTATTCCAAGGCGACACGAGGTAACATCAACGTAGAACTGAATGTCACGTGAGCGTCACTCCCCACCAACGGAGGTTTCGATGAAGCGCATCATTGCTGGCATGCTGGCGATCGGCATCCTTGCGGCACCTTGTGGTTATGACATAGTTTCACCAGAGCCATCGCCGCTCGCAGGCCTCTTCGCAATGTCAACGAGCTTGTTAAGTTACAACATTAGATTTGACGGCGTAGGCAGCCGATAGTCCGCGGAAAAGACTCCCACGACCAGGTACGACCTTGAATGAGGCGCTGTGCAGACAGCAGCCTCATTCGTCCGCTGCAACATTGTCGATGGAAGCTGCTTCAAGAAAAGAGACTGCCTCTAATGCCAACAAGTTTCCCTAGAGACGCAGCCAATTGAGCATTTTTCCAGGCGGAGACTGGTGGAGTTCTCTTGTCGCTTTCGACCGCGCCGGCGCAGTCTCATCTGGCGCCCGAGTGACCGATTCTCCAATGACCTGTTGCTGCTGACATGCCCGACATGTCTATGCTCTGGTGCGGCATTTGCTGTATCCCAGTTGTCGGCGAACAGGACGAGCACAGGCCCAACTTTTCCTATTCCGAGGGTGCCTCTCCAAGCATCCACGAGAAGGCAGTCCGGCAACTCCTCACAGATCCTTTCAGCCTCTAACGAGCCTGCACGACCGCATCCCAGTATGTCTTACTCGCGGTCATTTATAGACAGCTGGCCGCATGTTGCCGGAGCGACTGGATGTTGATGCGCGCCAGTATTCATACTGAGACCTATGGAACGGCCGCCGCGGCCGATAGTGGCCGGCGACGCCACATTAGCGTCCCTCCCGCCGATTCGCGTCGGCAGAGCGGATTGACCACTGTGCAGCAGGCATCACGTTCGATCCGCGAGCCATTGCGCCCATGAGTGACCAACGATGGAGCAGTAGCTCCGCACGCAGGAACATTTCCGTACACTGGGTAAGGGACAGAAGTACGCTCCTGATGCTTGTGTCTATCTGTCTGATTGCCGCAATCTTCGCGGTAGACACATTTGTCCATATCGAATTTGCGGTGGCCGTTCTCTACGTCGGCGTGGTGTTGATCTCCGCGATGTCCCGCGATAAGTCGACCGTTATCCTTGCTGGCGTTGGATGCTCGGCGCTCACGGTTCTGAGCTTAGTTCTGGTCCATCGGATCATGTTTCCTGATGCGGCTATTCTGAGAGCATTCATGAGCCTCGCTGCGAGTGGGATCACGACGAGTCTTAGCTTGAGGAACATCTCAACGAGAGAGCGCTTAGTCGTGATCGAATTGCAGCGCAAAAATCTCGCACGGTTCTTCTCTCCTCAGCTCGTGGACGAGCTCGCCGCGACTGACACGGCCCTTTCCGTCTATAGGAACCAGCGAGCGGCCGTATTGTTCGCCGATATGGTCGGCTTCACTGATTATGCATCGAGCAGGTCGCCTGAAGAGGTGATCACGCTTCTACGGGATCTGCAGAGCATCCTTGGCGATCGAGTCATTGCGAATAATGGCATGATTGACAAGTTCCTGGGCGACGGTTTGATCGCGGCATTCGGTCTCCCAAACGCGGGTACTCACGACGTCACCGATGCAGTTCGATGTGCGCTTGAAATGATCAGTGCAGTTGAAAGGTGGAACCGGCAGCGTATTCGTGTCGGGGAGCAGCCTCTCCGGGTTGCGATTGGCATCCATCACGGACAGGTGGTTCAGGGCGAAGTCGGCAGTAAAAGCAGACTGGAGCTCACCGTGGTCGGGGATACCGTGAACGTTGCAAGCCGTGTCGAATCCCTCTGCCGCGAGCTACACTTCGACCTCCTTGTCACTGGGGCGGTAATCGCCGAGCTGAGCGCGGAGGGCAGCGTCGCTTTGGCAAAAAGCTTCATCGACTTGGGTTTCCAGACGCTGCGCGGGCGCACGGCGCGAATCCGCCTTTCAGGTCTCCAGGGCGGACTAGAAGAGCAGAGATACGCCCACGATAGGCTCTTGATTCACTCTCGAAATCTCACGTTCAATGACGGGTTGTCTCGAGGATGATCTTACCCCACAATGTAGTGGCCATTGTGGACGATTACGCAGCCGTCTGAGCCGAGTGCCAACATGTGCTTCCGCGGCGGACGGTCCAGTCGATCGCTCTGGTGAGCAAAGCGAGTGCACAGTGTAGCTTCAACACGCGGTGATCAAGAAGATTTGCAGTGCGTTACATGTGACATAAATCGCCTCGACCTGTGTTGTGTGAGTCTCAGCGGCGATGGATCGCTGCGACGCCGATCTGCTCACTGCGACCTCTAATGGCATGCAAGCCGAGATCTTGAGCCGTGAATTCGCCAGGCAGCTTGCCAATGTGACCAAGGAGGTCGACTGAAGCCAGGACTGGTACGTCGAGGGTCTTGGACAAAATTTCTAGTCGTGCCGTGGTGTTTACGGCATCCCCGAAATAAGAGATTTTGTGCCGCTCGAATCCAATTTCGGCCACGACGACTGAGCCACAATGAAGAGCCGCCCGGAACCGCGGCACCTCTCCGAAGCGCGCCTCCCAAGTCGATGCGTTGTCCGTAATGGCTTTAGCAAAATCGAAGACGCAGCGAATGCACGCGGCGTCACGGGCGCCTCGGGGAACTGTCCACGTGACTAATGCCATGTCGCCGACATAATCATCGATCGATCCGCCCGAGCGCCGTACCGGGAGAGCCAGTGCATTGAAGATTTGCCCGAGATAGGCTTGAGCTGCCAGATCTCCGTGGCGGTCGGCAAAGCGAGCAGACCCTGAGACATCGAGAAACAGGAAAATGCGCTCCTCCTTGGTCGGACGATGGTAACGACCGAGCAGTAAGCTCATGAACAACCCTGGGCCGATTAGGTCACGCAAGCGGAACACAAACACAGTCACGGCCGCGGCGATGAGGGAGTAAACAAAACCCGACTGGGACATCATCATCGCGTCATGGGCATTGAGCATGTATCCGAAAAAGTGATGCAGCACAGTGCCAGCCACGGCATTGCCGAGCACGATTAACGCCGCGTAGGTGATGACAGTGACAAATACGAAGATTGGTGTCGCGGTGCCTCGGATCCGATTGCGCCACCTGGGGAAAAGGAATCCACGCTCGTAGAGCAGAATGGGTGCCCCGATCAGAATCCCGCGAATGGCCGAGTTCATCAGCGTCTCGACTTGGAACATTATTGAATACAAAACGCCGGCGAGCGCTCCAAGCGCAGGTGCAATAAGCCAGAACGAGAGGCGATGAAAATGCATGAGGGCCGGTGACAATAAATCCATTATCCGGGTGGATCCGGCAGGTCTGGTCCTATTAAACTATTTTCCTTGGCCACGATAGAACTTTGCCGCCACAACCAGAAGAGAACTTTGGATCCTGCGAGGTTGGCACTTAGGGATCTTCCCTCTGGTCACCCATTTGCCACAAGCCGGCAGCGAGCACTCCTGGTTTAATCCAAGGTGGGCTATGCCGTGAAAGCCTGAGGCTGCGAGATAGGATTAAATTGGCACGAGCAGGGGCGAATAGCTTTTTCGTAAAGGGATGTTCCAAAATACATTGATAATCGTTCGATAATCGGCCGCCCACGAACGCCGGTAGGATTCTCATACTGTCGCGTACAGAACATTGTTTCTGGACCCAAGCGACGCGACTGTCGTCGTTGGATGAATACATTCAACGCATCCTCTATATTGAGAGATTGTGAAAAGTGAGAACTCCCATCGGAACCCGCCTACGGGAAGTGAATCCGCAGGACCGCATGGGGAAGGCAGTGGAAATTGCTCAACTCAACGGCTACCCGACGAGCCAAGGGCTCGTTGGATAACGTGTAGGGGCTTTATGATAGGCGGACGAATTGTGCATTGAGGTTCTTAGGATCGAAGAGTGCTTGGAGCGTTACGGATCCAACGCTGCGTTTCTTGGCCTATTCTGGCCGTGTCCTGGAACGGATTTGACGCTAGGGTAGTATCAGTGTCGCAATCGGGAGTCACTGTTCGATCGTGCTCAATTCGAGCCGCTGGCTGAGGCCCACGTTTGTGAGAAACGTCTCATCATGGCTTACAAGCAGAATTGCTCCATCATAGGCCGTGAGGCCAGCCTCAATAGCCTCAATTGAGTCGATATCCAGATGGTTGGTGGGCTCGTCCAGGATGAGCAGCGGGGGTGGCTGCGTGCCGCCCAGCACACACGCGAGGCCAGCGCGCAGCATCTGTCCGCCACTTAGCGTGCTGACTCGTTGACGCGCTGCATCCGCTTTGAACAGGAAGCCAGCAAGAGACGCCCAGCACGTATTTTCGTTAGAGTCAGGGTTTAGGCGCATGAAATTGTCGAGGATTGATGTGTCTGGGTCAAGCACGCTGACGCTCTGATCAAGCATCGCGAAGTCGACCAGAACAGACACAGTGCCTTGGAATGCCTTTATTTCACCAGCGATGACCTTCAGCAGGGTCGTCTTGCCTGATCCATTAGGCCCGACGAGGGCGACACGCTCGGGCCCAGTTACTGAGAGCGACAAATCACGGATGACAGGATGATTGATATCGTAGCCTGCGGTGACGCTGTCCATTCTCAAGACCGCTCGGTTCGCCGGAAGACCCGTCGGAGGTAGAACGACGGACAACGTCTGTAAGCGTTCGATGCGGGCGCGGGCAGTCGCCACCGCTTCCAAGGCTTGGCTCCGCTGGTGCTCAGCAAGTCTTACGCTCTCGCCGCGGGTTGCTTCGGCGTTGTTTTTCCTCGCCCCGAGTAGAATTCGAGGCAGATCGCCGCGGGCGCCTTTCCGCCCCCCCGCGGCATCGCGACGATCTTTTCGTTCAGCTGCCACCTGAGCTTTGCGGTTGATCTCGGTCAACCGCTTCTCCGAGTGGGCCAAGTCATGGCGAGCCGCCTCCAACTCAGTTGCTTTTCGTTCGCGGTAATGATGCCAGTTGCCGCCATAGCGGGTTGCGCCCAGCGACGTCAGTTCGACGATTGCGTCCATGTGCTCGAGCAATTCTCGATCATGGCTAATGATGATCGCACCAGCCCGCCAACTGGCGAGAAGATTGATGACGGCCTTCCGCCCTGCTCGATCCAGGTTGTTTGTCGGCTCGTCCAGCAGCAAGAAATCCGGCTCTGAGAAGATAGCCGCCGCGAGACTGGCGCGGGTTCGTTGGCCACCGGAGAGTTCCGCCAGACGTCGATCCAGCTTAATTTCAAGTCCCACATGCGCGAGCGCGGTGGCAATACGGCCTTCGATTGTCCAATCTACTGTAGCCAACTCCTCAATAGTCGCCTCGCCCGCTTCTGCGCGGCGTAGGATCGCGAGTGCGTCGGCTGCCCCAAAGAGATCTGCGACCGTCTCCTGCGGGGCGACGTGAACCGCTTGCCTCGACAGACCAATGGTTCCACTAACAGAGACGCTGCCCCCGAGCGGTTGGAGATCCCCGGCAATCATTTTTAGCAATGTGCTCTTACCGACGCCGTTTCTGCCAACAATTCCTGTGCGCTCTCGGCCAAAGTTGAGGTCAAGATCCGAAAAGAGAGGGCGGTTATCCTGGGTCGCCCAAGTGAGACGGGAGAGAGTAATGGACGACATTATTAAGAATCCTTGTTGAATTCCGAATATCGGCACTGTATCGTGCTGTTAACAGGGCCGGCTAGGAAACGCAACGCGGCCGCGCCGTTTATTCATGAAACAGAATTTCAATTTTGGTCAGCGATGGGTGCAAATGGGCGCAGAGTTGGCGGACGGCCAACTAAGGAACAAGCGGCAGCTCTGGACAATCTTGTCCTCGATGGTGCTCGAACGCTCTTCTGCCAAAAGGGTGTGTCACACAGTTCGGTGGAAGAAATCGCTGTGCACCTCGGGGTCTCAAAGCACACTATCTATCGCCGGTTTTCGAACAAGGCAGCTCTGCTGGATGCAGTCGTTCAGCGGGACATCCGTCGATTTTGCTCGGAGTTACTGTCGGTGTCTCGAGACACCATTGATCCTCTTGAGGCCGTCCGGCGAACCGCACAGCGCTACTTTGAGTTCGGATCGTCACGCGACTATGCAGCATTCTACCTCTCAGTCAGTGCCGAGGCTGCATTCTCACCTACACTCCGTAAAAGGCTTTCGGAGTGGTCACAGGCGGCTCTTCAGCCGCTGATCGACACGATCAGCGCAGCACAAGCCGCTGGGGTTATTGGGGCCGGGGAGCCGGGCACAATCTGCGAAATCTTGGTAGACCTTTTGGAAGGTGCCAACAATCGCGTGCGTCTTCGGGATGAAGCGTCGTGTGACGAGCGAACGCCGCAACAACTGTTTGATCAACGCTGGGCTGTGTTCGTTGTGGCGACACGAGGAGATCTTCGGAATCTCGCACCGATTAGTGGGCGAGCCGATGGCACGAAGAGCGGCTGATCAATTGGACGATGCTCCCATAGTAGAGGCACTAGAGCCGGGAACATGCGGACGCATGCCTGGGATTATCCGGACGGCCCAATAAGTGTCGTAGGTAGGCACCCAATACAGATTAGCTCGGCGGCAAGGCCGCTTTCTTGGAATGCACCAAATCAACGACACTGTTCGGCGATATACGCCTAAGTCCGGCACCCTTCTCAATCAGGGCCCGTGGGGAAACAAGAGGATCATCGAAACAGGTGCATGGTAACCGCTTTTCTCAGTGTTGCTAATGTTGCAGCGAGATAGGGCTTCGAAAACTCAAAAGGAGCCGCGGTCGCACAGCCTCGCACAACCAACGGAATACTCTGTGTACGGCGTGCTAGTTCTGCCCCGTTGATCTGTGAAACCAAAGAAAACGTCATGACAGATGTCGATAGATCGAACCCTTGGCCACAATGCTTAACAACGCGTTCACGAGGTTTGAGCCGGACCGTGATGGCAAGCTCAATTCTGATGAGTTCGAAGTTTTCAATGCGATCCCAAGCCTGAAATCGTCATCAGCGAAGATGCGCAGCCAACGGTTGATTATTGCCAAGTCATAGATCGTGATGCGAACAAAAATGATCATTGCCAGTTTCAGGCGTATATCACGCAATCTAACAGGCTCTAACTGGACGAATGCCATGGGATAGCTAATCCTCCCAGCTCACGCCGGACGGATGAATCGTGCCGGCCATGGCAAATGCGCGATCGCCGCTCGAACCATATCAGAGGGCGAAATGCTCGCGGGTGAGGGATGGAACGGAACCATGCTGGAAGTTACCGCTCGCCAATTGGTGCGTGAGTCGGAGGATGCCTGGAACACTAGAAACTTGGACGCCATCGCCCTGAGTCACACGATTGGATGTCAATGGCGATGCCGTTCCGATCATATCTGGGGCCGTGAACAAGTTCGTGCATACATTGGCCGTCGTTGGCGTCGAGAGTTCGAGTTTCGCCTCCTGAATGAGCTATGGGCGTGGAACAGTAACCGGATTGCGGTGCGATTTGCGTGCGAGTTCCGAGACGACAGCGGAACTTGGTACCGGGTCTACGGAAATGAGAATTGCCTTTGCGACGACCATGGTCTCGTCAGCCTGCGTCTGACAAATGCAAATGAGCATCCGATCGAGGAATATGAGCGCAAGCTCCGCTGGGATGTGGGGGGGCGGCCAGCCGATTACCCATCGCTCCTCGAACTCGGGCTTTAGTCGAGTACCCGACCCCGCGTCTCGGGCAGAAGCGCCGCGGCAAGAATGACGAGCCCATAGGCAGTGCCGACAGCGATGCTTAGGGCCAGATCAATCCCAATGTGGCCAGCACTAGTGCCGATCAGCAACGGCGATAAACCTGCCACTCCGCGGCCGAAATTGTAGCAAAACCCTAGGCCTGAACCACGCACATTGGTCGAGAACAACTCTGACAGCACGGGGCCAGTAACACTAAACATGCCCAGGGCGACGAAGCCGAGCGGGAAGCTGAAGAACAAAAGCATCCGGTCTGACGCGCCGAACTGCGCATATGCCAAGACCATAGCTATTCCCCCGAGCGCAAAAACAGCCAGGGTCGTGCGCCGTCCGGCGCGGTCACCGGACCATGCGCCGAACACATAACCGCCCATAGCGCCAGCAAGCAGCGAAACGAAATATCGGCTATCGCCCGTCAGCGATATTCCACGTTCCGCCAGCAGCATTGTCGGCCACCAGGTCGCCAAAGCCCAATAGCCACCATGCACACCGGTAGCCAACAGGCATCCGAGCAGGGTCGACCGACGCACGTCGCCGGTGAAAATGTGGTGCCAGGACGTCTTACGCCGCCCGCCCACAAACATCTCGGGCTCGGTCAATTTACGTCGGAATGCGAAAAGAACGATGGCAGGGATGCTTGCCGCGATGAATGCGATCCGCCATCCAATATCTGGTCCGTAAGTTGCCAGCGTTACGGCGGACACTGCCGCCGCCAGTCCCCATCCAACAACCCAGGCGCTTTGGACGATCCCGACAACGCGGGCGCGCGACTTACTCGATGCCATTTCCGCGATAAAGACCGCCCCGACTGCCCATTCGCCACCGAAGCCGAGGCCCTGCAAAGCACGCGCGACGAACAATTCTTCCACATTGCGCGCCAATCCGCATAAAGAGGTTGCAACCGCAAAGCAAAAGATCGTGATTGTCAGCATCCGCGCGCGGCCGAAGCGATCTGCAAGCAAGCCGCCCATCCAGCCGCCTAATGCGGACGAGATGAGTGTGACGGTGGTCAGCAATCCCGCCTCGCTATGGCTTAGTCCCCAAGCGCTGAGCAGCACCGGCAGGACAAAGGCATAGATCTGAACGTCCATCGCATCGAGGCCGAACCCGGCATAGGATGTCCAGAAGGCGCGGCGGGTTCTCCCATCCATCGTGCGATACCAGAGGGGCCCATAGCGCCGATAGACCATGACTTTGCATTCCTGTATAGAAACTTACCGGCCAGATCGCCGCCAGCTCACAACGTCTAGCAGGGACTAACGTGAGACCGGCGATGTCGGCGCGATATATTCGGCCCGCGTGGGAGCGCGTCATGCACTGCCGGAAGAACGCTGGTTTGACAAGAGCTCGCCATGTCTGGGAACAACCGCCCCACGGAAATGCTACAGGCTTTGGACATGATCTCACCCGAAAACCCGGCACGGATCAGTTTCGGTCCCTTTTGCCTCATGCCCTCGGCGCGTCTGCTGACGCGCAATGGCGTTCCCGTCGATATCGGCGGACGGTCGTTCGATCTGCTCGTAGCATTGGTCGAGCAACCTGGCCGGGTCTTGTCAAAGCGCGAACTGCTCAACCGTGTCTGGTCCGATGTCGTCGTCGATGACGGGAGCTTGCGTTTCCATATGGTGGGGCTCCGGAAGATCTTAGGTGACGGCGAGAACGGTAAACGATATATCGCAACGCAGGTTGGAGTGGGCTATGCGTTCGTCGCTCCAGTTTCCGTCGCGGCCTCGTTATCTGAGACAGCCGCACCTGAAACTCAGTCCATAGCCTCTGATGCCACCCTCACGTCGAGGCGGCTACCTCCGCGTCCCTCCCGTCTTGTTGGGCGATCGGACGACATAGTTTGGCTTAGCGATCGAATTGTTCATACGCAGCACTTCACGATTGTGGGCCCCGCCGGAGTGGGGAAAACTACGCTCGCTGTCGAAATGGCTTACGCCGCCCTGGACGCCTTTGGCGGCAATGCAGCCTTCGTTGACCTCAGCCTGCTAGAGGATCCAGCGCTGGTCGAATCCGCGATTGCCACTTCTTTAGGCATTCCGGTCCAGGTCGAAGATCCGATGATGGTCGTCCTGCGGCACATCCGGGAAGAGCGGCTGTTGCTGGTCATCGACAATTGCGAACATGTCATTGATGCGATCTCGTCAATTGTAGAACGCATTTCGGCCGGCGCGCCGTCCGTCCATATCCTTGCAACCAGCCGAGAGCCGCTACGGACGTCGCGGGAACATGTCCACTGGCTCGGACCGCTTGCCTACCCCAGCGATGCCGACGCCACGGGACTTGACGAACTGCTCGCCTATCCTGCGATCGAGCTCTTTATCGAGCGGGCTCGGGCGGGCGGTAGCGCCCTCGTTGTCGACATGGAAGCCGCGGGGTTGATCGCTGATATATGCCGACGACTCGACGGGATGGCACTCGCAATCGAGCTCGCCGCTGTCCGCGTTGCTTCGCACGGCCTTCAGGCCACGGCACGCCTGCTCGATGAGCGATTTAGTTTAGGTTGGATGGGTCGACGCACCGCTGGGCCACGGCATCAGACGCTTCAGGCTGCCCTCGACTGGAGTTACGAACTGCTGTCCAAGAGCGAGAAAATGACTCTTGAACGCCTCTCTGTCTTCATTGGACCATTCGATATCGAAGCGGCCATCAGCGTCATCGCGGATGAGACCCTCGATGCGACTTTAGTGGCCACAGCGCTCGACGAACTCACAAACAAGTCGTTGGTGTCTCCAAATCACTCGAGCAACACGGGTTCTTATCGCCTGCTTGAGATGACCCGTGCCTACGCACGTGAAAAACTCAAGAAGCAGGAGCCCAACCTGGTCCGTGAAATCCATCGACGCCACGCAGCATTCTATCTTCATCTGCTAGAGAAATGGGACCAGCCGATCGGTGAGGTCGTGGCCAAAGGGACTGGGCGCCTCGGCAACATTCGCGGTGCCCTTGAATGGAGTTTCGGTGACCAAGGTGACCGGGAGATCGCAGTCCCACTCGCCGCAGAGGCTGCAGAAGCATTTTTGCACCTCTCTCTCCTAGTGGAATGTCGCACGTGGTGCGCGCGCGCCATTAAAGATCTAGGGGAGCGTTTTCAGGCTACACAAACCGAAATAGAGTTGCAGGCGGCACTCGGTTTGGCGCTTATGTTCACGCGCGGCAATAGTGAGGCCGCGGAAGCAGCACTTCGAAGAGCACTGACACTCGCGATTGAACTTGAGGACGGTTGCAGCCAACTGCGCATTCTGGGCAGGCTTCACATTTTTCACGAACGCATCGGCGACTTTGCAACCGCGAAAAGTTGGGCCGAAATGGCCGTTGAGGTTGCGGCAGTCATCAACGAGCCTGAAGCCATCGCCGTGGCCGCATCCCTGGCCGGAATATCACTTCATCTCGCTGGACGACAGATCGATGCTCGGCAAGAATTCGAGAAGGCACTTCGGAACAGTCTCCCTTCTGACCGCGCGCGGACGATTCATTACGGCTTCGATCATCGTAATCGCTCCCGCATCGGTCTCGCCCGAACCCTTTGGCTTCTGGGCTACCCTAATCAAGCAAAAGCTCATGCGGACGAAGCAGTAACTCAAGCATTGCGGCTCGATCATGCTCCGACCTACTGCATCGCGCTGATATGGGCACTCTCAGTCTACAGCTGGAGGGGTGACCTTCGACACGCGGCGGCGACGCTCGAGGCATTCGCCAAATGCTCGGAGATCAATGCGTTTGGCCCGTACATGGCCGCTACACCTGGGCTCCGGGAAGCGCTTGCAATCACTAGCGGCCAGTCGACGGAGGGGTTCGGGTCCATTGAGGAGAGCCTCGCTCGCGTTCATGCAGCGCGTTACGAACTCATGACCACCTCGCTCGAAATGGTTCTTGCAGAGGGTCTTGCTACAAATGGCCGTCCGGTCGAGGCGCTTGAGGTGCTCGATAACGCCATTCAGCGATGCAATGGCAACGGCGAGCTCCTCGCGATGCCTGAGCTACTGCGACTGAAGGCCTTCGTCCTGGGCAGGACGGCTCCCGTAGATATCCACGCTTGCGAGGTGCTGCTGCGCCAATCAATAGACATTGGCGCGGAACAGGGCGCGCGCGCGTGGGAACTGCGCGCCACAATCGATCTTGCCGAGCTGCTTGGTGCCAGCGGTCGTGCCGGAGAAGGCGCCTCGCTCCTCGCAGCGCTGCGCTACCAGATTGCAGAAGGTGCCGATACCGCGGACATGCTATCGGCTGATAGTACTCTGAAACGGCTAGGCTATACGGGATAACCTCCTGCCGGGCCAGCCATCTTGCTTGCTAACAGAAGCTTGTGTCGGCTCATACTGCCTAACTAGCCTCAAGCCCGCGATCCCTGCACTCTCCTTTCACACTCAGCGGCTAGGAGCAGTTCTCGTGAGTCAATTGCTTGTTGTCTCCATGTTGAAGGAATTCCTCAACTTGTCAGGCTGCGCATCAACCAGCCATTCGGTGATGGCGGCAGAAACCAGTTTCTTTCATAAGGCACAAGCTGATCTGACAGGGTAGGGCAGACTTAGTCGCCAAGCCGACTGTAGAGCCTTCGCCCGACAGGCCCAAGCGTACGTCCCATAGCAGAAGCCATCATCTTAGTTCGCTATTCGCGTTGCAGACGGGGAAATCATCCCACCTATGGGATGCCAAGACGACAGCTAATAGCACGCGGACTACCGTAACAACTGGCGGTGCGGCGTACTTCGCTACGGAGGGCGCCACGATCAAACGCCCTCGCTATCAGATACCGGAGTATTGACATGGCTAGCCCGACGTCAAGAGCGACGTGGAGAACCGCCATCGATGACCTTGCCATTCGGAACCTTGTTGCCCGCCTCGCGCAGGCTGCAGATGACCGGGACGAGACGTCCTACCGAGCATGCCTTGCCCAAACGGTATCCACGAATGTCGAAGGCAAGCTCCTCCAAATTTCCGCCGACGATTATGCCCACGCCGCGATAGCTCGGCTCGCTCGCACTGACTGGACACACCACATCCTCATGAACCCTGTCATTTGTGTCGACCAAAGCGAATTGCATGCGTCGGCATCAATCGACGTGGTCGTTGAAATTGCACGTGTGGAAGTCACCGCCGGCCGCCTAAGGGAAACCAAAGGGGGGCGCTACAGTCTGGAGTTCATTAGTCAGGATGGCGTGTGGCAGATCACTCGCCGCACCGTGCGCTGGCGTTACAGCGACGTAAAACGCTGCTTGTAACAGCGCTTTCAAGACCACTTTGGCGACAAGGAGATTGAGGGATGCAAAGATTCGAACAGACATACATCGGGGGCGCATTCCAGCCAACGCATGGGCGTGAAGAGCTTCGGCTGTTCGATCCCGTAACAGAGGAGGCCAGCGGAATTGTGGTACTGGCAGATGAAGAGGATGCAGCCCGAGCGGTGAAAAGTGCGTCAATGGCGTTTCAGACATTCTCCCAGTCGACTAAGAAGGAGAGAATTGAACTTCTGCATGAGCTCAGCAGAGCTGTCGAGACCCGCGCGGACGAGCTAACAGAAGCGACAATCGCCGAGTATGGAGGCCCCATTGAGCAGGCGCGGTGGCGGGCTGGTCTCGCTGCCGGGAACTTCAAAGATGCAGCGCGAATTCTTGAAGACTTTCCATTTTCGCGCAAGGTTGGCGAGGCCGAGGTCATCGCGCAGCCCGCCGGAGTTGCAGTTCACATCGTTCCATGGAACAGCTTGTACAATGCTATTAGCGTGAAAATGGCAGGAGCGCTTGCGGCAGGATGCCCAGTTATTGTAAAGCCAAGCGAATATAGCGCCAGGCAGAATCAAGTTTTTACAGAGTGCCTGCATGCAGCAGGTGCGCCCGCCGGCGTGATCAACGTGGTAACTGGGCTGGGACAGGTCGTCGGCGAGGCTCTAACCAGCCATCCAGACGTTCGCAAAATATCATTCACTGGTTCAACGGCCGTGGGGAAATCGATCCTGCGCGGGGCCGTACCCAGCCTGAAGCGAGTGACACTCGAGCTTGGTGGCAAGTCTCCAACCATCGTGCTGGACGATGCTGACCTGAGCACCGCCGCACACGCTGCACTTTCCTTTGGATTCTTGAACAATGCTCAATCGTGCATAGCCGGTACAAGAATACTGATTCCACGCGCTAAGGCTGAAGCATTTTCCGAAGCAATCAAGGTTGCCCTGGCGAATGTCGTTGTGGGCGATCCCAGGGATCCGTCCACAACCCTGGGCCCGCTTGTAAACCGGAGGCAGTTCGAGCGTGTTCAAACCTATATCCAGAGCGGCATCAAGGAAGGCGCTCGTCTTGTTGCCGGAGGAGAGGGAAGACCTGATGGGTTACACCGTGGCTTCTTCGTCAAGCCGACGATATTCACCAATGTCACCAATGATATGGTCATCGCCAGAGAGGAAATCTTCGGACCCGTCCTGTGCATAATTCCCTACGATGATGAGGATCATGCCGTCGCCTTGGCAAACGATACCCCCTATGGCTTGCATGCCTATGTGATCGGTAGAGATAGAGGGCGGGCACACCGCGTAGCAGCTCGTCTTGACGCTGGGCGCGTGGCGATCAACACGCTTCGACATGAGCCACTTGCGCCGTTTGGAGGCTTCAAGGAGTCAGGCATTGGACGCGAGTATGGGCAGTATGGCATCGAGGATCACTTAGAAATTAAGGCCGTGATTGGATCCTGATCCTCGCAGGGGCGGCGCCTATCCTGCAACCGTGCCAGCGGTCACAAGGCTGAGCGCGATGTACATCAAGCCTACAACGAGCATTAATCCCCGATAGGTTCAATCCCTCGGCTTTTCCACGGGGGCCGAGGCGCACACGCGCTAGGTCGTCACGGTGTAGCATCTCCCGCATTTCCGCAGGTGTAAGAATTTCCCGAGCCAACTGACACGCGAAAGAGCCTTTCCGGAATAGAGCCTTTCCGGGATGGCGCAATCGAGCGCACGTAAGGCATCACGTCCTTCAGATCGCAGGTCGAGACCTCACAGGCTAAGCAAGGTAGGAGTTCGCGGAGACCTACGAATAATCTCTTTGAGCGGGCGATGTGCAAGGAGTTTTTCTCGTTCACCCTGGACCAATCCAACCTTCCGCTCGGGATTGGCCCTGACAGCGGGTAACGTGACCGCGCAAATTAAAGGCACAGCCCACCCAAGACTCAGAAGCCCGGACGCGCACGGGGGCACGTCGCCAGTGCTTTGAACAGGGTATTCCCTCGATACCATGCTAACTGGGGGAATGGTCATACGGGCGAATACTTGCGGGACACTCGGCCTCCTCCCGCGCCTGAAACGACACACCCTCTTAACCGAGCTCTTGGAACGCGCCTTGTGAACACCGTCGATCCAAGGCACCGCAGGTTGGTGAGCACAGGCACGTCTATCGAGACGGATTAGCGTGCCTAGCATGTATTGAGGTATAATAAGCACCACTCCGATTGACGCTTATCTGATTGCCTAACGGCAATTGAGCCTGTGAGCTCCCTCGCCGACTAAAGATCTCCAGAACTCCGAGCCTGTGACCCTTCTGCCCCTTCAGAAGAAAAATCTGCGGGTACTCGTGCACAGAAAACTTGCATGATCGAATGGATACGAGGTGGTGGATCCGACGAAATGATCAGCAGATCGATTGCTGTCCTGGAGCGCTCGCTAGGACCTCAATTCAGCGATCGGAGTGACCGGGATATACCAAGTTTTCCCGACGCGACCTGCGCTCCCTTTCGTCTATCGCTTCAGAAGCTGTCACGAGCGCCCGCTAGATTCAGTATAGATCAGCGCGCTTTTCGACTTGAGAATGCTGACGAGCGCTAACATTCCATCACACCGCATAACGGGTAATCCGGATGATCTCTCTGTATTGTTGAACCAGTAAGAGCGTCTCTTCTGACGTTTGGAGAATGATCATGATTGCACCGTCCTTAACGCTCTCGCGGCGCCAAATGCTTGCTGGATCAGCCGCCCTTGGCGCCTTAAGCGTCTACACGTCGAAGGTGCGTGCATCCTCCAACAACGACGCCGTTGTCCGCTTCTACGTTGACGTTCCAGACGACGCGATCGTCGATCTTCGCCAGCGGCTTGCTGCAACGCGGTGGCCTTACCGCGAGACCGTTACAGACCAGTCACAGGGTGTGCCGCTGGCGAAACTCCAGAAACTCATCCGACACTGGATGAAAGAGTACAACTGGCGGAACATCGAGACGCGCTTGAACGAGCTGCCAATGTTCATCACTGAGATCGACGGCCTTGACATCCACTTTATCCACGTTCGTTCTCCTAACGAAAATGCGCTCCCGATGATTATGACCCATGGCTGGCCGGGATCGATCCTGGAGTTCATGAAGGTGATCGGCCCACTTACCGACCCGGTCGCGTATGGAGGCAGCGCAGACGACGCTTTTCATCTGGTTGTGCCGTCAATTCCCGGATTCGGCTTTTCAGGCAAGCCAACCTGGCCTGGATGGGGTTCCGGCCGGATCGGCCGCGCGTGGGCGGTACTAATGCAGCGCTTGGGATACAGCCGCTACGTGTCGCAAGGTGGCGACTGCGGTTCCGTCATCTCTCATCGTATGGCGTTGCAACGGGTGCAGGGACTCGCTGGAATCCACGTCAACATGCCAGGAACTGTCCCCAGAGAGGTCGCGGCCATCCTCGCCGCGCAGGGGCCGGCTCCGGCGGACCTGGCGGACGACGAGAGGAAGGCCTTTGATGCCCTTGATAGGTTCTACAAGGATAGCTCGGGCTACTCCGCCATGATGGTCACCCGACCGCAAACAATTGGCTATTCGTTGGTGGATTCGCCAGTGGGCCTTGCGGCATGGATCTACGAAAAGTTCACTCAGTGGACCGACAGCGGTGGCGACCCCGAGCGGGTTCTGACGCAAGATGAGATGCTCGATGATATCTCGCTCTATTGGCTCACGGCGTCTGGTGTCTCATCAGCGCAAATCTACTGGGAAGATCATTCAAACAACTTCAATGCCGTTGATATCACTGAGCTCCCGGTCGCCGTCACCGTATTCCCAGGCGAAATTTACGCTGCCCCGCGGAGCTGGGCTGAACGCTGTTATCACAATCTAGTCTACTTCAACAACGCCACGAAGGGCGGGCACTTTGCGGCTTGGGAACAGCCGGAGATCTTCACCCAAGAAGTGAGAGCGGCGTTCCGGTTGTTGCGCTGATCGGAAACTCGATTTGCAGGAGGTTTGAACCCAATGACTACGCAACCGAAAAAGCTATATACGGCGATTGTGCGCACAATAGGCGGACGAGAAGGATCTTCCCGGAGCTCCGACGGCCGACTGGACATCAGGCTCTCAACGCCCGGGAGTGTCGGTGCCGGGACTAACCCGGAGCAGTTGTTTGCCGCCGGTTGGTCAGTCTGTTTCGAAGGCGCGATGGCTATTGCGGCGCACAAGATGAATATCGCCTTGCCTGCCAGCACAGCAATCGACGCAGAGATTGATCTTAATACTCAGGATGGCACCTTCTTCCTAAGCGCGCGTCTTAACATAAGTCTCCCGGGTTTGGATCATGAGATCGCCCAGGCGGTTGTGATGGCCGCCCACCAGACGTGTCCATACTCAAAAGCTACACGCAACAACGTCGAGGTTGATATTCGAGTCAACTAGCTCTGCGCGAGTGGATGGCCAGTCTAGGCACTTTAGCTACTGTAGTGAAACGGAGATGAATCAAATGAACACAACTTCAGCTGCTGACCCGATCAACCGCGACCGTCGACGCCTGTTCGGTATCGCTGCCGCGACTTTTGCCGCTACACACTTGGGTGGGATAGCAATCGCAGATGCGCAAGAGGACCAAAAGCGGCCGGCGGCCGGAGGACACTCCCAGTCGCAAAGATCATTCAGAGCCATTCGGCAGATCAAGGCCGGACTTTTGAATGTCGGCTATGCCGAGGAAGGTCCCGACGACGGCCCTGCCGTCATTCTATTGCACGGTTGGCCTTACGACATCCACAGCTATGTCGATGCAGCGTCGATCCTCGTAGAGGCGGGTTATCGCGTTGTCGTCCCCTTCTTGCGTGGTTACGGAACGACGCGGTTCCTGTCTGATGAAGCTGTTCGCAACGGCCAACAGGCTGCCATTGCGGCTGATATCATTGCATTTATGGACGCCCTCGGTATTCAGAAGGCGACGATTGGCGGGTATGATTGGGGCGCGCGTACCGCGAACATTATCGCTGCAATCTGGCCGGATCGCTGCAACGCCATGGTCTCGGTCAGTGGGTATCTCATCGGAAGCCAGGAAGCAAACCGAGCGCCACTGCCTCCCCAAGCTGAACTGCAATGGTGGTACCAATACTATTTTGCTACTGCTCGCGGCCGCGAGGGATATTCGAAGTACACCGACGATTTCGCAAAGTTGATATGGCGCCTTGCATCACCTCACTGGAACTTTGCCGAGGAGACATTTGTGCGTAGCGCGAAGTCGTTCCAGAATCCGGATCATGTCGCTATCGTCATCGACAATTACCGTTGGCGGCTTGGCCTATCTGAGGGCGAGCGCCGGTACGATGAGCTCGAAAACGTGCTCGCCAAAGCTCCGGTAATCCACGTGCCTACGATTACGATGGAAGGCGACGCCAATGGTGCCCCACATCCCGACCCAACTGCATACGCTAAGAAATTCACCGGGAAATATGAACATAGGCTAATCACCGGCGGGGTCGGTCACAATCTCCCGCAGGAGGCGCCCGAAGCCTTTGCAAAGGCGGTTATCGATGTCGATCGGTTCTAGATCCCAGGCGAGGAGCATCTTGATGAAACCCATCTATATCGCGCTGGGGGCGCTCGCAGTGGTTTCCGCCGGAACGGGCTTGGCCGTGGTGGGGGCAGAACGGGATCCGCCCCCCTCGAACGCCTCACCGATCTACGGAGTGACGCTACCAGACGGCTATCGCGACTGGAAGCTTGTGGCACCCGCCTTAGAGGGTGATCCCTTGAATGAGCTTCGCGCGGTTGTCGGGAACTCCACTGCAATCGAGGCTTATCGGGCCGATACCTTGCCGTTTCCGGACGGCACTGTGCTCGTGAAGCTCGCATGGAAGCGGATCCAGTCGCCTGAGTTCGAGCCGGCCTCAGTTCCTGGGGCAGCTACAACGGTCCAGGTCATGGTCAAGGATTCCAAGAAATATGCGACCTCTGGCGGTTGGGGATTCGGACGTTTCATCGCGGGCAAGCCGGTGAACGAGGCGCAGCATGAAACCTGCTTCGCCTGCCATGAGGCTCGCGTTCGAGGGCATGATTACGTCTTCACCCGGTACGGACAATGATCGCGTGTTTGCTGAGTGCCGGGGGACGACGTTGGGCTTATCGAAGATAGAGACCCTGCCATTCTCAGCGTCCCCTCGATGATTAAGATCTGTCGCAAAGAGGCTGCAAGGTTAATATGCCTCGTGGTCCTTCCATCCCCGCTGAACTGAACGCCGCGAGGGGCGCGAGCCCATTCATCGGCGGATTGCCGAAAGCGAAGTCCAATCCTGTCTCTATATAGCCTCCGCTCTGCAGCAGCGGTTCTAGCTACAAGTACCCAGTCGCGCGAAATAGAGGCCCTATGAACTACTCCGTGATCCATTTTGCCGAATGATCGGCAATGATGCAGTTCAAGACGCGAGCGGTGGGCTCGCAGCTATGTCAACTTCAAGTATGAGAGGAAACTACGCAATGAAGAATTTGCTCGCTATCATGGCAGTCGCGCTTAGCGCCAGCAGTGCAATCGCGCAGCCAACGGAGAAGCCTACGATTGTTCTGGTTCACGGCGCATTTGCTGATTCCAGCAGTTGGAACGGAGTCACCGCGATCCTCAAGAGGGATGGCTATCATGTCGTGGCAGCTGCGAATCCCCTGCGTGGCGTCAGTGCGGATGCGAGCTATGTTGCAGACCTGGTATCCAACATTAAGTCGCCAGTTGTCCTTGTAGGGCATTCCTATGGCGGATCAGTCATCAGCGAGGCGGCGGACGGTCATTTGAACGTCAAAGCGCTTGTCTACGTCGCGGCGTTCGCACCAGATGTTGGCGAGTCAGCAGCCCAATTGACAGGCAAGTACCCCGGGAGCACGCTCAGTCCCACGCTTGCTCCTCCCGTCGCCCTTTCGGGTGGTGGTAACGATCTCTATATCCAGCAGAACAGGTTCCGCGAGCAGTTTGCAGCGGACGTCCCCGAGAAGCAGACGATGCTAATGTCAGTGGCGCAACGTCCTGTCGCCGAAGCAGCCCTGAACGAGGTTGCAACCAAGGCTGCATGGAAGAGACTGCCCTCCTGGTTCGTCTACGGTACCAAAGACAAGAACATTCCGGCGAGAACGATGGCCTTCATGGCATCCCGAGCACACTCCAAGCAAACGGTTGTGGTTGATGGGGCTTCCCACGTTGTGATGGTATCAAACCCAAGAGCTGTGGCGGGACTGATTGAGACTGCGTCTGCTGCGAAATAGATGCGGCAGTAATGAACGGGGCTGTCGCAGATGTGCCTGAGGCTGGAGGTCTGATCGTCAGCGCAGAGGGTCCTGCAGCAGCTCCGCCTCGAGACAGCTACGCCTCGGCCTATGATACCGCATGCGACAGTCAAAGCCGCGGATCCGACACGACCAGTATTCATTGTTTGACACTCCCCGGGTTGGTACTCCGTGTTTCTCTAGCCTCAATCGCGATGGCTGGTTGCCGCACGGATAAGCGGCTGGGCTACGGAGGCCGTAACGCACCGATCTGGAGAAAGGTACGGGCGGGTTAGAGGGGACAGTCAAGGATACCTCACCCGTTCCTGCCGTTCCGCCCCTCAGCGGCAGTAGATGTTGCCGAAGCGGTCGCGATAGGTCCCGTAGGGGCACGGATTCCGCGGGGCAGTTGCGCTGCCAACGATCGCTCCGCCCACCCCGCCAATGGCCGCCCCGGCCAAGGCACCGCTGGCCCGGCCTGTGGCCGCACCACCGATGGCGGCCCCCGCGATGCCGCCGAGCGCGGCCCCGCCGACCGCCCGCTCGCCAGAGGTCTCGCAGGCGGCCACCAACAGCATGAAGGCACTTGCCGCAATGACTCTGATGCTCCTTCTCATCTGACGTTCTCCTCTCGATAATGGGACACGGACCCGCGCGGAGGTGGGCCGATCGAAGCATCTGCCATCACGAAGCGCATTGGTATTGGGACAAACCCTGGAAACGGTCGGAACGAAGCCTGAACCGGGGCTGCTCCAACCGTGTCTCGCAGCATTGGCGATGGAGGCGCCAAGCCTGACACGTCGCATGGATAGATGCGCCGGCACCCGTCGAACCTTGAGCCGCAGGATCGTCGCCGAAGCATGGGCGAATTTTAGGTGCGGTCTCACCACATCCCTCGGTCTGTCTCAGGGTTGTACCCGATAGCCAGGCCGCCTGCGGTCGATACTCTCATGGCGTGCCCATGCGACCCCTGAGCATTTGAGGAGATCGTCCCATGGCTGAGCTCGTGGTCGTCGGGTTCGACAACCCGACCGATGCGGATCGCGTCCTAACCGAACTGACGCGGCTGCAAAAAGAATACCTGATCGATCTTGAGGATGCGGTTGTAGCCATCCGTAGCCCGGATGGATCCGTACGCATCAAGCAGAGTGTCAACTTGGTGAGCCTTGGGGCCGCGTCCGGCGGATTGCGAGGAGCCCTGTGGGGCAGCCTCATCGGTCTTTTGTTCCTCAATCCGCTGGCCGGCTTTGCTATCGGCGGTGCCGTCGGTGCGGGATCGGGAGCCTTATCCGGCAACATGATCGACTATGGCATCAACGACGACTTCATCAGGTCGATCGGTGACACCCTCAAGCCCGAGACCTCCGCCCTGTTCCTGCTGATCCGCAAGTCGCAGCCCGAAAAGGTTTTGGCCGAGCTGTCCGGTTTCAGGGGCCGGGTGATCCGCTCTTCACTGTCACCGGAGCAGGAAGCCAAGCTTCAGGCTGCCCTGTCGCGCGCGCATCCCCCAAGCCCGAGCGATGGTCTTGAGGCGGCGGGCGAGATGGCGCCGCCCGTGAGCTGATAGTCCGGTCCCTTCGCGACGGGAGATCGAGATGCTGTCACGACGGTTGTTCATGAACTGGTTGGTTGGCGCGGCGGTAGCTGCAAGTGTTGGAACCTCGACGACCACAGAGGCAGAGGCCCAGCCGAGCCGTTCGGATTGGCCCAACCGCCCGGGAAGGCCTGGACATCCCGGGCGTCGGCCTCCGGCTCCTCGACCCCGGTTCGAGCGAAGGCCACGCCCCCGTCCGGGCTTTGTGTGGGTGCCCGGACGATGGGTCTGGAGTGCCCGCCGCGGGCGATGGGTCTGGGTGTCGGGCCATTGGACACGCCGCCGCCGCAGACGCTGGTAGCGCAGGGCACTGGCCGGCCGAAGAGGGGGGCTTATGCGGGAGTGACCGATGCGCCTGCGTCTGGGAATGAACGTTTCGGCCCCGCTCCTGTACGGCTTGCGCTGGATGTCGCGGTTCTGATGGTCGTACTCACGGTTAGTGCGACGCTTTGGGCACGGCGACAGGTCGCCCGCGGGAGCAACAGCATTGGGGGCGCGGTCGGTTGTGTCTTAGCCGTCTATAATGGATGCCGGACAGCACAGGCTCGAGCGCGGCCGAGCCGACGCCCTTGGAGCTGGGTACGACCTCGAGCAAGGCCAGGGAGGGTACGATGAGGAAAGCCGTTGCGGCCTTCACGGTCGCCGCCATTGCCGTCGCCGCCCTGTCCGTCCGGGCGGCTCCGTCGCAGGCGGACCGGGCCGCGGACTTCGAACGGGCAATGCGGACGCTGTTCGACAGCATGGACAGGACCGGCGACGGCCTGATCGATGGAGCCGAAATGAGGCGCTTCGCCGACGATACCTTCGCCATGTTGGACGCCGACGGCAACCTGAGGCTCACTTACGCCGAGTTCCGAAATCTCGATTTCGGCTTGCGCGGCCTGGCGGAACGTCATGACCGACTGAAGCTGTACGCCGATGCCCGCGAACGCATCTGGCAGCGCTGGCGCCAGCCACGGCCGAGGGAGGTGACTAGGGCCGCCTTTCGCCAGCACCTGCGCGGCGAACTCCTGCGTGTCTCTCGCGGCCATTTCGGCGTGAGCTACGCGGAGTTCCAGCAGGCACGCTTCGTTCAGGATCTCGCAACGGCCTTCAGGTAAGGCCGCATGTCCGAATGATTCACGACAACCCATCCGCTCATAGGAGACAGCGACGATGGCACGCTTTAAGGGGATCATCGCCTCCAGCCTGACACTTGTCGCGATCGGCCTTGCGCCGACACCCGCCCTGGCCGCCGTGCCGGCCGGGGAGATCGACCGGGCGACTCGGGCGGTCTTCGGGCTCATCGACCGCAACGGAAACGGCCGCATCGAAGCTATCGAACTCAATCGATACGTCGCGAACGTCTTCGCCGCGATGGACACCGACAGGGACGGCCGGCTCACGCGAGAGGAGTTCGACACACTGAGCCTCGGCCTGCTTCCCCTGGCGCGACGCTATGATCGGATCGTGCAATACTCTGCTGCACGTGAGCGCATCTGGACCCGTTGGCGGAACAGGGGGAGCGCGACGATGAGCCGTGCCAAGTTCCGGCTCGGTGCCAAGAACGAGCTGTCGAAAGCTGGAGCACGTGGGCAGTTCATGGCCCTGACCTTCAATGAATTCAAACAGGCTCGGTTCGTGCGGGAACTCACGGCCTCACTGCGATAGGCGTAATGGGGAAGGGAAACGAAGCCGACGCCTTCGATCCGGAGATGGGCGAGTTGCGTCGATGCCGCACCTTCATAGGCTGTCGCCTGCAACACCGCGTCGAGATACCAGCCGGTTGGATCGATATGCGTCCAATGAGCCCCGACCAGTCATCGAGATCCCGGCTCCTGGTCTTGCGCAGCACGTAGTTGGTCGCCGCCCATTGGTGACAAGTCCGGCCGCAGGCTTGAGTGAGGAAAGGTCAGATGACGGCTTAAGCCATATCCGTCTGAGCGAAACCGGCGAACTTGGAAGCCGGCAGCGCCCGGAAATGACACACCTGGGACACTAGCTTGAGGGCAGCAGTCCTCACGGAACCGGACATTCTGAAAAGTGAATGGACTTCATTGCCTGACCCAATCCGGACGTTCAGGGTTACCGGTCGCTCATACGACAGGAACTCGTGCCATGAGGACCTCCGCTCGTCACAGGGGATCCAGCCGCGCATAGTGCTGAGCCGGAGGTCCGCCGAATCGATGCATTGCTCAAATAGGATGAGCATCGGATCGATCCAGAAGCGTATCCACTTTAGGTACGCTGTCCGGAGGCGGCGCAGCGTACTCTGGGCTGTGGAAGTTCACTTGACAAAATCCTTATGCAACCGGTTACATGGAGGCCTAGTCTAGGAGCTGCGTTTTGACAGGCCTCCCGAAGAGACTGCCGACGATCAGCCAAGTGGCGCAAGCTGCTGGTGTGTCGCGTGCAACCGTTTCGCGGACTTTCAGCCGGCCCGACCTCCTGAAGCCGGAAACAATAAAACGCGTCCACGAAGTGGCCGAAAAGATCGGCTATGTTCCGAACCAAGTTGCGCGCGCCTTGAGCACAGGTCGCGCGGGTAATATCGCCCTCGTCGTCCCGGATATCGCTAACCCGTTCTTCCCGCCGCTCATTCGGGCTGCACAGGCTCGCGCTGATCACGCGGGCTATGCGGTTTTCCTGGGCGACTCGGACGAGCAGCCGGAGCGTGAGGACATGCTTCTCACCAAAATGGCGGCGCAGGTCGAAGGCTTCATCCTGGCCTCGCCCCGCCTTGACGAGGAGAGGGTGCGGGCTCACGCGGCGCGCCGCCCCCTGGTTTTGATCAACCGGGATATCGAGGGGCTGCCGCGAATTTTGATGGATGTCAGCGTTGGAATCGCGGCCGCTATCGAACATCTTGCGAGTCTGAACCACCGCCACATCGCCTACGTGAGTGGTCCGCCCGCCTCATGGGCTAACCAGCAGCGCCAGCAAGCCGCCGTCAGGACTGCCGAAAAGCTCGGAATCCATCTAACGACTGTTCCTGCTTATCACCCGAATCACGAGGCTGGCCGAAAGGCGGCCGGTGAACTCGCACAGCTGCCTGTCACAGCGACGATCGCGTTCGACGATCTCGTGGCTCAGGGCATCATGGCAGGACTTGCCGATCTCGGCTGGCGCATTCCCCAGGAAATGAGCATCGTCGGATTCGACGACGTGCTCGCAGCCACGACCTATCCGCCCCTGACGACAGTTGCGGCGCATAGCGCCGACGCGGGCACGCAGGCCGTGAAGCTGCTGACGGAGGTTCTGAGTAGAGGCCAGATCCGGGACGAATGCATCATCATCCCAACGGAACTCATTGTTCGTGCAACGACGGACCAACCGACAAAGCGGCCTCGCACTGCGTCTGCCGAGCCACGATCCGAAACGCGAACCGAAAGCTCACAACAAAAGCCGAAACGGACAGGACGCCGATGAAACTCCACCTTTACCCGACAAAGCCAGCCCTTGGAGAAGCCGCCGCCGCGTTGGGCGCCCAGGCGGTCCGCGACGCGATCGCTGCAAAGGGCAGGGCTCACATCATTATCGCAACCGGCGCAAGTCAGTTTGAAATGCTTGATTCTCTCGTGCGGCAGCCAGGCATCGACTGGTCGAAGGTAACAGGATTCCACCTCGATGAGTATATCGGGATGCCGGATAACCATCCCGCAAGCTTCCGACGCTATCTGCGTGAACGGTTCACGTCGAAGCTCCCAACCCTGGGCGCATTTCATTTTATCGAAGGGGATGC
Organism: Microvirga rosea; assembly: GCF_020595095.1. Classification (GTDB taxonomy): domain Bacteria; phylum Pseudomonadota; class Alphaproteobacteria; order Rhizobiales; family Beijerinckiaceae; genus Microvirga; species Microvirga rosea. Next base: position 7,472 of record NZ_JAJDOP010000020.1, on the reverse strand, counting down.
GCCCAATCTGAAGGCGGAAGTCTTACGGATCGGGGATCTGGTCAAGGCAAACCCGATCGATGTGACTTTCGCCGGCATCGGGGAGAATGGGCACCTCGCCTTCAACGATCCTCCAGCCGATTTCGATGTGGATGATCCATACATCGTCGTTCAACTCGATGAGGTCTGCCGACGACAGCAATTCGGCGAAGGATGGTTCCCGACATTCGAGGACGTGCCGCAGACTGCCATTTCTATGAGCATTCGCCAAATCCTGGCGAGCGAACTCATTGTCCTGTCCGTCCCCGACGCACGAAAGGCCGACGCGGTTCAAAAGGCCCTGGAGGGGCCGGTCTCCCCAGCTTGTCCCGCTTCTGTCCTTCAATTGCATCAGGCTTGCCACGTGTTTCTCGACACTGCATCTGCCGGCAGGCTCTCATCAGGTTCCCTTCGTGGGGCGGATCGGGACGGGGAGTGAGGCGGGCCCGGACGGGCCTGAAGAGAACAATCAGAGGAAGGAGCAACGTCCAATGAGTGCGAAACTTAGGAACACGTTGAGTGCAGCTGCGTGCCTAGCGGCTGGCGTCATTCTAGCCACCAGCAGCTTTGCCCAAACTCCATCGGCCAAGCCGAAAGTTCCTCTCACCATCAGCGTCATCGACGTGGCTGGTGATCTTCAGATCAGTCAACCCGCAATCGAGAAATTCAGGAAAGATCACCCGGATCTCGTCTCGCGGTTGGTTTTTACGAAGGCGACAGCACCCGAGCTTGCTGCGAAGCTGAAGGCGCAGCAGGATGCGGGTCGCGTTGACATCGACTTTGTCCTGACCGGAAACGATGCGTTAGCCGCTGGCATGGAGCAGGGTATCTGGCTCGAGATCCTGCCGAAATATCAGGATCGCTTTCCGGACTTGGAGAAGCTTTATCATCCTGGGGCCTATGCGATGCAGAAGATGGGCCGCGGCCAGGCCTTCGTGATTGACTGGTATCCGTCCGGCCCGCTGCTCGAATATGCGCCGGACCGCGTCAAGGATCTTCCCGATACGGCGGAAGGCCTGCTTGCTTGGTGCAAAGCACATCCGGGAAAGTTCATGTACGCGCGTCCGTCCAATTCTGGACCAGGCCGCACACTCGTAATGGGGCTGCCTTACCTCCTGGGCGACAAGGATCCTCTCGATCCCATCAATGGCTGGGAGAAGACGTGGGCCTATCTTAAGCAGCTCGACAGTTGCATCGACTACTATCCTGGCGGCACGACGGCAACAATGAAGGAGCTGGGCGAGGGGTCTCGCGACATTATCGCAACCACGACGGGATGGGACATCAACCCGCGCTACCTCGGCATTGTGCCAGAGGAGTTCAAGGTCGCGACCCTCAAGGGGTTCCACTGGGTAGGTGACGCCAACTACATGGCGATTCCCAAGGGTGTCCCCCAGGAGAAGGTAGATGTTCTTCTCCAGATGATTGCATACCTCCTCAAGCCGGAGCAGCAGGCGTACATGTACGATCACGGCTACATGTATCCGGGACCCGCCATTCATGGTGTGCCGCTTGAAATGGCGCCCAAGGAAAGCCAGGACACCATCAAGAGGTTCGGCCGGCCGGAATACGAGAGCATGATCGCCAACAATCCGGTCGAGCCGCCGCTCGACGCCAAACCTCTTGTGGCGATGTTCGATAGGTGGGACCGCGAGATTGGCAGCGCGAAGATGAAGCAGTAGCGTCCTTTCCAGCAACCACCTTTCCATAGGGTCTTGGGCGGCGCATGCCGCCCAAGAGCTGTCGTAAGAGCGGAGTTCTAGATGCAGAGCAGCGGTCTCCTCGACCTTCAAGTGAATGGCTTCGCCGGGGTCGACTTCAATGCGACGGGCCTGGACTCGGATGCGCTGGATCATGCTCTTGCGGCGATGCTCGACACAGGCGTGACGACATGCCTGCCGACGATCATTACGGCGTCTGCCGAGGATCTAGCCAAACGCTTTGCCGCGTTGGACCGCGCGGTGGCCAAGAGCCGGCTCGGCCGGATCATGGTGCCAGGATATCATCTAGAAGGTCCTTTCTTGAATCCGGCGGAAGGTTACGCGGGTTGTCACCCGCCGCAGGCCATGACCATCCCAGATGCCGATCTGGTCTTCGGGCTTGAAGCGGGCCTGTCGCGGCCGATCCTCCTCGTGACACTCGCGCCCGAGCTGCCGGGCAGCGAAGCCGTTATCCGAATGCTGAGCGGAGCTGGGAAGATCGTCGCTATCGGCCATTCTTCAGCCGATGCGGATACGGTTGCGATGGCCGTCGAGGCGGGCGCGGGCATGTCCACGCATCTTGGCAATGGCGTTCCGCAGACGCTGCATAAACTCGACAACACGATCTTTGCCCAACTCGCCCAGGAGCGCCTGAGCGCGAGCTTCATCGCCGACGGCATTCATCTTCCACGACCGGCGCTGAAGGCGATGCTTCGTGCGAAAGGGATCGAGCGCTCCATTCTGGTGTCGGATGCGGTTTCCGCCGCGGCCGCTCGCGCCGGGCGCTATTCCTTCGCCGGAATGGAGATTGAGCATGGCACAGACGGCAGTGTCCGAATGCCGGGCAGTCGTTATCTCGCCGGCTCCGCACTTACCCTGGACAAGGCGGTCGGCAACATCGTGCGATGGGAACTCGCGAGTCCCGAAGAGGCAATTCGAATGGCCTGCGACAACCCTCGCGCGCTGCTGGCTCCAGCATTCAACGCGCATGAATTGACCATACCCATGGCAGGTTCTGTCACCTGGTCTGAGGATTGGAAGGTACTGCAGATCGAGTTCGAGGACATCGTGTATTGCCGTCGACAGCGCCGAATATGATGTCCAGCGAAATCCGACGAAGAAAGACGTCATCCATGGGGATACGTCCTCGCTTAACGGACCAGAAGGGGAAGCAGATATGGAAAGTCAGCAAAAGCACATTGATCGGCGCAGGCTCCTTGGAGGCGCAGCCGGTGTGGCAGTCCTGGCAGCCACGGGGGCTCGCGCTCAGAGTCTTGTTCTTCCGAAATCGCCCGTCGCACTCAACGTGATCGATGTAGGCGGCGCTCTTGCGCTGATGCAAAAAGCTTTTGAGGAATACCGCAAGGCCAAGCCGGACCTCGTGTCCCGCATCACGTATGTCAAGGCACCGGCACCAGAGCTCGCATCCAAGGTCAAGGCCCAGCAGAACGCTGGCCGCATCGATATCGACATGGTGCTGACAGGAAGCGATGGCCTTGCTGCCGGATTGGACCAGGGCCTCTGGATCAAGCTTCTTCCCACATATGCCGACAAATTCCCTGGTCTCGAGGAGAATTACGAGCCGGCCGCTTTGAACCTGCACCGAGCCCAGGGCCAAGGCTATGGCGTAGTGATCAACTACTATCCGTCCGGTCCGCTCCTCGAATATGCGCCCGAGCGCGTAAATGATGTGCCGGAGACTGCAGAGGAACTGCTTGCGTGGGCCAAGGCGCATCCCAACCGCTTCATGTATGCCCGTCCGGCCAATTCCGGGCCGGGTCGAACCTTCATGATGGGGTTGCCTTACATTCTAGGGGATAAGGATCCAATGGACCCAGTCAACGGCTGGGAGAAGACCTGGGCGTATCTGCGCGAATTGAACGGCTATGTCGAATACTACCCCTCCGGAACAACGGCCACGATGAAGGAATTTGGGGAGGGCTCTCGCGATATTATCGTCTCTACGACAGGCTGGGACATCAATCCGCGCGCGCTCGGCATCGTGCCGAAGAGTGCACAGATCGGAACTCTCAAAGGCTTCCATTGGGTTTCCGATGCATTCTTCATGGTCGTCCCGAATGGTGTCGCAGACGAGAAGCTGGCTGTCCTTGTGGACCTGATGGCCTTTCTGCTTAAGCCCGAACAACAGGCATTCTCCTATGATGAGGGATATCTCTATCCGGGGCCGGCCGTAAAGAACGTACCACTCTCCATGGCCCCCAAAGAGAGCCAAGACATCATCAAGGAGTTTGGTCGGCCCGAGTATGGGGATCTGATAAGCGGGAATCCGATCGAACTGCCACTGCCGCCTGAAAAAATGGTCGTCGCGTTCCGTCGCTGGGATGAGGAAGTCGGCTCCAAGAAAGGCCGGTGACGCGCATCGACCTAGCATCGGCGATGGGCGACCTTGCGTTGCTCATCGCCGATGCGCCGGGCGGTATGCCATGGTCAGCACTTTTCGACCTCCGGATTGTCTAGCTTTTCAATCCGAGGTTCCAGACGCATGACAACGAATGGCAAGCACTGGGCTCGAAGACGATAACGCTGACCGAAACCGGATTGGCTGCTGAGGTTTCCGAGATCGGTGCCGAAATGGTCAGGCTTCAGGACCAAGAAGGGGGGATCTATTGTGGAGCGGCAACCCAACAATCTGGGCCGGACGAGCACCATTGCTTTTCCTTATGGTCGGCAGCGCAAAGGACAACCGCATCTGCATCAAGAGGAGAGACTACAAGTTGCCGAAGCACGGTTTTGCCAGGACCTCGCGACTTTCGGTCGTCTGGCAAAGCGAGAACAGTTGCACCCTGTGTCTTACGTCGGGCGCCGAGACCATGATTAGTTATCCATTTTCCTCTTGGCTCGACGTGACATAAGAAATCGTAGGCTCGATACTCGTCAATCCGGCCATCGCAGCGAACGACGATGAACAAGTGCTTCCTGTATCGTTCGGCTTCCACCCGGCATCCCGCTGGCCTTGGCCTTACAGAGCGGGACGGGAGCAGTGGGCCGATCCTGCGGGGTCAGGACAGGCTCATGACCCGGGACGGCCATCCGTCTCGGTTGCCGGATACCGGCTTGCCCTCGCTGGTGATCTATTCATCAACGACGCTTTGATTTTCCTGTCACCTGCAAGCCGACGCGTCACCGGCCACCTACGCGACGATGTCATCGGCAGCGATTGCGCGGGCAACCTTGTACACGTGGAATAGCGCGGAAAGGCACACGACGGTGAGCGCGCTGGCGGTTGTCACTGCGACGTGCGACACGCCTGCGGGACCGAGGGCCTGGTCGAGGCTGCGCAGCACGACGAGCACGTACGGGATGGTGCCGAGGAACAGCCCGAGCACGATCTGGACCTGCCGGTCGCCCATGAATGTCAGGATCAGACACGACCCGAGCTGGTTGGCCGCAGGCGGACGCTCAGGCTTGAGTTAGATTTCTATATTTGGGTCAGACTTTTAGGCTTCGGAACTCGCGTGTTTAAGAATCAAAATGTTTGACACCACTTCAGTTCATTCTCCTACGGTGTGACGCTAAAGGTCTGAGCTCACTTTCAGTGAAGACTGACGCTTGAGGATACGTTTAACATTGGAGTTCGACGCAAAGGGCGTTGCATCTGCCTTAAGAGCAAACGTCTCATTCTTCAGGGTACGCGGATCTCCCATAGATCGTCTCTTGGCTCCTTTTTGAATCGATCTGATACAAAGGCGCATTGGCGATCTGTGAGGGTATTGCCGAAAGGATGCATCCGGCCTGAATCTCAGCCCCGTCAGGGGCTTAAGACGAAAATCCCGCTGCTCACGGGCATGACCCTGCCTAGACAGAGGGAATCGCGATCCGCTCGCGCCTTCTGCGGCTGAGGCAAGGTGTGGGTACAGCACGAATCAGACAATGGTGGCGCGGCGGGTGTCAGTTCGACCAAGGCGCAGCTGCGGGCCGCTCTGGTCAGCGCGCAAAACGGCGACAGCATCATTCTCGACCGCATCTCTTTTGCTCTGCGTTGCCGGAAGGTAACACGCGGAACAAAATCCGTTTCCGCAGCGCAGTCGCAGGTAGAAAGGTAGGCTTCCTTTCACAATACTTCGCCACCTCGGTCGAGGGATGATCTGATTTACGTCCTGTACCGAGGAGGAACGGACATGAGACAGTCGCCCTTTTCCGAACAAGAGCTGCGAAACCCCATCGGGCAGAGCCGTGCGATATTCTTCTTCAAGCCTCACCTGACCGGAGCGACACTACTCCGCACCGTCCTCCTGAGCGCAGTCGCTCTGCCGACGTCAGCCTGGGCCCAATCGATCGTGACATGGTATGGAGGAGCGCTGGGATCGTACTGGCAGGATCCCTCCAACTGGGACGCCCCTCCATCATCAACCAGCCTAGCCATCGTCAACAATGGCGATACCGTGAACGTCGATGGCAGCCAGGGTTTCGCCTCTGTGGGAGAAATCCGGATCGGATCCATGTTTGGCGCAGCCGGCGGAACGGTCTCGGTTGTCAACGGTGGATTGCTCCAGCTCAGGGGCGTCACTTCTTATATCGGCTACGAGTCCGGAACCGTCGGAAACGTCGTCGTGGACGGCCTTAACTCCCAATGGAACCAACTGGGCAACCTCCAGGTCGGGTATCAGGGGCAGGGAAACGTCAGCGTCACAAACCTCGGAGCAATGAACGTCGCCAATCTCCTCATCGGCGATCTCTCGGGGAAGGGCACCGTGACGGTCTCGTCCGGCGGCATGCTCACCGTTCCCCAAAGTGCCTATCTCGGGCGGGGCGGAGGCAGCATGTCGGAGGCGACATTGAATGTCACCAGCGGCAGCCGCGCCTTCCTCGGTTCGCTGTCGGCGGGTCTCGTCGCACCCAGTACGGTCAATGTGACTGGCCTAGGCTCATTGCTATACGTGACTTCCGATGTTGTCGTCGGGGAAGGTCCTTTGGGGAGTACGCTCAACCTGAGTGACGGCGGCCTGATCAGCGTCGGCGCCGGTACCATCTCCATCGGCGGTGGCGGCGGCACGGGAACCTTCAATATCGGTGCCCCGGCCGGTTCCCCCGCAGCCGCGCCGGGCACCGTGCAGGCGGCCAGTGTTAACCTGTCCGCCACCAGCCTTCTGAACTTCAACCACAATGCGTCCAATTATGTCTTCTCGCCGCAAATCACCGGTTCGGGAGCGGTGCGCATCAACGGCGGCACGACCAGGTTCGAGGCAGCGAACACCTATACGGGCGGCACGATCGTCAACGGTGGCTCCCTTGTTGCCGCTGCGAGCGGAGCGCTGGGCACGGGTGCGGTCACGGTGAACGGCGACACGGCGCTCCTGGGCTATGTGGGCGCCGGCGTGACGGCCGCTGCTGCGCCGATCACCCTCAACGACTCGAGCAGGCTGACCTTCGGCAATGGGGCGAGCGCCGGTTCGTCGACCATCACGATCGCGGCGGATGCCACGCCCAGCCTCGGGGCTGGTCTGGAGTTCACTCAGACCTCCACCGCCGGTGATGCTCATATCAGCAATACCCTGGCCCCCGCCTATAACGGCGTCACGTTCCGTGACAGCAGCAGCGCCGGCACGGCAACGATCCAGAACAGCAACGGCAGCGTCACCAGCTTCCAGAACGGAAGCACCGCGGCGTCAGCAACCATCACCAATCTCGGCAACGGCGCCACCTCCTTCGAGGGCAGCTCCAGCGCCGGCTCGGCGACCATCACCAACCAGGCCACCGGACGAACCTATTTCTCGTTCAACGCCACAGGCGGGA
>NZ_JAJDOP010000002.1 GCF_020595095.1 Microvirga rosea | reverse complement strand
TCGTTATGGCGAAAAATCGCCTTCTCGCAGCCGGACTGGCGCACGCCCTCGATCATCGAGTTGTGGTTGAGGGCGTCCGAGAGGATCAGGCAATTGGGAATCAGCTTGGCAAGGGTCGCGATGCCGGTCTGGTTCGACACGTAGCCCGAGGTGAAGACGAGAGCCGCCTCCTTGCCATGGAGGTCCGCCAGCTCCGCTTCCAGCCCCACGATCGCATGGGAATTGCCGGAAATGTTGCGCGTGCCGCCGGCGCCGGTGCCGATCCGCCAGGCGGTTTCCACCATGGCGCGGGTGACGTCGCGGTTCTGCCCCATCCCGAGATAGTCGTTGGAGCACCAGACGGTGATGGACCTCGGACCGGTGGGACTGTGCCAGATCGCATCAGGGTAACGCCCTGCAAGGCGCTCGATATCCGCAAAGACCCGGTAACGCCGTTCCGACTGAAGACCCTCGAGCGCCGAGGTAAAGAACTCTTGATAATCCATCATCTCACCGGATGCAGCCATGCTATCCTGTCCATCATGACGAAGCATGAGCCAGACCACATTGATCCCAGTCAATGTCGATTCGAGGTGATATTCCGGTTGAGAGGCGATTGCGAAGCCTTTATTGGGTCGCGGCGACGATGGGTCGCGTGAATCATGACCGAAGGTAAATCACACGACAGGGCCGACCGGCTGAAGGCCGCCCTGAAAGAAAACTTGAAACGTCGCAAGGCCCAGGCCCGGGGACGGAAGGTTGCAACTGGCCCTGGAAGCGATAAGTCTGTGGCAGATATTTCCAGCGAGCGCGACAAGCCGTCCGACTAGTTCCATCGGACAAAGGGCGGCATAGCTCATCAGATCGCAGCAAAGGGATTTTCATGGACCGCATTCGAATCCGGGGCGGCGCGCCTCTGACAGGCTCGATTCCGATCTCAGGCGCCAAGAACGCGGCCCTGCCCCTCATGATCGCCAGCCTTCTGACGGAGGAAACCCTGGAGCTCGGCAATGTACCCCGCCTGGCGGACATTTCCTCGCTCCTGCGGATCATGAGCAACCTGGGCGTCGATCACATGGTCGCCGGGCGCCGGCCCGGCGAATCGACGGAGACCGGCCAGACGATCCGCCTTTCGGCCCGCTCCATCATCGACACCTGCGCTCCCTATGAGCTCGTCTCCACCATGCGGGCAAGCTTCTGGGTCATCGCGCCGCTCCTGGCCCGGTTCGGCCACGCGAAAGTGTCCATGCCTGGGGGATGCGCCATCGGCACGAGGCCGGTGGATCTCCTGATCATGGCCCTGGCCAAGCTCGGCGCCGCCATCGAGATCGACAGCGGCTACGTGGTGGCGACCGCCGCCAAGGGACTCAAGGGAGCGGAGATCGATTTCCCGAAAGTGACCGTCGGCGGCACCCACGTGGCCCTGATGGCCGCCACTCTCGCCGACGGCACCACGGTCATCCGCAACGCGGCGCGGGAGCCCGAGATCGTCGATCTCGCGGAGTGCCTCATCAAGATGGGAGCCAAGATCCAGGGCGCCGGAACCTCGGAGATCGTGGTGGAGGGCGTTTCCCGCCTCGGCGGCGCCACCCATGAGGTGCTGCCCGACCGGATCGAGACCGGCACCTATGCCATGGCGGTCGCCATGACGGGCGGCGATATCGTGCTCGAGAATACCCGTCCCGAGCTTCTTCAGTTCGCCCTCGATGTCCTGGGACAGGCAGGAACCGACGTGACCCCGACCATCGGCGGCATCCGGGTCCGTCGCAACGGCAACGGGATCCAGCCCGTCGACGTGACGACCGATCCTTTCCCCGGCTTCCCGACCGACCTTCAGGCCCAGTTCATGGCGCTCATGACCCGGGCGAACGGAACCTCGCGGATCCGCGAAACCATCTTCGAGAACCGCTTCATGCACGTGCAGGAGCTGGCCCGTCTCGGCGCCAGGATCCGCCTCGACGGCGACAGCGCTTACGTGGACGGCGTTCCCACCCTCAAGGGGGCTCCGGTCATGGCGACGGACCTGCGTGCCTCGGTATCCCTCGTGATCGGGGGGCTGGTGGCCGAAGGCGAGACGATGATCAACCGGGTCTATCATCTCGACCGGGGATTCGAGGCTCTGGAAAGCAAGCTCGCCCGCTGCGGGGCCGACATCGAGCGCCTGAGGGGCTGAGGAAAGGACGATCCGACCCCGAAAGCCGGGCCTCGCCCGGCCTGCGGAGGTTGCGCTTGGCGCATGGGCTCTCTACCTAGCTGTGAAAGCTTCAGCAACAGGTTGCCAGCCCATGGATCTCCTGAAACTCGTCGCGCTTGACCAGGATGACCTGACGGTCATTTCGATGCATCTGCAGGATGCGATCGTGCGAGTCGGTGACATTGCCTATCTGCCGAAGGAGCGCTGCTTCGCGATTGTCGCCCGGCGCTTCGATTGGGAGGTCGGGTCCGACCATCCGCCTCAACGGCGCCTCACCGGCATGCACTTCCAGCAAGTGAAGGCCGTGCGCGTCCGCGGGATCGATCAGAGCAACAAGGACGCCGTCCTCAATCTTCTGGCCGTCTCCTTCGACGAGCATGACGCTCCGTCCGGTACTGCGACCTTGATCTTTGCGGAGGGCGGGGCCATTCAGATCGATGTGGATTGCATCGAGATGCAGATGAAAGATCTTGGACCTGTCTGGGCGGCGGAGAGCCGGCCTTCACACAATGAGACCTCGGCGGAGCGCATCTGATGGCGCAGCGACTCGACGCGCGTGATGCCGACTTTCCGCAAGCCTTCGCCACGCTCCTCGCGACGAAGCGAGAAATTTCCGAGGACGTGGATCACGCCGTCCGCCTGATCATCGACGACGTGGTCGCCCGCGGCGATGCGGCGCTCGTCGATTATACCCGTCGTTTCGATCATCTCGAACTGTCAGCGGAGACATTGCGGATCTCGGATGCGGAAATCGATGCCGCCGAGGCGCAATGTTCGAAGGAAACCCTCGATGCGCTCGCTCTCGCGAAGCAGCGCATCGAGACCTATCACCGGGCGCAACGTCCTCAGGACTCGATGACGACCGATGCCGTCGGCGTCACCCTTGGCTGGCGCTGGACCGCGATCGAGTCCGTTGGGCTTTACGTTCCAGGAGGGCGGGCAAGCTATCCGTCCTCCGTCCTGATGAACGCCGTGCCGGCGAAAGTGGCCGGAGCGCCCCGTATCGTGATGGTGGTTCCCACTCCGCGTGGCGAGACCAACCCGCTCGTGCTGGTCGCCGCGCGGCTTGCCGGCGTGGACGAGATCTACCGTGTCGGTGGTGCGCAGGCCGTCGCCGCCCTGGCGTTCGGAACTGCCTCCATACAACCGGTCGCAAAGATCGTGGGACCCGGCAACGCCTATGTGGCCGCCGCCAAGCGCCGGGTTTTCGGCCAGGTGGGGATCGACATGATCGCCGGGCCTTCCGAAGTTCTCATCCTGGCCGACGCGCATGCCAATCCCGATTGGATCGCCGCCGACCTTCTGGCGCAGGCAGAGCACGACCCGGTTGCCCAGTCGATCCTCGTCACGGACAGCCCCGCGCTCGCGGACGCCGTTGAAGAAGCGGTCGAGCGCCAGCTCCAGACACTTCCGAAGGCCGACATCGCCGGAGCAAGCTGGCGCGACTTCGGGGCGATCATTCTTGTGGAAAGCCTCCACCACGCGGTGCCGCTGGTGGACCGGCTGGCGCCGGAGCATCTGGAAATCGAAACCGAGGATGCGGAGGCGTTGGCGGGAAAGGTGCGCAACGCCGGTTCGATCTTCCTGGGCAGCCACACGCCGGAAGCGATCGGCGATTATGTCGGCGGCCCGAACCACGTTCTGCCGACGGCCCGCTCGGCCCGTTTTTCGTCGGGTCTTGGGGTGCTTGACTTCATGAAGCGGACCTCGATCCTGAAATGCGATCCAGCCGCCTTGCGCGCGCTGGGGCCGGCCGCCATCACACTCGGGCGGGCAGAGGGGCTTGAGGGACATGCGCGGTCCGTAGCGATCCGCCTGAACCTGTGACGGATCGGAGGGCGCATGGCGAGCGAAGCGAACGAGCGATGCCGATTGGCCGCCGTCACGCTCGACGAGGCCTCCATCGGTCGGGGCAATCCCGACCAGGAGCATGAGCGAGCCATCGCGATCTACGATATTCTCGAGGAAAATTACTTTGCGCTGCCCAATTTCGACGGCGGTCCCTATCTGCTGCACATCGGCCTGATCGAGAAGAAGCTCTGCTTTGAGGTGAAAAGTCAGGATGGGATTGCCCTTGTGTCTCACCATCTGTCGTTGACGCCCTTCCGGAAGACGATCCGCGACTATGAGCTGATCTGCGACAGCTACTACAAGGCCATCCGCGATTCTTCGGCCGCCCAGATCGAGGCGATCGACATGGGGCGCCGGGGGCTGCACAACGAGGCCGCCGAACTGCTGATGAAGCGTCTCGACGGCAAGCTCGTCCTCGATTTCGATACGGCACGGCGCATCTTCACGCTGATCTTCGCTCTGCACTGGAAAGGCTGACGGTGGCGGAGGCGCAATCCAAGCGGATCCACTCCGTGCTCTTCGTCTGCGCCATGAACGCCGTGCGTTCACCCATGGCTGAGGCCATTGCCCGGCACTATTTCGGGCGCTCCATCTATGTTCAGTCCGCAGGGGTCCGGAAAGGCGAAACCAACAGTTTCATGACGGCCGCCCTGGACGAGATCGGCATCGACGGCAGCAAGCACAAGCCGCGCACGCTTCGGGAACTCGAGGAGTGGGAGGGCCTCAATTTCGATCTCATCATTTCCCTCTCGCCGGAAGCCCACCATGCTGCGCTCGAGCTGACGCGGACGATCGCGGCGGACGTGGAATATTGGCCGACCCCCGATCCCACCCTAACCCAGGGGACCCGTGAGCAGGTGCTCGATGCCTATCGCAATATTCGGGATGGCCTGTCCTACCGCATCCGTCTTCGCCTGAAGCAGGGCTCAGAAGCCCAGCGCCCGGATCAGACTGAGAGCTCCTAATCCGGCGGCCAGGCCGGCAAGCTCGATCCGGACGAACATCATGACCACGATCCCAGCCGCGATGCTCACGATCGCCGGAAAACCGTTGTCGATCGTCATCGGCAGAATGGTTGCCAGGATGATGGAGCCGGGCAGGGCACGCAGGCCCCGTTCCATGCGGGGCGTGATCGCAACCCGGCTCATCACGACCGCACCGGCGATGCGGCACAGAAAAGTCGCGATCGCCATGGCGGCGATGGCCAAGGTGGAGCCCCAAGGGCCGGCGGCAAGTTCTGCAAAACCGGTCATTCGATCAGCATCCCTGCGACCACGCCCGCGAGGGCTCCGGCGATGATGAAGCCATAGCCGGGCAGGGCGGCGTGAACGATGAGCGAGACCACGCCGGCGACGAGCCAGGGAAGAGCCGGCCTCGCGCCCTTCCAAAGGGGCACGAGCATGACGCTGAAGAAGATCGGCATGACGAGGTCGAGGCCGAAGCGCCGAGGTTCGGGAACCAGGGCCCCGGCGAAATACCCGGCCAGGGTCGAAACGAGCCAGAGGCTCCAGAGGGTCAGGCCGCAGCCGAGCAGCATTCCCGTGTTGCGCCCGCCTTCATTGTAGTAGCGGGTGCCGATCAGCCATCCGGCTTCGGTGACGAGGAAGAGGTTGAGGGCGCTGCGCGCAGTCGGCTCGTGCTTCAACCAGGGCTGCAGGGTCGCGCCGAGCAGGATCATGCGGGCGTTGACGACGGCCGTCACCGTCATGATCGTCAGAATGGTCGTCGGCGACCACACCTTCTGCCAGACCTCGAGCCCGACCATTTGAGATGCGCCGGCATAGACGAAGGCGCTCAGTCCCAGGGTCTGGCCGAGGGACAAACCCTTCTGTGCCGCCGCTGCTCCGAACGCCATGGCAAACACGACGAAGCCCGGAAAGGCCGGCAAGGCCAATCGGGCTCCGTGGGCAAGGCCGGCTAAGGAAAAGTGCGGGCGAGGGGCTGACATGGAAAACCCGGAATGATCCTTGCTCCATGCCCCCCGGCCTTGCCTGCGTCAACTCCACAGGTCGTGTCGGGCGAGACGGATCAGGTCTCGACTTCCTTCCGACCGGCGCCGCGGCTGAGCAGCCAGCCGCCGACGATCACCACCAGAGCGCCCGCTGCCGCTGCGCTGTAGAGAACGAGCCCCACGGGCTTGAGCTCGAGCGGCGGGTGGCCGGGATCGGGCAGAACGAGCTGCGGGTAGGTGGACAGCCAACCGAGGACCACCGGATCCGTGACGATCATTTCGGCCGCGATATACCCCAGCAGGGCCGCGCCCGCCCATACGAAGATGGGGAAGCGGGTCAGCAGGCTGGTGATCAGGGATGCGCCGACCATGATCAGCGGGATCGACAGGAGAAGGCCGAAAATGAACAGTTCCGGGTGTCCGCGCGAGGCAGCGGCGATCGCCACGACGTTGTCGAGGCTCATGACCGCATCGGCGATGGCGATGGTGCGGACCGCCTTCCAGAGCGACTCGCTCGCCTTCACCTCGTGGCCACCGTCGTCCTCGCCCTGGATCAGCTTGAGGGCGATCCAGAACAGCAACAGGCCGCCGATGATGCGCAGATAAGGCACGCCGAGCAGATAGGAGATCACCAGGGCGAAGAGAATCCGGAGCCCGACCGCGACGCCGGCCCCCAGAAAGATGCCGAGCTTGCGCTGATGCGCGGGAAGCGACCGGCATGCCATTGCGATGACGACCGCGTTGTCGCCGGACAAGAGAATGTCGATCCAGATCACCTGAAGCAGGGACAGGAGAAAGGTACTAGAGAAAAAATAGTCCATGCGCCAAGCTCTGGAGTGCTCTTTGGATCGTGCCGAAGGATGATGAGGCTGCTTAGGTATATATGAGCGGACGGGTTTCAAAGACCCAAATTGCTCAAAAATCAGGCAACTTTGTTCGGCCGGATTTTAAATCAGCCGAAGGTCTTAGATTCTTCACACTAGGCTTTGGTCCAAAATCCTTGAAAACTTTATCGGTTCGGTTGATCCCAACGATCGGTTTGGGCACAAACCGATCATGAAGAATAACGGAGCGTGCGGTGGATGCGCTCTTCCGGGAGGCTTAATGTCCATATCGCACGGGCAAGGGAAACACCGCGGATTCGTCCGTTCGCCACAGAACTTTGCCGCAGGATTGTTTCTGCTGTTTCTGGCCGCGTTGGCCCTCTGGCTGACCCGGGATCTGCCCCAGGGGCGTCTGAGCGCCATGGGCCCCAGCATGCTGCCGGACTGGCTTGCCTATGGGGTCGGCCTTTGCGGTCTGGCGCTTCTCGGCGCGGGCTTCCTCAAGGATGGCGAGGGTCTTGAAGGGTGGAATCTTCGGGGGCCTTTCTTCGTCCTGCTCTCCATCGTCGCCTTCGCGGTCACGATCCGTCCCCTCAGCCTCGGTTCCCTGTCGATCCCGGGTCTGGGCATGGTGGTTGCCGGCCCCCTGGCCATCCTGATCGGCGGATATGCGACGCCGGACGCAGAGCCTCGTCCGCTTCTTGTGCTCGCGCTCGGCCTGACCCCTTTCTGCATGGTGCTGTTCGGCGATCTTCTGAATCTGCCGATCCCGATTTTTCCTCAAAGCCTCGCCAATGTGCTGCCGGCCTCCTGGTCGCAAAAGACCATCCTGAGAATTCTGGCCGCCCTGATGGTGCTGGCAGCCCTGCTGGTCCATTTCACAGGGCGCAGGCGCCGCAGCAACCGGATCGATGTCGTCCGGCAGCCCGAGGAGGTCTAAATGGGTGATCTGATCTCCAACCTGAGCCATGGCTTCGGGGTCGCGCTCTCTCTGCAGAATCTCGGCCTTGCCTTCCTCGGCTGTCTTGTCGGCACCCTGATCGGCGTTCTGCCCGGGGTCGGCCCCATTGCCACCATCGCGATGCTTCTGCCGATTACCTTCGGGCTCGATCCCGTCGGCGCTCTCATCATGCTGGCGGGCATCTATTACGGCGCCCAGTACGGCGGTTCCACGACCGCCATTCTGGTCAACATCCCCGGCGAGGCCACGTCCGTGGTCACGACCCTCGACGGCCACCAGATGGCCCGCCAGGGCCGCGCCGGCGTGGCATTGGGCATCGCGGCCATCGGGTCGTTCTTCGCCGGCACGGTCGCCACGATCGTGATCGCCGCCCTCGGGGCGCCCTTGACGGGTCTCGCTCTGATCTTCGGCCCGGCGGAATACTTCGCCCTGATGGTCATGGGCCTGGTCTTTGCCGTCGTGCTGGCGCGGGGCTCGATCCTGAAGGCCGTCGCGATGATCCTGCTCGGCGTTCTCCTGTCCACGGTCGGGACGGATCTCGAGACGGGGCAGGAGCGAATGACCTTCGGGCTCCCGTTCCTGTCGGACGGGATCGACTTCGCGGTCCTCGCCATGGGCGTCTTCGGCGTCGCCGAGATCCTGCGCAACCTCGATCATACGGAAACCCGCGACGTGGTCCGGCAGGCGATCGGCCGGCTCCTGCCGAACCGGGACGACTTCAAGCAGGCGGCCCCATCGGTCCTGCGCGGCACGTTCATCGGCGCCATTCTGGGGATTTTGCCGGGTAACGGCGCCGTTCTGGGGCCGTTCGCCTCCTATACGGTCGAGAAGAAGATCGCCAAGGATCCAAGCCGCTTCGGACGGGGCGCCATCGAAGGCGTCGCGGGCCCCGAATCCGCCAACAACGCCGGTGCTCAGACCTCCTTCATTCCCTTGCTGACCCTTGGAATCCCGCCCAACGCCGTGATGGCCCTGATGGTCGGCGCCATGACGATCCACGGCATCGTTCCGGGTCCTCAGGTGATGACCCGCAATCCGGACCTGTTCTGGGGCATGATCGCATCCATGTGGATCGGCAACCTGATGCTGCTGATCATCAACCTGCCGCTGGTGGGCATGTGGGTGCGCCTGCTCAAGGTGCCCTATCACCTGATGTTTCCGGCGATTCTGATGTTCTGCTGCATCGGCATCTATTCGATCAACTCCCTGCCGACGGACGTGATGTTCATCGGCTTTTTCGGGATCGTCGGCTATCTGCTGATCCGGTTCGGGTTCGAGCCGGCGCCGTTGTTGCTGGGCTTCGTCCTGGGCAAGCTTCTTGAGGAAAATCTCAGGCGGGCCCTCATCTTGTCCCGCGGCTCGCTGTCCACGTTCGTCGACCGCCCGATCAGCGCAGGTCTGCTGGTGATCGCCATGATCCTGCTCGCGCTGGCGCTGCTGCCGTCCATCCGGAAGGGAAGAGACGAGGTTTTCACCGAGTAGCTTGCCAGTCCGGCATGCTGTTCCAAAATGTAAGACGATAACTTTCCAGGGAGAAAACGATGAAAAAAGCTGTACTGGCTCTCGCCGCGGGCCTCGGACTTGCCGTGACGGGCGCCCAAGCGCAGGGGAATTATCCCCAGCGGCCGATCACGATGGTTGTGCCGTTCGCCGCGGGCGGCCCCACGGATGTGATCGCCCGCATTGTCGGTGAGCACATGTCTCACACCCTCGGTCAGCAGATCGTCGTCGAGAACGTCGCCGGTGCCGGCGGCACGACGGGCATCACCCGCGCGTCCCAGGCCCAGCCGGACGGCTACACCATCATGATGGGCCACATGGGAACCCATGGGGCGGCTCCGGCCCTTTATCCCAATCTCAAGTACGATCCGACGAAGGACTTCGCGCCGGTCGGCCTTGCGGCCGGGACTCCCATTCTCATCGTTGCCCGGAAGGACTTCCCGGCGAACGATCTCAAGGGCTTCGTCGAATACGTGAAGACCAATGGGGACAAGGTCAACATGGCCCATGCGGGTGTCGGCTCGGTGTCCCACATGACCGGAATTTTCTTCAGTTCCGTCATCAAGGCCAAGCCCACGATGGTCAGCTACAGCGGCACGGGCCCGGCCTTGAACGATCTCATGGGCAACACCGTCGACTTCATGACGGACCAGATCGTCAACGTGGCGCCGCAGATCCAGGGCGGTACGATCAAGGCCTATGCGATCGCGACCCCTGAGCGCTCCCCGGTTCTGCCGAACGTTCCGACCACCAAGGAGGCCGGGCTCGATGGCTTTGAGGTGAGTGCCTGGAATGCAATTTTCGCCCCGAAGGGGACATCGCCCGAGATCGTCAAGAAGCTCAACGACGCTCTCGTGAAGGCACTCGATGACCAGAACACCAGGAAGCGGCTCCTTGATCTGGGCGGCGTCATCCCGAGCGGCGGCGATCGCTCACCCGAAGCACTCCAGAAGCTCGTCGACACCGAGGTTGCCCGCTGGACGCCGGTCCTGAAGGCGGCCGGAAACAAGACACAGTAATTGACGACGCAGCGAGAAGGCGCCCGCCGGACATCCGGCGGGCGCCTTTTTTTGTTGGTGCCCGCGATCTTCAGGACTTTCGGAGAGAGGTCTTGAGCGTCTCTTCTGGTGGGCGTCGGGCCCATTTGGCCGACGGGATTTCCCCATTGTCCCAATGTCGCGCCAATCTGGTCTTGAAATCCGCCGCAGAGGCGATTACACCCTGCCCCGTGTGCAGCCGTAGCTCAGTTGGTTAGAGCACCAGATTGTGGATCTGGGGGTCCCCCGTTCGAGCCGGGGCGGCTGTACCATTCCTCCCCGTTCCGGGCTGCAAAGGCCGCCTCCCATCGCGCAATTTTGGGACAGTTCGGTCGCCAAATTACCTCAATCTTCGGCAGATTCACGCCGGCCCTTCCGGGCTTCCTTCCCGACGCTTGAATCCGAACATCATGACCGATCTCACTGAGGTTAAAGGGAGCCGCAGGTCTGCGGGGTCTCTCAGCCGGCTTCATGAAGCCCATGTGCTTCATGCCCGGATCAAAGGTTTGAAGGCTCTCCTGCAGCTTCAGAAAAGCCAGGTGGAGAAACTGAACGACCAGCTGTACTCCGACACTCCGGCCGGCACGGCCGCACGGCGGTTGCTCGACCTGAAGCGATCGAAAATGCCTTGAGAGTCAGTCGTCGTTGGAAGAGTTGAGTTCGTCGGGCTTGAGCCCCTCGTCCACATCCGCAACGCGCATGCGGGCCAGCCACTCGAGCTGATCCTGAACGAATTGCGGATCGCTGTGGAAGCGCATGGCGCACGCTACGAGGAAGGTTGGGATCTCCGGAAGATCCTCATCGGCGATATCCGGTAGAACCAGTTCCAGTTCCGTCATGTTGCTGGCCGTCACAATGGCAGCCTCGGTTGGCGGAATGGCGATGGCGGCGGCTTTGGTTTGTTTGGTCATGCCCTGCAACATTATGGAATGTCGGAAAAACCATGATGGTAGGATGGCCCTCGGAGTCTCATGGTCACCATCATAACGACTAAGCTTGATTCCGGTTCGATAAGGCAGCCTTTCGTCCCTTCCCGCGAGGTTGCCCTGTTTCTTGCAGGATCGCAAAGTCACCCTGCAAAGGTATCCGCCCCAGTGCCGAGAGATCATAATCCCATCATGTTACGGTAAAGCACAGTTGCCGAAAGCCTTATTTCCATGCAAATGACGCAAGGTCATCAGCCCATCGGATCAGTCGATAAGCCATGCGCCCATCAGTTCTCGTGAATGCGGGAACGATCTACAGCATGGTCACGTTCGATGGACGAACGGCGCCTTTCGGAGCGGGAATGGAACGGGTTCAGGCGAGGGTTAAGCCGCTTCGGGGTCCGAGCGCAGGGGCGGCTCATGAGCCTTGATTCCGCGACACTCGGTTTGGCGTTCCTGCTGCTTTGCGGCGTTCTCGGATTGCTCCTGATTTTCTCCTGGGTTTTGAATCGCAACGTTCAGGCCCTCGCATGGTGGGGCGCGGCCTTCTGCCTGGTGCCGTTTGGAATGGGGTTGGTCAGCCTGGGCTTAACCTCTCCCGGGCCACGCGTTCTTCTGGTCTCGAATGCCGTGATGGCCCTTGTCGGCGGCATTCTCTATGCCGGATGCCGGGTCTTCAACGGGCGCTCTCGTACGGTTCTTGTCGCCTTGCCGGGCGCAGCCGTCTGGGTCCTTCTCTTTCCGGTAATTCAGCACTCCTTCCCGGCAAGACTTTTCGTGGCTTCGATGATCGCAGGCGTCTATGCCGCGTTGTCGGTCTGGGAATTGTGGCGCCACGCCCGCCACCGTCTCGTTTCCCAGAAGCTCGCGATCGTTCTTCTGGCTTTGCTTGCCGCCTTCTATGTGTTCCGAAGCCTCCTGGGCTTCCTGTCCACGGGGATCGGATGGGTGGATGTGTTGGCCCTCCGATGGTCCTCCAATCTTGGTCTCTTCCTCCTCCTGTTCATTCCGGCGCTGGCCTTCGTGTTTTTGTCGATGGCCAAGGAGCAGGTGGAGTATGAGCACAAGCAGGCTGCCCTCGTAGACCCGCTCACCGGAGTTCCCAACCGCAGAGCCTTCTTTCGTCACGCCGCCGGCCTCCTGCGCCGCCTTGGGGACAGGCCGGCCACGTGCTTTCTGTTCGATCTCGACAATTTCAAGAAGATCAATGACCGGTTCGGGCACGAGATCGGGGACCACATTCTCACGATCTTCGGCAAGGTACTGGCAGAACATCTCCCTGTCGGGTCTTTCGCCAGAATGGGCGGCGAGGAGTTCGCGGCCATTGTTTCCTTGCCGCGGAACAGGGTCGAGCCGCTTGCGGACGATATCAGGCGGGCGTTCGCCGCCGAGGCGAGGATCGTTCTCGGGCAACAGGTCCATGGAACGGTGAGCGTCGGCTGCGCAACGGCGATCGGCGCAACGGCGCACCAGCTGGTCCATGACGCCGACGATGCGCTTTATCAGGCCAAGGCCGCAGGCAGAAATGCCGTCGTCCTGGCCGCAGAGTAATCGGATGCGCTGTTCTCGATGCTAAAGTCGGCCCGTGGCGCCGATACCGCAGCCGGAGAGGCGCGACTACGGTTGATCCGGCACGCGAGGCGCCTTTTCGTTACCTGACGTCGACGATGATACGCTGCTCGACCGGAAGAGCGTCGTATGGCGCACGGGTTACGAAGGTTCCTTGGCAGGTCGTCGTCGTGGCGTAGACGGGCGTGCGATGGGCGTTCGATCCGACCATGTAGTTGGTCGTATAATAGACTTCGCCGCCGGAATAGGTCGTCGTCTTGGTCAAGAATGTGTAGCCCACTTCCGCGGGGCTGAGTCTGACGACGGTTTTCGGCGCCCCATAAGCAGCGATGCGATCGGAAATGGGACGGCCGATATAATCGCTGCAGGCCATGACCACCTCTCCCTGCGGCTGGTACGCGCAACCGGCGGCCAGCATTGCCAATCCAGCGACAACAGCCAGTTTCGTCACGAAAACCTCCTTCAGGACGCCTGTTGCCGGTACGATTCGGGCAACGATCAGAACACGACGCTCGCCCGAGATCTGTCGTGCAAGAGAGCGTACGCCGCAGAAGATAGTAGGATTTGATTACCGGATGATTGTCTTCCTGTCTGGTCCGCGCACAAAATGAAAAGGCCCGGTGATGACACCGGGCCCTTCCACCTCCAAGGAGAGAGCTGTCAGTTGAACTTGTAGTTCACGCCGGCGCGAACAACACCGAATTCGGTATCGCGGCGAACGGCCTCGTACGCGCTGCCGACATAGTTGCTACGGGTATCGAGGTTCACATAAAGACCCTCGACCTTGGCCGTGATGTTGTCCGTCACGGCGTATTCCACGCCAGCGCCCACGGTCCAGCCGCCATTGGTGCTGTCCTCCCGGCGGTATCCGAGGAGCGGGTCGTAGGCGTTGTTGCCGCCGATATCGCCATAGGCAAAGCCGCCGGTTCCGTAGATGAGGGCGCGGTCGAAGGCGACACCGGCGCGGGCGCGAATGGTGCCGAAGAAGCCATCGGAATTCCCCGGATAATAGATCCGGCCGTAGGATGCGCCCTTGTTGCCGACCGCCGCGTATTGCAGATCGGCTTCAGCACCGAGGACGAACATACCGAACTGATAATTGTAGCCGGCCTGAGCGCCGCCGACGAAGCCGCCGCTCTTGCCGCCGCCGGCATAGCCGAAAGCGGGATCATAGTAGCGGCTGGTTCCGGTGCTCCAGCCGTAGCCGATGTTGACGCCCGCATAGAAGCCTGTCCACGTGAAGGCGGGCATGGCGCCATAGGCCGGAGCCGGCGAATAGCGCGAGGGAAGATCGGCGGCCTGTGCCTGCGAAGCCACGAGAGCCAAGACGGCGGTTCCAGTCAAGAATCCAAGAAGAGAGGTACGCATAACTTTTTTCCGTGCTTAAGGACCAAAAGCTCAAGGCTTGAAGTGCCCGTCAGGGGCCAAATATCGTCTTGTGAAAGAAGAGCGCAATAGTCTTTCAATTGCGGCGTGCTGCTATGCTTTCCAATTGATGAACGTTTACTTTTCATCAACCATGAGCCTGCTGCCAAGCTTGACGATAGAGGGAGCGTTATGAACAGATTGCTGCGACCCGATGGCCGTGAGCCAGAAGCGAGAGACAATGAGACCTTGGCCCTGCTGATGAAGCAGGGCTTTTTCTTTGTGAAATGAGGGTTTTAGGGCTGCTCACGGACGGTCGGGCAGGAGGATTGCACGATCTTCAAGCCTTCATCTGATGGGCGCGACGGGCAATCACATCGACATCCGCGCTCATGGGGAGACGGCGAGGATCGAGCTCCGTAATCGGGATCCAGCGCGCCTCGAGAGCGTCGTCGCCAGCTTCGGGAACGCCGGAAACATACTCACAGCGGACGGCAAGGAGGATGTAATGATAGAGCAGGCGTCCGCTGTCATCATGGTCGAAGATGTCGAGGGCGGTAATGATCTCGCGGGCCTCGGCCTGGACGCCGGTCTCTTCCTGGAGCTCCCGTAGGGCTGCCGCCGCAACGGTTTCCCCATAGTCGATCTTGCCTCCGGGGAAGCCCCAGAGGCCCGCATCGGGAGGATTGGCGCGGCGCACCAGGAGCGCACGGTCATCATGGATGACGACCGCGATAACCGCAGGGCTGGGAGCAGGGCGAGCTTGGCCGGTCATGGCCAAGCCTTATCGCATCCGAGAGCCTGAGGGGAGTGGATTTGCGGGATGCCGCCGGCGACGGGCACCCCGCATCAGGGTCAGGCCCTCTTGTCCACCATGATGGCGGCTTGGAGCGGTTCGATGCTCTTATGGAACCATCGGGCCGTGGTCTCTGCAATATCCCGCCACTGGGCCGATGCAGCCTCGTAGGCCTGCCGCGTCCCGTTGCTGTGCAGGCGCAGGGCGTCGGTCAGGTGCGGTGCATCCATGGTCGAGCGCCACAATTCGAGAGCGGCCTCGCCCTGGGCTTGGACGGCGTTGATGATCTTGTCGTTGATCTCGAGCGCCCCGTGGGCGGTTGCGAACGCGGCTTGGCTCAAGGCCTGCCGCATCGTGTCCACCCGGTCCTGCCCCACATGAGAGAACTGCATCGGTTCCGGCATGACAGGCTGGTCAGCCACCGGCGGCAGGGCAGGGGGAACATCGGAAACGGCTGCGCTCTGCACGGATTCGAGGGCAAGCTCCGGTCCGGCTTTCCGCGCCGACGCCTGCTTTCGGGCGCGTGGAGCGCCTGCTTTCTTTGCTTCGGCCATGGCCACGTCCTTATTTGGCAGTGGGTGTTATTTCTTGGAAGAGGGCTGCTTCATGGCGGCTTGGGCCGCCGTTCCGAAGTCCTTCATCTGCGCCTGCATGGACTCGACCTGAGAACGAACGAACTCAGCCTGGTACTGCATCGCTTCCTGGACGTTCTTGGCACGCACCATCTTTTGGGCGAGATCGAAGGCGGCTGCGATATTCTGTTCCGCATAGGAGAAGGTCTTGCGCGTCACGTCCTTAACGCTCGCCTGAGCGTTGTTCGCAGATCCCTCGAAGGTATCGACCGTCTTCTGGGCGGCGCCGAGAAAGCCGTCCATGGCCTTCCGGGCCTGCTCGACGCTCTTCTCAGCGAAATCACGCATTTCTTCCGGAATCTCGTAACCCGTCGGCTGGTTTGTCGCCATTGATCGCTCCTGTTGCGGCTATTGTGCACTGCAATATCACATTGTGCGGTGCAAAATCAATCCTAAGCCTGTTCGTTAAGGTTAGCACGAAGTAAAGATATTTAGGAGTTTAGGCTGAAAGACCATTAGCCGATAATCGCTTAAGCTGGAAAAAAGTGGCTTGCGAGTGAGTGCAAGGGGTGGGGCCGTTGATGACGGAGACTCCAGATCGGTATGAAAGGATGCTGGCTCAGCTGGCCGCCGAGGCCGGCTTCTCGTCGCTCGCAAAGCCGGAGGCCGGGGTACTGGTGTGGGATCTCGAGCTCTCCCGTCTCCTGTGGGCCTCCCCAGCCGCGACCAAGCTGTCATCCGTCTTTGCTGATGAGAATGGTCACGTCTTCCCTGATTTAAAGGCGCGGCCTCGTCTGAAGATCCTGGCCCAGGGTCTTGCTCCCCGAGAAGGCATGCGGCTGGAGCGCCTCTGGTTCGACCCGAGTGGTTTATCGCCTCCTGTAACCTGTGCGTGCCGTATCGTGGAGGTCGATGAGGGGCAATCCGTCCTGGTCACGCTCATGATCGGTACTGTCCCGCGCCTTCCCGCCCGTCCTCGCCACGCGCGGGTTCTCACCCCGCCTTCACCTGAGCCAACCGTCGGAACGTCGTCTCTCGCCGAGCATCCCCGCCCGGCGAAGAAGGAGCGGGACCTTATCCGCTTCATCTGGCGGACCGATGCGGACACTCGTTTCGTTGAGGTGTCATCAGGGCTCGCAGAGGCTGTCGGTCCCCGGAACTCTCAGATCGTCGGCTCGACATGGGCAGAGGTCGCGCAGCGCTTCCTGGACAGCTCCGGTGACCAGATCGCCGAGTTTTTCGCCAAACGCGAAACCTGGAGTGGGCAGTCCGTCGTCTGGCGGACGGATCACGATCGTTGTGCTTCGATCGACTGGGCCGGAATGCCGGTTTTCGGCACGCGGCGCGAGCTCGTCGGCTTCAGAGGGTTCGGCTTGGTCCGCATGGGTTCCGATGTGGAACAGCCGGAAGAACATGCGGTTGCCACAACCCGGCCGGATGGGGCCGGGGAGGATCGCGCAGGGTCCGGCATGGAGCCTGCCGCGGCGTCGGGGGACGGGAGGCTCCCACCCGACCCAATGGATCCACAGGATGGCCTGCAGGTTGTTGCGGGAACCTTCCTCGCCGATGAAAATCGGCCGGTTCAAGACACCACGCCCTCCGAAGACAAGGATGTCGCGGGCCGACGTTCCAATGCCGCTTCCGGCTTGTCCAATGCCGAACGCAACGCATTTCGCGAAATCGCCCGTGCTTTGGGGGCCCGCTTTGAATTCGACGCCTCGTCCTCGGATGAGGCATCCAATGAAGCCGGGAACGATGCCGTGCCGCATCAGGAGGAGCCACGGCCATCCGGACCTGATCCCCTGACGCCCGAAGGCGACAGGGTGCTCGACCGTCTGCCGATCGGCGTCCTCGTGCACCGGGGCGAGGAACTGCTTTTCCTCAACCGCTATCTTCTCGATCTTACAGGCTTTGAAAGCCTGTCCGAGGTGGTGGCGGATGGAGGCCTCGTCCGCCTGTTCCGGGACTCCCCGGTCTTGCACGGGGCGACTGAGGATACATTGCTGGAGATCACCGCTCGGGCGGGCAAGAGCGTCCCCGTGGATGTGCGCCTCGCATCCACCGAGTGGGGCGGCGAGCCGGCAGCACTCATGACGATACGGCCTCTTCCGGAGGCAGAGCCGCGCTTGCTCCTTGTCGAGACCGACCTGCGCCGGCGCGAAGCTCGCGTCCACGAACTGGAATCGATCCTAGACACCGCGACCGACGGTGTGATCGTTCTCGACGAGACCGGCCGCATCATCTCGCTCAACCGTTCGGCGGAGGCGCTTTTCGGTTATGATGGGCGCGACGTGGTCGGGAGCGCCATCACGGTTCTTCTCGCTCCGGAGAGCCATATCGTTGCGCTTGATTATCTCGAAGGCCTTCGTTTCTCGGGCGTGCAAAGCCTTCTCAATGATGGACGCGAGGTCCAGGGCCGCGTGCGCCAGGGCGGCACCATTCCGCTTTTCATGACCATCGGGCGAGTCCACGACGGGCCGGGGCGGAAGTTCTGTGCGGTCCTGAGAGACATGACGGCTTTCAAGAAAGCAGAGGGCGAGCTGATCGGTGCAAAACGCGCCGCCGAGGAAGCCAGCGCCCAGAAGTCGGATCTTCTGGCGAAGATCAGCCACGAGATCCGCACGCCCCTCAATGCTATTCTCGGGTTCGCCGAAGTGATGCTGGAAGAGCGGTTCGGCGCGATCGAAAACGAGCGTTACAAGGAATATCTCAAGGACATCCACGCCTCCGGCGCCCATGTGATCAGTCTGGTCAACGATTTGCTCGATCTCGCGAAGGTTGAGGCTGGGCGCATGGAGCTGGCGTTCACCAGCGTCAGCCTCAACGAGCTCGTTGCCGCGTGCGTCACGCTCCTGCAGCCTCAGGCGGCCCGTGAGCGCATCGTCATGCGGACGAGCTTTCCGGCGAAACTTCCTCCCGTTGTCGCGGACGAGCGCTCCATGCGGCAGATCGTGCTCAATCTGGTGTCCAATGCCATCAAGTTCACGGATGCAGGGGGACAAGTCATCGTGTCGACGGCCCTTACCGACCGCGGAGAGATCGCTTTCCGTGTTCGCGACACGGGGATCGGCATGACGGATAAGGAAGTTCAAGCCGCTCTCGAACCGTTCCGCCAGCTCGCCACATCGCGCAGGAGGGGCGGCACCGGACTCGGGCTTCCACTCACGAAAGCCCTTGTCGAGGCGAACCGTGGTGCGCTTCAAATCTCGAGCAGTCCTAAAGAGGGCACCCTCGTCGAGGTCATCTTCCCTCCGACGCGCGTGCTGGCCGAGTGACCGTCAGTTGCTGAACAAGTTTCACTTGCCATGCAGGGGATGTCGGTGACGCTTGGCACCATCGGCGCCTATGCACTCAGGGCTCTGACACCGTCGGAGGCCGAAGCCTATCGGGCGATCCGGTTGCAATCGCTCCTCGACACACCGGAGGCGTTCGGAGCCAGTTACGAGGAGGAGGCCGCGCTTTCGCTCGATGACTTTCGGGCGCGTATTCCCGCGACGGGACCGAACAGGATTTATGGCGGCTTCGATGGACCGGAACTAATGGGAGTTGCCGGTTTTGTGGTTCAGGATCGGCTGAAGTCGAGGCACAAAGGCATTTTGTGGGGCGTTTACGTCCGTCCCGAGGCGCGTCGATGCGGCCTCGGCGAAGCCTTGGTTCAACAGGTCATCAGGCACGCCATGGACCATGTCATCGTGCTCGAAGCCGCCGTGGGACTTTCGAACGAGAGAGCGCGGCGGACCTATCACAAGCTCGGTTTCAAACCGTATGGCATCGAGCGCAAGGCGCTTCGGATCGACGACACCTTTTATGATGAAGAGTTGCTCTTCATCGATTTCTCCGAGAGTCTCCTATAAAACGTCGGATTAGGAAGCGTTCTCGGGCATCAGGGGGCAGACAAACCCGAAAGATGTTCTAGGTGCGTCGGTATCTCTCCCACGAGACGAAGGATCCTCATGTCTACCTATCGGCTCGATAAGCTCTTTGCGCCCCGCTCGGTTGCCGTGATCGGAGCAAGTCCGCGTGCGGGCTCGCTGGGCCTGACGTTTCTGCACAACCTTGTCGAAGGTGGGTTTGCCGGCCAGATCTTTCCGATCAATCCGCATCACCGTGAGATTGAAGGCCGGAAATGCTACCCGTCCATTACGGCGCTTCCCGAGGTGCCTGACCTCATTGTGGTCGCCGTTCCTCCAGCGAGGGTGGTCGATGTGATCGAGGAAGCCGGCCGCTGCGGCGTCGCGGCGGCTGTCATAGCGACCTCGGGCCTCGGATACGGCGTTGGCTCACTGTCGGAGCAGACCCGTCTTGCCGCGCGGCGTTATGGACTGCGCCTGGTCGGCCCCAACTGTATCGGCATCATTGCTCCGAGGGCGAAGCTCAATGCGAGCTTTGCCGCAAGAGGTGCGGTTCCCGGCGACCTCGCCTTGGTGTCCCAATCCGGAGCGGTGGCGGCCGGCCTCGTGGAATGGGCGGCGCAACGCAACGTGGGGTTCTCGGCAATTGTGTCGCTCGGCGATAAAATCGATGTCGATTTCAGCGATTGCCTGGACTTCTTCTCGGGAGACGCAGGCACCCGGGCGATCCTTCTCTATATCGAATCCATCGACAACGCGCAGAAATTCATGTCGGCAGCGCGTGCCGCGGCGCGCACCAAGCCGGTTGTTGCGATCAAGGCCGGCCGGCATGCGCAGGGAGCGCAGGCGGCCGCTACCCACACGGGTGCTCTGGCCGGCTCCGATGCCGTCTATGAAGCGGCCTTTCGCCGGGCCGGTCTCCTGCGCGTTCTCGATCTCGATCAGCTTTTCGCCGCGGCTGAAACGCTTGGCCGTCAAAAGCCGTTTCCCGGCAAGCGCCTCGCGATCCTGACCAATGGCGGGGGCGTCGGCGTGCTGGCCGTCGATCGGCTCATCGATCTCGGTGGAACGCTGGCCGTCCTGTCGGACGAGACAAAGCGAAAGCTCGATGAGGTTCTGCCGCCGACATGGTCGAGATCAAACCCGGTCGATATCATCGGAGATGCCGACCCGGCCCGTTATGCGGGTGCTCTCGACGCACTCCTGTCGGATCCGGACAATGACGCGATCCTCATCCTCAACGTCCCGACCGCGGTCACGAATGCCCCCACCGCAGCGGCGGCCGTGACCGAAACCATCAAGCAGGCTCGCGCGTCCGGATATGTCCAGAAGCCCGTTTTTGCCGCCTGGATCGGAGAGGATCCGGAATCCGCTCGCATCTTCGAGGATGTCCGCATTCCTCATTTCGCAACGGAGGCGGATGCCGTTCGGGGCTTCATGCAGATCGTTCGCTATCGTGAAGCCCAGAATGAGCTCATGGAAACGCCCGACAGCCTTCCGCACGACTTCGCGCCGGATGTGGCTGCGGCCCAGGCTATCGTCGAAGGTGTGTTGGCGGACAAGCGCCATTGGCTCGACCCCTTGGAAGTCAACGCTCTGCTGCGGGCTTATGACATTCCAACGGCACCGGTGACCCTGGCCACGACGCCGGAAGAGGCGGTTTCCGCCGCCCGCCCGATTCTCTCCGAAGGCGGAACGGTCGCCGTGAAGATTCTCTCTCCGGATATCGTGCACAAGTCCGATATCGGCGGTGTGAAGCTCGACCTTCCCACGGAGGAGGCGGTCAGGAAGGCAGCGGCCGATATTTTCGACCGGGCCGCGAAGCTGCGGCCCGAGGCGATCGTGAAGGGAGTCACGGTGCAGCCGATGGTTCGCCGCGCCAAGGCGAGAGAGCTGATCGTCGGCCTTGCGGACGATCCTTCCTTCGGGCCGATCGTGCTCTTCGGTCGCGGCGGAACGGCGGTTGAGGTGATCAACGACAAGGCATTGGCGCTGCCGCCGCTCGATCTCAAGCTGGCCCATGATCTCATCGGACGGACCCGTGTTTCACGAATCCTGAAAGGATATCGCGACGTGCCGGCAGCGGATGAGCGGGCTATTGCACTCGTGCTGGTAAAGCTGGCGCAGCTCGCCGCCGATCTGCCGGATGTGCGGGAGATCGACATCAATCCGCTTCTGGCGGATCAGGATGGCGTTATCGCCGTCGACGCCCGTGTGGCGGTGGCGCCGGAAACCCGAAAGGGAAGGGGGCATCCGCGTTTTGCCGTGCGACCCTACCCGAAGGAGTGGGAACGCTCGATGCCGCTCCGGAACGGGCGCGAAGCCTTCGTTCGTCCGGTAAGGCCGGAGGATGAGGAGGAGTTTCGCCGGTTTTTCGGGCAGGTGACGCCCGAGGATCTGCGTCTTCGCTTCTTTGCGCCCGTGCGCGATTTCAGCCACACGTTTCTCGCCCGTCTGACGCAGATCGATTATGCCCGCGCTATTGCGTTCGTGGCTTTCGACAAGGAAACCGGCGACATGATGGGGGCCGTCAGGCTCCATGCGGACGCTAATCATGAGACCGGGGAATATGCGATCCTGCTTCGCTCCGATCTGAAAGGCCTCGGGCTCGGCTGGGAGCTGATGCGGATGATGATCGAGTGGGCGAAGGTCGAGGGATTGCGTGTCGTCGAAGGTCAGGTACTTCGAGAAAATGTGACGATGCTCGACATGTGCCGCCAGCTCGGTTTCGCAATCCGCAACGATCCCGACGATCCGGAATTGCGCGTCGTGACGCTGCCGGTCAAAGACGTGCCGGATATGGAGCTGATCCCCAGCTGATGGTCAGCATCCGGCATGCCGCTCCTTGAGAGAACTAGAGGGGGCGCGACAGCACGGACCGGAGGTCGTCCCCACCGGTGCCCGATCGCTTCCAGGTCATATTGGCAATGCGCCAGCCCTTAGGAGTTTTCACGAGATCATAGGCGATCTCGTGAGGTTCCCCGAGATTGTTGAACGACACAAGGGCGCTTGCGGCGTTCGCATCCTGCGACACGATTTTGATATCGAGTTTATCCAGGTCGAAATCCTGCGCGTCGACAAAAGGATCGAACTCGATGCGGCCAACCTCGCCCTTCGATTCCTTCAGGTCCTGGAGGATCAGCTTCGTCAGGGCTGCGTCGAAGTACTGGCCTGCCTTGCTTCCGCGCCAGCGAACCCCCGAAGCGTCGGAGCCCTTATAGTTCTTGTAGATCGAAGTCAGGAATTGTTGAGGAGTGCTTTCCGCCGCCATGAGCGGACTTGATGGCGCGACGAAGAGCAAGAGTAAAACGATCGCCCGCGATACCAGACGGTTCGCAAGACGGAAGGTGAACGTCAAGGAAGGCATGGATATCGTCCGGTCCGCTTCACAGCCCACAAATGGAATACGCGCACAAGAGCAGCTTATGCGCGTGTTGAGAAGCCTATTCGCCACAATATCCCGGGCTAGTGATCTTCGCTCTTCACATCGCCCACATGTTTCTGGGCATAGAGCTGCAGGCCGAGCTGTTCGACGAGGTTGATCTGAGTTTCGAGGAAATCGATATGACCTTCCTCGTCCTTCATCAGATCCTCGAACAGGTTCTTGGAAACACGATCACCCACGCTTTCGCAATAGGCTGCGGCTTCACCATAAAGGTTGCGGGCGTCATATTCGGCAGCAAGATCGCATTCAAGGATCTCTTGGACATTCTGGCCGATCCTCAGCGGATCCAGGACCTGAAGATTGGCGAACCCGTCGAGGAAGATGATGCGCTCGATGAACCGGTCGGCGTGATGCATCTCTTCAATGGATTCCTCGCGCCACGCCTTGGCGAGTTCCTTGTAGCCCCAATCGTCGAGAAGCCGGTAATGCAGCCAATACTGATTGACGGCCGTCAGCTCGCTGCGCAAACCGCGATTGAGATACTCGATAACTCTTTGATCGCCCTTCATCCTGGTCCTCTTTCGAACAGGCGCTGACACGCCTCGGCTCCTTATTTAGAGGAATTCCGAACGAGGAAAAGGATCTTCGTACATCAAATGGCAGGTTCAGCCGCAGCTTGCTGGGGAAGGGCCGGGCAGCATCCCCGCTGGCAGGCCGGAACGGGTTCCGCGCCGGCATCCGCGAGAGCCTTATCCATGATGGCGCGGATCGTACGGACGCAGCGTCCGCAATTGGGACTGCAGCCGAGGCAGCGGTAAACCTGAGCGGGCGTCTGCGGACAGCCCGGTCCCGGCGTCAGGCATGATTTGACGTCGCCGTCGGATAAAACGTTACAGGAGCAAACGATCATGATGTTCAGTTTAGAACGGTTAAAAAGTAGATATTTATCAACTGCTTAACCTGAAAGGTGCCGTTCGCGCAAAGCCTTCCGGCTGCGCCCGGTTGTCACGGTCCCGCGCGTTAGGGAGCAAGGCGTTTGAAAAGGCCCGGATAATCGAGAACAAAGCCATCGCTATCGACGGGCAGATCGGCCGTGAATCCGCTATCCACGCTCTCGAAGCGGTACAGCTGCCCCGCTCGAGTTGCCGTATACCGCTGGTCCCGAGGCGAGACATCCAGGCTGGGGATGGAGATGTAGCACAGCCGGACATCGATGGTTTCCTGGGCTTTCGGGGAGAGCCGGCGGATCGGGAGCGTGTTGGTGATCGGCGAGGCCTGAATGTCCACATCTAGGCAACCTTGAAGTTCCGGTCGCTCGGTGCCGTTGGCCCGCCACAATCCCTGGCCGTTGCTCTCGAGGTGAAGCGCTCTTCCGGAAGCCATTTGAAGATGGGCTTCCCGCGTGCGCCAGTAGCCATCGACCTTGACCTTGTAGGTCAAGCCGAAGCGCAAGGTCTCCGCATGGCCGATGATGACTCCGGAGAACTCGAGTCCTCCTTCGATGGGGCTGACTTCCGCATGCTCCAGCCCCGCCTCGCACCCTTCCCAAGCGGACCAACGGATCGTCCTGGCGATGAAGTTCGAGGGCATGGTGGGTGCCTCGCCGACTAATCCCTGACCACAACGATATGCAGGCGGCGTGGGCCGTGGGCTCCGAGCAGCATGGTCTGCTCGATATCTCCGGAGCGCGAGGGACCGGTGATCCAGTTCACGGTCCGAGGCATCCCGCTCTTGCCGAAAGCAAAGCGCACTTTATTCCACACGGTCTCGTAGTCGCCGGCCACGTCCTTTGCCGAAACGATGATGATGTGATTGTCCGGCAGGAAGTTCAGCGTCGACGGATTTTCAGGGCCTGACACCAGCACCAGCGTTCCGGTCTCGGCAACGCCGCCGAAAGCGTGGCTGACCGCATTCAGGTCGCTTCCCTGGCTCGGACCATGGGCAATCTCAAGAGAAGTGTCGTTCCAGGGCATGGCCGTCAGGCGCAGGTCGCTCCCCATGCGCAGCGTCGCCGGAAGGTTATGGTCACGTAGAAAAGTGGCGATGGATTGCGGGACATCGGCAGAAGAATCGACTTCCGTGACCGTCGCGAGAGCGGCCTCGGCCTGCAGCTTGAACAAAGCGAGGCGCTCTTCAGCCGGTAGCTGACCGCGGGAGGGGACAAGCCCCTTCGGGGCACGCTCCAATCGCTCGGTCGCAATCTGCCGGCGGATGGTCTCGTTCCCGCCCACGCGGAGTGAGCGGCGGATGTTGGCAAGGATCTCGTCGCGCGCGCTCATACGGTCCTCCCCTTGCGCTCACGGCGCCACCGGGCCTGGAAGGTATCTCCCTGCGGTGTCGGGAAGTCCCGATATTTCGTCCAGCCGCGCGCGAGCGGAAGCCATGTGAAGCGACCTCTCCGCCGGCCCGCTAGGCCAAGGGAGGCCATCGCGACGCGTGTCGCCAAGCGGTAAAGGGCAGGACGCTTGGCAAAGAAGCCCCAGAAGGAAAGACCGGAGCGGAATGTGGCGGGCATGAGATGCCGCTCGAACTCACGCTCGCGCCAATGGCGCATGAGTTTCGGCAGCGGAATGCGTACCGGGCAGACGCTTTCGCATCGTCCGCAGAAGGTCGACGCGTTGGGAAGATGCCCTGCCTTGTCCACGCCGATCAAGCTGGGTGTGAGGACGGCCCCCATGGGACCGGGATAGACCCAGCCGTAGGCGTGCCCTCCGACCGCGTGGTAGACCGGGCAATGGTTCATGCAGGCGCCGCACCGGATGCATCGCAGCATTTCCTCGAAGTCGGTGCCGAGCATGGCGGAGCGGCCATTGTCGATCAGAACGACGTGATAGTTCTGCGGCCCGTCCGCGTCAGCGGAACGGCGGGGGCCGGTGGAGAATGTCGTGTAGACGGACATCTCCTGTCCGGTGGCCGAGCGGGCAAGCACGCGCAGGATCTGGCTGACGTCCTCGAGGGTCGGCACCAGCTTTTCGATCGATGCAAGGACGATATGGGTCTTCGGCAGGATCTGGGTCAGGTCGCCGTTGCCCTCGTTCGTGACGATCACCGACGTTCCGGTTTCGGCAACGAGGAAATTTGCCCCTGTGATCCCCACGTCTGCCGCAAGGAAGCGCTCGCGCAGCACGGCGCGGGCCTCCGTCAGGAGCTGCACCGGCTCGGAGAGGTCGCGCTTCGGATCGAGGTTCGTGTGGACCCGACGGAAATCCTGCTCCACCTGGATGGCGTTGAGGTGCACGGCCGGAGCGATGATATGGCTCGGCATCTCGTGGCGCAGCTGAATGATGTACTCGCCGAGATCGGTTTCCACGGGGGTGATCCCGTTCGCCTCGAGATGGGCATTGATCCCGATCTCTTCGGAGATCATCGATTTGCCCTTGGTGACCG
Organism: Microvirga rosea; assembly: GCF_020595095.1. Taxonomy (GTDB): domain Bacteria; phylum Pseudomonadota; class Alphaproteobacteria; order Rhizobiales; family Beijerinckiaceae; genus Microvirga; species Microvirga rosea. The sequence continues at coordinate 762,762 of NZ_JAJDOP010000002.1, read as the reverse complement.
TTTTGGCGTCGGCTTCCCGGCAGATCGACAGGATGATGGAACGGGCCTCCTCCGCATTGCGGGCGAAGTGCACATGTCCGCCGGATGCCTTGACCTTCTCCTCGTAGGCTTCGAGATAAAGGTCGAGATGCTGGAGCGTATGGTTCTTGATGTCCCGCGCCGCATCCCGCAGCGCCTCGAATTCCGGCAGCTTGTCGGCCGCCCGCTGGCGCTTGTCGATAAAGCCCTGCTTGACGTTGCCGAGCGCCTTTTGCAGCTGCGTGTCGGCGAGGGCGCGCGCAGCATTCTGCTTGAATTGGGGGGAGGTGGCATGAACGGTCATGCCCATTGTTTAGCCTGAAAACGCAAAAAGCGCGAGGGAGCAACAGCCGCACTGTGCGACCCGACCTTTCCGTCTGCATCGAGAGCTGCTCCACCCGGCTAGGCCGGGTAGAGCTCTATCGCGCCTCCGTCAGGCGGGAAGCCGCTGGTCGTATTCCTTCTTCAGGCGGCTCCAGCCCTCCCAGAAGGGTTCCGGCTCCCTGCCGCTCGCGCGGGCAACCAAGATGTCGAGATGCATGTGCCAGCCGGCGCCTACATTGAGCATGGTCGAACGGTCGGGCAGACGGCGGTGAGTCACGGTCAACAAGACGTCACGGCCTTGCGGCTTCAGCTCGAAGGAGACGCCGCCGGTGCTTCCCCAGGTGAAAGCGAGCTTCCGAGGGGGATCAAGTTCGGTGATCAGGCTCTCCATGCGATGCTCTTCGGAGAAGCCGGCCGGCCGTTGTCCGGGCGGATTGGAGAGCTCGTCGTTGCGCCAGACGAGTTCGAAGGGAGCGCCGACCTTCATGTCCATCTCTCCCGATGCCAGCCACTGACGGCGCAGGTCGCTTTCCGTGAGATAGGCCCAGACGCGCTCGATGGGACCGGGCAAGAGGCGCTGGAGGGTCAACGTGGCAGGCTCGGCCAGCACACCATAGGTGTCTGGGGTCGCAAGGTCGGTCATGGGTCGTCTCCTTCGGGGGCGGGGGTGTTGCGGGCATCCTCTTCACGGAGGAGCCGTTCGAGGACATCCAGACGGCCAGTCCAGAAGCGCTCATAGAAGGTCAGCCATTGATGGGCGCTCGCGAGCGGCCCAGGTTCAAGGCGACACAAATGGGTACGGCCGCGGATCTCGCGACGGATCAGACCGGCATGCTCCAGCACCTTGATATGCTTCGAGGCAGCCGCAAGGGAGATCGCGAACGGCTCGGCAAGCTGGCTCACCGTTCGCTCGCCTTTGGACAGGTCGCGAAGCATCCGGCGGCGGGTGGCGTCGCCGAGAGCGTGAAAAACCGTGTCGAGCTGAGAGATTTGTAATTCAACCATGTGGTTGAATATGACGATCTGTTTTTGGAAAGTCAACCGAATGGTTGAATAATTCGCTCAAGACCGCGTTAAGCCTTTAAGCCTCGGATGCCGTTTCGAAGGCCGCCGGTAAAATAACAGCCCGTTCTAGGCGACGCCGTCAGCGCGGCCCGGCTTGATCGCTTCTCATCTGGCGGATTCTTTCCCAGGCTTCCTTGGTCAGGCGAAAGCACAGCCACGGCGCCGGAGAGCCGGCTAGGTTCAAGGTCGCGTCATAGGCGTGTTCCGCGCCGAGCTTGGCGGTGGCTTTCTGGGAACGGACGTTGGACGGGGCGATGTGAAACCAGACTTCCGGGTATGTCTTGAAGGCGTGTTCGAGCATCAACCTCTTGAGCTCGTAATTCGCGCCTCCACCCCAATAAGCATGATGGAGAAAGGTGAAGCCGATGGAAATGCCGTCGGGCTGATCCGGCGCTACATAGTAGCGTGAGCACCCGATGATGGCGTCCGATTGCCGGTCCGTCACGACGACCGCGCCTTGGCTGTCGAGCAGAGAGGCGAAGTACGGCTCGAATTTCTCCTTTTGATAGCGATCCTTCGCCGGATGTCCGGCCCAGATTTCAGGATGGCTTGCGGCGGAGAAAAGTCCCTCGAAATCGGCTTGATTCAGGGCCCGGATCGCCAGAGTTGATCCGGCGAGCTGTGGTTGGGGATCGAAGCCGTCTTTGAACACGCTCAACAAGCCTTCTTGCTGACAATGGGACAGAAAGGCCGCCATCGCCTGCCGGCTGGGCGAGCCTTCAGCGTCAGGCCTATCGAAAGCGGACGGTCAACGCGAGAGGTCTTTTCGCCGGCAGATGGATCGGACCACGGAAGACGCATCGGGGTTGCCTTAGGGTCGATGATGGTTATCCATGAACAGGGTGTCCGGAGTGAAAACCGTCCCGTTCGCCGAAGGCATGGCGGGATGAAAGGCATCGTCAGAGGTATGGTTTTCCTCAACGCCCTGGCCGTCATCCTAACGGCAGCGGCGGCCTGGGGATTGGAACGACACTCCGTCTCGGATCTGCTCGATCTCGCCAACTATGTCGGACTCGGTTTGGGAGCGCTCGGGGCGCTCGTGTTCATGGGCTCAAGTGCCGGAACGGACGGCTCGACCGGAATTGCCGCAAGCGCCGCGGATCGGCCCAGTCGAATTATGAGCGCACTTTGGATGGATCGAAACGCAGGTATCGCATCGGGAGCCATGCTGGTCCTGAGCGGGGGAGTCTGGCTGAGCGGCACATGGCTGCTTGCCATCCTCATCGACCATTTTCAGAACTGACGAGACAGAAACGTCAAAAGCCCGGCAGAGTGGCTGCCGGGCCCGCTGAATATCAAGAACGGCCGCTCAGGCTGCTCTGATATTGGTGAGGAACAGATTGACCTGATCGCGCAAGCGCTGCGCCTGTCCGGAGAAAGCGGAGGCTGCCGTCAGAACCTGGGCGGCCGCGACCTCGGTCTCTTCGGCAACCTGGGCGACGCCGTTGATATTGGTCGTCACCTCGTTGGTTCCGGCGGACGCCTGATTGACCGAGCTGACGATCTCGCGGGTCGCGGCACCTTGCTGGTCGATGGAGGATGCGATGCTGGCCGCGACCTCGTTCATGGCTGCGATGCGCTGCGTGATGGAGCCGATCGCCTGAACCGCCTGGGTCGTGGAGGTTTGGATCGCGGCAATCTGGCTCGAGATCTCTGCCGTCGCCTTTCCGGTCTGTTCCGCCAAGCCCTTCACTTCGGTCGCGACGACGGCGAAGCCGCGTCCGGCCTCTCCGGCACGGGCGGCCTCGATGGTGGCATTGAGAGCCAGAAGGTTGGTCTGTTCTGCAATGGCCGAAATCATCTCGACGATCGCGCCGATCTTGTTGGCCGCGGCGCTGAGGGCGGAGACGATCTCCTGCGTGGCGCCGGCCTCGACGACCGCCTCCTGGGACATCTGAGCCGATTGCTCGACCTGGCGGCTGATCTCATTCACGGAGGCGCCCAACTCTTCGGTCGCGCTCGACATGGTGAGGACGTTCACGGACGTCTGCTCGGCGGCGGACGCGACGGCGGTCGACCGGGCTGCGGTCTGCCGTGCGGAATTCGTCAGCTTCTCGGCCGTCATCTGCATTTCGACCGCGGCTGTCGATACGGCATCGACAATGTCTCCGACTGAGGCGTCGAAGGTGCTCGCGAGCTGTTGCATCATCTGCTTGCGCTGCGTTTCCGACTGCTCACGCGCCTGGGCGGCTTCGAGCTCGAAAGCTTTATTGCGCACCATGCTGTCCTTGAAGACGCGCACGGTGTCGGTCATCCGGCCGATTTCGTCCCGGCCTCCGGTCGATGTGACCTCGACCGAAAGATCTCCCTCCGCCAAGCGCCTCATGATCTGAGTGAGGCGGCGCACGGGGGATGCGATGCCGCGCTTCGTCACCAGGAGGCTGACCAGCATGCCCAGAAGAATACCCACGACCGCGACACCGATCTGGAACCGGGCCGCCCATTCGGCGGAGGCTGCGGCGTCCGTGCGCATATCGGCCATCTTCTTGGCCGTATAGGTGCTGTAGGCCTTGACCGAGTCGGTCACGGCGCGCTGGGCCGCTAGCCCTTTCTCGACCTCTGCCATCATGACGGCGGGGTCGCCGCCCTTATCGGAGCCCGCCACATCGATCATCGCGCGAATGACGGCAAAATATGCGTTCAGTGCAGCGCGCATGTCATCGAGGAGCTTGCGCTCCTGGCCGTCGGCGACGGCTTCGAGCTTCTGGAACCGGCCAAGCATTTCGGCGGTTCGGCGGTTGGCTTCGGCTTTGAAGGCGGCAGCCTTCTTGGGTTCCTGGGCCACCTGATAGGTCATGCGGCTGATCGCGATGATATCGACCCGCAGATCCATCGCTTCGCGGGCGGCTTCCTCACGCAGTCCGACGACGGTCATGGTGCGGCCCAAATCGGTGGTTTCCCGCCAGCCCACGACAGCAATGGCCGCTGCGACCAGACCCATCAGCGAGACGACTGCGATAATCTTGTGCAGGATGGAGACGTTCTTGAGAGTCATTGTGCATTGCGGCGCGACCGCTCCAGGTCGGGAGAGGTGGGTTGCCGCCCTATGATGGAATGTAGCTTGGCCGTAACGGGAAAACCTTAAATTGGCGTGAATTCAAGGTGTCGGTTCCATGACAACGATGCGCCCGGCGCGGGTCTGTCGGGTCGTGGGCCCCGCGTGTCATGCCGCCGGAGCATAACAGCAATCCCCTGGATTGCCTCCTCACCGGCGTTCCCAGTCTCTATATGTTGCATTGCACAAGAGCAGAGAAGCCGGTCGAGCGACCGGCTTGTGGTTGGGGCTTTCCATGTTCGTCACTTATATTCTTTCGAAGATCCGCGCTTACAAACTGTACCGGACCACGGTCCGTGAATTGGCCCAGCTTTCGGACCGCGACCTTGCCGATCTCGGGATCGCCCGCTTCGACATTCCCCGCCTGGCCCGGGACGCATCTCTCGCTTAAATCGGCCTGAATGCTGGACCTGACGCTCGTGCCCGCGCTATGGCGGGTACTTCCATGGGACCAGCTCGGGCGACTGCGGCAGCCTAACGAAGCCTGGGACTGAGATACGCATTCCGCTCCGAACGCGGACAGACGCAAGGTTCACTATGGCTTCGATCATCAAACGCGAGTGGTATACGATCGCCATCTTTGGGATGGTCGTTCTCGCATCGATCTTTCCGCTCAAGGGCGAGCCGGCGGAGCTGTTTTCGACAGCCACCAATCTGGCTATCGCACTCTTGTTTTTCCTGCACGGGGCGCGTTTGTCCCGTGACGTGGTCATCGCCGGAATGATCCATTGGCGTCTGCACCTTTTCGTGCTTGCGACGACATTCGTGATCTTTCCCATCCTTGGTCTCATCGTGGTCGCCGTACCGGGCCTCATGACGCCTGCTCTCGCGACCGGCGTTCTGTTTCTCTGTGTCGTGCCGTCCACGGTTCAATCCTCGATCGCCTTCACGTCGATCGCCGAAGGCAATGTCCCGGCGGCGATCTGCTCTGCTTCCGCCTCGAACATCCTGGGAATGTTCCTGACGCCGCTCCTCGTCGGCTTGCTGTTCCATACGCAGGGAAACGGAGGGTTTTCGGTGGACGCGCTCAAGGGAATCCTGCTGCAGCTCCTCGCGCCTTTCATCCTGGGGCAAGTCCTCCAGCCGGTTCTCAGCTGTTGGCTGGGACGGCACAAGGCGCTTACGCAAATCGTCGACAGGGGCTCCATCCTGATGGTTGTCTATGGAGCCTTCAGCGAGGCCGTGATCGGCGGACTTTGGCACAAGCTCTCGGCTTTGGACCTCACAGCCGTCGTCATCATCGATGTGATCCTCCTGGCGGCGATTCTCTGCTTCACGTATTACGTCAGCGGCTGGTTCGGTTTCAGGCGCGCGGATCGGATCACCATCGCCTTCTGCGGCTCCAAGAAGAGCTTGGCGTCCGGCGCGCCCATGGCAAACGTGATCTTCGCCGGGCAGGATGTCGGATCGATCGTGCTGCCCCTCATGATCTTCCACCAGATCCAGCTCATGGTGTGTGCGGTGCTCGCGCGCCGTTTCGCCAGCAGCACGAGGCATCCTTCCCATCAAGACCGGAAGGCGGCAGCCTAGCGAGCCGGATCGCGACAACTCCCTCACCGGGAAAAGTTGCTGGACGGATGGGGATATTGTTTCTCTCGAGATTGCGGGCCGCTGATGGGAGGCATTTCAAGTCTCTCGACCCATTGTCTCGCTTGTCTTTTCAGGACAAAGACATACCTGTGAGCACGCGGTGAAACGCTCCGCTTTCTGCTAAGTCACTTTCTTGCGGGCGACCTATAGAGGTTCGCCATTCAGATATTCTGGGGTTCCTTCCTTGCCGCAATCTTTATCAGGACAGCCGGAAATTTTCGTTGGCGACGGCGAAATGGCGGCCCTGATGCGGGCAAAGGACTGGACGCAGACCTCCCTGGGGCCGCCGGAGCGATGGCCTGAGGCTCTGAAGGTCGCCGTGAGGATCCTGCTCACGTCCCGTTTCGAGATGTGGCTTGGCTGGGGACCGGAGGTCGCCTTCCTTTACAATGATGCGTATCGTCCAACCCTGGGCCTCAAGCACCCGGAATCCCTCGCCAAGCCGACCCGGGAACTCTGGGCGGAAATCTGGGACGACGTAGAGCCGCGAATTCGTACGGTCTATGAGCAGGGCGAGGCGACGTTCGACCGAGCTTTGCTCCTAATCCTGCAGCGGAACGGCTATCCCGAGGAAACCTATCACACCTTTTCCTATAGCCCGGTCTTCGGCGAGGACGGCCGGGTCGGGGGTGTGTTCTGCGCCGTTACGGAAGATACCGACAGGATCATCAGCGAACGCAGGCTCGGTTCCCTGCAGGTGCTGGCGAGCGGCCTGTCGGGTGCTGACACGCGAGCGGCTGTCCTGAGCGCCGCACAGGCGGCAGCTGCCGCCAATCCGCAGGATCTTCCCTTCAGCCTGGTTTATCTCTTCCGTGACGACGGAACGGCGCGGCTTGCGTTTACGACGGGCTTTCCGCCCGGTCATCCGGCGGCGCCGGAGCATGTGGACCCCAGACATCCAGGGGCCTGGCCCCTCAACCAGCCCGAAACGCTGGTCGACCTGTCGGGCTTCCAAGACCTGCCCACGGGTGCATGGAGCCGCGCTCCCGCGAATGCGGTTGTCGTGCCCCTGATCGGACAGGGGGGCGAGGCGCCGATTGGCGCCATGGTTGTCGGTCTCAACCCGCATCGTCCGTTCGATGAAGACTATATCGGGTTCCTCAAGCTTTTTGCCGGGCAGATCTCATCCAGCCTCGCCAGCGCCGATGCCTACGAGGCCGAGCATCGCCGCGCGACTGCTCTGGCGGAGGCGCTCGATATGCGTCAGCAGGCGGCGCGGGCGCTGGAAGAAGTCAATACGCGGCTCGCTTCCGAGGTTAAGCTCAGGACGGCCGAGCGCGATCGGTTGCGGGCGCTGTTTCAGCGGGCGCCGGGCTTCATGTGCGTCCTGCGTGGGCCGGATCATGTTTTCGAGTTCATGAACGAGGCGTACCAGCAGCTTGTCGGGCACCGCGATCTCACAGGGCTGCCGGTTCGTGATGCGCTGCCCGAGATCGAAGGGCAGGGCTTCTTCGAAATTCTGGATGAGGTTTATCGGACAGGCGAGCCGTTCATCGGCCGCAGCATGCCGGTCGATATCCAGCGGGTGCCTCATGGCCCTCTCGAAAAGCGTTTCCTCAATCTCGTCTACCAACCCATCGTGGAGGCGGACGGAAGCATCTCCGGCATCTTTGCGGAAGGCCATGACGTTACGCACCAACGGCGCGCCGAGAAAGCCCTGCGTCAGTTGAACGAGACTTTGGAACAGCAGGTGCGAGAGCGAACCCACGAGCGTGATCTCGTGTGGCGCATGAGCCAGGATCTCTTCCTGCTTTGCGGCTTCGACGGCTTCTACCGTAGCGTCAACCCGGCATGGCAGGAGGCGCTTGGCTATAATCCGGCAGAACTCGTCGGAATGTCGTTCGATGCTCTTGCGCATCCGGAGGATCTTGCGGCCACGCGAGCGCAGTTCGGGCAACTGATATCCGGCCAGAGCATCCGCGATTTCGACATGCGGATGCGCGCCAAGGACGGATCCTACCGCTGGTATAGCTGGTTCTGTGTGCCGGAGGGCGACCAGTTCTACGCAGCCGGCCGCGACATTACCGAACGCAAGCAGTTCGAGGAGCATCTGCGCAGCGCGCAGAAAATGGAAGCGCTCGGCCAGCTGACCGGCGGAGTCGCGCACGACTTCAACAATCTGCTTCAGGTGATCAGCGGCAATCTACAGCTCCTGGCCAAGGAGGTTGCCGGAAACCCCCGGGCCGAGAAACGTCTCGACAATGCCCTCGCCGGCGTATCGCGCGGCTCGAAACTCGCCTCGCAGCTCCTCGCATTCGGGCGGCGTCAGCCCCTGGAGCCCAAAGTCGTCAATATCGGTCGCTTCATCAAGGGCATGGATGACATGCTGCGGCGGGCTCTGGGCGAGGAGATCGAGATCGAGGCGGTCGTGTCCGGCGGTCTTTGGAACACGCTGGTGGATCCGGTCCAGGTCGAGAACGTCATCCTCAACCTCGCGATCAACGCGCGCGATGCCATGGACGGTCACGGGCGGCTCACGATCGAGGCCGGTAATGCGCTTCTCGATGACCGCTACTCACTCCAGCATGAAGTGGAGCCCGGGCAATACGTGATGCTGGCCGTGACGGATACGGGCTGCGGTATTCCGTCCAGCGTTCTCGAGCGCGTCTTCGATCCGTTCTTCAGCACGAAACCGGAAGGCAAGGGTACGGGGCTGGGCCTGTCGATGGTTTACGGCTTCGTCAAGCAATCCGGTGGCCATATCAAGATCTATAGCGAGGTCGGCCTCGGGACGACGGTGAAGATCTACCTTCCGCGGGTTTATGAGCAGGAGGACGTACTCACGGATATCCGCATGGCACCGGTGCGCGGCGGAACGGAGACGATTCTTGTTGTCGAGGACGATGACGAGGTGCGCGAGACCGCGGTCGCGCTCCTCACGGATCTGGGATACCGCGTCCTCAAGTCGCGCGATGCTGCGAGTGCCCTCAGTGTGATCGAAAGCGGGATGGAGATCGATCTCCTCTTTACCGATGTGGTGATGCCCGGCCCTCTCAGGAGCCCGGAACTCGCCCGCAAGGCACGGGTGCGCCTGCCGAACATCGCGGTTCTGTTCACCTCCGGTTACACGGAAAATGCCATTGTGCACGGAGGGCGCCTGGACACGGGTGTGGAGCTTCTGCCGAAACCTTATACCCGGGAGGATTTGGCGCGGAAAATCCGTCATGTTCTCGCCAACCAGCAGCAGCGCAATCGGGCTACAACCGTATCCTTCCCCCTTCGTTCAGCTTCAACCAGCGAACCCGCCGCAGGAACGAAAACAGATCCCGGCCATGTCGTCCTGCTCGTTGAGGACGATGACCTGATCCGCAGCAGCACGGCGGATATGCTGAGCGAACTGGGGCATCGGGTCGTCCAGGCCGCAAACGCGACGGCGGCTCTGCAAGCCTTGAAGGATAGTCCCGCCGACGCCCTGGTGACCGATATCGGGCTCCCTGATCTCTCAGGCATTGAACTTGCCCGTCGGGCCAAGAAGCTCCACCCCGATCTCGCCATGATCTTTGCCACGGGCGACGAGGGTATTCCCAAGGAGCCTGACCTTGCGGCGGCGGTACTGTTGGTGAAGCCTTATACGGAGGACGACCTGGCTCAGGCCCTGACTGCCGCCCTACGGGGCGCACGCCTCGGCGCGGCTGACTAGATTGCCGCTTCCGAAAGGGAAGCTGGCGGCCACAGCGGTCGCCTGCTTACGAGGATGTTTCCTTTGCTTCGCCGATCGCCGGCTCGTCGGTCATGCCGGCCAAGACCTCGGCAACGTGACGGACAGCGATGGGTTTGCCGTCGCGGGACAGTTTGCCTGCCATGTTCATCAGGCAGCCGAGATCGCCTGCCAACAAGGTCGGCGCATGGGTCGCTTCGATGTTCTTCGCCTTGGCGTCCACGATGGCGCCCGAGATGTCGCTATACTTGACTGCGAACGTTCCGCCGAAGCCGCAACACACGTCGCTGTCGTTCATCTCGACAAGGGTCAGCCCCTGGACGCTGGCCAGCAGTTTGCGCGGTTGCGCTTTTACCTTGAGCTCACGAAGGCCCGAGCAGGAATCGTGATAGGTCACGGCACCGTCAAAGCGTGCATCGACGGAGGTGACACCCATCACGTCAACCAGGAAGCTCGTGAGTTCGTAGGTGCGGGCCGCAAGATCGGCGACCTTGGGAAGCCAATTGGGGTCGTCCGCGAAGATCTCCGGATAGTGAACCTTAATCGTCCCGGCGCATGATCCCGACGGGGCGACCACATAATCATAACCCCGGAACGCCGTGATCACCTGTTCGGCGAGGTCTCGCGCCGTGCCCCGGTCGCCGGAATTGAAGGCCGGTTGGCCGCAACATGTCTGCACCGGCACATCGACGATGCAGCCCGCGTCCTCAAGAAGCTTCACCGCCGCGAACCCGACCGACGGGCGCATCAGATCGACCAGGCAGGTGACGAACAGGCCGACGCGGATCTTTCCCGCGCGTGCCCCGGGAAGAGCCGGTCCGCTCATGGGGCCTTCTTTCCGCTGGCATCGAATTGCTTAAGATAAGCGAGAAGATCGTCGATTTTCTTATCGTCCTTGATGCCGGCGAAGATCATCTTCGTCCCGGGAACCTTCGCTTTGGGATCCTTGATGTATTCGCGGAAAGTTGCTTCGTCCCACGTGAGGCCGGAATTCTTGTTGGCGGGAGAGTAGTTATAACCTTCATAGGTGCCCGCCTTGCGGCCGATGACTCCGTTCAACACGGGACCGACGGCATTCTTGGCGCTTTCTCCGACCTGATGGCAGGCTCTGCACTGAGCAAAGGTCTTTTCTCCGGCTGCCGGATCCCCGGCCTTCGCGGCGGCATCCTGGGCCAGGGCGGGGGCTGCCCCGAGGACGAAAGCGGCCAGAGCGGCGGCAGTCAGGAACGGCACGCGCATCAAAAACTCCTTTGCTTGTATGGCTGAGCCATTTTAGAGAAGTTCCACATTATTGGAAAAATGGCCGAAGGACAGCTACCTTCTCCTGGTACGGGACCATGCGTCCAGCGCAAGCCGTGCCAAGCTGTCGCCACAAGGTCAGGGAGAGCTGCCATGTCGATCGCATTCCCCAAGCCGGATGAAGCCGTTCTGTCCCGCCGGAGCGAGATCTTGGCTGGCCTGGGGCGCCTCGTGGCCCCTGAGGCTCTGATCGTGTCCGAGGACGAGCGCCGCGCCTTCGAGACCGACGGTCTGACGGCATATCGACAGCTGCCCCTTGCCGTGGTCCTCCCCTCGACCACGGAGGAGGTCTCCGCCGTGCTGCGCTTCTGCCGCGATCACGGGGTGAAGGTCGTGCCGCGCGGTGCCGGTACGTCCCTCTCGGGAGGAGCGATCCCTCAGGAGGATGCCATCGTTCTCGGCGTCGCCAAGATGAACCGCGTCCTGGAGGTCGATTTCAAGAACCGCATTGCGCGGGTGCAGTCCGGAATCACCAATCTCGGCATCAGCCAGGCGGTCGCCCACGAAGGGTTCTTCTATGCTCCCGATCCATCGAGCCAGCTGGCCTGCACCATTGCCGGCAACATCGCCATGAATTCCGGCGGAGCACATTGCCTGAAATATGGCGTCACCACGAACAACCTTCTCGGCGTCACTCTCGTGCTCCTCGACGGGACAGTGGTGCAGCTCGGCGGCGATTACCTCGACAGCGGCGGCTACGATCTTCTCGGCTTGATCACCGGCTCGGAGGGCCAGCTCGGGGTCGTCACGGAGGCCACCGTGCGCATCCTTCGTGCGGCGGAGGGCGCCCGCCCGGCGCTCCTCGGTTTCGAGCGGGTGGAGGATGCCGGAGCTTGCGTGGCGGCCATCATCGCAGCCGGCATCATTCCGGTGGCTCTCGAATACATGGATCGGCCAGCCATTCAGATCTGCGAGGCCTTTGCCCACGCCGGCTATCCCCTCGACGTGGATGCGATGCTGATCATCGAGGTTGAAGGGTCCGATGCCGAAATCGACGACATGCTGCGGCGGATCGTGGCCATCGCCGAACCTTTTCGGCCGAAGACCGTGAAAGTTTCACAATCGGAAGCGGAAAGCGCGGCGATCTGGAAGGGGCGGAAATCCGCCTTCGGTGCCACCGGCCGGGTGGCCGACTACATCTGCATGGACGGCACGATCCCAACCGGGCAGTTGCCTTACGTGCTCAGGCGGATCGACGAGATCGCCAAATCATATGGACTTGGGGTCGCCAATGTCTTCCATGCGGGGGACGGCAATCTCCATCCTCTTGTGATGTTCAACACCAATAAGCCCGGCGAGATGGAGAAAGCGGAAGCGGCGGGCGAGGACATCCTTAAATTGTGTGTTGAAGTCGGAGGCTGCCTCACCGGCGAGCACGGCGTGGGGATCGAGAAGCGGGATCTGATGACATACCAGTTCAACCCCATGGATCTGGAACAGCAGATGCGTGTGCGCGGCGTCTTCGATCCGGGGTGGCTTCTCAACCCCGCCAAGGTCTTCCCCCTTGAAGGAAGGTTTGCGGCGTGAACAGCTTTTCTCCGCGCGATGAACAGGACGCTTCGGCCGTCATTGCCGAGGCCGCCGCAAAGGGCACGCCGCTGACTCTCATGGGCAACGGCACCAAGGCAGCGATGGGGCGCCCGAACCAGACCGAAGCTTCCGTCAGCTCGGTGGGACTGAGTGGTGTCACTCTCTATGAACCGGCCGAGATGGTGATTGGCGCGCGCAGCGGCACACCCTTGTCGGAAATTGTCGCCACATTGGCCGAGAAGAACCAGCAATTGCCGTTCGAGCCCATGGATTATCGCCCGCTGCTCGGCACGAAGGGCGAGCCTACCATAGGGGCCGTGGCCGCGATGAACATTTCCGGCCCACGCCGGATCATGGCGGGGGCGGCCCGCGACAGTCTGATCGGCGTGCGCTTCATTAATGGTCGCGGGGAAGCGGTGAAGTCAGGTGGGCGCGTGATGAAGAACGTCACGGGTCTCGATCTCGTCAAGCTCCAGGCAGGCGCCTGGGGCACTTTGGGATTTCTGACGGAGGTCACCTTCAAGGTTTTGCCGAAACCGGAGCGTGTATCCACTCTGCTGATCCGCGGACTCGACGATGTGACCGCCATCGAGGCCTTGTCGGCCGCCCTCGGATCCCCCTTCGATGTCACGGGTGCTGCGCATCTTCCGGCTCCCGATCGTCTCGGTGCTCGCACCCTGGTGCGTCTTGAAGGGTTTTCCGTGTCCGTAGACTACCGGCTGAACGAGTTGCGCCGGCTTCTCAAAGGCTTTGGGACCGCCGACATTTTCGAAGGGCGGGGGGCGGACGCCCTGTGGCAATCCGTGCGTGACGCAACCGTCCTGCAGGAGAGGGGAAGCGACCGTGCGGTCTGGCGGGTTTCGACGGCGCCGACGAAAGGGCCCGACCTCGTCGCGCGGGTCGCCACGACGATCGACGCACAATGGTTCTATGATTGGGGTGGCGGCTTGGTCTGGATCTCCACCCCCCTTATCGGCGATCTTGGGGCGACTGTCATTCGAGACGCGACGAAGGCCCTGGGCGGACATGCGACTCTCGTCAGCGCCCCGGATTCAGAACGCTCTCGTATTGATGTGTTTGAACCCCAGACCGATGCCGTCACGATGTTGACCCGGGGCATCAAGGCATCCTTCGATCCGGCCGGCATTCTCAATCCAGGTCGAATGTATGCAGGACTCTGACATGATCGACAGCGCAGTTCTTCGCCCCGATAGGATTTTGCCGCGCTCCAGGACGACATGGATCTATCTCGGGCTGAGCTTGGCGCTTGTTTTCGTCACCGCCGCCATCCTGCTCGCCATGGGGCGGACGCCGATCTGCCGATGCGGTACCGTCGAGCTCTGGCACGGAACCGTCATGGATTCCGGCAATTCCCAGCACCTGACGGATTGGTATTCGTTCTCGCACATCATCCATGGTTTCCTGTTCTATATGGGAGCTTGGATCATTGGGCGCCTGCGCGGCAAGCCATTGCCTGTCGGCATCGCGTTTCTCCTCGCGCTCGGGGCGGAATGCGCTTGGGAGATTCTCGAGAACACCAATATGGTGATCGAGCGCTATCGTGCGACAAATATCGCCCTGGATTATTATGGCGACAGCGTCATCAATTCCGTATCCGATATCGTGATGATGTCGGTGGGATTTTGGCTCGCTCGGATCTGGCCGATATGGCTGACGGTAGGGGTGGCGATCCTCATGGAGGTCGTGGTCGGCTACTGGATCCGCGACAATCTCACCCTGAACATCATTATGCTGATCCATCCCGTGGAGGCCATCAACCAATGGCAGGCGGGCAGTTGAGTTGAAACCATGCAGACCAATTTCACGCCCGATCAGCTGAAGGACCCGGCCATGGCGAGTTCGGAGAAAATTCTCCGGACCTGTGTCCATTGCGGCTTCTGCACGGCAACGTGCCCGACCTATCTGCTTCTGGGCGACGAGCTCGATTCACCTCGCGGACGGATCTATCTCATCAAGGACATGCTGGAGGGCGGGAGACCTGCAACGCCGGAGGTGGTCAAGCATATCGACCGTTGCCTGTCGTGCCTTTCGTGCATGACCACCTGCCCTTCGGGCGTGCATTACATGCATCTGGTCGATCATGCGCGCTCCTATATCGAAGCGACCTACACACGACCGTGGCACGATCGCCTTCTTCGCACCGTCCTGGCTTCCATCCTGCCTTACCCGAACCGCTTCCGGCTCGCGATCGGCGCGGCGCTTCTGGCCAAGCCGTTCCGGAGCCTGATTGGCGCGCTTCCCCTGTTCGGCAATCGTCTCAAGGCGATGATCGACCTGGCCCCCGCCCGTGTGCCGGCGCGGTCGCCGTTCGACCGACCTGGCGTCTTTCGGACGCAAGGTGAGCGCCGCGCCCGCGTGGCGATCCTTTCCGGCTGTGCGCAACCCGTGCTGAAACCGGGCTTCAACGAAGCCGCCGTGCGGCTCCTCAATCGCCACGGCGTTGAGGTGGTGCAGCCCAAGGGGGAAGGGTGCTGCGGCGCCCTGGTCCACCACATGGGACGGGACGAGGAAGGGCACGCCTTCGCCAAGCGCAATATCGACGCCTGGATTGCCGAGATGGACGGAGAGGGGCTCGACGCGATCATCATCACGGCCTCAGGCTGCGGCACGACCATCAAGGATTACGGCTTCATGTTCCGGGATGATCCGGATTATGCGGACAAAGCCGCCCGGGTCTCGAACCTTGCCAAGGATGTCACCGAATATGTCGCCGGCCTGACCCTGATGGAGCCGGTACGCGCAACCGATCTCGTGGTCGCCTACCATTCCGCATGCTCGATGCAGCACGGCCAGCAGATCCGCACCGAACCCAAGACCCTTCTCAAGCGGGCAGGCTTCACAGTGAAGGATGTTCCGGAGGGCCATATCTGCTGCGGGTCCGCCGGAACCTACAACCTTCTCCAGCCGGAAATCGCCGCCCAGCTGCGAGCCCGGAAAGTCGCCAATATCGAACGAACCCAACCCGATCTGATTGCCACCGGCAATATCGGCTGCATGACCCAGATCGGGCAGGGAACCGGAATCCCCATCGTGCATACGGTCGAGCTTCTCGACTGGGCCACAGGGGGGCCTCTGCCGGAAGCCTTGGAGGCGGCGGGCTTCGAGAAACGCCTCGATTCCCTTGCGATCGCCGCAGAGTGACCCTGCGACAATCTTTCGTAACGAAATTTCGTTTCCGTTGGCGTCGTCTCTGAGGTAAAAGGGCTCAGAGTAGGTCCTGGGTCAAAGGGGGCGACGATGTCATCCGGCTGGATGCCTTTCAAGAACCGTTTCGGCAAGAAGCCGGAGGCAGAGGTTGTGATGAATCTTGCGCCGGAAGCCGCTGAGCTTGCGGGACTTCCTGCAACGACGGCTGTGGCCCCGAAGGAGGAGCCGCTTCATGTCCGCCCGAACGGAGCACTTGATTCCGTCGGCCAGAAGAACGAGCTGATCCGCGTTCGCTTTGCCAATATGATTGATCGCCTGGAGGAAATCCGCAGTCTGAAGGACGATTTCACCCTCCTCAGCGAGCCTGTGAGCGATCTGATCCGCAGCTATCCCGGCCTCCAGTCGCGCCTCCTGGAAACCGAGGCTGTGCTGCGCCAGGAAACGGAAACGACGGCGCAGTTGCGACGCGAGCTGGCCGAGCTCACCGGCATTCATGCCCGCATGACCGACGATCTTTCAGCCACGGTTTCTCAACTCCGGAAGGCCGAGACCAAGGTTCGGGAGCAGGAATCCCTGGTCGAGGACTTTCGACTCAACCTGAAGGACAAGGAGGCCATCGTTGCCGACCTTGAAAACCAGCTCACGATCGAGACCGAGCGGGCGCGCAATATCACGGAGGAAAACCAGGCCCTGAGGCTGGAAGCTCAGGAGGCGGACCAGACCGTTGCCCGTGCCGAGCGCGAACTCATCGAGACCCGCGAGCGAAACGGCCTTCTCGACCATGAGGTGAAGAGACTTCAGAAGGTCGCCGAAGAGCAGAATTATCGCCTGTCGAGCCTGACCAATCGCTATGGCGAGTTGGAAACCCAGCTCGAAGCCACCCGACAGCGCGCATCCGAACTCGAAACCAGGCTCATGAGTGAGCAGGTTCTTCGCCAAAGGCTGGAGACGCAGCTCGATTCCGAGCGTTCCGCCCATCAGACCGACCTTTCCGCGCTCGATATGAAGATCGAGGGGCTGAATTCTCGCCTCACCGCAACGGACAAGATCCTGGCGCACACCCGCGACCAGCTGCGCGACAAGAACGAGGCGCTGAGGGGCGTCGAACGCGGCCTGAAGGAAACAACCATCGAAAAGAACACGATGGAGCGGCGCCTGGAGGCAACACAGCAGGAGGTCGAGCGTCAGGTCGCCATGGTGAACGAGCTTCAGCGCTCACGCATCGAACTGCAGGAGCGGGTCGAGATGCTCAACAAGGCCATCGCCGCGAAGGACTTCCAGATCGAGAGCTCCGACAACAAGGTCACCAGCCTTGCCGAGCGCATCGACCAGCTGACGAAGCGCTTCGAGCAGGACCGCAATGCCCTGGAGGCCGCTAATCGCCGCCTGACGGAGGAGCTGCAGAACGAGAAGGCCGAGCGCTCCCTTGTCCAGGGGGCGTTGGAGATCGCTCGCGAAAGCCGGATCAAGATCCAGAAGAAATACGTTTCGCTGCGCAAGAAAACCCGTCTCGACATGACGGAAGAGGATCCGACTCTCTTTGACGCAGATGACGTGGAGGTTGAAACCAATGTCCGGCCGCTGAAGTCGTCGGATGCCGAGTAGGATTTCACCCCGAGGGCTTTTCGGCGGGACGGCGCTCTTCCGATCTTGACCGGCGCAGCAAGAGGCTTCGCTTCCCTGCGGTGAAAACGAAGCGGATTCTGGCTTTCCAGGAACCGCTTGCCGTCTTCATCGCCAGGCTAGAGGATACGTGCGATTCGAGCCCGTTGAAGAGGGCCGCCGTCAACGGCGGGGAGATCCATTGACTTTCGATCCGGCGATCTTCCGGCAGACGGTGCTGGATCTTCTTGACGCTCATAACACCTATTTCGGCCGCGAGCTTTCCGATCACGCCCTTTTACGCAGCCAGATTGCGATGGGGCAGGACATCCATTCCCGATCCACCTTTCCCGGTCATATCACCACGTCGGCCCTGATCCTGGATGAGACCGGCCAGCGCACGCTTCTCATTCGCCATCGCTCCCTCCAGCGATGGCTGCAACCCGGCGGGCATTACGAAGTGCCCGATGCGCTCGAGGCCTCCGCCCTTCGCGAGGCGCTGGAGGAAACAGGTCTGGCGGGGATTTCCCTCGACCCGTGGCACAGGGAAACAGGAATCCCGATCGATATCGACAGCCACCTCATTCCCGCTCGTCCTCAGCGAGGCGAGCCGGAGCATTGGCACCACGACATTCGCTACCTCATGCGTGCCCGCGGCACCGACAACCTGAGACCGGACCTAGGGGAAGTAGAGCAGGCCGCTTGGCATCCGCTCGGTATCTTGGCCGGTATCGCGCCTCAAGCCTTGGCGCATATGCATGCAGCGGGAGTCGTTTATTCCTGACATCAGCTGACTCGAAGTTGTTTGAACCGGGTCCGGACATCATTACTTCGACGAACGAAGACGTCGCTTGCGTATTACGCTAAGTCATCATTAACGAGTTTGACGACATTGTGCTGGCCGTAGAATAGTGCGGAGGGTCGGGCAATGGCGTTGCTTGCTCGTTTTCGATGGCCGTCGGTACGGGTGCGTGTCGCGGCTCTGAGTGCTGTCATGATCCTCGGCTTCGGCACCGTCGCCGTCGTCTTCCAGGGCGGACGGTCGGGGGTGGAACGGGCTCTCGATTCTCAGCAGACCTACTCAGCTCTCGCGGACAAGGCCTATCAGTTCCGGGTTCGGGCCGACGCCCTCAAGGTGACGGCGCGGGAGTGGACGGCCTCACGGCTTGGCCACCTGAGCCAAGCCTTCAGCGATCAGCATAATGCCCTTGTGGAGCAGCTCGTCGCCATGAACGCTGCGCGGGGGGCCGCGCTCGTCGGTCCCGAAGTGGCGGAGCTCGTTCAGCGTGCTACCGGGCTGAACCAGCAGGCCCGGATTCTGGACAGTCTCTATCTGCAGATCGGCTATCAAGCGGACCAGGGCGCGCGCGGTGACCTTCTGAAAGCTCAGGCGAACCTGGAGAAGCTCGTCCGGCCCCTTGCCAGCAGTGGTGAAACGGAGGGGCAACGCCTCTGGGCGGCGACGCTGGGCATGTTCCTGCAGGAGGCACGGGCACACGAATCCCTGGAGGACACGACGCTTCTCGGCAACTTCGACGTGGAGCAGGGCCGGTTCTCGCGGGCTCTCAACCGCCTTGCCGGAGAGGCCGCGGAAAACAAGCCCGCTCTCGAGGAGGCGGGAGAGACTTATCAGAAGGCCTTTGCGGCGTGGGCCGACCTGGAGCAAAAGGTTTCGGGCGAGAGCCAGCATCTGATGGGGCAGTTCGAACTTCTCGTGCCGACCCTCGAACAGCTTCTTGCAAAGGTCCGGGCGGAATCGGCGAAGGCCGATACGGAGTTGATCGCCTCGCAGCACGAGACCTTTGCCCAAATTCTTTGGGTCATGGGAGGCGCTTTGGCGCTCGGCTTGATCCTGACTGTCCTGGTCGGCCGTTCGATCTCGCTGCCGCTGACCCGCCTGCAACAGGCAATGCAACGTCTCGCGGATGGGGATGCCCGGTCCGAGATCCCGTCGACCAAGGCGTCTGACGAGATTGGGGCGATGGCCAGAACCGTTCTGGTCTTCCGTGACAATGCCCGGGAGCGCGAACGTCTGACCGGGGAGCGTGAAAGGACTGCGTCCTTCGAGGCGGAGCGTGCCAGCGCCATTGCCCAGGCGATCAGTGCTTTTGATGCCTCCGTCGAACAGATCCTGACCGAGGTCCGCCATGCGTCCGCTGAACTCGCGAGGGCGGCCGGCGAGCTTCAGGGTTCGGCTCATCAGGTGACCCAGCAGGCCCAGCTGGCCGGAGATGCGACGACCCGCGCGTCGATGAACGTTTCTGCGGTGGCCAGCGCGGCCGAAGAGCTCGATGCATCGCTCGCGGAAGTTGCCGCGCAGACAAGCGCCTCGACACAAGCGTCCGAGAGGGCTGTCACGGAGACCCGAGGAGCATCCGACAGCATGCAGGCTCTGTCGACGGCAACGTCGCAGATCGACGAAGTGGCCAGCTTGATCCGCTCGATCGCCGCTCAGACGAACCTCCTTGCTCTCAATGCGACCATCGAGGCCGCAAGAGCCGGTGAAGCCGGCAAGGGTTTTGCCGTGGTGGCGCAGGAAGTGAAAACCCTCGCGGCACAGACAACCCGAGCGACGGAGGATATTGGCCGACAGATCGAGGCAGTTCAGGAGGCGTCCCGCAACACCCTCGGCGCGCTCGGCAGCGTTCAGGGCAGTGTGGAGAATCTGGCGTCCGTTGTGTCGGCCGTTGCAACTTCGGTCGGTCAGCAAACGGCCGCAGTCTCTGAAATCGCCCGGTCGGTTTCTCAGGTGTCGAGCGAGGCTCAGGCTGGAGCTACCGCAATTCAGGCGACCGAGACGGTCGCCGTACGCTCCCTCGAGGCGGCCCAGGCGGTGGCGGACCTGTCGGTCGCGCTTGAAAGGCAGGCTGAGCAGCTCGGTGCCGAGATCGGCCAGTTCCTCAACAACGTCAGGGCCGCGTGATCGCGGCTGCTCATGGGAAGAAGCCGCTTCTACGAGGGCGCGGTTGATCCCAATTGCGCAGATCCTTCTTCAAGATGACGAGAGCAGACCTCTAAAAAACCCTGAAGCGGTGCTTACATCTCGTCCGATACGCAAGGCGTATGAAGGAGATTTGTCATGAACGACCAGGAACGCCAGGTCATTGCCGATATTTTCCGCCGCCTGGAGCAGGTGGCCAACCAGCCGCGCGATCCTGAGGCGGAAGCCTTCATTGCCGAGAATATCCGCCGTCAACCCTACGCCCCCTATGCGATGGCGCAGGCGGTCTTCGTTCAAGAGCAGGCGCTTGCAAAACTTCAAGCGGACAACGAAGCCCTGCGCGCAGAGCTCGAGACCGAGCGCCGCCAACCCCAGCAGGGAGGATTTCTGTCTGGAATCTTCGGTGGCGGGAGGGCGCCCGCGCCCGAACCTGAATATCGCGAGCCGCCCCGCCAGGCCTCGCCTTGGGGGCAGCCGCAGCCTTCAGCGCCGCAGCCGTACCCGCCCCAGCAGACCTTCGGCGGCCAGCAGGCCGGCATGATGGGTGCTCCCGGCCCATGGGGTGGCGGCATGCGAAGCGGGGGAGGTTTCCTGTCCGGCGCTCTTACAACCGCGGCGGGTGTTGCGGGCGGCATGATGATCGCCAACGCCTTGTCTCACGCTTTCGGCGGCGCTGGGGAAGCGGCCCAGAACGCTCTCGGCGATCGATCGGCGCTCGCGGGGCTCGACCCTGCGCCGGCCAACGAGAGTGGCAATGCCGGTATTACCGACGCGCTTTATCCGAACCAACAGGACGACAACAGCGCATCCGGCGACTGGGACATGGATGGCGAGGGCGAAGATCAAGGCGACTGGATCTGACGGGTATTCCGAGCAGGCGTGTCGACCGGGCGCGCCGGGATCGGTCCGTCTGTCCCAGCGCTGGCCCAATGGCGCCATCGCTCAGCGTTCGGAAAGAGCCAGTTTCACGCCCAGGCTGACGAGACTCGCAGCAAAAATGCGTCGGATCCACATCATGGTGCCGGGGCGAGAAACGACATGGCGACGCATGGATGCGGCGAAAAGGCCATAGCCGGCAAAGACCACAAAGGTCAGCATCATGAACATGGCGCTCAACAGGAGCATTCGGGTGATGGGAAGCGGCTCGTCGCTGCTGACGAATTGAGGCAAAAAGGCGAGGAAGAAGATCGAGAGCTTGGGATTGAGAATGTTGATCAGGATCGCCCTGATGACGATCTGCCGGTTTGACCGAACTTCGCTCGTCTTCTCCACCCGCAAAGCCCCTTTCTCCCGCCAGGAATCCCAGGCCATGTACAGCAGGTAGGCTACGCCCGCGTATTTCAGGCTCTGAAATGCCAAGGCGCTGGTATGCAGCAGCGCGGCCAGGCCGAAGATCGCCGCCGCCATATGCGGGATGATGCCCAAGGTGCACCCGAAAGCCGCGACGATGCTGGCCCGCGATCCCCGCGAGAGCCCGGCAGCAAGCGTATAGATCGCGCCGGTCCCAGGGGACGCAATCATGATCAATGACTTGACGAGATAGTCGATACCCATTGGTTTGAAGCTCTCAGACGCTCAAAGGATTGATGCGCACGAGCTTCTCGCGACAGGGACCGCCTGTCTTGAAGGAAATTGCAGGCGCTCGGGGCTTAGCGGATCGCTGCCGCGTAGGCCCCTGGGGACAGCCCATAAGCTTTCTTGAAAATCCGCGTCATATGGCTCTGATCCGCAAAGCCGCTCGCAAGGGCGGCATCGATCAGCGGAGTGCCTTCGGCAATGAGACGCCTTGCAAGCTGAATGCGGCGTTGAACGAGGTACGCGTGAGGCGTCAGCCCGGTGGCTTTTGCAAACCCACGCAGCAGCTGAAAGCGGCTGAGGCCGCTTATCTGTGCCAGTTCAGATAATCCGACGGTGCTCGTCGGATCGTCATCCATCAGGCTTACGGCGCGTTCGATGACATGAGGGATGCCCCGGTCTTGAACAGAGCTGCGCACCTCGGTGGTCGATGCAATCAGCAACAGCAATTGCTCTTCACAAAATGAAGCGTCGTGTTCATCCCCTGACGTGATCAGCGAAAACAGGCATTCGAAACGATGAGCGAGTCGGTCATCCGTGATGACGGGATGGGTGAACTCCCCATAGGAACTTCGGCCATCGCTGATGTCTCGATGGCACTCTTCGATCACCGCAGGGGAAATATAGAGCATGCGCCACGATCGGCCGCGATCGCCGATGGGCGCTCCATCGTGAACCTCGCCGGGATTGACCGTTATGGCATCGCCCGCACCCGCTTCCACCGGACCACGCCCGCTGGCGGATTTTTGTGCCCCCTGTGAAATCACGCCAATTCCGAACTGATCATGTATGTGGCGCGAAAAGGCGTGCGAAGTGGATGCCATGACCGCATCCACCCCATCGATATGGGACCGAAGCATCCGGAAGGCACGGGGCATCATTGCTGGCTTCTCGATCGGTCTCAGTGTAGCCGGCCTCCGGCTTTCATGCGAGCCCGTCAGGACCAATGCGCCGAACCTGCGTCAATGGCCTACGGTGCGGGAAAACAGGTTGATGACGAGCACACCTGCCAGGATCAGGCCGATGCCCAGTATGGCCGGGACGTCGAGGGCTTGGCGGTAGAGGAACCATCCGACAAGGGCAATCAGAACGATCCCGATTCCGGACCACAGGGCATAAACGACTCCCACCGGGATTGTCCGCAGGGTGAGGGAGAGACAGAAGAACGCCACGCCATAACCGATCACCACGATCACCAACGGCCATAACCGCGTGAAGCCCTCCGTCGCTTTCAGGGCCGATGTGGCGATGACCTCACTGAGGATGGCGACGAGGAGGTAGGCATAGGTCATGGAGCCTCGGGGTGTTGGGACGACGCGCGTCCCTGATAACCCGGAAAGGACGGGGGCCGGAAGATCCCGCCTTTATGTTCCGTGAGCATGGCTGTGACCGAGGAGGCGGAGGTCATCCGGTTCGAGGAATGTCTGTCGATGCCATACGAAATATTGGCGGAGTAGTATCTTTGCGGGGAGCGCTCTATTCTTGACGCATCCTTCAACTCAAAGACTTCATCGATGCTTGGATACAACAATCCCCTTCATTCATATAGGGAGTTAGGAAATTAGACTGGACTATTGACCAAGGGTAAGCTATATATTTAGGGAGTATTTTGATCACGATGGGAATTACGGATTAGTTGTTCCCGTTTTATTTGTCCTTTGTTCGGCTTACGCCCTCCAAAATATGTAACATTATTCGAAATCGGTATAGTTTTCGAACGGAAATAGAACATTGTTCGTTTCGGCTCGCGACATGCATGAAAAAGGCCGAGCTGTCGCCCGGCCTTTGTCCCTATACCAAGCCGTGAAAGACAGGATCAGATCACGATCACCGGAGCCCCAACGGGCACGCGATTGTAGAGGTCGATCACATCCTGGTTGAGCATGCGGATGCAACCGGACGAAACCGCTTGGCCGATGGTGTGGGGCTCGTTGGTTCCGTGGATGCGGTAGAGGGATGACCCGAGATAAAGGGCCCGCGCGCCAAGGGGATTGTCTGGACCGCCCTCCATGTGTTTCGGCAGATCGGGCCGGCGCCTCAGCATCTCTGTCGGAGGGCGCCAGTCAGGCCATTCCCGCTTCATGCTGACGGTCTTGCGGCCCGCCCACTCGAAGCCCGGGCGACCGACGCCGATGCCGTAGCGAATGGCGCGGCCTCCAGCCTGGACGAGATAAAGGTACCGGGACGGTGTGTCGATGATGATCGTGCCGGGCCTTTCGGGGCCCCGATATGCAACGATCTGGCGCTGGAACTGCGGCTTGATCGCATAATCGAAGCTGCCATCGGTTCCCGTCAGGTCCTCATCGGGAAGAGAGGCGGAGGCCCGGCCGTAGGAGGCGCCGGTCATCGGGTCGACCTGACGATAAACCTCCACCCGCGCCGGACGGGTCACGCGCGGATAGGTTTCACGGTATCCATCCTGGGGGTAGCCTGGCGGAAAGCTGTATCCCGGCACATATCCGGCATTGGTGTCCGGCACGACGAGCGGGTTGCCGTAGACGTCTCGCGGAATCCCGTAGTAGCCGGCAGGCTGGGCCGCAGCGGCAGCAGGCAAAAGAAGCGCGAAGAGCGTGGCGGTGCAAGGAAGCAGGTGGCGCATCGAAGCATCCTGTTGTGTAAGCTTTGGTATTTCCTGACATAACGGAAAGCGCGGCGATTGTTTCCCAAAAAACGCCAGAACAGGAAGACACACCGGTTTTCTTTCCTGTCAAAACGGCCAAAACCGCTAGTGATAATGTGACCCGATTGCGCTATGAGCCGCTACTAGGCCACCAGCAGCGCTCTCTTGGGCGCTTCCACAATCGTCGAGATATTATGCAGTTCGGTCCCGCCTTGCGGGCAGCCGCGGGAATCGCGGTCCTGTCCGTCATGGATGCGGTCATCAAGGCGATGGCCGTACATTATCCTATATTCCAGGTCGCTTTCCTGCGCTTTGCCTGCGGGACTCTGGTCGCGACGGGCGTCGTGGCCGCCCTGCGTCCGGGCTGGCCCTCTCGCGAAACGGTCGTCGCCAACCTGCTACGCTCGATCGCGGCAGTCATCACGGCCGTCAGCTTCTTCTATGCCCTCGGTCAGCTGCCCCTGGCCGAAACCCTCGTTCTGTCCTTCCTCTCACCCATGTTCATCGCGCTGTTCGGCCTTCTCCTGCTGCGCGAGAAGGTCGATAGCCGGATCATCCTGGCGATCGCGGTCGGCTTTGGAGGGACGCTGATCGTCGTTCTCGGCCAGTCGGAGGGGACCCAGGCGTCCCGGTCCTGGTCCGGCGTCTCGGCTGCGCTCCTGTCGGCGGTCACCTACGCGTTCAGCCTTGTTCTCCTGCGCCAGCGGGCCCAGCGGGACAAGTTCATGCACATCGTCTACTTTCAGAACATGGGCCCCGGAGTTCTGGTGCTGCCTTTCGCGCTTCTTGTCTGGCACCCTCTGGAGTGGTCTCACCTGGCCTGGTTCATGCTCATGGGGGTGCTCGGCGTCATTGGCCACATCCTCATGGCGACCGCCTATGCCAAGGCGGAAGCGGCCCGGCTGGCCCCCCTGGAGTATACGGCGCTCATCTGGGCGGCCCTCATCGGCTACGGTGTCTTCAGTGAAATCCCGACCTGGGCGACCATGGGCGGCGGTGCTCTGATCGTTCTGGCGGCCCTCCTGACTTCCCGCCGCTGAGGCGCTATGGCGGGCGGGAGAGGGCAGGGGCGTTCACGATATCTCTTTTGAGAGTCTTGACTCCCCGGATCGGCCTGCTTATCTCGCGGCCAGCGTTAGCACTCGACGTCTGACAGTGCTAACAGCGCCAGACCAGGACGTGGCCATTGGGGGCTACGCTAACAGTCAAAGAGGAAGTTCCATGAAGTTCCGTCCGTTGCACGACCGCGTCGTCGTCCGCCGCCTTGAGAGCGAAGAGAAGACGAAGGGCGGCATCATCATCCCGGACACCGCCAAGGAAAAGCCGCAAGAGGGCGAAGTCGTCGCCGTCGGCCCGGGCGCCCGTGACGAGAATGGCAAGGTCGTCGCTCTCGACGTGAAGGCCGGCGATCGCGTGCTGTTCGGCAAGTGGTCCGGCACGGAAGTGCGTATCGACGGTCAGGATCTCCTGATCATGAAGGAATCCGACATCATGGGCGTCGTCGCGCAGTAAGCGGCCGTCCTTCTCTCCATTCGTTTTCCATTTAACTGGAGGCAAAGCCCATGGCTGCCAAAGACGTAAAGTTTTCCTCCGACGCCCGCGAAAAGATGCTGCGCGGTGTCGACATTCTCGCCGACGCGGTGAAGGTGACCCTCGGCCCGAAGGGCCGTAACGTGGTGATCGAGAAGTCGTTCGGCGCCCCGCGCATCACCAAGGACGGCGTTACCGTCGCCAAGGAAATCGAGCTTGCTGACAAGTTCGAGAACATGGGCGCCCAGATGGTCCGCGAGGTCGCCTCGAAGACCAACGACATCGCCGGTGACGGCACGACGACGGCGACGGTTCTGGCCCAGGCGATCGTTCGCGAGGGCGCCAAGGCCGTGGCCGCCGGCATGAACCCCATGGACCTCAAGCGCGGCATCGACCTCGCGGCTGCCGAAGCTGTGAAGGACATCCAGGCTCGCGCCAAGAAGGTGAAGTCCTCCGACGAGGTCGCCCAGGTCGGCACGATTTCCGCGAACGGGGATGCCTCCATTGGCGAGATGATCGCCCATGCCATGCAGAAGGTCGGCAACGAGGGTGTCATCACCGTCGAGGAAGCCAAGACCGCCGAAACCGAGCTCGACGTGGTCGAGGGCATGCAGTTCGACCGCGGCTATCTCTCGCCCTACTTCATCACCAACGCTGAGAAGATGGTGGCTGAGCTCGAGGATCCCTACATCCTCATCCACGAGAAGAAGCTCTCGTCGCTCCAGACCATGCTGCCGATCCTCGAGGCTGTTGTTCAGACCGGCAAGCCGCTGCTGATCATCGCCGAGGACGTGGAAGGCGAGGCTCTCGCCACCCTCGTGGTCAACAAGCTGCGCGGTGGCCTGAAGATCGCCGCCGTCAAGGCTCCCGGCTTCGGCGACCGCCGCAAGGCCATGCTCGAGGACATCGCCATCCTCACCGCCGGCCAGACCATCTCCGAAGATCTCGGCATCAAGCTCGAGAACGTGACCCTCAACATGCTCGGCCGCGCCAAGCGCGTTCGCATCGAGAAGGAAAACACCACGATCATCGACGGCGCCGGCTCGAAGAACGACATCGAAGCCCGTGTCGGCCAGATCAAGGCGCAGATCGAGGAGACCACCTCGGACTACGACCGTGAGAAGCTCCAGGAGCGCCTGGCGAAGCTGGCGGGCGGCGTGGCGGTGATCCGCGTCGGCGGCGCCACCGAAGTCGAGGTCAAGGAGAAGAAGGATCGCGTGGACGACGCTCTGAACGCCACCCGCGCGGCGGTCGAGGAAGGTATCGTTCCCGGCGGCGGCACGGCTCTGCTCCGTGCGAAGGTTGCCGTTTCGAAGCTCGTCAGCGACAACGCTGACGTGAAGGCGGGTATCAACATCGTCCTGCGCGCTCTCGAGGCTCCGATCCGTCAGATCGTCGAGAACGCCGGTGTGGAAGGTTCGATCGTTGTCGGCAAGATCAACGAGAACAAGTCCGACACCTTCGGCTTCAACGCCCAGACGGAAGAGTATGTCGACATGCTCAAGGCCGGTATCGTCGATCCGGCGAAGGTCGTGCGCACGGCTCTCCAGGACGCGGCCTCGGTCGCCGGCCTGCTCGTGACGACCGAAGCCATGGTCGCCGAGCTGCCCCGCAAGGAATCCGCTCCGGCAATGCCGGGCGGCGGCATGGGCGGCATGGACTTCTAAGTCCAGCCGAACAGCGCTGACTTTACGGAAGCCCCGGAGGAAACTCCGGGGCTTTTTTGTTTGCGAAACGAGACAGGGGATTTTATTGTCAAGTCTATTGTTATGATATAACTTTAAATAGAAATTTGGTGGAGCTGCCCGTGACCGTCTATGTCGTCGATCCGTCTAACCCCCTCCCGCCAACCACGGCGGATTATGAGCATGCGCTCCAGATTGCCGACAGGGACGTGGTTCTTCTGGCAGAGGGTGCCGAAATCCGGGCCTCAGGCTATTCGGCAGATGGCATCAATGCCTCTGGATGGGTCAATCTGTTCATCGACGGCCGAGTTCACAGTGCTCAAGGCATTGGGATTTCGATGAGCGGGATGCTCTCAGTTGGGCAGTCCGGGAGTGTATCCGGAGTGGAGGGGCTGTTCCTTGGGGACAGCTTCGATGAACTCAGTGCGACTGTGAACAATGCGGGGACGATCTCGGGAGAGGACGCCGGCATTTTCATCACGACGGCCCAGACTGTGATCAACAATTCGGGTAAGATCACGGGAGATCACGGCATTTGGACCTATCTGACCGACCTCGGCACAGCGTCCCTGACGATCACTAACACCGGCGTGATCGAAGCTACAGGCGGTGAAGCAATCTTCGGCAGCGCTCACGGAAGAAATACTGTCATCAATTCAGGACTCATCAAGGGGTCCGTGCTCCTCGGCTACGGCAACGACGTTTATGATGGACGAGGTGGCAGCCTGACGGGAGATATCTATCTTTACAGTGGTGATGATGTCGCTTTAGGCGGCGCAGCCTCTGAAACCTTCCATATCGGGAGCGGCACCCATGTCATCGATGGCGGCGAGGGGATCGATACAATTCAGTTTCGTCGTCAGGTCTTCGTGGATCTGAGGGCCACCGACGAGCAGAAGACGTCTGATAGTGCGTGGGATACGATTCGCAACGTCGAGAACCTGACCGGAAGTCCCTTGCAGGATCGCCTGTATGGAAGCGATGACGCGAACTCTCTGAACGGCGCTGGGGGGAACGATCTTCTCGAGGGTAATAACGGTGATGACCTGCTCACCGGAGCCGCAGGGAACGACTCCCTTTCCGGAGGCTTCGGTGTCGATGTCTCTGCGTACAGCGGGAACTTCGCCGATTACACCATTCGTAAGCAGGCTGATGGCAGCTACACGATCATGGATAACCGCACCGGCCTGAACGACGGCTCTGACCTGCTGATCGGCATTGAATACGCGCAGTTCGCTGACCGTACAGTTGCGCTGACTTCGACGACCAACTCTGCACCGACCTCCGTCAGCCTGGATACGACGAGTATCGACGCGCGAGCCAAGCCCGGCGCCCTCGTCGGCCATCTCAGTGGGGTCGATCCGGATGGAGACACGCTCGGGTATTTCCTCGCTACTAATCCCGGCCATCATTTTCGCATCCAGGGTGATCAACTCGTCGTCGATAAGGCTTTCGAGGCAGGGGATAAATCCTTTGACCTTGTCGTGCGTGCAAGCGACCCCAAGGGAGCCTCTCTCGACGTTCACTTGATTGTTACGGTCACTGGCACTGCCATTGCGGTCAGCCAAGGCGACAGGTCTGTTGCCGCGGACCAAACCGCATCCCAAGTTCTGAAAGGCGGCAAGAAATCCGATACCTTGATCGGTGGAGCGGGCGACGATCAGCTCAACGGAGGTCTCGGCAGGGACAAGCTGAAGGGCGGAGCAGGCGATGACGTGTTCGCCTTCACGACGAAGCTCAGCAAGAGCAATATTGACCGCATCCTCGATTTCAAAACTGCTGACGACACAATTCAGCTCTCGGGAAAGATCTTCGGCAATATCGGCAAGGGCCTTCTGGGCAAGGACGAGTTCCGGCTCGGCACCAAGGCGCTCGCTGCAGATGACCGGATCCTTTACGATCGTAAGAGCGGCAGTCTCTTCTACGACAAGGACGGCTCCGATATGGCCTATGGGGCGGTGAAATTTGCGCAGGTAAAGGCAGGCATTCACCTTTCGGCCAGTGATTTCCTGATCCAGTGACAAGGATCAGGATTCAGGAAAGTTCTTTCCATAGATCTTGAACCCAAGAAAACAGGTTCACGCGTTTCCTTGGGTTCCGGCTCATAGCAGAGGACTGACCAATCTGGCGATGTTCTCGATGGTTTTGGACGCGAGGGAGCGGGCTTTCCATGTATCGAGGGAAAGCTCTTCGCTGGATGCAAAATAGCGCTCCTGCTCGGTGCGAAGCTCCGCGTTCACCTCCCGGTCGAAGAGGATCAGGCTGACCTCGGAATTCAGGGTGAACGAGCGCATGTCCACATTGCTGGAGCCGATGAGCGAGACACGGCGGTCGACGCTCATGTGCTTGGCATGCAGAAGCTTGTCCCGATACAGATGAATACGGATCCCGGCCCCGAGCAGTTCCGCGTAGTAGGAGCGCTGGGCGAGGCTGACGAGCAGCTGATCCGCGGGTTTCGACAAGACCAGATGAACCTCGACGCCCCGCAGGACCGCTGTTCCGAGAGCGTGCAGCAGGCCTTCATTCGGGATGAAGTATGGGGTTGTGATCACGACGCGCCGACGGGCGCCGTGAACCATCGCCTCGATCAGGCGCCCCACGCTGGCCTCCGGATAATCCGGCCCGCTTGGAAGAACCTGCGCCACCACGTGGCCTGTATGCGCGGGTGTCGGAAACAGGTCCGGCGTGTGGAGAATCTCTTGTGTCTCAAGAAACCAGTCCGCCACGAACACGCCCTGCAGTTCGAGAATGACAGGACCGGTCGCGCGGACTACGAGCTCCTGGTTTGTAATGCCCGGCCGGAAGTCGGCGTCGACGATGTTCTGGGAGCCGACATAGCCGATCATGCCGTCGATGACGGCGATCTTGCGATGATTGCGAAGATCCGCGCGCGCGGACTTGCGGCGCAGCAGGGTGACCGGAAGGACGAGCCGCACCGCCACACCACGTTGCCTCAGCGCATCGACCACGCGAGGAGCCCATGCCCGGGAGCCGAGCGCATCGATCAGGACGCGGCATGTCACCCCTCTTTCGACTGCATGCGCCAGGGCGTCGATCACGCTCCATCCGGTGCGGTCGTCCGCGAAAATGTAAAAAAGCAGGTGAACGTGCCCGGTGGCTCTGTCGATATCCGCGATCAATCGGTTGATCGACTCGTCGTAGGAGCACAGCAATTCCACGCTGTTTCCATCCACACTGGGGAAGCGGCCCAGATTTTGAATCAGCGTCGCGGCCTGCTTCAAATTCTCCGGAAGCTCCGGCTCCTGGCGTTCGGTCAAAGCTCGGACACGGTCTGCGACGCCCTTGAAGACGACAGGAAGCCGTGCAAAGCGCTCCCGGCGCCAGCGGGGGTAATTGGGGCGCCCGATGATGTGGTAGAGCACCAAAGCCGGCCAGGGAAGGAAGAACACGAAGAGGAGCCATCCTTTCGCGGCTTCCGGAGAGCGCCGGAACGGAACGACGATGAGCATCGCGAGGCGGATGAGCCACTCCGAGGCGAAATAGACCGATCCCCAGGACAGGTTGGCGAGAAGGCTCATAGGGATCGCCGCCCTTCCACCATGAAAATCATGCCGCTGCTCCCTTGCCGGTGCACATGATGGGTCCGCCGAGAAGATGGCATGCCACCGTGCGCATCTTGAGCAGGTGGCCTCAACCTGTCCAGATGAGCCGGTTCAGGCCCTGCATTCATGAGATATACCCGCCGATCATCTCGCGCAGGCACTTGAGCGATGCCTGCGCGCCGCGTGATCAACAGGCGATCAACCGGATTTATCCGCCGATCCGCACGCGGTTTCGGGCTTTGCTTGTTCCCGTATAGCCGCTGAGATCCTTGAGGAATGCATCCGCCCACCAGGAGACGTCATAGTCCTGGATCGTTTTCATCATGCGCTGCCAGCGTGCCTTGCGCTCATCCAGATCCATGTGGAGCGCTTCGCGGATTGCCTCAGCGACCTCGAACTTGTCATTGGGATTCACGATCAGAGCATCGGTGAGCTGATGGGCCGCTCCGGCGAACTTGGAGAGCACGAGCACACCCGGGTCATTCGGATCCTGGGCGGCCACATATTCCTTCGCAACCAGGTTCATGCCGTCCCGCATGGGCGTCACCAACCCGACACGCGCAATCTTGTAGAGGCTCGCGAG
Source organism: Microvirga rosea (assembly GCF_020595095.1). Lineage (GTDB taxonomy): Bacteria > Pseudomonadota > Alphaproteobacteria > Rhizobiales > Beijerinckiaceae > Microvirga > Microvirga rosea. Next base: position 730,956 of record NZ_JAJDOP010000002.1, on the reverse strand, counting down.
CACCGAACGAGGATAGGCCGAAGTCACATAGTGAATGGGGACCCAGCCGGGTTCGCCCAATGTCCCGTTGATACGTCCCAGGGTTTCGCTCGCCGTGCGGCTTAAGGAGGCATATTCAGGAACTTCGCTACGGCTTGTCGGCGCAATCTGCAGAAACGTGACGCGTCCACGCTGGTCAGGATTGCTGACGAGAAACCGCTCGAAGGATTCCATCCGCTCTGGGATGCCTTTCGAGTAGTCGAGCCTATCGACGCCGATGATGAGGCTGCGCGATCCGAGGCTCGCCAGGGTCTGCGTCACCACCCGGTGCGCCGGCGCCCTGCGGGCGACCTGCTGGAAACCCTTGACGTCGATCCCGATCGGAAAACCCTTCACGCGCGTTCGATGACCGTTGAGAACAAGGACATCGCTGCCCTGCGGTGTCGCGCCCACCTCCTGCATGATGGCACGGCGCAGGTTGTCCGCATCGAGATCCGTCTGGACGCCCACGAGATCGTAGTCCGCGATCGAACGCAGCAGCTCACGGCTCCCCGGAAGGGTCCCGAAGACCTCGGGTGCGGGCCAAGGGATGTGGTGGAAATAGCCGAGCCGGTTCGTGACGCCCAAGGCCCGCAGTTCCGCCGCCAGGGGGATCAGGTGGTAATCATGAACCCAGATCAGATCGTCCGGCCGGATCATCCGGACCAGCGCATTGGCAAAGCTTCGATTGACGCGCAGGTAGCCGGCATAATCCGCGCGGGAGAACTCCGACAGACCGAGACGGTAATGCATATTGGGCCAAAGGGCCCGGTTCGCGAAACCGTTGTAATATTCCTGCCGGTCGATGGAGGTGAGGTCCATGAGGGCATAGTGGACATTGCCCTTGTCCACCATCTTCGGCTCGGGCGACGGATGACTGGAAACCCGGCCGCTCCAGCCGAACCAGAGACCTTGATAAGCCTGAAATGCTTCCCGCAGGGCGACAGCAAGACCTCCGGCCGAGCCTTTACCGGTCGGATCGGGAATGGCGACGCGATTGGAAACAACGACAAGGCGAGGCAAAAATACTCTCCATTGCTTCATGGGCGGCAGGACGCCCGATGGGAACAACCACGACCTTAGATAGTGCACCTTTGGGGGATGGCAGCCTTAGGACGTGTGATTCCCTGTTCATACTTGGCAAGGGAAGGGGCGGGCGGCCATCAAGAGCCTGTGATGGAAGCCCGGGCGGACTGGAATATTGTATAGCTTTGAGGGATCAGTGTTCGATGGATTCGACACGCCAACCCCCTGCCGCTTCAAACGCCCTACCGCGCAGAGCAGGTCTGCGTGAGGTTCGGCTTACGACCGGCCTCGTTCTTCTTGCGTTTCTCGTGACGCATTTCACGAACCACGCCCTCGGGCTCCTGTCCATTGCGGCGATGGAGCAGGGGCGCCACGTGTTCAATCTCCTGTGGCGCAACCCGGTCGGCACGGTTCTGCTCTATGGATCTCTGCTGGTGCATTTCAGTCTGGCGCTCTTGGCGCTTTACCGGCACGAGACCTTGCGCATGCCTTTGAAGGAGGCCGCGCAGCTGGCCCTGGGGCTGTCCTTGCCGTTTCTGCTGATCCCGCATGTGGTCGGCACGCGCATCGAACTCTCGGTGACCGGCCTGGAGGTCGGCTATCCGGATGTGCTGCGGGGGCTCTGGGTTGTGGCTCCCGCCAATGGCGCGAGGCAAACCGTGGCGCTTCTGGTTGCCTGGCTGCACGGCTGCCTCGGCGTGTCTTTCTGGCTGCGGTCCAAGGATTGGTTCCCGCGGTATTCACTGCTCCTTTTTTCGGGAGCCCTTTTGGTCCCCGTCTTGGCGCTGCTCGGCTTCGCGGAAGGCGGAATGGATATCAGCGCCGATCCGACGCGATTCCCGGAGACGTCTCCGACGGCCGAGGATGCCGCGTTGCTCCTTGATATCCGGCAAGGCCTCTACCTCGCCTTCTCGGGATCTGTCGGCGCGGCTCTTCTGGCACGGGCATTCCGCACCTATCGCAACCGTGCCAGACAGGTGCTGGTCACCTATCCGGGGATCGATGCCATCTCCGTTCCCCAGGGCTTCACCGTCCTCGAGGCAAGCCGCGTCGGCGGTATCCCGCATCAATCCGCCTGTGGCGGGCGGGGGCGGTGTTCCACCTGTCGGATCCGTGTCGTCCGCGGCTTGGAAGCGCAGCCGGAACCGACGGCGCAGGAGGCCGCGACCCTTCGAAGGATCAAGGCGGCTCCTGATGTCCGCCTTGCCTGCCAGCTCAGACCGACCCACGATCTGTCCGTTATCCCGGTTCTTTCCTCGGCCCATGCCGGACGATCCAGACGTTCCGATCTCGGCCACACGGGAAGGGGACAGGAGCGTGAAATCGCAGTCCTGTTCTGCGATTTACGGGGATTTACCCGCCTGACGGAGAACCGCCTTCCCTTCGATACGGTGTTTCTCCTCAACCGTTATTTCGAGACCGTCGGACATGCGATCGAAACCGCCGGTGGCCACCTCGACAAATTCATCGGCGATGGTGCCTTGGCCCTGTTCGGGCTTGCCGATACGCCCGAAAGTGCGACCAAGCAGGCCTTCGCAGCGGCCTTGAATATTTTCGAGGGGGTGGATCAGCTCAACCGCCTTTATGCAAGCGAGTTGGAGAGGCCCCTCCGGGTCGTGGTGAGCCTTCATGCCGGCTCGGCCATCATCGGCGAGATGGGTTACGGCCAAGCCATGGGTTTGACGGCGGTCGGGGATACGATCAATGCCGCCAGCCGCCTTGAGGGCTTGGCGAAGGAGCTCAATGCCGCTCTGGTGATTTCGGCGGAGCTCGCCAATCTCGCCGGATTGTCCCTGGACGGGCATGAGCGCCAGACCGCCAACGTGCGGGGCAGGGCCGCTCCTGTCGATGCCTGGATCATTCGTGATGTCGCAGCGCTCACATCCGACTTGGCGCATTCTTGAACGGCGCCCAATTCAGGTAAGATATCCTGGGAACAAACGGAAAGTGGCCTCCATTCCACTGCCGGATTCATCGAGGAGCGCGTCTTGCCTACACCAGAACCGCGCCGGGGAACGCCAGACCCCACATTGAGCGAAGACGAGTTCCGCAGACGTTTCCTCAATCAGTTTCAGGACCCGGCCTTCGATCCGCTGTCAGACGAACTCGATCGCATCGTCGCGGCAGCATGGGACGCCTACTCCCATTCCCGCAAGAGCCCGCGGACCCGAAAAGCGGGCGCGGGCTTCGCAGATCCGGATTACGATCTCGCTGTCGACTGGATTGCGGCGCAGGAGGCAATTCATGCTGCGCAGCGGCGGCATGAGGATCGGGGCGGCCCGACGCGCCTTCTTCTGATTTGCGCCTCTTCTCGCAGCGAACATACGTGTCCGAGCGAAATGTCCAAGAGCTATCGTCTCGTCACCTTGGCGCGCGAGGTCTTCGAGGCGGTGCCTCATGTTACCGTAGAGGTTCTGGAGCTGAGCCGTTTGGCGTCGGAATACGGACGGCACATTCACCCGTGCAAGGCCTGCTTTTCCACTGCTGCAGCGCTCTGCCATTGGCCTTGCTCCTGCTATCCCAACTACTCCCTGGGGCAAACCCAGGATTGGATGAACGAGATTTACCCAAAATGGGTGGAGGCGCACGGCATCATGATCGTCACGCCCGTCAACTGGTACCAGGCAACGTCCCCGTTAAAGCTGATGATGGACCGTCTTGTCTGCGCGGATGGGGGGAATCCCGATCCGACGCGAACGCACGGAAAGGACGCCAAAAAGGCGAAGGATATCGAACTGGCCGGGTGGGACTATCCAAAGCACCTTGCCGGCCGCATGTTCTCCGTCGTGACGCATGGCGATGCGGCCGGTGTCGAGACCCTGCGCCGCAGCCTGGCGGATTGGCTTGTCGACATGGATCTCATCCCTGCGGGGCCGGCGGCGGAACTCGATCGCTATATCGGCTATTGGCAGCCCTATGCGACGAGCCACGAGGAGCTGGACCGCGACCTCGCGGTGCAAGAGGAAATGCGCAATACCGCTCGTGCGCTGCTGGAGGCGGTAACCGCAAAGAGATCGGGAACGCTGCTCACGGCGGGGCAGGATCTCAGGCCGCCGCGGCAAAAATAAAGGCATGGGACTGCGCGTGGTCCCATGCCTCGTGACTTGTCCAGAAACGTCTATTTCGGCGCGGATTTGACTTCCGCGTCCCACTTCTTGAGAAGACGGGTACGCTCGGAAACCGATCCGTATTTTGCCGTGTCGTAGCTGATCAATTTCATCTCCGACAGCTTCGGCGCATCGGGGGAGATCGGAGCTTCCTTGTTCGACGGGATCGAATAGATCTTCAGGTCCGCACCGACGAGTTTCTGTGCTTCGGCGGACAAGGCCCAGTCGACGAATTTCTGAGCCGTTTCCGCATTCTTGCCGCCCTTGACGATGGAAACGGAGCCCGTCTCGTAGCCGGTTCCTTCACAAGGAGCGATGGTCTTTACCGGAGCCCCGTCTGCGATCATCGTCACCATGTCGTGCATGAAGGCAATTCCGATGGCGGTTTCGCCCAGAGCGACGGCCTTCACCGGAGCGGCGCCGGATTTGGTGTACTGGTTGATGTTCTTGTGCAGAGCCTTCATGTACTCGAACGCTTTGTCCTCGCCCATGAGCTGCACGAGCGTTGCGAGGAACACATAGGCGGTGCCGGAGGAATTGGGGTCTGAGACCTGGACCTCGTCGTGATATTTCGGATCGAGAAGATCGGCCCAGCATTTCGGCTCCGGCAGATTGCGACTGGCGAGAACCTTGGTGTTGTATCCGATGCCCAATGCGCCGAGATAAGTCCCGGTTGAGCGGTAGCCCGCCTGCTCCGCAAAGCGCGCCGCCCAATCGTAAAGCTGGGGCAGCATGGGAGATTTGTACTGCGCCGTCAGTCCTTCCTCCGCGGCCTGGATGTGCGAGTCACCGGGGCCGCCCCACCACACGTCAGCCCGTGGATTCGAGGCTTCCGCCCGGATCTGAGCCAGCGTTTCACCGGTGCTCTTGCGGACCATCGTGACCTTGGCGCCACTTGCCTTCTCGAAGGCCGCAACACCGACGCGGCACTGTTCTTCCAGAATGGAGCAGTAGACCGTCAGCGGGGCCTGCGCTTGTGCGGCCAGGGGAGCCGCACAAAGGCCAGTCATGGCGGTCAAAACGAAAATCGGTAGGCGCACGGTGTTTCCTCCTCGTGCCGAATATGAGCCGGCTTATATTGTCACCAAGATCAAGAGAGTACGGTCGGATTGTCAAGCTGCTTCCATCTGTGAACGAATGGAGGTGGGCGGCGTTATCAGCGGAGAATTTGTCTTTTACTGTACGGAAGGATGAGTCTTTTTCTGTGCGGAAGGGTGAGTCTTCTAGAGAACCTGACGTTGAGCTTGCTAAAGCAAACATCATATCGTTTCACGCGCCGCGCGGTATTGAAAACGCTGCCTCTGCCTTTTGTCATGATGATGCATCGTGCAGTAGCAAATGAGCGAAATCTCTATGAACGCTACATCTCTGCCTGGACGACGCTTGCGTCTGGGCAAAGTGTGCCGCGCAAAGAGATAGAAGAGCTGCTCGATAGTTCGGACAACGTTCCGGATCCGGTCGACCTTGGAAGTTTTTCCGCCGCCAAGCCACATCTTGATGTGCTCTTTGATGCATTGAGGAAGCATATCGCCCAGATACTCGATCCGTCTGCGAAGGGACTTCCCGCACTTGAAGACCGAGGGCAGGTATTTGCTTGGACCTGGTCCTACGTAGGACGCGCGGCGATTATTCTTTGGAAAGCAACAGGCCAAGAGCGTTTTCGTACATTGTTCGTCGATGCGGCTCGTCAAATCATGGCATTGAGAGATGATCGGACAGGCCGCAAGGATGAGGTGCAGGATCGCGTTGTCCGTTCTTGGGGCTCGCCCTGGCCCGTGCATGGGGTCACGAGGCGCATCACGGATGTCACGGTGACCGGTCTTGTCTCATTGCCGATCGCCAGCTTCGCCAATGAACTGTATTCGACCGATCCCCTTGCTGACGAGTTCGGTTCATACTGCCATGATCTGACGGCGGGACTCTGGGAATTCGACCGGTATTTCTTGACGCTGCCTGATGGCAGAAACGGGTATTACCGCTCATGGCTCGATCCGAAGTCATTCGAAGCGCAGAACCATGTGCATGCCCTCGCAGCGGCCGGCGTGGAGATTTACCGCGTTACAAACGATCGAGGCATCCACGATCGGCTCAGTCTGCTCTGGGGCGGCTTCAAACGAGTGACAAACATCGACGATATGGGCGCGGCGACTTGGGCTTACTTCCCCGATCCGTCCTTGACCCAAGAGATAGTTCCGGAAGCGTTTTGGAAGGCAGCCGTTACATTGGAGTTTCCTCTCGCCTGTCAGCATGCGAATATTCTCGTATCGGATAAGGACATGAGAGCTTTTGGGCGTATTTACACCAAGAACGTTCTTCTCTCCGATGAAACCTACAACATCCTCATAGGCCTTCGCGATCCGGCTTCGACTTATCGATGGGACGGGCCGCTTGCATCGCCTGATGTCCAATCGCTGATGCCTTTCATCTTTCGGGGATTGTGGTTCTCGGATCACGAGCCATCCCTGACGAAACGGTTGACGGACCTCCTTAAACGCCACCCTCTCAAGTTTTCAAACGGTCTTCTCACGTCGCCTTTCGGTCTCATGACAAGGGCGTTTCTCTGGGCGGGAGCCGCATAAAAAAGCCGGGCGCAAGGCCCGGCTCAGTCTTGGGAGGAAAGAGAATCGAATTACCAGCTCGTCAGGACGGCGCCCTTGAATGTCTCTTCGACGAACTTCTTCACTTCCGGCGTATGGTACGACTCGACCAGGGCCTTGACCCAAGGCTTGTCCTTGTCCTCGGCGCGCACGGCGATGATGTTTACATAGGGACCCTTGGGGTTTTCGCGGGTCAAGGCGTCCTTCACCGGATCGAGGCCAGCCTGCGTGGCATAATTGGTGTTGATCACCGCGGCATCCACGTCATCGAGCACGCGGGGAGCCTGCGCGGCGTCGATTTCGACGAATTTCAGCTTCTTCGCATTGTCCGTGATATCAAGGATGGTCGGTTTGAAGCCGACGCCGTCCTTGAGTTTCAGCAAGCCCTTGTCTTGCAGGAGCAGGAGCGCGCGTCCGCCATTGGTGGGGTCATTGGGGATGGCGACAGTGGCGCCGCTCGGCAGGGCATCGAAAGCCTTGTGCTTCTTGGAGTAGATTCCGATCGGAAAGTTCACCGTCTGCGCCACGGTCTCGATCTTATAGCCACGGTCGGCCTTCTGGTTATCGAGATAGGGCTGATGCTGGAACGAGTTCGCTTCCAGCTCGCCGGACGCGAGGGCGGCGTTGGGCACGACATAATCGGAGAACTCGACGATCTTTAGGTCCAAGCCCTTCTTGGCGGCTATCGGCTTCACCGCTTCAAGGATCTGCGCATGCGGTCCCGGCGTCGCGCCGATGCGGATCGTCTGCGTCTGCTGCGCAACGGCCGGCAGAGTGGCGAGGGAAAGGAGGGCTGCGAGACCCAGGCGCTTGAGAGACATGTCGATCTTCCTTGTACGACAGTAAGAAATCAGGCGTGGCGGATGCGCTTGTTGAGGCGGCGGGCGAAAACATCGCCGAGGCTTTGCAAGGCCTGCACGAGAACGATCAGCACCACCACGACGGCGAGCATCATTTCGGGCATGAAGCGCTGATATCCGTAGCGAATACCAAGATCCCCAAGGCCTCCGCCGCCAACCGCGCCCACCATCGCCGAAAAGCCGATGAGCGACACGACCGCGAGGGTCAGCCCGAGAACGATGCTTGGCAAGGCTTCGGGGATGAGCACCTTGAGGACGATCTGCAGCGGGCTTGCGCCGAACGCGCGTGCCGCTTCGATGAGACCCTGATCAACCTCCCGGATCGCTCCTTCGATCAGGCGGGCGATGAACGGTGTCGCCGCGACGGTCAACGGGACGATGGCTGCGTTGGTGCCGATGGATGTTCCCGCGATGAGACGCGTAAACGGGATGATCGCCACCACCAGGATGATAAACGGCGTCGAGCGCGTGGCATTGACGATCACGCCGAGCACCCGGTTCGCCCATGGGGCGGCAAACAATTCGCCCTTTCCGCTGGTGGCGAGGAATACGCCGAGCGGTAGACCGAAGAGCGTTCCGATACCGGCCGAAATCGCCACCATCAGGAGAGTTTCGCCCGTAGCGCCGGCGAGAAGGCGGATCATCTCAGGCGACATGGCCGAGAACCTCCGTATCGAGTCCGTAATGCGTCAGGAACGCGAGAGTCTTGTCGAGGGAGACCTCTGGCACGCCGATAACCAGCGTGCCGCAGGGCCGGCCTGCGATCTCGTCCACGGAGCCCGCGAGGATGTTGGTCTCGATGTTGAGATCGCGCGCCAGCCGTGCCAGCACAGGGTCCGTCGCGTGGGGACCACGAAAACCGATCCGTACCACAGCCTGACTGTTCGGGGTCGCCTCCGGGCGGAGCCGCTCGGCGACATAGGGCGGCAGGGCGCGGCCCGGCTCGTCTGCGAGAAAGGACCGCGTCACGGTGTGCTGCGGCCTCGTGAACACGTCGAATACATCACCCTTCTCGACGATGCGGCCCCCGTCGATCACCGCCACTTCCTTGGCGATCGAGCGGATCACCGCCATCTCGTGGGTGATCAGGAGGATCGTCAATCCGAGTTCCGCATTGATCCGCGACAGAAGATCGAGGATCGAGCGGGTGGTTTCCGGATCCAGCGCCGAGGTCGCTTCATCGGACAAAAGCACTTTCGGCTTCGTCGCGAGGGCGCGGGCGATGCCGACCCGTTGTTTCTGTCCGCCCGAAAGCTCGGACGGATAACGGTTGCGCTTGTCGGAGAGCCCGACGAGAGACAGAAGTTCGTCCACCCGGGCCGTGATCACCGCCTTGTCATACCCTGCGACTTCGAGGGGCAGGGCGATGTTCTCGGCCGCCGTCCGTGACGACAGCAGGTTGAAATGCTGGAAGATCATGCCGATGGAGCGGCGCGCATGGCGCAGCGCTTTTTCCGGTAGGGCGGAAATGTCCGCGCCATCCACGACGACACGGCCGGAGGTTGGCTTCTCAAGTCCATTGACGAGACGGATCAGGGTCGACTTGCCGGCACCGGAACGGCCGATCACTCCGAGAACGGAACCCTGAGGAACGGCCAGGTCGATCCCGTCCAGAGCCGAAACAGGCGCACCGTGCCGGCCAGGATAGACCTTGGATACGCTTTCGAGCCGAACAATGGCTTCCGCGGGGATTAAGCGCTGCAGTGAGCTATCGTTGAGATATCCGAGAGGTGCATTCATGAGAGGCGTCTCTTTCTGCGGTGCAGCAATGCCGCAGGTCGTTCTCTCTGTCAATCTTTTCGTTCTTTAAATCGGAATTTCCATTGTTTAAAGTCCTTGAACCTGCTTCCGCGAGCCGCTACGGCACGGCCGATATCGAATAAGGCATTACCCGGATTACAAAAAATTCAGTCGCAACAAAGCAGAATTATGTCCATATCTTTGCCACGGGAGCATCGGATCGGCTCGTGATCCGGCATTGCCGTCAGGTTTGTACAAGGATGATGTAATGGTGAAGGCCAGCCTTGCGGCGGGACTCCTCGGTCTTGCCCTGTTTGCGGTTCAGCTGAGCGGGACCCCTGTCTCCCTTCTGTTGCCGCTGTCCCTGATGGGACTCGCTGGGGCGTTGTTCCTGTCCCGGAACATCCCCAAGTTCCTCAAGGTTTTCGTCGGGGTGCTGACTTTCGTGGAAGTCATCATGGCGGCCCTGCTTCTGGCGGACGCCTTTGGGATGATCACGGGCGACCTGGGAGGTTATGTGCCCCCGGCTTCCATGCCGATCGGTGCGACGATCTTCGCCTTCATCATCTACGGACTGTCCCACATTCCGGTGATCCGGAAAATCATGGGCATTGCAGACCGCTATTTCGACTCGTCCGCCGCCAGCGAAATCCGCATTCCGCTCCTTGGCACCGTTCGGGCGTCGGAAGGTGCGATCGGTACGGCGCTTCTGGCCTTTCTGATCCTGATCAACTTTGCACAGGTGGCGTTGAGCGTCCGGTTCAACTTTTTCAACCGCGATATGTTCAACGCCCTGCAGGCCAAGGACGGTGCGGCGTTCTGGTATCAGCTTCTGTGGATCTTCGTGCCCCTGGCCGCCGTCTACATTTCGGTGGCCCTGGTTGAAATCGTTTCCCAATACGTTCTGCGCATCCGCTGGCGCGCATTCCTCAATGGCCTCTACGTGCGTGAATGGCTCGGCGACGGTACGCACTACCGGATGCAGCTCGTCGGGCGAGAGGCCGATAACCCCGATCAGCGCATTGCCGATGATCTGCGCAGCTACGTCGATCAGACCTATTCGCTTTCCATCGGCCTCATGAACCAGTCGGCGACGCTCGTCTCCTTCATCGCGATCCTTTGGGCCCTGTCGCGCGACTTTACCTTGCCCGGAACGGACATTCCGGTGCCTGGCCTGCTGGTATGGGTCGCAATTCTCTATGCCCTCTTCGGCACCTGGCTCACCCATGTGATCGGCCGGCCCCTCATCGGACTCTACTTCCAGCAGGAGAGGGTGGAGGCGGATTACCGCTTCTCCCTCGCGCGGCTTCGGGAATACACGGAACAGGTTGCTCTTCTCGACGGCGAAGAGGCGGAAAAGCAGGCCCTGGGCCGTCGCTTCGGCATGATCGTGGACAACTTCATGCGGATTGTCCGGCGGGTCATGAACCTCACGATTTTCCAGGCGGCCTATTTTCAGGCCAATGTGGTCGTCCCCTACATTCTGACGGCGCCGTACTACTTCATCGACAAGATCAGCCTCGGCCAGATGCAGCAGACAGTGGGCGCGTTCTCAAGCGTTCAGGGAGCGCTGGATTTCTTCATCACCTCCTATTCGACGATCGCGAGTTACAAGGCCGTGGTCGACCGCCTTCTGACCTTCGAGGCCGCCATCGACAATGTGCGTCGTCGCAGCAACGAAGAGCATGTGGAACTCGTTGTATCTCCCGATCAGGACCTGAAGGTGAACGACCTCACGGTAGCGTTGCCCGAAGGGCGGCCGTTGATGCGGGCGGACGATGTGGCATTCCGTCATGGGGAGACGACGCTCCTCACCGGACCGTCCGGTTCGGGCAAATCAACCCTGTTCCGTGCGATCTCCGGAATCTGGCCCTTCGGCGAGGGTCGGATCCAGATCCCGGAGGGACAGACCATGATGCTCCTGCCGCAACGGCCGTACATTCCCATGGGCTCATTGCGCGCGGCCGTCACCTATCCGGGCATGCATGGTGTCTACGAGGATGCGGCGATCCGGGATGCGCTCCAGGCCGCCAAGCTCCCGGCCCTCGTCGACAAGCTCGATGAGGAGCGGGCGTGGGCTCAGACCCTGTCGCTCGGTGAGCAGCAGCGCCTTGCCATCGCGCGTGCCCTTCTGGCCAAGCCGGACTGGTTGTTCCTGGACGAGGCGACCGCGGCGCTCGATGAGCCGACCGAGGCTGACATCTATGCCATGCTGAAGACGAAGCTGCCGCAGGCCACCATCGTGTCCATCGGCCACCGCTCGACCCTGGCTGCCTTCCACGACCGGCGGGTCGACATGCAGAAGCAGGACGATGGTCTCTTCGCCCCTGTCGAAAAGCGCCAGCCCGAACCCGCGGAGTAAGGCCGGCAAGGCGGCAGTCGTTGGGCTGTCGCGGCGGCCAGGAGGCTTGCCGCGTCTGAAGTCGGGAGCGGATCAAAGAAAAAGGCCGGCAGAGATGCCGGCCTTTTTCCATTGAATGGAGAAATGCTCTAGATGGCCCGCTCGAACCTGAGTTCGCCACTCTGTGTCTTGATCGTCAGAACACGACCGACGATGTCCCACTGGGCGGAGGTGCGCAGGGCGACGAGGAAGGCATTCTCAGACGCCATGGCTCCCTTGTCGCAGGCCTTCTTGGTCAGCGCGAAGGGACCGACCGCAAGCCGCTGCTCGCGCAGGGGATAGGCGGTCGCCGAATAGTTGTTGCATCCGCCGAAACCGCGGGCGCGCAGCTGGTCATCCAGCGTGAAGCTGGGGCGGTCGCCCGTGAACGGCTTGCCGTTCAGGCTGACAGCGGTCCAGGTGGAGCCAAGCGGAAAAATCTTGTCCAGTTGGCCCGGTTGCGGGACCTTGGTATCGACCGTGCGCGTCGGACCGGCCGGACGGCCGAGAACTGTCGATGTCTGGGCATGGGCGGCTGGCACAGCGGCTAGGGCGGCCAGGAGCGCCGCAAGTCGAAGCGCGTTCATAGAAACCTCATTCATCGAAACGCCGGGACCATAAGGGGCCTTTGCCGTAGAGGCAACGCCCGTCGTATTGTTGTCCCGTTGCTTTTTGATCAACCACATTCTCTGCAAAACCGCAACGGACCGGCCGATCAGCCGAGACGCCGCATGAGTCGTTCCGTCAGGGTGTTCGTGGGGCGAAACAGATAATCGAAGGCGCGGACGGTTACGTTCTGCGCTCCCAGATTCTGAAGACCGGCAACGATATCGAACACGGTGTTGGCCTTGCAGTGGATCACTGTTTCCCATCCGGCGGGCTCTCCGAACGGGAGTGTCGCGCCGAAATCGTGCAGGATGCCGGCCAGCCCCGAAGCCCGGGCAGGATCGAGGGCCGCGCGGATCTCGCGGCTCATGCGCGCTTCCTCTTCCGCGGCGATCCGCGTCAGCACCGTCATGGCGGCATCGCGCGCGGCCGAGCTCCAGGGCGCCCGGGCCGAGGCGACGAGATTGGCCTCGGAGCGCAGCATGACCCCATCGTCCAGGACCTTGAGAGCATTGGCGGTGAGCGTTGCGCCGGTGGTGGTGATGTCCACGATCAGCTCGGCGGAGCCGGCGCCCGGAGCCCCTTCCGTCGCCCCGAGGCTTTCGACGATGCGATAATCGGCGATGCCCTTCTGGGCGAAGAAGCGGCGGGTGAGATTCACGTATTTGGTCGCGACCCGCATCTTGTAGCCGTGGCGCGCCCGGATGTCGGCCGCCACCTCGTCGAGATCGGCCATCGTGCGCACGTCGATCCAGGCCTGCGGCACGGCGACCACCACGTTGGCGTTCCCGAAGCCGAGGGGCGTGAGGATCTCCACGGCGGCGTCCGCATCGGCGATCTGCTCCCGGATCAGGTCCTCGCCGGTAATGCCGAGATGGGCTGCCCCGGTGGCGAGATGATTGACGATCTCGGAGGCGGACAGAAAGGCGACTTCCACATTCGGGACGCCCGCGAGGGTTCCGCGATAATCGCGAGCGCCCCGCGACTGGGTGAACACAAGGCCGGCGCGGGCGAAGAAGGCGGTCGCATTCTCCTGGAGACGTCCCTTGGACGGCACCGCGATGATGAGAGGGGCTTCGGTCATGGGGTGCTCCCCGTGATGCGATCGAGCCAGAAAGAGCAGCCGACGGCCGGGATGGGCTGGGTGGCGCCGAGGTGTTCGAGGAGATGATCGTAGCGTCCCCCGCCCACGATCGGCTTTCCGTCGGCCCGGCGGGCGTCCTGCACCTCGAAGATGAAGCCCGTGTAGTAGTCGAGATTGCGGGCGAAGGTGGCGGCGAACGAGAAGGCGCCGACATCGAGCCCCCGCGCCGCCATGAAGCCGGTGCGCTCCTCAAAGAGGCCGAGCGCCTCGGACAGGTCGAGCCCCGCCTCCTTGGCGAGAACGCGCACCGCATCCGCCGCCTGATCCGGATCGCCCGAGATGCTCAGGTACCGCTCGATCACGGCGCGGACCTCCTCGCTCAGGCCGCCGCGATTGGCGGCGCGGGCGAGGAACCGTTCGGCGATTTCCCCGGCGCTTCGCCCGCCGACCCGGGCAATGCCCGCGATGGACAGGATGTCCTCGACGAAAGCCTTTGCCGCCTGGGGCGCCTGGCCCTCGATGGCGGCCAGCAATCCGGCATGCTCCGGCTGTCCTTGCTGATCCGGCTCGCTCAAGGCGGCAAGCCCCTGGCCGGACACGATGGCCCGAATGACCCGCCGCTTGGCTGCGGGCGAAACCCCGAGCGCGTCGATAAGCGCGTTCAGCAGGCCCATGTCGCCGAGCTTGACCTTGATGTCGCGAAGGCCGAGCGGCTCCAGCCCTTCCAGGGCGAGACCCAGGATTTCCGCATCGGTCGCAGAGATGTCGCGGCGGCCGATCGATTCGAGGCCCGCCTGGAGGAATTCCCCGGTCTCGCCGGGACGCATGCGGAAGACCGGCCCGCCATAGCTGTAGCCCGCGGGTTCGGCCCCATGGGTGCCCAGATGCTGGAGGCAGACGGGGATCGTGTATTCCGGACGCAGGCACAGCTCGGTGCCGGAGGCGTCCTGGGTAACGAACATGCGTCGCCTGATATCCTCGCCGGACAGATCGACGAACACGTCCGCGGGCTGCAGCACCGGCGGTTCGACACGCGCGTAGCCTTCGCGCTCGAAGAGCGCGATCAGCGCAAGAATGGCATCCGTCTCCGTCACAACCGTCGCTCGAACCCTTGATCGTCGCCTGCTCTCTAGCAACGCTTGGGCCCGAACGCGACCGTTTTCGACCGGAAGGGTGAATGGGAGGGACGAAAGGGGAAGGTCTGGAGACGCGCCCGGCGTCTCCAGAGACAGGGATGGGGCGGATCAGGCGGACTTGTTGCCCTTGTCCGCCGTCTTATCCGCCGCCTTGGCCACGCCGCTCGAGGTCTTGCGCTTGCTGTGATCGCTGGAGCGCTGAACGTAGCGGGGCTTGGTCTCCCGGGTGCCGGATTTTGCGCCGGCGCGATGATCCTCGTCCGTTTCGCCCACGAGGGCGGCAGGCAGGAACTGGCGGGCGGTTTCGCTCACGACGCCGGCGACGGCGCCCGCTGCGGTGTTCATGGCCTCGCGGGCCAGGCCCGCGGCCTCGGCTCCCGCATCGGCGGTGGCGGCGCCGGCCTTCTTGGCCGTGCGGGTCTTGGTCAACGCGGCCGCGGCGGCGCCCGCCGCTGCGATCAGGGCGTCCGCCAGGAGCTCGCGCCCGAGATCGGAGTTGAGCATGTCCTTGAGGGGCGCGAACCCGCCCAGGGCCTTCGAGAGCTTCTGGCCCGAATCCTTCTTGCCCGAATCCTTCTTGCCCTTGCTCTTCGCCTTCGCTTTGTCGCCGGGATGTTTCTTGGCTTTGGCTTTCGCCATGACGGCCTCCTGATTGGTCAAGCTTACCCTGACAACCCGGGAGGGTGCGAGGGAGTTCCAGCCCGGCGGGGCAGGGCGTTCAGGCGAAATGCCGCCCCAGCACCTCCCGCACCGCGTCCACCAGCTTGTCCTCGGAGACCGAGAACTGGGCCGGACGGGCCGCCTTCCATTCCGCGTTGGACGCGATGGCCTCGGCCGCCCTGGCGCCTTCGATAAGGTCCTTGATCTCCACCTGGCCGCGCTCCCGCTCGTTGGAGCCCTGGATCACCACGCAGGGGCTCTGCCGCCGGTCGGCGTATTTCATCTGCGCCTTCATGCCGGAGGAGCCGAGATAGAGCTCGGCGCGGATTCCGGCCCGCCGCAGGGTGCCGACCATGCGCTGGTAGGCGGCGATCTGGTCCTTGTCCATCACGAGAACCACCACGGGGCCGGGGGCCTGCGCGCCGGACACGATGGGGCTGTCGACCATCTTCAGGGCCGAGAACAGGCGGGAGACGCCGATGGAGAAGCCCGTCGCCGGAACCGGCTCGGACCGGAAGCGGCCGACGAGGCCGTCATAACGCCCGCCGCCGCCGACGGAGCCGAACCGGACGGGGCGTCCGTCCTCGTCCGTCACCGTGAAGGTCAGCTCGGCCTCGTAGACCGGGCCGGTGTAATATTCGAGGCCGCGCACCACGGACGGGTCGATGACGATGCGGTCCTCGTAGTCCGAGGCGCTCACGAGGGCGGCGATCTCCGCCAGCTCGTTCACGCCCTCGGATCCGCGAGCGGAGCTTCCGACGACCCCGCGCAGGTTCTCCACCGTCGCGGCGTTGGAGGCGCCCTTCGCCTCGGTGAAGGCAAGCACCCGCGCAATCGCGTCGTCCGCGAGCCCGGCGCCCTTGGTGAAGTCGCCGCTCTCGTCCTTGCGGCCGGGGCCGAGGAGCTGGCGCACCCCGTCGGGGCCGAGCCGGTCGAGCTTGTCGATGGCGCGCAGGACCGTCAGGCGCTGCCCGGCCTGTCCCTCGCCGCCGAGGCCGATGGCTTCCAGCACCCCGTCCAGAACCTTGCGGTTGTTGATCTTGACCATATAGCTGCCGCGCCCGATGCCGACCTTTTCCAGGGTGTCGGCGGCCATCATGCAGATTTCCGCGTCCGCCGCGACGGAGGCCGCGCCGACCGTGTCGGCGTCGAACTGCATGAACTGGCGGAAGCGGCCCGGTCCCGGCTTCTCGTTCCGGAAGACCCAGCCGGCCCGGTAGCTGCGATACGGCTTGGGCAGCGCGTCGAAATTCTCGGCCACGTAGCGGGCCAGCGGCGCGGTGAGGTCGTAGCGGAGCGAGAGCCACTGCTCGTCGTCGTCCTGGAA
Source organism: Microvirga rosea (assembly GCF_020595095.1). Taxonomy (GTDB): domain Bacteria; phylum Pseudomonadota; class Alphaproteobacteria; order Rhizobiales; family Beijerinckiaceae; genus Microvirga; species Microvirga rosea. Next base: position 714,415 of record NZ_JAJDOP010000002.1, on the reverse strand, counting down.
CGAGAACACGCCCTCGTTCGGCCGGTCCTGGTCGGGCAGGAACTTGCCCAGGGCGTCCGTGTATTCGACGAACGGCGTCTCGACCCCCTCGAACCCGTAAAGCTCATAGCTTTCACGGATCGCCGCGAGCATGCGCTCGGTCGCCGCGAGTTCCGCGGGGCCACGGTCGGCAAAGCCGCGCGGGGCGCGCGCCTTGATTTTGTCGGGCTTGGACATGGGTCAGGATAGCCGGATGATGAGAAAAGGTTGTGGCGGTCCTACCCCGTGACGCCGGGAGGGGCAAGGGTTGATGCCGCGCGCCGATCCCGCCCCAAGCGCTGCCCCGTCATTCCGGGGCCGCGCAGCGGAGCCCGGAACCCATAAACGTTGAGGTTTCCGAAAGGGGTGCACGGTTGCCATCGCATCTTCTCCTGCATCGCCAGCGTGTATGGGTTCCGGACTTGCCTTGCGGCAATCCGGAATGACAGTGGGCGTTCCCGTCATTCCGGGACGGCCCTGCGGGCCGGGCCCGGAACCCATAACCGCTGAGGGTGCCAGAGAAGCCGCAACGGCCACCATAGCGTTCTCTCCTGTGACGTCAGCGTGTATGGGTTCCGGGCTCTCGCTGACGCTCGCCCCGGAATGACGAAAGGGGAGCTTGCCGGGGATGTGAAACATAGTATCATGTGCCTCGCATTCGTTGGGTCGCATGACGTACTCCGTTTATCTTCTGGCCAGCCGCCGCCATGGGACGCTTTATCTCGGCGTCACCAACGATCTGTCCCGTCGGGTCGGTGAGCACAAATCCAAGGCCGTTCCGGGCTTCTCCGCCAAATACGATGTCCACCGCCTCGTCTGGTACGAAACCTACGAGCGCATCGACGAGGCGATTGCCTGTGAGAAAAGCCTGAAGAAGTGGCGGCGGGACTGGAAGATCAGGTTGATCGAAGAGATGAACCCCGACTGGTCGGATCTCTCCTTGGTCCTCAACCAATAACCCCGCCACACCTCCCGTCATTCCGGGGCGCCGCAGGCGAGCCCGGAACCCATAAACACAACCGTTCAGGATCAAGCGCAGTGGCCACCGTTGCTCCGCAATCTCGAACCGCCAGCGGATATGGGTTCCGGGCTCTCGCGACGCTCGACCCGGAATGACAGAGCGCGGTACCGTCATTCCGGGACGCACCTCCGGTGCGGGCCCGGAACCCATAACCGGTGACGATGCCAGAGAAGCCGCAACGGCCACCGTCGCTCTCTATCCTGCGCCGCTAGCGGATATGGGTTCCGGGCTCTCGCATCCGCTCGCCCCGGAATGACGGGTGGCGCGGTTGCCTCACGGGCAGGAGCGCAGCAGCGCCGCGATGGTGGTGCGCTCCTTGAGCCAGACCTCGCGGTGGTCGTCCATCTCCTCCAGCACCGCATCGGCAAAGCGCTGGCGGTTTTCGAAATAGCATGGCGGGCCATAGCCGCCCCGGCAGCGGCGCTGGGTGCGGCAGGTGCGGCGGCGGCAGGTTTCGGGGATCTGGATCACGTCGGCGAGACGGCGCAGGGCGTCGTCGGCATCGGGCAGGTGGGCGAGGATGCGCTGAACGCGGCTCATGATGAACACCTCAAAAATGATCGATGGAAAAACATGCGGGAAAAAAGGCATGGGCCTGCGGGCCCGGAGACCTTTGGGGGCTCCGGGCCGGGAAGCTTATCGAGGGTGGCGCGTCGGGCAGCCCGGCTCGCGGATGATGGGGAAGGGAAGAGCCGAGATGCCTCTTCGCGCACGGTTCTTTTAGGCGGACAGGAGAGGCAAGGCTCAGGCATCGCCGCAGGCGGGCTCCGTCTCGTGCGACGGGGGCCTGCGACCGATCCCGACAACCCGCCCAGCATCCTGGGCCTCCCATCCGGTGCGGCTGCGTGACCGCACCGACGGGACCGTGTCCGGTCCCGCTCTTGCGACGCCTCGCGAGTGCGCCCCTCGTCAGGACCTGATCTATGAAACGATATAGCTCAGCTTGTCCCGCCAGTCAAGAACAAAATGAGAACAAAAGCCGTTGGACGCCCCGAGCACCCGAGCCGTTCTGCACGCGCCCGGGCTTGGTGCGACGGAGCCGGGCCAGCCCCCCACTGTCATTCCCGCGAAGGCGGGAACCCAGAAGCACGAACGCTGCCGGAGGAGGTGCCTTCAGGATGCGCTTCTTTCGGGACTGTCAGCGGCTATGGGTTCCGGGCTCGCCTGCGGCGCCCCGGAATGACGGAAGCGCCCCTGTCATTCCGGGGCGAGCATCGCGAGAGCCCGGAACCCATAACCACGACGATCCCGGAAAAGACGCGACGGCACCCGTGCACCCCTTTCGGAAACCTCAACGGCTCTGGGTTCCGGGCTCCGCTGCGCGGCCCCGGAATGACGGGAGCGCCGCCACTGTCATTCCGGATGGCCGGAAGGCAAGTCCGGAACCCATAACCGCTGACGATGGAAGAGAAGCCACACCGGCTCCCTCGCAGCTCTCGATCCTCAACCCTGATGCGACGGCTCCCGCCTGCGCGGAAATGACGGCGGAGCGATGCTCGCGCCATTGACCCCGCACCGCTTCCCCGTGTTATCTCGTTGCCGGAACCGGGCACACCGGTTCTGGGGCGTGAGAACCCCTTACGCAGCGGCAAGCATCAGCCGCTAACGATGCCTTCCCAACCTTACGGTCGGGGAGGCGCTGTCGCATGTCCAGGGCGAAAGCCTAAAGGACAGCGCGGCCGTCTGCGTACGGCTTCTCAACTCCCCGACCACCAGCGGCGCTGGTGGTCGCTTCACCGTGAAGGGGAGTTGCCGATGGAGCCGCCGTACAGTGTCCTGGCGGATGCCTTGTCCAAATATCAATCGTCGCCGGATTGGGTTCAGGCGCTCTGGCTCGTCGCCGTGCCGGTGACGGTGGTGGGGTCGGTGGCCTGCGTCATGCGCGGCGTGACGGCGATCGTCCTGGCGCTGCTGGCCCGGCGTCGCGGCCCCGAGGGGGCGGCGTCCGGGGCGGAGATCGACTGGATGGCGGTGCCGGGGGAGGAGAGGGCGCCGCCACTGGCGGCGCGGCGGATCCCGCGCCTTCCCGGGCGCGGTCCATAGGAGCACGTATCCTCGTCATCGGGCGGGCCGCCAAAAAGCGCATGGCCGGCGCGGGGGCCGGCCATGGCGTGTCGATGGGGCGGAAGGGTCAGGCGACCTTCTTGATCACCCGGGTGAGCTTGTCGGTGATCTCGCCGATCTGCTCCTCGGTGATGATGAGGGGCGGCGAGAGGGCGATGGTGTCGCCGGTGATGCGCATCATCAGGCCCTCCTCCTGGAAGGCCCGGTCCATGGCCTCATAGGCGCGCGCGCCCACCGCGTCGGGACGGGACGCGAGATCGATGGCGCCCACGAGCCCGATGGTGCGGATGTCGAGCACGTTGGGCAGGTCCTTCAGGCCGTGGATCGCATCGGCCCAGACCGGCTCCAGGGCCTTGGCCCGCTCGAAGAGCTTTTCGTCCCGGTAGATGTCCTGCGCCGCGAGGCCCGCCGCGCAGGCGAGAGGGTGGCCCGAATAGGTATAGCCGTGGAACAGCTCGATGGCCTTGTCGGGACCCTGCATGAAGGCATCGTGGATGCCCTTGCGGACCAGGACGCCGCCCATGGGCACCGCGCCGGAATTCACGCCCTTGGCGAAGGTGATCATGTCCGGAACCACCCCGTAGCGCTCCGCCGCGAAGGGGGTGCCGAGGCGGCCGAAGCCGGTGATGACCTCGTCGAAGATCAGCAGGATGCCGTACTTGTCGCAGATCTGGCGCAGGCGCTGGAGATAGCCCTTCGGCGGCGCCAGCACGCCTGTGGAGCCGGCCATCGGCTCGACGATCACGGCCGCGATGGTGGACGCGTCGTGCAGGGCGACGATGCGCTCCAGGTCGTCCGCCAGATGGGCGCCCCATTCCGGCTCGCCGCGCGAGAACGCCTGCTCGGCCCGGTTATAGGTGTGCGGCAGGTGGTCGACGCCCGCCAGCAGGGTGCCGAAGAACTGCCGGTTCTTCACGATGCCGCCGACCGAGATGCCGCCGAAGCCCACTCCGTGATAGCCGCGCTCGCGGCCGATGAGGCGCGTGCGGCTGCCCTGGCCGGAAATGTTCCAGTAGGCGAGGGCGATCTTGAGGGCGGTGTCCACCGCCTCGGAGCCGGAATTGCAGAAGAACACGTGGTCGAGATCGCCCGGGGCGAGCTGCGCGATGCGCGAGGCGAGGGCGAAGCCGCCCGAATGGCCGAACTGGAAGGCCGGGGAATAATCGAGCTCGGCGGCCTGGGTCTGGATCGCGGCGGTGATCTCGTCGCGGTTATGGCCCGCGTTGCAGCACCAGAGGCCCGCGGCCCCGTCGATCACCTCTTTGCCCTCGGGCGTGTAGTAGTACATGCCCTTGGCGCGGGACACCATGCGCGGCCGCTGCTTGAAGGCGCGGTTCGCCGTGAACGGAAGCCACCAGGCATCGAGATCGTTGGGGGCGGAAAGGTCGACGGCGACCCGGGACGGATGAGCGTTCATGGCATTCCCCGAAACATTGGATTCGCCGGAGCCTAGCAGCCGTCCGGCAAGGCCGCAAAACCTGATTGCCGTTCGGGAGTCACAAAAACGCGGGGGCTGCGTCAGCCTGTCATGATCGGTCCGTCGCGATCAGCCCGTCATGGCTTCGGCCTCGTAGCCGGCGGCGTTCAGGGCCTCGGCCACGTCGATGGCCTGCGCCTTGGTCATCACGTGGACCCGGCCATGGTCGAGATCCACATCGACCTCGGCGCCGGGATCCAGGCGCTGAATGGCTTTCGTGACCGCGTTCACGCATCCCTGGCAGGTCATGCCCTCGACCTGCATCAAGAGATCCTTGCGGGGTTCGTCCATGGCTGCATTCTCCTGTTCACCCGAGGCCGCCCTGTCCCGAGGCTTTCCGAAAGCGGCGCGCGGAGCGGAAAAATCGTTTCCGCCGGTATCGTCACGCTTGCGGTCGGGGTCCGGGTCGGACAACATCGTTGCAACTTTGATTCGCCTTTTACCAGGGGAGCGGGGGCACCCATGGTCAAACTGGCCCAATGGCCCGTCTTGTTTAAAGGCCGAGGCGCGAAATGGTTCGTGCCCGGCATCGGCATCGTCGCGTCCGGAATCGCCATCGCGGGGGCCATCCAGGCCGAGAGCCTGCTGCCGCTGGTCGTGATCCTGAACCTTGCGGCCTTCGCCGTCATGGGGGTGATCGGCCTGCGGGTGGACGCCTCCTCGCGGCAGGCCTCCTCCGACGTCGCGGCCCTGGCCGGGCGCGTGACCAGGCTCGAACGGCAATCACAAGGCAACATCGCGACCCCGATCCTGCGCAGCACCATGGCCGAGGTCACGGGGACCGTCGGCCTGCTCGGCGGCGTCGTGCGCGAGCTTGCCCGGAACGTGGCCGCCCAAAACCGGGACGTGGCCGATCTCAAAAGCAGCGTCGGAACACCCGGAGCCGCCGGCGCGAAGGAAACCACGGCCCTGCGCATCGGCCCCGAAACGCGCCGGGCCAACTCTCCATCCGAGGTCTCAGTGGTGCAACAGGAGCCGTCGCTCCTGCCCCTGCACGGGCTCGGGGCGGACATGAACCGGGCGCGCATCGCCCTTCAGGCCTTCGAGGCGGATGCCATCGAACTGCATCTTCAGCCGATCGTGTCCCTGCCGCAGCGGAAAGTCCGGGTTTACGAGGCCCTCGCCCGGCTGCGCCTGGACGACGGAACGCTGATCGGCCCGGCGGAATTCCTGTCCTCCCTGGAGCGGTTCGGCCGTCTCCCGGAACTGGACCGGCGGATGGTGATGCGGACCATCGCGGTCGCCCGCCATCTGGTGGCCCGGGGAAGCGAAGCCGTCGTGACCGTCAACCTCTCCCCCCGTTCGTTGGGGGAGCCGGGCTTCCTGCGCTCGATCCTGCGCCTGTTCGAGGCCGCGCCCGACGTGACGGGCAAGATCGCCCTGGAGATCCCTCAGCGAAGCTGGCGGACCCTCGACACGGAGCAGCGGGAGGTCGTGTTCGCCCTGTGCGGCCGCGGCATTCCCTTGTCCATCGACGGGGTCGAGAATCTTCATATCGACGTGCGAACCCTCGGTGAGCAGGGCGTCCGCTTCGTGAAGTGCTCCGCCGAGCGGATCCTGGCGGCCGCCGGGCGGGCCGACGATCAGGATATGGATATCCTGGCCGCCGCCTCCCTCCTGCGCCGTTTCGGGATCAGCCTCGTGGCCGAGCGCGTGGAGCGGGAGGAGATGGTGCCCGCCCTGACAGCCCTCGGAATTCCCCTGGCGCAAGGCTTCGTCTTCGCGGCCCCGCGGGCGGTCCGGGCCGAAGTTCTCGGCGGAAAGGCCCCTGTGCCTGCCGAAGCGGAACCTGCTTCGCCTCAAGCCATGCGGCGTGCCGGTTGACTTCGCGTCCGCGAAGGCCTACCCGCCGCGACCAGCATACGATCGTCCGAGGCCGGCAGCCGTTTGCCGCAGGATCGCGCTGCAACCCGGATGCCGGGACGGCGGTTCCGATCCAGCCAGCCTCTCAAGCTGTGAGACCCGATGACTGCTTCAAACCTCCCGGTCCTCGTCGATGGGCTCGAGCCCATGGCCGGCCGCTACGAGCTTATTCTCTGTGACGTGTGGGGCGTCCTCCACAATGGGGTCCGGGCCTTCACGCCCGCCAGCGATGCGCTGGTCCGCTTTCGCCAGAACGGCGGGCGGGTGGTTCTCGTCTCCAACGCTCCGCGTCCCGGCGCGTCGGTGGGAACGCAGCTCGACGGCTTCGGCGTGCCGCGCCGCGCCTATGACGCCATCGTCACCTCGGGCGACCTGACGCGCCTCGCCATCGAGGAGCGGATCGCGCAGGTCGTGCACCATATCGGTCCCCCGCGCGACATGCCCATGTATGAGGGTCTCGACGTGAATTTCGGGCCCATCGACGAGGCCGATTACGTGGTCTGCTCGGGGTTCGAGAACGACGAGCGCGAGACGGTCGAGGATTACCGTTCGACCCTGGAGGCCATGCGCGCCCGGAACCTCCTCATGGTCTGCGCCAATCCCGATCTCGTGGTGGAGCGGGGCAACGTGATCGTGCCCTGCGCCGGGACGATCGCCCTCGCTTACGAAGAGATCGGCGGCCGGGTCTTTTATGCGGGCAAGCCGCACGCGCCGATCTATGAGCGCGCCATCACGGTGGGCGCACGCCTGAAGGGCCAGGACATTCCCAAGAACCGGGTGCTCGCCATCGGCGACGCCATCCGCACGGACATCGCGGGCGCGGCCGGCTACGGCATCGATTCCCTCCTGGTCGCCCGGGGGATCCATGCGGAGGAGCTGAAGGCTCATCAGGGTCCCCTGGTGTCGCAGCACGTGCAGGACTGGCTGGATCGCCAGACGGCCAAGCCCCAGGCCGTCACCGACGCCCTGTCCTGGGCCGCTTAAGTCTTCCGGCGCCGGCAGACGAAGAGGATGCCGGAACGGCTTCCTCCCTTGACCGGCGCGGCGCTTTTCGACAGGGTCGCGGCCGTTCCAGCCCACCCAGGTCCCATGCTCCCCGCCATGCCCTCATCCCGCCCCATCACGGTCTGCCGCGACGGTGAAGCCGTGCCGGAGACGCTTGTGGGAGCGGTGGCGGCGATCGGCAATTTCGACGGCGTGCATCGGGGGCACCAGCACCTGATCCGCATGGCCATGGGCACCGGCCATCCCGCGGCGGTGGTGACGTTCGAGCCGCATCCACGGACGTTTTTCCAGCCGGACAAGCCGGTGTTCCGGATCACGCCGGAACCCGTCAAGCTGGCGATCCTGGCCCGCCTCGGCCTCGACGGGGCCTTCATCCGGCGGTTCGATGGTGGATTGGCAGGTCTCGACGCGGAGGCGTTCGTATCTCTCCTGGCCCGGCACCTTCGCCTCTCCGGTGTCGTGATCGGGCACGATTTCCATTTCGGCCGGGGACGCGAGGGCAATCCGCGACGCATGGCGGAGCTCTGCGAGGCTCATGGCCTGACGTGCCGGATCGCCGACGCGGTCATGTCCGGGGCCGACCTCGTTTCGTCGAGCGCCATCCGCATGGCCCTCGAAGGCGGCGACATCGCCGGGGCGAATGCCTTGCTCGGCTACCGCTGGTTCGTGCGCGGCGAGATCCGCCATGGCGACAAGCGGGGACGCCTGCTCAATTATCCGACCGCCAACATGCGGCTGCCCGACGATGGCCGCCTGCGCTATGGCATCTACGCGGTGCGGGCGCTGGTCGACGGGCGGCTGGTCGACGGGGTCGCCAGCTTCGGGCGTCGTCCGACCTTCGACAACGGCGCGCCCCTTCTCGAAACGCATCTGTTCGATTTCGCGGGCGACCTTTACGGCAACGTCCTCGACGTGGAATTCGTCGGTTGGATCCGCGGCGAGGAGCGGTTCGAGAGCGTGGACGCGCTGATCGCCCAGATGGACCGGGATTCGGAAGAGGCGCGGCGTCGGCTCGCGGCCGACCGAACCCCGTCGATGCTCGGCTAGCGATTCCCGATACGGGCCGGTGATATCAGCCGGTCGCCGATCCTTGCGACGAGACCGCCGGCTTCAGGGACTGGGCGGCCATGGCGTAGCCGCCCATCGCCCCATCGACGAAATGGATATGATCGCTGCGGGTCGCCGAGGGCACGAAGCAGGTCATGAGGGCGGCTTCCTGCCGATGAAGGCCGTAACGGGCGACGCCGTGCTCCTGGGCCTGCCGAAGCATCGTCTCCATCCGGTCGGCCAGGGCGGGGGTGCAGTCGAGGGTCATCCGCAGGCCGTCGTCGAACTTGCGAAAGTCCGTGTTCTCGATGAGCTGATGCCAGTAGCGCTCGGGATCGAACCTGCCCAATCGCAACCGGAGCCGGAAGATAGCGAAGGAGGTGAGCCGCCTTGCGGCAAGCTTGAGGACCGTTCCCACGCTCGGGCTCCGGGCCCCTCCGATCGCCTTGGCTTCGAGCGCGAATCCCTTGAACGGCGTCGTGAAGGTCGGTCCTTCGTCCGGAACGGGCCGGTGCGCTTGCGTCCTGTCCTCGGCCAGCTTCAGGATCTCGTCGATCAATCCGCTGAACGCGGCCGGGTCGGAGGCGGGCTCCGGGATCACGATGAGCGACAGGATCACGCCGTGTTGCGCGGGGATCTCGTCGAAGCGGCACGAAAGGCCGGTCAGGTTCGGATGTGTTCCGGGCGTCGCAGGCGTGAGGGCGTAGATCCCGGCCTTCATCTCGCGCTCCGCATGGGCCATGCCCCCACCGGAGAACATGGCGTAGGAAACATCCGCGGATGCGGCAAAGCGCGCGACGCGCACGTCGTGCCCCGCTTCCCGCACGGCCGCGACCGGCACCAGGGCGATCCGCAGGTCGAGATCGAAATCGTCCCGCACCCAGGCGGCAACGGCGGTCAAGGCGTCGCGCGCCAGGTCCGCCTTGTCGGGCGCAAGGGCGAAATTGGCCCCATCGCCTCCGAAGATGAAAGGAAAGTCGTTGCCGTGCAGGGCATTGGCGACCGCCGCGATGACGGCCGCCGCCGCGGTGTTCACTTCCTTGTAGCGACCGGCCGCGATGGCGGAGGTGGATCGGACGATATCGGCCAGGCCCAGCACCCAGTCGTCCGGAAGCGGTGTGTAGATGGAAGGATCAGTGAGACGCGCGAACCGATCGAAGACCGGCAGGCGGTCGTAGAAGCCGGACGCTTCGGCGGAGTGCGGCACCAGGGCATCCGTGCTCATCCGTCCGTGCTCCTGATCATAGGTCCTGCATGTGGGTCCTGCTGATAGGCATGCCCGTTCGGCCTCGGTTCAGGAGAATGGACTGTGGGCCGAAAGGGCAGGCGAGGCAAGGACATGGTCAGGCGATGGGCTCGCCTTCCGGGGCGCCGCGATCCAGGAGATCCGGCAGGGGGTCGCCCTCGGCCACGAACCGCAGGGAGACGGAGTTCATGCAATAGCGCTCGCCGGTCGGGGGCGGGCCGTCGTTGAACACATGGCCGAGATGGCCCTCGCAGCGGGTGCAGCGGATCTCGGTCCGGATCATGCCGTAGCTCGTGTCCCGGACGAAGGCCACGTGCGACCGGTCGATCGGATCGAAGAAGCTCGGCCAGCCGGTGCCGGATTCGAACTTGGTCCCGGACTTGAACAAGGGCAGGCCGCAGAGGCGGCATCCGTAAGTGCCCCTCGACTTGGCCTCGTTGAAAACGCCGCAGAAGGGACGCTCCGTCCCGTGTTCGAGGATGACATGGCGCTCCTCGTCGTTGAGATCCGCAATCAGGTGATCGCGCTCTTCCTTGGTCGGAGGCGTGAGGTCGAAGCCCGCTTTCGAGCGCCGTTGGGTGGCGGCGGTGGTTGATTGGTCCATCGTCGGGTCCTTCTCGCAAAAGTCAGCGCAAGCCTATATGGGGATTGGGCCCGACAATAAGAAGCTTTGCCTGCCGCCGCCACGCTTTATTCTCGGCGTCCGCGCTGCTAAAAGGCTCGTCATGTCCGTGCTTTCCAAGCCTCCGAACAGGGCTTTTTCCCCCGTGTCGCGAATTATCGGCCCGGCCTTCGCTTGACCGCGAGGGTCCGGGATTGACGCCTTTCGCCCCGATACGACCCGAATTCGGATGCCTGATCGTTCCGCCTCTCATGCGGACAGATAAAGATTATTGATCGCCATGTCAGATAAGACCGTCTCCCAGCCCGACGCACCTGCGCGCGACTATTCCGAGACCCTGTTCCTGCCCCAGACCGATTTTCCCATGCGGGCCGGACTTCCGCAGCGTGAGCCGCAGATCCTGCAGCGCTGGAACGAGATCAAGCTCTATGAGCGCCTGCGCGAGGTGCAGAAGGGCCGCGACCGCTTCGTTCTGCATGACGGCCCTCCCTATGCCAACGGCAACATCCATATCGGGCACGCGCTCAACAAGATCCTGAAGGACATGGTCGTCCGCTCGCAGGGAATGCTGGGCTTCGATTCCAACTATGTTCCCGGCTGGGACTGCCACGGCCTGCCCATCGAGTGGAAGATCGAGGAGGAGTATCGCGCCAAGGGCAAGAACAAGGATGAGGTTCCGATCATCGAGTTCCGGCGCGAATGCCGTGCCTTCGCGGAAAAGTGGATCGACGTGCAGCGCGAGGAATTCAAGCGTCTCGGCGTCGAGGGCGACTGGCGCAATCCCTATCAGACCATGTCCTATGACGCGGAGGCGCAGATCGCCCGCGAGATCATGAAGTTCGCGCTGTCCGATCAGCTTTATCGCGGCTCCAAGCCCGTCATGTGGTCGTCCGTGGAGCGCACGGCGCTGGCCGAGGCGGAGGTCGAGTATCACGAGAAGACCTCGACCACGATCTGGGTGAGGTTCCCGATCGTCCGCACCCTCGATGCCGATCTCGACGGCGCGTCGGTCGTGATCTGGACCACGACTCCCTGGACGATCCCCGCCAACCGCGCGATCGCCTTCGGTTCCGACATCTCGTACGGCCTCTACACGGTGACCGAAGCCGCCGACGACAACTGGGCCAAGGTCGGCGACCGCCTGGTGGTTGCCGACAAGCTCGCGGCCGACGTGTTCGCCGCCGCTCGCGTCGCCGCCTACGAGCGTGTGAAGGACGTGCTGCCGGTGATGATCGAGCGTTGCGCGCATCCGTTCCGCGGCCTCGAGGGCGCGAACGGCTATTGGGATTTCGACGTGCCCACGCTGCCCGCCGATTACGTGACCGACGATGCCGGTACCGGTTTCGTGCACACGGCTCCGGGACACGGCGCGGACGACTACAATACCTATGTGAAGCACAAGGCCGTGTTCGAGGCCTGCGGCACCCGGGAAGTGCCGCATACGGTGTCGCCGGACTCCTCCTATTTCCCTGATGTTCCCTTCTTCGCGGGGGAACGGATCTATGACGACAAGGGCAAGGACGCGGGCGCCAACGAGGCCGTGATCCGCAAGCTCGTCGAGGTCGGCGCGCTCATCGCGCGCGGCCGTCTCAAGCACCAGTATCCCCATTCCTGGCGCTCGAAGGGTCCTCTGATCTTCCGCAACACGCCGCAATGGTTCATCTCCATGGACAAGCCGCTCGACGACAAGGGGGACACCCTGCGTCAGCGCGCGCTCAATGGCATCAAGACCGTCGAATGGGTGCCGGAAAGCGGCGAGAATCGTATCAACGGCATGATCGAGAACCGGCCCGACTGGGTCGTGTCCCGTCAGCGCGCCTGGGGCGTGCCGATCGCGGTCTTCGTGAGGAAGGGCACCAACGAGATCCTCAAGGACGAGCGCGTGAACGACGCCATCGCCGAGGCCTTCGAGAAGGAGGGCGCGGATGCGTGGTACGCGGATGACGGTTCTCGCTTCCTGAAGGCGGGCGGCTACGACCTGAACGATTTCGAGAAGGTCAACGACATCCTCGATGTGTGGTTCGATTCCGGCTGCACGCATGCCTTCGCGCTCGAAAAGCGCGAGGACCTGAAGGTGACGCGCAAGGTGGACGGCGGGCCGGACCAGGTCATGTATCTGGAAGGCTCCGACCAGCATCGCGGCTGGTTCCATTCGTCGCTGCTGGAAAGCTGCGGCACGCGCGGGCGGGCGCCTTACGACATCGTCGTGACCCACGGCTTCACGCTCGACGAGCAGGGCCGCAAGATGTCGAAGTCGCTGGGCAACACGGTCGCGCCTCAGAGCATCATCAAGGAATACGGGGCCGATATCCTGCGCCTCTGGACGGCGTCGGTGGATTACTGGGACGATCAGCGCATCGGCCCGGAGATCATCAAGACGACGGCCGAAACCTACCGCAAGCTGCGCAACACGATCCGCTGGATGCTGGGCTCGCTCGCGCATTTCCGCGAGACGGACAAGGTCGCCTTCGCCGACATGCCGGAGCTGGAGCGCTTCGTGCTCCATCGTCTGGTCGAGCTCGGCGACGAGGTGCGCGAGGCCTACAGCCATTACGACTACAAGCGCGTGGTCGCCCTGCTGACCTCGTTCATGACCACGGATCTGTCGGCGTTCTACTTCGACGTGCGCAAGGACGCGCTCTATTGCGATCCGGTGTCGAGCCACGTGCGCAAGAGCGCCCTGACGGTCATCGACCAGACTTTCCGGGCCGTGGCCACATGGATCGCCCCCATCATGGCCTTCACGGCCGAGGAAGCGTGGCTTGCGCGCTATCCGCAGGCGGAATCGGTTCACCTGGAGACGTTCCCGTCCATTCCGGCGGAGTGGCGGGACGAGGCGCTGGCCGAACGCTGGGCGAGGATCCGCCGCGTCCGCCGCGTCATCACGGGTGCCCTCGAGATCGAGCGTGCCCAAAAGCGCATCGGCGCCAGCCTCGAGGCGGCTCCCGTGGTCTTCATCGCCGATGAGGCGCTCCTCCGGGCGGTTCAGGGCCTGGATCTGGCGGAGATCGCCATAACGTCGGACATCCGGATCGAACAGGGCGAAGGCCCGGCCGACGCGTTCCGCCTCGACGAGGTGAAGGGCGTGGCGGTGGTCCCGGCCTTGGCCGAGGGCCGGAAATGCGCTCGCTCCTGGAAGGTCTCGCCGCTGGTCGGCACCGATCCCGATTATCCGGACGTCACGCCCCGTGACGCGGCGGCGCTGCGGGAATGGGACGCCCTGAGGACGGCTGCGGAATGAGCAAGAGCAGCGAGCCCGAAATTCCTGTCTCGCCCGTCCCGTTGGGCGAGGCCCCTCCCGCGCGCCCGGCGGCTCCCCGCCGAGCCCCTGCGACGAAGGGCAGCAAGGGCACCCGCCGCCGGCGCGCCGCCAAGGGCGGCCTCTCGGTCGCGGCGGTGATCGGCTTTTCGCTGGCTCTCCTGACCTTGATCGCCGATCAGGCGAGCAAGCTCTACTTCCTTTTCGTCTACGACCTTCCGGTCCGCGAGCCCGTGGTCCTGAACCCGTTTCTCAGCCTGATCGTGGTCTGGAACCGGGGAATTTCCTACGGACTGTTCCAGCAGCACAGCAGCCTTGGCCGCTGGATCCTGATCGTGGTTTCGATCGCCGCCGCCATCGGCTTGTCCATTTGGATCCGCCGTACGGCCGGGAAACTCCTCGCGGCTTCCCTGGGCCTCATCGTCGGCGGCGCCGTCGGCAACGTCATCGATCGGCTGGCTTACGGGGCGGTCTTCGACTTCATCCAGTTCCAGATCGGCGGCTGGTCCTGGTACGTGTTCAACATCGCCGACGCGGCCATCGTTGCGGGGGTGGTCGGTTTGCTTTATGACTCCTTCGTGCTGGAAAAACGCCGGAAGGCGTGATCGGGTGCTGAAGAACGCCCGGCCGCCTTATGTTCGCCAGAATGAGCAATCAGGCGTTCCGCAAGAATGGAACAACCAAGTGGTGGGTACCATGAAGGGATTGAAGGTCTTAGGTTGCGCAGGCGCTCTCGCGCTTCTGGTCGTCGCCTCGGGGGCGTCGGCGGAGGAAGGTGAGGCCGTCAAGAGCCTGCTCGGCAGCATCGGCATCATCCCGAAGGAGAAGCCGCCGATCCAGTACAATGAGCGTCCTCCGCTCGTACTGCCGCCCAAGATGGAGCTGCGCACGCCCGCGCCCGGTGGCGGCGCCGAGGCCCGCAACGCCAATTGGCCCAAGGATCCGGACGTGATCGCCGCCCGCAAGGCCGCGGCCGAGGCGCGTACGCCGTACACCAGCACCGAGCTTTACAAGAACAGCGAAGGCAAGCGCCTTTCCGTCGAGGAAATGCGCGCCGGCCGGGATCCCAACAACTACGTTTCGGGCAACACGCCTCTTCCGCCGGTGGGCCGGCAGGCCGACAAGAGTCTCCTGAGCCCCGACGAGTTGCGGGCTTTCGGCACCAAGGACGACGACGTCAAGCTTTCCGGCGACGGCCTCGAGCGCCGCTATCTGAGCGATCCTCCCAAAGGCCTGCTCAAGGCAGCGGGGGGCGCACCGCTCAAGGCTTCCGCCGATCCTGTCCCCACGGGCGATCCCGACAGCCCGATGGCCTTCATCAGGCAGCAGCAGCAGCGATAACCAGCCTTCCCATGGCAGAGATTTCAGGCGAACGGTCCTCCGTTCGCCTGAAATGCTTAAGGGCCAGCTTGGCCGGTTCAGCAGTTCTCCGTTTCCCGTAAAAGGTGTGCTGCTCCGCTTGCGTGGCCTTCAGATTGCATTATTCCGATGAATCGGATCCGACGAGCCGACTTGATTCCGTTAAGATTGGAAACATCATGGACACAGCCCTGAAGCCTCTTCCGCGCACCGGAACACCCTCCGAAGGGCGGACAGAGGGCGGAGGGCCGGATGTCTCTTCGTTCACCCTCGACAATGGCCTCGACGTCGTCGTGATCCCCGATCACCGCGTGCCGGTCGTGACCCACATGGTCTGGTACCGGAACGGTTCGGCGGATGATCCGCTCGGCCAGTCCGGAATTGCGCACTTCCTCGAGCACCTGATGTTCAAGGGCACGGAAAAGCATCCCGCCGGTGAGTTCTCCAAGGTCGTTTCCGGCCTCGGCGGCCAGGAGAACGCCTTCACGTCCTTCGACTACACGGCCTATTTCCAGCGCGTCGCCCGCGATCATCTCAAGACCATGATGTCGTTCGAGGCCGACCGCATGACCAACCTCCTCCTCGAGGAAGGCGTCATCGCGCCTGAGCGGGACGTGGTGCTGGAAGAGCGCCGGATGCGCGTCGAGACCGATCCGTCGGCTCAGCTTTCCGAAGCGATGGCGGCGGCATTGTTCGTGCACCATCCCTACGGCATTCCGATCATCGGGTGGATGCACGAGATCGAAACGCTCAACCGCGACCACGCCCTCGATTACTACCGTCGTTTCTATACGCCCGAGAACGCCATTCTGGTGGTGGCCGGCGATGTGACGGCCGACGAGGTGCGCCGGCTGAGCAGCGACACCTATGGACGCATCGCGCCCCGCGGCAAGCGTCCAGTCCGCTTCCGTCCGCGCGATCCGGAGCCGGTCGCCGCGCGGCACATCACCGTCGCGGATCCGAAGGTCGAGCAGCCGACCCTGCAGCGCCTTTACCTCGTGCCGTCCTGCCGCACGGCCAAGGATCGGGATTGCTATGCCCTGGAGCTTCTCGCCGAGGTGATCGGCGGCGGCCCCACATCTTATCTCTACCGCAAGCTCGTCCTGGAGCAGGGCGTCGCCGTGAACGCGGGCGCCTGGTACATGTCGTCGGCGATGGAGGAGACCCGGTTCTGCGTCTACGCGGTTCCGGCCGAGGGTGTTTCCCTCTCCGCTCTCGAAGAGGCGGTTGACGCCGTGCTTCGGTCCATTTCCGCCGAGGCCCTCGATTCCGAGGCTATCGAACGGGCCAAAACCCGCCTCGTGGCCGAGACCATCTATTCGACCGACAGCCAGTCTTCCCTCGCCCGTATCTACGGCTCGGCACTCGCCATTGGGGAAACCCTCGAAGACGTGCGGCGCTGGCCGCAGGAAATCGAGGCGGTGCTCAAGGACGACCTCGCCTCCGCCGCCGAGCGCTATCTCATCCTGCGCCGTTCGGTGACGGGCTATCTCCAGAAGGCGGTCCCTTAGGCACGGCCCATCTGCCTGCCCTGAGCCGACGAACCGCCGATCCGAAACGAGATGATCATGACTGCTTCCGCCGAAATCCGCTCCGCTGCCTCGCCGACCACGGTGAAGACCCTTACGTCTCCCGGTGGCGTCGAGGCGTGGCATGTGGAATCCGATGTGGTGCCGCTGATTGCCGTCGCCTTCACGTTCGAAGGCGGTTCGACGCAGGATCCGGAAGACCGACCCGGCGTCGCGCAGATGCTGGCGCGTCTCCTCGATGAAGGCGCCGGGCCCTACAATTCCGATGCTTTCCAGGAACGCCTCGCGGCGAGGGCGATCGAACTGTCCTTCAACGCGGGCAACGACGCCATCGGAGGATCGCTCAAGACCCTGGTCAAGCATGCGGACGAAGCGTTCGAATTGCTGCGCCTGGCCCTCGCCGAGCCGCGCTTCGATCAGGATGCGATCGAACGGGTTCGCGCCCAGACGGTGGCGGGCTTGCGGTATCAGCAGAACGATCCCGGCGTCATGGCCACCCGCCGTTTCTTCGAAGAGGGCTTTGCGGGTCACGCCTATGCGCGGCCGACCTCCGGCACGGTTGAAAGCGTCGCGGCGATCACGCGCGATGATCTCGTGACCATGCATCGGACCATCATCGCCCGGGGCCGCGTCAAGGTCGCGGTCGTCGGCGCGATCGACGGGGAACGCCTCTCGGTCCTGCTCGACAAGGTCTTCGGCTCCCTGCCCGAGGCGAAGCCCCTGAAGCCCACCGAGCCGGTTCAACTCCAGAACCTCGGCACGCGCCACGTGGTCGATCTCGATGTCCCGCAATCGGTGATCAGGTTCGGGCTGCCCGGCATTCCCTGGCGCGATCCCGGCTTCATCCCGGCCTATGTGCTCAATCATATTCTCGGTGGCGGAGCATTCACCTCGCGCCTGTTCCAGGAAGTGCGCGAGAAGCGCGGTCTCGCCTACAGCGTGGGGACCTCGCTGGTGAGCTACCGCGCGGCTTCGATGACCTGGGGCTACACGGCGACCAAGAACGAGCGTGTCACGGAAGCCCTCGACGTCATCTTCGGCGAGATGATGCGTCTCAAGGACGAAGGCCCCTCGGAGGAGGAGCTGCAGAAGGCGAAGGATTACCTGATCGGTTCCTATGCCCTGGGCTTCGACACCTCGACGAAGATCGCCCACACCCTCGTCCAGATCGCCTTCGAAGGGCTCGGCGTCGACTACATCGCGCGCCGCAACGATCTGGTGGCGGCTGTGACATCGGCCGATATCGGCGCCGCGGCGCAGCGCATCTTCGGGGGCGGACAAATGCTGACCGTCATCGCGGGACGCCCGACGGGACTCTGATCGGCGACGAACATCAGGGGCCGCAAGGCCCCTTCTTTTTGGCCGCACGGGTCTTCTGCGGTCGTCGGACGGCCGGAAGGTCCGGGTGATTCACGCCGCAACCCTAGCCGCGGCCGCCTCGCTGCCCTAGTGTTTCGCTCCCCTGTGACGAGTCGGAGCATCCCGGAATGGCCCTGCATCAATCGATCGACCTTGCCCTTGCATCCCACATCGGCGAAGGGGGCGTGCCGCAGACGGCGCTCGATGCGGCCTTGTCTGTGGTCGGGCGGGCGATGAAGCGGCTGGCCGAGGATGACGCAACCGGGCGGTTGCCTCTCCTGCATATGCCGCGCACGACGGAGGACCTCGACAGCATTCGCGAGGCCGCGTCCTGGCTGCGGCGGGATGCGACTGATGTGGTGTTTCTCGGCACCGGCGGATCGAGCCTCGGCGGCCAGACCCTGGCCCAGCTCAAGGATTACGCCATTCCGGGCGCCGGCCGTTTTGCCGATGGCCCGCGGGTGCACTTCCTCGACAACCTCGATCCCCTGACCTTCGACAGGGTTCTTCATAAGCTGCCGCTGTCCTCGACCCATTTCGTCGCGATATCGAAATCCGGCGGCACGGGCGAAACCCTCATGCAGGCGATGGCGGTGCTCTCGGCCCTGGACAAGGCCGGTCTCAAGGCGCGTCCCGCCGATGCATTTCTCGGTCTCTCCGAACCGAAGAAGGAAGGCGGAAAGAATGCCCTGCGCGACCTGCTCGAACCGGAGGGCGTACGGTTCCTCGAACATCACACCGGCATCGGCGGGCGCTATTCGGTTCTGACCAATGTGGGTCTTCTGCCCGCCGCCGTGCTCGGCCTCGACATCGCCGCCATTCGGCAGGGCGCCGCGGACGCTTACGAACCGTTCCGCGCCGGCCGTCCGGCAGTGGAGGCTCCGGCGGCCGTGGGGGCCGCCATCAACATCGCCATGGCGCTCGAGGGCAAGAACATCGCCGTGACCATGGCTTATGCGGACCGTCTCGAGCGCTTCACGCGCTGGTGGGTGCAGCTGTGGGCCGAGAGCATCGGCAAGGACGGCAAGGGATCCCAGCCGGTTGCCGCCATCGGCCCTGTCGATCAGCACAGCCAGCTTCAGCTTTATCTGGCCGGTCCCAACGACAAGCTCTTCACGGTGATCACCACCGGGGTGGAGGGGAAGGGACCCGTCATGGACACGAAGCTCGCGCAGCGAGCCGGGGTCGCGGAGTTCGGCGGCAAGTCCATCGGAGATCTCGTTGCCGCGCAGGGACGCGCCACCGCCGATACGCTGGCCAAAAATCACCGCCCGACACGGCGCATCCACATCGAGACCCTCAACGAGCGGACCCTGGGCGAATTGCTCATGCATGGCATGCTCGAAACGATCCTCACCGGCTATGCGCTCGGGGTCGACCCGTTCGATCAGCCCGCCGTGGAAGAAGGCAAGATTCTCGCCAAGCAATATCTCGCCCAGGCGAAATAACCGCGGTCTTCCGGCATGACGGAGAGGGGCCGGGTTCGTCCGATGGCGAACCCGAATCCCTGCCTCCGTCCATGAACCATAAAGCAGTGCATTCCCGCGCGGGAGATTGTCGCGCCTGCTGGAATCCGCATGGACGGCGCCTTATTCTCTCATGTCGATCCCGCGAATCTGAAGGGTTTCATGGCTGTCCGCCGTCTCGATCCAATTCTCGTCGACCGCATCGCAGCAGGCGAGGTGGTGGAGCGTCCGGCGGCCGCCGTGAAGGAGCTTGTCGAGAACGCCATCGATGCGGGCGCCGGCTCCATCGAGATCGCCATCGAGGCGGGCGGGCGCCGCCTGATCCGCATCATCGACGACGGCGTTGGAATGTCGCCGGAGGATCTCGGGCTCGCCGTGGAGCGTCACGCCACATCGAAGATCCCCGACGGCGACCTGTTCGCCATCAACACGCTCGGATTTCGCGGCGAGGCTCTTCCGTCGATCGGCGCCGTGGCCCGCCTGGCCATCACGACGCGCACCGCCGATGCCGAGACGGGTTCGGCCATCGTGGTGGAAGCCGGCGTCAAAGGGCCCGTCCGGCCCGTTGCGGCCCCCAAGGGCACCAAGATCGAAGTGACGGACCTCTTCGCCGCGACGCCCGCGCGCCTGAAATTTCTCAAGAGCGACCGCTCCGAGGCGCAGGCCGTAGCGGAAATCGTCAAGCGCCTGGCGATCGCGCATCCGACCGTGCGCTTCACCCTCAGCGGCGAGCACATGACGCCGTTCACCTATCCGCCGGAGCCGGAAGGCGAGCACGGGTTCCTGCGCCGCCTGTCCCGCGTCCTGGGGTCGGAGTTCAACGACAACGCCATGGCCGTCTCCGTCGAGCGCGAGGGGGTGCGTCTGTCCGGTTTCGCGGGCCTGCCGACCTTCCACCGGGGCACATCGACCCAGATCCACTTCATCGTCAACGGACGGCCCGTGCGCGACAAGCTCCTTCTCGGCGCGGTCCGGGGCGCTTACGCGGACGTCATGGCGTCCGACCGGCATCCGGTCCTGGCGTTGATGGTCGATTGCGATCCGCGCGTCGTCGATGTGAACGTCCATCCCGCAAAGACCGAGGTCCGATTTCGCGATCCGGCTTTCGTGCGCGGCTTCGTGGTGGCCGCGCTGAAGGAGGCGATCACGCGGTTCGGCTTTCGGTCCGCGTCGACCGGTGGCGCACGCACCCTCGAAAGCCTGCGTCCGCAGGTGGCGCCGCCCATCCGTCCCGTGTCCGTCGCCCATCGGGCGCCCTCGTTCCGGCACGCTCCCGCATTTGCCGGATGGCAGGCGCCCCACGAGCCTTTGCACGGATCCGGTTTGGCCGAGAGCCAGGCAAGCCTGCCGGACCTCGTTGCGCCTTCTGCCGACAGCCGGGCGGCCCTGACCGAACTCGACCCCGACTCGGAGCGCTCTCCCCTCGGCGCCGCCCGCGCGCAGATTCACGGCACCTATATCGTGGCGCAAACGCCCGACGGCATCGTCATCGTCGATCAGCATGCCGCTCACGAACGGCTCGTCTACGAGCGCCTGAAGCGGGAGCGGGCGGCGTCGGGAATATCCCGCCAGCTCTTGCTGATTCCGGAAGTCGTGGATCTCGATCCCGTGGATGCGGATCGCGTGATGGCCGAGGCTCCGACCCTGGAAAGCCTGGGCCTCGTTCTCGAGCCTTTCGGACCGGGCGCGCTTCTCGTGCGCGAGGTGCCGTCGGCCCTCGCGGGCGGGCGCATCAAGGCCCTGGTGCAGGATGTCGCCGATGCGCTCGCCGAATGGGGGCAGGGGGCTGGCAGTCCCCTCGAGGAGCGGCTCGACGCCGTGCTGTCGCGCATGTCGTGCCATGGGTCCGTGCGGGCCGGGCGCCGCATGAAGCCCGAGGAAATGAATGCGCTCTTACGCGAGATGGAAGCGACGCCCCTGTCGGGCCAGTGCAACCACGGCCGCCCCACTTACGTGGAGCTGAAGCTCGCCGATATCGAGCGCTTGTTCGGCCGGCGATAGGGCGATCAAAAACTCAGGGGCTTGCCGGAGATGACCTCAAGGGCGTCTCCGTGCCGTTCATAGGTCACCGTGAAGGGCGGGACGGTCCGGCCCGCTCGCTTCCCGCGATAGGTGACGGCCATGCGTCCCGCGGAATCCAGTTTCCAGGAGCCGGTGATGTCCGTGCAGGCATTTCCGGGCTCCACGGCGTCGCAGTTGCTCTGCGTGGCGATGATCCCGTTTTCGGGGCTGATCGCCTGCGCGCGTCCATCGCGGAAGATGAAGACCTGAAGAGTGCCGAAGGTCTCGCCCTGAAAGGTGCCGCCGCCTTCCACGACGATGCCATCATCCGGCCCGATGCGCACGGGCTTGATCGCCGTCAGACTACCCCAGGAGCCGCTTTCCGCGAACTCCCGATGGCGGGCGACCGGCACGAGCCGGTCCTTGTCCCGCCGCAGGAAGTCGGCGCTGATCTTCGCGCCGCAGCCGTGGCAATCCTCTCCCGGAATCTGGCTGAAGGTGAACAGAACCACGACGCCGCCGAAGGTGCTTGCCTGATAGGGATGGATGCAGGGTTGCGGTTCGAGGTCGTCCGGATCCGCCTTGCGTTCGGGAACGTTCGGATACGCGGCCTTCACCGCGTTGCGCAGGGTGGTTTGGCCTGCCATGGCGGCCGCGGAGCCGGGGCAGAGCTGCGACGGCGCATCCTCCGCGCGGGCAGCTTGCGCACCGGAAAGACAACAGGCGACGGCAGCAACAACGAGACGCCCGATCATGGCCAGCACCGACTCTCACGGCCCTCATGGCCTGTGGTCTGCATAGCGGAATCTTATTGTGCCGCAACGGAAAGATAGCGGTGCTCCCGCACACATGCCGGACTGTGTCTTCCGGGACATGGCTCCGGGATATGGCGCGAGAGCGAAGGCCAATGGGAATGATCAGCGCGAGGGACCCGCGCGCTCCGACGAGGCGGCCCAGATGTTGACTCCGCCCTCCACCGCATAGCGGTCGATTTCCGCCAGCTCCTCGGCCGAGAAGGCGAGCGTCTTGAGGGCCGCCACACAGTCGGCGATCTGTTCCGGCCGGCTCGCTCCGATCAGCGCCGTCGTGATCCGCCGGTCCCGAAGCACCCAGGCGAGAGCCATTTGGGCAAGGGTCTGTCCCCGGTGTTCCGCGACGCGGTTCAGGCCCTGGATCCGCGCGATGTTGTCCTCGGTCAGAAAGCTCTTGCGCAGGGACTTCCCGGCTGCCGCGCGGCTGTCTTCGGGAATGCCGCCCAGGTACTTTCCCGTCAGCATTCCCTGCGCCAGGGGCGAGAACACGATCGTCCCCATGCCGGCCTCCTCCAGCGCATCCAGGAGCCCATCCTCCTCGATCCACCGGTTGATCATCGAGTAGCTCGGCTGGTGGATGATGCACGGGGTCTTCAGCTCGCGCAGGATCGCCACCGCCTCGCGGGTCCGCTGGGCGTTGTAGGACGAGAGGCCCACATAAAGGGCCTTGCCCTGCCGCACGGCGGAATCGAGCGCCAGCATCGTTTCCTCGAGCGGCGTCTCCGGATCGAACCGGTGGGAATAGAAGATATCGACGTAATCGAGCCCCATCCGTTTGAGACTCTGATCGAGGCTGGAGAGAAGATACTTGCGGCTGCCCCATTCGCCGTAGGGGCCGGGCCACATGCGGTAGCCCGCCTTGGTGGAAATGACGAGCTCGTCGCGCAAGCCGCGAAAATCGGTGCGCAGGACTTCGCCGAAGAAGGTTTCCGCGGAGCCGGGCGGCGGGCCGTAATTGTTGGCGAGGTCGAAATGGGTGATGCCGAGATCGAATGCGGTGCGGCACATCTCGCGGGCGACGGCGGCGGATTTATCCTCGCCGAAATTGTGCCAGAGGCCGAGGGAGATCGCCGGGAGTTGCAAACCACTCCGGCCGCAGCGGTTGTAGATCATGGAATCGTATCGGCTTTCAGCCGGCAGATAGGTCATCGTGGTCTCCGAACGTTCACTGCAGGAATCTCGATCCGGCTCGCTGCCCTAAAACAGCCTATCCCGAGAACGGGCCCGTGATCCCACCGCGAGCTGGGGCAACGGAACGCTCGCATATCGGGCCTTTCTTGTCTAACGGGGCGGTTTCGTCAGAACCGGTCGATCACCGTGATCCCCGTGCCTTCGAAGCGATCCATGGCCATCAGCGCGGCCGGAGCGTCATCGAGGGAAATCCGCTTGCCGAGGAGCTTCTGGGGCATCAGCTTTCCGGTGGCGATCATGGCCATCATGGCGTCATAGCGAAACGCCTGCATGCCGTGGCTGCCGTAGATCTCCAGTTCATGGGCGATCACCTTGTCCATGGGAATGGCCGGCCGCGCATGATCGTCGAGCATGAGGCCCACCTGCACGTGGCGTCCCCGCCGCCGCAAATTGGCGATGGAGTTGAAGCAGGTCGCCGGGTGTCCGAGCGCATCGATGGACACATGAGCGCCGCCATCGGTGATCTGGCGCACCGCAGCGGCCACGTCGGTGCCGGCGGAAGCCTTCACGGCCGCAACCGCCCCGAGAGCGCGCGCGAGATCGAGCTTGTCCTCGGTCAGGTCGATCGCCACCACATTCGCCCCCATGGCGGTGGCGATCATGATCGCCGACAGGCCAACGCCGCCGCAGCCATGCACCGCGACCCACTCGCCGGGCTTCGCGCGCCCCTGGTCGACGATGGCCCGAAAGGACGTGACGAAGCGGCAGCCGAGACTGGCGGCGGTTGCGAAGTCGAGGCTTTCCGGCAGCGCGACGAGATTGAGATCGGCATGGTCGAGGGCGACATATTCGGCGAACGACCCCCAGGCCGTGAAACCCGGCTGGAACTGGTGCTCGCAAACCTGATGATTGCCCGAATGGCATTCGCGGCAATGGCCGCAACCGGCCACGAACGGCACCGTGACACGATCGCCCGTCTTCCAGCGGGTGACCTGCTTGCCCGTCGCCACGATGGTTCCGGCGAGTTCGTGACCCGGCACATGGGGAAGCACGATATCCGGGTCATGGCCCATCCAACCGTGCCAATCGCTCCGGCAGAGCCCAGTCGCCTCGACCTTCACGACGACGCCGTCCGTCGATGGAGTCGGGTCGGGGACGTTCTGCAGACGCGGCGGCGCGGAGAATTGCTCATAAACGACGGCTTTCATGGGCTGTCCTTTCGGTCAGACGGGCAGGTTTCGATCAAACCGGCATAGGGCGCGAAGGAACCTCAGGCCCGATAGCGTCCGAACACCACTTTCGTTTCTCCGTAATCCCGTCGCTCGATTTCCTCAAAGCCTTCCGGCAGCATGACCTCGACCCCTTGGGCTTCTTCCACCACCACCAGGGCGCCCGGCGTCAGCCATCCGCCTTCCGCACAGGACCGGAGCGCTTTCGTCGCGAGATCCTTGCCGTAGGGCGGGTCGCAGAAAACAACCGAAAACGGCGGATTGGGCGCGGCAGCGCCCATGCGGGTCGCATCGCGGCGGAACAGGCGTGTCGCGCCACCGGCACCGAGGGTTTCCACGTTCTCGCGGATCAAGCCGCGGGATTGCGCGCCTTCGTCGACGAAGAGCGCGAAGGAAGCGCCGCGCGAAAGGGCTTCGAGTCCCATCGCGCCGGTTCCGGCAAACAGGTCGAGCACCCGTGCACCCTCGACAGGCTCGTCATAGGAATGGGCGAGAATGTTGAAAATCGTTTCGCGCAGCCGGTCGGACGTCGGACGGATGCCGTCCGATTTCGGTCCTGCCAGCGAGCGGCCGCGCCAGCGCCCGCCCACGATCCTCATGAATCAGTCCTCACGGACGGCGTCCCCGTGGGCCACCCTTGAAGCCGCCGCCTTTGGAGCCGCCGCCCTTGAAACCGCCTCCGCGTGGACCGCCTTTCGCGCCACCCTTGAAGCCGCCGCCGGGACGTCCTTTCGAGGGGCCCCGCGGCGGACCATCGCCCCGTGGCGGGCCGCGCCTGGGTCTATCGTCGTCCCCGCGTCCGCGGAAGGGCCGATCGCCCTCTTCGCGCCTGGGCTTGAACAAGCGGTCTCCCTCCTCGCGCCTGGGCTTGAACGGACGGTCTCCTTCGGGGCGCGGGCGGCGCGGACGTTCGCCGTCCTCGCTCCGGCTCCTGAAGGGCCTGTCGCCGGCCGGACGGCGTGGACGCTCCTCGTCATCGCGCCGGGGCGGGCGGGCGAAGCCGCCATCACGACCGCGCGGGGCCGGTCCTCCCTGACGACGGGGGCTATCCTCGTCGCGGCGGGCCGGGCGGCCGCCGGGATGCTTGTCGGACGTCTCCTCGCGGGTCTCGCCGATCAGGCGCTCCACGACCACCTTGCGGCCTTCTCCCGAGGAGATGGCGCCGACACGCTGGCGCGGGCGCTCCGCGCTCGCGGCCCGGGCCGCTTTGGGATCGGCCCCACGGCGTGGGGCTTTGCGATGCGTGCCCTCGTCGGTGTCGTCGGCGCGCCAGATGCTCTTCTTCGGCTCCAGGCGGGAGGGGCGCTTCCTCGGCTCCTCGTCCTCGCGGTCCTGACGGGAAAAGCCTCCGCGGGCGCGGGACGGCCGTTCGTCGTCATCTCGGCCGCGGCGGGGACGCTCCTCGTCCCGATCGCGACCGAAACGGGCCGGACGCTCGTCGTGGCGCTCGCTGCGTTCCGCGCGCTCCTTGGCGGGCTTGCCGAAGGCGGCGATCGGCTCGCGCACCGGGCTTTCGAAGTCCACGCCGGCCTCGGCCGCAAGGGCGGCGCCGAGCTGATCCCTCAGCACCTTCGTGCGCACTTCCTCGACCAGGCCGGATTCGATCTCGCCGAGCTGGAAGGGACCGAACGACAGCCGGATCAGCCGGTTCACCTGTAAGCCGAGATGCTCGAGGATGCGCTTGACCTCGCGGTTCTTTCCCTCGCGCAGGCCGAGGGTCAGCCACACGTTGTCGCCCTGCACCCGGTCGAGGCGGGCTTCGACGGGGCCGTATTCCATCTCGTCGACGGTCACGCCGTCGCGGAGCTTGTCGAGATCCGCCTGAGTCACGTCGCCATGGGCGCGGACCTTGTAGCGCCGCAGCCACCCGGTGTCCGGATGGGCGATCACCTTCGCCAGTCCGCCGTCGTTGGTGAGCAGCAGAAGACCTTCCGTGTTGATGTCGAGCCGCCCGACCGCCACCACGCGGGGCAAGTCCTCGGGCAGGTTCTCGAAAACGGTCGGCCGCCCCTCCGGGTCGCGGGCCGTGGTCACGAGGCCGCGGGGCTTATGGTAAAGCCAGAGACGCGTGCGCTCCTTGACCGGAAGAGGCTCCCCATCCACCGTGATCGTGTCGGCCGCGGTCACGTTGATGGCGGGGGATTCCAGGACCTTGCCGTTCAGCGTCACGCGGCCCTCGGCGATCATCGCCTCGGCATCGCGGCGCGAGGCGACCCCGGCGCGGGCGATGACCTTGGCGATCCGCTCTTCGGTCGGTTCGGCGGCCACGGTTTCAGGTGGGGCCTGGCGGCTTCGGCTGTCCTCGCGAGCGGGCGCGGGACGGCGCGGCCTGTCATCGCCACCCCGACCGCGGAAGGGGCGATCCCCATCGTCGCGCCGGGCGCGGAAAGGCTTGTCGCCGTCGTGCTCACGGGGGCGACGGGGCCGGTCGTCGTTGTCACGGCTGCGAAACGGCTTGGACGGGCCTTTGCGGCCTTCCCAGGGATTGTCGTCTCCGCGCGGACGGAAGGGGCGATCACCCCCCTTGTGAGACGGGCGGGCGGGGCGATCCCCGGAAGTGCGGCTGCGATCGGAGCGTCCGGGAGGACGGCCCTTGCGATGATCATCGTTGCTGTCGGTCATGAGAGCCTGATAGCAGAGGAGTGGGCGAGAAGCGAGGACAATGGATAAACCCGGTACCAACAATTCCGATCCCGTTCCCGTGGCGGCGGATCCGATGGGAGCAGCGTTCGCGCAGGCCCGTGCCGCGGCGGA
Organism: Microvirga rosea; assembly: GCF_020595095.1. Taxonomy (GTDB): domain Bacteria; phylum Pseudomonadota; class Alphaproteobacteria; order Rhizobiales; family Beijerinckiaceae; genus Microvirga; species Microvirga rosea. The sequence goes on along the minus strand of NZ_JAJDOP010000002.1, from coordinate 687,153 downwards.
GCGAGGCGAGGTTCCTGTCGGGGCCGTCATCGTCCGGGACGGCCGGATCATCGCGGCCGCCGGGAACGAGCCCCGCGCCCTTCGCGATCCTTCGGCACATGCGGAGATGCTCGCCATCCGCCGGGCTTGCGAGGCTGTGGACGACGAGCGCCTGACCGGGTGCGATCTCTACGTGACTCTGGAGCCGTGCACCATGTGCGCGGCCGCGATCTCCTTCGCCCGCATCCGCCGGGTGTATTTCGCGGCCTCGGACCCGAAGGGGGGCGCGGTCGAGAACGGCGTCCGGTTCTTTCATCAGCCGACCTGCCACCATGCGCCCGAGGTCTATGGCGGGATCCGGGAAGGGGAGGCGGCTGCGCTGCTCAAGGCGTTCTTCGCCGAGAGGCGCGATGCTCTCCCGAATTCCGGGATGTAAGGCCGCGACTGCTCGGCTTCACGCTCCCAGGAATTCCTGCATCGCCTTCAGCGTCGCTCCCGGCATTTCTTCGGCCACGAAATGGCCCGAGGAGATGCCGACGCCGGTGATCCCGGGCGCGAAAGTCGAGCGCCAGATGTCCAGCGGGTGTTGCGTGTCGCCGCTCGTGCCGCTCACCAGATAGAAATCGCTCCAGATCAGTTGCACGGGACATTGAATGGTCCGGCCCGCGGTGCGATCGGCCTCGTCGGCTTCGAGATCCCGGGTCGCCCCGGCGCGGTAATCCTCGCAGAACGCATGGATGCGGGAGGGCTCGTTGAACCCGTTCCGATAGGCCTGCATGGCGCGGGGATCGAAGGGCGAGAGGTCTCCGGGCGCGTCCCACTTCTTCATCAGCCCCTCGAAATAGGGGATGGGATCGCGCCCGATCTCCTCTTCCGGTTGAGGATAGGGGCGGGATAGGAAACCCCAATGGGCTTCCGGAACCCGTCCGGCCTTCATCTGCCCCCAGACATAGGAGGTCGGCAGGATGTCGAGGAGGGACAACCGCTCCACCCGTCCCGGATGGTCGAGAGCCAGCCGATAGGCGACGCGTGCGCCGCGATCATGCCCGGCGAGGGCGAAACGGACCGCGCCGAGAGCCTCCATGACGGCGATCACGTCCCGTCCCATGGCGCGCTTGGAATAGGTTTCATGATCGGCGTCTCCGTGCGGAGCGGACGACCAGCCGTAGCCGCGCAAGTCCATGCAGACGACGCGATGCGTCTCGGCCAGCACCGGGGCAAGGCGGTGCCACATCACGTGGGTCTGCGGAAAGCCGTGCAGCAGCATGAGGGGAGGGCCGTCGCCTTTTGAGCGCGCGAAGATGCGTCCCGCCTCCGTGTCGATCCAGTGGGATTGAAAGCCGGGAAAGAGATCGTCGCTCATGAGGTCCTCGCAAAGGTGTTTTGTCCCAACACCTAGTGCGCCGCACGGAAAAGTGGACCCGGTCTTCCGCCCTGAGCGGTGCGCTCTCCGATGAGCGGACGTTCTCGATCAGACGAGCATTTCGTCAGCCCCGCTCGCGCTCGACTTCGCGCCAGCCGATGTCGCTGCGGCAAAAGCCTTCGGGCCAATCGATCAGGGAAACCGCCTCGTAGGCGCGCTTCTGGGCCTCGGTGATCGTCGCGCCGAGGGCGGTGACGTTCAGGACCCGGCCCCCGTTGCTCACGAGCCGGTCGCCGTCCTGTCGGGTCCCGGCATGGAAGACCATCACGTCCTCCAGGGCTTCGGCGGCCGGAATCCCGCGGATTTCCGAACCCTTCTCGACCGTTCCCGGATAGCCCTTGGCCGCCATCACGACCGTCAACGCGGCCTTGGAGTCCCATTTCAGGGTGATACTGTCCAAAACCCCGTCGCAGGCCGCGAGAAAGGCGGTCACGAGATCGGACTTCAAACGTGGGAGCAGAACCTGCGTTTCCGGATCGCCCAAGCGCGCATTGTATTCGATGAGCTGGGGGCCATCCTGGGTGAGCATCAGGCCCGCATAAAGAATGCCCGTATAGGGCATGCCCCGGGTGCGCATGCCGGCGAGGGTCGGCCCGATGATGTCGCGCATGACGCGCTGCTGGATTTCCGGAGTGAGGACCGCAGCGGGGGAATAGGCGCCCATTCCCCCGGTATTGGGACCTTCGTCCCCGTCATAGGCGCGCTTGTGGTCTTGAGCAGTTCCGAGGGGAATGGCGGTCTTGCCGTCGCACAGGGCGAAGAAGCTCGCCTCCTCGCCTTCGAGAAAGGCCTCGACCACGACTTCGGCTCCCGCCTCGCCGAAGCCTCCGCCGATCATCATGTCGACGGCGGCTTCCGCTTCCTCGAAGGAGGTGGCGACAACCACGCCCTTGCCGGCCGCCAGCCCATCCGCCTTGACGACGATCGGGACGCCGTAGCTGCGGATATAGGCCTTGGCGGCTTCCGCGTCCGTGAACCGGCGATACGCGGCGGTGGGAATGCCGAATTCCGCACAGAAATCCTTCGTGAAGGCTTTGGAGCCTTCGAGCTGCGCGGCGTCCCGCGTGGGGCCGAAGGCTTTGAGGCCAGCGGCCGTCAGATCATCGACGAGACCTGCCACCAGGGGCGCTTCCGGGCCGACCACGACGAGATCGATCGTCTGGTCCTTGCAGAACGCGATCACGGCGGGGTGGTCAGTAACGTCGAGCGCCACGTTGGTTCCGTGCTGCGCCGTCCCCGGGTTGCCCGGAGCGATGAACAGACGATCACAAAGAGGACTGGCCGCAAGGCTCCATGCCAAAGCATGCTCGCGTCCGCCGGATCCGATGAGAAGGATGTTCATGCCTGCAGCCCTTTCGTGACAGGCTGCTCTTAAACGGACAAGCGATCCCCATCAACCGATCCGGTTTCACCTTGTCGGAACGATGTCGCGCCCCAAAGGGAAAGAGGCCCGCGGGGGCGAGCCTCTTCCGTTCGGTTCCTCTCCCGAAGGGGAGCCTCACCTCAGATGATCTTGAAGTCGTCGGCGGTCATCTTGAGCTTCTTGGCCAGGCTGGCGATCTGGATGGCCTCCTTGGCGCCTGAACCATCGGCGTCATAGAAGAGCGCACCTTTGTTCTTGTCGTAGAACAGGGTGTTCTTGGCCGTTTTGGCATGATCGCCGATGCTGAAGAACGCCTTGTTGAGCTTGCCGGGGCTGGCTTCCGTGCCCTTGCCGAGTTTCTTGAAGACGGCGTTGTCGAGCCAGATCGTGTCGTCTTTCACATTGAAGTCGGCGATCTTGTCGAGGTTGGTCTTCTTGTTGGTTTTGTTGCTCTTGGCGAGTTTCGTGTTGAACGCGAACACATCCTGGCCCTGGCCCCCAACCATCACGTCGTTGCCGAGCCCGCCCCAGAGCCGGTCGTTGCCGCCGGCGCCCCACAGCGCATCGTTGTTGCCGAGCCCCTTGATGATGTCATCGCCGGCCTTGCCCACGAGAGCGTCCTTGCGCGGAGTGCCGATCAGAACAAGCGATTGCGACTCATCGATGATCGCTTGGATGGAGAACGTTCCGTCGGCGAACTGCAGCAGGGCGATGTCCTTGAGCGTGTCCGTTCCGTGAGCGCCGGTCCTGTCCGCGACCTGGATCGTGCCGTCCTTCTGCTGCGTGATCACGTAGTTCGCCTTGGTCCCCGTATAGACTGCGGTGTTCTGGCCGAGCCCACCTTCGAGAATGTCGTTGCCCTCGCTGCCCTGGAGCGTATCGTCGCCCAGTGAGCCATACAGCAGGTCATGGCCTTTCCCGCCGTTCAGGATGTCCGCCCCCGCATCCCCGTCGAGTTCGTTGCCGAATTCATCGCCCACGATGACGTCGTTGTGCACCGATCCCCAGACCGATTCGATCTCGACGAAATGGTCGCCTGCGGCGTCGCCCGTATTCTTGCTTTCGTCCGCAAGATTGACGGTCACGCCCGTATCGGCATCGTCATAGACGGCAATGCTCTCGCCCTTGCTGCCGTCGAGCAGGTCTCCGCCGGCTCCGCCTTTGAGAAGGTTGAGCCCATTGCCGCCATACAACCTGTCGGCCCCGCCGCCGCCGATCAGGGTGTCGTGGCCACTGTCGCCGAACAGGATGTCGCCACCCGCCTTGCCGGTCAGGATGTCGTTGCCTTTCTCGCCGTGAAGCTCACAGCCGTTGAGGCCGATGTTGAAGCCGCTGATCACGTCATCGCTGTTCGTTCCCTGAACGGCCTCGATGCCGACGAGGACGTCTCCCGAAGCCGCGCCGCCGTTCTGGTTCGTGGCAAGATCGAGTTCGATTCCTCCGGCGCTTAACCCGGTGCTCAAATAGGACACAAGATCCCAGCCGTCGCCGCCCTCGATCTTGTCGTTGCCCGCTCCCCCATCGAGCCAGTCGTTCTGCAAGCCGCCCACGAGAGTGTCGTTCGCGTCGCCGCCGGTGAGCGTGTCCGCGCCGTCTCCGCCTACAAGGGAATCGGCGCCGTGCATCCCACGCAGATCATTGGCGTTGCCATCGCCGATGAGCGTATCTCCATAGAGCGAGCCCTCGACTCCCATGATGTTGATGAAATGATCTCCCAGGGCCGTACCAGTGGACAACTCCTCATGGGCAAGGTCGACGGTTACCCCTGCCGCCGACAGTTGGTAGGACGCAAGAGTGGTACCGCCGCTGCCGTCGAGCGTATCGGCTCCGTCTCCGCCGTTCAGGGTGTTGTGGCCGCCGCCGGCGACGAGCAGGTCGTTGCCGTCTCCCCCATAGAAGACGTCATCGGCATCGCCGCCCCGCGCCGTGTCGACGCCCGCGCCCAGATTAACGATTCCCGTCGCCCGGCCGCCTTGCGTGCTGTCGTAGTAATCCTTGCCGTCGCCGAGGGTGACCGTCGTACCTCCGATGCTTGAAAGGAGCCCCTTGTTGAAGACGATGTCGTCGCTTTTTCCGCTGTAGATCGCGGAGGTGCCGCCTTCGATGATGTGTTCGTTCGTGACGGTGAGCGGCCTGCTGCGCGACTGGAAGTTGATTCCGAAGGTGCCGCCTTTGAGCGTTCCATAATTGACGACGGTCATGTCGTCGGATCCGCTGATGGCATTGCTCGTGCCCAGAATCGTCCCACGATTCGTCACAGTGGACGTATTGGCGCACCAAAAGCCGTCCATTCCTTCCACACGACCTGTCTCTCCGACGAAGAGAGACCCGTTCAGAATATGAACGCCGATCTTGTCTTGGCTCGACACGAAGCCATCGACCGTGACCTGGCAACTGTGAGCCGGGAACAGGATTTTGATGCCGTTCCCGGTTGTTGTCGCCACGCGTCCGGCTTCGGTGACGATGACATGCACGTTGTCCGATTCGACAGGCGTGAAGTCCTGTTCCGTCGTGCGCTGATTGTCGATGGTGAAAAAGATGTCGTTAGCCATGATGGTTCCCCTTGTTGTGCAACCATAAACGCAACGTTATCTCGTAATTATCGTTCCGCTTTGGAGGTCTACTGGGGCTTCTGTAATGTGCGATACAGCACAAGAGGTCTCGATGGAGTGCCTGCGGCGGAAAGGCTGTTCACGACGCGTTCTCGCCCCTTGGCAGGGGCGTCCCGGGGAGGCTAGGGTGAGGCATGATCGCTGATAAAGCTCCCTCCAACGCGCCCGAATGGTCGGTCTCCGACCTCGCCGGGGCCTTGAAACGCACCCTCGAGGAGGCGTTCGGCTATGTGCGCCTGCGCGGCGAGATTTCGGGATTTAGAGGCCAGCATTCGTCAGGACATGCCTATTTCTGCCTGAAGGACCAGAACGCCCGCATCGATGCGGTGATCTGGAAAGGGACCTTCTCGCGCCTCAAGATCCGTCCCGAGGAAGGGCTGGAGGTCATCGCCACCGGGCGCATCACCACCTTCCCCGGCAAATCGACCTACCAGATCGTCGTCGATGCCCTTGAGCCCGCAGGCGTCGGTGCGCTCATGGCCCTGCTCGAAGAGCGGCGACGGAAGCTGGCCGCCGAGGGCCTGTTCGCCGAGGAGCGCAAGCGCCGCCTGCCTTACCTGCCTCAGGTGGTGGGCGTCGTCACCTCGCCCACCGGCGCGGTGATCCGCGATATTCTGCACCGGCTCGAGGACCGCTTTCCCCGCCACGTTCTGGTGTGGCCCGTGCGCGTCCAGGGCGAGACCTGCGCGGCCGAGGTTGCGGCGGCCATCCGGGGGTTCAACGCCCTCGATCCCCGCGGGCGCATCCCCCGTCCCGACGTGCTGATCGTCGCCAGGGGCGGCGGGTCCATCGAGGATCTCTGGGGCTTCAACGAGGAAGCGGTCGTCAGAGCAGCCGCGGAGAGCGACATCCCGGTCGTGTCGGCGGTCGGCCACGAGACCGACTGGACGCTGATCGATCACGTCGCCGACCGGCGGGCTCCGACGCCCACCGGCGCTGCCGAGATGGTCGTGCCCGTCCGGGTGGAGCTGATGGCCGGTGTGCACGATCTCGCCCGCCGGCACGTGGAGGCGGTTCTTCGGCTTCTCGAGCGCCGCCGCTCCGATCTACGCAGCACGGCGCGCGCCCTTCCGGCCCCCGATGCTCTGTTTGCGCCCAAACGGCAGCGGCTCGATCTCGCGCTGGCGAAACTTCTTCCGGCATTGTCGCGCAACAACCGCAATCACGAGGCCCGTGTTCTCGATCTGTCGCGCCGCCTGTCGCGGGTGTCTCCGGTCGCCCGGGTCGCTGCCATGCGTGCAAAACTCGACGCGGTGGGACAGCGCCCTCATCAGGCCGCTTCCCGTTCCATCCAGCAGAGGAGCGAGGCCTTGAAGCAGGCGGGCCAGCGTCTGGTGGTCGCCCGGGAGACTCTCCTGCGAGCCGAGCGGACCCGCCTTTTGCAATCGACGGACCTGATCCGCCGCATTTCGGAGCGCCTCGCCCCCGCCCTGGCCGGGCAGATCGCCCGCAAGGCCAATCGCCTCGAAGCCCTGGGTCAGCTCTTCGACAGTCTGAACTACAAATCCGTCCTCGCGCGGGGTTACGCACTGGTGCGCGATGCGGATGGGTTGCCCCTGCGCGGAGCCGAGGAGGTCATCGACGGCCAGGCCCTGGTGCTTGAATTCGCCGACGGCACGGCGCATGCCACCGGCGGACGAGGCCTCAAGCCGAAAATCCACAAGCCCAAGGTCGCGGTTGCGGAAGAGCAGGGGGCTCTCTTCTAGGGCGGAGGGCCCAAAGTGGATGCCGCTTTTCGCCGACGCGGGACTTCGGTTCCACACGATGCGCAGGGCGGCATTGAAAACCGAGCTCCGGCGTTCTTATGTGATGCCGGTGACCAAGATGGCGTGATGTCAGATCCCATGAACAAATTCGAACCGGTCGGCGGCGAGGCAATCGTCCAATATCTCGACAGCGACCTGCGGGTCATCAAGCCCGGAGCCTTCGTGCGTTGCGGCGTGACCGGCAAGCCGATTCCGCTCGACGAGCTGAAGTACTGGAGCGTGGACCGGCAGGAAGCTTATTCCTCTCCCGAGGCGGTCATGACCCGGGTCCTCGAAACGGGGACCTCTTCAGCCTGAAGAAGATTCGCCGCGTCGGGTGCGAAGCCTCTCAAGAATAAAACTCCGGAAAGCCTCGGGCTCCTCGAGCTGCAGCCGGACCGGCAGAGCCATCAGGCCGGGCCAATCCGGCAGGTCGCCGGCGCCCGCCATGCGGGCCAGGTCCTTTTCCGTCGTCACCGGCTGCAACCCGCGGCGCTCCGCTTCGCGCTTCAGTCCGGCAATGTCCGCCGCGCTGAACGCATGATGGTCCGGAAACGGGACCTCCCGCGCGATATTCAGGCCGCAGGCCGCAAGGGTTGAAAAGAATTTGCCCGGACGCCCGATTCCCGCAAAGGCGAGAAGCGGCTTGCCGCGCAAGGTTTCGACGATCGCCTCGTTGGGTTCGAGCAGCGCCCGGAACGTGGATTTCCCAAGCCTCGAAGCCTCCTCGGCAACGCGCTCCCCGTCGATCCCCTGTCCGATGACGACGACGGCATCGATAACGGGCCACTGGGCGGCAAGGGCCGCCCGAAGGGGACCGGCCGGAACGGGAAGGCCGTTTCCAACGCCCGTTGCGCCATCGACGACCGCGATGGTGCAATCCTTCCTGAGGGACGGGTTCTGCAGCCCGTCATCCATGATCACGACCGTTCCGCCCATCCCGGCGGCGAGGCGCGCTCCCGCCGGGCGGTCCCGCGAAACGACGGCGGTGGCGATCCCGGCCAGAAGGAGGGGCTCGTCGCCGACATCCGATGCCGTGTGATCGATTCGGACCTGAACCGGGCCGTTCAGGCGGCCGCCATATCCGCGCGACAGGAAAACCGGTGTCTCCCCCGCCTCCGCCAGAATGTCCGCGACCGCCATGGCGGTCGGCGTCTTGCCCGCTCCGCCGGCCGTGAAATTGCCGATGCACAGAACCGGGATATCGGCCTTGATCCCGGGCCGGTTCATGCGCCGGGCGGTCACTGCACCATAGAGAAGGCCGAGGGGTTGAAGCAGGCGTGCGAGCGGCGAGGGGGGCTGTCTGGTCCAGAATTCCGGGGTGCGCATCAGCGCCGCGCCCCGAGCTTGGCCTGCACGATGAAGGGCTCGATCGACTGGATTGTCCGGTCCACCGCGCCGCCGAGAGCCTGCACGGCGTCGCTTGCCGCCCGCGCCATGTTCCGGGTCAGGGCCGCGTTGCTCAGCAATTCGCTGGTCGCCCGTGCGAGGCTGGCATTGTCGTTGACGAGCAGCGCCCCCCGGGCCTTGTCGATGGCTTCATAGATCTCGGCGGCGTTATGCGTGTGAGGACCATGGAGAATGGCCGCGCCGAGTTTGGCCGGCTCGATGGGATTGTGGCCGCCGACGGGGACGAGGGTTCCGCCCATCAGCACGACGGGCGACAGGCGGTAGAAGAGACCCATCTCGCCGATGGTATCGACGATGTAGACGTCCGTCGCGCGATCGGGGGCCATGCCCTGCGAGCGGCGGCTGGCCCTCAGGCCCGCCTGTCCGGCCAGGGCGGCGATCTCCGGCCCCCGTTGCGGGTGGCGGGGCACGATGATGGTGAGGAGATTCGGGTGCCTTTGGGCAAGGGCCCGATGCACCGCGAGGGCGCTTCCCTCCTCACCGGGATGAGTGCTCGCCGCCAACCAGACCGGGCGCCCTGCGACGAGGCCGGCCAGATGGGCGACGGCCCGCGGATCCGCGGGGGGCGGCGGCGAGTCGAATTTCAGATTGCCGGTCACGAGGACCCGGGGAGCCCCAAGGCGGACCAGGCGCTCCGCGTCCTCCGTGGTCTGTGCAAGACACAAGGCAAAGCGCTCCAGCAGAGCCTTGATGTTGCGGGGCAGTTTCTGCCAGCGCTGATAGGAACGGTCCGACATCCGGCCGTTGACCATGACGAGGGGAATCTGGCGCTGGTCGAGGGCCACGACGGTGTTCGGCCAGATCTCGGACTCCGCCACAAGGGCGAGGTCCGGCTTCCAGTATTTCAGGAAGCGCCGGATGTAGCGCGGCACGTCCAAGGGCAAATATTGATGCACCGCGCCGGGTGGAAGCCGCCTGGCGATCAGGGCCGCGGACGTCTTCGTTCCCGAGGTGACCAGAACCGACAGGCCCCGTTGCGTCAGGCGCTCGACGATCGGCATGAGGGACAGGGTTTCGCCGTTGCTCGCCCCATGGACCCAGACCAGGTGGCCCTTCGGGCGCGGACGGCTCGGATAGCCCCTGCGTTCACCGAGCCGGGTCTTGTCCTCCCGGCCTTTGCGCTGGCGCCAGTAAAGCAGGCCGATCACCGCCGGTTCCAGGACCGAGGTCATCGTCCGATAGATCCTGATCAGCAGCGGCAGCCTCATGCGCGGGTCTCCCGAGCAAGGGCGGGAGCGTCCTGCCGCTTCCTCGCGCCCGGATCCTTGGATCCGACGAGAGCATAGGCCCGCGCGTGAACGGCATCGAGGCCGCGTTCCACGGCCTGACGGGCCGCCTCGATCGCGGCGGGGTCCGCGTCGCGCGGTACGGAGACGGGCTCGCCCAGCACCATGGCGCCTTTCCCGAACGGAAGGCCAAGGCTTGCCCGGTCCCAGCTGTCGAAGTCGATGCGGCGGCTCGTCACGACGGCGACCGGCACGATGGGACGGCCGGACAGCTGGGCCAGGGTGACGATTCCCTCGCCGCAAATCCGCGAGATCTTGGGGATATCGGCGGTCATGACGACCATTTCGCCGTCGCTCAAGGCCCGCAGCATGCTGCGCATTGCCGAAATGCCGCCCTTCTTGCGGATGTCCCGGCCCCGGGCTCCCGAGCCTCGGATGGCCCGGATGCCCAGATGACGAAGGGCGATGGCGTTGAATTCACCATCGCCCGAGCGGGACACGAGACTGGCGGCCCGGTCCTGGGGGCGCTTGGCGAAATGGATCATGAAATGCTGCCCATGCCACATGGCGGCGATCACGGGCATCATCGGGCCGATCCGGTCATAGGCATCCGCCGGCTCCATGACGAACCGGTTCGTGCGCTGCACAAGCTTCAAGTAGCTCGCGACCAGGAATCCGAGGGCTTCCTGGACCACACGGGAGCGGGTGATGCGTTTGACCAGGCTCATAAGGTGCCGATCAGGTCTGATCCGGTTCGAGCAGACGGTGCAGGTGCACGATGAAATAGCGCATGTGAGCGTTGTCGACGCTGGCCTGCGCCTTGGCCTTCCAGGCCGCGTGGGCGGTGGCGTAGTTCGGATAGATTCCGACAATGTCGACTTTGGACAGGTCCTTGAAGGTGATGGAGTCGAGGTTGTCGAGCTCGCCTCCGAACACGAGGTGAAGGAGCTGCTTGCCGGGCGCGTCGGTCATGGGATCGTCATCTCTTTCCAAGGATGTGGAGAAGGCTAGTTGCTATGGAGAAAGCTGATTCTCAAGTCCTCATGGCCCTAACCGCCCGCGGATGCAACCATGACGGAGCGGCAACCATCTCGCCATGGCTCGGATTGGGGCGATTGTAAGGGGGCATCCGCCCGCCGAAATCCGTCAGCTGGGCGCCGGCCTCGTGCAGGATCAGATCCGCGGCTGCGATGTCCCAGTCCGCGGCATTGGACGAGACAAGCCCGACATCGATGGCGCCCTCGGCCACGCGCACGAGCCGGAGAGCCAAGGACGGTACCTTGGGAAGTCGCTCGATGGTTCCGAGCCTGCGCTCCGCGCGGTCGATCAGCGGCTTGGGACCTGCGACACGAAGGCGCTCCTTCGATCCCGACGCCAGCTCCAATCGCACCCCGTTGCAGAAGGCGCCTCGGGACAGGGAGGCCTCGTAGAGCCGGTCATGGACGGGGGCGTGAACCACTCCGAGAATGGGACGACCGTCCCTGACGAGGGCGATCGAAACGGACCAATCCGGATGGCCGGTCGCAAAGGCGCGGGTACCGTCGATCGGATCGACGATCCATACGGCCGAATGATCGAGCCGTGACGGATTGTCGGCCGTTTCCTCGGACAGCCAGCCCGCTTCCGGCAGAAGTTCGGTCAGGCGCTTCTTCAGGAAGTCATCGAGGGCGATGTCGGCTTCCGTCACCGGCGAACTGCGCTCCTTGTACCAGAGCCGAGCGGCAGTCTGCGTGCCTTCGCGAAAGTAAGGCAGGGCCAGGGCACCGGCTTCCCGGGCCGTGTCGCGCACAGCGGAGGCCAGCGATGGGTCAGGGGGCAAAGAAGCAAGCATCAGATGACAGGTGGTACCGGACAAAGCGAATTGCCACTTCGGGGATGAGCCGGATGCGGCAGGTCATGGCTGGAGATGGCGAGGCGTCTCGCAAGCGGGGAACGGCTCCGCTCCTTGGTCACAGCCGGAATCCCCGGCGCAGGGAACAGGCGCGGGCAAGCATGGCGATACCGCCGCCGCTGAAGAGGCCGTTGGTGAACCATTGAGGGTAATACAGCATGTATCGGAGAAGTTTCTGGCCGATCCGATGTTCCCGGTCCACGAAAAACAGGCTCGCGGCAATCATGGGGACGTAGCTGCGGTACTCGGCCGTCTCGTTGTCCAGCGGTTGTTTGAAATCGATCATCCGCGCCTTGTCGCTTCGCCGCGTCATGGCATTGATGCCCGTGGGGTCCGCCATCACCACGTCCGCATAGGTCCGGGCAATCCCGATCATCTCTTCTTCCTTGACGATCTGGCCGTAACGGGCCAGGGCCAGGGGAAGCTCCGCCGATACGGTCATCTTCCAGAACCATTCGGACTTCGGCCGCTTCTTGAACTCCGGATCCTGCTCGTAGGGCGTCGAGATCGCTCCATCGCGATCCACCACCATGGCGTTCCGGTAGAAGTTGAAGAGCTTGCGGGCCCTTTCCAGGTGACGCGGATCCTCCGTGAACGCATGAAGCTCCACGAGCCCGGCGCCGAAGGCATTGATGTGGTTGATCGGGTCGATGGCCTGGGGAATGAAGGCGTAGCGATAGCAGCCGGCATCGAAGGCCGGCAGGTCCACGTAGAACATTTCGTACTCGTCGAAAGACGGCACGACCTGCTGCGCAAGATCCGCCACCTCCTCGTCCAGCTCGCCCCGGGCCGCCAGACGGTTGGCGAGCTGCAGGATCGGCAACGCGATAAGGCCTGTTGCCGTAACGTCAGTTCCGCGCATGGGAGGGCCGCCGAAGGAGATCACGGAGCCCCAGGATTTCACCACGCGTTTCTGGTTCTCGTCGACGATGCCGTGCCGGTCGTCCCGCGCAGCCATCACGTTCTGGGCGGCACCGACGAGGAGCTTGAGGAAGCGCTTCTCCCCGGTCGCCTCGTAAAGTTCAAGCGCGGCTCGGCCCCAGAAGGACCATTGCCAGGAATAGAGCTGGCCCCGGTTGTAAAGAGGCGGCAGGGCCGGGTCCGGATTGTCCGGGGCCGTCAGCCAGCGCAGGCTGAAGTCCAGGCAATCATGGAAGACATCCCGATGAGGCGTGCAGCTGGTGAACACGCCGAAAGCACTTGCATCCGGAAAGGCCTCACGCCTTTCCCGGAAGCTCTCCGGGTGTTCGAGCAGGCGCATGGCTTCGGCCTCGTCCACGGAGGCACCCGAGAGATAGCGGCTCCAGACATTCAGGTATTGCTGATAGCGGCTGTTGCCCTGGTCGAAGCCCGCGAAGGCAAGCCCGGGCGGCGTCGTGAAGCCGGACAGGACGGTCGGCGCGAAGACCGAGGTGCAAAGCGATCCGAGGACTTGTCGACGCGTCGGTTTCATGCGGCTCCCGGGGGTGTCGCATCGGTCGGTCCGGAACCGAATAGGCTGTTGCGACGCAGCTTCCATTGAGGGCGAGACAATATAGCCGCTTAAGGCATGAGCCGTCGGGGGTCAAACGCCTCGCCGTCACACGACCGGAAGGGGGCACGCCATCCTACGGAAGCAGATGAATCATCGCTTCCCCGGTCTCCGGATCGAAGGGAGCCGAGATGTGCTCATGCACGATCAGCCAACGGCCATCGTGTTTGCGATAGCCGAGCGTCGCGCGCATCCAGGCCGCCATTTCCGTGTCGTCCGCACCTTTCTGGCCGCATCGATTCAGGAAATGGGCGAATGCCAGCTCCTTGGTGGCCGTGATCGCGAGATCCCGGATCTCGAAGATCATCGCGCCGCCGGCCGCAAAGCACTCTTCCCAATGGCGTCGATAGGATTCGAGGCCGCTGAAGCGGAGCCGCGATATGGCGTCGAAGGCTTCGATGTCCGGTGCGTAATAGGCACCGATGCGGTGTGGGTCCCGGTCCAGCACTGCGCCGCGCCATCCCTCGATCAGCGCACGGATCTCGTCTTCCGGCCGGGTCGTGAATGCAGCGGTGTCCATGAGGGCTCTCGCGAGGATCGAACGGAAAGATGCATCGGCGGCAGGGACGGCGGCACGAATGCGCTTGACAAAAATGTTGATATCAACATAGTAAGGCCATGTCAAAGCCCGACACTGTTCCTTTCGCCGTCACGCTGGAGGTTCGCGATGCTTGCTTCTGCCTCCACGTCCAGCGGGCCGCGCGCGCCATCGCGCGCCGCTATGACGACGTGCTGCGGCCCTTGGGCCTCACGAACGGACAGTTTTCCCTCATGATGTCCCTCAATCGTCCTCATCCGCCGACGATGGGCAGCGTTTCATCCCTGCTTGCCATGGATCGAACGACCCTCACGGCCGCCCTCAAGCCGCTGCAAAGGAGGGGGCTCGTGACCGTTGCGCCGGACCCCAACGACAAGCGCAGCCGTCTCCTGTCGCTGACGAAGGAGGGGCTCGATCTCCTGACCGCCGCCGTACCCATCTGGCGGGACATGCAGGCCCGCATCGAGGAGCTTGTCGCCTCGGAGCCGGAGATTTTCAGAGCCGACCTGCGCTCTCTCTCATAAGCAGGCTCTCGTCCGGCGTCCGACCGGTTCAAAGCCAAAACCGTCTTTCACAACCTTGCCGCTGACCGAACCGTGGAGCACCCATGACCACCGCACCAGAACCTGCGAAGATCTCGCCGTACCTGACCGTCAATGGCGCGAGCGATGCGATTGCCCTTTACCAGAAAGTGTTCGGCGCCAAGGAGAACGCCCGCATGATGGCGCAGGACGGCAAGCGACTGATGCATGCCGATCTCACCATCAACGGCGGCAGGGTCCTGCTTTCGGACGAGTTCGCGGAATTCGACGGCGGGTCCGCTCCGCTCCCGGACAGGAAATCTCCGGTCTCGGTCGCGGTCTCCTACGACAGCCCCACGGAGGTCGACGCGACGTTCGCCCGCGCCATCGAGGCCGGATGCAAGAGCGAACTTGACCCGCACGATGCCTTCTTCGGATCGCGCTTCGCCATGCTCAACGATCCGTTCGGCCATCGCTGGATGCTTGTTGCCCCGCTGCCGCAGCAGGCGTGAGGCGACATTCCTCACGGGGGCGCTTGCGCGGCGCTCCGCATAAAAACCAGATGAACGAAAAAGGGGGAATCCATGCTCAAGATCGCCGCACTCGTTATCGTCGTCCTGCTTGTCGCCGTGCTTGTCGTCGCGGCGACCCGCCCCGACACTTTTCAGGTCCAGCGCAGTGCCAGCATCAAGGCTCCGCCGGAAAAGATCTATGCTCTCATCAATGACTTCCGTCATTGGGGATCCTGGTCGCCTTACGAGAAGAAGGATCCGGCCATGAAGCGGACGCTGAGCGGCGCTGAAAGCGGCAAGGGTGCCGTGTATCAATGGGACGGAAACAACCAAGTCGGTTCCGGTCGCATGGAAATCGCCGAAGCATCTCCTGCGAGGCAGATCACCATCAAGCTCGATTTCATCAGGCCCTTTGAAGGGCACAATATCGCGGAGTTCGTCATCGCGCCTCGCGACGACCACTCGACCCAGGTCACATGGGCGATGCACGGGCCCAGCCCCTATGTCGCAAAACTCATGGGACTGTTCTTCAATATGGACACGATGATCGGCAGGGATTTCGAGGACGGCCTTTCCAACCTCAAGGCTCTCGCCGAGGGATAAGCACCGCTACCCTTCCCCTTTCTCTTCTTTGCTTCGGAAGATCACACGATGACCTCGCGCTATGCCAGAACCGCCCTGGTGCTCGGCCTGCTCTCCGCAATCGGGCCCTTTGCGATCGACATGTACATCCCGGCGTTGCCGACGATCGCGTCGGATCTCCAATCCTCGACGGCCGCGACGCAGATGACCCTGATGGCGTTCTTCATCGCGTTCGGGATCTGCCAGATCGTCTACGGCCCCCTGTCCGATATGATCGGTCGTAAGCGGCCCCTTTATGCGGGGCTAGCCTTCTTCATGGTCGGGTCGATCGGCTGCATCTTCGCGCGCAGCATCGAGGCGCTGATCTTCTTCCGCTTCGTGCAAGGGATCGGCGCCGCTTCGGTCATGGTGATCCCGCGGGCGATTATCCGGGACCTTCATACGGGGATCGAGGCGACGCGTCTGATGTCCCTGGTGATGCTGGTGATCAGCGTGTCGCCGATCCTCGCACCGCTGGCAGGCAGCGCGCTTATCGTGCCGTTCGGCTGGCGCGCCGTGTTCGTCGCCGTCACGGCCGCCGCGGTGGTGAGCCTGATCATGCTGATGTTCTCCCTGCCCGAGACCCGCCCGCCCGAGGACCGTATCAAGGTCAGCGTCGGTGAGGTGCTGTCAGGATTTGCCTACCTGTTCAAGGACCGGCACTTCCTCGGGCTCACCTTTATCGGCGGGCTCGGCATGTCGAGCTTCTTTGCCTTTCTGGCCAGCTCCTCCTTCATCTATATCGAGCATTTCGGGCTGACGCCGACTCAGTACAGCTTCACGTTCTCCCTGAACGCGATCGGCTTCATCGGAGCCTCCCAACTCACCGCAAGTCTCGGATCCCGCTACGGAATGGCCCGCGTCGTGACGGCGGCCGTCACCCTTTATGCCCTCTTCGCCCTGGTGCTCCTGGCGACTTCCCTGGCAGGCGTCGACAATCTGGCGGTGCTGATCGTGCTGCTGTTTCTGTCGTTCGCGTTCCTGGGGCTCGTCATTCCTTCGACGATGGTGCTCGCCCTGGAGGATCATGGCCCTATCGCGGGGATCGCATCGGCCCTCGGCGGGACGCTCCAGATGGTCACGGGCGGCGTGATGATCGTGATCGTCAGTCTCCTCTATGACGGTACGGTGCTGCCCATGGTGGCCGTCATCGCGGCGTGCTCCGTCGGGGCGTTCGCCCTGTGCCTGCTGACCTTGCGTCGGCGGCAACCCCTTGCCCAGCCGGTGGAGCAGGCCTGTTAGCGCATCGTGTGGAAGGGCGGTGCCTGTTTGCCGCGCCGAACGATGCGCTCGTCAGGGCTCTAGAAAGCCCGCAGGATCGCGTCGAGGGTCATGGCGGCAAACAGGATCAGGCCCGCATCCCGGTTGGACCGGAAAAGGCGGAGAGCGCCCATCCCGTCGCTGCGGTCGATCCTGATCACCTGCCAGGCGAGGTGGGCGGCGAAGAGGCCAAGGCCCGCATAGGCCGGAAGGCCCGCGCCTGCGAGCAGGAAGGCCGGAATGAGAAAGCCAAGGGTGAGGGCGTAGCAGATGCCGACCCCCAGCCGGACCCGCTCGCCGAAGAATCGCGCGGAGGATTTGATCCCCGCGATCTCATCGTCCTCGATATCCTGGAGGGCATAGATCGTGTCGTAGCCGACGACCCAGGCGATGCTTCCCCCATAGAGCAGAAGGGCAGGGATGCCCAACGCGCCGAACGCGGCGGCCCAACCCATCAGGGCGCCCCAGGCGAAGGCAAGGCCGAGAACGATCTGAGGCATCCAGAAGAACCGCTTCATGAACGGATAAAGCGCCACTATGCCCAGTGACGCGAAACCTGTCCCAATGGCGAAGCCGTTGAACTGGAGGAGAACGGCCAAGCCGACGAAACCCTGCAGCGCCAGAAAGGCGAGCGCGCCCTTCAGGCTGACCTGTCCCGAGGGCAGGGGACGCCCGCGGGTCCGCTCCACCCGGGTATCGAGATCCCGGTCGACGATGTCGTTGTACGTACAGCCTGCCCCGCGCATGGCGACGGCGCCGATCAGGAACAGCAGGCAATGCAGGGGATTGGGCCAGGGCGCCCCACCCGCGATGGCGGCGAGCGCCGCCGACCACCAGCAGGGCAGGAGCAGAAGCCACCAGCCGATCGGCCGCTCCACCCTGGCGAGGCGCAGGTAAGGCCGGAGAGCCGCCGGCGCGAGCCGGTCGGCCCAATGGCCGCGGACGGCATCAGGCAGAGCTGCGGCGGCAGGACGCTCCGGCACAGGCGGGGCCGACTAGAGGGCGCCCTTCGGCATGCTGTAGGAGCCGGTCAGGCCACCGCCACCGAGAAGGCCGCCGGGGCCGCCGTTCTGCTGGGCCTTCTTGGCCTGCTTCTCCATTTCGGCGACCTTCGCGGCCGCGGCGCAGGCCTTGCCCTTCATGTCCACGGCGCGCTTGTGGTCTTCTTCGAAGCCCTTGGCGAACTCGTCCGGGACCTGGCACCAGGTCTTGTTGGTTTCGAGCCACTTGAGGCCGGTCGAGCCGTTGGAAACCAGCTTGGTGAAGATGCCGCAGGCGGCACGGGGATCGATCGTCTTCTTCTTCCCGCTGCCGCCGAGCTTGTTGATCTGTTGGATCAGGCTCTGGCGCTCGGACAGAAATTTCTGCGCATCCCCGCAGCCGCTCGTCTGCGCGAAGGCAGGGGCAGCCATGAAGACGCCTGCAGCGGCAAGGGCGGCAGCAAGGTGCGAACGAATAGGCAGCATCGACACATTCCCTGAATCTGGAAGCACGCGGCGGATCACGCGCCGCTGTTCCGTTAACACGTTCACTCTCTCTCGGCCAAGGGGCGAATGGTCTCGTTAGGTCAAGATGTGTTGAGGCACACCTAAATTCACGTGAACAGCGTGGCCCTCCGCCTCCCGCCGGCCGGCAGGAATTGCTAATCCTGCCTGACGTTGTGGAGTTTTCATGGCCTTATACGATTTCACTGCTCCCAGGCTCTTCGTCGATGCGCCCTTGTCCGAGGGGGCGCGTATATCGCTTGATCGGGCGCAAGCCAACTACCTCCTCAATGTCCTGCGCCTGAAGGCCGAGGATCCCGTCCTGGTGTTCAATGGGCGCGATGGGGAATGGAAGGCCGAGCTGGCCGTCGAGGGACGGAAAGCCGCCGATCTGGTCTGCGTCCTCCGCACCCGGGAGCAGACGGCCCCCTTGGATCTCATCTATGCCTTCGCGCCCCTCAAGCATGCCCGCCTCGACTATATGGTTCAGAAGGCGGTGGAGATGGGGGCCGGCGCTCTCCAGCCGCTTCTGACCCGTCGCACGCAGGCAACCAGGGTCAACCTCGATCGCATGCGGAGTAACGCCATCGAGGCAGCCGAGCAGTGCGGCATTCTGGGCCTGCCCGATGTTCGGGACGAGATGAATTTCGATAAGTTTGTCAATGGCTTGGAAAAGGACCGTGTTGTCGTCTTCTGTGACGAGGATGCCCCTGTGGCGAACCCGGTCGAGGCGCTCTCGAAAGCGCGGGAAGCACGTGGGAACAACGCGGCCAAGTTTGTCGTTATCGTGGGCCCCGAAGGGGGGTTCGTTGAGCAGGAGAGAGCGCTTGTCGCCGCCCACGAAAGATGTATCCGCGTATCGTTGGGGCCGCGAATCTTGCGCGCTGACACCGCCGCCGTCGCTGCCCTGGCCCTCGTCCAGTCCGTGTTGGGAGACTGGACATAAGGTCTTCCCCCGACGACGAGCGAAACGGATCTTTCTCTAGATACAACAGCTTAGCAGTTTCGGCTCGACCCGCCCCAATCTCGCCCCAAAAAAGGGGAGGTTGGGTATCGTCGTAGCAGGGCGATGCTTAGCACGCGTGGGCTCAAGAATAATAGTAAGAGGATTCAAGTATGGGTGGGGAATTCAGGTTCGGTATTGAGGAAGAATACTTCGTCAATGACGCCGTTAAACGGGATGTCGCCCGCGCAAGAATAAAGGAATTCTTTGCGTCCTGTCACGAAAAGCTTGAGGACGGCGTTCAGCACGAGATGCTCGAGCCTCAGGTGGAGATCGCGACAAATCCCAGCCTCGACTTCGCCGAGATGCGGACGCAGCTCACGAGGCTGCGCTCCTCGCTGGGAGAAATTGCCCGGGAGCATGGTCTTACGGTGATGGCCGCGGGCACTCATCCCCTGGCGGTCTGGTCGAGAGTTCGGCCGAGCGCGCAGCCGCGCTACGGCAAGGTGATGCACGATCTGCAGATGATCGGCAGCCGCACGGTCGTCTGCGGAATGCATGTCCATGTGGAAATCGAAGACCTTGCGACCCGCATCGACATCATGAACCGGATTCAGCCTTTCCTGCCCCTGCTTCTGGCGCTGTCCACCTCCTCGCCGTTCTGGCAGTCGCAGAGGACGGGCCTGCTCGGCTACCGGCTCGCGGCGTATCGGGAGCTGCCACGCACGGGTCTGCCGGATCTTTTCGAGGACGAGAAGGACTACCAGCGTTATATCGACACTTTGGTGGCCGCTCGTGCGATCGAGAATTCGAGCTATGTGTGGTGGCTGATCAGGCCGTCCTTGAAGCATCCGACTCTGGAGCTGCGGGTGGCTGACAGCTGCACGCGCCTTGACGATACCCTGGCGATTGCCGCCCTGTACCGCTGCCTCGTCAGGCACCTGAGTTTCGACAAGAAGCTCAATGCCGGGCAGACGGGCGCGTCCCGGGCCATCAACGACGAAAACAGCTGGCGCGCCCAGCGCTACGGCATTCACGGGAGCTTCGTCGACGAGGCCTCCCGCAGCGCCAAGCCGGTGCGGCAGATGCTTGACGAAACCCTCGCGCTCGTGGCGGAGGACGCCGAGGCCCTCGGGTGCCGGCGGGAACTCGACCTGTGCCGATGGATCATCGCACGGGGAACCAGTGCCGACCGGCAGCTGATGCTGTTTACGGAGGCGGTCGGCCGGGGCCTTTCGAACCGCGATGCACTCTTCGGCGTGGTGGACTGGCTCGCCGCCGAGACGGTGGGCGAAAACATGGTCCGGCACTGACTCGGACGGCGTGAGGGCGTTTCCGGAGCAGGCCTGACCTGAAAGGAGCCTCGGCCCGATCGGGGCCGAGGCGTCGACAACGGTGGAGCGCTCGTGCATTCTCGGCCGATCGCTCATTGCAGCTTGTCCGTAACCCGCCTATCTAGACGCGACCTGAGTCGGCGCGCCTTGAACGCGCTTTTTTGATGAGGTGATTCATGGCGCGGGACGTATCCGATACGACCCCTCTCGGCGCACGCGCCGAGCTTGTCGACTGGATAGCATCCGGTGAGAAGCCGCGGGACCAATGGCGGCTCGGCACCGAGCATGAAAAGGTCCCGTTCTATACGCAAGACGCGTCCCCGGTCCCTTACGAAGGGACGAAGGGCATTCGCGCGCTCCTCGAGGGGCTCCAGGAAATCACGGGCTGGGAAGCCATCCTGGAAAACGGTCTGCCGATCGGCCTTTTCGATGAGGAAGAGGGCGGCGCCATCTCCCTGGAGCCCGGTGGTCAGTTCGAGCTGTCGGGCGCACCCCTGAAGACGCTCCATGAAACGGCATCGGAGACGGCACGCCACCTCGAGCAGGTCAAAGCCGTAGGGCGGCGGCTCGGAATGGGCTTTCTGACCCTTGGCATGAGCCCGCAGTGGACCCGCGCCGAAACACCCGTCATGCCGAAGGCACGGTATGGCATCATGACCGAATACATGCCGAAGGTCGGCAATCTCGGGCTCGACATGATGTACCGCACGGCGACCGTGCAGGTGAATATGGACTACGCGTCGGAAAGCGACATGGTGAAGAAGCTGCGCGTATCGCTTGCGCTTCAGCCGGTCGCGGCCGCGATCTTTGCGAATTCTCCGTTCACGGATGGAAAACCGAACGGCTTCCTGTCCCGTCGCTCCGCCATCTGGCTCGATACGGATGGCGACCGCACCGGCATGATGGACTTCGCCTTCGAGGATGGTTTCGGCTACGAGCGCTACGTGGACTGGGCTCTCGATGTGCCGATGTACTTCGTGAAGCGGGATTCCACTTATCATAACGTGGCCGGCGCCTCCTTCCGGGACCTGTTCGCCGGCAAGCTCGCGCAACTGCCCGGAGAGCGCGCGACGCGTTCCGACTGGGCCAACCACGTCTCGACCCTTTTCCCGGAGGTGCGCCTCAAGCGCTATCTGGAAATGCGCGGCGCCGATGTCGGACCGCTCGAGCAGATCACGGCCTTGTCGGCGTTCTGGACGGGGCTGCTATATGACGACGCGTCCCTGGATGGGGCTTGGGAACTGGTGAAGGGCTGGAGTGCGGCGGAGCGCAATCAACTGCGCGCCGATGTGCCGAAGCAGGCCTTGAAGGCGCGCATCGGCGGACGGACCGTGCATGATATCGCCCGCGACGCCCTTGCTCTCTCGCAGGCCGGACTTCAACGCCGCGCCTTCAAGGACGAAGCGGGCCAGGATGAAACGCACCACCTCGCTTATGTGGAGCAGATCATCGAATCGGGGCGCACGCCGGCGGAGCATCTCCTCGATCTCTATCACGGCGCCTGGGGCGGATCCGTGCGTCCGGCTTTCCGGGAGTGCGTCTTCTAGAACCTCACTCGAGGCTCAGGATATCGGTCCAGTCGAAGGGATCACGCCTTCGACTGACCGACCGTGTCCGCCATCTTCGCTCCGCGAGTGCCGAGGGGCTGATGGGGACCTTCGGTCGTATCCTTTGCGGTCTGATGCTCCATCTCCGCATTCGCTTCTGCGCCGACCAGAATGATCATGGTGGAAATCCAGATCCACGTCATGAAGCCGATCACGGCGCCGAGCGATCCATAGGTTTCGTTGTAGCTGCCGAAGCTCGCGACGTACCACGAGAAGAGCATGGAGCCGACCAACCACAGCACCGATGCCGCGATGCTGCCCGGTGTGACCCAGCGCCACTTCGGATTGTCGCGGCTGGGTCCGTAGCGATAGATCAACGCAAGGCCAAACACGATCCCGATGAGCAGCGCCGGCCAGCGCAGGACGGAGACCAGAGTTTCCGCCCATGGCCCCAGGCCCAGATAGTCGAGAACGATCGGCAGCACGACCACCATCCCGAGGGCCACAAGCAGGAAGACGATCGCCCCAAGAGTGAAGGACAGGGAGACGACGTTCAACATGATGAAGGAGCGCTTTTCCGGCTCCTCATAGACGATGTTGAGGGCATCGAAGATCGATTTCATGCCCGCATTGGCGCTCCACAGGGCAATCACCAAGCTGATGATGAAGCTGATGCTCAGCGTTCCGGCGCCCTTGCTGGCGATGCGCGTGACCTGTTCGCCGATAATCTCGAGCGCTCCACTGGGCATAAAGCCCGAGAGAGTGGTCAAATGTTCCTGGATCGTCGCCGGATCGGCAAATAGTCCGTAGATGGAAACAAGCGCGGTGATGGCGGGAAAGATGGCCAAGAGCGCGTAAAACGTAACACCGGCGGCGACCAGCATGACCCGGTCATGCTGGATACGCTCGTAGACGCGCCAGAGAATGTCTTTCCAGCCCTGCGCGGGGATTTCCGTCGGCTTGTCCGCCTGACGGCCCCGTCCGCTGTCGGCCGCCTCAGCGCGGCTTCCCTCCGTCCGGGCACCGAACCCGGTTCCTTGCCGCGTCCCCTGCTGCGTCCCTTGCCGCGCAGGAGCCGCCCGCCCGGCCGGGGAGGCCGCTTCCTGCGATCGGCCCCCTAGGGTGACAAGCCGTACGACAGTCCAGCCGAGGAGAACGAGCCATGCGGTTGACGTCAGCGATGTCGGTGATGGCTTACTCGTACCTTGAAGTGACATGTCGCGGTCCTGTTGGAATGGTGTGTCTCCAACCTCCCAACAGGATGCACAGTTCCACGGACACGCTCGGCGGGAACGGCTGACCGGGTTCGCTGCTTCAGCTATACCGCGAATTTGAGGCCGAGAATCCCGGCGACGATCAGGCCGATACAGGCAAGGCGGGCCGCCGTGGCGGGTTCGCCGAGGAGATAGATGCCAAGGAGAGCGGTGCCCACGGTTCCGATTCCGGTCCAGACCGCGTAGCCGGTTCCAACCGGAAGAGTTTTGAGCGCCAGACCGAGAAGCAGGACGCTGATGATCATGCTCACGATGGTGAAGACCGATGGGCCGACCCGCGTGAAGCCTTCCGTATATTTCAGCCCGATCGCCCAACCGACCTCGAACAGACCGGCGAGCACAAGTAGGATCCATGCCATGACAGGACCTCCGTCGATGGCAGGGCCGTCCCTACCGGGGTGCTGGATGAGGCGGGGTCGTCCCCACTGCCCCGATATACGCATCCTTTGGCGGTGTTCAAGCCAAGTTTGGCTGATCAGTCATCTGTCGGATGGGGCGCCTGAAGGGATTGAAGGGGATTGAAGGGGGCGTAGGTTTGGTGTTTCCAGGCATCGCCGCAATTCACGCATATGGACCGAACGGAGTAATCGGCCTGCTCCATCCGCTTCAGCAGACGCTCCTGCCGGGCTTGCGCCTCCGTATCGGCCTCGTACCCGGATGGCTTGACGGTCAGAAACAGGGGATTGGACGGGGTGCCTGAGCTTTCCTGACCCACTGCAGGGCTTAAAAGCACCGCCGCGATGCCCAGACCGGCAATTCTTCCCACAAAGGCACGGCGGCATCCCGGCATTGAAAAAACTCTCGTTATGGCAAATCGTCTGAACATTAAAAAAGCTGCTTCGAAAAGTGTCGCATGATTGCCGGATTAATCAAAGGACTCTCGCGGATTCGGCGCGACAGGATCTTCATTTCGTAGCGTCATCGTTGGTGATGGAGAGCTTGGTGATGAGGCACGAGGGCCTCCTCGTGAAAGCTTGGCCATGGCAAAGCATGCTTTTCGGTTTCCACGGTCAGGCCTTCTCAGATGATTTTGAAGTCGTCGACGGTCATCTTGAGCTTCTTGGACAGCGTGGCGATTTCCATCGCCTTGCCCTTGCCCGAGCCGTCGGCGTCATAGAAGAGCACGCCCTTCTTGTTGTCGTAGATCAGATAGTCGTTCTTGTCCTTGGCGTGGTCGCCGATGGTGAAGAACGCCTTGTTGAGCTTGCCCGGCTTCAGTTCAGTGCCCTTGCCGAGCTTCTTGAAGATGGCGTTGTCGAGCCAGATCGTGTCGTCCTTGACGTTGAAGTCGGCGATCTTGTCGAGGTTGGTCTTCTTGTTCAGCTTGGTGTTGAACACGAACACGTCCTTGCCCGCGCCGCCAGAAAGCTTGTCGTTGCCCAGGCCACCCCACAGCTTGTCGTCGCCGCCACGGCTGCGCAGCGTGTCGTTGCCCGCCAAGCCGAAGATCAGCTCGGCACGGTCCTGGCCCGTCAGCACGTCGTTGCGGGCGGTTCCGCGCAGCACCGCGGGTGAGGCATCGCCGTTGGAAGGAGGAGGGGTCGGGGTGCCGCCCGACGGCGGCGGGGTGGTGCCGAATGTGCCAAGGTCCAGCGTCTGGTCGCTGAACTGGGCGATCTGGATGCTTTTGAGATGATCGCTGCCGTCCTGCCCCGAGCGGGTGTCGGTGACGGTGAAGCTGCCATCCGCGTTTTTGACCATGATGTATTGGGCTTTGGTTCCGGAGAACACCGCGACGTTGATCCCGCTGCCGCCTTCCAGCGTGTCGTCGCCGCTCCCGCCGGTCAGGCGGTCGTCTCCGGCGCCACCCCAAAGGGAGTCGCTCCCTCCGGCTCCGTTCAGAACGTCGTTGTGATAGCCGCCATCGAGTTTCTCGGCCAGTGCCGTTCCGTTCCGCGTCAGGCCCGTCACATGCGCGGGGCTCGAATATCCTGCGGTCAGAACCGCATTGGCGGGTTTGTTCTGCGGGGTGAAGTCGGTCTTCTGGACGCCGTGCGCCACCGGATCCTCAAACGGGTGGTAGCTCCACAGGAAGGCGCCATCGAGCCATTGTCCCCCATGGTTTTCCATCACTTTGAAAAGAGCATCGTAAGCGTCCCTCTGCTCTTGTTCATCGACGGTTCCGCCATCGGCCCAGCGGCCGGGATCCTTGGCGGTTCCATCAAGGCTGCGATAGCCGATTTCCGTGAAGATGATCTTCTTGCCGTACTGCTCCGAAACGCCACGATAGAAATCCACCACGGACTTGCCGCCGTAAAGATCGTGCACGTAGGAATTGCTCGAAGGCTCGGTCCAGCCACGGACGAGATCGTCGACCGTCGGGTTGTTGACCAACGTCAGCGGCACGTAGCCGTCTATGCCGATATAGTCCACCTTGTCCCAGAAGCTGACGGTTTTCACCTCGTCATAGGTCGACGCATAGGTGACGAGGCCATGGTAGACGCTGCGAACGGCGTTGATCAGATCGACCCATTTGTCGCGGTAGGCGGCACCGCTCATGCTCTTGAGTTCGGTGCCGATGCACAGCATCGGCGCGCCGGTTTCCTCGGCCAGCTGGGCGTACTGGAGAATCATCCCTTTGTAGTTCTGGAACCAGAGGTTCGGGTCGGTCGGCGCGATTTCCGCGCGCCATGTGTAATCCATCGACTCGACGTGCGGCTTGAGCATCACCTGCATGCCGCGCGATGTGACATCGGCCATGGCCGCCTTCGTCTGGGCGAAGGTCTCGCTCTTGAAGTTCGGGACGTCCGCCAGGCCCATGGTGTTGCTGGTCTTGTCCGGCATGAAGAACGACGGGATGATCGCGACCGAGTTGGCGCCGGTGTCCTTGATCCGGTCGAAGGCGACATCCGCCGTCGTGGTGCCCCAGTTCCCACCCCAGTAGGAGGGCAGGCTGATCCCTTCCCACGTGAAGATCTGCTCGCTCGCCATCATCCGGCTCCTCAAATCGCTCCATCCCTATTATGGTATAGCATATCAAAATACTTGTCCTGCGGTGGTTTGTCCGGAATTACCGTAAGGTGACCTGTTCAGAGAGAGCCTCAGCCTGTAAGGAAAGCCCTAGCTCGCTGCAAAAGTTGGCAATCATTGACCGGAATGGCGGGCATCTGCGTTGATGCCTTGGAGCTGCTTCCCACCTTGAGAAGGATATCGCATGTTTACTCTTGAAATCGCCGGCAAGGCGGTCGCCATTACGAATGCCGATGAGGGTCAGGCCAAGGAACTCTTCACGAGCGAGGAATTCCAGGAGGACCTCCGGTCCTTCACGAGCGACGGACAGCCTCTCTGGGACGGGGCAGCGTCTTTCAACGTTCGTGCCGCATCCGAGGAAGAAATCGAGGCCTTCGAAGACGCCATGGCCGAGGATGACGAGGAATGGAGCAACGAGGACGAAGATGAAGATGAGGGCGATGACGAGACCGGCATCGACGTGATGTTCCTTGTTGCCGTGGACGACATGGACGATCAGGACGACGCCTGATCCCCGTTTCGTTTCTCGTTAGCCCATCTCTTTCTGCAAAAGGAGCGGCTCTGAGCCGCGTGTCCATGCCATTTCCGAAAACCAATCCC
The DNA here is from genome assembly GCF_020595095.1 of Microvirga rosea. GTDB lineage: Bacteria > Pseudomonadota > Alphaproteobacteria > Rhizobiales > Beijerinckiaceae > Microvirga > Microvirga rosea. Next base: position 660,369 of record NZ_JAJDOP010000002.1, on the reverse strand, counting down.
AGCCTCGAACGTGCCCTGGCCGATCGCGGCTATAGCGAACCGACCCCCGTTCAGGCTGCCGTCCTCCAGTCGGAGGCGGATGGACGGGACCTTCTGGTCTCAGCTCAGACCGGGTCTGGCAAGACCGTTGCTTATGGCTTGGCGCTGGCGAGTACGTTGCTGGGAGAGGCGGAACGGTTCGGTCCGCCCGCGGAGCCGCTGGCTCTGATCATTGCCCCGACTCGCGAGCTGGCCCTTCAAGTCCATCGCGAGTTGATTTGGCTCTATGGGCCTGCCGGCGCGCGGGTCGCGTCCTGCGTCGGCGGAATGGACGTGCGGCGCGAGCAGCGTGCGCTGGCGGACGGGTGCCATATCGTCGTCGGTACGCCGGGCCGCCTGCGCGACCACTTGGAGCGCGGGCGTCTCGATACGTCACACATGCAGGCGGTCGTCCTGGACGAAGCGGACGAGATGTTGGACCTCGGTTTCCGCGAGGACCTCGAGTTCATTCTCGACGCAACGCCGGAAGAGCGCCGAACGCTTCTGTTCTCGGCCACTATTCCGCGCAACATCGCCACGCTTGCAAGGCGCTACCAGCGCGATGCCCTGCGGATCGATACGCTGGTGGAAAACCAGCAGCACGGGGATATCGAGTACCGGGCCCTGCGTGTTGCTCCCAACGAGACCGAGCTTGCGGTCGTCAACGTGCTGCGGTTCTTCGAAATGCGGGGCGCGATGGTGTTCTGCCATACCCGCGAGACGGTCAGGCACCTTCATGCGAGCTTGGTGGAGCGCGGCTTTTCGGCGGTTTCCCTGTCGGGCGAGCTGACCCAGAGCGAGCGCAGCCATGCGCTTCAGGCTCTGCGGGACGGACGGGCCCGGGTTTGCGTCGCGACCGACGTCGCGGCGCGCGGGATCGACCTGCCGGACCTCGGCCTCGTGATCCATGCCGACTTGCCGAACGACCCTGAAACGCTTCTTCATCGAAGCGGCCGCACGGGGCGCGCCGGCCGTAAAGGCGTCTGTGTCATTCTGGTGCCCTATACCCGCCGCCGTAAAGCCGAGCGCTTGCTCGACGATGCGGGTATCGATGTGACCTGGGCTGGTCCTCCCTCCGCCGATGAGATCCGCAAGCGTGATCGGGAGCGTGTCCTTCAGGATCCTTCTTTCACTGAGGAGGTCTCCGAAGAGGATGTCGCGATGGCGGAGGCGCTTCTTACCGAACGCTCTCCGAAAGACATCGCGACCGCCTTTGCGCGCGTTCTTCGCGCCCGGTTGCCGGAACCGGAGGAGATTTTCGATTCAGGTCCCGAGCGTGGACCGCGCGAGCGGCCCGACAAGCGCGCCCGGGACAAGGAGCGAGACACGAATCGAACCCGAGAGGGCCGCGAAGCCTATGGCGGCGGAGCCGACATGGTGTGGTTCCGCATGAGCGTCGGGCGCCGCAACAATGCCGATCCTCGCTGGCTGCTGCCGATCATCTGCCGTCTCGGCCATGTGACCAAGAAGGAAATCGGCACGATCCGCATCTTTGATCAGGAAACCAAGTTCGAGATCGCCCAATCGATTGCGTCGAAGTTCGCCGCCGCCGTGCGCAAGGCGAACGATGAGGACATTCGCATCGAGCCGTCCGACGCACCGGGAGGGGGGCGCGGAGGTGATGGCGAGGGACGCAAGGGCCCTCCGAAGAAAGCCGGCTTCAAGGGACATGGTCCAAAGGCTTATGCCGGTGGCCGCGACAAGCCTCCGCCGCGGGGGGACAAGCCTCGGCGGCCGCCTCATAAAAAAGACAAGCGCGGCTGAGGGACGGAACGAGCCCTCCTGTGTCTTCGTTGAGCATCCAGGCGTCTCGACGGAGGAACCCTGTCATGGTGACGAAGGAGGAGCTTGAGGCGCGAGCCTCGGTTGCATTCGAACGTGCCGGTGTTCACCTCGAAAGCGGGCAGATCGACTGGAATCACGCAGAGAAGTTCGATTCCCTGCGTGAAGCGTTGCATTGGGCCATGACGGCAGAGCCACCTCCCGGCAAGGACCCCTATGTGCTCACGGCTTCGGGTCGCGTGCTCGATCCGGACATGCTTGAGCAGATTTGGGCGAGCGTTCAGGGACCTTGACTGTTCTGAGGCAGTGCGTCGTTCCTTGGCTGTTGCGCCGCAGCAACCTCTCCGCTCATGGTGCGTTCGTTCCCTGTGACCAGGGAGATCTCCTATGCGCAATCGAATCGGGAAGAAGAAAAACCGCCGGGCCGTAACAGGCTCGCGCCAAGGCTCAGCTCGGCGCGGAAAGCCAGGCCCTTCATGGCTTGTCCCGGCTCTAGCCGGAGGAACGGCGGCGTTGGCCGGCGCATCTCTCTACGTCCGCAAAATGACCGCCGATGCCGAGCGCGAGCATCCTCCTGTCGGCCGCTTCATGAATGTCGATGGCGTTCGCCTTCATTATATCGAGCGGGGGAAGGGCGATCCTCTTGTGCTCCTTCACGGCAACGGCTCTCTCATCCAGGATTTTATGGTGAGCGGAATCGTCAATCGCCTTGCCAAGGATCATCGCGTCATCGTGTTCGACCGTCCCGGCTTCGGTTACAGCTCACGGCCGCGCCGCCTGTGGACACCGCGGGCCTATGCACGTTTCTTTGCCGAGGCCTTGAGGCTTCTTAACGTCAAGAACGCAACGGTTCTCGGGCATTCCTGGGGGACGTTGATCGCACTTGCCATGGCGCTTGAAACGCCTGCGCTGGTAAGAGGCCTCGTCCTGCTGTCCGGGTACTATTATCCGACCGCCCGCGCCGACGTGGTTCTTTTTTCGCCACCGGCCATTCCTGGGATCGGTGATCTCATGCGGCATACGGTTTCGCCTATCGTGACCCAGCTGATCCTGCCGAAACTCCTGCGAAAGATCTTTGCTCCTGCGCCTATCCCCCAACGCTTCGATGAGTTGTTTCCAAAAGCTCTCATCCTGCGTCCTCTCCACCTGCGCGCCGCATCTGAAGACACCGCGCTCATGATTCCTGCCGCAATGGAATTGCAGCGCTACTATCCGGAGATCACCGTTCCGACCGTCATTCTGGCCGGAGGAGACGACGAGATCATCGACACGCACCGGCAATCCGAGCGGCTCCAGAATGATCTGCCGAACAGCGTCTTCATGGCGCTGCCTGGCCTTGGCCATATGATTCATCACATGAATCCGGACGCGGTCATTCAGGCGGTGGATGGCGTTGCGGCTCGTGCGAGAACGCGCCCGAATGCAGCGGTGTCGAGGCGCTTGCACGAAGTCCGTGCTGTCTGAGTCGACGGAATCCGCGTCGATGCCGCGATCGGGAAAGGAAACTCTTCTCTTGCCTTAAGCGTTGTCTGCCGTTTCCGCAGCCCCGGAGATCCGCCATGCCCGCAGTGGAACGAACGGCCTTGTTTCCCCGGATCGTCGGCGGCGGTCTCGTTCTGCTCGGCCTGGCCGTTCTGGGTGCTGGCGGTTGGCTCGTGAGCCTTGGCGGCTCCTGGTACTACGTGGCGGCGGGAGTGGCGTTCCTTGCCACGGGTTTTCTGCTCATCCTGAGGCGTCGTGAAGCGCTATGGCTCTATGCGCTCTTCGTGCTCGGCACTTTGGCGTGGGCCGTCGCGGAGATCGGCTTCGACTGGTGGCAGCTTGCTCCCCGCGGCGACGTGGTGTTCATCATTGGCTTGGTGCTGCTCCTGCCCTGGGTCGTGCGTCCCTTGGCTGACGCCGCCCAGGCGCGCCCATGGCGTTCTGTAGCCCTGCCGCTGGTCGGCGCCTTGGCCATCGCGGCGGTCGTGGGGCTGGTGGCCTTGTTCTCGGATTATCATACCACCGAGGGAACGCTGCCGATGGATCAGGCCGCGGCCACGCAGCGTGACTACGCTGGCGTTCCCGACGGGGATTGGCACGCTTGGGGCCGTTCTTCCTATGGCGACCGCTATTCACCCCTTGCCACGATCACACCCGGCAATGTGCAGAACCTCAAGGTGGCTTGGACTTACCGCACGGGAGATATTCGGGGCCCCAAGGATCCTCAGGAGACCACCTACGAGGTCACGCCCCTGAAGGTCGGCGATACGCTTTATCTTTGTACGCCACACGATTTTGCGATCGCTCTCGATGCGGAAACGGGACAGGAGCGCTGGCGGTACGATCCGAAAATTCGCCAATCGGAGGGGCTTCAGCATCTCACCTGTCGCGGCGTTGCCTATCACGCGGCATCCCCTGACAATCCGCCTCCCAACGGAGAGTGTCCGCGCCGTATTCTTCTCCCCACCGCTGATGCCCGTCTCATTGCGCTGAATGCGGAGAATGGACAGCCGTGCCCAAGCTTCGGCGACAACGGGCATGTCGATCTATGGACCGGCATGCCCGACCTGCAGCCGGGATTCTACTATTCGACATCGCCGCCCGTGGTCACGAAGAACCTCGTGATCGTTGCCGGCAACGTCAGCGACAACGTATCCACTACCGAGCCTTCAGGGGTCATTCGCGGTTATGACATCTATACGGGACGGCTCGTGTGGAACATGGATCCCGGTAAGCCGGAACAGACGGAGCCCATCGGACCCGGCCAAACCTATACGCACAATTCCCCCAACAGCTGGAGCGTTTCCAGCGCCGATGAAGCACTCGGGATGGTCTACCTGCCCATGGGCAATGCCACGCCCGATCAATGGGGCGGGCGGCGGACCGAGAACATGGAGCGCTTTTCGAGCTCCATCCTGGCGCTCGACATCGCGACCGGAAAGGTTCGCTGGGTCTTTCAGACGGTTCACCATGACCTTTGGGACATGGATATCGGCTCGCAGCCGAGCCTCGTCGATCTGAAGCGCAACGGCGAGACTGTTCCGGCTCTCGTCGCGCCGACGAAACAGGGCGGGATCTACATCCTCGACCGGCGCAACGGACAGCCGATTTTTCCCGTCGACGAAAAGCCGGTGCCTCAGGGAGCCGCCGAAGGCGACCGGACTTCGCCCACGCAACCTTTCTCCTCCGTGTCATTCACGCCGTCCGACCCTCTGCGCGAACGCGACATGTGGGGCGCGACGATGTTCGACCAGCTCGCGTGCCGCATCCAGTTCCGGCAGCTGCGGTATGAGGGCATCTTTACGCCGCCTTCCACGAAAGGCTCGCTGGTCTATCCCGGGAATTTCGGCGTGATCGATTGGGGCGGCATCGCGGTGGATCCCGTTCGTCAGATCGCCTTCGCCAACCCGAGCTATATGGCCTTCGTGTCGCGGCTCGTACCGCGCGAGCAGGCGCCGCGGCAAAGTCCGCAGGAGCCATCGGGCGGCTCGGATATTCAGGGTTCGCAGGAAACCGGCAGCGTCAATCCGAATTACGGCGCCCCTTTCGCCGTGGACCTTCATGCGTTGCTGTCGCCCATCGGCCTTCCGTGCCAGGCTCCCCCGTGGGGATATGTGGCGGGCCTCAACTTGAGAAATGGCCAGATCGCCTGGATGCGCAAGAACGGAACCGTACGGGATTCCTCGCCGTTGCCGTTGCCTTTCAAGATGGGGGTGCCGAGCCTCGGAGGCCCGATCATGACCGCAGGCGGAGTGGCGTTCCTCACCTCGACGCTGGACTATTATGTGAGGGCCTACGATGTCGCGACAGGGCGGCAGCTTTGGCAGGATCGCCTCCCGGCCGGCGGACAGGCGACCCCGATGACGTATTTGTCTCCCAAAAGCGGGCGGCAGTTCGTCGTGGTGGTGGCAGGCGGCCACGGTTCTCTCGGAACGAAGGCGGGCGATTCGATCATCGCCTATGCGCTGCCTTGAGGCCGATCCGGCTTGCCGAAAAGGGGTGCACTCATTACGACAGCGCCGGAAGGCGCCGCCATAGGGAACCGGCACGCCGTCTGGAAGGTAGCGGCGAAACGTGAAGCAAGTCGATGTCGTGGTGATCGGCGCCGGTGCGGCGGGGATGATGTGCGCTATTGAGGCGGCAAAGCGCGGACGTTTTGTCCTCGTTGTCGACCATGCCGACGCGCCCGGTGAGAAGATCCGCATTTCCGGTGGCGGCAGGTGCAACTTCACGAACCTGAACGCTTCACCGCGGAACTACATCTCCCAGAACCCGAGTTTCTGCATTTCCGCTCTCCGGCGCTACACGCAGCATGACTTCATCGCCCTGGTTGAGCGCTACGGCATCGCCTATCACGAGAAAACCCTCGGCCAGCTTTTCTGCGATGGCTCTTCACGGCAGATCGTCGATCTACTGGTGAACGAGATGAAGGCTCACGGAGCCATGCTTCGTGTCAATACCGTGGTCGAGGCGGTTGAAAGGGAAGAGCAGGGCTTCCGGTTGCGTCTCACTCAAGGCAACGTGTCGTGCCGTTCCCTCGTCGTCGCATCGGGAGGAAAATCCATCCCCAAGATGGGGGCCACGGGTTTCGGCTATGAGCTTGCGCAGCAATTCGGCATTCAGGTGACCGACACGAGGCCCGCCCTCGTCCCTCTGACGCTGGAGCCGAACCTTCTCGAGCGGTTGAAGCCGCTCGCCGGCGTGTCCGTCGATGCGGTTGCGAGCTGCGGCAAAACACAGTTCCCGGAAGCCATGCTGTTTACCCATCGCGGCTTGAGCGGCCCGGCCATCTTGCAGATCTCATCCTATTGGCGGGAAGGGGACGAGATCAGCATTGCGATGCTTCCGTCGACCGATCTGTTCGGTGAGTTGCGAGCTGCGCGTGCATCGAACGGGCGCCAAGCCGTGCAGACCGTCCTTGGCAATTTTCTTCCGAAGCGTCTGGCACAGCTAATCGCGGAAACCGAGAAAGTCGGCGGCAACCTTGCCGACCTCTCCGATAAGGTCCTGCGTCGTGTCAGCGATGCGGTCAATCACTGGCGCTTCAAACCTGCAGGCTCCGAGGGATATCGCACGGCCGAGGTGACTCTTGGAGGCGTCGATACGAACGCTCTCGATTCGCGAACCATGGAGGCAAAGGCCGTGCCGGGCCTCTTCTTCATCGGCGAGGTCGTAGATGTGACGGGCTGGCTCGGAGGCTATAACTTTCAGTGGGCGTGGTCGTCCGGCTGGTGCGCCGGACAGGTGGCCTGATCGAGAGCGGAGCAGGAGCCATCCGGCTCGGTCGTCGAACGGCCGCGGTAACCCGGGACGCCGGCTCCAATGGAGCTCATGGCCGAGCTTGTCGTGTCCAGGCGCGAGCTTTGCGGCCGGGCACGACAGGTCACGGGGCGATCATACTTTATCGGCGGTTTTGGTAAGCGTTGGCCCGATATGTGTCCGGATTCGTGGTCTGCGATCCGCTTGCGTTCGGAACCGGAGGCCTGGGTGTCCAGCCGCGATTCACGCTGCCGGTGCTCGTGACGGCACGGTGCTTGCGGGTCGCCTGCCGCTTCTTCATCTTCGGTTGCGACATCTTCTGTTGACCCATCTGGGGCTGGTTGGCTGTCGCACCATAGGTTTGCGGACTGGTCGTCTGCGAACCGCTGGCATTGGGCACAGGGGTCTGCGCCATCGCGCCGGCGCCTATGACGAAGGCTGCCGCAGCAATTGTCGTGACTAGAAGACCACGCATGTCATCACTCCTCCATTGGGGCACGGTTATCGGAGCAGGGGCCCCGCTCGATGAGGAGCCAACGCGAAGCGGGGCCGAGAGTTGCAGCGGTCAATGGCAAAGTCGGAGGGCGTCGGCGGTCAAGCTGGCGGCCGATCCCCGGACATTCGACTGCCGGGACGGAAAGGCTTCAGAGGCCTTTCCGTCCCGGTCTTTCACTTACGAAGCCTGAATGAAGGCGAGAAGGTCGGGATTGATGATGTCCGCATGGGTCGTGCACATCCCGTGCGGGAGTCCCGGGTAAACCTTGAGCGTGCCGTTCTTCAGGATCTTTGCCGACAAGAGCGCGGAATCGGCAATCGGGACGATCTGGTCATCGTCGCCATGCATGACCAGAACCGGCACGTCGATGGCTTTCAGATCCTCATTGAAGTCGGTTTCCGAGAAGGCCTTGATGCATTCGTAATGGGCATTGGCGGCACCCATCATGCCCTGTCGCCACCAGTTTTGGCGGATTGGCTCCGAGATCTGCGCGCCTTCACGATTGAAGCCATAGAAGGGGATCGGCACATCCCAGTAGAATTTGGCGCGGTTCGCGGCAAGCTGCTTGCGGAAATCGTCGAACACCTCAAGCGGAAGCCCGCCGGGATTCTTGTCCGACTTGACCATGATCGGAGGAACAGCGCCGATCAGCACGGCTTTTGCAACGCGCCCTTTGCCGTGACGGGCAACATAGCGGGCCACTTCTCCGCCGCCGGTGGAGTGGCCGACATGAATGGCATCTCTCAAATCGAGAGCCTGTGCCAGCGCCGCCACGTCCGCCGCGTAGGTGTCCATTTCATGGCCGCTGTCGGTTTGGCTGGAGCGGCCATGGCCACGCCGGTCGTGGGCGATGACGCGATAGCCTTGACGGAGGAAGAATATCATCTGGGCGTCCCAGTCGTCCGCGCTCAATGGCCAGCCGTGATGAAACACGATGGGCTGCCCCTTTCCCCAGTCCTTGTAGAAAATCTGGGCGCCATCCTGGGTCGTGATCGTAGGCATGTGAAGGTCCCCTTGTTGGCCGGCTGTGACCGGCTGGTGGTGATATCGCCGCCGCATGCCGCGCGACGACCTCTAAAGGCCCTATGATCGCTCAGGGCCTTCATCCTTGCTGCCCTCGAGACTGCAGGCGGTGAAGAAATCTCTCGGGCGGCTTTTCCCCGAACCTAGGATAAGTTTGTGGGCTTACCCGAAGGCTTCTGAGGAAATGATTCGCAATCTATGCAAAAATGATGGGCGGCTGTGTGACATGCCTCGCTCTTCCGAGAAAAGCTCCAGGGAGCACTCGCGCCTGTGAAGCCCCTCGCCTGACAGGGCTCCCACCAGAGGGGTCGCTCTTCGGCGTCCGCACCGTTATAGGAGCACCGGCAGACCAGCAGGGATCGAACAGCTTGGACGAGACAAAACCCAACGGTATATACGGCGCTCCGCCACCTGAACTCGCGCCTGTGCGCGAGGACGCTCTCCAGTTCTCGCCGCTCATGCCTGGCGCTCAATCGCTGGAACAGTGCAAGGAAGGGGAACTGGCGAGCCTCGTGATCGCGGCTCCGCCGGGTACGTTGGAGCGACGCTACACCTTGGCCTTGGGTCTCAAGGCGCTGTCCCCGGGAGCGGAACTGGTCGCTCTCGCGCCAAAGGACAAAGGCGGATCGCGGCTGCGCAAGGAGCTGGAAGCTTTCGGTTGCTCGGTCAGCGAGGACGCGAGGCGACACTATCGCATCTGCACCGCTAAACGCCCTGACACGATCATCGGCTTCGGCGATGCGGTCGCGGCTGGGGATATGCGCTTTATGGAAACCCTCGATCTCTGGTCGCAGCCCGGCATCTTCAGCTGGGACCGGGTCGATCCCGGCAGCGAACTGCTTCTGGAGCACCTGCCCGCGTTTTCCGGCCGCGGCGCGGACCTGGGCTGTGGCCTCGGCACGCTTGCCCGCGCGGTCCTTGCCTCCCTGAAGGTCCAGCAGCTCACGCTCTTGGATATCGACCGGCGCGCCGTGGATGCCGCACGCCGGAACGTCTCCGATGCTCGGGCCCAGGTGCGCTGGGTCGATGTCCGCTCCACGGGTGTTGGGGAAACAGGGCTTGATTTCGTCGTCATGAACCCGCCATTCCACGACGCCGGCGCGGAGGATCGGGCCTTGGGTCAGAGCTTCATTCGCCGTGCGGCCGAGTGCCTGCGCCCGGGGGGCGGCTGCTGGCTCGTAGCTAATCGACATCTCGCCTATGAGGCTGTGATGAAGCCGCTCTTTCGCAACATCGCTTTGAAGGCGGAGGCACGTGGCTACAAGATCTATGAGGCTCTCAAATGAGCAAAACACAAACCGTTCGCGTCGATCGGCTGCTTGCCAATATGGGCTACGGATCGCGCCGGGAGGTCCAGCACCTGGTTCATTCCGGAGCGGTGACGCTGGATGGCGATGCGATTGAGGACGCCGATGACCGGATCGCGGTCACGGGCGATTTGTCGGAGCGCATGCGTATCGACGGAGAGCCGCTTGATCCGCCGCCCGGTCTCATCCTGATGCTCAACAAGCCGCTGGGCGTCACTTGTTCTCACAAGGAGGCCGGACCCCTGGTCTATGGTTTGCTGCCACCCCGATGGCGACGCCGGGATCCTGCCATCTCCACCATCGGCCGCCTGGACAAGGAGACGTCCGGCCTATTGCTGATGACCGACGACGGCAGCCTGCTTCACCGGATTATTTCTCCGCGCAATCATGTGACCAAGCGCTATCATGTGACGCTCGACCGGCCCTTACGCGGCGACGAGGGAGACGTATTCGCCTCCGGGACCCTGATGCTCGACAACGAGGACAAACCGCTGCTGCCGGTTTCCATGGAGGTCCTTTCTCCCACCAGCGCCTATGTGACTCTCACCGAGGGGCGGTATCATCAGGTAAGGCGCATGTTCGCCGCCGTAGGCAATCATGTGGTGGCTCTCCATCGCGATCGGATGGGCGCTCTTTCCCTCCCTGACAACCTGGAGCCCGGCGCTTTTCGCATTCTGACCAAGGCCGAAATTGCTCTGATATTGCCGGAGCGATGATCAGGATCGATCGATGGCCTCGACAAGATCCGCCAGTTCGCCGAGGTGAGCCAAGCGCTTGAAGCGTGACGCCGTAACCGGTTCGTCCGCGTGTTCCATCGCCCAGGTCAGCTCATGGGGCACATAGACGCCCCAGCTTCCCGCCTCGATGGCGGGAACGACATCGGACTTCAGGGAATTGCCCACCATCATGCTGCGCGCGGGTCCTTCGCCGTGACGGGTGAACAGCCGATCGTAGGTTTGGGGGGACTTTTCGCTGACGATCTCGACGGCATCGAACAAGTCGCCCAATCCCGATTGGGCGAGCTTCCGCTCCTGATCGAACAGGTCGCCCTTCGTGATCAGCACGATACGGTAACGCCCCGACAATTTCTCCAAGGTCTCCCGGGCATGAGGAAGCGTCTCGACCGGATGGCTCAGCATTTCCCGGCCCGCTGCGAGAATCCGCTGGATCACAGCTGTCGGCACCCGGCCTTCCGTCACCTCTATGGCGGTTTCGATCATGGACAGGGTGAAACCCTTGATCCCATAGCCATAAAGCTGGAGGTTGCGCCGTTCCGCTTCGAGAAGCCGGCTCGAGAGGATATGAGGCTCTCCGTGATCCGCGAGCAGCGTGGTGAAATGCTCTTCCGTCAGGCGGAAATAATATTCATTCTGCCAAAGTGTATCGTCCGCGTCGAAGCCGATGGTGGATAAAGATGGCGACATGGCAGCAATGACTCTCTGATTCCCGGCGTTAGAAAATAGGCTCCTGCGCCGTTCTTGAAAATCCTGTGCTTCAAAGTTGAGCCAAGGCGTCCACATCCAGGGTGGAGCGGCCGGTATGAGGAGTGATGAATGCCAGAGCTGAACGGAGTTTTGGAAACTGCCCTGTATGTCGAGGACGTTTCCCGGGCGCAGGCCTTCTATGAAGGGATTCTGGAGCTGAAGCCGCTTTTCGCGGATCGCCGGCTTTGCGCTCTCGATGTCGCCGGGAGAAGTGTCCTTTTGCTGTTTCAGCGTGGAGCTTCCACCGAGACCATCACGCTTCCGGGCGGCACCATCCCGCCTCACGACGCCGGTGGGCAGCAGCATATCGCATTCGCCGTGTCCGAGGACGAATTGGGTGCTTGGGAACAGCGCCTCGAGAGTCGCGGTGTTCCAATCGAAGGGCGCACAAGCTGGAGCCGTGGGGGCCGAAGCGTTTATTTCAGGGACCCCGATGGTCATCTTCTCGAGTTCGCGACCCCCGGCCTTTGGTCGATTTACTGACAGATTCGACGTCAGCCTCCAGCTGCCCGCGTTTGAGCCGGCGCGGCCGTATCGACACTCACCACCACGGACATTCCGGGAGCGAGCTGCTCGGCGAGCTCCTGACCGGGATCAATGGATACGCGGACGGGGACGCGCTGAGCAACCTTAGTGAAGTTGCCGGTCGCATTGTCCGGTTTAAGAACGCTGAATTCCGAGCCGGCGGCTGGAGAAAAGCGTTCCAGGTGCCCATGGAGGCTGACATGCTCCAATGCGTCGACGGTGAAGGTCACCGGCTGTCCGATCCTCATATCGGACAATTGTGTTTCCTTGAAATTGGCAATGACCCAGACCGTCTCCGGCACGATGGCCATCAGCTGGCTGCCCGCTGAGACATACTGCCCCGGTCGTGCGCCCACCTCACTCAAACGTCCGTCCTGAGGGGCGGTGATCGTCGTATTCTGCAAATCGATCTCCGCCAGATGAACGGCAGCTTCCGCGCTTTGCACGGCGGCCTCGAGGGATTGGCGATTGATAAGCGTCGCGGCGAGATCCTGACGCGAGACTTCCAGGGCCGACATGGCTTGGCTGAGAGATGCGCGTGCCTGCTCAAGCGCCGAACGGGCTTGATCCGCCTGACTCTGGGTGCTGACGCCACGGTGAAGCAGAGGTTCTACCCGGTTCCAATTGGCCTCCGCGGTGGAAAGAGCGGCCTTTGCGCCCGTCACTTGTGCCTCGCCCGCTGCAATGCGTGCTTCGTCGGATCGGCGTTTCTGTTGGGAATTGGCAAGAGCTGCTTTCTGCACCGCCAGATTGGCTTGGGCTTGTTTCAGCTTCTGCTCGTAAATGCGGTTGTCGAGCCGCACGAGGACTTGGCCCGCTTTGACTTTCTGAAAATCCTGGACGGAGACTTCAGAGACGTAACCGGCAAGCTGAGGGCTGATCAGCGTCACTTGACCACGCACAAAGGCATTGTCGGTCGTCTCGACCGTGCTGGTGAATGGGGGCAGACGCCACGCATACAGGATCAGCATGACGCCTGAGAAGCCGAGCAAGAGGGCGATGATCGTAGCAGTCGAACGGAAGACACGGGTCATGAGCGGAGGAGCGTTTGTTGGCTTGTCAGAGGTGAAGCGGCAGCGCTGCGCCGGGCAAGGGCGGCAACGCCCATGTGTACGAGGAGCGCTGCCAGGGCGATGGCCGACAAAGCTGCAATCAGGAGGAATGCATCGTTGTAGGCGAGAACATTGGCTTCGCGGGTGGCTTGCTGCCCGAGAAGCGCGATCCCTTCCGCATTGCGCAGGGCCGGATCCGTCAAAACGCGTGCATAGGCGCTCCCGAGCTGGCTCGTGCGCTGCGCAACCAGGGGGTCGATCAAGGTGACGTGCTGCACCAGAGCATGGGAATGAAATTTCTCGCGCCAGGTGACGAACGACCCGAAGAAGGCCGAGCCGAAAAGCCCGCCGAGGCTCTGGGTCAGCAGGAACACCACGATGAAGCTCAGGATGTAGTTCGGCCCCTTCTTCAAGGCCGACATCATTCCCGAAGCTAGCGCCGGCGGAAGAAAAAGTGCGCTTGCGAACGCGATCATCGCCTGGCTCGCGTACATCTCCTCAGGGCGCGTCAGGTTCGTCGCGTGGCTGTCCCCATACGCCCCGATGCCGATCAGGCACAGGGCGGCGGCATGCATCAGCGGCTCACGTCCGGGTTTCATCATGATCGCGCATGTCAGCCCTCCGGCCACGCTTGCCCCAAGAGTGATCCATGTCAGGGTCGCGATCTGTTCGTTTTGAAGACCCAGCATCTGAAAAAAGCTGTAGGCGCCGCTCGATTGCTCCGACAAGGCGATCCTGAACAGCAGCAGAGCGCCGGTGAAATGAACGATCTCGCGGCTCGTCAGCCACCGAATGTCGATCAAAGGCGCCTTACGATTGAGCTCGATTACCCCCATCCCCGTCAGGGACACGATGGCCGTCGCGAGCAGGGCACCAAGCCATGGCGCCTCGAGCCACCAATAAAGACGCCCGAGGGTGAGCACGATCGCCAATGCTCCAAACCCGATAGCCAGAAGACAATAGCTGACGACGTCGAGGAGGCCGATCACCTTCGCCCGCGGCTGGGGCGTCAGCGGAAGCAGATAGACGGCCGCAACGCTCAGGAGCGCCAGCGCGATTTCGATCAGGTAAAGCCCATGCCACTGGCCGATATCGAGAAGGGCCGGGGATATGAGGCGTGCGACCGGCATGGCGATAGCGGTATTCGTCAGTGCAAGGGAAAGGCCGATATTCATCTTCCGGGCCGGAGGAAACGGCTCGAGCATGTAGAGAAAGCCCAGGGACGACATGGGCGAGGCGGCAATTCCGCTAAAGAACCGGACCACGATGGCGGATTGCAGGTCGTCGACGAAAAGATGCATCGTGGACACCAGCACAAAGCCAAGGATCGAAAGTTCGGCAAAGCGCCGCAATCCGAACTGCATGCGGATTTTGATGAGCAGCAGGGACAGGCTGACATTCGGCGCCATGTATGCCGCCATCAGCCAAGTCGCCTCGTTCGTCGTCGCTCCGAGCGATCCCTGAATTTGCGGAAGGTTCGCGGACACGAGGTTCATCCCAAGCCCCTGTGTCAGCGCAAGCAGGGTGGCCGCCAACATATACGCGGCTGCGAGAAGGGGCGGTTTGGGAACAAATGGAGGCGGGGCCGGAGCAGGCTGAGATGGTGCGGTCCCGACACGAACCTCCGATCCCTGGGCGTTTTCGGTTCCTGCAGGCGCTGTCTCAAACGTCCGCCCGGCCTCGATGGGACGCGCGGCGGTCATGAGGCATTCTCGATATTGCGCGACATGGCATGGAAGACCTGAATCGCCGCTTGCAGATCCTCTTCCGTCACATCGATCAGCACCTGCTCCCTCAGGTCGTCCGCCAGACGGCTGACGAGGTTCGCCTGCACCCGTCCGGTGCTTGTCAGCGCGATTTGTTTGGCGCGCCGATCTCCTGCAACGGGACGACGCTCGATAAGACCCTGCGTTTCCAGATTGTCGAGAAGGCGGACGAGGGTCGGCCCTTCGATTTCCAGCTCGTCCGCCAGTTCCGTTTGGGTCATGCCGTCTTTCCGGAGCAGGCGGAGCAGCGTCCGGGCTCGTGCCATGGTGAGACCGTTGGCCTTCACCCGAGCATCGAAAGTCGTTCGCAGCTTACGGCTGACCTTCGTCAGTTCGTCGATCAACACCATGCGGGTGCCGGCGCGAGACGATTTCATAGGAGCGATATCGATAGGTTGCTAATGATATGGTGCCTATATAGATGCCCGCTCCATGTCTTGCAACTCCGGAATCCTGAAAAAGGGTTGATGGAGCCATGTCGGCAGAGAGTTGGAAAATGCCCCGGGAGCCGCTATGGGCACTCCTGCCAAGACAATGAAGGTCTCATCCATGACAGATACCCCGCCGGACCGCCTCTCCACCGACCCGAAAAGCCCGTATTACGACGCCGCCATTCTCGAGCGCGGCGTTGGCATCCGCTTCAAGGGCGCTGAAAAGACCAATGTGGAAGAATATTGCGTCAGCGAAGGCTGGGTTCGGCTCTCGGTCGGCAATACGAAGGACCGGGCCGGCAATCCTTTGACGATCAAATTGAAAGGGCCGGTGGAGCCGTACTTCCGGGACGTATGACGCCCTAAATTCGCGCCAATCCTGCGTAGTCTGGAAAAGGCCCTACAGGTACCCTTACGTTTCTTTCCGGGTCGAAAGCGCGACTTCATGCAGATCACCCGACGAGGCATTCTCGCAGGCACTGTCGCACTCCCCTTCATTCGAAGGGCCGTCGCGGCCGATCTGGACGTTGTCATCATCGGGGCTGGCGCCGCAGGGCTCACGGCTGCCAAGGTTCTGCGCCAAGCGGGAAGAACCGTGGAGGTTCTCGAAGCTCGCTCCCGTATCGGCGGCCGGGCGCATACGGACCAGAGCCTCGGGGCATCTTTCGATGCCGGCGCCCATTACATTCATTGGGCCGAGCGAAATCCCTGGCGAGAGATCGCACAGGAACTCGCCGTTCCGCTCCATGAGGAGGGGGATGGTGGCTTTCGTATATTCCGCAACGGCACGCCCTTGCCCGAAACCGAACGCCGCCGCCGCCGTGCCGCCTATCGGGATCTCGAGACGTTGCTCGAAGCCACGGGCTCCATCGACGGCTCGTTTGCCGATGCCGTTCAAGGCAAGGCACAGGACCTTGCCGATGCCGCCGGCGGCATCACCTTGCTCGCTCTTGGGGAGGAGCCCGGGCGCGTCTCGGTTCAGGATTACGACCAGCTGTGGAGCGGGGATGATCTCATTCCCGCCGGCGGATACGGAATGCTGGTTGCGCGCTATGGCGCCGATGTTCCGGTTCGCCTCAATATGCCCGTCAAGCACCTGCGGTGGGGAGAGGGGCGTGTCGAGGCGGAAACGCCGTCTGGAGTCGTCACGGCCCGAACGGCGATCGTGACCGTTTCGGTCGGCGTGCTGCAGGCCGAGAGCTTGCGCTTTTCGCCAAGCCTTCCGGCAGACACGCTTCGCGCTCTCGGCGGACTCCACATGGGTGCCTTGACCAAGATTGCTCTTCGCGTTGACAGGTCACGTTTTGGCGCGGTGGAGGCTTCGGACCTGGCGGATATCGATTCACGCAACGAGACAACCAGTTTCGAATTTTGGCCGGACGGCCAGGAAATCGTGCTGGCCTATCTCGGCGGCGACCATGCCCGGGACATCTGCCGAGATGGCGAACGTGCTGCGACGGAATATGCAATCGAACGTTTGGCGACCATGGTCGGCAACCGTATTCGCGAGACCGTTCGCGGCGGGCGGTTGGCTGCGTGGTGGAGCGATCCTTATGCTCTCGGCTCATATTCCATCGTCACCCCGGGCCATCTGGCGGCCCGGCAGAACCTGCGAGCGCCTCTCGGTGAGCAAGTTTGGTTTGCCGGAGAAGCGAGTGCCGGTGGTGGCGCCATGACTGTCGGAGGCGCTTCCCTCGAAGGCGAGCGGGCCGCGCGCGAGGTTCATCTGCGTTTGCAACGCCTCTGATATTCAGGCAAACCGCATCAAGTCTGGATATCCTCTCCCCTTGCTCCGTGACCGAATATCGTCAATGAGGAAGATCTTCTGAAGGCTTGGAGAATGCCCTTGGCTGTGCGGCCGCTCGTCTATTTTCCTGATCCTCGTCTACGCCTCCCGACGGAACCGGTGACGGCCTTTGACGATAACCTCAGGCAATTGGCCGAGGATCTGACCGATACGATGCACGCCGCGCCCGGCGTCGGGATCACAGGCCCGCATATCGGCCGCCTGACTCGCGTCACTGTCATCGAACTGGACAAACGCGTCCGAATCTATGTCAACCCTCACATGACATGGCGGTCGGAACATACCGTCAGGCATGTCGAGGGCAGCGTATCGATGCCGGGCGTCACGGATGAAGTCGAGCGTTCCGCGCGCGTCAAAGTTGCTTTTCAGGATCTCGCGGGTGCTTCACACGAAGAAGAGGCAGAGGGCTTTCTGGCCGTCTGCCTCCAGCATGAGATTGACCAGCTTGACGGAATATTCTGGCTGGATCGCCTCTCGCGCCTACGGCGCGACAGGCTGATCAAGCGCTTCGGCAAGCTTGCGCCGCGTCATGGCTGACGCGACCGGATCCTACCAGCCATAACCCCGCCGCTGCGCCGGCCGCAGAGGGGAGCAGCCGCGATAGTTGCAGGTGGATTCCCATAACTCTCCCGTTGCCTCGTTGATGCATCGGCTCGGATTGCAGTCCCAGGGGCCACGGCCCCTTGCCCGCCGCGGCGGAGGATAATCGTCCATGTCGCGGTAGCGTGGCGGTGCGTAGCGAGGGCCGGGAGCGTAGTAGCCATCGTCGTCCGGGTATCCATAAGGTTGGGCGCCCGCAGGGCCTCCCGCAAGCAAAGCGCCTGCAAGCGCAAGGGACGCCAAGGCAACGCGGTTCAACATAGAACCCTCCACAGGTTGGCTCCGAATGTCGGAGTCGCATCAAGAGACGCTACTCAGACCGTACTGAACCAACAGTGAATGCAGCTGGAGGCCCTCAGTTCCTCGGATCTCCTTCACGCCGACCCTAAAACTTTGAAGGATACGCCCGAGGACGCCATCCTCCTCAACGGTTTCCCATCAGCTGATTGAGCTCGCGATACGATTTCGATGCCACGCAGATCGCATCGGAATTTCCCGTCTCAAGAAAATTGCCGGCAAGAGAAGCCAATTGGCCCAGCAAAGCCTCCGATAAAGCGGATCCGGCGCTGAGCCGCCTTGCGCCGAGCGCTGTGAGCCGGGCAGCGTCCGGAAGTCCAGGCCGCGCCATTACATTGAGGGGCAGTTTGGTGCCTGCCGCAAGATTCTCGATGTCCTCCGCCGCTGTTGCGCCAGGGACGAATATGCCGCTCGCGCCTGCCGCCTCATAGCGCGCGGCACGTGCCAGAACCTCGTCAACGCGCTTGTCCTGCGGCGCAAGAGCGCGCAAGTAGACGTCGGTCCTCGCATTGATGAACAGATCGACACCAAGTTTCTCGGCGCTTTGCCGCGCCTTCTCGATTTTGGCGCAGAGCAGGTCGGGAGATGATGCTCCATCCTCGATATTGATACCGACCGCGCCTGCTTCGACAATGCGGGACACGACTTCGCCGACTCTCGCCGGATCGTCGGAATAGCCGCCTTCGATATCGGTGCTGACCGGAACGCTCACGACTTTCGCAATGGCCGAGACGGTCGCGATGAGCCTGTCGATGGGGAGCGTGTCGCCGTCGGCGAAACCGTTGGCCCAGGCGACACCGGCACTTGTGGTGGCAATGGCCTTGCTCCCAAGGCTTTCCATGAGACGCGCCGTACCCGCGTCCCACGCATTGGCAAGGATCAGAAGCCCCGGTCCCTTATGAAGTTTCTGGAACAAGGCGGCTGCATCGGGTCGAATGGTCATGGGGAACTCCAAGTCAGATGGGACGGGAGGATCTTTCAAAGCTTCGCGCAAGAAAAGACGGAAGATGCGCCTGTGCCAAGTTTCGAGTGAAGAACGGTCAGACGCTGTGACTGTCGGCGGCCCAGAGAAGCTGGGCGGCGTAGGCTCGCCAGGGACGCCAGGCTTCGGCGCGTTTCTGCAACTCGACCGGAGAGGGCCGGGCGCCGCTGTTCCCAGCCGCTCCACGGAGCAACCCTATGTCGCTCGCCGGAAAGGCGTCGGGCTCACGTGCGGCGCGCAGGGCGATATAGTGAGCCGTCCACTCGCCGATCCCGCGAATGGCGCTGAGCCTCGCCACCGTTTCCTCCACGGTTGCTCGCGGCTGGAACAGAAGGGGGTCTGCAAGGGCAGCCTCGGCCACAGCCTTTAGGGCGGCCTTGCGGGCGAGCGGCATGCCGAGGGAACTCAGATCCGCGTCGAGGACCTGTGCGGCGGTCGGGAAGGCGAGCGCGAGAGACGGTTCACCGGGGCGGAAATCCGACACGGTTGTGCCGCAGATCCGGACAAGCTTGCTCCCGAGCTGGCGTCCCGCTTCCACCGAAACCTGCTGGCCCAGAATCGCCCGCATGGCGACCTCGAACCCGTCCCATCCCCCCGGCACGCGAAGACCCGGCCGTGTCTCGATCAAGCGGGCAAGCTGCGGATCCTGAGCCAGATGGTTGGAAACCGTCATGATGTCAGCGCCCAGATCGAAGACGCGCCGAACGCGTGCCACGATCGAAGGGAGAGCCCGAACTTCGGGAAAATGGATAAGTGCTTCGAGGCTTTCATTCTCGGGAAGGTGCGAAATGACAACCGTCCCGGCTTGTCCATCCTGCAGAACCGTCCGCCGGTACACGTTCCCTTCCACCTGCTCCATGCCGTCAATGGCCCGAGCTTTCAGGAAGGACATCATGGCGTCCCAATCATAAGGGGCGCGATACCGCAGCCGAACGGCTACCCCCGTAGTTGCGGACGAGCCTTCCGGCAGAGCGCTAGCACTGCGTTTGCGAATGGCGCTCGGCGGGCGGCGGTAGAGTTTCTGAAAGGTCTCGTTGAAACGGCGGACGCTGCCGAAACCCGCCGCCATTGCGACTTCTGACATAGGCAGGCGCGTGTCGTGAATCAGCTGCTTGGCGAAGAGGATCCGGCGGGTTTGCGCCACGGCGATGGGAGAGACTCCGAGATGTTCCTGGAAAAGGCGCCGCAATTGGCGCTCGCCAACCCCGAGGCGGTCCGCCAGGGCCTCGACACTCGCGTCCTCTCCATCGAGGGCTCCTTCCGCGATCAGAGCCAAGCCTCGGGATACCGTGTTGGACGTGCCGCGCCAGGAGCCGAGATCCGGTGCGGTCTCAGGACGGCAGCGCAGGCAGGGGCGGAAACCTTCCTCCTGCGCGGCTGCGGCGGAGCTATAGAAGCGGCAGTTCTCGAATTTGGCGGTCGTGGCCGGGCAGATCGGACGGCAGTAAATTCCTGTCGATGTCACGCCTACGAACAGGCGACCGTCGAACCGGCGGTCCCGTGATTGAAGCGCCCTGTAGGAAGCTTGAGGATCGAGATATGTCATGAGTCCATCTTGCCATCACGGAGGAGGGGATGCTCGCGGTTTTCGGACATCAACGGCAAGGACCTTCCGCCTAGTCTGAAAATAACCGCCGGCAGGAAAAAGGGAACAGTGCAGGACTTGTTGCCTGTCTCCTGTGCCTATGGTCCGCCGACTCTCCGCCCAGACTCGACTTGGGTCGAAATTCTCAAGTGGGTGCAGTGATTTAGCGCAGTTGCTACCCCTTAAGAGTTATCGCTCGCCCTGCAATCTTTCGTAGCCTTTTCGTCCAAGATTTGCTGAGGAGCAATAATGACGGGAACGGTTTCAGTCGGGCGTACCGGCTATCAGGATATCGACGCCCTCTTTTCCGGGCGGATGTGGAATACACAAAACCTCACTTACAGCTTTCCCACCAACGCATCCTTCTTTGGCCCGGCTTACGGTCTGGGCGAGCCGCAGGATGGGTTCAGGGCCCTAAGCACTCAGCAAATGGCCGCGACGGCCGCAGTGTTGGGATCCATCGTGGAAGTGACAAACCTCACCTTCAGCCCCATCCAGGAGAGCGCAACGACACATGCGACCTTGCGCGTCGCCATGTCGGACATGCCATCGTCAGCCTGGACCTACACGCCGTCGGAGTTCTCCGAGGCTGGAGACACTTGGCTCGGTACGGCGAACGGCTGGTACGATGCTCCCCGATTGGGAAACTACGGTTATTACACTCTGCTTCATGAGCTTGGGCACGCCCTCGGCCTCAAGCACGGGAATGAAACGGAGGAGTATGGAGCCCTCCCTTACGCGCATGACTCGATGGAATATTCCGTCATGACCTATCGGTCTTATGTCGGCGCTGCAGGTCAGTACGTTGAGAACGAGACCTGGGGTTTCGCCCAATCCCTGATGATGAACGATATCGCGGCTCTGCAGCGCATGTACGGCGCGAATTTCAATTCGCATGCCGGAAACACGACTTACCAGTTCGATCCGTTCTCCGGCCAAACCTTCATCGACGGGGAGGGGCAGGGCACACCGGGTGCCAACCGGGTGTTCGAGACGATCTGGGATGGTGGCGGAATCGACACTTACGATCTGTCGAACTATGCGACGAATCTCGCCCTCGATCTGAGGCCCGGCGCATGGTCGACTCTATCGCAAGCGCAGCTGGCGCAGCTCGGAAGCGGTCACAAGGCCCAGGGAAACATCGCCAACGCGCTCCTCTACAATAACGACTCTCGCTCGTTGATCGAGAATGCCAACGGCGGAGCAGGGAACGATACGATCACCGGAAATGCTGCCGCCAACGTTTTGAAAGGCGGTTCCGGCAACGACCGACTCAATGGCCTTGAAAACGACGACACGCTGAATGGAGGACTCGGCAACGACATCCTGACGGGCGGACCGGGAAAGGACGCCTTTCTGTTCGGTCAAATTCCCAATCGAACGACAAACCTCGACAACATCACCGATTTCAGCGTCATGGACGACACGGTTCTGCTGGACGATGCGATCTTTGCATCGGTCGGCACGCCAGGCTTCCTCGACCCGTCCAAGTTCTGGATCGGCGCGAAAGCGCACGATGCGTCGGACCGTATCGTCTATGATGCATCGACGGGTCTCATTTTCTATGACGCGGACGGCACCGGACGCGTGGCTCCGGTGCAGTTTGTTCAGGTCTCGAAAGGTCTCAAGATGACGGCTGCGGATTTCCTGATCTTATAGGCCTTGAGACTTCGCTGCCGGAGAGCGGCGTTCGATCGCAAGCATCCGTTGGACCCGCATCTTTCGGGCCCAACGGCGGCCTCGGTCATGCGGCCGTCGGGGTTGCTGCCTGAGCCCGCAGTAACATGCCGAAGAGATCGCGCGGCTCGTCCGGGTCGGCCAGGAGATCCAGCTCCTCGTAAAGGCCTGTGCGGGCGATCTGTCGTTTCACGTAACGCAGGGCCGAGAAATCTTCGATGGCGAAGCCTACGGAATCGAACAGGGTGATCTGGCGGGCATCTCGGCGGCCCGTCGCCTTTTCGGCGATCACCTGCCAGAGTTCCGTCACCGGATGATCGGGCAAAAGCTGCTGGATCTCCCCTTCGATCCGGGTCTGGGGCGGATACTCGACGAAAATGTCCGAGCGCCGCAGGATGTCCGGATGGAGTTCGGTCTTGCCGGGGCAGTCCCCTCCGACGGCGTTGATGTGAATGCCGGATCCAACCATGTTATCGGTCAATATGGTGGCGTTCTGCTTGTCGGCCGTCACGGTCGTGACGATTTCCGCGCCTTCCATCGCTTCCTCGATCGAGGTGCAGACGGCAAGATCGAGACCCATGCCCGCAAGGTTGCGGACACATTTTGCGCTTGCCGCCCGGTCGATGTCGTAGAGACGAAGCCGGTCGATCCCGAGCATCGCCTTGAAGGCGAGGGCCTGAAATTCCGCCTGGGCTCCGTTGCCGATGATCGCCATCGTGCGAGCATTCTTCGGGGCGAGAAACTTGGCCGCCAGTGCCGATGTGGCAGCCGTGCGCAGCGCCGTCAGGATCGTCATTTCGGTAAGAAGCACGGGATAGCCCGTGCCCACATCCGCCAGCACTCCGAAGGCCGTGACGGTTTGGCGGCCTTCACGGGTGTTCTTGGGATGACCGTTCACATATTTGAAGCCATAGACTTCACCGTCGCTGGTCGGCATGAGCTCGATGACGCCCTCTCTGCTGTGCGAGGCGACGCGCGGCGTTTTGTCGAACATCTCCCAGCGGCGGAAATCAGCCTCGATCTCGTCCGCCAGCTCCACCAGGAATCGCTCCACGCCGATGGTCAGCACGAGCTTCATCATATGATCGACGCTGACGAACGGAACGATGTTGAGTTTCTCGATCATGGTTCAGAAGCTCCGTGTTGGACGATCGAGGACGCGGCGTCCCATGAGGCTTGCGACAAGGTCGACCATGAGCAGGGCGGTACGGCCACGCTCGTCCAGAAAGGGATTGAGCTCGACGAGGTCGAGGCTGCTGACGAGGCCGCTGTCATGGAGGATCTCCATGATAAGATGCGCTTCACGGAAGGTCGCTCCTCCCGGGACCGTCGTGCCGACGCCCGGTGCGACGTTCGGATCGATGAAGTCCACATCGAAACTCACGTGCAGACGGCCCTTGGCGGTTTCCACGCGCTTCAAAAACGCATCGAGAAGAGGAACGACCCCGTTCTCGTCGATGGACCGCATGTCATGGATCGTGACACCCGCCGTCGCGAGGGCGGCACGCTCCGCGCTGTCGACGCTGCGAATGCCCATCATACAGACATTCTCGGGACGCACCGGAACTGAATTGGCCGGAAAGTAGCCATCGAAGCCCTCACGGCCGGTCGCATAGGCCATCGGCACCCCGTGAAGGTTGCCGCTCTGGGTCGTTTCCAGCGTGTGAAAATCGGGATGGGAGTCGAGCCAAAGGACAAAAAACTCGCGTTCTTCCTCTGCGGCCCTTCGGCTCAGGCCCGTCATCGATCCCGCGGAAAGGCTGTGGTCGCCGCCAAGAAAGATCGGCATTCCGTCGCCGCTCGCCTCATAGGCGGCTTTCGCGATGGTTTCCGTCCAGGCAACCACTTCCGGCAGGAACTTGATGGCGCTGTTGCCATGGGAGACGTCCCGGCACGGTCCCGGCGTCAGGTTTCCCCGGTCCTCGACCGTATAGCCAAGGTCCCGCAGGGCTCCAGCAAGGCCGGCTGTGCGGAATGCGCTCGGGCCCATGTCACACCCGAGTCGTCCTGCACCTTCCTGGACCGGAGCACCCAAAAGAACACATGGCCTACGCGTCATCTGCTTCTCCCATTCTTCGGTCAAGCTAACGGTAAGGGCTGGCGAAACGAACAATAAACATTGACAATATTCGTGGCATAGCTTTGCAAATTGCTCATATGGGCCTTCCAAATCGGTGATTCATGGATGAACTCGATCAGCGTCTGATTACGCTCCTGCGCCACAACGGGCGACGGAGCGTCTCCGACTTGGCTCTCGAGCTTGGGGTGTCGCGTGCCACCGTCAGGGCCCGCATGGAGCGGCTCGAGCAATCGGGAGACATCATCGGCTACACGGTGATCTTGCGGGCCGATGCGGTATCCCTGCCTGTTCGAGGGATCATGCTCATCGAGCTGGAGGGCCGAGCCGCCGACCGGGTCGTCGATGTCCTGGGCGGATTTCCCGAGGTCAGTGACATCCATACGACGAATGGAAAGTGGGATCTCGTGGTTGAACTCGGAGCCGCGAGCCTGACGGATTTCGACGCGGTGTTGAGGCGCGTTCGACTGATTCCAGGCGTGATCGCGTCCGAGACAAATCTTCTGCTGGCCACTCCCAGGAGCACGCGGGCGCGGCTCTAACCCACAACCCATGACCATATGGCGCAGGATTCCAGCCGGTAGGCCGTCGTTTCGCTATTGCGGCGAAGCTCGGATTGAGCCGAGCATCTGCCGTGAAGCCTTTGAGGATGGGCCAGCCGGGCCGACGATGGCTCCAGGCTTGCAGGGAGCCGATTCCTCTGGCACTTGCGGTCGGTCAGCTTCGGAGTTGCGTGCATGCGTCTTGATTCTCTCTCCCTTCCCGGCACGACCCCGGGTCTTTCCATCACGCTCTCGTTTCTACGATTCGGAACGCCGGGAGCCGGCCCTAAGGTTTATATCCAGGCCGGTCTTCATGCCGATGAAACGCCCGGTCCTCTGACTGCGCACCATCTGCGGCAACGTCTCTCTTCGCTTGAGGAGGCAGGGCGCATCAAGGGTGAGATCGTCCTGGTGCCGGTCGCCAACCCGATCGGTCTTGCGCAGCGCCTCAACAATGTCTTCCACGGCCGGTTCGATTTTTCGGATGGGGGGAACTTCAACCGCTATTTCCCCGACATGACCGATGAAGTCGCGGAAGAAGTGGGGCCGCAACTCGGACCCGATCCGCAGGCCAACATGGTGCTGATCCGTCAGTCATTGAAAAAGGCGCTTGCGTCCCGCACTCCGGTCTCACCCACCGAGCACCTCAAGCAGATCCTTCTGAGCGAGGCGATCGACGCGGATATCGTGCTCGACATTCATTGCGATTCCGATGCCGTCGTCCACCTCTACACGCTCACGCCTCAGGCGGAGGAATTCGCTCCCCTTGGCGCCTATCTCGGTGCGAAGGCGGTTCTGCTGGCCACCGAATCCGGCGACAATCCCTTTGACGAGGCGGTGAGCCGCCCTTGGCTGCTTCTTCAGGAGCGCTTCCCCGATGCCGCCATTCCGATGACGGGATTTGCCACGACCCTGGAGCTGCGGGGCCAGGCGGATGTCTCGGATGAGCTTGCTGCCGCTGATGCCGAAGCGATCCTGAATTATCTGACCCTGCGTGGGGTCATCAGCGGCACAGCACCGGAGCTGCCGTCCTTGCCCGTCGAGCCGACACCTCTTGCCGGAACCGAAGCCGTGACGGCGCCGTGCGCAGGAATCATCCTGTTCAAGAAAGTCGCCGGTGACCATGTCGCGGCCGGCGATGTGGTTGCGCATCTTCTCGATCCCTCTTCCGGGCATGAGACGATTGTACGCGCCTCCACGGACGGCATTCTGTTCGCGCGCTGTGCGACCCGCTTCGCCCATGCGGGAAAAAGGCTCGGCAAGATCGCCGGTTCCAAAGTCATTCGCACCGGAAAGCTGCTCAGTCCGTGATCGTGATCGCCGCATGAGCTCGGCCATTCGCCTGCCTGCCTTATTCTTGATAAGACAGGCAAAATCCTTTTACGGCCGCATGTCAGCGAAGGCCAAGCCTGTCGACAACCGCCGAAGGTGCATTATGATGCCCCGGAGGGCGCACGAGGCGCGGATGCCCCGATATCACGGAGAATACGGTGGCGATGCCGCAGCCTAAGCTGTCCCTACGACTTCGGCTGTTCATTCTGACGGCCGTAGCCCTCGTTCCGGCGCTCGCGATCCTGATTTACAATGAAGTCGCCTTGCGGCGGAGCCGGGAAGCGGAGATTCATGCCTTGGCCCTCCGGCTGGGGCAATCGGCGGCCCTGGAGATGCAGAGCATCATCGAGGGCAGCAAGGGGCAGCTGCTTGCAGTCGCGTTCGCGCCGAGCGTCAGGTCGTTCAATCCGGATTTATGCGTCACGTATCTCCAGGATGTTCAAACGCTCTCGCCGCATCTCACGCCGATCACCGTTCTCGACTCCGATGGCAAAGTTCGCTGCCGTGCCGATGCCAAAGGTCATGGCGAGAACCTGAGCGATCGTGCCTATTTCCAGAACGCGATTGAAACCGGCCAGTTCATCATCGGTGGATACACGGTCAGCCGGATCTCTGGAAAGCCCACCCTGCCGATGGCGGCGCCCATCCGCAATGAGAGCGGAGCCATCATCGGTGTGCTGGCCGCCGGGCTCAATCTGGAATGGCTGGGAGACAGGTTGCGTCAGAGGGACTTTGCTCAAGGCAGTGCGCTGACGATTGCCGATCGCGGCGGCTATATCATCGCCCGCGAGCCTTTCCCCGAGCGCTTCATCGGCACGCGCATTCCCGATCCCTTTCTGTCTCTGGTCAACGGCAAGACGCCCGGCACGCAAGAGGTTCTCAGTCAGGACGGAACGACGCGGGTCATCGGCTATATTCCGGCAACGGTCATGCCGAACAGTCTCTATATCAGTGCCGGCATTTCGAAGGATGAAGCCTTTCGGGCGGTTGATCAGGCAACGCGCCGAGGCGCGGCGCTGGTCCTGGTCGGCGCGATCATCGCCTTTCTGTCCGCATGGCTGTTCGGCCGCAGCTTCGTGAGAGATCCCGTGGCGCGGCTCGTGGATACCATCAAGGCTTGGCGCGAGGGGGATCTTTCCGCGAGAACCGGCATGTCCCCCGAAGCGGGCGAGCTGGAAACGGTCGGTGCGGATATCGACCTTATGATGGATGAGATTGCATTTCGGCAATTGCAGCGTGAGCGGGCCGAAGAGCGTCAACGCCTGCTGCTCAACGAATTGAACCACCGGGTGAAGAATACGCTTGCGACTGTGCAGTTCATCGTGGCGCAGAGTCTGCGGACGGCCGCGACCCCCGGGCAGGCCCGTGAGTCTCTCGAGGGTCGTCTCATTGCTCTTGCAAGGGCGCACGACGTGCTGACCCGTGAGCAATGGGAAGGAGCCGAGCTTAAGGACATCGTTTCGCAGGCAATCGAACCGTTCCAGAATCCGGATGAGCAGCGATGGCACGTGGAAGGACCGGAGGTCCGCGTGTCTCCTCAAACGGCTTTGGCTCTGGCCATGACCTTTCAGGAGCTCGCCACCAACGCGGTAAAGTATGGAGCCCTCTCGAACGCCACAGGACAAGTGCGCATCACGTGGTCGGCGGTCGAAGGTTCGGGTTCACCGGGAAACCGTATTTCCATCCGATGGGAAGAAAATGGGGGGCCTCTCGTCCGGAAGCCCACGCGCCGGGGTTTCGGATCCCGGCTTCTCGAACGTGCTTTGGCGCAGGATCTCGGAGGAGAGGTTCGGCTCGACTTCGTCTCGACGGGAGTGGTTTGCACGGTCGAAGCTTTGACGAGCGGATGAGATCCGTTTTTGCTTTTCAGCTCCTTGTTCCGTCGCTCGAGGCCGCCCACCCATCAGAACGAACGACGTTCCTTGCTCCGTTCGTCCGATAAATCACGGCTCTTATAAATTTCGCCGCGTCGTGCCTGGGCACGCCAAAGCCGCGCTTTGGTCAAGGCGACCTCATACGCCGGAGCTGTCCGATCAAGTATCGTGGTGATAATCGCCGGTTCTCCGGCAGCCAGCGCTTTTTCGATGATCTTTCCGTCTGGCCCTATCGTCATGCTCGGGAGACCAGGGCTGCATTGAGCGGGAGTTGCGAGGCTGATCCAATAGCAATTCGTCGCCGCATGAGCTTGGGCTTGCAATCCGAACATCGGATTGTCGCTATATGTCGAAAAGAGAAGACACTCCACTCCGAGCGTCTCATACTCCGCAAAAATCTCCGGGAACTGAACCTCGATGCACAGGGCGCATCCGAACGTGAACCCGTCGACTTTGAAAACGAGCGGGTCGCAACCGGGCGTGTACCAATCGGTGACTTCGCTGTGCGATAGAAAGCGCTTGTCGTAGCGACCGGCGAGTCGCCCTTCATCGGAGATCACATAAACGCTGTTGTGCGGTCGGTTCGGAGCCGTGAGAGAATGCGCGCACCCGATAACGGCCCAGATGCCGAGCTTCTTGGCCAGGGCCGCCGTTTCATCAAGCTGGGCTCTGATCTGTTGCCAGTCGACCCTGTTCCAATCGCGAATCTGTGCTTTGCTGTAGCCGGACATGGCACCTTCGGTAAAATGGACCAGCCGCGCCCTCCGACGGGCGGCCTCCGTCATGAGATCGCGAATGTGTTGGCCGTTGGCACGCGGATCAGGCGTGACGAGGCTTTGCGCCACGGCGATTGTAGGAGGTGCGGTGATCATCAGGGCATGATCGGCCCCGGACGAGCGGTCTTTCAAGGCATGCGTGGGATATGTCCACGCCTGAATCAGGTCCCTATCAGTCACCCGTACGGGTCCGTAGAGCCCGCCATAAGAATGTCATAGGACTTATCTAAACAGGCTTCATGGGGGCATGATGCGGAGTCGCTAATGTTTTGCCGCGAGCTTGACCTGAACGAACTGCTTGCCGAGCCGATGATCCGTCAACTCATGGCGCGGGATGGTGCAACCGAGCAGCAGGTTCGTGCGATCGCCCATTCGGCACAGAGAAGGCTCACCGGGCGGCGAGAAGAACGCCAGTTTGCCGTAACGGAAGCCTTGTGCCTGCTCTCGCGCCCGCAGCAGTTTCATTCATGCCGGGACTAGGGGCCAGGGACTAGGGGCCAGGAGCGCCAGCGCCTGCGAACACCCGTCTGGCGCGAAGGGAACATGCGTCGTATAGCTGTCACCAAACGTCTTTAGGTCAGCCTCTCTCCCATTCACCTTGAGGTTCTTTGCCATGAAGCGCTTGGCTCTCGCTATTCTTGCGGCTGCCCTTTTTCCGGCGGCTGCGCTTGCTCAGGATATTGCCGGCAAGCTCGTTCTGTATACGAGCCAGCCGAACACCGACGCGCAGCAGACCGTGGATGCCTTCAGGGCGAAATTCCCCAATGTCGACCTATCCTTCGTCCGGGACGGGACCCCACGCATCCTGGCGAAGCTGGCGGCCGAGTTCGAAGCGGGCCAGCCCCAGGCCGACGTGCTGCTGATCGCGGACAGCGTCACCATGGAGGGCCTCAAGAAAGATGGGCGGCTCATGGCTTATGAAAGCTCGGCGCTGTCATCCTATCCGGCCGGCATTCACGATCCGCAAAGGCAGTGGTTCGCCACCAAACTGATTACGACCGGGATCGTCTACAATACCAAGGCCTCTTTCAAGCCTTCTTCCTGGGCGGACCTGACGAAGCCTGATGCCAAGGGACAGGTCATCATGCCCAGCCCCTTGAATTCCGGAGCGGCATTGATCCATGCCGCGACCCTCACGGGCAACCTGGAAGGCGGGTGGAAATATTACGAGGCGCTGAAGGATAACGGAGCCATGGCCGGCGGCGGTAATGGCGATGTGCTCAAGAGCGTGTCCGGTGGCGACAAGCTTTATGGAGTCATCGTCGACTTCATGCCCATACGGGAAAAGGCCAAAGGCGCGCCGGTGGAGTTCGTATTCCCGAAGGAAGGCGTCTCGGCCGTGTCGGAGCCGGTGGCAATCCTCAAGGGAACTCGCAATCCGGAAGCCGCGAAGGCGTTCATCGATTTCCTGCTCTCGAAGGAAGGGCAGGAAATCGCGCTCAAGCAGGGCTATATTCCGGCCCGCGGAGACGTTCCGCTCCCGGCGGGGTATCCGCCACGGGACCAGATCAAGGTCATGGCGTTCGATGCGGCGAAGGCGCTTGCCGATGAACGCAAGAACAAAATGACCTTTGCCGATATCTTCGGCCAGTGAGGGCCGCACCTGCCGATGAGCGCTCCCTTCTCAACCGGGGAGGGGGAGCGCTCATTGCCGTTCTGTTCGCCGCCGTCGTCGGCTTTGCGGTCCTGCCCGTCGGGCGGCTTCTCCTGGCTGCCTTTTTGCCGGGCGGCGTTTTCGGTCTGAGCGGTTTCACCGAGCAAATCATGAGCCGGGCGGCACAACGCGCGATGTTCGCGAGTTTTGAGAGTGCGACGGCATCCAGTGTTCTGGCCCTTGGCGTCGGCGGGATTCTTGCGCTGGTCTTGGCCGCCACGGACGTCCGAGGACGGCAACTCCTCACCTTTCTGTTCGTCCTATCGATGCTCATCTCGCCTCAGGTCGCGGCGGTCGCATTCTTGAGCCTCACCGGCTCTGCCTCGCCCATCCTCAATACACTTGGACTTGCGCCGGAGCCTGGAAGCGTCAATCCCCTTCTCGGTCGGAACGGGGTTGTGCTGGTCATGGGCTTGCATCATGCGCCCCTCGTTCTTGTGGTCCTCATTGCCGGTTTCAAACGCATTCCGCGGGGCCTGGTGGACGCGGCACGCATCGATGGCGCATCACCCTGGCGGATCGTCACGACGATTCTCCTGCCCCTTCTCCGGCCTCACCTGGTGGGTGCTGCACTCCTGGCCTTCGTAGCCGGCATCGGGAATTTCGGCATTCCTGCCGTACTCGGCCTGCCGGTCAATTACGTGACGCTGCCGACGCTCATCTATCGCCGCCTGTCGAGTTTCGGCCCGACGATCATCGGCGATATCGCGGCCCTTGGCGTTCTTGTCGGAGCCATGGCCGGTCTGGGGGTGATCGCAAGCCGCATGGCGCTGCGCGCGCCCGCCGTTCTGATCGAAGATGAAACGAGGCTCGAGCCGTTCTGGAGGCTCGGCCGCTCGAGACCTTTCGTGGAAAGCGTCCTTTGGCTGGTTACCCTGCTCGTGCTGGTCCTCCCTGGCCTTGGACTTCTGGCGGCGGCTCTTGTGCCTTCCCATGGCATGCCTTTGACCGCGTCCACCATTACGCTGGAACACTTTGCCGAAGTCCTTCTGCGCCAACAGGTGACCGTGCGGGCCTTCACGAATTCGCTGACCTTCGCTGGGGGGAGTGCCCTGTTCCTGGCGTGCCTGTCGATCCCGCTTGCCTATGCGCTTGCCCGGCGAACGCCGCGCATCGTCGGTATCGTCAGCGGCGTGATCGAAATGCCTTATGCCTTGCCCGGTATCGTGCTCGCGGTCGCGTGCATTCTTCTGTTTCTTCGACCGCTGCCGCTGATTGGCCAGTCGCTTTACGCAACGCCCTGGATCATTCTTTTCGGATACGCCGCACGTTTCCTGCCCGTCGTCTTGAAGCCTGTTCTGGCGGCGATGGGGCAGGTGGATCCGGCACAGGAGGAAGCGGCGGCGCTTGATGGCGCCGGGTCGTGGCGACGGTTAAGGGATATCGTCGCGCCATCTTTGTTCCCGGCGGCAGCCGCAGGTGCGCTTCTGGCTTTTCTCTTTGCCTTCGGCGAGCTGACCGTATCTGCGCTTCTCTGGTCGGCCGGCACCGAGACAGTCGGCGTCATCCTCTACAGCTTCGAGGAAGCCGGGCTCGCGAGCCAGGCCGCAGCGATCGGCCTTGTGACGATCACCGTTGTGGCAATGACGATGATCGTGCTCGATACGGCACGGTCGTTCCTGCCGGAGGGTATTTTGCCGTGGCGTGTCTGATGCGGCCTGTGCCTCGAGGCCGCAGACATGCACTCATCATCGACACTGAAGGAACATCAGTGCCGACACCATAGCCATCGTGAGCGGATTTATTTGACGCCGGAATGGTCGGACGTCATGAGGGGCGCTGCGCCGATGCGCCAGCGTTCGGGAGCGACGAAGACCCGTCTGCGCTTTTGAGCCTCGAAGTCCAGGGGCGGCTTGGCATTGTTGATGAAGCGGCCGATCTGATCGTTGAAATCGGCGCCACTGCGCCAGAAGCCGACATTGACGAAGGTGGTCCAACCCGGATCCAGATCCCATACCATCCAGGGATATTGCGTGCGATCCTCGACACGGCTGAGGAACTCGCTGATCAGGCCCGAGCGATCGGCGATGGTGGCTTGGTTGGACCAGTAGTCCAGGAACTCCTGCTCGCGGCCTTTCTTGATCCGCCATTCGACGAGGACGATACGAATGGGGGTCGTGTCGTTGGCGGTCGTCCGGGCCGGGCGGGATGACGGGGGGCGAGCTTCCTGTGCGGATGGAATGGTCGGTGCAAGGAAAAGTCCAAGGCCGACCACAGCTGCTGCCAGCCCGGGCCTTCGAAGGGCTTCGACAAAGTACAGACCAGATCTCATCGCTTTCTCCCTCTGGATGACGCAGGATTATTGTTCAGGCTTTTGCAAAAGGCGAACTGCGATTCATAGTTTTCCTAGGAAGAGTGTCTTGCGTTCGTCCGCTATCGACCACGGTCCGAGGGCGCACCTCCGAGGCAGGTGCCTGTCTTTATGGCCGACGGCTCGCAAAGCTGTTGAGCAGCAAGGGGCTTGCCAGGATCAAAAGAAGCAGCCCGAGCGGAATGCAGGTTGCGAACCCCCAATGTTGAAAGCCGAAGGCGCCGAACACGCCGCCGGCGAAGAAGGAGCCGAGAAGAACAAGCAGCAGACGAAGTTTCGGCCGGTCCGCTCGCACCGGCTCCGCCCCGGGCTTCATGGAGGCCCTGTTCCAGTAGACGAGCTTTCCGAACTCGATCCCCACGTCGGTAATCATCCCTGTGACGTGTGTCGTGCGGATGCGAGCCCCGGAGATTTTGGTCACGGTCGCGTTCTGTAGCCCCATGATGAAGCAGAGGAGGAGAACGGCAAGCACGGTAAACAGGGCGGTGCCCTGCATGAAGGCGCCAAGAAGGCCGAAGCCGAAAAGGAGAATCGCTTCAAGCATCAAGGGCAGAGCGAAAAAGTCCCTCCGCTCCCTGCGGCGCCCCCAGTTGATCAGTATCGCCGAACAGGCCGCGCCCAGGACGAAGAACACGAGCGCACTGAGCCCTGCGAGGACAAGGCTCAGCGTCCCGAGGACGAGATTGTCCGCGAGGGCCGAAAAGATCCCCGACATATGCGATGTGTACTGACCGACAACCAGAAACCCGCCCGCATTGACGGCCCCCGCGACGAAGGTCAGCACCATTCCGAGCTGGGTATCCGCGATGCCGGATCTCTCTGCGCCGATAACACGCTGCGTGTAGTCCATGTAGCGGGCAGAGAGGCTCCCTTTGCGCTGAAACATGTGCTGTCGGCTCATAGGAGATTGTTATCACTCAAGGGTTTGGAGAGCTATGAATCATTAAACGGCACCCTCGCCCGAGGAGAATCCTGAAACACTCTCCGTGTCGCACGGGCATGCCTGGTTGGGGCCACGGAACAAATTCCAACAGCTTTCATCAGCGTTTGAAGGAGAAATGATCATATTTCATCATTTGCCCTGATGAGACGATGAGCGTAACCGGGGGGCGTACAAAGGAAATATGATCATGTCGCACGCTACGACGCCGCGATTGGAGACGATGCCGGAAGTGCAGCCCGCGCGGCTTGAGGGGAGCACCCTCGGATTGTACGTGGCGACCGTCATCTTGTGGGGCGTCAGCTGGATCGGCATTCACGCTCAACTCGGCGTGGTGGCGCCTGAGATGTCCGTCCTCTGGCGCTTTGCCCTGGCGGCCTTGTGCACCTGGGGATGGGTGTGGGCGGCCGGCATGCGGGTCCGTTTCGTTCTTTCCGATCACCTGCGCTTCATGGCCGTGGGGCTGTGCCTCTTTTCGTTTAATTTCATCTGCTTCTACTATGGCGGTTTGTCCGTTCCGTCCGGACTTCTCTCGGTTGTGTTCTCGCTGGCCTCCATCTTCAACCTGGTGCTGAGCTTCGTGATCTTTCGTCAGAAGGTGGAGCTGCGCGTCGCCATCGGCGGATTTATCGGAGCACTCGGCATCGTGCTGCTGTTCTGGCCGGAGATCACGGGCGCAGGCTTCAACGCCGCGGCCTTGCGGGGACTTGGATTGTGCGTCCTCGGCACCTTGTTCTTCTGTTCAGGCAACATGATCTCAACGGTCGTGCAACGTCGCGGTGCTCCACTGATCTCCGCGAACGCCTGGGCCATGACCTATGGGGTGATCGTTCTCGTTGGTCTGAACCTCGTGCGTGGCAATGCCTTCATCATCGAGCCGACGATCACCTATATCGGCGCGCTGATCTATCTCGCGGTCGGCGCTTCGGTTCTCGCCTTCGCGGCCTATCTGACGCTCCTGCGGCGGCTCGGTGCGGCGCGGGCCGGTTATACGACGGTCCTTTTCCCGATCATCGCGCTTGCCGTTTCAACCCTGATCGAAGGCTATGTCTGGACGCCGCTCGCCGCATTGGGCGTCGTCTTCGCCCTTGCGGGGAACGTGCTGGTCCTGCGCCGTCCGGCCGCAAAGGCATAGCGGAACCAAGCGGGCGGTTATTCGGCCGCCGGCGCCAGGAGCGGACGGGTCGAGCCCAGATTGTCCAGGGACTGCTTGATGTGGAAGCCGAGGGCATCGGCCAGCGGGTTCTCGCCGCCACGGGAGCGGATCAGCCCGATCTTGCAGGAGGGCAGGGCTGGGAAGCCGTCCGAGGGACCAAGGATCCGCATGCCGGGACGCACCGCGCTTTCGGGAAGCACCGACACCGCAAGGCCCGCGAGAACCGCGGCTCCCACCGCCGTCGAATGCCAGCTCACATAGGCGATGCGGAAGGGGCGGTCGGCACTTTCCAGAGCTTCGGTTGCCGAATGCCTCCAGTTGCAGTTGGGGCGCCCGAGAGCCAGCGGAATCGGGCTTTCCTCGTGCACCGTATGCCGCCCCGAGGTCACCCAGAGCAGCTGCTCGATGCGCACGATCTCCGATGGCCCGCGGCGGTCCACATGGGTGATGATCGCAAGATCCAGATCCCCATGCTGCACCCGTTCGATGAGATTGTGCGTGGGCTCGCACATCACCGTCACCTCCGCCTTCGGGTTGGAACGGGAGAAGCGCGCCAGAATCTCGGGCAGGTAACGGTCGGCGTAGTCGTCCGGGAGGCCGAGGCGCACACGGCCGACCAGTTCGTTGTCGTTGAACGAGGCCATGCATTCGGCATTCAGACGCACGATGCGGCGGGCATAATCCAGAAGCCGCTCACCCTCATCGGTCAGTTTGGAGAGACGCCCGTCGCGCTCGAAGATCGGACGCCCGACCCGATCTTCCAGACGCTTCATCTGCATCGACACGGCACTTTGGGTCTTATGCACCACATCTGCGGCACGCGTGAAGGAACCCGTGTCGGCAATCGCCACGAAAGTCTTGAGCTGATCGATATCCAGCAGGTGCATCGGCGTTTCCCTGTTCATCACTATTGCTGATGTTACACATCTCAAACAATCGTTTCAAGTGATGTATAGGGTGTGGTATCAATTCTTGGAAATCAGGAAAAGCCATTTAACAACAAATGGTTGACCCTGGTTTTCGCCTTGGTCGTCCCAGCAAAAATTGTTGGAACGTGTTTGGAAATGGATTTGAAGCGAGCCGCGCTTCAAGCCGCCTGATCGATGTTTGAGAAAGCTAGGATACTGCCATGACCCGGTCCGCCCCCCACGTCACGAGCCTCCCCGGAGCGACGTTCCTGGGATCGATCGTCCGCGCTGTCGCCAACATCGTCAAGGCTCTGCAACACCGCCGTGAAATCGTTCACTTGGCGGAGTTCGACGACCGCATGCTCAAGGATATCGGCCTTGTCCGCAGCGATGTGGAAGGGGCGCTCGCCGAGCCGCTCCTCCACAATCCTTCATGGGTTTTGGTTCGATGTGCCGAGCGGCATGCGCGAACCGAACGGGTCGCCGCACCGGCCCGTTCTGTTCGACCGGTCGTCCCACTGGTGAAGCCCAGCGTTTCCGCCGCCTGACCTCACAGCTTGCGGGGCTTCCAGGCTTCGTCCAGAATCGACTGAAGGGACGTGAGATACTGCATCTGCATCTCATGTCCCTTCTGCATCATGCTTTGCCAGGACAACGGCGCTTCGCCGGATTCGGCGCTTTCCCTTGACGGTTTGGAAGGCTCTCGGACGGAGCGGCTTTCTTCAGGCCCGGATTGGAACGCCTGCATCCAACCCACCCAAGCGGCCGTCCAAGGATCGGTCGGAGCCTGCTTCTTTTCCGGCTCCTTCGGCTGGTCTGCGAGGATGTCCGCCAGCCGTCCCTGACCTGTCGCCATCTGGTGCAGGGTCCCGGCGAAGATGCCCGCCATGACCGGCAGCATCTGCTGCATGAGATCGACGTTGAGGCCCGTGAAGTCGGCGGCGCGGTGAGCGATGCGCCGGCTCGCATCGTCCGAGCCGAAGAGGCTGTCGATCAACCGCTTTCCGTTCTGCTGTGCCTGCGCCGAAAGGACCTGGCCGGGGATCTGCCATGGATTTCCGGGAAAGTTCTGCAGGAACGGATTGGATGGGGCTGTGAGCGTCATATGTTGCAGGCCCATGACGAAGGCCGGCAGGAAGGCCAGCATCGCCTTTTGCGCCTGATCGTCGGACAGCTTGAACTGCCGGGTCAGGACATCAAGCCCTGCATTGGACTGGGCCTGCTGCATCACATCGAACCAGTTGAACATTGCAGGCTCCTCTCCCAAGGCGTCTCATGACGCCGGTTATAAAGGCACCGCCGCGCGCCGTTCCAGGCGGCGTATGGTCCAGAACGCCGTCACGACTGCTCCGATCCCAAAGGCGATCGAACCGGCGCCGATTCCCAGCAAAGCTCCGCGCGGCCCGCCCATTTCCGCCCCGATATAGGCGAAAGGGATCATTCCCAGGGTAGCACGCCCCCAGTTGAAGAATGTGGACAGGAGCGGAAATCCCAGATTGTTGAACGAGGCATTCGAGACGAAGACCAAGCCGACAAAGAACCAGATCACGCCGCTGTACTGGCAGAAGAACTGGACGATGTCCGCAGTCATCGGAGGTGCGTTGAACAGGAGCGTCAGCGGCACGCGGACCAGATAGAGCACGAGCCACACGCTTCCGACATAGACGACGTTGAAGGTCAGCGCGTCCTTCAGGATCTGGCGAACGCGGTCGAACCTCCTGGCCCCCCAGTTCTGCCCCATGACCGGACCGATGGCGCCCGCGAGGGCGAAGAGGCCGCCAAAGGCGACCGGAGTCACCCGGTCGATGATCGCCGAGGCCGCGATGGCTTGATCTCCGAAGCGCGCCATGATGCTGGTGAAGAACGCATTGGCGACCGGCGCGGCGATGTTGGTGAGAATGGCCGGAATCGCGATGGCGAAGAAGGGGCGCGCATCCGTCAGGACATGATCGAGGCGCGGCCACGACAGCAGGTTGTGATGGCGGGTGACGAACCGGAAGCTGACATACGCGTAGGCGAGGCGGGCGAGATCGATGGTCAGGGCCGCCCCATTCGCCTTCAGCCCGAGACCGAAGATGAACAGCGGATCCAGCACGATCGTGACCGCGGCGATCGACAAGGTCGCATACATGCTGCGCTTGGCATCCCCTGCGGCGCGCAGCACGTTTGACAGAGCCATCGCAAGAGCGACCACTCCATTGGTCGGCAAGGAAATCCAGAGAAAGTCATGGGCCACCTGATAGGTGCGCTCCGAGGCGCCCATCAGCCCCAGGATCCAGGGCAGCAGGGCCAGGACGGCAATGCTCACGATGGTCGCCACCACGACCATCAGGGCGGCCCCCGAGGTCGCCAGGCGGCGGGCGCGCTCCGGTTCCCGTGCCCCGAGGGCGCGGGACACGAGGGCCCCGATGGGGATCATGAGACCCACATTGATCGAGATGGTGAAGAACATCACGACCGTCGCCAATCCGACCCCGGCCGTCAGGCTCGGGTCCTTCAGCCAGGAAATGTAGAGAAGCGATACGAGGTCGACGACGAAAATCGCGATCAGGCCGGCGGCGCCGGTGCCCGTCATGACGAGCACATGCCGCATGGTCGAGCCGGCAACGAAGCGCGGAGGCGCCACATCCGCGGACGGCGTCGCCTCGACCCGGGGCGTGTCCATCAGAAAATACCTTCGTTCAGGATATCCCGGGTTTCGGCGCTGAGACCCCGGGCCTTTCCGGCCGGTTTCAGGAGGGGCTCGGGGGTGATCTTCGCCCCCACCACGAGTTCGGCGCCACTCATGTCGCCGCCTGCTTTCTGCAGAACGAGGCGGGCGATGTCGCGCTTGCGGATCTCACCCGCGCTGGTTTCCGCCGTCTCCGGGTCGATGCCGAGTTCCTCGAGCGTGACACGGCCGAAGGTGATGGCGGATTCGAAGCATTCGCGGATTTGATAATCCACCTCCAGCCCCATGAGATTTACGGCGTGGATGCGGTCATAGGCCCGCACGAAGCTCCGGGCGTTCTGGAAGTCCTGATGAATGATCTCGACGATTTTCAGGGTCACGTCGGGGTGGTCGGTGCAGACGCAGATGATTTCCGCGCGCTCCGCTCCGGCAGCCCTCAGCACGTCGAGCCGCGTGCCGTCGCCGTAATAAACCTTGAGGCCGAAGCGCGCGGCATCCCGAATGCGTTCGACGTCCTTGTCGATGACCGTCGCCTCGATGCCCTGGGCCAGGAGAACCTGATTGACGATCTGCCCGAAGCGGCCGAAACCGATCACCAGAACCCGGCTCGACATCTCGCTTTCCTGTCCCGGAAGGGCTGCCAGCTCGGGGCCCGCGCTGTCGGTCTCCCGCGACCGGATAAATTTCTCCATGACGGTCGCCAGGATCGGCCCCAGCAGCATGGTGATGGCCGCCAGGGCCGTCACGAGTTGTGCCTCAGGCGCCGAGAACAAGC
Source organism: Microvirga rosea (assembly GCF_020595095.1). Classification (GTDB taxonomy): domain Bacteria; phylum Pseudomonadota; class Alphaproteobacteria; order Rhizobiales; family Beijerinckiaceae; genus Microvirga; species Microvirga rosea. Next base: position 621,280 of record NZ_JAJDOP010000002.1, on the reverse strand, counting down.
CGAGGCCTTGCGCAAAGGGAACCAGAACGAAAGCGAATTCACCGGCCGGGCTGAGCAGGACGGCGGAGCGAAGCCCATCGCGCCAGGTTGCGCCGAACCCCTTTGAGAGAAGTGTGATGATCAGCGTCTTGCCGATGATCACCGCCGGAGCCGCGATCAGCAGGACCACCCATTGCCGATGCACGAGCGCCAAGTCGATGGACATGCCGACGCTCATGAAGAACAGGCCGAGAAGGATGCCGCGGAACGGTTCGATATCGGCCTCAAGCTGATGGCGGAAATTGGACTCGGCGAGCAGCAGGCCGGCCAGGAAGGCGCCCATGGCCATGGAGAGGCCGACCTCCTGCATCAGGAGGGCCGAGCCGAGCACCACCAGCAGAGCCGATGCCGTCATCACTTCTCGCGCACCGCTGCGGGCCAAAACACGGAAGAACGGGTTCAGGCCATAGCGGCCGATCACCACGACCGCCGCAATCGCCCCGATCGTGGTTCCGGCGGTGATCAGCCGATCGGACAGGGAATCGTGTTCGATGGCGTTCAAGCCCGTCGCGAGAAGGGGCAGCAGGGCCAGAAGCGGGACGACGGATAAATCCTGGAAGAGCAGGATGGCGAAAGAGCGTTGTCCGTAAGGAGTTTGAAGGTCGTTGCGCTCGCCCAGCATTTGCAGGGCGATAGCCGTCGCCGAGAGCGCCAGCGCGACCCCGGTCACGAAGGCGCTGTTCGCGGAGAAGCCGACGCTCGTCGCCGCCCCTCCAAGGCAAAGGGCCGTAATGACCAGCTGGGCGGAGCCGAGGCCGAAGATGTCGCGCTTCATCGACCAGAGATGGGTGAGTTTGAGCTCGAGCCCGATGATGAAGAGCAGGAGCACCACCCCCAGCTCCGCCACGGTCGCGATCGTTTCGGGTTCGCCGACGAGGCTCAGGCCCGAAGGCCCGATGATGATGCCGGCCGCCAGATAGCCCAGGACGGCACTGAGCCCCAGCAGGCGGAAAAGCGGCACGGCCACGACGGCTGCCCCGCAAAAGGTCAGGATCGGAGGAAGGAAGCTGACGTGGGAAGCCGTATCCGCCATCGTTCATCGCAAGAGGTAAGGGAGTCGCCCCCCTTTCTAGGGGGTCTTTTCCTGAAGTGCGAGCCTTTCTTCCGTCAACCGAAGGCGCGAATAAGCGTCACTCCCGCTTGACAGCGAGGGTCCAGTCTCGCCACATCGCCCGCATCATGACGAACCCGCCCCTCGACATTCTTCTCTGCGCGCCGCGCGGCTTTTGCGCTGGTGTCGTTCGCGCCATCGACGCCGTGGAAAAGGCCCTGACGCTCCATGGGGCGCCGGTCTATGTCCGCCACGAAATTGTTCACAACAAATACGTGGTCGAGAGCCTGAGACGGAAGGGGGCCGTTTTCGTTCGGGAGCTTGAGGAAATTCCTGACGGGGATGCTCCCGTGATCTTCTCGGCACACGGGGTTCCCCAATCGGTGCCCGAGGCCGCCGCCGCCCGAAACCTCTTTGCCATCGACGCGACCTGTCCGCTCGTCACGAAGGTCCATCGGGAGGCCCAGGTTCATCATAAGCGCGGCCGCCATATCATTCTCATCGGGCACCGGGGTCACCCGGAGGTCATCGGCACCATGGGCCAATTGCCTCATGGCGCCGTCACCCTGGTTGAAACCGTGGACGATATTGCCCGGCTGAGTGTCTCGGACGCGCAAAGCCTCGCTTTCGTGACGCAGACGACCCTGTCCGTCGACGATACCCAGGAAATGGTCGAGACCCTGAAGGCGCGCTTTCCCGCGATCGTCGGGCCGCACAAGGAAGATATCTGCTACGCCACCACGAACCGCCAGGGCGCCGTGAAAAAGGTTGCTCCCCTGGTCGATGCCATGATCGTCGTGGGCTCGCCCAATTCCTCGAACTCCCAGCGCTTGCGCGAGGTGGCGGAGCGGGAGGGATGCCCGGTCGTGCGGCTGATCCTGCGGGCCGAGGACATCGACTGGAACCTGTTCGGCAGCATCCGGCGGCTGGGGATCACCGCGGGGGCCTCCGCCCCGGAGATCCTGGTCGAGGAGATCATCGACGCCTTTGCGGAGCGGTATGCGGTTTCCGTCGAGAGCGTGTCGACGGCGGACGAGAGCGTGTTCTTTCCGCTGCCCCGTGAACTACGCGAGCAGGCGGCGGAATAGCATGGCGGTCTATACGGAAGTCCAGGACGAGGAGCTCGCGGCTTTCCTCGCCACCTACGAAATCGGCACGGTGCTGTCCTACAAGGGCATTGCCGAGGGTGTTGAGAACACGAACTATTTTCTCCACACCACCGTCGGTTCCTACATCCTGACCCTGTACGAGAAGCGGGTGAAGGAGACGGATCTGCCGTTCTTCATCGATCTCATGCAACACCTGGCGAAGAAGGGGCTCAACTGCCCCCTGCCGGTGAACAACAGGAGCGGCGCTGCTCTGGGGCGGCTCGCCGGCCGGCCGGCGGCGATCTGCACTTTCCTCGACGGCATTGCGATCCGCAGGCCGACGGCGCAGCATTGCGGCGCCCTTGGCGCGGCCCTGGCGAAGCTCCACCTCGCCGGGCAGGATTTCGAGAGATCGCGGCCGAATGCCCTTTCGCTGGAGGCTTGGTCTCCACTCTTCGGTCAGGCCGAAGCCCAGGCCGATACGGTCTCGGGGGGCTTGTCGAGGCGGACCCGGCAGGAGCTGGAAGCGCTCAGGGCGGAATGGCCCGACGGATTACCTTCGGGCATCATCCATGCGGATCTCTTCACCGATAACGTCTTCTTCATCGGCGGCGAGGTGTCGGGCCTGATCGACTTCTACTTCGCCTGCACGGACGCTTTCGCCTATGACGTCGCGATCTGCCTCAACGCATGGTGCTTCGAGGCCGACGGCTCTTTCAACCTGACCAAGGGACAGGCGCTGCTCGCCGGGTATCAATCCGTCCGCCGCCTGGAACCGAGGGAAATTGAAGCGCTTCCCGTGCTTTGCCGTGGCTCGGCCATGCGCTTCATGCTGACCCGTTTGGTCGATTGGCTGAACGTTCCGCCGGGCGCTCTCGTCAAACCGAAGGATCCGCTTGAGTACGACCGGAAGCTCAACTTTCACCGCCACGTGAAGCATGCCCGCGAACTGGGACTGGCCGCATGACCGAGGCTGAGCGCGTCACGATCTATACGGATGGCGCCTGTTCCGGAAATCCCGGGCCGGGCGGCTGGGGAGCAATTCTGATCTTTCGCGGGGTCGAGAAGGAAGTCTCCGGCGGAGAGCCGCAGACGACGAACAACCGCATGGAGCTGCGGGCGGCCATCGAAGGGTTGAATGCGCTCAAGCGCGCCTGCGTGGTCGATCTCTTTACCGACTCGCAATATGTCCGTCAGGGCATCACGGCCTGGATGCACAATTGGAAGCGCCGGGGCTGGCGGACTGCCGACAACAAGCCGGTCAAGAACGAGGATCTATGGCGCGCCCTGGATGAGGCGGCCGGGCGCCACCAGGTCGCCTGGCACTGGGTCAAGGGGCATGCCGACGACCCGACGAACATTCGGGTCGATCAGCTGGCGGTTGCCGCCATGCAGCCCTTCAAGAAGAACGGCTCCGGCACGCGGTCTTCGCTCGCAGGCTGAGCGAAGACCTTCTTTCATGGAGCTCAGAGGCTCTTCAGCAGGTTCTCGGCGCCGGAAACCTGCGCTTTCGAGGGGGTGTCCTCGACATTGAGAACCTTCACGACGCCATCTTCGACGATCATCGCATAACGCTGCGAGCGCAGGCCAAGGCCGAAGCCGGATCCGTCCATGGACAGGCCGAGAGCCTTGGCGAAATCGCCATTGCCGTCGGACAGAAATTCGATCTTCTCCGCTCCCGCCGACTTGCCCCAGGCATCGAGCACGAACACGTCATTGGTGGAGGTGACAAGAACGGCGTCCACGCCTTTCGCCTTGATCTCATCCATCTTCTGCACGTAGCCGGGCAGATGGTTGCGATGGCAGGTCGGCGTGAAGGCGCCGGGGACGGCCACCAAAGCGACCTTGCGTCCTTTGAAAACATCGTCGGTCGTCTTCGCCACGGGACCCTCTGCGGTCATGACGCGAAAGGTAACCTGCGGCAGGCGATCTCCAACCTGAATGGTCATAGGGCAGTTCTCCAAGATGAGGTGAGTTCTTCACACCTTCATTACTGCGGGCGTCCGTTCCCGTCGAGTTTCACCTCCGTTTCCACGGCTTGGTCGCCGGCGGTGAGGGTGAGGCGAAGGGGGACCGGCCCGGTCATATCCTTCGGCTTCTCCTCGATCGAGACGACGAAGCTGCCATCCGGTCCGGCCGGAGAGGTCGAGAAGTACCAGTTCTCTGGACCTTCCGCGAAAAGATCCGGCCGCAGACCTTCGGGCGCCCGGGCTCTGACTCGCAGGCCAAGCTTACCCTCGGATTGAGGCTCCACGGAAAGGATGGAGAGGGGCGTCGTGGCGCCGATGGGCTGAGGGCGAGGTTCGCGGGCGAGCGCCTTATCCAGGATCTCCTGCTGCACGGGATCCTGCTTCAAGGGAAGCTTGAGATCAGCATGGGCCGGAATGCAGATGTCCTTGCAGACGCCATAGTCGATCGACAGGGCAAGAACCACCGGTTTGGTTGCGTCGGCAGGCTTGACGATCACCGGAAGGACGACGGCATCGTGATAGATATAGGCGACACCTGCGGCATCCTCGTGCCGCGTGGGAGCGGGCCACTTGACCTCGACGGCCGCCACATTCGATGAACCCGACCAGTCGAAGCGCGGAGGGAGGCCGGAATCGCCGGGCGTGCGCCAATAGGTCTTGAAACCGGGATCGAGGCTGATCGCGATTCCACTGAGCCAATCATCGCCGCGGGGACCGGCAGAAAGCAGGCTTACCCGCGAATGGAGCCCCTGTACCCATGAAGGGGAAGGCGCCTGGGCCTGCCCAACAACCGGGAAAAGGGCTAAAATGAATGAAATGACGGCGAGAATTGAACTTAATCGAAGTGCCATGGAACTGACGCCTCCCTGAGGCACTTCCCTTATGCGGTTTCTTCTGGGCTGCGCTATCCACGATCCTGTGAACAGCCGCCCCAACGCAGATGTGAGAGATGAGCCTATTGTCGAGCCCGACTGAAATGAAGCCCGGTTTTCTGGATGGTCAACTTCTGGTGGCCATGCCTGGGATAATGGATGAGCGTTTCGCCCGATCCGTTATCTATATCTGCGCCCATTCGGGCGAAGGTGCCATGGGGATCGTGCTCAATCGGCCGGCCGCCAACGTCAATCTGCCCGATCTGCTGGTGCAACTCGAGATCATTCCGGAGCTTGAAAGGATCCTCCTGCCGCAGAAGGTCGGCCGCATGCAGGTGCTGATGGGCGGGCCGGTGGAAACGAGCCGTGGTTTCGTTTTGCATTCCTCCGATTTTCACATCGCTCAATCGACGCTCCTCATCGACGACAGCATCTGCCTGACGGCGACCGTGGATATCCTGCGCGCCATCGCGCGGGGCGAGGGGCCCAAGGATGCGATTCTGGCCCTCGGCTATGCGGGCTGGGAGGCCGGTCAGCTCGAGACGGAGATCCAGGCCAACGGCTGGCTCAATTGCCCGGCGGATGCCGAGTTGATCTTCAATGCCTCCGCGGAGCTTCGCTACGAGATGGCCCTGAGGCGGATCGGTGTCGATCCGGCCATGCTTTCCATGCAGGCGGGGCACGCCTGACTTGTCAGGCCGCCGCGGTCGCCGCACCGACGAGCTGGCGGGCCTGCAGGATCGACATGGGTTCTCCGAAGACCGGGCCCTGCGCATATTCGCATCCGAGCTGATAAAGCTCGATGGCTTCCGATTCCGTTTCTGCTCCCTCCGCCACGATCGCCATGCCGAGCTCGTGGGCCATCTTGATGATCGAGCGCAAAATAACGGGCTTGCCGGAGGCCATTTGGCGGACGAACGACTCGTCCACCTTGATCGTATCGAACGGGAAGCGCAGCAGGTAGGAGAGGGCGGAATAGCCCGTCCCGAAATCGTCGAGGGATAGACCGGCTCCGAGATCGCGCAGCCGCGTGAGCATCTGGGCCGAGTATTCCGGATTTTCCATGACCAGGCTCTCGGTCATCTCGATCTTGAGGGATCCCGGAAGAACGCCCGTGCGTGCAATGACTGCCTTCACGTCCTGAAGCAGGTCATGCCGCAGCAGATGGTGGCTCGACATGTTGACGCTGGCGAAGATCGGCGGATCGACTTCGAGCGCCTCTTGCCACGCGGACAGCTCACGGGCCGTCTGTTCGAGAAGATAGAAACTCAAGGAGACGATGAGGCCCGTCTCTTCGGCCAGGGACATGAAATCCTCCGGCCCGACGCGACCGAGCCGTGGATGATCCCAGCGCAGCATCGATTCAAAGCCGGCAATCGTCCGGTCCTCGAGACGCACGATGGGCTTGAACAGGACCTTGATTTCATTGCGGTCCAACGCCCGGCGGAGATCCGATTCCATGGTGAAGCGGTCGCTGCTGTCGGACCGCATCGTCGGGCGGAAGACCTCGATGCGATCGCCCCCTTGGCGCTTGGCGTGCGCCATGGCGATTTCCGCATTGCGCAGCACCTCCTCGCGCCGCGCCGCAATCTGCGGATCGTGGAGAGCCAGGCCGATGGAAGCGGTCAGGAAGATCTCGCGCTCCGCATAGGTCACTGCGGTCGTCAAAGCCCGCCGCACCATGTCGGCAAAGGCGATGATCCGGTCCGGCTCGCGCTCCGAGAGCAGAATGATCGCGAATTCGTCGCCGGAGATCCGCGCCAGGGTATCCTGCGGCCGGAGCAGGCGGCCGAGCCGGCGGGAGAGGGTGAGGAGAATGGAGTCCCCCGCCGCATAGCCGACGGAATCATTGGTGGATTTGAATTTGTCGATATCGAGAACGATGACCGTCGGACGCAAGGATTCGTCCTGACTGGCGAAGGTCAGGGCAGCCTCAAGGCGATCATAGAAGAGCTGGCGGTTGGGCAGGCTCGTGAGATTGTCGTGAACGGCGTCGTGAAGCAGCCGCTCCTCCGCGGTTTTTGCATCCGTCACATCCGTCAGGGTGCCGACAACACGGATCACTTCTCCGTCGGTGCCGATCACGGGACGTGCCTTGAGGCGAAACCAATGGTGGCCGCCGGAGGCCGCCCGGAGGCGGAAATCCTGGGTCAGGCGCCCACGGCGCTGCTCGATGACGGCGTCGAGCGCCGCGCGGTAACGGTCCTTGTCGAAGGGATGGACAAGGTTGAGCCATGCGGAGGCCGGCCCTTCCAGGCCTCCGCGCTTCAGCCCGAGCTGATGCTCGACTTCAGGGCTGACGAAAATATTGTCTGAGACCACGTCCCAGTCGAACACGATATCGCCGGCGCCGGAGAGCGCGAGGGCGCGCCGCTCCGTATCGTTCACGAAGCCTTGCGCAAAGGCGCCGCCCGCAAAGGCATGCTGCATCACCGTGAAGCCGATCAGCATCACGATCAGCACGAGGCCCCCGATCAGGGCCGGAGGGACCAGATCGGAGATCAGATGTCCCATGACCGTAAAGGTCGCGGCCGTCACCCAGGCGATGAGAAGGAGCCAGGTCGGGACGAGCATCACGGCGCGGTCATAACCATGGGTCGCCAGATGCAGCACGAGAACGAAGCCGATGCCGGCAACCGCCGCGATCGAAATTCGGGCGACGCCCGATGCGACCGGAGGATCGACGACCGCCAAGCCGATGAGAGCCCCGAGAAAAACCAGCCAGAACGCGGTCACGTGGCTGTAGCGCACATGCCAGCGGTTCAGGTTCAGATAGGCGAACAGGAACACCAGAAGCGTTGCGGCCAGCACGGCTTCCGCTCCTGCCCGATAGATCTGCTCGGCCTTCTCCGTGATGGGAAAAACCCGTTGAAAGAAGCCGAAATCGATACAGGCATAGGCCAGGACCGCCCAGGCGAGGGCCGCGGCGGCCGGGAAGATCAGGGCGCCCTTGACCACGAAGATGATGGTCAGGAACAGGGCCAGAAGCCCGGCGATCCCGAGGATGATCCCCTTGTACAGCGTCAGGCCGTTGACCCGCTCCTTATAGGCGTCCGCATCCCAGAGGTGGAGTTGCGGCAGGTTGTTGGAGCGCAGCTCCGCCACGAATGTCACGGTCGTGCCCGGGTCGAGGGTGACGAGGAAGATATCCGCGTCCGCGCTGTCGTCCCGCTCGGGACGGATACCCTGGCTCGCGGTAATGGCCGCGATACGCGAAGAGCCCAGATCGGGCCAGATCACCCCGGAGGAGGTCAGACGGAAATGCGGAGCGACGAGAAGCCGGTCCACCTGCTCGTCGCTGTCGTTCGTGAGCGCGAAGACGATCCAGTCCGGCCGCGTCCCGGATTCGCGGGCCTTCACGGCGATGCGGCGAACGATTCCATCCCGTCCGGGCGCGGTCGAGATGCGGATCTCGTCGCCATCGGAGCGGTACCGCTCGATCATGGGCGTGAGATCGACGGCCGGGACCTTGGGGTCCACACGGACGGATTCGACGGCCTGGCTGGATGTTGGCCATGCAAGGCAGATGAAAGCCGTCAGAATGACGGTTATGGCGAAAGAAACGATCCGCAACGCTTCGGTCTTCCGTCCGGGTACAGGGTTGAACGGGATTGGTATCGGTCGGGGGGCACGAGAGCAAGGCGGAGTCGGCAAATGACCCGACTTGTCCGCAAGACTCACCGCCTGGAGGAGTTAGGACTTGGCCATGGGGCGACTTTGCGGCGGGATTGAGGAGAACCATCCGCTCCCGCAACAAAGTTCCCGTGAACTAACGCCGCAAAGCCTCCGCGACATCTTTCACCTTGGGCAAACCCTTGAGAGGCCCGATGGCCGTCAGGGTCGGCGTCCCCTGGAGGATGGCATGACCGGCCTCGCGAACCTGGTCGACCGTCAAGGCATCGACTTTCCGCACGATCTCGTCGCTCGGGATGATCCGGCCCCAGGAAAGGAGCTGCCGTGCAATGCGTTCGAGGCGCCCGCCGGGGGTTTCGAGCGCGGTCAGCAGAGCAACCTTCATCTGTGCTTTGGCGCGGGTCATCTCGGTCTCGCCGATGTCCTTCGTCGCCTGGTGCATGCAGGCGAGCGTCACATCCATCAGTTCTGCGACGTCCTTGCCGGCCGTTCCGGCGCCGACGCCGAAAAGGCCGCAATCGGAGAATGGCCAGTGGAAGGCCTCGATGGAGTAGGCGAGCCCACGCGTCTCGCGAACTTCGTGCCAGAGGCGGGACGTGAGGCCGCCGCCCAGGATATGGGCGAAGAGGTGCGTGGCGTAGTAGCCGGGATCCTTGAACGAAAGACCGGGCAGGCCCAGCACGATGTTGGCCTGTTCGAGCTTGCGCTGAATGCGGCGTTCTCCGCCCCCGTAGACGCCCGGCTCCGGAACGCCGAGCCCGACCGCCGGCATGGCTCCGAAGCTCTCCCGGGCCAGACCGACGATCTTGTCGTGCTCGACGTCGCCCGCCGCCGCGACCACCATTTTCCCCGGCACATATTCCCGTCCGAGGAACGCGCGGATCATGCCTTCGTCGAAGCTGTCGACGGTCGACGGCGTACCCAGGATCGGGCGGCCGATCGGCTGCCCCGGAAAAGCCGTTTCCATGAACGCGTCGTAGACGAGATCGTCGGGGGTATCCTCAACGGCGGCATATTCCTGGAGAATGACGCCCTTCTCACGGGCGAGCTCCGCCGCATCGAAGGATGAGGCGGTCAGGATGTCCCCGAGCACATCCAGCGCGACATCAGCGTTTTCGCCAAGGACCCGGGCCGTATAGCTCGTGTACTCGACGCTCGTCGCCGCGTTGATGTCGCCACCGACATTTTCGATGTCTTCCGCGATCTGCCGGGCGGAGCGCCGCTCCGTTCCCTTGAACGCCATGTGTTCGATCAGGTGCGACAGCCCATGCTCGGATGGCATTTCATGGCGCGAGCCCGTGCCGATCCAGACCCCAAGCGTTGCGGTGGCGATTTCGGGCATCTGCTCGGTCGCGACGATCAGGCCGTTGTCCAGGCGGGTGATGTCGATCCGTTTCTCGCGGACGAAATGATGGTTCATGCCGCCATGCCCCTGACCGCACGGGCGTGCGTGCGGATAAAGGTTTCGATCGCCTGCTGGTCGTTGGGGAGCACCGTGAACCGTTCCGGGCGCGTCATCAGGTCGGCCATATGCGGCGGAAGCTGCGGGTGGATTCCGGTGGCGCGCTTGACGGCGTCTGGGAACTTCGCAGGGTGGGCGGTCGAAAGGGCGACGGTCGGGATATCCGGGCGCTCTTTCAGCATGGCGCGTCCGGCGCGGGTGCCGACCGCCGTATGCGGGTCGAGGACATATCCCGTCGCACGGTAGGTCTCGGCCATTTCGGCCGCGACATCCGGCTCGCTCACGGCGGTTGCCGAGAACTCCTCGCGAATGGACGCGAGAGCCTCGTGCCCAACGGTAAAGGAGCGTGACTGGGAAAGACTGGCCATCAGGTGCCGGACAGCCGCGCCATCGCGCCCATAGGCCTCGAACAACAGGCGCTCGAAATTGGACGAGATCTGAATATCCATGGACGGTGAGGCGGTCGGCTGGACGCCCCGGATTTCGTAGGCTCCGGTTTGAAGGGTCCGGGCCAGAATGTCGTTGGCGTTCGTGCCGATGCCCAGACGCTCGATCGGGAGGCCCATCCGCTTGGCGACCCATCCGGCGAGAATGTCGCCGAAATTGCCTGTCGGCACCGCGAAGGAGACGGGGCGGTAGGGGCTCCCCAAGGCGACGGCGGCGGTGAAGTAGTAGACGGCTTGAGCGGCCACGCGCGCCCAGTTGATGGAATTGACGCCGGAGAGCTGGAGCTCGTTCCGGAACCGCTCATGGTTGAACATCCCCTTCACCATGGCCTGACAATCGTCGAAGGTGCCTTCGACCGCCAGGGCATGAACGTTCGGGGCGTCCACCGTGGTCATTTGCCGGCGCTGCACCTCGGAGACGCGGCCATGCGGGTAGAGAATGAAGATATCGACCTGATCGAGCCCCTTGAACGCGTCGACCGCGGCGCTTCCGGTGTCACCCGATGTCGCCCCCACGATGGTGGCGCGGGCGCCCCGCTCCCTGAGCACATGGTTCATGAGGCGGCCGAGGAGCTGCATCGCCACGTCCTTGAAGGCGAGCGTCGGACCATGGAACAGCTCGAGCACGAACAGATTGTCGCCGATCTGGTTCAGCGGGCACACGGCCGCATGCCTGAAGGTGGCATAGGCTTCGTCGATCATGGCACCGAGAGCCGCCTCGGGGATGTCGCCATCCACCAAAGGACCGAGCACGGCTTTTGCGACCGCTGCGTAGGGTCTTCCCGCAAAGCCAAGGATCGTATCCTGTGTCAGGCTCGGCCAGCTTTCCGGAACATAGAGGCCGCCGTCGCGGGCCAAGCCGGTCAGCAGGGCATCTGAAAAGCCGAGCGCAGGGGCCTCGCCCCGGGTCGAGACGTGAAGCACGGGTCAATCTCCTGAAAGGTGGCCGGACATTAGGTGCCGCAGCCGGTCAGGACAAGCCATAACCGGCTACGGCCCCTCAGACCTTCAGCCGCGCCATGGCGTAGGCGTCCACGAAGCGGCCTGCGCGGAAGGCGTAGTTGCGGTGGAGGCCTTCCCGTTCGAACCCGGACCGCTCATAGAGAGCAATGGCCGGCCCATTGTCCGTGTAAACGGTCAGCTCGACCCGTTTCAGGCCGAGCCAATCGTCCGCCATCGCCAGGATTTCCCGCAGCATCCGGGTGCCGATGCCGCGGCCTTGGAAATCGTCGTGAACCCCGAGCCCCAGCATTCCGGCATGCGCCCGGCGTCCGGGGAAGCTCGTGATGCCGCCGCTTGCGACGATACGGCCTTCCAGCACGGCCACGAGGTTGAGATCTCCGGGGGCGCGGCTCTCGAGCCATTTGCGGGTGGCCTCCGGGGGCTGATGCGGCATGCGCAGGGTTCCCCAGCGAAAGCCGGGAAGATTCGCCATCGCGTTGATTCCTTCCGCATCGTCGCTGCGGGCCGCACGAATGACGATCTGGTTTGGATCGATGGCCGGATGGGAAGAGGGACTGGGTTCAGGTTTCATAACGCTCTCCTTGGAAAAGGCGGAGGCGAACTGAACCATCAAGCCCTGCTCGTCTCCGCAGGGCTCAGGACGATCACGCTCTTACGAACGCACAACCGCTCCCGCGCGCCCTGCAAGGCGCGTCGTAAGGCTGGCCATGGTCATCACGAGTGTGAACATGCCGCAAGGCTAAGGCAGGTCTCTCACAATGCCAAGCCGTCAGCGCGCCGAAGCCGCTGATTCGGCCGGTAGGGGATGGAAGCGCCGCCATGCGAAGGCCGCGAAGACCCCCACGAGCGTGAGGGCGATTCCGAACCAGGTCACCGCATATTGCAGATGATTATTGGGCAGTTCGAGCCGGATCTGGCCGCCTTTCGGCCAACCGCCGGGATTGGGCGTCGCATCCGCCTCGACATAGAAGGGAGCGACCCGGTCGAGGGCGTGCGCCTTCGCAATGGACTGCGGGTCCCGGGCGAACCAGGCCTTCTTCTCCGGGCTGTCGGCGGGGGTGAACATGTTGCGCTCTTCAGGCGCCCGTACCAGGCCGGTGACCGTGGTCTCCCCCTTGGGCTGACTTTGCGGGCGCGTGGCGGGATCCTTCAGCTCCATCGGGACGAAGCCGCGATTGATCATGACGATCGCCCCATCCGGGAGGCGCAGCGGCGTCATGAGGTAGTAGCCCTGCGCGGAGGACCCGCCGGGTGCGGCAGGCGCAAGGCCGTAAACAGGAGTCTCCGCTTCGTTCAGGAGGGTGCCCGTGACCTTAACCTTGCGGAACTCGTCGTCCTTGGACTGCCAGCGACCCCATTCAGCCTCCGGCACGATGGCGCCGGCCTCTCCATAGGCGCGTGACTGGATCTGGGCGATGAGCCCTTCCTTCCAGGCTCTGCGCTGAAGTTGCCAGGTCCCGAGGCCGATCAGGATCGCGAGGGCCACAAGGGTCGCAAGGCCGGGAACGATCAGAGTGCGAACAGGATGCGGAGCGGCCGTCTGAGTCACTTCTGGAGGCGTCCTTCCTCGGCCTTGTTGTGATACTGCAATGCCACCATGACGCCCTTGAGCGGGCGAACCAGAACCATGCTGAGTACGATCGAGAGGCTGAACCACATCACGAGATGAAGCCAGATCGGCGGCTCGAAAGTAAACTCCACCCACAGGGCCAGGGCAACGACGACGATGCCGACGATGGACATGACGAAAAAGGCGGGCCCGTCCGCCGTGTCGGCGAAGGCATAGTCGAGACCGCACACTTCACAGGACGGGCGCAGGGTCAGATAGCCGTTGAACAAATGCCCCTTGCCGCAGCGCGGGCAGCGCCCCGCAAGGCCGGCCAGGGTAGGATTGGGACGGACGATGTCCTGCGCCACGGTTCTTCTCCCGATTGCATTCCGTTCAGGAAGGGGCGAGCCCCCCACACATAGGCGCCGGGCCACAAAAGCGAAGGGCGGCTTGTCGCCGCCCCCGCCGAATCCAAAGTATCCTGCCGGTCAGTGGCCGGCGGCGTGGCCGCCGAAGCCCCACACATAGATGGCGGCGAAGAGGAACAGCCACACCACGTCGACGAAGTGCCAGTACCAGGCGGCGAACTCAAAGCCGAGGTGCTGCTTGGGCGTGAAGTCGCCCCGATAGGTGCGCAGCAGGCAGACGGCGAGGAAGATCGTGCCGATGATCACATGGGCGCCGTGGAAGCCCGTGGCCATGAAGAACGTCGCGCCGTAGATGTTGCCTTTGAAGCCGAAGGCGGCATGGCTGTACTCGTAGGCCTGGAGCGAGGTGAAGATCATGCCCAGGATGACCGTCAGCCACAGGCCGGCCTTCAGGCCCTTGCGGTCGTTCTCCAGCAGCGCGTGGTGCGCCCAGGTGACGGTGGTGCCGGAGGTCAGCAGGATCAGCGTGTTCAGGAGCGGCAGGTGCCAGGGATCGAAGGTCTCGATGCCCTTGGGAGGCCAGACGCCGCCGAGCGCTTCCGTACGGGCGTACTGAATGGCCTCGTTCGGAAAAAGCGCCACGTCGAAATAGGCCCAAAACCAGGCGACGAAGAACATCACCTCGGAGGCGATGAACATCATCATGCCGTAGCGGTGATGGAGCTGGACGACGCGGGTGTGGGAATGCCCGTCGTTCGCCTCGCGGATGACGTCGGACCACCAGCTGATCATGGTGTAGAGAACACCGATGATGCCGGCTCCGAAGATGTAGGCGCCGATATGCATGCCGGCGACCGGGATGTCCTTCCACCAGGTGACAAAGCCGGACGCCATCACGAAGGCGCTGAACGCGCCGACGAGCGGCCACGGGCTCGGGTCGACAAGGTGGTAATCGTGATGTTTGGCGTGGGCCTCGGCCATTCGTATCGTCTCCGTGCCTCGAAGGTGTCTCGCTTTAAGACGTTTCCGTCCAGCTTGTCACGTCTCTTATTGAACGATGGGGTTCTTGGGTGAAGTTGCGACCTCCGCTACCGGCTTGCCCCCTTTGGAGGGGAAGTAGGTATAGGAGAGGGTGATCGAGCTGAGGTCCTTCACGTCGGAATCCTGCAGGATGCGGGGATCCACATAGAAGACCACGGCGGATTCGATGGTTTCGCCCGGCTGCAGGGTCTGCTCCGTGAAGCAGAAGCATTCGAGCTTCGAGAAATAGCTGCCGGCAAGGTCGGGCTGGACGTTATACGTGGCGATCCCGGTGGTCGGCTTGTCGCCCGCATTAGTGACTTTGTAGAGAACCGTGGTGGTTTCTCCGAGCTTCACCTTGATTTCCGGCTTTTCCGGCGCAAAGCGCCAATTCAGGCCCGGCGCCACGTTGGAATCGAACCGGATGGCGATCTCCCGGTCGAGAACCTGAGAATCGTTGGCGGTGCGGATGCTGGGAGTTCCGTCGAACCCTGTCGCCTTGCAGAACAGGTCGTAGAGCGGCACGGATGCGTAGGCGAGGCCGATCATACCGACCGCAGCTGCCGCGCAACCCACGACGGTGCGGCGGATGTTGCGCTGGATATGGGGGGCTTCGCTCATCGTTCCCTCGACCGTTACAGGGCGCGCTGCAGGACGGCGACGCCCAGCTTTGCGATGGTGACGATGTAGAAGAACAGGACCAGGGCGCCGAGGGTCAGACCCAGCGCGATGGAGCGCTTGCGACGGCGCTTCTGCTCTTCGGGGCTCAAGGTTTGGGGACGTTGTGCCATGAGGTTACCCGAACACCGGCCGGAAGAACCCGAGCCCATGCTCCGCCAGCAGCGTCGCAAAAAGCAGGAAGAGATAGAGAATCGAGAAGCCGAACAATTGCTGCGCGACCCGCATGGCCGGCTCGCCCTTCCGCAGGCGGAAGACCTGATAGGCCAGGGCCAGCATCACGAGGCCTCCCACCGTGCCGACGATCGCGTAGGCGAGACCGCCGAACCCGAAGGCGACGGGGGCGAGGCCGAGGGGTGCCAGAAGAAGGGTGTAGGCGAGGATCTGACGCCGGGTGGAATCGGGACCCGCCACGTTCGGCATCATCGGAATGCCGGCGCGCTCGTAATCACCGGACTTCACCAGGGCGAGGGCCCAGAAATGCGGCGGGGTCCAGATGAAGATGATCGCGAAGAGAATGATGCTTTCCCAGCCCACATGGCCGGTCACCGCGGCCTGAGCCACCACGGGCGGAAGAGCGCCGGCGGCGCCGCCGATCACGATGTTCTGCGGCGTGGAGCGCTTCAGCCACATGGAATAGACGACGGCGTAGAAGAAGATCGTGAAGGCCAGAAGCGCCGCCGCGAGCCAGTTGGTCACGAGGCCCAGCACGATCACGGAACCCGCAGCCAGGGTCATGCCGAAGGCCAGGGCCTCGCCCGGCTGGATCTTGCCTGCCGGGATGGGGCGCTTGCGGGTGCGGGTCATGACGGCGTCGATATCCGCGTCCCACCACATGTTGAGGCAGCCGGACGCGCCGCCGCCGATGGCGATCATGAGAAGCGCCGCGAACGCCACCACCGGATGCGTGTTCGGATGCACCACGACCATGCCGACAAGGGCCGTAAAAACGACCAGGAACATGACGCGGGGCTTCAGGAGGGCAAAAAAATCGGACACGTCACCCTGGGAAATGCCCGCGGTGACGAGGCGCTCGCCGGAGGTGTCGGTCAGACTGTTGGATACCATGCTCATTACGATGATCTCTCACGAGCCCGGATCGATCCTGCGGCTCTTCGATATCAACTCCTCGCCGGAGAGCTTGGGTCCAAGCCCTCGGGGGAGGAGCGGGCGGTCCCAGGACCGCCCGGCTTCGGTTTTTAGTGACCCGTGTCGGCGATGCGCGGCAGGGTCTCGAACTGGTGGAACGGGGGCGGCGAGGGCAGCGTCCATTCCAGGGTCGTCGCACCTTCGCCCCACGGATTGCCAGCAGCCTTTTCCTTGCGGACGAAGGCGGTGATCACACCGAAGATGAAGATGAAGAGACCGGCGAAGAAGATGTAGGCGCCGATCGACGACACGAGGTTCCAGCCCGCGAAGGCGTCCGGATAATCCGCATAGCGGCGCGGCATGCCGGAGAGACCGAGGAAGTGCATCGGGAAGAACAGCACGTTGGAGCCGATGAACGCGACCCAGAAGTGCAGCTTGCCGATCCATTCCGGCATCACGTAGCCGGTGATCTTCGGGAACCAGTAGTACATGCCGGCGAAGATCACGAACACGGCGCCGAGCGACAGCACGTAGTGGAAGTGGGCCACCACGTAATAGGTGTCGTGCATGTAGCGGTCGACGGGCGCATTCGCCAGGACGACGCCGGTGACGCCGCCCACGGTGAACAGGAACACGAAGCCGACGGCCCAGTGCATGGCGGCCGTGAAGCGGATGGAGCCGCCCCACATGGTGGCGATCCAGGAGAAGATCTTCACGCCCGTCGGAACCGCGATCACCATGGTGGCGAACACGAAATAGGCCTGGGTCTGAAGCGAGAGGCCCACCGTGAACATGTGGTGCGCCCACACGACGAAGCCGACCACGCCGATCGCCACCATGGCGTAGGCCATGCCGAGATAGCCGAAGATCGGCTTCTTGGAGAAGGTGGAGATGATGTGGCTGACGATGCCGAAGGCCGGCAGGATCATGATGTACACTTCGGGGTGGCCGAAGAACCAGAACAGGTGCTGGTAGAGGATCGGGTCACCGCCGCCGGCCGGATCGAAGAAGGTCGTGCCGAAGTTACGGTCGGTCAGCAGCATCGTGATGGCGCCGGCGAGAACCGGGAGCGACAGGAGCAGCAGGAAGGCCGTGACGAGCATCGCCCAAGCGAACAGCGGCATCTTGTGCAGCGTCATGCCGGGAGCGCGCATGTTCAGGATAGTGGTGATGAAGTTGATCGCGCCCAGGATCGAGGCCGCACCGGCGAGGTGCAGGGCCAGAATGCCGAAGTCCAGGGCCGGACCGGGGTGACCCACGGTCGAGAGCGGCGGGTACACCGTCCAGCCGCCGCCGAAGCCCAAGGATCCCGGCGCGCCTTCGACGAAGAGGGAGCAGAGCAGGAGGCCGAAGGCCGAAACGGTGAGCCAGTACGAGATGTTGTTCATCCGCGGAAAGGCCATGTCGGGCGCGCCGATCATCAGCGGCACGAACCAGTTGCCGAAGCCGCCGATAAGGGTCGGCATCACCATGAAGAACACCATGATGAGGCCGTGACCCGTCACGAGGACGTTGAAGGTCTGCGGATTGGAGAAGAACTGCAGTTCGGGCTGCTGCAGCTCCAGGCGCATCAGGATGGAGAGAATTCCGCCCACGATGCCGGCCGTGAAGCCGAAGATGAAATAGAGCGTTCCGATGTCCTTATGGTTCGTCGAATAGAACCACCGGCGCCAGAAGCTCGGAAGATGATCGTGGTGATCCGCGTGAGCGGCATCAGCTGCATGTGCCATGATGAGACCTCTGTGGTCCTTCGTTTTTCGAATTACTGTGCAGTCGCAAGCTTGACCGGGGCCGGTCCGTCGACGGAAGCATACTTCTGCTTCGCCTCGGTGAGCCAGGCGGCATATTGCTGCTCGCTCACGACACGGATCGTGATCGGCATGTAGGGATGTCCGTTGCCGCAGAGCTCCGAGCACTGGCCGTGATACACGCCCTCTGCCTCGGCCCGGAACCAGGTTTCGTTGAGGCGGCCCGGGACGGCGTCGACCTTCACGCCGAAGGACGGCATGGCGAAGGAGTGAAGCACGTCGGCGGCGGTGACCTGAACCCGTACGACCTTGTTCACCGGGACCACCATCTCGTTATCGACGGTGAGGAGGCGGGGCTGGCCGGGCTTGAGGTCCTTCGAATCAACCATGTTCGAATCGAACTTGAAGCCGCCGCCCTGATCGGCCGGGTATTCGTAGCCCCAGTACCAGGCATAGCCGGTGGCCTTCACCACCACATCCGCCTGCGGAACCACGAGCTGCTGGCGCAGGAGGCGGAACGACGGGATGGCGATCGCCACGAGGATCAACACCGGAACGATGGTCCAGGCCACCTCAAGCAGCGTATTGTGGGTCGTCCGCGACGGGACCGGGTTCGCCCGCTCGTTGAACCGCATGATGACGACGATGATCAGCGCCAGCACGAAAAGGCAGATCGCCGCAATGAGCCACACCAGGTAGGTATGGAAATTGGACAGGTCCCGTCCGACTTCCGTCACCATGCCCTGCATGCTCGTTTCCCATGGGGAAGGTGCGCCGGTGCCCGCGGCTGCCTCACTTATGCCCAACACAAGTGCGACCGCCGCCGTGGAAAGGGCAGTCACCGATCGAAGTCTCAAGGTCTCGATCCGCATCGGTGTTCCAAAGCTCCTAAAGATGTGATGGCCGGGGGCCACGAAGTGCATCGGGGAGGGCGCGGGCGTGCAAAATGCGGTGCCCGGCCTGCGCCATCACCTTTGATCAGCGTCTATGATCACAGGATGCGCAGGAGCGCAACGGCTCAAGCGTCGCAATTTGTGCGTCATAACCGCCAAATGCGCGATTCCGTGACTCAATATCACGCCTTCCGGGGCCCTCTCGCTTGACATCCCGGCCCTCGGCATGGTCCCAACGGGCCTTAACGGAATGGCGCGGCTTGGCCGCCGCCTTGCAGGATGAAATCGAGGACGGAGGTGCCCGTGAGCGTGTCTCGTTGGTTTGGCCGCGCGGCGGCTGCTGTTCTGGCTCTGCTCGGAGCGGTTTATGCCGATGGAGCCCAGGCCCAGGGCATGGTGAAGAACACGTTCGGCGACTGGCAGATGCGGTGCGAAACGCCCGCGGGTGCCACGAGCGAGCAATGTGCGCTGGTGCAGAACGTGGCCGCCGAAGACCGCCCGAACGTCACTCTCGTGATTATTGTGTTGAAAACCGCCGATGCGAAGAGCCGGCTACTTCGCGTCGTCGCGCCGCTCGGTATCTTGTTACCCTCCGGGCTCGGCCTCAAGATCGACCAGACCGATATCGGCCGGGCCGGCTTCGTGCGCTGCCTGTCGACCGGATGTGTTGCCGAGGTGGTCATGGAAGAGAATCTCGTGAACCAGATGAAGACCGGTCAAACTGCCACCTTCATCGTGTTTCAAACGCCTGAGGAAGGCATCGGCATTCCGGTTTCCCTGAACGGGTTCGGGGCTGGGTTCGACGCGCTACCGTAAGAGTAGCCAGGAAGAGGAAGGGTGGGGGTATCATCATGAGCGGATCGAACGCGAAGGCGCGCCTTGCTCTTGCGGCTCTTGGCCTGTCGGCCCTGGCCGGCTGCGGGGGAGCGCCGGGCGAGGGCGGCTCGTCCTTGGGCAACATGGTCCTTTTCGCAGGGCCGACCGTGCCACCCGCTCAAAAGAAGGTCACGGAGGACGTCTATTGTCCTTCCATCGACATCATGGAAGGCGGTTCCGCGATCCAGGCCTTCGCCGGCGGACGTGTCGGCGATACCGGCGGACTGCGCAGCCAGATCGCCATCAACAACCTTGCCCGTGAATGCTCCGGCCAGCCGGACGGCTCGACGGTGGTCAAGGTCGGCGTCGAGGGCCGCGCCCTTCTCGGGTCGGGCGGCGCCCCCGGCCGCTATGACGTTCCGGTTCAGATCGTCGTCAAGCGGGGCGATACGATCATCGCCAACCGGAGCAAGCGGACGAGCGTGACGATTCCGGCCGGCGACACTCAGGCGAACTTCGCCATCATCGAGGAGGGTATCGTCGTCCCCGCGGCCGAGGCGAACACTTTCGAGATCGAAGTCGGTCTCGGTGGTGGCCACGCCGCTCCCCGCCGCAAGCGGGGCTGACGGACGACGCGGCCGCCGCACGGCATCGCGGCGCTCCAAAGGCGGCGATTCTCAGGCGGGATCGGACGACGACAGATTTCAAGACATGACAAAGCCCCGGCAAGGCGTGACCGTCTCGCCGGGGCTTTGCCGTCGACTAGGGACGGCCGTCCGTGAACTGCACGAGGTCCCACCGATTTCCATAGAGATCCTCGAAGACGGCGACGATTCCGTATGGGGCTTCTTTCGGCGGTCGGACAAACGAAATGCCGGCCCCGACCATGGCCCGGTAGTCTCGCTGGAAATCGTCGGTCCGCAAAAACAGGAAAATGCGGCCTCCGGCCTGGTTGCCGATGAATTTCTCCTGTTCAGGGGAGGAGGCCCGGGCCAGGAGCAAGGATGTCTGCCCATCGCCCGGCGGTTTCACCACGACCCAGCGCTTATCCTGCTCCGGCTGATAGGTGTCCTCGACCAGCTCGAAGTGCAGCTTATCGACATAGAACGCGATGGCTTCGTCGTAATCCCTCACCACGAGGGCGATATGGGCGATGCTCTGCTTCATGGTGTTCCCACTTCCCGCCGGGCCCGGTTCTTTATTCCTGGCATTGGAATTCCAGATCCGCAGCTTCGGTCAAGCCGCACACGGGCTCTCATCGGCCATAGGTCAGCGTCGCGGTGGCTCGCAGAACCTGATGTTGTTGCTGAACGGATCCGTTACCGTCATGACCGTTCCCCAGGCGGCCTCCTCCAGGCCCGGCCGCATGTTGGGATAGTGCTTGTCTGCCAGTTCCCTTTGGTAATGCCGCACCCCGCGCATCGTGACGTAAACCGTGGAGCCGGGAGTTGCGTCCCCGTGGTGGCCGCTCAGATGCAGGGTCAGGCCCGAACGTGAAACCTGTGCATAGAGAGGGAAGTCGGGCCCGAAACGATGCTCCCAGTCGAGAGTGAAGCCGAGGAAACCCACGTAGAACGCCTTGGCTTTCTCCTCATCGAAGATCCGAAGAATCGGAGCCGTTTGCTCGAAGCGGATCTCCGGCTTCGAAGGGGAGGCATCGATCCTGGCGGCGAGCACGTTCCAGTTCTCAAGGCCGAACTGCTTGGCGACGATCTCGAGGGCTTCACTGTGGGTAATGGGGCACTGGCGGTCTTTCAGGGCCGTCCTGAGAGCTGTCGCCATGACCTTTGCATCATGAAAAGTGCGCATCGACTCATCCTTCGCGATGGCGAACGAGGACAATCAGAGCTCGCATTGCTGATGCGTTCGCCATTCAATGAGGATTGAGTGAGACGCTTTCCGATACATTCACCACACCCGGGAGGGCGCGAGCGGCAGGCCGTATCCACCTGATGCCAAGCTACAGATCGGATGGCCGGGAGGCAATATGGCTGGATCCGTCAGGAGAGCGGCGCGACCGCGCCGGCGCGTTGAGCCAGCGGATGGGCGATGACCTTGTCGATCCGGCGGCCGTCGAGGTCGACGACCTCGAACCGCCAGCCGTAGGCGTCCACGTGCTCGCCGGTGTTCGGCAGGTGTTGAATCTCGCTGATCACAAGGCCGCCGACCGTGTGATAAGTCCGGTTCTCCGGAAGGGCGATTGCCAGCACTTCGGCCATTTCGTCGACCGGCATGGATCCGGACAGGAGCCAGGAGCCGTCCTCGCGGCGGACCGCGTCGGGCTCGGGTTCCTCACCATCTGACCGGAATGCGCCCACGATGGCTTCCAGCGCATCGGCCGGGGTCACGACCCCTTCGAAATGGCCATACTCGTCATGGACCAGGGCCATCGGTATGGCCGAATCCCGGAGCACCGTCAGGGCATCGAGAGCGTCGAGCGTATCCGGGATCACGGGGGCTGTTTTGACGTGCTTGCGGACGTCCAGCTCTTCGCCAGCCAGGATCGCTGCGAGCAGCTCCCGCGATTCGACGACGCCGATCATGTTGTCGGCGCTGCCTTCGCTCACGGGCAGGCGCGAATGGGGGGTCGTCATCAGGGTCTCGCGGATGGCCCCGGGCTCGTCGTCCAGGTCGATCCAATCCACGTCCGTGCGGGGAGTCATGAGAGCCCGGGCCAGCCGGTCGCCGAGGCGAAGCACGCCGCCGATCATGCGGCGCTCTTCTTCCTCGATCACGCCTGCGCTTTCCGCCTCGCCCACCAGCATCTTGATCTCTTCCTCGGTGACGGTGTTGTCACCTTCCGTGTTCGAGCCGAAGAGACTGAAGATCAGGCGGGTCGAGGCATTGAGAAGCCAGACCGCCGGAGCCGCAACCTTTGAGACCAGCATCATCAAGGGGGCGACGAAACAGGCAATGCTTTCCGGATTCCGGAGGGCGAGCTGCTTGGGGACCAGCTCGCCGACGACGATCGAGAAATAGGTGATCAGGCTGATCACGATGCCATAGCCGAGAGGCTCGGCCGCACCTTGCGGAACCCCGTTGGCGGCCAGGATCTCCGTCAGGCGCCCGCCCAAGGCCGCGCCCGAGAAGGCGCCGGCCAGGATGCCCACGAGGGTGATGCCGATCTGGACCGTGGACAGGAAGCGCCCCGAATCTTCCATGAGAGCCAGGGCCATGGAGGCTCCGGCGCGCCCCTGGTCGGCGAATGTCTTCAAACGGGCCCGGCGGGCGGAAACGATGGCGAGTTCGGAAAGCGCGAAAACCCCGTTGAGGGCGATGAGGACGAATGCGATAACCAGTTCGAGCAACGACGTTCGAAGCCGCCGACCGGTTTGGCCGCGCGTCTCCCCTTCTGTGAGCGATGGCTCTTAGCATGGGGTGTCGCGAGGGTGCCGTCAATTGAGGCGGGAAGCTTCCTGTTGCGGCAGCCTGGTTTATTGACAGGATCGTAAATCCTCTTCAGAGGTGGAGAAGCCGCTGATCCCCGCGGGAGAGACCGGACTTCGCGTCCGGCGCCGAAGGCGCAACCGCCCCGGAAACGCTCAGGCCAAAGGACCGCGCGGGAGCTGGCACTCTGGAAAGTGGCGATGTCGCAAGACATCGCCCACCGACGGGCGTAACCTTGCGCGAAGGCGATAAGGGAAATCTCTCAGGTCTCGGGACAGAGGGGGCGCTAGAACAGGCCTTGAGGGCCTGATGAAACGCGCGCCTTTTGAGGGAATTCCATGGCCGAGCCAGTCCGCGCCGACGAGCCGCTCCTGCAAACTCCGCTCCATGCCGAGCATGTCGCCCTCGGCGCCCGCATGGTGCCCTTCGCGGGCTATGACATGCCGGTGCAGTATCCCTCCGGGATCCTGACCGAGCATAACTGGACCCGCGAGCACGCCGGTTTGTTCGACGTTTCTCACATGGGGCAGGCTTTTCTGGTCGCCGAGGACAAAAGCCACGAAACGGCGGCCCGGGCCATCGAGGCCCTGATTCCCGCCGATGTCGTGAATCTCAAGCCCAACCAGCAGCGCTATTCGCAGCTTCTTTCCGATGAGGGCGGCATCCTCGACGACCTCATGGTGACCCGGGTGGGCGCCCCCGGCCACGAGGGCTGGCTCTATCTGGTGGTCAACGCCTCCATGAAGGAGGCCGATTACGCCCATATCGAAGCCCGGCTTCCGGCCGGGGTTTCCCTGCGCCGGAAGGACGACCTCGGTCTCATGGCTCTCCAGGGTCCGTCCGCGACGGCGGTTCTCGCCAGGAAGGCTCCGCAGGTCTCCGATCTCCCGTTCATGATGTCCGCCGACGTGCAGATCGACGGGATCTGGTGCCACGTTTCCCGGTCCGGCTATACGGGCGAGGACGGCTTCGAGATCTCGTGCAACGGCAAGGACGCACCGACACTCTGGAAGGCGCTCCTGGCCGATCCCGAGGTGAAGCCGATCGGCTTGGGCGCGCGTGATTCGCTGCGTCTCGAGGCGGGCCTGTGCCTTTACGGCCACGATATCGACACCACCACCTCTCCGATCGAGGCCGGCCTGATCTGGTCCATCCAGAAGCGCCGCCGCGAGGAAGGCGGCTTTCCGGGCGCTTCGCGGATCCAGCAGGAGATCAAGGACGGCCCGGCCCGTGTCCGCGTCGGCCTGAAGCCTGAAGGCCGCGCCCCGGCCCGCGAGGGAACCGTCATCACGACGCCCGATGGCCGGGAGGTCGGCATCGTCACGTCGGGCGGCTTCGGTCCGACCGTCAACGGCCCGGTCGCCATGGGCTACGTTTCGAGGGACGTTTCCGCCGTTGGAACGGACCTTCACCTCATGGTGCGCGGCAAGCCGCTGCCGGCCAAGGTCGCCGCCATGCCGTTCGCACCACATCGTTACAAGCGCTGAAATCCAGGGGGATCACTCAATGACCACGCGTTACACCAAGGATCACGAATACATTCGCCTTGAAGGCGATGCCGGTACCGTCGGCATTTCCGACTACGCCCAGCAGCAGCTCGGCGACGTCGTGTTCGTGGAGCTGCCGAGCGTCGGCAAAACGCTCGCCAAGGGCGATGAGGCGGCCGTCGTCGAAAGCGTGAAGGCGGCGAGCGAAGTCTATTCGCCGGTTTCCGGCGAGGTCGTCGAAGTCAATTCCGCTCTCGAGGAGACCCCCGGCACCGTCAATGAGGACCCGGCCGGACGCGGCTGGTTCCTGAAGATCCGCGTGACGAATCCGGGCGAGCTCGACGGCCTCATGACTGAAGAGCAGTACCAGGAATTCGTGAAGTCGATCTCGTAAGAGAGGAAAGCCGATGTCGCACGAATACACGGCCACGGTACGCTGGGAGCGCGGAGAGGGCGAGGCCTTTTCCGACAACCGTTACAGCCGCGCCCATCGCTGGTCTTTCGATGGCGGCATCGCGCTCATGGCCTCGGCATCACCCTCGGTGGTGCCGCTGCCCCTGTCCCGCGAGGACGCGGTCGACCCCGAGGAGGCGTTCATCGCCGCGGTCTCCAGCTGCCACATGCTCACCTTCCTGTCCATCGCGGCCAAGAAGCGGTTCGTTGTGGATCGGTATGAGGACAAGGCCCTCGGGGTGATGGCGCCCAACGAGAAGGGCAAGCTCTTCGTTTCAAAGGTCACGCTCGATCCGGTGATCGAGTTTTCCGGCGAGAAGGTCCCGACTCCGGAGCAGATCGCCGACATGCATCACCTTGCCCACAAGGAATGCTTCATCGCCAATTCCGTGCTCACCGACATCGTGGTGGCGGGCATTCCCTCGCACTAACCAAAGGTTTTCAGCCGATGCGTTATTTGCCTCTCTCCGATACCGATCGCGGCGAAATGCTCGCACGGATCGGGGTCAAGTCCGTTGACGATCTCTTCGCCGACATTCCGAAGGACAAGCTCCTCAAGAACCTCATCGACCTTCCTCGCCGGAAGGGAGAGATGGAGGTGGAGCGGATCCTGTCCCGGATGGCGTCCAGGAACGTCTCCGCCTCGTCCGTTCCGTTCTTCGTCGGCGCCGGCGCCTACAAGCACCATGTGCCGGCGACGGTGGATCACCTGATCCAGCGCTCCGAGTTCCTGACGAGCTACACGCCCTATCAGCCGGAGATCGCTCAGGGCACGCTGCAATACCTCTTCGAGTTCCAGACCCAGGTCGCCGCCCTCACGGGCATGGAAGTCGCCAATGCGTCCATGTACGACGGCTCGACCGGGACGGGTGAAGCGGTCCTGATGGCGCATCGCGTTACCAAGCGCCGCAAGGCCGTTCTGTCCGGCGGGCTTCACCCGCATTATGTGGACGTGGTCAAGACGCTGTCCGACATGGCGAGCGATGACGTCGTGACGCTGGCTCCCGACGTTTCGGCGACGGAAGATCTGCTGGCGCAGATCGACGACAGCGTTTCCTGCGTCGTCGTGCAAACGCCGGACGTTTTCGGCAACGTGCGTGACCTGAAGCCTATCGCCGAAAAGACGCGTCAGCACGGTGCTCTGCTGATCGCCGTGTTTACGGAAGCGGTTTCGCTCGGCCTCGTCCAGTCGCCGGGCAGCCAGGGCGCCGACATCGTCGTCGGCGAAGGTCAGTCCATCGGCAACGCGCTGAATTTCGGCGGGCCTTATGTCGGTCTCTTCGCCGCAAAGTCGAAGTACATCCGTCAGATGCCGGGCCGCCTATGCGGCGAAACCGTCGATGCGGACGGCAACCGTGGCTTCGTGCTGACGCTCTCAACCCGCGAGCAGCATATTCGCCGCGACAAGGCGACATCGAATATCTGCACCAATTCGGGCCTATGCACGCTCGCCTTCACGATTCACATGACGCTCCTCGGCGAGGCCGGCCTGACGCGGCTTGCCCGCATCAACCATGCGAATGCCGTGAAGCTCGCCGATCGGCTGGCAGGCGTGAAGGACGTCGAGGTTCTCAACAAGACCTTCTTCAACGAATTTACCGTGAAGCTGGCAAAGCCCGCGGCTGACGTCGTGGAGCAGCTGGCCGAGAAGGGGGTGCTGGGCGGCGTTCCCGTGTCGCGTCTCCTGCCGGGAGCGGGCCTCGACAATCTGTTGCTGGTCGCTTCCACCGAAGTGAATACCGATGATGACCGCGCGGCCTTCGTGGCCGCCTTGAAGGAGGTTCTGTGATGTTGAACCGCCAGGGACGTCCCTCCGCTCCGCAGGCTCACGGCGTGTCCGATCCTGCCGCCGGCATGGGTGATGAGGCTGCGCGCCTCCAGGGTGATGCCAGCAAGGCCGGTGGCGCTGCGGGTTCTCACCCGACCTTCACGGGAAACAAGGCGTTGGCTCAGATCGAGCCCCTGATCTTCGAGATCGGCCACACGGAAACGACCGGGGTCGATCTGGATGAGCCGGACGCTTTCAAGCCCCGTTTGGGTGGATTGGAGCGCAAGGATGCCATCGGTCTGCCGGGTCTTTCGGAACCGGAGGCCATGCGCCACTACGTGCGCCTGAGCCAGATGAACTACGGCATCGATACGGGCCTCTTTCCGCTCGGCTCCTGCACCATGAAGCACAATGCGCGTCTCAACGAGCGCATGGCGCGCCTGCCGGGCTTCTCGGACGTGCATCCGCTTCAGCCGGTGTCCACCGTCAAAGGTGCTCTCGAGCTGATGAGCGAGCTTGCTCGCTATCTCGTGACCCTCACCAACATGACCACGGTCGCGCTGTCGCCGAAGGCCGGCGCTCATGGAGAGCTCTGCGGCATGATGGCCATCAAGGCCGCCATCGAGGCCCGCGGCGAAGGCAAGACCCGGACCGTCGTTCTGGTTCCAGACTCGGCGCACGGCACCAATCCGGCCACAGCGGCCCTGATCGGCTTTACCGTGAAGCCGGTACCGGCCCGCGAGGACGGCTGGGTGCATGTGGAAGACGTGAAGAAGCTGCTCGGACCTGATGTTGCGGCCATCATGCTCACCAACCCGAACACCTGCGGTCTTTTCGAGAATCAGGTGGCGGAAATCGCAAAGGCGATCCACGACGCCGGCGCCTATTTCTACTGCGACGGCGCGAACTTCAACGCCATCGTCGGCAAGGCGAAGCCCGGCGATCTCGGCGTCGACGCCATGCACATCAACCTGCACAAGACCTTCTCGACGCCGCACGGCGGCGGCGGTCCGGGCTCGGGGCCGGTGGTGCTCTCCGCGCGGCTGGCGCCTTATGCGCCGGTGCCTTTCGTCACCGTGACGGACGGCGGCGAGCCGACCCTCGTGGAGCATGAAGAGGATGCGGCGGAAAAGCCGTTCGGACGCATGACCGCCTTCCATGGCCAGATGGGCATGTATGTACGGGCGCTTTCCTACATGCTGTCCCATGGCTCGGATGGGATGAAGCAGGCGTCCGAGGATGCGGTGCTGAACGCCAACTACATCCGTGCTTCGCTCGCCGACCTGTTCTCTCAGCCCTTCGGCGACAAGCCCTGCATGCACGAGGTGCTTTTCGATGACACCTGGCTGAAGGATACGGGCGTCACGACCCTCGATTTCGCCAAGGCGATGATCGACGAGGGCTACCATCCGATGACCATGTATTTCCCGCTGGTCGTTCATGGCGCGATGCTCATCGAGCCTACGGAATCGGAATCCAAGGCCTCGCTCGATCTCTTCATCGCGACCCTGCGCGATCTTGCGATGGCTGCGAAGAAGGGTGACAAGGATCGCTTCGTCGGCGCTCCGTATCACGCGCCGCGCCGCCGTCTCGATGAAACGCGAGCCGCTCGCACTCCGGTTCTCAAATGGACGCCTCCGGCCCCCGTCGCCGAGGCGGCCGAGTAGGCAAAGTCAGGTCGCAGGAAACTCAAGGAGGCCGGGAGAAATCCCGGCCTTCTTCCTATGAGGGCGGCCTTTCCCTTGCGGCGGCGATCGGTGAACGGAAGAGATATCGCTCCACCCGTCAGTCCGGGGCAGCGCAGCGGAACCCGGAACCCGGAAACGCTAGCGAGGCAGGATAAAGAGCTACGGCAGCCGTTGCGTTCTTTCCGGCCCCTTCAGCGTTTATGGGTTCCGGACTTGCCTGCTGCCATCCGGAATGACGGTGGCGCTCTGTCATTCCGGGGCGAGCAAAGCGAGAGCCCGGAACCCATATCCGCTAACGGTTCGAGATAAGGCACTATGGCAGCCGCTGCGTCTTTCCCGGCACCGTCATCGGTTCTGGGTTCCGGGCTCGCCTTCGGCGCCCCGGAATGACGGCGGAGCTGTTTCGATGACGAGTTGTCAGGCCGCGTACCGGCGCACCATCTCGGGCAGCTCGGTCATGCGTTCGATGATAACCGGAGCGCCCGCATCGCGCAGCTTGTCCGCGTGGCCCGGCGCACAATGTCCTCCGCCGACGAACCCGATCACCTTCATCCCTGCCGCGCAGGCCGCGCGTACACCCGATGGCGAGTCTTCGATCACCAGGCACTCGGCCGCGGAGGCACCCATGCGGGAAGCGGCGTGCAGGAAAAGATCCGGCGCCGGTTTGCCGTGACGCACTTCCGTTGCACTGAAGACATTCGCAAACAAGTCCGCAAGACCCGTGACGCGAAGCGACAGGGCGATTCGGTCATGGGTGGAGGAGGAAGCGACACAGCGCGCGTAGGGGAGGGCGAGAATCGCATCCCGCACGCTGGGAATCGGCTGTAGCTCCTCTTCGAAGCGGGCGAAGAGGGTCTTGTTGATCCGCTCGCCAAAATCGGCAGGAAGGGCGCGATTGTGCGCAGCCTCGATTCGCGCGGTCATGTCCTTCAGGGATACGCCGACGAATTGCGTGATGATATCCTGCACCGTGTAGGGAAAACCGAGTGCGGTCAGGAATTCGGCATCGATCCGGCAGGCAAGGGCTTCGGAATCCACCAGGACGCCGTCGCAATCGAAGATCACCAGCATGACATCTCCTAAAACGAAAAGGGCCGCTCACGGGCGGCCCTTCGATGACGCATGTGCGCGATGCCCTTACTGCAGCTTGGCACGCACGTCGTTGAGGCTTTTTTCCACAAGGGAAGCGCCCACGGGGCCGGACAATTCGTTACGCAGCACCCGTTCGGAAGCCTTGACGGCGGCGTCGACAGCGGCGGCGCGGACTTCGGCTGATGCCTGAGCTTCGGCCTGGGCGATCTTCGCTTCCGCGGAGGCGGTCCGGCGCGTCACGAAGTCGGCCATCTTCTCCTGAGCCTCGCGAGCCAGGCGCTCGGCTTCTTCCTTGGCCGTGGAGACGATATCGGCTGCTTCGCGTTCAGCAGCCTCGCGCTTGGCCTCGAATTCCCGGAGGAGCTTTTCGGCGTCCTGCCGCAACCGCTTGGCCTCGGTGAGTTCATCGGCGATTCGCTTGCCGCGCGTATCGAGCGAGCTCATGACCTTGCCGGGCACGCCGTAGTAGAACAGGATGCCCCAGAAAATCACGAAAGCGACGGCAACCCAGAATTCAGCGCTGGACAGCATGGGAAACTCCTGAATCAGGCGTTGGGTTGGTCGAGAGCGGCTTCCACCACCTGCGGGGCAGGGGCCTTGCCGGTCAGGCGTTCGACGATGGCGCTGGCGGTCTCGGCGGCGATGCCGCGGACATTGGCCATCGCTTCGGCCTTCTTCTGAGCGATAACGGCTTCGGACTCGGAAAGACGCTTGCCGAGGTCGGCCTCGAGCGCCTTGCGCTTGGCCTCGGTCTCCGAGGAAACCTGCGAGCGTGCTTCCTGAGCGAGCGCCTGAGCGCGGGTCTTGGCTTCCGAAAGCGCCTTCTCGTAGGCGGCTCCGGCCGCCTCGGCGCGGGATTTCATGGCGGCTGCCTCGTCGAGGTTGCCGGCGATGGTCACGCGGCGGTGCTCGATAATGCCGGACAGGCGCGGCAGAACCAGTTTGGACAGAAGGGCGTAGAGAGCCACGAAGGTGATCGCCAGCCAGAGCACCTGGCCGCCGAAGGTTTCCGTCTTGAAGGGGGGAAAGCCGATGTCTTCATGGGCGCCGCCATGGGCTTCCGTTTCAGCGTGGGTCGTCTGGGCCTGAGCCATGGAACTGATCCTGATAGGATTGGGTCGTCCTAGAAACGATGAATGACGGCGGATGAACCGCCGTCACCATTCTCGAAGCGAAGCGCCTGAGCGCTCCGCCCTCCCGATCACCGTATTGATATCAGGTGAAGAGAAGGACGAGGGCGACGACGAGGCAGAAGATGCCGAGACCTTCTGCGAGCGCCGCGCCGATGAAGGCGCGAGCGAACTGTCCGTCGGCAGCCGACGGATTGCGCAGGGCGCCCGAGAGGAAGTTACCGAAGATGTTGCCGACGCCCATAGCGGCGAGGCCCATGCCGATGCAGGCGAGGCCCGCGCCGAGGAACTTGAAAGCAACCGGATCCATCGTGATCTCCTTAGGATTGGTGTTTGACCGGGAGGGAAGGGATTAACGCAGCGCAGACCTAGTGGCCCGGGTGCAGCGCGTCGTTGAGGTAGATGCAGGTCAACACCGTGAAGACGTAGGCCTGCAGAGCGGCGACGAGGAACTCGAGCGCCATGAGAGCGACCGCCATGAGGAGCGGAAGCGGAGCGAGGATCGTCAAAGCTCCGCCGGCGCCCAGAAGAGCCACCACGAAGCCGGCGAAAACCTTGAGTGCAATATGCCCCGCGAGCATGTTGGCGAACAAACGGAGGGACAGGGAGATCGGCCGCGAGAGGAACGAGATGAGCTCGATCACGACGATGAAGGGCAGAAGCCAGGCGGGCACGCCTGACGGCACGAAAAGCCCGAGGAAGTGGGTGCCGTGCTTCACGAAGCCGTAAACGATCACCGTTCCGATGACGAGGATCGCCAGCGAGAAGGTGACGATGACGTGGCTCGTGACCGTGAAGAAGCCCGGGATCATACCGAGCAGGTTCGCGGTGAGCACGAACATGAACAGGGAGAACACGAGAGGGAAGAACTTCATCCCCTCATCGCCTGCCGCGTCCCTTAAGGTGCCTGCCACGAAATCGTGCAGCACCTCGGCGACCGACTGGGCGCGGCCGGGAACCAGCGCGCGCTTGCGGGTCGCCAGCATCAGGCCACCGACGATGACCGCCACGGCGCCGACCATGAACAGCGACGAATTGGTAAAGTTGATGACAGGAATGATGGGCTTGATCTGGAATTGCTCGATTGGGCTTGCCATGATCCGCTCTTAAATCGCTCTTACCTGTCGCCATTATTCGGCTGGGATGGGGATCGTTCACCGCTTCTCATCATACCGGGCACCCTTCATGAGGCCCGCCGCTCGCAAAAGATTGAGCATCCCGGCACAGAAGCCGAGAATGATGCACACGATGAGCCCCCAGGGAGAGATCCCGAACAGATGATCGACGATCCACCCGACAATCCCGCCCGCCACGACCCCTGACACGAACTCCGCCGAAAGCCGGAAGGCTTGGCCGAGCGCGCTGGAATCGGACTTCGATCGAGACTGCGATTCTGTCATCTTGGTTCGCTGTGCGGACGCTTGATCGATCCGCGCATCGAGAGATTTCAGTCTCGCTGTCAGGTTAGCATCGTCGGAACTGGTCGGCTCCTGACCGTCTTCACCATTCCGCTTCGTAGGGTCCGCCATGGCGTTCTCCTGAGATAAGCGGTGCGGGAAAGGTCTTGGAATCCCGGCCCCGAAAGCCGCGCGAAACATATGGGGGAGGGTCCCCCCTGTCAAGGACCGTCAGGAAAGAGTTAAGTCCTTGTAAAAACGAATTATTTTCTATGTTAGCAACAGCCTTGCGTGAAAACGCCCACGATTCTGAGGCTGAATGATGGCTGAGCTTGAAACCCTTACGCCGTCTCAAGGATGCGCTCGGCGCTTTGAAGGTCGACGGAAACCAGCTGCGAGACGCCCCTTTCAGCCATGGTGACGCCGAACAGACGGTCCATCCGCGCCATGGTGATCGGGTTGTGCGTAATCACCACGAACCGCGTCTCGGTGCTGCGCGCCATCTCTTCCAGAAGGTCGCAATAGCGCTCCACGTTGGCGTCGTCCAAGGGCGCGTCCACCTCGTCGAGAACACAGATCGGGGAGGGATTCGTCAGGAACACGGCAAAGATCAGCGCCGTCGCCGTCAGGGCCTGTTCACCGCCGGACAGCAGGGTCATGCTCTGCGGTTTTTTGCCGGGAGGCCGGGCCAGAATCTCCAGGCCGGCTTCCAGCGGATCATCCGAGTCGACAAGGGTCAGCTCGGCGGTGCCGCCACCGAAAAGGGTGGTGAAGAGACGCTGAAAGTGTGCGTTCACCACGTCGAAGGCGGCAAGAAGTCTTTCCCGTCCTTCCCGATTGAGGCTGCCGATCGCGCCGCGCAGGCGCTTGATCGCCTCGACAAGGTCGTCCCGTTCCGACGCGATGCTGCCGTGCTTCGTTTCGAGCTCCGCCAGCTCCTCCTCGGCACGCAGGTTCACGGCGCCCAGACGTTCCCGATCGCCTTTGAGGGAATGAAGCTTCGATTCGATCTCGTTCTGGGTCGGAAGCTCCACCCCGTCCCTCAGGCCGGCGAGCTCGATGAGCCCGGCGGGCGTGGTGTCGAGATTCTCCGAGATGGCGCGGGTAATTTCCGCGAGGCGCTGGATCGCTGCTTCATGGCGGGCCTGCGAGCCTGCGCGGGCTTCGCGGGCCGCCGCGAGGGCTTCCAGAGCGGCCCGGGCGGCCCGGTCGGTTTCCGCAAGCTGGGTTTCCGCGTCGGCGAGCCGGTCGGCGGCCTCCTTGCGCTTGGCCTCGGCCTCCTCGACTTCCGCCATCAGGGCACGGCGGCGCAGGAGATAGGTATCGGGCGCTTCCAGCAGCCGTTGATGCTCGTCCTGGGCCCGCTCCAGCCGTTCGCCAAGGTCTTCGAGTGCCTTGGCGGCTCTGGCGGCCCGCTCGGTCCACAGGCGAATGTCGGAGACGATCGCTTCCTGACGGCGCCGACGCAGCTCCGCTTCGTGGACGAAGGATTGCAAGGCCGCCCGGGCTTCCGATGCCGCCGCCCGGCGCTCCGCCACAAGGGTCCGCTCCTCGAGCAGACGGTTTTCCAGGTCCGGCGCCGGAGCAAGGTCTTCGAGGGCAGTCTCGGCCTCGCCGGCGCGCTCGCGGGCTTCGTTCTCGCTCTCCGAAATGCGGGAAAGGCCTTCTTGCAGGGCCGACCGCCGCTGACCCAGCTCAGCCTCGCGCCTTTCGGCGTGGGCCAGGCGGCTGCGGGACGCATCGAGGGCCTGTCGGGCCTGCCGGGCCGCCTCGATTGCCTGCATCTCGTGCGATGCGGCGGCCCGGACCGCATTCAAGGCCTCCTCCGCCTCGTGGCGCAGGCGCTCGGCGTCCTCGCGGGCGGCGGCGGCTTCCCGCTCCAAGTCTCCAAGGCGATTCTTCTCCGCCAGGCGGCGGGCCGCCGGGGATGGCGCCTCCGCGGCGGTGGTGAAGCCGTCCCAGCGCCAAAGATCGCCTTCCTGAGAAACGAGACGCTGGCCCGGCCTGAGCGAGCCCCGGAGCCGGAGCCCGTCCGCCTTCGAGACGACGCCGATCTGGCGCAGACGCCGCTGCAGGGCGGCCGGCGCTTGCGCCAGATCCGCGAGGGAAGGAACGCCTTCGGGAAGGGAAGGGTCGTTGTCCTCGAGCCCCGTCTCCGCCCAGTGGGCAGGAGCGGTGGGGTTGGTGGATGCATCCAGATCGTCGCCCAGTGCGGCGCCGAGAGCGGTTTCATAGCCCTTTTGAACGGTGATCTGGTCGAGGGCGGGGGGCCAGAGATCGCCCGTGGCCGAGGTGACCAGCTTCGCCAGCGTGCGGGCCTCGGTTTCGAGGCGCTGCGCCTTGCGTTCCGCTTCGTTCAAGGGTTGGCGCAGCCGATGCTCGGCTTCCCGGGCGGCCGCGAGGGTTTCACGGGCAGCGATGACCGATTCTTCGGCGTTCTGCGCGATTTCCTCGGCGAGGTCGGTCTCCTCGCGCAGGGTGTCGATGTCAGGGCCGTCGTCGGCCGGAGCCGCGAGAGCCGCGATGTCGCGCTCGATCCGCTCCTTTTCCGCCGCGAAACGCGCCGACCGCTCCATCTCCTCGCGAATCGTCCGCTCCAGAGCGGCCCGGCGGGCATTCAGGTCCGACGTCTGGGCCTGAAGAGCTCCCAAGGAGGCTTCGGCTTCCGCAAGTTCGGCTTCCGCCTGTCGAAGGCGTTCCTCGCTCTCGGCGCGGGCATCGTCCGCCCCGTCCGTCGTAAGGGTCAGTTCCGCTTCTTCCCCGCGCAGGCGCTCGATCGTCGCCTCGGCATCGGTCCGCTGGACCGCCTCTCGCGCGAGATCGCGGTTCAGGTCGCCGATATGCCGCTCAAGCTCGGTGACCCGATCCTTCGAGCGCCGCTCCTCCGACTCGAGCTCGTTCCGCGCATGGGTCAGCCGCTGGAGAGCCGCCGCGGCCTTGGCCTCGGCCTCCCGCAGCGGCGGGATCGCATGCGCCGCAATCGCCTGGGCGGTCGCAGTCCTTGTCTGCTCCTCCGTCCGGTCGGCGACGGCTTTGAGGTTGTCCGCCGCCTGTTGCTCCGCGGCGGCGGCCTGTTCTCGGGCCTCGGCAAATCCGATCGCGTAAAGAAGAGCTTCGAGCCGGCGGATTTCGGCGGACAGGTTCTTGTAGCGCGACGCCTGGCGGCCCTGGCGCTTGAGGCTGTCGACCTGGGTCTCAAGCTCCCGGATCACGTCCTCGACGCGGAGCAGGTTGTCCTCCGCCGCCTTCAGGCGAAGCTCGGCCTCGTGACGGCGGGCATGGAGGCCGGCAATACCGGCGGCGTCTTCCAGGATGCGGCGCCGGGCCTGTGGCTTGGCGGAGATGATTTCGCTGATCTGGCCCTGGCGCACCAGCGCCGGCGAGCGCGCGCCCGTGGCCGCGTCCGCGAAGAGGATCTGCACGTCGCGGGCGCGCACCTCCTTGCCGTTGATTCGGTAGGTGGAGCCCTCCTCACGCTCGATCTTGCGGGAAATCTCCAGCAGATCGGCGTCGTTGAAGGCGGCCGGAGCCGTGCGCTCCGCGTTGTCGATGGTGAGCATCACCTCGGCCGTATTGCGGGCCGGCCGGCCTCCGGAGCCGGAGAAGATGACGTCGTCCATTCCCGTGGCGCGCATGTTCTTGTGGGAGTTTTCTCCCATGACCCAGCGCAGGGCCTCGACAAGGTTCGATTTGCCGCAGCCGTTTGGCCCGACGACGCCGGTCAAGCCCGGCTCGATCAGGAAATCCATCGGCTCGACGAAAGTCTTGAAGCCGGCGATGCGAAGGCGCGTCAGCTTCATGGACGCGCCTTTCCGTCCCGCCCCACGGGGGCAGGGTGAGAGAGTTTAGGCCCCCAACAAGGGCTTGATGATCTTCTCGAGCTCATCGATCGACAGGCTTCCCGGGTGACGCTCGCCATTGATGAAGAAAGTCGGGGTCGAGTCCACCTTGAACTGCTCAATAGCCCGGTTCTTCACCGCATTCACCGCGTCATAAAGTTTCTGGTCCCGCAAGCAAGTGTCGAATTTCTCCTGTGAAAAACCGGCCTGCTTCATGATCTGGCGCAGGGCGTCGAGGGGCTTGTCCACGAAAGCCCAGTTTTTCTGCTGCTCGAACAGGAGATCGGTGATCGGGTAATATTTGTCGTTCCCGTCGCAGCGGGCGAGCATGAAGCCGGCCGTCGCCAGGGGATCGAGGGGGAATTCCCGCAAGGTGAAGCGCACTTTGCCGGTGTCGATGTAGCGCTTCTTCAGTTCCGGCCAAGTTTCCTGGTGAAAATGCCCGCAATGGGAGCAGGTCAGCGAGGCGTATTCGACGATCGTGACCTTGGCGTCCGCAGAGCCGAGGACCACGTCCCCGAGGGGTCCCTGGACCGCCAGATCCTGGACCGAGACGTTTTGCGCGAAGGCGGGCAGGCTCGTGGCCACGAAAGCCGCCGCGGCGGCTGTGCCGAGAAGCTGAAGCGTTTGACGCCGGGTGATCATCTGCAAGGAGCTCCGTGAGAGATTTCATTCTGCGGTAGAGGGAGTTGGTTCGCCTGACAAGCGCCTCTTCCGTCACGCTTTCGTGCGTGTTCCGCCGCTCGAACCAACGATGGCCTCGCCCAAACGATCCAAGGCGGCTCGCAGCGGCTCCTCCTCGATGGGTTGAATGGCCGCCGCCAGGCGCTCCCGGTCCGCCTGGCTCAACGGTCGGGGAACGGCCCGTTCTTTGGTGATTCGCCGCACGGGGCCCTGTTTGAGCACGAGCTTTCCGATGCAGCGCCAGCCGTAATAGGTGTTGACCCGATCCATCACGATGGGGGCGAGATGCTGCATTTCGAGGGCGAAGGCGCTCTCGACCCGCACCACCAGGGTTGCGGGGTCCGGGCGGGCATCCGGGTCCGCGTGGGGGGCTTTGCGCTTCCATTCGATCTTGAGAGGCTGGGTGAAGGCCGCCAGCTTCTCGCCCACGATGTCCGGCCAGGCGATGATCACGTCCGACGTGGCAAAGCCTTGTGCCGCCAGGCTCGGACCCAGGCAGGCGTCGAGAAAGTCGGCAAGGGGGCGGGGCCTGGGCCTCGGTTGGCGCATGTTGATTTCGATCTAAAAGCCGCGTTGGAATATTCCATCAGGACCGTTATTCCACGAGACATGTTAACGCCCGCCTCGCGTGTCACCAAGCCCGATCCCGCCGACCTGCTCACCTGGTACGATCGTCACCGGCGCGATCTGCCATGGCGCGCCAAGCCCGGCGAGGCGGTGGATCCTTACCGGGTTTGGCTGTCGGAGATCATGCTGCAGCAAACGACCGTCGTTGCGGTTCGGCCCTTCTATCAACGGTTTCTGGAGAAATTCCCGACTGTTTCTGCCCTTGCGGAAGCTCCTGTGGATGCGGTCATGCAGGCCTGGGCCGGTCTCGGTTATTACTCCCGTGCCCGAAATCTCCACGCCTGTGCGAAGGCCGTCGTGGAGAAGCATGGCGGCCTCTTCCCGGGAACGGAGGCCGAGCTTCTGAAGCTGCCGGGTGTCGGTGCCTATACGGCAGCAGCGGTTGCTGCCATTGCCTTCAACCAGCCGGCAGCGGCGGTCGACGGTAATGTGGAGCGGGTCGTGTCCCGTCTCTTCATGGTGGAAGACCCTCTCCCGAAGGCAAAGCCGTTGATCCGCACGCTTACGCAGGATCTTGTACCGGCCGATCGTCCGGGAGACTTCGCGCAGGCGCTGATGGATCTCGGTGCAACCATCTGCACGCCGAGGCGTCCCGCCTGCGCGCTTTGTCCTTGGATGACGCCCTGTCGGGCGAGGGCCGAGGGCCTGCAGGAAACCTTCCCGCGAAAGATCAAGAAGGAAGCCGGCCAGTTGCGGCGTGGGGCTGCCTTCGTGGTGCTGCGGGCCGACGACAGCATCCTGTTGCGAACGCGCCCGCCGCAGGGCCTTCTCGGGGGCATGGCCGAGGCGCCCACAAGCATCTGGGAGCCTGATTACGAGCCGTCCCGGGCCGTCCTCGACGCTCCCCTCGATGCACGCTGGCAGCGCCTGCCCGGCGTTGTGCGGCACGTCTTCACTCATTTCCCGCTGGAACTGACGATTCTGTTCGCCAAGGTCCCGAAAGGCACGCCCGCGCCGGAGGACATGCGTTGGACCTTGCGGCGCGACCTTCATGAGGAGGCGCTGCCGGGCGTCATGAAAAAGGTGATCGCCCATGCCTTGGGCGAGCTGCCTGCTCCGGCAAAAGAAGCTCCCGTCAAGAAGCGCGCTGCCCCTCGAAAGGGCTCGTCGTCTTCCTGATCTTCGGCAGGAGAGATGACTTTCCCCAAAACATCTCTCGCGGTTTGCGTGCCCTATATCCCTCTCAGCTGAAACGCTGCGGGAGGAGACCGAGATGCGGGTGATCATCATCGGGGCGACGGGAACGATCGGAAAAGCCGTCGTGGATGTCCTCTCGGGAAGTCACGAGGTCGTGCGTGTCTCGCACAGCAAAGGCGAGCACCGGGTCGACATAGCATCGCAAACGTCGATCGAGCAGCTTTTCAACACCCTCGGTTCTTTCGACGCGGTGATCAGCACGACCGGCCGTGCCGCGTTCAAGCCGCTGACGGATCTGACCAATGAGGATTTTCAGCTCAGCCTGACGAACAAACTCATGGGACAGGTGAATCTCGTGCGCATCGGAGAGCGCTTCATCAACGAGGGCGGATCGTTCACGCTGACCAGCGGTGTATTGGCCGGCGAACCCATGCCTGGAAGCGCGGCCGTCAGCCTCGTGAATGCGGCGATCGAGGGCTTCGGGCGTGCTGCCGCCCTCGAGAAGCCGCGCAACATCAGGGTGAATGTGGTGAGCCCGCCATGGATCAGCGAAACCCTGGCGGCGATGGGGCGAGATCCGATGGGCGGCATGCCCGCGGCGGAGGTCGCGAAAGCCTATGTTTACAGTCTCGAAAGCGGCGGCAGCGGCGAGGTGATCGATGCGCGCCGATTTAAGGGGCACTGACGGAAGCGGCTCTTCGTGCGCAGTCGCCTCATTCCTTCCAGGCGTCTCGTCAAGCGCATCGGGCCATGTGCTTCACCGCTCCTGAAGGGCGCCGAGCAAAGCCTTTCGCTCGTGCTTGAAGAGATCGGCCAGCGCGGCCGACACTTTGGCGATGCTCGTCCGGTTGCGGCTCCGGGGATGGGTGACGAGATAGATATCCTCGATCATGTCCTCGGGGGGATCGAGGACCCGGACGAGTCCAGGATCGGCGTCGCCCATCCAGCA
Source organism: Microvirga rosea (assembly GCF_020595095.1). Taxonomy (GTDB): domain Bacteria; phylum Pseudomonadota; class Alphaproteobacteria; order Rhizobiales; family Beijerinckiaceae; genus Microvirga; species Microvirga rosea. The sequence continues at coordinate 581,957 of NZ_JAJDOP010000002.1, read as the reverse complement.
CGGGAGGACCGCCGCGCCGAGGCCCGCCTTTGTCGCCTGATAGCGGATCGGCACATCGCCGATCCGCGCCGCGATGGGGCGTCCCTTGGCGAACCGGGCAATCAGCGCCGCCTGGGTGGAGAGGTGCGGATCCTCCGGCGGCACGATCACAGCCGCGACATCGGGCGAACTCGCATAAACCGCGAAGGCGATCCGGCCGATCTTGCGCACGATCAGGTCATCCCCTTCCGGCATGCGCCGCATCCGTAGGGCGATATCCGCTTCACCGGCTGCAAGATCCGCCCTCCGGCGCATCGGCAGGTAGGCGATTTCGACAGGGGCGGTCGCATGAGCGAGGTTCGCCGCGTGATGGGACAGAAAAAGGGTCACCGACATGGTTGCCGTGAGCCTGACCGGGGCCGAAGGATCGGGCCGGTAGGCCGCGGCGAGTTTCGGAACGGAGCCGGCGGCTTCGGCCATGGGCGCCGCGGCTTCGAGCACGGCCCGGCCGGCTTCCGTCAGAATGAGGCTGTTCGGGCCTCGTTGGAACAGCTCCACGCCAAGGCATTCCTCGAGCGTGCGGGTTCGCCGGGCGATGGTCGGCTGGCTTTGACCGAGGGCCCGCGCGGCTCCGTTCATCGATCCATGAGCCACCACAGCCAGGAAGATCTTGAGGTCGTCCCAGGACGGTTCGGTCTGGGGATCCCCGGGTGTGTCGATAGAAGAAGGAGCCATGAAACGAGATTAAAGCCGTTGTGACGGTCGCGCATAGGGGCACATATCCGGTTGGATGTTCAAGCCCGGCATCTTTGCGTGTCCCCTTGCGGGGCACAGCCCGACAGGTTTGCGCGGCCCGTCTTCATCCATGAAGGGGCATTCCCAGTGCGAGGTGCGGCCGGTTTCAGGATTGCGCCTTCATCAATCCCGTTCGGAGCCCATAGGACCAGTCCGGACGGCCATTGGCGTCTGCGCGGGCCGCCGCTTCGTCGTGCGCGTAGGAGACGGCGATGAGGTCCACCGCGATGGCGCCATTCGGCTGGACATGGACCATCGCATAGCGGGCGTGCGGCGTTCCCGATTCGGTGACGACCAGGGGATCGATCGATACGTCGATGGCCGGGCAACCGACGCTTCCCGGATTCAGCACGAGGGTGCCGTTCGGCAGACGCACCAGATCGGGACGGTGGCTATGTCCGCACAGGACGATCTGCGCCGAGACGCTTTCAAGGTTCTTTGCGATGGACGCTGTCGGACCGCGCACGAGGCAGCCGCCCGCGACGGCATCGATCAGAAATGTGTTGTCGTCATGGGGCGTTCCATGAACCGCAAGGATGCCTGGAGCGATCCAGGCCGTTTTCGGCAGATCTCCCAGCCGTTTGATTTGCTCTGCGTGAAGGACATTATAGGCGAAACGGTCGGACGCTCCCATGGCATCTGGCGGGAGGGTCGCGAGCTGGCGCTCGTGATTGCCGCGGATCGTCACGGCTTCGAGCCGGTCGAGCCGCTCCATGGTTTCCTGCGGCCAGAGCGGTCCCGATACGCAGTCGCCGAGATTGACGATGCGGTCCGGCTTGCGCCGATCGAGATCCTCCAGCACCGCGTCAAGCGCAAGGACGTTGCCGTGAATGTCCGACAGCACCGCGATCTTCATCCCACGTCTCCGTCAAGCAGGAAGCCCTCGGCATGAGCGCCGAGGGCTTGGGTCGGTAAGGGAGAACTTAGATCAGGCTGCGAGTTCGGCCCGTATTTTCGAGCGAAAATCGTCGATCGAGACGAGCTTGCCCTTGCGCTCGATGTTCCAGAATGTCCAGCCGTTGCAGGCGGGCAGGCCTTGCACGAGCGCGCCGATCTTGTGGATCGATCCAATGATCGCACCGAGCGCCAGCGTTCCGTCCGCCCGCACGACGGCCTTGTAGCGCCGCCGTTCATCGACCAGGGTTTCGCCGGCCTTCACATGGCCGCCTTCGATCAGTGCAAGGAACGGCACGCGAACCTCGGCGCGTTTCTCAGGGGGAGCCGCGATGGCGACATCCGACAAGGCTTCGACGGCGTCGATGCGTGCCCGCGCCGCCTTGGCATAAACGGGGTCGCGCTCGAGGCCGATGAAGTGACGTCCGAGTTTTTTCGCGACCGCGCCGGTCGTGCCGGTCCCGAAGAAGGGATCGAGCACCACATCGCCGGGATTGGAAGAAGACAGGAGGACCCGGGCGAGAAGCGCTTCGGGCTTCTGGGTCGGATGAACCTTGCGGCCGTCCTCGCCTTTCAGCCGTTCCTCCCCTGTGCAGAGCGGAATGAACCAGTCCGACCGCATCTGGACGTCTTCGTTGCCGGCCTTCAGCGCATCGTAATGGAAGGTATAGCTCTTCGCCTCGGCGCTCTTCGAGGCCCAGATCATGGTCTCGTGCGCGTTGGTGAAGCGCCGGCCCTTGAAGTTCGGCATCGGGTTGGCCTTACGCCAAACGATGTCGTTGAGAAGCCAGAAGTCCAGGTCCTGCAGAGCAGCGCCCACCCGGAAGATGTTGTGGTAGGAGCCGATGACCCACAGGGTCGCGTTCTTCTTCATGACGCGCCGCACGCCGGCGAGCCAGGCGCGGGTGAAGGCGTCATATTCGGAAAAGCTCGAAAACTTGTCCCAATCATCGTCGACGGCGTCGACGATGCTGTGATCCGGGCGCGTGAGCGCCTGCTCGAGCTGAAGATTGTAGGGCGGGTCCGCGAAGACGACGTCCACGCTCTCCGAGGGAAGCTTCTCCAGATTGGCGATGCAATCACCGAGAAGAATTTCGTTGAGGGGAAGAGACGGCAGGACGGATAGGGAGGCTTTACGCCCCATCCGAGGCGCCGGCGCAGCCCGCCCGGTACGCGAGACATTAATCCGGGTGGCGGCGCCGGCGGCCCCGGTACGCGAGGTACCCATGGGTGATCACCGTTTACGCAACTGACAGTCCGGATCATGCGCCGTTAGGGTAAAGACGAAGTTTCCAAGCGCGAAAAAAATCGTCCTATTTTAGGTCGGCAAATTCTGCCTACTCATTGAAAATGTTGGGTTTTTTCGTTAACGGGCATTAAGGTCGGTTACAGATCCAGTAACCCTTGCCGCAGAGGCGCGAAACTGAGGCGATGGAACGGGCAGGGACCCTCGTTCGCCAGCACGGAGAGATGAGTCTTCGTGCTGTAGCCGGCATTCGTCGCGAAACCGTAAGCAGGATAATGGTTTCCCAGCTGCGCCATCATCCGGTCCCGCACGACCTTGGCGACGATCGACGCCGCGGCGATGGAGGCGATCTGCGAATCACCTTTGACGATGACCTCGACCGAACAGGGAAGATCCGGGGGATCGTTGCCATCGACGAGGGCCATGTCGGGCTTGCAGGGGAGGGCCGACAGGGCCCGGCACATGGCGAGAAGCGACGCTTGGCGAATATTGATGCTGTCGATCTCCGCATGGGACACGGATGCGATCCCGACACGCGCCGTCCTGAGAATGTCCGGGAACAGGTTCTCGCGCTTCTGGGCCGTCAGGGCTTTCGAATCGGCCAGGCCCTCCGGCACGTTCTCCAGATCCAGCACCACGGCAGCAGCCACCACGGGCCCCGCCAGAGGACCGCGCCCGACCTCATCGAGGCCGGCGATGCAGCGAAAGCCCTCCGCGCGGGCGGAAAGCTCCCGCGCAAGGCCGATGTCATGTTTTCGACGGGGGCGAATCGCTGTCGTCATAGGCGCCATCAAAGCGGGATCCGCATGTCTTTTCCAGGTAGCCGGTGACGCAGTCGATGCTCGCGCCCCTTCACCTGAAAGAAGTCTTCCCCGGAAGACATCAGAACAGGGACAGTTGCCCGGTTTCCTTCGCGGGCGGCGTGAACAGGTCCGTGCGCAGCTTCCAGGAACGCTTGTTCAGGCCCAGTCTTTCGGCCGTCGTTTCAAAGCGCCGGCCGATCATCCACGCATAGGGACCGACCCCGGTTTGCCGCACGCCCCAATGGGCATCGTAATCCTTTCCGCCCCGGGCTTCCTGCAGCAGCGAAAAGACGTGATTGAGCTTGTCCGGATAATGCTCGACGAGCCAGTCCCGCATCAGGTCCTTCAGGTCGTGCGGCAGGCGCAGAAGCACGTAGCCGGCTTCCTCCGCGCCGGCCATGCGGGCCGCCTTCAGGATGTCCTCGATCTCATGATCGTTGATGGCCGGAATGATGGGAGCCACGAGGACCGTGACGGGAATTCCCGCATCCGTGAGCTTGCGGACGGTTTCGAGCCGCTTGGCCGGCGAGGCTGCGCGGGGCTCCATGCGGCGGGCGAGCTTGGGGTCGAGAGTCGTGATGGAGATCGCCACCCTGGCCAGCTGCCTGTCGGCCATGCGGCTCAGGATATCGATGTCGCGGGTGACGAGGGCTGATTTCGTCACGATGCCGACGGGGTGATTCGCCCGGTCCAGAACCTCCAGGATGCCGCGGGTGATGCGAAAGCGCCGCTCCACGGGCTGGTAGGGATCGGTGTTCGATCCGAGAGCGATCACCTTCGGCTCGTAGGACGGCGCCCGCAGTTCCTTCTCCAGGAGGTCGGCAGCATTCGGCTTGGCGAAGATCTTCGTCTCGAAATCAAGGCCGGAGGACAACCCCTGGAACGCATGGGTCGGCCGCGCGAAGCAATAGGAGCAGCCATGCTCGCATCCCCGATAGGGGTTGATGGAGCGGTCGTAGCCGATGTCGGGCGAATCGTTCTTCGTGATGATCGTCCGGGGCTTCTCGACGATCACCTCGGTCGGAAGGGGCGGCAGCTCCTCTTCCAGGTCCCAGCCGTCGTTGAAGCCTTCCCGCGCCGTCGGCTCGTAGCGTCCTGTGGGATTGGCGGACGCACCCCGGCCACGGCGCCTGTCGGAATCCACCCGGTAATCGGGATCGTCCATCCGGCGACGGGCGGCTTCGGCGGCCTCGATCGGCGAACGGGCGGCGGGACGTGACAGAACAGGATCGCGGGGTGCTTCCCTGAAGCGGATGGACATGGTGGCCTCGAGCGAATCCGACGGCAAGAACGTCTCGTGAACAGAGAACAAAAATGGAACGAAATCAAGTCTTCTTCGGGGCGCACGGCAGGCGACGAGGGATGAGGAAAACGTTATGCTGTCCCCATGATCACTGTTCTCATACGCGCCCGGCGCGGGCCCGAAGCCCTGGCCGTCACCTTGAGCGCGCTGGTTCCGGCGGTTGCCGCGGGCCTCGTGGCCGATGCCGTCATCTTGACGGACAAACAGGATGACGCGGTTGACCGTGTCGCCGATGCGTCCGGCGCAACCCTGACCGTCTCAAGCTCCTGGGCTGACGGCGCGAAGGTTGCCCGGCACGAATGGCTGCTCCTCCTCGATGACGGCGATATCCCCCAGGAAGGGTGGATCAGGGTGCTGGAGCGCTTTGTGGGGCTTGGCGGTCACCGGGCCGGTCTCGGCCGCCTGCGCCGGCACGGGCATGGAATTCACGCCCTGATCGACGCCATGAAAACCCTCCTGCGACGTCGGGGGCCACGCGCCGGCGATCTGGTTCACCGCCGGATCCTTCTCGATGGCGCGCGGGTGGGGGCGCCGGTGCGCCTTCCGGCGGCCATTGCGCGCGATCCCGTCTTCGGCTGAGCCGCCTCAGGCCTGAAGCTTGCCTCGCTTCAGGTGCTCGTCGAGGCGGGGCATGATCTCGACGAAATTGCACGGCCGGTAACGGTAATCCAGCTGGGTTGAGAGAATGCCGTCCCATGCGTCCTTGCACGCGCCCGGGGAGCCCGGCAGAACGAACACGAAGGTCGTTCCGATCAGTCCCGCCGTCGCGCGGGACTGGATCGTCGAGGTGCCGATCTTGTCGAAGCTGATGCGATGGAAGATCGCCGAAAACCCGTCCATGCGCTTGTCGAAAAGCGGCTCGATGGCTTCCGGCGTCACGTCCCGGCCCGTGAATCCGGTGCCGCCGGTGGTGATGATCACGTCGATGGCGGCATCACTGCTCCAGCCCTGCACTTTCGCGCGGATGGCGTCCGCATCATCCGGCACGATCGCGCGGTCGCCGAGCCGGTGCCCGGCTTGCGTCAGCCGTTCAACCAGGGTGTTGCCCGACTTGTCGTCCGCCGGAGAGCGCGTGTCGGAGACGGTCAGGACCGCAATGGTGAGGGGGACGAAGGGAAGGGTCTGGTCGATTCCGGGCATGTGGAACTTCTCGCGTTTGCCCTGATCTAGCGCTCTTGCGAGACACGATCCAGGGCAAGCATGCAAGCCGTCATTTCAGGGCGGAGCAGGCCGGCCAGCTTCTAAAGCTTACTTGCCCGGAACGTATCGCAGGCCTGGACCTGCCCGGTCTTCAGGCCCGTGGTCAGCCACCGCACGCGCTGCTCGGAGGAGCCATGGGTGAAGGAATCCGGCACGACGCGACCCTGGCCCTGCTGCTGCAGGCGATCATCGCCGATGGCCTGCGCAGCGGCGATGGCTTCCTCGATGTCGCCCTGCTCGAGGGAGTTCCAGCGCTCATTGGAGTGGCGCGCCCAAACGCCTGCGAGGCAATCGGCCATCAGCTCCACGCGGACCGACAACTGGTTGCGCTCGGTGGCGCTGACTTCCTGCTGGCGGGCCTGAACGCGCGGCAGAATATCGAGCTGGTTCTCGACGTGGTGGCCGACCTCGTGGGCGATCACGTAGGCATAGGCGAAGTCGCCTCCGGCCTTGAACCGGCGCTGCATTTCCTGGAAGAACGACAGGTCGATATAGACCGTCTGATCGACCGGGCAGTAGAACGGCCCCATGGCCGATTGCGCGGCCCCGCAGCCCGAGCGGGTGGAGCCTGAGAACAGCACCATCTTCGGCGGCTTGTACTGGCGGTTGGCCTGCTGCGGCAGAACGGTGGACCAGACGTCCTCCGTATTGCCGAGAATGGCCGAGGCGAACCGGCCCATCTCATCCTGCGGGGTGCCCTGCTTGCCCTGCTGCTGCTGATAGCCGCCACCGCCGCCCGACATCATCTCGGCGCCGCTGATCAGGATGCGCGGATCGATCCCGAGGGCCCAGCCGAGAAGGCCGAGCACGACGATCGTGCCGATCCCGAGGCCGCCGGCACCACCCGGAATACCACGGCGATCTTCCACATTCGATGAGGTTCGAAAATCATCCCAGCGCATGGTCCACCTTCAGGAGGCGTTGAGCGCCTCGTTCGAGCGTTAAAGCTGGAGCGTAGTGACAGGTTCCCGCTTTCTCGGAAAGACCCGCCCTAATCCTTTCCGTCGAGGGCCCGTCGCAGCGCCTGAAAGTCTCGCCAGCCGAGCCGCTTCTGGAGCGGCTGACGCAACAGATAGGCCGGATGCAGCGTCGCCAGGGCCTTTATCTCGCGGCCATCCCCGGCCTTGTAGGTGAACCAGCGCCCACGGGTGCGCAGGATCCCGTCCTTGATGTCGAGGAGGTTCTGCGCGGCCGGGCCGCCGAGGCAAAGCAGGAATTCGGGACCCGCGAGTTCGATCTGCCGGGCAATGAACGGCTTGCAGATGGCGACTTCCTGCGGGGTCGGCGTACGGTTGCCCGGAGGCCGCCAGGGCACGATGTTGGCTACATAGACCTGCGTGCGGTCGAGCCCGACCGCCGCGAGCATGCGATCGAGCAATTGCCCCGACCGACCCATGAAGGGCTTGCCGATGCGGTCCTCGTCGGCCCCCGGAGCTTCGCCCACCAGCATCACGCGCCCCTGCGGATTGCCGTCCGCGAAGGCGAGGTTCTTGGCGCTGAACTTGAGGGAGCACCCCTCGAAAGCGGCGAGCAGCCCCTCCAGCTCTTCCAGGGATTGGGCGCTGTGGGCAAGCTCGCGGGCGAGATGGGCCGCATCCTCCGGCGTTCCGGCTGCGGCCTTGGGAAGCGGTCGCGCGGGCGTCGCCGGCGCGGAGGGCTGGCGCGGCGCTTCCGTTCTCGGTTCAGCAGGCAGCGAGCGCTCGGGCGCCGTGGGCGGAGGCTGCTCGGCGAAACGGTTATGGGGGGTCTCGTCGAGCGCAAGATCCACCCCCGCCTCGACGTGAAAGTCGAGAAGCGCCTGCAGGGCCTCGCGATCGGGGGGCATGTCCGACATGAGACTTATGTAAGCATCCGGAAGGCTGTGGACAACTCGACGGGCCGCATCACGATGCCCAATCGAAAAGAGTCGGCTCGTCGGTCCGCCTGGCGCCTTCGATGTCGAGGAGGCGGCGCTTCGTGGCGGTCCCGCCGATCGCGGAAAAGCCCCCGAGCTTGCCGTCCGCTCCGACGACTCGGTGACAGGGAACGATAATGGCGAAAGGGTTGCGTCCGAGAGCCTGGCCGATGGGGCGGGCGTCGGCCATGCCGATCCGCGCCGCGATCTCCCCATAGGTCAGGATCCTGCCGGGCGGAATCGTGCGGGCGATCTCATAGACGCGGCGGTGCAGATCCGGCACGCCGTCCATGTCGAGCAGGGCGGTGGAGAGGTCGCGCGGCTCTCCTTCGAGCAGGGCAACGATGTCGGCGATCACGGACCGGACCGCTTCGGGCGGCTCGGCCTCCACCGCATCCGGAAAACGCCGTGCGAGGCGGCTGCGGCTGCGCGACACGTCGGCTTCCGGCAGGTGCAGGCCGGCAATGCCCGTTTCGCCCCAGGCGATGCCGCAGGTGCCGATCGCGGTTTCGAAGAGCGTGAAAGCGTCGGCCGGCATGGAAACCACCTGTCAAGCGCGAAAGGCGGACCGGGCGTCCGCCTTTGCCGAGTTTATCCCAAAGCCGCCGACGCGGCTATCGCCGGTTCAGTTCGCCTGCACCAGAGGCTCGCCGGCCGCCAGATACGCCGCCGACGTGGTGATCAACCCGTCATCCGCCATGCGGGCGAGAACCCAGTCGCGACGGTCCTTGGCCCGTTCGCGATTTGCCGCCAGATCGAGCCGGTAGTTGTTCGGGGCCTTCGGCAGAGCCGCCAGATAAGCGGCTTCCGCGAGCGTCAGGCTTGCGACGGGCTTGCTGAAATAGGCCTCGGCCGCCGCCGCGATGCCATAGGCGCTGCCGCCGAAATAGATCTGGTTCAGGTAGATCTCGAGGATCTGATCCTTGGTCAGGTTCCGTTCGATCCTGCGGGCCAGGATGATCTCCTTGATCTTGCGCTCGACCGATCGCGGCTGTCCCGGCAACAGGACGTTCTTGGCCACCTGTTGGCTGATCGTGCTGCCTCCCGCCGGATTGTCCCCGAGGGCCATGAGGTTCTGGGCCGCGGCCCGCAGAACCGCCCGAGCGCTGACGCCGCTGTGATCGTAAAAATCCTGGTCCTCGGCCGCCAGAAACGCCTTCACCACATGGGACGGAATATCCGAGAGGGGCACGAAACTACGCCGTTCCACAAGATGGCCGGAGGCATCCGTCCGAGCAACGGACGGCGGCTGATAACCGGCCAGCGAGGCCGCTTCCGGAAGGTCCTGTCCATAGGACCAGAAGAGAATACCGAGTCCGGCTCCGCCCATTGCGACAAGAAGGGCGGCCGTGGTCGCGCCGCCGACGAGAATGCGCCGCAACCGTCCAGCCGCCGCCTCATAGGGAGCCGCCAGGAGGTGGGCGGGAATCGAGAAGGCCGTGGAAAGCTTCTCGATCATGTCCGCCGAAAGGCGGCGCTTGCGGCTCAGAACTTCGGAGGCGCGGGAGCGAGAGCCCAGTACCTCGGCCATGTCCTTCTGGCCCTTGCCCTGTGCCCGAAGAGCCAGCTGAAGCACGTCGATCGGATCGGCCGGTGCCGGGCGGCCCTGTCTTGCCTCATAGGCGGCCACCAGGGCAGCCAGAACTTCAAGCCGCTCCTCGTCCTGCGATCCTTGCGCCGCCGACATGAGCGTTGCGACCTCACGCAGGGCTTGCTCGTAATCCGCCTGGGTTCGAATGGGTTTCACGCTCACGCTCATCGGCGGGGGCTCCTTGGAGGGACTTGGTATGAACAGCCTGGATCTGAGCAATTCCGAGAGGGAAATTGACCTGGAGCCAGACTTCGCAGCCTTCCGGATCCAGCGCGATGCGGAAGCTCTCTCCTTCATGGCGCGCGATCCCCGACCATTGCCGCAGCAAGTCGTCCGCCTGCACCCACTCGGCAGCCGCAAGAAGCGCGTGAAGAGCCCTCAGCGTGACCTCCGCTTGAGGATGTTGGGTCCAGTACGATTCCAGTCTCGACAATCCGATCACCAGCATGCGTCATCCATACGTGTTCCCAAATTTGGGAGCAAGTGTTTTTCAGCAAAATGTTGCAAACCTCAACAATGCCTTCCAGCATCGGCGCAACAAAGGTAGGAAGCGCTGCCGGCATGATGTGGGCTTGAGAAAACCCACACATTGTTCATATGTAAACTATCTCGGCGCGAGAACTGCGTATCAGGAGGAAGTCCATGGCCGATCTGCCCGCCCGTGAATCGATGGAATTCGACGTCGTGATCGTCGGCGCCGGTCCTGCGGGTCTCGCCGCCGCCATCCGGCTCAAGCAGGATGCCGCCGAGAAGGGCGCCGAAGTTTCCGTCGTGGTTGTCGAGAAGGGATCCGAAGTCGGAGCCCATATCCTGTCCGGCGCGGTGATCGATCCCAGCGGCCTCGACGCACTGCTTCCCGAGTGGCGAGATGACCCGGACCGGCCCCTCAAGACCGAGGTGACGGCCGACGAGTTCATGTATCTCGGCCATGCGGGCGGCATCAGGCTGCCGAACGTCTTCATGCCGAAGCTGATGAACAATCACGGCAATTTCGTCGGGTCGCTCGGCAATGTCGCCCGCTATCTCGGCCGCAAGGCGGAGGAGCTGGGCGTCGAGATCTATCCGGGCTTCCCGGCGGCGGAAGTTCTGGTCGAGGACGGCCGGGTGGTGGGCGTCGCCACCGGCGACATGGGAATCGGCCGGAACGGCGAACCCAACGCCAACTTCACCCGCGGCATGGAGCTGCGGGCGAAGTATACGATCTTTGCCGAGGGAGCGCGGGGCTCCCTCACCAAGCAGATGGTCGACCGCTACGGTCTCAACCAGGGCCGGGACCATCAGAAATACGGGCTCGGCATCAAGGAACTCTGGCAGGTCAAGCCGGACAAGTTCCAGCCGGGCCTCGTGCGCCATTCCATGGGCTGGCCGCTGCCGAACAATGCCGGCGGCGGCTCCTGGCTCTACCATTTCGACGACCATCTCGTGTCCGTCGGCTTCGTGGTGCACCTCAACTACAAGAACCCGACCCTTTCTCCGTTTGAAGAATTCCAGCGCTTCAAGACTCACCCGATGGTCCGTGACGTGTTCGAAGGCGCAAAGCGCATCGGATACGGGGCGCGGGCGATCATGGAAGGGGGGTGGCAATCCGTGCCGCGCCTGAGCTTCCCGGGCGGCTGCCTCGTCGGCGATTCCGCGGGCTTCGTGAACGTGCCGCGCATCAAGGGCAGCCACAACGCCGTGCTGTCGGGCATGCTCTGCGCCGATCACGTGTTCGACGCTCTTCAGGCGGGCCGCGCCCATGACGAGGTCTCGTCCTATGAGGAAGCTTGGCGTGCGTCGCCCATCGGCTACGACCTCAAGCGCGTGCGCAACGTGAAGCCCCTCTGGTCGCGCTATGGCACGATGGCGGGCGTGGCGCTCGGCGGCTTGGACATGTGGATGACCGAAATCTTCGGCCGCTCGCCCTTCGGCACCATGAAACACGGCAAGCCGGATCACGAGAGCCTCCTGCCGCTCTCCCAGGTGAAGCTGATCAAATACGACAGGCCGGACGGTGTCCTCACCTTCGACCGGCTGTCCTCGGTCTTCCTGTCGAACACCAACCATGAGGAGGATCAGCCGGTTCACCTCCAGGTCAAGGACATGGGCCTGCAGAAGGCGTCCGAGCACGACGTCTACGGTGGTCCCTCGCAGCGTTACTGTCCGGCCGGGGTTTACGAGTGGATCGAAGGGGAGGGTGGGGCTCGCTACCAGATCAACGCCCAGAACTGCGTCCACTGCAAGACCTGCGACATCAAGGACCCCAACCAGAACATCAACTGGGTCACCCCGGAGGGCGGCGGCGGACCGAACTACGTGAACATGTAAGAGGCACTCCGGCCGGTTCGACGGAAGGCGGGACCTCCCGGTCCCGCGTCGCCGGAAGCCTTCCTGAGGTCGAAGAAGACCTTTCGCCTCGTTTCAAATCTTCACGAGGCCTCGACCAGCGGCAATGTCCCCCTTGCCGCAGGCGATGGGAGACGCCATTCTCCGGCCTGATTTGGCGCACATTCCTCAGGGGACGTTCTCCCCGGATGCGCGATGATTGGAGCAGCACTGAGTGCCGACCTTTAATTTGTTCCCGGCCCGCAAAGGCCTGCCTGTGCTTGTGTTTGCAGCTGCCAGCCTCCTGGTGGCGCCGGCCTTCGCGGCAAATACGGATCCGAACGAGACGTTGCAGCCGGCCCTGAGCCTCGAGGGCAACTTCCTGGCCGCCTATGTGGCCGGCTCGACCCATGACACGGCGGCCGCCACCACCTTCTTCCGCGAGGCCATTCAGGAAGATCCCCGGAATCAGGAGCTCGTCGAACGGGCGTTCGTGGCATTCCTGGCCAATGGCTCCATGCCGGAAGCTTACGAGACGGCGGAGCGTCTGGCATCGCGCGACGGGTCGAACAATCTCGCCCGGTTTGCGCTGGCGGTGCGATCGCTCAAAGCCAAGAAATACGCGGACGCCCGGGCCAAGCTGAACGTCAAGGGTCGGGGTCCGGACCTGACCGGCACCCTTCTGACGGCCTGGGCCTATGCGGGCGCCAAGGATGCCAAGCAAGCCCTGGCGACCGTCGACAAGCTCAAGAGCGAGCGGGCCTTCAATCAGTTTCGGGAATACCACGCCGCTCTGATCGCCGATGTCACGGGCAATCCCGCCGAGGCCGAGAAGCGCTTCAAGGCCGCCTATGAGGGTGAGCGCAACACCCTTCAGGTGGTGGATGCCTATGCCCGCTTCCTGGCCAAGCGCGGCCGCCGTGACGAGGCCCTGGCGCTCTACAAGTCCTTCGACGACGCGGTGCCGCGCCATCCCGCTGTCCGGGCCGCGATGGCGGCTCTCAAGGAGAACAAGCCCCTCGGCCCGACCGTTACGACGGCCCAGGAGGGAGCCGCAGAGCTTCTTTATGGGCTCGGTGTCGTCGGGAACAGCCAGGGCGACGAGCTGACGGCCATCATCTATCTGCGCCTCGGCCTCGACCTCGATCCGAAGCATGCGCTCGCCCTCGTCACCCTCGGCGATGTGTACGAGCGCCTGAAACAATACGATCAGGCCAACGAGATCTTCACCCGTGTCCCGAAGGACGCTCCCGTCCGCACGGGCGCCGATATCGCCATCGGGCAGAACTACGAGCTTCTCGGCCGCAGCGCCGAGGCGGAAAGCTACCTCAAGTCCCTCATGGAGAAGCATCCGGAGGACGTCGAGGTCGTCATGGCGCTCGGAAACGTGCAGCGTTCGCGCAAGCAGTTCGCCGAAGCGGCGGAGACCTACGACAAGGCCATCAAGCTCGTCGGGACGCCGGAGCGCGGCCACTGGATCTTGTTCTTTTATCGCGGCACCTCGTACGAGCGGGCCAAGCAATGGGACAAGGCCGAGGCCGACCTGAAAAAGGCGATGGAGCTTGTGCCGGATACCCTGCCGCAAGGTAAGGCCCAGGTGTTCAACTACCTCGCCTATTCCTGGGTCGACCGGAACGAGAACATCGACGAAGCCTTCAAGATGCTGACCCGCGCGGTCGAGCTCGCGCCCCGGGACGGTATGATCATCGACAGCCTCGGCTGGGCCTATTACCGCATGGGTCGGTATGACGATGCCGTGCGGGAGCTGGAGAAGGCCGTGGATCTCAAGGCGGGCGACCCGGTGATCAACGATCACCTGGGCGACGCGTACTGGAAGACGGGCCGCAAGCTGGAAGCCAAGTTCCAGTGGAACCATGCCAAGGATTCCAATCCCGAGCAGGAGGATCTCGTGAAGATCCTCAAGAAGATCGACAATGGCCTGGACGAGACCGCCGCGGCCGAGCCGACGGTGACCCCCGCCGCCGCGCCGGCGGAGGAGACCGTTCCGTCCGCGACGCCACCGAAGGAAGGCGGGGGCTAGTCGCGCCCGCTCCAAGTCACGTCTAAGTCACGTCCAAGTCGTGTCCAAGTCACGATGGCCGGGTTCAAACCCGGCCATTTTCGTTTGTGGTCTTTTCATTCGGAAGTCCCTCGGGCATGGAACGCCCATGCCGCAATCCCTCGCGACCCGTGCGCCCGCCAAGATCAACCTGACCCTTCATGTCCTGGGGCGGCGCGATGACGGCTACCATGACTTGGAAAGTCTCGTGGCCTTCGCCGGGACCGGGGACGACCTGCGTCTCGAGCCGAGCGAGACGCTCGGCCTCGAAACAACCGGTCCGACAGCCGCTCTCGCCGGTGCGGGGCCGGACAACTTGGTTTTGAAGGCCTCGCGCCTTCTGGCGGAGCGGGTCGAAGGCCTGCGCCTCGGGATGTTCCGGCTCACGAAGCGTCTCCCGGTCGCCGCCGGAATCGGAGGGGGATCATCGGACGCGGCGGCGGCCCTGCGGCTGCTGGCCCGCCTCAATCGCCTGCCTCTGTCCCACCCCTCTGTCCGGGAGGCAGCGCGCCTGACCGGGGCGGATGTGCCGGTCTGTCTCGAGCCGCAGGCGCGCATGATGCGCGGCGCAGGGGAGGTCCTGGGACCTCGGCTCCGGCTCCCGCCGATCTTTGCGGTGCTCGTCAACCCACGGGTCCCGGTCGAGACTCCGGCGATCTTCAAGGAGCTCGGGTTGGCTCCGGGACAGTCCGTTGGGCAGGACCCGCACCCGGCGCTCGATCTCGCATCCGGGACTGCGCTGCTGCGGGGCCTGAAAGCCGCCCGCAATGATCTCGAGGAGCCTGCCAGGCGGCTTCAACCCTCGATCGGGGATGCGCTGGCCCTGCTCGCCGCCATGCCCGGCTGCCATCTCGCCCGAATGTCAGGCTCCGGCGCGACCACATTCGGTTTGTTCGATGATCGCTCACGAGCGGAAGAGGCGAGGGCTCTCATCAGGCGTCAGCAGCCAGTCTGGTGGGTAGAGGCAACAGCCCTGCGGTGAACATGAGAAAACGGCCGGAGCTTGCCGGCCGTTCTTAAGATGACGGAATGGCGGCTTACCAAGCCGGGATGATCGCGCCCTTGAACCGGGTATCGAGGAAAGCTGCGACATCCTGAGACTGGTAGGAAGCCACGAAGGTCTTGATCTCCGGGCGGTTTTCATCGCCCTGGCGGGCCGCGACGAAGTTCGCGTAAGGATTGCCTTCCCGGGTCTCGACGGCAATCGTATCCTTGCGGATGTCGAGGCCGCCATTCAGCGCGTGGTCGGTATTGATCACAGCCGCGTCGAGATCCGGAAGGGCGCGGGGCAGCTGGGCGGCGTCCAGTTCGCTGATCGCGAGGTTCTTCGGATTGTCCGCGATGTCGAGCAGAGTCGGCGACAGACCCTTGCCGTCCTTCAGCTTGATCAGCCCCTGGGCGGCCAGCAGATTGAGCGCCCGGCCGCCATTGCTCGGATCGTTCGGGATGCCGATCTTGGCGCCCTTCGGCAGATCGGCAACGGCCTTCACCTTCTTGGAATAGAGCCCGATCGGCTGCACGAACGTGAAGCCCACCGGCACGATCTTGTAGCCGCGGGCGGCGATCTGCGCTTCGAGGTAGGGCTTGTGCTGGAAGGCGTTGGCATCGAGGTCGCCGCGGGCCAGGGCCTCGTTGACGAGGGCGTAATCCGAGAAGGGCACCAGCTGGACGTTAAGCCCCTTGGTCGCCGCGACCTTCTTGACGACCTGTGCCACCTCTTCCTCGGCGCCGGACATGACGCCGACCTTGATCGTCTGCTCGGCCGCGAGGACGGGAGCTGCGACGCCGAGGGCGACGCCCAGGGCCAAGGCGCTGGACAAGAGAGTGCGACGGGTGAATTCGGACATGACTTCAACCTTTCAAGACAAGGGATAGCCTCGGCTGCCAGAGAGCCGGGCATGTGGTTCAGGGGATGACGAAAGATCAGGCCGTGAAGCGTCGACAGCGCCAAGCCGTGACGGATGAAAACTCCGGCGGGCAAGCTGGCATGGAATGAAGACGCGTCATGGCACATCGATCCTGTGAACCACGAGGCGGGACAACGCTCGTGGCGCTTTAGCGTTTGATGACGCGGCGCAAGCTGCTCGTCTCAAATCACCGCGGCCGATGGCCGGAATGCACCCATCCATCAGCGGATCGAACATGCCCCAGGGCAGCTGTCCGTGTCAACGGAAATGTTCTTTTAAAAGAACGATCTTTGAGGGTAAATTGTTCTCCGAAAGCTTGTCAGTACGGCAATGACCTTCCAACTGACCTCTCAGGGCTGCATTGTCTTGAAAGAGGCGGCCAAAACGAAGGAAAAAGACCTGCAAGGCGTGACGGAGACGGTGGAACCGTTCTGACTGGAGAACGGCCCCGGCCTGTTTTCACGCCTCAGTACGCCCGCGCAATGCAGAAATCGACAGCGTCGAGGAGGGCCTGCTTCATCGGTCCGTTGGGGAAAAGCGCCAGCGCATCGCGGGCCATCGCCCCGTAATGACGCGCGCGCTCCACCGTGTCCTCCAGTGCCCGATGGCGGCGCATGATCGCGATTGCCTGCTCGAGCTCGGCGTCGTCGGTTTGGCCCTTTTCGAGAGCTTTCCGCCAGAAGGCCCGCTCCTCGTCGGTGCCGCGCCGGAAGGACAGCACCACCGGAAGCGTGATCTTGCCCTCGCGGAAATCATCGCCGACATTCTTGCCGAGGGTCGCGGCCTTGCCGCCGTAATCGAGGGCATCGTCCACGAGCTGGAAGGCGATCCCGAGGTTCATCCCGTAGGAGCGGCAGGCCGCCTGCTCGGCTTTCGGCCGATTGGCGATGACCGGCCCGACTTCGCAGGCTGCGGCGAAGAGCTCCGCCGTCTTGCCGCGAATCACCGCCAGGTACTCGTCCTCCGTCGTTTCCGTGTTCTTGGCGGCGGCGAGCTGCATGACCTCGCCCTCCGCGATCACGGTGGCGGCGGCGGACAGGATGTCGAGGGCGCGCAGCGACCCGACTTCCACCATCATGCGGAAGGCCTGGCCGAGCAGGAAGTCGCCGACCAGAACGCTCGCCTCGTTGCCCCACTTGATGCGGGCGGCGATCTTGCCGCGGCGCATGTCGCTTTCGTCGACCACGTCGTCGTGGAGGAGGGTGGCGGTGTGCATGAACTCGACGCTGGCGGCGAGCTTCACGTGGCCGTCTCCCTCGTAGCCGGTCAAACCGGCCGTCGCGAGAGTCAGCATGGGACGAAGGCGCTTGCCCCCGGACGAGATCAGATGGGTCGCCACCTCAGGGATCATGGTGACTTCCGAGCCGGTCCGCGACAGGATCATCGCATTGACCCGCTCCATGTCCGAGGACACAAGAGAGACGAGCTTCTCGATGTTCGCATTCCTGTCGGGATGCTTGTCTTCGAAGGGTACGACGACGCCCACGCTCCAAACCCGGGTTGCCGGCCCGATCAGCCGGTAGGAATATCAAGACACCGTGGCATGGTGGATCTCATGCTGCAATGCAATGCTTGTCGCAGGAGGAGCCAGGCGCCGATGGTCGAAATCGTCAGGACTAGCGATCTCGTTCTGGTCGGCTTCCTACAATCCTTGTTGGAAAACGCCAATATCCCTGTTCTGGTCGCCGATAGTCATATGAGTGCCCTCGAGGGGATGATCGGCGCTTTTCCCAGGCGAATCCTCGTGCCGGACGACCATGAGGCGCAGGCGCGCCGCCTCATCCGTGAGGCCGGTCTCGATGCCGAGCTGCGCCATGGATGACGCGACAGCCGATTCGCTCCTCGGTGGGCAGGTGTCCCTGCGACAGCCGCAAAAGGGCCATCGGGCCGGTTCCGACGCCGTCCTGCTCGCCGCCGCTGCTGCTGTCCAGCCCGGGCAGACCGTGGTGGATGTCGGAGCCTCGACCGGAGCGGTGGGCCTCATGGTGGCCGCGCGGGAAAGGCAGGCCCGTTTCGTTTTCGTCGAGCGTGATCCCGGGCTTGCGAGCCTGTGCCGCCAGAACTGCGACGCCAATGGGATCGACGCGACGGTCGTGGAGGTGGATGTCCTTGATGCCGCGGCCCGCCTCGCCGCCGGCCTGCAGGCCGAATCCGCCGATCTGGTTCTGACCAATCCTCCGTTCTTGGAGGAGGGGAAGGCGCGCCTGTCCCCGGATCGGGCACGCGCTGCGGCCCACGCGCTTCCGGCGGGCGGCCTTGAAGCCTGGATCAAGGCCTGTCTCAACCTTCTGAAGCCGAAAGGGCGGCTGGTTCTTATCCACCGGGCGGACAGGCTCGCGGACTGCCTCGATGCGATGAAGGGACGGTTCGGCGGGATTTCCGTCCGATTCGTCCATCCTGCCGAGAATCAGCCGGCGATCCGGCTGATTCTTTCGGCCAAAAAGGGCTCCCGGGCGCCGATGACGATCCTGCCTCCTGTGGTCCTGCATGATTCGGATGGGCGTTTCACGCCGTTTGCCGCAGCCCTTCATCGGGGCGAGGCGTTGCTGACATGAAAAGGGCGCCTTCCGGCGCCCAGTTCGTTTGGTCAGATCGTATCTTCGTTCAGCGGCAGATCCGGACCGGACGAACGACCCAGCGATATCCGTTCCAGAACCGCTCCGGGCGAGTCCAGCAGCGCGCGACCGGACGGTAGGGACGACCGTAATAGCCGTACCGGGGCGGGGGCGGCGGACGGTGCCAGCGGCCGTATGGACCCCGAGGTGGGCCATAATAC
Organism: Microvirga rosea; assembly: GCF_020595095.1. Lineage (GTDB taxonomy): Bacteria > Pseudomonadota > Alphaproteobacteria > Rhizobiales > Beijerinckiaceae > Microvirga > Microvirga rosea. The sequence continues at coordinate 563,206 of NZ_JAJDOP010000002.1, read as the reverse complement.
TGCACCGTATCGACAACCGAGCTGCCGTGGTCGGACGGCCCGGGGCCGAATGGCAGGGCCGAAGCCGGCTCGGCGGTCAGGGCGCCGAACCCAAGAGCTGCCACGCCGAAGAGGCCGTAAAGAAACTGACGCATCTGAATCTCCTTGCTCGGGCGCTTCATGAACCCGTTACAGAGTAGCGAACGGAACCGTTCTAAGGCCTAATACTTAAGGGAGCCTAACTGAACGAAGCCCGACCAGTTCCCTAAAGGAATATTCATCTTGGTCGCCGGGCACCGGGAATCGTCCGGGTGGCGCAACATTTCCTGCCGCACTACATGCGTATCATGACCCAAGGTTCTCTCGCTTCCCGCCTGTTCGAACGTTTCCAGTTCCTCGTCCCCGCGCGGTTTCGCGTCCGGCATCCGGTCGTCCCCGTGGTGCGGCTCTCGGGGGCCATCGGCGCCGTGATGCCTTTGCGGCCGGGCCTCGCCATTTCGAACGTCGCGACGGTTCTGGATCGCGCGTTCTCGATCAAGGGCGCGAAGGCCGTCGCCATCGTGGTGAATTCTCCGGGAGGATCGCCCGCCCAGTCGCACCTGATCTTCAAGCGGATCCGCGCTTATGCGGACGAGAAGAAGCTTCCGGTTTTCGCCTTCGTCGAGGATGCGGCGGCCTCGGGGGGCTACATGCTGGCCTGCGCGGCCGACGAGATCTTCGCCGACCCTTCCTCCATCCTCGGATCCATCGGCGTGGTCTCCGCCGGATTCGGGTTCGACCGCCTGATCGAGCGGTTCGGCATCGAGCGGCGCGTCTACACGGCGGGCGACAAGAAGGCGATGCTCGATCCCTTCCAGCCGGAGGATCCCCAGGAAGTGGAGCGTCTCAAGGACCTCCAGCGCGAGATCCATCAGGTCTTCGTGTCCCTCGTCCGCTCGCGGCGCGGCGCGAAACTCGACGAGACCAACGGCGATCTCTTTTCGGGTGCGTTCTGGGTGGGAGAGCAGGCCGTCCGCCTCGGTCTCGCGGACGGCATCGGCGACATCCGGACCGTGATGCGCCAGCGCTTCGGCGACAAGGTGCAGCTGCGCGTGATCGAACCGGCGCGCCCGCCGCTGCTCGGCCGCCTCTTCGGCCGCCGCGGCCTTGGGGAAAGCAGCCTGATCGATCCTGACGCCCTGCTCGGAGCTCTGGAAGAGCGGGCATCCTGGTCTCGCCTGGGATTATGAGAGGGTCGCAGGCGTCCGCCGGGAAACCGGATCCGGACGTCCAACGGATCGCCGCACGCCCGCACCCTTGACTTGCGCCGCCCTGCATCCCAAGGGTTCCGCTCGCATTTCACAAGACCGGATGCCGACATGACCAGCGATGAAGCGCACATGAATCCTGCGCGGTCCTTCCAAGGGCTGATCCTGACGCTCCAAAGCTATTGGGCCAGACAGGGCTGCGTCATCCTGCAGCCCTATGACATGGAAATGGGTGCCGGTACGTTTCATCCGGCCACGACGCTGCGGGCTCTCGGCCCCAGGTCCTGGCGGGCCGCCTATGTGCAGCCGTCCCGTCGGCCCAAGGATGGGCGCTACGGCGAGAACCCCAACCGGCTCCAGCACTATTATCAGTTCCAGGTGATCCTGAAGCCGAACCCGCCGAACATTCAGGACCTTTACGTGAAGTCCCTGGAGGCTATCGGAATCGACACGTCGGTCCATGACATCCGTTTTGTCGAGGACGACTGGGAAAGTCCGACCCTCGGCGCCTGGGGGCTCGGCTGGGAATGCTGGTGCGACGGCATGGAGGTGTCCCAGTTCACCTATTTCCAGCAGGTCGCAGGTTTTGAGGTCGCGCCGGTCGCGGGCGAGCTGACCTATGGTCTCGAGCGCCTCGCCATGTACCTGCAAGGCGTCGAGTCGATCTATGATCTCAATTTCAACGGCCTGGAGGGGGACCGGAAGGTCACCTACGGCGAAATCTTCAAGCAGGCCGAGCAGGAATATTCCCGGCATAACTTCGAATATGCCGACACGGAAATGCTCTTTCGCCATTTCCGCGACGCCGAGGCCGCCTGCCGCAAATATCTGGCCGAGGGAGAACCAAAGGCCGGTGCCAACGATCGCCGGCATCTGATGGCGCAGCCGGCCTATGACCAGGCGATCAAGGCGAGCCACATCTTCAATCTGCTCGATGCCCGGGGCGTGATTTCGGTCACCGAGCGCCAAAGCTACATCCTGCGCGTCCGTGAGCTTGCCAAGGCCTGCGGCGCGGCGTGGCTGAAGACAGAGGGCGGAGGGGTAGCCCTCGATCCGTCCAATGCCGCTGCCCTCCAGCCCTGAGATCTGAACGTCCGATGCCCGATCTTTTCCTCGAACTCTTCTCCGAAGAAATTCCCGCCCGGATGCAGCGGCGCGCTGCTGAGGATCTCAAGAAGCTCGTGACCGACGCGCTCGTGGAACGCGGCTTCCTTTATGAGGGCGCCAAGGCCTTCGCGACGCCGCGGCGCCTCACCCTCAACGTGGTGGGCTTGCCGGTGAAGGGGCAGGATGTCCGCGAGGAGCGGAAAGGTCCGCGCGTGGGTGCCCCGGACGCGGCCGTCCAGGGCTTTCTGAAAAGCGCGGGGCTCACCTCCCTCGATCAGGCGAAGATCGAAAAGGACCCCAAGAAGGGCGAGTTCTACGTTGCCCTGATCGAGCGTCCCGGCCGCCCGACCGAGGAGGTGCTGGCGGAGATCATTCCGCAGATCGTCAAGACCTTCCCGTGGCCGAAATCCATGCGCTGGGGTGCGGCGTCCCGGGAGCCGGGTTCCTTGCGCTGGGTGCGGCCGCTGCAATCGATCGTCTGCACCTTCGGCCCCGAAACCGAGGAGCCGGTGGTGGTTCCCGTCCAGATCGACGGCCTTGCGGCCGGCGACGTGACCTATGGTCATCGTTTCATGGCCCCGGGTGCGATCAAGGTTCGCCGGTTCGACGATTATGCTCCGGCCCTGGAACGGGCGAAGGTCGTGCTCGATGCGGACCGCCGCAAGGACATCATTCTGCACGATGCCCGCGATCTCGCCTTCGCGCAGGGGCTTGAGCTCGTCGAGGACGAAGGCCTCCTGGAGGAAGTCGCGGGCCTCGTGGAATGGCCCGTGGTTCTCATGGGGTCGTTCGAGGAAGCTTTTCTCGCCATTCCTCCCGAGGTGATCCGCGCGACCATCCGGGCCAACCAGAAGTGCTTCGTTCTCCGCGATCCGAAGACCGGAGGTCTTGCGAACAAGTTCCTGCTGACGTCCAATCTCGTCGCGAAGGATGGCGGCAAGACCATCGTCGGCGGCAATGAGCGCGTGGTGCGCGCCCGTCTCTCGGACGCCAAATTCTTCTGGGAAACGGACCAGAAGGTGCGCCTCGAGGAGCGCCTCGAGAAGCTGAAGACCATCGTGTTTCACGAGCAGATCGGCACGCAGTACCAGCGCGTGGAGCGTATCGCCGCTCTCGCCAGGGAACTGGCGCCGATCGCCGGCGCCGAACCTGCGCAAGCGGAGCGCGCCGCGCGCCTTGCCAAAGCCGATCTCGTCACCGAAATGGTGGGCGAGTTCCCTGAGCTGCAGGGCCTGATGGGGCGCTATTATGCGTCAATTCAGAAAGAGCCTGCCAGCGTTTCCGCCGCGATCGAAGACCATTACAAGCCGCTCGGTCCCTCGGATCGGGTGCCGACCGATCCGGTTTCCGTGGCTGTCGCGCTCGCCGACAAGATCGACACCCTCGTGGCCTTCTGGGTGATCGACGAGAAACCGACCGGATCGAAGGATCCTTATGCCCTGCGCCGCGCGGCCCTTGGGGTCATCCGCTTGGTGCTCGAGAACAACCTGCGGATGACATTGGGCGAGAATTTCTCCCTTGCCATCAGCAATCTGCAGGATCCGCAGAATCCCGGCGAGTTTGTCGTTCATCGCTCCGGCTCACAAACGCCGCCCGGGCAATATCCTGCCGTCTCAGGGTCACATAAATCGCTGCGGGCAGCCGGGGATGTCGCGGCATCCGTCGTGCCGGACCTTCTCTCGTTCTTCGCGGACCGCCTCAAAGTCTATCTCCGCGATCAGGGTGCGCGGCACGATCTCATCGATGCGGTGTTCGCTCTCGAAGGGCAGGACGATCTTCTGATGATCGTGCGCCGTGTCGAAGCACTTGGACGCTTCCTCGATACGGAAGACGGCAAGAATCTGCTGGCCGGATTCCGGCGGGCCGCGAACATTCTCCGCATCGAGGAAAAAAAGGATGGACGCGCTTACGATGCGGCACCGAATCGGTCCCTCATTCAGGAGCGCGGGCAACCGGAAGAGCAGGTTTTGCTTCAGGTCCTGGAGGACGCATCGTCGCAGGCTCGCGATTATGTGAAGAGGGAGGATTTCGAGGGCGCCATGCGGGCTCTTGCGGCTCTTCGGCCTGCCGTGGACACCTTCTTCGACAAGGTGACGGTCAATGCCGAGGATTCCGAGCTGCGGGAGAACCGCCTGCGACTTCTCAACGCTCTTCGCGATGCAACGCGCACGGTTGCGGATTTCTCGCGTATCGAAGGGTAAGGCCGCATTCTCCCGTTGCTGTTGCAGTCAGGGCACAGCATTGCTGAGTGCTTCGCGATAGGCAGGTCCGCAACTCCGTTTCTCCCGGCTCAAGAAAAAACTGATGATGTTTCGTCGCCTCCTGATCGGCGCTTTGATGAGCGCATCTCTCGCGGCCTGCCAAAGCGTACAGGCCCCGCAGCAATCCGCCGCCGCGGATGATCCTTATGCGGGTTGGTACGTCGGTGTCGCGCCGGATAAACCCTACGACATTCCACTCGTCGACCGTAGCAAGATGGACGCCAAGTACGCTCGCCAGACGGTGGAGTACAAAGGCCCCGAGAAGCCTGGCAGCATCGTGGTCGATATCGATGAGCGCATGCTCTATCTCGTCCAGCCCGACAACAAGGCGGTCCGCTATGGCGTCGGCGTCGGCAAGCAGGGCTTCTCCTGGCGCGGCGTGGCATCGGTCGGCCGCAAGGGCGTCTGGCCCGCATGGTCGCCGACCAAGACCATGGTCAGCATCAAGCCGGATCTGCCGCGCTACCGCGAGGCCGGTCTCGACAATCCGCTCGGCGCGCGCGCTCTGTACCTGTACCAGGACGGCCGCGATATCCTGTTCCGTATCCATGGAACCAACGAGCCGTGGAGCATTGGCGAGCAGGTCTCGTCCGGCTGCGTGCGCATGCTCAATGAGGACATTGCGGACCTCTACGAGCGCGTGCCCGTCGGCTCGACGGTCTATGTGAAGCGCAACGGCCGTTACCGGGTCTAAGACACCACATTCGACAGATCATACGATCCGCCAGAGCCCGGGCTCTGGCGGATTTTTTCGTGGTTGATTTAGGGACGACGCGTCACGTTCTTCAAATGATCTTGAAGTCGTCGACGGTCATCTTGAGCTTCTTGGACAGCGTGGCGATCTCCATCGCCTTGCCTTTGCCCGAGCCGTCGGCATCGTAAAACAGCACGCCCTGCTTGTTGTCGTAGATCAGATAGTCGTTCTTGTCCTTGGCGTGATCGCCAATGCTGAAGAACGCCTTGTTGAGCTTGCCCGGCTTCAGCTCGCTGCCCTTGCCTAGCTTCTTGAAGATGGCGTTGTCGAGCCAGATCGTGTCGTCCTTGACGTTGAAGTCGGCGATCTTGTCGAGGTTGGTCTTCTTGTTCAGCTTGGTGTTGAACACGAACACGTCCTTGCCTTTTCCACCGAACAGCACGTCCTTGCCGAGCTTGCCCCAAAGCTTGTCGTTGCCGTCTCCGCCCGTGAGCCTGTCGGCTCTCGATGTTCCATACAGATTGAGGGGTACGGGGGCCGAGGCGGTGACCGGTTGGGGAGGGGGAGCATAGAGCGGAGCCGCAACGGTGACGTCGCTGAATTGGAGATATTCGATGCTTGTCAGCACATCCTTGCCGTCGCCCTCGGCCCGGTTGTCGGTGATTGTGATGGTTCCATCCGCATTCGCAACAACGGAATAGCTGCTCCGGCTCGAAGAAAAGACTGCCGTATCGCTTCCCGAGCCGCCGTCCAGAACATCGTTGCCGGCTTCGCCGTCCAGGTGGTCCGCGCCTTCGTTGCCGAAGAGCAGATCCGCGCTGTCGCCGCCTTGCAGACGATTGTCGACGCTGTTGCCGGTCAGGCGGTCGGCTGCCGAGCCGCCGACGAGGTTCTCAATTCCGGTCAGGATATCGTTGCCGAGACCGGTGTTCTGGACCACCTCCAGCCGCAGGTCGACCGTCACGATGGCAGTGCCGGCATAGACGGCAGTATCCACGCCGTCGCCGCCATCGAGAACGTCGTTGTCAGCGCCCCCCTCGAGCGTATCGTTGCCTTTCGCTCCGCTCAGACTGTCCAAGCCCGTCAGGCCCTTGAGAACATTGTCGCCGTCGCTGCCCGTGATCGTGTCGGCGCCCGCACTGCCGACGACGTTTTCGAAATTCAGGAACGTATCGGTGCCCCAGACGCTCGTCTGCTCGGTTTCGATCCGCAGATCGACATGGGCGGAGAGATTGGGGTCGGTGGACAGTTCGTAGCTGAGCGTATCGATGCCGCCCCCTGCATCGATGGTGTCGTTCCCCAACCAGTCCGAGAAGACCTCGCTGCCGGAACCTCCCAGTGCTTTGTCATCTCCCGTTCCGAGGAGAACCGTTCCGGTGATCTTCCCCTGCCGGTTGTCGAAGACGTCGTCGCCGCCTCGAAAATCGACGCTGCCGGTGATCAAGCCGCGATTGATGAGTTCGTTGCCGGCGCGGCTTCCTTGAAAGGCCAGATAACCGCCCGTGAGCGTTCCGGTATTGGTGATCACGGTAGCGGTGCCGGTCACTTCCGCCAGAACGATGCCGAACTGGGATCCTTCCACGAGGCCATTGTTCGTAATCGTGCAGTTGTCGCCGGTGACGACCATTGCATTCTTGGAGCCGATGATCGAACCCGCATTCTCGATGATCGTCCCATGGCCATAGGCTTGGAGGCCGATCTCCGCGGCGATCGAGCCGTTGTTCACCACGATGCTGTTGCCGTCGCCCAGGCTGATCCCGGTCTGCGTTGCTTCGATGCGGCCGTGATTGATCACGGAGGCCTGCTTTTGGAGGGCGATCCCATACCCGGACGAGGCCGAGATGGAGGCCTGGGAATAAAGAACGATGTTGTAGGAGTTCCGCGTTGTCGACGGATCGTAGATGCCGCCTCCGGCCGACAGGGAGCCATAAAGGAAGATCGTGCCGCCGGCACCGGCGGTCGCGTCGATTCCAAAACCCGAATCCGGTCCCGAGACGGATATTCCCGGATTGACAGTGACGGAGCTCTGATCTGTCGTGAGGGCGATGGTCGAGGCTTGGTCGGAACTGATGATAAGAGGGGAAGGCATTGCTGAACCTGATGAAACAGCAATTGTGATACAACATCCGGTGCCGTGATAAACTCTCCGTTCGGGAGGGAAAGGCGACATTCGTCGCCGGCGGGCCACCGGAACCTTGGCCGTTCAGGTTGCGTTGTGGATCGGCATGCTTCAAGCCAGCACCTGCATGACGGCAGGTCATGTGAGCCAAAGGGTCGGATGATGACGAAGTGGGTTTATACCTTCGGTGACGGCAAGGCTGAGGGCGAGGCGGGAATGAAGAACCTGCTCGGGGGCAAGGGCGCCAATCTCGCAGAAATGTCCAATTTGGGCTTGCCGGTGCCTCCAGGGTTCACCATCACCACCGAGGTCTGCACGTATTATTACGACCACTCCCGTTCCTACCCGCCGGAGCTGAAGGGCGAGGTCGAGAAGGCTCTGGCCTATATCGGCCGTCTCACCGACCGCACCTTCGGCGACGCCGAGAACCCGTTGCTGGTCTCCGTGAGATCGGGGGCCCGCGCCTCCATGCCCGGCATGATGGATACGGTTCTCAATCTCGGCCTCAACGATCTGACCGTCCAGGCCCTGGCGAAGGGAGCGGGCGACGAGCGCTTCGCCTATGATTCCTACCGCCGTTTCATCACGATGTACTCCAACGTGGTGCTGGGGATCGAGCATCATCACTTCGAAGAAGCTCTCGACGAATACAAGGACCGGCGCGGCTACACTCTCGACACGGATCTGACGGCCGACGACTGGAAAGCGCTGATCCCGCGCTATAAGGCCATTGTCGAGAGGGAGCTCGGCAAAGCCTTCCCGCAGGAGCCGGAGGAGCAGCTGTGGGGCGCGATCGGAGCGGTCTTCGGCTCCTGGATGAACAACCGCGCCATCAAGTATCGCGAGCTGCACAGCATTCCCGCCAGCTGGGGAACGGCTGTGAACGTCCAGGCCATGGTCTTCGGCAATATGGGCGAAACCTCGGCGACCGGCGTCGCATTCACTCGCAACCCCTCCACGGGCGAGAAGGAGCTTTATGGCGAGTTTCTCATCAACGCGCAGGGAGAAGACGTCGTCGCCGGCATTCGTACGCCGCAGGACATCACGGAAAAGGCGCGTGTCGCCTCAGGATCCGACCGCCCATCCATGGAGCAGGCGATGCCGGTCGCCTACAACGAGCTGGTGCGCATCTACGGCATTCTCGAAAAGCACTACCGCGACATGCAGGACATGGAATTCACGGTGGAGAAGGGCAAGCTCTGGATGCTCCAGACCCGCAACGGCAAGCGCACGGCAAAAGCGGCCTTGCGCATTGCCGTGGAGCTCGCATCCGAAGGGCTGATCACGCAGGAGGAAGCGATCACGCGGGTCGAACCGGCCGCCCTCGACCAATTGCTCCATCCCACCATCGATCCCAAGGCCGAGCGCAAGATCCTGGCGACCGGCCTGCCCGCATCGCCTGGCGCCGCCTCCGGCGAGATCGTGTTCAATTCGGAGGATGCGGAGGCTGCCAAGAAGGCCAGCCGCAAAGTCATCCTGGTGCGGATCGAAACGTCGCCGGAAGACATTCACGGCATGCATGCGGCGGAGGGAATTCTCACCACCCGTGGCGGCATGACCTCCCATGCCGCGGTTGTTGCCCGCGGCATGGGCAAGCCGTGCGTTTCCGGCGCCGGCTCGATCCGCGTGGACTACAATGCGCAGACCATGACCGTTGCCGGACAAACCCTGCGCAAGGGCGACGTCATCACCATCGATGGAGCCAACGGTCAGGTTCTCCTCGGCCAGGTGAAGATGCTCGAGCCTGAGCTTTCCGGTGAATTCGCGACCCTCATGGGCTGGGCCGACACGGTGCGCGGCATGAAAGTGCGCGCCAACGCGGAAACACCGCTCGATGCGAAGACTGCGCGCACCTTCGGCGCCGAGGGCATCGGTTTGTGCCGCACCGAGCACATGTTCTTCGAGGGCGATCGCATCGTCGCCGTGCGGGAGATGATTCTGTCCGACGACGAGGCGGGTCGTCGCGCGGCGCTGGCGAAACTCCTGCCAATGCAACGCGAGGATTTCATCCAGTTGTTCACGATCATGAGCGGCTTGCCGGTCACGATCCGCCTGCTCGATCCGCCCCTCCATGAGTTCCTGCCGCATACGGAAGCGGAGATGGACGAGGTCGCGCGAGCCATGAACACCTCCGTCGACAAGTTGAAACGGCGGGCCGTCGAGCTGCACGAATTCAACCCCATGCTCGGCTTCCGGGGCTGCCGTCTGGCGGTCGCCTATCCGGAAATCGCCGAGATGCAGGCACGCGCCATTCTGGAGGCTGCCGTCGAAGCCGGGCGTGCCACCGGAAAATTGGTGGTGCCGGAAATCATGGTGCCGCTCGTCATGACAAAGGCGGAGCTCGATCTGGTGAAGGAGCGGATCGTCACGGTCGCGGAGGCGGTCGCCAAGGAGACCGGCGCCAAGGTCGATTATCAGGTCGGGACCATGATCGAACTGCCGCGTGCCGCGCTCCGGGCCGAAGAAATTGCCGGTACGGCCGAATTCTTTTCCTTCGGCACCAACGACCTGACCCAGACGGCCCTTGGGATCTCCCGCGACGATGCCGCGTCCTTCCTCGGCTCATATACGCAAAAGGGAATCCTGCCGGCGGACCCGTTCGTCACCATCGACCAGGAAGGCGTCGGAGAGCTGATCAAGATCGCGGTCGAACGGGGACGCAAGGCCCGTAACGGCATCAAGCTCGGTATCTGCGGCGAGCACGGCGGCGATCCCGCGTCGATCCATTTCTGCCAGGGCATCGGCCTTGATTATGTGTCGTGCTCTCCTTACCGTGTGCCGATCGCGCGGCTTGCCGCGGCCCAAGCCGCATTGGGCAATAAGGCGGCGAGCCAAGCCTGAGGGGCTGCGGGGCGGAGTCATCGATGACGCACAAGGGATCCTGCCATTGCGGTCAAGTGACGTTCGAGGTCGAAACCGACCTCGAACAGGTCATGGAATGCAATTGCTCCCATTGCAGCCGAAAAGGTTACCTTCTGACCTTCGTGCCTCATGCGGCTTTAAAGATAACGCAAGGTGAGGATGCGCTCTCCACCTACACATTCAACAAGCACGCCATTCAACATCGCTTTTGCCCTTCCTGCGGCTGCGCTCCATTCGCCGAAGGGCAAAAACCATCCGGCGAGAAAACGGCTGCCATCAACGTGCGGTGTCTGGAAGGTCTCGACCTCAAGGCGCTGACGCCGATCCCGGTCGACGGCCGGAGCTTTTGACGCCGTCGCGTGCGGATTCGCACGACCCATCCCAGCCTATAGTTGCATTGTTATAGAATACCATTTATGTAAGCTTTTGCCTGTCCATGGGTAAAGTATGGACGGACCGTGACGCTACAGAAAGGAAGCTGCCGGCTCATCGGCTGGCTTTCCTCGAAAGATCAAGATGCCGCAGGGCCTCGGCACTCAAAAGGATATCGTGCTTCACCGCCCCTTCGGGTCTTCTGGCCGGGTGAGCGATTCCGGACAGGTCGGCCTTGATGTGACCGCGATCCTGAGCGCTCTTGAAGCCGCACCGGGCTTCCTCTGTCTGGTCAAGGGGCCTCACCACAAGATCGTCTGGGCCAACAGGGCTTTCGGCCAACTCGTTCATCATCAGGATGTTGTCGGGGCTCCGGTGACAAGCCTCATGTTCGCAGCAACTCCGCGCTTCGCCGAATGTCTGGAGAGAGCTTGCGCGACAGGGCGACATGTCGCCCTTCAGGACGTGATGATCGATTATCAGCCTGAGTCGGGAGGGCCGGTCGAGGAACGTTTCGTCGACTTCAACGCCCAACCCGTCGTGAATGCCGAGGGGCTGGTCGACGGTATCATTCTTCAGGGCAGCGATGTCACCGATCGCGTTCGCTCGGCCCTTTCGTTCAAGGCGAACAGCGATCGGGCCGACCATATCCTCGATCTTCTGGGCGATGGCTTCGTCGCCTTTGACGAGGAATTCCGTGTCGTGAAGCTCAATCCCGCGGCCCTGCAGTACGACGGGCGCGCGGAGCATGAAATCCTCGGCAAGACGCATTGGGAAGCATGGCCGACCTCCGCCGGGTCCTCCCTGGAAGAGGCCTATCGCCGCTGCTTGACGGAGCAGATGCCGGTCACGCTCCTGCGTCGCTATCTCGGCTTCGGCAAGGATCGCTGGCTCGAGCTGCGTATTTGCCCCACGCCAGAGGGCGTCGTCAGTTTCTATCGAGACGTCACCGAACGGAAGATCGCCGAGGAAGCTCTTCGGGCCAGCGAAGAGCGCTTCCGGGCGCTCGTTGAGGCCGTGCCTCACCAGGTCTGGGAGGCAGGACACGACGGGAGGGCCGAATGGTTCAACGGCCGCTTCTATGACTACGCCGGAGTGTGCGTCACCGATCTCGAAAACGGCGCGTGGAGCACTGTCATCCACCCGGACGATCTGGAGGAGACGTCCCGGGCATGGAGACATGCTCTCGATAACGGGACGATTTTCGAGAGCCGGTTCCGGCTCAAGCGTGCCAGCGATCAGTCTTACCGCTGGTTCTTGTCGAAGGGTGTTCCCGTTCATGATGCGCAAGGCCGTGTCATGCGCTGGATAGGGACGAACACCGACATTCACGATCAGAGCGTTGCCGCGCAGGAACTCGAGGCCCTGAACGCGCAACTCGAGGAGCGCGTTGCCGAACGCACCCGCGAGCGCGACCGCATGTGGCGGCTTTCGACGGACCTCATGATCGTGCTCGATGCCGATCATTCGATCATTGCGACGAATCCGGCGTGGAAGACCCTTCTGGAATGGGACGAATGCGATCTCGTCACCAAGCCATTTTCAGACCTTCTTCATCCTGAGGAGGCGGGTAAGGGCCTTGCGGTCGAGCGGGAAGGGGCAAATCCCTTACGCTATGAAAATCGCGTCCGGCATCGCGATGGATCGTTTCGCTGGATCTCCTGGACCATCGTGTCCGACGAAGGCTTTATTCATGCGATCGGCCGTGATGTAACCACGGAGCGCGAAGCCGCCAGGGCGTTGCTTCAGGCCGAAGAGGCTCTTCGGCAATCTCAGAAGATGGAGGCCGTCGGACAACTGACCGGCGGTATCGCCCACGACTTCAACAACCTGCTGACAGGCGTCATCGGCTCGATCGATCTGATCCAGACACGGATGGCCCAGGGCAGGAACGATCAAGTGCAGCGCTATCTGGAATCCGCTCTCGGATCGGCGAAGCGCGCCGCTGCCTTGACGCATCGGTTGCTGGCCTTCTCCAGACGCCAGCCGCTCGATCCCAAGCCGGTGGACGCCAACATGCTGATCGCATCGATGGCGGAACTCCTGCGGCGCTCGACGAACGAAGCCATCCGGGTGGAAGAGGCGTTCTTCAAGAACCTGTGGCTCACCCATTGCGATGCGAACCAGCTTGAGAACGCCCTTCTCAACCTCGTCATCAATGCCCGCGATGCCATGCCTGACGGTGGCCGGATCGTCATAGAAACGATGAACCTTGCCGTTGCGGACGACGGTGCCGCGCAAGAACATGGTGTTTCCATCGGTGACTATGTCGGTCTCGTGGTGTCCGACAATGGATCCGGAATGCCTCGGGACGTCATCGAAAAGGCATTCGAGCCGTTCTTTACGACAAAGCCCCTGGGCCAGGGCACGGGCCTCGGCCTGTCGATGGTTTACGGTTTCGTGAAGCAATCCGGCGGCCATGTCCGGATTCACTCCGAGGTCGGAGAAGGGACCCGGGTGACGATTTACTTGCCCCGCTATCTCGGCTCCGAGACGCCCAAAGTCGATACGAGCAACGCCATGTCGGGGCGTGCCACGGCCGGGGCGACTCTTCTGGTCGTCGAAGACGAGCCGGTGGTCAGAACCCTGGTGGTCGAAATGCTCCAGGACATGGGCTACCGCGTTCTCAGCGCGGGAGATGGGGCCGAGGGCTTGCGCATCCTGCACGCGGGCGAGACGATCGACCTTCTGCTGACCGATGTGGGGCTTCCCGGATTGAACGGGCGCCAGCTCGCCGACGCGGCGCTGCAGAGCCGCCCTCGTCTCAAGGTCCTGTTCATGACGGGTTATGTCGAGAACAATCTTCTGAAAAGCGGCTTCCTGGGCCCGGGCATGGAGGTGATTTCGAAGCCGATCGCCTTCGATTCCCTGGTCGAAAAAATCGAGGCGATGATCCATCAGGCATAGCGGATCAACCCCGAAGAAGGCCCCAACCGTCACCTTGGGCCTGCCCCACCCGTTCGAAGGCGAAGTTCCGCTTGCGGCGCACACCGATGCTCGCAGGGCCTCGTGGTGTTATCCCGCCCCATCCATGGTAGGCGTGCGTCGTTTCGGCATGCCGAGCCAGAAGGAATCAACCGCAATGAAGTGCCTGCGCATCTATGCCACCCCGGACGGCGAGTCGCATTTCGACGAAGTTGAACTGCCGACGACGAAGAGATCGGTGCACCCCGACGCCGTCCCGTTCGAGGTTTCGGCCAGCTATCCGGCGTCCCGCGTCCGCATTACCCGCATCCCGGCGGGGATGCGCGAGGTTGCCTGGCATACGGTTCCAGAACCGGTGCTGACAGTCAGGCTGGATGGTTCGGTTGAATATGAGACGAGCGACAGAGAGGTGCGTCACGTTCAGGCGGGTAGCTTCGTGTTGGTGGAGGACACGCACGGTAAAGGCCATCTGTCGCGCCATTCCCCGGAGGCGCAGACGGTCATCTGGATTTCACTGCCGAAGGGCCTCGAATTACCGCCCGCATAGTCCGTCTGTGGATGCCGTCGGCGCTGCCGAGGATCTGCCTTTCATCCATTGCGGGCATTCATGCCGTGGAACGGCTTTGCGCCGTCAGCGATAGAAGGCGCTGACGGCGGTGCGTGCAGTCGCCGAGGCGTGTAGCGACGCCTCGGTTTCGTTCAGACCCTAAACCGCAAAGGCTTCTCTCGAGCGCCGGAGGCCGACATATTGCAGCTCCGCATACATGAGGACGACAAGTCCTTGCGCAATCACGAAGGCGTATCCTGCCCGGGTGGGCTCGACCCAGCCGCTCATGAGCAGAAGCAGGCTGTCGATGGCCCAGACGGCGTTGCCTATGACGACCGCCCACACCATGCCCCGCGGCAGATGCTCGCGCAGACCTAAGTATCCGACAAGGCCCGCATAGGGCAGAAGCGCGAGACCGGCGAGCCGCAGCAACGGGACCGGTAGCCCCAGAAGCGATGCGAGCGGTCCCGCGGCCAGAAGCATCAGGAGGCCACAGGCTGCGCTGGTCGAGGCATCCGCGATCAGAGCCTGACGGAGGAGGGGGGAGGAAACGATGACGGACATGGCAATCTCCTTCATGATCGTCGTTTGACGGTCCCTGGCGAGAAGGGCCTCGTGCCGTTTCGCCGTGTCGACCATGCCTCACAATGATCGGTGCCTGTTGGTCGGTCGATTACCTCGCAGGTCATGGATGCGGATCGCCGCTTCGGCTATCGTTCCTCCATGAACACACATACTTCCACTGTCGGCGATCATCTGCGCGAGTGGCGTCAGCGCCGCCGCATGAGCCAAATGGACCTCGCTCTCGAGGCGAATATCTCCACCCGTCATCTGAGCTTTCTGGAAACCGGCCGCTCCCAGCCGAGCCGTGAAATGGTGCTGCATCTCGCGGACCAGCTCGACATTCCCTTGCGTGAACGCAACATCCTGCTCGTCACGGCCGGCTATGCACCGGTCTATTCACACCGCTCCCTTGAGGATCCTGCCCTCGAGGCCGCGCGGCAGGCCATTGATCTGGTCTTGAAGGGGCATGAGCCGTATCCGGCTCTTGCGGTGGACCGTCATTGGTCGCTCGTCGCTGCGAACGAGGCTCTGCCTCCCCTGATCGGCGCGGTCGATCCGGACCTGATGAAGCCGCCCGTCAACGTGCTCCGCCTCAGCCTGCATCCACAGGGCATGGCTTCGCGTATCGTCAACTTCCCGGAATGGCGCGATCATATCCTCACCCGCCTGCATCATCAGGTGGAGGTCACGGCAGACGGGACCCTGGCACGGCTGATGGACGAGCTCCGCTCCTATCCGGCTCCCGCCGGCACCGCGCGTCCGCCTCATCCACGACAGGATTATGCGGGTGTCCTGGTGCCCCTTCAGCTCCGGTCGGACGAGGGCGTGTTGACGCTCTTCAGCACCACCACGGTGTTCGGCACCCCCATCGACGTGACGCTCTCGGAGTTGGCCATCGAGGCGTTCTTCCCCGCCGATGCACAGACCGCCGCCATCTTGCGCAAGCTCGTGGCAAAGCCATCCGGACCCGGCTCTTAACCGGGTATCAACCTTAATCATCGATAACCGATTGGAAGTCGGAGCCGCCCTGGTGGAGGCTCTTCGTAGTCGGTTCTGTAGGGTTGGTCGCGTGCGTTTTCGGAATCGTCGCTCTCGGGTCAGATGGATTTGCGCCACCGTAGCGCCCTGGGCGCTGGCTGCCGGCGTGCTGGTGTCCTTCACGGCTTCCGCCAGCAACGACGTGCATTCCGGTTTCAGCTTCACGTCCCGCAGCCCCGCGGCGCGGCTCGGCGACGGGGGACTTGTTCCGCCCGTCGCGGCAGCCCTCGCGAGCAAACTCCAGCTCGGCCGGGACATTCTTCGTACGACCCCGCGCTACGACCTTGGCGACGATGCTGGAGCGCGAGGCGAGCCCTTGCGCGGCGAGATGAAGACGGGCGCCGGAAGCTTTCCGGCGGTTGATCGAAGCGCCAAGGCCGGCCGCGCCGTGCCGCACCGGGCGACCCTCTCGGAGCGGGCTCAGGAAATCCGCATGAGCCTCGGCTCGTCGGCCGGCCGTCTCCTGTTCGATCAGAACGAGAACCTTCTGCCGCCGACGATCCTCATGGAAGGAAAGCTCGAAGGGCCGGAGCTGGAACAGCGCGGTTTCGAACCCTGGCAAGCCCCCGAGTTGACGACAACCCGGCAGGCGACGTCGATTCAGTCACCGGCGGCCGCCGCGGCAGGCTCGACGGGCGCAGCCGCCAGCCAGACGACCCCGCTGGTCAAGCGGGCGATCGTGCTGTCCTCGACCACGCCCGCGCCTGCGGACGCCACGCCGATCGAGATTGCGGCGGCTCCCGTTTCGCGCATCGAGAAGAACGGCCTCGGCACGACATCCATGGCCCGATCCGATGAAGAGCGTCCGCGCTATGCGGACCTCATCGATCCCGACAATATGAGCAAGGAACAGCGCTGCCTGGCGGAGGCCGTCTATTTCGAGGCCCGCAGCGAATCGGAGGAAGGGCAGGCGGCTGTCGCGCAGGTGGTTCTGAACCGGGTGAAGAGCGGTCTCTATCCGGCTTCGATCTGCGGCGTCGTGTATCAGAACCGCCATCGTCACCTCGCATGCCAGTTCACCTTCGCTTGCGAGGGCAAGGCCCTGCGCGTAACGGAGACCGAATCCTGGGATCGCGCCAAGCAGATCGCCAGCGCCGTGCTGGAAGGCAAGACCTACCTGGCGGATGTGGGAGGCGCGACCCATTATCACGCCAACTACGTGAAGCCTTACTGGGCACGACGCCTGAAGAAGATGGACGTCATCGGGCGCCATATCTTCTACAAACTCAAGTCAGGCCAGACCTGACCTTACGAAACGTGTTCTTCGACACGACACACAAGCCTAATTCATATTATAACGTCTCTGTTGTCGATCAGCTGCGGAAGCCGCTATGGGCGCCATCAGAGACATTCCGGGACGGGGCTATGGCAGCCCTTATGTGGACTCGCTCATATGGGGCGGAAAAGCCTGGGATCCTGGGCAAGGGCCGATCAAGTACCTGTTCGGCAACCGGGCGAACTTTGAGGCTGCGAGCAAGCGGCACGGGTTCAGCGCCTATATCTGGGACGCTAAGGACATTGAATCCTGGACCGCCGACGAGATCAGCGCCTTTAAATCTGTCCTGTCGCTTTACGCGAAGGTCAGCGGTCTGACCTTCGCGCCCGCAGGCTCCGTGGCGGAGGCCGATATCGTCTGGTGGAAGTCCGATCTCTGGGATGGGGTCGCCGGCGTGCACGAGCCTCCTCTCCAGACGCCCGCATGGGGATACTTTAATCCAACCGAGACTTGGAAGAATCTCAAACCGGGCGGCGACGGACGCAACACGATCATCCACGAGATCGGCCACGGGCTTGGGCTTGCGCATCCTCATGACGGCGGTTGGGAAGCCGATGCTACGAGATTTCCGAGCGTGTCCACCTCCGCCGATACGGGCTGGTACGGTCTGAACCAGGGTGTCTGGACCGTCATGTCCTACAATGCCGGGTGGAACCGGAGAGGTCTTGATCCGAGCTATGGGGCGCAAGGAGGGCTCGGCGCCTTCGACATTGCGGCGATCCAGGCTCTTTATGGCCCTAACCTCGAAACGGCACTTGGGGGGAACGTCTATCATCTTCCGACACGCAACGCTCCCGGGACCGGATGGTCCAGCATCTGGGATGCAGGAGGGATCGACACCATCAGCGGCGTCCATTCCCGTGAGAGCGTCGTTATCGACCTGCGTTCCGCGACGCTCCGAAGCAAGGATGCTCATGCGGGCGGTTATGTTTCGTCGCAAAAAGGCATCTCCGGCGGCTTCACCATTGCCCATGGCGTCACCATCGAGAATGCGGCCGGCGGGGCTGGAAACGACAAGATCTGGGGTAACGCGGGTCCGAACCTTCTGCGCGGGCACGCAGGCGATGACGCTCTGCATGGTCTTGCCGGCGACGATGTGCTTCAAGGCCGGGTCGGCAAGGACATTCTGGTCGGAGGTCCAGGGCACGACACCTTCGTGTTCGATACCGTCCTCGACGGAAAACGAAATGTGGACCGGATCGCGGATTTCCGTCCGGGCGAGGATGCGATTCGCCTCGACCACCGGATCTTCAAAGCGCTTGCGCCGGGCCTCCTTGAGGATGGAATCTTCCGCAACGGCCTGAGCGCCGCGGATGGGAACGATCATATTCTCTATGATCCCGGGATGGGGGCGCTCTCCTATGATCCGGACGGATCCGGGGCTCGTTCACCCCTTCAATTTGCGGTCCTCCACACTCATCTCGTGATGAATTCTCACGATTTTCTCGTAACTTAAGGCCGCCATCCTGCGGGTTTTTCCCGCTGCCAGAAAGGCCTGATCCATCAGGCTCTTTCATGGATTGTGCAATGAACTTTCAATAGGCTCCGAAGGCCGGTAGGGATAATATCTGCTCCCTTGCCGTTGAGGATCACTCCATGTCCGAGCCCGCATCCCGTTCCCGGTTCTCTCCGGAACTCATTGTCGTATCGGGCTGCTTGATCGCCCTGATCACGTTCGGGCCACGGGCCTCGTCGGGACTGTTCCAAATCCCCATGACGGTGGAGTACGGCTGGGGCCGCGACATTTTCGGTCTCGCAATCGCGGTGCAGAACCTCCTTTGGGGGCTTGGCCAACCTTTCGCGGGCGCGGTTGCGGATCGCTTCGGCGCCTTCCGGGTCTTGTGTTTCGGCGCCATCCTCTACGCGCTCGGCCTTGTGGTCATGGCCTACGCGTCGACGCCGAGCATGCTCCATCTCGGGGCCGGCGTTCTGATCGGCTTCGGCCTGTCGGGCTGCTCGTTCAATCTGGTTCTCGGGGCTTTCGGAAAGCTGCTTCCTGAATCGTGGCGCCCCATGGCCTTCGGCGCCGGAACGGCAGCCGGTTCGTTCGGCCAGTTTCTGTTCCCGCCCATCGGCAACCTGCTCATCGATTCTTTCGGATGGCATCAGGCACTCCTGGTTTTTGCCGCCAGCGTCCTTCTCGTGCTCCCATTGGCGATCGCGCTCGCGACGCGGCCGGTCGAGGCTTCGGCGCAGGTCGGGCCCGCCGCCGCGCCCGGCCAATCGATCCGTCAGGCGCTCGCGGAAGCCTTCCGGCACCGCTCCTACGTTCTTCTGGTTCTCGGTTTCTTCACCTGCGGATTCCAGCTCGCCTTCATCACGGTTCACCTTCCCGCCTATCTTCGCGACGCCGGCCTTTCCGCTGCGGTCGGGGGCTGGACGCTCGCGGTGATCGGGTTGGCCAATGCCTTCGGGTCTCTCACATCGGGCTGGCTGTCGACCCGCATGTCGAAGCGTTGGCTGCTCGCCTGGATCTATCTCGGGCGCGCCGTGGCGATTGCGGTTTTCATCCTGTTGCCGGCAACGCCTGTCACATCCATCGCGTTCGGCATCGCCATCGGCCTGTTGTGGCTCTCGACCGTGCCGCCGACGTCGTCGCTCGTGATGCTGATGTTCGGGACCCGATACATGGCGATGCTCTATGGGTTCGCGTTCTTTTCCCATCAGGTCGGCGGATTCCTCGGCGTCTGGCTCGGAGGCCTCCTGTATGAGGTCTATGGCAACTACACCTTCGTCTGGTGGCTCTCGATCGCCCTTGGCGTCGCTTCGGCTCTGATCAATCTGCCGATCCAGGAGAAGCCGGTCGAGAGAACGCCGCGCCTCCAGCCTGCGGAATAACGCGGGACCTCGAGGGAAAAAGCGACAGGCCGCTTGTCCTTGTCCGCCGCAACGCCACAAATGATGGATGGAGCGGAGGAGCAGGATGGGTACCTTCAAGGCGATCGTGATCGAGAAGACCGAGGCGGGACAAAAGGTTCAGCAGCGGGATTTTGACGAATCGGACCTGATGGAGGGGGATGTCACCGTTCGGGTGGCCTATTCCACTCTCAACTACAAAGACGGCTTGGCGCTGACCGGCAAGGCTCCCGTCGTCCGTCGGTTTCCGATGATCCCCGGCGTGGATCTGTCAGGAACGGTCGAGCATTCCTCCCATCCGGATTTCAAAGCCGGAGACTCGGTCATCCTCAATGGCTGGGGGCTCGGGGAGACTCACCTTGGCGCTTATGCCGAGAAGGTCAGGGTCCGTGGCGAATGGCTGCTTCATCTGCCGAAGGGGCTGAGCCTTCTGCAGGCCATGGCCATCGGCACGGCGGGATACACGGCCATGCTGTCGCTCATCGCCATGGAGCGGCACGGTTTGCGCTGCCATAAGGGCCCCGCCATCGTAACCGGGGCCGCGGGCGGCGTCGGTTCGGTGGCCGTGACTCTCCTGGCGCGGGCCGGATGGCATGTGATCGCCTCCACGGGACGAATGCATGAGGCGGAGTACCTGAAGCATCTGGGGGCCGCGGAAATCATGGATCGCAGCGAATTGACGGGGCCTGCGCGTCCGCTCGGCAAGGAGCGCTGGTGCACCGGCGTCGACACCGTGGGATCTCATACGCTCGCGAATGTCCTGTCGATGACGACATATGGAGGCGCAATCACCGCCTGCGGACTGGCGGGCGGCATGGACCTGCCGACATCCGTCGCTCCGTTCATCCTGCGCGGCGTGTCGCTTCTTGGTATCGATTCCGTGATGACCCCGCGGGCATCCCGCTTTGAGGCCTGGAGCCGCCTTGCGCGTGACCTCAATCTCGCCTTGCTCGAAACCATGACGAACGTCATCACCCTCGACCAGGTCATGGATGCGGGGCGAGCCATCGTCGAGGGAAAGGTGCGGGGACGAACCGTCGTGGCGATTGGATGATCGACAGCTTTCAAAGCGCTCTGACGCCGCTTCCTTCGATCCATTTCTTCTGGCGGCCGATCTCTGTGGCCATGAAGTCCATGAAGGCGCGCACGCGCGCGGATTGGCGCAGATCCGGATGGGTCAGAAGCCATAGCCCGGCGGAAAAATCCGGGTTCACTTCAGACAATCTCACAAGGCTCGGCTTCGCATCGGCGATGAAGCAGGGCAGGGGGCCGATCCCCAACCCTGCCTCGATGGCTTCCGCAAGACCCAGAACCGTATTGACCTTGTAGACGATCTGTTCGTGCGGGACGCGGTCTCTCACGAAGCGCGCGGCCTTCAGGGTCGCCAGATTGTCGCCGAGAGCAACCCAGGAGCGCTGAAAGAGGGCGGGCGTATCCATCACGTTGACGCGTTGCGGGAAATCCGTCGTGCGTCCGTAGATCGCCCAAGCGATGGTTGCGACGCGCCGTCCGACGAGTGTCTCCGGCGGATTGTCGGTCGCGCGAATAGCCACATCCGCATCCCGCTTCGACAGGTTCAAGGCTTGGTTCGCCAAGACCACATCGAGCCGCATCTCCGGGCATGCTTCGAGGAAGCGCGTGAACAAGGGGGTCAGCATGTGAACGAGCAGCGTGTCGTTCGTGGTGATCCGCAACTCGCCCGTCGGCGCAACCGCCTGTCCGGCGAGCTTGCGCGTGAAGGTGGAGACGTTTTCTTCCATGTGCTCGGCGAGTGCGGTCATTTCCTCGCCTGCGGGGGTCAGCACATATCCGGTACGGTGACGCTCGAAGAGCTTGACGCCCAAGCTCTCTTCCATCTGGCCAAGGCGCCTGAAAACCGTGGAATGATTGACCCCGAGGCGCTCCGCAGCCCCGGCCAGCCCATTCGCCTCGGCGATGATCTTCACGAGCCTGAAATCGTCCCAGACCAGGTTCTGCTTCGCCACGAATTTGCATCCACGCAAGATAGATCCTGCAAGACTAACACTAGTCTTGCAAGGGGGGAAGTTTATCCTGCGCGAGCATAGCAATTGCAGTGGACGATTTCGACCCGGACCGTGTGAGCACGGATCGGATCGCTCCTCCACGCCCATGATGCCGTAGCGGAGGTTCTGATGGCAAAGGTTCTGGTTCTTTATTATTCGACTTGGGGACACATCGAGCAGATGGCTTATGCCGTTGCCGAAGGTGTTCGCGAAACTGGCGCTGAGGTCGTCGTCAAGCGCGTTCCCGAACTCGTTCCCGACGAGGTCGCGCGGAGCGCGCATTACAAGCTCGATCAGCCGGCTCCGATCGCGACCGTGGAAGAGCTGTCTCAGTATGATGCCATCATATTCGGGACGCCGACCCGTTATGGCAACATGACCGCGCAGATGAAGAACTTCCTCGATCAGACGGGCGCTCTCTGGGCGAGCGGTGCGCTCGTCGGCAAGGTCGGCTCTGTCTTTGCCTCGAGCGCCACTCAACATGGCGGTCAGGAATCGACGATCCTGACCTTCCACCCCGTGCTTCTGCATCTCGGGATGGTGATCGTCGGATTGCCTTACGCATTCGCCGGCCAGATGGGCGTGGACGAAGTAAAGGGCGGATCGCCTTATGGAGCGTCGACCATCGCGGCGGGCGACGGTTCGCGCCAACCCAGCCCGATCGAGCTCGAAGCGGCTCGCTACCAGGGACGCCACGTGGCGCAGATCGCCACGAAAATCGCCGGATAAGACGCAAGGAGCGTCGGCGGAATCAGCGTTCGGCCGCCGCTCGCTCCAGCCGGTCGTTAATGGCCTCTCCCAGACCGGTCGTGGGAATAGGACTTACGGCGATGGTGCTCGCACCTGAAGCATCGAGCGCCCGCAATGATGAGAAAAGACGAGCGGCGGCCTCCACGAGGTCGCCGTTTTCGCTCAGGTTGATGACCGCCGCCGCATGGCCGAGGCCCTGAGGTTGCTCGGGGCCGAACAGGAGTGCGGCCTCGCCCGGTTGAAGCACCGTGGCGCCGAGACGAACCTGGGCGCGCGGCGCGTAGTGGGATGCCAGCATGCCGGGGGCGAGTGGATTGCCGCCTGTGTCGCTCGCGGTTTCGAGCGTCCGTCCGATCAGCGCCTCGATGGCCTCACGGGGCACGCCGCCCGGCCGCAAGAGGCGCGGAACGTCATGAATGCAGGAAACGATCGTCGATTCGACGCCGACCTGCGTGGGACCGCCGTCGAGCACCGCATCGATCCGGCCGTCGAGATCCCCGAGAACGTGAGAGGCGGCCGTCGGGCTTACTCTGCCTGATCTGTTGGCGGAGGGCGCCGCGATGGGCCGCGCGGCGGCGGCCAGCAGGGCATGGGCCAAGGGATGGGCCGGAACGCGCAGGCCCACGCTGTCGAGGCCCGCTCGGGCAAGGTCCGATACCGTGCAGGTCGGGGCCACAGGAACCACGAGGGTCAGCGGTCCTGGCCAGAAAGCCTCCGCCAAGCGCTTGGCGGTCTCGTTGAAGACCCCTTCCTTCATGGCGGCCGGAAGGTTCTCCACATGGGCGATCAGGGGGTTGAAGCTCGGCCTATCCTTCGCCGCGTAGATTTTGGCGACGGCTTCCGCTCGGGTTGCGTCCGCCCCAAGGCCGTAAACGGTTTCGGTCGGAAAGGCGACGAGCCCCCCGTTCCGGATGATTTCCGCCGCACGGGCAATGCCGACCTGCTCCGGCCCAAGATGCTCAGTCGCCATGCTCAGTCACCATGCTCAGTCACCATTGACCCTTGATCGTTCACGTCTAAACTATTCTCCCGTTCCGCTGGGCGGGTTTAGCTGCGCAGCAACTTGCGTCAATATCAAAAGCCTTTTGCCGAAAGGGAACATGATGGCATACCGCGCCCCGGTCTCCGACATCGCCTTCACCATGCGCCATGTGGCGGGCTTCGACCGTGCGGTCGAAGAAGGCCTCTACGGGGATCTGTCGGTGGATCTCGCCGAAACGATCCTGGAGGAGGCGGGCCGGTTCGCCGCCGATGTGATCGCCCCCCTCAACCGGGGTGGCGACAAGCACGGCGCGACCCTGAAGGACGGGGCGGTCACCACGGCCCCGGGCTGGAAGGAGGCTTATCGCGCCTGGACGGAGGCGGGCTGGAACGCCCTTCCGGGACCGGCCGACTTTGGCGGCCAGGGCTTGCCGACGCTCCTCAATTCGGCCTGCGTGGAAATGTGGAACTCTGCCTCCATGGCTTTCGGCATCGGGCCGATTCTCACCATGGGAGCGATCGAGGCTTTGATCGCCCATGGCACGGACGATCTGCGGAGCCGTTATCTGGAAAAGCTCGTCTCGGGCGCATGGACCGCCACCATGAACCTCACGGAGCCGCAGGCCGGCTCGGACCTTGCGGCTCTGCGTTCTCGCGCCGAACCCGCCGGGGACGGGACTTACCGGATTCGGGGACAGAAGATCTTCATCACGTACGGCGAGCATGATCTGACGGACAACATCATCCATCTCGTTCTGGCGCGCCTTCCTGATGCTCCCGCCGGCACGCGCGGAATCTCGTTGTTTCTCGTGCCCAAGATCCTTCCCGACGGCGGTCGAAACGATCTGCGGTGCGCGGGGGTCGAACACAAGCTCGGGATCCATGGCTCGCCCACCTGCACGATGGTGTTCGGCGATCGGGACGGCGCGATCGGATGGCTGGTGGGCGAGGAGAATCGTGGCCTCAATTGCATGTTCACCATGATGAACAATGCCCGTCTGGCCGTCGGGCTGCAAGGCGTCGCCATCGCGGAGCGGGCGTACCAGCAGGCGCTGGACTATGCGAGAGAACGCCGCCAGGGGCGCGCACCCGGCAGTTCCGGTGACGGGATGAGCCCGATTGCGGACCACCCCGATGTTCAGCGCAATCTCATGA
The DNA here is from genome assembly GCF_020595095.1 of Microvirga rosea. Taxonomy (GTDB): domain Bacteria; phylum Pseudomonadota; class Alphaproteobacteria; order Rhizobiales; family Beijerinckiaceae; genus Microvirga; species Microvirga rosea. Next base: position 538,449 of record NZ_JAJDOP010000002.1, on the reverse strand, counting down.
CCATGAAGGCCCTGACGGCGGCTTCGCGGGCGATCTGCTATATGACGGCCGCCGCCATCGACCGGGCGCATCGCGAGCAGGACGCTGCGAAACGCCGCCGGGCGCAGGAGCGTGCGTCGCTTCTCACGCCCGTCGCCAAGGCCTTTTCGACCGATATCGGCGCCGAAGTCGCCTCCATCGGCGTCCAGGTCCATGGGGGCATGGGCTATATCGAGGAAACGGGCGCCGCGCAGCACCTGCGCGATGCGCGCATCGCGCCGATCTATGAAGGCACCAACGGCATTCAGGCCATCGATCTCGTCATGCGTAAGCTGCCTCTCTCGGGCGGCGAGACGGTGCGGGCGCAAATCGCCGCCATGCGCGCGACGGTGACGCGCCTGATGAAGGAAGGGACGCCTCTCTTCGGCCATACCGCGCCGCGCCTGCGCGATGCGGTGGAGAGCCTGGACCGGGCAACCGGCCATCTCCTGAAGCTGGTTCTTGCGAATGCGCCGACGGAAGCCCTTGCGGGCGCGACGCCTTATCTGCGCCTTTTCGCCCTTGCCCAAGGCGGCGCGGCATTGGCGGACGCGGCGCTTGCCGCCAACCGCCTGATCGGCGAGGGGGACGACAATCCCGCCCATGTCGGCCGTATCGCTCTTTGTCGTTTCTTCGCGGAAAACATCGCTGTCGGCGCCAAGGGCCTGGAAGACACGGTGCTGGGCGGCGCGGGCTTTCTCCAGGATGCACCCGTGGCCCTTGCGAGCTGATCCATGAACCTCAAAAACAAGACCCTTTTCATCACCGGTGCCTCCCGTGGCATCGGACTCGCCATCGGCCTGCGGGCCGCGCAGGACGGCGCCAACGTGGTCATCGCGGCCAAGACCGCGGAGCCGCATCCGAAGCTGCCGGGGACGATCTACTCCGCTGCGGAGGAGATCGAGAAGGCGGGCGGCAAGGCTCTGCCCCTGCTCGTCGACGTGCGGGACGAGGAGGGCCTGAAAAACGCCATCGCGACATCCGTCGAGACCTTCGGTGGGCTCGATATCGTGGTCAACAATGCCAGCGCCATCAATCTGAGCCGGACGCCGCAGATCGACATGAAGCGTTTCGATCTGATGCATCAGGTCAACACGCGCGGCACCTTCATGGTGTCGAAATACGCGATCCCTCATCTCGAGAAGGCGGAGAATCCCCACATTCTCATGCTGTCGCCGCCCTTGGACATGAAGGAGAAGTGGTTCGCGCCGCATCTGGCGTATTCGCTTGCAAAGTACGGCATGAGCCTGTGCGTGCTGGGGCTTTCCGGCGAGTTGAGGGACAAGGGCATCGCCGTCAATGCCCTTTGGCCGCGGACGACCATCGCCACCAGCGCGGTCAGAAACCTGCTCGGCGGGGATGAGATCGTCCAGGCCAGCCGCACGCCCGAGATCCTGGCAGACGCAGCCCATGCGATCTTTCGAAAACCGGCAAAGAGCTTTTCCGGTCATTTCCTGATCGACGACACGTTCCTGAGGTCGGAAGGCCTCACCGATTTCGAGAAATACCGGGTCGACCCGACAAGGCCCCTGATGCCCGATTTCTTCGTTCCGGACGATGCCTGAGCGCGGCATCGGTGAGGTTTTTGCGCCCTCGCGCCTGTCATAAAAAACCGCTAATGGTGCCTCATGACAGGCGGAGAGGCGTATGATCATCGTTCACAGCCCGGCCGAAGGATTGAAAAGCGAAGCCCTGGAGCGCCATATCCTGCGCGCCGGCGAGCCTATTCCCGGCGATGCCTTGTGGATCGACCTGATCGAGCCCACCAGGGAAGAGGACCGGCTTGTCGAGCAGCATCTCGCCATCGAGATCCCGACCCGGGAGGAAATGGCGGATATCGAGCCTTCCGAAATCCTCTACCGGGAAAACAATGCGCGCTACATGACGGCGCGGGTACTCTGCAGCTCCGAGAGTGAAACGCCGAAGCTCATCGACGTATCGTTCATCCTGACCGACCGTGCGCTCGTGACGGTCCGCTACGGCGAACCGCGTTCCTTTTCGATGTTTGCATCGCGGGCCATGAAGCCGGGCGGATGCCGTCCTCAGCCGGAGGCTGTCCTGGACGGGCTGATCGAAACGATCATCGATCGGGCCGCGGAGATCCTGGCGCAGATCGGCACCCGGATCGACCGCCTGTCGCAGTCGATCTTCGACAACGAGCGGCTTGGATCGCGCCGGGCTGCAAGCTTCCGGGCCGCCTTGAGATCCATCGGACGCAAAGGGGATGTGATCTCCAACGTCCGGGAGAGCATGGTTTCGGTGGAGCGGCTTCTCCTGTTTCTGTCGGCAAGCATGCCCCGTCCGCAGAAATCGCGAGGTTTCGAGGCGGAATGGCGAACCGCCATCCGCGACGTCCAGTCCATTGAAGAGCATGCGACCTTTCTGTCGAACAAACTGCAGTTTCTCCTCGATGCGACCCTGGGTCTCGTCACCATCGAGCAGAACGACATCATCAAGCTCTTCTCCGTCGTCTCCGTGATCTTCCTGCCGCCGACTCTCGTCGCCTCCATTTACGGCATGAATTTCCAACTCATGCCGGAATTGCATTGGAAACTGGGGTATCCCTTCGCCATTGTGATGATCATCGTGGCGGCTATTCTGCCTTACGTGTTTTTCCGCTGGAAACGGTGGCTCTGAGACATTGCCATGTGCGGCCGTTATGCGATCACCCTGCCTCCCGAGGCCTATCGTAAGATCTTCGGCTATCCGGAGCAGCCGAACTTCCCTCCGCGCTACAACGTGGCTCCGACGCAACCCGTGCCGATTGTCCTCGAGGAACGCGGCGAACGGCATTTCCGGCTTGTCCGCTGGGGCTTCCTCCCATCCTGGGCGAAGGACCCGAAGGACTTTCCGCTCGTCATCAATGCCCGGGGCGAGACCCTCGAAACCAAGCCCACCTTCAAGGCGGCATTGAAACGGCGCCGCTGCATTTTTCTCGCTGACGGCTTTTACGAGTGGCAGCGTCATGGCCGGGAGAAGGCTCCGTTTCTCATTCGGCAACGCAATCGCCGGCCTATGCCTCTCGCGGGCCTTTGGGAGACATACACGGACCCGGCCGGCGGCGAGATCGATACGGCGGCCATCGTGACGACGGACGCCAACGGCGTCCTGGCGGCCGTGCACGATCGCATGCCGGTGATCCTGTCCGAACAAGGCATCGACGCCTGGCTCGATACCCGTGATGAGGATACCGGCCGGGTCATGCCCCTGGTGCGGCCGTGCCCGGAGGACTGGCTCGACATGGTCCCGGTCAGCCGGAGGGTCAACAAGGTCGAGAACGACGATCCGGGCCTCCAGGAACCCCTTCCGGCGCCGGAGGCAGCGCCCGTCCAGACGAAGCGCAAGGCCGCCAAACCGCGCTCCAGCGACGAGGATGAGCAGGGAAGTCTGTTCTAGGGATCAGTCGCCAGGACCGCTCCTGACTGCGCCCGCCCGGCAGGGTGTCCCTGTGGTGGTCGTCCCAGGCCCTGAGGCGCCTCAGCGCACATGAACTTGCGGCGTTGACGGATCGGGCGGACCGGCGACCGCTCCTGCGATGACGGCGGCGATCTTTTCACCGCCTTTCGCAGACGGTTCGATCGGATTGGCGTAGTCGTCGGGGTCGTTGCAGATGAAACGCAGATCGATCACCGACAGGCGGCGGAAAAAGGCTTCGCGCAGGATCACGTCGTTGAACACCGTCAGCCCTGTCGCTTGGATGCGCTGCTGCAGATCGGAAAGGGCATAGCCTTCGTAGATCGTGCAGAGGGTCGTCGGCAGATTGAGAGCCATGACCGCGTCGAGCATCGCCCGGTAGTCCGTTTCAAAGGCTTCACGGATGTCCGAGAGCTTCAGAAGCGCTTCGGACACCAACCGAACGGAATCATGCAGAATTCGTGAGGCATGCAGCGCGTCATTGCCGCCGACACTGATGACAAGATGGCTGGCATCCGGCGGTATTCTCTTCAGCTGAGACGAGACGCCCCGTGTTACGGCACCGTCAACGGCGCATAGGGTCGCCTTCCAGTCCGCGGGAAGCATGGTGCGGGTTTGCCTGATCACGTCCGGCTGTCCCGGAACGTAGGAGGCATTGTCGAAAATCGAGTCGCCAAGGAGAACGACGTGCTTCATGGCCGAACCATAACTCCGCCAGCCAAGCTTCTTCAAAATCTGCCGGAAGCAAAGGGGTCTTAAGAATTTCGTCGGAAAATCTGAAAGTTTTTGAAGAGCCTAATGTTCCCGCAGGGCGCCCTGCGGGTTCTCGATTTGCCATGAGCCGGCTGACTTGCGGATCCGGTCCCGTTCGAAACCGGATTGTCAGGGGCAGCGGAACCGTCGCTTTAGCGCTGGATTAACCCTTAAGAACCGGCGTCGTCGAAGCTGAAGGACGGCATGATAGCGAACGGTATGTGCGTTGCGTAAAGGTGGAAGGCATGGGTGACCTCATCGCATTCGAAGACTTCAAGAAGGACGCGAAGGATTCTCAAGTCCTGACGCTCTTCAAGGGCACCGCCGCCTCGCGAGCACGCCGTCGTGCGGGGAAATCCGCGCCGAATTTTCCAACCGTCCGCACAGGCATTTCCGGAAATTTGGGCGATCTGTTCGAGCAAGCCAACGCGGTTGTGATGCGTCATTACGAGGGAGACAAGCGCGTTCCGGAGGAGGTTGCCCGCAAATGTCTGGAATTGCTGGATGCGCTCTCGAAATATGCGGAACCTGAGTGAATATGTTCCTGTAAGGCCGGAGCCCTAGAACCGCCAGGCCTGTCGTGTCTCCGGGGCCATGCAACTGGAGTGCGTGATGCCGCAGCCCGATCATACGGCTGATGTTCTACGGCAGGCCGCGGAGCATGCCATCAACTTTCGCGGCGCCATATCGGGACGATTGCAGCGGCCGGAGGCTTCCTACGGGACGATCCTTGCCCGCTTCGAAGCCGAAACACCGGAGGAGGGGACAGCGGCCGCAACCGTTGTTCAGGATCTTGTCGATCTCGCTCAGCCGGGACTTCACGCAACCACCGGCCCTCGGTTCTTCGGATGGGTCATCGGATCCTCCCATCCCGTCGGCGTCGCCGCGGATTGGCTGACATCGGCCTGGGGACAGAATGCCGCCAATCACACCGCCGCGCCTGCTGCAGCTGCCGCCGAGACCGTTGCGGCCCGCTGGCTGCTGGATTTGCTCGATCTTCCGCGAGAGGCTTCGGTGGGCTTCGTTACCGGAGCGACGGTCGCGAATTTCGTCTGTCTTGCGGCCGCCAGGAAAGAGCTGCTGCGCCGGGGCGGATGGGATGTGGAGGCGCGGGGCCTGTTTGGGGCCGCACCCATCCAGGTTCTGATCGGCGAGGACGCTCACGCGACCGTATTTTCCGACCTCCAACTGTTGGGATTCGGCCAGGAGCAGGTCGTTCGGGTTGCGACCGACGACGCCGGACGCATCCTCCCTTCCGCTTTCGAGAAGGCTCTCGGCAGCGGCACGGGGAGGGGTACGGGGCCGACGATCGCTATTCTCCAGGCCGGGCAGCTGAATACCGGCGCTTTCGACGGCTTCTCCGAACTGATCCCGATGGCCCATGAGCAACGGGCGTGGGTGCATGTGGACGGCGCATTCGGCCTCTGGGCCCGGGCCTGCCTGGAAAAGCGAACTCTCACGGCAGGAGTGGAGGCAGCCGATTCCTGGGCGACCGATGGGCACAAATGGCTCCAGACTCCCTACGATTGCGGCTATGCGATCGTGAGGGATGCCGACATCCACCGCCGCGCCATGACCATCGCCGCAAGCTACTTGCCTCCCGTCTCCGAGGGCGAGCGAGATCCGTCGCACTTCGTTCCGGAGCTTTCCAGGCGGGCGCGGGGCTTTGCCACGTGGGCGATGATCAAGCACCTCGGCCGAACGGGCATTGCCGCCATGGTCGAGCGCCATTGCCGCATGGCCCGGCAGATGGCCGAGGCCCTTTCCCGGGAGGCCGGCATCCGGGTCATGAACGACGTGGTGATCAACCAGATCATCCTACGGTTCGGCCCGGACGATTCGACCGACATGGGCGATAAATTGACGTTGGAGACCATCGGGCACCTCCAGGCGGAGGGAAGCTGTTTCATGGGCGGGGCACTGTGGAAAGGCCGCTGGGCGATGCGGATCTCCGTGATTTCCGCCGCGACCGAGCAAGGCGACGCGGATCGGGCCGTGGAAGCGGTGCGTCGGGCCTGGAGGATTGTGCAGGCCGGGTAAAGATCTAGAATATAGGTCGTGAGTCCCGGATGCTCCTCGGCATCTGACACGCTCATCCCCATATGTTTGTGACAACAGATGCGAGACATAGCGTGAATGCTCTTGTCATTGACGAGCGGTTCTGCGGCCCGCCCGGAACGGGAAACGGCGGATATGTCTGCGGGCGGATCGCTTCCTTGATCGATGCTCCCGCAGCGGAAGTGACCCTGCGGCGTCCGATTCCGCTGATGCGGCCGCTTCCGGTGACGATTCGACCGGATACCACGCTCGACGTGCACGATTCCGAGACGATCATCGCGCAGGCGAAGCCGGAACACGATCTGGAGATCGATCTGCCATCGCCGCCGCCTTACGAGGCTGCCCTCGCGGCGATGCCCCGCTACCTCGGATTGACCCGGCACAATTTCCCCGGATGCTTCGTGTGCGGGACCGATCGGCAGAGCAGTGACGGATTGCGGATTTTCGCCGGTCCTCTTTCGGGCGACGATCACAGGGTTGCCGCGCCGTGGACGCCAAATGGCGATCTCGCCGATGAAAAGGGAGAGGTTCGTCCTGAATTCATCTGGGCCGCCCTGGATTGCCCTGGCGCGTTCGCGCTGATGGGGCGGCAGCCCCGAGCGCTCCTTCTGGGCCGCATGACCGCGAGGCTCTATGGACCGGTCAGCGCCGGAGAACCGCACATGGTGATCGCCTGGAAAGTCGCGGTCGACGGCAGAAAGGAGATCGCCGGCTCGGCTCTTTTTTCGGGAAGCGGAACCCTGAAGGGTGCCGCCAAGGCGATCTGGTTCGATGTGTCCCGCGTGGCATCCTGATGATGCCGCGCACGTTATGTCACGCATGCCCCTGGTGTGAGGCCGTTCATGACGGTCTCAGGTTGATAGGGAGGAGTTTTCGATGATGGGCTGCCGGCTTGTCGTGCTTGTTTCATCCGTTCTCGCGCTGGCGCCGCTCCCGTCTTTCGCCAGGGACAGGACGGATCTTCCCACATCGATGGCAGAGGCCTCCCGTGAACAGGTTGCGGAGACATTGCCGGCGCCTGCGAGAAACGCTCTCCTTTCGGCAAGAAACCGCAAGCAATACGTTGCCACCACCGTGGAGTTTGCAAAAACGGCTGCGGGCAAGGATGGGATCCTTACGGACGCTGATGCCAAAGGTCTGGCGCCCGAGGATCCACGGGCTGTGCAGATCCGTTATTATCTGCACGTTCCGTATTTGAAACCCTATTTTACTCCGGGCAAACTCGGAAGTCGCTCGGTCCCGCGCATTCCCGTTCGTGAAATGGGGCAAGTGGCGGGCGCCATCTGGGACAAGTTCGATGCCAACCGTGATGGTGTCCTGTCCACGGAAGAGAATGCGCCTTTGAGGGTCGCGCGCGGAGGCTCCTCCAACGGCCGTCCGCCTTTGTGGTGAGACTTTCCCGACGGTACGGGATCATGGTGCAGGAGCCGACCTGGATGCCGACCCGGATCGGCCCATCCGGCGGATATCCCCATGAGATGCCTGTACGGCAGACTTTCCTATCCTGAATGGCCGTGCGAGCGCGGAAGAGTGAGTGACGCACCTTTGGGATAGGCAGGGATTCCGTCACGACCGGCGTGCGATACAGTTCAGGCTCATCGCACATTGGAGGGCTGCGTGCCGTATCGGCGGTTCCTGCTCCTAGGCGCTGGTTGCGCATTGGTATGGTTTTTGTCGGCCGTCTCTCGCGAGGGCAGCCCATCCGTCGCACTTCTGGAGGATCGGCTTCCCGCCGCGCATGCCGTTTCACTTGCGAAGACGGCATCGCCGGATGCGAGCAGGGGCGATGCCCTCGGCCCCCGCAATCGGCCAGCGATTTCGGACATCTCCCATGATGCATCGCAGAACAGGCATGCCATGCCGTCCGGCGAACGGCTCGCAACAACGGGGGCTCCGATTCTTGTCGTGAAGGACAGGCAGAATCCCTACGCGTCCTATTATGGTGAGATTCTTCTGGCGGAAGGCCTTAATCTTTTTGACGTTGTCGATGCCGAAGCCCTGACTGAACGGCGTCTTGGCACGGCAGATATCGTTATCCTCACAGGATCGACTGTCGCTCCCGAAACGATCCGATTGCTTGAAGGATGGGTGCAGGAGGGTGGAAACCTCATCGTCGTCCGTCCGGTCGGCGATGTTCTCCGCTTGTTGGGCCTTCGCGATGCAGGGCCACCAATGGAGGGAGCCCATCTGCTGGCGAATCCGGACACCCGCAGCGGCGCTGGCATCACACGGGAAGCCCTCCAGCTGCGCGTGCCCGCGAGCCGGTACCGGATTGAAGATGGGATCGCGGTCGCGTCGCTCCTTGTCTCGTCGGCTGAACGGACCGAACATCCTGCAATCAGCTTGCGGCAAATCGGTTCAGGCCACGCCGTCGCCTTGGCCTACGATCTTGCCCAATCGGTTGTCCGCACACGGCAGGGCAATCCTGACTGGGTGAATCAGGAGCGCGACGGAATACCGCCGCGACGGCCCAACGACCTGTTTTATCCGGATTTTACCGATATGGCGAAGATCGCCGTACCACAGGCGGACGAGCAGCAGCGTCTCTTCGCCAATCTCCTGCTGGTTCTGAACCACCAGCGTCGGCCGCTGCCCAGGATCTGGTATCTGCCCGGTGAACGAAAGGCTGTCATCGTCATGGCCGGCGACGATCATGCGACCAAGGCCGGTACGGCCAGGGCCTTTGGGCAACTCGATGCGGAAAGCGCTCCCGGTTGCAGGGTGGAGGAGTGGGAGTGCTATCGCGCCACTTCGTATTTCACTGTCGGCTCGCCCATCACTCCAGGGTGGATCAGGCAATACGCCGCAAAAGGTTTCGAACTCGGCATCCATGTCGACACCGGTTGCACCGACCGGAGCAACAGGGATGTGGCCGCTTTCGTTGCTGCGCAAGTCGGCGATTTTGGCCGCCAGATGGGATTGACGCAAAAGTCGCATCGGATTCACTGCGTCGTCTGGAGCGGCTGGGCCGACACCGCAAAGATCTCAAGATCGCACGGCGTCAGGCTTAGCCTCGATTATTATTACTGGCCCGGTTCCTGGATCAGCGGGAGACCGGGATACATGACCGGATCCGGCTTTCCGATGAAGTTCGCGGATGCCGACGGAACCGTGCTCGACATCTATCAGGCGACAACCCATCTCGTGAACGAGAACGGCGTCGATCATGTGGAGAGCATTCATTTCCTGATCGACAAGGCTACGGGGTCCGAGGGATTCTTCGGAGCATTCGGAACCCATTACGACTACTCGGACGATTTTTTCAAAACCATCACGGCAATCGCCAAATCACGAGGCATTGCCATGATTTCTGCCGAGCAATTGCTGCAGTGGCTCGATGCGCGAAATGCCTCCCGGTTCGACAACATCGTCTGGAAGGAAAACACCCTCAGCTTCCACGCCCATGTCGGAACCGGGACGAATACCGTGACCGCCATGCTGCCCTTATGGTCATTTGGCCATCGCCTCATGACTGTCGCATGCGACGGCATTCCGTCCTCATTCCAGGAACGGACCCTTAAAGGGCTGGAATATGCGACCTTTCCCGTGAAGTCCGGCCCCTGCGAAGCACTCTATGAGGAGGAAAGGTCATCACGCGTTTCGCCGTCGCTCAAGGTCGAATGACATGTCCAAGGACATACTCCGGGATGGGCGTCCTCATGCGCGACGGGGCAGCTTGCCTTTCGTCTTCCGGCGCAGAACTCCGATCACTTCGAGATGAGGGGAATGCTTGAACTGATCGACCGGGGCAACGCTCTCCAGCGTAAAGCCCGCGTTCATGAGGATCGCCGCATCGCGGGCGAAAGTCGCGGCATCGCATGAGACGCTGACCACGAGCGGAACCTTCGATGCGGCGATCTGCTGGGTCTGGGCCTCCGCGCCGGCACGCGGCGGGTCCAGGACGACTGCATCGAAGGCATTCAGCTCCGGCGTGAGGAGCGGGCGGCGGAACAGATCGCGCGCCTCCACCGTCACGCGTCTCAGGCCCTGGGTCATGCGGGCGGCCTTGTCGAGCGACGCGACCGATCCTTTGTCGGTCTCGACGGCGTGAACTTCGGAGCGCTCCGCCAGCCGGAGAGCGAACGGGCCGCAGCCCGAGAAGAGGTCGGCGACCCGCTTCGCCTGCTGGCACGCCTCGACGACGAAACCGGCCATCACCTCTTCGCCTCGCTCGGTCGCCTGCAGAAAGGAGCCCGGCGGCGGGACGACCGACGCGCGTCCCATGCGGATGATGGGCGGGCGTCGCTCGACGATCACATCGCCGTGCAGCGAGAGCCTCGCAAGATCGAGGGACGCCGCAAGATCGACCAGCCGCAGACGGTCCTTGTCCTTCATGGGACCATGACCGCGGATATCCACATCGAGACCGCTTTGCGTCGCGGTGATCTGGATATCGAGAGGCTTGCGCGTTCCTTTGAGGTATTCGCCGATCACCCGTGCCACGCGAGGAGCCTCATGCTTCAAGGCCGGTACGGCGATGGGGCAATGATCGATCTCCACCAGGTGATGGGAGCGGGCCGCCATGTAGCCCACATGCACCCCCTTGTCCGGATAACGAACATGAAGCGTCACGCGACGACGGCCCTCCCCATGCGCATCGATCATGCCGTCGAGGGCTGTATCGATCCGCGCATGGCGCAAGGTCTGCGCGAGGACGTCCCGCTTCCACGTTTGATAGAAACCGTGCCGCATATGCTGGGTCACGCAGCCCCCGCATTCGCCGAAATAGGGGCAGAAGGGCGTTTCACGCTCGGCCGATTCCCGAATGACGCTCAAAAGGCGCGCGCGCGAGCCCTCCTGCTCGACGGCGACCTCTTCTCCGGGCAGCACATAAGGAATGAACACCGGACCGTCACGGGTCTCGGCGATGCCGTCCGCCTTGGCTCCCAGGCGCTCAACGATCAGATGGTCACTCACGATACGCTCCCAAGAGAAACTCCCTGTTGCCGTCGCCGCCTTCGATGGGGGAGGGCGCGATGCCGATGACCGTAAATCCGAGGCTTTCCACGAAGGCTCGGATATCGTCGCAGACCCTGCGATGAACGGCCTCGTCCCGCACGATCCCTTTCTTGACGTTCTCGCGGCCCGCCTCGAATTGCGGCTTCACCAGCACGGCGAGGGACGCTCGCGGCTGGAGAAGCGCAATAGCAGGCGGGAGGACGAGCTTCAGGGAAATGAAGCTCACGTCCGAGACGAGCAAGTCGGGTCTCTCCGGAACGATGGCCGTCGTCAAGGCACGGGCGTCCGTGCCTTCGAGATTGGTGACGCGTTCATCATCGGCAATGCTCGGATGCAGCTGACCGTGACCGACATCGACCGCATAAACGTGCAAGGCGCCCCGTTTCAGCAGAACATCCGTGAAGCCACCCGTCGATGCGCCGATATCGATGCAGACGCGGCCCTTCGGGTCGATTGAAAAGACATCAAGGGCCGCCGCGAGCTTGACGCCGCCCCGCGAGACGTAAGGGTGCGGCTGTTCGGCCGTGATCACGGCCCCGGCCGCAATCAGGTCGGCGGGCTTTTTCAGCGGGACGCCATCGACCGTCACCAGCCCAGCCGCGATGGCCTCCTGAGCCCGTGCGCGGCTCGGGAAGAACCCCCGCTCGACAAGCACCATATCAGCGCGTTTCCTGATCATCGGCCTCTTTAAAACCCTGGACGTTCACAATTCTATCCTACTGCGGAACCGAAGCATGGCCGTAAACGTACGCTTCCCATACCGCTCCATGGAGGAAGGGAGACCCTCATGATCAGTCGCCGACATCTTCTGGCCGGTGCAACCCTGCTCGCAGGAAGTGCCATGATCCCCCGGGCCTGGGCGCAGGCCGCTTCCGGCGGCCCCTTCAAGCTTGAACCCTTGCCCTATCCTTCCTCCAAGAACGAACCGCACATCGATGCCGAGACCATGATGCTTCACCACGACAAGCACCATGCCGCCTATGTCAACAACCTCAACGCGGCCCTGAGCCAAAATACGGAGGCGGCCAAGATGCCGCTCCACGAGATGCTGGCGCGTCTGGGCGAGCTGCCGGAGGGGATCCGCACTGCGGTTCGCAACAACGGCGGTGGCCATGCGAACCACACCATGTTCTGGCAGATCATGGGAGGCTCGGGCGGAGAGCCCACGGGCGATCTGAAAAGCGCCATCGATCGGGATCTTGGCGGCATCCAGAAGCTTCAGTCGGACTTCAACACCGCTGGAGAAAAGCAGTTCGGATCCGGCTGGGTCTTTATCACGGTGGGCCGAGACGGCAAGCTGGCCCTCGTGACGAAGCCCAATCAGGACACGCCTCTGATGGACGGCCAACGGGTCCTGATGGGCAATGACGTTTGGGAACACGCCTATTACCTCAAATATCAGAACCGGCGCGCCGATTATCTGAAAGCGTGGTGGAACGTGCTCGACTGGAACCGCATCGGCGAACGCTATGCGGCTGCCAGAGCGGGAACGTTGACGATCTGACCGGAAATCCTCAAGCCCGCACCTTGCGGGCTTCCTCCTGGCCGAGAGCCTCGAAGACCTTGGTCACGATTCCTGCCGCATTGAGCCCGGCCTGGGCGTACATGCGGTCGGGCTTGTCATGGTCGATATAGGTATCGGGGAGCACCAGGCTTCGGAACTTCAGAACGCCCCGATCCAATGCCCCTTTCTCGGACAGCAGCTGGAGAATGAAGGACCCGAAGCCTCCGACCGAACCTTCCTCGACGGTGATCAGCACCTCGTGCTCGCGGGCAAGGCGCAGGATCAGCTCCTCATCCAAGGGCTTGGCAAAGCGCGCGTCGGCGACGGTTGTGGACAATCCGCGCGACTCGAGCTCCTCCGCAGCCTGGAGAGCCTCGGCAAGCCGTGTTCCCAGCGACAGGATGGCGACCCGCGTCCCTTGCCTGACGATGCGTCCCTTGCCGATCGGAAGCGGTATGCCTTCTTCCGGCAGCTCGATGCCGACACCTTCGCCCCGCGGATACCGGAAGGCGATGGGCCCATCCTCATAGGCAGCCGCGGTCGCGACCATGTGGACGAGCTCGGCCTCGTCCGCCGCCGCCATGATCACCATGTTCGGCAGGCAGCCGAGAAAGGCCAGATCGAAGGAGCCCGCATGGGTCGGACCATCCGCCCCGACCAGCCCGGCCCGGTCGAGCGCGAAGCGGACGGGGAGGTTCTGCAGCGCTACGTCATGCACCACCTGGTCATAGGCCCGTTGCAGGAAGGTGGAATAGATCGCGCAGAACGGCTTGTACCCTTCGGTCGCCATGCCGGCCGCGAAGGTGACCGCATGCTGCTCGGCGATGCCCACATCGAAGGTGCGGGTCGGGAATTCCTTGCCGAAAAGATCGATTCCCGTCCCGGTCGGCATGGCGGCCGTGATGGCGACGATCTTGTCGTCCTTCGCGGCTTCCTTGATCAGGCTTTCACCGAACACTTTTGTGTAGGAAGGGGCATTGGCCTTCGCCTTGGCCTGCGTTCCGGTCACGACGTCGAAGGTGACGACCCCGTGATATTTATCGGCGGCGGCCTCGGCCGGGGCGTAGCCCTTGCCCTTCTGGGTCACCACGTGAACCAGGATCGGCCCGGTTTCGGAATCCCGGACGTTTTTGAGGATCGGCAGAAGGTGGTCGAGGTTATGCCCGTCGATGGGGCCGACATAGTAGAACCCGAGCTCCTCGAACATCGTCCCGCCGGTCCAGAATCCGCGGGCGAACTCCTCCGCCTTGGCGGCCTTGTCGTAGAAGAATTTCGGAAGTTTCCGAGCCAGCTGCTTGGCCGTTTCCCGGATGCCCCGGTACGTCCCGCCCGACACCAGGCGCGCCAGATAGGACGACATGGCGCCGGTGGGCGGCGCGATCGACATGTCGTTGTCGTTCAGGATCACGATCAGGCGGGAATGCATGGCGCCCGCGTTGTTCATGGCCTCATAGGCCATGCCCGCCGACATCGCGCCGTCACCGATGACCGCGATCACGTTGTTGCGGCGCCCTTCCAGGTCGCGAGCCACCGCCATGCCGAGGCCGGCCGAGATCGACGTGGAGGAATGAGCGGCCCCGAAAGGGTCGTATTCGCTCTCCGCCCGTTTCGTGAAGCCTGACAGGCCTCCAGCCTGGCGCAGGGTCCGGATCCGGTCACGTCGCCCGGTGAGAATCTTGTGCGGGTAGGCCTGATGTCCGACATCCCAGATCAGCCGGTCCCGCGGCGTATCGAACACATAATGGAGCGCAACCGTCAGCTCGACCACCCCGAGGCCCGCTCCCAGATGCCCGCCGGTCACGGAAACGGCGCTGATCGTCTCGCTGCGAAGCTCGTCCGCCACCTGCCGAAGCTGATTCTCCGGAAGCTGCCGAAGGTCTTCCGGCGTCTTGACGTTATCGAGAAGGGGAGTGGACAAGGTCGCTCTCACCAAGGCGTTTCAGGAAAAGGCGCTTCTTGGCACATAGTGTGGCAATCCGCATGGGTCAAACGCCCGCCTGAGCGATTTCCCCCAGAGGCCTGAGGCTATTCGTCCACGTCGAGGGGTGTTTTCCCGGCGGCTTGGCCATCCGGGCCGATGGTAATCTTCTCGATCCGGGCTTCTGCCTTCTTGAGAAGCTGCTCGCAGTGCTTCTTCAAGGCCTCTCCGCGCTCGTAGATGGCGATGGAATCCTCGAGCGGGACGTCCCCGCGCTCGAGACGCCGCACGATCTCCTCCAGCTCGGCCAGAGCCTTCTCGAAGGGAAGCGCTTTGATGGAAGTGGTGTCGCTCATGCCGCCGTCCGCCAAAATACCATACTCCGTCCGTTTTTATCGTGTGGCCGTCAGGTCGCCCGGCCGTTGCACGAGCAGTCGTTGATAAACGAGACCGATGCCGATGAGAACAAGGCCCAGGCCGATAAACGACAGGGCTCGCATGACGCCCTCCAGATTCGCCAGGTCGACGATGAACACCTTTAGGACGGCGAGAACAAGATAAACTGCCGAGGCGAGGCGGGCAAAGCGAATATCGCGGATCAGGCCGATCCCCAGAAGAACGATGCCCGTGACCAGCAGGGCGACCGAGTAGGCCCATTGCTCGCCCTGGGTAAACCCCTTCCAGATGCCGAGGCTCGGTCCCTGGACGATCCGCCTGATCTGAAGCCCGACATAGGACATCTGGAGGAGAAGTCCGAGAATGGCGGACGTCCAGGAATAGGCGGGCGGGCGGGCGCTCCGCTCCTGGAGCGCGAGCGCAAGGGCCAGGATGGCGGGGATCAGGTAAGCCGGGATCAGGGCGTTGAAGAAAACCCCGCCGGGAATGGTGTCGCCGGTAAAGAGCGGGTTCTCGATGATGAGCAGCCCGCCTGCGCAGAGCACGACCGAAATGACCTTGAAGATCAGCGAGCCCACCCGATAGACCGGATCCGACCGCCGCAGGTCGAGGCGAGTCAGAAGGAGCGCGAAAACAAGGCTCTCGGTCGCCACAAGGCCTGCTTCGAGCAGGCTGACGCGGGGCGCCAAGGGGTCGCCGCCGTTCAAGGCGTGACGGATCTCGAAGAAGATCAGGAAGGTGGAAAAGACGATGGCGAGGCTTTCGGTCAGCCGGACCGTGAAATCGCGGCCGTTCCGCTCCAGACGGCGGCTCGCAAGAAAGAAGGCTGCGGCCGGAACCCCATACCCCCAAAGGAGCCAGTTCACGAGGATCGGCCCCGGATTGCCCTCGACGATGGTCGGGCTCCAGACCAGGCGTCCCAGGACGATGAGGCCGATTGCGCCGACCGCGTAACGCAGGGCCGGAATCGCGACCCGCTCGGCCACCCAGGCGGTCGCGAGTGCCGTGAGGGCGAAAGCGACCGTCAGCATGCCCTTGTCCAGCGCGAAGGTGAGCCCCAGGGCAAGGGCGGAGAGGGCTGCGGACGCGGTACCGCCGATCCCGAGCCGTAAGGAAACGGTTTCCCGGTCCTGACTGCGCCGCAGCCACGTGGTTGCCCAGACGAACAGGAGGGCGAGAAGGCCTGCCACCAGGGCAAAGGACACGCTTCTTTCCAGTTCGGCCCCGCGCCAATAGGCAGCCACCAGCGCCAGCAAGGGTGTCACGGCTGCCGTTCCGGCATACCAGGCGACGATCGGCAAAGGCAGCTCCCGGGATCGGGACAGGCGGAACAGGGCGGCACCGGCGATGGCGGAAGCCACCACGACCGCGAAGGTCAGGTAGGCTCCGAGGGCATCGGGGCGAACCGCGAAGGCGTCGCCCGCCTGATAGAAGAGATTTTCCGGGTCCTGGGCGAGGAGCGTCCGAACCGGCCAGACGATCAGGGTGCCGATCGCCATGAGGCCGGACCAGGCGGCCGCCGATGCCACCTGGGGGACCCGCAACCCCGCGGCCAGCAGAATCAGCGCCATGGTCGCGGCGAAAACCGGCCGGGCATCACCGGCCGCGACCGAACTTGCGACGACGATCCCGGCCAAGGCGAAGAGCAGAAGCGCCAAACTCGCCGGGAGGTCGAGCCTGCCGTCTTCCTCGCTCGGATCACCATAGGGATCGATCGCCAGGAAGAAGGCCGCGAATGCGGTTTGGATCGAGAGATGGATCATGGCGGGCAAGGCCGCCCCAGCGCCGATCCAGAAGATCGGCAGGGTCCAGAGCAGGGCGCCTGCTGCTCCGGCCAGCGCCAGCCAGCGCCACAGGCGAAGCCGCGCCACCCCATAGGCTGGCAGGACCACGAAGGCGAGGTAGACCACCAGGGCCCAGGGCTGAGGCTCGTCGGATGAGACGAGCAGGGGACTGCCCATCGCCCCGACGAGGCCAAGGGCCGCCAGGGCGGGTCCGTGCAGGGTTGCGGCGACCATGGCGAAAACCGCGATGATCCCGAGGAGCACGAAGGTGGTGGCGGGGCCGAGGAGGTCGTAAAGGGCATAGGCCGCATAGGCCGACGCGAAGGCCGTGCAGATGCCGGCCGCGGTCAGGATGCTCGGCACGTTGGCGGCCGGGATACCCGGCAGGGCAATGGCCTGATCCCGGCGCCGCAGCCATTCGCCGACGCCCATCAGGCCAAGAGCGAAAAGCGCTCCGAAGATGATGCGGGTGGTCGGATTGAGCAGGTTCTGCTCGATGGAGTAACGGACAAGGAAAATCCCGCCGAGCGCGAGCGCAAGGCCTCCGACCCACACCGCCCAGCGCGTGCCGAGCTTTTCCTCGAAGCCGCGCCCGTCATTCGCCGGAGGGGGCGCCTGGGTGATCGCCGGAACCGGCGCCCGCGTGGGCTCGACCGCCGGAGTTGGTTCGGTCTCTTCGGCGATGCGTTCCTCTGGGGGCTCTTCGGGAACGGGCGGTGCTTCCGTCATCGGGAGAACCGGAGCGGCTCCGGCCCGCAGGGATCCTTCGAGGCGCTCGAGACGGGCCGTGAGCACCGCCACGGCACGGCGTGCCTTAACGGCAAGGACAAGCCCCGTGATGGCGCTGATGGGAAAGGCGAGCGCCAGCAGAACAAGCAGCAGAATTTCGATGTCCAAGGTGAGCCCCCTCGGGTTGTTCCCAGGACAGCGCCGCGCCGCGGCGCGGAATCGGCTAGCCCCTGCTAAGCTGTAACATAAAGGGGGTGCCCTCCATAGCCTCCGCCCCACGGCCGATCCCCCGCACGGCCTCGACCATGCGGCCCTGGCGCCCGAGGATGTCGTCGGCCAGGGCGACGAACCTCGCGTTGGGGGTGGCCGTGGGCGAGGCCAGGCGCAGCGCCTGGGCGATCTCGACCTCGTCCCGTTCGGGCACGAGGGCGCAGGCGGAAATGAAGGCCGCCGCCGTGGAGCGGCTGATCCCGGCCCAGCAATGGAAGACGAGCGGATTTTCGCGGCCCCAGGTCCGCACGAAGGTGAGAAGCTGCTCGATGTGATCCGCGACGGGAAGGATATGTCCGTCCATCGGTTCAACGATATCGCTGACGCCGATAAAGAGGTGCCGGTCCGGAGCAATGGTGGATGGGCGCTCCACGGAGGAGCCCACGTTGATCAACGTCACGATATGGCTCGCGCGGGTTTCCGCGACCGTGTCGTGAAGGCGGGAGAGAGGGCAAACGTGAAGGGTTGGCATGGGGGCGTTTCCGTATCGCAGGCTGTTGAAGGCTAGGGCCGCCGGGAGGCGTGATCAGGGGGGCGTGGCCGTGCAGGCCAGAATCCGTTCGCGATACCGCTCCTCGGCCTCCGCGACGGGCCAGGGATCGAGAAGGCGGTGGACCGTTCGCGGCAGCGGTTCGGGACGCCCGAAGATTCGGACCGCCTCTTCGCGCGAGAAGCCCGCCAGATGGGTCGCCTCGAGGAAGGCGGCCTGCCGGTCGGCCCGTTTGATGAAGCGCTTGAGCACCGCCCCGGGCTCCGAAGGGAGGCCGAAATGGACGTGAATGGCGCCGAGAAGCCGGTGCTCAACCACCTTATAGGCGTCGCCGATCACGGATTTGAAGGGCGAGATGATGTCACCGATGACGTATTCCGGTGCGTCATGCAGCAGAACCGCGAGCCGTGACGACGGCGGCAAGCCTGGATCGAGATGATCGGCGATGGCCCCCACCAGCAGGCTGTGCTGTGCTACCGAGAAGATATGCGGGCCTTCCGTCTGCCCATTCCACCGCGCAACCCGGGCGAGGCCGTGGGCGATGTCGTCCAGTTCGACATCGAGGGGGGAGGGGTTGAGCAGATCGAGACGGCGGCCGGACAGCATGCGCTGCCAGACGCGGGGTTCCTTCGCCATTATGGCTTCTCGGCCAGCGCGGCGCATTCCGCGTGGCGGAAGCAGCCGGTGAGATGGTCGTTCACCATCCCGACCGCCTGCATGAAGGCGTAAACGATCGTGGGGCCCACGAAGTTGAAGCCTTCCGCCTTCAGCGCCTTGGAGATCCGCCGGGAGACATCGGTTTCCGGCCGCACGTCGGCGCGGCTCTTGAGATTGTTCTGGACCGGCCGTCCATCCACGAAATCCCAGAGGAACCGCGAGAATCCGCCTCGTTCCTGGATGGCGAGCCACGCCCGGGCGCTCGCGATCGTGCTCTCGATCTTCGCGCGGTTGCGGACGATGCCGGGATCCAGCATGAGCGCCTCGACCTGCGCCTGATCGAACCTCGCGATCACCGCCGGCTCGAACCCCGCGAAAGCCCTGCGAAAATTCTCACGCTTGCGCAGGATGGTGATCCAGGACAGGCCTGCCTGAAAGCCGTCGAGAATCAGTTTTTCAAAAAGCGCCCGGTCATCGTATTCGGGAACGCCCCATTCCGTGTCGTGATAGGCCACGTAGAAAGGGTCCGTGCCGGGCCACCAGCAACGGGCCTTGTGATCGGGGTGTAGGATCAATCCGTCGGTCATCCGGATGGTTTAGCTTCGTTGGAACGAAACGGGAAGATCCGTGTGTGCCGAAAAGGCGACCTCCGAGGAAAGAGGTGTCAGCTCTTCCTTCCGAGCCGGTCGACGAGATCTGCCATTTCGAGGGCTTTCGGAGCGCCTTCGGCCCGCAAACCGGCGCTGACGCCGTTCCGGTCCGCCTCGGGGCGGTTCTGGCTCGCCTTCCATTTGCCTTCGATGCGCGTGATCTCGATCTGGACGCCGACGATTCCCTTGAGCTGCGCGGCGAGGAAGTCGTCCGGGGCATCGCCGACATGCCAGGGTTCGGCGAAGCCCGCTTCCTGCCGGCTCGTCAGGGCGACGATCTGCTCTTTCACCCAGGCCGCATCGTCCATGAGCGTCACCGGACCCGCAGCCTGGACGACCGCGTAGTTCCAGGTCGGCACGACCTTCGCCGTCTCGCGCTTCGTCTCGTACCATGAGGGCGTAATATAGGCATCCACGCCCTGGAAGATCACGAGCGCTTCCATTCCGGCTTCGATGTCGCGCCATTGAGGATTGGCGCGGGACAGATGGGCCTTCAAGGTTCCCTGAGGCGAGGCGGAGGTGTCGAGGACGAACGGGATGGGATTGGCCATGAGTCCGGAACGTCCCCCGGTCACCAGCATGCCGAGCGTCTGAGCCCGGATGAAATCATGCAGGATGTCGAGGCGATCCTCACGGAAATGCGGCGGCTGGTACATGGGGTCCCCTCGGTGCTCGACAGCCTTCTTAGACGGCCCGGCCGAGCGCCTTCCAATCAAATTTTACAGGGGCGGGACATCACCCAAATCGATCGGCCGTTTCTCCCGATTCAGTTCCGGGAGCGGAGAAAGCGGAGCTTGTCGGCCAGTTCGGTCCATCGATAGGGCTTGCTGATGAACGCCGTTCCTTCGGGGAACCCTTGGGTCGGGAGGGTCGAGACGGGGTATCCCGAGGCCAGGAGGATCTTGATCGAAGGACGCAGGCGCAAGGTCTCCTTGGCCAGTTCCAGCCCGTTCATGCCGCGGGGCATGACCACATCCGAGAACAGGACATCGATAGGGGTGCCCTCGTGCAGGATCCCGAGGGCCATGGTGGCGTCGGTGGCCGTCAGCACCTCATAGCCGAGGGTGTCGAAGATCTCCTTGGCGATTTCGAGGACTTCCGGCTCGTCTTCGACGATCAGGACCGTCCCGGCCGTCTGCCTGATGTCCTGGTGATCCGATTCCGGCGTGGTCGACTGCTCGTCGCCCTCCTGGGCGGGCAGCAGCATGATGACCGACGTGCCTTGCCCCGGTGTGCTGTCGATTTCGATATGACCGCCTGACTGCATGACAAACCCATAAACCTGACTTAATCCGAGACCGGTGCCCTTGCCGACTTCTTTCGTCGTGAAGAACGGCTCGAAGGCGCGACTCACGGCTTCGGGAGACATCCCGGTTCCGGTGTCCGACACCGTCACGCGAACGTATTCGCCGGGCTTGAGCTGAGTCGCATAGGGGTCGCCCTCTCGGACGACCACGTTGCTCGACCTGATCAGGAGAATACCACCCTCGGGCATGGCGTCACGGGCATTGATGACGAGGTTGAGGAGGGCCGTTTCGAACTGCGGTCCGTCGATGCTCGACGACTTGAGCTGCGGATCCAGAGCGACCTGAAAGTCGATGATCTCGCCGCAGGCCCGATGAAGAACGGGCTCGAAACCCTTGATGAGGCTGTTGGGATTGTTGAGTTCCGGCTGGAGCGGCTGGCGGCGCGAAAAGGCCAGCAATTGCTGCGTCAGCTTCGCGCCCCTGTTGGCCGCGCGCTGCGCGCTCTCGATGAGGCGCTTGTCCCGCGGATCGCTGGCGTTGCGCGTGAGAAGATCGAGATTGTTGACGATGATGGTGAGAAGATTGTTGAAATCGTGCGCGATGCCGCCGGTCAGCTGACCGACCGCTTCCATTTTCTGGGACTGGAAGAGGGCCTCCCGCGCCTGCGCCAAGGCCTCCTGGGCCATTTTGCGTTCGGTGATGTCGCGGGTGATCTTGGCAAAGCCGATGAGGTGCCCCGCCGCGTCACGGATAGGATCGATGACAACGCTTGCGAAAAAGCGCGTGCCGTCCTTACGCACACGCCAGCCCTCATCCTCGAACTTTCCCTGCTCGATGGCCGTCTTCAGCGCGCGCGCCGGGCGGCCGCCCGCGCGGTCCTCGTCGGTGTAGAAGCGGGAGAAGTGCTCTCCGATGATCTCGCCTTCGTTATACCCCTTGAACCGCTGCGCGCCGGCATTCCAGTTCGTGATGTATCCCTCGGGATCGAGCATGTAGATGGCGTAATCCGTCACGCCCTGGACGAGCATCCGGAACCGCTGCTCGCTGAGCTTCAAGGCGTCTTCCGTCTTCTTCCGGTCCGAGACATCGCGGGTAATTTTGGCAAAGCCTAGGAGGTTTCCCTGGGCATCGCGAATGGCATCGATGACCACATGGGCCCAGAAGCGCGTGCCATCCTTGCGGACGCGCCAGCCTTCTCCCTCGAACTTGCCGTGCTCGGCCGCCGTCTTGAGCGCATAGGCGGGAAAATCGATGGCGCGATCCTCATCGGTGTAGAAGCGGGAGAAGTGCTCTCCGATGATTTCGTCCTCGTTGTATCCCTTGAACCGTTGCGCGCCGGCGTTCCAGCTGACGATGGTCCCCGTCGGGTCCAGCATGTAGATCGCATAGTCGGTAATGGACGACAGAAGGAGCTGCAGCAGCCCTTCATCCCGTGCTGCTGACCGATGAATGGTCACAGAATTCATCAACTCGTCCCCAACCACGCTACGTGCCCACCTTCACGCCGCAAGCGCCAAGGCTTAACTCAAGGGAACGCCTAGGTGAACCATCCGTTCCCAAAATGATCGCGTTCATGCTTTCCGGACCGAGGCTTCAGCCTCGCCGGGAAAGGGAAAATCGACCCATGCAGGTTTTTCCAGTGTGACGGGAATGCCTCCAGCGCGAATGGGTTCCCCGGCAGCCAAGGCGTCGGCCGCCCGGTCGAGCCGGATCATGAGCAATCCGCGGCCCCGGGCCCCGGTGCCTGTCTTTCCAAGATTCTTTTCACCCGCCACAACCTCGACTCCGGCCTCTGCGGCAAAACCGCCCTCGTAGATGGCCGGAACGATGCGCGTCCGCGCCGTTCCCCGGTGCTGCATGCGGGAGACGACCTCCTGGCCGATGTAGCAGCCCTTGTCGAAATCCACCCCGTGAAGCTGATCCATCAGGGCCTCATGCGGAAAGGCATCGCCGAACAGGAAATCCCGTCCACCCTCCGGAATCCCGAGCGCGATGCGGCGGGCTTGGTATTCCTCGACCGGCACGGTCGCGAATTCCTGCGCGTCCTCGGCGGCCACGATCGCCCGCCATCCGATCTCCGGGAGGCGCGGGTCTTCGGATATGAGCCCGGCTTCCTGCCCGGGAGGCGGTGCCTCCCATCCGGCCGCCACCGCCAGCGCGTCGGAGCGGTCCTCGATGGTGACCTTGGCCCGGAGCTTGTAGAAGGTCAGGCGCTTGGCGAGATCCGGGGCGAAAACCTTGGCGACATCGAGATAATAACCGCCCCCGATCTCGGCCGGAGCCTCGAAGACGATGAAATCGAACAGAATCTTGCCCTGTGGGGTCAGGAGCGCCCCCCATCGCGCCCGTTGCGGGGACACGCGATCGAGATCGCACGTGACGAGGTTGTCGAGAAAGGTCTTGGCGTCCTCGCCCGAGACCCGTACCACTCCCCTGTCGGCGAGATGAGCTGACGGCATATGTTGCTCCGCGGCCTTGTTCTGTTGCTCTTGGCTCCTGCGTGACATATGCCCGGTGAGCACCAGCCTCAAGGGATGAGAACGCATATGCCCCAGACCTTCGATTTGATTCTCAAGGGCGGCGTCGTCGTCAATCACGATGGACGCGCCGAGCGGGATGTGGGTGTCAGGGGCGGCACCATCGCGGCCATCGGAGATCTGTCGCGCTCATCCGCGGCGCGGGAGGTGGATTGCAAGGGCCTCCATATCCTGCCCGGCGTCATCGATACCCAGGTGCATTTCCGGGAACCCGGGCTCGATCATAAGGAAGATCTCGAATCCGGGTCCCGTTCCGCCGTCATGGGCGGCGTCACGGCCGTCTTCGAGATGCCCAACACCGATCCGCAGACCACGACCCCGGAGGCGCTGGCCGACAAGATCGGGCGCGGCCATCACCGCATGCATTGCGACTTCGCGTTCTGGGTCGGCGGAACGCACGAGAACGCAAAGGATGTCGCCGATCTCGAGCGCCTTCCCGGCGCCGCCGGCATCAAGGTCTTCATGGGATCGTCCACGGGGTCGCTTCTCGTCGAGGACGACGAGGGCATCGCCGCGATCCTGCGCCGCACCCGCCGTCGCGCCGCCTTCCATTCGGAGGACGAGGCCATGTTGCGTGCCCGCAAGGACCTGCGCGTCGAGGGCGATCCGCGTTCCCATCCGGTCTGGCGGTCCGCCGAGGTAGCGTTGACCTGCACCAAACGGCTCGTGCGGATCGCTCAGGAGACCGGCGCGCGCATTCACGTTCTCCACGTCACCACAGCCGAAGAAATGGCGCTCCTGAAAGAGCACAAGAATCTCGTCTCCGTCGAGGTGACGCCGCATCATCTGACCCTCGTGGCCCCGGATGCCTACGAGCGCCTGGGCACCTACGTGCAGATGAATCCGCCCGTACGTGATGAGATCCATCGCGCCGCCTTGTGGCAGGGGCTGGACGAGGGCATCGCCGACATTCTCGGCTCCGATCACGCGCCCCATACGCGCGCCGAAAAGGACAAGGTCTATCCGAACACGCCCTCCGGCATGACGGGGGTGCAGACCCTGGTTCCGATCATGCTCGACCACGTCAATGCGAGCCGGATGACCCTGGAGCGCTTCGTCGACATGACGAGCGCCGGACCCAAGCGCCTGTTCGGCATCGCGCGCAAAGGCCGGATCGCTGTCGGCTACGATGCGGACTTCACCGTCGTCGATCTCAAGCGGCGGGAGACGATCACCAACGACTGGATCGCCTCGAAATGCGGCTGGACGCCCTATGACGGCGTGACCGTCACCGGGTGGCCCATGGGAACGGTCGTGCGTGGAAACGTGGTGATGTGGGATGGCTCCCTCGAAACACCGGCTCAGGGAGAGGCCGTCCGGTTCGAAGAGACCCTGAGCGGCTGAGGACCGCCGGGCTCCGTGCCTCGTCTTTGACTCGCTTCCGCGCTGGGAAGAAGATCGCACGTTTCCCGTGGAGGTGTGCGGTGGAGAATAATCCGGAACAGATCACCGATCCCGAAACCCTCGCGACCATTCGGATGGCCTATGCCAAGCAGATCCTGGCGCTCGCCGGCATCGGCGATGCTCCCAGGCTGAAGAAGGCCTTCGCAACCGTGCCGCGCGAGCGCTTCATCGGCCCGCCGCCATGGCAGATCTCGCGTCCGCCGCTCGGCTATGTCACCTTGCCTTCGACGGATCCGGTGGTCGTTTATCAGGATGTCCTGTTGGCGCTTTCGCCGGAGCGGGGCGTCAACAACGGCAGCCCTTCGCTTCATGCGCAATGGTTGCATACCTTGTCCCCGCGTGAGGGCGACAGGGTCGTCCATATCGGCGCCGGAACCGGTTATTATACGGCCTTGCTCGCTCATCTCGTGGGGGAGAGCGGTCATGTGCTCGCCGTGGAATACGATCCCGATCTCGTGGAACAGGCCAAGAAGAACCTTAGCGAATTTCCGTACGTCACCGTGATTCAAGGAGACGGTGCCGACTGGCCGCAGGAAGAGGCGGACCGGATCTACGTCAACTTTTCCGTGGTCCGTCCGGCCGATGCTTGGATCGGGAAGCTGCGGTCCGGAGGTCGCCTGGTTCTGCCGCTTGGCGTCCCGCGCCCGAAAGCCACCGCTCGGGGTGGGCGTCATGCCCTGCACGGAGCCGGCTTCTGCTTCGAACGGGAGGGGGAGCGGATCCATGCGCGCTGGATCGGCCCCGCCTATTTCATTTGCGCGGAAGGCCGGTTGGCGGGAGCGAACGACGAGGCGGAACGGCTGAAAGATTCCTTCGAGCGCGGGGGCGTGGAATTCGTGCGCAGCCTCGTGCGGGGCCCGCCCGCGGCTCCCCAGCGGTGTTGGTTCGTCGGCGCGGGATGGGCATTGTCCTTCGACGAAGCGGTGGGCTGATCGACGGCGGGCCGCATCAGAGGGTCCGGTCCGACGACAGGCGGACCGGTTTCAGCACGTCCTTCGCAGCATCCACGAAGGCCCCCATGACTCCGCGCCCGTAGGGATTGTCGAGGACGATCGTGCGGAACAGCTCGTCGGTGTCGTGGCGCACCATGTCCGTCATGCTTCTCAGATGTTCGAACGACACCGTCGTCAGCTTCCCGCCCGGGAGATCCATGGCGGCGGTGACGCGCCCCAGCAGATGCGTGAGCCCCTGGACATAGGCCATCTGCCGGTCGTGATCGTCCGGTGTCGTGGCGATCACATCGAGCCCGAGGCGGCGGCGCAGAAAGCGAGCCACGAGCCGGCCCTTCACATCCGCCCCAGCGCAAAGGGCGATGCGAAGCCCTGCGATTCCGTTCCTCCCGCTCTGCGGGCCGAAAAGCGGATGCGTGCCGATCAGATGTACGGTGTCGGGCAATTCATCTCCGAGGATCGCCAGAGGCTCCACCTTCACGGAGCAGACATCGATGACGAGCGTGCCGGGGCGCAAGTGCGGCGCCAGGAGCCGGGCCAGCGGGCGGAGGCTCCGGAGCGGCACCGCCAGGAGCACGATGTCCTGCCGCGCGGCCGTGACGATGTCCACGGCTTCGACGTTCCAGCGATCGCAGAGAGCTTCGAGATCGCGCCGTTCATCGCAGATCCGCACATGGAAAAACTCTCGAAGATGCGGAATGCAGAACTCCCCGAACGCACCCGCACCGATGATGGCGAGGCTGCGCCGCCGCAGGGAAGCGTTCGGACGCGACGTCGGCGAGTGGAGGGAGGGGTAATTGATGGAAGTGCTCATGCGGTCCTCGGAGAGTTCGACCACCGCAGGGCAGTGCTGAAATGAAAACGCCGCCATGCGGCGGCACCATTTCGACAAAATCGATCGACCCGTGCCGCTTCTATGAAGACGGCGGATAATACGAAGCGTTCAGGGGGCGGGTCGTGATCATGAGACGGATCAACACGATTTCGTCGCGCAGGTCAAGGCGCGTCACCCTGTCCGTGCGCAATGAATCCTAGCGGGCCTTCCTTGTCAGCCAGGCGCCCCAGAACAGGCTCGAGAAAAATCGCGTCGGCTCCTCGAAGCCCGCATCGTGCAGAAGTCCGGCGATCGCCGCCTCGGAATGGGGTGGGTCGGCGCCATTGAGAATCTTGGCGAGTTTGGCATCGGCCTCCTCCGAGGAGGCCCCTTGCATGATCCAGCGTTGCCTCCAGGCCGCCAGCATGAGCGGCTGGCTCTGATAGGCATAGTGATTGCCCGCGAGGACGAAGACGCCGCCGGGTTTGAGCCGCGATGCGATGGCGGCGAGGATCGTCCTCTTCGCCTCGTCGCCCGGCAGATGGTGGAGCACGCCGATCAGGGTCGCCGCGTCGAACGACGCGTCTTGCGGAAGATCCTCCACATAGCCGAGATGGAGGGTCGTCCGGTCGAGAAAGCCAGCGGCTTCCAGGCGGTTTCGGGCGATGTCGATCATTGGCGGCGCGGGATCGACCGCCGTGAAATGCCATCCTGGCTCCTGCGGCGCGATCGACAGAACCTCCTGCGCGGTTCCGGCTCCCGCGATGAGAAGGCGGGCCGATGTTCCGGGCCCGAGCGCGGCGGAGAGCATGCAGGCCGTCAGGTCATGGCAGGCATCGTAGCCCGCAAGGGCGATGCGGCTCTGGCGGTCGTATTCACCGGCGCGTGCGGGATCGAATTTCTTGGCGCTGTCGGCAGCCGTTTCGGACATGGGCACTCAGCAAAGATACGGACGCCGCCGGAAGAGGTGGTCCGGCGACCGTCTCCGACGGGATGCGGCCCTGATCCTAGTGCTTCAGGGCCATGGAGAAGTTGCCGCTGCGGATCTTGTCCGGCAACGTTGCCGCGTACTCCGCCACCGCATCCTCGCCGTAGGTGGCGACGAGTTCCGTGAAGGCGGCGAACAGGGCGGCCTGCGCCATGCAATCGCCATCCAGGCCGTCAAGCTCGGCCTCGGCAAAAGCCTCGGTCACATAGCTCAGGGCAGCCTGTTTAATGGCGCTGAGTTCGGGCAGGTCGGGGAGGAGGACGTCGTTATCGTTCATGATCCAGGCCCCATTGAAGGGGCGGCGCGTGTTCGGTTGATTCCGAATGTATTCAGTGCGCCGGCCCACCGCCAGCATCTCCTTGCAAAGCGGTTAATGCGAGAGGAAATTTTCGGAAAAATGTGGATAAATCAGCCGCCGTAGCGGCTGGTGATGTTGCGGGAGAGAGTCTCGCCTTCCCTTAAGTAACGGTTCGACGCCTCCTGAGCCGAAGCGGTGCACACCCGATAGGTCAGCGCGTAGCTCTGGTAGCCCTTGTTGTAAGCCCCGGCGAGGCGCTCGCGACGCCCGGGGGTGGTGCCCTCCGCATCGAGCAGGGTCTGCATGCGGGTTTGCCATTCCCCGGCGTCGGGGGCCGCGCAGAGCGGCCGGAGGAGGGCGAGGGAGCCCATGATCTCGGCGAGGCGCAGCAGATCCTTTTCATAGGGAGCCGGCGGAGGCTCGACGGGCGCGGCCGGTTCGGCCTTCTGCTCCTTTTCCTTCGCGGGGGCCGACCGTTGTTGCTGCTGAGGCTGTTGCGGCTGGGTCGGCGCGCGCCTCTGCGGCTGGGGACGGTATTGCGGCTGCGGAATCGGCGGTTGGGGCTGGGGCGGAACGCCGAAGAGCCGCTCGAAGAAGTTCTGCGCGGCCGCGGGTTGAACCAGGGCCAGCAGCGCGACGGCGACGGCGAGACAACGCTTCATCGAGCCGAGTCCCGTTGTTCCAGATCCCTTTGTTCCAGGGCGAATGCCTGCTCCAAGATGGCCGCGAGGCCCTGCGTCATGGGCAAACCGACGATATCCCGTTCCGTGACCCAACGGATTTCCTTTGCTTCCGGGCCTGTCCGAGGCTCGCCGGAGACCCAGCGCGCTGCATGGGCGGCGATGACGACATGGTGCTTTATACGGCCTTCCGCGTCCCTTTCAATGAATTCGACAGGGGCGATCAGGCCGATCAGCTTGGCCTCAACCCCAACCTCCTCGTGAAGTTCCCGCAAGGCGGCCTCCGCCAGGGTTTCGCCGGTCTCCACCTGTCCGCCCGGAAGGGAAAACAGGTCCTCCCCGGGCGGCTTGCCCCGGGCGGCGAGAAGCACGCGTCCGTCCCGGAAGACGGCGACGGAGGCGGCCAGAAACGGACGGCTGGGGTAAAGACGATCGGTGGTCATGGGTCTCGGTGTCACGGGGATGAAGAGTTCTGGCTCAAGGTGTAGCGGGCCCGAGGGCGGATGAGGGTCGCCTGGCTGCGCTGCTCGATCGCATGGGCGAGCCAGCCCGCCGTCCGGCCGACGGCAAAGAGCACGAAGGCCGCGCCGACCGGCAGGCCAAAGGCCCGCTCCATCATCACGAGAGCCGTATCGATGCTGGGCTTGTGACCCGACGTGCTCTCCACGGCCCGGAGCGTGGTCGCGTCGGAGGCCAGCAGCGGGACGTTTTTCAGAAGGGTCAGGGCGCGTGGGTCGCCGTCGGGATAAAACCGGTGCCGGAAGCCGAGCGGCGATGCTCCGCTCGGGGCGTCGAGAAAGGTCCGGATCCGCTCCGTCATGCCCCCATGATACGGACCGCTGAGCGCCGCGAGGCCGGCGATCACGGCGTTGCGCAGGGACGTTCCGGTGGAAGCGGTCACCCGGACCGCGAAGGCGGAGGCGCTGAGTTCATGATCGGCGCACAGGACGAGAGCCCGGCGGATCGCATCGGTGGCCTGCGGGGCTTTCCAGGCCCTTGCCAGATGCCCATGCAAAGGCTCCGCGCCGGGGTCCGCTCCGCTCCCGGCCGCCGCCATCAGGCGCAGGATGGTCGCCACCTCGCTCGACCGGGATTCCTTGGGCGAGGGAGCGGATAACAGGCGGATGGCCTGAGCAACATATTCGTGCGGCCCGAAGGCGGGACCCGCGAGGCCTTCGGGAAGCCGGGACGGGAATCGGAAGACCGCTTCGTCGAGGCCGCCGACCAGAAGGCAAACCGTCTCTTCCAGTGTCGCATGCTGCGCCAGCGCGATCGCGTCGTGCTCCCGATAAAACAGGGTGCCGTCCTTGATCTGGGTAATGCTCGTCTCAAGAACCGGCAGGCCCCAGTCGAGGGCGGTCGCGGCCGCTGCCGCCGGGCGCCGGAAGCGGGCCTTGCGCTCGACGAGGGCTTCCACGTCATCGGCGGCGTAAAGTCTTTGGCGTGGATCGTGCGGCGAGGAGAAGGACCGGATCAGGCCACGGCTCACGTAGGCATAGAGGCTCGCCCGGCTGATGCCGAGACGTGAAGCGGCCTGATCCGCCGAGGTGAGATCGAGGGATGCGTGTTCCATATGTTGATATGTTGATTCAAGATTGACCCCTGCGCAAGGCCGGCGCGAAGCTTGAGGAGAAAAAGGAGATTTCTCATGGCAATCGGTCTTGATGACGTTGTCGCGGCTGAAACCGTGCTGAGCCACGTGGATGGCGAGGCGGGCCGCCTCATCATCCGTGGGCACGATCTGGAGGCACTCGCAGGACGCGTTTCCTTCGAGGACGCCGTCGCGATGCTCTGGAACGGCGTGGTTCCCCTTTCCGAAGATCCCGGTGCGGCCCTGGGGCAGGGGAGACAGCGGGCCTTCGCGCTCCTCTCGCCCCTGGCTTCGAACCTGCGTGGCCTGACGCCTGTCGAAGGAATGCGGCTTCTGCTCGCGGCTTTGCCCGATGCGGACAAGGAGCCTGCCACCCTCGCGGTGGGAGGCGCGGCGGTTGCCGCCGCGATGGCGGTCCGCGCCGCGCAGGGCCTTTCGCCCGTCGCTCCCGATCCCGCTGCCGGGCATGCGGCCGATCTGCTGCGCATGCTGCGTGGAGACGTGCCGGATGCGGGCGAGGCGAAGGCGCTCGATACCTATCTGGTGACGATCCTGGACCATGGGCTCAACGCCTCGACCTTCACGGCGAGGGTCGTGGCCTCGACGGAAGCCGGGCTTCTGTCGGCGGTCGTCGCAGGGCTCTGCGCCCTCAAAGGGCCGCTTCACGGCGGAGCGCCGGGCCCGGTGCTCGATATGTTGGATGCCATCGGCAGCATCGACCGGGCCGAGGAATGGCTCGACGCCGCCATCGGCCGGAACGAACGGCTCATGGGCTTCGGCCACAGGATCTACAAGGTCCGCGACCCGCGGGCCGATGTGCTCAAGGGGGCCGTATCCCGCCTCAAGGGCGGCGATAACCGCATCGCGTTTGCGGAGGCGGTGGAAGCGACGGCCTTGAAGGTCCTGGCGCGCCGCAAGCCGGGACGCCGCCTCGACACCAATGTGGAATTCTACACGGCGTTGCTGCTCGAAGCCCTGGGAATTCCCCGGGAGGGCTTCACGCCTCTGTTCGGCGCGGGCCGGACCGCCGGGTGGGTGGCTCACGCCATGGAGCAGGCGAGGACGGGCCGCATCATGCGGCCGCAGTCGCGCTACGTCGGACCCTGGCCGGCCGAAGCCGCCTAGCCCGTTGGGCGGAGCGAAAGGGCCGCGCCCGACGAGACCCTAGACGTGCTGTCCGCCGTTGATGTGCAGCTCCGCGCCGTTCACGTAGGAGGAGGCATCGGTGCACAGGAAGTAGATGGCCTTGGCCACCTCGTCCGGTGTTCCGAGCCGCCGCTGCGGAATCTGCTCCACCAGCTTCTCCGTGCCGGGAGACAGGATCGACGTGTCGATCTCTCCCGGCGAGATGGCGTTGACGCGCACGCCGAGGGGACCGAAATCCGCCGCCATCTCGCGGGTCAGCGACGCGAGGGCCGCCTTCGAGGTGGCATAGGCGGCACCCGCGAAGGGATGGACCCGGGAGCCGGCGATGGAGGTCACGTTGACCACCGAGCCCTTGGCCTGGGTCAGCTCGTCCACGAGACCCCGGGCCAACATGATCGAGGCGAAGAAGTTGACCTGGAAGACCCTGACCCAATCCTCATAGCGGGTTTCCAATGCGCCGAGGCGCGAACCGCCCGGGCCCTTGGGCGAAATGCCCGCGTTGTTGACGAGCGCGTGCAGCACACCCCCTTCCACCGCCAGACGGCCCTTCACTTCGGCGATGGCCCGGCGTGTATCCTCCGCATCCGCAAGATCGACCTGAAGATGATCCTCGGGACCCATTTCCCAGGGGCAGTTTTCCGGAAAGGCGTGGCGCGAACAGGTGATCACCCGCCATCCGGCCGCCGAAAACCGTTTCACGGTGGCATGCCCGATGCCGCGACTGGCACCGGTCAGCAGCATGATGCGGCGGGAATTTTGGGGTGAAGCGGGCATGGGCATCCTGTCCAATGGGGCGCGGACCCTATCGCGGGATCCGCCTCAGGTCTATGGGGTGACGGCATGCCGGATAGGGAACCACGAGCGCCGGCCCTGGCGCTTGCGGAGCGTCATCCGGCCGGCTGAACGCCATAGGTCGTGTAAGCGCTCTGCATCCGCTCGGCCTCGGTGCGATCCGGGAAGAGGCTGTAACTCGGAGCCAGGATCCGGGAGATCCGGGTCATGCGGATGTGAATGACGTTCTTGATCGGAAAGTCCTGTCCGGCCATCGCAAGGAGGTCTTTTCCGAGCACAGCGAACGCAGCCTCCTCCCGTGGGACGACCAAGGCTTCTCCTTCCACCTTAAAGCCCTTCTGCCGGAACACATCCACGAAGCTGAGGCAGACTTTCGGATTGGCGCGGATGTTCCGGACGGTCGTCGGCGACATGATGTCGGCCACCACCAGGGACTCGTCGTCGAACAGCGCGAAGATCTCCTTCGGGGAGACATTCGGCACGCCTTCAGGGCTCACCGTGGCAAGCCAGCAGAGGACGGCGTTCTTCTGGTCGGCCCGAAAGGCATCGTTGATCTTCATGGGGAACGAACCTTGACGATAGGTCAGCGTAATTGACCTATCATCGAGGTGCAAGAGACAGGCCGCCGAGAGAGCCCGATCAGGGATAAAGCCGCGTCTTGCGCCAGCCGTCGCCCTCGCGGGTGAAGACCACCCGGTCGTGGAGACGGAAGGGCTTGTCCTGCCAGAATTCGATGGAGACGGGGGCGATCCGGAAGCCTGTCCAATAGGGTGGGCGCGGCACTTCGCCGATGGCGTATTTCGCCGTGTTGACCGCCACGGCCTTTTCGAGGGCGAAGCGGCTTTCGAGCGGGCGGGATTGCTGGCTCGCCCAGGCGCCGATGCGGCTGTCGCGGGGGCGGCTCTGGAAATAGGCGTCGGCTTCGGCATCGCTCACGATCGTGACCGGGCCGCGGGCCCGGACCTGGCGCCGCAGGCTCTTCCAATGCAGCACGATCGCGGCCTTCTTCTGGCCGAGCAGCTCACGGCCCTTGTTCGATTCCGTGTTGGTGTAGAACACGAAGCCGTTCTGATCGAAGCCTTTCAGCAGCACCATGCGGACATTGGGAAGGCCGTCTGCGTCAACGGTCGCCAGCGCCATCGCGTTGGGATCGTTGGGCTCCGCGCTCGTGGCTTCCTCGAGCCAGGCCGTAAAGAGGCTCCAGGGCTCTTCCACTTCGGTAAAGTCACCGCTTGTTAACTGATTCAAGGCTTTATCCTGTGTGTGACGAATTTCGTTCCGGGAGACCGCCGCCGCATGAAGGCCGATGCGCGCCGTTATAGATCAGACGTCCTCCTGCGCGAAGCGATGAAAATCGCGGCTGTCGCCCTGATGGCCCTGAGCACCGGTGGCTGCAGCTTCACCTATGGCCTCGCCGGCTACCATGAGGAGGAGCCGCAGGCGACGGGCTCGGTTGCCCCGAAGACCGCCATTTCTCCGCTGTCGCCGGATCTCAACGAGGAAGACTGGCGCCGGGCCAAGGCGGCGCTCGGCGTCGCTCTCGATCCGCAGGGGGCAGGCACCCAGGTCTCATGGGACAATCCCGACACCTCCCATAAGGGCGTCTTCGCCCCGACCAGTCCTCCCTTCGTCAAGAACGACGAGATCTGCCGCGCGTTCTCCGCGCAAGTGACGGGGTCCGCACCCCATTCTCTGGAGGGGAGCGCCTGCCGGCCTTCCGGCGGCGAATGGGAGATCAAGGATCTCAAGCCGGCCAAGGTCGCCAAAAGCTGAGCCTTGAAGCTGCCTCGGTCCGTCGCGGCCGTTGCAAACGCGCAACACTTCCCCATATGGTCGGGAGAGCCGGTGGGCGGCGATTCCTGCGCCCGACCGCCCCCAATTCGACGGCTGATGGATTTCACGATGCGTAACCCATACGACATTCTCGGTGTGCCTCGCACCGCGAGCGAGGCGGATATCAAAAAGGCCTTCCGCAAGCTGGCCAAGACCTATCACCCCGACCGCAACGCGGATGATCCGAAGGCCAAGGACAAGTTCGCAGAAATCAATTCGGCCTATGAAATTCTCGGCGATACGCAAAAGCGCGCCCAGTTCGACCGCGGCGAGATCGACGCGGAAGGAAAGCCGCGCTTTCAGGGTTTCGAGGGCTTCGGAGGGCGCGGAGGCGGAGGGGCAAGGCCCGAGGATTTCGGATTCAACTTCAGCGCGGGCGGTCCGTTCGGAGGGCGGCGAGGGGCTCGCGGGGGCGCCGCCGACGCGGGCGACGACGTTTTTTCGCAGATCTTCGGAGAAGCTTTTCGGTCCGCATCCGAAGGGGGCCGGCGGACCCGTGCCAAGCCGCAGCAGAAAGGCGACGATGTCGGCGCGACCCTCACGGTCACCCTTGAGGAAGTGGCGAGCGAGGCCAAGAAGCGCCTCAAGCTCCCGACCGGACGCGACGTGGATGTGGTGATCCCCAAGGGGGTTGCGGACGGTCAGGTGATCCGGCTTCGCGGTTTGGGGCAGGGAGCCCCCGGGATCGATCCGGGCGATGCGCTCCTGACCATCAAATTCGCGCCTCACGACCGTTTCACGGCCGAGGGGTCGAACCTGCGCATCCGGATCCCGGTCGAGATCGAGGAGGCCGTCCTCGGGGGAACGATCCGGATCCCGACCCTCAAGGGAGCCGTCGAGATGACGATCCCGCCCCTGACGAATTCCGGGCGTACCTTCCGCCTGCGCGGCAAGGGGCTGCCCGACAAGAGCGGAGTCGGGGACCTGCTGGCGACCGTCGAGATCAAGCTGCCGGAGGTGGTGGACGAGGACCTGATGGACTATGCCCGCAAGCGCCGGTCCGCGAAGGCGAGCTAGGTTTCAGCGAGGGACCGGCCTCGCCGAAAGGCAGCCTTGAGGCAGGCTTGCAGGCAGGGCCTCCCGGTTCGTGAGCCGCGCAATTACCGGGGGAAGGCCCTGAGGTCTCTTCCCCCTGGCCACTGTGTCGGTTAAGAAGCCATCGTTTCGACGTGTCCAGCGACGATTTTAAGGTGATTCATGGCAGAGACAACGGCGCCCGGCATCCTGGCCGGAAAGCGCGGCTTGATCATGGGGGTTGCGAACAATCGGTCGATCGCCTGGGGCATCGCGCAGGCGGCCCGTAAGCACGGGGCCGAACTGGCATTCACCTACCAGGGCGAAGCCCTGAAGAAGCGGGTCGAGCCCCTGGCCAAGGAGCTGGACGCCGCGGTCGTCGGCCATTGCGACGTGACGGACGGCGCGACGATCGACGCGGTCTTCGGCGAGATCGAGAAGCTCTGGGGCTCCATCGATTTCGTGGTTCATTGCATCGCCTTTTCCGACAAGGACGAGCTGACGGGCCGCTACGTGGAAACGAGCGAGGGCAACTTCTCCAAGTCGCTCCTGATCTCCTGCTATTCCTTCACGGCCATCGCCCAGCGGGCCGAGAAGCTGATGACGCAGGGCGGATCGCTCCTGACGCTCACCTATTACGGCGCCGAAAAGTGGATGCCGCACTACAACGTGATGGGCGTCGCCAAGGCGGCCCTCGAAGCGTCGGTCCGCTATCTCGCGGCGGATCTGGGCCCGCAGAATATCCGCGTCAACGCGATTTCCGCAGGGCCGATCAAGACGCTCGCCGCGTCCGGCATCGGGGATTTCCGCTACATCCTCAAATGGAACGAGTACAATTCGCCCCTGCGGCGCACCGTGACCATCGAGGAAGTCGGCGAAACCGCCGCCTACCTCGTGTCGGACATGTCGCGCGGGATGACCGGCGAGATCCTGCACGTGGATGCCGGCTATCACGTGGTCGGCATGAAGAACCCCGAGGCCCCGGATCTTTCCCTCGATAAAGACTGATCGTGAGCCGTCCGACGATCTACTTCATTCGCCACGGCGAGACCGACTGGAACGTCGAAGGACGGCTCCAAGGGCAGCGGGACATCCCGCTCAACGATGTCGGCCGCGTTCAGGCGGAGGAGGCGGGGCGCCGCCTCCAGGCCCTCGTGCCGCACGTGGAGGACCTGGATTATGTCGCCAGTCCCATGCTGCGCACGCGGGAGACCATGGAGCGCATGCGTGAGGCCATGGGGCTCTACCCGGATTATTACCGGCTCGACGAGCGGCTCATCGAGTTGACCTTCGGGGCCTGGGAGGGCCTGACCTGGAAGGAAGTCCGCAAGCTGGAGCCGCAGCTGGCCGCCTTGCGGGAGCGGGACAAGTGGAACTACGCCCCGCCCGGGGGCGGAGAAAGTTACGCGATGCTCGCCGACCGGGTCCGGCCGATTCTCGATGGCCTGACCCGGGACACGGCGCTCGTCGCCCACGGCGGTGTCGCCCGGGCCTTCCTGGCCGTGGCTTGCGGCGTCTCGACCCGCCATGCCGCCAGCATCGACATCTGGCAGGGCAAGATCCTCGTGATCGAGGGGCGCAACCACCGCTGGGCGTGACGAAGCTTGGCCATTGTGCCGCCAAGGAAAATATGCTCTTTTTGCTATTCTGTAGCAAAAGGAGATCCGGTGATGAGGATCGCGTCGGTTCTGGCCCTCACGGCATTGGTGGCCACGTCCGTTTCGGCCGAGACTTTGGACAAGACGGTGAAGGCCAATACGCGGTCCGCGATCGGCGGCTTCCTGAGCTACGAGGTCGATACCTGTTATTCCGCCGAGGTTCCCGACGTGAAGGTGCGTCAGGCGCCGGCCAACGGCAGCATCCAGCTCATTCCCCACGAGCAGGAGATGGGCAAGGACTCGCGATGCCCCGGAAAGCGCGTCCGAGGGCTTGCCTATGTCTACACCCCCAAGAAGGGCTTCAAGGGGCTCGACGAAGTCGTTCTGGACGTGCCGTGGCGCTCGAACGACCTCAATCCGCCGACAATCCTCACTTACACCTACCGCATCAGGGTGGAATAGCGGCCCTCAGTCTTCCGCCGGACCTGGCGCTGCCCCGTTGCGCGGCGCGTCCGTGCGTGGGCGGGCGCGGTCACCGTCGGCCGGGCCGTCGCATACGCGGCGCGTGACACCTCGGCGCTTTGGTCTTAAGAGGCGCTGAACGTCAGATAGTGCCATGTCCCATAACACCTTCGGTCATCTTTTCCGCGTCACCACCTTCGGCGAAAGCCATGGGCCCGCCCTCGGCTGCGTCATCGACGGCTGCCCGCCGAGAATCCCTCTCGACGTTTCCGAGATCCAGGCGGAACTCGACCGGCGCAGGCCCGGGCAATCACGCTTCACAACCCAGCGTCAGGAGCCCGATCAGGTTAAAATCCTCTCCGGGGTCTTCGTTGACGAGCGGACGGGTCAGCAGGTGACGACCGGCACTCCGATCGCCCTCATGATCGAGAACGTGGATCAGCGCTCGAAGGATTATTCCGAGATCAAGGAAACCTACAGGCCGGGCCATGCGGACTTCACCTATGACGTGAAGTACGGCATCCGCGATTACCGCGGTGGCGGGCGCTCCTCGGCCCGCGAGACGGCGGCCCGTGTGGCCGCGGGAGCCGTCGCCCGCAAGATCCTGCCGGGGGTGACCATCCGCGGCGCCCTGGTGCAGATGGGGCCGCACCCGATCAACCGGGACCGCTGGGATTGGGACGAGGTTGCCCGCAACCCGTTCTTCTCCCCCGATGCGGAGGCGGCGGCCTTCTACGAGGGTTACCTCGACGGCCTGCGCAAGGAAGGCTCGTCGATCGGCGCGGTGATCGAAATCGTGGCGGAAGGCGTGCCGGCGGGACTCGGCGCGCCGATCTACGGCAAGCTCGATTCCGAATTGGCCGCGGCGCTCATGTCCATCAACGCGGTCAAGGGCGTCGAGATCGGCGACGGCTTCGCGGCCGCTGCTCTCCGGGGCGAGGAAAACGCCGATGAAATGCGTCCCGGCAATACGGGAGCACCGACGTTTCTGTCGAACCATGCGGGCGGAGTCCTCGGCGGCATCTCGACCGGCCAACCCCTCGTGTGCCGTTTCGCCGTGAAGCCGACCTCGTCGATCTTGACCCCGCGCGCCAGCGTGACCCGCTCCGGCGCGGAGGCGGAGGTCCTCACGAAGGGACGTCACGATCCGTGCGTCGGCATCCGTGCCGTTCCAGTGGGCGAAGCGATGGTGGCTTGCGTTTTGGCAGACCAGTTCTTGCGTCACCGCGCGCAGGTGGGGGATGGCTTCGGCTGGCCGGTCAAGTAAGACAATGTCCCAACGGAACTTCCCGGTGAGCCGGGCTTAAAGGATTTGCCATGACGAGCCATAGCGTGACCGAGGCCATCGAGGCTTTCGCCCGTGGTGAGATCGTGATCGTCACGGACGACGACGACCGCGAGAACGAGGGCGACCTGATCGTCGCCGCATCTCTCTGCACTCCGGAGAAGATGGCCTTCATCATCCGCAACACCTGCGGCATCGTCTGCGCGCCGGTGACCGCCGCCGAGGCGCGGCGCCTGCGTCTCGACCCGATGGTCGCCAGCAACGATGCACCTCTCGGAACGGCCTTCACGGTTACCGTGGACGTGAAGCATGGATTGACCACCGGCATCTCCGCCGAGCAGCGCACCAATACGGTGCGGGCGCTCGCCAACAACAACATGGGGGCAGGGGATTTCGTGCGTCCCGGCCACGTGTTCCCGCTCGTGGCGAAGGACGGCGGCGTTCTGATGCGCTCCGGTCACACGGAAGCGGCGGTGGATCTCTGCAAGCTCGCCGGTCTGCCGCCCGTCGGTGTCATTTGCGAACTCGCCAACGATGACGGCACCGTCATGAAGGGTGAGCAGATCGCGGCTTTTGCGGAAAAGCATGGGTTGAAGCGCATTTCGGTCGCCGATCTCATCGCCTATCGCCAAGCGCGTGAGAAGCTCGTCGAGCGCATCGCGACCTTCCCGGTCGACACGGAGTGGGGCAAGTTCACCGGCTATGCCTATTCGACGCCCTTCGACAGCGTGCAGCACATGGCGCTGGTGCATGGCCGGATCGGCGACGGCACCAACATTCCCGTGCGCCTGCATCGCGCCAATGCGCTCACCGACGTCTTCGAGGGCGGCAGGACGATCGCGGCCGCGCTGCGGCGGTTCGCCGAAGAGGGACGGGGCGTTCTGGTGTACCTGCGGGACGGCACGGCCGGCGTTCCGACCACCAATCTCTCCGACAGCGAGGAGACCGCCTCCGAGGCGATGCGGTCGAGCCAGTGGCGCGAAATCGGTCTCGGTGCGCAGATCCTCAAGGACCTCGGCGTTGCCTCCATCCGCAATCTTGCCACATCAAGCAGGTCTTACGTGGGTCTCAGTGGCTTTGGAATCGAGCTTCTCGCAGAAGAATCCCTCGATCACTAAGGCGCCCTCGTAGGCCTCTCCGGCGTTCCCGCCGGTCAGCGGCTTCCTTGCAACGCGAATCATCGTGCCGGTGCGTGGCATTCCTCTCCGCGCCGGTCGAGGACATGTGGATGTCGCTGACGGCAACCAACGTTCGCTTCGGACGAACGCTCTGGCAGACTTTCCGACACATCGCTCGCGGCCGCGTCGGGTATGAGGCCGTTCGCCTGGCCCTGCGCCTGGTGGGCGCGCGGAGCATGTCGGTCATCAGCCTCGTGGTCGCGCTCTGGCTGGTGGATGTGCACGCCTTCGCGACCTTCGGAGTCTTTCAGACTGTCGCGTCCCTCGCGGCCATGGCGCTCTTCCTGCGCTTCGATGCCGCCATCATCTCCGCCCGGACGCAGGAGGAGGCCGGTCTCGCCCTGCGCCTGTGCCTGGCTCTCGGGGCGCCCCTCTGGCTCCTGTTCTCGATGCTGGCGATTGCATGCGGCACGGCCGGGCTCGTGCCGGAGACGCTCGCTTCGCTTCTGCCGCTCTCCATTCTCATGCGCGGCCTCCTGCGCCTCGCCTTCGGGCGGATGAACCGGGACGGAGACTTCAAGGCTCTCGGGCGCGCGTCTCTGATCCAGTCGATCTGCCAGCCCCTCGTTCTGCTGGTCGCTGCCCTGGCGTCTCCCGACGACGCCGTGGCCTTCGCCGTGGCCGACATTGCCGGGCACGCCAGCGGCGTTGCGTATCTGGCGTGGCGAGGGCGACACCATGCGGGCGAAGTGAAACGGGGCTGGTCCTTGTCGGACTTCCGCGAACTCGCGGTGCAGCGAAAAACCCTTCCCCTCTACAACCTGCCGAGTTCGTTTCTCTCGCTCGCCTTCGTGATGTCGCCGCTTCTGATCATGCCCCTGACGGGACAGGCGGCCCTGGCCGGGCACGCAGCCCTGGCCTACCGGATTTTCGACGTGCCGTCGCAGATCGTCGCCGCGACGGCGTCGCCGATCTTCCTTCATTGGCTGCGCCCGACGGACGAGCGGGCTGGGGCTCTTTTCGGGCGCCGCCTGATGCTGGTCTTCGTCCTGCCGGTCGGTCTCGGGTTCCTCGCCATGGCGGCGGCCCTGCTCGTCGCCGATCCTTATCTGGCGGGCACGAAATTCGCCGGACTGGAATCCGTCCTTCCCGCCATTGCCGCATTTCAGCTTTTCCTGGCGCTCGGCGGGCCTTTGAACGATGCCTGCGTTCTCTTCCCGCAGCAGCGGCGTCTCGTGGCGATCCAGGTTCTGGCGCTTGCGGGGAGCGCCGTGGCGGCGGTTCTCGCGCTCGCGGGCGAGCCTTTCCCTGCGCTCGCCGTCCTGGTGGTGGCCGCAGGCGTTCGAACCGTCGCTTTGGGCGAACTCCTGCGCAAGCTCTCGGTCTTGACCCGGCAGCTGGCCGGTGCGGTGCTCTAGGATCGCACGTCCCGGCCCATCAGGGCATCCATATGGGCGGCCGTCGACTTGGACAGGCCCTCCAGGTCATAGCCCCCCTCGAGGACGGACACGAGCTTGCCGCCGCAGGTCCGGTCAGCCAGATCCATCATTTTGCGGGTTGCCCAGGCAAAGTCCGTTTCCGTGAGATTGAGGCTGGCGAGGGGATCGCGCCAATGGGCGTCGAACCCGGCCGAGATGATGAGCAGATCCGGCCTGAAGGCCTCGATCCGAGGCAGGATGACGGTCTCCACCGCTTCCCGGAAGACGCCGCCGTCGCTTCCCGTTGCAAGCGGCGCGTTGACGATGGTCCCCTGTTCGCCCTGCTCGGAGGCGGCCCCCGTGCCGGGATAGAGCGGCATCTCGTGCGTGGAGCAGTACATGACGCTGCCGTCGCGCCAGAAAATGTCTTGTGTTCCGTTTCCGTGGTGGACGTCCCAATCGAAGATCGCCACGCGCTCCGCACCGTGGCGGCGCTGGGCGTGGCGGGCTGCGATCGCCGCATTGTTGAAGAAGCAGAAGCCCATGGCGCGGGTCCGCTCCGCATGGTGCCCGGGAGGACGCATGGCCACGAAGGCGTTGGCAACCCGCCCCTCCATGACCTCGTCCACCGCCAGCACGGCCCCGCCCGCGCCGCGCAGGGCCGCCTCGTAGGTGCCGGGGGACATCACGGTGTCCTCGTCGATCCGCACCAGTCCCTCCCGGGGTGCCATGTCGCGGATTCCGACCACGTGATGCTCCGGGTGAGCCAGTACGAGGCTTTCCATCTCGGCCATCGGCGCCTGCTCCCGGATCAGGGACGCGAACCTCTCCTTTTCAAGAACGCCCTCGATGGCCCGGATGCGCTCGGGACGCTCGGGATGGCCGAGAGGGGTCTGATGGTCGAGGGCGGCTGGATGTGTGACGTAGAGGGTGGTCATGCGGGAACACGAAAACTCTGAAGGCAGGACGGCGATGGCGAGGTCATCAGTGTCGCAGCCGCAACAGCATGTGTCTATGTTGTTGTGCTGCAACACCCTTTCGATAAAAGCCGTGGCATGGTTGGCGAATCGCCCCAATGGGGTATGGGACTTTTAATTTACTGCCGCGTTATCAAAACGGCTTCTCAAGCCGGACGAGAGCTCCGACCATGCGCCTTTCCCCCCTGACTCTCCTTGTCATTGCCACCACGGCCCTTGCCGGGTGCACCTTCAAAGGCGTTCCCGATCCGGAGGTTTCCTCCCGTGACGCCGAATGGATGGCGCTGGTGCCGAAAGCCCAGGAAGAGCCGCGCTACGCACGCTACCAGATGGACGATCCGACCGGTGAAGCGCCCGGCACCATCGTGGTCGATACGAAGGAGCGGTATCTTTATTACGTGCTGCCGGGCAAGAAGGTGATCCGTTATGGCGTCGCCGTCGGGGACGAGGCCTATGGCTGGACCGGAACCGCGCGCATTGCCCGCAAGGCCGAGTGGCCGGACTGGAATCCTCCGGCGGAAATGAAGGCCCGCTGGCCGCACGTGCGTTTCACGAAGGGCGGACCGGAGAATCCTCTGGGCGCTCGGGCCCTCTATCTGTTCGACGGCAACAAGGACACGCTTTACCGCATCCATGGCACCAACGAGCCTGAGAAGATCGGCCAAGCGGTCTCGTCCGGGTGCATCCGCATGCGCAATATCGACGTGGTCGATCTCTATAACCGGGCCGACGTGAACGCGAAGGTCATCGTTCGCTGATGGTTGAGCGCCCAGGCGGCGCTCAACCTCTCCCGTTTCCGGGATTAATCGGTCATTGCCTCCTTGCGCAGGATCGCCGGAAGGGCATGCTGCCGAGGCTGCTTCGTCTTCAGGTTGGCGGCCTGCACGGCGGCGGCAAGGGCCGGAAGGGCCACGGGCTTGAAAGCCGGATGCGGATGGCGAGCGGCATGGATGGCGTGATGGCGCGGTTGGCTGTCGCGTTCGGCGATTTGCTTCGTCACAAAAATCCTCCCAAGGAAACAGGCTGTTTCATAGCCTGCGCGCATGATCAGGAGGCTCTGGGCAGCTTCAGGGCAGTCTCGTGATCATTTGCTGGCTTGGCTGCAAATGACCGAAATGAGCTTAATTGCCGATTAACGCCGCCCGCGAAGGCAACCGCCGAAACATCCCGCCTTAACGCCGGAGACGATCAAGAGCTTCGGTCTCCGCAGCCCGGGCCTTTTCGCGCCAAGCGAGGACGATCCGCTCAAGATCGGCAAGATCCGCCGGCGGCAGGGTCCCGAGCGTTCCCTGGACATAGGATCGCTGGACCCCGATGCCCCGTTCGGCGAGTTCCCGGCCTTTGGCCGTCAGATAAAGGGCATTGGAACGGCGGTCGCCCGGAATGGCGCGCCGCTCCACGAGATCCGCCTCGACCATCCGGTCGAGAAGGCCCGATACGTTGCCCTTCGTCACGTAAAGCCGCTCCGCCAGCTCCTGCTGGCTGAGCCCCTCCTGCTCCGTGAGCGTGGACAGGAGGTCGAATTGCGGGATGGACAGGCCCAATGCCTTCAACTCGGCGGCAATCGTGTTGGTGGCGCGGCGATGAAGTCGGATAAAGCGAAACCACACACGGAATGGATCCGGGATCTGATCGGCTGCCTGGCTTGGAGAAGGTGAGGTCAACGGCACAGAAATCCTCCCGCATCTGGAACAGTTTAGATCAAAACCATCCGGCGCGTCATCCCACCGGGATCCCGGAAGGCTGTGAATGGCTCGCCTGCGGCTTAGCTTATGCGGTTTTCCATAGCAATAAACCGCTATAAAGTTGCTTCGTCTTCACCCAAGGATCGGACTTCATGACGACTTCTCTGGCTTCAACCATCGGACCGGCGGTACCCGAGGCCGTACCCATGTCTTTCTCCGGCAGAGGGCGTGAATTCCTGAAGATCCTGATCGCCGGCAGTCTGTTCCAGATCCCGACCTTCGGGTTCTATCGCTTCTGGCTCATCACGAAGATGCGCCGCCATCTCTGGTCGAACACCCAGGTGGCCGGGGAGGCGTTCGAGTATGCGGGCACGGCCAAGGAATTGCTGATCGGGTTCTTTATCGCCCTGGCGGTTCTGACCCCTCTCTATCTGGCGTATTTCATCCTCGGCCTGATGCTCGAGGAGAAACATGCTCTCGCCAGCATTCCGCTGGTCATCG
Organism: Microvirga rosea; assembly: GCF_020595095.1. Lineage (GTDB taxonomy): Bacteria > Pseudomonadota > Alphaproteobacteria > Rhizobiales > Beijerinckiaceae > Microvirga > Microvirga rosea. Next base: position 494,511 of record NZ_JAJDOP010000002.1, on the reverse strand, counting down.
TCATGTATGTGCTGGCCCATTTCGGATCCTACCGGGCGCGCCGCTATCGTGCGACGCGGACGATTTTCCGGGGTATGCGCTTCTGGATGACCGGGAAAGGCTGGGCCTATGCCGGCCGGGCCATCCTGTGGGACCTCGCGACGATCCTGACACTCGGCCTCGCGCTGCCATGGGCATCCGCGTCCCTCGAACGCTATCGGATGCGCCACACCTTTTTCGGCACGCTGCAGGGGGACTTCACCGGATCCGGCTGGACGTTGTTCAAGCGCGGCGTGTGGGTTTGGGCGCTCGGAATCGTATTGGTCGTCGGACTTCCCGTGGGGTTTGCTGCCTTTCTGCACAAGCAAGGAGATCCCGCGGGACTATGGGCAAATCTCACACCCCCGTTCATCATCCTTCTCGCTTTTCTGGCCCTTTGGCCGATCGCCATGGCGATCTTTGCCCGCTGGCAACTGGAGGGAATCCGTTTCGGCGAGGTCACCGTGTCGAGTCAGCTGCGCAAGCGCGCGTTCGTCGGCGTATTCCTCAAGCTGATCTTCTCCTCCCTGGCATTTATGATCTGCTTCGGTCTGGGCATCGCTCTCGTGGGATTCATTTTCAAGCAACAGATTCTGCCTCTGCTCGTGGAGTTCAACACCGTCTTTACACACGACAGTGAGTTGGTGCGGGAGAGCATGCCGGGCATCGCCACGGTCGTTGTTGTTGCGGCGCTTTTGTATCTCGTCCTGCTCCTCGGCCTCGGCGTCATTCAGCGGTATTTCATCGGGCGCGGCCTTTGGGCCGTCATGGTCAACTCCGTGTCAGTCGCCAATCTTCCGGCGCTCGACGCGGCCGTCGCCGCCGGGCAACCGTCGGGCGTTCTGGGCGAAGGTCTCGCGGATGCTCTCGACTTCAATGTCGGCTTGTAAGCAGGTCACCGGGCATCACGTTTGGCGCAAGGCTCTTGCGTGAGATAAGGGCTTTCCATCCGCCTTCTGCGTGATGGGCGCTCGGGCGAAACGACAATCGCATACGGAACGCATGGGTTTGCGGAGAGGGTGACGGATGGCGGATGCGGCTATTTTCTACGATGGACTAAGCGCGCGTCGTAGAGCCGTTTCGATCAGAATCACGTCGTCGAGTCTCGATGTCGAGGAAGCCGGCCAATGGATCGCCTCATGGCCGGTCGGCAAGGTCCGGCGCGCCGACGCGCCGGAGGGAGTCTTGCGCCTCGTTCTCCAGGACGAGCCCGGTCTGGCGCGCCTCGACATCTTCGACGGGGCGCTGCAATCCGCCGTTCAAGCCGCATGTCCAAGGCTCCATGCGAGCAATCCGAAGGAAAAGATCGGCCGTATCGTCCTCTGGTCGGCGGCGGCCGCCGCCTCGATCGTCCTGTGCGTCCTGTTTCTCGTGCCGGTCGTCGCGGAGCGGATGACGCCTTTGGTGCCCGCATCCTGGGAGAAGCGCCTCGGCCAGGCGGTCGACAATCAGATCCGGTTGATCGTCGGCGACAAGATCTGCTCGGACCCGCAGGGCTCGGCGGCTCTCGCATCGCTGACCGCGCGGCTGCGGAGCAGCAATCCTGCCGCCGAGGAAATCGACATTCAGGTTCTGGATTCGAGAGTGCCGAATGCGATCACGCTTCCCGGCGGCAAGATCTACCTTTTTCGCGCCCTGCTGGAAAAGGCCGAGGCGCCCGACGAGATCGCCGGCGTGCTGGCGCACGAGATGGGACATGCTCACCATCGGGACAGCCTCCGCAAGCTGATCCAGACAGGCGGGAGTTCCTATCTGTTCGGATTGCTCTTCGGCGACGTGACCGGCAGCGGGGCCCTTGTGTTCATGAGCCGCATGCTCGTGGATAATGCCTATTCGCGCGATGCGGAGCGGGCCGCTGATGCGTTCGCGGGGCAGACGATGACCGATCTCGGGCGCTCGTCCGCCGCGATGGCGCATCTCCTCAAGCGGATCGAGGGGAACGAAAGCAAGCTCCCGGCATTTCTCTCCACCCACCCGGTCACCGATGAGCGGCTCAAGGTTCTTGAGCGACTTGTTCCAAGGGAGCAGGGTGCGCCGCTTCTGACCAATCAGGAGTGGCGCGCGCTCAAAGAGATTTGTAAGACGTCCTGATGCGCCATCTCATTATCGAGGAACCCTATTCCCGCCCCGCCAAGTGGTCTCCCACGGCGGCGTGGTTCGCCCTGGCCGTTTCGGCCATGGCGGCCGGACTTATCCGGTTCGGGCGTATCGACTACGAGCCGGGGTTCGTCGCCTTGGGGGCCGGCATCGTCGTGGCTCTTCTGGCGGTCGCCTTCTCGTTCATGGCCTTCTTGCGTATCTGGCAGGAGGGACTTAGGGGGCTCGGCTCTGCGATCCGAGGGCTTGTGATCGCCGCGCTGGTGCTCGCCTATCCGGCCTTGATGGCCGTGAAGGCCGCAACGTTGCCGCCGATCACCGACGTCACCACCGACACGGAAGATCCGCCGACCTTCTCCCGCTCGCGCGCTGCCCTGGACGCCAGGGCAGGCCGCGTTCCCCCCGATATGTCCCCCGCGGTGCGGGAGGCGCAACGCCAGGCTTATACCCGCATCGCGCCGCTGACGCTCGATGTCGGTCCGGAAGAGGCGTTCGAGGTCGTCAAGAAGGCCGCCGAGCGTTTGGGCTGGAAGATCATCGAGACCGTGCCCCCCGGAGGCAGGATGGGCGCCGGGCGCCTGGAGGCGGTTGCCTACAGCTTTCTCCTCAAGCTTCCCGATGACGTGACGGTGCGCATCAGGCCACGGGCCGACGGGACCCGGATCGACATCCGTTCCGCCTCGCGGATGGGACAGCATGATCTGGGGGCCAACGCCGCCCGTATTCGGGCTTTCCTGGACGAGGCTTCCAATCTGGCCCTTGCTCTCGATTAAGTTCCTCCGCCGAGACGATACTCTCCGTCGAGGGACGGAAGTCCTTCGGTTTCGACCTCGCCTCTGGCGACCAGATCTTCCAAATGGGCGAACACCGAGAGACCCGCGGCACCCACGAGGGCAGGTTTCAATCCCTGGTAAATCGCGGCCACGATAGCCGGTATGGTCCGGTCACCGGCAGCCAGCCGGTTGAGGATCGAGACTTCGCGCTGCCGGCGATGGTGGGCGAGGGCGCGCACGAATCGCTGAGGGTCGCGGACCGGGCCGCCATGACCGGGCCAGTAAAGATGCTCGCCGCGGCCTCGAAGCTTCTCCAGGGAGGCCATGAAATCGCTCATGGAGCCGTCCGGCGGGGCGATGACGGTTGTCGACCACGCCATGACGTGGTCCCCGGAGAACAGCACGTTTTCCTCCGGAAGAAAGAAGGCGAGGTGGTTGGCCATGTGGCCCGGCGTTTCGACCGCCGTCAGGCTCCAGCCGCTGCCTGAGACCTGATCACCGTCCCGCATCTCCTCGTCCGGTGCGTAATCCTTGTCGGAACTCGCCTCCAGAAAGTTTACTTCTTCGGCCCCGAGCGGCCGCGCACTGCGATGAGGGCCGCATCCGACAAGACGTGCTCCGGTCGCCGCTACGATGGCCCGCGCGGCAGGCGAATGGTCCCGGTGCGTGTGGGTGACAAGCACGTGGGTGACCGTCTCGCCGCGAACCGCATCGAGCAGAGCCTCCACGTGTCCAGGCAAGTCCGGACCCGGATCGATGATGGCGACCCGCCCTTCGCCCACCACATAGCTGCAGGTGCCCGTGAAGGTGATCGGACCGGGATTGTCGGCGACGATTCGCCGGACCAGCGGGCTCAGGCGCACACACTGGTCGGAAGCGGCGGGGGGCGTGGTGTCGAAGGTCAGGTCATCGGCCATGGTTTTGTCTTGGTTCTCTCCGCCCGGTTGGGGGCAAGCGGCTGGGCGGCTTGAGACGTTCGCTCGACCCACCTATAAGGCGTTTGGAACCGCCTGCGAACGGCGGAATAGGATCTGGAGATCTCTTGATGTCGACTGGCGCTACATCCCTGGCCTCGCCGTCCACCCTCGTCAGCCTGCTCTGGCCGTCCCGCGACGATGCCCGCTTCGCGGCCCTTCGCGCGCTCGTGCTGATGGTTGTCGGCACGGCGCTCCTCACGCTCTCGGCAAAAGTCCAAGTGCCGCTGCCTTACGTTCCCATGACGCTCCAGACCATGGTGGTGCTGCTGATCGGAGCCTCCTACGGCTGGCGTCTCGGCGGCGCGACGGTGGCTCTTTATCTTGCGGAAGGGGCCATGGGCATGCCGGTTTTCGCCAACACGCCCCCCATGCCGGCGGGCCTTGGCTACTTCCTGAGCCCCACCGGCGGCTTCCTGTTCGGCTTCCTGGCTGCCGCTCTGGTGATGGGCGCCATGGCCGAGCGGGGATGGGACCGCTCCCTGGCGCGTGTCCTCGTCATGATGACCATCGGCCATGCGGTGATTTTCGCGGTCGGCCTTGGCTGGCTCTCCGCCATCATGCCCTTTGCGAAGGCCTGGACCGTCGGTGCCGCTCCCTTCGTGGCCGCGACCGTCGTGAAGACCTTGCTGGCCGCCGCGTTGATGCAGGCCGCCTGGACCGTCACCCGCCGGGGCTGAGTTCCCGGATCCGGGAGATCGGACGACGAAAAGCCGCCTTCGGGCGGCTTTTTTCGTGAGGGGTTCGTCTAGCCGGCCGAATGGACGAGCTTGAGTTGGGGACGAGCCGTGCTGTGCCGGAAGATCAGGTCGACGAACTCGCCATCCGCCTGGTCCTCGACGACATGATAGCCCATCTGCTTCGCGATCGCCCGGACCTGATCGACGTTCGCGGAGGCGATGCGCCGGGTGAATTCGCGCTGCTGCGAATCCATCAGGACCGCGAGCATGCCGATCTCGACCCCCTGGTCGAAATCCTCCCCACGCCCTGGAAACCTCAGGCGCAGGCCATTGTCGAGATGGATGTGACGCATCGAAATTGCCCCTATGACGCCTTGATGCAGCGCTTTTGGTGTTCTCCTATGTACCTGCCGCGGAGCTTGAAGAAAAGGCGGCACACAAACGCACATGCCGGAGCGGCCGACCCGACCGGTCACGATCCCCGGACCGTGACCGTAAGGAACGGAACCCTCGAACCGGTCGCACATTAGGCTCATGGAAACTCAACAGAAAGGTCCGTTCCATGCGCCTTCTCCTTGCCGTTGCGGCAGCCAGCCTGCTGAGCACTGCGGCTGTTGCGCAAACCAACTCTGGCTCCGGTTCGGTGACGACCAATCCAGCCATCAACATCAAGCCGAAGGGCAGCCCTGAGAGCACGGGGGCCCTGGCTCCCGGCGCAAACAGCTTTACCGAGGGGCAGGCCCGTTCACGGATCGAGGCGCAGGGCTTCACCGATGTATCCGAGCTTCGGAAGGACGATCAGGGCATTTGGCATGCCAAGGCGCAGCGCAACGGCCAGGGCGTCGAGGTCATGCTCGATTTTCGCGGCAACGTCGCATCGAAGTAGCGCCGTCTGGGTGCGTCCCACGGGCAGCCGACTGAATGCCGTATTCAAGGAGAGTTATGATGGCCCAGAACACGATCACCGCCTTCTACGATAATTACGACGGAGCCGCGCGCGCCGTGTCCCGCCTCGAGGCTGCGGGCGTTCCTCACGGGGATATCAGCCTTGTCGCGAACAACACGAACGACACCTATTCACAGCACGCCTCCCGTTCCTACGACACGGACGAGGACAAGAGCGATGCGACCGGCACTGGAGCGACGATCGGCACGCTCGCGGGCGGCGGTGCTGGACTCCTTGCAGGCTTGGGAATGCTGGCAATTCCAGGTCTCGGGCCGGTTGTAGCCGCCGGGTGGCTGGTTTCGACCCTTGTGGGTGCGGGAGCAGGCGCGGCAATGGGCGGCCTTGCCGGGGTCCTGGTGGATGCCGGCGTCAATGAGGAAGAGGCGCACGTCTATGCCGAGGGCATCCGTCGGGGCGGCGCTCTGGTGACGGTGCGAATCGACGATGTGGAGATGGGCCGGATCATCGATATTCTGGACGACGAGGGCCGCGTCGATATCGAGGAACGCCAGAACGCCTGGCGGGCCGAAGGCTGGGACGGAAGCGCTCCTCCGATCGGCGCCGCAGCGTCAACCACGACCGGCCTGACCACCGACATGATGCCCAACCCGCTCGACGAGCCGGCTGGAACCCGCACCGACGTGGAGCTGGAAGATGAGCGTGAGCGGCGCCTGAAAGAGCGCGGCTTTCGCCAACCCTGACGGGCCGGGATGGGAGGAGGTCGCTCGGCCCCCTCCCACGATCGGCCGGTCAGGCGGTTTTCTGCTGGCGCAGGTGGTCGAGGCTCCACAGGCCGCCGCCCGCCGCCACGAGGTACAGGAAGACGAAGCAGTAGAGGATCGCCGCGTCGCCGCCGTTCAAGGTCGGGAAGAAGCTGCGCGGCGCATGGGCCATCCAGTATGCGACGGCCATCTGGCCGGACAGGATGAAAGCCACCGGGCGCGTAAACAGCCCAAGGGTGAGCAGGGCTCCGCCGATCAGTTCGAGAATTCCTGCGATCCACGGAAGGCTCATGGCCGCCGGTCCGGGATTGGGCGAGGCGGGAAAGCCGAGGAGCTTTTGGGTTCCGTGAGCCATGAAGATAAGGGCCGCGACAATCCGCAGGATGCTCAGCAGGCGAGGGGCCCAAACGGTCTTCAAGTCAGCAGTATTCATGAATTCGTCTCTCAGGTGAATGGACGGGACAAGTCAACTTGCGTTGCCATCGGTCCCTTTAAGGTCCGCATCACCGCGCCGCCAGTGCCTGGAGGGACCGGTCCAGTAACGAATTGCTTACCATGGAAATAGGAGGGAATGATCTTCAGGAGGGTTCGGGCGTTGTCCGATCACCAGTGTACAGGAGTAAGCCATGACGATCCTCGATCCCAAGACCGGTGAGCTCGTGACGATCGAGATGCCCCCGAGGCCGCAAGGTCGCTAATTCAAAGGCGAGGTCGTAAGTTCAAAGGTTCATGGCACTGGCGTATCCTGCCTTAAGGAAGAAATCCTGCGGCAACCGGATCATCGGCGTGTGATGCCGATCCGCGGGAGTGACAATCCGTTTCGAGTTTAAGGAAAGAGCAAAAGATCCCGCCCATTCTTCCGGTAGGGCTAAGAGCGCCTCCTAAGAGCCGCTGAATCTTAGAATCGGGGCTTGCTTCTGCGACTTGCGACGCAATATCGCCGCAGGTTTGGAGACACGGGATGAATTTCGCCTTCTATGGACAGGCCGACCAGCATCCCTTGATCCGAAGGCTTGAGGGAATTGCCGATCTGTCCGACGAGGAGAAGCAAGCCATTCTGGCCTTGCCCCTCACCGTCAAGGTCTTCGAGGCCGATACGGATGTGGTGCGCGAAAAGGACCGCCCTTCCGATTGCTGCCTGATCGTCAATGGCTTCGTCTGCCGCTACAAGCTCTTGCCTGACGGAAGACGGCAAATCATGGGGTTTTACATCCCGGGCGATATTCCGGATCTGCAGAGCCTTCATCTCCATGTGATGGACAACAGCATCGGCACGCTCGTGACAGCCAGCGTCGCCATGATCCCTCACGAGAGTCTGCGCAAAATGCTTCGCCGCCATCCGCGCTTGGCGGATATTCTGTGGCGGGAAACCCTTATCGATGGGGCCATGCTCCGGGAATGGATGGTCGGTATCGGGCGTCGGACCGCCTATCAGCGCGTGGCGCACCTCCTATGCGAACTCCAGGTCCGCCTGAAAATGATCGGACTCGGAAAAGAGGACGGTTACGAGCTTCCCGTAACCCAGAACGAATTGGGCGATGCGCTGGGATTATCGACGGTCCATGTGAACCGCGTTCTTCAAGACCTGAGAGGCCACGGACTGATCGTCCTGCGGGGCGGCGCGCTCCGCATCCCGGATCTGAAAGCCCTGTGGCAGGTTGCCGAATTCAACCCGAGCTACCTTCACCTGAAGGAAAGTTGAGGCCTTCTCATTTCTGGCCGGACCCCGGCTCGGCCATCTTGCGGTGCTGCTCTGCCAGGATGCCGGCAGGCGTGACGGACGCGATGGCTGTCTGAATCTTGTTCTTCAGGCCGGTGACCACGTCTCCTTCACCCTTCATCATGGCTTTGAAACCGGTCTTGGCCACGTCCGCCGGGTCGTCCTTGCTGGACTGACCTACCCGGGTGTCCATCATGTCCGCCCTTTCGAAGAACTCGGTCTCGGTGGCGCCGGGCATGAGGCAGGTCACCGTGATGTTCGTGTCCTTCAGCTCATTGCGAAGCGCGAACGAGAAGGAATCGAGAAATGCCTTGCTACCGTTATAGGCAGCCTGGAAACTTCCGGGCATGAAGCCGGCGATCGAACCCGTGATGAGAATTCGTCCGGTGTTCCGGGCCCGCATGTCGCGCCCGACCTTCTGGATAAGGTAAAGGGTCCCGGTGACGTTGGTATCGATGACGTGCCGGACCTCGTTGAAGTCCTGATCGAAGAAGCCCTTGCCCAATCCGCGTCCGGCATTGGCGAGGAGTGCATCGACAGGACGGTTCAATGCTGTCGTGGCGTCATAAAGCTTGTCGACACCCTCGATCGTCGACAGATCGGCTTCCACGGCTTCCACATGAGCCCCGAGCTTTCGCAAGTCGTCCGCCGCGTTCCTTATCCGAGACTCGTCGGCCGCAATCACTAGATCAAAGCCATTCTCGGCACAGCATTTCGCAAGCTCGTAGCCGATTCCGGTGGAAGCGCCTGTGACGATGGCGAGTGGGCGGTCCTGGGCCATAGGGCAATCTCCGGTCGGTGATAGGCATCAGGTGTGGTTTGCTGTCCGTCCAACCGAGCGACCGAGCCATTGTTCCGGAAAAGCCAGGCGCCCCGATCCCGCTAGAAGAATGTTTCCATCATGGCGGTCGCACGGATCATCCTGGTGGGACCGAGATCCTCGTCGTCATCGATGCCCAGGTTCTTCGCAAGATTGGCACGGGCCCGATTGATGCGGCTTTTGATCGTGCCGATATTCGTTTGGCATACGCGGGCTGCTTCTTCGTAGGACATTCCTTCCGCAGCCACGAGCCAAACCGCCTCGCGTTGTTCCACGGACAGCCGGCTCAAGGCTTCAAGCATGTCCTCGAAGTCAAGGCGAGATTCCTGCGCCGGTCCTGTAAACGACTTCTCGGCCCAAGCGCCATTCGGATCCTCGACTTCGCGTTTGCGCTTACGATAATCCGTTCGAAACTGGTTCCGGAGAATGGTGAAAAGCCAGGCTTGAAGGTTGGTCCCAGGCTGAAACTGATCGATCTTCTCGATCCCCGTCAGAACCGCTCCCTGAACAAGATCGTCGGCTCTGTCGAGATCGCCGGTGAGTGACACCGCAAAAGCCCTGAGGTGAGGGATGGCGGACAGCATCTGCTTCTCAATCGAGGTCTCAACCGGCACGTGTCGCCCCCCATTTGATGCGATTGTCTGTGAGCAAATACGGCACCACCTGCTGCCGCAATAACATGGGATAAGCTTGGCGGTTGCTGGTTGAGGGCAACTCCTATGAAGTCGCGTGCCTTTCGTGCGTCGCGACAACGGATGTATGCGGCATGAGAGCATTCGTCTGGAACCTTGGCGGTAGGAAACCGTTCTTGGAGGGCAACCTTAACAAGGAGAACATCATGCGTAAGCTTTTCCTCACGATCGCCGCGACTACTGCCTTGATGGGCGCTGCCTTTGCTCAGACCAGCCAGCCCAGCGCCACGGGCTCCACGGCGCCGACGGCGAAGGTTCAGATCCCTCAGGACGCGATCATGAGCGGTCAGCTTGACGATCTCGACATCCGCAACACCGCCAACGAAAAGGTCGGCGAGATTGAGGATGTTGTGATCAGTCAGGGCAAGGTCGTCGGCTACGTGTTGTCCGTTGGCGGCTTCCTGGGCGTGGGTGACCGCAACATCGTCGTCGATCCGGGCATGGTCAAAGTGTCTTACAACGACAGCGACAAAAAGTGGGTCGGCACGATCAATGCCACGAAGGAGCAGCTCAGCACGGTTCCTGAGTTCAAGTACGAAGGACGCTGGAAGGAATAATCATATCCTTCTTCTGAAAGGCGGCCCGGTTCAAAGCCGGGCCGCTCTCAGGAATTGCTGCGAAAGCGGCCGTCTTATATTCTGCGACGCGTCGAAAATACGCATCGGTTGGACCGCCAAGCTCAATAATTGTTAATGTGACCAAGCACCTGGAGTGATAGTTTCAGTATCTGAAGCGGGTTTGTCCTCTTCGCTTCAGAGTGTCCTGTTGGAACCAACCCTTTGTTGTCGGTTTGACAGGGCACCTGAATCTACTGATGGGCTTGCGGGTTGCTCATGTTGTCGCGTCCCCTTTGCCTGATAGCAGAGGATCAATCTCTCATCGGTTTCGCTCTTGAGATTTCTCTCGATGAAGCCGGGTTCGGGGTCGTGACCTCGTTTCCCGATAATCAACTGGCGCTTGCCTGGCTTAATCGTAATCAGCCGAACATCGCCTTGCTCGACTTCATGCTGCGGGATGGTCCTTGTCTGCCTATCGCCCGCAAGCTGAAAGCTCGCGACATTCCCTTCATGATCTATTCCGCGATGCCGCCTCCCACCAAGATCCCCGATGTTCTCAAGGGCGTGCCGTGGGTGCAAAAGCCCACCCAGGAAACGGCGATTGCCGAGCTTCTCAGGTCGCAGATGAAATACCACCACGCGTAGTTTCGTGCCGCATCGAAACGGCCCGGCATCTACCTGTCAGCGTGGCGGCGGTTGCATTCGGTGACGGCAAGGAATGGCGGTTGGCCATCCACGTCATGGGACGGTCGTGCTTGATGTCGGGTCACTTCGCACGCAAGCACATCGATGCGCCCGTGCGATCATTATCTTTACTGGCAGTTCCATGAGTCATGCGGGTCGCAAAGCCGCGAAAGGACCCCGGCTTTCGGATTTCGAAATGCAGGTCAGCGCCTATCCGCGCGGACGGCCCTAACCTGCGTTTCCGATGCCGACAGCCTGTCGAAAATTCGTCCGCGAGACCTGAGGTCTACGCTGCCTCCCGATCCGTATCGAACAGATCCATATCGAAATCAAAACCGGAATCCCGGTTGCTTTCGAGCAAGTCAATCGCCTCTTGGGCGCATCGTCTCAGTTCGGACTTTACGGCCTCTGGTGCCTGGTCCCAAGCATTCGACTCGAATTCCGCGTAATAGAATGCCATCGCTACGCGTTCGGTGTTAACTTCCACTTTATAGCCCCCGTATTCATCTCTATGAAATTTGTCGACTTGGTTTGTTGTTGATCTGATTATTCTATTTATGATTGCTCGACGGAACTAAAGTCGACGAACTACTTGTAATGGGGCGATTCAGCGATTCGCAATGTGCCGAAGAGAGTACGCCAAAGGGGGTAGTCGGCTGGTGAATCCGTCTGGTCTTGCGCCTGACGAAAATCGCGATTTTCCCGAAAGCCCCTTGCGGCCGATAGTCTGGAACATATGAGACATGCGTCATATCTTGCGCCAGTCCCGGATGTACGTCTGCCCTCAGGGTTCGTTCGAGCCCTCGATCTTTTTCCTGGCCAAATCGGGCATGGCCTGCACCCGATTGAGGGCCTCCCTTTCTCTCGCCAGTTTGTCCCAGGTCTCGGCCATGGCGAGCAGTTGTTCACGCTGGTCGCCTGTCGGCATGGTCTCCGCCAGCTTTCGACATTCCGCGGCGTGCTGCCGGTATTCTGAAGCCTTTTTCATCTCACGCTCACACATCGTTCGGTGTTGGGATAACGCCCATTGAGTCAAATATCATAGGACGTTATTCTAACGATATGACGCATAATATCGTTGAGCGTGCTGCTCGCAACAATGCTCTGTGGTGCGATGCCGTTTGTCGTGCCCATGGTTACCCAGGCGAATTCCGCGACGCACTTTGGCTCAATCACGGAAGAACGCCACCTTACTATCCTCATGCGGTGACGCTGGCAGGTCCTCAGGCCGCTTCCCGTCAGGTCAGCGCCCTGATGGAGCTGCTTACGCAATTGCGGTCCCAGGGACGACCGGCCGCCGTCAAGGACAGTTTCAACTGCATCGATCTGAGCGTGTGCGGCCTCAGCCCTGTCTTCGACGCGGAATGGATCAGCTGCGATCCGCTTGCCGCAGAGGAGGAAACGGGTCGGCGAGGCTGTCGATGGCAAGAGATCGGAACAGAGCCGGAGCTCATGGCCTGGGAACAGGCATGGAGCGGAGGCGGCATGGCTGTTCCTGAACATGACGAGCGGCGCATCTTCAAGCCCAGCCTCCTTTCCGATCCCGGAATCGTTTTCGTCTCGGTCTTATCCGATGACACAGTTGTTGGGGGAGGGATCCTCAATCGGGGAGCGGAAGTCGTCGGGCTCTCCAACGTCTTTGCCCGCAGCAATGATTCCCAAGCGGTGCGACAGGGCCTTATCGCAAAGGCTGCTCAAAAATTTCCGGGCCTGCCCCTCGTCGGCTACGAGCGCGATTCCGAGCTCGTTTGCGCCCACCGGTCGGGTTTCCGGAGCATTGGATCCTTGCGCGTATGGAGTTCGTGAACGAGGGGATCATGAGGCCAGACAGGAGCGCGCCTTGTGTCGAACGCCGGTCATCCCGCTCGCGCAACGACGCAGCCGTCCACCGCTGAATGCTCCTCTGAGCGGCAGCGCATTGAGTGTTGCCCAACTTCTCTAATCCGCTCCTGTTTCACCAAGAGAGGGCAGGAGGTAGCAGAGTACGGCAGTGCTGCACAGGATTGGGGATCAGGGTTGACGAGGCGCGGACCTGGCCACGAGCTCGTGAATGTAAGTCGTGAGAGACGTCGAGCCTTGCCACGGGGCATCCCCGAGGTCGAAGCCGCTATCGACGCTCACTTCCGTCATTCGTGTGTAAGACGTCGCGGCTGCATCCGAGAAGCCCAGCTGAAGGAATGTGTCTTTCCATTTTTCTCTCGGAACGATGGATAGTTCCACGGGCCGGCCCAGTGCATGCGAAAATGCCTCTGCCACGTCAGCCGGCGAATACCGTTCAGGGCCTTCGATGTGACGAATGCCGGCGTCCTCCACCGATGAGAGAAGCCTCTCGGCGGCTGCTCGGCCCAAGTCACGAGGCGCGACCATCGGGATTTCGAGATCCGCCGGGAACATGGTCGGCAGAACGCCGTCGCGTCGAACGACATCGAGGAAACCGTCCCAGTTGTTCATGTAGTAGGCGCCCCGATTGATCGCTGACGGGATTTTCTGCCGGCGTAGCCCCTCTTCGAGTTCCCAAAGGACGTTGAGGTCGCCGATCCGGATGCCGGGTTGCGCGCCGCCGGTGGACACGGCAACGACCTTCTCCAATTCCGAACCGTCGAGCGCCGCGAGAATATTCGCGACCGTATGTCTTTCAACGGTATCCGTGTCCTTGGTCGTGTCGGCCGGTGGATTGAGCAGCAAAGCGCGCTTTCCACGCTGAAGTGCGAAGCGCAAGGAAGGCACGTCCTCAATATCGGCTTCAATGACCTCCGCGCCTCTTGCGCGCCAGTCGGCGGCGCCTGCCGCATGGCGAGTCACAATCGCCACGGCCTCGCCGCGTTTCAGCAGTTCGGTTGCCGTCGCCGAGCCGATATGCCCGGTGCCTCCCATGATGACGTACACGTTCGATCCTCCTTTGCCTGACGGATCTCTATAGGCCCTGCCTGCTGACAGTTTCTGGCAGGAGAGGAGCACCATGCTGCGGGCTACTCGAACGGAAGGGATTTTCCATCCAAGCCCGGATCGCCCCGTCATCGGGTGTCCCCGTCATACGACGAACTAATAGGCTTGTTTTTCTCATATGATGGAAATAAGACTCTCACTATATGAGAATTTGAGGGCTTGAATGTCGGGTGCCGAACGGGTTTTGGATGTCCTGGAGACGGTCGCGACCGCCAAAGAGCCGTTGTCGGCAAAGCGGGTCAGCGAACTCGCCGGCATTCCGCTGTCGAGCGCCTATCGGCATCTCACCTCGTTGAAAGAAGCCGGCTTTATCGTCGATCTCGGGCGCGATATCGGTTACGGCCCGGGCCCGGTTTGCATGCGGATCGCGCAGAATTTCGATCGGACCTCGCATGTTCTGGCATTGGCGCTGCCCGAAATGCAGCGCCTGTCCCTGCGCACGCAGGAGAGCGTCGGCCTGATGAAGGCGCTCGGAACCGAAGTCTATTGCGTCGAAATGATCGAAAGCCCGCTGTCCCTACGCTGCTCGTACAGCAAGGGGCGCTCGCAACCCCTGAGCCACGGCGCTTCGGCGAAGGCTTTGCTGGCCTTCCTGCCTCAATCGGTGCAGGACGAAGTCTGCGACCGGCTTCTCGGCGAGAGCCCTGATGCGCGATCGGCTCTCCTCGCGGAGCTGAAGGCAATTCGCGCGAGCGGTTATGCGGAGAGCGAAGGCGAGGTTGATCCCGGCGTCTGGGGCGCAAGCGCGCCGATCTTTTCCCCGGGCGAACGCCTCGAAGGCAGCATCAGCCTCATGATTCCGAGCACGCGTGTCGGCGATCGGCGCGACGAGCTCGTGCAGCAAACCATCGAGGCGGCGAAGGCCATCTCGCTGCGTCTCCACCAAGTCTGAACGTCAACAACAGAGGGGTACCACATGACGTTACTTCGTAAACTCGCTCTCGGCCTCGTCGGAGCACTGGCCTGTGTAAGCGTCGCGCAGGCACAAACACCTGACACGCTGCGCGTTGCGACCGACGCCACTTTCATGCCGTTCGAATTCCAGAAGGACGGCAAGCTGACGGGCTTCGACATCGAGCTCGTCGAGGCCGTGGCCCAGAAGATGGGCAAGAAGGTCGAGTGGACCTCGATCGACTTCAAGGGCCTCATTCCCGGCATGCTTGCCAATCGCTTCGACATGGCCGTTTCCGCCATCTACATCACCGACGAGCGCAAGAAAGTCGTCGACTTCACCGACGCCTACTATCCGGGCGGTCTCGTGATGCTCGTGAAGAAGGACAACACCACGATCAAGGGACCTGACGATCTCGAAGGCAAGAAGGTATCCGTTCAGGTCGGCACCAAGTCGGTCGCCTATTTGCAGGAGAAGTTCCCGAAGGTGGAGCGTGTCGAAGTCGAGAAGAACCAGGAGATGTTCAGTCTGGTGGAGATCGGCCGCGTCGACGCTGCGGTGACCGGGAAGCCGGCCGCAAAGCTCTTCGCCCAGAGCCGTCCGGGCGTGAAGGTGATCGACAAGCAGCTCACAGTCGAGGAATACGGCATGGCGGTGCGCAAGGACATGCCTGAGCTGACGAAAGCGCTGAACGGCGCCCTCGCTCAGGTCAAGGCCGACGGCACCTACGACAAGCTCGTCCAGAAATGGTTCGAGGCCGGCAACTAATCCCCCTCATCATTATCAAGCGTGTCCCGGATGACTTTAGATTTCACTCCCGTTTGGCAGGGCTGGCCTCAGCTGGTGCATGGCGCCGTCGTCACCATTGAGATAACGGCTGCTTCGCTCCTGCTCGGCTGCGTGCTCGGCCTCCTCGTCGGTATCGCCCGGCTCGATCCGAGCAAGAGGCTGATTTATGGCCTTGCGACGGGTTACGTTACCTTCATCCGGGGCACGCCTCTTCTGGTTCAGCTGTTCCTGCTGTTCTTCGGTCTGCCGCAATTCAACATCCTGCTGCCCGCGTTCGTTTGCGGCGTGTTGGGACTCGGGATCTACTCGGGCGCCTATGTGTCGGAAATCGTCCGGGGCGCCATTCAATCGGTCGACCGCGGCCAGATGGAGGCCGCGCGCTCACTCGGCATGTCCTACCGGCAAGCGATGCGCATCATCATCCTGCCGCAGGCGGTGGTTCGCATGATCCCGCCGCTCGGCAACGAGTTCATCGCACTCATCAAGAACTCCGCGCTCGTCTCGCTTTTGACCATTGCCGACCTCATGCATGAGGGGCAGAAGATCATTTCTGTCTCGTACCGCTCCCTCGAGGTCTATCTGGCCATCGCTTTCGTCTACCTGATCCTCACCAGCCTGACCGGCCTTCTGCTGCGCCACATGGAAACGCGCCTTCGCGCCGGGGGAGTCGTGCAATGAGCGCTATCGCAAAGCCGATCGTGGAGGTCCGCGATATCGGAAAGAGCTTCGGCACGCACCGCGTGCTGAACGACGTAACGCTGTCCGTCCAACCATCGCAGGTCGTCGTCATCATCGGTCCATCGGGCTCGGGAAAGAGCACGCTCCTACGCTGCTGCAATGCGCTGGAAGTGCCCCAGGAAGGATCGATTACGATCTGCGGAGCGGATCTGGTCAAGAACGGCCAGCTTATCTCCGACCGGGAACTCAACGCCCTGCGCATGCAGGTCGGCATGGTGTTCCAGTCCTTCAATCTGTTCCCGCACCTGACCGTCCTGGAAAATGTCACGGTCGGACCCCGCCAGCTGCGCAAGATGTCGAAGAGCCAGGCTGATGTTCTGGCTCATGAGCTTCTCGCCAAGGTCGGTCTGGCCCAAAAGGCGGCTGCCTATCCGGCGACGCTCTCGGGTGGACAGAAGCAACGGGTGGCGATCGCCCGCGCACTCGCCATGCAGCCGCGCGTCATGCTGTTCGACGAGCCGACCTCGGCTCTGGATCCCGAACTCGTGGGCGAGGTCTTGCAGGTGATGAAGACCCTCGCGCGGGAAGGCATGACGATGATCGTCGTGACACACGAGATGGGTTTCGCCCGCGAGGTCGCCGACGTGGTGATGGTCATGGATGCCGGGCAGATCATCGAGGCCGGATCGCCCGAGCAGGTGTTCAGCGCCCCGCAGAACCCTCGCACGCGTTCGTTCCTGCAGGCCGTCATCTCGCGGGACTGAGATCTCATGAATTTCAAGGAATCTGACGTGTCGCCGGCGGGTCTGCCGAGCGACCAGGGCGAAGTCGGGCCTGTCTTCCGCGTCAAGGATTTGATGCGTCCGCTCCCCTCTGAGACCCAGGGCGGGCCCGCTCTCATCGGTTTTGCCAGTGATGAAGGCGTGCGCCGCAATTTCGGCCGCGTCGGCGCCGCCCAGGGGCCGGCCGCCATTCGCCGTGTCCTGGAACGGTTGCCGGTGCATCACCCTGTCGAGATCCATGACGCCGGCGACGTTGCCTGCACGGATGGAGACCTTTCGGCCGCACAGGAGCGACTCGCCGGGGCTGTCGCGGCCCTGCTCGACCGGGATATGCGCCCGGTTATTCTCGGCGGCGGGCACGAGGTCGCCTATGGCAGCTTCCTGGGCTTGGCGAAACATCTGGGCGGTCGGCTTGCCACGACAAAGATCCTCGTGATCAATCTCGATGCGCATTTCGACCTGCGCCTCGCGCCGGTTCCGAACTCTGGCACACCATTCCGGCAGATCTCCGAGTTCTGCTCAGCGCATGGCGCCGCGTTCAATTATCTTTGTCTCGGTATCAGCGAGCTTTCCAACACTACGGCGCTGTTCGAGCGGGCCGATCAGCTCGGAGTCGAGTATCGTCTCGACGAGGAGATGCGGCAAAGCGAAAGCACAGCCTTGCGCGCGGACCTGACGCAGAAACTGACTGCGGCGGACAAGGTCTACCTGTCGATCGATCTCGACGTGCTGCCCGCGTCAGTCGCGCCCGGGGTGTCGGCGCCGGCCGCGAGCGGCGTGGCGCTTGAGATCATCGAGGACCTGGTCGGCGACGTCATATCCTCCGGCAAGCTCGCGCTCGCCGACATCGCCGAATTGAACCCGGTTCTGGATCGGGACGACCAGACGGCGCGCGTCGCGGCTCGCCTTGCCCATCGGCTCCTTCTGGGGCACGGACGGCGAAGCGTCGTTCGTTAGACGCAGAGCGCGATGACCTATCTGGGAGCGGTGTTCAGCGCCTTCACGGCTCTGGACGCAGCGTGGTTGATCGTGGGTCATCTGGTTTGTGACACTTTCCGACACATCTCTGCCCTTGGAGCCCCGTCACGCCTGTGACGCCGTGCGGCTCTTTTGCTTGTGAGCACGAAGCTGTAAGTCCGCTTTGTGCCAAGAGGCGTCATTCCCTAGGGGTCCGGCCGGGAGAAGGCTCTTGCTCCGCTCGCGCAGGCCTTCAAGGCCGCCGCAATGGCCATCGCGGCGGCAAGCGATGAGGTGACCTGGAACAGTCTCTCGTAACCGTACGCCGCGATCAACGGTGTGCTCAGGAGGGGCGAACAGAACTGGCCGATGAACACGGAGGCCGTAAGGACGCCGCCCGCCACTCCCCTTCGCCGGGGCGGAGCAAGCCCTAGTGCAAGGGTCACGAAGCTCGGCGAGACCAAGGCATAGCCTGCACCGATGGCCGCGGCCCCTGCGAACCATGCCGGCGGTGTTGCGGCAAGGGCCAGCAAGACGAATCCAAGCGCCATCGCACCATAGCCCAGAGCGAAGATCCCCACATAGCCGATGGCCCGCTGGATCCGGCCGTACAGCAGCGCGAGGCCGCCCCCAGAGAGCATCAGAATGCCGAGTGCCGAGCCCGTCATCACCGGGCTGTTGTAGCCTGCCGCTTTGAAGAAGAACGACAACTGCGTCGGCATGACGAAAAAGATCGTGTTGGTGGCGGCTTGAAGAAGCACGAGCAGCGCGAAGATGAAGCCCCATGACGAAGGATCGGAGGAACTGTCCGCCGGCCTGGACTGGGGAGCAGGGGAGGTCCGTTGCGGATCGACAATGACCTTCCACATCAACGGCAGGAAGAGCGCGGCAATTCCATAGATTGCGAAGGGCAGACGCGGCGAGATCGCCGCGAACCATCCGGCGAGCGAGATGAACACAAGTCCCCCGAAATTCCGGGCTGATATTTGAAGTCCTGACAACGCGCTCCGGTCGCCTCCGGTGAAGTAGTCGCCGATGAGCGCGGTCTGCGCCGTCATGATGAGGGCGACGGCTAGTCCCAATACCAGGCGGCTGGCGAAGATGGTTGGGAGGTCGGGAAGGAACAACCCCGCGCATCCGGCGATCACGAAGAGAATGGCCCCGGCGAGGAGCATCCGACGCCGACCGTACCGATCGGCGACGAGGCCGGCGAATGGCGCGAAGAGCGCGACGCTGAGTGAGGGTGCGGGCACCAGCAGGCGCACCAGCATCCCGGCATTGGGGTCTTCGCCGAACTGGCGCTCGAGCCCGGGGAGTGCCGGACTGATCGTGGCATTGGCCATGGTCGTGAGGGACGCTGCCATCAGCAGCGCGATCGCTCGCGGGTCTTGCCAGACCTGCGGCTGTCTTCGGATCGTAGTGACGGTCATGACGTGCCTCTTGCCCGAAGTGACGATTCGAGACACGGTACGACTTCAAGTCGACTTGAGGTCAAGCATGAGAATGATGGATATCGGAGAGGTCGCTGAACTGTCGGGAGTGCCGCCCTCGACACTGCGCTACTATGAGGAAATCGGCTTGATCCGCTCGATCAGCCGGCATGGCCTGCGGCGGCAATTCGATGCCGACGTTCTCCTGAAGCTGTCCCTGATCGAACTCGGGAAGACGGCCGGCTTCTCCCTCACCGAGATCGCGGGTATGCTCGGCAAGGACGGTCGGCCCGACATTCCCCGGGATCAGTTGCACGCCAAGGCAGATGATTTGCAGCGGCAGATGCTCGACCTGCGGGTGCTGCGGGATGCCCTTCGGCACGTGGCCGAATGTCCAGCTCCGTCGCATCTCGAATGCCCAACTTTCCGCAAGCTCCTGAAGGGCGCAACACGCAGACGCGTCACCCGTCCGAGATCCGGTGTCGGACGTCGAGGAGGCCAGCGGATCGGCGAGTAGAAGGGCCCGCGCCGGTGCGTATCGAAGATTACTGCACTGATGAATGGAAGAGGCGGGCATCCGGAGAATGTCCGGGTGCGGCAGCCGTGCGTCCTTGATCCGGATCCGCGCTCCTCACGGCCCCTGTTTAGCGGGCGGTGCATGCGTCTTTGCCTTCCAGGAGAGCGCAGCGCCGGCGATCAGGAGCGGGAGGAACGAGATCCACAGGACCGTGTTCCAGCCGTAGGTGGTGAGCAGGCTGCCAGACGAGAACGAGCCCACGGCCATCGTCCCGAACACCAGGAAGTCGTTGAGCGACTGCACCCGAGTCCGCTCTTCGGGACGATAGCACTCCAGCACGAGGGCCGAGGCGCCGACGAAGCCGAAATTCCAGCCGACGCCGAGCAGAATCAGGGTCAGCCAGAAATGCGCGACATCGATTCCCGTCAGCCCGATGGCGGCGGAGGCGGCGGTCAGGGCCAAGCCGGCGGCCACGACGCGCGGTGCGCCAAAGCGTGTGATCAGCCACCCTGTGAAGAAGCCTGGGGCGTACATCGCGACGATGTGCCATTGCAGGCCG
Organism: Microvirga rosea; assembly: GCF_020595095.1. Classification (GTDB taxonomy): domain Bacteria; phylum Pseudomonadota; class Alphaproteobacteria; order Rhizobiales; family Beijerinckiaceae; genus Microvirga; species Microvirga rosea. Next base: position 474,278 of record NZ_JAJDOP010000002.1, on the reverse strand, counting down.
AGGTTGGACGATTCCTGCGACAGACCGCACAGGCGCATCGCCAAGGGAGCGGCCGTCATGATGAAGTTCATCAGCGTGTAGGAAACGACGCCGCAGATCACGGCGGTGATGAAGCGGGGCTGGCGCGCGATGGCCCCGAGCGGACGGCCGCCCGCCACCTCCGCCGCCGTCGGCATCGGAACATGAACGCCGAGCAGGATCAGGGCAGACAGGAAGGCGACCATAGCCTGCGCCAGATAAGTCGCAGCAAACAGGTGGGGCTGCCACAGGTCCATGGTGTAGGTGACAAGCTGGGGACCGATCACGCCCGCGAATACCCCGCCCGCCATGACCGTGGACAAAGCGCGCGGACGACGCGCTGCCGGGACACAGTCGGCGGCGGCGAACCGGAACGAGAGCACCACAGCTGCATACGCTCCTCCAAGGAACATCGCCGCACAGAACAGCCAGAACGAGCCCCGCACGACCGCAAGGGAAGCCAACAACCCGACAAGCACGCCGGATCCCGTTCCCGTCAGGAATGCAGCGCGGCGGCCATGACGCCGGGCAATCGCCCCGGCCGGCAGCGTACAGACGGCCATGCCGACCACGAATATCGAGATTGGCAGCGTCGCAAGCGCCTTGCTGGGAGCAAGCATGTTGCCGACGATGGCACCGGTGGCGTAGACGACAGCGGAGTTGGCCCCACCGAGCGCTTGCGCAACCGCGAGCTTCCAGACATCGGCATCCCCGGAGCGGACCGCGGGCACAACCCCGCTCGCGGGATCGGCATTCATCTGTGACATGATGATCCTCAGGCTGCGAGCAGGCCGTGCCAGCGTGTGTCACGCGGGGACGGGCGGCGGTGCAGACGACGGTCGAGGAGCGCGCGGGCCTTCACGGCCTGGCCACTTCGCATCAGGGCGAGGAGGAGCATGTCCTCCATCATCTCACGCTGGGCGCCGCTGCCGCCGATGCGCACGACCTCGGCCGCGACCGGCTCCAGGATGCGGACGCAGGCTGCGTAGTCTTCCTCCGCGAACGCCAGGGCGGCGCGACAGATCGCAGGCACCACCGGCCCCGCTGCCAAGCCACCCGCCGCGATCATGTCCATCTGGGCCTTCACGCGCTGTTCGACCGCAGCCTTGTCACCGGTCGCCGCGGCGATGAGGGCCATGTGGACGTCGGCGAACGCAAAACCGGCATTCTGGAAGTGATCTCTCGAATAGGCGGCTGCCGCCTCCCACAGGCCCGCTGGTACCGTATGGCCATAAGCCGTCAGCCGCCACAGGAAGGAAGCGGTGTCGCTGACCACGTTGACGGGCATTCCGGCCGTCACCGACGGCTGGATGTAATCCGCGTAGATGGCAAGCGCCTGCTCCGGATCGCCCCGCTCCAGTGCGCCGAGCGCCGAGTGCCAGGCGATGTGGCCATGGAGGGTCCCGCTGCGGTCGTAACCCGGCAGCCAATCCGCGATCAGCTGTTCCGCCTCTTCGTGCGCACCACCCTCGTACATGGCATGGGAGAGTGCGTGCGCCGCGTTGGCGTTAAGTCTGCGCAGGTCGTAGCCGCGTTGTGTGAGCGCGCGCCCGTGCGCGACGTTGCCATTCTCCGCATGAGACCAGCCTCGGTAGGTGAGAAACCACCAATCGTCGGCATCGAAGTGCCGGGCGTGGCGCTCGCACAGATCCACCCGCGCCTGGTCGTGGCCCGCCATCCCGGAAAAGGCGAAGAGCCCAAAGGCGCCGAGCGGCAGCGAGAGGATCAGGACATCGCGCGGCCAGGTATCGGCATGCGCGAGCGCTCGTTCCAGCGCTTTGGCCGACTGGCCGTTGATGACAAGCGACAGGATCTCCACATGACTGCGCTCGCGCTCACTCCCGCGCCGGGCAACGACCTCTTCAGCCGTCGCGATCCACGCCTTGGCCTTGGCCATCTCGGTTCGGATGGCATACAGGCGAGCTCGGGCGGCATGGGCGAGGGCGAAGTCCGGGTCGGCCGCGATGGCCTCGTCCAGCACCTCTGAGGCGCCGGGCCAAGCGGAAAGGAGCAGATCGATGCCCTCCCGGTAGCGACTGGCCGCGCGGTCGGACGTGGTCGAGAGTGGCAGGCCACGGCTGTCGAGGCGGATCATGGCAGGCTCCTCGTTCTGGATCAGGGGCGCATCGGCGCAGGTTTCGGCTAATCTATATGCGATCTTCGTCTGTCCGTATTTTGACAGCCCGCCAAGTCATGTAGAATATCCGCCAAACTGGAGATCGGCCATGACATGGGGGACGATTGAAGCGCCACCAGGGACGCTGCCGCCCCAGCCGATCACGGTGCGGGCGCAGTCGATCCCGGCGCGCCACTTCTTTCCGGAACATGCCCACCACTGGAACCAGATGGTCTACGCGATCTCCGGCGTTCTCACGGTCACGGTGGAGGGGCACTCCTTCGTGATCTCGCCCGAGCAAGCCGTCTGGCTGCCGTCCGGCCTGCTGCACCGGGTTGGATCCCTGCTCGGAGCGGAATTTCGCAGTCTCTGGATTGCTGACGAGGCCGGTCGAAGCCTGTCCGCGAGCCCAACCGTGTTCAGCGTAACGCCGCTGCTCAAGGCGCTTATCGTCGAGGTGACCGCAATCGAGGCAGAGCAGGATCGCGACGGCTATGCCAGCCGTGTCACGGAATTGATCCTAGACCAGCTCCGGCGGGCACGGCCCCTCCCGGGCGCACTCCCGTGGCCGCGAGGCGGATCCGTCCTGACGACGTTGTGCGAGACGCTCTATGCCGACCCGGCCGACCCTCGCGGACCGGAGGCGTGGAGCCGAGAACTCGGATTGTCGGAACGGACTCTGGGACGCCGCTTCGAGGCGGAAGTGGGCATGAGCCTGCGCTCCTGGCGCCGCCGCCTGCGGCTATTCAAGGCGATCGAACTCATGGGAGGCGGCCTCGACGTGACTCGCACGGCCATGGAGCTCGGCTACGGCTCGACATCGGCCTTTGTATACGCATTCCGAACAGAGATCGGATGCAGCCCCCAGGCCTACATGCGCGGACGCAAGGTAGATCGGTCGAAATGACCGCACAGATTAAAATCTGACGTTCAGGGGAAACAGAGCGGATTTATCATATCTGCGAATGGCGGGTGACACGTCAGGGGCAATGTCTCTACCTGACATTCGCGACAAGTTTTCGCTTAGAAATCAACGATGCCGATGCCGTCGCGAAGCTTAGCATTACCGCGTTACGACAAAGTGACGGAGGCCTCTTGACTTAGAGCGTACTCTAACCCGTAGCTTCCTGTGCGTCGTGACGAAAGAAGGCGTTGATGAAGATTGGCGAGTTGGCGAAGCGCTCGGGACTGTCTGCCCACACGATCCGTTACTACGAGCGGATCGGGCTGTTGCCCCATGCCGACAGAGACCAATCGGGCCAGCGTGACTACGACGCATCGATCCTGATCTGGATAGAATTCCTCGATCGTCTCAAAACGACCGGGATGCCTATTCGGGAAATGCTGCGTTACGCGGCCTTGCGGGAGCGCGGCGTCGACACGGAAGCGGAGCGCGGCGCGTTGCTCGAACAGCACCGTGAGCGTGTCCGTGCGCATGTGGCCAAACTGCAAGCCTGCCTTCTCGTCCTCGACACCAAGATTGCCGGATATGCCGGCAAGGAACAGAGGATGAAGGACTATGACGCACCAATCCCCGAACGCCGGCGAAAGCCGGCTGGAACGCGGCAAGCGCGCGCTCGCTGAAATCGATGGCGAAGCCGGCCACAATGTCATTGCCGCTCTGGCTGACATTGCCCCCGACTTCGCAAACTACGTGTTCGAGTTCTCGTTTGGCGACATTTACAGCCGCCCCGGCCTCGATCTGCGCGCCCGCGAGATCGCGACCATCGCGGCGCTGACGGCGATGGGAACCGCGACCCCGCAACTGAAAGTCCATATCGCGGCGGGGCTGAATGTCGGGCTGACCAAGGAGGAAATCACCGAAACCATGATACAGATGGCGGTTTATGCCGGCTTTCCCGCGGCGCTCAACGGGCTGTTTGCGGCCAAGGAAGTCTTCGCCGCCCGGTTTCCCGTCCAGAAGGGGGAAACGGCATGACGAACCTTCCGCCCTCCTTGACCTGCCGCCGGCGCTCTCGCGCTCACGGCGGTTCCCGGTTCCCCGATTATGGCTCCGACAGCCGCATACGCAAATCCGACCGCACCTGAAAAGCTCTGGGAAGGATTCAGCGCTCCGACTGGGATAGCCGTCCATCTTGATGGCGCGGTCTATGTATCAAATTCGGGGCGGCACGGTCGAGCGGATCGCTTAAGACGGGACATGCTCGACCGTCCTGGAAGGCATTACCGCCCTCCCAGAGCAACACAGAGGGGGCGGAGGACGGGGCCTCAAGGTGCAGCCATGAAGCTGAACCTGTCTACCGAACTATCTACCGGGAAAAAGGGGGTTTTCTAAAACCCTTGGAAAGATTGGTCGGAGTGGCAGGATTTGAACCTGCGACCCCCACGTCCCGAACGTGGTGCGCTACCAGACTGCGCTACACTCCGACACCGAAATCATCGGGAAGGCCGGTCTTATAGCGGCGGGATCCGGCGCCCGCAAGAGGGAAAACGGGCTTGGCCTTAATATTGCCGAGGTCGAAAAAGCCGGTTGCCAGGTCTGCTCCCGGCGATTATGTACACCCGCACTTTGCAGCGCATTGGGGCGTCGCCAAGCGGTAAGGCAGCGGTTTTTGGTACCGCCATTCCCAGGTTCGAATCCTGGCGCCCCAGCCATCCTTTTTGGCTCCTTAAAAAATCAGTAAAGTCAATAAGTTGCGGGAGACGGTTCTCGGTCTGGTAGACCAGCGGTAGCCCAAACTGGTATCCCAGGTGTGCATCATCGTGATTTGCACTGTTCTGGCCCCCATCAGCGGATGCTAACTAAACAATAGCGCGTCTCAGGATCGGTGGTTGGGGGCGGGCGCTGGGCGATCATGGACTTGCCGATCATGGACTTGCCCGCGCTGGGAGGTCCGCTCATCAGCATGATGATTACGTCAAGACCCCAACTAGCTCTAAGGGCCATGCAGGTTGGATCGGGTGACGGTGTTGTACCGTCCGCTTTTAGAGTTCCGATCCCACACGGCGGCCACTAAGGTCGAGCCTCGACGGCTCAACGGGGAACCATAATGCGACGCCGGTCTCAGTCCCAAAGCGGAATGTGGCAAACGGCAGCTTAATACCAGAAGCGGTCCTCACCGAAGTCGATGTCGACTACGATGCTGGCTGGGCTTGCGGGAATGTCCACGTGCCGTTCAGGATTTCCGGCCGGGGATGATACAGGCGCACCAAGTAGTTCCACCCAGCCGTGATCGGCAGGCAATTGGCCGTCTTGCCATCGCAGCCGCCAAACTGGACGGACACCATCCCGCTGCCGTCGTTCTTCGCGGTGATGTTGTTGAGCGTGTACGCATTCTGCGGGTTCGGCTCGAAGTACCCCTTGGCGTTGTAGACGCTGATCGACCAGAAGCCATCGACCGGAACGTCCTTGACGTCCAAGCTGTACACGGTCCTGCCGTCGTTCCGCGGTGGCGTGACGTTCAGATAAAGCGCGTCCTTCTCCGGGTTCCCGCCCCAGGCCGAGGCTGCCCCGATCAGCCGCCGCACCGGATCGACGGCGTCCTTCGGTCCGAACATGCCTTTCGTGTCGGGCAAGGTCGATGCTAGGACGAGCAGCGCCTCGCGTACGGTTTTCTGGCTGCCCTGATCCCAGTTCGGCACCTCGAACCTCCCTGGTCCCCCCGGCTGGTCGACTTTGATCGCGTCCTGCAAGGCATGAACGGCTGCCACATCCTTGGGATCGGCTGGGTCGACAAGGGTTCGGATCGCAGTTGCGACATAGCGGGTGCCGATCTTCTCCTTCGAGAGGGTATGGCTGCCGGCACCGTAGACAACCTGCGGCGTATACTGGTCCTGGTCGATCACCTGCATCGACATGAACCGCTTTCCGGCCTCGGGCAACGTGATCGTCACCGGACCTGCGTCGAGATCGAAGACTGCCGCCGAGTAGAGGGTATCGCGATTGAGGCGGATGACCGTCTGGTTGTCGATGGCGGCCGGTTCACGGCGGTGGCCGTACTTGCCGAAGCCACCCTCCGCCACCATGCCGCTGAAGTAGAGATCGCTTTCTGCGCGGACGAAGTTGTCAGGCGTAACGGGAACCGTTTCCGAGGATTGGCCATTGGCGCCGCTCGTGACCGCCAGCAGGGCCATCAGGGATAACAGAGTATGCTTGGACATCATGGTGTATCTCCTCCCCGGTCTCAGTTCGCCTGCTTGAGCGGCGGAGCCTTCCAGGTCCCGTTGATCGCTTCGGGCTTGGGCCAGTACAGGCGCATGATCGCAAAGAAGGGCCCTTCCGGCGCAGGCAGCCAATTGGCCGCCCTATCCTGCCCGGGAGACCCGTGCTGAACGTAGAGGGTAATCCCGCCATCGGCGTCGCGCTTCAGATCGGGGAGCATCGACGAATTGATCAGATAGCGATTCAGCGGATTGGCGTAGAGCAGGCTCGATGGCAGTTCGTAAAGGGTGAGCGACCAGAATGCGTTGACCGGCGGCAACTCGCCTGGGCCGAAGCGCAGAGTATAGCGACGCCCGGTTCCGTCGAGCCCCTGACCGGAGGCGTCGGTGAAATAGGCGGGATAGATCGCCTCCTCCTTCGAGTTGCCATAGATGCCCAGCACGGCCCCGGACATTCGGTCGAGGTATCGGCCGTTCATGAATTCGCGTGTCCCGAAACCATCCGCGCTGGTCCGCTTTCCGCTATCGAGTTCCGCCTCCTTGAACTCCTGGAAGGTGCGCCAGGCATCGGCCATGCCCTCTGTCATGGCCTTCTGCATCTCTGGAGTAAGCGCGGCCGCGTCGAAGGACTTGCCAGCCCCAATGCCGATCTTGGCGAAGCGCTCCCTCAGGGCTGTTTCGGATGGATGTGTCGGGCAGAATTGCAGGATGAAGCTCAGGAGATGGAAGAACTCCGGCGATGTCCGTTCCTGTTCAGGAGACAAGGGCCGCATGAAGTCGACAGCCGGGGGTGCCGCGGGGGCCGGCTGGCCGAGGAACTGTGACAGGGGTTGGACCTTGTAGTCCGCCTGGATCCTCTTCACGTTCTCGATGTCGCCGGGGTTGAAGAGCTGTGTCCGGTACAGGATGAAAGCGAAGTCCGTCTCGGACCGGATCACCGCCTTGATGCCGGGGGGCGTCGGCCCCTGCCACCGCGGACCCGCGAGCAGGAAGTGGCCGGCCTCGTTGCCGGTGGCGCGGCTTCCGACATAGGCGAAGTTGAACGTGTACATGTCGATGAACTGAAGCGAGTAGTAGCGCTCCTTCTCGACCGCTGGCACCGTGAGCACCATCGGCTCCCCGCGCAAGTCTGCGCCGAGTTGGGAATACGGCGTGTCCGAGTTGGGCGTCTGGATCGCCTTGTCCTCAGGGGTGTAGACGCGGGCAGTGTTGTGCAACTCGTTCCAGGTACCCTTGAATTCCGGGTCGTTGCGGTCGATGAAGTACGAGTACTGGATGCGGTAGCTGTCGACGAGCGGGAAGCCGTAGACGGTGGCTTCCTTGGCGATGGCGCGAGCCTACGCGACTGACAGCGTCTGGGCACTCGCAGCGATCGGTGATGAGACGCCCATGAGGAAGGCAACAACAGCGACACCCCACTTGGGCAATCCGTGCATGAGATCCCTCCAGTGCCTCTTCCTTACCGTGGCATCCAGTTCGGGAAGGTGTCCATGAGCGGCTTAACGTTCTAGTGCCGTCCCCATTTTAGCGACTTTACTCGGCTTGGCGATCAGGTGAAACCCTGAGATCGAGGCGGAGTACTACTGAAACATCAGTCACGGCGAAGGGTAGTTGAGACAAACGTATTGAACCGTCGTGGTGGTTGTCAACGGGCGTCAGGCGGCATGGCAGTGCTGCTCGTATTTCGCTCCTTGATCCCGGCCAGCCGTGCGAGAGGACAGGAGCTGCCAACGGTGGGGAAGACATTGCTGACCGCCTGGAGACATCCGAGCGGGCCGCGTTGGGCAACCCAGGGGGTACCGGGGGAAGTTCGACCGCGCCCTGGATGATACCTCCTGACAAATTTTTTCACCGGAGCATCCGCGTGAACAACGCCGGTGAACAGGCCACGCCGGTCAATCGATGACGCAGCCTTCCGGCAGTTGAACGGCCTCCACGACATCTCTGACCTGCTGCACCAGGGGGCCCGCCGAGTAGCGCCCGAGGGTCATCCCCGATCGCTTGTGCCCGACGAGCGCCTCGATGAAGTGAACCGGCTGGTGGGCCTGCTCGGCCTTCGTGATGAACCAGCGACGGAAGCTGTGGAAGTCGACACGGGACTGCCTCGCGCCTTCTGGAACATCATCAACGCCCACCTTGCGGTGGTACGTCGTGAAGGACTTGACGACCTTCTGTGACCTCTCGATGGGAGAGCCTTCCTTCGGGATCGGGAGTTCCGGGAAGAGGAGTGCCTTCTGGTCCTTGCCGAGGGTCCTACGGGAGACGATGCCAGACAGGGCAGGGTGGATCGGCACCATCCTGACCCCGGCTTTGGTCTTCGCCTCGGCGATGTCGAAGCAGTCGTTGAAGATGTCCCCGGCGGTCAGCGTTGCGATTTCCTCGACGCGCATCCCCGACAGGGCCGCAATGGCTATCATGTCCTTGAGAAGCTGCGTGGTCTTGCCCGAGAACAGGGTCTTCATTTCCCCGTCGGTGTAGGGCCGCTTGGCCTCGTTCTTCTTGGGCTCCCGCTTGGCGAGAGACTGCTTCGTCCAGATGTTCTCGCCAACGATGCCATTACGTTCCAACCAGACCCAGTAGAAGGACATGCAGGAGATGTCCTTGTTCGCCGTCCTTGGGTTCACGCCAGCCTCAACAAAGACCTCAGTGACGTATCGCCCTGCAATCCTGCGGGTGCAGCCCTCAACCGTGGTAGGGAGCTTCTGCGACCCGAGCCGGCCCTCCAGCTTGACCACGGCTCGGCGGTAGTCCGTCTGCTGCCGGGGCTTCATGAGCTTCTCAGCAAGCCACTTGTCCACGAGGGACAGGATTGGCGTCGCCTTCCCCGTGGCAATCGCGTGGAACTCCTTGGCCCTGGCATGGCCCTCCCGACGTTCAATCTCTTCGGCTCCATCCGCGAGGAGGGAGGTCATGAGGTCGTAGCCGTCCTCAAATACGTCTCCGTTCTCGTCCTGGTACTGGAAGAAGCTCGGATCGTCTTTGGCCTGGAGGAGGTCCTGACGCCATTCAAGGGCGTGCTGGGCGAGCGGGTCTGGTGCGAGCTTGTCGCGGCGGCGCTGATCCTTCTCGGCCTGCTCAAACTGCGCTTAAGGAGGCAACGATCCTGAGCTTCTCCTTATTCGCAACAGCGAGGCTATCCGTGTGCAGAGGGTGTTTCAGGTGGGCCTTGCCAAAGACGGCACGGAGGTTCTTGGGGACCTTGAGGATGACAATCCACTGGTTGCCGTGCTTTTTGAGGTAACGGATATCAAGGGCCATCAGGCTGCCTTCTGTTCAATCCGGTAGCCCGCCCTGGTAGCCCAAATAATCCCATCAAACCCTTGCTGTGTAAGCTTTTCAAGGGCTTAACGGGTGGCCTGCTGATGTTCCTGGCGCCCTAGCCAACGCTCTCATTTCGTGCAATTTTGCATAGGACAAGGTCTGGCATGGGTCTTCCACTGCGCCCTGTCATATGCATCGAGTCGGCCATCCTGTCAGCATCGCAATTAAAACCTTAGGCGCCATGTCTGGTTCGTAAAACCCTGACGATCGCGGCGCCCCAGCACCGCGTTAGGGATATGCTCATGGGGTAGATGAGCATTCCTCAGGTCAACTGTTTGTTTTCTAAGCTCTTTCTCTATACTTGAGTGAGTAGGGCAAGTGCTATATGAAGCCGGCTGGCTCTATAACATTTGAGAACTTCCAGCTTTCAGCAGGACAAGCAGTGGATCAGTCCCTTCCGAGAAGCGTCACGCGCCTGCGTGAAGGCAATGCTGAAGTCCGCCGTAGTCAATGGCAGGACTTTGCGATCATTATACTGCTGATAGGTCTGAGTATTGCTTTCAAGCTGGCTTTTGAAGCATCGCTTCCCTATTTTGTGAATCCAAAGATTATGGAAAGCCTCTCGCTCACCTTGCGGGAGAACCCGTTGCGAGCCCTCTGGCCGGGGGAGCTTGAGCCCGGACGATTCCATTGGGTGCCAACGAGCCTTCTCCCATTTTACGCTTTGTCCCAGTTCTTGTCGGCTTTCCAGATATATCTTGTCCTGAGTTCGCTGGCCGGCTTCACAGCATTTACGCTATCCCGACTGTCAGGACGGTCGCGCGTCTTTGCCGTCACCTTGGCTTTGTTGCTCATGTTCGGCACACAGCTTAGCTATGGCTCTACGCTGGGCTTGACACATCTGCACTATCTGGTGGTGACCTACACGCTGCTGAATCTGTATGCCATAGGAGCGTGTGTCCGGAGGGGACCTTCACCCACAACCTTATCGCTGTTCGGGGCCAGCCTGATATTGCTCGCCCTTTCCACCGAGATATGGATCAACTACGCAATCGGCCTTCTGCTCAGCTGTGCGTTTCTCTCGTTCTGGGCCCGGCACGGGGCCGACATAGCTGTTGCCTCCGCATCCCGCACGGTGGCGGCCACCGTATCGATTCTGCTTGGCCTTTATCTCGCCATTCGCATGACCGTGGCGCGGCAATACATGTTACCCGGGGCTGAGGAAGAGCTGATCTTTACCTACAAGAGCTATGTTCTGATGGCGGAAGATTTCATCACGAATTTCTTCACGTTCCTCTATATGGCATTGTCGAATTTCCTGCCGTCCTTCCTCGCCTCATCCAATTCCCTGACCTACCTTGGGCCAGATCAGATTCTTGCCGGGCAGAACGGCTACCATCCCGAGTTTCAGCATCTCGCGGTGATGAACCACCTTTTCTTCTGGCGCTTCTTAGCGGGTATTTGGGTGGCCGGATTCGTCTTCGCATTCTATTATGCGGTCCGAAACGCGTTCGAAAAGCGGTCCGGGTTTTACGCAGCCATGGTCTGCTGCATGCTGATCGTTGCAACGGGATGCTGTACCTACCTGCTGATCAAGTTTCGTCCGTACAACAGCACGCCGGCCCTTCATTACAAGGCCATCATCAGCATTCTCGGCGTGGCGCTTTTGGTCAGTGTGTTGCTTGAGGGTGTGAGGTCCAAAGTCTCCTCTGGCCGGGTCTACCTCGCTCTCGCCGGCGCCGTATGGGCGATTCTCCTAATTGGCGATATCACTCGTCCCGGAATGATCAAGGCTCAGTTGCAGAGCACTGGCCTGACGGGCTACGGGGATCCGCTGGATATGATACGCAAAAAGCTCGGCTCCCAGATGCCGCCGGTAAATTGAGGAGGCGGCAAATGCGTATCATTATCGTGAATTATGAGCTTCCACCTCTCGGTGGAGGTGCAGGTAATGCGACGGCCAATGTTGCTCGTGAGATGGCTGCCCTGGGACACGAGGTCACGGTGCTGACTTCGCTTTACAAGGATCTTCCAAGAAACGAAGTCATCGATGGTTATCGAGTGCGTCGCGTATGGACGGTGCGCCGAAGAGTCGATCGCTGCACTCCCTTGGAAATGCTCGTGTTTATGGTGTCCGCCATTGCGGCGCTTCCCCGTTTTATCAGGTTGCACCGGCCATCCACCATCATTGCATTCTTCGGCATACCGTCCGGGCCGGTTGCCTGGGTCGGAAAATTCATATTCGGAGTGCCTTACATCATCTCCCTGCGAGGTGGAGATGTCCCGGGCTATCAGCCTTATGATCTGGACCGCTATCATCGCCTCCTGCGACCGGTGATCGTGGCGCTATGGCGGGCCGCAAGAGTCGTCGTGGCGAACAGTGGCGGATTGCGCGACTTGGCTAACCTATCGACACCCGATCTTCCCATTGCGGTCGTGCCGAATGGTGTCGATGCAATAAAGTTTCATCCATCTGGCAAATCCCAACCTCGGTCGCGGATCCGCCTCGTCTTCGTAGGACGCTTGCAACACCAGAAGGGGGTTGATGTCCTTCTCCGTGCCATGGGCAGACTCGCGCGCCCGGATCTCGAACTTCTCATCGTCGGAGACGGGCCCGACAGGAATTTGCTAACTTCCCTTGCGGCAGAGCTGTCCCTTGAAAGAAATGTTATCTTCCGTGGGTGGGCTGAGAAAGCCGAGCTACCCGACCTCTATCGGTCCGGCGACATCTTCGTCCTCCCATCGCGCGACGAAGGCATGCCCAACGTCCTTCTGGAGGCAATGGCCAGCGGTCTGCCGGCGGTGGCCACCCGCATCAGCGGATCGGAAGAACTCGTGGTTCACGGCGAGACCGGACTTCTCGTCCCACCCGAGGATGCCGATGCGCTGGCAGCTGCTCTCGCGGAGCTGTCCGATAACGCTGCCCTGAGAACCGAGTTTGGTCGCAGGGCGAGAAGTCGGGTAGAGCATCAGTTCACATGGCGCGCTGTCGCAGAGGCCTATCTCCAGATGGCAAAAAATCCGCCGGACCATGCCCGGCCTTCCTCGAATAGGACTGTCGATGCAGTTTGACTTTGGCAAGAACTGGCTGAACTTCAGCAATAGCGCTTTGAACGCCCGGAAGGTTGAACAGGCTCGGGATGACTTCCGTAAGCTGCTGGGCGAAATCCCGCTCAAAGGTCGGTCGTTCGTCGATATCGGTTTCGGCCAGGGCTTGAGTCTGCTTCTCGCGACCGAGGCGGGCGCGCGGGCGGTCGGATGCGACATCAACCCGAGATGTGAGGAGGCGCTCAACGCAACGTCCCAATTCTTCGATGGGGATCTCAAGACGCAGGTTTCACTCGTTATCGGTTCTGTCCTTGAAAGTGAGACTGTCCGGCAGTTACGCGAGCATCCGGTGGTTGCAGGAAATGGCGGATACGACGTTGTCCATTCTTGGGGTGTGCTGCATCACACTGGCGATATGAAGCGTGCGATTGCGAACGCGGCATCCCTCGTTGCCCCAGGCGGGTATTTTGTGCTCGCGATCTATAACCGACATTGGACGTCGTTGCCTTGGCTGCTCATCAAGTGGCTTTATTGCAAGTCGCCAGCATGGCTCCAGAAACTGCTCGTTGGGGCGCTTTATCCTGTCATCTGGGCGGCCAAACTGGCCGTTACTGGTCGATCCCCCGGTCGCCAAACCCGCGGCATGGATTTCTACTACAATGTCGTGGATTGGGTTGGAGGGTATCCCTATGAGTACGGATCCCGCGACGAGATCAAACGCATGGTCGGCGCACTCGGCTTTCAGTGCACAGCCGAATACGCGGCTGAAGTCCCAACCGGCTGCAACGAGTTCGTATTCAGGCGCAGTCAGGATCATGGCCGGGATCAGGAATAAGTTCTCAAGATAAGTTGGGAACTGTTCAGATCTTTGCCAACATGGTGATAGTATGGTTGCGGTGTCGCACCCAAGGCGAACTGACACGGATGTGCGCATGCTGGAGTTGGTGCTTGGGCCGCTGTGAAATGCGCCGTGCAACGACTGACAGAATGAGGTGGATCCTAGGGACACCAGAATCTGTAGCGTCTGGCCATGTCCTTGACCACCGTAACATTTGCGGCGCATCGCGCCAGGATACATTCAAATGCAGCTTCTAACTGGCCAAGTCTTCGCCATCAATCCGATGGAAGTCGCAGTCGTGCTGTTGACCTGCCTGATCTGGCTGCGACCTTTCTTCCATAAGGGGGCGGCTTGGGACATCAGCTTAGGATCTGTGCTGCTCGGGGCTGTCTTTGTCGTTGCGACAATTCTGACAGCTAAAGAAGCGACCCAGTATCTCACTGTAGACGATCAGGTCTTCGCCGATCAAATTCTAAGCCCTGTCGACAGGGGCATTTCCCAGTGGGCCTATGGGGCGTTCCATACTGGTCTTCTTGTTCTGGTTCCGATCGCTCGTGTCGGAGAGGTCGCAGGTCTTTCTCCTGTTGCAATCCACATGCTGCTGAAGGCCGTTTGGCTTCTTGTCGGATTGAACACTATGGTCCTGATCTCACTCCAGGCGAGCTTTCTGATCGGTCGTGACCGTCGTACCCCCAGTCAATCTCTGTTCGTCGCTACCATATTGATACTGCTTCCAATCAATAATCTGGCCTTCAAGACACTGAACTACGATCTCCTGTCGTTCTCCCTCGCGATCTATGGTGCAGTGCTTGCAGCGCGAGCAGTTACACGCGGCCGCTTTCCCATACTTGGAATCGTGTTCGCCGCTCTTGCTGCACAGGAGAAACTTAGCGCCTCTCCGATACTGCTCCTCATCATCATCGCAGCGTCTGTTTTTACGGACTTGAGCTCGAAGGATCATGCCCGCCAGCGCTTCATGAGCGGCGTGCTGATGGCCCTCCGTGGTCTGGCAACTGCTGCGGCCGTGACAATATTCTCGATGGTTTTCTTCGCGTGGATCGGACCATCGAGTCCGCTCCCTGAAGGCTTTTGGTGGAGTTGGTCTGACGCCTTGGTGAGTTGGACGTGGGCGCCTCTTATGTTCTTGGGAGGAGGAACAGCCTTCTTGGAACATCGGGCTTTGGTCGCAGGGGGCTGTTTCACCCTGATTCTCGGAATGGCGGGGATTGCCAGGATCCTATGGCCAGCCTTTGAACGATCACTTGCACGCCAGAACTGGGTGCCTTTGGCTGTGGCGTCCATGTGTATTCTTATGATGTGCGGAGCGATCGGCTTACTCCAAGTCCGCGCATGGTGGTCACCGTACCATCCCAATGAAGCATCGACATTGCGCCACTATTTCCCCGTCAATGGTGTCGTGATCCATTTTGACGAGCATACGGTCGCCCAGCACTACATACGCCATTTTCTGTATAGTGCGACCATCGCGCTCGTCTCGATACCGACAGTCTTGTCATTGACTTTAGTCATGTCCTTGTTGTTCGGCAGAGATATACTACGACGCTTCCACCCTCTAGTGGCGATCTTTGCAGTATATCTCATTGTCCAGATAGTCGCTGCCACAGCCCTCAACGTCCCCGTTTCGAACCGCTATATCAACATTGGCTTGGCTGGCGTTGGCTTGATCGCGGCTCTGATCAGCGTAGCTGCTCTTGAACGCTCGCGTCTGGCCTTTGCGATTGCTGGGCCGATGATCATTGTCGCCATTATCCTTGAGCTTCTTCCGTTCCGTCCGAGCTTCGCCGCATTCCGCCCATTCTGGGTGGAATATCCGAGCGGTGAACATACAGAGCCGGGCGGGCTTAACCCCTCCTGGGTCGGTTGGGGAGAAGAGGTTATGTTGGCCGGAAAGCAGATCGAGGAAGATTGTATTCGCAATAGCAATCAATTGAACAATGTGTCGTGCGCTGATATAAAATTGCGCCCGGTAAGATATTATGGGCGTTGGTTGCCGGGGCCAAAAATAATCAATGTTGTTCCAACATTTCCAGTTGGCGATCCTTCGACTATGACTGATCGTGACTATTACGTAATAGGTCGACTTCCGCTTATGCAAGGCATGATTATACCAAAGATCTCACCAGAATATGCTTTGACTGCGAGAGGATATACACTCGGGTGGGTGTGGCGTGGCGATCGGTTGCGAGAGGCTGGCTTTAAAGCTGAACCATAAGACCAAGCTTGAAGGCCGAAAGGTGAAGAAGTTAACCTAAGGGCTGATCGTAATCTTTAAGATTGCATACGAAACACCGTTTGACGCCTTGGGTCACGGACGTTAAATCTCCCGGACACAATGGATCTTGTGCGCTGTTGGCGAAAATTTAACAAAGAACTCTAGCGAATGCTGGACGGCGCAGTTTTAAAATGAGGACGAGGGACAATGTCCCCAATCGATATAAAGACTGCCGAGTTCTATGACCAGTTTTGGCCCAAGTCGGTGCCGATTTTGGACAAGACGCGCGAATACATTATGGAGACGGTTTCAGAGGCTCATGTGTCGCGGGCGCTGGACGCGGGCTGCGGGCATGGCCTTTGCAGCGTCGTCTTGTCTGAGCGTGCAGACGAGGTCGTGGGTGTCGACGTGTCTTCGGAGTGCGTCGAGACGGCACGACAACAGGCGGTCCGGTTCAGTAGGCACAACATCACCTTCCAGCGCGAGGATCTCCAGAACCTGTCGCTGCCGGATGCAAGCTTCGATCTCGTTTGGTGCTGGGGCGTTGCTATGATGGCGCCCGACCCGATGAAGGTCATGCATAACCTTATGCGTGTGACTAAGCCCGGCGGCACCGTCTACCTGGGACTTTATCTCAAAACGTGGCTTTCTCCGATCCATGAACTGACGCGACATTTCTGTCGGACGTTCATGAACGGCCCGCGCCGAAAGAAGCTGGTCTGCGACTTTTTTACGGCTCTCACGAATATGCATGGGAAGATCGTTGGATCACAAACGAATCTTCGGGCAGACAATATCTCGATTCAGGCCCAGGTGGAGGACTGGTATTATCCTCCATACAAAACGTTCTATTCAATTGAGGAAATCATCGAGCTCTTCCGACGGAATGGCTTTGAGGCGCAGTGCATCCAGGACCGAGTCGGCCGAATCAAGAGTGCAACGATCTTCGTCGTTAGAGCGGTGCGGAATGGCTGAGTTGTCGGAGCCCAATCGATCCGGCCCACTACCGGGGCTGACCGCAGGTCGCAAGCTGAGCGACCACCCGGAGTTCGAAAACCTGAAGCAGATCCTGATTGATGGATTCGTCACGACTGGCTTCGACAAGGTGACGCGCGTTCCTTTGCCCCATGTTGTCCGGGACATGTTGTCCGACGACCGGATTGATGAACAGATCAATGAGATGCGCCGTTACATGCCCCTCGAAGGAAAACGCATCCTCGAGGTTGGTTCGGGTTGCGGCGCTCTCGTGACGAGGGCCCGCATGGCTTATGGGCTCGATATTTATGGCATCGAGCCGAGCGTCAATGAATTTACTGCGACATTGGATGTCGGAAAGCGTCTCCTCTCGCATTTCGACCTCCCCGCAGATGCCCTGCGCGACGCCTTCGGCGAAAATATTCCGTTCCCGGATGAGCAATTTGACATGGTTTACTCATCCAATGTGCTTGAGCATGTCCAATCTCCCCAGGATGTGATCAGCGAGGCGCTGCGTGTTCTGAAGCCGGGTGGGATCCTTCTGTTCGTGGTGCCGAACTATGGCTCCTGGTGGGAGGGGCACTACGGCATTCTGTGGGTCCCGCACCTCCCAGCATGGTTGGCAAAAATCTATGTACGGATGCTCGGTCGTGATCCGCACTACATCGACACACTGAATCTATTAAGCAAAGGGCGGATCGAGAAGCTTCTTCAGCCGTTTGCAAGTAAGGTGGAAGTGCTCGACTGGGGATTCTCGGTTTTTGAAGAGCGACTCCGCGGGCTAGGTTTCAGTGGCTGGGCTGCTCTGGCTAATGCGAGGAAAATCGCCGAGCTGGTTCATAAATTGCGATTGGTCGAGCCGGCCATTGCATTATCCCGCATGTGCCACTGGGAGACCCCACTCGTTCTCGCTGTGAGAAAAAAGTAGCGGTGGCTCCATGGAGCGCTTGCACGCGGTGCGACTACAGACCGCTCGGCGGAAAATTCTCTCCAACCCACAGGGCTGGGATTTTGAAGAGCATGAGCTTGCGGTGAAAGGTTGAGAAACGATGTGCGGAATAGCCGGATTCATCGGGGCAGGAGGAGAGCGCATACTTCGCACAATGACGACCGCGCTTGCCCATCGTGGCCCCGACGCCGGCGATCATTGGGTTGATGAGGAGGTCGGCGTTTATCTCGGCCATCGTCGTCTCTCCATTATCGACCTTGGCGGCGGCGCCCAGCCAATGTGGACCCAAGACGGCACACTAGGGGTAATCTTCAACGGTGAGATCTATAATCATGCTGAACTTCGCCAGGATCTCGCAAGACGAGGGCATGTCTTCATCAGCGATCATTCGGATACCGAAGTCCTACTTCACGGATACCGTGAATGGGGAGAGGACCTTGCCGGCCGTTTGAGCGGCATGTGGGCGTTCGCCATCTATGATCGTGAAGCTGCGGTTGTATGGATGTGTCGCGATCGGTTCGGCGAAAAGCCTCTCTATTATGCCAATACGCCATCGGCGTTCGTCTTCGCCTCGGAACTTCACGCGCTGACCCTGCATCCAAGCGTTTCGCCGACAATTTCACCGCTTGCAGTCCAGAAGTATTTTGCTCTCGGTTTCATCCCTGCTCCAGGTTCTATATATCGGGAAATTTTGAAGCTGCCGGCGGGTCACAGTCTTCGTTACGATCTTTCCTCAAGACAGGTCACCCTCAGACAGTATTGGGACTTCGTCTTGGAGCCCCAGGAGCGGGATTCTCTTCGAGCGGAGGACGAGTATGCGGAAGAACTGCGCCTCCTTCTGTCAAGATCTGTCAAACAGCGGATGGTCTCCGATGTGCCAATCGGAATTCTTCTGAGTGGTGGTATCGATTCTTCGGCGATTGCGGCCCTTGCCGCAAAGCACAACTCCACCTCAATCAAGACTTTCTCGATCGGTTTCGCAGAGAAGACCTTCGATGAATCCTCCTATGCACAGTTGGTTGCGCAGACCATTGGTTCTGAACACCATACTGACCGATTGAGAGGCGACAGTGCCATTGAAATCATGACGGAAGTACTGAAGCGGCTGGACGAGCCAATGGCGGATCCATCACTTCTTCCTTGCTTCCTTCTTTTCCGACATGTGGCCAAACACGTAAAGGTCGCTCTAGGTGGGGACGGAAGTGATGAGCTTTTTGCAGGCTATGATACTTTTCGAGCACTGCGCTGGGCGAAACTCTACGACCGGCTCATTCCCTCCCGATTGCATGATCCAATTCAGTTCGTCGCCGGTCTTCTGCCTCTCTCGCACCGAAACATGAGTTTTGATTTCCGGGTAAAAAGGACACTTCGCGGACTGTCCGCCAAATCACCTCTGTGGCTCCCGAGTTGGATCGGGCCTCTCTCGCCTCAGGAACTGCGAGAGGTCATGGAGGTGAGGGTCCATATGGATGAGGTGTATGAAGATGTATTCCTGCAGTGGGAAAACTGTCGTCAGAGCAATCTCCTCGATAGAACGATGCAGTTCTACACAAAACTCTATCTTCAAGATGACATCCTGACGAAGGTCGACCGTTCTAGCATGATGCATTCTGTTGAGGCACGCTCACCGTTCCTTGACAACGATCTCGTCGACTTTGTCAGAAAGATACCCGGGCGATACAAGCTTCGGGGAGACAAAACCAAGTACATACTTAAGAAGGCTGTAGCTCCGATGTTGCCGGACGATGTCGTCAATCGTCCGAAGAAGGGTTTCGGTGTGCCAATCGGCCAATGGATGGCGAATGGAACGTTGCCTGTTCCGGTCGAGCTGAACGTGGACCGACTCCTCAGGAAGAGCGTCGTTCGGAGATGGAGTCAGGACCATCTTGCCTCGAAATCCGATCATCGAAGTTTTCTTTGGGCGCGTCACGTTCTAGATCGTTTCCTTGCGAAGCCCGATGCTGGCATTCTTGACATGTCCTGAGGACTTGAAAAATCACGATGTCTGGAAACGTTCGGACGCTTCTTATTGCCGCACAGATTGCAGTCTCAATCGCCTGTTTTGGCTTTCTGGCTGTTGTAATCGATTGGCCTGGCGCTCTAGTTGCGCTTAACGATCTCGGCTTCGCATCGCTCGTCGGGGGCGCCTCGGTCTTCTTATCTGCCCAGTTTCTGGCTGCATGGCGCATGCAACTTGTGTTGAAAGCTGTAGGAGTAGACCTGCCGTTCGGTGAGGCTGCACGCTTGTGCTGGTTAGGATTAGCGTCCAGCAATGTTCTACCTTCAACGATAGGTGGCGATGTCCTGATCGTTATGGCTCTCTCACGTTTCGGCCGTTCCGTCGTGAAATCGATCACGGGACTTGTCCTTAACCGCGTCATTAGCTTGCTGGCGACCCTTCTGTGTCTGCCGACGGTGCTCCTCGTTCCAAAGCTTGTTGGAGTCACACAGGCTATTCGTCCTACATCCTTGGTAATCTTCGCACTTCTCGGCTTGGCAATAGTGGTCGTTAGTATAATCGGATTGCGTCTGCGTCCACGCCTTGCCAAGCGGTGGAGCTTGATAAGGGAAATGGTCGAATCCTGTCGTAATCAAACCGGACTGATGGCAGGAACACTTGTCATTAGTATAAGTATCCTTGGGCTTGGAGCGATTACTATTCAATTGCTCCTGCCGGACCTGTCCGGCAAGGATACATTTGTGCCCATCCTGGCTATTGTCAGCCTCGTCATGATTGCGCAGTTGATTCCCATCTCTTTCAATGGGCTGGGCATCCAGGAGAGTCTGCTGACGACATGCCTCTCGATGGTTGGTTGGACTCTGGAGAGTGCTGCCGTTGCGGCAATCGCGGTCCGATTCATCACGATCGGCGTAAGCCTCCCCGGGCTTCTCTGGATCAGTTTTCTTTGGCGACGTCGGACTGAGCCGGTGGTGGGCGCCTGATCGGTCTTTCCAATATAGTCACGTTTAGCCCGAGACGCGCCTAAGTCTCCTTTGGGCGCTCCCGCAAGAGGCGAGCGGGAACTCCGCCTACCACCGCAAATGCTGAAACGTTCTCTCGGACCACAGCCCCTGCCGCTACAATGCTGCCTTCCCCTACATGTGAACCTGCTAGAACAACCGCATGGGCGCCAAGCCAGACGTCATCGCTGATGACGACCTTTTTGCCAGTTGAACCCTGATTGCGGATAGGTTGAGTCGGGTCGCCAAATTCATGAGTCGTGGACACAATGGTTGTGTGCGTCGCAATGCTGCATGTTCGCCCGATGAGGACATCGCCTCCGCCATAGACGATCACGTAAGGGCCAAGGGCACTTCGGTCACCGATGTGAACGGTTCCACCCTGGCATTGGATGAAACAGCCTTCATAGAGTTCCACGCCGCGCCCAATCTCGATTGCTCCATTTGCAATCAGGGTCACACGCCCGATGAGACGGCTCCCTCGGCCGATCCTAACCCGGAACGGATAATAGATGCGTGTGTCGAGCGATACGAAGGCCTGCCAGCGTAGGCTGAGATACACAGCAGCCAGCCAATGGGGAAGTGGACGTGCCCTAAGTGCCTCCAGCAGCAATTTACCAACGGTTCTCACGACACGTTCCTTGGATCGACCCGGTGATACCCTCCATACGAACTGACGGTGCCAGACGGATGAGGACTTAGCCGTGGTACAGACCTGTACACTTCTGATCAATCCTCATAAGCCTGTCATGCTCTAGTAACGGCCAAGTTGGGCCAGCTAAGTGTCGTTCCGCATTCGGCCAAGGCTGGACCCTGGCCATCCCTTGCTCAGAGAGTTTCGTACGGTCTGGCAGCGGCCTTTCCGAGCGGAGGACTGACGGCTCTGCGTGCTCTGAGCGATTCCTATGAACTAGACGCAGGGACCGGCCCGAATAGGCTTCTTTCGGCGAAGATGGCCAAGATCTAATGCCAAACAGGCCTTCCGCTATAGGACAATAGAACTTATGGATAAGATAAATCTTATCCGCCGCCCAGCCGTAGCTACTCTCTCAGGCGGGAGTCTCTTTTATCAAGTCCTTGCGCCCCCACTTTTATGCGGATATTAGCCGGGACGTGCCGAGGCTTTATTATGAATGCTGAATCTTATTCAGAAGGATATGCTGACAATAGGGCCGCAGTGCTCCGGAATCCGGATTCAACACTCGCTCCTGTGGCCAATCCTTCTCTGTCGATTATCGTTCCACTCTATAACGAGGAAGAGAACGTTCAGCTTCTCGTCGAGAGCATTCTGCCGGTTGCAGAGGCTATAGAGGGGCAGTTCGAGGTTATTCTCGTGAATGACGGTAGCCGTGATCGCACCGGTGAGATCATCGCAGGGATTGCGGCGCAGAACGACCGGATCAAAGTCATTAACCTCCGTAGGAACGCCGGCCAGACCGCAGCGATGATGGCCGGGTTCGACCATGCCACCGGCGACATCATCATCCCGATGGATGGTGATCTTCAGAACGACCCCGCCGATATTCCGCGCCTTCTGGCCAAGCTTGATGAAGGTTATGACGTGGTTTCGGGCTGGCGGAAGGACCGTAAGGACAAGCTGATCGTCCGCAAGGTGCCGAGCTGGCTGGCCAACCGCATCATATCCTGGGTCTCCGGCGTTAAGCTCAACGATTACGGCTGCACGCTCAAGGCGTATCGCCGCGAGGTGCTGACCGGCGTGCGCTTGTATGGAGAACTGCACCGGTTCGTGCCGATTTTCGCGAGCTGGCAGGGGGGGCGGATCACGGAGCTCCCCGTCAATCACCGGGCTCGCCAGTTCGGCGTATCGAAGTACGGCCTCAACCGCATCTTCAAGGTGGTGCTTGATCTTATTCTCGTGCGCTTCCTGACCAAGTACCAGGCCAAGCCCATCTATGTCTTCGGCTTCATCGCCGTCCTGTTCTTTACCGTCGCGTTCGTGGCGGGGCTTTATGCCGTCTTCCTGAAGATTGTGGAGGGGACGGCATTCATCCAGACGCCGCTGCCTCTGCTCTTCGTGACCGGATTCATGAGCGGCATGATGTGCATTCTTCTCGGGCTGATCAGCGAAGTTCTGGTGCGGACCTATTTCGAATCGCAGGGACGGACGCACTACATCATCGGCTCGACGCTGAATATCGAACCTTCCAAGTAGCCATGTGCGGAATAGCCGGCTTCGTCGGGAACGGAACTGAGCGCGATCTCGATGGAATGACCCGTTCCATCATGCACCGGGGACCGGATGGAAGCGGGTCATTCGTCGACTCCGCTCATCGCGTCTTTCTTGGTCATCGACGACTGGCGATCATCGACGTTTCCGGTGGTCTGCAGCCGATGTCGAGCCCGGATACCGGCACAACGATCGTTTTCAATGGCGAAATCTACAACCATCGCCACCTGCGGCGCGAGTTGGAACAATTGGGTCATCGGTTTGTGACCGATCACTCTGATACGGAAGTCATCCTGCGCGGCTATGATGCATGGGGCGAGGCCGTCGTGGAACGGCTCGACGGAATGTTCGCCTTCGCCATCTATGATGTGAAGCAACAGAGGCTTTTTCTGGCACGTGACCGCTTCGGCGAGAAGCCTCTGTTTTACCATGTCTCGCGTACGGGGATTGTGTTTGCATCGGAACTGGCTGCCCTCAGGAGGCATCCAAGCGTTGCAGATCTCGGGCTGGATGAGAGATCACTTCAGAAGTTTTTTGCATACTCGTTCCTGCCAGGTTCTGCGACGCCCTATCGCGATGTCTATAAGCTTCCCCCAGGTTCGGTGCTGACATACCGGCTGAGCGACGGAGTCGTGCAGAAGCGCCAATATTGGCGCTTCGCTATCGAGCCGGACCGGCGCCCTGAAGGAAGTGAACGTGACTGGATCGATCAGGTTCGTTCGCTTCTCACGGAAGCCGTTTCATCTCGTCTCGAAAGCGATGTTCCCTTGGGAGTCTTTCTGTCGGGAGGGATCGACAGCAGTGCTATCGCGGTCTTGGCCGATCGCCAGCGCTCCCAGGGCGTGTTATCGACCTTTACGATCGGGTTTCACGAAACGAGTTATGACGAGTCGAGCTACGCGGAGCAGATGGCCAAGTTCATCGGCTCGAGCCATCACGTCGAATTTTGCGACGTCGATTTCATGCTCGCCTCTGCGCCGAAGATCCTCGACACTCTCGCCGAGCCGCTCGGCGATCCTTCGCTGATACCGACTTATCTGGTCTCCGCTCATGCGGCACGTCATGTCAAGGTGGCGTTAAGCGGAGATGGAGGCGATGAGCTCTTTGCGGGCTACGATCCATTCAAGGCCCTGAAGGTCGCCGATCTCTATCAGAAATGGGTGCCGCGTCCTGTTCATGCCGCGATACGGGCAATGGCGGCGAAACTCCCTGTTTCAGACAGAAACATGAGTTTTCAGTTCAAGCTGAACCGAGCGCTGCGCGGCATGTCCCAGGCCCGATCGGTCTGGAATCCCGTATGGCTTGCCGCACTTGAGCCGGACGATATTTCCCGCATCTTCGGGAGCCGCATCTCTGTTGATGAACTCTACGAAGATGCCATCGATATTTGGGATCGCTCGCGTGCCGACAACCTCGTTGACCGGACACTCGAGTTCTACACGAACCTCTACCTTCCGGACGACATATTGGTGAAATCGGACCGGGCCGGAATGATGAACAGCCTGGAAATCCGCGCGCCATTTCTCCATTCCGGCCTTGCAGATTATGTGGCCCGGTTGCCCGCCCATACTAAGTTCCGTAACGGGACGACCAAGTGGATCCTGAAGGAGGCCCTCAAGGAGGTTCTGCCATCGGAGATCCTTGAGCGCCGCAAAAAGGGCTTTGGAATTCCTGTCGCCCAGTGGCTGCGGGAGATGCCGGACCCTGACTGGAGACCAGTTGCGGGCCTGAACGACAAGGTCTTCCGGAAGTGGGACTGCGAACACCGGAAGCACCGGAAAGATCACCGCGGCGGTCTTTGGTGCCGCTACGTTCTCGATCGAACAATCGGGACCCGACAAACGTCCCCGCAGGCGCATCCGCTGTGACCGTGAAGCGTCTGCATAGGGTCGGCGCGCCTCATCCCCGCCCGGTATGACAGCCTTGAGAACCTCGCCGGCGAGTCCCCGCCAGTAATGAATTTTGCCCGGAACGTCACATGACGACTCCAGGGTTGAAGCGTCGAACTTGACTTCCCAAAACGTTTCGGATGCTATTCTATCGTCCAGGGAGGCCGACCGGAAGTGTCCAATCTGAGGCTGCTGGCGAAGTCGCTTGGCCTGTCGATTACGACGGTCTCGCGGGCGCTTGACGGTTATTCGGACGTGGCTCCCCCCACGCGCGAGCGGGTCCGAGCGGCGGCGCGGGCCATCAATTATCGTCCGAACTCGGCTGCCCGCAGCCTGAGGCGCCGGAGGGCGGAGGTCGTCGCCGTGACCCTCCCGTTGGAGCCGGGGCAGTTCGGGCCTCCGCTTTTCCTGAACATGTTGGCAGTCTGCAGCCAGCGTCTTGCGGAGAACGGGCTCGACCTGATGCTTCTGCCGACCGCCAACGCCGCTGCCGAAATGGAGACCTATCGCCGTCTGGTGGACGGTGGACGCGCGGATGCGGTGATCGTGGTGCGTACCCGATTGGACGACGAACGGGTCGCCTTCCTCAAGAACAGGGGCATTCCCTTCGTGACCCACGGACGGATCGCGGATTCCTCCGATCACGCCTTTATCGATGGCGACGGCGCTGCGGGTTTCGCGGAAGCGACGCGCCTGCTGGTTTCCCTTGGACATCGCCGCATTGCTCATATCGCGGCGCCGCAGGACCTGACTTTTGCGCATCTTCGCCGGAAAGGCTGGAAGGCCGGTCTTCAGGCTCACGATCTTCCCGATCAGCTCGAGTGCATCGCGCTGCCCACGGAGGAGGGCGGATATGAGGCCGCCCGGCAGCTTCTTGAGAGGCCCGAGCGCCCGACGGCGCTCCTGTGTGCGACCGACAGCATCGCAACCGGAGCCCTCAGTGCTCTCAAGGAGAAGGGGTTGAGGGCCGGGCGCGACATTGCGGTGATCGGTCACGACAACCTGCCTTCCGCGGCGTTCACGGATCCGCCGCTCTCCACGATGGAAATCGCCGCACCCGATGTGGGACGACGGCTCGCGGACATGTTGATCGCCCGCCTCGGCGGACGCGATCCCCGTGAGCTCCAAACCATCCTGCCCGTTCGCCAAGTTCTGCGAGCCACGCACGGACCCGCCGCGAATTGGACCTAAAGCCATCCGACCCTTCGGCCCCGGGCCGGATGGCGCATCAAATGGGACCGATGGAGGGAAACCAATGACGCATCCAGTGTCACGTCGCGCCATCGCCATGGCGGCGGCCGCCTTTTTGGGAAGCTTCGCTGCCGCGCAGGCGCAGGAAACAGTCTTCTACTCGACGCAGCTCCGCCCCATCGAGGAGGCGAGCAAGGTGCGTGACGTTCTGTTGAAAGGCATTCCGGGCAAGGTGACGTACATCGTCGACGAGCCGCCGGCCTTCGCTGTCCGGATGAAGGCCGAAACACAGGCCGGCAAGCGCACCGTCGATGTTGTCGGCGCCCTGCATGGCGAGCTGCAGCCCCATGTTCCCGCCGATCTCCAGCCCATCGACGATCTCGTGGCGAAGGTTGCCGACCGCGGTATTCCTGCCAATCTGATGGACCTTGGAAAACTCGGCACGGGACAGCAGCAGTACATTCCCTGGATGCAGGCGACCTACGTAATGGTCGCGAGCAAGCAGGCGCTGCAATATCTGCCCGCCGGGGCCGACGTGAACACCCTGACCTATGAGCAGCTCCTGCAATGGGCGAAGAACGTCGCCGACAAGACTGGGCAGCGCCGGCTTGGATTTCCGGCCGGCCCGACCGGTTTGATGTCCCGCTTCTTCCAGGGATATTTCTACCCGTCCTTCACCGGCGGTGTGGTCACCACCTTCAAGTCGGCGGATGCGGAAGCCGGTTGGAATACCATGAAGGAGCTTTGGGCCGTCTCGAACCCCAACTCCACCAACTACAACTTCATGCAGGAGCCGCTGATGGCCGGTGAAGTGTGGATCGCCTGGGACCATATCGCGCGCGTGAAGGAGGCATTGACCACGCAGCCGGATCAGTTCGTCGCCTTCCCGGCGCCGGCAGGGCCGAAAGGCCGCGGCTACATGCCGGTGATCGCGGGTCTCGCCATCCCGAAGGATGCTCCGAACCGTACCGGGGCCGTGGCGGTGATCGAGCACATGACCAAACCGGAGACGCAGCTCCTCACGGCGGCGGAGGTCGGGTTCTTCCCCGTTGTCAAAGCGGATCTCCCGCCCAACCTGCCGCCCGGCGTGAAGCTCCTGGCGGGAGCCGTAGCGGCGACGCAGGGTGCGAAGGATGCGCTCGTATCGCTTCTCCCCGTGGGACTCGGCGCGAAGGGCGGCGAGTTCAACAAGGTCTACACGGATGCTTTCCAGCGCATCGTGCTGCGCAACGAACCGGTCAAGGGCGTGCTGGAAAGTCAGGCGAAGACACTTGAGGCCCTGATGAAGGACACCAACGCGCCATGCTGGGCACCTGACAAGCCGAGCCAGGGCGCTTGCCCGGTTCAATAACGGCGGAGCGGCCCGGTGGCTGATGCTGCCGGGCTTCACCCTGATCGGGAGCGGTTCATGACTGCGCGCACATCGTGGATTCCCTATGCGCTCATCGCGCCGTCCGTCCTCTTTCTCGGCGCGCTCTTCATCGTGCCGCTGGTTCAAACCATCTGGCTTTCATTTTCCGCCGGGGAGGGCCTCTCGCTGGTCAATTACCAGCGCATGGCAGGCGATCTCAATTTCGGCCTCGCGATCCGAAACACGTTCCTGCTCACCGTGGTCGTCGTCCCGCTTCAGGTCGTTCTCGCCTTGGCGATGGCGACCATGGTGTCGAAGCTCGAGAAAGGACGCGATCTGGTGCTCTGGGTCCTGACCATCCCTCTCGGAGTCTCGGACCTGGCCGCAGGTCTTGCATGGCTCTCGCTCCTGCAAAACACCGGTTACCTCAATTCCGCGCTGTATGCCCTCGGTCTCATTCCAGGTCCCGTAGGTTGGCTCTCTCAGGAGACACCCTGGGCGCTCTTCTTCGGGATCGTGCTGGCGGAGATCTGGCGTGCCACGGCGATCGTTCTGGTCATTCTGATCGCAGGTCTCCAGCTCATTCCCAAGGAATTTTCCGAAGCTGCTGAGATCTTCGGCGCCAGTCCATGGACACGGTTTCGCCGGATCACCCTGCCGCTTTTGAAGCCCAGCCTCCAGTCGGCGTTGATCCTTCGCACCGTGCTGGCCTTTGAAGTCTTCGCTGTCGTCTACGCTCTTGGCGGCCGCAACTTTCCCGTCCTGGCGGGAGAGGCCTACACCTGGCAGAACGAGAACCAGAACTATGGCGTGGCTGCCGCCTATGCGGTTCTCATCATGGCGATCTCGCTGGCGGCCACGGCCGTCTATCTGCGAGCGCTGAGAACGCGTCCGGAGCAGCTCCCATGACGGCAACCTCATCGAAGGCGCCACTGCCGGATACTTCCCGGACATATACGCTCCCGTCCGCACGGAGATTCCTACTCTGGACGGGCATGGCGGCACTCCTGGCCTGGGTTCTTGTCCCGATCTACTTCGTGGCTCTCGGTGCTTTTGGCGGGAGAACCGGGGTGTTCCGCTGGCCGAAGTCCATTTGGCCGAGCGACCTTTCATTCGCGCCGATGATGCAATTTCTCAATATCGAGGGGGTCTTCAACGCCCTGATGAACTCCTTCATCGCCGCGGGCCTCACGGTCGTTTTTTCCATTCTCCTGGGCGCGCCCGCCGGATACGCGCTTGCGCGCTATTCGTTCCGAGGACAGAACGCATATCGCCTGCTCGTTCTTCTGACGCGCGCGTTTCCGCTGGCGATCCTGGCACTTCCTTTGACCGTGTCCTTTATCCGCATCGGTCTCTACGACACGCCCTTCGGCGTTTCCTTGATTCACACCGTGCTGGCCTTGCCTTTCGCGGCTCTCGTCACCCAGAGCCTGTTCATGGGAATCCCAAGGGAATACGAGGAGGCGGCGTGGGTGTTCGGCTGCACACGACTCCAAGCCTTCGTGAGGATCGTCCTGCCGCTCGCACTTCCGGGCCTCGCGGCCACCGCGATCTTTGCCTTCGTGATCTCGTGGAACGAGGTGTTCGCCGCTTCGATTCTGACCGTGCGTGAGAGGACCTTGACGGCCTATCTGCTCAAGATCCTCGCAGAAAGCCCGCTTCATTACCGGTTCGCCGGTGGTTTCATTCTCATCATTCCCTCCGTGCTCTTCATCTTCGCCGTCAGGAGATATCTCTTCGCGGTGTGGGGAATTGCCAGCAAGTAACGGATCAGCTCATGGCCGATATCGTCATCGATCATGTCGTGAAGGAGTTCGGGTCCTTTCAGGCGCTCCAGGACGTTTCGCTCGTCGCGAACGACGGTGAGTTCGTGGCGCTGCTCGGACCCTCCGGCTGCGGCAAGACCACGTTGTTGCGCATCATTGCCGGCCTCGAGACCCAGAGTGCGGGCCGGGTCGTCATCGGTGGGCGCGACGTCAGCGGGCTCACGCCTCGCAAGCGCGGCTTGGCGATGGTCTTCCAGAATTATGCGGTCTTTCCCCATATGACCGTCTTCGAGAACGTCGCCTTCGGGCTGCGGATGCAGAAGGCACCCGCGGACGACGTGAAGCGTAAGGTCGAACGCGCCGCGGCGCTGTTGCATATCGACGGCTTTCTTGAACGCTATCCTGCCAAACTCTCCGGCGGACAGCGCCAGCGCGTGGCGGTCGCGCGGGCTCTCGCGGTGGAGCCTGCCGTGCTGCTCATGGACGAGCCGCTTTCCAACCTCGATGCTTTGCTGCGATTGGAAATGCGCACCGAGCTCAAGGCTGTGCTGCGGGAGGCCGGTACCACCACGATCTATGTGACGCATGACCAGACCGAAGCCATGGGGCTCGCCGACCGGATCGCCGTCATGTACGGCGGCAAGATCGAGCAGATCGGATCGCCCTTGGAAATCTATGCGACGCCCGCGACCCGCTTTGTCGGCGGCTTCATCGGCAGTCCACCGATGAATTTCATCAAGGTCCGCTGCGAAAATGGCTCGGCGAGAATTGGCGAAATGGCGCTGCCGTGCCCGGTCGCCGGGTCGGAGATGGAAATCGGACTTCGCGGAGAGGACGCGAGCCTCGCGGCGGATCGATCCGGCATTCCGTTCGATGTGCGCGTGGTTGAGCCGATGGGCTCCCACCTGCTTCTGACCGGCGCTATCGACGGTCAACTCGCGCGGATCGTTACGCCGCCCACCGCGAAGGTGACGGCCGGCGAACGGGTAGGGCTGCACGTGGACCCATCCCGTCTCACATGGATCGACGGCCGCACAGGTCGTGCGGTCAGCCGCGGTTGATTGGAATGGTCATGGACATGCAACAGAATGGAATGATGGACGCCGCCAGGACCATCTTGGCGCAGAACGACCGTGGCGGATACACGGTCCCGACCGCGCGACTCTACCCCTTCCAATGGAACTGGGACTCCGCCTTCGTCGCCATGGGCTTTGCGACCTACGATATCGACCGGGCTTACCGGGAGCTGGAACGCTTGGCCGAGGGACAATGGGACGACGGCATGATCCCGCACATCGTGTTTCATGCGCCAAGCGACACCTATTTTCCTGGCCCGGAAGTCTGGGGAACACGCCACAGGATCCCGACTTCGGGCATTACGCAGCCGCCGGTCTTCGGCATGGCGTTACGGCATGTTCATGAAGCTGCCGTTGCGACAGGCAGAACGGATGCTGCAGATCGCACGCTTAAACTCTTCAGGAGCGCATTGCTGTCCCACCGCTGGTGGATGAGCGCCCGCGATCCGGAATCGCGCGGCCTCGTGTCGATCCTTCATCCATGGGAAAGCGGGAGCGACAATTCTCCCGCCTGGGACGAAGCGCTGGCCCGTGTCCCGACCTCGACCGAGACCGTCATCCGCCGCAAGGACACGGGTCATGTGGATGCCTCCATGCGCCCCCGTGATGAAGACTACCAGCGGTTCATTCATCTCGTAGATGTGTATCGTGGCTGCGGGTGGGATCCGATGCGCCAGTGGGAGGCGGCTCCCTTCAAGATTGCCGATGTCCAGATGACCGGGATTTTGGCGCGCGCGACCGCTGATCTGCTGGTTCTGGCTCGGAGCATCGGCAAGGCCGAGGACCAGCGCGAACTGGAGCAGATGCACCAGCTTCTCACCGACGGACTTGCACGCCAGTGGCGGGCGGACCTGTCGCGCTTCGTCTCCATGGACCTGATCTCCGGGCAGGATATCACGGCTCCGACACAGGCCTGTTTCATTCCTTTGGTGGCGATCGCGCTGAGCGACAACCAACGGGATGCCGTTCGGGCGGAGCTGCGCCGATGGCTCGACGGCATGGCGGTCGGCGTTCCATCAACCGCCCCGTTCTCTCCCGCTTTCGAGCCGAAACGATACTGGCGCGGGCCCGTTTGGGCTGTCGTGAACTGGCTCATCGCGGACGGGCTGCGCTTGAACCGATGCGAGGATCTGGCGCGGGACATCGAAAACGGAACCGTCAAGGCTATCGAGAAAGCTGGTTTCTGCGAGTATTTCGATCCCACGACGGGCGAGGGGCTTGGGGGTGGAACATTTTCGTGGACCGCTGCCGCCTACATGGTGTTGAGCCGTCGCGACTGACGCGGTCGGTTTCGAGACAGCCGTCAATGTCCGAAAACCGCGAGACGCAGCGGCGGGCTCCGTCCATGGTGCCGCCTGACGAACGAAGGAAACAGGACCGTCAGATGATTCCGCTCAGCATGACAGAGGCGGCCGCCCCTCGGCTCTTGATCATCGGCCGGGTTGCGACACCGATCGGCGCAGCCGTCGTCGCGGTCGACGAACGGGAGGTTCTGCGCGCCCTTTTCTTCGAGGAGTTCGAAGAGCGAATGAGCCGGAGCCTCAGGATTCAGTATCGCACTCTTCCCGTCGAAACCGGACCCGTTCCGGCCCCCATCGGCCGGGCGCTTGAGGCGTATTTCGGGGGCGACGGAAGCGCGCTGAAGGATTTGCACTGGATGACGGCGGGCACGCCCTTCCAGAAGGCTGTCTGGAATGCGCTCATGGATATCCCGTTCGGTCAAACGCTGAGTTACGGCACTCTGGCAGCACGGCTCGGGATGCCGAAAGCGGTGCGGGCCGTCGGCCTTGCCAACGGAGCAAATCCGATCAGCGTGGTCGTTCCGTGCCACCGGGTCGTCGGCGCCGACGGCTCCCTCACCGGATATGGCGGCGGCCTTCACCGAAAGCGCTGGCTGCTCGCTCATGAGGGCGTTCTTTGCGCGGATCAGCCGAGCCTCCTCTAGTCGCTCTTCCGGCTTTCTGCGCGTTGGGAGGTGCATGAGGAAAGAGGATCCGCGGGGGAAGACAAACGGCGGCAATCCTGGGCAATATGCGCGCCTCTCAAAAGCGGGAATCGGGTATGAGCGAAGCGGCATATGGGGATCTTCTGACGGCACTTCCGGTGGATCACGAGGCTGGCGCCTTGGCGGGCCGTGTCTGGCGCCCAGGGCTTGGTCCGTCCGTTGCCGTGGTTCGAAACGGCGACGTTCTGGATGTTTCCGCCGCCTGCGCCACCATGAGCGCCCTCGCGGCGCTTCCCGATCCCGCCAAGGCCGTGCGGACCCTGCCGGGCGAGCGTATCGCGCCGGTCGCCGATATCCTGGCCAATACGTCTCCCGACACCCGCGATCCGACCAAGCCGTGGCTTCTCGCCCCTGTCGACCTCCAGGTCATCAAGGCGGCCGGCGTCACATTCGCGGTTTCCATGCTGGAGCGGGTCATCGAGGAGCGCGCCCGGGGCGATGCTTCGTCGGCGGCCGCGATCCGGGCCGAGGTCACTCGCCTCGTCGGGGACGATCTCAGCCGCCTGAAGCCCGGCTCGAAGGAGGCCATGGATCTCAAGACCGTGCTCGTGGCCCAGAATGCCTGGAGCCAATACCTGGAAGTCGGGATCGGTCCGGATGCCGAAGTGTTCACCAAGGCTCCGACCTTGTCGGCCGTCGGGACCCTGATGGATGCGGGGATTCACCCCAAATCCACCTGGAACAACCCGGAGCCGGAGGTCGTGCTGGTGGTCACGGCGGAAGGCCGGATCGTCGGGGCAAGTCTCGGCAACGACGTGAACCTGCGCGATTTCGAAGGGCGCTCTGCTCTTCTCCTGTCGAAAGCCAAGGACAACAATGCGTCCTGCGCCATCGGCCCGTTCATCCGCTTCTTCGACGAGGGCTTCTCCCTCGACGACGTGCGTCAGACCACGGTGACCCTGACGGTGGAGGGGCGGGACGGCTTCCGGCTCGAGGGTTCCTCGTCCATCAGCAAAATCAGCCGGGATCCGGAGGATCTGGTGGCGCAGACGGTGGGGGCCAATCATCAGTATCCGGACGGGTTCGTGCTGTTCCTCGGTACCATGTTCGCGCCCACGCAGGATCGTGGCGAGGCCGGAATGGGCTTTACGCACAAGCCGGACGACATCGTGACCATCGCGGCGCCGAAGCTGGGGGCGCTGACGAACCGGATCCGGCCCAGCTCCGCCTGCGAGCCCTGGACCTTCGGGCTGACGGCGCTCATGACGAATCTCGCTCAACGGGGGCTTCTCAACCAGACGGTCTAGGCCTGCTTCGGGATCCTGAGAGTTGAACCATGCCCAATTTGCCGAC
This sequence comes from Microvirga rosea, assembly GCF_020595095.1. GTDB lineage: Bacteria > Pseudomonadota > Alphaproteobacteria > Rhizobiales > Beijerinckiaceae > Microvirga > Microvirga rosea. Next base: position 440,998 of record NZ_JAJDOP010000002.1, on the reverse strand, counting down.
ATTCCTGACTTTCTACATGGCCGTTCTCGCGCTCCAGCTCGCACCGGGTCCGGACATGATCCTCCTGCTCAGCCGAGGCGTGGGGCAGGGCCGTCGCACAGCTGTCCTTACGGCAATCGGAATGACATTGCTGGCGGGCCTGGTTCAGCTTCCGTTGCTGGCGCTCGGCGTGACGTCCCTGATCCAGGCCTCGCCGGTGGCGTTCGAGCTCTTGCGATGGGCGGGGGCTGCCTATCTGGTCTGGCTCGGGGGAAAGCTTCTGGTCGGCTCCTTCCGTCATCACGGGAAGATCGTGCGGACGTCGCCGCAGCCTGTTCCGGATGCGGTGGCCTTGCGCCAAGGCATGATCAACAATCTGACCAACCCGAAGGCGATGGTGTTCATGCTGGCTTTCCTGCCGCAATTCGTCGATCCGGACGGAAGCTGGCCCGTGACGGCACAATTGCTGTTTCTGGGAGGCGTGCAGAAGCTTTCAGGGTTCTTCATCCTGGTGGGCGTTGCCCTCGGAGCCGGTACCATCGGCAATTGGCTGTCACGGCGTCCGGGCCTCATCGCATGGCAGGAGGGGGCAGCCGGTGTCATCATGATCGGACTTGGATTGCGCCTCGCCCTGTCCGGCGATGCACCGTCGTTCCGCCGCTGACCGGCCGTCATCGAGCCTTCTGCGCATCGGCCTCGATCTTTTTCCGCCTTGGAGTGTTGTGACTCACGCGTCGCAGAGCACAACAGGGTGGGGGTGCCATTGAACGGAGATGTTCTCGATTGTCTTATCGTCGGCGGAGGACCGGCGGGGCTGACGGCTGGGCTCTACCTCGCCCGTCTGAGGCGGCGCTTCGTCATCGTGGACGGCGGGGCCCCCCGGGCAGCGTGGATCCCGAAGAGCCATAACATCCCGGTCTTCTCTGCAGGGATTTCCGGCACCGACCTCCTCGACCGGCAGCGGGACAACCTGGCTCAGTATGATGTCCAGCCAATGTCGGGAACGGTCTCGGGCCTGAAGAAGCAGCCGGACCGGTTTATCGCCGTCATCGAAGGCGACGGCGGGAGCCGGCAGATCGCGGCGAAACGGGTCCTGCTGGCGACAGGGGGGGTCGATATCGAGCCGGATCTTCCTGATCTGCCCAATGCCATTCAGCGGGGCCTTGTTCGCTACTGCCCCATTTGCGACGGATACGAATCCCGCGACCGGCGGATTGCCGTGATCGGCTATGGCGACCACGGCCTCGGAGAGGCGATCTTCATCGCTCGGACGTATTCGCGGGACGTGACGCTCCTGACGTTGGGACAGGGGCTGGAAAAGCCGCTGAAGCGGCAGGAAGAGCTCGATTCCCTCGGGGTCAAAGTGGTCGAGGACCCGGTCGAACGGCTTGACCTGGAGGGAGATCGCATCGCGGCGCTCCATGCCGGCGGCAAGGAGCTCCATTTCGATGTCCTTTATTCGGCTCTCGGCCTCAAATACCGCTCCGACCTGGCCCTCTCCCTTGGAGCCGAACACGATTCATCCGGGAGCCTGATCGTCGACATTCACTGTCAGACGAGCATCCCGGGCCTCTATGCAGCCGGCGATGTCGTCCGTGGGCTGGATCAGATCGTTATCGCCATGGGACATGCGGCCACGGCCGCCATCGACATCCATAACCATTGCGAACTTCCAACGGAGGATGAACCCGGCGGCGCGTGAGACTGCCGTTACGTGAGGGCCTTTGCCAGCAAGGGCAGGCTCGTATCCATCCGGTAATCGACGGACGAGTGGTTGTCGTGAAACTCCTCATACACGTGAGGAATGCCTGCCGCCTCAAGCTTGCGATGGAGGAGCCGCGAGCCGTAGACCATGTTGTACTGGTCGATGTCGCCGCAATCCACATAAAGGCATTTCAGCTTGCGCAAGGCCTCGCGGCAGGGCTCCTGATCGGCCATCCTCAAGGGATCCCAGCGCAGCCAGTTTGCCCAACGGGTCTCGATGATCTGGCAGGTTTCGAGGTCGACCGGCAGACGCACGCCGTAGAAGGCCGCAGGGTCCGGGTCGAAGGTTGCCGCCTGCGCCAGGATCATCATCGTATGCCAATCCGCATCCTTCGCCTTCGGACCCGCTTCGAACTTCCGGATGAAGGTCTCGATGGACATGTCGTGTTCCGCCAGATGGCGTAACGCGTTGGCGAATTCGCCCAGGTGATACAGATATTCGAAGCCCACGTCACCGGAATGGCTGGCCGCCGCCGACCAGACGGACCCGCCATGGCGCAGGGCATGAACGAGGGCGCCATAGCCGCCCGAACTCTTGCCGAAGACACCGCGCCGCCCGTCGCCGCCGCAGCCGAACCGCCCTTCCACGAAGGGCAGCATCTCCCGGATCAGGAAGGTCTCCCAGGGCCCCGTCGCGGCGCTGTCGATGTACTGATTGCCTCCGAGGCGCGTAAAGCAATCCGGGAACGCCACGACGACGGGGGGCATGGCGCCCGTGCCGATCAGCCAGTCGAGGCGTTCAGGGACATTCTCGCCGTAGTTCTTCCAGTTCGTGTGAGCCGGGCCGCCGGCGGTATACCCGACAAGATCCACGAGCAGCGGGAGTCCGCGCCCGTCCTGACCGGCGGGAACATAGACGTCGACCCGCCGCCGTGCCGGATCGCCCAGCAGGTTTCCCTTCAGGCTTGGACTTTCGATCCAGAGGCTGTGGACTGTTCCTTCGGGTTGGCTGTGGTCTTTCCGCATGGTTCACTCTCGTCCGGGAAAGGGCCGAACGGTGACGGCGGACAGACGCTTTGTCCAGACCCGTTGCCATTGCGGCCGTGAATAAGTCCTTTCCGACGCTAGCCATTTCACCACTCGCGGGACTACGGTGAATCCCGAGAAACACTGCTCGGGGGAATAGACAAATGGCTGAAGGTTACCTGCCCAAATGGACGCTCAAGACTGAAGGCGTCATCATGCCCGACGAGCGGTTGCCGATGGGGCAGACGATCGTCGTCGGTCTGCAGCATGTGGTCGCGATGTTCGGCGCGACGGTGCTGGCTCCCATCCTGATGGGCTTTGATCCCAATGTGTCGATCCTGTTCTCGGGCATCGCGACGTTGCTGTTCTTCCTGGTCGTCGGCGGGCGTGTTCCAAGCTATCTCGGCTCGAGCTTTGCCTTCATCGGTCCGGTGCTCGTGGCGACCGGTGCGGCGGTCGGCAGCCCCAACCCGAATATCGGCCTCGCGCTCGGCGGCATCATCGCGGCGGGCGCCCTCTATTTTCTAATCGGCCTCGTGGTTCAGATGGCCGGACACCGCTGGGTCGAGCGGCTCATGCCGCCGGTCGTGACGGGGGCCATCGTCGCGGCGATCGGATTGGTCTTGGCTCCGATCGCGATTTCCAGCGCTTCCGGCACGTCGCCGGACAATCAGGCCGGATCCGACTTCGCCCGCTGGATCGCGCTGGCGACCGTCGTAGCCGTTGGCCTTGTCGCCGTCTATGCGCCGGGCATGTGGCGCCGCCTGCCTGTGTTGATCGGCGGCGCCCTCGGGTATCTGGCCTATTACGTGTGCGCCAACATCCTGGGCCTCGGCCAGGCGATCGATTACAGCAAGGTCGGTCAGGCTGCGTGGTTCGGCCTGCCGACCTTCCACAGCCCGGTCTTCGATGCGCGGGCCATCAGCCTGATCGCGCCGGTCGCGCTCATCCTGGTTGCGGAGAATCTCGGCCATATCAAAGCGATCGGCGCCATGACCGGGCGCAATCTCGATCCCTATCTGGGCCGGGCTTTCATGGGTGACGGGCTGTCCACCATGATCTCGGGCGCCTTCGGCGGCACGGGCATGACCACCTATGCCGAGAACATGGGCGTCATGTCGGTCACGCGGATCTACTCGACCTTGATCTTCGTGGTCGCGGCCGTCATCGCGCTGATCCTCGGATTGTCGCCCAAGTTCGGTGCGTTCATCGGCACCATTCCTGGGCCGGTGCTCGGCGGCCTTTCCATCGTGGTGTTCGGTCTCATCGCCGCCACGGCCGGCCGCATCTGGGTCGAGAACCGGGTGGACTTCTCCAATCCGCGGAACCTCATCACCGTCGCGGTGGCGTTGATCCTGGGGGCGGGAAACTTCAAGCTCACCCTCGGCGGCTTCACCCTCGACGGCATCGGAACGGCCACCTTCGGAGCCATCATCCTTTATCACATTCTGCATGCGGGGCAGCCCGCGGCCGCCGAGCAGCCCCATCCGGCGGAATGACATAAAACCAGGAACACGCCTGGGAGGCCCGCGTTGGGAAGCCGACGCGGGCTTTTCTTTGGGCCCGGCATCTCCTCGATCGAGCGGACCTGCGATCCGCCTCATTCTAACCAGCAGGATCATGCCATGAGTTCTCAACAAACCTTACCGCCGCAGACACAGGACAAGCAGCCGGGCCGCGAAACCGAGATGAACCCGAGGCCTGATTATGAGCCACGCTACCCGGGCAGCGGCCGCCTGAAAGACAAGGTCGCGCTGATCACCGGTGGGGACAGCGGCATCGGGCGCGCGGTTGCGGTCCTCTTCGCAAGGGAAGGGGCCGATGTGGCGATCGTCTATCTCAATGAAGGTGAAGACGCGCAGGAGACGAAGACGCTTGTGGAGCGGGAGGGCCGGCAATGTCTGACGATCGCCGGCGACGTCTGCGAGCCGGGCTTCTGCCAGGCCGCCGTCGAGCAGACCGTGAAGCAGTTCGGAAAGCTCGACATCCTCATCAACAATGCCGCCGAGCAGCATCCGCAGAAGATGCTCCAGGATATCAGCCCGGAGCAGCTCGATCGCACGTTTCGCACGAACATCTTCGGCTATTTCTACATGACGCAGGCCGCCATGCCGCATCTTCAAAAGGGTGCCGCGATCATCAACACCACATCGGTGACGGCGTACCGGGGAAGTCCGGAGCTTCTCGACTACAGCGCGACCAAGGGAGCGATCCTGGCTTTTACCCGATCCCTCGCCAAGAAGCTGGCCGAGCAGGGGATCCGCGTGAACGGCGTTGCGCCAGGACCGATATGGACGCCGCTGATCCCATCGACATTTACGGAGGAGAAGGTGGCGAAGTTCGGAGCCGATACACCGCTCAAGCGGCCCGGGCAGCCCAACGAAGTCGCGCCCTGTTATCTTTTCCTGGCCTGTGAGGATGCCTCCTACATCACCGGATCGGTTCTGCATCCCAACGGCGGCGAGCCGACCGAGTCCTGACATGAGAAGGGCGGCCATAAGGCCGCCCTCAAAACTCTCACGGACGAAACCAACGTAGCGTCACGTCTCACATTCTGCGGCGGTTGCGGACACGAACCGGAATGGGAGCCGGCGCAGGATTGGCCCACACGAAGAACAACATCAACGCTGAAAGCGAGGCTCCGATCAGGAAGAGGATCTCGGCGATCTCGACCTGCGACGCCCAGCCGATGACTGCCGCAAATGACGTCAGCAGAGCAAACATGAAAAATGTACGAAGGGCAATGGAGCGGTTCATCGAAGAGGTCTCCCAAGTGTTTTGGGAAACGTACCTATTTCTTGTGGGTTCCATACTGCTCTGGTCTCCTTTCATTACTTCAATCCCCGATATTGAAGCAGCCAAATGAGTCAGAATGACGGAACCCTACAGTCGCGCTTCGCGTTGAATACGCATCATCGGCTGCGGCCGATCCATCAGTAAGCGAGGTAACATCATGCTTGGTTGGGCAGTCACATTCCTGATTATCGCCCTGGTTGCAGCCCTCTTCGGTTTTGGCGGCATCGCCGGAACGGCAGTCGAGATTGCAAAGCTCATCTTCTTCGTGGCGATCGTTCTCTTCGCGATCTCCGCCGTCATCGGTTTGCTGCGCGGGCGAAACCCGCTTTGACGCAGGCTTCCACCGACGAAAACGCCGCCCCGAGGGCGGCGTTTTCTTATGGAGGGTGAATGAGCCGGTTTTCCCTAGCTGATGCCCTGGAGGGCCGCCCGGGTCATGCTGTCCGGGCCGAGATCGTCGACATCGTCCACGTTGAGCATGGAGGCGAGGCGAAAGCGGGCGCGATTGACCCGGCTCTTGATGGTCCCCACGGCGCAGCCGCAGATATTGGCGGCCTCTTCATAGGAGAAGCCCTGGGCGCCGACGAGGAGAAGCGCCTCCCGCTGATCGGAAGGGAGTTTCGCCAGAGCTTCCCGAAAATCCTCGAAATCGAGCCGTGCGCCCTGTTCGGGCTGAACCTTGAGGCGGCTCGCATAGGACCCTTCGGGGTCCTCCACCTCACGACGGCGCTTGCGGTATTCGGAATGAAAGAGGTTGCGCAGAATCGTGAAGAGCCAGGCGTTCAGATTCGTTCCGCGTTCGAAACGGTGCAGGTTCGAAAGGGCGCGGAGCAGAGTGTCCTGGACCAGATCGTCGGCGCGGTCGACTTGGCCGGAAAGGGAGATGGCAAAGGCGCGCAGACTAGGAACAGCGGCAAGCAGAGCGTCCCGGAGGGCCGGCTCCGGTGTCATTTTGACTTCTCCGCACTGCTCTTTTCAAGCTTCTCGAGCAGATCCTTGAAACGGTCCGGCACAGGCTGCTGCACCAGCTCGTCATACATGGCACGCAATTGATCGCCGATACGCTTCTGGCTGGTCTTGTCGAGCTGTGGTTCGGATGCAAGCTTGTCGCCTAGGGAGTCTTCCGGAATGACCCGCGCCAGCTTGTTCCCCTTCTCACCCGTCATTGAGGTCCCCTTGTGATACCCACAGGCTAATACAAGATGGTTAACCTTGGCAGTATCTGTATATTCATTTTCGAGCAATAACGCATTCTCTTGCCGGGAGTTCCCGAAAATGGAACTTTCTTCCTCCTGCCGAGTTGGAAAGATCCGTAAAGAGAACCGCGTAAAAACCAAATAAGGGGAAGCGAATGTCGACAGCGCAGCTTGTCGTCCAGCACTTGCCATATCTTCGTCGTTATGCCCGCGCACTCACCGGTAGCCAGATGGCGGGTGATGCCTACGTGGCTGCTACCCTCGAAACTCTCGTTAGTGAACCCGATACCATCGGCCCTTCCGGGAACGTGAAGGTGGAGCTCTTCCGGGTCTTTACCCGCATCTGGAATTCCCTTTCGGTGAATGGACGTAGCGAGCAAGTTCAGCGGGATCTCCCGGCTGAAGTCAGACTGGGGCAGATCACACCTTTGCCGCGCCAAGCCTTCCTGCTTTCTTGCCTAGAAGGTTTCGGTGAGGAAGAGGTCGGACAGATTCTCGATGCCGATACCAAGGCGGTGCGTGATCTGGTCGATGAGGCCGGCCGCGAACTAGCCGCCGACATGGCCACCGACATCCTCATTATCGAGGACGAGCCGCTGATCGCCATGGATCTCGAGGCTTTGGTCGAGGGGCTCGGCCACAACGTCACCGGCGTGGCGCGGACCAGGACGGAAGCCGTGAAGCTGGCCTCCACCAAGCGTCCGGGCCTGATTCTCGCCGACATTCAGCTTGCCGACGGCAGCTCCGGCCTTGATGCGGTGAACGATCTCCTGAAGGCTTTCGAGGTCCCGGTGATCTTCATCACTGCCTACCCCGAGCGATTCCTGACCGGCGAACGCCCTGAGCCGGCCTTCCTGATCGCCAAGCCGTTCCAGCCGGCGAACGTGTCGGCCGTGATCAGCCAGGCTTTGTTCTTCCAGCAAAGTGCGCGCCGCCGCGAGGTGCGTGCAACGGCCTGACCGTATGCAAAGCTTAGATTAAGTAAATGCCCGGTGATCAGCCGGGCATTTCTTTTTTCGATCATCGTTGTGGAAATAAAAAAAGACGGGCTCATAGCCCGTCTTAAAGGTGCCGGCCAATGCACAAGGGGAATGCGGGGAGGACCAGGAGGCCGGTACTTAAAAAACGCGACGTGGTAGGGATGGTTCCGCTCATGTTCTTTTATTTACGAAAAGTAAATGCTCAGGAACATCACTGAAACGGCCGCGTTGTTCTGCCGGATGTAGCCAAGCTAATGGAGCGGAGGGGACCATGCGGAACAGGACTGCGATCACGATCGGGGCCGTGGGAAGCGCATTTTTCGCCCTCAGTTTCATTGCTGTCCCGGCGTCAGATGGTCCCCGTGAACGCCCTGCAGCATTCCCTGTTCAGGTCGGCGACGAGGCTCATACTGCCGGCCTGACTGGAAATTTCGACGGCCGGATCCTGTTTGGCCAGGATTCCGTGATGAATGCCAACTATCTTGAGGGCGCGCGGCGTCCGGTCGTATCTTTTGAGACGCAGCGCAAGGACACAGCTCCGCAGCCGGCTATCGAGCGTCGCGAGACGAAGGACGAGCCTCAGAAAAAGCGTCGCCCTCAGACATTCGGATGCATGACGGCCGTCAGCCCCCTGGCGCGGGCCTCCGCGGAGCAGAACCCAAGCCTGTGTCTTGCTCAGGCTGCGGAATCCGAGCGCATTCCTGCTTGATCGGATTGAAGGGCTTGAGGGGTAACCGGAGAGTGGCGTGAACGAGGCCCAGCTTGTCGACAGACGTCGGCTGTTTTCGAGGTTCTGGCAGGCAGCATCAGGTTTTTGGAAAGGTGTGAGGCGTGGCGAGGCCTGGTTCCTCACGTTGTCTCTCCTTACGATCATCCTTGGGCAGCTTTTCGTCCAATACCGGCTCAATGTCTGGAATCGGGACATTTTCAACGCGCTCGAGAAGCGAGATGTATCCCTGGTCGGGCATCTCGCCTTGCTTTTCGTCCCACTTGCCCTTGCGGCAGTCGCGTTTAATGTCGCATCGGTATGGGGGCGACTGACCACGCAGCGCGCATGGCGGGCCTGGCTGACGGATTACCAGATCGACCGCTGGCTGAAGAACGGCCGCTATTACCAGCTCAACCTCGTGAAGGGGCAGCACCAGAATCCGGAATTCCGTATTGCCGACGATACCCGTATCGCCACGGAATCCCCGGTCGATTTCGCCTTTGGCGTAACGACCGCCGTGCTGACGGCGATTACCTTCATCGGCGTTCTATGGGCGGTCGGCGGCGGGATCTCCTTCGATCTCGGTGGGCGAGCCGTGACGATTCCAGGGTATCTGGTTTTCGTGGCCGTCATCTATTCCCTGATCACGACAACGGCCATGATCGTTATCGGGCGCCAGTTCGTCCAGGTGGCCGAAGACAAGAACCAGGCGGAAGCCGAGTTTCGCTATGCGGTCACACGGCTGCGCGAGAACGGGGAGAGCATTGCTCTTCTCGGCGGGGAACCGGAGGAGCGCAGCGGCCTGTCGCGGGCGCTCGGGCAGGTCATCGCCCAGTGGCGGGCCCTATGCGGCCAGTATCTGCGCACCACGGTCGTCTCCTATGGTAATTTCGTTCTGGCTCCGGTCATTCCGCTGATCCTGTGCGCGCCGAAATATCTGGCCGGAACCATGTCGCTCGGCGACGTGATGCAGGCGGCAACCGCCTTCGTAACCGTGCAGCAGTCCTTTAACTGGTTGGTCGAGAACTATCCCAAGCTTGCGGACTGGACAGCGTCCGCCAATCGCGTGGCCGGCCTTATCGTATCCCTCGACAAACTGGAAAAGGCCGAAGGGCCGGGTCTCGGCCATATCGTGCGCAGAGAGGAGGGAGATGAGGTTTCCCTCGAGCTGCGCGACGTATCCGTCACCCTGGATGACGGCACGGCGGTCGTGGGAGAGACCCGGGTCGAAATTCGCCCGGGCGAGCGGGTCCTGGTGGTCGGTGAATCCGGTGCCGGCAAGAGCACCTTGATCCGGGCGATTGCCGGCTTGTGGCCTTGGGGGGAGGGCGACATCGTCATCCGCCGCGGAGCAAAGCTCTTCTTCATGCCGCAGCGCCCCTATGTGCCCATCGGTACCCTCAAGCATGCGGTCGCTTATCCGAACCCAACGGAAAGCCTTTCGGACGACGCCGTAGCGGAAGCCTTGAAGAGCGCGGGGCTGGGGCACCTGACCGAGCGGATCAACAACGAGGGGGAACCATGGGACCGGACCTTGTCCGGAGGCGAACAGCAGCGTCTGGCTTTCGCTCAGCTGTTTATCCAGCAGCCGGACATTATCGTGATGGACGAGGCAACCTCGGCTCTCGACCCGGAAACCCAGGACGTTCTGATGGAGAGAATCATCGAACGGTTGCCGAAGGCTGCGATCATCAGTGTCGGACATCGCCCGGAGCTGGAGGCTTTTCATAACCGCCGTCTCATTCTCGCCCGACGCCAGGATGGAGCCCGTCTGGTCGCCGACGAGCCTCTCTCTCCTCGGACCTTTGCCATGAGAAGGGCCGTATCCGTCCTGTTCAAGAAGCCCAATCCAAAATCATCCTGAGGGATCGCGAAGACCTCAGACCTGTGCCCATGGCGATCAGGAACCGCGCTGGCAGGTTCCACGTTAAAAATAATTGGAACATTTTCGTCGCTCAAATAGAGTGGGCGGCAAAGTAATATTTTGTGCTTAATTTATAGAGAGAGTTTAATTTTCCGCGGTGCCGGGGTCTTTGTAGTATAAATTTGTACAAATTGTCTCATTCAATCTCAGCTTTCGGAACGACAACGCTAAGATTGCGTTAAATCGGCACGCGCTCAGGCGTAAAAATGCGAATCATTGACATTAGGAGATCTTGCAATGCTTAAGAAGCACATGGCTGCCTGTCTTGTCGCCACCCTCTTCGCCGCGCCTGCTTTCGCTCAGACCTCCGCCCCCGGCGCATCGGGCGCAACGGATCGCCCGGCGGCCACGGGCTCCGGCTCGACGACTACGGGCTCTCCTGCCATGCAGCCTGGAAATTCCGGTTCATCGTCGATGAACTCCTCCTCCATGAGCACTTCGGGCTCCTCGACGATGGCTCAATCCAGCGGCATGCAGGGTCAGTTCATGACCCAGATGCAGGCCAATCAGATGATGGCCTCCGATCTCATCGGCACCCGCGTGATCAGCGCCAACAACGAGTCGATCGGCGACATCAATGACGTCATCGTTGACCGTAACGGTCAGGCTGTTGCGGCCGTGGTCGGTGTCGGCGGCTTCCTGGGGATCGGCGAGAAGGACGTGGCGGTTCCCTTCAACTCCCTGGAGTTCGCCACCCGCGAGCAGGTGAACGCCATGAACAACGCCGATAACAGCGGCAACAAGGTTTCGACCACCGGCTCGACCGCCTCGAACACCACCGCTGGCACGTCCTCGACGACGAACAACAATGCGGTGAACGCCACGGGTTCGACCAATACGACCTCTGGAACCTCGGCAAGCAGCAACAGCAACGAGCCCGAGCGCGTCATTCTGCGTATGACGAAGGCCGAGCTTCAGGCTGCGCCGAAGTTCGACAAGAATGCTCACAGCGGCGCGACTGGCTCGGCTGCTCCCAAGCAGTAACCTTATCGCACGTCACAGCAAGGGAACGGCGCCTTCGGGCGCCGTTTTCTTTTGGGATATTGGCCGCAAAACAAAGAAAAGGCGCGGTCTTGAGACCGCGCCTTAAAAGGTGCCAGCTCAGGGGGCATTTGAGCCGGTTGAACATCAAACGTGCTCTGAAGGGGTTGGTTCCACAAAAATCGGAAAAATTTTCCGAGCCCGGGGATGGGCGGATTGCCGCAGGAACTGAGGCTAAGCCGCCACGTTGGTGAGGAGACGGGGAGAACGTCTATGACCGCCACTAACGAATTGGACGCGATTCTGTCTCAGGAAATGGTTCCTGACGAGTTTTGCCGCTTGGCCTCGAGCGCTCCGCCACGGGATAAGCCGCTGGTTGCGTCTGTCCTGAGCGGTATCGTCCCGGTCCGTCAGCAGGACGGGGTGCTTTGCCCTCTCATGCTGAGGCGCCATCTCGTCGTGCCCTCGTCGCTTTCCAGCTTGGCTGGGGACGCGGGACGGCACCTCTAGTCGGCATTCTTGCGCAGAGTTCCTGGATTTCATGTTTGCAGTTGGAAGCCCAACGCTTCAGGACGGCTCTGTTGCTGTCCTGTTCCGACCTTCGATCGTCCCGCTCATCGATGCGTTTCGTTCCCTCGATATCTTATCGGAGGGCTACGATATCCATGTCCTGGAGGCCCCAGAGCAGGATCTGGCTCGATATGTGGAAAAGGATGCCGCAAGAGCCATCGTTTCCGACGCCATGCTGCTCGCCTTCGCCCTGAGCCGTCAGCGAGGTCAGCCCTTATCCCATCAGGCCCCAAGATCCCGTAAGGGAACTCTAGATGAATATTGCGTGCTTACGTTGATCGGTGCGTCGGAAAATCCTGATTCCGAATTGGCTTTCGAGGCGGCGGCGGCCTTAAGGATCGCCTCGCTCGACTTCACATTATCACTTGCGACGGACCTCCTGCGGCGAATTGACCTTGGCGGATTGCCGTTGGAGTGTCCAAGTCTTTCCGAATTCCGGGCCATCGTCAGCGAAGGGCTGATAACCGGCAGCTCTGCCGATTGCCTCGAAGAGCCATCGTCCTTCAAATTCCAGTAGCCAAGGGGGAAGCCGCCAACCTCCTCCTGTGCGCATAATAAAAGGGGCCGCTAAGCGGCCCCTTTTGATGGAAAAGGCATACGTTACTCTTGATTGGAGCGGTTGGTTCCAGAGGCCTGTCCGCCTTTGCGGCCAGCCTCGGAGGCCAATTCACGATCCTGGGAAAATGAACGCTTTTCAGCCGGGACGCTTTTACCGCCCTTGCTCGCAATCTCACGCTGCCGGTCACCATCCATCGACGCGAAGCCGCGCTTCGAAGTCGAACTTCCTGTTGCCATCACAAGCCTCCTAAGCGGTTAACTCTGCTTTGAACAACAACGGTAAAAATCGATAGTTCCGGGGGGCCTTAACTGTTTTACGGTCCAAAATGAGCTTCAGCCACCATCGGAGAAACTATGCCCTTTTGACGAGTCAGCTTGGCCATTCCTAGTAATGTTGTCCTGGTAGCAAGAGAAATACGCGGATTCTCTTTCGGTCATCGGCGAAATTGTCGTCCCGGGAGGGTCTCAGAACAGACCTGACAGCCTGCGCTGGACAGGCCGACGCCAATCTCATATTGCGTGCCGCTCGCTCCAAGGACCAATTCCTGCTATCGAGATGACTGTCAGCCTCCATGATCGATCACGAGCCATCAGCGGTATCGACTCGGACACCCGTCAAGCGCGGCCGGTCCATAGGGATCATTGCGATCTCTGCCATCGCTGACGATCCGCGTGTCAGGCGACAAGGCGATGCCTTTGCGAATGCGGGCTGGGACATCACGGGCATAGGCCTGGCCGACGCCCGTTCCGTGGCGCCCGCCTGGCCCATTCTGACGAATGCGGAGCCGGATGTGCCGGCCGGGACCGTAGGGACGGCCTGGCAGGGCGCTGGACAGCCGCCCGGATCCTGGATCATGCGCCAGGGGCAGCGGCGCATGAGGCAGGTTCTGTATGTGGTGGGCTCCCAGCTTCCCCGGATCTGGCCAGCCTACGCAGAGAAGCACTTCGGGCGTCTTCGAAAGGATCTTGCGAGACTCTACACTTTGGGCTCAGGGATGAAGCCGGACATCTGGCTGGCCAACGATTGGACGGCCCTGCCGATTGCCGGAAGGCTTGCACGGGAGCAGGGTGGGATCCTGGTTTATGACACCCATGAACTGGCAGCTGATGAGTATGCGCAACGCCTGCGATGGCAGCTTCTCAACCGCCCTGTCACGGTGGCATTGGAGAGCCGTGGCGTCAGGCAAGCGGCTCTCGTCACCTGCGTTTCGGACGGAATCGCCGATCGGCTCCAGGAGATCTATGACCTCAAGACTAGGCCGCAGGTAATCCGAAACACCCCGTCATACCAGGAGATGCCCTTCCGTCCGACCCGGGAGCGCATCAGGGTCCTCTATCATGGGATCGTCGCTCCGGGACGCGGCCTTGAGGAGTGTATCCTCAGCGTTCCCTCCTGGCGGAAGGAGTTCAGCCTCACGATCCGCGGCCCTGCACACGACGGATACCGGGCGACGCTCGAAGCGCTGATAGCCCGAGCCGGGGTTCGAGACCGGGTGGACCTCGCTCCAGCCGTCCCGATGGTCGACCTCGTACGTGAGGCAAATCCTTTTGACGTGGGCCTTTTTGCTCTCCCGGATCATTCCAGGCACAATCGCTTCGCCCTGCCGAACAAGTTCTTCGAGTACACGATGGCAGGCTTGGCTTTGTGCGTCTCGGATCTTCCTGAGATGTCCCGGTTGGTCAAGGAATATGATCTAGGGCTTCTGTTCAAGGGGATGGAACCTTCCGTCATCAGTGCGGCCATCAATTCTCTCGATCCCGCGACCATAGACAGGTATAAGCAGCGCTCACTGGCGGCAGCGCGACGCCTAAACTGGGAAAAAGAAAGCGAAAAACTTGTTTCGCTATGCTCACAGCTCCTTGATGCTAAGGGAAAGTCCTGAGGGATGTGCGGATTATTCGGATCGGTCGGGTTTCATCCTGAGCGGCAGCGTATTGACCTGATTGCTCATCGCGGTCCGGACGGAGCCGGCTGGAAGGAATTCGCATCGTCCGCCGGCCCGGTAGCGCTCGGCCACCGCCGACTTGCAATTATCGACGTCAGCGACGCCGGGCTCCAGCCCATGGCGGACGATACCGGCCGTTACTGGCTCGTATTCAATGGCGAGATCTATAATTACATCGAGCTGCGCGACGAGTTGCGGGCCAAAGGTCACATTTTTCGCTCCCACAGCGACAGCGAGGTTCTGCTCGCATCCTATCGGGAATGGGGCGAAGCGTGTCTGGACCGGTTCCTCGGGATGTTCGCATTCCTCATCTGGGATGAACGCGAGAAGCGCCTTTTTGCGGCGCGTGACCGCTTTGGCATCAAGCCCCTCTACATGGCCGCGACGGGCCAAGGAGTGGCCTTCGGGTCCGAAATCAAGCAGCTTCTGGGATTGCCGGGCCTCACGACCCGCATGAACCTGGCCCGGATCCGGGACTTTCTGGCCTCCGGCATCAGCAACCACACCCCCGAGACCATGTTCGAGGGTGTCGTGCAGCTTCAGGCCGGTTGCTGCGTCACCGTCGATGCTGCGCGTCCCTGGGCCGGGCAGTGCGAACCGCGCCGCTGGTACCGAATTCCGGCCCACTCGACATTGGACGTGTCCGAGGCGGAGGCGGCTGATCGCTTCGAGAGCCTTCTGCGCGACTCTGTCCGGATGCACCTGCGGTCCGATGTCCCTGTCGGCTCCTGCCTATCTGGCGGGCTCGATTCTTCTTCCATCGTGGGCCTGATGTCGGAGATGCTGTCCGAGGAGGGCG
Organism: Microvirga rosea; assembly: GCF_020595095.1. Classification (GTDB taxonomy): domain Bacteria; phylum Pseudomonadota; class Alphaproteobacteria; order Rhizobiales; family Beijerinckiaceae; genus Microvirga; species Microvirga rosea. The sequence continues at coordinate 425,830 of NZ_JAJDOP010000002.1, read as the reverse complement.
CTGGAGCGCGGGTCAACACGGTCTCTGCCTGCTATGCGGAGAAGAGCGTCGACGAAAAGCCTTTCATGGAGGCTGTCGTCGACAAGACCGGCGCCAATCCCCACTACATCTTTCCGCGTGCCGAAGATGTCTTCCAGCGTGCCGGCGACATCACCTGGCATCAGGACGAGCCTTTCGGCTCCACATCGATTTTTGCCCAATGGTGCGTCTTCGAGGAAGCAAAGAGGGCAGGCATCAAGGTCATGCTCGACGGCCAGGGGGCAGACGAGCAGCTGGCCGGATACCATTCATCTTACGTCTACTACATGTCGGATCTCATCCGGCGTCGGGATTATGTGACCTTGGTGCGGACGATGATCGAGCGCGATCGGATCCATGGGGTGTCCTTCGTCGAGCAGGCGAAGCGCTTCATCGGCCCTGTTCTGCCGCCTGCGCTTCGTAGCTTCCTGCTCAGGCAGCGTCAGATCCACGTCCATCACGACTGGCTCGGCTCCGACGCCTTTCGGCCCCTGGAATCCCAACCCTCTGCCCTCGAGACCGCGGCCCAAGTCAACGGTCTGCCGCCAGTGACGGATATTGCGTCTCTATGCGTGGTCCTGACCTTTGCGTCCAATCTCCAGATGCTTCTGCATTGGGAGGACCGCAACTCCATGGCCCATTCGATCGAGGCCCGGGTGCCGTTTCTCGACCATCGCCTGGTCGAGTTCAACTTGGCGTTGGGCAACGCCCACAAGATCGTCAGGGCCGATACGAAGCGCGTCCTTCGCCGGGCGATGAGGAACGTGCTGCCCGAGAGCGTGCGGGAACGGCGCGACAAGCTCGGCTTCCAGACGCCCGAGGAAAAATGGTTCCGCGGACCGCTCAGGGGACTTATCCAGGAGGGCGTCGAGGCAACCCTCCGTCGCTATCCAGATCTTCTTGACCCTAAAGGAACCCGGACACTCGTCGCGGATATGCTGGATGGGCGACGCAGCGTCGATTTCACGCTTTGGAGAATCGTGAACCTCGGGCTATGGGGAGAGAAGTTTGGGGTTACTATATAGCATATGAAGTTGGTGCTAGTGTTCCTAAGCTGTTAAGGATGCGTTAACGAGAACCATAATGCTCCTTTCGATAGATCTTCATCAACGAGGCCACGTGTCGTGTGTGGAATTGCCGGGGCTGTCTCCCTAGAGCGCTTACCTATTCGGAACCTGTCGTCGACCCTGGGCGCGATGGGCAAGCTCATCGCACATCGAGGACCCGACGGGCAGGGGTTCTGGCAAGCTCCGGACGGCATCTGTGGGTTGGCCCATCGTCGCCTCTCGATTATCGACCTATCATCCTCCGGGCGGCAGCCCATGGAAGGTCGGAATGGATCGGTTGTGACCTTCAATGGTGAGATCTACAACTATCTTGAACTCGCCGAAGACCTGAGATCGACCTGGCAATTCCGGTCGAAATCTGACACGGAAACGATCCTTGCGGCCTATGACCGCTGGGGCACGGACTGCCTCGACCACCTCCGGGGCATGTTTTCATTCGCCATTTGGGATGGGGACAGGCTCTTTGCGGCGCGTGACCGGTTTGGGATTAAGCCGTTCTATTATGCGGTCGTCGATGGCGTCCTCTACTTTGCGTCGGAGATCAAGGCGCTCCTGCCAGTCCTGCCGGAAATCGAAACGGACGCCGGCGCGTTGGCAGAGTACATCACCTTCCAGTACACGATCGGAGACAAGACGCTCTTCAAGCATGTTCATGTCCTGCTGCCCGGTCATGCGCTGATCGTGGAGAAAGGCGAGATCCGCGTCCGGCGCTACTGGGACGTGCATTACGATATCGACTTCGATCACACGCCCCAGTGGTTTTCGAACCGGATGCAGGAAATTCTCCAAGAATCCGTGAGCGTGCATCTCCGCTCGGACGTACCGGTCGGGGCGTATGTGTCGGGAGGGATCGACTCCAGTCTGATTGCGATCCTGGCCTCTCGCGAACAAGCATTCGGCAAAATCGGTTTTCATGGGAAATTCACGGATTACCCTGGTTACGATGAGAGCAGCTTTGCGGAGGTCGCTGCCGGTCAGGCAGGTCTCGACCTGCGGCAACTGGTCATTACGTCAGATGATTTTCGCGACTCCATCGAGAAGGTTATCTATCACCTGGACCACCCGGTTGGAGGACCCGGTTCGTTTCCGCAATACATGGTGTCCAAGCTCGCAGCAGAGCACGTGAAAGTGGTGCTTGGAGGGCAGGGTGGCGATGAGATCTTCGGCGGATACGCGCGTTATCTCATTGCATATTTCGAGCAGGCCATCAGCTCGGCCATCGACGGAACGCACAAGAACGGAAATTTCGTCGTCACGCCCGAGTCCATCATTCCCCACTTGGCATCATTGCGGGAGTACAAGCCCCTTATCCGTCAGTTGTTTTCCAAGGGACTTTTCGGGCCCCTGGACCAGAGATATTTTCGACTCATCGATCGTTCTACCGATATGGAGGCCGAGGTCGACTGGTCTCTGATTGATAGGGGCGAAGTGTTCGGGCGATTTCAGGCAATCTTCAATTCGGAGCGAAATGTCCGAAAGGAAGCATATTTCGATTCCATGACGCATTTCGACTTCAAATGCCTGCTCCCTGCTCTGCTGCAAGTCGAGGATCGGATGTCCATGGCCCATGGGCTGGAGTCGCGTGTCCCTCTTCTGGATCCCGCGATTATCGAATTTGCCGCGACGATCCCTGCAGACATCAAGTTCAAAGGTGGGCAGATGAAGCATTTCATCAGGTCGACCTTTGGGACGGACCTGCCGGCCGAACTGATGCAGCGCCGCGACAAGATGGGCTTCCCGGTTCCGCTCAAGGAGTGGTTCTCGGGAGAACTCCATGGCTTTGTCATGGACGTCTTCGGAACCCAGAGAAACCGGTCTCGTCCGTACTTCAATACGGATGTCATTCTGAGCAACTTCGACAAGGGGGAACGCTTCTCGCGCAAGACGTGGGGGCTGCTCAGCCTTGAGTTGTGGCATCAGATCTTCCATGATCGTGCGGCTGAGTATATGCGCATGGTCGACGAAACTCCTCCGCAGATGGTTGCGGCTCAGTAATTTCAGGGACACGTGATGAGAGTTTTTGTAACCGGAGGTTCCGGCCAGGTAGGCTCGACGGTCGTGGACATGTTCCTGGCCCGCGGCGATGAAGTCATGGCCATCGACAATTTCGCGACGGGCAGGCGGGACAATCTCACTGCTCATCCGAACCTGACCGTGGTCGAGAACACGATCGTCGACGGAGCGTTGATCGATCGCCTGTTCGGCGAGTTCAAGCCCCAGGTGGTCGTCCATACTGCTGCGTCGTACAAGGATCCCGAAGACTGGCAGACCGACGCCCTTGTGAACGCCGTCGGTACCGCCAACATCGCCAAGGCTTGCAAGACCCATAAGGTGGACCGCCTGATCTACTTCCAGACGGCTCTCTGCTACGGCACCAAACCGATCCAGCAGCCGATCCGCCTCGACCACCCGATCAACCCGGTGAATTCGAGCTACGCCATCTCTAAGACCGCTGGCGAGCACTACGTGCAGTTCTCTGGCGTCGACTGGGTGACGTTCCGGCTCGCCAACGTGATCGGCCCGAGGAACGTGTCCGGCCCGCTTCCGATTTTCTACGGGCGTCTCGCCAAGGGCCAGAAATGCTTCATCACACCGGCCCGGCGCGACTTCTGCTATGCTGGCGATCTGGCCAAGGTGGTCGTGCAGGCTGCCCAGGGCAAAGGTCACGGTACCTATCACTTCTCGTCCGGCAAAGACGTGGCGATCAAGGAGCTCTATGATTCCGTCGTCCGGGCGATGAAGCTCAACGACTACCCAGAGCCTGAGGTGAAGCCGCTCGGCCCGGACGACGCTCCCTCCATCCTGCTCGATCCGGACCGGACCTTCGCGGACTTCGGACAAGTGGAGTTCACCTCCCTCGACGACATCGCGCGTCTCTCTGTCGAGCGCTGGCAGAACGAGGGAGTGGTCGGCGGCTACACCCATCTCAAGGAAGCACGAGCCGAGATCCGGACGTGAGCGAGGCGACCATGCGGATCCTGATCACCGGCGGTGCCGGCTGCCTCGGCTCAAATCTGACCGAGCGCTATTTGGAGGCCGGCCATACGGTCTGCGTCTTGGATAATTTTGCAACCGGTCAGCGGGGTTCCCTGCCAGATGCGCATCCGCAAATGACGCTTGTCGAGGGCTCAATTTACGATCGTGCGCTCGTCAATGGCACCTTCGACAACTTCAGGCCGACGCATGTGATTCACTCCGCCGCGGCCTACAAGGACCCTGACGACTGGATCGAAGACACGCGGACGAACGTCGAAGGGACGATTCACGTTGTAGACGCGGCTCGTACGGCGGGCGTGAAGCGCTTCGTCAACTTCCATACGGCTCTCGGCTATGGCCGGCCGGAGACACTGCCGATTCCCGTTTCGGCACCGGCGCGACCGTTCACGAGCTATGGGATCTCGAAACAGGCTGGTGAGGATTATCTGGCGATATCGGGGCTGCAGTACGTTTCTCTACGGCTCGCGAACGTTACAGGTCCTCGGCTTGCCATCGGGCCGATCCCGACCTTTTACACCCGTCTGAAGGCAGGCAAGCCCTGTTTCTGTTCGCGAACGGTCCGGGATTTCGTCGATATGGACGATTTCTTCTCCATCATGGATCTCGTGATGGAGGACGGCGCCCCGACCGGCCCCTTCAACGTGTCGACCGGCACCGGCCATACGATCAAGGAGATCTTCGATATCGTCGTCGATCACCTGGGGGTTGTCTTGGCGGAGCCGGTGCCCGAGGTCGATCCGGGGGTAGACGATGTTCCGGCGGTTGTTCTCGATCCGCAGGAAACGATAAACGCATTCACCTGGCAACCCCGATACAGCTTCGAACAGACCATTCGCCGGATGCTGACCTGGTACGACCGCTATGGGGTCACTGCAATCTATAGCCACCTCAAGGCGCCGGCCGCAGCGCGCTGAACCTGACGGAAAAAAACCATGGCTGAGACCTTTGAAGGCAGGAACGTGCTCGTCGTTGGCGGCGCAGGCTTCGTCGGCTCCAATCTTGTCCGCTTCATCCTGAAGCAGCAGCCGCGTAAGCTGACAATCATCGACAATTTCCTCTCCGCCGACCCGATCAACGTGCCCGACCATCCGGCCGTGAGGCTGGTGTCGAGTTCGATCGCCAACGACCGCGTCCTGCGCGAGATCGACGATGATCTCGATTATGCCTACCACCTGGCCTGCTACCACGGAAACCAGTCGTCCATTCACGATCCGCTGGCGGACCACGAGAACAACAATATTACCAGCCTAAAGCTGTTTGAGCGCCTGAAGGATATCAAGAGTCTCAAGAAAGTGGTGTATGCGGCGGCGGGCTGTGCCGTTGCGGCGAAAACCTTCGATGGGGCCCAGGCCACCAAGGAAGACGCGCCCGTCTCCCTATTTCATGACAGCCCGTACTCGATCTCGAAGCTCGTCGGCGAGATGTATGGCAACTACTACTTCATGCGCCATGGCATGCCGTTCGTGAAAGCGCGTTTCCAGAACGTCTACGGCCCGGGCGAGATTCTGGGTGCGGGGCGCTGGCGCGGAACGCCCGCCACGGTGTGGCGGAACGTGACGCCGACCTTCATCTGGAAGGCTCTCCACGGAGAGGCTCTGCCGGTCGAAAACGGCGGCATCGCCAGCCGGGACTTCATTTTCGTGGAGGACATGGCACGCGGCCTGATGGCATGCGCTCTGCGCGGCGAGCCGGGCGAAATCTACAACCTCGGCTCAGGAGTCGAGACGACGATCCTCGAGCTGGCAGAACGTGTCAACGAGTTGAGCGCCAATGATACCGCAATCGCAATGACGCCAGCCCGCGACTGGGATCGTTCCGGCCAGCGCTTCGGAGACCCCTCTAAGGCTCGGGAAAAGCTCGGCTTCGAGGCACAGGTTCCCCATCTCGAAGGGCTGCGCCGCACGGTCGAATGGGCGCGCGAGTTTCGTCCATGTATCCTGCGCTGCATGATGCAGCACGTTCATTTCTTGCCCGAGTTGCGTCGATATGAGTCGACCGCGCGCTGATCGGGTGTTCAAAGGATAGAGCATGTACAATTTATCGCATCAAGTATTGGATCCTTTCAGGAGCATATTCTCAAACAGACATCTGCTGCTCAATACGGTCGCGACGGATATTCGGCAGAAGTATGCCGGTTCTGTACTGGGTCGAGCATGGTTTTTTATTAATCCATTGATCTTCCTGGGTCTCTATGCTTTGGTTTATATTTATATTTACAAGTTGAATTTCGATGGCGTAAACCTCCGACAATATATTCTCTATATATTTTGCGGTGTCTTCACCTTACAGATGTTCGCGGAGGGGTTGTCTTCAGGTGCGACATCTCTGCTGCAGAACAAGGCACTCATTTCAAACTCGGTCTTTCCGGCCGAGCTGATCGTTGTCCGTTCGATCGCCGCTAGTCAGGTTCCCGGCTTCGTGAGCATGATGATCGCGATCGTCCTGTCGGTAGCCATCGGTCAGGCCAGCTCTGCCATCTTTCTAGTACCTTACGTCCTGATCATGATGGTCTTTTTTCTACTGGGCATCGGAATGCTGCTTGCGGCCTTTTCGTTGATCATGAGGGACATTCCGGAAATCCTGAAATTCGTGAACATGGTTCTGCTGATTGTCAGTCCGATTGCTTATTTCATCAAGGACGTCCCAGACTTGCTCAAGGCCGTAATCTATTTTAATCCGCTCGCTTATTTCATGGCGCCAGTGCAAAGCGCCCTCGTCTTTTCGCAGGTCCCGAAGGCAAGCTCGATAGTAATCATGTCGATTGTCTGCCTAGGATGTTTTTGTCTCGGGCACTTATTCATGGTGCGCGTAAAGAATATCCTTAGTGACTATGCGACATAAGTGAGAGTATCATGAATATCAGCGATAGTTACAGCAAGGCCGATATTGGGATTTCTCTTCCCGAGAACGCAATTGAGGCGAATGCGCTGACGAAAATATACCGCCTTTACGATAAACCCGTGCACCAGTTTCTGGATGCGATGGGGTTGCGTTGGGCTGTGCCGAAATCGGCCCAGCCCAAGGAGTTCCATGCGCTTGCCAATGTCGATCTGGTGGTCCCGAAAGGGGCGCGCCTTGGTCTTATGGGTCGCAACGGCGCGGGAAAGACGACGCTCTTGAAGTTGTTGACCGGGAATTTTGTTCCCACGTCCGGTCAGTTGCGCGTTAACGGCAAGGTGATTGCCCTCATCGAGATCGGTGCCGGTTTCCATCCGGAGTTCTCCGGGCTGGAGAATATTCGGTCCTCTCTCTCGTTCAATGGCCTTCCGCGGGAGGACTTCGAGGCTGCGGTTGAAGACGTGATCGAGTTCTGCGAGCTCGGTCCCTTCCTCGGTCAACCGCTGAAAACCTATTCGCTCGGCATGAAATCGCGGCTCTATTTCGCGTGTGCCACGGCCGTGAAGCCGGACATCCTCATTATCGACGAGGTTCTCGGTGCAGGAGATACCTATTTCGGCATCAAGTCGGCCGAGCGGATGAAGAAGCTCACCGGGTCGGGCTGCACGCTGATCCTCGTGTCGCATTCAACCGCGCAGTTGATGCAGTTCTGCGAAACCGCTGTCTGGTTGGAGCAGGGGCGCGTCGTCAGCCAGGGAAAGACCCTCGAGGTCGTCAAGCTCTACGACGAATTCATCCGCGAGCTTGACAATACCCGTCTGACGCGGACGTCTGGGAGCGTTCTGGCGGAGAACAACGAGTGGCTGCGCAGCCAGATCATCAGCAAGGTGCTCATCAACAGGGCCGAGGCTACGGACACAATACCGGGAAACAAACCAGATGCCTCTCCATCGGCTGGCTCTTCGATCAGCCAGCGTGAGGAGGAAACGCCGGAACGCTTGGCCCTCCTGAAAGAAGAGGAAGCACCCGAATTCGTGTCGGAAGGCGGCGTTTCCCGGTGGCCGGGCGCGCCCGGGCCAAAAGTAGGTCAGGTCAGCCTTTCGAGCCAGTTCGGGCCGGCGTCGCAGCTGATCACGGGCGACGCGATGACCCTGCGGATGCAGATCAATTGCACCGAGGCGGGGCGCTACCGGTGTCGGTACTCCGTGATGATCTATACGGATGATCTTCGCACCGTCTGTCGCTTTCACAGCCCGGTCCACGTCATCGAGGTCGGAGACGAGCCGGCGCAATATGATGTCGACCTCATTCTCGATCAGCTGCAGTTAAGCAATGGCGAGTACATCGTGACGGTCGGAATCTTTGATGACCACGAACTCGATAGGCTCCAGTATGCCACGCGGTACGACAATCTCAGCCTTAGCTTCCGTTTCCGTGTAGTCGATACAATCCGGTCTGAGCAAGCGCTCTTCCATCATCCGTGCACTTGGCGGGTCCAGGCACAAAGGGGAGTCGAGGCCATGGAAGCGGACATTCAGACCGGAATTCCCTAAAACCATCTTGAAAATATATAACATATGCTTTTTTGATGGCATGTGAAGTATGTCAATACGGGATGCTCCATGCGAGTACTGATCCTTCACGATTTACCAAGTCCGGCGATCCTGCGACGAGCTCTGGGCAACCAGACACTCTTCTATCCCAAGTATCGTCCCGATACCGAAGTGACGCTGCATGGTGTCGGCGATCCCTTGAATGACAGCATCGTCAATGGGGAATACGACGCGATCTTCCTCGATGTTTCCTTCCTGTGCTGGCGATGGACGCGGACCCACATCACGTTCGAGGATTTCATCGAGAAATACAGCTGGGTGGCCACTTCCTCAGCGCCGAAGCTGGCGTTTCCGCAAGATGATTACGATCATCATCAGGTGCTCGACGATTGGCTCTCGGAATGGAATGTGGACGCTGTGTTCACACCGCTCGCATCGCATGGGAACGTTCTTTTCCCGAAGATGGCGAGCAAGGCCCTGATCGAGCCCTTTCAGACGGGTTTCGTCGATGATGCGGACATCCGGCAAAGCGAGAAATTCAATATCCCACTTGCACAGCGCAGCATGGATGTCGTCTATCGGGCGCGCTTGCTACCCGCCAAGTTCGGCTGTCTCGGCCGACTAAAGTCCCTGGTGGCCGAGGTCTTCGCTCCGAAGCTCCTGGATGCCGGTTTCAAAATCGACATCTCGACAGATCCGGAGAAAACGATCTTCGGCGATCGGTGGCTCGATTTTCTCGGCAGTTCACGCTTCGTCCTCGGAAGCCCGAGCGGGTCCAGCGTCCTGGACCCCGTCGGTGAGATCGGTCAGCGGATCGATCGATACATTGCAGACCACCCCCAGGCCGATTTCGACGAGGTCTACCGTGCTTGCGTGCCAGACAGCGCAGCCCTCCACTGGATGGCCGCGATCTCCCCGCGTGTCATGGAGGCGGGATTGACGCGCACTTGCCAAGTGCTCGTACGCGGCGAGTACGGCCCCATGGAGGCCGAAAAACACTACATCCCGATCGAGCCAGATTTCTCGAACCTCGACGCGGTCATGGAACAAATGCGCGATATCGCGGAGGCGCAGCGCATCGCCGACCGATGCTACGACCTGATGACGACGAGCAAGGACCTGCATTATCGGCACACAGCCGATCGGGTGGATGACGTCATCAACCGGATACGCATCGCTCAGGGCAAGCCGGCGATCCAAAGGAATTCCGACATCGATTGCGAGCTGCTCATGGAGCGTCAGCTCGCCGCAAGGCTCAGTGACAAGCATGAGGCCATTGCTGGCATGGCCGAACAATTGGGCGCTGTCACGGGCGGTCCTATCACAGTGGCGCGCTTTTCAGAGCTGACTTATGTGGTCGAAGACCGCTGGCGGCGTCTCTATCGCGCTTTCGATGAGGCGAGCGTTCGTTACCAGACTCTGTCGTCGCAAGTCGATTCCATCATTCGCGAGGGCACAAACTTGAGACAGGCCCACCAGAGCCTTGAGCAGAAATACCACGCGCTTTCCGCGGAGTATGAGGCGCTTTACACACGCCCGCGGGTCTTGATCGCTCGTCTACTGGAACTTGCAAAAAGTGTGCTGTTGAAGCGGATAAATAGAACGAACTAGCTTGCCTCTACCCAGAAGAGAAGCTGACGGGCCGAGGCATCCATGACATTCAGTGGGACTGCTGACCTCGATGTTGCGGCCCGATGCCGGATGGCCTAAGCCGACGCGAGTTGTGCGGCCGCGGCTTGGGGATAGAGTCGCTCGTTTGCCTTGTTCGAAGCCAGCCAAGTCATGCTCGCTCCTGGGTCGAAGACGCCGGAGCCGGTGACCGGATCAGCGGGTGCTCCTAATGAAACTGCTCGTCATTCACGATCTTCCGCCCGCGGCCAAGCTTCGGCGACAGACGATCAACCAGTCGTTTTTCTATCCCAAGTATCGGCCGGGCACTGAAACAATATTGCATTCGATCGGTGAGCCGATCGACGCGAGCCTGATCGATGGCAAGTACGATGTGATCTTTCTGGATCCGACGCTGCTGGCATGGCGGTGGGCAAGGCCGCGTTCGGCTCTAGCCAAGATGCAAGACGCCTACGGTTGGGTCGCCAAGCATCGCGCGCCCAAGATCGCTTTCCCGCAGGACGACTACGACCATCAGGCGATCCTCGACGAATGGCTCGCTTCCTGGGGCGTTGATATCGTGTGCACACCGCTGGCGAACTTTGAGGCCGTGCTCTATCCAAGGACGCGTACCAACGCGCTCATACAGCCATTCCTGACGGGCTTTATTGACGACATCGATCTGGAAATCGGGGCGCGGTTCGGCTCGAACCTTGCCGAACGCAATACCGATGTCGTCTACCGGGCCCGCCCATTGCCAGCGAATTTCGGGCGTCTGGGGCAGCTCAAGACCCTCGTCGCGGATAGGACCGGTGCCAGATTCCGAGAGGCCGGCTTCCGAACGGACATATCCACCGATCCGTCAGCAACCATCTTCGGCGGCCAGTGGCTCGAATTTCTCGGGTCGTCCAAATTCGTGCTCGGAAGCCCGAGCGGCTCGAGTGTCCTCGATGCGACAGGAGAGATCGGCGATTGCGTCGGCCGGTTCGTGGCTGTACATCCTCAAGCCTCGTTCGACGAGGTCTATGCCCATTGTGTCCCAGAGGAGGCTACACGCCATTGGATGGCAGCGATTTCGCCGCGATGCCTTGAGGCCGCTCTGACCCGCACGTGCCAAGTTCTGGTTCGCGGCGAATATGGTCCTCTTATGCCCAGCCAGCATTACATCGCGATCGAGCCTGATTTCTCGAACTTGGATGAGGTCATGGCGCGCATGAAGGACCTGAGTGAGGCCCAGCGCATCGCCGACAACTGCTATGCTTTGGTGACCAGCGACGCCTCTCTTCATTACCGCCATGCGGCCGACTTAGTCGATCGTGCTCTGGGGGCGATCGGGCGGGGCGCAGGGCAGGCAGTTCCGTCCGGGAGAGCCAACGTAAGCGTTGAACACATGATGGAGCAGCAGATTTGGTCCCGCTTGAGTGAAAAGCAGGCCTTAATCCAGGGGATGACCCAAGCTCTGGCCGCCGTGGCCGATGCGCCCATCGACGTATCCCGATTCTCAGAAGCGGTCGAAGTTCTCGGGGACCGGTGGGAGCGTCTTAATCGTGGATACCAAGAGACTTCTTCCGAATATCGCGCCTTTAAGGAAGTCACCTCCAAGCATATCGAGGATTTGGAAAAAGATCTCAACGAGTTGAAAGATAACTATGTTTCTTTGAGTGCGAAATACGAGGTTTTGTATACGCGTCCGATAGCTCTGGTTTCGCGGTTGCAGGAGATTCTCAAAGGGGAGTTGTTGCGACGGCTTAAACGATCGCCGTAGCTTGCTTCTTCGAAGGGTTAATTTTATGACTTTTTGAGCAAATGTGTGCATGGCTATGACCCAACTATTAGACCGGAAAATGCTGATTGAAGGCCTGGAGACGCTCGGACTCGCACAGGGTGACAGCGTGCTTGTTCGCGCGGCTGTCAAAGCCATGGGGCCAACGGAGGGCAGGGCTGCGACACTGCTGATTGAGGGGCTGCTGGAACTGCTCGGCCCGGAGGGCACGGCCCTCGGCCTGGCCTTTACGCCGGCCTATCCGTCCTGGGCCCGGAATCCCGACCATGTCTGGACTCCGGCGACCCCAAGCGCGACCGGAGGGCTCGCAGCTGCGATGGCCAGTTGGCCCGGGGCCGTCCGCAGCCAGCACCCGACCAACGGCTTTGTAGCGATCGGTCGCCATGCGCAGGACATGCTTGCGGATCATGACCACACCAAGCCTTGCTTCCATCCTATGAACAAACTTTTGGAGCGCAACGGCAAGATGATCCTGGTGGGATGCGTTGAATCGAGCCCTGGCTTCAGCACGGTCCACCTCGCTCAGGAGCACCTCGGCCTTTCCACCCAGACAATCCGACAGGGTCTGTTCGGGACCTATTTCGAGCAGGACGGCAAAGTCGAGTGGTTTGCTCGACTGGACGAGCCGGGCTGCAGCATGGGATTTTCCAAGTTCTACGCCGACTATGTCAGAGAAGGGCTCCTGCGAACCGCAATGATCGGCCAAGCCTATTCAATTGGTATCGACGCCAAAGCGGCATACGCCCTGGAGCGCGCGAAGCTTGAGAAGGATGTGACCGCGGCCCTGTGTGACCGACCGGAGTGCTTCGGATGCCGCGGAATTTGGAACTACAACAAGAAGGACTGGCCCGCTTATTGGGCGAAGGAGGGGGTACGCAAGGTGAAGAACCGTTTCCGTGCTCTCCGAATTGGCTGAAATCATCTAATGCGAAGATTCGGGGGCCGCTTCTGGCGGTAGACTTCCAAATGTCCTTTCAAGAGCAACGTCCAATTACAGAGGCTGCCCGCAGCCATGTTCGAGAGACGGTCCGTCAATGGCTGGGTGTGCGCAAGGACGATGCCTTGCACGTCCCCGAGATGCCGGACAATCTCGCACGCCTCTTTTTGCGTTGCGAGGAGTGGGAGATCGATTCCAGAGACCAGTGGGGCAACTTCGAACATGGTCTGGCGGACAATACGCGCCGGCGCACCCTGTGGATCCCGGAGGTGGACGAATGGGTGAACAGCATCCGCGCTACATTGCCGCCCAAGGTGCAGACCGAACCGCTCTGGCCCAACGGGCATAAGTTCGCCTTGTGCCTGTCGCATGATGTGGACGCGATCAGCACTCAGTACTCCGCCTTGCAGCTCCATCGGCTGAAACGGCGAGAATTGCTGGCAAAGTCGGTGCTCACAGGCGCCGATCGGTCCTTCCTGGCGGCCTTCGAGTCGGAGAGCTCACGCTTAGAGAGCCTGCGTCCCTCAGAGCGTCCCTCCTCGGCGGTGGAATCTATGGATCGATCGATCCAGATTGAGAAAGATTTCGGAATCAAGGGGTCCTACTTCTTCCCGATCTGGCCACCCAAGGTGGACAGCCCCTACGACTGCCTCTACACGGCCGATGACCAGTATACCTATCTGGGGCGTGTCATGACCGCGCGGGACATCATGCTGGAGCTCGCCGCTGAAGGCTTCGATGTCGGCCTGCATGGTGGCTATCACACGGCGCTGAGCCTGGAAAATTTCCTGCACGAAAAGCACCTGATCGAGGACGAGACCGGCTTGAGTATCACAACCACGCGCCAGCATTGGCTGCATTGGGATGCGCGTGTCACGCCCCGTATTCAGTTTCAGGCCGGAATAACTGCCGATTCCACTCTCGGCTACAACCGGAATATCGGCTTCCGGGCAGGAACGTCGAAGCCCTATTTCTTTTATGACGTGGGGACCGACGAGCAGCTGGATCTCGTCGAGCTTCCAATGGTCCTCATGGACGGATCGGTCTTCTCGACGATGGCTCTCGAACTCGATTTGCCCCGGGCCAAGCAGATTGCATTCGATCTAATTGATCGCATCATCGAGACGGGTGGTTGCGCATCGCTTCTCTTCCATCCGGAAAATCTTGCGAACCCGGCAACATACAGCCTCTATCGGGAGTGCACGGCCTACTGCATAGAGAAGGGAGCGTGGGGTGCTTCGCTCAAGCAGATCGAGAATTGGTGGCGGGACCGGACGGCGAAGCTGAATGCACAATCCCCCAGTACCGAACACTGATCTTTCCGAGGTGCCCTGCGGGGCCATGTCTGCCACGCAGAATGAGAGAATAATGTCAGCATCTCCAGTCGCGGATAAGAAGCCCACCGTTTGCTTCGTTTCGTTCTCGCCGATCGCGGATGACGCGCGCGTACGTCGGCACGGCGATGCGCTGCATGAGGAGGGATGGAGCGTCGTCGCAGTTGGGCTGCCGGGAGCAAAGTCGCATCCTCCAGCATGGGCGGTCATCGACCGTGTCGAGGAAGCGGCATCAGGCGCAGACGAAATCGATCTGGCCGGAACCCAGCTCCCCGAAGTCATCAGCGAGGAGGCGGTTGAGATTCCACGACCGCTCTCCCCCTCGCGACAGCATCTCGCGAGGCGGGTCGCAAAATTCGCGTACTGGCGGTCACGGTGGGTTGTTGGCCGCGTTGTCGGCCCTCCTGTGCGCAAGGCACGCTCTACCGCAGGTGCCTTCAAAGGGGCCGTCAAGGGATCGGTCGCACCTGGAACAACGACTGGACGTTTTGCGCGGGCTGCGATGCGCAGGGCGACGACGGCGGCCGACATCTTGCAGATGTCGTCCCTGCGTGCGGCGGGTGTGAGCAGAATCCTCCCGAATGTGCGAACCTGGCGCGAATTCATCCCTTACATAAGGCTGCTCAGAGCCCATGTTGACCGAGAGCATGCCTTGAAGATCTACTGGTCGTGGCCGAGCATGCAGGAGATGTATGAGAAGGCACGTCAGGTCGATGCGGACCTTTGGGTAGCGAACGACTGGTCGACCCTGCCGATCATCGCTCGTATTGTCGAGGAGAAGGGCGGAACCTATTTCTACGACAGCCACGAGTTCGCCACCGAGGAATACCCGAATAACCCCCATTGGGTTGCCTTCACGAAGCCGATCGCCAAGGCAGTGGAAGAGAAATTTATCCGTGGTTCGAAGAGACGGTTCTCCGTATCGCCCGGAATCGCAAAGGCCCTCAACGAACTCTATGCTCTGAACCCTCCCTGCGAGGTTCTCAGGAACATGCCCTTGCGGCAAGATCCGACGTTCCGGCCCACTGGCGACGTCGTTCGGGTTCTCTATCACGGCATCCTTTCGCCAGAACGGGGACTGGAGGCTGCGATAGAAAGCATACCGTTCTGGAGACCCGAGTTCCATCTCACGATCCGCGGTCCGGGCAACCCTGCCTACGTGGCTTCGCTCCGCAAGTTGATCCGCAAGATGGGGGTCAACGATAGGGTCACGATTGCTCCGCCCGTGCCCATGATCGAGCTTGTCAGGGCCGCCAAGGAGTTCGACGTTGGCTTCTTCGCGCTCCCTGACAATTCCCCACACAACAAGTTCGCTCTTCCCAACAAGTTCTTCGAGTACGTCAATTCTGGCCTCGCACTCTGTGTAACGAGCTGTCCGGACATGGCTGAACTCGTCGACCGCTACAATTTGGGCGTTCTCATGCCGACGACTGGTCCGCAGGACATCGCGGCAGTCGTAAACGCCCTCGATCGAGACACGATTGACTCCTACAAGCGGAATTCAATCGCCGCCTCTGAAGAACTGTGCTGGCAGGCCGAGCGCATGAAGCTGGTGCGCGCCTGTAACGAAACTCTGAAATTGGTCGGATAGTACTAATGTGCGGAATCTGGTTTTCAATCGGCGGTGCGCCTGATCCCAAATTCATCGACGTGGTTGCCCACCGCGGCCCGGATGGACGCGGCTGGCAAGTGTTTGAAAGTCCGGCAGGACCCGTCGCGCTGGGGCATCGGCGCCTTTCGATCATCGATGTTTCGGATGCCGGACTGCAGCCGATGGCCGATGCTACGGGCCGTTATCATCTGATCTTCAATGGCGAGATCTACAACTACGTCGAGATCAAGGCGGAACTCGAATCCAATGGCGTTCGCTTTCATAGCCATTCCGACAGTGAAGTGCTGCTTCAGGCATACATTCAGTGGGGCGAAGAGTGTCTGAACCGCTTCCTGGGAATGTTCGCTTTCGCGATCTGGGATGCCCGCGACAAAATCCTGTTCGCTGCGCGTGACCGGTTCGGTATCAAGCCTCTCTATTTCCACAATGGCCGCGACATCGCGGGCTTCGGTTCTGAGATCAAGCAGGTGCTCGAGCTTCCAGGCCTGGAGCGTCGCCTGAACTTGGCACGGACGTACGACTACCTCTACTCCGGTCTGACCGATCATGCGTCGGATACGATGTTCCTAGGGGTTGACCATGTCCGGCCCGGCGAGTGCCTCACGCTGGATCTGCAAACCTGGCGCCCTGGTCAATCGTTGCCGATCCGGCGCTGGTACCGGCTGCCCGAATCCGGATCGCTCAGGATGTCTGAAGGCGAGGCGGCTCAGCGGTTCCGTGAGCTGTTCGAGTCCGCGGTTCAGATACACCTGCGCTCCGATGTGAAAATTGGCTCCTGTCTGTCGGGAGGCCTCGACAGCTCGGCGATCGTTGCGCAGATCGATCGTGAGCTTGCCGGAACGGATGTCCGCCTCAACACTGTAAGCGCTTGCTTTGATGATCGAGCGGTGGATGAGCGGCCTTTCATTGATACAGTCGTACGGGCCACGAACGCGATCTCACACAAGACCTTCCCCAACTATGCAGATGTGCTCGACGCAGCCGCGAAGATCACCTGGCATCAGGACGAGCCCTACGGTTCAAGCAGCATCTTCGCGCAATGGTGCGTTTTCCAAGAAGCGCATTCGCAAGGCATCAAGGTGATGCTAGACGGCCAGGGAGCCGACGAGATTCTCGGAGGTTATCACGGAAGCTTCTTCTACCATTTCCGGGGACTGGCGCGCGAAGGGCGTTATGGGGAACTGCTCCGGGGAATGATCGAGAGACGGATCTACAACGGCGTTGGATTCGCAGACCAGATCAAGCTGCTCGACTGGCCACGCAACGCAGCGCGTCTGCTCCGGGCGCGCGCGAAGCCCGCCAGTGCTCCGCCGACCATTGACTGGCTCGGTTCTGACGTCTGGGGATCCGAACTACGCCGGATCAGCCCCTTCGATGCGCTCGTTGCACGCGAAGGTCTACCTCAGGTAAACTCGATCGGCTCGCTCTGTCTGGCCAGTATGACGTCTAATCTTCCGATGCTTCTACATTGGGAGGACCGGAATTCGATGGCCCATTCGATCGAGGCGAGGGTGCCGTTCCTCGATCATCGCCTCGTCGAGTTCTGCATAGGTATCGGTGATCAACACAAGATCAAGGGCGGGGAAACCAAACGCGTCATGCGCAGGGCACTTGGAGACGTTCTGCCACCGCAGATTGCCAAGCGACGCGACAAGATCGGCTTCGCAGCTCCCGAACAGACCTGGTACCGCGGACCTCTGCGCGAAGCCATGCTCGCGGGTGTCGAGGAGACATTGTCCCGTTTCGGTCCGCTCTTTGACGCTACTGAAACACGCCGTCTGGCGCGTGAAATGCTGGACGGCACACGTCCCGTTGACTTCACGATCTGGCGCATCGTCAATCTTGGGATTTGGGGCAAGACGTTCGGATTGGCCGCCTGACGTCACGCAGCTGATCGCCCGATGGACCGAAAGACCGTCCGGGAGCTTGGAATGGCTCTCGGAGGTCGGGCTTGCCGGTGCATGCGGGGTCATGGAACAGAGCCCCTGGGAGAGGCGCGTCTCTCGAATTCGAGCCTTTAGGCAAACAGAATATCATCCGATCCGAACCCGTGGACGCCAAGGACACGGAACGTATCCGAAATCTTCATCGAAGCATTAGCAACTGTCCATGTGTCGCCGCTGTTGGAGATCGAAATGTTACTCTTCTCGCCATAGCCCTGGAGCACGAGAACGTCGCCATTCGCGCCGGACCCGGTGAAGTCCAGAATAGTGTCGCCGTTGGCCTGACCAGCCTCCATGATGAAGTAGTCTTTGTCCTTGTTGCGCGTTCCTACGCCGAGGTAGGTCCCGGAAACTTTCGTCTGCTTGTCTGTCACGACAAAATCGTCTCGGCCGTCACCATTGTAGTCGCCTGGAGTGATCAGACTCGAGAGATCGAAAGGAGCGAAGGACTTCGTCGGTGAGAAGTGGTTTCCACTCGAGAGCAGAACAGTCGACACTCCCTGGATATCGTCGGAACTCCCCACCAGATCGTCCCGTCCGTCGCCATTGACATCAGCCACGAGCCAACCCGTCTTCCCGGGAGCGTGGGTGCTCCATACCCCGGCGAAGTCGAAGCTCGATCCGTTCGAGAGGAGAGCTTCCGTTTTATGTGTGCTCTGGCTGTAGCGGGCGATGTCGGTCTTTCCGTCTCCGTTGAAATCGCCAACCTTCCAGGATGTTGCACTTTTCGATCCCGTCCAGACGGTCGGAGTCCCGAAGCCGCTGCCGTTAGACAGCAGGACCTCGGGACCGCTGTCCCGATTGCCTCGGAGGAGATCGTCCTTTCCGTCGCCGTTGAAGTCGCCCACGTACCATTGATTGTGGTGGGCGAGCCCGTCGGCGCTCCACATTGTTGGCGCTCCAAATTTTGTGCCGTCGGAGAGCGCGACCTCCGCGCCGTAGTGGCCCCCTCTAGAGGGCAGATAGCGCAACACGTCGTCCTTTCCGTCGCCATTGAAGTCACCGACGTACCAGGCCGTGTCCCTGGGTCCACTCAATGTCCAGTTTCCCTGGCCGACAAATTTTGAACCCGTGGAATGGAAGACCTCGGCGGGACTGCCGGTTTGTGTGCGGATTAGGTCTTCGCGGCCGTCGCCATCGAAGTCACCTGCTTTGAGGGACCAAGCTCCCCCCTTTGGCGTGCTCCAGTTGATGGGTTTGTTCGTGAAGCCGTCGCCGGCCAACAGGTCAGCTCCTGCGCCGCCGTAGATCTTATCGACAGCTTGAACTTTACCGATAGCGGAAGAAGGCTGTTTCCCGAAGAGATATGCTTCTCCTTGCGGTGTCGCCCAGTGATGAACTCCTTGAACGTATTTCTTGATATCGTCAGGCGTCTCGAACCAAAAAAGCATATTCCCGGTACGGAAATTTCCCTCAGCAAGGGCAGAGAGCACTTTAGAGCGCTCTGTGTCCAAGTCGCCCCGCCAATAGGTCGACTTCAGTGATGATCCGGCGACAGATTCTCCTGCAGCGAATGTGTTGAAATCACTGATGATCGCAACGTGACCCAGGGTCGGGTCAACGATCAGGGATTTTTTGCCGACATCGCTGATCATCAGCTGAACGTCGAGACCGGTTGCTTCCCCATACCATCCCACCATTGAAACGTCGGGACCCTTGTAGCCGACGGCATAATTCTGACCTGGAATCATGAGTTTAAAGAAATTCCAGGCGAGCCCAGTCATGCTTGGTGCATCAAGGTCATCTGATGCTAGGGCTTCACCGAATGTATAGGCCTTGGTCGTGCCGGACCTCTTCATATCGTGAACGAGGGTAGAGGCAAAGGCGAGCCGAATATAAGACTCCGGAAGTTGGCTGAATGCGCTCCCGAGGAACGCTTTGAATTGGGTCTTGTATTTGACATAGACTGATAAAATTACATTGGGATCAGCTTTAGCGGCGGCGAGGTCATCAACGGAAACGAATGCACCGCTCCGCGCCCTCTCGATTAAGCCAGGAATAAGCGTTTCCTCAGCGCGAGACGTGCCACCGAAAATGATATCATCGCCACTTGATCCAATGATCTGATCGCTTGAAGCAGAGCCGGTAAACGCATCGCTGTAGCCCCCAGCATGAAATTTGAAAGTGTCATGAAACGGAATGAGAGACTTGTTGTTCGTCACACCATACGTCGCAACTTCCGCCTGAGGAGTTGGAAGCCGGGCGCTGGTCCCGCCATATATCTGATCGCGATCTGAGTACTCATACCAGTAGAAGAGATGGCCTGCGCGAAAGTTGCCATGTGTATAAGCATCCTGAACGCTACTTGCGAATTCTTCGACCTCTGATCCGCTCGGAGTCAAAGCGTTGGTTCGCCAACCCAAAAAGAGCTGGTCTTCCTTCGAGATGCCTATGCCGCTCGTTAGATGGTTGATTCCGTTGTTGAGAACCAACCCCATGACGGTCGGATCGACCATAAGCGTTTGAGAGCCGGGTTTAGAGATCAGCAGTTCTGCATGACCGCCTACAGGGCTCGAATTCCACCCTAAATGGACAACGCTCGACGCTGACGACGGTGAAAGCTCCTCATATAAAAGCCATGAGAGGTCGCAGTAGTTGGAACACATTAGTTCCTTTTCCTGCAGAAGGCCCTCAAGTGTCCGCGAAGATGATGGTCCATAGGGCGCGCTTTCATAAGCGAACTGAGCGCTAAATATAAGCTTTATATAATCTTCCGGGAGAGCGCCGAATTTACTTCCTAGATACGCTTTAAATGAATTTCTTGTTGCTTCATAAAGGCTGTGGAAGCGTTCTGGATTGGATTTAATGCTTTGAATTACTGATGTTGAGAAAAAAGCCATTTTCAGAACCATGAGTTACATAACGGAATATCGTTACGTAATAAGGCCCGGACAAGTGAAATGCAATACCATTATATAATTCGAAGTGATGATTCTGGAGGCACTGGTCGGCTATTGGCGACCAGGGACGTTCTCGACTAAGAAGGTTCGGGTTGGTTCACGGGACAAGCCCGGGGGATGGCAATGGCAGAGTATGACGAAGGAAACATCTTCGCGAAGATATTAAGTGGCTCACTTCCTTGTCATAAGGTCCTTGAGACAGACCAAGCACTAGCCTTCATGGATATCATGCCGCGAGGAAACGGGCATGTTTTGGTCATTCCCAAAACCAAAGCGCGCAATCTTTTGGACGCTGAGGCCGCGGATCTTGCAGAACTTATCAAGGTCGTTCAGGTAGTTGCGAGAGCTGCTAAGACTGCGCTTAATGCCGACGGAGTGACGGTGCAGCAGTTCAATGAAGGCGCGGGTGGGCAAGTGGTGTTCCACCTTCACTTCCATGTGATTCCGCGCTTCGAGGGCATTCCATTGAAGCCCCACACTGGCGAAATGGAAAAGCCGCACGTTTTGGCCGAATACGCGGAAAGAATTCGATCAGCACTGCCCGTCTAGGCCGCTAGTAACTCAGCAATTCGTCCGCTGCTCTTACCGTTCCCGTATTCTAATATGTCACGGCGCGGGGCGTAGGCATCCTTTCGCCAAAGCCTATTCCAGCCGGCCTCGATCGTCTCCACCCACTCCGTCTCGTCGCGCAGTGTCACGCAAGGAACGCGGTGAAAGTAGGCCTCCTTCTGCAATCCGCCGGAATCGGTGAAGACGCCGGCGGAATTGTGCGTCAGCCATGCCATGTCGAGATAGCCGAGCGGGTCGATGAGGCGAACACCTTTCGGGGTCAGCCCGCTCTTCTCCATCAGCTTGCGGGTCCGCGGATGGACCGGCATGACGATCGGCATTTCCTTCGCGCGATCGGATAGCCACTGCATCACCTTCGCGAAGCGTGCGGGATCGTCCGTGTTCTCAGCCCGATGGATGGTGGCGACCGCGTAGGTCTTCGGACTCAAATCGTGGTTCTCAAGGATACGCGAACGTCCTTTCGCGCGCTCGACCGCCGCGAGCGTCACGTCGTACATGACGTCGCCCACATGGTGCACACCCTTGGTGATACCCTCGTCCTTGAGGTTATCCACGGCGGTCTGCGTCGGGCAGAACAGGAGCGTACTCAGGTGGTCCGCCACGACACGGTTGATCTCTTCGGGCATGCGCCGGTTGAAGGAGCGGAGGCCTGCTTCCACGTGCGCAACGGGAATGTGGAGCTTTGCCGCCGCAAGAGCGCCCGCCACGGTCGAGTTCGTGTCGCCGTAGATCAGCACCCAGTCGGGCTTTTCCGCGATCATCACCTCTTCGAGCTTTTCCAGCATTCGGCCGGTCATCGCGCCGTGTCCGAGGCTGTTGACCTCCAGATTGTGCTTCGGCGGCGGAATGTCCAATTCCTCAAAGAAAATATCGGACATGGCCGCATCGAAGTGCTGCCCCGTGTGAACCAGGATTTCCCGAAAGCCGCCGTGCGCGAGGAGCGCATGGCTGACGGGAGAGGCCTTGATGAACTGAGGCCGCGCTCCGACAACCGTCAAGACAGTTCGTGACATCAAGCTCGCCTTCCTTTGGGTCGATGCAGCTCAGATTCAATCCCTGCAGGGATCGCTAATTCCAGTCGAGCGAGCGCTCGACGACTTTGCACCAATGGGCGTAGAGACGTTCACGCGTCGCGGTGTCGAAGCTTGGTTTCCAACGCTTGTCTACGGCCCAGTTGCTGACGAGTTCGTCCGTTCCAGCCCAGAACCCCGTGGCCAGTCCGGCGGCGTAGGCCGAGCCCAGCGCCGTCGTTTCGATGACCTTCGGGCGCACCACCGGCACGTCGAGAATATCGGCCTGGAACTGCATCAGCAGCTCGTTGACCACCATGCCGCCGTCCGTGCGCAGCTCCTTGACGCCGATGCCTGTATCCTTGGTCATCGCGTCCAGCACCTCGCGGGTCTGGAACGCGGTGGCTTCCAGCGCGGCGCGTGCGATATGGCCCTTGTTGGCAAAGCGCGTAAGCCCGCCGATCAGGCCCCGCGCGCCGGCATTCCAGTGCGGCGCATAAAGGCCGGAGAAGGCCGGGATGATCGTGACGCCGCCATTGTTCTCGACACTGCGGGCCAGCGGTTCGATATCCGTGCTGGCGGCGATGAGACCGAGATTGTCGCGCAGCCATTGCACCAGAGCACCGGCGATGGCGATCGAGCCCTCGAGCGCGTAGACCGTCTTCTTCTGTCCGAAACGATAGGCGACGGTCGTCAGCAGGCCGCAGGTGGAAGGGTAGGGAGTCTCGCCGGTGTTCATCAGCATGAAGCATCCGGTTCCGTAGGTATTCTTCGCCTCGCCCGGCTGGAAGCAGGCCTGCCCCACGAGCGCAGCCTGCTGGTCGCCGAGAATTCCGGCAATCGGTACGCCTTTCAGCAATCCGATCGCCTCGCCGTAGATTTCGCTCGACGAGACGATGGTGGGAAGGCAGGCGGCGGGGATCGTGAAGAGGTTCAGGATCTCGTCGTCCCAGGCGAGCTTGCGCAGATCCATGAGCTGGGTGCGGCTGGCATTGGTGACGTCCGTGATGTGGCAGCGTCCGCCGGTCAGGTTCCAGACCAGCCATGTGTCGATGGTGCCGAACAGGACTTCGCCCGCTTCCGCCTTCTGCCGGGCGCCCGGAACATTGTCGAGCAGCCAGCGCAGCTTCAGGCCGGAGAAGTAGCTGGTGAGCGGAAGGCCTGTCTTGTCGCGCAAACGGTCCGGGCCGCCCTCCTTGGCGAATTCCGCCACCAGGGGATCGACACGGGTGTCCTGCCAGACGAGCGCATTGTACAACGGCTTGCCGGTGGCCTTGTCCCAGATCAGCGTCGTCTCGCGCTGGTTGGTGATGCCGATGGCCGCAAGATCCGTCGGCTTGAGACCCTTCTTCGCCAGGGCCTCCTCGATCACCGCCAGCGTGTTGCCCCAGATCTCGAGCGGGTCATGCTCCACATGGCCCGGCTCGGGATAAATCTGAGCGTGCTCCTTCTGTGCGACCGAGACGATGCTGCCGCCGCGGTCGAACACGATAAAGCGCGTGCTGGTCGTGCCCTGGTCGATGGCACCCACGTAGTGAGCCATGATGCTTCCCCCGAAACTGATGCCGTTGGATCTTACTGGGCGGCGACGGTGGTCGCCTTGCGTTGATCGAGATACGCGTCGATCCTCGCCGGCGCGCCCGCCGGCACGTGAAGACCGAGCTTGGAGCGCCGCCAGAGAATATCCTCGGCCGTGCGGGCCCATTCGCGGCGAACCAGATAATCCACTTCCGCCGCCGTCAGGCCCGCGCCGAAATCTTCTCCCAGGTCGGCCATGGACTTTGCCGCTCCGAGCAGTTCTTCCACACGGGTTCCGTAGGCGCGGGACAGCCGGTGAGCGAGGGGATCGGGCAGGAACGGCCAGCGCGCCTTGACGCCGGCGAGGAAGCGATCGAAATCCGCGTCCGGCATGTCGCCGCCGGGCAGCTTCGCCGTTTCCGTCCAAGCCGGCTTCATGGCCGGGAAGAACGGCTTCAACTCGTCGAGCGCGTGCTCGGCCAGCTTGCGGAACGTCGTGATCTTGCCTCCGAAGATCGACAGGACCGGCGCTTGTCCATCAGGACGGTCGAGATCGAACACATAATCGCGGGTCACGGCGGATGCGTTGATCGAGCCGTCATCGAACAGGGGGCGGACCCCCGAATAGGTCCACACCACGTCGGCCGGTGTAACGGCGCGCTGGAAGTGATGATTGACGACGTTGCAGAGATACTGGATCTCGTCGTCGCTGATCGTGACCTTCTTGTCCGGTACGGCTTCGACCGGAATGTCCGTGGTGCCCACGAGGGTAAACTTGCCCTGATAGGGGATGGCGAACACGATCCGCTTATCGGTGTTCTGCAGAATGAAGGCCTGTTCCGTCTCGAACAACTTCGGAACCACAATGTGGCTGCCCTTCACGAGGCGTACGCTCTTTTGCGTATTGAGGCCGAGCTTCGCGTTGAGCACGTCCGCGACGAACGGACCGCCCGCATTGACGATGACCTTGGCCTGGATCTCCGTTGTCTCGCCCGTTTCCACGTTCTGCAAGGTCGCGACCCAGCTGCCCCCGTCGCGGCGCGCGGATACGAGCTTGGTCCGAACCCGGATATCGGCGCCACGTTCCGCCGCATCGAGGGCGTTCAGGGCCACCATGCGGCTGTCCTCGACCCAGCAATCGGAATAAACGAAGGCCGTATCGAAGCCGGGCTTGAGGGCCTTGCCCGCCGGATGCCGGGTCAGGTGGATGGTCTCCGTTCCGGGCAGGCGCTTGCGGGGCGCGAGATGGTCGTAAAGGAAGAGGCCCAGGCGGACGAACCAGGCCGGCCGGATGCCTTTCTCATGAGGCAGGATGAAGCGGAGCGGCCAGATGATGTGAGGGGCGGCCTCCAGAAGGCGCTCCCGCTCGAAAAGAGCTTCCCGCACGAGACGAAATTCATAGTATTCCAGGTAACGCAGGCCGCCATGGATCAGCTTGGTGCTGGCGGACGAGGTGTAGCCGGCGAGGTCGCCTTGCTCACAAAGAACTACGGAGAGGCCGCGGCCCCGCGCGTCGCGGGCAATGCCCGCGCCGTTGATGCCGCCGCCTACAATCAGAAGATCTGTCACTGTCGTCACGAAACGCGTCTTTCCTTCAAGCCGGATCGTCCGGCTTCCTGCAAATGTTTCCTTTAGCCGGGCAAGGCAAGAAAAATCTAAAATTCGTCTGCGGCTCTTGGGGCCAGGGCGAGGTTTAGCACAAAAGTGCCGAGGGCGCAGAAGGCCATGATGAGGCAGGCGGCGAGCACGGCCCCGTAACTGCCCCACCAGGCCCACAGGGCGCCGAAGGCGAAGGGAGCCGCCGCCATGGCGATCCTGACCGGGGTGGCGATCATACCCTGGATGGCCCCGTAATTCTCGCGGCCGAACAGCTCAGGAGGCAGGAGGGCGCGGACGATCGTCATCATTCCGTTCGAGGCGCCGTAGAGCCCGGCAAAGACCGCGATCAGCCAGGAACCGGCAGGGATGAAGGGCAGAAGGACGAAGGCGAGGACGTTCAGCACCATCGTGATCACCCCGAGGGCGCGGACGCTGACGGCCCGCTCTCCGAACGCCGTGCAAAGCCGGGCCGCGACCTGCGCCGGGCCGATGACCGAGAAAGCGGCCACCGCCGAATCGAGGGTGAATCCTCTCTCGATGAGCAGCGGGAGCAGATGCAGAGGCACTCCCGTGGAGATCATACCCTGGGCCACCGAGGTCGCCACGAAGCACCAGAAAGAGGCTCTGCGAAGAAGGTGCCGGGGATTGCCCGTCGCCTCGCCGGGATCCGGCCGAGATCGAGGAAGCTTTGCGCGGCCTTCCGATGGCGGAATCACAAGGGCGTGGAATCCTGCGCAGATGAGGAGATTGAAGCCCGCCAGCACGAGAAGGGCGTTCCGCCAGCCGAAGGCGTCGATCAGCAGATGAGTCAGAGGGATGAAGACCGTGCTGGCAAAGCCGCCGACCAGCGTCATGGCCGTGATGCCGCGCCGGGCGAGCAGCCCGAGACGGCGGGCCAGAATGGCAAAGCCCGGCTCGTAGAGCACGGCGCTCATGGCGGCGCCGAGTCCCAGCCAGATCAGGACGAACGCCGGATAGCTCTCGACCCACGACCACACCAGGAAGAGGGCCGCGGCCAGAACGGAGCCGCCGGTCATCACCACCCGGCCGTATCCGCGATCGATCAGGCGGCCGACCGGGACGGCAAACAGGGCGGAGGATCCCAAGGCCAGGGAATAGGCCGCCGTCAGCGCGGATTTGGACCAGCCGAGCTCCTGTCCCATGGGCTCGATGAAGAGCGCAAACGCATAAAAGATCGTCCCGTAGGAAACGAGCTGGGTCAGAGACAGGGCGGAGACGAAGCCCCAGGGCATGCGATCGGGCGAGGACATGGATGAGGGACCGGCCATCCCAGACCGATCCTACCTTCGGGACTGCCGTTCGTGAGACGGCTAAGGCTTTATGTCAGCCATTGCGGTTGACGAACAGGCCCCGAACCCTCATATGCACAGGGACGGCGTCAGCGCTCCTCCCGGAGCCGCTTGAGTGGGGCTGCGTGACGGATATCCACCTTTGTGGAGACCCCGGCCCCCTTCTTCAATCGCTTGACCGTACGATAGCCCCATCACGCGGGTTGTCGCCCCGAGCCCAAGCAAAGCGCCTTTCCAATGGCCGGTCTTGCCTTGCGGCTCCCCGCAACTGTTCGAAAGATCGAAACCCTTGACCCTTTTTTCTGATTTTGGATTGGCTCAGCCGATCCTGAAGGCGCTGACGGCTGAAGGCTATGAGAAGCCGACCCCGATCCAGGCGCAGACCATTCCCTATGCCCTCGAAGGCCGCGACGTCTGCGGCATCGCCCAGACGGGAACCGGCAAGACGGCCGCCTTCGCCCTGCCGATCCTCCATCGCCTGGATGGCGAGCCCCGCGCCCGCATTCGCAAGAGCTGCCGGGTCCTGGTGCTCAGCCCCACCCGCGAGCTCGCCGGCCAGATCGCCGACAGCTTCCGGACCTATGGGCGCCATCTCAAGCTCACGACGTCGGTGGTGTTCGGCGGCGTCACGATCGGCAAGCAGGAGCGTGAGCTTGCGCCGGGCGTCGACATCCTCGTGGCCACGCCCGGTCGTCTGCTCGATCTCGTGGACCGCAAGGCCGTGAGCCTGCGGGATGTGGAGATCCTCGTTCTGGACGAGGCCGATCAGATGCTCGATCTCGGCTTCATCCATGCCCTGAAGCGTATCGTCACCCTCTTGCCGAAGAACCGGCAGAGCCTGTTCTTCTCGGCAACCATGCCGAAGACCATTTCGACCCTCGCGGATGCGTTCCTGCGCGATCCGGCGAAGGTTGCCGTGACGCCCGTGGCCACCACGGCGGAGCGCGTGGAGCAGAAGGTCATGTTCGTGGCGACCGGCCGCAAACAGGCGCTGCTCGAAATCGTCCTGCAGGACAAGGCCATCGACCGCGTCCTGGTCTTCACCCGGACCAAGCATGGTGCGGACAAGGTCGTGCGCTCGCTTGAAAAGGCCGGCATCGCGTCCGCGGCCATTCACGGCAACAAGTCCCAGCCG
The DNA here is from genome assembly GCF_020595095.1 of Microvirga rosea. Lineage (GTDB taxonomy): Bacteria > Pseudomonadota > Alphaproteobacteria > Rhizobiales > Beijerinckiaceae > Microvirga > Microvirga rosea. The sequence goes on along the minus strand of NZ_JAJDOP010000002.1, from coordinate 398,098 downwards.
CAGCGCGAGCGTGCCCTCGCGGCGTTCCGTAACGGAACTTGCCGCGTTCTGGTGGCGACCGACATCGCGGCGCGCGGCATCGACGTCGAGGGCGTCAGCCACGTGATCAACTACGACCTGCCGAACGTGCCGGAATCCTATGTGCATCGCATCGGCCGGACGGCGCGAGCAGGGGCCGACGGTCTTGCGATCTCGTTCTGCAACGACGAGGAGCGCGCGTACCTGAAGGATATCGAGAAGCTGACCCGGATGCAGGTTCCGGTCGAGAAACTTCCCGAGGGCTTCTCGGCGGGACCCATCGGCGGCGAGCCGCAAGGGGAAGTCCGCAAGCCGCAGCAGCGTTCCCGTCCGGCGCCTCATGCCCGTGGGCATCAGGGGCATGGCCAATCGCGTGACGTTGCTCCCAATGCCGAGCGCGGACCCAAGCGCCGTCGGCGGGGCGGACAGAAGCCCGCGGGAGCTGGCCCGGCAGGGGGCAATCAGCGCCCGGCGCAGGGTGCACAGGCTCAAAGCCAGAGGCAGCCGCAGCAAGCACGTCCGGACCAGTCCCGGAACGATCGCCGTCGCGACGGCGCACAGGTGGCGTGGCTTGAGAAAGGCCCCCGTCGCTGAGCGGCGATGCTGGAATATTCGAAGAAAAGGCGCCCCAGGGCGCCTTTTTGTTGGCCGCGCGTTGAGCTACCAAGCCGCGAAGAACGTAAAATCCGAGCGGATCGGCTGCCAGGTTTGTATGTGACGCGGCTCGCTCAGGAGTTCTGGAAGACGGTCCCAGAAGGCTTTCCGATAATCCCGCCCGATCTGCACGTTCATCACCTCGTCCAGATCGGCCCAGGTTTCATAGAGCATGAATCTGGCGGGATTGTCCGGATCTTGGTGAAGCATCGCATTGATGAAGGTCGCCTCATGCCTCATGGCATCGAGCACAGGTGTCAGCAGGGCGAGGAATTCTTCCTGGAAACCATCCCTGATATGAAAACTGATCACGAAGGTGCGTGGCCCGGCCGTTGCGGTGCGGGGTCGATGACGATCATGCTTCACAGGCGTTATCCTTTGCGTCGATTCATGACCCGAGGATGGGGCCGGATCGACGCAAAGGACATAACCTCGCAGGTAAAGTGCGTGGCTTTTAATGGGTCGCGGCCTGCAGTGGCTCGCAGGTTTTTGCCGGAACGGGCGAGCTCCGTTGCCGGGTGCGCTCTCGCGTCGTCAGCACGATCGCGAGAGCCAGAAGCGGAAATACGGCGGCCACGAAGCCGAGGTCGTTCATCCGGCCGAGGTCCATGACCTCACCGCCCACGAAGGACCCGAACGCGATCCCGAGATAGAGGATGGATGCGTTGAGCGAGAGGGAAACCGGTGCGCTTTCCGGATCGAGGGCGACGATGCGGCTCGCCTGTGTCGGCGGCACCATCCAGGCGAAGATTCCCCACGGGATCGTGAGCCCCACCAGGATCGGGCCGGCGAGAGGCGCGGATACGGTCTTCACCACGACTGACATGGCAACGAGAATGAGGCTGACGGCCAGGGTCGAGAAGATAAGGGTCGGGCGAGGGCCGAAGCGGTCGGATGCTTGACCGCCCGCGATGTTTCCGAGGGCCGAGCCAACGCCGAATGCCAGCAGCAATCCGGGGATCAGCGTGCCGGGCAGCCCGGCTCCATCGACCGCAAGCGGAGCGATATAGGTAAAGACCGTGAAGCCTCCCGTCAGGCACAGGAAGGTCGTCGCCAGAAGGGGCAGCATGCCGGGACGCACGGCGACGGCGGCGCGCTGGCGGAGGGGAATTCGCGAGCCACGCAGGTTGCCGGGAAGCTTGACCAGAATCGCAAGGGCCGTGCAGGCGCTGAGAAGCGCTATGGCCGCAAAGGTGCCGCGCCAGCCGGTCACGGTCGCCAGGAGGGCGCCGATCGGCGCCCCAAGGGCAACGGCAACCGTTGTGCCGCCGACGACAACGGAGATCGCGCGAGCCCGGTGGTCAGGAGACGACAGGGCGATCGCAGTCGCCTGCGCGGTCGCCGCATAAAGTCCCGCAGCGACGGCCATCGCCACCCGGGCGATCAGCAGCGCCGAGAACGAGGAGGTGAGGGCGGCGCCAGCGTTGGCGGCAGCAAAAAGCCCCATCGTTCCCGCAAGAACATACCGACGGTCGACGCTCCCGAGCAGGGTCGCCAGGACCGGCGTGCCAACCGCATAGGCCAGGGAAAAGGCCGTCACAAGGGTCCCCGCTTGGGCGATGGTGATGCCGGCTTCGGCGGAAATATCCGGGAGAAGGCCTGCGATGACGAACCCTTCCGTACCGACAGTGAAGGCGCCAAGCGCCAGCCAGATCAATTGAGAGAACATGCCTGTTCCTTTTGTTCAAAAGTCATTGAACAAATGAACCTGTTCGGTGAAACTGGCAAGAGGCTATTTCAACGTTTGTTGAACATTGCGCATGGGCGAATGTCTGGCTACATAAAAGGCCATGCGCGACCCTTTTCACCCCCCTGCGGAAGCAATTGAGCTGTCTGCGATCCTGTCGGCCTTGAGCGACCCGACGCGCTTGGCCATTCTCGTCCGGTTGGCCGACACCCCGGAGGAAATCCGGTGCGGCAGCTTCGGCGACATGGGGGCGAAGTCCAACCTGAGCTATCACTTCGCCAAAATGCGGGAAGCCGGGCTCGTCACCGTCCGCAGCGAAGGCACGTCCCGTTACATGTCCCTGCGCCGGGCCGATATCGAGCGCCTTTATCCGGGATTACTCGACCAGCTGATCGCATCCGCCCGTTCAACCGTCACGAAGGCCGGCGTGGCGGCACACGCGACGGGGACATGAAAACGCCGCCCGAAATCGGGGCGGCGCGGACTGACGGACCGTGGCGAGGAAAAAAGCGTCTCAGCTCGAGCCGCGTTCGGCGTTCGATGCCGTCCCCAGGCCCAGCACCGCGCCTTCGCGGATGATAGTCTCGGAGGTCACGACGACCCAGCCGTTCTCGGACCTGAAGATGGATACCACCCGCCCGGCTCCCGGCAGGAAGCTGCCCGGCGTCACTTCCTGGGTGCCGTTGGGACCTTCCACCAACGCGCTGCGCCGCAAGATCTTCTTCACGACATAACCGCGGCCGGAATTTCTGTCGGTCAGATCGACCGCTGCGGAATCCTGGCGGAATTTGTCACTCACGGCGCCATTGGGGATCGACCCGGTCACTGTCGGATCCTGATCCTTCGATCGGAAGGCGATGCGGCCGTCCCCATTGGATGCGGCGCCGAGGGACGGAACGGCCATGGGGAAATCCGAACGGCTGACGCCGACCTGGATCGCATAGCCCGCAAACGACATCGACGATAGAGCGATGACGCCCACCAAGCCCAAGGCGACGCGTCCGGCCATTGCGTCGCGCTTGCGCAGGATGTCCTCCATGCGCTTGTTGTTTCGACGACCGCCCTTCTTTTCTTGACGGTTGGCCTGTGCCACTTGCCAGAGCACCTTCTCGAACAGGACACGCATGAGCCGCAATTCCCCCGAATTTTATGTTGCCGGAGTTTTGGCGCGTTAGGCTTAATAAACCGTCAACAAAACGGCGTTCTGGAAAATAATCACCTTGCCGAATGCTCGATTGCTTCTCCGAATTCATAGGCTTTTGCAGCAACGGATAAGCAGCGCTGTGCGATACTGCGATCATAGGTCATGTAACCGGCAAGTAGGTGCGTGGCCGCGGTTATCATGAAAACCAGAAAAGGCGCCCAAGAAGGCCAATTCCTTATGGGAAAGAGCAGGGGCTGAAGAACTGCCCCCAGAACCCGGAATCCGCCTCGCAGGAGAAGCAGGGGGGCGTGGTGCGAATGCGGCAAGCCGGACAAGAGCGCCCATAAGCGAAGAACATATCAATGAGCACGCCGTTGAGGGTCTGCGTGATGGCGGCATTGATCCGGCCCGAACCCTCGAGATCTTCAGGCCAGCCGAACAGCCGCCAGAACAGGACGTGGAAGCCCCCGAAAGGGCCCGGAAGGGCTAAAAGCCATCCTTGGATCAGGCATGCCCGTTCAACAGGCCGCCTGCATCAATGGTAGGGATCTGCCGCGTCGCGCAATCCATCGCCCATGAAGTTGAACGCAAGGACGACGATCACTACAGGAAGGATGGGGAACAGAAGCCAGGGATGGAGCTGCACGGCTGCAAGGTTCTGCGCTTCGTTGAGGAGCACGCCCCAGCTCGTCACCGGAGGCCGCAAGCCCAGGCCGAGGAAGGAGAGGGCGGTTTCACCCAGAATCATCGATGGGATCGCCAGAGTCGCCGAAGCGATCAGGTGACTCATGAAGTTCGGGATGAGGTGACGTGCGATGATGCGCTGCTTCGAGGCGCCCATCAGTTCCGCGGCTTTGACGAAATCTTCCTCGCGCAGCGAAAGCAGTTTCGATCGCACCGCCCGAGCGAGGCCCGGCCAATCCAGCAGCCCGAGGATGATCGTGATGCCGAAAAACACCAGGATCGGGCTCCAGTTGGCCGGAAGGGCCGCCGACAGGGCAAGCCACAGGGGCAGCTCCGGAAGCGAGCGCAGGATTTCGATCAGCCGCTGGATCACATGATCGACCCATCCGCCGAGATAGCCCGCAAGGCCGCCGAACAGGAGGCCGAGGGTAAAGGAAACCGCGATGCCGACGATGCCGATGGTGAGCGAAATCCTGGCGCCGTAGATGATGCGGGAGAAGACATCCCGGCCGAGCCGGTCCGTCCCGAGCAGGAAGAGCGTGCCGTTTTCAGGCGGGCAGAACAGATGGACGTTCGAACTCACGAGGCCCCAGAACTCGTAATAATCTCCCCGGCACAGGAAGCGGATCGGCTCCGGCCTGGACGTGTCCACGGTGTAGACGCGGCGGAAGCTCTCCAGGTCGAAGGTGAATTTGTAGGGATAAACGAAGGGGCCGACGAAGCGGCCTTCGTGCATCAGGTGCACGGGCTGAGGCGGCGCGTAAATGAAATCGCCGTTCCGCTTCGTTTGATTATAGGGAGCGATCACTTCCACGAAGGGGATGAGGAGATAGAACGCCAGGAGGATGAAGGCCGCCGCGACGGCGACCTTGTGGCGGCGGAACTTCCACCACATGAGCCGCCACGACGATGCGCGATAGAAATCCTCGCTCTCAAGCCCTGCGGGCTCGGTGGCGCCGGGGTCGAACGGCTCCTTGTTGACGTAATGCCGCTTGAAGGGAAGCGCCTCGTTCATCGGCCGCCTCCCATCCGAATGCGGGGATCGAGCCAGGCGAGCAGCAGGTCCGAAACCAGCATGCCGAAGACCGTCAGAATCGCGACGAACATCAGGATGAACCCGGCCAGGAACTGATCCTGGCTCTTGAGGGCGCTGAGCAGGATGGGCCCGACGGTCGGAAGGCTGAGGACGAGGGAGACCAGCACCGACCCCGAAACCAGATGCGGCAGAAGGTTGCCGATATCGGCGATGAAGGGATTCAGAGACATGCGGAACGGATACTTGAGAAGAGCCCTTCCGGGCGGGAGGCCCTTGGCTTTCGCGGTCACGTAATACTGCTTTCCAAGTTCATCCAGGAGATTGGCCCGCATGCGCCGGATCATGGCGGCCGTGCCCGCCAGGCCGATCACCAGGGTCGGCACGATCAGGTGCGCGAGGAGCGACTGGAACTTGGCCCAGCTCCACGGCTGTCCCGCGAAGCGGGCGTCGAACAGGCCGCCGATCGAGATGCCGAACCAACGGTTCGAATAGTAGAGCAGGATGAGGGCCAGCAGGAAGCTGGGTGTCGCGAGACCGAGATAGCCGATGAAGGTCGCGATGTAATCGCCGACCGAGTACTGGCGGGTCGCCGAGTAGATCGCGATCGGGATGGACACCAGATGGATGAAGATGACGACCGCGATGTTGACCAGAAGCGTCAGCCACAGGGCGTCGCCCACGACCTCGAAGACCGGGCGATCATATTCGAAGGACCAGCCCCAATCCCCCTGAAGCAGGCCGGAAAAGCCGTTCTGCCCCGGCATCACGCCCAGCCAAACCAGGTATTGCTCCCAGGCAGGCTTATCGAGGCCATATTGCTTGATCAGGAACTCGGCCTTCGCGACCGCGTCCGCCTCACCCTGGGCCCTGAGCTCGGCGATCTGGTTGGACAGGAAATCGCCCGGCGGCAGCTTGATGATCAGGAACACGAGAGCCGAGATGATCAGGAGCGTCACAAGCATCGTGACGAAGCGACGCAACAGAAAACGGATCATCTGCGGGCCTCTTTCAGCGCGGCCTTGTTCCAATACATCTCATCCACCCGGTAGATGCCGATCAAAGCCGTCGGCTCCCAGCTGTAAAGGGCCTTCTGAGGCAGCCCTTTCAGGCCGTTGCGCACGACGATCGGCTGCAGGGCGCCCGCAACCGTTCCGATGGACCATTGGTTCTCGGAATGGTTGCGCAGCATTTCGGTCCACACATCGCGCTGGACGCCGCGGTTCGCCGTGTTCATCCAGATCGAATAAAGATCGAGCAGCCGTCGCGCTTCCGGGATGTCCACCGCCTCTCCGTTCTTGCCCTTGGTTTCCACGTGCTGCCCCCATTGTGGCCAGGAATAGTTGTCCTGGCGCATCGGGGCGTACTCGCTTGGCGGCATGATCGCCGTAGGGACGGCGTTGTCGAAGCCCTGGCCGGCGACCACGTTGGTCAGGCCCGCATAGGCGCGGTTGCGCAGCACGGTCCGGTCCTGCGGCTTCACGAAGAGCCTGACGCCGACTTCGCGCCAGAATTCTCCGATCAGCGTCAGGGCGTCGACGATATGACTGGCTTCCCCGTCCGTTTCGACGATGATTTCCATCTCGCGCCCGTCGGGCAGCAGACGGATACCGGCGGAATTGCGCTTCTTCAGGCCGATCTCGTCGAGCAGACGCGAAGCCTCGGCCGGGTCATAGGTGGCGTTGAGGGTCCGCAGCGAAGGGAACGACAAGGGGCTCTGCTCCATGACCGTGTTGTTGCCTTCGATTCCGAGACCGAACAGGAACACGTTGTTCAGGGTCTTGCGATCGATGGCGTGGGACAGGGCACGCCGGTAGCGCGGATCCCGGTTGAGCGCGCGCCACACCGGATCCTTCGCGTTGAGATTCGGATAGAGCGCAAGCTCGGAACCGCGCGCATAGGGCCACAGCAAGGTGGTGTAGTCGTGAGCCTTTTCGCCCTGCTTCAGGATCGGGATGTCGCTCATGGAAATGCCGCGGAACAGGAGATCCACCTCGCCCGCATTCGCTTTCGCGGCGAACAGCCCCCCGGAGGAGACGTCCATGATGATCCGGTCGAGATACGGCAATTGGTGACCGTGGGTGTCGACGCGGTGATAGTAGGGATTGCGTTCGAACACGAAGCGGTTCGCCGGCGCCCTGTTGGTGACGCGCCAGGCCTGGAGCACCGGTTCGTCCGGGTTCGTGTGCTCCTTCATGTCGTCGAGACGATTGTGAAGGGCCGCCCAGGATTTCAGCTTTTGCGCCTTCGCGGCTTCGTCGAGCTTCGCCTTGTCGGCATATTTCGCGTGAAACTGCCTGAGATAATGGGCGGGGCGATAGATGCCCGGATCGACCGGACCCGCGAGATAAGGCAGGAAGCGTGGGTTCGGCTTGTCGAAGGTGTAGCGTACGGTTCGCTCGTTGATCACTTCGAACGTCGCGGGCTTGCCATCCACCATCATGAATTCCGGCACCCCGGCGGGCGACAGGTCCTTGTTCTGGGCGACGTCTTCCCAGAAATACCGGAAGTCCTCCGCCGTGAAGGGATGCCCGTCCGACCAGCGATGCCCCTCCCGGATCGTGAAGGTGAAGATGCGGTCGTCCTCGCTGTCGGCCTTCTCGAGAAGATCGGGCTGGAGGTCGAGATTGCGGTCGTAACCGACGAGGCGCGTGTAGCCGAAGGTGCTGATGTAGCGGATGTCGCGGGCCCGCGCCACGAGGGTGACCACGTCCCCGCCGTATTCGCCGTTGGCCTCCGCGGACACCAATGGCGCTTTCGGCACGCGGTCACCGACGGGCGGCAATTCCTTGTTGGCGATCTTGTCCTTGAAGAAGGGCTGTTCCACGAAGTCCGTGGCCAGGGCCGGCAGGGCCGGAACGGCGAGGAGCAGCGCTAGGAGACCGGTTCTCAGGCGGGCTTTCATCGTCATCATGCAGCCTCCTTGACCGAAAGCTGTCCGAGGCGGATCTGATGCCCCGGCTCGATTTCCTTCATGACCCCCGCTTCTCCTTCCTGGAGCCGGAAGGGCTCGGGCCACTGATCCGGATGGGAGAAGCGGTCCGCGCGCAGCTTGGCGAAGTCAAGGGGACGATCGATGTCGGGGTCGGGAACCGCCGCCAGCAGCGCCTGCGTATACGGATGGACCGGATTCCTGAACAGGGACGTCTTAGGCGCCTGTTCGACGATATAGCCACGGCACATCACCGCGATGGTGTCCGCGATGTAATCGACGACCGCAAGGTTGTGCGACACGAACAGATAGGACAGATCCAGCGCCGCCTGGAGATCCTTGAGCAGGTTCAGCACTTGAGCCTGAACCGAGACGTCGAGGGCCGATACGGGCTCGTCGCAGATCAGCACACGCGGTTCCAGCGCCAGTGCCCGCGCGATGCCGAGCCGTTGCCGTTGTCCGCCCGAGAAGGAATGAGGGTAGCGGCGCAGGGCCCGGCGGTCGAGGCCGACCATGTCGAGAAGCTCCTTGGCGCGGTGATAGCGCATGTCGCTGTCGCCGATGCCGTGAATGATCAGCGGTTCGGTGAGGATCTCGTACACGGTCATCCGCGGATTGAGGGACGAGAACGGATCCTGAAAGATGAACTGCACGCTGCGGCGATAATCCTTCAGGGCGTCGCCTTCGAGCTCGTGCACGTTCCGCGGGCCGGTGCCGTCGTCGAAGAGCACCTGTCCCGTATCCGGCTCCATGGCGCGCATGATCATTTTGGAGACCGTGGTCTTGCCGCAGCCGGATTCCCCGACGAGTCCGAGCGTCTTGCCGACGGGCAGGGCCAGGGACACGCCGTTGACCGCGTGAATCTTGCGGATCCGTCCCGAGAACCAGCCGGAGCGGAGCGTGAAGCACTTGGTCAGGTTCTCGGCCTTGAGGATCGGGCCCTTCGGCTCGGTACGTTCCGGTTTATGGGCCGTTTCGAGGGTGGCGCTCTTCACCTCGCGGATCGGCGTCAGCCGCTCGTTTTCCGCCATGGCGAAGCGCGGAACCGCGCGCATGAGCGCCTGCAGATAAGGATGCTGCGCGTGGCGGAAGATCACTTCGCGCGGGCCTGACTCCATCACGCGGCCGCGATACATCACCACGACTTCGTCGGCGACGTTGGCGACGACTCCGAGATCATGGGTGATGAGCAGGACCGACATGCCGGTTTCGGCCTGAAGCTCCTTGATCAGGTCGAGGATCTGGGCCTGCGTGGTCACGTCGAGGGCCGTGGTCGGCTCGTCGGCGATCAGAAGAGCCGGACGGGTGATCAGCGCCATGGCGATCATGGCCCGCTGCCTCAGGCCGCCCGACAATTCGAACGGATAGGTTCTCAAAGCGCGGCGCGGATCTGGGAATCCGACCCGGGCCAGCACCTCCTTCGTCCGCTCGAGGGCTTCTTCCTGCGAAACCTGCTGGTGGATCACCAGGGCTTCGGAAATCTGGTCGCCGATGGTGTGGAGCGGCGACAGGGACGTCATCGGCTCCTGAAAGATCATCGAAATCCGGCCGCCCCGGAGCGCGCGCATGTCGGTGCTGTCCGGGGTCAGGGCTGCGATCTCGATGGAATCCGCCCGCTCGGGATCGTTGAACGTGATGGTTCCGGCCGCGATATGGGCCTTCTTCGAAAGAATCTGGAGGATCGCCTGGGCCGTGACCGACTTGCCCGATCCGGACTCGCCGACGAGGGCGACGGTCTTGCCCTTGGGAATGTCGAAGGACAGGCCATCGACGGCCCTGAAGCGCCCGGTCTCTGTCTCGAAATCGACCGCCAGATCGCGGATCGACAGGAGTGGCTTTTCCATGAACTCCTCCGGGTGGCTACCCGTCACGCCACGATAACGCATTATGGGCCAGCGACGATCCTGTTTTTGTTACAGAATAGCTCATTAATCGCAACGAAACTCTCATTATTTCGTGACAGATAGACCAACAGGTTCTCGCAAAATGTCCAGACCCTCTCGTCGTGGACGAGATGGTGAGTCAGAAGCCCGACGGGTTCTTCTACATCCGCATGGCCGGAAACGCGCCGTTCCACCGCATCCGCGAGGTTGCGGATGATTGTGGATGGATCGATGAGGCTGCGCGTGCCGTGCCAATCGATGGGATCGACATGCGTGTTGATAACGGTCAGGCCTTTCACCGGACGGGCGCTGTCCCGGTCCCTGAAGGTGGACAGGGCGCTGTATCCGGCCTGCGGCAGACGATCGATCAATGCGGGCGCGATCCTGTTCCAGGGCGGCACGAAAACGGGCAGGAGCCGGTCGCCCAGCACCGCTCTCGACCGCACCAGCGCATCCCCCGCTTCCCTGACCAGCGTCTCCAGCGGACGATGGGGCCCGAATTCGGCCTTTTTCTCGCCCCCGGGAGCGTGGTTGACGTGGCCGAGGCCATGAACCAGGGCGGCGGCCCGTTCCGAGGCGGAAAGCCGCTGCGCGAGCGATGGTTCCAAGCCCATTGGCACGCAGGCCAGCGCAAGGCCGGCCTGGAAGCGATCCGACAGGGACAGGAGCCGCTCGAGCTGGGGCGTTGCCGCAACGGCATCGTCGTCCCGCCACCAGAAGCGAACGGCGCGGCCACGATCCCTAGCGCGCCGGAGCGCCTCGCCGAGAGGCGCCCAATCGATGCTTTCGTGAACCGGCGGCACCGCGACCGTGAGAGCCTCGATGATCGCGACGCTGTGTCTTGCGCCATCGAGCGAAATAGGCGGCGGCAAAGGAAGGCCGGCTCGGAGTTGCGTTTCCACCGCGGCCGCCAGTGCCTCGCCGGATAACCGGTCCTCACCGATCACGCTTGCCAGCCCCAAGGCCGCGAAACGGTCGGCGCGCAAGCGCTGTTCGGTCTCGTGGCCGGCCTCGAAGGGGATAAGGATCGATCGGACGCCTGCGCGAAGCAGATCGACGCAGGTGTTGTATCCGGCCTGACTGACCGACAGTTCCGACCGCGCGAGCAAGGCCCTGAAATCGGGCCGCGCCCGTTCAACGGTCACATGGGCCGGCGCGTCCCGGCAGAGCGCCTCGAAATCCGGCTGCGTGATTCCGCGCCCGACCAGAATGTGCCACGGCCGGTCGGGGACCCGGCGGGCGGCATCGAGAGCGGCGCGATACACCGGAAGACTCGATGCGCTCGATCCGCCGGATACCACGATGCCGTTTCGCGCGGCCGCGGCGGATACATCGGAACCCTCGTCCACATAGCCCGTGTCGTGCAGCATCGGGCGCAGCATCCCGTCGACGGGCCAGGACGCATCGAGGGGCACGATGCTCGGGTCTCCGTGAACCAGCACGGCATCGTAGAAGCGTGCGATCCGCCGATGGGCCTCGGCGATCCGTTCCGGCCGCGCGGGCGCGACCAGAACATCGCGGATCGACGAGACGATCAGCGGTCGATGCGGCAAGGCGGTGGCGGCCGCCAGAAGAGCTTCGAATTCCTCCGCGAGCACGCGCCGCCCGAAGGGAAAAAGCTCCGTGATCAGCACCTGCGGCTGCACGGCATCCAAGGTTTCGAGAAGGAGCCTGCGGCGCTCTTGCCTGTCCTTGTCGGTGATCGGCCGCCCGTCGGCATCCAGCAGTGTTTTGAAGTCCGTGCCGATCGTTCGGACAGGCGGCAACTGCACGAGCTGCACGCCCGGACAGAACGGCAGCGGCACCGGACTTCCGCCGGAAACGAGGGTCGTCGGATGGCCGGCCGATGCAAAGGCGCGCGCGAGGGACGCGGCCCGGGTCAGATGTCCCGACCCCAGCAGATGCGTGACGACGATCAGGACCCGGGAACTCATGGCCGTGATCTTTCGATCAGGTCGTTCAAGGTCTCGCGCAGAATTGCAGACGCCTGCGGAAAACTTCTCTCGTCCTGAACGAACCGGTACGCCGCCGCTCCGAGACGCCGCCGTTGCTCGGGCGCCTGAAGGAGGGAGCCGACGGCTTCCGCAAAGGCTCTTACGTCATCGGGCGGCGTGAGAATGCCGGTCTCCATGTGCCGCACCACATTGGCCACGCCCCCATGAGCACCGGCGACAACCGGACAGCCGAAGAGTTGCGCTTCCAGCAAAACCATTCCGTAGGCTTCGTTCACGGCAGGCCAGACGAAGAGATCGGCGTGCCGATAAAGGTCGCCCAAACCTTCGTGCATGGTCATGTGCCCATGAAAGCGAACACGCCCCGTGAAGGCGCAGAACAGCTCTTCCACGTCCCGTCGCGCGTCTCCGTCGCCGACGATATCCAGGGTCCAGGGATGATGCCGGATCTCGCCGAGCGAGGCGGCCAGAATGCGATAGGACGCAAGCTTGTCTCCCGGGCGCATCATCGCGACGGTCAGGAGGCGGGGCGCGCCGTTTTCGCGGGGCGAGAGGCGAGGGTGATCCCATTCCCCCGCATCGATGAAGGGTGCAAGGTCGATCAGCCGCTGTCCGTCAGGCTTCGCGGCGGCCAGGGCGATCCTGTCCCGGTCCGTCATGGCGATGACCGCGTTCGCCCTGTCGAGCGCGGCCTCGGCACCCGCATGCCCAAGGGCCCAGGGGCCGTCGGCGCGCTTTGCGGCCCGGGACCCTTCCGCGATCACGTAAGGAATAGCCAGAGCATCCGCCACCCGAGGGCCGATCCAGTCCGGTGCCTTGTAGTAGACGTGGTAGGTGAACCAGAGCGCCGGGCGCTGCTCGCGAGGCTCGGCACGGTAGCGGTGCACGAGATCCTCCGCGGTCACGGCGGACGCCATGCGCAGCTGTTCCTGGCATGTCGGGTCGCCCGTTTTGTCGAGCGTCCGCAACTCGCTGGCCAGGGACACGGAAAACCCAGCGGTCTCAAGTGCCCGCATGAGCAGGCGGGCCATCGTCCTGTCGCCCGACGGCGAAGGGTGGTTCGGGCTTTTCAGGGGTGCGTAGAACGCGATGGCGCGGGGAGGGCTCACACCGTCACCGGACCCGTTGCAGGTTGGTCGCCGAGGACGGCGCGAAAACGCTCCTCCAGGATCTCGATGCCCCCATCCATGGAGAAATCGCGCCGCAGGCGCTCAAAGGACGCCGCTCCATAGGATGCGCGGCGTTCCGGCTCGCGAGCCAGGAGATTGAGGGCGTTGGAAAGAGCCTCCCAGTCTCCCGAAGGGACGAGCTGACCCTCCCGGTCGTTGCGGATGAACTCGGGAATGCCGGCGAAATCCGTGGCGATGACGGCGAGCTTCTGGCTCGCCGCTTCCATCAGCACGTTGGGCAGTCCGTCCTGATCGCCCGAGCGCGCTTTCTTGGACGGAAGAACGAAGATATCCGCCTCGCGGAGCAGGGCGATGATGTCGGGCTGCGCCTTGGGGCCCAAGAACGCGACCTTGTCGGCGATGCCGTCGTTCTTCGCCTGAGCCTTGAGGGTATCGAGCAGTTCGCCCCCGCCCACATGGACGAAGCGCCAGTGCAGGTCGGGCGGCAGGGCCGCCAGGGCCTTGAGGAGATCGCCGAAGCCCTTCTTGGCGACGGCCCGCCCGACGGACACGATCCGCACGGGATCGGCCGGGTCGGATCCATCCCGGGACGAATGGCTGTCGGGAGGCGCGGGAAAGCGGGCGAGGTCCAGCCCGTGATAGACCAGGGACACATGGTCGGGACGAGGCGCCAGCGCCTGAAGGTGGCGGCCCCCTTCGGCGGTGCAGGTCACGCCCCACAAGGCCTCGGCGAGCTTCTCGCGCTTTTCCCAATCCGGTGTCGTCCAGATGTCCTTGGCATGGGCCGAGAACGTCCAGGTGCGTCCGGTCAGGAGCGCCGCATAGCGCACGACGGAAGCCGGGGTATGGAGATAATGAACATGAAGATGGCGAATGCCGGGGGGCAGCTCGCGTCCCATGACGAGGGCCTGTCCGAGACGCCGCACCCGGTTGGCCGTGAGGTCGCGCTTCAGATCGGCCCGGAATGCCCGCATGAGGGCCCGAAAACCCGGCTGCCTCAGACCCCAGAAGAGACCCTTGAGCACTCTCAAAGGCTCCTCGTAGAGATATTCCGGCAGGTACCGGACGGGAGCTTTGATGGCGCGGTTCATGGGGTGCACGGCCTTTTCCGTCGGATGACGGAGCGACCAGATCTCGAGGGACAGCCCGCGCTGCTCCAGCGCCAGGATCTCCTGCGCGATGAAGGTTTCGGACAGGCGCGGATAGCCCTTCACGGTCACGGCCAGGCGTTGTTGGGGCGCGGAAAGCGGCATGCGAACAATAACTCGATGGCGGCTGAGGAAAAGCCCGCCGGAGCCTTAAGGCCCCGCAGCAGACGGTCAAGTCCTCAAGAAACAGGCAGGATGGCCGAGGCAGATCGGCTCGCGGTGAACGCGCGGGGGATTACTCGGCCGCTTGCCGGGTCGCCGGGGGCTCCTGCGAGGCGATCAGGGCTTTCAACCGCTCCTGAACCCGGTCCAGCCCATCGAGAAGTCCCGGAATGACGACCTCGGACGGACGCGGCTGGCCCGCAAGGCCCTTGAGGGCCCTCGCCATGCGGGCGGGGGTGCGCGGCGCTCCATAATCGCTCAGCATGCTCACGAGGCCGAGCCGTTCCGCCGCGACCGCCCGGATGTGCTGCTCCAGGCGCGGCCGGGTCCGGGGAACGATCAGGGCGCGCTTGTCGAAGGACAGGATCTCGCAGAACGTGTTGTACCCGCCCATGGCCACGATGGCGGCGGCCTTCTGCATCAGGTGCTCGATCTTGGTGTCGAACGAGATCGCATCGAGCTTGGGATGGCGGGCGATACGCTCCATGAAGGAGCGGCGCATGTCCCGGTTCACGAACGGGCCGAACACGATCAGGGACGGCATGTCGATCGTCTCGTCCTGCTCATAGGCCGAAATGACCCAGTCGATCAGGTCGTCACCGTCGCCGCCACCGCCCGTGGTGACGAGGATGAACGGCTGCTTGGTGATCTTGGGATAGCGGGTCAGGGACGGGGTCGGCGGCACTTCCCGGCGCAGATATCCCGTATAGGTGATCCGCCGCTCCACCGAGGGGGGCAGGCCGAGAGCCGCCAGGGGGCGATAAACGTCTTCCAGGCCATAGACCCAAATCTCGTCATAGGAGCGGGACAGGACGTCCTTCGCGCCCTTGCGCTCCCATTCGGGCACCAGGAGGGCCGGCTCGTCCATGACGTCGCGGATGCCGAGGACGCGGCGGCAGCCCTGGTTTCCGAGATATTCGAGCGCCGGGACCACTTCGCCGCGGAAGCCGGCGGGCTCCTTGTCCACGATGAAAACGTCGGGCCGGAAGGACCGGGCGGCCTGCAGGATCAGATCCTGGCGCAGGCCGACGGCCTCATCCAGGTCCACGTTGAGGTTGAGGCTGCGGTAGTCGCCGTCGGGAAGCTTGGTGACGCCGGGAATGCGGATGTAGTCGACGCCGCTTCCGAACTCGAAATTGCCGATCACCGGCGAGCCGGAGATGATCACGATGGAGCAATCGGCCCGTTCCTGGGCGATGGCGTTGGCAATGGCCCGAGATCGGCGGAGATGGCCCAGCCCGAACGTGTCGTGACTATAGATCAGGACCCGGGTGCCGCTGGGGCGCCCCGATGGAGGCTGCAATGGGTGGTCCATCTTCAAGTCCGTCAGAAGGGTTGCTGTTTGGGCACTCAACCCGGTGATTGCCCGGCGAACGTTAAGACACCGCCCTCTTGCGTTGCAAGAGCCCCTGGATAACAAGCTAAGGCAGCCCCTCGCAAAGGGAAAGAGGGATGGTCTGCCGGACCGGAGATGGTATCGTCGGCGCGATGGAAAAGAGCCTGTTCCGATATATCTGGACACATTCGAAACGCGATCAGCTGATCGTGTGCGCCGTCGTGCTCGCTTCCCAGCCGTTTTATTTCGCCTCTCTCGACCTGCCCCGCCAGATCGTCAACCAGGCCATTCAGGGCGAGGCCTTCCGGGAAGGGCAGGCCACGGCCCCCTTCCTCAAGCTCGATCTTCACCTGCCGAACTGGCTGGGTGGCCAATCTTTCCACATCTTTGATGGCTTCGAACTGGGCCGGATCGGCCTTCTGCTCGGGTTGTCGTGCCTGTTTCTGTTCTTCGTCATCATCAACGGCGCGTTCAAGTACTGGATCAATGTCGCGAAGGGCATCCTCGGCGAACGGATGCTGCGGCGCATGCGCTTCGATCTATTCTCCATGGTGCTCCGGTTCACGCCGGAGGCCTTACGGACGGTCAAGTCGTCGGAGACCGCGACGATCATCAAGGATGAGGTGGAGCCTGTCGGCGGCTTCATCGGGGATGCCTTCATCACGCCGATCTTCCTCGGCACCCAGGCGCTGACGGCGCTGTTCTTCATCATCGTCCAGAATCTCTGGCTCGGTCTGATGGCCATCGCGGTGGTGGGGGTCCAGTTCACGATCATTCCCTACCTGCGCCGGGAATTGCTGCGGCTGGGCAAGCAGCGCCAGCTCGCATCCCGCGAACTCGCCGGGCGCATCGGCGAGGTTCTCGACGGGATCGAGGCGGTCCACGTCCACAACGCCTATGGCTGGGAGAAGGCGGAGATCGGCCATCGCCTGTTCCGGCTCTTCGACCTGCGGGTCAAAATCTACAATCGGAAATTCATCGTCAAATTTCTCAACAACTTTCTCTCGCAGCTGACCCCGTTCTTCTTCTATGCGGTCGGCGGCTATTTCGCGATCCGCGGGACGCTGGACATCGGCCAGCTCGTTGCGGTGATCGGGGCCTATCGGGAATTGCCGCCGCCCTTGAAGGAGCTGATCGACTGGGATCAGCAGCGCCTCGACGTGCAGGTCAAATACGATCAGGTGACCGAGCACTTCGCGGAAGAGCGTTTGCTGCCCTTCGTGTCGGCCCGCGAGGAGAGGGTTCAGGACGAGCCCCTGATCGGTCCGCTGCATGCGGAGGAATTGCGGGTCAGCGACGCCCATGGGGGCATGATCCTCGACAATGCCTCCTTCGCCATCACACTTCCGGCGAAGGTCGCCGTCATCTCCAGCGGGGGCGCCGCAGCCAGCATCATGGCGCGCATCCTGGCGAGGCGGATGCACGGATACAGCGGACAGATCCGGATCGGCGAGCGCGACCTCCAGCAGATTCCGCCCGCCGTGATCGGACAGCGGCTGGCTTACGCGGGAATCGACCCGATCCTCTTTCCGGGCACGATCCGCGACAATCTCATCTACGGGCTGCGCCGCAAGCCGTCCGATGGCGTTGCGCCCGCCGATTCCCGGGAGGAGATGCGCCGCATCACCGAGGCGAAAAGGACCGGGAACCCCGTCGAGAACATCGCGGATCAGTGGATCGACTACGGACGGATCGGGGCCCGTGACGCGGACGATCTCGACCGGATCCTGGTAAATCTCCTCAACAAGCTCGGCATGGGCGGGGAGATCTATCTCTTCGGTCTCGCCGGATGGCTCGATCCGGACGAGGAGCCCGAACTGGCCGAGCGCATCGTCGAGGCGCGCCACCGGCTGCGCGAGACGTTTCAGGCCGAGGGAATGGCCGGCCTCGTCGACCCGTTCGACCCGGAGGGCTACAACGAGCAGACCACGGTCGCCGAGAACCTGCTCTTCGGCGTGCCGAAATCCGACGAGTTCAAAGGACGGAACCTAGCCTACAACCCGGATTTCCGGGATGCGATCGAGCGGGCCGGGCTGAGCGACGATCTGGTCCATATGGGCCTCCAGATCGCCGAGACGATGACCGAGATCTTCGAAGGCCTTCCGCCGGGGCACTCGCTTTTCGAGCAGTTCTCGTTCATCGGTGCCGAGGAGCTGACCGACTTCGAGGCGATCCTTCGCAAGCACGCCCGTTCCGACACCTCACTTTCGAAGGAGGAGCGGGCGAAGCTCCTGTCCTTGCCGCTGGCCTATATCGAGCCGCGTCACCGTCTTGGCCTCCTCGACAATTCCCTGAAGCTGCTTCTCGTTCACGCGCGGCGCCTCGTTCGCGAGATGCTTCAGAGCGCGGATGCGGACGCGGTCGAATTCTACGATCCGGAGAGAATTTGCGCCGCTGCGCCGCTGCGGGACAACCTGCTGTTCGGGCGCATCAGCTACCGGGTCGCCAACGCACAGGCGCGGGTCGCCGAGGCCGTGTCGGCCGTCGTGCGCGACATGGGCCTGTTGGAGGATATCGAGCGGATCGGCCTCGATCACCAGGTCGGCACCGCGGGCAGGCTTCTCACGCCGCAGGAGCGTGCTTGCGTCAATCTCGCCCGCTGCCTCGTCAAAAGCCCGGACATTCTCATCCTCGACGGCGCACTTTCGCCGTTCGACGAGATCCGGGCTCAGAAGATGACCGAGGTGCTGTTTGAACTGTCCGAAGGGCGATCGCTGTTCATGGTGCTCCCCAATGATCGACAGGCCGGGCCCTTCGATGTTCTGATGCGTTTCAAGAATGCCCAGATCTTAACGGAAGAACGGAGCGGTTCGGCGCGGGATGCCGAAAAACCGGTTCCCGACACCGCCCAACCCATAGCAGGAGAGGTTGCATGACCCTTGAGGCCGAGGTTCAATCACTGCGCCAGGTGCCGATGTTCCGGGACATCGACCCAGCCCGATTGAAGCTTCTCGCCTTTACCAGCGAGCGCGTTCAATTCGCTGGTGGGCAACGGTTCTTTTCCCAAGGCGATGCGGCCGACGCCGCCTACGTGATCCTTGACGGACGAGCCCAGGTTCTTCTCGATACGCCCCACGGTGAAATCCGGGTGGCGGAAATGGGCGAGAACGCCCTGGTGGGTGAAATGGGGATCCTGTCCGATACCCCGCGCTCCGCCACGATCATGGCGGCCGTTCCAACCACTGCCCTGCGGATCGACAAACGGGTTTTCCTCGAGCTCCTGGCGCAGTTCCCCCAAATGGCCCTGGCGGTGATGCGGGAACTGGCGAAGCGGCTTGAGCAGACGAACGCGCAGCTTGTGGCGCAATCCACGTCCTGAGGGGGGTTAAAACCCTTCGTTAACAAATAAATCCCAGGAAATTCACACTCTTACGGCTAAGCTGACCGATTATCGACACATCTCCCGGCCAACCCTTGTCCCAGAATGACACAAGGGAAGGTCCTACCGTCCGGTAGGGCCGTGCGGGAAAAAAATATGCCGACCGATGTGAGAACGCCGCAAGGCGCTGCTCCGCATTCCGTCCGGAATGCGTCTCAAGCATATAAGCGACAGGGCCGTCGCTCGTTCCATGCCCTCCTGGCCGCCGGTCTGTTCGCCGGGATTCAGATCCTCTCCGCGGGTCCTGCGGCCGTTGCGACGCTGCCGAGCGCTGTCATGGCGAGGCCGTTCCCCTCCATGGAATCGCCCCTGGTCCAGGCCGCCGCTTTCTCGCCGCAATTGGGCACGGTTCCAGGCCTGTTCCGCTCGATTCTCGAAGAAGCGTTTCCGAGCATGCGATCGGCGCCGAGCGAGGCCGAAGCCGCCGTCGAGCGCGGCAATCCGGACGAGATGATCCCGTTCAGCGGCCGGAGCGCGCCGCGCTGGCTCGTGCATTCGATCCTCAAGGCCGCACGGGTCACCGGGGTCGACCCGGTCTACATGATGACGCTGGCCGACGTGGAATCGAGCCTTTCTCCCGAAGCCAAGGCTCCGACCTCCTCGGCCGAGGGCCTGTTCCAGTTCATCGACCGCACCTGGCTCGAGACGGTCTACGCCCATGCGGCCGATTACGGCTTCGCCGCCGCCGCGAAGGCCATCCGCATCGTCGACGGCGAGCCGGTCGTCGACGAGAAGGACAAGGGGTGGATCCTCAGCCTACGCTGCGATCCTTATTTCTCGGGCCTCATGGCCGGGGAACTGATCAAGGATGTGGAGCAGGCGCTCCAGGCGCAGGGAGAGCGTGAGCTAGCGGAGGCCGAGCTCTATCTCGCGCATTTCCTCGGTGCGAGCAGCGCCGTCCGCTTCCTCGAGACCCTCGACAAGGATCCCAACACGAAGGCCGCCAAGCTCTTCCCCGCCGCCGCGAAGGCGAATGCGGGATTGTTCATGGATGGGCGAGGGCGCAAGCGCCGCGCCGTCAGCGTTGCGGAACTCTACAACCGCATCGATTCCAAGATCGTTCGGCGCATGGACCGCTATGAGGATATCGGCCCGCTTCTCGCCGAAATCTCTCCTCCGCAGCAGCAGCGGACGGTCGAGCGGACCTTCGAGGCCAACGCGCTCACTCAGTGAGACCAGCGGAGGCGGCGCTCTCCTGAGCCGGCATCGGCACGGTTACGGGATCGCGGCCATCGAGACCGATAGCGGCGGCCGTGCCGCGCTCAAGGTGGGTTCGCAGGGCGATATAGCTGCGCGTCCCTCGAACACCCGGCACCGCATAGATATGGGCGAGAAGATCCTCCAGCGCAGCCGGACCGGCCGTGCGGACCTTCAGGATCAAGCAGGTATCCCCCGTCACCGCATGGATTTCCTCAACCTCCGGCAGCTCCGCGAGGCGCATCATGGCCGGCGTTTTGCCCCACCCTTGCGTATCGACGTGCACGATGGCCAAAAGAGGCTTGCCGACGAGGTCGGGGTCGAGCACCGCAACGGTGCGACGGATCACGCCGGTTTCCTTCAGACGCTTCACCCGTTCATGGACTGCGGGCGGGGACAGGTTCATGCGCCGGCCGAGCTCCGCATAGGACAGAGTCGCGTCCTCTGCCAGGAAACCTAACAGCTTTCGGTCAACGGCGTCGACTCCAACCGATGCCGTGCTACGGCGGCGAATGCCATTCGTATTTCGATCCATGCCACAAAACTCGCTTTCGTGCCGAAGCATATTAGGGAAAAGTGAGATTTAGTCTAATTGGATAAAGTGATGCGCTCATCTCCAACCCCCGCCTTGGCTTGGTTCCTCATGCTCGGCGTTGCCGTTGTCGGCTCCAATTCCCTAGCCTTGAGCCCGATCCTCGGCGATGTTGCGAATGACCTTCAAGCGACGCCTGTTGCCGTCGCGCGGGCGAATGCGGCCTATGGCGGAGCCACGGCTGTTTCGGCCCTTGCGCTCGGACGCTATGTCGACAGGATCGGGGCCGAGCGGGCCTTGGCGCTCGGACTTCTGGTTCTGGCCGCGGCCATGGTGGGCAGTGCGGCCGCAACTCACTGGATCTGGCTCGCGCTGAGCCAGGGGTTGGCCGGAGCCGCCGGCGGAATCGTTCTGCCGGCGTCGTATGCTCTTGCCACCGCCATTGCGCCCCCAGGGCGCGGTGCCGAAACCTTGGGACGGGTTCTGACCGGCTGGTCCTTGTCCCTGGTCGCGGGTGTGCCACTCTCGGCTGCGATCGCCAGTGCGCTTTCATGGCGCGCCAGCTATTTGGTTCTGGCCGTATTGCTGGTCCTGGCGGCCATTCCGTTGGCCCGGATTGCGTCAGGCCGGAAAAGCGATGCTTCCACCGGGTCTCTGAGCGATGCGCTACGCCGCCCCGGCGTCGTCCCACTCCTTGCCGTCTGTCTTCTTTTCATGACGGCCTTCTATGGGGTGTATGCCTATATCGGCGACCATGCGCGCAGACTTCTCGGCCTCTCCGCTACGGAAGCAGGCTTCATCGTCTTGGCGTACGGAGCGGGCTTCGGCTTTGCCACGTTTGGAGATCGCTTCGTCGACCGGTTCGGAGCGGCTCGTCTTTTTCCATTGGTCCTGACGATCGTCGCTGCGACTTATGTGGCCCTCATTCCGGGTGTTGCGGATTTTCGCAGCGTCATGGTTCTTGCGGCTCTGTGGGGATTTGCGAACCATTTCGGCCTCAACATCCTGGTGCTGCAACTATCCCGCAGCGCGCCGGATGCCCGCGTAGCCGTTCTGGCGCTCAACAGTGCGATTTCCTATGCCGGCGCATTGGTGGGTGCCGCACTCTTCGGCCTGTTCTACGATCGTTATGGATTTTCGATGGTGACCGGCGCGGCAGCCCTATGTTCCGGAGCGGCCGCCCTGATTGCTCTCATGCATGCCCTGCGCTCAGGTGCAATGGGTCGGATCAGCGTAGCGGCAGGGACAGAACTGAAGGGTGCAGGCGGAAAAGACACCTGCTCACCGGCAGAACGGTCTCTTAGAACGCCTTGAACGTGATGATCGTGTGCGTATCGGCAATGTCGGAAATGGATTGGACGTTCTTGGCGATGAAGTGTCCGATGTCCACATCGTCGTCCACGTGGAATTTGGCCAGGATGTCGTAGTTTCCGGCCGTCGAATAAATCTCCGATGCGATTTCCCGGTCGGCGAGCTGGCTCGCCACCTCGTAGGTCTTCCCGAGTTTGCATTTGATCTCGACGAAGAAGGTTTGCATCGGGTGCTCCGAAGGGGAATGAGAAAGGTTTGCGCCGTTTTCGTCATATGGCACGGGACGGCGCCCGCGTGAACCTCGAACAGCGCTCGATCCTAGGACGGCCGCCCGATGGACGAGTAGGTGAAGCCGTTCTGGGTCATGTCGTCGGGACGGTAGATGTTGCGCAGGTCCACCACCACCGGGCTCTTCATCACCTGCTTCAGCCGTCCGAGGTCCAGCGCCCGGAACATGTCCCACTCCGTCACGATCACCAGCGCAGAGGCTCCCGCCGCGCAGTCGTAAGGGTCGTGCGCATAATGCACGTCCCCCAGAACCGCCCGGGCCGCCGCCATCCCCTCCGGATCGTAGGCGCGCACCCGTGCCCCGGCATCCTGCAGGGTCCGGATCACGTCGATCGAGGGCGCTTCGCGCATGTCGTCGGTATTGGGCTTGAACGTCAGTCCCAGCACCGCCACGGTCTCT
This sequence comes from Microvirga rosea, assembly GCF_020595095.1. Classification (GTDB taxonomy): domain Bacteria; phylum Pseudomonadota; class Alphaproteobacteria; order Rhizobiales; family Beijerinckiaceae; genus Microvirga; species Microvirga rosea. The sequence continues at coordinate 375,228 of NZ_JAJDOP010000002.1, read as the reverse complement.
CCCCGCACACTCCCGCCGCAGGCGGCGATCACCTTGCGGCCCATCGCCCGCTTGCGCTGGTCGTTGACCGCCGCCACCGTTTCCACGATCCGCACGGGGGCCTCGTAATCCTGCGCCGTCTTGATCAGAGCCAGCGTGTCCTTCGGGAAGCACGAGCCGCCATAGCCCGGTCCCGCATGCAGGAACTTGGCGCCGATGCGGTTGTCCAGCCCGATCCCCCGCGCCACGTCCTGCACGTTGGCGCCGACCTGTTCGCACAGGTTGGCAATCTCGTTGATGAAGGTGATCTTGGTGGCCAGGAACGCGTTGGCCGCATATTTGGTCAACTCGGCGGTGCGCCGGGAGGTGACGATCAGCGGCGCCTGGTTGAGATAGAGCGGGCGATAAAGCTCGGTCATCACCTTGACGGCCTGCTCGTCCTCGGTGCCGATCACGATCCGGTCGGGGCGCTTGAAGTCGGCGATGGCGGCGCCTTCACGCAGGAATTCCGGGTTGGACACCACCGCGAAGGCAGCCTCGGGCCGGGTTTCGCGGATGATGCGCTCGACCTCGTCGCCGGTCCCGACGGGAACGGTGGATTTCGTCACCACCACGGTATAGCCGGAAATCGCCATGGCGATCTCGCGGGCGGCCTGATGGACATAGGACAGGTCCGCATGACCGTCGCCGCGGCGGGAAGGCGTGCCGACGGCGATGAAGACAGCCTCGGCCCGGGCGACGGCCTCGGGCAGGGCGGTGGTGAAGGTCAGGCGGCCTTCGCGGACGTTCTTGGCGACGAGTTCGGCGAGGCCCGGCTCGAAGATGGGGATTTCGCCGCGATTGAGGGCGTCGATCTTGGCCGGATCCTTGTCGACACAGCAGACCGCATGCCCGAAATCGGCGAAGCAGGCCCCTGACACAAGCCCAACATACCCAGAGCCTATCATCGCTACGTGCATAAGGATGTCCCATCCATGTCCGCCGCCTCGTTCAAGGGGCGAGAGGCTTGTACGGGTCGAGGGGCTTGGCTGCAAGCGCGTTGAGCGGTGCGCAAAAGTGTTTCGAAACAAGGATTCCTTTGACATCCGCGCCGCTCACGGACAAAACACCGCCGTTCAAAACGGGGCCATTCATGGACAATCCTTTTCTCGTCGAGGTTTCACGCGGTCATATTGTCGAATCGCGACACAGGGGCAGCGTGGCGGTCGTCGACGCGGAGGGCGGGACCGTCCTGACCCTGGGCGACGTGGAGCGGCGCGTGTTTCCGCGTTCCGCCGTCAAGGCTCTCCAGGCCCTTCCCCTCGTGGAAAGCGGTATCGCGGACAAGTACGGGCTGACGGACGAGGAGATCGCGCTCGCCTGCGCATCCCATTCCGGGGAGCCCGACCATGCGCGGGTTGCCGCCTCCATGCTCGCCAAGGCCGGGCAGAACGAGACATGCCTGGAATGTGGCGTCCATTGGCCCATGCGGGACGAGGCCGCGCGGGCTCTCGCCGCGTCGGGGGAACAGCCGACCCAGCTCCATAACAATTGTTCAGGCAAGCATGCCGGGTTCATCTGCCTGGCCTGCGGCCTCGGCGACGACCCGAAGGGCTATGTCAAGGCGCAGCATCACGTCCAGCAGACCGTGCGCAGCGCCCTTGAGGACCTTACGGGAGCATCCCATACGGAGGATGTGAGCGGCATCGACGGCTGCTCCATCCCGACCTATGCGATTCCGCTGCCGGCGCTCGCCTTCGGGTTTGCCAAATTCGGTGCCGGCGTGGGCATCTCCCCCGGCTGCAAGTCGGCCTCGGACCGGATCCGCAAGGCCGTGGCTCGCCATCCTTTCATGGTCGCGGGAACGGGCCGCTTCGACACGAAGCTGATGGAGGCCCTGGGAGAACGGGCCTTTGTGAAGGCCGGTGCGGAAGGCGTTTACTGCGCGGCCTTTCCCGAACTCGGCTACGGCATCGCCCTGAAGGCGGACGATGGCGGCGCGCGTGCCGCCGAGGCCATGATGGCAGCCCTCGTTCTGCGGTTCCTGAAGCTCGACGACAACGAGCGCGGCGTCGTCGAGGATCTGGCTCAGCCGGTTCTGAAGAACTGGAACGGGCTCGAGGTCGGCCGCATCCGCGTCACGCGGGATCTCGCGGCCTGAGAACCGTCACAGGCCCAGCAACCCGACGATCTCGTCGGCTCCGGCCGTCGGCGAAAGCTGGCCCGAGGCGATGTGCTTCTCGATTTCCGGCACCCGGCGCCTCAGGGCCGGGTCATGATGCAGGCGGTCGTAAAGGCGCTCGTGGACGAGGGCCCACATCCATTTCGCGTCCTGAGCCCGGCGCTTGGCGGACAGTTCGCCGGTTGCTTCCAGGCGCTTGCGGTGCTCGATCACCTTTGTCCACAGGTCGTCGAGGCCCTGTCCGGTGAGGCCGGACACCGTCAGGACCGGCGGGGTCCATGCTGCGGAGGCCGGGGTGAGGATGTGAAGCGCCGCGCGATACTCGGCGGCCGCCGCCTTGGCCCGGGCATCCGCGTCATCGGCCTTGTTGACCGCGATCATGTCGGCGAGTTCGAGAATGCCCTTCTTGATCCCCTGCAGTTCGTCGCCGGCGCCGGGCAGCATGAGCACGAGGAAGAAATCGGTCAGGTCCGCCACCGCCGTCTCCGATTGGCCGACGCCCACGGTCTCCACGAGGATCACGTCGAAGCCCGCCGCCTCGCACAGCAGCATCGTCTCGCGCGTCTTGGCCGCGACGCCTCCGAGGGTGCCGGAGGAAGGGGAGGGCCGGATGAAGGCATTCGGATCCGCCGCGAGCCGCGCCATGCGCGTCTTGTCCCCCAGGATGGCGCCGCCCGTGCGGGTGGAACTCGGATCGACCGCCAGCACCGCCACCTTGTGGCCCTGTTCCGTGAGGCGATGGCCGAGGGTGTCGATGGTGGTGGATTTGCCGACGCCCGGGACGCCCGTAATGCCGACCCGGACGGCGCCGCCGGTGCGCGGCATCAGGGCCTGCAGCAGGTCCCGCGCCGCGGCCCGGTGATCGGCGCGGCGCGATTCCATCAGCGTAATGGCGCGCGCGAGCGCGGCGCGATCGCCGCGCGCGACGGCCTCGGCGGTGACATGGCTCTTGCGTGGTGTGCCCCCGGTCATGGGAGAGGCTTAGAGCATTTTCGGGAAAAGGGGGACAGGGATTTGCCGGCGCGTTGTGGACCGCGATGCGCTAGACGATCGGATCCATGCCGATCCGCCCCCAACCGGGGAGCTTGATGGCCGGACGCCGCAGGTCGAGCCCGGCGACGAGGCCGAGCAGGTCCACCTCGATTCCCTCGACCCAGCCCACCGAGAGCCCCGCATATCCGCCGAGGGAAATCTGGAAGCCCGTGCGGCTCGGCGTGAGCCCGACAATGTCGCGGAACGGCTGCCAATCCTTGCCGAGGGCCGTCGGAGGCATCGCGGCGCTCAATTCGGGAACCGAGCGCATCACATGGGCCACGAAGGTGTTGGAGTTCGGCCCCGGCCAGGCGTTGTAGTCGCCCGCGCGGCTATAGGGATAGCTGGCGACCGCCTGCCGGATCTGCGGGATCAGCCGAGCGGCCGCCTCGCCCTCGAGATAAACGATCGGCTGCGGCGGATTGCCGAACCAGCGTCCATCGGCGACCCAGCCGTTGGTGCGCACGGGGCTGCCCCATCCGACCTTGTCGAAGCGGGTATAGCGGGAGGCCCCTTCCTCCTTCACGACGACCCAGCTGTGGTGCGCAAAAATTCCGCGCCAGCGTCCGACGCGGGCCGCATAGATCGCCACGATGGCCTGAGGCGCCGCGGCGGGCTGGGGCAGCAGCTTCGCGCTCGACCAATCGGCGTCGCGCCAGGTCGGCGCCACGTCGTCGCGCATCACCCACCACAGGGCATGGGCGCCGAGGGGAAAGAAGAACAGGCCGAGGATGAGAAGGAGGACGCGGGCGAGCAGTATCATTGTTGCGAAGATAAGCGCCGGGCCCGGTGCCATCAAGGCGTTCTCGAAGGCCGGACGTTCACCAATGGTTTACCATGGCGGCGAAGTTTCGGGGGCAGGCCCGGCGGCTGCCTTGCCCTCGCCATCATCCGCGGCAAAACAGCGGCCCGGATTCCTTGTTCGCTACGGTTTCATGTTCCCACGAATCGCCCGCTTATCCGCTCTCGGCTTCGTCGCGTTGATCCTTTCGGGCTGCCTCGGCGGCGAAACGGTCGTGACAGGCGCGCCAACCGCGCCGCGCCCTGGACTCGCGGCGGATCCGCGCCTGCTCGTCGCGACCACACGGCTTCCGGTGGGCGATCCGATCCAGAAGCCGTGGTTCAGCAGCGAACGCTCCCCGGACCTCATCTTCGCGGAGGCGCGGTTGACGCCCCCGAGCCGCTCGCTGATCGGCCGGGGCGGATGGAGCATCGCATCCGTCGACAACGTGACGCGCAACAACGCGGCGGACGCCTTTGCCCAGGCGGCCCTCGGACGCGATCTTCTCCTCTACATCCATGGTTATCGCGAAAGCTTCGATACGGCCGCCACATCCACGATTCAGCTCTCCGAGGGAATCCGGTTTTCGGGCGTGACGGGCCTCTTCACCTGGCCGTCCGCGGGATCGACCTTCAGCTACGTGGCCGACCGCGAGGCCGCCATGTGGTCACGCGATTCCCTGGAAGATCTGCTGGCGGCGATCGCCAAGACGCCGAGCGGCGGGCGCATCCATATCGTGGCCCACAGCATGGGGACATTGCTGACCCTGGAGGCGCTGCGCATGCTGCGCACCGACGGCGGCGCCAGCGCCATGGAGCGCATCGGGGCAATCGTCATGGCGGCCCCCGACATCGACATCGACCTCTTCGCCCGCGGCCTCGAACGCCTGGGTCCCGATGCGAAGAAGATCACGGTCATCAGCTCCACCAACGACCGGGCTCTCGCCGTGTCCGGACGCCTGGCGGGCGGCATCGTCCGTGCCGGCGCGGCCGACCGCGAACGGCTGGAGGCGCTCGGCGTGCGCGTCGCCGACGCCTCGGAATTCGGCAGCGGGATCATCAACCACGACCTGTTCCTCTCGAACAAGGAAGTGGAGCAGGTGATCAAGCGCGCCATCGAGCGCCAAAGGATGTAGCCGGAGCGCTGCCTCTCGGGGCCGCCGGTAAGCGAGCGATATCCCCCTCGACAGGTCGCCCGAGCTGTGGCTTGCTGCTCTCCTGTCGTGGGATCCCGCTATGAATCTCGAAAACTGGCTCGCCTTTGCGGCTGCATCTGCCATCCTCCTGGTGATTCCAGGACCGACGATCCTGCTCGTCGTCTCCTATGCGCTGGGTCAGGGCTGGCGTACGGCGCTGCCCATGGCGGTCGGCGTGGCGCTGGGAGACTTTACGGCGATGACCGTTTCTCTCCTCGGGCTGGGAGCCCTTCTTGCCGCCTCGGCGACCGTGTTCACCGCGCTTAAATGGGCCGGGGCCGCCTATCTCGTCTGGCTCGGCGTCAAGCTCTGGCGCGCGGGCGGAGCGCTCGACGCGAAGCCCCGGACGGATGCGGCCTCGTCCATGAAAATGCTGAGCCATGCCTGGCTCGTCACCGCGCTCAACCCCAAAGGCATCACGTTCTTCGTCGCGTTCCTGCCGCAGTTCATCGACCCGAGGACGGCGCTGTTCCCGCAGATCGGTATCTTCGCCTCGACGTTCTTGGTGCTGGCCTTCGCCAATGCCTTCACCTACGCGCTGATTGCATCGCGGGCGCGAAAGGCCGTGCGCAATCCACGCGCCATGGGCATCGTCAACAAGATCGGCGGAGGCCTGTTGATCGGCGCGGGAATTGCAACCGTGACCCTTCGCGCCGCGCAATCCTGAGGACGCTGATCCCAGGAAGGGGAGCGCGCATCTAGGATCGGTTCACGCCGGTTTCGGTGGCATCACCCGCAACCGGCTGCGCGTAAATCGTGACGCTGATATCCTCTCCCGATCCCTCCGGGCGCACCGAGGCAAAGCCCAGCGCGATCGCCCCATGGCGCGGATGCCGGAGCCGTTTCACACGGATCTCCGGCCCGCCAACGGCGCCTTCCGCCCACAGGCGGGCGAAGGTCGAGGAATTGCTGCTGAGGGTGTCGATCAGTTGCTGGACGGCTCGGCGGGGAGCCTGCGCGGCCGCGATCCGGAATTGGGCCACGGACGCGGCGGCAATGTCATCCCAGTCGACGAACAGGCTTCGCCATCCCGCATCGAGGAACAGGAGGCGCATCAGGTTTCTTTCCTCCGCGGGCACGGCGGAGAAGTCTCCCAGCAGCGCGCAGGCCGCCTCGTTCCAGGCGATGATGTTCCACAGGCCGTTGAGCGCGTAGGCGGGCTGCGGATCGAGGCCGCGGATCCAAGTTGCGAGGGAGGCGGGCGCGCTTTCCGTCACGGCCATCTCGCGCCACTGGGGATCGCTGAGGAGGCGCAGGTGCCGACGCTCGGCATCATTCAGAAGCAGCGCTTTCGCAAGGCGTTCCACAAGGTCCACGGAGGCCTGGATCTCCCGTGCCTGCTCGAGCCACGTGTACCAGGTGAGGCTGACGCCGGCCCGCTGGGCGACTTCCTCCCGAAGCAGTCCCTTGACCCGCCGGCGGGGCGAGCGAGGAAAGCCCATATCCTCCGGCGACAGCAGCGCTCGCTTGCGCTTGAGAAACGCCGCCAGCTCGCGGCGGCGATCATAGGATTGATCGGCCTCGGTCGCGGAAACTGGTACTGCCGATACTAGCATGACAAGGCTCCTGTTCCGCCCATGGTCCATGCGGCACATCTGGGTTCTTTCTTGAACCGGAGACAACCATGATGTCGAGACGTGATCTTCTGGCAAGCGCTACTGCCGCCGCGACCCTTGCGGGAAGCAATGTGCCGTCGGCGGCAGACAACCATCCGCTCAGCGCGATCCGGCAGATCGACTACACGGTCATTTATGCGCGCGACATGAAAGCCATGCGCGACTTTTATCAGAACGTGATGCGCTTCAAGGTCTCGCGGGAACTGTCGGCCGACTGGATCGAATACCGGATCGGCGGGACCGTGCTGGCCCTTGCGCATCCTCACGTCACCAAAGCCGATCCCGCCGTTCCGCGCGGAGCGGCGGCGCTGCAGCTGGCCTTCGAGGTCGAACGGCGGAACGTGGACGCCTGCGCGGATGCATTGCGCGGCGCGGGCGTCACGCCGGTGTCTCCGCCGACGGATCAGCCCTGGGGCCATCGCACGCTCTTCTTCCGCGATCCCGACGGGAATCTGCTGGAGATCTTCGCTCAGATCTGAGATCGCCGGGGCCTCGTCACGGACGTGACGGGACGGTGCTCTCCGCTGGCCGGTCCGGCCGGGACGCTTGCCGCGAAGGGGTTCGAGACTAGGTTCCTCTCCAACAAGAGAGAATTTGGAGGAAACCATGAGAAGAACCCGCCGCGACATCCTGGCCGGCCTGACGGCGGTCTGCGCCGCCTCGTCCCTCACGCCGTGGGCCGCACGGGCGCAGACGGCCTATCCCACCCGGCCGGTCCGCGTGGTCGTTCCCTACGCGGCGGGTGGCGGAACGGATTTCTTCGCGCGTCTCGTCTTCGCGGAGATCGGCAAGCAGCTGGGGCAGCAATTCGTCATCGAGAACAAGGCCGGTGCGGGCACCAATCTGGGAGCGGACGCCGTCGCCCACGCGGAGCCTGACGGCTACACCCTGCTTCTTGGCGATTCCGCCACCTTCGCCACCAATCGGTCCCTCTACAGCAAGCTGTCCTTCGATCCCTACAAGGACTTCAGTCCGATTTCCCTCAGCGGGCGCTTTGCCCTCGTGCTCTTGGTGAACACCGACAAATTGAAGGTGAATTCCGTTCAGGAGCTCATTGCCGCCGCGAAGCAAACTCCGGGCGCGATCAACTACGGCACCCCGGGGCTCGGAAGTCCCTTCCATCTGGCAACCGAGCTGCTTGCGCAAGGAGCGGGCATCAAGCTGACCCACGTTCCCTACCGGGGCGCGGCTCCCGCCGTTCAGGACCTCGTCGCCGGCAACATCAGCATGATGTTCATCGACTACGCGACCGCGCGCTCGCAGCTCTCCGGGCCGATCAAGGCGATTGCCGTTGCATCACCCGGCCCGTTCCCCGGGCTTCCGGGCGTGCCTCCCGTTGCGGCCGATTTTCCGGGCTTCGAAGCCTGGGCCTGGCAGGGGATCGTGGCCCCCGCCAAGACACCGGCCGACATCATCGACAAGCTCAACGAAACGTATCGTCGGGCCGTGGGGCAGGCGGCGATCCGCGACAAGCTCGTGGCCGCCGGCATCGACGTTCTCCAGAGCACCCCCGCCGAAATGGCCGCTTACATGCAAAGCGAGGGCGCGAAGTGGGAGAAGGTCATCAAGACCGCCGGAATCAAGCTCGAATAGGAAGATCCGTGGATTGTTGGCCTACTCCGCCGCCTGCTTCGGCCCATAGCCGAGGCGGCGGTTCAGTTCGCCGATGAGGTTCACGGCGGCATCGGCGATCACCGTTCCGGGCGGGAAGATCGCGGAGGCGCCGGCCGCGTGGAGCGCATCGAAGTCTTGGGGCGGGATCACGCCGCCGACAACGATCATGATGTCGTCGCGGCCGTATTTCGCGAGTTCGGCTTTCAATTCCGGCACAAGGGTCAGGTGCCCGGCCGCGAGGGACGAGACACCGATGATATGGACGTCGTTCTCCACGGCCTGACGCGCCGCCTCGGACGGCGTGGCGAAGAGCGGCCCGATGTCGACGTCGAAACCGAGATCCGCGAACGCGGAGGCGATCACCTTCTGGCCGCGGTCGTGCCCGTCCTGACCCATTTTCGCGACGAGGATGCGGGGACGCCGTCCGTCGTTGTCCTCGAAGTCCTCCACGAGCTGGCGCACCTTTTCCAGCACCGGCGATTCCATTCCGACCTCCCGCTTGTAGACGCCGGAGATCGCCTTGATCTCGGCCCGGTGACGACCCCAGACCTTTTCCAACGCGTCGGAAATCTCGCCGACGGTCGCCTTGGCCCGCGCCGCCTTCACGGCGAGATCGAGCAGGTTGCCTTCGCCCGATGCGGCGCCTTTCGACAGGGCCGAGAGCGCGGCTTCCACATCGGCCGCGCTGCGCTCCGCCTTCAGGCGCCGAAGTTTTTCGATCTGGCGGGCCCGCACGGCGGCGTTGTCGACCTTGAGAATCTCGATGACAGCTTCGTCCGTCGGGCGGACCGCGTTGACGCCGACGATCACCTGGTGGCCGGAATCGATCCGGGCCTGGGTCCGGGCGGCGGCTTCCTCGATCTTGAGCTTCGGAATGCCGGCTTCGATGGCCTTCGCCATTCCGCCGAGGCTTTCCACCTCCTGAATGTGCCCCCAGGCCTTTTCCGCCAGCTCCTTCGTCAGGCGTTCCACATAGAAGGAGCCGCCCCAGGGATCGATGATCCGGGTCGTCCCGCTTTCCTGCTGCAGGAACAGCTGGGTGTTGCGGGCGATGCGCGCGGAGAAGTCGGTGGGCAGGGCCAGCGCCTCGTCTAGGGCGTTGGTGTGCAGCGACTGGGTGTGTCCCTGCGTTGCTGCCATCGCCTCGATGCAGGTGCGCGCCACGTTGTTGAACACGTCCTGCGCGGTCAACGACCAGCCGGAGGTCTGCGAGTGGGTGCGCAAGGGGAGGGATTTTTCATTCTGCGGATTGAACTGCTTCACGAGCTTTGCCCAAAGCAGGCGCCCGGCGCGCATCTTGGCGACTTCCATGAAGAAGTTCATGCCCACGGCCCAGAAGAACGAGAGGCGCGGCGCGAACTGGTCGATGGTCAGGCCCGCGGCCAGGCCCGCGCGAATGTACTCGACGCCGTCCGCCAGGGTATAGGCGAGTTCCAGATCCTGCGTCGCTCCGGCTTCCTGCATGTGGTAGCCGGAGATGGAGATGGAGTTGAATTTCGGCATGTTCGCCGACGTGTAGGCGAAGATGTCCGAGATGATGCGCATCGACCCCTTGGGCGGGTAGATGTAGGTGTTGCGCACCATGAATTCCTTCAGGATATCGTTCTGGATCGTGCCCGACAGCTTTGACGCGGGCACTCCCTGTTCCTCCGCCGCGACGATGTAGAGCGCCAGAACGGGGAGAACGGCGCCGTTCATCGTCATCGACACGCTCATCTGGTCGAGCGGGATGCCGGCGAACAGGGTCCGCATGTCGTAGATCGAGTCGATGGCGACGCCCGCCATCCCCACGTCTCCGGCGACGCGCGGATGGTCCGAGTCATAGCCGCGATGGGTGGCAAGATCGAAGGCGACGGACAGCCCCTTCTGGCCCGCCGCGAGATTGCGCCGGTAGAAGGCGTTGGAATCCTCGGCCGTCGAGAAGCCCGCATATTGGCGCACGGTCCAGGGCTGGTTCACGTACATGGTCGGGTAGGGGCCCCGCAGGTAAGGCGCGATGCCCGGATAGGTATCGAGAAAGTCGATTCCGGCCCGATCGGCCTGCCCGTAGACGCCCTTCACCGAAATCCCCTCGGGAGTGAGCCAGGGCTCCTCCGATCTCGGCCTCAGCGATGACGGCAGGGGCGCGGATGCCCAGGAGACGCTCGAAAAGTCCGGAATGCGGGTCATGATCTCGTGCAACGGTGAAGGGTCCCAGGGCAAAGAACAGGATTTGATTTTAGTACCGCGGTCCATGTCGGGCCACCCCTTAAAATGGATCACCTCCCTCAAGGCGTCCGGCTTGGGCGCCGCAAATGAACGCTTCTTTGCCCTCCGGGTTGAAATCTCCCTCTTTGATGAAATTTTGTATCGTGAAACTGCCGTGCCTTCGCGTCGGCCCGAGTACGGGATCGGTTGTCCGATCTGCGTCGGCTTCTGAGCGATACCCAAATTTATCTTATGGCTCGTCCGATTTAACGTCGCTTGTCGGCGGAGCGCGGGAAGCCTAAACGGCGAATATTCCGAACGAAGAGGACGTGCCTTTGCCCCCGCGACTTTCCCCCAAACTTGCTCCCAAACTGGCAGCCGCTCTTTTCGCCTCGACTCTCGGTGGCCTCTCCGGCGCGTTCGGCGCCGGAGCCGATCAGGACGCCAAGATACGCAAGCTCGTCGACGACGCGATCAAGCCGGTCGTCGAGCGCTACGGCATTCCTGGAATGGCCGTCGCCGTGACGATCGACGGCAAGCGTTATTTCGTCGAATACGGCTTGGCCTCGAAGGATCCTCAGGCGGCCGTCACATCCGACACCCTTTTCGAGCTGGGATCCATCAGCAAGGCGTTCACCGCGACCCTGGCGACCTATGCCGAGGTCGAAGGGAAGCTGTCGCTGAACGACACGGTCAGCAAGCACATGCCCGAACTGAAGGGCACCGCCCTCGACGACGTGCGTCTGCTGCATCTGGGGACGCATACGGCCGGCGGATTCCCGCTCCAGCTGCCTAACAACGTTCAGGACGACAAGCAGCTCATCGCCTATTACCGGGCCTGGAATCCGCAATTCGTTCCGGGTACTTATCGCAGCTATGCCAATCCAAGCATCGGCCTTCTCGGGATGGCCACCGCGAAGGCCATGAATGCAGATTTCACGACACTCGCCGGACGCCTGTTCTCCGATCTCGGACTGAAGCGGACCTATATCAATGTGCCCGCAGAGGAGATGAAATCATACGCCTGGGGATACAGCCCCAAGAACAATCCGGTGCGTGTGACGCCGGCTCCCCTCGCGACGGAAGCCTACGGCGTCAAATCGAACGCCGTGGACATGATCCGCTTCCTCGAGGTGAACATGGGCATCGGCTCGGTGCCGCCGAAGATCGCGCGCGCCGTGGAGGCGACGCACACCGGATACTTCCGTTCCGGCGAGGTGATTCAGGATCTGGTCTGGGAGCAATACCCTTATCCGGCGAAGCTGGAGAAGATGATCCAGGGCAATTCAGCCAAGATGTCGCAGAGTGCGAACCCGGCGACGGCCATCGATCCCCCCATGGCGCCGCGCGCGGATGCGATCCTGAACAAGACCGGATCGACCGGCGGCTTCGGGGCCTATGTGGCCTTCGTTCCCGAGAGGAAGGTCGGCATCGTGATGCTCGCCAACAAATATTACCCCAACGAGGCCCGGGTGCGCGCGGCTTACCAGGTGCTCTCACGGCTCATGGAATAGCCGGTCCCGGCGATCGTGAGACGACGGGGCGAGCGCGGCCTAGCCGCGCTTCTCCGCGTTCCAGGTTCCCGAACAGGTGCGCCCGCCCGCGGTGGTCCAGGTGCCGGTGCCCCGCGAGCCGCTGAGTCGCCCCCTCACATCCGCGCGATCCTGACCCCGCGTGATGTTGGCGGAGACCTGCCCGTTGCTGCGAACCTGTCCGTTGACGGTGAAGTTCTCCTGGCCGCCGTAGCGGGCGCGGCCGTTCTCCACCACGATGTTGTAGCGGTAAGCGCGGTCGCAGGAGCCTTGCTCCGTCACGACCTCGACGCTCCACGCGCCATCGAAGTTGCGCGTTTGGGCCTGTGCCGCGACAGGCAAAGCCAGCCCTGCCACGACGGCTCCAAGCACGAGGGCATTGTGCATGAGACACTCCCGAGCCAACCAAAAAGAGGGATGACAACGGGACGCCGGGCGGCTGGTTCCGAAGGTGGATCCGACAGCAAGGCAAGAAAAAAGCCGCCTCGAAGGGCGGCTTTGTCCAGGTCGTTTCTTTGCGTCAGCCCTGGACGACATTCGAGCGCTTCTGCGCCGTCCAGCGGCCGGTGCAGCCGAGCATGTTCAGCTTCCACGTGCCCGACCCGCTCGCGCCCCGGAGCTGACCGTTCGCATCCACCTTGGCGATGCTGCGATAGATGTCGAGATCGACGGAGCCGTTCTGTTGCACCTGTCCCTTGACGGTCGTCGGCGAGTCGCCGGGCGCCAGCAGGTAGCGGACATTCCCGTCCTCGATGGCGATCAAGTAATTGTAGCTGTGCTCGCAGAGGCCGGAATCGGTGACCATCTGCACGCTCCAGGTGCCGTTATGGGCAGTGGAACCGGAAGCGGCCATGACGGCCCCGGCCGGCAGGGCTGTGAGCCCGAGTGCGACGATCATGTGTCTGGCGGCAATCATGCACAATCCCTCCGGGGTCATGAGTGCGATGCCGCCGGACCGTTACGCTCCCGCACGCTCCAGGGCTTTGTCGAGAAGCCTGAGGACATCGCATCCTACAAAAATGAAATCGATAACGCCCGCGTCTCTCAGGCCCTGTTCCAGCTCTGATGGGCGGCCAGCCAGAAAGATGGGTCCGGATGTTGCCTCTTGCAAGGTTCTTGCGGCATCAATTGCATGTTCTTTATAGATTTCATCCGATGAACAGATGCATATAAGCTTTGCTTTGCTTTCCAGTGCAGCTCGTTTCAATTCATCTAAGCTTGAGTATCCATCGGTTGAAATGGATTTGATCCCGCCGGCCTCGAAGAAATTCTTCGCAAAGGTCGCGCGGGCCGTAAAAGCGGCGAGCGGGCCTAAATTGGCGAGGAACACCTCGGGGCGCGCTCCCGAGCGTGCGAGCAGCGCATCTGATCTGTCCCGCAGACGCTCGAAGGCCTCCGCCGCGCGGATCGATGGGAGCGGCGCGATGCGCACAGGTTCGTGCGCCGAGGCCGGAGTATGGTTGCCGTTGGGTTGCGCACCCGCCGCATCCGTCTCGGGAAACGGCAGCAGGACGGTGACATCCGCTTCGCTCATGTTCGGGAATTCGCTCGTTCCGGTGATCGGCTCCCGGCGAGTTGCCACGGCCTTCTGCCGCTTGGACTGGGTGTCGGCGATCCGTCCTTGAACGGTGCCGCGCATCAGGCTCTCGACGATGCCGCCGTCCCGCTCGATGTCCTGGAACTCGGCCCATGCCTTCTCGCACAGGGCATCGGTGAGGGCCTCGAATCCGCCCGCGCCCGCAGCCGGATCGGCCACGCGCCAGAGATTGGATTCATGAAGCAGGATCAGCTGCGTGTTGCGGGCCACACGCCGGGCGAAGGCGTCCGGCAGGCCGAGCGCCGCCGTAAACGGCAGGACGGTGATCGAATCCGCGCCGCCGACGCCCGCCGAAAAGGCCGCGATCGTTCCCCGCAGCATGTTCACCCAAGGGTCGCGCCGCGTGGTCATCCGCCATGCGGTTTCCGCGTGAATCCGGATCGGCTTGGGCGTCAGGTCCGAGGCCTGCTCGACGCGCGCCCACAGGCGGCGGAGCGCCCGGAACTTGGCGATCGTCAAAAATTCATCCGCGTCCGCCACCAGGAGAAACGACAGGGCGTTGCGGGCCGCTTCGAGGGAATGGCCATAGGTTTCCAGCGCGCGCAGATACGCCACTCCGGTCGCAAGGACCGCCGCCAGTTCCTGTGCCTCCCCGGCGCCCGCTTCGTGGTACGGGCGTCCGTCGGCGAGGGCCGTTCGCCCCGAGAAGCCACGCTCGGTCAGGTCGGCGAGGGTTTCCCCGAGCCGTCCCGCAACGACCGGCCAGGGAGCTGACAGGATTCCCGAGGCCGCCATGGCGCCGATGGGATCGAGGCCGAGATCGGCTGAGATTTCCGACAGGGCGTGGCCGCGCCGCTCCGCCAAGGTCGTGAAATGGCTCGCCACGATCCGTCCGTGCCCGCCCGCATCGAGGCGGACATGAATGAGGTCGAGCATCACGCCGGTCAGCACCCGGTCGAGCTCCTCGACGGATCCGGACCGGAGGCCGAAACCCCGCGCCGACGGCGCTTTGGCTGTGACGAGGGTCAGCGAATCCGCCCCGCCTTCGAGATCCGCGAGGGCGAGTGCGTTGGCGTCGTCGGGATTCGGGTGCTCGACCCTCTGCGAGATGCGCCACGGGGCCGTCTCCGCCCGGACGATGGGGACTGCCCCGTCCGCCTTGGGATAGAGCGGCTGGATCGTGAGCCCTTCATAGGTCCGCGACACGAGCTTCTTGTCGAAGTCGGCGCCTTTCAGCACCCCCTCGACCAGTCGGAGCCACTGTTCCCGGGAGGGGGTCGGAAATTCCGCGGCGAGGGTGAGATCGTCCATGGCATGGCATCCGTCAGTAAGGTGTTCGGGCCTTTTAGCGGGTTCGCGGCGCGAACCAAAGATCCGGGCATGTGAGCATTTCGTCAGGCCGATGGCGAGAGCCCGGTGAGGAGCGAGCGTTCAGCCGCCAAGCCTTCCCCGACCACCTCGAAAAAGGCGCGGACCCGGGCCGTTCGCCGCAGATCCGCATGGGTGACGATCCACAATTCCCGGGTCAGCTCGGGAATGGGCTCGCCGATGAGCCGGATCAGGTCGGGTTCGGGATCGCCGAGATAACAGGGCAGGGCCGCGATGCCCATTCCGGTCTTCGCGGCGACGAGCTGGTTGACGATGCTGTTGGTGCGGTAGACGAAGGCCTGCGAGGGAACGTGTTCGGCCATCCAGTCGGCGGCGCTGATGCCGGTCATGCTCTCTTCCCAACCGATCACCGGATATTGGGTCAGGCGGGAGAGATCCGCGGCCGGCTCGGCGTTCCCGACAAGGTCCCGCGACCCGTAGAGGGTCCAGGCAATGTCCGAAAGCTTGCGGCCGTGCAGGTCTCCTTCGCGGGGGCGGGCGACCCGGAGCGCGACGTCGGCCTCCCGGCGGGAGAGGCTGAGAAGACGGCTGTCGATCACGAGCTCGACCACGATTCCTGGATGGATTCTCCTGAAGCGGGCGATCTGTTTCGTGAGGATGCGAAAGGCCAGGGTTTCCGAGGAGGTCACGCGCAGGCGGCCCGTCAGGCTCCGGTCGCGTCCGACGATCTCCCGGTCGAGAGCAACGGTTTCGGTTTCGATGCGCTCCGCCGTCGCGGCCATGCGCTCGCCCGCCTGGGTCGGCGTATAGACACCCCCCGGCAGCCGCTCGAACAACCGCACGCCGATCGCTTCCTCCAGCACCCCGAGGCGCCTGAAGGCGGTCGAATGATTGACCCCCAGATCCCTGGCGGCGCCGGTCAGGCTTTCGTTGCGGGCAATCGCCAATACGAGGCGCAGGTCATTCCAATCGTCCATCGCCTCATCCTAATCCGGCGCTTGCAGTCCTGCAAGTAGCGTTGCCAAAGAAGCTGATGGATGTGCGCTGAAGCAAGAGATAGATCTGTCTCAGCGCCGCCTCGACGGCCTGATCTAAAAGGAATGACTCGATGAAACTCTACTATTCCCCCGGAGCCTGCTCGCTCGCCGTCCATATCGTCGCCCGCGAAGCCGGCACGCCCATCGACCTCGTGAAGGTCGATCTTCCCAAGCACAAGCTCGAAACGGGCGCGGATTTCGCCGCCGTCAATCCGAAGAACTACGTTCCTGCCGTTGAACTCGATACCGGCGATGTGTTGACCGAGGCTTCGGTTCTCGTCCAGTGGGTCGCGGAGCAGGCGGGAAACACCGCGTTGTTGCCGGCGGCCGGCACCATGGAGCGGTTCCGCGTGCAGGAATGGCTGAACTTCATCGCGACCGAACTTCACAAGACCTTCAGCTGGCTCTGGCATCCCGAGACCGAGGAAGGCACCAGGAAGACGGTGCGCGGGAAGCTGGCCGCACGCTTTGCCCAATTGGACGAGCGTCTGGGCCGCAGCCCGTACCTCGCGGGCGATCACTTCACCGTGGCGGATGCTTATGCGTTCACCATCGTGAACTGGGCGAATTTCCTCCAGGTGGATCTCAAGCCGTTCCCGCACCTGTCGGATTATCTCAACCGCGTCGCCGCCCGTCCCGCGGTTCGCGCGGCGCTCACCGCCGAAGGCCTCCTGAAGCAGGCCGCCTGAGGCGAAAGGCCTGGACGGCCCTTTGGGCAGTCCGGGCCTGACTCCCGATAGCCAAGGTGTTTCCGATGACGTCCCTCGAACTCGTCAGCCATCCCCTTTGCCCCTACGTCCAGCGCGCCGCCATCGTGCTGCGCGAGAAGGGCGCACCCTTCCTGCGCACCGATGTCGATCTCGGCAACAGGCCGGATTGGTTCAAAGCCTTGTCGCCTCTCGGCAAGGTGCCGCTGTTGAAGACCGAAGGCGAGATTCTCTTCGAGTCCGCCGTGATCTGCGACTATCTCGACGAAACCATCGGGCCACGCCTGCATCCGGAGGATCCGCTGCAACGGGCGAAGCACCGGGCATGGGTCGAATTCGCGTCGGCGGTTCTGAACGAGATCGGCGGTCTCTACAGCGCCCCGAATGCGGCGGCATTCGCCGCCAAGGAAAACGACATTGCGCAAAAGTTCGCGCGGCTGGAGCAGGCGATCGGCGATGGTCCGCTGTTCAACGGAGCTGCGTTCAGCATCGTCGATGCCGCCTTCGCGCCGGTCTTCCGCTACTTCGATGTGTTCGAAAGCTTCGTGGCGCTTGACGTCTTTAAGGGGCTGCCGAAAGTGAGCGCCTGGCGACAGACCCTGCGGGACCGGGAAAGCGTCCGGCTCGCGGTCGGCGCGGATTATCCGGAGCGCCTTCGGGCTTTCCTCAAAACCCGGCATTCGTACATGGCGACGCTTGCCGCCTGAGGCCTTCGGGGCCTGCCGTGGGCAGGCCCCGAAGGCACGGACCATCAGACGAACTGCGACAATCCGGGGATCGCGCCGACGATGGGACCCATCACGTCCTCGCCGGCTTTCTCGCGGCCATAGGCGAAGAGTTCGCGGCCGAGGGGCTGCATCTGGCCCATGGAAACGCCGGCGCCCATGAGCTGGGTGCCGAGGGCCATGACGCCGCCGCCGAGGGAGCCCATCATGCCCATGATCCCACCGCCGCCACCGCTGCCCGCCTGGGCAATGGCCTCTTCGGCGCCCGGAAGGGCGGCAAGAAGCTGGTTGACCTCGTTCGCCGGCCCCTCCTTCTGAAGATAGGCCAGGATCAGCCCGATGGCCTTCTTGGCGACGGAGGCTTCGAGGCCCGTTTTCTGGGTGATGCGGGCGATGAGCTCTTCCATGAGATTCTCCTTGGGGAATGTTGGTGCGGATAATTCGCGCTGGACGGTTCCGAAATCAAGGCGTGCGGCAGTGGAAACCGGAGGACGGATTCCCTAGACTAGCGCCATTGGGAGGACCGCAATGCTTCAGGACGGCAAGATCTTCATCGGCAAGAGCACCAAGCCGGAATACATGGATCTGGCGCTCGCCAACCGCCACGGTTTGATCACCGGGGCGACGGGCACCGGAAAGACCGTGTCGTTGCAGGTTCTGGCGGAAGGCTTCTCGCAAGCCGGCGTTCCGGTTTTCGCGTCCGACATCAAGGGCGACCTTTCGGGCATCGCCGCGCAGGGCAACGCCAAGGAGGCCTTCGTCAAGCGCGCGACGGAGATCGGAATCGACTACAAGGCCGACCGTTTTCCTGTGGTCTTCTGGGATCTCTTCGGCGAGCAGGGGCACCGGGTCCGCGCGACCGTCTCGGAGATGGGGCCGCTGCTCCTGTCGCGCCTGCTCGACCTCAACGATACGCAGGAAGGCGTCCTCAACATCGCGTTCAGGATCGCCGACGAGCAGGGCCTGCTGCTTCTCGACCTGAAGGATCTGCGGGCGTTGCTTCAGCTCATCGCCGATAAGGCGCAGGAACTGACGACCACCTACGGCAACGTCTCGAAAGCGACCGTCGGCACCATCCAGCGCCAGCTTCTCGTGCTGGAGAATCAGCAGGGCGACGAGTTCCTCGGCGAGCCGGCCCTCGACATCAAGGACCTGATGCGCACGGATCGGGATGGGCGCGGCATCGTCAACATTCTGGCGGCGGACAAGCTCATGGCCAATCCGCGCCTCTACGCCACCTTCCTCCTGTGGCTGATGTCCGAGCTTTTCGAGGAACTGCCCGAGGTGGGCGATCTCGATCAGCCGAAGCTCGTGTTCTTCTTCGACGAGGCCCACCTCCTGTTCAGCGATGCGCCGAAGCCCCTGATCGAGACCGTGGAGCGGGTGGTCCGGCTCATTCGCTCCAAGGGAGTCGGGGTTTATTTCGTGACCCAGAATCCGGCGGACGTTCCGGAGACGGTCCTGGCGCAGCTGGGCAACCGGGTCCAGCACGCGCTGCGGGCCTATACGCCCCGCGAGCAGAAGGCCGTACGGGTCGCGGCTCAGACATTCAGGCAGAACCCGGCCTTCGACACGGAGAAGGCCATCACCGAACTCGGCGTCGGCGAGGCGCTCGTCTCGACCCTTGAAGGAAAGGGCGCACCGTCGATGGTGGAGCGGACCCTGATGGCGCCGCCCATGGCGCAGGTCGGCCCCATCGACGTGACGCAGCGCCAGCAGATCGTCACCGCAAGCGTGCTGCGCGGCAAGTACGAGCAGTCGATCGATTCCGAATCGGCCTACGAGTTGCTGGCACAGCGTGCCGAAAAGGCAGCAACTGAAGCTCAGGCTGCTCAAGGCGGAGGCGGGCTCCTCGATATGCTCGGCGGTCTCTTCGGCGCCGGCGGACCGCAGCGCAAGGGATCGCTGACGGTCGGACAGCGCGTCACCCGCGAGGTGACCCGCACCGTCGTCAATCAGACGGTCGGCACCATCGCGTCGGAGATCGGCAAGTCCCTCGGCGGCCGCCAGGGCAGCTCCATCGGACGCGCCATCGTGCGCGGAGCGCTGGGCGGGCTGCTGCGACGGTAAAACCCCGTCACTCCGGGGCGAGAGCCCGGAACCGATATCCGCTTACGCTCCCGGAAAAGACGCGACGGCCGCCGCGCACTCACTTCGTAACGCGTCGTGTTTATGGGTTCCGGGCCCGGCCCGCAGGGCCGTCCCGGAATGACGGTGGCGGCGCCCCGGAATGACAGTGGCGGCGCGGACGCTCCGACCATTCCCTCTTGCCATTCCCCCTTGCCGCGTCACGCCGATAGGCGCACCGTGGCGCGCCCGATTCGACCATGCAGCGGAAAACCATGTCTCAGCTCGACCAAGTTCTCGCCAAGATCGACACCGACCTCGATACGTCCCTGGAGCGCCTGTTCCAGTGGCTCAAGATTCCCTCCATTTCCACCGACCCGGCCTACAAGGATCATTGCCGCACCGCCGGACAATGGCTTGTCGACGAGCTGAAAGGGATGGGCGTCGAAGCGTCCTTGCGCGAAACGGGTGGGCATCCGGCCGTCGTCGGCCATGCCAAGGGCGGGGCGAAGCCGCACGTGCTGTTCTACGGCCATTACGACGTCCAGCCCGTCGATCCGCTCGATCTGTGGGACGGGCCGCCCTTCGAGCCGCGCATCGTCACGCTGCCCGACGGCCGCAAGGCCATCAGCGCCCGCGGCTCCTCCGACGACAAGGGCCAGGTTCTGACCTTCGTCGAGGCTTGCCGCGCCTGGAAGGCGGTGACCGGTTCCCTGCCCATCGACATCACCTTCCTGGTCGAGGGCGCGGAGGAGGACGGGTCCAAGTTCCTTCCGGAATTCATCGAAGCCAACAAGGACGAGCTCAAGGCGGACGTCGCCCTCGTCTGCGACACCGGCATGTGGGACCAGAACACGCCCGCGGTGACGTCCTCCCTGCGCGGCATGGTGTATGAGGAAGTGATCGTGCGCTGCGCCGATCGCGATCTGCATTCCGGTTCGTTCGGCGGCGCCGCGCGCAACCCGATCCATGTGTTGTCCAAGATCATCGCGGCGATCCATGACGACAATGGCCGCATCACCCTCAAGGATTTCTACGACGGCGTGCCCGAGACGCCCACGCAGGTGCTGGAGCAATGGAAGAAGCTCAACCTGACGGAAGAGGAATTTCTCGGGCAGGTCGGCCTCAAGCATTCCGCGGGCGAGAAGGGCCGCATGCTCATCGAGCAGATCCAGTCGCGCCCGACCTGCGACGTGAACGGCATCATCGGCGGCTACACGGGCGAGGGCACCAAGACGGTCATCGCCGCGGAGGCCCGCTGCAAGATCTCCTTCCGCCTCGTGGGCGATCAGGATCCGGCGAAGATCTCCGCCAGTTTCGAAGCCTTCGTGCGTGAGCGCATTCCCGCCGATTGCTCCGTTGAGTTCATCCATCACAAGGGCTCCCGCGCCCTGGCGCTGCCTCACGATTTTCCTGCCCTGACGGCCGCGAAGGGCGCTCTGCACGACGAATGGCAGGCCGATCCGATCATCATCGGCATGGGTGGGTCGATTCCCGTCGGCGGCGATTTCAAGCGCACGCTCGGTCTCGACACGCTCTTCGTCGGGTTCGGACTGGATGACGACCGCATCCATTCGCCAAACGAGAAATACGACCTGAAGAGCTTCCACAAAGGCACCCGTTCCTGGGCGCGGATCCTGGCTGCTCTCGCGCAGAAGTGAGATCGATGTACGAACTTTTCATCGCGAACAAGAACTACTCGTCCTGGTCGCTGCGTCCCTGGGTGCTGATGCGCGAGCGCGGCATCCCCTTCGAGGAGCGGATCATGCCGTTTCCCGACGGACCGAGCTACGAGACATTCCGGCGCTTCTCGCCCACCGGGCGCGTCCCTTGCCTGAAGGACGGCGAGACCGTGGTGTGGGATTCGCTCGGGATCACCGAGTATCTGGCGGAGCGCCATGAGGGCGTGTGGCCCGCGGACGCGACGGCGCGAGCCTGGGCCCGCTGCGCGACGGCCGAGATGCATTCGGGCTTCTCGACCCTGCGCAATGCCTGTCCCATGAGCTGCGGTCTCAGGATTCGGCTCAACGGCATGTCCGACGCCCTGAAGGCCGATATCGCCCGTCTCGGCGAGTTGTGGAACGAAGGACTGACGCGGTTCGGCGGGCCGTTCCTCGCGGGCGGCAGGTTCACGGCCGTGGATGCGTTCTTCGCACCCGTAGCCTTCCGTATCCAGACCTATGACCTGAAGCTCGACGACGCGTCGATGGCCTATGTGGCGCGTCTGCTCGCCCTTCCGTCCATGCGCGACTGGTACGAGGCGGGACTTGCGGAAACCTGGCGGGAGCCGGGGCATGAGGAAGAAGCAGGCGCTGCCGGGACATGGCTCCAGGATCTCCGGGCCAAGCCGGCCGCCGCTTAATCCGCCAGCAGTTCCCGAAGCGATGAAACGACCGCGCGGGGCGCAAGCTCCGCGTATTCTTCCGGCAAGCCCGCGCGATTGATCCAGACCGTGCGGAACCCGAACGCCGTCGCACCCGCGATGTCCCAGCGGTTGGACGAGACGAAGACGATGTCGTCGGTCCCGGCAGAGAAGGCCGACAGCGCAAGCTCGTAAGCGCGCGGATGGGTCTTGAACACCGCTGCCGCATCGACGGAAAGCACGGCGTCGAGATCCTTGCCGAGGTCTGCCGACGTGACGGCGGCGTCGAGCATCCCGGGATCGCCGTTGGACAGGATGCCGGTCCGCAAACCGCCGCGGCGCAGCGCCCCGAGCGTGGAGGACGCGTCGCCGTACGCATCGAGTTTGCGATAGGCCTGGAGGAGGGCCGGTCTCAGACCGCGATCCACCTCCGGGAAGCGGGTGAAGGCGTAGTCCAGCGCCCGCTCCGTCAGGATCCAGAAAGGCTCGTAACGGCCGGCGAGCGACAGCACCCAGGAATATTCGAGCTGCTTCTGGCGCCACAGATCGGAGAAGGGTTGGGCCGAGGTCCCGATGGCCGCGGCGTGCCGCGCTACGACCGAATGGACGTCGAACAGGGTGCCGTAGGCATCGAAGACGACAGCCTTGGCGGTTGCGAGCACGGTTGGAGCAGGGGCCATGGCGAAGCTTCGCACCGCACACGATCTCTGACAACAGGGGATGGATCAGGTCTGCTCATGGCATCCATCACAAGTCTTTATGGTCCGAAAGGCTCTCCGGCGATTGACGCTCGGGCGGGGAGGGGATTCGATACGGCAGCAGCATTGACCTGAAGGATCATCACGGTGGCTTGGTATTCGCAGACATGGAACTGGTTCAACGGCGCATGGCATGAGGGCAACCCGCCCCTGATCGGACCCCGGTCCCATGTTTCCTGGCTCGGTTCCTCGGTGTTCGACGGCGCGCGGGTGTTCGAGGGCGTCGCCCCCGATCTCGACCGGCATTGCGAGCGCGTGAACCGCTCGGCCCTGACCATCGGCCTCAAGCCCACCATGGACCCGAAGGTGATTCAGGAGCTGGTGGCCGAGGGCGTGAAGAAGTTCGCTCCCGGCACGGCGCTTTACGTGAAGCCCATGTACTGGGGTGAGGCGGAAGGGATGGCCACCATCGCGCCGGATCCGGAATCGACCCAGTTCTGCCTCTCGCTGTTCGAGGCCCCCATGCCGGTGCCGGGCGGGCTCTCGGTCATGAAGTCGAGCTTCCGCCGGCCGACCCTCGAGTCCATGCCGACGGATTCCAAGGCCGGATGCCTTTATCCCAACAATGCCCGCGTGATCCGCGAGGCCAAGGAAAAGGGCTTCGACAACGCGCTCGTGTGCGATGCCCTCGGCAACATCGCGGAAACGGGTACGTCGAACGTGTTCATGGCCAAGGACGGTGTGGTCTATACCCCGGCGCCGAACGGCACATTCCTGAACGGCATCACCCGCCAGCGGGTGATCAAGCTCCTGCGCGACGACGGCGTGAGCGTGGTGGAAAGCACCCTGCGGTACGAGGATTTCGCCAATGCGGACGAGATCTTCATCTCGGGCAATTACTCCAAGGTGATGCCCGTCCTGCGCATCGACAGCCGGGATCTCCAGCCGGGCACCTTCTTCCGCAAGGCCCGCGAACTCTACTGGGCGTTCGCCCACGACAAGGGCGTCAGCAAGGCGGCGTGAGAATGTCCGCCTCGGGCGTTATGCAACTGTCGCCAATCTGTTAACGGACAGACATCGAGCTTCTCCAAGACATCAGCCTCGCTTGAAAAAGCACATGAGGTTCATCGATGTCTGTCCGTCTTCTCACGGCTCTGCCGTTCACCATCCTGCTCTCGGCCGGTGCTTTCGCACAGCAGCCCTTTCCCGCCGTCCTCGACGGCCACGCGGTTCTTCCGGCGGAGAGCTTCGTCGAGGCGCCCGCCGACGCGCCCGCGGACCTCAAGGTGTCGGGCAAGTTCACGACAGGCAAGCGCATCGAGGCCGTCGGCACCGTCGAGGGGACCTCGGGCGATCGGCCGACCGGCGTGAAGCTGCCCTTCCGGGGACAGCCGCTCCAGGGGCATTCCGGCATCAAGTCCATGGGAGACGGCACTTTCTGGGTGCTCACCGACAACGGGTTCGGCTCCAAGGCCACGTCTCCGGATTCGATGCTCTATCTCAATCGCTACCGTATCGATTGGACCAAGGGGACGGTCGAGCGCGCTGAAACCGTCTTCCTGCATGATCCCGACAAGAAAGTGCCGTTCCGCATCGCCAACGAGGCGACCGATAAGCGCTATCTCACCGGTTCCGACTTCGACACGGAGAGCTTCCAGCTCATCGGTGGCAAGATCTGGATCGGCGACGAGTTCGGCCCCTACCTGATCAGGGCCGATCTGACCGGCAAGGTCGAGGCCGTCTTCGAGACACTCGTCGACGGCAAGGTCGCCCGCTCGCCGGATCATTACGGGGTGACGACGCCCGCCGCTCCGAACGGTCCCGTCGCATTCAACATCCGCCGCTCCAAGGGTTTCGAGGGAATGGCGGCGTCGAAGGACGGCAAGTTCCTGTACGCCCTCCTCGAAGGCGCGGTGTGGGATGCCGAGAAGAAGCAGTGGGAGAGCCTGGACGGGCGCGAGTACCTGCGCATCGTCGAATTCGATGTGGCGCAGGAGAAATGGACCGGCCGCCACTGGAAATACGTTCTCGACCAGAACGGCCTCGCCATCGGCGATTTCAACATGATCGATGCCACGACCGGCCTCATCATCGAGCGCGACAACGGCGAAGGCACCGCCGACAAGGCCTGTCCGCAGGGCGAGAAGCGCCCTGACTGTTTCCAGGATCCGGCGAAGTTCAAGCGGATCGTCAAGATCGAACTGTCGGACGCCAATGTGGGCCAGCCGGTCCGCAAGATCGGTTATGTGGATCTGATGCAGATCGCCGACCCGAACAAGAAGGCCAGAAAGCCCCTCAACGACAATGTCCTGACCTTCCCGTTCTTCACCATCGAGAACGTGGACGTGGTGGACGAGCGTCACATCATCGTCGGGAACGACAACAACCTGCCTTTCTCGTCGAGCCGCATCGCCAACAAGCAGGACGACAACGAGTTCATCCTCCTCGACGTCGCGGATTTCCTGAAGGCGCGGTAAGCCCGGAGCGAGGCGAACCCGCCCTCGTCATTTCGGGCCTGCGCTATTGCGCCGGGCCCGGAATGCCAAAGCACCGCCCGTCATTCCGGGGCGCCGCAGGCGAGCCCGTAACCCAGAGCCGCTGAGGATCCCGGAAAAGACGCGACGGCTGCCGTAGTGCCCTATCTCGAAGCGTGAGCGGCTATGGGTTCCGGGCTCTCGCTTGCGCTCGCCCCGGACTGACGGGGCTGGGCCGCTCAACAAACTTGTGATCACCCGGGAGGGCCGCTTCTCCAACGGCGCGCCCTAAATGGCTCCAGCATTGCGACCAGTGCTGGAGCCATCGATGCGCCTCATCCTGAACGGCCTTTTCGCTTTTGCTCTCCTGACGGCGCCGGCCTACGCCGAGCCTGTCGATCTCGAACTGGTCTTCGCGGCGGACGGATCGGGCTCCATCGACAGCGATGAATTGCGGCTTCAGCGCCAGGGCTGGGCCGACGCGCTGACGAGCAAGGATGT
This sequence comes from Microvirga rosea, assembly GCF_020595095.1. Classification (GTDB taxonomy): domain Bacteria; phylum Pseudomonadota; class Alphaproteobacteria; order Rhizobiales; family Beijerinckiaceae; genus Microvirga; species Microvirga rosea. The sequence goes on along the minus strand of NZ_JAJDOP010000002.1, from coordinate 349,694 downwards.
CCTCGACGGCATCAAGGACGGCCCCATCGGAGCCATCGCGGTGGCCTTCATGGAATGGGGCGGGCCGAGTTCGCAGGTCCTGATCGTCGATTGGCATGTGATCCGCGATGCGGCGAGCGCCAAGATCTTTGCCGACAAGCTCGTCGCAGCGCCGCGCGGAGCCACCGGCTACAACTCGATTTCCAACGCTATCGACTTCTCGGTCCGTCTGGTCGAAACGAATGCCCACGAGGGGACGCGCAAGGTCATCGACGTGTCCGGCGACGGCCCCAACATGAACGGCAGGCCCCTCGATGCCGCACGGGCGGAAGCCCTAGGGAAGGGTTTTACCATCAACGCTTTGTCGATCCGCCGCGCCGGAGGCCGACCGGGTGGCCCGGGCGGCATGGCGCTGGAGGATTACTATGCGCAGCACGTGATCGGCGGTCCGGGATCGTTCGTGGAGATCGCCGACGCGACACGTCCCTTCGCGGTGGCGGCCCGGCGCAAACTCCTGACGGAGGTTGCAGGCCGGGAGCCGCGCGCACGCCTCGCGGAGCGCTGACGATCAGCGCCGGGCCAATCGCACACCCAGGATCCGCATCCCGCCGAGCAGCACCACCCCGTAGATCACGGCTCCGCATGCGCCCAGAACGGCCAGTTGCGTTTCGCTCTGCCACGCGGGAAGGCTCGACGTCCACCGCGAGAGCGGCTCGGGCGCGAGCCACGCGAAGGCCGCAAGCACGAGGCTCGCGATCAGAACCGCCAGGCTGGTGCGCATCAAGCCTTTGCTCGGGGCGTTCCAGCCGCGCCGATAGGCGAGAATGAACAGAAGGATCAGGTTGATCCACACGCCGAGCGCCGTGCCGAGCGCCAGCCCGACAACCCCGAAAGGTCCCATCAGGACGATCTTCAGAAGCACGTTGGCGGCGACCGCCGTCAGCGAGGCGTAGAGGGGCGTCACCGTATCTGAGCGAGCATAGAAGCTCGCCAGGGCCGAGCGGATCAGGACCGCGGCCGGAAGACCGATGGAGTACGCCGCGAGCGCCGCGCCCGCACGGGCCGTCGCGCTGGCGTCGAACACGCCGTGCTGGAAAAGCGCCCGCATGATCAGGTCCGGCATGGCCACGAAGGCGACCAGGAAGGGCGCCGCGAGCGCGAGGGTCAGGCCGATGGCCCGGTTCTGCGCCGCATGGGCGCCCGCCACGTCGCCCCCGGCGATCCGGCGGCTCATTTCGGGCAAGAGGACGGTGCCGGCCGCGATGCCGATCACCCCGAGCGGCAGCTGATAGAGCCGGTCCGCGTAATACAGGGACGAGACCGCGCCCGTGGGCAGGAAGGAGGCGATGATCGTGTCGGCGAAGATGGCGATCTGCACCCCGGCGGATCCGATCACGGCGGGACCCAGGGTCTTGAAGAACCTGCGCATGGCCGGATCGGAGCGCGGCGCTTCGAGGCGTGGGGCGATCCGCTTGCGCTGCGCGTCCCACCAGACGAGGGCAAGCTGCAGAATCCCTGAAACCGTCACGCCCCAGGCCGCCGCATGGCCCGCGTTCGGGAACAGGAACGCGAGCGCCAGCGCCGCGATCAGGGAGACATTGAGAAGCACCGGCGCTCCCGCGGCCGCCGCGAAGCGGTCATGGGCGTTGAGGATCGCCGACAGGATCGTCACGAGGGTGATGAACAGGAGATACGGGAACGTGATCCGCGTCAGGGTCACCGCGAGGCTGAATTTTTCGGGCTCGTCCGAGAAGCCGGGAGCCAGCAGGCTGACCACCGTCGGCATCGCCAGGAACGCGAGACCGAGCAGGGCGATCTGGACGATGAGCATCAGGGTGGTCATGCGGCTGGCAAAGGAGCGCGCCTTGTCCTCGCCCTCCTTTTCGAGCACCTGGGCATAGGTCGGAAGAAAGGCGTTGTTGAACGCGCCTTCGCTGAAGATCTGGCGGAAATTGTTCGGGATCTTGAAGGCGACCACGAAGGCGTCCGCGATCGGCCCGGCGCCCATCACGGCGGCGATGACCACGTCACGGATGAAGCCTGTGAGACGGGAGACGAGGGTCCAGCCTCCGACGGAAAGAATTTTCTTGAACATCGATCAGGTCCGGCGCAACCGCGGATCGTCCTGGACAAGGCTCGAGCTGACCTCGGCCGCGCCGCCGATCCGCTCCTGCACCACATAGAGCGGGCGCCGCTTCACCTCCGCGAAGATCCGCCCGACATATTCGCCGACGATACCGAGGGACATGAGCTGAATGCCCGAGAAGAACATGACCGACACGATCAGGCTCGGGAAGCCCGGCAGGTCGGTGCCGAACAGCAGCGTGCGGATCAGGAAGTAGATCGCCGTCGCAATCGACATGAACGAGATCAGGAACCCGAGATAGGTCCAGATCCGCAGGGGCACGGTGGAAAACGCCGCAATCCCGTCGAAGGCGAAGCGGAAGAGCTTGCGGAAGCTCCACTTTGTGCTTCCGTGCAGGCGCTCTTCCACGACGAATGGCACTCCGGTGCTCTTGAAGCCGATCCAGGCATAAAGGCCCTTGGAGAAACGGGCCTTTTCCCCGAGGCTTCTCAGAACCTCCACACCCTTGCGGTCGATGAGGCGGAAATCGCCGGCGCCTTCGGGGAGCGGAATTTCGCCGAAGCGGGCGAAGAGGTGGTAGAACAGATGGGCGAAGCCGCGCTTGACCCGGGTTTCGTCCGACCGGTCGGTGCGCTGGCCATAGACCATCACGTTGCCTTCCCGCCAGCGCTCCACGAAAGTCTCGATCATCTCCGGCGGATGCTGAAGGTCCGCGTCCATGATGACGACCGCGTCGCCCCTGGCGTGGTCGACCCCCGCCGCGATGGCGATTTCCTTGCCGAAGTTGCGGCTGAACGAAACCGCCCCGATCCGGGGCTCGTCGTGGCTGGCGGCCTTGATCCGGTCGAGCGTGTCATCGCGACTTCCGTCATCGACGAAGATCACTTCCCAGAGCGAGGTGATGCGGTTCAGCACGGGCACGAGGCGCGCGCAAAGGGGCGCGATGTTGGCGCTCTCGTTATGGACCGGGATGATCACGCTGAGTTTCGGCGACGCCACAAAACTTTCCTTCGACCAGGGTGTTTGTTCGACCAGGGTCCGCATTGAGACCTGAGTTTCCTCTTTTGCTCAAGAGGGATAGGGTGCGGCATAGCCGATTTTGAGGTGATAATGAGTCTGCAGCGCCAAGTGGTGCTTTGCGCCGACGATTTCGGCCTGACCGACGGCGTCAGCCGCGGGATCCTCGATCTTGCGGAGCAGGGTCGGCTTTCGGCCACCAGCGCCATGACGAACATGCCGGGCTGGCGCCGCGCGGCTCCGGACCTCAAGCCTTACGCGGGCCGCCTCGGGATCGGGCTCCACCTCAATCTCACCACGGGGACGCCGATCCAATCGATGCCGCATCTCGCGCCGGGCGGCACGTTTCCGGCTCTCGGAGCGATTCTGTCCGACGCCTTGCGCGGTCGTCTTTCGGAAGAGGAGGTCGCGGACGAGATCCGGCGGCAGGTGGTGGCCTTCGAGGCCGTGCACGAGGCCCCGCCCGACTTCGTGGACGGGCATCAGCATGTTCACGTTCTGCCAGTGATCCGCCAGGCTCTGTTCGCGGTCCTGAAGGAAAAGGGCTATGCCGGGCGGATCTGGATCCGGGACCCCTCCGACGGGATGACGGCGATCCTGCGCCGGCCGATCAGCCGCGGCAAGGCCTTGATCGTCAAGGCGCTCGCCCGGGGCTTCAGGAGCCAGGCCCGGGCGGCGGGCTTCGACACCAACGAGGGGTTCTCGGGCTTCGCGCCCCTCGATCAAACCGTTCCGGCCCGGCGCGTTTTCAGCACGTGCCTGACGAATCTCGGGCCACGGCCGGTCGTCATGTGCCATCCCGGCCATGTGGACGATGAATTGCGCAGCCTGGACCCGGCTGTCGAGAGCCGACCCGAGGAGCTCGCTTATCTCCAGTCGGACGCCTTCGCGGAGCTGTTGGAGGAGCGAGGCATTGCTCTTGCTCTCTCGCCCGCGTTCCGGGAAAGTTCGGGCCATTCGGCCGGATGAGGCGGTTTAGCCATCGGAAAGGACGAAGACGATCACGGCCTTTTACCGAGGCCGCGCGTGTGGATGAAGCGCCGAGAGGGGGAGCCATGAGGACGGCCGTCATATTCGACTGCGAGTTTCTGTGCGTTCAGGGATCGCAGAGCCGGTTCTGGTGCGCCGCTCACGATCCCGATCCGGTGATCGCGCAGATCGGGGCCGTGAAGCTCGGGCTGGAGGGTGATTTCCCGCTCCTTGAGACGCACAAGGCCTATGTCCGGCCGGTGGACCGCTTCGGCGACCGGTATGCGATCGACCCGTTCTTCACCAAGCTGACCGGCATCACCGAAAACGACATTCAGACCAAGGGGATCCCGTTGCAGGAGGCCCTTGCGGGCGTTGATCGCTTCTCGGACGGGGCGCTGTTCTGGTCGTGGGGCAAGGACGAGCTGAACATGGTCGCCATCAGCTGCTACGTGGCGGGCATTCAGCCCTCCATTCCCGCCTGTCGGTTCGACAACGCGGTCAAACTCGTGATCGCGGCCGGGATGCCGGTCGAGGATATCGCGAAGACGCCCAGCAACAATCTGGCGGATTATTATGGCGTCGAGCACCCGCCGCTGCAGGGGCACGACGCGCTCGACGACGCCCTTTCGGTGACATACGCGCTGCAACATCTGCTGAGGGCGGGCAAGCTCCAGCCGGATATCCTTGAGGGCCAAAAGTAAAGGGGCCCGAGGGCCCCTTTGAAACCTTGCATGGCGTCCGCTTACCGCGTCGCGGTCTCGAACATCTCTTCCACATGCTCCCAGTTCACGAGGTTTTCCAGGAAGGCCTTGAGATAGTCGGGACGGCGGTTGCGGTAATCGATGTAGTAGGAGTGTTCCCACACGTCGCAGCCCAGGATCGGCTGGGCGCCGTGGACGAGGGGGTTCTCGCCGTTCGGGGTCTTCATGATCTGGATCTTGCCGTCCTTGACGGCGAGCCAGGCCCAACCGGAGCCGAACTGGCCGACGCCGGCCTGGATGAAGTCTTCCTTCATCTTGTCGACCGAGCCGAGATCCTCGACGATCTTCTTCTCCAGCTTGCCGGGGAGGGCGCCGCCGCCGTTCGGCTTCATCCAGCGCCAGAAGTGGATGTGGTTGTAATGTTGTCCGGCATTGTTGAAGAGGGCCTGGTTCTTGCCGTAGGAACCCGTCACGACCTCCTCGACGCTCTTGCCTTCGAACTCCGTCCCTTTCAGAAGATTGTTGCCGGTGTTCACGTAAGCCGCATGGTGCTTGTCGTGATGGTATTCGAGCGTCTCCCGCGACATGTAAGGCTGCAGGGCGTCGTAGGCGTAAGGCAGTTCGGGCAGGGTGAACGACATGAGCGTCTCCTTCGAGGTATGAGCAACCTGCCCGTTAGTTAAAGCGGCAGGGCCTCAAGGGCAACGGCCAAGCTTCCGACTTTTTTCCGCCCAAGCTTTCCTTGACATGCCCGTTGCCCTATAAAAACCCAGCTTTGCCTTTTGAGAGTATGTGGTTTGCGTAACGGAGACAGGATGGTCATCGCTCTTTTCGCCCTGGCTTTTGCGATGATTGTCGGCGGCTTGTTCGCCGCGATTTTGGGCTGGGACATCGTTCTCGTCGAGCGTGGCTGGACCATGGTCATCGCGGGCAGCATCAGCGCCGCCAGCGGTGCGCTTCTCGTGGGCGTAGCCGCCATCGTGGCGCGCCTTTCCCGGATCCAGAACGAGCTGATGCGCCTCCAGGCCAACCTCGTCGAGGACGAGGATCACCATCATCACGCCGCCCCTTCCGCCGCTGCCGGCGCTGCGGCGGGAATGTCCGTCGCGGCTCTGGCCGGCGGCATGTTCGGACGTGGGGACAAGGCGGCGTCCGCCGAGCCGGTGAGCGACGAGCAGCCGACCTTGCCGCTCTTTCCCGAGGCCCCGCAACCGGCGGAGGAAGCATCCTCCCCCGGAGAGCCCGAAACGCCGGCTCCGGAGCCCGTCATCCCGCCCCGCGAGGATTTCGGCAGGCCGTCTTCCTTCGAGCCTCAACCCTACCGGGAGCCGGAAATCACGGTGCCGTCCCAGCAGGTTTCGGAGCCGGCGCCCGGTTCGCGGGAGGATGCCCCGGCCGATCCGGAAGTGCGCATTCCGGATTTTCTGATCGCCGACCGCTTCCGCGAGACGCGCCGCACGGAGGTGCAGCCCGAGCCCGATCACGGATTTGCCTTCCCGGTGCGCGAGCCGGAGGTTCGCGAGCCCGAGCCCGAAACAGCACCTGCGGGCGAGGCGAGGAAAGAGGACGACATCTTCGAGCCGGAGGCGCCCCAGGAGGTATCGGAGGAGGCCGAGGCACCTGCCGAAGCACCTGCCGAAGCACCCGTCGACAGGGCCGCTCCCGAGCAACCGGCGGGTTCCAAGACCGTGATCGGCTCTTACACGTCCGGCGACAATCGCTACGTGATGTATTCCGACGGCTCCATCGAGGCCGAGACGCCCCAGGGCATGTTCCGTTTCATGTCTCTGGACGAGCTGAAGGAATTCATCTCCACGGGCCAGGGCGGCGTCCGGATCACTTGATGAGAGCGGAGAGGGCGCGGAAATCGTCCGTGCCCGCTTGTTCCAGCCATTCGAAGATTACCATTTCCGTCGTGACCCAGTGGCAGCCCGCGTGAAGAAGACGGGCGCAAGCGGCCGCGACGCTCGCCGGCGCGCGGCTCGATACGGCGTCCGCGACAACAGCGACCTCCAGGCCCGTCGCACGAAAGCCGAGCGCCGTCTGCAGCACGCAGACATGAGCCTCCACTCCGCAGAGAACGAGCTGGTCCCGCCCCTGGGCGCGTAGGGACATGACGTGTTCCGCGATCGCTGCGTCTCCGGCGGCCGAGAAACTGACCTTCGGCATCACGGCGGTTCCGGCCGGAATGGAATCGAGAAGCGGCTGGACGGTGGGGCCGAGCCCCTTCGGATATTGCTCCGTGACGGTGATCGGCACCCCGAGCCGTTCGGCCCCCTTCAGCAACACGCTCACCCGTGACGCGACCGCGTCCCCGCCCTCGATGGCAGGCAGCAGGCGCTGCTGCATGTCGATGACGATCAGGTGCGAACGGGCGGCGTTCAGAAGCATTCGCGTCACCCGGCCGGATTGAAGAGGGCCGTCTGTTCGGGAATGGGCATGACCATGTGAAACCGCAGCCCGCTTTCGCTGTAGTCCATGTTTACGTCGGCGTTGAGCTGGGTCGTCAGGACCCGTTGCAGCAGCCGTGTCCCGAAGCCTTGGCGCGTCGGCTCGGTGACGCGTGGACCGCCCTGTTCCACCCAGTTGAACAGGAGGACACGCTTGCCCTTCTCCTTTTCCTCGACGCTCCAGGTCACCTCCACCTTGCCGCCGAAGGTCGAAAGGGCGCCATGCTTGGCGGCATTGGTGGTCAGTTCGTGAACCGCCATGCCGATCGGAACGGCCGCCTCCGAGGGAAGCTCGACCGAAGGGCCTTGGATCGTGATGCGCTTGCGGGTCTCGTCGTCGTAGGGGCCGAGCTCCGTCTGGATCAGCTCCTCGAGGGGAGCCTTCTGCCAGTAATCCTCGGTCAGGATGTTGTGCGTGCGTGCCAGCGACACGATGCGCCCGACGAAGCCCTGATAGAACTCCTCGATGTTCGAGGCGGTTCGCGCGGTGGATCCGACGATCGCCTGGACGGTCGCAAGGGTGTTCTTCACCCGGTGATGAAGCTCGCGGATCAGAAGGTGCTGGCGCTGCTCGGCCTGTTTATAGCGGGTGACGTCGATGTTCACGCCGACCATGCGCAGGGGTTTCCCGTCAGGATCATAGAAGAACAGCGCGATCGTATCGATGGTGCGGATGGTCCCGTCGGGGCGGCGCATGCGGTAGATGAGGTTGACCTCGGGATCGCGGCGCCCGAGCGCTTCCTGGATGAGCTTGTTGGTGAGGCCGAGATCTTCCGGGACGACCTTCTCCTCCCAGGCGGCGAAGTCGCCCTTGAAGCTGCCCTCCTCGACGCCGAACAGCCGCTCCTGTTCCCGTGTCCATGTGACCTTGCCGGACGGCACATCCCAATCGAAGACCCCGATGCCCGCGGCGCGCTGCGCGAGGGACAAGCGCTCCTCGCTGATGCGAAGCGCCTTCTCGGTTTCCTTGATGTCGTGGATGTCGATGCTCGTGCCGACCCAGCCCGTGAAGTCTCCCTTGGCGTTATGGAGCGGCGCGGCGCGGATCAGGTGCCAGCGGTAAATCCCGTCCGTCGATTTGTATCGTGCCTCGGTCTCGTAGGTGGAATGCGTCCGGATGAGCCCTTTGACGTCCTCCAGGATCTTCGCGAGATCGTCGGGGTGGATGGCATTCATCCAGCTGTGACCCAATGCCTGTTCCGCCGGAAGGCCCGAATAGGCGACCCAGCGCTGATTGGTATAGGTCAGGTTGAGATCCGACCGCAGGATCCACACGAGAGCCGGGAGGGACTCGGCGATGATCTCGAAGCGGGCCTGGGTTTCGCGCAGGCCGATTTCGGCCCTCGCTTTTTCGATGGCGATCCAGGTGCGCTTGGCCACGTCCTCGATGAGCGCGACATCCTCGTCCGACCACCCGTAAGGCGTCGACGAGCTGATGTAGAGCAGCGCCTTCAGCTGGCCCTGGTTCAGGAGTGGGACGGTGACCATCGTCCGGACGTTCATGGTGGCATAGAAAGCCTGGATCGGCGGATCGCTCAGGCGCGGATCGCCCTTGACGTCGGCGATCACGAGCGTGCGGCCGCGCTCCAGATCGTCGACCACCCAGGACGGGAGGTCGTGGAACCGGTGGCTGCGGCCTTCATTGCTGATCATGCCGCGCGACCATTCACGCTCGACCATGACCAAGTCGCGGGTCTTGTCGTATTCGCCGTAGCCGACGCTGTCGACCTTCAGCAGCCGCCCGAGATTCTGGGCCGTCGCTTCCATGATGTCGGAGGGGTCCTGGAAACTCCTGAGCTGGTCGTTGAGCTTCAGGAGGAATTCCTGCCGTCGCTGAGCCTGCTGGGCTTCTTCCCGGATCCGCTCGCGCTCGGAGAGATCCTGCGTGATGCCGACCATGCGGACGGGCTTGTCCCCTTCATAGAAGGCCCTTCCCTTGACGAGGATCCGACCGATGCGGCCGTCGGGCCTGAGGACGCGGTGTTCCACGTGATAATCGGTCCGGGTGGCCAGCGCATAGGCGATCGCCTTCTCGATCCTGTCCACGTCGGCCGGGTGCTGGAGCCGGCGGAGCCGCTCGAACGTCAGGCCCTCGTCCGGTCCGAGCCCGAGATGCTCCTTGCAGACCGCATTGGCGACGATCTCGTCGGACGCGAGATCCCTTTCCCACGAGCCGAATCGACCCATGTCGAGGGCGAGGCGCAGCTTGCCGTTGCTGCGGCGGAGATTGCTCTCGGCCTCCCGCAGGCGTCGTTCCAGTTCCGCAATGCGCCTTTCATCATCCTCCTCGAGAGCGACTCCGCCCTGAAGGGTTGATTGATTGCCGTGCCCCGTCATGGACATCTACTTCCGATTACCTTCCATGAATTCGCCAAGGGTCCATTGGGTCCCTGTCCGCCCACATTATACCACTGAAAATGTAAGACAGTTCCATTTATGATGGAAACCCCTCGACGCACATGAGAGCGAAGATATAGGCGAGGGCGACTTCTTCCAGCCTGTCGAAGCGCCCGGCGGCGCCTCCGTGACCGGCATCCATGTTGAGCTTGAGGACGACCGGCCCCCCGCCGGTCATGGTGGCGCGCAGGCGGGCCACCCATTTCGCCGGTTCCCAATAGGTGACCCGCGGGTCCGTCAGCCCGGCAAGGGCCAGGATCGCCGGGTAGGCCTGAGGTTTCACGTTATCGTAGGGCGAATAGGACAGGATGGTCCTGAACGCCGCCTCATCGGCTCCCGGGTTTCCCCATTCCGGCCATTCCGGCGGCGTCAGGGGCAGCTCCGCATCGAGCATCGTGTTGAGGACATCGACGAACGGAACCTCGGCGATGATGCCCGCAAAGAGATCCGGCGCCATGTTGGCGACCGCCCCCATGAGCATCCCGCCCGCGCTTCCGCCATGGGCGACGATCCGTCCCCTGGATGTGTATCCGGCCGACACCAGCGCTTCGCCAGCGGCGATGAAATCGGTGAAGGTGTTGGTCTTCCGTTCGCGCTTGCCGTCGAGATACCAGTGCCATCCCTTTTCCGTGCCGCCGCGAATATGGGCGATGGCATAGACGAAGCCCCGGTCGACGAGGGACAGGATGTTCGTCCGGAAGCTCGCGGACATGGACAAGCCGTAGGAGCCGTATCCGTAGAGCAGGAGGGGAGCGGAGCCGTCGAGAGCCACCTCGCGCCGATGCACGATGGACACCGGGACCTTCTCACCGTCGGGAGCGGTCGCGAAAAGGCGGCGGGTGACATAATCGTCGGGATTGTGGCCGCTCGGAACTTCCTGCCGCTTGCGCAGGGTCCGGCTTCCGGTGCGGAGGTCGTAATCGATCACCTCGTTCGGCGTCCTGAGCGAGGAATAGCGGAAACGGATCACGTCCGTGTCGAACTCGTATCCGGGGTCGACGCCGAGGGAGTAGGTTTCCTCCGGAAACGCGATGGTTTCCTCCCGGCCGCTCGCCATCTCCCGCAGCACGATGCGCGGCTTGGCGTCTTCCCGCTCCAGGCGCACGAGATGGCGCGAGAGGGCCATGACGAAGAGAACCATGGTGCCGGGCCGGTAGGGAACCAGATCGCGCCAGTGGGCCCGCTGGGGCGCGGCGACGGGAGCCGTGACGATCTTGAAGTCTTCCGCCCCGTCGGCGTTGGTGAGGATGATCAGGTCGTTCCCGTGGTGCTCCACATCATATTGAAGCCGGGGGGTTCGCGCTTCCACCAGGCGCGGGGCGGCGGAAGGGTCGGCGCGGTCGAGGAGCCATACCTCCGAGGTTTCGTGGTCGCTGGCCTCGATAAGCACGAAGGCGTTCGACTGGGTCGCCCCGACCTTCACGAAGAAACCGGGGTCCTTCTCCTCATAGACCACGGCGTCCTCTTCCGGCCTCCCGCCGAGCCTGTGCCGCCTGACGCGGACGGGGCGATGATTGTCGTCGAGTTCCACGTAATAGAACCCGGAGGAGTCGCCGAGCCAGACCACATCTCCGGACGTACGGGTGACCACGTCGTCGAGGTCTTTCCCGCTGTCGAGGTCTCTCACGCGGATCGTGAAGTATTCGGACCCTTTGATATCGGCGGACCAGGCCATGAGGCGATGGTCGGGCGAGTGGTCCGCGCCGCCGAGATCGAAGAACGCATGGCCTTCGGCCTCCTTGTCGCCGTCGAGCATGATCGTCTCGGCGCTGCCGTCGCGCCGCATCCGGCCGATCAGAGGATGCTGGCCGCCTTCGCGGTAGCGGGTGAAATAGGAATAAGGGCCGTCAGGGGCCGGAACGGAGGAATCATCCTCCTTGATGCGCCCACGCATCTCAGCGACGAGTTTGTCCTGCAACGTCTCCGTTCCGCGAAATACCTCCGCCGCGTAAGCGTTCTCCCGTTCCAAGCATTGGCGAATCTCACGGGAGAGTGCGGCAGGGTCTTTGAGAACCTCTTTCCAGTTTTCGGCCTTCAACCAAGCATAGTCGTCGCGAATACGAGTATTATGTATATTGTAATAATAGTCTTTCGCCGGAATCGAAGGCGCGGGCGGCAGCGGAGACAGCGAGAGACTTTCACGTTTCATTAACAGATACCCGAATTAGAAGTTGTGCCGGAACGGCAAAGACATCCCACATATAACTCAGATTTGCCATTCCAGGTCCGCCAGGCAGAGTCAGGCAAAAGCCAAGCATTTCCAACAAACGATTTCTAGCTACTTCTTACGGTCGAGAACCTGCGAATTTTCTCATCCTGCTTACCTATGGTGATGGTTAAGACTTTTAACCGCGCGGTTTTATTGCGCTTAGTAAGATGATACAAAGTTTTTTGGAAGTTTTCCCGGCGAAGATCTTGTAATCGCCTAAAAACTGGCATAGGTGGTCGAGAAAGCTCGATTTCTGTGCGATTACGATGCGGTTCAGAGGCGAAGCAAGCAACGTCTCCTGTGAAACTATTCGAAACCAAATTTGTGCTAAGTTCGAGTGGGAGCCGGGATCGGAAAGGAAGAAAAGTACAATGAGTGAAACTAGCGCTGCATCAAACTACATTGAGTTGGCAGCGGATATCGTGTCGGCTTACGTGAGCAACAACTCCGTTCCGTCGGGTGAGCTTCCTGCGCTGATCAACGAGATCCATACCGCTCTCATCCGGGTCGGCGGCGGAATCGCCGAGGCTCCAACCGAGGCGCCGAAGCCTGCTGTTCCGCTGAAGAAGTCGGTGACGCCGGATTACATCGTGTGCCTGGAAGACGGTAAGAAGTTCAAGTCATTGAAGCGCCATCTGCGCACGCAATACAACATGACTCCCGAGCAGTACCGCGAGAAGTGGGCATTGCCTGTGGATTATCCGATGGTTGCGCCGAACTACGCACGGGCCCGTTCCGAACTTGCAAAAGAAATGGGTCTTGGCCAGCAGCGGCGTAAGCGTCGGTCGGCGCGCGGCTGAGACGCTTCACTCAACAATGCGAAAAGGCCGCCTGAACGGGCGGCCTTTTTCTTTGGCTGCGGTTCAGCTGGCGTCCTCACCGCCGCGCTGGCGCCTCCAGATAAAATGGCGGGCTCTTGGTGTTGCGGTGGTTTGCGATGAGCGAAAAACAGATCCTCGATGCGGATCCGACGATCTTCAAGGTGCTGCCAGGGCGGGATTCCAGAAAAGTTTTCATAACGCCGCCGCAGCTTTCCTGTTATTGAACATGACATGAGTGCTTCGCATGACGCGCCGGCACCTCGGCCAACGTTTGGAACCGTCTGGCCTCCGATCAGGGCGAAAGCCAGTTCTCAAACGGAGGGACGAGTGGGCAATCTTACGTTCAACGGCCGTGGACCATACGATCTGCCGAACGCGACCCATGCGAATGCGCGCAGGGATGGCGACGGCATCATTCTCTCCTTCCGTCTCTGGAAATCCGAAAGCGAATGGACGGTGGTGCAGATCCGCGTCAACGGACACGATGCGGATAAACTCGCCCGTCGCATCGGCGACATCCGCATGAGTTCCGACGGCTCCGCTATCATCTAGACGGTTTGTGCGGCTTGGCGTTTCGCGCATGTGCTGTCCGCGATGACGGATCGTCAGAAAGCCTCCCCATCGTCTCCGCGCCTTCGAAAAGACACGCACCGTCGTCACTCTTGATCTCGCCTCTTGAGAGGTTTGCGCTCATGCCGTTTCAGATTGGGCAAATCGTTCGGCCCAAATGCTACCCGGAACGTCAGTTCACCATCGTGTCCGTTCATGACGATTGGGTGCTGTGCCGTTGGTTCGAAGGCGGCAGTTCACAGGAGGCATCCTTCGCCGTGGACGACCTGGAACTCGTTCCGCAGCAAAAGACTGAATAGCGCCCTCACCGTATTCGCATAATGTCGTGCGCCGATGGTGATGCGATGCGTATGCAATTCGTCCGACGCCCATCTCTCTGCACCAAAATGCGCCGAAACGGAGCCGTGTGGATAAACCCCTGTCATCCCCAGAATTATCCACAGTCCTGCGGCAACTTGACAGGTAGGAATATGCGCTCACTATTCATCACGAAGGGACTCGTCCCTTCTTAATTTATTGCAAGGAACAAAACATGAACAAAAAGGATATTGAAGGTATTGGAAAGCAAAGACCCGAGCACGCCAAATCAATCGGGCATGGCCACGCCAAAGCCGCGAAGGCGAAGTCCGGAAAGCCGGAAAGCAATCTGGCGCTGCCGCGCCCGGCCTTGAGCCGGGAGGCGAAGCGTCTGCTTGAGGCGCTCGGGCTGCCCGAAGCGCAGGCCTTCGTCGATCCGACCGATGCGGCCGAGGTGATTCTCCGCAAGCGTCGGGCTGCGGTCACGGTGGGGGCGGGGCGGTTTTCGAAGGCGGCTGCGGACACTCTCGCGCGCCAGGATCTCGCCCGCTGGGAGGCCGGCTCAACGGGGTCCGACAGCCTTTCGCTGACCGAGGCGGGCCGCGCCCATTTGCGGCGCGTCGGCGCTCCGGAGCCGGAGGTCCGTTTCTTCCATCAGCACCGGCATATCGAAGAGGCCGTCATCCCGGAAAAGGACGGACGCCGCCGCGTCCGCGTCGACACGGAAGAGAGCCCGCTGGACTGGCTGCGGCGGCGCAAGGGCCGGGACGGGCAGCCATTGATCGACGATGCCTGTTACCAGGCCGGGGAGCGGCTGCGCGCCGACATCATGCTGGCGGGCTTTCTGCCGGGCGTTACGGCACGCTGGGACGGAATGCCGAGTCAGGCCGGAACGAGCGGACCCACGGATGCGACGGATCGCATGGTGGCCGCCCGGCAACGGCTTCGCCATGCTTTCGATGCGGTCGGAGGCGATTTCAGCGACCTGCTGATGGATCTGTGCGGCTTTCTCAAGGGCCTGGAGCTGATCGAACGGGAGCGGCAATGGCCTCCGCGTTCCGCCAAGATCGTCGTGAGAATGGCGCTCGCCCGCCTGGCGGAGCATTACGGCATCGAGGCTACCGCGCAGGGGCCCGCCGCATCGCGGGGCATCCGCACCTGGAAGGCCGTGGTGATCGACGGAGGACGCCCCTAGAGCATCGGGCGCGAGAGCTGAAACGGTGCTCTCCCGCTGACGGGACAGCCGATCAGGAGGCCGCGAGGGCCTCCCGGGCATCGTGACGGATGCGCTCGACCATGGACCTGACGCCGTTGGAGCGCTGCGGCGTCAGGTGTTCCGCGAGGCCGAGCTCCTTGAACAGGCCGAGGGCGTCTGTCTCCAGGGCCTCCGAGGCGGTCTTTCCGTTGTAGAGGGCGATCAGCAGGGCGACGAGGCCGCGCACGATATGGGCGTCGCTGTCGCCGACGAGATGGAGCCTCGGCTCGTCCCGCGACGCGTCCCGGTTCATCACGAGCCACACCTGGCTGGCACAGCCCCGGACCTTGTTGGCCTCCACATGGGCCTCCTCGGGAAGGGGCTCCATCATCCGTCCCAGTTCGATGAGATAGCGATAGCGCTCGTCCCAGTCGTCCAGGAGTTCGAAGTTGGAAACGATCTCGTCAATCCGCGGCAGCATGGTGTTCCGGCTCATGGTCTGTGCCGGTCATATAAGGGCTCGGATCCGGTTTGGCGACGATGCGCGGCGTCACGAACTCGATTTCTTCGCGTCTCCCCGCCAGGGAGCCTGCCGGTCGCTGGCTTTGAGCGTATCGCCGGCGGGAGCGGCCGGCTGCGCCGGTGCGCCGAGGCCGGAGGTTTCCAGAATCTTATCGATCACCGCCTGCTTGGCGCCTTCGGGCAGGGCGTGCCACATGGTTTCGAGGCGTGCGGGGGCCTCGGCGGAACCGGGGCCGGGCTGGGCCGCGATCGTCTCAGGCTTCTGTTGGCCCCACGCCAGGAGGCCGTCCAGCGCCGAGGAGCCGTCATCGCCCTGGCGGACCGGCGAATAGTAGAAGATCGCTCCGATGATCAGAACGGCGCGCAGAAGAGAAAACATGACCCGCTCCTCGCTGCCGGGTTGATGTGACGATGCTTCATCATAGCCGGTGTGTGGGCCGAGCCGTAGGCCGGGATGGCGCAACCTTGAATCAGGATAAACAAAAGGTTGATAGCTGGCGCCCGTCTTGGAATTCCCGGATTTTCCGGAGAAAATAAGGAAAAGCCCGGGCTTTGCATCCACGGGGAGGGAACCGGGCAGGCGACCGGAGATGGTGCCGCGCGCCGAGCGCGGCAGTTTCCCCCGGTCCCTTTAGGTTCGCTTAAGCGCCCTCTGGCAGGGTGCTGTCCACGATGATGCGCGACCGGAATCGGCCGCCGTCATTCTCAAGACGGGAAGATCGAACTTGCGTGAAGCCCTAGCCGCTCGCCACGACGACGATGATTTCGTAACGTCCGCTCCTCCGGCGCGACGACCTGCGCCGGCGCGCCGTCCCGCGTCGGCCCGCCGGGCGCCTCCGGCGAAGGCGAAGCGCGAGCCGGGCTTCGGGGCGAAGGCGCTGCTCTTCGTGCTCCAGCGCCCGCGCGAGGCGCTGACCGCCGTGCTCCTGAGCGGCTGCGCCGCCGCCATCGCTTGGAACGCGTTGGCCTTGCAGACCGTCCGCCATCCGGCGCCGCTTTTCAGCCATTCCGGCGCCCAGCCGCCGGAGAGCGTTCCACCCGCGATATTGCCGCCGTCGCGCCCCGCACCCGCATCCACGCCGGCTCCCACGGCGCTCCTCGAAACACCGGCCGCCGAGCCGCCGGCGACGAGCCACCCGGCGACCGCGGCGCCCCCCGCGCCGGTCCGGCCACCGCCGCGCAGCGCGATTGCCGATCTCATCAACAAGGGAGAGGTGACCCAGCCGCAGCGCGTCGTCGCCGCGCCGCCTCCTCAGACGGCTCCGGCTCCCCGGGCGCAGCAACAGCAGCAGGCGCAGGACACCATTGCCGAAATGATCCGCATGGGCGGGCCCGTGCCGGTGCCTCCGGCCAGCGTCGGCCGTTCGGACGCCGATCCGGTTCTGCTCGGGCAGCGGGCCCTCGCGAAGCTCGGTTATGGGGTCAAGCCGGACGGCATCATGGGGTCCGGGACACGCCAGGCCATCGAGCGCTTCGAACGCGACCGGCACCTTCCCGTGACGGGGGAGTTCGGCGCGCGGACCTTGCGGGAGCTCGCATCCCTGTCCGGACTGCCGATTCCGTGAGCGGGCCGGGCCCGGCGGCGATCCCGACGCCAAGGCAGGGGGGCGCGGCATGAATCGCCTGCGCTCGGATTTCTGGGTCTCCGCCTATCTTCGCCGCTGTGGCGTCGAAGGTGTGGAGGCTGCCCTGCGCAAGCGCGGAGCGGCGGAGGCGGGAGCCGTGTTCGTGAAGGTGGACCGCCTCGACGGCACCGCGAGCCTCTATGGTCCCGCGCCGCAGATGTTTCTCGATGAAAGCGGCGAGCGCCGGTTCTCGCCGGTCCTGCAGGACGTGATGCCGCTCGATATCGAGGAGCGGATGGCGCGGGAGATCCGTTTCGACCCGGACCTCTGGCTGGTGGAGGTCGATGACCGCGCAGGTCGGCACTTCCTCGATCTCGCGACCGAGGACTAGGATCCGGACTCACTCATGCGGATGGAACCGGCGTCGCGTAAGCCTTGCAACATGTTTGGCGGCAGCCTAGCGTTTGGAATGGTTGGCACACGGCATACACCCCTGGCGTTTCAGAAGGCGGCGGAGCTCGGCGACTGGCTTGCGACCCATCATCAGTCTGCAACGGAACTCTGGGTCAGGATCTTCAAGTCGAGCGCGGGCAGGCCCTCTGTGACCTGGACCGATTGCGTGATCGAGGCGATCCGCTTCGGGTGGATCGACGGGCAGAAACAGCCGCTCGATGCGGAGTCGTTCCTACAGCGCCTGACGCCCAGGAAGCCGAAGTCCAACTGGTCCGCCAAGAACTGCGCTCATGCGACGACGCTGATCGCGGAAGGTCGGATGGCTCCGGCCGGATTGGCGCAGGTGGAGGCCGCGAAGGCCGACGGTCGGTGGGACAAGGCCTATGCCGGTTCGGCGACGATGACGATCCCGCAGGACTTCCTCGACGCCCTCGAAACAAGGCCGGAGGCGAAAGCGTTCTTCCTGACCCTCGATCGCAAGAACCTCTATCCGATCTATTATCGCCTTCACACGGCGAAGAAGCCCGAGACACGGGCCAAGCGGATGGCAATGATGCTGGCCCAGCTGGAGCGCGGCGAGCGGTTTTACTGACCAGTGCGATAGCTCAAGCCAGAACGCCACGACAGCGGCCAGCGCCGCGTCCGACAGCCACAATAGCGATCTCAAGACGCTGACTGGATTGGGACCCTGGCACGCAAGGTCCGCAGAATACGGGCTCCTCCCCACACTCGAGATCGTTCGGACTGCGCCGGTCTCATCCGTCGGGACGGAGTGTGTTCAGACAGGGAGTGGACGCGATGGTGTTCGCGAACGGTCCGGTGCGCCGAGAATCGTCCTTACCAGTTCGATGGCGACGGCGCGCGGCACGCTCCGCATCGTCCGCACGAGACTCTTGATCGTTGCGAGGGACGCCGACAGGGCAGGGTGGAGATGGAAGAGGATCGCGATCGCATCCCGCTCCGGCAAGCCGATCCCTTTAAGGGCAAGAGCGAGAAGATCGTACCGGCCGGCTGCGAGAAACCGCCACTCGGTCTCCGGCGCCAGCCGGAACGCGTAACGCAGCAGGGTCTCGAAATGAGGAATGTCGCCGGCGCGCGCCGCGGCCATCAGGGCCGCTGTTTCATAGTCCGTCAGTTCGAGC
The DNA here is from genome assembly GCF_020595095.1 of Microvirga rosea. GTDB lineage: Bacteria > Pseudomonadota > Alphaproteobacteria > Rhizobiales > Beijerinckiaceae > Microvirga > Microvirga rosea. Next base: position 331,318 of record NZ_JAJDOP010000002.1, on the reverse strand, counting down.
ATCGGCGGGAGGATCGGCTCATCTGTGGCGAGGCGCTCGCGGATGGCCTTTCGCCGCTCCGGATCCGCCGCGAGATAGAGCGCCGCCTCGTCACCGGGACACAATGCGACGCGTGCAAGAAGAACAGCCGCAAGGGACGGCCGATGGCGCGCCCGTCGGATCAGTTCGCGCATCGCGGGACCTGTCGGCAGAATACAACGGTTTGCCGCGAGTGCATCCTCAACCGCATGTTCGTGCATCACAAGAAGGTGATCGACGGTCGTCGCGTTCAGGGCCGGATGGGATGCAAGGCGCAGACGCCCGTCGGCGGTTCCGAGAAGCCGCTTCACGAGAGCGGGCGAGAATTCCACCATGTGGTCGAGCACGATGCTCCGCGTCTCGGAGGAATGCCGCAGAAGGCGTTCCAGAACGGCGGGCGGCGTGTCTTCGCAAGGGGCAAGAATCCGCGCGAGTCTGACGAGAGTCGCATGATCCATGCGCGGGATGAATCCGAGCGCAAGAGACTCGAATGTCTCGACAATTTCGCGATCGCGCGTCGGCGCGGCGGCGAAGAGTTCCGCATTCAGAACGAGAAGAGCCGCGCGCGAATCCGTCGCTCCGACATCCGCCAATCCGAGACCCGACAGTCCGGGCCAAGGCTCCTGTGGAAGGGCAGTCATGAACGCAACTCTTCTGAAACACCAACAAGGAGTATCCTTACGGACGGGCCGTTAGCGCATTGTAAAATGTCGGTCGCAACGGGAGGTCATGTCTCTTTTTCGTAAGGAACCGATGCGCCGCGCCACATGTTGATTCAGCGTCAGGTAAAGCTTTCGCGTAAAGTTTGCTCGCCGGAAACGGTCTGTTAACCATAGAGTTATTTTGTGGGGGGAGCAGACAAAGCAGGCAGCGGAGCGAAATGGAGGATTCCACATGAGTGATATCTGGAGCAGATCGCCGGGGACGGTCGTTAGTTTTCCCAATCCCTCGTCCCGTCCACCACGTCCGAGTTTGTCGGCCACCGAGCCGCGGGGAGAGATCCTGCTCTTCACGGGTGTGCGCTACGAACGGCCCTCGCCAACCCCGGGTCCTTCCCGTCCCTTCGCATCCGACAGCACCCGCCGCCGCTCCTGACCTGCGATCGAGACGCGTCAGGCATCGGCCTGCGTGACGCCTCATGTGCCTGAGGGGGAAAGCTCCCGGCGCATCAGAAGAGAGTCGCTGCCGTACGATGAAAGTTTCCGACGCAAGGCCTGCGTCATCGCCTCCCGAAATCCGAGCCTTTCCCAGAACACCCGAGAACCGTTGACGGCAACGAGCGACAGATTGTCGAAGCCGCTGGTTCGCGCATGCTCCGCTATCTGGTTCACGATCCCTGCCGCGTGTCCCTTGCCCCGTGCGTCCGGCAGCAGCGCCACATCGTGCAGGTAATAGGTCGTCGCGTCCACAGGGATCGTCTGCAGCCGTGAATTCAGCGCCGGCGGGGCGCCGAAACGCCAGGGATGCGTCAGCGCATAGCCGATCAGCCGGCCGTGCTCTTCCAGCACACGGCATCCGTCCGGATAGAGCGCAAGGCGCTCCTCGAACACCGCCATGTCTTCCGGATGATCGACGTGAATGTGATCGGCGAGGGTTTTGACGGCCGGAAGGTCTTCCGTCGCCATCGCACGCCAGTCGGCAGGCCGCGCCATCAGCTCGCTTCGTCCTCGTCTTCGTCGACCGTGCAGGTGACGGCTTTGGCGGTCTCCTCCGCCCGGCCTCGCTGGCTCGCATGCGGAGCGGCGACGCGAACGACGATATATCCCTGTTCCTGCGGCGCGACGATGCGGACGTCCCGCGAGGGATCGTTCTCGTCTTCAGCCGCGCGGGCTTCGTCCAGCTGGCGCGGGGTCATGACCACGAGCTCGAGCTCGCCGCGGACCGCCGCCCGGTCCGTGACGGCGAAGAAGACGCCGCGGGTCTTGGTGTGAAACGAGAAGGAGAGGAAATCCTGGGCGGTCTTCGCGGTCACCCGGACCGGACCATCCGACAGGTCGAACGCGCAGGCCGCAACCGCCGTCGCCGGGTCGGCGAGCGGAACCCATGTCTTGCTGGCGCCGGGCGCGCTGATCACTTGGGCCTGATCTTCCGTCAGCGTTTCCTGGAGACGGCCGAAGGCGTCGTTCTGGGCAAAATAGGGCGCTGCCAGGACAACCGCGATATGAACCCCAGCGGCCAGAACCAGGCCGCATCCGGTGGCGAGCAGGAAGCGGTTCAGATTGCTCATGCGCCGCACTCCACGCGCTCGATCGTCGGCAGATCCTCCGCGTTCAGGTTGAGGCCCGCCGCGCCCGGAATATCGTAGAGGCGCAGGATCACCGTGAACGGTCCCGAGGCGGGCAGCGGAAGCCAATTGCCCGGGCTCAGGGTCCGCGACAGGACGACCGCGAAGGTGCTGTCGCCCCGGCGCACGATCTCCGAGGACGTGAAGCCGCTGCGGCCCAGCTCGGAGGGCGTAAGCTGGCCTGCCTCGTCGTAGACGGTCAGGGTCCACCAACGCGCTGCCGGAGTCGACGGGCCGATCCGGTAGGTGCAGGCGGAATCGAGTTTGCGGCCATCCTTGTCCTCAAGCGCCGTGAGGGCGAGGCCTTCGCCCGTCGCCAGCGGGATGTCGCCCCGCCGGGCGACGATGGCGCGCATATAGGGGTCCGCGTCCGCCGATCCGAGCTTCGGCCAGGTCTGCCAGGGGCCCAGATGGCGGCTGCCGAAGGGCGGATTGCCCTTGAGCACCGCGTAGGCCGAGCCGATGCCGAGGCCCAGGGCGAGAAGCAGGGCGTAGACGATGAGGAGTGCGGGCGAAACGGGTCTGGCTGTCACGGGCGGCCGTATGAGGAGGAAGGGAACATCGGAGCATGCATGATGAAGAACACATCCTCGATCTAGAGCGGCGCTTCCGGAAGGGGAGTCGATTTTTGCGGGCCGCTGCCCATTCCCATAGATCCGGTCCGCACCGGACGCCAGCGTATCGTAGGGGAACTCGCGGCTTTACGGCATGGCGAAACGCCGCGCGTTCGCCGTGGGCTTCTCGCCGCTATCCGAGGTTCGGGACGGATCCGGAGCCGCGGCCGCTGCGGGCCGGGCGGCGGATTGGAAGAGATGCCCGATCTGGCCGATCACCTCATAGGATTTCCTGGACAAGGTTCCGGCGAGATAAGCCTGCTGCATCGCCGACGCCTCGTCGCTCGCATTGCGGTTCGCCGCCGCGACCTTGGCGTTGCTCTCGCCCTCGAGGCCCGGGATCGGCCGGATCTCCAGGTTCTGGTGCGCGAAGCTCATGACCTGCTGCCACGTGGAGGCGGGCAGGGTGCCGCCCGTCATGTTGTTCATGGTGCTGTGGTCGTCATTGCCGAACCAGACGCTCCCGACCAGATTTCCGGTGAAGCCCACGAACCAGGCATCGCGATAGGCGTTCGTCGTGCCGGTCTTGCCGGCGGCCCGGATGCCCTCGAGGATCGCGCGCTTGCCGGTGCCTTCCTCCACGACCTTGTTCATCATGAAGTTCATGGCGTTCACGACCCGCGGTTCCAGAACCTGCGGCTGCGGCGCGTCGACGGAGCGGCGATAGATGATGTCGCCCTGCGAGTTGCGCACCTCCCAGGCCGCGTAAGGGGGAGCCTTGCGCCCGCCATTGGCGAAAACCGCATAGGAGGACGCCATGTCGATCACCGTCACCTCGGCGGCGCCGATGGGCAGGGAGCTCGAATCCGTCAGCGGATGGGTCAGGCCCATCTTGGTGGCGGTCTCGATGATCTTGGCGCGGCCCGCCTTCGCGTTGCCCTTGCCGATCTGCAGGGACATCCAGACGGGGATGGAGTTGATCGAACGGGCGAGGGCCGAGACCAGGGGCATGCTGCCGGAGAAGGAGCGTCCGTAATTCTGCGGGCACCAGTTGCCGAGACAGATCGGCTTGTCCACGACCGTCGAGGACGGGGTGAGCTTGGGGTCCGCCATGAGGGCGGTCGCGTAGACGAAGGGCTTGAACGACGAGCCGGGCTGGCGCAGGGCGTCGGTCGCCCGGTTGAACTGGCTCTGGCCGTAATCCCGCCCGCCGACCATGGCGCGCACGGCTCCGTCCACGTCCATGATGACGATGGCGCCCTGACCGGCATGGTATTCGCGCCCATGCTGGCGCAGGGCGTTCTCCAGCGTTTCCTCGGCATGGGCCTGCAGGGCGGTGTCGAGGGGCGTCTTGATCGTCAGGACGCGGTCGCTGCCGAACTTCTTCTCCGCGGCCAGCTGCTTCACCTGCTCGAACGCCCAGTCGAGATAGAAGTCGGGCGTCGTCTCGCGGCTGCGGTTGACCGGGGTCGCGGGATTGCGGAGCGCGGTCTGGATCTGGCCTTCCGTAAGGAAGCCCGCCTCGACCATGTTGTGCAGCACGTCATTGGCGCGGGAGCGGGCCGCCGGCAGGTTGATGTGCGGCGCGTATTTCGTCGGCGCCTTGAACAGGCCCGCGAGCATGGCGGCTTCCGCCAGGGTCACATCCTTGGCCGACTTGCCGAAATAATAGTCGGTCGCGGCCACGACGCCGTGGGCGCCGCCACCCATGTAGGCGCGGTCGAGATAGAGCTTGAGGATCTGGTCCTTGGTCAGGTGGAATTCGAGCCAGATGGCCAGGAAGGCTTCCTTGATCTTGCGCTCGAGCGACCGTTCGTTGGTGAGGAAGAGGTTCTTGGCGAGCTGCTGGGTGATCGAGGAGCCGCCCTGCACGACGCCGCCGCCCTGCGCGTTCACCACGAGGGCCCGGAAGGTGCCGATGGGGTCGATGCCCCAATGCTCGTAGAAGCGGCGGTCTTCCGTGGCGAGCGCCGCCTTCACGAGGTAATCGGGGAAATCCTCAAGCTTGTAGGAATCGTCGAGCCGGATGCCGCGCCGCCCGACTTCCTGGCCATAGCGATCGAGGAAGGTCACCGCGAGATCCTGGGTCTTGAGCCAGTCCTCCTCGGTCTCCCGGAACGCCGGCAAGGCCAGGGCCAGCATCACGATGCCACCGACCACGCTGAGGGTGACGGCCTCGCTCGTCAGATCGAGGATCGCCCGGGGTGCGCCACGAAACCGCAGGCACTTCGCCCAATCGGAATAGGTTTCCCAGCCATTGGCGAACTTTCGGCCTCCCTGGAACAGCGACGAGTTCAGCCAGGCATCGAATGCCAAGGCTGCACGCTTGATCCTTGTTCTGAAGGGCGTACGGGGCTGCGGGCGCACGGGGGAAGTCCTTAAGGGGCGGGGTGGTCGAGGGAAATGGGTTCGGGTAAGTCCTCAAGGCTCCGGACGGCGGGGAGACCGCCGGTGCTTTTATTAACAACTCGCGAAAAGGCTTGACGGTTCATATGGTTCTGTCGCTTCACGAGGGAAGGCCCAAAACCCGCAGATCCCCATCTCCTTTAAAGTGCCGTAAAGAAAGGATTGAGACCTTCCTTATGGATATCACAGCCCCCGCAACCTTAAAGCCTGAAGATATTCCGTTCTGGAAGGCAAAGCCCCTGGACGCCATGACGTCCGAGGAATGGGAAAGCCTGTGCGACGGCTGCGGACGCTGCTGCCTCGTCAAGCTGGAGGACGAGGATACGGGCGAGGTTCTCTACACCGATGTGGGCTGCACTCTCCTGAACGACCAGACCTGCCGTTGCCGGGATTACCCCAACCGGCAGGCCAAGGTGCCCGATTGCGTCCGCCTGACTCCCGAAGCCGTTCGGGAGCTCGCCTGGCTGCCGACCACCTGCGCCTACAGGCTGCTGGCGGAAGGGCATGATCTCTATTGGTGGCACCACCTTGTTTCCGGCGACCGGGAAACCGTCCATGCCGCCGGCATGTCGGTGCGCGACCGGGTGGCGGGCCCCGAGGAGGACTTCACGGTGCGGGAGCTTCTGGAGCGCCTCGTGGACTGGCCCGTCGGGGATGATACGGACGGGGACAGGCCGTTTCCCTGATCGGTTCCGGCCTGAATCCACTCATGCGGCAAAGTCTTGCCAAGCTTCCCATGCCCGTGAGGCAAGTCGAGGCCCGGGAACTTTCAAGTCGATGATTTCCGGGATTGACTTCCACGAGATCAGGGCAGACCTTATAAAGACTTCGCCTGATGGGAGGCTATGACAATGACTCCGCCGAAGCAGAATTCTCACGGATAATCCGTGCGCGATGCGGCCTGATGCCCGCCGCACGATGATCCGATACAGCCTGACAACTTATGTTCTACTGCCGGATACTTTCCGGAATCATCTTGGCGCATGGCCATGTCGCCACCCAAGGAGCCGCTCTCCCGCACGGAGGCGGCTCCTTTTGTTCGAGGCCAGGTTCCTGCAGGGCTCGATCAGAGGCTTTCTGCGGCGGGCGCGGGGGTTTTCTCTTTGCTCTTTGTTTCGCCGGGAACGGGCGTTGCCTCTCCGAGAACTTCGCGGACATAGAGTTTCTTGACCAGCACGTAGATGACGACCACCAGCGGGAAGCCCAGCATCAGCCCGACCGTGCCGAAGACGACACCGCCGATCACGATGCCGAACAGGGCGAGAGCCGGGGGGATGTCCACCATCTTCCGCTGCGCGATCGGCTGGATGAGGTTGCCCTCGATCTGCTGAATTACCAGCATGGCGATCACGGTCCAGACCACCGCCTCGCTGCCCAGGGTGAAGGAGATCAGGACCGCCGGGAGAGCGCCGAGAATCGGCCCCAGGAAGGGGATGAAATCCAAAACGCCCGCGATCAGCCCGAGGGCATAGGGCGATGGAAGGCCGATGATCCAGAAAGCCAGCGTCGACAGGATCCCGACGCCGATCATGGCGATGAACTGGCCCAGCAGCCAGAGCTTCAGGGCCTGGCCGCAGGCGACCAGGGCGTCTTCGATCCGCTCATGCTGGCCGACCGGAAACAGCTTGACGAAGCCCTTGTAGTACAGCCGCGGCGAGGCGGCGATATAAAGGCCCGAGATCACCACCAGCACGAAATCCGTCAATCCGCCGAGCACGATGCCGCCGATGCCGGCGATGCGTTGCGCGAAGCCGCTGCTCGGGATCTGGCTGATCAGGTCCGACAGGTTGTCCGAGATCTGCCCGATGCCGAGCTTTTGTCCGAACGCATCGAGGGCGAGCGGCAACTGCTCCGCGACGGCGCTGAACTGGTTGCGGATGTTGGAGCCGAACAGGAAGGCGAGGCCGACGAAGAACGCGAAGATCACAAGGGCCGCAAGTGCAAGGCTCCACCGCGTCGGCACGCGCAGGTACCGGGCCAGCACGTCGGCCACCGTATGGAGGATGATCGCCACGAGGATGGCCCCGAAGGCCAGAAGCAGGACATCCGACAGGACCCACAGGATCAGGACGACGATGACGATCCCGATCAGAATCAGGGTTTTCCGGACGAACTCCACATCGCTCATCCGCTCCCGCACCGGGAGATTCCGATCATCCATCGTGCTTGTCCCTCGCGCCAAGTCCACCCTGCTCAGACAATCAGATGCGGGATGGTCGGTTCCTCTGAACGTCGATCTTGACCGTTCGGATCGCGCCGGAAGATCCGGGGGCGGCGGCCATTCAGCTGCGACCGATGGCACGCAACAGGAACGGAAAGTTAACGAATGAGTTTCTCCAAGTATAGGAGGGACTGCAAATGTCGTCCGGTGTCATCTGTTTCTTGTTGGGTACCGTATTTCCACTTGCGACTGTGGGATGGCTGCTTCTGCAGAGCTGAAGATGCTTGCTCGAACACTTTGAGTGCCATGGTCTGTGTCGGCTTTGCCGATGCTGTTTATTGATCGACCGACAGGACAGGGCTGAAGGTCCGATCCTCGGACCCTCCCTGGAAACCTCTCTGGTTGAAAAACGCCTGGGTCGAAAACGTTCCTTAGCCCGATGGCGGCGGCATCCGCCTGATCAATTCCTCGCGAAGGGCTTTCGGCAAATCGATGCCCGTCAGACGCCACGTGGTTCCGCTGATGCGCCATGTGAGGCGGAATTGCTCATCCTTGGGCTTGTCCGTCGGGACAGGCATGACGATGCTGCGGAAGCCTTGGGATTCCGATGCGATGAAGAGATCCCAGGCCCGGCGAAGGGTCGTGCCATTCACATTCGCGAGATCGAACGCCTGAAGGTTGGGCGAAGTTGTGCCGGTTCCCTGGGTCGTGGTGCCCTTCTCGAGAAGCTCCATGATGGCCTGGGGAGTCACGAGCTTCTCGATAAAGGGATCGAACACGGCTGCGCCCGCATTGGCGGCGGCGTTCTTGTCGATGCCCGCGATCTCCTGTCCGTCCGAAGTCTTCAGATATTCCCCGAGAAGCTGGCGGGAGAATGAGACCCGCAGGGCATGGATGTTGATCCTCTCCTCGATGCGCGCGCTGTCCCGGGCCTGCACGGCCTTTGCCAGATCGTAGAGGGCGACAAAGGGCGAGACGAGGAAGATCAGCCACGCCAGGAAGAGCAGGAAGGTGACGCGAAACGTCCATACCATGGGCCGATGACCTCTTCCTTCTCGCATTCCGTCGGGAGTGACGGTTTGCCGTCATGTCTCACAGGACAAACTGGTCCCGAGAGATAAACAGGACAGGGCATGAAAAAAGGGCGGCCAAATGACCGCCCTGAAGTTCACGAAAGTGTGATGTGCGTTAACCGCGGGCGCGAGCCCGGATCATGAACGTGTCGTAGGAGTACTCGGCCACTTGGAACCAGAGGTATTCTTCGTTCCGGAAGCTGCGAATGCTCTCGTAGACTTTCTTGAAGTCCGGGTTCTTCGCCGAGACTTCGTCATAGACTTCGTTGGCGGCCTTGTAGGCGGCTTCGAGAATCTCCTGCGAGAACGGACGCAGCTGCGTTCCGGCGCCTAGCAGGCGGCGCAGGGCCGCCGGGTTGCGGGCGTCGTACTTGGCCAGCATGTCGTTGTTGGCGTAGCCGGCGGCGGCCGTCAGCATCGTCTGATAGGCCTTCGGCAGTTCCTTCCACTTGCCCTGGTTGATGAACAGGTGGATCGCCGGTCCGCCTTCCCAGAAGCCCGGGTAATAGTAGTAGGGCGCGACCTTCGAGAAGCCGAGCTTCTCGTCGTCGTAGGGCCCGACCCACTCGGCCGCGTCGATGGTGCCGCGCTCGAGGGCCGGATAGATGTCGCCGCCGGGGATCTGCTGCGGCACGACGCCGAGCTTTGCCAGCATCATGCCGGCGATGCCGGCGATGCGCATCTTCAGGCCCTGCAGATCCTGCGGTGTCTTGATTTCCTTGCGGAACCAGCCACCCATCTGCACGCCGGTGTTGCCGGCCGGCATGCCATACAGATTGTGCTTGGCGTAGAACTCGTTCAGCAGGTCGTTGCCGGTGCCGTGATAAAGCCAGGCGTTCATCTGGCGGGCGTTCAGGCCGAACGGCGCGGCGGTGCCGAGGGCGAAGGTCGGGTCCTTGCCGAAGTAGTAGTAGGAGCAGGTGTGGCCCATCTCGATGGTGCCGTTGCCCACCGCGTCCGCCACCTGCGGCGTGCCGACGATTTCACCGGCGGCGAAGGGCTGAATCTGGAATTTGCCGTCGGATGCTTCCGAGACGAATTTGGCGATCACCTCGGCCGCGCCGTAGATCGTGTCGAGGGACTTCGGAAATCCGGATTGCAGGCGCCACTTGATTTCGGGCATCGACTGGGCGATCGCCGGTGCGGCGACAGCCGTCGATGCGGCACCGATCGTTGCGGCCTGCAAGAACTGGCGACGTTTCATGGGTTCGTTTCTCCCTGGAATCGTGACTGTGTCACTTGGGCTGGTATTGACAACAAAAGTGGATCCGCCTGCAAGCCGATTCCAGCGCCTATCGACGAATGGTTGAGATGCCCGCCCGGCCGGCAGGCCCCTGAGCCGGCACATTTCCGCTACCTCAGGCAAGAAGTCCTCAGGAAAGCGGGACGTCGATGGCGCAGACGACGCCGGTGGGTTCGAAGGCGAGATGGACGCTGCCGTTCAGCTCCCGCGAAAGCCCGTCCTCGATTAGCCGGGAGCCGAAACCTTTCTGGGACGGCCGCGCAACAGCGGGTCCGCCCCGTTCTTCCCAGCGCATGCGAAGGCGCGGCACGTTCTCGTCTCCGCTGACCGACCAGGCGATGCTCACATGGCCCTCCGGTGCTTTGAGGGCCCCGTACTTCAGGGCATTGGTGCACAATTCGTGCAGGGCCATGGAGAGGCTGAGGGCGATGGCGGGCGACACGCGAAGGTCGGGGCCCGTGGTCGTGATGGCGTCCGATCCGCCGGACCGGTTCTGGTAGGGCGCAAAGGACTGGCGCACGATATCCGAGAGGCGCGCTCCCTCCCAATTCTCCCGGGTGAGAACGTCGTGCCCCCGCGCCAGGGCGAAGAGCCGGGCCTCGAAGGCATGGCGGGCGCGGGAGAACGCGTCGTCGGAATGGGAGCTGAATCGGGCGAAGCTCTGCACCGCCAACGACTGGACGGTCGCCAGCGTGTTCTTGACCCGGTGATTGAGCTCGTTGACGAGCAGCCGGAGGTGCTCCTCGGCCTTCTTGTGGTCGGTGATGTCGATCTGGATGCCGTCCCACACATAGGCGCCGTCGGGGAGTTGGCGGGGGGCATCCACGATCCGTTGCCAGCGGATTTCGCCGGTTTTCGCGTGGCGGATTTCGAACTCGGCATCGAAGGACGTGCGGTCGCGATGGGCTTCGAACAGCGTCATCGCCACATGCTCCCGGTGTTCCGGCAGGATGAGATCGAACAGGAAACGCGGATTTGCGATGACCTGCTTCGCCGGAATGCCGTTGAGCCGCTCGCAGCTCGCCGAGACATAGAGGAAGCGCCGGTCCTCGAAACCGACGCCGTCGTTCATTTGATAAACCATGCCGAGCGGAAGATTGTCGGCAAGGGCCGTCAGCTGCGCCTGGCTTTCCTGCAGGACTTCTTCGGCGCGGCGCTGAGCGTTCCATTCGCCGAAGCTCACCCCGACGCCGTCCTGGTACGGAAAGATCCTGAGGGTGATGGGCGCCGATCCACGCGAGGGATCGGCCTCGACGACGGCCGGCCGCCGCGTCGCAAGGACGTCGTCGCAAGCGGGGCGCAGCGATTTCATTGAGCCCGGAAACAGATCCCAGACGACCCGTCCGAGCAGGATGTCGCGCGGGAGTCCGTAATAGGTCTCCGCGGCGCGGTTCATGAAGGTGAAGCGCCCGTGACGGTCCAGGGCGCAGAACGGGCTGCCGATTTCGTCGAGCACGGCGAACTCCCTCGCGCGCTCCTGGTCAGCGACCTGCGGATGGAGAGAGCCCGGCACTCCCAGGCAGTTCACCACGTCCGGAATCGAACCGAGCAACGTGAACGGCTCAGCGGGGGAGACAAGGCGAGAGGGATCTGCGCTCATGTTTTGCATTTTATAACATTGCATTAACTTGGCAATTAAGACGGTTTTGGAAATTGGCTAGGGGGAGCTGGCGGATTCTTCGCCCGTGCCCCGTCATCGAATTTTTTAGAACTAGTTGAAGGCCTCGAAGGCGCAGACCACGGCAAAAAGGGCGACCACAGCCGCGAGTTCCGCAGCACCGCGAAGGATGACGCCAATATCGCCCGACAGATATGTGATTGCGCTGAGCACAAGCGCAACAAAGCCAGCCCAAGTAAGCATGGGCTTTCTCCCCGACAATCCTATTGGTCCCGCCTATAAACCCCACATACCAAAAGAAGTTCCTAACGTCGAAAAACTTTCTTGTCGTGCTTAACGCCCCTGTGGACAGCGCGTGCCCTATCTGGGCGAAGTGATCGCACCACGGAGAATGTCAAACCATGCGCGAGCCGATCGATGCCATCGTGAGCGACCTGCCGGTGCCGGAGCCCGATCTTCTGGCGCGGGCGCGCCGGGAAACCGCTTTCCCGGAGCGGCATGACGAGTTCATGCGCCAGATCGAGGCCTTGCATCGGGTGGAACAACGACCGACCGAGACCGCGCTCCCGTGGCCCGGACATTTGCGCGTTGCGGCGTTCAATACCGAGCGCCTTGCCCATCCCGATGCCGCGCGTGCCTTGCTCGACGCCTCGGGTGCTCATGTGGCTCTCCTCAGCGAGGTTGACGACGGCATGGCGCGGTCAGGCAACGGTCGGCCTTTGCGCGAGATGATCGGAGCCGCCGGCGACGGCTATGTCTATGGTGTCGAATTCGTCGAACTCGACCTCGGCAACGCTCACGAAATGCAGGAGCATGCGGGCGCGCGCAATGCACGCGGGTTCCATGGCAATGCGATCGTCAGCAAGCTCGCGCTCGAGGCTGCGCATGTGATCCCGCTCGATGATGGCGGCTTCTGGTTCTCCGGCCATGAGGGCACGGAGCGCCGCGTCGGCGGGCGGATCGCCGTCGCGGCGCGCATCGCGGATGCTCCCCATCCCCTCTGGGTCGCCGCAGTCCATCTCGAAAGCAAGAGCGATGCGGACGATCGGCACAGGCAGATCCGCAGGCTGCTTCAGGCCATCGAGCGCCTCGGCCCCGATGATGCCTGGGTGATCGGCGGCGATCTCAACACGAAGACCATGCCCGACGGCAAAGGGGAGCGCGAGGGACTGCTCGCTTCGCCGGAGCGCCACGAGCCCCTGTTCGGGAGCCTGAAGGAAGCGGGCTTTACCTGGGCGGGTGCCAACCTCGCGGAACCGACCCAGCGCACCGGGCCACAGAACAAGCCGCAGCCGCCGTTCAGGAAGCTCGACTGGCTTGCCTTCCGTGGGCTGCGGGCATCGAACCCCGCGGTTCTGCCGGCCCTCGACCGGGACGAGCGCCCGATCTCCGACCATGAACTGGTCGCGGCTGATTTCTCCTTTCCCTGAGCGCGGGAGCACCATTCTGTCGTCCCGAAGCAACTGGTATGTAATTTTGTTTGACTTATTGTATTCAACAGGCTATATAAGGATGTATCGTCGACAATTGTGGTCATGATCAAATAATCGTTCATCTTTTATTTGCGTTGTGTTCTCGCTTTGATCGAAACATCACGAAATTTTATCCGAGCCATAATCCGATAACGGCACAAACGGCGAACGCTTTCTCCGCCAGGCTTTGGTTCTTCATGGACGAAACGCTGTTTGGTTGCGAATCCTCAAGGGGCGAGTCGCTCGCTTCGATGCGATTTCGTGGATCTGCATGGAAGTCATGCGAACCGGATGCGCGAGACCGGGAAGGGGCAGGTCCCGAACGGCCGGGAAAGCAAGCGTTTTGCGCCCGAGGAAGGCAGCGCCGCCGGCAAAGAAGGGGGTATCCTCCTGAATCAGGCTTGACAGCGAACCGCTCTTAGAGTACAAAACAAGAACACTGACAAAGTGTGAGTGACTTGAAGCCCCCCGTCGCTCACGTCGGTTCATCACCGCTCCGGCCTCGTGCCTGAGCGGTTTTTTTATTGGTTCATTCATGTCTGCCAGAGTTGAGATTTCCGCCGCCATGCGGCAGCGGGCTTATGATTTTTATTGCCGTCACCAGAAGATGACGGTCGCATCCATTGCGGCTTTTCTGAACATCAGCCCACCGACCTTCCGCCGCTTGCGGACGGAGTGGTCGTGGCCGCCACGCGCGGAGGCGCTGGCGTTGGCCGCGCAGGAGGAGCCAGCAGAATCGCCTGCCTCATCGGCCGGGGAAGAAGTGCAAGGGACCTTGAAGGACGCGGCCTTGGCGCTCATGAGCGTCACGCGGTCCCGCATCGATGCGCTGGTTGTGGAGCAGCGTTCGAAGAAACCGCTCGATCACGACAAGGCGGCCCGAACGCTGGCCGCCTATGCCAGGACGCTGACGACCGCGCAGGCGCTTCTGGAACAGGAAAGCAACACGCGCGATGACACCGGACATTCAGAAACGGCCCCGAGCCGCACCATCGAGGAACTGCGAGACGAGCTTGCTGGCCACCTTGAGCGCATTGTGGCGGAGGAGGAGGCTCGCGGAAGCGACGGACTCCTGGTCTGAGGGCGACTTTGCCCGCGCCCTTCGCCATTGGCCTCTCCGATGTCACGAGACGCAGCGGCCGCCGGATGTGTGCCGCACCCGCGATCCATGGACGACCTGGCTGATGCTCGGCGGGCGCGGCGCGGGAAAGACCCGCACCGGCGCCGAGTGGATCCGGGGGATTGCGCTGGGCGAGCCGGATTTTTCGGCGGCGCCCCTCGGACGCATCGCCCTGATCGGCGAAACATTCGCGGACGCGCGCAACGTGATGGTCGAGGGACCGGCGGGGATTCTGGCCGTTCATGCGCGCTCCGAGCGCCCGGCCTGGTCACCCTCGCTGCGCCGTCTCGAATGGCCCAACGGCGCGGTCGCGCAGGTATTCTCGGCCGAGGATCCGGATTCGCTGCGCGGTCCGCAATTCGAGGCCGCATGGGCCGACGAGCTGGCGAAGTGGCGCCACGCGGACGATACGTGGGACATGCTGCAATTCGGGTTGCGGCTGGGCGCGCGGCCCCGTCAGGTGGTGACCACGACGCCACGGCCGATCCCGTTGCTCAAGCGCCTCCTGGCGGATCCGCTCGTGGCGGTGTCCCGGGCGCGGACGGTCGACAACGCGGCCCATCTGGCGCCCGTTTTCCTCGACCAGGTGGTCGGGCGTTATGCGGGCACGCGGCTCGGGCGTCAGGAACTCGACGGCGAGATCATCGAGGACAGGCCCGATGCTCTTTGGAACCGGGACACCCTCGAGATGTGCCGCGTGGCGCATGCGCCGCCGCTGGCGCGGATCGTGGTGGCGGTGGATCCGCCCGCATCGTCGTCCCGGCGCGCCGATGCGTGCGGCATCGTTGCGGCGGGCGTCGCGGAGAGCGGCGTGGCCTATGTGCTGGCGGATGACAGCGCATCCGGCCTGACGCCGCCCCAATGGGGCGCGCGGGCCGTCGCTCTTTATCGCCGCCTGCAGGCGGACGCGCTGGTCGTCGAAACCAATCAGGGCGGCGAGATGGCCTTGCAGGTCATCCGCGAGATCGACGCTGGCGTGCCGGTGAAAAGCGTGCGCGCCACACGCGGGAAATACCTGCGGGCGGAGCCCGTGTCGGTGCTTTATGCGCAGGACCGGGTGCGCCACGCGGGCGCTTTTCCCGATCTCGAGGACGAGCTGTGCGATTTCGGTCCGGGCGGCCTCGGCTCAGGCCGTTCCCCGGACCGCATGGACGCGCTCGTATGGGCGCTGACGGAGCTGATGCTGCGCGAGGCCGCGCAGCCGCGCATTCGCGTTCTCTAGCGGCGTCGTTTCAAGCGCTACACCCGGTCCGCCGACAGGCGTCCCGCGCCGGAAGCCACGAGGATGAGAAAAGCGCCCGCCAGGGCGATGTTCTTCATGGCCTGGATCTGGTTGTTCGCCCGTGCCTCGTCCGCCATGTTCCAGAAATCGTGGAAGAACGGGATCGTCACGAGCGCGAAGAGCGCCAGGGCCAGTGCGGCCCAGCGGGTCTTGAAGCCGACGACGACCGCAAGGCCGAGCGCGACTTCGACCACCGCCGCCACCGGCGCCAGGAGCCATGCCGCCGGCAAGCCCTTCGACGCAATGTATCCGGCCGTGGCACCCAGCGCATAGAACTTGGTGATGCCTGAAATCACGAATATCGCCGCAAGAAGAATGCGGCCGATCAACAGAAGCATATCGCGCATGACACTTGGACTTTCTCTGAAACTTCTTGACGACTTCGACGGCCCGATCCGGGCCTGATGCCCAGGTGACTCTTTGAATGTGCAGCGTCAATCGACGCTTAGCAAATTATTCTTTGCCCGATTGCAAACGGGCCGGAGCTTTTCATGTTGACGATGTTGACCCGCTGGTTTCGGGGCCCGCCCGATGCCAAAGCCTCGCGCGCCCCGTCCTCGATGGCGTTTTATGTGTCCGGACAGGCGCTGTGGACCCCGCGGGACTACGCCGCCCTGGCCCGCGAGGGATTTCAGAAGAACGCCATCGTCCACCGCTCGGTCCGGCTGGTGTCCGAGGCGGCCGCCTCCCTGCCGCTCGTTCTGAAGGCCGAGGGGAGGGAGGTGACGGACCATCCTCTGCTCACGCTGCTCGCCCGCCCCAACGGGCGCGAAGGGGGGCAGCGCTTTCTCGAGGGTGTGTTTGGTCATCTTCTCGTTTCGGGAAACGCCTATGTGGAGGCCGTGGGCGATGCCGCGCCGCAGGAGCTTTACGCCCTCCGGCCGGACCGCATGCGCGTGGTTGCCGGCGCCGACGGATGGCCGGTCGCCTACGATTACGCGGTGGGCGCGCGCACGATCCGCTTCGCGCAGGGCTCGGATCCGGTGTCGCCGGTTCTTCACCTCACCCTGTTCCACCCGGCCGACGATCATTATGGCCTGTCGCCGATGGAGGCCGCCGCCACGGCGCTCGACATACACAATGCGGCGGGAGCCTGGAACAAGGCGCTCCTCGACAACGCCGCGCGGCCCTCCGGCGCGCTCGTCGTCGGCAATGCGATGCTGAACGACGCGCAGTTCGGCCGCCTCAAGGAGGAGCTGGAAGCGAACTACCAGGGGGCGGGCAATGCGGGCCGTCCCCTGCTGCTGGAAGGCGGCCTCGACTGGAAGCCCCTGTCGTTGTCGCCGAAGGATATGGATTTCGTCGAAGCGAAGGCCGCGGCGGCGCGCGAGATCGCGCTCGCTTTCGGCGTGCCGCCCCTGCTGCTCGGCCTGCCGGGCGACAACACGCACGCCAATTACGCGGAAGCCAACCGCGCCTTCTATCGCCAGACGGTGATCCCGCTGGCGAAACGCACCGCGCAGGCCATCGCCCAATGGCTTGCGCCGGCTTTCGGCGAAACGCTCCATCTCGAACCCGATCTCGACGCCATCGAAGCCCTGGCCAGTGAGCGCGAAAGCCTCTGGCGCCGCATCTCCGCGGCCGACTTCCTGCGCGAGGACGAGAAGCGGGAGGCGGTGGGGTATGGGCGCAGCCGTTGATCGACCGACGCGGTGCTCATCAGCCGCGTCGGTCGATTCATCTGTCTTTCAATCCGCATCGCCTTTGCAAGGTGCGCCCTTGCACGATGCGACTTCCCCAGAAAGGACGATCATGACCACCCTCTACAAAGTCGACGGGACCGGTGCAGGCGGCATTTACTTCAACAAGCCCGACGGCACCCTTGGAGCCACGACCGTCTCCAGCATTCAGCTGTCAGGCGTGACGGCAGGCGAAAAGATCATCGTCAATGGCGCGACGACCGTCAGCTGCCTGGCGAATTCTTCGGTCCCGTATTACGGCTTTCACTTCAACAGCTTCTCAGCGTCGCAGTTGCTCCTGACCCGCACCCCCCAAGGGCATTGGTTCGACTGGGCCAATTCCGTGCCGATCAGCCCTCAAAGCGGCTGGGATCTGCATGACGGCTCGCAGACGAACTATGGCGTAATGGACCCGTATCTCAACCACGATCAGACGGCGATGCATGAATTCACCAGCACGCAGCAGGGTGATTGGTACCTGAACTTCGTCGTCTGGGCATCGTCCGCAAACGCCACCGGGGATTCCGTGGCGAAGAACGAATATCTTTGGATCGTTCCGCAGCAGACGTCGCTCCAAGCCATGCGCTTTCCGAACTGAGGCGGCAGTGCATCGTCGAGCGCCTTCAACAACGATAGCATCGTTGCGATGAAGATATGATCAGGAATGCCGGGTGCCATATGGTATCCGGCGACGGGTCTTGACTGGCGATCCCGGGAATGGCTCCCGGGATCGTGCGCTAACATCGAGAGGAAATCACATGCCCGCTTTTGTCGCTCTCCTGCGCGCGGTCAATGTGGGCGGGACCGGAAAGCTGCCCATGAGCGACCTCAAAACCATGTGCGAGACGGCCGGTTTCGCGAGCGTGCGGACCTATATCGCTAGCGGCAATGTGGTGTTTACGAGCAATCAGACGGAAGCGCAGGTTCGGTCGATCCTCGAAAGCGCTTTGGAAGCCTATGGGGGAAAGCGGATCGGCGTGGCGGTGCGCACGGCCGCCGGAATGCGCGCCGTACTCGCTGGCAATCCGTTCCCGGATGCCGCGCCCAACCGGACGGTGGCAATCTTCCTGAACGACCCGCCAACCTCATCGGCGATCGAGGAAATGACCGGATGGAACGGCGAGGATGCCCGTCTTGGAGAGCGCGAGATCTATGTCCATTACGGAGACGGAATGGCGAAATCCACCTTGAAGATTCCGGCCGCCCGGGAGGTAACGGCACGCAACATGAGCACGATCGGCGAGCTGAGCGAACTGGCGAGCGCGCTTGAACCCTGACGGCGGCTGTTCGAACATCGTCCACGCGCTGCGCGGCACCGATGACGCGCGGCCGCGAACAGGCAGACAACCACCTTCCTGCGCGAGCATGAAGGGAGCGTTCGCCCTTTACGGCCGCCCGTTGCTTCGGCCCGAGATCATCCTTGCGCATGGCCCTCGTGTCTCCGGGCCTGCGGAGGATCGTGCTTCACATTGCGCACAAAAGCCCGTTTCTGACCGCGGCCATTTTTGTGTCAGGAACAAAACATGAACACAATCGACAAGGTCACCGAGGCGATCATCGGCCGCGGCGACCTCGCCCATCTCGCCCTGTTCGTCTGGGCGAGCGGGGCCTCCACCCTGCTTGCCATGACTCTCCGCGATCTGTTCGCGGCCAACCGACGGTTCGACGAGTTCGTGCGCGAGCTGTCCCTCTTCAACCGCCGTCACTCGGGAGATCTTTCATGATCCGCTCCACCGCGCGTTCCGCGCACCAGAAGAAGGTTGCGCGCCAGCCCCAAGGGCGCGCCGCGGCGCTCGTGTTCCGCGATTTCGTGCGTCAGCTCGAACGGCTCGATGCCAAGTCTTTGAAGCTCGCGCCCAAGTCTCTCCGCCAGGGAGCGCGCTGATGCGCTGCGGCATGCCCATCACACAGGAAATGAAACTGTTGTCCGAGCCTCTGCACAGCATTGATCGGGAAGGTGTCTTCGAGGGATACGCCAGCCTCTTCGGCATCGCGGATCTCGGCAAGGACGTGGTCATGCCGGGCGCTTTCGCCGACAGCCTCAAGAAGCGCGGCGTGAACGACATCCGCCTGCTCTGGCAGCACGATCCATCCGAGCCGATCGGGCGCTGGCTGTCCATCGCCGAGGATCGGCGCGGTCTCAAGGTGTGCGGCAAGCTCAATCTCGCGGTCGAGCGGGCGAGGGAAATTCATGCCCTGCTCAGCGAAGGGGCCGTGGACGGTCTGTCCATCGGCTTTCGCGTCGAGCGCGCCCGCGCCGAACGGCCGACCGGCCTTCGCCGCCTGGAGAAGCTGGATCTGTGGGAGATCTCGGTCGTCACCTTCCCGATGCTGCCGGGAGCGCGGGTGGATCGGGTCAAGCAAGCAAGGGAGGATCTCGCGGACCGCATCCGCAGCACCGCATCTCGATTATTTTCCTGAACCGCAACCGGAGCACGGCGTTACACATGAGCCCGCGGAAGAGCGGAGGCTGCGGGTCGCCCTTCACCGGGAAGGTCCTGCATCCGCTCCATCGGGAGGTTTGTCATGAAGATGCTTGCTTTTGCGGCCTTTGTCGCTCTCGCGGTCGCCGGTTGCAATACCACGGAACAACGGGTCGGCGGCGCGGCGGTCGGCGCCGGTGTCGGGGCTGTCGCCGGTCCTGTGGGGGCGGTCGCGGGCGGGGCGGTCGGCGCCGCCACGGCTCCGACGGTAACCCGGCAGGTCCGCCGCGCGACCCGTTGAGTCGACGGCCCTCGCTTTCCATCAAGCCCGCCCCTCGAGGCGGGCTTTTTCTTTGTCCTTCATTTCAGTGATTTTTTTGATGATGACGTTGACCCAAACCAAATCCATGTCCGATGACGTGTCCTCCGCTTTCGAGGATTTCGCCCGGGCTTTCGAGGCCTTCAAGGAAACGAACGACACCCGCCTCGGCCAGATCGAGACGCGGCTGACGAGCGACGTGGTCACCGACGAGAAGCTCCTGCGCATCGACCAAGCCCTCGACGACACGAAACGGCGGATCGACCGGCTCTCCCTCGACCGTGCCCGCGCGCCGCTCGGCGGCCATGCGGACCATCGGCCGGACCCGGTTCTGTCGGAGCATAAGCAGGCGTTCCACTCCTACATGCGCACCGGCGAGGCCTCGGGTCTCAAGCGGCTGGAGGAGAAGGCCCTGTCGGTCAGCAGCGGCCCCGATGGCGGCTATCTCGTGCCCGATACGGTCGAGCGCGAGGTCCTGCGCCGCCTGGCGAGCGTGTCGCCGATCCGGGCGATCTCGTCCGTCAAGGTGATTTCGGGCGGGCAGTACAAGCGCGCCTTTTCGGCGACGGGTCCGGCATCCGGCTGGGTCGGCGAAACCGCCCCCAGGCCGCAGACCGCCGCGCCGACCCTCTCCGAGATGAGCTTTCCGGCCATGGAGCTTTACGCCATGCCGGCGGCGACGCAGACGCTCCTCGACGACGCGGTCGTCGATATCGACAGCTGGATCGCCGAGGAGGTCGAGGCCGCCTTCGCCGAGCAGGAAGGCGCGGCCTTCGTCCATGGTGACGGCGTGAACAAGCCGAAGGGCTTCCTCGCGTCGGAGACCGTCGAGGACGAGATCTGGGAATGGGGCCGCCTCGGCACCGTTCACACCGGCGGGCCCGATTTTCCCGCCGCGAACCCGTCCGATGTTCTGGTGAATCTGATCTACGCCCTGAAGGCCGGCTACCGCCAGAATGCGTCCTTCGTCATGAACCGGAAGACGCAAAGCGCGATCCGCCGCTTCAAGGACGACAACGGCCAGTATCTCTGGGCCCCGCCCGCGAGCCTTGGACAGGCCGCGACCCTGATGGGCTTCCCGGTGGTCGAGGCGGAGGACATGCCGGATATCGCCGCGAACGCCTGCGCGGTGGCGTTCGGCGACTTCAAGCGCGGGTATCTCGTGGTCGACCGGGCGGGCGTCCGCGTTCTGCGCGATCCCTATTCGGCCAAGCCCTACGTGCTGTTCTACACCACGAAGCGGGTGGGCGGCGGCGTGCAGGATTACGCCGCGATCAAGCTCCTGAAATTCGCGGCCTGAGGCCTGCGGGCCGTTAGCGCCGTGTCCAGGTGCCCTGCACGGCGTTGAGGCTTCCCATCGCCTGCCGGACCCAGGTCAGGTGATCGGAAAGGGATGTGACGGCCGTCAGTCCGCCGCAGGCGCTGGGGCCGTTGGTCCGCAGGGCTCCGCTCGACCAGCTGATGATGCCGGAGAGGTGAAAGGATCCCCGCGCCTCCGTCAGAACCGGTCCGCCGGAATCGCCCCGGCATGCGCCGGCCCCGGCGGTTTCGGCGAGACGGGTGCGGTCGGTGGCGATGATGACGCGGTTGGCCACCTGCACGCTGCCCACGGCGAGCAGCTGCGTCTGGCGCAAGGTCCGGGCTGAGTTGTTGGCCCGCTCCGAGAGCACGCCGAACCCGGCGATGACGATGGCTTCGCCTTCGCCGATCGTTTCCGTCTGGCGCAGGTCGAAGGCGGCGAAGTCCGGCCCGAGCGGGCGCTCGAGTTTGAGCATCGCAAGGTCGACGCCCGGCTGCGTCCGGGGCGTGGTGCCCGCCACGAAGGTGGGATGCACCGCCACGGCCACCACGTTCACGCTCTGCATCCGGAAGTTCCGGCCGACGGCGACGATCCGGTAGGCCGCCTCGTCGCT
Organism: Microvirga rosea; assembly: GCF_020595095.1. Taxonomy (GTDB): domain Bacteria; phylum Pseudomonadota; class Alphaproteobacteria; order Rhizobiales; family Beijerinckiaceae; genus Microvirga; species Microvirga rosea. The sequence continues at coordinate 309,753 of NZ_JAJDOP010000002.1, read as the reverse complement.
CAGGCAATGGGCGGCGGTCAGAACGAGATCCGACGCGACGAGCGCGCCCGAGCACAGTTCCCCGCCGCTGCTCTCGACCGCCACGACGGAACGGCGCAGCCCGTTGGGATCCCGTAACGGGGTTCCCTGCACGACCGCCTGGGCGGGAAGGGCGAGGGAGAAGAAAGCGGCAAGCGTGCCAATGATGTGCTGAAGACGCATGGTGTTGCTTTGGAGGATCTGGCGGGAGTTTACGCAACGGCGGTTACGAAAGGGTTCGCAAGCCTGAGAGGATGACCCGGTGAACGCCTAATCGTTCCATCGGGCCGTGCGATTCCAGCCCGCCAGAACCTGATCGATCCAGCGCCGTTGAGGGCCGAGCAGGATGCCCTGGGTGATGTCGCCGCAGCCTTTGCCCTTCGCGGCCGACGACCAGCTCGTGATGGCGACGACCGTCCCGTCCGCCGCCATGGGGCCGCCCGAGTCGCCCTGGCAGGCGCCCATGGCGCCCGTGCCCCGCGACCAGAGGAGAATGCTGCTCGGCCCATAAGGCTCCACGACCTTGAGATCGGCGGTGCGGAACGTGCCCGTGGTTTTCGGCTCGTCGATGCGGGCAAGCCCGTAGCCGCCGACGACGACGTCCCTGCCGGCGCGGGGCTGGCCGACCCCGAGGGGGGCGGTCTCGAACCGGCCGGGGAGCTTGTCCCGCACCCGGACGAGGGCGAGATCGATCGAGCGCCGCCGCGTCTCGATGGCCTTGGCGTCGTAGCCCGGGTTCACGGCCTTCGCCGAAGGCACGATCAGCACGGGCTCCCCGGTCTCGTCGCGAAAATGGACCCGGTGTTCCGCGGCTCCCGTGACGCAGTGGGCGGCCGTCAGCACCACATCCGGCGCCACGACGACGGCGCTGCAAACGCCGCCGTTGGAGCTCAGCACCATCACGCTGGAGCGGGAGAGAGGGCCCTGGTCCTCGCTGCCGCCCACGATGGCCTGTGCGGACGTGGCCGGCAGGGCCAGGACGAGAAGTGATCCGATGACATGTTTCATGAGAAGAAAGTATCCTATCCGATGTTTCCGATACTCGTCGAAGGCCCCGCCGTCGAGCCGGTCCTTCTGCCGGAGATGAAGGAGTACCTGCGCGTCGACGACGATGCGCAGGACGACCTCATCGGCGGCTTGATCAAGGCCGCCCGTCTGATGGTGGAGGCCGCGGCGCGGCGCATCCTCGTGTCGCAGCGCTGGAAGTTGATGCTCCACCGCTGGCCTCGCGACGGAACCGTGCTCCTTCCGCTCGCGCCCCTTTTGGGCGTCGAGAAGGTTCAAGTCTACGACCCGTCCGGCGATCCGGTGGAGCTGCCGCCGGATTCCTACGAGGCCGATGCGGTCAGCGATCCGCCGCGCATCGTCTTTGACCGGATGCCGCCGCCGGGCAAAGCCCATAACGGCATCGCCATCGACCTTCTGGTCGGCTTCGGCGCCGCGCCGGATGCGGTGCCCGCCACCTTGCGCCTCGCCGTCAAGATCCTCGTGGCCCGTTGGTACGAGCACCGCGGCGACGTGGCGGGCCCGCAGGAATTGCCGCCGGAGGCGCTCGCCCTTGTCGCACCCTTTCAGCGCGCACGGCTCTAGCCATGGCGGCTGTCCGACAATCACGCCCAAAATCACGCACCTCGTCTGCCGTTGTCATGAAAACCAAATCATCAGTTCCCATCGGCGCGCGCTCGCGCCGGTTCGTTCTCGAAATGCCCTTGGAGCGGCCGGACGGCTTCGGGGGCGTCATTCGTTCCTACGCGCCGGGCCCACAGATGTGGGGTGCCATCGAGATGCTGTCCGGCACCGATCGCGTCCGCGCCGACAGACCCGAACAAGCGCTCACCCATCGCATCACCCTCCGTTACCGCGACGGCGTCACCGGAGCGATGCGGCTGACCGCTGGGTTGCGCCGCTTCGCCATTCGGGCCGCGGCCGATCCCGACGGGTCGCGTCGCGACCTCGTCTGCCTCGTCGAAGAGTTGAAGGCATGACGAGTCCCATCCTGGCCCTGCGCCATGCCATCCTCGAAGCGGCTGCGGCGGATGCCGAACTCGTCGCGTCGATGGGCGGGGCGCTGCGCCTTTATGACGAGCCTCCCCGTGCGGCCACTCCTGTCTACGCGCTGTTTGCGGATGTCGTGGCGAAGGATTGGTCGACGGATTCCGACAAGGGTCACGAGCAGGCGGCCGGTCTCGTCGTCTGGGCGGAGCCGGGCAGCGCCCGTTCCGCCCTGACCGCCGCCGAGCGCTTCGTCGCCATTCTGGATGGCGCGGCCTTGAGCCTTGCGGGACATCGGCTCGTCAACCTGCGCGTGACGGAGATCTCGGCCGTCCGGGACAAGCACACGCAGCAGGCGCGCGTCACGCTGCACCTGCGCGCCGTTACCGAGGTCGCATGAGGCGCATCCGCCGTCCGACCGAATTTTTCAATAAAGGAATTTCATCATGCCTGCTCAGAAGGGCAAGGACCTGCTCGTCAAGATCAGCGATGGCGCCACGGGCTTCGTCACGGTGGCCGGTCTGCGCACGCGGCAGATCGCCTTCAATGCTGAAACGGTCGACGTCACCCATGCGGAATCCGCCGGGCGCTGGCGCGAACTTCTGGCGGGCGTCGGAGTGCGCCGTGCCGGAATCACGGGCGCCGGCGTCTTCAAGGACGAGGCCTCGGATGCGCGCATGCGCCAGGCCTTCTTCGACGGCGACATCCTCACCTACCAGATCGTCATTCCGGATTTCGGCAGGGTCGAAGGTCCGTTCCAGATCACGAGCCTCGAATACCGTGGCGATCACGCGGGGGAGGTCACGTTTGAAATGGCGTTCGAGTCAGCCGGCGCGCTGACCTTCGTGGCGCTGTAGCGAAAGGACACGCGATGGCCAACAAACGACGGGGTGAGGCGGTGCTGACGATCGGCGACCGCCGTTACACCCTCTGCCTCACGCTCGGAGCTCTTGCCGAACTGGAGGATGCATTCGGCGTCCAGGATCTCGGGGCGCTCATGGAGCGCTTCGGCAGCGGACGCCTGTCGAGCCGCGATCTGCTCACGATCCTCGCCGTGTCGCTTCGCGGCGGCGGGCATGAGATCGGCGACCGGGACGTCGCCGACCTGCCGCTCCATGACGGCATCGCGCCGGTGGCCGCCGCCATCGCCGAGCTTCTTGTCGGCACGTTCGGAGGCGATGCTTCGCCAAACCCTCCCGGGCCGCAGGGGCCATGAGCGCGCCGCCCGCCTTCCCATGGGATGAGGTGATGCGGTTCTGCCTCGGCATCCTGCGGTGGAGCCCGGCTGAATTCTGGCGCTCGACGCCGCGCGAGGTCGCCGCTGCTTTCGAGGCATTCACGGGCGGGCGCGGCGCGGCGCCCGCGCTCGGGACGGACCTTGCCCGGCTGATGGATCGCTTTCCCGATTGAATGCAAAAGGGATTGGGCGCATCCGGTCTCACCCACGTCACTTGCGTTGGGGAAGCTCGTCCGTGGTGCCGAGATACGGGACACCCCGCAGCTCGATGCAGCTGATGTAGAGACGCTGCCAGCGAATAAATTTCAGGGCGGACGGCGCGGAGGCGGTCGCCTTCTCGGCCTCGTAATCGCATTCGTGCTGCATCCGGAGCCATTCCGTTTGAGACAACCGGCTCGTCTCGAAAACGAGAGACGGCGGTTCACGCTGCACGCAGGCCGTCATCGCCAGCAACAACCCTATCGCACACGCCAGAGAGGTGCATGAGATGGCTGATCCCATCGACTCGATCAGTGCCCAGAAAGAACTCCTCGGCGACAAGGATCGCCAGCTCCAGACGCTCATTGGCCTCTCCGACAAGTTCGGTGAATCCCTGTCCAAGGCCTTTGCGAAGAATGTTGCAGAAGGCAAGAAATTCGACGACGTCCTCAAGGGGATGCGTCAGTCTCTTGTGGAAACAGGGTTACGTCTGGCGCTCGCGCCCCTGCAATCGGCCTTGAGCCAGACCGTCAAATCCCTGGCGTCGGGCCTCATGGGCGGCGCATCGTCAGGGGATTCCGACGGCATCCTCGGCGGCCTCTTCAAGGGGATCGGTTCCCTGTTCGGGTCCGGTGCGCCCTCGGCCTTCGCGAAGGGCGGCGTGTTCTCGCGCGGCATGGTCCTGCCCTTCGCACAAGGAGGCGTGGTCGGCGCGCCGTCCTACTTCCCGTTGGGACGCGGCCTCGGCGTCATGGGGGAGAAGGGCGCGGAAGCCGTCATGCCCCTGGCGCGCGGGCCCGACGGTCGTCTCGGGGTGAGATCCGGGGGCGGCGGGCGGCCGATGACAGTGACGGTGAATGTCTCGACCCCGGATGCGGAGAGTTTCCGCCGCTCCGAGGCCCAGGTGTCCGCGGCCCTGGCCCGCGCCGTGGCGCGGGGCCAGCGCGGCATGTAAGGCCCGTTGTCAGGCGTTCGCATCGTCCAGCATGGCGGCGATCTCGTCCTTCAAGCGGACGCGACGGCGCTTCAGGTCCTCTTCCACGTCCTCGGTGGTGGGCTCCACGCGGGTCTCGATGCGCTGGATGGTGCGGTTCAGCTCCTCATACTCGTCATAGAGCCGGGCAAAATGATTGTTGCCCGTCTTCAACTGGTGGATCCGGTCGGCCTTGCCTGGGAAGTCTTCGGCGAGGTTGGGGGTATTCGTCATCGGGCTTGGTCTCCCTGGCCGGTGAAGCTTTCCTGACGACAACGCCACCTCTCGTGTTCCGTTTCATTGTGGAGGGATCGCCCATGGCGACCGATTTTCATGAGGTGCGTTTTCCCCTCGATGTCAGCCTCGGCAGCGGGGGCGGCCCGGTGCGGCGCACGGACATCGTCACGCTCGCCTCGGGCCGGGAGCATCGCAACAGCCGCTGGGCCCATTCCCGTCGCCGCTACGATGCGGGCCTGGGGGTGCGCGGCATCGATGCCCTGCACGCGGTGATCGCCTTCTTCGAGGAGCGTCGCGGGCGACTGATCGGCTTTCGCTTTCGCGACCGGACGGATTGGCGCTCCGGACCGCCCGCCCGGGCGCCGACGCCTCTCGATCAGCCGATCGGCACCGGCGACGGCGCGACGCGGCAATTCCAGCTCGCCAAGACCTACGGCTCCGCCCACGCGCCGTACCGGCGCACCATCGCGAAGCCCGACGGAGCCACGGTTCGTGTGGCCGTGAACGGAGTGGAGCAGGCGGCCGGGCCGCATTTCTCCTGCGATCCGACAACCGGCCTCGTCACCTTCACCAATCCGCCCGCGAGCGGGGCGGCGATCACCGCGGGCTTTGCGTTCGACGTTCCGGTCCGCTTCGACACCGACGAACTCGACATTGACCTGTCGGCCTTCGAGGCCGGAGCCATTCCGCAGATCCCTTTGGTCGAGATCGTCCCTTAAGGGCGCGATATCTACGAGGACATTCACGATGCGAACCATTCCGCCAGGCCTGAGCGCTCATCTGGCCGAGGGAGCGACGACCCTGTGCCATTGCTGGAAGCTGATCCGTCGCGACGGCCGAAATTTCGGCTTCACCGATCACGACAATGATCTGTCCTTCGGCGGCACCGTGTTTGCGGCGCGATCCGGCCTCGAGGCCGCCGAGGTCACATCCGAACTCGGCTTCGCGGTCGGCGGTGGCGAGGTGTCCGGCGCGCTGGTTTCCGCCGGCATTACGGAAGACGATGTCTCTTCGGGCTTTTATGACGATGCCGGTGTCGAGACCTGGCTCGTCAACTGGAGCAACGTCGAGGAGAGGATCCTGCTCGATGTGGGCTCCATCGGTGAGATCCGGCGCATGGACGGGGCCTTCGTGGCGGAGGTCAGGGGGCTGATGCACCGCCTCGACGAGGAACGGGGACGTTTGTTCCGCGCCACATGCGCGGCGGATCTCGGCGATGCGAAATGCGGCGTGAACCTGTCGTCCTCCGCTTATGCCGATACCGGTACCGTCAGCCGGACGGACGGCGCCCTCGCGATCGCGGCTTCTGGCATCGGGTTCGCGGATGGCTGGTGCACGGGCGGGCGTCTCACATGGCTCACCGGCCTCAACGCGGGCATCTCCGTCGAGGTGAAGGTGCATCGCGCCATCGCGGGAACGGACGAGTTCGACCTGTGGCAGCGCGCGCCGCAGAGGATCGCGGCCGGCGATACGTTTCGCGTTACCGCAGGCTGCGACAAGACCCATGCGGCGTGCCGCGACAAGTTCAAGAACGTCCTCAATTTCCGGGGCTTCCCGCACATGCCCGGCAACGACTTCATCATTCGCGTCCCGCGCCAGGGCGAACCCGGCATGGACGGCGGCAGCTTCTTTCGCTGAATCATGTCCGCACCCGATCTCATCGTCGCCGCGGCGCGTGCCTGGATCGGCACGCCCTATCGGCATCAGGCATCGCTGAAGGGCGTCGGCTGCGATTGCCTCGGCCTGCTGCGCGGCGTGTGGCGCGACGTGGTGGGCGGCGAACCCGAATTGCCGCCGCCCTACGCGTCCGATTGGGCCGAGGCCGGAGGCGAGAGGCTGCTCGCCGCGGCCCGGCGCCATCTTGTCGAAAAGAACTCACCCATCGTCGAGGCGGGAGACGTGCTCCTGTTCCGCTGGCGCGAGGGCCTGCCCGCCAAACACTGCGCCATCGCCACCGCCGCCGACACGATGGTGCATGCCCATGACGGAGCCTGCGTCACCGAGGTCGCGTTCCGCCCCTGGTGGCGGCGGCATCTCGCGTATGTGTTCCGCTTTCCCGTGTGATTGAATCTGAAAGGTCGCCATGGCCACGCTCGTTCTTCAAACCGTCGGATCCGTTGTCGGCGGCATGGTCGCCGGACCGCTGGGCGCGCTCGCCGGGCGGGCGCTCGGCGGGCTCGCGGGCGCCGTCATCGACAATGCGCTTCTCGGCGGTTCGTCCGACAGCGGCAAGGTCGTCGAAGGGCCGCGCCTGAAGGAGATCGATGGGCTCACCTCGACGGAAGGCGCGCCGATCCCGCGTGTCTACGGACGCGCCCGCATCGGCGGCCAGCTCATCTGGGCAACCCGGCTCGAGGAGGTGGCGAACACGAAATCCGAGCGTTCCGGCAGTCAGGGCGGCAAAAGCCTGGGCGGGAAGGGCGCGTCGACCAAAACCACGACCTATTCGTATTTCGCCAATCTCGCGGTGGGGCTTTGCGAAGGGCCGATCGCCTTCATTCGCCGCGTCTGGGCGGATGGCCGCGAGATCGATCTCAACGCCATCGTCATGCGCGTGCACAAGGGACAGGAGACGCAAGCGGCGGATCCGCTGATCGTCGCGAAGGAGGGCGCTGCGAACGCGCCCGCCTATCGCGGTCTCGCCTATGTGGTGTTCGAGCGGCTTCCGCTTGCCGATTTCGGCAACCGCGTGCCGCAATTCTCCTTCGAGGTGGTGCGGCCCGTCGAGGGATTGAGCCGCATGGTGCGCGCGGTCTGCCTCATTCCCGGCGCGACCGAGTTCGGCTACGACGACAGGCTGGTGATGCGGGTTCTCGACCTGGGTTCGACACAGCCGGAGAACCGCCACCAGCTCCAGCGCGGGACCGATATCCGGGCTTCCCTCGACGCCCTGCAATCCCTTTGTCCCAACCTCGAACGGGTCTCGCTCGTGGTCAGCTGGTTCGGCAACGACCTGCGCGCCGGTTCCTGCAGCATCGAGCCGCGTGTGGACGTGGTCAGCAAGCAGACCGACGGAGCGACCTGGTCGGTCGCGGGCCTTTCCCGCGACGAGGCGAAGCCGGTGTCACAGGTGAACGGCGCGCCTGCCTACGGCGGCACGCCGTCCGACGAGACGGTGGTGAGGCTGATCGAGGAATTGAAGGAGCGGGACCTTCAGGTCGTGCTCTATCCGTTCATGATGATGGACGTGCCCATCGGCAACGCCCTGCCGGATCCCTATGGCGGGACCGGCCAGGCGCCTTATCCCTGGCGCGGGCGCATCACCTGCCATCCGGCGCCCGGCCGACCGGGCTCGCCGGACGGGACCGCCGCCGCGGCCGGCCAGGTCGCGCAGTGGTTCGGTCGCACCTGGGGCTTGCGCCGTCTCGTCCTGCATTATGCCAACCTTGCCGAAGAGGCGGGCGGCGTCGAGGGCTTCATTATCGGCAGCGAGCTCGTCGGGCTCACCCGCGTGCGCTCCGCTTCCGGGATCTATCCCGCCGTGGACGCGCTGAAGGAACTCGCAGGCGACGTGAGATCGGTCCTGCGCGCCTCGACCAAGATCGTCTATGCGGCGGACTGGACGGAATACGGAGCGCATGTTCTCGACGGGGGCGACGAGGTGCGCTTTCCTCTCGATCCGCTGTTCGCCGACGATGCCGTCGACGCCGTCGGCATCGATTATTATCCGCCCATCTCCGATTGGCGCGACGGCCCCGATCATGCGGACCTTTCCGTCGCCCGCAGCGTCTACGACGTGACCTATCTCCGTCAACGGCTGGGAGCGGGCGAGGCGTTCGACTGGTATTACCGCAGCACCGCTGACCGCGACGGGCAGAAGCGCACGCCGATCACCGATGGAGCTTACGACAAGCCCTGGATCTATCGGGCGAAGGACATCGTCTCGTGGTGGTCCAATCCGCATGTGGAGCGTCGCAACGGAATCGAGATCCGCACCACCGCGTGGCAGCCGAAATCGAAACCGGTCTGGCTCACGGAAATCGGCATTCCCGCCGTCGACAAGGGCCCGAATGGCCCCAACGTCTTTCCCGATCCGAAATCCTCGGAATCCGCCTACCCGCCCTTTTCGCGCGGCACCCGGGACGATCTTGCGCAGGCGCGAGGACTGGAGGCGATCCTCTCGCGCTTCGATCCTGCTCTCGACGGCTTCTCGCCCGCGTTCAATCCGGTCTCGCCCGTCTATGGCGGACGCATGGTGGAGCCGGCTCATATGTTCGTGTGGGCCTGGGATGCGCGGCCCTTCCCGGCCTTTCCCGATTTCACCTCCGTCTGGGCGGATGGCGGAAACTGGGAGACCGGGCACTGGATCACGGGACGCATCGAGGGCGCGCCTCTCGACCGGCTGATCCCCGCCATCCTCAAGGATTTCGGGATCGCCGGCCCCAAATCCCTCCCGGTCGACGGGTTCGTGGACGGTTACGTGATCGACCGGCCGATGTCCGTCCGTGGGGCGGTGGAGCCGCTGATGCGGCTCTTCGGGGTCGACGCGGTGGCCAGCGGCGGCGCCATCTCCTGGCATGGTCGCGGGGGGCGGCGGATCGTGACGCTCGATGCGGGAGACATGGTGCTCGACGGCAAGGAGCCCTCTCTGAAACTCTCCCGCGCCCAGGAGACGGATCTGCCGCAGCAGGTGGAGGTCGGCTACACGGACGGGGAGGGCGATTACCGCCGCGCCGCGGTGGCATCGCGCCGTCTGTCGGGCGCCAGCCGACGGGAAGCCCGGGCCGACAGCGCGGTCGTGACCCGAAGGGCCGAAGCGCAGCGCCTTGCCGATGCCTGGCTGCAGGATCTCTGGGCCGGTCGCGAGAGCGCGGAATTCGAAGTGTCGCCGCGCCGCGTGGATTGGGAGCCGGGAGATATCGTGTCGCTCCCCACGGAATCCGGCGCGAAGCTCCACCGCATCGTGCGGATCGCCGACGGGCCCACGCGCCGGGTCACCACCCGGGCCGTGGAGCCTGCCGTTTTCGAAACGCCCGGAGCCTCTCTTCCGAAGCCGCCCCGCCGTCCTCCGCCCGTTCCCGGAAAGCCCTATGTGGTCGTCCTCGATCTGCCGGTGAGCACGGCCGATCCCACGCCCTTGCAGTATGTCGCCATTGCCGCGTCGCCGTGGCCGGGCGCCATGACGATCTGGCGCTCCGCGAATGGCGCGAGCTTTACGCCGTCCCGATACGTGGATCTCCCGGCGATGGTCGGCACGACCCTGTCCGCGCTTGGTCCCGGACCCCTGTGGCGCTGGGATCCCGGCTCGTCGGTGGAGATCGAAATTTCCGTCGGCAGCGTGAGCGCGGTGACGGACGAGGAGGCGCTTGCGGGCGGCAACCTCTTCGCCGTCAAGGGACCCAACGGGCGGTGGGAGATCTTTTCCGCGGCCCGGGCCGAGATGACGGGGGAGCGCCGCTTCCGCCTGTCGCGCCTGCTCCGCGGCCTTGCGGGCAGCGAAGACGAGGCCCGCCGTCTCATTCCTCCCGGCGCCGTCGTCGTTCGGCTGGACGAGGCGGTGGTTCCGCTCGCCAGCGATCTCGGCGATCTTGGGCAGACCCCGGTCTATCGCATCGGTCCGGCGGGGCGGGACCATGCGGATCCGTCCGTGATGGAGCTGAGATCGACTCCCGGGCCCGACGCGCTGAAGCCTCTCGCGCCCGTGCACGTCAGGGCGCGTCGCGAGGACGAAGGGATCTCCCTGTCGTGGATCCGCCGCACCCGCCGCGACGGCGATGCGTGGGAACCGGCGGAGGTTCCGCTCAGGGAGGACAGCGAGCGCTACGAGGTCGAGCTGCTTTCGGGAAGCGCCGTCGTACGGACCTTTTTCTGCACCGCGCCGAAGTTATTCTATCCGACGGCGCAGGAGATCGAGGATTTCAGCGTTCCTCAAACGCGGCTGGCGCTCCGCGTCGTGCAGGTGAGCGCGGTCGTGGGGCGCGGATTCCCGCACGAGGAAATTATCGAGATATCCTGATTGTTCCCTCAGAGTCAGCGAAAGTTATCGTTTGGCGGCTATACTATTGGCTTGCTTTAAGAGCTGTTTAGGATGAGGTTTAATCTTGAGGAGGCAGCAGATCTCAAACTTCATCTGAAGTCTGCTGATTGGAGGGCGTCGAAGACTTAATAATCTGCCGTGCGCGTTGATATAAACCTGTAACAGGATTGCATCGCCGATCCATGAAGCTCGATCTTCCTACCCTTAGTGCGGTCTTTGTGCAGATTACGGCAGTGCTCGGACTGCTGCTCCTGTTCTCCTGGACCCTTAACCGTAAGGTTCAGGCCCTCGCCTGGTGGGGAAGCGCCTTTCTGCTGATTCTGACGGCCATAGGCCTCGTGGTCTTCCAGGAGGGCAAGCCGACGACGTTCATCCTGTTGGTCGCGAACAGTTCCTTGGCCCTGGCCTACGGGGTTCTTTACACGGGCTGCCGGGTATTCAACGGACGCCAACCCACATGGCTTTCCATCATGGCGGGCGTCGGGTTGTGGTGCGTGGCGTTCCTGATGATCCTGAACGATACGGCGGCCCGCCTCGCCATCATGTCCGGGATCGGGGCCGTTTACGCGGGTCTGTCGGCCTGGGAGCTGTGGCGGCACGCGCGCCAACGGCTCGCTTCGCAGCTGATCGCGATCTTCCTTCTGACAGGTTTGGTGGTCTTCAACATCTTCCGCGGGGTTTCCGGCTTCTCCCTCGCCCATGCATTCTGGGTCGAAGGCTACACGCAGCGAGGGTCGGCCCAGATGGCCATGCTCCTTGCAACGTTCATGCCCACCCTGGCGTTCGTCTTCCTGTCGATGGCGAAGGAGCAGATCGAATACGACCACAAGCATGCGGCCTTGATCGACGCGCTCACCGGAATCGCCAACCGGCGCGCCTTCTTCGAGGCCTCCAACGCCCTGTTGGCGAAGCGCGCCGGCCCCGTGAGCTGCCTGCTGTTCGATCTCGACAACTTCAAGGGGGTCAACGACCGCTTCGGCCATGAGGTCGGCGACCATGTCCTCGTCATCTTCGGCCGCGTTCTGGCGGATCATCTTCCGCGCGGCATCTTCGGCCGGCTGGGCGGCGAAGAGTTTGCCGCGATGGTTCCCTTGGGGGCCGCGGAAGCGCAGGATCTTGCCGAAACGATCCGGCATTCCTTTTCCTCCGTCGGCAAGATCGTCCTCGGGCAACGGGTCGAGGTGACGGTGAGCGTCGGCTGCGTGACGGCTACGCAATCGTCTGTGCAGCACCTGCTGCGTCAGGCGGATGCCGCCCTTTACCGGGCCAAGGCGGGCGGCCGGAACCTCGTTGCGACCTTCAGCGGCGCCGAGAGCTGACGCTCGGCCGATCCACCGCTTTTCCTGTATTTTCGGCTGTGTGACTTCCCGGCTCGGCACGTGCTGAAGCGCCGGTCGGTCGCTTGCAGCCGTGCGCCGTTCTCGCGGCCTCGGCCCGCGAGTCCGTGACGGGCCGCGCCCGTTCTCATCCAACTCAATGACAGGCTCCTTCATGTCGACAACGCCCCATCTGGCGCTGCCGCTGCTTGCTGCAGCGCAGGCCCAGAAGCATGTGATCCATAACGAAGCCATCGCGGCCCTCGACGCGCTCGTGCATCTTGCGGTCAAGCAGCGGGATCGAACGAGCCCTCCCGCCGCTCCCGAGGAGGGAGAGCGGTATCTCGTCGGTCAGGGCGCCAATGGGGCTTTCGCCGATCATGCGGGCGAGATCGCGCTGTTCGATCTCGGCGCGTGGCGCTTCTTCACCCCGCGGGCCGGCTGGTGCGTCTATGTGGAGGCGGAGGAAGCCTTCCTGATCTTCGACGGCGCGGCCTGGAACGGGATCGGCCATTATGTCCGCACGCTCGGCACCCTCGACCGGCTCGGCATCGGCACGACGCCCGACGCCCTCAACCGCTTCGCCGCGAAGCTCAATGCCGTTCTGTTCGACGCCCTGGCGACAGACCGGGACGGGACGGGGGATCTGCGGCTGATCCTGAACAAGACGCATCCCCAGAATATCCTGTCGCTTCTTTATCAGACCGGTTACGGCGGACGGGCCGAGGCCGGGCTCGTCGGCAGCGACAATTTCAGCCTGCGGGTGTCCCAGGACGGACAATCCTGGCGGGACGCATTGGTGGTGGATAATCGCACCGGGATCGTCTCCTTCCCGTCCGGAATCGCTTCGGCCGGCGTGAATCTCCTGATGAATGCCGATTTCCTGGTCAACCAGCGCGGCTTCGCGGGAGGGACCCTCGGCGCCGGAAGCTACGGTTACGACCGATGGCGCGGCGGGACCGGCGGCGCCACCGTGACCCGGGCGTCAGACGGCACGGTTTCCCTGACGGGCGTCATCGAGCAGACCGTCGATGTGGCACTGGCGGAGTCGGTGTTGGGGGTGCCGCATTTCGGCGCCCGCACGCTCACTGTGTCGGCGGAGGATGTCTCGCAGCCTCTCACGGTCGCCATCGGAACACAGGAGGCGATCCTTCCCGCGGGAACCGGCCGTTCGGCCGCGACGGTGACGCTCAACGCATCGGAGACAGGACACGTCCGGTTCTCTCTCGCCGGCACAGGCGGCGTCACGTTCAAGCGCCTCAAGCTGGAAGTCGGGACGCATGCCACGCCCTGGCGACGGGAGCCTGCGGAGACCGAGGAACTGCGATGCCGCCGCTATTATCAGAGGCTGTCGCCCGTCGGCGGAGCGCCGGGCATCCTGCCGTTTCCCGGACAGCGCCGGACGGCGAACATCATCGACATTCCGGTTTCGCTGCCGGTGCCGATGCGGGCCGCCCCAACCCTGGCGATAAGCGGCTTTACCTGGACCAATACGTCGCCGGTCAACAACCAGATCGCTTTTCAGGATGGGGCCTCCGGCGCGTGGGTCAGCCAGACGGGCGGCGTGACGGCCGCGATGGCGGCAGCGCCCAACCCATCGGCCGCCATTCTCCGGCTTCAGGCCGGAACGGCTTTCAGCGGGACTGCCGGAAATCTCGGCACTCTGTACCTCGGCACGTCCGCTTCCATCGGCCTGCAAGCGGAGATCTGACATGGGATCCGACATGGAAAGCTCCAACGGGGGGAACGGCATCAATCCCCCGGACTCGTTCAAACAGGCTCTTGTTCAGGTGTTGGCGCATGAAGGAGGCTTCGTTCTCCATCCCGTCGATCCGGGCGGAGCTACCCATTACGGGATTACGCGACAGACGTTGTCCCAGGCGCGAGGGCGGCCCGCTTCCATCGACGATGTCCGCCGTCTCACGCGGGACGAGGCCGCCGCCATCTACCGGCGGTTCTACTGGGACAAGGTGAGGGGCGACGACCTTTCGCCGGGGCTGGATCTCGCCGTCTTCGACCTGGCCGTCAATTCCGGTCCGGGCCGTGCCGCCCTCATGCTTCAGGAGGTCGTCGGCGTCGTGCCCGACGGCATCATCGGTCCGCGAACTCTCGAGGCCGCCCGGGACGCAAGCCCATCGGACCTCATCCGAGGCCTGACCCGGAAGCGTCTCGCATTCCTGTCCGGCCTCGCCACGTGGCCCGTCTTCGGGCGTGGCTGGCGCCGGCGGGTTCTCGCCGTCGAGCAGGACGCTCTTCGGCTTGCCTCCTCACCATCACGCTCATTGTCCAACGGATGAATATTATGATCGATACCAAAGGGATTTTCGCCAGCCGCACGATCTGGTCCAACGGGATCGGGCTCGCGGCCCTCTTGCTCAGCATCCTCGGCTTCGATTCCTCCAGCCTCGATGCGGAACCGTTCCTCGAAGCCGTGACGCAGCTGATCGCCGCCTGGAGCTTTATCGCCTCGACGATCTTTCGTATCCTGGCAACGAAGCAGATCCTGAATTGATGGACGTCCCGGGTTTGTGGCGTTCTTCGTCGAAGGCGCCGTCCCGACGACGCGGAGGCGGACCGCTCGCCTGGTGCGAACGGCCCGCTTTACTATTACATTCAGGCTCCGTTCAGTGCGGCTGGGGCAGGGTTCCTTGCATGCGTTTGATTTTATCGATCATGGCTCTGTGGGGATTGATGGGGGTGTCGCACGCGCAAAGCGCGACGGCCGCCCTCGAGAATTGTCTTCTCCCCCGGGAAATGCAGGAAGCCGTGGCGTCGAAAGGCGTCGTGGCTCCCGCTTCCGCCGTGATCACCGCCAGGCGCCAGGTGCCGAACGCGGACGTGCTGCGCGCCAGCCTTTGCCGCAGCAACGACGATCTTGTTTACGTCATCATGGCCTTGCAAAAGAACGGCCGGATCGTGCAAGTGACGATCGACGGGCCCTCGGGCCGGGTCAAATCGGTTCACTAGAGAAAGTTTGAAGCGTGCGCCTTCTCGTTGTCGAGGACGACCAGACCCTCCACCAGCAGATCGTGACGGCTCTGGAACATGCCGGCTATGCGGTCGATTCCGCCTATGACGGAGAAGAAGGGCAGTTCCTCGGGGAAACGGAGCCCTACGATGCCGCGATCCTCGATCTGGGCCTTCCGAAGGTCGACGGGGTCTCGGTCCTGAACGCCTGGAGACGCGAGGGCCGTAAGATGCCGGTGATCATCCTCACGGCGCGGGACCGCTGGAGCGACAAGGTTCAGGGTTTCGATGCGGGCGCCGACGATTACGTCACCAAGCCGTTCCATATCGAGGAACTCCTGGCGCGGGTCCGCGCGCTTCTGCGGCGGGCCACCGGCCATGCCACGAGCGAGATCACCTGCGGTCCGGTGAAGCTCGATACGCGCTCTGGCCGGGTGGCCGTGGACGGCAATCCGATCCGGCTCACGTCGCACGAATATCGTCTTCTGTCCTATCTCATGCATCATACGGGCCGGATCGTGTCCCGCGGGGAACTCACGGAGCACCTTTACGATCAGGACTTCGATCGCGATTCCAACACGATCGAAGTGTTCATCGGCCGCCTCCGCAAGAAGCTCGGCGTCGATATCATCCAGACGGTGCGCGGCCTCGGCTATCTTCTCGATACCGGCCAGACCAAGACGTGACCCAACAGCCGTCGCTCCTCGGGCGGCTGGCGAGCCGCTCCATCGCCGTCCGCCTCGCGATGTCGGCGGTGTTCTGGAGCTTTGCGATCCTTCTGATCTCCGGCCTCATTCTGTCGACGCTTTATCGCGACAACACGGAGCGGGCGTTCGATCAGCGTCTGCTCGTCTATGCCAACACGCTTGCGTCCAATCTCGTGGCGCCGGGCGATCCGGACAGGGACCTCGGCCCCGTGGGCGATCCACGCTTCGAGCTGCCCTTGTCCGGCTGGTACTGGCAGGTCGGTCGTCCCGATGCGCCGCCTCGTGAAGTCCGATCGTCGAAATCCCTGTTCGGCGGGCAGCTGCCGGCACTCGCCCCGCCGGGCGAAGAGGCGTTCGGACAGATCCGGCGCGGATATGGGCAAGCTCCCGACGAGCGGGAGCTGCGCATCATCGAGCGCGATATCGATCTCGGCGAGGATGGACGCTTCATCATCCGTGTGGCCGGACCGGCGGATGAAATCGTCAACGACGTCCGCCGCTTTCTCATCGCCTTGACCGTGACCTTCACGATGCTGGGTCTTGCCCTCGGTTTCACCACGCTTCTCCAGATCCGCTTCGGGCTCCGGCCTCTCGCGAACCTGCGCAATGCCCTCGGCGCCATCCGCCGGGGCGATGCCGAGCGGGTGATGGGCGAATATCCGAGGGACATCGCGCCCTTGGCGAACGATCTCAACCTTCTCCTCGACACCAACAGGGAAATCTTGGAACGGGCCCGCACCCAGGTCGGCAATCTCGCCCACGCCCTGAAGACACCCCTCAGCATCGTCGTCAACGAGGCCGAAAGCGCACCCGGCGACGTGGCGGCGAGGATTCGCGAGCAGGCCGCCGTGATGCGTGATCAGGTCAACTATTATCTTGACCGGGCAAGGGCCGCCGCCCTTGCCGGTACGCTCGGCACAATGACCGATGTGGAACCCGTGATCGACGGGCTCACCCGGACCTTCACGAAGATCTACCGGGACAAGGATCTCGACATCGACGTCGCGATTCCCGCGGGGCTGCGCTTTCGAGGCGAGCGGCAGGATCTCGAGGAGATGGCCGGCAACCTTATCGACAATGCGGCGAAATGGGCGTCGGCGCGAATCGCCGTTTCCGTCGAGATCCTTCCGGAAGGAGAGGAGCGGTCGCGCTTTCGGCTGCTGATCGACGACGACGGTCCCGGCCTGCCGGAGGCGGCGCGGACCGAGATGCTCAAGCGCGGCCGGCGCCTCGACGAAACGAAGCCGGGTTCCGGGCTCGGCTTGTCCATCGTCAGCGATCTTGCGGTTCTCTATAGGGGTGCGCTCCGCCTCGATGCCTCGCCTCTGGGAGGATTACGGGCGGTTTTGGAGCTGCCTGGGGATAGAAATTGACGGTGGACAGGATTTGCGCGTGACACCGTGCCACCGTCGTGCTTGAGCAAAGCCCGCGTTAAGTAGGCTCTCATGATGATCTGGGTCATTCTCATGGTGATGACGGCGGCAGCCGTGATGGCGGTCCTGTGGCCGCTGTCGCGTTCGGCCGCCGTTGCGCGTCAGGTGGATCCCAACACGCAGTTCTACCGGGACCAGATTGCCGAGATCGAGCGGGATCGGGACCGTGGTGCCATGCTGCCGGAAGAGGCGGAGGCCGCCAAAGCGGAGGCGGGGCGGCGCTTGCTGCGCGCCAGCGGCCTTCGGGATCACGAGGCTCTTGCGGTCGGGGAGCCGGCTCTCCGCCGTCGCCGTGCCGTTTCGACCCTGGCCCTGTCGGTTCTGCCCATCGTCGCCCTGGCCGTTTACGGCGCCTATGGATCTCCCCATCTCTTGAGCGAACCCCCCGGGGCTCAGCTTCGTCAGGATGCCGGCAAGCTCGACCTCGATACCGCAGTGGTCCAGATCGAAGCCCACCTTGCGAAAGAACCGCAGGACGGGCGCGGCTGGGACGTGCTGGCCCCCGTTTACCTGCGGCTGGGACGTATCGAGGAGGCCGTCAAGGCTTACGAATCGGCCCTGCGCTATCTTGGACGCGACGCGGGGCGGCTCGCCAGTTACGGCGAGGCCCTGGTGATCGTCCACGACGGCATCGTGACGGCCGATGCTCAGGCCGTGTTCCAGGAGGCCTTGTCTCTGGACGCCTCGTCGGTCAAGGCCAGGCTTTATCTGGCCCGCGCCGCCGAGCAGGACGGGCAGGTCGAAAAGGCGAAGAGCGAATACCAGACGATCCTCGCATCCGCACCGCCCGAGGCACCATGGCGCGGCTTCGTTCAGGACCAGATTGCCCGGATTGACGGGAATCAAGGCGGGTCGGCGCCCGCCATGCGAGAGCAGCCCAATGCCGAGGCCATTGTCGGCATGGTCCAGGGGCTGGCCAGCCGGCTGGAAGCGCAAGGCGGCAGCCCGGAGGAATGGGCCCGTCTCATGCGCTCCTACGTGGTTCTCGGACAGCGCGACAAGGCCGTGGCCGCGACAAAGCGTGCCCGTGAGGCGCTGGCGCAGGACGCGGCCGGATTGCGGACCATCGACGCGATGGCACAAGAATTGAAACTGACCGATACTGGCCCATGACCCGCAGGACCCGCAAAACCCGTCGCCTGACTTTGATCGCCGCCGCCGGCTGCGTGCTCGCCATCGCGCTGGGCCTTGTGCTCTACGCCATGAACGACACCATCGTGTTCTTCAATTCGCCCGCGGACGTGCAGGCGAAGAACGTTGCTCCCGGCACCCGCTTCCGCCTCGGCGGTCTGGTCAAGGAAGGCTCCGTCCAGCGCGGCGACAAGCAGCAGATCGAGTTCGACGTGATGGATGCGCAGAGCTCGATCCGCGTGCAGTATCAAGGCCTTCTGCCGGATTTGTTCCGGGAAGGGCAGGGGATCGTCGCCGAAGGGCGGTTGGAGCCATCCGGCGTGTTCAGGGCCGATACGGTTCTCGCCAAGCATGACGAGAACTACATGCCCCGGGAAGTGGCGGATACGCTCAAGCGTCAGGGCCACTGGCAGGGCGAGGCGAAAGCGTCTCAGCAGGCACAGCAGAACTAGGGAGTTGTCTTCGTGTTGGTTGAAGCCGGACATTTCGCGCTTGCGCTGGCACTGGGCTTGTCCCTGATCCAGTTCGTGGTGCCGCTCTGGGGGGCACGGGCCAATGATCCGGTGCTCATGTCGGTCGCCCCGTCCTCCGCCCTCGCGGTTCTGGGTTGCGTCGGCTTCGCGTTTCTGGCTTTGACCTTCGCCTACCTGACCTCCGACTTCTCCGTGCTGAACGTGGTCGAGAACTCCCACTCGACTAAGCCGCTCATCTACAAGATCTCGGGCGTGTGGGGGAACCATGAGGGCTCGATGCTGCTCTGGGTTCTAATCCTGTGCCTGTTCGGCGCCGTGGTCGCACTCGCGCGCAACAGCATTCCCATGCGCCTGCAGGCCAATACCCTGGCGGTTCAGGCGGCCGTCACCGTCGCGTTTCTCCTGTTCATCCTGATGACGTCGAATCCCTTCCGGCGTCTGATCCCGGCGGCGGCCGAAGGGCAGGATCTCAATCCGCTCCTGCAGGATCCCGGCCTGGCGATCCACCCGCCGCTTCTTTACATCGGCTATGTGG
Organism: Microvirga rosea; assembly: GCF_020595095.1. GTDB lineage: Bacteria > Pseudomonadota > Alphaproteobacteria > Rhizobiales > Beijerinckiaceae > Microvirga > Microvirga rosea. Next base: position 290,559 of record NZ_JAJDOP010000002.1, on the reverse strand, counting down.
GCTTCTCGATTTCCTTCGCGTTCGCCTGCGCGGCGCTGATCGACGGGCGTATCGATGCCGTATGGGCCCGCATCGTCCGCCCCTGGACCCTGGCGGCATGGTGCTTCCTGACCCTTGGCATCGCCATGGGCTCCTACTGGGCCTATTACGAGCTCGGATGGGGCGGCTGGTGGTTCTGGGATCCGGTCGAGAACGCTTCGCTGATGCCGTGGCTCGCCGGAACCGCGCTGCTGCATTCCACCGTCGTGATGGAGAAGCGCGACGCCCTGAAGGTCTGGACCATCCTGCTCGCCATCCTGACCTTCTCCCTGTCTCTGCTCGGAACATTCCTGGTTCGCTCCGGCGTCCTGACCTCGGTTCATTCCTTCGCCGTGGATCCGGCGCGCGGCACCTTCATCCTCGGGATCCTGATGATCTTCATCGGAGGATCGCTGGCGCTGTTCGCCTGGCGGGCTCCGCTGCTTCAGCAGGGGGGACTGTTCGCACCCATCTCCCGCGAGGGAGCATTGGTGGTCAACAACCTCTTCCTCGCAAGCGCCTGCGCGACGGTTTTCATCGGCACGCTTTATCCGCTCGCGCTCGAAGTGCTGACGGGCGAAAAGATTTCCGTTGGCGCGCCGTTCTTCAACGCGACCTTCCTGCCGCTCGTTTTGCCACTTCTGCTGCTTCTGCCGTTCGGCCAAACGCTCGCCTGGAAACGCGGGAATTTTCTCGGCACCGCGCAGCGGCTCTATACGATCTTCGGGCTGGCCATACTCGCGGTCCTGATCACGCTGGCCTTGACCCGTGGCGGCCCCGTGCTCGCGCCGTTCGGCATCGGGCTCGGCGTTTATCTGGTTCTCGGATCGCTCAACGAAATCGTCACACGCTCCTGGAGCCGCGGGAAGCCGCTGAGTGTCGCCTGGGCCAAGGCCACGGGCCTGCCGCGTTCGACCTGGGGCACGGTGATCGCCCATGCAGGCGTCGGCCTCGTGGTGCTCGGCATTTCGGCCACGGCCTGGGACGTGGAGAGCCTTGGGACCCTCAAGCCCGGCGAGCGCATCGGCGCCGGGCCGTACGAGCTGCGTCTCGAGCGCATCGTCCCCCGGCAGGAAGCGAATTATCGGGAGGATGCGGCCCTCTTCAGAGTGTTCCGCAACGGCCAGGAGCTCGGAACCGTCGAGAGCATGAAGCGCCTCTACGTCACGCGCGGCATGCCGACGACAGAGGCCGGAATCCTCACATCCGGATTGACCCAGATTTACGTCAGTCTCGGCGAGGTGCAGCCGGACGGGGCGATGGGCGTTCGGCTCTATTATAAGCCGCTTGTTCTGCTGATCTGGATCGGCGCGGTCGTGATGGCCCTTGGCGGCGCCCTGTCTCTGACGGACCGCCGCCTGCGGATCGCGGCACCCTCACGCGCAAAGGCTTCGCCGCCCGTCGCTTCCGTTCCGGCGGAGTAGAGGCGATGCGGCTTCTTCTTGCGGTTCTGGCCATGCTGGCTTTCGGCGGCCCCGTCTACGCGGTTCAGCCCAATGAGGTCATGAAGGATCCCGTCCTGGAGCAGCGTGCCCGCGGCATCTCGGCTGGCTTGCGATGCATGGTTTGCCAGAACCAGTCCATCGACGACTCCGATGCACAGCTCGCCCGCGATCTGCGCCTCCTCGTGCGGGAGCGCCTGGCCGCCGGAGACTCGGACCAGCAGGTGCGGGATTTCCTCGTCCAGCGTTACGGCGAGTTCGTTCTGCTCAAGCCGACTTTCCGGGCCCACACGCTCCTGCTGTGGCTGGCGCCCTTGCTGGTGCTGGTTTTGGGAGGAATCGGCGCCGTGGTCGCGCTGAAGCGTCGCCCGGCGGCCAGGACGGCCCTCGACGAGGACGAACGGCAAAGGCTGGAAGCCTTGCTGAAGCAGGACTGAACGGTCCCACGAACCTTACGAACATTTCATGCTCAGGTGAGTGAACCGTAAGGGGGGAAGGCCCATGTTTGCTCTCATCACGAACCCAAGGGGTTCTTCGAGGAGAGACAGACCATGTCGGAAAAAGCTTCCACACCCGCCCATAAGCGCATGACCAAATGGCTCGGCGCCGCTGCGGTTGCCGCCCTCATCGCGGGCGGTGCCGTCGAAAGCGGTCTCGTGGCTCCCAACCCCGCCCATGCCGAACTGCGCTCCATGTCGCAGCCGGTCCAGGGCATGCCGTCCTTCGCCGACGTCATCGACCGCGTCAAGCCTGCCGTGATCTCCGTCAAGGTCAAGGTGCAGAACGTGGCGAGCCGCGATCAGGGCGACGACGAAGACCAGTTCGGCGGAATGCAGGACCTGCCTCCCGGCATCGAGAAGTTCTTCCGTCAGTTCCGCGACCAGATGCCCGATCAGCGCGGCCAGCGCGGTCAGCGTCAGCAGCCGCGCCAGTTCGGCCAGGCTCTCGGCTCCGGCTTCTTCATCTCCGCCGACGGCTACGCCGTGACCAACAACCACGTCGTCGAGAATGCCTCCTCTGTCACCGTCACCATGGATGACGGCAAGGAGCTGAGCGCGAAGGTGATCGGCACCGATCCCAAGACCGACCTCGCCCTGATCAAGGTCGATGGCGGCAGCGACTTCCCGTTCGTTCGCCTCGCTCCGCAGAAGGCGCGGATCGGTGACTGGGTGCTCGCGGTCGGCAATCCGTTCGGCCTCGGCGGCACGGTGACGGCCGGTATCGTCTCGGCCCAGCACCGCGACATCGGCGCAGGCCCCTATGACGACTTCATCCAGATCGACGCCCCGGTGAACAAGGGGAACTCGGGTGGACCGACCTTCAACCTTGCCGGTGAGGTGGTGGGCGTGAACACGGCGATCTACTCGCCGTCCGGCGGCAGCGTCGGCATCGCGTTCGCGATCCCTGCGAGCACGGTCGAGCAGGTTGTCGCTTCCCTCAAGGACAAGGGCACGGTGACCCGCGGCTTCATCGGCGTGCAGATGCAGCCGGTGACCAAGGAAATCGCCGAGGCCATCGGCCTGAAGGAGCCGAAGGGCGCGCTGGTCGCCGACACGGTGAAGGGCAGCCCCGCCGAGAAGGCTGGCGTGAAGACCGGCGATACGATCGTCGCCGTCGATGGGGAAACCATCAAGGAGGCGAAGGATCTGTCCCGCAAGGTGGCCCAGGTCGCCCCGGGCAAGAGCCTCAGCCTCACCCTCTACCGCGACGGCAAGGAGCGCACGGTCACGGTCGAGGTCGCGAACCAGCCGAAGGGCGCCTGATCGCCCTTGTGGCCAACCAATGGATGCCGGGCTTTCCCCCTGTCGCTTGTCCCTCGCGTCGAGCCTGGCGTCTTCGCCCGCGGCAGATCGGTCTTCCCTCCAGGGCCGGTCTGCCGTCGGGCTCAATTTTTTGCCTCAGGCATCTTTTGCTATAAGCAGAGCCATGCGGATTCTCATTATCGAGGACGACCGTGAGGCGGCCTCCTACCTCGTCAAGGCATTTCGGGAAGCGGGCCACGTCGCGGATCATGCGGCCGATGGGCTGGACGGCTACGCCATGGCCGAGTCCGGCGACTACGATGTGCTCGTGGTCGATCGCATGCTGCCCAAGCTCGATGGCCTTTCGCTCATTCGCTCCTTGAGGGAGCAGAAGGTCGAGACCCCGGTTCTCATCCTTTCGGCCCTCGGGCAGGTCGATGACCGGGTGAAGGGCCTGCGGGCCGGCGGAGACGATTATCTGCCGAAACCTTACGCCTTCTCCGAGCTTCTGGCTCGCGTCGAGGTTCTCTCCCGCCGCCGCGCGACCGCTCCGAACGCGGAGGCGACGGTTTACCGCATCGCGGATCTCGAACTCGACAGGCTGTCTCACCGGGTGACCCGGTCGGGCCAGGAGATCGTTCTGCAGCCCCGTGAGTTTCGACTGCTCGAATACCTTATGAAGAACGCCAATCAGGTGGTGACCCGCACGATGCTTCTGGAGCATGTGTGGGATTACCATTTCGATCCGCAGACGAACGTCATCGACGTGCACGTGTCGCGGCTGCGGGCGAAGATCGACAAGGGCTTCGACAAGCCGCTCATTCACACCATCCGGGGCGCCGGTTACACGGTGCGGGTCGGTGCGGCCGAGGGGGAGGAATGACCAGGGCCGCATCGCCGATGTCGGCTCTCGGCGCGCTGATCCGCACGACCGCCTTCAAGCTGTCCTTCGCCTATCTCCTGGTCTTCGCGCTGTTCGCATTCGCGGCCCTCGGCTATGTCGCCTGGAACGCGCAGCGGCTTCTCTCCGACCAGTTCACCTCGACCATCGATGCCGAAATCAACGGCCTTTCCGAGCAGTACCGCCTCGGCGGCCTGCGTCGTCTCGTCAACATCGTGGAGCGGCGGTCCCGCGCGCCCGGTGCATCCCTTTATCTCGTGACCACCAGCGCCGGCGAGAGGATCGCCGGCAACGTCGGGGCGCTCCCGCCCGGCATCATCAACAATCCAGGGCAATTCGAAACCGACTATGCGCGCACGGAAGATGCGGATGCGCCGCCGAGCCATGCCCTCGTGCGCGTTTATCTGCTTCCCGGAGGCTTCCGCCTGCTGGTCGGTCGCGACATGGAGGAGAGCGCCCGTCTGCGCGACGTGATCCGCCGCGCCTTTGGTTATTCGCTCCTGTTCATCGGGGTTCTCGGCTGCGGGGGTGCGTGGTTCATCACGCGCCGTGTCCTGAAGCGCATCGACGACATGACGGAAACGACCCGCATCATCATGGCGGGCGACTTGAGCGGACGCGTGAAGGTGGCGGGCACCGGCGACGAACTCGACCGGCTGGCCAACAACCTGAACGACATGCTCGAGCGGATCGACGAGCTGATGCGAGGCATGCGCGAAGTGTCGGACAATATCGCCCATGACCTGAAGACGCCGCTGACACGCATGCGTAACAAGGCGGACGAAGCGATGCGGCTCGCCAAGACTCCCGATGAACTGAAGGCCGCCTTGGAAGCCAACATCGAGGAGAGCGACAATCTCATCCGCATCTTCAATGCACTCCTGATGATCGCCCGGCTCGAAGCCGGCAACGCCCGTGAGGGATTGTCGGATTTCGATGGTGCGGAGGCCGTTCGCGACGTGGCGGAGCTTTACGAGGCGCTGGCGGAAGAGGCCGGCGTGCCTCTCGAAGTGCAGGTGGAGGACGACCTCCCGATTCACGGCAGCCGCGAACTGCTGGGGCAGGCGGTCGCCAATCTCCTCGACAATGCCTTGAAATATGGCGCTCCCGCAGGCGACGACGTGGCTCGGCCGATTTCTATCGGGGCACGCCGGGTCGGCCCTGACGCCGAAATCGTCGTAGCGGACCGGGGGCCGGGAATTCCCGAAGCTGAGCGGGGTCACGTGCTGGAGCGGTTCGTGCGTCTTGAAACGGCGCGCACACGGCCCGGTTTCGGGCTCGGTCTCAGTCTGGCGACGGCCGTGGCCCGTCTCCACGGGGGCTCCCTGCGCCTTGAAGACAACGGGCCCGGTCTCCGGGCCGTGCTGGTTCTTCCTCTACGGCAATCGACCTCCGCCCAGCTCTCTTCGGCCGTATCCGCCTAGTTCGGAACGGCTCGGGGCGCATATTTCTGTTGCCACGCTTCCCGGAGCGTGGAGACTGGCCGATATCGAGGATATCCCGGAGCGGCCGTGTCGGACCCCACACTTTCTTTGCTCAATCGTTTGACGTTCGCTCCTTCGGTCTCCGACCGCCGGAAGGCGAAGGCGCAACTTGCGGATTTCAGCGCGCGCGTTGCCGACGAACCTGAGGCCGCGAGCCTTACGGCTCACTTGAATGAAGGCCTCCTGCGCGATCTCCTGCTATCGCTGTCGGATCATTCCCCTTTCCTCTGGCAGCTCGTCCGCAATGATCCGGTCCGTCTGGTGGCCTTGGTAGGGCAGGCGCCGGAGGAGACCCATCGGGCCATCGTCGACGATCAGGCCAATCTCTTCCGCCGTTTCAAGAACGACGAGCTGGCACGGGATGACGTGGTGAGCCTGTTCCGTCGCAACCGCAACACCCACGCGCTTCTCGTGGCGCTCGCGGATATCGGCGGCGTCTGGAATGTGGAGGAGGTCACCGGCGCTCTGTCGGAATTCGCGGATGCTTCCGTGAGGGGCGGCGTCAACCTCGTGCTGACGGAAATGGCGGGTCTCAATCGCATCACCCTGGTTGATGCGAACTCGCCGGGCGAGGGATCCGGCTTCACGGTGCTGGCGCTCGGCAAGCATGGGGCAGGGGAACTCAATTATTCCAGCGACATCGATCTCGTGGTCTTCTTCGACCCGGACACGAAGGCGCTGCCCGACAACGGCGAGGCTGCCACCTTTTACACGCGCGCCGCGCAGCAATTGGCCCGTCTTCTCCAGGAACGCACGCCCGACGGATACGTGCACCGGGTCGATTATCGCCTGCGCCCCGATCCGGGCTCCACGCCCACGGCGGTCTCGTTGGCCTCCGCCTATACCTATTACGAAACGGTCGGCCAGAATTGGGAGCGGGCGGCACTCATCAAGGCTCGGCCCGTCGCAGGCGATCTGGCCCTCGGAGAGCGCTTTCTCGAAGATCTTCGGCCTTTCATCTGGCGCAAGTACTTCGACTTCGCGTCCATCGCCGACGTTCATGCCATGAAGCGGCAGATCCATGCGGTCCGAGGCCATGACGAGATTGCCGTTGCCGGACACGACATCAAGCTCGGGCGCGGGGGCATTCGGGAAATCGAGTTTTTCGTGCAGACCCAGCAGCTCGTCTTCGGTGGGCGCCGCCCGGCTCTCAGAGGACGGCGCACCCTCGACATGCTTCGCACGCTGCACGACGAAGGGTGGATCACCGATAAGGCACGGGACGAGCTTTCCCATGCGTATCGCTTTCTGCGCGGCATCGAGCATCGTCTCCAGATGGTGGCCGACGAGCAGACCCAACGTCTTCCTTCCGACGAAGAAGAGCTGACCCGGTTCGCGAGGTTTTGCGGGTATCCCGGTCTCAAGGCCTTTGCGAAGGCGCTGACGCAGCAGGCGCGCATCGTGCAGGGCCATTACGCGCTTCTCTTCGAGGAGGGACCGGAACTCGCATCCGATGTCGGCAATCTCGTCTTTACCGGCACGTCCGACGATCCGGAAACGCTTGCGACGCTCGAGCGGCTGGGCTTTCATGATCCCGCACGGGTCGCCGAAACAATCCGCGGATGGCACTTCGGACGCCGTTCGGCGATCACGAGCCAGCGCGCCCGTGAAGTTCTGACGGAACTGGTTCCGGCCCTGCTTTCCGCCCTTGGAGGAACGGCCGATCCGGACGGTGCACTCGCGGCACTCGATCGCGCTTTCGGGCGCATGCCGGCCGCCGTCGAACTCCTGACCATTCTCCAGTCTCATGATCGGCTGCGTCTGCTGTTCGCGGATCTCCTCGGCACCGCTCCGCGCCTTGCCGATACGGTGGCGCAGTCTCCCCATGTGCTCGATGCTCTCATCGATCCAGCTTTCGTGGTCGCGCTGAGCGACGACGACGCCATCGAAACCCAAGTCCGGCAGATGATCGGACAGCCAAGCGATTACGAGGATTTCCTCGATCGCGCTCGCGATGCGGCGCGGCAGATGCGGTTCGTTACCGGTGCGCGGCTCCTGTCCGACATCCTGTCTCCCCAGAAGGCCGGAGAGGCCTATTCCGCAATCGCCCGCGCCGTTCTGCGCATTTCCTTCGAGCAGGTTCGCCAGCTCTTCGAGGCTGACCATGGAACGGTGCCGGGCGGCCAGGTCGCAATCCTCGGTCTTGGACGTCTCGGCTCGCGTGAGCTCACGGCGGGATCCGATCTCGATCTCGTCGTCGTCTACGATTTCGACGAAGAGCATCGCGAGAGCGATGGCGCGCGCCCTTTGGATGCGGTGGTCTACTACACGCGCCTCACTCAGCGCCTCGTCGCGGCACTGACCGTTCCGACGCGGCGCGGCCTGCTCTACGAGGTCGATCTGCGGCTGCGGCCGCAGGGCGGCAAGGGACCTGTTGCGTCGCAGTTCAGAGGTTTCCTGTCATACCAGAAGACGGAGGCCGATCTCTGGGAGCACATGGCTCTGACCCGCGCCCGCGTGCTGGCCGGAGACGAGGGCTTTGAAGGCACAGTGCAACGGGCCGTTCAGGACATTGTCGGTGCGCCACGGGACGTCGCCAAAGTGTTCGCCGACGTGCGGTCCATGCGTGAGCTCATCGCGCAGGAAAAGGGTGACGACGACCCTTGGGATCTCAAACTGGTTCGCGGCGGCTTGACGGATCTCGATTTCATCGCCCAGGCCCTCGTGCTGGCTCATGGGGCCGATCACCCGTCGCTGATCGGCCAGGCGGCGGAGGAAACCTTTGCGAGGGCACGCCTCGCAGGTCTGCTCTCATCTGACGCCGAGCAGACGCTCGTGGAGGCTCATCGCCTGTTTCACACCCTCTTCCAGTGGCAACGCCTCACCATCGAAGGACGCTTCGATCCGGCCGCCGTCTCGCCTGCAATCCTCAAGCGCCTCGCGACCGTTGCGGGCGTCCCCAATCCCAACGTGCTCCAGCATCACCTCGTGGAGACGCAGCAGCAGGTCAAGCGGGTCTACGGAGAGGTTCTGGGTGCACGCACAGGGCGCAAATCCACGGGTCCTCGTCCATAGGTCTGTTGTCGCTGCCGCAAAGACGCTCCTCAGGCGGGGCATCAGGAAGCTTGTCTACTGGGATATCCGTTAAACTCGTGGTTTAGGCTGGACGGAGCCTGCAATGGCCTCCGGATCCACGATACATCAGTGACGGGGCTTGGTCCTATAAGGGACCGCGCCTTTTGAGCCATAGGCCATCTTCTCAGGTTCACCTTGAATCCTCAAGCGGTACTCTCTCGAGCAAGGATGCGCTGCAACTTCCGGCTATCCACAGCGGATGTACAGTCAGCAGTTGATTTATGGATATTATAACGTTGGATTTCATTTCCTGAGTTTCCGTGAAACCCAGGAAGTCGTCATCGTAAGTGAGAGAGGGGACACAATATGGCTATGACCCAACTTGAGTGGGAATATCTCCGGTATGCCTACACGTACGGGCAGCAGCTCATCGGCTATGGAGAAGGCGAGGGGCAGGACGACGGCGGCGGGGGCGGCGGAGGCAGTGACGGCGGCACCGATGGCGGGAGCGCGGGGGAGGGCACAACGGATGGTGGCGCCGGAGCCGATGGCGGTACTCCACCCGACCTGCCGACCACGATGGATGTCGCAGGCGTCAAACATGATGTGATCCCCGTCGAAGGCCGCATCTTCCTGATCAATCAGATTGACCCCAAGCACAAGACGGTTTGGGAGCTTCATATCGATGCCGACGGGAGCCATAGCGTCGAGCCGATGACCTCCTACTTCTGGAGCCGCTACACGCTGCCTGAAAGCGATATTCCAGATGGCGGCACGTATGATGGCGGAGGCGCGTCCGGTGGATCATATGATGGCGGCGCGTCAGGCGGCGGTGCCGACGGTGGAGTGAATGGCCCGACCGACGGCGGAGCAGGAGGCTCAACCGATGGCGGGACATCAAGCAATACGATCCACCATACCTACGCCATCCTGAAGGCTGGAGATGCCACCTACACCGTGGTCGAGGCGACCATGGGAAGTGCCGGGGATGATCTGATCCAGGGATCCGGCATGCTGATGGGCGCCGACGGCAACGATACCGTGTCGGGCAGTGATGGGAGTGACCAGCTCTGGGGCGGCGATGGTCTGGATGTGCTGAAGGGCGGCGCTGGGGCTGACCTGCTCGTCGGAGGTCTCGGCAACGATTGGCTCGACGGCGGACTTGGCAGCGATCTTCTTACAGGTGATGCCGGCGACGACACGTTGCGGGGGAACGGCGGCAGCGACAAGCTGCAAGGCCAAGCCGGCCAGGATTGGATCGCCGGCGAGAGCGGCGACGATCTGGTGGATGGCGGCGACGGCAACGACATCGTCGGCGGCCAGGACGGCCAGGACATGGTTTCGGGCGGGGCCGGCGACGATCAGGTCTGGGGCGGCGCGGGCTATGACGTGCTGACCGGCGATGCCGGCAACGACTGGATCGCCGGCGAGGCGGGCTACGACACGGTCGAGGGCGGCGACGGCAACGACGTGGTCGGCGGCCAGGACGGCGCCGACCGGGTCAGCGGCGGAGCCGGCCAGGATCAGGTCTGGGGCGGGGCCGACGACGACTGGCTGTGGGGCGATGCCGGCAACGACTGGATCGCCGGCGAGAGCGGCAACGACTATGTGTCGGGCGATGCTGGCGACGACGTGGTCGGCGGCCAGGACGGCGCCGACACGATCGTCGGCGGGACCGGCAATGACGAGCTGTGGGGTGGGACGGGCGCTGACAAGTTCCTGTTCACCACGGCGTTGAACGGCAGCAGCAACGTGGACACGCTCAAGGACTTCTCGGCGGCGGAGGCCGATCGGATTTATCTCGAGCACGACATCTTCGCGGCGCTGCCGCTGGGGTTCCTCTCGAGCTACCTGTTCACGACGGGGGCGGCGGCGAGCACGGCGGACCAGCACCTGATTTATCATCAGAGCACCGGCGAGGTGTTTTATGATGCGGACGGATCGGGATCGCAGGCGATGGTCAAGTTTGCGCAGGTTGCGGCGGGGACGTATCTGACGGCGTATCATTTTACCACCGTCTGATGGCCGACCCGGCGGCAGGCCTCGCCTGCCGCCACACCCCACAAGAAGCGCGGCTCACAAGGCCGCGCTTCCTGCGTTAGACACGGGGGATCAGAAAACAGCTTCCTTTCTTCTCTTCCTTCTTGCGCTCTTCGCGATCTCGACGGCTCATTAAATACGGTTGCCGTCTTGTCTGGCTGCCTTGAAGTCCCTCAGGTTCAAACGTTATCGCGCCATGCTCGGCCGCAGCTTTGGAGGCTATTCGCAGTCGCAGGCGAGAAAAAAGCTTCTGATCACTTTGGGCTCTTTCTGTGAATGCGATGAGGGGCTATCTCTTCAAACATCGTCCATCTCCCCCTGCCTTCCTCTGTGGCGGCCTTGCAGATTCCGGCAGGACATCTCATCTGCAACATCATTCCAACAAGGTGAGCCCGCATGCGCCCCGACGAAGCCCATATCATCCAGCTGAAGGACTACCGGCCCAGCGACTTTCTGATCGACCGGGTCGAGCTGGATGTGCGGCTCGATCCACGGGCGACGCGCGTCACATCCAGACTGACCATCCGGCCTAATCCGGAGGGGCGCAGCGACGCACCGCTGGTGCTGGACGGTGACGATTTGAATCTGAGGGCCGTCAGTCTCGATGGACGCGCTCTGGACAGCAGCGAGTATGCGGCCGGCCCTCAGCTCCTCAGCATCAGCCAGCCTCCGCGTCAGCCCTTTACCCTGGTGATCGAGACGGAGCTCGACCCGACCGCCAACACCAAACTCATGGGTCTTTACCGCTCAGGCGGAAACTACTGCACCCAGTGCGAGGCGGATGGCTTTCGGCGGATTACCTACTTCCTCGATCGTCCGGACGTGCTCTCGGTTTATACAACCCGGATCGAGGCCGACCGGGATGAGGCGCCGGTTCTGTTGGGCAACGGCAATCCGCTCGAGAGCGGAGCCGTGGAAGGGACGAACCGCCACTTCGCGGTGTGGCATGATCCCCATCCAAAGCCCTCCTATCTGTTCGCCCTTGTCGGCGGCAGGCTCGGCCACGTTGGACAATCGTTCACCACCATGGGTGGCCGCAATGTCGCTCTCAAGGTGTATGTGGAGCCCGGTAAGGAGGACCGCGCAAGTTATGCCCTCGATGCGCTCGAACGCTCCATGCGGTGGGACGAGCGCGTCTTCGGCCGGGAATACGATCTCGATGTGTTCAACATCGTGGCCGTATCCGATTTCAACATGGGCGCGATGGAGAACAAGGGTCTCAACATCTTCAACGACAAGTACGTGCTCGCAAGCCCCGAGACCGCGACGGATGCGGATTATGCCAATATCGAGGCGATCATCGCACACGAGTACTTCCACAACTGGACCGGCAACCGCGTCACATGCCGGGACTGGTTTCAGCTCTGTCTTAAGGAAGGCCTGACCGTTTTCCGCGATCAGGAATTCTCATCGGATGAGCGCTCCCGTCCTGTCCATCGCATCGCCGAGGTCAAGACCCTGCGCGCCCGCCAGTTCGCGGAGGATGCAAGCCCGCTTGCCCATCCGGTTCGCCCACAGCAGTACCGGGAGATCAATAATTTCTACACCGCGACGGTTTACGAGAAGGGCGCCGAAATCGTCCGCATGCTCAAGACAGTGATCGGAGAAGAGGCCTTCCGGCGCGGCATGGATCTCTATTTCGAACGGTGCGACGGCACCGCCGCCACCGTCGAGGACTTTCTCGATGCGTTCGCGACCGTGACCGGACGGGACCTCGGCCATTTCGCACGCTGGTATGCGCAAGCCGGCACGCCGCGCGTGGCCGTGCGCGGCAGCTACGACCCGCATGCTCAAACATACCGGCTTGATTTCACGCAAGCTACCGCGCCGACTCCGGGGCAGGCGACCAAGGAGCCCATGGCGATCCCGGTTGCCATCGGTCTCGTCGCCCGGGACGGAAGCACCCTCACGCCGAGAAGTGACCGCACGAGCTCACGGGGTGTGTTTCTGCTCGACAAAGCGGAGGACAGCCTGACCTTCTCCGACGTGACCTCTCATCCGGTTCCGTCCGTCTTTCGTGATTTCTCGGCGCCGGTGAAGACCTCGCTCGATCTCTCGAACGAAGATCTGCTCGTTCTGCTCCGCCACGATACGGACGCCTTCAACCGCTGGCAGGCCGCTCAGACCGTGGCAATGCGCCTGCTGATAAGCCTCGCCAAAGGCATGCCAGTTCCCAACGGGGCATTCGAAGGTCTGACTGCCGCCTTGTGTGCCTTCCTGGAGCGCGAGGCCCAAAGGGATCCGGCCTTCGCGGCGCTGGTGCTGACCCTGCCGGGAGAGGCGGATGCCGCGCAGGAAATGGGAACGGAAGTCGATCCCGACGCCATCCATGGAGCACGTCAGCAGTTGCGCCATGTCATCGGCGCGGCCTGTAGCCGCCACCTACGAGAGCTCTACGGGTCTTTGGCGGACGAGGGCCCCTACAGCCCCGATGCCGCCAGCGCGGGACGCAGAGCCCTGCGTAACGTCTGCCTCGACCTGTTGGCTGCGGCCGACGCGCAGACCGGTGAGCAGTTGGCCGACACGCAGTTCAAGACCGCCGGCAACATGACCGATCGCCTCGCCGCCCTGGGCGTTCTGATGACATTGCCGGGGTATGCGCGGGAAGCGGCGATTGCGGCTTTCGAGAGCCGCTATGCGGACGAGCCGCTCGTTCTCGACAAATGGTTCACCCTTCAGGCCACAATCCAGGAAGAGGAGACGCTGGCGCGTGTCCGCCGTCTCTTGGACCATCCGGCCTTCTCGATCAGCAACCCTAACCGTGTTCGATCCCTGATCGGAAGCTTTGCGATGCTCAATCCGACTCAGTTCAACAGGCGGGACGGACAGGGTTATGAGTTCCTGGCCGACATGGTGCTGCGTGCCGATCCACTGAATCCACAGCTCGCCGCGCGCCTCCTGACCGCTTTCGGGTCCTGGCGGATCATGGAAAAAGAACGCCGGGAACGGGCGAAAGGCGCACTTCTTCGGATTGCCGAAAATGCGAGTCTTTCCCGTGACGTAGCCGACATCGTGCAACGTTCTCTCGAAGAACCGGTATCTCGATAAGACTTTGATAAATTTTAACTTTCGGAAACAGGGCGGGGAGTCCTGTTCCCTAACGAAACATTAAAAATTTTGCGCTACACACCCTCTAGCTAGCTAGACAAATCACGCGGCGATGATTCTATTGTTGGTGATTCGGGAAGATGCGGCACGTCCTTCCGAACAGGGACAATGAAGGATTCCGGAGGGAAATCGCATGGCGGGGGCGGCGACCGCATGCGTACCCGCACGCGCGGGTACAATTCTTGGGGTGACGCGTACGGACGCGCACCCAACGTATCGTCGGCTCGAGCAATACGAGCCGCTCCTGCGCTTGGCAGTTCCCGCCCTGCTCGTGCTGTTTCTTGTCACGCTTGCAGCGAGCGCCTGGATCCAGGTGCGCAACGGCCGCGAAGAAACGGTGCTCGACGCCATCGGCGATATCGACGTGATCGCCTCGCTCTCCGCTGCAAAACTCGGCTCGCACAAAGCGCCGGCGAATGCGGGCGAAGCCGCGAACCAGCTTCAGAACCTCATCAAGGGCATGCCGGCGAGCGTGCTCTCGCGCAGCCGCATGCTGCTCCTCGCCGATGCATCCGGCGTCGTGATCGCCGTGCATCCGGCGACAAAGGGCGCCCCCAGGACTCTCAACGACATCCTGGGCGACGCCCAGCCGCTGACCACCTTTGCCGATCGCGCCGGAGTCATGACGATCCGTCTGGCTTCAGGTGACCAAGGCATTGCCACAGTACGCTCGCTCTCCGGCTCGAATGGTCAGATCGCCGTCGTCCAGCCGCTGCCGCATGTCTTGTCGGGCTGGTGGACACGCACGATCGGGCACGTCTCGCTCCTTGGCGCAACCATCGTGGTTCTTCTCGGGATCGGGATCGCCTATGTCATGCAGGCCAATCGCGCCCGGGCCGCCGACGAGGTCTGCGAAAAGGTGCGGGACCGGATCGATTCCGCTCTCAATCGCGGGCGCTGCGGCCTTTGGGACTGGGATATCGGCCGTGGCCGGCTCTACTGGTCGGACTCCATGTATGAGCTGCTGGGCTATGAACGGCAGGATGAGTTTCTGTCGTTCGGCGAAGTCAACGCCATGATCCATCCCGAGGATCAGGATCTTTATACGCTCGCCGAGCAGCTCGCCTCCGCCAAGACTTCCCTCGTCGATTACGAATTCCGCATTCGCAGCGCTGGCGGCGAATGGGTCTGGCTCCGCGCGCGGGCGGAGCTCATGAGCGATCCGGATGATGCGGCGAGCCACCTCGTGGGCATCGCGGTGGACGTCACGGAGCAGCGTGGATTGGAGGAAAAGACCGCCAAGGCCGATGCGCGCCTGCATGACGCCATCGAGGCGATCTCCGAGGCCTTCGTTCTTTGGGATGCGAACAACCGCCTCGTGCTCTGCAATTCGAAGTTCCTCAAGCTGCATGAGCTTTCTCCAGATGCCGAAATCCAGGGCAAGTCCTATGGAGAGGTGATGGCGCAGGGACGGCCGCCGGAAATCCAGCATCAGTTCATGCGGGCCCAGAAGCAGGATGTGGGCGCACGCAGTTACGAGGCTCGCCTGCAGGACGGACGCTGGCTCCAGATCAACGAGCGGCGCACCAAGGATGGCGGTTACGTTTCGGTCGGCACGGACATTACGGCCCTGAAGCGGCATGAGCAGCGCCTCGTCGAATCCGAGAAGGAGCTGATCGCGACGGTTCTCGACCTGAAGCAATCCCGCCAGAAGCTCCAGGCGCAGACGCAACAGCTTGCGGACCTCGCCGAACGCTATCTCGATCAGAAGGCGCAGGCCGAGAGCGCCAACCGGGCCAAGTCCGAATTTCTCGCCAACATGAGCCACGAACTGCGCACGCCGCTCAACGCCATCATCGGCTTTGCGGAAGTGATGCAGAGCGGCATCTTCGGTTCGCTCGGATCCGACAAGTACGAGGAGTACTGCACCGACATCCGTTCGAGCGGCGAATATCTCCTGTCGGTGATCAACGACATTCTCGACATGTCCCGGATCGAGGCAGGCCGCACGAGCCTCACCAAGCAATCCATCGAGGTCAATGCCTCGATCCAACGCGCGCTTCGCCTCGTCAACGAGCAGATCAAGGCCAAGAACCTGTCGATCACCGTGGACGTCAATCCGGAAGATATCGTCGTTCAGGCGGACGAGCGGGCGCTTCACCAGATCCTCGTGAACCTGCTGCAGAACGCGACCAAGTTCACCAGCGACGGCGGTTGCATCACCGTCCGGACGCGCCAAGCGGGCGACGCCATCAACATCTATGTCGAGGATAACGGCATCGGCATTCCGGCCCATGCACTGCATAAGCTGGGGCAGCCCTTCGAGCAGGTGGAAACGGAATTCTCCAAGAGCTACAAGGGTTCCGGGCTGGGCCTCGCCATCGCTCGTTCCTTGACCGAGCTGCACGGCGGAACCTTGCGCATTCGCAGCCAGGAAGGCATCGGCACCATCATCCTGGTCCACCTTCCCATCGCCGAGAGCACAAGCGCGGAAATCGCCCTTGCCGATGCGGCCGCGTGAGACGACGTGAGCCGTTGGTCCGAACGCTAGAGATCAGAGCAGGCCAAGTTCTGACTATTTGCCACTGCGCGAAAACGAACTTTGTCTAACGGAAGAAGCGCGGCTTTGTGAGCCACGCTTCTTGTGGGGTGTGGCGGCCGGTCAGCGACCGGTCTGGGTTCAGACGGTGGTGAAGTGATACGCCGTCAGATACGTGCCCGCCGCAACCTGCGCAAACTTGACCATCGCCTGCGCGCCCGATCCGTCCGCATCGTAAAACACCTCCCCGGTGTTCTGATGATAAATCAGGTGCTGGTCCGCCGTGCTCGCCGCCGCCCCCGTCGTGAACAGGTAGCTCGAGAGGAACCCCAGCGGCAGCGCCGCGAAGATGTCGTGCTCGAGATAAATCCGATCGGCCTCCGCCGCCGAGAAGTCCTTGAGCGTGTCCACGTTGCTGCTGCCGTTCAACGCCGTAGTGAACAGGAACTTGTCAGCGCCCGTCCCACCCCACAGCTCGTCATTGCCGGTCCCGCCGACGATCGTGTCGGCGCCGTCCTGGCCGCCGACCACGTCGTCGCCGGCATCGCCCGACACATAATCGTTGCCGCTCTCGCCGGCGATCCAGTCGTTGCCGGCATCGCCCCACAGCCAGTCGTCGTCGGCCCCGCCCCAGACCTGGTCCTGGCCGGCCCCGCCGCTGACCCGGTCGGCGCCGTCCTGGCCGCCGACCACGTCGTTGCCCGCGCCGCCATCAATCGTGTCGTAGCCCGCCTCGCCGGCGATCCAGTCGTTGCCGGCATCGCCGGTCAGCACGTCATAGCCCGCGCCGCCCCAGACCTGATCGTCGCCGGCCCCGCCCGAAACCATGTCCTGGCCGTCCTGGCCGCCGACGATGTCGTTGCCGTCGCCGCCGTCGACCAGATCGTCGCCGCTCTCGCCGGCGATCCAATCCTGGCCGGCATTGCCCTGCAGCTTGTCGCTGCCGCCATTGCCCCGCAACGTGTCGTTACCGATGCCGCCGTCGAGAAAGTCGGCGCTCGTGGTTCCGGTGACGGCATCATCGCCCCCTTCGGCATAGACCCATGACTTGCCGGAAATAGCGTCGCCGCCGGAGCTGCCGACCGTGGTTTTGATGATCAATCCCTGATGGTTGCCAAGATTAATGAAGACTGCACCTTCATGGATCTTGTCGGATCCCGATGTCCCCCCAGTCTTAGGAGTGTCGACACTGAAGTAGGGATTCGAGATCATGTCGTCGCGCGCAGGACTGTAAACACCTTGCGAGTCGTAATAGTAAATTTGGCCGTCGTTCTCGACGTAGAAGGTTACGCCGTTCTCAGGTGTAATCGTTTCAACCGTGCCATCATTGGTCGAGGACTCATGAATAGTCGTTTCCTTGATGACGTTTCCATTTTCGTCATAGGTCCGCGTGGTCGAGTAATAGAAGAAGTGCCCCCAATCATAACCTTGGCCTCGGTTGCCGGTATCGCCAGAGTTGCGACTGCCTATGTCGCTTGTATTGGTATTGGTCGTGTTAGCCAAAGGTGTGCCGGCTAGAACAGTTCGTTCAAGCCATTCCATTTCCTGTGCGAGAGTAAATGTCATGGTTCTTCTCCTAATTTTGCACAGGTAGTAAGGATCGCCCCCTCGGCTTCCGTGAACAGGAAGCCTCTAGCGCCCCACTTACCTTTCTCCAGTAAAGGACTGCCCTTTCCTGATCTCATGATCAGTATGAAACAATGTAGCGATTGCGCATAAGAGAGGAGTGTGGAGCGACACACCTCGAAGCTATGCAAACATGGAGCATTCTAGGGGACGCTCTTAATCTATATGCGAGGGGATAGTGGATAATGCTATCTCTTTATGAGACTTAGGGGATGAGAGAAGCTAAGAGGCACCAGCTCCGAAACTTAAATCAATCGTCTATCTGCCACAGGCAGTTAAAGGGATGAGCTTAAAAATAGAAGTTTAGTCTGGAATGCGCGCTGTCGCTTTAGATCAAGATTAATCCAAAATGATTTAACGAAAAAAGCGCGGCCTTGTGAGCCGCGCTTTTCGTATGTCGAATGGCTGCCGGTCAGCGACCGGTCTGGGTTCAGACGGTGGTGAAGTGATACGCCGTCAGATACGTGCCCGCCGCAACCTGCGCAAACTTGACCATCGCCTGCGATCCCGAGCCGTCCGCATCGTAGAACACCTCGCCGGTGCTCTGATGATAAATCAGGTGCTGGTCCGCCGTGGCCGCCGCCGCCCCCGTCGTGAACAGGTAGCTCGAGATAAACCCCATCGGCAGCGCCGCGAAGATGTCATGCTCGAGATAGATCCGGTCGGCCTCCGCCGCCGAGAAGTCTTTGAGCGTATCCACGTTGCTGCTGCCGTTCAGGGCCGTGGCGAAGATGAACTTGTCGTTGCCCGATCCACCCCACAGCTCGTCGTTGCCGGCCCCGCCGATGATCGTGTCGCTGCCGTCCTGACCGCCGACCACGTCGTCGCCCTCGTTGCCCGACACATAATCGTTGCCGCTCTCGCCGGCGATCCAGTCGTTGCCGGCATCGCCCCACAGCCAGTCGTCGTCGGCCCCGCCCCAGACCTGGTCGTCGCCGGCCCCGCCGCTGATCCGGTCAAAGCCGTCCTGGCCGCCGACCACATCGTCGCCCGCGCCGCCCTCGACCGTGTCGTTGCCCGCCTCGCCGGCGAGCCAGTCGTTGCCGGCATCGCCGCTGAGCTTATCCCAGCCCGCGCCGCCCCAGACCTGATCGTCACCGGCCCCGCCCGACACGGTGTCGAAGCCGTCCTGGCCGCCGAGGATGTCGTTGCCGTCGCCGCCGTCGACCAGATCGTCGCCGCTCTCGCCGGCGATCCAGTCCTGGCCGGCATTGCCCTGCAGCTTGTCGCTGCCGCCATTGCCCCGCAACGTGTCGTTGCCGATGCCGCCGTCCAGCATGTCGCCATCAGAGGTTCCGGTGACTGCGTCATTGCCGGCTTCGGCATAGACCCATGACTTGCCGGAAATCGTATCGCCGCCGGAAGTGCCGACTGTGGTTTTGATGATCAGGCCCTGCTGGTTGCCGAGGTCGATATAGGCGACTCCTTCGTGAACCTTCTGCGAGCCTGAGTCGCCGCCGTCCGGCATCTCATCCGAATTAGGGTCTACTTCGTCAACGCTGAAGTTGGGGTTGCTGATCATGTCATCGGTAGCTGGGCTATAGACCCCCTGCGAGTCGTAGTAGAAAATTTGACCGTCGCTCTCGATGTAAAAGATCACGCCGTTTTCTGGCGTAATCGTTTCGACATATCCATCGGTCCCGACATAAACGCGGGTCAGCTCTGAAGAGGTGGAATTTTCAGCAAAGGTTCGGGTGATCGAGTTGTACGTCGATAGATTAACCTCTCCTGGAGAATTGCCACTTCCCGTTGTTGCAGGAGCCAGAGGTGTTCCGGCAAGGACCACCCGCTCAAGCCATTCCATTTCTATTGCAAGATTTGTTGCCACTTTGAATTCTCCTAATGCTGCTAATGCAATGGAGATCGCCTCTTCTACTAGATCCGAAGATCCTCAGCGCCCCCAAATCTTTGTTAAATAACAATATAACAATAACAACTATTTGTTTGAAGGGGCTGTGAAAAATTGCCTAAATGAGACCACTTGTTTTTAGTACAGGGCTGTGGAGAGAAGGAGGCTCTTCATCTATTCCGACAGCTCCCCACCCCTTGACCTATGCTGACGATGCGTCATCACTGCACCGATCAAAAGGGAGACGATGATGGAGTATCTGCATACGATGGTTCGGGTCTCGAACCTCGACCAATCCCTCGACTTCTTCTGCAACAAGTTCGGCCTTGTCGAGGTGAGGCGGATGGAGAACGAGAAGGGGCGTTATACGCTCGTGTTTCTTGCGGCTCCGGACGATGTGGAGAAGTCGAAGACGTCGCGCGCGCCGC
This sequence comes from Microvirga rosea, assembly GCF_020595095.1. Lineage (GTDB taxonomy): Bacteria > Pseudomonadota > Alphaproteobacteria > Rhizobiales > Beijerinckiaceae > Microvirga > Microvirga rosea. The sequence goes on along the minus strand of NZ_JAJDOP010000002.1, from coordinate 270,427 downwards.
TTTTGGAGCTCACCTACAACTGGGATGAGCACGAATATTCGGGCGGGCGCAATTTCGGCCATCTGGCCTACCGGGTCGACGATATCTACGAGACCTGCCGGAAGCTGATGGATGCGGGCGTCACCATCAATCGGCCCCCCCGCGACGGAAACATGGCCTTCATCAAGACGCCGGACAACATTTCCATCGAGCTGCTCCAGCGCGGCGAGCCCAAGCCGCCTCAGGAGCCCTGGGCGTCCATGCCGAACACCGGAACCTGGTAGGGGCCGAGATCCGCCGCAGGGGAAGCTTTCCAGGGGCCGTCCCTGCGGCGACATATTTCCCGAAAGGGACTTGCTCCGCCTCAAGACCCGGCCCACGATGGGGAGCCGGGTTTCTCCGGCGGAGGATGGATGTGAGACGAGAAGCGATCCGCTTTTGGCGGCATGGACGGCCGGTCGAGATTGCCGATTTTGATCCCCAAACCACGCTTCTGGACTACTTGAGACTGCAGCAGCGCGATTACGGAACCAAGGAAGGCTGCGCCGAAGGCGATTGCGGCGCCTGTACGGTCGCGCTGGGCCGGGTCCGCGAAGGGCGGATGCACTATGAGCCGGTCAATGCCTGTATCCTCCTGCTCGGTCAGGTGGACGGCGCGGAACTCGTGACGGTCGAGGATCTGGTTGCCGGCGGTCACCTGCATCCCGTGCAGGCGGCCATGGCCGAGAGCCACGGCTCGCAATGCGGCTTCTGCACGCCCGGAATCGTCATGAGCCTCTTTGCCCTCTATCATCAGGGTGAGCGGCCGGTGAGCCGCCAGAACGTCAATGATGCCCTGGCCGGAAACCTGTGCCGGTGCACCGGTTACCGCCCCATCGTCGATGCGGCCCTGAAAGCGTGTGGCGGTGCGGCGGAAGACGTCTTCAGCGCCCGCGCGGCGCAAACGGCCGAGGAAATCACCAGACTCGACGACGGCCGCGATGTCTTCATGGGAGACGCATCCCGCTTCTTCGCGGCGCCTGCCAGCGAGGACGCACTCGCGGCTCTTTACGCAGCGCATCCCGATGCGATCCTCGTTGCGGGCAATACCGATGTCGGGCTCTGGATCACCAAGGCGATGACGAGGCTCGACAAGATCATCTGGCTCGGACGCGTGGAAGGTCTCGACACCATCGAGGAGAACGACGAGACGCTGACGATCGGCGCAACGACCACGCATGTGGCCGCGCATGCGCCCTTGTCCAGGGTCGATCCCGATCTCGGCGAGTTGATGCGGCGCTTCGGCTCCGTTCAGATCCGCGCCTCGGGAACCGTCGGCGGCAACATCGCCAACGGCTCCCCGATCGGAGACCTTGCCCCGGCATTGATCGCCCTCGATGCCACCCTCGAGCTGCGGCGGGAAGAGGCGAGCCGGTCGGTCCCGCTCGAGCGGTTCTTCATCGCCTATCGCCAGCAGGACCGGGCACCCGGCGAGTATGTGCGCCGTGTCGCAGTGCCGAAACTCAAGCCGAACCAAGCCTTCCGCGCCTTCAAGGTCTCGAAACGGTTCGACGAGGATATCTCCGCCGTCATGGGGGCGTTCCGGTTCACCCTCGAAGGCCGACAGGTTGCTGCAACGCGCATCGCATTCGGCGGAATGGCGGGCATTCCCAAGCGCGCGCTCGAGACGGAGCGCGCGGTGACGGGCTTGTCGCTCGACGATCCCGCGGGTTGGGGGACGGCGATGGCCGCGATCGCGCAGGATTTCCAGCCCCTCGACGATCATCGCGCCTCCGCGGCCTATCGCGTCACCGTGGCGCGCAATCTTCTCTTCAAGGCCCTGAGCGAGGTCGCGTCCGGCGACACCCGCGCGACGCGGATCGTCGGTCACCGTGAAGCGCTCGAGGCGGCGGAGTAGGCCATGAACGAGGCTTTCAAGGCGGACGGAGCCGACATCGCGCAGGGAACGGCAGCGGACGCGACCAACGCGCCCGGTGAGGCCGATATCCTCCGCCATGTGCATCGACCCGTGCCGCACGATTCAGGGCTCAAGCACGTTCAGGGCGTCGCGCAGTATATCGACGATATCCGGGAGCCGGAGGGAACCTTGCATCTCGCGATCGGGCAGTCGCCCAAGGCACGCGGACGCCTCGTTTCGCTGGATCTCGCCGCTGTTCTGAGACAGCCCGGTGTCGTGACCGTGCTGACCGCCAAGGATGTCCCGGGCAAGAACGATGTCTCCCCGGCCTTCGGCGACGATCCGCTCTTTGCGGAAACCGAGGTGAGCTTTCTGGGACAGGCTCTTTTCGCCGTCGTGGCGACGACCCGGGACGAGGCGCGGCGCGCGGTGCGTCATGCGGTTGTCGAGATCGCTCCGGAAGTGCCGAGCATCACCGTCGAGGATGCGCTGGAGCGCGGCGAAACGGTGATGCCGGATTATGCGTTCGGCCGTGGCGACCCTGTCGCCGCCATCGCCGCGGCGCGGCGCCGCCTCGAAGGACGGTTCCGCATCGGCGGTCAGGAGCATTTCTATCTCGAAGGGCAGGTGGCGCTCGCGGTTCCGGGGGAGGACGGGGACATTCATGTCTATTCCTCGACGCAGCATCCGACCGAGGTGCAGCATGTGGTGGCGCGGGTGCTCGATGTGCCGGATGCCTACGTGGTGTGCGAGACGCGGCGCATGGGCGGCGGTTTCGGCGGCAAGGAGAGCCAGGCGACGCAATGGGCCGTGACGGCGGCGCTGGCGGCGAGGATCACGGGCCGCGCCTGCAAGCTGCGGCTCGACCGGGACGACGATTTCGTTCTCACGGGCAAGCGCCATGATTTCCGCTGCGATTGGCAGGTGGGTTTTGACTATGAGGGCCGGATCGCCGGATACGCGGTCGATCTTCTGGCCCGCTGCGGTTATTCGGCGGACCTGTCGGGCGGCGTGGTCGACCGGGCGATGTTCCATGCGGACAACGCCTATTGGATGCCGGACGTTCACGTCGCGTCGAAGCGGCTCAAGACCAATACCGTGTCCAACACGGCGTTTCGCGGATTTGGCGGGCCGCAGGGCATGCTGGCCATCGAGCATGTGATGGACCGGATCGCCTGGGCGACCGGACGGGATCCGCTCGATGTCCGGTATGCCAACTTCTATGCGCCCGGCCGCAATCTGACTCCTTACGGAATGGAAGTGGAGGAGACCGACACCCTTGTGGGTCTCGTGCGCCGCCTGGAGGAAACATCCGCCTATCGCGCACGGCGCGCGGACATCGCGGCGTTCAACGCATGCTCGCCCATCATGAAACGGGGACTTGCGCTGACGCCTGTGAAATTCGGCATCAGCTTCACGCTCACGCAGCTCAATCAGGCGGGAGCGCTGGTTCATGTCTACCAGGATGGTTCGGTCCACCTGAATCATGGCGGGACCGAAATGGGGCAGGGGCTCTACATCAAGGTCGCGCAGGTGGTGGCCGAGGAATTCGGCATTTCGCTCGAGCGGGTGCGCATCACCGCCACGTCCACCGCCAAGGTGCCGAACACCTCGCCGACGGCCGCGTCGTCCGGATCCGATCTCAACGGAATGGCGGCGCGCATCGCGGCCGGCGCCATCAAGCGCCGGATGCAGGCCCTTGCGGCCTCGCTCTACGATGCGTCGGAAGACGATGTCGAATTCCGGGACGACCGCGTGTTCGTCGGCAACGAAAGCCTGACCTTCACCGAACTTGCGAAAAAATGCGTGATGGCCCGCGTGTCGCTCTCGGAGGCGGGACATTACAAGACCCCGAAGATCACATGGGACAGGGCGACGGCGACAGGCCGTCCGTTCTTCTACTTCGCCTATGGGGCAGCCTGTTCCGAGGTGATCGTCGACACGCTCACGGGTGAATACCGGCTGGTGCGCGCCGATATTCTGCACGATGTGGGACGCTCGTTGAATCCGGCCATCGACATCGGTCAGATCGAGGGCGGTTTCGTGCAGGGCATGGGATGGCTCACCACCGAGGAACTGGTGTTCAACAGCGAGGGCCGCCTGCTGACGCATGCGCCGTCCACGTACAAGATCCCCGTGGCATCCGACGTGCCGGCGGATTTCCGGGTGGCGCTCTATCCCAACAGCAACCGGGAGGAGACCATCTACCGGTCGAAGGCGGTCGGTGAGCCGCCGATCATGCTCGCGAACAGCGTATTCTCCGCGCTCGCCGATGCGGTCCATTCCGTCGATCCGTCGCAGCCCGTGCCGCTCGATGCGCCGGCGACGCCGGAGGCTGTCCTGCGCGCCTGCGAGGCCTTGCGCGGGAGGCAGATGGGGTGAAGACCTGGCGCCACCTCGCCGATCTTCTCGATGCCTACGGGGCGGCGGCTCTCGTCAGCGTTCATCAGGTGAAGGGCTCCGCGCCGCGCGACACGGATGCGCGCATGGTGGTGCGCGCCGACGGCGGGTTTTATGGCACGATCGGCGGCGGCCGGCTCGAGATGAAGATGCTCGATCTGGCGCAGACCATGCTCCGCGAGGGGCGCCAGCGCGCGCGCATGGTGGATCAGGCGCTCGGACCCGATCTCGGCCAATGCTGCGGCGGCCGTGTCGGAATTCTGATCGAAACCTTCGACAGGCGCGACCTTCCGGACGTGCTGCCCCTCGTCTCGGCGGAGGAGCAAGGACCGTTCACGGTCGAATGCCGCTTCGAGGATGGCTTCGTCCGGCGGGAGATCGCCTCCGCGGTCGGTGACGATTCATGGACGGGTTGGCGTGAGGTTCATGGCGAGGCGCGCCATCCCGTGCTCCTCTTCGGCGCCGGGCATGTGGGCCGCGCCCTCGTCCTCGCCCTTGCGCCGCTCCCGTTCCAGGTCCGCTGGCTCGACACGCGGTCAGATGTTTTTCCTCCGCACATCCCATCCAACACGAAGCCCGTCCAGATGACGGAGCCGGAAGCGGAGATCGCGCAGGCTCCTCCCGACGCCTTCATTCTCGTCATGACCCACGACCATCCCCTCGACATGGCGATCACGGCGGCTGCGCTGAAACGCGGCTTTCCCTATGTCGGCCTCATCGGCAGCGCCACGAAACGGGCCCGCTTCGAAAAGCGCTTCCGGGAGCTGGGACTGGCGGAGGAGCGGCTGCGCGGGCTTGCCTGCCCCATCGGCCTGCCGGGCATTTCCGGGAAGGAGCCGGCGGTGATCGCCGCTTCCGTGGTCGCGCAACTGCTGCAGCGGCGCGAGACATTTCCCGCCTCGCAATCGTAGGGCTTGTCACGCCCGGCCCTGTGCCGGTTCCTGCCTTTCCTGTGCAGGGGCGGGTCCCCGGGGAAGGCTCAAGGGGGAGGGAGCCGGCAGGGCGGCGCGGTGCCTCTCACGCGTCATCGCGTCCATGACGGCGCCAGGGGCCGGTTGCTCTGTATGACGCAACGTCAGGACAATGTCGCGAAGCCCGCGCATCACCAGCCAGGTCATGCCCAGCAGCGTCGGCGGCATGACGAGGAGCCACAAGGCCTGAATGGGCTCCGACGCGGACTGGAACTTGGACAACAGGTCGGCCACGATGCTGTAGGGCTGGTCCATCCTTCAACTCCCCTGACGACATGGCCACCAGCGGTGCTGGTGGCCGGGAGTTAAGAAACCGCCCAGAGACGGCCGCACTGGCCTTTAGGCTTGCGCCTTGGACATGCGCCAACACCTCCCGGCCATAGAGCAAGGAGGCATCGTTGCGGTCGATGCCGACCGCTCTGGGAAGGGGTTCTTAAGCCCCGAAACCGGGTGCGCCCGATTTCGGTGACGAGATAACACGGAAAGGCGACCGGGGGTCAATGGCGCTCGACCGCAGACGCTACGGGACGTGCGCGCTCCGGTCCGGGGATTATTCAAAAGCTCTCGCTTCCGTCATTCTCAGCCGCTAAAACCCTTCCCATGACCGATATCACATCCGACGATCAGCTTTATCTCTCCCGCGCCGTTGCCCTGTCCCGCGATCACATGAACGAGGGGGCGGGCGGCCCGTTCGGGGCCGTGATCGTGCGCGACGGTCAGGTTCTCGGCGAAGGCTGGAACCAGGTGACCTCGGCCAACGATCCGACGGCTCATGCCGAAGTGGTGGCGATCCGCCGGGCCTGCGAGGCCGTGGGCGATTTCGCCCTCCAGGGCGCGACCCTTTATACGAGCTGCGAGCCGTGCCCCATGTGTTTGGCCTCGGCCTATTGGGCGCGGATTTCCCGGATCGTCTATGCCAATACCCGGGAGGATGCCGCCGAGATCGGATTCGACGACAGCCTGATCTACGACGAAATTCCGAAGCCCGTTTCGGAGCGCATCATTCCGATGGATCACGTCCCCAGCCTGGAGGCGAGGGCGGTTTTCGACGCCTGGGTCGAAAATCCGAACAAGACCGCCTATTAGCAAGCGCTCCGGGCGCTCCTATGTACCCGTTCCGACCAGAGATGATTGAGAGATCCCATGCCCCGCGTCGCCACCATTGTCCGCAAGCCTGCCGTGAAGCCTGACCGGGTCGTGGATACGATCACCCTCGATCACGAAGGCCGCAGCCGCCGCCATGCGCATCTCACCGCCGAGGGCGGCACCGAGATCCATCTCGACCTCGACATGGAAACCACGATCAACGACGGCGATGCGCTGCGCCTCGAAGACGGGCGCCTCGTGCTGGTGAAGGCCGCGCTCGAAGACCTGCTGGAAGTGCGGGCCGAAAATCCCCTGCGTCTGATGCGCCTCGCCTGGCATCTTGGGAGCCAGCATGGGCTCGTGGAGGCCACCGGCGATGCTCTCTATATCGAGAACACGCCCGCCCTGGCGGAACTCGCCCGCGGGCAGGGCTGCGTCGCAACGGCGGTGAAGCGCGCCTTCCGGCCGGAGCAGAGCGCGCATCATTGCGACCACGATCATGGCCACGGACATCACCACCACGGCCACGATCACGGCCATCATGACCATGGCCACCACGACCATGTCCATCATGAGCACAAGCACGATCATGACCATGACCATGATCACCATCACGGGCATGGTCACGAATGCGGCTGCGGCCATCACCACCATGACGGGCACAAGCACGATCACTGATCGAAGGCCCGGCGTTTCCGATCCGAGACGGCCATGTCAAAAACGACCCGCGCCACGCTTGCGCTTCAGCAGGCGGGAATTTCATTTACGGTTCACACCTACGACTACGATCCCGGCGCCGAGCGCATCGGCCTGCAGGCGGCGGAAGCGCTCGGAGTCGATCCGGGCAGCGTCCTCAAGACTCTGATGGTGACGACCGACGGAAAGCCTGCCTGCGTGGTCGTTCCCTCCGACAAGGAGGTGAACCTCAAGAAGCTGGCGGCGGCACTCGGCGGGAAATCGGCCCAGATGATGAAGCCCGCCGATGCGGAGCGGCTGACCGGGTATCATGTGGGCGGCATCAGCCCGTTCGGGCAGAAGAAGCGCGTGCCGACGGTGATCGAGGAAACCGCTTTTCGCCACGACAGCGTCTTCGTCAACGGCGGACAGAGGGGCTTGCAGGTGAGGCTTGCGCCCGCCGAGGCCGCGAAGATCCTCGAGGCCAAGGTCGCGGCGGTGCTGTGAGGCGTTCGACGGGCAGCGTAAAGCCGGAGGGGCGGAAAATGCGCCCTCCGGCCTTTCATCGAAGAATTCGCTGTCACTTCCGCGTGGTCGAGGATCCGGACGTATCCGTGGGAAGTTTCTTCTGCTGGCCGGGTGCGTATTCAGAGGCTCCAGGGCTGGTGACCGACCCGGTGGTATCGGACTTCATCTGCTGACCCGGAGCCGCGCCGGAAGCACCCGGTCCGGTCATGCCGCTCCGGTTCTGTTGTCCGGGAGCGTACTGAGAGGCGCTGTTTGAGTTCGTGTTCGTATTGCTGCCTGAGCTTTGAGCATAGCTTGCGGCTGGCAGTGTAAGAAGCAGTGCCGTGGCGCAGGAAATAATCAGCTTGTTCTTCACGCTTACGCTCCTTCCAATGTTGTGGTATTGGACAGGGGAAACGAATTCTCTTCAAGCACGTTCCAAGCGTTGCCGTAGAATGATTTATTCTTCCAGTCCCCGTAGCTTATTATCCTCTTGATCTTGTGAGGCCTTGTCCGGCTCATTTTTCTTGAGGTCCCGACCCACATGGTGGAAAAGGCCCGCTTTCGTCCGCCAACCGTTTGTTGAGAATGACAGAGAAGTTCTTCACCGTTGCGCCCATGATGGACTGGACCGACCGGCATTGCCGGGCGTTCCACCGCGTCCTGTCGCGCCGGGCGCGGCTTTATACGGAGATGGTGACCACCGGGGCGGTGATCTTCGGGCCGCGGGAGCGCCTGCTCGGCTTCGATCCGTCCGAGCATCCGGTGGCGGTGCAGCTTGGCGGATCCGATCCGCAGGAGCTCGCCAAGGCGGCCCGGATCTGCGCCGATTTCGGGTATGACGAGATCAACCTCAACGTGGGCTGCCCGTCCGATCGGGTGCAGAACGGCCGGTTCGGCGCCTGCCTGATGCAGGAGCCCGGCCTCGTCGGCGATTGCGTCGCGGCCCTCAAAGCCGCCGTCGCTTTGCCCGTGACGGTCAAGTGCCGGATCGGCGTCGACGATCAGGACACGGAGGTGGCGCTGGACCGCTTGACCGAGGCGGTCGTCGCGGCGGGTTGCGACGAGCTGACGGTCCATGCGCGCAAGGCCTGGCTTCAGGGGCTGTCGCCTAAGGAAAACCGGGACATTCCACCCCTCGATTATCCTCGCGTCTACCGCCTGAAGCAGGCGAGGCCCGATCTGCCCGTCGCCATCAACGGCGGCATCAAGACCATGGCCGAGGTGCACGAGCATCTTCGGCACGTGGATGGGGTCATGCTGGGCCGCGTCGCCTATCAGGAGCCCGAGATCCTGCTCCAGGTCGATCCGGAGCTTTACGGCGAAGCCGCGCCCGTCGCGGACGGGTTCGAGGCCATCGCGGCCTATGAGCCGTACGTGGCAGCACGCCTCGCCGAGGGCGAGCGTCTCCATTCCATTACCCGCCACATGCTCGGGCTCTTCACCGGACGCCCCGGCGCACGCGCCTACCGCCGCCATCTTGCCACGGAAGCCGTCAAGCCCGGCGCTGGTCTCGAAACCCTGCGCGAGGCCGTCGCCCAGGTATCGCGGGCGATGGCGCGGCATGCTGTTCTTGAGGAAGCCTCTCCCTAACGGAAAGCTGCCAGGGTGCTCGCCAGCTCTGCGGCCTTGAGTTGTTTATTGCAACTTGAGATCAAGTGAGGGTGTGCTTTTGCACAGGACGAAGCTCTGAAACGCATGGAAAGAGGCAAAAGAGCTTTAATGTAACAATGTTCGCTATATGACTCATCCCGTCAGGAGGGAATTCAAAACCCTCCGACTGCATGATGGAGTATGAACATGCGAATGAAGACCTATGGCGTTATCGCGGCCATTGCCCTCGGCATGGCCGCCACGCAGGCGGCGGCAGCCACGCTCACCAATGGCCTGACCATGAATGGATTGACCATGAATGGCCTGACCATGAACGGATTGACCATGAACGGCTCTTCCGAAAACGGGCTGGCAACCAATGGGACCGTGTCGGGCACGATCCGGCTTGCTTCGGCGGTTCTTCAGGACGGGACTTCCGTTTCCTTGAAGTAGGACGCGGCGCGATCCGAAGACGCATCGACCCTCCCGCTTCGGCGGGAGGGTTTTTTGTTGGCGACCATGCCGCTGCGCGCAAAGTGGTTGAAATACCGGTTTCAGGTTACACTCCGTCCCTGGAGGCAGCATGCGCCTGCGTGCCACGGCATCCGATTTGATCAACCTCTCCCTGCTGGTGCTGGCTCTGGGAGGCGCGTCCTCCGTCGCTTACCGGATCGTCGGTTTCCTGGGAGTCGGTGTCCTCGGGCTCATCATCGGGCTGATCGCCCTGACCGTCGAAATGGAGCGGGGCGGCCCTGTCGGCCACAGTCAGGCATCGGGCCTTTACGCCCAGCACATGGCCGCCGTGGAGCGCATGTCCCCGGCCGAAAGAGCCGCAAGGCACGCCGAAATCGAAAGCGCCGCGTTGCCGTTGCGGGTGGCAAAGGTCCTGAGTGCAGGGTTGATCGTCGTCGGGTTCGGGCTGTTCTTCGTCTATGACCTTGGCGTGTAGTGTCGAGGTCTCCGGCTGCCCCAACACCGCCTTCCTCACTTTCAGAGCATTAGTCTCCACGGCACTCCGAAGCCTTGTCCGGGCTTTAACCGCAGAGCGGCCGTAGAGTTAACGAGTGATTAAAGAGTTCTGTCGAAGGGCCAATTCAACTACCTAAAATTGATAATTTATATTGATATGTAATCTAAGAGTGTATTTTGGGCATATTTAAATAGATCATTAAGTCATTCTAACGTTATAACTTGATAGAAACGTTATTTCATGAACATTTCTCTGCGTGAGTTCTGCCGTTGTCCGAGCAGCGCCGCTACATCCCATTCCTGGAGAAGTTCATGTTCGCCCGTCTTCATTTCCCGATGCTTGCAATTGCAATCGCTTTCTCGGCAGCCTCCGGCGCAACGGCCGGCGAGACAACCAATGGCTTGAGCGTCAACGGTCTCAGCGTCAATGGACTGAGCGTGAACGGCCTCAGCGTGAATGGGCTCAGCGTCAACGGGCTCAGTGTGAACGGCTTGAGCGTCAACGGCCGGGCCCTGGGCGGCGAGGCCGCTCTCCCGATTGAAGCGCAAACTCTCGATTCCTTGACGGCGACGCTGCCGGACGGATCGCCGGTTCGTCTCCGGTAACATCTCCTGTTCGGTGTGTCGGAGCCTCCCGGTGGCGGGAGGCTCCGTTCTTCCTTGTTGGTCGCCGATGCGAAAACTTGCTCTCATGCTCCTGTTCCTCGCCGCATCCGGCATTCCGGATCCTGGTCTTGCGCTCGACGGGCGCTTGCACATGGAAGGAGCAGACCTCGTGCTGAGTCTCGATGACGGTCGTGTTCTCAAGCGTGAGGATCTGATCGGGATCAGGCTGAAGCTGCCGGGACCGGCGGGTGTGGCCGAGGCTCGTATCGACAGCGTCGTGATGGACGAAACCGCGGTGGGCGGCCGGGTCCCGCTTTTCGGCCTGTCCCTTCATCAAGGGGATAAGCCGCCTCAGGATGTCTGCCTGCCGGATCCGAAAGGCCGAAGGCTTGCGTTGGCGATGGCGAATGGCCATGGCGGTTTCGCCTTCACCTGCACCAGCGGCGCGGAGGGCAAGTGCATCCTCATGGGCTACCGGCCATGGGACGACCGGGAAGGCGTTCCGATGCGCGATCTTCATCGCGCCTGCACGCACATGCTGCGCGCCGATTACGGGGGCGACGATCATCCGACGACCCGGGACGGGACGCTCGTGGACATCTTCGACCGGTTCGGCATTCAAACATCCGCGCACAATGACCGGCTGACGTTCGAGGCCGCCTGGGGTCCGGACGGTGCGTTGTGCGTGGCGCATCCGCGCATTCCCGAAAACATGACGCTGTCGACTCTGGCCGAGCGTTATCCTCGCCTGCGGGGACGGCTCGGCCCTGACGCCTGCACGGAAGACGCGATGCGGCATGAAGCGCGGGCGCTGCTGTTCAACCGTTCGGCAGGCGCACCCTGAAAGCCGCGGCGTGACGCGGGCGCCCACGTGTTGCGGCCTTGCGACTTTCGCCTCCCTTGCCCCGGCTGGGGATCTCCGCCACAAATCGGCGGTCCTGGTTGAAAGATCTTCCCATCATGTTCGGCATTTCCGTCTTCGATCTCTCCTGGCTTGTGGTCGCCCTCCTTGGCGCCGGAGCGATCACGGGCCTGCTCGCCGGCGTTTTCGGCGTGGGCGGCGGAGCGGTCGCCGTGCCGATCCTCTACGAGCTGTTCCGCTTCGTCGGCGTGCCGGAGGAGGTGCGGATGCCCCTTTGCGTCGGCACCTCGCTCGCGATCATCATTCCGACCTCCATCCGGTCCTTCCGCGCCCATCAGGCGAAGGGCGCGGTGGACATGTCGATCCTGCGCGTCTGGGCGGTGCCCGTCGTTCTCGGCGTGATCATGGGCAGCGTCATCGCCCGTTATGCGCCGGCCGATCTGTTCAAGACCGTGTTCGTCGTCGTCGCCGGCGTGTCCGCCATCCGTCTGCTCTTCGGAAAGGACAGCTGGCGGTTCGGCACCGACATGCCCGGACGGCCCGTGATGATCGTCTACGGCTGGATCATCGGCGTGCTGTCCGCCCTCATGGGCATCGGCGGCGGGCAGCTTTCGAACCTGTTCATGACGTTCTACAACCGGCCGATCCATCAAGCGGTGGCAACCTCGTCGGGCTTAGGGATCCTGATCTCGATCCCGGGTGCGCTGGGCTATATCTACGCGGGCTGGCCGCGCATGGCGGATTATCCGAACGTGATCGCCCTGCAACCGCCGTTCGCCCTCGGATATATCTCCCTGGTGGGTTTTCTGCTGTTCATTCCGACCAGCGCATGGATGGCGCCCATCGGGGCGCGGCTTGCGCATCGCCTGTCGAAGCGCAAGCTGGAAATCGCCTTCGGGATCTTTCTGCTGACGGTCTGCGCCCGCTTCTTCGTCAGCCTGCTGGGCTAGGCTCCTTTGGGCGCAGGATCAGCCGGTTGCCACGTACCTCATAGGAGGCAAGCCGCTCCAGAAAGCTCATGCCGAGTAGATTCGTGTGGAGGGCGCCGGAGCGTGTCACGAGGGCCGGGACATTGCGTTCGGTAATCGATCCGATGCTCAGCGCCCCGATCGTGACAGGTGCCGCGAGAGCGACGCCGTTGGCCGTCGCGACGGGGATCGAGAAGTTCAGATCCTCTTCCCTGAAGCCGAAATCCGCCGCATGTTCCGCGCGCAGGACAACCGTGCTGGCACCCGTGTCGAAAACGAAGCGTGCCTCGCGGCCGTTGACGCGACCATTCAGCGGGAAGCTCCCGTCGCTGCGTTTGGCGGCGACGATTTCCCCCTTGTCCGTCACCACCGCTCGCCCGTCGGCGATGTCGCCGATGGCGCGATCCAGGACCATCTGCAGATCGTCGCGGGCGGCATAGACCACCAGCGCGGCGACAAGGAGGCCGCCGCTCACCGCCGTCGCCTGGACCCCATGCGTCCAATGTTGCGCGAAGCCGTCGACAATGCCGGCCGCCATGTAGAGGCTGCAGCCGAAAAACGCGAGCAGCAGCGCGACCTGCGTCGGCTGGAGGCCTGCCACCGCGGTTTCGCCCATGGTGGCGACCAGGAGGGCTGCCGCCAGGAGAGCGCCGCCGAGGGGCCGGATGCCGGGCATGGTCATTGCGGCCCCTTCGCGGGCTCGCTTTCGCCGAGCACGAAGGCCCGGTGCATCCGCTCGGGCAGCCCCGCCATGATGCGCAGACGCTCCTCCTCGGTTAGGCGAAACCACTGGGCAATTTCCTCGCGCGTGCGTCCGCAGCCCTCGCAGAGACCCGTCGCGGGATCGAGCGTGCAGACGCGGATGCAGGGACTGGATGCGCGGTTCATGATCTCTCCATCATGTCGTTACGGCTGAAGCGCGATCAAGAGGCCGATCAGCGCAGCGATCTCGGCGACCTGCTGCGCCGCGCCCGCGATGTCGCCCGTCTGGCCCTGAATATGGCGCTGCGCGAGGCGCATGAGGCCGATCCCCGAGAGGGCTGCGAGGACCATCATCCATGCAAGACCGGATGGCGGCAGCCCCGCGCCGAGGCCAAGGACGAGGGCGAGGCTGCCCATCAGAGCCGCCGCGAACCAGAAACTCTCCCGCGCGGGGCGTCCGACCGCCTGAGCCGCGCCGTCGGTGCGCGCGGGCGGCAGGAACATCAGCGGCACGAGGCCGGCAACGCGGGACAAGGCGGCGGTGATCAGGACCGCCGAGACGGCGGCGGCGAGCTCGATCCGGTCCAGAACCGTGGCGAGGGCCGTGATCCGCAGCGCGAACCCGAGGATCAGGGCCGATGCGCCGAACGAGCCGATCAGGCTGTCCTTCATGATCGCGAGACGCCGCTCCCGGGTGGCGGCGCCGAAGCTATCGGCGGTGTCCGCGAGCCCATCCTCATGAAATGCACCGGTGGTGATCGTCGCGGTGGCGACCGACAGAATCGCTGCGAGCCACGGACCCAGGCCGAGACTCAGGGCCGCAACGAGCACCAATGCGGGAAAGAGCCCGAGCACGAGGCCGGCGAGCGGAAGCACACGCACGATTCGGCTGAAGTCCGGAAGCCCGTGAGGATCTCCTTCCCATGGCAGGACAGGAACCGGCAGGCGGGAATAGAACCGCAGAGCCTGCGCCACGTCGATGATGACCGCCTGCCATGCAGGCAGCGAAAACCTGCCTGCTCGTTTCAATTGATCGGACATGCTTCACCCCAAATGCAGGGACCGTTATAGGTCACGCCTCTTCCTGTCGCGCAATGCCCGTTAGGGCCGGAGTTCTCCATGACCGAACCTGCAACCTCGCCCTTCGATGATATTCGTCGCCTGGTTACGACGATGCCGGGGCCGGACGAGGCGGCGATTGCGGCGGTGCGCCAGCGTGACGGCCAGCTGACCAAGCCTGCCGGAAGCCTCGGCCGTCTCGAATGGATCGTCGAATGGCTCGCCGCCTGGCAGGGCAAGGCCACCCCGACGGCCGACCGGCCGCTGGTTTGCGTTTTCGCCGGGAGCCATGGCGTGACGGAAAGGGGGGTCTCCGCCTTCCCGTCCAGCGTGAACCGGCAGATGCTGGAGAACTTCTCCGCGGGCGGCGCCGCGATCAACCAGATCTGCGCGAGCCTCGGCCTCGGCTTCAAGGTCTTCGACCTCGCCATCGACATGCCCACGGGCGATATCGTCGTGGAGCCCGCCATGGACGAGAAAGCCTGCGTGGCCACCATGGCATTCGGGATGGAGGCCATCGCCGGGGGCGCCGACCTTCTGGCGATCGGCGAACTCGGCATCGGCAACACGACGGTCGCGGCGGCCATCTATGCGGCCCTTTACGGTGGGGAGCCGGCTCAATGGGTCGGCCGCGGCAGCGGCGTCGACGAAGAGGGGCTGGCCCGCAAGATCGCGGCGGTGGAAGGGGCGCTGGCCCATCATCGCGGGCATTTGCAGGATCCTCTCGAAATTCTCCGTCGCCTCGGCGGGCGCGAAATCGCCGCCATGGCGGGCGCTATTCTCGCCGCGCGCCTCCAGCGGATCCCGGTGATTCTGGACGGCTATGTGGCGACGTCCGCCGCGGCGATCCTGCATGCGATCCATCCCGCCACCATCGATCATTGCATCGCCGGGCATCTTTCCGCCGAAGGGGCGCATCAGGCTGTCCTCGAGCGGCTCGGAAAAATCCCGCTTCTGGCTCTCGGCATGCGCCTTGGCGAGGGAAGTGGGGCTGCCGTTGCGATGGGGATTGTCAAAACTGCCGCTACGGTACATCGTGACATGGCGACTTTTAGCCAAGCCGGTGTGTCGGAGCGGTTGCCCTGAATGATATCAAGATCCTTTCGCCAAGCCCGCTTCGGAGCGAAGTCTCCCTGGTTCGGCTTGGCGTCCCTCGGCCTTGCCCTGGTGTTGGCGGCGGTCGCGCATCAGTTCTTCGAAAAAAGCGACCGGGTCGTCGCGGGGCGCGCTTTCGCGGTCGACGGCGATACGATTCGCATCGGCAGCCACAAGATCCGCCTGAAGGGCATCGATGCGCCGGAGCTGAACCAGTCCTGCATCAGGGACGGTCGCCCGGTTCTGTGCGGTGAGAAGGCGCGGGACACGCTTCTCGGGATGATCCTCAACCAGAATGTGGAATGCCGCGTGGCCGGCCGCGACCGGTACCAGCGGCAGCTCGCCCGTTGCTACGTGAACGGCGAGGATATCGGCGCGCGCATGGTGGAGGAGGGCTGTGCGATCGCCTATGGCGATTACCGGCTCCTGGAGGCGAAGGCCCGCCTGCAATCGCGCGGGGTTTGGGGAACGGATTTCCAGCGGCCGCAGGAATGGCGGCGCAACAATCTCTTTTGACCGGAGAACTGTGACCTCCTGTCCCGCCGTGGGCCCTCGCCGTTCGAGGCTTCGATTCCCATCTTGATGACATGAGTTCATCGGATGATTTTCAGGTCCTGGCGCAGCGTCTCCGGTCGTGCCGCATCTGTCGGGACGAGCCGCGTTTCGGAGGCCCGCTTCCTCACGAGCCGCGCCCCATCGTTCAGGGCAGCCGCACCGCGAGGCTTTGCATCGCAAGCCAGGCACCGGGAACGCGGGCCCATGCCAGCGGGGTCCCGTTCTCCGATCGGTCGGGTAGCCGATTGCGGGACTGGCTCGATCTCGACGAGGCGGCATTCTACGACCCGGCCCGCGTTGCCATCGTGCCCATGGGATCGTGCTTCCCGGGGCAGGATTCCAAAGGCGGCGACCTGCCGCCGCGGCGCGAATGCGCCCAGGCCTGGCGGCAGCCTCTCCTTGCGGCTCTTCCGCAGCTCGAACTGATCCTCCTGATCGGCCAATATGCCCAGGCCTGGCATTTAGGAGACGATTTTCGCGACGGCCTCACATCCACGGTCGCCCGCTGGCGCGACATTCTCGCGGCCCCGCAGCATCCCCGCATCCTGCCTCTGCCGCATCCATCCTGGCGCAACAACGGGTGGCTGCGCAAAAATCCCTGGTTCGAAGCGGAGCTTTTGCCCGTGCTTCGCGCGCAAGTCCGCACTATGCTCGCGCGCGACGACAAGGAGCACGCCGCATGAGCCTCACGACCCTGCGGGTGGCGACGGAAGGTCCCGTCGGCACCATCACGCTGGCCCGCCCGGACAAGCTGAACGCCCTCAATGCCACCAAGCATGCGGAGTTGCGTGAAGTTCTGGATCGGTTCGCGAACGATGATTCTGTCAAGGTCGTGGTGCTGACAGGCGAGGGAAGGGCGTTCTCGTCCGGGCAGGACCTGACGGAGGATCTGCCGCGTGACGAGCAGGGCCGCATCGATCTGGGGCCCCCTCTGGCGCGCGACTACAACCCGCTGGTCCTGACCCTGGCGAACTACCCCAAGCCGACCGTCGCGGCCCTCAATGGAGCCGCCGTGGGTGCATCCATGAACATTGCGCTCGCCTGCGATGTGGTTGTGGCCGCGCGCTCCGCCTATCTGCAGGAAGCGTTCGCCAAGATCGCGCTCGTTCCCGATGCGGGCGGCACCTGGATCCTGCCCCGTCTCGTCGGACCCAAGCGGGCGCTGGCCCTGATGCTGTCGGCCGAGCCGATCCCGGCCGAAGAGGCGCAGGCCATGGGCCTCGTCTTCAAGGTCTTCGAGGACGCAACGTTCCGGCAGGATGTGGCGGCCTTCGCGGCTGCGCTCGCCCAGGGACCTGCCCTTGCTTATCGGCTGACCAAAGAGGCGGTGGCCCGGAGCCTGTCGAACGATCTCGAGGCGCAATTGGCTCTCGAGGCCGAGTTGCAGCGCAAGGCCGGCTTCAGCCATGACTTCATGGAAGGCATCATGGCCTTCCGGGAGAAGCGGGCGCCGAAATTCGAAGGACGTTGAGGGAGGCGGCCATGCGCGTGACCTATATCATTCTTGCCCTTCTGGTGTTCAGCGCCGTCCTGAGCATGCTGATCTCCCAGGATCCGGAAAAGTCCGCCGCTCTCTCCCAGATGTACCGGGACGCCGCCTTCACGGGCGCAACCCGGGAGATCGTCATCGCTGCCCTTGCGATCGGTCTTGGCGGCTTCATCGTCTACCTCACCATGACGCGACGCTAGGGAAACGCGGGGCAGGAACGGCGTCCGTCGCGCCTCCGACGGGAGGGCGGCATGGCGAAGCCGCGGAGACGCCCGCACATTTTCTGTCGAGAGGGCTTCCGGCCCGGCGAATACGATGTTGCATGAGATGTTGATGCGTTATAATACGAGATAACATTACATGTAGCAGGTTTATGATGACTCTGATTGCCGCGGACCGGTCCACCACAGCAGATTTCGAGAACGGCTTCGATATCACCCCCCTCGATCCGGTGACGGTGGCGGCAGGCGTGACGGTTTCCGCCGGAGGCAACGGCGCCGCCGGCATGCATGGGGCCGGTGCCGGGCATGTGCTTCTGAGAGCCGGTGCCTCCGTGGTCAGCGGCCTTTCCGATGGCATTTCATTCGACGGTGCCGGCGACATCACCCTGACCGCAGCCAGCTCCGTGATTGCGAACCGCTACGGCATTCTCTTTTCCGGAAACGGCGGTACGCTTCAGAATTTCGGTTCGGTGACCGGAGAAAGCGCCGTCCGCGCGAACGGCTCGTCGCACATCTTCAACGAAGGCACCCTGACCGGCCTCGACCACCACGGCGTGCTGATCGACGGCAGCGGTGTCATCCTGAGCAACAAGGGCCTTATCCAAGGGCACGACGCTGGCCTGTTCGTCAGTGCCACGACCGGTTTCGTGACTATCATGAACGACGGCAACATCCAGGGCGGAACCCAAGGGGCGCTCCAGGTCGCCGACGGGTCGGTCGCCGTGCGATTTGCCAACAGCGGCGAGATCGCGGGCAACATTACTTTCAGCGGCGGCTTCGATTTCTACGATGGCCGGGGTGGAACCGCGAGCGGCGTCATCGCCCTGATGGACGGCAACGACCGCGCCTTTGGAGGCAGCGGATTCGAGACCTTCAAGGCGGGCCTTGGCGATGACGTGATCGACGGCGGCGGCGGCAACGACATCGCTCTGTATGCAGGCTCGAGCGCCGACTACACCATCAGCAGCGCCAACGGCGTTCAGACGATCGTGGATACGAAGGCCGCCGACGGCGATGAAGGCACCGACACGCTGACGAAGGTGCGCTTCGCCAAGTTTCTCGGCGACAACACCACGATCACTCTTTACAACACCAAGCCCGACAGCGTGGCGCTCTCCACCGGAACCGTGGCGGAAACGGCCCTGACCAACACCGCCGTCGCCACCTTCTCGGCCCATGATGCTGAAGGCGATGCGATCACCTACACCCTTTCCGATCCGACCGGGACATTTCGGGTGGAAGGCTCGTCCCTGATCCTGGCCCGCGCGGTCGACTACGAAGCCGGGGCGCGTCAGTTCAGCTTCGCCGTTACGGCCAAGGATGCCTTTGGCGCAACCACCACGCAGAACTTCACCGTTTCGGTGGCCAACATGGTGGAGGCTAACCCGCTCACTCTTATCGGTACCGCGGTCGTGGACGCCCTGATGGGCGAGGCCGGCAACGACATCATCAAGGGCCTGGCTGGGATTGATACGCTGAAGGGCGAGGCCGGCAACGACAAGATCTATGGCGGCCTGGGCAACGATCTGCTCACCGGCGGCGCCAACCAGGACATCTTCGTGTTCGACACCAAGCTCGGCCGCACGAATGCCGCCAACAAAAAGGTCAACCTGGACAAGATCACCGACTTCTCGGTCAAGGACGACACGATCCATCTGGCCAAGGGCGTGTTCTCCAAGATCGCCAAGAAGGGCTTTTTGGCCAAGGGCGCCTTTTTCACCGGCACCAAGGCGCATGACGCGGATGACCGAGTGATCCACAACAAGAACACCGGGGCGCTGTTGTATGATGCCGACGGCAATGGCGCCAAGGAGGCGATCCAGTTCGCCACCGTCGCCAAAAACCTCAAAATCACCGAAAAAGACTTCTACGTTTTGTGATGCGGAGCCGATCCGGGAGCGCCGGAGGTTAGAATCTATCGGGAAGGGCTGTGCCACTGCGACAGCCCTTCACCGTTGACTGGAAGCTGCGACCAATCCCGTACCGTCCCGCGCAAATTCCGGAGGATTTCGTCGGCCCTATCTCCCGGTGACGAGATGAGACGAAGACCGATCCTGTGTCAGCCACTCTGTGGGAGCGCGATGAACGACATCGCCTGTGCTTCCGGCATCCAGGATCTGGCATGGCTGAGCAAGCATGAACAGGAATGGCGTTACGGGCCGCTTGGGCTCAGCGAAGCAACCTTTTCGACCACGAAGCTCACGCGCTCCTCGACCGGCAGGCGCGGGATCTCGACCAGCTCGTAGCCGCATGCCGCATAGGTCGTGATCATCGACCGGTAGGTCTCCTCGGCTTCAACCAGGGACTGCTTGCGTTCCTCATCCTGGCTGAAGATCTCCGGCCAGGGCGGGGCAATGAAAACGCGCCTGTTGTAGCGAAAGATCGCGGCCGCGCGGGACAGGTGCTCCGGCACGGAACGTCCGATCAGCCGAAGGTATCCGATGATGTCGGGGATGCCGCGGTCGAAGAACACGAGGCCCGGAAGGGCCTGCGCCTCACGATAGGATCGCATCTCCCAGGACAGCATCAGTTCCGCATAGGCGCATGGATCCTTCCACGGAAGGGCCGCGCCGCCGATCAGGACCTGATCTTGAATGATGCTTCGGCCGGCTTCCGCCGATTGCCCGAAGCCGGCCATGCGCAGAGCCGCCACGAGTGTCGTCTTGCCGGACCCTGGGCCGCCTGTCAGGACGATGAAACGATGGCTGTGTTCAGCCATGGCTGCTCCTTTCATGGTGAGGGGAAACGGGAGCCCACGCCGGGTGCGCGGGCCCGCGGTTTCCAAGGGGCAGCCGGAAGGGCGGTGGGCGCTTACCGTTCGAGCCGTGAGATCAGGCTGGACGTATCCCAGCGATTGCCGCCCTTGGCCTGCACCTCGGCATAAAACTGGTCGACCAGCGCCGTCACGGGCAGGCTTGCGCCGTTCTTGCGGGCCTCCGTGAGAACGATGGAGAGATCCTTGCGCATCCAATCCACCGCGAATCCGAAATCGAACTTGTTCTGATTCATGGTCTTGCCGCGGTTCTCCATCTGCCAGGATCCCGCCGCACCCTTGGAGATCACGTCGAGCACCGCCTCGATATCGAGACCGGCCCGCTTGCCGAAATGAATGCCCTCGGAGAGCGCCTGGACCAGACCGGCGATGCAGATCTGGTTGATCATCTTCGTCAGCTGTCCGGCTCCCGCGGGCCCCATCAGGCGGCAGCCGCGCGCGAAGCTCATGATCACGGGCTCCACCTTTGCGTAAGCCCCCGCATCACCGCCGCACATGACGGTGAGCACGCCGTTCTCGGCTCCCGCCTGGCCGCCCGAGACGGGCGCATCGATGAACGCCGCATTCCGGTCTTTCGCCGCGCCATGGAGCTCCCGCGCCACTTCGGCGGAGGCCGTCGTATGATCGACGAAGATCGCTCCGGCCTGAAGGGCCGAGAAGGCGCCGTCGGGGCCGAGCGTGACCTGGCGCAGATCGTCGTCATTGCCGACGCAGGCGAAGACGATGTCCTGGCCCTCGGCGGCCTCGCGCGGTGTCGCGGCGGCGCGGCCGCCGTTTTCGGAAACCCACTTTTCGGCTTTCGCGCCGGTCCGGTTGTAGACCGTGACCTCGTGGCCTTTGGCCTTCAGGTGCCTTGCCATGGGATAACCCATGACGCCCAGACCGATGAAACTGACCTTCGCCATCTCTTGCTCCCTGAACGACGGATTCCGGTTCTATGGAGAGAGCGCAGAAGCGTCAAACGGCACTATTTGATATCGAACGGAAAATACTTGAGGCGGATCCGGTCATAGGTGCCGTCGGCGATCACCTGATCGATGGCCTTGTCGAATTCCGCCTTGAGCGCCGTATCCTCCTTACGAAGGCCGACGCCGTAGAACTGGTGCTTATAGGCAGGATTGCCTGGCGCCCGTCCGAGGATGCGGCAGCATTCCCCCTCTCGGCTGGCCAGGAATTCCGACAAGGACCGTTGTCCGCCGAAAACCGCATCGATGCGCCCGACCAGCAGGTCGAGATTGGCTTCAACCGGCGAACTGTAGGGAATGACTTCCGAATTCTTGTAGAACTTCTTGAGGTATTCGGCGTGATCGCTTCGATCGGCCGCACCGATCTTCTTTCCCGCCAGCGCTTCGGGCGTCACGCCTTCGAGGGCGCTGTCCTTCGGGGCGATGAAGATCGCCGGAATATGGTAATAGGGTTTGGAAAACGCGATCCGCTTTTGCCGCCTCTCCGTGATCTCCAGGGACGACATGATCGCATCGTAGTCGCGGCTGACGAGGCCGCGCATGATGCCGTCCCATTCATGCTGGACCAGCACGCATTCCGCTTTCATGACGCCGCAGAGGGCTTTGCTGAGGTCGACTTCGAACCCCTGCAACTCGTTGTTTTCCATGTAGTTGAAAGGAGGGTAGGCGCCCTCGATCGCGATGCGGACCGGAGGTTTTTCCTGTGCGGCTGCCGTCAGACCCGAGCCGAGCCAGAAGCAGAGGCCGACCCCCATCGCCAGTCGTCGCCCGAAACTCAACACGTTCACAATTTTGCAGCCTTGAATGTCTTCGCGATATTCCCGGAACCGGTTGAATAGTCAAGAATCGATACAGGCCAATACTGTCGCGGGACAGTATTCTTAAGTGTTAGCCGCCGGTCAGGCTCATATGGCGGGCAAGGGCCGGGCGCGCATGGCGGCGGTCGATCACGAAGTCGTGCCCTTTGGGCTTGCGGCCGATCGCCTCCTCGATGGCGCTTCGCAAGAGGGCGTCGCTCGCGGAAGCCCGCACGGGCGCCCGCAGATCTGCCGCATCCTCCTGGCCAAGGCACATGAACAGCTGGCCGGTGCAGGTCAGACGCACCCGGTTGCAGCTCTCACAGAAATTATGGGTCATCGGTGTGATGAAGCCGAGCGTGCCGCCGGTCTCCGCGACCCGAACATAGCGGGCGGGGCCGCCGGTGCGCTCGTCGATCTCGGTGAGGGTGAAACGCTGGGAAAGCCGCGCCCGAACCAGGGACAGGGGCAGGAACTGATCGATCCGCTGCCCGTCGATTTCACCGAGCGGCATGACCTCGATCAGGGTGAGATCCATGCCGCGGCCATGGGCCCAGGTGAGAAGGGTCTCGATCTCGTCCTCGTTCACCCCCTTCAGCGCCACCGCGTTGAGCTTGACCTTCAGTCCGGCCCGTTGCGCGGCGTCGAGGCCGGCCATCAACTTGGCAAGGTCGCCCCAGCGGGTGATCCGGTGGAACTTGTCCGGGTCGAGGGTATCGATTGAGACGTTCACCCGCTTCACGCCGCAGGAGGCGAGCTCCGTCGCGTACCGGGAGAGCTGGGAACCGTTGGTGGTGAGCGTCAGCTCGTCCAGGGTGCCCGCGTCCAGGTGCCGAGACAGGGAACGGAAGAGACCCATGATGTCCCGGCGCACCAGGGGCTCTCCGCCGGTGATGCGGAGTTTGCGCACGCCCTGGGAGACGAAGACGGAACAGATCCGGTCCAGCTCCTCCAGGGTCAGAAGGTCCCGTTTCGGCAGGAACGCCATATCCTCCGACATGCAGTAAACGCAGCGGAAGTCGCACCGGTCGGTCACCGAGACCCGCAGGTAGGTGATGCCCCGGCCGAAGGGGTCGACCAGGGGGGCGGGCGTGGACGGGAGGGACGGCGACAGGTCTCCCGGCATTTCAGTGCCGTTCCTTCATGGTTCTCGTGCCTCTACGGAATGGGTCTTGCGTTCACGGTAGTTATCGCGCAGCTAGCGTCAACTCACAAAGCAGGCAAATGAGGCGGAACATGGCATCGGAACGTTGGCCCTCCGAATTGCGACTGGCGCCGACGAAACGCAGCCTGCGGATCGTCTATGACGACGGCGTGGTGTTCGACCTTCCGGCGGAGTATCTCAGGATCGCGAGCCCGTCGGCCGAGGTCCAGGGCCACAGTCCGGCCGAACGCAAGACCGTGCCGGGCAAGCGCAACGTCGAGATCCTCCGCATCGAACCGGTGGGCAATTATGCGGTCAGGCTCGTGTTCGACGACATGCACGACACCGGCATCTACGGTTGGGATTATCTCTACCGCCTCGGAGCCGAGCAGGAGGAGCGCTTTGCCGCCTATCTGGCGGAACTCTCCGCCAAGGGGCTTTCGCGGGATCGATAGCGTCGGCAATCCCGGGGAGCGCCGCCCTGTCATTCCGGGGCGAGCATCGCGAGAGCTCGGAACCCATAAACGCTAGCAGTTCAGGATAAAGAGCTGCGGTTGCCGGCGCGATTTGTCCTGGATCGTCAGCGGTTCTGGGTTCCGGACTTGCCTGACGGCAATCCGGAATGACGGGGTGGCGCTCCTGTCATTCCGGGGCCGCGCAGCGGAGCCCGGAACCCATACACGCTAGCAGTGCCTGAAAGGACGCTACGGCACCCGCGCACTCCCTCCACAAACCTCAGCGGTTCTGGGTTCCGGGCCCGGCCCGCAGGGCCGTCCCGGAATGACGGGTGGCGCTTCGTTGTTCCCGGGCGGCGGTCTTACCGCTGCACGATGACCCGCGCACCGACCTTCGCGCGGCTGTAAAGGTCGATCACGTCATCGTTGGTCATGCGGATGCAGCCCGATGAGACGGCTTCGCCGATGGTTTCGGGTTCGTTCGAGCCGTGAATCCGGTAGATGGTGCTGCCGATATAGAGCGCGCGGGCGCCCAGCGGATTGTCGGGACCACCCGCCATGTGGCGCGGCAGGTCCGGGCGGCGCTTCAGCATTTCCTGCGGCGGGCGCCAATCCGGCCACTCGCGCTTCATGGTCACCGAATGGCTGCCGGCCCAGGTGAAGCCGGGACGGCCGACGCCGACGCCGTACCGCAGGGCCTTGCCGTCGCCGAGCACGAAGTAGAGACGCCGCTCCGTGGTGGATACGATGATCGTCCCGGGCGCATAGCGGCCGTCGAAGGTGACCACCTCGCGGGGGACCGGGGACGCCTGTGCGTTCAGCGATGCCTCAGGAGTGTAGAGGGGCTGACGAGTCAGCGGATCGATTGCTGTGAAAGCCGCAGCCGGCGTCGCAAGAGCGGCGAAGGCACAGGCAAGCCCAAGCAGGGCAGCGCGGGTGCGTCCCATATTTGCCTCGAATTCAACATGTTTGATGCGGGTTGGTGATTGCTCAACGCAATGGCCGCGTTTCGGATCCGTTGAATAACAAAGGTTCGTTATCAAATCACCAGAGCAGGCTGCCTTATTTTCGCCGCATCGTAACCGGGACGTTAAAGCCCGGCTGCCACAATCCCCGTTCGAGAAATGTCGACGGCTGATGGTCGGAAGCGCTTGACGCCAGGGGATCAAGGACTTTAGAAGGCCCTGGTCAGGGCGCGTAGCTCAGCGGGAGAGCATTCGCTTCACACGCGAAGGGTCACAGGTTCAATCCCTGTCGCGCCCACCATTCCTTCCTGATGGACTATCTTCACAATGATGTGACGGCTCGTTCCGAGGCCGGTTCTCACGCCGCCGCGAGGCGCACCAGTGAGGCCACCGCGTCGAACAGCTCGTCGAAATGCCCGATGATCAGGTCGGGGTTGAGCCGCTTGACCGGCACATCCGTATAGCCGAACGGGACGGCGATGGACGGCACGCCCGCCGCCTGGGCGGTCACGATGTCGGTCCGCGAATCGCCGATCATAACGGCGCGATGCGGATTTCCTCCGGCCTTTTCGATCGTCAGCATGAGATGACGGGGATCCGGCTTGAACACCGGGAAGGTGTCGCGTCCGCAATTGGCCGCGAAACGATGGGCGATGCCCAGCGCCTCGAGAAGGCGGACCGAGTGGTCCTCGTACTTGTTGGTGCAGACGGCGAGGACGAAGCCTGCCCGCTGCAGACGCTCGAGCGCCGCCTCGACGCCGGGATAGAGCTGCGTTTTGACGCAGATGTTGTCCCGGTAATGGACCATGAACTGCCCGAAGAGATGGTCCAGGTGCGCCGGCGTCAGCTCCTTCCGGCCAGCCTCGAATCCCCGTTGGAGAAGGGCGCGGGCCCCGGCGCCCACCAGATCCCGGGCCTTGCGGACGGGCAGGGGCGGCAATCCTTCGCCTTCGAGGATGACGTTCAGGGTTCCGACGAGATCGCCCGCGGTATCGGCCAGGGTGCCGTCGAGGTCGAACACGACGATGGGCGGGGCGGCGCGAGGCGCGAGGAGCGGGCTATGAATGGCCATGAAGGTCGGCTACCTGCACAGGACGAGGGAATCAAGCGGGAGGGAATGATATGGTCTTCTGGTTGATTCGTTCTTACCGGCTCACAAAGAAGGAGTATTGAATGCGGCTTGCTGGTTCCTTGGCATATCTATCCTCGGTTTTCGTGCTGGGAAGCCTTGCCGTCCCCGCTTTCGCCGCTCCCTATGATTTCGTCCCGGCGCCTCAGACCGATTTGAACCGGATCTACCGGATCGACCGGATCACCGGCGAGGTCAGCTCCTGCCAGTACGGGCTCCAAGAGGGAACCATCGGCGTGACCCTCTGCTTCGGCGCCGGCGAGGGCGCTGGGCCTCAAAGTCCCGGCGAATATGGGCTTGTGGCTTCCCGGCACGAGCGCGAGGGCGGTGTTTTCCGTGTCAATTACCGCACCGGCGACATGAGCATCTGCTATGTCTTCGACGAGAAGGTGGTGTGCACGCCGCAGACGAACCCGTCGGCGCAAGGGGCGTTGCAGGGAGCGCCGGCCGCAACCCCGAGCGTTCGCCCGGGCACGGGCGCATCGCCGCAGC
This sequence comes from Microvirga rosea, assembly GCF_020595095.1. Lineage (GTDB taxonomy): Bacteria > Pseudomonadota > Alphaproteobacteria > Rhizobiales > Beijerinckiaceae > Microvirga > Microvirga rosea. Next base: position 244,073 of record NZ_JAJDOP010000002.1, on the reverse strand, counting down.
GGCCCTGATCCGGCCGCGGTCCCACATTTGCCCGTTGAAAAGACATCTGAAACAATCTTTCTTCCCGGAGCCTTGCCGTGCTAGACGCGGGCCTGACCGGCTTCGGGACGAAGGCGATCATCGTTAGGAATTATCAGTGAGCGACAATCTGAAGCGCGATGCGGCGGAGAAGGCTGCGGCTCTCGTCACCGACGGGATGAGGCTCGGACTCGGCACCGGGTCCACGGCCGCCTTTTTCGTGGCGGCTCTCGGGGCTCGTGTGCGCGCCGGACTTTCGGTTGTCGGCATTCCCACATCGGAGGCCACTCTCGATCAGGCCAGGCGGGAGGGAATTCCGCTGACCACCCTCGACGAGACGCCGGAGCTCGACCTGACGGTCGATGGCGCCGACGAAATCGATGACGATCTTCGGTTGATCAAGGGCGGCGGCGGTGCGCTCCTGCGGGAAAAGATCGTCGCTTCCGCCAGTCGGCGCATGATCGTCATTGCCGACGGGTCGAAGCGCGTCGGCCGGCTCGGGCGCTTTCCGTTGCCGATCGAAGTCGTGCCCTTTGGCCTGCGCGCGACCCAGGTCGCCATTGAAAAGCTCCTCGAAACCTTGGAGATGAGCGGCGAGCTGCATCTTCGAAGGACCGCCGACGGTACGCCCTACATCACGGATGGCGGGCATTTCATCTTCGATGCGCATCTCAAGCGCATCGACAAGCCGAACGTCCTTGCCTCGACACTCAACAATCTTCCTGGGGTCGTGGAGCATGGTCTTTTCATCGGTCTCGCGACGGGAGCGATCCTCGCTACCGGGCAGGGCCTCGTCGAACTCGGTCAGATTTGACCCCCACCATGTCATGACTGGAGCCAAAACCCCATGATCCGTTCCGTCTCCCGCCTCGCTGCGACAACCGTCGCGGTTCTGATGCTTGCAGGGCCCGCCTTCGCCCAGACGCCGCAGCCGACTCCCAGCCAGCTGGCGCTGGCCCGCGAGGTTGCCATCAATTCCGGCATGACCCGTTCCTTCGACGCCATGACCGAGCCGTTCTTCGTTCAGCTTCAGCAGATGAACGTCACGCGCCCTGAGGTCAAAAAGGACCTCGACGACGTGGTCGCCATGCTGCGCCCGGAAGTCGAGCAGCAGAAGCAGAAGATGGTCGACAGCGCGGCCCGCGCTTTCGCCTCGCGCCTGTCGGAAGCGGAGCTCAAGGAGATCGCCGAATTCTACCGGACCCCGGCGGGCAAGAAGTACGTGGAGGTTCAGCCGGGCCTCCTCGACGATATCGTCAAGGATCTGGCGTCGTGGACCCAGAACGTCTCCGAGTACATCATGATCCGCGCCCGTGCCGAAATGGGCAAGCGCGGTCACCAGCTCCAGTAACGGGAGCGGCGGCAGGATCAAAAAAGGCCCGGTTTCCCGGGCCTTTTTTTATTGGCTATGCGGACGCTGCCCGCTGCGCGAAGGCCGCGAGCAGCTCGGGATATTTGTCCATTGGTGGAAACGTCTCGAAGCTGAAGGCGGCCGGGGTCCTTGCCCATGGGAGCCTTTCGCTCGTGTAGGTTTCGATGAACGGCACGAAATTCCGCGCATCGTCGAGCATCGTCCCGCGCACGTTGACGAAATCCTCCGTGCCTTCCGGGCGGGTGAACACCCAGCTCAAGCAGTGGGAGCAGAAGAAATGCCGTGCGGCGCCATGAAGGCCGCCGATCACGGGATCGCCCTCGACGATCTCGAACGCCGCGCTCGGATATAGCGCGCTCAAGGAGAACGCGCTCCCGGTCATCCGTTGGCAGCCGGTACAGTGGCACGCCATGGTGACGAGCGGCTCCGCCGTGACGCGAAACCGCAAGCGGCCGCATCGGCATCCGCCTTCCTGGACCGGCATCTCCTCAGCCATGGGCGTCTCCGATCGTTTCAATCATGGGCGGGGAGGGCGGGCAAGCCTGCCCCCGTCGCAGGGACGTCAGTCTTCCTGCATCTTGAAGCGGTTGAGCCCCTTGAGCACGAAGGGCAGGACCAGGGCGATCACCGCGATCCCGAGAAGCGTGGCGGAGATCGGGCTCTGCAGCAGCACCATCGGGTCGCCGAGGCTGATGGACAGCGCGCGGCGGAGCTGGGCTTCCGCGATCGGCCCGAGGATCAGACCCACCACGACGGGGGCGATGGGATAATCGAACCGCCGCATGAGGAAGCCGAGAAGGCCGAAGGCGCCGAGCATCGTCAGCTCCACGACGGAGGGCTTCGCGGCGATCGTCCCCATGGTCGCGAACACCAGGATGCCCGCATAGAGCCAGGGCTGCGGGATCGCCAGGAGCTTCACCCACAGGCCGACGAGGGGCAGGTTCAAGATGAGCAGCATCGCGTTGGCGATGAACAGGCTTGCGATCAAACCCCAGACCAGCTCCGGGCGCTCCGCAAAGAGCAGCGGGCCGGGATTGAGGCCGTATTGCTGGAAGCCTGCGAGCATCATGGCGGCGGTTGCCGATGTGGGCAGGCCGAGCGCCAGAAGCGGCACCAGGGTTCCGGCGGCGGAGGCGTTGTTGGCCGCTTCCGGACCGGCGACACCCTCGATGGCGCCCTTGCCGAACTCCTCCGGATACTTCGTGAGACGCTTCTCCGTGGAATAGGACAGGAAGGTCGGGATCTCCGCGCCGCCCGCCGGAAGGGCGCCGATGGGGAAGCCGAAGAGCGTGCCGCGAATCCACGGCCACCAGGAGCGCTTCCAGTCCTCCTTGGTCATCCACAGCGATCCGCGCACCGGCTCGACCACTTCCTCCTGGATGTGGCGCCGCGAGGCGACGTAGAGGGCCTCGCCCACCGCGAAGAGGCCGACCGCGAGGGTCGTGACTTCGACGCCGTCGAGAAGCTCGGGAACCCCGAAGGTCAGGCGCGCCTGACCGGTGAGCTTGTCGATGCCGACGAGCCCGAGCGCCAGACCGATGAACAGGCTCGTCAGACCGCGGACGGGCGAGTCGCCGAACGTCGCCGAAACCGTCACGAAGGCCACGCACATGAGCGCGAAGTAATCCTCGGGCCCGAACTGCACGGCGAGTTCCACCAGGGTCGGCGCGAGAAACGCCAGGCCGAGGGTCGCGATGGTGCCGGCCACGAAGGAGCCGATGGCGGCGGTGGCGAGGGCCGGACCGCCCCGTCCCGCCTTGGCCATCTTGTTGCCCTCCAGGGCCGTCGCCATGGAGGCGCTTTCGCCGGGAGTGTTGATGAGAATGGCGGTGGTCGAGCCGCCATACATGCCACCGTAATAGATGCCGGCGAACATGATGATCGAGCCGCCCGGATCGAGCTTGAACGTGATCGGCAAAAGTAGCGCGACCGTCAGGGCCGGACCGATCCCCGGCAGCACGCCGACGGCGGTTCCGAGCAGCACGCCGATGAGCGCGAAAAGCAGGTTCATCGGCTGGACGGCGACCGTGAGGCCGTGGGCGAGGGCGAAGAGGGAATCCATGATCTTATGCTCCGATCAGACGCTCGAGGGGGCCCATCGGGAGACTCAGGGTCAGAAGCTTGGCGAACAGCAGGTAGATGATGAGGCCTGCCGCGAATCCGATCACCAGATCGGTGATAAAGGCGCGCCGGCCGAAGGCGGCCGCCGTGCAGGCGAAGAGGACGGCGGTGGCCGGAATGAAACCGACATTGAACTTGACGCACGCGATCAGGATGGCGAGGCCGCCGATGATCAGCACGATCGGCTTCCAATCGAGGCTTTCGCGCTCGGGAAGGCCGCCCTGCAGGGCCGAAATCGCATTTCCGACGCCGAGGATCGCGAGGCCGACGGACACGACCATGGGCATCGCCTTCGGACCCAGGCCGTAAACGGAGGAAAGCTGGAGACTGCTCATGTCCTGCCAGATCAGGCCTGCGAGGGCGAGAAGCACCAGGGCGATGAGGAGGCCCGCCTTGTCGATGCGTCGCGGGGTGCGTGTTGTCATTGTTGTTTTCCTAAAAAGAAGCGCCGCACGGGGCGGCGCTTCCATTACGTCGTTCCGGACTGTCTTTTTATGACTTCACGAGCCCAACCGAGGTCAAGACCTCTTTCGTACGAGTCTGGTCTTCCGTCAGGAACTTGGCGAAAGCGTCGCCCGACTGATAGGCGTCGTCCCAGCCCTTCTGCTTCAGGATTTCGGTCCATTCCTTCGACTTGGCCATCTTGTCCATGGTCTCGGTCAGGACCTTCTTCTGCTCGGCCGTAATGCCGGGAGGCGCCACGACGGCGCGCCAGTTGGCGATCTCGAGATCGACGCCCTGATCCTTCAGGGACGGCATTTCGGCCGTGCCCTTGCCGGCCGGGGTGGTCAGGCCGATGAGGCGCAGCTTGCCCGCCTTGATCTGGCTTTCGAACTCGCCGTAGCCGGAAATGCCGGCCGTAACCTTGCCGCCGAGGATCGCCGCCAGGGACTCGCCGCCGCCGGAGAACGGGATGTAGTTGATCTTCGTCGGATCGGCGCCGACCGCCTTGGCGAAGAGAGCAACGGCGATATGGTCGACGCCGCCGGCCGAGCCGCCGGCCCACGTGACCTTCGCGGGGTCGGCCTTCACGGCTGCCGCCAGATCCTTCGCGTCCTTGATCGGGGAATTGGCCGGGACGACGATGGCTTCGTACTCGCCGGTCAGGCGGGCGATGGGCGTCGTCTGGTCGAGCGTGACGGGAGACTTGTTGGTGAGGAGCGCGCCCACCATGACGTAGCCCATGACCATGAGCTGGCTGCCGTCGCCCTTGGCGCCGTTCACGAACTGGGCGATACCGATGGAGCCGCCGGCGCCCGGAACGTTGGTGACCTGCACGTTCTTAGCAAGGCCCGACTGGGTCAGGGCCTGCTGCATGGAGCGGGCGGTCTGATCCCAACCGCCGCCCGGCGCCGCCGGGGCCATGATCTTGAGTTCAGCCATCTGGGCCGAAGCCGACGTGACGAAGCCCGCCACGGCCGCTGCGGCGAGCATGCCCCGCCAGAGGCCCTTGCGATACTGGCTCATACTGTTTCCTCCGATACTCGAGAGATTGTGCGCATGTCGCATGACTGTCCCCACGGGAGCCTGCGCGCTGCGACAAACCGTAAAGCCCGAAAGTGCCCCCTGCAAGCGCTTGCTGCTTTATTGCCGTTGAACCTTGGCGTAAGAGCCTGGCCATGAAAGCTCTCGCTTCGGCATCCACCGTTCGGAATCCGGCCAGGACATCGTCTCTCCTGGCACAGGCGCTCTGGCGCGCGGCCATCGCGGTCTTGGCGGTTTTGCCGGTCGGAATGGCGATCGCCCACCGGTCGAGCCCGGCCTTCGTCGGCCTATCGGCGATTCTCGCCCTGGCGGCAGCCCTCGCCGAGGGAAATATCGGCGCGGTCGTGGTCAGGGCGCGGGCGGCGCTATCCACCCCCTTGGGGCTCGCCGTCCTGGCCTTTCTCGCCTGGTGCCTGTTGTCCATGGCCTGGAGCCCGTTCAAGGGGCTGTCCCTCGGAGCCTTCGCGGAGTTCGGCCTCTCGCTCCTTGCGGCGTTCGTCCTCGGGCTGACGCTTCCCGGCCGGATGACGCGAGGGGCCTTCTGGCTTCTCCTGGGAGCAGTGATTATCTCCTGTGTCATGATGATCGTGGAGCTTAAGACCGGGCTTGCCCTGCGCAGAGCGCTCGGGATGCGCTGGAACAGCTTCATCTTCAATCGGCCGGTGCTGACCCTCCTGTGTCTGACTCCTGCCGTCGTTGCATGGCTGATGAGCCGTGTCCGCTTCGGCTGGGTCATCGCTCTCGGATTTGCGGCAGCGGTATTCATTGCCATGGCCCATTCCGAAAGCGGGGCTTCGATCCTGGGTTTCGGCGCCGGCCTTGCGGCCTTTCTGTTTGCCCTTGCGGCGCCACGGCTCGGCATACGCCTCGCCGGCGTGGCGTTCATTGTTCTGGCGGTCGCCGCTCCCTTTCTGGGGCAGATCGCGGACCGGGTGATTCCTCCGAGCGTCCATCAGGAGCTCGCGAATGACCACTCCCGCGACAGGGTAGATATCTGGCTCAGCTTCGGAGAGGTGATCCGGCAACAGCCCGTCCTCGGAGCGGGATTCGGGGTCAGCCCCAAAATGCGCGACGCGGCGGTGGCGGACCGGATTCCGAGCGAGGACGAGACCCTCCTGGGCGTCGGCCATCCGCACAACGGCATGATGCAGATATGGGTCGAGCTCGGCGGAATCGGCGCCCTTCTGGCGCTTGCGGTCATCCTTTTGCTTTTACGGGCGATTGACGGGCAGACACGCCTCGTCGCGGCGGCATCGCTGGCCCTTCTGGCCGCGGCTACCGCGGTGGCCATGGTGGGCCACGGCGCCTGGCAGGGATGGTGGGCGGCCTCCTTGGGAGCCGCAATCGTATGGATGCTGGCCGCGCGCCGCGAAAATCTGGAGACAAAACCATGAGCGATTTCGACGTTGACCTTTTCGTCATCGGGGCCGGGTCCGGCGGCGTGCGGGCGGCGCGGATTGCGGCCGGCTACGGCGCCAAGGTCATGGTGGCGGAAGAATACCGCGTCGGCGGCACCTGCGTCATTCGCGGCTGCGTGCCCAAGAAGCTCATGGTCTATGCCAGCCGTTTCGCCGAAGAGTTCGAGGAGGCCGAGGGCTTCGGCTGGTCCGTGCCGGAGGCCCGCTTCGAGTGGACGACGCTGATGCGCAACCTCCATAAGGAGGTCGGCCGCCTTGAGGGGATCTACCGGACCAATCTGGAAAAGGCGGGCGTGACGATCGTCGACAGCCGCGCGGTGATCGTCGATCCGCATACGGTGCGCCTCCTCAAGACCGGAGAACAGATTCGCGCCCGCTATATTCTCGTGGCCGTGGGAGCTCATCCGGTCATGGGGCCGAGCATTCCCGGAGGCGAGCTCGGGATCACGTCCAACGACGTGTTCCATCTCGAGGAATTGCCGAAGCGCATCATCGTGGTCGGAGGCGGCTATATCGCGGTGGAGTTTGCCGGAGTGTTCGCCGGCCTCGGCAGCGAGGTGACGCTGCTGCACCGGGGCAACAAGCTTCTGCGCGGCTTCGATGAAGACGTGCGCGACGCGCTCGGCGAAGCCTATTCGCGGCGCGGGATCAACGTGGTTCTGGAGCGGACGATCGAGCGGATGGACCGCCGTCCCGACGGCATTGCCGCCACCTTGAGCGACGGCACGGTTCTGGTGGCCGATCAGGTGCTCGTCGCCACCGGGCGGCGTCCGAACACGTCCAATCTCGGCCTCGAACAGGTTGGCGTGAGCGTCGACGAGGTGGGAGCGATCATCGTCGACGGTTACTCGCAATCCGTCGTTCCCTCGATCTACGCGGTCGGCGACGTCACCAACCGGGCCAACCTCACGCCGATCGCCATCCGCGAGGGCCACGCCTTCGCCGACACGGTTTTCGGCGACAGGCCGACCATGGTGGACCATGAGCTGATCGCCACGGCGGTGTTCTCGACCCCGGAGATCGGCGTCATCGGCTGCAGCGAGGCGGTCGCAAGGGACCGCTACGGCGAGGTCGACATCTACAAGACCTCGTTCCGTCCCATGAAAGCGACCGTTTCCGGCAGTGCCGAGCGTGTCCTGATGAAGCTCGTGGTGGAAAAGGCGACCGATAAGGTCGTCGGCGTCCATGTCATGGCCCATGACGCGGGCGAGATGATCCAGCTCGCCGGCGTCGCCGTCACCATGGGGGCCACCAAGGCCGATTTCGACCGCACCGTCGCAGTTCACCCGACAGCCGCCGAAGAACTCGTGACCATGCGCACGCCCTTCGTGGTGAAGACGCCGGTGGCCGTGGGGTAGGGCCAGCCCTACCGATCTTGAGTAGCCAAGGTCATATCCGGACGAATTGGCGTTTCCAGACGCTTCATCACCAGACAGTGGGTCAGCAGGTCATGGAGGGCCTGCTTGCGATTGGTCCATCCAGCCATGAAAAAGCCGAGACCAAAAAGCCCCCAAGAGATGACCTTGCAGCAAGAGCGCCCGATCGCGTGCATGAACGAAATGCGGCTGCCCTGCTCGTCAATGACAACCAGCCCCATTGCCCGTTTGCCGAGCGTAGCCTTTCGCTCCGAGCTTTCGAAGGCCGAGAAGTACAGGATTCCAATGATGATCCCGATAGCGATGCCGAAACCGGTTGGCTTGTAATGGGCCGAGACCGTGCTGCCAGCGGCTTGCGAGGTAAAGGCAACATTCAACGGCAAACCCACCGTTAAGATATAGATGTAGTCCAAGGCCATCATGGCGATGGTGATGAGGAACAGATCCAGGGCAAACGCCGGAACGCGCCTCCAGAAGCCTGCATAAATATATGTGGCAGAGCTTGCCTGTAGATCCGTATCTGACACGAGAGCCCCCTCTTGTGCCAATTTTGTTACATATTATTGCTCTTTGACAAGGCCTGCCCGGGTTTTTCTTGGAGAGACGCATCGCAGGTCCGCGAGTGCCGCACTCGCCTTTTTATTTGTGTCGTGTATAGGTGCCCTTTCGTGCCGCTTATTGCGGTGAACGATGGGGATAATCGAACGACACGGGGAGTGTGTCATGAACGAGCGGTGGACGCCCGATAGCTGGAGAAACAAGCCAATCCAGCAGGTCCCGGCCTATCCGGACCTTGAGGCGCTTGGAAACGTCGAGCAGCAGCTCGCCGGGTTTCCGCCGCTGGTTTTTGCAGGTGAGGCCCGCAAGCTGAAGCGCGCCTTGGGTAAGGTCGCCAAGGGCGAGGCCTTTCTTCTTCAGGGCGGCGACTGCGCCGAGAGCTTCGCCGAGCACAGCGCCGACAACATCCGCGATTTCTTCCGCCTTTTCCTCCAGATGGCGGTGGTGCTGACCTTCGCCGGCAGTTCGCCGGTGGTGAAGGTCGGCAGGTCGGCCGGCCAGTTCGCCAAGCCGCGCTCTTCCGATACGGAGAGCGTCGGCGGCGTCGAGCTGCCGAGCTACCGCGGCGACATCATCAACGATATCGAATTCACGCCCGAATCGCGGATTCCCGATCCGCGCCGGCAGGTGGAGGCGTATCGCCAGTCCGCCGCGACCCTCAACCTGATCCGCGCCTTCGCGACGGGCGGCTATGCCAATCTCGAGAACGCCCATCGCTGGATGCTCGGATTCGTGAAGGATTCGCCGCAATCCTCCCGCTATCGCGAGCTGGCCGAACGCATCACCGAGAGCATCGACTTCATGCGCGCCATCGGCGTCGATCCGGAAACCCATCCGGAAATGCGCTCGACGGACTTCTACACCAGCCACGAAGCCCTGCTCCTGGGTTACGAGCAGTCCCTGACCCGCGTGGATTCGACCACCGGCGACTGGTACGCCACTTCGGGTCACATGCTCTGGATCGGCGACCGCACCCGCCAGATCGATCACGCGCACGTGGAATACATGCGCGGCATCAAGAACCCGATCGGCCTGAAGTGCGGGCCCTCGCTCACGCCGGACGGGCTGCTCCGGCTGATCGAGAAGCTCAATCCCGAGGACGAGCCGGGCCGTCTGACGCTGATCTGCCGTTTCGGCGCCGACAAGGTGTTCGACCACCTCCCGGCCCTCGTGCGGGCGGTCAAGCAGGAAGGCCGCACCGTCGTGTGGTCGTGCGACCCCATGCACGGCAACACCATTAAGGCCGCCTCCGGCTACAAGACGCGGCCGTTCGAGCGGATCATGGGCGAGGTGCGGGACTTCTTCGCCGTCCACCAGGCGGAAGGCACTTATGCGGGCGGCATCCATCTGGAGATGACGGGCAAGAACGTGACGGAATGCACGGGCGGCGCCCGCGCGCTGACGGACGCCGACCTGCGGGATCGCTATCACACCTACTGCGATCCGCGCCTCAATGCCGAACAGGCGCTGGAGATCGCGTTCCTGACCTCGGAGCTGGTCAAGCACGAGCGCCAGGGTCGTGAGCGGCCGGATGCCGTTGCGGCAGAGTAACCGAGAAGTTTTTCACAAGAAAAAGAGGGGCGCGAAAGCGCCCCTTTAGTTTGCGTTCGGGTCTCTAGAGGTCGAAACTCTTTCTCAGTGCAAGTAACCGAGGAAGAAGAGAATAAGAATGATCGGCAACGGAATGCCGATAAGCCAGAGAAGGCCACCTTTTAACATCGCTGTCTCCATCGTTTTCCTGCGAAGACAACGAACTAGGCTGTTTGCGGTTCCGCAAGGGCTGAACGGTTCGATACGAAGCGATGGATTCCCGTGCGCCGCCATGCGTCTGTTGCCGGACGATCCTCGCCGAGGCGGATTGCTGCGGCAGGGCCGGCGCGCTACATGCGCATGTCATGGCTCAGAACACCCTCAAGATCGCTCTCGCGCAGCTCAACCCCATCGTCGGCGATGTGGCCGGCAATGAGGAGAAAGCCCGCGTCGCCCGCGCGGAAGCCGCCCGGCTCGGCGCGGATATCGTCATGTTCACCGAACTTTTTCTCGCCGGCTACCCGGCCGAGGATCTGGTGCTCAAGCCTGCCTTTCAGGATGTCTGCCGGGCCGCGCTGGAACGTCTCGCCCGCGAGACGGCCGACGGCGGGCCCGCCATGCTGATCGGGCTCCCGTGGCGGGAAGGAGAGGCGCTGCACAACGCCTATGCGCTTCTCGACCAGGGCGGCATCACGGTGCGCTTCAAGGTCGACCTGCCCAATTACGGCGTCTTCGACGAGAAGCGCATTTTCGAGCCGGGCCCCTTGCCCGGCCCCGTCAATTTCCGAGGGATCCGCTTAGGATTGCCCATCTGCGAGGACATCTGGTCCGGCGATGTGGTCGAGTGCCTGGCCGAGACCGGCGCCGAGATGCTCCTGGTTCCCAACGGCTCGCCCTATTGGCGCGGCAAGACGGAGGAGCGCTTCAACATCGCCGCCTCCCGGGTCACCGAAAGCGGCCTACCGATGGTCTACCTGAACGAAATTGGCGGCCAGGACGAGCTCGTCTTCGACGGCGCATCCTTCATTCTCAATGCGGATTGCTCGCTTGTCGGCCAGCTTCCCGCCAACGAGGAGACGATTGCCCTCACGGTTTGGGAAAAGGGAGCGGACGGATGGGCCTGTCGTCAGGCCCCCATCGTGACCGTGGAGGAGGGCGACGAGGCGGATTACGCCGCCTGCGTGCTCGGCCTTCGCGACTATGTGGACAAGAACCGCTTTCCGGGCGTGGTGCTCGGCCTGTCCGGCGGCATCGACTCGGCGCTCTGCGCCGCCATGGCGGTGGACGCCCTCGGGCCGGAGCGGGTTCACTGCATCATGCTGCCCTATCGCTATACATCGAGCGAATCCTTCCAGGACGCGGAGGCCTGCGCCAAGGCCCTCGGCGTTCGCTACGACACGGTTCCGATCGCGCCGGCCGTGGAGGGGTTCGAGGCTCTGCTGCAGCCGCTCTTTGCCGGAACGCAGCGCGACATCACGGAGGAGAACCTCCAGAGCCGCGCCCGCGGGACGATTCTCATGTCCATCTCCAACAAGTTCGGGCCGATGGTGGTCACCACCGGCAACAAGTCGGAGATGTCCGTGGGCTATGCCACCCTTTACGGCGATATGAACGGCGGCTTCAATCCCATCAAGGACCTCTACAAGATGGAGGTCTATCGTCTCTCGGCCCTGCGCAACCGCTGGAAGCCGAAGGGGTCCTTGGGGCCTGACGGTGTCGTGATCCCGGAAAACATCCTGTCCAAGGCTCCCAGCGCCGAGCTGCGGGACAATCAGAAGGACCAGGATTCGCTCCCGCCCTACGATGTTCTCGACGATATCCTGCGCGGCCTCGTGGAGGACGAACTGCGGGTGTCCGAGATCGTCGCGAAAGGGCACGATCTGGAGACCGTCAAGAAGGTCGAGCGCCTGCTCTACATCGCCGAATACAAGCGCCGCCAATCGGCGCCGGGCGTGAAGGTCACGCGCAAGAACTTCGGGCGGGATCGCCGCTATCCCATCGTGAACCGCTTCCGCGACCAGGGGCTGGTTGCCCACCAGCCCGACGAGGCCCTGGAGCGCGCCATCGGAAAGCCGCGCCAAGCGTCGGTCGATATGTAGCGGCCGCCACGGCCGGCGCGGCGAGGGGATCTGGGAGGGGATCTGGCGCGCCTCGCGGATGAGAGCCGCAATCGGAGCGCGAGGGCCGCTCTCCTCTTGCGCTACCACCCACCCTTCGTCATAGGGTTCGTCCCATGTCAAAGCCCATCGTCCGCTTCGCCCCGTCCCCGACCGGGCACATCCATATCGGCAACACCCGCGTCGCCTTTCTGAACGCGCTCTTCGCGCGGCGGGAAGGGGGCACCTTCGTCCTGCGCTTCGACGATACCGATCTGGCGCGGTCGAAAAAGGAATATGCCGACTCCATCGAGACCGATCTCGCGTGGCTGGGCATTCCGCCCGACATCGTGGTCCGGCAGTCGGAGCGGTTCGACCTGTACGACGACGCGGCCGAGCGCCTGAAGGCCGTCGGCCGTCTTTATGCATGCTACGAGACGCCGGAGGAGCTGGAGTTCCGCCGCAAGCGGCAGCTCGCCCGCGGCCTTCCGCCGATCTATGACCGCGCCGCCCTGAAGCTGACGGACGAGGACCGGGCCCAGCTCGAAGCCGAAGGACGCCGCCCCCATTGGCGCTTCCGCCTCGACCATGAAACGATTGCCTGGGACGACCTCGTCCGCGGGGCCTGCCACGTCGATTGCGGCTCGCTTTCGGATCCGGTCCTGGTGCGCGAGGACGGCACCTACCTCTACACGCTCCCCTCCGTGGTCGACGATATCGCCATGACGATGACGCACATCATCCGCGGTGAGGATCACGTCACCAACACGGCCGTGCAGATCCAGATCTTCGAAGCGCTCGGCGCGAAGGTGCCGACCTTCGCCCACCACAGCCTCCTGATCACGGCGAGCGGAGAGGGATTGTCGAAGCGCCTCGGGCACCTGTCGATCAAAGGCCTGCGCGAAGCGGGCCTCGAGCCGCAGGCCGTCGCGTCGCTCGCCGTACTGGTGGGCTCCGCCGAAGCCGTGCGCCCGATCGCCGACCTCGACGAGTTGGCGCGGCTCATCGACTTTTCCCACATCTCCCGCGCTCCGGCGAAATTCGACGAGCACGAGCTGGAACAGCTCAATGCCCGCCTGATTCACGACATGCCTTATGCGGCGGTGCGCGAGCGGCTCGCGGCCCTCGATGCGGATGGCGGCGAGGCGTTCTGGAACGCGGTCCGGGGGAACCTGACGAAGGTGGCGGAAGCGGCGGAATGGTGGACGGTGGTGCGTGGCCCCATTGTGCCGGTCATCAGCGATCGCGCATTTATCGAGGATGCCCGCAACCTGCTGCCGCCGGCCCCGTGGGACACGACCACCTGGAAGACCTGGACCGAGGCCGTGAAGACGGCCACCGGCGTGAAGGGCAAGGCGCTGTTCATGCCGCTGCGCATGGCCCTGACCGGCCTCGATCACGGACCCGAACTCGGCGCGCTGCTGCCGTTGATCGGGCCGGAGCGTGCCCGCGCGAGGCTTTCGGGCGACGCTGCTTAAGGCGACAGCTCCGTCATTTTGGAACCCCACCGCCGTCATTCCGGGGCCGCGCAGCGGAGCCCGGAACCCATAATCGCTGAGGGTGCCAGAAGAGAACGCAACGGATGCCGCGGCTCCGTATCCGGGACCGTTAGCGGATATGGGTTCCGGGCTCTCGCTCGCGCTCGCCCCGGAATGACAGGAGCACCGAACCCTAAGAAATCACAGGCCTGCGCCGCTCTTCAGGAGCTTGTAGACCATCGAATCGGTGAGAGCCTGGAACGAGGCGTCGATGATGTTGGGCGAGACCCCGATGGTGGTCCAGCTGTCGCCTTCGGCGTCGGAGAACTCGATCAGCACGCGGGTCACCGCGTCCGACCCGCCCTGGTAGATGCGCACCTTGTAGTCGATGAGCTCCAGGTCCTGAATCAGGTCCTGATATTTGCCGAGGTCCTTGCGCAACGCCACGTCGAGGGCGTTGACGGGGCCGTTGCCTTCCGCCGCCGAGATCAGGACGTCGTCGCCGACGCGCACTTTCACGATGGCCTCCGAGGCGGTGACCATTTCGCCGACGGCGTTGAAGCGCCGCTCCACGTTGACGGAAAAGCGCTCAACCTGGAAGAACGCCGGGACTTCCCCGAGCATTCGCTTGACCAGCACATAGAAGGATGCGTCCGCGCCTTCGAACGCGAACCCCTCCGCCTCCTTGCGCTTCACCTCGTCGAGGATGCGCGACACCCGCGGATCGCCCTTTTCGAACGTGAAGCCGAGCCGTTTCAGTTCGGCCAGGATGTTGGACTGGCCGCCCTGGTCGGATACCAGCACCCTGCGCGCATTGCCGACGCTCTCCGGCTCCACATGCTCGTAGGTGCGGGGGTCCTTGAGCACCGCGGACGCGTGGATCCCCGCCTTCGTGGCAAAGGCGCTGGCGCCGACGAAGGGCGCATGCCTGTTGGGCTGCCGGTTGAGGATTTCATCCACCTGACGGGAGAGATGCGTCAGCTGTCCGAGGGCCTCGCCGGAGATGCCGAGATCGAACCGCGAGGCATAGCCGTCCTTCAGTTTCAGCGCCCCGATCAATGTGACGAGATTGGCGTTGCCGCAGCGTTCACCGAGACCGTTGAGCGTGCCCTGCACATGGCGCGCGCCAGCCTCGACCGCCGCAAGGGAGTTCGCCACCGCGCAGCCGCAATCGTCATGCGCATGAATGCCGAGATGGGCGCCGGGCACGGTCTTCACCACCTCCGAGACGATGGCGGTCACTTCGTGGGGAAGCGTGCCGCCGTTGGTGTCGCAGAGCACCACCCAGCGGGCGCCGGACTCATAGGCGGTTCTCGCGCAGGCGAGGGCATAATCCGGATTGGCCTTGTAGCCGTCGAAGAAGTGCTCGCAATCGACGATCACTTCGCGGCCGTTCTCGCAGGCGGCCGCGACGCTGTCGCGGATACCGGCAAGGTTTTCCTCGAGGGATGTCTCGAGCGCCACGTGGACATGATAATCCCAGGACTTGGTGACGAAGCAGATCACATCGGCTTTCGCCTCGAGAAGCGCCGCGACGCCGGGATCGTTGGAAACCGAACGGCCCGGCCGTTTCGTCATGCCGAACGCCGCGAACTTCGCGTTCGCCGTGCGCTTCTCGGCGAAGAACTCGGTATCGAGGGGGTTCGCTCCCGGATAGCCGCCTTCCACGTAATCGACGCCGATCCGGTCGAGGAGACCTGCGACCGCGCGCTTGTCCTCCAGCGAGAAATCGACCCCCGTCGTCTGCGCGCCGTCGCGAAGGGTGGTGTCGTAGAGATAAACGCGTTCCCGGCTCATGATGCGAAAGTCCTGTCCTCGGGTGGCGTAAGGCGTTTTTCCATGGTGGTGTTGCCGAGCCACTCGTCCCCGAGGGTCACCGTGTTGCGGCGCTGTGCCTGGAAACCGTGCTTCTCGAAGAAGGGTCGTGCATTGTCGCTCGCATCCGCCACGAGACGCGTGGCGCCGCGCGCCGCTGCGAGCTTTTCCACCGCACCGTAGAGCATCGTGCCGACACCCTGTCCGGCAACGGCCGGATGAACATAGAACAGGGCGATCTGCTCATTGTTCTCGAGGGTGATGAAGCCGACGGGCGAACCTTCCACGAGGGCCACGAGGGTGAGGCTCTTGGCGAGGAGCTCGGCGAATTCCTCCTCCTCCGCCACGGCGGCCCACGCCTCCTGCTGGCTTTCGCTGTAATCCTCGCCCGTCAGTTCTTCGACGCTCGCCTGAAGAATTTCGGCGAGCGTCGATACGTCGGACGGCAGGAAGGGCCGCAGACCGGGTTTTGGCATGGATTGTCCCATCAGCGTGCAACCTCCCAGGTGGTCGTGCCGTCCTTGTTGTCCTTCACCACCACGTTCAGGGCGGCAAGCTCGTCGCGGATGCGGTCGGACTCGGGCCAGTTCTTCGCAGCCCGGGCTTCCTTGCGGGCGGCGATGAGCGCTTCGACGGCGGCAGGATCGACAGAGAGCGAGGCCTGCCGGCGCGCTTTCCACGTTTCAACGCTGTCCGACAGAAAGCCCAGGGCCCGAAGGTTGGCCGAGAGCTCCTCGTGAGCGCCTCGGCCGTCGAGGGCATGGAGCTCCGCGATCATCCGGGGCGAATTGAGGTCGTCGGTCAGCGCATCGAGAACGGCTTCGGAGAAGGCCGCATCGGCGCCCGCCGCCAAGCCATACCATCGGTCGAGCGTCCTTTCGCTTTCTTCCAGTCCCCGCACCGTCCAATCGATCGGCTGGCGGTAATGGGTGCGCAGCATATTGAAACGCAGCACTTCGCCGGGCCAATCGCGGAGCAGTTCCTCGATGGTGAAGAAGTTGCCCAGCGACTTGGACATCTTCTCGCTTTCCACCTGCAGGAAGCCGTTGTGCATCCACACATTCGCCATGCGCGGCATATCGAAGGCGCAGCAACTCTGCGCGATCTCGTTCTCATGATGCGGAAACACGAGATCGATGCCGCCGCCATGAATGTCGAAGGTTTCCCGCTCCGCAGGATCGGCGCAGGTCAGCCGGGTCTCGAACGCCTTGACCAGGTGACGCCAGGCCATGGCGGAGCACTCGATATGCCAGCCGGGGCGCCCCGGCGTCGCGATGCCCGCGGGGGAGGGCCAGGCCGGATCCTCCGGCCCCGAGGGCTTCCACAGGACGAAGTCCATGGGATCGCGCTTGTAGGGCGCCACGTCGACCCGGGCCCCGGACAGGAGCTCGTCGAGGGAGCGCTTGGAAAAGGCGCCGTATTGCGGAACGTTCGGAAGCTTCTGCATGCCTGCGACGCTGAAGAGCACATGCTCCTCCGCCACATAGGCGGCCCCGCGCGCGATGAGGCGCTCGATGATCATCCGCATTTCGTCGATATGCTCGGTCGCGCGCGGTTCGACGAAGCGCGGCGGCTGGCCGGGCTCGTTCACCTGATCGGGCATCAGAACGCCGAGCGCACGGATGTCCGCATGGAATTGTTCCTCGGTCTTGCGCGTGACGACCCGGATCGCCTCGTTATGGGGCAGGTCCGGGTAATCGCGGACCGCGCGCGCATTAATCTTGTCGTCCACATCGGTGATATTGCGCACGTACGTGACCGCGCCCGTGCCGTACACATGTCTCAGCAAACGGAAGAGGAGATCGAAAACGATGATCGGGCGCGCGTTGCCGATATGGGCATAGTCGTAAACGGTCGGTCCGCAGACGTAGAGGCGCACGTTCCTCTCGTCGATCGGGACGAACTCGTCCTTCGACCGGGTCAACGTGTTGTAGAGCCGAACCTTCGACGCCATGAAACCATACCCCTTCAGGCCGCGGGCCGGAGAATGGTTTCGATCTTGGAATGAGAACGAGACGGCTCCAGCCAGCGAGTGCGCTAGCTGCAAATAATCCCGGAAATGAGGATCGCTGCCGTTTTCATGTCACAACCAATGCCTTTTTCGCCCGATCTCGTCAAGGTTCCGTGTCGATAAGCAGAAATTATTTGCAATCCCGCAAGAAACCCGCATGAGAGGGCCGCGTTAGCGGATTATTCATGTCCCTTCGTGACAATCGATCACGAGTTTCAAGTAGTGAGGTCTACATGCGCCGTGCATATGCCATGCTCGGGTTGGGTACTGTTATGTTCGTGGCGGCGACGACGTCGCTGACGCTGCTCCCCAACAACACCCAGGCCTCATCCACCGAAGCGACCTTCATCGTCCCCGCCGCCGACGGCTACGGGGTCGCCGAGTGTCTCGTTTCGGGCCATACCTGCGGCCAGGCGGTCGCCAACACCTGGTGCGAAGCCCAAGGCTACGCTCGCGCCATCTCGTTTCACCAGACCAGCCCCGAGGAAGTGACCGGGGCCATCCAGAAGGTCGCGGTGGAGTCGAAGGAACTGCTGCCCGTCGCCATCACCTGCGCGAACTGAGCCGTTCGGCCTAGGGTTCTGGCTCCCGAAGGGTCGCAGAAGCCCCGCTCGGGACGGATCGACCGGGAAGGGCTTTCCTCAGCCGTTCAGCCACTCGCCGCATCGCGGCGGCATTTCGGTGCCCCAAGGCATGAGAGGGACGCTCGACGTCGAGTTCTTGGGTGAGCCTTCGATCGGACGGTCGGAATACACCATGTAGACGAGGGTGTTGCGCTTGGCGTCGCAGCCTCTGACGATGTGCATGCGCTTGAAGATCAGCGAACGGCGCTCGCTGAATACCACGTCGCCCTGCGAAAATTTCTTCTTGAACTTCACGGGGCCGACCTGGCGGCAGGACAGGGAAATGTCCGAAACCTCCTCCGCGACCCCGAAGGTGCCGGAGATGCCGCCTCTCTCGGGGGTCGTATAGTGGCAGGCGATGCCCTCGATATCCGGATCGTCGAGGCCGTAGACCGCGAGCTTGTCGTTGGGCGTCAGCGCTCTCCAGACCGTCGACTTCTTGAAGATCACATCGGGATCCTGCGCGGCGGCGCCGGAAACGGCTCCCAGGGCGAGGGCGGCGGCCAGGACAAGGCGGGCGAGCATTACGGTTCTCTCCTCAAGGACGATCCGACAAGGTCAAGCTTTTATGTGGGAAGCCTCGGGGCTTTTCGCGAGGGTTCATTCCGGGTCATGGCTGCAAACGCAGATCTTGTTGCCGTCCAGATCGCGGAAATAGGCGCCGTAATAGTGCTGGTGGTAGTGCGGGCGCAGACCGGGCGCTCCTTCGTCCGTCCCGCCGTTCGCGAGGGCCGCGGCATGGCAGGAATCGACCTGCGAACGTCTGGAGGCCGCGAAAGCGATCATGGTGCCGTTGCCGGGAGACGGGGTTCCGCCGTCGAAGGGCCGGACGATCAGGAAGAGCGGGTGGCCGCCCGTTCCATAACCTACCATGTCGGCATCGGAAAAGCGCACCGTAAGGCTCAAGGGAGCCAGGACCGCATCGTAGAAGTCCTTCGCCCGAGCAAGGTCATTTGCCCCGACCGTCGTATGAGAGTACATGCTGTTGCCCAGATCTTGATGTGAGAGGATTCTGCCGACCTCGAGGGAATGAAGTCCTTTTCCCCACGGCTGGCAAGACGCCGATCACATTGAGGCCCCTTTCGCGACGTCATTTGACCCGCAATCGAGGGCAGGGGACGGCTTGAACGCATTCGGTTTCGCGACGCTCATAATGGCAAAGACATCTTTTCTTCGATCCTTCGTCGCCGTTGCGGCCTTTTTGGCCATCGGCGGCACCGCATTGGCACAATCGGCCGAGTGCCAGCGCTTCCGGGCGCAATTGGCGGCGCTGGAACGGACCGGCGGGCGGGCTGCCTCGGGCGAGGCGGAGAATATGCGCGTCGAGATCGGGCGGCTCACCGGATATTACCGGTCCATCGGCTGCGATCGCGGGCCGCTCGGCTTCCTGGCGGGTCCGCCGCCCGCGGAGTGCGGCGCCATTGCCCAGCGTATCCGTCAGATGGAGGCGAACTTCGCCCGGCTGTCCGCGCAGGGCTACGATTCGGGGGATTTCGAGTTCCGCCGCCGCCAGCTCATGGCCGCCGTTCAGCAGAGCTGCGCCGTGGACCAGCCGCGTGGCTTCTTCGAGACCCTGTTCGGTCCGCCCCGCGGCCAGCAGCCGCAGCCGTCCGAGATCATGCCGCAAGGGCAGCCGATCATCACGGAGGAGCAGCAGGCCTATGGCGGACGCAAGCTCATCTGCGTCCGGACCGGCGACGGTTCCTTCTTCCCCTTGAGCGTTTCGCCGGGCGGGCGGGAAGGGGCCAACGAGATGTGCCAAGCCCTCTGTCCTGAGACGGAAACCCTCGCTTTCGCCTATCCGGGGGGCGACGACGGCCTGAATCATGCCGTCTCGGTATCGGGCAGCCGGCCCTATGCCTCGCTCCCGAATGCCTTCAAATTCCGCAAGGCGTTCGATCCGGCCGTGGCCTGCAAGCGGGACGACGAGCGCTGGGCGGTGGTCCTGCGGCGGGCCGAGGGCATGCTGGAGCAACGCAAGGGCGACATCATCGTGACGGCCGAGAAGGCCGAGGAGATGTCACGGCCGAAGGTGGTTCAGGCACGCAAGGCGGTTGAGAAGAAGACCGACGAAGAGGCCAAGGCCGCCGCCGAAACCGCTGCGGCCGCCCCGACGGCGAGCAAGGAATCGTCCGGCATCGGTCCGAAGGCGATCGAGACCAGTCGCGTGATCGGCCAGGCTGAAGGTGCGAAGCGTGACGCGGTTCTCGTCGACGGCAAGAAGCAGTCGGTCCGCGTGATCGCTCCCGAGCTCATCCCCGTTCCGAACGCGAACTGAGGTTTTTGCCTCAGAAGCCCGATCGAGCCGGCGGCCTTTCGGACGAAGGCCGCCGAGAGGTCAGAACTGCTGCTCGATCATGCCCTCGTCGGCCCTGAGCCCCACCCGGCGGGCGGAGGCTTCGAGCATAGGAATCACGTCCCCGACCTGCTCGGCGACAAGATAGCTGAGCTCCAGGCCCGGGCGGATGAAGCCTTCGTTGCGCATGTGGGCCAGAAGGCTGAGAAGCGGTTTCCAGAAGCCCTTGATGTTGAGCATCAGGATCGGCTTGGTGTGACGGCCGAGCTGGGCCCAGGTCATCTGCTCCACAAGCTCCTCGAGCGTGCCGATCCCGCCCGGAAGGGCAACGAACGCATCGGCCTTTTCGAACATCAGCTGCTTGCGGGTGTGCATGTCCGGAACGGTGATCGTTTCCTGGACATCCTCGAGGAGCTTTTCGCGGGCTTTCAGAAAGTCCGGGATGATGCCGGTGACATAGCCCCCGTGATCGAGCACCGATTGGGCAACGGTTCCCATGAGGCCCACATTGCCGCCGCCATAAACCAGGTTGATGCCGCGCTCGGCCATTGCGCGGCCCAAAGCCGCCGCATTTTGAGCGAAAACAGGGTCATCTCCGAAACCGGAGCCGCAATACACGCAAATGGATTTGATCACAGGCATTGGAATGTCAGGAAAAAGGGGGCTAGCCCCCGGTGAGTCGTATGGCACGATGGATATTCCTTATGGCCGTAGCCTTTTGAAAGATAAACAGCTTTAATGCAGGAAAGTGCCGAAACGAGAAAAGGCGTCATGGCGGACGAGAAGCAAGGTAAGGGGACGATTGCCATCCTCGGCGCAACGGCCGTTGCTGTGGTCCTGGCGCTCCTCGGAGTGTTGTATTGGAGTGCCGGGCCGCAAAAAGCCGAGACGTCTCCCGCGGCATCCGCCGTGCAGCCGCCGGTCGAGCCTCAGAAGCAGGCCGCTGCCGCGCCGGCAGCGTCGTCGCAACCCCCGTCGTCCGAGCCGGCCCGGCCGGCCTCGACCCCTGCACAGCCGGCCAAGCCCGCCCCTGAGACAAAGGGCGCGGCGGCACCGATCGCGCCGTCCTTCGATATCGTCCGCGTCGAGCCGACCGGAGACAGCGTCATCGCGGGCCGCGCCGCGCCGGGCGCCACGATCGAGCTCCTGAGCGACGATCAGGTCCATGCCCGGGGCGTGGCGGACGCGTCCGGGCTGTTCGCGATCACCCCTCCGCCGCTGCCGCCCGGCTCCCACCTGATCATCCTGCAATCCATCGCCCCCGACGGCACCCGCCAGCGCTCGCGCGAAAGCGTGACCGTGGCGATCAACGGAAATTCCCGTCCGCTCGTGGCCCTGGCGGCGCCCGACAAGCCGACCGTTCTCCTGTCCAATCCGGAACCTCCCACACCCAAGCCCGTGGAGACGCCACCGGCTGCCCCGGCACAGGAGCCCGCGAAACAGGCGGCCACGGCCTCGAATACACCTGAAACCGCCGCTCCCGCCGCACCCCCGGCCCAGCCGGCGCCCCGCGCGGACATCAAGATCATGAGCGTCGAGACGGAACCCGGCCGGCTCTACGTTTCCGGACAAGCCGCGCCGGGCGCCACCGTGCGCCTTTACCTCAACGAGACCTTCGTGGCGCCGGGAGGAGCGGGGGCGGACGGCAAGCTCTCCTTTGCCATCGCCAGCGGCGTAAGATCCGGCGACTACCGGGTCCGCCTCGACGATGTCGATCCGGTCTCCGGGCAGGTGAAGTCCCGGGCGGAGGTCGGGTTCAACGTTCCGCCCGAGGCGGCGCCGCAGATCGCTCAGGGGCAGGCCGTCCCGGCGGCTCCCGCCGTGCCGCTGGCCGCCAAGCCCGGACCCGCGACCTCGTCCGGTGCCCCGGCTGTCTCCGATTCCGGCGCGGCCCCGGTGGTGGTCCCGCAGCCCGGGATGGGCAACCGATTGGCCTCCGCCCTTCCGGACAGCCAGTTTCCCGCCAACACGGTCGTGGTGCCCAACATCAATACGGCCATCGTTTCCCGCGGCGACAGCCTGTGGCGGATCAGCCAGCGGATCTACGGGCGGGGCATGCGCTACACCGTGATTTACGGCGCCAACCAGAAGCAGATCCGCGACCCCGACCTGATCTATCCCGGCCAGCTCTTTGTCCTGCCCTCCGACCAGGCCAAAGGCACGAACTGACGGCTTTTAATTCACGGTGATGCCCGGCGGGGTGAATTCACTCCGCCGATGGCTTATATGCAGGGCCGACGGTTTCAGCGGATTCTCATAAAAATGTCTTCCCCGACAGCGTCCTCCCCAAGCGAGGCCGCGAAAACAACGCCCGGCTTCATGGTCACGGTCAACCGGCTCTGGCCTTACCTTTGGCCCCATGGCCGGCGCGACCTCCAGATGCGCGTGTTCCTGGCGTTCGGCCTCCTCCTGGTCGCCAAGGGCGCCACGATGGTCACGCCCTTCGCGTTCAAATGGGCGACCGATGCCCTCGTGGCCGTCACGTCGTCCAACGGCCAGCAGACCGCCGAGGCCGCGGCCACCGCCGGATCGTGGCTCTGGCGCGCGCCCATTCTGCTCACCGTGATCTATGGCCTCACCCGCATCCTCATGGCGGTGCTCACGCAGGTGCGCGACGGCCTTTTCGCGAAGGTCGCCATGCATGCGGTCCGCAAGCTCGCGATGCAGACCTTCGAGCACATGCACCGCCTGTCCCTCCGGTTTCACCTGGAGCGCAAGACGGGCGGCCTGACCCGCGTGCTGGAGCGCGGCCGCAACGGCATCGAGGAATTGTCGCGCCTGGCGGTTCTGACGCTGATTCCCACCATCGTCGAGTTCGTGATGGTGCTCGGGATCCTGGCCTGGGAATTCGACTGGCTGTACTCCGCCGTGGTGTTCGTAATGGTGGTGATCTACCTCGGCTACACCTATCAGGCGACGCAGTGGCGCATCTCCATCCGCAAGCGGATGAACGAGTCGGATACGGACGCCAACACGAAGGCCGTGGATTCCCTCCTGAACTACGAAACCGTGAAGTATTTCGGGGCCGAAGCCCGGGAGGCGATCCGCTACGACCAGTCCATGGAGCGGTTCGAAAAGGCCTCGACGCAGACCTACACGTCGCTCGCCGTGCTGAATGCCGGGCAGGCGATCATCTTCACCATCGGCATGAGCGTCGTGATGGTGCTCGCGGCGCGGGACATCATGGCCGGGCGCGCCTCCATCGGCAGTTTCGTGCTCGTCAACGCCATGCTGGTGCAGCTTTACATTCCGCTCAACTTCATGGGCATGCTGTATCGCGAGATCAAACAGGCGCTCATCGACATCGACGACATGTTCCGGATTCTCGACAGCAATCCGGAGATCGAGGACTGCCCCGATGCGAAGCCGCTTCATGTGGGACAAGGCATCGTCCGGTTCGAGGACGTGCACTTCGCCTATACCCCCGAGCGTCCGATCCTGAAGGGTGTCAGCTTCGACGTTCCGGCCGGGCATACGGTGGCGATCGTCGGCCCGTCGGGGGCCGGCAAATCGACCATTTCGCGCCTGCTGTTCCGCTTTTACGAGCCGACCAGCGGACGGATCCTCATCGACGGCCAGAATATCGCCGACGTGCAGCAAGCATCCCTGCGGAAGGTCATCGGCATGGTGCCCCAGGACACCGTGCTGTTCAACGACACCATCGGCTACAACGTGCAGTACGGGCGCTGGGACGCGGCCGCCGAGGAGGTGAAGGAGGCCGCGCGCCTTGCGCAGATCGACCGCTTCATCAGCTATCTTCCGGAAGGCTACGAGACGCCAGTGGGCGAGCGTGGCCTCAAGCTGTCGGGCGGCGAGAAGCAGCGGGTGGCCATCGCGCGGACGATCCTGAAAGGCCCGCCGATCCTCGTGCTCGACGAGGCGACCTCCGCCCTCGATTCCTTCACCGAGAAGGAAATCCAGGATGCCCTCGACCGGGTCAGCCGCGGGCGCACGACCCTGGTGATCGCGCACCGCCTGTCCACGATCATCGGCGCGGACGAGATCATCGTTCTCGACCATGGCCGCATCGTCGAACGGGGCACCCATGCGAGCCTGCTTGCCCATGGCGGCGTCTATGCGGCCATGTGGAACCGCCAGCGCGAGGCCGATCAGGCCCGCGAAACCCTCAAGCGGGCCGAGGAAGAAGAGCGCAGCACGGAAAGCGTGGCGGGTTGACGGAACCCGCCCGCCCTGCCATCCCCCTGATCGTCACAGAGGCCTGCCGAGAATGTCCGATATTCTGGAATCGATGCGTCGCATCTTCGTCCCGATCCACAAGGAGGGGTATCCCTTCATCCTGATCGCGCTGATCGCGACGATCCTGCTGGCCATGCTGTGGTCGCCGCTCGGGTGGATCGGCACCATCCTGACGGTCTGGGTCTGCTATTTCTTCCGCGATCCGCCACGGGTGACGCCCATCCGCGAGGGTCTGGTGATCTCGCCCGCCGATGGGCGCGTGAACCTCATCACCACGGCAGTGCCGCCGATCGAGCTCGATCTGCCGCAGGAGCCGATGACCCGGATCTCGGTTTTCATGAACGTGTTCGACTGCCACGTGAACCGCTCGCCGGTCACGGGGCGGATCGTCCAGATCCTCTATACGCCGGGGCTTTTCCTCAACGCGGAACTCGACAAGGCGAGCGAAGACAACGAGCGCAACGCCCTGGTGATCGAAACGGCGGACACCCGGATCGGCGTCGTCCAGATCGCCGGTCTCGTGGCCCGCCGCATCGTGTCCTTCGTGAAGACCGGCGATTCCTTGAGCACCGGCGAGCGCTTCGGCCTGATCCGCTTCGGCTCCCGCCTCGATATCTATGTGCCGCTGACCGCTCAGGTCCTGGTCGGCCTCGGGCAGAATTCCGTGGCGGGCGAAACCGTGCTGGCCGACCTCTCGGCCAAGGAACCGGGGCGGCAGTACCGGGTGGGGTAGGGGCAGCCTCCTCGCTCGCCGAGGGCGTACCTGAGACCGTCCTTGACCGTACCTCTCGCATGACTCTCATGGGATCCGGTGCGGGAAGTGTGAGGGCAAAACGAAAGCCGATCTTGCGGCCGGGAGAGGGCACCCTTACAAACCGGTCATGAGCGATCTTTTTCCCCCCTTCGCCCCCGATCCGGACGAGCCGCGAAAGCGCCTGTTCAAGCCGGTGCCGTTTCGCGTCATCGTCCCCAACATCATCACGCTGGTGGCGCTCTGCCTCGGCCTGACGGCGATCCGCCTCGCCTATGAGGGGCGGCTGGAGCCCGCGGTGTTCGCCATCATCGTGGCGGCGGCGCTCGACGGGGTGGACGGCCGGGTGGCCCGGATGCTCAAGGGAACCTCCCGGTTCGGCGCCGAGCTCGATTCCCTGGCCGATTTCGTCAATTTCGGCGTGACCCCGGCCCTGGTGCTCTACAGCTTCATCCTGCACGAGCTGAAATCCGTAGGCTGGATCGCCGTGCTGGTGTTCGCCATCGCCATGGTGCTGCGGCTTGCGCGCTTCAACGTGATGCTCGACACGCCCAACCGGCCCGAATGGCAGAAGAACTTCTTCACCGGGATGCCGGCCCCGGCCGGGGCCATCACCTCGCTGCTGCCGATCTACCTGCATTTCCTCGGGGTGCCGGTCGTGGGCGCCTCGGTCGCCCCGGTGGTCCTGGTTTACCTCCTCGGTCTCGCGTTCCTGATGGTGTCCACCATCCCGGTTTATTCAGGCAAGACCATCGGCAAGTACGTGCCGCGCCATTACGTCCTGCCCATCTTCGTCGTGTCGGTGGCGCTCTTCGGCCTCCTGGTCAGCTTCCCGTTCGAGATGCTCACCGTGATCACGGTGCTGTTCCTGGCGTCGATCCCGGTCAGCGTCATGCGCTACCGGCGTCTCGAGCGACTGGACGCCAGCGCGACGAAGGTCGAGCCCGACTTGCCCTTGCCCGGCGCTTGAATCGCCGTTCGGCGGTTCCATCTTGTGGCGGGGCGCGCCAGTGCCCCTCGATCGTGTTGTTTATCGGAAGGAGCCGGCTAAGGGCTCCTCAGAGCCTGGAGAAAATCGTGGCGTCCTCTTCCGAGATGTCGAATGCCGGCTGGCGTCCCAAGCTCGTTCTGGCTTCGGCCTCACCCCGCCGTCTGGCCCTTCTGCAGCAGGCGGGTATCGAGCCGGACGCGCTCCTTCCGGCGGACGTCGATGAGACTCCGCACAAATCCGAAAATCCCCGCGAGCTCGCCAAGCGCCTCGCCAGGGAGAAGGCCGAGGTCGCCCGGCGGGCGGCGCGCAACCGGGAGGACCTGCGGGATTCCTTCATCCTTTCCGCCGACACGGTGGTGGTGGCGGGCGGGCGTGTCCTCCCCAAGGCGGAGGTGGTGGACGAGGCTGCGGCCTGCCTGCGCCTGCTCTCGGGCCGCGCCCACCGGGTTTACACGGCGATCTGCCTCGTCACGCCGAAGGACGGGGTGCGCCAGCGCATGGTGGAGACCCGCGTGCGCTTCAAGCGTTTGTCCCGGGACGAGTTCGAGCGCTATCTCGCCTCGGGCGAGTGGCGCGGCAAGGCGGGCGGCTACGCCATCCAGGGCCTCGCGGGGACCTTTGTGGTGAAGCTCGTCGGATCTTATTCGAACGTCGTCGGGTTGCCGCTCTACGAGACCGTCGCTCTTCTGGACGGGGAGGGGTATCCGGTGCGTTTCAGCTGGCTCAACGCCGCTTGAAGCAGGAATGATCGTCATGAAACCTGCCAACGAGAACAGACCGAAGGATTCCGCGGACCTTTGTCCGATCTGCGCAAAGCCGACGAACCCCGATTACAGGCCCTTCTGTTCCAAGCGCTGCGCCGATGTGGATCTCCAGCGCTGGCTGTCCGGCCGGTATGCGATTCCGGCCGTCGAGGACGACGAGGACCGGGACGAGAACGACCGGGAATCCTGAGCCGAAAAAATTTCCTCGCCAAGACGGCTCAAGGTGGCTGGACATGCGCGCCAGCTCTGACTATACAACCGGCCTCCGACGCAAACGGGCCTCGCCCGCGACGGACGCCCAGGTAGCTCAGTTGGTAGAGCATGCGACTGAAAATCGCAGTGTCGGTGGTTCGATTCCGCCCCTGGGCACCACTTCTTTTTTGAAGCATTGAAATCCCTCAACAATTCTAAAGAATTGTCCCACTGCTATGGCTTAGCCTGCGGAAGTGGGACACCCAGCGCCCGTGCTGCCGGCACCTTCTGACGCGCTGCCTTCGTGTAACGGGCCACCTCCTTTGAGGTCTGATGCCCCGTCACCGCTTTAATTTCCTCCTCTGACTTTCCAAGCTCTGCGAGCCGGGTCGCTGCCGCCTTTCTAAGTCCGTGCGCCGAGCATTCCGGCAGTCCGGCATCATCGCACCACTTCCGCATGCGATTGCCGAATCCATTGGGAGTGAACGGCTTCCCGAACTCCGTCACGAGAAACGTCAGATCCCCGCACGGCGAGGCGTCGATCATCTTCTACAGCTCTGGGATGATCGGAAGCTCCAGGATGATTGGCCTGCGGTTCCGGTTCTATTGCTGAGTAAACTTCAGCCAGCCGGCCCGGACGTGCTGCTTGCCGAAGAGAACGAGATCCGAGCGCCGTTGCCCGGTGTAGCGCAGAAGGGCCAGGGCCAGCCGAGCCCGGGTGCCAATGCGGTGCTTCTCCTCGTACCGCTCAACCTCCTCCAAAGACCATGAATGGAAGCCCTGACTGGCGTTCTTGAGGTGCGGTACATCCTTTGCCGGGTTGCGATCAGAAAGGTCGTTCTCGATGGCGAAGGCAAAGACCTGACGCAGAGCCTTTACAAGGCCATTAGCGGCTTCCGGCGTTTCAGCCTTGCCATCGCACCATTTACGGATGTTTCGGGCCTCCAGCTTGTTAAAGGGGAGGGGTCCGGCCTTGTCGCACACCTTGTCGAGAATGCCCCCGCGCACCCGCTGGGTTCTGGCGTCGAGCCGCTTATACTCTGCAGACTTATAGTAAGCCTCACAGAGGGCCTTGATGGAGCCCGGGATAGTGGCGGCCGCCCGTCAGGCTCTTTGGACTGGAGAGCCCCCGCAAGGGCCTTCCCGTATAGCTCCATAAAGGCAGGAGTCCTCGGGATGCCCTCCAGGCAGACCTTGCGTTGCCCGGGTTTGCGAAAATGGACCCGGATGCTGCCGTGCCGGTCCTCATCCTCGA
This sequence comes from Microvirga rosea, assembly GCF_020595095.1. GTDB lineage: Bacteria > Pseudomonadota > Alphaproteobacteria > Rhizobiales > Beijerinckiaceae > Microvirga > Microvirga rosea. The sequence continues at coordinate 215,726 of NZ_JAJDOP010000002.1, read as the reverse complement.
CACAGTATTTCGGCAGCCTTCGGCGCATTCTCAAAGCTCGGTGTCATCAAAGGGGTTGTGGCCTCCATCCTCATCGCCGTCAGGGAGAGCGGCGAAACTGGACTCAATTTTCAAGCGGTCCCAAACGACCCGGCTGCCGATCCTTTTCGGCCTGGGCATGCGAGCATCCTTGACCATGATGTCGAACATAGCGGGCGAGACTCCAATGAGTGCGGCGGCCTCAACCCTGGACAGCCCACGAGGGGGCAGGGAGAGCGGCAGGGGGTGCCGTGGTTGTGCCTGTTCCAAACGTCTACCCTCCTATGACCGTAGCAAAGAGGACTTTTGCTGCCACAGAGAAAATTATACCTTTCAAAATCAATGTCTTGTGCTCATGACCGCGCATCAATGGCAGGCCCACTATGCCCGGCAACTGGAACGCGTGACGGATGAACGTTGGCACCGGGCACAGTGGATACGTGAAAGACTGGCAGGAACTTGCTGCGCCGGTAGCGGGAGGCGCGAAGGTTGTTCGCTGCGATCCTGATATTCAGGAAGCTGCCCTTGATCTGATCGCGGCCGATGCCGTGACACATCCAGAGGTATTCGAAGTAACGCTCTTCGGAGAGGGCGGGGATCGGGGAATCTGCCAGCAGCCTGATGATGGTATCGGTGCGGTAGACCGCATGGGATGGAAGACGGATGAGGTTCACTTTGTCCTCCTGACCCATTAGCCGCTCATGGTGTGTTTCTGGCAGCCATGGCCCGCAAGGCCTGCGAACGGCGCCGCTCGTTCCTCAAGGGCCTGAAAACCTTCGCCATCTTCGGCAAGGGCTGGATGGAGCGCGTTGCCGAGGTCGAAGCCCATGCAGTGGCTTTGGCTCTCGCGGCGGCCGGTCTTGCTCCCGCGGCCGTGGCAAAAACGCTCGACGACTACGGCAGCCGGAATGCCGCGAAAGCCAAGACCGAAGCCGGCAAGGCGACCGGCGCTGGCGCCGTCACAACCCAGCCCGATCTTTCCGGCCTTGATACGTCAGGTCTAATCGTCCTGTCTGTTTCGGCGCCATTGCCGGAGCCGTCGATACGCCGGTCCAGCGGCCGGAAGTGCCGGCAAAGCCTGCCGCGGCACCGGCCATCACCAAGGAGGTGATCGAGGAGGTCGGCCCCATCGTCGCGCATCTGACCAATAACGAGCCTTGGTATCAGAGCCGGGTGACCTGGGGCGCCATCATTGCTGCTGCTTCGCCCATCCTTGCGCCGATCATCGGAAGGGCCCTCTCGCCTGAGGAGCAAGCCCTCTGGACGAGTGTCTTGACGATGGTCGGAACCGGGATCGGTGCCGCCCTGACCCTGTATGGCCGCTGGAAGGCCCGTAGACCGATCGGGGCCTGAGCACATGGAGATCCCCGACCTCGGTATAGGCGCTCAGGCGACCCTCCCGGTCAGCCAGCTCGAGAACCTCGCAAGGTTGGCCGCCGACCACGCGGCTTCCCAAGTCGTGGCCCGGGCTCCCACGAAGGAAGAAGTGGAGCAAATCGCGAAAGCGGCGGCGAATGAGGCCGCTGAAAGCGCGGTCGAGCATGGCATCGAGCGCTTCCTCGAAAGGGCGGGGATCGACCCGAACGATATGGCGAACCTGCGCAAGGACTTCGCCTCCATGCGTTCCTCGCGGGAAATCAAGGAGGCTATCGTCAAGCAAGGTTTCCTTGCCGTGATGACCATTCTGCTCGGCGGGATCAGAACGGCCATCATGTTCCTTCTCAGGGGAGGCGGCATCAAATGACGGTGCGCAAGATCTTCGCCGCGGCGGCCGTGTGGCTCGTCGCGGCATTCGTCGGCACCTCCTTGTTCCTTTACGTTAGCCCTTCGCTTGAAGCGCACTTCGCGCCCGCTCTGACGCATCAAAAGGTGGAGGTGCCGCTTCGGGAGCCCGGACGCGTTTGCTGACAATGGGCGTGGCCTAAGGAGCGATACGCACAGCCGACCGTGATTGCCTGGTCCTTGGTGGTGGATGGGACCGCTGTTGAATATCCCGCTGTCGTCGCCCGTCGGCGGGACGGCGAGATTATCAAGGATGTCAAAACTGCGAGCTTAGGGCCAAGCTCGAATGAGCTCTGTGCCCGGATCCCGGCTGAGCTCGACCCCGTCAAAGGACTTCTTCTGCGTGGGCAGGCCAACTATGCCGTACCGCACGGGTTCTGGACGATCTGGCAGGACCTGCCGCCGATCACGGTCCCGCCTCTGTAGCGAGCCCCCAGTTCCTATATGAGGTCTCCTTAAGGCATCGACCACGCCTTGGGGACAATCCGTCCTCTTACAGAATACAGGACTTTTTGCAGAGGGACCTGAGCAAAGTGGTGCCTATTTCTTTTGAGGATTTCGGAGGTAGGTCGGTGAGATTTGGATCCACTTGCTTCGAGTTAGATCATGTAAACATGAACTGGGTCGCCATTAGCGATGCTAGTTTGACGTTCATGAGGATTATCGAGTCATGGCTGTCGAGCTTTATCAGTGTGTGATCGGATTTCTCAATGGCGTGAGCCTTCAGATCAGCAAACGAACGAATTCGTCTGTCTTCGATCCGGATGAGATCGCCAGGGCTAAGGTCATTCCTGATTTCGAAGTCGCCAATGAAGTCCTGGCCGTCTCCCTTGCGGAATATGAATGTATCTCGACCTTTCCCGCCATAGAGAGCATCGTTCTTCTTGCCACCTGTGAGGATGTTGCCGGCATCATTGCCGACGATAAAGTCTTCGTAATTTGACCCTGTCACATTCTCGATATTGGAGAGGTAGTCGTTGCCGATATCTGCTCCTAACCCAGTTCCAGGCTTCGGCACCGGCTTAAATGGTGATGGAGTAAGATCGATCTTGCCAAGAGCAACAAAGATCGCTTTGCGGGCAGCGGTGTAGTCCACCGTGTCGTTTCCTTCACCTCCGTCCAAAGCGTCTGTCCCTCGGCCGCCGATCAAGGTATCGTCACCGTTGCCGCCGTTCAAAGCGTCGTCGCCTGTGCTGCCGTCAAGCCAATCGTGGCCGGCGCCGCCTGACATGACATCATTGCCCTCGCCGCCAATCATTCGATCCTGTCCTAGTCCGCCGAGAAGATCATCATCGGCTTTGCCACCATCGAGGGTATCATTTCCTGAACTTCCGGAAAGCGTGTCTTGACCAACGCCACCAGTCATTTGGTCGTTGCCGGAGCCGCCATGCAGATAATCGTTGCCTTCGTTCCCGAGCAGCCGGTCGTTCCCTTTCCCACCGAGCAGAGTGTCTGCTTCGAGTCCACCGAACAGAGTGTCTGATCCGGCACCGGCGGCCAGGTAGTCTGATCCAGCCTCGCCCTTGAGAGTATCATTGCCCACATGGCCAAGCAGGACATCGTTTCCGTGACCACCCAACAAGCTGTCTTGGCCGCGTCCTCCGACTAGTCGGTCATCACCAGCGTCACCGGTTAGAACGTCATTGCCGATGCTGCCGTAAAGACGATCCTGTCCAGCGCCGCCAGCGAGGATATCATTATCAGCGCCCCCATTAATCAAATCATCGCCGGAGCCGCCATTAAGAGCGTCCAGGCCGGATCCGCCAAGGAGGCGATCATTCCCAGCCCCGCCATGAAGACTATCATTTCCTGAGCCTCCATTCAGCAGGTCACGACCAAGGCCGCCGATCAGTTGGTCAACATCCTCGCCACCCGAAAGTGTATCATCCCCACTTGAACCATCGAGGACGTCCGTTCCGGCTCCGCCGCGAATTATGTCGCTGCCATCTTGCCCTAAGAGGATGTCATTACCTGCACCACCATCCAGGGTATCGGCGCCGGAAGCTCCCTCCAGCGAGTCATTGTCGCTGTTCCCACCAAGAACATCGTTTCCGTCGCCGCCGAAGAGGGTGTCATCGCCTGCTCCACCGAAGGCTGAATCGTCGCCGAGATGGCCAACGAGTAAATCCGCGCCGAGGCCGCCACTCAGAGAGTCATCGCCGGTTTCGCCCAGGAGATGATCATTGCCATCACCGCCAAACAACTCATCGTTGCCGTCGTAGCCTTCAAGGATATCTTCGCCTTCGTTGCCGGCGAGGCGATCATTGCCATCCTGGCCGAACAGTCTGTCGTCCGCTCCGCCGCCGCTTAGCGTATCATCATTGTCGCCACCTTCAAGACGGTCGGAGCCATCGCCCCCTGCGAGAAAGTCATTTCCGGCGGAAGCGATGAGCGTGTCATCACCTTGTCCGCCAATCAGCTGATCGTCCCCATCTTCCCCTCGAAGGAGATCATCGCCTGCAGCGCCAATAACAGTATCAATTCCAGCGCCAGCCGTGAGGGTATCATCTCCCGCGTCGCCGGAAAGCAGGTCACTTCCGTCTTCTGATGTCAGGTGATCGTTCCCATCTCCGCCGCTTAGTTCGTTATTTCCTGCCTTTCCGTCCAGGATGTCGGCCCCGATGCCGCCATTAAGGCTATCGTCGTCCATACCGCCAAGGAGCGTATCGTCTCCATCCTCGCCGATCAGTACGTTCAGGCCGTCTCCTCCGACGAGGGAGTCATTGCCGGTGCCGCCGACGAGTAAGTCGTCTCCTATGTTTCCTTCGATGTAATCGTTGCCCTCGTCGCCAAACACGTCGTCGTTGCCGAGGCCGCCGATCAAACTATCGTATCCTTGACCACCCCGAATGCTATCATGGCCGTCATGGCCGAGGAGTGTATCTGCTCCTGCTCCTCCAAAGAGGGCGTCATCGCCATTCTCTCCGAGGAGATCATCGTCTCCGTCCTGTCCTACGAGGATGTCATTTCCTTGCCCGCCGAGGATTTGATCTTCACCGGAGCCGCCATCCAGAGTGTCGTTGCCGTCATCGCCGCGAAGGAAGTCGTTTTGCTCGTCCCCTCGAATGACATCGTTGCCTTCCCCTCCTGTCAGCTGGTCGATGCCTGATCCACCACTCAGTTGATCGTCATCCTGCCCGCCATCCAGGGTGTCGTTGCCGTCGCCGCCACCAAGAGTGTCGCTTCCAATGTCACCCGTGAGAATATCGTTGTTGCTGCCGCCTGACAGGTAGTCGGCCCCCAGGCTTCCGCTGAGAGTGTCGTCACCTTGGCCTCCGATGAGGGAGTCGTTGCCGTCTCCACCCTCGAGGGTATCGTTGCCATCATCTCCGAAAAGTTCATCTGAACCTGCAGCTCCGGCGAGTGAGTCTGCGCCGGCTCCTCCCGCAATCGTGTCGTTCCCCGCTTCGCCGTGTAATGTGTCGCCGCTGTCGCCGCCGCCGAGCAGGTCATTGCCGTCTCCGCCCCAGAGAGTATCCTCGCCAGTCCCGCCGATCAGGCGATCGTCGTTAGCATCGCCATAAAGAGTATCGTCTCCGGAATCCCCAAGCAGCAGATCTGCACCGCCGCCGCCGACCAAGACGTCTGTCCCGCTCCCGCCTGAGAGACTGTCATTGCCATTTTCTCCGCGCAGACCGTCATTCCCTGTTCCGCCGATGAGGAAATCCTGTCCTTCTCCACCATAAAGTGTGTCATTTCCTGACTCGCCCCAGAGCTTGTCGTCTCCTGTGCCCCCGAGAAGAGCATCAATTCCGACACCCCCGACGATCTGGTCATTGCCATCCTCTCCATAGAGGACATCGTTTCCCTTGAGGCCATAAAGAACGTCGTTGGCGGATCCGCCTCGAACCCGGTCATCACCGGAGCCGCCGTGAAGTGAATCCTTGCCATCGCCGCCATTCAGCGTGTCGTTACTGGCGGCTCCGCTGAGCAGGTCGTTCCCATCGCCACCATTTACGACATCAATGTCGGACCCACCAAGGATCGTGTCGTTCGAGCCGGTGCCTTGCACGCGACGGGTACCCAGCAAACTGTATTGCAATACAGCGTCCGCGATAAGGCCCGTGGTCCCATTGCTTCGGGTAAATGTCGTTTGACCAAGGATGACGCTGCCGTCTGGCTTTGTCTGACGGATACCGTTTGACTTAAGCCCGATCGATGTAATTCCGAGATCAGCCAGGCTGCGCATTTCTCCCGCGTCAGTGGCGCCATTGTTGTTGGCATCCCGCCAGATGCGAAATTCGCTGAACCGGGCGTCGCTGCTGTCGAGTTTGTAGTCGCCATTCTTGTCAAAGGCTTTACGCAGGCCCATTAAGTCGGTCTTTGCGCCGTCAAACCAGCGCGTGAAAACAACTTCGTTGATGCCGGTAATTTTGCCGTCTGGTCCAGCCTTGCCGTCGGCAGCAAGATCAATGACGAGAACGCTGTCTTGCGGCCCCGCCCACGCCGTGGGTTCCCGGTAGCCGTCGTTATCGAAATCCATCAACACATGAGAAGCGCTTTGGTCAATGATCTCGATCCCGTCGCCATCAAGATCAATGATGATGGGTGCTGCCAGAGGTGCGGTTTTGGGCTGTACATACACAGCCGGTGAAATGATCAGCCCTCCACTCGGACTGTCGCTATTTGCATCGGGATCACTGTCCGTGTCGCTATCGTCTCCTGCCGGCGGATCGCCTTCCGCTGGTGGTTCAGGAGGATCAGGGATTTCATAGTTATCCCCATCATCGCTTTCCGCTTGTCCGCCAGGATTATTCGGATCTCCGCCATTCGGGTCCGCCCCCGTCGTGCCATCGTCCGACACGTCTCCACCCGGTGGGGACGATTCCGCTGAAGCATCGGGGCTTGAGGTTTCGGGACCAAGCCCCCCGAAAGGATCGGATGCACCAGGCAGACCACCGCTGGTTTGCGCATCGTTGAGAGAGTCGTTTGTTGTCGCACTGCCAAGAGCATCTGTGCTTTCAAACCCGCCAAAAGAGGAAGCTACGTTTTGTGCTTCGCTGAGATCGTTCTGTAGGCTTCCGAGATCTTGTTGGACCCGGTCGGCGATGGAGTCCCAGCTATCGGGTGCTGTTACAGCCCTGTCGATCGCATCGGCAATCGCCTTGTCGTAGTCTCTGCCTACCGTTGTCGGATCCCGTTCCGCGAAGCTGGTCTTTTCGCCTTCTGCAAGAGCTGCAGACCTCATATCGTTGGAGAAAGACGGAGCTTGATCTTGGACGCGGTCGCTGTACGCTTTTGCAGCATTGGCTGCATCGAAGGCATCCGCGAAGCGAGCGTCATAAACATCCTGAAGGCTGCCGTAGCGATTAGGTGAGATTTCTGTTGGACCGGGGGATTGTACTTTGACATCATTTCCAAAATCGGGCTGTGCCGAAATAGTAAAGCCGTATCCAATTGCTGGAGTTACGTGCGAAGTCCAGGAGGACTTCACTTCAAAACCGTTGAACTCGGTATAGCCTAAGCCTGCAAAGCCTTTCACACCAGCTACAGCGCCCGATAGCTCTCCATATCCTACGTATCCGCTCCAACCATTTAAAATTGAGTGTCCGAGCTCAACACTTACGCCAAGCACATTTACTGTAGCTTCCCAAGAGACGTCGATACTAGGATTGCGTGGATTGCCCACTGCTACTGTGACGCTTATGTCAATCCCACCTACAAAAGGTGCTCCAACTACAAATCCGCCAATGACCTCACCATCAAAATTTAATGAGCCGTTCTGTCGATCATTGTCAGCCATTTTTGTTGCTCGCGGTTTGGTATGCTTCTTCTAGTGCCTCGACAAATTTACTGACCGCCGCGGGCGGGAAGTGAATCTTGGGGATGGCAGATATTCCGGTCTTTAGAACAAAGACTAAATGTATATTTTCAAAGAAGTTGCTTTCTACTTGTATGAAAACACGGCCATTCTCAAAAGAGCTAGGAACTTCTCTGCTGAAAAGCACGTCTGGATAGAAATAGTAAGCAATAAGCTGAGGGATAGTACGTAATTTTTGCTTTATACTTAGTGTTTTCCAGCTGCGGTCTGAAGATGAACTGCGTTCTTGACAATAAGTATTGGCTTCTTTGATGGCTGAGATTAGCTGTAGACTCTGCTGAAGTGTGAAACCGATCCTTTGGCTTAGGCCGCTATAGTACGACAGAAGAATCAATTTGCCGTCAAATGTCGTGCTTTGTGCTTCAACGTAGAATTTACCTGTTATCATCGAGTGATTGATTTCACGGGAATACAGGATGTCGGGCCATATGATGTCAGGTACTATCATTTTTTAGATCTTGAGCCGCTTCCAAGGTTTTATGTAACGTTTACATCTTGTCCAATTAGCGCATCGCGCGGATCACATAGTCCTCTTGGATATAGCAGGCAGGTGCTGAGGCTGAACCATCAATCCAACCAAGAATGGTGTTGCTAGAATTACGCAACCAAAACGTGCATACAACTCTCTAAACAGGGAGGAAGCAATGTTTTGCGGGTGCTGATAAACCCAGGTTTCAAATTGTTTTCAGATGACTTAACGATCAATCGTAACAAGTTTCTCCCCAGATTTCACAGGCTTTCTGCGACAGGGCGACTCTACGGCATGTGAGAACATAATAGGAACATCGACACATTGCAGACGGTGAGGGGTGCAAGGCGCATGCGGGCCAGGCAACAGACAGTGCTTGCCGAGTTACGGCACCAGCTCGAAAGCCTTGGCGCCGGCTCTGTGCGAAAGCTTCATCTGCCGTTCGGTCTCGCGGAACTCGATGCTGACCTTCCGGGCCATGGTCTGGCGCGGGGAGCTTTGCACGAGGTCATAGAAGGCGGGCTTGCTGCGGAGTTTGCCGGTTCTGCGACCCTGTTCGTGGCTGGCATTGCCGCTCGGCTCAAAGGGCCGGTGCTGTGGTGTCTTAACCGGCGAGATCTGTTTGCCCCCAGCCTCGCGGGAGCCGGCCTTCACCCTGATCGCATCATTTATGCGGAGGCCTTTCGCGAGCGCGACATTCTTCCCAGCATGGAGGAGGGACTTCGCGAGAAAAGCTTGGCCGCGGTCATCGGCGAGGTGACGCGGCTTGGTCTGACATCCTCACGACGTCTCCAACTGGCGGCGCAAGCCTCCGGTGTCACGGCTCTTGCCCTGCGCCGCTGGTGGACTGTTGCCGAGAAGGAGCTAACTATTCTTCCCACGGCCGCTGTCACACGTGTCGCTCCCCACATTCCTTCGTTGTAGGCAGCATATCCGATAGAGCCCAACCCAAATACTGTGTCGATGGCCCTGTAGCCTTGCCCTAGGCGATCCAAATCCTGATTGACGACGTGGCCAAGGTCATCGAAGTCGATGTATCCCAGTCCAACACTGAACGGGCCGCCATTTGTTGTATAGCCACCTTGCCAAACCATTCAGACATTGGAGTGCTGCCTATTTTCGCTTATTGTCGCGCTGATCTTTAGTAATGCAAGGTGAAAAAATATGTAGATGGGGGCGAGACATAAGATATAGACTAGCCACATTCTAATTATTGTGTGGTAAAACCAATTAGGATTGAAGCCATAAAGGGATTTTGTACTAGGTGAGTCTAGGAAAATTAAAAACAGAGAAAGAGGGATATATATATATAAAGAAGGCGATAATCTATCAGTTTGAATTTTGATAAATATGTATTTATTATGTGTAAGGGATATTTTAGCGAATACAATGTGGTAATAAATATACCTATTCCGAATATTACGTTAAATAAGAAGAAATTGTATATGTAGGTGTTTGAGAAGAGGCTGCCAGCGTCAATTATAGCTTTGATATGATATTGAGACGCTGGCCATAAATAGTAAAGTAGTTTCTCGAGAAGCGACGATGAAGGAAGGGAGTTCGATAGCCATATCAACGTAAGTGGGAATACAAAGCCGTAGATAAGAAACGCCTTGATGAATATTATTGTGGGCATTGTGTCTATTGCACGTTGACCTGGAGTTTCGTTGTAATTTTCTGGCATGTGCGTTATCTAAAATAGCTGCGCATGAGTATTAGAGATGTCTATGAGTAGAAAATTCGCTAATATTGTATTTATACGTTCGCGAATGAACCACTTCCCGTGTACAGCAATCCCTTTCCGCTTTCTTGCTCTTTCTGCTCGCTCATGAGATGACGTCTGATTTTCAATCAGGGCTAGCATCTAGCAAATTATACAGTTACAACGTGTGTTCAACTCTCTAAACGGAGAGGGGTTCTAATCCACACGACCGCGGGTAAAGAACCCAGATCGCTTTTGGCCGACCCAGATGTCGAACGAACCGACCTTCTCCCATGATTTCACAGGCATACGTCGACATGTCTGCTCTATGGCGTGTGAGAACGTAGTTGGGATATCGCCGCACCGTGAACATTGAAGTTCCGAGGCGGGTGGCGGTCAAGCTACCAACAGCGCTTTTCGAATTGCGGCACCAGCTTGGAAGTCTCGGCGCTGATGATACTGAAGCGAAAGTGCGTAACTTGCAGTGTCTCCTTGGTTTGCTAACCTGCCCGTATGTGCAATCTCTACTCGATCACCAAGGCGCAGGACGCGATCCGGCAGCTGTTCCGGATCCGGCATGACCGCACCGGCAACCTTCCGCCCATGCCCGGGATCTTCCCGGATCAGATGGCGCCGGTTGCCAGGGACCACGATGGCGAGCGCGAACTGCTGATGATGCGCTGAGGCTCTCCATCCCCGCCGAACGTCAATGGTCCACCAGTGACGAACGTGCGGAACGTCAAGAGCCCTTTTTGGCGCGGCTGGCTCAAACCGCAGTATCGTTGCCTGGTGCCGCTCACCTCATTCCCACAACAGCGGACGCATACGACGCTTGGCTGAATGCGCCGACAGAGAAAGCCTTAAACCTCCAGCGGCCTTTGCCCGATGGCGCTCTGCAGATCATCGCCCGCGGCAAGCGCAAGGATGCGGCACAATCAAAAGGCCGGCTTCGTGCCAGGAACGGACCTTCCCGTAATCGCACTCGCGTTACACGGCGCACAAGGGTTCAAGGGCGATGCGTATGCGCTCCCTTGGATTTGTTGTTTTCGACCACCATCGGCAGGCCCGCCAGTTGGCCTTCATTTCGTCTCGAAGCGCCAGGTGAAGTTGCCCTTCACCGCATGCTCCTGCGCCCGCTGTCCGACCTGATCCGAGTAAGATACGCCAAGCGTCATGTCCCTGCCCATCTCCCATTCGAGGCCTGACTCGGCCACCAAGGCATCGCGGTCGACCGGGATGCCCGCAACGTTGAATGCCGACAAACCGCCCGAAAGGGCCAGCAACGCAGAGGGATGCATGTCCCCAACGGAATGCCGCCAGCCCACCAGCCCGTGCACGCTGAGCGGAAGATCCGCACCAAGCCGAGCCTCGGCGCGGATACCGAGCGTGGTCGTGCCGAGTTCGTAGTTGCGGCCGTAGCCGGTCAGGGCTGCCGCGCCACCGTCCTCCTGGAAGCCGTCCAGATGCGGACGCATGACCGTGGCGCCGAGGACTGGCTCGAGCTTCATCCGGCCAAAATGGACCCGTTCACCGCAAGGTTGCCGTCGCGCACGAAGCTGTTGCCGGTCATCGTGCTCGTGCCTGTCAGATCTAGGCGCCCCACGCCGCGCTTGGTCAGGATTCCCGCTCCGTCGATGGACTGCGCCATCGCGCCGTCGGTTTGTTGATTGATAACCAGCTCAGACCTGTTCTCGATCGCGCCCTGAGCGAGGATCGTCCGACCCGTGAACGTGTTCGGGCCGACCAGAGTCAAGGTCCCGAGTCCGTCCTTGACGAAGGAAGCGTTGCCTGTAATCGCGGAGCGCACGGTCATGTCATGGCCATTGGTGTCGATGACGCCAAACCCAAGGTTCATAACGAGCCTGCGGCCCGCAGCCAGATCGAAGGGCGAGCCGAGCAGGAGCGTACCGTTGCTGAACGTCATGTCGCCGGTCGGCGCACCGAGATTGCAATCGGCCGAGGCCAGCAGTTCTCCGCCGATGAACATGTCGCCGGTATAGGAGTTGGCGCCCGTCAGCTCCAGCCGTCCAGTGCCTATCTGGCGGAGTCATCTGGTGCCGGAGATGACGTTCGATACCGTCTGATCATTCGAGCGGTTGAAGACCAGCGTGGCATTGTTGATCACATTGCCCGAATCCAGCGTTCCGGTGCTGCCGCCATCGCCGACCTGGATCGTGCCCGAGTTGATGGTCGTGGTGCCGGAAGGGGTGTTGTCGCCCGAGAGCGTCAGAGTGCCCGCCCCATCGACTTGGAGCGTGCCGCCCTCAATGCGCGTTCCGCCCGTATAGATGTTTGGCCCTGCAAGGACCAGTCGTCCAAGACCCGATTTGGTCAATCCTCCTGCGCCGCTGATGGGGCTGGGGGCCCAGAACGACGCCGTTCCGGCAGTGCCATTGAACGTTGTGGTACTTTGCAGTTCCAGCGTCATCGAGCCACTGAACTCCGCCGTACTGACCTGTGGCGACGGCGAAGAGCCGTAAACGATGCGCGGCGCACTGCCGGTCATGATCAAACCGCCATCCCTGAAGATGTAGCGGGCATCAGGGTCCAGGAGGGATCCGCCCGGGAGGAACAAGCTGTTGACCGTATAGGTGCGGATCAGGAAGCCATAAGAGGCACTGATGGGTGCCAGCAATGATACGTTCGCGGTTGCGCTATCCGGATAGCCGCCCCGTTCCACGCACTTGGGTTATTCCACACGAAGCCCCCAGACCCCATTGATATAGGTTTGTGCCTCAACCCGAGTGGAAGAGAGCAGGATGGAGGCTGAGACAGAGCCCAGCACGAGAATGACGAAGGGCCGGTACCTCCTCCCTCTCACGTAACGAGGCTCCGGACGACCGCACGTCTCCACAATGGATCGGGAAAGCTGGCGCATTTGGCGTCCTGCCGGTGGCCTTGAGACAAACCACCCACTCCTTCGACCGCTCCGGACATTAGGAGAAGAAGCCGCGACATCCAGCTTGGAACGCGGCTGGCCAAACATTTCTCGAGGCATGTAATCCAATGGCAACGGGGATTGTCCGCGAGGACGAACCTGCTATCTCCCTTCTTAGGACAAGGTCAGGAATGGGGCGAACGCTGACGCCCGTCAGAGGTGGGGAGGAGACACACATTTCGTAGGCTGCGGGTGAAGCGCTCGCGGCGGCAGGCCCCATCCTGTCTCGTGAAAAGCCTGGGCATCTTCAGCTGCTGTCTTCGCACGATTAACGAACGCCCGCAGGACATCTGGGCTCCTGATCGCCATAAAGGCCTGCGCCAGCTCGACACCTTCTCGGAAGGCGAGAAGCGCCGTGGCTCCGCCCGTCGATGAATGGGGCGTCTCTAGGAGGCCATGAAGCTTCAGCGGCCCTTACCCGATGGAACTCTCCAAATCGTCGCCCGCAGCGAGCGGAAGGACGCAGCCTGACCACAATGTCGGCTCCTTGCCCGATGCTATGGGTGCACCCGTGCAGCATGAGTGTTGAGCGCTGAACCTCACGGCGTCGTCACCACGATGGCCGAGCATGGAGTGCGTTCCTCGCACCTGTAGCTGTGCGGCGCGCTAGAGTCGAAATAGATGGCGTCACCCTCGCTAAGGACGAAGTCGCCGTCTGCAATGTTGATGGTGAGCCGCCCCTTGAGCACGTAGACCAGTTCCGCGCCGTTGTGCTGGTGCGGCTTCGATTCCTTCGACGACGCCGGAAATTCCGCAAGGAACGCCTGCAATTTGCGATCGGCGACGGGGAAATCGAGGCTCTCAAAGAAGTAGGACGGCACTTGCTCCCCAGGACGGTCCGGTAAGCGCAACCTTTCCGACTTGCGGACCACCGCGACCTTGGGTCGGTCGGACGTTTCGGCAAAGAAATGATCGAGACCAACGCCGAACACAAGAGCAATGCGCAGCAGGGTCGGCAACGTCGGGATGATCTGCCCGCGCTCGATCTTCGAGAGCAGAGCCGGCGACAGGCTCGTATGCTCTCCGAGTTGCACGAGGCCAAGCTTCTTACTCTGGCGCAGCACACGTATCTTGCGGCCGATCTCGTATTGCCCCAGCCCGGCAGCCAGCGTCTCCGACAGCATTTTGCGCCTCCGTTTTCTCTTGGATCAATTAAAGCGACGGCATTTTTCATGTCAAGAAAATCAATGTTCATGTCACGAAAATGTGAGTAACGTTCAAAGAGTTTTTCATGAAATGATAATAGCCGAGGCCAGCGTAATGGTTCTCCGCGGTCGCCGCTGAGCGACCGAGCCATCCCGTGCAAGGAGCATGAACAATGAAATTCGAAATCAGGAGTTTGGTGATCGCGACTGTTGCGGCTCTAGGCCTTGTGGCTGCCGGCAATGATGCTCGCGCAGCCGACCAGGACATCGTCCAAACGGCCGCCGCAGCCGGCCAGTTCAAGACTCTTGCGGCCGCACTCAATGAAGCGGGTCTCGTCTCTACGCTCAAGGGCTCAGGCCCATTCACGGTCTTCGCGCCCACCGATGCAGCCTTCGCTAAGCTGCCTGCCGGAACGGTCGAGAACCTTCTAAAGCCGGAGAATAAAGACAAGCTTACCGCAATCCTGACCTATCACGTCGTTCCCGGGCGGGTGACGGCGGCTGATGTCGTCAAGATCAAGGAAGCGAAAACGGTGAACGGCAAGGCCCTGAGAATAAGCACGAAAGGCTCGGGCGTCATGATCAACGATGCCAATGTCACTCAGACAGATATCGCGGCTTCGAACGGCGTCATTCATGTCGTCGATACCGTGATCCTTCCACCGAACAACTGATCTTGCGGCCTGGAGCATCCCTCCGGTGCTCCAGGCTTCTTCTTTTGGCGCCTTGGTGCTGTTGCGGCTCAGTTCGCGATGCCGCCCGCACGCAGCATTCAGCAATGGGCGCGTGCCGGGAAGAACAGAGGATCGCAATGCGTCCAGGCGACTCAAGTTCGCTGCTCCTGAACAGCCTCGAGCGACCGGCCCGTGCCCTTGTCATTGGCGCGTCCGGTGGCATCGGATCTGCCGTCACGGACCTTCTTGTGTCTGAAGGGTTCGAAGCCGTTCACGCGTTTTCCCGCACGGTAACCGACAAGCGCTCGCCGGGTGTGCATGTGGGAAGAATCGATATCGAGAACGAGGCGAGCATTGCTGCCAGAGCCAAGGAGCTTATCGAAGGCGCTCCCTTGCGCTTCATCCTAGTCGCGACCGGATTCCTTCACGACGCCGCCCTCCAGCCCGAGAAAACCTATCGCAGCCTTGATCCGGAGCATCTCCTTAAGATCTTTCGCATCAATGCGATTGGCCCTGCTCTCGTGGGCAAGCATATGCTGCCGCTTTTGCCGAAAGCGGGCAAAAGTGTCTTTGCTGTGCTCTCTGCACGCGTCGGCAGCATCGAAGATAACCAGCTTGGGGGGTGGTACGGCTATCGTGCATCGAAAGCGGCGCTGAACCAGTTCATTCGAACCTTTGCGATTGAAGTTCGTCGCCAGAGGCCTGAAGCTATCTGTGTAGCTCTGCACCCGGGAACCGTTGATACACGTCTCAGCCGCCCCTTTCGAGCCGGCATTGAAATCAACAAGATCCTCTCACCGGTCGACTCCGCAAAGCGGCTTCTCACGGTCACGAATACCCTGACGCCAGCGCAAACCGGGCGGTTCTTTGCTTGGGATGGGCGGCCAATTCGCTTCTGATAAATGACCTGAGGTGATCCGTTTGTACGGGATCCGAGGCCGCGGTTCGATCCAGAACCGCATTCTTCAAAGATTGCGAAGAGATCTCACACATCGCGGCTTGCGGGTGAAGCCCTCTTAGCGAGCGTGCTCACTCTGTGTCATGAGGCGCTTGGGAATCGTCGGCAGCAGCCTTCGCAAGATTAACAAACGCCCCGGCGCACATCCGGGTCCAGGATCGCCATAAAGGCGTGTGCCGGCTCAACACCTTCACGGCTGGCGAGAAAAGCGGACGAGGCTCTGAACTTGCAGCGTCCCTTGCCGGACGGGGCTCTGCAAATCGTACCCCGCAGCGAGCGCAAGGATGCGGCCTGAATGCTGTGGAAGGCGGGGCGAGGGGCGAAGCCGTCGCGTACGCGCTCGACGAGCACGCCGCCGTTGCATCCTATGATCTTGAGCATCCGCAAGGGATCGCGGTGACGGGGCTGGGCCAGGACGGTGAGGACATCCGCCCGCTGGAAGCCTGTCTCGCGCAGGAGATGGTCATCCCATTCACCAAGGGTGGCAATCTGGCGACGGTTCCGGGCCACGGGTGAGGGAGGCGACGAACGAGATGAAGCCAGGCATTTGCGTATCCTTTCTTATTTCCGGCAGTATCGAAGTACTGGGTAAAAATAAATCACGCAGCATTCTCCGCCTGGGTCGAGCAGCCGGCGTCGGCGCAGCACTCGTCAGCCAGGAAGCCGATGAGGCTGTTCATCGGCGGATCGCTGGCCCGGCAGATTAGGGTGGTGGCCTGCCGCTCCTGGGTCACCAGCCCGGTCAGCAGGAGCCGCTGGAGATGGTGCGACAGCGTCGACGGTGGGATGCCAAGGCGATCCTGGATCTGCCCGACCGGCAGGCCAGCCGCTCCGGCCCGCACCAGCGTTCGGTAGATCTGGAGCCGGGTGACGTTCCCGAGCGCTTCGAGTTGCCTGGCTGCTTGTTCGACATTCATGGAAGTAGCAAGCGGATTTCTGAATCGCTCGTCAACTGATATTTCTAGATTTATCGAAATACCTTACGGTGCACGGATATTTTGCCGCCACGCTGAAACCTGTGGCCAGATCACCGGTTCACTCGACTAACGTATGTTAGTCCAGGGTGGTGTGAGCACCCGCGATGGGCTCGCCGAGCGTACCCAAGGAGAGTGCCGATGTCCCACGACGCCTCAGGCGACGTGCGCCTGCTCCATATCAACGACGTCCATCCGGATGTTGCCACCTTCATGATCGCTCGCGCATTCGCCGAGACCTACAGAGACGTGCCCGAGGCTCCGATCCCTGAACCACTCGTTGCCATTCTCCGGCAGATGAAAATCGGGAAAGGCGACCATGACCGCGATGCAATCTGAACCTCACCTCGCGCTGATCGTTGAGGACGATCCCGACATCCGGGCCCTCGCTGCCGTCCTACTCGAGGAGACTCCTCTGGATGTGGTCGAAGTCGAGAGTGCGGAAGCCGCCTTGGACTGCCTCCGGAACCGCGGTGGCGAGGTGGCAATGATGTTCGCCGATGTTCGCCTCCCGGGCGAGATGGACGGAGTCCAGCTCGCCAAGGCTGCGTGCAAGCTCTGGCCGACGGTCAGGGTCGTGCTCACGTCGGGCGATCCAGGCGCAATGTCCGACGATTTGCCGGAGGGCGTCACCTTCATGCCCAAGCCGTGGCGTGGCCTCGACGTGCTGGTCCAAGCCGAGAAGGCCATCCACGACCCGCAGCCACCGGTGATGTGACATGGGATCGTCCGGAACCGGCGCCCCTCTCGTCGTTCTTCTGGTGGAAGACGAGCCGCTGGTGCGCATGGCGGCGGCCGATGAACTTGAGGAGGCGGGCTTCCAGGTTCTGGAGGCTGGGAACGCGGACGTTGCCCTGGCAGTGCTGGAGGTGCGTTCAGACGAAGTCCATGTGCTGTTCACCGACGTCGACATGCCCGGCTCGATGGACGGCATGGCTCTCGCCGAGCAGGTTTACCGACGCTGGCCACACGTCCTGTTGCTGATCTCCTCCGGCAACGCCCGACCGCATCCCGACGAGATCCCGGACCACGGACAGTTCATTCCGAAGTCCTAAGGGGCGGCCACCCTCATCCGGCACATCCAAGACATGATGCACATGCCGCGGCCATGAACACGCTGAGGCAGATTGGCTGGAGTGTCGCCGCAGCCCCGGCTCCGCTTGGCTCATCCCGACTTCATCCGGCGCATTCGATACTGCAGCGTTTGGACGTATGCCCGAACAGGCGCATACTGGCTCCACCATCAGCCGATCCGAACCGTAGGCGCTGATGGCTGAGAGATAAGCGCGCTCCCGCCTGATGGTTGAGGTATGGCGCCATGAGCGACCTCCAACGAGAGCGCGAAGACCTGATCATGGCAGATCGACATCTTTCCGGGGGCGAGCAGCGGATCGCCGAGCAGATCACCCTGATCCGCAGAATGACCGAGCAGGGCTACGACACGGTCGTGGCCAGGGAGTTACTGCGGTTGCTGGAAGAGACCATGGTGACTTGGCGGGGCCACCGCCAACTCATCCTGGATGCGATTGCCCGGCATGAGAGGGCCATCTCCCATCCTCCTCCGGCGGATTTTGGGCCGGAATCGTCCTGACCACGGCCACCCGTCTCCCTGTTGCCACGCGTCCACCGACCGGTGATCGATGCGGCCGAGTGCCCGACTCCGCGCTCGTGCCAGCCCTGGCTGCGGTTCACGATCCAGACTGCTCACAGCATCACCCATCAAAGGCCTTTAAGCAGCGGAACGACGTAGTCCCTTCCCAATTTGTCTTGGCCGCAAATTTCATCGCGGAGCTTACTGAATAAAGCCATTCGATTGCGTTCCTATAGCGGTGCCCGCAGTTTGGGTCGCCTTTTCCGTCGACCTTGATGTATTGCAGAGTTGGTACGTTCACGGCAGCAAAGCTGCCGGTTGGCGCCGTGTAGATCGTCGAGAGGTCCTTTTTGAAATCGATTTTGTTCATGGATCTTGCCAGTGGTGCCAAGCCAGGTGACACCCGTGTGTATGGGACGTTCATCCGCGAATAAGCAAACGTGATGGAATGTGGTGTCGGCTGATGGTTCGCTGTTCGGTGTCGTAGTGCCGTCCCCGATTGTTCAATGGTTGGCGCGGTTCTGAATCTCGTTGCAAAACCAGCGTTTAAGTCGGTCGTACAAGATATAATATGCGAGCCGATGGTGCCGAATGCGTTACCGCCGCTGTTTGGGGCTTGTTCCTTTGCATGCTCCTGACCGGCGATCGCACGCACTTCCATGGGAACTCTCACAGTTCATCTTCGCACTATGACGGAACGTGCATTGAACGAGAATTCAGAGCGGCATTCGGAAGCAAAAACCATCAAGAGTCGGGCAGGTGCCTAAACGAGCGGGGCATTTTCCCGTTTGCGATCATAAAAAGCGACGAGGCTTGGGTGAGGCGACCGCGCCGCTCGGCCCAATAGCGGCAGATGCAGTCGAAATGCGTTCTCTTCGAGCTTGCAGGAAGCGGCGAACGCTCGGGTCGGGTTCCAGCCTGATTGCGCATGCATAGGCCTGATCGGCCACTGCTGCTTGTCCGCAGCGGGCCAGGAGTTCCGCTCGGGCGGCCCAATAAGGCTGGTATTGGGACAGGCGATGATCGTTGTCGACTTCGCATAGGACAGCCAACCCGTCCTCAGGGCTCCGGGCTTCTGCGATCACCATCGCGCGGTTGATGGCCACAACGGGGGAACCGGTAATCGCCAGGAGCGCGTCGTACAGGGTTTACAACACTGTCCAGTCCGGAGCCCGGCCGAACCGCCGGATCGCATGGGCGGATTGCACGGCCGCCTCGAGCTGATAGCGACCGATCCGGCCCCTATGGCTTGCACCGAGCAGAATGTCCTCGGCCTCGGCGATGAGCATGGTGTCCCACTTGGACGGATCCTGGTCATTCAGGGGAATATAGCCGCCCTGGTGGTCGCGACGCGCGCGTCGGCGCGCCTCAAGGTGAAGCATGAGGGCGAGCAGGCCAAGCACCTCGGGTTCATCAGGCAGAAGCCTCGCGACCAGTCGGCCGAGCCAGAGCGCCTCTTGCGCGAGCTCCCTTCGGCGCTGTTCCGTTCCCGCAGGATCGGACCAACCTTCCGTGAAGGCCGCATAGATCGCCTCCAGCACGGCGTCGAGCCGCTCAGGCATCTCCAGGTGCTCCGGCAGCCGAAAGGCGATCCCGGCCTGCTTGATCTTGGTCTTGGCTCGGACAAGGCGCTGCCCCATCGTGGTCGGGGAGACCAGGTAACAGCCTGCAATCGTAGCGGCATCGAAGCCGAGGACCGTCTGAAGGATGAGGGGGCTTCGGATCTGGCGGTCGATGGCCGGATGGGCGCAGGCGAACATCAGCCGCAGGCGCTCATCGGGGATGTCCGAGCCCTCGCCAGCGTCCCGCAGTTCGTCTGCGAGCAGCTTGAGGTGTTCGGCCGCGCCTGCTCGGGTTTCCCTCTGCCGTGCCGTATCGACCATTCGCCGACGGGCGACGGTCAGGAGCCATGCCTCCGGGTTGGCCGGGATGCCAACGGCATCCCACTGGTCGAGGGCGGCCGCGAAGGCTTCGGACAAGGCGTCCTCGGCCCCCGCGATGTCCCGGGTTCGGGCGGAGAGGTAGGCGACCAGTTTGCCGTAGGAGTGCCTGGCGACCCGTTCTGCCGCCTCCCTGGCCTGCGAAGCGCGACTGGTCGCGCCCATACCGTCAGACGACCCACATCGGACGGACCTCGACGGCACCCTGCGTCGTAGCAGGGCATCGAGCCGCCCATTGCAGGGCCGCGTCAAGATCGGGGACATCGATGATGTAAAAGCCGCCGAACTGCTCTTTCGTGTCGGCATAGGGTCCATCGAGGATTTCGGGTGCCCCATCGCCGGCCCGCAGGGTGCTGGCCGTTGACGACGGCTGGAGGCGGTCCCCCCCGATCAGGACGCCTGCTGCCTTAAGGGCATCCGCGTACGCAATGTAAGCGCCGGAATGGGCGCCGCTCGTTTGGCCGGGAGCGAAGGCTGCTTCGTCGCGATAGATCATGAGCATGTATTTCAAGGCTGTTCTCCTGATGTGGGCAGCCCGGACTGGGCTGACACACCAATGTCGATTGAACCCGGGCCAATTCGACAGCATCCACAACGAGTGTCCGGTTTTTCTGCACGGTTGCAAGCTGCCACCTTTAGATTCTCCAAGCAGACGGGTTTCCCTTTGCCGATGATGGCTTGCGGCGAAGAGCAGGCTGGAAATGCGCCTGGCAGGAAGCAACCGATCGCTCTTCAGACATGCACGTCTCCGAAGGCCAGTTCACCTTCGCCCATCGGTTTGCGCAAGGTGGCGTGGAGAATCCAGCCATAGAAGATCGTAACAGCGGCGATCACAAGCCAGCCAGGAGCCGGGCCGATTGCGGCATTCCGCACCCACTCCCCCACGGAGGCGACCAGATGAGTCTCGGCGGCGCTCTCCTGCATTCTGATGAAGGTGGTCTTCACGAGCCACGCAAACAGCAGGATCAGAAACATCCAGCAATAGTTGCGCCGGAGACGACGCGAGATCGCCTGGCTTTGACTGGTCAGGAAGAGGGGCCGCCTAAGGTCATCACCCAGCCTGTGGATCCACTCGTCCGTTGTTCCCTCTTCGGGAGCAAAGATCTGAGCGTAGTAGTTGCGCTCCAGCCGGCGCACGCGGTTGCGGTAGACGTCAAAGAAGCGGTAGCGGCGCGCCTCGATGACCAACAGCAGCAACACCAGCACCATGGCGAAGAGCAGAACGCCATGATGAGCGGTCGGCGTGGAGAGCGAAACGGAGAGCATGGCGGCCACCACGGTGATGGCCCAGTTGGTTGTGCGGTCGATCCGGTCGCGCCAGCCGGCCATGCGGGCGATCTCAGCGCGATGATAATGCACCAGAACAGTGATGAATTCTGTCGAGGTGGCCGGAAACACCGGCACCGTAATAGTGGGATGGAGAACCTGGACGGAACTCGGATCGTTCTTCGGGAGCATCTTACCCCTCCCTCAGCTCGGGACGGCAGCGAGACCCTGACAGTCGGTAGAGCCCCTCGTCTGGAACCGGCTCTCAGCGGCGACGAAGTACTATAGCACTTTCATAGGGGCGTTGATCATTCCTCCAACGACCATCGGCATCACTTGATCTTATGGCAACAGAGCCAAAAGAGCAGGCGGCGATTGGCTCGGGCCGCGACCGGCGGAGAAAGCCTTCGGTTAGGGACATAGGCCAACAGGGTTGGGCGAGCCGCGGCCCCACGCCAGGATTCCAGGCAGGCTTCGATGTTTTCAATGCGCCGAACCCCTCGGCCAAGCACATCTTTAGGGGTTGTATTTCAATACGTACGTGCGTATTAAAACACCATGGCAAAAGAATCGCTCAGAGAAACTATCCTTTCGGCCGGGCTAAACGTGATGTTCCGAAAAGGCTTTCACGGTTCGGGTGTGCGCGACATCGTCAGCGAGGCGTCGGCCCCCCAGGGATCCTTCACAAACCACTTCCGCTCCAAGGAAGCCTTCGCGGGTGAAGTGCTCGACCGATACTTCGAACACACCCGGGCGTTGGTGAGCCAAGCTCTCGATGATCCCGATATTTCACCCCGGGAGCGCCTGCGTCGCTACTTGGATCTCATTACCGATCGACTCGCTCACGATGGCTTCACGCGCGGGTGCCTCATCGGCGACTTCAGCCTTGAGACGGCGCAGGTCAGCGAAGTGCTGCGTGAGAAGCTGGTTGTGATCTATCGCGAGTGGCTGCGCCCCTTCGCGGCCTGTATTGCGGAAGGCCAGCGTGACGGCTCCATCGCCTCGACGTTTCCGGCTGAGGAGCTCGCAGACTTCCTGATCTCTTCCTGGGAGGGGGCCATCCTTCGCATGAAGGTCGAGCGTAATGCCGCTCCTCTCGAGCGCTTTAAGCGCATCGCCTTTGCCACTGTCTTCAATAAGGACGGAACCCATGATCCCTGATGTCACCCTACCGCGTCGAGCAGTCCTCGACACGACGATGGCCTATCGCGAAGCTGGTCTTGTCGGCGCACCCGTCGCACTGTTCCTGCACGGCAACCCGACCTCATCCTATATCTGGCGCAATATCATTCCTCACGTGGCGAACGTGGCGCATTGTATTGCTCCGGACCTTGTTGGCTTCGGACAATCGGGCAAACCGGATATCGCATACCGGTTCGCGGATCACGTTCGTTACCTCGACGCTTTCATTAACGCTTGCGGGATTACGTCCGCTTACCTCATCGCGCAGGATTGGGGCACGGCGCTCGCGTTTGAGCTTGCAGCAAGACGACCAGAGTTCGTCCGTGGGCTCGCGTTCATGGAGTTCATCCGACCAATGCCGAGCTGGGAGGACTTTCACCAGCTTGCCGCAGCCCGTGAGATTTTCCAGAAATTCAGGACGCCCGGATTGGGTGAGACCATGATACTGGAGGGCAATGCGTTTGTTGAGCGCATACTTCCTGGTTCGGTCAAGCGTCAGCTTACCGACGAGGAAATGGCTGTCTACCGTGCACCTTTCCCCACTCCTGAAACACGCAGGCCAACTTGGCGTCTGCCGAACGAGTTGCCGATCGCGGGAGAGCCGGCTGACGTTTGGTCAACGCTCGAAGCTGCTCATGGCGCCTTGCGCAACTCTGATTATCCAAAAACGCTGTTTGTTGGCGATCCTGGGGCGCTCGTCTCACCTGCCTTTGCGGAAACTTTCGCGTCAACTCTGAGGCACTGCCGCGTGGCCCATGTCGGAGCTGGTGCACATTATCTTCAGGAAGATCAGCCGGACGCAATCGCCCATGGAGTGGTTGAGCTGATCTCCGACACCGAAAACCGAACTAGCGGTGTCGCGGCTTGAGAACGTGCGGCAAACCAGGCTGGCTAGGGTCGTCCCTTCACAAGGAATGATGTGCAGGCAGACCACGTAAGCTTCCTGCGAACAAGACAGGCTTGTTGCCCATCCACTTTCCATCCGCCTAAGGTCTCCGTGAGGTCAAAAGCCGACATTCATCAGAGGTAGGGAGAAAACCTCACCATTTCGCAGAATGCGGGCGAAGGGTTTGCAGCAAAAAGGTTCATTCTGTCTCAAGACAGACCTCGGCATCTTCAGCTGCAGCCTTCGCAAGATTGACGAACGTCCGGCGCACATCCGGGCTCCTGATCGCCATAAGGCCTGTATCAGCTCAGCGCATTTGATTGCGAGGGACGACCTACCAGAAGCCGGGGCCCCACGGCCCGAAGTCGAAGGCGTTCTGGTTCATCATCGCGGTCATCTGCTGCTCATCGGCCAATTGCTTGGCAAAGACGGCGGCACGGTAGCTCGACCACGCCGTCTGGTCGCCGAAATAGACGCACTGGCACCCGGCGGGATCGGCATAGACATAGACGACTGTTCCACCCGATGTCTGGCGAACGAACCTGTTGGGCGGGAGCTTTTTCATAGCGGCAATCCGCGCCGGTGAATTGGCGGGCTGAAGCGTGAAGCCGGCTGCCGCGAGCAGGTTCTCTTTATTCTGATTTGCCTGCTGCTGGGTTTGGCACGCGGCCAGGGCCAGACTGATCGCGCCAAGCGACAGGATCGATGTGAATTGCATTGCTTCTCTCCAGGCGGCCGGAATCGCTACGGAAATGGTTCCGTCGATGCCAACAGATTTCCACAAAGGCCAGCGCTCAGCTTGACAGAACGGGACGTCCACTTGACCAAACGGGGCAGCAAGGCCGGCGAAGTTCGGATTCTGGAGGGTCAATGGGTTTGATCCACTCGAAGCGGGGCTCAAGTTGCTGCAGGCCGTGTCGCAACCGTTCAGGCAGATCCTTCGGATCTCCTCAGCGTCCCCGAGAGGTCTGGGCGATACCAGCCAGCGCGGTACGCTCGTTCGGTCCGTCATGAGGTCGTTCAATCTTATCAGCCAGGGTGAGCGTGGCGCCATCGTGCTGGGATCAGGCTCTTCGTCACTCAGGCGGGCGAAGCGACAACCCGGCAACATCAGTCAAGAAATACCGGGTTCGGCGCGGCCATCGACCGAAACGACCCGCGAATATGTTTTTCCGTTCGGGTGGCCCCTAAGGAGAGGGCTCTCAATCTGGGCGGATATGCAGCATTGGAATTGCTGCCCGCCAGCGGCTCAGCGGAAGGACCTCGGCTCCCTCCGGCGCCTGCCAGTCCGAGCGAACGGCCGAGGGAGGCTGTCGCAGCCCTCGGCCGTCGGAGGTTAGACCTCGTACCTCATCACGATCTCGCCCTCTATGATGTCGCCTGTGGCTCGAAAGCCAACAGCCTCATAGAGACGACGCGCTCGCTCGTTCTTGGGCTTCACCCCCAAAACGACGCATGAGCAGCCCGCGTGCTCCGCCAGCATCCTAATGATCTGCATGAGTGCAGCTCGTCCGTATCCGTTACCCTGGAAACGGGCGTCAACCATAAGGCGATAGATCCAATAGTTTCCATCGTCCTCATCAAGAGCATACATGGCGAACCCGACTGGTTTGCCTGCCGCGCGAATGATGAGTGGTACGCAGGCGGGGTTGTCCTCGGCCTCTTCGAGTGAATCGTCATTGCTCGCAACGAACGAAGACTGGTTGGCAGGCACGCGCAATGAACGAACACAATCGTGTTCATCGCGGTGCAGTTTTTCAACAGCAATCAAAGCTGCTTTGACAGCGTAAGGCTGTTCTTCATGTTTCACGATAGCAGTTCCTGTGATGGCGCTTGACGTTGCGCCAATCTTGACACGTGGATAATTAGATCTGCGCAGCCAACGACGTTCGTCGGACCAATACGACGTGGCAATGCGCTTCCAGCGATGCTCGCAGGACCTACCGGTTGAAGAAATACCTTAATCCAGCGAGCGCGAATATGTCGTATAATTCAGTCATAGCGCGCCTCCCTGGAATGATTTCGGACTGGCATCGAGATACATGAGTCACGGCCCTTTGCCAACCGGAGACGAATGGGCCGAAGGGAAGTGGATCAAGCCTATTTCCCGCTGGGAACCAAGCAGTATCGCAATCGAGGCGAACGGCTTTTCGCGCAACGGATCCGATTAGCAAGCAGGTTCATGCGCACGCGACCACTGCGGAGCAGCGACAGGTAAGCCTTCAACACCCGCTCGTCCATGAGCTTGCCGTATCGAACCGAGCAGACCAGGATAATCACAGAAATCGAGTTTGCGCGCGGGACGCTCATCGCGAGTCCTGAAAAACCCCACCTATGGAGCGGGCCGACTGACTGGACTATACACCGGGTCGAGGTTGAGGGAGAGGAATCCGCTTTGGATATCAAGACAACTTGTCGAATGACCGTGCTGAGTGCCGAGCGGACAATCACGATCCCTATGATCGCACACGCGAGCGCGCAGCTTTGTCCCGCCCTGCTGAGGGAGGCTGAGCAGCATGGGTTTCTGATCGACGGCCCGTGGATCTTCGTGTCCCATGATCTGCCAACGGACCAGCACACAGAGTTCAGGGTCGAATTCTGCCTGCCGGTGTCTGCCGGCATTCCCTATCAAGGCAATTATGCTCTCAAGTCCCTCGCGCCGATTCTGTGCGCGTCGGGTCGATACAATGGGCCACTCCAAGATTTGTTCTCTGATGGGTATGGTCCTTTGCTCCGATCAATCACGTCCGCCGGACACGTGCTCTCGGGCGAGAGCCGCGAGATTTACCACCGTTGGCAGGGGCCGGATCTGAGGGACAATCAGATCGAGATCCAGTTTGGGCTACGCCAATGACGGCTCCGCCCGTCAGAACCCAGTAGCAGGACGTCCAGAACTGCATTGCGCCTTGGCTCTGCCCGCAGTCCCGCCCTCGTTCCGGAAACTCGGAAGGGCACGTTCAGTAAGCATCATTGCCGAGGCTGCCCGGCCTCGCAGCCAGTCCACCTGCGCGTGCAGGTGAAGCGCCTCGGACAATGCTGTCATGGCTATCGGGGTGAAAGTTTGCAGAAGCGAGATTTTCCTTTCGCCATACTGTTCGAAGCCGACCTGCGGCAAAGTCGGTGAGACGGCCCCTGTTCACCCCCAGCTCGTACATCCAGGGCGACAACGTCACACCCGTCCTCCGGCTCCGAGCAGGCGCATGGCGTTGGCGGTGACCAGCACCGTCGCCCCGGTGTCCGCCAGGATCGCCGGCCACAGGCCCGTGATACCGAGGATAGTCGTCACCAGGAACACCGCCTTGAGGCCGAGCGCGATGGTGATGTTCTGGCGGATGTTCGCCATGCTGTCCCGCGATAGGCGCACCATGCGAGCCACGTCGAGGACGCGCCCGTGGAGCACCGCGGCGTCGGCGGTCTCCAGCGCTACGTCCGTGCCGCCGCCCATGGTGATACCGACATCGGCAGCGGCCAGGCCCGGGGCATCGTTGATCCCATCGCCGATCTTGGCAACCACGAAGCCTTGGGCCTGGAGTTCGCGCACGATGGCCTGCTTGTCTTGCGGCAGCAGTTCTGCCCGCGGCTCGATGCCGAGACTGCCGGCAATGGCCTGGGCCGTACGGCGGTTGTCGCCGGTGACCATCAGGGCCTTCACACCTGCGCTCCTGAGGGCATCGAGGCCCGCTTTGGCGTCAGGCCGTGGCTCGTCTCGCATGGCGATCATCCCGGCCACCTGATCCGCGGCGAGGAGCACGGAAACGGTCTTGCCCTCGTCGTTCAGCGCGATGATGCGGGCCGTCTGCTCGCTCGTGAGGGGAACTCTCTCATCAACGGCCTTGGCCGAGCCGAGGAAGAGCGACACGCCGCCGACGCTGCCGGTCACGCCCTTGCCGCCGACGGCGCCGGCGTTCGCCGCCGGAGTCACTGCGAGTCCGGCCTCCGCGGCCTTGGCCAGGATGGCGGTGGCGAGCGGATGGCTCGACCCCATCTCCAGGGCGGCGGCAAGTGACAGGACTTCCGGCTCCGAACGGCCGACCGGGATCACATCGGTGACCTTGGGCTTGCCCTCGGTCAGCGTGCCGGTCTTGTCGAAGGCCGCCATGGTGACCTTGCCGAGGTTCTCCAGCACGACTCCGCCCTTCATCAGCAGGCCGCGACGGGCCCCGGCCGACAGGCCGGCGGCGATGGCGGCAGGGGTCGAGATGACGAGCGCGCACGGGCACCCGATCAGCAGTATCGCCAGGCCCTTGTAGACCCACTCGCTCCACGAGGCGCCGACGGTGAGTGGTGGCACGATGGCGACCAACGCGCCGACGACCAGTACGGCGGGCGTGTAGTAGCGCGAGAAGCGGTCGATGAAGCGCTCGGTCGGAGCCTTGCTCTCCTGCGCCTCCTCCACGAGCCGCACGATGCGCGCGATGGTGTTGTCCTGCGCGGCCGCGGTGACGTGTACGCGCAAAGCGCCGCTGCCATTGATCGTGCCGGCGAACACCCTGTCCCCGGCACCCTTGCGTTTGGGCACGCTCTCCCCGGTGACCGGAGCCTCGTCGACGGCGCTCTCGCCCGAGACGATTTCGCCATCGGCCGGAACCCGGTCGCCGGGCCGTACGAGGATGATCGACCCGACGGCGAGGATCTCGGCCGGGACCTCCTCGGTCCTGCCGTCGCGCTCGAGGAGCGCGGTCTTGGGCACCAGCTTCGTCAAGCCCTGGATGCTGGCGCGCGCACGTCCCGCGGCGACGCCCTCCAGCAGCTCGCCGACAAGAAACAGGAAGACCACCATAGCGGCCTCTTCGGTCGCGCCAATGATCACGGCGCCGACGGCTGCGATGGTCATCAGCATCTCGATCGAGAACGGAGTGCCGAAGCGGGCTGCCACGAGCGCTCGCCGGGCAATCGGCGCAAGGCCCACGGCCATGGCGAGGATGAAGGTCCAGTGCCCGGTCTGCGGCACCGCCCGCCCGACGAGGTAGGCCGCCACGAGCGCGGCGCCGCAGGCGATGGTCAGAAGGCCACGCGTGCTTTTCCACCAAGAAACGTCGCTGGGACCATGATCGTGCAGGTGCCCGTGCAGTCCGGCCGCAGGCTCCTCATCGGAGTCGTGCCGGTGATCGTGGTCATGGTCATGGTCGTGGCCGCAACCGGGGCCATGCCCATGGTCGTGATGGCCATTCTCGTGGGAGGTCGTCGGCTCCTGCTCCATCACCTTGTACCCGAGCGTGGTGATCCGCTTGGAGAGTGCGGCCGGGATGACCGTGTCGGCGTGGTCAACCGTCACGGTTCCGGCGGGGACTGAGACATTGACGCGGCCCACGCCGGGGGCACGCCGCAGGGCGTTGTCGATCTTGGCCGCGCAGGAGGCGCAGTCCATCCCCGAAACCCGGTAGCGGGTGCGTCGCGCGAGCAGGGCTTCGGATCCGCCTTCAGGGCCGCTGGGCGGGTTGGTTGCCTCAGACATGACAAACCTCTTCACATTGATTCGGACGGAGGCTACATCCTCTAGCGGCTAGAGGTTCAAGAGGTTTCTTCCATGTCCCTGACGATCGGCGAGCTGTCGCGGCAGACCCAGGTGAAAGTGCCGACGATCCGGTACTACGAGCAGATTGGCCTGCTGGCCGAGCCGGCGCGAACGGTGGGGCAGCAGCGGCGGTACGGCTCCGATGATGTCCGTCGGCTCAACTTTATCCGCCATGCCCGTGAATTGGGTTTCGAGGTCGACGCCATCCGGCAGCTCTTGGATCTGACGGCCGCGCCGAGCCGCTCGTGCGGCGAAGTCCATGAAATCACCAAGGCCCATCTCACGGAGATCAAGGACAAGATCGTCCGGCTCACGGCCCTGCGGGACGAGTTGGAGGCCATGGTTGCCTGCGATCATCGCAAGATATCCGAATGCCGGATCATCGAGGTGCTGGCCGACCACGGACAGTGCCAGCACGCGGAGCACTGATCCGGCCCGCTGCGCGCAATCATCGTGCAGCGCGGGTTGTTCGGACGGCCGGGAGGCTGTCGCCCTGAACGTGAACTGCTGCAAGGCAACGGTATTGTTCCGATCATCACCTAGGGCAACGCGGGCGAGGGCACGTGAAGAGCGGCGTGGCGGGGCGATGCGCTTGACCGCCTTTGACGCCTGATGGCCTGTCATGACCCTTATCTCCTCCGGGTACTTGTGCTCTGCGAGCCGGGCCGGAGCCGCCTTCCTCGGGGCAAGGGCCGAACAGGCAGCCCGGCGTCCCTGCGCCTCTCAGTGGGCGAGGCGCTTTAACGGGTGGGATTTGCAGCGAGCTCCAGCGCTCTCACGGGAAATCCGTGGACGGTCGGGATGTCGTTTTATCGGAGCAAGGCGCTGTTGGGGGGTTATGGAAGGTCATGTATGGCGTTGCCCACGGTGTGTTTGAAGTGAGGTGGCGAAGGCGATGGCGGCATTATTTGACCCGGCCCGGCACCAGTCTCTCGAGGTCACGGCTTGGGACTGTGGCAAAGCTCAGGACGCCATCGAGCGGATCGTTGCAGACACCCGCGAAAGCTTCACGTCGCAAGGGCTGTGGCAGATCCACCCCAATGATCGCGAGGGAGACGAGCGGGGTCCGCATGCACCTCTCTATTTCGGGGCCGCGGGCGTCATCTGGGGACTTGATCATCTCGTCAGGGAGGGCGCGGCAGAGCCAGGCCGGTGCTTCTCCGAGTTCTTGCCGGAAATCTACAACCGGAACCGCCAGGTCTTGGAAGAAGAGGCTTGGCGTAACGCTCTCGGACCAGGCTGGCAGACCCGCTCCTGGCTATTGGGCGATTCCGGCATTCTATTCACCCAATGGAAGACCTCGGGGTCGGACGAAGTCCTCCCGCTGCTGGCGGATAGGATCGCCGCGAATACGGACGATCCAGCCCTGGAGCTGATGTGGGGAGCTCCCGGCACGATGTTGTGCGCTCTCGAGCTCTATCGATCGACCGGCGCCTCGCAGTGGAAAGATCTCTACCGCGCCGGAGCCAAGGCGCTCGAGGATTCCTTCCACCCTGACGAGGCGTTGGGCGCTCACATGTGGACACAGGTTCTATATGGCAGGAGCGCACAATATCTCGGTCCCGTGCACGGGTATGCCGGAAATGCCTACGCCCTCACTAAGGGGGGGGATTATTTGGGCGAAGAACGCTGGGCTCGGCTCTCATCTCAGATCGCGCGGACACTCGAAGTGACTGCGATCAGAAGCTCCGAGGGCGTCAATTGGGGCGCGGTGGCCGGAACAGCTCGGAGCGGGGCTCCCGCGTTGGTACAACATTGTCATGGGGCACCTGGAATGGTCACTGCCCTGGCCGGACTTGACGAGCCCATTGACGAACTGCTCCTCGGCGGCGGTGAACTGACCTGGAAAGCCGGTCCTTTGGCGAAAGGATCGAACCTCTGTCACGGAACGGCCGGAAACGGCTTTGCCTTCCTTAAACTGTTTGAACGGACCGGCGACGGCATGTGGCTCGACAGAGCTCGCCTATTTGCGATGCACGCGATCAAGCAGAGCGATATGGAGGCCGCCCACTTCGGCCAGCGGCGCTTTTCGCTCTGGACGGGCGATATTGGGTTGGCGTGCTTCCTACTGGAATGCGTCCGCGCAACCGCCAGATTTCCGACGTTCGATGTGCTCTGAAGTCGGCATCGGGCCGGGCTCATAGATGTGTCGGCTCAACCTGAATGTCGATGAGAGCCTTGCCGGAAGGCAGCCGATTGCCTTCCGGTCACCGTTCGATCCGCGGTGACCGGCATGCAGACAAAATCATCCGCGCGGCTGGAGGCCGATGCTGGATCCCGAATGGGCGCCCGGTGGAAGGAGCGGCCTATTCGGGACCACCAATGGCACTGGGCAGATCCGGCGACGCGACCATCGATCCTCGCGGGAGAGGGCTCTGGGTGAGCCCCGCTTCGACATAATTCGGCGGTCGGCTGCTTGACGTGCTCGACACGCAACCGGAGACCAGGAGCGACAGGATCAAGAAAAATGGCAGTCTGACGAGCATCGACTTCTCCTTTGCCGACTCGGAGCTGGAACGAGTGACGGCGTGTTCCCGGTCCGCGAAGGCCATCATCGGCGGAGCGACGGCGAAAAGGAAGTATCTTACTGTAACGTGCGTTCGAAACAGCCCGCGGAAACATCTTCAGAGCAGCCGTTGATCCAGGCGCTCGCCTTGATCGCCATCCCGTAAACTACATGATGCTACAAGCGGCCCCTCGCGGCTGCTTGATAACGTCATGCCCGCAGACGAACCGTTCTCACGCCACTGGCAAGCCCCGCCTGAAAGCCGGTAGCGCCACGGTCCAAAGGGCATGATCAGCACTCCACGAGCTTGTTGCGAATGGCGTAACGGATGAGAGCGGCGGTGGTATCGAGGTTGAGCTTGCGCAAGGCCAGGGCGCGATGGGTCTCGACCGTCTTGGTGCTGATGCTGAGGATATTGGCGATCTGCTTGTTGGTCCTGCCTTCGGCAATCAGCTGCACCACGGCCTTCTCCCGTGAGCTCAGCGCCGACTCGTTCGCGGCTCCCCTGGACAGGTAGGTTTCGAGCAGCGCTTCGGAGACCTTGCCGGTGAAGAACGGGCGATGGGCTGCCAGGCTCTCCACCGCCGACACGAGAAACTGCTTGGCATCGGACTTGAGCAGGAAGCCTCGGGCCCCGGCCTCGAGCACATCCCGCACCAAACTGTCGGTGTCGTGCATGGTGAAGATCAGCACTTCCACGCCGGGCACGCGGGTGCGGATCTGGCGGGTGGCCTCGACCCCGTTCACCAGCGGAAGACCGTAATCGAGAATGACAATGTCGGGCCGGGTCGCCTGAGCCTGGGCGATAGCGTCCTTGCCGTCCCGGGCCTCGCCGACCACGCTCCAGCCGTCGTGCCCCTCCAGGATCGTCCGCACGCCGGAGCGGACCACGTCATGATCGTCGGCGATCAGGATGCGCGTCATCATGCAACGTCCTTCGGCGGTGGCCCCGGCTTTTCCGGCAAGCCGGAACCCGAGGCAGGATACACCACCCGGCCTTCCGAACCCAGCTGAGTACAACCCTGAATCTGCTGGATGCAGACCCTGAAACATCAGGAGGAGGCCTCGCCATCGATCCTGGTCGAGCCCGGGAGCCATGGATCGAGCATGCGCCGCGCCTGGGCCAGGGCTCGAGCGGTGGCCGAAACCGGCACAACCGCAATGACCGATGTGCCGCCCGGACCGGATCGAATCCGCAATCCGCCGCCAAACTGCTCGAGGCGGGCGCGCATGCCCGCGATGCCGACACCGAGCCGGGTGGGACCGTCGGGACGATCCCGGTCCGTCATCCCGTGTCCGTTGTCGCGAATCCGGACCAGCAGCCGTCCGGACCGGATCCAGACATCCACTGTCACGCGGGAGGCTCCGGCATGGCGGTGGGCATTGGTGAGAGCCTCCTGTACCACCCGCAGGACGGCACGTTGAAGGTCCGGCGTCAGATCATCGACCTCCTCGGGAATCCGGATCCTTGCGTCGAGCCCCGCGCGCCTGGCGAAGCCTTCGGCAAAGTCCCGCAAGGTCGCCTGGAGTCCATCATGAGCCAGGTTCGGAGGATGCAGCAGGTAGGTGAAGATGCGAAGCTCCCGGAGCGCCGCGCTTTGAAGGTTTTCGACGTCGGCCAAGACCTTGCGGCCGTGCGAACTGTGCCGGACCTCCGGCTCAAGGCCCGCGAGACCGAGGTTCGCGGCGACCAGGTGCTGGGCTGTCGAGTCATGCAGCTCCCGGGCAATCCGCTGCCGCTCGTCCTCCTGCAATGCGAGCAATTGGCTGGACAGCTCGCTGACCTGCCTTTTCGCTCCTGTGACCTGATCGGACAGCACCCGGAGAGGCTGCTCCACCTGACGGGCCGTGAACAGGGCCGCAAGACCGCCTGCCAGAATGAGGAAGGTCGCCATTCCGGCGATCTGTTGCAGAGCTCCCGTGACCGGTGCGTCGACCAGGGCAAGCGGAACCGCGACCAGCGTCGTCCAGTTCGTCGCCCCGGAACTGCGGTATGCGATCAGGACCGGAATCCCGCGCTCATCGACGCCTTCGACAAAGCCGTCGACCGTCTCGTTCCCGCCGGTGGTGGAGAGGTGCGCCGCAAGGGCATCCGGCATGGGAATGTGTGACGACGTCGTACCCCCTCGTCCTGTTACGATGGGTTGAAGCTTGCGATCGTAGAGACCCCGCGTCCATTCCTCGGGAACCTTCTGGTCGTCGAGAATAGCACCGAGACGCTCCTGCGAGATCACGGTGGTGATGAAACCCTTCATCGCTCCATCGTCCTCATCGAACCTGAGACTGAGAGCGATGGCCGTCGTTCCAGGCTTTAGGAGACTTGCCATGCGACCCGACACGGACCAGCCACGTCCCCGGATCCGATCGAGCTGTTCCTGGTAATTTGGGAAGTCGCGGTGCTTGGGCAGTGGTGACCCGAAGGGGCGGAGCGTATTGGCGACCTGCCCCTCCAGATCCTGAAGGATCAGCCAGGATCCTTCCGGGAGCGTTGTTGCCTTAAGCTGGTCGTAGAAGCCCTTCGCGTCGCCGGACTTCAAAGCCGGCGACGAGGACAAGCCCTTCAGCAGGGCGTTGCCGGCTGCTACCTCCTGGTCGAACCCGAAGGAAAGCGCGACTGCCGCACTCACGACGCGATCGTGAATCGCCTGGCGTTCATTCCGCGCAATCGTGAGCATCAGTGTCGCCGCGACGAGGCACGTGACAAGGATCACGGCGGCAAAGATCAGGGCAAGCCGGCTCCGCAGACGCGGCAGCGGGCCCTGGGGGGATCGCACAACCATCGGGGCGGTGCCCTGGGTCACCACGACGACCTCCGGCCGCAAGGGCAACGCAACGGGACAGGGAGCGCGACGGGCAGCCCCGATCCAGTTGCCGAGGTTAAACCCTGAGCCTGTTTGCTGTCGACCCGTGATCGGCACCGTCAGCGTGTCAGGCATTGGTCGGCCTCGGCGGCCTCCATCACGGCTGTCGGCGCCGAACGGCGCAAATCAGGGTTTGCCTCCCACATTTTCAGGACAGACCCCAATAGCCCGGTACCGGGACACTGAACGATACTATGGGCTGCCAGGAGAGACGCCAGGTCGCAAGCACTGTCGCAAGCACACGCCTCAGGGCTATCGCCTCACGGTGCCATTCGGCCCGTGAGGAGCATCCCTTCGGCCGGGCTTTCGCGACGCGTCGGGCGGGATCAATGGCCGTTCGAACGATCAGGTCCGGCCTTTGAGCCCGAGCGCGGCGGCTACAAGACATTGTCGCCGCACGATGAATGCCGACGTGCCGACGTCTCGAACCAGGGGAGGAAGCAGCGATGAAATCCGTGCTGACAATCCTTGCTTTCGTCGCGGTTGCGACCCCTGTGATCGCGCAGGTGGGGCCGCCGACGTCGCAGCGAACCTGTGGGGCCAACCGTCAGCTCGTCCTGCGAGATGGTGCCGTCGTCCTCGATACCGGACCCACCACCTATGCCCGCTTCGTCAGGAGCGGAGCGGAGTGCTTGGTCGACCAGTTTCCCGAGCCGGCTTGGGTTCCGAGCTCCAACAACCCGCAATGCTTCATCGGCTACCGCTGCAAGGATGGATCCGACGACTTCTGACGCCATGTTCGCGACGGCCGGGCAACACGGCGGCCGTATGCCAGCGTTCCGTTTGTGTGAATGCCGCTTGTGCCTCGGTGGTTTCAAGGATTAGAAAGCCATGAAAGCGTTTCGCCTCGTCCTTTCTGTCGCTTCCATCGGCATTCCGGCGCTTTCCGGCGCGCAGGCCCAGCAGACATCCGGAGTTCCCGGTTCTACCGACGCGACCACCATGGACGGCCGCTACCTACCGACCCCGCCGCAGCCCTTCGGCGGCAAGATCAATGTCGGTTTCGGTGCGCCGGTCACCTCCGACTGGGGTCTCTACCTGCTGAAAGGCAAGCCCATGTACACCCACGTGTGCATGCCCACGTACACGTGGAACCTGCTTGATCTCAAGCGCGAGCGCTGGGAGGGAACGGATGCGCTGACGCCGTGCAGGCACGCTGTGACCTTCGACAACATAAGTGGTCTTGGCCGGAGCGCTACGGGCGAGCTCACGATCGACCGACCGCGGCTGACGGCGGAGGACGAACGGCGGCTCATGGAAGCGGCGGCTCTTGCCCGCGACAGCATCACGCCAACCACCGGAACCATCACAGCCCCGAAGTAATCCGGGCCGGGACTGGGTCCCGCAAGGGCGCACGATCATGCTCTGCCCCAATGGTTTTCGGGGCAGACCTTCGTACCGTTGGCGGCGCAAAGGGCCGACACGATCGGCATGTCAGGACGGGAGTTACGGCTATGTCACAGAGATTCCTTCTCGAGTCCGCGGGTTCCAGGCGCACCCGCTCCGAAGAATTGGATTCGCACATGCATCACCGTCCTGCCGCGCCATCCGCAGCCGATCGAAAGTTCCAGTCGCCAGTTCCAGTCACCAGTTCCATGAGTCATCTCGGCTTCCGGTGCATCATCAGAGAGGAGCAACCAATGAACAGTGATCGTGCGTCTTCACGGCCGTCAGACGGGAAATTCAAGGTCTGCCGGACGAAGACAAGGGCTGCGCTGATCGGGGCGACGGCCCTGATTGCCGCCGCGACAGTAGGTCCGGCCACGGCCCAGACGCCGCAGCAGAAGCCCAACATCCTGTTCATCATGGGCGACGACATCGGCTGGATGCAACCGGGCATCTACCACCAGGGTCTGATGGTGGGTGAGACACCCAACATCGATCGGATCGGGCTAGAAGGCGCGAAGTTCATGACCTATTACGCCGAGCAGAGCTGCACGGCAGGTCGCAATGCCTTCTTTACCGGCATGAATCCCCTGCGCACTGGCATGATCCCGCCGCAACTGCCCGGCAGCCCGTCCTATCTGCGGCCCGGCACGCCGGCGCTCGCCAAGTTCCTGCTCGATCTCGGCTACAACACCGGCGAGTTCGGCAAGAACCATCTCGGCGACCACACCGATGCACTGCCGACGGCGCACGGATTCCAGGAATTCTGGGGCTACCTCTATCACCTCGACGCGATGCAGGGCGTGAGCTTCCCCGACATCAACAAGACGCCGACCCAGCAGACGGTGGCGCCGGCCTGCCGCAACACGCCGATCCCTGGCCTCGCTCAGGATCCCGCGGCGGTCGATCCGAGAACCACCCCGTGCCTGACACCACCGCGGCCGGTGATCGCGTGCAGATCGTCCGACGGCACTCCGGGTAATCAGATGTGCCGAGACGAAGGCCCGCTGACGTTGGAACGCTCGAAGACAGTCGACGAGGAAATCTCGGCCAAGGTCATCGACTTCCTCGACCGCAACGACCCGAGGAAGACCAACAAGCCGTTCTTCGTCTGGTACAACCCCGCGCGCATGCACATCACGACCGTGCTGTCGGACAAGTACATGGCGATGGTGGGCGAGCCTGGTGGCAAGGACTGGGGCGTCAACGAAGCCGGCATGAAGCAGATGGACGATAATATCGGCTACGTGCTGAAGAAGCTTGAGGAGATGGGTCAACTCGACAACACGATCGTCGTCTTCACCACCGACAACGGAGCCGAGACGTTCACTTTCCCGGACGGCGGCACCACCCCGTTCAAGGGCTCGAAGATGACCACCTGGGAAGGCGGCATGCGCGCCCCGGCACTCATGCGCTGGCCCGGCGTGATCAGGCCCGGCACGGTCAAGGACGGCATCTTCGCATCGCTTGACTGGCTGCCCACGCTTGTCAACATCGCCGGCGGCGACAAGGGCGATGGGCTGAACAAGCGGATCATGGCTGGCGCTTATCCAGGCATCCTCAAGACCAAGCTCGACGGCGTCGATCAGACCGAATACCTGAGTGGTCGTTCGGACAAGTCCGCTCGCGACACGTTCTTCTACTATTCCAGCAGCCATCCGTCGGCGGTGCGATACAAGAACTGGAAGATGTATTTCGCGATCGCGCCCGAAACCGCGCTGGGATTCAACGTCCCGGGCGTCCAGACTCAGTTCGCGGCCGGCATGGTCAACCTCAAGCGCGATCCGTTCGAGACGGGTATGGGCGAATGGAAGAAGGCGAACTTCTGGATGGCAGGCGCGCTCGCCGCGCCGGCCACGGCCTGGGTGTACGACTGGAACCTGCTGCCGATCGGGCAGGCGCTGTGGCTGAGGGAGCTGGAATCCTACAGGGAGTTCCCCCCGCTTCAGGATCCGGCGAGTTACAACCTGGATCAGGTCATGAATGAGCTGAAAAACGCTTCGACGCACCCGAGCCAATGACTTGAGCTGACGCGCCGACACGCGATCAGCCGCGAGAGATCGGCGAGCACCGCTCAGACCAGGTGCCCGCCGAGCGCAAGCCAACAAGAAGATCCTGCACAAGGGGGCTCACCTCGACGATTCGTCGAGGATTATCGAGAGGAGATTGTCATGAAGAAGCCGGTTTCGATCCTGGTATTCCCGTTGGCGTTCCTGTCTGCTGGCCCGGCTCTTGCTCAGAGCATGTGCGTCGTCGAGGGCAACCGGCCCATCATGGGGGCGAACATGAATGCCGCCTTCGATGTGCAGGCCGGGCAGGGATGCATGTCCGACATCAGCCCTCAAGGCACGTTGACCACATCGGAGATCAGCCAGCGGCCGCAGCACGGCACCCTGAGCATGGTCGACAAGGATACATGGACCTATACGGCGGCTCCGGGCTACAGCGGCCCCGATGCCTTCGCGATCACCGCATCAGGGCAGAGCGTCGATCAGAAGCCCGGTACATCCGTGCTCAACTATAAGGTGACGATAAAATAGCAGCGGACGACGCGTGAGCTGTCCCTCGGATCGGATACGGAACGCCGGGGTCTCAGGACCTCGGCGTCCAGGGAACAGCTGCACGGATAGGCGCCAGAGAACCGCTGTTTATCAGGCGAACGGAATGTGCCGTCCTGTATCGATCCTCGGCGCATGACAGACGACGCATGGAGAATGACATGACAAAGCTCCGATTGCTGAAGTTGCGCTTTGCAGCCTTATGGTCGCTGGCCCTCTTCTCGGTCTGGATTTCGCTTGCCGCTGCACAGACCGATCCTCTGCCCTCGTGGAACGATGGCAGCGTAAAGCAGGCGATCATCGCCTTTGTGACGGACGTGACCCGGGAGGGTTCGCCGGACTTCATCCCGGAGGCCGAGCGGATCGCCACGTTCGACAACGACGGTACATTGTGGGTTGAACAGCCGATCTATACCCAATTCGCCTTCGCTCTCGACAGGGTCAAGGCGCTGGCGCCGCAGCATCCGGAATGGAGGGACACGCAGCCCTTCAAGGCCGTTCTCGAAGGCGATATGGCGGCGGTCGCCGCTGCCGGTGAGCACGGAGCGGTCGAAATCGTCGCCGCGACCCACGCTGGCATGACGCCGACAGAGTTCAAACAAACTGCCAAGGAGTGGCTCGCGACCGCCAAGCATCCGCGCTTCGGCCGCCGCTACGACGAACTCGTGTACCAGCCGATGCTCGAAGTCCTGGCCTACATGCGTGCCAACGGGTTCAAGACTTTCATCGTCTCGGGCGGCGGCGTCGAGTTCATGCGGGCCTTCGGACCGGAGCGGTATAGCATCCCGTCCGAGCGGATCGTGGGTTCCAGCATCGTCACGACCTTCGAGCGGCGCGATGGCGCGCCGACCCTGTTCCGGCTACCGAAAGTCAACTTCGTGGATGACGGGCCCGGCAAGCCGATCGGCATCAACCAGCACATCGGTCTGCGTCCCGTCGCGGCTTTCGGCAACTCCGACGGCGATCTTGAAATGCTGCAATGGACGACGGAGGCCGGCGGCCGTCGCCTCGGTGTCCTGGTGCATCACACCGATGCGGAGCGCGAATATGCCTACGACCGTGATTCCAAGGTCGGCCGGCTCGACAAGGCGCTCGATGCCGCAGCGCTGGATCGTTGGACGGTGGTCGACATGAAACGCGATTGGAAGGTCATCTTTCCGGCGGAGGCGCGCTGATCGCGTGCCTCCGCGGCGGACCGCGCTGTCACCTGCCCGCACCGATGTCGTTACGAGCGAAGCCGACGGAAGTCAGGTCATATGAAAGGGAGTTCTCGCCATGCCCAGCAAGCAATTCGTCTGTCTTATCCTGATGACCGGCGGCCTCTGCTCGACAGGAGGCGCAGCGGCCGCGCAGGACGCGGACAGCCGGCCACAAATGCCTCTAACGAAGGCCATCGGGCGGGTCACGCCTACAGGTCCGGTCCCGTCGCTCGCCGTCCTCAACGCCGCTGGTGCGAAGCTCGAGGGCAATAGGCTGACCTTGACCGGCGTGTCACCGAATTCCATCGTGTTCGCCGATCGGCCGGTGCGTGCGGCCGGGCACGTGGTCACCCAGCAGTTCATCATGCAATGGGACGAGGGCAAGGACAACTTCGCCAAGGATCCACCGAATGCCACCGTTTCCGTCCTGGGCGGTGACGGTTCAAAGGTCAGCGACGCCGTGGTGACCTTGAAATCGCCGAAGCTCGAGGGCGGCGATCTCACCTTCGACGTTGTGGTGCTCGAGGGTAACCTGAACGGGGCGAGCGGGCCGGCGGCGCTGTTCATCGACCACTTTGGTGGGTTCGGCGGCGGCTTCGGAGGCTTCCATGGCGGATTCGCCGGTGGATTCCGCGGTGGGGACTTCGACCGTCTCGGTGGGGACCGCTTCGGCTATGCACGGGTCGGTGACGTCAACGTCGTGCACGGCAGTTATTGGCATGCCCCGGTCTATCGGGGTGCCTGGTATGGGGCGGGCGCCACGGCGGCCGGGATCGCCGCCGGTACCGCCATGGGAGCGGCCGAGGCGGCGTACCCGAACCTTGGATACGACAGCGGTCTGTGCGGCTATTACCCTTACCCGCCTTGCTACTGAAGAGAGCATCCTACGACGGCATCGGGTCGGGCGGGCCCGCATCGATGTGAGATGCAACGGGAAGGCCATCCCTGTGGCCGGTCAGTTGGCCCGGACCACAAGGTTGGCCAACGTCACCCGTCCGTCGGACCTGTAGTGGTTGACGCGCTCCGTGGCGAGACATTGGCCGGCCTGATAAACTTTCACGTC
Organism: Microvirga rosea; assembly: GCF_020595095.1. Taxonomy (GTDB): domain Bacteria; phylum Pseudomonadota; class Alphaproteobacteria; order Rhizobiales; family Beijerinckiaceae; genus Microvirga; species Microvirga rosea. Next base: position 175,292 of record NZ_JAJDOP010000002.1, on the reverse strand, counting down.
TGCGATGGATCCGATGGTCTCCAGCTCAGCGATGATGAAATCGCGCTCGACATTCGTGTCCGAGTCCGTGGCGTGGGTGACCTGGAATGTGAGACGCGTCAGGGATAGACCCGTGTCTCTCGTGCCCGCTCCGATCCAGAGAACCCGTTCGTCGTCGGGCGGACGATCGGTATTCAGCCAGAAGCTTGCGGATCCTCCTGCCCACGTATTCTCGGCGCGCACGAGGCTCAGGGACCAGAAACGGATGTGATGGCGCTTGCGGGGACTGTTGTCGATCGCCTTCTGAAACCCGACATCCTGGCAACGTCCGAACAGATAGAGAGTGCTGAACGGGGCCGTGGGATAGGGCGAATTGAACACGAAAGCTCGAACCATCTCCCAGGAACTGACCACGCCCAGCCGGTCGGCCTCCGACCAGCCCAGAGCCGCGAAGGCTGCGCGAAGCTGCGGGAGTGTTCCGATGAGCGCCACGTTGACGGGATCGCCCGGCAGCCCGTCGCTCGTTATCGTGAAGCTCGGCACCCGTTGCCGATGGAGAAGCTTGAGACCCATGCGGACGATCCACGGGAGAATGACGTAGGCGCCGATGGCGTAGGTGAGGCCCGTGGCCAGGATCCATGGCAGCCTTTGGTCCGCCGTCTCAAAGACCACAAAGACGATCAGCCAGACAGAGAGGATGCCCAGCCCAAGGATGATGAGGCGTTGCAGGAGGCGGTTCAGCACTCTCATGATCCTAGCTCGGTCACGATCAACGCGGCAGTGATCAACACCCTTTGCAGATACCCTTCATGACGTCGCGATCGATGCGCTTGGCTCTTTGATCCATCTGTTGGATGGCCTTTGCATCATCGGCCGAGAAGTCTTTGTCCGGCGGCGGAACGGTGTTGCTGTCGAGCATCCGATCAATCGCCGCTCCGGACGGGACCTGAATCTCTCCCGAGGGCGTAGCCGGTCGGCCGGTTTCCTGCGCGCTAACGGGATGTGCGGTGAGCAACGCACTCAAGGTGACGAGGCAGAGATAACGGCGCATCGAGATGCCTCCCGAACGTGGTTGCCAGGCCCGCCTTACACTTGCGGCCGGTCCGATGAGCCCAGGCCCTACGACAGGATATACCTCCCGGCCGCCCGAGCCACTGAGGCGAAACCCTGAAACTGCGAGGGGCAGACCCTGAAACATCAGGGCAGGGTTCGGCCGTCCGCCTCGGAAGGCATGCTTGCCACAACGGTCACGTGGGCTCGGCCTGCAACCGGACCGGGTCCCGTCCGATGTGCGGATCTTCGTCAGGATGGCGATCAACCAGCCGATGCACCACTGCGGTGCGTGCGACAAGCAAGGCTGCTTTTGAGAGCAGCCTTCCCCTTGTCGGCTTGGACTATTTCTTCTTTGGGGTTGGTGACGGAGCGGTGCCCGTCTGTGTCTCAAGCTGCTTCATCTGTCGGGCTGCGTTCTCGTTCGAGGTCCCGGTTTGGCCTTCCCGTTTCTTCGCTTCGGCAGCCTGTTGGGTGGTGGTGGTCTTCTTTTCCTCCGCCATCGCGTGTGTCGCGATGAGAAGGCTGATTGAAGCAGCAACGGCCCATGAGAGTTTAGTCATATGGTCCTCCCTTAGTGGCTCAAAAGCCGGGAGGCAGCATATGGGCGGAGAACGAAACTGCAATTGTCTCAACAGGATAGTGCTCCCGAAGGATCAGCCGAGCTGTCCGGCGCGGCGCAATGTCCTGCCGCCGCGACCTCGCTTTCGGAGGAGCGTCGAGACGCGATGCACTCCGGACATACCAACAGGATTTGCCTTGATGTGTCCGGCCCGTCTCTCTCCGTAGTGAGCGGGGCCGCTTATTGCTGCGACAGGTCGATCTCGGGCGTGTACTCGCCTTCGACCTCCTTCACGAGCGCTTGCCCGCAGATCACGCGCTTCTTGTCCTCGCTGTAGGTGAGAGTGGGATTGCCGTACAATTGCCAGCCGTTGTTGAGAGCGGCGGTGACCCGCTCGCAGAAGCTGGCATCATCAGGACCCGTGAAGTAACGGAAGAGCTTCATATTCACCTCGAATGTCATCGAATGTCGGGCGATACGGGACACCGGAGCGCTTCGTCAATTCGTTCGAGAGGCGATCCCCAGCCGGATTCGGTCCCTGCGGATCGCGTCGGCAGGCCGCGACAGATCGTCGGCCCTCACTTGAAGTCCCGCGCCGCCCGTGGAAAAACTTCCCGCAAGGCTTCTCAAGTCGATCCGGGGAATTCATATGGCCTTGTGGCGACAAATGATAAGGACGCCGATCCTGGCGACGCTGCTGGTCGCCGGCGGCTGCGCGGCGCCCGACGAGGCGGCCGTTGACGACAAGACGAGCTGGAGCAGTCATCTGGGCTCGAGGCTCAAATCCAGCCTTGAGGCGATTCAGAACGCTGCGCCCGACCTGCCCCGGATGTCGCGGGTGGTCTACGGCTCGGATCGCTGCACGATTTCCGACGATGGCGAGGCCGATTGCGGGGAAGCGGCCATCCGCATCTGCAAGGCTCAAGGATTTGAAGCGGGCCGCGCCATCGACACGGCAAGCGTCAATTCCTGCCGTCCGCGCACGATCGATCATATCCAGAGCGGAGACGGTCCCTCGTGCCGGACCAAGTATCAGGTCACGGCGGCCCTGTGCTGGTGATCCGCCAGGGTTTTTCCCATCCGATCGGATCGGCTGGCCCGAGCATTGGGCGGATCTCTACAGGGTTTGCAGAAATTCGACCGGAGGGCCCTTGCCGTCCTCGAAAACGCCCGCCGTCAACGCGCCGCCGAAGACGGCGCCCGTGTCGAGATTAGTGCGGTAGGGCAGGGATTCGGGCGTTGCCGGCTGAAGGGGCGTGTGACCGTGCACCACATGCTTTCCGAAGTCGTAATCCGTGTCGAGGAAGGGTTCGCGGATCCAGATCCTATCCACGTCCGTCTGATGGCGCAGATCGCGCCCAGGTCTAAGCCCCGCATGCACGAAATAGCGCCACTCGTCCTCGAAGAAGGTGGGAAGGGTCTTCAGCCATGCGATCACCTCTGCGGGAAATTCCCGGGGATCCAAGATCCCATAGGAGCCGAGGGTCGTGCTGCCGCCGTTGATCAGCCAATGGGTCAGGGAGGAAGGATGGCGCACCGCCGTGAGCAGCATCGCTTCGTGATTGCCGGTCAGGCAGACCACGCGGTCTGGATCGTCGCGCTGCAATCCGCGAACCGTTGCGATAACGCCTGCACTGTTCGGACCACGGTCGATATAATCGCCAAGGAAAACCAGCCGGTGTGCCCGGTCTCCGGCATGATCACGGATCTTTTCGAGAAGCTCCTCGAGAAGATCATGCCGTCCGTGGATGTCTCCGATGGCATAGGTCAGCATTGATCCGATGTAGGAGGGCACCCGCCTTGCCAAAAGGGGAGGCGGATGCCCTGCATCGTTTCGTCCATGCCAGAGGGTCAGAAGCCCTCGAAGCCGTCGCGGTTGGCGGAAACCTGCATCTCGTCCGCCGGCTCACGCCCGCGGTTGATCACGACCACCGGGGTTCCAGTCGGAACTCGGCTGAAGAGATCGATCACGTCCTGGTTGAACATGCGGATGCAGCCGCTCGAAACAGATTGCCCGATCGACCATGGCTCAGACGTGCCGTGGATCCGGTAAAGGGTGTCCTGGCCGTTCCGATAGAGATAAAGCGCCCGGGCGCCGAGCGGATTGCCGAGACCCGCAGGCATGCCTCCGGCCCAGGGAGCGTTACGCTCCGGCTCGCGGCGGATCATGTCGGGGGTCGGTGTCCAACGCGGCCAGGTTGCCTTGCGCCCTATCTGTGCGCGACCGGCCCATGCGCGCCCTTCCTTGCCGACGCCGATGCCATAGCGGACGGCACGGCCATTCTCACGGACGAGGTAGAGATAGCGATTATCCGTATCGACAACGATCGTGCCCGGTTGCTCCGGACCGTTGTAGGCGACCTCGCGCCTGAGGAAGCGGGGATCGACTTCGGAAATATCCGTCGCGGGCAACGGGAACTGCTCGTCCGGCTTGGGGCCGTACATGGCCACATAAGTGGGATCGATGGCGCGGGCCACCGGCTGCGGAGCCTGCTGGGTCGATACGCATCCGGCCATGGCCAGCGGCAGGATCAGAACAGCGAAACGCGCACGGAATTTTCGCATGACGCGGAGGAATGGGGCGGCAACAAACATCAGTGGAGACTCATCGTTTCTTGGTTTTGAGAACGCTCTCGGTTCGAGCAGATAGGGCAGGAACACTGGAGAAAAGGTTCAAAACCTACGCATGGCCGGAAAGTGGATCGTTCATGGCCAAAAAAAGGCGACGCCCCTCCTGTTGCGTTCACATCACAGATGCTCCCGGGGTGATAATTTTCTCAAGCAGAAATAATGACTTAGTGTTTTTTTCGTCTCGGTCATGAATGAGACGTCACCTTGTTCTTACGCGGCCCCCGAGGCGCAGACGCGAGAATCTTGCCGTCACGCTTCGCGCAATTGTGAAGATGATCCTCACCCGCAAGCTCATCGAGAATAGGGCATTCGGGTCGGCTGTCGCCGTGACAATGCTGCGCGAGATGCTTCAAGGTCTCGGCCATGGAGCGCAGTTCGGCGATCTTCCGTTCCAGCTCGTGGATGTGCCCGAGAGCAATGCGCTTCACATCGGTGCTTTCCCGCCCGCGATCCTGCCAGAGCGAGACCAGAACCCCGATCTGCTCGACCGAGAAGCCCAGGTCCCGCGCGCGCCGGATGAATTTCAGGGTATGAACGTCCGTATCGGAATAGACCCGATAGCCCGCCTCCGTGCGCACGGTTTTCGGAATGAGGCCGATGGATTCGTAATAGCGGATCATCTTTGCGGAAACGCCGGAGCGCTCCGCCGCTTGTCCGATGTTCATCGAGATACTCCGGTTGCGAGTTCTGCGTGCCCCTCGGCCGCGCGCGGGTGGATCCTCGGCCGGAAACGGCGCAGGCGCAGGGCATTGCCGACGACGAACACGCTGGAAAGCGCCATGGCGGCAGCGGCGATCATGGGTGAGAGAAGCATGCCGTTGATCGGATAGAGAAACCCGGCCGCCACCGGAATGAGGATGGCGTTATAGGCGAACGCCCAGAACAGGTTCTCCTTGATGTTGCGGATGGTGGCCTGGGACAGGGCGATGGCGTGGACGACGCCGCGCAGGTCGCCGGACATGAGCACCACGTCGGCGCTCTCGATGGCGATGTCCGTCCCCGTCCCGATGGCAAGACCCACATCGGCCTCCGCAAGGGCCGGAGCATCGTTGATGCCGTCGCCGACGAAGGCAACGCTGCCATGCTGCGCCCGGAGACGCCGCACGGCCTCCACCTTCGCATCGGGCAGCACTTCCGCCACGACCTCGTCGATCCCGATCTGACGGGCAATGGCCTGTGCGGTGCGCCGGTTGTCCCCCGTGATGACCGCAACCTTCAGCTTCATCTCGTGCAGGGCCGCAATGGCTTCCCGCGTTGTCGGCTTGATGGGGTCCGCGACGGCGATGATCGCCGCGAGCTTGCCGTCGATGGCCGCGTAGAGCGGGCTCTTGCCTTCCGTCCCGAGGCGCGTGGCGGTGTCCGCGAAGGTATCGACCCCAAGTCCCATCTCGGCCATGAAGCGGTCGGCGCCGATCGCGACGAGCCGCCCGTTCACCGAGGCCGTGACGCCAAAGCCGGGGACCGCTTCGAACCGATCGGGTTTGGCGAGCTGCAAGCCCCGGCTCCGCGCGGCCTCGACGATGGCTTCGGCGATGGGATGCTCGGATTGATCCTCCACTGACGCGACAAGGCGCAGCACCTCATCCTCGGGGAAGTCCGGCTCGACCGCCAGGTCCGTCAGGCGCGGCTTTCCCAGGGTCAAGGTCCCGGTCTTGTCGAGAGCCACGACTTTCACGTCCCGCAGCTTCTGGAGCGCATCCCCTTGCCGAAACAGGACCCCGAGCTCGGCGGCGCGTCCCGTTCCCACCATGATCGAAGTCGGCGTTGCAAGACCCATGGCGCAGGGGCATGCGATGATCAGGACCGCGACGGCGTTCACCAGGGCAAACGACAGGGCCGGATCGGGGCCGAGCCAGAGCCAGAGAAGGAAGGTGAGGGCGGCAGCCGCCATCACGGCTGGAACGAACCAGGCCGTGACCTGATCGACCATGCCCTGGATCGGCAGCTTCGACCCTTGGGCTTCCTCGACTATGCGGATGATCTGAGCAAGCACCGTGTCGGCACCGACATTGGTCGCGGTGAAGGTGAAGCTGCCCGTCTTGTTGATGGTGCCGCCCACGACAAGGGCGCCCTTCGCCTTCTGGACCGGGACCGGCTCGCCCGTGATCATCGATTCGTCCACGAAGGACGAGCCGTCGACGACCTCACCGTCGACCGGGACCTTTTCCCCCGGCCTGACCTGAACCACATCCCCGGTGCGAACTTGGTCGAGAGGGATTTCCTGCGGGTTGCCGTCCCGCAGCACCCGCGCCGTCTTCGCCTGAAGCCCGATGAGCCGCTTGATGGCCTCCGACGTGCGTCCCTTGGCTCGCGCCTCGAGGAAGCGTCCGAGGAGGATCAGGGCCACGATAACGGCGGCGGCCTCGTAATAAACGTTGTGGGTCCCGGCCGGCAGGAGGCCAGGGAGGAATGTCGCCACGACGGAGTATCCGTAGGCGGCGCTGGTGCCGAGCACGACCAGGGAATTCATGTCCGGGGCCAGGCGAAGCAGCGCCGGAATGCCTTTCTTGAAGAAGCGCAGACCTGGGCCGAAGAGGACGAGCGTCGTGAGAACGAATTGCAGATACCAGCTCTCCTGGTGTCCGATGGTCGCAAGGACCCATTCGTGGACACCCGGCACGAAGTGGGAGCCCATTTCGATCAGGAAGACCGGGAGGGCAAGCATGGCGGCCAGGATGAGGGAGCGCCGGAGCGCCGCCGTTTCCGCTTCGCGGGCCGCCGCTTCCGTTCCGGCCTGATGCTCCGCCCCGCCGGCAAGGCGTGCGTCATAACCGGTGTCGGCGATGGCCGCGATGAGCCGGGCCGGCATGTCCGCCCCGCCGAGATAACGGATGGTCGCCCGCTCCGTAGCCAGATTGACGTGCGCCTCCAGGACGCCCGGCACGCGTCGCAGCGCCTTCTCCACGCGGGCGACGCAGGAGGCACAGGTCATGCCCCCGACGGAAAGGTCGATCTTATGGCTGCGGGGCTCGTAACCGGCGTTTCTGATCGCCTCCACCACCTGCTCGGGCGCGGCGCGGGCCGGGGCGTAGGAGACGCGGGCCCGTTCGGTCGCGAGGTTGACGCTGGCGGAAGTCACGCCATCCACGGCCCGAAGAACTTTCTCGACACGGCTGACGCAGGACGCGCAGGTCATGCCCTCGACCGGAATGTCGAGAACGACGTCGCTGGATGAATGGGCTTCGGCCATGGCGAATCTCCTGATTCAACGTACTGGCCGACTTTATGATCCTTCCCATCATGGGAAGGTCAAGGATGAATGCACTGTGCCGGCGCGACAGCCGTTTCCCAAGGGCCACAGCCCTGGCGGGGAATGAGGACGCCGTCGTGCTTCGGTCGGAAATGCGCGGAGAAACCTAATGCACCTGAATGGTGTAGGTCGCGAAGATGATCAGCACGCCGAGGCCGAAGGACAAGCCGGCCCAATCCAGAATGCGTGCCAAGATATCCTCGCCCGGGCGTTTGTCAGAACGGTCGAACATGCGAATCAAACTTGGCAGAAGCGAAACCTCATGTTTCGCAGCGTCATTGTTAAGGTAAACGATCCGAAACCGAAACAGTCATTTCGGATAACGCCTCGTCGACTATAAGATTACGTTGCGAAAAGCCCCGTGTCTACTCAGGATGTGCTTAATTTCCTGCGGAACTCGCCTAATGTTGGGGGCGCGTGACGGGGCTTGCCGTGCCATCGTGAAAATCTCGCCCGGAACCTTGGCCTCTTCCGGCCATTGTTCCGGCACAGTTGCGCGCGAGCCAAGACGAACTTTTCATAGACGGACGCCAAGGTCCGCAGATGATCGAGACCAAGCTTTGAAGCACGTTGACAAGCCAGGGCGGAACGTCCGGATTCTCACCTATAATGTTCACCGCTGGCTCGGAACGGACCGGCAGATCTCCCCGGGACGCATCGCCGAAGTGATCGCGTCCTGCCAGCCCGATATCGTCGCTCTTCAGGAGGTCCGGGTCGGACGGGTCCATAAGGGCCATCCGGATCAGGCCGAGATCGTCGCGAATCTCTTAGGGATGGATCTGCACTTCCAGCCGACGATCCGGATCCTCGGGGAGCAATATGGCATCGCCATCCTGACGCGTCATCCATCGGAGATCATTCGGGCCGAACGTCTTCCGAGCCTCTCCACAGGGCCCTCGTTCGAGAAGCGCAGCGCGCTTTGGGTCTGCGTCGATGTGGAGGGTGTCAGTCTCAACGTGGTGAACGCCCATCTGTCCCTGCGCTCCCGGGAGCGGAGAGCCCAGGCGGCTGCGCTTCTGGGGGAAAACTGGATCGGCCATCCCGACTGCGCGGATCCGGCCGTTCTGCTCGGGGATTTCAACGCGCCGCCCTATTCGCGTTCCTACCGACTTTTTGCGAGCCGTCTCAAGGATGCCCAGCTGTCGAACCCATCCGGCGAGCCGCAGCCGACATTCCATACCCGGGCTCCCGTCCTGCGCCTGGACCATGTTTTCGTGACAAAGTCCGTCGACATCATCGCGGCGGCGCCGGTGCGAAACGAGCTGACCCGTGTCGCATCCGATCATTATCCGCTGCTGGCCGAGCTGCGGGTCGGCTCCGGCTCACAGGTATCCGCCGGCACGCAGGCGGAGGGAGCGGAACGGGAGTTGCTGTGAATTCTTGCATCCTTGCAAGGTTTCCTTGCGTAGACATAGAAGAGAATATTGCTACGTTTCACTCGTCATATTAGCTTCTGCCAATTCCAGATCGCTTTGAAGATCAGCTGCTGAGCCGGAAAACATCATGAAGCTCTATTATTCGTCAGGAGCTTGCTCTCTCGCCCCTCATATCGTGGCCGCGGAGGCGGGCCTCCCGCTTGAACTGGACCGGGTGAACCTGACGACAAAAACGACTGAGTCAGGGTGTGATTTCCTCAGCGTCAATCCAAAGGGTTATGTTCCGGCGCTTCTGCTCGACACCGGCGAGCTTCTCACGGAAGGTCCTGTCGTCATCGAGTTTCTGGCGGACCAGGCCCCGGCCTCGGGATTGCTGCCGCCCTACGGTTCGCTGGATCGCCGCCGCGTGCAGGAATGGCTCGCCTTCGTGGCGAGCGAGCTGCACAAGGGCTTCGGCCCCCTCTGGAGGCCCGTCTCGGAGGACGTGCGCAAGGCGGCGCTCGCCCAACTGCACCGGCGTTTCAGCTTCCTGGACGCAACGCTCGAAGATCGATCTTACCTCATGGGGGAAGGCTTCACGGTCGCCGACGCCTATGCCTTCGCGATCCTCAACTGGTGCCGTTTCCACAAGATAGATCTCTCGCCCTACGTTCATCTGAGCGCCTATCTGACCCGTATCGAGCACCGGCCGAAGGTCAGGAAGGCGATGCAGGACGAGGGTCTGCTGAAACCCGCCTAGAGAGTCAAAAACGCCCGGGCCGCGATTGCGGGACGTAAAACCCTTGCAAGAAGGAGCGCCTGCCGCTAGGCAGCCCGCACATTCGGCTCCTTCTCACATGCTCCCTGTTTCCGTTTTCATCATTGCCAAGAACGAGGCTGATCGCATCGGCGATACCATTCGGGCCGTCCGCGAACTGACGGATGACCTGATCGTCGTCGATTCCGGCTCAACGGACGGGACGCAGGCCGTGGCGGAGGAGCTCGGCGCGCGGGTCATCTTCAATCCCTGGCCCGGCTATGGTCCCCAGAAGCGTTTTGGCGAGGACCAGTGCCGTTACGAGTGGCTGCTGAATGTGGATGCCGACGAGGTGGTGCCTCCCAGGCTCGCCGCCGAGATTCGGGCGCTCTTCGCCCATGGCGAGCCCCCAAAGCAGGCCTATCGCATCGGCATTGCCGAGATTTTCCCCGGCGAAAAGGCTCCGCACCCCCTGGCCTACACCCTTTATCCCGTTCGCCTCTATCGCAAGGATTGGGGGCGCTATTCGCCCTCGCTGGTCCATGATCGGGTGGATCTCAATCCCGGGACGAAGGTCGGAAAGCTCAGGAGCGTCATCCACCATTGGTCGGTGCGCTCCCTGGGCGATCAATTGGCCAAGCTCAACCGCTACTCGGACCAGCAGGCGGTCGACCTGGAGATCCGGGGTGTGTCGATCCCCACATGGCGGGTTTTCTTCGAACTGCCGGCAGCCTTCATCAAGGCCTATATCGGTCGCCGCCATGCCCTGCGCGGCACCTACGGTTTCCTGACGGCAATGAACTACGCCATTTCCCGCCACCTGCGCCTGGCCAAGCATTATGAGAAGCGGCGTCTGAATGGCCTGAAGGGCTCCCGGTCCGATCAGGATTAGTCGGACTTCCCGACCAGAAGGGAAGGCGGCTTGGCGGCGCTGCGTTCCGCCGATCTCTCGGAAAGTTCGAAAGCGTAGGAACCAAGCCAGGAAAAGAGACCGATCCAGAGGCCCGCCAAGGTCAGCATCGTGGCGATCAGCAGCCTGTCCGCCGTTCCTGTCGGCGTTTCCCGAAGAAATCGCTCCCTGATGTCGAACAATGCGCCGCTCGAACGCTCCGCGCGGGCTTGGCGGCGAGTATCCTGGTCCGAATCCACGAGGATGAATCCCTTTTGATCGTCTCTCCGGAAAATAGGAAGATTTGGTCGCCCCGGGCGTGCAGCCGCGCACACCCAAAGCACGTGACCATCGCCAAGCTCGGCATTGGCGATCCCTGTCTGACTCGCGCCGATTTCCCTTGCGGATTGGCTTGACGAACCCCCCATTATCGCGCCATATGCGCCGCCGACGGGGGATCCGAAAAAGATTCTTTTTCCTGTCGCTGGAGACGTGGCCGAGAGGCTGAAGGCACTCGTTTGCTAAATGAGCATACCCCAAAAGGGTATCGAGGGTTCGAATCCCTCCGTCTCCGCCATTCTGCTTCAAAAGAATGCTTATTTTTCCAAGGCTCTTAAGGGCCTGTGCTTGTCTCTCTGCTGCCCAATCCGTCAGAAAACGCCTGACAAGTCGGCAGCCCAGGCCGTCTTCCCCCGTGTCGCTGCTCAAAGGCCGCCAAGTTCGACCTGCAATGGAGTTTCGGCTGCGATACCCACGAATTCTCGCTCCGGTCGGCCGAACAACGGTGCGCAGGCTATCCCGTGCTGCATCACCGCGTAACCAGCGACCCCTGGTAAATAGTCCCGCTCGGGATGGATCCGGCCTGTGGCGTGCCGTGTCGACTCCGGACAGTCGGGCGACATCGGCGGGATCTTGAGCCGATCACATGCGCGAAACAGATCGATGCCAAGGCGCACGGGTATCCGCCGCCCAATATTCAGCTTGGCTGCTCGTGGCGGACCTGAGCGCTCTCGGGAGCTCACGGTCGACCTCCGGGCTTGTCGGACAAGGAACGCTGCGATCCCGGCCGCAAGAAAGGTCACGGCGATACCTGCGTGACCTTGTGACTTGGTCGGGTTGCGGATACAGGCCTTTTCATCTGCCGGTTTCCTAAAAGGAAGGTCCGCTTTGTTTGCGCCGTATCTGTCGATCAATTTGCTTGAGTTGGTAGTTGTTCTTGTTGTTATTTTATTCGTCGTTCGCCCAGCTTTCGCTCTCACGGACCCGGCCGAGCGGTCGCGCGCGCTCGTCATGGCGGGCCTCTACGGTGTGGTCCTCTTCCTGGTCACTGCCCAGACCACGCAATACCTTACGATTGACGACCAGGTCTTCGTAGACCAGATCGCGTCCCCGGCCGATCGCGGCACCAGCCAATGGAAATTGGGGGCTTTCCATTCCGGTCTCTTGATCCTCGTGCCGGTGGCGCGCTTGGCACAAGGCTTCGGGGCGTCACCGGTTGCGGTTGCAATGCTGCTCAAAGCCGTCTGGTTCGGGTTTGGTGCGGTATTGTTGCTCGCCGTTGCGCGCCAGACCGTCAATCTCCTGCGTCCGGAGCGGGAGCCTGTAGCGGCTGCGATCTTTATGGCAGGCGTGCTTCTCCTGCTGCCGACCACTAATCTCGCTTTGAAAACGGTCAACTATGACCTGCTCTCGGTTGTGCTATCGATCGCCGCGGCGTTGGCCGCCGCCAGGGCGCTGCGCGAGGGATTATTTCCGGCTGTCGCGGTGGTCATCGCCACACTGGCGGCTCAGGAAAAGCTCAGCGCGTCACCGATCCTGGTGCTCATCATCGTCGCCGGTGCGGCAATGGCTGGCGGCGATCCGGCATGCGAACCACCCGCGCGCCGTGCGATCCAGGGGCTTCGGTTCGCGGCGGGAGGCATCCTGGCCTCGGTCGTCGTCTCTATCGGGTCCATGCTGACATATGCGCTTCTCGCCGACGCGCCCTTGCCGCCCGGCTTTTGGATGAGCTGGAGCGATGCCCTGGCAAGTTGGACCTGGGTACCAATCCGGTTCCTGAGCGGTAGCACGAGTTTCATCACCGACAAGGCATCGCCGTTCGGCGTCGGCCTCGTCTCGATACTGCTTGCAGGGGCTTTTGCACGTCTCGTCTGGCCGGTCCTTTGCCGTCTTGGCTCGGCTCGGAGCTGGCAGGTTGCCGTGTTGTTGGCCCTCGTTGCTCTCTTCGGGTGCGGCCTCGTTGGGCTCACGACCGTTCATGCTTGGTGGGCCCCGTTCCACCCAGGAAATCCGGAAATCGTCGGCCGCTACTTTCCCCTTAACGGGGCCGTGATCCACTTCGAGGCGGCGACGTTGCTGGAGCATTTCACGCGTCACGGACTCTATTCCGCGGCCATTACGCTCGCTAGTCTTCCGACCGCAATCGTGGCAACGACCATCGTCGGCGTCGCGGCCCTGTTTGCTGGCCATTGGCGCTCCAAGATCCCGCCCGTGATCTTGGCCGCTTTGCCGTTCATGTTACTGATGATCGTCGCTGCTGCAGTCTTCAATGTGCCGGTAGCTCATCGCTATTTCAACGTTGCGCTGCTGGGGTTCGCACTGCTTCTTCTCGCTGTGCACCATGCCTGGACCGCGCGCTTGTCCGCCGCTCTCGCATTTGCAGCTTCGGCGGTGGTCCTGGCCGGCGCGGCGCTCGAGGCAACGCCGTTCCGTCCAACCTTCGCGTCCTTTCGGCCGATTTGGCTGAACTACACAGACGCGGCGTCGGCACAGTCCGGCGGCCTCAATCCCTCATGGATGGGTTGGGGTGAAGAAGTCATGCTCATCGGCAAACAACTGGAGGATGCTTGCTCACGAAACGAAGCGAATGCATTCGGCGAAGGCTGTAGCAAAGTTGTTTTGCGGCCCTTCAGTTATCACGGCCGCTGGCTGCCTGGCTCCAAGGACATCAAAATCGAGGCAACGTTCCAAGTGGGGCAAGACGGAAAAATGACTGCGAACGACTACTATGTCGCAAGCCGTCTTGGTCTGCTGCAGCTTTCTAATATCCCCCAGATCCCACCCGACTTCGTTGTATCCTATCGGGGCTTCGTTCAGGCTTGGGCGTGGCGCGGCGATCGACTGAAAGCTGCAGGTTACACCGTCGGGATGTAAGCTCTTCAGGGCCCGCCGAAGGAGTCTCCCTCATTTCCGCGTCGTGGGCAGCATGACGACCGATATGACGACCGATGCAACGGCAGTAGCTTTCGCGCGCTCGTATTGACGCGGAGGTCCCGGTCGATGCTTAACCGAGCGTGTGCGCGTTATCCGGGGCGTCTTCAGGCCAGGGACCTGATCGTACCGATAGCTTCGAAACATCGGACGAAGAGAGAGCCGGAGTGGCCAGCTTCCTTGTAAAATCAGGGCTCGCCAAGGAAGATCCCTGTAGGGCGGATGGCTGGTGCAAGGATAACTCCGCTCTAAATGGACAAGCGGCGCCCGCCCCTGAGGCTCTTCGGCCCCCTGATTCGAGAGGAGATGCGGCATGGACCGATTCACCGGTGGTTGCTTGTGCGGCAATGTCCGGATTGTGGCGTCGGGGCGTCCATACCGGGTCGGCCTTTGTCATTGCCTCGACTGCCGCAAACATCACGGGGCTCTTTTTCACGCTTCGGCGATATTCCCTCAGGATGCCGTAACCATCGACGGTGAGACGCGTGACTATGCCGGGCGGTTTTTCTGTCCCCGTTGCGGTTCGTCCGTTTTCGCGCGCACCGCGGACGAAATCGAAGTGAGCCTGGGATCCCTGGACGCCCCGGACCAATTGATGCCGACATACGAACTCTGGACTATCCGACGCGAGGCATGGCTGCCGCCGTTTCCACTCACGAAACGGTACGAACGCGATCGCGACGCCACGAGTCGCGCCGAAGAGTAGGCGAGACGAAAGAGCACGACGGCGAAAAAGGTTGCCTGTCGTGCAATCCGACGTTTCCGCCAATCGTTCCTGCCGCTGGCGCCAGGGACGTGAGACTTGCGATCAGGCCTTCAGCCGATAGCCCGTCCGGAACATGATCGAGACGATCACGAGGCACAGCGCCATGAACACGAAGGTCATGCCGAGACTGATGCCGACAGCCACATCCGAGACGCCGTAAAAGCTCCAGCGGAAGCCGCTGACGAGATACACGACCGGATTGAAGAGAGTGACCTTCTGCCAGAACGGCGGGAGCATGTTGATGGAATAAAAGCTGCCGCCGAGGAATGTCAAAGGCGTGACGATCATCATCGGAACGAGTTGCAGCTTCTCGAAGCCGTCGGCCCAGATTCCGATAATGAAACCGAAAAGGCTGAAGGTCACCGACGTAAGGACGAGGAAGCCCAGCATCGTGAGGGGATGGGCGATGGAAAACGACACGAACAGGCGTGCCGTCACGAGGATGATCAGCCCGAGAATGATCGACTTCGTCGCCGCGGCGCCCACATAGCCGATCACGATCTCGATCGCCGAGATCGGGGCGGACAGAACCTCGTAGATCGTGCCGCTGAATTTCGGCATGTAGATGCCGAACGATGCGTTTGAAATGCTCGTCGTCAGGATCGACAGCATGATCAGTCCCGGCACGATGAAGGCCCCATAGCTGACCCCATCGATCTCGGCCATGCGCCCACCGATGGCGGAGCCGAAAACGATGAAATACAGGGATGTGGAAATCACCGGGGAGGCGATGCTCTGGAGAAGAGTACGGAACATGCGCGCCATTTCGAAGACGTAAATGGCCTTGATCGCGTGAATGTTCATGCGTGGTTCCCCACCAAGCTGACGAAGATCTCTTCGAGCGAGCTTTGCGATGTGTTCAGATCTTTGAAATCGATGCCGTGTTCCGTCAGACGCCGCAGCAATTCCCCAATGCCGGTCTGGTCGCTCTGGGCATCGAAGGTGTAGACCAGCTCCGTCCCATCCGCCGAGAGATCGAGCTGTGGAATGCGCAGGTCCGGCGGCAGCGTTTGCAATGGCACCTGCAGGTGAAGCGTCAGCTGCTTTTTCCCCAGCTTGCGCATGAGCGCCGCCTTGTCCTCCACAAGGATGATCTCGCCCTTGCGGATCACGCCGACCCGGTCGGCCATCTCCTCGGCCTCTTCGATGTAGTGGGTCGTCAGGATGATGGTGACCCCGTTCTCCCGCAGGCGGCGGACCATGTCCCACATGTCGCGCCGCAATTCGACATCGACGCCGGCTGTCGGCTCGTCGAGAAAGAGAATCTCGGGTTCGTGCGACAGCGCTTTCGCGATCATCACGCGACGTTTCATGCCCCCCGAGAGGGCGCGGATCTTCGTGTCGCGCTTGTCCCAGAGGGACAGATCCTTGAGGATTTTCTCGATATAGGCCGGGTTGGGACCCTTCCCGAACAGGCCACGGCTGAACTTCACCGTGTCCCACACGCTCTCGAACGCGTCCGTGGAGAGTTCCTGCGGAACCAGGCCGATCCGGGTGCGGGCCGCGCGGTAATCACGGACGATATCGTGGCCGTCCACGCTCACGCGGCCCGAGCTTGGACTGACGATGCCGCAAATCGTGCTGATCAGGGTCGTCTTTCCCGCGCCGTTCGGGCCGAGGAGGGCGAAGATCTCCTGACGGCGGATATCGAGATTGACGTTACGCAGGGCCTGAAAGCCCGATGCGTAGATCTTGCTGAGTTGAGACACCGAGATCACGGTGCTTTGGCTGGCAGCAGGCCGGGGCGCCTGCCTGTCGTCGAGCGGCTTCATGAGCCACCTGTCCCTTCGGCACGGAATGGAGTGACGTCAAACGCCCGCCGATTCTCCTGGAGGCGGCGGGGTCAGGGGTTTACGACCGCTGGCGCCATTCATCAAGCCTCGGTGAAGAAGGGATCAGCGCCGACGCTCCGGAACGACCAGGGGAACCTCTGCCAGGACGTCGAGGGACGGCGTTCTCGGAGCGGCTGGGGCGGATTTCTCGGCGGTCGGAATATTGGAATTTGCCGGGATCAGGCGCTGCTCGAGGGAGGCAATCTGCTTGGTCAGCGCATCGATGCTGGCCTTGAGCGCCAGGATATCGGCGGCATCCGGCACCACGGGGGCGGCATGCTGCGGGGCAAGGGTGGGCTCGCGGCGCACCGGCGCCGGCTCGGGCTGCGCCGGAACGGCTGTCTCATGCAGGGCCGGCTCGCGCCGCTCCGCCGGGGATCCGCCGGTCAGGCGGCGGAAGGCCCGCCATAGCAGCCAGAGCAAGCAGAAGCCCAGGAAAAGGGCCGCTGCCATGGGAGCGAGTTCGGTCAATCCAGCCATTCGTAATCTCCTGTTGCCGATGGGCTAGTGGCCGAGTGTGGTGACTTTCGGGCACTGAGCGTCACGGTTCGTTGGCGCCGCGATGGAACGGTCCGTTCACGCTCGCGAGAGCACGGTGCATTCTTAACCTTTCAGTAACTTCCGGCTGAAAGGTTCGCGCGTCTTTCACACCGTAAAAGTGAGTAGTTTCTGAATGAAGGGGTTCATTGCGTCAGCATTGGCGTTCGTCATCCTGTCCTGTTCCAGCGCATTGGCTCAAGATATCAAGCCTTTAGGCGCCTTCCAGAACTGGAGCGCCTGGTCTTCATACGAGAATAACACGAAGGTCTGTTATATCTATTCAGACGCGGACACGATGAAACCTGAGAACCTTGATCATGGGCGCGTGAATTTTGCTATTCGGCACAATCGGCGTAGCGCCAACGGGACAGAGGCCAGCTTGAGCGCGGGCTATGATTTCGCCCCGGAAGCCATCCGGGTTTCAGTGGATGGGACCGAATTCACCATGTTGCCGCGAGGGCACTATGCATGGCTTCGCCGCGAGGAGCGGGAAAGGGAGTTCATGGAGGCGCTTCGGAAAGGCAGTGTGATGACCGTGGAGGCCAAGTCGCGACGCGGCAATCAGACCACCTACACATTCTCCCTCAAAGGCGTCTCCTCCGCCCTTCAAAGAGCCGCGCGTGCTTGCCGCTGACGGTGGATCGCAAAGCGCGGATCATGCTCCGCCGCGAACGAGATCGTAAGCCTTGCGCGCCGTATCTTCATCGCAGACGAGAACCGATGCGCGCTTGGCCCGCAGGGCTCCGGCGACCGCAAGGGTCTTGTTCTCGCCGCCGGACGCGA
Source organism: Microvirga rosea (assembly GCF_020595095.1). Taxonomy (GTDB): domain Bacteria; phylum Pseudomonadota; class Alphaproteobacteria; order Rhizobiales; family Beijerinckiaceae; genus Microvirga; species Microvirga rosea. Next base: position 157,688 of record NZ_JAJDOP010000002.1, on the reverse strand, counting down.
GCACGACCGTGGGAATCCGGCTCAACCCATCCAGCGGCAGCGCGATGGCGCGGCGGTTGAGCGGGTGGTCGATCACGCTCCCGTTCGCGTCGTAGAACTGGCCCAGGATATCTCCGACCGCGCCATGCTCACGCAGCTCATCGGTGGAGACGTCACGCGGAAGGCCGTAACGCACGAGTAGCGAGCGCTCGGAAAGGTCGCCGATACTGAGTATGGCGATGTCGTTGGCGCTGATACGCTCGAAAGCCTCGCGGAACACGTCCTGCGCCAGGATGATGTCCCGCGATTCCGGACTGCCCGCATAGATCGGGGCCGCAAGATACTGGCACTGCGCGTTCAACCGGTTGGCAAGGCCGCTGGCGGTTTCAAAGGTGTTGAGTTCCAGGCCATGGGTCAGCCCGCCCATCATCGAGTTGACGCACAGATCCGGATACCGCCCGGTTCGCATGTTCCGGATGGTCTCACGAAGGGTTGCACCCCAGCCAAGTCCAAGGCCCTTGACGTTGGTCTCCGACAGGTGGTGGGACAGATATTCGCCTGTTGCCTGTCCGATCAGGACCGGAATCAGGGCCGGATCTTGCGGCGTCGGAATGATGATGGCCGCCTTGAGCCCGAGGTCCCTGACGAGCTTCTGCTCCAAGGCGGTACAGCTTGAGAAGCGCGAATTCAGCGTAATGCTGACAAGTCCGCTGGTGCGGGCTTCCACCAGCATACGGTTGACCCGCAAACGCGTCATGCCGAGCTTCTCGGCAATGTCCGCCTGAGTCAGCCCCTCCATGAAATAAAGCCAGGCGACCCGGGCTTCGATTTGCTCGTCGGATTGGTTCATGGCCGGAGCTTTCAAGAAACGCTGTTACCAAACGCCATTGTCACACCTGCCTCCAATCCACAAGCCGGCCAAGGTCCCGCCATGCCCCGGGTTAGGAGCCTTGCGGCTTATCCGAAAGCCGAAGGCAGAGATCCGTTGCCAGTGTCATACAAATGTAATACAAATTATTCAAATGTATTCTCCAGTGAGGAAGTGATGGCCGATCAGGCACGTGCACTCGACCGGGCAATCCAGAAAGCGGCGGTAACCCGTAGCGTCTTTGTGGCGCCGGATGCCCTGGATGCGCTGCCGGAGAGCGTCCGGGATTTCAAGGGGAAACCATTGATCGTGGTGGCGGACGACAACACGATGGAGGCGGCGGGACGTCATGCGATGTCCGTTCTTCGTGACGCCGGCCATCTGACCGCGGACCCGATCGTTCTTGGAGAAAAGCCGCGTGTGAAGCCTCATGCGAAAACGGCGCGGGAGATCGCGGCGATCGTACGGGAGCGCGGCGGCATTCCCATCTCGGTGGGATCCGGCGTCATCAACGACCTGACCAAATACGCGGCTCAGGTCGCCGCAACTCCTTATGTCTGCGTCGCCACGGCGGCTTCGATGGACGGCTACGCAGCCTCGGGCGCGGCGCTGCTGGATGATGGTTTCAAGCGCACGCTCGATTGCGCGCCGCCGATTTCCGTGGTGGCGGATCTCGATATCGTCGCCCGGGCTCCGAGGCGCATGGCCGGATGGGGTTATGGCGATCTCGCCGGCAAGGTTGTTGCCGGGGCCGATTGGAAGTTGGCCGATGCCCTGGGGGAGGAACCGATCAACGCAGAGCCTTTCGGCATGGTGCAGGACAATGTCCGAGAATGGCTCGGGCAGCCGGCAGCGATTGCCGCGGGCGATCCTGTCGCCACGGGGGCTCTGGTCAATGGGTTGTTGATCTCAGGTTTTGCCATGCAGGCCCATGGCAATTCCCGGCCGGCCAGCGGAGCCGAGCATCTCATCTCGCACGTTTGGGAAATGGAGCGCCTGACGTTCGAGGGCGAACCCGCCGCTCATGGTGCCTGCGTGGCCATCGGAACCGTCGGAATCCTGGCCCTCTACGAGTGGTTTCTCGCCCAGGACATCACCCAGGATACCCTAAGGCAGACCATCGACGCTGCATCCTCGCCCGAGCGGATCGAGGCGGAGATCGCCGCAGGATTCCCGGAAGGGCACTTGGCGGACAGCGCCCGCACCGAGATGGCGATAAAGGGGCAGAGGGCCGCCTATCGTCAAGAACGCCTTTCGATTTTGGCGAAGCGTTGGCCGGCGCTGCGCGACGAACTGCGCCAAGCCTGCGTTCCCGCGGCAACGATGGAGGCTTGGCTCAAGAAGGCGGGCGCTCCGGCACATCCGCAGGATCTTGGGGTTTCGCTGACGAAATTTGCGGCAGATTACCGACGCGCCCGTCTGATCCGCCGCCGTTATACCCTGCTCGATCTTCTTGATGAGCTGGGGTGGCTGGACAAGGGAATCGCCGCCCTCTTCGCCTCGGATGGTTTTTGGGGACGGCGCTCGCATGCCGATGGGCAACGTGTCGCATCGGCATGAACGTAACGAACGATAATCGAAAGGGAGGATCACCTGTGAACGCAGTTTCATTAAGGGCCTATGTTGCAGCAGGCGCCATCGCGCTCGGGCTGTCGAGCCATGCGGCAGTGGCGCAACCCGTCGAGGTTCAATGGTGGCACGCCATGAACGGCGTCAACGGCGAGCGGGTCGACGAGCTTGTCAAGAAATTCAATGAGTCCAACGACCAATATAAAGTCGTTGCGGTCAACAAAGGCAATTATGACGAGGTGATCAACAGCACGATCGCCGCCTACCGCGCCAAGCGCCCGCCCCATATCGTGCAGATTTACGAGCGCGGCTTCATGACGATGCTGCTCTCGGACGCCATCGTCCCAGTCCAGGATCTGATGGACAAGACCGGCCACAAGGTCGATTGGAACGACTTCATCAAACCGGTTGCCGGGTTCTACGCATACAAGGGCAGGCTTGCCGCCATGCCCTTCAATTCGTCCTCTCCCATCCTGTATTACAATCAGGATCAGTTCAAGAAAGCGGGCTTCGACAAGCCGGCCGAAACCTGGGGCGAGTTCGAAAAGCAGCTTTATGCCGTCAAGAAGTCGGGAGCCTCGGGGTGCGGTACGGCGCTTGCGACCGACTATCATTGGAGCATGATCGAGAACTACAGCGCCATCAACGATCAGCCCTACGCGACCAAGGCGAACGGCTATAACGGTCTCGATACCGAGTTCGTCTATAACAAGACCCTCGTGGTTCCGCAGGTTGCCCGCCTGAAGCGCTGGCTCGACGACGGCATCCTCCAGATTGCCGGTCAGGGCTTCAGCCCGGAGCAGCTCTTCACCTCCGGCACCTGCGCGACCTATTTCGCCTCGACAGCGGCGCATAGCGGAATCGAGCGGAACTCCAAGATCAGCTGGAGCGCGACGTTCCTTCCCTGGGAGGAGGGCCGCCAGCCAAAGAACAGCACGATCGGCGGGGCAGCCCTGTGGGTGATCAAGGGACATAAGCCGGAAGAGGAAAAGGCGATCGCCGCCTTCTTCGACTTCCTGGCAAAACCCGAGACGCAGCTTTGGTGGCACAAGGCTACCGGCTATGTGCCCTTGACCAACAAGGCTTATGAACTTGCCAAGTCTCAAGGCTATTACAAGGAAAGCCCGACCCGAGAGATCGCCATCCAGCAGCTCAACCGCGGTACGCCGACGGAGAATTCCCTCGGATTCCACTTCGGCAACTTCACGCAGTCCATGTTCGCCCAGCGGGAAGAGGTCGAAGCGCTCTTCGCCGGAAAGAAGGACGCGCAGCAGGCCATGGACGATGCCGTAAAGCGGGGCAACGAAATCCTGCGCCAGTACGAGCGTCTTAACAAAGGCAAGTACTGATCGGACGAGGCGGCGCGGGGTTCTTCCTCCCTCCCGTGCCGCTTTATTTTTTTCGTCCCGTGGAGTCTCACTTGTGGTCGTACCTCCTCACGAACCAGGCCTGAAGCATGCCCATTTCAGGACGGCCGGATTGCCGACCCTCCTGCTTCTGCCGCAGCTTCTCATTCTCCTGTTCTTCTTCTTCATTCCGTCCCTCCGGGCTCTGGCCCAGGCATTCCTGCTTGCGGATCCGTTCGGCGCCACGGTTCATTTCGTCTGGTTCGATAACTTCACCGCGCTTTTCGCGAGCGAGAGCTACCGCAATTCGGTTTGGGTGACGATCTGGTTCACCTTGGGCCAAAACGTGGTGACGATCGTCGTCGCGCTGATCCTTGCCTTCGCGACCGATCGGGTGGTGCGCTTCCAGTCCGCCTACAAGGGCGTCATTCTTCTGCCCTACGCGATCGCGCCCGTTATCGCCGGCGTCATGTGGGCGTTCCTGTTCAATCCGGCGGTCGGTCCAATTGCGTTCTTCATCAAATCCCTTGGTTTCGCCTGGGATCCGAACCGCAACGGCAGTGATGCGATGCTGCTGGTGATCCTGGCGGCATCCTGGAAGCATATCTGCTATGATTATATCTTCCTCGTCGCGGGCCTCCTGGCCGTTCCGAAATCTCTCATGGAAGCGGCGGCGGTCGACGGGGCCGGGCCGGTGAAGCGGTTCTTCCAGATTGCGTTGCCGCTCCTCGGGCCGACGCTTTTCTTCCTCGCAACGATGAATTTCGTCTACGGTTTCTTCGAGACGTTTGCGATCATCGACGCGGTGACGCATGGCGGCCCTGCGGGAGCCACCAACATCCTGGTCTACAAGGTCTTTCAAGACGGCTTCGTCAATCTCGACCTCGGCTCGTCGGCGGCGCAATCGGTGCTGCTCATGAGCTTCGCGCTGCTGCTGACGCTGCTGCAGTTCAAATATGTCGAGCGAAAAGTAAATTACAGCATCTGATCATGGTCGAACGTTCACCTCTCCTCACCATCATCTGCCACTTGCTCCTGATCGGCGGCATCGTGCTGGTTTGCATGCCGCTCTACTTCGCGTTTGTCGCCGGCTCTCTCACCATGCAGGAGGTGCAGCAGGTTCCCATGCCCCTGCTGCCCGGCGGCCACTTTCTCGAAAATCTGGCAACGGCCTGGAGCAAGGTGAGTTTCGGCCGACTGCTGGTGAATTCGTTGATCGTGTCGGTTGGCATCACGGTCGGAAAGGTCGCGATCTCGCTCCTGTCGGCCTTCGCGATCACCTATTTCCGCTTCCGCTTCCGGCTCCTTGCCTTCTGGCTGATCTTCATGTCCCTGATGCTGCCGGTGGAGGTCCGCATCGTGCCGACATACGAGTCGGTCGCGAATGCCGCCCTGCCGATCCAGTGGGTGGTCGACGGGCTCAACCTCTCAGGTCTCTGGGAGGCGCTGACCGGATATCGCGTCGAGATCTCCCTCGAATGGAACATGCTGAACACCTACCAGGGATTGATCCTTCCCCTGATTGCGTCCGCATCCGCGACATTCCTGTTCCGTCAGTTCTTTCTCACCGTTCCGGAGGAGCTGCTGGAGGCAGCACGCCTCGATGGGGCCTCCGCGATGCGCTTCTTCTGGACGATCTTGCTGCCGCTGTCCCGCTCGAACATCATCGCCCTGTCGATCATCCTGTTTCTCTATGGATGGAATCAGTATCTCTGGCCCCTTCTGTTCACCACGGACAAGGACATGGCCACAGCCGTGATCGGCGTCAAAAACCTCATTCCGCGCTCGGATACGGAGCCGGCCTGGAACGTCGCCATGAGCGGCGCGCTGCTGACGATGTTGCCGCCGGTCCTTGTCGTTCTCATCATGCAGCGCTGGTTCGTCCGCGGCCTCGTGGACAGCAGCAAATAGGGTCTCCTTTCATGGTCAAGATCATCGGTCATCGCGGCGCCAGAAACCTGTGGCCCGAAAACAGCCTCGAGGGCTTTCGCAAGCTGATTGCCCTCGGCGTCGAAGGGGTCGAGTTCGACGTTCACCGGACGCGAGACAACAAGCTTGTCGTCATTCACGATCCGACCCTCGAGCGGACGACCCACGGGTCCGGCCCCGTCGGGGAGAAGACTCTCGCGGACCTTCAAGGGATTTCCCTGCGCGACAGCGACGAGACAATTCCCAGCCTCGACGAGGTGCTCGAGGTGCTCGGCCGGAGCGATCTGGAGCTTCACATCGAGATCAAGACCGATGTGATCGGGAATCCTTATGAAGGCCTCGAGGCCGGGGTTCTCGAAGCCGTCCATCGTCATGAGCTCCAGGGCCGATCGCTTCTGACTTGTTTCGCCCCGGAGGTTTTGGAGCAGGTGAGGGGACTTGATCCCGCTATCGCGGTGCTCGCATCCCTGGACAGACGCTCCGCGGAGATGCTCGGCGGCCTCGACCGGGCCATTGCGCGTTTTGCCGGAATTCGTGGTTGCTACATCGCTGTCGAGAAGGCGCTGCTCATTCACACCCTGGATCGGTTCCTGTCGGCAATCGGAACGGAGCGCCTTGGGGCCTGGGTTCCGAACGAAGAGCAGGATCTTGCCCACTGGCTCGACCAGCCGATCCGCCAGATCACGACGGATCGGCCGGATCTGGCTCTTGAGCTACGGCGTCGCCTCGCCGAAGTGCCGGTCTGAAAGGTCGTCGCCCGATCCCGAAAAGCGAAGGTTTTCCTGCTGTGACGCCGATCCGGTTCCGGAGAAAAGCCTAAAGGATCCGGCGCAGCGTTTCGGTCGCCTCCAAAAGGGGGGGAAGAAACCTCGTCTTCATCTCGTCGGCCGGAACCCGCACGGCCTGGGTTCCGATATTCAACGCGACGCGAACGGTCCCGTTTGCCTGGAAAAGCGGTACCGCAATCGAGCGCAGGCCGAGCTCCAGTTCTTCGTTGATGACGGCGCAGCCCTCCTGACGCACGGTTTCCAGCGCGGCGCGCAGTTCCTGCTTCTTCGTGAGGGTCCTCGGCGTTCTCGGCTCCAGGCGAACCCGTTTGAGATAGGCCTCGAGCGCTTCGTCCGGCTGATAGGCGAGGATGGCCCGGCCAAGCGAGGTGCAATAGGCGGGCAGGCGGGTTCCGACACCGAGGTTCACGGACATGATGCGCTGCGTGGCCGAGCGGGCGATGTAGACGATATCGTCGCCATCGAGAATGGCGGCCGAACTCGATTCTCCGGTTTGGGCGGAAATTCTCTCGAGAAACGGCTGAACCCGCGTTGCGAGGGACGAAGAGGCCATATAGGCATAGCCAAGGCGGAGGATGCGGGGAGAGAGGCTGAAATACCGCCCGTCGAAATCCGCGTAATTGAGCCTTGTGAGCGTTTTCAGGTAGCGGCGTGCGGCGGCCCGGGTAATTCCGGTGCGATTGGCCACATCCGTCAGGGTCATGCGCGGACGATCGGCGTCAAAGGCTTCGATGACCGCAAGCCCTTTCTCCAGGCTGGCAACGAAATCCCGATCCTCCGTCGCTCCGGACTCCATGATGACCCTCTGCATGCCCGGCGTTTGCCGGCGGTGTGGACTTTGGTAGCCTTGACACTGTTCGAGAAGATGTACTTCATGTTCGATATGGTTTTCAATGTTCGCAATGCGCACGAAGCATGAGACCATCGGCTAATGTGAGACCGCGGGCCCTGTTCAATGAGGCCAAGGCGGCTCCTGGGAGGAGATTGGAATGTCTGGAAGGAAGCTTCTCTGCGCGGCCATCGGCGCGCTTCTCGCCGGAACGGTCGCGGCCGCGGCAGATACGATCAAGGTGGGGATCATCGGGCCGTTCTCCGGGCCGTTCGCTCTCCAGGGCAAGAATTTCCAGGCTGGCGTCGAGGCCTATATGGCCCTCAACGGCAAGTCGGTGAAAGGTCACGACATCGAGGTGATCTACCGGGATCTGCCCGCCGCCAATCCGCAGCAATCCCGGGCTTTGGCCCAGGAGCTCATCGTCAAGGACAAGGTCCAGTACCTCGGCGGGGTTTACTTCACGCCGGATGCCATGGCGATCACGCCGCTCCTGACGCAGGCCAATACGCCCCTCGTGATCTTCAACGCCGCGACGTCAGCCATCATGACTCAGTCGCCGCTCGTGGTGCGGACCTCGTTCACGACGGCTCAGACGACGACGCCTCTCGGTAAGATCGCCATCGAGCGGGGAATCAAGAAGGTCATTACGGCGGTCAGCGACTACGGCCCCGGTATCGACGCGGAAGTGGCCTTCAAGAAGGCCTTCGAGGCCGCCGGCGGACAGGTGGTGGAGTCGCTGAGAATGCCGCTCAACACCAATGACTTCAGCCCGATCATGCAGCGTGTGCGTGACTCGAAGGCCGACGCGGTTTTCGCGTTTCTCCCCTCCGGCCCGACCACTCTGGGCTTCGTGAAGGCTTACAACGAGACGGGCCTCAAGCAGGCCGGTATCAAGTTCCTTGCGCCCGGCGACCTGACGCAGGAATCGGATCTTCCGGCCCTCGGTGACGGCGCACTCGGTCTTCTGACGACCTTCCATTATGCCGTCTCGCACGATTCTCCCGAAAACAAGCGCTTCGTCGAGGCGGCCACGAAGGCCGTCGGAGGGGCCGACCAGCTCTCCTTCCCGGCCGTCGGTGCCTATGACGGCATGCACGTCATTTACAAGATGATCGAGGCAACGGACGGCAAGCAGGATGCGAAGAAAGCCGTCGATGCCGTCAAGGGACTTGCCTGGACCAGCCCGCGCGGCCCGGTGAGTATCGACGCCGAAACCCGTCACATCACGGAAAACATCTACCTCCGCGAGGTTGCAAAGGACGCGAACGGGAAGACCTACAACAAGGAAATCCAGACTTTTCCGAACCAGAAGGATCCAGGGCTCGCGACCCCATAATCCTGCCTGATCGGGTCGAGGGCGCGGCGAGACACGGCGCCCTTGGCCTCTGTTTCGTCGTTGCCGACCGGGATTGTTCATGCAGACGGTTTTCAGCATCGCGATCGATGCTTTCGCTTATGGAATGGCGCTCTTCATCATCTGCATCGGCCTTTCGTTGACGATGGGCTTGATGCGGGTGATCAATCTGGCGCATGGGGCTTTCGCGATGATCGCCGGCTACATCGCGTCCTATGCGCAGCGCGAGCTCGGAACGGGATATGCGGTGGCGATCCTGCTCGCCATTCTTGGGACGATCGCGATTTCCATTCCGCTCGAGCGTTTGCTGTATCGCCGGATCTACGGCAGTCCCCAGCTGACCCAGGTTCTCATGACGATCGGCATCACGTTCTGCGTGATCGGGATCACCAACTTCTTCTTCGGCCCCACCCTGAAGACCATTCCCCTGCCTGCTGCTCTCTCGACACCGGTTGACCTCGGATTCCGCACCGTCGCAGGGCATCGTCTTTTCGTCATGGCCTGTGGGGTCATCGTCGCGGGAGGTTTGTGGTTTCTGATCGAGAAGACCGCATTCGGCATCAAGCTGCGCGCCACGGTCGACAATGCCGGAATGGCGGACGCGCTCGGGATCAAGACCCAGGTCGTCTATGCGATCAGCTTCGCCATCGCCATGGGCTTGGCGGCATTCGGAGGCGTGGTGGCCGCCGAATTCCTGCCCATCGAGCCCTATTACGCCCTTCGCTATATGGTGACGTTTCTGGTGGTCGTGTCCGTTGGAGGAGCAGGCTCCATTCCGGGCGCACTTCTTGCCTGCCTTGTGCTCGGAGCCATCGATACAACGGGCCGCTACCTGATGCCCGATTTCGGTAATTTCTTCTTCTATGCCGCCGTGATTGCCATTGTGTGCGTTTTCCCGCGCGGCTTCCTTGGAAGGGCCCAGTAGCGTGCAGGTGATCGCCAAATCCCGACCGGTCGCGTCACCCCCGAAGGCCGCTGGTCATCTCGTGCGCGATGGAGCCGGCCTTGTCCTCATCCTAGCGGCGGGCGCTGCGGGATATTGGCTCTTTCCCGATAACCTTGCATTGCTCACGCGCGTCATCGCGATTGCGCTCCTGGTTCTGTCGCTCGATCTTCTGGTGGGATATTGCGGCGTTGCGTCCCTCGGGCAGGCGACCCTTTTTGGCGCAGGCGCCTATGCGGCCGGCATGGCTTGCCTGCGCGGTGTAACCGAGCCGATGACGCTGATCGCCATCGGAGCCGTTGCGGGCGCGTGTGCCGGTCTCGTGATGGGAACGATCATGCTGCGCGCGCACGGCCTTGCGCAACTTGTGCTCTCCATCGCCATCGTGCAACTGGCTCACGAGGCCGCCAACAAGGCATCCGCCTATACGGGCGGCAGCGACGGTTTGGCCGGGTTCAGTCCAAGCCCGCTTTTCGGAACCTTCGAGTTCGACCTGTGGGGCCGGACGGCTTATCTTTTCGGCCTCGGCTTGCTGGTCCTGGTGTTCATTGCCCTGAAGTTCGTGGTTGCCTCGCCCTTCGGCGTGCTCTGCCGTGGCATCAAGGAGGATCCGGTCCGCATCCGCTCCATGGGTGCGTTCGTCTTTCCCGTCCTGCTGAAGATGTTCGTCATTTCAGGAGCGGTTGCCGGAATGGGCGGCGCCCTGGCGGCTATTTCGACCCAAGTCGTCGGGCTCGACAGCGTGAGCTTCGAGCTCTCCGCCAATTCCTTGGTCATGCTGGTCCTTGGAGGGCTTGGCAGCCTCTATGGGGCACTGATCGGAACGGTGATCTTCATGGGCTTCGAGCATGTGGTCTCGGCGATCAACCCCTTCCACTGGATGACCATGGTCGGCGCATTGCTGATTGCCGTCGTGCTCGTCGCGCCCGGCGGTCTGGGCGGTCTTGTGAGCAGGCTGAGGCCGAGGCTCCGGGGACGCAACGGAGAGCAGCCATGAGCGAACTGTTCCGGGTCGAAGGCTTGTCGAAGTCTTTCGGTGGGCTCGCGGTCAGCCGTGAGATCGATCTTGCGATGAATGCCGGCGACCGGCTCGCTCTCATCGGGCCGAACGGCGCAGGCAAGACGACTTTCGTCAACCTGGTGACAGGCCAGTTGAGGCCAAGTTCAGGGCGCGTGGTCCTCAACGGAGAAGATGTGACGGGGCTTGGGGCCGTCCGCCGGGTTCGCAAAGGGCTCGTGCGCACCTTTCAGGTCACACGGCTCTTCTCGGATCTGACGCCGGAAGAGCACGTCACCCTGACCGTGCTGCAGCGGCTGGGCCGAGCAACGCGGATCATCGGGCGATTTCGCGGCGATGCGGAGGTTTCGGCGGAGGTGGAATCCCTGCTGCGGACGCTCGGCCTTCTCGACGTCGCGCGCCGGAAAGTGGGCGAGATCGCCTATGGGCAGCAGCGGCTGCTTGAAATCGCCATCGCCCTCGCGTTGAAGCCGAAGGTCTTGCTTCTCGACGAGCCTGCGGCGGGCGTTCCGTCCACGGAGACGCCCCGGATCGAGCAGGCTCTGGAGCATCTGCCGCCGAGCCTCGCCGTCTTGATGATCGAACACGACATGGACCTGGTTTTCCGGTTCGCCAGGCGGGTTGTCGTTCTGGCGGCGGGCGAGATCATCTTCGAGGGGCTGCCATCCGACGTCGCAGCCAACGAGAAGGTCCGCGAAGCCTATCTTGGAAATTACGCCCATGCCCGCAGAGTCGCTTGAGATCCGTGAATTGAGTGCGGGTTACGGCCCGACGGTGGTCCTGGAGAACGTGTCCTTCACGGTTCCGGCCGGCGGACGCCTGTCCATCCTCGGGCGGAACGGCATGGGGAAAACGACGCTTCTCTCAAGCCTCATGGGCCTGACCAAACGCTACGGGGGCGAGATCCGGCTCGATGGCACGGACGTGGCCAGTCTGAAGAGCTGCGACCGGGCGATGCGAGGGCTCGGCCTCGTTCCTCAGACCCGTGATATCTTCCGTTCGCTGACAGTCGAAGAAAACCTGTTCGCGGGCTTGAAAAACCGGCCGCGCAGCGCGATTGCCGAAGCGTACGAGATGTTTCCTCGACTGCATGAACGGCGCCGCAATCTCGGCTGGCAACTATCCGGAGGGGAGCAGCAGATGCTCTCCACGGCTCGCACGATCCTCGGACGTCCATCCGTGCTGCTCCTCGATGAACCCCTCGAGGGTTTGGCTCCCGTCATCTGTGATGAGTTGATGGCTGCGCTCACGCGCCTCGCATCCACGGGGGAGATGACGATCCTTCTCGTTGAGCAACGCATCGAGAGCGCACTCGATTTCGCCGATGCCGTCCTGATCCTGGAACGGGGGCGAATTGTCTGGCAGGGCACAAGCGAGGCTCTGCGATCTGATCAAGATCTCGTCGAGCAGTATATCGGCGTCGGTTCCCTTCATTGAGCGCAGCCATGGCTTTCACACGTGCGAACGGCATCGTTCTTCATCATCGGGTTCTTGGCCGCTCGGATGGCCCGACCCTCGTCTTCAGCAACTCCCTGGGCAGCGACTTTCGCATCTGGCAGGATGTCGCGTCAGCCTTTCTCGACCGGTTTCGGGTCGTCGTCTATGACAAGCGGGGACATGGATTGTCCGACGCGCCGCCTGGGCCCTACACGATCGACGACCATGTCGATGATCTGATCGCGCTTTTGGACATCCTTCGCATACGGCAGGCCGCCATCGTCGGCCTGTCCGTCGGCGGCATGATCGCCCAGCGGATGGCCGTACGGGAACCGGCGCGGGTCACGGCTCTCGTTCTCTGCTGCACGGCTGCAAAGATCGGAACGCCGGAGACCTGGGCCGAGCGCATCGCGGCCGTTGAGCAGCACGGATTGGAGGCGGTCGTAGAGGGCGTCCTGGCGCGTTGGTTCACGCCCGCGTTCCGTAAGAGCCATGCCGATGAGTTTGCGGGTTGGCGCAACATGCTCCTTCGCACCCCGCGGGAGGGATATGCGGGGACATGCGCAGGCATTCGGGATGCCGACCTTACGGCCGATGCCGGCAGGATCGCGGCTCCGACCTTGTGCCTGGCGGGCGATCAGGACGGCTCGACGCCGGCAGACCTCGTGGGGCGAACCGCTGCGCTGATCCCCGGAGCGGATTTCCAGATCATTGCAGGGGCAGGGCATATTCCATGCATCGAGCGCCCCTACGAGCTGGCGATGCTGATCGAGATGCATCTCAAGGAGGCGAGGCTTGTCTGAGAGCGAACGTTACAAGGCCGGGATGGCGGTCCGGCGTCAGGTTCTGGGCGATGCGCACGTGGACAGGGCGGTCGCTCAGACGACGGAATTCGATGCCGACTTCCAGGCCTTCATTACGGAAGGCGCTTGGGGATCGGTGTGGTCGCGCTCTCAATTCACGAAGCGTGAGCGTTCCATCGTCACCATCGCGCTTCTGGCGGCCCTCGGCCATGACGAGGAAGTCGCAATGCACGTGCGGGCGACCCGCAATACCGGCGCGACCAGGGAAGACATTCGCGAGGCTCTGCTGCACGTGGCGGTCTATGCCGGGGTTCCGGCGGCAAACCATGCTTTCAAGATCGTCAAGAAAGCGTTCGCCGACATGGATCAGGGTTCCTAATGCGGGCCGGAAGCGAGCCCGCGCGTTTCGTGCGTGGCACGAAGGAGACATGAGATGTCCGATCACGGATCATTCTTTCAGCGTGACCGAAGCTGGCATCCTCCGGCTTTGACGCCTCAGTACAAAACGTCCGTTCTGCGCTCGCCTCGGTATCCGCTTCTTTCGCTTGAGAACACGATTTCCGAGATGACCGGGCCTGTCTTCGGGCATGACGTCATCGGGCCCCTGGATAACGACCTGATCCGCAACTATGCGAAGACCGGCGATCCCATCGGGCAACGGATCATCGTCTATGGCCGCGTCCTGGACGAGAACGCCCGCCCCGTTCCCGGCGCTCTCCTGGAGTTCTGGCAAGCCAATGCCGGCGGCCGTTATCGCCACAAGAAGGAAACCTATCTGGCGGCCATCGATCCGAATTTCGGCGGTTGCGGACGTGCGATCACCGATCAGGAGGGCCGCTATTCGTTTCGGACCATCAAGCCCGGCGCGTATCCGTGGCCGAACGGCGTGAACGACTGGCGTCCCGCGCACATCCATTTTTCAGTCTTCGGCCACGCCTTTGCCCAGCGCCTGATCACGCAGATGTACTTCGAGGGCGATCCGATGATTTGGCAATGTCCGATCGTGTCCACCATTCCGGACAAGGCGGCGGTCGAGCAGCTGATTGCCGCCCTCGACCGCAACAACACGATCCACATGGATGCTCTCGCGTACAAGTTCGATATCGTTCTGCGCGGCCGCCGGTCGACGCTTTTCGAGAACCGGATGGAGGGGAACTGATGGTTCAGAAGCTCGGCCACCTGAAGGAATCGCCGTCGCAGACGGCCGGACCTTATGTCCACATCGGCACGACCCCGAATTGGGTCGAGATCACGGGCGTCTGGAAGGACGATCTCGGTCTTGTGCTGGTCAGCCCGGACACCAAAGGGGAACGCATCATCGTCAAGGGACGGATCTTCGACGGAAGCGGAACGCCCTTGAAGGATGCTCTCATCGAGATCTGGCAAGCCGATGCGAAGGGGCTCTATAACAGCCCGCAGGAGCGTCGCGGCCGGGCGGATCCGCATTTCGTGGGCTGGGGACGGCAGCCCGTGGACGGAGCAACGGGCGAGTTTCGGTTCGAGACCATCAAGCCGGGACGGGTGCCATTCCGCGACGGCCGCGCAATGGCACCTCACATCACGTTCTGGATCGTCGCGCGCGGAATCAATACGGGGCTCCATACCCGCATGTATTTCGGCGACGAGGAGGCCGCGAACGCGGAATGTCCGGTGCTAGCCAGAATCGAGCACAAGATCCGCCTCTCGACCCTGGTCGCTCCGCGCACGGAGGAAAACGGCCTGCCGACCTACACCTTCGACATTCGCCTCCAGGGCGAAAATGAAACCGTCTTCTTCGACATCTGATTTTTATCGAAAGCGTATCATGGCCAAGTTTCAAAGCCTGAAGGAGGCGGTTGCCGAGAATCTGCGGGACGGAGATACCGTTGCCTTCGAAGGGTTCACGCACCTCATTCCCCATGCGGCCGCTCACGAGGTCATTCGTCAAGGCATCAAGGACCTGACGCTGATCCGCATGACGCCGGACATCATCTACGATCAGCTCATCGGCATGGGGCTCGCCAGAAAGGTCGTGTTTTCCTATGCGGGCAATCCGGGCGTCGGCCTCCTGCGTCGCATGCGGGACGCGATCGAAAACAAATGGCCCCGCGCCATCGAGACCGTCGAGCATAGCCATGCGGCGATGGCCAATGCCTATGAAGCCGGCGCGGCGGGATTGCCTTGCGCCGTCTTCCGCGGCTATCGCGGTGCCGGCTTGAAGGACGTGAACCCGGCCATCAAAAACGTCGTCTGTCCCTTTACCGGGGAGGAATTGGCGGCGGTGCCGGCCCATCGTCCCGATGTCACCTTCATCCATGCGCAAAGGGCGAGCCGACGGGGCGATATCCTGATCGAGGGAATTGTCGGCGTGCAGAAGGAAGCGGTGCTCGCCGCAAAGCGCGCCATCGTGACGGTTGAGGAGATCGTCGAGGATTTCGACGATCTGCATCCCAATCTCTGCGTCCTCCCGCACTGGACCGTGACGGCCGTGGTGGAAGTGCCCGGTGGTGCGCACCCGTCCTACACCCATGGATATTACAGCCGGGACAACGCGTCCTATCTGGAATGGGACAAAATTTCCGCAGACCGCGATCTTTTCACGCAATGGATGCAAAAGAACGTGCTGGATGTCGGGCCGGACGTGTTCGCCGCTCGTGTGAAGGGGCTTTGAGAGAATGGCCATGCGGGATTTCACCCCCAATGAGATGATGACGATTGCGGCCTCGCGTGCCCTGTCCAACGATGACGTTTGCTTCGTGGGCATCGGTGCGCCCTCCGCTGCCTGCAACGTGGCGCGGCTGACGCATGCTCCCGACATCACCCTGATCTATGAAAGCGGAACGATCGGGACGGCGCCGGAGGTGCTGCCTCTTTCCATCGGAGACGGCGAACTGTGCGAGACCGCCCTCACCACCGTGTCCGTACCGGAGATGTTTCGCTATTGGCTGCAAGGCGGGCGCATCTCGATCGGCTTCCTCGGCGCGGCGCAGCTCGACCGCTTCGGTAACATCAACACCACCGTGATCGGCGACTATCATCATCCGAAGGTCCGTTTGCCGGGCGGCGGGGGCGCCCCTGAGATCGCCACTTCTTGCAAGGAAGTGTTCATCACCATGAAGCAGGCGACCCGTGGCATGGTGGAAAAAATCGACTTCTACACGTCCTTCGGCCATGGAGAAGGCGGTGATCATCGCAAGCGCCTTGGAATCGACACCAAGGGGCCAACGCTGCTCATCACCGACCTGGCTCTTTGGAAGCCCGATCCGGAGACGAAGGAGTTCACGGTCGTTTCGCTTCATCCCGGCGTGACCCGCGAGCAGGTGCAGGAAACCTGCGGCTGGAAGGTGCGCTTTGCCCAGGATATGGACGAGACGCCTGCGCCCACGGAGCTGGAATTGACGACCCTGCGGGATCTCCAGGCTCGGACCGAGCAGGCCCACGGCGGCAAAAGAGGAGTGTGAGAAATGCCCGAGGCCTTCATCTGCGCCTATGTGAGGACACCCATCGGCCGCTACGGCGGCTCTCTGTCGTCCGTGCGGACGGACGACCTCGCCGCTGTTCCGTTGAGAGCTCTGATCGAGCGATTTCCAGCAGTGGATTTCGAGGCTGTCGATGACGTGATCTACGGCTGTGCCAATCAGGCGGGGGAGGACAACCGCAACGTGGCCCGCATGGCCCTGCTGCTGGCCGGACTTCCGACCGCTGTATCGGGCACGACCATCAACCGGCTCTGCGGGTCGGGCATGGATGCGGTGATCGCCGCGGCCCGCGCCATCAGAGCCGGAGAAGCCGAGCTGATGATCGCCGGAGGAGTCGAGTCCATGTCGCGGGCCCCGTTTGTCATGCCCAAGGCCGAGGCTGCGTTTTCCCGCTCCAACGAAGTCCATGACACCACCATCGGTTGGCGCTTCATCAACCCTCTCATGAAGGAGCAATACGGCATCGACTCGATGCCCGAGACCGGGGAGAACGTCGCGGAAGACTTCCGCGTGTCGCGCGAGGACCAAGACGCTTTCGCCGTCCGGTCGCAAAAGAAGGCGGCCGCAGCCCAGGCCAACGGACGCCTCGACAAGGAGATCGTGCCGGTGTCGATTCCGCAGCGGAAAGGCGATCCGATCCTCGTCGGTCGGGACGAGCACCCGCGCGGGGACACCACCCTCGAGGCGCTCGCGAAGCTTTCCACCCCATTCCGTCGCAACGGCACGGTCACGGCCGGCAATGCTTCGGGCGTGAACGACGGGGCTGCTGCGTTGATCGTCGCGTCGGAAGCGGCTGTGCGCAAGTATGGCCTTGAGCCTATCGCCCGTGTCGTCGGCGGCGCAACGGCAGGTGTGCCGCCACGGATCATGGGGATCGGGCCTGCTCCCGCCACGAAGAAGCTTTGCGCACGTCTCGGGCTGACGCCTCAAGATTTCGATGTCGTCGAGCTGAACGAGGCTTTTGCCAGCCAAGGGATCGCCGTGTTGCGCGAACTCGGCGTTCCGGAGGATGCCGAGCACGTGAACCCGAACGGAGGAGCGATCGCGCTTGGACATCCGCTCGGAATGTCCGGCGCCCGGATTGCCGGGACCGCTGCGCTGGAGCTGAAGCTGACCGGCAAGAAGCGGGCCCTTGCCACCATGTGCATCGGCGTCGGCCAGGGAATCTCGGTCGCACTGGAGGCAGTCTAGGTTCAGACGATGACAGCCTCTCCGCTTCCGTTTCCTATCCTGCAGACCCTCGTCGGAGATGATGAGATCGGCACGCTTTTCTCGAACGATGCGGAGCTTGCCGCGATACTGAAAACGGAAGCTGCCCTCGCACAGGCGCAGGCTGAGGTCGGCCTCATCAGTGAGGCGGCGGCAAGCCGCGTCACCGAGGCATGCCATGGCTTCGCGCCGGACTGGCAGGGGTTGGCGAAGGGGCTGGCGCGGGACGGCGTGGTGGTGCCCGAACTGGTGAAGCAGCTGCGCCGTGCTGTCGAAAAGCCGCACGATCAGGCCGTCCACCTTGGCGCGACCAGCCAGGATATCCTCGATACCGCCTTGATCCTCCGCTTGAAGCAAGCCGTCGAAATCTTCGCTGGCCGGCTCAAGGGTGTGATCGATGCGCTCCGCGATCTCAAGGATCGGGAGGGGCGGGTGTCGCTTATGGCGCATACGCGAATGCAGCGCGCCTTGCCCTTCGAGACCGCCGATAAAATCGACACCTGGCTTCGGCCCTTGCAGCGTCAGGCCGAGGCTCTGGACGAGCTGCTTCCACACCTCCTGGTGATCCAGCTGGGCGGGCCGATCGGAACGAGGGCCGAGCTCAAGGGCCACGGCGACGCGGTGGCCGCGGCCATGGCCAGACGGCTCGATCTCACGTGCGCAGCCTCCTGGCATTCGCAACGGGACAGGATTGGCGAATTTGCGTCTTGGCTATCGCTGGTGTCGGGCATTCTCGGGAAATTCGGCCAAGACCTTGTCCTGATGGCCCAAAATGAACTTGCCGAGGTTTCGCTGCCGTCGGGAGGAGGATCTTCCGCCATGGCGCACAAGTCGAACCCGGTTCAGGCGGAGGTGCTTATCGCTCTTGCCCGCTTCAACGCAGGAATGCTCGGGATCCTGCATCAGGCGATGATCCATGAGAACGAGCGGTCCGGTGCCGCATGGACCCTGGAATGGATCGTTCTCCCGCAGATGGTGGTCACTTTAGGAGCTGCTCTGTCCAAGGCCCAAGCGTTGGCCGAAGGCATGAACTTTTCGCCGTCGCGCCCTTGAGCGCTCAGGCGTCGCCGACGATGGCCACGACGGTGCCGCTTCCCTGGCAGGACGGGCATACCTCACCGTCCAGTTTTCCTTTGCCGCCGCAGCGAGGACAAATGTTGTCGGCCGTCTGCTTCGTGCCTGGAACGTCCTCATCGCCGGGATTTTTACGCTTACCTGCCATCGATCGCTCCTTTTCGATGCAACGCGAAGAACGAGGAGAGGTTCATGGCGCGTGCTGGCGCGTCGCGCGAAATTCCAGGGGCGTCAGCCCGGTCCGGCGCTTGAAGAAGCGCGTGAAGTACGCCGGGTCCTCGAACGCAAGGGCAAGGGCCACCTCCTTTGCGCTCAAGGATGTGAATGTCAGATAGCGCCTTGCTTCGAGAACGATACGCTGATGGATGATCCCAAGCGCCGTTTCGCCCAGATGGTCGCGGCAAAGACGGTTGAGATGGGTCGACGTCAGTCCGAGGCGCTGCGCATAAAACGACACGGGTCTGTGGCTGCGGAAGTCCTGCTCGACCAGGTGACGGAAACGCATGACATGCTGGAGGGCTCGGTCGTTGGCATCACGCGGCACGCTGTGGCCGGATATGTGGGTCCGGTGAAGAAACACAAGAGATAGCGCCAGATGAGCCTCGATGGCAGTCTGGCGGCCGGAGGCACGATCCCTCAACTCTCCGCCGATTGCCGCAATGTGATGCGTCAGCGCATTGGCTGCCTCCGGCTGGTGCGCCAGCGAGACGACCTGGACGGACCGGAACGTCTCCAAGGCGTCAGGCTCCGCCGCGAGGATCGATTTCAGACGATCCTCGAACAAGGTGAGGACCATTCCTTCCACGTCCGACGTGAACCGGTAGCCATGGACGACCATGGACGGAAGGGTGACGATGCACGGGGCCTGCAGGGCCTTCGGCTGGCCGTCATGGATGAACTCTGCATGCCCGTTCGTCAGATGAAGGATTTGAAAGAGGCGCTCGTGGCGATGCGGCTCGATCACAAAATTGTGCAAGCGACTGCGGAATTGAATTGTCTCGCCATGGATCCAGTCAGCGCTCGTATCGCCTTTATACTCGCCATACAGCGCATAGGTCGGGATCGTGCTCATAGAACCCCAGTTTGCCGGTCCAATGTTCGAATTGTCCTATCCAATGCGGGTTTTGTCCATTGGCGCGAGGGCACCCGTCAGGCCATTTTTCTCCGATCGGACGCTGACTGAGGTGCCGTTGGAGGAAATCGCCCATGCGTACCCAGGTGGCTATCATCGGTGCCGGCCCGGCAGGGCTGCTTCTCGGCGGCCTCCTTGAAAAGGAGGGGATCGACACCGTCATTCTGGAAAGGCGAAGCCAGGACTACGTTCTCGGCAGGATCAGGGCCGGAGTGTTGGAGCAGGGCAGCGTCGGACTTCTGGACAAGGCTGGCGTCGGTGCGCGGATGCATGCGGAAGGCCTCGTTCATGACGGAGTGGAGTTCTGCTTCGATGGTGACAAGCATCGCTTCGACTTCCGGAAGCTCATTGGCCGCACGGTCATGGTCTACGGCCAGACGGAGGTGACGCGCGATCTCATGCATGCCCGTGAGCTCTCGGGAGCAAAGACGATCTATGAAGCGGACAATGTCTCGCTCCACGGCTTCGACGGCGACCATCCGACGGTGCGTTATGTAAAGGATGGGATCGAGCAGGAGATCGTCTGCGACTACATTGCCGGATGTGACGGCTACCATGGCGTGTCGCGCGCCAGTGTCCCGGCCGATGCTCTTCAAACGTTCGAGCGCATCTATCCGTTCGGATGGCTGGGTATCCTGGTCGACCGTCCTCCCGTATCTGACGAGCTGATCTACGCGCATCATGCCCGCGGTTTCGCCCTATGCTCCATGCGGTCTCCGACGCGCAGCCGCTACTATGTGCAGGTGCCGGCGAACGAGGCCGTGGAGGCATGGCCGGACGACCGGTTCTGGGATGAGTTGCGGCGGCGGGTCGATCCGGAGACCGCGGGCAATCTGTCGACGGGGCCGTCCATCGAAAAGTCGATTGCGCCCCTGCGAAGCTTCGTAGCGGAACCGCTTCGGTTCGGCCGCCTGTTCCTCGCCGGGGATGCCGCCCACATCGTTCCGCCGACGGGCGCGAAAGGGCTGAATCTCGCGCTCAACGATGTCGGCTGTCTCGCCGACGCGCTTGGAGAATTCTATGGCGAGAAATCCGAGGCCGGCGTGAACCATTATTCCGAGAGGGTCCTGAAGCGCGTGTGGAAGGCGGAGCGTTTCTCCTGGTGGATGACATCCATCCTCCACACATTCCCGGATACGGATCCGTTCGGACGACGCATGCAACGGGCCGAGTTCGACTACCTTGTCGGCTCCGAGATCGGCGCTCGCTCGCTTGCGGAAAACTACACCGGCTTGCCCTTGTGAGGAGCCGGCGCAAGGCAAGCGAGCGGGCCGGCATTCCGATTTCAAGCCGCCTTGTGGCGAGCCTGTTCAAGCGCATAAAGGGCAGCTTCCTCCTTTAGAGCGCGAGCGATGCTGGGCCGTTTCGTCAAGCGGCTGTAGTAGTCCTGAACAGCCGGCCATTTTTCCAGGTCGACGGGCGTGGCAATCTTCCAGTTCAGCACCGTCACCAGATAGGCATCCGCGACACTGAAATCGTCGAGAAGAAATTCGCGTCCGGCCAAGTGATCGTTCAGATAGGCGAGGCGGGTGTCGCCCTTGAGCAGAGTCTGTGTCTTCACGTCTTCCGGCATGTTCCGGTCGAAGAGCGGCACGAAGAGCGCCTTGTGAATTTCGGTCCCGATAAAGCAAAGCCACTGATGGAGGCGTGAACGGGCCATGCCGTCTCTCGGGGCCAATCCGGCGTCCGGAAAGCGGTCGGCGATGTACTGAAGGATCGCGGCATTCTCCGTGAGAACCTCTCCATCGTCGGTTCTGATGGCGGGAACCAGGCCGAGCGGATTGACGGTCATGTAGTCTTCCCCGTCGAGGGTGAACTTGCTCAAGGAATCCACCTCGCGGAACCGTGCCGGCGCACCGGCTTCATAGAGTGCGATGCGGGATGCCATCGAGCAGGCGAGGGGCGAGAAATAAAGATCCATGGCGGCTCTTCCGTTGAATTATTTACTGGTTCGCATAAATTATTGCGACAAGTTGATGCGTCAAGGAATTTCTTTCGAAATGGTACAAAAAAGGCAGGATGCTGAGCGCAAGAGGCGCGGCAGGCCCCGGGCATACGATCCGGAGACTGCGCTTCACCGAGCGATGGAGGCCTTCTGGAGCGCCGGGTATTCGGGCACCTCGCTCGACGACATCGCAAGCGCCACGGGCATGAACCGTCCGAGCCTCTACGCGGCCTTCGGTGACAAGCACGATCTTTATGTGAAGGCGCTGGCGCATTATTGGAGCCAGGGCTTCGAGGCGATGCGGGAGGCCCTTGCGGGCAAACGTCCCCTGCGCGAGGAACTCATGAGTGTCTATGACGGGTCCCTGTCCCTCTATTTTTCCGGGGAGGGACCTGCACGGGGCTGTTTCGCCATCGGTACCGCCACGACCGAAGCGGTCCTGCATCCCGAGATCCGGGCCGCCTTCTCGGGCGGTCTTCGAATTCTCGACAAGGCTTTTGAAGACCGGATGCGGGCCGCCCAGGTGGCGGGAGAATTGTCGCCCGATGCGGATATCGAGACGTTGGCGATGGTGGCATCGTCCACGCTCCACACGATTGCAATCAGGGCTCGCATGGGGACGGCGCGGGCGGAATTGCGGAGGCTTGCTCGAAAGGCCGTGGGCTTGATTTGTGGATTTTCTCTGGGCCGTACATCCCCATCTTCTACCGCATAGCTGTCCTGCGCCGACCGGTTCCCTCAATCGTGCCGAAACCGGTTTACGCCCGGGAGGCGATGACGCAGCATGCGTCTTTGACGAATCCGGAACGGATCGGGGAGAACGGACAGTTGAGCGCGTCATCGATTTCACATCCTGCATCTTCAGGACGGTCAGCGGATCCTGCGGATTGGACCGCGACCGAGATGCTCGCCGCTTTTGCCGACAAGGAGCTTTCTCCCATCGACGTCGTCGAGGCCGTGATCGCACGGATCGAGGCTTACGAGCCCAAGCTTCAGGCCCTGTACGCCTTCGATCCCGAGAGTGCGAGATGGGACGCGAAGGCTTCGGAAGATCGCTGGATGCGTGGGGTGGCGCTTCCCTTGGATGGCGTTCCCGGCACGATCAAGGAGAACATCGCCACGCGGGGGACACCGGTGCCCCTCGGGACGGCCGCGAGAGAACTTGTCCCCGCCAGCGAAGATGCGCCTCCGGCGGCGCGGCTGCGCGAAGATGGCGTCGTTATTCTCGCCAAGACGACGATGCCGGATTACGGGATGCTCTCCTCGGGGCTCTCGAGCTTCCATCCCCTTGCCCGCAATCCGTGGGATCTCACCAAGAATCCCGGCGGGAGTTCGGCGGGCGCCGGTGCTGCCGCGGCGGCCGGCTACGGCCCCTTTCACATCGGCACGGACATCGGCGGGTCGATCCGCCTGCCGGCAGGGTGGTGCGGTGTTTTCGGATTGAAGCCCAGCTTCGGTCGAATTCCGATCGACCCACCTTATTACGGCCGCGTCGCCGGGCCCATGACGCGCACGGTACGCGACGCTGCCCTGATGATGAGAAGCCTCGTCCGCCCCGATGTGCGGGACACCATGAGCCTTCCCTTCCAGGAGTTCCCGTGGCTCGATCTGGAGATGGACGTGAGGGGCCTCAGGATCGGCCTCATGATGGACGCCGGCGTGGGCATGGCCCTCGATCCGGAGGTTCGTGCCTGCATTGAAAATGCCGCAAAAGCACTTGCCGACGCGGGGGCTGTCGTGGAGCAGGTGCCCGCGTTCATCACCCGTGAGATGCTGGATGGCCTCGACGATTTCTGGCGTCAGCGGGCCTGGATGGACATCGGCGCGTTGGATGAGAAGCAGCGCGCTTCCGTCCTGCCTTACATCCTGGCCTGGGCGGAAGGCGGAAAGTCCCTGAGCGGCGCACAAGTCTATTCAGGCATGAACCAGATGATGGTGATGCGTCACGCCGCCGTCGCCGCCACAAAGGATTTCGACTTCGTGATCTCGCCGGTGGCGCCGGTTGTCGCGTACCACGCGGAACTGGCCTCGCCTGTCCACGACCCGGAGGAGCCGTTCGAGCACATCGGCTACACGGTCGCCTTCAACATGTCCGATCAACCCGCAGCCTCCGTGAACGCCGGCTTCACGGCAGCGGGTCTTCCCATCGGCCTGCAGATCATCGGCCGACGCTTCGACGACCTGGGCGTGATCCGTCTCAGCCACGCGTGGGAGCAAATGCGGGGCGAGCAGAGGCCCTGGCCCAAGCTTTGAGCTCGGGCCTTGTCCGGTCATCGTCTTCCAAACCCGAGGCTGGCTTTAGTGCGGCGCCGCAGGAGCGTTCAGGGCATCGGCTCTCGTCGTTGAGCCGGTCGTGTCTTCGGGGAGAGAGACCTTGCGGATCTGTTTGACGAATTCCGTCAGGCTTCCGGAGCTGTCCTGTTCGGAGGCGAGCTTTTCGAGCATGGCGGTGTCGAACGGTTCTTCCTGGATGGTCCCATCGGACATGATGGTGGTCTTGATCCCGGATTCCACGTCGAAGGACACTGACTTCACCTTCGGCTTGGACCCTGTCGGGGCCTCGGCGGCCGGGGTCGTGGTGATCGCCGCCGGTTGAGCCGGTGGCTGCTTCTCATCGCTTTTTGCGGCAGTTCGGCGTTTCTCGGGCTTCTCGTGTTCCTTCTCTGGGGCGCGGGCCTGTTCCTCGGAAGGCTTCTGGGATCGCGCTTCTCGTCTCGAAGAGGATGCGGAGCCTTGTTTTTTCTCGGCGTCGGCGGCGTCCGGTTCCGCCAAGATCTGGTCGAGATGAGCCTTGGCCTTCGCGGCTTCGGTCTGTGCCTGAGACCCGAAGACCGAGACTGCGGGCATGGATGCCTTCTCGGCTTCCGCCTTCGCCTTGGCTGCATCCGCCGCGTTGGCGGCATCAATTCTCTTGCGAGCCGACTCGACCTGTTGAGGGTCCGTCGACTCGTAGGTGTAGCGTTTCCCATTGATTTCATAGGAAACTTTCCGCGCCTCCGCACCCCCGTACATGAGCGGCAGGGCCAACACCGTCATTCCAAGGCTCGTCCATATGTTCTTGTTCATTACCATCGGGTCCTTGCGATGGTTAAAACTCAGTTAATGATTATGGCCACCATATGACGTAACGGAAACCTTGTTCCCTCGACGAGGTCGCACCTGATGGGGGACGATCCGGAACCTTATCGCATGTTGGGAAAATGTGCTCTCACGAATTGGCCCCGGCCGCCTTGTAACCGGTCCGTTCCAACCTGATCTGATAGGGTCCGCATGGGATCTTCCCTTGCGCAAGCTCCTTACGAAAGTCTGCCGTTATGCCCCCCATTTCCGTTCTCGACCTCGCTCCGGTTCCCGAAGGATCCAGCCCGTCGGATGCTTTGCGCAACACCCTGGATCTGGCTCAGCACGCGGAGCGATGGGGGTATCGACGCTACTGGCTGGCGGAGCATCACAACATGGTGGGCATTGCCAGTGCCGCGACCAGTATCGTCATCGCCCATGTGGCCGGCGGCACCCGGACGATCCGGGTCGGGGCGGGCGGCATCATGCTGCCGAACCATGCTCCGATGATCATCGCGGAACAGTTCGGAACCCTGGAGTCGCTCTTTCCCGGGCGGATCGACCTCGGCGTCGGGCGCGCGCCCGGCACGGATCAGCTGACCTTGCGGGCGCTCCGGCGCGATCCGACGAGCGCCGACACTTTTCCTCAGGACGTGCTCGAGCTGCAGGCGTTGCTCGGACCCTTGCAGGATGGACAGGCCGTTCAGGCTGTGCCTGGAACGGACACCAATGTGCCGATCTGGATTCTCGGATCGAGCCTTTTTGGGGCCCAGCTCGCCGCCATGCTCGGGCTGCCTTATGCCTTTGCGTCGCATTTCGCGCCGAATGCCTTGA
Source organism: Microvirga rosea (assembly GCF_020595095.1). Lineage (GTDB taxonomy): Bacteria > Pseudomonadota > Alphaproteobacteria > Rhizobiales > Beijerinckiaceae > Microvirga > Microvirga rosea. The sequence goes on along the minus strand of NZ_JAJDOP010000002.1, from coordinate 132,110 downwards.
TGCAGGCCCTCCATGTCTACCGCGAGCGCTTCCAGCCCTCCAAGCAGCTGGACAAGCCTTATGCGATGGTCGGCCTCAACGTCATCGCTGCGGAGACCGATGAGGAGGCGCGCTATCTTTTCACCTCGCCCCAGCAGCAGTTCACCAACCTGTTTCGGGGAGCACGCGGCAAGTTGCGGCCGCCGATCGACGATATCGAGAGCTATTGGACGCCCGCCGAGAAAGCGCAGGCCATGAACATGCTGTCCTGCTCGGTCGTGGGATCGGCCGCGACCGTGCGGCGGGGGCTCGAAGACTTCGTGGCGCAAACGGGAGCGGACGAGCTCATCGTCGCGTCCGCGATCTATGATCACCGCAAGCGCCTGCGCTCCTATGAGATCCTCGCCGATGTGCACCAGGACATGAGCCGCAAGCCCGCGGCCGCGCAATGAGAGCCTTTGCTTAAACCGGCTCCGTGCGGCTCCTCAGGGTCGGGTCGATCGCATCGCGCAGGCCGTCGCCAAGCAGGTTCAGCCCAAGAACCGACAGGGCGATGGCGAGACCGGGCGCGATGGCAAGGTGAGGGGCTTGTGACAGGTATGTCTGAGCGTCGCTGAGCATGCGGCCCCAGCTGGGATTGGGCGGGCGCACGCCGAGCCCGAGATAGCTCAGACCTGCTTCAGTCAGGATCGCAAGCGCGAGCTGGATCGTGACCTGCACGATGAGGGCCCCGGCGATGTTGGGGAGAACATCCTCCAGAGTGATGCGCAGCGGCGGTTTTCCCAAGGAACGAGCGGCCGCGATATAGTCGAGCGTCCAGATCTGCAAGGCGACGCCGCGGGTGACGCGGGCGAAGACCGGAATGTTGAACACGGCGATGGCCAGGATCGCGGCCGTCGGGCCGGAGCCGAGCAGGGCGCCGATCATGATGGCGGAGAGCACGGCCGGAAACGCGAACACCACGTCGGACACGCGCATGGCAATCTCGTCGGCGGCTCCTTTCCAGGCTGCCGCCGCGCATCCGATGGCGATGCCGATGGCGGCTCCCAGCAGGACGGCGGGCCATGCGATCGCCAGTGAATTCCACGCCCCGGCCATCAGCAGCGAGGCGACGTCCCGTCCGAAATGATCGGTTCCGAGAAGGCCGGCCTCCAACGGAGCCTTAAGACGCATGGCGATGCGGACCCGGGTCGGTGGTTCGGGGGTCCAGACGAGAGACAGGAGGGCGGTGCCGATGAAGATCGCGGTCAGGATGCCGCCGATGAGGAGCGCCGGGTTCAACCGGAGACGTGGCGTCAGTCTCATGCACGGCTCCTCAGACGGGGATCGAGGATCGCGTAGCCGATATCGACCAGAAAGTTGATGACGATGACGAGTCCGGAGAAGATCAGGACAATATCCTTGATCACGACCAGATCACGTTGGTTGAGAGCCTGATAGGCGAGGCGCCCGAGGCCCGGCAGGTTGAAGACGTTCTCGACGAGAATCGCGCCGCCGAAGAAGAAAGACAACTGAAGTCCCAGGATCGTCGTCACGGGGATCAGCGCATTCGGCACCACATGACGGCGAAGGGTCGCGCCCTTGTCGACACCCTTCGCTCTCGCCGTGCGGACGAAATCCGCGCCGATCACCTCGAGAGTCGCAGAGCGTGTCACGCGGGTCAGCACCGCCGCCTGAGGCAATGCCAGCGCGACGGCGGGCAGCACGAGCGCCTTGAGGGCGACCCAGAAGCTGCCGCTCCATCCGGGAAAGCCTCCTGCGGGAAACCAGCCGAGCCATGTGGCGAAGAACAGGATGAACAGGATACCGATCCAGAAGTTCGGGACGGCGACGCCAAGCGAGCTGAACGCCAAAACCGCGCGATCCACCGGCCCATCCCGGCGCGCGGCGGCCGTCACCCCGAGAGGAAGCGCGAGAGTCGTTGAGATCAGAATGGCCATGAGGCTCAAAGGAAACGTGACCGCCATCCGCTCCGTCACCAGGGTGGAGACAGGCATCTTGTAGGTGATGGACTGGCCGAGATCGCCGTGGAGAAGCCCGCCGATCCAATGAAAGTAGCGCACCAGGGCAGGTTGATCGAGGCCGAGCTCATGCCTGAGGGCCGCCAGCGTGTCCTCCCGCGCAGCAGTCCCGAGCATGATGGCCGCAGGATCGCCCGGCAGAACCTCGAGGATCAGGAAAATCGCCAGCGAGACCGCCACCAGCGTCAAGGCGAGCGAGAGCAGGCGGGAGAGGATCAGACGCAACATGAAGTCAATTCATCCGGCGGATGGGAGGACATGTCCGGGGCGAGAAGGGGCGTTCCGGAACGCCCCTTCTTCGAAATGCCCCGAAGGGATGCGGGTCAATCCGTCCACGATACGTCGGTGACGTCGTTTGCCGGAACCGGCGAGTTCTCCCAGAGGCCTTTCAGCTTCGCATTCCACACCCCGAGCTTGGGGAGCTGGAACAGGAAAAGTGCCGGAACGTCTTCTGCCAGGATCTTTTGCGCCTCCGCGTATTTGGCAAACCGCGCATTCTCGCCGGTCGTTTTGCCTGCTTCGGCGATTAAGGCCTTGAACTTGTCGTTCTTGTAATTGAAGTAATAGTTGTCCCGCGCGAAAATATCGATGTCGAGCGGCTCCGTGTGAGCCACGATGGTGACGTCGTAATCCTTGTTCTTGAAGACTTCTTCGATCCATTTCGCCGGAAACTCGGTCGGGATGATCTTCAGATCGACGCCGACCTCCGCGAACATGGCGGCAAGGAGTTCCGCCGAACGGCTCGCGTAGGCCATCTGCGGTGCCTTGATCGTGATCGACAGGCCGTTTCCGTAACCCGCTTCGGCAAGCAGCGCCTTGGCCTTCTCGGGGTCGTAAGGAATGACGGCCGTCATATCGACGAAGGCCGGATGGTTGGGGGAGAAGAAGCTCCCGATCGGTTGTCCGTAGCCGGAATATGCGCCTTCGACGAGGGCTTTCCTGTCGACCGCATGCATGAGCGCGCGGCGGACACGCGCATCGTCGAACGGCTTTTTCGCATTGTTCATGCCGGCCACGATCTCGCCCTCGGTGTTGCCGGCGACCGCTGTGAAGCGCGCGTCCTTCTTCAACTCGCTGAACAGCTCAGGTGCGCTCAAATTCGGGAATGCGTCGAGGTCGCCCGCCTTCAGCGCCGCCACTTGCGCCTGCGGATCGTTGATGAACCGGAACGTCACGGTCTCAAGCTTGGTCTTGTCCGTCTGCCAGTAATCCGGATTGCGCACGAGCTCGACACGATCGCCCCGGGTCCAGGACTTGAACTTGAAGGGGCCGGTGCCGACAGGGCTGGCTTTATTGTTCTCCGCAGTCTCGGGGGCGACGATCACCGCATCGCCCCAGCCGAGATAGTAGAGAAAGTTGCCGGAGGTTTCCTTCAGCCTGATCACCACCGTGGCCGGATCCGGCGTCTCGACGGACGCGATGGGAGCGAAAATCTGCTTCTGCGCGTTGGTGGAGGTCGGCGCGCGCGCCCGGTCGAAGGCGAATTTCACGTCGGCGGAATCGAAGGTCGAGCCGTCGTGAAACTTCACGCCCGATTGAAGATGGAACGTATAGGTCAGGCCGTCAGGCGAGATGTCCCAACGCTTCGCCAGAAGAGGCTGCACCTTGCCGTCCTGGTCGATTCTCACCAGCCCTTCGTAGAGGTTCGCCCAGGTGACCTCGCGGATCGCCACAGGTGCCGCCACGGTCGGATCGAGTCCCGGCGGCTCGATGGGCATGCCGATTACCAGAGAGGTCTTCGCCGCAAGCGCCGGGCTGAAGCTGGCGGAGATGATGAGGGCGGCGGCCAGAAAGCGCTTCGACATGTGACGATGTCCCATCCGGTGTAATGACGAGCAAGCTCGGGTGAGGCAGCTTAGACGCACTCGATTGCCGGATGGAAGATGTCTTGTGGCCATTCCGGACCGAAGGCGGCCCGGAATGGCTGGAATCGGCTTAAATGCAACGTCCGCCGTCGACTTCGAGAACGACGCCGGTGATCATGCTGGCCTCGTCGGAGGCAAGATAAAGGGCCGCATTGGCGATGTCCTCGGGCTTGGAGAACCGGCCCAGGGGAATCGAGTTGATGAATTGCTCACGCTTCTGCGGCGTGTCTTCGCCCATGAAAGTGGCCAGAAGCGGCGTCTCGCCCGCGACGGGAGCAAGCGCGCAGACGCGAATCCGGTCAGGCGCAAGCTCCACGGCCATCGATTTGCTGATGAGGTGAACGGCGCCCTTGGTGCCGTTGTACCAGGTCAGCCCCGGGCGAGGGCGGATGCCCGCCGTCGAACCGACATTGATGAACACGCCGCCACCCTGGCCGCGCATGACCGGGACGGCCGCCTGGGCGAAGAGGTAGATCGATTTGACGTTGACCGCGAAGACCCGGTCGAACTCCTCCTCGTCCACTTCCAGCATCGGCCTGTTCCGATGGCTGATCCCCGCGTTGTTGACGACGATATCGAGCCGGCCGAACGCATCGACCGTTTTCTGAACGGCCGCCTTCACATCCGCCGTCTTCGACACGTCCGCCGCAAGACCCAGAGCGGAGGCTCCGACCTGATGGGCGGCTGCCTTGGCGGCCTCTTCCTTGATGTCGACGATGGCGACTTTCGCGCCTTCCGCGGCGAACTTTTCCGCAATGCCCAAGCCGAAGCCGGAGCCGGCGCCCGTGACGAGCGCCACCTTGCCTTCAAGGCGTTTCATGATTCTTCCCCTGATGTGCTGATGCCGGACTTATCCGTGCGCGATAACGAGAGTCCGGGTGGTCGTAAATTCCACAAGTCCCTCGAAGCCCTTTTCACGGCCGTGGCCCGAGCGCCCGAAACCGCCGAACGGCAGTTCGATGCCTCCCCCCGCACCGTAGCAATTCACGAAAACCTGACCCGCCCGCATGGCGCGGCCGACCCGGGTCGAGCGCATGGCGTCCCGGGTCCAGACACCGGCAACGAGCCCATAGGCGGTGCCGTTGGCGAGCCGGACCGCCTCGGCCTCGTCCTCGAACGGCGTGGCGACGAGAACCGGGCCGAAGACCTCCTCCTGGGAGAGGATGCTCTGATGGGGGACAGGCGCGAAAAATGCGGGCGCCACGTAGTAGCCGCCCTCCGGAACGTCCGCCGCGATGGTGCCGGACGCCGCGATGCTCAGGCCCTCGCCCTGGCCGCGCTCCAGATAGGTCTGGACGCGGCGCTGCTGCGCCTGGTTGATCATCGGGCCGAGGTCGGGATCGCGGTCGGGGCGTCCGGCCTTCAGGGTCTGGAAACGCTCCGAGACCGCAGTCACCACCTTGTCGAAGATCCCGCGCTGGATCAGCAGCCGGCTGCCGGCAGAGCAGGTCTGCCCGCCGTTCTGGATGATGGCGTTGACGAGGGTCGGGAGCGCCCGTTCGAGATCGGCGTCATCGAACACGACCTGCGCGGATTTTCCGCCCAGCTCGAGGGTGACGCCCACATGATTCTGGGCCGCCGCCGTCTGGACGGCCGTTCCCGTTTCGGGGCTGCCCGTGAAGGACAGGAAATCGATCCCCGGGTGAGCGGAGAGGGCGGAGCCGGCCGTTCGCCCGAGGCCCGTGACCACGTTGAGCGCCCCGTCCGGAAAGCCGACCTTCTGTGCGATGGCGGCGACGTGCAGGATCGTGAGGGATGCATCCTCCGCGGGCTTCACGACAGTTGCGTTGCCGGCCGCGAGCGCAGCGCCGACCGACCGGCCGAAAATCTGCATCGGATAGTTCCAGGGCACGATGTGACCGGTCACGCCGTGGGGAACGCGCTCGACGCCGATGAAATGCGTCGTCAGATAGGGAATGACGTCGCCGTGCAGCTTGTCCGCGGCGCTGCCGTAGAACTCGAGATAGCGGGCGAGGGCCACCGCGTCCGCTCTCGCCTGGCGCAGGGGCTTGCCGTTGTCGCGGCTTTCCAGGGCCGCAAGGGCGTCCGCGTCGGCCTCGACGGCGGCGGCGAGCTTGATGAGAAGACGGCCGCGCTCGGTGGCCGTCAGCCGCGACCATTCTCCCTCAAAAGCGGTTCTGGCGGCGCGGACGGCGTCGTCGATATCCTGCTTCGTGCCGGATGCGATGCGGGCGAAGACCCGGCCGTCAACAGGGGAGAAAACGTCCAGCATCTCGCCGTTCGAGGCCGGAACCGACCGACCTCCGATAAGATGGCGGTGCACCATGTCCGGTGCGATTGTCGTGCTGACCTGATCGTTCACGTCGGCTTCCTCCTCAAGTCATTCTCTGCATGCCCGGCACGGCGGCCAGGAGCTGGCGTGTATAGGGATTCTGGGGTGCGGCGAAGAGTTGCGCGGTTTCCGCCAATTCCACAATCCGGCCTTTTTGCATGACTGCCACGCGATCGCAGATCTGCGCCGCCACCCTCAGATCGTGGGTGATGAACAGAATGGCGAGCCCCAATTCCTTCTGCAGGTTGCGGATCAGCGTCAGGATGTCCGCCTGCACCGACACGTCGAGGGCCGAGACGGCTTCATCGGCGACCAGGACGTCGGGGCGCATGGCGAGCGCCCGGGCGATCCCGATCCTTTGACGCTGTCCGCCCGAGAATTCGTGCGGATACCGATCCGCGGCCTGCTCGGGCAATCCGACGGTTGCGAGGAGGGCGCGGGTGCGGGCAAGAGCCTCCTCCGGCTTCTCGCCCTGCATGATGGGCCCTTCGGAAATGATATGGCCGACGGTGCGCCGTGGGTTCAGGGACGTGAAGGGATCCTGGAAAACGATCTGGATCTTGCGGCGGTGGGGACGCAGCTCCCGTTGCGACAGATCGCTGAACGGGAGCTCGCCGATTCCGATCCGGCCCTGGTCCGGTTCTATCAGCCGCAGGACGCAGCGCCCGACCGTGGATTTTCCTGAACCGGATTCTCCGACGAGTCCCAAGGTTTCACCGCGCCTGATATCGAAGCTCACCGCGTCCGCGGCCTGAACTTTGCGGTTTTTCTTGAAAAAGCCTCGCCCGCCATAGGTCTTCGTCAGGGACTCGACCTTCAGGAGGATCGGGCTCCCCTGCAGCGGCTTGGCCGGAGGAGGGGTGAGCGACGGCACCGCCGCGAGCAGGCGTTGCGTGTAGGGGTGCTGGGGGCGCCTGAGAACGTCCTCCACCGGTCCTTGCTCGACCAGCTGCCCCTGCTGCAGCACGGCCACCCGGTCGGCGATTTCCGCCACGACGCCGAAATCGTGCGTGATGAACAGAACCGCCGTTCCTTTCTTGCGCCGGAGATTGTCGATCAGCCGGAGAACCTGCGCCTGGGTCGTGACGTCGAGGGCGGTCGTCGGCTCGTCGGTGATGAGCAGCTTGGGCTCCAGCGCCAAAGCCATCGCGATCATGACCCTCTGGCGCTGGCCTCCTGAAAGCTCGTGCGGATAAGCGCGGGCAATGAGTTCCGGCTGAGGAAGGTTGACCTCGGTCAGAAGCTCCAGCGTCCGCTTCTCGCGCTCGGCCTGGCTGAGAAGCCCGTGAGCCCGAAAGGTCTCGGCAATCTGGTCCGTGATGCGCATGACCGGGTTGAGAGAGGTCATCGGTTCCTGAAAGACCGTTCCGACCTCGCGTCCCCGGAGATCGCACCATCCTGCCTCGTTCAACGACAGGATGTCGGTTCCGGCCAGCCTGATGGAACCCGAGAGGACCTGCACGCCGTTCGGCAGCAGCCCGATGGTGGCCATGGCGGTCATCGATTTGCCCGAGCCGGACTCGCCGACGACGCAGAGGGTTTCACCCTGCCCGATGGAAAGGGAGAGGTTCTGGATGGCATATTGCCGGTCGGCGAGCCGGGGCAGCCCGATGGAAAGGTTCTCGATCGACAGAACCGGAGAGCCTTTCAGCATCATTCTCATTCCTTTTTGAAACTTGCCGGCGGGCAGGGGTGCGGGCCGGTTCGCCCATCCTCGCCATATGATCCGTCCCGTCAATCCATGGTTCTGTCGAAGCCGGTGGACCTTCCTCCATTGAGGAATATCGCGGCTCCGCCATATTCTCGGGTTCCAACGACGGAGTTTGCCCAGTTTTGCAGAGCCTTGCCATCCCGGTCGGCGACGAAACCTTGTTCCGAAGCTTCACGTCGCTCCGTCACGCTTCGCAGGAAAAGGGACCGCTTTCCGTCGCGCGGCGCATGGAAGTCCTCGACGAACTGGCAAAAGCGCTTCTGCGGCGTAGCGACGATATGGCGGAGGCAGTCCGGACAGATTTCGGACATCGCTCGGTTCACGAGACCAGGCTCGCGGATCTTTTTCCCGTCGTTTCAGGGCTGCGCCATGCGCGCCGCCACCTGCGCAAGTGGATCAAGCCGCGACGGCGGCCCATCAGCATGATGTTTCGGCCCGCTTCCGGCGAGGTGATCCATCAGCCGCTGGGAGTTGTCGGGATCATCGGTCCTTGGAACTATCCGGTTCAGCTGACTCTCGGCCCTCTCATAGGCGCGATCGCAGCCGGAAACCGGGTGATGATCAAACCGTCGGAGTTCACGCCGTCCACGGCCGCTCTGATCGCCAGCATCGTCGAAGAGGTCTTCGACCCGGATGAAGTACGTGTGGTGCAAGGAGGCGCCGATGTTGCAAGAGCATTCGCCGGCCTTGCCTTCGATCACCTGTTGTTTACGGGCTCCACGTCCGTGGGGCGGCAGGTCATGCGCGCGGCGGCCGACAATCTCGTGCCGGTCACGCTGGAGCTGGGCGGAAAATCGCCGGCCATCGTTGCGCCTGACTTTCCCGTCGAGAGGGCGGCCGAGCGCATCGCGGTCGGGAAACTCTTCAATGCCGGCCAAACCTGCATCGCGCCGGATTACGCACTCGTTCCCCGTCATCTCGAGGCGGCCTTCATCGACGCTTTCGCCACGGCCGCGCTACGTCTTTATCCGACCATCGCAGACAATCCCGATTACACGGCCATCATCAACGAGCGGCACCTCAAGCGACTGACGCAGCTTGTGGACGATGCATGCACCCGCGGTGCGATACTGCGAGAGATCTATTCGACTGGAGGCGCGATCGAGCGGCACGCCGGTAAAATGGCTCCCGTGCTGCTTTCCTCCGTGCCGGAAGAAGCGGCAGTCATGCAGGAGGAGATCTTCGGTCCGGTTCTTCCGATCGTCGCCTACGATACGTTGGAGGAGGCGTACGCCTTCATCAATGCGCGTCCTCGACCGCTGGCGCTTTATCTTTTCAGCCACGACAGGACGATCGTCGACCGGACTCTCGCACGAACGGTATCGGGTGGCGTCGCGGTCAACGACACATTGCTTCACTGCGTTCAGGAAGAACTTCCGTTCGGCGGCGTCGGTGCGAGCGGCATGGGGACCTATCACGGAGAGGCCGGCTTCAGGACTTTCAGTCATGCAAAGTCCGTCTTTCACCAGGCTCGCTTCAACGGCAGCGGCCTGACAAAGCCGCCCTACGGCCGGATGGTGGAACGTCTTCTCGGCCTTGTCCTGCGATGATCAGTCCAAGGGGATCAGGAATTCGTAGACGATCCCTGACCGCTCGAAGTCGATTGTCATGCGACCGGCCATCTCCCCCTCGATGCTGCGCTTGATGAGGCGTGAGCCAAAGCCTTGGCGCCTGGGAATTTCCGTTGGAGGCCCTCCGGTTTCCTTCCAGGAGAAGCGGAGCATCGACCGGTTTCGCTCGTCCACGCTGACGGACCATTTCAGTTCGACGATCCCCGAAGAGCTGGAAAGCGCTCCATATTTGACCGCATTCGTCACGAGCTCGTGGAGCACCAGGCCGAAATTGATGGCATAGCGGGCCGAAAGCCTCACCCGGGGTCCTTCGAGAAGCACGCGTTCATCACCCTTTTTGCGATAGGGTTCAAGTTCCTGCTCGGCGATGTCCCGGAGGTTGGCTTCGCGCCAGGAGCTCCGCGTCAGGATGTCGTGCGTTTTCGACAACGCCATCAGGCGGCCTTCGAAAGATGCCTTGAAGTTCGACAGATCCGGCGCGGATCGGATGGTCTGGCTCGCAATGGACTGCACCGTCGCGAGGGTGTTTTTGACGCGGTGGTTCAATTCCCCGAGCAGGAAACGCTGCTGGCTTTCAGCCCTCTTGCGTTCCGTAATGTCGTGAAAGATTCCGACAAAAGTGATCGGCCGATCTTCAGCGTCGAAGAACACACGCCCCTTCGCGCTCAGCCACCGCATTTCGCTATCCGGCAGTTGAATGCGGTACTCGTCCTCGTAGTGGCCATCCCCACGAACCGCAGCCCTCATCTTCTTGAGGACGCTTTCGGCATCCTCCGGATGAACGGTGTCCTGCCATTCGGGAACCGTGAGGCTCGTTTTGTGGGCTGGGAGCCCGAGCAGCGCGGCAGCTTGTGCCGAGAGGCCTCCGACGCCGGTCGCGTGATCGTACCACCATGTTCCCATATGGCCCGCTTCCAGAGCGAGGCGAGCCTGTTCCTCGCTGGTCTGGAGTGCCTTCTGGCGCTCCGCGACGTCATCCATCAGATCGTTGAAGGCCTGCGCCAGAATGCGCAGCTCGGCGGGTGCCCCCCGGGGATTGATCCTGGCGTGATAGTTGCCTCGTCGCCAGGCGCGAACCGCGTCGGTCATGGCCTCGAAAGACTTGGTGATGAAGGCGCGGCTCGTCAGCGAAGACAGGGACATGGCGAGCAGAAGGGCAGCGGCGATCAGGACGAAACCGCGCTTGGCCGCCCGGTTGATCGCCTCGAAGGCAGCCTTCCAGGGCAGCCCCAGTGCGACATACATGTCCCGTGGCGGAGCCTTGACCCTCGCAAAACCGACGATCTGCTTGATATCGTCCTGGGTTACCGTCTCTATCGCCTCCGTGCCGCCGCGCTTGACCTGCTCCATGAAGTTCTCGGGGAGTTTGGTCCCGAGAAAGGTGGCATGGGACGGTTCGCGGGCGATGATCGTCCCCGCTGAATCGGCGATTGTCAGGGAGCCGCCTTCCGGCAAGGCGCGAAGCTTGAGATTCTGGCCGAGCCAGTTCAGGTCGAGAGCCGTGACGAGGACACCGCCGAGTTGCCCGTTTTCATTCGGAATGGGGAGCGCCAGGGGCAGGACGGGATGAGGCCCAAGCCCGCCTTCTGGGAATTCAGCCTCATATTGGCCGATCGCGAACCGGCGGCCGGCGAGGACATCCTTGAAATAGCTGCGGTCTTCGAAGGTCCGCTGAGTGCCGACCTGCGCATCCTGACACCGGACGTTCCCTTCCAGATCGAGGGCAGCGAAAGCCAGAAGATGTGGGACCTTTCGTTGCAGGGCCGCGAGATAGATGTCGCAGGCGGGCTTGTCGAACCGGCGGATCAGGTTCGTCTCGTCGACCGCGATCAGGAGACTATGGATACCATCGAACACACGCTCCAGCTCGGAACCGGCGAGCTTCGCCTGACGAAGCACGAGATCGCTGATTTCAGCCTCGCGGGCACGGCGTAGAGAAACCTCCGTGTACGTCCAGATTACGATCGCCGGCAGAACAGAAATCAATGCCAGAAGGAGCAATCGCCTCGTCAGAGTCATGCACAGGTCCAGCTTCTCGACACAAGGGGACCACAAAGATCCCGAAGCGTCCACCCCGCGCAGCTGTTTAGGCGCCTCTCATCTTGCATCTGCCGCTGTGAGGTGTCACGGAGCGTAGATGGCTCCTCCCCTTCTTACCCTTCAGAACATCGCTCTCACTTTCGGCGGCACGCCGCTGATCGAGAGCGCGGAACTCTCGGTGGCTCCCGGCGAGAGGGCGTGCCTCGTCGGCCGCAACGGCTCCGGGAAATCCACTTTGCTCAAAATCGCCGCGGGGCTCATAGAGGCCGACCGGGGGCAGCGCTTCGTCCAGCCGGGCGCTACGATCCGTTATCTGGCGCAGGAGCCCGACCTGAGCGCGTACGAGACGACGCTCGCCTTCGTGGAAGCAGGTTTGAGCCCGAGCGACGATCCGTACCGTGCCCGCTATCTCCTTGAGCAACTGGGGCTCTCGGGCGACGAGCGGCCTGGCCAGCTGTCCGGCGGCGAGGCGAGGCGTGCCGCCCTGGCCCAGGTTCTCGCTCCGTCTCCCGACATTCTCCTGCTGGACGAGCCGACGAACCATCTCGACCTGCCGATCATCGAATGGCTGGAAAGCGAGCTGAAGACCATCCGGTCGGCTCTTGTCCTGATCAGCCACGACCGGCGCTTTCTGGAAAATCTTTCTCAGGCGACCGTCTGGCTCGATCGAGGATTGACCCGCCGGATGGATCGCGGCTTCGCCTCCTTCGAGGCTTGGCGCGACGAGGTCCTCGAGCAGGAGGAGCAGGAGCGCCACAAGCTCGACCGGAAGCTGGTCGCCGAGGCCGATTGGCTGCGCTACGGCGTCACGGCCCGTCGGAAGCGCAATGTCCGAAGGCTCGGCAATCTTTATGCCCTGCGCCAGCAGCGCCGGGAGCAGAAGCGAGCGGTCGGGACCATTTCCATGACCCTCGCCGAGGCCGAGCAATCCGGCACCCTCGTCGTGGAAGGGGAGAAGATCTCCAAATCCTATGGGGAGCGCCCGATCGTCTCCGATCTGTCGATCCGGGTCCTTCGCGGAGACCGGCTCGGCATCGTAGGCCCGAACGGGGCGGGGAAGACCACTCTGATCAACCTCCTGACCGGTGTAATTCCGCCGGACGAGGGAAAAGTTCGCCTGGGAGCCAACCTCCAGATGGTGACCCTCGATCAACGACGGGCGAGCCTCGACCCGAACGCGACCGTCGCGGAAACCCTCACCGGCGGGCGCGGCGACACGGTGACGATCGGCGGCCAGACGAAGCACGTCATCGGCTACATGAAGGACTTTCTGTTCTCGCCCGAACAGGCCCGCACCTCGGTCGGCGTCCTCTCCGGCGGTGAGCGCAATCGCCTCATGCTGGCCCGTGCCCTGGCTCAGCCCTCGAACCTGTTGGTGCTGGACGAACCGACCAACGATCTCGATCTCGAAACCCTGGACCTGCTCCAGGAGATGATCACCGACTATTCGGGCACGGTCATCCTGGTCAGCCATGATCGCGACTTCCTCGACAGAACCGTGAGTTCCGTTCTCGTTGCGGAAGGGACGGGGCGCTGGATCGAGTACGCGGGCGGCTATACGGACATGGTCGCGCAGCGCGGGGAAGGCGTGCAGGCGCGTGTCGTGGAAAAGGATCTGAAGCCGAAGGCCGAGAAGCCGCTGCCAGTGGGGCAGGGGGCTTCGCCCAAGCGCAAGCTGAATTTCAACGAACAGCACGACCTCAAGACGCTTCCGAAGCGTATGGAGGAGCTTGAGGCGAAAATCGCCAAGGTTCAGGAGATCCTGGCCGATCCGGATCTCTACGGGCGCGATCCGGCCCGCTTCCAGAAAGCGATGGATGCTCTCGCAAGCCTTCAAGGGGAACTCAGCGCGGCCGAGGAGCGCTGGCTTGAGCTGGAGATGCTGCGGGAAGAGCTGGAGGGATAGGTTTCCTATCCCCCCGGCAACGTCCGATCAGGCGACGCCCTGTGCCGATCCCAGCCGCAGGGCGGAGACTTGGGCATCCAGGTGTGCCACGAGGTCCGGCGGAAGCTGCATCTGGGCCGTCAATTGCTGGAGATAGGCCTTCTCCTCGGGGGTGTCCGCGTCACCGATGGCGAGCAAGGATGCCACATAGAGTTCCGAGGCCTGCGCCTGCGTTCCGGCCAGCCGTGCGACGGCGGCCGCATCCGCCGGCTTTCCCATCACATCCATGAGGAAACCCTTCTCCTCGGCCCCAAGGCCCAGTTTCTGGATCTGCTCCTGGATCCGGGCGCTTTCCTGGCCGTCGAGATGCCCATCCGATTTCGCCGCCGAGATCATGGCCTGGATGAGGGCGACACCGAACTCGCGCCCGCTGCTGTCCTTTTCCTCGCCGATATGGAAGCCGCTGCCCGATGGAATCTGCTGCGGCAGATTTTCCGGACCCGTGCTGGTTCCAGGGGCCTGCCGGTTCTGCCAGTCCTGGTAAGCCTTCATGGCGACGGCCGACAGAACGGCGAGGCCACCGGCCTTCAGGAGCGACCCGCCCGCTGATCGGCCCGTCTTGGACCCCAGGATCAGTGACAGAAGTGCGCCGCCTGCGAGACCACCCATGCCGCCGGGAATACGGGATGACAGATCACCGAAATTGCCGGGAAGGTTGCCGAAGCCTCCTTGCCCGCCTCCTTGCCCGGGGGATCCTGTTCCGAGAGGCGATTGACCGCGTGCATTCCCCTGATTGTTCAGAAGACCTTCGAGAAGGCTGCCCAGATTCATGTTCGTTCTCCCCTTGCGCCGGCATGCCAAGTGACAAGACAACATGCCCGAAACGGTTCCACGGGGAGGCGCGGCTGATGCCCCGGCTTTGATCAGCGCATGCCTTCGCTCATGAATTCGAGCCTGTTGCCGGAGGGATCTGCCACGTAGAAGCGGCGAATTCCGGGCAGAGCATCATCCCACTCGACGCGATGGCCGGCCGCGATCAGCGCTTCGGCCAAACGATCCACATCATGAACGACGAAGCCCGGATGCGCCTTCCGGGCCGGTTGGAAACCGGTCTCCACACCAAGATGGATCTGCACGTCGTTCCCGGCCCGCAGCCAAAGTCCGCCGCGGGCGGCGAGAGCAGCGGGCTTGTCGATTTCCTCCATGCCCAGCAGACCAATGTAGAACTGCCGGCTCGCATCCTCCATGCCCGCCGGAATGGCCAGCTGGACATGGTCGAGGCGATGGATCACGTCGCCGGCTCCAGAGCCGTCACCGTCTGCTCGATGGCTCCGAAAATCGAATGACCGTGCCGGTCCTTCATCTCGATGCGGACCGTGTCGCCGAAACGGAGGAACGGTGTCTTGGGCTGCCCGCTGACAATGGTCTCGATGGTGCGCTGTTCGGCGATGCAGGAATAACCGACCCCGCCTTCCGCCGCCGGACGGCCGGGGCCGCCGCCCTCGTCCTTGTTCGAAACGGTGCCGGAGCCGATGATCGTCCCGGCTCCGAGCGGTCGCGTTTTCGCCGCATGGGCGATCAAGGTGGGAAAATCGAACGTCATGTCGATGCCCGCATTCGGTTTTCCGAAGGGCTGGCCGTTGACGCTCGAGAAAAGGGGCAGATGGATCTTGCCGCCATCCCACGCCTCGCCGAGTTCGTCGGGAGTGACGGCAATAGGCGAGAAGGCGGAGGATGGTTTTGCCTGGAAGAAGCCAAACCCCTTGGCCAGCTCCGCCGGGATAAGATTACGCAACGATACGTCGTTGACCAGCATGATGAGGCGGATCGCTCGCGCGGCTTCATCGCGCGAGGCGCCCATGGGGACATCGCCGGTAATCACCGCGATTTCGGCCTCGAAGTCGATGCCGTGAGCCTCGTCCATGGCGACGATGGGATCGCGGGGGCCGAGAAAAGTGTCGGAGCCGCCCTGATACATGAGTGGGTCGGTCCAGAAGGAAGCGGGCATTTCGGCGCCGCGCGCTTTCCGAACGAGTTCGACGTGGTTCACATAGGCGGATCCGTCCGCCCATTGGTAAGCACGGGGAAGGGGCGAATCGCAATCGTGTTCATGAAACCGGATCGACGGCACGGAGCCGTGTTCCAGCTGCTCCGACAGGTCCTGCAGCCGTGGGCCAAACCTTTCCCAATC
This sequence comes from Microvirga rosea, assembly GCF_020595095.1. Classification (GTDB taxonomy): domain Bacteria; phylum Pseudomonadota; class Alphaproteobacteria; order Rhizobiales; family Beijerinckiaceae; genus Microvirga; species Microvirga rosea. Next base: position 116,554 of record NZ_JAJDOP010000002.1, on the reverse strand, counting down.
ATCAAGGGCTTGCTGCAACGTCGGAACGATGAAAAAAGCGTCCGTTGCGCGGGTGAGGTCCTTCGAGACCACGACGAGGCGGCCGTCACGGCCTTGTTTAAGGGAAGAAAGCTTCATAGCCACCGACCGGGTTGTTATGCTTCACTCAGGTTGCAACGAAACGAATTGCAGGGAAACGCCTATGACGACGATCAACATGAAAAGACGAACCTTTCTGGCGGGGGCCGGACTTGCGGCCGCAGCCGGAACGGTGGCGGCGCCTGCGATTGCACAATCCGCGCCGGAAATCCGCTGGCGCCTGACGTCGAGCTTCCCCAAGTCCCTCGATACGATCTTCGGAACCGCACAGACCTTCGCCAAATACATGGCGGAGGCGACGGACAACAAATTCCAGATCCAGGTTTTCGGGCCGGGCGAAATCGTCGGCGGCCTCCAGGCTCTCGATGCGGTCCAGAACGGGTCGGTCGAATGCGCCCATACACCCGTCTACTATTACATCGGCAAGGAACCCGCGCTCGGCCTCGGGACGGGGCTGCCCTTCAGCCTCAACGCCCGGCAGCAGCAGGCCTGGTGGCACTTCGGGGGCGGCAAGGAAATCATCAACGAGGTTCTGGCCCGCTACGACGTCACGTCCCTGGTATGCGGGAATTCCGGCGCGCAGATGGGCGGCTTCTTCCGTAAGGAGATCAATTCCGTCGATGATCTCAAGGGCCTCAAGTTCCGCGTCGGCGGGCTGGGCGGCATGGTTCTCGCAAAGCTCGGCGTCGTGCCGCAGCAGATCGCGCCGGGCGACGTTTATCCGGCCTTGGAGCGCGGCACCCTCGACGCCGCGGAATTCGTCGGCCCCTATGACGACGAGAAGCTGGGCTTCCTCAAGGTCGCCAAGTACTACTATGCCCCCGGCTGGTGGGAGGGCGGCGCGATGCTGCACCTCGTGATCAACCAGAAGAAGTGGGACGAGCTGCCGAAGAACTACCAGGCCATCATGGCCCAAGCCTCGGAAGCCGCGAACAACTGGATGCTCGGCAAGTACGATGCCGTGAACGGCCCGGCCCTGCGCCGGATGGTGGCGAACGGCGCGGAACTGCGCACCTTCTCCCAGCCCATCATGGAGGCGTCGCTGAAGGCCGCGAACGAACTCTATGCCGAACTGTCCGCCAAGAATCCGGACTTCAAGAAAGGCTATGATTCGATGGTGGCGTACCGCAACGATGTGTTGCCCTGGTGGCAGCTCAACGAATACGCGTTCGACACCTTCATGATCCGCACGCGCGGACGAGCATAGCCTCGAAAAGACGATGCCGGACCAGAGCAGGGCGCCGTGAGGTTCGCTCAACAGGGTCGGATGGTGCTGCCGGGCGCACTGGCAGCACTTCTTTTTGTCGCGACGGTCGGAAGCTTCCTCGGCGCTTGGTCGTGGCGACTGGATCTTCTGTCGCATTTCCGGCCCCAGCTCGTCGTCTTCGGCATGGTTTGCTCCGCCGTGGCGATCGTGCTGCGGTCCAGGATTGCCCTGGTGCTGAGTCTTGTCCTGACGGTCGTTAACGCCGTACCCCTGGCACCTTACGTGTCGGGGGCGCAGGCCGAGGGCAACCGCGGCGCCGATGCGCACGATCGCATTCGTGTCATGACGTTCAACATGCATGGCACGAACACCGATCTTGCTGCCCTTCGGCGTTTGATCGACAGGGAGGGGCCGGACGTCATTCTGCTGGAGGAGGCGCCGTCGGGTGCTGATTTCCTCCAGAAGCTTGAAGAGCGGTACCCTTACCGTGTCGCCGAACATGAAGGCATTCCGCTGGATGTCGTGTTCATCAGCCGCTGGAAGCCGCTCACATGGTCGGTTGATCGCAGCGTTGCGCGGTTTCGGTCGGTTCTGGCGGCCCGTTTGTGCGACCCGGACACGGCGATGCGATGTCTGACCTTTATCGGACTTCATGCGGACCAACCCTTTGACGAGGGTGCAAGGCGCCAGCAGAGCCAGCTCGCGATTGCCGCACGGCACATTCTCGCCGCCCCGGACGATGCCGTCCTCGTCATGGGAGATCTCAACATGACCCCCTGGTCCAACACGTTTCGGTCATTCGTCGATCAAACGGGCCTTTACGACACGACCAGGTCGAGGGGGATTTCAGGCACATGGAATTCCAGCTCCCCTCTGTTCGGGCTCCCGATCGATCACATCCTGATCGGTGCCGGCCTTCAGGTCGTCCGCATTCGAACCGCTGAAGACCTTGGATCGGATCATTTGCCGCTCATCGCCGAACTTGCCTTCAAGGCTCGCTGAGCCGCCTACTTCGGTTCCCGCTGGTTCGGATCGAAGTGTTTTTTCAAATCCCGCCAGCAATCGATGTAATTGTCCTGCAAGGCTGCCGAGTCCGCCGCGAATTTCGTCACGCGCTGCGGGAAGCGGGTCTCGAACATGAATGCCAGGGTGCCTTCGAGTTTGACGGGTTTCAGCTCCACGTTGCTGGCATGTTCGAACGCGGTCGTATCGGGACCATGGGGAAGCATCTGGTTGTGCAGGGACATGCCGCCCGGCACGAAGCCCTCGGGTTTTGCGTCGTACACGCCGTAGACGAGGCCCATGAATTCCGACATCAGGTTCCGATGGTACCAGGGCGGCCGGAACGTGTTCTCCGCCACGGCCCAGCGTTCCGGGAAGATCACGAAATCGACGTTCGCCGTGCCGGGTGTTTCGGACGGAGCCGTCAGAACCGTGAAGATCGACGGGTCCGGGTGGTCGAACATGATGGCGCCGACCGGCGAGAAATGTCTCAGATCGTATTTGTACGGCGCGTAGTTGCCATGCCACGCCACCACATCGAGGGGCGACTGGCCGATCTCGGTGCGATACAGCTCGCCGCCCCATTTTACGTAAAGGAAGGACGGCTCTTCCTTGTCCTCGTAGGCGGCCACAGGGGTGAGGAAGTCGCGCGGGTTGGCGAGGCAGTTGGCGCCGATCGGCCCGCGATCGGGCAGGGTGAAGGCGCCACCGTAATTCTCGCACACATAGGCGCGGGCCGGGCCTGAAGGCAGTTCCATCCTGAAGATGACGCCGCGTGGAATCACGGCGATCTCGCCGGGCTCGATGTCGATGATCCCGAATTCGGTCCGGAAGCGCAGCAGGTTCTCCTGCGCGACGATCAGGTACTCGCCGTCCGCATTGAAGAAATACTCGTTCTCCATGGACCGGGTGACGAGAAGCACGTGGGCCGCCATGCCGACCTGCGTGTCGGAATCGCCCGCAGTCGTAATGGTCGCAAGGCCGGTGATGAATGTCGCGTCGTGCGTCGGAAGCGGCAGCGGATCCCAGCGCAGTTGCCCGAGAGGAAGATCGCTTTCCTCGCGGGCTGCGGGAGCGGTGCGCATCAGGCCCTTGTCCACTTTCACGTAGCGGCCGGAATGCTTCACGGACGGGCGGATGCGATAAAGCCAGGAACGCTGATTGGTCGCTTGCGGGGCCGTGAACGGCGAGCCAGACAACTGCTCCGCATAAAGACCGTAGTTGATTTTCTGCGGGGAGTTGCGCCCGACCGGGAGGGCCCCTTCGAGAGCCTCGGTCTCGAAGGAGTTCCCGAAGCCGGACATATAGCCCGGGACGATGGCGCTGCGGCGCTGATCGGGAGAGTGGAAACCGGAGACGTTCTGAACGTTCATCGCTCTTTCCTCCAGGGGTGCCGCCGGACAAGCCTCGGCGTTCCGGAAATCCAGAAAGGTGGTTGCCATTGCAACTATTATGGCCTATTGGTTGCATGAGCAACGGATTGTGTCAATGACGGCATCGGGATCCATCGCCACCAAGGAATCGTTCGAGCCCCAGCTCGTCCTTGAGAGGTTTTTGCCTTACCGCCTCAACGTCCTGGCGAGCCTTACGTCGACTGCGCTGGCCCAGATCTATGCGGACCGCTTCGGGCTCTCGATCCCCGCCTGGCGGGTCGTCGCGACCCTCGGCCAGTACGATGTCGGTACGGCGAGGGACATCGCGGCGCACGGAGTCATGCATAAATCGACCGTGTCCCGGGCCGTATCGGCCCTCGAACAGCGCGGGCTGATTCGACGGCAGCCCAACAAGGACGACCGGCGGGAGGAGCTGCTGGCCCTGACGGAGGAGGGGCGGCGGATCTATGAGTCGCTTGTTCCGGAGGCCCTCGGGTTCGAGAGCAAGGTCATGTCCGTGCTCACCCCCCAGGAGCAGGCCCTTCTCGCCGCCCTGATCGACCGGCTGACCACACGCGCCCGAGCCCTTGCGCCGGAAGGGGAGGTCGAGGCGTGAAGCTCTACACCTATTTTCGCTCCTCGGCGGCCTATCGGGTTCGAATCGCCCTCAACTTGAAAGGCGTCCGCTACGAAGCGGTGCCCATTAACCTTCTGAAAGGGGAGCAGAAGGCGGAGGATTACCGGCGGATCAACCCCCAAGGTCGTGTTCCCGCGCTCGATCTGGGCGAGACGGTGCTGACACAATCGACCGCCCTGCTGGAATATCTCGACGAGGTTTACCCCGAGCCGCCACTTCTGCCGGTCGGGGCCATGCAGCGCGCGCGGGTCCGAGCCGTTTCGAGCATCATTGCCTGCGATATTCACCCGCTCAACAATTCCGGGACCCTGGCCTACCTCAAGAACCGCCTTGGCCATGACCAGGCCGCCGCCGACGATTGGTATCGCCATTGGGTCAGCGAAGGATTCGAGGCCGTCGAGAAGCTGATCGAGCCTGGACCCTATGCGTTCGGCACCCGGATCACCTTGGCGGATCTTTATCTCGTGCCCCAGGTCTTCAATGCGCGGCGCTTCAATATTGCGCTCGACGACTACCCGAAGATCCGGGCCGTGGACGAGGCCTGCGCTCGCCACGCCGCCTTTCGAGAAGCCGCGCCGGCTAACCAGCCGGACGCGGCCTGAAACTCTGCGCCTCGTCTCAAGGCGCGGCGTCGTTGCAACTGCCGGCTCGGCCATCGGCCGGGCCATTGAAGGAGGAAAGCTATGGGTCCGTTTCCGCATGATGCCCCGCCCCCGGCCATTTCGGCCGATAACCCGATGGGGACGGACGGCTTCGAGTTCGTCGAGTTCTGCCATCCGAATCCGGAAGAGCTCGACCGCCTCTTCAAAATGATGGGATTCTCCCTCGTGGCGAAGCACCGCTCGAAGAAAGTGGTGCTTTATCGGCAGGGCGACATCAACTTCATCGTCAATGCCCAACCGGGCTCCTTCGCCGAGCGCTTCGCCAGCCAGCACGGACCCAGCGCCCCGGCGATGGCCTTCCGGGTCGTCGATGCGAAATATGCCTATGACCGGGCTCTCTCCCTCGGGGCAAAGCCGGTCCAGACACAGGCCGGCCCGAACGAACTCGAGATTCCCGCCATCGAGGGAATCGGAGGGCTGCAGATCTATCTGGTGGATCGGTACGGGGCGAAGGGCTCCATCTACGATGTCGATTTCGAATGGATCGGCGAGAAGGACCCGAAGCCGCAAGGCGTCGGCCTTTATTACCTCGACCACCTGACTCATAACGTTTATCGCGGCCGCCTGAGCGAGTGGGCCGGGTTCTATGAGAAGCTCTTCAACTTCCGGCAGATTCGCTACTTCGACATCGAAGGAAAGCTGACCGGCCTCCATTCCCGCGCCATGACGAGCCCGGACGGGAAGATCCGCATCCCCATCAACGAGGATGCCGGAGAGAGCGGGCAGATCGAGGAATATCTGCAGGAATACAAGGGCGAGGGCATCCAGCACGTCGCCCTGGGCTCCCATGACCTCTATGAGTCCATCGAAAAGCTCCTGGAGCAGGGCGTCGATTTCATGCCGGCCCCGAACGAAATCTATTATTCCCGCATCGACAAGCGACTGCCCAGCCACGAGGAGCCGATCGAGCGCCTGAAGAAGAACGGCATCCTGATCGACGGTGAAGGGGTGGTCGAAGGGGGCTTCACGAAGGTCCTGCTTCAGCGCTTCGGTAAAACCGCCATCGGGCCGATTTTCTTCGAGTTCATTCAGCGCAAGGGCGACGACGGATTCGGCGAGGGCAACTTCAAGGCGCTCTTCGAGTCGATCGAGGAGGATCAGATCCGCCGCGGGGTTCTCAAGCCGAAGGTCGCTTGAACGCCCCTTCGAGACGGAATCGATTCGAAAAAGGCCGGCATGTCCCGGCCTTTTTCTCGTTCGAAGGGCATCCTGGCCCGGCGGTGCGGAAGCGTTTCATCCACAGGCTGGGCAGCTTCCAACTTGACCCCGACGACCCGGATTCTCAGCGCCGAGGGTCGGGATTTCCCTTTTTTATTAAGAGGTTGTTAGGAAACTGGCCCCAAATCTTTACGAAGGGTAAACACCCCCCCTGAGTTATCGTTGCCTTTGTGCAACATACCTATGAAAACCCCCCTTTCCGGCCGCTTTTGGGCCTTCATTTGGTTGCTTGGCGAGCCGGTCTCGGTAATGTGACCACAACGACGGGGGCACCCCAGTCGTGATTTGCCGGTTCCAACCACGAAGGTGGGGTCGTCAGGTCTCTAGGGGACAAGGGACGTGTTTTACGCTTCGTAGAAGCAGTCGAGGCACAAAACCCGGCCCCCCAAGGGTCTCGAAACTTTGGAGGTCAACCAATGAAGCTCGTTAAGAGCCTTCTGCTCGGATCGGTCGCGGGTCTCGCCGCCGTTGCCGGCGCTCAAGCTGCCGATCTTCCCGCGAAGAAGGCTGCTCCTGTTGAATACGTTCGCGTCTGCTCCACCTACGGTGCAGGCTTCTTCTACATCCCGGGCACGGAAACCTGCCTGCGCGTTGGTGGCCGCGTTCGTGCGGACTACCTGTACGGTGAGCCCCTGACCCGCGGTCAGGATGCTGTCGGCTTCCGCGCTCGTGGCCGCATCCAGCTCGACGCTCGTACGGCGACCGCTTACGGCCTGCTCCGCACGTTCGTCCGCTTCGAGATCACCCGTTCGTCCGGCACGCCTTTCGGCCTCGGCAACACGGGCACGATCAGCACGTCTCCGAACGTTGCTGAAGCCTTCGTGCAGTTCGGTGGTCTGACCGCCGGTCGCGTGGTTTCGTTCTTCTCGAACGGCGATCTGCCCACCGGTCACATGGGTACGCTGCGCTTCGACGACGCTCCCGACGTCGACCTGTTGGCTTACACCTTCACGTTCGGCAACGGCTTCTCGGCCACGATCTCGTTGGAAGACGGTATCGAGCGTCGTGAAGGTCTCCGCTTCGGCGACACCTGGGCTGCTGCTCAGTACGCCGGCCAGCGCGCTCCGGACCTCGTCGGTAACATCAAGTACACCGGCACCTGGGGTACCGCTCAGCTCTCTGGCGCGATCCACCAGATCCGCAGCAACAACCTGCTGACCTTCACGTACCCGGGCATCGGCAGCGTGTCTGACTATCCGGACACCGAGTATGGCTTCGCCATCGCCGGTTACGTTGGCGTGAACCTGCCGCAGCTCGCTCCTGGCGATGCTCTGTGGTTGGCCGCGACCTTCGCTGACGGCGCTCCGGCTTACCTCGACGGCGGCAACTCCGGAACGGTCATCACCCCGTTCGCTGCATTCGAGAACGGCACCCCGACGCTTGTCGACGGCAGCATCGACCCGGTCACGGGCGATCTGAAGAAGACCCGCGCTTGGGCCATCGCCGGTGGTCTGCGTCACTACTGGACCCCGACCATCCGTTCGAACTTCTTCGGTTCGTACCTGAGCTCGGACAGCCGCCAGGCCTTCAACACCCCGGCTGACTTCCGTGAGTACCGCCTCGGCGCCAACGTCTTCTGGCAGCCGGTGTCGGGCCTCGACCTCGGTGTGGAAGTGATCTACGCCAACACGGATCTGCGTGGCATCAACCCGGCAACGGGCATCGGCTTCCGCAACTCCAATGGCTGGGAAGGCCGCTTCCGCGTTCAGCGCGACTTCTAATCGGCTCAACCCGATTGGTGAGGAAAACCCCGGTGGAAACACCGGGGTTTTTCTTTTGGCGAAACTTGGCGAAACGGGACGTGGGCAGGCTGCCCGGCGACGGCGATCAGGCGAGGGTTCACGGCGCCGGTGCCGGAAGGGCATGCACGGCAAACTCAAAAGGGCGCAGGAAGCCGCCGAGCTCGAGGCCCGGAGCCGTTCCGGTCTGTTTTTGAAAGGGCTGGTTGCGCGGTGGCGCGCTATGCAGCGGCGCTCAGGCGATTCTCGGTTTCCGCGATCAACTGCCTGATCGCGGCGATCAGATCGCCTTCCAAGGCGGGCGCATGCCCCTGATCCGGGACGGTGATCGCCTTCAGGTCGGGGTGGCTCGTCCGCATGGCCTCAAGGGTCTTGGCGCTGAGGAGGTCCGAATTCGCCCCTCGAATCGCCAGGACGGGGATCGACTTCAGGCTTTCGAACAGCGGCCAGAGATCCGGCAGAGGCATTTCGAGGTCGAGAGCCTCCAGGGTCTTCATCAGCTCAGGGTCATAGCGGAGGACCAGCCGTCCGCTGTCCTCCCGCCAGGTGCCATTCGCCTGCTTGAGCCATTGCTCGTCGGTAAGGCGCGGGAAATGCGAATCGGACATGCGCTTGAGAAGATCCGCTCCCTCGGCCAGGGTCCGCGGAACGGGGAGCTTGCCCACATAGCCCCGGATGCGCATCAACCCCTTACCCTCGATGACGGGACCGACATCGTTGAGCACCGCGGCGGCCAGGACCGTGGGATGGATGGCGCCCAGGGCCATGGTGATGAGGCCGCCCCGCGACGTTCCCACGAAGACGGCCTTGTGAATTCCCGTGACGGTCAGAACCTGAAGGACGTCGTTCGCCTCGATTCTCACGTCGTACTGACGCCAGTCCTTGTCCCAGTCCGAGCGTCCCCGGCCGCGGTAATCGAGGGATAGAACTCGGCGGGGAGTGGACGGGTCCTGGCTGAGGCTCATGGCGAGGTCATGAAAATCCTCGGAGGTGCGGGCAAGCCCCGGCAAGCAGACGACGGGCAGGGCGCTTCCCAGCTCAGGACCATAATCGCGGACATAGAGGCGAAGGCCATCCGATGCCGAAACGAAAAGGTCCCGATACGCGCTGCTCATTGTCCGTTCCAAATCCATTTCCTTTGAGAGGCACCTTGCCTCAATCGACCGGCTGTGTCGCGTCGGCGGTGACATCGGTGGATGGTGGCTTCAACGGTTCCGGCTCGGGCGCCTTCAGGCGCTCGCGGTAGACGTTGAGATTTTCCAGGACCCGTTGAACGTAGTTTCGGGTTTCCGAAAACGGGATGCGCTCCACCCAATCGATCGGATCGACCCCCGGAGTCCGAGGATCTCCATAGGCCTTGATCCATTTCCTGACGTTTCCGCCGCCTGCATTATAGGAGGCGAAAGCGAGGATGTGAGAGCCCTTCCAGTCGCCCATCAGCTCGCCCAGATGCGCCGAGCCGAGCTTCGCGTTGTAGACGGGGTCGCTCACCAAGCGGTCGAGATCAAAGCCGAGCCCGAACCGGCGGGCTGTCTCCTTGGCGGTTGCGGGCATGAGCTGCATCAGCCCACGGGCACCCGCGCTGGACATCGCCCGGGGATTGAAGGCGCTTTCCTGGCGGGCAATGGCATAAACCATGGCGGGCTCGACCTCGTCGCCGACCGGTTGGAAGTCGGGAATGGCGGCGAGGGGATAGGCATGCATGTCCAGAGGGAAACCGCGCTGAGACGCCAGCTTTCCCACAAGAAGGACGGCCCGGGGATTCTTCTTTTCCGCCGCAAGGGAGGCCAGCGCGTCGAGCTGCCCCGGATCGTCGAACGACTGGGCAAGCTCCGTATAAAGCCCGAGGGTCAGCTCAGGCTCGTCCAGATGCTGGAGGGTGACGAGGACCTGGACCGGAACAAGCTTGTCGAATGTCTGCCGGGCTTCCGGGGACAGCGGTTCGACGGTTCTGAGCGTGATGAACTGACCGAGCTTGGATTTCGCCAGTTGGCCGTAATAGGTCGTCGGGCGCTCGGCCGCGCGCTCGTAATAGATCTTTGCGTCCTGGGCCGATCCCGCTTCTTCCGCGGCCCTTGCCCGCCAATAGGCGACCCGCGACAGGGAAATCGGCGTGGTGGCCGCCTTCTCGGCCGCGGCGAAGTGCGTCGCAGCCGCGTCAGGCTCCTTCAGGAAGCGCAGGGCGATCCAGCCTGCATGGAAAGCAGCTTCGATCTGCTGAGCGGCAGATTCCGGCGCCGCCTGGCTGGTCAGCTGGTAGGCGGTCTTGGGGTCGCCCTTGTCGAGGAAGGTTCGAGCCAGGGCGCGGCGCTCCGACCACCATTCGTCGCCATCCACGAGGAGATCCGGGTCCTGGGGCGCCTGCGCCATGACGGCCGCCGCTTCCGGCAGCTTGTTGCTGCGGCGGAGATAGAGGGCGCGGGAAAACAGATAGGACGCATCCTTCCGGAGCGCCGCCGGCACAGCCGCGAAGGCCTTCTCGGCCTTCTTCTTTCCCTGATAAAGGCCCATCCGGGCCTTCACGAGCGTGTCATGGGATTTGCCCGCATACCCGGCGGCCCGGAGCGCTGCGCCCCAGCTCTCCTTGAACAGGAGGCGCTCCATGCGGAAGCGATGATCCGCCTCTTCGAGGACGCCCGGGAAGCGATCCAGAATCTTGCTTTCCCATTCAGGTCCGAACGAGTCTTCCCGCCAGATCGTGCGGATCAGGGCATTGCCCTCCTTCTCCATCCCTTCCGCCTTGTAGGCGAAAGCGAGGGCGATCCGGCCGCCGGCAGTCAGGGGCTTCTGGTCCGCAAAGAAAGCGCGGACCTGAGCGGCGGGGCGGCGCTCCGCCACCAGAGCCTCTTCGGCCCGTCGCCGGAACTGGGTGGTCTGCGGCCAGTCCGGATAGGCTTTTCGGAAGGCCATGAGCCGGTTGAAGCCCATGGGAATGCCGCTCCGGACGGCAAACCATTCGGTGAGCGCCGTGGAGGTGGTCTCGGTCAGCTTCGTCTGGAGAATGACCGCCTCGGTCCAATCGCCATTGCGGTAGGCCTTGAGGATCAGCGGCAGATAATCCTGGTCCCGCAAGGGAGCGATGGCGGGAACGTAGCCGTATCCGTCAACGGAACCCGTGGCTTCCGGATCTTGAAGGACCCCGCCCGCGACCGCCGGCGGTTGGGAATTCGGCTCGTCCGATGGAACAGCGGCATCGGCGAAGGAGTAAGACAGAGGAACAAGAAGAACCGACGCGAGGAGGCGCCGCTGGAGACGGGTCTTGAGGCTCATCGTGATCCCCTTGTCGTCGCCCCATGCCCTGATTTGGCGACGTTATGCTTGAGGAAACACCATGTAGCGCGCTAGGACAACTCTTGACGGGGCCGTTTGCGCGGATGGGCCGCAGGCCCTATGTGTAGCCAGCAACCCTGAGATCCCCCATTCGACGCTGCTTTGAGCGAGGAAGAACATGAAGCAATTCAAAGGCTCCATCACGGCTCTCGTGACTCCCTTCAAGGACGGGGCCGTGGATGAGGCGGCGTTCCGGGGCCATATCAATTGGCAGATCGAGAATGGCACGCATGGTCTCGTGCCCGTCGGCACGACCGGTGAGAGCCCGACCCTCAGCCACAAGGAGCATGACCGGGTCATTCAGATCTGCGTCGAGGAGGTGAAGGGGCAGATCCCGGTCATCGCCGGAGCCGGTTCCAACAGCACGGAAGAGGCGATCGGCTTTTCCAAGCACGCGGAAAAGGTGGGCGCCGATGCCGTCCTGATCGTCACCCCTTATTACAACAAGCCGACGCAGGAAGGGCTTTATTACCACTTCAAGGCGATCAACGACGCCATCGGGATTCCGATCTTCATCTATAATATCCCCGGCCGGTCGGTGATCGACATGTCCGTGGATACGATGGCGCGGCTCTTCGAGCTCAAGAATATCGTCGGCGTGAAGGACGCCACCGCGAGCATGGCCCGTGTCAGCCAGCAACGGCTCGCGATGGGACCCGACTTCATCCAGCTCTCGGGCGAGGATGCGACCGCTCTGGGCTTCATGGCCCATGGCGGGCATGGCTGCATCTCCGTCACCTCGAACGTGGCGCCGCGGCTGTGCGCCGAATTGCAGACGGCTTGCCTCAGCGGTGATTATTCCTCCGCCCTGACGGTTCAGGACCGGTTGATGCCGTTGCATGAATCGCTGTTTGTCGAAACCAACCCGTCGCCCGTGAAGTACGCAGCATCCGTGCTCGGCCTCATGCAGGACGACGTGCGCCTGCCCATGTTGCCCGTGTCCGACGCCACCAAGAAGCGTGTGCGCGCCGCCATGGTTCATGCAGGCCTGATCAACGCGTGAGATAATGAAAAGCGACCCGAAATCCGCGCATCGCATCGTCGCCGACAATCGCAAGGCGCGGTTCAACTATGAGATCGTTGATACCTATGAGGCCGGCATCGCCCTGACCGGTACGGAGGTGAAGTCCTTGCGTCAGGGCAAGGCGACCATCGGGGAGGCCTATGCGGGCCCTTCCGGCGAAGAGTTCTTTCTCTTCAACGCCTATATTCCGGAATACCTTCAGGCGAACCGTTTCAATCACGAGACGCGTCGGCCGCGGCGGCTGCTGCTTCACAAGCGGCAGATCGACAAGCTGATCGGCGCCACGCAGCGGGAAGGTTTTACGGTGATCCCGCTCAAGGTCTATTTCAACGACCGGGGCAGGGCGAAAGTGGAACTCGGGCTCGGACGCGGCAAGAAGCTGCACGACAAGCGCGAGGCGGAGAAGGAACGCACCTGGAACCGCGAGAAGTCGCGGCTCATGCGGGAGAAGGGCTGACGGTCCCGCCGGTTCTTGGCGCTCCCTCGATGAGAGATGCGGCGGCTTCCCCCGCCGTTTCCATATAGGATGGGTCGCGGTGCAGCAGGACGACCGCGAAGGAGCCGTCCAGCAGGAGGACCACCTGCCGGGCGAGCCGCATCGGATCCTGAATTCCTTCCGTCTCGAAGACGGATTTGAGCCAGTCCTCGAACTTCTTCTTGTGCGCCGCGCCGATCTTCATGGCCGGGTGACCCGGCATGTTGGCGAGTTCCGCCGAGGTCCTCAAGAACCCGCACCCCTTCCATTTCGGGTGCCGAGCGGAGCGGGCCAGATTGTGGAAGATGGCCTGCACCTTTGCGGCGAGGCCGCCTTCCGTATCCGAGAACCAGCGCCTGAAGAGCGCCAGGTTCGGTTGGTCGCGGGCTTCGAGATAGGCGGCGACGAGGTCATCCTTGCTCTCGAAATGATAATAAAGGGTGCGCTTGGTGACGCCGGCCCTCTCGGCGACGGCGTCGACGCTCACGCTCCGAATTCCCTCGCTGTAGAAGAGCTTGACGGCCGCCGAGACGATCTTCTCGCGGGTCGAAATGTCGGGCATTCCGGCGCTCCATGTATACCGACTAGTGAGTATACAGGCCTGACGCATTCTTCATAGTCTCCCCACCTCATCGGGAGAAACGAAGATGTCCGACGCCGTCCTCTTGGAAGTCAAAGATCAGGTCGCATGGCTGACCTTGAACCGCCCTCGGAAGTTGAACGCTCTCAGCTATGAGACCATCGACCGCTTCCTGAGCCTTCTCGACACGATCGAAGTCGCGGCCGATGTGCGGGTTGTCGTCCTCACCGGTTCCGGGCGCGCTTTCTCGGCCGGCGGGGACATTCCGGAATTTGCCGGAAGCGTCAGCCGTGGGGCGTCGACCGCGTTGCGTGACTTCGTGCGGCGCGGACAGACGCTGACGGCCCGGCTGGAAGCATTTCCGAAGCCGGTGATCGCCGCCGTCAATGGTCTTGCTTACGGGGGAGGCTGCGAAATCGTCGAAGCCGTGCATCTGGCGATTGCCAGCGACCGGGCGGTGTTCGCCAAGCCGGAGATTTTGCTCGGCATGCCACCGACCTTCGGCGGCACGCAGCGTCTGCCACGACTTGCCGGAAGAAAGAGGGCTCTGGAGCTTCTTCTGACAGGAGAGCCGTTTTCGGCGGATCGCGCCCTGGAGTTAGGCTTGATCAACAGCATCGCGCCGCATGACGCTCTTCTTCCAGCCGCTCAAGCCATGGCGGAGCGACTGATGCGCCAATCGCCCCTCGCCATCCGCAGTGTCGTGACCGCCGTGACGCGCGGCCTGAACATGGGGATCGGGGAGGGGCTTCAGGTGGAAGGCGAGCAATTCGCAAGCCTCGTCCCCACGGCCGACCTCGCGGAGGGTTTAGGGGCCTGGATCGAAAGACGCCCGCCCACCTTTCATGGCCGATGAAGGCCGTAAGGCAGGGTCGGGAGGCGGCTCAAGGTACGGAAACGGGCAAGCCGGAAGGCTTGCCCACGTCAGGCAATCCACCTTTGGCCGGTCAGATTTCGAAGTCGTCGTCCTGTGGCTGACGAATGCCGTAGCGACGCTCGAGCCCACCATTCTGCGGCGGATTGCGGGGTGCGCGCTCCGGGCGCTCCCCGTTTTCACCCAAGGCGCGTTGCGGGCGCTCCGTTGGGTCACGACCGATCTTCGAGGCGAGCTGGGCAAGATCCAGGAACTCGTCCGCCTGACGACGAAGCTCGTCGGCCACCATGGGGGGCTGCGTCGTGACGGTGGAAGCAACCGAAACCCGCACGCCGCGCCGCTGCATGGCCTCGACCAACGAGCGGAAGTCGCCGTCGCCGGAGAAAAGCACCATGTGATCGATGTAGGGAGCAAGCTCGAGCGCATCGATGGCGAGCTCGATATCCATGTTGCCCTTGACCTTCCGGCGGCCCGTGGAGTCGACGAATTCCTTGGTCGGCTTCGTCACCACGCGGTAACCATTGTAGTCCAGCCAGTCGATCAGCGGACGAATAGAAGAATACTCCTGATCTTCCACGAGGGCTGTATAATAAAATGCGCGCAAAAGAATGCCGCGGCTCTGAAATTCTTTAAGAAGACGCTTATAATCGATGTCGAAGCCAAGCGTTTTTGTCGTAGCGTAAAGATTGGCTCCGTCGATAAAGAGCGCGATCCGTTGCTGGCCTGCCATTCCTAATCTCTTGTTTGATCGGCTGGGCCCATCAAAACAACTTGCTCAGCAAAGCGACATCTAACTTGCGCGTTTCAAATATAATCACGCGATTTAATTGGCGACTTGCCTGGAAACAGGCTGTTTTAAAAAACCCATCAGACGAGTAAAATCTTAATCGAGCGTAATAAAACTCTGCGGCTTCTTCGTGTCAAGTTTACGCTCCAAAAAAGCCTTATTTCCCAGTGGGAAAGCCAAGCTTGCTATGTTGTGATATTTCGGCTTCCCGGCTTGATCGCAGGCAAAGCCGCAAGCTCAGGCGGGAGCGCATCCGCCGGGTAGGCGGGGATGTCGAGTTGGATCAGCGAGACCAGCGGAACGCCGAGATCGGCTTTGCCGCCGGAGCGGTCGATCAAACAGGCAGCACCCAGGATATCGCCCGGATGCTCGCGCAAGGCAGCGAGGCATTCCCGTGAGGAAAGGCCCGTCGTGACGATGTCTTCCACCATCACCACTCGCGCACCTTCCGGGATCACAAAACCGCGGCGCAGGGCGAACATCCCATTTTCCCGCTCGACGAAGATGGCCTTGCATCCGAGATGACGCGCCGTCTCATAGCCCGGAACGATGCCGCCGATGGCGGGTGAGACCACGTAATCGACCGGGCCGTAGGTTTCCCTGATCCGGTGCGCGAGGGCGCGGCAGACACGCTCCGTCCGCGCCGGATCCTGGAAGACGAACATCTTCTGAAGGAAGACCGGGCTATGCAGGCCCGAGGAGAGAATGAAGTGGCCTTCCAGAAGCGCTCCGGCGGAGCGGAATTCATCAAGAACAGCTTCGGGGGTCATGACCGGATCTCCTGTACACGCGCTCTTTGACAGGCGGGCGGGCCCGAGGCAAGAGGCAACCGGAGCCTTGCTCCGGCGGCATCTTACGTAAGGCCATTTACGAGCCGCGAACGCACGTTCACACCGTGACGGCGAGCAGCGCGCACAAACCCAGAATCGCCGCGGCCATGGCGGCAAAGATGGAGTCGCACCAAGCGAACGTCGGCGCGTTCATGACGGTGCGCGGGCCGGCGGGCGCGAGGCCTCGCGCCTCCATGGCGATGGCCGTGCGGCCGGCCCGCCGGATGGCGAAGGCCAGGAGAGGGATCAGGAGGCCGAAGACTTCGAGGGGACCTGGAATGCGCCGGGGGCGCCGCCCGAACCTCATGGCACGGGCGAGCCGCATCTGCTGGGCCTCGGCGGCGAGATCGGGAACCAGCTGCATGGCCGCGAACAGGGAATAGCCGATGCGCGCCGGCAGCCTCAGGGAGATCATCAGTGACCGGATCGCCATGTTCGGATCGGTCGTGAGGGCGAAAAAGGCCGAGATCATTCCGCAGGCGATCGCTCTCAGGAACAGCGTGATGCCGGCCGAGAAGGCGGAGGAGGCGAAAACGGATTCTCCGACGACCTGAAGGGCGAATTCGCTTTCCTTCTGAAAGAACAGGGTGGTGGTGAGAAACCCGAAACCGAACAGGCCGAACGGGATCATCAACCCGAGGAGCACGAGAGGCGAGGTGCGATTGAAGACGACAAGTGCGATCGCCGGAACAAGAATGCAGGCCACCTGGAAACGCGTGTCGAAAATCAGAATGGACTCACCCATCCACAGGAGGCAGGCGGCGAGTTTCGTGATCGGGTTGATGGCGCTCAGCATGAGGACACCCGCTCGAGCCAACGTCTTGCCGGCCCGCAGGAAGGCTCTGCGAGCCTAGCCCGTTTCAGAAGAACCTGGTCGAAAAGGAGCTCGTCGGGAGAACCATCCGCGAGGATCCGGCCTTCGCCGACAATGACGCAGCGCGTGCAGATTCTCAGCGCGAAATCCATGTCATGGGTGATGATGGCAAGGGCCCGGTTCGCTCGGCGCAGACCCCTGATCTCGTCGGCCAGAACGGAAACGCCATGAGCGTCCAGCCCGGCGGTCGGCTCATCCAGAACGAGAAGAGGCCAGCGCTCCGAGACGGTCAGGGTCGCCAGGGCCAGACGTCTTTTCTGTCCCTGGGAAAGAGTGAACGGGTGACGGTGCGCGAGCCCGGTCAGCTTCCACGCTTCAAGGGCACTCTGCGTTTGCCGCTGTTTCTCCTCGACGTCCATGTCCTTGGGCAGTGCGCTGTCAATCTCATCCTTGACGCTTCCGGTCAGGAACTGGTTTTCCGGACGTTGAAAAGCAAAGCCGCCGATTGCGCCTTTTCGTGTGCCCTTCTTCGGGAGCAGGAGACCCGCGAGGGATACGCCCAGGGTCGATTTGCCCGCGCCATTGGGGCCCAGAATGCCAAGGACTTCACCCTCGTGGACAGCGAGGTTGATGCCGCGCAACACCACGGGACCGAGAAACGGCGCGCAGTCCGCACCCACCAATTCGGCGATGGGCGCGGTGTCCATGGACGGTCTTTCGGAGGCTCCTCGGCATGACGCCACAAAAGCGTCCACGACGGGTTTCGCGCGCGCGATCTCCGAGGGCGATGCGACCGACGGATCAAGATGCGCAAGCGCTTCCGCGATCGAGAGCGGCGCGCGGGCAGAAGCCATTCCCGCTTCGCCGAGCGCCTTGTCGAGTGTGCTGGAAACGGGGCACCAGATGCCACAGGACGCAAGCAGCTCCCGCTTCTCGCGGAAGACCGTGCGGGGATCCCCATCGGCGATGATCGTGCCATCCGGGCCCAGTACCGCCACGCGATCGATGGAGCCGACCAGGCCATCGAGCCGGTGATCGACGATCAGGATCGTCTGATGGTCTTTTTTGGCGAGAAGCAGATCGTGCAATCTGTCCGCGGCTTGCGGAGCCAGATGAGCCGTGGGTTCATCGGCGATGAAGAGAGAGGCGTCCTGAATAAGCGTCGCCGCGAGCGCCACGAGCTGACGCTCTCCTCCCGACAAGGTCGAGGTGCGCCGCCTTCGCCATCCATCCGGAATGCCGACCTGCGTCATGACCGACGCAACCGCATCCACGATCTGCGGCGCCGGCACGTTTCGGTTTTCAAGCGCGAAGGCGATCTCGTCCTCCACGCACATGCCGCACAAGGTTTGGTCCGCATCCTGGAAATACTGAGCGACATCCGTAGCCCAGCCCCAGGGCTCGCGCGCCGACGTATCGGATCCATGCAGCCTGACATTCCCGCCGAGATCGGCGGGAATGCTGCGCGGGATCAATCCTGTCAGGGTCAGGAGCAAAGTCGATTTGCCGGAACCGGACGGCCCGAGAAGCAGGAGCCGCTCACCCACACGAATATCCAGCGTGACGGGGCCGACGGAGTCCTGCCGCTCGAAGGGATAGCGAACGCAGACCGCATCCCACCCCGCCGCCGATGCAGCCTCAGGCAAGCACGGTGCGTTTGTCATGATCGATGGCCAAACCCGTGAGGGCGCCTGTTCGATAAAGTCCCTCGACAATCACATGCCCGAGCCAACCTCCCAGGATGGCTCCGCTGGCGCAGCGCAAGGCGAACATCGCCATGAGAATGCCGGGTTGGAGAGCGCCGTAATTGAAGCGAACCCACGTATACGCAAAGGAAAAGACGGCAGCGCCGACGCCCGCGGCCATGAGAACGGGCAGGGAATAGTTGCGCCAGCGCGTGGCAGCGAAGACGACCTCGGCACCGGCTCCTTGGATGGCGCCGGAGAGCACCAGCAGCAATCCGCCCGGACTGCCGAGAAGAATTTCGACGCCTGCCGCCAGAACCTCCGACGCGAGCGCGACGCCGGGTTTCCTCACGACCGCCGCCGCGATGATCGATACGATGAACCAGAAGCCCATCACCACATCCATGGTGAGCGATCCGAACACGGCCTGAGCGATCAGCCAGACCTGGACCCAGGCGAGGTAAAGCACTGCGAACACGGCGCCCAGAACCGTGACGATGAGAGTTTCCTTGAGAGTCCAGCCTCGACGTTGAGACATGCGCATGGCTCCGGATTGTAAGAGAAGGTGGAATTGGTTCTGCTTAGGCAGCGGTCGGGCTGTTCGCCGAAACCTTGACGTCGAGCGCCACATGGCCTTCAGGCGCACCGAAGCGCAGGAAGGCTTCGCTTAACGTCGCGAAGACCTGACCTGCGTCGCCCCTCAACTTGGTGCAGAAGTTCTTCGATCTGTCGAAGACGCCGGACTGCTTGAGAAAGTCGATGCAGCCGTAGATCTCGTCCATGTGATGGCCGCTGCCGAGCGGATAGAGCGAGAACTGGGCCGCCACGATCTGTCCGGTCTTCGGCGCGGAAGCGACATGCGCGACGGCGGCTGCGATTCTCTCCTGAAGCGGTGGTTGATGGGTGCTTCCGGCGATGGGCGTGCAGATCGGATCGTCCGGCTCACCCGGGCACCCCCGTGAAACGGTCGCTGCCAGAACGCAATGAACCTTCCGGCTCGCCGCAGCGACGAAGAGGTCGCACATGGCCGGAAAAAGCTGTTCGGGCGGACCGACTAGCAGAGTGGAGATGTCGTCGGTCTCTATCCTGAAAGCCGGACGGTAAGGATCCAGCGCGCCGATGGCGTCGAGGATCACACGGACGAAGTCGTCCGTCATGGGATAAAGGGAAATTTGCGCGCCAGAAAACATGCTCGCCTCGCTCCGCTGGTATTATCCAGATCAGCTGAAGGGTCCGTCGGCTTAGCGCCGCCATCTCAGCCCCGGCAATACGGAGCACCCCTGTCGAATGGCGTCCTCTTAGCACCTTTCCTTTGCAGAAGGCAATCGCGTTCGAAGCATCCCTGTCGTGCGTTCAACACGCGGTTTACAAAGACCGTGCGGGATAAATTTCACGGTCCCTTTGTCTTCACGGAAATGTCCTGATTCCCTGTGGTTGGGATCGAACGTTTTCCAAGCCGGCCATTACGCTACTCTGACAGATCGTTCGAGAGCTGCGGTCTCGCGGGATCGTTCGCGTGCGGCCGCGACAAACGCCTCGAACACCCGATGGCCCGGATGGTCGGGAGCGGGCATGGCTTCCGGGTGCCATTGCAGGCCGATGGCGAAACGATAGGCCGGGACCTCGACAGCCTCGATCACGCCATCCGGTGCACGGGCGCTGGCGACGACCTTGTCCGAGAGCTCGACCACCGCTTCCCGGTGAAAGGTGTTCACCTTGAAGCTGTCGACGCCGGTCATGCGCGACAGCATCGTGTCGGGGGCGATGTGCGCGGCATGAAGAACGCCGTCGCCGTCGTGCTGAAGAATCTCGGCGCCCGTTCCGCGAATGTCGGAGACCATCCGGCAACCGTGCAGGCAGGCCAGCATCTGCATGCCGTTGCAGATGCCGAGAACAGGCTTGTCCCGCTCGAGGAAGCCCTCCATCAGCGCCTGATCGACGGCGAGGCGATTGGAAAACGGAAATTGCGAGGCGTCGCCATCCACATACCAGCTCTGCGGGAAGTTGATGCGGCCGCCGACGCTGATGAAGCCGTCGAACTCGTCCGCCACGAGAGACACCAGCTCGGCCACGTAGGGAATGCCGAAGGGAAGGCCGCCCGCGCGGGTCACGGCGTTGAAGTAGCCCTTCGTCATGTCGTAGCGGGTTCCGCCCGCGCTGGTGTTTTCGCCGAGGATGATGGCGATACGAGGCCGAGATGTCATGATTGCGCTTACCCGTTGACTCTGTCGACGCGGCTGACCACCGGTTTGGTGCGCAGTTCCGCGATAATGGCGTTGAGGTGTTTCAAGTCCCACACGGCCAGATCGATGGTGATGTCCGTGAAATCCTGCGTCCGGCGTTTCATGGCCACGTTGTCGATATTGCCGTCGTGATCGGCGATCACCTGGGTGATCTGTGCGAGGGAGCCCGGTTCGTTGATCGATTGCAGCTTGATGCGCGCCGGGAAGCGTTGCGGATCGTCGGGATCCACATCCCAGCGCACGTCGATCCAACGATCGGGCTCGTTGTCGAAGGCTGCGAGCGAGGGTGACTGAATCGGATAGATCGTCACGCCTTCGCCGGGCGTCAGAATGCCGACGATCCGGTCTCCGGGCACCGCGCCACCCTCGGGCGCGAACTGGACCGGCGCATCCACGTTGAGGCCGCGGATCGGTATGGCGCTCGGACCCTGCTCGCCGGCGTCCTTGGAAGCGCCGTTCGGCTTCCTTTCCCGCGAGGAGGCTGCTCCGTCCGCGCTTCCGGCCCGGCGCTCTTCCTTGTAGTCGGGATAGACGGCGCGAACCACGTCGCCGGAGAACATCTCCCCTCGGCCGACGGCCGCCAAAACGTCCTCGATGGACACCCGCGCGAGGCGGGGCAGGGCGCCCTTGAGCTTCTCGTCCGAAAAGGTCCGATGAGCTCTCTCGAAGGCCCGTTCCAGGATCTGACGGCCGAGGCCGGTATATTGCTGGCGCACCGCCGCGCGGGTTGCCCGTCGGATCGACGCGCGAGCCTTGCCGGTGACCACGAGGGATTCCCAGGCGGCGGGCGGGGTCTGGCCCGCCGCGCGGACGATCTCAACCTCGTCGCCGTTCTGAAGCTCGGTCAGAAGGGGAGCCATCCGCCCGTTGATCTTGCACCCCACGGCGGTGTTGCCGACATCCGTATGCACCGCGTAGGCGAAGTCGATCGGTGTCGCGCCCCGGGGAAGGGCGATCAGGCGGCCCTTGGGAGTGAAGCAGAAAACCTGATCGTGGAAGAGTTCGAGCTTCGTGTGCTCGAGAAATTCCTCGGGCGTATCGCCTTCGGCCAGAAGGTCAATGGTTCTGCGCAGCCACTGATAGGCGCGGCTTTCCGTGGCGAGGCGCGAGTTGTCGTTGACGCCTTCCTTGTAAAGGGCATGGGCCGCGATGCCGAACTCCGCGACCTCATCCATCTCCGTGGTCCGGATCTGAAGTTCGACGCGCTGGCTGCCGGGACCGATCACCGTCGTGTGGATCGAGCGATAATCGTTCTGCTTGGGAGTCGAGATGTAGTCCTTGTAACGGCCAGGAACCATCGGCCAGCTGGTGTGGACCACGCCGAGCGCCCGGTAGCACTCGTCGACCGTTCCCACGACCACCCGGAAGCCGAAGATGTCGGAGAGCTGCTCGAAGGCGACAGACTTGCGCTCCATCTTGCGCCAGATCGAGTAGGGCCGCTTCTGGCGTCCCGTAACGATCGCCTGGATCCCCTGAGCCTGGAGTTTGGCGGTCAGGTCGCGCTCGATCTCGTCCACGAGCTTCTCGCTCTTGGTCGTCACTTCGCGCAGATGCCGGCTGATCGCCTCATAGGCTTCCGCATCAAGGTTCTGGAAAGCCAGATCCTCCAGCTCCTCGCGCATTTCCTGGATGCCCATGCGGCCGGCGAGGGGCGCATAGATGTCGAGGGTCTCCTCGGCGATGCGCTTGCGCTTCTCCGGCGGCATGAACTGGAGCGTGCGCATGTTGTGCAGCCGGTCCGCGAGCTTGACCAGGAGCACCCGGACATCGTCCGCGATGGCGAGGAGCAGCTTTCGGAAGTTCTCGCCCTGGGCGGCCTGCTTCGATACCAGGTCGAGACGCTTGATCTTGGTCAGTCCGTCGACCAGGGCGCCGATCTGGGGGCCGAAAGCCTTATTGATTTCCTCCAGGGTCGCCTGGGTATCCTCCACGGTGTCGTGGAGCACCGCCGCCGCGATGGTGGCGTCATCGAGCTTGAGGTCCGTCAGAATGGCAGCAACTTCAAGGGGATGGCCAAAAAACAGATCGCCCGAAGCCCGCTTTTGGTTGCCATGGGCCATCATGGCATACACATAAGCGCGGTTGAGAAGCGCCTCATCGGCCGAGGGGTTGTAGCGCTTGACCCGCTCGACAAGTTCATATTGGCGCATCATCCGGCGGCCATCTCCTTTTCGTATCCGTGTAGCTGGCTGAAGTTAAAAGGATATTGTGGAAGGGTAGGAAACCGCAAGGCTTCCTTGAAGCCCAATGTGCCGCACATAAAAAAGCCCGGCTGACGAGCCGGGCTTTCGAAGATCGGGCGAAACCTGTTTTTACTCGCGGTCGTCGTCGTCCGCGCTGCTGCTCGGAGGAACGAGGCCCTCCAGGCCGCGCAGCAGGTCTTCCTCGCTCATGCGGTCGAACTGGACATCGGTATCGTTGTCGCTGCGGGCAGTCGCCGTTGCGGCGGCGGCCGTATTGCCGAGCAGCGGAACGGCCTCGGCCTCCGGCTCGTCCACCTCGACATACTTCTGCATCGAGTGGATCAGCTGCTCCTTCAGGTCGTCGGGAGCGATGGTCTCGTCCGCGATTTCGCGGAGAGCCACGACAGGATTTTTATCGCGGTCACGGTCGATCGTGAGCGGCGAGCCCGAGGAAATCAGGCGGGCGCGATGGCTGGCCAGCAGCACGAGCTCAAACCGGTTGTCGACCTTGTCGATACAATCTTCGACGGTCACACGAGCCATGAAGAGGCTCCTTCTCATGGTGCGAAAATGATGGAAGGAGAAGCCGTTACACCGGATCCCGCCGGAAAACAAGGCTCGGACGCCGATTGGCTGTTTAGGAGGCCATAGCTTCCTAGGCGGGAATCGGGGGATGCAGAAATGCAATCGAGGCTGGTGCGGGAGCGCACCCGTTGATCCGTTGCTTTCTGAACGAAGAGCTATAGTGTTGTGTTATAACATATATAGAACTGTGCTCTAACAAGACGTTCTCTTTAACTTTCGGGGCAGCAATGACGATCCACGATCTCCTGACAAGCACCTTAACCCTCTCCGGCGAGGGAAAAGTCAACGAAAATAGCCACTCGGGCACGGTTATCGGTACGTTGAGCGCGGGAACCGGTGCGTTCACGTATACGATCACGGGAGACGACGACGGGATGTTCGATATCGTCGATGGCAAGCTCGTGGTTCGTGCCGGCGCCAAGCTCGATTTCGAGACCAAGGAGTCGCATGACGTTTCGATCAAGGCTGTCGAGACGACTTCCAATGAGGAAGTTTCCGCCACCTTTACCATTATCGTTAAAGACCTAACGGAAACCATCAATCTCTCGGGTGAAGGTGCAGTCGACGAGAATGCCCATGCCGGAACAGTGATCGGAAGCCTCAGTGCCGTCGGTTCCGAAGGTCCGTTCACCTACGAGATCGTCGACGATCCAGGCAATCAGTTCACCATCGATGACGGCAAGCTGGTGGTCGCGGACTGGGCTAATCTCGACTTCGAGACGAACGAATGGCACACGTTCAAGATCAAGGCGACCGATACTGTTTCCGGAGCGGTGATCGAGGAAGAGCTGTCCGTGAGAGTCAAGGACGTCGTCGAAACGATCAATCTCGTGGGCGGGGGTGATGTCGACGAGAATAGCCAGGGCGGCACGGTGATCGGAAGTCTCAGCGCGATCGGTTCGGCTGGTCCTTTCACGTATCAGCTAGCCGGCGATGCCGATGGCATGTTCGCGATCTAGGACGGGAAGCTCATGGTACGCGAGGGGGCCAAGCTCGATTTCGAGAACAAGGAATGGCACACCGTCACCATCAAGGCGACCGATGGCGTGTCCGGGACCGTGATCAACAGCGACCTGTCTATTCGGGTCAAGGACGTTGTCGAGACGTCCGTGGCCTCGAACAAAGGAGGCGTTGTCACGACAGGGAGCGGCAGCGACATCATCGTCGGCAAGTCGGGTAAGGACGTGATCAAGTCCGGTGCCGGCAACGACAAGATCTTCGGCGGACTTGGCAACGACAAGCTTTCTGGCGGGACGGGCAAGGATATCTTCGTGTTCAACACCAAGCTGAACAAGAAGACCAACCTGGACAAGATCACGGACTTCAACGTGAAGGACGACACGCTCTGGCTCGACAATGCCATCTTCAAGAAGCTCGGCAAGGGCAGCGAAGCCAGCCCCGGCAAGCTCAACAAGGCGTTCTTCAGCATCGGCGATCATGCCAAGACGGCCAAGAACACCCTGTTCTATGACGATAAGAAGGGCGTGCTCTTCTATGATGCCGATGGTTCGGGCGCCGGCAAGGCGATGGAAGTCGCCACGCTTTCCAGAAAGCTCAAGATGACCGCCGACGACTTCAAAATCATCTAAAAAAGGGTTGCGGCAACGGAGAAGCTCTTCAATCGAGCTTCTCCGTTGCTTGTCTCTAAGACAAAAGTTTGCACGCTCTCTCGGATCTTCGAGAGAGCAGCTATTTTAAGAAGATCCAGAACCGCCCCGGTGTGTGAACGCACCTCATCATGCTCTCTAAATGTTACGCTACGTCATCTCAAAAGGGGTGATGCACATGATACAGCCGGTTGGTTTCGTTATTCTGACATTCCTGCTTCTCGGCGCCCTTCTGTGGACATGGGCCACTTTCACCGAATCCGGCCAGATCGCGGTCTGCTTGGACGATGGGGGGCGGTGGAGCTATGAACAGCGCAAGTGCGAAGGCTCCCGCTCTGCACCTTGACTTGGCTGCATTCGAGTGCGAGTCCCGCCCGGATTTCTTTGGATCAAGGGCGGTTCCGCATGAAACGCGCATTCATCTTTCCGGGACAGGGAAGCCAATCGGTCGGAATGGGCAAGGCCCTGGCGGAAGCCTTTCCCCAGGCAAGAGCAATCTTCGATGAGGTGGACGATGCGCTTTCGCAGAAGCTCTCCGCTCTCATGTGGGATGGGCCGGCCGACGAGCTGACGCTGACGGCGAACACCCAGCCCGCCCTGATGGCCGTGAGCCTGGCGGCGATCCGGGTTCTGGAGGCCGAGGCCGGCCTCGACCTGAAGAGCCATGCGGCTTTCGTGGCCGGTCATTCCCTTGGCGAGTATTCGGCCCTCGCGGCGGCCGGGAGCCTTTCAGTCGCCGATACGGCCCGTCTCCTGCGGATCCGCGGCAATGCCATGCAGAGCGCTGTCCCGGTCGGTCAGGGCGCCATGGCGGCGCTTCTCGGCTTGGAATACGACGCGGCCCTCGAGGTTGCCCGTGAGGCCGCCCAGGGCGAGGTCTGCGATGCCGCCAACGACAACGGGGGCGCCCAGGTGGTCGTCTCGGGTCACAAGGCCGCCGTGGAGCGCGCGGTCGCCATCGCCCAGGGCAAGGGCGCCAAGCGGGCCGTCATGCTCAACGTCTCCGCGCCCTTCCACAGCGCCCTCATGGCCCCGGCGGCCGAGGCGATGCGGGAGGCACTGGCGCAGGTCACCGTCAATCCGCCCGCCGTGCCCCTGGTGGCCAATGTGGCGGCAGCGCCCGTCACGGATCCGGCCGCCATTCGCGAGGGGCTGGTCCGTCAGGTGACGGGAACCGTCCGCTGGCGGGAAAGCGTGGCCTTCATGGCGGCCGAAGGGGTCGATGCCTTCCTGGAAATCGGATCCGGCAAGGTCCTGACCGGTCTCGTGAAGCGTATCGCCCCCGGGGCGACCGGAACCGCCATCGGCACGCCGGACGACGTCGCCGCCTTCAAAGCATCTCTGCAAGGATAAGGAGAGCCCCATGTTCGATCTGACTGGCCGCAAGGCTCTCGTGACCGGCGCCACCGGCGGTATCGGCGGCGCCATCGCCAGGGCCCTCCACGCACAGGGGGCGACCGTCGCCCTGTCTGGCACGAGGCGCGCCGCCCTCGACGAACTCGCCACCGCCCTGGGGAGCCGGGTTCACGTGGTCGAGGCGAACCTGTCCGATAAGGATTCCGTCGAAGCCCTTGTTCCCGCAGCGGAATCGGCGATGGACGGCCTCGACATCCTGGTCAACAACGCCGGCGTGACCCGGGACAATCTGTTTCTGCGGATGAAGGACGAGGAATGGGAGACGGTGATCGCCGTCAATCTCACGGCGTCTTTCCGCCTGTCCCGCGCCGCCGTGAAGGGCATGATGCGTCGTCGCTACGGCCGCATCGTCAATATCGGCTCCGTGGTCGGTTCCGCCGGCAATCCCGGGCAGGGCAACTATGCCGCCTCGAAGGCGGGCCTGATCGGCATGACGAAGGCCCTGGCCGCCGAGGTTGCGAGCCGCAACATCACTGTCAACTGCGTGGCGCCGGGCTTCATCGAATCTCCGATGACGGACGCCTTGAACGACAAGCAGAAAGAGTCGATCCTGGGGACGATTCCGATGGGTCGCCTCGGCCAGGGCGATGAAATCGCATCTTCTGTTGTGTATCTCGCGTCGTCCGAGGCCGGCTACGTGACGGGGCATACCTTGCACGTAAACGGCGGAATGGCCATGTTCTAGAGGCCCTTAGGGCCGATAACAGAATCTGTTTGCGAGTCTCTGCCACCCCCTCGCCAGGGGCGATAAGCTTGTGTTAATCATGAATTCGTTCGGGTCGCAGGGGTTGACCGGCGCTGAAAAATGCGGCTTTCCACGACATAAGGCAGTCGTTTCGGCGTTAGCAGCTGAGCAGCTGATCTGAGTTTCAATTTCAATCCGCCCAGTTCCTGAGGCGGCAGCCACTGAGGAAAAAACGATGAGTGACGTCGCTGATCGCGTGAAGAAGATCGTTGTCGAGCACCTGGGCGTCGACGCCGAGAAGGTGACCGACAATGCCAACTTCATCGACGACCTGGGCGCCGACAGCCTCGATACCGTCGAGCTCGTCATGGCCTTCGAGGAAGAGTTCAATGTCGAGATCCCCGACGACGCGGCCGAGACCATCGTGACGGTGGGCGACGCGATCCGCTTCCTTGAGAAGAATGCGGCCTAAGAAAGCTTTCGGGCGTCGGACGATTCCATCCGACGCCCAATTTTTGTTTAAAGGGCAGGAAACGGCATGAGGCGCGTTGTCATCACGGGACTTGGCATGGTCACGCCGCTTGGGTGCGGTGTCGAAACCACGTGGGCGCGGATCCTGAAGAGCGAGAGCGGCGCCAACCGCATCGAGGGTTTCGAGATCAACGATCTCGCCTGCCAGATCGCCTGCCAGATTCCCACCGGCGACGGAACCGACGGCACTTTCAATGCCGATCAGTGGATGGAGCCGAAGGAGCAGCGCAAGGTCGATCCCTTCATCGTTTACGCCATGGCCGCCGCGACCCAGGCCCTCAACGATGCCGGCTGGAAACCGACCACCTACGAGGATCAATGCGCCACCGGCGTTCTGATCGGCTCGGGCATCGGCGGGATCGGCGGCATCTACGAGGCTTCCGTGACGCTTATCGAGCGCGGCCCTCGCCGGATTTCCCCCTTCTTCATCCCCGGCCGCCTCATCAACCTGGCCGGCGGCTATGTGTCCATCGCCCATGGGCTGAAGGGCCCCAACAACGCGGTCGTGACCGCCTGCTCCACCGGCTCCCACGCCATCGGGGACGCGGCACGCCTCATCGCGCTCGGCGACGCGGACGTGATGGTGGCGGGGGGCACGGAATCGCCCATCAACCGCCTGTCGATCGCCGGCTTCGCGGCCTGCCGGGCTCTGTCCACCAATTTCAACGACGACCCGACACGCGCCTCGCGTCCCTATGACAAGGACCGGGACGGTTTCGTGATGGGCGAGGGCGCAGGCGTCGTGGTGGTCGAAGAATACGAGCACGCGAAAGCCCGCGGCGCCAAGATCTATGCCGAGGTGATCGGTTATGGTCTCTCGGGCGACGCCTATCACATCACCTCGCCGTCCGAGGATGGCGATGGCGCCTATCGCTGCATGAGCGCAGCGATCAAGCGCGCGGGCATCTCGGCTTCCGAAATCGATTATATCAACGCTCACGGCACCTCGACGCCGCTGGGGGACGAGCTGGAGCTGAAGGCGGTGGAGCGGATCGTCGGCAATGCCGCCGGCAAGCTCGCCATGTCGTCTACCAAGTCGGCCATCGGCCACCTCCTGGGGGCCGCCGGAGCCGTCGAGGCCATCTTCTCGATCCTGGCGATGCGGGACGGGGTCGTGCCGCCGACGCTCAATCTCGACAATCCCTCCGTCGAGACCGCCATCGATCTGGTCCCCCACACACCGAAGAAGAAAGAGATCAACGTGGCTCTTTCGAATTCCTTCGGATTTGGCGGCACCAACGCTTCCCTGGTCTTCCGTCGCGCGGCTTGAGCCGCGCGACGGCGCTACGGCTTTTCGCCATAATCCCCACTAGGGTGTTCTGCGAGCCGGGATCGTACCGGCGGGCACCAGAAAAGCGACGCGATGTTCGGCAGAAAGAAGCAAACTCCTCCTCCGGCTGACGCAGCGTCTCACGACGCACAGCAGCCCCGCGTCGCGCCGCGTTCCCCAAGCGAGGCCATCAAGCCCATGGCGGCTCCGCCACCCCCACCGCGGACCCGCCGCCGGCGTGGCGGCATGCTGTCCGTGTTCAGCGGTCTTCTGACTCTCTTCATCGCGGTCGCCATCGCGGCGATTGTCGGGTTCGGGACCCTCGAGCGTGAGGTTACGGCCAAGGGGCCGCTGCAAAGCGACAAGGTGGTTGTGATCCCGAAAAACACGGGAACGAACGAGATTGCGGACATCCTGAAGCAGGAAGGCGTCATCAACCAGCCGCTGCTTTTCGAGATCTATGCCCTGTTCAACCGGCAGCGCGGCCAGCTCAAGGCCGGTGAATTCCTGTTCAAGGCGGGGATCAGCATTGAAGACACCATCGATACCCTCGTCCAGGGCAAGGCGATTCTTCATTCGGTGACGATCCCGGAGGGCCTCACGAGCCAGCAGATCGTGACCCGCCTCTACGACAACGATATTCTGAGCGGCGATGTGCTCGAAACGCCCCGGGAGGGCACCCTGCTTCCCGATACCTACAAGTTCGAGCGCGGGACGACCCGTCAGCAGATCATCAATTCCATGCAGGCGGCACACCGTCAGGCTTTGACCCAGATCTGGCAGCGGCGCTCTTCGGATCTTCCGGTCAAGACGCCCCAGGAGCTGGTGATCCTGGCCTCCATCGTGGAGAAGGAAACCGGACGGGCGGATGAGCGTCCCCGGGTTGCCGGCGTGTTCATCAACCGACTGATGAAGCGCATGAAGCTGCAGTCCGATCCGACCATCGTGTACGGACTGGTCGGCGGGAAGGGCACCCTCGGGCGCGGGATCATGAAGTCCGAGATCGACACCGCAACCCCCTACAACACATACGTCGTCGAAGGCCTGCCCCCCGGCCCGATCGCCAATCCCGGCCGCGCCGCGCTCGAGGCCGTGGCCAATCCGTCGCGCACCAAGGATCTCTATTTCGTGGCGGACGGCTCGGGCGGCCATGCTTTCGCCGAGAGCTACGATCAGCACCAACGCAACGTGACGCGCTGGCGACAGCTCGAAAAAGCCCGTGCCGTCGAGCCTGACGTGGATCGGGTCGATCCCGACGCGGATATGCGCGGTTCGATCACGCCGCCCGGAGCCGGGGCTCCGGACGGGAAGCGCAGCAAGGCGTTCGATGCGAGCGAAGGTACCGATAAGGACCCGCTCAAGAACAAGACCTTCGATTTGAACAGCGCCAAGACGGTTCCGACCCTGACGCAGCCGTAGGAACCTCGCAGCTTGTGGAGCGGCGTGGCGCCGACTATGGTCGCGCCGACTTTTGAAGACGCGCCTGAGGTTCACCGCATGTCCATCGCAAGCATGACCGGCTTCGCCCGCGAAGCCGGCATCACCGGCCCTTATCAATGGGCCTGGGAAATCAAGACCGTGAACGGTCGAGGTCTTGAAGTGCGGGTAAGGACTCCGGCCGGGCTCGATGCCGTCGGCGAGGAGGCGCGAAACCACATCCTCAAGGCTCTGACCCGCGGCCAGGGACAGTTGAATCTCAGTCTCTCACGTGCCTCGACGGCTCCAAAGCTGCGGGTCAATCAGGAGGCGCTGCAATCGCTTCTGGCCGCCATCGGCGACCTGCCTCTTCCGGAGAGCGTCAAGCCGGCCTCCCTCGACGGGTTGCTGGCGGTGCGCGGTGTCGTCGAAGTGGATGAAGGCAGTGCGGAGCCGGGGCAGGACGATGTTCTTCTACCGGCCCTGAGAAGTGCCATCGCAAGCCTCATCGAAGCGTTGAAGGCGGCCCGCCTACAGGAGGGGCAATCCCTGGCGGGTATTCTGCGTCAGCAGCTTGATCTCATTTCAAGCCTCGTGGATCAGGCGGAAGCGGCGCCCGCGCGGCAACCCGATGCGATCCGCGCCCGGCTGGAGGCGCAGATCGCTCAAATCCTGGAAGCCGGCGCCGCTCTTGATCCGGCGCGGCTGCACCAGGAGGCCGTGCTGATTGCGGCTCGCGCCGACATCCGCGAAGAGCTCGATCGTCTTCGCGCCCATGTGGATGCCGCGCGCAGCCTGATCGCCGAAGGCGGCGCCGTGGGTCGGCGGCTCGATTTTCTGGCCCAGGAATTCGGCCGCGAGGCCAATACCCTCTGCGCGAAAGCCAACGACGTCACCCTGTCTCGGATCGGGCTTGAGCTGAAGGCCGTTATCGAGCAATTCCGTGAGCAGGTTCAGAATGTGGAGTGATGCGGTGAGCGAAGATTCGAAAGCGTTGGTCGAGCGTCGCGGCCTCATCCTCATCCTGTCCTCGCCCTCTGGCGCGGGAAAAACCACTCTCACCCGCAGCCTCGTGGAGGAGCGGGCCGGCGTTCTCTCCGTCTCCGTTACGACCCGCCCCAAGCGCCCGTCCGAGATCGAAGGGAAGCACTATCACTTCATCGATGTTGAAGAGTTCATGGCGATGCGCGAGCGCGACGAACTCCTCGAATGGGCCGAGGTGCATGGCAACTTCTATGGCACGCCGCGCAAGCCGGTGGAGCGGACGCTCGCGGCGGGGCAGGACATGGTCTTCGACATCGACTACCAGGGCACCCGCCAGGTGCGGCAAAAGCTGCCTGAGGATGTGGTCACCGTGTTTGTCCTTCCTCCGAGCTTCAAGGAACTGAAGGCGCGCCTCGAACGCCGCGCCGAAGATGCGCCCGACGTCATCGCCAAGCGCCTCGCCAATGCCCGGGTCGAGATGGAGCGCTGGGTCGAGTACGATTACGTCATCGTCAACGAGGACCTCGGCCGCTCCTTCCAAAGCCTCAAGGCCATCCAGGCGGCGGAGCGCCTCAAGCGCGACCGCCTCGTGGGCCTGCAGGAATTCGTTGAAGGCCTGTTGTCGGAGAAGATGGACTGATCGGCGAAGGCTTCCGTCAGGCCTCGATCGGCCGGTGCGGCAACGTTCATCGCTGATGGCTGTCGGATCCCGAGGGTGATCGCCTTCGGTCTTTGCAACAGCATTTTGCGGCGTGAGGAGTGTTGCTAAAAGCGCTGCCGTATCGTCTATTCGGAAGGCTCGCAGTTCAGGCGAGTGATGATCTCAGGGCGGGGTGAAAGTCCCCACCGGCGGTAAGCGAGCCCTTGGCCCGTAAGCCCGCGAGCGCTCCTTGCCTTCGGCGGGAGGTCAGCAGATTCGGTGCGATTCCGAAGCCGACGGTTACAGTCCGGATGAAAGAGATCGGTTGTCGCGGCAGGCTGTCCGAGAGGCGGCCCGGCCGCTGCTTCCGCATGCCCTGATTCATGTGTTCAGGCATGAAAGGAAGCCACCATGAATCAGCCTATCCTATCCTCTCCATCGCAGAACTCCGCCATATCCTCCAAGGGGCAGGCTCCGCACCGGAGGCGGGTCGCCTTCGTCCAATCCACTTGGCACAGGGACATCGTCGATCGCTGCCGCGACTCCTTCCTGGCGGCCCTCGCCGAAGCGGAGTGGGATCCGGATGCCGTCGATCTCTACGAGGTGCCGGGCGCCTTCGAAATCCCGCTTCTCATCAGAAAGCTTGCCGCGCACGGGCGCTACGATGCGTTCGTGGCGGCCGGCTTCGTCGTGAACGGTGGAATCTATCGGCACGATTTCGTCGCCGAGGCCGTTATTTCCGGCTTGATGCGTGTCCAGTTGGATTGCGACGTCCCGGTTCTGTCGGCGGTTCTCACACCGCATCATTTCCATGAACACGAGGTGCATCAGGCATTCTTCCTGAGCCACTTCGAGGTGAAAGGGCGGGAGGCGGCCGCCGCCTGCCTG
The DNA here is from genome assembly GCF_020595095.1 of Microvirga rosea. Taxonomy (GTDB): domain Bacteria; phylum Pseudomonadota; class Alphaproteobacteria; order Rhizobiales; family Beijerinckiaceae; genus Microvirga; species Microvirga rosea. The sequence goes on along the minus strand of NZ_JAJDOP010000002.1, from coordinate 83,791 downwards.
GCGGTTTTGAGCGAGGCCTACACGGTGCCGCTCGCTCGCTAGATAACAGGAATGGCCGCCTGCCCGGCGGCCATTTCCGGCAGTGTGGAACTCTCAGGATTGCGACGACGGCGCGGATGCGCCGCGCTGGTCATCCAGGGCATTCGCCAGCGCGACATATCCCGCGACCGGCACGTTTTCTGCCCTGGCCGTTTCATCCAATCCGGCGGCGGCGATGATCGCGGATGGATCGGAAGCCAGAGACTTCAAGCTCTGGCGGAGCATCTTTCGCCGCTGTCCGAAGGCCGCCCGTGTCACGGCTTCAAGGCTGCGGACCCGGCAGGGCAACGGCGATAGGCGCGGCGTGAGATGCACGATACTGGAGGTGATCTTGGGGGGCGGTACGAAGGCGGAGGGCGGAACGTCGAACAGGATGCGCGCCTCCGTCCGCCAGCCGCAGAGAACCCCAAGGCGTCCGTAATCCTTGGGGTCCCGCTCGTCGGCGACGATCCGTTCCGCCACCTCCCGCTGGAACATGAGCGTCAGCGAATGCCACCAGGGGGGCCAGGACTCGCCGGCGAGCCAGCCGGTCAGGAGAGCGGTGCCCACGTTGTAGGGCAGGTTGGAGATGATCCGGACGGTCTCGCTGCCGATCAACGGCTTGGGATCGAAGGTGAGGGCGTCGGCCTCGATGACCTCCAGTCGACCGGGATAGCGGGCGGCGATTTCCGCGAGCGCCGGAAGACAACGGGCATCCCGCTCGATGGCGATCACCTTGCCCGCCCCAGCCGCCAGGATGGCCCGTGTCAGACCGCCCGGGCCCGGACCGACCTCAATGACGGTGGCGCCTTCCAGAGGGCCGGCCGAGCGGGCGATCCGGCTCGTCAGATTGAGATCGAACAGGAAGTTCTGGCCGAGGGATTTCTTGGCCATCAAACCATGGGCGTGAACGACCTCGCGCAGAGGAGGAAGATCGTCGATCTGGCTCATGGCCGCCTCTCTTTGTCGGCAAGGCGTGACGCGAGGCGTATGGCGGCTTTGAGGCTGTCGGGCCGCGCCATCCCTTTTCCGGCAATGTCGAACGCCGTTCCGTGATCGGGAGAGGTGCGAATGAAGGGCAACCCCAACGTCACGTTCACCGCCTCGTCGAAGGCGATCGTCTTGATGGGGATCAGGGCCTGATCGTGATACATGGCAAGAGCCGCATCATAACGGCTGCGGGCCCTGGCATGGAACATGGTATCCGCCGGAATGGGACCTGTTGCGTCAATTCCCTCGGATTGCAGGATCCTGACCGCCGGGGCGACGATGGCCTCGTCTTCATGGCCCATCGTGCCGTTCTCGCCGGCATGCGGGTTGAGGCCGGCAACCGCGAGCCTCGGATGGGTGAGGCCGAAGCGACGGCGCAGATCCCGTGCCACGATGCGTCCCGTGCGGACGATCAGGTCCGTGGTCAACGTCCCCGGCACCGCCGCCAGCGCGATATGGACCGTGACAGGCACCACGGCAAGCGTCTCGCTCCATAGCATCATGACGGGATGGGGGGCATCCCCGTCCCGTGACGCAAGGGTTGCGAGAAATTCCGTATGTCCCGGATGCGCAAAGCCTGTTTCATAGAGAACGTGCTTGGCAATCGGATTGGTGACGATGGCCGCTCCGACCTCGCTCCGAACCAGCGCGAAAGCCTTTTCGATCGATTCGACAACCGATGGCGCATTGGCCGTATCGGGCTTGCCGGGCACGGCGAAAACGCGTCCTGCGAGCGGGAGAACGGGGAGGGCCTTCGGGAAGACCCCTATGACCTCCTCCGGTTCAACCGCCTGGATCGGCACATCCCATCCGAAAGACCGCGCTACCGAGGCGAGGTGAAGGGGATCGCAGAGGACCGCGAAAGGTGGGAGGCCGGCCGCTTTGCGCTCCAGCCAGGCCCTCAAGGTCAGTTCAGGTCCGATCCCGGCCGGGTCACCCTGCGTCAGGAGCAGCGGGCGCAGTGCCGACGCGGTCACTGGGCCGCAACACCGTCTTGGGACGAGTCGCTTCCGCTGAGGTTCTGATTGAAGGAGACTTCGCCGAGAGTCCGCAGTTCGAGGCGGAGCAGGACGGTGTGGTTGCGGTCCTTCTCGCCCGATGTGACCGACACGTCTCGCGGCGAGACCGAGTAGCTGACCGAGAAGGTCGTGCATTCATCCACGTAGCCGATGCCCAGAGACATGGAGCTCACGTAAGCCGCGTTCTGCCGGTTATAGACCGCAGTCGCCGGGTTGATGGCGTAGGCGGTTGCGTAATTATCCCGTGCCAGCAGGTAGCGATCGAGATCGAGCAGCAGCGAACCCGTCACATACCAGTTCGGCGTGAGATTCCAGGTTCCCGAGGTCAGGATTCCTTCACGACGATGATCGAAGCCAATCTCAGGCTGCGCCGCATAGCGCGCATAGGTCAGACTGGCCGAGAAGGGAATGTAAGGATTGAAATTCGCCGTAACGCCGGTCTCGATCCGGTTGACGTCCAGATTGTCCTTATCGAACCGGCCGCGCGCCACGAAGGTGAAGTTCTTGTTGGGCGAAACCTGGAAGCGACCGACATAGTCGGAGACGCGGGTATCAAGTCCGGATGCCAGGCCCGTATTCACGAGATCCGGCTTGGCGAAGGAGTTCGTACCGGCCAGTTGGTAGGATTGGCCGAACAGGACATTCGCATAGAAGTCGTTGGCGCCCGTCACCGTGTACTGGATGCCCACATTGGCGCGGGTGCCGCCCTCGGCCCGGTCATAGCCCGAGAACTTGTCCCAATCGAACAGGGAGGTGTCCTCGAACACGAGGCTTTGCGCATCCTCGTTCGGCAGCTTGCCGATCCGGGTCTCGCTCGGGCGGGCGATGATCTGCGCAATCGGCTCGATGACCTGCTTGCCGGAGGTGCCGAGACTGGCGACGAAGGGGAAGCGGTATTCCAGGCCGACCGCCGGCATGCCGCGGAACGAGAAGTCGTCGTCGCCGCTGATGAAGTTCGGCAGTTCGTTGTTCTGATAGCCGCTCACGTCGGGGGAGAACTTGAAGGCATCGCCACGGACATAGGCGAAGGGCGTCCAGGACTGGCCGACCGGATCGATGAACTCGCGCCGCCAGGACAGGTTCAGCGAAGCCCGAGTCGTCGTGCCGCTGACGCCGCGCACCAAGCACGAGCCCTTTTCGAAAACGGCGCAGGTCTCATAGAGGCCGAACAGGTACGTCAGCTGCTTCGGAACCTGCTGATACTGCGCGGCTTCGCGGGACAGGCTGGTGACGTTGGCGTCGATCGTCAGTTCTCCGCCGATGCCGGCGGGGGTGATGCGCTTGTTGTAGTCCACGACCGGAGCGACGACCGGCTGCTGCTTCTGCCAGTCCGTGCTGGACAGGCCCTGGAAGTAGTAGCCGCGCATATCGAAGAAGGAGCGATCGCCCACGCCCTGCAGGTACAGGGTCGAGATCGATTCCTTGACATAGACGGTATTCAGGCTCTCGCTGCGGATGCGGTAGTTCTGCAGGAACCACTTGTCGGACAAGAGAGCGACGTCCCAGCCCCATTTCCAGCGCTCGTTGATATAGAACAAGCCGGTGGATTCGAGCGAGCCTCGTTCCGTCCGATCGCCGGGGCCGTAGGGAGACACGAGAAACGCATCCGGATCCAGCTGCGAGATTCCCGAGGCGCGGATGTTGTAGGTGCCGTTTTCAAGCCGATGCCGCCATTCCACCTGGGCCAGGAGGCCCTGGCGGCTCAGATAGGTCGGCGTGAATGTCAGGTCGTAGTTCGGCGCGAGGTTCCAGAAGAACGGGATCGAGGCGCCGTAGCCGAGGGAGCTCGAATAAACGTAGCGCGGCGACAGGAAGCCGGTCTTGCGCTTCACCGTCGGATCCGGCGTCCAGAAATAGGGCAGGTAGGCGACCGGAATGCCATAGATCTCGAGCGTCGCATCTTCGTAGTAGATGGTCTGCTCGCTGTTGTTGTGAATGATCTTGGCGGCCTTCACCTGCCAGAGCGGAGGCTTCTCGGGATTTTCCTTACAGGGTTCGCAGGCCGTATAGGTTCCCCGCTCGAAGACGGTGGTTTCGCCCTCGGCGCGCTCCGCGCGGGGAGAGGAGAAGCGGGTCGTCACGGGGACCCCGTTCTCCACGGTCTTCTGAACGACGCGCAGCGAATCGATGAAGCCGCTCTTGAAGTCGTCGGTCAGTTCGAATCGGGAACCGGTGGTGACGCCACCGTTCTCGTCCGTCAGCTTGGCATTGCCTTCGGCATAGACGCGCCCGGTATTGCGGTCGTAGGTCACCCGGTCGGCCTGGAGGGTCCGGCCCTGATAGTTGAGCTGGACGTCGCCGGAGGCCGAGATCGTGTTCTTGTCGTTGTTGTAGATGATTTCCTTGGCGTCGACGAGGAGGCGGTCGTTGCCGGATCCGGACTGGGCCTGGCTGCCGAGGCGCTCGTTCAGGGTCTGGGCCAAGACAGGCGTCGACCCGACGGCACAAAGAAGCGCCATCGCGACCGCAGACATTGCGATCGTTGTCTTAACCCGGACCATCATCACTCCTTACAAGGCCTTTCCCATGAGGACATCAACCGTCCTCTTGGTACAATAAAGCGAGAGTCCCCAACAAACTGCCTACAACTGCAGGAAGCCACGCGGCAACCACCGTACTGATGATTCCAGAGGCCCCAAGCTCCGCCATAAGCTCCGTCGCGACATAAAGCACGAAGCCGGCAGCAACGCCACCCAGAACCATCATCGCCACACCACCAAATCGAAAGAATCTTAACGAAACGGATGCCGCTACGAAAACCATGGCGATGAAAAGCAGAGGGCGGGCCAGAAGCACGTCGTAGTGCAGTTTGTAGGAGGTCGTGTTGAGGTCGGCCTTTTCCAGGCGATCGATCGTTTCCTTGAGCTTCCAGAAGGGAACGGCATCCGGATCGGTGAAGCTCTGACGAACCTGCGAAGGCTGCAGATTCGAGGCGATCATGTAGCGGTCATAAACGTGAGGTTCCTCCACGGCCGAGAGGACCCGCGCGTCTTTCAGCTCCCAGTAACCTTCATGAAGAATCGCCTCGCCCGCTTCGATTCGCTGGCTGAAGGACCCGGAATTGTCGAAGGTATAGACGGTCACCCCGGTCAGGGTGGCCGAATCGGCGAGGGAGCCTTCGGCCCGGAAGATGGCCTGGCCGTCGATGCTCTTCTGACGAAGCCACAGGGCTTTTCCATTGGGCTGGAAGGCTTTGGCGAACACCTTGGCTTCGATGTTGGTGGCCCGCTGCTTCAAGGCCGCCGAAATGGGATTGTAGATGGTGACCGATACGATCCCGATCAGGAGGGCCACGAGGAGGCCGGGCTGCAGAAACTGCCATGCCGAAACCCCGGCGGCCCGGGCCACCACGAGCTCAAGCTTCCGGCTGAGCTGAAGAAGGCTCGCCATGCTGCCGAACAGGATCGCGAACGGCATGATCTGCTCGGCGATGGCAGGGGTCCGGAAAAGGGCCAGCTGGGCCATCAGGGCAGGGGTTGCTCCCTCCGCCTCGCCCGCGCGGCGCATGAGCTCCACGAAGTCCAGGGTGTAGGCGAGGGCGAACACTGTCGCGAAGACGAGGAAGATCATCTTCAGGAACTGCCGGGAGAAATAGCTCCCGAGCGTGGCACCGATCAGCATGCTCAAGCTTTCTGGTATTTGCTGGTCCGCGACGGGATCATCGCGCGGATGAGCGCCGCTCCTCGGGACCGCACGGCATGAAGGGCCGAACCCTGGAGAATGATCAGCAGGGAAAAGGCGATGGCCAACAGGGGGGCACCATAGACACCGATCACGGCTGTCGGCGTTCGGACAACCGCGCTCGAAGCCGCAAAGCCCGCGATCCGCAGGGCGACAACGGCCAGGACGGCGGACGCCATGGCCAGACCGCGCCCCTGCCGGGTGGTGCGCGCCTCGCCCAGAGCCGCGAAGGCGATCGTCATCATGGCGAGAGGATAAAGCCAGGCGGACAGCCGGTCATGGAGCTCGGCCCTGAAGCGCCCCTCCTGATACTGATAGAGAAACTCTTTCTTGTCGGGGAACAGGAGCTGGGTCGTACTCCGCTCGCGGGGCTTGTAGACGATATCCCCGTTTTCCTCGTTGAACGCCGCAAGGTCGACGGCGTAACGCTCGAACGCCACGATCGAGGAATCCCGGCTGTTGGGCTCCTTGCGCTGAACGCTGCCCTTCTCGAGAACCAGATAGGCTTGGCCGTTCGATTCGATCGTTTGTCCGCGTTCCGCAAGGTAGACGACCGCTTTGTCCTTCACCCGCTGATCCTGCATGAAGATGCCGAGCAAAGCGTCGCCCGATCGTTCGCGGTAATGGAAGGTGATGCCGTTATCGAGGGTGATGAACTGCCCCTCCTTGGCCATCGTGGCCACGAAGTCGGCGCGAATCTTGGTCACGAGGTTGCGGAGCTCCTGGAAGCTCGCGGGCATGATGTAGATCGTGATGATGCCGACGATGAAGCACACGAAGGTGGCCAGCACGAAGAACGGCCGCAGGAGGCGCCTGGGCGGCATCCCGGCGGCGCTCATCACGATCAGTTCCGAATCGCCGTTGAGCTTGTTGAGGGCGTAAAGCGTCGCCAGAAACAGGGCGACCGGCGAGATCACGTTGATCAGGGCCGGAAGCGACAGTCCCGTCACCGTGAAAAAGATGAACAAGGTCTGACCTTTACCGGTCAGAAGGTCGAGCTCGCGCAGCGCCTGCGTGATCCAGATCACGCCTGTCAGCGCAATGAGGCAGGCGGCAAAGGCCGAGAAGGTGATCTTGAGAATATAACGTTCTAGAAGTGTCATGAAGCCCATCGCGGCAGGCGCCTTTGTCCTGGGTACTCTGTCACAGATCCAAAAGGCAAGACTGGCGTGCTCTCCAACAGCTTGAGATTGCGCCGCTTTCGCGGCAAAGCTGCGTGAACCTGCGGGCGAAGTGCTATATGTCACCATAGGTCGCAGCCGGATCCGCCGGCTCGGCTTCCGCAACGGAAGATTTCAAGAGGATTTCATGGCCGACACCATCAAGATCGACTTCCACGCTCCCGGTGCGGTCGACGGGGGAGATATCGTCGTGTTCGTCGATGAGACCCTCAAGCCCGCTCCCGCCGTCGCAAAGCAGCTGGGACAAAAGGCCGTCGATCTGGTCGCGAAGGTCGCTTCCATCGAGAACTTCAAGGGCAAGGCCAAATCGGCCCTTGTCATCGCGGCGCCGACGGCGCCCGCGGCGGACCGGCTGATCGTCGTCGGTCTCGGGGGAGAGAAGGATCGGGCCGGTCTCGATTGGGCGCAGCTGGGTGGTCTGGTGGCCGGCAAGGTGTCGGGCAAGGCCACGACCATCGTGGCGGAGTTTCCGGGCCTTTCACCGAGCCCGGAGAATATCGCCGACATGGCACTCGGCATCCGCCTGCGGCGTTACGCGTTCGATCGCTACAAGACGAAGAAGGACGACGGAAAGGCCGAGGGCCCGAGCCGCTTCGTCTTTGCGGTGTCCGACCCTGCCGCCGCGAAGAAAGCCGTCAAGGTCGCCGATGGCCTGGCGACCGGCGTCACCCTCGCGCGTGACCTGGTCAACGAGCCTCCGAATGTCCTGGGTCCCGAGGAATTCGCAGCGCGCGCACAAGCGCTGACCAAGCTTGGGGTCGAGGTGGAGATCCTCGACGAGAAGGCGATGCAGAAGCTCGGCATGCGGGCGCTGCTCGGGGTCGGGCAGGGTTCGACCCGGGGAAGCCGCGTCGCGATCATGCGCTGGAACGGCGGCAAGGCGGGAGACCAGCCCATCGCCTTCATCGGCAAAGGGGTGGTGTTCGATTCAGGCGGCATCTCCATCAAGCCCGGCGGCGGCATGGAGGATATGAAAGGCGACATGGCGGGCGCCGCCTGCGTGGTCGGCCTCATGCATGCCCTGGCGAGCCGCAAGGCCAAGGCGAACGTCATCGGAGCCATCGGCCTCGTCGAGAACATGCCGGACGGAAGCGCCCAGCGGCCCGGCGACATCGTCACCACCATGTCGGGCCAGACCATCGAGATCATCAACACGGATGCGGAAGGACGTCTCGTTCTCGCGGATGTGCTTTGGTATGTGCAGGATCGCTTCAAGCCGAAATTCATGATCGATCTCGCGACCCTGACAGGTGCGATCCTGGTCGCGCTCGCGCAGGAATATGCAGGCCTGTTTTCGAACGACGACGAACTCGCACAGCGTCTCGCGGCCGCCGGTCAGGCGACCGGCGAACGTGTCTGGCGCATGCCGCTGGGACCTGAATTCGACAAGATGATCGAATCGAAATTCGCCGACATGAAGAATTCCGGCGGCCGTCAGGGCGGATCGAGCACGGCGGCGGCCCTGCTTCAGAAGTTCGTCAACGATGTTCCATGGGCCCACCTGGATATCGCAGGGACGGCCATGGGCTCGCCGCAGACGGAGATCAACAAGGGCTGGAGCTCCGGCTGGGGCGTCCGCCTGCTCGACCGCCTCGTGCGGGACCATTACGAACGCTGATGCTGCCGATGGACAGGAACCTTCGCCCCTTCTCTCCCGAGCGATGCGAGCGCGCATGACGGAGGTTCTTTTCTATCACCTTCAGCAACAATCCCTCGAAGCCGTGCTTCCGACGCTGCTTCAGAAGACGTTGGAGCGCGGATGGCGTGCCGTGGTCCAGGCGACCACGGAGGAGCGCCAGTCCGCGCTCGACGACCACCTGTGGACCTTCACCGACGAGAGCTTCCTGCCGCATGGGACGGACCGGGAGGCGCATGCAGCCGACCAGCCGGTGCTGATCACCTTAAGCGGGGGAAATCCGAACGGCTCGCAGGTCCGCTTTCTTGTCGAGGGAGCGGCCCTGCCGGAGGACCTCCCGTCCTATGAGCGGATCGCCATCCTGTTCGACGGCAATGACGTGCAGGCCCTGGCCCTGGCGCGCGACCACTGGCGTGCCGTAAAGGAAGCAGGCCACGACGCGACCTACTGGCAGCAGGATGACCGGGGACGTTGGCAGAGGAAGGCTTGAACGGCCGGAACGGAGCATACACTCCTCCGTTTGAACCACGGCCAAGGAAAGATCATGATGACCAGAATCCCGCGCCTTCCCTTCTTGATGGCATTGTGCCTGATGCTCGCCGCGCCTCACCTGACTCGCGCCCAGGAGAGGGCGGGGCAGGAGCGGGCCGGTCAGGAAGGGCGCGAGCCGGCGCAGCAGGAAACCCGGCCGCGGTCCGGGGCCGACGCGCAGCGCCTCCCGCCGGAATCGACCACGCGCCACACGATCGAGCTTCCAGGCCGCACGATCCGCCTGACGGCGACCGCCGGCAGCCTGACGTTGACCGATCAGCAAGGGGCCCCGCAGGCGGAGATCGCCTTTGTCGCCTATCTGCGTGACGACACGGACCCGGCGTCGCGGCCCGTGACTTTCGCGGTCAACGGGGGGCCGGGAGCATCATCGGCCTACCTGAACCTTCTGGCGATCGGGCCATGGCGCCTTCCTCTCGACGGGCCGACCATCCGGCCCTCGGCTCCGCCCGCCCTGGTGCCGAACGCGGAAACATGGCTCGATTTCACGGATCTGGTTTTCATCGATCCGCCCGGCACGGGCTATAGCCGCGTCCTCGGGGGCGATCAGGTGCGCGAGCGGTTCTATTCCGTGCAGGGCGACATCGACGGGCTCGCGGCCTTCGTGATGCGATGGCTGAAGGAAAAGAACCGGCTTCAATCGCCGAAGTTCTTCGTCGGGGAGAGTTATGGCGGATTCCGCGGTCCTCTCCTGGCTCAGAAATTGCAGAGCGATCAGGGAATTGGCTTCAGCGGTCTCGTTCTTGTGTCTCCGGTTTTTGATTTCGACTGGCTCAATCAGCGTTCCGGCGCGCCCTGGGCAGAGGCTGCCCTGCTTCCTTCCTATGCGGCCGCCATGCGTGCCCAGCGTGGCCCCGTCACCCGCGAGGCCATGCAGGACGTCGAGCGTTACGCCTCGGGCGAGTATCTGGTCGATCTGATGCGGGGTCTCCAGGACAAGGAGGCGGTGGACCGTATCAGCCGGCGCGTCGCCGAGCTGACCGGATTGAACCCCGACCTGACCCGGCGCCTTGCGGGACGTATCGAGCCCCGGACGTTCCAGCGCGAGCTGCGGCGACAGTCGGGCGAGGTGGTCAGCGCCTATGATGCGAATGTGTACACGGCCGATCCCGAGCCTCATTCCGACGTCACGCGGTTCGAGGACCCGGTCCTGTCCGCCATGACGGCACCTTTGACGAGCGCGATGATCGACCACCTCACGCGCACGCTCAACTATAGGCCTGATGGCCGCTACAACCTTCTGAGCGAGGGTGTCATCCGCGGCTGGCGGTGGGGTGGCGGCCGGGAGGCGCCGGAAAACACGGACGAGCTGAAAAGCGCCTTGGCTCTCGACGGATCCATGCGGGTGCTGGTTGCCCACGGTTTCACGGATCTCATCACGCCCTATTACGCAAGTCAGCTTCAAATGAACCAGATCCCGGATCTCGGACCCGAACGACGCCTGTCGCTCTCGGTTTACGACGGCGGTCACATGTTCTATTCGCGCAATGGCTCACGTCAGGCATTTCGGACTGACGTGCAGACGCTCTTCGAAAAGGCGCTGCAGGCGCGGGCCGCTGCCAAAAAGGACTGAACCACAAATGCGTATCATGTTTGTCATGGCACTCGCCGTCACGGCCACCGGCCTTGCCGCCTGCACCGGCGGCCGAACGGAGGCCCCCGCGGTTGCGGCAATGCCTCCGGCGACTGCACCGATGGCGTCTGCCGCGCCTGCCTATTCGGGCCCGGTTCTCAGCCCCGAAGGGCAGTGCCAGGGCGCGACAGCAAGTACGGCGAGCGCCATCGAGCCGGGAATTGGCGAGTGCGATCTCGTGCGTCTCAAAGGCAAGTCGCCGACCGACGTTCTCGTGGGCGAAAGCGGAAAGGGGCAGCGCGAGGTCCAGGTGCTCTATTCCGAGCCCGGCGGCCGCGAACTCTACTTCTTCGTGAACAACCGGCTGGACCGGGTGGTGAAGTAGGGCCGGGGCTGCCACAGGGCCGAGACGCCCAGGACATAAGGCTACGAAGCCGACTCGATTTCGCTGCTGAGCGACAGCCACTCTTCTTCGACGGCCGCCAGGGTCTCGGCGGCCTCGGCCCGCATCTTCGACAGCTCGGTGGCCTTGGCGGCGTCCTTCTGGAAGGCGGTGCCGTCGGCAAGGGCGGCGTCGACCTTGCCGATCACATCGGTGAGCTTGGCCATCCTTGCTTCGAGGGCATCGAGCTTCTTGCGCATGGGCGCGAGGGCAACCCGCCTCTCCGCGGCTGCGCGCCGTTCATCCGTCCGAGACGGTGAGGCGGCCTGATCCCTGTCGCCCCGGCGATCGGCCTCGAGATCGCCGGACAGGACGAGCTGCCGGTAATCGTCCATATCCCCATCGAAGGGCTTCACGGAGCCGTTGCCGACGATCCACAGGCGGTCGGCACAGGCCTCGATCAGGAAGCGGTCGTGGCTGACCAGGATCACGGCCCCCGTATAATCGTTGATCGCCTCCATGAGCGCCGTGCGGCTGTCGATGTCGAGATGGTTCGTGGGCTCGTCGAGGATCAGCAGATGTGGGCCGTGAAAGGCCGCAAGCCCCATAAGAAGCCGGGCCTTCTCGCCTCCTGAGAGGGCGGAAACCGGCGTGTCCGCCTTGGCCCCGGGGAAGCCGAACCGGGCCGCACGCGCCCGGGCTTTCGCCACCGGCACGTCGGGCATCAGGGCCGCCACATGCTCATAGGCGGTCGCGGAAGGGTTGAGCTCGTCCACCTGGTGCTGGGCGAAGTAGGCGACCTCCATCTTGGCGGGCCAGCGGATATCGCCCTTGAGGGGCGGCAGGCGCCCGCCGACGAGCTTGCAGAAGGTCGACTTGCCGTTGCCGTTGGCGCCCAGGAGGGCGATCCTGTCGTCCGGCTGAATCGTGAGATTGAGCCGATCGAGGATCGTTCTCTCCCCATAGCCCACGGCGACGCTTTCCACTGCGATCAGGGGCGGGGCGATCGGTCGCTCCGGCCCGGGCAGGTCGAAGGGAAGGACCTCGTCCTCCACGATGGTCGTAACGGGCTCCAGCTTGGCGAGCCGCTTGACCCGAGACTGAGCCTGGCGGGCTTTGGAGGCCTTGGCCTTGAAGCGATCGATGAAGGATTGCAGGTGCTTGCGCTCGGCGTCCTGCTTCGCCTTCATCTTCGCCGTCAGCTCGCGTTTCTCCGCCAGCTGCTTGGCGAAGGACGTATAGCCGCCGCGATAGATGGACAGCTTGCCCCGGTCGAGGTGAAGGATGTGGTTCACCGACGTGTCGAGCAGTTCCCGATCGTGGCTGATCACCAGAACCGTATGCGGATACCGTCCGAGATAATCGTAGAGCCAGAGCGTGCCTTCCAGGTCCAGGTAGTTGGTGGGCTCATCCAGCAGGAGCAGATCGGGGGCGGCGAACAGGACAGCCGCAAGGGCAACGCGCATGCGCCAGCCGCCGGAGAACGACGAGCAGGGCCGGTTCTGCGCCTCCGCGTCGAAACCGAGGCCGTGAAGGATCGCAGCGGCCCGCGCCGGCGCGGAATAGCCGTCGATATCCATGAGCCTGGTTTCGATCTCGGCCCTGCGGATCCCATCGGCCGTCTCGGCCTCCTTCAGGAGAGACGTGCGCTCCTTGTCGGCGGCCAGCACCACTTCGATCAGGCTTTCGGGGCCTCCCGGGGCCTCCTGGGACACGGCGCCGATCCGCACGCCCCGGGGGAGGGAGATCTCTCCGCTTTCAGGCGCGATCTCTCCTTGGACGATCCTGAAGAGGGTCGTCTTGCCTGCGCCATTGCGTCCCACGAGGCCGACTTTGCTGCCGGTCGGCAGGGCAAAGGAGGCGTGGTCGAGGATGATGCGGTCGCCGATGCGATAGGTCAGGTCGTTGACGTGAAGCATGGGGCCTTTTGGCTCGGAGGCGCTTTCAAGGCAAGGCGAGAGTTCGAGCCGGAATTCGTGAATTGCCCACGGGACCTCATAGCTGGACCATGGCTTTCGCTTGACTTTGCCGGGTAATGCCATCACAGACACGCCCAAAATAATCACGCTGTCTTCGCCCGTACCGCTTTGGAGGCGGAATGTTGGATTTGCGGGCTCGAGGCTGCGAAGGGGTTAGTCAGGAGCCTGAAAATGCATGCAAATCGCGCGGTGGAGACCGATGCGGCGCCCGTGAACGTTGCTGAGCTGCTTGCGAGCTTCAAGGCTCGCAAGGCGCGAATCGGCATCGTCGGCCTCGGCTATGTCGGTATCCCTCTGGCCCTGGCGGCGACCAAGGCGGGTTTCAACGTGCTCGGGTTTGACATCGATGCTCCGCGCGTCGATCAGCTGAACCGGGGCGAGAGCTTCATCAAGCACATTCCGGCGGCGATGATCGGCGAGGCCGTCGAGAGCGGCAAGTTCCAGGCGACGGCCGACTTCGATCGTCTGGCCGAGCCCGATGCCATCCTGATCGCCGTGCCGACCCCTCTCACCCGGCATCGCGAGCCCGATCTCTCCTATGTGGAGAATACCGCTCGCTCCATCGCGCCGCGCCTGCGCAAGGGGCAGCTGGTGGTTCTGGAATCGACTACCTATCCGGGAACGACCGACGAGGTGATCAAGCCGATCTTCGAGGCGACCGGCCTGAAGAGCGGCGTGGACTTCTTCCTCGCCTTCTCTCCGGAGCGTGAGGATCCGGGCAACCCGGATTTCGGCACTTCCACGATCCCGAAGGTGGTGGGCGGCGACGGGCCGGACGCGCTGGCGCTCGCGGAGGCCCTTTATGGGCAGCTCATCGTCAAGACGGTCCCGGTCTCCTCGGCTGCCACGGCCGAAGCCGTGAAGCTCACGGAGAACATCTTCCGCGCCGTCAACATCGCCCTGGTGAACGAGCTCAAGGTGGTCTACGCGGCCATGGGCATCGACGTCTGGGAGGTGATCGACGCCGCCAAGACCAAGCCCTTCGGCTTCATGCCCTTCTATCCCGGTCCCGGTCTCGGCGGCCACTGCATCCCGATCGATCCGTTCTATCTCACCTGGAAGGCGCGGGAATACGACATCGCGACCCGCTTCATCGAGCTTGCTGGCCAGATCAACACCCGGATGCCCTATTACGTAGTGAACAAGCTGGCCGAGGCGGTGGACCGCAGCGGCAAGGCCTTCACGGGCTCCAAGATCCTGATGCTCGGCATCGCCTATAAGAAGAATGTCGACGACATGCGCGAGAGCCCGTCGCTCAAGCTCATCGAGCTGATCGAGGGACGCGGTGCTCACGTGGATTACTATGATCCCTTCATTCCGGTCATTCCGATGACGCGGGAGCACGCGGAGCTGGCCGGTCGCAAGTCGGTCGCCCTCGATGCCAAGACCCTGGCCGGCTACGACGCGGTCCTCATCGCCACCGACCACGACAATGTCGATTACAAGCTAGTCGTCGAGCACGGAAAAGTGGTCGTCGATACCCGGAATGCCTGCGTCCGCGCCGGAATTCCGGAAGGGAAGGTCATCAAGGCCTGATCCCGACAAACAAAACAAAGAACGGATAAGACGTATGACGATGGCGAGCGATATTCGGGTGGCGGTGGTCGGTTGCGGATACTGGGGCAAGAACCTCGTCCGCAACTTTGCTGAACTCGGAGCGCTGGAAGCTCTGGTTGATGCCCATCAGCCCACCGTCGAAGCCCTGATCGCCAAGCATGGCGGGCGCTCCCTCGGTTTCGAGGCTGCCCTGGCCGACCCGGCGATCCACGCCGTAGCGATCGCAGCTCCGGCGGCTCTCCACTACAAGCTGGCCAAGCAGGCCCTCGAGGCCGGAAAGCACGTTTTCGTCGAAAAGCCCCTGGCACTCGAGGTCAACGAGGCCAAGGAGCTCTGCGCCCTGGCCGAGCGGCTCGACCGCCGTCTCATGGTCGGCCATCTGCTGCAGTACCACCCGATCTTCCTCGAACTGAAGACACTGGTGCGCGAAGGCAAGCTGGGACGTCTGCAGTACGTCTATTCGAACCGCCTGAATCTCGGAAAGATCCGGCGGGAGGAGGACATCCTCTGGTCCTTCGCGCCGCACGATCTTTCGATGATCCTCTCCCTCATCGGCAGCGAGCCGGAGAAGGTCGAAGCGGTCGGCGGGTACTACCTGCACGATGCGATCGCCGACGTGACCACCACGCACCTGGCTTTCCCTGGCGGGGAGCGGGCGCACGTGTTCGTGTCCTGGCTGCATCCGTTCAAGGAGCAGAAGCTCGTCGTCGTCGGCTCCGACGCGATGGCCGTGTTCGACGATGGCGAAGCCTGGGAGCGCAAGCTCCTTCTTTATCCGCACAAGGTGGAGTGGAAGGACAACATGCCGGTCCCGGTGAAGGCGGACGCCATCCCGGTCAGCGTGCCTCAGGACGAACCCCTGAAGCAGGAATGCCTGCACTTCATCGAGTGCGTCCGCAGCGGCGCAACGCCCCGGACGGACGGCCGCGAAGGCCTGCGCGTCCTCAGCGTTCTGTCCCGCGCGGCGGAGTCGTTGAGCCAGGCTCGCGGCGGCAGCGCCGCCAGCGCTCCAGCGGCCGCTGCTCCATCGAAGCCGCGGGTTGCGAAGGACTACCCAGGCGTCACGATTCACGAGTCTGCCTATGTCGATCCGGGCGTCGAGATCGGCGAAGGCTCGAAGATCTGGCATTTCAGCCATATTCTCGGGAATGTCAGCCTGGGCCGGAACGTCAATGTCGGTCAGAACGTCGTGATCGGCCCGAAGGTGACGGTCGGCGACAACGTCAAGATCCAGAACAACGTCTCGGTTTACGAGGGCGTAACCCTGGAGGACGGGGTGTTCTGCGGTCCCTCCTGTGTGTTCACGAACGTCAATAATCCCCGTTCGGAAATCGCCCGCAAATCCGAGTATCGGCCGACCCTGGTCAAGCGCGGTGCCTCCATCGGCGCCAACGCAACCATTGTCTGCGGTCATACCCTCGGTGAGTATTCCTTCATCGCCGCGGGCGCGGTTGTGGCGAAGGATGTGCCTGCGTTCGCGCTGATGGCCGGTGTTCCGGCCAAGCGCATCGGTTGGATGAGCCATGCGGGCGCGAAGCTCGGCCCGGATCTCGTCTGTCCTGAAACCGGCCGCCGCTATCGCGAAACCGGCCCAAACACACTTGAGGAGATTGCGTGATGTCGGAACCGATTGCCTTTATCGACCTGGCTGCTCAGCGCAACCGTATCGGCTCCGCCATGGACGAAGCCATCCTGCGCGTCGTCAACCACGGCGGCTACATCATGGGCCCCGAGGTCAAGACGCTTGAGGCCGAACTTTCGGCCTTCTGCGGCGCCAAGCACGTCATCTCCTGCGCGAACGGCACCGATGCCCTCGCCATGGTGATGATGGCCAAGGGCGTGAAGCCAGGTGACGCGGTGCTGTGCCCCAGCTTCACTTTCGCGGCGACGGCGGAAGTCGTTGCCTGGCTCGGCGCGACCCCGATCTTCGTGGATGTCCTCGAGGACACGTTCAATCTCGACATCGTCAGCCTCGAAGCCGGTCTCAGGACCGCCAAGAAGCTCGGCCTGAACCCGGTGGGCGTGATCCCGGTCGATCTTTTCGGCATGCCGGCGGATTACGAGCCGATCGAGGCCTTCTGCAAGCGTGAAGGCCTGTGGCTGATGTGCGACGCCGCCCAGAGCTTCGGTGCCTCCTACCGGGGCCGGAAGGTCGGCGTGATCGGCGATGCCACCACCACCAGCTTCTTCCCGGCCAAGCCTCTCGGCTGCTACGGCGACGGCGGTGCGATCTTCACGAACGACGATGAACTCGCCACCGTCCTGCGGTCGATCCGCGTGCACGGGCAGGGCACCGAGAAGTACGACAACGTGCGGATCGGCGTGAACGGCCGTCTCGACACCATGCAGGCCGCGGTTCTCATCGAGAAGCTCAAGATCTTCCCGAGCGAAATCGAAGCGCGTGATCGGGTCGCGACCTACTACAACGACAATCTGCGCGATGTCGCGGTCGTTCCGGAAGTTCCGGAGGGCTATACTTCTGTTTGGGCGCAGTACACCCTGCGCATGGCCGGCTTCAACCGCGAGCAGTTCCAGGCGGATCTCAAGGCCGCCGGCATTCCGACCGCCGTCTATTATCCGAAGCCGCTCCACCAGCAGACCGCCTACAAGGGCTATCCGGTTGCCGGCAACGGCCTCCCGGTTTCCGAGCGTCTCGCAGCGGAAGTCGTGAGCCTCCCGATGCATCCGTACCTGACACAGGACGTTCAGGACCGGATCATCGCCGCCGTGAAGGACGCGCTCGTGAAGCAACGCAAGGTTGCCGCGGAATAGGAAGCCGAACAACTTTCGATGGAGGGCCGGGTTCAAAACCCGGCCCTTTCTATTTGATATAACACTATTTGACCCTAGCTTGGCGCTAAGTTGCTGCTATGAAAGCAGGACGATCGAAGAGGGGGTCGGCCATGGCTCGGTTGTCTAGCGTTCAGCTCTTCAAGGATTTGGGACTTGATCTGACGACCTATGAAAGCCGAGCGAACTGGCGTCGGTTCGACCCCGAAGAAATCCTGGTCGATTTCGACGATCTCTCGACGGATGTTTACTTCCTGCTTTCCGGCGAGGTTCGCGTTCTCATGCGGACGGCCTCCGGCAAGGAAGTCATTCTCGATGAGATGAAGCCCGGAGAGTTGTTCGGGGAGCTGGCCGCCCTGGACGGCATCAAGCGCTCCGCGAACGTGACGGCCCTGACCAAGGGTGAAGCCTGCGTCATGCCGGCGGCCGTTTTCCGGGAGCTGATTTTCTCGAACGTCAAGGTTGCGGAAAGGCTGTTCTGCCTGATGGCTTCGCGCATCCGCGAGCTCAACGCCCGGTTCGTGGAGCAGACGGTTCTCGACCTTCGGCACCGGCTTTATTCCGAGCTTCTGCGTCTCTCGATTCCGCGCTCCGACCACAACGGGGAGCGGGTCATCACACCCCCGCCGTTCCACCATATCATGGCCGCCCGCATTGGTTGCCGGCGCGAGCAGGTGACCCGGGAATTCACTATGATGTCTCAGGAGGGGCTGATCGAGCGCACCCGCGGTGCTCTGATCCTGCGGCAGCCGGAGGTGCTCAAGGCGCGCGTCGCCGAAGCCCTGCGGGAGGATGCGTAGCGCCTCGCGTCCCAGGCCGAAGGGTCAGCTTCGTGATGCGCCGGTCTTCGGACCATAGGCCGCAAAGAAGACCCTCAACGCGTTGGCGACGTTCTTCTTGATTTCTTCCTCCGTGGGACGGGTGCCGACCGCGAAAAGCAGGCGGCGCATCACCCCCGACTGGCACAGATCCAGAAAGTGCTGCGCGGCGATCGAGGTATCTTCGATATCCAGGCGTCCTGCCTCGACTTGGTGGTCGAAATAGCTTTTGAGGCGTGCGATGCCCCGGCAGGGGCCTGCCTCGTAGAACACCTGTCCAAGCTGGGGCAGCTTGTTGGCGGCGCCGATCACCATGCGCACGGACGAGATGTGTTCCGGATTGCCCATATGGCTCAGGTAGCTCGTGCCAAGCTGGGTCAGAACGTTCCGCACATCCGGGTCATCGGCATCGATCCGAAACATGACCTCGGCCAGTCCCCGTTTTTCCTCGACGGTCAGGGCCTCGAACAGAGCCTCTTTGCTGCTGAAATACACGTACAGGGTCCCTTTGGAGACCCCCGCGGCCTTGGCGATTTCTCCCATGCTGGCGCCGTCGAAGCCTTCAGCCAGGAATACCTGACGGGCCCCTTCCAGGATCTGGCGGCGCTTGGCGCTGTCGATCCCATCGTCAAGGGCGGGATGCTCCGGCGCGATATCGAGACTGTTCATGTGCGTTTTGTCACCTCCCATTGCCGCCATGCCATTGACCGAACCGTTCAGTCAATCCATATAGTTGTCTCTGAAGAGAGTTTCCAGTGCGCGCAGCGCCGCGGCAAGGGGGCCGCCACTCTCTTCTCCGAAGGTTTGGTATATCATGGCATATCGTGACGAGGATACCCGTTCCAAGGGTGAGGAACCGTCTCCACTGGTCGAAAAGGCTGCTCCGGCCGCTTCCGCCCCGCAGGGCGATACCGCCGCTTCCCCGCCGGTGACCAAAGGGAAGGCTAAGCGGGGCCCCGGGAAGAAGCCGATCATTCTGGCGATCCTGCTCGCAGCCCTCGGCTTTGGAGGTTACGAGGGATTCAACTGGTGGAAGACAGGCCGTTTCATGGTGTCGACCGATGACGCCTATGTCCAGGCCGATATCACCATCATGTCCGCCAAGATCTCGGGCTACATCCAGTCGGTCGCGGTCACGAACAACCAGAGCGTCAAGGCCGGCGACCTGATCGCCAAGATCGATGACGGCGACTACCGCCTGGCCCTTCAGTCCGCTCAGGACAAGCTGGCCACGCAGCAGAGTGCGGTCTCGCGCATCGGCCGCCAGATCGAAGCGGCAAAGGCCTCGGTGGAGCAGGCGAGGGCGCAGGTCGCGGCCGCGCAGGCTGATGCCGAGCGCGCCGCGGGCGACTTTGCCCGTCAGCAGCAGCTTGCCCAGTCCAATTACGCCAGCAAGGCCACGTTCGAAACTGCGAAGGCCGAGCGCGATCGGACGATTGCGAACGTGCGCAGCGCCGAGGCGGCGCTCGCGCTTGCACAAGCCAATGTGGATGTTCTGTCCGCTCAGCGGGAGGAGGCGCAGCGTGCCGTTGCCGAGCAGCAGACGGCCGTCGAGAAGGCGGAGCGGGACCTTTCCTTCACGGAGATCCGCTCACCGGTGGACGGCGTTGTCGGCAACAAGGCCGTCGAGGTCGGCACCTTCGTTCAGCCGGGTGCACGGCTTGCGGCTCTCGTGCCCCTGACCAGCGTTCACGTGGACGCGAACTTCAAGGAAACGCAGCTTGCGGACCTGAAGCCGGGCCAGAAGGTGCATGTGGAAGTCGACGCGTTCCCGGATACGGACATCGTCGGCACGGTCGAGAGCGTCTCGCCGGCTTCCGGCTCCGTCTTCAGCCTTTTGCCGCCTGAGAACGCTACCGGCAATTTCACCAAGATCGTGCAGCGCGTTCCCGTGCGCATCACCGTCAGCGACGAAGCCGCTCGAAAGGGCATGCTGCGTCCCGGCCTGTCGGTCGTCGTGAACGTCGATACGCGTGACCACGCGCCGAGCCAGACGGCTCAGCGCTAACTCATCCGCGAAACGAGACATTCCATGGCCGCTTCTGCAGCTGTCGCCGGCAAGCCTTCGGGCCCTATGCCTTCGGGCCCCATGCCCGCCGCAAAACCGGCGTCGCTCGACCGGCGTCGGACCTTTGCGTTTTTCTGCATGGTCTTCGGCATGTTCATGGCGATCCTGGACATCCAGATCGTGTCGGCGTCGCTTGCGGAAATCCAGGCCGGCCTATCCGCGTCCTCGGATGAAATATCCTGGGTGCAGACGAGCTATCTGATCGCCGAAGTGATCATGATTCCCCTCTCGGGCACCCTGTCCCGCGTGCTCTCCACCCGCTGGATGTTCGTGATCGCCTCGGGCGGGTTCACGCTCATGAGTTTCATGTGCGCCACGTCGTCGTCCATCAACGAAATGATCATCTGGCGCGCCCTTCAGGGCTTTATCGGCGGCGGCATGATCCCCACCGTCTTCGCATCGGCCTTCACGATCTTCCCGCCGGAGAAGCGCCCGGTCATCTCACCCATCATCGGCCTCGTCGCAACGCTCGCGCCGACCGTGGGGCCGACGATCGGCGGCTATCTGACGGAGCTGTTCTCGTGGCACTGGCTGTTCCTCGTGAACATCATCCCCGGCATCTTCGTGACGGTCTCGACCTACCTTCTGGTCGATTTCGACGAGCCGAATTTCGACCTCCTCAAGTCCTTCGACTGGGCAGGCCTGGGCTTCATGGCCGCCTTTCTCGGAGCCTTGGAATACGTGCTCGAGGAGGGGCCGAACAACGACTGGTTCCAGGATGAAGCCGTTGCCATTCTGGCGGTCGTCTGCGCTGTCGGGGCCATCGGGTTCTTCTACCGGGCTTTCACGGCAAAGCAGCCCATCGTGGATCTGCGCGCCTTCAAGGACGGCAACTTCCTCGCGGGATCGTCCTTCAGCTTCGTGATGGGCATCGGTCTCTATGGGCTGACATACCTCTATCCGCTGTATCTGGGACGCGTGAGAGGTTACTCGTCCCTGCAGATCGGCGAGACCATGTTCGTGTCCGGAGCCTTCATGTTCATGACGGCGCCGATTGCCGGACGCATGTCCCGGGTACTCGACCCGCGGATCATGATGGCCATCGGCTTCAGCTCCTTTGCCCTGGGCACTTGGCTGATCACCGGACTGACGAAAGACTGGGATTTCTGGGAGTTGTTCGTGCCGCAGATCCTGCGCGGCGTCGGCCTGATGATCTGCATGGTGCCGATCAACAACATCGCGCTCGGGACCCTGCCGCCGGACCGCATCAAGAACGCATCGGGCCTGTATAACCTGACGCGCAATCTCGGCGGCGCCGTCGGACTTGCGCTGATCAACACCATCCTCAACAACCGGCTCGACCTGCATCTCCAGCGGCTGCACGACAGCGTCAACTGGGCCCGGTCCACGGCCGTGGAGACGCTGGATGCCATGACGCACAGCTATCAGAGCCTCGGTTCGGATGCAGGTGCGGCGGCCATGAAGACCATGTCGAGGATGGTGCGTCAGCAGGCGATGGTCATGTCCTTTGCGGACATCTTCTACCTCCTGACATTCCTGTTTCTGGCGCTTCTTCTGGCTCTGCCCTTCATCAAGAAGCCGCGGGCCGCGCCTGCCAGCGGAGGCGGGGGACACTGACGGCTTTCAAAGCCGCGTTCTGCTGAAATCTCTGTCCGTCCCGAAATTCATGGGCCTGCCGGCGAGGCGGGCCCATTGTCGTATCCCTTCCCCTTGAACGGCCTTGGATTTTCACCCATCTAACGATTTGCCAGGGCTGATCGCCTGGCCATCGGGCGCCGGTGGTGTCCGGCGCTCTCATGTCATGTTGCTCATAGGAGGATATGGCGATGGGAAACTTAGACTTTTCTCCTCTTTACCGCTCGACCGTAGGCTTCGACCGCCTTTTCGACATGCTCGACCGGACACCGGATGCCGCGTCGAACTGGCCACCCTACAATGTCGAGAAAAGCGGCGATGACCGCTATCGGATCATCATGGCGGTTGCGGGTTACTCTCCTGGCGAGATCGAACTCGTCCAGCAGGAAAACACCCTGACCGTATCGGGCCACAAACCCGAACCGGGTGGGGACATTCAGTACCTGTATCGGGGCATCGCGACCCGCAATTTCAAGCTGACCTTCAGTCTCGCCGATTATGTGAAGATCGTTGGGGCGAACCTGGAAAATGGCTTGCTGACCATCGACCTCGTTCGCGAAGTGCCGGAGGCCATGAAGCCCCGCCGAATTCCCATTGCGATCAGCGACGGTCAGAAGACCATCGAACACAGCCAAGCGGCTTAGGGAGTGCCGGAGAAGGACCGGGCGCTGAAGCAGCGGCGTCCGGTCGAACCGCTCTGAAAGCGACAATGGAGGATATCATGAATATGCGTGATCTCATTCCTTGGGGTCGTCAAAACGTCGGCTCAAGCCATTTCCGCGAGGAAGACGACCCCTTCATGACGCTCCACCGCGAGATGAATCGGCTGTTCGACGATGTCTTTCGCGGTTTCGACGCGCGTCCGGCCGGGGGACTGCCACGCATGGCCAGCTGGCCGAGCATGGAGGTGGTGGAAACCGACAAGGACGTGAGGGTAACGGCCGAACTTCCCGGGCTTGAGGAAAAGGACGTCGAGGTTCTGATGAACGACGGCATCCTGGTCATCCGGGGTGAGCGCAAGTCAGAGGTCGAGGACAAGGGGAGGGCGTTCAGCGAGCGTTACTACGGCCGCTTCGAACGCCGGCTGCCCATCGCCTGGGACGTCGAATCGGACAAGGTGGACGCCACGTTCCGGAATGGCCTCCTGACGGTGACCATGCCCAAGTCGGCTCAGGCAACGTCGCAGGTGCGCCGTATCGCCATCAACGGTGATCAGGACACGACCAAGCATTGACGGGATGATGCCGCGCCGATCGCGGGGCCGATATTCCGGGCGGGGAAGCGAAGCCCTTCTCCGCCCGCATCCGCGGAAGCGCCTACGGTCTCAAGAGGAAGTTGTTTTCGGGCGTTCCCAGCCTGATCGACACGACGGTCCGCTCTGTAAAGACGGCCGCCTCGGCGATGGGATCGTCGTCTGCGATCCGCTGCGCTTCGTCCCGTCCGGAGCAGCGAAGACCAATGATGGCGGTCCCGTCTTCGCAGGGACCGCAGAACAACAGCTGTCCGGCCGCATGCAGCCGATGCAGATAAGCCACATGTTCCCTTAGGACATCCGGGGTCATGCGGTCAGGCTGGATGCCGCCGAGGCGGATAAGAAACTCTGTATCGTTCATGCTTCGCTTATAACTCATTCCTTTCGGGGCGAAAATCCTTGAGGAAGCGGATTTTGAACCGTGCGTTATCCTGTTGTTCTTCCCCGCCATTCATCCTAGGTTGCGCCCTCGGTTCTCCTTTGTTTTAAGCCGGGTTTTCCACGATCTTGCCTCCTCCTCTCAAGTCCGCTTCCGTGGGCGCCGTGCGCCGCTCCTTCGCACCCTGGTCGGACCCGAGCGCTACGCCGCTGATCCGGGCCGAGAACGTCACCAAGCGCTTTGGCGATTCGGTCGCCGTCGACAACCTGTCCGTCGACATCTTCGAGAGGGAATTCTTCTGCCTCCTGGGCCCGTCCGGATGCGGCAAGACCACGTTGATGCGAATGATCGCCGGTTTCGAGGAACCGACGGCCGGCCGCATCACGCTTGCCGGAAAGAGCCTGGCCGGCGTGCCGCCCTATCGGCGGCCCGTGAACATGATGTTCCAATCCTATGCGCTCTTTCCGCATATGAGCGTGGAGCGGAACATTGCCTTCGGCCTGAAGCAGGATCGTCTGCCGAAAGGCGAAATCGCGGCGCGCGTCGAGGAAATGCTGCGCCTCGTGCAGCTGGAAAAGCTCGCCAAGCGTTCGCCGAGCCAGCTCTCCGGCGGGCAGCGCCAACGGGTGGCGCTCGCACGGGCGCTCGCCAAGCGCCCGAAAGTGCTGCTTCTCGACGAGCCGCTCGGCGCCCTCGACAAGAAGCTGCGGGAAGAAACGCAGTTCGAGCTGATGGATATCCAGCACGAGCTGGGCATGACCTTTATCGTCGTGACCCACGACCAGGAAGAGGCCATGACCATGGCCGACCGCATCGCCGTCATGGATCACGGGCGCATCGTCCAGGTCGCGACCCCCGGCGAGATCTACGAGCAGCCCAAGACCCGCTTCATCGCCGAGTTCGTCGGCGACGTGAACATCCTCGAGGGGCACGTTCTCGGCCAGGAACAAGGATTGTGGCGCGTTCGGTCCAGCGGCGCCGCAACACCGCTGACCATCGACGATCCCGATGAGGTGCTCCACGAAAACCAGGCGGTGGCGATCGCCGTCAGGCCCGAGAAGATGGTGATCCAGAGAGATCCGCCCGGACCCGACGCCGTCAACGTCCTCACCGGCGAGGTCTGGGACATCGGTTATCTGGGCGATTGGACCGTTTACCGGGTCAAGCTCGGTTCCGGCGCCATCATTCGCGTCACGCGGGCGAACCGTTCCCGCTTCGTCGAGAGCCCCATCGATTGGGACGAGCAGGTCTACGTCACGTTCGCGCCGGATGCGGCGGTCATTCTGGCGGAATAGGCGCGATGCTTGCCCGTTCCGTTTCCAAGAGGTTCGCCTCGGCCCTGGTCCCGGCGGTGCCGTATCTATGGCTCGGCCTCCTGTTTCTCGTGCCTTTTCTCATTGTCCTCAAGATCAGCCTGTCGGATCCCGCGGTGGCTCAGCCGCCTTATAGGCCGGTCTTCGAGTGGGGTGATATTCTGGGTTTCCTGAGCCAGCTCGACCTGGAGAATTTCGAGACGCTGATCGGCGATGACCTTTATCTGAGGGCGACGCTTTCCTCCGTACGGATCGCCGCCATATCCACCGTCCTGCTGCTGCTCGTCGGCTTTCCCGTTGCCTACGCGATGGCTCGGGCGCCGGCCCGTCGCCGCCCTTTGCTCGTCGCGCTCGTCATCCTGCCGTTCTGGACGAGTTTCCTGATCCGCATCTACGCCTGGATCGCCATCCTCAAGCCTGAGGGATTGCTGACGCAGGTTCTGACGGGAATGGGGCTCATCGGCAAGCCGCTGGCGATTCTCAACACCGAGGCGGCCGTCTATATCGGTATCGTCTACGCCTATCTGCCCTTCATGGTGCTTCCGCTCTACGCGACGCTCGAGAAAATGGACGACACGCTGATCGAGGCGGCGCTCGATCTCGGCTGTCCGCCATGGCGTGCGTTCTGGACCATCACGGTGCCACTCGCCATGCCGGGCGTGGTTGCGGGCTCGCTCCTGTGCTTCATTCCAGCCGTGGGAGAATTCGTGATCCCCGACCTGCTGGGAGGATCCGAAACACTGATGATCGGCCGTCAGTTGTGGAGCGAGTTCTTCTCGAACCGGGATTGGCCGCTGGCTTCGGCCGTCGCGATCCTGCTCCTGATCCTTCTCGTGGTGCCCATCGTGATCTATCGGGACGTGGAGGCCAGAAGGCTGGAGACACGGTCATGACGCGGCGCCTCAGTCTCTTCAACATCACGTCGCTGGTCCTGGGCTTCGCGTTCCTGTACCTGCCGATTCTCCTTCTGATCGTCTATTCGTTCAACGCATCGCGCCTCGTGACCGTCTGGGGCGGGTTCTCGACCCAGTGGTACGTGGCCCTGTTCCGCAACGAGGCGCTCATGGAAGCCGCGTGGGTGACGTTGCGGATTGCCTTGCTGTCGGCTGCCCTCTCCACGGTTCTCGGCACGCTCGCGGCCCTTGCCCTGACCCGCTATGGCCGGTTCCCGGGCCGAACCTTGTTCACCGGGATGGTCTATGCGCCGATGGTCATGCCGGAAGTGATCACCGGGTTATCGCTGCTGCTGTTCTTCGTGGCGATCGGGCTGGACCGCGGGTTTTGGACGATCACGCTTGCGCACACGACCCTGACCATGTGCTTCGTGACGGTTGTCGTTCAGGCGCGGCTCATGAGTTTCGATCGGTCTCTCGAGGAAGCGGCCATGGACCTTGGCGCGCCGCCGCTGCGTACCTTCTTCTCGGTGACGCTGCCCCTGATCGCGCCGTCCATCGTGGCCGGATTCCTGCTCGCCTTCACGCTTTCGATGGACGATCTCGTGATCGCCAGCTTCAACGCAGGGCCCGGTGCGACGACGCTGCCGATCAAGATCTACAGCCAGGTGCGCCTCGGTCTGTCGCCCGAGGTCAATGCGGCCTCCGCCATTCTGATCGGCATCGTGGCCGTCGGCGTCGCGACCGCGACCTTTCTCAGCAAACGTTCAACCTTGCGTTCTCAGCGTAACGCTCATTGAGCCGTTGCAAGCGGCGCCTCGGGCCTGAACAGGGGCCGGGCGGCGCCCGATCGCTCGATGAGAGAGCGCGCCTCCGGAGTGATGGCGATATCGTCCCAGCCGCCCGAGACGTCGAACACGAGGGCCGGTGCCAGGCTCGGGCTCGGGGTCATCGGCGAGACCTCCGCCTTCACCTGCAGGGACCGCTCCGCCAACGAGACCCGTCCGTGGAGGCTGGTCGATACCGAAGGCGCATTGAGGCGGGCCTCCACAAGCTCACCCACACCGTCATTGACGGTCAGCTGGGCCTGGGCCTGATCAAAGGGCGTGCGCCCGCCCTTCCAGGAAAGAGAGGCCGAAAGGGGCCGCTTCTCTGCCCGTTTCAGAGCATCGTTGAGGGCTATGCCGACCAGCTCGCCCTGTTTGACCGTCACGGACGAGCGCCCTTGGGATTGGCGCATCACCTCCGCCGGGGTGGCCCCTGAGCCTTCGAAGGCAAACTGCCCTTGAGCAATGCCCGTGATCCAACGGGGCTGGCCGATATCGCTCAGGAATGTCGCGATGTTCACGCCGTCGAAGACGCCCTGGCTTTTGACGTCTATGCTGCTTTCCTGGGCGATCAGCGCCAGCCGGCCCTTGAGGGTGCCGTCATGAAAGTCCGCCCGGCCGAGCGAGGCTTCGATCCGTCCGGGACGGACAAGGATGCTCGCCGCCATGTCGCCGAGACGTACGCGTCCGAGCTGCGCTTTGCTGGCCGAGAGTCTCAGATCGAGGTCGCTGCCGGTGACTTGTGACAGATTGATGAGCTCATCGCTCCAGGCGCCGGATCCCGCGCGGGTCTGGGTCAGCGGTTGGACGAAGTCCGAAAGGTTGATTGCGCCTGCCGCCAGGGTCCCGGCGATCACGGGACGATCCATGTCCAGGCGAACGGACAGGGTACCGTCCAGCTTGTCCGCGCCCAGCGTAACGGCAACCGACGGCCAGGAAATGCGGCGCCGGTTGATGGACAGATCGCCCTCGATGGAAATGGCCTGCGTGAGCGGACCGAACGGAAGGCTCAGGCCGCTCCACCGCACGAAGTCACGTAAGGAGGTCGTGCTGATAAGGCTCTGACCCGTGAACCGAGGGTCGGCGCCGAATTGAGCTTCGCCCTGAAAGGCAATCCGTCCGAACCCCGCGGACAGGCTGAGAGCCAACGGGCTCAGCTCGTTGGAGGCAAGGCGCAGCGGATCGAAGGAGACTTGGTCGACCATGACCTTCTCTCCGCGCCAAACGGCCGATCCGACGGCATAAAGCGGGTCCTCGGCGTCGCTCCAATTGACAAGGATATTGACGTCGCGAAGCTCCGCCTCGGGAAGGTCGGACCATTGGACCGACGAGGTCGCGATCACCAGGCGCCGCGCATAGGTCTCGTTTTCCCGGTCCTTGAAGAAGCCGCTCCAGTCAAGACTGCGCAAAGCGTTGGCCGATGCCGTAACGCTCGCGTCGCTCAAGGCGACTTCGCCGAGTTCGATCCGCCCGAACAGGAGAGGAAGAATGCGCAGCTCACCGCGCAAGGTGGCCTTGTCCGCCTTGAGCGACTGTGTCGGAACGGAGAGCGTCACGCCTTCGAATTTCACTCGGGGCGTCGGCAGCAGCGCGAAAGTGCTGCGGCCGCCGACCGCAAGCTCCAAGCCGTAACGGTCGCGCAGGTGCTCGGTGACGGCAGCCGAAAGACCTCCCGGCGTAAGGGTCCAGGGGGCTGAGGCTGCGCCCAGCAGCACAAGCACGGCCAGGGCAATGAGAAAAACGACGCGACGGGACATAAAATGCAATCGAACCTTTGATCCCGCGGCCAGGGAAAATTCGGCGGCCGGGAGGAGTTCGGCAGCAACGCAAATGCTGCCTGGGATCATCCTTATATCCATACGAAGGGATTGTCTAAATTGAGGCTAGGTTGCAGGGTGTCGCACAACCGCCCGAGGCGGACGTGAAATGAGGCCCAAAGAGGGGTTCGATGGATAAAGTTTACAAGGACGCCCGCTCGGCCATGGCCGAGCTTGTCAAGGACGGCATGACCATCATGGCCGGAGGCTTCGGCCTTTGCGGTATTCCCGAGGCTTTGATCGAGGCGATCCGGGAATCCGGCGCGAAGGATCTGACCTTCGTTTCCAACAACGCGGGCGTGGATGGCGTCGGCCTCGGCCGGCTCCTGGAGACCCGCCAGATCCGCAAGATGATCTCGTCCTATGTGGGTGAGAACAAGCTCTTCGCCCAGCAATACCTTTCGGGCGAGCTGGAGCTGGAATTCAATCCGCAGGGCACGCTGGCGGAGCGTATCCGGGCAGGCGGAGCCGGAATTCCGGCCTTCTTCACCAAAACCGGCGTGGGCACCTTGATCGCCGAAGGCAAGGAAGTCCGCGAGTTCGACGGTGAGACGTACGTGATGGAGCGGGGCCTTTTCGCCGATATCGCCGTGGTCCATGCCTGGAAGGGCGACACAGAAGGCAACCTCGTCTACCGCAAGACCGCGCGCAACTTTAACCCCATGATGGCGACGGCCGCGAAGGTTACCATTGCGGAAGTCGAGCATATGGTCGAGGCGGGAGAGATCGATCCCGACTGCATTCATACGCCCGGCATCTTCGTGCAGCGTATCGTGCACGTGCCGAACCCGGTGAAACACATCGAGCAGAGAACCACCCGCAAGCGCCCGGAAGCCGCGGTGCCCGCAGCGGCAGGGGAGGAAGTCTAATGGCCTGGACCCGTGAACAGATGGCAGCCCGTGCGGCCAAGGAGCTGCGCGACGGTTTTTATGTCAATCTCGGCATCGGAATTCCCACGCTGGTGTCCAACTTCATTCCCAAGGGAATGCGCGTGCAGCTCCAGTCGGAGAACGGCATGCTCGGCATGGGCCCCTTTCCCTTCGAGGGCGAGGAGGATGCCGATCTCATCAACGCCGGAAAGCAGACGATCACCGAGCTGCCGACCACGAGCTATTTCTCCAGTGCCGATTCCTTCGGCATGATCCGGGGCGGTCATATCGACCTGTCCATCCTCGGTGCCATGCAGGTCGCGCAGAACGGCGATCTCGCCAACTGGATGATCCCCGGCAAAATGGTGAAGGGGATGGGCGGCGCCATGGATCTGGTGGCGGGCGTCAAGCGCGTCGTGGTCGTCATGGAGCATGTGGCCAAGGGCAAGGACGGATCCGAGGATCCCAAGCTCCTGAAGGCCTGCAATCTGCCTTTGACGGGTGCCGGCGTGGTGGATCTGGTGATTACCGATCTCGGCGTCTTCGCCATCGACAAGAAGGGCGGAACCGGAATGGAGCTGATCGAACTGGCCGACGGCGTGACCGTCGACGAGATCAAGGCTAAGACGGCTGCCGATTTTCGTGTGGCTCTCCAGGGCGCGCAATCAGACGCGGCGTGACGGGACGCTCCGTCGTTCCGGGGCGCCGCGGGCGAGCCCGGAACCTATAACCACGACAGTTCAGGAAAAGGCCTCACGGCGGCCGTGAGCTTATGTCGTAAATGTCATCGGTTCTGGGTTCCGGGCCCGGCCCTTTGGGCCGTCCCGGAATGACAGCGCCCCTCGTCATTCCGGGGCGAGCAGAGCGAGAGCCCGGAACCCATAACCGCTAACGCTCCCGGAAAAGACGCAACGACCGCCGCGCACTCACGTCGCAAAGCGTCGTGTTTATGGGTTCCGGACTTGCCTGACGGCAATCCGGAATGACGGTAACGCCCCGTCATTCCGGGGCGAGCAAAGGGAGAGCCCGGAACCCATATCCGCTAACGGTTCGAGATAAGGCACCACGGCAGCCGATGCGTCTTTTCCGGGATCCTCAGCGGCTCTGGGTTCCGGGCTCCGCTGCGCGGCCCCGGAATGACAGGGTGCCGTCTCAGGAACCGGACGGGCTTCCGGCCTTCCGGGGGGCGGCTTCGGCACTTCGGACCAGCTGGATGACTGGGAGAAGGCCGACGAGCACGATCACGAGGGCGGCGAGCGAGCCGTCCTCGAATGCCCCGCGGGAGGCGTGCCCATACACCAGCGTCGCGAGGGTTTCGGTGTTCAGCGGCCGCAGCAGGAGCGTGGCCGACAGCTCCTTGATGCAGTCGACGAAGACCAGGAGCGCGGCGCTCGCCAGGGCCGGGCGCAGGAGCGGAATCTGGATTCTGAGAACCAGCTCCCGTGGCCTCGCGCCGAGAATGCGGCCGGCATCCTCCAGGCCGGGTGAGACCCGGTCGAGGCCCGCCGAGAGGGAGCCGGTTGCGATCGGCAGGAAACGGATCAGATAGGCCACGACGATGCCTCCAGCCGACCCCATCAGGATCAGCCCGATCCGCTCTCCGGTCAGCAGGCGCCACAAAGTCCCGAGACCCGTGTCGATGGACACGAGGGGCGTGAGAAGCCCGAGCGCCAGAACCGTTCCGGGCACCGCGTAACCTATTCCCGCAATGGCGAGCGCCACCTTCGTCAGATGGAGGCGGGCGAGGCGCGAGGCGGTGACCAAAATGATCCCGAAGGCCAGTGTTGCGAGGGTCGCGACGCCCGAGAGACCGATCGTCGTCAAAAGATGACCCAGAAAAGCATCATCGACCTGCTCCGCGAAGCCACGCCGCAGGACCTCCCGGACCAGGAAGCCGATCGGCAGCACGAAACCCATCAGGACGGGGAGAGCACAGGACAATGTCGCCAACCAAGCCGCTCCGCCGGACAGGCCGACAGGCTGCGTGACGCGCGGACGGCGTGTCGAGAGCGTATAGCGCCTGTCGCGGCGTCCGTACCGCTCGGTTGCGATCAGCACGATCACGATGGCGAGCATGACACAGGCGATCTGCGCCGCCCCTGCAAGGCTGCCGCGGTTCAGCCAGGTGGTGAAGATCGATACGGTGAGCGTCCTCACGCCGAGATATTCGCTGGCGCCGATGTCGTTCAACGCTTCCAGAAGAACGAGCGAGAGGCCGACCGCAAGGGCAGGGCGCGCAAGCGGGATCGCAATGGCTCGGAACAGACGCAGGCGGCTGGCGCCCAGTGTCCGCGCCACCTCGATCATGCTGGCGCTTTGGGTGAGGAACATCACCCGGGCCGCAAGGTAAACGTATGGGTAGAGGACTGCCGACATCACGAAGATGCAGCCGTAGACGGATCGGATTTCGGGAAACCAGTAGTCGCCCCGGGACGTCCAGCCCATGAGGCTGCGCAACCCCATCTGGACGGGGCCCGCGGCATCGAAAATTTCGACGTAGATGTAGGCGGTGATGTATGTGGGCACCGCAAGCGGCAGGGGGAGCATGGCGGCGACCAGCCGCCGCCCTGGAAACCGGTGAGCCGTGACGAGCCAGGCGGTGCCGATCCCGACCGTGCCGGCAAGGGCCGCAACGCCTGCCAGCAGCATTCCCGTATCGAGGAGGGCCGCGGGCAGGATGTCCACGGTCACCTGGGCCCACAGGGTCGCCTCACCTTGCGAGGCAATACGGATCAGGGAAACGAGAGGCGCCAGCACCAGGGCCGCGACAGCGACGACGACGACGACAGACCAAAGCGGCGCGCCGTTCAGGGCGCGCCGGAGGCTTGTCGCGGGAAGGTGCGTGGGAGCGAGCGTTCTCATTTGGATCGGTGGACCGGAAAGCGGCTCTCCCACGTGCGGTGAGGAGTTTCCTTACCGGTCGAACCCGACCTTGTCGACGAGCGCGCTGGCCTTGGCGCGGTTCTTGGCCACTTCCGCGAGGCTCATCTCTTCGGCCTTCAGGGGGCCGAAGGACTTGACGAGGGGGTTGATCTCGATGCCGGCGCGGACCGGATACTCATAGTTCACGTCGGCGAACACGTGCTGGGCGGCGGGTGTCGCCATGTATTCCATGAGCTTGAGCGCGTTTTCGCGGTTCGGCGCATTCTTCATCATGGCGATGCCGGAGACGTTCACATGAGTGGCGCCGCCTTTGAACGTGGGGAGGATCACATTGATCGCCTCGGCCCACTTCTTCTGCTCCGGGTTGGTCCCGTTGGTCATCAGGCCGACATAGTAGGTGTTGCCCAGGCCGATATCGCAGACGCCGGCCAGAATATCCTTGGCCACGTCACGGTCGCCGCCGGAAGGCTTCTTGGCAAGGTTTGCCTTCACGCCCTTCAGCCACTCCTCCGTTGCCGCCTCGCCATGCTTGACGATCATCGCGGCCGTCAGGGCGATGTTGTACTGGTGCTGGAACGAACGCGTGCAGATCTTGCCCTTCCATTTCGGGTCGGCCAGGTCCTCGTAGGTCATGGCCTTGTCCTTCACGCGCTCCTTGGAGGCGTAGATGGAACGGGCGCGCATCGAGAGGGCGAACCAGCGCCCTTCAGGGTCGCGGAGCTGCGAGGGAATGGCGCTGTTCAGCGCCTCCGATTTCACCGGCTGGGTGATTCCGAGGTCGACGGCTTCCTGGATGCGTCCGATGTCTACGGTGATCAGCACATCGGCCGGGCTGTTCTCGCCTTCGGCCTTGATGCGCTCCGACAGCCCCTGCTCCGAAAAGATGGCATTGACCTTGATGCCCGTCGCCTTGGTGAACTCATCGAGCGTGGCCGAATAGAGGCCCGGCTCCCGATTCGTATAAACGTTCACGACACTCTGGGCCGCAGCGGGAAAGGCCATTCCGGCCGC
The DNA here is from genome assembly GCF_020595095.1 of Microvirga rosea. Lineage (GTDB taxonomy): Bacteria > Pseudomonadota > Alphaproteobacteria > Rhizobiales > Beijerinckiaceae > Microvirga > Microvirga rosea. Next base: position 50,710 of record NZ_JAJDOP010000002.1, on the reverse strand, counting down.
CGTGGACAGACTGATCGTTCCCAGCAGCAGGGCTCGTGCAAACATCGTGTTCATCGTCATGAAATTCCTCAAACCTATGCCTGACATAGGGACGGAGCATCCCGATCGGCCCGGAAGAACCATGCGGTTACCGGTGGGTCAACGAAAATATCCGTGATATCAATGGTTTATAGGAATTCTAAACTAGGCGCAGATTGGAGTCATTCTAGGCTGATATCGCATTGTCCGCTTCCGAGGCATGGGTCGAGCGGCCCCGCAGCCGGGTAATCTCATTTTCCATTCTCTCCATATTGGTGAAGAGGCGCTCTGTCGTGAGGCGCAGAAAATAGAAACCGAATTCCGGGTTCTGGAAGTAGAGCTGGCGGACCTCGTCGTAGGTGATGCTCAGGACATCGCCCTTTTCCAGGCATTCGAGGGTCTGGGTTCGTTTATTGTCGGGCGACAGAAAGCCCATTTCCCCAACAACCCGCCCCGGTGGCAGATCGATCCCGAGCTCCCGCAGCCGGAACGCGCCGGAGAGGGTGTAGTACATGCAGTTCGCCACATCCCCTTTTGCGAACAGAACCTCCCCGGCCTTGACGGAACGCTGGGTCATGAAAGGCTTCAGCCATTCCATGGACAGATCGCTTTTCGACGCGACCTTCACCTTCTGGATCAGGCGCAGCATCTGGTAGAGGCGAAATCCGTTGAGCGGGAGCAGGATCAGGTTGACGGTCATGCTCGGGTAGAGATGCATGAGGCTGGCATAGGTCAGGGACACGAGATTCGTCGCTATCCCGATGCAGCGCAGCGGGATGATCGTGCGCATGGCGCTGCCGGTGATTGCCAGCGCCGCCCCCAGCCAACCGATGGCTTCGATCCAGGTCATGGCACTCCCTCTTATGATTTGCAGGCGTCACATATAACATTTCGATGACGACGTCAGGCTGATATGCGTTGTCGCACATTTGTGATGCGATCAGATCTAGTCTCCGGAGGTACTCTGCGGGGTATGGATCATTCGTCAGGCAGGTCTTACTCTTTCTGACATGAACAAACACGAGTATTGTATTGATATTTTGTTTCTCAATCTCTCGCGCGGCTTTGGTGTTTTGCAGCAAGGTGGAGATTGAGAGGAGATGAATCTTCGATTTGTCGAGACCTTCCTTTGGGTCGCCCGTCTCGGAAGCTTCAGCGCCGCGGCCGACAGGCTCAACACGACACAAGCCGCTATCTCGAACCGAATCGCAACCCTTGAGCGCGACCTTGGGATCCGTCTGTTCGAGCGGGATGCCCGTTGCATCCGGCTGACGATGCTCGGGCAGCAGGCCGTGTCCAAAGCCGAGGAACTCGTGCGCGTCGCGAACGAATTCAGGGAGGCTGTCAGCGAACCCGGAAGCCTTCGCGGGTCCATTCGGATCGGCACCATCGATTCGATCGTTCACGCCTGGCTGCCGCAGTTCATCGAACGTTTCCGGGAGCGGTATCCGAGCGTTGCGATCGACCTGAACACCGACACCAGTCTCAACCTGGCCCGGGAGGTGGCGGACGGGAAAATCGATCTGGCGCTGATCATCGGACCTGTCATCGGATCCGGCCTTATCAACCTCGATCTTTGCACCTTCGCCTGCACCTGGCTCGCGAGCCCGCGCCTCAACCTGCCTCAAGGAGCGCTGACTCTCGCCGAGATCGCCGATCATCCCATTCTCGCGTATTCCAAGGACAGCATGCCCCATCACCGGGTGTTGCGGCAGTTGGCGGACGCGGGGATCGAGGACCCGACGATCTACAATTCCAACTCGCTGGCAACCATCATTCGCCTCGCAAAGGATGGGGTCGGCATCACGCCTCTGCCCAAGGTCATCGTGCGGGATCAGCTGGAGACGGGAGCGCTCGTCGAGCTCGATGTGGCTCCGCCGTTTCCGCCCCTGTCATTTCACGCGGTCTACTCGGACCACCCCGATAATCTGATCTCAGCGGTCGCTGCGACGATGGCACAGGAGGTTGCCCGGGTCTTTTCTGCGGCCCAGGCCGATGGAGCGTCATGGTAAGCATCTGATCTGTAAGGGAAAAGTTTATTTTGCAACTGCGAAATAAGCAAAACTTGGTCTACAGGCAAAGTATTTCACGTTTGTCAGGCTTCGGAGCCCACGCTCACATGCCGGTCCCGGTTTCAACGGAGGCATGACGTGAAAGTCAGTTTAATCCAAATGAATTCGCAGAACGACAAGGCGGAGAACCTGAAGACCGCCGCTGCGATGATAGAAAAAGCCGTTAAGGACGAAGCTCCGGACCTTATCGTGCTGCCTGAATACTATGCATTCCTCGGGGAGGGGCGTGAGAACATTCATGCCAGCGCCGAGTCGTTCCCGGACGGCGACGCTTACCGGCTGATGTCGGATCTCGCCGCGCGCCACAAGGTCACGATCCACGCGGGCAGCGTCGTCGAGCGCCATGGCAACAATCACTACAACACGACAGTGGTGTTCGGCCCGACCGGCAAGGAAATTGCCCGCTATCGCAAGATCCACCTGTTCGACGTCGATATTCCGGGCGGCACCAGCTATCGCGAATCCGATACGATCAGCCGTGGCGAAGAGGTCGTGACCTATAAGGTCGGAGACGTGACCGTCGGTTGCGCCATCTGCTACGACATTCGTTTCCCTGAACTCTTCCGCAAGCTGCGCGATGCCGGCTCGGACGTGATCGTTTTGCCTGCGGCCTTCACGCTCATGACCGGCAAGGACCATTGGGAGACGCTCGCCCGCGCCCGCGCCATCGAGACACAGACCTACTTCCTGGCCGTGGGCCAAGTCGGCGCTCACTCGGACGGCAAGAAGTGGTGTTGGGGGCACTCCATGGTGATCGATCCGTGGGGACACATCGTGGCCCAGAGCACCGACCGGGTCAGCAGCACCGCCGCGCGCCTGGAGCTCGACTACATCTCTCATGTTCGCCGCAACGTGCCCGTCGAACGGCACCACGTCCTGTCTTGAGGAGGTTCGCGCGATGTTTATCGTCAATGATATGCCCAAGCAGATCTCCCAGGAGCTCATCACGCTTCTGGAGCGGGTCGAGACGGCGACCGTCGGCCACTTTCTTCACTCCGGCTTCGTCGACCGGGAATTGCGGGCGGTGCTGCCGGAGAAACGTGTCGCCGGCACGGCCGTGACCGTACGCCTGCCTCACGCGGACAGCACCATCCTCCATTACCTAACGAAGCTTGTGAGGCCCGGCGACATCGTCGTGGTGGATCGGTGCGGCGACACGCGCCACGCCTGCTGGGGCGGTGTCGTGACCCACGCCATGAAGATCGCCGGCGTGAAGGCCGGAATCGTCGATGGTCCGGCCACGGACTTCTCCGAGATCCGCAATGTGCAGATGCCCATGTGGTGCCGTGGTCCGTCCCCGATCACCACGAAGATCCTCGGTCTCGAGGGGGCGATCAACGTGCCCGTGACGGTCGGCGGCCAAGTCGTGGAGCCGGGCGATGCCATTCTGGCGGACGAGAGCGGCGTCATCGTTCTGCATCCGTCGGAGGCGAGGGCGGTCGCGGAACGCGCCATCGGCATGCAGGAGAACGAGATCAAGCTGCTCGAGCGGCTGCGCAACGGCGAAAAGCTGCCCGACATATCGGGAGCGACCCGCATCGTTGAAGAAAAGGCCCTTCGCGTCGCCTGACGCGTAGGGAACGAGAAGTCACGCAACAGAGGGATAATGAACCATGACAAAAATGCGTACCTTACTCGGTGTCTCGGCCATCGCCTTCACGGTTTCCAGCCCGGCCTGGGCGGAAACGGTGACCCTGGCGGCCTATAGCGGCATCTTCCAGGATCACTACGTGAAGGCGGTCGTCGAACCTTTCATGAAGGCTCATCCGGACATCAAGGTCGAGTTCTACGGCATGCCGAACTCGGCGCAGATGCTCGGGACCCTGCGGGCCCAGAAGTCGGCACCGCAGATCGATGTGGTGATCATGGATGTGTCCGTCGCGAAAGCCGGCACCGACGAGGGCCTGTTCGACAAGGTCGACGAGAGTGTCTCGCCCAACGTCGCGGACCTCTATCCGGCCGCGAAGGCGCAAGGCGTCAACGGCGTTGCCGTGACCTTCGATAACCTGGTCCTTCTCTACAACAAGGATCAGGTCAAGACCGCGCCGACATCATGGAACGTGTTGTGGGACAAGCAATATGCCGGCAAGGTCGCCATTCCCGCGGTGCCGGACATTCAAGGCACGACCCTGACGATCATCGCCAATAAGATGGCGGGCGGCGACGATTACAAGAAGAGCGTCGATGCCGGCATCGGCAAACTCGGAGAGCTCGCGCCCAACGTCCAGACCTGGGATCCGAAACCCGACGTCTACGCGCCCATCGCCAATGGCCAGGCCGCCCTCGGCATCGGGTGGAATGCGCGCGCGCAGGTTTATGCCGATTCTTCCGGTGGCAAGCTCGGCGTCGTCCTGCCTCAGGAAGGCAGCGGCTTCCAGATCAACACCATCAACCTGGTGAAGAGCGCGCCCAACAGCAAGGCGGCCAAGACCTTTATCGACTATGCCCTCAAGCCCGAAACGCAGGCGGCATTCACGGAGGAAATGTTCTACGCGCCCACCAATTCCAAGGCAAAGATCTCCCAGGCCGCGCTGGCGCGAACCGCCGCGGGATCCATGGACAAGATGATCGATATCGACTGGATCGCGGTCGCGTCAGTCCGTGACAAGATCACGGAGCAGTGGCGCCGTCGCGTCATTCCGCTCAGCCGCTGATCCTGTCCGCCGCAGCCCGAGAACGTTGATGGAGCGCGCCATGATGCATCAGACAATCCTGTCTGGAACCCCGACCGCCCTGACCAGCCGCGATGCGCATCTGCGCCTCGACGGCCTCACGAAGCGCTACGGCGATACGGAAGCCGTGGCGGCCCTGAACCTCGACGTGCCGAAGGGTGAACTCGTGGCGCTCCTCGGGCCTTCGGGCTGCGGCAAGACAACGACCCTGCGCATGATCGCGGGGCTGATTACGCCAAGCGGCGGACGCATCGTGGTGGGCAGGAGCGACATCACCCAGATGCCTGTGTACCGGCGTGACATGGGGCTGGTTTTCCAGAGCTATGCCCTGTTCCCGCACATGACGGTTGCTCGGAACGTGGCCTTCGGGCTCGAAATGCGTGGAGTGTCGAAGCCCGAGATCGAGCAGCGGGTCAGGGAGGCGCTTGCGATGGTGCGGCTCGAACCGCTCGCGGAACGACGGCCCCGTGAGTTGTCCGGCGGCCAGCAACAGCGCGTTGCCCTGGCCCGCGCTCTGGTCATTCGCCCTTCGATCCTGCTTCTCGACGAGCCGTTGTCCAATCTCGATGCGAAGTTGCGCGATGAAATGCGCAACGAAATCCGAGACATCCAGCAGAACCTCGGCATCACCGCCGTCTTCGTCACCCATGATCAGGTCGAAGCTCTGAGCATGTGCGACAAGGTTGTGGTGATGAAGGGCGGGAAGCTCGAACAGGTCGGCACGCCGGTCGACGTCTATGAGCATCCGGCGACGCCGTTCGTCGCGTCCTTCGTCGGCCGCACGAATCGCCTCGAGGCAATGGGCAAGGGCGACGGAACCGCGATTGCCGGCGGCGCCGTGCTGCGAATCCCGAGCCGAGCCCAGGGACCCGTCGAGATCATGATGCGGCCGCATCGTGTCCGGTTGACCGATTCGGATGGCGCTTCCGCCTCTGGGGGCGAGGGGACGAATCGCCTCGATGGCCGCCTGAGCCGTGTCACCTTTGTCGGCGATCTGCTGCAATATCATGTGGATGTGAGCGGCACGGAACTGGTTGTCGAGGCCGCGTCCGATCACGGACGCGTGTTTCGGGCCGTCGGAGCCCCGGTCTCGCTCATGTGGCGGGTCGAGGACACGATGGTGTTCGGGAGGACCGCATGAGCGTCGCCGTCTCCGAGCCGATCGCTGCGATTCCCAGGCCGGCCCTTGGGCGGCTTGGAGCCGCGACGCTCCTGCTTTTGCCGATCGCTCTGGTGAACGTGGTCGGATTTATCCTGCCGGTCCTCAATCTGCTGCGGATGTCCTTCAACGAGGCCTTGTCCGGAGGCGGCATCAGGGAGACCTTCACTCTGGCCAACTGGTTCGGTCTCGCAGGCGACGCATTCTACCTGGAGCTGATCATCAATTCCGTGGTGGTGAGCCTGACGATCACTGTCCTCACGCTCATCCTCTCGTATCCGATCGCGCTTTATCTTCACCGAAGCTCAGGGCGGTGGCGCACGTTCCTGACGGTGCTCGTGATTTCTCCGCTGCTCACCTCGGCGGTCGTGCGCACTTATGGGTGGATTGCCCTTCTGGCCGACCAGGGTCCGATCGTCCAGGCCATCACGTCGTTCGGTTTCGCTCCGCCACGGCTGATGTTCAACACGACAGGGGTTGTCATCGGCCTCGTCGAAATCCTGATGCCCTATATGATTCTCTCCCTGCTTGCCGGGTTCGGGCGTCTCGATCCGCGAGTCGAGGAGGCGGCGATGACCTTGGGCGCTCGGCCGGTCAGGGTGTTCTGGCGGGTCGTTCTTCCGCTCACGCTCCCGGGAATCGCTCTCGGCTGCCTTCTCTGTTTCGTTCTCGCGGTCTCATCCTTCATCACGCCGAAGCTACTGGGCGGCGGACGGGTCTTTCTCCTGGCAACGGAGATCTACGATCAGGCGATCGTCACCCTGAACTGGCCGCTGTCCGCGACATTGTCGATTCTGGTTCTCGTGATCTTCGGGGCGGCGCTTGCCGTTTACGCCCGAATTCTCCGGGCCATCGATTAGGAGAGCAACGTGGAAACCAATCCAACTTCGCTGCCCATGAAGATCCTGGTGTTTCTTCTGTTTCTCTTTCTGCTCGCTCCGGTGATTCTCGTCGTCCCGATTTCCTTCAGCGGCGAGCAGATTCTATCCTTCCCGCCGCAGAGCTGGTCGCTACGGTGGTACACGGCGCTTGCTGGAAACTCCGCGATTATCTCGGCATTCTGGACGAGCCTGCTGCTCGGCGCGATCGTGACCGTCCTGTCCCTCGCGGCGGCGATCCCGGCGGCCTACGTGATCGTTCGCATGAGGACCATGGGTTCAGGTTTTCTCTACAACCTGTTCACCGCGCCGCTCCTCTTGCCGACGATCGTCCTCGGCCTGGCGATTCTGATCGTTTTCGCCTCGGCCGGGTTTCTGGGGTCGTTCTGGGGCCTCGTCATCGGGCATCTTGTCATCACGTTGCCCTATGCCCTGCGGGTGCTCGCCACCACTCTCGGCAACCTTCCGCTCGCTTGCGAGGAAGCCGCCTCGACCTTGGGAGGGCGACCGCTCACCGTGTTTCGGCGCGTGACCCTTCCGATGATGGCGCCAGGGATCGTGGCGGCCACCGCATTGTGCTTCCTCGTATCCTTCGACGAGGTGGTGATCACGCTGTTTTTGACCGGGCCGCGCCTGACGACCTTGCCGGTCGAGCTGTTCCATCACGTGGAAAGTCGCGCCGACCCGCTCGTGGCAAGCGTTTCCGTCCTGCTGATTCTGCTGACGCTCGCCGTCGTCATGGTCGTCGATCGAACCGTGGGGCTCTCAAAGACCTTCGTAAAATGAGAGGAGCCGGCGATTGCCGCCGGCTCTCCCTTTTCCGCCCGACATCAGAATCGGAAACCGGCTCCGACGCCTCGTCCGGTCATGACCGGCTCGACGGCGGGTGTCGTCGTTCGGGCAGGTGAATCCAGCCTATCAGGCACATCGATGGCCCGACGTTGCGCGGCCGTGGCCGCCTGCCGGGAGGCCGGGGTCGACTTTTGCGGAGCGCCGCTCACGGAAGGCGGCGGCGGAACGGGCGTGCGGGGCAGAACGCCCTGAGGAGCGCCCGTATTGCAGGCGGCAAGGGTGCCGGAGAGCAGGAGAATGGCGGGAATGGACGCCAGGATACGCATGGTGCTGTTCCGCTGTTGACGCTGAGTTAGGTAATCCATTGAGCAGGAATGTCGAGTCTCCGGTCATGGAGAGGGCGTCACCTTGAAACGATCGAGGTGCATGACGCCACCGGCCGTGGCCGGGTGGAGCATGCCTGCCCGGTAAACCGAAACGCGGGTCCGTCCATGTCTCAAGACATTCTCAAGACAAGAAAAAGGCCCGGTGTTTCCACCGGGCCTCTTGTCGGTCGCCGAAGCGAACGATCTTAGTACGACGAGAACTTGTAGTTCAGGCCGGCGCGGATCACGCCGAACTCGGCGTTGTTCTTGTCGCCGTAGTAGCCGTAGTAGTTGTTCTTCGTGTCGAGGTTCACGTACAGACCTTCGATCTTCGCGGTCAGGTTGTTCGTGAAAGCGTACTCGACACCACCGCCGAGGACCCAGCCGGTGCTCGTGCCGTTGTCCGAGCCATAGTAGTAGGCCAGACCCGGGTAGTAAGCAGAGCTGGAGCCGTTGGCGACGTCGCCGTAGGCAAAACCGCCGGTCACGTAGATGAGGGCGCGGTCGAAGGCCACACCAGCGCGAGCACGAACCGTGCCGAACCAGTTGCCGTTGTTCGAATCACGGTAGTAGCCACCGAGGTAGTAGTTCTGGTTGCCACCGCCGATGTCGGCGTACTGGAGGTCGGCTTCAACGCCGAGCACGAACATGCCGGTCTGGTAGTTGTAGCCAACCTGGCCACCGCCGACGAAGCCGCCGTCGCTGCCGCCGCCGCCGTAGTAACCCAGGAAGGGGTCATAGTAGCGGTTGTTGTCGTTGGTGTTCCAGCCGTAGCCGGCGTTCACACCGACGTAGAAGCCGGTCCAGGTGAAGACCGGAACCGCAGCGATCACCGGAACCGGTGCAGCGCGGGAGGGAAGATCCGCGGCCTGAGCGGCCGAGGCAGCGATAGCCAGAGCTGCCGTACCGGCGAGCAGGCTGAGGAGAGACGAACGCATGAGAGCTTCCTCTTGCTTGAGTTGAGAGGCCGCACATTACTCAGAGTTCATCGGTTTGGGTATTGCTGTTTAGCAACACCACTAACAAAAACTAAAATGATAATGTTGTATGTAACTTAGTTACGAATTGGAATTGTTAATATTATTAAGGAGTAGCAAGTTGACGGAGTGCGTACCTTGTGTACCAATACATTAGCGACTTTCCAGCGACACTGGGAACTTGCCTTGAGGAGAGAACTTAGCCCTGCTGCTTTTGCGGCAGGGCTTTTTCTATTCTTGCGGTTATTGATTTCGTTGGTTCGTCTCGACGCCGCCTCAGAATTCGGCTGATATCAGCCAGTTGAACCAACCGGGCGGTGAATGTGATGCGTTCCCATAAGAAACACATCGAGAAGATGAGCCACGCAGCGACAAAGCAATTGCTGTGGAACGCGACGAGCTCCTGCTTCCTGAGTACAGTACTGTTTTTTACATGCTTCTCCGGATCCGCGAGCGCGGGATGCCAGGATTCGCCCGGTCCGGGCGTGAATTGGACTGGATGCTCGAAAGTGCGCGTCGTGCTGAGCGGGGATGAAATGAGAGGGGCCGTCTTCAATGGCGCCTCTCTTGGGGCGAGCGACTTCGCCAATTCCGGCTTGTCGGGAGCAAGTTTCATCGGGGCCGAGGTCAGCCGCACGCGATTCGACGGCGCCAACCTGACGAAGGCGAGCTTCAGCAAGACGATGGGGTGGCGGACGAGTTTTATCGCCGCAAATCTTCAGGGAGCTGATCTGACGCTCGCCGACATGAGCCGATCGAGCTTCGCCCGGGCTCGGCTAACGGGAGCCAATCTTTCGAAATCGGAACTCAACCGATCCGATTTCAATAGCGCGGACCTTTCAGGCGCCGATTTGTCGAAGGCCGAATTGGCGCGCGTGTCGTTTCGAAATGCGAAACTCTCCGGCGCCAATATCAGCTATTCGAATCTGTCGCGGGCCGATCTCAGCACAGCGGATCTCAAAGGCGTCAACCTGACGGGCTCGTACCTGTTTCTGACCCGCCTCGGAGCGGCGGATCTTTCCGGTGTCGTAGGTTTGGCCCAGGCACAAATCGATGTTGCGTGCGGCACCCCGCAGACCAGATTGCCTGCCGGACTGACGCAGCCCGCAGGATGGCCCTGTACCGGCAGCGATGCGGAAGAGTAGAAGCGCGAGAATATCCCTGGCCGGTTGCGGCTAGTCCCGCGTCTGACCGAACAAGTCCGTCCAATCCGGCCGACGGTTTGCGTCGGGAGCGGGACGCGATGCAATCTTGGCGTCGATCATCCGCTCAATGGCAGCCGTGATGTCGCTGGCCAGATCGGCGTCGCCAACCGCATCCTTGAGAAGCCTGAAAAGACTGCCCGCTGCGAATTCGGTCTGGCCCAAAGGCAGGGCGTGAGGCAGGTGCAGATCCGAAGCCATAATGCCATCTCCATGCTGATACGGGGCACCGTCTCGGACGACCGCCGCAGAGAGACTTCACGATAGCCCAGCGTGAGGGGCACTCTGAGTCCTCTAGATGGGTACTCCGCAACGGACGGGGAGGGGCAGCGGGATGGAATTCGACTATCCTGCATGACCCGTTCGCCGATTCTCATGATGGACCCGTCGATGAACCTGCACCCATCCTCCAGCGACATCTTCCGTCCCGTGCCGACCCTCGAAACGGAGCGCCTGCGCCTGCGGGCTCACCGCGTTGAAGATTTCGAGGCTTCTTTCGCTCTGTGGACGGATCCCGGAGTGACCCGGTTTATCGGCGCTCGTCCCTCGACCAGGGAGGAGATCTGGTCCCGCTTGCTGCGCTACATCGGGCACTGGGCGGCGCTCGGCTATGGGTATTGGGCAATCGAGGACCGGGCAACGGGAGCCTTCGTCGGAGAAACGGGCTTTGCCGACTTCAAGCGGGCGATCGATCCTCCTCTCGATGGGATGCCGGAAATTGGCTGGGTCCTGTCTCCCGCGGCTCAAGGGCAAGGCTATGCGACCGAGGCCGTTCAAGCCGCGCTCCGATGGGGTGATGCCCACTTCGGACCCATCACGACTGTCTGCCTTATCTCTCCTGAAAACGGGCCGTCGCTCCGCGTCGCCGAGAAGTGCGGCTATACGCTGTGGATGAACGCCACATACAAGGACACGCCGACCCTTCTGTTTCATCGACAGCAAACGCAGGCGAAAACGACTTCGGGTTTGGCCGGCGCGTCCGATGTATAATTCGGTAAATGCAACTGTGTTAATGCCACAATAGGTATATTAGCCGGGTGATTACTTAAAGGAACTGGACAATTCTTTTGGGCTAATGCAAAAATTCCTGCTGAAGTCTGCTTTCAGGGGAATGATTATGTGCATCGAATGCCAAACGGGATCGCGTCTCTCGCGCCGCCATTTTCTTGCCATGGGGGGCGCCGCGCTTGCCGCGAGTCAGCTGCCGCTCCGGGCCGAAGCTCAGACCGCGGGAGCCGCCCCCAACGCGATCAGCCCGGACGAGGCTTTGAAGCGGATCATGGACGGGAATGCGCGGTATGCATCCAACACGTCCACCAACAAGGATTTTTCGGCGAACCGCGCCGCCCGCGCTGCGGCACAGTTCCCGATTGCAGGCATCATCAGCTGCGCCGACTCGCGCGTTGCTCCGGAACTCGCATTCGATCAGGGGCCGGGTGAGCTTTTCGTCGTTCGTCTCGCCGGCAACTTCGTCAACGACGACGGCTTGGCGAGTATCGAATACGGCGTGAAGTTCCTCGGCATCCCCGCCCTGATGGTGCTGGGGCATACGGGCTGCGGGGCCGTGGATGCGACAATCAAGGTCCTGAAGGACAACGTCAAACTGCCGGGACATCTTCCGGGATTGATCAATTCGATCAAGCCCGCCGTCGAGGCCGCCAAAAAGAAGAACCCGGCGGATCTTCTCGCCGAAGCCACAGCCGAGAACGTTCGCCTCAATGTGAAGAGGCTCATGACGTCGACGCCGATCCTGAGCGGGTTCGTGAAGGAAGGGAAGTTGAAGGTTGTCGGTGGCGTTTACGACATCGCCACGGGCAAGGTGAACATGGTCTGACCGGCCCGTCAGCAATCTTAAAGGCGTCATCTCATGCGGCATCGACCTTCCTGGTCGATGCCGTTTCTCATGAGAAGCCGGGCTTATGGTCCAAGGCGGCAGCGGAACGTAGACTATGGAAGGCGCGTTTCCATCGTCAGTAATCTGGACGGTGAAAGATGAACGGTGACATTCGCGATAATGTTGCAAGAAGCAGGTTCGAATTGGAGATCGACGGACAGGTTGTATTCGCCAATTACGATCGCCGAGACGCGACCCTCGTCATTCGCTACGTCGAGGCGCCGCCTGCCTTAAGAGGAACGGGCGCCGCCGATGCTCTCATGCGCGGCATCGTGGACATTGCCCGGACGGAGGGGCGAACGCTCATGCCCCTGTGCAGCTATGCGAGCGTCTGGCTCCGGCGGCATAGGGAGTTTCACGACCTCGTCGGCGGGTAGATCCTCGGGCTCTTTCCAAATTTAAGGATTTCAGGCATTTTCATACCGTGCTCCCAAGTCATGATGCTTGGAGATCGTTTCCGCCGTGCCGTCAATGAGTGACTGCGCCGGGATGCATCAGGAGGGAGGCATGTCTTCCGAACACCCCAAAATCCGGCGCGGCGTCGCCGGCAAGGATGTTCTCGAAAACTTCGAGACGCTGCTGTCCCGGCATAAGTCCAGCGCTTCTCCCGAATCCCCTGAATCGAAGGATGAGCCGGATCCGCAGGCCGTCCTGGTGCGAGATATTGCGGCAAAGCTCCAGGCCGCGGTTTTGGACGCGACCGCCACTGAGGCGTTGGACGAGAAAGGGATCGACGAGGAGCCGACGGAGGAGCTGGCGATTCCGGAACTCTTCGACGAGGAGTTTCAGGCCCGCGTCATCGGCGTCGTCCGACAGGGACTGGTCAAGGAAGCGGAAGCAACGGGAGCCGAAGTCGACCGCCGGCAACTCGCCTGTTTCGAAGAAGCCGTCACTGAGGGGACGATCATCGTTCGCCGGGCGGAGCAGGTCGACGGACTTTCGTACAGAGCCACGCGGTCGATGCTCTATGGCGCCGATGGGCGCATCGTGGATGACGGCTCGAGCGAAAGCTGGGATGACGAGTTCGTCTATTCCCGGATGGCGGACAGTCAGTCGGTGATCATTGGGACCGCCGAAGCCATCGGTGGATTTCAGGAGAGCCATTACTATGTCAGCTTTCCCAATCCGGATGTCCTGTTGACGTTCGACCAGCAGCTTTATCGCCTGGCTCGGCAAAAGGCCGAGGAGCCGTAGGGGCATCGATGAGAGCGATCCCCTGCGCTTCGGGCGACGCAAGTTGTCTGAACCATCGGCGGTCGTTCTTGTCGCTTCCGCCCCATGACCGGCATTGTCAGAATTCGCGTACGGCGATACTCGTCCGCGCATCAAAGCAGAGCGTTTTTTGACAATGGAACACGGGCCCGAACCGACGGATGTGCAGATGGTGCAGATACCGGCGGGGATCATCGAGTTGCGGGATGACAGGATCGGCCGCCGATGGTCCGTCGAGATCCGCGAATTTGCGATCGGTTGTTATCCCGTGACGCAGGCGCAATATGCGGCGGTGACGGGACAATGGCCTTCGACCCTTACCGACGCGAATTGCCCTGTCGAAAGCGTATCCTGGATCGACGCCATTCGGTTCTGCAATGCGTTGTCCCAGGCCCGGGGACTTCAGACGAGTTATGCGGTGCATGCCGACGGAACAGGCGCCACGCTGGATCCTCAAAGCAACGGCTATCGTTTGCCCACGGAAGCCGAATGGGAATATGCCTGCCGCGCTGGAATCAGCGGTCCACGATATGCTGAACTCGACCAGATCGCGTGGTATCGCGAGAACTCGGGCGGACGCACGCACGGTGTCGGCCAGAAGCAACCGAACGCCTGGGGCCTTTATGACATGCTGGGCAATGTCTGGGAGTGGTGCGCCGATCAATATGACCCGGAGGTTTACGGCTCATATCGCGTGTTTCGTGGGGGAGGATGGGCAGATCCGGAACGGGGTTGCCTTGCAACGAACCGCCGCCGCAGCCATCCGACCTTTACGATCGACGATCTCGGTTTTCGGGTGGCCAGATCGATCCACCCAGTTCAGGAGCCCTGAGAGCTGAATGGCCTGCCAAAGGACAGGCTCATAGGTGGCTTCCGTAAGGGAATTATCGGGACGTTAACCATTTGTTAACCATGTCGAGGCGAACATCGGCTTGCTGATCGAGTGTTCGGTCAGAGATCTTCCCAAAATGCAGGCGAGGCGCGGATGTACCGCCTCGTTCTGCATGGGAAGTGGTCAGTCGTTCTACTGACTTTTTCTTGAGTCTCGTTACTTTTTACCGTCACCCAAAGAACATCCCCTTCCTTGAGGAAAGGATTCCCTGATGCTTGTCTTCGATCCGATCTCAGGGGACATGGTGGAAATCGAAATATGGCCTTTGAGGCAGATTTAGGTAGCGCAACTGCATAAATCTGAGTGTCTTCAAAGGGGGCGATTAAAAAATACTGAGATCAATGAATTTCCTTCGGTAAAATAAACTGACTTAAGGCGCCTTTATAGGCGCTTTTTCTTTTGCGGAAGGCCAGGGTTGCTTGAGCTTATTGTAGAGTATACGTCCTGCTTCGGCCATTCTCCGCATTTGGGACAATGGCACAAGGTTGATTTTTCGCGCCTTGCGCGTTCCTTCCCCTGAACCGACGTCTCCTGGGCGATTTTCACTTATGTTAACATTCCGCTTTTGGCGGCTGCGCGAAAAGCCGAACGAAAAACGAACATATGTTAAGTTCCATATACAGCTCTGGCTAAGGCAAGAAGAACAAAAAGAGATGACTGATCACATCTTCACGATTGCTTAGAGCTCGCCAATGTCTTTGGCGCGAGTATTTTGTCAGTTGTCTTATCTGTAGCTCAGAAGGATTAAGGAACTTACATTCGGGATAAGGCGCCGTTCGAAACGTGAAGGAGCGCGTTAACATGTGGGGGAATGTTACGTGCACGGGAGAACTTCATGCGCGCCTTGCCAAAAGCCCTTATTGCAGCAACGGCCATCTTCACCGTTGCAGCCACGGCCGCTCCACCTGCCCAGGCCATGGGAAAATGGCGGGCCTGGTGGGGTTACCATAACGGTCACAGCGGATCCCCTGGCGGGTCCCCAGGAGGGTCTCCGGGCGGGTCTCCAGGCGGCGGCTCCAACCGGGGCGCACCCGGTCCAATCGCCGGTGCCGGTTTGCCCTTCATTCTTCTGGCCGGTGGTTACGCGTTGGTAAGACGCTACCGTCGCAACCGCGCCTTGAAGGATGCCGGAAAACCAACAGTGGAAATCCACGCACCTTGATGCGGTTTAGCATCCCTTATGTCCGTTTAAGCTTATATCTGCCTCCTTCATGGTCTCGACTCGGAGGAGGCAGTTCTTGCAGGTCAAGGGAATCGATCATTTCGTCCTGGTCGTGAAGAATATCGATACAACCTGCGCGTTCTACTCGCGTGTGCTCGGCATGACCGCGCACGAGATGCACCCTGGCCGCTGGGCTCTTCACTTCGGCTCGCAGAAAATCAACCTTCAGCAGGTCGGTCTCAGCGTCGATCCCTTCAACCGTCATCCTACGCCCGGTGCCGCCGATTTCTGTCTTCTGACCGATCTTCCCATGGAAACCGTCATGGCTCACTTGCGGGCTTGCGGCATTGCGATCATCGACGGTCCGGTGCGCCGGACCGGAGCGACCGGCCCCCTTTTGTCCGTTTATTTCTATGATCCGGACGACAACCTCGTGGAAGTCTCAAATCATCTTCAGGAGTAAAGCCGGTGGCCGCTTCACTTTAGCCTTCGTTTCTCGAATTAAATTAAGGCCAAGGTGAATCCGTCCGATAACGGTTCGCGTTGTCGGACAATGACTCTCTCTGACAAACATGCCCGCGGCGCGTTATGGGCGCTGCTCTCCGGCACCGCCCTGTCGGCGTTGGTGATCCTGATCGCCATGTACACGATCCATGGCTGACCGCGACACTCTTTAGGAGAATTTTTCCTCGCGCGCCCGGGGACGACTTCCAGACGAGACAAAAGATTCTCCATAAAGGCTGTCTGCCAAGCGGAACTATTTTAACATACGTTAGTTTTCGGCTGCACATGGCCCGAAGTACAAGGGGATAATGTAGGTGCCAATGCAAAGCAGCAAGTCAGACGGCCGACCTTCTAATTTTCCACTGTCCGAAGATACTCTCAATCAGGCTGTCCGAACGCATCTCGGTGAGCAGCTCAGACAGCTTTATCTTGATGTCATTCCGGAAAATCTTCCCGGCGATCTGGCAAAACTCGTAAAGCGCCTGGAACGGGCGATCAAAGCCCAAACCGACGCGCCGGATCCTGCCTTCATGCGCGAACTGCTGGATGCTGTGCCGAACCTGAGAAGCTTTGCCATATCGATCACGCGTAACAGCGACCGTGCGGAAGATCTGATTCAGGAGACGATCCTTCGCGCTTGGGACAAACGCGACAAGTTCGAGCCTGGGACCAACCTGAGCGCTTGGCTCTTCACGATCTTGCGGAACGCCTTCTATTCGCATTACCGCAAGGTCTCGAAGGAGGTCGAAGACAGCGACGGCAGCTATGCGGCCAAGCAGATCGTCATGCCGGAGCAGATGAGCCGGCTCGATCTTCAAGACCTGCACGAAGCACTCGGCAAGCTTTCATCGGAGCATCGTGAAGCGCTGCTCATGGTCGCAGCCGAGGGGATCAGCTACGAAGAGGCAGCCATGAGAATGGGTGTGGCCGTCGGCACAGTGAAAAGCCGGGTCAACCGTGCGCGTGCGCGGCTCGCTGAAATCATGGGCATCGATGCGGAAGATGCCCTCTAGGCTTCCTGGGAAATGAATGATGTTACAAGCCGGCGCGGTCAGCGCCGGCTTGCCTGCATGTTGGTACGCTCCCTGGCGTCAAGTTGTTCAAGCAAGCCGCGAAGGCGTTGAGGGTGCTCTTCATGCAGAACATCCGTATAGAGCTTCCGCAGCAAGTGACCGATCACGAGGGCTGTGTGGTGATCGGTGAGCTTTAAGGTGTTGGGGAGCTTCAGTCCCTGTAACTCTCTTTCATCATGTCTCATGGCAACGCTTCGGTGATCCGGGGTTTGCTTAACTTATGTTACTGACCCAACGAATCCGATTTCGATGGGTTTCAGCGTGGCTTGAATTGTCCATGAAAGTTTTTTCGAGAGCACGGCGACGTCTGCCTCCATCCCCGCCCGAACTCGGATCGTTGGATCATGGACATCGTCTGGAAATCCGCTTTCGATGCCTCATCTATTCAGCTGCCACGCTTGGAGCCAGGGGAAAGACATCGGCATGACAAAGCTTGCCCTTTATGTAGCCTTGGAGGCCAAGCCCGGGAAAGAGGAGGAGGCGGCTGCGTTCCTGCGCTCCTTGCTCCCCTTCGCTGAGGAGGAGCCTGGCACCACGACCTGGTATGCGGTCCGGTTCGACCACAATACCTTCGCAATCTTCGATGCTTTTCCGGACGAAGCGGCTCGGGACGCTCATCTGGCGGGAAAGGTCGCGGTTGGGTTGGTCCAGCAGGCACCTGACCTTTTTGTCGACCCTCCGGAGCTCCAGCGCCTGGAAATCCTGGCCCATAAACCTCATCGGCCCGGCTAGGTCCCGGGAACCGGGAATGTGCCAGCTTGCCTCGGCCCTGGCCGACATCGCCATCGTCACCGCTCCGGCATCCAGGCGTCATGCGAGCTGTTCCCACGGGTGAGGGGGACCGGCCAAGATGATCCTTTTGCTGCTCGACCGGCCTGAGGTCGGCGTGGCTCAGCAGCTTCGACCATCCTGAAATGTAGTATCGACGCATCGGAAGCTGTGCTGTATACCGTTACGTCATCTTGTGTGTTCTTTAGCGGAAATGAGCTATGTTTCGAGATCGCGGTCGGTTGCACCCGCCACGCTGGACCTTGCCGGCCTGGGCCGGTCTCTTCACGGTGTGTCTCGCCGTCTCCGGCAGCACCAATCAGGCGATGGCCGAGGAAGCGCGGGATCCATTCGCGGGAGCGCCGACGGGGCGATTGTATCTGACCCTCGAATTCAAGGGATCGGGCCGGAGGGACCTTCCGAACAAGGTTGAGTGGTCCCGTCTGAGCGCGAGTCGGAAGCTCGATGTGGAGCTTGCGCTCGTCATACCGGGTCCCAGTCTCGCCCCTATAATTCCTGTCGGGGGCCAGGATACAAGCAGCTCCGGATACCCATCCGGCTTCGAGGCCATGGGCAAGGCCATGAAGAGTTGTGATGGCGATGAGGCTTGTCAGCAGCGGATCGGTGCGGCCTTTGCGGCGCGAATGATGGCGAACCCAAAGGCCATGGGCAAAATGGCGTTCGACAATTCCCGCTATGAAAACTGGATCGTGGACCGGCGTGGCGCCTGCGCGAAGGGTACCGCCGTCGTCGAGGACGAGGGCGACGGAGTCAATATCGCGCCTCCGTCTCCCGCGGCCCCTTACCGCTTCAAGCGCGTCGGCCAGATCACGTTTCCGGCGGACTCGGAGGCTGTCATCGAGCGAGTTTGCCAAGCGGAGGTAAGCGTCGACACCAAGGCAAGTCTCTTGAGTTTGAGGCTCGGAAAGTTCGATTTCTCGGTTCCCGTCAAACTGCAGGGACAGGCTTTCACCACGGAGAAATCCGTGCCGTTCCTCGAAGGCGGCAGCAAGATCGAGATCCTGAATCAGCCGCTCGGTTCAGGCAATCAGGCCTCCGGAACCTTGCAGGTCGCCAAACTGGGAAGCATTTCACACAATTCCGGCTCCACGGTCGCGCCCGTCAGCGGCGTTCTGACGTGGCGGTTCGTGCGAAACTAGTTCAGGCACTGCGACTGCCGGACTCGTAAGAGAAAGATAACTAGGGCTAGGCTATTCATACGGAATGCGGACGGCGCTGAAGCGGTCGCCCAGCATCCGGACGGGTGAAGTTAACTTTGTTGATTCAATTAATTTTAAGGTTGAACCGCAAGGATCTATTGAACCCGGATGAGATGATAAAATTCCGATCTTGGAAAATCATCACTTCTGGACGTCTGAACTTCGTCGCCACAAGTCCTGACGGCCAAGTAGGGCTTTGTGTTTACGGCGGAAGGCTGCCTTATGACTCGCACGCTGATCCCGCGGGACAATATCCTGGCTCTCTACAATTCATCCGGCCAGGATACGCTTCAGCTCTTGAGTGCCCCCGCGGATCCCTCAGGCACACAACCGGAACCCGGGATGGATGTCCGTCAGCCTGGGATACGTAACCGTTCCAAATCGGCGGCAAAGTCGGGACGCTCGGTGAAGCACTACAAGGGCCAGACACCTGATGCTAACAGAATTGCCGGCACGGCCGATCAGCAGACGCCGGGCTCGGCGAGGCCGGATATCCTGACAGGCCTCTACGACCGCCGTCACTTCCAGGATCAGTGCGCCGAGTTGGTCGGACAGGCGCGCGCCGCCGGGCACCGCTTGGCGCTCATCCTGATGGGGCTCGACCGGTTCAAGGATCTTAACAATGCCCATGGGTACAAGGCGGGCGACGAAGTGCTCGCCGACATTGCCCGAAACCTGAACGCCCTGCTCGCCGATGGGGACCGCATCGGCCGGTTCGGAGGCGATGAATTTGCGCTGCTGCTGAGCAGCCCGTCCGACGAAAGCGACGTGATGTCCGCCGTGCGCGGTCTTCTCGAGGCCGCGACAGGCGCCATGCGCCGATATATGCCCGGATTGAAGTCCGGAGCGAGCGCGGGCATCGCCCTCTTTCCCGATCACGGGAGCGAGGTCGACGAGCTGATCCAGAGTGCCGACATGGCGCTCGATCGCGCAAAAATCGAAACCAGAGGGCAGGCGCAGATCTTCGAGCCCCACATGCGGGATGCGACCCTGGACCGGTTGGGAAAGCTCGCCGGGTTCCGGAAAGCCATCGAGAATGGCGAGATCAAGCCCTTCTATCAGCCTCAAATGCGCCTTTCGGATCGCCGCTCCTACGGCTTCGAGGCTTTGGCGCGGTGGGTGCACGCGGATGGCCGGATTCTCCACCCGGCCGACTTCAAGATTGCCCTCGACGACCCTGATGCGGTTGTCTTGCTGGGCGAGCATATGCTCCGGTCCGTCAGCCAGGACCTGCGCCACTGGCGCAGTATCGGCATTCCAACCTGCAAGGTCTCCGTCAACGCGGCCGCGCCGGAGCTCCGGCGGGGGGATTATGCCGAGAAGGTCGCCAGTTTCTTCGCGGCGAACAAGGTCCCGCTGTCCCAGCTCACCATCGAGATCACCGAGTCGGTGCTTCTGGACGATATGACGTCGAAGATCGGTCGGACCCTGTCCGATCTCCGTAAGCTCGGTGCGTCCATATCCCTCGACGATTTCGGGACCGGCTTTGCCTCCCTGACGCACCTCAAGAGCTATGCGGTCGATCAAATCAAGATCGATCGCTCCTTCATCGTGCACCTCATGACCGACGCGCACGACCGGGCTATCGTCCGCGCCACCCTGAGCTTGGCCCGGGGCCTCGGCATCAGAACCATAGCCGAAGGCGTGGAGAACGCCGCGCAGCTCAAGAGCCTTCAGATGCTCGGGTGCGATTACGGACAAGGGTATTTCTTCAGTCCCGCTTTGCCGGCGGATCAGGCCGGAGCCTATTTCGCGGCGCACCGGGCTTACCAGAAGGCACAGCTGCATCAGTTCGTGGTGCCCTCGGTCGTTTGAGCGAAGCGGTTTCGGCACCGCCCGACGTCACAGCGCCGGGTCAGTGCGTCATTGGCCCCGTCTCACTCCTGTCCGACAGGGCGCTGCCGGCTGCGCCCCTTGGCCACGTACGGCAAGGCGAACATGTAAAGGCCTGTGAACAGCAGCAGAAAAAGCGGGAGCAGTGGCGAATAGACGACCAGCGCGGGTGGTTCTCCTAGCCCCATGGCGACGAAATTGGCGACGACGGTCACCGTAAAGGCGATCGACAGCCAGCGGTGTGCCTGTCGGACCCAGTTGTTCCAGTTCATGATAACGTCCTCTGAAGATAAGCCGAGCGGATCGCCCGATCCGCTCCGTAGCTTTCAATCGATGCGCGCCAGGACCTGCTCCAGGTTCGCGAAGAACCCCTGCCATCCCGCCCTTGCGCCCCCGTAGGCCTGCTTCTGATCCGGCCGGAAGCCCACCTGCGTCATGCGCAGGAGCGTCCCTGTGCCCGTCGGGGTAAGCGTAAAGGTCACGACGCTCTTCAGGTCGAACGCCGCATCGTCGTGCGTGAAATTCCAGGTGTAGGACAAGGTGTGGTGCGGCTCGATGGCCAGGACTTCGCAATCCAAAACGCCGCCCCAGTCTCCCCGCAGATTGAAGCGGTGGCCTACAGCGGGCTTGAAGTCGTTCTTCATCAGCCATTCCGCGATCAGGTGCGGTTGGGTGAGCGCGCGCCAGATCTTTTCCGGTGGATGGGGGATCTCCCGCTGAACAACGACGGAGCGTATTTCGGTCGACGTTTCGTTCATTGGTCCATCCTTTTCAGCAGATCTTCGAGGTCGTCGAACCGGCTTTCCCAGAAGCCGGCCATTTGGCTTGTCCAGTCGATCAGCGGAGCCAGGGCTCCAGGCTGTGCACTGTAATGCGTCTGACGACCTTCATGGCGGTGGCGCACCAACCCGGCCTGCTTCAGGACCCCGAGGTGCTTCGAGACGGCCGGTTGCGAGACCTTGGCTTGCGCCGTCAGGGCGGCCACGGTCTGGTCTCCGTCGCGACACAGCCGCTCGAAAAGCGCTCGCCGCGTCGGATCGGCAAGCGCTCTGAAAAGGACGTTATGGGTTTGTGGCATCTTGATTGATAACTCGATGGTTATTGATTGGACCAATAACCGTCGAGTTATGTATGAGTCAAGCACCCCATGAAGCGCTACCATGTTCCCGCACCCAACCGCCGGCCAAGTGGTGTCGGAAGGGCAGTCACATTTCCCTTGACCCGGCCCCTGGGGAAGCCCCGATGACGGAACGCGGTCCGTCGATGACAAGGTGATTCATGAGCACTTCCGCTCTCTTCCTGAGCCCAGCTGAAGCCGCCCAGCGGCTCGGTGTTTCCGCGAAGGCCCTGCGGCTCTACGAGCAGCGCGGCCTCATCACGCCCCTTCGCACTGCGGCCGGATGGCGGGCCTATGGGCCGGACGAAATGCAACGGGCCAGCGAGATCGTTGCGCTGCGGGCGCTCGGCTTCAGCCTCATGCAGGTGGCGCGGGTTTTGAAGGGAGATCCCAGGTGCCTGGAATCGGCTCTCGGAACTCATCGGGCGATGCTCGAAGGGCAGATGCGTCAGCTTGCCGGTCGCATCGAGACACTGCGGAGCCTGAGCGACGGTCTCGCGCGGGGCCAGAAGCCAACGGTCGGGGAACTCACCCGACTGATCGCGCCAGCCTCCGAGGTTCAGGTCGCTTTCGATCTCCCTTGGCCTTGGGGAGGCGAGAGGTTCGAGTTGCGCGATATTCGGCCGCTGAACTACATCATCGGCCCCCTTGGCAGTGGAAAGACCCGGCTGGCGCAATGCTTGGCGCGAGCGTTGCCCGATGCCGCCTTCCTCGGGCTTGAACGACAAATCGAGGGAGGTGTCGCGGCTCAGGAGCGATTGCAGGGTGACGCGGCTCTCAAGATCCGAGTCGATCGGACCATGGCATGGCTCGTCGAGGATGGCGCTACGGAGTCGGACGCACTGACGTCGTTGATCACGTGGCTGGAAACCGAGGAGCCGTCTGTCCTCGTCATCGACATGATCGAGCAGGGGCTGGACCAGGGGACGCAGGAAGCTCTGATCGCTCATCTGCGCCGCCGTGGCAGCAGTGGAAAGCGGCTCTTCATTCTCACGCGCTCCTGCGCGATTCTCGATTTGACTGCCGTGGGTGACAACGAGGCGATCATCCTCTGTCCCGCGAACCATAGTCCGCCTGTTCGCGTCCCTCCCTATCCGGGTGCTCCGGGCTACGAGGCCGTCGCGACGTGCTTGGCCTCGCCCGAGGTCAGGGCGCGAACCGAAGGCGTCATCGCGTGGCGCCCCCATGCAGGAACCCATGTTTCGTGAAACCATCTTTCACGGCGGCTTCGTGACGAACATTCGAGCGAGTTTTTTCCTCGTTTCGAACAACGGTCGACGACAGCCGGGCAGGGCTTGTCCGAACCAAGCCGGAGGTGGAGCCTGCGCACGACTTTGATCGATTTGCAGTCGCGACGGTTGCATCAGGGGTTGTCAGTGGGTCGGTGAACCCTACGATCACGTAGGTCTGCGCTGGAAGATTACAGCAGATCGTCACGTTGCCATCCCGCTGCTCCCTCCTTCTCCGTTTGTCCCTCTTCTCCGCACTCGGATGGCTCATCCTCAGCTCAGCACTTTCCGAGACAGCCCTCGCACAGACGACAGATCACGCCCCCGATACCCCGGCAGCTCGGGTGCTCGGCTGCGCTCCCTGTCACGGCGCGCAGGGGCAGGGGACGAACGATCTGTACTTCCCATGCCTTGCAGGCAAACCAGCTGGGGCTCTGGTTCATCGGCATGATCGTGACCACGTTCCCGTGGCACTGGGTCGGCATTCTCGGCACGCCGCGCCGCATGGCGTTCTTCGACTACAGCAGCCCGGCGCTCGCGGCGGATGCGATGTCGGTGACGATGTCGGCCTTCGGCGGTTTCATCCTGGTGGCTTCCGGCGTTCTGTTCTTCGTGGTGCTGCTCCAGGGCCATCGGGCGCCTGAGGTGGACGCGGGCGAATACCGCTTCGCCGCAGCCATCCATCCGCCTGTGGCGCTTCCGGCTGCCCTCAACGGCTATGCCCTTTGGGTCGCACTGATGGTCGGCCTGACGGTTACGAATTACGGTTTCCCGATCATGCAGCTTCTGGTCCGGCCGAAAACATCGGTGCCGGCCGTCTACGTGGGAGCGCAACGATGAGTACGGACTCCGTCTTTTCGTTGAAGAACCGCTGGTTCGTTGGCGCCGTGGGCCTCGCTGCGGGCCTGTTCGTTTTCACCGCCATCCTCGGGCTCATCGAGCTGCCCTTCGCCCAGCGTGACGTGACTTTCGAGGGGATCTGGGACGCGATCTGCAGCGCGGCGGGCGTTCCACTGACGCGGTCGAGCGCCGCCCCGGTGCAGCCGGACTTCAAGCTCTCCACGGTGGTCGTAACCGCGACGATGCTGAGCAATCCGAGCCAGGAATCCATCGGACGGGGCGCGACCCTCGCGCAGCAATGCGCGATCTGGCACGGCCCGGTCGGAGTCAGCCGGGCGGATTCTCCCAACCTTGCGGGCCAATACGCCCCCGCGATCTACAAGCAGCTCAAGGACTTCAAGACGGGCGCTCGCGTCAATGCGATCATGACGCCGTTCGCCGTTCCGCTGAGCGAGCAGGACATGGTGGACCTTTCAGCGTACTACGCTTACCTGCCGCGTCTTCCGGCCTACCATCCCGAACAGGATAAGCCGGCGCCACGGATCGTCGTGAACGGAGCACCGCTGCGCAATGTCGCCTCGTGCGGGTCGTGCCATGGAGCTCTCGACAACAAGGCCGGCAGTCCGTGGCTGGAGGGCCAATCGGCAGCCTACATCAAAGCGCAGCTCGAAGCTTTCACGTCAGGAGCGCGGCGTAACGACATCAGCCAGCAGATGCGCAATATCGCGCGCCAGATGACCCCCGAGGAAATCGACGAGGTCGCCCAGTACTATTCGGCGCAACCCTCGCAGACGAAGCGGGTAAGCACCCCATAAGGCACGTTGCTTCGATCGGCGTTCTTGTCGGGATGGCAAGCGTCGTGCGGCATCGTTCGCTTGTCGCGTTTTCCTGCTCTCAGGCGGGCGAGGGGACCGGCTTGTAGAGAATGAAATTCTCATGCCGTTCATTGTCCAGATGGAAAAACGCCGAGCCCGTCCGCTCAAAGCGATGCTGCTCGTAAAAGCGTATCGCCCGCGTGTTCTCGTGATTGACGGCAAGCCAGACTCCGGGAATCTCAAACCTCGCGCAGTACGCGTACATGTGTTGGAGGAGCGCTCTGCCGATGCCGCGTCTGAGAAAGTGCTCCTGAACATAAAGCCTGGCAATCTCGACACGGGCTTCCGGGTCAGTAGGAGAGGGCGAGTTCAGAAGCAGCCTCAGATAGCCGACAAGGTGCGCATTCTCTTCATAAACAAAGAAGACCTGGTTCTTGTCGTCGATGCTTGCCGCCAGCTTTTGAGCTGTGAACTCTTCCAAGACATAGTCGGAAAGTGCGCTCCGGAGCCCCTGCTTTGCATAAGTGTGGAGCCAAACCTGGACGGATAAGGCCGCAAGGTTTCCTGCATCGGCGGCCGTCGCTACTCGGATCATCGGATTTCATCCCTGTCGGAATAGGAATAACGGCCCGGCACTCTCGGCACAACTTATGCGCTGTCTGATAGTCAGAAGATTTTTCGGCAACTTTCGAATTCTGCGGGCTTATCGGCCCTCTTGACGAAGGGGGGAATGCTGAGGGCATCGATCTTGACTGGCATTACGGAAGCGTCAACGCCGCTGACGACACAGGAACCGCATCAGGCGCCGTTCACATCAATGGCATAGCAACCGTAAATGCTCGACAGTTTACAACCGGCATGTGTTTCACAGGAACAATATTGCCAACGCGATAAACCACAAGATCGGTTCGAAGTGACCGGGGCTGTACAGGTAATCGACAGAAGGTCGGCTGCGTCTACAATTTGACCAGAGCAAGCAACGCTTGGGACGAAGCAGCCGACAGCGATCCAAAACGCCAATCCTATAAAAACGCCTGGCCACTCCCAGAACGATGCTCCCATTCTGCCGGTCGATTCCGAAGAGTCTCGGCCTAGGTTGCTGTGCAGCGGGTTCTGCTCGGATATGTCCGAAGGTAATGAGTGGAAGTATGATCCTGGCCGTTCGGCGTCCATAGGGCTTGGCCTTTCCGGCCAATAGCGACGGTTGCGCATCGCAACGATGCCTATGAGGCGTCTGGGTTGCCGGCTGAAACATTCAACGGACTCCTCACGACCGTCATTATTTATCAGGTCCTTATTCTGGCTCTTGGGCTTTGGGTGCGGCGAAACTATATGCCAAGCCGCAGCCTGAACCGATGACCCGAGGTAACGCCATGTCTCGCTATTTCTTCAATGTGCATATCGGTGAACACCTCATCAGCGACCCTGAGGGACAAGTTTTCCCCAATGCGAGTGAGGCGTGGGAGGCGGCCAAGGCGATGGCTCAGGACCTCATGGCCACTGAGTTTTCCAAGCCGGTAAACTGGTCGACCTGTCATATCGAGGTAATAGACGAGGCCGGTGAGATTGTCCTGGAGTTTCCGTTCTTGGAAGCTGTTCAGTTCACACAGCAACCGCACTGACGCTCCATACCAGTCAACAAACAAGCGGACACTTGGGCTTCCATCGCCAGATCGAGCCCAGGGATGTGGGTGGCTGGCATTTTCAACAGGAAGGCTGAAGGCTTATGCGCCTTGTTGCGTAGTCCAGCCACGGAGCCGCGTGTGCACGTGTCCAGCGGCATGTCACGAAGGGGCTTGGTCCAGTCCAGGACGCCGAATGGGTCTTCCTTCGTGCGGTGTGCGAGGCCAGCGAAACGGCCGATCTCTCGATAGAGGGTGACGAGACCGCCCCTTTCGACGCGCATGCCTTGATGCCCGGAACCTTCATCTTTTCCGTCATTGAGAGCTGCCAGCCATTCTTTAGTTCTCTTGTCCCCGCCATTGCCGAGGTTATCGATCCAAGCTTCTAGATCCTGCACGTCGTAGCGGAGGCCTGCTTGCAGCGGGTGTCGAGCCCCAGCTCGATACTGAACCCGCACCGGATTTTGCTGCACTCGAAGAGATCTTCTTTCTTGGCTCAGGACCTGTAAAACGAGTGGAAGCGTCGGATGAAGGCTTCGACCCTTGAGCGGACATTCTTCTCAAGCACTTTCAGGTCTACCTCAGCCGGAAGCGTCCGCTTTCCACCGCCTTGCCGATTGCATCGCAGGTTTCGTCAGCGCTCAGGCCTGCCACCGACAGCGCATGGCGCTCCAATGCGCCCAAATTCCCGAACTGCTGGTGCAGCGCAGAAATTGCAACCGGATCTGAAAGGGTGTCACCGCCTCGTTCGCGGCATCGTCTGATCGCCTCCTCCAGATCCGGACGAAGGATCACATAGTGCAGGACCGCTCCGGTATTTCGGAACGCGTCTAGGAACCAAGGCCCAATGATGCCATCCACCAGTACGAAGTAGCCGCCCTTCGCATAGCGGGCAGCAGCCCCGGCCAGTACGTCGATCACTGTTGCATTCTGGCGGTGGGCCTCGGGATGCCACGGTGGAATCGAGCCTGCTTTGATGAAATGCCAGAATTCGTCCGAATGCAGGTGGACCTTCGGGCTGCCGGACAGCTGCGCAATGCTGTTCGCGGCAGTCGTTTTGCCTGAACCAGGGGTTCCGGTCACGATAAGAATCTCTTCGGGTCTGAACATCTTGCGCTCGTGGCTTGGTCGTCTTGCGCTCGTGGCCTGGTCGTTTCGCCGGTTGCTATTGCAGCATGGGGCGGTTTTGTGGGTGGAGCGCCACAGGATCCAGAACATGTTCGCACAGCTCGAAGATTGGCACGGACTCGCCATTCGCTTTGACCGCTGCGCATACCTTCTTCAGAGCGATCGGCATGGCCGCGGCAGTCATCCCCTGGCTCGGCAAATCAGGCCTGACCCTAGCAAATCGATCCCCAGCCAGGAGAATGCAGCTCCCAGCTGGGGACGCTTCTCATAGGTCGGGGGGGACCTATCGGGCTGATACACAACGCGCCCACCCGCATGTTGCGCCTTTGATTGTAAACAATTCGTAGCCGCCTCGC
Organism: Microvirga rosea; assembly: GCF_020595095.1. Lineage (GTDB taxonomy): Bacteria > Pseudomonadota > Alphaproteobacteria > Rhizobiales > Beijerinckiaceae > Microvirga > Microvirga rosea. Next base: position 22,910 of record NZ_JAJDOP010000002.1, on the reverse strand, counting down.
AGCGGCTTTTCCCTGTCCCTGCCTGCGTCCGTTATTCTTGTTATGTTCCGGTTTTAGGGAATGCATGAGCCGCCATCTCCCGCGTCCTGTTCAACAGCGGCAGAGTTCGTGGATCCGGATAGCGGGCTTGTTGCCTCTGCACATAACAAGTCCGATGTCAGGCTGTCGGCCAATCGAGTTGGTATTTTAGGGATCGGCGTATAATGGGTCGGCAGGGCGCCAAGCCCGCAGATCGAGAGATGTCACAAAGACCTGCGGGATGGGCTGACGATCGCATGATAGGCGGTTTCGGCGTCAGGTGCTCGCCGGATGGCCCCCACCGTATTCTGCTCGCGCAGGCGGCGCGCCACGCAGGCTAGCGCACTCAGTTGCTCTCCACGCGGCACCATATGTGGCAGCACGAGGAAGAACAGGATATCCACTGGCTTCGCGTCAACCGCCTCGAACTCGATGGGCCGCTTCAGGCGGGCAAGGATCCCGAACGGCCTATCGATGCCGTCAAGACGGACATGCGGGATCGCAATTCCATCGCCCACCCCGGTCGTACCCAAGGCCTCACGCGCGTACATCGCCTTCAACAGTGTCTGCCAATCCCGGTGAAGCCCCGCGCCCGCCCTTCGTGCGAGCTCCTCAAGAATGTCTTCCTTGCGGTGGGCCTGCAGATCGATGATCACGTTGGCCAGCTGCAAAAACTCTTCGATCCTCATGATTGCCTTGAGTTTATTTTCAATAGGGCAGGCCGTTTGGGTCAGTCCGGTGCCTGAAGGCGATAGCCGACGCCGGTCTCTGTGTGAATGAGAGCAGGCTGCTCAGGATCGTCTTCGATCTTCTGGCGCAGTTGGCGGATATGGACCCTCAGATTCTGGGCCTCCGCGATGCCTCCCCAGACTGCGTGGATGATGAAGCGATGTGTCAGGACCTTGCCGGCATGCTGAACGAGGATACGCAGGATGTCGTACTCGCGTGGCGAAAGCTTCACCTCCTGGTCATGGACCGTCACGATCCTGCGCACAAGATCTACCTTCAGCCCGCCAACCTGGAAGATCGGCCGCTCACCCTGCTGCTGCAAGCGGTGGCGGATGGCGACGCGGAGGCGAGCGATCACCTCCTTCATGCCAAACGGCTTGGTGATGTAGTCGTCCGCGCCCAATTCCAAGGCTTGGACAATGCCAGCCTCATCGGCGCGGCTCGACAGGATGACGATAGGGAAAGGCGCGCCGTCGCCTTGGAGTTCGGCCAGCAGGTCCATGCCGTTGCGGTCCGGAAGGCCGAGATCGAGCAGCATCACGTCCGGGGCACCGTCTCTGATGGATCGGAGCGCCTCCTCTACGCTGCCGGCTTCGCGGACGTCGTAGTCCTGCGTGGTCAGCCCGGCGCGCAGGAGCCGCCGGATCGGCGGTTCGTCGTCAACCACGAGGACCTTGATGCTGGATGCGGTCATGCCACGTCTTGCTCCAATTTTCCTTGATCTGGAACCGGCAGTCTTACCGTGAAGACCGCTCCCTTTCGGTCGGTGCGGTTCAAGGCCACGATCGTTCCTCCCATGGCTTCGATAAAGCCACGACAGATCGGCAGACCCAGGCCGGTTCCAGCCCTGACGCGGTCGCCCTTCCGCGCACGGTAGAACTTGTCGAAGATCCTCTCGACATCCTCTTCCGGAATGCCGTCTCCTTCGTCCAGGACCTGGAGGACAATGCTTCCCAATTCCTCCCATGCCTGGATCAGGACGATTGCTTGCGGCGGCGAGTACTTGGCCGCATTATCGAGCAGGTTGAAGAGGACCTGCTCGAACAGCACCGGGTCGACGGCGACCATGGGCAAGTTGGCGGCGAGGTGAAGTTCGACCCGGTCATTCGACAGGACCTTGCGCGCACGCTGGAGGGCAGCGCCGAGCATGTCGCTCAGGTCATTGAGCGCGATGTTCGGAGCGATAGCCCCAGCCTCCAGGCGTGTCATATCGAGCAGATTGGCGATGAAACGGTTCAGCCTTTCCGCCTCGTCCTGCACGGTCGCGAGCAGGTCCTCCTTGGATTCCTCGTCCAAGTCTGCCGAATAGCCCTTTAGCGTTCCCGCCGCGCCGATGATCGCAGCCAACGGGGTCTTCAGGTCATGGGAGATGGACGTCAGGAGCGCGGACCTCAGGCGATCCGACTCGGCTGCAAGGCGGGCGCGGTCCACATCGTCAACCAGACGGATGCGTTCCGCGGCCTGCGCGGCCTGATCGGCGAGGGCATGGAACAGGCGCCGCTGCTCGGGCGAGAGAAGGATACCTGGCTTGTCGCGGTCAATGCCGATCACGCCCACCGTCCCCCGGCTCGTCCGCATCGGAATGAAAAGGCGTTTGGCTCCCGGGAGCGTGTCGGAGCCACGCCCTGTCTCGCGATCATGTTCGAAGGCCCACTTGGCGGCGCCTAGGTCGGCCTCGTCGAGCACATCCTCCGGCGGATAGCCGGACTTCAGTTCCAGTCGACCATGTTCCGGCATCAGGACGACGACGCGGACCTTGAGCATCGAAGCGATCTGGAACGATGTCGCCCACAGAAGATCGTCCAGGGAGCCGACGGTCGAGAGCTTGCGGCTGAAGAGATAGAGATCGTCTGTGGTCTTGGCGCGCTGGCGCGCGACGATCGCCTGGCTGCGCACCCGGGCCGTCAGATTGCTGGCGATGAGGGCGACGAGCAGGAAGAAAAAGAAGGCGAAGATGTTCTCGGGATCGGCGATGGTGAAGGTCCGGACGGGTGGCAGGAAGAAGAAGTTGAATGCCAGCACGCTCATGATGCTGGCATAAAGACCTGGCCAGAGGCCGAACGTGACAGACGCGCCGAGGATTGCCGTCAGGAAGACCAGGGCAATATTCTGGACGTCCATGAAACGGTCAAGGACGATGCCCAAGACGAGGGCTCCGAGAACGAAGGCCGTACTCGCAAGATAGGCGCGCGCGTCACGTTCCGTATGTACGGGCAGAAGACGACGCTGCCGCATGGACTGTTCCTGCTCGTCGCGGAGCGCAATGACGTGGACGCTTATGTCTCCGGCCTGCCGGATGATGTCATGGGCGACAGAGCCCTGGATCATTTCCTGGAAGCGTGACTTGGCAGGTTTGCCGATGATGATATGGGTCGCGTTGTGGGTCTCGGCATAACGGATGACTTCGCTGGCCACATCGCGACCGGGAATTGTCACTGCTTCGCCGCCCAAGCGTTCGGCAAGGCGCAGCATCTCGCTGATCCGGTCGCTCGCGGTATCGGGACGCCGGAGGGACGCCGCCGTCTCCACGTGCAGCACCGTCCAGGGCGCCTGAAGCCGCTCGGTCATGCGGCGGGCATAGCGGACCAGGGCCTCGCTGCCGAGGGTATCGTCGACGCAGACCAGGATCCGTTCCCCGGCGGCCCAGGGTCCAGGGATCGCGTTGGCCTGCATATGGTTCAGGAGCTGCGCATCCACCCGCTGGGCCGTGCGCCGAAGGGCCAGCTCCCGCAGGGCCGTCAGATTGCCAGGCGAGAAGTAGTGGGCCACGGCGCGCTGTGCCGTCTGCGGAACGTAGACCTTGCCTTCGTTGAGCCTCTGAATCAGGTCCTGGGGCGTGATGTCGATGACTTGGATATCGTCCGCGCGCTCCAGGATTGCGTCCGGGACGGTCTCGCGCACGCGGATGCGGGTGATCTGCGCGACCACGTCATTCAGGCTCTCGACATGCTGGACGTTCATTGTGGTGAACACGTCAATCCCTGCCGCGAGAAGCTCCTCCACGTCCATGTAGCGTTTGGGATGCCGGTTTCCCCCGGCATTTGTGTGGGCCAACTCGTCCACGAGGACGAGCGCGGGCCGACGCTTCAGAACGGCGTCGAGATCCATCTCCTCGAGACGGTGACCCTTGTAGTCGCGCACCTGCCTCGGCACGATCTCGAACCCCTTCACCAGCGCCTGCGTCTCCTGGCGACCGTGGGTCTCGACCACTCCGATGACGACGTCCGCGCCCTCCCGCCGTTTGGCCGCCGCCTCCTGCAACATCTCGTAGGTCTTGCCGACACCGGGCGCGGCGCCGAGGAAGATTTTGAGACGGCCACGGCTCTCCTGCCGGGCTGCCTGAAGCAGAGCGTCCGGCGAAGGGCGTTGGTCGGAAGCTGAACGGCTGTCTGACATGGGCTCTCAGGAAAGGAGGGGCCTATCCCAAGCCGCCTCCGGCGTGACATTACCCGTTTGCACGGTCCAGGGCGAGGTTGAGCTTGAGAACGTTGACCCGCGGTTCGCCCAGCAGGCCCAACATCCGATCCTCGGTATGCTCCGCCACAAGCTGACGCACCAGATCCTCCGGCAGACGTCGCGCCATGGCCACCCGCGGCACCTGGAACAGGGCTGCTTCCGGCGAGATGTGTGGATCGAGACCGCTGCCGGAGGTTGTCACGAGATCGATGGGGACGCCTTGGTTCGGGTTCTGGCTCTTGCGGGCCTCGACCTCGCCCTTGATGTGGTCAATCAGGGCGCGGTTCGTGGGCGAAAGGTTTGAGCCGCCGGAGTTCGCTGCATTGTACGGCACGGAGGACATCTTGCTCGGATCTGCGGGATCAGGGCCTACCGTAGCAGATAGGCGGCCATGGAAGTAACGTTCGCCCGTGAAGTTCTGGCCGATCAGCTCGGATCCGACCACTTGGCCGTTGACCGTGATGAGACTGCCATTCGCCTTGTCGGGCATGACGGTCTGGGCGATGCCGGACATGCCGAGGGGATAGAGAAGTCCCGTGAGCGCCGTCATGGCGACGATCATCACAAGGGCGGGGCGAAGTTGACGAAGCATGATGGTTTTCCTTTCAGGCAAGGCCAATGGCGCTGATCGCAAGATCGATCGCCTTGATGCCGATGAACGGGATGGCGATGCCGCCGAGACCGTAGACGAGCAGGTTGCGGCGCAGGAGAGGCCCGGCGCCGACGGCCCGGTACTTAACGCCCCTGAGAGCCAGCGGAATCAGCGCGATGATGATGAGCGCGTTGAAGATGATAGCGGATAGGATTGCGCTCTCAGGTGTCGCGAGACCCATGATGTTGAGAATGCTTAGCTGGGGGTAGATCCCAGCGAAGATGGCCGGGATGATCGCGAAGTACTTGGCGACGTCGTTGGCGATCGAAAAGGTCGTCAATGAGCCGCGTGTCATCAGGAGTTGCTTCCCAATCTCTACGATCTCGATCAGCTTGGTGGGATCGCTGTCGAGATCGACCATGTTGCCGGCCTCGCGCGCGGCCACCGTACCGGTGTTCATGGCAACGCCGACGTCGGCCTGCGCCAGAGCGGGCGCGTCGTTGGTGCCGTCCCCGCACATGGCCACGAGCTTGCCCTGCGCCTGCTCCGAGCGGATGAGCTGGAGCTTGTCCTCCGGTGTCGCCTGGGCAAGAAAATCGTCTACACCGGCCTCAGCGGCAATGGCGGCCGCCGTCATGGGGTTATCGCCGGTGATCATGACCGTGCGGATCCCCATACGCCGCAGTTCGGCAAAGCGCTCGCGGATGCCGCCCTTGACGATGTCCTTGAGCTGGACCACGCCCAGCAGGCGTCCACCTCGGGATACGGCCAGGGGGGTCCCGCCGGCCATCGCGATCTCGTCCGAGATCGCCTGGAGCTCACGCGCTTGCTCCAGGCTCACCGAAGGTTTGAGTGCCTGTGCTGCACCGCCCCGAGCAACGGGGTCTGCGGCGCTCAGCGAGGCCAGGATCGAATCCACGGCACCTTTCCGGATCGAGCTCCCACCGAGATCCACACCACTCATGCGGGTTTGGGCGGTGAACGGCACGAAGGTTGCATGGAGCTCGGTCATGTCGCGGCTGCGGATGCCGTACTTCTCCTTGGCGAGCACCACGATGGAGCGGCCTTCGGGCGTCTCGTCCGCGAGCGATGCCAGCTGGGCGGCGTCCGCCAATTCCTGCTCGCTCACGCCGCTGACGGGCCGGAAAGCCGTCGCCTGGCGATTGCCCAGCGTGATTGTGCCGGTCTTGTCGAGCAGAAGCGTGTCGACGTCACCAGCGGCCTCGACCGCACGTCCGGACATGGCGAGCACGTTGAAGCGCACCAGACGGTCCATGCCGGCAATGCCGATGGCGGACAGTAGCGCGCCGATCGTCGTAGGGATCAGCGTCACGAAAAGAGCGACCAGCGCAGTGATCGGGATGGCGCCGCCTGCATAGGCGGTAAAGCTCGGAATCGTCGCAACAGCGATGATGAAGATGAGCGTCAAACCAGCGAGCAGGATGTTGAGGGCAATCTCGTTTGGGGTCTTCTGACGTGACGCGCCTTCGACCAGCGCGATCATGCGATCAATGAAGGTCGAGCCCGGTGCTGCGGTGATCCGTACCCGGATCCAGTCCGACAGCACTTGGGTGCCGCCCGTGACCGCAGAGCGGTCGCCGCCCGATTCCCTGATGACGGGAGCTGACTCTCCCGTGATGGCGGCCTCGTTGACGGAGGCGACCCCCTCGACCACTTCGCCGTCGCTAGGGATGATGTCCCCGGCCTCGACGAGGACGACATCGCCCACCTTGAGCTGCGTGCCGGGAACGACATTGTAGTCGCGCCCTGACGCGCCGGAGAGCAGCTTGGCCTGCGTCTCCGTCCGCGTCTTTCTTAGGGACATTGCTTGGGCCTTGCCCCGGCCTTCGGCCACCGCCTCGGCGAAATTCGCGAAGAGCAGGGTGAACCAGAGCCAGAGAATGATCTGGAACGAAAAGCCGAGACCCGTCCCACCTATCGCCAGATCCTTGAAGAACAGCACGGTTGTGAGAACCGCCACGGCCTCGACGACGAACATGACCGGGTTACGGATCATGACCCTGGGGTCGAGCTTGGTGAAGGCTGCCCCAAGTGCGGAGATGATGATCTTGGAGTCCATGAGCGAAGCCTGCGGGGCGCCGCCATGGGTGTGTGCGGTATTCATGAATGAACTCCTGGCAAACGTGATCGGGCCGTCAGGCGGTGGCGATGCGGATGATGAAATGGAAGAGACCAATCAGGACCGTTATCCCGACGGTCATCGCCAGGACGACACCAAGTGGGCTCCAGGACCTGATTCTCAGGCGGGAGCGATGGAGGGGCCGGGCCATGCTAGCCCCCCGCAGAGAAGGTCTGGCCGGCGATCATTGAGAGATGCTCGACGATGGGACCAAGAGCGAGAGCCGGGAAGAAAGTCAGGCCGCCGACGATCAGGATGACGCCGACAAGAAGGCCGATGAACAGGCCACCATGGGTCGGGAAGGTGCCAGCGGAGGTCGGCACGGTCTTCTTGGCCGCCATGGATCCGGCAATCGCAAGGGCCGGAGCAATGACCAGGAATCGGCCCATCAGCATGGCGACGCCGATGGTCAGATTGTACCATAGTGTATTACCTGAGAGGCTGCCGAAGGCGCTGCCGTTGTTGGCAGCTCCCGAGACGTAGGCATAGAGCACCTCGGAGAACCCGTGCGGGCCTGGATTCCCGATCGAGGCAAGACCTGTGGGCATAACCACGGCTAGAGCCGTGAATCCCAGCATGGCGAGTGGCAGGCACAGGATGGCCAGGATCGCCATCTTCACGTCCTTGGCCTCGATCTTCTTGCCGAGATATTCCGGCGTGCGTCCGACCATCAAGCCAGCTACGAACATGGTCAACACGACGAAGAGCAGCATTCCATAGAGACCAGCGCCCACGCCGCCGATGACGATCTCGCCCAACTCCATATTGATGAGCGGTATCATGCCACCGAGCGGCATGAAGCTCGAATGCATGGCGTTGACCGCACCGCAGCTCGCAGCGGTGGTGACCACTGCAAAGAGTGCGGACATGGCTGTGCCGAAGCGGACCTCCTTGCCCTCCATGTTGCCGCCGTCGACGCCAAGGGCATGTACGAGAGGATTGCCAGCGGCTTCTGCCCAGTAGGCCACCAGAACGCCGACGAAGAAGATGAGACCCATGGCACCAAGGATGGCCCAACCCTGACGTTGGTCGCCGACCATGCGGCCGAAGACGTTAGTCAGCGCTGCGCCGATGGCAAAGATCGACACCATCTGGAGGAGGTTTGAGAATGCGTCGGGGTTCTCAAACGGATGGGCCGAGTTTGCGTTGAAAAAGCCACCACCATTCGTGCCCAGCAGTTTGATGGCAAGCTGCGACGCCACAGGTCCGACGGCGATCGTCTGCCTCGCGCCTTCGAGCGTCCTCGCATCGATATAGGCGGACAGGGTCTGAGGCACACCGCGTGAGACATAGAGCAGGGTCAGCACCACGCAGAGCGGCAACAGCACATAAAGGGTCGCCCGCGTCATGTCGGCCCAGAAATTGCCGACGCTCCTCGCCGAGGTGCGCGAGAAGCCGCGGATGAGCGCCACTGCGATGGCAATGCCAGTCGCGGCCGAGACGAAGTTCTGCACCGTCAGGCCGGCCATCTGCACGAGGTACGACATCGTGCTCTCGCCGCCGTAGTTCTGCCAGTTCGTGTTGGTCATGAAGCTGACGGCGGTGTTAAAGGCGAGATCAGGAGCGACGGCCGACATACCCATGGGATTGTACGGCAGCACCGCCTGGAAGCGCTGAAGGGCATAGAGCACGACAAAGCCCAGCAGGTTGAAGGCCAGCATCGCGAACGTGTAGGTCAGCCAATGCTGCTCTTCTCGCTCGCTCGTGCCCGACAGCCTGTAGAGTATGGTCTCGACAGGATGCAAAATGGGAGACAGGAAGGTGGGCTCGCCGTTGAACACGCGCATCATGTACCAGCCCAGGGGCTTTACGAGTGCGACCACGATGGCGCAGAAGATGAGGATCTGGATCCATCCATTGATAGTCATGATGGCGGCCTCCGTCAGAACCGCTCGGGTCGAACGAGAGCGTAAGTGAGATAAAAAACAAGGCCAGCCGTCACGAGGCCGGCCAGGGTGTAGTCGAGGGTCATGGCGAGGTCCTCAGAGCCAGTCGCAGGCGGTGGTATAGGCGATGGCAAGGCCGAAGAAGCCGAGCCCAAGCGCAAGCATCAGGATGTCCATCATAAGGTTCCATGCGTAAGGCGTGCCGCAGGAACGCCGCTCGCCTGTGCCGTAGAGATGTCGAAACTCGTATAAAGATTCGAGAGGGCTGCCCGGCGGTGGGTATAAAATTGTTATAAAGATTGGGCCTCGCGGGAGCGCGGCGCGGAGCCGGCACGTGCTAGGCCGAACGGGCTTCCGCGAGCATGAGATGCACCGCCCATGGGAAAAGCGGCGACGGCATCGGGTATCACGATTGGTCGCGCATTGTGCGGATGCGGTCCCCACCAGAGCCAAGCCACCCCCTTGTCGAGCATCATGCGGATGCCCTGACCCTACAGGTCGAGGATACGACCTGTCGCCACTGCGCCGGTACGATCAAGAAGACCATCGAGACAGGCTTGCCTGGCACGAGCGTCGCGGCCGATCCCACCGCATGGAGGTTGGTCATTCACGGGCTTGCGAAGGCTGGAGCGGTCATGCGAGCGCAGCTCGAGATATGGAGCTGACCACGCCTCGTCGCTTGCGCCAAGGCGTCGGCGCGCGTTGTTCCAAGAGCCGACGTATGTCCGAAAAACGAGACATCAATTCACGGGCTGCGCTTCCGGAAACTTCCATGTCCCATTCAAAACCTCGGGCTTTGGACGGTATAGCCGGACCATATAGTTCCAGCCAGGCATGGTCGGCAGACAGTTGACGGCCTTGTCATCGCAGCCGCCGAATTGAATCGCGACTGAACCGTCCGCACCTTTGCGGGCCGTGATGTTGTTGATCGAGTAGGCATTGTAGGGGTTGGGCTGATAGTAGCCTTGGGCATTGTAAAGACTGATCGACCAGAACCCATCAACCGGCACCTCCTTGACGTACAGCCTGTATACCGTCTTGCCGTCGTTCCGGGATGGCGTGATGTTGAGATAGAGCGCATCCGTCTCCGGGTTCCCGCCCCAGGCCGAGGCCGCGCCGATCAGCCGCCGGACCGGATCGACGGCATCCTTCGGCCCGAACATGCGCTTCGTATCGGGCAGAGTCGAGGCGAGGACCAGCAGCGCGTCGCGGACGGTCTTTTGGCTGGCCTGATCCCATTTCGGTGGTTCGAACTTTCCAGGGCCTCCAGGCTGGTCGATCCGGATCGCGTCCTGCAAGGTATGAACGGTGGCCACGTCCTTCGGATCTGCTGGGTCGACCAGAGTCCGGATGGCGACCAGAACGTAGCGCGTCCCGATCTTCTCCTTGGTCAGGGTATGGCTTCCGGTGCCGTAGGCGACCTCCGGCGTGTACTGGTCCTCGTCGATCACTTGCATCGACATGAACCGTGTGCCTGCTTCAGGCAGAGTAATCGTAACGGGGCCGGCATCGAGGTCGAACACTGCCGCGGAGTAGAGGGTATCGCGGTTGAGACGGATGACCGTCTGATTGTCGATAGCGGCAGGCTCGCGACGATGCACGAACTTGCCGAAACCACCATCCTTGATGATGTTGCTCATGTACAGGTCGCTCTCGGCCCTGGCGAAATTGTCGGCGTTGACCGGAACGGTGCCGGCCGAAGGAGCCTGGGCCTGTGTCTGCATGGGGAGCAGCACCGCTGCGATGGCGAAGGCTGCATGTCTCATCCGGATCATGATCGTCTCCTGCGTTGGTTGCTCACCTCACCAGCGTTACGGCTGCGGGCTGCCACTGACCGCCTTTCACGATGTCCTTGGGCACGTACGTCCGGAATGTCAGCGAGAACGGCTTGCCTTCCGGGGACGGGAGCCAGTTCGACTCGGGCACGCCGGCAACGGGCTTGGGGCCGATGCCGATCTTGAGCGAACCAACGGCTTCGGTCGTCAGGTTCGAGTAGGTGTCGAAGTTGAAGCGGTTGAGTGGGTTGGGCACGACCCGGTAGTCCGGCACGCCGACCAGGATGACTGACCAGTAGCCATCGACGGCGGATTGTGGGAGCCGGTCCGCCGGGAAGTGCATGACGTAGCTGTTGTTGCCGGTGAGCGGGTTCTCGTCGGCGTCGCGGGTGGCCACAAAATAGACCGCCTCGTCCGTCGTGTTGGCCCAGATGCCGGCGAAATTGACGACGGTGCGGAGCTTGTAGTCCTTGCCGTAGTTGCCCGTTGTGCTTCCGCCGATCCAGTGGTTGCGATAGGGGGCGCTTTTGGTAAAGGCGTATTCCTGGAACTCAGGGATGATTTTGCGGAGCTGGGCGTCCACGGCGGTCCTGGCCTCGTCGCCCGATGCCACATAGGCTGCGACGGAGCGGACTTGCTGCTGCATTTCGGCAGCGTTCGGCGACACATCGAGCGCGCTCGCGAGTGTCTGCTCCACATCATCGAATATTTCGACCCCAAGCAGCTCCTTGTTTCCGAACATCCGCATCGCCGGGGGCTGGGCAATCATCGGAGTTCCAAGCGGAGCGGCTTGGAATTGACGCTGGAGTTTCACTGCGCCGTCAGGATCTCCCTTCAGCTCGATCCGGGCGAGCATCTTGGCCTTGCTCGAGTGCAGTTCGATCCGCGAGAGATCCTCCGGAAGCGCGCCGTTCCAGCCGGGCTTGACCAGGGCGAACTTGCCGAAGGGTTTTGAGGGAAAGGTGCGCTCATTGATGTTGACGATGACTTCGCCCCACTCATCGAGGATCTGGACGGTGTAGTAGCGGTCCTTGACCTCCGGCACCTCCAGGATGACCGGGGTGCGATCATCCACCGCGAACCAGGCCTCCAGGTAGGCGACGTCAAAGTTTGGGTTGACGAAGTCGGCCGATCCCAGCGGGTTGTAGTGGATGGTGTTGTAGGCGAAGCCGGGCGCCTTGCGGTCCATATGCTCTTGCCTGATCACAAGGGCGCGGCCGAGCAGGTAGATATATGCATCGGCTAGGGTGGCCTCATTGGGCCCCGGCACGCTGGTTGGCGCCTGAGCGAACGTCGGTGCGGCGAACACAATAGCCAGCATGGCCATCGCATATCTGCGGTTCGGAACCATCGAGCTTTCTCCTCCCAGGTCCTGCCGCCTCGCTGAGGCCAATCAGAACGGATTGATGTAGTTCAGGATTGCCGTTTGACGCAGCAACACTTGCCGGATGACGTGACTTGCCTTGACGCGCTCGGTAAAGATGGCGGCTACGCCTGTGCTCCCGGCCGGCAGACGCTTCGCTACATTCTGATCGTTCAGCGTGACCCGAACGATGAAGGGGGCCGCTTGGACCTCCGAAGGCATGACGGCGAGGCCACCGGGCTGCGACTGCCCGGTGGCGATCGCCTGCAACACCGTCTCCACCTTCGCAGCGAAGACCTCGCCCGGGAGCGTCTTGAAAGTGATCTCCACCGGTTGTCCAACCTCGACATACCGCACGCCGATTTGCGGAATCTCGACGCCGAAGATCGCCTCGGAAGCGTCGATGAAGGCCATGACGGGTGACTGGCCGGTGACCCGCGCGCCCTTGCGCAACGCCAAATTGGTCACGTAGCCATCGGTCGGCGCTCGCACGGTAGTCTTGTCGAGATTCCACTTGGCACCCTCAAGCTGGGCCTTCAGTTGATCGACCTCGGATTGCCGCTCCTGCACATCGAAGGCGCGGCCTGTGTCGCGGCGTTGCAGCTCGGAGAACTGGGACAGACGCAGTTCCGCGAGCTTGAGCTGCGCCTCGATGGCCTGGACCTGCGCCTGGTAGGTGGTCGGATCGATCCGGAACAGCACGTCGCCAGCCTTGACCGGGCTGTTCGCCGCGACAGGCACATCCACGACCTCACCGGCTACGGAGGGGATGATCTGCACCGAGTTTCGCAACACCGCCGCCGGTCCTGAAGGCGCCCCCCATCCCATAGGGATGAACAGGCCGACCAGGAGAAGCAGCAGCACGAGGACAGGAGACAGTTTCCAGAATGTGTTGAACGGAATGAATCGCAGCCAGACGAACAGCGCCAGAAGGGCAATGTAGGAATTGAGCAGGACGACGATCACTTGGATATCTCCCGTCGCTCCGGCACGTCGACATAGGCCCAGATGAGCACGAGTGGCCAGAAGACGAAGCCGAGGATCAGTGTTGCCCAACTCCCGACCGTGACGGCCTCGGGCCAAGGATGCCCACGCTTGCGGGCGATGTGCCCCGGCATCATCCCGAGCGCTATGAAGACCGCGACGACCGTCGCGACGAGGACGATCAGGACGATCCAGGCGAAGATGTCGAGACCCGACATTCAGACCTCCATGCCATGTGCGCTCAATTGGTCTGCTCGAAATCGCCCGGCTTCCAGCTTCCGTTGATGGTCCTGGGATTTGAACTTCTTGAGTAACAAGCGACGCGAAATTCAACGGCGGCGGACATCCCAGAAACCCTGAATTCGCTGCGGGTGGTATAGAGCCAGCCATAGCCTGGCGCAGGTGGCGGCGAGGTAACACGGGCCGTAGCGGCCGCGGCGGTCCCGAATCCTACGGCTGCTCCTGCGGCGACCGCTGCACCGGGACGCCACCAGCAGCCTGGCGGGCGGACCCATGCGGGCCCCACAGGCCGGACCGGGGCAGGGCGGTATCCGGGTCTTGCAACGCCTGGCCTGCACCCAGCGACCGTGTCACCCCGGGGGGCACGGACGACGACGCCGCCTCGAGCAGCTCCATCGCGAGGCTGCACAATCTCGATGAGGGCAGGAGGAGTATTCGTCACGGACGAACCTCCCACCGGCATCGCGGCCCCTGCGGACTGCCAAAAAAGGGAGACAGCAGAAACGCGACGGCGAACGCGGACGCAAATGGTCTCGGCATAGACGGGGGCTCCGCTATAGGGGTACGCGACCGCATGTAACTGGAGCGACTTCGACAGGCCTGTCGATCAAATGCGGCTCGTCGAGAGCCGAGTTAGCAACGCTGGACAGCTTGTCTTTTGATAGTAGTTAGGTTCCAACCTGGCGACGGCAAGCCCAGTTTCATGAACGCTAACTATTGAAGGTAAGCATTTTCACATTTTTGTTTGTGATGACATGGAGCTTTGCCAGTTTGAGCGAGGGAAGTATTTCCCGCCGGCGTTATTACTTTACGAGAATGAGCTGTTGCAGCTCAGGCGTTCTGCGCCCGGCGAGCGGGAAGGCAACCGTGAACAGGCCTTCGTCCAGCCCCTTGAACACATCTTTCCGATCGTGGAGGTCGCGAAGGGAGGCCGGGAGATACTGCCCGGACTTCAGCCAAGCCATAACGTTCCCCCTCATCCCGTCCTCCTAGAACAAGAAAGGGAAGGGCGGAGGCGCGAAGAGATTTGTCTAGCTTTCGCGCAAAAGGCGCGCCTAACCGCTCTCGAAAGAGAGCGGGCTTTCTGCGTCAAGATCTTGGAAAATAAAGTGGCTGGGGGACCTGGATTCGAACCAAGACTAACGGAGTCAGAGTCCGCTGTTCTACCATTAAACTATCCCCCACCGAACCTGCTGAATGTGTTGGCCTTTTTGGATCGTTCTGCGATCCGGGGCCAAGGTTCTTTCATCAGCGTCTGTGGTGGCGCTGGAAATAGGAGCTTTTTGGCTGATCGTCAACCCTGCTGCAGCGATTACGCAGCCACGACTTTTCCCCACGCTGCAAGGGGGCAAGGGAGCTAGTTTTCGGGAGCTGATCCTGGCCCTGGCTTGCCGGAAGGCGTTCCGTCAGGATTCATGCCGTAATACCGGTAGGTCGCCTGCAAATCCTCTTCCTGGGCGGCTTTCATGCGGGCATCCCATTTGGCACGCAATCCCTCCCGCGCAACTTTGCCGCCGATCATGAGCGGAATGGACGATGCGCCGGTCTTGTCCAGAGATGCCGCTATCGAGGCAACGCCCTGAGCGGTCCCGAGAGCGCTCGCTTCGGCCTCCGCCTCGGCCGCGGCCTTGGCCGAGGCCGTTCCCTGCTCAAAGATGCCGGTGCCGTGAGGCGTTGCTGTTGCCGCCGGACCGGCGCTCTGGCACCCGACGAGCGCCATGAGGGATACCACGGCACTTGCGGCAATTCTGATGGGAAGCGGCACTGGCCCGAGCCTGTTGTCGAATGATGCGAGTGAGCCGCCATAGCATGAGGCAGAGCCGCATTCCCCCTCTAAACAGAGAGGTATCGGTGCCTTTGTCGGCTCATGCCCAAGCAAATCGACAAAGGCGCCTTTGGACGGGTCAGTCTCGATTGGAGAACAGGCACACGATTCGTGGAGCGTCCTTCCGAAAAGCGCCGATCCATCGGCAATGCAACCTGCGCCGAGATTCACGAGCTCAAGCGGCGAAAGGGCTCCTTGCGTGCGATCAATCCGCTTGGCCGGAGGGATAGGGCTCTGTTGATTCAGAGTTTGTTCAACTAGGCTGCAGCATTGTGGCGCCCATCGCGGCTGCGTCGACAAGGCAGCCGGACAGGAGATGACAGAATGATGTTCGGTGAATGGGTTCCTCGGTGGACCTTAGGGGCTGTCGCAGGGGCCTTGTGCCTCGGCGCCGTGAACGCGCAGGCGGCCCCGTTCTCTGCCGGAGCCGCGAATGCGCCGGCGATGGTTCACAAGGCCCAGTTCTTCGATGATGGCCCGGATTATTACGATCCGCCCCCGCGGCGCTATTACGGCCCGCCTCCGGGCTATCGCCGTCCGCCGCCGCCTCCGCCCGGCTATTATCCGCCTCCCGGGCGTGGCTATTACAACCGCGAAGCCGCGAAGGAATACATGAAGGACTACAGGCGGGCTCAAAAGGACATGACAAAGGATCAGATCCGCGCCTGGAACCGTCGTAACGGGTTCTAAGACGCCGCCTCGATCAATCGTCCATCGCGCCGCCTTCGGGCGGCGCATCCATGTCGAGCTCCGATCTCAGGCGGGCATCATCCTCGGCGTCCTCATCCAGAGCCGAAATGCGCTCATAGCGATCCAGGGCGCCCTGGAGGATGTAGGCCGCCGCCATCTTGTCCACCACGTCGGCCCGTGTGGCGCGGGATGCATCGGCGTCGAGGAGCGTGCGGGTCACGGCCATCGTGGAAAGCCGCTCGTCCCAGAAGAGAACCGGACCGGGATAGATCGGCTTGAGGTTGCGCACGAAGGCGCGCGTGGCCTGAGAGCGGGGACCTTCGGTGCCGTCCATGTTGAGCGGCAGGCCGATGACGAGCCCGCCGACGTCGAACCGATCGATCAGGACTTTCAGCCGCTGGGCATCCGGCGTGAACTTCACCCGCTTGATCGTCTCCAGCGGCGTGGCGATTCTCCGCTCCACATCCGAGAGGGCAAGACCGATGGTCTTGGTGCCAAGATCGACCCCCATGAGACGCGCGCGCGGCGCAAGGCCGTCCATAAGGGTCGTGAGCTCCTGATCCGTGGCGAGCAATGAGGCCTCCTTGTCATGGGGCACCTTACAGGAAGACGGTGAGGAAGTCGTCCCGGCTGACGGACAGGTCTTTTCCCGCCGCGGCTTGTTGCCTAGCTTGCCGTGGAATGCGGGGGGGGCGCGCGCCGACCGGGATATGGTCGGGCGCCGTCGCCGCCCCATGTCTCACCCATCATCGAGGACCTTTCATATGAAGATCACCTGGTTCGGGCATTCCGCCTTCCGCCTGGATTTCGCCAACAGCGTCGTGCTGATCGACCCCTTCTTTTCCGGCAATCCGGCATTCGAAGGCAGCATGGAGAAGGCCTATGAGGGGGCGACCCACATCCTCGTCACCCACGCGCACGGCGACCATGTGGGCGATACGGTCGCGATTGCGAAAGCCACGGGTGCGAAGGTCGTGACCAATTTCGACCTTTGCATGTACCTGGCTTCCCAAGGCGTCGAGAGCTTCGATCCCATGAACACCGGGGGCACGGTCCAGCAGGACGGATTCGCCGTGAGCATGGTCCGGGCCGATCATTCCGCGGGCCTTGTGGAAATGGGCGTGAACTTCCCGCTCGGGAGCGCGAACGGCCTCATCGTCAAGGCTCCGGGTGAGCCGACAATCTACCATATGGGAGATACGGATATTTTCGGCGACATGGAGCTGATCGCCGAAATCCACAAGCCCGACGTGGCCATGGTGCCGATCGGCGACCGGTTCACCATGGGCGGGGAGGTTGCGGCTCTGGCGGTTCAGCGATTCTTCAAGCTGAAGGCGGCGATTCCCTGCCACTACGGCTCGTTTCCGATGATCGACCAGACGGCGGACAAGTTCGTGGCCGCCTTGGACGGGAAGGGCACGCAGGTCGTGGTGCCGCACAAGACGGTCGGCCTCAAGATCTAGGCAGGGGAACGGCCAGCCTTCGGGCTGCCTGGATATTTTCCGACATTGCGGCGCGATGCGGGCGGGTGTTATAGCCCGCCCCAGCATTATCAAAGGGTTTGGCCATCCATGTCGGTCGATCAGAAAACCGTTCGCCGGATCGCGCATCTGGCGCGCATTGCCGTCCAGGAACAGGATGTTCCTCACCTTCAGGGGGAGCTGAACGCTATTCTGTCCTTCGTCGAGCAGCTCAACGAGGTGAACGTCGAGGGCGTTGAGCCGATGACCTCGGTGACGCCGATGACCATGAAGAAGCGCCAAGACGGCGTGACGGACGGTGACAGCGCCGAAAAGGTCCTCCGCAACGCTCCGGCCCGGGAGGACGATTTCTTCGTCGTACCGAAGGTGATCGAATAGGCCGCGAGCCGTTCGATCCTCCCCGGAGACGCGTTTCGCGGTCCGGAATCCCTGCCAGATCAAGGCCAGTCGAACCGGCCGAGACGCTCAACTGAGATCAAGTCCCGTGACAGAACTGACCCACCTGACCATTGCAGAAGCCCGCGACGGGCTGAAGTCCAAGACCTTCTCGGCGACGGAACTCGCCAAGGCCCATATCGGCGCCATCGAGAAGGCGAGGGCGCTCAACGCCTATGTGCTGGAAACGCCCGAAAAGGCTCTTGCCATGGCAAAGGCTTCGGACGAGCGGATCGCCAAGGGCGAGGCCGGCGCCCTGGAGGGAATTCCGCTGGGGATCAAGGACCTGTTCTGCACGAATGGGGTGGAATCCACCGCCGGTTCGAAGATCCTCAAGGGCTTCAAGCCGCCCTATGAATCGACCGTCACCCAGAACCTCTGGAATGACGGCGCGGTGATGCTCGGCAAGCTCAACATGGACGAATTCGCCATGGGCTCGTCCAACGAGACGAGCGCGTTCGGTCCGGTGGTGTCCCCGTGGCGGCGCGTCGGTTCCAACGTTTCCGCAGGCTCCTCGGGGTCAATCGAAGGCACGCACCTGGTTCCGGGCGGTTCGTCGGGCGGCTCCGCTGCCGCCGTGGCAGCCCGTCTTTGCCTGGGCGCGACGGCGACCGATACCGGTGGCTCCATCCGTCAGCCCGCAGCCTTCACCGGCACCGTGGGCATCAAACCAACCTATGGGCGCTGCTCCCGCTGGGGCACCGTCGCGTTCGCCTCGTCCCTCGATCAGGCGGGTCCGATCACCCGCACGGTGAGGGACGCGGCCATCATGCTGCGCTCCATGTCCGGAGCCGACCCGAAGGACACCACCTGTGCCGACCTGCCGGTGCCCGATTTCGAGGCCGCGATGTCGCGGGGCGTGAAGGGAATGAAGATCGGCATTCCAAAGGAATACCGCGTCGACGGCATGTCCCCCGAGATCGAGAAGCTCTGGCAGCAGGGCACCGAATGGCTGCGCGCCGCGGGCGCCGAGATCGTCGAGGTCTCGCTGCCGCACACGAAATACGCACTGCCGGCTTACTACATCGTCGCTCCGGCTGAAGCCTCGTCGAATCTCGCCCGTTATGACGGGGTTCGCTACGGTATCCGCGAAAACGGTAAGGATATCAGCGACATGTACGAAAAGACCCGCGCCGCCGGTTTCGGCCGCGAGGTCAAGCGCCGCGTCATGATCGGCACCTATGTGCTGTCCGCGGGCTATTACGACGCTTATTACGTGCGCGCCCAGAAGATCCGGACCCTGATCAAGCGCGACTTCGAGGAAGTCTATGCGCAGGGCATTCACGCGATCCTGACCCCGGCGACCCCTTCGGCCGCCTTCGGCATCGGCGAGAAGGGATCGGGCGACCCGGTCGAGATGTATCTCAACGATATTTTCACCGTCACGGTGAACATGGCGGGCCTGCCGGGCATCGCGGTGCCGGCCGGGCTCGACGCCCAGGG
This sequence comes from Microvirga rosea, assembly GCF_020595095.1. Taxonomy (GTDB): domain Bacteria; phylum Pseudomonadota; class Alphaproteobacteria; order Rhizobiales; family Beijerinckiaceae; genus Microvirga; species Microvirga rosea. Next base: position 3,853 of record NZ_JAJDOP010000002.1, on the reverse strand, counting down.
CTTGCCTCTCGGGCTCCAGCTGATCGGCCGGGCATTCGACGAGGAAACCCTCTTCGCCGCCGGCCAGGTGATCGAGGACGCTGCGGGCCGGATAGAGCTTCCGGGCGCTTGGTGGGCGGGCGCGTGACGCCTCCCTCCATTCCCCTCGCGGTCTGGCTCTGGGGAGCGTTCGACCCTGTTCTGGTGATTGCCGCCGTATGGCTCGGCTGGAAAGCGGATCAGGTCGGCAAGGTCTTCATCGCAGCCATTGCGGCGCTCGGCATCGCGGTGCTGTTTTCGTGGGTGATCACGGGGCTCGATATCCCCTGGTTCGCTCCCGTCAGCCATGACACGCCGACCCTCCTGCCTGTCCGCTCCGTCGCGGCATTGGTGTGGGCAGGCGGCGCCTACGCGATCCGCCGCCTCCTGAAGCGCTAGAGCATCGAGCCCCAAAGGACGCGCCACTTTGCAGGCCCGACGCTTCCACTCTTGAGGAGCGCGTCTTTCGGCGCGGGAAACCGGCGCTGCTTTTTGAAGCGATGCGCTAGGTCGGCAGAATTCCGGCTGGCGTGCCGGTTGCCGCAAGGGCAGTGTCGATTTCTGCGAGGGTCGCCTTCTCGGCATCGCTCACGGCGACGCCGCCAAATCCCAGGAATCCTCCTTCAGATCCGGCCTCGGCCGCTTGCTGCGCCACATGCCGAAGCCAGGCCTTGAAGGCAGGAGCGTCCTCCGGGGCCTTCGCCTCCAGTAGTCCGGCAACCGCGTGCAACTCTTCAATCGCCTTCTGCTTCACCGAACTGAGATCATGAGTCTTGAAGCGCTCCTGGAACGAGTGGCGCATGGCGTCCCGGGAGGCGGGATCACCGATATCGTCGGCAACCGCTTTGACCAGGGGATTGGCGTTGGGATCCTTCTTCACGTCGAGAAGAGCCCATCCGCTGGACATGGACTCCTTCAGGACGCTCCAGAGACCGCCCGGATCCGCAGCCGTGATTGCAATGCCGGCGACAATGGGGCTCGCCATGAGCCGGGCCCATTCGTCCGCGGTGAAGTTCGACTTGCTGGCCATGGGATTCCCCTCTGAATGATGTGCTGCGGCGGCTGCCGTCGGGGGCTCAATCGCCAGAAGCTTGGCTTGGTTCCGTCACGCCGAAGGTCTGTGCGAGACCCTGCCGCCCCTGAGATGTGATGGCGAGCGCCCGACTGTCCTTGATCCGCTCCACCCAGCCCAGCTCGAACATTCGGCTGCACAGGGCCGCGCCGAGACGTCCGGCGAGGTGGGGGCGACGCTCGCTCCAGTCGAGGCAGGTGCGGCAGAGGGCCCGGCCATGGCCATTGCCGTGTTCCAGCTCTATGCCGAAATCGCAAAGGAAGCGGCGGCCTTCGTCGGTGACGGCTCCGGCGCTGTCGGACAGCACGATATAGCGCCGTTCGGTGAGCGTATCGGCGAGCGCGATCCCCAGGCGGCCCGCGAGATGGTCGTAGCATGTCCGCGCGCGCCGCAGTGCCTCGTCCTTCGGCCCGACCGGACGATGACGCTTCGGCCCGAAGGATGCGACCGCCATCAGCGCTTCGATGGCCTGGGCCACCTCAGGGGAAGCAAGGCGGTAGTAGCGGTGCCGTCCCTGCCGGGCCATGGCCACGAGATTCGCGTCCGCTAGCTTTGCCAGATGCCCACTCGTCGTGGAGGCGCTCACGCCGCCATGCCATGCGAGCTCGCTCGCGGTGAGCGCGCGCCCGTCCATCAGCGCCGAGAGGATGTTGGCGCGTGCGACGTCGCCGATGAGAGCGGCGATTTCCGCCAGTGTGGTGCCGGAGACCATGGTTGTCATGGGACGATCTTAGCGCCATGGCGCGGAAAGATCAGCCAATCATGCTTCGTTCGCGGCCGAAATGTTCCGACGGGACGGGAGGGAAGGGGCGTGCGAAGGTCGGCGGCACCTGAACAACGAAAGATGCAGTCGAATGAGTGCGCATAAAGCTCCCCATTACGGTTTCGAATTGTGCCTTCTGGCCGCTCTGGCGAGCCTCTGGGGGGCGTCCTACACCTTCATCAAGCTCGGCATCGAGACCATCCCGCCGGTGACCCTCATCGCCGCGAGAACCATCATTGCCGGTGGCGTCCTGCTGGCCATCCTGCGGCTGCGGGGCATCAGCCTGCCGCGGGATGCCGCGACCTGGCGCAAGTTCGCCTTCCAGGCCTGCCTGAACAGCGTCATTCCCTTCACGCTGATCGCGTGGGCGGAGCAGTCCGTGGATGCGGGGCTCGCCGTCATTCTCAATGCCATGACACCGGTTTTCACGTTCCTGATCACGTTTCTCTGGACCCGGCACGAACCGACCACGTTCCGAAAGATGGCCGGGGTTCTCATCGGCCTTGCCGGCACCTGCGTGATCGTCGGCACTCAGGCCATCAACCATGTGGGGCAGGAACTGTTCGGCCAGCTTGCGGTCGTACTGGCAACCGTCTGCTACGCCGGAGCGGCGATTTTCGGTCGTAATTTCAAGAACCTCGACCCGATGGTTCCGGCCGCCGGGTCCCTGGTGTCAGGCGCCGCGATCCTGATCCCGGTCAGTCTTCTGGTCGATCAGCCCTGGACCCTGTCCCCGTCAGGGACTTCGATCGGTGCTCTGATCGGGCTTTCGGTTTTCTCGACGTCCCTCGCATTCGTGCTGTATTTCCGGCTCATTCATACGCTCGGATCGGTGGGAACGACCGCACAAGGCTATCTGCGGGCACCGATCGGCGTGGCCATCGGGGCTTATGTCCTGGGTGAGCGGCTCGATCCGTCGGCCTGGATCGGGCTCCTATGCATCCTCGCGGGAGTGGCCCTGATGACGCTTCCGGGACGGAAAAGCGCTCCTGCCTTCAAAGTGACTTGATGCCGGAAAAGAAAATGGGCCTGACTTCTGTCAGGCCCATGAACCTTCTCGCGTACTGCGAGGTTACCGGGTCGTGCCGGTCGACGGAGCAGCCGGGGAGGCCGGAGCCGTCGTGGAGCTGCCGGAAGAGCCGGTGCTCGGCGCGCTCGGAGATGTCGGCGCAGTCTGGGTCTGCGGCGCCGTGGTGCTGCCGGTCGTGCTGACGTCGCGGTTGCCGCCGTCATAGAACAGGAAGGCAAGCAAGCCGAGAGCGATGACAAGACCGCCAATCAAGTAAGCAAGAGTATTGGAGCCACGAGTTTCGCGGTCATAGACCTCATTCTCGCGGTTGTAGAGGTTGGGATCGCGATCCATCGGATCTACAGCCATTGTTGTCTCCTTGACTATTTACCAGCCGGACAACGCCTGATGTGGATCGTGGTTTCATGGAGGCTCGGCTTTATGGTGAGATAACTGTGCACAAATTATAAAAGACCTTAACAATACTCTGCTTTAATATGAACGGATGTTCAGCTTCAAAAAGGGTTGACCGAAGCGGCCCGAGCCTCTTACTCCGGTTCAAATTACTTTCATTCGGAAGGCGCGAGGCCGCATGAACGCTCCGGTCAATCCAAAGAAGCTCATCAAGGGTGCGACAGGCGATTGGGAAATCGTCATCGGCATGGAAATCCATGCCCAGGTGACCAGCCAAGCGAAGCTGTTCTCCGGCGCATCCACGGCCTTCGGCGGCGACCCGAACAGCCACGTTTCCCTGGTGGACGCCGCCATGCCCGGAATGCTGCCGGTCATCAACGAGGAATGCGTGCGCCAGGCGATCCGCACGGGCCTCGGCTTGAAGGCGCAGATCAACCTCAAGAGCACGTTCGACCGGAAGAACTATTTTTATCCGGACTTGCCCCAGGGCTACCAGATCAGCCAGTACAAGAGCCCGATCGTCGGCGAAGGACAGGTGATCGTGGACGTGCCGGAGACCGGCGAAACGATCACGGTC
>NZ_JAJDOP010000019.1 GCF_020595095.1 Microvirga rosea | reverse complement strand
TCTCTAAGGCGGTCCAGCTATCACGGGTAAGAGCTGTGTTCTGTGTCTCAGCGAAGAAGCGTTCCTCGGCGATTACATGGTCACCATCCGGCAATTGCATAACGAACTCTCGCTGTCCCGCCTCCGGGCCAACTGGGTCCACATGCAGGCCGGTCTCTTCTCGGAGTTCTCGGATCGCGGCTTCTTCGAACGTCTCCCCGTCTTCAACCCCGCCTCCAGGCGTGGCCCAGTATGTTTGGCCTGCGAGAGGGCCACGGTCATGGGAGAAGCGAAACAGCAGAACTCTCCCCAAGGGGTCGAGCACAAGTACGCGGGCTGATGGTCGACGGCGCATGCAGACCTCTATGCCATAAGAGGAGCCTAAACTCCTATCAATCCATATTGAGCGGGGAATTCTCAAGAATATGGATTATTGGAATTAAGTTATTGATATTAATATATTATTTGCGGATATTCTTGAGTGTATTGAGTATGCACTGTTGAATTCTGCTTCTTCGCATTCCGGAGGCTAATCTCACCTTCGAAGGCGAAGATTGCAAAGATAGGAAAAGTAATCAATACTGGGATTATCCCCTAGTAGAGTTCGTGATCTACCGCGTGCGACTTCAGCATTGCTAGGATGATGACTATGCCAGGATGCTTGGTGTGGGGCGAACAGCGTACGAAAGAGTGTTCCAACTGGCGCGACGATGGTCACGAGGAGTGCACGGAGTGGCGTGATGACGGCCACAGCGAATGTCAGTCCTGGGATAAAAACTGCTGCGACTGGTGGCCCTGCAGTTGGGGATGCAAACTCATCACTTGGTTCTGCACGGCATCTGTCTGGATTTCAAGTTGGGTCTGTATCGCGGCCGTGTGGGTCTCAAGTTGGGTTTGTACCGCTTGGGCCGTCGTAACAACTGCCATTTGCCTGATGTGGGACGTAGTTGTCACCATCATCAATGCGGTGGTTGTCACAATCGAGAGTATTCTCGGATGGGTCTGGTCAGCGATTGCCGCAATCATTGCTGTCATCCTGTCAATTCCGATTCTCGGAGCCTTCATCCGTTGGATTATCAGTCTGGCGACTGCTATTGTGTGGACCATCGCCTCTATCGCCGACACAATCGCGGGTTTACTAGGAATTCGACCGGAGAAGCTGCTTCGTGTCTGCCCGGTGATCCTAGCCGATGAGCGATCGCGACCGGTGGATACAATCGACCATGCGGTCGACCAACTCCAGGCAGCTGCTCATCTGTTGAAGCGTGAAGCGAATATTCGTTTGGTTCCCTCCGCTCCCTTGCAGTACGTGACGGGGTTTTCCGGCACCCCCATCGTCACCAAAGACTGGATCACAGTACTTGATCGTGAGCCTGGAGACTCCGATACGCTTGATCCGCCGTGCGATGCCAACGCCTTCGGTGCAGATCTTGGTGTTGCCGGCTCGAAATTCAATCTGCTGATGACCGTCCATTGTTTCTACGGCGGGTGGCGCAGGCTGCTAGGGTACGGCGCGCCCGTCTCGGTCTTCTTCGTGCGCAGCGTGAAGCCTAGCAAAGACGGCTGTGGTACCTGGATTGTCGACTTTGTCACCGTGGCGGCGCAGCCAATGCCGACATCCCAGGACCTGCGTCGCGTCGCCTGCCATGAAATCGGCCACACGGGAAACCTCTGGCATCTGGGGGCGACCGACAATGCCGACAACTTGATGGCTACACCGCGACCGATGGTGACAGATGTGATGAACTACAGGCTTTATGACTGGCAGGTGCTGCTGCTCCGCGCGTCCAAGCATGTGAGCTACTTCTAACGGAGGTTTCTATGGCTGCTGGAATCCGCGCCATTCATCATCCGGATGAGTTGAATGCGTTGTCGGTTCTGCCCCTGATGCAGCCGCGGCCACGGGGAATTCTCCGACTGGAGACGACTGCCTTTGCTGCAGATGAGCGTGCATCGTGGGAAAAGCGCTTGAACCGGGCGTATCATGCCTGCGCCTGCGGTGAAGCATCTCTTGGAATGATCACAGGTGTCCTCATCGCAATTGTCTGGGTTGGTCTTCGTATCGCCACCATAGGTAGTATCGGAATCACTGATGGTGCCATCGTCTTGGGCAGCGCCGTCGCAGGAACAGTTATCGGTAAGATCCTCGGACTATTCCGGGCCCAAGTCCGTTTACGACGCTTGGTCAATGCACTGCAGACGCAATGGCGCAGCGAGCCCATCCGGTTAGCTGATACGGATTGTGGGTAGTATGTCATTGGAAGTTTCAATCGCTTGAGGGCGGCATGAGAGATTTCTATGTCTCCGATATTGGCAGACACCAGATCGTTGCGGTTACCGCAGGCACTGCCGCAGATCATGGCGGTCCTGGAAACGGCCAATGGCAGTTCTTGCAGCCCGCCGGCCTCTCACCGGCACTGACATCTGGACTCTGCATCGCCGACCAAGGCAATAACCGTGTGATCCTTGCCGATCCGGACGATCTGAGTATCTGGCAAGTCTTTCACCCCGACTTTCCTGACGGAACGAGCCTCTCCAGGCCGACCAGCGCAGCGGAAAGCACGACCGGAGATATCTGGGTGGCCGACAACGGACATCGTCGGATTGTCTGTCTCGGCAGCGACGGCGTTGTCGCCACTTATGGGCAGCCGGCGGCGCCAGGAGCTATCGATGCTCCGGGTCGCTTTGCGGACCCATTTTCGATTGCGGTGGACGCACAGGGGCGCATTCTGGTAGCAGACCCGCGGCTCGGTCGTATCGCCCGCTTCGATGATGTGACGGGTGCCAACTGGACAGTCTCTCCAAGCAACGCCCTATCAGCGCCAATAGCTCTGGCCGTCTGCGGCAGCCACGTTGCGGTTGCTGATTTCGGGGCGCGGCGGATAGTGTTGCTGGACGAGCAGCTCTCGGTTGTGATCACGCTTGAAGATCGGCGTCTCTTCGGTCCTACTGCGGTCACCACAGTTAACGCAGCCACGATTCTGGTTTTGGTCTCGACGCTCGGCCTCGTTCTCGAAGTCGCCGTTGCTCCTGGGAGTTTGGCGATTGTTGATGAAGTCCGGCTTCCTCCCCTCGGAATTCAGCGTCCCTTCGGCATAGCGGTGTCGCCATGAGCTCTCTGCGCGTTCTCACCTACAATACCCAAATGCGCTCCTGGGGACTGGAGGCACTAGCGCAGAGAACTTTTCCGCCGACCACCAATACTGAGGAGCGCGCCAAGACGATCAGTCAACGCATCAAAGATAGTCCTCGGTCGTGGGACATTGTCTGTCTGCAGGAGGTATTCGACGAAGATGCGCGCGAAGTGTTCAAATCCGAGCTTGGTGGTGAGTTTCCGCACATCGTCATCAAAGCGGATCAGGACGAGTTGGCGCTGCAGGCTCTGATCACGGGCGGCGCCGCCTGGCTGCTCGTCGTGCCGACCATGCCGTTGCTCTGGGGCCTTGGTGTTATTACGGCTGGCGTCGCCTTGCTGCTGTCCACCAAATTCGAGGACTCAGGACTGATGATCTTCAGCCGTCTGCCGTTTCAGACAACACCGATTCCAGAGACCCTCGAGCCTCATTTCGACGCGGCAATGAGAGCCGCCTTTCCCAATGGCATCCCCAAGGTGGCATTCGTTCCGTATGAAGAAGCTGCCTTTCCGGACGACCTTTCGTGCAAAGGAGCTCTCTATGCCGGTTTCTTCCATGACGGTAACCGCCCGATCCATATCGTCACCACTCATACCCAGGCGGCTCCGCATGACGATCCAGAGAAATTCAAGGAGATCCGCAAATCTCAACTTCAGCAGGTGTTTAATCTCATAAGCTCTCAGGTTGACGGATTTCCAGGTAGGGCAGAGGTCATCCTGTGCGGTGATATCAACATCGATGGTATGCAGCATACTGGCGGGCCACGGAGCGAGTGGAAAGAACGCTTCGCGACGTCCGGTAGCAGCTTCACCGACGAGCTCTGGGATATGTGGCATCGGGAGCAATGTCCTGGTGATCCGTCATCGGGAACACCCCTGCCTGACTTCTTTGATCGGGGCGCGACGATCCCTGAGCAGCGTCTCGATTATTTTGTCATGCCGGCGCCGTTCCCGGGCCGTCTGGTGGCGCAGCACATCTGCATTCCCTATGAAGTTGCCGCGGGCTCCAATACGAACCCACCGAACAACTACACCAGCGACCACATGCCGCTGTCGCTCGACCTCTTTCCGGCACGGCTGCACAATTCGGCTCTCACCGCAGAGCCAGTCCTGTTCCCTACAGCCGACCAGACGGTATCAGACCTCCTCGTCGAAGGTGAAATGCATTGGTATCGGATTGACGAAGCAGGTGGGTACGCCTTCAGAATGGTCAATGGGAGTGAGCGCGTTTCCTTTGAGGTTTACACAGCAGATAACCTCTCCATTCCCTATCCGCCGTTTAAAACTCTGGCTGATGAAGCGGTGCTCGAGAGACGCTGGGGAACCCGCTTTGCCCTTCCGTCGGCGCCGTTCTTTATCCGAGTGTTCATGAAGTCTCGCGTGCGCGAAGCAGCCTTCAAGCTGGCCATCCACCGTTTCGAGGGCACCAGTGCAGATGACGCCATACCCTTGTTGCGCGGTGTCCCCATCCGTTTTGCACACAAGTCCGGAGCTCAGCACTGCGATGATGATCCCAGTACCCCCTGGAGTGAGTTCGATTGCGTCTGGTTCACCGCCCCCTTGGACACCAATCCGGATGGCGGGATGACGGTCACCAGCACGATCACGCTGCGCAGCCATCATAACCGGCACCTCGTCCAGCTCCTCGAGGAGCGACCGGGTGAGCCGCGCCGTCATGTCGGCCTCGCTGACCAGCTAGAACCGGGGGAACCAGCGGTCGCCGTTCATACTTATCGCTGGCCTGCAACAGGCTACTTTCTGGTCCAGCGAAAGGGAACGCCACCATTCGACCCAAATGAAAATCTCCCCTTCGATATTCTGCTTACGAGCGATGTTTCCTATCTTTATGCGGTGCCTGGCCCAAGATCCCACGCGTTGGGTTTGGCTACGCTCACCTGTATCGATGAGACGGATGGCACCTTTGGCAACGAATGGGGTTCGGACGATATCCAGATCAACATCTCCTCTGACGGACGAAATATCCTGCATATTCCGCATTCAGACCGCCTTCGTTTTGACGATGACAGTCGGCGCGACCTCCCCGAGCTTGATGGGCTACGCTACGTTGGGGAGGCACAGTTCGAGCTCGTCGAACTCGACGATCTTTCAGCAGCAGATCGCGCCTCTGTCACCATCCCATCCTTCGCCAATGCGACAGAGATCGTTGGCAATCCCACCTCTAAGATGACTAGACTTCACCTGTCATTTGAGGATGGATCTTACGACCTGCATGTGACGATTTCACAGGAGCCACCGCCAGCAGACTGATTCAACTGCCGGATCCCTCGCACTCTGCCTGCCACGAGGTCTCCTTGATCGAGGTTAAGTCCTATTACGCTCTGTCGCCGGAGGCTTTCGCACCGAGGATCGTTGACCGGGATTTGCAAGCAAGGCCGCATCGCCGCGTGCAAGAATTGCTGCTTGCTCCAGGTCGACGCCGTTGACCAGCGGATCAGCATGTCGGTGGGCCAGGTTCCACTTTGTACCGTCTCGGCGATACACCAGTGTCACGCGCAACGCCCAGTCTTGAGCTGGAAGACCGCCGACCTCAACGTGCGTCCGTTCTATGAGCACGAGAACCACCATATCAGTCGATTGGTACGACTGAACGAGGTCCTGCTCAAAAGTACCGTTCCTGAAAAAACGTCCCATAGCCTCCATTCGCTCGGGCGTGCACTCCGATGCAAATGTAGGTGGGCCGCCAAATGGTGACATCAGCGTGAAATCGTCGGTGAGGGTGACGAGTTCAGTGTACCGCTCGATGTCTCCACGCATGAGAGCCGCGTTCGCTTGGGCACTGCGTTGGATGAGGTCAGCAAGATCTGGAGTGATGAGATTGTCCGGTATCATGATACATTATCCTCAACCCCCAGTAATTGAGCGTAGCAGCCAACGCTAAGTCCTGCTGTGACAAAGGGCACATCGAGGGGGCTGAAGATCAACTGTTACTCAATAGCGATGCAGCCCCAAGGCCGGCAAGTTGTGGGTTGGGATAGGTTTTCGGCTTGGCAGCACCTGCCGCCATCGGCTTCCCTTATTCGATCGAACGCGCCTCGTGCAATCGAGCGAGCTTATCGGGATTGCGCATGATAAAGATGTTGGTGACGGTGCCGTTCTCGTCATAGGCAAAGGAGATTGAAGCCGTTGGTATACCGTCCTTCTGTAGAATGATGCTCCGGCCTCCGTTGATCTCCGCAGCTACCCAGTCATAGGTGCTCCACCACTGACGAGCCTCGGCGAGGAACGCGAGTACCGTGGCTTTGCCATGCAGAACCTTCTGGATGGTGGGCACCTTCCCGCCGCTGTCGGCACTAAGCTCAATCTCGTCCGACAACAGGGCCGCGAGAGGGCCGGTGCCGCCGCTGGCGACTGCCGCCTCAAAGGCGGCGAGAAGCTCCTCCTGCCGTGCGGCCGGGGTGATATGCCTGACCTTGGATTGGGCAATGTTCTCGCGGGCCCGGGAGACGAGCTTGCGACAGGTACTTTCCTGGAGGCCGAGCGTCTGTGCGATCTCAGGATAAGGCACCTCGAAGATGTCGTGGAGCAGGTAGGCGGCCCGTTCCTTGGGGGTGAGCCGCTCCAGCATCAGCAGGAAAGCGGTCGAGAGAGTGGAGGCCAGCGACAGTCCGTCCTCCGGAAGCGCGCTGGTCACGGTTTGGATCGGCTCCGGCAACCAAGGACCGACATAATCGACCCTGCTCTTGTGGGGCGCCCTCAACATGTCGATGCAGCGTCGGGTACAGATAGTAGTCAGCCAGGATGCCGGGCTTTCGATCACGCCTCGGTCGGTCCCCTGCCATTTCAGGAAGGTGTCCTGAACGGCATCCTCGGCATCGGCCCAGGAGCCGAGAATGCGGTAGGCCAGTCCCAGGAGCCTGGACCTCGATTGCTTGAACGCGATAGCGTCATTGCGATCCAGCATCAGATTACCTCCCCACGTCAGTTCGACCCAGTCTTCACCCAAACCGGGGTGATGGCGCGGACTTCCGGTTCTCCAGAAATGAGGGGCGTGACGTCCTCGATGTAGGCGGCATACCACGGCGCCTTGACGAAGTCCTGCGGCGACACGCGGTCCTTATACTGCTGGAAGGCGCAGATCACATCGGGATCCTTGTCGTCGTAGCAATAGAAGTAGGCCTCGTGCGCGGGGTTACTGGCAATGTTGGGCATAAGGTGCCTCTCCCAGACCTGACGAACCGCGTCACGTTTTCCGGGAAGGGTTCTGTGCGTAATGAGAAGAGCGGCTTTGTTCATCGGAACCTCTGAATTGTCCTAATGTTGCGATGTTCTGCGGCGCAACCGCAGCCATCTGCTCCTATGACGAGTGAGCTTCCATGGTTGTGACGTCTCCCCACAAAAATTCTCGCCCTGCTGGTCTCCCTTTTGAAAGGTGACCTTCCTGGAATATGGCTCGTAGGCTGGAGGACTGAGGATAGGCAGGAAGAGGCCGTCCCGGGATCCGCGTAACAGAGCTCACGGTCCATCGACTATCGGTGCCGTAACGAGTTCGGCGGGCTCGAATCTGAAGAGTGAAGAAGGGGTGAAAGAAGACGGGTTGAAAATCCCAGAAAATGTAACGCGCTGACCCAGCGCGATGATGAAAGCACAAATCATCTGCCGATGAGGTATATGCAGGCTTACGGGACATCACCTCAAGCAAGAGCGACGAGGGCGCCTAACGAGGCCTGATCGCATCTACTCTGCCAGAGAACGTAATCAAGGGGAATCAACCAGGTGCCGCTCACAAGGCTCCTGGTTGTGCCAGCACCCGTAACGCTGAGCCAACTGAACAGACCAATCTCAAATTCGAAAAGGAGACCCGCCCTTCAGATCGATCGGGCCTACTTTAGCGCGCCTTCTGGCGACGCTCATTCATTGGCCGAGCAGCTGAGAAGACCGCTCGGATTTCATTTCAATAGCCTCCGAATGGAGGTTTTGCATTGTCAAAGAGGATACTTTGCCAAACTATATCACCTATAGCTTCGAAGAGATTGTTCGCTGGGCTGTCATTTTCGCACTCACCATGCCACGTGACGGTTATCCCATTGATCCACTTTGGGACAAGCGCCTGCAGGACATCGTCAATGACATTACTGGGCAGCAGAGTTCCAGCCTTGGCTCTTCAGCGGAAGAGCTAATGCGGAAGACGAACCGCCATCCGGGGGGTCTGGCGCAATGTCATCATCTCAAATGAGAACGGCCGTCCCTATAAGCAACTCTACGGTCACCTGCGCGATCTGGGCCTCACTCCTGACATGTATCGTCAGAAATGGGGCCTTCCGGATGACTATCCCATGGTGGCACCTGATGAGAGAGAGCGGCGCGACTTTGTCGCGCGGCAGCCAGCCTCGCAGCGCCGCGGTCGTGGACGGCCACGTAAGCGCCGGGACTGAGCACTTCCCAGGCAGAGAGACTTTGTCCGGTTGCCGGTTGATAGACCGGCCACCACCTGCGGTAGGAGTTTGCTCAAGCCCGATGGAAGAACTCTGCCGAACCTCGCGTCAACGGAGCAGGCTGGAGCGATCCTTGATAGTGACGGCCGTGCAGCCCATGCTTGACTATTTCGATGCCTGCGCGGCGAGCGGGTCAGTCGCAAGCCAATGTGAACTCAGGAGCCGAAAGAATGAGAATTCGCGCGATCTGCTTTGATGCCTTCGGGACACTGGTTGAGATTGTCGATAAGCGGCGCCCCTTCCGAGCCTTGCTGCAGGGCAGGGGGGCTTGCATTCCGGCTGAAGAGATCCTCATAAAGCCACTCGGTCTGCAAGAGGTCGCAGCGCGGCTCAACCACAAGCTGGCCAGTGATGACCTGGCCAGGATCGAACAGGATCTTCGGGCTGAATGCGATTCAATCCGCCTGCGGCAAGGGATCGAAGCGATCTGGCAAAGCCTGCGTCAGAAGGGGACCCGCATAGGCGTCTGCTCGAATCTGGCGTTGCCGTACGGTCCACCCCTGTTAGCCACGCTCCCGGACACCCCTGATGCGGTGGTCCTCTCCTACGAAGTGGGGCTGGCCAAGCCTGATCCGAGCATATTTCGACTCGTCTGCGAGCGTCTCGAACGGCATCCAGCCGAGGTGCTCTTTGTCGGAGATACACCAGCAGCTGATATTGAAGGGCCACGAGCCATCGGCATGCCGGCAATGCCGATTTCGACCTTCGAGAGATACGCCGCGTCACACCTTGAGGAGATTGGAGAACTGCCTGATGATTTCTTGTCGGCGATGGCGAGTTCATAAACCGAGAGTGGGCTTTCGCCCAACGTTCAGGAAGACTCCTTTGAGTGGAGAGATCAGTGCAGACTGCATATAGAAAATCCCATAAGGAAACCAACAATGGATATCCATATCCGTCTCGAAGCGAATGCGATCATTGACCGCCTGGTTATGGATGGCGCGACATTCTCCTCGAATGACGCTCGCCGCTTAATCGAGCTGATCCCAGTCGCCCCGAGCACCCGCCTTTCCTTTAAAGGCAGCGTTAAGAGCCGCGGATCGGGCTTCAAAGGGCACGCAGCCGGTATCGGCGATGTTGAGATGAAGGGAGAGACAAAGGAGAAGACACTTAGCCTAAATGTTCCGACCTCGCACAAGATCGGCGGATATATCGTGACCCACACGCCTGGGTCCATTGGCGTCGAACTGATGTGGGGAGAAACCCAGCCGGATCAGACGGGGCAGAGCTGCTCACTCGTCTACGACGTCAAGACAGGAGAACCGCAGGAAATGCTTCTGGCGTCACAGAAATCACTATCTCTGCTGTTCTTCACATTCAGCTACGTCTCGTTTGTCCCATGGAAGAAGCCCGAGCACGGTTCGACATCATGATTCCGATCTGACCATGCTGCCCTGAATGAGATCTCTTCACACGGTAAGTGCTGCCGCGAAACAAGCCTTGGACGTACCGATTGCCGCTGCGGTTCTGAGGACTGAGCTACGCTGGCGCCCGAGCTCGCAGCCAAAGTCACCAGGATCGTCGAGGAGACGGTTGCGGCCGGTTTCACCCTGCTGATCGATTCCGGCGATGACGACTGGATGAACCGTGGCCCGCATCTTGCGGTCTGCAACGAGTTCGAGGGTGAATACAGCCTCAGCTGGACCGCGGGCCATGCCATCCGGGCCTTCGAGGCGCTTGGCTACAAGTCGAGCGAGCCCGACTGGTTCTGCATCAGCGTGCCGGCCGCCGATCTCAAGCAAAAGGCCGAGCAACGGCTGACGATCGCGGGCGACCGGGATGCCCGCTTGCTTCTGGCGGTTGCCAACTTCGCTCTTCAGAAGGGCGGGCCCGGCGCCGAAATCTCGGCCGCCTGATCCCAGCAACACACCATCGTACACCGACAGGGCAGGGGGCTTTCGCCTCCCGCCCTTTTTTCATGGCCGCTCGACCAAATCCGGCTCCCGCGCGATCAGCAGCCGCGGCGCATCGGCCGAGATCGGGTTTTCCGCGGAGAGATCAAAGTGGCGACGGGCCAACTCCTTTTCCTCCTCGCAGACATCCGACCGTCGGATCGCCTCCCACAACATGACATCAAATGCGGACGTGACGATGTCGTCGCTGAGCATCGGGATCGATACCACAAAGCCGCGGTCGACGATGGTGAGATCGCGGACGGCATCATAAAGGTGCGCCGGATACATCCAGCGGGCGAACCCGTCCTTGTCCCTATGCCGGAACAAGAAGCCCGGCTCGCGAAGACCGCGCCAATGGAGCAGGTCCCGGGGCGAGAAGCCCTCGAACCAGTCCATGGCGTCCACGATCTGATAATACAGATCCTGGACCGGGCCGGGCATGGCCCGCAGCGCGCCCATCTCCTGATACGTGAACAGGACTTTTGCCTGTTCCAGCGTCATCTCGCCTTGCTTGACCCGGTGGGCCAAGAGTTCCACGTCGATCAGGCGCTGCTGAATGAACGGCCACGCCAGACGGCGGTACTGCTCCAACCACATGTCCTTCGCGAACACGTAATTATATTCGTCGACCAGGCGCTTTGCCGACAAGGGCGAGCGCCGGAAATAGCTCATCATCTGATACGACAGCTTGAGCTCGATGCTGGCATCGATCCAGGCCCGAGCCTCATCGTCCGTCAAATCGGCAAACCGGCGGAACTGATACGGCGGCGGCTGCAGGTGCTCCGAGAGCCGCAATCCGAACATCGGGAACATCTCAAGCAGCCACGGCTTGGCCTTGCTGCGATCCATCGGATCCGAAAAATCATAATCGTGACAGGCAATCCCATCCTCGCCTCGGCGGTAGAACACCAGCTCGTGATGATCCTCGACAAAGATCGTCAAAGTTCCGAGCTCGATCTCGTCAAGGAACCCGGGCTCGAACGGCTCGACGCCGCCGTCGAGGACCAGGCCGCCTGACGCCGCAACGGCGCCGTCGCCCATCTCAGCCGGAAGATCGGGCGGAGCTGCAAACAACTCATCCCCCGGCTTCGGCGTTGTGGCCGGGAGGCGGATGGCCTCCGCCACCGAATCACCAGGAGCGTCGGCGTCCACAATCTGCTCATAAGTGACCTCGCCCGCCGGAATGTCCGGCAGCGATACATCGGCCGGGCCGATCGCGTCGATCGTGGCCGAGCCGGCGAGTGTGGACTCCAGGAGCTTCCGTCCCAGATCCGGCGCAAACTTCGGCAACGGGGTGCGGGAAGGGGAGGCCGTGACGGTTGAAACATGCGCTGCGTTCAACGCACTCGCACGAGGCGCCCGCGGTGACCTGCGGTTCAAGCCCTTCGCGGCACGCGCCAACCCGGCCTCTGTCTTGGCCCGGCTCTTACGAGGCGGCGGCGGACATTCGGCAGAATACTTTCGCGGACGGCCGCGACTGCGCCGGTCACCAATCGCAGAGCCTGCTCCTTGATAGGGATTGTATCCCTGGGCCGCCAGCGCATTGCCGCGATCCCGGTCATAACGACCGTCCGGAATCGTGTATTCCACCGCCGCGATCTCGACAACGATCGCATCGCGCTGTGCCATCGCGCGCTGGAGCGCCAGCTGCGCTTTCTCGATGTCCTTGTCCGCATTCGGAAGCGACGTCGCGCTCAGCCGTTTGATGCGCGCGTTCGGACGCTCGGTTCCCCAACGGTAGTTTTCGGCAAGAGGCATTATTGAATTCCAATTTCCGCCGGCACGCGGATTTTTTGATCTCGAAAAATTTTAAGGTGCGGAGAATCGCGCGTCAATTTTCCGGCCTAACGTTTCGCTCAGAAAGAGCTCCGTTTTTGCTTGCGCTAGCGAAAACGCGCTCGATTTGTTTTTTTCACCCTTGTTTCTTCGCCACGTATCGAAAGCCGTAAGGCCGTAAAAATCCGTTCCGTGTGGTTGGCACCTCTCATGCCGCCTTTTGGACCGTTCTCGGATTAGGCCGGAAAAATATCTGGATTGAGATTGTCACCCTAAGAAGCGTCACTTCTTCGCCTCAAGGCCGGAGAAATTAACGGCAGGATTTTTCCGGCCTAAAGCACGCGCCTCATGATCGACCGACAGCGTCAACCTAAGGCTCGAAAATTCGACCTGTGAGCTATTTGCACCCTAAGCGGCAGGGTTTGTAACCGGCAATGCAAGCCGGTCTTCATTTGCACTCGCGATCCGGAACCCTGACGAAGAAAGGGCTCGCGGTGCCCTTAGGCAGAGAAATTCATTCGATTTTTCCTGCCTAAGAGCTCATGCAGCGGTCGAGACGCCATAACAGGGCCGGCCGCAGCACATCCGTTGACGTTCTGGACGGATGGTATAAGGTTAATACCTTAATGAAATCAGTTACTTAGGTTCCATAAGATACCTTATGCGAATCCGCGCTTGCCGCGCATCCGCCTGTCCCCGGCTCCGATTTCCTTCGCCGTGAAGGCCTTGCGGTATAAGGATTTGCTATCGATGCCGCTTCAAATCCTGCAGGAAGCCCGTGGAGGGCTTATCCTGCTGCCGGAGGAGGATTGGCGCCCTAAAGGCTCCACAGCCCTCCAGAGCCCGCTACAGCGAGCTTTCCCAAGAAAGGCCCCTGGAAAGAGCGCCAGGCCTGCTGAGCAGACGCTCGTATCGGCCGGCGCTATCAAGGGAAGCTCCCAGAACCTCCCCCATGAAACTGACGCTGTGACAACGGCTTAGCCGCGATCCGCCTTCGTCTGGCGGCCGCTGCAAATCCCTGCGGGATTCCTGTGGCTGACGCCCCAAACCCCTGTCCCAGACGCTCGAGAGCGTTCTGTCCGATCAGGCTTACGGATAACCCGACGCCTTTCCCGGCCAGGCTGACGCATAAGAAGGCCTCTCACACAGATCCGAAGATCGTGAGCTGCCCAGAGCCGGCTCCCATGCGGGTGCCGATGCGGATCCCGGCCGGAGGCCCGCGATCACGCTCCCTGCCCGCTTCGCAGGTCCTTGGAAGATCACCGCGGCTCAGGAGAGCCGACACAGCCCATAGGTCGATCTTCCTATGGAAAAAGGCTCCCAGAAAATAGGCTCAATACCGCAAAAATGACGCACCCTCACGGGCGCATCATTTTTGCTTGGCCCCAACGGTCCATATTTCGGCCTCCGGCACCTGTCGGTCTTTGGGATCCTGAGTTCCTGCTGCAGCCCTCCCGGGCTTGGGCTCATGAGGTGTCATAGAGCTTCGGTCCGGATCCGATCGGTGCCACAAAATGCACCTCGAGGGGTCCAAGCGGCGGCTCACGCTTATCTCCACTCGGATGTCTGGCGACGCCGCTGAGAGCGGCATTTAAGGCATCGAAAATCGGGCTGCCGGCTGTATCCGGCGTCCGGCTGGGTTGCTGACCGGCAGCGTCCCGGCGTGGTCCTCTCCCTCTGATTTTTGATGCCTTATTTTGGCAGCACGCTGCCCTGTCCCGGCTCGGGTCGGGTGACTTTGCCCCTCCCCTGTATGTGGTCATTGTCACTTAAATCGATTGACCTGTTGCACTCGCACTAGTGGTGCATCAGGTCTGCTCGAAGAGCTGTCAGGCCTCTCAATCGCCCTGCACGGACCTCGGTGCCCAACCGGGACATAGACCCGTTACTGCCCTGTATTAGGGCTGAACGGTCGAACAGGAGCGGTTGGACTAAAAATGGATAAGAATGGATAGACAAATGGAATCTGACGCAGCACTCTAATTGGGTGCAAATGGATAAGAAAATGGCTTCCTCGTTCAGATCTGACACTCTGGTAATCACGCCGGAGACCTGAGAAGCCCAAGTTCGAACCGCGGCGCCTTTTTCCGGCGGATCCTTTCCCAAAGCCCGCCTGGAGCTCGCAAAACAAGAAGGCACCGCCACAACATGCCGGTGGGTCGGCTCCGAAGAAGCCCGAGGCGATCAACGACCCCTCCTCTACCGCAGGTCCGTCTCAATCGAAACCGGATGTAACAAAGGCGCCGGGCTCGGCTGAATCTAATTCTCGGATCAAATCACCCGCGCAGGTTCCTGACAAAAAGCCTGTTGCTGTGACCCCGTCGCCCCTTCTGCCCCGGTCGAAGACCCGCTTGCGTCGAAGATAGGCACGGCCAGCACTGCCCCCGTGACGGCTGACCGTCCGAAACACGCTCCGGCGTCGGCCGGGAAGCCAACGCCACCTCCGTCTCAAAACGACAGCGCGCCGGCTCAAAAGCGGGCCCCTGCGAACCCTGTGTCGGCTCAGAAGCAATCTGGACCGACATTTATGATCTCGGCGCCGCCCTTAATCGTGCGGTGGACAAGAACAGTGGCGTCCCGGAAATTAGCCGAGATCACCAATCGTATCGAGGCACGCGACCATGCCAGCCCGCGTTGCGTGAGCCTGTCACAGGGTGGGCCGCTGATCGTTGGCCTCGACGGAGCCTACATCCGCGCCGCCTCAGGCTTTCAGACCCTCCATTCCGAAGTGACCACCGGGCGTGTTGACGCGGAAGGAAGGCTGGCACGGCACTTCGCGGTCGCGCTGAACGCCCTATTCTTCGTCAAAGCGCAGAGCGGAACAAGTGCTCCAGGCTTCATGGCAGAGCCGGAGGAATTCGCCGAGTTGGTCATTGTTCAGTTAGTGAGCCGTCCTATGGTGATTGATCAGCCTAACAATATGGCTGCCAAGTTGCCTGCCTGTGTTGAAGGATGTCGACCTTCAGGCTAGCAACGGGTCTATGATCACACGCCTCGCTGTCTCAGGATATCGCTCCTTACGTGATGTCAGGCTCGAACTGGGGCCTCTCAACATCATTACAGGAGCCAACGGGAGCGGTAAGTCCAGCCTGTACCGCGCCCTGCGGCTCTTGGCTGACATCGCTCAAGGGCGGATCATCCAATCTTTGGCAGCCGAAGGGGGACTTCAGTCGACACTCTGGGCTGGACCGGAGGGCTTTTCGCGGGAGATGAAGGCCGGGACGCAGCCAATCCAGGGAACGCGACGAGGCGCGCCTGTGAGTCTCAAGCTCGGATTCTCAGGTCCAAACTATGGCTATGCCATAGATCTGGGGCTGCCAGTCCCCTCAACGTCCTATTTCTCCCGTGATCCTGAGATTAAGCTGGAGGCCGTCTGGACCGGCGAAGTGCTGGGGCGCACCAATATGTTTGCGGAGCGTCGCGGACCGACGGTCCGGATCCGGACGGATAGCGGTGCGTGGGGCCAAGTCCTCCCAGACCTCGCCTCCTCCGACAGCATGATGACCCATGGCGCGGATCCTCATGATGCCATCGAACTCCTGCTGCTGCGCGAGCGGATGCGGGGGTGGCGGTTCTACGACCATCTGCGCACGGATCGTGATGCACCCGCCCGCAGGCCACAGGTTGGCACCTATACGCCAGTGCTCGCTGGTGACGGAGCCGATGTGGCGGCAGCCCTTCGGACGATTACCGAGATCGGCGATGCCAGGGGATTGACCGACGCAGTTGAGGATGCCTTTCCAGGGGCGCAACTGGAGATCAGGGTGGCTGATGGGTACTTCGAGCTCGAGATGTACCAGCATGGACTGCTTCGGCCCCTCAAGGCGGCGGAGCTGTCGGACGGAACCCTTCGCTACCTCCTGCTCGTGGCAGCTCTTTTATCTCCTCGACCACCGGAGTTCATGGTTCTCAACGAGCCGGAGACAAGTCTGCACCCTGATCTCCTTGTGCCACTGGCTCGGCTGATTGGGAAGGCGGCGGAGCGCTCGCAGATCATCCTGGTTTCGCATGCAAAAGACCTTGTGGCGGGGCTCCGCCAGGAGGTTTCCGCCAAAGCCGTGATCCTGGAGAAGCACTTGGGCGAGACAATTGTAACCAATGATGCCGCCCCCGTGTGGAAATGGCCTATACGCTGAGGTGTCAATGCCCATGGTGCAGGGCATTTTAGAGGTTGCTCGCCCATGTCTTGACCCTCCACCAAGTGGAGCCTGTACAAGGCTGTCATGAGCAACAGACCCTACACCATTGGCGAGATTGCCCGCCTAAGCGGATTGTCCGTGCGTCGGATCCGGTTCTACTCGGATGAAGGCCTACTGCCCCCAATGGCTCGGACGGAGAGCGGCTACCGAGTTTATTCAGATGAAGACTTGGCTCGGCTCGACCTGATCCAAGCCCTACGGGAGGCTGGCATTAGCCTTGACGCGATCGGCAAGATCCTCAGGCGCAAGCTCTCCTTGGTAGATGTTCTGCAGATCCGGCTTCAGGCTCTAGAGGCGGAGATCGCCACCAAGCAGCGTATCGCCGCAGTTCTGCAAACCACGCTCAGAATTCCCAACCCCACGGAAGCCGACCTAAGGAGATTGTGGACCATGACAGCTTACTCTCAGACCCAGTTGCGGGATGCGGTTGAACGCATGTACGAGCAGGTAACCAGCGGAGTGGAGATGGATCCAGCCTGGAAGCGCCGGATGATCGAGCAGACCATGCCGGAGTTGCCCGCAGCCCCAACGCCTGAGCAGATTGATGCTTGGAACGAGATCATGGCGATGGTCACGGACAAGGCATACATCGCCGAGATGCGGGCCAGCTTCGAGCGCATGTGGAGCCCAGAGTTCGATCCGCATGCCTATGAGCAGGCGTCGTCTGAGACCATGGGCAGGGTTCGAGAGGCCATAGATCAGGGTCAGGATCTGACCTCTGAGACAGGACGCAAGCTCGCTCAGGAATGGCTGGAGAGTTCGGCCCGGGCCATGCGACGTGAGCCGGACGCGGCTTTCCTGCAATGGCACCTGGACCAATACCGCAAACACCAGGTCCGGACCATCCGTTACTATGAACTCCTGGCGATCCTCAGGGGCGAGAGTGGTCCCCTGGCGCGGGGTGAGGAGTACCACTGGATCATTGCGGCTATGACGCATCATCTGACGCGAAGCTTCCACGACAAATAATGATGTAGCTCTGCCGCAGCGCGGCTGCACAATATTGACAGTTCCGCCGCTGCTTGCGCCTAAGGACCCAGCCCAACTCCCTGACATCTCTAAATGTCAGTGTCCTGCAATTTAGAGATGTCAGTAGCAGTTCCCCTCCGTGCGCATGGGAGGACTAGAGCCATGACGACGATTTGGACGAGCCACACGAAAACCGCTTGGCACTGTAGCGCGCTTGGCCTGCGCCCGGTGACGCCGAATCTTAACAGGTAAGGATTGAGGTCTTACCAGCATCTACAGTGAAGGTGCGATGAAGCCGACGTCAGCCCTCACCAGGTCTGGGTTCGATACAGTTCTGGCAATCTCTGCGCCGTCCTTCATCGTCCATCGGGCCTAGATCAATCCCGAATCTATTGAGTGGGTTGGAGAGTAGTTTGGACGAACGGACATCCTCGGTTGGTTCATCGCAATTGTTATCTTCGGGAGCGTTGCCGCTTTCAGCCCGCACGATCTCGGCGCAAGGTTTCTGAAGATCATTGTCCCATTGATGCTCGGCAGCCTTCTGGCCCTATGTGTTGGAACCGCGGCGGGATCATTGCTCGGCCTCGCTCCGTCCCACTCGCTGCTCCTGATCGTCGTCCCGATCCTGGGCGGGGCATCACGGCCGGCGCTATTCCGCTGTCCGCCGGCTATGCCAGCAGCTTCGGGCCGCCTGGAACCACCCTCGCCCTAATGCTTCCCGCCATCGTAGTCGGCAACCTGGTCGCTATCTTCTGCGCGGCACTGCTCGACTTTACCTGGCAAAACCGCTCTGGAACCATGAAAAGCTCAAGCCGGCTTCGGATCCCCAATGATCTCCAGCCGCCCGCCGCTACACAATCCGCGCCCGTTGATGACCAGACCAGACGGAACAAAGATTGAAGGTGACGCAAGGCGCGCCAACCCGCTCACGCAGCGAGCGGCCGGAGGGGAACACTGGAGCGGGTATCCCATTAAGATGGGGGCAGGGCTCACTCGTCGAGCCACCTGCTGCCGTCTTGGGCGGCTAGTTCCAGAACAAGGATGGAAGGCAATCGTCTCGGAGGGCACCATGACAGATGACAATCAAGACAAATCCCATGATCAGCACGACCACTGGAAGCACCACGGCGTTCAAGTGATCAAAGGTGACCGCCTCGATCCAAACACAGCTCAGACCCCGGGCATGTTTCGGCAGGCCGCGATCAATCATGCGCGGGTCGGAGCTCAGAAGATCTGGGCCGGTACGGTGTCCATTCAGCCGAATGCCAAGACTGGAGTGCACCACCACGGCGAGTTGGAAAGCGTGATCTATGTAGTGCGAGGCAAGGCTCGCATGCGCTGGGGCGAACGGTTGGAGTTCGTTGCTGAAGCTGGGCCTGGCGACTTCATCTATGTGCCGCCCTTCGTGCCTCATCAGGAGATCAACGCCAACCCGGATGAGCCCCTCGAATGCGTTCTCGTGCGCAGCGATAACGAGGCCGTCGTCGTGAACATCACCGACGTGGATCCTGTCGAAAAGCCGGAGGAGGTTTATTGGGTCGACCCGATCCACAATCAGCCGGAATAAGGGCATTCCGGAACTGCAAACCCCACACGTTAGTAACAGCTCGGTACCTTCCCCAGGCTGATTGCAGAGCCACTTGCCTCCCCGCAAAGCTGGCGGGATCGGCGCCAAGTACGGAGTTCACGTCCAAATGCAGGTCAACCACCCGCTGCTAGAACGAATTGCACGCATCAGTTTGATCGAGGACGGGATCGGTATTCTGCATTGGAGCGCTGAGACCATGAAGCTGGAAGGGGCTGCCGACAGCCATTCGCACCAACTCGCGATGCTAAAAGGAACCGCACATGATGTGCTCACTGTGCTTAACACGGGTGAGCTGCTGGCTCGAGTGGATGAAGACAGCTACCGGCTCGATGATTGGCAGTGCGCTTACCTGCGAGACCCGCAACCACTGACTGCGGGGATCTTCCGCACCCATCTGCGAGAACGGTATCATGGACACTGAAGGGACCTAAGTTGCACATGAAATCTATCATCCTCACTCTGTGTCGAGCGTTCTCTCGGACGACCACCATCCTGTTTACGGCGCTCGTTTCTCTTGGACTGTTTGCTGGACAAGTAGCAGCTCAGCCCGACAGTGATCTGTGTCGGCCAGTCCAATATGCTGACAGCACCTTTGTGGTTTGCACTGTGAACCTCCGACAACACGAGGTGAGGCTGTTCTGGCGCGGGCCGGACGGGGAGGTACTTGGCTCGTTCAACCGATTGAAAGAGACCCCAGAGGGCTCACGCCTTGCAGTCGCGATGAACGCGGGCATGTACCATAAGGATCGTTCGCCAGTGGGACTTTACGTTGAAAACGGAAAAGAGCTGAAGGCCGTCAACACCCGCAACGGTCCCGGGAACTTCCACCTCATGCCTAATGGCATCTTTTACGTCAAAGGCTATCAGGCAGGCGTGCTTGAGACAGGAGCCTATCTGAAGCGGAAAGTCAGGCCTGACTTCGCGACGCAATCGGGCCCGATGCTCGTCATCAATGGGCAAATCCACCCTCAGTTTTCAGAACAAAGCAGCTCACGAAAGATCCGGAACGGTGTTGGCGTGAAAGGCCAAGACGTGATCGTGTTTGCGATTTCAGATGACCCGGTCACATTTAGCACATTCGCTCGCTTGTTCCGGGACGAGTTAGGCTGCGCGAATGCTCTGTTCCTGGATGGAAGTGTCTCTAGCCTCTATGCCCCTTCATTGAAGAGGATGGACACGTTCATGCCTATGGGGCCGATGGTCGGGGCCTCACGCCGACGCCCATAGGGGCCAATGAGGACATTTCAGGTTGAAGCTGTGGGTGAAAAGGCGATGTCTCCAGCGTCCATGCACAAAGTGGTCATTCATAAAGCGGGCGGTTACGAGCAGCTTAAGCTCGAAACTCATCCTGTGCCCGAACCTGCCAGTCGGGAGGTTTTGATCCGCACCGAGGCAGTGGGTGTAAACTATGCTGACATCTGTGTTCGTTGGGGCGTGT
The DNA here is from genome assembly GCF_020595095.1 of Microvirga rosea. Taxonomy (GTDB): domain Bacteria; phylum Pseudomonadota; class Alphaproteobacteria; order Rhizobiales; family Beijerinckiaceae; genus Microvirga; species Microvirga rosea. The sequence continues at coordinate 26,117 of NZ_JAJDOP010000019.1, read as the reverse complement.
ACGAGTCCGCGCGGCGATTCGTGGGCTGGCCGATCACGCCCGGCTTCGAATATTCAGGCTGGGTGGAAGACGTTGGCCGGGAGGTCAAGAATGTGAGGCCAGGGGATGCGGTCTTCGGTGTCACTCTTTTCAACGGCTACTCCACCCACGTGTGCGCACCGGAAGATTTAGTATGGCCTAAGCCGCAGGCTCTGGACTTCGAGGCCGCGGCTGGCTTCTTGGCCGTCCATCTCACAGCCTATCACGGACTTTTGCAGAACGTGGTGATCCGGCCCGGCATGAGGGTCCTCGTGCATTCGGCCGGCGGTGGAGTAGGTTCAGCGATTGTGCAACTATGCAAGTTGCACAACCTGCACGTGACTGGCGTAGTGGGAAGAAGTCACAAGGTCGAGTATGTGCGCCGGCTCGGCGCGGACGCCGTGATCGACAAATCCACTCAGTCACTCTGGGATGAAGCCAAGCGTGTATGCCCTGACGGCTACGATTTGATCTTTGACGCGAACGGCCCTGAGACCCTCGGGCAAAGTTACGCGCATCTGAAGCCCACAGGTAAGCTGCTGGTCTATGGCTTTCATAGTTTGTTGCCCAAAAAGGGTGGGCGCATTAACTACCTTAAAGCGGCCCTCGGAATGCTAAAAATGCCGCGCTTCAGTCCTTTGTCGATGACAAGTGACAACAAGAGTGTCGTGGCGTTCAATTTGTCGTTTCTCTTGCCGCGCGCCGACCTGCTGCACGCGGCTGTGAACGATCTCACCGCCTGGGTAGAGGCAGGGGACATTCGGTTGCCGAAGGTTCGTTCTTTTGCGCTGGAAGATGTGGCTCAAGCTCACCGAGTTCTGGAGTCAGGCGAAACCACCGGCAAGTTAGTCTTGCGCACAGTGCCGACCATCTTCAGTGGTGCACCGCACGAGGTGCACATTTAGTGAGCCCCTGCTTCCGATCGATCAGTGCCAGAGTTGCCTGGATGCGCTGTGGGAGAGCCAGCCTGATAACGTCCACTTAAATCGAGCGGAGATCTTGACCGATCCGGCGCAGGAGTTCGGTATCGGAGATTACTGAAGACTGTTTGCCATCCGACCCACTTTCTATTCCTCTCTCCCAATCTGTAGCCGCCCCTGAGTATCGCTTCGCTAATCAATCGTTAATCATATCTATATTTTCCTATGGAGCCGGACAGAACTCTGCGAATGCTCGGTTTCGACACTTGCTTAGCGAGCACTACAACCAAACCAGTGAACTTCCTCTCATCGAGCTTGTGTCCACCGGAATGGCCGTAAAAAAGCCTTGAAACGAACCAAGAACATCTGATGACAATCTAGGGAGAGCATCCGCGTCAGTGGTGCTATTCAGGGATACAGTCCGAGAGTTCAGGAACCTTTCCTGGCAGGCGCCGTGAACCAGATGATTCGACCCTCACAAGTTGATCAGAGGCCAGTCTTTGAGACGCTCGCAGGCTCAGTCGAGCGCGTCACGTTCCACAATGCGGAGAACGGCTTCGCTGTCCTAAAGGTGCATGCGAGAGGCAAGCGCGATCTCGTGACAGTCGTCGGCCATACGCCTGCTGTGGCCGCAGGCGAGTGGATCACCGCGAGTGGGCTCTGGATCAGCGACCGCGCCCACGGGCTGCAGTTCAAGGCTGAGGTGCTCAAGTCCACTCCGCCGACCGGTGCCGAGGGCATTGAGAAGTATCTGTCCTCAGGCCAGATGCGCGGCATCGGACCGGCCATGGCCAAGCGGATTGTTGCTGCCTTTGGCGTGGACATCTTTGAGATTATAGAGGCGGCACCTGAGCGCCTGACCGAGGTGCCTGGAATCGGCCCGATGCGGGCCTCCCGCATCGTGGCGGGCTGGGCCGAGCAGAAAGCCGTGCGGGAGATCATGGTCTTCCTTCACGCACACGGGGTCGGTACTGCTCGTGCGGTGCGCATCTTCAAGACCTACGGCTTTGAGTCCGTCCACGTCATGACCGATGACCCGTACCGCCTGGCCAAGGACGTGCGCGGCATCGGTTTCCGGACCGCTGATGCCATCGCGGTCAAGCTCGGGATGGAGAAGACAGCCCCCCAGCGTATCCGCGCCGGTATCTCGTACGCGCTCCAAACGGCGACGGACGAGGGCCACTGCGCATTACCGGTTGATGCTCTCAGCCGACTGGCCGAGCAGCTTCTCGAAGTCGATGAGGCCCTGATCCGCACCGCCATAGCCGATGAGTTGTCCAAGGGCGAAATCGTCTCGGACTCAATTGGCGACGAGACCTGCCTGTTCCTGAAAGGGCTCCATGTGGCCGAGCAGGCGATTGCCTCTCGGTTGATTGAGCGAACGTCTGGTCCAGCACCCTGGCCCGAGATCGACCTCGACAAAGCTGTTCCATGGGTTGAAGGCCGCACTGACAAGACCCTGGCAGTCTCGCAGCGCGAGGCTCTAAAACTGGTGCTTGGTTCTAAGATGGCGGTAGTGACAGGTGGTCCTGGTGTCGGCAAGACGACTCTCCTCGATACGATCTTGCGTCTGCTGGTTGCGAAAGGCGTTCGGGTCGCGTTGGCCGCGCCCACAGGGCGAGCGGCCAAGCGCATGACAGAGCAGACCGGTCTGGAAGCCAAGACGATCCATCGCCTCCTGGAGATCGATCCCGAGCACGGTGGCTTCTCACGCAATGAGGAGAACCCACTCGACTGCGATCTCTTGGTAGTGGACGAGACTTCCATGGTGGATGTTCCGCTGATGAACGCCCTGACCAAGGCTATCCCCGCTGAGGCTGGTCTGCTGCTGGTCGGCGACGTGGATCAGTTACCTTCCGTCGGCTCAGGGCAGGTACTGGCCGATATCATCGCCTCGGAGCGCATTCCTGTCGCCCGTCTAACTGAGGTTTTCCGGCAGGCAGCAGAAAGCCGGATCGTGGTGAATGCTCACCGGATTAATAATGGCCAGATGCCTGAGGTCCCAAAGGCAGGAGAGGAGACTGACTTCTACTTCGTCGAGATCGCCGATCCCGAGGAGGGTGTGGCCAAGATCATCCAGATGATCAAGGAACGCATGCCGCGTAGGTTCGGCCTTGATCCAATGAAGGACATTCAGGTGCTTTGCCCCATGAACCGAGGTGTGCTCGGAGCCCGCAACCTCAACATCCAACTCCAGGAAGTGCTCAATCCCAATCCTCCATCTAAGGTGGAACGGTTTGGCTGGCGCTTCTCGCCGGGAGATCGGGTCATGGAGACCCAGAACGACTACAACCGGGAGGTGTTCAACGGAGATCTGGGCACGGTGGTCGGGATCGACGGTGAGGAGGGAGTGCTGATCGCCTCCTTTGATGGACGGGAGGTGCCCTACCCGTTCGGTGAACTCGATACCCTTGTCCCCGCTTACGCGACCACGATCCATAAGTCACAAGGTTCAGAATATCCCGCCGTGATCATCCCGGTGGTTACGCAGCACTTCACGATGCTGGCCCGCAACCTGCTGTACACGGGTGTCACCCGCGGTAAGCGACTGGTCGTTCTGGTAGGCCAGAAGAAAGCTGTCGGGATTGCCGTCAGGGGCGGGCAGATGAAGAGGCGCTGGACGAAACTGCGAGAATGGTTAGCTGCTCGCTGATAAACAGCCCAAACTTATGTTCTCACGATGCGTTCGAGGCATGAGGTTTCAACACCATCTGCACGTCGAGGTAATATTAGTTAGACCATGCCGCTGCCCCCATACAACCACTCAGGAGAGCTGCTTATTGCTTCCTGATGACCGGATGAATGGGAGCAATTGCGATCAGCGCTCGCCGGGCTGCTCATGCCGCTAGCGCGCTGAAGGAGCGACACGGCTTCAAAGCTGAGATGGATGACGAAGCACGCCAATATATGTTCCAACATTTGACTGCCCCGGTTAGCTGACCACTCGCGCACGCTGTTGTTGCTCCGCCTGGCATGCAGAATGGGTGATGGGCGGAAGTAGAAGCTGTGGGAGGGGATAGGATGCCGAGGGCTCTCCGTCGGGATCTCTAGAGAGCGGCACAGGCGCGAAGCTGTTGAGGCAGCTATGTCCCGCAGAATGTCCGATAGACGCGCTGGTTCGGTTCTGGTGGCTCGGAATAGTGGGCCAAGGTTGGCTGATCCTCATAGGGCCTGGAGAGCACCGTCAAAAGCTCCTCGAAGGGAGCAAAGTCACCCTGCTCCACCGCAGATTGTATCACCGCCTCCACCTGATGATTGCGCGGGATGAACGCTGGATTGACTGCTTGCATGGCCGCTTGGCGCCTGACACCACCTTGCGGCTCAAGGCTCAACCGCTCTCGCCAGCGGGTGGCCCAAGCATCATAAGCAAGTGGATTAATGAAGAGGTTTCGGACGGCCTCGTCTCTCTCAGGACCAGCGGCTGCATCGCTTAGCCGCCGGAAGATCAGGGTGAAGTCAGCTTGGTTCTCAGCCATCGCCTTCAGGAGATCACCGGCAAGCGTCGGGTCCTCCTCGCGCTCCGTCAGTAGCCCGAGCTTGCGCCTGAGCCCCGCGTGGTAGGCCGCCTCGAACTTGCTCGCGAAAGCTTCGAGCGCCTCGCTCGCTTCAGCCACGGCCCTCTCCTCGTCCTCAGACAGGAGCGGCAGAAGCGTCTCGGCCAGCCGCGTTAAATTCCAGAGGCCGATGCGCGGCTGGTTGCCATAGGCGTAGCGGCCCTGCCGGTCGATGGAGCTGAAGACTGTCGCCGGATCGTAGGCATCCATGAAGGCGCACGGGCCATAATCGATCGTCTCGCCGGCGATGGACATGTTGTCGGTGTTCATGACTCCATGGATGAAGCCGATGTGCAGCCAACGGGCAATAAGCTCTGCCTGGGCGGCGATCACCTGGTCGAGGAACGCGCGATAGCGATGGTCGCTTTCGGCAGCGTGCGGGTAGTGTCGGCCGATGACGTAGTCCGCTAGAAGACGAAGCCCCTCAACATCCTGTCGGGCGGCGAAATACTGGAACGTGCCAACCCGGATATGACTTGAGGCAACACGAGTGAGAACTGCCCCGGGAAGCGGCATCTCGCGGATAACGGCTTCTCCGGTCAACACTGCGGCGAGCGCACGCGTCGTTGGCAGCCCAAGCGCTGCCATTGCTTCACTGATGAGGTATTCTCGCAGGACGGGTCCCAATGCGGCCCGTCCGTCGCCGCGGCGCGAGAAGGGTGTCGGGCCTGAGCCTTTGAGCTGAATGTCCCGGCGGATACTGTTCTGGTCGACGACCTCACCGAGAAGAATGGCGCGTCCGTCGCCGAGTTGCGGCACGAAGCTCCCAAACTGGTGGCCGGCATAGGCCATGGCAATAGGCTCAGCGCCATCCGGAACGCGGTTGCCGGACAGAAATGCAACTCCTTCGGGGCTGGAGAGGCGATCCGGGTCGAGGCGGAGTTGCTGGGCGAGGTCCCGGTTCAGCCGAATGAGTCCTGGCGCGCTGACAAGTGTCGGAGCCAAGCGCGCGTAAAAACGATCGGGCAGGCGGGCATAAGTGTTGTCGAAGGGGAAATGAACTGTCATGAGACTGATTTCACCGGCAGGACTCCGTGAAATCGTAACTGACCCTGCTGAAGGCAAGGGTCAGAGGCCAAAACTGGTTGTATAAGGCTTCATGGCGCTCGCAAGTGTGCTACGATCCCGTTCCAAGCACAGCCAGAAGGTCGATCACCGCCCCCGGTCTATGATGCGGTACTCAGCGTCGATCACATCTCCGGGGCGAGTTGCTTCTCCCATCCTGCGGCGAAGCCGCCAACGCATGATTATGCCGCCGACAATGACAACAGGGATGATGATCAGCGCGAGTCCAGCAGCTAAGACGAGCAGCAGGAGGCCCAGTGAGACGGCAGCGATCGCAGCCAGAACAACAGCCCAGCGGGGCAGTCGATAGATTTTGTCCCTGGACGGAACGAATAGCGTGTGTCCATCGGCTCCCGTGACGCACCACGATCTCAACAAGCTGGTATATGCTGATACCAGAGGTGGGATGCAAGGTTGAAATCCTGCCGGGCGCTTTTGTCACCGTCTGACTGTACCCCTCGGTTCCCAAAGTTCTAGCTCCTGGCCTAGAGTTGGAGGCCTCGCCCGGAATCGAACCGGGGTGCAAGAATTTGCAGTCCTCTGCGTAACCACTCCGCCACGAGGCCATCCGAGGTGTCCTCTGGATGGGAGGACAATTTGATAATGGAGAGCCCCCGACAGGACAAGTGTTCGTTCCTGGTGAAGCTTTCGTCGCTAAGGCCTCAAACACCTCGCGCTCGCCCGCACATGCTCGCGGTATCCATTGACCGCCTTGTGGGCAAATCCGCCAGCGGCAATCGGAGCTGTCGCCTCGGCAAAGGCCGCGATCTTCTCCGTTACCATCCAAACGCTCGTCTCGCCGCGCCCGACGGAGGCTCGCCCATTAACGATCTGTCGACTTGCATCTCATTATTCTCTCCCACGGGGCTTACGCGAAAGCCTGCACTGTTGATGGGCGAAAGATTGGGAATGCGAGGCCAGGCTGATCTTTTTTTGGACTTTGAGGCACCTCCGGGTTCGATCGAGGCGAAGACCGCCGATGAAATCGTCCTCCGAACCAAATACCGCGGCAAGTCCCTCAAGGCTGCCGATTGTGAGGCGGCCGCCCGGATCCTGGAAGCAACCGGCGACTATCGCGTTCTCCGCCGCCTGCAGCCCCGCCCTATCGCAGTACAAAGTGCGCCATTCCGAGGGGAAAAGATCGCCATCATCATTGATACCGAGACCACAGGTCTGGATCACACGAAGGATGAGGTCATTGAGCTCGGCATGGTCGCCTTCACTTTTGATGAGGAAGGCCGCATCAGTGACGTCATAGGCAGTTTCAATGCTTTACGCGAGCCGGGTGTGCCGATCAGTGCAGAGATTACCCGTCTGACTGGAATTACGCCGGATATGGTCACCGGCCAAGTGCTCGATCTAGAGGCAGTCGAGCGGTTCATCGAGCCAGCCGATCTGGTTATCGCGCACAATGCCCGCTTCGATCGGCCCTTCTGCGAGCGCCTGTCCAAAAGCTTCAAGGTGAAGGCCTGGGCCTGCTCCCATTCCGAGATTTCCTGGGGCGAGTTCGGGTTCGAGGGATCAAAGCTGGGATACCTTCTGACCCAGTCCGGCTGGTTCCACCAGGGACACCGTGCTGTAGAGGATTGCCATGCCTTGCTTGAGGTGTTGGCATCGCCCCTTCCTGCTGAGGGTGGTCTCCCGCTCAAGCACCTGCTGACGTCGGCTCGAAAATCGCTCCTGCGCATTTGGGCCGAGAGCAGCCCATTCGATATGAAAGATGTCCTCAAGAAACGGGGCTACCGTTGGAATGATGGCACGGACGGACGGCCAAAGTCGTGGTGGGTTGAGGTTGACGAGAATGCTGGCGAGGCGGAGGTCACGTTTCTCCGGCACGAGGTCTACCGGCGCGAGGTCGAGCCTTACATCCAGAAGATCTCTGCCTTCGAGAGATTCCGGGCAGGACGCTAATCAACCTTAGCAATTTCTCAAGACTGCTCCCCTTGCTCGCGGCCTTTCAGGCTTGAAATCTTGACTGTGGGCTGCCATCTCATCGCCCGCTGGAGCAACAAGGTTCATCTCAAGCCATGAAAACTGCTGACACCACGCCCGCCCCAGAGAACCACTCCTTCGAGGCTGATGTTGCCAAGCTGCTGCACCTGATGGTGCACTCGGTCTATTCCGACAAGGACGTGTTTCTGCGCGAACTGATCTCAAATGCGGCTGATGCCTGCGAGAAACTGCGCTACGAGGCGATCTCCAATCCGAGCCTGCTCGGCGACGATCCTAAGCCTTCGATCACACTGCTGATTGATGCCGACAACCGCCGCCTGACGATTCAGGATAACGGCATCGGCATGAGCCGCGACGAGATGGTTGAGGCTCTCGGCACCATCGCACGATCGGGCACAAGAGCTTTCATGGACCAGATCCAGGCAGCCCAGGGAGGCGAAGGAACTCAGCTCATCGGGCAGTTCGGCGTCGGCTTCTACTCCGCCTTCATGGTGGCCGATCGGGTCGACGTCGTCTCACGCCGGGCCGGCAGCGACGAGGCCACGATCTGGTCGTCTGACGGTAAGGGCTCCTATACGGTCGCCTCTGCAGCCATCGATGAGGCCCCGACCCGCGGCACTCGTGTGATTTTGAACCTGATGGAGGACGCCGCCTCTTACACCGAGCGCTATCGGCTCGAACGCATCGTGAAGGATCAGTCAGGCCACGTCCCCGTGCCGATCTCTCTTGTCGAGAAGCCCGGAGCAGAGCCACAGGAAGTCGCTGACGGTGCCGCTCTCTGGGTGAAGCCACGCTCCGAAATCAAGCCTGAGGACTACACGGATTTCTATCGCAGCGTGGCTGGCCAGTTCGACGAGCCCGCGCTGACTGTGCACTTCCGGGCCGAGGGCCGCCACGAATACACGGCACTTGCCTTCGTGCCAGGCTCTACGCCGTTCGACCTGTTCGGTCCCGACCGTCACGGGCGGATGAAGCTCTACGTCAAGCGAGTCTTCATCACCGACGAGGCGGAGATCCTGCCGCGCTACCTGCGTTTCGTGCGTGGGCTCGTCGACTCGACTGACCTGCCACTCAATGTCTCGCGCGAGATGATCCAGGAGAGCCCACTTCTGGCTGCTATCAAGAAGGGCGTGACCAGCCGTGTGCTCAGCGATCTCGAAAAGCTCGCGCAGAACGATGCTGAGGCCTACATCAAGGTGTGGGAGACTTTCGGGCCGGTGCTGAAAGAGGGGCTCTATGAGGATTTCGAGCGGCGCTCGACACTGCTCGGCCTGGCCCGGTTCAAGACCACCGCGTCTGGTAGCGGATGGCGCTCGCTCAGGGATTATGTCGCCTCCCTTAAGGAGAACCAGAACGCCATTTACTACGTGACCGGGACGGATCTTGCCCGGCTCGAGACCTCGCCGCAGCTTGAAGGTTTCCGGGCGCGCGCTATCGAGGTACTGTTGCTGCCCGATCCGGTCGACAGTTTCTGGGTCACCGCTGGCGTCGACTACGAAGGCAAACCATTCAAGTCGGTCACCCAAGGCGCTGCGGACCTGGCGCAAGTCCCGCTGACTGAAACTAAGGAGAATGCGCGCGCGCCGGCAACGGAGGCGGTGACGAGCTTCATCCAATCCGTGAAGGCGATCCTTGGTGAGGGCGTCTCCGACGTCCGCGCCTCAGAGCGTCTGACAGAAAGTTCCGTCTGCCTCGTGGCCCCTGAGACCGGCATGGACCGCCAGCTCGAGCGGATTCTCGCCCGCGCGGGTCAGCTGACATCCGCGGCCAAACCCATTCTTGAGATCAACCCACGCCATGACCTTATCCTGGCCCTGGCCAAGTTGGGGGAGGATCAGCAGTCTCTGCGCGAAGACGCCGCCCATCTGCTGTTGGACGAGGCTCGGATCCTGGACGGCGAGTTACCGACCGATGCGAGGGCATTTTCGCAACGGCTTGCACGGGTCATGCAGGGGTGCGTTACCAACGGATAGACCGAAACGATCATACGCGAGAGCTCGGTTTGTAATTGCCGCGCCTCGCCGGACCTAGTCCGGCCTGTGTGTACCAATCGGCAGCTCAGTGCCAGCGACGCCACCGTAACCCGTTCTTTCCGAAGGGTTACGAGCGAATTTGTCTGCCTGGGGAGGATTGGGCGTCATGGCGATGACCGCGCTTTCCGGCAGCGACTGAATGCGACCGTGGAAACCTGCACCGGCACGCAGGCCGCTGAGATCACTACCGGTCTGTGGCCTGCGATCCATATATGGCGTGGCTTCTAGACCTGTTCGACTGGCTCGGCAGCACGTACTGGGCGGCGAGGACCTGAAAAACCTATACAGGTTCGGTTCAGACACCTTGGCCTAAACATCCGCCTCCGCTGACGAACGAGGTTCCCATGCTGATCTGGTCCGCTCTTGCCGCAGCCCTGCTGTCGGGCTTGACGGTTGGTCTACTGTCGAATGATGCGCCAGAATGGGCCACCCAGACCGTGGAGCTGGTTACGGTCGTGGCCGTCTTCGTGCTGGTCTGCCTTGTTGAAACGACTGGATCGCGCCGGGACAAATCAAGCTCTTGCTAGATCAGAAAGTCAGAGCCTGTATCCTAACACCTCGACGATCTGCCACCAAGTCGCAGGAACCCGCGTACTGGTGGCGGGTTCCTCCGAAGCTAGGCTAGCTGCTTCAGAAGCCGGAGGCCACTATGCCGACGGCTGGGCTGCCTTCAATGATATGGGGACAATGATCAGGTGGAACTATGACAGGCATGAGATCCTGGCCGACGGGATTGTCCATGCCCTGGGGGTCGTCGGTGGTCTTGTTGCCGTGATCGTCCTGCTAGCTCTCGCCGCGCCGACGGTTAGCCCCTGGGAGCTGACCTCGGTGGCGATCTACGGGAGCGGCTTGCTGGCGGTGCTTGTGATCTCCGCGTTCTACAATCTCTGGCCGGTCTCCCCGGTCAAGTGGGTGCTGCGGCGGTTCGACCACTCTGCCATCTATCTCCTAATCGCCGGCACCTACACTCCGTTCATCATGCAAATGAGAAGCGAGATCACGGCCATCATCCTGCTGGTCGGCGTCTGGGTCGGTTCCTTGACTGGAATGGTCCTAAAACTGTGCCTGCCGGGCCGGTTTGATCGGCTCTCGATTCTTCTCTACCTGCTTCTCGGCTGGAGCGGCGTCATGGCCTATGAGGCCGTGCTTGGCGCCCTGCCGGGCTTGACCCTTACCCTTCTAGCTGTGGGTGGCATTCTGTACACGATAGGGGTTGTCTTCCACGTGTGGGAAAGTCTCCGCTTTCAGAACGCGATCTGGCATGCCTTCGTGCTTGTGGCTGCAGCCTGCCATTATGGGGCGGTACTGGACTGCGTGGTGCTGTCGCGGGCGTAATTGGCGACACTCGTTCTGGCCACCGTCCTCACACGTCGGTTCGCGTGCTGAGCAATCAGATCGAGGCATGCGCTATGACCTCCTGCGAGCCGGAATGGTTGCAGGGGCACTTGCCGGAACCGCTTCCGCACTGCAGGCTCCCCTCTCCTCCCATGGATGGTCATGTCCACCCTTAGGGCTCACTGCAAACGCTTGGCGATCTCAAGACTGCTCACCCGAGAGTCCGTGCGTGAGCGGAAGCTTGTTTGCCGAACAAATGCTGAGGCCACCCATCTCTCTGGTTAGCACAAATTGTTCATGGTTCTGATGATTTGGGCTCACGATAAGTTTGTTGGACGGGCGTCCGCCTGTCCGGTGACCCTCTCCCTATGCCACATGCCGAAGTTCGCATGGGCCACGCAAGGAGCAATCCGGAGGCTTTCATGATCGTCTGTTCGTTCAGTACATTATTTTATGGCGTGGTTTGCGGCTGTCTCGATCGGGAGATGTGCTGCCGTCCCGAATGTCTGCACAGCACTATCGCAACCTCGGTTGCTCACCACAGTATGGCCGATGCGCCGTCACCATCCGCTCCATCATCAACGGATGCTTCGGAGGCGGCCATGGCGGTGTGTCAGAGGCAGCGCATAAAGATCGATTTCGGAAGATTGGTGAGCCCATATATTGCTCTGACGAACACGAACCTCTGGTTTAATGTCCGTACCCGTCACACTGGCGACTTCAAGGTTGGTCGATGCAAAGTCAGCCGCCACCGGAGAGGAACTCCCGACTTTTAGCGCATGCCGGCCAATCTCTCCTGGGCCTCTGGACTCATCGCGGCTACCTCCGCCCGCAAATCCTGCGTGATCTTCATCGAACAGAATTTCGGTCCGCACATGGAGCAGAAGTGCGCTACATTGTGCACATCCTTCGGCAGGGTCTCATCGTGGTAGGCACGCGCCGTGTCCGGATCCAGAGAAAGGTTGAACTGATCGAGCAACAAGGAACTGCATCGACCACGCGATGTGTTGGATCTGGTCGAGGACCGCCTGACCGCAGTGGAGCCTGCCTAACTCCATCTGACCGAGCGCTAGGTGTGATGCCTGCGCAGCCGCTTCCTTTAAGATGGCGCCGCACTTGAGGTGTTCCGGCTCGCGTGCCGCGCAAATCGGCGTTGGTACTCGCGCGGAGTCAGCCCGGTCTTGCGTTTGAAGAGCTCACGAAATGTGCTGAGATCGCCATAGCCGATACGCTGGCTCACACTTTCGAGGCTGGCGTGGCCCGCCTCAAGCAACCGCTTGGCGACTTCGATACGGAGAGACTGGAGATACTCCAGGGGCGAGTCACCTACCGCTTGCTTGAAACGTCGATTGAGGGTCCGTTCGCTGACAGCAAGATAAGCTGCGAGTTCGGACAGTCGAAACCCGTGCTGAAGTGTCGCCTCCATCCGGAGCTGGGCGCGGGCGACAAGGCGATCGGAGTGTCCATGCTCGTCGAGCAACGTCGCATAGGATGCCTGCGACACACGATTGGTGTCAATCAAAAGGGCCTTGGCGGTCGTCGTGGCCAAATGTGCATCGCCGAACATCTCCACGAGGCGCAGGGCCAGGTTGAGGAAGGATGTCACAGCGCCGGTACAAAGAACGCGATCCTGTTCGGTCAGAACTTCGTTGGCCCGAAGTTCGACCCTTGGGTATCGCCGCGAGAAGTCCGTAGCCCGATCCCAGTGGGTGGTGGCGATACGGCCGTCAAGTAGTCCCGCTTCGGCCAGCAGATAGCTGCCGGTACAGTAGGACGCCACCACCGCGCCCGCTGTGTGTTGCCGCCGCAGTGCAGACGACAGTGCGCGCAGTTGCTCGTGCCGGGAGACAAACTCCTCCATATCGGCGAGAAACGGCGCCGTCACCAGAATTGCGTCGGCGCGCCCGCGGGCATCGATCCTCCCGTCGACCGCAACGGTCTGACCAGAGGCAGTATGCACCAGTTTTCCATCAAGAGATTCCACACGCCACCGGATGGGCTGGAACGGCTGACGACGGTTCACGGAGCTCTTGGCAGCAATGCGGTTGGCCGCTGCGAAGACGTCGATTGGACCCGATACGCCCGAGGCTAGGATCCCGTCATATACCCAGATACGGATCATTCTCATCTCTGTCTGATTTTCCTCCAAAGATGGCGATCCTGCCAATTTCTCACGGGCTGGTGAAGACCTAAATTGGACATATCGAAATGGCGAATGGAGTTTAGCGATGCCGATGCTCGATGCATTTATTCCGGAAGGCGCACTGGCACCCGACGCGGAAGCACGGCTGCTGCGGGAGGTCACGGACCTCTTGATGCGGAACGAGGGGATTGATCCGGCGAACGAAAAGGCGCGGGCGGTGAGTCTCATCTTCCTGCATAGGCCGGTCGTGTATGTCGCGGGAGCGCCGGCCACCTCCCCGCGCTATCGGTTCATCCCTTCTGTGATGGAGGGCCTCTACGACGACGAGCGGAGGAGTGCGATCGTGCGCGAGATCACTGAAGCAGTGGCTCGGGCGGAGGGAACGACATTCGAAGACGTCGCACCGCGCGTTTGGGTGTTCCCTACCGAGATCGCGGACGGCCGCTGGGGTGGTCGCGGCGTGATCCGCCGGCTTCCGGAATTCCTTGCCTATGCGCTTGGCGAGGAGGCGAGCGCCGATGGAGCCCGTCGACTGGCCGAGCGGCGCCAGCAAGAGGCGGTGGCTGTTCTTGAGGCCGCGCGAGGCCCTGCAGCCACTGAGGCGTCATAAGGGCGGCCTCTTACGAGAAGGTAAGCAACCTTGGGCTCTTCCCGCAAAGAGCCCACTCGGCGCGTGCAGCCGCTTTCCCAATCCGGCTCCGCACGGTCATTGCTGGACGGTTGCGGAGCCTTTAAGTTGGGCATGCGCCAAAGGCACTTCGGTCAGAGCGGCTCAAGATCGTCGCCATCCTGCGGTCGATCGAGATGCATGACGTCGTCCCTGCGCTGGAGCGGACCGCCCAGAGGGACGCTGGGAACGACCGGCTCGGCTCTCCTCATCGGTCATTGGTGGCGCTTGATGACTATGGCTCGACGTTTGAACCGTCACCATACTTTATAGCAACGAATGGAGTTCTAGCAACGAGCAGCCCTTCGCCCTGATCGTGTCGGGCTGGAGAACGGCTTCGCCCGCCCCTGCAATCTTGACCAGTCGGGCCGGCGCGGGCGAGCCAAGAGTCTGTTCAAGGCCGGTTGAGAGAATCTTCCAGTCGACTAAGCTGTGGCTTGCCAGCAAGGATGACGAGGATGAGCGATCTTCCATATCGTGTAGAGTATGCTTGCGCATTACTAATCCGCGACCGGCAGATTTTGCTTGGCCTGAGAGCTGTGCATCGCCGATCTTGGCCATGTTGCTGGGATATAATCGGCGGTCATCTGGAGGCTGGTGAGGCTGCTAGCACTGCGCTCATCCGAGAGCTCCAGGAAGAAATTGGCATCACGCCAACGGAATTCCATTACTTCGACTGTATCGAGACCACTGAGTTCGACGGTGTCACGCCGGCGCGCTGGCACCTCTTTACAGTGACGGAATGGACCGGCGGCGAGCCAGCAATCGCCAACGACGAACACAGCCAACTAAAATGGTTCCGGTTTGAAGAGGCCGAGTCTTTGACGGCGCTGGCGTCGGAAGCCTACCGTCCTGTCTTTGCACGGCTGAGCGCCGCGACACTACCACGACCGGGCCAAAAGGTGCTTTTGTTGAAACCCGCAGCGGCTGCGCAATACCCGACACGCTCAAGGTGAAGGGGCAGCGCGTTGATCAGCCTTCACTCCTTGAACTAGGATGTGGTGACGGCTCAAACGTAGAGCTATCACCACCGAGCATCCGGCAATGACATATGAAGAGCGGGTTCGATACAATGGGAAGATGATCGGGCTTCCATTTATCGCCTCCATTGCTTTGGCGATCTATGCGCTGGTGCGCGGCTCACAGCGCCTGTTGCTGCCACCAGCGCTGATCGACGCCCTCTATCCATATGCTTTGCTGCCTTGGGAGCGGCCACTCGTGGAAGGGCTGAGCTTCTTCCATCAACAGTTCGTCGTCCTGGCTCTGATCGGGAGCATCACGCAGGCTGCCTTCGGACTGCCGGCCATCCTTCCCTTCATGCCTGAGATGAAGACGATCCCAATGTTCCACGCAACCTTATTTGTACCCTAATCGTAGTGATTATCACCATCGCAGGACGGTCGCTGTTCATGACGGCGACGCAGAGCGAAGATCCGTCCTTGTTGCCATACGTCGATGGAAATAAGCTTCTAGTAAAAATATTGTCGCCATTTGCCTTTTGCTGCACAACATTTCTATTGATAGCGTATTTTATGCTCTTAGTCGTTTATATTAAGACATATTTTTACGGACCCACGCGACCGCTCGTCGAATGACTCATCTGGTTGAGGGGTCTGGGGCTAGTTTCTCAAGCAGCCGACTTTCGATGATCAGCCAGTTCATCGCGGACCAGTGTGTCGCGCCGGGCGAGCTCCGGAAACCAGAACCGCCAGCAAACGGCGAGCAGGACTGTACCAACGCCGCCGACCACGACTGCAGGCGCAGGGCCAATCAGCCAGGCAAGCGTGCCCGATTCAAATTCGCCCAGTTCGTTCGAGGCTCCGATGAACACCGTGTTCACAGCCGCCACACGCCCGCGCAGATCGTCCGGCGTTTCCGCTTGGACCAGCGTCTGGCGCACCACTACGCTGACCATATCGGCGGCACCGAGGATCGCAAGGAACACTAAGGTCAGTCCAAAGCTCGTGGACAGCCCGAAGCCGATCGTCGCCAGACCGAAGATCCCTACCGCCTGCAGCATGCGCAGGCCGGCGTGCCGCGCAAGCAGGGACGAGTGCGCCAGGACGACGGCCATCAGCACGGCCCCGACAGCCGGCATCGAACGCAGAAGTCCAAGACCCCAGGGCCCCACATGGAACACATCACGGGCGAAGATCGGCATCAAGGCCGTGGCGCCTCCCAGAAGGACCGCAAAGAGGTCGAGTGAGATCGCCCCGAGCAGAACCGGCTTTGCCCGCAGGAACACGAGGCCTGCAATCACCCGGGACCAGGTGACTGGCTCCCGCTTTGTGGCTGCAGGGCGCAAGCGCAGTACCGCCATCAGTAAAGCGGCCAGCCCGAAACAGCCCGCCGACCCGATGAAGGGTGCAGTCGGATCAATGGCGTAGAGGATCCCCCCGATGGCTGGCCCGCTGATGGTCGCAATTTGCATGACTGAAGAGTTCCAGGCGATCGCATTTGCAAGATCCTCCTTGGGGACCAGGTTCGGAACGATCGCTTGGAAAGTCGGTTTGCCGAAGGCCCGAGCTGCTCCGAGCGCCACCAGTAGCCCGTAAATGATCGAGAGCTTCGGGACGCCGGCCTGCACCTGAGCCAAAATCCCAAGTGAGGACACCATCATGGTGCCGGCGACAATGATGAGGATCCAGCGCCGGCTGTAGCGGTCCGCCACAAGCCCGCTCACCAGAACAAGGGCGATTGTCGGCAGGAACGACGCGAGCCCGACAAGGCCTAGGCTCAGCGCACTCTGGCTAGCGTCGTAGACGAGCCAGGCCACCGCAACTGTCTGGATTTGCGTGGCAAGCGCCATGGCAAAGCGTGCAGCACAGAACAGCCGAAATTCCCTGTAGTGGAACGCGGCCCAGCCTGTTGCCCCCATTCCTTGTGTCCTAACCTCTGTTCGGAAACGGCACTGCCCGCTCTTGATTAGCAATCGGCGGTAGGTC
This sequence comes from Microvirga rosea, assembly GCF_020595095.1. Lineage (GTDB taxonomy): Bacteria > Pseudomonadota > Alphaproteobacteria > Rhizobiales > Beijerinckiaceae > Microvirga > Microvirga rosea. The sequence goes on along the minus strand of NZ_JAJDOP010000019.1, from coordinate 9,484 downwards.
CAATACTGCTGCGGACCACTGTCGCAGTGTGCCTAAAACACATGATGGGCTCAAGCCTGGGCATTCTAGAGAAAAAATGAGCGAGGAGTGTAGACACTATCTGGAATGCCGCGGTCCTCGATTGGATCTACGCGCTGCCAGATGGCGGTTCGCTGGGCAATTGCAAGACAAATGAAACGTAGCGAAGTACTTCAGACAAAGGCTTCCAGTACGCTGGCTTAGACAGCGGAGCAAACAAACTGGTTTCTGGCCTGCAAAGCCGGCAATTTTTAGCCCCCTAAGGCATCCGCAGGGTTCTTCCCCACCAGCTTCCAAAACTCTCTTTCCTGAATGTTCCAATTACCGAGGCGGCCCAAGGGTTAGATCGAGTGCCTACCCACGCTCATTCGGCCATCTCGCCTACTGGAGGGGTCTTCGAAAATTTTGCGCACCAGTGTCCGCGCTCCCCCTTGTCGTGCGCATAATAGGATAGGTAGGCGAACGGCTGATCTAGGACATGCAGAGCTATAACGTGAATCGCAACGAAGAGGCTGATGAGGCGACCGCCGCCATCGCCCATGCGATCCAGGCCCTCCCAGAGGAGGATCTGCTTCGCCTCAAGGCTCTCGCCCGACTGAGAGCGCGTAGCCTGCCAGGGGTCGAATGGGCGGACGTGCTCAACGAAACCATAGTACGTGCGCTCCGTGGCACCCGCCGCTGGTCGCCTGGGGTGCCGATTATCAGCTTCCTGGCCTGGAGCATGCGCAGCGTTTGCGACGAATACTGGCGGAAGATGCGACGGGAGCGAACAGTCCTTGTTAGCCTGGAGGGTACCGGCGCTAGTTGGACCGTCGAGCAGGCCGATGAAGCGCCCGACGCCGATCCCGAGCGAACGGCCGCCGCCGTCCAAATGCTAGCCATCCTAGATGCCCTGTTCGCGGAGGATGAGATCGCCCTCAAGATTATCGCTGGGCTGGGGGACGGCCTGTCAGCGGCGGAAATCCGCGTCCGGTACGGCTTGTCCGAGACCGACTACGACAGTGCGCGCAAGCGCATGCGACGGACCCTGCTGCGCCATAACTTAAGAGGTTGGGAGCGATGAAGCGCCTCAGACCAGAGCAAAAGCTCGATTATGTCCTTGCCGATCTCGCTCAGGACGTCGTTGACGCGGCCGATCCAGAACTTAGGCAGGCTGCCTCCGGCCGATCTTTGCGCGCAACGCTCACAGAGATCCGGACCATCGTCCACGCGGCCGTCTCGCGTTGTGAGCTGCTGCCGCACACCCTCCCGAAAAGCGATGATCCCATTGAGGACCAGATCGATGACCGAGAATGAGCTCGCAATCGTCCGGCGCGCCTACGCCAAGCAAATTATGGCGGCCGATCGCGCGGTGATCAGCCAACAGGTAGAGGATGCGTTTGCGACCGTTCCACGGGAGCGCTTCCTCGGTCCAGGTCCCTGGCCCATCTTCCGGTTCTGGCAGGGAGGCTACATGGCCACCCCCAGCGCTGATCCGGTCTATCTCTACACCAACGACCTCGTTGGCATCGATCCCGAGCGGCACATTAACAACGGCCAACCGTCCTTGCATGCCCACCTGCTCGCCTGCGCGGCCTCTAACGAGGGTGAACACGTCGTCCATGTCGGGGCTGGTGTCGGCTACTACACGGCAATCATGGCCGAGATGGTCGGTCTCTCCGGGCAGGTGACTGCGATCGAGTACGAGCCGGATCTGGCGGCTCGAGCGAAGGAGAACTTATCGGGTTATGCCAACGTCGCTGTGCTCCAGGGAGACGGGGCCTCTGTGCCCTTCGAGCCGGCTGACGTGATCTATGTCAATGCCGGCACAACGAAACCCGCGGACACCTGGCTCGACCGGCTCCGGGACGGTGGCAGGCTTATTCTGCCCTTGACCACCAATCAGGGCTTTCGATCGGCGGGGCCGGGACCAATCAGCCGCCGTGGGGCCGTCTTCCTCGTTACGCGCCAGGGACCAGATTACCTGGCACGCTGGGTCTCGCCGGTCGCGATCTATCCTTGTGCTGGTATGCGTGACGAGGCATCAGAGCATGCCCTGGCAGCTGCCTTCGAGAAGGGGGATTGGAATCGAGTGACGCGCTTGCGCCGCACGGCGGAACTGCCGGAGGAGCGATGTTGGCTAACGTTCGAGGGCTGGAGCCTCACTTATGAGTAGCCCTCATACACGAGGGGCATATCGTGTACCAGAACAATGCATGCATATTCCCTGATGAGGAGCCGCGGCAAAAGCTACGGTGAGGAAGCCTTTGGGCAGCGGCCTGTTACATGAAACAATCACGTCTCCATTCCTCCGTGCGTGTTTGGCGGGAATGCTCATCTGGCTCAGCCAGTTTCAAGGAGCAGGTGCCTCTGATGCTGAGATGAGATGGGCCTATGAGTATTTGGGCCCCTGTTCAAAGGATTCCCCAAACCGTCCGCTTTGCCTGCGCTTCGTCGATGGTTTTCTCCGAGGGGCAAAGGTTCAAGCGCAGCGGACGGACACCCGGTTGGGGTACTGTCTCCCTGAGGGTACAGGTCTTGAGGAAGTGGCGGATGCCTACCATGCCGTAATGGAACGCTACCCCCACTTCCAGGCGCTCGACGCAGGTGGACTTCTTCACACAACACTCGGGATAAAACGGCAAGGTCCCGGATCGTGACATGCCGCAAGTATATTGCTCAACACCCGCATCCGATCGATCTCTCGACAACCCATGGCGATCACTGTCATGACACCCGAGCTCCCCGTTGTCCGCACCCGTGGAGGGTGACATCTGTAACGGGCAGACCGGTGACATCTCTAACGGTGTTCTACAACTGAATTTCGCATAACATAGCTTATGGAACTTAAGTGCTTGATAAATAAACATAAATCGCTTGTTCAGCCAATCTATATCTCAAACCAAAAATTCACTTCCGGGTAAAGTGCTCTTGGTATCCATATAGTTGGGTCGACCCAGATGTAACAGGAAATCTGAACCTCACTCCTCCGACTAAGTACTCTATAGTAGAATTCTCGTGTTTCGGCCCTAGCCGGCGGCAGAATACAAGGCATCCCTTAGCGGGTCGAGCAGACTCTCTGAAGCAATCCTGTCGAGAGTTGCCGACCCATGCCTTGTAAGTATCAAGCTTTGCGATGGGCTGCCCTGAACCTGTATCTTTATTTTATCATTAATGTACGGCATGCCATCTGTCAGCAGGCGGGTTGCCTGACGGACGTCTGACGAGCCTTTCAAAACTGCTGTCGCTGTGATGTTTTCTGTTAGCTTTATATCGCGTAGCTGGCAGCTAATAATATCAAGCTGCTTTCCCAGATTGGCTGATAGACGCTCGCACCACAAAGTTACGTCAACTCTAATTTCGGTTACAGCAACCTGAAAGTCGCAGGCCTCAGCCAAGCGGGATAAGAACAGACTCATGCTTCGCGGCGGGTTGATGATTTCCAATCCTAAACGATCAGGCGCGACTATGAACGCTGTCTCTCGAAATTCTATCCTTTCATAGAGGATCGTCTCGCCTAGTGGGCTCTCCACTGTTTGACTAATTTCTTGCCGCTCGACAAATCGGCCTTCTATCCGGTTCGACCGAAGCCTATCGACTATGAAGCCATTCTGCGCCTCAGAGGTAAACTGCAACTCTTTCAATCTATCCGACAACACCCGCGTGCCGAATGGCCATTGGGCGCGGAGCCATCGACGGCGGATCATGCCTTTGCTCCTGCCTTGGCCGCCACGGGTGCCTCGACCGGAGATGAGCGAATTTCTTCAAGGACGTTTGAAGAGGTATTCTCGACAAGAGTCCACATCGGAGGCTGTCGATGTGCTTCCAGCGGCTTGAAATCGGTTGTCAGACTTCCATCGGCTAGACGACGCGCAATACGAACTCCAAACTTAAAGCCTTTTCCTTGTCGGGGCTCCTCAAACGAAACATCAAATTGCAAGAGGTCGTTTGGTTTCCCTTTCTGTAGGGCTCTCCATGTCACTGCAGTTATGAAAAAGCCATTTCGCTTTAGTGTCTGGTACTCCTCAGACTGCAAAAGGTTCATGCCACTCAGCGCGACGCTGTTAATTTTGATAACAATATCGCTCTCGACAGAGCGCTCCGTCTCTAAATCGATATCATCGAAATCGTCTTCTATGCTATCATCTTCCGACGCACACTTGATGGTCACTACCGTCTGCAGTTGATAACCTGAAATGGAGCGCATCAAGTTGACAAAGAAGGTCGTTCTTTGATCTGCGCTCAGGGCCTCCAATGAGATCTCATGGCTGCGCAGATCTTGTAGCTTAAGCCGACTTGCTTGATGGCAAATCTTGTTGACGATACTTCTCGCTTTTTCCGTCGCGGGCATCCTGATTGTCGTCTTCCCCTCGCCTATCACGAACTCGATACCAGCATCTCTCCGCTGTCTCTGAATAAGGCGCGTCTTGGAGTAATCAACCTCGTCATACGCGACATTCACATAAACGTCCTGAGCACGCCTTCTTTGAATCGTAACGTCTTCTTCGCCTTGCACCTCGTTCTTGTAGTTCCTGACAATCTCGGTGATCTCCTCGTTCGTCAGGGCCACTGGGATATCAAGATAGGTCCTCTTTTCATTTCTGCTTTGATGTTCGCGTCTCTCGATCAGTTTTTTCACCGAGAGATAGTCGTGGGGCAGAAGAGCAATGTCGCTTGCTAAACGTTCGCGCTTCGTCTTTTTCGAGTAGATGATGCCTCGCTGTATGGCGATGCTATGTAGCACGTTGTCATTCAGGCGACCTCTTGCAGACATCAACAGGTCGAATATGTCTTTATCGGAAGCTGAGAGAAATGGCAGTTTATCTGTCATAGTCCATTCCAATCTCTACCTCAGAGAAAGTGGGTATCAGGTTATTCATAAGTGAGAAGGTGATTCCATTTATTATATCGAGCAGACTGCCATCTCCGTCATAAGTTGCGCCCATTGCTGCAACATAGTGCTGCTTAGCTTTTTGAAAGTTATTCGCTGATACTCCAGTTTTATCCATTGATCGAATAACTATCGAGTATTTCTGGTCGAGTAAGCCATGCTGCCGAAGATAATCTATTAAGTACAGGAACTCATCGACAGTTTCACCTGAGGGTCTATAGAAAATTACGAACCCTGCTTTGCGGTTCTCATGTCCTAGATGTTGCAGAATTATCCAAGGTCCGGTGAGCATCTCGAGAGTGGCGGCACATCTCAATTCCCCGCGTAGCTGAGCGCGTCTTACGGGTTGCGGATAGAAAAAGGAACAAGCGTCTAGGTCAGGCAAGCGTTCGGAACCTGACTTTCCCCTCATTCGTACAATTTCCTGACTGACGTTATTCAGCCAGTGGATCTCTACAGGGCCGAGGACAACGAGTTTGCTGTTCTCCGGGGTGTCTAAATCATCGAGTTTAAGCTTCTCGAAGTTGTCGCTAAATGTACGATCATACCCCCCATCATGATTGTAAACGAAGAGCAGTCCTGAGATTGCAAAGTCTTTGTGCTTGTGAACGTATCTATCCTGCCATTCTTGACTGATTTCGGCGCACGAAACCTGCTTAGATAGGCTCACAAGAGCTTTTTCGATCTGAGATCGTCCAATTGAACCAGCCGCATAACTTTTCAGATCGCACTGAACGTAGGTAGTTATGTCTTCATATGGTTCGTCATAGAAGAAGACCACGTCTGTAGGGTGGCTTTGCGCATTGTGGGCGTCTTTCTTCTGGCATTCCAAGTCGATATTTTCGGGGCCAATTTTCGTCCAGAGAAATTCTGCGAATATTTCGTCAGAAATTATTTCTGCGATGCGTGCAATCCCCACAGTCTCGCCCATCGTAGCCAGCCCCTTAACCACCGAAATTTATCAATGACTTCGGTGTACCCAATTCCCCAACCTTCAATACTTAGCTAGCGGGGTCGGGTAGGCAAGGTGCCCATGGAACAGCGACGCCTTTTCCACCGGAAAGTTAGATGCCTCGACTTATATAAGCGGGACAGCAATCCAGCCAGCTTCGCCGCATGACTACCGACTACACGAATGTGGGCTTCGGTCTGACAGGCGGGTTCAAGCCAACACGCCGGCTCGTGGTTACCTCCCAATTTGAATTGCCAGGGGACCCTAAACCTCGCCATTGTGGCACATATGCGCTCGAGCACTTTCTCGGTGTGAACTGGTGGCTAGGTCGGAGGGCTAATGGAGATCAACGGCCTTCACCATGTGGCTCTCCCGTGCACTAACCTGGAACGTTCCCGTCGCTTCTATCAGGAAGTTCTCGGCTTTACTGAAATCCCGCGGCCTGCCTTGCCTGTGGCGGGGGCGTGGTTCCGGGTCGGCGACAGCCAGGAGCTGCATCTGGTCGTTGGGGATGCTCAGGCGACGTTCCGGGCCTCGAAAGGGATGGATACCAACGACATCCACTTCGCCCTTCGGGTGACCAGCTACAGGCAGGCTCTGGACGCTCTTAAAGCCAAAGGTTACCGCGAGGATGCGAGCCCTGATGATCCGATGGGTATCAAGACCTCAACGCGTGTCGGATATCCGCAGATCTATATTCTCGATCCTGACCGCAACATCATCGAAATCAACGCCAGAATCACTGACTGACAGGCCTCTGCGACCGCTGACCTGTAAGAGCGGCACGGTCATGAAGCTTCATCAGCTCAAGCGAAGAAGGCCAGCTCAGGACCAAAAGCGGACTCTATTCTGTGCGTCCCCTCCCCGCTCTCAAACGACCGTTTTTGAGCGATGGCCTATACCGAACATACCCACTTCCAGCGATAGGTTGTGAGCGGTAACGGGCAAGAACCTGCTCACCGAGTAGCGTTAAGCTGGCACTGCCGCTGGTTTTCCGCCTGCGGATTAGACGGCGAGTGGCTGGCAGAAGTGGTGCTTGAGTGTCTTGATGAAGGCCCAGGCCCGCTTGTAGCTCATGCCCATGCGCCGCCCTGCGGCAGAAATCGAACCTGTCTCCTAGGAGCCCTGGAGGATGTCCGCCTTGCCACGACCGAGCATCATGTCGGCATCAAAGCAGATCCGCAGCCTTGCATGAGGATAGGCCTTCACCCCCTTCAGCCCAGAGATTTACCACCACTAGCAAGGGCGGGGTCTTGGTAGCAACCCAAATTGAGGTCCAATTTGGGTTGCTTCGGTGACGTTTCGTCCCGTTAGAACTCAGTAATGGGACGCCCACAACTGCACCCCGTCTTCGCTCTGCTCACCGTCCCTCGCCTTCTTTCCGACACTTGTAAGTGGGGGGGACCTGGCAAGCCTCGGCCTGATCTGGGGCCAAGAAATCAAGTTCATTCTGCGCCCGGTTGGGAAGTCCCGTTCTTCGGCTCCAAGGGCGGCCATACCGCTCCTAAGGTACGGCCGTATTCTGTGCGCTCACTATATTCCCGATTGGCAGCGGCCGTTTCTTTGGTGAGCCGGTTACCAAGCTGTTCAACAGAGCGTTTTAGGTCATCGCAGGACGCCGCAGGTGGCAGCGCTGCGATTCCACGATCCATCTGCCTCGCCATAGATTGTGCATTCTTGGCATGCCCCTCTTGAAAGGCATCAACCAACTTTCGATATCGCGCGAACTGCGACCTCAGCTCGTTGTTATTCGTGTTCAACTCCGGCACTGTCCGTATTATGGAAACCGTCACTTTGACGTCAGTGATAATACAATTGCTCCCGGCCATTTGAGTGCGGAAGCCCCATCTCACTTTCGCACCGATATGTGAAGCCTTGGGTGTGTTGCCGTCCCTTGGCCCCTTCAAGCTCATTTGCTGGCGGACTTCTTCCACAGTATTGCCAGCTATTTTGTACGGAGTGATTTTGGAGGTTTGGACGACTGAAGCGAGGGTGGGCGACACAAAGGCTGCCGAGAAAACCACCACGATCATTGGTCTCAGCATTGGGCGAGACTTGAGGTTCATGAGATAGCCAGCTCTAAAGGATCGTTGTCGTGAACAAGCATAACAGTACGCATTCTTGCTTGGAAAGAGCTGCCTCAAGGTGTTGCTCAGAACGTGTCCTTGAGGTCCATTACGGCGCGGAAGGCGATCTTCTTGACGCCTTCATCTTGTACGCATCTGATCGCCGAGCATTTGATGGACCTGTCTGACCTGCTGCGCAGCGTCGGCGAGAGGAACAATCCGCTCAGCATGCGCCATGGGCGTGGCGATGAGGCGAAGATTGGCACCCGTGATCGACTCCGCGAAGGGGCGAAGGAGAGAGTCAATGCGTCAGAGGCGCAAGTGCCCGATCAGATCGGAGAGACGCCAATCATCCGAGTTGCGTCCCGGGATTTTCGCTGACGCGTCCATTAGAGTGGGTAGGTGGTTGCAAAGCAAATGGGGCAATGCGAAGTATCTGAGACAAAAGCACTTTTGAGGAACATCATGCGCCGCCGTCCCTCAGCCCGCGTACTTGTGCTCGACCCCTTGGGGAGAGTTCTGCTGTTTCGCTTCTCCCATGACCGTGGCCCTCTCGCAGGCCAAACATACTGGGCCACGCCTGGAGGCGGGGTTGAAGACGGGGAGACGTTCGAAGAAGCCGCGATCCGAGAACTCCGAGAAGAGACCGGCCTGCATGTGGACCCAGTTGGCCCGGAGGCGGGACAGCGAGAGTTCGTTATGCAATTGCCGGATGGTGACCATGTAATCGCCGAGGAACGCTTCTTCGCTGAGACACAGAACACAGCTCTTACCCGTGATAGCTGGACCGCCTTAGAGAGGGAGGTCATGACCGAGCATCGCTGGTGGTCGATAGACGAGTTGGCTTCCACATCTGATACCGTCTGGCCTATCAACCTTACCTCGATGCTGGCGGCAGGTCCTGCTTGGCACAAACCACGATCGTAGCTGCCGATGCGGAGTCCGAGGCAATCATTATTCACAAATCACAAACACAAGCCCGGATTCCCAGTACAGGATTGGCGTGTTGCTTGCGCTCTTGAGAGGCATTCATGATCCCAAGCTCGCTTAGAGGACAGGCGCTCAATGCTGCACAAAGAGCATTTTCCAACCGCTTTGCAGAAGCGGATTTCGCCTTCGTGGCGGGTTCTATCATGAGAGGCACTGGCACAGTCGGCTCAGACATCGACTTGGTCGTTGTTTTCCCAAGCCTGGAACGGGCGTGGCGGGAGTCATTCGAGGAAGATCGCTTTCCTGTCGAGGCCTTTGTCCATGATTTGGAGACCTTGAGCTACTTCATGGACCTCGATGTGAAAAACGGCTGCCCTGTAATGGTCAGCATGGTGGCTTCAGGTGAAGTGATAGGCCCTGAAGCGGTGGCCGGGAAGCGCCTACAGGCCGCCGCACAGGCAACATTGGCAAAAGGCCCCCCTCCCCTGTCAGGACCATCCTACGATGCTTTGCGCTACCAGATCAGTGACCTCGCCGACGACTTACGGGGCGAGCGCTCGCCCGAAGAGGTCTTTGCGATTGCGACCGCGCTCTATCAGAAACTTGGTGACTTGATCCTGTTAGGGCGCGGCGCTTGGACAGGCCGGG
>NZ_JAJDOP010000018.1 GCF_020595095.1 Microvirga rosea | reverse complement strand
TGTCCTTCCAGGTTTCCGAGGTCGCAATCCGCAGGTTCACCACAGGCTCGCCCGAGTTCAACCGCCGAACCTCAGGGTCACGCCCCAGGTTCCCTACCAATATCACCTTGTTCACACTGCCTGCCATCGGGCGCTCCTCATCACGTGAGGCAGTTCTGGATCCCGGGGGCCGGTGGAACAAGCCGGGACACCAGTTCTGCACAGATCTGTCCCCAATTATCGATCCGATACGGAAATTTAAGGACCAATTCCACCATCGCGGCCTCTACAGCTTGAGCGAAAAGGCTCCTGGTGCGAAGCCCACGCCAGGATACGCACCGGCGAAGCACAGTCGTAAAGTTCGTGGGAAACCCTAAAGAGTGACGCTCTCTGGCATCCGCTTGCGGGACGTACCCTCTTTGTTCTAGGATCGCAGCCCTGGAATCATCTGCCGCATGTTGCGCCGGCGGATCCACCACCACATATCCGGGGCCGGCCGGGGCAAGGCCGGCACTCCTCATTTCAGGGCTTGAGCTGGCCATGGCGAAACTCGACGACTTGTTCAACCGCGCCCGGGCGGGCGACCCGGATGCGCGCGTGATCTCCGTGCGAGGCGCGCGGGAGCACAACCTCAAGAACGTCGACCTCATGGTCCCGCGGGACAGGTTCGTGGTGTTCACCGGCTTGTCCGGCTCCGGAAAGTCGTCCCTGGCCTTCGACACCATCTATGCGGAGGGGCAGCGGCGCTATGTGGAATCCCTTTCGGCCTATGCCCGCCAGTTCCTGGAAATGATGCAGAAGCCGGACGTGGACCAGATCGACGGTCTGTCGCCAGCCATCTCCATCGAGCAGAAGACCACCTCGAAGAATCCGCGCTCGACCGTCGGCACCGTCACCGAGATCTACGACTACATGCGCCTCCTCTGGGCGCGGGTCGGAATCCCCTATTCACCCGCCACCGGGCTGCCCATCGAAAGCCAGACCGTCAGCCAGATGGTCGACCGCGTTCTCGAACTGCCGGAGAAGACGCGCCTCTACCTGCTGGCGCCGGTGGTCCGTGGCCGCAAGGGCGAGTATCGCAAGGAAATCGCCGAGTTCCAGAAAAAGGGCTTCCAGCGCCTCAAGATCGACGGTGAGTATTACGCCATCGACGAGGTTCCTGCCCTCGACAAGAAATACAAGCACGACATCGACGTGGTGGTCGACCGTATCGTGGTGCGCGCGGACATCGCGGCGCGCCTGGCGGAATCGATCGAGACCGCCCTCGACCTGACCGACGGGATCGCCGTGGTCGAATACGCGGACGAAAAGGACGAGAAGGGGCAGCCGAAGCGCGTCGTCTTTTCCTCCAAGTTCGCCTGTCCGGTTTCCGGCTTCACGATTCCGGAAATCGAGCCGCGCCTGTTCTCGTTCAACAATCCCTTCGGCGCCTGCCCTACTTGTAGCGGCATCGGGCATGAGATGCGCATCGATCCCATGCTGATCGTGCCGGACGAGAGTCTGTCTCTCAAGCGCGGCGCCGTCGCGCCCTGGGCCAAGTCCACTTCGCCCTATTACAACCAGACCCTCGAGGCCATCACCCGCCACTACAAGGGTTCCATGACCAAGCCCTGGTCGGAGCTTTCCGATACGGTGCGGGACGTGATCCTCTACGGTTCGGACGATCAGGCGATCCGCATGGCCTACGACGATGGCCTTCGCGCCTATGAGGTCAGGAAGCCGTTCGAAGGGGTGATCCCCAATCTGGAGCGGCGGTACAAGGAAACCGAGAGCGACTGGGCGCGGGACGAGATCGGCCGCTTCATGAGCGAGACGCCCTGCGCCGCCTGCGGCGGCAAGCGCCTGAAGCCGGAAGCCCTCGCGGTGAAGATCGCCGGATCCGACATCGGCGATGCCACCGCCCTTTCGGTGAAGGACGCCCACGCGTGGTTCGGTGCGCTCAGCAAGCAGCTCACCAAGAAGCAGAACGAGATCGCCGGCCGCATCCTCAAGGAGATCCGCGAGCGTCTCACCTTCCTGGTCGATGTGGGCCTGGAATACCTGACGCTTGCCCGGTCCTCCGGCACCCTGTCCGGCGGCGAGAGCCAGCGTATCCGCTTGGCCTCGCAGATCGGCTCCGGGCTGACCGGCGTCCTGTATGTCCTGGACGAGCCCTCGATCGGCCTGCACCAGCGCGACAACGAGCGGCTGCTCATGACCCTGAAGCGCCTGCGCGACCTCGGCAATACGGTGATCGTCGTGGAGCACGACGAGGATGCGATCCTGCAGGCGGATTACGTGTTCGATATCGGGCCCGGCGCGGGCATACACGGCGGCAAGGTGGTGGCCGAGGGCACACCCCCGGAAATCATGGCGAACCCGAAATCGCTGACCGGCAAGTACCTGACCGGCGAGATGTCCGTGAAGGTGCCGGAAAAGCGCCGCAAGCCCAATAAGAGCCGCATCCTGAAGGTGGTGGGCGCGAAGGGCAACAACCTGAAGAACGTGACGGCGGACATTCCGCTGGGCACCTTCACGTGCATCACCGGTGTGTCGGGCGGCGGCAAGTCGACCCTCGTGATCGACACGCTCTACAAGGCAGTGGCCCGCAAGCTGAACGGTGCCCTGGAGCATCCCGCGCCGCACGACCGCATCGAGGGCCTGGAGCATCTCGACAAGGTCATCGATATCGACCAATCGCCCATCGGCCGCACGCCGCGCTCGAACCCGGCGACCTATGTGGGGGCCTTCACGCCGATCCGCGAATGGTTCGCCGGCCTCCCCGAGGCCAAGGCCCGAGGCTACCAGCCGGGACGCTTCTCGTTCAACGTGAAGGGCGGCCGCTGCGAGGCCTGCCAGGGCGACGGGGTCATCAAGATCGAGATGCACTTCCTGCCCGACGTCTACGTCACCTGCGACGTGTGCAAGGGCAAGCGCTACGACCGCGAGACCCTGGAAGTGAAGTACCGGGAGAAGTCGATCGCCGACGTGCTCGACATGACGGTGGAGGAAGCCCGCGAGCTGTTCAAGGCCGTGCCGACCATTCGCGAGAAGATGCAGACGCTGGCCCGCGTCGGCCTCGATTACGTGCATGTGGGCCAGCAGGCCACGACGCTCTCGGGCGGTGAAGCGCAACGTGTGAAGCTCTCGAAGGAGCTCTCCAAGCGAGCGACCGGCCGGACGCTCTACATCCTCGACGAGCCGACCACCGGTCTCCATTTCCACGACGTCGCGAAACTGCTCGAAGTGCTGCACGAGCTCGTCGAACAGGGCAACAGCGTCGTGGTGATCGAGCACAACCTCGAAGTCATCAAGACCGCCGACTGGATCATCGACATGGGCCCCGAAGGCGGCGACGGCGGCGGCCGCATCGTCGCGCAGGGCACCCCGGAAGACATCGCCGCATCCAAGGAAAGCCACACGGGCCGCTTCCTCAAGGAAGTACTGGAGCGGCGGCCGGTGAAGAAAGCCGCGGAACCGGCGCCGAAGAAGGCGAAGAAGGTAACCCGGCAGGCGGCGGAATAAACGACCTTCTCCCGCCTGTTTCCCATCGTCCCGATTTCATGGCCGGCCTTGTGCCGGCCATTCTCGTCTCGGGCTCTGGCGCCTCAACATCGTAATCGTCCGAGCATCATGAACGCAGCGGCCCAGATCATCGAGTGGGCTGCCCGACGCGCCACCCTCGATAAACTTCCCTCCGGGCCGCCCAAGCCCAGAGGACACGGCCCATGCCGTGATGCGCTCAGCCGTCATTCCGGGGCGAGCCTCAGCGAGAGCCCGGAACCCATCAACACGACCGTTCAGGAGAAAGAGCCATGGCAGCCGTCGCGTTCTCTTTCCTTACCCGCAGCGTGTATGGGTTCCGGGCTCGCCTGCGGCGCCCCGGAATGACCGTACTGCTCTGTCCTTCCGGGGCGAGCAGCGCGAGAGCCCGGAACCCATATCCGCTAACGATCCCGGAGAAGACACGATGGCAGCCGTGCACCCGTCCACAAACCTCACCGTGTATGGGTTCCGGGCCCGGCCCGCAGGGCCGTCCCGGAATGACGGTGGTACTCCGTGATTCCGGGACAAGCGAATGGAAGAGCCCGAAACCGCTAGCCCTAACGGCTCCGAATGGAGGACTCCGGCTCACCCGACCCCAGCGAAGCGAGAACATAGGAATTTCGTCGAGGGTTCGTGGCAGTGTTTTCCCTCACCCTTTGCGCCATTGCCGCCAAGCCCCCGAAGCACGATGATAAGGCTCGCGGCGGAGGCGAAAGATGAGCGTCACCGATGTCACCTTTACGGGCTCGATTCCCGCGCTCTATGAGCGCTATCTCGGCCCACTGCTTTTCGAGCCTTATGCCGGGATCTTGGTACGGCGCATGGAAAACAGCGGTTCCCGGACGATCCTCGAAACGGCGGCGGGAACGGGTATCGTCACGCGAGCGCTGGCCGCGACATTGCCGGGCGCGCGGATCGTCGCGACGGACCTGAACCAGGCGATGCTCGACCTTGCCGCAACCCGGCTTCAGAATGAGCGCGTTTCATGGCGCGTTGCCGACGCCCAGGCCCTCCCCTTCGAGGATGCCATGGCCGACGATGTCGTGTGCCAGTTCGGCGTCATGTTCTTTCCGGACAAGGTCGCGGCTTACCGCGAGGCTCACCGGGTCCTGAAGCCGGGCGGCACATTCCGCTTCTTCGTGTGGGGACGGCTCGACGCCAACCCGCTCAGCCAGCTGGTACATGAAACCGTCGCGGGGCTCTTCCCGGAGGATCCGCCCGGATTCTTCGCCCGGGTGCCCTTCGGCTACCATGACGGAGAGCGGATCCGTGCCGAACTCGGCCAAGCGGGGTTCGAAGACGTCACCGTCGAAACAATCGAGGAAACCTCTCGCGCACCCTCGGCTCGGGAGCCGGCCATCGGTCTCTGCCAAGGAACGCCGCTGCGGAGCGAGATCGAGTCCCGCTCCCCAGGTCGTCTCGATGGCGTGACGGACGAGACCGCAAAAGCAATTGCCCATCGCTTCGGCGAGACGGCGTTCGAAAACCGGATGAGCGCCCTCCTCGTCACCGCTGAGCGGCCGTGATCCGGGTTGCCGGCAGTGCCGCGCGGAACGTGCTAAGGTGATTGTTCGGGCGGCGCGTTCTCGACTTCGCCATAGGCCTTTGTTAAGGGGGAACAAAGGTCCCTTCAGGGCGTTACTACCGCCGAGCTTGCACTCCTTGGCCTTTGCCACACGGATGCCGGCATCCGTCTTTCGTCAGTGGCTCAGGAAGGGCAGCGTTCGTGGATCGCGCCAAGCTGAAAAGTCGGAACGTTCTCCGGCCTCTGCAAGTTCTGGCTGTCGCCAGCCTCCTCGGACCGCTCCTGTTCTTCGCGTACACCGCCTGGTCCGGCTACCGCGTCCTCGAACGTCAAGCCGACGAGCGGGTGGAGCGGGGTCTCGACGTGATCCAGGAGCACACGCTCAAAGCCTTCCAGACCATCGAGCGCACGATTGCCGAGACCAACGAGATTCTGCGCGATCTCCCGCCGGAGCGAATTCGCAGCCAGGAAGCGTACTTGCAGAACCGTCTCAGACGGACCCAAAGCACCCTGCCCCAGATCGAGGCTATCTGGGTGTTCGACCGCAACGGTCATCCGCTCGTGTCGAGCACGATCTATCCTGTCCCGCAGAACCTCGACAACTCGGACAGGGACTATTTCCGGGCCCAGGTCCCCCAGGATGCCGGAACCTTTATCGGCAGCACCATCACCGCGCGGATCAACAACATCCAGTTCTTCGTGATCAGCCAGAGACGGCCGAGCACCGATGGCAGCTTCAACGGCATTGTGGCCATCTCCGTGCACCCCGAACACTTTCGGGAATTCTATGCTCGGATATCGCGAGGGTTCGCGGATTCGTTCGGATTGATCCGGCAGGAAGGGGATTTCCTCGCGCGATATCCCGCGCTTGCAAATCAGCCTTTCAAGCTCAATGCCCAAAGCGGCTTCATGCGCTCCATCCAGACCCAGCCGGAAGCGGGACTCTTCACGGCGACGTCGCAGATCGACGGCATTACCCGCCGGGTCGGCTATCGCAAACTGCCGGGATACCCGGTTTACGCTCAGGTCGGCATGGACCGGGCAGCCCTGTGGAGCGAACTCTGGTCCACCATGGCGGGCCTCGTGGCATTCGGCATTCCGACCACTCTGGTCCTCTTCTGTCTCAGCCTCTATGCCCTGCGGCGCACCGAGAGCTTCTATGGAGAGGTTCACCGGCGAGAGCTGGCGGAAGCCGCCCTCAAGCAGGCTCAACGCCTCGAGGCTGTCGGCCATCTGACGGGGGGCGTCGCCCACGACTTCAACAACCTCCTGATGATCGTGAAGGGGAACGCGGAACGTCTTCGGCGATATGCCGCCGATGAGCGCCAGAAGCGTTCTCTCGACGCTATCGAGAACGCAGCGACGCGAGGCGCCAACCTCACCCGCCAGCTCCTCTCCTTCTCCCGCAGGCAGGCTCACGAGCCACAGGTCGTCCAGCTTTCGAGCCATCTCCCCGGCCTGCAGGATATGCTCAGATCGTCCCTGCGCGGGGACATTGCGATCCAGATGATCCTGGCGCCGGAACTTTGGAACGCCTGCGTCGATCTCAACGAACTGGAACTCGCCATTCTCAACATCGCGGTCAACGCCCGCGATGCGATGCCTGAGGGTGGATCGTTCATGATCGAGACACGGAACGTCACCCTCCCCGGCACGACCGGCCTCGGGCTCACGGGGGATTTCGTCGCCTTGAGCATTTCGGATACCGGCTGCGGGATTCCCGAAGACGTCCTCGCCCGCATCTTCGAGCCCTTCTTCACCACCAAGGAAGTCGGGAAGGGAACAGGTCTGGGTCTCAGCCAGGTCTATGGCTTCGCCCGTCAATCCGGAGGAACCGCCGTCGCCACGAGTACGCCGGGACAGGGCACGACCGTGACGGTTTTCCTGCCCCGGACGAACGAACATGCAAACTCGGACCACGACGGAGACAAGAAACCGTCGCGGCGAACCGGCCAGGGCCATATTCTGCTCGTCGAGGACAACGTCGATATCGCGGATGTCACCCGCGCCAATCTGGAAGAACTCGGATACCGCGTCACCCATGCGGGCAATGCCGAGAGGGCGCTCGACCTGCTCGGGACCGGCGAGGCTTTCGACCTCGTGTTCAGCGACATCGTGATGCCGGGCGACCTGAACGGGGTCAACTTGGCCCGTTCCGTGCGCGAGCAATATCGGTCCCTGCCGATTCTTCTGACGACCGGTTACAGCAACGTCGCACAGACCGCCCTCGACGAGGGTTTTACGATCCTGCGCAAGCCGTATGACAGCGAGGACCTCGCGCGATCCATTGGCCAGATGATTCAGGTCGAGACAATCAGGGAAGGCGCCTGAAGCCAGGTGCGCTCAAGGGGCATCGCCGTCCTTGAGCGCGGCCGTCACGAGAGTGCGCGCGATCCAGCGAACGGTACGGTCCATCTCCGCCGGCTGCAGGCCGCAGATATCCCTGAGCACAACGACCGTCTCGATTCCGCAGAGAAGCGAAAGGCCGTGAACGAGACGCTCGAAAGCTTCCTGAGGCAGCCGGGCCGCCAGCGGCTCCAATGCGGCGGAAATCCAACGAACGCGGCGTCCGCCGCGGCTGGTTCCGCCTCCGGACACGAGCCCGAGGAAAGTGCGGAAAAGCGCTTCGTTCTGAAGCACCATCGCCAGCACCGCGGACACGATGTGTTGTGCCTTCTCGGCCGGATCCGCGTCGTCCGGGAGCAGCGTTCCAATCGTCTCGAACTCGGACGCGATGGCGTCGAGGATCGCCTCCTGGGCCAGAGCGTCCGGGGTCGAGAAATAACGGTACGCGGTCGCGCGTGAGATGCCGGCACGATCCGCGGCGTCGGGGACGGACGGTGTCTCTCCGTCAACCAGCAACTCCCGCGCAGCCTTGAGCAAAGCCATGCGCGTGCGCTGCTTCTGTGCGACTCTTTCCTTGGTCTCTTGACCCATACTGAAATCCCTTTTATGAGACGAACATCTCATTATGAGACGCAAGTATCATCCAAAATCAGGATATAATGATGTCCGCACCACAGAGCAACACGTCGCCCAGGACCGGTTCGACAGTTCATCTTCTCGGCACCCTCGTGACGTTCAAGGCGACCGCCGCCGATACGGAAGGCCTGTTCTCCCTCGTGGAGGCGACCACGGCTCCCGGCCAGGGCGTCCCTCCCCATACACAGCGGGACGACAGTGAGGCGTTCTATGTTCTGGAGGGAGAATACGAATTTTTCCTCGGCACCGCCGCCACGATCCGTGGACCCGGATCGTTCGTCTACATTCCGCGTGGAACACCGCATGGGTTCAGGAATGTCGGCAATGCGCCGGCGCGGATGCTCATCATCAACCTGCCTGGCGGCTTGCATGAAAATTTCTTCGTCGAGGCAGGGGAAGCGGTCCCGGATGCAAAATCCTTCCCTCCCCTCAGTCCTCCCGACGTTCCAAGGATCATGGAAATCGGCGCACGCTACGGCATCGAGATGCTGCCCCCGCGCTGAAGGGCCGATTGTCTCGGCACGTGTGCTCGCTCTAAAGATGCAAGAACTTCAACCGCGAGATCTCCATGAAGCCGTTGATCGGGAGTCTTATGTTGTCCGCCCTGATATGGGGAACCGGCGGGCACGCTCTGGCTGTCGAGCGCAACACTCTATTCAACGTCTCTCAGGAGATCCTGCGTCTCTATAACGACGACGATTCAGAACATCTGTTTCGGCTTCTCGCGCCGGAACTGCAGACCAAGTATACACCCGACACTCTGAAACAGGTTCTGAGACGATGCAAAGAGCTTTTCGGAAGAATGCAGCGTTTCAGCCTACCGACCATGGGAACACGGACATTCGCGTTCTTCGCAGCCTACGGCACATCATCCGTCTACGACATGATCGTTGAAGTCGATAAGAATGCGAAACTCTTCCATTGGGTTATCACGTCCGATGTGCAGGCTCTGGACCAGCCCTGCTCGATCAACCGCCTTCCTGGCAAATGAGTCATGTCGGAGGGTGGCCTCATACTCCCTCAAGCCCACGGCCTCGTGGCGGCGCCATAGGATGTTCAACGCCGTCCGACACCTTCGGCCCGGAGGAGTCCGAGCCCGGAACCCGGACCCTCCTGACCTTGCTTATGGGGCCTTAGAGGCCGGACATCCGGCTCAGCAGAGCACAAAGTCCCTTCAGGCCCGGATCGTACCCGCTGTCTGATACGGAGACGCTCGCACAGGTGCGACGTAGCTCTCGTTTTTGCGTATCCGTCATCGATCTGAGTTCTGCCGCGAGAGCACCCTGAGCGCCGGGAACGTTCGGCGAGACGGAACCGGTGGTGGATGGGCTTCGTCCCGTGACCGAAGTCCCGCTACTCGCGCGATTGGACCCCACGGACAAGGAGCCTGTGCCTGTGCCTGACCGTCCGCCGACTGTACCGCCCGGAGCAGCCCCGCCGCCGTCATTGCCGCCAATGCTCAATCCGCCACCTGCATTGATACCGCCCGAGCCGCCTATGCCAGCGCCAACACCGGCATTAATGCCTCCGGAGCCGCCAAGGCTTGCGTTCGCTCCTGCCGTCACGCCATTCGATCCGCCGATCCCGAGGCCGGCTCCGGCATTGATGCCGTTTGACCCACCGATACCGGCACCGAGCCCGGCATTCACACCGTTCGATCCGCCAATATTCGCCCCGACACCGGCGTTGACCCCGCCGGACCCGCCGACGCTGGCGCCGAGGCCCGCACTGACGCCGCTCGATCCCCCGATGTTCGCTCCACCCCCGGCCGTGACGCCGCTACCTCCTCCGATATTTGCCCCGGCGCCCGCCGAAATGCCATCGGATCCGCCAAGGCTTGCGCCAACCCCTGCCGACAGTCCGCCCGAGCCGCCAATACTTGCGCCAGCCGAAATACCGTCAGATCCGCCAATGCTGGCTCCGGCGCCCACCTGCGCAACCGAAGGCTGCGCCACGAAGGACAAAACCAGCGCCATTGCTGCACCGCAAACCGTTTCCTTCAAACGATAAGACAGGACTCCATTCATCGCAATTTCCTCCTAGGGATGAGGCCCTCGCCTCAACCAGAAGGAATATTCCGAAGCGTGCGGATGTTCCGGCCCCAGATCAAGAATTCATTCTTTTGCTACTTTTTTCCGAGTATTTAAAGCTTCACAATACTATATTTAGTTAAAAAATGTTATATCATTTGGCAAATCGACTTGAAGATGCAAGTATTATTCTTTGTCGCATCAGTAATAGAATAGATTGAAGTGCGATCACCGCGGCGTCTCCACGATCATGCCGACGAGCCTGCGCACCAACGGCACCGCAGCAAGAGCTGTCGGAAAGGCGACCGCATAGGAAAGGGACCACGACTGCAGGATTCTGAAGATCAGATCCTCCGTCAGCCCAATGGCCCGGACGGTCGCAATCGCCGAAACGATTCCCGACATCACGAAGGAAAGAAGCAGAGGAAAAACGATCGTCTGCGCCCTTGATGGAAGCTTGCGAAAGCGGATGGCATGAGCATTCATGAATCGTCCCCCTTATGATATCCAGCCGGCGTCGAGAGGTGTTATGGCAGCTGCGAGATTCAGGGCGAAGAAGGCCTGGGTGTGAGGCAAGGCCATGTGGCGGTTCAAAGCCGTGACATTGTCGAAGTCCTCCATGAGCAAAAACGCACCCGGCTCGCTGAGAGACTGGAAGAACGTAAACTCGCGGCATCCGTCTTCCCGACGGGTCGCATCCTGCAGGTCCCGAAGCGCCGCGCGCATGGTCCCTTCGGATCCCGCCTTCGCGTAGATGCGCACGATTTTTCGCACGGGGGCGTCGGTTTTCGAGTCGGACAAGCCTTGTTCTCCTTTGGTCATGGCGCCACCTTGCATCCTCTGCCTCCTGTGCGAAATTGCCGAAGTTCTCACACTGGCTGTGAAAGAATCGGGAATGGTCGACTGGGATGATCTCCGCCACTTCGTTGCTCTTGCGGATTCGGGTTCTCTCTCGGCCGCGGCCCGCCGACTGGGCGTCGAGCACGCCACCGTCGCGCGCAGAGTTGCGGCGCTGGAGGCTTCCGTCGGCGCCAAACTCGTCGATCGGCGCGGTGGACGTTATGAGTTGACCCGTGACGGCGAGAGCGTGGCCCAGCACGCCCGCCGGATGGAAACCGAGACCTTCGCAATCGAGCGGTCCATCCGGGCACGCCAGGACGAAGCCGCCACCGAGGTCTCAGTCAGCGCCCCGCCCGTCTTCGCCACGGAAATCATTGCTCCGCGACTGCCACGGCTGAAAGACGCCTATCCGATGATCCGGCTCCGCCTTCTCGGGCAGAGCCACGCGGTATCCCTCCCCCGGCGGGAAGCCGATCTAGCCCTTCGGCTCGTGCGGCCTAGCGACACGACACTGGTCGCACGAAAGATCGGAACGATCGTTTATCGCCTCTACGGATCCGCGGAATATCTGGCTGCTCGCCATCCCGCCGAACATGAGTTCATCGCTTTCGATGACAGTCTCGACGACGTATCGCAGCAGGCGTGGTTGAAGATGATCGCGGCTCCCCGGCCTATCGTCTTCCGCACCAATGACCTTGCAATCCAGTGCTCGGCCGCGGAGGCCGGCTTCGGCATTGCCGCCTTGCCCGACTTTTTGGCCAAGCGCTGCGGCCTTGTGGATGCGGATCCCGAGAACCGATCACACACGCGCGATGCCTGGCTGACATATCATGAAGACCTGCGCGACAACGCCGCCGTTGCGGTCGTCGCGCGCTTTATCGCCGAATGCGTGCAGGAAGCAGGGAGCATCAAACAGGCCCCTTGACCTTGCCATCATGGCAAGGTGCAAAACCGTCAGGATGTTGAACAAGGAACCTGGCTATGCATTCCTTTCATGTCCCGACAATGAGCTGCGGTGGGTGTCTCCGGACGGTGACACGCGCCATACAGGCCCTGGACCCACAAGCCGGAGTTCATGGCGATCTGGAACGGCAGACTATTGACGTTGCGTCAACTGCGACCCGGGATTCTCTCCTCCAGACGCTACAGGAAGCAGGCTATCCGGCGGCTTCAGAGAAGGTGGCTCTCGGCTGACCCTTTCGCCCATGGCCCATATCCGTCATCCCCATTCCCCTGCTGCTTTCATGCAGGTGCAAACGTTCTTTCCATGGAGTTTCGTCATGACACTACGCATATGTTCGTTCATCCTCATGCTGACGGCGGCGCCGAGCCTGGCCTTGGCACAAGGTGCATCTCATGGCAGCCACACGGGGCACGCATCCCCTGCTCCAGCCGCCGACACGGCAGCCACGAAGGGCTATAGGGACGCCAACACCAAAATGCACAAGGGCATGGACATCTCCTACACAGGCGACGCGGATGTCGACTTCGTGCGTGGCATGATCCCTCACCATCAGGGAGCGATCGACATGGCAAAGGTCGTCCTGCAGAACGGCAAGGACGAACAGGTTCGGCAATGGGCGAACGATGTCATTCGTGAACAGGAAAGGGAGATCGGCGAAATGCGGGCGTGGCTCAAGAAAAAGGGAATTGAACAGTAAGCGATGCCCATTCTCCTGCCCCCGATCCGCTGGCGCAGGAGAATGACTGCGGCTATTGCAGGCGGAACTCGCCCTCGACCGCGCGAAGCTCCGCTGGTCGGATGAGGCGTGAATGAGAAACCGTTATCGAAAAGAGCGGTCCGTCCAGTTCTCGCCGCCAATAATCAAGAAACTTCCGTAACGTCGGAAACTTCGGGAAAAGATCGTAATCCTGCCAAATGAACTCCTGCAGAAGGGATCGATGATCAGGAATCCGATAGAAGATCCGCGCCGTGGTCAGGCCGTATCCTTGAAGCTGCAGAACGAAATCCGGTGTCGCTGTCATTGGCTCCTCGCATCAGGGGAAACGGGACGATTTCATCAGAGAGGCCGCTCGCCAGCAAGTTTACAAAAAGAATAATATCAATAAATATCAAAAGGTTAGCAGCATTTCATGAGGGCTGCTGCCAAGCCCGGGCCATCCCTTTCGCCGACAGTTCCCTGACCGCAAAAAAAAAATTTTGGGGGCCTCTTGAACCGTGAAGCTTGCCCGCCCAAATCATCGCCGCGCGAGGGCCGAAACGGCCTCGCCGCAGAAGGTAAACTCTTGAAATCATTGGAGGAAGCTTCATGAAGTTCCGTCCTTTGCACGACCGCGTTCTGGTGAAGAGGATTGACGCGGAAGAAAAGACCGCCGGTGGTATCATCATCCCGGACACCGCCAAGGAAAAGCCGCAGCAGGGCGAGGTCATCGCCGTCGGCCCGGGGGCCCGTGACGAGAGCGGCAAGGTCGTCGCCCTCGACGTGAAGGCCGGCGACATCGTCCTGTTCGGCAAGTGGTCCGGCACGGAAGTGAAGATCGACGGCGAGGATCTCCTGATCATGAAGGAAGCCGACATCATGGGGATCGTCGAAGAAACGGTCGCCCGCAAGAAAGCCGCCTGAGGCGGCATCGCCATCCATCATCAGAGTCAAACATCGTTGCGTCTCAAGGAGTGACGAAACATGGCTGCCAAAGACGTAAAGTTTTCCTCCGACGCCCGCGAAAAGATGCTGCGCGGTGTCGACATTCTCGCCGATGCGGTGAAGGTGACCCTCGGCCCGAAGGGCCGTAACGTGGTGATCGAGAAGTCGTTCGGCGCCCCGCGCATCACCAAGGACGGCGTTACTGTCGCCAAGGAAATCGAGCTTGCCGACAAGTTCGAGAACATGGGCGCCCAGATGGTCCGCGAGGTCGCCTCGAAGCAGAACGATCTGGCCGGCGACGGCACGACGACGGCGACGGTTCTGGCCCAGGCGATCGTTCGCGAGGGCGCCAAGGCCGTGGCCGCCGGCATGAACCCCATGGACCTCAAGCGCGGCATCGACATGGCGGTCGACGCCATTGTCGGCGATCTGAAGAAGAACGCCAAGAAGGTCACCTCGAACGACGAGATCGCCCAGATCGGCACGATTTCCGCGAACGGCGACCGTGACGTCGGCAAGATGATCGCGGAGGCGATGCAGAAGGTCGGCAACGAGGGCGTCATCACCGTCGAGGAAGCCAAGTCCCTTGAAACCGAACTCGACATCGTCGAGGGCATGCAGTTCGACCGCGGCTATCTCTCGCCCTACTTCATCACCAACGCCGAAAAGATGCGCGTGGAATTGGAGGACCCTTACATCCTCATCCACGAGAAGAAGCTCTCGGGCCTGCAGGCCATGCTGCCGGTTCTCGAGGCTGTTGTTCAGACCGGTAAGCCGCTGCTGATCATCGCCGAGGACGTGGAAGGCGAGGCTCTCGCCACCCTCGTGGTCAACAAGCTGCGCGGTGGCCTGAAGATCGCCGCCGTCAAAGCTCCCGGCTTCGGCGATCGCCGCAAGGCCATGCTCGAGGACATCGCCATTCTGACAGGCGGTACCGCGGTGTCCGAAGATCTCGGCATCAAGCTCGAGAACGTGACCTTGCAGATGCTCGGCCGCGCCAAGAAAGTGGTGATCGAAAAAGAGAACACCACCATCGTTGACGGCGCCGGTTCGAAGAACGACATCGAAGCCCGTGTCGGCCAGATCAAGGCGCAGATCGAGGAGACCACCTCTGATTACGACCGCGAGAAGCTCCAGGAGCGTCTGGCGAAGCTGGCGGGCGGCGTGGCGGTGATCCGCGTCGGCGGCGCCACCGAGGTCGAGGTGAAGGAGAAGAAGGATCGCGTGGACGACGCCATGCACGCCACCCGCGCGGCCGTCGAGGAAGGCATCCTGCCGGGCGGCGGCGTTGCGCTCCTGCGCTCGCTCAAGGCCCTCGATGCCGTGTCCCCCGTCAACGACGACCAGAAGACAGGCGTCGAGATCGTGCGCCGGGCCATCCAGGCCCCGGCCCGTCAGATCGCGCTCAACGCGGGCGAGGATGGTTCGATCATTGTCGGCAAGGTGCTCGAGCAGTCCGATTATGCCTCGGGCTGGAATGCTCAGACGGGCGAATACGGCGACCTCTACAAGTTCGGCGTCGTCGATCCGGCAAAGGTCGTGCGTGTCGCGCTTCAGGATGCCGCGTCGGTTGCAGGCCTTCTGATTACCACGGAAGCGATGATCGCCGAGAAGCCCAAGAAGGAAACCGCTCCTGCCATGCCGGCCGGCGGCGGGATGGACTTCTGATCCATCCCTCCTCAAGGCACAGGGCGCCGCGGCCACGCGGCGCCTTTTTTCGTTGTTCGAGAATGCTCACCGCAGGATTGCGGACAAAGCCGACAGCGTGTTGATCCACCGTACGGCATGCTCCGTGCTGGACGGCTCCAGGGCGATGGTGACCGCGTCGAGGCGTGTGGCAACGGGAATGACAGCCGCCAGATCGCAAAGAGCCGGCGTGTTGAACTCGACCTCCAGCCGGTAAGGTCCATCCAGCCTGAACGGCTTCATGCCTCCGGCCCCCCTCACCGCCTCCTCGCTTTTCGCCCTGATCAGAGCCCTTGCGCGCTCTGGTGCGAGGTTGCGCGCCGCACGCTGCCCGAGCGATTGCTTCACGACGGCGTAAAGAGCATCCGGGAAAAGGTCCTTGGTCTCGCTTTGAAGGCAGTCATCACCCGTCAGGAGAATGACCGGAACGCCGATGCTGCCGGCATAGGCGCCGTAAAGGCCCGCTTCCCCGAGTTCGAGGCCGTTCAGATGAATGCGGCCGAACGCAAAACCGTTCACCGTGTGGGCGAGGATCCCGGGTGCGCGCGCACGCGCATGATAGCCGAGACAGATGATGCCGGCATGATCGGGCGTCAGCCCTTCGAACATGTTCAGCGGCTTCGGCTTGCCGATGATCAGCTCGGCCCGCTCGTCGAGTTCGTCGGGGAGCAGATTGCGCATGTCGCCGTGGGAATCGTTCACGAGCACTTCGGTGGCGCCCCCGGCGAATGCGCCCGCGATGGCGGCGTTGACCTCCTGGGTCATCAAACGCCGGGCGCGTTCATATTCCGCATTGCCCATGGCGCCGTGCTGCGGGTTCACCACTCCGGCAACCCCTTCAATATCCGCCGAGATATAAATTCTCATGGAAGTCTCCAACCTTGCGACGGAAGGCTTAGACGACGATCCGTCTCAAGTTGGTGAAGATTTCCGGATCTGGCCTGGAATTTTCGCAGCGTATCTCTCGACGGGCCCCGAAACGGACCCGCCGGGTAAAAACCGTGTCAAGGTCTGCGTGGAATTCAGCGGGCAGCCGTTACCAGGCCTTTCAGCGCATCCTCGACAGCCCGATGAGCAATCTGGGCGATCTGCTCGCTGCGTCTCATCCTGTCGCGCCTGTCGAGCTTTTCGAGAAGCGCGTCGAATTCCTGAGGAATGGCCGGGTCCCCGAGATACCGGGGCTTGGCAGTCGTCTCATAAAGCTGTGCACGTAGCTTCTGGCCCAGATGCTCCTGAACCTGCCGCGGAAGAGGCGGCTGATTGCTCCGTGCCTTTCGGGAGTTATCGCCTATCACAGTCATGACGACCTGCCTTGTTCGAACAACTATAGTTAACGAAGCGTAACCATTAGAGTTCCCTCAAGAATTGCTAAGACTTTAAGCACATCTCGTCTTTTCACCCTCGGATCCCGGCCTAGATGTCTGTGCAGGCAAGCTCTCTTGAGGAGGTGAAACATGGATCTCAACCGCCGCGCCTTCTTGGTCGGTCTGCCCTCCGTGGCAAGTCTCGGTTTTCATTCGGAGAAGAGTTTCGCGCAGCCCCTTTCGGATCGGAACCCCTACGCGGCCATGTATGCACCGGTCGATCATGATCTGTACCCCGTTCCGGGCGTCCCGCTCTCACGGATCAACCAGGCTTTTCTACGCCGGGAAGTGCCCTACGACCGGCCGGAGCCTGCCGGCACGATCGTGATCGATCCACGGGCCCGCTATCTCTACCTCGTTCAGGACGGTGGGACGGCGATGCGCTATGGCGTCGGCGTCGGACGGGCGGGCTTTTCCTGGTCGGGGGAAGCAACGGTCCACGACAAGCAGGAATGGCCCGACTGGTATCCGCCCAAGGAAATGTTCCAGCGTCAGCCCGAGCTGATGGATCAAATGGGAGAACTTCCGGGAGGGCCCGGCATGCCCGGGGGCCCCGGCAATCCCCTCGGGGCCCGTGCCCTTTACCTTTGGCAGGGGAACAAGGATACGCTCTACCGCATCCATGGAACCTTCGAACCCTGGACCATCGGGACGAATGTTTCATCCGGCTGCATCAGAATGATCAACCAGGACGTGATGGATCTTTACGGGCGCACCTCCGTGGGCACGAGAGTGATCGTCCTGGCGGGCGGCGGTCCGGGCGCGAAACGGTCGGCCCAGCGTTCGGGATAGGACCTTAGTCCGCAAGGCGGGAGTCGAAAGTCAAGGCTCGCAGGACGTCGACGGGACGAAATTTCCCGTCGTCGCTAACGCTCGGTTAAACGCTCACCGCGAAACTGGACCCATGTTCCAGTTTGCGTCTGCCTTTGCCCGGAAGATCCGCCCGCCTGTTCTTTGGCGGCTTGCTCCAATTTTGCCATGGTTTACCGCCACGAAATGGCTTGGGACGCCGGGCGAACAAAAGAACTTCAAGGGGATTTCTCGTTACGGCCGACGTTCGGGAGGGTTACTCATGGTACCCGCGCCGCTCTTCGGCCGTCGCATCCCGATGCAACGGCTCCTCCAGATTGGTCTTTGCTCAGCCGCGTCTGCAACATTATTCCTGGCCGCTGTCGTCGCCACGCAGGACGCGGCCGCCGACGGCGACACGCGCTCCTTGAGTTTCTTCCACACCCATCGGCGCGATAGCGCCACCATCACCTTCCGGCGCAACGGGCGCTATGACGAGCAGGCCCTGGCGCAGCTCAACTGGTACCTGCGCGATTGGCGCACGGACGAGCCGGCCAAGATGGACCCGCGGCTTTTCGATGTGCTGTGGGAAGTCTATCAGGAAAGCGGATCGCGGGAGCCGATCAACATCATCTCGGCCTACCGCTCGCCTCAAACCAACGCCATGCTCCGCAACCGTTCAAGCGGCGTCTCCGAACATAGCCAACACATGCTCGGAAAGGCGATGGACATTCGGCTCCCGGACGTGGAGACCGGCCGCCTGCGCGCCATTGCGATGAAGCTGCAATATGGCGGCGTCGGCTACTACGCGTCCTCCGAGTTCGTTCACGTGGATACGGGCAATGTTCGCGCCTGGCCGCGGATGACACAGGATCAGCTGGCCCGCCTCTTCCCCAACGGCAAGACCCTGCACCTTCCGACCAACGGGCGGCCGCTGCCCGGCTACGAGGAGGCCAAGGCGGAAATCCTGCCGCGCAATGCCGCGCTCGCCGCGCAGGCAACCTCCGGCGGTTCGCTGGGCAGCATCATGACCGCCCTGTTCAAGCGCAAGGAGCCGCCACCCGCGCCCGTGGAGACGCAGACCAGCGACCCGGCGATTTCCGCAAGTCCGCCCGGCGTGCCTGCGACGGCGCTGGCCCTGGTGCCGGTTCCGCCTCAGCGCCCGAAGGATCTGATCGCCGTCGCCTCCGTCGAGCCGCCCATGCCTCCCCGCCCGGAACGGCCCATCGTAACGGCGGCCCTTACGACACCTTCGCGATCCATCGAGCCGATCCTCGGGGTCAATCGGACGGCGGCGGTCAAGGCGCTGTTCGATCCCCGGACGGCATTCCTGGATCTGGGCTTCTCGCCCGAGCTGAAAAGCGAGCTGACAACGACGAGCTTCACCGGGCCTGCGGTCAAACCCCTGCCGGTAAAATCTCCCGCTCCCGTGCGACAGGCCAGCGCTGCTCTCAACACAGGCTCGTAGCGGACAGGCCTACGACCCCTGATACTTCGCCAGATCCTTCTGGAGACTGGCGGGATCGATCTGAATCTTGAGGACCGTTCCGCCGAAATCGAGCGTGAGGACCGGTTGGCCGCGATGATCCTCGATCCGGGTCGCAAGAGGCTGGAGCGGAACGCTGCGGGGATGATGCGGGCCCGCCCCTTCCGCGAAGACCCGCGGCGGCAACGCGCGATGAACGCGTGCCATTTCGCCCAGCAGGTCGGAGACGATCGGCGTGGAATCGACCGTTCCGAGAAGAACCTCGTATTCCCGTCCCGTATCCGCGCGCACGCCGAGCGAGAACAGCTGCCCATCGGCGCCGACCTCCACTCGCCACGCCATCGAACCAATGCGCTTCACCACAGCAGGCTCCTTTGCGACCGCTCTTTTCGGTCCGTTCAGAAAGGCGTCTCAAGCCGAACGGGCGATAAAACACATGATCGGTTGAGATTTGGTTTTGACTTAGCGTGATCTGCCCGGCCGCTGCAGGGAGGCCGCCGTCGGCACCTTCAGCTCGCCTTCCGAGTCATCCGGGTCAAGAAAGTGTCCGTCCTTGGGGACGACGAGCCCGGCGCCCAGTTTCGGCGCCTTCTGCTGCGGGCCGCACACCACGGACGATGTCAGGTCCAAGGATGTCTCCGTTCCAGTTAACCGGGCCTTCCCGTTCGGAAGCGTCGCGATGCGGCCCTCGATCCGCATGTGCTGGTCCGGGAAGTCCCACTGGAATGTTTCGCCGGACTGGCTCCATCGCCCCGGCCATTGGTTCTGCGATGTCTTCGACGCGTCGAATGCGTAGGGCGTCACCACGCCCTTGTCGACCTCGCCGCCACCAACCCCGCCGTCAGGATAGAACATGATGAGAAAGCGAGAGTTGTCTCGCGCACGCACGCAATCCCACAAGGTTGCTGCGAGGGTCACACCGTCGGCAAGCGCCGGGGATGGCGCCATGAGCGCCACGACAACAGCACCGGATAAGCTTTTGAGGATTCTTTTCATGAAGCGATCCGACAAGAGACGCGGTGACCAAGGCTGTGCCGGCTGGGAACCGACTCATGATCGCGGTGAGGGACGGATTCTCCATAGCGTGTCGCGCTTCTGGAAACCATCCTCGACGCTGCGCTTCCAACGGGTGAATTGTCCGTCCGTTGCACGAATGCTCCGACAACTTGCGTCCGGATGCAAACCAACTGGAGCGCAAGAACGGACGGACCTCGTCGGAGCGCAGCTCGCAGATGACTCGAATGTCCGCACGATCGGTCTTGGAAAGCCGTTTTGAAAAGTCGCCCTGGAATCAGGTGGCTTTGACCGGACGGCCCCGCTTTGGCGGCATCGATTAAGGCGAAAATAAGAGCGAATGTTCCGGTCACGACGAATATCCGCAAACCCATGGAGCCTGCGCATGGATCAGCGGTCGGCTCTGCATGAAGCGCTCTTGATCCGCGAGTTGAGCGGAATAAACCGTCACGGTCATTCCCGCCTTTTGCCGGGCGAGCCGTTTCAAACGGTCATTCTCATTCTGACACCTCCCCGATTGGAGTTTTCCTCGACGATGACGAGAGTTTCGACGCGAGTTCTGTTTGCCGCAGTTGCCTTCACTTTATCCGGCAGTATCGCGCACGCCGCGAATGCGCGCTTGTCGCCAAGCTTCATGAAGATCGAGCCGAAGACCCGCAGCCTGCAGGTCTGCAACAATAAAGGGTCGAAGCAGATCTCGCGGGAGAAGGACTACGCACGGCTCGATCGAGTTGTGGTCGACGCACTTTCGAGCCCGACCTTCAATGAGAACGTGATTTCAGGAACCGGCGGGGCCTTTCGGCTCAAGGGTCAATGGCACCAGTTTCAATTTCAGTGCATTCTTGCGGATGATCGCCTGTCCGCAACCTCCTTCACCTACCAAATCGGGGATATCGTTCCCGAAGATCAGTGGGAGAAATATGGTCTTTGGCGTTGAGGCCGGAGCGCGGCCAAAAGAAAAAGGGCCGCTGTAACAGCGGCCCAAGTAAGGGAAGAAACTTCAGAGGGAACAACGTCGCCATCGTCGCGGCGTCATGATCCTAATGTGGTGGTCAAACCGGCCTGAAGGCAGGTCTCAGTTCGAAACGCTGGCATGCGATTCGCGCATGGCGACAAAATGCCTATCCGAACGCAATCGGCCGACCTTGGGTCACGGCCCTGATTTCACGTCGCTTCCACACCATCCGGACAGTTGGCGGAGCGACAAGACAGGTGAAGGAGCAGACGACCATACCGACGAGCAACGCAATCATGGAAACCTCCAATGAGGGAGGAAGCGTGCGCCCGTAAGGTCAATGAAGCGTTAACGGGCGCCGCCATCCCTGTTGTGCCTCGCTCCCGACGCTATCCTCCTGAAGCCCCCAACAGAAGAATGTTCGGGTTTGTCGAGGCACAAGCGGGATGATTATCGAGCTGGCTTTCCTGAGCCTTGCATGGCGTTCCGGGCAGTCGGTGATAAAATGGCGTTTCGGGCCCTCCCCGGCCATGGAACGACGCTGGGCATGGACGGTGGACCTTTCGTGAGCGGACCGCTCGATGGAAGCATACCGGTTTTCAGATCGAGATCAGGCGGGACGACAATTGGCGAGCCGTCTCGCCGGCATGGGTCTCACGGATCCGGTTGTGCTCGCGCTGCCGCGCGGCGGGGTTCCGGTCGCACAGCCTATCGCGGAGATTCTCCAGGCGCCCTTGGACCTGCTTCTGGTCCGCAAGATCGGAGTCCCTTCGCAGCCTGAGCTCGCGGCGGCCGCTATCGTCGATGGCGAGGCCCCTCAGATCGTCCAGAACGAGGCGGTGATGTCGCTTACCGGCCTGACCGAACGGGATATCGAGCGGCTGGCGGAGCCGGAGCTGAGGGAGCTGGAGCGGCGGCGACAGGTCTACATGAAGGAGCGGAAGCCGGTTTCCGTCGAAGGAAAGTCGGCGGTCGTGGTCGACGATGGAATCGCCACCGGAACAACCGTGAGAGCCGCGCTCACCGCTTTGCGCCGACGCCATCCTGCCCGCCTTATCCTCGCCGTTCCGGTCGCTCCCACGGAAACGATCGAGGTTCTTCGGCCATTGGTCGACGACATTGTATGCCCTGTCGTGTCCGACGAATTCTATGCCATCAGCCCGTTCTATCGGGAGTTCCACCAGCTTTCGGATGCCGAGGTCACACGACTTCTCGAGCGCCGGTAACGGAACCTGCCGGATTCACGATATATCGAACGCTCGGAGGAGACGAACTTAACAGACGCGCGGCGAGCACCTATAAACACCACGAACCCGCCTCGGTAGGAGGCAACCCTGCTCATGGCTCTCCGCGATGAGCTCGACATCTTCGAGGAACAGAGGCATGGCCGACGTCGTCAGTTTCGGCGAATTGCTGGTCGACTTCGTGCCGACCGTCAACGGCCTCGGCCTTGCTGGAACGGAAGCCTTCAAGAAGGCGGCCGGGGGAGCACCCGCCAATGTCGCAGTCGCCCTGACCCGCCTTGGCATCACCAGTGCGTTCATGGGAATGGTCGGCGAGGACGGTTTTGGCCACTTCCTGGCGGATACCTTAAAAGACGCCGGGGTGGACGTGTCCCCTCTTCTCTTTACCAAGCGTGCCGCCACGGGCCTGGCATTCGTGTCGCTTCAGGCCAACGGGGAACGAGAATTCCTGTTCTATCGCAGCCCCAGCGCCGACATGCTGATGGCATCCGAGGACGTGGATGCGGCGGCAATCGAGAAGGCCCGGGCGCTCCATTTCGGATCCTTGAGCCTCATCTCCGAGCCGTCCCGTTCGGCCACGCTCCACGCAGTCAATTTGGCGCGCCGCTCCGGCAAGATCATCACCTACGACCCGAATCTCCGCCTTCATATCTGGCCCGATGCCGACGCGGCACGCTCCGGCATGCTTCTCGGGCTGAAGCACGCGCAGATCGTGAAGATCTCCGAGGAAGAAGTCGCCTTTCTGACCGGCAGGGACGATCCGATCGCGGGTGCCAGA
The DNA here is from genome assembly GCF_020595095.1 of Microvirga rosea. Taxonomy (GTDB): domain Bacteria; phylum Pseudomonadota; class Alphaproteobacteria; order Rhizobiales; family Beijerinckiaceae; genus Microvirga; species Microvirga rosea. The sequence goes on along the minus strand of NZ_JAJDOP010000018.1, from coordinate 26,623 downwards.
GCCTTGTGGACAGACGAATTGACCTTCATGGCGGTCACTTGCGGCAGCGCCGGTTGCTACTGGCTGACGCCAGCGGCTCAAGGAAAGGTCGCAGGCTTTGCCGTGGACGCCGTTGACGCGACGGGTGCGGGAGATGCCTTCATGGCGGGCATCATCGCCGGTCTCCTGAAGCAGCCGAGTATCCCGGAAGATCCGGCGCAACTCGATACCATCTGCCGCTTCGCCAATGCGGTCGGGGCTCTGACGGCGACCGGGCGCGGGGCGATCCCGTCGCTCCCTGCCCGAGCCGCCGTCGAAGCCTTCCTGAACGAACGGGCCTCCTGACGGTGACCATCGGACACGAAATGTCTTTTGAATTTCTGTCGGGTGGTCAGCCGCTGCCTGCCCCCTATCTCCCACTCGCGCTTTGCCGTCGGCCAGAAAGCCTTCGGCCAATGTCAAACGGCCCTACGGGTCCATGAGAGGATACAAGGAATGAACGTCGAGACTGTTGCCACGGCACCGATCGAAGGCCAGAAGCCCGGCACGTCCGGGCTGAGGAAGAAGACAGCCGTGTTCATGCAGCCCGGCTATCTCGAAAATTACGTCCAGGCGGTGATCGAAGGCGTCGGCGGGGTCGATGGTCGCACGGTCGTCGTCGGCGGCGATGGGCGCTTCTTTAACGACAAGGCCATTGGAATCATCCTGCGCATGCTCGCGGCAAACGGCGCCGAACGGGCCATCGTGGGCCAGGACGGCATGCTGTCGACCCCCGCTGCTTCCAATGTCATCCGCAAGCGGAAGGCCTTCGGCGGCATCGTTCTTTCCGCAAGCCACAATCCAGGTGGTGAAGACGGCGATTTCGGCCTCAAGTTCAACATCGCGAACGGCGGCCCTGCTCCCGAGTCCATCACCGATGCGATCTTCGCCCGAACGAAGGCGCTGACCGAATACCGTATTCTCAAAGACCAGGCGCCTTCCCTTTCGACGCTCGGCGAAACCAGGCTCGGCAACATGAAGGTCGAAATTATCGATCCGGTCGCCGACTATGTTTCCCTGATGGAGACCCTGGTCGATTTCGACCGGATCCGAAAGCTGTTCGCTTCCGGCTTCACGCTCCGTTTCGACGCGATGCATGCGGTGACCGGCCCCTATGCCAAGGCCATCATCGAAGAAGTTTTGGGCGCTCCGGCCGGCACGGTGATCAACGCCACGCCTCTTCCGGATTTCGGCGGTCATCACCCCGACCCGAACCCGGTCCATGCCGCGGAGCTTTTCCGGCTCATGTTCTCGTCGGACGCTCCCGACATGGGCGCGGCCTCCGATGGAGACGGTGATCGTAATATCGTGCTGGGGCGTGGCATTTCCGTCTCCCCATCCGACAGCCTCGCGGTGCTTGCGGCGAACATTCATCACGCAAAAGGCTATCGCGGCGGCCTGAAGGGCATTGCCCGATCCATGCCCACCAGCCGCGCCGCCGACCGGGTTGCCGAGAAGCTCAAGGTGGACCTGTTCGAGACGCCGACAGGCTGGAAGTTCTTCGGCAATCTGCTCGATGCCGGCCGCGTCACCATCTGCGGTGAAGAAAGCGCCGGAACGGGCTCTCCCCATGTCCGTGAAAAGGATGGCCTCTGGGCAATCCTTCTCTGGCTCGACATCGTCGCCGCGCGGGGACAGTCCATCGCCGAGATCGTGACGGAACATTGGCGCACCTATGGGCGCGACTTCTATACACGGCACGATTATGAGGGGATCAGCACCGCAAGCGGCGATCAGCTCATGGCGGATCTTCGCGGCAGCCTTGCAAGTCTGCCTGGAAAGACGTTCAAGGACCTGACAGTCGCCGAGGCCGACGACTTTGCCTATCAGGACCCGACCGACGGCTCGGTGACCAGCCGCCAGGGCGTGCGCATCATGTTCGACAAAGGGGCCCGTGCGGTGTTCCGCCTGTCAGGTACGGGTACGGAAGGTGCAACCCTGCGCGTTTATCTTGAAAAATTCGAGCCCGATTCATCCCGCCACGACCGCGACCCGCAGGACGTGCTGGCGGACGTCATCGCCGCTGCCGATGCGATCGCGGGCATCCGCGACCGCACGGGCCGTTCGGCTCCGGACGTCATAACCTGAGTGATCAGGCCGCCGAGCTTGGCGGCATCAGGCGGATGGCTGTCAGGCCATCTGTCTTGGTGCCGCGACAGGCGGCGATCCTTCACGGATGGCGCTTCTGATCTGGCTCCGCAATTCGGGCGTATCCTGATGACGATGCACGCTGACCGCATGCATCACTGCGGCCTCGACCAGTTCGTTTTCCGTGTCGGCGACCAGTGCAAGGCTGCAATTCATGTCGCTCGGAATCTCCCGGCAATCGATGAATTTCCGTCCCATGTCCTGCCTCCCTCGGCTCAGACGCATGCGCGGATGACGAGGCGACCGCTTTCGGAAAAACGGCACCGGCCTCATTCTACTCCAGATGCGCCAGCAACACATCCCGGACCTGCATTTTCCCGGACCTGCATTTTCGGCCAAGCTTTGCGATATTGCAAAGGAACCGGCCAAGCTACGGGACGTTCGAGAGGTGATCCTCTGAAAGGAATCGCCATGCGTTATCATCTCATTGCTTCGCTCGCTCTTCTCGCCCTTCCTCTCGCAGCCTGCCAAACCGATCAGGCCGCCGGACCTATGACGGGGGCTGCCGGTGGCGCCGTGGCGGGTGCCGTGGTTGGGGGACCCGTGGGCGCAGCCGTAGGCGGTGTGGCGGGCGCCGCCGTGGGCGGTGTTCTCAGCCCGGATGAATCGACGCGCGTCCAGACCTTCATCGTGGCTCAGCGCCGTCCTTCCATCCGCATGACGGAGGAGGTTGTTGTGGGTCAGCCGCTCCCAGCGCGTGTGAGGCTCTTTCCCATTCCGAACAGCGTCGGTCTTCAGTCCCGTTACAGCTACACGATCGTGAACGATCAGCGGGTGCTCGTCGATCCGCAGACGCGGGAAGTGGTCGAGATTATTCCCTAACGTCGCTCAGCCCTTGAGGTCGTCCGTCATGCTGAACCATGGAGGTCCGGACGCGTCTCCAAGGGCCTCATCTGCTGAACGGCCGTGAGGGTGATCCTCACCCTTGCGATGCGGTTCAGGTCCTGGGGCTTTCCAAGTCCGACCGGTGTGTTGAGATAAGCCAAGCGCCCCTCGGCGGTGACAGGATCGGTAAAGGCGACATGCTCATGCCTCGCGCTCGCCTCGAACAGGTTGAGCGCGCGCAGCTCATCCTCGCTCAAATCGACCTCGGCGACATAATAATCGGCTCGACCGGCAACCGGACGGATCTGCTCTAGCACCCTCTTCAAGAGATGCGGCCATTCGCGAACAAGTTCGGGCATCGTCACCTCCTCTGGATAAGCTAACGCGGGATCTTCGCCACCGGTTCGACCCCTCCGGAGTGTTTCGCGCTTTCCATCTCCGAATAAGCTAAGACATATAGGATACTATTTCAAAAAGAACCTGCCGGTGCACGTTGCCGGGGCAATGCGATCCCAGAAAACGTGATTTCCCGGACGCAGATGATAAACACGATGTTATCCCTCACAGCGCAGTATTACTTGCATTTATACTATAAACACTGAACAATACTTAGTTTAGAATGTTTCCATTTTAGTATTTTACTGTTGCCAGACGCATCGGTTTCGGACTAGCCATCCCGTCATCAGCATCCGGATGCGGAGATGGACATGAGATTGCGCGCAGTCGCGCTGGCGGCCCTTCTGGCCGGGGCGGCCTTCAGCAACATGGCACATGCGGAGCCTCCGCAGCCGAAGGTCGTGATTGAGACCTATGTGTCGCTGGCACAGGCCATGTACGGCGATGCCGCCAACGCCGCCCGGGATCTCGCGAAGGCTGTCGACGGCTTCCTGGCCAACCCCACCGAGGAAAGCCTGGGCGCGGCGCGCGCGGCGTGGCGAAAGGCCCGCGTTCCGTATCAACAAACCGAGGGTTTTCGGTTCGGCAACAAGGCGATGGACGAGATGGAGGGCAAAGTGAACGCCTGGCCGCTCGACGAAGGCCTGATCGACTACGTCGACCCGAAGAGCTACGGCGAAACCTCGGACGAAAATCCGCTCTATAGAGCCAATGTCATTGCCAACAAGACGATCCGGATCGGCAAGAAGCAGGTGGATGCTTCGAAGATCACCAAGAAGCTCCTCGCCGATACCCTGCAGGAGGCCGGGGGCGTCGAGGCCAATGTGGCGACAGGCTACCACGCCATCGAGTTTCTTCTCTGGGGTCAGGATCTGAACGGCACGGAGCCAGGGGCCGGAGTCCGTCCGGCAACGGATTTCTCGCTCCAGAACTGCACGCACGGCAATTGCGACCGTCGGCGGGACTACCTCAAGGCCGCGACGGATCTCCTCGTGGACGATCTCGCCGAGATGGCCAAGGCCTGGGATGCCAAGGGCAAGGCCCGGCAGGACATCGTCAAGAAAGGCCCGAACGAAGGCCTCGCGACCATTCTCACCGGCCTCGGCAGCCTGTCTTATGGCGAGCTTGCCGGCGAGCGCATGAAGCTTGGCCTCATCCTCCACGATCCCGAGGAGGAGCACGACTGCTTCTCGGACAACACGCACAACTCCCATTACGGCGATCAGATCGGTATGGTGGCCATCTACGAGGGCCGCTATACCCGGACGGACGGCAAGGCGGTTCAAGGGCCGAGCATGGCCGAATATGCCCGTGCCAAGGCTCCCGAAGAAGCGGCCAAACTGGAAGCCGCCATGAAGAACGCCACGGAGAAGCTCCGCGTCATCAAGGACCGTGCGGATTCCGGCAAAGAGGCTTATGACCAGATGATTGCCGAAGGGAACACCGAGGGCAACAAGGTGGTCCAGGACGGCGTCGACGCGTTGGTGGCACAGGCACGGGCTATCGAGGGACTGGTGAAAAAACTTGGCCTCACGATCTCGGTGGAAGGCTCGAAAAGCCTCGACGATCCGTCGGCAGTGTCGAAGTAACCGATGCCGTGTGATCGCAGGCAGATTTTGAAAGGCTTCGGCGCGGTGGCTCTGGCCACCGTTGCCGGCGGATCGAGCCTGCGCACGCGTGCCACGGCGGCCCCCGCGCTGCAGCCGCGCCCTCCGGTGTCAGGAGGGCAGATTCACGACTGGCATTTTGCCGCCGCCGAGCGACCCATGCGGCTTCTGGGCCCGCACGGTCCCGAGAGCACGGTCTGGACATACTCGGACACGCTCTTCCCGGTAAAGCGCATCCGCCTCGGCGATACGATCCGGGCCCGGCTCGAAAACAGCCTTGGCGAGCATACGGCGGTTCATTGGCATGGGGTGCGGGTGCCGAACGCCATGGATGGGGTGCCGTTTCTGACGCAGCCCCCGGTCATGAAGGGCGAAAGCTTCCTCTACGAGCTCACCCCGCCCGATCCCGGCACTTTCTTCTTCCATCCTCATTGCAACGAGTCCGGTCAGGCCGGTCGCGGCATGAGCGGCGTCCTGATCGTCGAGGGCGATCAGCGCCGTCCGGTCGATGCCGATCTGCTGGTCGCCTACAAGGACTGGCGACTGGCCGAGGACGGATCCTGGCTTCCGTTCGAAACCCCGGAAGGGGCGAGCCGCGCCGGCACCTATGGCACTGTTCGCGCCGTCAACGGTGTTGCGCCGGCCACGCACGCCGTCCCGGCAGGAGGCGATATTCGCCTGCGTATCCTCAACGTCGACAGCACCCGCGTCATCGAGGTTGGAATCGAGGGAGCGGAGGCGGCGGTGATCGCCATCGACGGCAACGCCACCTCCCCCTTCCCGCTCGAGACATGGCGCATGGCTCCCGCCATGCGGATCGACGTGCTGGTCCGGGCGCCGGCACCGGGCAAGAACTTCAAGGTCATCGACTATTTTTCGGCCGAACCCTGGACCCTCGGCACCTACGAGGCCAAGGGCCCGGCCCGTTCCAAACGGCCCTTCGAACCCGCAATCCTCTACGATGCGGGGCTCCCACGGGCGGACCTGCGCAATGCGGAGCGCATGAGTTTCAGCTTCAGCGCCGCATCGGGATCGGTCGCGGAAGCCGCCGCCCAGTGGGCCCCGGACGATCCGCTGGCCAAGATCCTGCTCGATGGATTGTGCGTGCGCGACACCTCGTTCTGGGCCATCAACAAAGCATCCTGGGCTTCCGGTCAGCAACGCCAGCTGCCGCCGCCTCTAGGGCTTCTGAAGGCGGGCCAGTCCTACGTGTTCGAACTGATGAACGCGACACCGCATCATCATCCGATCCACCTGCACGGGCATACGTTTGAAGTGCTCAGCGCGTCGCGCTTGAACCGCCCGCGCCATTTCGCAGACACGGTGCTCCTCCAGCCGAAGGAGCGGATCGAGATCGCCTTCGTGGCCGCGCCCGGCAACTGGATGTTTCACTGCCACGTCCTGGAGCATCTCGAGTACGGCATGATGGGCTATCTGCGGGTCGCCTGATGAAGCTTCGCCCCCGACGGCTCGGCCTATTCCTGGCGGTCCTGTTCCTCATGCCGGTCAGCGCCCTCGCTCTGGACGAGATGATCGGGCGTGCGCTGTTCCGGCGGGCCTGGGTTCCGGCCCCCTCCTCGACAAAGGCCAATGACGGTCTCGGCCCCCTCTTCAATGCGCGCTCCTGTGCCGCCTGCCATCGGACTCTCGACCGCTTGCCCGTGGAAACCGGAGCCGACGGGATCGTGGCGAGCGATCACATGGTTCTCCGCATCAGCGATCCTCAGGGAAGCCCTGACCCGGTCTATGGACGGCAGTTGCAAAGCGCCTCCGTGACGGGTGTCGCCCCCGAAGGGCGAGTGACGCGAACGAAGAACGGCTACGCTCCCGGTGATCTCGCCTATGGCCCCCTCGCGCCGGGTATGCGCTTTGGCGTTCTCCTGGCCCCCTCCCTGCGCGGCCTCGGCGGATTGGACGGCGTTTCGGACGAAATGCTTGCAAGGTTCGCCTCCGAGAACGCTCGGCGTGACGACGGCGTGCGAGGACGGGTGAACTGGGTGACGGACGCGCGGGGTCTGCGCCGTGCCGGGCGGTTCGGATGGAAGGCCTCGCAGCCGACGCTCGCGGTCCAGGTCCAGACGGCGTTTGCCCTCGATCTCGGCCTTTCCACTCCCGAGCACGCCGGGCCCCAGGGCGATTGCACCGCTGCACAGACCGCCTGCCTTGCCGCGCCGATGGGCAGCGAAGGCGGAGAAGCGGAAATCTCGGCGGAAATCGTCTCGCGGATCACGTCCTATCTGTCGTCGATCCAGCCTCCTGAACCGACGGCGGCAGGAGCTTCCGGCCTCTCGTCCTTCACGGCGACCGGCTGCGCTGCGTGTCATCGCCCGTCCCTTCCAACGCCGAGCGGCTCCGTCGGCGCCTTCACGGATCTCCTCCTTCACGATCTCGGTCCGGACCTCGACGGCGGCGCGACGGAACCCGGCGTCGCCGCGACGGAGTGGAGAACCGCTCCCCTGTGGGGCCTTTCGCGGACGCTTGCGAACGCCGCAGGCCTGATGCATGACGGACGCGCCCGGACAATCGAAGAAGCCGTCGGTCTTCACGGTGGCGAAGCCGCCTTTTCCAGGACACGTTTCCGAGCTCTACCGGAGGCGGAGAAGCGCCGCCTTATCGCCTTCCTGTCATCCTTGTGAGACGCGTCATGCGCACAAAGCTGCTCGCCCTCTTCTGCTTCGCCTTCTCGGTTCCGGCCGTCGCGCAGGAGAATCCCGGTCGACGGGAGACGATCCTCCGGGCGGTCAAGGACTTCGTCATTCCCCGCTATGAAACCCTCGCCCAGGCCACCAAGGCCGAACAGGACGCGTGGTCGGCTTTCTGCGCAGCTCCCAAGGCGGATGGGCTCGCGGGTCTGAAAAGCAGCTACCACACCGCGGCGGATGCCTGGTCCGGAATCGAGTTCGTGCTCTACGGACCGGTCGGCACGGATTTCCGCTTCGAGCGAATGGCTCACTGGCCCGAGCGCAAGAACGCGATCGGCAGAGGCTTGACGAACCTGTTGGCGCGCAAAGGAACCGACGATCTGACGCCGGAGCGCTTCGCGCAGACGAGTGCCGCCGTGCAAGGGTTCTCCGCTCTTGAGCGTCTTCTCTACGATCCGGATGCTGCGGGTGCCTTCACCAGTGGATCCGCGGAAGCGACACGCCGCTGCAATGTCGCGGTTGCCATTGCGAGCAACCTCGCTCGAACCAGCGCCCAGGTTCTCGATGAATGGACCCGGCCGGACGGTGTTCTCACCTCCCTCGAGACAGGAGACGATGCGAAGATCGAGGAGGCGGCGACACGCCTTGCCACGGATTATCTGGGTCTTTTCGATATCGTCGACGATCAGAAGCTCGGCGCCGTGATGGGAGACGGCACCGAGAACGTGCGGCCGACCCTGGCGGAGGGATGGCGCAGCGGTCGGTCCATGCGGGCCATTGCCATCAACCTCGAAGCGGCGCAGGCGCTGGGACAGATCCTGGTCGATCCTGCGTCCGATGAGGGAAGTTCCCTTGGTTTCGCTCTTCGCACCGCGCGCGGCATGACGGAAGGCGCGCCCGCCGATATCGGGAAGGCCACCGCGGATCCGAAGGAGCGACGCAATCTCGTCCTGCTGCGCGATGCCGTGCATTCCCTGCGCGAGACCGCACAGGCCGCCGTTCCTGCGGCTTTGGGCATTTCCTTGGGGTTCAACAGTCGTGACGGTGATTGATCGACGCTCGTTTCTGGGCGCGCTCGGCGCAGCCGTCGCGGGCTCCTTCTACCCCCGACGGGCCTACGCTGCCGGTGAACGGCCGCTTTTCGTGTCTGCCTGCTTCGCGGGCGAAAACGCTGCATCCGTCGCCGTGTTCTCCCTCGACGGCGAGATGCTGTTCAACACGCGCCTGCCCGACCGTGGGCACGACATCGCCCTAAGGCCTGCCTCGTCCGATCTCGTCGTGTTCGCCCGGCGACCGGGAAACTGGGCGGCGATCGTCGACCGGATGTCCGGCGAGGTGCGCCAGGTCGTGACCTCCCCGGAGGGGAGACACTTTTATGGCCATGGCGTCTTCTCCGCGGATGGCGCGCTCCTTTACGCGACCGAGAATCATGTTGCCGCCGGAGACGGTGTGCTCGGCATTTACGATGCCCGAAACGGGTACCGGCGCGTCGGCGAGATGCCGAGCTTCGGCGTCGGTCCGCATGATCTCGCCTACCTGCCGGGCAACCGTCACATCGTGGTGGCCAATGGCGGGATCAGGACGAACCCGCAAACCGGGCGCGAAATCCTGAACAAGGACCAGATGGAGCCCAGTCTCGCCATTGTGGATCCTTCCAGCGAAAGCGTTCTCCTGAAAGTCGATCTCGGACCTGATCTGAAGGGGTTGAGCATCCGCCATCTTGCCGTATCGCCTCGCGGAGAGACCCTGTTCGGCTGCCAGTTCACGGGCGACGACACGGAAATGCCGGCTCTCGTCGGAACCCTCATGCCGGACGGCAAGAGCCGTTTCCTCGAAATGCCGGACGACGCCCTCGATGCCATGAGGAATTACGTGGGATCGGTGGCGCTCGACGCTTCGGGGACGTTCGCGGCAGCGACAAGCCCCGTCGGGAACACCATTGCATTCTGGAATCTGGACACGGGCCGCTTCCTCGGCCGTCGCCGCATGTCCGACGTGTGCGGTGTCGTTGCCGCGCCGATGGACGGCGTATTCCTGGCGACATCGGGCAATTCCGGGGTCAGCCTCGCGCCCGTTGCGCAAGATCAGCTGAAATCGCTCGGTGGAACGGAGCTCGGGCGGTGGGTGTGGGATAATCACGTGGTTTCGATCTGAAGATCGCAAGCCGCCTCTTGAGTTACGCTGCGTCATGACACATCTCGGCTCCGAACAGGAGAGCGCAATGGATAAGCGTCGTTTGGGCCGATCGAACCTCATGGTGCCGCCGTTTTGTCTCGGAGGAAACGTCTTCGGATGGACCGCCGACGAGCAAATCTCGTTTCGCATTCTCGATGCCCTGGTGGAGGCGGGCTTCAACTTCATCGACACCGCCGACGTGTATTCGCGCTGGGTTCCGGGCCATGAAGGCGGAGAATCGGAAGCCATTATCGGCCGGTGGATGAAGGCGCGCGGAAACCGTGACCGGGTCGTGATCGCCACCAAGGTCGGCTCGGAGATGGGGCCGACGAAGAAGGGGCTGTCGAAAGCCCGTATCACGGCTGCTGTCGAGGAATCCCTCAAACGACTTCAGACGACTTACATCGACCTGTACCAATCGCACCGCGACGATCCCGAGACGCCTCAGGAGGAAACGCTGAGCGCCTATGCGGATCTCATCAGCAGCGGCAAGGTCCGCGTGATCGGCGCGTCGAATTTCACGGCCGCCCGTCTCAAGGAAGCGCTCGATATCAGCGCCCGGATGGGGCTTCCGCGCTATGAGAGCCTGCAGCCCCTCTACAATCTCTCGGACCGTGCCGAGTTCGAGCGCGAACTCGGGCCTTTGTGCCGCGAAAACGAGGTCGGGGTCATTCCCTATTACGGCCTCGCCAGCGGCTTTCTCACCGGCAAGTACCGCTCGGAAAAGGATTTCGGGAAAAGTGTCCGCGGCGGGAACATGGCGAAATACCTGAACGACCGGGGTCTGCGGATTCTATCCGCCCTCGATGAGGTCGCGCTTCATCACAACGCGAGTCCGGCGCAGGTTGCCTTGGCCTGGCTGATGGCCCAGCCCAGCATCACGGCTCCTATCGCGAGCGCCACCAAGGTCGAGCAACTCAACGAACTCCTCGGCGCGACCCGGCTCCGCCTCGACGCGGTGGCGCTGGAGCAACTGAACAAGGCGAGCGGATTCTAGAGTCAACGCAAGATTTCGCGGCTTTTCATGCACCATGCGCGACGGAGACCTCTCCGCCGCGCATGTTTGCGAACCTTGTAGGAGGCAGCCCTCTTATTATCTCATCTTGGTTCGGGTATTCCCGAATTCCACAATCTATATGAGATAATAATGAGCACATCCGCCGATCCTCTTCTCCAGCCGTTTCGGCTCGGAGACCTCACGTTGCCCAATCGCCTCGTGATGGCGCCGCTGACCCGCAATCGTGCCGGCGAGGCCGATGTGCCCGGTGCGCTGGCGGCGACCTATTACGCACAGCGGGCCACCGCAGGCCTTCTGATCTCGGAAGGTTCGCAGATCTCCCCCGAGGGCCAAGGCTATCTCAGCACGCCGGGTATCTATTCGCCAGAACAGGTCGCCGCCTGGAGAAAAGTGACCGATGCCGTTCACAAGTCGGGAGGCCGGATCTTCATTCAGCTCTGGCATGTGGGCCGGGTTTCCCATGTGTCGCTCCAGCCCGGCGGCAGCGCCCCGGTCGGCCCTTCGGCCATACGCGCCAACACGAAGACTTTTCTTCAGAACGGCTTTGCCGACGTGTCCGAACCGCGAGCACTGGAGCTTTCCGAAATCCCGCGCATTCTCGGCGACTATGAAACCGCCGCCCGCAACGCCAAGGAAGCAGGCTTCGACGGCGTCGAAATTCATGCGGCCAACGGCTACCTGCTCGACCAGTTCATGAAGGACGGCTCAAACAAGCGCACGGACGCCTATGGCGGCTCCATCGAGAACAGGGCGCGTCTGACCCTCGAAGCGACGGAGGCCGTTCTCAAGGTCTGGGATCGCAACCGTGTCGGCATCCGGCTGTCTCCGGCCCCGGTCAATGACGCGGCGGATTCCGATCCACAAGCCTTGTTCAGCCATGTGGTGGGCAAGCTCGACGCCTTGGGGATCGGCTATATTCACGTCATCGAAGGGGCCACGGGCGGCGATCGGAACGCGGTTGCGGTGGACTACGCCGGCCTGCGCGCGGCCTTCCGCGGCACTTACATTGCGAACAACGGATACGACCACGCGACGGCGTCCGAGGCTGTTGCGAGCGGACGTGCCGATCTCGTGGCCTTTGGACGGCTGTACATCGCCAATCCGGACTTGGCGGAGCGGTTCCGCCTCAAGGCTCCACTCAACGAGCCCGATCGGACGACGTTCTATGGCGGTCAAGCGGAAGGCTATACCGACTATCCGTCGCTCGAACGGGCCGCGTAAGCCTCAGCAGCCGTTACAAATGCCGCGCTTCACCCGCCGATTGATATCCTGCTCCCGGCGGTTGAGCTGCTCTTCGCGCTCGGTCGGCGCAATCGCTGCGGGATCGGTCGGCCGACGGGTGTTGGGACCGCCGATGCCCGGGCCGCTCGATCCGGTTGTCGTCGGCCCGGCACCGCTGGAGTCCACCCCGCCGGTATTGTTGCCGGCGGCGGTACCACTGCTCCCCTGACTGCCCGGGGGCGGCAAAGGTGCCGTCTGGGCGTTCGGCGAAGAGCCTGGAGAAGGCGTTCCGGGCGTCACTCCGGGCGAGCCCGTGCCAACGCCTGAGCCGGTAGCGCCGGACGAGCCCGTTCCACCGCCCGAGCTCCCGCCGCCCGAACTTGCACCGGAGCTCGCCCCGCCGCTGCTGCCGCCGCCGGATCCGCCACCCGATCCACCGCCGGAACCGCCTCCGCTTTGGGCAATGGCTGCTCCGGCCAGGAGAAGACTGGCGAGAACAGCTGTCGTAGCAAGGTATCTCATGGTTCCTCCCGGGGCTCTGCCTCGGGTCAACGTCAGAGATGGGCCGAGGTTTCGGTCAGCGCTGCCAAACGGTCAGGCTGACGGGACCCACAGGGTCGAGAATCCGACGTCCGCCGGGACGTAAGCCGTTTCCGGCCAGGACGGTCTCTGCCGTCACGCCGTTATCGCAAGCGGAAAATAGAGCCGTCCCGCCGGGGACGCTGACGCCTTCGGCCCTCGTGAGGTGGAAAGCCGTGTAGCCGATCCCGAGAAACAGGTCGAAGACCCGGCGTCCTCCGGGCACGGCAACCCGCCCGCCGCTCGGCAGGACGGTGCGGCCTGCCTCGCTCCACGAGACACCGGCCGGATTCCACCACCAGCCGTCGGGGCGTCTTTCGAGATCGCGGACCGATGATGAGACCACGACGCGCAATCGGCTTCGGGGATTGGGATGAGCCTCGTGTCCGAGCCGTCCGAGCACCGTCGCGGCGGATCGATCGAGCTCCTGCTGGAAATACGTCCAGTCCGCCTCGCTGCGCAGGGCATCGGGCATTCTGCCCTGCGCGTCGGCGATCCGGTCGTCATCCGATACGATCGCGTATCCATGGACCTCGATCATCGGGCAATCCCGTTCCGGTGCGCGATGGCGGCGAGCGTCAGGATTCCCAACACAACCCCGTTCAGGATGTGCCAGAGAAAATGTGTCCCGATCGGCAAGGTCGCACAGATCGCCTGATCGAAGGAACGGAACACGAGGGAGACGGCGAAGACCAGAGCCGCCCAAAGCAACGCCCGTCCCGCCCGTACTTCGCCCTTCGACATGCAAAGGGCGCCGACGACCAGGAGCGCGGCCGCCGCCGGCACGTAGCCGAGAGAGCCGTTGAGGGTCACTTGCGGGACGACGCTGCGCCAAAGAGGCTCGAACGACATGTTGAAGGCAGCGAACGCCAGTGTCACGACGATGGCCGGAACGGTGCCGAGCCCCAGATACCGGCGCATGGCGAGGAGGAAATAGCTATAGATGAAGACCGCGATCGGCAGGACATCCGCCAGAAGGGCCCAGCGCTCCGCAACGGTATGGAAGAGAAAGCTTCCGATGCCGACGACCGTCGTAACGGCAATGAGCCAAAGGGCCGGCGCATCCTTTCCGCCCCCTCGCCGCCACTGAACGAACGCATAGGCGGCCGCCGCCAGGAAGGCCGCGTTGGTGATGGCGTTCAGCGGCTCGGACCAGAATGCGGCGCTGGTGCGTTCGCAATAGTTGTCGACGGCCGAGAACCAGGAGGCGGACATCGCAGTATCCGTGTTGATGAGTTCCTGTTTCGCCTTGCCAGTCCTTGACGAACATCCGATGAAACAGAAGCTGGAGAAAGAAGTGAGCGAGAGACGATGAGAATTGCCACGTGGAACGTCAATTCGATCAAGCAGCGATTGGAGCATCTCGCCACCTTCGTGAAAAGTGCAGAGCCCGACGTGGTTTGCCTCCAGGAACTGAAATGTGTGGATGAAGCCTTCCCGCGCGCGGAGGTGGAGGCGCTGGGCTACAACGTCGTGACCCATGGGCAGAAGGCCTATAACGGCGTCGCGATCCTGTCCAAGCGCCCCCTCGAGGATGTGCGACGCGGTCTTCCCGGCGACGAGGCGGACGAACAGGCACGCTACCTCGAAGGCATTGTTTCGACCGACGCGGGAGTGGTGCGGATCGCCTCGATCTACCTGCCGAACGGCAATCCGATCGGGACCCCCAAATTCGATTACAAGCTCGCCTGGATGGACCGGTTGAAGACCCACGCCCGCCATCTTCTCACCCTGGAAGAGCCTTTGGTTCTTTGCGGCGACTACAACGTGATCCCGGACCCCCAGGACGCGGCGGATCCGGCCGCCTGGGTCAACGATGCGCTTTATCAGCCCACCAGCCGGGCAAAGTTCCGCGAACTGCTGAACCTCGGTTTTGGGGACGCCGTACGCGCCTGCAGCGATCAGCCCGGGCTCTATTCCTTCTGGGACTACCAGGCCGGCGCATTTCAGCGCAACAACGGGATCAGGATCGACCACCTTCTTCTGTCGCCGCAGGCGCAGGATAAGCTGAAGGCGGCGTCCATCCGCAAGGAGGTTCGCGGCTGGGACAAGCCTTCGGACCATGTGCCGGTCATGGTGGATCTGGATATCGACTAGGCGTGGGGGCTCGGTGAACGTTCCCGTCGATTGGATCATCGCCGCAGCCATCTTCGCATTCGTGATCGTCCAAGGCCGCAAGCGCGGGAAACGTGGACAGAGCGGGGATGCGGGCGGAGGCTCTGACGCGTCCGGCTGCGATGATGCCGGAGGCGGAGACGGTGGGGGTGGCGATGGTGGTGGAGGCGGAGACTAGATTGTCGCCCGCCTAGTGCCGTGACTGCATGTATTGCTCGAGGAGAGCCAGGGCGAGCTTCCGGTCGCCGTCGCCCGCGTTCTCGAACGCATCATCGTAGAGCTTCACGATCCACTGGTCCTTCGTCGGATCGATCGACTCGCGGGCAAGGGTCAGCCACATCAGGCCCCGGGCCCTCTGGCGCGGAACGCCCTGCCCGGTGATCAGAAGGTGCCCGAGAACCGCCTGGGAGGCATGATGACCCTTCTCGGCCGCGAGGTTGAGCCAGCGCGCCGCGAGCCGCACATCCTTGTCGACCCCGGTTCCCTCGAGATACAGGCGCGCCAGGTTGTACTGCGCATTGGAATCGCTGAAGTAGGAAGCGGCGTAATTGAACATCTCCACCGCGCGGGCCGGATTGGCGGCGACGTAGGTGCCCTTGATGCCGTCGAGGAAATAGGTGCCCAGCGCGACGAAAGCGCTGGAAATCACCGGCGCGTTCGGAGAATCGGGGCTTTCATCCGCGTTCTGATCGGCAAGCTTCGAGAAGTACTCGAAAGCCTTGAGGTCGTCGTGCTGAACGCCGTCGCCATCCGCATACATGCGACCGAGCTTCCAGAGTGCCAGGGTGTGACCCTGCCCGGCCGCGTATTCGAGCGCCTGAGCGGCTCCCAGCTTGTCTCCGGCGTTGTAGTCGCGCATTCCCGTACGCAGGGCCTCACGGACCGATCCGTATTTCGTCGCGGGCATCAGCGGTTGCGGACGCGGCGCGGCATCGAGCGCGAAGACCATGTTGGGGGTAAGGACAGCCGCCCCCAGAATGGCGGCAATAAGTCTAGACGTCCGCATAGGTTTCTTTTTCTGCAGCGCCGCCAGGATGGGTGACAGCCCCATCCCGCGCAGGCCCTACGGTTTGTGCGTATTTCCAAAGATAGCCCGAGGTGGAACTGGTCTCGCGCGGGCGCCAGGCGGCGCGACGGCGAGCCAGCTCGTCTTCCGAGAGTTCGACATCGATGGAACCGCGGATCGCATCGATTGAAATGATATCGCCGTCCTGAAGGAGGCCAATGGGACCGCCCACCGCCGCCTCGGGCCCGACATGGCCGATGCAGAAGCCGCGGGTCGCGCCGGAGAAGCGTCCGTCGGTGATGAGCGCCACCCGATCGCCCATCCCCTGGCCGTAGAGGGCGGCCGTGGTGGACAACATCTCGCGCATGCCCGGCCCGCCCCTCGGACCCTCGTAGCGGATCACCAGGACGTCGCCCTCATTGTACCGGCGCTGGGAAACGGCCTCGAAGCAGGCCTCCTCCCCGTCGAAGACGCGTGCCGGTCCGCGAAAAACCTGTTTCTCGGCCGGAATTCCGGCCACCTTCACGATCGCCCCTTCGGGAGCGAGGTTTCCTTTGAGACCGACGACCCCGCCGGTCGGGGTGATGGGATCGTTCGCCGGACGAACCACGTCCTGATCCGGGTTCCATCGCACCGACGCGAGGTTCTCCGCCATGGTGCGCCCGGTCACCGTCATCACGTCCCCATGCATGAAGCCATGGTCGAGCAACGTCTTCATGAGAAGCGGAATGCCGCCGACCTCGAACATGTCCTTGGCCACGTAGCGGCCGCCGGGCTTCAGGTCGGCAATGTAGGGCGTGCGGCGGAAGATTTCGGCGACGTCGAAAAGGTCGAACTTGATGCCCGCCTCATGGGCGATGGCGGGAAGGTGCAGCGCCGCGTTGGTGGATCCGCCGGACGCCGCCACGACCGTTGCGGCATTCTCCAGAGCCTTGCGGGTCACGATGTCTCGCGGACGGATGTTCCGGGCGACGAGTTCCATGACCATCTCGCCCGCCATGGCGCAAAACCGGTCGCGGATCTCGTAAGGCGCCGGGGCTCCGGCCGAATAGGGAAGCGCAAGGCCGATGGCTTCCGACACCGTCGCCATGGTGTTGGCGGTGAATTGCGCGCCGCACGCACCGGCGGACGGACAAGCAACCTGTTCGAGCTCCGTCAGGTCCTCGTCGGACATCTCGCCGACCGAATATTTCCCAACCGCCTCGAACAGATCCTGCACCGTAACCTGGCGCCCGCGGAACGAGCCGGGCAGGATCGAGCCGCCATAGATGAAGATCGACGGCACGTTCAGGCGCACCATCGCCATCATCATGCCGGGGAGAGACTTATCGCATCCGGCCATGCCGACGAGGGCGTCATAGGAGTGGCCCCTGATGGTGAGTTCGACCGAGTCGGCAATCACCTCGCGGGACGGGAGCGATGCCCGCATGCCCTTGTGGCCCATCGCCATGCCGTCGGTCACCGTAATGGTGCAGAACTCGCGCGGCGTGCCGAACGCGGAGGCAACGCCCTTCTTCACCGCCTGAGCCTGGCGCATCAACGAGATGTTGCAGGGGGCGGCCTCGTTCCAGCAGGTTGCGACGCCGACGAGCGGCTGTGCGATCTGCTCCCGGGTCAGGCCCATGGCGTAAAGGTAGGAGCGATGCGGAGCACGAGCCGGCCCTTCCGTCACATGACGGCTGGGCAATCGCGACTTGTCGATCCGGCGCGCATCCATGTTTGTGCTCTTCCCCGCTCGGCCTTCCACCCTAATTACGAAAGGTTACGGAACTAACGTGATCTGCCACGTGCCGCAGCGGAGACGCAACGACTCCCGAAAGCAAAAGCCAAGAAGGCTTAATGCCGTGCTTTCTTTGATCGCTTTGTTCTAAAGCCTTGGGTTAGAAGCAGTTTAGCCTGTGTTAATCAGGTGAGCTTCGTTTATGGCGGCATCTTGGCGGAGCTTGGGCCAAGATGGGCATCATCAGGAAGCTTTGAAGGTGTTGCTGTGACGCAACATTTTTACGGTGCTCCCGCCTTGTCGAGGGCACCCGCCGACCGGCTTTCGAGTGTCTTGGCAAAGGCAAGGCATCGGTGCCGGCCACCTTGCAGCCGACGCCTTCCGCAGGACCCTGCTGCCTGATTCGCTACATGCGGAAAACGCCGAACTTCGTCTCGGGAACGGGGGCGTTGAGGGTCGCGGAAAAGGCCAGCGCCAGAACACGGCGCGTTTCAGAGGGGAGGATAATGCCGTCGTCCCAAAGACGGGCCGTTGCGTGGTACGGACTACCCTCCTCCTCGTACTTCCGGCGGATCGGGTCCTTGAACGCCTCTTCTTCCTCGTTGGCCCAGGTCTTGCCCTCGGCTTCGAGGTTGTCGCGCCGGACCGTGGCGAGAACGCTGGCCGCCTGCTCTCCACCCATGACGGAGATGCGCGAGTTGGGCCATGTGAACAGGAAGCGAGGAGAATAGGCCCGGCCGCACATGCCGTAGTTGCCGGCGCCGAAGGAGCCGCCGACCAGAAGCGTAATCTTCGGCACCTGGGCGCAGGCGACAGCCGTCACGAGCTTTGCGCCATCCTTCGCGATGCCGCCCGCCTCATACTGGCGGCCCACCATGAAGCCGGAAATGTTCTGCAGGAACAGCAGCGGAATGCGCCTCTGGCAGCACAACTCGATGAAATGAGCACCCTTCAGGGCGCTTTCCGAAAACAGAATGCCGTTGTTGGCGATGATGCCGATCGGCATGCCCCAAAGACGCGCAAAGCCGGTGACCAGCGTCGTCCCGTACAGGCGCTTGAACTCATCGAACTCGGACCCATCCACAAGGCGGGCGATCACTTCGCGGATGTCGTACTGCTTCTTGAGGTCGGTGGGCACGATCGCATCGAGATCCTCGATCGGATACTTCGGATCCAGGGGCTCGGACAGGTCGATATCGGGGCGCTTGCGCGTATTGAGCGTGCCGACGATGCGGCGCACGATCGCAAGGGCATGGACATCATCGGTTGCGTAGTGATCGGCAACGCCCGACTGGCGCGCATGAACGTCCGCGCCGCCGAGATCCTCCGCGGAGACGACCTCCCCGGTCGCGGCCTTCACCAGGGGCGGCCCCCCGAGGAAGATCGTTCCCTGTCGCCGGACGATCACCGTCTCGTCCGACATGGCGGGCACATAGGCGCCGCCAGCCGTGCACGACCCCATCACGCAGGCGATCTGCGGAATTCCGAGGGACGAAAGCGTCGCCTGGTTATAGAAGATCCGGCCGAAGTGATCGCGATCCGGGAACACCTCCGTCTGATGGGGCAGGTTCGCGCCCCCGGAATCCACCAGGTAGACGCAGGGAAGGCGATTCTCCCGGGCGACTTCCTGGGCCCGCAGATGCTTCTTGACCGTCATCGGGTAATAGGTGCCGCCCTTGATGGTCGAATCGTTGCAGACGATCATGACCTCGCGGCCCGAGACCCGCCCGATTCCCGTGATGATCCCGGCCCCGTGAATGGCGTCGTCATACATGCCGTGGGCGGCAAGACCGCCGAGTTCAAGGAATGGTGCTCCCGGATCGAGGAGCCGCGTCACACGCTCGCGCGGCAGAAGCTTGCCGCGTGCCAGATGTCTTTCCCGCGCCTTCGCGGGGCCACCATCCGCCACCACGGCGCGTTTTTCGATGAGGTCCTGGGACAGACCGGCCCAGGATTCCCGATTGGCCCTGGCGGCGTCGGAGGTCAGATCGGCGGATGTGGCGATGACAGGCACGTCGTGGCCCCCTGCTCATGCTGAAGCCCCGGAGCGCCCGGAGGCACGATGGAAAGCGCCCGGCCTGGCCGGGCTTTCATGGGCCGCAGCCGCCATGCGGCCGCGGATCAGGGCTCTCAGCCCTTCGCGCGGATGACGACCCGTTCGCGGGTCGCCGGTCCCGACGCGCAGCGATAGGCGATGCCGCGAACCAGCAGCCAGTCATTCGAGCGCTTTTCGAGATAGAGGTGCGTCCCGCCGAGGGCGAGGGTTGCCTCCAGCATCCCTTCCGTGGCCGAGCCGAAGCCCGGGGTGGTCGGAACGGTCGGGCTTACTTCGCCGAGACGGGTGCAGAAACGGACATCCGCGGGGGAATCGACGATGTGGATGGTTTCCGTCGGGGTGGGAGTATAGGAGCATGCCGAAGCCGCGAGGGCGACGATGGAAGCGAGAAGCGCGCGATGCATGGATTATCCGCCGATGATCAACCGTTCGGACAAGCTTAGAGCATGAAGCCGGCTTGAGGAGAAGGCCTGGAGCCCCTGCGGCGGGAAAACCCGGCCTCAGTTGCCGGAAAGCAACGGCTCCGCCGTTCTCGCGGTTGCCCCGAAGATCTGCTCGAAGGTCTTGCGCATCATCGCATCGACCTCGGGCATGGTGACCGGAATGCCCAGATCCACCAGACTGGTGACCCCGTGCTGATGGACCCCACAGGGGATGATGCCCGAAAAATGGCTCAACTCGGGCTCCACGTTGAGGCTGACGCCGTGAAAGGTCACCCAGCGGCGAACCCGGATCCCGATCGCGGCGACCTTGTCCTCGACGCCGGCGCCCTTCTCGGGCCGACGCACCCAAACGCCCACCCGGTCTTCCCGCCGCTCGCCCCGGATGTTGAACTCGGAGAGGGTGTCGATCAGCCAAGCCTCGAGGGCGGCCACGTAGCGCCTCAAATCCTTTTGACGACGCGCCAGATCGAGCATGACGTAAGCCACCCTCTGACCCGGCCCATGATAGGTGTACTGCCCGCCTCGCCCGGTTTCGAAAACGGGAAATCGGTCAGGATCGACGAGGTCGGATTTCTGGGCGGAGGTTCCGGCGGTGTAGAGCGGAGGATGCTCGACGAGCCAGACCAGCTCGGGCGCACGGCCCTCGACGATCGCCGCGACCCGCTCCTCCATGAACCGGACGGCTTCCTCGTAGCCGGTCAGCCCCTCCTCGATTCTCCATTCGACGGGGGCTGATGGGTCCAGGGGCCGGAAAGTGTCCGCCAGATTGTCACGAAGGCTCAGCACAGGATCCTCACTGCCCGAAAGATGGTGATGTTTTGATCCCTTTGCCAGCGTCAGGTCAACGGCGCGTTTCCCAGTGGACGAACCCGCGGGAGGTCGCTATAGGAGCGCAGCCCAGCCGGCGATCTTCCTCATCGGAATGCCTCTTTCGGCACCTTGAAGAAGTCTTCGACGGATGGGCTTGCGGTGGCGCAATCGATCTTGTATAGCCACCGCCTCGCCAGGGAAAACAGCCCTGGCTTCGAAGGTTTCGCGGTCGTGGCGGAATTGGTAGACGCACTACCTTGAGGTGGTAGCGGGGAGACCCGTGGAGGTTCGAGTCCTCTCGACCGCACCAAACCTTCGACAAGGCCCTTGAGGGCCACGAAAAAAGGTCCCGCTTGCGGGACCTTTTTTGTTGCCGAAAGTTAGTTGTCACACAGCCGTGAGGAGGCTTCACTAGCCCTGTCACGCTTAACCCCGAATCTCCCGCCGGTGATGGGTCCCGGGACTGCTGAATCAGCATTTCAGGAACCGCCGCTAACCGATTAGTTCTCCTCAGGCTTTAGGGCGCATTGTGCTGATCCGGACGCGCGCCTAAAAGGCCGGTGTTTCTCTTCTAGGGACAGGCCCATGCAGGACGTCGAAAACAGGACGACGCCGCCCTCGCCTTCCGGCGCGGTCGTGGAGCCGTTGAATTTCAGGGACGAGAAGGAAGAGATCAATCCCGCCTTCATGGCGGCGGTCGCGGAGGCCATTCATGCTCCGGACACCGAGCGGCTTCAGCAGCTTGTGGAGGATTTCCACGAATCCGACCTCGGGGACCTGCTGGAAGCCCTGGAGCCGGATGACCGTCCGCGCCTGATCGAACTTCTCGGTCCGGCCTTCGACTTCGCTGCCCTGACGGAAGTGGACGACGCCGTTCGCGAGGAGATTCTCGAAGAACTGGAAACGCAGACCGTCGTCGAAGGCGTCCGCGAGCTCGACCACGACGATGCCGTCTACATCCTCGAAGACCTGAACGAGGAAGACAAAGCCGAAATTCTCGACCAGCTTCCCGCGGTCGAGCGCGTCGCTCTCCAGCGCGCCCTGGAATATCCCGAGGGTTCGGCGGGACGGCGCATGCAGACGGAGCTGATCGCGGTGCCCCCCTTCTGGACCGTCGGCCAGACCATCGACTTCATGCGCGACACGGAGGAGCTGCCGGATACCTTCTACGAGATCTTCGTCATCGATCCGGGCGGCCATCTGCTCGGCGCGGTTCCGCTCGACCGGCTTTTGCGCAGCAAGCGGCCGATCACGATCCAGGGGATCATGAACAATGATCCCGACCGGGTGAAGGCGACCGACGCACAGGATGATGCCGCACGGCTCTTCCAGCGCTACAACCTCGTCTCCGCCGCCGTGACCGACGAAGCCGGACGTCTGGTCGGGGTGATGATGGTGGACGACATCGTCGACGTCCTCGACGAGGAGGCGGATGCCGACATCAAGCAGCTCGGTGGCGTCAACTCGGAGGAAGAACTCTCGGATACGGTGTGGGACATCATGAAGAGCCGGTCCACGTGGCTGTTCGTGAATCTTTGCACCGCCCTCCTCTCGGCATCCGTCATCAGCGCCTTCTCGGCCTCCCTGCAGAAGATGGTCGCCCTCGCGGTTCTCATGCCCATCGTCGCCTCGATGGGAGGCAATGCCGGCACCCAGACCATGACCGTGGCGGTGCGGGCCCTCGCCACGCGCGAATTGGGCCGGAGCAACGCCTGGCGGATCATCCGCCGCGAGATGGTGGTGGGCCTCCTCAACGGCATCGCCTTTGCGACCCTCATGGCAGGCGTTGCGATCTTCTGGTTCGGTTCGGCCAATCTCGGTCCGGTCATCGGCCTGGCGATCATCATCACACTCGTATCGGCCGCCTTCGGAGGGATCATCATTCCCTTGATCCTCAATCGCTTCCGCGTGGATCCCGCCGTTTCGTCCGGTCCCCTGGTCACCACGATCACCGACGTGGTCGGCTTCTTCTCGTTTCTGGGGATCGCGACCCTCTGGTTCGGTCTTTGACCGCTCGCCGCATCCGGCCTCCACCTTCGTCAAAGCGGCACTTTTGGGGATGCCCGCTGTTCAGGCTGTAGACAAATGTCCCAAACCCGTGTCTTTTTCCCTGGTGAGCGGCATCCATCAAGAGTCCGTTAAGGACTTTCGGGCATCGCTCATAGGGTCCAACAGTTGCGTAATTTTCTGATTGATCCCGATGACGCGCCGCACATCCCGCCGCCCTAAAGCCCGACGGATCTCGCCCTTGGCCGTGGCACGCTTCATAGCGGTGACCGCGATCGCCATGGGGCTGGCCTCCTGCGCCATCGCACCGTCCAGCCGCTATCCCATGAAGAGCGATGTGAAGCCGCATGCGGGCGTCGCATCGGCCCACCGGCTGCCGATTCACGGGGTCGACATCTCCAAGTGGCAGGGCAAGGTCGATTGGGCCGCCATGCGTCAGGCCGGAACCAAGTTCGCCTTCATCAAGGCGACCGAGGGCGGCGATCACGTGGACAATCGCTTCCTGGAAAACTGGTGGGGCGCCAAGAACGCCGGCGTTCCGCGCGGAGCCTACCACTTCGTCTACTGGTGCCGGCCGGCCCATGAGCAGGCCGCCTGGTTCAAGAAGAATGTCCCGCAGGATCCGGAGGCCCTGCCTCCCGTTCTCGACGTGGAATGGAACGGCGAATCCGTGAACTGCCCCCGGAAGGTTCCGCGGGAGCAGGCCCTCGCGATGATCGATACCCTCCTGAAGGAAATGCAGGCCCACACGGGCAAGCGTCCGATCATCTACACGGACATCACCTTCCATAAGGAAATCCTGGAAGGGGAATTCACCGATTACCCGTTCTGGATCCGGAGCACCGCCGCCGAGCCCCACGAGCGCTATAACCAGCGCCGCTGGACCTTCTGGCAGTTCACCACCACCGGCCGCGTGCCGGGAGTTTCGGGCGACGTGGACCGCAATACCTTCTACGGCACCGAGAACCAGTGGCGCATGTTCGTTCAGAGCGCCTGCGATCCCCGTGACCACGAGCGCCTGCGGCCGAGCGGGGTCTGCCGCGATATGGATCCAGTTCAGACGGCCAGCATCGACGAGTAATCCGAGCAGATTCCGTTTTCAGAGCATCCCGCGAAGCCCGGTCATATCGATTGGCCGGGCTCTTTCGCGTGGAGCGGCCCCAAACACGCCTTCGATCATCGCATATCGATTGAGCAAGAAGGTCGGCGATACGTTCCAGCCTAACGTTGCCCCAGAGTAACAGGGCATAACAAACGTAATTCCTCAGTATCAAACCCTGTAGAATATTAGGTTTAGTCTCTTATGCTTCGGCGAATCCACGCAATGCGCTTTGCTACGGATGTTATATCACATTAAAGCTTTGCTTGACGTTGCAACCCGACCTGGATCTCGGAGAACTACGATGCGTTTGTGCCGTTTCACTTTGCTATCCAGCACATCCGCACGAACGGTCCTGACAGCCTCCACCCTTGCCGGTGCGGTCATCTTCGGAACACCTGCGCTTGCTCAGGTTCACAATACGGGCGATGCGACCACGTTCAACGCCGGAATCGCCGCGAACAACTCAAGCGGGGTCGACGACCCGTTTCGCATTATCGCCAGCTTCAACACTACGAGCCCGACAGCTCCCCTGAGAATCCTGCCGATCGATCTCCAGACCTTCACCCTCGGCATCACCAATATGAGTGGGGCGGGAGGGCTCAACGTCTATAGCGGCGGAGCGGGCGTTCTGTCATTGACGGGCACCAATCTCTTTGCCGGAGGCATTCAGGCTTCCAGCTCGACCGTCGCGATCGACGGCGGCGCGGCGCTCGGCGCCGGCACCTTGAACCTCAACAGCGCAACTTTGCGGCTGCTGAACAACGTCAGCATTTCCAACGCCATTTCTCTCACCAGCCTCGGCGCGACCTTTGACACCGCAGGCTTCAATGCAACCGTATCAGGGCCGATCAGCGGCCCGTCACCTCTCTATTTGGTCGGCGGCGGAATGCTGACATTGACCAACGCCAACACCTTTGCGGGCGGGACGACCATTAACAGCGGCGGTATCATCGCAAAGGCCACAGGTGCCCTCGGTTCGGGGGCTGTGACGGTCGATGGCGGTACGTCATCGCTGGCCTATGACGGGGCAGGCGTGACGGCTGGTTCGACGGCGATCATCCTCAACAACTCCAGCGCCCTGACCTTCAGCAACGGCGCGAGCGCCGGTTTGTCCAACATCGTCGTCTCGAACGATCCGACACCAGGGCTTGGAATGGGGGTTTTCTTCGAACAGAACTCCTCCGCCGGGAACGCGACGATCAACAATGCTTATGGTGGCGGCTACACCACCGTGACCTTCCGCGCGACCAGCAGCGCTGGCACCGCGTCGATTGTTAACACCGGCGGCGCCATCACGTCCTTCGAGAACAGCAGCACGGCCGGTAACGCGCAAATTTTCAACAGCAACGGCAGCGTCTTCTTCCAAAACACCACAAACGCCGGCACGGCGACTTTCAACAACACCAACGGGACGGTCGACTTTTCCGGATCGGCCAGTGCCGGCTCGGCGACGATCATTAATGGCGCAGCCGGTCGCACCTACTTTTCCAACAACTCCTCGGGAGGATCCGCGCGCCTGATCAACAACGCCGGTGGCCTTCTGGACATCTCCAGCCTGGTTCCGTCGGGCACGACCCTCGGCTCCATCGAGGGCGCCGGAACCTTCGCGCTCGGCGCAAAGAACCTGACGGTCGGCTCCAACAACCTGAACACCACCGTGTCCGGCACCATCACCGGTCCCACCGGCTCCCTGACCAAGACCGGCGCCGGCACGCTGACGCTGACGGACGCCAGCACCTATGGCGGTGGCACGACGATCGGCAATGGCACGCTCGAGGTCCAGAACGCCGCCGCGCTCGGGACCAGCCTCGTGCGATTGGCCGGCGGCCATCTGCGCTCCAACATCGCCGGCACCACGACGCTCCCGAACGAGATCCGCTTCCAGCCCGGCCAGACCAGTACCCTGTCGGCGGCCCCGGGACAGACGCTGAACATCGACTTCTTCGCTTCAGGCACGGGTTCGACGATCCGCTTCGGCACTCCCGCCGACACGGGAACCATCATCGTGGCGGGACCGAGCTTTGCCTATTCCCGGCACGCGCTCGAGGTGAACGGCGGCACGCTCAGGGCCGGCTCCGACCAGCTCTCCTCCCATCTCAACGGGGCGCACACGGTGACCGTTGCCCGCGATGCCACGCTGGATCTGGCGACCTACGATACGCGCATCAGCGGCCTGCAGGGCGACGGCACGCTGATCAGCGATGCGCCAAGGCTGCGGATCCTGTCTGGGACGTTCGGCGGCACGATTGCGGGCAGTGCCGCTCTCGTCAAACCGTGGACCGGCACCCTGACCCTGACCGGCACCAGCACGCTCACCGGCCCGACCACGGTCGAGGGTGGCCTGTTGGTGGTGAACGGGTCTCTGGCTTCGTCCCCAGTTTCGGTGAGTGAAGACACCACCCTCAACACGAAGGGAACTCTCGGCGGCACCGGCACGGTTGGTGGTTTGAATGTGCTCTCGGGCGGCACGGCAGCGCCCGGCAACTCGATCGGCACGCTGAGCGTCAACGGCAACGTGGCGTTTGGCCCCGGCTCGTTTTATGCGGTTGAGATCAACGGCGCCGGCCAAAGCGACCGTATCGCCGCCACCGGCACCGCGACGCTGAACGGCGGCACCGTCCAGGTGCTGCCCGACCAGGGCATCAACTTCGTCGAAAACACCCCCTACACCATCCTCACCGCCCAGGGCGGCGTCACCGGCACCTTCGCCGGCACGCAAAGCGCCGAGTTCGCCT
>NZ_JAJDOP010000017.1 GCF_020595095.1 Microvirga rosea | reverse complement strand
GATCAGCGTCGTTCGCGAAGGGCGGGTAGGAGTCATCGTCTTCTGGATCCGGCTTACCCATTGGGCGCTTGAGTTCCCCCTCCCCTCGTCCGGGGCCAATCCCTCGTAGAGCGGCAAGTCCATCGATTGAGGCTTTCATTGTCCCCTGATCCGCTCAGTCAACGATGCACCGTACAAGCTCGAGCCACTTGCTAATCGCAGAGATCTTGTGTACACATATGAGTACACAGGAGCGAGCCATGCTTCGTCCGAACAACGATAAGCAGATCCGGGTAGGCGTCCGCGAACTGCGCGCCAACCTCAGCGGACTGCTCCGTCAGGCTCGTCATGGGGCGTCGGTTCTTGTCATGTCCCGCAATGAGGTGATTGCCGAGATCCGACCGCCGTCAGGTCAGGAGCGGGCCCGCCGGATTCCGGGCATGCTGAAAGGCAAGATCCGCATGGCCGATGATTTTGACATTCTGCCCGACGATGTGCTGTCCGCCATGGAAGGCGCGCACGAGTGAGGATCCTTCTCGACACCCACGCCCTTCTCTGGTGGTTGCAGGGCGACCCGCGGATCGGACAGGCTGCCATGGATGCCATCACCGACCCGGCCAACGACATCCTGATCAGCGTCGCTTCCTTATGGGAGATTGTCGTCAAGGTCCGGGTCGGCAAGCTTGAGGCCGATATTGCAGAGATCAGTGAGGCGATCGACGCACAGGGTTTCGACACCCTCGATATCCGCCCTTACCACCTGGCGGCCCTCGCCGACCTGCCAATGCACCATCGTGATCCGTTCGACCATCTGTTGATCGCCCAAGCGATCTGCGAAAACCTCACCTTTCTGTCGCATGACCAGCACGTTCCGGCCTACCCGGTGGTCTATTTGCCCTGCGCCGCTTCCCGATGAGCCTTTACCTCACGTTCTTCGCCGTGCCCCGGCTTCGCATCTCCTGAGGAACGGACGCACCCCACGACAGTAGGCCAAACCCGCCACTCTGGGGTTTTTTGTTGTGCCCGCTGTTTGATGACCCAACCATCAGTTAAACCTGGAGGAGAATGTCTCTGTGGACGCAACCATTGCCCAACTACCGACATCCCCCCTTCAAGACCTAGACCGTCATCTATGGCTTCGACGACTTCGTGCGCGAAGCCGCTCGGAAGTCAGCATCTGAGGCGGTTCACTGCATCGCGCTCAACGAAACGTCCAAAGAGGCCGCTGTTCACACGGTCCTCGGCAATGCCGCCGAGATTTACAACCTTGATTGAGACCTGCGAGGACGGGGACGGCTTCGACGGTATCTAGATCGTTGGGGTTTTCGCAGGTGAACCGCTCAGCCGATGACGTTGCCAACCGCTCTACCCCCAAAACCCGCTACGGCGGGTTTTTCGTTGTGCTGGTCATCAAACCCGAACCGTCCGATTCCGAACGTCGTGGTCCGATCATCCTCACGAACCAATGATCCGAGAAACCCAAAAAAGACATGTCGAATGTCTTACACTTATGCCCTCAATGTCATCTGTGAGCGCACTGTGGGAGACCGCTCGCTGTTCGCCGGTGTCGGTCACAAACTCACCTCGACGCAAGGAACGGCCCAGACGATCTTGGAGGCCCTGGGCTTTGCCGACGCCTTCACATTCGTCCGCGACGGCGGCGCTGGAAAAGAATTCTGGTCATTGCCGAAACTGGCATTGACGCTTGGAGGCACTGTTGCAACAACTTGGACCAAGCAGAACGAACCCGATTCAACGGGCCGCTCAGGCAGCAAGACCAAAAAGCTTATTGACGAGACAGATTTCGCCTGTCGCTCGACGTTTCCGCTGGATGCAGTGGCCGCGGCGGATCATGCCCATGATTTCAAAACCTGTCAGGGTCCTGGCGGCGGTTTTCATTGTTTGGAAGCCGCGAGTCGGACGGATCACGCGCTTGAGCGCGCCATGGTCAGCTTCAATGATGTTATTCATATATTTCGAGGTGCGGTGTTCTACATCTTTCGGCAGCAGCCCTTCGTCCTGAAAGCGCAGGATTGCCTTGGAATATGAAGCCAGTTTGTCGGTCGTGATGGATGAGGGAGGATAGTCTCTCACCGCCCGCAGAGCTTTACGCAGGAAGCGATAGGCCGCTCCAGCATTACGCCGATCGGAGAGCATGGAGGCAATCAGCCGACCGTGTTTATCGACCGCTCGAAACAAGTACCGCCACTGTCCGCCAACCCGTACATAGGTCTCATCCACCCGCCATGAACCTGAACGATGTCCCTGGTATTGGCGCACCCGCCTCTCGATCTCCGGCGCGTAGCGCTGAACCCAGCGGAAGATCGTGGATGGGTTCACATTGGTGCCCCGCTCTTGCATCATCTCGGCCAGATCGCGATAGCTGATGCCGTATTTGCAGTACCACCGCACGCACAGCAGGATGATCTCAACTAGGAAGCGACGGCGCTTGAACAGATCCAACAGAGCGGCCCCTCGACGAACCGCCCCTCCCTATACCGCCAAGGTTAACGCAACAGTACCGAAGAAAGGGCTTATGCCCCTTGCACGATAAGGTAGCCGCCTATCCGCAATTTGCTCTGCGTCAGCGTTCGGCCATAACGTGGATACTATCTTGGTCCCATTCGGCAACACAGGGCATCCCCTCCCGCAGCGATTTCCCGTCTAGGCTAGGAACTCGGATCCGAAGGCTCCGCTCCCCTGCCCTTCCAATCACTAGGAGGTTGTCGCCATAATTGACGATCGACTCGACCGTAACATCGCAGGCGTTTGTGCTTGGATTTTGGCTCTTTCCAGGGCGCAGACGGATCATCTCGGGGCGGATGAGAAGATTGACCCTGTCGCCGCGTTTGGAATGTCCAGGATTAACCGTGAACTCTCCGAAGCCAGGCACTCGTACGGTTCGGTCGTCCTTGGCGAATTCGGCATCAATCAGGTTGCTGTCTCCGACAAAGGAAGCGGCAAACCTTGTCCTGGGCCTAAAATAAACCTCCAGCGGAGTACCTACCTGCTCAATTTTGCCAGAGTTGAAGACTGCAATTCGGTCCGACATCGTCATAGCTTCGGTCTGGTCATGCGTGACATAGATCATCGTCACACCCACCTCACGATGGATCCGCTTGAGCTCGATTTGCATGTGCTCTCGAAGGTTTTTGTCCAACGCACCGAGTGGCTCGTCCAGGAGGATCAGATCGGGTTGAAAGACCAGGGCGCGGGCGAGCGCCACACGCTGCTGCTGGCCGCCGGACAACTCACCAGGGTAACGATCACCGAAGCCGCCTAACCCAACTCTCGCCAGGGCCTCCAATGATTTTACCTGCCTCTCCTTCTTGGCCTCACCTCGCATCTTGAGCGGAAATGCTACATTGTTGGCCACGCTCATGTGAGGAAATAGAGCATAGTTTTGGAACACGACGCCGATGTTGCGCTCGTAGGGTGGGACATGCCCGATCGCCCTCCCATCGACGTTGATCGAGCCTCCCGAGGGCTCTTGGAAGCCAGCGATCATCATTAACGTCGTCGTCTTTCCAGATCCCGACGGACCGAGGAATGTGATGAACTCTCCAGGAGCGACGTCGAGCGAGACATCGTCTACGGCCCGCTGGAGTGCACCGTAGTGCTTCACGAGGTTTCTTAGGGAAAGGGAGCGAGCAGGCATGATATCGGAGCCTCTGGTCGGTATTCAGGAAGCAAGTGGAGAGTTCCGCCGGTCCAGAGTACGGCGAACAGACCGTACCGCGGCTGGGACCAGAACGCCGGCGAGAGCTGCCGCAAACAGCAAGGATGAGGCTACCGAGATCACCGGATCGGCTTCCATCCTAAAGCTATTGAACATCTGACGCGGGAGGGTCGCGACGTCACGTCCGGAGATAAAGAGCGAGACCACAGTCTCGTCGAATGAATGGACGAAGGCAAACAACCCGGCGATGACGAAGGCCGGCGCGAGGATTGGCATCGTGACCAGTCGGAAGACCGTCAGAGGGCGGGCACCGAGGCTCATTGCGGCGCGTTCCAGCGACAGATCAAACCCTTTGAGCGCCGCCGTGATGATCAGCATTGCAACAGGGATCGAGAAACACGTATGAGCGAGAACGACGCCGAGATAGCTCTGAAGGAGACGCAGTTCTCCAAAATAGACATAGTATCCGAGAGCCATCACGATATGAGGCACAATGAGCGGGGTCATCAGGAGAAGGTTAAAGGCGCTCCGACCCGGGAACCGATGGCGAACGAGAGCGAATGAGGCAGGAACCGCAACCGCCATGGTCAGGACGGCCGTCGCAATCCCAATGATGATGCTATTGACCAGCGGTCCGGTCCAGTTGGGGTCCGCAAAGAACTTCGCGTAGAATCCCACCCAAAGACCAGGTGGCGGGAATTGAAGCGATGGTGCGGTGCTGAATGACATCGGCACCACAACCAGGAGGGGCGCCGCCAGAAATATGGTAATCGCGATTGCGCCGAGGCGGACCAGAGTCATATCCGGCCTCCCCAAAGACGGTCCATGCCGAAATAGCGGCTATAGACACTGAAGAGACCAAGGGAGGCGGCAAGGAGGACAAGTGACATCGCTGCGGCCCCGCCGAAATCGAGAATTTGCTCCATTCGATCGCCGATGAGACCAGCGATCGTCTGTTCGCGAGGGCTACCCAGGAGAACAGGCATTACGTAGAACCCAAGGCAGGTGATGAACACGAGTGTGATCCCATTGATGATGCCGGGCGCACTCAATGGAAGATAGATGTGCCAAAAGACGCGCCATGGCCTTGCACCCAGGCTGCCTGCGGCGTCCATGAGCTTTGGGTCGATCCGCTTCATCACCGCGAAAAGCGCCATCGTCATGAACGGGATGAGCCCGTGTGTCATTCCGAGGGTTGCCGCAAAGCTCGTAAAGAGGAGACGAGGTGGCGGAGAGTGGCCGAAGAGCGCAACGAGCGCAGGAATCGGGCCCTGTACTCCGAGGATCACCATCCACGCATAGGTCCGGACGAGATAACTGGTCCAGAAACTGAGCGCGACAATCATGAGGATCGTCTTTCCTAACGTTCCTTTCGATGTCGCAGCCACATAAGCCAGCGGATACGCGAGCAACAGGCTTAGACCGGTCACGACCGCGGCCATCCAAAACGTATTGCCGAGGGTCATCAGGAACAACCGCGAGTTAAACAACTCGCGATAGTTCGCTATTCCCCATGAAGGATCACTGAAGCTTAGGACGGTAACATACCCAAGAGGAACTAAGAAAAAGGCTAACAGAAACAGGCCTGCCGGCAGTCCCAACAAGATAGGCCCAGTTTTAATCCTCGGTTTCCTGGACATCGTCATTCGCTTCCCGGGCAGTCTCTACCGTTAACTTGAGATCCAGCGGTCGAAGCGCTGGTTGAGTTCATCCAATTGCGGAGCGATCTTCTCTGGATCGAGGATGATTGCCTGCTTGAAATTCTCCGGATAGGTCGGCATCAACTTCGCTTGTTCGGGGGAAATGAAGTCAAACGCCTTTGGGTTGAGCGGGCCATTCTTATCCCGCAAGCAGAATTCTGCCAGCCGTTCCGCCTTGACGGCCGATTGAATGAAGCGCCAAGCGTTTTCGGCTCGCGGCGTCCCCTTAGCCACGACCCAGAACGCCTGATCCAGAAGCGCTTGGTTCCAGACAATTTCGACAGGCACATTTGCTTCAACCAGTTTCCCGGCCTGTCCGGTCCACATTCCGATCATTTCGACTTCCCCGTCTCGAACCAGCTGGGCCGATTGGGGGCCTTGAGTCCACAGGACCCGAAGATGAGGCTTGAGCCTGTCCAAGGCCGCGAACCCTCGGTCAAGGTCGTACGGGAAAAGTTGCTCCGGTGCGACTCCGTCAGCAAGGAGGGCGAAGGCAAGGGTCCGGGCAGCGTAGCGTTGGAGCGACCGGGAGCCGTTGAACTTTTGAACATCCCAGAAGTCCCGCCAGTTTTGCGGTCCACCATTCGGGAAATGATCCTTTCGGTACACGATGGCATTGGAGAAGGCATGAGACTTCACGCCATTCATAATCACTGCGCCATCCCAAAGAGCCGAACGATCGATAGCGCTGCCTTCGATGGGTTCAATGATCTTCGCAGCGTGAGCCCGACCAAGCTCGGCCACACCGAGAGTCGTGACATCAAATTCGTAAACCCCGGTGCGTGCCTGTGCCGCTAGCTTTGCAAACGATACCGGGGAGACGGTTTTGATCTCAATGCCGGTTTCCTTTGTGAATGGCTTGAACCAAACGTCACGCGCAACTTCGTCCCACAGGCCACCCCATGTGTTGACGTACAGGACCTTCTCGGTGGCCTCTGCGCGCTTGATGAAGGGTATGGCCAGAAGCGCGCCTGCTCCGGCTGTCAGCACGGTTCTGCGAGAGATCCCGTCAATTCTGTTGGCTGTCTTGCCGATCTTCACTGGTATCCTCCCTGGTTATTGTTTGAAATTCGTCGCCACTGAGCGTGATCGGCGTCAGCCGAATACCGAGCTGTAGACGCGCATCCAATTCCCTGACGTGATTTTTTGAACTTCTTCAGCGTGAAAGCCGACTGCTGCAAGTCCGTCGTGAAGGACGCCGAGTTCACCTGGGGAGGAAAGCCACTGTGGCTTTGCTACCTTGCCAGGTCGGGCCTCTGAGCCAGCACCGTATTGGACCCTGCGGGTCCAGCGACCTTTCCGCATCCAGTCGAGGTCAGCTTGTGTGGTATTGTGACCTTCATCGGTTCCGATGGCGACGTGGTCTATCCCCGCGATATCGACCGTGCGGGCAACCATCTCACACCACCCCTTGACTGAGGCGCATGCCTCCTCGGGAGTGATGTTGCGGTAGGTTGCACAGCCGATAACTCCGCCGTTATCCTTCAGAGCTCTCAGAACGGCGTCACTTTTGTTGCGCTTATGGGGAAAGATGCTCGCGGCATTTGCGTGAGTGATCGCCACTGGTCGTTCCGAGAAACGGATGACATCAAGAGTAGTCCGGTCTCCCACGTGGGAGAGGTCGATAAGAATGCCAGTCCGATTCATTTCGCGAACAACTTCTCGCCCAAACCGAGCAAGGCCGCTATCGTTCTCCTCGTAACAGCTTCCACCGAGCTCGTTTTGATTGTTGTAGGTTAGCTGGACCACCCGAACGCCGAGGTCGGCGAACAACTCCACAAAGGCGATCCGATCCTCAAAGAGGTTGGTGTTTTGAAACCCGAGTAGGACAGCAACCCGTCCAGTCTCGTGGGCTCTCTGAATATCCGCGACATTTTTCGCGATTAGTATGAGGTCCGACGACGAGCGCTCGAGCTCACGCCACTGGGTAATAGCGTCCAAAGACTCGATGGCGCCTTCCCAGAAGCCAAGCGTTGGGGTCACGCAGGTGAACCCGCCCTTTTTTAGATCAATGAAAACATCACGGGTGAAGTGTCCGCATTGGAGGCCGTCTATGAGCATTTCGTTTGTCCACCTACTGGTCGAGTGAAGCATCTTGGACTGACCCTTTCAGCTGCCTCGCGAGCAGAGAAAGGTCTGTGTCATCTTCGTCCTGACGGCCAATGACCCGGCCATCAGCCTCGACAATGATGGCGCCGGCGTGCCTTCGCGATTCAAACGAATCGGGCGCTAGTGCCTCGCTCGATAGCCGGAACAGGTCCCACCAAGTCGCCGCCGGCACCACTAGTCCTTCTCGACGGACCGGATCGAGGGGATCTCGGGAGAGCCCTATTGGCATCGGTCGTACGGAAACTCTGGCAACTTCACGAACGCTGTCCCACGAGACCTCTGCCGTGAAACCCTGCGCCTGCAGAAAAGGCTCAACGACGCGAACCTCGCCGGGTGCAACCATGCCCGATATGCTTATCTCACCAGTCCCGCCACAGCGGACATCATCCACCAATAGGTCTGATAGAAGCGGCGCGATGACCCATGCATGTTGCCCTGCACAGTCGAGCCGCATGGGCTGAGCATCGTGGTCCAGCGTTACCTGCCACTGTTCCGAGGCTCGGAGCAGTTGAATGTTCTTACGGAGGCTGGCGAAGCCTCCGAGGCCCAGCATCGCCGAGTAAAGAGCGCTGTCTCGCGTCGACGCAACTTGGCCAAGGTCAAGCTTCGCAACATGCATGAGCCGTTCCAAGACCATCCGGCACTCCCGGAGGCTCACACGAAGATTGTGATCGGATCCGAATTCGCTGCTCATATTGCTGGCTCCGCAGGGTAAAACCATTGCGTGTCCCCGTCACCGTTAGCGAGATCGTGTGCGGTCGGAGCGCCGTGGAAGAGAACTCCGCGTAGGTTCCGATTTAGGAAGTCGCGTGCCTTATCGATCCCATGGATCCCGACGTTAAGGAGCCGCGTGATATGTGCGGGCACAAAGTCCTCACTCATAATATCGGAGTGGACGGAGTGGTACGGGAGGCCCGCCAGCGCTTGGACCCTGGTCACAATTGCGCGGTGTGATGGATTTGCGAGGAGGAATCGCGCGACGCTCATCGCAGGATCTGCCGTACTGAGATCAGCGTCCAGCCGCACGATCAGGCGTGGCAAGTCGAGCCCGAGGTTGACAACGTCGCCGACTTCCTCCCTTGGCCCCCGTCGCGGCTCCTCGGCTGTCTGTGATTTGTACCAGACGTACCGCTGAGAACGTTCCGACACCAAATCCAGGTTGAAGGCCCAAGCGTAATCATTCCGGACGATGTCGCGCAGGCGCCGGACGGTCATTTCGGGACGAAGTGTTGGCTCTTCATCCACGATCAAGGTTTGAACTAGTCTATCGGCGACCTCCGGGACGAGTTCGATGAGCAGGGAGTGAAGCGTTTCAAGGGCTTCATCATGGATCCGTCCCTGCAGCGTCTCACAAAGCTCAGCAAACGGCAGGGCGGTGACCGCTTCGCGCCTTGCGTAGCGCGAGCGCAACTCTTCCGCCTCACGCAACGCGATCTCCAGATTATCTGCAACGATGTCGCTCTTGGTAAAGGCTTCGTAGACCACGCGGTCCTCTCGGCGGAACCGAATCGCCTTCCGAAGTAAGGCGATCAGGTCGTTAACCTCGTTGCCGTCGGGTTGCGGCACGAGCATTTTCGCGTGTGCGAGAGCCTCCTCCCTGATGAAGATCCAACGATCTATCAGCCGGGGATGGTTATTGACAAAGAGCATGAGACCAAGGGCGGAGCCGTTGCCGACGCCGAGGTACCGAGCAAGCTCCGGAGCCATCGAAACAGCCTGGGGGGAACGAAGGCGCGCCAGATGATTCAGAAGGTCCTCCGCAAAGACCCGCATCATGTAAGCAGATAACATCTGCGCGGACAGTGACCACCGGAGTGGGTGGTCAGCCTCAAGCGTCAGGAATGTGCGCGTTCCGAACGTTCCGTTGCCATCAAGACCTGTGTTTCGCATGAGATAGCAGGTCTTGCCCAACGGGGCGACATCTGGCTGACGCCCTGAGGCCAATGCGTCCAGCGCGAAATCGAAGAACCGTGCACTCCGGTTTGAACGGCACCAGGTGAGGGTACCAGGTGTCGCGCGGCCCTCGTAGAGTTTCGGGAGTTCTCGACGGGTCGTCTCGAGATCCTCAGAAGTGATTTCGCCTTCGATTAATGCCCCCATCATGTCCCAGGCTCGTCCGATGATCCGACCGGTGCGCCCTTCAGGTGACGGTTCGAACGAGTAGACCGGAAATGAGAAACGATAGTTTCCGGTATCGACTATATACAGCGCGGTTCCGCGGGCACGGTCGTCGATTTCGAAGCGTGTGCACTCGATCTTCCAGCGCTCCCGGACGGCTTGATTCATTAAAGCCCGAGAAGCACTAACCCGTGATGGCTGGATGGCCGCCAATCGATCGGGTGTCATGAGTTCTGATGCGGGGCGCATCAGCTTGCGGAGAAGGTGGTTCTCCCGCACGTCAAAGTTCAAGGCTACGTTCACTCGTTGGCTCCACGGATGCGGGCTGTGGCTTTAGAAGCGGCTTGCGTGACAATTTTGGAACTCAGATCCATGTCGAACCCGTTTGTCGGCCCAGAGATGGAAAGGGCAGCGATGCACTCGCCATGTACACCAAACACTGGCGCTGCAACGGCGGTTACTGTTCGTGGTCCGAGCGGTCCGGAAACCGCAAAGCCACGCTCACGGACCTCGGAAAGCACTGCTGGTTCTCCGAGTTCAATACCAGCGCACTCGAGGCGGTTGATGGTGTCGGACGAGGCGTGAGCGACAAGGACGCGTCCTGTCGCCGAGTCGGACAGGGGGAGACGGGTCCCAATCCGCAGATCGGCGCGCAGGAGGCCGCGTGACTCAACCCGGTTGATGATGACCGACTCAGTTCCTTCAAGAACGGCCAGGGAAGCGGTCTCGCCGCTTTCGGCCACTACCTCGTGCAGGACATCGAGCAGGCGTGTTCCGATGCCTGCCTGCTCCATCGCAATGGTCGCGTGATGGACGACCTTCAAGGTCAAGCGGTATCGCCCGTCATCTGACTGCTCGATCCATCCGGCTTCCACGAGGGTCACGAGCCTTTGGAGGGTCGTTGCGCGCGCCTCTCCAAGCATGCGAGCGACATCGGCCAACCGCAGCGGCTCGGTGGAGGAGGCAATGATGTCCAGGGCTGCGAAGGCCTTCAGGACTGAGGAAAGCGGACGGACGCTCACAGAAGTTGTCTTCTAAAAGAATACAGAGTATTCTATTCTTGCACGGATCAGATGACTGTCAACGGCAAAATTGCCGGCCCAGGTATCGTGCGCCGGCTCGGCACGTGCGGCGCCATAACCTAAGCTGAACCGAACTCTGTTTTATCTGGCTACCGCGAAATATTGGCGAGGCTGTTTTTTGTCGTTTCGCGACCGGCGGGATTTAGATCTCCGCATAAACGAGAGCGCTGTGCCCTCCTCTTGGCCGATCAGGTCACAGATACAAGCCGATTTAGGATCGTTCTGTTCGCGGTTGGAAAGTGCCTCAGATCCTGTCTGCATGAAACTCGGCGATGGGGCCACCGAACCTTGCCACGCAATGCCAGACTCGCTTGAGAGACTGGGGAGCAGCCCTATTATCGTAGGGCCAAGCCGATCTCGCGGGGTGTCACTGAGCCATCCACTGCGATGGAGGTAGGTAGCTCCGCAACCTTCGGCCCGCGATACGCCGCGCAGTCCTCAATCTGACTGGGGTGGGAACAAGAACTGTTCCCAACACACGCTAAGCTAGAACGGACCAGGAACTCCCTTTCTGTCCCTTTGCAGCCTCCTCGCCCCCTCCCCTTCTGACGAAGCAAGATCGCGCAGTTCGCCCGCGCCGTCACGGTAACGCTATTCAGAACGTAACGTGTGGACAGATCGGGAGGCTGCTGTACCGAGCAGCAACATCCCGCACCTTTGCTCCGAACCGTCAAAGCCGTGGGGCAACAAGTGCAGGAGATAAGTGATGATACGGCGGAAGCTTCTGAGCCCGGAGGAGCGTCAGGCGCTGCTCGGCATTCCAGACGATGAAGCAAGCCTGATCCGGCACTACACTCTGTCGGCATCCTTGCTGCCGAGGCTTGGTCGTACCCTGTGCTCGACCATCGAAGCTTGGCAGTCGGTTGACGTCCAGCCGACGTCCGCCAGTTAATAGGGTGCCACCAGCTCATTCGGGGTAGCCTGCACTGGTGGAGCCGTCGGTATGTCTGAGGTCTACGGAGAGAGTGGCATGGTCCAACAGCTAACCACCGGCGAACGCCAGAACGCCCTGGTTATCATTGTGTGCGTCTTCGTCGTCGGCATCGCAATGGCGGCAGCCGGCGGCTCCGATCCGCTCGGCGTGCACGGCGTGATTGTCCTCCTCTTCGGCGCCGGCCTTGCCGCCCTCGTCATGCGCTCGTACTACGAGCCCGAGCCGACCCAGGATCGTCCCTCGCACTACTATGACGACCCGACCAAGGTCGGCATCGCCCTGACGCTTGCCTGGGCCATCTTCGGCATGTTCATGGGCGTCTGGACGGCCGCCCAGCTGGCGTGGCCGGACCTCGCGTTCGACGCCCCCTGGTCGACCTTCGGGCGCCTGCGCCCGACCCACACGACGGGCGTGATCTTTGGCTTCGGGGGCAACGCCCTGATCGCCACCTCCTTCCACGTTGTGCAGCGCACCTCCCGCGCCCGCCTTGCAGGCCAGGTCAGCCCGTGGTTCGTGCTGCTCGGCTTCAACCTGTTCTGCGTCCTGGCCGTCACCGGCTACTTCATGGGAGTGACCCAGTCGAAGGAATACGCGGAAGCCGAATGGTACGCCGACCTGTGGCTGGTGGTCGTCTGGGTAACCTACTTCGTCCTCTTCCTGCGCACCATCGCCCGGCGCAAGGAGCCGCACATTTACGTCGCCAACTGGTACTACATGGCGTTCATCGTCGTGGTGGCTATCCTCCACATCGTCAACAACCTCGCTATCCCGGTCTCGTTCGGCCAGGCCAAGAGCTACACGATCTGGGCCGGCGTGCAGGACTCCATGGTGCAGTGGTGGTATGGCCACAACGCCGTGGCCTTCTTCCTGACTGCCGGCTTCCTGGCGATGCTCTACTACTACCTGCCGGTCCGGGCGCAGCGTCCGATCTTCTCCTACCGGCTCTCGATTCTCAGCTTCTGGGGCATCACGTTCTTCTACATGTGGGCCGGCTCCCACCACCTGCACTACACGGCGCTGCCGCACTGGGTGCAGAACCTCGGCATGACGTTCTCGGTCATGCTGCTCGTGCCGTCCTGGGCTTCGGCCGGCAACGCGCTGCTCACCCTCAACGGCGCCTGGCAGAAGGTCAGGGACGACGCGACCCTGCGCTTCATCTTCGTGGCGGTGATCTTCTACGGGCTGTCGACCTTCGAGGGCTCGTTCCTGGCCATCCGGCCGGTCAACGCGCTGTCCCACTATACCGACTGGACCGTCGGCCATGTTCACGCCGGAGCGCTTGGCTGGGTCGCGTTCATTACCTTCGGGTCGATCTACACCCTGGTGCCCTCGCTCTGGAAGCGCGAGCGGATGTATTCGCCAGTGCTGGTGGAAGTCCACTTCTGGCTCGCCGTCGCAGGAACCCTCATCTACGTGTTCGCCATGTGGAACTCGGGCATCCTCCAGGGACTGATGTGGCGCACCTACACGCAGGAGGGAACCCTCGCCTATTCCTTCCTCGACTCGCTTGTCGCTATGTACCCTTACTACATCGCACGCGCCTTTGGCGGCCTGCTGTTCCTGCTCGGCGCCATCGTCGCCGCCTTCAACATCTGGATGACGGTGCGCGCCGTGCCCGCCACCGTGGATAGACGGACGGACGTGCCCGAAACGGGACTGGCGCCCGGCGCCGCAGCGACCCCAGCGGAGTGACATCATGGCCGAACTGTTTCACCGTAAACTGGAGCGCACTGCTATCGGCTTCGTCGTCGCTATCATCGCGGCCGCCAGCGTCGGCGGCATCGTTGAGATCGCGCCGCTCTTCACCATCCACACAACCGTCGAGGACGCGCCGGACATGCGCCTCTACACTCCGCTGGAGCTCGCCGGGCGCAACATCTATGTCCGCGAGGGCTGCTACGCCTGCCACAGCCAGATGATCCGCACTCTGCGTGACGAGGTCGAGCGCTACGGCCCGTATTCGCTGGCGGTGGAGTCCAAGTACGACCACCCGATGCTGTGGGGCTCGAAGCGCACCGGCCCGGACCTCGCCCGCATAGGCGGCAAGTACTCCGACTTCTGGCACGTTGCGCACCTGACCAATCCACGCAGCGTGGTGCCGGAGTCGAACATGCCAGCCTACAGTTGGCTCGCCCGCACTGCCCTGGAGACGGAGGACCTCGGGCGGCATCTGCGGGCGCAGCGGGCGCTGGGCGTGCCTTACACGGACGAGATGATCGCCAACGCCGCCGGCGACGCCTTCGGGCAGGCCGCCCCGGACAGTCCGTTCGCGGCTGGGGTGACCCAGCGCTATGGCGAGAAGACCCAGGTCAGCGGCTTCGACGGCGTCGTCACTCAGCTCACCGAGATGGACGCGCTGGTCGCCTATCTTCAGGTACTCGGGCGGCTGACCGATGCGGCCTATTCCAACACCGCCGCGCCGGAACAGGCGCCCAATCCCACTAATTGACGAAGGAAAAGGAGGTCAGTTCATGGACATCGACCACGACACCCTCGTCGGCTTCGCCAAGAGCTGGGGCCTGTTTTATTTTATCGGCTTCAGCGTCTGCGTCGTCATTTACGCCTTCTGGCCAGGCAACCGGAGGAAGTTCGACGACGCCAAGCGGAACATTCTGGGTGAGGACGACCGGCCATGGCAGTAGAGGAACGCGATCCCGTCAGCGGCCGCCCGACGACGGGACACGAATGGAATGGCATCAAGGAACTTGACACGCCGGTGCCGCGCGGCGTGCTGATGTTCATCATCGTCACGCATGTGTGGGCGCTGCTCTGGTGGATCCTGATGCCGACCTGGCCGATGGTCACCACCTACACCAAGGGCATTCTGGGGATCGACCAGCGCCAGGCCGTGCAGCAGGATCTGGTCGCCGCACAGGCCGAGCGCGCGGCCTGGATGAAAGCCATCGAGACGGACACCTACGAGCAGATCCAGTCCAACGTGGACCTGATGAGGGTCGTCCGCTCGACGGGGCGCCAGCTGTTCGGCGACAACTGCGCCGCCTGCCATGGGTCCGACGGCAGGGGCCGCGCCAACTATCCCGACCTGACGGATGACGACTGGCTCTGGGGCGGTGAGGTGGACAAGATCGCCGAGACCATGCGCCTGGGCATCAACTCGCGCCATCAGAACACCCGGGTTGCGCAGATGCCGGCCTTCGGGCGCGACGCGATGCTCGACCGCACTCAGGTGGCGAACGTCGCGACCTACGTGCAATCTCTGTCCAATCCGGCCGTGTCGACGCCACAGAACGGCCCCCAGATCCATGCCGGACGGGAAACCTTTCTCACCACCTGCGCCGCCTGCCACGGCGAGGATGGCAAGGGCAACCGGGAGGTTGGTGCCCCAAACCTGACCGATCAGTTCTGGCTTTACGGCGGCGACCTGCAGACCATCATCAACACGATCCACGGCGGGCGGCAGGGCCACATGCCGACCTGGGATGAGCGCCTGACCCCGGCGGAGATCAAGATCCTGGCGCTATACGTCAACTCGCTGAGGGACGCGAAGCGATGACGGCCGGTCCCGTGGCAAAGCGGGCCAAGTGGCCCTTGCTGGCCTGGTTCCTGGCGGCCGCTGTGCTGCTCGTCGTGGTGGCCGCCAACGCGCATCTTGTCTACGTCGCGGTGGCCTCCCAACCCGACTGCGTCGCCCACCTGAAGGAGGCGGGCACCCAGGCGGGCACATACCGGGCGGCGAAGCCCGCCTGCTGAGAGAAAGATCAAGCGTGCACGACTCCGGGGAAGGCAAATGAGCGAAGCGGACGAGTCCTACGGCCTGTTGAGCGAGACCTCCAGCATCGACGAAACGCGCAACCCGGCGCGGCAGCGCCACCTGCCGGCGCAGGCGGCACTCGACTGGCTGCGGGGGGGCTGGCGCGACCTGCTCGTCCAGCCGGGTCTCAGTCTCG
The DNA here is from genome assembly GCF_020595095.1 of Microvirga rosea. Lineage (GTDB taxonomy): Bacteria > Pseudomonadota > Alphaproteobacteria > Rhizobiales > Beijerinckiaceae > Microvirga > Microvirga rosea. Next base: position 34,717 of record NZ_JAJDOP010000017.1, on the reverse strand, counting down.
CCTATGGCGTTGCCGTCTTCGTGATCACCGCGCTCCTCGCCTGGGCGCTAATCGCCTCGGGCCGAGACTACATCCTGTTCCCCGCCATCGCCGGCTACATGATCGTCGCGCCCGTGCTGGCCATCGGCCTCTACGAGAAGAGCCGTGCCCTGGAGGCCGGCGAGCACCCGACGCTGCGCACCATGCTGCTTGTGCGGCCCCTGGCCGGAGCGCAGATCTTCTACACCGGGCTGCTGCTCTGCCTGCTGATGCTGCTCTGGAACCGGGCTGCGGTCCTGGTGTACGCCCTGTTCTTCGGCGTTCGAGCCTTTCCCGGACTTGATGGGGTCGTTGCCATGCTCCTCACGACGCCGGTCGGCTGGGCGATGCTCATTGTCGGCACGCTCATTGGCGGGCTGTTCGCTGCATTCGGGTTCGCGATCAGCGTGTTCTCGATCCCGATGCTGCTCGACCAGCGCACGGACGCCCTGACGGCCATGGGCACGAGCATGGCTATGGTCTGGAACAACCTCACCCCGATGATCGCCTGGGGCGCCGTTGTGCTCGCGCTGTTCGCGGCCAGTGCCGTGACGGGTTTCCTCGGCTTCATCGTTATCTTCCCGCTGTTGGGTCATGCCACCTGGCATGCCTACCGGGCGATGCGCTGATGTGCCGGCGGAACGTTAGGCCTTGGGGAGGATAGCAATGACCTGTTGCGCGCCTGTCGACGTGCAGGCGGCACTCGGGGAACCGATGCTGCCCGGCACCCTGCGGGACGAGATTCGGCTGGCCAGCCGCGACCTCGGCGACGGCACCCGTCAGAGCGACCTGTCGGTGCCTGGGGTCAAATGCGCCGCCTGCATCGCCGCAGTGGAGCGGACGCTCGCAAAGCTGCCGGGCGTTCAGTCCGCCCGGGTCAACCTATCGACGAAGCGCGTTGCGGTCCGCTGGAACACCGGCGATGGCGGGCCGCCCGACCTGATCGGTGCCCTGCGCGGGATTGGCTACGAGGCACACCTGTTCGCGTCCGAGCAGGCTGCGAAAGACCCCGAACTGGCGCGCCTCATCCGGGCGCTGGCGGTGGCGGGCTTCTGCGCGATGAACATCATGCTTATGTCCGTGTCGGTTTGGGCGGGGGCCGACGCCGGCACGCGCCAAGCCTTCCATCTCATCTCGGCCCTCCTTGCTCTCCCGGCACTCCTCTACTCTGGCCGGATCTTCTATGCCTCGGCCTGGTCGGCGCTGCGCCATGGCCGCACCAACATGGACGTGCCGATCTCCATCGGCGTGTCGCTCGCCTTCGCCCTCAGCCTCTACGACACGCTCCACAACGAGCCGCATGCGTACTTCGACGCGGCGACCTCGTTGCTGTTCTTCCTGCTCATCGGCCGCACGCTCGACCATATGATGCGCGAGCGGGCGCGCTCCGCCGTCGCGGGCCTGGCGCGGCTTGCCCCAGCAGGCGCCACAATCATCCGGGGCGGGAAGCCGTTCTACGTCCCAGTGTCGGAGATCGAACCCGGTGCGGCGGTGCTCATCGCCGCGGGCGAGCGGATCCCCGTCGACGGCGTGGTCGCCCAGGGCACGTCCGAGCTCGACTGCTCCCTCGTTTCTGGTGAGTCCGCGCCCCGGAAGGCTGCTCCGGGCGAAGCAGTCCAGGCGGGGGTAATGAACCTCACCGGGCCGCTGACGGTCCGGGCCGCCGCGCGGGCCGAAGACTCGTTCCTGGCGGAAATGGTCCGCATGATGGAGGCAGCCGAGGGCGGGCGGGCCCGCTACCGGCGGCTGGCCGACCGCGCCGCGGCGCTGTACTCGCCCGTCGTCCACACGCTGGCCCTGCTCTCCTTCATGGGCTGGCTGTTCGTCACCGGGGATTGGCATGTGTCCGTCACCATTGCCATCGCCGTGCTGATCATCACCTGCCCGTGCGCCCTGGGGTTGGCGGTGCCCATCGTGCAGGTCGTCGCCGCACGCCGCCTGTTCGAGAGCGGGATCATGGTCAAGGACGGCTCCGCCCTGGAGCGTCTGGCTGAGATCGACGGCGTGGCCTTCGACAAGACCGGCACCCTGACGCTGGGCCGACCTACCCTGGTCAACGCGGGCGAAGTCTCGCCGGCGGCGCTGCGGATCGCCCGGGGGATGGCCATGGGCTCGCGCCATCCAGCGGCACGGGCGATTGCCGAAGCCGCCGCCCAGCATGTGGGCGACGTTCCCGCATTCGACGGGATTGAGGAAACTGCCGGTCTGGGACTCGAAGCCAGACTAGGCGGTGCCACGTACCGGCTCGGCCGGCCGGACTGGGCGGCAGGGCAAGGGGCTTGGGACGACGCCTCCGCAACTGCCTCGATCTCGATCCTGACGCGAGAGGGGGAACCGCTGGCGACCTTTGTGCTGGAGGACCGCATCCGCCGCGAGGCGCAGGAGACGGTGAGCAACCTGGTGCGCCAAAGGCTGGCTGTGGAAATTCTGTCCGGCGACCGTGAGGCCGTGGTCAGGGACCTGGCGTCCAGGCTTGGTATCCGTGACTTAGCGGCGGGTCTTCTCCCGGCGGAAAAGGTGGCACGGGTCGCGGCGCATGAGGCCGCGGGCCGGAAAGTTCTGATGATCGGGGACGGGCTGAACGACGCGCCCGCCCTGTCGGCCGCCCACGTGTCGATGGCCCCCGCCACCGCGGCCGATATCGGCCGCAACGCCGCGGACTTCGTGTTCCTGAACGAAAGCATGTCCGCCGTTGGCGACGCCCTTGTAATCTCACGCCAGTCCCGGCGGTTGATCTTCCAGAACTTTGCCTTGGCGATCGGCTACAATGCCCTGGCGGTGCCTGTGGCCGTACTGGGCTATGTGACGCCTCTTGTCGCGGCGGTCGCGATGTCGGTGTCCTCGATCCTCGTCGTCGCCAATGCCATGAGGCTGTCAGCGACGCACCAAGCTGCGTGAAGCCAAGGACCGGAAGGACAATCAAATGGGTTCCATGTGGTGGTTGATCCTCATCGCCTTGGGCATGGGACTGGTCGGCTTGGCCGCCTTCCTGTGGTCCCTCCGCAACGGCCAATACGACGATCTGGATGGAGCGGCGGAACGGGTCCTTCTCGAAGAGGATCCGAGCGACGAAGGTCAGGCCCGTCCGGAACGGTGATGCTCGTCATATCTCGGGGCCCGTTCGGCACCGGGGCGCGGCGCGCAGCCTCTGTCAGACTAGGTCGCGGATCACAGCCACCAGCGTCATGCCGAGTGCCGCGAGACTTGGCACCAGCACCGCGGCGCCCGAAGCCAACGCGAGGATCGACACCCAATCGAACGGCTTGTCAACGAAGCGAGGCAAGATCCGCTTCTCCTTTCCCAATGACACCGAAACGACATGCAGACCGCTTCCGTTCCATCACTCGCTGTGAGCCGTCGGAAGCCTCCGGCTGGAGGGTAGCGGAATGTATAAAAACCATCGGGGCGTCGCCGTCTTACCGGGATAGGCACAAGAACTGCAGTTCTTGTGCCTATCCCGGTAAATGTAATCCTTCCTGGTACTGGGGCCAAGCTTTAGCGGATGAAGGATGAACGGCCGATAACTTGGGGTTGGAACAAGAACTGCTTCCAAACACACGCTAAGCTAGAACGGACCAGGAACCCCCTCTGTCCGGGCTACGCGCCCCCTCCCCTTCTGACGAACCAAGATCAGGCAGTTCCTTTGCACCATCACGGTAACGCTATCCAGAACGTTACGTGTGGACAGAACAAGCGGCGGCTGTATCGAGCAGAAAGATCCCGCACCTGTGCTCCAGGCCACGGAAGCGGTGGGCAGCAAGCGCGGGAGATGAGAGATGACACGTCGGAAGCTTCTGAGCCTTGAGGAGCGTCAGGCGCTGCCTGGCATTCCAGACGACGAGGCCAGCCTGATCCGGCACTACACTCTGTTGCCGCAGGATCGGCTCCAGGCTGAGGTCCGGCATCGGTCTCACAATCAGCTCGGATATGCGGTCCAACTCTGCCTCATGCGCAATCCGGGTCGGATCCTCGGGGTCGACGAGAGCCCACCCGCCGCCATGGTGGCCTATGTGGCCGAACAGCTGGAGGTCGACTCCAATGCCTTTGCCCTCCACTCGCGCAGCTATCACACCCGCTTCGATCACAGTCGCCGCCTGACGCAGTATCTGGGCGTCCGGACTGCGACACGCGAGGATCGGCGTGCGGCTCTGATGGCTGCCATCGATGCAGCCATGGCAACAGATCAGGGACTGCGCTTTGGCGACATCTGGGTGGAAGGCAGCCGCTCCTTCCGACCGATGGACGAACAGCTGATGCCGAAGCCGGCCTTCGCGGCTTTGAAAGCAGCCGATGAACTCGGTCTCGGCGTTCAGGGTGATGCCGTGGCATATCTCAGCGAGGCGCGTCAGGCCCTCGACTTCAATTTGAAGCGGCTCGCCTACCGTGCCCGCAATGGCAAGGTCGAAGCTGTCCGGCTCGAGGCCGGACAGCTCGTCGTCACTCCGCTCTCCGGCGATGTGCCGGCCGCGGCCGAGGAGCTGAAATGGGAACTCGGCGACATATACCCGCTGATCGAGGTACCCGATCTCCTGACGGAGGTGCATGCCTGGACCGGGTTTGCCGATCGCTTCACCCACATCCGTACCCAGGAACCGCCTGACAACATTCCCGCCATGTTGGCTGGCGTTCTGGCCGACGCCACCAATCTCGGAGCAAAGCGGATGGCTGCAGCTTCGAAAGGCATCAGCACGCGGGAGATTGCCTGGAAGCGGATCTTCCATACGCGACCTGAGACCTACAAGCTGGCGCAAGCCTGCATCACCGACAGGCACGCCCAACACCCCCATGCCCTGCTCTGGGGCGACGGCTCCACGGCATCGTCAGATGGGCAGTTCTTCCAGGCCAGCGATCGCGCAGGCCCGCGCAGCGATATCAATTTGCACGACGGAAGTGAACCAGGGCCAAAGTTCTACAGCCATCTCTCCGACCAGTACGGCTACTTTAGCATCCTGCCGATCAGTGCCACCGAGAGTGAGGCTCCGTACGTGCTGGATGGCCCGTTTGATCACGAGACAGAACTTGAAATCCAGGAGCACTTCACCGACACGGGCGGCGCAAGCGACCATGTCTTTGGTCTCTTCGCGCTGACAGGCCGGCGGTTTGCTCCACGCCTTCGTAATCTCAAGGACCGGAAGCTCCACACCGTCGAGAAACCAGCGACGTATCCCGCACTCCAAAAGCATATTGGCGTTCCGATCAACACCAGCCTGATCATGGAGTATTGGGATGACCTGCTGCATCTGGCAGCCTCGATCCAGACGCAAACGGTCGCACCTTCGACGATCCTGAAGCGGCTAGCCACCTCCCGCAATCCCAGCCAGCTCGCATGGGCTCTGCGTGAGCCTGGGCGCCTCGAGCGCACCCTGTTCATGATCGAGTGGTATTCTGACCCGGCACTCCAGCGCCGCTGTCAGGCGGGTCTGAACAAGGGTGAGGCAGCTCACAAGCTGAAACGGGCCGGATTCTTCCATGAGCGCGGCGAGATCCGGGACCGTTCATTCGAAAGCCAGGCGTTCAGGGCCTCCGGGCTGAACCTGGTGGTCAGCGCGATCATCCATTGGAACACGGTCTATCTCGGACGCGCCGTGGATCATCTTCGGCGGCAGGGGCGCGTCATTCGGCCTGAGGTGTTCAAACACGTGTCGCCGCTGAGCTGGAAGTACATCAATCTCACCGGCACCTATGCCTCGGGCGAGCAGCCTGTGCTCGTGGACGGCTTTCGTCCCCTGCGACTGCCGCAGCCCTTGGCACGAGCCGCATGATCCGACCGGGCGAAAACGGAGGTTCTTTGTTCGCTCTAGCTTAGCGTGTGTTTGAAAGCAGTTCTTGTTCCAACCCCAAAAGACGCATCCTCGACTGACGGCCCAACGCATCAGGCCGTCAGGTCTTATGATCCGCATGCGGCGGTAGTTTTATAACCCTTGGTCGATGTTTCGTTGGAGTTGCCCCGGATCCACCCTGTCGTCGGGGTGGATATGTTCCTCAATCGTCGCCGGATTCACGACGTCAGACGGCCCGAAGCCCCACATCTTGTACATGCCGATGGAGCACAGAAACTCTCCGTTCTGCAGGTCCCAATGCCATGTGCCGACCAACCCGAGCTCGTGAAGCGGGCTGCTAAGGTCGTACGTGAATTCACGGACGGTCATAAATTCATCTCCTCACGTGAATTAAAATTATTCTCGGTCCGCGCAGCTATCCGATTCCAACCACATGGGAATCTCCACGAGAGCCACAAATCCGGCTGTGCGGCTCTGCAGAATAGCAAACGACTTTAGGAGCGAGTGATTTGTGTATTTCACAGCGCCCTTGTCCAAGAGTTGGAGCGATTCATGGGTCATAATGCTATATAGATACCGTTATTTTCAGGATCGACAATATGAATTAAGTCAGCTTTGCCGATTGTCGATATGCATTGCGGATTGCCGAAATTCGCGAGGTCGGAGCAAATTCGATATAATTAGAGAATTAAAGAAATCGAAAATGCGATCCGCTCAACCTGGGTGCTCACACGATCCCCCATGCCCGGTATCGTCGGCGACCGGTTAGTTCACGCGGCAATGCTCCTCCGAGCTGACGCATCATATCATCGATCGCTTTTGGCGTTACATTGAGAAGCTTGGCGCCCAAGGCGACGGTCACGAGCGGACGAGACAGAAATATGTTCACGAAGTCTGGGAGCTTCGAATTGCTTCTTCGGTCACGAGTTGCTCGACCCATGGCCTCACGGGCTAGGATCAAGCGCTCGAGGTCCTTCTGTGATTGCCTCAGCGCTTCGGAAACGATCGCCCCAAACCCTTCCACCTTTTGAGCCGGAGTCTCGCGGCCGGTTGGCCGGTATTTCGAGGCCTTATATCCTGAAGCGAGGGGAAGCAGCCGGCTGGTAACCCCGCGCGCCCGTAAAATCGACGCCGCCATGATCAGTCCAAGCCACGGCTGCCGTTCATAAAGCCCAAGACTGGTCCATAGGTCCCAGCCAATCGCCGCGGTCGCGAGCGCTGGCCATGAGCCCATCCTTTTGAGGGCATCGAGCCAAAGATCCTCCTTCTCGGCCTGGTCTTCCTCGGGGTCATAGATCAATGAGGACCTGGATTTGGGAATCGGTGTTTCACCGGCCAGGACCTTGTCGGTACGCGCTAGAAGTTTATCGATGTCCGCCAGGTGTGCGGCCAAGGGATCATCATCATCGTAGAGCTCGGACGCCTCGTCGGGCCGCGGTGCCGATCTGGAGAGTTTAGCCATCTCCCCTCCCCCAATGGCGATGCCCCTCAGAGCCGATATCCCGTCGATCGACAGCGGCCAGGGCGCCGGCCGAACTAAGGCCGTACGGCGTGCCCTGAGGGCAGCTGCAGCCCGAGTGATCTCGTGGGTTGGACTGCGAACGTCCATCGCCGCATCGTGGAGCACAAGATCCCCGATATCGACTAGTTGTCCGTCGAGTAACAGTGCCCTGACCGCATCATTCATGTCGCACCGGGACTGCCAGCCGTCGGCAAGGCCGGAAGCGGCAAGCTTGGCGTCAAAGTGGCAGATGTCCAGGAGCAGGCGCTCCATCGGGCCAGCAATCGAGCCCCAGGGCAAGTCTGGGAGTTCGACTGGGAGAGGCGCCCTATCGGATTGGTCCTCAAGGATGGAAAAGTTCATGAGCCGTGCTTAACCAGATTCGCAGCTTTTAGCCAGAGATACGATAGCTTATTACGATCGCGTGCTGCGCCGAAGCACAGCATCTCCTTGCTGGTTGAGCTGGATGACCTTTACCGTGTTACAGCTCCGAGGGCTGGATCGAGGATACCGATCCGCCGGATCAATAATTGATCTTCGGCACTGCTCAACTGGTCCTCAAGGTGGACCTTTGCGGCATAGATCTTGGTTCCAAGTTCCAACCTCATGCGCCGAAGCGACTCAAGATCGGGCGTTGCAATAAAATCGCCAGCCTCGGCCTGCTTCGGGGTTGGAAGCGGCACTGCCGACGCACCAAGACTGGGACCGAGGAACTCAAATCCCCACGGCTTCCTCCGCTGCCGTGTTGCCATGTCGTCCGGTAGATAGACGAACCTGAATGCAGAGCCAGCTATTGCTGGTTCGTCAGACTTGCGGGCCATGGATCGAAGGAGATCTGCATCTGACGTGGCAAGCACTCCAGCGTAGCCCAATCGACCGACTGTCTTTTGGAACTCTTGTCCCACATAGATAGCTACATTGGCGGCGAGGTACGGATTCCGCTCAAGAGCGCAGGCAATTCTTAAATACAGGTCCCTGAAGCCACAACGTGCCATACGCGCATCACAGCCGGCCGGATCACCTACTTTACATTCCGCGAAGGCCTTAAAGGCATCCCGCGCTTTTTGAAGTTCATTTTCGGCAGCTCTCAATTCTGCCGAGACAACAGCACTGGCTGGATTGGTTGTCACCGAGCGCCCGGGAACCTTTAGTGGAACTGAGATGCTTGAGAGCAGGCTCATTGTCGCTCGAACCAAATCATATCGGTTCTTCGCCTCCCTCAGGTTCTCCAGTGCTTTGCGCCCCTCAAGGGAGAGATATTGGGATTCCTTCTCTCCAAACGCAGATGAAGCCATGACGTCAAACACTTGGTCGGCGATCAGCCCACCGGAATAAATCGACTGTTGAGCAATGCTGATGTTCAGGATGTCAATGTGGCTTTCTGCAATCGGAAGCGGATCACCTTCCTGAATTTCCGACGCCCGCGCTAGCGGACGTCCCGCAGCAAGCGCTTCAGGTGACTTAAGCTCGTAGGTAGATTGAGGCGTTCGTGCGACTAGTTCTCGATATGGTAACAAGAACTGAAGTTGGCGCCCGATGCGTTCCGCCGCCGGAACTAAAATTGGTGCATCTAGGGCCACATCACCGTGCATTGTGAAGCCGCTGAACGTCTTATAAGCAACATCGCGGGTCTTGCTAGAGGTGCAGCCCAGACGGTTTCTTCGGAGGCTCCAACGACTTGGTGTATCGATCAGTGCTCTGAATAGCCAGTCTTGACACTCTCGGGAAATCTCATCGCCGCTAACAAGCCGATAGGTCAAGTTTCGAGTGAGTTCGTACAGAGGGTCATCTAGGGGGCTTGGGGCCCCCTTGGTCGAGTATGTTCCCAGGAAGAATACAGAGTGGAACTGGTCGTTACCGGTACCACGCGCAATTTGACTCTGCGCGTCTATACAGTCACGAAACTCCCTCCACCCAGCGTCGAAGTGTTCCTTCCGCTTGCTGTAGGTTCCAAATATGCCTGCCGCACCACCGTAGTTCGACATCGAATTGATAAAGGCATCGCAGGCATTCCAATCTGCTACGAGAGGGGCTTGGATAGCCTTCTCAAGACGGTCGAGCCGCCGTTCGATATTCGTGATTGCTGCGAGAACAGTTTGCTTAGATTCCTCCACGGCAAGATTAAGGGCGCGAACTTCCTCAAGGATCTGCTTGTTCAGGGCGATTAGCTGATTCAGCTTTGCGTCAATCTGCCGTAACGCACTCATAATTTCAGCTTGCCGAGCTGCATTTGGATCTCCGCCACCTCCCATGAGGCCGCCTGCGGCCATCGCCATGCCAACCCAGTTTCCAGATGCGAAGTTCGTCATGGTATTGACCGCTACTTTAGCGGTATCAATGTTCTTGACGAGGTTCTCGTGCTGGCTCTCATTTAATACACCGAGCTTGCGTCCCAGGTCCGCCAGAGCAGCAGCATTACCCAGCGCCCTCTGAGCACTTTCAGCCTTTTCAACTATGGCAAGATCTTCAACCACCTTCTTCCGTTCGGCCTCGGGCATATCGCGAAAGAAGGTCCGACTTTCGAGGGCCGCCCGTTGTTCACCGGCAGTCATCCGCTTCCACATTAGTCCCTGCATGTACGATATATCGCTGGCGTTCTGCTCGACAGCGACCGACAGACCATCGACAGCTCTGGTAAGAGCTTTCTGCCCGTTCTCGAGGGCGCTCAGGCGAGCACCCATTTCCGTTGAAAGGCTTCTAAATTTTTCCTCAAGCCCCTGAATGGAATCAGACGCTGACTTTATCCTCTGATTGAGGTCCTCCACTTCCAAATTTGACAGAGCCGCATAGCGGGCGAGACCATCATTCATCTGCCTGATTTGGACCTGGACAAGAACATCACGGTCCTGCGGCCGTTCAGCTAATGCAGTGTCAACGAGCTCAGCGTCGGCACCGCGCAATATGCGCCGCGCTTCATCGATATTCTGCTCGGTGACACGCCCGCCGGTCAGCTCCGAAAATGCACTGTCAGAGAGCTTCTTAGCCTTCGCAAACAGTGCTGCATATCGCGTCACCTTCACTTCTTCAAGCTGTCGCTCTGACTGCTCGACGACATAATCTCTCAGCTGCCCATAACCGAAATTTACCACTCCTAGGGCAGCCCTGCTAGTCAGCTCGGCACCTGCGGCGTTCTGTGCAACCCCGAACACCTTTCCGGCAAAGTCCATGTTCGCGCGCAGAATCTTGTTGCCTAGCTCGGTCTGGGCGATTTTATCCTGCGCTGACCTCATTTCCTTTAGTAGTGCTGTGGAATTCGGTGGCGACCGCCGCGGCATAACAGTTCGATAGGCGTCAGGATTCCCGCCTTTGGTTTCTCGAAAGACAATCGAATTGACCAAAGGTGAACCCGGAATTCCATTCTCCTCCGCAAATCCAGGCGGCGCGCTGACTATATAGCACGCTAGGCTGGCGAGTATGTGGAAGGGTCGCATGGCATGCCTCGCCCGCACTATCGTGGCGTTTCAGACTCGGCTGCGGATCTCTTCGCCTCGTTGAAGATCTCCTTAGCTGCGGCGGTCCAATCGTCGCGAAGATATTTCGTCAGAGCTTCTAACTGGTTTTCAATCTTAATCGTTCGTTCACAGCTTTGAGCTCCGGGCAGAGCGTAGTTCATCCGAGCCCATGAAGTACACTCTATATAGTCCTGATAGGAGAGGGTCATGCAACGTTCGGTATCGTCAATCTCATTACGCGCAAAGAACTCCGACCCCGGAGGACAGCGTCCAATCGGAGGACGCGCACTTGGGGGATTATCCCTGCGCTGCAAAGGCATCGCCTTGGCCTTCTGTACGATACAAATTCTTGCAAGTTTTGCGACGCACACTTCGTCGAATACCCTTACTTCGTCCGACCAAGCCGGCTGCGCTATCGGCAAAGCGATGAACGTTAGCAGTGTAAGATGCCGCCTCATCGTATACCCTATCTGTCTTCCCCCTTAGCTTCGGCTAAGATCTCTCGCAGGGCGGCGACAAAATCGTCGCGCATCAGCTTTGTAAGAGCATCGACTTTCGCTTCTATATTGATCTCACGCGCGCAGTTCTCGCCTTTGTCGAACTCAGCCTTAGCCTTGGCTTCGCACATCGAAAACACTGCGACAGGATGGAAGTAGCAGAGCCCATCATTTGCAGCTTCCGAGTCTCCGGGGCACGTCGACTGCGCGGAGCGCTTATGCTGTGGCTTTTTCATCTCCAAAGCGCATTCGTTCGTTTTTCTCGCGATACATGCAGAGTCGAACACCACAATCTTTGCGCTCTGAGCTAGGCTCGCTGCTGGGGCGGCTAAAAGGGAAATGAGCAGGGCACTCCGGAGCATAGTTACACCCCTCGAAGGAGCTCAATGAGCGAAGTCAGCCGCTTTTCCCGAACTGTGTAGCAGGTTGCGCGACGGCAGGCGACGTCTCGTGCGGCTGCATACCACTAAATAGTCTAACCCGAGTGGCCGTCCCATAAAGGCGTCATGTGAGTAGGCGGGAAGGAGCACGCAATTGGATTCGAAGTTTCGTCGCCCTACAGGTCTAGAAGCATTTGGACATGCTGATCTTGCGTCAAAGAGCTGAGACCAGATAGAGTCACGCCAAGCAGACGAACTCCCATTTGCAGCGGCATTATCCCTTGCAGGAGGCCTTGGGCGATATCGTTCAATTCTTCTCGCGATTCAACCAATCCGATTATCGATCGGCTCCGTGTGATCTGATCAAAGTTGGCATATTTCACTTTCAGCGTCACGGTCCTCCCGCGAGTTCCGTGTACTTCGCAATGCTCCCAAACCTTGCGAACAATCGGGATGAGTTGCTCCTGCAGATCGCCCAACGCCGTCAGATCGCGCTCGAACGTATTCTCCGCACCAACCGACTTTCGGGCACGATTTGGCCGAACCGGCCGATTATCAATTCCCCGCGCGATCCAATAGTAGCTCTCGCCTGCCTTGCCGAAGTGCTCTTCAAGAAATGTGAGGGACTTCGTTTTCAAGTCGGCGCCTGTGTAGATTCCCAGCGCGTGCATCTTTGCGGCTGTCGCCGGCCCGACGCCGTGAAACTTCTTCACGAGCAGCTCCGCCACAAACGCTTCGCTGCGGTTAGGTGGTATCACAAACATGCCGTTTGGCTTGTTCTGATCGGACGCCATTTTCGCGAGGAACTTTGACGTAGCCACGCCTGCCGAAACAGTTAGGTGGGTGCGATCAAAAACCCTGGCTCGGATCTCCTCCGCGATCTTAGTCGCGATGCCAATGCCCTTTAAGTCGTGTGTGACGTCGAGATATGCCTCGTCCAACGACAAGGGTTCAACCAGGTCGGAATACTCCGCAAAGATCTCGCGCATTTGCAGCGAAACCTCTCGATAGACATCGAACCGCGGCTTTACGAAGATCAGCTCAGGGCATTTGCGCATCGCGGTGACGGACGGCATTGCCGAATGTACGCCAAAGCGCCGAGCCTCATAGCTTGCAGCTGCTACAACGCCGCGGGCGCGAGAGCTGCGACGGCAACAGGCTTTCCCCGCAGTTCCGGATTGTCGCGCTGCTCTACGGACGCATAGAATGCGTCGGCATCGATATGGATGATCTTCCGGATGCCGCCCTGGCCTTGCTGCCTATCCTCCTGAGGGTGGTCTAGAGCATCAACCAACGTCATCCCAGGCCTGCCGTGTCATCGCGAACCTAACCGCCTTCTCTGGGGAACATACAAGGAACACGAGGGGAGGCAAGGTATCTCCTCGCCTAGTCACATGAATTTTGCCAGGTTGTTCGCGGCCAACATGGGCGCCCGCTTCTTAAAGGCGTTGCGAGCCTTCCGCAGCTGTACGAAATACCATAAATACATAGGAATTTCCGCCTGTTGAGGATGATATGAGCTTTAAGTGGTTGACGGATAATGTTCGCGGTTTTGCTGCCCTTTCCGCAGATGAACACTCCGCAATTATGGAGTTTGGGCTCATATGGAGCGTTTTTGAGGCGCGGATTCTAGGGACAAATGCCTCCGCGGCTCGGATCCAAGCCTGCGTTCACGCCTGGAATCGGAGCGGCACTCTCGATGCTCGCGCTTACGCCGACGAACTGGCCTATTTCCGAGATCGCTACTTCCACAATGGAAGCCTAACAGAGCACTTCAATAACCTCTGCCTTCGGTCGAATGATAACGCCCGCCTTGTTGAAACCGTCATCAGGGGGAGGACTAACGCCCCTGATGACTGCGTCACGGCCGTTCTCATCATCGTGTACCGTTTTCGGAACAACTTATTCCACGGGCTGAAATGGCAACACCGTCTGGCAGGTCAGCTCGAAAACTTCAAAAATGCAAACTCGGCAATGATAAAGACGTTGGAACGGCACGGCAGATTAGACCAGGATGAATAGGCCCAACTCACGTCTTTTCGACTACTGGTTGGTACTGGGCCGGAATTTTCTGATACCTCCCGCGCCGTATCTACCGAAAGTTGTAAGGGGTCGAGCAGCGGCTGGCTTGGGCCTTCTTGCAGGTCCTATAGCCGAGCTCTTGTGAACCTTAGCCGTTCAGATACCGTGCAGTTCAAGAGCAAATTAAGGGGCAGATATGGGCGAAGCACATCCGGCAATAGCGGTCTACGGAAAGACCCTCGAGAAAGACTTCGATCTCGTCCTCGTCGTAGGCCGGGAGCCAAACTCCGATAATCCTGGCTTTTCCACTGGGATCGACACCTATGACTTCGACCATGGAAAAGGTCCTCGTTGTGCATTCTGGAATAGCTCCTACGGCATCGCCGGGCAGACAATAGGCCTGACAACCCGGGAACTAAAGGTGCTATGCCGCCAGCAAGAGTGTTCCCCGATTGCGTATGCCGACGCTCTCCCAATTACCCTTCCTAACAGTGTAAAGAACAAATTTCGAGCCAGGCTTGCGATCGCGGATGAAGACATTGAGCGCCATCTGACGCACTTGTTCTCGCATCAAGAATTCATGCGTCGAGTAGGGCTTGTATTGCTCTCAGGCATCGAGACCCCGGAGTTTCAGCGCTCGTTCCGGTTGTTCGATGCGTTGTGCCAAAAACACGGCAAAATGGTCCGAAACGTCCCCTTCTTCTTTGGAAATAACGTTCCTAAAATCAAGCAAGCTCTTGATGAAGAAGCAATCGCTGCCCTTACTCTCATCATGAAGAAGTTCAGACGAGCCGGGCGTTTCTCTTGGGACGGAGGTAGTCTAGTGCCTGCGTCAGTTTCGAACTAAGTGATAAAGGGCGTACACCGCGGGGCTAAAGCCGTTACTTTCAGCTGCTGCATATGACAACCGAACTGTTGCAAGCCTTTAGAAACGCTCTCGCGCGATCTGGATCTGTCGCTCCAGCGAAGACGCGAACAGCTTTGCGCGATTGATCGGTATAATCCTGATGATACTGCTTAAAGATGTGAACCAAAATGTAAGGACGATAAAGGCTTCATCATATTTTGAATTATATCGTAGGTCGATGCTCGCGCTGTTGATTCCAAACTCATAGCCGATCGTGAATTCCTTGTTTATTATCGCTTTTTCGCCCTGTACCCGATCAAAATATCATTGAAATAGCGACCGATCCATCTGGAGCCGAACGGGTTCGATATTGTCCGCTGCTTTACGGAGTGCGATTGCTCTGCGATGTCAGCCAATTCGTTCACGCACGAGATAAGTTGATTCACCTGACTTGAGTTCAACAAGGCTTCACAAGACGAAAAGTCATCTCCTGGAAACTCTATTCGCAGGCCGATTAGGCGCTGACCAGAGTATTGATTGTCACCAAAGAACTCTCTGACAAGCAATCGTACTGCGTTTCTGTGACTAGAAAACTCAATAACTTGATCACTTAGAAGCTTGCTGTTTGTGGACACAAGGCGAATCTTTGGGATTAGGCTCATGCGGACCTCTTTCTATAGCCCCGCGGACACAATGAGCAGCTTACGCCAATGATCACAGAAATCGCTGGCGTAACGCGACTGCAAAAGTCCGGCCAACTCCGCTGCGCTAGTCGGAGCCTTCAACCTTAAACAAAGTCCCTTACATCGCAAGGGAGCGCCTTCAAGTAGATTATTCTGACCGTCTTCTGAAACTGACAGTGCATCTGTCTGTTGATCTAGATGAGCCCTCAGCTCTCCCTTGGCACCGCTCGCCCGGCCTAAGCTCTCCTTCGTCATTGGGTCAGCCGATCGGCCGCGTATCTGGATGCGTTGGCCGCGCATAGGTGTTACAGGAGAGGTTCATGCTCCATCGGAGTGCCTCGGTCGCCGGGCACAATTAGAGACGGAAGACCTTTGGCTAACGGATTTCTCGTGCCTGATGGCAACGCCGTGCTGCGAGAGGATATCCCAGCGATCGTCGAGTTGATCGAGCGAACCGCGCGCTGGGTCCACCCCGATACGTTCAAGGCATTGCCGGTATGGGCGCCTCATACGGCGCGTGGGCGTCCGCTCTATGACGCGAGCTGGACACGGCGATACACAAACACACGTAAGGCGACGGGTGTCACTGCCGACAAGTTCGAAGGGAATGTCGCGGCACTCAACGCATTGCTCGCAGCGCTCGATGTGGCGTTGCCGAGACCCAAGAATTGGACCGTCTGCCACATCTGGGGCTACGACGATCCATCTTTCGCGCAGCGAAGTAGCGTCGTCCAGGACCCTCGCTTCTTCTCGTGTGTCGCCAACATGGTCTGGTTACCGACGTCGTTGAAGGGCTTCACAGACACGGTGCCCGAGATCAAGGCGATGCTGCGGGTCTGCTCCTATCACCTATACGGCTGGGCCTGTGAGCATGAGAGCGTGCGGGCGCAGGCGGATCAGGTCCGCACAGGCTGGATCCCAACCGACTATCCTGCAAGCTGGCCGAGTCCTGATCGTCCGGGGGTGCTGCCGCCCGGGACGGCGCCCTTCACCGCCCGGATTAAGCGCGAAATTGAGAGGCGCAAGGAGAAGATGCGGAGCGACCTCGCGAATGCCGACTACCTCCACTATCCGAAGACTGAAGTCGAAGCCGTTCTCGATTTTTGGAAAGTCCAGCTCGGCTGAGCTGCAGCGATAGGCAAAGTCCGTTTCGCCAATCAACCCTTAGGTCTTGCAATCTGAATGATTCATTCGACGGGCTTCGGTATGCCCTTCTCAAGTTTCCGAAACGAAGCCAGTCAAACCCGGTCCAGATTACAAGTGAGTGATGAGTAGACTGGATCCTCTCCTAGCATCTATCTGGTATGTTCCATCGCCGGTATGCCCGGTTCGAATTCCAGGTAAGATCAATTGCCGTCCTGCTCAGCTATCGAGCCACTTTCCCACCAGCTCAGAAAACCCCTTTGGGTCTTGATCGGGCCAGAGATGGCCAACGCCTGGCACCTCCATGTGCCGGCTCTTGCTGAGACAACGGGCTGCCGCCCGTGACGTGATCTTGAAGATAGGCCTCGTAGCCTCTCCCCAGGCGATCGAAACCGGCATCTGCAGACTGCTGAGGTCGTCGCAACTCAGATATGGCGGTGCAGCCTGAGCCAGGAGCAAGGGCATGGTGTGAGCACTATCTAACTCAATCTGTCGGCACTCGACAGTTTGCTTCTCAAAATAGCCCTCACCGCCCGAGCCGTCGATCAGCAGGCGCACGGCTTCTCTGGTGTCGCCCCTGCCCACCGCTTGGAAAATGGGGCCGAACATGGCCTCTGCATCGCGCCCGAAAGCGGCAAGTTCGTCACTGTCGGTCGTGTAGCTCGGCACGCCAGGCTCATAAATGAAGATCCGATTGAACAGTTCAGGACGCCGGGATGCCGCTTGAAGCGCCACATGTCCGGCATATGACCAAGCGACAAGCGCCACCGGCCCGACGCCGAGACCTTCGCAGAACGTCATGAGATCGTCAGCGTGTGTGCCCGTGCCGAAAGCTGGCCCGTTCGTCCGCCAAGGGGAAGTGCCAAAGTACCTCTGTGTATAGGCAATACAACGGAAGCGGCCCGACAGAGCAGCACATTGCCGGCGCCACGTTCTCAGATCGCCGAGCGCGCCATGCAGGAACACGACGGGAGAGCCGGATCCGACGTCAATATAGGGGAAAGTATCCTGACCAAGAGTGATTTGCCGAACCGGAAGTTCAGAAGCAGGCGTTTCTTGAGTGTTCATACGCATTTCTTCTTGTTGAGTAAATCCTTAGCACCCTCTCAAGGCGCGGAGACACCTGAAAGGACATCTATCTGGCTCGGACTAGCCTCTCTACAGGACGCGGAAGAACTGAAAAGAGAAGCAAACCCGCCGCCGTGGTCACGGCTATGAAGCACAACACGGCGGAGAACTGTTCCAGACCGGCTGAGACAGCCCAGGCCGCAACTGCACCCGAAGCGCCCTGCACTGTAGCAATGCCCAGAAATACGGACATGTTGAACGTTGCGAGTGCTCGGCCAATCATAGCGGCCGGGTAGTTTGATCTAATATACGCGTACTGCAGGACAGTTACGGATGAAAGCATGCCGACGAGCACCGTCACTGCTGCATTGCCGGTTGCGCTAAATCCCGCACCGAGGGCCAACACCGCAAGAGCAAGTGTCAACCCAGCCGAGATGAGGATAATTGCTCCACGCCTTGATGCCGGCCCGGGGTCGAGTGGTCCCGCCAGGGCTGGCCCGACGATCATTGCGACTGTCATCGCAAAGGCGACGTAGCCTGCCTCTCTCAATGAGAAGGAGTGCCAGTTCACGAAGATTGGAACGATCCATAGCCCGCGGATCGCGACGACGGCTGCATAGGTGACGAACCCCAACACGAAGATTCCTGCTGTGTCGCGCCGGACGACAGTTTTTATCTCCTTGATTGCTTGCGCGACGGTTTCGGTGCGTCCTGCCGGCTTGGCGCTCTCATGGACAAAAGACAGACATGCCAGCAGGCTGAGCGCAGACAGGACTCCGAGAACTCCGACTGCAATACGCCACGATGTATGCTCGATGCACCAAGCAAGCGGTGTTGTGGTCAGTAACATACCCAAGCCGCCGAGTGCTGCGATCAGACCCGACAACGGCCCAAACCTGCCGGACGGATATTCACGAGAGATATAGACCAGGGAAGCCATAAGTGCCGGTGAGCAACCAACTCCAATCAGGGCCTGACCCAGCAGAAGGCCGGCAAACGATGGGGCAACAGCGCACAAGCCCGCGCCAGCGATCGCAACAGCCGTGAAGACAAGGACCACGGTCCGAGAGCCATAGCGATCAAGACAGATCCCAACCGGGATCTGCATCATGGCGAACGTGAAATGGAAGATCCCGGCATAGGTCCCGATCTGCTCAGGCGTCGCCTGAAATGCCTGCTCGATATCGCGAACGATGATCGCAGGCAGGGTGCGAAAGGCTTGGCTCAGCGCGAACACGGAGATTAATGCAGCCAAGGCAAAGCCCTCTCGCCTGTTGACCAAGGCACGACTGCTCATTGGATGCTCTGCCAGATCAGTTCTACCATAGGCCTTTTTAAGTCCTCGCCTGAGCCAGAACTTTCTCGAATTCATCGCTCGGCAGCTTTGAGCCGCCAGTGGTCCAGGCAATGCAGGTTGTGGGAAGCCGGGCCCCTCGCATCTTCAGGCCCCTGAGATAGGGGGCGACAGCTGCAAATCCCGAAGCGGCGGAAGGCTCAAGCCTTATTCCCGCCTCTTCCCACAAAGCTCCGACCCAGGAAAACAGGCTGTGATCGGAGACAGTTGCGACCGCGTCGACGAGCGGCTGTATGGATCTAGCGACCAGCATTGACGCCTGAGGAACGGCGAGGCCGTCCGCAGCCGTCTCGTTGTCTAGGCCGAATTCGTAAACGCTGACTGCGCGTTCGATGCCTGTAGCGAGTTGCACGAGCATGCAAGGAGAGGCGATGGGTTCCACGAAGATGCATTGAACAGCATCGCCGAAGATCGCTTTAAGGCCGAAGGCCACTCCGCCAGGAGCACCCCCAACTCCGCAGGGAAGGAACACGGCGACTGGGCTTGTTTCAGAAACTTCAATGCCTGCACTTCTGATCTGAAAAGCGAGATCAAGGGCGGCCGCAGAATAGCCGAAGAAAAGGAGACGAGAGTTCTCGTCATCGATGAAGTGGCAGGCGCCTCGCTTCGATGCCGAAGCGCGAGCACCCGCGACAGCCATCGAGTAATCGGCATCATGTTCGATGACCTTCGCGCCGATATCGCGCAAGCGTGCTTTCTTCCACGCTTTCGCATCGCTCGACATATGAACCTCGACTTTGAACCCCAGGGCCCGGCCGATCACGCCGACACTGAAGCCGAGGTTTCCTGTGCTACCGACCAGAAGCGTATGTTGCGAGAACAGAGATTTGGCCTCTTCGCTTGACAGAGCATCGTAACCGATGCCCTGCCCGATGAGCCCCTCACGAAGCGCTAGCTCTTCGGCATAAACAAGAACTTCGTAGACGCCACCACGAGCTTTGATAGTGCCCGTGAGGGGAAGGGCATGATCGGCCTTGACTAGGACAGTGTCCGAGAGATCCCCCGTAACGCGCTCCGAGAGTTCATTGGATAAAGGCAGCAGCGGCGAATCGATACGTCCCTCCGTCTCGCGGACATCGGGAAAGAGACAGGCAAGTAACGGAGCGAAGCGGCGCCAACGATCAGCGGCAGCCTCGACCTCAACCACCTGAAGCTCAACCGCCTCGAAGGCTTGCGAAGTCGGTAGACGGAAAGGGTTGAACCAGACCGTTGGTTCGCCAGCACGCACCTGATCCGGGACATCTTCGGAGGGGTGCTGGGTTTGTACTGGATTCTGTGAGGAAAGGCCCATGACGTTCGTCCTCGCTCGCATGTCATCAGAGCAGACAAAGAATATAGAATCAGGAGAAAGGCCTCGGAATTCTTCGCCCTTCTTTTTGTTATTTTGCGGAGGTGCCGGCCTTGGAGAACTGGAACCTGCACTTGTCCGCGTTCATGGCCAGCGTCGTGGGTCGATCGAACTGTACGCCATAGCGGGGATGCGTGACATCAGCCGCCCAGATCGTATCCATGGCGCAGAACACCGGAATCACCTCGGGGTATCCCATCGACCGTAGGAGGTCGTTGTACAAGCAGCGCGTGATGTTCACGAAGGATCGCTTTTCATCGCTGATCTCCTGCTCATAGACGAAATGCGAGCCGAAGCGCTCTTCGCCGCGCTTTTTGAAGTTCTCACGAATGCTCTTGAAAGCCCCTCCTGGATCTGCCCTGCTAACGCCGAGCCGCGCGAATGAATAGGCTTCGGCATTCTCCAGCACCCATTTAGACATTGCAGCGACAAGTGCGGCAACTGCCTCCTGAGCATCGAGATCCCGCTTACGTAAAGCCTTGTAGAGCGCAACGGTGAACGAGGCATGTTCGACGATTCCGGTGGATGCCTGATCGACCTTGAACGAATTCTGCCGCCTGTTAATGGCCGCTGCGTCTTCATCAACCTCGGCGTCGAACCGCCCGCTGCGGACATCGGAGTTCAAGCGCTCATCCCCGAGCGCCCATGTATAGAGAGCGTCCTTTAGGCTTTTGATTCGAGCTTCGTTATCGCTACGCATAAGCCCTGCTTTCAGTGGAGCTGGAGGCTGTGACCATCTCTGCGGACGTGAACTCGTCCGAATAGGCAAACAGACCCGGCAGACCTCCAGTGTGGATGAAAACGACCGTCTCGCCTGGCGCAAATGCTCCCTGCTCGGCTAGTTCCCGAAGCCCCGTAAAGGCTTTTCCGGTATAGACCGGATCGAGGAGAACCCCTTCCGTTCCAGCGAGCATGCGAATCGAATCGAGAACTCCGTCGTAGGGAATGCCATATCCGGCGCCGACGTACCGATCGTTCACTTGGACCTTGGAAGCATCGAAGGGCTTATCTCCCATGGCGGTGCAAGCCTCCTTAGCGATGGAGGAGACGATTTCGCACAGCTTTTCGGCCGGATGCAGAACGCTGATGCCATGAACCCGGGCATCGGAGCCAGCGGCGTGCAAACCTGCCAGGAGACCTGCCTGAGTGCCGCCGCTCCCGCTGGCAACGACCACGTGGTCGGCCTTTGCATTCTGCCTCTTGAGTTGATCTATAAGCTCGAACGCGCAATGCGCCATGCCCAGCGCACCTAGGCAATCCGATCCGCCGAAAGGAATTACATAGGGTTTCCGCCCCTGCTGCCGCAGCACTCCCAGGTGATGGGCGCACCATTCGAGAGGATCAGCGTCCGGAGATAGGATATGAACGTTTGCCCCAAACAGCTTTGTGAGCAGCACATTGCCGTTGTTTTCGTACAGTATTCCGCTTCGGGGCACGCGCTTCGAGAGGACGAGCTCACACTGCATGCCGAGCTTAGCCGCTACGGCCGCGGTCAATCGCGCGTGATTGGATTGCAGCGCTCCGAAAGTGACCAGGGTATCCGCACCCTCTTCCAGCGCCTTGCCGACAGCGAATTCAAGCTTGCGGAGCTTGTTACCCCCGCCGCCAACAGTGGCGATGTCGTCACGCTTGATGAATAGCCTTATGCCGGAGAGCCGCTCGCCCAAGCTGCTATGCTCGACCAGAGGAGTCTCTTCGCTGAGCAAAGAAATGTGATTGAATCTGGCCGTCAGACCGTAAGTGCTGGTCATACTTTGGTGTTCCTAACGTCCGGTCCCAGACCGAAGCTAATTTCGTCGAGAAGTTCCGTCATGGCATCCATGACTATACGTTCCGACTGATTGATTTGCCTGAGAGCGATTTGCGCGGCTAACTCTCCTTGGCCCGAGACCAGCGCGGAAATCAGCTCTTCGTGGCCGTGCTGCCAATTGTGGCTCCAATTGATGTAGCGCATGCCGACACGAAGGATGCGCTCACTCTCGTCATGGAGCTTCTTCACGATCTGGGTGATCCGCTGGTTGCCTGCCGCTTCGGCGATGCTGCAGTGCAGCGCCGAATTAGCGGCAAAAAACCGTGTTTCGCTCTCGGCATCATTGGGATCGTAGGTCTGGCTCATGATCTCGTCGAACTGTGCGAGACGAGCTTCGTTCACGCGGCCAGCGGCGCGCAATGCAGCCTCCGGCTCAAGCTGCTTGCGCAGATCGAACACCTCTCGGACATCGCGCAAGGTAATGGGCTTGACCACGTAACGGCGTTTCGACTGCGCGACGAGCCAGCCCTCATGCCCAAGCCGCGCTATGGCGTGCCTGACGGGAGCACGCGTAAGCTCAAATTGCTCCATCAGGTCCACTTCCGTCACCGGCGCTCCTGGCCTTAGCTGGCCGGACAGGATTCCTAAATGAATCCTCCGGAAGGCCTGCTCCGTCAACTTTTCCTGCGGCTCAGAAGGGGCCGTTAAAATGTCATGATTCATCATAATCGCCACTTGACATGTTTATGAAGCTTATGAAATTTTTTTGAGATGTCAATCTGGAGTGCTGACATGCGGATTGCAGTCGCTGGCTTTGCTCACGAAACGAATACCTTCGCTCCCTTCCCTACCAAGTATGCGGACTTCGGCGACTGGATGGGCGGCGGGATTCCCGTTGGGTCGGATGTCTTCACGAAGACTCCGAGCAAATTCAGCCTTCATGGTTTCGCCGAGGCTGCACGGCGGGATGGACATGAGCTCGTACCGCTCATCCATGCCTTCGCTCCTCCCGCCAGTCGTCTTGAGCGGGAATGCTTCGAGCGCATCATGTCGCAAATGCTTGACGCGCTACGCCGGGTTGAACGCCTTGACGCCGTGTTTCTGGAATTGCACGGCGCCATGGTTGCCGAACATGTCGAGGACGCGGATGCGGAAGTCTTGAGGCGCGTGAGGGCACTGATCGGAGAGGATGTGCCTTTGGTCATCTCACTGGATTCTCACGGCAACGTCACGGCGGAAATGATCCAGATCGCGGACGGCATTGCCGCGTACCGCACCTATCCACATGTGGACATGCTCGAGACGGGCGCACGCGCCTACCGGTTGCTGGCTCCCCTGCTCGCCGGAGGCCCACGTCATGCGAAGACATTCCGGTCCATACCGTTCCTGATGCCGATATATTTGCAAACGACGATGGAGGAGCCCTGTCGCTCCCTCTATTCAACTTTGGAGAGGCTGGAAAAGGAAGCCGGAGAGGGTACGTGCTTGTCCTTCATGACGGGCTTTTCCTTGGCTGATGTGCCTCAGTGCAGGCCTTGCGTTTATGGGTATGGCCCGAATCAGGAACAGCTTGAGCGGGCCATCTCTTGCTTGGAGGCGGAAATACTCGCCACCGAAGCCCACTTTGCAGTCAACTTGCCTGATGTCGACACCGCAGTGAGAATGGCTCTCTCCTTGTCGACAAGCAAGCCAATAGTGATGGCAGACGTCCAGGACAATGCAGGCGGCGGAGCAACCTCAGACACGATCTGGGCTATCGAGGCGCTGCTGCGCGCCGGCGCACCGGACGCCGCCGTCGGTTTGCTATACGATCCGGATACCGCTGCACTCGCACATGCCGCCGGAGAAGCCGCCGAGATTGTCGTCGACCTTGGGGGCAAGGGTATGCCCGGTCACCAACCTTTACGGCGCTCCTTCATCGTCGAGCGCCTACATGAGGGTCCCTTCGACCTTCGCGGGCCCATGCTCGGCGGAACTAAGATGAATCTCGGTAAAATGGCTCAACTCCGGTGCGGCGGAGTGCGCATTGTCGTGACATCCGTCCGTACCTGGTACGTCGAGCGCGAGAGCTTCCGTGCTGTCGGCGTGAACCCGGAGGAGCATCGTATCGTGGTTGTTAAAAGCACAAACCACTATCGTGCCGATTTCGCTCCTATCACGAGCAACATCATCGAGTTCGCTGCCCCGGCAGCGGTTACCATGAATCCAGCCAAGTTGGATTACAAATGCTTGCAGCCCGGCACCCGGCTGTACGGTAATGGCCCAGTCTTTCTAGGGCATCAACAAGAAGGACGAGCGTGAAGCAAACCCGGCCGAGCGCTCAAGCCTCATGCAGTGCTGCAAACCAGATGGGAATCTAGAGATGAAAACGTTCAAGAGTGCACTCCTCGCCACATTAGCTTGTTTCTTCGGCGTAGGCGCTGCTTCGGCTACGGAGAAGATCAGGATCGGCGCTCCTAATCCCTGGCAGCCCTATACCTCCGCCCTCATCTTTGGCAAGAAGCTTGGGTTCTTCGAAGAAGAGCAGTTGGATCCTGAATTCGTTGCTGTTCAAGGAACAGCTATCCTAGTGCCTCAAGTTGCCAATAAGACTATTACCTTCGGCCTACCAAACCCCGATCTGCTATTGGTAGCTTTGGACAAGAACGAGCGCTTCCCCGTCAAGCTCTTCTACAACGCGTATACGATTTCCCCTTTTGAATTCGTGGTACGCGAAGATTCTCCGATCAATTCAATTGCGGATTTAAAGGGCAAGAAGCTTGGCGTCGGAGCCTTATCTTGGGGCAACATCCCTATCCTGAAATCGATCATGAAAGACTCAGGCGTGGAATGGATGAAGGATGTGGCGGTGATGCCAGTCGGCCTCGGGCCGGCAGCCTGGAGACAGTTGAGCTCGGGCCAAGTCGAAGCCTTAAGCCTATTCGCCCACCAGCATGAGTCAATGGCTCTGGCCGGCACGAAAATTAAGCGTCTGCCCATTCCCGAGAAGTACAAGTCTCTTTTTTCGAACGGCCTGATCGCCCACGATGATACTATCGCCCAGAAGCCCCAACTGGTCGAAAAGATGGCGCGCGTGATGGCAAAGTCAAACTTTGCTTGCAGGGCGAACTTGGAGGGCTGCGTCCGTGCTTTCTGGGACTATGATTCTGCGGCGAAGCCGACCGCCGAGAAGGAGGCCGGGTACATCGCCAGCAATGTCCAACTCACCAAGCTCGACATGGACATCGTCTTCGGCGGAGCCAAGGAAGATCGCTTTGGAGATTATGAACCGGGTGCCATCAAGAACCTTATCGATGTGATGCACCAGAGCGGCCAGCTAAAGCGAGGCGATCTGAACCCGGATCTATTCATCACACGCGAGTTCGTCGAAGGGGCCAACCGCTGGGATCGGACGGACGTCCTCAGGAAGGCGGCGAAATGAACCGGATGGCGCAACCCAATTTATGGCCGGTTTTGCACACCGTCGACACGGCTTCGGCATACAAAGCAGGTCTCTCGATCCGCGATGTCTCGCTCACCTATGGGACAAGCAGGGGCCCCCTCAGAGCCCTCGATAATCTCTCGCTCGATGTAAAACCGGGAGAGTTCGTGGCCGTGCTTGGGCCTTCGGGGTGCGGCAAATCCACTTTGCTGAAGCTCGTTTCGGGCCTTTTGTCCGCAACGGAAGGCGAGATCCACCTCAAGGGCCGGCCTGTCAAATCGCCTCGCTCGGACGTAGGCATCGTCTTCCAGCAGGCCACGCTCCTACCCTGGAAGACCGTTCTGAACAATGTTCTGGTGCCCGTTCGCGCCATGGGGCTACCTGTCAAAAATTACCGGGACAAAGCTCTCGACCTGCTCAAGCTCGTTGGGCTTGAAGCCTTTGCCAACCATTACCCGTCAGAGCTTTCAGGTGGCATGCAGCAGCGCGTAGCCGTTGCTCGCGGCTTGATCCACGATCCTGCGCTTCTGCTCATGGATGAGCCGTTCGCAGCCCTCGATGCTATGACGCGGGAGCACATGATGATTGAGCTCCAACGCATTTGGGCCTCTACACACAAATCGGTGCTTTTCATCACGCACTCCATTCAGGAAGCAGTCTTCCTGGCTGATCGTGTCCTGATAATGGGAGGAAGACCGGGGCGCGTCGTGGACGAGCTGGTTGTTCCACTCGAGCGCCCACGCACAGTCGAGACTATGGCTCGGAAGGACTTCAACGACCTGCTCGGGCACCTGCGGCACGTATTTGGTGAGAAAAGCACATGCTGAGGGTCACCGACAAACTCGTTTCGCTCTTAGCTCCATTATTCACAATAACGGTGCTTTTCCTTACATGGTATGCAGCGGTCACGCTTTTTAAGCCGCCGTCACATCTCATCCCATCTCCAGACGACGTTCTTCTGCGGCTTTGGTCGGGCATCGTCGGCGGAGACATGCTGCCCCATATCGGCGCCACGATAACAGCCTCCCTTATTGGCTACTGCATCGGCGTCGCCATTGCTCTCAGCCTGGCAATTCTACTGACGGAATTTCCGGTTCTTGAGAACTCATTCTACCCTCTGGTCCTCTGCTTCCAATCCATCCCCAAAGTCTCGATTGCGCCTCTGGTTTTCGTCTGGGTGGGATTTGGCATGCAGAGCCAAGTCGCATTGGTCGCTCTAATCTGCTTTTTCCCGCTTTTCACGTCCGCCTTCGCCGGATTGAAGAGTGTCGATCCGAACTTGTCCAATATGTTCCGTGTCTCAAATGCGGGCAGACTTCATACTATGCTCCATCTGCGCATCCCGTCAGCCGCTCCGCAACTCTTCGTCGGACTCGAGATCTCGGCCTCTTTTGCCCTGGTGGGATGCGTGGTCATGGAATTCATCAATGCCACGCAGGGAACCGGCTTCCTGATCGTGAATTCATCCAATACCCTGGATACAACCACCTCGATTGCCGCAATGTTCGCGTTGGGCATCTTAGGCTTGATCAGCAGCGCGCTCGTGCGCGCAGCCGGTCAGAAAATTGTGTTTTGGCATAGGCCTGCCACCAACATCGTCAATCTGGCTCCAAGGAGCGCACTATGAGACGGATTCTTGCGCCTTTGGCGGCTCTCACTGTCCTCCTCGCAGTCTGGCATTATTCCGTCTTCTTCTTCTCCGTTGATCCGACCGTTCTTCCCTCACCGGCGGATGTAGGCAGCGCACTATACACTGGTCTGGTCAGAGGAACGTTACATGTCCATGTTCTGGCAACCCTGAAGGCTGCTGCGATGGGATTTGTTGTCGGGTGCTGCGCTGGGGTCGGCTTAGGCGTCCTTCTCGGAGAGTTCAGGGTTGGAGCGCGGTTCATCTTCCCTGTTGTCGTGGCGCTTCAGGCCATGCCTGTCGTCGCCATCGCACCACTGCTGATCGTCTGGCTTGGTATCGGGACCGAGTCAAAGGTATTCCTCGCAGCGATCGTGTGCTTCTTTCCGACATTCGTGAATACCTTTTCCGGAATGCATGCGTCGAAGTCGGAGCTTCTAGATCTCTACAAAGCAGCTGGAGCTAGTCGCTGGTTGACACTGCGCGATGTCAAGCTGCCGTCGGCGGCACACTTCATCTTCACCGGATTGCAGATCGCGGTGGTATTAAGCCTCACGGGATGTGTAGTTGGCGAATTCATTGCGGCAACAAGCGGTTTGGGATACGTCATCAAATCCCTTGCAGGCCAGCTTGACGTCAGCATGATGTTCGCCGCGATCTTTACATTGTCCGCATTAGGTATGGCTTGTGGTCTTCTGGTTCGTACGCTGCACCGAGCAATTGTATTTTGGTGAAATACTGCCCGATGCAGGTCGTTTTTTCATTCTCACCACTGTGCTTCCAGGTGGCGCTGCCTCTCACGTTAATTGAAACGTTCTAGGTCCGACTTGAACGACGCCGGCAAGCAATCCCTTCCCCGCGACTAACTCAAGCACGACCCCGCGACCGGTCGTGTTAGGTGTTCCGCCACCCCCATTCTCATCCCAAATCATCGTTGGATCCGGCGGCTCGTCGCCGTCGTACGCGGGAGACCACAATGGATTCCCGCCACCAGATCCAGGTCCGTCATCGACAGGGATCCACGTGGGATCCACAGGGCCTACACCTGAACCGTCGGGGTCGGGGTAGCTGTCGCCTTCACGGTGTTTTTTCGGATCGGAATCGGGCCCGCCATGACCACCGTGCTCACCACCGCCCTGCTGACCACCTCCCTGCTGACCACCTCCCTGCTGACCACTGCCTTGCTGGCCGCCTCCTTGCTGACCATCGCCAGGATTCACGGGCGTCGATGGCACCCAAGCTTTTTTGGTAGCCTCATCCGATGCATCCTCAGCAGCCGCTAGTGCGGAGCCAACCAAATAAGCACCGCCAAGGCTTAGTATCACTAAAGCAGTGGCCTTTGAGGCGACTTCAAGGGGTCCTGAGGCTTTTTCTGCGGCGGCTTCTTTGGCGGCTTCTGAGGCGGCGTCTTTGGCGGCGTCTGGGGCGGCGCTTTCACCAAAGAGCTTACCGGCAGCATTGACGCCTGCCGTGCCAAACGTTACTGCCTGCCACGTGGATTTGGCGAAATCCACTAGATGGTGCCCGAAACCATCGCCCTCCGGGTGCATCGCCCCACTCTGTCCTAGCCCCGCGCCAAACCCCGTGGCCCCTCCATTGATCCCAGGGTCGAACGCACCAAACGGGCCGCGGCTGAGACCAATCCTGCCGAGAGCGTCGTCAGGCCCGCCTGCGGCACCGAAGCCCCCGTTGCCGCCTGGCAACCCGGGCCCGCCCCATTTGCCAAAGGCGCCTGCAGGCCCTCCACCAAAACCCAGTCGGCCAAGGATGTCGCCGAGCCCGCCTGGGGCGCCGTAGCCGAAGTCACCGTTGCTGCCAGGCAACCCAGATCCGCCCCACTTGCCAAATGTGCCCGCAGGCCCTCCACCAAAACCCAGTCGGCCAAGGATGTCGCCGAACCCGCCCGGGGCGCCGTAGCCGAAGTCGCCATTAGCGCCAGGCAGTCCAGGCCCGCCCCAGCTGCCGAACGTACCCGCAGGTCCTCCACCGAAGCCCAGTCGGCCCAGAAGCCCGTTCGCGGCCGCGTCCGTCACTCCCCAGAAGTTCCTGGTGGGCTGGAGTCGCCACTCATCGATCCATTGGCTCACATCTATGCGCTGTAGCTCGCCCGGTGCGAGGTATGTCGTCGTCATGGATGTCGCGTCAGAGACAGAGGTCGCGTGCCGGGTGGCGAAAGTTGACTCGGCAATACGTCGTTTGGCTATGGCCACGATCGTTTCTAGGCCCTCGACCGACAGCAAGGGCCAAGTGGCGTTGACAGCGGACGCCAGAAGCGGCTCTACGCCGGCAGCGGAGTTTTCCCGCTTAATATGGCGAAGGATCTCGAACAGCACGTACAGACGGTCGCGAGCTGAAAGGGTTAGAAGCCCGAGAGAGAGGGGCGTGTAGAAGTTCATCCACGCCTCATACGCCGCTTTGCCCTTAACCCGTTGAGCGATCGTTGACCGGTATGATCTATCCACGCCGCCGGCGCGATCAGCAAGTTCGGTCAAGACGGTTAGGGCCGAAGCCACCGGGAGAGCTCTGCCAGCTATCCGTACTCTTCGGACAGGCCCGGTACTCGTGATTGCCAGTAAGCGGCCGCTGTAGTGAGCGGTCGACTGATCATCCCGGCTGTCTTTCCGCCTTTTCACTTTGGTGTCCATGAACAAATCTCCTGTTGTAATCGATTACAAGGGACTGGATCACTGATTACTCCACTGACTATAGACTTGATCAGGCTCTATTAGATCGTATATTGACGCAGGGCGGAAGTACTAAAATGTATATTGGGACATACGCCAGATCTACAGCGGTCTATTGCCCGGCCTAGGGGAAGGTCTTGAAATCGACTCGCCCTTTTACGGGGGCGGTTGTGGAGAGCATGAGGTTTTGTGGGGCAATCAAGCAGCGGCCTGTCTGCGACCCCTGTCATTGTCGTTCATCATGCCGGGATACCAGTGCTCGAATGCGGCACGCAGTGAGCCATCCAGGGTCCTGGTCCGCGTCTGCAACAGCAGATGAGCCCCGCGTCGGCTCCACTGCATCTGCTGCTTCTTGGCAAAGCGCTTGCTGATAACCGCGTTCACCGTCGCCTCAACGAAGGCCGAGGAGATCCGCTCACCGGACCGGTAGCGCTCGCCATAGTTGATCAGGCTCGCTTCATTGCTGACGATATAGACCTGGAACTCCCGCATCGCGATCTTGAACTTGCGCAGGTTGGGATAGCGACTGTCGAGAGCCTCAAGGTCGAGGAGAAGGTTATCGATAGCCTCCCGAGCGCGATACGTGTTGCCGTGCCACAGGAACCACTTGATCCGGCGCAGCTCATCCAGAGCCGCCGTCCCGGCCTCCTTGTCATGGTGCACCAGTCCCTGAGCAAACTGGCGCAGGATCGTGATCCGCATGGTGATGTGGAACCAGTCGAGCACATGCTCGCTGCACGGGCTGATCCGCTCGGCAAGCACACGGACCTCTCCGCCGTCTGTGATGAAGGTCAGATCCTGATCGACCTGGAAACCCTGCCGGTGGAGGTGGTCAATGATGCGACGATGCGGCTTGCGATCATAACCATGAACGAAGCCGATGTATCGGGCGTCTCCCTCTTCGGGCATGGACCGGCCGACGATGAGCTCGAAGTTCTTTTTTCTCTCGCGCCAATCGCGGATGTAGCCGCCGTCGAGGCCAATGACCATCCGCCCATCCGGTATCAGCAGATCCTCCCACTCGCGAGGATCTCTGCCGTCGGTGAATGAAGTCCGCTGTTCAGCGAGATCGTCTTCCATCCGCTCGGCGGCACGGAGCACATGCTGACGGACCGTCGTTGCATTGACGCCGCTCCCGATAGGAAGCACGTCGGCCAGGAGATCGGCGGCTGCCGCATAGGGGACAAGCGAAGCCCAGCGGGTCTCGAGGTACAGGCGCTCCGGCGCAATATGATCGGGAAGCAACTGCGTCAGAGGCGAGATCGTTGCCGGACAGTTGGCCTGCCGCTCTTTGGGAACGTAGAAGCGCGGGCTTTTGAGCTGGACATCGCCGAACAAGGTCCGGAACGCGATCGAGTATCCATGTCCCGACGCGGAACGTCCGCTGAGATTGCCCCAAAGAGACGGGAAATCATCCGTTTTTGCTCTGTCTTTTCCTAACCGTCCTGCAACGCTGCCCTGCGAGAAAAACCGGAGTGTGCCATGGGGGCAGCTTGGTGGAGCGCAACGGCATCGCGCTTAGTAATCTTAGGCCTCGGCCTAGCAGCCGGCGGCTGCGCCATCGCTCCACTGCCTGATGATGTGACAAGCTATTCCAGCTTCAAGATCGTGAAGAAGATCCGCTGCGAGGCTCGCGAGGCAGTCAAAGACAAACTGGCTTACTGGCTGCTCAGTAGATCCGACCCCAAAGCGAAGGAACTCGGTGATAGGCTCGCTCACGACCAGATCGATCCAAACATCATCAATCTTTGGCCGCTCGACAAGATCACACGATCCTATATCGGCAAGTACGGTCAGGCGGCGATCGCCTATAATTTCAGCTTCGATGGTCAAGAGGTGAATAATCTGGGCGGCGGAGCAAGCCTGCTACACACCTTCTTTCGTGGTACGCGGACTCTAGGCCTTAGTGCGGGAGTCGATCGCTCACGGCAGAATATCCAGAACTTCACCGTCACCGATACCTTCGTGGGTCTCCTGCGTGACGTGAAGGAAAATTACTGCAAGGACAAAAACCTAGACAAAGACTACATGTACCCGATCACAGGGAATGTCGGCTTTGCTAAAATGATTGACGATTTCGTCGACCTCGCTGAATTCGCCAATCTCGGAGGGCCTGCCGACAAGCCTCAGGGCGCGCCAACGGTCGTCAATAACCTGCAGTTTGAGACGAAGATCTTCGGTTCTGCAACTCCGGGCATTCATCTTTCGCCGATCCGAGACGAAGTGCGCTTGGCAGATGGGACGTTTACGGCGACTGCGAGCCGCACCGACATTCACAAACTCATCGTTGCCTTCTCCCGGCCCGTGGAATCCTTGTCCGAAGCCCAAGCAATAAAGGTCTTCGGAGGTCAGCTCGTCAATGCTTCCGGAACACCGGCTGAGCGCCGCGCCGCCCTCGCCATCCAGCAGAACATCATCCGCTATGAACTGAATAACCGGGCCAACACCGTCATTATCAACCAGTCACTGCTTCCATTCTGAGAGGTGAACAATGACCGAACCCCGTCTTTATAGCGGCAGGCAGGCCGTCAATATCACTGTCGGCACTGTTGTCGAAATCGTCAGGATGCTCGATGCGCTGGGGCAAGCAGCCGATTTCCTCAGGGTCCACGGCGAGGCCAGGGTCAGCGTAGAGCCGGCGCTTGTGAACGCGGTCAAGACCTTCCTCGCCTCTAGGGACTTAGACCAACAGAGCCCACTTGCAGCCTCAATCATGGGGATGAACCAGGACGATTGTATGCCCCCTTACGAATGTCCGCATATCCCACGAGGGTGAGTGCGTCTTGCAGACTAGTCGCTACGAGGCCTCAGCACGATATAGGCGACAGTCGCGTATAGCCTCTTGAGTCGTTAGGAACGACGCCGGAGGGGCCTTCATGGCTTTAAGGATGTCGGGCAATGCCTTGGTGAACTCAGGCAGCACCTTAAAAATAACCCGGACCTGCCGCTGACCGAGTCTCATCTGAAACTCCTGTGCCATGAGGAGACTGTCGAAATCATCGGCGGTCTCAGGAGTGCGGTCAAAAAAGAGTTCGGTTTTGATAAGCTCCCCAGGGAGAGAAAAGCTCCTCTTGTCATCGACGAGAAACCGCGCCTGGAAATCCTCGAATTCAGTTGAGAAGGCCGCGCCGATAGGTCCAACTCGCTTCATCTCCAAACTGAGATGAACGAATTCGCGTCTTTCTTTCGGACATTGAAAGAGCATCACGTTCGGTAGGTCCATATCCTTCGTGAAGGAGTACCGACGGTAGATCCTCTTCCCCGGAACGCTATCCGGCTTTTGAACTAGCCAGGATCCGTTAACATAGACAGGGCTCGGGCCCGAGCTTGCTCTCGGTTCTGCTCCTTTCGTCCCAGTCTGTGCCGAGGCGGGGCACATCAACATGGCCGACAAGGCGACCGAAGCAGCGATCATACTGACTCTAAGCATCTATTGTCCGCCCTTGGATAAACAAAACCCGAGGCTGGAAGGTCCTAGGGTTAGGACGGCATGACACTTCATCGGGCTTTGATCCAGGGAAAATTAATCCCGCTCTCGAGGAAATGCTGGATACGCCGCGACGGGATCTCCGATCCTACTGAGATGACCGATCAACGATGACCTCGCGCGCGGGCTTATCTTCCCGCAGTCCAAGGAAAGCAGGATGGCGGAGGATATTGTCTCGAGTCCACTCGGAGAACTCGACCTGTGCGACATATCGGGGTTCGACCCAATGAACGGGAGCGCGCATGTAGGTGCCTTTCGGCAAGACCGCAGTTGGTGAACTCCGCTCGATCGAGCTCAGCATGTCGTGCATCGACAACAAGAGGTCGGTGGTAAAACCGGTCCCGACCTTGCCGGCGTAGGTCAGCTCTCCAGATGGGGTGTAATAACCAACGAGAAGGGCCCCGAAGCCGACCCGCGAACGCTGCGGATCGGTATAGCCGATAATGACAAACTCCTCGGTATTGAGGCATTTCGTCTTGAGCCAGTCGGGACTGCGAGCCCCGATGTAGGGCGACGTCCGCCGTTTCGAGACAATGCCCTCCATGTGAAGGGAACAGGCTCGGGCATATATCTCCGGCCCATTACCGACTTGGTGCTGGCTCAAAACAACGGTTGGTGGGGCATTGGTCAGGATCTGAGCTAGTAGCCGTTTACGCTCCTCGAGCGGACGTTGCCGCAGATCGACCCCCTCGTGGAAAAGCAGATCAAAGGCGTAATAGACCAAGTCCGCTGTCGCCTCGTCTGAGAGCGCCTGCTGCAGGGCCGCAAACGAACTGAGGCCTGAGTCAGCGAGCTTGCAGATTTCTCCGTCGAAGATCGTGCCGCGAGGGGCGAATCTGGCGAGAGCTTCGGCCAGCTCTGGAAACCGGTGCGTCCAATCCTGGTTGTTTCGCGTCACGAGACGGGCTTGGCAATCTTCGATTCCAGCCAGCATGCGGTAGCCGTCATACTTTGCCTCGTGGAACCACTGATCGCCTTCCGGCGCGTGCTTTGTCAGAAGGGCCAGTTCAACCGCAATCCTTCTGGGCAGTGGAACCTGGGACGAGGCGGCGTTTCGGATACCCTCATCACTTCTTGCGACCAACAGACCGATATGGCTGGGCTCCAGGAAAAGCTGGACGAGCTCAAGCAGAGCCTCTTGGAATATGACGTGGCGCTCGAGGTCAGGCTGAATGAAAAGATGCATGACCGTGAGGTCAGATTGGATAACGGCTGGACCATCAAGGTCGGCCGCGGCCTGGATTTCTACCAGAAGCCCGAGGGCTGGTATGCAGTCGGTTCGACAGACCTTAGTCTTCGGCGATGCCTAGAGACGAAGGTCGATGTGTTCCGCAACTCACTATCGGAAAGCTAGGTGGCTCGGAGGCGCGGCTTCGTCTTATGGAACTAGGGTGATAGCGCCAAGCCGCGCGTCACAATCGCGTCGAGCCTGTTGTATCTGTCAGTAGACTTGCTCTGCGATGTGAACCCGATCTCAGCGATGGCACGGCGACAACATACTTTGCTCTCGCCGGGATGTCGCCGTGGATCATTCGATACCGAGCTTCGCCTTCAGCATCTCGTTCACCGCCTGCGGGTTGGCCTTGCCGCCGGTCTGCTTCATCACCTGGCCGACGAACCATCCCAGCAAGGTCGGCTTCGCCTTTGCCTGCTCC
>NZ_JAJDOP010000016.1 GCF_020595095.1 Microvirga rosea | reverse complement strand
ATCAGTGACCTCGCCGACGACTTACGGGGCGAGCGCTCGCCCGAAGAGGTCTTTGCGATTGCGACCGCGCTCTATCAGAAACTTGGTGACTTGATCCTGTTAGGGCGCGGCGCTTGGACAGGCCGGGGCAAGTGGTTGCCAAGGAAGCTGAAGGAGCTAGACCTCGAGATCGCAGATAGATTTGAACACGCGTTTCGACGCGCAGCCGAGGGCCATGCAGGGCCGCTGTTGGCCATCGCAGAAAGTGAACTGGATCGTCATGGCGGACGCTATTTCGCGGGTTACAGACTAGATGCTCCGTCTGAAGCCAGAACTTCGATAAAGGCCGACATTTCATAAACAACGTTCGGTGAAATTCCGTAGGCTCTGTTGGTCCCTTATCAGCCTCATGTCGCTGCCGATCGATATTCGTCAGCGATCTGCTTGGCCTCACTGATACCAAGATGAATTAACTCGTGAGACTGACCGGCTAGGATCCTGATTTCGACTGTGTCATCCGCTACCATGCTGGCGCGTAGCTCGAAGTGGCCGCTCTGATGAGCCAAGACAACCTCGGAAAGCTGCCCGTCTAGGAGCGAACAGAAGCCTTCGATGAAGCTGGAGAAGTGTTCGCGCCCGAAGTTGGCCTCTGGACGCTCCTGAAATCCATCATACAGCTCGACAAACCGGCGATGAACACGAAACCAGCGGTCGGTGCCGAACCGGATGCGAACGGGGCGGTCGGCTCCAAGTTCCGCCAACTCCTTCTAAGACGTTGCTGATACGGCTCTGAGCAAGGCGGTTAGAAAGAGTTTGATCTCAGCAAGTATGGCCATGAATCCCGTTTGGATAATCAGAGATCTGTCTAAGACATTTCCAAAGGCTAGCCGAGGTTATACTATTCTCACCCCTGCTGCATTCCATAACGCAGCTTAACGGAAATTCGCATGACAAGCTTCTGCATGGAGAAGTGGACGTGCCTTCAGCCACAGAAACAGTGGAACACGCGCCCATTGCTTCAAGTGCTCTTGGCCCTCGCTACGATCCGGGATTGGCTCTCGTAGGGAGGTAATAGCGAACCCAGCTTTTTCCAATGCTGCGGAATAGGCCTCCAAAGGCTGTGACCACCCAGCAAAGTGCATCTGCAAACCGTCGCGTTCCTCAATCCCCTCAAATCGCTGGCGTCCAAAGTAGGTGCCTTTCAGAACGAATGGAGCGTCTGGCTCCGAGCTAGTGAAGCTCCCTCGATCCCGGAATGGATGTACTAGGGAAATGAAAAGCTGCCCGGTGGGACGCATGACCCTGCGGATTTCTCGTAGCGTCGCAGGTACATCCTCTACGTCCATCAAAACATTGTACGCCATCACCAGATCGAAGCTGCTTTCTGCGAACGGTAGATCGCGAGCATCTGCAACCGCATACTCGTGAGCAGAGTCGGCCTGCTGGGCGGCCCCGACGAGATCGGCGACAGTGTCTGTTGCGGTGACTTGATATCCAAGAGCCTTGAGCTCTCGGGAGACACGCCCTTCGCCACATCCAATCTCTAGGGCCTTACCACTGCCCTCGCTGATATATGCAACGAGAGCCTCGCGATAAGCCCAGAAGGCATCGTGCTTGGGTGAACGCGCCCAGGCTGTCCATTCTGCTGCTACGCGTGTCCAGTGTTCCCGGTCGAGCCGAGGTTCGTCCATCTGACAACTCCATTCATATCCACGTGATATTGAAACAGAAGGCAGCCATAGAGGCTGTCACGTTATGGCTTAGAAGCCGTTTTTAGAACTCGCAATAAAGTTCGAATTTCAAAAACGGCGTGCTACGGAATTTGGTGTGAACAGTCGACCCGTCTCTTGCTGCCACCTTGGTATTTGCACGAGAATGGCTCATGTCAGGAACAACGCTCACGCCCCTGTCTCTCATTCAGACCGCATGCCTCGTCTTGCAGCGTCCGAAGCTGGATGATGCCCAACCCATCTTTGATGGAGTGGTATGAATGGAAATGAACACCAAGCCAATCTGGCGCTACCTGGCCGTCTTGATCACCATGATTGGCGCAGACTCAGCCATTGCGAGGGCTGCGAGCAGTCCCCCGAGCGCGAAAGGGCAGAAGGTTGTTTTCATCCCCTGGATGGTGCGAAACCCTGACCGCGTCATCACTTTGCGACAGCCCGCCGGCTACACGTCACTTTGGGGTGGGGCCGTCTCAGCTTGGCTTGGAAAAGACTATCCCAATCAGGGTATTGCCGCCAACGGAGCAGAAGCGATCTTCCTATTTGCCGCTCTCCTGCCCGATCTGAGCCCACGAACCCCAGACAACTTGGCGGATTTCACCCGGCCTGGTGGCGGAGACAAACTGGAAGGTGCCGTTGAAGCGGGCTTCATCGTCGGGAGCGACGTAACCGAAGGAAAGCGTTACGAGATAAAGCTATCCCTCGCGCAAAGATTTCTTGTCGATCTAACTGAACCAGAGTTGCGCAATAGGCCACTGGAGCGAAGAGCTCCGAAGTTCGGCCTCAACAGAATTGGCATTCAGGCGCCCCTCCCGGAGCTCAATCCCTATACCAAGGTCAAGGATCTTTTGTTTCTAGGAGAGGACGTTGAGCGTAGTCCGCTCTTCATCGTTTGTGATTCGGACCAACGCAGGAGCAAAGAAGAAGATCCAAGCGCGAAAATCGTCGCACAGTGTGAACAGACGATGGTCTTCCTGCCTCTGAATGCGGTGGTTCGGTTTCGCTATCGCCGCGTATTTCTGGAAGATTGGAAGAACATCCAAATGGGAGTCGAGCGCTTACTATGGTCGTTTACTGTGGATTAGACTTTCGGGCGGTCAAGCAGGCGCCCGGCACCAAGATCGTCCCGGGCGGACATACCGGGTGATCGCCGTTGATTAATCATCGGATTCCAGACGGATCTGAGGATTGCCTATTCTGATCGGACGATCAGTGCCGCACTTAAACGTGTGCGCCGTGTTATCGGCGACCTCAGCCGCCTGTTGATTAGCGTTCTTCAGACGGGCGCTGACATATCCGATGTGGCAAGCTTCATTCCCGTTGACCTTTGTCACGACCAAAACCTGGCTTGGCTTGTCGTCTGCACCTCGGGTGAAGTACCGGAGGATCCCTGCAAAGGGCCTGCCGTCTCGAACGCGCCATTCGATCTTCTTGCCAATCATACCGCCAGAGACTTGGAATCCAGGCTCGAGTTGGGTGTTGGTGCTGTCACCAAAACGAACGGCGGCTACCAGACCGGTGTCCATGAACTGAGCCCTCCGTCCACCGGGCGCCGAGCAGCTCCAATGGCTGAATTCGGACTCGCTCACTATCTGCTTACAGGTTTTGCCCTGAGTATCTGAATAAACTGCGGTGATGGTCCCTGTGGGCGGAGGTAGGGGTTCACCCATCTTGTCGAGCTTCGCTGTCGCAGATCTCGCCCTATCAAGACGGACGAGCTTGGTGCATTCTTTTGCGTATCTGCCCTTGGATGCGACATTGAACTGGATCCCGACGTTCGGGATGAACGCCGCATAGTTTTTGTCGTCCGGGGCATTGGAGGCGTCGACGAGGGCGGTGATCGTTGTACAAACGTCGTCTTCGACGATCCGCGACCGGCCGCCTTCGGTGACCTTAATCCTGACCGGGCAGGTACCCCAATCCACTGTGCTGGTCGAAGAGTTCGGCCCGTTATCGCAAACGGTATCCCATGCGCGATAGATAGAAGCTAACACGGTCGTGTCGCCGTCCTTGAACTCCTTGGCGAAAACGTATCCTGGCACGAGTTGCCCAGATGTGGCCGGATTCCCTTTTCGTTCGGCGTTGGCCTTGTCGAGTAGGTCCTTCCAGATCTCAACTGCGGGATGGGAATAGATCCCAGGCTCACGCAGATCCAGAGGATGCATCACATCCTCTGCATTCTGAGCGAAGGCCGGAAGGGTGCAACTCATGAATGTGGCGGATGCTGCAAAGGCGAATTTTAGCTTCATGGAACGACGGTCGCGTTAGATCCCTCCTGCCTTCGGCGATTTAATCGGGACGGTCAACTCCCTTTCATGACGTTGGCAGTCCCTGGCGAACATATTTGGACCGCCTTCCACCCGGGTGGGTCCTTCGGCTTCGTCGCCTCCTCGTTCGGCTCCGGCCAGAGTGGCGTCATGCCGACAGCAAATTCCCCGGTGGCCAGACAGTCCCGTTACAGCTGATCTTGCCAACGATCTGGCCGTTCTCTTGAATTTCGCCGGCGGTCCAATTGGCACTGCCACGGTCATTGTGCTCGATGTAACCCCTGCAGACTTTCGAAGCCGTAGCGAACTCTTCAATCGGAACGACTTTTCGGATGGCGCCAGGGTCCCGGCGCGAGGGATCTTGGCCACGATCTGGATTTCCGCAGGTGTCCAGGACGACCGTGTAGCGAGCTTCACTTGAGCTGAGATTCTTCAGGATTGGATCAGTGCACTCCGAGCCGGCCAAGTCGCTAGCCCGGATGGTCATGTTCGCCGGCACTTCGCCGTTGCAGAAGTCTGCATCCTCGGACTCGTACCGTATGAGCTTTCGACCTAGTGGTCCGACTTCAGAGCAGGAGGACACGTAGGTGGCGTCGGCCGCGACGATCATTTTGGCGTCAGGCTCATCGCCTCTATATGAGCGAATGACGGCGTTGCCCTGATCGATTTCCAAATCGATCAAACGCTTGGTACCGTCCGGCGCTTTGGGGGTCAGGGTGAGGCCGCCATAATCCGAATGGGAAATCTGAAAGAGCCAGTCTTCCGATTGGCGGCCGATCAGGTCTTCGGCGCTGCCATCGGCAATGCGCCAGTCACGGATTTCGGTCTGGCAAAGAAGAGTTCTGTTCTCGGTCATGGTATTTCTCACGTTGGGCAACGAGCAGGAAACAGAGCGGGTCATGCGAACAGATCTACCTGCCGAAGAAACGTGGTCGGAAGGCGCGGTGGTTCGGGGGTGAATTCTAAAGGAGGCTTGGCGACTGAGACCGCTGCCTCACGCATTGCCCTGGTTTCTTTGAAATCCGCGCAGACAATCTCGGTCCGGGGCGATGTTCCGCGCCACAGCCGATCATAACCGCTGGTGTCGAGGCCGCAATTGGGCTGGGTGAAGGTTCCGGCCCATATCCCGCGGCGGGAAGCTCGTGCGGCGTCCTCCTCTGCCACGTAGTCGTTGCTGTACTGGCGGCAGGCGATCGCATAGCCGCTCGCCACCATCCAGGCGTTAAGGTCTTCGCCATTCTGTGAACAGACCGCAATCGTGCGGCCGTAGCGGTCCCGGTCTCGCCCCAAGCAAGAGACGAGCGACCCGATCCTGTTGGAAAGTGCGGGGGCGGCCTGACTGCCGCAGCAATAGCCTGCACCAACGGTGTCCTTGCTGGCCTGTGAGCTCTCTAGAGCATCAATCCCATGCGGGCGGATGCTTTTGCCGTGGATATCGATGCCGTTTCCAGAGAAACAAGTGCTCTGCTCAGTTTGTCGAGCTCTACATTCAACGCCTGATCACGCAGCGAGATGTGGTCGATCCGCATCCTAAGCCGACATATAGAGATGCCTTAGCCGACATGCTGCCTTAAAAACCTCGGCTAAGGCTTCGGCGGTCCAAGGGGGGAGAAGCCACATGATAAACTTTGGCTTCCCGTCGATGACAGCAATGTGCTCACACATGACAACGCCCTGACAGGTTAGCCGTGCGGAGCTCACTGCCAGGGCGCTTTTGTGATGCCGGTTGCAACACCACACCGCTACTATGCGCAACGAATGCCGGAAGTGCAACCAAACGCTGTGTGTACAAGTACGAAGCTAGACTCATGCTGATGTGAGAGGGTCAGCCACAATATCGGCGGTCGTCTGTCGCGGTCTGAAAGCGAGTCGCAAATGAGTACCTACTTTGCCGTCATCCTGATCGAAGTATCGAGAAACTCGTTGGTATAAGCCGTGGAGGCTTCAAAGGGCTGCTCTAGGCCGAAATAGGTCTTCACCATCTCGAAGTCGTTCTTCACCCGCTGGTCGTCGAAGGCTCCAAGGGCGGTCGAGGTCGTCGTCGGATCGCGCATCAGTTCCTTGATCCGATTCCACTGATCGCGCTGGTTGGCCTCATCAAGACCACTGACGCTGGCCATCAGGGCCTTGAGGCAAGGCGCGACGTCCTGCACGCAGGCCGCGAACGCCTTCTGGCTCACCTGGGTGAAGGCCTTCACCACTCCGCGCTTCTTCTCGAGATAGTCGGCGTTGACAATGATGGAATTGCCGTAAGGATTGATGCCGATGTCGCGCCAGGCGAGGAAGCTGAGATCGTCGCCGAACTCGCGCACCTTGAGATCGTGCTCGTTATAGAAATCGCTCGTGATGTCGATGGCGCGGCTCTTTAAGGACGGCACCTTGGCCTGCGGGCTCACATTGACGAAGCTGACCGAACCTGGGTCGATCCCGACCTGCTTGGCGAAGGCCGGCCACATGATGCGGGATGCGTCACCGGGCGGGTTACCGATCTTCTTGCCGGGAAAATCCTTCGGGCCGCCGATGCCGCTGCTCTTGAGCCAGTAGAAGCCTTGAGGGGAATTGGCATAGATGGCCATGACCGCTACGAGCTTGGCACCTTTGCCGCGGGCGAGGAGCGAGGTTGCGAGATCCGAAATGCCGATTTCGGAGGTTCCGGCACCGACCCGCTGGGCCGAAACGCCGGATCCCTTTCCGGTTTCGATCGTCAGATCGATGTTGGCCTCGTCGTACCATCCCTGCGCCTTCGCATAATAGTACGGAGCATGGTCGGCGGTCGGAACCCAGTTGAGAACCAGGTTGACCTTGTCTTTACCCAAGGCGCCGACCGGAGCCAGAAGCGCAGCGGTGGCAAGGGCGGCGGA
Source organism: Microvirga rosea (assembly GCF_020595095.1). Lineage (GTDB taxonomy): Bacteria > Pseudomonadota > Alphaproteobacteria > Rhizobiales > Beijerinckiaceae > Microvirga > Microvirga rosea. The sequence continues at coordinate 50,305 of NZ_JAJDOP010000016.1, read as the reverse complement.
CGCAAGTTTGATCATGATTGTTGTCCCTCTAGGTCTCCGGCCCGTCCTGGTGCCGGGGCTAGAAAAAGACTAGCCTTTCGAGCCAACCTAGATCAACTATCAATTAACTGGTTGGTTGATACACGCGTAGAGGGCTCCAATGGCTGATCTCACCCCTTGTTCCGAAGACAATACGGCACGCACCGGCAAGCGCGATCCTCAGGCCTCCCGTCAGGCCCTGCTTACCGCAGCCATTGCCGAGTTCGCCAGCAAGGGTCCCGCAGGAGCCCGTGTCGACGAGATCGCGCGCCGCGCCGGCGTCAACAAGCAGATGGTGTATCATTATTTCGGCAACAAGGATGATCTCTTTCGGGCCGCCCTCGAAGAGGTCTATGGCCGGATCCGTGCGCGTGAGCGCGCTCTGAACCTTTCCGATCTTCCCCCTGTGAGGGCCATGGAGAGCCTTGTCGGCTTCTCGTTCGATTACCTTGCGGAACATCCAGAATTCATCGCGCTCCTCAACGACGAGAACCGCTATGGCGCCATGCACTTGGATGGTCTCCGAGAGGTGCAAAGCATGCATCTGCCGCTCGTCGAGCTTATCCGGGACGCCCTGCAGCGGGGCGTTCGGGAAGGGGTTTTCCGGGACGATATCGACCCGATCAACCTCTACATTTCCATCGCCGGGCTGTCGTATTTCTTCTTCTCCAACAACCGGACCCTGTCGGCCATCTTCGGCACGAATCTTGGCGATACGAAAGCCGTCGCAGTCCGCCGCCGCCACGTCATCGAGTTCGCCCTCGGGGCGCTCCGCCCTCTTCAACCATAGTCGCATCTTATCAACCAACCAGATAGTTGATTAGCAGCTTAGGGTAAGCTAGCCTCCCTTCACCTGACGGAAACGGGAGAGGCTTCCCATGACGAGCAGTGTCCAGACTGCCACGGCCCGTGTTGAACCTGCTCCCGGCAAGTTCGCGTCTGCAACAGGCCGGAGGTGGCTCACCATCGCCGCCGTCCACATCGGGATCATCGTCCTCTGGCAGGCGATCGTCACCATTTTCCCGATCCCCTCCTTCATCCTGCCGGCCCCAACGGCGATCATAGCCTCTCTGGCAAAGCCCAATTACAGCTGGGTCGAGAACACGCTGGTGACCGCAGCCGAGATATTCGGCGGCTACGCCCTGTCCGTGGTGCTCGGCGTCGTTCTCGCGCTGCTGTTCTCCTGGTCTCGGATCCTAACGCTGCTGCTATTCCCCCTGCTGGTGACGCTCAACATGATCCCGAAGGTTGCCCTTGGCCCCCTCGTGATCGTCTGGTTCAGCTACGGCATCAGCACGAACATTCTGATCACGTTCACCCTCTGCTTCTTCCCGATCCTTCTCACAACGGTACGCGGCCTGAACGAAGTGGAGCCCGACATTCTCGACCTTGTGCGCTCCCTCAAGGGCTCGCGCTGGCAGGCCTTCCGCTACATCCAGCTTCCGGGCTCCCTGCCCTACATCTTTTCCGGCATGAAGGTCGCGGCCATCCTGGCTGTTGCCGGCGCGGTCGTCGGCGAGTTCATCGCCTCCGAGCGCGGCCTCGGATACCTGATGATCCAGGTCCAGGCCTCGCTCGACACGCCCGCCATGTTCATGGCCGTGGTTCTGCTCACGCTCCTCGGCATCGCGCTGTACCTCATCGTCATGGTGATGGAGCACCTGTGGGTTCCCAAAGACGCGAGGATGAAATGACTGCTTGGCTCGACGATGGCTCCTGGCCCGCAGGGTTCGATACCCCTGAAGACGTGGATGCCTTCATGGCAATACCGACGCGCGCGCTGGCAAGGGATCTGGCGGCCATCGACGGCGACATCATGATCCTTGGCGTCGGCGGCAAGATGGGCCCTACCCTTGCGCGCCTCGCCCGCAAAGCGGCGCCCGACAAGCGAGTGATCGGCGTGGCCCGCTTCAGCGAACCGGGCCTGCGCGACAGCCTCGAAGCCCATGGCATCGAGACGACCTCCTGCGATCTCACGGATCGCGCCGCCGTCGAAAGTCTGCAGAAGACACGCAACGTAATCTTCATGGCCGGGCGCAAGTTCGGCGCTCAAGGCAATCAGGCCCTCACCTGGGCCATGAACGTCCATGTGCCCGGGCTCGTAGCCGAAGCTTTTCGCGAGTCGCGAATCGTCGCGTTTTCGACCGCCTGCGTGTACCCATTCGTCGGGATCGGCAGCCAAGGAGCGACGGAGGACAGTGTTCTGAACCCGCCTGGCGAGTATGCATTCTCCTGCATCGGTCGCGAACGGATCTTCGAGCACTTCTCCCAGATCTACAAAACACCCGGCCGGCTGTTCCGCCTGAGCTACGCCATCGATCTTCGCTATGGCGTCCTGTTCGACGTGGCCCAGAAGGTTCGCGACAACGAGCCGGTGGACGTTACCATGGGCCATGTCAACGTCATCTGGCAGGGTGATGCGAATGCCCAGGCCCTGCGATGCCTGCGCTATGCAACGGACCCGACGAGCCCCATCAACGTGTCTGGTCCCGAAACCACGTCCATCCGTTGGCTCGCGAAGGCCTTCGGTGAGCGCCTCGGAAAGACGCCCCAGATCGTCGGCCAGGAAGCACCAACCGCCTGGCTCGTAAACACTGCACAGGCCTCCGGGCTGTTCGGCTATCCCTCCGTTCCGCTCAACCGCATGATCGATTGGGTGGCCGAGTGGGTCGCCCGCGATCGTCCGAGCCTCGGCAAGCCGACGCATTTCGAGACCCGCGATGGCGCCTATTGAGAACCTCCGACTACAACCGATCGATGAAGGCCTGATCGAAGGCTGCATGGCCTTGTCAGGGGAAGCCGGCTGGAACCAGCTTCCGGATGATTGGTCCTTCTTCATGAGGCACGGCAAGGTCTTCGCCCTGCTGGACGACGGCGGGCAACCCGTTGCCACGGGGGCGACCCTTCCATATTCGGGCGGGTTCGCGTGGATAGGCATGGTCCTGGTTGCCGCTTCGCACCGGCGGCAGGGACTCGGCACACGCATCCTCCAGGCCTGCTTGCAGGAGGTGCGGGGCAGAGGCCTTGTGCCGGTCCTGGACGCGACACCTGCTGGGGAAACCGTCTATCGCCCCCTGGGCTTCGAGCCTCACTTTGGCCTGTCGCGCTGGCAGGGACAAGGCGGCAACACGAGTAGGATGCGCCCAGGAATAAGGCCGCTGCGCGAAAGCGAGGTGGCGGCTCTCGTCGCTTCAGATGCCATGGCTTTCGGAGCCGAGCGCCCTGCCCTGCTGACGTCTCTGCTTCGAAGAGCGCCACGGCTCGCTCTCACGACGGACGACGGATCAGGCTGCTTGCTGGCCCGGCCCGGAAGGCTGGCGACGCAGCTGGGACCCGCTATCGCCCGGTCCGAGATGAAGGCCGGAGAACTTCTCGAGGCCGCGCTCGATCTGGTCGACGGCCCGGTCTTCATCGACGTAATTGATGCGCATCCGGAGCTCGCGCGTGTCTTGAAGGACAGAGGGTTCTCGATCCAACGGCCATTCCTGCGCATGGCGCAGAACCGTTCGACACCGTTCGGTGATCCCCGCCGGCTCTTTGCCGCCGTCGGACCCGAATTCGGCTAATCATTCCGCCCGCTGAGAGGACGACCCGCATGGCACTGCACCACTCCCAACTTTCACCGGAGATTCTCAGCATGATCCGTAGGGGCGTCGCCATCCCGGCGCATCCCCTGGCTCTTGATGCCGAGCGTCGGTTCGACCGTGCACGGCAGCGGGCGCTGACCCGCTACTACGTTGATTCAGGTGTCGGAGGCCTTGCGGTGGGCGTCCACACGACCCAGTTCGCCATCCGCGAGATTGGCCTCTTTGAGCTGGTTCTCGCCGCCGCCATGGAAGACAGCAAGGGATGGGCGGACCGTCATCTCGTGATGGTGGCCGGCGTCTGCGGCAAGACCGAGCAGGCCATCACAGAGGCGCAGACCGCCGTCCGTCTCGGCTACCACGCAGGCTTGCTGAGCCTCTCCGCCCTCAAGGGCGCGAGCATCGACGAGATCATCGCCCATTGCCGCCGCGTCGCCGAAGAAATTCCCCTCGTTGGCTTCTACCTGCAGCCTGCCGTCGGCGGCATGTCGTTGGATGCAGCGTTCTGGGAACAGTTCGCCGCGATCGAGAACGTCATTGCGATCAAGATAGCGCCCTTCAACCGCTATCGGACCTTGGACGTGGTGCGAGGTGTGGTGGCGGCGCGTGCAGAGGAGCGCGTGACGCTTTACACGGGAAACGACGATCACATCGTGCTCGATCTTGTGACGCCGTTCACCGCCATTCGAGACGGGATGTCTGTCACGGTCCGCATCAAGGGCGGTCTTCTTGGCCATTGGTCCGTCTGGACGCGCAACGCCGTCCGGATGCTGGATCAGCTACAAAACGCCGTCGAAGCGGGCCCCCTTGCGCCGGAGATCCTCGCGCTCGATGCCCGAGTGACCGATTGCAACTCGGCCTTCTTCGACGTCGCCCATGACTTTCATGGCTGCATTGCCGGCTGCCATGAGATTCTGCGCCGCCAGGGCCTGCTCGAAGGCATTTGGTGCATTGATCCGCACGAGGGTCTGAGCCCCGGACAATTAGAGGAAATCGACCGGGTGAGCCGCGACCATGCCGACCTTTCGGATGATTCCTTCGTTGCAGAGAACCTGCACAGGTGGCTGGCATGATGAGCGCACTTGCACCGAACCGGACGCGAATCACGAACGAAGCCGATCCAATGATCCGCCTGCGCAACGTGCGCAAAGTTTACCGCACAGGCGGGCAAGAATTCGTCGCTGTATCCGATGTGACGATGGACATCGCGGAAGGAGACATGGTTTCCCTTGTCGGCCCAAGCGGATGCGGCAAGAGCACCCTCCTCAGGATTCTCGCCGGGCTTCACGATGCCGACGACGGCGAGGTAAGGATCGGGACGTGCGCCTCTACCTTCACGCCTGGACGCGACGTGGGCATGGTCTTCCAGCAGGCGCTCCTGCTGAAATGGAGAACCATTCTGGAGAACGTGATCCTACCTGCGGAAATCCTCGGCCTTCCCCATCGGGAAGCGAAGGAGCGCGCTCGTGACCTTCTCAATATGGTCGGGCTGCAGGGCTTCGAGAACAAGTATCCGTATGAGCTCTCAGGCGGCATGCAGCAGCGCGCATCCATCGCACGGGCTCTGGTGCACGATCCCAAACTCATATTGATGGATGAGCCTTTCGGAGCGCTCGACGCCCTCACCCGAGAGAAGATGAACCTTGAGATGCTGCGGATATGGCAGCAAAGCTCGAAGACGATCATCTTCGTGACGCACTCCATTCAGGAGGCTGTATTCCTCGGCTCACGCTGTGCGGTTTTAACGGCTGGGCCGGCCCGCATGGCGGACTATTTCGACATCGTGCTGCCATTGCCACGCACTCTCGAAGTCAAAACAACGGAGCAGTTCGGCACTTATACCAAGCGAATTTATCACCTTCTCGGAATGGACTAACCATTGCGGGAACAGTATTTCTTTTGATTGCTTTGAACTCACACCCTTGCAGTATTCAATTGGCAACCAAAAAGTCGGGCAACCTCCAGGAGTCCGAGGCATGATTAGGTGAACCAGTACATTGCGGACCTGACAGGCTTCGGTCTGATCTGAAGTTCAGAAATCAAGGTCATTCTGCGCCCGGTTGGGAAGTCCTATTATTTGGCCTCAAGATCTGCCATACCGCTCTTAAAGTACGGCCTTGCTCTGTGCGTGCGCTATATTCCCGATTGGCCGCGGCCGTTGCATCGATGAGCCGGTTACCAAGCTGTTCAACCTTGATGTTGCGGCAGAACGCTTTTTGAGCACTCGGTTCTCTAAAGCAGCGCCTCACCCCGGAACATCGGGGTGCAACTGCCGCCGACACGCGAACGATAGCCATCCTCGGCGCGCCACGACGTCACCTTGAGCAAGCTCGGCCGGCCCATCTCGACGCCCTGTGTAATGGTGAAGGCGGCCTTGTCGCCACCATCGAGCGAGAGCAGCAGAGCGCCGAGCGTGGCGCTGGCGCTTCCCGTCGCCGGGTCTTCCCAGGTGCCTGCGAGCGGTGCGAACATCCGTGCTCGGATCGTGTTGCCATCACGCACATAGAGGAACAGCGACAAGCGTCCGGCCAGTTCACCATACAGCCGCACGAGCTTGCGAAAAACGGCGAGATCAGGTGTCGCTCTGGCAAGAGCTTCCGGCGCGACCTGCGTCAGCACGAACTTGACGCCGACCGAGGCCTGCACTGGCTTGTGGGCCGCTGTAACGATATCGGGGACGGAAAGCCCAGCGCAGGCGGCGATCCCGTCGACCGGCAACTCCATGCCTAGGGACAGGGCCTGCGGTGCCGCAATAACCGCCCCTGTCACCGCTCCGGCCGCATCGCGCTCCACAGCGATCTCGACAAGGCCAGCCTTCTGCTCGAACCGCAGCATGCCATTGCGGTCGCGTCCATGTCGCGCCAGCACATAAGCCGTGCCGACATTGGGATGGCCGGCAAAGGGCATCTCAGCCGTGCGATGGAAAATGCGCACACGGACATCATTAGCCGGATCGTCGGCCGGCAGGACGAACGTTGTCTCGCTGTAGTTCATCTCCGCGGCCAGCGCCTGCATCTGTGCATCGGAGAACCCGCGCGCATCGGTAAAGACAGCCAGCGGATTGCCACCGAAGGGGCGGTCGGTGAAGACGTCTACAGTCTCATACGGAAAGCGGGGCATGGCAGCCTCCGAAGGCGGGTCAGGATCAACCAATTCCTACCAGCGAAGCCGGATGAAAACCAATGCAGCGATGGAATATGACCGATCACCTTTGGTGATCGTAGTCGACAGGATGACCGCATAAGGCGCGCCAGCGGTCCCACTCTGTTTGCCGGCGGCACCAAAGGCAGACGGTCCCCTCAATTGGAGAATGTCGACGGTTCGGCACAGGGGGAACAGAATCGGCCTACCATCTGTAGCGCCGACCAAGACTGCCCCGAACGCCATCGTGATCGTGGCTGCCACTATTCCCTACTGCGAACTGATAGCCAGCCTGGACGTATAGGCTCAGTCCGGGATTGACCGCAGCCGTCACGCCTGCGCTGAGATCAACTCGTGTTCCGGTCTGGAGCAGCGGAACCCGATCAATACCGGAATAGGTCGTAGTCGCCTGCGCATCCCAATTGTGCCAAAGGTTCGCCCGTACATATGGATGCCAAACCTGACCGCCATCGCCGGTGATGGTCCAGCGGCCCCGCAGCCCAATACGCCCACTCGCCCCGGACGTGGAGCCGAGCGCAACCTCGCCCAAGCCATCGTCATCAACGTCGAATGAAACATGCTGCCAGACGATCTGCGCCTGCGGCTCCAACACGAAGCCAGAGCCGAGAGTCGGAATAGGAATTGGATAACCTGCTTCCAGTGAGGCGGCGAAACCAACTCCTTCAGTCGACAGGCTGGCGTACCGCGTGGATGCTGTGCCGTCGTAGGCCGTCGCCTGTAACACCGCATCGACATACCAGCCGCTCGGGCCATAGTGCGTCCAGTAGGCGCCGCCCGACAACCCGTTGAGATCGATACTTCCGGTCTTGCGCAATTCGTAGTTGGTTGCAGCGTCGTTGGTGACAAGCCCGGTCACATCGACATTGGCATGGCCCAAGGCGAAGTAGATGCCGGCAACGTCCCTGTGCCCGGCAGCCGATCCGTTGTGCAAGAGATCGACGCCGACCTGAAAGCCACCCAGAGGGCCATCGGTGCGTGGGTGGGCGAAAGAGCGCAAGCGGTCGTTGATATACTCGCCGAATAGGCGCCCCCAAGCGGAATGGATTTGGCCGAATCCGGCACCCGCCCCATTTCCGATCACGAGCGTGTCGCCAATGCGCTCGTGCAAGGTGCCGAGCGTGGCAAGTCCGAGTTGCCTGGCCTTCGGCTGGACTGCGCTGTATGTGGCAATCTCAGGTCCGATGATCGGATATACACCCGGCGGCAGCACGGGAGGTAAAACTTCGGGCAACTCATCTGGGGGCAATTCGTCCGGTGGTGTGACGGGCCCATTCCCACCATTGTTCCCATTCCCGTTGCCGCCGCCTCCGAGAAAGTCCGAGCGAAGAAACCAATCGTCTGGATTGCTGCCGTCGAGACCACCTCGAAACAGGCGGTAGTCGAAAGCTCCGCCTCTTACCTCGTTCGCGAGCGAGAACGCTCCTGCCGCAGTCGTGCCGCCGTTGGTCGCATCAATCACCAGGATGCCGTTATCGGTGTAGCCGCCCGTACTGTTCGGACCGGCGGCGACGTACAGAAGTGTTCTGCCGGTGGCTTGGGCCGCACCGTCAAGAGTCGCCCTACCGCCATTGATGACGAGTTGATCGGAGGGTGAGCTGTCGTCTTGGAGAACAGTCCTCAAGCTGATGGAGCCACCGTTCCCGGTATAAGGTCCGAAAACGGTGAGCGTATTGCCGACACTACCGGCATCTCTGTTGGTAATGATGATCCGTCCGGCGTTCTCGATCGCGCCGGCAGTCATCCCGTCCGGCGTCGAACGGCCCGACAGATCGAGCGTCCCATTCGGGGCGATCGCGAACTTCGCCAAGCTCCCTGTCGAGGCGTTGGTGAATTTGATCGTGCCACTGCCAATGGTGCCGACGCTAACGATTGGCCGATCGGCGGGATCGTTGACCACAAAGCCAGTACCATGAACGGTCAGCACGGTACCATTTTCCAAGCTCAAGAGATAATTGGGGGCGGTGAAATTAAGCATACCAATCGATTGGCTATTTTGATCGCGGACAATCCTGTTCCCCGGAGTAGCAAGATTAGTGAAATTCGCAATCAGGAGCGGAACTGCATGACCGCCTGAAGGAAGCACCCAATTATTCTGGTTGTTCCACTGATTTGTCCCGGTTCCACCGATCCATGTTGCCGGATCGAGGGTGGTCCCGAGTGGCACCTGGGCCCAGGCTAGCGTGGGAAACCCGAGCGATGCAATCAGGAACCCGACAGCGATGAACGGGTACGAGCTTTGCGCTGGCATGCTCTCCCCTCCCCGCCGTGCATCTCCCCAGCGACGCCCGACGATAAAACCTCCATAATCAGAACAGCATCGTCCGAACCAATATTCACGCATGCTCTCCCTCCGGCGCAAGTCGCGAAAACACTGGATGCGCTTTACTGCGCGAAATTGTCTTTGGAAGCGGCGCACCCCGAACCGAACAGTCGAAGTTCAATTTCCTCTGGAATCTGCCCGAGCGCAATTTTTTCGTTTTGCAGCAATCGAAACTACTATTGAATTGTCTGTGAGCATTGCAGGGAATCCACCGCCATTGGATACTATAATTCTGATTTGGCTCGAACGAACTACCGGTTCCAACGGATGTTGCTGGCATGACCCTGATCCCAGCCAGCCGCAGGATCTCGCGCCTAGCGGCCTCGCCTTCAGCGATCAGGACGGCCTCCTCGGCTGGCACGGCGGCTTGGGCGGGTGTCGGCGCAAGGCCGATCGTGGCAAGGGTCAGGCTGGAGGCGATGATCCCCTTCAAACGTGCCATCGTCGCTGTCTCCTATGAGCGGATGGGTTGTCGCGGTTCATTCGAAGATGCAGCCTCACCTGAAGGCCGTCGCAAGATCCTGAACGAAGCGTGCCTGCTGGAACTCCGCGTAGCTCACGCCGAAGTGGCCGCGAGAGACACGCAGGAGTTCGCCGCGCAGGTGTTGGCGAAAGGCGGCTCTGGTCACCTCTCTCGGCCGCGGATGGCGCCAGCGCTGCCAGATGCGTTTGCGGGCATCAGCGTACAGCTTCAGCCGGTCATGACGTTCCGCCAGGCCGCGCAAGCCGAAATCGAGATTTCGAAACTCGGCGTAGGTGAGCCTCAGGTTGCCGTCGGCATCCAACATGGCGAAGGTATCGTCGGCAAAGCGCCTCATTTCGGCTCCATCGATCAGGCCGTCGCCCGTCCTATCCATGCTGTCGAACAGCATCCGTATTACCCGTTCGAAGTCCACGGCCCGGTCCGCCTGCGACGGAGCCGCCCGGACGGATAGGGCGGTGACGGCAATGGCGGCGACCGTGAAGGCCGCAACGGCTTTCCTCATCGTACCCTCCCTGGCCTTGCCCCAGCGCTCAAGACGTCGCGCGGACCCGAGCGCAACCATCAGGACCACGATACCGAGCAGGATCCAGCGCAAGCTGAACAGCCGCAGTGGCAAGCCGTTCCGCTGGAGCCGTATGGCAGGCTCCCAACTCAGACATGGCTGTCTCCTCGCGCGGAGCCAGGGGGGCCGCAACAAGTCGCAAGAATATCGGATCCAGACGACGGGGATATCGGTGCTAATCCCGAACCGACGCCCGGAATGGCCTGAGTTTGCGTACGAGGAAGCAAACCTTCCCAGGTAACGCGGCCTGCCGAAAAATGAGCACGCATTCTTCCATTTGGAATTCGGGTCTTTCCCCGCTCATTCCTGGGGTGTCACCCGAAGGCCACGAGCGATCATGAATGGTATGTATAACGCTCGCCGGAAACGCCGCCTCCCCCGCGGCAGTACCTCGGGGCGTGGGCGGCCGCTCCAGGGCTTCACACAAAGGGTAATCTGGGGAGGCCAAGGCATGAACATCCACCTAAGGATCCGCGGCGAGGGGATCGATGCTCTCCTGACATTGGCATTCGGCATCTGGGGACGACCGCAAGCTGCCACTGCTGACGGACCCATTGCGGAGTCGGCAGTGGGCGAGAGCCTGGCCGACCATCGTGCCTGAGGCGGCCATGACACGGCTCCCCTCCTTCAATGCCTGGATTGGAATGATCGGTCTCGTAATCCTCCTTGCAGCCCTGAAAACTGCGTATGCGTTGGTGGCGCAGGTGAGGGTTCTCGATGACCCTCCTCCGGCTTCACGCCGCCTGATATCGGGGTTCCCCCCAATAGCCATGCCGATCAACCGAGATGAGACTGTGCCTGGCTGTGGCGAAGTTGGCACCGCGGTTAGGTCAAGGGCCCAAGGTCATCGACCAAAGCGAGCGGAAATGACTCAAAGTGGGCCGCATGTGCAGCGAAACCCTGAGCGGGCCGCGGGCCGCAAACGACCCCTGCCTCGCAGCTGCATGCCTGGAGGATGCACATGCCACGTTTGAGCTTGAGATCCGCGCTTCGAGCTGATGCGCTCGCAGGCGCCGCTGCCATCGCTGTCATCCTGTCCATGCCTGCTCCAGCTGCTGGCCAGGGGGCAGCAGCCGCCCCTGACTTCACTGCAATGGTGCGCCAGACGATGCCGGCCGTCGTGGCGATCACAACCCGGCAACGTGTCCAGGAACCGGAGGCCTCGCCTCCCCCGTCAGAGGACATGTCGTTGCAGGAGTTCCTCCGCCGCTTCTTCGAGGAGCGCCTCGACCCGCGCTCCCAGCAGCCGCGACAGTCCCTGGGCTCCGGCTTCGTGATCAGCCCCGAGGGCTACATCGTGACCAACGATCACGTCATCGGAAACGCTGAGGAGATCGAGGTCGTCTTCGGCGGCCGCAAGCGTGTTCCCGCAAGCCTCGTCGGCCGCGATCCCGCGACGGACATCGCGGTGCTAAAGGTTGATCCGCCCGCCGGCATGTCGGTTGCCACATGGGGCGACTCCGACGCGGCCGAGCCCGGCTCCTGGGCCATCGCCATCGGCAGTCCGTTCGGTCTAGGTGGGACCGTGACCGTCGGTGTCATCTCCGCCCAGTCGCGCGACATCCGCTCCGGTCTCTACAGCGACTTCCTCCAGACTGATGCCTCCATCAATCGCGGCAACTCGGGCGGCCCCCTGTTCAACGCCAAGGGCGAGGTGATCGGCGTCAACACCGCCATCTACTCGCCCTCCGGCGGCAATGTCGGCATCGGCTTCGCCGTGCCCTCCCGCAACGCCCAGACGATCGCCGAACAGTTGATCCGCGCCGGCCGCGTCGAACGTGGGCACATCGGGGTCCGGTTGCAGGAACTCACACCTGCCATCGCCCAGGCCCTCGGCCGACCGGATGAAAAGGGGGTGCTCATCGCCTCTGTCGATCCCGGCGGTCCGGCCGAGAAGGCAGGCATCCGGCTGGGCGACGTTGTCATCGGCTTCAACGGCAACCCGGTCGAGAGCGGCCGTGACCTCTCGCGGGCCATAGCTGCCGCGAAGCCCGGTACGCAGGTGTCGGTCGCGGTCCACCGGGATGGGCGATCACAGGATCTCTCCCTTACCATCGGTCCACGTCCGGACGCTTCGGCCGGACAGGGCTCGCCGGAGCCCCCAGGCAGGCGCATGGGGCTCGCTCTCGGCCCGCTTCCCGAGGCGGCCCGCGACCGGCTCGGCCTCGAACCAGGGGGCTCCGGTCTCCTCGTGCAGCAGGTCGAACCCGGCAGTCCCGCGGCGGAAACCGGCCTCAGGCCTGGTGACGTGATCCTCTCGGCCAACAACCGTCCGGTGAGCCAGCCTGCGGACGTGGCGAACGCCTGGACCGCGGCTCAGCGACAGAACAGGCCTGTCCTGCTCCGGGTCAGTCGAGACGGGCAGCCCCTGTTCGTGGCCGTAGGGGTCTGACCCAGCCGACTAGCCAGCGCATCTAGCACTGCCTTGGGCATGAAACCGCTGTCCGGCGGGTGTTCCACCGGGGACATTCCGGGGAACGTCCGATGTCCGCGCCGAGCGGCGGATGCTAGGCTGTCCATGGGTTCCGGTGACCCGCGATCATCCGAATAAAGGCCCGCCTCCTTAAGGTCGCAGAACAAAGCAATTCGGCCGGTGGATTTGCGGGTCTCGGAATCGTAACGGCTGCTGCCGGTTGCCAGCAGGCCCTTGGCCAGCGGCTTGGGCAGCGGCAGGGTCTTTTCGTCGCCCCATTCCATGGTTGGGTCGAGAGCGTCCGCATACTGTTCCTGATCGCTGTCCCCCGTTCGCAGCCAGATCTGGCGCCGGCGAACGTCAATCTGGTCGCGAAGGCTCGGATCCTTGTCGAACCAGGCCTCGAACTGTGAGCATCTGCGAAGCAAATGAGACATTGCGAACTACTCGAGACAATGCATAGTCGCAATGTTCAGAACCTGGGCTCCTCGGCTTTTCCATGACAATCCAGATTTCGGCGTAGAAATTGGCATGGCCAGGAATGCGGTTAGATTTTCCTGATCGGCCCTGTATATTGAGCGACAATCGCATCGGCGGTCAGTAAAGTGATGCCCTCGATCATCGCTTGAGCAATTAACATGCGATCGAACGGATCCTTGTGGATCGCAGGCAATCCGATGATTGCCGCCGCATGTTCGCTGACAACAGGCAGTTCACTGTAGCCGTTGTCGAGCAGACCTCGCCGTAAGACACGGGCATCCACGGCGAAGTCGCTTCGCCCAAGACTGCTCTTGATTGCAATCTCCCAGAGGCTCGCGGCGCTGAAAAATAACTCGTTGTCAGGCGCCTCAATCAGTCTGAGAGCTTCGTCGGACAGTTTATCTGGTTCTCCAGCCGTCCAGAGGAGCAGGTGCGTATCGAGGAGAAGCTTCATGAGTTGCCGTTGAAGAGTTCGTCGATGACCTCGTCACCCATGCGATCAAAGTCAGCAGGGACCCTCACTTGGCCGGACAGAAATCCAATCCTTTTGACTTGAGTGGCCTCGGAGGCAGTCAGCGGCACTACCTTGACCATGGGCTTGCCTGCCTTAGCGATCACGAAGCTTTCCCCTTTCGCGGCCCGCTCGATCAGGCGGGACAGATGGGTTTTTGCCTCGTGGATATTCACCGTGTCCATGCCAGCACCTTAAAACTTAGTTTACTGAACTTAGTCTAACTCAGATACAAACGTCCCACAACCAAGTCAAGAGAGATCAGTAATCCCGGGCTCCGCCTCCAGAATAATCAGGGAGTTTTGCTCAAGACTGGACACCTTAGTGCGTTGACGTTGACCAGGATGTCGAAGCTGCCGGCACGGGCCGCCTGGAGCAGTTCGTCTCGCTTGATCCCCCGGCCGGTCGGTTCCCTCTCTCCTAGCCCGGTCTCCTCGCCATCGCGCCAGACGCGGATTTCGCCGGCGACCACAAAAGCGACCCGTGGCTTGTCCCCGGCCCGGCTATACCCTTCCGGTAAGAGTTCCTGAGCGATTGCCGCAGACAGGGCCCGGGCAAACTCCACGCTATCACAGTGGACCATTGCCAGTGTGGCAGCCGCGGCACGGCGCGACCAGATCCTGGCTACGGCCGACACGATGAGGGCGGCGATTGCCCTGTCGCCCTCGCTGGCATCGGCCTTAAAGAAGCGCGAGAAGGCCTGCTGCGAGGCCTGGTCAACCGACTTGTTTTCCGCCAGGAGTGCCAGGAAGGCGTTCTTGAGGAGCCGGACCGCTTCAGCGCCGAGATGGGCCTCGAATTCACTGGTCGCGATATCGAACCGGGTCGGCACGATCCGGCCCGTCGCCAGAACCTCATCATAGGTCGCAACGTCGATCAGGTCCTGCTCGCTGTTGGCGCCGAAGGGCTCAAGCGGATCCTTGCCGTCGGTCCTGAAGGGTGTGGCGGTGAACTCGATGCCGCGGACCCGCCCGCCAGGGCTATGCGGCTCAGCACGCGCGCGAGCTCGTCGGCCGCCGCCTTCTGGCCCTCGTCGATGACGACGACCCCTCCCCTCTTCCCGAAGCGCTCGAGAGCATTCAGAAAGTGCCCGTCGTCGAGCTTGTTGACGAGCGACATATTGATGGCTGCGATAACGTCGGCGTCGAGGGTATCTCGGAGCATCGGTCCATCGCCGACCGTTTCATTCTTGGCGACAAAAAACGCGGTGCGCGCCGCCTCCAAGGCGGGCAATCGTCGGATCTGCGCATAGTTCTGACGCAGCAGCGAGATGTCCGGGTGGAGGATCAGGACCGGCTTTTTGTGGCGCAACGCATCCTCAGACGCGAACGCCACCAGAAAACTTTTACCGCTGCCGGTTGGGGCCAGCACGACGCCTGACCGTCCCGTCTGAATGGCACCTTCGACGGAATTAGCGATGCGGGCCTGGTAGAGCTCAGAGGTGTGCTCGCCCATGGTCCGCGCTGTAGCCGAGGATGAAGGCTGTGTGTCGTTCAGGCAATGAGGGGCGGTCATGGAAGATCTTCGAAGAATCAGAGAGGAAAAAAAGACGAATGGACGGGAGGATATGGCGCTGATTCGTAAATCAGCAGGAAACGCTTGAACTGAGAAAATTATAGTCGGTTTGGGGCCGGCGTTCAGCTCCGCAGGACTCAAGATTGCAAGCTTGGCCTTTAAGAATAAACGCAAGCAATGCAAGGCCGTGCTTGGCAATAACATTCAGATGCGGATAACGTTGATGGACGGCTCATCCCCAAGCCCCCTGAGCCGCCGTCACTTGGCGCCTTTGCGGGCGCTTTTCTTTTGAACCGGGCATGCGTACTGTTCTCAAGCCGAGCAGCCCAGCCTTTAGACACATGCGTCCGATCTATCTGTTAACGTTCTCAGCTCTTGTGTCCTTCGCGGCCCAAGCCGATCCAGCGCACTTTCCCGCCGGCAGCGTCCAGTGTGAAGAGGAGGCCGACTGCCTGCAGCAGCTCAAAGGTATTGCCTCCCGCTCAGGCGATCAATTGCGGCTGAAGCTGGGAAATGGACGTACCAAGGTTCGACAAGGTAACCGTAAAGCATGTGAGGCAGGTGATGCCGAAAAGTGCATGTCTTACGAGTTGCGAGCGTATCACCCTACCCTGCACACCTACGTGCTTGATCTCGGAGCATGGGAAGGACGGGCTGCGGAATTGGTTGATGCCAATACCGGCCAGTCCATGCTCCTCGACACGCTACCGCACTATTCGCCGAGCGGGCGATGGCTGGTTTCCACCAACGACTCCGAGATGTCCCGAGACTACGACGTGGCGATCTGGTCAACGACCGCGGGTCTTCCGAAGCAAGAGCTGCGTTACAGCGCTCCAGAAACCGAATTCATGGAGTACTGGGAATTCGCAGGATGGGATGGGGACGAGCGCATCAAATTCAAGGTCAATTTTATGTCGGGTGGCGAGACAACCGCCTTTGAGACGGATGCTGTTTTGACCGGTGACAGTTGGAAATTGAACCGGCCAGAGCCACGCCGTTGATTTCGAATAATATGGCCGACAAGGAACCTATGAGCCTACGCCTCACATCGAGAGAGTGGCGATGGCTCCTCGTGCTCGGCGGACTGGCCATATGCTGTGCGAGCGTGACCTTCGTCTATTTTCTCAATTTCGGAACTTCGAACCAGTTTGATTATCTTGTCGGGCTTGCGGCGGGCGGAGCCCTTTTGCTGTTCACGGCTACGGCCCCGATTTGCCTTCCCTGGGCTTTGCTTGCTCCAGGGCCGACGTCCATCATGGCCGCGAAGGTGCACGCGGCACTCTATACGGCGTTTATCAGTGTGACACTTCTCGCCTCGAGGCCTGGCCATTCCTCACCAGGCGATACAATCGCGGCGCTCATCAAATTCGTACTGCTGGCTATCCTGGCTTTTGAACTTCTCATGGTCTGGATTGCCACCCACAGAGCTCGGCGGCTCGGGCGGCTGTCTGGCGGCCCGCGCTGGCTCTTTCCCGGCTTGGCTTCTGCGATCGTCGGCGGCTGGGGTGGAGGGATTGTGCTTTGGTCCCAGCAACTGCCGCCTCGCGTCATTGCCGCTGCCGAGGCAACCGCACAGGGCCGGCCATACTGCATTGATGTCGATGGTCGACCCGCGACGGGCGCACACGACCTGACCGGGATAACGATGGTCGCGCGGAACGATGGTGGTTGGACGTGGAATTTCCATGCCCTGCTCGTGGTCGGCGAAGGGTCAGAGAGAGAGTATTTTAACTGGTCGTATAGGCGCGGCGATTTCTGGCCGGTGAGCGAGCACAGCCGAGAGAGCCTTCATCTTGATCGCATCGTGAAATGTAAGTCGGTGGAGCATTTCGCCCGGGACTGGTAGCCGAAGCAAAGTGTCTACTGTGCTTTTGACGCGCCTTTAGTATCCCTGATACAGCCGGCCCAGGTCATTAGGCCGCTCGCGCTCTTGAGGGCCACCCCAGTCCGCGTCAAATGCGGGGGTCCAGAGGTCACCCATGAGGATCCAGGTCGCGCCATGATGATCGCCAGCTGTATGATTGTTCGTCCGTGCGTTCATGAGGGCGAGGTTTTCAAGAAATGTGTCGGTGTGCTGTCGTACGCGACCTTCCATGAGTTCTTGCTGCCACTGGGCAAGCTCGTTGAAGGCCCACAGAAGTGCCAGCACGATCCCAAGGATGAGCATCCACGTCAGCATCGGAAGACCGTTACCGAATAAGTTTAGGCATGCCGCAGCCAATGCCACGAGAACAAGACCAGTCGCCGGCAACGTGAGGCGACGTGCTTCGGTCATCACGCTCATAAGCACCGTTGGGGTCAGTCGGATCGGTATGACGCCCTGGGGCATCGAACAGAAGTCTTGGGTTTCGTGGTTGATCAGTCCTCCAAGTACACCATTCCCCTGCCCTGCCGGCTGTGCATAAACGAGGGAAATCTTGTCGCCCTTCGTCATCTCAATCTTGGGTTTGATCAGGATTGATCGGCGCTCGCCGTCTGCGGATTGGAGGAGTAGATCGGCGGCGCCGACTGTTTTCGGACGTCGAGCGGCCAGCACGAGTTGGATTGTTCCTTTCCAAATTGAAAACGTAAAATCCTGATCATTAATTCGAGTCGAGACTTGCAACGGATGCTCCCAATCTCGCGGTTCTCGCTGAGGTCGGGATCTATCACCGTTAGGAAAGTCTTCACCCAAAACCTCCCAACAGGGTTAGCGCTCGTTGGGAGTGGCCACGGCTTTATTGGTCGCTGCTTTTATGCTGACGTCCGGCGCGACCGCGAAGCAATCCTGATCGACTGCGCACTCCCAGAGCGGTTGATGCTCATTATCGTTACCACGCGCGCATGCTTGGTCCGGTTTCACTGGCTCGACATAGAATTCACAACGGACTGAAGTGGCGTGTGCGGATTCTCCGTCGCAGTCAGTCGGGCGAAATACCTGTCGGCTTCTCAGGGATCATTATCGCCACTCCGACAAGTCCGGATGCCTCCCCAGGAAGTGAAAGGCGCATTTGCCCTCTAAAATTGGTCCGGGCACTCGCTCGTCTGGCGAAACAGACGGAAGGAGCGCGAGCTAGTGGCCCTACTTCCTGCTCTCCAGGATTTCCTGCAGGAAGGGTTCGATGGCTCTGGCCCGATCTTTGAATGGTATGATGTGACCTGAATCAAACCAGTTCAAGGCGACATTAGTACCGTGATCGCGTAAGGCCGCCGCAAATTTCTCGGCTTGGTCGGGCGGCGAATTCGCGTCGCGACGGCCGTGCAAAATGAGTACCAATGTACCAATGCGCCCAGCTACGAAGAGGGCCGATCGCGCGGCAAACGCTTCAGCCGAGGTCCCCGCTTCCTCCCGGACGTTATGCTTAATGCCGGCCGGCAGAGCAGGCCAAGCCGCAGCGAGATCATACACTCCCCCGATCAGGATGAGGCCGCGCAACCGTGGTTCATCGGCCGCCACGACGGCTGAGGCGATGGCGCCCCGACTGACGCCGTAGAGCACCAAGCGGCCGTCATCCACACTCGGCAATTCTCGCAGATAAGCGAGAACACTTCGGATAGCGCGCTGAGTTGCGGGGCCGCAATAGTCCGCCGGACCAGCCGACCCCCATAGCCAGGTTGCGACAAGGATACGGCAACATAGCCGCGCCGGGCCATCCGATCGAGTGCTCCTGCATCAGCCATATCCCGCCCGCCAACGCGGTCTTCTTGATGACCATGGACATAAAGGATGGCCGGATGCGGGCCGCCCGCGGGTGGCATGGCGACAAACATTTCTACGGCAGGTCCAGATGGGCCGTCCGGATGCAAGATCACGCGCTCTGTCGCGTGCGCCTTTAGGCTGACAAAAACCATGAACAGATCGGAGACGAGGAATTGCATGTCAATTTCGGTGTCTACAGTAGGTTCCAGCAGTAAGGATCTGCCCTTGAAGCCAACCTCCGACCAGTGGATTTACTGCTATAGCTCAGAAGTCCGGGGGCTCTAATCGACCAAAGTACCGTCGAAATCGAGCAAAACAGAGCCGATCATATTCTCTCTCACCCTCAGTCGGTACGTTTGGGATCGAAAAAAGCAGCCATAAGTCCACGGCTGCCCTGGGTTTCTTAGATCGCGTCCTTGAGGTCCTTCGCGGCGCGGAAGGCGATCTTCTTGGAGGCCTTAATCTTCACCGGCTCACCCGTCCGCGGATTGCGGCCCATCCGGGCAGCGCGCTTGCGCACCTGCAGGATGCCGAGGCCGGACAGGCGGATCTTGTCGCCCTTCTTGAGGCTCTTCGTGATCTGCTCGACCACGTGGGTGAGCATCTCATTTGCCTGGCGTTTAGGCACCTCGAAGGTCGTAGAAATTTGCTCGGCAATATGACGAAGCGTCAGGATCGGGCTGCTCTTGGTGGCCGTGGCCTTTGCAGCTGCCTTTGTCGCCGTCTTCGCTGCGGTCTTACGCGAGCCCGGCGCAGCGACCTGCTTCGCAGCGGTCTTCGTGGGCTTCTTCGCAGTTGTCTTCGCAGCGGTCTTGGTCGCAGCGGCTTTCGTCGTGGTTGCCTTGCGGGCGGCGGGCTTCTTCACCGAAGCCTTAGTTGCGGCTTTTGCCATTGAATACTTCCTTTTGAAGTCAGGACCTTATGGTCTGCGTAGCTACATAGCGAACATGATAGCATACGCAACGGAAAAGACCGGCGGTTCAAGTGATTTTGAGCTTTTGCAGACTTTTTCCAACTCTCCAGAACGCGGTTGCCGGTTGAAGCGGAGATGAATTATGGCCGCGATGACGTCTGGTTTGCACTGCCAGTCACCTCGGTTGATCTCGAAGACATACCAGCCGATTTGCGGTAGCGGAGCGGGATCGGATGCCTCCGAGAGGATGCCAGACACCCTCGAAGTAAAAGCAGGCAATGTGCCGAATCGGATCCTCGCGAGGTTGTACGGCGCTAAAGCGAGGGAAGAGCTGCATTGTAAAGCGCTCCCCTCCGCAATCGATGGCTGATCTTCTGATACGCCTCGACTGGTGCAGTAGATAGGTCCTCGGTCAGAGGTGTGCCGGCAATCCCATTCTTCCGACCGATCATTATGGCGTTGTGAAACAGCCGGACATCTAAACTCCACGCATTAGCCAGCGCGTTGGAACTAAGCGGGTGGAAGACTGTCGTATGTCATTTGCATTGGGTGAGCAGGACATTGAGATGGTTAGGTTCACCCGGTTGCGAGAGGAAAACAAGATTTGCGAGCAAGCGCCTGCGTTGATCCGGATCGTACGTTAGTGAAACCCGATAGCAGCGCGCTCATTTCCCTGGACGTTTTCAAACACCGTGACAAACGATGGATCACCGTGCATTCGACCGTAAGTCTAACGGATTTTGAGCACCATCGGAAATCCTGTCGGACAGCCGTCGCGGAATGAACAAGGTCCGACCAACCGGAGGATGGCCAAACCGCCGTCGGATCGCATGCCTAAGAACATCAAGCTCGCCCTCACCGACTGAATTGCGCGCTCCCGCCAGTACACCCGCCGGCACCTCATTTGCTCCTTCCATACCGAGCTAAGTGCCCGAACCCGAACCGCAGAAGCATCACAAGTATGCGTCATACGAACCATGGAGCGCACTACCGATGTCCGTTGCGCACCAGCACCGTCTGACTCACAGCGGATTCAACCACCTCGAGTGTTGACCCGGGATGTTCGTCGGCTCTCGGAAGCTCTTGGGCCTTCGTACACCTAACTTCAGCAGAGACTATCAACAACACTGCTCCACGGTGAGAATGGCAGGTTGAGGCAAAGAGCCCTGCGTGTAAGGATCGGCCGAGAAATTACTGCTGTTCTGAACAAAATGGGCCGGGCCGACCGGGACAAGGGGTGGGGTTGATGGATCATCCCCCAGCCTGCGCACCGGGCTCGGCAGCTCGCCGTCGTCGAGAGTGATTGCTCGAGATCGTCGGGATGGATCGGGGATCGGCACCGATGCCAAAAGACGCCTAGTGTAGGGGTGACGCGGGCTTCCCAGCACGGCGCCTGCCGGCCCTATCTCCACAATCTGACCGAGATACATCACGGCAACCCGGTGGCTCATGCGCTCGACCACGCCCATGTCATGCGAGATGAAGAGGTATGCCAGGCCGAGCTCGCGCTGCAGGTCGCGCATCAGGTCGAGAACCTGTGCCTGAACTGAAACGTCGAGGGCCGAGACCGGTTCGTCAGCCACGATCAGCTGGGGCTTGAGGCACAGGGCTCGCGCGATGCACAGCCGCTGACGCTGACCGCCCGAGAACTGATGCGGATACCGGTCGAGATGTTCGTCGTCGAGGCCGACCTGCCGCAATAGGGCCGAGGCGCGGGCGCGGCGCTCCTCCCGCGTCATCTGCGGCTCGTGGATGATCAGCGGCTCCGTGACTAGGTCCAGCGCTGAGAGACGCGGATTCAGGGACGCGTACGGGTCCTGGAAGATCATCTGCACGTTCCGCCGGACCGTCTGCATCGCGCTGCGTGGCAGGTGAGTGACATCTTGGCCCGCAATCGTGATGCTGCCGGAGGTCGGCTCGATAAGTTTCATCAGAGCGCGGCCAGTCGTCGACTTGCCGCAGCCGGACTCGCCCACGAGGGCCAGCGTCTCGCCCGCACGGATCTCAAAAGACACATTCTCGACAGCGTGAACGTGGCCGACCAGCTTCTTGAGCGGTCCCTTGCGCACTGGAAAGCGCTTGACCAAGCCCTCGACCGTCAAAACCGGCTTCTGATCTGGAACTGTCTCAGGCGCTCTTTCGGCACCAAGTCTTGGGACAGCTGCGATTAGCGCCTTGGTGTATTTCTGTTGCGGGCGAGCATAGAGTTCGACACTCGCGTTTTCTTCGATGCTCTCGCCCTGGCGCATCACAACCACCCGCTCAGCCACCTCGGCAACCACGCCGAGATCATGCGAGATGAACAGGACGGCCATGCCGAGTTCCCGCTGGAGTTCCCGGATCAGCCCAAGAATCTGAGCCTGAACCGTCACATCGAGAGCAGTTGTGGGCTCATCGGCGATGAGGAGTTGAGGCCTGCAGAGGAGCGCCATCGCGATCATGACGCGCTGGCGCATACCGCCGGAGAGCTCATGAGGATACTGCTTGAGGCGTCCGGCGGCATCGGACAGGCGCACACGGTCGAGCATATGCTGCGCGGCCGCGTAGGCGGCGCCTCGAGCGAGCCCCTCGTGCAGCATCAGCACCTCGGCAAGCTGCTGGCCGATGGTCATAACCGGGTTAAGGCAGGTCATCGGCTCCTGGAATATCATGGAGACGACGTTGCCGCGAATGCGCCGCATCTGCGCTTCAGGAAGCTGCAACAGATCGTGCACCTCGTTCCTTTCACGCAGGCGGATCGCTCCACGCGAGATGATACCCCCTTCCCGCTCGATGAGTCTCATGACCGACAAGGCCGTGACGGACTTGCCCGAGCCGGATTCTCCGACAATCGCGACGGCCTCGCCAGGCTGGATCGAGAGACTCAGGTTCTTCACAGCCGATACTGGGCGGCCTTGCGACCGGAAGTCGACCGACAGCCTGTCGATGGCAAGAAGGGGTGTCATCCCAGGTTCCTCACTCGGCAGCCACGGTCAGCCGCTGCAGGCGCCTCTCGGGGTGCTCGTGGAACGGTTGGAGCGGGGCGATCCAGCGTTGCGCCGTGGCCCTGGCATCAAGTTGCACTGCGAAGCGATCGCGGCCGAAAACGGTCCAGTTAATCGTTTCTCCGAGTTCAAGCAGCCCCCAGCTTCCGGCTGGCTCAGGATAGGTCGTGAAGCTCTCGGTCAGCGACTGCAGCGTGATGTGAGGAATTCCATCGATGGTGGTCAGCGTGTTCCAGTGCACATGTCCCGAGACGCAGACAACCGGCACTTTTGCTTGGCGCAGGACGGCGCGGGCGCGCTCGGCGCCCGGATAGGTGGAGGAGTCAGGATTGCGCTCGAAGTAATAGTTTCCGGTCTGGCCATGCCCCGAGATTGGCACATGGCTCATGATAGCCAACGGCCGATCCGCCGTTGCCACGACCCCAGCAAGCCAGAGCAGGTCGGCCTCGGTGAGGACAAAGCCGCCGGGGCGGCGGATCAAGGTGTCTGCGGCCCACATGACCAGGCGCCAATCTCCGATGTCGATGGTGCGATGCCCCATTGGCTGGTTGAAAATGGCTTCATTCTCGGCGACTGTCAGATACTCGCGGTCATGGTTTCCGCAGACATGGAAGCGCGGTTGCGAAATCGGTGCGAAGGCTTCGGCGACCTCGCGCTCAAGCACGAGATCAGTGGCATGCCCCTCATCCGAGATACGGTCGCCGAGATCGATGACCGCATCCGGGCTCGCATCGGCAACGAAGCGGACGAACTCGCTCATCAGGGGAAGCGCCGAGGAAGCCTTCTTGGTGAAATTGTCCTTGCCGTGGTGGATATCGGCAACAACGGCGATGCGCAGCGGAGAGGCCATGGAGTTCACTCACTTGTTGGTTGAGACGCTGCCGGACGCTGTCCGGCAGCGCTGAGGGGGCAGAGGGAGGTTCAGTTCGAAGCAGTGGCGATGCGCCCGGCACGGAAGTCGAGCACGTAAGGAATATGTCCCGGCAGCGGCCTCCACGAGATCGTCTGCTTGAGCCCGTACGATTCGTAAGGCTGGTAGAGCGGTAGCACCGGCGGATCGTTTTTGATCGCCTGCATCAACTCCGCGAAAGCTCTCTTGCGCGCGACGAGATCGGTTGAGAAGCGGAAGCGGTCCCAGATCTCAGCGTAGGTCGCATCCGGCCTGAAGCGGCCCTCGGTCGCCGAGTTTCCAGTTGGGGCCCACATGATGCCGAAGGAGCCAGCCGGATCGGGGAAATACATCGGATTCGACCAACCCCGCGCCATCATAGTGGGGTCGCTACCTGTCCATTGCTCGGTGACGTTGATCTCCATCTTGACACCGACCTCAGCCCACATCTCGCGGATGGCCTGTGCCGCTAGGAGACCATTGGTGTAATAGGCCGCTTGGATGTCGTAGCGGATTGGGAAGCCGTCGTAGCCTGCTTCCTTGAGCAGCTGCTTTGCCTTCTCGGGATTGTATTCGAAGGTATTGAGTTCGGGCATGTACAAGGCGCCGAACTGCTCGAAGGTATGGGAGGTCGGGACCTTAGCCTTTCCCGACCACAGGGCCTCGTTTAGCATCCTGCGGTCAATGGCGTAGGACAGTGCCTGGCGCAGGCGCTTATCTGCCATCTTGGGGTTTTGCGTGTTGAAGATCACAACGTGGAAAAGCGGGGTCTGCATCCCTTCCACCTTCAGCTTCCCGTCCCCAGCAATGATGTCGAGCTGATCCGGCGGAACGTTTGTGATCAGGTCCGCCTCACCGTTCTTCAGGGCTGTGATGCGGGAGGACAGCTCGGGAATACGCTGCACGACAACGCGCTGGAACGGGGCCTTGGCACCCCAAAATCGGTCGAACCGCTCGTAGACCAGTTTCTGGTTGGGGACGAACTCAACGATCTTGTAGGGGCCAGTGCCGACGGGCTTGAGGGCGAAGGCCTCGAAATCTGACGGCTCGGCGACGGCTGGATCTCCTGTCAGCCCCATGATGTACTTCTTCGGCACGATCATCGTTTGCTGCACATTGAGCAAAGTCTCGAACAGAGGCTCTGGTTTCTTGGCCGTGACCCGGATGGTTTCGGCGTCGACGGCCTCAACTTTCGCCATGTTCGGCAGGGTGTCGCGCTGACGCACGGTGTAGGGTGGGAAAGTCGCATTGATGATGCGGTCGAGAGAGAAGACGACATCTTCGACCGTCATAGGGTCGCCATTGTGGAACGTCACGCCCTGGCGGATCTTGAGCTCAATCGCGGTGGGAGAAGTCTGCTTCCATGAGGTCGCGAGGCCCGGCTCCCACACGCTTTCGACCTTGGTGTGATCCTTGCCGATCATCGGATCGAAGGTGTTGAAGTAGAACTGGGAGCCGACGTTGGAGAAATCGCGGCCGGGATCAAGCCAGGGCGCCATATTCTGCACACCGACTTTTAGCTCTTGAGCTCCAACGCTACTTACGAGCGCTGTGGTTGTAAGCGCCGCAGCGAGAAGCGTCTTCATGGATTGAGCCGTCATCTGTCTAGCCTTTCTAGAGGGAAGTGAAGACATCTTGAGCGCAATTGCTGGTTGTCAGCGTTCGCGCAAACGCACGTCAAACCGGTCCCGGAGGAAGTCGCCCATCAGCATGGCCGCCAGGCTCACCAGAACGATGAGCAGTGCCGGCACGGCGACGATCCAGGGCGCGGACGCCATGTAGTCGCGGCCCTGCCCGACCATCGACCCAAGCGTAGCCGTCGGCGGCTGTACGCCGAGACCGAGGAATGAAAGAGAAGACTCCAGCAGGATCAGGTTTGAGAAGTTCAGGCTCATCATCACCAGGATTGGCGAGATGATGTTGGGCAGCATGTGCGTCGTCGCGATCCGCCAGCCCGAGCCTCCGGAAGCCCGAGCCGCCTCGACATAGGGGAGTTCACGCAGGCTCAGCACCTGGGCGCGGACAAGCCGGGTAAAGTGGGCCCAGTAAGCAATGCCGAGGACGCCGATCAACACGGCGATATCGGTGCCGGCGAGCGCGATCACGAGCAGGGCCACGAGGGTAAATGGCAGCGACAGCTTGATATCCACGAGTCCCATGATGACGGCGTCGACAACGCCGCCCAGAAGACCGGCGGCGAGGCCCAGTCCGACCCCGATGACAAGGCCGACAAGGGTGCCCAGAAGGGCGAGCGCCAGCGTTAGCCGTAGACCGTAGAGACACCGGGACAGCAGGTCTCGTCCGAGCTGATCGGTCCCTAACAGATAGGTCAGGTTCGCTCGCTCAAAGCCGACTGGCGGCTTCAGTCGTGCCAATAGTTTCTGCTGGTCCGGATCAAAAGGCGCGAGAACCGGCGCCAGCAACGCGACTGTGATGAGAAGCAGTGCCAGACCGGCAGCGACGACGACCATGCCGTTTGTGCCTGACGGCAGCGTGGGCCGTTTGAGGAGTCCCCAGGCAGCACCGGTGATCATGGAAACTGGCTTGATCAAGGGTTTAGCTTCAAGAGCGTTGGGCATGGATCAGGCTCCGGCAAGACGCACACGCGGGTCGATGGCGGCGTAGGCGAGGTCGACGGCGATGTTCACCACGACAACCGCTCCAGCGACGACCAGCACGCCGAACTGCAGGACCGGGTAGTCGCGCCGCAGGGTGGCTCCGACCAGGAGATCGCCAACACCATGCCAAGCGAACACGGTCTCAATGACAACGGCGCCAGACACCAGTGTCGTGATCTGCAGGCCAAGCACGGTGACGACCGGGATCAAGGCGTTGCGAAGCCCGTGGCGCAGGACAACGGCGGCCTCGGACAGGCCTTTGGCCCGGGCGGTGCGCATGTAGTCCTGCGACAGCACATCGAGCATGGCGTCCCGGGTGTAGCGGGTCAGCCCGGCAACGAAGTAGGCCGACAGGGCAATGGTCGGCATAACGTAATGGGTTAGGCTCGCAGAACCTGCGCTCGGTAGCCAGTGCAAGCTCAGGGAGAAGATCAGCACCAGCAAGATCGCGAGCACGAAATTGGGGATGGCATAGCCGAGAAAGGCCACCACAAGGACGGCCGTGCCACGAATGGAGCGGCGCCAGATCGCGGCGGCGATCCCCGCCGGCACGCCAACGGCAACGGTGAGGGCAAGGGTCGCGAGAAGAAGCGAAGCGCTCTGTCCGAGCCGTTCGCCGAAGATCGCAGCGACGGGTCGGCGCTCCATCAGACCCAAGCCGAAATCGCCGGTCATGAGAGACCGCCAGAATAGAAGGTACTGCTCGAGAGTCGGTCGATCGAGCCCCCAGTAGGCAATCATCTCCTGGCGCGACTGCGCGTCCAAGCCTTCCGGCATCAGGAAATCGATCGGATTGCCGGTCAGGCGAGTGGCGATGAAGACCAAAGAAATGATTGCCCATAAGGTAACCACGACGCGCAGCACGCGGGCGACAAGAAACTCAACCATGAGGATTATCCCCTCTCCGCTGTCGCAGGACTGGGAAGTCAGCTGCAAACTCGTAGTGCAGTTCTCCCGTCACGTAGCCCTGCTATGGCGCACTTCCGTGACAGTCTTATGAACTAGCCTCATTGAATTCGATATTTGACACTGAGATTATCTCAGTGCATGCAGCGCTTTGATAGCCACGCCGGCAGACAGGGAATTGGCGATGCAATCTCGTTTTGAAGCATGCGGCTTTCTGGTTGATGTCGACGGCACACTCGTCAGCGGCGGAAAGGCGCTGCCCGAGGCGCGCCAGTTTCTATCTGATCTGCACGACCGCTTCGTTCTGGTATCGAACGACGCCGAGCACACGCCTAGCGAACTCGCTCACAAGCTGCAGAGCCTTCAGCTCCCAGTACCGGCAGAGCGCATTGTGCTGGCCGGCACAACCGCCATCGATGAAGTTGCGGTCGAGAGGCCTGGTGCGCGCGTAATGCTGCTGGCTAGTGCTTCGCTTCAAGCCTATGCTCGGCAAGCCGGTCTCCGGATCGTCAAGGATAAAGCGGAAGTCGTCGTTCTTGGGCGTGACAGGCATTTTTCCTATGACAAGCTCGCGACAGCAGCAAATGTCATACGCGGTGGGGCAACACTGGTCGTCGCGAATCCGGATCTCATGCATCCCGCCCCTCAAGCGGCAGTTGTTCCCGAGACAGGCGCGCTCCTTGCTGCGCTCTTAGCCTGCGCGGGTCGGGTGCCTTATCGCGTTGTGGGAAAGCCTGAGCCGACACTCTTCACCGCAGCGCTCGCACTTCTTGGCACTCCCCCAGAAGCTACGGTGATGATTGGCGACAATCCGGCCACCGATGGCGAGGGCGCGCGCCGCCTCGGCATCGGCTACATCGAGGTCCACGATGGACGCCTTTTGCATGTCGTGAGTGCCGATAAGCGAGCCGAGAGCATGGAGCCGGCCGCATATATGGCATCACCACCATAGCAAGGAATTCGATCGGACACATTTGAGGTGAATTCATGCAAGGGCGAACCAAGGAGGCCGTAGATCAGGTGAACGGGATCGACAAAGCCGGTAGCAACGGAGTCGGCCCGCTTGAGGGCGTGCTCGATCGACTACGCCTGCTTCGTCCGGCGCTGGCGCCGGCTGCGGCCCGGATCGCGGACTTTATCATCGCGAATGCCGACAATGTCGTGAACATGTCAGTCACCGAGGTGGCCGAGGGCGCCAGAGCCAGTGAGGGAAGCGTCGTTGGGCTATGCCAGCAACTGGGCGCACGCGGATTCCAACAGCTGAAGCTCGCACTTGCGCGCGATCTCGTGCGCCCCGTGCAATTCATTCATGAAGACTTAACACGCGACGACGATACCAGCGCGGTGATCGAGAAAATCTTCCGCAGTGGCATGCAAGCTCTGCAGGACACGCTGAAGGTACTCGATACCCATGCAGTGAACCGTGCTGTTCAGGCGATCCTACAGGCGCGCCGGGTCGAGCTCTATGGGATCGGCAGTGCCGCTCCCATCGCCGAGGACGCCAACTACCGGCTTCTGCGCATCGGCATCGAATCCAAGGTGATTGTCGACTCTCACGTGCAGGCGATCAGCGCTTCGCTCGCAGGTCCGGATGTTGCGGTAATCACCATCTCCCACTCAGGCAGCACCCATGAGACGGTGACAGCCACACGGCTGGCAAAGGAGGCTGGGGCCACTGCAATTTGCATCACGAATTTCGGCAAGTCGCCTCTCCTCGCCCATGCTGATATCGTGCTGCACACTATGGCGCGAGAAACTCAGTTCCGGACCGAAGCCATGACAAGCCGCATTGCACAGCTTGCCATCATCGATGCGCTAATTGCCAAGCTCGCACTTCTTACCTATGACCGAGCTGTGGACACAATCGGTAGGACGTTCGAGGTGCTCTCGACAAAGCGGTTCTAAGCCGCCAGGGGTTTGGCGTGTCCTGCCGGCGATCGGCCGGACTATCCACGTCCGCTTCGCCATCACTCCGGCAGGCTTTGTCGCGATTTCTGACTGCGGACGGAAAGATCCTGAGGCGGTTCGTATTGACTACTCGGCACGCCGCCTGAACTATTTAGCAAGCAGAGGTTGATACCCTCCCAGGTCTCTTCCAGCCCGTTTAGGGCGTAGAGCTTACCGGTAGCAACGTTGATTCCAACATAGGTGCAGGCGGTCGAATTCGGCAATCAAGAACTCGACTTTTGCCTATCTCAAGCCTTCACCAGTGCTACTGCGTCAGCTTGCTGTACTTACCGTCCCTCCAGACATTGATGTCGTAGCGGGGATTCTTGACATCGCCCTTCTCATCGAAGCTGACAGGCCCGAGAACTGTGTCGACGCTCGTACTGCGTAGGGTCTTCGCGACGGCGACAGGGTCCGTGCTGTTCGCCTTCCCAATACCACCAGCGATCGCCTGGATCACCGCGTAAGAGAACAGGGTGAAGCCCTCAGGCACAAAGTGGATCTGCTTGAACTGCTCCATGGCACCCTTGGCCGCCTCGGTCTCGCGGGCATCGGTTGGGAAGGTAAATAGTGTGCCCTCCCCCGCAGGCCCGGCCACGGACCAGAATTCAGGCGTGGCGAGGCTGTCGCCCATCATCAACTGGAATTGATAGTTCTGATCGCCTGCTTGCCGTTTGATGAGCCCAGCCTCCGTGTGATAGCCCCCGAAATAGAGAAACTCGACACCGGCGCTCTTGAGGCGATTCACCACAGCGCTGTAATCCTTCTCACCGGCATTGATGCCCTCATAGAGCACTTCCTTGATGCCGGCCGCGTTGAGGGATTCCTTGACCACGTCGGCGAGGCCTTTGCCGTAGGCACTCTTGTCGTGCAGGATCGCGATCTTTTTCGTGCCGTAGTTTTCCTTGATCCACGGCCCGATGAACCGGCCTTGTGCATCGTCGCGGCCATAGAGCCGCAGGATTGTTGTAAAGCCGCTCGTTGCGGCACTATCCGTGAGCTTTGGGGCACTCGAGGCCGGGCTCATCATCAGGATATTGTTCTCACCATAGACTTCAGCGGCTGGGATGGACGAGCCGGAGCAGGCATGACCATCGACGAACTTAATACCTGCCGATAGGATGCGGTTGGCAATGGCGACGGCCTGTTTGGGATCGCAGGCATCGTCTTGGATCGAGATCTGGATTTTCTTGCCGTTGACGCCACCGTTCTTGTTGATGGCCTCCGCCGCCAACTCGGCTCCACGTCTGATCTGCTCACCGATCGAGGCGACTGCACCTGTCATCGGGCCGGCAACTGCGATTGTGATATCCTGCGCGCGCGCCGCTCCGGCGGCCGCCAAGAGAGACAGAATGGACAGGGACAACAGCGATCTGACGGACATGACAATCCTCCGATTGATTGATCAGGGATACCATGAGATGCCCGCATCCTAAACATCGTTTTGCTCCGCCGGCGCCACCAGATGTCACTTTGACAATCGAAACGGCCGTAACGCAGGATCCGGAAGAACGTTAGAGATGGTTCGGTCCCGGGAGACCCGCATAGCGGCCCCTCCCCGTCGACGCAGGTGGATCTACGTCGGGTTCTTTGCCGAGGACGCCCTCCCAGCCCATCCGGTTCTCAGAGGCCGTTGGCATGCGAGATCTCCAACATAGGCATTGCCGCCTGGATGGACCCACTTCAGCGCGTTAGCCGACGAAGCCCCCAGTAGCGCACCCCAAAGCGCCGTTCTATAATCCATCATCTCGAATTTCGGCGGTAGCTTAGCAATTAGGAATCTGCCGTCTGCGATCCCCTGGCGAAACCGGACTTACGCAGCATGCCTGGGCACCCTTCCAACAGCGTCATTGACCTCACTCGACCGCCTAGCGTCGGGAAATAGACGGTCGGCGGTCCAGTCGAGCTCGCAACACGCGTGATCTCACCCGAACGGCGTCTACGAGCAACGGAGGCTGATCTGGAAGCCGCTCGGCGGAGCGCAGTCAGCCCAGCCCGTTCTTCGACCCCAATCACAGCAACACCATAACAAAGCGATCCGAACTGACCTGCGAGAGATTCTCAGAAGGATAACAAGTCCCAGAGCCGGTTCGACTAAATGAGCATCATGCTGGACAGCACTGCGGGGATCGGGGGTGAATTGGACATCAATTCGTGAGCGCCATAGCATCACAAGATTGCGGAGCGCGCCCTCCGCATGGCCTTAGCACAGACGTCCCCGACAACGGCAGCCATCACGAGGCTGCCCCGATCCAAGCAGCAAATGTCGGCACTTCGCTGAAGGCGAGCCAGACCCAGACCGCAGCCAGCGTATTCTCCAGGCTACCGATGAGTGCCGAGTTAGTGGCTGAGATCATCCGTGCTCCGATCGTCATGAGTAGCAAGCCCAAGCCGAACTGGAGTGTGCCGAATAGGGCAAGGGGCAACAGGGCGGAGGCTGGCACCGAGAGGTCTGACCGCGGGCAGGACAAGGAGTGCGCATAAACCCGCAAAAAGCGCAGCAGCGGGTAGCATCGAGACGTGTCGCTGCTGCCGAATGATGACCATCATTGCGGCGTAGGAGAGCGCGATCACGCCCGCAAAACTATACCCTTTGATGTGAATGCCTGGTGCATTGGGATTAACCATGATCGCAACCCTGCCCAAGGCAACGATGCTCGCACCCCAGGTAACCCAGCTTTCCCGGACTCCGACGAATGTGGCCGCCAGTACGTCTGTCACAAACGGGATCGCAGCATGGACTGTCATCACCTCGGCCACGGGCGCCAACTTGAGAGCGCTAATGAAGCAGACCATCGCGAGCGTCGACAACAGCGCGATCCAGAAACCCGGCCATCCCATGGTCTGGACCGCCCCTAAGATGTTCGAGCGGTGCTGCGAGACGACGTAGGCGCCGATGAGCGGGAACTGCTCCGCGCAGAGCAGACGCCCGGCTAGGCGCACGATACCAACAGGCATTAGTACGGCCTATCTATGCGGTCGATGGCCCTATAATCTCAGGAAGGTCTGCTGTCGCTTGCCATATGTTACACCCAAGCGTCCTTATATGGAGATCAAGAGTGGCTCTGAAGCGGAAACTCGTCCCCATGCCGGACGATGTCCGAGCTCGGCTCAAGTCCGAAGGGCTTGAGCGAGCCTATGCGGCACGCCCGCCTTATCAGCGGAACGACTATCTCTGGTGGATTGGTGATGCCAAGCGAGCACAGACTCGCAACAGGCGCCTCGAGCAAATGCTCGAAGAGCTCCGATTCGGGAATCGCTACATGGGAATGGCCTATAACGGCTCGACTGGACAAGCAGAGAAAGCAGGTTAACTGCGAGCCCGCTAAGTTCGGATGTGGCGGGGGTTTCAGAATCTCTGCGTGTGACGTGCGGCGCCAGAACTTGATACGTTCAATAGGCGGACGGCCTCGGTATGAATGATTGGGCCACAGGCTGCGAGCAAGCTCCCACTCGACACCACGCCTCTAGCCTCGCCAGAGATGGATGTTGCGATGCCGCCAGCCTCCCGAATGCAGGGTACGAGCGCAGCGGTATCCCATGGTTGCATCATTGTATCGATCGCAAGGTCGACGCAACCGCGGCAGAGCAAAGCATGCTGCTGACAATCCCCGAGCATGCGAAACTTGCCCGCTTGCCGAATGATACTCCCGAGACGAACAATACCCGCAGTGTCTACGGATAAATCGCAGCCGTGCACTCCTGAGGCCGAACAGAAAGCCTCGCGGAGGGGCTTGTCCGCGGCAACGTGCACCTGAGCGGCGACTTCCCGGTCTAGACGCCGCCAACAGCCGAGACCTTGGCCCGCATAGACCGTCTCGCCGAGGACAGGAAACCGTATGACCCCGGCGATGGGCTCACCGTTGTGAAGCAGGCCGATCAGGGTACCAAATAGGGGAACGCCCATGGCGAAATACGTTGTGCCATCAATGGGATCGACAACCCACGTGTAACCTTCCGCGTCAAACTCGCCACCAAACTCCTCACCGAGGATCGCGTGAGTGGGACATTCCCGACAGAGGATCTCACGGATGGCCTCCTCAGCGAGGCGATCCGCAATGGTGACCTCTGAACCGTCGGGTTTGTACTCGACCAAGCAGGCGCGGAAATGCTGCAAGACAACCTGAGACGCCGTCTGGGCAATGTGCTCCGCAAGGGCCAACAGCTCTGCCATCTCCTTCATCGGCTGGCTCCAACACGATGGGGCAAGCGGCCCCAAGCATCCGATGGGCCGTGCCTCTTAGACTGAATCGTTTGCAGTTTAGCGAACAGGTCTCCACTGTTTCCCACAGCGCGGCGTGTTATCGCCGAGATAGGATATGTTCAATCGATAGCACTCACTTAGAGGTCTTGATGTCAGCCCAAACTGCTCGCTACACTTGGTATGGCGACGCTGCAGGATTGCCTCGGCTGTCGGTCCAAATGTCATCGGGAAGCGATCGGTCACGATGGCAAACTCGGTCGTGATCCGGATATGTGATCCGATCGATTGAAGCGCGTGTGCCGACGACAAGGCACTTGGTCGCCGTCTCGCCACGGTTCTCGAGGCAATGGCCGACAGCGTCGCCAGCCTTGAATGTTGCTGCATCGCCAGGTCGCAGAACGAGTTCCCGATCGCCCTCAATGAGGGTGACCAAACCCTCGAGAACGAAGACCATTTCGTCTTCGGAACTATGCCAGTGCTTGATCGAGGAACGAGAACCTGGCGGCAACACTTCTACAAATGCGCCAAATTGGGTGAGCCCGCCTACCTCGCTGATCCAGAATGTCTGGTTTGGACCACAGGGGCTATCCCGAGGTCCTTCCTCTTTGATCATTCGATCTGGTGTGATGGCAGTCATTTAACCTTCCTGCTTCCTCTGCTTCTTCTGATCGCGCGGTCTGCTGGGGCAGCGTTTTCGTGTTCTCAAAAGCTCTGTCGTAAACTTAAGTAGAAGTACTTTTGACTCTGCTCCAGACCGTCACTACCGTCTCAAACCGCCGATGCTATGGTAGCCAGCCAGTGACGGCCCCAAACCTGTATGCCCCTCGACAGACTTGCGACAAAACCATTCCTTCCCTCAACGAGACAATCGGCTTTGTCGGTTCCTTCGGTCGTCAGGCTCGCTCTCAGCCTACTAAGGGTGACCATTTCCGGACAGGACCTGAACTGCTCCGCGCAGTCCTGCCCGAAATGCCTCGTCATAGTTTACACCTTTGACCTTCCAGTGAACCAAGCTCGGGTGTTTATAGAGGTGCCAGTCGACGATCCAGCCTTGCGCCTCATCGCTGAAGACCATGGTGCCTTGCAGTGTCAAATCAGCGCCGATACTGTTTGCAACGTCTCGCGCTTCGCTAACACCGAACTGACGCACCTCATCTGTCCTGATGTTTGCGGCCAACAGAGCCTTCTCATGTGGCAGTCTTACTGGTAACCCAATCTGCTGCGAAGCAGCATCAAGAGCTTCCCGTTGGTTCACTCCTCGAGGTTCATCACGCGTAAGGATGTAGGATTGGCCTCCGAAGTGCACGTAAACAACGAGTGTCAAAACGGGGCGCTCAGCCGCCCAGGGTTGGCGCCCAAGTGACCTTACTACGCCGTCAATCAATTGAGGCTCGAATTCAACAGTCAAATCATGTGGGCGATCACGTGTCCCTTGTTCGTCATGGATGGGCTTGCCTTCCAGCCGATCTCTGTAATGAAGATCTTTGACGTAGCTTGCCGCGTCCGCTGCGAACTGTGCAGCTTTCCTGTCAGTGGACAGACGGGGATCACCGGACACCTTAACCAATACATCAACGAAACACCGTGCTAGAGCGGCTGGGCGGTGCTCGTTGGTCACGCCTGTCGTAATCGTCTTCCCAACATAGAGGTTGGGCACGATCTCAGCAGCGCTCGAAGGTGAACCTATGAAAGGAAATTGCACCAGCACGATCAAGATTATGGGAGCGGCACGCATTCGAAGTCTCCAATGAACGCGACATAATTGGTGGTGTTTAGTTATGGCTCTTCACTCGCCGCAAAGGTCCTTCGCTGGCGATTACGCTTGCTCTTTTGCCGGTTACCGCAGACAGCCATATCGCACCAACGCCGACTGTTGTTCTTGGTGAGATCAAAAAACAGCCAGCCGCAGTGCTCACCTCCGCACTTCTTCAGACGTGACAGGTCACCTTCCCGTAGCAGACCAGCCGCCGAAAGAGCGACTGGACCTAAGATTGTTTCAGGGAGAGGCGGATCGGTCGGCCAAGTCCAACGAAAACCATCATCTGTTGGTGTGAGATCGGCTGCGGCGATTGCCGACGCACAGGCGATCGCCACCGTCCGCAAATCAGCCTGACGAGGCGTGTTGCCCGTCGCGACAGACTCTCCAATCCCATGAATGGCTTCACGGAGCATGAGAGCTCTTGGCAAAAGATCCCGGAAGGCCGGATCGTTCTTTTCGATTAGGGCCTGCGCTTGGACCGATGCCGCATCGCCAAGTACCCCAACATGATGAGCCCAGGCTACGACATGAAGTGGTTCGCGAAGATGATCCAGGTGCTGCGAACTTCCCCGACCGCTGGATGTATTGGCAAAGTCAAGGGCAACAACATCCCCAATCAAATGAAGAGAGCCCGCTCGCGATGGATTGTCGGAATAGATCCTGGGCATCGTGCTTATCGAACGAGAGAAAAACTGCGTCAACTCCATCAAAACAGCTTTTGATGGTTACGTCAATGTTTGCAAGTCGGCCGAACTTCCAGCTGTGAGGCAACCCAAACTTCTTTCTGGGGGAGCGAGAAGCAGCACGTGGTCGGCCAGGTCATCGCCCGCACCAACGACACTGATTGACTGTATTCGGCGGTTCCGCTGCCTAAACTGGAACATTGCGAACAAAACGGGAAACCGGCTCTATTGCGGTTCGATAAGGATTGATTCGACCGTGTCCGAGCCCGCGCCGTCCCCCTACCTCGAGAGACTGAACCTGCAACAACGTCGTGCCGTCGAGCATGGCGTGACGCTGGGCGTAGCATCCCCGGCCGGCCCGCTGTTGGTGATCGCCGGGGCAGGTTCTGGCAAGACAAACACACTTGCGCACCGGGTCGCCCATCTCATAGTCAACGGTGCCGATCCGCGTCGTATGCTGCTTATGACCTTTTCTCGCCGTGCCGCTGGCGAAATGGCCCGCCGGATCGAACGAATCGCCGGGCAGGTCCTCGGCCCAAGTGCTGCTGTGATGACCGATGCCCTGACCTGGGCGGGCACTTTCCATGGAATTGGGGCCCGCCTGCTGCGGGACTACGCGCCCGAGATCGGCCTTGATCCCGCTTTCTCGATCCACGACCGTGAGGACTCGGCCGATCTGATGAACCTCGTACGCCACGACCTCGGCTTCTCGGCCACCGAAAGCCGCTTTCCTGCCAAGGGCACATGCCTTGCGATCTACTCCCGCTGCGTGAATGCTGATATCGCGCTCGAAGAGGCCCTTCGCACCGCCTATCCCTGGTGCGCCGGATGGGCCTCGGAGTTGCGGCAGCTGTTTACCGCTTATGTCGAGGCCAAACAGCGCCAGAACGTGCTCGACTATGATGACCTCCTGCTCTATTGGGCCCAAACGATGGCCGAGCCCTCGCTCGCGGCCGACATCGGCGGACGGTTCGACCATGTGTTGGTCGACGAATACCAAGACACCAACCGGCTCCAGGCCTCGATTCTCACCGCCATGAAACCAGACGGGCGCGGTTTGACAGTAGTGGGTGATGATGCTCAGTCGATCTATTCTTTCCGGGCCGCTACCGTCCGCAATATTCTGGATTTCCCAAAGCTCTTTAGCCCGCCGGGGGCTATTGTCACCCTCGATCAAAACTACCGGTCGAGTCAGCCCATCCTGGCAGCCTCCAATGCGGTGATCGAACTCGCATCCGAGCGCTTTACCAAGAATCTCTGGACTGACCGTGCCGCGACTGAGCGCCCGTACCTGGTGGCCGTCCGCGACGAAGCGGATCAGGCCCGCTATATCGTCGGGCAGATCCTCGCAAACCGCGAGACCGGTC
Source organism: Microvirga rosea (assembly GCF_020595095.1). Taxonomy (GTDB): domain Bacteria; phylum Pseudomonadota; class Alphaproteobacteria; order Rhizobiales; family Beijerinckiaceae; genus Microvirga; species Microvirga rosea. Next base: position 13,307 of record NZ_JAJDOP010000016.1, on the reverse strand, counting down.
AAAAGCTCAAGCAGCAGGCCGTGTTGTTTCGAACCTCACATCACAGCGGCCCGCTTGAGGTTGAACTCACCCGCCGCAACATTCCGTTCGTCAAGTTCGGTGGGCTGAAATTCCTCGATGCCGCCCATGTCAAAGACCTGCTTGCGCTGCTGCGGTTTGTTCAGAACCCGCGGGACCGAGTTGCCGGCTTCCGGCTCATGCAGCTCCTGCCGGGCGTCGGACCAACCTCTGCGCAGCGGGTGCTGGATCGTATGGCTGACGCCGCCGATCCGATCGGAGCGCTGCTGGAGGCCTCTGCCCCACCGCGAGCCGGAGACGACTGGCAGGGCTTTGTTGACGCCATCGTGGCCCTGCGCGCAGGGGGATCGGGCTGGCCGGCTGAGATGGAGCAAGCCCGCACCTGGTATGAGCCGCATCTCGCCCGTATCCATGAAGACGCATCAATCCGTACTGCGAACCTGGTTCAGCTGGAACAGATCGCGGCTGGTTATCCGTCTCGCGAACGGTTTTTGACGGAGCTCACCCTCGATCCTCCCGATGCAACCAGCGATCAAGCCGGTGTACCCCTTCGCGACGAGGATTATCTGATCCTGTCGACCATCCATTCCGCTAAAGGGCAGGAGTGGAAATCCGTCTTCGTCCTGAATGTGGTTGACGGCTGCATTCCCTCGGATTTGGGGACCGGGAGCACTCCAGAGATTGAAGAAGAACGCCGGTTGCTCTATGTGGCAATGACCCGCGCCAAAGACAACTTGCATCTTGTCGTGCCGCAGCGGTTTTTTACTCATCAGCAATCCGCCACGGGCGATCGTCATGTCTACGCCGCCCGTACCCGATTTATTCCCAGTCCGCTCCTGAAACTGTTCGAGCGAGTGTCATGGCCTATCGCATCACCCGATAGTGCAACGCCATCGGCAGCAACCCGCAGTGTCCGCGTCGATATCGGCGCCAGGATGCGTGGCATGTGGCGCTGAGCAATTAGCCTTGACCCGCCTTGTCTCCGAACACCACTCCTGACCAATCCCCAAATTAGCGGGTCCCGGAGGTAACTCTTGCTGACTCGACCTCTTCCCTGCCTTTATACAATTTGCAAGGCGCTGGCGGTGCTGGCGTCAGTGCTAGCCATTTGTCGGGGAACTGATGCCTTTGATACGATTTGCTGGAACATGGATACTCCCCTTCCTTCTCACTTTAAGTTCGGCGCAGGCTACGCCTACGGAGCATCGTAGGGCGTTCTTTGAAAGTCTCCGCGAGCAGATTGAGCGCTGCTATGCTGCGCCCGTCCAGTCAGGACTAACGAGGGTTCGTTTAGATCTTCGCCTCAAACGCGATGGCTCCCTTTCGGAACCGCCACAAGTGATCGGAATCTCAACGGACAACTCTGTCGCAGCGGCGGCCCTGCGAGCCGTCCGGCGTTGCTTTCCTCTAAAGATCGGACCGTAGTTCCGTTCCTCCTACGACGAATGGAAGCACCTGTTGGTAGAGTTCGAGGCGTCACCTTGATAATCGAAGCCTCTCCGTGTCGCGGAATACGGCGCATTAAGGCCGGATTGGACGCGCTTTGAGTTTGGTCGAGCGCATGCGCCCCGTCCACCCAAAACAGTTATGGCTCTTGTAGTAGCCGCAGGCATCGTTGCTACGGCAGGTTCCATGGGGCGATACTCTAAATGAGCTAGCCGTTTGCCAATCCCAGCGAAGTCAGCATAATTCTCTGTCCATATCTTGAGAGACCACGCATGCTCAAACCTGTCCACATTGCATTGGTTCTCTGTGCTGCACTTTTGATCGCGACCATGCCTACCCCTTCTATCGCCGAGGAGAAACCAGAACCTGCCGCCGAGGAGACAGCCGAATTGTTGAAGCGTGAAGCGACCGCGCTGTTCCAGGGCATCATCAAGGATCAGACCATCGTACGGGGGCATTGCTCTTTGGGCAGCACGTGGATCAGCGACCCGGTTCCCTACGACGTGGCGCACCAGTATCTCGGCTTGACGGTCCACGCCGACCTCGTGCCGATGTATCACGGGAGGGAGCCCGCCGAGGTGATCGATCCAGCGGGCACGATGAAAGAGGAGTTCTGCGACGACGATGAGGCCAGCAAGCGGACCAACGCGCTGCTCGAAGAGTTCAAACGCAACAGCCTGAAGACTGAGAATGGTCATCTGGAGCGGAGCCTCAGGATCAAGCGGCTCGAATTCTCGTTTCCTGTCTTTGATCAGGACTACAAGCGGGCGATCATCGTGGTGTCTGGCAGTGAAATTGGCCGCTACAGGAGGCAGGATGGAGCGGTTGGAAGCTATCCAGCGGAAGTGCTGCTTACAGCAGTCATCTATGTCAAGCAGGATGGGGTCTGGCGCTGGCAGGCGACCGAGTTCCTGGCCGGTTCCTGAACTAGATTGGGCAGTTCATGAGTTGCGAGATATGCACAATCCGATTTCACGGCTAATGCTGCTCTCCTCTATTCGCGCTAGCGCTGGCGTCCACGCCGCGGCCTTTCTCTGCGCCTCGGCGATCTGCGCTGGGGTCATGGCGACTGCGGCCTGAGCGAGATATGGTTCCGCTATCTCGCGAATCTGACTATCAGTGGCATGCAAGATGGCAAACCGGAACCAAAAATAGGCCTGTGGCGCATCCTTTGGCATGCTTCTTCCTTGCAGATACATGAGGCCAAGATTGTACTGAGCCGCGGCATAGCCCCGGTCGGCGGCCTTGCGAAACCATTCAAGCGCTGTGGTCTCGTTCTTTACGACCCCAAGGCCTTGAACATACATTAAGCCAAGTTCGTTTTGCGCCTTGATATCGCCCTGCTCGGCCACAGGCTGCAGGAGCTGTAGGGCGGTGGTGTAGTCACCGCGTAAAACGGCCGCTTGGCCGTCGGCCAGCGGATCCGCCACCGCCCCTCCGGCAAGGCTGAAGGCGAGACCGAACGCGGCGATCCGGAGTGTCCAGGGTGTCATGATGAGGTTGCAGAGCCAGAGCGATCGAAGGGTTACGCCATCTTGAGGCCGGACATAATCGAGTCAAGGACCAGACCGGTGCCTCCTCCTGCCCATTGGAGCGACACCACCATCTCTGAGATCACCGGCCAGCCTGTGAATACATGGTCAGAGGAATGGCGCGCTGAATGCGAAGCCCGTGCCGTCCTGGCCATGTCCTCAGAGGCTCGCGATGCATTTTTCAATGGGGATAAGGAAGCAGGCCAGCGCGGGGTGATCGCTGTCCGTTGTCAGCACGGCGCCGAGATCGTCCGGAGCTGGATGGAGAAGCTGATCGCGGCCCGGCAAGGCGAGCAATGAGCTCAGATAGATCCACTAGCCAGAGGTTCCATAGTGCCTGTTACGTGCAGCTCGCCGAGACCATGGTCTCGCGCATGTGCAGAGCCGCCTAGGCTTCCTCAGTCGTTTCCGCCTATTGTCTGCGAATGCATACGCCCCCTGATACCGAACCGCCCCATCCCTACAGGCAAATTCTGAGCCGGATTGGTGTCGTCTTGTTGAAGGTCGCGGCCGTCTTGGCGGGCATAGGAGCACCTCTGCTCCTCAGCATTTTTGTCGCCTGGGCGGTCACCTACTTCTTTATCGATGGGTCAGAGCCTGAGAACCCTGGTACCGATCTGGGCGCAGGGCTCTTCTTTATGATTCTCTCCTTTGTTTTTGCGCCTCTCGCGGCCGTTGCGGGCGGGATCGCAACCGCGAGCTTCGTCTTCCGCCGGAAAGGCGCTCCTTAGCAAACCTCTGCTCATCTCAAAAGCGCGGGCCGGGTGTGCCGGCACAGGGCTGAAACGCTCCGGACACTTCACCCACATTCCGCGGCAATGCGGGATCTCCACCCTGCCTCTGTCAGATTGCGCTCTCGGATCAGTGCATAAGCTTCGGCGTCCATGCAGCTGCCTTTCGCTGTGCTTCGGCGAGCTGCTCCGGGGTCATGGCTGCCGCAACCCGCGCAAGGTTTATTTCCCCCATCTCACGCACCTTGCCGTCCGTAATCCGCTGCAGGGCCTGTTGGAACCAGAAATAGGCTTGCTCCAAGTCCTGCGGCCCACCTTCTCCATTGGCAGACATCAGCCCAAGATTATATTGAGCCTCGGGGTGCCCCTGGTCCGCGGCCTTGCGATACAAAGCCCGGGCTTGCGTATCGTCGCGGGGCACGCCGCGGCCCTGAACGTACAGAACGCCGAGACTGTATTGCGCGGCGTCGAGTCCTTGGTCGGCCGCCTTGCGGTACCATTCAGCAGCCTGCACATCATCCTGAGGCACGCCACGGCCATGAAGGTACATTTGGCCGAGATTAAACTGCGCGCCGGCAAATCCCTTGTCGGCTGCCTTGCGATACAGTTCCAGAGCCTTAGCATAATCTCGCGGCGTATCATCGCCCGAGGAATATATGGCACCAATGTTGGTCTGCGCGCCAAGATCTCCCTGCTCGGCAGCCCTACGATACCAATCAAGGGCAATGGCTTCGTCCCGCGGTACACCGCGGCCGTTGGCGTACATCCGCCCGAGATTGTTCTGCGCCGGAGCGTAGCCCTGGTCCGCGGCCTTGCGATACCAGACAACCGCCCGCGCATCATCACGCGGTACACCACGGCCGTTGGCATACATCAAGCCGAGATTGTACTGCGCCGGATCGTAGCCTTGGTCGGCAGCCTTCTGGTACCAAGCTGCTGCCTGGGCATCATCCCGCGCCACGCCCCGGCCCTGTTGATACATCACGCCGAGACTATGCAGCGCGGCAACATATCCCTGGTCGATGGCCCTGTGGTACCAGGCGAGAGCCTGGATGCCATCCTGCGGCACGCCGATCCCCTCTGAGTACATCCGACCAAGATTATCCTGTGCGGCCGCAAATCCTTGATCGGCAGCCTTGCGAAACCATTCAAGCGCTGCGGTCTCGTCCTTTGCGACTCCGAGCCCTTGAACATACCTTAAGCCAAGTTCGTTTTGCGCCTTGGCATGGCCCTGCTCGGCAGCCTTGCGATACCATGCGAGAGCCTGAGCTTGGTCCCGCTTCACACCACGGCCCACGCTGTATATTACGCCGAGATTGTTCTGGGCGGAGGCGAGTCCCTGATCGGCGGCCTTGAGAAACCACGCGAGCGCCTGAGCATCGTCTTGTGGCACGCCCTGGCCGTTGGCGTAGTTCATCCCGAGGTTATACTGCGCCTCGGCATATCCCTGATCCGCGGCCTTGCGGTACCAGACGATGGCTTGGGCATCGTCCCGCGGCACGCCACGGCCCTCATCATACGCTACGCCGATAAGGAGCTGCGCAGCAGCGAATCCTTGGTCGGCGAGTTTGCGAAACCATGCAACCGCCTGACCGCCATCATATGGTACGCCACGGCCTTGGAAATACATCAGGCCAAGATTGTACTGTGCTGCGACGTATCCCTGTTCGGCCGACTTGCGATACCATTCGACCGCCTGGGCTTCGTCGCGCGCCACACCCAGGCCGCGTTCGTACATAACGCCGAGACTAAACTCCGCTTCCGCATCGCCTTGTTCCGCCGAGGGCCGCATGAGTTGCAGGGCAATAGCATAATCGCCGCGCAAGTAGGCTGCCTTCCCGTCCGCTACGGGGTCCTCACGCGCCCCTCCGGCGAGGCTGAGGGCAAGACCAAGCGCGGTGAGGCTGAGGGCAAGCCCAAATGCGGCGATCCAGATGGTCCAGGGTTTCACGACGATTAAAGAGCCAGAGCGATCGAAAGGTCACGCCATCTTGAGGCGATCCGCCAAGGCGTCAAGAGGTGGACCTAAACCTGCCCATGCCTTCCAACACGGCCTGTATCAATGGGGTCTGCTCCTAAGGTACCGTTGGAATCTACCGTTTGCGGTCGCGATTGCCGCCGGTTGCCCCACGATATCGAAGCTGCCTTAGCTCCCACCTTCGCTTGATCCTGGCCCACGGGATCAAGAAGCTGCACAAGAGGCAGACAACGACGAGCCAAATTCCGAGGACGGCCAGCTTATAGCCCTTTGCGTAGGCAATCAGCGCTGTCCCGAAGAGCGTCCAGTAAACCGCTCGCCCTACCCAGTCCTCCATTGTCATCCGAGATCGTGGGCGGGACCGATGTCGTAAGTAGGCGAAGCAAAGGTAGGCACCGAAACTCGCGAGGGCTGCCCACCTTGCAGCTACGCCGTCCTGTCCGGCGAGCGCAGCAGCCATTCCAACAATAAATGCGCCACATACAGCGATGTAGAAGTGGAGGATCATCGGGCAGGCAGCGTGGGGAACGCTCTCCTGAAATACATGAATCCGGCGACCATCCCCATCCCTGCTGCAAGAAGGAGCAGGTATTGGGCAAGGTACCTCAGTTTATCGCGAACCGCGGCGGCATTGCGCATTCTGCTGAAGGCATTGCCTAGCAGAACGCCGTTTGCCAGAAAGGCTGCCATCACTGCCAAACCGAGGTAATCGACGATCAGCGAAGCTGCGCCCTCTCGCTCGCCTTGGACGTCGGAACCCATGCAGCCGCCCGCCGTTGCGCTTCGGCGATCTGCGCGGTGGTCATGCTCGTAGCAGCACGAGCAAGGTTCCCTTCCGCCCTCTCGCGAACCTGGCCGTCGGTGGCACGCAAGGCGGCCAGCCGGAACCAGAGATAAGCCTGCCCCAAGTCCTGCGGCACGCCACGGCCATTGGCATACATCCCGCCGAGATTGTACTGCGCGGCGACGTATCCCTGGTCGGCCGCCTTGCGATACCAGCTGGCTGCTTGGACGTCGTCCTTTCGCGTTCCACGGCCAAGGGCATACATCACGCCGAGATTATGCTGCGCGGCGGCGAACTCTTGGTCCGCAGCCTTACGAAACCATGCGAGCGCCTGAGCATCGTCCTGCGGCACGCCCTGGCCGTTGGCATAGTTCATCCCAAGGTTATACTGCGCCTCGGCGTACCCTTGGTCCGCAGCCTTGTGGTACCACGCGAGAGCCTGGGCTTCATCCCGCGGCACGCCACGGCCCTCGTCATACGTTACGCCGATATTGAACTGAGCAGCGGCGAGCCCCTGGTCGGCAGCCTTGCGAAACCACGTGATCGCCTGGACGCCATCCTGCGGGACGCCACGGCCGTGGAAGTACATCAGGCCAAGATTGTATTGCGCGACGACGGATCCCTGGTCGGCGGCCTTGCGATACCAAGCGACTGCCTGGGCGTCATCCTGCGGGACGCCCAGGCCCCGCTCATACATTGCCCCGAGACTGAACTGCGCCTCCGCATCGCCTTGCTCCGCCGCAGGTCGCACGAGTTGCAGGGCGGTGGCGTAATCGCCGCGCGAGAACGCCGCTTGCCTATCGGCCACTGTGTCCGCCGCTACCCCTCCAGCAAGGCTGAGTGCGAGACCGAACGCGGCGATCCGGAGAGTCCAGGGTGTCATGATGAGGTCGCAGAGCCAGAGCGATCGAAAGGTCACGCCATCTTGAGGCTGGACATCATCGAGTCAAGCACCAGCCCGGCGCCTGCTCCTGTTCATTGGAGCGACACCACCATTTGTGAGATGATCAGCCAGCCTGAGAACACATGGTCAGAGGATGGGCTCGGAACGTTATGAGGTGGGTATGGGTGGCTGCAGCAATTCTCATCCTGGCGTTCCCGGGTTGGAGCGCCCTCACTCAGTGGGCGCATTGGGCTCAGTGCGTCGACCTCAGGTGCTTCGACAAAAGCGCCTTCCCGCTCAAGATCGACACCCCGCTTACGGCCCACGGTAACGACAGAGCCTGTTTTGGCTTGGGCTCCCAGCGATCGGCCCGGCTGCGAAACTCATTTTCCGGACGGATATTGAGCGCTTCCCTTGGGTCAGACTACGTTTGGTTCGGCAACGAATTTGTCGAGATCTCGATTGGAGATCAGCCCTATGTCATTCGCGAGCATGCTCTGGAACTCGCAACATGGCAAAGCGGCTGTGGTGGCAGCATTGTTCTCAACGCTGACGGAAAATTCGGATGGCGGCCGTCCTGAGAAACGGCACTTCCCCTGCACTGAGATAGTCAGAAGCTGGATGGAAAAGCTCATTGAGGCCCGGCAGAAGAACAGGAAATGAACTCCAGGCCGCACATTGGTTCTAAAATATCAGAAACCAGATCACCCAAAGGATCAAACACGCAACGTAAAGGCCCGTGAATACGTTGAGGGCGGCCCCCAAGTAAGGGACTGCCAGCAGCATTTCCTTTGCACCAGGAATGGTTGAGGAGAGGAGCCATACAGCTGCGTTTGCCAGGGTCGCAGCGAGGACCAGCGCACCAGAGACTGAGAAATGATACAAGATCACCTTATCGAGGCTCGCGGACCTTTGTGGCAACCGCTCCAGAAGCTCTTTTCAAAATCCAAATCCTTGAGCGCGCTCCTCGGAGATGTCGTTTTCGAAACTCCAGAGCTGCAGGGCCAGTCATCGCACTCGCTGTTTCAATGGCGAGTGAAAAGAGGCCTCGATAGCACTCACTCCTTGTATGTTTCGCTGAAGCTCATCCTAGATGGATATGCCGGACCAGAGGGGCGGCTGCGGAACTACATCAGCTTTGATCTCGAAACAGCCGAGCAGGTCCGAGCGGACCTCGATGCATGCATCGCGCAGCTGCGGCATCTCAAAGCCTCAATGCCTTCTCTAATGTGACATCGCCTTTGACCATGGACCGGACCTGCCGCCACTGGGTTAAACGGATGGCGATCTGAACATACGGCTCGAACTCAGGTCAGCAGGGCCGTCCACTAAAATTCACAAGGATTTAGATGGGTTCACACGGTCCGATCTGATGGCTCTCTAGACCATAGATGTAGATTTCCGGATCGAGCATGAGCTGGACCCTTCCCGCGGACCAGACGCTAGCACCCAGACTGCCAGGCCCGAAGCGCAGTCTTATTTCGGTCTGTCCTTGCCGTAGAATCGCCGTATGGCCCTGATCCAAAAACTGAAGAGTGATCGGAAGCCCAGGCATAGTGTCGGGACCGCCGTAGCAATTTAGACGGTAAGCCCCATCAAGAGTGAAGAACGCCGGCTTCTGTTCGATGGGAAGCCACCCGGCAACCCAAGCCATGACAAAGCCGAGTGCGGCCGAGCCCAAAGCCACTGCTATCCACCGGAACCAATTCACTTCCCGCTCCGTGAGATGTGCGAGAGAAGACAGGCCTTCCCATAAGTCAGTTGAGTTGTGTCGTTGATTGAAGATCAACGTTGACCGACGGGCACCTCCTGCCGCCTAAGTTGACTTGGATATACCACGTTCGAGTGAGCAAATTTCCGCCGAACACGCCTCTTATGGCCTCAGTCTTTGAGATCTCACAGCGTCGGCCAGAGCATCGGAAGCCCTGCCCTTCAAGGTCGTTTGTATTTTTCTTGGAACAGAATTTTACGAAATAGCTGGACAACCTTTGAGAAATCCAATCTTCCCTGTCCAAGTGCTTAAGCTGTCGCAGCGCCATATCAAATTCGCCATATCCGATTGTTGTGTAGACAGTACTCGCTTGCGCTTGCGCATTGCTGCAAAACGAGATCACGGCAGCAAATGTCGTCAGCGCAATCCAGGATCGTCCAATCTGTGCTCTTGATAGCATCGTCCCGCGGCACCCGGTGCGTCATGGAGTTCATAAGGGCGTAGGCATCCTAACCCACGTATAGATTCCTAACAACAATTGGAGACTTTGCGCACGCGCCCGGATTGCGTTCACAGGGCTGACTTGCTCCCGAGCTTCGTTTGCCGTTCTGCGCCTCCATGACGCCCGTTTCGCGAGATCTCATTCATCGGTCGATTCGGGAGCATTTTTCCTCGCCAAACCTGTATCCGAAGGTTGTGAACCTCACCGCAGTCACCTCACGCCCGTCAAACACCACCAGCATGTTCTCGTCATCGATGGTCCTGAGATTGTCGAATTTGTCGGTCTGGATCCCTTCCCGACTTAGGTAGCGGCGCACACTGCCCATCTCGTCCAAGATGCACATAAAGGGACCTGTTGAGGCATCAACGTGCTCTCGAACAACAGAGACGACCATGCTGCTAGGGGTTCGGACAAAGATAATACCACCGATAAATCCAATAAGGGCGCAGCACAGACCCAAGAGGGTCAACTTCAGTCCCCGCCACATGTCTGAACCCTCTTCTACAGCTCGTCCGATGCAGCTTAATCTGTAGCAATATTGTCCCACAAGCGTGTTCTCGCGAGTGTCGGAAAGGCGGGGGAGAGTGCTTAAGTAGTTTTGAATATTACGGATACAGCTGACGCCGGAAACGAGAGCAGTTAGACTAGCCTTGCAGAGGCGCGCCTGAGCTTTGTGAACTTATCTTCCGAATACCCTCAAAAGGCACACTGTCCGATTCCATGCAGGGACATATCGGAAATTGGATTGATGTTCTGATAGGACTCTCTGCGATCGGTTGACCTGTTAGAGAGCCCATTTGCATGAGCGATGTAACAATAGTTCTCTTTGTCCTCGGAACAGCCTTGGTGCTGGTGCAGGTCATCCTTGATGACGCTATCCTCCGCCATGTCTGCCAACGGGAAGGCAGAAGCTACTCTCCCCTCTGGCTGGTCAGCCCCTATTGGCAATCTCGGATCTTTCGACGGGATTGGTGGCAAGCAGCTCGGGCAGCTGGCCTCTATCCTGTGAGAATGGCTGTCTTCAGCGCCTTCGTGGGATGTCTGGCCATTACGTTTCTCAGCGTCATGATGAGCCGGTCTGTATAGCCAAGCAGGAACAAGCTACTCATTAAAGGCGCTTATCAGAAATTACGCAGTCGCCAACCAGAAGCCCAGACGCCCTAAGACCAGAATGGCTGCCAGTGCAATCAAGCCGCTCCGACGGCCTCTCGCAACGAATGGAGCCAAGGCTGCCATTGCGACGACAATCATCCAAGCTCCCGACGAAATCAGATAGTTGGCCTTATTTCTGTAGTTCCAACTCTCTCCTTCCATAGGGTCCTCTGTCATCCCCCATGGGTAACAGTTCTCGCCCGCGTTGGGATCAGTGCATGCGGCAGCGCCAAGTGCCTGGAAAAAGTCCACCAGCACCCCGACCAGGAGGGCTACCAGTAGCCCCTGGATCACAAGCTCGGTTTTCGTCGGCGTTCTGATCAGCATCCCCCCGCCATATCATTCAGCTCGCCGTTCCATAAGCGGCCTTCTGCACAAGTCGAGCGCGCGGGCCTGGCGGCACAGAGCTGAATTGCTCCTGACGCTTCACCCGCAAGCCGCGGCCTGCGGGATCTCCACCCTGCCTCTGTTGGATAGGCGTCAGCTGACGCTCCGCACAGGAATATGGCAACATAATTGCAAGAGAATGAAACCGTAAGAAGCTACAGCTTGCGGTTCTCTTCAGCGGTGACTGGGTCCTGCCGTTTTCGCCGAAGCCCGAGTCGAGACGGGCCAATGAGGATAAGGACAACAAGACCAATTACGACCAGCCCATAGCCCTTTGCGTAGGCTACTGTCCCGCCACAGATCACTAGAGCCGTAACAGCCGCCCCGATCAATTTTTCGGCTCGCGACGGTGGCCGACCTGATGAAGGCGACTCATTCATCTATGCAGCATCCTTCCGCTCACCGCGGGCAACGATCTGCAACGCCCCATCGGGCAAGGGCCGTTGTAGGTTCAGAGCCTCCTCGACCGGCGCATTCAGCCAGGCGTCAAACTCTTCGTCTGACGTGAGTATCACGGGCATGGCCTTGGGGTGGATCGGCTTCACCTCGGCATTCGGCTCACAGGTCAGAAAGCTGTATAGCAAATGCTCACCCTCCACCGGTTCGGCCTTGGTGCCGCGGGTACCGGTCCACGGCCGCCAGATCCCGGCAAAGGCCGCCAGCGGCCGGTCCTCGGACAAGGCGAACCAGGTCGGCGTTTTCTTCGGCTTGGTGTCTTCGTACTCACAGAAGCTGGTGAGCGGCACCAAGCAACGGTACTGTGGTTTGAGCCAGCCGCGCCAGTACGGGCTCTTCACGTTCCGCACATTCGTTACCGGCGGACCATTGACGTTCGGCGGCGGCGGGAAGCCCCAGCGCATCATTGCAAGCTCGCGCTCACCATCGTGGTTCCTGACCACCGGCGCCATCTGGTCCGGGAAGATCCCAGGCATGGGCGGAAGGTTGCCGGTGCGGTCTTGACGGATCTGGAACAGCTGCCGGATCGCGTCCTGCGCCTTGGTGATCGAGTACAGGTTGCACATCGGCTCAGGTTACCAAACGACAGCTGAACAGCAATGGCCGGCGCGGAGCTCTGAAGCCCTCATCGTCATCCACAAGTCCGAGTACTGGATTCGACTCAAGCCTGACCTTATGGCATGTTCTTGCTTCGTTCACGGAGCAGAGTATGCCGTCCATTGGGGATCTCAAGCGACAAGGCTTTGATGGCCTGGAAATCACCTGTGAGGGCTGCGGCTTTATCGTTATCACCTGGTGGAATCTCTTGAAGCTACCGGAAGGGCAGATGCTGTCCCGCATTGCTCCGAAGTTCAAATGCCAGCGCTGCGGAGCAAGGGCCAAATCGGTAGAGCCGTATCGGCGGGGTCAGGAAGCCCCATCCCCCGAGCAGATGGGCGTCAGCTATCGCAGTTAACGGACGAGCCGGCCGTTGCTGCGTCTCAGCCTGATTTGATCCTGCATCTTGAAACAGCTGAAACTTTAAAACTGTGACTTAGTTGCTACGGACAAAAGCTAGTTATGTGATATGGAAACACTCAAAATTGCATCAGTTGTTGTAAGGGGAGTTTTGATTAAATGAACGACGCCGATCGAGAACGCATTCTTTCTGCTGGATCAGACTGGGACGCGCCTCCATTGCCCGAGATTTCGCAGGCGACCAACTTGGAAGCCTTATTTTGCCTCAGGCTTGAGACAGAAGGAAGCCTTGGCCGGAAACGATCGGCTTACAGATCGGGCCCCCTGCCTTCCCAGCGTTAGTGATCGTGTTCAGATGGGTTCCGCGGACGTTTCTGATCCAACCCAAAGAGCTAAGTGTAGATTCGCAATCTAGTGTTCTCTGAAGGCTCTGGCGAACTGTTCTTCCATGGGCTTGAAGAAGTATTCGAACGGCGTGCGCCTGTTCACTTCCACAAACACCTCGGCCTGCATGCCGGCGATCAGCTTCAGGTTCTCCAGACGCTGGATCTGATCCGCGGGCAGATCCACACGGATCGTGTAGAACGTCACACCCGTCTGCTGATCACGCGACACGTCCGCCGAGATCCGGCTCACCGTGCCGTGCAGCTCGGGCACCATGCGCTGGTTCGAGGCATGCACCCGCACCGTCGCATTCTGGCCGATGGCCACCTGGTCGATGTCGTTCGGCATCACCTTGGCCTCGAGCTCGAGCTTGTCGTTCGTCGGCA
>NZ_JAJDOP010000015.1 GCF_020595095.1 Microvirga rosea | reverse complement strand
CCAGAATGTTGACCACCGCGGAAAACACCGCGACGCCAATGAATGAAGGGCTGCAAGCTTTCAGAGCGTCATAAACCTCTGTGCTTTCTTCCCGTTGCCTTTTCGATGCCTGCGTCATCTCTCGTCCCATGAAGCGATCCGGTCGAACCAAGTCGCGTCTGTACGTTACGGATACCCCCCGAGCCGAACGAGACATCCGGTGCGGAGTGCGATGCCATCTCGCGATGGCGATGGGTGCGGGCTAACGTTGTGAAAGCTGTCGCGAGCGTTTTGAACGACGCTTTTGGACGGTTACTTTCACGAAAGGAGGAAGCCCCCGGCATGGTTGTTTACCTTACGCCACGCCTTTTGTAACCCTATTCCATGTAATTATGTCAACGAAAAGGCGCGCAAGCTCATAGATTTTTTTGCGCAGATTGTTGCAAAGGGCCGATTTTACGTTGTCTTCCCGCGACTTAGCGATTTTTTACCTTATAGCATTTCGTCTGACATGAGGTCGCAGCGGCTCCGTGAAGGGTCCGTGATCGCCCCGTGACTCTATGAATGAATAGGGACTTTCGGCATTGAGCCGTTGCACATCCAGTCATGGTGCACCGGCTGTCTAATGGGGGATCAAGCCTCTCAGCCCATAGACGACAGCCGTGAACGCAACGAGGCTCACGAAATAGATGAGCGCGAACCATCCCAGGCGCCGGAAGCGATGGGTCGGCTCCCGTGGGGCATCGGATCCCTTTTCAATGATACCCATAGCCGCCGCCCCGGATCTCCTCCGAAACCTTGCCGCGGAAGACATAATAGGCATAGGCCGTGTAGGCGAAGGTCACCGGCATGACAATCGCGAACCCCGCCAGCGCGAAGAGTTGCGAACTCACCGTATTCGCCGCCTGCCACACGGTCAGCGCCGGCGGGACGATGTAGGGAAAGAGACTCACGCCGAGGCCGAGATACCCTAGGAGAAAGAGCGCAATGGCCAGAAAGAACGGCCTGACATGACGGCCGAACTCAAGATCCCTGTAGAGCTGATAGGCCACATAGGCGGTGATCAGAGGGATCGGGATCAGGAAGGCAATGTTCGGCCAGGAGAACCAGCGGACCTCGATCTGCCTCCCGAGAAACGGAACCCATAGGGAGACAAGGACCATCGCCACGATCGTCGCGATCAGGAATCGAAAAGCCATGCGCCGTGCCCAGATCTCCAGCTCGCCCGTGGTCTTCATCACGCACCACGTGGCGCCGAGAAGGCCGTAGCCGCAGATCAAACCCAGCCCCGTCAGGACGCTGAACGGGGTGAGAAAGTCGAGCGTGCCGCCCGTGAACTGGCGTGCATCGTGGGAAAAACCCTGCACGAAAGCGCCAAGAACGACGCCTTGGGCAAAGGTCGCCACGAGTGATCCGTAGTGGAATGCATTATCCCAGAGAAACTTCGAGCGCTCCGATTTGAATCGGAATTCAAACGCGACCCCGCGAAAGATCAGGGCGATCAGCATGACGGTGATCGGCACGTAGAGGGCCGGCATGAGGATCGCATAGGCAATATGGAAAACGGCAAACAGGCCGCCGCCGCCGAGGATGAGCCAGGTCTCGTTGCCGTCCCAGATCGGCGCGACGGAGAACATCATCCGATCACGCCAATTCTCGTCACGCGCGCTCTTGAAGAGGATGCCGATGCCGAGATCGAACCCGTCGACGATCACGTACATCGCAACGGCCACGGCGATAAGGCCCGCCCAAATCAGGGGAAGCCAGAAGGCCAGGCCTTCGTATTCCGTCCCGAACCCGAACATGTGCGTCTCCTACTCCGCTGGTTGCGGCCGCCGATCGATGTTTCGTCCCTCCAGGCCTTCGTCCGGCACCGAGAAAGGACGCTTGGGTTTCTTCGACAGCCTCCCCTCGTCCATCCCCTCATGAGGCTCGACCGGTTCAGGTCCCTTGCGCAGCAATTTTGCGAGGTAATAGGACCCGAAGCCGAAGATGAAAGCATAGACGACGACGAAGGTCACAAGGGATGCCGTGACGGCCGTTGCCGTGACGGGAGAGACCGCATCCGCGGTCCTGAGATGTCCATAGACCACGTAAGGCTGACGCCCGATCTCCGCCGTGAACCACCCAAAGAGCACCGCTCCGAAGCCCGATGGCGTCATCAGCATGGTTGCGGTAAGAAAAAGCCGGTTGGAATACAGATTGCCCGTCCGGCGGAGATAAAGGCTCCATAATCCCAGCGCCAGCATCGCCAGCCCGATGCCGACCATGATGCGGAACGAGAAGAAAACAGGCAGGACGGGCGGGCGCTCGTCGGGCGCGACATCCTTCAGGCCCGGCACGATCCCATCATAGGCATGGGTCAGAATGAAGCTTCCGAGCCGTGGAATGCCGATCTCGAAGTGGTTCATCTCCGCGTCCTGGTCCGGCCATGCGAAGAGACGCAACGGCATGTTTCCCTGACGCTCCCAATTGCCTTCGATGGCGGCGAGCTTCGTCGGCTGATACTTCAATACGCCTGATCCGTGCAGATCCCCGATGACGATCTGGATCGGCACGAAGATGACCGCGAACCACAAAGCCATCGACATGGAGCGCCGGGCTCCCGCCAACCGCGCTTCGGGCTCTTGTCGTGAGCGAAGCAGCATCCAGGCGGACATTCCGGCCACTGCGAATGCGGTGGTCAGATAGCAGCCCATGACCATATGCGCATAGCGATAGGGGAAGGAGGGGTTGAACACGATCTTGAACCAATCGACCGGGACGGCCCGTCCGTTTTCGATTGCAAAGCCGTCGGGCGTCTGCATCCACGAATTCGCCGACAGAATCCAGAACGCCGACATGAGTGTGCCGAGGGCGACCATGCAGGTGGCGAAGAAGTGCAGGCGGTCGCCTACCTTCTCCCAGCCGAACAGCATGATTCCCAGGAAGGCCGCTTCAAGAAAGAACGCCGTGATGACCTCATAGGCGATCACCGGACCGATGACGTTTCCCGCAAATTCGGAGAAGCGGGACCAGTTGGTCCCGAATTGATAGCTCATCACAATGCCCGACACGACACCGAGGCCGAACGAGATCGCGAAGATCTTGACCCAGAAACGAAAGAGATTGCGGTAAAGAGGGTTGCCCGTGCGCAACCAGTTGAATTCCAGGGCGACAAGCCAGCTGGCCAATCCGATTGTGAAGGCAGGAAAGATAATGTGGAAGGAAATGGTGAAAGCGAACTGGATCCGTGACAACATCAGGGCATCGAGTTCCATTGCCGCGCTCCTCCGAACCGTCCACCTAAGCTTCTAGGGCCGGATGGGAAGAAAACCAGGGCGGGTGCGGCAAAGGAGATCAGACGGGTCGCCAGCCGGAGCTCAGGCGGGACAAGGCCTCCAGCTCGACCGGATCATGGCTGCAGAAGATCCGCATATCGTCCTGGCTGTTCGCAAGCGCGCGCAGGCGTGCCTGGTTGCGCCGCCGCGCCTGATGATCCTGACCCATCATCCGTTGATAGGCGGCAAGCCCCGGTGTGCAGGACGGCTTGGGATCCATTTCATGGCGATAGAAATAGGCGTCGCCCGCATGAAGGAGCCAGCCTTCGGGCGTCTTGATCGCCACTCCGGCATGACCGATCGTATGACCGCGCAAGGGCACCATGAGAATCTCAGGCGGAAGGCCGTCAAGATCGCGCACCGCGTCGAACCCGAACCACCGCTCGCCGCCGGGCTCATAGAGGCACCAATGGCGCACCTCGTCCCATTGCTCGGGACGATAGCGTCGTCCGCTGATCAGCCCTCCGCTCGTCTCGGCCGTCTCGGCCTCGCTTTGCAGGACGTGAACCTTGGCGTCCGGGAAATCCTCGAGCCCACCCGCATGATCGAAATCAAGATGCGTCAGAACAATGTGGCGAACGTCGCGCGGTGAGAACCCACGCGCCCGCACCTGCTCCAACGCCGTATCACGGCGCTCGAATTGGATACGGTTGAAGTGAATGAAAAATGGGCTCAACCTTTCATACGGCTGCTGCACGTCCCGCATTCCGAAACCTGTATCGACGAGCACCAGTCCGTGATCGGTCTCGATGAGCAGGCAATGGCACACGAGATGAGCCGTGAGGCCGGAACTCACCCCATCCATGAGCCTTCCACCGAGAGGGCACATGCAGCCGCAATTCAGGTGATGGATGCGCATGGGAGGATCCTGTTGGTGAACCGGGACATGAGCCTAACGCCACAGGATGTGAAAACGTTCGCGCTCAGGCCCGCGCCTCGGCGCTCTGCTGGGCCGGACGGGATCGGCCGCGCTTCTCCTTCGGTTTGGAGGCCTTGTTTTCGGATGTCGATGCTTCATCGGACAGGCGGCTCTGCAGCAGGGTCAGGACAGCTGCTTCCTCCGGCTTGAGCGCCGGCAGATTATCACGCAGCTCGGCTTCCACTTCATCGCGTATTTCCAGAAGAAGGCCGCCGTCCAGATAACAGGCGAAAACCTCCGGATGAACGTAGCATTTGCGGCAGATCGCCGGTGTGTTGCCGAGCCGCGACGACACCTTCTCGATGGCGGCGCGGATATTCTTCTTGGCTTTTGCCTCAGTGTCGAATTCTTCGAATTCGGTGAGCGCAAGGGCGGCCAGGACAGTTCCGGCCCACGTCCTGAAATCCTTCGCGGTGATATCGCGCCCGGTGATTTCCTTGAGATAGGCGTTCACATCCGCCGAGGTGACGGATTGCTGGTTGCCTTCCTCGTCCAGATACTGAAACAGTTGTTGGCCCGGCAGGTCCTGACAGGCTTTCACGATCTTGGCGATGCGGCGATCCTTGATCTTCAGATTCCAGGTCTTGCCGCTCTTGCCCTTGAACTGAAAGCGCAGCTCTCCACCCTCGACCTTCACATGCGGATCGCGAAGGGTGGTCAGGCCATAACTCTTGTTCTGCTTGGCATAATCGGAGTTTCCGACGCGGATCAGCGTGTTCTCCAGAAGATGAACGACGGTCGCGAGCACCTTTTCCCGGGGAAGACCGCGCAAGGCCATGTGCGAGTCGATGGTCGTGCGAATATCCGGCAGCGCCTTCGCGAAAGCGATCATATGCTCGTACTTCGTGCTTTCTCGAACCTCGCGGAACGCCGGATGGTAGCGGTACTGCTTGCGCCCCTTTGCGTCGCGGCCCGTCGCCTGAATATGCCCATTCGGCTGCGGGGAAATCCAGACATCCGTGTAAGCCGGCGGAATGGCGAGCGACCGGATGCGATCGAGCGTTGCCTTGTCGGAAACCTTTCCTCCGCCAGGACGGGTGTAGGAAAATCCCTTGCCGGCCTTTCGCCGCCGGATTCCCGGCTCCTCATCCGAGACATAAAGAAGGCCCGCTGTTTCTGCGGCATCACGAGGATCGACGATGTCCTCGGAAAGGGTATTCGGATCGAGCAGCATCACGCGCCTGGGGGTTTAAGGGCGTTCGGTCAACTGGAGCGGGTCGGTTCCGGTTCCCTCCCGGGCACCTGCGTATCGCCGCACCGGCGCTCATCCCGGATCTTCAGGAAGAGAATTGTTCCGCTCAGAACAAGGCTGAGCAGATTGAAGACGATGATGGGAAAACTCCCGATCAGAAAACCATAGATCGACCAGAGCGTGAAAGCCGTGACGGTGGCGATATACATGCGCTTCGACAGGGAAGCCGTATCGTGGTCTCGCCAAGCCTTGAGGACTTGCGGGATGAAGCTCGATGTCGACACGAGCCCAGCCGTGACGCCGAGGACCGTCGGCAACCAATCACCCATCAGAGTTTCCTTTGCCAAACCCACTTTCCCGGTCGCGGTGAACGGACGGGTGGAATGAGAGGTTCCCTGACGCCGAAAATGCCCTAGAAGAGCCCCTGCTCAGTTTTGGAAGTACCGTGACCCTTTCCCCGTCCTCCGCCGCCCCATCCTTCCTGCCCGCGCTCAACGGGCGAAAGCTCGTTTTCGTCGTGACCGAAGACTGGTTCTTCGTCTCGCATTTTCTGCCGATGCTGCGCGCCGCGAAGGAACTCGGGCTCGACGTGACGGTCGTGACCCGCATTCGGCAGCACCGCACGGCCATCGAGGCGGAGGGAGCGAAGGTCGTGCCGCTCGATGCGGAGCGCCGGAGCCTGAATCCGATGGCGGCCGGATATGCGGCGGGACAGCTTGCGGCCATTCTCAAGAACGAGAAAGCCGATCTCGTCCATTGCATCGCTCTCCGCAGCATTCTGGTCGGCGGCACGGCGGCCGCCATGGCCGGCATCGGCAGCAGAGTCTACGCGTTGACCGGTCTCGGCTTTCTCGGGGCGCGCACCGATATCGTCGGCCGATGGGCCCAGCGGGCGGTAAGATTGCTGGTGCGGGGCCTTCAGACGGCCAAAACCCGCTACCTCTTCGAGAACACGGACGATCCCCGCCTGATCGGGCTCGATCCGTCGGATCCCCGGGTCACCATCGTCGGTGGAGCGGGCATCGATCCCGACATTCTCATGCCCCAGCCCCTGCCGGCGCAGCCGCCGTTGAAGGTTGCGGTTGTGGCCAGGATGCTGTGGTCCAAGGGCGTCGATCTTGCGGTCGAAGCCGTTCGGATCGCCCGCAGCCGGGGCGCCGCCATCGAGCTTTCCCTCTATGGCGAGCCAGATCCCTCCAATCCAAAGGCGATTCCCGAAGCCGAACTGAAGACATGGAGCGGTGAGGACGGCATCGTCTGGCATGGGGCGACCAGCGACGTCAGCACGGTCTGGCGCGATCACCACGTGGCCTGCCTGCCCTCGCGCGGCGGCGAGGGTTTGCCGCGCACGCTTCTGGAGGCGGCAGCCTGCGGCCGTGCGATCGTGACGACGGACGTCCCCGGCTGCCGTTCCCTGGTGCGGGACGGCATCGAGGGGCATGTCGTCCCCCCCGACGACGCGAAAAAACTCGCCGACGTTCTCGTAGCCCTGAGCCAGAAGCCCGATGAGGTGGCGCGGATGGGCCAATCGGCCCGGGCCCGCGTTCTGGAAGGCTTTACGGAGAGGCAGGTCATGGACGCCGTGAAGCGGCTCTACGGCGAGGTTCTGGCTACGTGATCGGGGACAAAGCCGCCTTCATCCGCGCGGAAACCCGATTACGACCGGTCCCGCATGCTCCCGAGATTTCGCTCCACGTGGCCGACGAGGCGACCGCCCTGTGGCAGAAGACCGAGGAGGAGTTGGGGGCCATCGGCCTGCCGCCGCCTTTCTGGGCCTTCGCTTGGGCAGGCGGACAGGCTCTTGCCCGCTACATCCTGGATCACCCGGAGACGGTGCGTGACAGGCGCGTGCTCGATTTCGCGTCCGGCTCCGGCCTCGTCGCCATTGCGGCAAAGAAGGCCGGGGCCGCGATGGTGACCGCGTGCGACATCGACGGTTTCGCGATCGAAGCGATCCGGATCAACGCCATGGCAAACGGGGTCGAGATCGAGGCCCGCCAGGAAGACCTCATCGATACCGACCGGGGATGGGAGACCGTTCTGGCAGGCGACATCTGCTACGAGCGCGATCTGGCCGGGCGGGTTACCGATTGGCTCTTTGGGTTGAACCGGCGTGGCGCCACTGTCCTGATCGGGGATCCGGGGCGCAGCTACCTTCCCAAGGATCGGCTCGACCAAGTCGTCCAGTACGAGGTTCCGGTCACCAGAAGCCTGGAGGATTCCGAGGTCAAACGGAGCTGCGTCTGGCGCTTTCGGCCCAGCACGTGAGGCCGGCTTGTTATAACCTTGGCAAAAACCTCTATGAATGGGTAGCGCTATAACCTATATAAACGGGGTGGGCTTGAGCGTGACGCTTGGGCCGCGCGGCATTTTTCGAGATCCCCGCCATGGCAGCAACCTACACCGCCCTTCCCCCTTCCGTCATGCAGGATGAGCCCTGCCCTCATGCGCTTCGCCAAGCAGCGCGCGCTCCCCAGGCTCTTGCTCAATCCGAGGCGGTGTGCCGTGCGCAAAGAGTCCGCCTGACCCCGATCCGCAGGAAGGTGCTCGAAACGCTTTACGCCACCCATCGCCCCCTCGGAGCCTATGAGATCGCCGAGCGACTCACGCCACCGGGCGGCCGCATGGCGCCGATTACCGTCTACCGGGCGCTCGACTTCCTCATCGAGCAGGGTCTTGCCCACCGGCTTGCAAGCCAGAACGCCTATATCGCCAGCTTTCATATGGCGAGCGCTCCAGGCACCACCGCATTTCTGATCTGCGAAGCCTGCGGTGGAGTCGACGAGGCGAGCTCGACCGAACTGACGCATGCGGTCAACGCCCTGCTTCACCGCGACGGCTTCGCTCCCCGGATCAAGCTTCTCGAGATTTCCGGGCGCTGCGCCCATTGCGGCGGCGGAGCGATAAGCCGCGCTTGACGGAGGGACGATTCGGCCTCAGCTAAACGGCGGCGGCCCGGACGCTGCCGTTCAGGATGACCGATGTCTATGATTCCAACGTCCTCCGACGAAAACACCTTCCGTGACGGTCACGCCGGACCGGCTCCGCGCCACCGCACCGTCGGGGTTCGGGTCGGAAACGTGACGGTCGGCGGCGGGGCCCCCATCGTCGTGCAGTCCATGACCAACACCGATACGGCGGACGTAGACGCGACCGTCGCCCAGGTGGCGGCCTTGGCCCGGGCCGGATCGGAACTGGTCCGCATCACCGTGGACCGGGATGAGGCCGCGGCGGCGGTTCCGCGCATCCGCGAGCGGCTCGACAGGCTCGGCGTCGGCGTGCCCCTGGTGGGAGATTTCCACTATATCGGCCATCAGCTTCTCGCCGACCATCCGGGCTGCGCCGAAGCCCTCGACAAGTACCGGATCAACCCGGGCAACGTCGGCTTCAAGGAAAAGAAGGACCGGCAGTTCGGGGCGATCGTCGAAATGGCGATCCGCCACGGCAAGGCCGTGCGGATCGGCGCCAACTGGGGCTCCCTCGACCAGGAGCTCCTGACTCACCTCATGAACGAGAACGCCGCCTCGGCCGCCCCGCGCGACATGCGCTGGGTCACCCGCGAAGCGATGATCCAGTCGGCCCTCCTGTCCGCTGCCCGGGCCGAGGAGATTGGCCTCGAACGGGATCGGATCATCCTGTCCGCCAAGGTCTCGGCCGTGCAGGACCTGATCGCGGTCTATCAGGAGCTGGCGCGCCGGTCCGACTATGCCATCCATCTCGGCCTGACCGAGGCCGGAATGGGGAGCAAGGGCATTGTGGCCTCCTCGGCCGCCATCGGGATTCTGCTGCAGCAGGGGATCGGGGACACCATCCGGTTTTCCCTCACGCCGGAGCCGGGAGGAGATCGCACCCTCGAGGTCAAGACGGCCCAGGAACTCCTGCAAACCATGGGATTTCGCACGTTCGTGCCTCTCGTTGCCGCCTGTCCCGGCTGCGGGCGCACGACGTCTTCGGTCTTCCAGGAGCTGGCGCGGGATATCCAGAACTGGATTTCCACCTCCATGCCCGAATGGCGCAAGACCTATGCGGGCGTCGAGAACTTGAACGTCGCGGTCATGGGCTGCATCGTCAACGGCCCCGGCGAGTCCAAGCATGCCCATATCGGCATTTCGCTTCCCGGAACCGGAGAACAGCCCGCGGCGCCGGTTTTCATCGACGGACACAAGGCCATGACCTTGCGCGGACCGACGCTGGCTCAAGATTTCCAGAAAATCGTCCTAGAATATATCGAGCGGAACTATGGCCAGCCGGGGCGCGATGCTGCGGAATAGATAAGTTTCCAGCCAAGCCTTATGGAACCCTAGCTCAAATTCGGTTTTACGCTTTGGCGCGATGTGCTAGAGAGCCCGCCGCGCCGGCACCGACGGCCGCCGTATCCGATGAGGAGGGGCGCCCTTCTAAGTCGTCTGAGAGCAGTTCAACGAGGGCCGTCCGCGGATCGATCCGCAAAGAACATACATATGGTACAGCACGCAGTCGCTCCTGGGCATGCGGACTCCGCAGCTCCGGAGGCCTCCCTTCCCGAATCCCATCACAACGTGAGCTTCTGGACGCTCATGTTGGGCGCTATAGGCGTTGTGTTCGGCGATATCGGCACGAGCCCTCTCTATGCCTTCAAGGAGTCCGTTGCCGCAGCGGCAGCGGGCGGCCCGGTCACCCGCGACATCATTCTCGGGGTGCTGTCCCTGATCCTCTGGTCGCTCGTGCTCGTCGTGACGGCGAAATACGTGTTCATCCTTCTGCGCGCCGACAACCGGGGCGAGGGCGGGACACTGACCCTCGTCGCCCTGGCGCAGCGGGCGCTCGGCCGGAGACACGGTCTCGTTCTCGTGCTCGGCATCGCCGGCGCGGGGCTGTTCTACGGCGACGCGGTTCTGACGCCTGCCATCTCGGTGCTTTCAGCCGTGGAAGGATTGAAGCTCGCCACGCCCGAACTCGATCCTTACGTGGTGCCGATCACCCTTGTGATCCTGGCCGCCCTTTTCATGGTTCAGAGCCGGGGAACCGGCCGGGTGGCAGCCTTCTTTGGACCGATCATGCTCGCATGGTTCGCGGCCCTTGCGATCGCGGGCCTCATGCACATCGCGGACGACCCGACCGTGATGTACGCCATGAACCCGGTTTACGCCTTCTCGTTCTTTCATCATCACCCCAGCGTATCCCTCGCGGTTCTGGGGGCGGTGTGCTTGTCGGTGACGGGCGCCGAAGCTCTTTATGCCGACCTTGGTCACTTCGGCGCGCGACCGATCCGCAGCGCCTGGCTGTATCTGGTTTTCCCGGCACTGGTCATCAATTACTTCGGCCAGGGCGCCTTGGTGCTGGCCCATCCGTCGGCAGCGGAATCGCCTCTCTTCCGCCTCGTTCCCGATTGGGCTCTTCTGCCCATGATCGGTCTTGCGACGCTCGCGACGATCATCGCCAGCCAGGCGGTCATCACGGGGGCGTTCTCCCTCACCCGCCAAGCCGTACAGCTCGGCCTCCTGCCGCGCCTCGAGATCCGCTTCACCTCCGAGACCCATCAGGGACAGATCTATCTGCCCCGGGTCAACATGCTGCTTCTCTTCGGCGTGATCGTGCTGGTTCTGATCTTCGGGTCGTCGAGCAACCTGTCGCACGCTTATGGCGTATCGGTGTTCGGAGCCATGGCGGTGGACGCCATCCTGGCGATCCTGGTGATCTGGAAGGGCTGGCGCTGGTCGCTGGCCCTGACGCTTGCCGTCATGCTCCCCTTCCTGTTCATCGACCTGGCCTTCTTCGGTGCGAACCTCCTGAAGATCTTCACGGGCGGTTATGTGCCGGTGATCCTCGCGGCGGCTCTGATGACGCTCATGTGGACGTGGGTGAAGGGCACGACCATCCTGTTCGAGAAGACCCGGAAGATCGACGTTCCGCTGCTCGAGCTCGTGAAGATGCTTGAAAAGAGCCCGCCCCACCGGGTCAAGGGAACGGCTGTCTTCCTGACCAGCGACCCCGACACCGCGCCGGCCGCCCTTCTCCACAACCTCAAGCACAACAAGGTGCTGCACGAAAAGAACGTCATCCTGACGGTGCGGAACGAGGATGTCCCGCGCATCGAGGACGAGGATCGGGTTCAGATCGAGCATGTGGGCGATTCATTCTGGCGCGTCCAGATCGCCTATGGCTACATGGAGACGCCCAACATCCCGCGCGGCCTCGCCATTCTGCGCAAGCGCGGCTTCAAGTTCGACATCATGGCCACGTCGTTCTTCCTGTCGCGGCGGTCGATCCGCCCTGCCGCCCAGTCCGGCATGCCGCTCTGGCAGGATAAGGTGTTCATCAGCCTCGCCAAGTCGGCGAGCGATGCCACGGACTTCTTCCAGATTCCAACCGGACGCGTGGTCGAGGTAGGAACCCAGGTGACCGTCTAGGACAGTTGTCATTCGTGCGGCGCGGTGTCAGGGTCCGGCTCCCGAGACACTTGCCCGATGACGATGATCTCTCTCACCCGCCCGAACCTCGCCGATCTCCCTGGCTACGAACATGCTCTTGCACAGGGTTGGTCGCCCAACACCGACCAGGATGTGAGCCGCGAGCAGCTGGAACAGCTGCGGCGCAATCCGGCGCAGTTCCTGCATGATCTCTACAGCAGCCCGACGATCCGCCTGCCTAATGGACGCGATGTCCCACGGCTGCCGGCTCATGACTTCTGGATCAGCGACGGCGAGTTCTGCGGCCGCATCGGCTTTCGCTTTCAACCGGGCACGGAAGAATTGCCGCCAACTTCCCTCGGCCATATCGGATATGCGGTCGTGCCGTGGAAACAGCGCCGCGGCTACGCCACGCAGGCCTTGAGGCTGATTCTGCCCATCGCGCGGGCCGAGGGTTTTTCCCGGGTGATGGTGACCTGCGACGAGACCAACGAAGCCTCCCGGAAAGTCATCCTCGCCAATGGAGGCATCCTCGACGGCCGGTTCCCGCATGCCAGTCTCACGGGAAAGATCAAGCTTCGGTTCTGGGTTCCGACGGCGGAATGATGTATTGGATCGCCGCTGCTAGAAAGTCTTCTGCCAGGAAAGAAATCCATGTCCGGCCATGACTCCGTAACATTGAACTTTTACGCCGACGAGGCGGAGATTTATGCGACCCGCGGCCAGGAGGCCAGTCATCGGCACATCGACGCCTTCCTGAAGCACCTGCCGGCAGGCGGCACGATTCTCGAGCTCGGTTGCGGCGGCGGCCAGGACAGCGAAGCGATGCTCGCCAGAGGCTTCGACGTGACGCCGACGGACGGCACCCCGGAAATCGCCAGGGAGGCCGAAAAGCGCCTCGGCCGGCCCGTGCGCGTCTTGCTGTTCGACGATCTCGACGAGCACGGCGTCTATGACGGCGTATGGGCGAATGCCTGCCTCCTTCACGTGCCGCGACAGGATCTGCCGCGCATCATCGAGCGGATCCATGCGGCCCTGAAACCCGGCGGCGTCTTCTATGCGAGCTTCAAGGCCGGCACCCGGGAAGGACGCGATAAATTCGATCGATATTACAACTATCCTTCGGAAGATTGGCTACGCTCCGCCTACAAGGAGCCCGTTTGGAAGAGTCTTGCCATCGCGGAGGAAGGCGGCAGCGGATACGATGCGCTGCCGACAAGCTGGCTTCATGCGATGGCCATCAAAACGCCCTGACAGCATGCCTCGTCGTGGCAGTCATCCAAGACGGCCTTTGAGCTTGACCGCTTGAGCCGTTCCTCATAACCCACGGGACATCTCACCCAAGGATATCCCGTGGCCGCTGCCTCTTCTTCCGCCCCTCGCTTCCGCTTCTTCTTCAGCAAGAGCGAAGCCGTGCTGGTGGCGATCACCATGATCTGGGGCGCGACGTTTCTGACCGTGCAGAACGTTCTTGCCGTCAGTGGGCCGCTGTTCTTCGTCGGCCTGCGCTTCGGCACGGCGGCGCTGGTGATGGGATGTCTTGCGGCGCCCGTGCTGCGCGGACTCACCTGGGCCGAAGCCAAAGCCGGCATTCTCATCGGCATCAGCATCTTTTTCGGCTACACCCTGCAGACATATGGCCTGCAGACGATCCCGAGCAGCAAGTCCGCGTTCATCACGGCGCTCTACGTCCCGATCGTTCCCCTGCTGCAATGGCTCGTCCTCCGCCGCCCTCCAGGCGTGATGTCCTGGCTCGGCATCGCATTCGCCTTTGCGGGGCTCGTGCTGCTCGCGGGCCCTGACGGAACGTCGATCGGCCTCGGCAGGGGCGAGTTGCTCACATTGATCAGTGCGGTGGCCATTGCGTCCGAAATCATCCTCATCGGAGGCTATGCAGGCCGGGTCGACGTGCGCCGCGTCACCGTTGTGCAACTCGCGACCGCGTCGATCCTTGCCTTCGCCGGCATGGCGCCGCTGGGCGAAGGCATTCCGGACATGTCGTGGCTGCTGATCCTGAGCGCCATCGGCCTTGGCGTCGCCAGCGCCGGAATTCAGCTTGCGATGAATTGGGCGCAGAAAACCGTATCACCCACCCGCGCAACCGTCATCTATGCGGGCGAGCCGGTTTGGGCGGGAATCGTCGGTCGGATCGCCGGAGAACGCCTACCCGCAGCGGCATTGATCGGCGCCGTCCTCATTATCGTCGGCGTGATCGTCAGCGAACTGAAGCCGCCGCGTTGGGCGAAGGAGCGCCGCTCGGTGGAGGCGTGAGAACGCTCGCCTCCCATTCCGGGCGCAGAATCGACATGAGGATCAGCGAAACGCGCGTTCCGTCGGGCTTGGCATAAGCCTCCCGGAGAATGCCGTCTTCCCGCAGCCCGAGCGTTCCGTAGACCGAGCGCGCCCGCGTATTGTGACCGAACACATGGAGCCACACCCGATAGGTGTTCGGTCGATCGAATGCGACACCCAGGACAAGCCTTAGAAAGCGGGTCCCGAAGCCGGCCCCCGGCTGTTGCACGGCCACACGCTTGAGAAGCACGTTGCCGAACGGATCGTCGAGATCCTGTAGAATCGCGAAACCGTTGGGTCTGCCGTCCTGCTCGCCGATCAGATAGGCGCTTCCCGGCTTTGCAAGCTCCGCTCGGTGCTGGGTCTCGTCCCAGCGCCCGACCAGACCGTCATAGCCCTCCGTCCGCTCGGTCGCCATGATGAAGGGAATATCCGCGAGTTCGCCCGGTCGAAGGGTCACGGCCTCCATGATCAGACCTCTCGCTCGGCCACGAAACGGACGGCCTCCCGCAGGATCTGCGCATCCGGCCCGAAGGGTTCGAGGGCCGTTTGAGCGTCTTCCACGAGGTGCCGACACTCCCGCTTGGCGCCCTCCATTCCAAGATGATCCACCAGGGTGGCCTTCCCCTTTTCGAGGTCCTTGCCGGTGCGCTTGCCCAGAGCCTCGGCAGAGGCCTCCCGATCGAGAATATCGTCGGCGACCTGGAAGGCGGCCCCAAGGGCGCGCCCATAGGCCCGCAACGCCTCGCGGGCCGTCGTGTCGGCCCGTCCGAGGATGGCGCCGGCCTCGACGGAGAAGGTCAGAAGCGCGCCGGTCTTCATCATCTGCAGCCGCCGGATGTCCGCCTCGCTCAGCGATGCCGGCCCGTAGCGCCCCTCCGCCGCAAGATCGAGCTGCTGGCCGCCCACCATTCCGCCGAGGCCTGACGCCCGCGCAAGGCCGAAAACCAGTTCGGCGCGGACGACCGCATCCGGATCCGTCGCAGGATCGGCCAGGATCTCGAACGCCAAGGTCTGCAGGGCATCGCCCGCCAGAATCGCCGTGGCCTCGTCAAAGGCTTTATGCACCGTGGGACGCCCACGCCGCAGATCGTCGTCGTCCATGGACGGGAGATCGTCATGGACGAGGGAATAGCAATGAAGAAGCTCGATGGCGCTGCCGGACCGAAGGGGACCGGCTCCCTCCCTGGAGAACAGGCGGGCCGTTTCGATCGTCAAAAAAGGGCGCAACCGCTTTCCGCCCCCGAGAGCGGCATGCCGCATGGCGGAAATAAGCCGTTCAGGCCTTGCCATCTCGCCCGAACGCGCTTCGTTTGATAGCAACGCTTCGAGGCAGACCTCGACATCCCTTGCGACATCGGACAGTCGCGCCATGAAAGAGCCGGTGGATGACATCATGTTCAGCCTGAATGCGGGCGCGCAGAGCGACCGCCCTGAGGGAAACGACAACGTGGACCCGGCGCGGGAAGCGGCTCCCCGGAAAAGGCGGTCGGCCGTATCCCGCTGGCTTCGCCGTTTCGTGGGGCTCGGCCTTGGGCTTCTTCTCTTATGGGCAGCCGCGGTCTTTTGGCTAGGCCTCTTGTACTGGGGCGTTCCGCCGGTCTCGACCCTCATGGTCGGCCGGTGGCTGACGCTCCAGCCGGTGGAGCGCCGGTTCATCAGCCTGGACGAGATATCCCCCCAGCTGCCGCTTGCCGTCATGACATCGGAGGACGGCCGATTCTGCGATCACAACGGTGTCGACTGGGACGCCTTGCGCGATGTGGTGGAGGCGGCGGACGAGGACGGCCCGGCCCGTGGGGCTTCCACCATTCCCATGCAGACGGCCAAGAACCTCTTCCTGTGGCCCGGGCGCTCTTATCTGCGCAAAGGACTGGAATTGCCCATCGCCCTTTACCTCGATCTGATCTGGTCGAAGCGCAAGATGATGGAAAATTATCTCAACATCGTCGAATGGGGCGAGGGCGTCTTCGGCGCCGAGGCCGCGGCCCAGAGATATTTCGGCAAGCCGGCCAAAACCTTGACCCGCCGGGAGGCGGCCTTGCTGGCGACAGCGCTTCCCAACCCCCTCGTGCGCAATCCGGGGCGCCCCAGGCCTGGACACCGGGCCTTGGCCGCGCGGCTCATGGGACGCATGGAGGGAGCGGCCCCGTTCAGCGACTGCCTCAAGGGGTGAAGCTACAGGAGGTCGCAGCCCGATCGACGGACAGCCGCCGCGTTTAGGGCTAGATATTTCCTCAAATACCTTGTATGAGGCGCAACCTCATCAAGTTCCTAATGTGAGCGTTCCCCGGTTCGAGCGGGCGCTCCGCTGTTGACCGGAGACGAGAAATGGCCGTTCCAAAAAGAAAAACGTCGCCTTCGCGGCGCGGCATGCGTCGCTCCGCCGATGCCTTGCAGGCCCCGACCTATATCGAGGACAAGGATTCCGGCGAGCTGCGCCGTCCTCACCACATCGACCTGAAGTCCGGCATGTACCGGGGCCGTCAGGTTCTCAAGGTGAAGTCGGAAGCTTAAAAAGCTGCCTATGCCAAGTACCAAACCGGCGCCGCAAGCGCCGGTTTTTTGTTGTTGAAGGCTTTCCGAAAGCGGTCAGCCTTTACAGTTCATTAAGCCTCAAGCCCGATCCTGAGCGCTGTTCTTCAAGGATGTCGACGGGCGGTTCGCGCCGCTCTCCATCCTTCATGTGTGCGTATCAGGGATCGGTGTCATGACAAGGAAGCGGCAGGGGCGGGCTGGGTTTTTCAAGGGAGCATCCTTGGCCCGGCATACGCAGTCCCTGCCGGTGGCGGACCCGCAAACCGCTCTCGCGGCCCTGAAGGCCACGGTTTACGAGTGGGATCTCGCGAGCGATGCCCTGACCTGGGGACCCAACGCCGCCGCGGTGCTCGGCCTTGCGCCCGAGGCTCTTCCCCACACGGGAGAAGCGTTCTCGCATCTCGTCGAGCCGGATAGCGGCCTGTCGGACCGGATCCGGGCCGCGTCCGATCCGGACGCTGAATTCGCCTACGAGCTTCGTTATGCCCTGCGCTTCGGCAGCGATACCGTCACCATGGTTCAGGACACGGGACGTCTTGCCTGCGACGGCAAGGGCCGGCCGCTTCACGCCCGCGGTCTCCTGCGCGTTGACGGGACCGTCGATGAGCTGCTGCCGAGCGCCATCAGGCTTCGGTCGGCCCTGCTGGCGCGCCTGAACGGCAATATCGCGGAGGCCCTGCGCTTTTCCCATTCCATCACCCTGGTCGTCGGCAGGGTCGAGGACGAGGACGGCGCGCCGGATCTCGACCTGATCGCCCACCATCTCCGCCCCGTCATGCGTCGGCGCGACGCCCTGACCGCGCTCGGCACGAACCGCTTCGCGCTCGTTCTCGCGTCCTGCGCCGCCTGGGATGCCATGAGCGCGATGAAGCGCCTTGCAGGCCTCGCCTCCGCTCAGGGCATTTCGGTGCACCTCGGGGCGGCCTCGGCTCCGGACCATGCCTTGGAAGCAAGCGATCTGCTGCGTTATGCCGAACAGGCCCTGGCTGCCACCTCCGACCAGGAAACGGCCGTTTTATACAGAGCCCAGCGGCGTTCCCCGACTCGTGCGTCGAAGACGGCGGCGGACCCGCTCGACATGGTGCACGCCCTCAACGATCGCCGGGTCGCCCTTGCACTCCAGCCGGTCGTGGATGCGCAGACGCGCAAGCTCGTCCTGGCCCAGGCCCATACCCATCTCGCCTCGGAATCAGGCGAGCCTGGATGCATTGTCGGACGGGTTCCGGTCCTTAAAGGGGCCAATCTTCCCCTTCTCGTGGACGGTCGCATGCTGGAGCTTGCGGCCGACCATCTGGCCCGCCAGCCGAACACGCGGGTCGCCTTGAGCATATCACCCGCAACCCTGCGTGACGGGGAATGGCTGACCATGCTCGCGGCGCATCTCGGAGCCCGCCCCGGGATCGAATCCCGCCTCCTGATCCAGGTGCCGGAATCTGTGTTGAAGCAGCCTGGCGCAACACGGGGCCGCCTCGACGCCATGAAGGCCCTTGGCGTCGGAATCGTGCTCTCCGGCTATGGCGCAGGCTACGCCGCCCTCGCGCAGCTCAAGAATTTCCCCATCGATCTCCTCAAGATCGACAGCGCCTTCATTCAGGTTCTTGGCCGCTCCACCGACGACAGGCTCTTCGTCAGGCGTCTTGTGGATATCGCCCAGCATCTCGGCATCGCCACGATGGCCGACGGGGTCGATCAGGAGCAGAGCGCCCAAAGGCTGGTGCAATGGGGCGTCGATTACCTGCAGGGCCCTCTGATCGGGGGCACGGACATCCTCCCCCTGCCCGGGCTCATGCCGCTCAAGGCCAGAACGGCCTGACGGCAGGCGCCGACGTTATTTCCGGGAAAGCTGGTCGAGCTTGGCCTGCATCTCGGCCATTTGGCGCTTCAGGTCCTGGAGATCGCCGGAACCGTTGCCCTGATCCTCGGATGCCGGCTTGGCCTCCCCTTCTCTGCGCTGGGCAAAGGGCGAGAACATCCGCATGGCCTCGGAGAAGAACGTCATGTTCTTGCGGACATGTTCTTCCATCGTCTGGAACGCGGATGGCCCGAAGGCCTGGCTCATCTGCTCGCGCAGCTTTTGCTGCTCGCGGGACAGGTTATCCATCGAAAACTCGAGATAGCTCGGCACGAGCGACTGGAGACTGTCGCCGTAAAAACGGATCAGCTGGCGCAGGACCGTGACGGGCAGAAGATTCTGCCCCTCCTTGTTCTCCTGCTCGAAAATGATCTGGGTCAGCACCGAGCGCGTGATGTCCTCGCTGGTTTTGGCGTCGAAAACCACAAAATCCTCGCCCTGGCGAACCATGCCGGCCAGGTCCTCGAGGGTCACATAGGTGGAAGTGCCGGTATGGTAGAGGCGGCGATTGGCGTATTTCTTGATAACGGTCGGTCGTTTCTCGGTTTGTTGATCCGTCGCCATGGAACCCGATGCGCCCTCGTTGAATGCGTAAACCCGGCGAGCCGGCATTCCCTGTCGCATAGATCCGGGACGTCAGCCGTCGCGTCAACCTACAAGTGTTCAGCGGCGCGATCAAAGCCCTAAAAGTCTAAGGGCGATCCGCCATCCTCTCCCTATATAGAGGCGATGGCGCTTGACTTCCCTCCGTCCGGCGCTTTGATCGAAGCCGAGAGAGGCTGCCCGCCTCGACAGCACAGGAGATCGGAATGGCCCGAGACAACATCGTCATCGTCGGCGCAGCACGCACGGCCGTCGGTTCGTTCAACGGCGCGTTCAGCAACACGCCCGCCCATGAGCTGGGCGCCGTGGCTATCAAGGCTGCGCTGGAGCGCGCCAAGGTCGAGGCCGGAGAGGTCGATGAGGTGATTCTCGGGCAGATCCTCACCGCCGGCCAGGGACAGAATCCCGCTCGTCAGGCCGCCATGGCGGCCGGCATCCCGCAGGAAAAGACGGCCTGGGGCCTCAACCAGCTCTGCGGCTCGGGTCTGCGCACCGTCGCGATCGGGCTCCAGCAGATCGCCAACGGCGACGCCAACATCATCGTGGCGGGCGGCCAGGAATCCATGTCCCAGGCGCCCCATGCCGCCCACATGCGCAGCGGCACCAAAATGGGCGACTTCAAGCTCGTCGACACCATGCTCAAGGACGGCCTGATGGATGCGTTCCACGGCTACCACATGGGCAACACCGCCGAGAACGTGGCCCAGCGCTGGCAGCTGACCCGCGAGGAACAGGACCAGTTCGCGGTCTCGTCCCAGAACAAGGCGGAGGCGGCCCAGAAGGCCGGCCGCTTCAAGGACGAGATCGTGCCGTTCACCATCTCCACCCGCAAGGGAGACGTCGTGGTCGATCAGGACGAATATATCCGTCCCGGCACCACCATCGAGGCCATCGCCAAGCTGAAGCCGGCCTTCTCGAAGGACGGGACGGTCACAGCCGGCAACGCGTCGGGCATCAATGACGGCGCGGCCGCCATCGTCCTCATGACCGAAGCGGAAGCGGAGCGCCGCGGCCTCACGCCCTTGGCGCGCATTGCCTCCTGGGCGACGGCCGGCGTCGATCCGGCGATCATGGGCACGGGACCGATCCCGGCGTCCCGCAAGGCCCTGGAAAAGGCCGGCTGGAAGGTCGGCGATCTGGAGCTCGTCGAGGCGAACGAAGCCTTTGCGGCTCAGGCCCTGGCCGTGAACAAGGACATGGGCTGGGACCCGTCGATCGTGAACGTCAATGGCGGCGCCATCGCCATTGGGCATCCCATCGGAGCATCCGGCGGCCGCGTTCTCGTTACGCTGCTCCATGAAATGGGACGCCGCAACGCCAGGAAGGGTCTCGCCACCCTCTGCATCGGCGGCGGCATGGGCATCGCCATGTGCATCGAGCGTTGAGCCGTTGCCTGAAAGAACGGCCTCCGCGTGCGAATAATGAGGCATGCCCTTCTAGGCTCTCGTCCTGAACCTAGACTATGATCAAGACGGCCCGGCTCGATCCGGGCCGCTAACAAAAGATGGGCTGCACGACAGACCCTTCAGAGAACGGCTCATGGGAAGGAGACGAGAATGGCGCGCGTCACACTGGTCACGGGGGGAACCCGTGGCATTGGAGCTGCGATTTCACGAGCATTGAAGGCCGCCGGATACACGGTCGTGGCGAATTACGGCGGCAACGACGAGGCCGCCAGCAAGTTCAAAGCCGAAACGGGAATTCCCGTCTATAAATTCGACGTCTCCGACCCCGCCGCATGCGAGGCGGGCATCCGCACCATCGAATCCGAGTTCGGGCCGGTCGAGATCCTCGTCAACAATGCGGGCATCACCCGTGACGGCATGTTCCACCGCATGACCTTCGATCAGTGGTCGACGGTCATCCGCACCAATCTCGATTCCATGTTCACCTGCACCCGCCCGGTGATCGAAGGGATGCGCGAGCGGGGTTTCGGACGCATCATCCTGATCTCCTCCATCAATGGCCAGAAAGGCCAGATGGGACAGGCGAACTATTCCGCCGCGAAGGCCGGGGTGATCGGCTTTGCCAAGGCCCTGGCCCTGGAAAACGCCAACAAGGGCGTCACCGTCAATGTCATCGCCCCCGGCTATATCGCCACCGAAATGGTCCGAGCGGTGCCCGAAGAGGTTTTGAAGACCAAGATTCTCCCGCTGATTCCCGTAGGACGGCTGGGCGAGGCCGAGGAAATCGCCCGCAGCGTCCTCTATCTGGCGGGAGACGAGGCAGGCTTCATCACCGGTTCGACCCTGACGATCAACGGCGGCCAGTACATGGCCTAAAGAACATGGCCTGAAGGCAAAGGGCCGGCAAAATCCGCCGCCCTGCCCGGCGTCTCGCCGGAAAGCTCTCCCCACGGGGGGAGCTTTCGTTTATGCGGATCTCATGACGACACGCACCGCCACGTCCATCGGCTTCATCGCCGTGCTGCTCTGGTCCCTTCTGGCTTTGCTGACAGCGGCGACCGGACGAATTCCGCCATTCCAGCTCGCGGCGATGACCTTTCTCATCGGCGGGCTTGTGGGCGTGGCGAGCTGGGTCCGGCGACCGCAGGGGCTCAAAGCTCTGCGGCAAAAGCCGGTCGTATGGGCTCTCGGACTGGGCGGCCTGTTCGGCTACCACGCCCTCTATTTCGCGGCGCTGCGCCTTGCGCCGCCGGCGGAAGCCGGACTGATCAACTACCTCTGGCCGCTCCTGATCGTGCTGTTCTCGTCCTTTCTGCCAGGAGAGCATTTGCGGAAGGCGCATGTGATCGGGGCGCTTCTCGGCTTTGCCGGTGTCGTCGTGCTGATCGCCGGACGCGGATCCCTCGACGCGCGGGCGGAATATGTGCCGGGTTACCTCTGCGCCTTCGTGGCCGCTTTCGTCTGGTCCGCCTATTCGGTGCTGTCCCGCCGCTTCGGCGAGGTGCCGACCGATGCGGTCGCAGGGTTCTGCCTTGCCACGTCGGCCCTGAGCCTCGTCTGCCACTGGCTTTTCGAAACCACCGTTTGGCCGGAAACGGGCCTGCAATGGGGCGCGCTGATTGCCCTGGGTCTCGGCCCCGTCGGGCTCGCCTTCTATGTCTGGGATATCGGCATGAAGCGGGGGGACATCCGCTTTCTCGGCGTCGCCTCGTATGCGACGCCCGTCCTCTCGACGCTCCTGCTGGTGGTCGCCGGTTACGCCCCGCTGTCGCTGACCCTGGCCCTGTCCTGTGGATTGATCGTCCTTGGAGCGCTGGTCGCGACCCTGACGCCTAGTAAGCGCCGCCCGGCATGACCCTGTGGGTGTAGCGGTAGGCCGGAGAGAACCCGAGCGTCCGATAAAGCGAGACGGCGATTTCGTTCTCTTCGCGCACCTGCAGATAGGCCGTATGTGCGCCTTCCCGGCAGCCCCAGGCCATGAGGCTTGCCACCACCCGGCGTCCGAGCCCGATACCGCGCAGATCCGGCGCAACCACGATATCATAAAGACCCACATACCCGCGCTCGGCGACGCCCAGCCCCCAGGCGACAGGCCGCTCGTCGAGGCTCAAGGTCGCGAAGGCGGCCTTCTGGCGGATCCGTGACACGATCTGGATCAATGTCGCGTCATCCGCCTTGTCGCCACCGTAGGATTGAGCGGCCTCTCTCACCCACCGCTTCGAGACCTGGGACTCGATCGTCACTTCCGGATCGACCTCGCAATCGCCGCTGACCGGCGCCGTGAGCACGAAGGTCGGCTCGATTTCCGTGAAGCCGCGCAGCTTGAGCATGCCATCGACGGCCGGATCCTGAAGTCCCGTCAGGCGAAATGTGGGACGAATGTTCGCGTCGAGGAAGCGCAGGATCATATAATCGATCAAGGCGTCGTCGAGGGTCGCCCCCGGCATGATCGGCGTCGCGGAGTTGGCCCGCTTGCTATAACCATTGGCCAGACGCAGGATCCAACCCTCGAAGGCCTGGTAATCGAAGGCGGGCCACGCGTTCATGAGCCGGCTCTCGAGGCTGAGGACAACATCGTGGTCGCTCATCGTACTGGGCTCTCCCGGCCATATGCCGTCATGAGAAAAGCATCATGGCCCGCGAAGGATCCCTCCGAAGGATCCTCACGGCGCCGCTTCGTTCAAAACCGGTTCTTCCACTCGCGCAGCGCCTGGAACACCTCGACCGGCGCAGCGCCTTCCTTGCCGACTGTCCGCGCCACTTCCGGCCTGTCGGCGCGCAGGAACGGATTGGTCGCCTTCTCGGTCGCCAGGGTCGAGGGAATGAGGAAGCGACCTTCCGCCTTGGCCGTTTCGGCCTCCTTCATCCGCTCCTTGATGGCGCCGTTGTCGGGATCGGCCGCGAGCGCGAAGCGGCCGTTCGAGAGGGTATAGTCATGGCCGCTGTAGATGCGGGTCTCGTCCGGCAGCCCTGCGATGCGCTGGAGCGAAGACCAGAACACCGGATACGTGCCTTCCAGCAGGCGTCCGCAGCCCAGGGTGAAGATGGTATCGCCGGCGAACAGCACCCGGTCCGCGGAAAACCAGTAGGAGATGTGATCGTCGCAATGACCCGGCGTTTCCCACACATCGGCCCGGAGGTCGCCCACCTGAACGAAGTCCCCCTCGCGCACCAGCATGTCGGCTTCGGGAACGGCGCTCTCCGCCTTCATCGGCGCCACGACACGGCAGCCGAACCGCTCCTTCAGCGGAGCGATGGCCGCCACATGATCCGCGTGACGATGGGTGACGAGGATATCGGACAGGGACCAGCCCGTTTCGGAAAGGGCCTTGAGAATAGGCGCCTCTTCGGGAGCATCGATGGCGGCGCAGGCGCCTGTCTTGGGATCGTGCACGAGAACACCGATATTGTCTTCGCGGCAGAGGAAGGCGTGGATCTGGATGGGCATGGAGCGACCTTGGCTTGATGCGTCACGGGTTATCATGGGACAGTCCGAAGAGGAAACCAGATCCCCGTTTGGGATTGCAGCCGGGATGACGAAAAGAGTGACGGGTACGGCATGAGCATCGACATCACGGACCTGCGCAGCTTCTATGCCAGTCCTCTCGGTGGCGTCACGCGCCGGTTCGTCGGGCGAGCTGTCGGACGTTTTTGGGGGCCGCTGACGGGCCTGCGCGTCCTCGGTCTCGGTTACGCCTCCCCTTATCTGACCGCTGTCCGCGCCGAGTGCGAGCGGGCCCTCGCCTTCATGCCGGCGAGCCAGGGGGTGGTGAACTGGCCGAGCACCGGTGCCTCCGCCTCGGCCCTGGTGGACCCCCTTGTCATGCCTTTGCCGGACGCGTCCATCGACAGGGTGCTCGTCGTCCATGCCCTGGAGACGGTGGAAAGCCCGACGGAACTGCTTCACGAGATCTGGCGAATCCTGACGCCGGGCGGGCGCATCATCCTGGTCGCGCCGAACCGGCGCGGGTTGTGGGCGCGCATGGACACGACACCGTTCGGCTATGGGCAGCCCTACAGCCGCTCCCAGCTCAAGAGCCTGATGCGACAGACCTGGTTCTCGCCCGAAGGCTGGGCCGAAACCTTGTATGTGCCGCCCCTGCGCAACCGCTTTCTTCTTCGGACGGCGCAGGCCTGGGAGCAGATCGGCATCGGGTTCTCCCTGCCCTTCGCAGGGCTTCATATTGTCGAGGCGACCAAGCAGCTTTATCGTCCGGGCGCCGTCCGGGCCGTCCGCCGCGTGGCCCGGACGGCGCCGGTCTTCGTTCCCTCCCCGGCCCCCGCCTCCCGCACGTTTCTGCCCACAAAAGGGCCATGATCAGCCTGTTCATCCTGGGCCTCGTCGTGACAGGCCTGTTCACCCTTCTGCCCGGCCGTCTCATGCACCAGATCGTCTTCAGCAATGGAGACCCGACCCCTTCACCTTGACTTGGCGCCGCCAAGTCGCCAGTGTCCGCGCGGTCCGGCGAGGACCCTTCAGGTCGGCGCCGGTTTTTCATTTTCATAGAGTCTGATGCGCAGTTATCTCGATTTCGAAAAGCCGGTCGCCGAACTGGAAGCCAAGGTCGAAGAACTCAAGGCCCTCGGCGAGAACCGGGATGCCGTCTCGATTTCCGACGACATCAACCGCCTGGAAGCCAAGGCGGCCGAAGCCCTCAAGGATCTGTATGCCAAGCTCACGCCCTGGCAGAAGACTCTCGTGGCCCGCCATCCCCAGCGCCCGCACTTCATCGATTACTGCGCAGGCCTCATCACCGATTTCACGCCTTTGGCGGGCGACCGCAAGTTCTCCGAGGACGAGGCGATCGTCGGCGGCTTCGGCCGTTTCAAGGGCCAATCGGTCTGCGTTCTGGGCCAGGAGAAGGGCCATAACACCGAAACCCGCATCCGGCACAATTTCGGCATGGCCCGCCCCGAAGGATACCGCAAGGCCGTCCGCCTGATGGAAATGGCCGACCGCTTCGGCCTCCCGGTTCTGTCCTTCGTGGACACGGCCGGAGCCTATCCGGGCATCGAGGCGGAAGAGCGGGGCCAGGCCGAGGCCATCGCCCGCTCCACGGAGACGCAGCTCGGCCTTGGCGTCCCCAACGTGTCCCTGGTCATCGGCGAGGGCGGTTCGGGCGGCGCGATCGCGATCGCCACGGCCAACAAGGTCCTCATGATGGAACACGCCATCTACAGCGTGATCTCCCCCGAGGGCGCGGCCTCGATCCTTTGGCGCGATTCGACCCGCGCGCAGGACGCCGCCACCAACATGAAGATTACCGCGCAGGACCTGCTGCGCCTCGGCGTGATCGACGCAATCGTATCCGAGCCGACGGGCGGAGCCCATCGGGACCCGCAGGCGGCGATTGCGGCCGCTGGCAGCGCGATCGAGGAAGCCCTCCAGGATCTCGGCAATATGGGGCCGGCGGAACTGCGCGACCATCGCGCCGACAAATTCCTCAATATCGGCCGCAAGCTCTAGATATTAACTGTGCTTCAACTCCTTCGGCCATACTGCGAAGCTGGCCGGAGGACCATGTGATGAATCGGACACGCAGGACCGTTGGACTTTTGTTCGGCGGATGCTCGGCGGAGCACGATGTTTCCAGGATGTCCGCGGCCAATATCCTGCGGGCCCTCGACCCGGAAAAATACGACATCGTACCGATCGGGATCAGCCGGAACGGCCATTGGCTCCTCGGCAACGCCGCGGCCCCGGATGCGAAATCCCTTGAAATTCCCTCCGACGCGGCGGACGTCGCGCTTCTGCCCGGCCGTGATGGAGACCTGATCGTCCTCGACGCCACGAACAAGACCATCCGTCTCGACGTCGTCGTGCCGGTCCTGCATGGGCCCAACGGCGAGGACGGCTCCGTTCAGGGCCTTCTGGAACTCGCGGGCATTCCTTATGTGGGCTCCGGCATCATGGGATCGGCGGCCTGCATGGACAAGGACGTCGCCAAGCGCCTTCTGCGCGATGCGGGCCTCCCCGTTGTGCCCTTCCTGTCGGTGACGCCGGGGAAGCAGGTCGACTACCAGACGGCGACGGAGACGCTCGGCACCACGGCGCTGTTCGTCAAGCCCGCCAACATGGGCTCGTCCGTCGGGGTGTCCCCGGCCCGCTCGGCGGCGGAATTCGACAAGGCCTGCGCGTTGGCTTTCCGTTACGACACGAAGATCCTGGTCGAGCGCAGCGTCGCCGGAGCCCGCGAGATCGAGTGCTCCGTGCTCGAAGATCATACGGGCAAACTGAGCGCCTCCCCTCTTGGCGAGATCGCCCCGGCCCAAAGCCATGGCTTCTACAGCTACGATGCCAAATACGAAGACGCGGCGGGAGCGGATCTGCGCATCCCGGCCGTCCTTGCCGCAGACGTGGCGTCCCGGATCGGCCACCTCGCCGTGGAGGCCTTCCGGGTGCTGGGCTGTGAAGGATTGGCGCGGGTCGACTTCTTTGTCGATCCGGCGGACGAGACGACTATTTTCCTCAACGAGATCAACACGTTGCCGGGATTTACGGCAATCAGCATGTATCCGAAACTCTGGGAAGCAGGCGGCCTGCCGCAGCGTGATCTGATGGATGTCCTGATCGGCCACGCTCTCGCCCGGCATGGCCGAAAGCGCGCCGTCTCCAACGCCTGACCGGGGACTTTCGCCCGAATGGCGGGCGAAAACGGCTATGTGTTCTTCGGAGAGCGTCGGCGATTTTTACAATGACGTTACGTCATAATGCCTTAACCATAACTTCATTGCGTGGCCGCTTGCGGTAAGGTGGAGTTAAGGCTAAAAAACTAAGGCTATCGGGGAACCGTTCGGGCATCCCGGACGGATCAAAAAACTGCGGGGTCCCCTATGATGAAGCGTATCGTATTGGCCGCGAGCCTGACGCTCGCGCTTGCCGCCTGCCAGGATGATGGCTTTTCCCGAAGCTCGACGCGCCACCTGACGCCGATTCCGGCGGCTACCATGGCGCTCATGTCGAGCAAGGGGATGTCCAAGAACGACCCCATCCTGATCCGTGCCTACAAGAAGGAATCGGAGATGGAGGTCTGGAAGCGCGGCACCGACGGCCGCTATGCGCTTCTCAAGACCTATCCGATCTGCCGCTGGTCCGGCCAGCTGGGTCCCAAGACCCGTGAAGGCGACCGCCAGGTACCGGAGGGCTTCTATACGGTCAGCCCGTCCCAGATGAATCCGAACTCCGCCTATTACCTGTCCTTCGACACCGGCT
Organism: Microvirga rosea; assembly: GCF_020595095.1. GTDB lineage: Bacteria > Pseudomonadota > Alphaproteobacteria > Rhizobiales > Beijerinckiaceae > Microvirga > Microvirga rosea. The sequence goes on along the minus strand of NZ_JAJDOP010000015.1, from coordinate 36,453 downwards.
ATCCCAATGCCTTCGACCGCTCGCTCGGTCGCAACGGTGGCGACATCATGGTTCATGGCTCCTGCTCGTCGCGGGGCTGCTTTGCCATGACGGATCAGAACATCGCGGAAATCTACGCCATCGCCCGGGAATCCTTCGCCAGCGGGCAGAGGGCGTTCCAGTTCCAATCCTATCCGTTCCGCATGACGGCCAAGAACCTGGCCCAGCACCGGCTCGACCCGAATATCGGCTTCTGGAAGAACCTGAAGGAAGGCTCCGATTACTTCGAGGTCACGAAGGAAGAGCCGCGGGTCGCGACCACCAGCGGGCGCTACCAGTTCAACACGACGAGCGAGACCGCGGTCGCCGCGGTTGCCGAGAAGCGCCAGAAGGACGAGCAGGAGGTCGCAGACCTCGTTGCGCACGGCGAGAAGCCTGTGAAGCTCGTCTATCACGACGGCGACTCGCACGAATCCTTCCGCACGGCTCTTGCCAACGCCATGGGCGCCGACGGTTCCCTTGTGGTGGACGCACGCGACAAGTTCGGGGCCGTGAGCCGCCCGGAGGGCCTGTCGTCCGGTCCGCAGCAGATCGCCCTCGACGAGACAACCGGCAAGTCCAAGGCTGAAACGCCGTCGACGGCTCTTGCTTTCGCGTCGATGAACCAAAGCCCGGCCGCGACACCTGCTCCCGCCAAGGCACCTGCCCCCCAGATCAAGGTGGCGGCCGCCACTCAGCTGGCACCGCAGCCCGTAGCCGCCTCGGCGGGTGGAACCGAAGCACCGTTCTACAAGAAGATGTTCAACGGGATCGGGGATCTGTTCGGCTCCTCCTCGGCAACTCAGCCGGCGCCGGAAACCGCCCAGGCCGCTCCGGTCGGAAACGCTGCAGGCCAGAAGGCCCATGCGGCTCCGCAGCGTGGGGCTCAGGGCACAAGTGCCGTGAACGTCGCGGCGGCAGTGAATTGATCCACATCTGAACGCAAGATCGTTGAAAAGCCCGCCGATTGGCGGGCTTTTTGCTGTCTAGGCAAACAAATCAAGAGGCTGGAACCGGGCGATTTCCCGGGATCTCTCGGGCAAAGTCGCTCGCATCGCCGCTGCGATCAGATCCCGATCGTGGTCCGTGAGGCGCAGGAGGCCGAAGCGCAGCTGGTAACCCCAGTTTTTCTGCCCTCTCGTGAGATCGAGTTGATCGAGGAGAGGCTCGATCGAAGCCTCTGCCGCCGCTTGCCAGTCCACATCGCGCCGATAGGGCCGAAAGTCTCCTGCCCCCTCGAAGGGATATGGCTCGCCAGGAATCACACGCCCAATGGCGGTGAAAGACTGAAGCCGATCCTTCCCGCGAAATGTGTTGGTCGGCGAATAGTAGATGATCGTATCTCCCGGCTGGATCCGGCGCAGGGGAGCCGCTTTGCCGTGGCAAAGCTGCATGAAACCCTCGGAGCGTCCGCGACGGACATGCTCGGCACAGGCGACGCCGAGCCAGCTACCGCCCCGGTTACCGCTCATGGCCCGCTCCCTGGGCATCCGGAGCAAAAACGCGCAGACGATGGCCGTCAGGATCGCTGGCGGTGAACGTGACGCCGAAATCCACCACTTCGGGCGGCTGCAGGATCGCCACGCCGCGCTGCCGCCAGGCTTCGTAGGTCGCTCGGACGGCGGCTTCATCCGCAACCGTGAAGGCCACCTCGCTCGCTCCCGGAGGCGCGGTGACGGCAGGCGCTGCGGTGTGCCGCGACCACAGGCCGAGCATGAGGCCTGGAGCCAGCGCAAACAGGGCGAAGGTGGGCGAGAGCTCCACCGGGGTCTTGTCCAAAAGACCGCCATAGAAGCTGGCGCTCGCTTCCGGACGATCGACAAAGAGAAGAATGAAGTGCGGCTGAGACATGGTGGGTTCCTTGTGTTGGCCAATCAGCTTTAGGAACCTTCACTGTCAGTTTTTGGCAGCAGCCTGCTGGCAGACAAAGCTTGAGGCACGTCCGTCGGCAATCCCCCGCATGTCGGGCCATGATCGCCGCCCCCGCCTATTGCGGCCGGATGCCTTCCTGCTCCCGCCATTCCTTCAAAAGCGCCACGCGCCGGCGCGGATAACGCTCTTCCCGAACCTCAAGTCCCGCGATCCGGTCAGTCCGGAAATGGCGGAAGCCCTGTCGCATCTCGCACCAGGCGACGAGCACCCGGATTTTGTCGAAGAAGCCGAGGGCGAAGGGCCAGACCGTGCGCCTTGAATCCGCTCCGGAGCCATCGCGATAGACGAGGTCGAGCTTTCGCTCCCGACGGATGGCATTGCGCAGGGAGGGCAGAAGTTCGTCGTCGGAAGGCGTAGTCTCACCCGATCCGATCAGCAGCGCTGAGGCATCGAGGTTTTCGCGAAGGTCGGTCGGCAGCACGGCGGCAATCTTGGCGAGGGCGTTGCCGGCGGCATCGGCGAGACGGCGGTCGCCGTTTCGGCTGACCCATCGGGATCCCAGAACCAGCGCCTCGATTTCCTCCTCGGAAAACATGAGCGGCGGCAGCATGAAGCCCGGCCGCAGGATGTAGCCTACGCCCGCCTCGCCTTCGATTCCGGCTCCCTGAGCCTGAAGGGTCGCGATGTCCCGGTAGAGGGTCCGGATGCTGACGCCCAACTCGTCGGCCAGCGATTTCCCGCTGACCGGCATGCGATGCCGGCGCAGGACTTGGATCAGGTCAAGAAGGCGTTCGGATCGAGACATGCCAAATCCTTGCAGACGATGCTGCCAGAACTTGGCAGGAAGACGCCCCTGGCGCCAGCCCGGCGCTCCGGATTGATGGGGGTCGGAGCATCGGCATAAGCTTGGCGTGGACAATGATCAGGACACTCGGGCATGAAGGAACCTCGGTGCGGTTGCGGCGCCGCCATTCTGAAAGACCGCAAGCTCCTTCTGGTCCAGCGCCTCAAGGCGCCGGAAGCCGGCCATTGGGGTCTGCCCGGCGGAAAGGTCGATTGGCTGGAGCATGTCGAGGAAGCCGTGATCCGGGAGGTCGAGGAAGAGCTGGGCATTCGGCTTCGGGATCTCAGGTTGCTCTGTGTCGTGGACCAGATCGATGCGACCGCCGACGAGCATTGGATCGCACCGGTCTATGCCGCGCTCGCATTCAACGGGATCCCCCTGCTCCGCGAACCCCACAAGCATCGTGCCTTCGGCTGGTTTTCACTCGACGACCTCCCCTCCCCGCTGACCCGGGCAACCGAGGTCGCCGCATCGGCTCTTCGGCAGGGGCAGGCAAGGGACGGGAGCGGCTGACGACCCAGGCGAAATCTCTCCCTGCGCGAAGTCGCTCCCTGCGCACGAGGAACATGTTCCGGCAGGCAACGTTGGCTACGGGGCTCCGGGACAAAAGGCTCCCGCCGATGGCGGGCTTTCCGCATCCGGAGCCGAACGCATGGAGGCGGACCATTCCAAGCCCATCGACCCTGCTCCTGTTCGTGGGGGCCGCCCTGGTTCTGGCGGCCCTCCCGGGTCCCGGCCTTTTCTATATCGCCGGACGAACCCTTGCGGCGGGCCGCGCCGACGGCTTGGCGTCCTGCGTCGGCTCGGCCCTCGGGGGCCTCGTTCATGTGCTTGCCGGTGCCGTCGGCGTGTCGGCTCTCATCATGGCGAGCGCAACCGCATTTACGGTCCTCAAGCTTGTCGGCGGCCTCTATCTGATCTGGCTCGGCATTCAGACATGGCGCTCCGCCAAGGGTGGTCTCGAAACCCTTCAGGCGGCACCGGTCGCCCGTCGAACAAGGACCATTCGCCAAGGTTTTGTCGTCGAGGCCACCAACCCCAAGACCGCCGCCTTCTTCCTCGCCCTGATCCCGCAATTCATCGACCCGTCGCAAGGCCATGTGGCGATGCAGTTCTCGATCTTCGGCCTGATATCGGTGCTGCTCAACACGAGCATGGGCGTTCTGGTGGTCGTGCTGGCCACGAAGCTGCGCCAATATCTCGCCGGGAGGGCTGGGGTTCTGAGCCGGCTGCGACAGAGCTCCGCCATCATTCTGGCAAGCCTCGGCGTCTCGCTGCTTTTGACACGCAGGCCGACCTAGCCCCGCCCCTGGCGCCCCCAAAGAAAAGCCCGGCACAGGAGGCCGGGCTTTTACGTGATCGGGATTTGGAAGGATCAGGCGACGAACTGCCCGTGGCAGTGCTTGAATTTCTTGCCGGATCCGCAGGGGCACGGCTCGTTCCGTCCCACGCGCCCCCAGGATGAGGGATCGTTGGGATCACGGGCCTGGGCGGCAGCCCCGGCCTCAGCGGCCACGAACCCGAGGGCGGGGCCCGCCCCGAAGCCTGCGCCCTGCGCCATATCGAACTCGTTCTCGCCCGTCGCGGGATCGAGGTGCTGCGCGAACATGGGCGGGAGCTGCTGCTGTTCCGGCTGCTGGAACACCACCTGAATGCGCATGAGCTGGCCCGTCACCTGCTCGCGCAGACGGCCGACCAGGTCATTGAAGAGCTCGAAGGCCTCGGACTTGTATTCGTTGAGCGGATCACGCTGGGCATAGCCACGCCAGCCGATGACCTGACGCAGGTGGTCGAGCGTCACGAGATGCTCGCGCCAGAGGTGATCGAGGCTTTGGAGGAGAACCTGCTTCTCCACGTAGTTCATGACCTCGGGCGTGTTTTCCTCGATGCGCTGGGCATAGGATTCGTCCGCGGCCTTGCGGATACGCTCGCGGATCTCGTCGTCGGCGATGCCTTCTTCCTTCGCCCAGTCCTCGATGGGCAGGTCGAGATTGAGGAAGTTGGCGACGCTCTCCTTCAGGCCCGCGACATCCCACTGCTCCGCATAGGCATGCTCGGGAATGGCCCGGCCCACGAGATCGTCGATGACGCCGTGGCGCATCTCGTCGATGGTCTCGCGAACGCTTTCCTCCGCCATGAACTCCTTGCGCTGCTCGAACACGACCTTGCGCTGGTCGTTCATGACGTTGTCGTATTTGAGAATGTTCTTGCGGATATCGAAGTTGCGCGCCTCGACCTTCGCCTGCGCCCGCTCGATGGCCTTGTTGATCCACGGATGGATGATCGCCTCGCCTTCCTGCAGGCCGAGCTTCTGGAGCATGCCGTCCATCCGCTCGGAGCCGAAGATCCGCATCAGGTCGTCCTGAAGGGAGAGGTAGAACTTCGACCGCCCCGGATCGCCCTGGCGGCCCGAGCGGCCGCGCAGCTGGTTGTCGATGCGCCGGGATTCATGGCGTTCCGTTCCGAGAACGTAGAGGCCGCCGGCGGCGAGCGCCTTTTCCTTGAAGGCCACGACTTCGTCGAGGATCGCCTTTTCCTTGGCGGTGCGCTCCTCGCCTTCGAGCCCGGTGAGCTCACGCTCGATCCGCATCTTGGCGTTGCCGCCAAGCTGGATGTCGGTTCCGCGGCCCGCCATGTTGGTGGCGATCGTGATGGCTCCAGGCACACCGGCCTGCGCGACGATAAAGGCTTCCTGCTCGTGGAAACGGGCGTTCAGCACGGCGAAGTGCTTGGTCGCCTTGCCTTCGCGAGCCGCCTTGTAGAGGGGTTCGAGCGCCTGGGGATTTTCGAAGTCGATCAGCTTGAAGCCGTCCTTGATCAGCAGCTCGGCCAGATACTCCGATTTCTCGATGGAGGTGGTGCCGACCAGGATCGGCTGTCCCTTGGCGGACGCCGCCTCGATGTCACGGATCACCGCCTTGTAGCGCTCCTCGGCGGTCCGGTAGACCTCGTCGTCGTCATCGATACGGGAGACGGGCCGATTGGTCGGGATCTCCACGACCTCGAGATTATAGATCTCCAGGAATTCGTCTGCTTCCGTCGCGGCCGTACCGGTCATGCCGCCGAGCTTGCCGTAAAGGCGGAAGTAGTTCTGGAACGTGATGGATGCGAGCGTCTGGTTCTCGGGCTGAACCTGGACCCGCTCCTTCGCTTCGAGCGCCTGATGCAGGCCTTCCGAATAGCGCCGGCCCTGCATCATGCGGCCGGTGAACTCGTCGATGATGACGACCTCGCCATTGCGGACGATGTAATCCTTGTCCCGCTGGAAAAGGGTGTGGGCCCGCAGGGCCTGGTTCATGTGGTGAACCAGGGTCGCGTTGTGAGCGTCGTACAGATCGCCTTCCGTGAGGAGGCCGGCGTCCCGAAGAAGATTTTCCATCTTCTCGGTTCCCGCCTCGGTCAGGGACACGGCGCGCTGCTTCTCGTCGAGGTCGTAATCGCTCTTGTCGAGGCGCGGGATGACCACGTCGATGGCGTTGTAGAGTTCCGAGCGATCGTCGAGGGGACCGGAAATGATGAGAGGCGTGCGCGCCTCGTCGATCAGGATCGAGTCCACCTCGTCGACGATCGCGAAATTGTGTCCCCGCTGGACCATCTGCGCCATCTCGTACTTCATGTTGTCGCGCAGGTAGTCGAAGCCGTATTCGTTGTTGGTGCCGTAAGTGATGTCGGCCGCATAGGCCTGGGCACGCTCCACATCGTCGAGCCCGTGGACGATGACGCCCACGGTCAGGCCGAGGAAGCGATAGATCTGGCCCATCCACTCCGAGTCGCGGCGGGCCAGGTAGTCGTTCACGGTCACCACATGGACGCCCTTGCCGGCCAGGGCGTTGAGATAGACCGGGAGGGTCGCCACGAGGGTCTTGCCCTCACCGGTCCGCATTTCGGCGATGGACCCTTCATGGAGAACCATGCCGCCGATGAGCTGCACGTCGAAGTGGCGTTGGCCCAGCGTGCGCTTGGCGGCTTCGCGGACGGTCGCGAAGGCCGGAACCAGAATGTCGTCCAGGGACTTGCCGGCGGCGAGCTGGGCCTTGAAATCCTCGGTCCGGGCGCGGAGCTGGTCGTCGGTCAGGGCTTCGAGCTCGGGCTCCAATGCGTTGATGGCCGCTACTTTCGGCCGGTAGGACTTCAGCCGGCGTTCGTTGACCGAACCAAAGATTTTCTTCGCGAGTGTTCCGAACATCGAGAGCCTTCAGACTTCTGGGATTCTGGAGAAACGTTAATTTGAGCCGCGTTATAGACTTAATTATGCAGGAGCGCATCTAAAAGACTGCGCCAAGACGGCACACTTCCACGGCGCACTCCCTCGACCCACGTCAGCGTTCGGCTTGGCGGGCGGGGGTGTGCCATAAATAGGCGGCTGCTTGCAAACCGCAATGAACTCGGTCATCGGTCCACGCGATTGTGGGCGATTCCCATGAGAGGATCAGACATGTCAGTTTCCAAATCGCTTCGCGTGAGCCTTCTTGCTCTCGGCGTCGCCCTCCCCCTGGCAGCGGGCCCGGCTTTGGCGCAGGGCACCGCTCCGGCGGCTCCCGCCGCAGGGGCCCAGCAAGGCAGCAAGGTCGTCGCCCGGGTCAACGGGCAGGACATCACGGAGGCCGACCTCGCCGTCGCCGCGGCCGATCCGGCCCTGCAGCTTCCGAACATCCCGGACGAGCAGAAGCGGGAGCTGCTGACGAGCTACCTGATCGACCTCAAGCTCGGGGCCAAGGCCGCGGAAGCCGCCAAGGTCAGCGACAATCCCGATTTCGCCCGGAAGCTGGCCTATACCCGCGACAAGACCCTTCTGGACGAATACCTCGATCAGCAGGCCCGCAAGGCCGTCACGCCGGAAGCGGCCAAGAAGCTCTATGACGATACGGCGAAGACCATGACGCCGGAACAGGAGGTTCGCGCCCGCCACATTCTCGTGGACAACGAGGAGGACGCCAAGAAGGCGGCCACCCGCGTGAAGGGCGGCGAGGATTTCGCCAAGGTGGCGAACGAACTTTCGAAGGACCCAGGCTCCAAGACGGACGGCGGCGATCTCGGCTTCTTCACGAAGGACCGGATGGTCGAGCCTTTCGCCGAAGCCGCATTCAAGCTCGAGCCGGGACAGATCTCCGATCCGGTCAAGAGCCAGTTCGGCTGGCATGTCATCAAGGTCGAGGAAAAGCGGACAAAGCCGATCCCCTCTTTCGAGGAGATGAAAGACCAGGTGAACACCTACCTGGAGCGCAAAACCCAGCAGGACCTCATCGTCGGCCTGCGCAAGGATGCGAAGATCGAAAAGCTCGACGACAAGGGCAACCTTGTCGAACAGAAGAAGCAATAAGTTCTACGAATCGAGGCAACAGGGGCGGCCGAAAGGCCGCCCCTTCCTTTTGCGGAGGGGCCGACCGGAAACGCAGGCTTGACAAAAAGCCTTGAAAAGCCACAGGTCGCCGCTGGCTGTTCCGGCCTTTTTCCACCGTTTGTGGGTTTCTCCATGTCGAAAACCGTGTCGCCCCTCGCGCCCAAAACGTATCCCGCGCTTCCCGAGATCGACGGCGTCCGGATCGCGACGGCGGAGGCCGGGATCCGCTACAGGAACCGGACCGACGTGCTCTATGTGGACCTGGACAAGGACACCACGGTGGCGGGCGTCTTCACCCGGTCGAAATGCCCTTCGGCCCCGGTCGATTGGTGCCGCAAGAACCTGGAAAAAGGCGTGGCCCGCGCGCTGGTGGTCAATTCCGGCAACGCCAATGCCTTCACGGGCAAGAAGGGCGCCGAGGCGGTCAAGCTGACCGCGGACATCGCCGCCAAGGCCGCCGGGTGCAGGGCCTCACAGGTCTTCATTGCCTCGACCGGCGTCATCGGAGAGCCGCTGGACGCGACGAAATTCTCCGGCGTGCTGGAGAAATGCGCCCAGAAGGCCTCGCCCAAGGCCTGGGTGGATGCGGCCAAAGCCATCATGACCACCGACACCTTTCCGAAGGTGGCGACCCGCACCGCAACCATCGGCGGGGTCGAAGTCACCATCAACGGCATCGCCAAGGGCGCCGGGATGATCGCCCCGGACATGGCGACCATGCTGTCGTTCATTTTCACGGATGCTCCGCTCGCGGCCCCCGTGCTCCAGGCCCTTTTGAAGAAAGGCGCCGACAAGAGCTTCAACTGCGTGACCGTGGACAGCGATACATCGACCTCGGACACGCTCCTGTTCTTCGCCACCAGGGCCGCCGCGAAGCGGGGCGCTCCGTACGTCAACCTGCCGAGCGACCGTCGCCTCAAGGAGTTCCGCCAAGCGCTCGAGGGCCTTCTCTGCGATTTGGCCCAGCAGGTTGCCCGCGACGGCGAAGGCGCGCGCAAGTTCGTGACCGTGAAGGTCACGGGCGCAACCGGGGCCCAATCGGCCAAGCGCATCGCCATGGCGATCGCCAATTCGCCCCTCGTGAAAACGGCGGTAGCGGGCGAGGACGCCAATTGGGGCCGCGTGGTCATGGCGGTCGGCAAGGCCGGCGAGCCCGCCGAGCGCGACAAGCTCGCGATCTGGTTCGGCGATATCCGTGTCGCGTTCAAGGGCGCGCGGGATCCCGCCTACGACGAGGCAAAGACCACCGCCTACATGAAGGGCGACGAGATCACGATCCGGGTCGATCTCGGCCTCGGACGCGGCGAGGCGACCGCCTGGACCTGCGATCTCACGAAGGCCTATGTGGAAATCAACGGCGATTACCGGAGCTGACGGCGCGATTTAAGGGATTACGTCCACCTTCTGGCGGATCGTGATATTGATCTCGCCTCCATAGGCTTCCGTGCCCTCATAGGTATAGGCGAACTCGTCCCGCCCCTTGAAGCCGGGCTTGGGCGCATAGAAAACCGCGCTTCCGCGGATTCCCGCGATCCCGGATTTGGGCTTCTGGATGATCTTGATATCGTTGATGGCCCCTGGAAGCGTGATGTTCATGCCGCAGGCGCTCCCTGAAGATACCACCATGTGGCTTTCCGTATCGATCTTCCGTGCCAGTGGCAGGGGATCGACCTCGCAGGTGCCGGCCGCCTCCGCGTGACCAAAGCTTCCCAGGACGAGAACGGCCGCAGCAGAGTAAAGAAATTTCATAGCCCCCACCGGATTTCATTTCGTTCCTCCCAGTTGAGTTTCCACGGCAAAGCTTGTCAAGCCGAACCAAAAGCGGTTCGCTCCCGCGGCAAAAGAGGCGTAAGAGAAGCGCCCTCGCCCGTCCTCTCGCGAACGGATCCTCCGCCCGTGTCCACCGTCAAGCTCACCCTCGTCGTCGCTGTCGCCCTCGTGGACACCGACAACCGCATTCTTCTGGCGCAACGGCCTGAGGGGAAGCAGCTGGCCGGCTTGTGGGAGTTTCCCGGAGGCAAGGTCGAGCCGGGCGAGAGGCCGGAAGAAACCCTGATCCGCGAGCTGCGCGAGGAGCTCGGCATCACGGTCAAGGAGGCTTGCCTGGCCCCGCTGACATTCGCGAGCCATGCCTATGAGAGCTTCCATCTTCTGATGCCGCTCTACATCTGCCGGCGCTGGGAAGGATTTGTGCAATCCCTGGAGGGGCAAGCCCTCAAGTGGGTGAAACCCCAGGAGCTTCGCTCCTATCCGATGCCCCCCGCGGACGAACCGCTGATCCCGTTCCTCATCGACATCGTCGGGGCGTAGGTCTTTCCCGTGTCGCGCCCCGAGCTAGCGGCTGCCGCTCCCCTTCCGCCTGTCGGACAGGGTTTTCTCGTCTCGAGCCTTCTCGGCTGCTCCATCCTCTGGGCCAGCGGATTCCTGTTCATCAAGCTGAGCGGAGACATCAGTCCCTTCGTGATCGCCGCCATGCGCGGGCTCGTCGGGGCTTCTTCCCTCGCACTCTGGTTCAAGCTCCAGGGCAAATCCCTGCTGCCCGAGCTGCGGGAGCTGAAGGATTGGCTGATCCTTGGAACCTTCAACGGCTGGGCGCCGAACGTGCTCGTCTCCTATGCCTTGAGCCAGATCACCACCGCCTCCGCCGCCATGGTGCAGGCCGCCGGCCCTCTGATCGTCGCCGTGATGGCCCACATGCTGTTTCCGGACGAGCGGCTGACGCGGCTGCGCTTTCTCGGCGTTCTCATCGGCTTCGTGGGCATGGGCATCCTGATCGGCCCCGCCGCCTTTCCGCAAAGCGGCATCAGCCCGGCGGGCTCCCTGGCGATGGTGGCGGTCACGCTGAGCTACGCGACCGCCAATCTCTATATTCGGACGATCAGGCAGGCCGACCCGTCCCGGTTGGCGCTGGGCCAGCAGGTCTGCTCGGGCCTGCCGGCCACGATTCTGGCGCTGGCGGTGTCGGGTCCCGGAGCCTTTGCGCCCGTTCCCTCCCATCTCGGGCCTCTTCTTGCCCTCGGGATCGTGGCGACCGCCATGCCGATGCTGACCTTCATGCGCATGATCCGCCGCGCCGGCCCCACGCGGGCCTCCATGGTCGGCTATCTTCTGCCGGTCTGGACCGCCATCCTGGCCGTTCTCTTTCTCGACGAACATCTGGGTCTTCGCGAGATGCTGGGCGGCGGCGTGGTGCTCACGGGCGTGGCTTTCGTCACCTTCAGCGGCCGTTTCAAACGCCCTGGAGTTGCCTGAGGCTCTAGGGCGCGAAGCCGACCTTGATGCGCCTGTTCTGCCGGCCCTTGTTGTCGACCTTCAGGATCGTCACCGGCCGGGCGGCTCCCGTGGAAACGAGGTGGGTTCCGCCGCAGCCCTGCCGGTCGAGATCCCGGATCTCGACGATCCGGACCTGGCCGTCCGGCCCGCGTGGCGGAGACACCGCCTTGCTGCGGAAAAGGCCCGGCACGGCGGCCGCCTCGTCCCATGGCATAGACGATGCACTGACGGGCAGATCCTGCCGGATCACGTCGTTGATGGCCTCGTCCAGGCGCCGCAAGCGCTCCGAATCAGCTCCGGGGAGATCGAAGTCGACCCGGAATGTCCCATCCGCCGAAAGCTGAGCCCCGGTGAGCAGAGCGCCGCCGAAATCCCGATACACAAGGCTGTTGGCCACGTGAGCCAGCGTGTGGAGTTCGCTCATGAGCCGGCGGAACTCAGGATCGACGGAGATGTGGACGGTGCCGTGGATCTCCGCATCGCCCTCGATCTCGTGCCAATACCCGCGCTCATCGCGGGAAACGGAGCACACGGGCGCTTCCCCTCCCGACCAGGAAAGGGTCGCCCTGTCCGGCAGCTGCCCGCCGCCTCCGGGAAAGAGCGGAGATTGCGCGAGGAGGACCGAACCGGGGCGCGCATCGAGAACAGGGCTCTCGAGGGTGAGAATGTCGGGATGATCCTGGCAGAAGAGGCGCATGGGAACTCGGAATGGCTCGAGGCACCGCACTCTGCCGTCTCGGCTCACGGTCCACAACCGGGGGCCTTCATGGGGATCTTTCCTTAAGCCCGTTCTCCGCTACACTCTTGCAGAAAGAGGGAGGGAACGGTCATGCCGACCTTGTTCGAGCGTCAGCTCGAAACTTACTCCGGTTATCACCGGGACCATCGCAACCGGGCGACGCACGTCGTCGGTATCCCGGCGATCGTGTTCTCCCTCCTTCTGGTTCTCAGCCTCTGGCGGGTCTCCCTCGGAACCCTTTCCCTGTCGGGTGCCTGGATCGTCGGCCTTCTGGCGGCCCTTGGATGGATCGCCCTCGACCGTACCGTCGGGCTCGCCATGACGGCAATCGTCGCCGTCATGGCTCTCGCGGCCGACGCGATCACGGCGCATGCCGGCCAAGGCACGGTATGGACGCTCTTTGCCATCCTGTTCGCCGGCGGCTGGGCGCTTCAGTTTCTCGGCCACGCCTTCGAGGGGCGGCGCCCTGCGCTGATGGACAACCTGTTTCAGGCCTTCATCGGACCGATGTTCATCATGGCCGAGGTGCTGATGGCCTTAGGAGTGCGGCGGGATCTTTCCGCCTACACGGACAGGGAAAGACGGCCGACCTGATGAACCGACCGGTTCAGCTTTCGAATTCCTCGATGGCGTCGACCCGTTCCGGATAGAACGCCAGATAACCGGCGATCTCCTTCACGGCCGGATAAGGCTCTTCATAGGACCACACGGCGTTCTCGCGCACCAGGCCCCCGGCCATCGCCGTGAAATAGGAAGCGTCCCCCTTATAGGGACAATGGCTCCTGTGATCCGTCCGCTCCAGCAGGTCCATGCGGGCATCCTGGCGGGGAATGTAATGAACCGGATCGAGGGTGCTTTCCTGTAGGGTCAGGGCTTCCGTCGTCTCGGCGACGATGAAGCCTCCGAGCACCACGCGGATCCGGTGCGGATTGCGTGTGATCGTGATCGGGTGATCGGGACCGGGGGTCTTCATGCGTCTGTTCTCCGAAGCGGTTTCGAAAAGCAGATAGGGCGACCGGGAAGCACCCCAAGATCCGCGCGCCTCAGTCCTGACCTTTCTCTCCCGTGGATTGCTCTTTCACGCCGAGCGCATCCGCAAGACGCATCTTGGCGGAGCCCGGCCGGAGCGGCTTCTGCTGGCTTTCATGGGGCGCCCAGCCGGAGAGCCAGACAATTTCGAACGTCGCCGGCAACCGCCCGTCGGGATCGGCGAAGCGCTCCGCATAGATGGCGGCCGCCCGCATGAGGGTCGCGCGGCGGAGGGGAGTCCTGCGCCGATCCTGAAGCGCGTTTGTCAGACCCATCTGACGAAGGTCCCGCATGAGAGCGAAGGGGTTGCCGTAACGCACGCGCACCACCTCGGAATCCGCCACCGGCAAGGCAAACCCGGCCCGCTGCAGCAAACCGCCGAGATCACGCACATCCGCGAACGGCGCCACCCGGGGGCTGACCCCACCCTCAAGCTCCGCTTCCGCCTGGGTGAAGGCTTGGCGCAATTCGGTCAGGGTCGCCCCGCCGAACAGCGCCCCCATGAAGAGCCCGTCAGGCTTGAGGGCACGGCGGACCTGCACGAGGGCTCCAGGCAGGTCGTTGACGCTCTGAAGGGAGAGAAGCGACACGGCCAGATCGAACTGCGCTCCGGAGACCGGCAGGTTTTCCTCGTCACCCCCGATGCTCCCAGGCTCCGGCACGGGCGCAATGCGCAGCACGCGTTCCGAGCGGCCGTTGCGGCGAAGAAGATCGGCGGCCGCCGGTGTGGGCGTGCCGACATCCAGGGCGAGCGGAAAAGCCCGCAACACCGGCGCGAGCCGCTCCTCCAGGTCGTCGACGGCCCGGGCAAGCAGGAAATCGGCATATCCGGTGCGGAGCGCCCGTTCGAGGCGGCGACGGACAAGGGAGCGGTCAAAGACGAGAGGAGCTGTCATGGAACTCCCGATATGGCGTGAGACGACGCAAGAGCCAAGAGAAAGAGCCAAGAGAAACTGCGAAACGAAATTCAGAAGAGAAATCAGGATCCTCTCCAGGCGGAGAGATGCGCAAGCCAGGGCACGACCGTTAAACTCGGCCGATGATCGCTGTTCCTGACGGCCGTGACGATCCTTCCCGATCCCGCTGGCCCCGAAGCCTCCGCCGTTTCGGGGAGCTTCTGCTTGGTCTTCTCTATCCGCCGACCTGCATTGCCTGTGGAGCGGCGACCGATGCTCCTCACGGCCTCTGCGCCGCCTGCTGGTCCGGAATCGCCTTTATCGAGAAGCCCTATTGCGAGCGGCTCGGCACGCCTTTCGCCGTCGATCTGGGCCAACCGCTCCTGTCGCCGGCCGCCATTGCGGATCCGCCGGTCTTCGGCCGTGCCCGAGCCGTTGCGCGCTACGAGGGAACGGCCAGCGCCCTGGTGCACCGGCTCAAATATGGCGACCGGCCGGAGCTTGCCCGGGCCATGGGCGTAATGATGGCCCGCTCGGGAGCCGAGCTCCTGCGGGATGCGGACGTGATCGTGCCCGTTCCCCTGCACCGCTGGCGCCTGTGGCGCCGCCGCTTCAACCAGGCGATGGCCCTTTCGACGGTGATCGCCCGTGCCGGCCGGATTTCCTGCGACCCCTTCCTGTTGGCCCGCGTGAAGCGGACCCGCCCGCAAGTCGGGCTGACGAGGGTACAACGCCAGGACAATCTGCAAGGCGCGTTCCGGGTCCCGGCCGCCGCGAAGGCGCAGCTTCAGGGCCGGCGTGTCCTGCTGGTGGACGATGTTCTGACCACCGGCGCCACGGCGAATGCCGCGGCCCGGGTTCTCATCCGCGCCGGCGCCGCCTCGGTCGATGTGCTGGCCTTCGCCCGGGTCGTGACGGATGCGTAAACGGTCCCTATATGCAGGGGATCTGACATGAAAGGCTCCGCATGCCCGCAATCACGATCTATACCAAGAGCTGGTGCCCCTATTGCGCCGCCGCAAAAAAGCTCCTGAGCGAAAAAGGGGCGGCCTTTACGGAAATCGACATCGAGGCGAAACCCGAAAAGCGGGCCGAGATGGTCCAGAAGGCGGGCGGGCGCACCACCGTGCCGCAGATCTTCATCGGCGAGCGCCATGTGGGCGGCTGCGACGACCTTTACGCCCTGGACGAGAAGGGTGATCTGGAGCCGCTTCTGGCGGCCTGACCGAAGGCGCGGCCGAGAGAAGTTCCGACAGACGGTTCCTGTCGGCAACGAGGCTCTAGACAGACGTGTCATTTGGGCCCAACTACAGGCGTGACGGAGATCTGAACCTCATGACCGCTCCCCGCTTCACTGCCGCCTGCGTCCAGATGCGCTCCGGGCGCGACGTTCTCGCGAACCGCGACGATGCCGTGGCTCTCGTGCGCGAGGCGGCCGACAAAGGCGCGCATTTCGTCCAAACTCCCGAGATGACCTCCCTGGTGGACCGGGACCGGGCTGCCCTCTTCGAGAAGGTGGGGCCGGAGGACAGGGATCCGACCCTCGCGGCCCTGCGCGACGTCGCGCGGGAGCGGGGAATCGTCATCCAGATCGGGTCGGTGGCCGTCAAGGAAGGCGACAAGATCGCCAATCGGGCCTTTCTGATCGGCACGGACGGGGCGATCGTCGCCTCGTACGACAAGGTCCATCTGTTCGACGTGGACCTGCCGAACGGGGAAAGCTGGCGCGAATCGGCCACCTATACGGGCGGCGACCGGGCCGTTCTGGGCGAGACCCCCTGGGGCCTGCTCGGCATGACGATCTGCTACGACGTGCGCTTCGCGGCTCTCTACCGGGCCCTTGCCGAAGCGGGTGCCGCGTTCCTGTCGGCGCCGGCCTGCTTCACCAAGCAGACCGGCGAGGCTCATTGGCATGTGCTGCACCGGGCGCGGGCCATCGAGACGGGATCCTTCATGATCTCGGCCGCGCAGGGCGGCCTGCATGCGGATGGCCGCGAGACCTTCGGCCATTCCCTCATCGTCGATCCCTGGGGACGGGTTCTGGCGGAAGCCGGCGCGGAACCCGGCGTCATTCTGGCCGAGATCGATACCGCTCTGGTGGGCGACGCAAGGGGCCGCATTCCGACCCTCAAGAACGCCCGGCCCTTCAGGGTCGAGATCGCCGCGGCCGCGCCGACAAGGCAGGCGGCGAGCGCTTGAGCCACCCTCACCTCCTCTTGGACAATCCCCTCACCATCACCACCTGCAAAAGGACATGATTAAGTATGCCCTGGCCTGCGAGCAGGCCCACGAGTTCGAAAGCTGGTTTCCTTCAAGCGACGCGTACGAGACGCAGCGCAAGCGCGGCTTCGTGACCTGTCCCTATTGCGACTCCGCAAAGGTGGAAAAGCAGATCATGGCTCCCTCCGTCGGACGGACGGACAAGGCGCCGGACAAGGCACCCATGCCGGAGCCGCAATCGGTCGCCATGCTCTCCGAAAAGGAGAAGCAGATCCGCGCCATGATCCGGGCCGTGCGCGAGCATGTGATGCAGAATTCGGAGAATGTCGGCAAGGCCTTCGCCGAAGAGGCCCGCAAGATCCACTATGGCGAGGCGGAGGAGCGGGCCATCTATGGCGAGGCCAATCCGGCCGAGACGCGCGCCCTGCTGGAAGAGGGCATCGATATTCTGCCGCTCCCAGCCGTCCCGGACGACCGGAACTAGGGCCGTTCCCTTGAGCGGGGACTGACCCATTTAGAGGGACAGTCCAACACGCCGGAACGCCTTTTGACCATCTTCTTCACAAGCGACACGCATTTCGGCGATCCGCGGGTCCTGCGGATCGACAAACGCCCCTTTTCATCCATCCCCGAGCACGATGAGGCATTGATCGCCCGCTGGAACGACACGGTCGGGCCGGGAGACGACATCTGGCATCTCGGCGACTTCGCCCTGCATGTGAAGCCGGACCGCATTGCGGAGCTGCTGACCCGCCTCAACGGCCGAAAGCACCTGATCACCGGCAATAATGACGGACCCGAAACAATTGCCGCCGTCGGTTGGGCCAGCGTTCAACCTTATGCGGAACTTCATCTCGATGGTTACGGACTCGTGCTGTGCCATTATGCCTTCCGCACCTGGAAGAACATGGGGCGCGGCTGGATCGACCTGCACGGTCACTCGCACGGGAAGCTGAAACCCCAGACACGGCAGTTCGACGTGGGAGTCGATGCCCGCGATTTCCGCCCCGTGACCTTGGATCAAATCCTGAGCTCTTCCCGGATTCGCCATCGCCAAACATCCGGTTAAGGGTTTTCCTGACGGGTCGTTCACCCTAGGACCGAAGGGTCGAAGGAGATTGCGATGAATCATGCACGAGACGACCAAGGATCGGCCGGCAGCCCGAGGCGCGTCTCGCTGATGCGCCGGTTCTTCGACAGCGAGGCCTCGGGCGGGATTCTGCTCATGGGCGTCACCGTCGCGGCGCTGGCGATCGCCAACTCCCCGGCATCCGGGGCCTATTTCGGCATCCTCAAGACCTATGTGTTCGGCCTGAGCGTCCTGCACTGGATCAACGATGGCCTGATGGCCGTGTTCTTTCTGCTCGTCGGCCTCGAGATCAAGCGCGAATTCCTCGATGGGCAGCTGTCCACATGGCCCCGCCGCATCCTGCCGGGAATTGCCGCTCTCGGCGGCATGATCGTCCCAGCCCTGGTCTATACGGCGATCACTTGGTCGGATCCGAATCTGCGGGCCGGATGGGCGATTCCGGCGGCCACGGATATCGCCTTCGCCCTCGGCGTCCTGAGCATTCTCGGCTCCCGGGTCCCGGCATCGCTCAAGATTTTTCTCACGGCTCTCGCCATCCTCGACGACCTCGGCGCCATCGTCATCATCGCGCTTTTCTACACGGGCGACCTGGCCCTGCCCATGCTGGGCCTGGCCCTCTGCTGCCTTGTGGCGCTGGTCGCCCTCAATCGCCTCGGCACGACGAGGTTGCTTCCCTATCTGGCAATCGGAACCCTCATGTGGTTCTTCGTGCTCAAATCCGGCATCCATGCGACGCTCGCGGGCGTCGCCCTGGCGCTGACGATCCCGCTTCAGGCAAAGCCGAAGAAGACGCGGGCGGAAAACTCTCCCCTTCACCGCCTCGAACACGCCATTCAACCCTGGGTGGCCTACGGCATCATACCGGTCTTCGGCCTTGCCAATGCGGGATTGTCCTTCAGCGGCCTCTCGTTTGCCTCTCTGGTCTCGCCCCTGCCCCTTGGGGTTGCCCTCGGGCTCTTCGTCGGCAAGCAGATCGGCGTTTACGGCTTCGCCATCGCGGCGGTGCGCCTTGGCCTCGCGGACATGCCCGCCGCCGCGTCACGGCTTCAATGCTATGGCGTCGCCCTTCTGTGCGGCATCGGCTTCACGATGAGCCTCTTCATCGACGCTCTCGCCTTCTCGGAACGGGAGGACCTGATCGACAGCGCCAAGATCGGCGTGCTCGCCGGATCGTTCCTGTCGGCGCTCTGCGGCTTCCTGGTTCTGCGCTTCGCGCCCCGGGCCGTGCCTCAGCCGCGTGCGGCGACCAGCATGTAGTTCACGGCCATGTCGCGGGAGAGCGACCAGGAGCCCGTCAGGGGATTGTAGGCGACGCCCGTCTGGTCCCCGACCGCAAAGCCCGCCTCCCCCAGCGCCGCGCCCAGCTCCTCCGGGGTGACGAACTTGTCCCATTCATGGGTGCCCCGAGGCAGCCAGCCGAGCACATATTCGGCGCCGACGATCGCCAGGGCGAAGGAGCGCAGGGTCCGGTTGAGGGTCGCCATGACGAGAGCGCCCCCGGGCTTCACGGCCTGGGCGCAGGCGGACACGAAGGCTTGCACGTCGGCCACATGCTCCACCACTTCCATGGCGAGCACGAGGTCGAAGGTCTCGCCCCTCGCCACGACGGCCTCGACGGTCTCGTTGCGGTAATCCACCGGCACGCCCGCCTGCTCCGCGTGAAGGCGGGCAACGGACACGTTGGTCGGCGCGGGATCAAGCCCGGTCACCTGGGCGCCGAGCCGTCCCAAAGGCTCCGACAGCACGCCGCCGCCGCAGCCGACATCGAGGATCCGCAGCCCTTCCAGAGAGCGGGCCGAGCGTGAATCGCGGCCGAATCGGCGGCAAGCCTCGTCCCGGATATAGGCGAGCCGCACCGGATTGAACCGGTGCAGGACCTTCATCGGCCCTTTCGGGTCCCACCAGGTCGCCGCAATGCGCTCGAATCGGGCGACTTCCGCCGGATCGATGGTGGTGCTGGCGCCGTCGACCATGAAACTTGCCTCTCGGAAACTTGCATCATCAGTAAAAGAGACATATCCGCCGCGTTGACAGCGCGCTACCCCACAGTCATGTATGAGCGCCTCCCGCCCCCGGCGAAGAGGCGCCTCGTCCTCCTGCTCGGCCCCAGATCCCATGCCTCGTCTCGTCATGAAGTTCGGCGGTACTTCCGTCGCCAATGTTGAACGCATCCGCAACGTGGCGCGGCACGTCAAACGCGAGGTCGAGGCAGGCTACGACGTGGCGGTGGTGGTATCCGCCATGTCGGGCAAGACGAACGAGCTCGTCGGCTGGGTCAAGGAAGCATCCGCTCTCTACGATTCGAAGGAATACGACGTGGTTGTCGCCTCCGGCGAACAGATCACCTCGGGCCTGCTTGCCATCGCGCTGCAGGAAATGGGCCTCAAGGCCCGCTCCTGGCAGGGTTGGCAGATTCCGATCATGACATCGGATGCGCACGGATCCGCGCGGATCGCCGCCATCGACGGCACCGGCATCCTCCAAGGGTTCAGCCAGCATCGGGAAGTGGCGGTCGTGTCCGGGTTTCAGGGCCTGCACCAGCCGACCCAACGCGTGACCACCCTCGGTCGCGGCGGATCCGACACCAGCGCCGTGGCTCTCGCGGCGGCGATTCAGGCCGAACGCTGCGACATCTACACGGACGTGGACGGCGTCTACACAACCGACCCCCGGATCGTCAGCAAGGCACGCCGTCTCGACAAGGTTTCCTACGAGGAAATGCTGGAAATGGCCTCCCTCGGCGCGAAGGTGCTGCAGGTGCGCTCGGTGGAGCTCGCCATGATGCACCGGGTGCCGACCTATGTCCGCTCCAGCTTCGACGATCCCGCCGCGCCCCAGCTCGGCACCCTCATCTGCGACGAGGAAGATATTATGGAACAGCAGGTTGTCACCGGCATCGCCTATTCGCGCGACGAGGCGCAGATCACGCTGCGGAACGTGGCGGACAAACCGGGGATCGCGGCCTCGATCTTCGTGCCCCTGGCCGAAGCCAACATCAACGTGGACATGATCATCCAGGTGGTGTCCGACGATACCACCACGACCGACCTGACCTTCACGGTTCCGGCTGCGGACTATGATCGGGCCTGCGCGGTGCTGAATCAGCACAAGGACGAGATCGAGTTCAAGAATCTTCAAGGCGCTACGGACGTGGTGAAGGTGTCGGCCATCGGGGTCGGGATGCGCAGCCATGCGGGTGTGGCGGCGAAAGCCTTCAAGGCCTTGGCTGACAAGGGCATCAACATCCGGGCGATCACCACCTCGGAGATCAAGTTCTCCGTTCTGATCGACTCGGCCTACACGGAGCTTGCAGTGCGCACGCTCCACTCGCTATACGGCCTTGATCAAGCCTGATTGACGGCAAGTCCATGAGGCTGCGACACTCAACATCATAAGAAGCCGGCGGCTCAGCCCCGTCGGCCAACCAGGACGGGAATACGAAAGCTCATGCCAAGCGCCCCCGGCGGTCCGCGCCTTCTGCTGCGCCGCCTCCGCGAGATCATGGCGGAGCCTGTCGGTGCGCAGGATCGCCTCGACAAGATCGTCGTCCTGATCGCCGCAAACATGGTGGCCGAGGTCTGTTCGGTCTATGTCATGCGTGGCGACGGCATGCTGGAGCTGTTCGCGACGGAGGGCCTCAACCGCGAGGCCGTTCACCAAACCACCATGCGCTCCGGCGAAGGCCTCGTGGGCCTCATCGCCGCGACGGCGGAGCCGCTGGCCCTCTCCGACGCCCAGACTCACCCGGCCTTCTCCTACAAGCCCGAGACGGGCGAGGAAATTTATCACGCCTTCCTCGGCGTGCCGCTCCTGCGCGCCGGGAATACGCTCGGGGTCCTGGTCGTCCAGAACCGCACGCTCCGGGTCTATGCCGAAGAAGAGATCGAGGCGCTCCAGACCACCGCCATGGTGCTGGCGGAGATGATCGCCGCCGGCGAGCTTCAGGCGCTCGCCCCCGTCGAGACGGGCATCGCCCTGCGCCGCCCGGTCTACCAGAAGGGCATCGCCCTGGCGGACGGGGTCGGCCTCGGATACGTGGTGCCCCATGAACCCCGGGTGGTGGTCAAGAACCTGATCGCCGAGAATGTCGAAGCGGAATTGCTGCGTCTCGAACATGCGATTGCCGAGGTCCGAACCTCCATCGACGAGCTGATCGAGCGCGGGGACGTCGCCCATCATGGCGAACATCGCGAAGTCCTGGAAACCTTCAGGATGTTCGCCCACGATCAGGGTTGGCTGCGGCGCATGCGGGAAGCCGTGACCTCGGGCCTCACGGCCGAAGCGGCGGTGGAGCGCGTCCAGTCCGACAACCGGGCCCGCATGCAGCGTCAGACCGACCCCTATCTCCGCGAGCGGCTGCACGACCTCGACGATCTCGCCAACCGGCTGCTGCACCGCCTCGTCGGCCGCAACCTCGTCGCGGAACGCGGCTCGCTGCCGGAAAACGCCATTATCGTCGCCCGCTCCATGGGTCCCGCGGCCCTCCTGGATTACGACCGTTCGCGTCTGCGCGGTCTCGTGCTCGAGGAGGGGGGACCGACAAGCCATATCGCGATCGTCGCACGGGCGCTCGGCATTCCGGCCGTCGGCGAGGTGGCCAACGCCACGTCCCTGACGGAACAGGGCGACGCGATCATCGTGGACGGCGCTGCCGGTGAGGTGCAGATCCGCCCAAGTTCCGACGTGGAGGCCGCCTACGCGGAAAAGGCCCGCCTGCGCGCTCGGCGCCAGGAGCAGTATCTCAAGCTGCGGGATGTCCCGCCGGTGACCAAGGACGGCGTTCCCATCAGCCTCCAGCTCAATGCCGGCCTTCTCGTCGACCTGCCGCATCTGGCGGAAACCGGCGCGGAGGGGGTCGGCCTGTTCAGGACGGAACTGCAGTTCATGATCGCCGAACGCATGCCGACCGCGACCGAGCAGCAATCCCTCTACAGCGCCGTCGTGGCGGCCGTGGGCGATCTGCCGATCACGTTCCGGACGCTCGATATCGGCGGCGACAAGATCCTTCCCTATATGAACACCATCGAGGAGGAGAACCCGGCTCTCGGCTGGCGCGCCATCCGCATTGGCCTCGACCGGCCGGGCCTGCTGCGGGTGCAGATCCGCGCACTTCTCAAGGCGGCCGGCGGACATGCCCTCAAGATCATGTTCCCGATGGTGGCGACCTGCGACGAGTTCATTCGGGCCAGGGAGATCGTCGAGCGCGAGAAAGCCCATCTGTCACGCCACGGCTACCCCCTGCCGAGCGAGCTCAAGCTCGGCGCGATGCTCGAAGTGCCGTCCTTGCTGTTCCAGCTGAAGGAGATCTGCGCCGTTGCGGACTTCCTGTCCATCGGTTCCAACGACCTGATGCAATTCCTCTTCGCCAGCGACCGCGAGAACCGCCGGGTCGCCGACCGTTTCGATCCGTTGAGCCCTCCCATGCTGCGGGCTCTCAAGATGGTCGTGGACGAGGCCGAGGAGAGCGGCTGTCAGCTCACCGTCTGCGGCGAGATCGGCGGCCGGCCCCTCGAGGCCATGGCCCTGATCGGCCTCGGCTACCGATCCTTCTCCATGTCCCCCTCCTCCATCGGCCCTGTGAAGGCCATGCTCCTGGAACTCGAAGCCGGGCCGGTCGGGACCTTCCTGCGTGACGAACTGGAGCGTGCCGGGGGCGGCGATACGCTGCGCCCGAAGCTCGCCCAATTCGCGGAAACCCATGGTATTCCGATCTGATGTCGATTGCCCCTCCGTCTGACCGTTTGAACGCTATCCTGGCCCGTCATGACATCGTGACGGCGACCCTGAATGCGGCGTCCGATTCCGACACCATCGTGTCGCTGTCCCGCGAGTTGGCGGAACTCGATGACGTCGTGGCGGCCATCAAGGCTTATCGCGCCATGGAGGAGAACCTCGCGGGCCTCCAGGCCATGCTCGATGACGCGGATCCCGAGATGCGCGCCTTGGCGGGCGAAGAGCTGCCGCGGGCACGGGAGGATCTGGAGCACGCGGCCCAGAACCTTCGCCTCATGCTCCTGCCGAAGGACGAGGCGGACGAGAAGAGCGCGATCCTCGAAATCCGGGCCGGCACCGGCGGCGACGAGGCGGCGCTTTTCGCGGGCGATCTTCTCCGCATGTACTCCCGCTATGCCGATCTGAAAGGCTGGAAGGTCGAGATCCTGTCGGAGAGCGAGGGCACGGCGGGCGGCTACAAGGAAGTGGTGGCCGAGGTGAAGGGGCGCGGGGTCTTTGCGCGCCTGAAATTCGAAAGCGGCGTTCACCGGGTCCAACGGGTTCCCGATACGGAAACGCAAGGGCGCATCCATACGTCGGCCGCCACGGTGGCCGTGCTTCCGGAAGCCGAGGACGTGGACATCGCCATCAACGATGCGGATCTGAAGATCGACACGATGCGCGCTCAAGGCGCGGGCGGTCAGCACGTGAACAAGACCGAATCGGCCATCCGCATCACCCATATCCCGACCGGCACGGTGGTGTTCGTCCAGGACGAGCGCTCCCAGCACAAGAACCGCGCCAGGGCGCTGGCCCTGCTCAAGGCCCGCCTCTACGACGCGGAGCGCACCGCAAAGGACGCCGCCCGGGCGGCGGACCGGAAATCCCAGGTCGGCTCGGGCGACCGTTCCGAGCGCATCCGGACCTACAACTTCCCGCAGGGCCGCGTGACCGACCACCGGATCAACCTGACGCTCTACAAGCTGGAAGAAGTGCTGAGCGGCAACGCCCTCGACGAGCTTGTCGATGCCCTGGTGACCGAGCATCAGGCGGCCCAGCTGGCGGCGCAGGACGAGGCGGCGTGATCGAAGGCCTGAGCCACATCACCCTGATCACCCGCGATTTGGCCCGCATGGGCCAGATCATCGAGACGGTTCTGGACGGCCGGGAGGTCTATGCCTCGGGCGAGGAAACCTTCTCGCTGTCGCGGGAGAAATTCTATCTGGCCGGGGGGCTCTGGATTGCCATCATGGAGGGTGAGAGCCTTCCTGGCCGGTCCTACAACCACATCGCCTTCAAGATCCCGGCAGGGGAAATCGATACCTATCGCCGACGAATCGAGACGCTGGGGCTGGAGTTCCGGGAGTCCCGTCCGCGGGTCGAAGGGGAAGGCGCCTCCCTTTATTTCTATGACCACGACAATCACCTGTTCGAGCTCCATACGGGCACGCTCGAAGAGCGCCTCGAGCGCTACCGCCTGGGCAGAAACCGGTGACCCTGCGCAATCCGACCCGGTCGGAGGCCCTGGCTCAGCTTCGTAAAAGCTTGGCAGAAGCCGGGTTCGAGACCCCCGCCCTGGATGCGCGCCTGCTGCTTCTGGCAGCTCTCGACATTCCGGCGACGGAACTGGTGATGCGTCCGGAAAACATTCTCACCTCAGCGGAGACAGAGGCGCTTGCATCCCTTGTGAAGCGTCGCCTCGCCCATGAGCCGGTCGCCCGGATCCTCGGCTACCGGGAATTCTGGGGGCTGCCATTTCGTCTTTCGGCGGAAACGCTGGTGCCGCGGCCGGATACTGAAACCCTGGTCGAAACGGCGCTCCGGCTGCTTCCGGACCATCGATCGTCCCTCCGGATCGTGGATTTCGGGACCGGGACAGGGGCCATCCTGACGGCGCTGCTTCACGAGCTGCCTCAGGCCCTGGGGATCGGAATCGATCTTTCGGAAGGTGCGGCCCGAACGGCGCGGGAGAATGCCTCCCTGAACGGGGTCGGCGACCGGGCTTTTTTTGCCGTTTCAAACTGGGCCGCGGCCCTCAGGGGACCGTTCGATCTGATCGTGTCCAATCCGCCCTATATCGCCTCGCCCATCGTCGATACCCTGGACAGGGAGGTGCGGGAACATGATCCCCGCCTCGCCCTCGACGGCGGCCCGGACGGGCTCGGCCCCTACCGGGTGCTCATCGGCGAGGCGGATCGCCTGTTGACGCCGGGGGGCCTGATGATCCTGGAGATCGGCTACGATCAGGCCGAGCCGGTGAGCCGTTTGGCCGCGGATTACGCCCTTGAAGTCATCTCCCTCGTTCACGATCTATCGAACAACCCCCGCTGCATTGCCCTGAAACGGACATGATCGCATGGAAATTCCACGTTCCCAGGGAAATTCCAAGGGCACCCTCTGAGGGAGGTTTATCGCCTCTCCAGGGGATAAAGGCTGAAATATCGCTTGTTGGACCGAGCGGAACCCGCTAGATTCGGGTTTAGAGATCGTCCTCGGTCGACATAAATCGGTGGAACCCTATACGGGCGAATCCCGGAGACCAAACGATATCAATCGCGCGCAGGCAGGGGCAATTTGAACAGCCGGGCGTGATCATTTGAACCCGACACTGAAGGATGGCCAAGGCTGTGAAAGCTGTGGCTTAACGACAGACGGTTGCCACGCGAACGTTAGGCATGAGAGCCCGTTCGGTGAGACATTGGCTTGCATCGCGTGGGCTCGAAGAACCAGCGAGGGTCGTAGACCAGAATGAGACCAGGACAGAACAGGCGCATGCGCGGTCGTAACCGCAACGGCAACAAGGGGCCCAATCCCCTGACGCGGAGCTACGAATCGAACGGCCCGGATGTAAAGATCCGCGGCACCGCGCAGCATATTGCTGAGAAATACAGCCAGCTCGCCCGCGATGCGACCGCAAGCGGCGATCCGGTGGCGGCTGAAAACTATTTCCAGCACGCAGAGCACTATTTCCGCATCATCGCCGCCGCTCAGGAGCAGCTGCGCGAGCAGTACGGCTACCAGCGCCCCTTCGACGAAGACGGAGAGGACGAGGGCTTCGCGGGCGACCGCCAACCCTATGCCAACGGCGAGGATATGGATCCGGGCTCCCAGCCGCAGCCCTACGAGGCCCGGCAGGACGGCGAACGTGAGCGTCCCTCCCGTTTCGACCGAGGCGATCGTCAGGACCGTGCCGAGCGCCAAGAGCGCGGAGACCGTCAGGAGCGTGGCGAGCGTCAGGATCGCGGGGAACGCCAGGAGCGTGGTGAACGGCGTGAGCGCTTCCAGCGCGATCGTGGACCGCGCCAGGATTTCGCCCGTGACGAGCAGCCCCGTCTCGAGTTCGAACGTCCCGAGCGGAGCGATCGTCCGGAACGTCCGGAGCGCGCCGAGCGAGGTGAACGCCAGGAGCGGAACGGACGGGCTCCTTTCCGTCGCGAACGCCAACGTGAAGAGGCCGAGGCGCAGGACACCGGCAGCTTGCCGGCATTCCTGACGAACCCGGTTCGCGCGCCCATCGTCGAAGAGCCGGAGGCCGTCGCGGCTCCCGTGCCGCAGGAAGCTGCGAACGACGAAGACGCCCGTCCCCGCCGCCGCACCCGGCGCCCCCGCCGTACCGCGGCCGACGAAGCCGGTGCGGAGGCTCCCGCAGGGTTCGAAGGTGTCGAGACACCCGCAGCGGAATAATCTGCTGCCTTGAAGGCATCACCGGAAAGGGAGGGCTCACGCCCTCCCTTTTTCGTGGCCGGCTCCTCCGTCGGTCATTTGATCCCGGCATTCCGTCGTGAAATGCTTCCCGAGGCTGCCTCGGCCACACGGGTTTCCCCATGACGCATGCAAGCGACAATTCCGATCAGGCTCCGACGGAGCCGAGAGCCTTGCTCGAATGCGATGTGGTCATGGCAGGCGGCATCACAAGCGGGATCATCTATCCCGGTGCCATCGCGATGATCGCGCGGCGCTACTCGTTCCACTCCATCGGCGGGACATCGGTCGGAGCCATCGCGGCGGCTGTTACGGCCGCCGCGGAGTATGGCCGCCGTACGGGACGTCACCCCCATGCGTTCCGGCAGCTCGAGGAGTTGCCGGCAACCCTCGGCGAGAAAGCCGATGACGGCTATTCGCGCCTGTTTCATCTGTTTACGCCGGAGCCGCAGACCGCGCCTCTGCTCGCCCTGCTGACACCCCTCCTCGGACGCGGTGGGCATTTGCGGCGGATCTTCCACGTCTTTTCGGTGAGCTTGTCGACTTGGCAAGTCGCCATGCCCCTGGCGCTCGCCGGTGGGACGGGACTTGCGGCATTGATCGTTCTGGCCGCCGACGGCTACCCGTTTCTCTTCCTGGTCGGCCTGATCGCCACAATGGCTTTCATGCTCGTGGTGTGGCTTGCCATGCTGGCCATCATGGCAGCATATCGGTGGTTGCCGGCATGGCGTCGGAACGGCTATGGGATTTGCACCGGCAACTTTGCGCCCCATGACGTTACTGGAGCCGGAAAGCCCCCGTTTCAGGCACTGACGCCATGGTTGAACCATGTGGTGCAGGCCGCTGCCGGTCGCGACGACAATGGCCCGCCGCTCACGTTCGGCGATCTCTGGAATGCCGGACCGGACAGCACCGCCGTCGCGGACGGACCAAGCCCGTCGGAGCCTCGCTCCATCGATCTGGCGATGATTGCGAGCGACATCAGCCGCCACCGGATGGTGCAGCTCCCCTTCATCGAGACCCCTTCGCCGCTGTATGTCGAGATCGAGATGCTGCGGCGGTATTTTCCTCCATCGATCGTGAACGGGATGGTGGAACGGGCCGGAAGCTACGATGAACGGGTGGAGGTTCGGGCGGATGTGATTCGCCTGCCGAGACCGCAGGATCTGCCGGTGGTCTTCGGCGCGCGGCTTTCTTTGAGTTTTCCCGTTCTCCTGTCCGCGGTGCCGCTTCTGACCCCGGACTTCTCGAAAAAGGATGCCGCCGGGCGCATCCCGCTTCGACCTGTCTGGTTCTCGGATGGGGGCCTCACGTCGAACTTTCCCATCCATTTCTTCGACAGTCCGATTCCGTCGCGTCCGACCTTCTGCTTCAATCTCATTCCCTTCGACGCCGAAGCACCCATCGTCGACACCGGCGAAACCGGTGCCGATCAAGAAGGGACCTCGGAATGGGTTCTCCCCGAGACCCGGAAACCGATTGCGCAGCCGAGGGATCCGGCGCGCATGGCCGCCAGCCGCCCGAAGGCGCCGCCGTCCGGCGATCCGCGTCCAGGAGAGGCCGTCTGGGGTTTCGTGTCCATGGCGAAAGGAAACTGGGTTTCCCCCGTCCCCTTCACGGCCTTCGATACGGCGCCGGGGGCCGGAATCCTTCCGTTCTTCCAGACCCTTCTCAACACCGCCCGGTTCTGGAGCGACAATCAAATGCTCATCGCGCCGGGAGTGCGCGACCGGGTCGTCAACATCGCCTTGCGCGATGATGAGGGCGGGCTGAACCTCGATATGAGTTCGGACACCATTGCGGATCTTCACCGCAGGGGACAGGCGGCAGGTCTCCTGATTTCGGCCCGTTTCGATCCGGAAGCGCGACAGGACCCGGAAACCGGGGCCGCCAACGAGGAGATCTTCGCGAACCATCGCTGGGTCCGCTATCGCAATTTCATGGCGGCGTTCGAAGATCTTTCGCGACGGTTTGCGCGAGCGCGGCGCCTGTCGGACAGAGCCGCGGCTCATCGCGGCGAGTCCCTTCTCGACGACATGATCGCGGGCCGCGCGAAAGAGAAGCTCGGTTATCCGGCGCCTCGTAGCGCCCAAGACTTCTATCGCGCGGCGACGGACGATCTCGAGCAGCTGGCCCTCAAGATGGCGGCGGCCACGCAGGCCGATTCCAACGCCACGTTCGACAGACCCCGGGCGTTCGGGACCGACCAGAGACGCAGGCCGCCGGGCGCCGCACCGCGTCCGAAGATGCGGCTAAGGCTACGTCCCCTGGTCAACAACGACCCGCGCGAGGAAACAGCGGATCCGCCCGATCTGCCGGGACAAGCATGACGGATTGCCCCGTCCCGCGCTCACTCCTTGAAGAGCGCATCACGGCAGATCGAGGCCCTTCTTCCGCCTGATGCGCTAGAGGGCCAACTCCGCCTGTTCGGGCATGAGCGCATCGCCTTCCGAAACCGTTCCGTCCGACAGAACCTCGGCATAGATGCCGCAATCGAAGTGGCCGTATCGCCGCATGAGGGTTTTGGGAATTTCGAGGTCCCGAATACCCGTTGCAGGGTCCACGTTTGTCGCCGCGCAACGCTCGATGCGTTTCGTCACCTTGAGCCGGACTCCGGAGCCCGTGGTGAGCACCTGCCCGACGAGGTCGAGCTCAGCCCAGGGCGCAAGGCCTTCCACATGAAGGTTGCCCCGGAAACGGAGAGGATCGATAGGCGCGCCGATGGCCTCTTCGAGAGCCTCGACGCTCGCAAGATTGATCAGCGAGACGAAGCCACGGCGGGAATCGGTGAATCGGAAACCTTCCGGCGCCGTGAGAACCTTCGGCGGCCCGCGTAACTCGGACGGCATGAACCGACGGAAGAAGGCCTCGATTGCAAGCCGACCTTCACGGGTGGAGAGATCGCCCCGAGCCACCTCGCGCCCGTTATCCTCGATGAACAGCGTCGTGATGGTGTCGAGATAGCGTGTCTTCAGCCGCGCCAGGCTCTCGTTGCGCATGAGCATCAGAAACTTGATCTTCGGCTGATGCTGGGGATCGCCGTCATCGAAACCGGAAGGGCCGTTTTCAATGGCGAAAAGCCGATCGCCCGGGAAATAGCCGCCCTTTTTCAGAACAGCGGAACTCAATCGCTCCGGGGACAGGCCTTTGACGGGATAGCGATGAAGAGAGGCGATGCGGATGCTCATTTCTCTTCGATAACGGCGGCCCGGCAATGCGGCAAGGGCCCTGCGTCAGGCCCTTGCCCGCTCCTATCCTAGGCGGCCCGTTGCGCGGGAAGCTTTCCCGCCACATAGCGGTATTCCTGGGTCGTCCCGCCATAGCCGTAGGCGTCCGCAGAGACCTCGTGGACCAGCACATAGCTTTCCTCGTGCAGATCTCCGAGGACGCGTCTCATGAAGCCGAACACCTCCGCCAGATAAGCGGCCTTTTCGTCCTTCGTGTTGGTGCCGTCCACGACTTTGATGTCGAGCCAGAAACTCGCCTTGTGCTGCTCCGCCAATGTCCGGCCGCCGACGATCCAGTCTTCGGGCGACACATAATCGATAGCGACCGCGGTGATGGTCGGGTTCTTGCGCAGGACTCGGGCCGTCAGGTCGACAAGGCCTTCGGCAATGGTTCGCGACAGCTGAGCGGAGCGGGTGGCGGCGACTTTGACATTAAGGATGGGCATGGTTGGATCTCCATTGAGCAAGGACATCATAGGGTCCGTGAAATATTTAGAAAAATTGATTTATCAATATTAATATTTTATATAATCTCAACATATGGTCGCCGAACGTCACCTCGATATCGCCGTGCTCCGGGCTTTTTTGCTGATTGCCGAAGGGCGCAGCTTTACGGAGGCGGCGGATCGGCTGGGGCGCTCCCCTTCGGCGATTAGCCTGCAGATTCAAAAGCTTGAAACCGACCTCGGAACATCGGTGTTCCGCCGCAACAATCGCCAAGTGGTCCTGACCCTGGCCGGTGAGCGGCTGCTCGGCTTTGCCCGGCGCATTCTGCAGGCGAATGACGAGGCCGTATCCGCGTTCTCATCCAAGACCGCGAAGCAGGCACCGCTCCGCTTCGGGACCACGCAGGACATCGCCGAAGCGGTGCTGCCGGATGTCCTCGGCCAGTTCGCTCGGGAACACCCGGATGTGGAGCTCACCTTGCAGGTCGACCGCTCCGCAACCCTGATCGACGCGGTTCAGACGGGCACCATCGATGTGGCCATCGCCCTGCGCCGCGATCATCCTCTCAATCGGGAGCAGCTTGCCGAGGTCCCGATGATCTGGATCGGGCGGGACGACGTCAGCATGGCCGGGAACGCAACCGTCCCGCTGGTCATGTTCGACCCGCCCTGCACTTTCCGCTCGGCGGCGATCGAAAGCCTCGGCGCGGTTGGGCGCGCGCATCGCATCGCGTTCACCAGTCCCAGTCTTTCGGGTCTCCGCCTGGCGATCGAAGTGGGGCTCGGCCTGACGGTGCGGACCCGACATCTTCTGGCGCCGCGCTTGGACGACGTCGCGGCCCGCTTGAGGCTCCCTCCGCTTCCGAACGCCGGCTTCTCTCTTTATGTGAGCGACATGAACGGCGCATGGTCGGCCCGGGACGATCTCGTGAAGCTGTGCCGCCGGGCCTTCCAGGCTTGAAACCCGACCCAAATGAAAGCCCCGCCGTGAGGCGGGGCAATTCAGTCGGAACAGCTCTATATCGTCAGGAAGCATCGCCCGAGCGAGCAACCTTGGACCGTTTCAGCTGAGGGGTGAAGCCTGCTTCACGGCCGCTGCTGCGGTCGAAATCCATCATCGATGGATCCTTGCGCATGCCTTCATGGGAGGTCTGATGCGGCGGAATATGGGTGCCGGTATCGGCCTCCTGCTTCATCCGAAGAGCCTTCTCGGCATTGGCGCGCAATTCCGCACGCGCCTTCTCGGCTCGCCGCTTCTTTGGGCTGAGGCGGGAAAGGGCATCGGTCAGCTTGGATAGGACCATCGTCTACTCCTTGGCGCGCGAAAGCACGTCCTCATCGTTGGTGGTTTGATGTGTATCGGAATCCTCAGGCCAGACCGGCACACGGCCATCCGGCGGAATTGTGCCGGTCCCGGTAGAGTCGCCGTCATCCCTTTCGGGGCCGCCGGCTCCCGTCCCTTCCGGGTCGACGAGCACATTGGCTTTTTGTGTCGTATCGCCGAAGGTTTTCGGGGTCACGGAGGGCTCGCGCTCCAGGGGGCTTTCCGGGACAGCCATCCCGAGCTCGGAATTCCGGGCCAGATCGGCGCGGGCTTTTTCGGCGTCGGAACGCGGATCGCGTGTCATGATCACCTCCATGAATCCTGGAGGATCAATGCAAGGCTCGACAAGCGGTTCCCCCTCTTGTTGTGGCGGATCCGCCACACCACTTTAAGCGCAGCGGATGCTTCGACAGGAAGGTCCGACATCGCAAGAACCTGCCCGGGCCGCTTCGAAGGACGGACAGGTTCCAGGAGGGGTGAAGATGAATTTCGAGAAATACACCGAGCGCGCGCGCGGCTTCGTCCAGGCAGCTCAGAATCTCGCCATGCGGGAAGGCCATCCACAATTGGCTCCCGGCCATGTGCTCAAGGTTCTGCTCGACGATCCGGAAGGCTTGTGCGCCGGTCTTATCGATCGGGCGGGCGGGCGGTCCCGCGAGGCGCATGCGGCGGTCGAGCAATGGCTTGCCAAGCAGCCGAAGGTTTCAGGCGCCGCCTCGCAGCCGCAGGCAACGCGCGAGCTGATGCGCTTTTTCGACAATGCCGAAAAGGCCGCCGAGAAAGCAGGCGATTCCTATGTCACCGTGGAGCGCATGCTGCTGGCGCTCGCGCTCGACAAGGACACGGATGCCGGGCGCATCCTGGCGCAGGCGGGCGTGAACCCCCAATCGCTGAACGCTGCGATCAACGCGCTCCGCAAAGGCCGTACGGCAGACAATGTCACGGCCGAGAACGCCTATGATGCGCTCAAGAAATACGCCCGCGACCTCACCGAAGCTGCCCGCGAGGGCAAGCTCGATCCCGTGATCGGACGTGACGAGGAAATTCGCCGCACGATCCAGGTTCTGTCCCGGCGCACCAAGAACAATCCCGTCCTCATCGGCGAGCCGGGCGTCGGCAAGACCGCCATCGTGGAAGGACTTGCGCTGCGCATCGTCAATGGGGACGTCCCCGAATCCCTGAAGGACAAGCAGTTGCTTGCCCTCGACATGGGGGCATTGATCGCCGGGGCGAAATACCGGGGCGAGTTCGAGGAACGTTTGAAGGCCGTCCTGAGCGAGGTGACGTCGGCGGAAGGCGGCATCATCCTGTTCATCGACGAAATGCATACGCTCGTCGGCGCAGGCAAGGCGGATGGGGCCATGGATGCCTCCAACCTCCTGAAGCCTGCTCTGGCTCGCGGTGAGCTGCACTGTGTCGGCGCCACGACTCTCGATGAGTATCGCAAGCATGTGGAGAAGGATGCGGCGCTTGCCCGCCGGTTCCAGCCCGTTTTCGTGAATGAGCCGACCGTGGAAGACACGGTATCGATTCTGCGCGGCCTGAAAGAAAAATACGAGCAGCACCACGGCGTGCGCATCACCGACTCGGCGCTTGTCGCCGCGGCGACGCTTTCGAACCGCTACATCACCGACCGGTTCCTGCCGGACAAGGCGATCGACCTCGTGGACGAGGCCTCCTCGCGCCTGCGCATGCAGGTGGATTCGAAGCCCGAGGAGCTCGACAACATCGATCGCGAGATCGTGCGCCTGAAGATCGAGCAGGAAGCGCTCAAGAAGGAAACGGACGCGGCCTCCAAGGATCGCCTCCTGCGCCTTGAAAAGGAGCTTGCGGATCTGGAAGAGCAATCGGCGGCGATCACGGCGCGATGGAAGTCCGAAAAGGACAAGCTCGGCCATGCGGCGGAGCTGAAGAAGCGGCTCGACGAAGCGCGCACGCAGCTTGCCAATGCTCAGCGCTCCGGCGACTGGGCGAAGGCGGGCGAACTCTCCTATGGCATCATTCCGGGCCTCGAGAAGGAACTCGCCGACACCGAGGCCAAGGGTGACGGTGCAGGCATGATGGAGGAGGCGGTCACGCCCGATCACGTCGCGCAGGTCGTCTCCCGCTGGACCGGCGTGCCTGTCGATAAAATGCTCGAAGGGGAGCGCGAGAAACTGCTGCAGATGGAGCAGCAGCTGGCAAAGCGAGTCATCGGCCAACGCGAAGCGGTAGAAGCGGTGTCCACGGCGGTCCGCCGTGCCCGCGCGGGCCTGCAGGATCCCAACAGACCCATCGGTTCGTTCATGTTCCTCGGCCCGACAGGCGTGGGCAAGACCGAGCTGACGAAGGCGTTGGCGAGCTTCCTGTTCGATGATGAAACGGCGCTGATCCGCCTCGACATGTCGGAGTATATGGAAAAGCACTCGGTCGCGCGGCTGATTGGAGCGCCTCCGGGCTACGTGGGATACGAGGAAGGCGGTGCGCTCACCGAAGCCGTTCGTCGCCGGCCCTATCAGGTCGTGCTGTTCGACGAGATCGAGAAAGCGCATCCCGACGTCTTCAACGTGCTGCTCCAGGTGCTCGACGACGGACGTCTCACGGACGGGCAAGGACGCACCGTGGACTTCCGCAACACACTGATCATCATGACGTCGAATCTCGGCGCCGAGTATCTGGTGAACCAGCCGGAAGGTCAGGACAGCGACGCTGTGCGCGACGAGGTGATGGGTGTGGTGCGGGCGCATTTCCGGCCGGAATTCCTCAACCGCGTGGACGAGATCATTCTGTTCCATCGGCTGAAGCGGTCGGAAATGGGTGCCATCGTCGACATCCAGATCACACGCCTGCAGAAGCTCCTGGAGGATCGCAAGATCACCCTGACGCTCGACCCGGAAGCGCGCGAGTGGCTCGCCGACAAAGGCTACGACCCGGCCTACGGGGCCCGTCCTCTGAAGCGCGTGATCCAGAAAAACGTGCAGGACCCGCTCGCGGAACAGATCCTCTCCGGCGAGATCCACGATGGCGAGCCCGTGACCGTTCACGCGGGCCCGCTCGGTCTGATCATCGGCGACGTACCGGTCACCAAGGCGCCCGAGAAAGCGCCGGAAGGCGTCCGGCTGAACTGACGGCCTGGCAATAATCCCAAATCCGGCATCAGGAGCCCCGCAGATCATCTGCGGGGCTCTTTTTATGTGCTGACCCGAACGGCTAAAATTCCTGGCGTCTTTTCACATGAAAGTGGCCGATCATCACAAGATCTAAATATGTTATAACATGTAATAAAACTGCGTTTCCAAACACCTTTTTGTCGCTTTGTTCTCATTATCCCGACCCGGAACCGAAAGGAGAAGCTGAAACGATTTCAAAATGAACATTCAAAAAATGGACTTCCAAGGGGCATTGCACATGAACGTCCTCGTTTCCTAGAACCCGCGAGCCGACAGGATCTGCCAGCACAAGGCTGTGTCGAAGCAGAAGCCTTTGTCCACGCTCGTCCGGTCACCACGCTTTTTTGCATGTCCCGATCATTCAAGTCCGCATTGCCGACCGACACGGTTCAGGCGCCGGCTTTCTGCGCACTGAACCATTCCGCTTTCCCATCACCTTTCAGCTTTTACAAAACAGGAATTGATCATGACCTTTCCCACTGCATCGACGACGGGCTTGCCGTCTGGTGTCACGCTGACGCCGTCCGGGGACATCATCGTCACCAAAGCCGGCACGGTTCTCAGCAACCTCAACGTGCGCGGCCAGATCTGGGTCCGGGCCGAGAACGTAACGATCCAGAACTGCAAGATTACGTCGGACAACTATTATGGGGTGCGCATCGATCACGGCCTGAAGGGCGTGACGGTGAAGAACTGCGAGATCGATGGCCAGGGCCAGGTGCTCAACGGCATCGGCGGCGCCGGGACCTTTGTCGGCAACAACATCTACGGCTGCGAGAACGGCATCAACATCGAAGGCAACGTCGCCACCAAAATCGAGGGAAACTACATCCATAACTTCTTGAACAACGAAGGTGGGCACTTCGACGGTATCCAGATCTTCGGCGACAACGCCAATGTCGAGGTCGTGCACAACACCATCATCAACGATGGATCGCCCAACGGCGTCTCGGCGGTTTTCGTCGCGAACACTTTTGGCGCGGTGGATCACGTGTCGATCCACGACAACTACCTCGCCTCTCCGGGCAATTTCCCGATCTACAACATCGGAACCTATACGAACGCGCCCATCACGAACGTGACATGGGCAAACAACTATGTGGTTAAAGGCTATTACGGCTACGAGTATATCCGCGCCGACAGCCAGGGGCATATGCCGACCATGATCAACAACACCATGGTCACCAATGGTGCGTCGCCCGCGCAGGCGCCGGATTCCTATTCTGGCGGCTCACCGACGCCTACTCCTACGCCCACGCCGACGCCTTCGACCGACATCACCGGCACCACCGGCGCCGATACCCTCAAGGGCACCACCGGCGCCGACACCCTCAAGGGCCTGGCCGGCAACGACACCTATGTGGTCAACCACACCGGCGACAAGGTCGTCGAGCTCGCCGGCCAGGGCACCGATACGGTCCAGAGCACGATCACCCACACCCTGGCGGCCAATGTCGAGAACCTGCAGCTCACCGGCGACGGCGCCATCAACGGCACCGGCAACAGCCTGGACAACGTCATCACCGGCTATGGCGGCGCCAACGTCCTCAACGGCGGTGACGGCAACGACA
>NZ_JAJDOP010000014.1 GCF_020595095.1 Microvirga rosea | reverse complement strand
CGCAGGACAATCAGCCTCCGCAGACGCCGACGGTGACGACGCCTGTCGTTCTGACCGAAGGCACCGGCCACCAAGTGGATACGGTAGCGACTGCAACCTCCAACGACGACGGAGTCGGCGGCACGACGCTCGGCTACGAGATCGTGACTGCTCCTGGCAGCAGCTTCTTCACGATCAACGCCAACGGCAAGATCTCGTATATCGGCGGCGCCGATTACGAGGCAACCAACATCGGCTTGAAGGTCGAGAACGCCGGTCAGGCGAATGAGAAGAAGTACTTTGAGCTGCAGGTGCGGGCTAAGGAGAGCGGCGCCACCGGTCAGACCTCCGGCATCACAACCGTCAAGGTTTACCTCGACGACGTGAACGAAGCGCCGAAGGCTATCAACCTTACTAATGAGCAGACGATCACAGCTGGTACCACAGGTGCCAATGCCAATGTGGTGAAGGCGACCTGGACGGACGAAGATACCCGCGCGGCCTTCACCGCCAACAACAAATATGGCTTCCTTGTGGGCGGCCAGATCCTATTGTCTGATGGCAAGTTTACGATCAACAAGGACACCGGCCAGATCACCACGAACGACGTGATCAACTCAACGGCTGACGGCAAGACCCTGACCATTATCGCCTATGATGAAGCCAACAACACTCTGCGCTTTACTCAAACCAAACAGATCACTGTTAATGCGCAGGACAATCAGCCTCCGCAGACGCCGACGGTGACGACGCCTGTCGTTCTGACCGAAGGCACCGGCCACCAAGTGGATACGGTAGCGACTGCAACCTCCAACGACGACGGAGTCGGCGGCACGACGCTCGGCTACGAGATCGTGACTGCTCCTGGCAGCAGCTTCTTCACGATCAACGCCAACGGCAAGATCTCGTATATCGGCGGCGCCGATTACGAGGCAACCAACATCGGCTTGAAGGTCGAGAACGCCGGTCAGGCGAATGAGAAGAAGTACTTTGAGCTGCAGGTGCGGGCTAAGGAGAGCGGCGCCACCGGTCAGACCTCCGGCATCACGACCGTCAAGGTTTACCTCGACGACATGAACGAAGCGCCAAAGGACATTGTCTACACTAACGCGCAGACGATCACCGTTGGCACGGCAAAAGATGCCAACGTGGTGAAGGCAACCTGGGTAGATGACGACACCCGTGATGCCTTCGACAACAACGAGTACGGGTTCCTGGTGGGCGGCCAGATTGCGCTGTCTGACGGCAAGTTTACGATCAACAAGGATACCGGGCAGATCACCACGAACGGCGTGATCAACGCAGCGACTGATGGCAAGACCCTGACGGTGGTAGCTTACGACAGCACCACTAACACTCTGCGCTATACCCGAGACTACGAGGTCACAGTTGGCGCGACTGCCAACTCGGCTCCGAAGGACCTACAACTGAATGGCGGAACGGTTGTCTCCATTAATGAAAATGATGCCTTCACAGGCAACCTTTCGGCTGATGATGATAACGACGACACTGACTTCGACTGGATCTTCGACAACACCGTCGTCGGCAACGACAATAGCCTGTTTGAAATTGATAATTCCGGTACGGGCAACAAGAAATTGAAGCTCAAGGCCGGCGTCAACTTTGAAGATCTTTCCGAGGCCAGAAAGAATGCCGATGGCACCAAGTCCGTCAAAGTCTATCTCAAGGCAGATGACGGAAAGCCAAACGGACTCAGCGCCACTCAGGCCTTCGAAATCAAGGTTTCCGACGTCAACGAGGGCCCGGACAACATCAAGCTCAATGGCGCGACTTCCGTAACCATCGCCGAGAATACGCAAACCAATACGGAAGTCGGCACACTGACGGCCCATGATCCGGAAGGGAAAAGCGTTACCTACTCATTGGGCAGCAGCGCTGACGGACGCTTCATGCTCGATGCCACCAAGACGAAGATCCTCGTGGCCGATGGTGCCAAGCTGGATTGGGATGTGCTCCCGAACGGTCAGAAGTATTATGACATCACTGTTGTAGCGACAGACGCGGATAATAAGTCCTCAGAGCAGGTCATCCGGATCAATCTGACCGACGATCCCAGTGACAATCCTACGCCCACGAATCAGGGTCCGTCGGCGCCGGTTCTGAGCGGCAACACGGCCTCTGAATACGCCGCTGCCGGCACGCTGGTCGGCACGCTTGCGGCCACCGATCCCAACGGCGACAGCCTCAGCTACAGCCTCACCAACACCGCCGAGGGCCGCTTCAAGATCGCCG
Organism: Microvirga rosea; assembly: GCF_020595095.1. Lineage (GTDB taxonomy): Bacteria > Pseudomonadota > Alphaproteobacteria > Rhizobiales > Beijerinckiaceae > Microvirga > Microvirga rosea. Next base: position 64,611 of record NZ_JAJDOP010000014.1, on the reverse strand, counting down.
GCAACCAGATCCTGGTCGCCGACGGCTTCCGCCTCGACTTCGAGCAGGCCAAGGCTCACACCGTCACCGTCCAGGTCTCCGACGGCAAGGGCGGGCTCAGCACCCAGACCTTCGCCATCAATGTCGGCGATGTCACCCGCGAGATCACGGCGGGCAGCACGGCCAATGACGTGTTCAAGGCCGGCAAGTACAACGACAAGCTCGGCGGCGGTCTCGGCAACGACAAGCTGTGGGGCGGGCTCGGCAACGACCAGCTTACCGGCGGCAAGGGCAAGGACACGTTCGTGTTCGACACCAAGCTGAACAAGTCCAAGAACAAGGACCTGATCAAGGACTACTCGGTCAAGGACGACACGCTTTGGCTCGACAATGCCCTGTTCAAGGCCAACAAGGCGTTGTACGCGGCGACCAAGAAGGGCACCGAGAAGAAGCCGCTGAAGATGGCGAGCAAGTTCTTCAGCCTGGATACGGCCAAGGACAAGGACGATTTCTTTGTCTACGACTCGCACAAGCGGGTGCTGTACTACGATGCGGACGGCTCGGGCTCCAAGGCCGGGGTGGCGATTGCCACCTTCACCAACAACAAGGCTCTGAAGAACTTCTCCTACAAGGAAATCCTCTTCATCTAAGGGCACTTGCCTGAAAAACCTGATCGACCCGGGGCAGAACGCCCCGGGTTTTTCGTTTTGATCCGGGATTCGGCCACGGGTCTTCAATATCCCTGCATGATATCGGCATTCCGTCCCGATCATGGATCCCGACGGTGTCTCGAGCTCGTCCTTAGCCGGTTCGGGCCCATCCTCAGGCCCTCCTGCGACTGCTCCGTGGCGGAAACCGGATGTCCTTCCGCCAGGCTGTCGGACCGGAATGGCAGATTTTTCTATCGTGGCGCGGAAAGGCTCTATTGCGCCCGAGGCCGAACTTGATCAGTCTTCCCCAATCAGGATTCTTCCCGGGGAGAAGATGTCCAAGTCGGTTCGATGGGATGAGACCCGCGCCAGCGAGATTATCGGCGCCCATGCGTCGCTCGATGGTGCCGCGCTGCCCGTTCTCCACGCCCTGCGGGAGGAGTTCGGCTTCATCCCGGACGACGCCATCCCGCTGGTGGCCTCGGCCCTTAATCTCTCAAGAGCCGAAGTCCATGGAGTCCTGACGTTTTACCACGATTTCCGCCGCGCTCCTCCCGGTCGGCACATCCTGAAGCTCTGCAGGGCCGAAGCCTGCCAGGCCATGAATGCTCCCATCCTGTCCCGAGACCTTCTGGCCAAGCTGGGGATCGATTGGGGCGAGACGACGCCGGATGGGGCCTTGACGGTAGAGGGAGCCTATTGCCTCGGCCTTTGTATGTGCTCGCCCTCCGGGCTTTATGATGGGGAGCCCATCGGCCGTCTCGATGCTGCCAAGCTTGAGGCGCTCATCCAGGAGGCGAGACGCTCGTGACCAGGGTCTATCTCTCCAGGGATGCCGCCTCATTGGCGCTCGGCGCAGACAAGATCGGTCTCCTCCTGGGCGAGGAAGCGGCCCGACGTGGAACGGCGCTTGACGTTGTCGCGACCGGCTCGCGCGGCCTGTTCTGGCTCGAGCCTCTGGTGGAGATCGAGACCGCGGATGGGAGGATTGCATATGGTCCCCTGGATGCGGCGGACATATCCAGTCTCTTCGAGGCGGGCTTTCTCCAGGGAATGCCTCATCCCAAAAAGCTCGGTCGCCTGGAGGACCATTCCTATCTTGCACGTCAAAGCCGTCTGACCTTTGCCCGCTGTGGCATCGTCGATCCCTGTTCCTTGGAGGATTACCGCGCCCATGGCGGGTTCGCGGGCCTTGATCGTGCCCTTGGCCTTGAGCCGGCCGCTCTGGTCGCGGAGGTGAAGGCCTCTGGCTTGAGAGGGCGGGGCGGAGCCGGTTTCCCGACGGGGATCAAATGGGAGACGGTCCTGCATCTCCAGGCGGATCAGAAGTATATCGTTTGCAACGCGGATGAAGGGGATAGCGGGACCTTCGCCGATCGAATGCTGATGGAAGGTGATCCCTTCTGCCTCATCGAGGGAATGATCATCGCAGGCTTGGCGGTCGGCGCCACGAAGGGATTCGTCTATATCAGGTCCGAATATCCCCATGCCTTCCGGGCCATGAACCGCGCCATCACCATCGCGACTGAGGCCGGCTACCTTGGCGCCTCGGTTGCGGGATCGGGACGTTGCTTCACGCTGGAGACGCGTTTGGGCGCTGGCGCTTATATCTGCGGCGAGGAAACGTCTCTTCTCGAAAGCCTGGAAGGCAAGCGCGGCGTTGTCCGGGCCAAGCCTCCCTTGCCGGCGCTCAAGGGACTTTTCGGCAAACCGACGGTGGTCAACAACGTTCTGTCATTCGCTGCGGTGCCGTGGATTCTGGCACGGGGCGCCCAAGCTTATGCGAATTACGGAATGGGCCGCTCGCGCGGAACCATACCGGTGCAGCTTGCGGGAAACGTGAAGCGGGGCGGGCTGGTCGAGATCGGCTTCGGCGCGACCCTTCGAGAACTCGTTTTCGACTTCGGAGGTGGAACCGCAACGGGGCGGCCGGTCCGTGCGGTGCAGGTCGGAGGTCCACTCGGTGCGTACTTTCCCGCGACCATGCTGGACCTGGAATTCGATTATGAAACCCTCGCCGCCGCCAAGGGTATGCTCGGCCATGGCGGAATCGTCGTTTTCGACGACAGTGTCGACCTTGCGCAGCAGGCGCGGTTTGCGTTCGAATTCTGTGCGGCTGAAAGCTGCGGAAAATGCACGCCCTGTCGCATCGGCGCCGTTCGGGGCGTCGAGGTCATGGACCGGCTTCTCGCGGGGATCGAGCGGGAGAAGAACTTCACCCTTCTCGATGACCTGTGCCAGCTCATGACGGATGCGTCGTTGTGCGCGATGGGTGGGCTGACGCCAGTCCCTGTGAGGAGCGCCTTGGCTCATTTCCCCGAAGATTTCGACAAGGCCCTGCGGCTGTCCCCGGCAGCCGAGTGAGGAGCAGCACAATGGCTCTCATCCAAGAAGTGGACTATGGCACACCTCTCGGCAAATCGGAGACGATGGTTACCCTGACGATCGACGGACAAGCGGTAACCGTGCCGGCAGAAACATCCGTCATGGCGGCAGCCATGATGATGGGTACGAAAATCCCAAAGCTCTGCGCCACCGATATGCTCGAGGCCTTTGGCTCATGCCGCCTCTGCCTTGTGGAGATCGAGGGGCGGAAAGGAACGCCCGCTTCCTGCACGACGCCGGTCGCAGCCGGCATGGTGGTCCATACCCAGACGCCGCGTCTGGCAGATCTGCGGCGCGGGGTCATGGAGCTTTACATTTCGGACCATCCGCTCGATTGCCTCACCTGCTCGGCCAATGGGGATTGCGAGCTTCAGGACATGGCCGGGGATGTGGGGCTGCGGGACGTCCGGTATGGGTATGCGGGTGAGAACCACCTTGAGGCTCGGACCGATGCGTCCAATCCCTACTTCTCTTTCGAGGATTCGAAGTGCATCGTCTGCTCTCGCTGCGTGCGTGCTTGCGAGGAGGTTCAAGGAACATTCGCGTTGACGATTGAGGGGCGTGGATTCGACTCCCGCGTTTCACCCGGCGGTACGAACTTCTTTGGTTCCGAATGCGTTTCATGTGGAGCGTGCGTACAAGCCTGCCCGACGGCGACACTCAATGAGAAGAGCGTGATCAGTCTCGGGAAGCCCGAACATTCGGTCGTTACCACATGCGCCTATTGCGGGGTTGGATGTTCCTTCAAGGCGGAAATGAAAGGCAGCACCGTCGTACGCATGGTGCCGTACAAGGATGGGAAAGCGAACGAAGGCCACTCTTGCGTCAAAGGCCGTTTCGCATGGGGCTATGCGACTCACAAGGATCGCATCACGACGCCGATGATCCGCAAGAAGATCACTGACCCATGGCGGGTGGTTTCCTGGGAGGAGGCGATCGATTACGCCGCAAAGGAATTCAAGCGCATTCAGGCACAGTACGGCGTCGACTCCATTGGCGGGATCACGTCGTCGCGTTGCACGAACGAGGAGACCTTTCTGGTCCAGAAGCTTGTTCGCGCCGGGTTCGGTAACAACAATGTCGATACCTGCGCTCGCGTCTGCCATTCTCCAACCGGGTATGGTCTTAAGACCACCCTTGGAACATCCGCCGGTACTCAGGATTTTGCGTCGGTCGCGCATGCTGACGTGATCGTGGTCATCGGGGCCAACCCGACGGACGGACATCCCGTCTTCGCCTCCCGCATGAAGCGTCGTCTTCGTGAGGGCGCTCGCCTCATCGTGATCGATCCTCGCCGTATCGATCTGGTAAGGTCTCCCCATGTTACTGCGGATTATCATCTGCAGCTCCTTCCGGGCACCAATGTCGCGTTGATCAATGCCATCGCCCATGTGGTCGTGACGGAAGGTCTTGTCAATGAAGATTACGTGCGCCAACGCTGCGAACTGGCGGATTTCGAATCCTGGGCCCGCTTCATTGCTGACGAAAGACATGCGCCGGAGGCGGTCGAGCACTTGACGGGCGTGCGAGCTTCCGACGTTCGTGGAGCCACGCGGCTTTACGCGAGAGGGGGCAACGCGGCGATTTACTACGGGCTGGGTGTAACCGAGCACAGCCAGGGGTCTACCATGGTCATGGGTATGGCGAACCTTGCCATGGCGACGGGAAATCTCGGGCGTATCGGTGTCGGCGTTAACCCCTTGCGCGGGCAGAACAACGTGCAGGGTTCCTGTGATATGGGATCCTTTCCGCACGAGTTTTCCGGTTACCGGCATGTATCGGATGATGCCACCCGAAACATGTTCGAGGCTCTCTGGAACGTACCGCTCAAAGGCGAGCCGGGCCTTCGCATACCGAATATGCTTGATGAGGCCGTCGATGGTCGCTTCAAGGGGCTCTATATTCAGGGCGAAGATATTGCACAATCGGATCCGGACACACAGCATGTGACGGCCGGCCTGCGGTCCATGGAGTGTGTCGTCATTCAGGACATCTTCCTCAATGAAACCGCGAAATACGCCCATGTCTTTCTCCCGGGCTCCTCATTCCTTGAGAAGGATGGGACATTTACGAATGCGGAACGGCGCATCAACCGTGTTCGAAAAGTCATGTCTCCTCTTGCTGGAATGGCCGATTGGGAGGTGACAATCGCGCTTTCCAATGCCCTCGGCTATGAGATGTCCTATGCGCATCCGAGCGAAATCATGGACGAGATCGCGCGACTGACGCCGACCTTCGCCGGCGTCTCGTACGAGAAGATCGAGGCGTTGGGATCCGTCCAGTGGCCATGCAACGATGCAGCGCCCCATGGTACTCCGACGATGCATGTGGACCGGTTTGTACGAGGCAAGGGCAAGTTCATGCTGACCGAGTTCATTCCGACCGAGGAACGTACAGGGCCTCGTTTCCCTCTGCTCCTGACTACAGGACGGATCTTAAGCCAATACAATGTCGGGGCGCAGACGCGCCGCACCGAGAACAGCCGGTGGCATGAGGAGGACGTCCTCGAAATTCATCCCTTCGATGCGGAGAGTCGGGGAGTCGAAGACGGAGATATGGTATCTCTGGAAAGTCGTTCCGGCGCTATCGCATTGCGAGCCCGGATCAGCGAGCGGATGCAGCCGGGCGTCGTGTATACGACGTTCCATCATGCCAAAACCGGCGCCAACGTCGTGACGACGGATTATTCGGACTGGGCGACGAGCTGTCCGGAATACAAGGTGACAGCGGTACAAGTGCGACGCACGAACAGAATGTCCGACTGGCAGGAGAAATTCCTGGAGGAGGATCGCACCCTCAAGCGCATCGAGACAAAGCTCGATGCCGCGGAGTAAAACCCGATCCGTCCTTCCGGTTAGTGTCGAGGTCAGGCCTCATGTGATCTCGTTCGGCAGCGGTAGCTGTCTCTCTGTAGAGCGTTTCGTTCCAGCCGAGGAGCCCGTGAACATCGTCTATGCCGGCATGCCCTTCGCCGTCATGATGGCAAGTCCTGCAGATCTTGAGGATTTTGCTGTCGGCTTCAGCTTGACAGAAGGTGTTATTGGCCAAGTTGACGATATCCGCTCTATTCATATCGAACGGGAGGAGCGAGGGATAAAGATCATGATGGACCTCTCGTCAGAGCGGCTCCACGCACATCTGGCGCGCAAACGCGCTTTGGCCGGCGGCACAGGATGCGGCCTTTGCGGGATCGAGGATTTGGATGCGCTGCCGAAGGCGCGGCCGGTCTCTGGACACGCACCGAGCCTGTCCCCTGAGCATGTCCTTAAAGCTCTTGCGGCTCTTGAAGTAAATCAACCACTCAATGAGGCGACCCACGCGGTTCATGCTGCCGCATGGGCGGACCTGGGCGGCAATGTGTGCGCCGTGCGGGAAGATGTGGGGCGCCACAATGCACTGGACAAACTTATCGGCGCTCTTCTTCGATCATCCACTCCCCCGAACGAGGGCTTCTTCATCATGACGAGCCGATGCTCCTATGAATTGGTGGAGAAGGTCGCGTCCTTCGGCGGACGGACACTCGTGACTATTTCGGCTCCCACATCACTTGCCTTGGAGCGTGCACGTCTCCACGATATGACGCTGATCGCCCTCGCTCGCCATGATACGATGACGGTCTTCCACGGCCGCGAGCGCCTGAGCTTGCCGGATGCATCGTCATGAGCACGGAAAAACTGGTCCGCACCGCCAACCAAATCGCGAGCTTCTTCAAATCATATCCCGAAGAGCAAGCTGTTGCCGGAATCCGTGACCACCTGGCGGCCTTTTGGACGCCCCATATGCGGGATACCATTACGACATATGCAAACCAGAAGGGAGACAAGCTGGAGCCTCTTGTCATCAAGGCGCTGCGAACCTTTCACGCCGCGGAAAGTCCAATCGAAAAACAGGTGGCCGGCCCGAGGGAGCTCGGCCCACTGGAGAGTGATGCCGGATGACAAAGGCTGTCTTCCTCATCACTCCGGGCAGATATGCCTGTTGTCGCTGCGCTAAGGGCTTCTGCTTGCGCCTTGCATGCTGTCGTTCTTCCGCTCGTGTGTCACCGCAGACGGACCTGCCGCGTTGCCCTGTCCTAGAGCTTTCCCCTTGGGTCTGAGGAAACAGTCTCGCTTTGGTGATAAACTGTCTCGGCAATCTTCAGGAGTGCATTTCGGTCAATTCGCCCGGTGATCACATAGGAGAGATTCTTGTCGATCCAAGAAAAGGCGGAAATATCTCCTTGCGACTCGAAGCGGAAGGATGACGAGGATTCCTCTTTATCGGTTCGCGCATAAAGGGTCAGGCGCCTGCCGGAACTATCCTCATACATGAAGAGCGCTGCCGGGGAAGCCTCCGCCGGAAGCAGCCGCCCGCCTATGAGGCGATACCCTTGTCCTGTCAGATCAGGTGCGTGAAGCGGCTTCCCGACACGCCGGGACAGCCACTGAACCAGATGAGCTTCCTGGCTGGCTCCGACCTCGACAGGGTGAGCGGTTTCCGTCACATACGTTCGATATGCGGCGATCGCTTCCTGACCCACCTGCTGCGTTCCGTCATTTGCAGAACCGCTTTTCGATACAATCCAGGCGTGGCTGGTCGCTCCGAGGATCGAGCCAACCAGAAGCCAAATTGCCGCCGCCGCGGCTGACCGCTGCCAGTCACGGAGCGGGCTCCGCTTTCGGGCCGCCATGATGTTCGCGACCCGGAGCCGAGTCGGGATAGGCTCGCTGCCCTTGGCGCTGAGGCGCTGCCGAAGCTCCTCACGGTGCTGGACATAGGAAGAAACCTGCGCGGCGGCGTCCGGATGGGCCTTAAGATAGTCGTCAATGGCGGCGCGGCGCTCCGGACGCAGGTGGCCATCCACATAGGCGTGGAGGTCGTCTTCCCCGATTGGCCTCTCCGCCGTCATTTAACTCTCCTGAGCACTGTCGCTCGTCCGGTTTCCAGATATCGTCTCATCCTTTCCCGAGCTCTGCTCAACCGCGACATCACCGTGCCGACCGGAATTGCAAGAGCCTTCGCTGCGTCCTCATAGGACAAATCCTCTACACTCACGAGGAGCATGACGGATCGTTGCTCTTCCGGAAGAGAGTCCAACGCCGCGAGAACATCGTGAAGCCCTGTATGTTCTTCCGGGCTAGCGTCCGGAGAAGCCAACTCCCCCAGTTCCTCGGTGCCGACCTGAACACCTCGTCGGTTCTGCCGACGCACCCGATCAATGAAAAGATTGTGCTGGATGGCAAAGAGCCAAGGCTTCAGATTGCCATCCCGCTTTCGGGAGGCCCACCGAGTGATCGCGCGCTCAAGGGTATCCTGGACGAGATCGTCAGCCATCTCACTGTCCCTGAGAAGAGCCCAGGCATGGCGCCTCAGGCTCGGAATCAGGGGTTCCAGAAGAGCAGCAATCTCGTCCAAGGCGGACACTCTCGTCTTTGACGCTCGCGACTACGGTGCCGCAATATGCCAGATGTTGTTGACGCCGTCGCCTGTAACGTCGCCCGGCTTGGTATCCTTGACCCAGGTATAGAGTGGTTTTCCCTTATAGGCCCATTGCATGGACCCGTCCTCGCGCTTGACCGTGCTCCACTCGCCGGAGGCTTTGGCGCTTGCATCGGCCATAAGCGGCGGCCAATTCTGTGCGCAGGTCCCGTTGCAGTTCGATTTCCCAGCCGCATCCCGATCGAAGGTATAAAGGGTCATGCCCTTCGCGTCGACGAGAGCTTTTCCCTTCGACGTCTCAGCCGTTTTAGCGGGCATAGCGGTCTGAGCAGACGCTGCGCCTGCGAAAAGCAGGGCTGCTACACCTATGGCGGCGCAGAAAGTCGTTTTCATCATGACGTTTCTCCCCAGGTCGGAACTGACCTGAATGAAAGACGCTCCCGGTAGGCACATTATTCCAGCTGTGCCTGAAAAAATGCGTTCACGTCCTTGGCTGCTTCCCGGTCCGACGAGCGGGCCGCATTAGCCCATCGTAGTGGGGGGCGAAGGGCGCTTGGCCCTTGTCGGAATGGCAAGCGCGATACAGAATGCCTGCAAACGGCCCCAAGGGGCTTAAGCTGGCCAAGCCGGCGATGTGCGTAGGAAAAACTGCGCCGCAGAGGAAACGAAGCCGCACGGCGTGCATAAAGCACGTCGCGTCAAGGAGGAGGCGTCGGTGACGGCGACTGCTGACTCGCGCGAGGATACATTCCCGAAGCTGATCGTCAGCAATGCACGTCTTCGCCCTCAGCGCACGGCCTTCCGTCATAAGGACCTCGGCATCTGGCAATCTTGGACCTGGGGCGAGGTTCACGACATCGTCAGGGCCTATGCCGCAGGTCTCTTGGGACTTGGCCTGCAGCGGGGAGGCAAAATCGCCGTCATCGGTCATAACCGCCCGTACTTGTACTGGACGATCATGGCGGCGCAATGGATCGGTGCGACACCGATTCCGGTTTATGCCGACTCCGTTGCGGACGAGATGGCCTATGTGCTCGCTCATGCCGAGGTCACTCACGCGGCGGTGCAGGATCAAGAGCAGGTCGACAAACTCATCTCGATCTCCGACAATCTCCCACGGCTCGACCATATTCTATATGATGAAGATCGAGGCTTGCGGGATTACGACCACAGCCGCCTGCACCCCATTCGAAAGATCGTTGAAAGCGGAAAGGAAAAGCTCAAGGATCCTGTGAGCATGGCTCTCCTGCAGGACGAATTGGAGAAGGGCAGGGGATCCGATCTCGCCATTATTCTCTATACGTCCGGCACGACCGGGCGCCCGAAGGGCGTCATGCTGACCTTCGAAAGCGTGATCGCTGCGGCTGAGATTGGTTGCGGCTTCGATAACCTCGATGAGAAAGATGAAATCATCGCCTATCTTCCCATCGCTTGGGTCGGTGACCACATCTTTTCGTACGCGCAAGCGATCCTCGCGGGCCTCTGCGTCAACTGTCCCGAAAGTCCGGAGACGATCGCGGAGGACAGGCGCGAAATCGGAGCGACCTATATCTTTGCGCCACCCCGTATCTTCGAGAGCCTGTTGACCCTGACAATGGTTCGAATGGAGGACGCGGGGCCGATCAAGAGGCACATCTTCAGGTTCTTCATCGATCATGCCGGGAAAGTCGGTGAAAGGATCCTCAATCAAGATCCTGATGTCAGCCTTTGGAATCGGCTGCTCTGGCATCTCGGAAACCTGTCGGTCTATGCACCCTTGCGCAACCGGTATGGCATGACCAAGCTCAAGGTCGGATACACCGCTGGTGAAGCGATTGGGCCCGAGATCTTCCGGTTTTTTCGTTCAATCGGCGTCAATCTCAAACAGCTGTACGGACAGACCGAGGCGTCGGTTTATATCACCATGCAGCCGGACGGAGAAATCCGGGCTGACACTGTCGGGAAGCCGGCGCCACGCGTTGAGATCAGAATCGACGAGAGCGGTGAGGTGCTTTATCGCTCGCCCGGTGTTTTCCTCGGATACTACAAGGATGAAGAAAAGACGGGGGAGACGAAGACGCCGGACGGCTTCGTTCGCTCAGGAGATGCTGGCTTTTTCGATGCAACAGGCCATCTCAAGATCATAGATCGTGCGAAGGACGTCGGTCGGTTGCGCGACGGATCTCTTTTTCCGCCCAAATATGTCGAGAACAAGCTGAAGTTCTATCCGAACATCAAAGAGGCTGTTTGCTTTGGTGACGGCCGTGACTATGTCGCCTGCTTCATCAACATAGACTTGGTGGCTGTCAGCAATTGGGCAGAACGCAATGGCGTGACATATGCCTCATACCAGGAGCTCTCCGGTCATCCCCTCGTCTATGACATGATTGAGAAGCACGTCAACGAGGTCAACCGCTCGCTTTCGAACGAGCCTCGGATGGGCGGCGCACAGATCAAGCGCTTTCTCATTCTTCATAAGGAGCTTGATGCGGATGACGGGGAACTGACGCGCACGCAGAAGGTGCGCCGCGGTTTCATTGCGGAACGATACGCGACCCTCATTCAGGCGCTTTATGACGGATCCCGCGAAACGGACGTGACAACGGAAGTGACATTCGAGGATGGCCGGAAAGGGACTATTTCCGCGCGAGTCAAGCTGCGTGACATGGCACTTCACCCCTATCAGGGCGACACCTTCCTTCCCGAGGCGGCAGAATGACGTCGGCCTCTGACCCTCACATGGCTGCAGATGACGTGCTTCTTTCAGTGGAGGGCGTTTCCCTGAGATTCGGCGGCGTCAAGGCACTGAGCGATGTCTCCTTTAACATCAGGAAAGGAGAAATACGGGCGATCATAGGTCCGAACGGCGCGGGCAAGACGTCGATGTTGAATTGCATCAACGGGTTCTATTACCCGTCCGAGGGGCGCATTACCTTCAAAGGCAAGACAAGACGCAAGATGCGCCCGCACGAGGCCGCACGCGGTGGAATCGCACGTACATTCCAGAATGTCGCTCTCTTCAAAAGCATGTCCACCCTCGACAACATTATGGCCGGCCGCTCTCTCAAGATGAAGGCCAACTTCTTCTGGCAATTGTTCCGCTATGGTCCCGCGCTGCGCGAAGAAGTCGTTCATCGTCGGTCCGTCGAAGAAATCATCGATTTCCTTCAGATCCCCCACATCCGCCGCACACCGGTGGGGAAGCTCCCCTATGGGTTGCAGAAGCGGGTGGAGCTTGGACGCGCCCTCGCCATGGAGCCTGATCTGCTTCTGCTCGATGAACCGATGGCCGGAATGAACCTGGAGGAGAAGGAGGACATGTCCCGCTTTATCCTGGAGGTCAACCAGCAGTTCGGGACGACGATTGCTTTGATCGAGCACGACATCGGAGTTGTCATGGATCTCTCCGATCGGGTCGTCGTGCTGGAATACGGCCGCAAAATCGCTGATGGAACGCCGCAGGAAGTCAAAAGTGATCCGCGCGTCATCGATGCATACCTTGGCATTCCGCATTGAGGAACCGTGATGGACGTCCTTTATAAGGTTCTCATCGAACCTTTCGTGTTCATGGGAGAGGCCCCGGACCTCCTTCTGCAGACGCTCTGGGAAGGGCTTGTGTCGGGTGTTCTCTATGCACTGATCGCTCTCGGCTTCGTGTTGATCTTCAAGGCCTCGGGAGTTTTCAATTTCGCCCAGGGAATCATGGTTGTCTTTGCCGCCCTCACTTTGGTCGGCCTCTATGAGAAGGGAGTTCCGGCCCTCTTGGCGCTGGTGCTGGCGGGAGCGGTCATGCTGCTTCTTGCTTTCGCTGTCGAGCGGATCATCCTCAGGCCCCTCGTGAATCAGCCCGACATCATTCTGTTCATGGCGACATTCGGCCTGACTTACCTGTTGATCGGGCTCGGCGAACTCATCTTCGGCGGTTCGCCCAAGGAAATGATCACCGGAGCCCTCTACCTGCCGCAGGGCACAACGGAGCTCACCCTTTTGGGCGGCCCGGTGCGCTTCCAGCATCTCGATATTGCGGCTGCGATCATAGCATCGATCATCATTGCCATACTGGCCGTCTTTTTCTCGAAGACACGGATCGGGCGCGCTTTGAGAGCGGTGGCCGATAGCCATAAGGCCGCCCTGTCGGTCGGCATTTCACTGAACCAGATCTGGGTCATTGTTTGGTTTGCAGCCGGAATTGTGGCGCTTGTCGCCGGCATCATGTGGGGCGCGCGTTCAGGCGTTTCCTTCTCGCTCCAGATCATCGCGCTGAAGGCGCTCCCAGTCCTCATTCTGGGTGGGTTCACCTCGATACCAGGAGCCATCATCGGCGGGCTGATCGTCGGCATCGGGGAGAAGATCGGCGAGTTCTATTGGGGCCCGCTGCTCGGAGGCGGGATCGACACATGGCTCGCTTACGTCATCGCTCTTCTGTTCCTTCTCTATAGACCACAGGGGCTCTTCGGAGAGCGTATCATCGAGAGAATATGAGGAGGATCCTGCGTGCTCTATCGTGAGGCCGGGCAGTTCAAGAGTACATATGCGTCCGACATGGTGGTCTTCCGACTGAAGGAAGACCGCGCCGGCTTGGCGGTGATCATTCTCATGGCCTATGCGCTCGCCTTCATGGGCAGCGACTTCCTATTGCAGGCCGTGCTGATCCCATTCCTGGTTTTCGCGCTTGCCGCGATAGGTCTCAATCTCCTTACAGGCTATGCGGGGCAGCTCTCACTCGGCACCGGTGCGTTCATGGGTGTCGGAGCATATGCCTGCTATAAGCTGATGACGGCATTTCCCGATATAAACGTCATTGTTTGGATTCTGGTCTCAGGCTTCTTTTCTGCTGCGGTCGGCACTCTCTTTGGTCTTCCATCCCTGCGCATTAAAGGTTTCTACCTTGCCGTCGCCACCCTGGCGGCGCAGTTCTTTCTCCAGTGGTGCTTCATTCGCATTCCGTGGCTGGTCAACTACAACGTCTCAGGGGCATTGGATGCACCGCTTCGCACCCTCTTCGGAGTTCCCGTGGTTGGGGCAACGGCGACACCGCAGACGCGCTATATCGTGGTTCTCACTCTCGTTATCGTCTTGACCTGGGTTGCGTCCAATCTCGTTCGCGGACGTATCGGCCGCATGTGGATTGCTGTCCGCGATATGGATCTGGCGGCCGAACTGATGGGTATTCGGCTCCTTCAGACAAAGCTCCTCGCATTCGCCGTTTCGTCCTATTATTGCGGTGTCGCGGGCGCGCTCATGGTATTTCTGTGGTATGGCGGAGCGGAGTACGACGTCTTCAACATCAATCAGTCGTTCTTTATTCTCTTCATGGTGATCATCGGTGGGCTTGGGAGTCTTATCGGATCATTTTTTGGGGCGGCGCTTATTTTCATCATGCCAATTCTTCTCGGGATCGTGCTGCCGATAATGCTTGCTCCTTTCGGCATCGCAATCGGAGCGGAAACGATTGAACATCTGCGCTTCATGATCGTCGGTGCTCTGATTATCTTTTTCCTGATTGTGGAGCCGCACGGGCTGGCACGGCTCTGGCAGATCGGAAAACAGAAGCTCCTGGTCTGGCCGTTTCCCTATTGAGGGCGGCCATCCCACGAGTTTCCACTCAGGAGACGCTAAAGGAAAAGACCGGATCGACCGGACAACATGGGAGGAATGAAGATGTCACTTCGTAGTCTAAGTCTTGGATTGGTTGTCGCGACGCTGTTGGGAGGCGCGGCCCTTCCGGCCGCTGCTCAAGATTCGATCTACGTGCCTCTCTTCACGTACAGAACCGGTCCGTTCGCCGGATCAGGCACGTATATCGCAGATGGCATGCACGACTACCTCGAGATGCTGAACCAGCGTGATGGCGGTATCGGCGGCGTGAAGCTCGTGATTGAAGAATGCGAGACCGGATATGATACGAAGAAGGGCGTCGAGTGCTATGAGGCCGTGAAGGGTAAAAACCCTGTCATCGTCAATCCATGGTCCACCGGTATCACTCTCCCCCTGATCCCCCGAGCTGCGGTGGACAAGATTCCGATCCTGTCGATGGCCTATGGCCTTTCCGCCTCGGCGCGCGGGGACATTTTCCCGTGGGTCTTCAACCCCCCGAGCACCTATTGGGACGGCATGTCGATGATCATCAAGTTCATCGGCGAGAAAGAGGGCGGGCTCGATAAGCTGAAAGGCAAGAAAGTCGGGTTTCTTCACTTGGATGCCAGCTTCGGAAAGGAGCCTATCCCGCTTCTCGAGGAACTGGCCAAGGAGCTGGGTTTCGAGGCCAAGCTGTATCCCGTTGCGGCGCAAGATATGCAAAATCAGTCTTCGCAGTGGCTGAGCGTTCGTCGCGATCGACCGGATTACATGATTATGTGGGGCTGGGGGTCGATGAACGGAGGAGCCATCAAGGAGGCCGTGCGTTCCGGGTATCCTATGGACAAGTTTCTGTCGGTGTGGTGGCCCAGTGAAGACGATGCAAGAAGTGGCGGCGCAGGAGCCAAGGGCTTCAAGATGCTGAATTGGCATGGTGTCGGTGCGACCTATCCGGCCCTCCAGGACATCATGAAGAACGTCGTCGACAAAGGTTTGTCCAAGACGTCCAAGGACAAGGTCGGCGAGCTTCTCTACAATCGTGGCGTCTACAACTCGCTGCTGATTGCAGAGGCCATCGCGAATGCGCAGAAGCTGACAGGAAAGAAAGTCGTCAGCGGCGAAGACGTCCGCCGCGGCATGGAGACGATCAATCTGGACGCCGCACGTCTCAAGGCCTTAGGTCTTGAGGGATTTACTGACTCGATTGCTCTTTCCTGCACGGATCACAACGGACACCGTCCGGCTTTTATGCAGGAGTGGGACGGCAGCAAGTGGACCAAGATCTCGGACCCAATCGAGCCGATGGGAGACCGTGTTCGCGCGCAGCTCGAAGCGGCGGCAAAGGATTATGCTGAGAAAAACGCAGGTTGGCCCAAGAGAACCGAGACCTGCGACAAGGCGAGCTAGCTTCTATGTAAAAGTTCAATGCGGGCAGGAGGAAATCCTGTCCGCAACAGCAAGGAGGCGTTGTTGAGTGAAGCCGCTTCAATTGCAGAGGGGCGTGACCGGCGTCCCGGTGAGCTCATTTTGTCTGTGAACAACATCGAGGTCATTTATGACCATGTCATTCTTGTTCTGAAAGGCGTATCTTTGAATGTCCCCCGTGGAGGGATCGTGGCTCTTCTTGGCGCTAATGGAGCGGGCAAGACGACAACGTTAAAGGCGATCTCTAACCTCCTGAAGGCGGAACGGGGGGAGGTGACGAAAGGAACGGTCGAGTTCGAGGGTGCGCGGGTCGATCGCCTGTCTGCAAATGAACTGGTGCGTTTGGGATGTATTCAGGTCCTCGAAGGCAGGCACTGTTTCGGACATCTCACAATCGAGGAAAATCTCCTCACAGGAGCGTTCACGCGCCGCGATGGGAGCGCTGCAATCCGTCAGGATCTGGAGGCGATCTACGAGTACTTTCCCCGTTTGAAGCAGCGCCGCCAGTCAATGGCAGGTTACACGTCCGGTGGCGAGCAACAAATGTGCGCTATCGGAAGAGCCATGATGTCTCGCCCGAAGATGATCCTGTTGGATGAGCCCTCCATGGGTCTTGCGCCGCAAATTGTGGAGGAGATCTTTGAAATCGTCCGCAAACTGAACGCGACCGAGGGCGTGTCATTTCTCCTGGCCGAACAGAACACCAACATGGCTCTGAAGTACGCAACATATGGCTATATTCTTGAGACTGGCCGTGTCGTTATGGACGGACCGGCCTCCATGCTGCGTGAGAACGAGGATGTCAAAGAGTTCTATCTTGGCGTGTCAGAGGGAGATCGAAAGTCCTTTTGCGAGGTCAAGAGCTATAAGCGCCGTAAGCGCTGGCTCGCTTGAAGGCGACATTGCCGGGACGTACGAGGAATGAGCATGACCAGCTTCTACGATGCACTTGAGACGCGTGACCCTGCAGCTCGTGAAGCGGGTCTGTTCCGAGCCTTACCTGATATCTTGAGGCGTGCGATGCAGGCGCCGCGATACGAGAAGCATCTGAAGGATATCGTTCCCGAAGCGATAACAAGTCGGGAAGCGCTATCCCGTTTGCCGGTCTTGCGAAAATCAGATCTCTCCACCCTTCAGAAAGGTGAGTTGCCTTTTGGTGGTCTTGTGCCAGGGGAGGCGACTTCCTTTTCCCGGTTTTTCACATCGCCAGGCCCAATCTTCGAAGCAGAGGTCGCAGAGCCGGATCCCTGGTGGGCAGCCCGAGGTCTTTACGCAGCAGGACTCCGCCGTGGCGATGTCGTCATCAACACATTGAGCTATCACATGACACCCGGGGGCTTCATCATGGACTCCGGCGCCAGGGCTCTTGGGTGCACGGTGATTCCAGCCGGGCCCGGGAACACTGAGCAGCAATACGAGTTGATCGAGGCCTACCGGCCAACTGCGTATCTCGGAACTCCTGACTTTCTCAAGATCCTGGCGGACGGTGCTGACCAATCCAAACGAGACATTTCCTCCATTCGTTGCGCAGTCGTATCCGGAGCGGCCTTCCCAAAGTCACTGCAGGAGGAATTTTCCCAGCGAGGAATTGCGGCGTTTCAGGCTTACGCAACCGCTGACCTTGGATTCATCGCTTACGAGACGGCCGCACGCGAGGGCCTCATCGTTAATGAGAACATCATCGTCGAGATCGTTCGTCCCGGAACGGGCGATCCGGTTCCTGTTGGAGATGTGGGTGAAATCGTCGTAACGACGCTTAGCTACCATCGCCCCTGGGTCAGATTGGCGCTTGGCGATTTAACGGCGGTCGCTCCCGGAATGAGCTCTTGCGGCCGCACGAATATGCGGATCAAAGGCTGGATGGGGCGCGCTGATCAGGCCACCAAGATCAAAGGTATGTTTGTTCGACCTGAGCAGATTGCCGAGCTCGCTCGGCGCCATCCCGGTCTCGGCCGCCTTCGTCTCGTGGTTAGTCGAGAAAACGAAACCGACATAATGACCCTCAAGGTCGAAACCTCGGGGCATGATCCCGGCTTGTCCCCGGTGTTAGCCGCCACATTGCAAGACCTCACTAAGCTGAAGGGACGGGTCGAGCTCGTCCCTCCAGCTAGTCTTCCCAACGATGGAAAAGTCATCTCTGACGAGCGGGTCCTTGACCGGTAGCGCTCTCAGAAGTCATCGTCCTACCGCATAAGCTTGCATCAGGCGTGGAGTTGCCGCGCCGTGAAGGATGCCATCCTTGTCCCGGCTGGCGGCAACGAGGCGGCCGACCGTCCAAGCAGGCATGGCTTCCACATCGTGCCCGCGCCCGCGCAGCTCATCGATAACGTCTTTTCCGAATGTTTCCTCAATGGCGAGGTGGCCTGGCTTCTGCTCCCGTGGATAGAACGACGACGGGAAGTGAGCCGTATGCGCCATCGGCAGGTCGATCGCCTCCTGCAGGTTGAGGCCATGATGCACATGGCGCAGAAACAGTAACAATTGCCACTGCTCCTGTTGGTCGCCACCTGGCGAGCCAAAAACCATATAGGGTTCGCCGTCCTTCTCCGCGAGGGTAGGGGTCAGGGTGGTTCTGGGACGCTTGCCCGGCTCCAGGCTCGCCGGAAGGCCCGATTCCAGCCAGAACATCTGGGCGCGGGAATTCAGCATAAAGCCAAGTTCAGGAATGACCGGAGAGGACTGCAACCATCCGCCCGACGGCATCGCGGCGATCATGTTTCCGTGACGATCGACGACATCAATGTGCACCGTGTCGCCACGGCGGGCTGACCGCATCGACGCAAGTGTCGGCTCGCCTCCTGTGATCTTTCGATCCGTCGTCGATAGATTCCGCAATGCCTGTAATGTGCGCTCGACTTGCAGCTCGTAGCCTTCGACACGTCCAGGCCGAAGTTCAAGGGATGCGTGCTCGCCGATCAGCTTGGCTCTTTCTCGAGCGTAGCTGTCCGACAGGAGAGTCTCGATGGGAACCTTTACGAAATCCGGGTCGCCGTAATAGGCCTCACGATCTGCAAAAGCCAGCTTCATTGCTTCAACCACCGTGTGGATGAACGGCGCGCTGGTGGGGCCCATGGCTTGCAGGTCGAAATCTCTCAATAGCGACAAGGTCTGCAGGAAGACGGGCCCTTGGCCCCAGGGAGGGATCTTGTTGACCCTATAATTATGATAGTCATAGGTCTGCGGTACATCGTAGCTCGCTGACCAAGTGGCCATGTCATCTGCTGTGATGACGCCGCGGTGTCTTGATCCAGACTGGTCCATGACCTCATGATTACGCGCGAAGCGATCAATCGCTTCAGCAACAAACCCTTTGTAGAATGCTTCCCGAGCTGCTTCTATCTCGGCCTCGCGATTTCCGCCCTTGGCTTCCGCCTCTCGCAGGATACGCTTCCAGGTTTCGGCAAGTTGCGGATTGCGAAATAGCTGTCGAGCTTCCGGGGCATTTCCTTGCGGCAGAAAAACGCCTGCGGATGTCGGCCATTCAGTCTCGAAAAATGTTTTAAGTCCCTTGATCGTGTCCGCCACACGGGGAAGAAGAGGATGACCCTGCTCCGCATAATAGATCGCCGGTTCGAGAACCTCGCGCAGACGCAGGCTCCCGTGATCGCGCAGCAGGATCATCCATGCGTCGAAAGCCCCGGGTATGACAGTAGCCAAAAGACCATTGCCGGGGATCAGCGACAATCCCTCGCGCCTATAATGATCGATCGTTGCCCCTCTGGGCGCGGTGCCCTGACCACAAAGGACTTCAATTTTTCCTGTTCGGGCCGAATAGAAGACTGCCGGAACTTCGCCTGCCGGTCCTACCAGATGCGGCTCGACGACTTGGAGGACGAAGCCTGACGCCACGCAGGCGTCGAAGGCGTTGCCGTTCCGCTCGAGCATGGCCATTCCGGCTGCGGAAGCGAGCCAATGGGTCGATGTGACGACACCGAAGGTGCCGAGAATTTCAGGTCGTGTCGTGAACATTGCAGTAGTCCGATGTTAGAACTCAGTTCTCGCGGGGATCAAGTGCATCGCGCAGGCCGTCTCCCAAAAGGTTGAAGCCCAGTACGATGAGAAAGATGGCGGAGCCCGGAAAGAAGGACATCCACGGCGCCTGTTCCATAAAGTTCTTGGCAGTATTCAGCATCGACCCCCAGGAAGGATTAGGCGGTTGCTGCCCAAGGCCAAGGAAGGAGAGGCTCGCCTCTGCGATGATGGCGCTGGCAATCGTCAGCGTCGCTTGGATAAGAATGGGTGGGACGACGTTGGGCAGGATGTAGCGCAGGATGATCCAGATGTCGGGTAATCCGATCGCCCGCGCGCCCTCGACATAGTCCTCGGATTTGACGGATAGAACCTGGCCACGGGTCAGGCGAATGAAGATTGGTGCCGCCGAAAGGCCAATCGCTATCATCGCGTTGCTGAGGCTGGGGCCTAAGAATGCCGCGAGGGCGATGGCAAAAATCAGAAACGGGATTGCAAGCATCGCCTCCGTCGAGCGTGATATTACCGCATCGATCCACCCGCTGAAGTATCCGGACAAGAGACCGAACGGGACGCCGATAAGAACGGCAATGGTGACTGAAATAACACCCGCCGAAAGAGACGCCCGAGCGCCCCAGAGCATACGCGTGAAGACGTCGCGCCCTAATTCGTCTGTCCCGAACCAGAAGATAGCGGACGGCGCCTTTCGGATGGTCGTGAAACTCGGCTTCACCGGGTCAAAGGTGGCAATGAGCGGGGCGAGAATTGCGACGAGCAGGAAAAACGCAACGATCCCGGCGCCGAACAGAGCGCCCTTGTTCTTGGCAAATTTCCTTAAAACTCTGCTGCGCTTTCGCGGAAGCGCGACATCGTTAGTCAGTGCCAGTGTCATCGAGCGTGCCTCAAGCGAGGGTTGGCGAGAACATACAGAACATCAGCCAAAAGGTTCATGGCGATAAAGCCCACGGCAGTGCACAAGACGACACCTTGAACGACTGCATAGTCCCGATTGAAAACGGCATCGACAATGAGTTTGCCGAAGCCGGGAATCGTGAAGATCTGTTCAGTCAACACTGCACCGGCAAGAAGCTCTCCGAAAAGAAGGGTGGATAAAGTGATGATCGGTACGAGAGCGTTGCGTAATGCATGTTTCATGATGACGACGTGACTCAGCAGCCCTTTGGCTTTGGCTGTTCGAATGTAGTCAGAACGTAATACGCCGAGCATGGCGCTCCTTGTATGTCGCATCAGGCTGGCCGAAAGGCCGGTGCCGAGAACGAATGCAGGCATGAGCATCGTCTTGATATTCAGCCACAGATCTTCGCTCGGGGGGACGAAGCCAGATGCCGGAAGAAGTTTCCAGCGGACGGAAACCAGCATGATGAGAAGGATCCCGAGCCAGAAATTGGGGATAGACAGTCCGGAAAGGGCTATGACGTTCGCCGCGTAATCGACTGATGTCCCTTTCCGTACAGCAGCGATGACGCCGGCCGGAATGCCTATGGCAAGAGCAATCACCATGGCAAAGATTGCGAGCTCGATTGTGACGGGCAGCTTGCTAAGGATAAGGTGTAAGACAGGAATATCGGTCCGCAGCGATATGCCTAGATTTCCCTGGAGAACCTGGCTGAACCAAGCAAAGTACTGAACCGGAATCGGATCGTCGAGGCGATATTTTTCCCGGAGAAATGCCAATACTTGCGGATCGCGTTCTTCGCCGGCCAAGGTTAGAACGGGGTCCCCGGGCAGAAGCTGCTGTAAAGTGAATACCAGAACCGAAACGATGAGTATCGTCGGAATAGCGATCAGAATACGTTTGGCAATGTAGCGAAGCATACGTTTCGAGTCTCGGTGCGGTTCTGAGAAGCGTGTCCGAGCAGGACCCGGACACGCTCGCGGTTTGTATTATGAGGAGAAACTCACTCCCTTGAGACGGATCATGCCATCCGGATAAGGCTTGAAGCCTTGAACCTTTTTCGCAAGGACGAAGGGCCAGGGTTGATAATAGGTGTAGATAATCGGAACCTCGTCCTGAAGGATCGTCTGTGCTGCGTCGTACAGCTCTTTTCGCTTGGCTTCGTCATTCGTGATGCGAGCTTCGTTTAAAAGACGGTCAAGCTCCTGATTGCAGTAGCGCCCGTCATTCAATCCGCCCTTGCAAGTGACGAACGGGTGAATGTTCCCATCCGGATCGACGCGGCCTGACCATCCGATAACATTGACGTCAAAATTGCCAGCTTGAGCTTCTTTCTGCATGGCGGCAAATTCAGTCGGACGTAGGGAAATATCGAAGCCCGCCTCCGCTGCCATTGCCTGAATGATCTCGGCGATCTGTTGCGTTGTCGTGCTGGTGCCAAAGGTCAGATCGAACTTCACGCGATCGACACCGGCCTCTTTGAGCAGCTTTTTCGCCTTCTCGACATCGCGCTTCTTGGCCGCGAACTTCTTGTCGTTGTACGGGCTGGCCTCGGGAAACGGCTGACCCGCTGGGGGGAAAATGCCAGCCCCGACCACTTCATTGATCACGTCGCGGTCAATGGCATATTCAAGTGCCTGGCGGACGCGCTTATCCTGACCCAAAGGCGTCTTGGATCGCTCTCCATTATTCGTGTTGATCGTCAAACCCTGATACCCGATGCCGCTGACGGGAGCGAAGGTCAGTGACGAGTCTGCTTTCACTGCAGCGACGTCACTTGGGGCAAGACGCTCCAACAAGTCGAGGTTGCCCGCTTTGAGATTTGCGAGGCGAACAGTTGTATCCGGCACTGGTTGGAAGACGACTCGTTCAAAACTATAATTCTTGGCGTCCCAATAATCCTTGAAGCGTTCAAGAACGATCCTGTCGTTTTGCACTCGCTCGACAAACCGATAGGGCCCGGAGCAAATCGGTTTTTGACCGAAATCAGCCGAGGCCAGAGCTTTGGGCGACATAATCATTCCGGCGCGATCAGAGAGCTGCGATAGCAGGGTTGCGTCGGGGCGGGACAATTTGACTGCAACCGTCAGGTCATCGACGGTCTCGACACTCTCCACAGAACCCAGCTCGCTCTTCCGAAGGCTATCCGGAAGCGTTCTGGCTCGGTCGAGGTTCGCCTTAACCGCGGCCGCGTTTAATGGTTCGCCATCGTGGAATTTGACGCCAGGCCTGAGTTTGAACGTAAGAGTTTTTGGGTCCGTCCACGTCCATTCAGTAGCAAGTTGCGGCACGAATTTCAGGTCGGGCGTGATATCGACAAGCTTGTCACACAAGGAGGTGAAAACAATCCGGCCAACGAAAGTTCTTGCTCTATGAGGATCGAGAACATCGGGATCTTCATTCAGACCGATCCTGAGAGTTTGAGCGGAAGCCGTAGTCGTTAAGGCCAGCGTTGCCGCCGCGGCCAAAATGGATAGAGCTTTCTTCATCGATTTCTCCTCTGTTCTTTATCCATTTGAATTTTTGGTTTGTTCCTGGCGTTCACGCCACGTCATGTAGAGCTCCATGCGCTTTGTGAGCGCAGGACTCTGTGCCGGAGCAGACAGCGCGCCGCTTCCGGCGTTCTGAATTTCGCGCCAGAAATGGCAGGCGACCATTCGCCCGCCGCCGGCGTTCTCGGCGACAGGATGATTCTCCTTGCAGATGGATCGCGCATGTGGGCAACGCGTATGAAAACGACAGCCCGATGGTGGCGCGGTCGGACTTGGAACGTCGCCTTGCAGCAGAGGCTTTGGACGTCGGCCCTGCGGATTGGGGATCGGAATAGCCGTCAGCAGCGCCTGGGTGTACGGATGAAGCGGATTTTCAAACAGATCGTCCGTGGAACTTAGCTCAACGATTTCGCCGAGATACATCACGGCGACTCTATCGCTCATATGCCGGATAACTGCGAGATCGTGCGCCACGACCACGAGCGTCAGGCCGTATCGCTCCTTGAGGTCTTCGAGAAGATTCACGATCTGGGCCTGAATGGAAACATCCAGAGCGGAAACGGGCTCATCGCCTATAATAAGCTTCGGATTGCCGGCGAGCGCGCGGGCTATCCCGATGCGCTGGCGCTGGCCTCCCGAAAATTCGTGCGGATAGCGATCCGCATGGGCGGGCAAGAGCCCGACGGTTCGCAGCAATTCCGCAGTTTGTTCTCTCCGATCCGATTTACTGCCGAGACCATGAAGCCATAACGGTTCACTGATGATGTCGCCGACATTCATGCGAGGATTGAGAGAGGCGAACGGATCCTGAAAAATAATCTGCAAATCGCGGCGAAGGCGGCGCATCTCTGCTGCATCGAGCGAGAGAATAGAGCGTCCCTCATAAAGAACGTCTCCCTGCGTCGGCTCGATGAGGCGTAGCAGCAGTCGCCCAAGGGTTGACTTGCCGCAGCCGGATTCTCCAACAATCGCGAAAGTTTCTCCGCGCCGAATAGTCAGTGAAACTCCGTCAACAGCATGAACGACTGTTGGGGGTCCAAAAAATCCGCTGCTGCCGAAGTGCTTTACGAGATCGATGCTCTCAAGGATCACGTCTGACGTCGTCTCGCTCATGCGACGCCTCCTCGATGGATTTCAAGAGGTGCGTACCAGCAGCGTGCCGAATGCCCAGGAGTTATTTCCGCGAGAGGAGGGGGATCGGTAACGCAGCGCACATCCGCAAAGGGGCATCGAGGCATGAACCGGCAGCCTTTGGGCATTAATTCGGCGGGTGGCACGGTCCCGCGGATCGTCGCCAGCTTTCCCTGCCGACGGCCTATGGACGGAACGGATCCCATCAGCCCGATCGTGTAAGGGTGCTGGGGGTCCATGAATATCTTGTCGACAGATCCTGCTTCGACAATTTTGCCGGCGTACATAACCGCAACCTCGTCGGCGATCTCAGCGACCACGCCGAGATCGTGGGTGATCAGGATCATCGCCATCCCGCTCTCATCTTGAAGCTGGCGAATAAGGGAAATGATCTGTGCCTGGATTGTGACGTCAAGGGCAGTCGTTGGCTCGTCTGCAATGAGGAGCTCTGGCCCATTCGCCAACGCCATCGCAATCATAATTCGTTGCCGCATGCCACCAGACATTTCGTGTGGATAGGCCTGCATTCGTTTCTCGGGCGCAGGTATCCGTACGCGCCGAAGCATTTCGAGGGCCCGCTCCCTCGCCTCGGATTTGGAGACTTTTCTATGTCTCAGAATTCCCTCTACGATCTGGTCGCCGACGGTGAAAACGGGATTGAGGGAAGTCATAGGCTCCTGAAAGATCATGGCCGTCTGGTTGCCGCGCATGTCGGCTTTCTCTCGTTCCGACATGCGGAAGAGATCTTTCCCGCCAAAATAGGCGGATCCGCCGACGATGCGTGCGGGAGGCGTTGGTAAAAGTCCCATCAGCGACAGAGCTGTCACGCTCTTGCCGCAGCCCGACTCTCCCACGAGGCAAAGCGTTTTACCCTTGGCAACCGAAAGAGTGACATCGTCGACCACGTTGACGTCTGGGGGCGCGCCATCAAAACGGATCGACAGATTTTCAACACGAAGCAGAGCGTCACGTCCTGAATGGGTTGCTCCCGTGGTGTCGGCCGATCTTGCGTGAAGCGCGACGTTATCAATCATGCTGCGGGCCTTCCTTGACCGTCGGGAGAGGGGCTGTCGGCAGGGTCGTTGTCCTGACGCGGCCTTGAAGAGCGGGTCATAAGCCGCAGGAGACTTTCTCGAACTGTTTCAAGGTGTTCGCGCATGGCTTGCTCTGCAGCTTCCGCATTCCTTGCAACTATCGCTTCGACGACCCGCGTATGTTGATCGACGTACTGCCGTTGCCCGGGGCGTGAGCGCGCTTGTTCACGAAGGCGGCGCCATGTGGGGTCTTGCCTGATCTGGTTCATGATATCGAAGAAGACGAGCAGCAGGCTGTTGCCCGCCGACTCCGCGATTGCTCGGTGGAAGGCCCCGTCCCACAGCTCTCGACTATCCATATCGCCGTCGGCGCTCGATGCTGTCTTCCTCGCAAGGTGATCGAGACGTTCCAGATCCCCGTTCGAGGCTCGCAACGCCGCTAGCCGGGCAAGGCCCGGTTCGACTTCAAGTCGAGCTTCCATGATCTCAAGGGGGTTGGTGCCGCTGGATAGGGCTTCGAGATCCACTTCCTTTCTTTGAGGCTCGGAGCCGACAAAGGTGCCTTTGCCCTGTCGTCTCCAGATGCGACCTTCGGCCTCAAGAACCTCCAGGGCGCGTCGGAGCGCACGCCGACCAACTCCGATTTGCAGAGACAGGGTCCGCTCCGGCGGAAGCTGTGCATCAGACCCATGGTCTGACAGCTGAGCAAGCAGTCCTCGCAACTGCCTCAGCGCGAAATCGGAACTATCTGAAAGCGGTTCACTCACTCTGCAAAACCTAAACAAATTTGTTACAACGATGCAGCTGACTTTGGTTCTTTGTTTCCCGCGAAGCCCGGCACATGAAATAAAGCTAGCTCACTCGTGAACCATTTTGCAATTGGTTTCGCAAAGGTTCATCAAGGTCCAAGATGTGAAGGTCGAACCGGATAAAAATCCTAAAAACCGGCCTGTTCTGGCTACTCGCCCTTGCGAAAGCGCAAAAACAGCCAAGATAACGGGAAACGTCACAAGGAAAATGTTTGATGAGTGGAATGCTAACCCTCTTTGCCGACCCCACCGTATGGGCTGCCCTCGCAACCCTGATCGTGATGGAGGTCGTGCTCGGGATCGATAATCTGATCTTCATCTCGATCCTGACCAATAAACTCCCTGCTCATCAGCAAACGAAGGCCCGTCGGATCGGTATCGGGTTGGCGCTAATCCTGCGTCTCGGCTTGCTCGGAACTGTGGCCCTGATCGTACAGCTCACCGAGCCGCTCTTTACTGTCTTCGACCATGGATTTTCTTGGCGAGATCTTATCCTTATTGCCGGTGGTCTCTTCCTGGTGTGGAAGGCCACGAAGGAAATCCACCACAGCGTCGACCCGGACCATGGGCCGGATATGTTCGAGAACGGTCGGAGCACCCTCGGCTTTGCATCCGCCATTGGCCAAATCCTTGTCCTCGACCTGGTGTTCTCGATCGACAGCATCATCACAGCCGTCGGGATGACCGATCATGTCCCGGTCATGGTGATCGCGGTAGTCTTCGCCGTGACGGTCATGCTGCTTGCCTCGGACCCTCTCGCCCGGTTTATCCAAGCCAATCCAACCGTGGTCATGCTGGCTTTGGGATTTCTCCTGATGATCGGCATGACTCTCATCGCGGAGGGCTTTGGCGCTCATGTCCCAAAAGGCTACATCTACGCCGCCATGGCCTTCTCGGCACTTATCGAAGGCCTCAACATGCTCTCAAGACGGGCGAAGAAAAAGGAATAGCAAGAGCTCGTTTGATATTGCCGATTGGCTTAGCAATGCGGGAACGCCGCCAAGGCGTTCCCCTGAAGGAGGACGATCTTTCCAGAACGGGATCGGAGCAGTCACGTCTGTCTAGACATGATCCTGGCGCGTATTTTGTGATTGATTGGACAGGGGGCGCACGGAAGCCTGCAGGTGAGGGAGGAAGTTCCATAATTCGCGATTGAGTATTTTCAAATCTTCAATGGCCTTTGTCAGCTCGCGAATACGACTATCGTCAACCGCGCGAACTTCACCCAAGACTAATTTTCCGCCGCTCTCGCGAATCTTCATGGCATGTGTGTGCGTGATTTCACCTTGGTCGCTCACCGCATACATGCAATGGTTGAACTCGTTGCGAATTTTCGTGCATGCATTGAAACGACTTATGAGTCCTTCAAGCTGTTGAGCGACCGCTTTGTCGGCAACTTTAGCTTTTGCAAGTCGTTGCACCAAGTCCAACCGCGCTCGCGTTGTGTTCAATGTGGCGAAGACAATCGCCGCCGATACTTCGTCGGTTTCGAGCAGCAGCATGAGAACATAAATGAACATGCTCTCATTATTCGACCAACTGAAGACGAGGTTGCCGATGAGAGCCAGAACCATCGTTCTGTGATCGGCAGAGGTGATTGCCGCAGCCTCGATGCTGTCGAAGTCCGGCTTCCGGGGTAGTTGTGCTGGCATACCTCTGCCTCCCTGCACCCGACGAGGTCCCATCAGAGTGCCTATAAAGTTCCTCTATTATATGCGAATTTATCCCAAAGGGCGATTGAAGCCGAACTATGGGCCGCTGATCTTCAAGAAAATTCAAGACGGTGACCGATGCTCCAGATATGGAAAGCCCGGCAAGGACGAAAGGCAGCCATCGCGATGCTGGGGCCTTTCCTGGAAACAAGCGAGCGAAGCCTAGGGCCTATTCCGTCGGCCGTATGGCACGACCCATACATTCTTGGCTTCATTTCCATGCTGATCACCCTCGAGGCGAGATCCGCCATCGCTACTTCGCTCAGTTCCTATGCTCTTGGGCTCATTCAATCCGAAGCGCTTGCCGAACTGAGTGGAGAGCCCGCAGATATATATGGCGAGGAGATCTTCACCCTAAGTATAAATGGAGATTTGGAGTTCCAGATCGGCTGTCATCAAGCTTTGACGTTTCATTCTCTGTTGAGACAAAGCTTCTCCTGGGACGAAAATAGCCAGGAGCATTACTATCATCATAGTTCGCCCAGATCTCACAATGAGCTTCGGATTATATGGAAAAGCTTATTCGAAGAGAGAGTTGAGGCTGTCACCTGAAATCATATAGTTTTCCTTCCCGTCGAGGGGACTACTCCCTTTGCGCGACTGGACTAAATTCATGAATTAAAGTCTAATTTTGCGATCTGAGGCAGGTTTAAAAGAAACGCTTCAGATGCTCGATCTCACGGGAAACAACAAAGCGTGTTGTAGGCAGTGACTGCCGGAAGTGAGGATCGAGGTGAGAAGTCTAGGATGTCTCATCACAAGATGAGACATACGGCTTGCTCTGATATCAGGAAAGCACTTGGGGCGCTTGTGTGGAAGCGATGGGCTTTTGCTTGGCCGGCAATGTATATGCCGCCGTAAAGCAAATGCTCAAAGCTGAGCGAATGCTGTTTGACTTGATCCTATTTAAAGCAATCAAGGAGGCGCCCGGCCAAGTACAGCGCGAGCATAACTGGTAAGACGTAGTCAGCCCTTGCGATTTGCGGGTCTGAATACCAAAAGCTATGAATTTTATCAGCTCTGTGGCACTCAACAACTCAGCTAATCACGTAATGGATGAGATAGATGAGTTGAGGCGCTGCCATCGCAAATGATGGAATAAGCATTATGGCTACTGATCAAAATGGCAACGTTGCTGCCGCCATCGCCGGATTTGCCTTTGCTTCTCAAGAGAACGGAAACTACGAGGACGAAAGCAATACGGACAGCCGTAACGACAACAGCGTCACTGACAGTTATAACGATAACTCAGACAACAGTGACAATTCCGACAACAGTGATAACTCGGACAACAGTGACAACAGCGACAACAGCGTCACTGACGCTTATAATGATAACTCCGATAACTCGGACAATTCCGATAATAGTGATAACTCGGATAACAGCGACAACAGCGACAACAGCACTACAGACAGCTATAACGACAATAGCGATACAACCACCGTTGACGTCGCACTGAACGATGCTCTCAACGATAAGAGCGTGACTGACAGCTATAACGACAATTCGGACAATAGCGACAACAGTGATAACAGCATCACTGATGCATACAACGACAACTCTGATAACTCAGACAATTCAGACAACAGCGACAATAGCGACAACAGCACGAACGACAGTTATAACGATAATTCCGACAATTCGGACAACAGCGATAACAGCGTAAACGACAGTTACAATCCGACTGACAGCTACAACGATAATAGCGACCACAGCATCAACGATAGCTACAACCCCGTCGACAGCTATAACACAGCCGATTTCGACCTCAGCGTGAATATCCAGGACTCGTTCAACTACTCGGAGACGAACTGGATCAATTTGGATAACACCGATTTCAATGGCGTACTTTCCGCGATTGGCGATGGCGCCGGCCAAGCTTTCAGCCTGACGCAAATCAGCGAGATGACGGATAGTGACACACTGACTGCCAACCTATCCAGCAACTCGGAATGGAGCCAGAGCGGCGAGTGGAATGGAGGCGACGCGAGCGGTATCAATGGCGCATCCGGCGACTTTGCTTCAGGTGCGGGAGAGGACGGCACAGTTGCTGCAGAGGCGACCGCAGCTGCGACCTCTCATCTTGAAGCGTTCAACCAAAACATCTCTATGGGTGCGAACATCCAGTACCATACGATGACGGTCGTCGGTGGCGATTTCACAGACGATCATCACAGCTAAGATCTCGCACATATCATCGGCCCGCGCGGATTAGCGCGGGCCAACTCATGGTTTCGAGTGACGTCGAAAGTAAGAGGAGCATTTCATGGCCCCAGGCGGTGTGCTCGAGATCATTTGGCATTTCGCCGGATACTGGCATCTCATCCAAGACTTCGCTGCGACGCGCCATGACTACGACGAAGCTTTCTATAAAGACCATAGCTCCGATTACAGGATCAACCTAACCGACGGTGGAACGCTATCCCCGGGCATTCTGGATGTTGGATCGAGCGCTGTTCATGCATCTCTAGGAGCAGCTCTCCACGGTTCAAGTAGCTTTCCTGCCGGTCTGAAATTGCAACATCAGGACTATCCTCATATTGACGCTGGCGTCCCGGCTCCATCTTTATTCCGAGATACGATGGAGGACGGAAGCGCTCTCGGCGCGTTTTCGGTCCACTCGGGGCTTCATATTCGATACCTGCACGGCACCCACCAAGGTGAACGGCACCCGCATTCTCCAGCGGAGCGAGACACCCATCATCACACGCCGACTTATACTATGTCTTATGACGATCCGCCGAGCGGGGTCGTCGGAAAGCTGACGCAAGTCAACATGCTGTCCGACAATGACCGCTTCTCCGACGGGAGAGAGGCTCACAACATTATCCAGGGCCTCGACGACACGTATCCGATGGCGGATCTCGTCAATATGGGGACCGACATCATTCCTGCGTCTCAGGTGTCAGCGGGGCAACTCGGAGACTTTGGCGTCGCCGCTTTAACGGCTCATGATGAAGCGCTTTCGTCAGGACAGGACGAGTCCGTTATTCAGGAGCCGGGCCGATATGTGAACGGAGTACTGCAGAGCCAGGACACTTCTTCCTCGCATGATGCATCGGTCGAATCTCCGAAGCCACCCGAGCCCGGCAACGTCGAAGCAGACAATGCCCAGATCGTTGAAGCAGGAGGTAACAAAGCCGAAAACGTTGCGCTTGTTCTTGATTTCAACGAAATGCCGGCGGCACTTATTGTGCAAGGCAGCTACTTTTCAACAAATGCCATTCTACAAGCGAACGTCCTGCAGAACAATGATGCCATCCTTGACGCGGGCAGCAAGCCTGCGGTGATTGATGAAGGGCAAAACTCGACCGACAACACTGCAACGGTCAGCCCTAAAGAAGATCTCCAAATAGGTGGTTATCACACTCTTCGAGGGGATCTGAAGGTCAATGTCGACTATGTCGACGGCGACCTGTTCGACATTAAGGCGCTGACACAGCGTAGCTATCTCAAGGATGGCGATGTCACGATCCAAACTCAGATGAACACTTATGCCGAAGTCCACAGCGGCGGCAATGAGCAATACAATGTTGCGCGATTCGAGGATTGGGGGCAGAACTATGACATCATAGTCGTCCTTGGAAATTATCATTCTGCAAACGTCATTTCGCAGCTGAATGTTGTGCTCGACGATGATGTTATAGGCCTCAATTCCGGTTCGGATGAAAACGTCACACATGTTTTCTCCGATCAGAACAACCTACAGAATGAGGCCGCCATTCACACTTATGGCACTTCGAGCTTTTCCAATCTGACCGGCGATATTGAGCAGCTCATTCAAAGCCTGAACGGCCGTGAAACTGTCGATCGACAGGACTGGTCGAGCTTTCATGGATCCGCTCAAGGTTCCCTGAACGTTTTGTTCGTCACAGGCGACTATTACGATCTTAATATTATCAGCCAGGTTAATTATATCTCCGATCCGGATGTGGCCTTACAAGTCGCAAACGATCAATCGACCTTTCAATGGGTATCGACCGGCGGAAATGCGGCGAGCAACTATGCGGTGATCGTCGATGGGAGTGCGACATCAAGTCAGATAATCGGAGGTGATGTCTATGAGGACTCTATTCTGCTGCAGGCTAACTTGGTCTCCGATTCGACGCAGACGATCCCGACTGACCCTAATGCTCTGGTGACCGAACTCGTCGCTTTCGTAGATCATAGCTCCGAGGCCGCGCAGGTCGACGCCGGCGCCTGGACGAAGGATATCTTCGGCAGCCAGCATGACACTTTCGGGCACGTTTTGACTTGATTTTCAGGGGAATGGGGCGGCGATGCAGCTGGAGTCTGGGCCCTAAGCGCGATCGTTGAAGTTCTACATCAGCTTATCTGACGCAAACCTTCCATCGGAATCAGTCCATTAACGGCTTTCTTTCCAAGTCAGTAGATAGGGCTAATTGAGGATCCACCCTCGATGCATGGTACTTCGAAGCCGACACCGCAATCACAGATCCCTGGTAGAGATGAAGCCGTCGTTTCACCCATTTTTCAGGGAAGGGCGGCGGTTGCATATC
Source organism: Microvirga rosea (assembly GCF_020595095.1). Lineage (GTDB taxonomy): Bacteria > Pseudomonadota > Alphaproteobacteria > Rhizobiales > Beijerinckiaceae > Microvirga > Microvirga rosea. The sequence goes on along the minus strand of NZ_JAJDOP010000014.1, from coordinate 32,615 downwards.
CAAGAGAAAGTGACAAAGCAAAGCTTAGGCATGAACCTTATCGGAATGGAAAGCGGAGCGCCTCTGGGAGTGGAGAGCTGCCTCTCGGCAAAGGGCCACAATTACAGCAGCGTTATGCGGATCGTGACTTTCGAGAGGTCTTGAGCAAGGGGTTGGCTACCTGCCGCCGGAATCTAATTACTGTCGCGATTTTTTCGTTTTTCGTGAACGTTCTTGTTCTGGCAATTCCTATTTATCTCTTCAATATATCTGACCGCGTTTTGACCAGTCGTAGCGTCGACACGCTGGCGATGCTCTCTCTGATCGTTGTAGGCGCGATCGTTGCACATGTTCTCATGGATATGATGCGCCGCTTCATTTTAATGAGAATTGCTGTTGAGGCCGAAAGCAAGCTGGGGGCGCCCGTATTGAGTGCCGCGGCGAAAGCCTCACAGAATGGATCGAGCAAAGAATTTCAAACTCTGTCTGATTTGCAGCACGTGCGAAGCTTCCTGACGGGGCCTGTGCTTCTGATGATGCTGGATGCTCCTGTCGCTCCAGTTTATCTCTTTGCTGTTTTCATGATCCATCCTGAGCTGGGATACATCGTCTCTGTTACAGGGATCCTGCTTCTGAGCGTGGCGCTCTTCAATCAAAAACTGACGGCCATTCCTTTTGCAAAAGCAAACGCTTATGCCTCAAGAGCGAATCTTCAAGCCGATGCGATGGCTCGTAACGCTCAAGTTATTAACGCCATGGGGATGATCCCGGAAGGCGTCTTGATGTGGGGGCGTGAGACTGGCGAGTCTCTGAAGGCGCAAGTCATCGCTCAAGACCGCAACATCCTCATGACCGGTCTTTCGCGTTTCATTCGACTGGCGACTCAGGTTTCCCTATTGGGATGGGGCGCAACGTTGTCCATGGCCGGCGAGTTGACAGGCGGCATGGTAATTGCATCGTCGATCGTTGCCAGTCGCGCTCTTGCTCCCGTCGAAGGGACGATTGAAGGATGGCGAAGCTTCGTCCAGGCGCGTTCCGCATATGGACGCATCAGGTCACTGCTTCAGAATTCCCCACTCAACATGGAAAGATTGCGACTGCCGCAGCCGCAGGGACGGCTCAGCGTCGAGCGCGTCCTTTATGTGCCCCCCCCGAATAAAAAGGTCATTCTCAACGGAATTTCCTTTCAGCTCGATCCTGGAGAATCTCTTGCGATCGTCGGGGCTTCAGGCACTGGAAAATCCACTCTCGGAAGAATGCTGGTTGGTTCGATCATTCCGACGGCTGGGAGCGTCCGCCTCGACATGATGGATCTACGGAACTGGGACCCCCGGCAGTTTGGGGAGAGTGTCGGATACCTTCCACAGGACGTGCAGCTCTTTCCTGCGTCGATCAAGGCGAATATCGCACGGATGAGGGAGGATGTGAGCGATGATGACATCTTCGATGCCGCAGCGCTGGCCGATGTCCATGAGATGATCTCTCAGTTTGCGCAGGGCTATGAGACGATTGTCGGTATGGATGGAAGCCCGCTTTCCGGTGGTCAGCGTCAACGTATCGGTCTTGCTCGCGCCTTCTTTGGAAATCCACGCCTTGTCGTGCTGGATGAGCCGAATTCGAATCTCGATTTCCCGGGAGAGCAGGCTCTTGCCAGGGCGCTGATGCGGGCTAAGGAGCGCCGCATTACCATTGTGGCCATCACTCAGCGTCCGGCTTTGCTTAAGAGCGTCGACAAGATCATGATGCTGAAAGATGGCTCCGTTCAAGCTTTCGGGAAGCGCGATGAAATCATTCCTCTCATGAGTGGACGGGCCCAGAATGGCCCGCCAGTCCTCGAAGCGTAGATTTTCATCATGTCATATACGGCCAATCTGACACTGCAGAAGCAACAGGAATGGTACGCAGACGTACCTCGGAGTACGCGTCTTCCTACCGTGACAGGCATTGCAATTCTTGCTCTTACCTTACTCTGCTTTGGGTACTGGGGAGGAATTGCGCCTATTGCCGGCGCGGTCGTGACCAACGGCGCGTTCGTCGCGACAGGGCAGAACAAGATCATTCAGCATCTCGAAGGCGGCGTCATACAAGATATCCTGGTGAAGGAAGGCGATGTTGTTGAACCCGGAGAAACTCTTCTTCAACTCGACGAGACAGGCCCACGTGCTGAATTGCGTCGGCTTGCGCTGCGCGAGGCACGTCTCGTTGCCATCGAGTCTCGCTTAAGGGCCGAAATGGCCGAGGAGCGTGAGATTGCATTCTCGGGGGAGCTGTTGTCGAGAGTATCGACCGACGCGGATATTGCGACCATCATCAAAGCGCAACGGGCAACCATAGAGGCACGTCAAAAAAGCCTGGAAAGCGAGATTGCGTCAATCAAGACGAGTATTGAAGCTTTGCAGGAACGCATCAAGGGAAGCACGACGCAGCTTGCCTCGGTGCGGGAGCAGATCGCTTTCTTTGACGAGGAGCTCCAAGCAAAGGAGCAGCTCCTGAAGAATGGTTTGATCCGACGATCAGAGGTCCTGGCTCTTCAGCGTGCTCGCGCCAATCTCCAGGGCGAGGCTGGACGCTTAACCGGTGAAATCGGAGATTCCAAGGAGCGTATCGCGCGGTCTCAGGAGCAGATCATCGGCGTACGTAACGCGGCCATCAAAACGTCAGTCGAGCAGCTGCACGAAACGTTGGGGGAACTTGCGGATGTTCGAGAGCGCATATTGTCTGCTTCTCGCATTGTGGAGAGGGTGAAGATTACCAGCCCAGTGAAGGGCGTTGTCGTTAAGCTTCGCTATCACACCCCTGGTGGGGTGGTCGAAGCCGGCAAGACCGTAATGGAAATCGTTCCCTTGCAAGATAATCTCTTGATCGAAGTCAGGGTGCGTCCTCAGGATATTCCAAACGTCAAACTAGGACAGAAAGCCATCGTTCGCCTTACTGCTCTTAAACAACGTGTCACGCCCATGATCGAAGGAGAGGTTGTGTATGTCTCGGCGGATGCGCTTCCTGATGAAAAGAGTGCGCTGACGCGGAATGACGTTTATGTCGCGCGGGTTTCACTAAATCCTCAAGAGATATCGAAGGTTCATGATTTTGCTCCGACGCCGGGAATGCCCGCGGAGGTCTATATCAAAACTGCCGATCGCACCTTTATCGAGTATCTCCTCCAACCCATCCGCGACAGCATGGCCCGCGCATTTCGTGAAATGTAACGAGTTGGCGTTAGGACCTTATGGCTGCACCGACACCATCGTGGAATCTCCTACCTCCTGTTGCCAGGCCACTGTGAAAATTGTCCATCCTGGAGGTTAGGTTTGCTATGAATATTCTGACCGTAGGAATCAATGTCCTGAGCCTGGGTCTCTTAGGATGATGTTCTGGTACCACCTAAGCGGTAAAATTACCCCTTTTGCCTTAATGATTAACAAGTCATGAATTGTATAATTCAAGGAAATTTGCAGAAGGAATGTCATCATATGTCGCAGAACTTGTCTCCTGTAACAACGTTCCTTCTGTGCCGGAATGCTATGTTACGAGAAGGGATACGCCATATTCTATCAAGCACGCACTACAGCGTGCAGTCGGATTACGGCAACGAAGAAAGCAATTCTTCCGCTCCTGCAGATGAAAAATCATCCCTCTTCATCATTGATGAGAACCTTCATCATGCTGAAACACCCAGCATCATTTATGATTTGAAAGCACAGAGCCCAAAGGCGCATATCGTTGTCCTTGCAGACAGCTTCGATCTTGCAAATATGATTGCGATCATGGAGGCGGGGGCAAGCGGATATTGTCTCGCGACGATCGCATGCGAGACGTTGGTCAAGTACTTGGATCTCGTTATGCTGGGGGAAAAGGTTTTCCCTGCCGGAATGGTTCTTTCCCAAATCGCAGAGCCCAAAGTCGCTCCATCCTCGCCGCGGTTTTATGATGCGTCGGATATCCAGAGGATGCAGGTAGTTGCCACAAGCCTGCCAAGCAGGATGCTGTCAGCCAGAGAAGCAGAAATTCTGCATTGCCTCATGGAAGGGGCGCCCAATAAGACGATCGCACGCAAACTTGAAGTGGCCGAAGCGACTGTGAAGGTCCATGTCAAAGCCATTCTTCGCAAAATCAGGGTCACAAATCGCACTCAGGCGGCCATGTGGGCTGTGGCTCACTTCTCCAACGGCTCCCAGGACGATCAGCCAAGTTTATCCTCATAACGAGTAGGGCTCGCCCCATCGCGTGCTTTCATAATGAGTACTATGTACTGAGATAAAGGTTTCCATAGGCGTTTGGAGCCCTCATCTCAGTACCGAAGGGTTTAGAACGGACGTTAGTAGGTTGGGTTGATGAAGAATAGAAGGCTTATACTTCGGACCTGAAAAAGGCCGTACTCAAATTTTTTTGTCATTCGAACAAACTACAGAATATAATCGCTTTTCGAGAGGCTTAACCTATGGTCTCCAAGAAGAGTAAAGCCAGACCTCAAAATCTTCCGACCACGAAGGATATGGTCAAAGAGCATGTTCGAATGATGCTTCAGAGGCTCGCGCAAGAAACCGGGAAACATCCCGAGGGGCTGAGCCGACCATCAATGAAGGATGCTGTTGAGCGGAATGGAAAGTAGAACTTTCCCGGTTTCGTTCGTCACCTCGAGCGTCCAGTTTCGCCAATCTTCAGCGAATTCTTCTTCTTCCTCTAGAAGTTCTTCTATCGCTTTTATGGCTTGAACCCGAGCCTGATCCAGATCCGTTACTTCGATGCCATCGTGATCGAGGATCTTCTCATAATTATCGATAAGATTGAAATAACATCTCATGATGACAAGGGGTGGCTCCATGTGTGTCTATAATCTTGCTTAGGATCTGGTAAATCTGAACCCCTCGTAACAACCGGTTTAAATCTGCTGAGTTTGTATGTCTAGGTTCATCCCTGTGCTTACTGCCCATACTACTCTCAAGAGTACAGACGAATCAGGAAAACCAAGGTCTATGCAGACTCCTGAGGCGAGTTCAGCTTGAAGAGGCTTGCACCATTGCAGGATATGAGGTGCTTCGCGGGCCCACTCTTAAGGAGCTGTTTGCAAAAATAGGTACATGCCTGCTTTTGGGGCTAAGATCATTAACAAGGCATTTGTACATAAGAAACAATTAGGCTAGTTTTCACGCAAGGGAAATACAAATAAAGATGATGCTGAACTGTCCGGGGGTTTGGTCAGAGAAGCAGGCAATGAGAAAGAACTATAGTTTCGATAGCCTATCCAACTTGGATAGTTTTGTCTCGGAAGAGACTTTCTCGGAAAGCTCAAACCTCCGTTCTCAGGGGCGGGGTCGCACGGCTAGCCGTGACCCAGGTCATGTTCCCATGCTTCTGGTGGAGCCTAACACTCTGCTCAGGGAAGGGTTGAGGCGAATTCTCGCGGACACACACTTTAATGTCGTTGTTTCCTGCGCCAATTTCGCCGAGGTCGGCAATCGCTGGGTGGACGAACCATTCATGCTCGTCGTCAGTGCCAATGGCGATTACAGCGAAGTCTTCCATCAAATCAGGCAATTCAAGGCAGAACACCAGTCCGCGAAGGTTGTCGTTCTGGTTGAACATTACGATATGAAGGAGGTTCTCTCGGCCTTTCAGGCTGGAGTCGACGCGTATCTGCTGAAGTCAGTGTCTTTCGAGGTGCTGGTCAAGTCGCTCGATCTGGTCATGCTCGGCGAGGCGGTTTATCCGGCAGCCATTCTAAGCTTGATCCAAACCTCATCCGCCGGGGCCGACGAGGCCCAAGAGGATCCGGACGAGGTGCTGATGGAAGCGGGAAGCAAGCTGGGAAAACGGGGCCTTTCCACGCGAGAGACCGTTATCCTTCGCTGCCTTATGCAGGGCGATTCCAATAAGCTGATCGCAAGGAAGTTCGATATCACCGAAGCGACGGTGAAGGTGCATGTCAAAGCGATCCTTCGCAAAATACGCGCGAAAAATAGAACACAGGCTGCTATTTGGGCTGCAAGCCACCTCCGCTCTGGAGAGCAGGCTGCTGTGGCAGACAGTGCACATTGATCTTGGGAGTTGCAGCGTTCCGGCTAAACGTTGGAATGCTGCGACCCGATGATTTGGGCGGAAACTTCGCAAAACACTTATAGGCTGGGAAGGCCGCTCTCGGATTTAGACGGCAAGGTCAGGAAATTCGAGTATCGTTCAGCGGGTCTGGACGCTCGTTGACAAAGACCGCCGATCCTCCCCGTTCAGTGAGTATTGTCACCTAATCCCCTTAGATACACTGACGCCGCTTCTATCGGCGTTCTCTTCGGAACATCTGAGGTCCGCGAGATGGCTTGCGGAGGACCTCATGACCAAGATCGTTCCTGTTCTCCTATCGGGAGGATCTGGGAGTAGGCTGTGGCCCCTTTCCAGCCAAGCGCATCCAAAGCAGCTGCTGACCTTGGGTGGCGAAACAACCCTCCTGCAGCAGGCTGCGATGCGGCTAAAGGACGACACTCTCTTTGAAGCACCCATTATCGTCGCGAACGCCGCACATGGTATGGCTATCGGCGAGCAGTTGCGTGCGGTTGGTTTCGACGCCCCATGCATCATCCTTGAACCCGTCGGCCGGAATACCGCACCCGCGGTCCTCGTTTCCGCACTCGTCGCAGAACAACGCTCATCGAGCGATCTCATGCTGGTCATGCCGACAGATCACGTCATAACTGACGGCGACGTCTTCGGGGAGGTGATCAGGAAAGGTTGCGCTGCCGCTCTCAAAGGCGATTTCGTTCTGTTCGGCATTGAACCGTCTGCTCCGGAAACCGGCTTCGGGTATATTCAAGCGGATCTTCCGATCGGTCCGGAAACAGGAGCTCGCATGGTAAAGAGCTTTACGGAGAAACCGGATAGAACCACGGCAGAGCGCTTTCTGGCGAGCGGGGAGTATCTATGGAACAGCGGAATCTTCTTGCTGCCGATCCATGCTCTCATCCGCGAACTTGAGCAACGGGAGCCTGACATGGTGCAAGCGTGCCGTAAGGCGGTCTCAGAGGCTGTGTCTTGCCCTGAGGGCCTGCATCTTGACCATCAGGCTTTCTCGCACGCAAAGAGCATTTCCCTCGATCACGCGCTTTTTGAGAGAGTCAAAAACATAGCCGTTATCCCATCGCCATTGGAATGGCACGATATCGGCACTTGGTCCGCTCTGTGGGAGATCGGGGCCAAGGACTCTGAGCAAAATGTCGTCTTAGGCAGCGCTATTCTGAAGAACAGCAAGGCGAGCTATGTTCGCTCCGAGGGGCCCATCGTCGCAGCTATTGGAGTCCAGGATCTCATTATCGTGGTAACCTCCGAGGCAGTGTTGGTGGTGGAGAAAAGCCGCTCCCAGGACGTCAAGCTTCTCGCAGAGGAGATTGCACGCATGAAGGAGCGCCGCTGAGATCGAAAGGGCGCTTATGCGGCTGACGACGTGCTTGCCGCCTGCTCTTCAAGGATCATCATGGCTCCCTTTTCAGCAATCATCAAAGTCGGCGAGTTCGTATTGCCGCTGGTGATCGTCGGCATGACAGAGGCGTCTACGACGCGAAGACCGGAAACACCGCGCACGCGAAGGCGTTCATCCGTTACCGCCAGCGGATCATCCTCAATGCCCATCTTTGCTGTGCCGACGGGATGGAAGATGGTCGTCCCGATTTCGCGAGCTCCATAAAGAAGCTCTTCGTCTGTGACCAGGTCGGCGCCGGGCCTGTACTCCTCCGGCTGATATTTCTGCAGCGCGGGCATGGAAACGACCCGTCTGACCAACCGAAGCGCATCGACCGCAACATCCTGGTCCTCGCGCGTGGCCAATGAGTTCAGTCTGATGGCGGGAGCTTGCGTCGGATCTTGGGCACGCAGCTTGACACTTCCTCGGCTCGTGGGTCGCAAGTTGCAGACGCTGGCCGTAAAAGCTGGAAACGGGTGAGGCTCTTCTCCGAATTTATCGAGAGAAAGAGGCTGGATATGAAATTGCAGATTCGGCGTGGCGTATTGGGGCGACGAGCGTGTGAACGCGCCCAATTGAGACGGCGCCATTGTCAAAGGCCCGCGCCGAAAGAGAGCATATTGCAAAGCCATATGACCTTTTTTCAGGAGAGAGCGGTAATCCTCATTGAGCGTTCGAACGCCCCGGACCTTATAGACCGGACGCAGTTGCAGGTGATCCTGTAGGTTCTCGCCAACGCCTGGCAGATGGTGAATGACCTCGATGCCATGCTGCTGCAGAAGATTGCCGTCGCCGAGGCCCGAGAGTTGCAACAATTGCGGCGTCACAACCGCCCCCGCCGATATCACCACTTCCTTCCGCGCCATGACCCGCCGCACTATGCCGTCCTGGAGATATTCCACGCCAACGGCATGCTTGTTCTCGAACAAAATCCTTGTCGCGCGAGCGTGAGTCTTAACGTTGAGATTGGCACGAGACAGAGCAGGTTTGAGGAAACCACGTGCCGCAGACCAGCGGCGCCCGTTTTTCTGGTTGACGTGAAAGTATGCGATTCCTTCATTGCTTCCGGTGTTGAAGTCGTTCGTCCGGGGAATCCCGGCCTCGACAGCCGCTTCGATAAAGGCATCGAGGAGATCCCATCGAACGCGAGGGGCTTCGATGCGCCATTCTCCGCCTGCGCCGTGATGCTCATTGTCGCCGAGATAATGGTCTTCGTGGCGCCGGAAGATCGGCTTGACGTCATCCCATCCCCAGCCACGCAATCCCAATTGGCGCCAATGATCATAATCCTCGCGCTGCCCGCGCATATAGATCATGGCATTGATGGCGGACGAGCCTCCCAGAACCTTTCCGCGCGGATAGTTCAGCACGCGGTTGTTCAGGCCTTCCTCGGCCTCGGTCTTGAACATCCAGTCGGATCTGGGATTCCCAATAGCGAAAAGATAGCCTACCGGAATGTGAAACCAGATCCAGTCATCCTTGCCACCTGCCTCCAGCAGGCAGACGGAGTTGCGAGCATCCGCAGAAAGTCTGTTGGCCAGGACGCAACCCGCCGATCCGCCGCCGACGATGATATAATCATAGGTCTCGTTGTCCGACATTCCGCAGCCTCGTGACCCAGCGCTCTCAGTGGGCATTGAGAATGGAAATTAATCAGGCCGTCCTTCTCGGCGCCTCACGAATTCCAGAAGCTCACCAACAACGCCCCGCCGAAAAACCAGCACGCACACCACGAAAATAATGCCAATCAGAACAGTGACCGGAAAATCCGATGAGGCCAGATAGTTCTGGAGGGCGATAACGAAAGCTGCTCCGACAACAGGGCCGACCAACGTTCCAATGCCTCCGAGAAGGGTCATCAAAATGACCTCGCCGGACATTTGCCACTGAACGTCGGTCAGCGTTGCGAACTGAAAAACGATGGCCTTCGTTCCGCCCGCAAGGCCTGCCAGGGCAGCCGACATCACAAATGCCCCAAGCTTGTAGCGATCAACACGATAACCAAGTGAGACGGCCCGCCGCTCGTTCTCGCGTATCGCTTTGAGAATATTGCCGAAGGGTGAGTTTACAATCCGCCATACGGCAAAGAAGCCGAACAGGAATATGGCAAGTGTCACATAATACATGGAAAGGGGCTCATTGAGGTCGATGAACCCGAGGAGATGCCCCCGTGGAACACCCTGAATTCCATCCTCGCCATGCGTGAAGGGCACCTGGAGGCAGATGAAGGCGAACATCTGTCCAAGAGCCAGCGTGATCATCGCGAAATAGATCCCTTGGCGGCGAATTGCCAAGAAACCGACTACCAAGCCCAAGATTGCTGCTCCAAGCACTCCCAGGAGAATTCCCGCAAGCGGATCCCATCCCCAAACTTTGACGGCGTGAGCCGTGAAGTAGGCGGCTCCGCCGAAAAAGGTCGCATGGCCGAACGACAGAAGGCCGACATAGCCGATGAGCAGATTGAATGCGCATGCGAAAAGCGCAAAGCACAACATGCTCATCAGGAGAACGGGATAGACGACGAAGGGCGCCGCCAGGAGCCCGACGAGGGCCAGCGCCGTCAGCAGCCTCGTCAGAGTGCGAAGGTCAGGTTGCCTTGCTATAGGCTGGGATTGCACTTCCACCGACATCACGCTTCTCTTCCGAATAAGCCGGCCGGCCTGATCAGGAGGACGACGGCCATGACGACGAATATGACGATGCTTGATGCTTCGGCATAAAAGACCTTGGTCAATCCCTCCAGGATCCCGAGCATGTAACCCGTGATGATCGCTCCGAGGATGGACCCCATGCCGCCGACGACGACCACGGCAAAGACGATGATGATGAGGTTGGATCCCATCAGCGGATTGACCTGGTAGATCGGGGCGGCCAGAACGCCCGCAAGAGCGGCCAGTGCCGCCCCAAGGCCATAGGTCAGCGTCAGGAGCCGTGGCACGTTCACACCGAAAGCCTGAACCAAAGTGGCGTTTTCTGTCGCCGCCCGTAGATATGAACCAAGGCGTGTTTTCTCGATGAGAAGCCACGTCCCAAGGCAGATGATAAGGGATGCGACGACGACCCAGCCCCGGTAGATCGGCAAGAACATAAAGCCGAGATTCATCGCGCCGGTCAGCTGGGGGGGCGGTGCATAGGGCTTGCCGGAAGTGCCGAACCAATACCGGAAGGCCCCTTCGAAAATCAGCGCCAGCCCGAAGGTGAGGAGCAGGCCGTAAAGGGGATCGAGGCCATACAAACGGCTGAGCATCGTACGTTCGATGACAATGGCGACCGCACCGACGATCAAGGGTGCGAGAATGAGAGCGAGCCAGTAACCGATACCCAAGTAGTTCAGAAGGCCATAAGACACGAAAGCGCCGAGCATGTACTGGGCGCCATGGGCGAAGTTGATAACCCTCAGCAGGCCGAAGATGACCGCCAGGCCGAGACTGAGAAGAGCGTAGAAGGACCCGTTGATGAGGCCAATCAGAATCTGACCGTAGAGGGCAGGGGCCGGAATGCCGAAAATCGTGCTCATCTGTTCTCTTACACTCCCAGCACGTCGTGCAGTTCATTCATATGATCATCGAGCTCGTGCTCGGCGAATGAATTGACCATCCGGCCATCTTCCATGAGATAAAAGCGATCGGCGACTTTCCGGGCGAAGCGGAAATTCTGCTCTACGAGCAGAATGGTCATCCCCCGTTGTTTCAGTGCCACCAGCACATCGCCAATGCGCTGCACGATGACCGGAGCCAATCCCTCCGTGGGCTCATCGAGGAGGATGATCTTCGCTCCGGTCCTCAGAACCCGGGCGATCGCGAGCATCTGCTGCTCGCCGCCAGACAGCTTTGTCCCTTGACTGTTGCGACGCTCCTGAAGATTGGGAAACAGCCGATAGATCTCTTCGACGCTCATGCCTCCTTCCGCCACTTTCGGCGGCAGGGTGAGGTTTTCCTCCACGCTGAGGCTGGCAAAAATTCCGCGCTCCTCGGGAACGTACCCGAGCCCCATCTGGGCGACGCGATGGAGAGGCAGAACCGTAAGATCCTTTCCGGCCAGATTAATAGTCCCCTCACGTCGACGCAGGATGCCCATGATGGCCCGTAGCGTAGTGGTCTTCCCTGCACCGTTCCGGCCAAGCAGCGTGACGGTTTCGCCCTGGCGGATATCGAGGTCGATGCCATGAAGAATGTGGCTCTCGCCATACCAAGCGTTCAAGGCGCGGATCTTGAGGAGCGCGTCAGTCATGCTCTGTACCCATGTAGGCTTCCCGCACACGGGGATCCGCGCTGACGACATCGTAGCTTCCGTCAGCCAGAATTTCCCCGCGTGCCAGGACGGTGACCCGGTCGCAGAGATCCGACACGACGTGGAGATTGTGTTCGACCATGAGAATCGTCCGCCCTTTGGAAATTCTCCGGATAAGGTCGGAGATGCGCCCGATATCCTCGTGTCCCATACCGGCCATCGGCTCGTCGAGAAGAAGCATGGCAGGATCGAGGGCCAGGGTTGTGGCGATCTCCAATGCGCGCTTGCGTCCATAGGGCAATTCTACGGCGGGCAGGTGCGTGTAGGCCGCTAGATTGACGGCCTCTATCAGTTCGATCGCCTGCTCATCCAATCTCGAAAGGACATTCGACGAACGCCAGAACTGGGTTGAGAGGCCGGCAGGACGCTGGAGAGCGATCCGCACATTGTCGAGCACCGTCAGGTGCGGAAACACCGCCGAGATCTGAAAGGATCTCACGAGACCGAGACGAGCGACCTCCGCGGGCTTCAGTCCCGTAATGTCCCGACCGCGGAACTCAATGCTTCCGCGGGTCGGGGTCAGGAACTTGGTGAGCATGTTGAAGACAGTGGTCTTTCCAGCTCCGTTCGGGCCAATCAGCGCGTGAATGGTGCCTTCGCGGATCGAAAGGTTCACATTGTTCACGGCAACGAAGCCGCGAAATTCCATCGTGATTCCACTGGCGTTCAGGATAGGCGTGGCGTTGACCATCATAAGGTCGATCATTCCCCGATACTGAACATGTCGGACTTGCGGCGCCACACTATGCTTGAGGCGCCGCGGCAGTGATGATGGCTAAGTCGACGGCATCAAGCCATCATGCAGGCGCGTCCGACATCATTGCGTCAGCTGGCAGCCGCTTTCGGAAGCCTTGAGGAAGGCTTCATCGCCGGGAACCGTGGCGAGCTGCTTGTACATATCCCATTCGCTTTTGCTCTCTTCAGGCTTCTTCACCTGGAAGAGATACATGTCGTAGACCATGCGGCCGTTCGGCAGGACCTTGCCCTTCTTGGCAAAGACGTCTTCCACCGGCATTTCGTGAAGGGCCTTCGCAACTGGTTCGGTTGCGTCCGTCCCCGACTTCTGAACCGCCTTGAGGTATTGCAGCACCGAGGAATAGGTGCCGGTATGGATCATGTTCGGCATGCGGCCGGTACGATCCATGAAACGCTTGGCAAAGGTGCGATTCTCATCGCTCTGATCCCAGTACCAGCCTTCGGTGAGCGTCAGGCCGTTCGCCGCTTTCAGTCCGAGACCATGAACCTCCGCCAGGGTGAACAGGAGGGCGGCGAGGCGTTGCCCGCCCTGCGTAATGCCGAACTCCGAGGCTTGTTTGATGGCGTTGGAGGTGTCCAGCCCGGCATTCGCCAATCCGATCACGTTGGCGCCGGAGCTTTGAGCCTGAAGCAGGAACGATGAGAAATCGTTCGTGCTCAAGGGATGGCGAACCGAGCCCACCACCTGTCCGCCCTTGGCCTTCACGAACTTCGACGTCTCGTCTTCCAGGGAGTACCCGAAGGCGTAATCAGCCGTCAGGAAGAACCACTTGTTGCCACCGTTCTGGACCAGCGCTCCGCCAGTGCCTACCGCGAGGGCGTGAGTGTCATACGCCCAGTGGAAGCCGTAAGGCGAGCATTGCTTGCCGGTCAGATCCGTCGTGGCGGCGCCGGTGACGATGTTGATCTTTTTCTTTTCCTTCGAAAGGCCTTGAACCGCCAAGGCGACCGATGAAGTGGTCAGCTCCATGATCGCGTCGACCTTTTCGGTATCATACCACTGCCGGGCGATGCTTGAGGCAACGTCAGGCTTATTCTGGTGGTCCGCATTCACGATTTCGATGGAGGCACCCAAGACCTTTCCGCCAAAGTCCTCCACAGCCATGCGGGCGGCCTCGACGGAAGATTTTCCGCCAAAGTCGGCGTAAACGCCCGACTGGTCGTTCAGAATGCCGATTTTAACAACATTGTCGGAGACCTGCTGCGCAGATGCCGACTGGGCCAGCACGGTGCAGCTTAAGGCGAACAGGACTTTCTTGAGAACGCGCATGGACTTCCTTCCCTTCTGTCACGCTGCCCGGCTCTGCCGGGTCTGATTATGCTTGCATGGTGGAACCACCCGCAGCAGCGGTCAAGAAAGGTTAGAGGGAGAATCCGGCGCCGCAATGCGGCCGAGGTTCATCCTTAAGTCGCAGAAGTCCGGTGAAGTCTCGGACTGAGGCGATGCCTCACCCCTTGGTATTCGCCTTGGCCTGGAGCAAGAGTGTGGCCAACTCGGCAAATCCAAGACCAGAATGGGACTGAGTAATGTAAGCCGGCTTGTTCTTCAGCCTGTGGGCGAAAGCGCTGATGTTGGCAACGCCGACGCTCAAGGGAAAAGCTGCGAACATAGGCTCGTCGTTGGGCGAATCTCCCGCATAGATCACGCTCTTTTGCGCCTCTGCCCAGTCGATTTTGAAAACATCGGCCAAGAGCGTCCGGGCCATGCCAAGCTTGTCATAGGCGCCGAACCATCCATTGACGTGAATGGAGCTCACCTTCGCCTGGGCGCCCTCCCGCTCGAAGATCTCGACGATCCGATCGACCTCCTGCTCTGGCAGGGGAGGGACATCCTCGCAAAAATCAATGGCGAGATCGGCGACACGATAAGCTTGATCGCTGGCAAGGGCTGATCCCGGCACCGTTGCAAGGACTTCCTTTTCGATCTGATCCAGGCGAGTGCGATTTCGCCGACGCTCCTCGGGGCTTGCCCAGAAGTGATGGTGCATCCTCTTCTTGTGGCGGTCATACCGGAAGAAGAACGCGCCATTTTCTCCGACAACGGCATCCACCGGCCACATGCGTGCAATGTGATCGCACCAGCCGGCCGGTCGGCCTGTCACGGGAATAACCAGGAAGCCGGCGCGGTGCAGCGCCTCGAGTGCGGAATAGGCGGCGGCCGTAAGAATACCGTCCGACGTAATGGTATCGTCGATGTCGGATAGAACGACACGAACAGAACGGGCCTGCTCCAGAGGCAGCTCGGACAGCGGCTTCACGGGTCTTACCTTTCACGGGTCGCATGCGGAACGGAAACGCCGCACGAGGAAAATTATCCTTTATCTCATCTTGCGCTGGAGCCTATGGAACGAAAGGTGGTAAATCAAGCAGAGTTCTGTGGTATGATCCACATAATATGACCGACTTGTAACGTCGGATCTAGGCGCGGAGGTCTTTCCATGTCATTGCCCGAGGGTCGAAAAACTGCTCGGCAAAGATTGATCATCTCCGAGCTGGCGTTGAGCCCGACCGTGAGGACCTCGACCCTGGCTCAGCGGTTCGGGGTTTCCATAGAGACGATACGCAGAGACATCGAAGAACTTACGCGCCGCGGCATCGTCGACAGGACCTACGGTGGCGCATCCGGGCGCCAGCTCGGCACGCAGCCGAATTTCTCGGATCGGGACGTCGAGGCCATTCCGGAGCGTGATCAGATTGCCCGTATCGCGGCATCGCTTGTGACCCGGGGAGCCGTGGTGATGATCGACACAGGATCGACGACAGCCCGCCTCGCGCAGGTGCTGGCCGCGCGCGACGAGCCGATGACGGTCATCACCAACGGGTTGCCCATCGCGAGTGCTTTTCTCCGTACCGATCGCGTGCGTGTCGTCGTATGTCCGGGAGAGCTTTCTCCTCGGGAGCAGGGTGTCTATGGCTCGGAGACATGCGGCTTTGTTCAGAGGTTTTACGCCGATATCGCGTTCATCGGTGCAAGCGGATTGACGACCGAAGGCCCGACCGATGTCGAGATGGAGGCCTGCTGGGTTAAGCGGGCCATGCTCGAACGATCGGAGAGGCGGGTTCTCCTGATCGACTCGACGAAATTTGGACGCCGCCATCTTGAAGTCGTTTGTCCGCTGAGTTCTTTGTCCGATATCATCACCGATCAAGGGCCGGAAAAAGAAATCGCCGACAGGCTTGCAGCAACGAACGTTGTTCTTCACACCGAAGAACCCGGCTACGGAGATGGCGGCTGGAACTACAAGCTTCCATCGCAGAACGCGGATCTCAACCGGGAATGACAATCGTCAAGATAGTATTGGTAGGTCGGTCATGAGTGTCGAAAGATCCCTGTTCGGTGATATCGAGGGAAAAAGCGTCGAGGCATTTCTGCTCCAGAACGGAAGCCTTCGTGCCCGGGTCATCACATATGGCGCGATCCTGAGCGAACTTCATGTGCCGGATCGCAATGGGACTGTTCGGGACATTGTTCTGGGGTATGACGATCTGGCTTCCTACTTGCGGTATCGCGGATCCGCCGGCGCAATATGCGGTCGCTATGCAAACCGCATCGCGGATGCGCGCTTCGTGATCGATGGAGAGACCTGTCAGCTCTCACCGAACGAGCCGCCCAATCATCTGCATGGAGGGTTCAAGGGATTCAGCAAGAGAATCTGGGACGCTGAGCCTGATTCAGCAAACCATGCCGTAAAACTCGTTTTGCATCGGCCTCACGGGGATGAAGGTTATCCCGGTTCAGTCAGTGTCGGCGTCACCTATCGTCTGTCGGATGAGAGGACGCTCGATATCGAAATGGAGGCGACGACGGATCGTCCGACGGTCGTCAATCTTGCCTATCATGGCTATTGGAATCTTGCGGGCCATGGATCCGGCTCTGTCAAAGACCAGCTCCTTCAGATTGATGCGGACCATTATACGCCCGTCGGTCCTGGCAAGATCCCCACCGGAGACGTTGCGCCGGTTGCGGGCACGGCCTTTGATTTCCGCCAGGAACGGCCTATCGGAGCTGCTTTCGATGACCGTGCGCAGCTCCCTGAGGGCGGTTACGATCATAATTTCTGCCTTAACGGCGCGGATGGGGCGCTGCGCCGCGCAGCCAGAGCCTTTGACCGCGTCTCGGGAAGAGCACTGGAGATCTGGACCAATCAGCCTGGTGTCCAACTTTATACGGCGAACCACTTTGAAGCGATGCCAGCTGTCGGAAAGGGCGGGGCTCCTTATGGAAAGCACGCCGGATTCGCTCTTGAGACCCAGAATTTTCCCAATGCGCCGAACGTGCCGCATTTTCCTTCGGCCTTCCTTTATCCTGGTGAGATCTATCGCCACGTGATGCGCATCCCGCTCTTTCTGGTCTAAGGTCGGAAGCCTTGATGAGGTGAGAGCTTGCGCATGCTGAGTGACGCCGAAATACTCCATACGTTGTTCGATGCCGCTCTGCGGGCCGCCCTGCCTGACGGCAAGTTCGCCGGGAGGCTTCCCGAAAGGCCGAAGGGACGAACCATTGTCTTGGGCGCCGGTAAGGCGTCGGCTCGAATGGCCGCTGCGTTCGAGGAAGCTTGGAGTAGCGTCGGCGGATCCTGCGAGGGGCTTGTGGTCACACGTTATGGTCATGGCGTGCGGACCCGCTCGGTTGAAATCGTCGAAGCCGCTCATCCTGTGCCTGACCAAGCTGGGCTCGATGCTGCCGGACGCATCCTGTCGCTTGCTCAGGCCGCAGGGCCGGACGATCTCGTCATTTGCCTGATCTCCGGAGGCGCGTCAGCGCTGCTGTCGCTTCCTGCGGACGGAATAAGCCTGGGCGACAAGCAGGATATCAACCGTGCGCTCCTGCGGTCAGGCGCTCCGATCGGAGAAATGAACCAGGTTCGAAAAGCCCTGTCGGCCATCAAGGGAGGTCGTCTGGCTGCCGCGGCAAGTCCGGCCCCCGTTGTCACCTACCTGATATCGGATGTTCCTGGAGATGATCCCGGCAGTATCGGCTCGGGGCCGACGGTCCCTGAAAGGGGCGACCCGGAGGCCGCGTTGTCGATCCTACGGCGCTATTCCATCGATGTGCCGGAGCGGGTGGCAAACGCAATCCGCGCCAATGTGACGGCTCTCGAAACAACAAGGGGCGTCGTTCATATGTTGGCGACACCCAAGATGTCTCTCGATGCAGCGGCTGCACGAGCCCGTGAACTGCATCTGGCGCCTCTGATCCTTGGCGATGCGATCGAAGGAGAGGCAAGAGAGGTCGGCAGAGTAATGGCCGGTATGGCCCGATCCGTTGTCGAGCATGGAGAGCCTCTCCCTCCGCCATGTGTCTTGCTGTCGGGAGGCGAAACGACTGTCACTCTGCGCGGTGAAGGCCGGGGAGGGCGCAATGCGGAGTTTCTGCTGTCGCTGGCGATTTCCTTGAAGGGCGAGGCAAAGGTCTCCGCCATGGCGTGCGATACGGACGGTATCGATGGCTCGGAAGACAATGCCGGAGCCTGGTTCGACCCGAGCTTTGTGAAAAGCGCTCATGACAAAGGGATCGATCTCGAGGCACATCTCTCAAGAAACGATGCGTATTCGGCTTTTTCCGCCATGGACAGATTGGTCGTCACAGGGCCGACGCTGACCAATGTCAACGACTTTCGGTGTATTCTGGTCCGGCCCTGATCGGGAACAATCGGCAATCAGGTCAGGTACCGCTTCCTTCGTTGAGACCTTGCCCCCGTGGCAGGACCATCGTGATGGTCGTCCCCTGTCCTTCGGCGCTCTCGATCCGGATGGTGCCTCCGTGCAGTTGGAGGATATGCCAGACAAGACTTAACCCGAGTCCTGTTCCGGGCATGTGCTTCGCATTGCGGGCGCGGAAAAAAGGCTGCATCAGGAATGGTAAATCCCGTTCCGGCACGCCAATGCCTTCATCCTCGATACGAATGCTCACTTCTTTCTCGTCGCCACTTCCGACAATGGAAATAGGATGATCGAGAGACGAGTACTTCATCGCGTTCGAGAGAAGAATGATCAGGGCCTGCTCAAGCAGCACAGGGTCCCCGATAAAAAGCTCGGGCAGCTCCTCGGTCGCCAGGCGAAACGTCCGGTTCGGCTGCTGTTGCCTCTGCTCGTTGCAGATCCGAAGGACGGCGGATTTCAGATTGAACGGCCGAGGAGTGGGCGTAATGGCGCCGGCGTTCGCCCGTGTATAGGACATGATCGTTTCGATCAGCTCATGAAGCCGGCGGCTTGCCTGCCAAATCTTCTCTCCCTTTTCTCGAACCTCCTGCGGGTTGAGTCTCTCCGAGCGGCGCACAAGACCTTGTGCGAGCGCGGAAATCGTGGAGAGGGGCGTCACCAGCTGGTGCGCGAGCAGGGCCAGACGATCAAGATGCCTCACGGCATCGTTGCCGTTCTGGTAGGCAGACGCACTTGGCCTTTTGGAAGGTATCCGATGGTCCGGCACAAAGGAACTCTTTGGGAATTTAAAGATATAACGTTATAGTCGCCAGATGGTTCAATTCCATCAATTTCAAGAAGTGCTTGGCCGACTTTTTAGGTCTTCGTTGTGACGAGGGACCCATTTTCAGCATTGTCGGCCTGCTACCTGAGAAGCTTGGCTATGTCGCCCCCTGAACGGGGAGGATTTGCAAAGATTTCCTTCGGACCACAATGTATAGGCGAGAAGCAAAGGGAGGGCTCTACTGCAGGTAACACCGTCTGTTGTGAAATTATCCAATGATCCAGCACGGCTATAATGTCGGGTGTCTGGAAACCTTACCAATCGATGGGCGTTCACAACCACGTACAGCAAACGGAGTTGAACGATGGATAAGGATCGCATTGAAGGCAGCGCCAAGAGTGTCAAGGGCAGCCTCAAGGAAGGCCTCGGGAAGGCCGTGGGCGATACCAAGCTCGAGACCGAAGGCAAAATGGACAAGGCCGAGGGCAAGATTCAGAACTCGGTCGGCGGCCTGAAGGATTCCCTTCGGAACAAAGACTGATTGAAGACGAATGGCCCGGCCAAGAGCCGGGCCAATCCTTTGAACGTCAGGCCTTGCGGATCACAAACACGGACCGGTTCTCGTCGCTCTCCTGCTCCTCCAGAGTATCGCCCGTTTCCCGGACCAGATTAGGCAGGTCAATGGACGCCAGAGGATCTGTGCATGTGACTTTGAGGCGAGACCCTGAAGCCAACTGCTGAAGGACTTTTCTCGTCCGCAGAACAGGCAAAGGGCATTTCAAGCCGGAAAGGTCCAGTTCCTTCATAAGGTGTTGTCTTTCCCATCAGTGTCCTGGCGTGGGCGTTCCCGTGCCAAAAAAGCTCGTGCCGTAAGCAGGTCCTCAGGCGTATTCACGTTGAAAAACGGATCGATGGGCGTGTCGGCCCAGGACGCCTCGGCAACATCATACTTTTCGGTCCATTGTCGGATGCTGCGCAGGTGCTCATGCTCCAGGGCATGGCAGAGATCGGTTTTGAGCTTCACGGGCCAAAGCCCGATTGCATGATGATTACGGCCCGCCGACTCCGCTCTCACCAGGGTGCTCCCGGCCCGTAGCCGAGCCTCATGGAGACGCATGACGAGGTTGCTCGGGATAAACGGGGTATCGGCCGGAACACTGACAATCCAGTCTATGTCTGGCCTGTGAAGGGCCGTCCACTCGAGTCCTGAGAGAATCCCCGCGAGTGGGCCAAGATAACCCGGCAAGGTGTCTGAGATCACACAAGGCTTGAACGGCGCGAAGCGACCGGGGTCCCCATTGGCATTCAAAACCAAAGCGTCACATTGCGGAGCAAGTCGCCGGATGACATGGCTGAGAAGAGGGTCTCCGTCCAGCAGCAACAGGCTCTTGTCATTTCCTCCCATCCGCAAGGAGCGGCCGCCAGCGAGAATAAGCCCAGTGACGCGCGGATGAGAGAATTGCCGAGCCATTCCGGCTCACTCGATGATGATGCGTGGCGGAGAACGCTTATCGACGCCGCTCGTGAGGACATCCGCGACCTGACGGGCCATATTCTTATAGATGGCCGCGTTGGCGCTGTCCGGATCGACGGCCACCACGGGGCGGCCTGCATCGGACAACTCCCGAATTGACATCGTCAGCGGGACCTCACCCAGGAAGGGTACACCGAGGCGCTCTGCCTCCATGCGCGCTCCTCCATGCCCGAAGATGTGAGAGGTTTGTCCGCAATGTGGGCACACGAAGGTTGCCATGTTCTCGATAATGCCCAGGATCGGGACCTCGACGCGTTTGAACATGGAAACCCCTCGCCGTGCGTCGATCAACGCCAGATCCTGAGGGGTCGACACGATGATGGCTCCAGCCAGGGGGGTTGCCTGAGCCATCGTAAGCTGGGCGTCGCCCGTTCCGGGAGGCATGTCCACCACGAGCACATCGAGTTCACCCCATGCCACTTCCCGCAGCATTTGCGTGATGGCCGACATCACCATCGGTCCGCGCCAAATCATGGCGGCTTCTTCCTCGACGAGGAAGCCGATGGACATGACCTTCAGGCCATAGGCCGTCATGGGCTCGAGAACGCGATTTTCGAGCACTTGGGGCTTGCCGCTGATCCCAAGAAGCTTGGGCATGGAGGGGCCGTAGATATCCGCATCGAGAAGGCCTGTTTTAAGGCCGAGGCTTTGGAGGGCCAAAGCAAGATTGCAGGCTGTCGTGGACTTGCCGACACCTCCTTTGCCCGAGGCGACGGCGATCACGTGTCTGACGCCCGGAATTCGTTGCCCTCTGGTCTGGGCGCCGGTTGCGGGACGTTGCT
The DNA here is from genome assembly GCF_020595095.1 of Microvirga rosea. GTDB lineage: Bacteria > Pseudomonadota > Alphaproteobacteria > Rhizobiales > Beijerinckiaceae > Microvirga > Microvirga rosea. The sequence goes on along the minus strand of NZ_JAJDOP010000014.1, from coordinate 11,403 downwards.
GTCCCGTTGGCGCGGTGCGGGGCGCCGCGGTTGCCGGTCGTTCCGCCGTCAGCGTGGCAAAAACGCCCTTGACCCCTGGCAGTCCCTGAACCGCGTTCTGCGCCGCCTGGCGTACTCGCTCGAGGGCCGGAGCCTCTGAAGGCTCGACGAAAATCGAGAACATCACCCTTGAGGCTTCGTCGATCACGATATCCGAAAGCCGTCCGGAGGCCACCAGGTTGGTCCCAATCGCATCGACAGGTACGGTCGCGAGAATCCTCAGCACATCTTCCCGGGTGATTGCCACGATTGAGTCTCCTTTGTCGGACCTTGTGTGACGGTTCTGGCCACCATGTAAAGTGTCAATAGAGGCTCTTGAAGGCTGTGCCGTTGTTAAGCTGGGCCGAACCAAAGCCCACCTTGTCCGTTGTCCCCGCAGCCCCTTGACGGGCGGATCCTTCATGCCTCGCACAGCGCCGAATGCGCCACCTGCGTGTCACTGGCTTGAGATCCGATGATTGACCACAAGATCGAGGACATAACGATGCATCAGCACGGCCATGACGACCCCCATGCCCAGAAGCTCTATGGAATGATCAAGGATATGAAGATAGCCATGATGACCACCGTCGATACGGATGGCGCGCTTCACAGCCGGCCTATGTACAGCCAGGAGGCGGATGAGAACGGCGATCTGTGGTTCTTCACCAAGGTCCAGTCGCCGAAGATGACGGAGATCTCGCGCGATAGCGAAGTCAATCTCGCCTATGCGAACCCGGAAAAACAGAACTACGTTTCAGTGTCCGGCAAAGCCGAAATCGTCAGGGACAAGGCCACGATCGAACAAAAGTGGTCCGAAGGACTGCGCGCGTGGTTTCCCGACGGAAAGGATGACCCATCCATCGCGCTTGTGCGTGTACATCCGGCCAAGGGTGAATACTGGGACAGCCCTTCGTCGACGATCGTTCATCTCTACGGATACGCGAAGGCGGCCATTACCGGCACTCCTCCGACGGATATCGGCGAGCAGGAGAAGGTCAATCTCCGCTGATCCATCGCGGACTATTGTGCAAAACAGGGCCTTTCGGGCCCTGTTTTCCGGCCCGCGCGCCGGGTTATCCTTAGCCGACATTCGATCCTGCCGACCCTTTCATCCAAGGTCCGCCTTCGCTATTGTCCTGGCTTCCTGAAGCCGCAAGGAGCAGGCGATGGTCGACATCGCGACAAGGGTCTATAATCACACGTGGAAAATCGACCCGATCGTTCGATCCGTTCTCGATACGGATTTCTATAAATTATTGATGGCCCAGACGATTTTCCGCCGCCATCGAGACGTCCAAGTCACCTTCGGCATTCAAAACCGCACCACCCGGATCCGGCTGGCGGACATCATCGACATGGGGGAGCTTCGCGAGCAGCTCGATCATGTTCGGTCCTTGTCTTTGACCAGGGGCGAGTCGACTTGGCTTCGCGGTAATACGTTCTATGGCAAACGGCAGATGTTCTCGCCGGAATTCATGGATTGGCTGGAGACTTTCCGCTTCCCGGAATACCTGTTGGAGAAGGAAGATGGGCAGTACGTCCTCACCTTCCACGGGCCCTGGATCGAGACCACCATGTGGGAGATCCCGGCACTGGCAATTCTGAACGAATTGCGTTCCCGTGGGGTCCTCAAGGGAATGGGCAAGTTCGAGCTCCAAGTCCTCTATGCTCGCGCCATGACCCGCGTGTGGGAGAAAATCCAGCAGCTCAAAACGCTGCCCGAACTCTCGGTGACCGATTTCGGAACTCGCCGCAGGCACGGCTTTCTGTGGCAGGACTGGTGCGTGCAGGCCATGATCGAAGGGCTGGGTCCAGCTTTCCTCGGCACCTCGAATTGTCTGATCGCCATGCGGCGCGAGGTGGAGGCCGTGGGAACCAACGCCCATGAGCTTCCCATGGTTTATACCGCACTCGCGGACAACGATCAGGATATGGCGATGGCGCCGTACCGGGTTTTGGCCGACTGGCAGAGCGACTACGAGGGGAACCTGCGCATTATTCTGCCGGATACCTACGGCACTACGAATTTTCTCAACAACGCACCGAGTTGGGTCGCAGCATGGACGGGTATCCGCGTCGACTCAAAAGACCCTATCGAGGGCGGCGAGGAAGCAATCGCCTGGTGGTTGGAGCGCGGCCAGAACCCGAAGGACAAGCTCGCGATTTTCTCGGATGGTCTCGATGTCGACGTGATCAAGCATATCCATCAGCACTTCCTTGGGCGCATGCGCATCGGTTACGGTTGGGGCACCCTGCTGACCAATGATTTCCGCGGGTTTGTTCCGGAAGGCGGTCTCGATCCGATCTCGATCGTTTGCAAGGTCATATCGGCCAATGGCCGCCCGACGGTGAAGCTCTCCGACAATCCCACCAAAGCCATGGGCCCCAAAGCGGAAGTCGAGCATTACAAGCGTGTCTTCAATGTTGGCGCGCAGCACGCAAAGCCAGTCCTGGTGTAGGCTATGAAAGTTGATCTCAATTGCGACATGGGTGAGGGCTTTGGACCCTGGCCCATGGGTGACGACGACGCGATGCTCGATATCGTGTCATCTGCCAACATCGCCTGCGGCTTTCACGCCGGCGATCCCGGAACGATGTTTCGGACCGCGGAAACGGCAAAGCGCAAAGGGGTCGCAATCGGCGCCCACCCGGGATTCAACGATCTCCAAGGCTTTGGCCGCCGTGTCATCAAAGGCGACAGTCCCGCGGATATCGAACGCATGATCGCCTACCAGATCGGCGCCATGCAGGCCGTCGCTTCAGTGGCGGGGCATCGGGTCTCATATGTGAAGGTTCACGGTTCTCTGAATAACATGGCGAATGAGGACGAAGACCTTGCACTCGCCATTGCCCGGGCCATCAAGGCTGTCGATGCGAGACTTGTGAATGTCTGCATGCCGGGCCTTCTCATGGAGAGTGCTTCGGAAAAGCTTGGTATCCCGGTCGCCAGAGAGTTTTTCGCCGATCGGACTTATGAGGACAACGGCACTCTCACGAGCCGGAAGAAGCCGGGATCCGTCCTGCACGACGCGCAGGCGGCGGCGGAGCGTGTCCTGCAAACTCTGCAGGACGGAGCCGTCACGACCGTGTCCGGGAGAAAGCTCCCCATCACGGTCGATACGATTTGCGTTCACGGCGATGAGCCGAGCGCGGTTGCCATGGCTCGCACGGTCCGTTCTGTCCTTGAAACAAACGGCATCTTGATCGCGCCGTTCACGACATCCTGATCATGACATTCAAAGACCATTTCTCTGCGCGCTCTTCCGACTACGCCGCCTACCGGCCGACTTATCCGGCAGCGCTCGTCGATTATCTGGCTGGGCTTTGCCGAACGACCGATACCGTACTCGATGTCGGGTGTGGCACGGGCCAGCTCTCGGTCCTTCTCGCGGAGAGGTTCGGCTCGGTTATCGCAACGGATGCAAGCAGGAAGCAGATTGAAAGCGCGGTACAGCACGACCGGGTTTCCTATCGTGTCGCCCCGGCCGAACAGAGCGGCCTTCCAAGCCAGTCCGTCGATCTCATCACCGTGGCGCAGGCCGCTCACTGGTTTGATCTTCCGGCCTTCTATAAGGAGGCGCGCCGCGTCGGCAAGCCGGGCGCTATCCTGGCCCTGATTACCTATGGGGTGATTGAAGCAGACTCTGAGATCGATCCTGTCATCCGGCGCTTTTACAAGGATGTGATCGGACCATATTGGCCGCCGGAGCGCCGGCATGTCGAGGAAGGCTACCGCAGCTTCGACTTTCCCTTCGAGGAGCTTTCGACACCGGCAATGGCCATCACCGTTGAATGGCGTGCCGATGATTTGATCGGCTACGCCGATACATGGTCTGCCGTGCGAGAGGCAGAAAGGGTGCTTGGGCGACAACCCATCGAGCAATTCGCGTCGGACCTGCGGAGTGCATGGGGAAGTCCCGATCGCCGCCGCGAGATCCGTTTCCCTCTCTCGTTTCGGATCGGGAGATTATAGGCTCCGCTCATTCCGTGCCCGTGAGAGAAAAGCCTCAAGGGCAGCGAGAGTTTCTTCCGGAGCTTCCTCTGCGAGATAGTGCCCGCAATCGATGCTGTGACCTTCAACATGATCGGCCCAGTCTCGCCAAACCTCGAGCACGTCGTACCACCGGTCCAGGCCGTTCTTTTTTCCCCAAAGCGCCTGCACGGGACATTGGATCCGGCGACCTGATTTCCTGTCTTCCTGGTCGAGGCGCGTGTCGATCGTGGCGCCGGCCCGATAATCCTCGCACATGGCATGAATGGTGTTCGGGTCCGTGAAGCAGCGGCGGTACTCGGCGAGAGCCCTTTCATCGAACATGCCGCGGCCCCTGCGAAGATAGAAGGCTTCAGGATCGCCGGCGATCAGCCTTTCTGGAAGATCATAGGGTTGCGCAAGAAAGAACCAGTGCCAATAACCCATGGCGAAAGCCATGTCCGTACGCTCAAAATGCTCGGCTGTCGGAATGATGTCGAGTACGGACAAGGCGGCAATGCGTTGGGGATGGTCGAGGGCCATTCGGTAGGCGCATCGGCCGCCGCGATCATGTCCTACAACGGCAAAGCGCTCAAAGCCGAGGATCTGCATGACCTCCACAAGATCCCGCGCCATCGCGCGTTTGGAATACGGCTCGTGGTCAGGCGTCGTGAGCGGCTTCGAGCTATCGCCGTATCCGCGAAGATCGGCACAAACGACCGTGTAATTCTCCGCGAGGCGCGGCGCCACGAGATGCCACATCACATGTGTCTGCGGGTGTCCGTGAAGGAGCAGGACAGGCGGACCCTCGCCACCGTAGCGGAGGTTGATGACTGCTTCGGTCGTCGTGATCTGACGATGTGTAAAACCTTCGAGCATTGTGCCTGATCCTTGTCGCATTTCAGGAGACAAGCGCCATTCGGTCGACATCGACCATGCCGAAGTCGGTGATCTTCAGATGGGGAATGACCGGAAGAGGCAGGAAGGCGACCTGCAGGAAAGGTTCCGGGAGCGTCACGCCAAGATCTTTCGCGGCATGCCTGAGAGGATACAGGGCATCGCGAACGTCCTCGTAGGGGCGGTCGCTCATCAGGCCAGCAATGGGCAGAGCGAGTTCTGCGCGGACAATGCCGTCCGACACGACGACAAACCCGCCCTCGATGTCACGCAGTCGATTGACCGCGACGGCCATATCGGCGTCGCTGGCACCGACGACGCAGATGTTGTGACTGTCATGTCCGACGGAGGAAGCGATGGCGCCTCGCTTGAGACCGAACCCCTTCACAAATCCGAGGCCGATATTCCGATTGACGCCGTGGCGGGCGACAACCGCGACTTTCACGATATCCTGCCCCAGATCCACTTCCATCAACCCATTGCGATGGGGAAGAGCGGCCCTATGGCTTTCGGTTATGATTTTTCCCGGAATGACACCGATGATGTGAGGGTCGTCCGCAGAGACAGGGATACGAAAGGCGTCAGCGCCTATCGTCTCGATCTTGACGCTGCCGCGCCCGATCGGCTCCACGAAACTCCTGCTTCTGAAGAGTTCGTCATTCACCAGGCGACCGCCGCTGATCACATCGGATACGGCGCAGGCCTCCAGATCATCCAGAAGAACAATATCTGCGCGTTTTCCAGGGGCGATCATCCCCCGATCTCCGAGACCGAATGCCTGGGCCGCGGTGAGAGAAGCGGCGCGATAGGCGGCAAGAGGTTCACATCCCAATCCGATCAACGTTCGGATCATATAGTCGAGATGACCTTCCTCCGCGATGTCGAGAGGGTTTCTGTCATCCGTACAAAGGGCGAGGAAAGGCGAGGTCTGGACGCTGAGCACGGGGGCCAGCGCATGCAGATCCTTGGAGACCGATCCTTCCCGAATGAGAATAGTCATTCCTTTACGGATCTTCTCCAGGGCTTCCGCGGCTGTCGTCGTTTCATGGTCGGTGCGGATGCCCGCGGAGAGATAACCGTTGAGATCGAGGCCGCGAAGAAGAGGGGCGTGCCCGTCGATATGGCCATCGGCGAAAGCTGTGATCTTTTCAAGGCAAGCAGGATCGGCAGCGATCACTCCGGGGAAATTCATGAACTCTGCAAGGCCGATCACCTTGGGGTGATGGCGGTAACGGACAAGATCCGGTGCTTCGATGCGTGCTCCGGACGTTTCGAGGTGCGTTGCCGGAACGCAGCTCGAGAGCTGCACGCGAAGATCCATGATCATCCGTTCCGAGCAGGCGAGAAAGTAATCGAAGGCCGCTGTGCCGAGAACATTCGCCATTTCATGGGGATCGCAGATTGCGGTCGTGACCCCATGAGGAAGAACACAGCGGTCGAACTCCAGAGGCGTGACGAGAGACGATTCCACATGGAGATGCGTATCAATGAATCCGGGAACCGCGATGCGCCCGCGACCATCGATGGTGCGGGCGCTTCGATAATGTCCATAGGTGCCGACAATCATATCGCCGCAGATGGCGATATCGGTCTGCGTGAGCGCGCCGGTCACGAGGTCGAGCAGGCGTACGTCGGTAATGACGAGATCTGCAGCAGCCTTTCCACGTCCCTGAGCGATCCGGGTTGCGATGAGATGCGCATCGGGCTGCCTTGCCATTCTACCTTCGAGCTCCTACCAACTTCGGCGCGTTCCATTGTCGATGTGGATGATGCCGTTCCGGTAGATCTTAAGACCCCCCACGTCGGGACGCGAGCGTAAATATGCCATCACCCCTCGGCTCCGGCCATGAACGCGAAAATCGACGGCACGGCATGCAAGGTGGAGGGAATGTTGAGCTCCTCCCGCACGTCTGTTGCGTCCGGAACTCCTGTGCGTGGACTCGACGCTGATCTCCCCGAACCGCGCCGATAGGTCCGCCACGACATTCCGTAAGGTTGAAGGGAGGCAACCGGTCGGAGCGCCTTTTCGCAGCACGATATCACCGATGTTGACGGAGCGGCTGAACGGCGAGATCGTTTCCAGTTTGGTGCCCCCGTTGGGCAGGCTTCCGGTCGCGGCAGGATCCTTCATTCGTTCGGGGGGCGGGAGACTTGCATATTGAGGATCTGGGAAGGTCGTGCCCTCGCTCTCGGCACGGGCGGCTGAAACACCCCCTCCAACAAGCAAGGTTCCAACCAGACAACCGGCACGGAAAAGCCCCTGGAACGACAGGGCTCCTTGACGACTGGTGCTCATAGGGTCCTCCCTATGTACGCCCCCGTTATGCGCAGACCGTAAGCGACCGTCAGCCGCATCGCTGCGTCTGTTTCAAGACATTGAGCATGTAACGGCTAAGTTGCCGCTGCCAGGGAAGCAAGCTAAGGTTGAAATTGAGCGTGGCAAGTCAGCAGATTGGAATATTGTCTGAACTACGCCCAAGGGGAACGAACATAATCCTCCTCTAATGCAATCGAGATCTGAAACTATCCTTTGTAGAACCGAAACTATATTTCGATTGTCCTCCCATCTTGTAGCCCGAAGCCGGAATACACACATCAACGTGCGTGAACCTGCCTATCGGGCAGACAGGAGAAAGAAGGATGAACGCTGCTCGCAGCGCTTTTTTTGAGGCCGTGAAGACCGCTGGTCCTACCCGTGAGGACGCGATTGCGCGCGTCACCATGGTGGCGAAGGTCATGGACAGCGCTTTCCTGATTCCCGGCCTCAATCGTCGCGTCGGCCTCGATGCGGTGATCGGCCTGGTGCCTGGGGTCGGGGATGCCATTTCGGCGGCCTTGGCGAGCTACATCGTCTGGGAGGCTCATCAGCTCGGCCTGCCACGGTGGAAGATCGCGCGCATGCTCGGCAACGTTGCGTTGGATACGGCTCTCGGAGCGATCCCGCTGGCCGGCGACGTGTTCGACGTTTTCTTCAAGGCGAACCAGCGGAACCTGCGGATCATCCATGAGCACCTCGGGATCGCCAAGCGCGGTCCTCGCGAGATCGACGGGACTGCAACCCGCATGGGTGAGCGTTGACGATGAAGCGATTTGTCTGGCTGGTTGCCTTCGTTCTGGTCGGTCTCTGGTCTCTCCTGGCGTGGGGCGCCTATGGCCTTATCGACCTCTTCGGGAGCACGGCGGCGCGCCATGCGGATGTGGTCACCAATCACCCTGAGACCGTCGAGTGGCTGTCGTGGGGCCTGGGATCACTCAGAAATCTCGGCCTTGCCGCCGTTGTGCTGATTTGGGGTCTCGTCACGGTCCTGATCCTGACCGTGCCTGCCACCGTCAGCTTCGTTCTTGGAAAGGCGTTCCGACCTGTCGAGCCCATGGACTGGGGCGGCGCTTACCCGCGTCCAGGCTATAGGGACGTCACGCCCGGGGATGTGACGCCTCCTTCCACGGAAAGGCCCTATCAAATCGAGCGGCGCTGATCGGACCGGCTTTTCGCCCGATCAGCGATGGCTGGAAATGAATTGCTTGAAGCGTTCCGATTTCGGTGCGCCGAACACTTCTGCGGGCGTTCCCTGCTCCTCCACCATGCCCTGATGGAGGAATATGACGCGGTTCGATACGTCCCGCGCAAAGCCCATCTCGTGGGTCACCACAAGCATGGTCCGGCCTTCCTCCGCAAGCGAGCGCATCACACGCAGAACCTCACCGACCAGCTCGGGGTCGAGAGCCGAGGTCGGCTCGTCGAACAGCATGACCTGCGGGCGCATGGCGAGCGCACGGGCGATGGCGGCGCGTTGCTGCTGTCCGCCGGACAGGTGGGACGGATACTGGTTCCGCTTGTCGAAGATGCCTACTTTTTCAAGCAGGGCCTCGGCTTCCGCAATGCACTCGCTCTTGGGCCGCTTCTGGACATGAACCGGGGCTTCGATCACGTTCTCGAGGATCGTCATATGGGACCAGAGATTGAAGCTCTGGAACACCATCGCGACCCGTGAGCGGATACGGTCGACCTGGGATTGGTCGGCGGGCTCCATGCCGCGCCGTGTCGGCTTGAGGCGAATGGCCTCTCCGCTGATCTTGATTTCTCCGGAGTCGGGAACCTCCAGCATGTTGATGCAGCGAAGCATCGTGGACTTGCCTGAGCCGGAAGCGCCGAGGATCGAAATCACATCGCCTTCCCGAGCCTCCAAAGACACCCCCTTTAAAACCTCAAGCGCCCCAAAGCTCTTGCGCAGATCTTGAACGGAAACTGCCGGGGTGGAGGACACGGGCGAAACTCCCTGGGATACTGAAACGGACGAGAAGGCCGCATTAGACATGAGCTGCCTCCAGTTTTGGCTCGATGGCAGGAGGACGCCGCAGGTGAGGAGACAGCCACCACTCGACGGCCATGATGATGCGCGTAATCACGAAGTTGAGCACCAGGTAGATCGCACCGGCGACGATAAACACTTCGACGGCCCGGAACGTCTGCGAGATGAGTTTGGCGGCAAGGCCGGTGATCTCCATCATCGTGATGATGGAAGCCAGCGACGTCGCCTTGACCATGAGAATGATCTCGCTGCCATAGGCGGGGAGCGCTTGCCGGAGCGCGATGGGAAAGATGATCCTGCGGAACAACAGGAAGCCGGACATTCCGCACGCGCGGGCCGCCTCGACCTGTTGGTGCGGAACGGCTTGAAGTCCGCCGCGGAAGATCTCGCTGGCATAGGCCGCCGTGTTTAGCGTGAGAGCGAGAACCGCGCACCAGTAAGGTTCGCGGAAAAAGCTCCAAAGACCCCATTCCTGAAGCACCGGACGAAACTGTCCAAGCCCGTAATAGATCAGGAAGATCTGCACCAGAAGGGGCGTGCCGCGAAACACGAAGACGTAGGTTCGGGCAATGCCGTCGAGAACACGGACGTTGGACATGCGCATCAGCGCCAGGAGCATGGCAAACACGGCGCCGAAGGCAACGGACGTGAAGGCAAGATTGAGCGTCAGCGGAACGCCGGTCATGAGTTGCAGGAACGTGTCCCGCATGAAGGCGAAATCCATCAGGAAGCCCTCCGCATGCCGCGCATGGAGTGGGTTTCCGCCCGCTGAAACAGATAGGTGGAGACCCACGTGATGGCGAGGTAAAGCACCGCTGCCGTGATGTAGAAGTCGAACGGGCGGCGGGTGGAGCCTGCCGCGATGTGGGACTGGCGCAGCAGCTCCACGAGACCGGTTACCGAAATCAGCGCCGATTCCTTGAGAACCAGCTGCCACGTGTTGCCGAGACCGGGGATGGCATAGCGCAGAACCTGCGGCGCGATAATGCGCCGGAACATCAGCCAGCGATGCATGCCGACGGACCGCGCGGCCTCGATCTCGCCGCGGCCGACAACCTGATAGGCCCCGCGAAATACTTCCGCCTGATAGGCGCCCGAGACGATGCCGATCGCCAATGCGCCCGTGACGAACGCCGGGACACCGATGAAGCCCTCGGCTCCGAACAGGCTGCCGATGGCGCTCAATGCCGCGCTGCCGCCGAAATAGAAAAGGTAGATGACGAGAAGATCAGGAATGCCGCGAAGAATGGTGGTGTAGCCGTCGGCAAGGCTGCGAGCCGCCACATTGCGCGAGAGCTTGGCCCAGGCGACCAGAGTTCCGACAACGGATCCCGCCAGAAAGCCGCACAAGGCAACCGCCAAGGTCATGCCCGTGGCAATCAGAAGAGACCACCCCCAACCATTGGGGCCAAACCCAATAAGCTCGAAATAGCTGACTTGCTGCACGCTTGATCGTTCCTGTTGTGCGTCACCCTCGGGAGGGTGACGCTATGCGACAATGATGAGGCGCAATCAGCTTTGCGGCGTCATGTCGACCTTGAACCACTTCTCGGTCAACTTCTTGACCGTCCCGTCCGCAATAGCCGACTGGATGGCCGCATCGAAGCCGTTCTTTAGTTCCGTATCGCCTTTGCGCAAGCCGACAGCGACGCCGCGACCGAGAACTCCGCCTGATACGCCGGCGCCCGCCATCAGCATGTTCTTGAATTCCGGCTGATCGAGGGTCGCCTTCATGGAGGACTGAGCGGCGAAGATCGCATCGACGCGGCCCGCGGCCAGATCGAGGTCGTGCTGTTCGGTGGTCTTGTATTCACGGATCTCGATCACGTCCTTGAGGTATTTTTCAAGGAACTGAGAATTCACGGTCGAGCCTTGAACGCCCACCGTCTTGCCCTTCAGCACGGTCTTCCAGGAGTCGATGACCTTTTGGGCGCCGTCGGGATTCTTGTCGAGGTTCAGGCGCTCGCCGGTGCCTTCGAGCTTGGCGAGAGGGGAGTCCTTCGTGGTGGCGAAGCCGTGGAGGCCGGAGGCGTAGGGACGGGAGAAATCAATGGCCTCGAGGCGCTTGTCGGTGATGTTCATGCCGGCCATGATGGCATCGTACTTCTTGGCGTTGAGCGCCGGAATGATGCCGTCCCAATCCTGCGCCACGATCTCGCACTTCACCTTCATGCGCGCGCACAGATCATTGGCCAGATCGATCTC
>NZ_JAJDOP010000013.1 GCF_020595095.1 Microvirga rosea | reverse complement strand
TGTCGTTGCCGTCACCGCCGTTGAGGACGTTGGCGCCGCCATAGCCGGTGATGACGTTGTCCAGGCTGTTGCCGGTGCCGTTGATGGCGCCGTCGCCGGTGAGCTGCAGGTTCTCGACATTGGCCGCTAGGGTGTGGGTGATCGTGCTCTGGACCGTATCGGTGCCCTGGCCGGCGAGCTCGACGACCTTGTCGCCGGTGTGGTTGACCACATAGGTGTCGTTGCCGGCCAGGCCCTTCAGGGTGTCGGCGCCGGTGGTGCCCTTGAGGGTATCGGCGCCGGTGGTGCCGGTGATGTCGGTCGAGGGCGTCGGTGTGGGCGTCGGGGTAGGCGTCGGAGTCGGAGTCGGAGAAGGTGTCGGCGAGCCGCCGCTGTACTTATCAGGGGCCTGCGCGGGCGCTGCGCCGCTGGTCACCATCGCGTTGCTGCTCGACGCCGGTGTGTGCCCCTGGCTGTCGGCGCGGATATACTCATACCCGTAGCCGCCCTTGACCACATAGTTGTCGTGCCAGCTTACACCCGTGATCGCCGCGCTGCTCTTGGTGCCGTCGAAATAGAGCGGAAAGCCGCCGCCCGAGAAGTAGTTGTCGTGGATGTTGACGTTGCTGACCGCCCCGAAGGTGTTCGCCACGAAGATCGCCGAAACGCCCGTGTGGTCCGCGTCCTGGACAACCGTGTTGTGCACGACCTCGACATTGGCGTTGTCGCCGAAGATCTGGATGCCGTCGAAGTGAGCGCTGGACGAGCCCTTGAAGCCGTGCAGGTAGTTTCCTTCGATTTTGGTGGCGACGTTGCCTTCGATGTTGATGCCGTTCTCGCAGCCGTAGATGTTGTTGCCGACAAAGGTGCCGGCGCCGCCGATGCCGTTGAGCACCTGGCCCTGGCCATCGATCTCGCAGTTCTTCACCGTCACGCCCTTCAGGCCGTGATCGATGCGCACCCCATAATAGTTGTCCGACGTGATCTTGCAGTTCTGGATCGTTACGTTCTCGGCCCGGACCCAGATCTGGCCGCGCACGTCGAGATTGCTAAGAACCGTGCCGGCTTTGGTGACGATGATGTCCCCGGATGCCGTCAGCGTGACACCAGACGGCAGGCCCGTCGTCGATGCGGTCGGAAAGGTCATGGTAAATCCTTCGCTTAGTGAGTGTAAAAATGTGGATTGGGTAAGAAAGGCACTGGCTACGTGGCGAGCAGACTCACAAATCTGCACTTGGCCTTGTCGAGGAGGGCATCAGATCAACAAGTCTATGCGAGTATCCGAGTAGGCATGACAGCGACCGGGGCGCAGAGGTAAACCTCTGAACCGAAATCTCCGCAATAACCTGCTCTAGGCATATTTTATGAAGTTTTACTTCACTGAGGACTCAAGTGAAACTTGCCGACTGACATGCGCATGGACAGCAAAACTATTGGACACGAATTGCTGGCCATTTCCGCAAGTTGAGAAACGCGATACTTCTAGAATGGTCGCGAATTCAGTTGCGGAGACACGTACTAACGAGATGTGGTGTAAATAGATAAGTACATAACGCCCCTTGTGCCGTTTTGTCCAAGAGTATGAAGTTATGATGACTTGTGCCAAAATATCTTCATACGATTACACATCGTTACAAGATGTGATTACTCTACAATCTTATGAGAATCCCAACCGATTAAGCCGACGGGACTCCTAAAAGATGTGCCCTAAAGATCTTTGTCTTTCTGTGCACTGCTATCGAGTACACACTAGGCCTAACGTCAGTCTTGTGAATTTCGGCCACATGCTTGGTAAAGCACGCCACAACAGCAACGCCTCAGTGAATTGAGGCTACATTTTCAGGAAAACGTCATAAATATGGCGTGCTTTTGGCATCGTGACGTCGAAAGTCTGAGGATTGACTTCCCTATAGTGCGTTAGCAGACCGTATTACGTGAATTTCTTTGCAACGGGGACTGTCCCCTATTGATGGCGCAGCATCCAAAACCGTGGGCCTCAACGCCAAAGCAAGCACTCTGCGCTGCGCTTTACGCGAACGATGCCGGCGTTGGGATTATGAAGATTCGAACGGCAGGATTTTCGGAGGCTGCGCGAGCAGGGCACCCTCGGAGTTGGGGCAATGTTTTGACGCTCAGAGCGTCATGATGGCGAGTTCATCTCGCTTTGTTGCTGGCCCCCTCGTCGGGCGCGTGCTCCTCCAAATGACCAACAATCCTTGCAGGACAGCCCCACACCTTGGAGCCTGCCGGTACGTCGATGCTTACATAAGACATGGCGCCAATGATGCTCTGGCTTCCGATGCGAACGCCTCGCTTAATGACCGTATTCGGCCCGATATAGACCCCGTCGCCAATATGCGTTGGAGAATACTCGACTGGCTCCTGTCCCAATGTAATGCTCCGCCTTACCGTATCGTGAGAATAGATCTGCACTCCGGCGGAGATTGAGCAATGACTTCCGATCGTGAGCCCGCCCGAACCATCGAGAATGACGTTTGGTCCAATCCAAGTGTGATCGCCCACTTGAACTTCACCTAAAATGAGGACGTTGTCATAACAGGAGGAGCCCTCTCCAAAGCCATACTCGCGAGCGTTCTCCCAGCGATCGGTTATAAGATCTCCCCACGATACTCGCCTTTTAAATTCCGAGAGTTTTTCACGTTGCAGAGTTCTTTGAAGACCCCTTAGCTCTTTAAGCATATCGTGCTCCCGTAACATCAAAAGGCCATCAACGCTTTAAGCTGCCGTGAAATATGCAAAGGTCAACTCCCGCGACCACCTATTGCGTTCTCTCGACTATTTGCTTCGCCGCCAGCAAATCTAGCTTCGTTCGCCATCCGGGACTTTTTTGGATTAGTTCCGTCGAACCGGAATACCTGTCCAGCAACTGATTCACGCATTTGGGAACGCCAAAATTGATCTCATTATTGTAATTTCACTTCCAAAATCGGCGCCCGGATGAGTTTCTGTGAGAACAAAGAGCATATTTAAGCTTCTTGAGTGCAAATCTCCGACGCAAATAAGTTGAACTTAACAGCCCCTCATGCCCTGGCTGCTTCTGCTACGCCACAGGGGGTACATCTCATGACCAGGATCCTTCGAAGAAGATGACAGGCTAGCTTGTGTCATCAGTAATTCCTTACGGTCGATTCAATGCCATTAGTAAATGTCAAAACTCAAGACAGAGTTACTATCACTCATCCCGATTTAGTAAATTTGTATGGCTGTGAAATCGGATCTGAGACGAAAATCGGTCCGTTCGTGGAAATTCAGAAAAACTCCCGGATAGGGGCAAGATGTAAGATTTCGTCCCACTCCTTCATATGTGAAGGGGTCACGATAGAGGACGAGGTAATGATCGCGCACGGCGTGATGTTCACAAACGACCTCTATCCGCGAGCCATAACCGCATCGGGCGATATGATGACCGAGGACGACTGGGAGATAATCCCAACATTCGTCCGACGAGGGGCATCGATCGGATCAAACGCCACGATTCTCTGCGGAGTTACAATAGGTCAAGAAGCAATCGTTGGATGCGGCGCTGTCGTCACGCGTGATGTGCCGGACTTTGCCGTCGTTGCCGGCGTCCCTGCCAGGATCATCGGGGACAGCCGAAAGCAGTCGCAAAAGAAGCAGGCCCCACGACTACTCTCGTTTTAGCCGATCGCTCACGGAGATCAAAATGATTGGGATAGGAGTCATCGGTTACGGATACTGGGGCCCCAATCTGGCGCGATGTGCGTCCGAGTTGGATCAGTCAAGCCTCGTTTCCATTGCAGACTTTTCGCTCCCAGCAAGAAAGAGAGCGGCGTCGCGGTATCCTTCAGCGAAGATCGAGGAAAATTGGCAGGACCTGGTTAATGATCCGCGCGTCGATGCCGTGATCGTTGCGACTCCAACGCGATGGCACTTCGAGATCGCAATGGCGTGTCTTCATGCCAGTAAACATGTTCTGATCGAGAAGCCGATGGCTTCCACTTCCTGGGAGGCTGCCCTCCTTATCGAAGAAGCTCAGAAGCGTGGTTTGACACTGATGGTCGATCACACCTTCGTTTATACTGGCGCGGTTCAGAAGATTAGAAGTCTGATCAATGACGGCGCAATCGGTGACATCTACTACTATGACTCGACGCGCATCAATTTGGGCCTGTTTCAAACAGACGTGAACGTCATTTGGGATCTCGCCGTTCATGACCTTGCTATCATGGACTACGTTCTGGATGCGCGGCCGTTAGCGGTTTCTGCCACAGGAGCAGGACACATCCACGGAAGCCCTGAGAATATGGCGCACATCACGCTTTATCTTGAAGGTGGTGCAACGGCGCATCTCAACGTGAACTGGCTGGCACCCGTCAAGATACGTAGAACTCTCATCGGCGGCAGCCAACGAATGATTGTCTATGACGACGTCGAGCCGAGCGAGAAAGTAAAGGTATATGATCGCGGTGTATCCTTCACCGAAGACCCAAAGGGACCGAACGGTACCGATGAAATCCATCGTATGCTGCTGAACTATCGCATGGGCGACGTATGGGTTCCTCAGCTCTCCGTCAGAGAAGCGCTTCTCAGCGAGATCGAGCATTTCGTGAGTTGCATCGAGAGTGGCAATCGACCCCTGACGAACGGCGATAGCGGACTACGTGTCGTAAGCCTGCTTGAGAGTGCAACCCAGTCGCTGAAGAGACGTGGCCAGCCCGTAGAGCTGAGCCGAATGAAGGAAGCGTCATGATCCCATTCCTCGACCTTAAAGCCCAGTACCAGTCGATTCAGGAGCCGCTTGAGAAAGCCGTTCTCGCCGCGTTGCGGAGCTGTGACTACGTGCTCGGGGAACCAGTGGGAAGATTCGAGGCCTCCTTCGCCGAATATTGCGGTAGCCTCGAGGCCATATCGGTCAGTAGCGGTACGTCGGCGCTTCATCTCGCCTTATTGGCTGCAGGCGTCCAGCCTGGGGATGAGGTTATCACCGTCCCCATGACGTTCGTCGCGTCAGTTGCCGCAATCTTATATGCGGGCGGACAGCCAATCCTCGTGGATGTCGATCCAAGTACGTTCACGATGGACCCAAAAGCCTTTGAAGCTGCCATTACGTCCCGTACCCGTGTCGTCTTGCCAGTTCACCTCCACGGACGTCTCGCGAATATGGGAGAGATATGCGAAATAGCTAGTAGGCATGGCGTCACTGTTATTGAAGACGCTGCCCAGGCTCACGGAGCGGAAAGAAACGGGCGAAAGGCCGGCACCTTCGGGACGATGGGTTGCTTCAGTTTCTATCCCGGCAAAAACCTCGGTGCCTGTGGAGAGGGCGGCGCGATCGTAACGGACGATCCGGAACTTGCTGCAAAACTTCGGTGCCTGCGAGATTGGGGGCAGCAAGGCAAATATAACCACGTTCTTCAGGGATTTAATTATAGGCTGGATACAGTTCAGGCAGCTGCCCTCGAGGTTAAGCTGCGATACTTGGATGGATGGACACAAGCGCGAAGGCAAATTGCAAGCAGTTACGATACGTATATGTCGGATATGGGAATTGCCCTGCCTTCGTCAGAGGAGCGCGACCACGTCTACCATGTCTACGCTGTTCAAGTTCCGGAACGAGAACGAGTTCGGGCCACGCTTTCGGAAGCAGGCATATCGACGGGAATTCACTATCCATGCCCTGTTCACCGGCAGCCGGCATATGCGAAGGCGGTAGCAGGTCAAGGCAGTTTTCCTGTCTCCGAGCGTCTTGCAGAAAACTTTCTCTCACTTCCCATTTTTCCAGAGATGACAAGTCAACAGGTAGCAACTGTCGTTGATGTGCTCGGCAAGGCGTTGAAAGTTAGACGAGTAAAGGTTGCTTGAAAGCAAATTGTTCCGGATGTGAGCCTTAGGAATTCATCGGAGAAAGACATGCCTTCAGACTTTAATGTCCTGACAGGGAAGCGCGTCCTTGTCACCGGAGGGGCAGGCTTCATTGGTTCCCACATTGTCGATCAACTCGTCCAAGCCGGATGCGGTGAGATCATCGTTATCGACAATATGGTTCGGGGTCGGCCAGAGAACCTTTCAGACGCAATGGGTAGCGGACGCGTTCGTCTTATCGAAGGAGATATACGTGACAAAGATCTTCTGAGCGACGCCGTAAAGGGAAGCGATACGGTCTTCCACCAGGCAGCCCTCCGCATCACGCACTGTGCCGCAGAGCCGAAGGCCGCCATGGAGGTTATGGTAGACGCAACATTCAATCTGCTTGATCTTTGTGTGTCACATTCCATCCGGAAGATTGTTATGGCCTCTTCCGCATCGGTTTACGGGATGGCAGATGAATTTCCCACAACCGAGCGTCAAAATCCCTATAATAATCGTACGCTCTACGGTGCGGCGAAGGCATTTGGCGAAGGCCTGCTGCGATCCTACAACGATATGTACGGTTTAAGCTATGTTGCGTTGAGATACTTTAATGTTTTTGGGCCAAGGATGGACATTCACGGCCGTTACACGGAAGTGATGATCCGCTGGATGGAGCGCATAGCGGCCGGCCTTCCGCCTGTGATCTTCGGTGACGGGCAGCAAACCATGGATCTCATCCATGTAAAAGATGTCGCTCGTGCCAATATCCTGGCCGCAATCTCCCCAGCGAACGACGTCGCATTGAATATTGGCTCCGGAACGGAAACGTCTCTGCTAGATCTGGCGTATTGTCTCGCCAGGACGATGGGCCGCCCCGGGCTCGTCCCTGTTCATGAGGCGGAGCGAGCTGTCAATCCTGTGCCCCGCCGCCTAAGCGATCCTTCCGCAGCACAGCGCCTCATTGGCTTCAGAACTACGCTTGATACGGAAGCTGGCGTCGCGGAGCTGGTGAGGTGGTGGCAGGATCAGCAAACTGAACCCGAAATTCGAGGTGTGGCTTAATGATTCCCATAATGGCTCCGTTCGTCGGAGAAGCGGAGGCCCGAGCGGCATCCGCAGTCGTCATGTCAGGGTGGCTTTCGCAAGGTCCGGAAGTTGCAGCTTTCGAGAAGGAATTTGCTGAAGCCGTAGGATCGGAGCACGCATGTGCCGTTTCTAACTGCACGGTCGCTCTTCATCTTGCCCTTGTTGCCGTCGGTGTGAAGCCAGGTCACGAAGTCATCTTGGCGAGCCACACATTTATCGCTTGCGCCAATGCCGTTCGGCAGTGCGGCGCCACACCTATATTTGTGGATATCGACCCAGACACGTTCAACCTGAATCCCGAACTGGTCGCTGCCGCCGTCACGACGCGCACCAAAGCTATTATGTGTATCCATCAGATGGGGATGCCGTGCGACATGGCGGCTCTGTTGCCGATAGCGCGAGATCATGGTCTTGCCGTGATTGAGGATGCGGCCTGTGCCATTGGCTCGGAGATCCGCTTTGGCAACGAATGGCAGAGGATTGGCCGCCCGCTCGGGGATGTTGCTTGTTTTTCGCTCCATCCACGTAAGCTACTGACTGTAGGAGATGGAGGGGTCTTAACAACCAATAATGCGGAATTTGACCAGCTTTTTCGCCTCCTGAGGCAGCACGGCATGAGTGTGTCCGACTCTGTGCGCCACAATAGCCGTACGGTGATCGTAGAAGAGTATCCGCTTCCCGGATTTAATTACCGTCTAACGGATGTGCAGGCTGCCATCGGGCGAGCTCAACTGAAACGTCTTGACGACATTGTAAGACGAAGGCGAGAGCTCGCAGACGGATATTATAATATGTTGTCCGAGGTCCCTGGAGTCAAAGCACCCCAGGAGCCCGCTTGGGCTCGGACGAATTGGCAGAGCTACTGCGTCCGACTGCCCGAGGGTGCCGATCAACGAGACGTCATGCAGAAGATGCTCGACCAGGGTGTGGCCACGCGTCGAGGCATTATGTGTGCTCATCTTGAACGAGCATATTCCGATGCAGAGATTCGGTTCCCGCTTCCTGAATCCGAGAGTGCACATCGCGGCTGTATACTGCTTCCTCTCTTTCATCAAATGACCGATGAAATGCAGAGCCACGTTGTTCATTCCCTCAAAGAAGCGCTTTCCGAGATTTGACCTCGCCACGCTAAGCTCTGACGAGAAGAAATAGCTTTCTGCATAGCGCTTGTATGAAATACCTACTGCTTAGGCTCTCTATGCCCAAGCAGCAGGTGTAGTTGCGATCTGGAATCCACAACGCCCAACTGCCAACGCTCTGGGGGTTTGGTTAGCATGTCACGGTGGCAGTTCAGAAGCAGAAAGTACCGGCGTATTAACGATGAGAGACCTTTCGAGTGTATCTCTAGGGCTCCCTAATGCCCTCATCAAGTCCTCGGAGGAGTGGATAGAGGAAGTATGAGATCACGCTTCTCTTACCTACTTTGACTTCGGACTGAACAGACATTCCTGGCATGAGCCGAAACTTGTCGGAGACGTCATGCAGGCGTGTGTCATCGAGCGTTAGCCGGGCTTTGTACAGGAGTGCTCCATTTGAGTGTGAGCCTTCTTCCTTAGGATCCCCTGGAAAGGCGTCGCGACTGATGGTTCGGACAGTTCCAGACGCAGTGCCATGTTTCTGGAAAGGAAAGGCATCGAGCTTAATCCGAGCGCGCTGCCCAGCGCTGATGTGCCCGATATCCTTAGCTTCAATTGATACCTCGGCTTCAAGGGGAACATTCGACGGAACCAGAACAAAAAGTGGTTCGGCCTGGCGCATAACCGAGCCCACCGAGCGCTGAGCAACCTCAAGCACCACGGCATCTGCCGGAGACGTCAGAGAAACCAGATTACGGCGCAGCTCGGCTTTCTTCAATTCTTCCGTGAGGGCATCACGCTTACCTCTGGCGTCTATCAGCGATTCCAATGTCGCACGAATAAAATCGTCCACGAACTCCTGGCGTTGCGCCTTGGCCTTCTCGAGTTCATGTTTCGCTTCGACCTGGGCGCCTTTTGTACGTGTGAGGGTCGCTTCTACATCGAGTCTCATGTCGCGAGCCTGTAGAAGATTCAACTTCGAGCCGGTCTGATGCTCCAGCAACACGGTCCGCATTTCCTCGATATCTTGAATGCCTCTCAGCCTTTGTAAGAGAATTGTCTCTTCCTGACGACCCTTATTGAGATTTGCCTCCGAACGCGCGATCTCCTCTTCCAAATTCCGCAGGCGACTGTCTCTGAAAGCCTTTCTTTGAATGAACAGTCTTGCTTCCACGAGCTGCTCGGCGCTTTTGGGATCTGACGGAATATAGGACTGATCGGAGAGCTCCGCTTCCAAACGTCGAACCATGGCATCGGCACTATTGAATCTTGCCTGAAGTTGCTGAACGTCTGCTTCTGTAAAGGTCGGATCGAGAACAGCCAGAACCTGCCCGGCCGCGACACTGTCGCCTACCTTGACCTTTAGATTTCTGACAACCGAGTTTTCGAGCGGTTGAATGATGATGTTGGGTTCCGTCGTGATCAACTTCCCCTTGGCAACGACAATCTCATCGATCTCCGTAAGACTCGCCCAAGTAAGCGCCATCGCAATAAGGGCGGTTGTTGAATAAAGCGTAGCGCGTGCCACACGTGGCGGTAGGCGCTCTTCAACCTCGATGGCATCGGGCTGAAACTCCAACACGAATGCCGGCTGCCGTTTCGACGACGCCGTCAGAGCCCGCGAAGCTGGCAACACTCTGACATCAGTTTTGTCGCGTCGGGCGGGGATCATGCGGCCTGCCTCGTCTGCTGATTCCACAGATGCCGGTACGTCGTACACGATGTCAGAAGCTGTTCATGCCTGCCCGCAGCGATGAGGTGGCCGCGCTCGACAACAAGGATCGCGTTGGCGTCTACGAGCGTCGATAGGCGATGAGAAACGATCAAAACAGTTCTACCCTCCGCGATCCTGCGAAGATTCTGACGGATGATCATTTCGCTGTCTGGATCGAGAGCGCTCGTCGCTTCATCCAGGATCAGAAGGCGCGGGTCGGTTACCAAGGCTCGGGCAATAGCAAGACGCTGCCTCTGTCCGCCAGACAAGTTATCCGCGTTCTCTTCTAGAATCGTATCAAACCCTCGCGGGAGACGTTCGATGAACTCCTCCGCTCCTGCGGCTTTCGCGGCAAGTGCGATTTCTTCAAACGTCGCGGATGGCTTCGCGGCCGCAATGTTCTCACGGATAGTTCCACGGAAGAGAAAGTTGTCTTGGAGAACGACGCCGACACTCTTCCGGAGGTGAGCGAGATCGAGTTCTCTGATATCATATCCGTCAATGCGGATAAGACCTTTCTGGACAGAGTAGAGGCGTTGGATCAATCGGGTAATAGTGGTTTTTCCAGATCCGCTCCGGCCAACGATTCCCACAATACTCCCGGCATCAATCGTGAACGACACATCATTGAGTGCCGGAGGCCGATCAGGCTGGTACCCGAAGGAAACCTCATCGAACTGAATTTGCCCTTGTAAGGGCGGGCAAAGCCCTCGATGAGTTCCGTCGATTTCAGGCGACTTGTTCATCACTTCTCCCAGCATGCGAACTGAAAGAGCAACCTCCTGATATTCGTGTGCCATCGTCAGAATCTGTACAAGGGGGCCAGATACTCTTCCGGCTAACATGTTGAACGCAACGAGAGCGCCGACCGTCATTGAATGATCGAATACATCAAGCGCTCCAAGGGAAATGATCGAGACACTCATCAGTTTCTCGAGCACGCCCGTTACGCTCTGCGCTACAGCTGATATTCTTTCTACATTGTACCGCATAATAACGGCCTGAGCAGAAGAATTGTCCCATGTTTTCCGATGCAGTGGCTCCATGGCAAGAGCTTTAATCGTCCGCATTCCGTGGACAGCTTCGACAAGAAGCGCCTGCCTCTCGCCTTCGGCCTCATAAAGGGATTGCAGCCGGCGACGGAACGGTCCAATGAGGAGGCCGATCGCGAGTGCAACGCACGCCGTGAACGCAAGGACCACAAGGGTTAACTTCACGCTGTACAACAGAAGCACAGGCAGGAAGACCAAGAGTGATAGACCGTCCAGTATGGACGTGAACAAACGTCCGGTCAGAAACTCTCTTATGCGTCCCGCCTGCTGCATATGCTTGACCAAGATACCAGCAGGAATCTTCTCAAAGTATCCCATCGGAAGAGACAGCAAATGGGCAAAGGTGCGGACGGCGACTCGCATATCAATGCGATTGCTGGCGTACAGGAGAAGGTAACGTCTCAAGAATGTGAATATTGCGTCGAATATGAGAGCGAGAGCGACGCCCCCCGCGAGTACATATAATGTGGCATAAGATTCATGCGTAAGAACTTTGTCGATCACGAGCTGTGAGAATATCGGAACCGCGAGGCCCAAGGCATAGAGAACAAGCGCCGCTGCGATGACATCGCCGAAAAGCCGCCGTTGACGGAATAGCTCAGGTGCGAACCAAAGAAAGCCAAAGGGCCGGGTTGGATCTTTAAAGCTCTTAGGAGCCGGCTTAACGAGAATTATTTCGCCCTGCCAAGCTTTGCAGAAATCTTGCTCTGCTAGAATAAGAGGCTCTGGGCGAAGAGCCTTAGGATCCAATATGATAACTTTGTCGTTTTGGTCCTCGGTTTGAACCCCTGCGACGACGACCCAGTTACCATTTGAAAGCCGCGCAATGGCGGGAAAAGCCTCCCGCAGGTTCAGCAGCTGCGACCAGGTTAGCTTGACCTTTTTTGCTCGAAGGCCGGCCTCACGCGCCATGCGCAGCAAAAGCTGCCAGGAAACAGGCTCGTCTTGCAGAGCATACGTATGAGCAAGCTGTTCGGCAGACAGGTCAGCACCGTAGTGCCGTGCAACAGCGACGAGACAGTGCAAACTTGTTTCGACTTCTGCACCCACTGGACTTACTCTTTGTCAGGATGAGAAGTTCGGAGAGGAATTACGCAAACCCTTTATAAAGGGTAATGTCTCGCCATTTGTAGAGGGCTGGCTTTCTTCTCTTTGAGGGGCAGTATCTTGCTTGATAACTCCTGCCTCGATCAAACCTTTCAGAGCTTTTTGCAGTAGTTCAACGGAATTGGCAAAAGCGTCGACCGGCATGACGATGCGCTGCCTGAAAACAGGTTTAGGATTGTTCTTTGCATCTCGTTCTGCTGGCGAAAGGCTCATTAAATCAATACGGACAATTGGACCGGTAATCGTAATTTCTGCAATACCGTCGGAATATACTTCTTCCTGCATAAGTCTGTTCCTTACCTGTGCGGCAATTCAATTGAACTGCTATCTGGGTCGGGATCCAACGGGGCATTAGAGGTAGTGTTTATTTTAGTCGAACTAGCTTTGAATTCAGAGGCATTGGTCGAAGATTAGTGCCTAGTTTGCTTGGTATCTACCTTTGTCAGGTGTAAACATAAGCATTGCTAGCCCTATCGAGGTATCTACAGCGATGAAATTATCTGTATGCTAGAGCATAGCTATATAACAAGGACACTGTTCCTGTATGTGAGAGTAAACCCTAGAATTATCATGTATAAATAAGACGGACAGATTGATGAAGATCCTTGTTTATCCACATGACATGGCGATGGGTGGGAGCCAGATCAACGCCATCGAGCTTGCAGCCGCGGTGAAAAGCAGGGGTGTTGAGGTTGTCGTCTTTGCTCCTGACGGCATCCTTGTGCCTATGATTCACGAGTTAGGTTTGGAGTACGTACCGACTCCGGTAAATTCGACCTATCTGTCCGCCCGTACGATGGTGCAGCTTGCCAACATAGTTCGGCAACACAGAATCGATCTTGTTCATGCTTATGAGTGGAGACCTATTCTGGAGGCTAGCTTCAGCCCTCATACCCTCTATGGAACGCCGCTTCTCATGACCGTTCTGTCGATGGATATTCCAAAGTTTCTGCCGTCCCATCTTCCTCTTATTGTAGGAACGCGCGAGCTTGGCGAGAAGATAAAGCCACGTGAAAAGCTCTATGTCATCGAGCCGCCGATCGATACGGCGAAGAACTCTTCCTCTGATCAACGAAAAGCCAGAACTCGCTGGGGATTCGATCCACATGAGATCGTGCTTTCAATTGTTTGCCGATTGACGACGGACCTTGGAAAGCTTGAGGGAGTGCTGGAAGCGATTGATGTTGTTGGGCGACTTGCAGACGAGATTCCGGTACGGCTTCTCGTTGCAGGAGACGGCCACGGTTGGAGCGAAGTTCACGATCGGGCGGAAAAGATCAATTGCAAATTTGGGAGACCGCTGATCGTACTAACCGGGACGCTATTTGATCCCCGGGATACGTATGATGCGGCTGATATTGTCTTAGGGATGGGAAGCTCCGCCTTAAAGGGGATGTCCTTTTCCAAGCCCCTTCTTGTACAGGGAGAACATGGATTTTGGCTGAACCTCAACGAGGAGACAGCAACGCTATTCCTGGCTCAAGGCTTCTTCGGATCAGGCGGGAGAGGCGGCGTCGATCTTGAACTGAATTTACGGCAACTCCTCGACGATCGCTCGAGCTGGCCTCGACTTGGGCAACTTGGGCGCGCGCTTGTCGAGGAACATTTCAGTCTTGAAAGCGCCGCTGAAAGGCTCATCGGGATCTATGACGATGTCATTTCTGAGCGCGCAGGATTCTGGCCCAGAGTGCCTTCTCTATTAAGGTCAGCTGCCAGAACAATGAAGTTTCGGGCCGTCATGGCGCGGGAAGCACTTGGCGATATATTCCAGAAGCAACAGATCAGTTCCTAGACCCGGCTGAGCTTAATAGAGAATGCCTTATGAGCAGCGGTGCCTCAATTATGCAAAAGCTTCGAGTCCGGCCCCGTTTAGTCGATACATCGGAGGCAACCGTTACGGTTGTCATCCCTTGTTATAATTATGCATGTTATCTGCCGTCTGCCGTACATAGTGCGCTCAAGCAGACGGGCGTAAGGGTGGATGTCGTGATTGTCGACGATGCGTCGACAGATGACAGTCTGCTCGTTGCAAGTCGACTCTCCTCTGAGAACTCACGAGTTCAGGTTGTCGCTCATAGCACGAATGCAGGTCCCGTGCAGACGTTCAATGATGGACTGGACAAGGCGACTGGCGAGTTTTTAGTGAGGCTTGACGCAGATGACCTATTGACGCCCGGCTCCCTGGAGCGTGCTGTTGCCGTGGCGCGTCACTATCCATCTGTTGGCCTCATCTATGGACACCCCGTTCATTTTTCAGGCGAGAATCTGCCACGTGCGCGCGCTAATCCGTCTTCATGGACGATCTGGCCTGGGCGTCAGTGGCTCTCCGACCGTTGTCATTCTGGTTACAATGTCATTACTTCTCCGGAAGTTGTCATGCGAAAGTCTCTGGTCGATAGGTTAGGGGGGCAGCGGCCTTTAGATCATACACACGACATGGAGATGTGGTTGCGATTGGCCGCGTTCTCCGATGTCGCCTATATCCATGGCGCAGACCAAGCGTGGCACCGTGAACATCCCAAAAGCCTTTCGGCTCAAAAAGTTGATGCGTATCGCGACCTGGTCGAGCGGCACCTCGCCTTCGAAGTTCTTTTTGATGGAATTTCACAGGAGCTTCCGGAACTCCTAGAATTGCAGTCCGCCGCCAAGCGCGCAATCGCAGCCCAAGCGCTAAAGCTTGCGACCCAGGTATTGGACAAGAACCCTGCGGATCACGTTTCTATCAACCGTTTCGTGAATCTGGCCCGCGAGATCGAGCCAGATGTCGAGAGCGTCTATGAGTGGCAAGGTTTAGCTGCCCGGAAGCATTGCGGTCCTATATTGTCTTCACTTCACCCGTTATTCGTTCTTCAACGAATACAACGTCGAGTGACAAACGCTCTCCGTTGGCAAAGATGGCACCGCAGCGGCGTGTTCTGAGGCGCGAAACGCTCTTAGATTCGGTCCGATTTTTGTTCTGTGAGCTTTTAGAAGATAGTTCTCCGGAGCAGCAGGCTTGTCAGGCTCATAAGTCATTGCGGTACACTTTCATCGACGAAATAGCCCGCTGCTCTCCGAGAGGAACAGTGACCGTTTCTTCCAGGAAAATCTCTCCTGATAGATCAGCGAGAGAGTTGCCGCCGACAAAGATCTGAATTGCCCCCTTCTCAAGCCAGTAGCTCCCATCGTCCTGGTGAAAGCCCAGTGCGTTGACGAGAATCTGAAATGTGACACGTTTAGATTGACCGGGTTCGAGAAAAATCTTCTCGAAAGCTTTCAGTTCTCGCAATGGCCGGCTGCGACTTGCTACTGGGTCGCGCGTGTAAAGCTGAACTACCTCGTGACCTTTTTGAGAACCTTCATTCGTCACTTGAACCGACACCTCAAGGATATCGCCCGCCTTGAGGTGTGTCTTTGTGATTTCAGGACGGCTATAAGCGAACTGGGTGTAGCTTAAGCCCCACCCGAAGGGGTACAATGGCGTAATCGCTTCATCGACATACTTAAGCGTAAAGCGATTGTTCTCGAGAGTCGGTCGTCCTGTGGGCAGCCGGTTGTAATACAGCGGCAGTTGTCCGACACTTCTCGGCCAACTGAGAGGTAGCTTGCCGCTTGGGTTTACATCGCCAAACAGGATGTCGGCGAGGGCAGGCCCACCTTCGGTTCCCGGGTACCAAGCCATCAGAACCGAGGGAATTTGGTCGGGAAGTGTCCCGAGCTCTAGGGGACGCCCTCCAATAATCACCAAAGCGATCGGCTTGCCAGCCGCCGCCAGCGCACGAAGGATTTCTTCTTGTTTGCCATTCAAAGCAAGATGGGCGCGAGAAGCCGCCTCTCCTGAAAGATCGGCAGGCTCGCCGAAGACCGCAATCGTGAGATCCGAGGACTTAACCGCTTCAAGTGCTGCCGGGAGCTGATCGCTCGAGTGGCAGACAAGATCGCATCCTATCGCGTGTCTGATCTGGATGCCGGATTGCTCAGCCTTCGCACGAACTCCCTGAAGAATCGATACGCTATCCTGGGCATGGCCACGGGCTCCATGTGGACCAAACTGGTCCAACGGTGCATCTGCGAGAGGGCCGACCACGGCAATGGAGCGAACAGATCCGCTAATCGGCAGAACTTTATTTCTGTTCTGCAGCAGCACAATTGTTTCCTGCGCGACTTCTCTTGCTGCCTGCCGAGCTTCAGCAGATGGAAAAATCGAGTCGACATGCTTAGGGTCAGCATCCGGGCGATCGAAGAGGCCCAGACGCATCTTTGATCGCAAGATACGCCGTGCGGCTTCGTCAATGACGCTTTCAGGTACGCGCCCGGACCGTACCTCTTCGGGGAGGTAGCGAATATAGAGCTCCCCCATCATGTCCATATCGACGCCAGCGAGAATTGCTTTTCGAGCCGCTTCCGCACCATCTTCCGCGATGCCATGACCAATGAGCTCGTTGATCCCGGCCCAATCGGAAGTGACAAAACCGTCAAAGCCCCAACGCTTGCGCAAGACGTCCGTCTGGAGCCAAGCATTCGCGGTCGACGGAACCCCGTTGAGCGCATTGAAGGCAGCCATGAAGCTCACCGATCCTGCTTCCACAGCCGCGCGAAATGGCGGGAGGTAGGTGTCGTACATTTCAGCAGGAGGGATATAGGTAGTATCGTAGTCCCGCCCTCCTTGTGGTGCACCATATCCTGCAAAGTGCTTTGTCGCTGTCGCGAGTCCTCCTTTGGAAAAGCCTTCGACTCGAGCGGCCGTCAAAACCGAACCGAGGTAGGGATCCTCGCCAAAGCCCTCCACAATCCTCCCCCAGCGGCTGTCGCGGGAGAGGTCGGCCATTGGCGCGAAGGTCCACTGGACGCCGATATAAGATGCCTCTCGCGCGGCCCACTCGGATGCAAGGCGCGATAGCCGGGGATTGAAAGCTGCCGCTTCTCCTAAGGGGATCGGGAACTGGGTTCGGAAGCCGTGAAGAATATCCAGGCCGAACAGCACGGGTATCTTGAGCCTTGATTGGCGAGCGGCCGCCTGAGCGCGAGCGATATCCTGGGCGTTATTAAAATTGAGAAGAGCGCCTACGCGGCCAGATGAAATATCATCCCATCGCAGTAATGCCCCGTTGGATACCATATTGAGTTGGCCGATCTTCTCCTCCAAGGTCATGGTTCGAAGAAGATCATTGACCCGCTTTTCGACTTCTTCTTGAGGTTGACCCGCCGCCGGAAAGGCGACTGCGAAGAAGGCCGCGAGACCCAGTCTCAAAAAGGCGAAGAAACCAGTCGACTGCACCATCATCCCCTAGCCTAGGACACAAAAACTTTATCTTGGGAGGATCCCGAACATCCTCTTCTTATGTTAAATAGGGCAAAGATAGGGAATAGCGCTAGCCGCATAAGCTCGGCTAGGAAACTGTTCTGGCTGCGACCTGACAAGGATGCATCCCTTGCCGCTCAATATGGGGCTCCTGCTAGCCGTATCCTGCTGCACGCTGTTTGTTCTGATGGCGGCTATAGGCATGGCTGTCGTCATGGGAGAAACCGAGCTGGCCCTCATTCTCGCCATGGCGCTTTCGGCTGTAGCCTTGGGCAGTATTCTCTTGATGGGCTGGCGCATTGCGAAGCTCACAAGAGTCCAAAACAGGCTGAGAGATCAGCTAGGTCGTCGTGTGACTGTGTTCGAGCAGGACGCTGAAAAGTCGGATCGCCACGAAGAAAGAGGCCAGTCCCCTCGGAAAAAATCACAAGCTGTCTTGAATGAAGGTTATGCATCTTCGGTCCACCGAGTTGATATCTTCAGACATATCGGCGACAGCATCGTTAATGACCTAAACAACCGGCTTATGGTCATTAGTGCGAATATTGATGCCGTCTCCAGACGGATGAGGGACCAGCCTAACCTTCAACGCAAACTTCTCTCGGCTCTCGTTGCAGTGGATCAGGCAGCAGGGCTAGTTGAACGCTCAAGTGCCTTCATCAGGAACAATGGGCCACAGGTTCAAACATTCTGTATCGCGGAGAGGGTCTCTGCCGCCACGATGTTGCTAGGCCGCGTCCTATTGCGCGATGACGTTAAGCTTGAATCGAATGTCGAAGATAATCTTTGGCACGTTCAAGCCGATCCGAACGATCTGGAACTGGCCATCATAGCCTTGTGCCTTATGCTCCGCGACAATCTCAGTCAAGGCGGCACACTTACTCTTGAGGCCCAGAATGTAGATGTATCGAAGGGAACGACTTCCGGGGCAAACCTTGAAGGCGATTTCGTGCGCATCACGATCGCAGCAAGCTCTCTCGGCAACGGGCCGGGTGCTTCGCAGGTGGATGGGGATAGCATCTTCACGATGCAGGATATGGATCTTGCGAGCTGGCTCGAGTTTAACAGTTTTTTCTATTTCTTACAGCCTCTTGGCGGAACGGCTGAAGTCACAACCAGAGGAGAGCAAACTGTCGTTGCAATCTATCTTCCGAGGGCTGTCGCTTCGATCCAGACGCCCTGCTCAGCACGGCAAGATGAGCGGCATGCTGAAGAGCGTGTTGCTGATCATAAGGACATTCTGATCTTTGATCCGGAGATTGAAGTGGCTCTCGCGTCGCAGGCGATGCTTGAAGAAATTGGATACGCGGTGCGCACAGCGACAAGACCAGATCAGCTTATGAGGGCATTAAAGGCCAAAACGCCCGACTTGCTTCTCTTGGATGTGGCCATGACCGGAGCTAAGAACGGCGTTAGGCTTGCGCATGACGTAAGGCAGATTCTTCCAGACCTGCCGATCCTCCTCATCTCCGGGGACACATCCGCAGCGGTAAATGAATTCCCGCTTTTGTATAAGCCTATCGTCAGTCGTGAACTTCAAACTGCAATAGAAAAGCAGATTGCCTCGATGAGCGGAAAAGTTGTCTCGCTTTCGTCACGAAGGTCACGACGCAGTCAATAATGTCATAGATTCGCAGCTGCGGCTTCGATTTTAGCTTTTGATACGGTGGCAGCCTGAGATAATGCCTGAAATAGGCGCTGCTGCTGCTTTTTCCAAAAGAGTAGCTCCGGATGCCACTGAACGCCAAGAAGGAACGCTGCGTTCGGATCCTCAATTGCCTGGACGATCCCGTTCTCGTCTTCTGCGGCGATGCGGAGGCCTTCGCCAAGGCGGTCTACGGATTGATGGTGCAAGGCATTCACTCGGCATGGATTGCAGCCGAGAATTTGGTCGAGTTTAGATTCAGGTAAAATCCGGATGCGCTTCTTCGGAAGGACTGTCCGCATTTTCGGTGCTTGGATATATACTTCATAGATGTCCGTATGCAGCGTCCCTCCCAATGCGATATTGATCATCTGAGAGCCTCGACAAATTCCCAGAACCGGCAGGCTCATCGGTAAAGCCATCTTCAGCAAGCTGAGTTCAAGCTTGTCCCGCTCTGGATCAATGCGCACGTCAGGCAGAACCTTGCCGCCATAAATTTCAGCTCCGATGTCATCTCCTCCACCGATAATAAGCCCCTGTAGCGGTTCTTGAGGAAGAGGCGTCCCGGCCATCAGCCTGACAGCGCGCGCTCCTGCACGTGCAAGGGCGAGGCGATGCATGAGGTAGCTGCGCCAACCACCCACACGCGAAGTTGTCACGCCGATCAAAGGTCGCGTCATGACAGAGCGATATGTTCGACAAGGTCGGCCCAACTTTTGCTCTCTCCTTCAAATGAAAGAAAGACCGAACCGACTGCGTTCAAGTGTTCATGGTCCTCCGCTAGACGTTCCACTGTGACCCATCGGTTCCAATCAGGCGCGATGCTCCAGCCGGCGTCGCTGATCCTCGCGTCTGGCAGACGGTAGTGAAAAGTTGGGCGACCGTTGATCTTTTCATTGGGGAGAGCTTTTCTGACTCTTACGCAATCAAAATGATACAAGAGTGGAAGAAGATCGAGATCGCGGTTCCGTGTTGGATTGGCGATGAGGTAATCGTCTATAAATTCATCGATTTCAGGCCAGTAATCAGGCGACACGATTCGACGCACATAGTCCTCTGGAAAAGGTGCGGCGAAGCCTAGAATATCGCGAGTTCTATCGGGAGCCACTTCCCGGCGTAGCCAGGAGTTCAGAAGAACGAAACTCTTCAGAAACGCAGCCGCCGTGCGAGCGTTTTGCCGCGGAATCTCTGGGTTGAAGTGCAAACCAAAAGCATAGAAAGGGGCGTCCTGGGTGCCTTTTGCACCAATGCCTCGCAAAATGGAGAGGACTTGATCGACTTCGCGAAGTCGATCGAAGGGAATTGGCTCGGTAACAAGCTCACACGGGATAACATAGCTCGCGGCTGAGCCGAACCATGAGGCAAGACGAGGGAGGAAGCCCAGTTTATTATTGTTTGGGCTAGGGTGTAACATCCGGCTGTCAAGTCCGATCGCTATGCTTCCTATGCTGGAACCGTCGAGTCGGTAAGCATGGGGGTCCTCTTCAATAACTGTGCCGCCCAATGCCTTTTGAAGCGTCCGCGCTGTTTCTTCCGCCGAAGGACCCGCAAATTCAACCTCAACCCCAACCGTTCTCGTTTCGCCAGCCTCGTTAAGGAGTGCCGGCGGTAGGGAAAACGCGATTTCGGTGGGTAGCGCCGGTTGCGCCATTGGGAACTCCTGACCAATTGCTCAGGTGAACGAGTGCAGCGCCGGGAGGTTCCGGCTAAATGCAACAATGATCCAGGCGAGAAGGATATGGCTTTTCGGCCGCGAGTCGGGCTAAAAGCACGCCATGAATGCCATTGATATATCAAAACCTGGAAAGTCTGCGTGGAGCGAAGAACTCCGTGCGATGCTCGCCCTGAGTTGGCCCCTCGTCTTGACCAATCTGGCGCAGAACGCGCTCATGACATCCGATGTCATTCTGATGGGGTGGCTGGGATCCGGCGCTCTTGCAGCAGGGGCCTTAGGAACCAATCTTTACTTCGCGTTCCTGATTTTTGGGATCGGATTGGTCAATGCAACCTCTCCTTTGATCGCTGAGGAGCTGGGCCGTAAACGGCATTCCGTTCGAGATGTGCGGCGCACAGTGAGGCAGGGATTCTGGGCGTCTATCACAGTGGCCGTTCCGATCTGGCTTCTGGCTTGGAATGGCGAGACGATGCTTCTCCTGATGGGCCAGGAGGCAACCCTTGCGCATGATGCCGGCATATACATCCGCGCCCTGCAATGGAGTCTGCTGCCTTTCCTGTTTTCCCTTGTTCTGCGTTCGTTTTTATCCGCCCTCGAAAGGCCCGGCTGGGCACTCGTCATTGGTGTGCTGGCAGTTCCGGTCAATTTCGGGGCTGCATACGTCCTCATGCTCGGCAAGTTGGGCCTCCCGGCACTCGGCCTCATCGGTGCCGGGATCGGTACGGTGATTTCAAGCATCTTCATGTTCGTGAGCCTTGCCTTGGTCGTCAGCTGGGACAAGCGCTTACGACGCTATCACCTCTTCGGCCGCTTCTGGCGACCGGATTGGGCCCGATACCGAACTTTATGGCGTATCGGCGCACCGATCGGTCTGACAGTGGCCTTCGAAGTGACGATCTTCAATGCTGCTGCACTCATCATGGGGCGCATTGGAGCCAATGAACTCGCGGCCCACGCGATTGCTCTGCAAATCGCATCGTTATGCTTCATGGTGCCGTTTGGGATCGGTCAAGCTGTAACCGTCCGCGTCGGCCGGGCACTTGGCGCGCAGGACGCCGGCGGCGTGGCTCGTGCCGGATGGACGGCCTTCGTGCTCGGGGTCGGATTCATGATAGTGACGGCGCTCTTGATGTTGCTTGCTCCCCAGCTATTGATTGCAGCGTTCCTTGATATCAGGGATCCCAGCAATGCAATCGTTCTCCAATTCGCAGTGTCGTTTCTGACCCTGGCAGCCATATTTCAATTGGCAGACGGGGCCCAGGCGGTGGGGGCAGGGATGTTGCGCGGTCTGCAAGACACCCGCGTTCCGATGATGTTCGCAGCTTTAGGCTACTGGGGAGTGGGTCTTCCCCTCGGTGTCATTCTGGCGTTTGGAACAAGTTTGCGAGGGGTCGGAATCTGGGTCGGGCTCGCGACGGGCCTTGCGGTTGTGGCGTCGCTTATGCTGTGGCGCTGGTTGCGTCGCGATCGGCTCGGATTGCTGCACCCGGCTCCTCAGGAGGCACTCTCAAGATGAGTGCTGAACTTCGAGAGATCGACAGGTGCGAAGCGCGTTCCTTCCTCCGTGACGCGAACTTCTTCTACCGTCACACTTCTCCAATGGGACAGTTGCTCAAGAGCTTGACGGATCATCTCTTCCGGTGCCGACGCTCCAGATGTCAATCCGATGACCGCAGCACCATCGACAAAGGACAAGGTTAGGTCGCTTGGACATTGCATGAGCAGCGCTGGCAGGCCGCTCTTTGCGGCAACCTCGCAAAGGCGGTTCGTGTTGGATGAATTGCGAGCGCCGCAAACGATAAAGCGATCTGCATGTTGGGCGATAACCTTCACGGCAAGCTGACGGTTATGCGTTGCATAGCAAATCGTTTTTGTGTCAGGCCCTTGAATCCCCGGGAACCGCGCGCGAAGAGCAGCAATGACTTGCCGGGTGTCGTCGACTGAAAGCGTCGTCTGCGTGACGTAGGCGACATCATTGGGATCGGAAACCTCTAGAGCTTCAACCTCGTCGGGGCCGAAAATGACATGGACTGTGCCATCAACCTGACCAAGTATACCTTCGACCTCGACATGGTCCCGATGGCCGATGAGGATCACCTCGCGCCCTGCCTGCACATGCCGCCGCGCCTCCAAATGAACGCGGCGCACAAGAGGACACGTCGCATCCAAGACGTCGAGTTTGCGTCCAGCCGCCTCCTCTTCCACCACGCGGGAGACCCCATGGGCGCTGAAAATCGCGATCGCCCCATCGGGAATATCGGATAGTCTATCGACAAAGACAGCGCCTTTAGCCTCTAAATGCCTGACGACTTGTTCATTATGTACGATTTGATGCCGCACATAGACCGGTCTGTTCGTATGCTCGATCGCATCTTCAACCGCCTTTATGGCGCGCTCGACACCTGCGCAGAAGCCTCGCGGCGCTGCAAGTAGGACCTTAAGAGGGGGAAGGACCGTGGTCACACTGCCTCCATATGAACAGAGTTGTTCTTTCCTGGGAGGTGCCTGCTGTAATCGGCAGAACTTAGAGCTGATATGGCCTCCTCTCCAGATGTCACAGCGCTCTCTATGGTCGCCGGCAAACGCCCGAGCCAGTCACCCGCAAGAGCAAGGTTGAGAAGAGGCCGGACAGGCGTCTGCGGAATGAGGCCTGCACTTTGCCGGATTGTGGCACGCCTTTCCTTGACAAGCTTCGCTGCGGGTTCTTCTCGACAAAGACCGCTCAGGCCCAGGTGCCTCAGAACAGGTACAATTTCTTTCCAGGTTCGCTTTATCAAGGTTCCCGGGTCTTGCTCGATGACCGCGCGGGCCGCGGAAATTGTGACGCTCACATGATCAGAGCGCACGAGAACCCACTGCGCCATTGTCCCAAGGAGCCCGACAAAGCGGGGGCGGGGAGCGCCGTCACAACGGAAATGGATGTTGATGATGGATTCAAACTCTGTGGGAACCGGAATCTTCGGAAGGAGGCGTTGGATCTCCCATGGCGGGAGAGCCAAGATAACTTGATCCTCCGGCCGAAGGATGAGAGTTCGATCGTTGAAAGCAAGTGCGACCGCACGTCCATCAGCCGTGTGTATTTGTCGAAGCCGCTGGCGAAGAAAAATCTTTGCCCCACGCGCTTCAAGCTCATGAGACGCAGGATCCGCAAGATCTTGAGAAAGGCTACGCTCAGCAACGAGCAGCTTTACAGACCCAGGGTACAATAAGCGCCGCAGTACTTCTCCCAAGCGCTGTGAGGACGCCTCTTCAACGGGCGTGTTCAGAACGGAAACAGTCAGTGGTTCCAGCAGATTTTTCAAGATCGGGCGGTTGCCAACCAAGGATTTGACGGGGCGGTCCGTCCTGCTGAATGCAAGCCGTACAAGCAACGGTAGGTCCGAAGCAGATAGGCCAGAGGGGCGTTGCGATGCCAAAAGCCAGGACCATGGAGACAAGCCTACCCGCTCTACCGAGCCAGTCGTCGAGTTATAAAGCGTGATTCCCTCCGGCTCCGGTTCCAGCCAGTGTTTCCTTGCTCCAACTGTCTTCAAGAATGCAAGTGTGCGTCGGTTGGCCGACAGTAGAGCATGTGTGCCGTTATCGTGTTGAAATCCGCCCGAGGTTTGAATCGTTCTGCAACGCCCGCCTATCTGCGGCGCAGCTTCGTAGAGGACCACCCTTCTGCCAAAGGATGTTGCTGAGAGAGCCGCGCTCAATCCCGCGATGCCTGCGCCGACGATGTGGGTTTGTCCAGCCATTAAGCTGCTCCCATAGCACGGCCGAGCAGATAAAGGCGGTCAAAGGTCTTGAGACGAAGTTTGTCCCCGCGTGTTCTCCAGCCGCGCGCTTGTAAGCGCCCTAAGATGCGCCGGTAATTTTCCATCATCAGGATAGCGGGCTTAACGGCTGTCCGATCAATTCGGGAAAGCGCCTCATCGGCTCTCGCGAAGCCGCAACTTGCTTCTGCAGCAAGTCCCTCGCAAAGGCTACAAAAGCGTGGGTCCGCTATCAAAACATGAGCGGGTGCATCTGCCAGACCTGCTTGAGAGAGACGAGACAGGGGGACATACACTCTATCGAGCTTGGCGTCCTCATCGATATCGCGAAGTATGTTGACGAGCTGCAGGGTCTTGCCAAGTTCAATGGCGAAACGCGTTTCTTGCGGCAGGCCGAAAATGTAAATCGACAGCGCTCCAACGGATCCGGCGACCTGTCTGGTGTAGCGCTCCAGGTCGTCTTCGGATTCGAGTCTCACTTGATCGCTGCAGTCTGTCTCCATGCCGTCGAGTAACGTGTGGAACTCGTAGGTCGGTAAATTGAAGTTCGCTGCTGCTCGTTGAAGTTCCCTGCCGACCGGCGACCTAGGAGACTTATGAATGGCATCGATCTCGCGTCGCCATTCATCCAGAAAACGACGTTTCTCATGAGCCGGCATGCCTCCATCTGCAATATCGTCCATACGTCGACAGACCGAGTAAACTGCATAGATCGCGCGGCGCCGTTCCTGGTCCAGGCTCCGCATGGCCACCTGGAAGGAGGAATGCGAGCCGGCAACAGTCGCTGCGACAAGCGAAGCGTCACGATTGAAGGTGTAGTTCAGACTGCCGGCGAGGCCTTTTAGAAATGCAAACCCAGCCTGAAGTTTGCTTGCCGAAACCCGTTGAATAAGCGGATCATGAACTCTCAGCTTTCGATGAAGGGATCTCGCCAGGTCGAGAGTTGCAATACTCTGAGCTCTTAGGCGCGGGTTCGAA
This sequence comes from Microvirga rosea, assembly GCF_020595095.1. Taxonomy (GTDB): domain Bacteria; phylum Pseudomonadota; class Alphaproteobacteria; order Rhizobiales; family Beijerinckiaceae; genus Microvirga; species Microvirga rosea. Next base: position 48,379 of record NZ_JAJDOP010000013.1, on the reverse strand, counting down.
AGATGGTTCGGGAGGCTTGCCGCAACATGCAGGAGGTCAGTGATGCGATCCAATACGGCATCAATAATCTGGCGTCGGGGAGCAAGTTGCGATGGATCGAAGAAGATCGCTTCCCCTCCGATCTTTGAGATCCATGTCGCGGGTATGTAAACACGATTCAGTCTCTTCTTGTCAGAAGAAAGATCCTGAAGATGATTCAGGATCTGAAGAGTGGTGCATAGCGCGTCTGCAGGACCGTTTGCTGTATGGCTCTCCTTATGGATCCTTAACAGAAACCGCCCAACTGGATTCGCAGACAGGCGACAATAATCGATCAGGTCATCCCAGTCATTGTAGCGTGAATGAAAGGCATCCTGCTTGAAAGCCTGCAAGAGAGCATACGCCTCTGCAACACCCGTTCCGAAACGCTCATTCACGGCATGGAGTGCGGAAACCTTGGGCTGCGGGCTTCCCGTATCAATTAACGCCGCTTCAAGGTCAGTTAGCCTTTCCAGCTTCTCTTGCGAGGAAAAATGTGGTGAATCCGCGATATCGTCGGCAAATCGGGCAAAGTTGTAAAAGGCCAGCACGGCGCTTCGATGGGAACGTGCAAGGATGAGTGAAGCGACGGGGAAACCCTCATCACTTGGTTGCTTTCCCGCGGAGTCGCTACTGCCTCTCATGAATCACCCGATGCGGATAATGTCGGCCTTTCCATCCTACTTTTCCGACGGCGCCAACTTTGAATAGAGCGCTCCATTGGATGCCTAAGCTCACCAGGATTGTGAGAGGATGAAACGGGATCGACAACATGTTCTCACGGGTCGCCACGGTCACGGCTGCACGGGTGCCGAGCGAGAGAACAACGGCTAAAAATACGAGAATAGATTCTGTATAGAATACGAGAGCGATTGGCAGTACATGCCCGCCGCACAGGAACATCGTCCAGATCGGGAGGCTCACGGGCGTCGCCATTCCCTCATGAGCATTTTTGCTAAAGCCGGCCCACGCCTCTCTAAGATTTGAGTACATCCGGCACGAGGCCAGTGACTCACCTGAAATCAGATCGGTCATGCGCCCTTTGCGACGAAACAGCCGAGCCAATTGAATGCCATCGTGAAGATGGAAGCGAATGGCCTTGTGCCCGCCGACGGCATGATACGCATTTCTTTCAACGCATATTAACTGTCCGCAGGCCGCGCCGAGCCCAGGATCAAGAGATAGCCGCATCAACCCTATGGGTAGGTAACCCAGCAGCACCAGATTGATGGTGGGAACAGTCAGAATTTCGCCAATTGACGCCATGACTTGTCGCGGAACGGCACTGACCAGTGCAGCGCCTGTGGCTTCAGAATGGCCGACGAGGTCGGCCGCGGCACGCGGCGAGATCCGTACATCGGCATCCACAAACAGGAGGTGGGTTCCGCGAGCGGCGAGAGAGAGATGATGGCAGGAGTGGATCTTCCCCGTCCAGCCTTCTTCGAGTGGTGGTGCCGTGAGAAGGCGAACCCGCCTATCTTTAGCACAATAGGCTAGGACAATTTCTGCCGTACTGTCTGTTGAGCCGTCATCCATGACCAAGATTTCGATCGGCACCCCAACACTGGCAAGAGCGGCATCAAGTGCTGCTCCGATGTTTTTCTCTTCATTGCGTGCGGGAATCAGAATGGAAACAAGCGTGCTTTCGGTCGGCCGGTAGCGGGCCGTGCGACGCAGGATCGTCAAGTTCGCCGCGACGAGGAGAGCCGGAATGGCAGAAAGCGCAAGGAGCATCACCTCAAGATAAATCATGTGGACCGGCCCTCATGCGAGGCGTCGAACCGACGTCCATGAAGAGCGGCCATCACGCGGCGCCAGCCGTCGTAAACGCCTCCAATTCCGGCTTTTCCTCCAGCGAGCGACGAGAAGCGTCCCGGATCTCGGCTTTCGACATCGGCGCTCAGACGCTCCATGGTTGCGGCTAAATGCTCCTCGAGGTGTCTCAGTCGCTCCTTGCGCGACATTTGGAGGAGATCATGGCCACGAAGGGAAGGGCCGAAAGCAAGAAAAGCTTCCGGGCCACGCTCGAGCCAAAAGCTATATTCGATCGCCAAGGGCAAGACTTGGCAGCCGGGCGCGAACTCGATCAAACGCGTCAGCCCAGCCTTCAGATCGAGGGGCCTCTCACGGACGTCTGCGAAGCGACCTTGGGCTGTGAGCCATAATGCTCGCTGCGGAGACGATAAAACGACACGACTTGCGTGAAGGAAGTCCGAAGTTCCACGGGAGGTGCCGGGTTGGACTGCGAAAGCTCCAATCCGTCTAAAGATGCCATATTGCTTTAGCATGTCTGCGTCGATCGGAGCGTAGCATTCGTACTTATGGAAAAGTACGTCTGAGCCAATGATATAGACGACGGCGTCCCACCAGGATGAATGGTTGGAATAGACGATGATAGGTCCCTTTGCGGGAATATCGGGAGCCCCCCACTTCGTAAGGCGCAGGGAGTTCATGTGCCGAGCAAAATAGCGGCGCATGTATCGGGCCATGAATTTTGAGATGATGGGCGAACGTTGTTCAACCGGAGATGCTATGCCTGATCCCCAGGGTCTGGCTTCTACGGTTTTGACAGCGTGGTTTTTCAAGAGACCTTCCGCATTGCACTGTTCTTGAGATCTGTGTCCATTGCGTCTGCGGCGATCCAGCCGGACATCATGACCATCGGCATTCCTGGGCCTGGATGAGCGGCCCCACCTGCCAAGTAGAGGCCTCGTACCTGTCGGCTTCGATTGCCTGGCTTGAAAGCGCCCATGAATTTGCCGTGGCTCGCAAGCCCATAAATAGCGCCATTAAGCACTTTGTATCGGTCATGAATGTCTTGCGGTGTGAGATGCCGCTCCATGACGATTCGATCTTCGAGATCTCTCATGCCGGCTGTCCGCTTCAGCTTGTCGAGGATCACCTGGCGATAATGGGGAAACATCTTTGACCAGTCATGATGCGGTCGAAGGTAGGGTGTGTGAACGAGCACATAAAGCGCTTCGCCGCCGTCTGGCGCGACGCTCGGATCGGTCACAGAGGGTGCCGCAATGTAACAGGTCGGATCCGGAGCAGGTTCACCCTGGCGGTAAATATAGTCGAATTCTATTTCCGGATCTTGCGAGAAGACAAAGTCATGGTGAAGAAGGTGGTCGTAGCGCTTCCGCAGGCCGAGATAGAGCACGACTCCCGAGCACGCCGGCTCGAAGTCTTTCTTGGTGTAGTGATCTCCAACCTTGCCCCCGATCAGCTCCCGGTAGGTCCTGATGGAATCCATGTTGGAAATGACGCTATCAAATGAGGTCGCCTTCCCATTTGCGGTCACTATTCCCTTCACTGCTCCAGCCTCTATGAGGAGCTCACGTACGTCCGTACTGGGGCGGATCACAACGCCGAGTTCTTCGGCGAGCTTGATCAAGGCGTCGGCGACCGCGCGGGTGCCGCCTATCGGATACCATACCCCTTCCGCCGCTTGCATATGAGCGATGGCACAGAGCACGGCCGGAGAGCCATAGGGAGATGAACCCACATATTGAGTAAAGTGATCCAGCATCTGCGCAAGGCGCTCATCTTTGACCTTGGAGCGGATTGTGCCGGCAACCGTGGACCCCATGCGCAGAGAGAGGACGTCGCGCAACGTCGCAGGATTCATGTTGGCGCGGAGGTCGATTGTGTCGAAGAGATCTTCGACCGGCTTCCAGAAAAAGAAGCGGTCTGAGATCTTATGCAAGTTCTCGGCGATGTTCTGAAATTTGCGGTATCCGCTCCCCGCTCCTTTGCCTGGAGCGAACCTATCCATGGTGTCCGCCATGGTACCGATATCCTCCACGAGGTCTATTCGCGATCCATCATCGAAAAAGCACCGCCACTGAGGGTCCAATCGGACAAGTTCCAAGTAAGCGGAGAGCTTCCTGCCTGCCTCCCCGAAAATGCGTTCAAGCACACGTGGAACGGTCAGAATGGTTGGCCCCATGTCAAACCGAAAGCCGTCTTGCTGGAGGATGGCCGCCTTGCCTCCAAGCCATTCGTTTTTGTCATAGAGGGTGACACGATGGCCGCGAGCGGCGCTTACGCATGCCGCGGCCAGACCTCCCAGGCCTCCACCGATGACCCCAACCGAGTGTGCCACAAGAGGTCTCCCATGATCCAGCGAGCTCTGAAGCACCGCTTTAGCGTCATTCCCGATATGTTGGTTCTAGGAAGCATGAAACCTAGTTCAAGACATTCGGGTCAGAATGGCGGTCGCCGTGCGCAGATCATCTGTACGGCCTGGCTGCCTGGGGCTCGGATTACTGGATTGAAGCCAACAGCCGCGAGCCGTGGTCTCAGTTTCTCGACGGTGCGCGTATTCCCGCCCCAAACAAGGTTCTTGAGGCGTACGATAACAGATGAAACATCGTGCCCTTCTCTGCCTAGGACGGCCATGAGCATCCAGGCTCCAGGACGCATGGCACGATAGAGACGGGCAATCGCTTCCTCAATGATGCTATCCGGCAGAAATATCTGCGGGACAAAAACCAGATCAAAGGCAGCAATATCCTCAATGTTCTCAACGTATTGCTGCCGGAAACGGACCCGATGCTCGAGCTTTGCGGCTTCAACACGCGCCGCTCCGAGCTTCGCTGGGTGAGGAGCGGGCTCCAAAGCGACCGCCGATAATTGAGGAAAGTTTTCGCACAAGATTATAGAAAGGCCCGCCGCACCAGCCCCGACATCCAGCAAAGCTGCGCCAGGGCTTTCCAGACGTGAGATAAGACCGGGCAAATAGCGAAGCTTAGAAAGTGAGTGTCGCGCCCACATCTGAGTGAGGTCAGCTTGCGCTTCAATGATGGTATCATCCGTATGGGTCCAACCCTCCAGAGTGAAGGATCCTTCTCGGACGCGACGATGGAAGGTTGCGGACTGCAGAAGCGGGGCGCGTAGTGACGCTCGGAACGCTCTGAAATTTTCAGATGCGGTAAACGGAAGAAGAGCCGTTCCCGAGACGACTTGCTCATCATCTTCATAAACCAGCCCAAGGCCGATCAGCAGATCGATGAAATTTCTCACAAGCGGCTGGGGAAGCGAGTGCTTGCGGGCCAAGACGTCAATCTTGATCGGCTCCGACAAGCTTAGGAGTAAACCGCATTCAGCGCAGAGCGACAGTGCACTCGCGAGCCAAATTGCCTCGTCGGCTTTCTCAAGAATTCGTAGAATGTCTTTCTCATTCTTGACGAGGGGCGGCCTCCGAGACGATCTACGCCTTTGCATTCCAATTCGATCTCTCCCATGAGAAAGGAATGCATAAGCGCGCCACAACATGGCTGCCTACCGGACCGGGATCGTAACAGTTGTTGAAGGCTCCTGAATAGTGACGAGAGCCTCCTGGAACGACGGGGGACCACGCCTGCCGGTATCGTTGGAGAAGCCGTAGGGTTCTCGAGGGAGGCCGATCAGATTGCGGTCAAGACTTCCGTTGCCATTGAGATCTTGGAAGACGGCGACTGCGTAGACACCGGGTTTGACGTTGCGGATGCGCATTTCCACAACGCCTGCCCGAGCAGGCTCGCGGTCCTTATAAGGGCATGAGGTTTCATCAAAGCTCTTGTCGCAGACACCTGCATAGACGGTTCCGTTTCCAGGCTGGATCCCTTCTGCCCGGATGACCAGGGTGGCAGCGTTCGACGGGAGAGCAGTAAGGAGGCATAGCCCAAGGTAGCCGGTCCTCAGCATAGTATTTCTCCTAAGCCAATGCTTCGCCTGCTGATGGCGTTTTCCGACGTGAGTCTACGCTCTTTGATTTTCGAAACCCCAGATCCTTTAAGAGCAAGCGGGTCGTAATGCGTGCACCTTCGAAGATAACAGGAAGGCCGCTGCCTGGATGCGTGCCGCCGCCGACAAGATAAACATTACGGCCAAAGCGGTTATGAGGGCGGAAGTAGAGCATCTGGGCCAAATTATGCGCGAGATTGAAGGTGGCGCCTTCATAAACCGAAAAGTCCTCTTCCCAGGATTGAGGGGTAATCATTCGTTCGAATTGAATGCGGTTCTCGATATCGCTCAATCCAAGCTGTCGGAGCCGATCGAGAATAACTTTGCGAAAGCGCGGAGCTTCCTGCGTCCAGTCGATGCCGCTTCGCAAATTCGGAACCGGCGCAAGAACATAGAGGCTGGTGCCATTCTCCGGCGTCAGCGAAGGGTCCGTGACGCCGGCGTTTTGGATATAAACAGACGGCTCGTCAGAAAGGATACCCTCTGTGATCTCTTGGATATTGCGTTCATAATCGCGAGCAAGAAAGATCGTATGATGAGCAAGGTTGTCGATCGATCCTTCAACTCCGAGATAGAGCATGAAAGTCGAACATGAGAGCTTGGCCCGATCAAGCTTCTTGTCCGGCCACGATTTCCGCATCTTTTCAGGTATCAGGCGGCGCATGGCCTGACCAAAGTCACCATTTACAATAACAGCTCGTGCCGCAATTCTCTCACCGTTTGTCTCAATGCCAATGGCTCTTCCGTTATCATAGAGCACGCGCTCGACAGCCGTGTTGAGACGTATGTCGACACCGAGCTTTCTTGCGACGGCCGCCATGGCCTCTGAGACAGCACCGCAGCCGCCGATGGGATGATAGACGCCATGCTCATATTCCAGGAACGACAGAATCGTAAATAAACTCGGGCACTGAAACGGCGACATGCCGAGATATTTTGTTTGAAACGAAAAGGCTAAGCGAACCCGGGGATCTGAAAAGTATCGACGAAGATCCTGATCGACGCTTGCGTGTGGTCGCAAGTGTGAAAGGGCAGCCAGCATGGCAGGAGAAAAAAGGTCGCGGACACTCGAAAAGGATTGTTCGAGAACTGGGCGAAATGCTTCCAGTTTACGCCGATTGTCGGCAAGGAAGCTGCGAACGTTTCGCGCATCGTCCGGCGATAATCGTGCGACTTCGGCTTCGAGGCGTGTCAAATCCGGTGTGGCTCGAATTTCACCACCTTCGCCGAAAATCAGGTGATACTGCGGGTCGAGTTTTCTTAGTTCGACATAATCTTCAAGACGTTCGCCGCAGGATTCGAAGATGTCTTTCAGAACACGGGGGTAAAGAAAGAAGGTCGGGCCTATGTCGAATTTATAGCCCCCAGGAGTCTGAATGGTCCTTGTCCGCCCTCCGACGGCTGCCTCTTTCTCAAAAACTGTAACTCGCAGTCCCTCTCGAGCGAGGAGCATGGCTGCAGCCAGCCCGCCCGGTCCTGCCCCAATAATGGCAACATGCTCCGGCGTTGGGGGCTGAGGCATGGGATTTGGTCCTTTTCCCTGGGGAGGTGCTTATGCTCCTGCCAAAGAACTAGTTCTGCCATGAGCAATGACCAGTGGGCCGCCGTTGGTTATGGCAATGGCCACGCGCCCAGATAAAAGAAACATTATCCAAGTTATTAAATTACAGTTTAACAGAGTTTTAAGCTATTCATTAGAACTAGCCCGTTGGAAAAAAGTAAGGTGCAGTAAGGGAAAAATGGTCTCGCCTTATTATTGCCTCTTTATCCGTCAGCTTCGCAGCAAGCATAAAAGGAAGGGGAGACAAATCCTTGAAGAACATCCTCGCCCGAGTGCCGCTCATAGCGCCACTTCTTTTCGTTGCTGCGTGCAACACGACTGCCGGCGGTCCAGCGACAACTGGATCGATCTCTCAGGTTGCTGACAAGGCGTTCCAGTCAGGGACGGCTTCTTGGTATGGGCCTGGTTTCCATGGTCGCCGCACCGCGAGCGGCGAAAGATTCAATTCCTTTGCCATGACGGCCGCTCATCGGTCTCTTCCGTTCGGTACGAAGGTTCGGGTCGTCAACGAGAAAAACGGCCGCTCAGTCGTCGTAACAGTGAACGACCGAGGTCCTTTTTCGCGGCGTCGCATCATCGATCTTGCAAAAGGTCCTGCTCAAGAACTCGGTTTGACGTCGAGCGGAACTGCCTACGTGTCGTTGCATCGGATCGGTGAGAATTAGGCGCTTCTTAATCCCTTCCCGCGATCCTTGGGCTGATTCGGACCAAGGGTTGCGTAGATGGAATCCCTATCTCTTCAGTCATCGAACGTCGTTCGCTTTCCAGGGGCGCGCTCGATGGCTTCCCCCCAATATGATCAGAAGAGCTTGATGGATGCCATCTATGCGGCAGGCTCTCTTCCAATCGCTGCAGAAGATTGCAAAACCAAGACACTTGCAACGCGTCTCACGATCTTTGGTTTCGTCGTGCTGGACGAAGTCCAAGGAGACGGAACGGTCCGCAGGTTACGTCCCTCGGAGGCGATCCATCTCTCCACGGCCCATCCCTGGCGTGTTTCCCGTCGCTCAAGCCGCTATACCGTCGACAACGACCTTCCCAGCTCGGATGTAGAGCTATTCCATAGCCAGATGGCTTGAGAAACTCGCCTTTTCGCAGACGCGCCCTAATCTGAGCTTCGGTGCCCATTCCCCATAGGATGGCGCCTTGATAGGGCAGGGTCATGCATTTGGTGCAAATTCTTCTACCATTGACGGACAATGCCGGCCGCAGATTCGCCGGATCGGACTATGGCCGTGTTCGCTCCGAACTATCGGAGCATTTCGGCGGGATCACCAGTTTCACCCGCGCGCCGGCCGAGGGCATGTGGAAGGAAGGCGGACATACGGCCCACGACGATATCGTCGTGTTCGAAGTTATGGTGCGAGAGCTGGATCATGCCTGGTGGGAAGAATACCGGGCCGATTTGGAGCGGCGTTTCAGCCAAGAGACAATCATCGTTCGAGCCCTGAAAGTCGAGATGCTTTGAGTGCGGAACATTCACGGCCCCGCTTCGCTTATTTTAAGACGGAAAGCAGAGTGTTCTCATGGCAAAGCCTCTTGTGGTATCGATCCCCCATAACCTCGGAAAAGTTGAAGCGACCCGGCGGCTTCACGGAGGCCTCTCCAGCCTGAAATCCCAGTTTGGCGACAAGATCGCGTCCATTGAAGAAACGTGGACGGGAGACACGATGGCGTTCAGAGTCGGGGCTATGGGACAGACGATCGCAGGGCATTTGGATGTGCTGGACGATCATGTGCGAGTGGAAGTCCAGTTGCCTTGGCTCATGTCGATGATTGCCGAGAAAGCCAAAGGGTTCATTCAGAAGCAAGGAACCCTGATGCTCGAAAAGAAGTGACCGTTTCGTTCCTGAACGGACGTTCATTTTTAGTGGCCGTTATGGAACCAAATTGCATCCTTGGCATTGATTAAGGGATTGCGACTGCGACCCACCTTGGCGGTCCAGTCCATCAAACACGATGATCTCATAATCCCCCGGACTGAGCGTTCTGTCCGTTCGTAACAACTTGTCTCATTTGAGGATCGCGCCATGCTTGAGCGTTCGACAACGCAGTCGCATGCCCATTATTCATCATTCAAATCTGCTGGTCGAATGCCCCTCCTCGTCTGCTTTTCCCATTTGCGATGGGATTTTGTCTGGCAGCGGCCACAACACTTGCTTAGCCGAGCGGCCAAGCACTTTAATGTGCTGATCATTGAAGAACCCCAAATCAAGGCGGGGGCGAAGCCCCATATGGATGTAAGCGAGCGTCCGCAAGGCGTTACGATTGCGGTGCCGATTCTGCCCGAGGGTTTAAGCCACCAGGATGCTATCGCCGAGCAGCATGATCTTATCGAGGAGCTGATCGGGCGTGAGGCAAGGACGCCGCGTGTTTTCTGGTACTACACCCCTATGGCGCTCGCCTTTACGAGCGATCTTGAGTGCGACCTGTGCATTTACGACAACATGGACGAGCTTTCTCTCTTCCGTGGCGCATCGCAGGAGCTTCTTTCCCTTGAGGAAGATCTATTTGCACGCTGCGATCTCGTGTTTACAGGAGGCATGAGCCTCTACGAGGCGAAGCGCGGCCGCCATCACAGCGTTCACGCATTTCCTTCATCCATCGATTTCAAGCACTTTTCCAAGGCGCGAAACACGAAGCAGGATCCCTCCGACCAGGCTGGGATTCCCCATCCGCGCCTCGGCTTCTTTGGCGTCATTGACGAGCGGATGGATATCGACCTTGTCGCCGCGGTTGCAGACCTGCGACCAGATTGGCAGCTTGTCATGATCGGTCCCGTGGTGAAGATCGATCCCGCCTCGCTGCCCCAGCGTTCGAACATTCATTGGCTTGGCGGCCGGTCCTACGCTGAACTTCCGCAATACCTTTCAGGGTGGGACATCGGCTTTATGCCGTTTGCTCTCAATGAATCGACCAAGTTCATCAGCCCGACCAAGACTCCGGAATTCCTTGCCGCTGGTGTTCCGGTGATCTCAACCCCCATCACGGACGTGGTGCGCCCCTACGGAGAGAAGGGGCTGGTTGAAATCGCCAGAGACGCGTCTGAGGTCGTCGAGAAAGCGGAGCTGATCTTCGGACGTCCGAACGAGGCTTGGCTCAACAAGGTTGACCGGCACCTTGCGACAGGATCCTGGGACAAGACATGGTCCTCCATGCACAAGCTGATGCTGGACGTCCTCGATGGCGCGGATGACAACCGTGTTGACACGAGCCTTCCGACATACGCAACGACACCTGCGGAGTGAATTGAATGTACGATTGGCTAATTGTCGGTGCGGGATTCGCAGGCAGCGTTCTGGCGGAGCGACTTGCGAACGAACGCAACGAGCGTGTTCTTCTCATCGATCGGCGGAATCATATCGGTGGCAACGCCTATGATCGCTACAATGACGATGGGCTCCTGATTCATCAGTACGGCCCGCACATCTTTCACACGAACTCGAAACAGATCTTCGACTATCTGTCACGGTTCACGGAGTGGCGATTCTACGAGCACCGGGTGCTGGCTGAAGTTGACGGGATGTTGGTTCCGATCCCGATCAACCTCGACACGGTGAACAAACTCTATGGGTTGAACCTCACATCCGAAGAGTTGCAGGGCTGGTTCGAGCAGAGGGCGGAAAAAGTTCCGGAGATCAAAACATCGGAAGATGTCGTTGTCTCCGTCGTGGGGCGGGAGCTCTACGAAAAATTCTTCCGTGGATATACGCGCAAACAATGGGGGCTTGATCCGTCCGAACTGGATAAATCCGTCACCTCGCGGGTTCCAACGCGAACAAACCGGGATGATCGCTACTTCGGCGACGAATTCCAGTTCATGCCAAAGTATGGATACACACGGATGTTCGAGAAGATGCTCGACAATCCGAACATCCATGTGATGACACAGACGGACTATGAGGACGTCAAGAACATCGTTCCCCATAAGAGAGTGATCTATACAGGCCCGATCGACGAGTATTTCGATTTCAGGTTCGGCAAATTGCCGTACCGGTCGCTGCAGTTCAAGCACGTCACTCTGGAGCAGGGTTGGTATCAGCCTGTTGCCGTGGTCAATTATCCGCAAACACAGGACTATACGCGGATCACGGAATACAAGCACCTGACCGGGCAGGAGCATGCCCGAACGGCTTTGACGTATGAATATCCATCAGCCGAGGGCGATCCCTACTATCCGATCCCCAAGCCCGAGAACCAAGAGCTTTTCAAGAAGTACGAACGTCTCGCGCTGGCAACGCCCGACGTCTGGTTCGTGGGGCGTCTGGCAACCTATCGCTATTATAATATGGATCAGATCGTCGGCCAGGCTTTGGCGACGTTCAGACGGATCAACGAAGCGCTTCCGCTTGAAGATGAGGCATCTCCTATGCAGGTCATCCCATCATCTGCGGCACTTGCTTCATAGTTTCACTCTCATCGAACAAATCCGTGTCGAAAAGATTGATCAATGATCTATGGCATCGCTCGGAGACGATGAATGAAACGACCTTTGGAGCTTTGGGGCGGAGTGGAATGCACCGTCGCTAGAATTGGCGATGACTTCCGCAACCAAAGCTTGGAGACAGGGCACGGCGAGCGCATCAGCGATATTGATCGCATCGCCGGCCTTGGCATCCGTACGGTGCGCTACCCTGTGCTTTGGGAGACGGTTTCTCCTGATGCTCCGGACCAGGCGGAATTTTCCTGGCACGACGAACGTCTGCGCAGACTTCAAGATCTCGACATGCGTGCCATCGCGGGCCTTTGCCATCACGGTAGCGGCCCCCGTTACACCGACATGCTCGATTCCGCCTGGCCTGAGCTTTTGGCGGATCATGCGGCGAAAGTGGCACGACGCTATCCGCACCTCGATCTTTACACCCCCGTGAACGAACCGCTGACGACAGCTCGGTTTTCGGGTCTGTACGGACATTGGTACCCTCATCAAACCAGCTACCCCTCCTTCTTGAGGATGCTGGTGAACGAGTGCAAGGCGACAGTGCTCTCCATGCGGGAAATCCGCAAGGTGCGAGCTGACGCCCAACTCGTTCAAACGGATGATCTCGGCAAGACCTTTTCGACACCGGCTCTTGCATACCAAGCAGAGCATGAGAACCAGCGTCGGTGGCTAACGTTCGATCTTCTCTGCGGAATGGTTGATCGCCATCACCCCTGGTGGTCCATCTTTCTCAAGAACGGGATCCGCGAAGAGGAACTTTCATTTTTCCTGGACGCCGATGCGGCGCCCGACATCATCGGCATCAATCATTATCTAACGAGCGAGCGCTATCTTGACGAGCGCGCGTCGCGCTACCCCGAGCATCACTCAGGCGGCAACGGCCGGCATCAGTATGCCGATGCCGAAGCCGTCCGCATGCCGCTCCCCGCTGAAGAGCTCGGGCCGTTGGCGCGCCTGCGTGAAACGTGGGAGCGATACAGACGCCCGATTGCCGTGACCGAAGCTCATCACGGATGCACGCGAGATGAGCAGCTGCGCTGGTTGCTGGAGGTCTGGCAGGCAGCCAGGACGCTCCAGGACGAGGGCGCGGATATTCGGGCGGTGACAGTGTGGTCGTTGTTCGGAACAGTGGATTGGAACAGCCTTCTGACGCAGCGAAATGGGTCCTATGAGCCCGGCCCATTCGACGTACGGAGCGGTGGCGACGAGCCGAGGCCGACGGCCCTCGCTCGAGCCGCGGAGGGACTTGCCAAGGAAGGCCACTTCGATCACCCGGTTCTTGATCGCGCGGGTTGGTGGAAACGCGACATCCGCTATTATCGTCGCCCGTCCCGGCGGTCGAACGCCTGCCGGCTGGTCAGCGACCCGCGTCAGATCCTGATTACGGGAGCAAATGGCACCTTAGGGCGTGCGTTCTCGCGGATCTGCGATATTCGGGGGCTCGACCATGTGCTGGTTTCTCGCCAGGAGATGGATATCGCAGACCTGGAGAGCGTGCAAAGTGCCATAAATTGCTACCAACCATGGGCTGTCATCAACACGGCCGGATACGTGCGCGTGGCACAAGCCGAGGAGGAGCCGGAGAGGTGCTTCCGTGAAAATACGCTCGGCGCCGAGAACCTCGCGCGGGTTTGTTCAGCGCAAAGCGTGCCTCTGATAACGTTCTCATCGGATCTTGTCTTTGATGGAACGCTCAACCGACCCTACGGCGAAAGCGATCCCGTGAACCCGGCCAGCGTCTACGGTGCGAGCAAAGCTGAAGCGGAGGGGCGTGTCTTGGCCGCTCACGAGAATGCGCTCGTCATCCGGACCAGCGCATTCTTCGGCCCGTGGGACCGCTATAATTTCGTATGGTGGGTGTTGAACACCCTCTCCAAAGGCGAGATCGTCGAAGCAAGTACCGATCAGGTTTCGCCGACTTATGTCCCTGATCTCGTGCATGAAGTCCTCAATCTCGTGATCGACGGTGAGCGGGGTCTGTGGCACTTGGCGAATTCGGGTGCAGTGTCGTGGTATGACCTTGCCGTGGAGGCCGCCCGGCGCGGGGGATACGATACGAGCCTTGTGGTGAAAGCAGGGGAGGCGCAGGCCTCACAAACGGTCCTGACGAGCGAGCGAGGCGTGTTGCTTCCGACGTTCGACAGTGCTTTCGATCGTTTTTTCAATGACAGCGAAATCGATTGGAGCTCGAACGAGCTCCGGACCGTCGCGGCCGAATAAGATTCGAGCCGCCCGCTTCGAAGGCGGGCGGCTCGAATTGCCAGGATCCGTGCCGGTATAGATTTATGCCGCTGCTTCGGCGGCGCGAACCGCTTCTTCCAACCGTGCCGCACGTGACTCGATTGAAAGCTCTACCAGGCTGTCCAGAAGCATGGTTGCGGTCGGATCCGCCAAAGGTTCGTCTCGGAAGAGGCGGAATGTTGAAGACACGATCCGCCCGCGCCCATAGGATCTCTCGACGCCGAGGGCGACGGGCTTGTGAATCCAGCCTACGACCAGCCCTGCAAAAACCCGCGCCTGGAAGTCCAGCAGATTGCAGCCTGAGATCACGTGGTCCGGAATAACCCTGTCCATGGTTTCATCCAGGAGAGGTCCGCTGGGGAAGCCGGAGAAGTGACCCGCGCGCCGCAGCCATGCGAAGGATGAAGCCCAATCCCCTCGCCACAATGTGCCATCGCGGGACTTGACCTGGACATTCTGCCAATGGGGGAAGAATGGATACAGGCTCATTTCGCCTTCCGGCAGGAGCAGAAGGCTCGCGCCCTGGCGTACATGGTCGGCGATCGCCTTGTCGTGGGTGCGGGACACGACGATCGCTGCCTCCTCAAGGCTCCGCGCGGCCGTATAACCCATCAGCTTGAAGCGCTCGCGGAGATCCTCATGCGGGGACCAGAGTAACTGTCGTGCCTGAGTGGGCCTTCCGCGCTTGGCATGGATCGCGAGATCCACGTGATTTTGCGCGACAAGTCGCCCATCCGATGTGCGAAGCTCGAGAGCGATCCGCCGCAAATCCGGTTCGGACATGTCGGGCACTGGAATATCCAGCGACCCGAGATCCAGGACGGCCGGCGCTTCGAGACGTGGGATCGGCAGGCGCTGAATATGATCGCCGAGCCGGATCTCGAGCTGACAATCCTCCAGGATCGGGCCGGCGCCGTGGGCGATAGCAAGGCGTAAGTGCGCCGTTTCTCCAGCCCAGTACGAGACACGCTCCCATTTCGGTACGATCACCGTATCTGCGTTGATGATCCGAAACAGCTCATGATAGACGCGCGGATTCCGGCGCATATCGAGAAGTCCGTTCGACTCCCAATGGCAATCGTGCAGTTCGGTAATCACGTAGCCGGCCAGGCTGGGCTTGCGCCGCATGGCCTCGATTTCATACTTCATCGCGCGAAACTGCTGCCATTGTGCGGCAATGACAAAGCGACGGAGGTCGCCGAAGACCCGGTCCAGACTCCAGTCCGAGAAGCGGTTTTCGACGCCGTGCGCGTACATGACGCCTTCGCCCCAGTCGTGGCCGGTTTCAAACCACCAGGGCTCCTCGCCCTTTGCATTTCTGAGGTCCTTCGGGTAGGGCAGCCCCCAATTGCCGAACTCGGAGCACATGAGAGGCTCACGCCCCGTAATGACCGCATCCCCATGGGGGGAATACAGCCAGGACGCTCTTCCGGCGAGCTCGTCCACGAACTTGTCCCACTCGTCCCGGTGATCGGGCACGGCGGCATAGAAATGGTAGTCCGCGATGTCCGATTCCACGTGGAAGCTCGGCGCCAGGGGAGAATTGTCGACCACGAGGCGGGTCGGATCATAGGCCTTCAGCCATGCAAAGGTGCGCTTGAGCCAGTCCCGGTGGTCCGAGTCGTTGACGAGGTCTACGCCCCAGTTCTCGTTGATGATCGTCCAGATGATGATCGAGGGATGATTGCTGTCGCGGTCGACGATGCCTTTGAGCAGCTTCTCCTTGCGTCCTCTCGAGCGATCCGTCGACATGCCGCCGTTAGGAAGTTCGGTCCAGATCAGGAGGCCCATCCGATCGGCGACCTCGTAGTAGCGCGGATCGGCCGCCTTGATGTGGCAACGAAGGCAATTGAGGCCGAGCTCCTTGGCCTTGCGGAACTGGTCTTCGAGGAATTCTACGGACGGGACGGTGCAAATCGTGTCCGGGTAGTAATCCTGGTCGAGGGCGGCGCGAAGGTAGAGGGGCTCCCCGTTAAGGTAGAACTTTCCGTTGCGGGTCTCGATCGTCCGAAAGCCGAAATGATCACTGATTTCGTCTTTGACGATCCCGTCACGGATGAGCGCGAGGCGGATGCTGTAGAGATTAGGCTCGTCCGGCGACCATGATTGAACGTCTTCGATCGTGAAGACGAACGGCATGCTCGTCACGCCGATCTGGGTTCCATGTGTTTCGTTGAAGACGACCGCCCCTGACGGGTCGCGCACTTCAATCAGAATTTCGGCCGTATCCGCAAGAGGACGGGCGAAGAAGACTCCGGAGGTCACCTGGCCGGTCTCGCGCTTCGGCACGAGACGGATGCGGGTCATGTGATCGGAGATGCGGCGCTCGAGCAGGACGGATTGCCAGATACCTGAAAGCGGGCCGTACCAACTCTGCTTGCCAAAGGGAATCTCGGCAAACGGAGAATCCGGAAATTCGGCGGGGTTATCGGTGGGGGAATCCACCCGCACCTTGATCTCGTTGGGACCCGGCTTGAGATGCGAGGTGACGTCAAAGGAGAACGGCAGGAAGCCGCCTTCATTCGTCCCGACCTGCTCACCGTTCACGAAAACACGGGAGTTGTGGAATACCGCTCCGAATCGGAGCCAGATGCTGTCGTGCAGCCATTCCTCCGGAATGACGATCGTCTTCCGGTAGATCCCGATCCCGGCGCGCATCCGGAGGTCGTGGAACTGGGCCTGCCAGGGGCTGGGAACGGTAATCTCGCGCACCTCCGCCGGACCAGACATGCGGTCGTCCGCTACGTGCAAAAATTCCCAGCTCCCATCCAAGCTGATGCGATTGTCCTGCATGACAACTCCTTGAATCAGCGCTTACCCAAGGGCACTCAAAACGGCGAAAACATGACTAAGACGGCACGGCACGATCACTTCGACACTAGCCATTATATTCCTGGCCTCAAAGCTCGCCTGGTCTGTCATCTTCGGTTCGCAGCTCCTCGTCCGACGCTATGCTTCTGGTCCGTCTCCATCAACGGTCGAACCCAAGGGTTAGATCCCCGCTATTAGAGGGGCGATCCCTCGTTGGCCCGGAAGGTATCCATTGAGGAACCGGCTGTGTGATGTGGCGTTGCCCTCCCACAGCCGAGCCTTGGAGCCCGGCGAATGCCTTCATTTTATAGCAACGAGGCTCACAATGGCTAAAATTGTTCCTGACGATCGTGCCCGGCAAGGTCCTTCGGGCCGTCCGGTGCTCGGCGTGCTGATCGGCGCCCTGCTTTTGTGCGGTATCGCCATCGGTGGCTACATGATTTGGGTCGGCGCCACATCCCCGGATAATCCCAATCAGGACGCTTCCCGAGCTGCCGTAACGGGATCTCCTTCCGGAACGGCATCGAATCCCACTGACCGGACGTCGCCGGCCAATCCGGCCTACCCGGTCCCGACCGATCCTTCGGCGACGGGCACAACCCAGAAGAAATAAACGTCATTTCCTCCCGCCTGACCCGGAGCGGCGGACGCCGCTCCGGGCGTCCCTTGCAAACCGCTTCCCGGGCGGCGACTTTTCGCCTTAATGATTCGCATAACGAGCCTTCAACGAATTGCGACGGGGCGAAACCGAATGAGAATAATCGCAAGAGGGCGGCTGCTTCTGGCCGCCATGCTGGCTTTTGGCATGACGACGGCCGCCTTGGCCCAACCCCAGAAGCCAACGGCGCCGACGGCCGTCCAGGCTCCAGCCCCAGCCCCAGCGGTCGCCCCTTCTCCGGCTCCAGCCCTTTCTGCCGACACCAAGGCCGCCAGGGCCAAGCTCGATGCGTTCAAGGCGGATCTCGACCAGAAGGAGCTGGCGATTCAGGGGCGAGCTCAGTCGGATACAGAGCTTCAAAACCTGCGCCAGCAAATCGATCCGATCATCGAGAGCATTCGGACGCTCATTGCCGAGCAGGCGCCTAAGCTTGATGCCAGCAAGGCTCGCCTCGCCCAGCTCGGACCCAAGCCCAAGGAGGGGGAGCCCGAAGAGAGTGCTGATGCGGCTCGGGACCGAAGCGAGCGGGAGGCCGCCGTTGCCGAGCTGGACGAGACCCAGCGGCTCGGTCGCGCCATCCTGGTTCAGGCCGAGCAGCTCGACACGCAAATCAGCGATCTGAGGCGAGCCGGGTTTACGCGGGCTCTGTTCGAGAAGAGCGACAGCATCCTCAGCCTCAGCCTGTGGCTGGACGTTATCCAGGCGATTCCACGGGAGCTCAGGGCCCAGAAGATCACCATCGGGGACACGATCGGGCAGATCCAGCGTAGCGCGACGCTCGGTGTCCTGCTGCTGATCGGCATATCCTTAGGCGTTGCCATTGCGCTTTATGTCGGCCGGCGCTCCATTGCGCCGAGGCTTGTTCGCCGTGACCCCGCCATCCTCGATCCTGCGCGACGGAGCCGCCTTCTTGCAGCTATCGCGGTTCTGCTGCTGGGCACCATTCCGGCTATTGCGGGCAGCTGGATCTTCTGGATCGCGTTCGACGCGGCTGATCTGTTTCCGCCCCGGCTGGAGCAGGTCGTGGCCGCGATCCTGCGGGGCTTGGCCTTCATCGCCTTCGTGCGGGCGCTGATCGACGCGATCGTTGCGCCGGACCATGGACCCTGGCGCTTGGTTTCCGTCAGCGAATTGTCGGCCGGACGGATCATGAGCTTTGGTGTCACCCTTGCAACCGTGATGGTCATTGGCAAGGTCCTCGATGCCTTCAACCAGGCCATTGCCGCCGCCTTGCCGATCACGGTCATTACCAGGGCGTTATTCGCGCTGGCTTCCGCGCTCATTTTCGCCGAGTTGCTGCGCCGGTTCGCGGCCAGAGCAAACCAGGACGAGGCCTGCCTTGGCCCCTATGTCGCCCCGGAGATCTCCGTCGGAGGGCCGCTTCGTACCGTTGGCTGGATCATTGTCGGCATCGTGATCGGAAGCGTGCTCGGGGGCTATGTGGCCCTTGCGTCCTTCATGGTCGATCAAGCCATGTGGATTTCCATTCTGGTGGCTTTGCTGATCCTGTTGATCGCCCTGGCGGACGAGTTCATCAGCAACACCTTCCGAACCCAGAGCCGCGTTTCGACAATGCTCCAGGCCAATACCGGCCTGCGCCGCCGCTCCCTTGAGCAGATCGGCGTCCTTGCAAGCGGTGCCGCTCGGCTGGCTCTGATCATCGTGGCGGTGCTGCTGGCGCTTGCGCCCTGGGGCATCGAGTCCACCGACGTAATGGGATCTCTCCGGGCGGTCTTCTTCGGCTTCAGCGTCGGAGATGTGACGATCTCCTTGTCGTCGATCCTGATCGCCGCCTTGCTGTTCACCTTCGGATTCACGATCACGCGGGTCATTCAGCGTTGGTTGGACAATACGTTCCTGCCGGCGACGGAACTGGACGCGGGGCTGCGAAACTCGATCAGGACCGCCGCCGGCTATGTGGGTATCATCTCGGCGGGTGTCGTTGCTTTCACCTATCTCGGCCTGAGCCTCGAGCGGGTCACGATCGTGGCCGGTGCGCTCTCCGTCGGTATCGGTTTCGGTCTTCAGTCCATCGTCAACAACTTCATTTCCGGGCTAATCCTGCTCTGGGAACGCCCCATCCGGGTCGGCGATCTGGTCGTTGTCGGGGATGGCGAGGGCTATGTGCGCCGGATCAACGTGCGCTCGACCGAAATTCAGACCTACGACCGCTCCACCCTGATCGTGCCCAACTCGAACCTCATTTCCGGCATCGTGCGAAACCGGGTGCGCAATGATCGTATCGGCCGTGTTCTGGTGTCGCTCCCGGTGCCGCGTGCGTCAGACCCGGACAAGGTGGCCGAGATCATGCGCCATGGGGCTCTCGCTCACCGCGAGATCATGAGCGAGCCCGCGCCACGGGTCTTGTTCAAGAAGGTGACGGAGAACACAATCGACTTCGATTTGATCTGCTTTGTCGACGACATCGATTCGGCAGGGCGTGTGTCGAGTGATCTTTACTTCGACATCTACCGCAAATTGCGGGAAGCGGGGATCGGCGCACCGGCCGCGCCGGCGCCTCCACCGGCAAAGGAAGAGGAGCCGGAAGCAAAGCCGAAGGCCCTCCAGGATGAAGAGGAAGGCTTAACCCTTCTCAAGGATAAGTAGGGTCATGAAACATTTGACCCTCCTGGGCCTCGTGGCGGTCGCGCTGGCGGCTTGCCAGAGCGCACCCCCTGTTGCCCGCCAGCAGACGCCGAGTTTCTATGCCTCGATGGCCAAGCCTGACGCCGCTGTCGATGTGGGAATGGCGCGGGACATGATCAGTGCCTATCGCCGCAATAAAGGTCTGGGCCCCCTGACGATCGACCCCGACCTGCAGGCGGCCGCCGAGGCCGAGGCCGAGGCCATGGCGAAAGCCGACAAGCCCAGTTCCGCCGACGCGTTCAAGGCCCGGCTCGTCGCTGGGGGGCACAAGGCCCCGGCGGCGAACCTCTCGGCCGGGTATCATACCCTTGCGGAGGCCTTTTCGGGGTGGCGTGAAAGCCCTCAGCACGACCGGGTGCTGACGGATCCGCAAGCGTCCCGGATCGGGATCGCAACGGCCTATACGCCCAATTCCAAATACAAGGTCTACTGGGCTCTCGTCGTGGCCGCCGACAAGCGCTGAACCTTCTGCCCGAACAAAGTCACGGCGTGGCCGTTGATTGTTGCAAGCTTCAGTTTATGAAGCATCTCCTCGGGCGGAGGAAATATGTCGATGTGGCGCCAGACCGTCATAGGCCTTGTGGGTAACCGCACATGTGGCTGATCCGTCTTTACGTCCGCGTTCTTGGCCAGCTGGGCTCGGACCTCCGAATTGGAGCGCTTCTGGCGCTTGCCAATGTCGCCTTGGCCATCTCGGCCTTCGCCGAGCCGATCCTCTTCGGCCGGATCATCGATGTGCTGACGCGAGCGCAAACCCCCAATGCTCCGCCGATCACGTTCTCGGTGCTCACGCCGCTGATCGTGGCGTGGGTGGCCTTCGGCTTCTTTTCCATCGGTGCCGGAGTCCTGGTGGCGCTCCATGCGGATAAGCTGTCCCACCGTCGGCGACTGGCGGTGATCGCCAATTATTTCGAGCACGTGCTCGAATTGCCCTTGGCGTTCCATACATCGACCCATTCCGGCCGCGTCCTGAAGGTCATGCTTGAAGGCTCGAATGGCATGGCGTGGCTATGGCTGGGCTTTTTCCGCGAGCATTTCGCGGCCCTTGTGGCGCTCGTCATCCTTCTGCCCCTGACGGTCTTCCTCAACTGGCGGCTCGGGCTGCTCCTCGTTGCGCTGATGGTGGTTTTCGCCATCCTGACCACCATCGTGCTCAGAAAGACCGAAAGCCTTCAGGGCGCTGTCGAACGCTATCACTCCAGCCTCGCGGAGCACGCGTCGGATGCTCTGGGCAACGTTCCGGTGATCCAGTCCTTCACCCGCGTCGAGGCGGAAGCGGGCTCCCTCCGCGCAATCATCGGACAGCTTCTCCAGGCCCAGAATCCGGTTCTGTCCTGGTGGGCCCTTGCGTCCGTCGCTTCGCGGGCTTCCGCGACGATCACGGTCACGGCCGTCTTCCTGGTCGGCACGGCGCTCCACCTGAACGGACTTGCGACGATCGGCGAAGTGGTCATGTTCATGAGCATCGCCACGATGCTGATCGCCCGGCTGGAGCAAGCGGTGAGCTTCGTCAACCAGCTCTTCATGCAAGCGCCGAAAATGCGGGAATTCTTCGAGATTCTCGATACGGCGCCGGTGGTTCACGACCGGCCCAACGCCAAGCATGTGCAGCGCTTCAACGGTCAGGTCGGCTTCGAAGACGTCAGCTTCTCCTATGACGGCAAACGTCCCGCCATCCAGGACGTGACCTTCACGGTTCAGCCGGGCGAGACGGTCGCGCTCGTGGGCTCAACCGGTTCGGGCAAATCGACCACGCTCGGACTTCTCCATCGGGCCTTCGACCCCCAATCGGGCACGATCCGGATCGACGGCGACGATATCCGGGATCTGAGCTTGGCCTCTCTCCGGCGCAACATCGGCGTGGTCTTCCAGGAGCCGATGCTGTTTGCGCGCTCGATCCGTGAGAACCTGCAGGTCGGGCGTCCCGATGCGACGGATGCCGAGATGATCGAGGCCCTCGAACGCGCCCAGGCAATCGAGTTCATTGCCCGTCAGACATCGGGACTCGATACGCTGATCGGCGAGCGAGGGCGTTCCCTTTCCGGCGGTGAGCGCCAGCGCCTTTCGATTGCGCGGGCGCTCTTGAAGAATCCGCCCATTCTCATTCTTGACGAGGCAACGAGCGCCCTTGATGCGGCAACCGAGCGCAAGCTGCAGCTGGCGCTCGACGAGGTCATGAAGGGCCGGACGACCTTCGTGATCGCCCACCGCCTCGCCACGATCCGCAATGCCGACCGGATCCTGGTCTTCGATCAGGGCAGGATCATCGAAGCCGGTGCGTTCGATGAGCTTGTGGCCCGAGGCGGCCGGTTCGCGGAATTGGCCAAAGCCCAGTTCATGGCGAGCGACACACCGTCGGAACCGGCGGCGCCCGAACCTGTGGCGATTCCCGCCCAGTAGGCCGGTGCCCGCAAGGCCGGAAATCAGGTTTGCGCCCGGCGCGCGCCTGAAGCCTCGTCAGCCTTCCTGGCAATCGCCAGGGGCATGATGCGAAGCGCCGTGATCCGGTTGCGCGACTTGCGCAGGACCTGGAAGCGGAATCCATGGAAGGTGAAGATCTGCCCCGTATCAGGGATGGCCTGCGCCTCGTGGATCACAAGCCCGGCGATGGTGGTTGCTTCCTCATCCGGCAGGTTCCAGTCCATGACCCGGTTGAGGTCGCGGATCGGGACGGAACCGTCGACGTTGACGGATCCGTTCGGTTGGGGACGGACACCCTGCACCGAGAGATCGTGCTCATCCTTGATGTCGCCGACGATCTCCTCGAGAATATCCTCGAGGGTAATAAGGCCCATGACCTCGCCGTATTCGTCCACCACGAGGGCGAAATGGGTTTTCTTGGCAAGGAAAGCCTTGAGCTGGTCACGCAGCGAAGTGGTGTCGGGCACGAACCAGCTTTCGAGCGCAATGGTCTCGACCTCGAGCCTTCCCGCATCGCCGCCGACCGCGTCCAGCGCCCGCAGAAGATCCTTGGCGTGAAGGACGCCGATGATGTTTTCCTGGCTGCCGCGCCAAAGCGGCATGCGCGTATAGGGTGAGGACAGGACCTCCCGGACGATTTCTTCGGAGGAGAGATCGGCGTTGATGGTCCTCATCTTCGTGCGGTGGACCATGACCTCGGACACAGTGAGCTCTTCGAGATCGAGAAGGCCTCCCATCATGTCCCGCTCGACCTTCGCGACGTTTCCTTCCTTGTGGAGAAGGTCGAGCTGCCCGCGCATCTCCTCGCTCGCGGACAGAATCGGCGTATTGGCGCCGATATGGATTCCGAAGGGGCGCAGCATCAGCCGCACCAGACGCTCGATGGCGATCGCCAGAGGGCCGATAATGGCAACGACCCACGACATGGGCCGCGACAGGGCCAGGGAAACCGTATCGGGAGACGAGATGGCGATGGTCTTCGGAAGCACTTCCGCAAAGACGATTACCAGGACCGACATGATCACGGTCGCGTAGAGCGCTCCGCCATCGCCGAAGATGGCCACGAGAACGCTCGTGGCAAAGGCCGAGACGCCGATATTGACGATGTTGTTGCCGATCAGGACGGTGCCGATGAAGCGCTCCCGCATTAAGAGCAGGCGGGTCACCAGAGTGGCACGCTTGTCGCCGCTCTTTTCCAGAAACAGCATCCTGGCCCGGGACGCGCCGGTAAAGGCCGTTTCTCCGGCGGAGAAGAAGGCTGACAGGAGCAGGCAGAAGACCACGACCAGGGCCGCGATCCAGAGCTCGCTGGAAGAATCCTCAATCATGGTTACGCTATGTTGCTTTCACGCGCGAGAAACGACCGAACCTTATCGACTGCGATCCCGGAGGCGATGAAGCTTTGGCCGATTCCCCGGGCCAGGATGAAGGTGAGGGCGCCGCCCTTGACCTTCTTGTCCTGGGCCATGGCCTCGAGCAAATCCTCGACCGTGCCGCAGCCGCCCGGAACATGGTCCAGACGCGTGGGAAGTCCAGTGGCCGCAAGATGGGCCTCGACCCTCTCGGCATCGGCGGCGGGGCAAAGACCCAGCGCGGCGGAGAAGCGGAAGGCGAGACACAGGCCGATCGCGACGCCTTCCCCATGAACGAGTCTGGCCGAATCGTAGCGGGTGATCCGCTCCAAGGCATGGCCGAAGGTATGGCCCAAATTCAGGAGGGCCCGGTCTCCATCCTCACGTTCGTCGCGCACCACGACGGCCGCCTTCGCGCGGCAGCTCTGGGCCACCGCTTCGTCCCGCTCCGGCCCGCCGGAAAAAACCCCACGCCAATGGGTCTCGCACCAATCGAAAAAAGGAGCGTCGTCGATCAGGCCGTATTTCACGACCTCCGCATAACCGGCGCGCATCTCGCGAACCGGGAGCGTGTCGAGCGCCGCCGTGTCGGCCAGGACGAGACTGGGTTGGTGAAAGGCTCCGACCAGGTTCTTTCCGTAACGCGAGTTAATGCCGGTCTTGCCGCCGACGGAGGAATCGACCTGGGCCAGAAGGGACGTCGGCACCTGAACGAAGCGCACGCCTCTGCGAACCACCGCCGCCGCGAAGCCGGCCAGATCCCCGACGACGCCGCCGCCGAGAGCGA
The DNA here is from genome assembly GCF_020595095.1 of Microvirga rosea. GTDB lineage: Bacteria > Pseudomonadota > Alphaproteobacteria > Rhizobiales > Beijerinckiaceae > Microvirga > Microvirga rosea. The sequence goes on along the minus strand of NZ_JAJDOP010000013.1, from coordinate 23,713 downwards.
TCACGAGATCGCCCCGTTCGATCTTGGCCCCCAGCAGGAAGTCGCAGACCTTTTCCAGCGAGGCGTAGGATTTCGTGGCCTCTCCGGGCGGAAGTGCGATGGTCGCCGTTTGCAGGCCCTGCCGCTGCAGCGCCTCCGTCAAGGCTTCCGCATAGAGCGGCCCGACATGCTCGTCCGTCACGATGGCGGCCGCGCGGGCCCCGAGCGCTGCGATCCGCATTCCGGCTCCGGACAGCAGGTTTCTCCCTACGAGAATGTCATAAGCCCTGTCGCCGAGGGGTACCGAAACCGTGATCGCCGGAGCGCCCGACAGCTTCGCCGTTACGCTGTTCACTTGGAGGAACTCCCTTGTGCCTCGAACCAGTCATGGAGGGCCTGAACGATCTCGGCGACGACCCGGTCGTGCGGGACCTCGTGCGAGTAAACCGTGATGTCGGCCGTTGCGTAGATCGGATAACGGATGTCCATGAGGTGGCGCATGGTTCCTTCCGGATCGGGGGTTTTCAGCAGGGGCCTGGTCGATCTTTTGCGAACCCGGCGCATCAGGACGTCGAGATCGGCCTTCAGCCAGACGGAAATCCCGGTTGCGGCGATCGCCGAGCGGGTTTCCTCGTTCATGAAGGCTCCGCCCCCCGTCGCCAGCACCATGGGGCCCTCGTGAAGCAGGCGGGCGATGACGCGCCGTTCCCCGTCCCGGAAATGCTCTTCCCCATGGGTGGCGAAGATGTCCGGGATCGTCATGCCTGCCGCGGCCTCGATTTCGTGATCCGCGTCCCGGAACGGGAGGCTGAGCTTCTGGGCAAGCCGACGGCCCACGGTACTTTTTCCGGCGCCCATCAGGCCGACGAGCACAAGGGAGCGCGAGCCGAGCTGGCGGGTGAGGGGATGGCCTCCCTGGCTTCGAGTGCCTTGCCCGCCGGCTTCATCCAGCGCGTTGAAGCGGCTGATCGTGTTCATGCTCCTGTCCTAGCACGAGGTCTCTGCCCTGTCACAGGACTGGATGCAGACATGGTCGAAAGGCTTGCGTTTCAACTCTCTGCATGGTTGTTGCAGGGAAACCTTGAAGAGAGCGCCGTGCCGACCCTATTCCGGTTCCTTGTTGTCGTTGCCGTCCTCGTTGGGATTGGCTTTGCCATTGTCTTCGCCTTGGCGACCTTTGTTGAACCCGAACCTCGGGAAATGACGGTGCCTATCCCGAGCAATCGCCTGACCTCTCCATGAGCGGCGCCCGGCACGCCAATCTCTTTCTGGATATGCTTGCCGCCGAGCGCGGCGCATCAAAGAATACGCTCGATGCGTATCGGCGTGATCTTGAGGATTATCTGGCTTTCCTGGCCGAAGAGGGCGCCCAGCCGGACGGAGCCTCGGCCGCCACGGTGCGGGGTTTCATGGCCAGCCTGGAGGAGAGAGGTCTCAAGGCCTCCTCGGCGGCCCGGCGCCTTTCCGCCGTACGACAATTCCACAAATTTCTTTACGTCGAGGGCTATGCTTCGGCGGATCCGACGGCGGCCGTGTCGGCTCCCAAACGCGCGCGAGCCTTGCCCAAGGTCCTCTCGGTTGATCAGGTCGATAACCTCCTGCGGGTCGCCCATCAGATGGCCGACCACGAAGACGCTCCCCCGGCGGAACGTCTTCGTGCCGCCCGCATGGCCTGCCTGCTGGAGCTTCTCTATGCAACCGGCCTTCGCGTTTCGGAACTCGTGTCCCTGCCGCGCAGCGCCGCGAAAACCCGTGATCGTTTCCTCGTCGTTCGGGGAAAGGGCGCAAAGGAACGCCTCGTTCCTCTGACCGAGGCGGCCCGGGCGGCGAGCCGCGCCTATCTGACCCTGCTCGAGGCGCGGGGCCGCGTGGACGGTCCTTGGCTTTTTCCGTCCGACAGCGAAAGCGGTCATCTGACGCGCCAGGCTTTCGCCCGTGACCTGAAGGCCGCCGCAGCGGCCGCCGGTCTTCGAACCGACAAGGTCAGCCCTCACGTCCTGCGCCACGCTTTTGCCAGCCATCTTCTCCAAAACGGCGCCGATCTGCGCATCGTGCAGGAGCTTCTCGGTCATTCCGACATCTCGACCACGCAGATCTACACCCACGTTCTTGACGAGCGCCTGAAGAGCATGGTGCGCGACCTGCACCCCCTTGCCGCACACGGGGCTCAAGAAGAGCAGGAACAATCATGAGGAAGGGGACAATGGGCATGTCCGGGACGAAAAGCGGCTTGACTGGGGAAGCAGAAGCAAATGCCTCTCCCTCTCGCCTGATCGATGCGAGGATCGAGGAGTTGGGCGATTGGCGCGGTGAGACCCTTGCTCGGATTCGTCGTCTCATCAAGCAGGCCGTCCCCGAAGTGGTCGAGGAATGGAAGTGGCGAGGAGTTCCGGTGTGGTCGCTCGCCGGGATTATCTGCACGGGCGAGACGTACAAGAACGTGGTGAAGATGACCTTCGTCAAGGGAGCCTCTCTGGAGGATCCTTCCAGCCTCTTCAACGCCAGCCTCGAGGGAAATACTAGGCGAGCCATCGATTTTCATGAGGGCGCCAGCTTCGATGAAGAGGCGCTGAAGGCGCTCATTCGTGCCGCCGTGACCCTGAATACGTCCAAGGCGGACCAGCGGCGTAAAAGTGCGCCGGTTCGTCCCGGTGCTTGAGCCCATAGGCGACAATAAGGAATGCGTATTCGGACCAAGGTCCGGCAGGAAAATTGCGAGGCTCGCCCCCACCAATGGCAAGCACCGTCAAGATCGCTCGTGCGACAGTATGCCGTTCGTGGATAAGCTAGAACCGACCTCCCCTCCTGACGTTACACGTGTCCAAGATGAATCATCATGGAGCTGTTATGATGGCTAGTCGTTCTGGATCTTCGAACCGTGGCTTCGGCTCGATGGACAAGGAGAAGCAGCACGAGATTTCACGCAAAGGCGGGGAAAGCGTGTCTGCGGAAGACCGGTCCTTCTCGAAGGACCGTAATCAAGCCAGCGAGGCCGGCCGTAAAGGCGGTCAGAATTCGCGCGGCGGCAACCGCTAGCCGTTGCCTTTTCTCGCACATCGCCACTTGGGAGGGCCGCCGCCGGGCGGCCCTTTCACTTCCTGATCCGTGTCAGAAGAAAAACACCCTGTTCCCCTAGGAGATTCCATACCCACCAGGGCAGGGTGACACGAACCGGATGCCCGCCGGCGTCAAGGGCGGCCGCCTTTTCCATCCGGGCTCCGACTTCCCGGCAGAGTTCGACGAAGTCCCGGATGGTGCAGAAATGGATGTTCGGCGTGTTGTGCCACGCATAGGGCAGGTTCTCCGTGACCGGCATCCTCCCCTTCAGCAAAAGATCCAGGCGGACCCGCCAATGGCCGAAGTTCGGAAAGGACACGATGGCGTGCCGCCCGATGCGGAGCAATTGCTCAAGAACGATCTTCGGTTGGCGCGTCGCCTGGATTGTCTGGGACAGGATCACGTAATCGAACGCATCGTCCGGATAATCGGCGAGGTCCGTGTCGGCGTCCCCCTGAATGACCGGCAGACCTTTGGCGAGGCAGGCATTGACGCCCTCACGGGAAAGTTCGATCCCGCGCCCATCGACACTCTTGGTGTCGCGCAGAAGGGCGAGCAGGGAGCCATCGCCGCAGCCGATATCGAGAACGCGCGATCCGGGCGCCACCATATCGGCGACAAGAAGGAAATCGAGCCTTGCCCCGTCTGAAATGGCGTCGGGAGAGGAGAATGTCGCGGCGTCCGTCATGCAAGGCCTCTGGCACGGGCGGCCGCGTCGATGAAGCCCCGGGTTGCCGCAAACATCTCCGGCTCGTCCAGCAGGAAGGCGTCATGACCCTTGTCGCTGTCGATCTCGACAAAGCCGACAGAGGCCGCGGCCGCGTTCAGGGCGTGGACGATCGCGCGTGAATCGGAGGTTGGGAACAGCCAATCCGACGTAAAGGAAATCACGCAAAAGCGCGTTGCCGATCCTTTGAAGGCACGGGCCAGGCTGCCGTCGTGCTCGGCCGCGAGGTCGAAGTAGTCCATCGCCCGAGTGACATAGAGGTAGGAATTGGCATCGAACCGCTCGACGAAGGAAAGCCCCTGGTAGCGCAGGTAGCTCTCGATCTGGAAATCCGCATCGAACGAGAAGGTGGGAGCGCTTCGGTCCTGGTAATTGCGTCCGAACTTCCGGTGCAGCGCCATCTCGGACAGATAGGTGATGTGCGCTCCCATGCGGGCGACGGCGAGGCCCTTGGTCGGCCGGGTCCCCTCGACCAGATAGCGGCCGCCGCGCCAGTCGGGATCCGCCATCACCGCCTGCCGGCCCACTTCATGGAATGCGATGTTCTGCGCCGAGTGGCGAGCGGCCGTGGCGATCGGCAGAGCCGCGAAGACCCGGTCCGGATAGCTCGCTGCCCATTGCAGCACCTGCATGCCGCCCATGGAGCCGCCGACGACGCAAAAGAGGGTCTCGATGCCGAGCCGATCGATCAAGGCCGCTTGCGCCCTGACCATGTCCCGGATGGTGATCACCGGAAAGTCCACCGCGTAGGGCAACCCCGTCCGCGGATCGGTCGACGCCGGACCCGTCGTGCCCATGCAGCCGCCGATGACGTTGGCGCAGATAACGAAAAACCGGTCCGTATCCACAGGCCGTCCCGGCCCGACCATGGTGGTCCACCAGCCGGGCTTCCCCGTCACCGGACTGACATTGGCCACATGTTGATCGCCCGTCAGAGCGTGACAGATCAGGACAGCGTTCGACTTGTCGGCATTCAGGGCCCCATAGGTCTGATAGGCGATCTGCCAAGGGCCGACCGGCACGCCGGCATCGAGCATGAGCGGTTCGTCTGCGGAAAACCGCGCCACAAGGCTCGATGGATCATCGACCTGGCTTCGGGGCTCCGGCGTTTGAAAGGCGCTGTTCATGCTCGACATAGCGGAAGCGTTCGACATTCCGAACAGCGGTAAAGCGGAGACGGGCCGAGGTCAACGAACATAAGGCCTCAGCAGCGGCCCAGCCATGCGATTTGAGACTTGGCAGGGGGGCGGGAGGCTGCGAAGAAGAACGCCAGCGTTCAGGAACGACCATGTCCACCGATAAGCCCATTCCCAATCTTGCAGAGTTGCGCCAGGAGATCGACCGGATCGACGAAGCCATGCATCGCCTCCTGATGGAGCGCGGCACCATCATCGACAGGCTGATCTCGGTCAAGAAGACATCCGAATCCGGCTCGGCTTTCCGGCCCGGCCGTGAAGCTTCGATGATGCGGGCGCTGGCGGGAAGGCATGAGGGACTTCTGCCCCTCGACACCGTGGAGAGCATCTGGCGGGTCATCATCGCGACCTTCACCTATGTGCAGGCTCCCTACGCAGTCCATGCGGATATCTCCGGCGGTGATGCCCCCATGCGGGATTCCGCCCGGTTTCACTTCGGGTTTACCGTGCCGTATGTCAGCCATCCCAGCGCCTTGGCAGTCATCGAGGCGGTTGCCGGCGGGCGAGGGGACCTGGGTATTTTCCGGATCGACCAAGGAGCCTCGAGCGGTGCCTGGTGGCGCACCCTGGCCGACAAGGACCAGCCCAAGATCATCGCGCGCCTGCCGTTCATCGAGCGTCCCGACCATCCGGCGGGGACGCCGGTTTTCGTCATTTCGAAGCCATTGACGGATGCCGCCGTGCGCGACGTGGTTCTCTATGCCGCGCAGTTCGAGCGCTGGCACAAGGATGTCACCGGCGCTCTGGCCGCTCTCGGCGGCGAGGCGGTCGCCAGTGCCGCGGATGCCTATGGACTCTCGGTCCTGATCGCCGCCCCCGGCGCGCTTCCGGCGGCGCAGCTGCAGACCGCCCTCACCGATGCCGGCGCGAGCCTCGCGCAGCTCGTCGAAATCGGCAGCCACGCCGAACGTTTCCACGTGAAATGATCGCAAAGCTGCGCTAGAGCCAGACCCGACAACCATTCCCCTCTAGGAAAGCGTCCCATGCCCGCCCGTCCCGAACCCCGTCCAGGTGTCATGAAGATCGATGCCTATGTGCCCGGCAAGAGCAAGGCCTCGGGGGTGGCGAAGATCCACAAGCTCTCGTCCAATGAAACGCCCCTCGGACCGTCGCAGAAGGCCATCGAAGCCCTTCGCAGCTTCGATCACCTCGAGCTTTATCCCGATGGAACGGCAACGCAGCTGCGGGAGGCGATTGGCGCAAAGTACGGCCTCGATCCCCATCGGATCATTTGCGGATCCGGCTCGGACGAGCTCTTGTCCCTGATCACGAGCACCTATGTGGGGCCGGGAGACGAGGGCATCTTCAGCGAGCACGGCTTCCTGGTGTACCGCATCGCCATTCTGGCCGCCGGCGGCGTTCCCGTGGTGGCGAAGGAAAAGGACTACCGCGCGGATGTCGATGCGATCCTCGCTCAGGTGACTCCGAAGACCAAGATCGTCTTTCTCGCCAACCCGAACAACCCGACCGGCACCTACCTGCCTTTCGACGAGGTGAAGCGGCTGCATGCGGGCCTGCCCTCCCACGTGGTGCTGGTGCTCGACGCCGCCTATGCGGAATATGTGCGCCGGAACGACTACGAGGCGGGCCTGGAGCTCGTCGCGACGGCCGAAAACGTCGTGATGACCCGGACGTTCTCGAAAATCTACGGCCTGGCCAATCTGCGCATCGGCTGGATGGTGGCGCCGGCTCACATCATCGATGCGGTCAACCGGATCCGGGGCCCCTTCAACGTCAACGGGCCGGCCATGGCGGCGGGCGTCGCGGCGATCCAGGACGATGCGCATATCGCACGAGCCATCGAGCACAACGAAACGTGGCTCGCGTGGCTGACGCGGGAGCTCGAAGCCCTGGGCCTGACGGTCACCCCCAGCGTCGGCAATTTCCTCCTGGTTCACTTTCCTCAGCAGGATGGCCGGACGGCCAAGGATGCCGATGCGTTCCTCACGAGCCGTGGCCTGATCCTGCGCCGGATCGATGCCTATGGGCTGCCCCATGCCCTTCGGCTGACCATCGGCGACGAAGAAGCAAACCGGCTGGTGGTCGAGACCTTGCGCGAATTCCTGGGGCAGGGCGACCATGCCTGAGCGTCTTGGTCCGCCGCGTGAAACGCCCCTCTTCGACCGGGTGGCGCTGATCGGCATCGGCCTGATCGGCTCCTCCATCGCCCGCGCCGTCCGCCATCTGAACCTTGCGCGCACCATCGTGGCGGTCGACCGCGATGAAAACGTCGTCGCGCGCGTCAGGGAGCTGGGCTTTGCCGACGATGCGACATCCGATGCCGCAGCCGGCGTGACCGGCGCCGATCTGGTGATTCTGTGCGTGCCGGTGGGTGCCTGCGGGGCGGTGGCCGCCGTTATTGCGAAGAGCCTGAAGCCGGGAGCCATCCTGTCGGACGTCGGCTCGGTGAAGGGCTCCGTGATCGCCCAGGTTCAGCCTCATCTGCCGGAGGACGTGTCCTTCGTCCCCGCGCATCCCGTCGCAGGGACGGAGCATTCAGGGCCCGATGCGGGCTTCGCGACGCTGTTCTTCAATCGCTGGTGCATTCTGACCCCGCCGGAGAACACCCCGGACGGTGCCGTCGAGCGCGTCCGGGAGTTCTGGTCGGCCATGGGGTCGAACGTCGAGGTCATGACGGCACAGCACCATGACCTCGTGCTGGCGATCACGAGCCATGTGCCGCATCTCATCGCCTACAATATCGTCGGGACGGCGGCCGATCTCGAAACGGTCACCCAATCGGAAGTGATCAAGTTCTCGGCCGGCGGCTTCCGTGACTTTACCCGCATTGCCGCGTCCGACCCGACCATGTGGCGGGACGTCTTCCTGCACAACAAGGAAGCCGTGCTCGAGATGCTGGGGCGTCTGAACGAGGACATCGCGCTCCTGGCCCGCGCCATACGCTGGGGCGAGGGAGACAAGCTTTTCGATCTGTTTACCCGGACCCGCGCGATTCGCCGGGGCATCATTTCCGTCGGGCAGGAAACGCCGGAGCCCGATTTCGGACGCCGGCGCGACGGTCAGTAGATCGCCGGCAGCTTGACGCTCGGGATCACGAAGGGGCCAAGCGCCAGAAAACCGTTGTCGAAGCGCAAGGGGGGCAGCGGAGTCAGGGCCGGCTGATCGGTCCCGGCATTGTTTCGGCGGCCTTGGCCGAGGAGCGCTCCCAGCAGCGCTCCGCCGGAGCGGTTGCCCGTGAGGGCTCCGAGAAGACCGTCCAGGCCGGAGGCCGAGACATTGAGCATGCCCGAGGGGCGGTGCTCCGGGTCGAGGCCAAGCTCACCCTTCGCTTCGACCCGGCGCGTGCCTTTGCTCAGAGCCAGCATTTCAACCGCGAGCCGCCCGCCGTCGCTGCGCCAGCGCTCCAGCTCCTCCGCGATCGGCCGTCCACGAAATCCCTCTGCCTGGGTGATCGTGAGATCCGCCCGCAGGTCGGTCGGTTCCGAGCCGCCGAGCAGGCTATCGAGGGCCGGGACCTGGGCCTTCTCCAGGGACAGGGCCACGTCGTAGGCTTGTTCCTGTCCGCGCGAGGGATCCGGACGCAGGTGAAATTCCGTTTCCTTGTTCTTGAGCACGATCGGATCGGGGGTCAGGCCCGTGACCGTGAAGGTGGGGTTGTTGGCGACGGCCGAGAGGCGCTGGAGGCCCGTGGCGCTCGCATGAACGCTGGTCTGGAGAAGGTCCCAGCGGCCTTCCAGGGTCGATCTGCCGTCGGTCAGGCGCAAGGGCCCCTCGATTTCCGTGATGATGAACCGGGGCTGATACACCTGTGCCACCGACTCGACCCGCCCGAACGAGGCGTTCACCGTTCCATGGGTCAGCCCGAGGGAGCCGCAGGTGACCTCGATCCGGAACGGGAAACCGCGAACGGTTCGATCCTGGCAGGTCCATTGCCGGCCGGCCTTCGCCTCCAGACCGAACCAGGTGTCGATGGACTCTGTGGTCCTGCTACGGATGACGAACCATCCGATGCTCCAGGCGATCGCCACCAGAAGCAGAAGGGCGAACGGGGTATAGAGCCAGAAGCGGCTGGAGCGGGCATTCTCTGCGGCGGCCTTGCCCATTGCGGGTCTCCTATTGTGTCGCTTCCGTGTAACTGCTAGCGCAGGGATCGCCATCTGGATTGACGGTTTTGGCGGTCCACAGGCTTCCATAAGGGAGAGCGGGACCAGAGGCAAAACCGATCCCTGATGCGGCTCCAGTTCTAGTGCCCGATCCGGGCAAGGTTCGGGCATATCGGTCGAAATGCAGGACGCCAGCGCATTATGGGTTTTCGGGTACGGTTCGCTCATGTGGCGGCCGGGGTTTCCGTTCATGGAGCGGCATCATGCCCGGCTCTATGGCTACCATCGTTCCCTTTGCGTCTTCTCTCACGTCCATCGCGGCACACCCGAGCGTCCAGGTCTGGTGCTCGGGCTCGACAGGGGTGGACGCTGTCACGGGGTGGCGTTCAAGGTTGCTCCTGAGGAGGCGGACGCCACGATCCATTATCTGCGGGAGCGCGAGCAGGCGACGGCGGTCTACCTGGAAAGGCGTCTGCCGGTGCGCCTGGAGGACGGCCGCAAAGTCGAAGCTTTGACCTATATCGCCGACCGAAAGCATAACCAGTACGCGGGCCGCCTGTCCTTCGATGACATCGTCGCGCTGGTTCGGCATGGCGAGGGCATTTCAGGCCGCAATCCCGACTATGTCCGGTCGACCTATGAACACCTGCTCGGGATGGGAGTCCACGACCCCCTGTTAGAGCGGCTGACCGAGGCGGTCGCTTAAGGCGCCGAAGCATTATCCTCGCGCAGATCTTCGACCACGGCTTTCCGCTCCCGCTCGTCATGGGCCAAGCGGTGAACGTGCATCTCGTTGGCGCCGCGATTCTGCACCTCCGCCATCCACCGCGCCCGGGCCTGTTCGCCGGGATAGGAGCTGGCGGTGGCGATGTCGATCACATGGGCCGTCCCGGCCTCGTCCCGCTTTACCGCAAGAATCACCGCATCCGTGGTGACCTCGAAAACCTCCGCCTCGATGAGAGGATGGACCCCGACGATGTAGCGCCGGCCGGAGCGGCCCCGCCAGGAGCTCAACGTTTCGGATGACCGCAGGCCTGCCGTCGCTCTGAGACGCTCCTCGCGCACGCCTGCTCTCCGGGCTCGTTCATTGCGGAGATCCCGCATGGCCATCGACCATGCTATGGTTCGTTTGTTCGCCATTTGTTCTTAAGATAAGAACCGGAACCGGCACCGTCAAGAATCCTTCAAATCCTTGTGACGTCAGGCGTTGGTCAAGTTTGTCGCAGGTCTGTCCGCCGGCAGCCCCAACTCCCGCCGTCCTTCGGCGACCAAGCGCTCCGAGGCGCTCTCGATGGCATGCTGCATCTGCCTGAAGAACTCATCCCGGGGAAGCCCCGGCGCGATCGGCTCCAGGATCTCGACACGGATGGTGCCGGGCCGCCGGATGAACTGGCGTCGCGGCCAGAAAAGACCTGAGTTGAGGGCAATAGGCAGGCAGGCGACCCCCAGGTTCACATAAAGGTGGGAAACGCCGAACTTGTAGGCCGGAGGGGCACCGGGCGGACGCCTGGTGCCTTCGGGGAAGATCACGATCTGGCGGCCCTCGACGACTTCCTCCCGCGCTCGCGTCATCATCTTGATGAGGGCCATGGAGCCCGCCTTGCGGTTCACAGGAACGCAATCGGCCTTCCGCGCATACCAGCCGAAGAACGGAATCCACATGAGTTCCTGCTTCAAGATAAAGGTGGGATCTTCGAAAAGAGGCAGGAGCGCGAAGGTCTCCCACAGGGATTGATGCTTGGCGGCGACCAGAAGCCCGCCCGGCGGGATCCTTTCGCGGCCTTGGATCTCGACCCGAATTCCGGCGATCACGCGCAAAAGCCACAGGGACGACCGTGCCCATGCCTGCGCACCGCGCATGAAGGCCCGCCGGGGCATGGCGAAGGTCGGCAGCAACATGAGCATCCAGAGGATGATGTTCACGTAAAAGGCGATGTTGAACAGCAGGGACCGGAGAATCAGCATGGCGAGGACAAAAAAGCGGGGCCAGATACCCCGCAGGCCGTCACTCTAAGCCACGATCCGGCGGGCGCCACAAGGTAAAAGTGGAGGCGGCGCCTTAGCGCCACAGCGGCCCGGCAGAGACGTGCTGGATGGGACGTCCTCCGCTCAAGATCTTCGCCGCCGAGGAATGCTCGGGATCCTTCTCGAAACGGGTCCGAACCCAGACGATGAGGAACTTGAGATATTCGGAGAAGATCACCTTGGCGGTCGCGGGATTGTGCCACCAATCGTGAGGATCGATCGTTGCCGCAACCGGATAGGGGATCTTCTGCAGGTTCGGGAGAGCGTGATCGAGCTCCACGAGCGTGCGCGGCATGTGGTAATTCGACGTGACGACGATCAGGGCGTCGAACTGGTGCTGTTCGGCCCAGCGGCGGGTCTCGATCGCATTGCCGATGGTGTTCCGCGCCCGGTAATCCAGATCGACGCAGCAATCGAACAAACGCCGCTGTCCCGGGTTGAGGCGGAAAATCTCGTCCCGGCTCGTCTTTTCATTGACCCCGGAAATCAGAAGCCGCTTCGCATAGCCTTGCGCAAGCAGATCGATGGCGTCCCCGATGCGTTGGGCTCCCCCGGTCATGGCGACGATGCCGTCCGCGCGCGTTTCGGGCTTTTGCTCGAAACGATCGAGGGAATAGACGAAAACGAGAAAACCGGTGAACAGGAGGAAAAAGCCCGCAAAGGCCGCCACCAGACCCACTCGGAACATACGGTTTCTGAGGGATCGCGTCGCCGGCAGAGAAGGCGAGCCTGACATCGTCCAGCCCCAACCCAAGGCCTCTGTCGTGTTCATGGCGTTGGTAAGCGCCAGGTTCTGCGTTTGCGAGGTCATCTCGGCGGAAGATACGGCAGAATGCGGCAATGGAGAGGCAATCCTTTTGACCACCGGGAAATATCAACCATTTCCGTTAAGGAATCGTCTCACAGTCAAACGTGAGACGATTCCTGTGATCAAGGCCACGGCCAGGGCGATCAGGATCACCACCGCATAGCCGCGCCAGCCGATGCTGAACGATCCGAAGAGCGCTTCCAGCTGATCGCCCGCCGGGCTCGCCCGCCAGGACCGGGTGACGAACCCCAACGTGACGGTCATCGCCAGGGCTGCCCCGGCCCCGACCATACTGCCTCTGAGACCGAGCTTGAAGAACCGGCGCTGGAACTCCCTGGCGATGAAATCGTCGCTGGCTCCCACGAAATGCAGCACATCGACCACTTCGCGGTTGCCCGCCATGGCGCCCCGTGTCGCAAAGGTGACCGCGAGCCCTGCCGCCAGCAGAACGAGGGCAACCAGAATGACCCCGACGCCGATGATGGTGTTGGCCATGGTCGAGAGACGCGAAACCCAAAGGGCGTGATCGTCGAGGCTTGCTCCGGGAATCTGATCGCGAAGAGCCTGTCTGAGCTTGGTGAAATCGGGTTTGGCCTCGGCCTGAAGCTTGAGGACGATCAGGCGCGGAACCGGCAGGTCGTTGAAGTCGAGCCCCGTTCCCAGCCACGGCTCCAGAAGACGCTCGGATTCCGCTTTCGAGAAGGCCTGGGTTTCCTCGACGCCCGGGGTCTGACGCGCGAGCGCCACGGCCCGCGCCACATCGTCCTCGATCGAGCGTTGCGGGTTCGGCCGGATCTGGATCGTAACTTCCCGGGCGATGTCCGAACGCCATTGGGTCGAGCTCGATGCCACGAGCTCCGCCCCACCGGCGCACAGGGCCGCCAGAAACGTGAGAATCGCGATCACGGCCGCGAGGGCTTGTCCGCCCGCGGAGTCGACCGGAACGAGGGGGGCGTTGCGGCGCAAGGAGGCGGGAAGGGGACGCTTGTCTCCTTCCGGGGCGGAGGAGCGCGAGGCGCGCGCATGGGAAAGCTCGCTCATGGCGCCTACTCGTCGATATGCAGCCGGCCGTCGCCGAGCACGAGACGCCGCACATCGAGTTGGTCCATGAGGCTGAAATCGTGGGTCGCGATGACAACCGAGGTGCCGAGCCGATTGAGCTCGATGAACAGGCGAAGAAGCCTTCGCGCCAGCGACGGGTCGACGTTACCCGTCGGCTCGTCGGCCAGCAGAAGATCCGGACGCACGATCAGGGCCCGGGCGATCGCCGCACGTTGCTTCTCGCCGCCGGACAGGACCGGCGGAAGCACGTGCATCCGGTCGCCGAGGCCGACCCAGCGCAGCAGCTCGACCACTTCGGCCCGGTAGCTCGCTTCCTCTTTCCCCTGCACCCGCAGGGGAAGCGCCACGTTTTCATAGGTCGTCAGATGGTCGAGGAGGCGAAAATCCTGGAAAACCACGCCCATCCGCCGCCGGACATCGGTCAGGGCATTCTTGGAAATGCCGGACACATCCTCTCCGAAAAGGGAGATCAGGCCCCGAGTGGGCCTGACGGCCAGCAGGATGAGGCGCAGGAGGGTGGTCTTGCCGGCGCCGGAAGGACCCGTGAGAAACTGAAAGGAATGGGGCTCGATCGAGAAGGTCAGATCGCGCAGGACTTCGGGACCCATGCCATAGCGCACGCCCACATTCTCAAAATGCACGACCGGAGGCGCATCCTCCGCAAATTCGTTGTCGTAAAAAGCTTCCACGAGCAGCCAGGTATCCTTGGCGAGGTTTGAGATGAGCGGCGGGCCCCTTCGGCCGATGCCTTCGATTCGCGTTGCTTATGGTCCACATCTACGAGCCAAGTCCATAAGGTCCCCTTAACTCGAGCGATGGCCGTGGCGATGCTAGCGGAACTTTTGGACCGGATGAACCTGTCCCCTCGTGCTTCCGGTGGACTTTAAGGCCGCAGGCATGGAAGTTCGTTTGACTTCGCCGCGTCCTCATGGTCACCAAAGAAGAAACAGTCCAGGTCCCGGTTTCTTGCCGCAGGGCCCTTTTCTGAATGGATCAATGATGACAGGCACGCCGCGCATCCGGGTTCTTTTCGATCAGGAGACGATCGCGAAACGCATCGAGGAACTCGCCCGCGAGATCGCGGCCTCGAAGCCCGAGAACCTGCTCGTTGTCGCTGTCCTGAAGGGCAGCTTCATGTTTGCCGCGGATCTGATCCGGGCTCTGCACCGGGCGGGATTGGAGCCGCAGGTCGAGTTCGTGCACCTGTCGAGCTATCTGGACGGCACCGTCTCGTCGGGGCAGGTCGCCATTCTGCGCGACGTGGAAAGCGACGTCAGAGGGCGGGACGTGCTTCTCGTGGACGATATCCTCGAATCGGGACGCACGGTGACCTTCGCGAAGGACCTGCTGATGGCCCGGGGGGCAAAGCGGGTCATGACGACCGTGCTTCTCGAAAAGCCAGGAAAGCGGGCCGTTTCCATCGATGCGGATTTCGTCGGCTTCACCTGCCCGGACGTCTTCGTGGTCGGATACGGCATGGACGTCGCCCATTCCTATCGCCAGCTGCCGTTCGTCGGCGTTGTCGACCACCTCGACAAGAATCCCGACCTTTTCGACCAGAAGGCGTGACACCTACCCGTTGAGGCGCCAGACGGCGGCGTTCAACGCCGTCGCATAGCCGACCCAGGCCAGATAAGGCACCAGCAGAAGGGCCGCCGCTCGATCGAGCGGCCAAAAGGCATGGATCGTCGCAAGGATCGCCACAAGAAGAAACGCGATCACCGCGAGACCGGCTAGGGGCGAGTGGGCTCCGAAAAATACCCAGGACCAGAGGGCATTGAGGGCCAGCTGAACGAAGAAGGTCGTTACGGCCGTTCCGCGTCCGGGCGTATCCTTGCCGAGGAACAGAATCCGCCAGAGCGCATAGGCCATCATGGCATAGAGCAATGTCCAGACCGGGCCGAAAAGCCAGTTCGGGGGCGTGAAGCCCGGCTTCACGAGGCCCGCGTACCAGGTCGGGATGTTGGGGGTCGTGGCGATCGTCCCGAGAATTCCGGCCGCGGCAACCGGCAGAACGGCAATCAGGAGCCTTTGAAGGGGAGGCGTCGGTCGGTCTGGCAAAGTGGTCTCGCCGGGATGCATGACGGAGGGATTCCCTGTAAAGGCATGAATGCTGCCGTTTCGGCAACCGTCAAGCTGTCTGGAGGTTCCCATGTCGTCATCGCATCCGCTCTGGTCCAAGCGCTCCCTCACGGCGCAGGCCATGGGGCACGTGGATCCGATCACACGGGCGGTTGTGCCTCCGATCCATGTGGCGACCACCTATATTCGTGACGAGGACAACGGCTACTCGTCGGGTTTCGTCTATGGCCGCCCGGACAACGCCACGATCCGGGAGGCGGAGGGCGTGCTGGCGATGCTGGAGGAGGCCGATGCCGGGGCCCTTCTGTTTTCCTCCGGGATGGCGGCGGCCACGACGGTCTTCCAGGCGCTGGATCCCGGCGACCACGTGGTGGCGTCCAAGGTCATGTACTGGGCGCTGCGCAGCTGGCTCATGACGGAGGCGACGCGCTGGGGCCTCAAGGTCGATTTCGTCGAGACGGACGATCTCGATGCCCTGCGCCGGGCCGTCATTCCCGACCGGACGAAACTGCTCTGGATCGAAACGCCCTCGAACCCGCTCTGGACAATCACCGATATCGCCTCAGCCGCCGAGATTGCCCATGCGGCGGGCGCGCGCCTCGCGGTCGACTCGACGACGGCGTCTCCCATCCATACTCGGCCGCTGGCACTGGGAGCGGACATCGTCATGCATGCCGCGACCAAAGTTCTGAACGGGCATTCCGACGTCGTGGCCGGCGCTCTCGCCGGCGCGAAGGCCGATGCCTTCTGGAGCCGGATCGTGTCCATCCGGAAGATGCAAGGGGCCATCCTCGGACCGTTCGAGGCCTATCTTCTCATGAGGGGAATGCGGACCTTGCACCTGCGCACCGCGGCCCAGGCGAAAAGCGCCATGACCCTTGCCGAGCGTTTCAGCGAGCATCCCATGATCGCACGGGTGCTCTATCCGGGGCTGCCGCAGCACCCGGGCCATGACATCGCAGCCCGGCAGATGGAGGGAGGCTTCGGCTATATGCTGTCGATCCAGCTGATCGGGGGCGAGGCCGCCGCCATTCGGGCGGCCGCCCGCGTCGGACTCTGGAAACGGGCGACCTCGCTGGGGGGCGTCGAGAGCCTCATCGAGCATCGCGCCTCCATCGAGGGGCCCGGAACGCCTTGCCCTCCGGATCTGCTCCGGCTTTCCAGCGGGATCGAGGACGTCAACGACCTCTTTACGGATCTCGACGAGGCATTGCGGGCAGCCTGATCGCATCCGTGTTGATCTTGTCATGAAACTTGTGTTCTCCTCGGCTCAAGAAATGCTTTCCGAGAGAAACAAAATATGACCTCGTCCCCGATCACCCGCCGCCGTGTCCTGCAAACCGGCGTTGCCGCCGTGGCCGTCGCGGCTCTGCCCCAGGCGAGCTTCGGCGCCGAACCGACGGTGAAGGTGCGCATCATGGAGACCACCGATCTCCATGTGAACATCATGCCTTACGACTATTATCGCGATGCGGCGGACGACACCGTCGGACTCGCGCGCACGGCCACGATCGTCAAAGCCGCCCGGGGCGAGGCGAAGAACAGCCTTCTGTTCGACAACGGCGATCTCATCCAGGGCTCCCCGCTTGGTGATTATGTCGCCTATCGGCGCGGCATGAAAAAGGGCGACGTGCATCCCATGGTCGCCGCCATGAACACCCTGAACTATGATTGCGGCACCCTCGGCAATCACGAGTTCAACTATGGGCTGGAATTCCTGGAGAATTCACTGGGCGAGGCGAAATTCCCTCTCGTCTGTGCGAACGTCATCAAGGCGAACGGCGAAACCCTGCGCAAGCCCTGGCTCATTCTCGACCGGGAATTCGTCGACGAGGCGGGGGCCAAGCAGAATCTGAAGATCGGCGTCATCGGCTTCGTTCCGCCGCAGATCGTGCAGTGGGACAAGGCCAATCTCGACGGGAAGGCGACGACGATCGATATCGTCGATGCGGCGCAAAAATATGTCCCGGACATCAAGAAGGCGGGAGCCGACATCGTGGTCGCCCTTTGCCATTCGGGCATTGCCGGCGGCGAGCGCAAAGGCGGCGAAGAGAATGCGGCCCTGCATCTGGCAAAAGTCGATGGGATCGACGTGATCCTCACCGGCCACCAGCATTTCACCTTCCCGGGTGGCAAGGAATTCAACAACATTCCGGGCGTCGACGTGAAGGCGGGAACGCTGCACGGGAAGCCGGCGGTCATGGCCGGCTTCTGGGGCAGCCATCTTGGCGTGATCGACCTGGAGCTGGCGAAGGACGGAAACACCTGGAAGGTGGCGGGCTTCCGGACCGAACTCCGGCCGATCTACGATCGCGTCGACCGCAAGGTCGTGGCGAAGGTGGAGAGCGACGCCCTTGTGGTCGCCGCCGTGAAGGCCGATCACGAGGGAACGCTGAAATATGTCCGCGAGGCGGTCGGCACCACAAGCGTCCCGATCCATTCCTACTATTCGCTCGTTGCGGACGATGCCTCGGTCAAGATCGTTGCCGAGGCTCAAGCCTGGTATGTGGCCGATCTGCTCAAGACGACGGCCCACAAGGATCTTCCGCTGCTCTCCGCCGCCGCGCCATTCAAGGCGGGTGGACGCGGGGGGCCCAATTACTACACGGACATTAAACCCGGACCGCTGGCCATCAAGGACATGGCCGATATCTACATCTATCCGAACACGATCCGCGCCGTGAAGGTGACGGGCGCGCAGGTGCGGGAATGGCTGGAACGCTCGGCCGGAATCTACAACCAGATCGATCCGTCGAAGAGCGGTGAACAGGACCTCATCAACCCCGCTTTCCCGGCCTACAACTTCGACGTGATCGCAGGGGTGCAGTACAAGATCGATCCGACCCAGGCCTCGCGCTACGACAATGACGGCAAGCTGATCAACCCTGGTGCCCACCGCATCAAGGAGCTGACCTATAACGGCAAGCCCGTTGCAGATGATCAGGTCTTCATCGTCGCGACGAACAACTACCGGGCGGGCGGCGGCGGCAACTTCCCGGGCAACGATGGAACCACCATCGTGCTCGACGCGCCGGATCTCACGCGGGATGCGATCATGCGCTACATCATGGACCGCAAGGAAATCGCCCCCAAGGCGAATGGCTCCTGGTCCCTGCTTCCTCCGGCCGGCAACGCAACGGTTGTTTTCACCACGGGTCCCAATGCGGCAGCCTATCAGCCGGCCGGCATCAAGGTGGAAAAGCTCGGTGACGCGCCCGAGGGGTTCATCAAGTATCGTCTCGTGAGCTGAGGACGTCTCGAAGGCCCCACGAGGCGGCAAGGCACGGCCTTGCCGCCTTCTTTGCGCCCGTCCTGCTTAAGGGAGCTTCACCACATCCTCGACTTGGTCGTAGTTGTGGATCTCGTGAAGACGTCCGCGCTTTGCTGCGAGGATCGTTCCGTTCAGCTCGCCGCCGAACAGAAAGATCGCGCCGAGGGTATAAAGGAAGATGAGGGCCACCATGGCGGTCGAAAGGCCGCCATAGGTTGACGCATAGGCGCCCGGATAGAACTCGAGATACCAGCCGAAGCCGAGGCCGCCGAGCAGCCACAGCAGCAGCGTGACCCCCACGCCCGGAAGCACGGACAAGATCGTGCGCCGCCCAGCGGGAATGAGTTTGTGCGCGACGATGAGCCCTGCGACGATGATCAGGGTGGCGGTTCCGATCCGCACGAGGCCGATCAGGGTATCGAGGGGTTGGAGAGCCGGAACCCAATAAAGCAGTCCACGCCAGACGAACGGGCCAAGCACCACCAGCAGGGCCAGGGCGAGCATGACCAGGGCGCCCCCCATGACAAAGGCCAGGGATTCGAGACGCGTCAGCCACCAGGCCCGCGTTTCGCGAATTCCATAGGCGCGGTTGAGGCCGACCCGCAGGCCCTCGACGCCGCTCGAGGCGAAATAAAGGGCCAGGACGAGGCCGAGGGTCAGGACGTCGCTGCGTCGCCCGGTGAGGATATTATGGATCTCGCCGGCGATGGGCTCTGCGATTTCCCGGGGCCATGCCTCCAGGATGATGGTCGCCGCCTCGTCGGCCAGGGTCCCGGTTCCGAAAAGTCCGGCCAGGGCCGTCAGCAGGATCAGAAAAGGAAACATCGACGTCAGGACCGATAGGGCGATATGACTCGCGATCGCCCAGCCGTCATGCAGCAGAAAGCGATTGGCCGCGATTGCGAGGACTTCGAAATACAAACGCAGGCGATTCAAACAGGACCCCAGGGCGATGGACACAGGACAGGGAACTTAGAATGCTTTGGTTCGGAATCGATAGGTCAATCTTTCCCAAGCGGAGGCTTGGCGTTGGAAAGAGCTGTCTCTAGAGTGGAGAAATTCTGTCGCCGCTGTCGGCGGACAGCCGATCTTCCCCGCTATTGAACGATTCTCTCATGTCTTTCGACACTCTCATGGCGCGCATGGCGCCGCCTGTTTTCGTGGTGATCTGGGCAACCGGCTTCATCGTTGCGCGCATCATCGCGCCGCATGCGGAGCCGCTCACTTTTCTGCTCGTGCGCTATCTCCTGGCCCTCGCCGTCCTGTTGGGCGTGATCGCCATCGCCCGCGCCCCCTGGCCCCGGAGCCCGCGGGACTGGAGAAACAGCCTGATCGCCGGAATGCTGCTGCATGGCTTCTATCTCGGAGGCGTGTTCTGGGCCGTGAAGGACGGGCTGCCGGCGGGAATCATGGCTCTGATCGCCGGGCTCCAGCCCTTGGCGACGGCCGTCCTGTCGAAGCCCCTGCTCGGAGAGCGCGTATCGTCCCGAGGCTGGCTCGGGATCGGCGTCGGCTTCCTGGGCGCCGCTTTGGTCGTCCTGCCGAAGCTGGGAGACGGCGGAGTGCCGGTGCTGGCCCTCCTGGTCGGCCTTCTGGCGATGGTGTCGATCACCTGCGGCACCATTTGGCAGAAGCGAACCGGCGGGAAGCTCGATCTGCGCGTGAACGCCGCCATCCAGTATGTCGGGGCGTCCCTGGTCACCATCCCGATGGTGCTGCTCACCGAAGAGGGCCGGATGGACTGGACGCTGCCCCTCATCGGAGCGCTGGCCTGGGCCGTGCTCGGCCTTTCCATCGGCGCCATCGGCCTGTTGCTCTATCTCATCCGCCGCGGTGCGGTGGTGGGCGTCGCCACCCTGCTTTATCTGGTGCCGCCCGTTGCCGCGCTCATGGCCTTCGCCCTGTTCGGCGAGACCTTGAGCCTCGTTCAAATCGTCGGCATGGGGCTCGCGGCTTTCGGCGTCGCGATCGCGAGTCGGAGCTGACGAGCAAAAAGCCCCAGACGCGGGTGCGCCTGAGGCTTCGTCTGGAAAAGCGCAACCTATTTCGTAATCTTGACGGAAACCGGATCGCTGGCCGGAAATGTTTCTTCCACGCCGTGATCGAGCTTGTCGTCGAGGTTCTCTTTCGAGTTCTCGGGCAGCTTCTTGTCCTCGCCCTCACTCTTGTTCTGGTCCGACCCGTGGGCCTTCGACTTGTCGTTCATGGGAGATCTCCCGCTCAAGCATCGTTTCTCTGTTCCACAAGACAACGCCCGAGCTGTTGATCCGATCCCTTGAAATCGTCAGCGCGGTTGACCCTGCTGCGTGTAGACATAGTAGTCGAAAGGCAGCTCGGCGATGCGGAACCAGGTGTATTCCTTCTCACGGAAGGCGTTCCAGGAGTCGTAGATCTTCTTGAACTTCGGGTTCGAGGCCGCAATCTCGTTGTAGAACTTGTAGGCCTCCCGGAAGCTTGCATCGAGAATATCCTTCGGGAACGCGCGCAGCTGTGCCCCTTGCGCGACCAGACGGCGAACGGCCTCCGCGTTTTCCGCATCGTACTTCATCACGCATTGCGCATTGGCTTCCGCGCAGGCTGCTTCGAGAATGGCCTTGTAGGAAGCCGGGAGGCCGTTCCACTTGTCGAGATTGACATAGAGCGAGGGCTGCGCCGAGCCTTCCCAGAAGCCGGGGTAATAGTAGTACTTGGCGACCTTCACGAAGCCGAGCTTCTCATCGTCGTAAGGGCCGGAGAACTCCACCGCATCGAGAGTGCCCCGTTCAAGGGCCGGATAGATGTCGCCGGCGGCAAGCACTTGCGGAACGACGCCGAGGCGCGACATGATCTGCCCGCCCATTCCGGCGATCCGCATTTTCAGGCCGCTCAGATCTTGGGCGGATTTGATCTCGCTGCGGAACCAGCCGCCCATCTGGGCGCCGGTCTGGCCAGCCGGGAAGGGCATGACGTTGTAATCCTTCATGAACTCCCGCACGAGCTGCAGGCCGCCGCCATATGCCATCCAGGCATTGTGATGGCGGACGTTCATCCCCCACGGCATCGATGTCTCGAACTGGAATGTCGGATCCTTGCCGATGTAGAAGCTCGAGAGCGTGTATCCGCACTCGATGGTGCCGTTCTGCACGCTGTCGAGCACCTGCAGGCCACTCACCAACTCACCGGCCGCGAAGGATTGGATTTGGAATTTGTTGTCCGTGGCTTCCGCGACGCGCTTGGCGATCTGGGCGCCGGCACCATAGAGAGTATCGAGGCTCTTCGGATAGCTTGAGGCCATGCGCCAGCGAATCTCCGGCTGGGCCTGGGCGATCGCCGGTGACGCGACGCCCGCCGCCGCTGCTGCCAATCCGGCTCCTTTGAGCACTGTTCTTCTATCCATGGGGTTTCCTCAAGGCTTGGATGATTTGCCGTCCATCCATAGGCCCGAGGAAACGCTCTGTCACCCTGTCTTACGTATGGGAAAGAACCTTACAAAACGGCAGGCCCGCTCGAAATTTCAGCCAATTTCGCCGATTGTCGATACCTTGGCCTGCAGTGTTCTCCCGGTAGGCTGCGCATAAAAAATCCCTCCCCGGCGGGGAGGGATCTGGAAGCACCGGTTTTTAGCGTTCCTCGCTGCCGCCCTTGGAGAGAGGCCGGCTTGTCTGAGGACCGTCGCCTCTGGCGGAACGTTTGGGTGGCTTTTCGTCGCCTGTCGAGGATTGCGAGCGGCCGCCGGACTGAGAAGCCGTCGGATGACCACGGACGAAGGTCCCTTTCGGAGCCGACACCGCGTTTCCCGGCGCCGGTACGCGCTGGCGTCCCGAATCGGGCGTGATGGGTTGCGGTGACTCCGTTGCGGTCTCCGTGCGCGCCGGAGCGGCGGCCGGACTCTTGAGAGCCGTTGTCGGCACACCCTCGGCGATTTCGGCGTTGGAGAGGGTGAGGCCGGCATCTTCGGCGCCGCGTTCCGGTGGAACTTCGCCAAAGCTGTGAATGCCGGCGCTGGAGCCGCTTTTCACCCGGCCATCGTCCACGTGATTGATATCGAGATCAGGATCGAGCTTCTTGGATGCGCCCATGATGCCCGTGGCTTTCGCAGCAGCGCGCTTGGTGTCGCCCACATCGTTGCGTTGGGTCGGGCCTGCCACGAA
Source organism: Microvirga rosea (assembly GCF_020595095.1). Lineage (GTDB taxonomy): Bacteria > Pseudomonadota > Alphaproteobacteria > Rhizobiales > Beijerinckiaceae > Microvirga > Microvirga rosea. The sequence goes on along the minus strand of NZ_JAJDOP010000013.1, from coordinate 1,312 downwards.
ATCCTGTCCCCCTTCTTCGGCTTGCAGTTCGTTGAGAACCTCGTCCACATCGGGTTCGGGAGGGCGGCCGCGCTTGTCCTGCGCCATGGAATGCTCCTCTTCTGGGTGTTGACGGGCGGAAAGCCCGCCTCTCATTGGGGCCAACGCCCCTCCGGGAAGGCGGGTTCCGACCTGATGCGCGGCAATTGGATCAGCGGCCAAGCTCCTTCTGCATATCCTGCAGCAAGGCGATGTGTTCCTTGATCTGGCCGCGTGCGAGCTTGGCGACGTTCGTCAGTTCGCGGTTACCGGAATTTTCCTGCAGATAGCGCTCCTGGATCGCGAGAAGATCCTGGTGCCCCTTCAACTGCATGGTCACATAATCCTTGTCGAAAGCCGCTCCCGCCTGGGCTTTCGACATGCGCTCCATGACGGCTGCATCATTCTGCGAAAGGTCCGGCGCGGTGGAGGCCGCCTGCTGTGCCCCTTGAGTCGTGGAGGCTGTCGCCGCAGGATCGGCCATGGAATGCAGAACTTCGGACAGCGTATTCTGCTCCGCCACCTCGAAGGTCGCGAACTGTTTTACGCGTGGGTTCTCGGCCTTCGATACGGCAAAGTTTGAAGCCTGTAGCGCAACGGTACCGGCCGCCAATGTCTGCTGAATGTACTGGTGGTCGGCTTGGGATTGCTGCTGTCCCATCTGCGCGGGAGCGCTGGCCTGACCTTGACGGTTCTGCGTCTGCGTATCCTGTGGCGCGCCGCCCTGCTGAACCCGCTGCTGGCGCTGTTGCGCATTCTGTCCAAGGCTGGGATTGCTCTGCGATTCGGTGTTTTGCGGTGCGACCGAAAAGGGAATCGACTGGTTCTGCTGCACGCCTTGGGCAAGCACCGGAAGGCTGACGACGGTCATGAGACCGGCAACGACGAGACGGCGGGACATCAACGTTCTCCTGCTGGATATGGACAGGGCGAACGCGCCGAATCGTCCTTTGTTTCGAAAACGCCGCTCACCTGCCGGGCCATGAAGCCTCACGTGGGGACGGAGCAGGAGCGACATTTGTCGTGCCAAGCTCTCGCGGTTCCCGCCCGGAATTCGCAGGCGAGCCATTTGCGGAAGTCGCATAAGCTCCGCATTGACGAGGGCTTTCGGCAGCCGAGATCGTTCAGGCTCACGCAAGTTGCCGAGCCTGAACGATCCTGCGGCGTCTTACAGGATGAAGTCGGTTGCGGCGAGCGCGAGCTTGGTGCCGACGAGATCCACATGGGTCGTGAAGTTGCCGGCATTGGCGTAAAGATGCGTCACGTTGGCGGCTGCGTCTTCCACCGCCCAGAT
>NZ_JAJDOP010000012.1 GCF_020595095.1 Microvirga rosea | reverse complement strand
GCAGCCATGGCGTGGACTGCTTGGCTGGATCTCAACCTCTACACCCGCCTGCCGTGGCTCGGCTTGATCATGGCCGCGGCCATCCTGCGGGCCAGAGGGCTGACCGCCCATCTGCTGCCGCTCGCCGCCGGCTTCAAGCAATCCAAGTTCCGGCCGCAGGGGAGGGAAGGGGCTCTCGACAAACTCGAGGGCTTCTGCACGGTCGCGGAAGAAGCACTGGCGATCGGCAACAAGGATCTCGACCGCCTGATCCTGGCCCGCGAGCTGATGCAGCGGGTGACGAAGGACTGCCGCTCGAACTCGAAGCTGCCGGAGCTGGTCGCGCTGTTCCTGTCGCGTCCCCTGGTGACAGTACCCCTCGGCGCCAAGCTGCTGAAGGTCACGCCCAAGGCCGTCGACCTGATGCTGGCCCAGCTCGGCGGCGCCCGCCCGCGCGAGCTCACCGGCCGCACCCGCTACCGAGCGTGGGGCATCGTGTAAGTGGTTCACAGACCATGAATCATCCGAGTGACATAGGTGGTGGTTCCTGACCTCGGTTCGATTCGGTACCCTTGGCTCCGGCTTGGCAAGTGGCGGTCGATCCATGAGCGTTCGATGCCAAAGCTGACAGTGAGCCGGGATAAGACAAAGCCTTTGGTGCAAATAGCGGAGGCCAAGAACCCGTCGGTGGACGGGCGTTGGAGTGTGTGCCGGTCAGCGAGTTGACAAAGGATGAGAGGCAGGATTTGCTCTCTACGGCACAAGTCCTGGCGCAGCTGATTTCTGACCTAGCGCCCGAGGACACCTTCTCCAGCAATCCGCGCTATCCATCGAATAGGGCAGCCCCCTCGACCCTCGCTGAATTGCAGCCTCAATCTTGAGCAGCCTCAGCCCAGAACTGCAGGCTGCGGGCATTGACCGGAGCTCCAGCTGCTTTGTGCAGGGTCAGGATAGCTTGGTGGAAGCTCTGTGCTGCCTCTTGTCCTATGAGCAGCCTAAGGCTGCGGATTATGCGGGTGATCCGCAGATGGTTGTGATCATAGCCTGTCAGCCACCAGCTCGTCTGACGGTAGAATTGCAGCATCCGCTCAGCTGCCTGCGCGAGCGTCTTTATCGCCCGAGCATCAGCTTGGATTGCAGCAATCTCAGTCCTGGTCAGGGTCGGTGCATGTGGCTCGGCGGCACTGCGGCTCGGCAGGGGGAAAAGCCATTGGATGTAATCATGGACCTCTTCCAGCTGCTCATCCGACAGATTGAGCACATCGACCACACGGCGCCCTCGGCTATCTCGTCCAGCGCCGGCCAAGTAGGCATGCAGCGGACACACGGATGAGACCGGCACTTGCTCATCTCCCTTTCATCATAGGCTTGTCACCTCGGACCGCTAAAGCGATGGTGTGGACGCTTGGCCGGCAAGACCAGGATAGGCAAGGATGCACTACTGTTCTTACCTCTCATCTGAGCTCAGCCTGCCACTCCAAGGATACACCAATAGGCTCTTGCTGTAGCGGTTGTACTAGCGATGAACGGCGGGTTCCTTGTAGCTCGTGCGATGACGCTGAACGCTGCCAGCGACCCACCGGACCAGCCGTCCGGTTGCCAACTGCTGTCCCTTGCTCAGCTCCGCGCACGATCCCGTGTGCCTGACCGGCGGCGGGCAGGGCACGCGTACCGATGACGATTGCAGACAGTAAGACATATCCTCTCATCATACCACCGGGTGTAGAGCAGGATCACCGATCGATCAAAATGCCTGGCTTTGAACGCGCTACGCTCCGTCATCAATCTTTGGGAACAGAAGCTGAAATTCTGAAACAAAGGGCTTGCGACGGATTCGCCAGTCACGCAGACGATTCATTTTAATGGGCAAGAATGATGCTAACAGGTCGCCTGAACCGATCGATGAACGGGTCTATTGGAGACTCGCCTTCATGAGGCGAGCCCAGCTCCGCCTGGTTACCCGGCTTCAAGATCCGTCAAACAGTTACGACAATCTTGCCGAACTGCTCGTTCGACTCCAGAAAGCGATGCGCCTCCACGATCTGTTCGAACGGAAAGGTCCTGGCTATGATCGGCCTCAAAGCACCCTCCTCCAATCCCTTGAGGATGAACGCTTTGGCAGCCTCCAATCGCGCCGGGTCACCGACGATCTCATGAACGAGGTAGCCGCGGAGAGTCAGGCTCTTGCTCAGTACACTGGACAGCGGAAACGGAGTTGGCTCGTGGCTCAGGCCGCCATATTCAATGAGAATGCCGCCCCGCGCCATCGCGGCCGCCAGAGGCTCGAAGATGGGTCCGCCGATCGGGTCAAACACGACTCGTACACCTTCCGGCCCGGTAATGTCCGCCAGCCGGACTTCCAGATCTTCCTCTGCTGAAGCGATGACATGCGTCGCGCCAGCCTCAAGCAAGGCTGATACCTTGCCAGACGTGCGCGTGACTGCAATCGGGGTCGCGCCGATGCTGTTGGCAATCTGAATTGCCGCCAGTCCGACGCTGCTGGATGCCGCGGTCACAACGACAAAGTCTGTCCTGCGAAGTTGGGCAATGTCGATCAGCGCGCCATAAGCGGTAAGATACTGCATCCAAACGGCGGCCGCCGCTTCCCAGCCGAGCGATGGCGGGTGCTTCACAACGAGTTCAGCCGGAAATGTCGCAAGCTCTCCATAGGCAGGCCAGCGAACCATCGAGATGGGCGGTACTATGCTCACGGCGTCGCCGGGTGCGAAGCCGTCCACGCCCTCGCCGACCGCTTCGACGATGCCTGCTGCCTCGAGGCCAAGGCCGGAAGGGAAGGACGGCGTCTCGATATATGAACCCGAACGGAGCAACGCCTCAGCCCGATTCAAGCCTAGCGCCCTGACCCGTATCTGAACTTCACCCTGACGAGGCCCTGGCGCATCGATATTCTCGATGCGCAGAACTTCGGGACCACCATTCTGATAAAAACGAACTACCCGTGCCATCGGCCACAACTCCAAAATAATTGAACCGAGTAAGCTATGCCGAGCCGGATTGAGCGGATAAAGATCGTCAGAGGGAGAACAGTCGAAACTGTGAGTTTCTAAAGATGGATCGCCTAACCAGCATGGCCGTGTTCGTTAAAGCCGTCGACTTGGGATCGTTCGCAGCGGCCGCGGCCGTGCTCGATCTTTCCGGACCGATGGTTGGCAAGCATATCCGGTTTCTTGAAGAGCGTCTGGGCGTACGCCTCATCAACAGGACCACACGCCGCCAGAGCCTTACGGATTTCGGCCGCGCCTACTATGAGCGCTGTCGGGTGGTCCTTGCTGAGGCTGAAGCCGCCGACGCCCTCGCAGCCGATCAACTGTCCGAACCCCGTGGAAAGTTGCGTGTCACCATGCCAGTGCATTTCGGCCGGTGCTGCGTGGCTCCGATCCTGCTGGGGCTCGCACAGCAGTACCCCACGCTGGAACTCGATCTGTCATTTAGCGACCGCATCATCGATCTTGCAGAAGACGGCTATGATCTTGCCATCCGAACCGGCTATTTGGAAAGCAAGACCGGGGTGATCGCCCGTCGCCTCGCCCGCCAGCGCATGATCGTCTGCGCATCTCCATCGTATCTCGAGAGACACGGCAGGCCTGAGCGACTTGAAGATCTGGCCAATCATTGGGCTGTCATCTACCATCGCGCAGGCCCTGTTCTGCCCTGGCTGTTTCCGCGTGATGGCCACGCTCCGGTGGAGATCATGCCAAAGGGCCGACTGCGGCTTGATGATCTTGATGCAATTGCCGATACCGTGGCCACCGGGATGGGACTGGCCTGGCTACCCTCCTGGCTGGTTCGCGAGCGCATTCGGGCAGGGGCGCTTGTCCCACTGTTACCGGACCAGCCGGGATTTCTATACGACGCCTATGCACTTTGGTTGCAGACGCCTCATTTGCCACGGAAGGTCCGTCTTGCGGTCGATGCGTTGGCGACCACACTACCTAAACTCATGACATAACCTGCCATTCTGACCACCAGCCCAGATGTCGCTAGAGTGCAACCGAGTATTCTTCGCTGGAACTGGATCCAAAGCCCGAGCGGATTTGCCGCGCAAACGCCGGCGGTCTGTCCTTGCGATCCCGTCTCACGTACCGGCGCCTCCGCAACATCGTCCGGCATCAGTGAAAGCAGGCCGAGCTTCGGATGAACCTTTTGGAAGTCGTAGAGCCCCGGGGCGATGCGTCGGAGCTGCCCACTCTTAATTAGACGTGAAAACGCCGTCGCGCCCGCGAGCACGGACGCGCTTCACCATCCCATCTGAAACCGAGGCTCCTTGCGCTCTCATGTGTCAGAAAATAGTCCGCGTTTTTCTGACATTCAAATGAGTAGAGAAGCCGTCCCGGTTCCCGAGCACGTCGAGGCTAGCGCGCACACAGCACCCGGATGTGGGCTCCACATCTCGCCTTTTGCAGAGCAGCTCTGCTAAGGGGGTGACGGTACCTTCCCGAAGACCCCAGTGGGCAGGAACCGGGAGCGTTCACTCCCTGAAAACCGACCGGCCTTGATGGATGAGAGATCCTCAAAAGAATTACCGGGCCGTTCTCCAATTAATATCAAAACTGTAAGGTTTTTGACGGCTTTGAAGGCGACACTGTCATGGTTGAGTGCGAAGATTTACGTGCCTTTAAAGATGCTCGGTCGGATTTGAACAATCGAGTGGGGATCATTCTAGTTCGGCATACTCCTGTTCAGATCACACCCCAGCTGTTCAATATCTGAAAAATCCCTTCGGCCAGGACATCGGCAGCAAGCAGTACTTGGGCGGAGAAGTGCGGAGATGCGGGCCTGATTAGAAAGGTATCAACCACCCATGGCTCCTGCTCCGGCAAGACCATCGCCAGGGTGCCGGCGGCAATATGCGGTGCCAGAAGCCAGCTAGGCAGCCAAGTGATGCCAAGCCCTTCACGAGCCGCATCGCAGAGGGTTTCGATGTCATCCGACATGAAAGCGGTCGGTGGATCGATCTGCTCCACACTTTCCCCGGATGGGAAGAGCCAGGGCCGAGGCCGTCCGTAGCGGGAGTAGCGAACGGTTTTGTGCTGCAGCAAATCTCCGAGATTCCGAGGTGAGCCGTAGGCCGTTAAGTAGCTCGGCGACGCAGCGAGAATCAGGGTCTGACGAGCAATGACGCGAGCGATCAGACTTGCTTCATCGCCGGGCAAAGGACCATTGCGGATGGCGAGGTCGAGACCGGATTTAACCATGTCCTCCGGTAGGTCAGAAAGGCGCAATTCGATCTTTAGCTTGGGATACGTGCGGGCGAGGTTCCGCAGGGCGGGCGCAACGACATGCCGCCCAATTCCGATGGGTGCGGAAAGCCGCAACGGGCCTGACGGCTCCTCGCCTCTTTCCGCAAGGGACTCCAACGCGGCCATGCCGGCCAGGACATGCCGGGCCTTTGCCAAGACCTCCTGTCCGGCATCGGTCAAGGATTGCTGCCGGGTTGTCCGAAGAAGCAGGGGGGTTGAAAACCACTCCTCCAGAGCCCGGATATGGTTGCCGACCATGGCCGGCGACAGCTCAAGATCCCGTGCCGCAGCCGCAAAGCTCCCCAGTTCCGCGACACGGACAAAGACGGTGAGGGATTTGAGACGACTCATTCAACAATTCCGCTAACGGGTGACTCAACAAATTCAACACTAATCCGAATGGCTTGAACAGGGCATGCTCGCGGCATCAACAGCATGGAGCCAGAAGATGAAAGCTATCGTGATCCGCGAATTCGGTAACGCCAGCCAGTTGAAGTTAGATCATGTTTCCCCTCCGGAGGCCGGGCCGGGCGAGGTTACAATTGACGTTGCTTATGCCGGAGTCGGCTTTGTCGATACGCTGCTCAGGGCCGGCAAGTTCGCTTTTGCCAAGCTCCCCTTGATCCCCGGAATTGAGGTGAGCGGCTTTGTCAGGACTGTTGGAGAGGGAGTGACCAACCTCGCCCCTGGCCAGAAGGTAGCGGCACTCCTGACCGACTTCACTGTCGGCGGTGGCGGCATGGGCGGATATGCCGAGGTCGCACGAGCCAAGGCGGCGCTGACGATTCCGCTTGCCTCTGAGGACGATCTCGTTGCGGCGGCAGCCATCATTGTGAATGGCGCAACGGCGGTGATGGCCGTTGGCAGCTTGGAACCAGGTGCGCGGGTGGCCATCAGCGGTGCGTCTGGCGGGCTTGGCCAGTGCCTGATCGCCGCAGCCAAAGCGGCAGGGGCGGCAGAGATCATCGCCATCTCGAGCAAGGTCACCCACCATGAGACCTTGATACGAGCCGGAGCAACTAAGGCGATTACCGCAGATGATGTCGAGAACCTAACAGACAATCTGGATGCCGCATTTGATACCGTTGGTGGCGAGTTTCGCCTCGGGCTCCTGCGGCATCTCAAGACCAGAGGACGTCTCGTCCTGCTCGGGAATGCGAGCGGGATGGACACTCCCCTTCCTGGGGATGAGATCTGGTTGCGCTCGCTGCAGATCGAGGGCTTTGCCACAGGGGGACTTTCGTCTCTGTTCCCGGATCGTGTCGCAGATGCCGCTCGCGCTGCCCTGTCCTTGGACCATCGCAGCATGGGCGAGATTGCGGTGCTCGATCTTCACAAAGCAGGAGATGCACATACGGCACTTCAGACTCGACAGGGTCCAGGCAAGTTCGTCCTGAGAGTCCGATGAGAAGCGTCCGCTAGAGCAGAGAGAGCCGGCCCCCAGCGAGCAACTCGCGGGTGCGCTTCAGCGTAGACAGCAGGGCGGCTTTGTAGCCTTTCTCGCTGTCGAACTGCGCCTGCTCGGCCTGCTCCTCGGGGCCATTCGGCTCTTTGCCTCGCAGGCCGAGGTAGCAGTAGAAGCGGAGCTGAAGCTCGCCGGCCTCATCCTCGAAAAGCTCGTTGATGATCGTGCCCTCGCGCGGCCCGGTGACCTGAAAGAATGTGACCTTGCGCTCCGGCTCGAGGGTGATGATCTCGCGCAGATCGGCAGCGCCGATCGTGGCTTCGCGCACGAAATGGGTCGCACTCTCCTCCACGACATCGCATCGGGTGCAGAGGCCGGGCGGGAGGAACAGACGGGCGTCCCGAGCCTTGAGTTCCAAGCCGGCCCATGCCTGTGCGCGGGTCAGCGGGGCTTCGCCTTCCGGGTTCACCGGAACAGTGGCGGTCGAGTAGATCATGGTGATAGTCCGTTTCTAATGGTACGAGGTGTCCGGTTATTTGACTCAGGCGGAAATTTCGGCAGCGAAGGCGCGGTAGGAGCGTAGCGGCCTGTCGAGGAGCCTGGTGAGGCGTGCAACGTCCCCGTCCTCGGGGAGCATACCGTCGGTCAGGAAGCGCTCGGCCATCAGGCGCATGTCGTAAGCCATCCAACTCGGCATGAACTGCCGCAGGTTCTGCTCGAACCTGCCTGTGTCATCGCCCGGATAAGCAATCGTGCGACCCAGCACATCCGACCAGATCGCGGCGACATCCGCGCCCGTCAGCGTATCCGGACCGACGAGATTGATCCGATCGAGCGCGAGAGGTTCAGCAGCCTGCTCACGGCGGATGAGCTCGATGGCTGCGATCTCGCCGATATCGCGCGCGTCAATCATGGCAAGACCCTTGCTGCCGATCGGCATCGGGTAGACGCCATTCCCGAGCACGACATCCTTGATCATGAGATCGTTGTTCATGAAATAGGCCGGGCGCAGGATGGTGGCGTTGAAGCCCATCTGCTCGATCATCCTCTCGACGCCGAACTTGCCGGCAAAGTGCGGCACATTCACGTAGAGGTCACTGTGAATCACTGACAGATAGACGATCCGCTCGATACCGGCTTCTCGAGCAACATTGAGCGCGATGAGGGCCTGGGTGAATTCATCGGGTACGACCGCGTTAAGCAGGAACAGGGTGGAAACGCCAGCAAAAGCGCTGCGGAGCGAGTCCCCGTCAAGCAAGTCGCCCTGCACGACGGTCACACCCGTCGGGAAATTGGCCTTAGTAGGATCGCGGACGAGAGCGCGCACATCGGCGCCGCGCTTCGTGAGCTGTTCGACAACGTAGCCGCCGACTGTGCCAGTTGCACCGGTAACGAGGATGGTCATGGGGATCACTCCGGGTTGGGTCAGAAGACATCCTGAAAATGAGTGATCCACATTCACCCCGATAGACGCTATATTTGGACAGACCGTCTCACTGGTGGAACATCTATGGATTTGCTCGCCCTCGCTGATTTCAATCTCGTCGCCCGGCACGGAGGCTTCGGGCGGGCCGCACGTGCCTCAGGGCGTCCAAAAGCGACTTTGTCCCGGCGGGTGGCAGAATTGGAGGCCACCCTCAATCTGCGTCTGTTCGAGCGTGGCGCGCGCGCTCTGAAGCTCACCCAGGAGGGACGGGCGCTTTACGAGCGGACGGGAGCGCTACTGACCGAGCTCGACGAGACCGCGGCGGCAATCGCTTCAGGTGGGGACAGGCCACGAGGCCGATTGCGGATCAGCGCGCCATTGCTCTTCTCCCAGACTGCAATGGGAAAGCTGGCCGCTGAGTTCGCACTTCGATATCCGGAGGTCCGGCTTGAGGTTACGACGGAAGATCGAACCGTCGACATGATAGAGGAAAGTTACGACTTGGTAATCCGGGTCAACCCTAAACCGGATGAAAGCCTTGTCGGACGAGTCTTTCTGCGTGATCGGCTGGTAGTGGTAGCGAGCCCAAGCTTGGCGCGACCTATAGATGATTCAGCGGTGCCGGCTGTTGTGCGCGGAGAGGGCGAACAGATTGCAAGCTGGGATGTGACAGTGCCGACGGGAAGATCGACCATCGCGATCGATCCGTTGCTTCGCCTCTCATCGCTCGTGATGGTCCGCGATGCTGTCCGAGCAGGCGTCGGCGTCGGACGCCTTCCAGTGTCACTCGTGAGTCACGATCTGGCAGCCGGCACGTTGGTGCATTGGGGTGATGTTGACGGACCTGATATCGCACTGTGGACGCTCTACCCATCGCGGCGCCTGCTGAGCGCTCGTGTGTCGGCCTTCCTCGATTACTTGAAAGAGGCGTTTCCCATGGGAACGCCTGACGAGTTGGCGGCCTTTATCCCGTGATTGTGGCCCTGGCTGGATGAGGCGGCTCCACTGATCCACTTCCGGCCACAACCCGACCGAGTCTCGCGCTTGAGCATGGGCCAAAGCGCGCCAAGGGACGTCGCCAACGCTGCAGTTTTCAACCGTAAAAGCCATATCCCGCCATCCGCCGGCACTCGATCACATCGAAGCCCAATGCCAGACGTAGCTTCTTCCGCAGTTTGCTGACGTGGCTCTCAACCACCGTCTCGGTGGCCTCGCGATCATCAGAATAAAGAGCGTGAAATACTTGCGTCTTGCTCACTTGCCGACCGCGGTTCTGCGCCAGGTAGCAGAGCAAATCCCGCTCCCGGCGAGGCAAGAGCAAACATTTCCCGTCAATTTCCGGATCACGTCCATCAAAAAAGACCGTAAGCCTGTTCTGGCAAAAGGTCTCAAGTCTCGATGCGCTGCGTCGGCGTATAGCGGAGGTCCGGACGACGATTTCTTTAACGTGAACCGGAGCATGCACGACAACGTCGAAATTGGCGGAGAAGAGCTCAAGCGTCTGATCGAGAGAGCGGGTCTTGGTAAGGGCGACCAGGGGAGCGTCTATCTGGGTATGCAGACGATGCGCGCAGGCGATCCGATCCTGACAGTCGCCGATGACGAATCCTTGAACCTGCCGCAGCTCATCCGGCATGCGTGCGGTCATCCAGGCTTCCAACTGATTAGGCGAGAGATGAAGGAGTGGCAGGGCTTCTTGGTCAAACTGCGCCACATAGTGAGCAGCAAGCTCAGAATGTTCTTTCACAAGGACAAACATGGTCGAATCCACCAGAGATTGGCACAGTACCGGAATCGCAGGAATATTAGCTTATGAAGCTGTGTTAAGGCTGACGCTGCCTAAGTGCCAAAATGTGGCCCATAGCTCGACTACGGGAGAGGACTTCCGAAGCTGTCGTTCCTCGGTGAGGGGGAGCACCTGCCAAAGCGGCCGCTATGTCTGTCGAAAACACAGTCATTGTCTTCTCTTACCCAGCCGACAATTGGGCTCATCATCAAGCGACGGACCTCGCCCCATGCGTCAGCCGGGAGGGGAACGAGGCCTGGACAGGCATGTCTGAAAGATCGTGGAAAATCCTGCGCTTGTTCCGATGGGCCGGGTGTAATCCCCTCCCTGACGAGGGCTGCTCCCGCGTGACCTTCCCAAATCAACTCCGACCGTTGGTGAGAGTCGTTTCACATCTCTACCGATCAAAACCACGCGAGTTCAAAGGGTGAAAAGGTCTCGTTGGCCTCTACTAATAAGATTCCGGAACGACTGTCCTGGCCCCTCCCGGACCTGAGGAGCTTGGCATCACCAAGTCGCAGTCCATGTCGGCTAGCGCAGCTCCATACGCCTTGCTCTCAATGAGGAGAAGGCTCAACCCAATCAGAGCAGATATCGACAGCCTTAGAGCTGACGCGGATGGAGAAGCAGTTCAAGGGTGCAACGCAGGCCCGTGGGATCGAAATCGAACTGGGCCCGGCCTTGGAGATCGTTGATAACACTGCGCTCGATCAGACGGGTGCCGAAGCTGCGCTTGGTAGGCGGGGTAACGATCGGTCCGCCGCTTTCAATCCAGTCGATCCGGAGGGCGTCGGAACTGCAGGCTTCGGAGGTGCTCCACCGCACGGTAATGAGTCCCTGCTCGGTCGACAGGGCGCCGTACTTGGCGGCGTTGGTGGTCAGCTCGTGCAGAACCAAGCTGAGGGCGAGTCCCACCCGTGGCTCCAGCGTAAGGTCGGGACCGTCCAGCCGAACACGCGTGTTGGAACCATCGTCATAGGGCTCCAGTTCCTGGCAGACGATGTCGCGCAGGTTGACCCCGGTCCAGGCCCGGCGTGTCAGCAGCTCGTGCGCCTTGCTCAGCGACAGCAGGCGAGGCTCGAAGTTCTCGGAGAAAGTCTCGATATCCGGTGAGGTCCGGATGGTCTGGGTGGCAATCGACTGCACGGTAGCGAGCGTGTTCTTCACCCGGTGGTTCAGCTCGTCGATCAGCACCCGCTGATGCTCCTCCGCCTGCTTTCGCTCCGTGATGTCCACCAGCATATTGATCCCGCCGACGATCCGGCCCGCAGCATCGTGCAGTGGCGTCGGGAAGGGAATGAACGGAATCCGGGTGCCGTCCGGGCGCTCGGCAACTGCTTCCGCACCGCGAACGGCGCGGCCCTCCTTCAAGGCGACGGCCATGGGGCACTGATCGTGCGGCAGCGGGGCCCCGTCCGGCGTGAAGAGGCGCCAGGTCACGCACCACTCATCACTCCCGATTACAGGCGTCCTCCCGGAGAAATCGACCGCGGCCTGGTTGTAGTAGGTGATCCGCCCTTCGGCATCAGTGGTGTAGATCGCGGCCGGCAGAGCCTCGAGGAGTTCGCGAACGTGGCGCTCGCTCTCGCGCAACCGTTCCTCAGCTTGGAGCCGCTCCGTCACGTCCTGGACCACGCGCACACCGTACCGGAACTGTCCCTGCCGGTCGAGCACGGACGAGCTGAGGACATTCACGAAGACAATGCCACCGTCCTTGCGCAGGAAGCGCTTCTGCACCGAGTAGTGGGCGATCTCGCCTCGCACCTGGCGTGCGTACTGCTCTGCATCATCGTCATGGTCTTCAGGGTGGGTCAGCTCGATGAAGGAGCGCCCCACAAGCTCCTCAGGAGTGTAGCCGATGATGGCCGAGAGAGCTGGGTTGACACGGACGAAGCGCCCGGCCGCATCCATCTCGGCGATACCGATGGGTGCTTGCTCGTAGGTCACAGCGAGCCGCTGCTGGCTCTCCTGCAGTGCCTCGTCTGCTTGATGCTGATCGGTCACATCGACTGTAAAACAGCGGGTGTTGTGGAAAGTGCCGTTACGGAAATGCACGTTGGATGTGATCAGAACATGCCGCATCGAGCCGTCCTTAGCCTTCAGACGGGCCGGATACCGATCGAGTGTCTCGCCCCGGGCGAGTCGGCGGAGGATATCTCGGATCACCGGAGCATCGGCATGGAAGTCAGCGATGGGCCGTCCAATGTACTCGTCCGCGGTGTAGCCAAGGAGGTCAAGCTCGGCCTGGTTAGCGCGCAGGATCGTGCCGTCCGCGGCCACCAAGTGAAGACCAACAGCACCGTTCTCAAAGAAGTCCTCAAGATCCTGCCGGCTCTGGCGGAGCTCAAGCTCCAGGGCTTTCCGGTCGGAAATGTCTTGGAAGGAGTTTATCGCGCCAAGAATATCGCCTTGCTCATCGAGCAGCGGCTCGATCTGAACCATCACAATCCGGCGACTACCATCTGGCCGCTCGATCAGAACTTCCAGACCAAAGACAGGCTCTCCTGTGCGCAAGACATGCGCCACCGGAGTGTCGGCGCGAGCAAGCAGACGCTCATCCAAGTCGTAGAGGCGAAAGGATCCGCAGTACCGATCATCAGTCTCACCCAGACGTGGTCTGCGTCCCCACAGTTCGGCGGCCTTTCTATTGTAGCGTAGGATCGCTCCATCCGCAGCACACACATACAGAGCCGTTGGCATGGCATCCAGGACGGCCTGGCTGACTGTGGCGAGCTCCTGCAAGCTGGACCGGGGCAAGGGGTTGCTGGAGGAAAGAACGGCAACCGTCATCGGAGTTCATCTTCCTTTGCGCCGGTAATCTCTTGAGGAGACAATCAGGGCAACCACCTCGGATTGCCTCTGGTGGGCGCACTTGTTGTAAGATTCCAAGGCGAACACCCATAGATAGGGCGTTCTCCGTCGATTTCGACAGCCCGTCAAGACTAATGTCCATAGCAGTAATTTTTTCTGCAACGAACGCAATCGGCCGGGCACCCACGGCTGATCAGATGGCTCGTCTCGATGCAGCGAATGCCGTCCCGGCACCCACCCTGTACGTCGCTTACCATCGCCATGAGGGCTTCGTGGTTGAATCCACCAGCTTGTTAACGTCACGACATCCAGATCTGCCCTCGACGACAAGCGACAGTCCGCATGAGATCGCTATCGGCTATGCAAGACCAACAGGATCGTTCACACGTGTGATGCGATCAAACGGTGCCAGTGCATGGGCCAAAATTGCCGTCAGCTCATCGCAGGTGGCTCCGTCCCGGGCCTGGATCGAAAGTCCATGCACCACCGTGGCATAGTAGGCTGCAAGAGAAGCGGCATCGACATCCGGAGGCAACAGACCATCGGAAATCGCCGTCTCGAACTTTAGCCGCAGAGTATCCTGCAAGGTGCGGCGCATCTCCTTCAACTCCTGCCGGATCCGCTCATTCTCTGGAGCGCAATGGGTGGCACCTAGCGCAATCATGCAGCCCTGGGGCCGCCCCGGCTGGGTCGAGCAGCCAATGGAGGCATTCAGCATGCCCGCCAGCCCCTCCCGCAATGTTGGGGCCTCCATGAGCGCGCGGAAAATCCCTGCGGCCGATGTTTCACTGAAGTGGCGCACCGCCTCCAGGTAGAGGGCTTCTTTTGACCTGAAAGCGGCATAGAGGCTTGGCGAGCTAATGCCCATGGCAGTGGTGAGATCGGTCATAGACGAGCCCTCGAAGCCTTGCTGCCAGAACACCTCCATGGCCTTCTCAAGCGCTTCGGTGCGGTCGAACACCCGCGGGCGGCCTCGGGACGACATCGACTCTCCTTTATGTGCTGATCATTATATAAATCGATTGACAGCCTTCTGCAACTCGCCCACCATTTATGTATTGATCAACACATAAATGAGTCGGGCATGGCTTCGAACAGCAAATGCGTCGCATTGGTGACCCGTGGGAGCGGGGGCATCGGCGCGGCAATTGTCCGGTGCCTCGCTGCTGGCGGAGTCGACGTAGTGGCCTTCACCTACACCACCAGCAATGGCGCAGCGGACCAACCTGTCGCCCAGGTCCTCGAGGCTGATGGTAGAGCGAAGGCCGACGCTGTGGATGCAGGTAACGCCGACGCTATCCGCAATGTAGTATGT
Source organism: Microvirga rosea (assembly GCF_020595095.1). Taxonomy (GTDB): domain Bacteria; phylum Pseudomonadota; class Alphaproteobacteria; order Rhizobiales; family Beijerinckiaceae; genus Microvirga; species Microvirga rosea. The sequence continues at coordinate 61,640 of NZ_JAJDOP010000012.1, read as the reverse complement.
CAGGTTACGCGCGATTTCGGCCACTTGGACATCCTCGTGGCAAATGCCGGGATCATAATGGCCGGTCCCCCTGAGGACGCCACGGTCGATGCGTTTAATCGCCTGATGGCGGTCAACGCCCGCAGTGTCTTCTTCACCGCGACCGCCGCAGCACAGGTCATGCCGGAGGGGAGCCGGATCGTCAGCTTCGGCAGTGGCCTTGCTGAGCGCAGTGCCGGGCCAGGCACTACAACCGATACGCTCACCAAAGCTGCTCCGGTTGGCACGACACGTGGCCTCGCCCATGACTTTGCGCCTCGCGGCGTCACCGTGAACCTTGTGCATCCTGGACCAACTGATACCGACATGAACCCTGCCACCAGCGAACGCGCTACCAGGCAGCGAACCAAGATCGCTCTGAACCGGTGTGGTTCGGCGGATGAGATTGCTAGTGCTGTCGCCAATCTAGCGAGTCCGGCAGCGAGCTTCGTGACTGGTGCAACATAGGCTGTAGACGGCGGCGTCGCAGCCTGACCCTACCGCAAAATGATCCAGAAAATTTTGAAGACAATGATCGGACCTCCTTTCAGAGTCGCTGGATCCTTCGTTGATGCAAATCCCCACTATCCGCAGCACAAGCTATCATAGCTGCGCATTGGATCACCAAAGGACGATCAGATGATTGAAGCATGTGAAGCCGAGGAAGCCTCTAAAACGCAGGAGCAGCCTGCCTGGGGCGCAGTGTTTGCTATGACGCTAGGCGTCTTCGGTCTGGTGACGGCCGAGTTCCTACCCGCTAGTCTCCTGACCCCAATGGCGGCGGATCTGCACATCACTGAAGGAATAGCCGGGCAGGCTGTGACCGCAACAGCGATCGTCGGCATGATGACAAGCCTCTTCATCTCTGCTGCCACGAGCCGGATTGACCGCCGTACCGTGCTCCTGGCTTTCTCGCTCCTGCTGATTGCCTCAAATTTGCTCGTAGCATTCGCGGTCGATTTGCCTCTCCTGCTGCTGGGCCGCGTGTTACTCGGCATCGCGATTGGCGGATTTTGGACCATGTCCGCTGCGGTGACGATGCGGCTTGTGCCAGAGTCACAGGTACCCAGAGCCCTGTCGATGATCTTCAGCGGTGTGTCGGCGGCAACAGTTCTGGCGGCACCTGTCGGCAGCTTTTTGGGCGACGTCATCGGGTGGCGCAGCGTGTTCTTGATGGTCGCGGTCTTAGGTGCTGTGACACTGATCGTCCAATTTGTATCTCTCCCGCGTATGGCTCCCACCGGCTTAACAGGCTTGCGCACGCTCATCGACGTGGTCGCGCGTCCTGGCGTTGCCGTTGGCATGATCGCCGCGATGCTGATCTTCAGCGGGCATTTTGCCTTCTTCACCTATATTCGACCGTTTCTTGAGACCGTCACGGGCGTCGGGATCAACACTGTATCAGCTATGCTGCTCGGCTTCGGGACCGCCAACTTTGTCGGTACACTGCTGGCAGGCATTCTGCTTGAGCGCAGCCTGCGGTTGACCCTGACAATTATGCCCTTGCTGATGGGCATTCTTGGATTAGGTCTAGTGGCCTTGGGCAGCCAACCCATTCCCGTTGCTTTGATGGTAGGACTCTGGGGGGCTGCCTTCGGTGCCGTACCGGTGGCTTGGTCGACTTGGCTGACCCGAACCGTTCCCGATCAAGCGGAAAGCGCAGGGGGCCTGCTGGTTGCGGCCATTCAGCTGGCGATTGCGGTTGGTGCTGCCGCTGGAGGGGGAATATTCGAGGTGAGCGGAGCAACGGGGGTCTTTGCCGCCAGCAGCGCGATTTTATTGCTGGCCACAACGAGTATCCTCGCCGGCATTCGCTCACGCACGGCAGCCATCGCAAAAACCTGAGGCCGTCGCCGCAAGTAGCCATTGGTGAAGTGGGCAGCGAACACCTAAGTTGCCCGGGGCGTCCGATCTGGAAAAGTCAACGAGGAAGCAATCATGGATACCTGTGTCAGACACCGTCGGATCAAGATTGGCAACGTTGACACCTTCTTCCGCGAGGCGGGATCGGAAAGCGCACCCGTTGTTCTACTCCCGCACGGATATCCCTGCTCGTCCTACGAGTTCCGCAACCTCATGCCACGTTTGGCCGATCGGTGGCGACTGATTGCGCCGGACTATCCTGGCGCTGGCTACAGCGGAACACCGGACGACTTCGACTACAGCTTCGATGGTTACGCCGCCTTTCTCGACAGCTTCGTGAAGGAGTTGGGCATTGACCGCTTCGCTCTTTATCTGCACGATTTCGGATCTCCGATTGGCGCACGGCTGGCGATCAAGGCACCTGAGCGCGTGGTAGCGCTCATCCTGCAGAATGCCGACATCCCCTACGAGGATGCCCTGGGGCCGAAATATGCCGACATCGAGAAGACCTGGACCCTTCCGGATTCCGAGATGCGGGAGAAACTGGCTGAGGCGATCAATGAGGAGACGTTCCGAGAAGAATTTCTGAATGACGTCAGGACCGAACTCGCTGCGCGCGTCCCTCCCGATCTATGGAAGTTGCATTGGTCGGTGATGACACCGAAACGCAAGGAAATCGCCGTCAGCCTCATCGCGGGGTTGAGGGAAAACCGCGCTTGGTTTCCGCAGTACCGCAGATACCTCAGTGAGCACCGACCTGCGGCGCTGATCGCGTGGGGACCGCACGATCACTACATGCCAGAGAAGTCAGCACGTGCTTACCTTCGCGACTTACCCGATGCCGAGTTTCACCTGCTAGACGGTGGCCATTGGCTGCTGGAAACCAATCTTGATGAGATGGTGACGCTCATCCGCGACTTTCTGGACCGAGTGCACGCACCTTCGACCGAGCCAACTACCCCCAAACTCCGACCCAGCTTCAAGGCTACGTATGGCAAAGTCGCGGAGTAGACTGTCGCAACTAGGTTGCGAACACCTTTCGTAGCAGGGTAACGATCCTAACTGCACATTCGTGCTGTGGATCACGATCGGGATCGTAGATCGTGATTGTCATGCCGACGCAGAGTTCGTGCGCGATGAGCGATCGCAGGAGAGGGATGAGATCCTGCTCGTTGAGGCCCGGACTGCCTGGGCTGCCGACCGCCGGCATTACGTCCTGATCCAGAACGTCGACGTCGAGGTGGACCCAGAAAGGCCAATCCGACTGTTGCCCCAGAACCGTCAGGGTCTGGGCGATCACGGCGGCTGACCCGAGATCACGTGCAGCGAATACGTCGAGGCGGGTGATGGCGGTGGTGTTGATGTCCGGCCAAGCGAACTCGGCGTCGTGGCTTTCGCGTTCGCCGATCTGTACCACCTGCTCGTCAGGCACCAGCGGGGCATCCACCAAAGGCCATTCAGTCAGAAGACGCTCACCGCGCCCAGTGGCCAGGGCGAGATTCATGCCCGCTGAAGCACCACTCGGCGGTTTAATCGCGCCCTCGGAAGCCGACCGAGTCCGGAAGGCTCTCAGTCACTACGAACAGGCATTCGCGCGGCTGAAGGCAGGAGACTGGCAGGGCTTTGGGGCGGAACTGGACAAGCTGCGAATGGTTCTTGAGCAATCTAATGATGCCGCTAGCGAGCGCTAGATCGGGTGGGTCCAGCGAAGAGGCAGGGGACATGGCTTCCCAGGCGTGTTTATCCTTGGCCATATCCGCCCCAAATCGAGATCCGCACATTTGTGCCAGGCGAGCGGGACGAAGCGCTGACTTAGGTATCCAAGTCGATCACGACCGGCGAGCCCGAGGCGGCACCGGCTTTGCCCTCGGTCCACTTCATCGAGGCGGCCAGGCCGGACGTGATCGCGTTCGAGGTGAACGGGCGCATTCGCCGGGATGACATGCACCGCCTGGTCGTCACCCTCGAGGCCCTGCGCTAGGAGGGACTTGCGTCGGTGAAGATGCGCGGCTGGCGGCAGGTCAAGCGCTATGCTCTGGTGGGAGCCCTGCCTGGATGGTCGCCGTGGCAAGTTGGGACGCACCCTTGGTGCACGGCGAAACCCGCCACTTCGATCTATCTCAGGAGGAGGCTTGGCGCTGGCTGGAGGCGCAGTCCCGGACAACGGGTTCTGCGTGAGGCGGGTGCGAACAGGAAGAGAGCAGGGCACCGAACCAGTCATTCGTCTGATCCCTTCTATGCGCCAGCGGTCAATTTCTTGACAAATACGGGATGATAATTTAATGTTGCAAGCCAAACATGGTGCGTTTATTAGATTTTATAAGTAGTATGTAGTAAATTTAGGACATACTGCAGTTATGCTTTGTTGATCTGTCCAGTATGCGAGCCACTTATAATAAAACGTGCTCGATGGGAGGAACAGTTATGAAATCGCGATCCTGCATGCGCCGCGTAGCAGGTTTTGCTGGCATTCTACTAATTCATGGCGTCTTTGGCTTCGCAGCCTATGCTGCAGGGCCCAAGATTGTTGCCGGACCAAACTCAGATCCGAAGTGTTTCGCCCCCTGGACGGACAGCGTGAAGCTCTTTCAATTCACGCAGAAGAAGGGGCCTTATCGGATCGCGCTTGCGAACGGATTCATCGCCAATACGTGGCGTATTCAGATGATCAAAACCGCGAAGGCTTATGCTTCGCAGCCTGATGTGGCGACGAAACTCAAGGAATTCAAGGTCGTCTCGACCGGCGAGGATGTGGCAGCGCAGATTGCAGCGGTCAATAACTTCATCGATTCCGGCTATGACGCGATCGTCGTCAACGCCCAGAATCCGACAGCCTTTAAGCCCGTAATTAAGCGCGCCAACGATGCTGGCGTGGTCCTCGTTGCGTTCGACAACACGCTTGATACCGAGGATGCGATCAACGTCAACGTCGATCAAAAAGGGCTCGGCGAATATTGGGCCGATTGGCTCGTCAAGAACATCCCCAACGGCGGCAAGATCCTAGAGGTTCGCGGCGTATCCGGCACTTCGGTGGACCGGGATCGTCACGATGGCATTCAGGGGGTCTTGAAGGCCTCGGGAAAAAAGTGGGACACCGTCGAGGTCATCGGCAAATGGGATGACCCGACCGCCCAGAAGGTGACCGCCGACGCCATTGCCGTGCACAAACACTTTGATGGCGTTACGGCCCAAGGCGGGGATACTGGTGTCGTCCAAGCGATTATCGACGCCAAACATCCATTCGTTCCCTTCGGCGGCGAAACCGAGAATGGCTTTCGCAAATTCTGCGCGAAGTACTCGGCCGATGGTTTGAAATGCGCATCGGGCGGCACTGGCCCCGCCCAGGTCGCCGTTGCGATCAAGACTGCGATCGCCGCACTTGAAGGCAATGTCGTGCCGCAATCGATCAAGCTGCCCCTCGCCCGGGTAGAGGATCCAAATTTCAAGGATGGTCAGGACTTTTACTCGGAGCAGTCCGACAACTTCTTCGTAGGCAATGCGTTTCCGACCTGCGGTATCAACTTCACCGCACAGGAAATCATGGGTCAGTCAGAGGCGAACCAGTAAAGCCGTATCACAACCTCGGGCGTCGCAAGGTCATCCTGCGACGCCACCCATTGCCATAAGATATACAGGTCTGTGATGGCGTTCTTCGAGATGAAGGGGGTTTTCAAACATTTCGGCGGGGTCAGCGCATTACAGAACGCGAGCCTCAACGTTGAAGCCGGACGCGTTCACGCGATCCTTGGCGAGAACGGGGCCGGCAAATCGACCTTGATCAAGATCATGGCTGGCGTCGTGATGCCCGACGAGGGGCGGATGATCATGGAAGGAAGAGAAGTACAGTTTGCCTCTCCGGCTTCAGCCAATCAGGCCGGAATCGCATGTATCTTTCAGGAATTGTCACTCCTTCCCGATCTTTCGGTGGCCGACAACATTGCCATCAGCAATCCGCCGAAACGTTTCGGCTTGATCGACCGAAGAGCTCAGCGTCGGATCGCTGAGGAAGCGCTGGCGCGCGCCGGTGGCCAGGACATCCATCCCCTAACCCCTGTCAAGGATTTGCCCCTGTCACGACGCCAGATCGTCGAGATCGCCAAAGCGCTGGCTCGTAGCCCCCGCATTCTGATCCTCGACGAGGCGACGTCGGCCCTTGCCGCAGCGGATGTCGACAAGATCTATACGGTCCTAAAGCGCCTTCGGTCCGAGGGGCTCGCGCTTCTGTACATTTCTCATCGCATGCAGGAGATCGCCGAGCTTGCCGACGAATGTACCGTGTTTCGCAATGGCCGGAATGTCGCAACTTATAAGGCGGGCACGAAATCGGACAACGAGGTCGTCGAGCTCATGATTGGGCGCGAATACAGCCATGTATTCCCGCCGAAACCTTCGGTCGTGCCGAGTGAAAGGACTCCTGTCCTTGAAGCTCGTGAACTCTCCTGGACGAATCGCCTCAAGAATATCTCGCTCAAAGTGAATGCCGGAGAGGTGGTCGGCCTGGGAGGTCTCGATGGTCAAGGCCAGCGCGAGTTGCTGCTGGCCCTCTTCGGCGTGCTCCGTGGGGTTTCAGGCGAGATCAGCATCGATGGGAAACACGAGTCTGTGACGAGCCCTCACCTGGCCAAAAGTCCCGGAATCGGCATGGCTCTGATCCCAGAGGATCGAAAGACCGAAGGCCTGATGCTGCCAATGTCGGTCCGCCATAACCTCTCGTTCGCTGCTCTTGGACGTCTGTCACGGCTCGGAGTCATCGATCGCGCGTCCGAGGACGCTGCTGTCGACGATGTGATCCATCTGCTTTCGATCCGCACGGATGGGACGAATAATCCCGTGGGGGCACTATCCGGCGGAAATCAGCAGAAGGTCCTGATTGCCAAATGGCTCATGGTTACTCCAAGAATTATTCTTCTCAATGACCCGACGCGTGGCATTGATGTCGGTACCAAGCAGGAGCTTTACCAGCTCCTGCGCAAGCTTGCCGATTCAGGCGCTGCTATCCTTTTTTATTCGACCGACTATGCTGAACTGATCGGCTGCTGCGATCGGGTTCTGGTGCTTTATGACGGAGCGGTGAAACAGGAGCTCATTGGGCCGGACATCACGGAGCACGCGCTGGTCAGCAGCGCGCTCAACATCACGTCCAAGACAGAGGAGGCTGGTGCGAAACTGGCCATCGGCGCGTGAACGAATGGCGCTATCGTATCGGCGAGCATCGGCAGACACTGCTCGCCTTTATCGTTTTCCTGCTGATGTTTGTGATTTACGTAAGCAATCATCCCGCCGGCTTCAACGCCAATGTGGTCACGACGGCGGCAAACAAGGGTGTTCTTCTTGCCCTCGTCGCCATGGCTCAAACGATCGTGGTGCTGACCGCTGGCATCGACCTGTCGGTCGGAATGGTGTTCATTCTCACCAACTGTCTGGCCTCGTGGATCGTGGTAGGCTCGCTGGGGATGACAGCGCTCGGCGTGATCGGTGTTCTTCTCACGGGGTCGCTCTGCGGCGCTCTGAATGGGCTCATTGTGATTTATGGCCGCCTCCAGCCGATCGTGACGACGATCGCGACGGGAGCGATCTATTTCGGGCTCGCCCTCGCGCTGCGACCGGTTCCAGGCGGCGATGTGAACTCGACTCTGGCTGATAGCCTTACTGGTCAGCTCCCCGGAGGCATCCCAGCGAGCCTGGTCGCACTTTTCATCGTCGTCCTGGTGATTTGGGTTCCGTTTCGTCGCTCGGAGATTGGTCGAGCCGTGTATGCGGCCGGCTCGTCCGAGATTGCCGCGTACATGTCCGGCGTTCCCATCCGCCGCGCCAAGCTCGTAGCCTATTCGCTGTCGGGGCTTCTGGCATCAATGGGCGGTCTTTTTCTGACATTCATCACCTATTCGGGGGAAGCGTCGGCGGCGAACGGCGGCACCTACACCCTGTATTCCATTGCGGCCGTCGTCCTAGGCGGCGTATCACTTTTCGGCGGAGCGGGGAGCGCCATTGGCGCGATCTTTGGCGCGCTGATGTTCCGGACGATCGGGGATCTCCTTTTCGTCTTCGACCTTGAGCCTCTTTGGCAGCCGCTATTTCAGGGCATTGTGCTTCTCGTCGCCGTATCTCTCGGGTCAGTCAGGCTTTTCCGGATCCGCAACCGTCTTGATCTGTTCGGATAGGGTACACCATGTCGAGATTGGCGAGATCTCTCGTTCGGCATATCGATCCGGCAGTTGCAATCGCCTTCGGCTGCATCGCAGCACTGCTGTTCTTAGGCAGCCTCTACTCGACTAGCTTCGTGTCGCCCGCATTCTTGCTTCAACAGCTCAAGGTCGCTTCTTTTCTCGGAGTGATCGCGACGGGGGCGATGATTGTGATCCTGCTCGGTCAGATCGATCTTTCCGTACCCTGGGTCGTCGCCGTCGGCGGCATGATGTCAACAGCGGTTGCCAGCTGGTGGGGCCCGGTGGGCGGAATTATCGCCATTCCTTTCGGCATTCTCTGTGGAGTGGCGCTGGGCCTCGTGAGTGGCTTTGGCGTCGCCTATCTGCGGATTCCCTCCATGATTGTCACTCTCGCCGTCAACGCTGTAGCGCAAGGGCTGATGGTGGTCCATACAGGCGGTTTTTCGCCACAAGACGCATCCTCCCAGGCGATGCGGTTTCTGGCCACGGGGAACAGCCTCCTCGGCATTCCCAACGCGCTCCTGGTCTGGGGCGTGGTTGGCGCCGCAGCAACATTCCTTCTCTCCCGCACAACCTTCGGGCGGGCCGTCTATGGCATTGGCAACTCGGAGCGCGCGGTTTATCTGTCAGGAGTGAAGTTGCAGAGAGTCGTCCTGCTCGCATTCGCTCTTTCGGGCGGGCTTTCAGCTTTTGGTGGCGTGCTTCTCGCCGGCTATGCCAGCAAGGCAGCGCAGGGCATGGGGGACGCCTATCTGCTCCCATCGATTGCCGCCGTTGTCCTTGGCGGCACGTCAATCCTCGGCGGCCGCGGAAACTATCTCGGCACAGTGGCGGGCGTGATCCTCATCACGCTTCTTCAGTCCATTCTTTCAGTCATGCAGATTGAGGAATCCGGCCGGCAAATTATCTATGGCGTCGTAATTATCCTGATGCTTTTGCTCTATGGACGCGAAGGCTTGGTCCACTGACCGCGATATTGCCAGATGCTTTTCGAAAGGCTGCTGTTGCGATGAGGAAGTCTGAGTCATTGCGGAGCCAAGGGTAACAGAGGTTGTAAGACAGACGCCAAGTAAAAGTCCTGTGTATAGAGGTGCGTACCGCATGAAACCTCTCATTGGGTGCTGTGGAGGGGGAGTTGCCGGATACAACTCCCACGAGGCGTCAACCAAGCGAGACCATCCTCGTTCCAATAGCAACTCCGGTCCTCCGACATGCCAAGAGTGCGTTCACACCTTCTTGAGTTGGTCCGGCTTGTGAGCTGCGCTGTTTCCCGACGTGTCGCTTTTTACGATATATTCGGGATTGTTTTTGGAAGCTGCAACCTTGTGGCTCTTAATCTAAATAGGGGTGGTTTGCTTCTTCACGCCCTTGCCTTTGCTGTGACCACTGGACGACTTCCAGGAGACGTTGTCGCCAGCTTTCAGTGACTTGGCCATGAGAGCTTCCTTCCAACGGATAATACCCCTCAGCACTCGCGCTAGATGATTGCGTTCCATCCCTCGGTCTTAGCGCGAGAGCTGTGGGTTCAGCTCTGCAGCATTGTATGCGCTGGTTCCTCGGCAAGCGCCCGCTCGATTGCCTCGCGGCCCGGAGTTCCAGCGTGCAGGGCTTTCTCCAGGTTTTTGGCGTACTTTTCCATGCGCTTGGGTGGCAGAAGTGGATCATTGGGATCGACGATGGCTTCCACGAGTGCCGATCCAGCCGCGCCGAGAGCTTGGTCAAGAACTCGGCCGCACTGCTGCGGATCTGCGACGCGAAAGCCACGGATGCCAAAACCTTCAGCTACCTTAACGAAGTCGATGGGTGTGAGATCGCACTCGTATTCTGGGTTGCCGAGAAACATCATCTGTTCCCACTTGATCCGGCCGAGGGTGTTGTTTTTTACCACCACGATCTTGATTGGCAGCCGGTAACGAACGATCGTCGCAAGCTCACCAAGCAGCATGCTCAGGCCTCCATCGCCTACGAAGGCCACGACTTGGCGCCCTGGAAAGGCGAGTGCGGCGGCGACGGCATAGGGCACACCGCAGCCCATGGAGGCCAGCAGACCTGAGCCGGAGAACATCCGATCCCCACGGGCTTCGATATAGCGAGCAAGGAGACCAGTGTTATGGCCGGAATCCCATGTCACAACGGCGTTATCGTCCAGACGGTCGTTGAGATCGTGAGCGATGCGCCCCGGCTTCATAGGCTGTTCTTGCTTCTCGACCGCGTCCTGTAGCAAACGTCGCCATTCGGCCATGCCCTGCTGCGCCTGCTCCAGGAATCTCCGATCTTCCTTTCGCTTCAGTTGAGCGTTAAGCATCTCAAGTGCGGCGCGAGCGTCACCTACAAGCCCGACCTCGGCCGGAAAGCGTAAGCCGATGCGCGTCGGATCGCGGTCGATCTGCACCCCGCGTGCCTGATCTGGCTTGGGGTAGTATTCTATGTAGGGAAAAGTTGAGCCGACAATCAGGAAGGCATCGCATTGCTCGAAAGCCTCCTGTGAAGGTCGTGTGCCCAGGAGGCCGATTCCCCCGGTGGTGAGCGGATGATCATCCGCCACCACACCCTTTCCGAGAAGAGCCTTGACAATGGGAGCACCCAGAAGCTCCGCCGTGCGGATCAACTCGTCACGGGCATGATATGCCCCTTGTCCAGCCAAGATCGCCACCTTGTTCCCGGCATTGAGGATATCCGCGGCACGGGCGACCGCCTCCGGGTCGGGCAGGCTGATCGATTGCGTGTGAGCGAAGGAGGCATGGTGGGGAACATTGCGATCCGAGCGTTTGACCTTTGCTTCCGGCTCTTCCTGCACGTCCACAGGGATTGCTACATGGGCAACCCCACGATGAGTGAGCGCAATGCGGCAGGCAAGCCCAACGGTGTTCTCCACCTGCATAGGACTCATGACTCGCGCGGTGTAGAGGGCGACATCCTGGAACACCTTGCTGTGATCAATGTCCTGTTGGGTGAAGGTGTCAATCAGGTCATGATAGGGCAAGCCCGTGATTGCGAGCACGGGGGCCTTGTCGAACTTGGCATCATAGAGCCCATTGAGGAGGTGATTGCCGCCCGGCCCTGTAGTGGCAAGACAGCAGCCGAGCTTGCCAGTAAACTTGGCATAGGCGCAGGCCATAAAAGCGGCAGATTCTTCATTTCGGACTTGTATGAAGCGGATGCGGTCGGAATGGGTGCGGATTGACTCCATCACACCGTTGATGCCATCCCCCGGCATGCCAAACACCACATCGACACCCCAGGCCATTAGACACTCGACCAGAACATCGGCTCCGTTGCGAGACATTGTTAGCTCCGTGTGAAGATGCAAAGCCGTCTTGCCTCTTACAGAACGAGGTGAGTGGCTGTTGAAGAAGCTGTCGTGTTTCAGCTGAACTCAGGCACGCCTGTGTTGTTCCAATCCCGTGGATAGGTCTTTCTACCGGAACCTTTGCAGCAGCCAGGGTGTACTGCGCCAACCTTGTGTCCTTTCATTCAGGATGCAGGTTTGCGGATGCCATCAAGGATGATCCCTCGCCAACGACCTCAAACCAGAGCTCATTGAGCGACTAAACTTGATGCTTGCAATGGCTGCTCGTGGCACACCTGAGACTCAAGTTCGAAAACAGCAATCCTCATTGAACCCGACGGTTCCGAAAGCCCTGGGAATTTCGGCTCGTGACCCGAAGCGCCCTTCGCTCACCCCCGGCTACCACTTACCGTGCAGTCGAGGATGCGCGCGTGTTGGCTCGCGCCATATCCGCTGCAAGCGACGACCAGCCACGCAGCTCGCGCTGGGCATTACGATAGCTCTCCACGATGCGACTAGCGAGTGGAGAAGTCGAGGCAATCTCGGTGAGGAGTTCCGCTGAAGCTGCTTGGGCAGCCTCCATGATGGAGCGGGGAAATGCCTCAAGGCTCACCGGGTACCTACCGAGAATTTCTGTCAGCGCGGCAGCATTGGTTTGGTACGCATCGGCGAGGCCTAGGGCATGTTCGGCCCGACAGGCTTCAATCACGACGCTGCGCAGGTCGGGTGAGAGCCGCTCCCAAGCCGAGAGCGAGACCAATAACTCGCTCGCGCCGTTCGGCTTGTTGAACCCGGGCGCATAATAGAACGGGGCATACTTCGGCAGCCCGGCCTCCAGATCCGTTGCCGGCGCCAGAAACTCTGCGGCGTCGATGGAGCCTTTCTCGATCGCCGGCAGCAGGTCGCCGGCCGAGATCGTCATCGGCACGGCACCTAGCTTGGCATAAATTTCGGCGCCTAGGCCCTGTACGCGCAGGCGCATGCCTTTCAGATCCTCAGCGCCGTTCAGCTTGCGCCGGAACCACCCACCCATAGATGGGCCCGTATTTCCTGCCAGGAAAGCCCGGATACCGTGAGGCTTGTAAAGTTCGTCCCAGAGCACCTGCCCATCCCTCAGCTCGATCCAGGCCTGGTGTTCAATTGGGCCGAGCCCGAACGGCACGCTTGTAAAAAACCCTGCAGCGGGCATGCGGCCTTGCCAGTAGAGCGATGCCGTATGGCCCATCTCAACGGTGCCGTTCGAGACTGCGTCAAGCACCGCAAAGGGCGGCACGATCTCACCGGCGGCAAAGAGATTGACCTGTAGACGTCCGTCGCTCATGGCATTGATGCGCTCAGCGATCCGCCGCGCGGAAATACCGGGACCGGTGCGGCCTTTCGGCCAGGACGTGACCATACGCCAGCGCAGGGTCTGAGCGCGAACGACAGTCGGGGTCGCGAGCGTCACAGCCCCGATGACCATCGCTGCACGGCGGGAGAGCTTAGGACCAATAGGCATGGAAGTGATGCACAGGCCCGTGCCCGTGTCCAATTTTGAGTTGATCGGAAGCCCCAATGGCGGCGGTTATGAAGCTTTTGGCGGCTGCAACTGCTTCCGCCAGCAGCAGGCCCTTGGCGAGCCCGGCCGTGATCGCAGAGGACAGCGTGCAGCCAGTGCCGTGTGTGTTCAGCGTATCGATGCGAGGAGCCGTGAACCGTTGGACCCCATCAGCATCCAGAAGGATATCGATGCTTTCCGTTCCTGTGCTGTGTCCGCCCTTCACCAGAACGGCCTTCGGACCGAGGGCAAGGATCCGCTCTGCCTGGCGGCACATCGCACGTTCGTCGGACGCCATCGGCTCATCAAGCAGGGCGGCGGCTTCCGGAAGATTGGGCGTGACGAGCATCGCCTTCGGTAGGAGAGCATTACGCAGCGCATCTACCGACTCTGGCGCTAGCAGCCGATCGCCGCTGGCCGCCACCATAACAGGATCGAGCACAATCTGGATCGCATGGTGGCGCTCGAGGCCCTCAGCCACAGCTTCGATGATCGCGGAACGGGACAGCATGCCGATCTTCACGGCATTAATCGCAAGATCGGAGAAGACGCTGTCAATCTGCTGCGTTACGAAAGCGGGCGGAACGTCGAGGATGCCGTGAACGCCCAGGGTGTTTTGCGCCGTCAGTGCCGCGATGACGCTCGCGCCGTAGACATCCAGGGCAGAGAAAGTCTTCAGATCCGCCTGGATGCCGGCTCCTCCGCCCGAGTCCGAACCTGCGATGGTGACTGCGATGGCAGTCATGCCAGAACACCTCGTGATGTCAGGGCCTGATCCACAATGTGCAACAGCCGCCGGGCCTCGGTTGGTGGATCGGTCGCCATGAACAGCGCCGAGATGGCCGCTATACCGTCAGCGCCTGCGGCGATGACGGCTCCCGCATTCGACGCGTCGATTCCAGCGATGGCTCCCATTGGCCTGCGGCTTGCGAGCCTGACGCGCTTTAGGATCTTGCGAAGTCCGTCGAGCCCAATCGGCGGGTCGGAATTGTTTTTACTCCCGGTTGCGAAGACACCGCCGATGCAGCCGTAATCCACCGGCATGCCCACCATCGCATCGGCCTGCTCCGGCGTCTTCAGCGTCAACCCAATGATCGCGTGCGGACCCAGCAGTTCGCGCGCATCTTTAGGGTGCACGTCGTCCTGCCCGAGATGGACGCCATCGGCGCCTACTGCAAGCGCGACATCGATGCGATCGTTGATTAAGAGCGGCACGCTGGTTCCTTCAAGCGCAGCCTTCAAGGCGCGGGCCAATTCCACGAGGCGGCGGCCCTCGGCGTATTTGTCTCTGTATTGGATGAGTGTCGCGCCGCCGGCAACTGCCTGTCGGGCAAGTTCGACAGGATCTCGGCCCGTGGCTCGCTCCGGATCGATGATGCCGTAGAGCCTAAGATCGACTGGGTTCATGAGGCCCTCCCACGGGCAATGAGGGTTGCAGCATCAAGGTTGAAAAGCGCGTCGAGGAAGGCAGGTTGGAATGTGCCAGGTCCGTTGGCGCCCTGGGCTGCAATCTCGCCTGCAACCCCGATGACCAGCAGAGCCGCGGCGGCGGCTTCGAACGCACTGCCGGTCAGGGCCGTGAGGGCTGCCATCAGGACCGTTGCGGCACATCCCATGGCGGTCACGTGGGTCATCCAGGGATGGCCGTTCTCGATCCGAATGAGGCGCTCACCGTCGGCGATCAAATCCACCTTACCAGTGAGGGCGACGACTATGCCATGAGTCTTCGAGAAGGCCTGGGCAGCTTGAGGCGTTGCTTCGCCACCTGCGAGAGCCGCGAATTCGCCAGCGTTGCAGCGCAGGACACGCGGCTTGCCCGCAAGACAGGCATGGGCAAAGTCCAGGCGGGCCGGAGAGGCTTCGACAAAGACTGGGTCGAGCACCCACGGCTTGGCGTGAGCGTGGGCGGTTGCGATGGCGTGAGAGATTGCTGTGCGGCGATCGGCGTCGAGCGTGCCAAGATTGATGAGCAACGCGGCGGAGCGGCTGGTAAAGGACGTCACCTCCTCCTGTGCAGCAGTCAGGGATGGAATGCCACCGGCAGCGAGCAGGAGATTGGCCGTAAGAGTCTGCGCCGCTGCATTCGTGATTGCATGCACACGCGTCCGCTCGCTACGAAGACGCTCAAGCAAAGGCCCAGCCAAGTTTGAAATGTTGTGCGCGTCCCCTTTGGACGCCAATGCGCTCATCATCTCGCAATCCCTCCGCCGGCATGATCCGGATCAGGTTCGATGGGTTGGTCTCATGCAAGACCTCTCAGCCCGAGCGGGCACCCCAAGGAGATGGCGCTGAAATAAACACCCTCTGCCGCGTTTGGCAAGATGCAATCTCTTGCCGCCAAACTTGGCCGCTTGACACGAGATGACACCTCGCGGATGCTCCCTTTCGTTCCGAGGGGAGCCCTGTGAGGGGCTGAGAGTCGGCAGATCCGCCGTGACCCTTGAACCTGATCCGGGTCATACCGGCGGAGGGACTGGAACTATCGAGCACGACAAGAAGCCCTCAGCTCGCTTTGCCCGGATCTCCCTTTGCTCAAGAGGAGAGATCCAGTGACTGTTACCGTCGACAAGCCCAAGGGTGCCCCCCAATCCGTCACCACCGGCTCGATCCAAGGATCGCGCAAGGTCTATGCCACCCCAGGAGGCCGCCCCGATATCCGGGTTCCCGTCCGCGAGATCATTCTGACGGACCCCAACGAGCCCCCTGTGCGCGTGTACGATCCCTCTGGCCCTTATAGCCAGGACGATGCGGCTATTGATCTTGGCAAGGGGCTTCCGCTCGTAAGCGAACCCTGGATCACGGCGCGAAACTACGCGGCGGTCGAGCCGCGGCCGGTGAAACCTGAGGATAACGGCAATGTCTCAGTCGACTCGCTCGTAGCGCCGTGCCCAGCCGAGCGCGTCGTCCGCCGTGCGTCGCTAGGTCAGTTGGTCACGCAGTACGAGTTCGCCCGGGCCGGGATCATCACGGACGAGATGATCTATGTTGCCCATCGCGAGAACCTCTGCCGGGAGGCGATCCTGACGGAGGCAGAGGCGAAGATTGCCGATGGTGAGAGCTTCGGAGCCGCTATCCCGCCGTTCATTACGCCGGAATTCGTACGCCAAGAAGTGGCCCGAGGGCGGGCCATTATCCCAGCCAATATCAATCACCCGGAACTGGAGCCCATGGCGATTGGGCGTAACTTCCTCATCAAGGTCAACGCCAATATCGGCAATTCCGCTGTTGTCTCGACGGCGGCCGACGAGGTGGAAAAGCTTGTCTGGGCGATCCGCTGGGGCGCTGACACGGTGATGGATCTGTCCACCGGGCGCAACATCCACAATATCCGCTCCTGGATCCTTCGCAACTCGCCAGTGCCGATTGGAACGGTGCCGATCTATCAGGCGCTGGAGAAGGTCGGCGGCGATCCGGTAAAGCTCGATTGGGAGGTATTCAAGGACACGCTGGTCGAGCAGGCCGAGCAGGGGGTCGACTACTTTACCATTCATGCGGGCGTCCGCCTGACCTATGTACCGCTCACGGCCAATCGCGTGACCGGGATCGTCTCCCGCGGTGGCTCGATCATGGCGCGCTGGTGTCTCGCGCATCACAAAGAGAGCTTCCTCTATGAACGATTCGACGAGATTTGCGACATCATGCGGGCCTATGACGTCTCGTTCTCGTTGGGTGACGGACTGCGCCCTGGCTCTATTGCCGATGCGAACGATGCCGCACAATTTGCGGAACTTGAGTCCCTGGGAGAACTTACGAGGGTTGCCTGGGACAAGGGCTGCCAAGTTATGATTGAGGGGCCGGGCCATGTGCCGATGCACAAGATCAAGATGAACATGGACAAGCAACTTCGCGAATGCGGAGAGGCACCGTTCTACACCCTCGGCCCACTCACCACGGACATCGCTCCTGGATATGACCACATCACCTCCGGCATCGGAGCAGCTATGATCGGCTGGTTCGGCACGGCAATGCTCTGCTATGTGACGCCGAAGGAGCATCTGGGGCTTCCGAACCGGGACGACGTGAAGACAGGCGTGATTACGTACAAGATCGCCGCCCACGCCGCAGATCTTGCAAAGGGGCATCCGGCAGCACAGATGCGGGACGATGCGTTGTCCCGGGCCCGCTTCGAGTTCCGTTGGGAGGATCAGTTCAACCTTTCTCTCGATCCGGACACAGCGCGGGCCTACCACGATGAGACCCTGCCGAAGGATGTGCACAAAGTAGCGCACTTCTGCTCCATGTGCGGACCGAAATTCTGTTCGATGAAGATCACGCAGGATTTGCGGGCGGAGGTAGCCGCGATGAGTCCAGAGGCCCAGGAGAGATTGGCCGGCATGCGTGCGAAAAGTCGGGATTTCCTCGCCGGCGGCGGTAGACTTTACATCGACCAGCCTTGAACGCACCAGTGTGATGGACACGGGCGCTATACCAAAGGTTCGTGTTCGTCACAGAAATGTATAGGCTTGCTCAATCGTCCAAAATTTGGCTTTACGCGCTGCCTCAGATACAAACCCGGGAAGCATGAGCGCCAGCCAAATGTCGGCGATTGGCAAAGGAAGCTCATTCACATTGATGCCGACGCGTTTTATGCGTCGGCTGTTGCAGTTCCCGATCGGTTTCAACAACGACAATATGAAGCAAACGATCTTCTGGCTTGGTTAGCTTCGAAGCAAACGGACGTCATCGCCACCAATCGTGGGCTATCACGAGAAATCGCAAGCAACCTGACTCGGCAGTCTGTCTTCACGGTGCCGGGCAAATAAATAGATCTGACAATCGGGCGCAGCCGCCCTTGCTCAGAATGATGTGTGCTCATTCACCTCGCGAAGTTGACCAAGGGAGCATGGTAGCGGGAGATGAACTTGTGCGAAGGATCGTCGCCTGCAGGCGTGGATACGTGTGAGTAGGGTTCCAGGCAAAACTGGGATCTAATCGCCCTGCGGTCGCGCCAAGGCGCTCGCTACCTTGTTCGCAGTAGGGCCGGATTAGCACCTGAAAGAGGCGGAGGCCGCTGCGCCATTGAGCACCAAATCAAGACCATCGCCGAGCTCTGGCGAGCGTTTTGTGACTAAATTTACCCTTGCTCAGAACTTCTCGGTATCTGGCGCGGAGAAGCGCAGCCTCTCCGAGATCAAGACGGGTATCTCCATTGCCTCAACCTGCGTCCAGGACCTGACGGCAAGCTCCGGGCGCTTGAGGTCCATTTCCTGCCCCTCAGAGTGAGAGGCAGCTCGCGTGGGATCTCCTCGCAGCCGATGACCAACGCCATCGTTCCCAGCGTGGAGGCCGCCGACAGGGGCAGGTGCTGCGAGTGACCTATAGGGCCAGGAGGCGGAGATTGCGGTCCCGGCCGCCGTGCGGGCGGCTGCCTTCGTGTCCGGCAACTCAAGTCTCGTGAAGCCCGGCGCGGCAAACTTCATCTTCGGCCAGCGAAAGCCGGATGGGATGGTGTCGGCGACCCGCTTCATCCTGGGAAAAATGGCGTCGAGCCGCCGATGTGGGCAGAACCGTTAGCGCTTGCCCGCCCCTCGCTCTTCAGGGCTCTATGATGATCTCGCCCGTCATGTTCGGGTGATAGCGGCAGATGTAGTCAAACGTGCCAGCCGCCTTCATCACCACGCGTCCATTCTTTCCCGGTAGCACGTTTACCTCCCAGCTCTTGTCCTTGGCTGTCGCTGTGTGCGCCACGATGTCTTGGTTGGCCCACTCCAAAGTGTCGCCGACATGCACCGTGACCTGCTTCGGCGCGAACGCGATGTCCTTCATGAGGATAGGCCGTATTGTCCCGGCCGGGGATGCCGGGCTGGCCAGCATCCCCAACGCAACCGCAGCCAGAATGATCAGCCGGCACATCGATCAGTCTCCCATCAATGCACAGCCCCAGTCCGCGCGGGCAGGCTTTGGACAAGATGCTCGGCGTGCTGCTCATGACCCTGGAAGATCTTGAGTCCGGTCGAGAGCAGATCCTTGAGCTCGCCATTGCTGGCGTTCGGGATCAGGGTGTTCTGAAGTGCGCTGTTGACCTGCTGGTGAAAGGCAACCTCGTTCTGGGCGTAGGCCTTGTCAAAGGCTGCACCCTTGAGTGTGCTAAGTTCCTTCCGCTTAGCCCCGGCCTGCTGCGTGAGTTGGCGGCTGGTGTCGTTGTCCTCCGGCTTGACGTTCAGCTTCTTCACCAGTGCAAGCGCCTTCTCGTTCACCGCCTTGTGGTCACGCACCATGTCGTTGGCGAAGGCCTTGACCTCCTTGTTCTTGGACTGCTTGAGGGCGAGCTCGGCCGCCTGGATGTCGATCTGCCCGGCCGTGTAAGCAATGTGGGCGATTTGCGGATCCGTGAGCTTGGCGGCTTGTTGTGCCATTGCGCCGTACGGCGCGAGGCATAGGCAGGCGCCCAGCAGGGTTACGGGAAGCTTGGACATGGTTCTCTCCTTCGATTGGCGCTGATCCGATGGATCAAGTTTTTGCCGACGACACCGGGCAGCCGGTGGGCATATCCGCCAGCTACTGCATTGGATGCTGCAACTCATGGAGGGTTCCCGGTTCTTTGTGAGCAGAGCCAGGATAGGAAGGCACCCCAGTCTCATGGGCACTGAGATTTCCCCTCGGAGCTGACCAGGGACACAACGCACCTGGGAGACATACTAACCGAGGCCGTCAGGATGCCTGGCGCGGGGGATAGACAAGTCCGCCTGGGGAAGGGTGGGCTCCGGGCGTCAACGATGCCGGCTCGATCTTGCCGGGGCCAAGAATATGAAGCACCGAGTAACCGGCCGCGAGCAGGTAGTCGGCGATGATCCGGCGGTGGCAGCGCCACCACACGGTCTCGGCGCACATGATCGCCGCGATGCTCCTGCCGCCGAGGTCGGTCAGGCGGGCGAGCCCCTCCCGAAAGCGCTCCGTCAGGGCGTAGTCGGCATAGTTCCGGAAGCTTGCATTCTCCCAATATCCATTCGGGGAGGGGGCAACCAGGCGCTGCTTGCCGCGCAGCCCACCGAGTTCGGTGATGTGCTCGTACCGGATCTGATAGCCCGCAAGGCTCTCGGGCAGGGCGTCGCGGTTGAACTGCGGGTTCGTCCGGGAGCGCGGCACCGTTCTGACATCCACCACAAGACCGACTTTCGCCTCGCGAAGAAGATCAACGAACTCGGGAATGGAGCGGGTCGAATGCCCGATGGTGTAGAACGGGTTTGCCATGCCGGTCAGTGGGGGCTCGGGAGTAGAATTGTCTCGGCGAGCTTCTTCTTCAACACTTTGATCTCCTCGAAACGGCTGGTCACGTCGCGCATGACGGTAACAAGGCTATGCATCTGTGACTGCGCATCTCTTCGCGGCACAATGGTGAACTCGAGCAAGACCTGCTGGCCACCCTGGCAGGTGCCCGGCACGGACAGGGGGTCACCCACGCCATAATGGCTTTCGCCCGTTGCCATGGCATGGCGGAACCCTTCCCAGCCACGTGCACGCGGGTGTTCCGGGAAGATGAGGTCCGGCGACTGCTCGAGTGCCCGTCGGCGCGATGGCCGAAGATCCGCTCCGCGCTCGGTTTCCATACGCAGATGCCCCCGTCACGGTCAGTCGCCACTATGGCGTCAGCGGCAGCGGAAAGGATGGATTCGGCAACAAGTTGGGTCAAATCCATCTCTGGCTCCCTTCAGATCCCCGCTGCACGGAACACTCGGATCAGGGAACTTGATCCGAGACGGCGACCCGGTGACGGTAGACCAACTCCCACCCACGCCAGCCAGTGTAGAGCAGGAGGAGAACGACGACGAGCGAGATGAGAAGTCCCATGGGGAGCACGGCGGCGTCGCCGGCCTCGTAGCGGCGGTACCAGTTCAACAATGAGAGAAGAACAACGGCCACGTTGCCCACCATGTGGTGCCAGGCCGCCGACAGATCGCGGATACGCCGGTCGCCCAGGAAGTCGGTCAGGCCGGCGACTGCCGCGAGCGCCGCCATGATGAGCGCGGCACCCAAGAGATAGAGCGAGGCCGTGCTCCAGGCGCTGTTGCCCGTGTTCCAGAAGAGCAGGTCGCACACAAGGGTGGCCACGAGAAAGGCGATTGGGAACGGGATCAGCATAGGGTGCAGCGGGTGTCCGGCTATCTGCGCCGTGCTTTGAGGGTTCCCGGCACGGATCGGGTTCTCGGCTTGCATAATGGCCTCCATTGCTTACTGATTGGGATGCTCCGGCACGGCGTCCGTGATCCGGGCGCAGCGGCGCCGGCGCATGGAAGACGTCACTCACCACGGCTGAGAACGTTCTGCTGAGGGATTGCCGCAGAATACAACGGGCGCGGTCGTAGGTCTCCTGCACCACGTCCTCGGCCTCAGCGCTGTCGTGGAGAACGCTGCGAGCCACACGGAACAGGCGCCGATTGCGCCTTCGCATGATCAGTCGGACCTCGGCCCCACCCCGGTTACGGGCTCGCTCAACCAGAGCCTTGTCATCAAGGGCATCCAACGGCGCCGCAACGACTGCTGCAATCTGCATTGTCAAGCTCCCGTTCCTGCCCATTCTCATTAGATGGAGCATCTCGACAAAGGTTCCCAAACCGTGTTGGAGCGGTAGGACCCTTCAAGATGACGGACGCTTGGCCGACGGGAGTGGCCGAAGTCTCTGCACTTCGGTCGCGGCCTCCGGTCCTGTGGTGGCTGATCCAGGGCCCAACTGACGGTCAAGGCTCTTGTAGAGCCGATGATGAACGGGTGAAAACACGATACCCAAAGCGAGACCCCAGACCAGTTGGGCTAACAGCAGTCCGGTAGCGGGATAGCCGCGCAGGATCGGCTGATCCGGCAGCCACTGCAGCAGCGGGATCGGCCCGATCATCCAAAGGACGAAACCGAACGCCATGCCGAAGAGCCAGCCGCCCCGCATGTCGTTGGCCGCCCGCTGGAACAGCCAGCCGTACAAGATCCCACCGAGAAGCATCACTCCGGCATAGACGAGACCGGTAGCCACTGCGGACGTGCCGATAGTTCGGGCAGGTGCATCCAGGGACTGAAAGCCGGCTAGGACCAACAGGGCCGGGATCGCTGCAGTCACGCCTGCGATGGCCCCTGCGAGAAACGGCCGTTGGGTCGGACCGGCATCGAGTCCGTGGGCCCGCAGCATCTTAAGCATGGAGCCTCCTCACGTTTTGGGCTGCGACCTTTGACGCTTACTCCAGCACTGCCTCGACGGATGGTGCCTCGTTGAGGTCAGCCCCGAAGAGGCGCACGAGATGCTGGTAGGCGAGGCCAACCGTCCGCGGGTCGCGGTTAAGGTCGAACAGGCCAACCGGATTGACGTTGCCGAGCGGCTCCCGCAGCGCGATGTCCCAGTCGACTTGATCGGTTAACGAGTACCAGGTGAAGCCGACGACCGGCACGCCTGCCTGGCGAATGAGTTCCACGTTATGCCACTGCCGCCAGAGCCAGCGCGGTCCGTCGCGGGCATCCATGCGATTGGTCTCGGTGTGCATCATCGGCCGCTGGTACCGCTGGTAGTACTGGCCGGCGACGGCATACCAGCCGAACAATTCGCCCAGTGCTAGCGCATGCCCGTTGCTGTCGATGAGCTTTTCGTTCCACTCGTAATAGTCGACCCCGAGGATCGACCGGCCGCGCACGTCCTGCTGCATGAACCACGCGTATTCCTCGTCCGACATGCCGTGTTGGAGAAGATGGGCTCGCATGTCCTCATGCACAGGACGGGCGTAAAGGAGATCCAGCGGAAGGAAGCGCCGCTCGTTCTCGAAGGCGGCGATGCGTCGGATCTCTGGATCAGGGCAGCAGGGCTGGTAGAACTCGCCGCTCTCGCTGTTGATGAAGATGGCGTCGGGGCGTTCTTCTGCAATCGCCTGCATCATTAGCACGCTGGCCTTGGCGAGGTGACGGACGGCGGTGACGAAGGCGTGCTCATCGTGGCACTGCTCGTTCCATAGCCCTTCCAGGGCGCTGAGCTTGGCGCACACGTACATCTCATTGACGGGGGTGTAGAACCGCACCCACGGATAGCGTCGGGCGAACTCCCTGGCATAGTCGGCAAGCGCGAGCGGCACCTCAGGGTTCTGAAAGTTCTGCAACCAGTTGGGCAGGCCGAAGTGACACAGGTCTATGATCGGCACGATGCCGAGCCGCTGCATCTCAGCAGCGACGCCGTCCAGGAACGACCAGTCGTACCGGCCGGGGCCGCGATGGATCAGGTGCAGGGGAGGACCGTAGCGCAGGTAGCGTAGGCCAAGATCCCGCACGAGTTGCAGGTCGGCGCGCCAATGGCGGTAATGGCCGCAGGCCGCCATCTGGTCCATGCGCCACCTTCCGCCCTCAAGGGTGGGATAGCTGCACTCGATGCCGGTCGCGAACATGAACCGGTGATTGGGCGGCCCCGGAGCCTCGCCGACGAATGGGCATGAGCCCTGGGGCCGATGGCTTAGGCACGGCGGACGGTCCGCCCGATATCCGACAGGCCGGGTGTAAAGCAGGCCCAACACCGTACCCCAGATCAGGTGGCCAACGGCAATCGAGAGGGGGTCGTTCGCTCCAGTGCTCAAACCAAACAATCCGGAACTGGGCATCTGGCCGGTTTGGACGAGCGGGTGCATCAGGTCGAACTGCGGATGCATGATAAAGATCGCCAGTGGCATCGGCATGAGGGCGAACACTAGACCCTGGAGGCTAGGACGCAGGGGCAAGACGGACCAGAAGAAGTAGGCGTAGAACACGGCCCAGATCGCACCGACCAGCAGGTGCAGCAGCATGCCCACAGCCCAGGACGTCCACTGGTCGGCATGGGGCAGCACCAGCGTTCCAAGGGTCCTAACGATGTCGAAGTATGGCACGCCGGCCCAGATCAGCAGCCGAGCGACGATTTCCCAGACGATGGCGCCTGCCATGCCGGCAAATACCGCCTTTGAGTAGGCAACCGAGCGGATCATGTCCTATTCATCCGTGCCTGGTGGAGCCTTGATGGATGACCATTGGATCGCAACAAGCCAAGAAGGTTCCCGCCGTTTTGGATCGCTCCTAGTACTTTCTCAGACCGAACCATCCTGCAGTCTTCGGCTTTAAACTTTGCAAGCTGAGTATAGAGATCTTGGTCGGTGGCGCTGGCGTAACTAGCGCGGGCCATGTTGCAATCTCAGGGTTTCAAGCCCGACCGTAGCTGTGTCACAAATAGGCGCGTCAACTCACAGGTGGCATGAAATTCACTGCCCGAAGTAACGTCACCGCAGGGTATACCCGATGCGACACGAGCAAGCTGTCAATGAGCAGGAAACTTGTGTGCCATCAACAATTATGCAGGCGTGCTGCAAGAGACGCTATCTTACAACAGGGATGTAGCATAATGGTAGATCAACATGCAGGATCTGAAATGCCTCGAGGCCAGTCATCTGCGTCCAAGAGATAAGGTGAAGCTCGGCACCCCTCACCCCTACACTACCTTCGACAGATGGAATGTGCGCTAAGCTATCGACTCGAACTTCGACGTGGTTGACGCAGTAAAAACTTTCTTCTTGCGGATTGGGTGGTGAATCGGCCGCACGTTCGGCACACGTGAGGTAGCTGCAACGTACCTACACCCACATCGCGGATGTCACAGAGTGCTCGCAAGGGCGTATCAAAGGGCACGCTGCGACCCTGCACAAGTGTGCTTTGGACTTCGCAGAGACTAGCTTGACCTGAGGAAGCAGGGTTGCGCTCCGAGCATGCTAGGAACGGACAAGCTCTCGTCCTACCGACTGGAACGACGGGAGTTGAACTCTCGGCGCACGAGTAAACGTCCGGGCTGAAGCGATGCCCTGTTGAGACGGCTCAGGAGCTTAGTGCTCGTGGCGGGCGAGATCGACAAGATAGCGTTTGTGCACAGGAGCAGCCTCCCCCATGCCAAGTCAGTCGACATCTACTTGACCAAACCCGCAGATCCCATGGCCTGGGGCTAGGAGCTTAGTTAATTACCTTGCCTCCAAGCTTTGGAAAGATGCGACGAAGGCTCTCGTCCGATTGCCTGCGATATGAAGCGGGCTGCCTCAACAAGCTGACCTAGGTCCACCCCTGTGTCTATGCCCATGCCGTGCAGCATGTACACGAGATCTTCGCTCGCAACATTGCCACTGGCGCCAACTGCATATGGGCATCCGCCAAGACCACCAACGGACGAATCGAGTACGCTGATACCCAAGCCGAGGCAGGCATAGATATTGGCAAGCGCTTGCCCGTAGGTATCGTGAAAATGCAGCGCAATCTGGTTGACAGGAACGAATCCTAGGACATGCTTAGTCATAGCGAATGCCGCTGCGGGAGTACCAGCGCCGATTGTATCGCCGAGAGAGATTTCATAGCAGCCCATATCGAAAAGGCGCTTCGCAACATCGGCGACTTTCTCTGCCGGCACGTCGCCCTGGTACGGACACCCCAGTACACAGGAGACGTATCCCCTGACCTTAACCCCCCGCTCGCGTGAGGCCGCAATCACGGGCTGAAATCGAGCGAGGCTCTCATCGATGGTGCAGTTGATATTCCGTTGTGAAAATGCCTCCGATGCGGAAGCAAAAACAGCCACTTCCTCAACACCGCTTTCCAAAGCTGCGTGGAGTCCTTTGATGTTCGGGACGAGTACTGGGTACTGAACGCCGGGCTTGCGTTGGATATGGCTCAGGACTTCAGCCGTATCTGCCATCTGAGGCACCCACTTGGGTGAAACGAAGCTGCCGGACTCAATAGTTTGCAGTCCCGCATGGGTGAGACGATTGATCAGCTCAATCTTGACTTCTGTCGCGACAATGCCGGGCTCATTCTGCAACCCGTCACGGGGGCCTACCTCAACGATGCGCACGGTTTTCGGATACGTCATATGGGCCGTTGACCTCTCATAATATTGTGGGGAAAAGCAGTATCCAGAGAAGGGGGTCTCTATCTCAGCGAGCGTTTGAGGAAATCCAGAAAGCGCTCATCTGCGCCGTAAGCAACGTTCACGCGCATTGCAGCCCGTCGCCCCGGCGTGCGCCCAGGCCGAAACACCTGACCAGGTGCGAGAAATATACTCTCCCCCGCAGCCTTATGGACTAAGTCGAGTTCGTCTATATCTGGAGGCAGCTCAGTCCAGAGATAGAAACCCGGAATTTTACCGGCGTAGACGGTCAGGCCGACATTCGTCAGCTCTGTCACCGCAATTCGATGCGCATCCTCAAGGCGTGCTCGCAGACGACGCAGATGGCGAAGGTAGTGCCCGCCGTTGATCAGATTAAAGATGAAGCGCTCAACATAGTCGGACGTTGCGACGCCTGTCACCATTTTGATATCGCTCAACGGACCGATGATCGCCGGATTTCCTGCCACGAAGCCGCTGCGTAGACTTGCCGATAGTGTCTTTGAGAACGTTCCGACATAGAGAACCCGATCAAGTTGATCGAGGGCGCTAAGGCGTGGCAATGTTGGGGATAGCAGGTCGGCGAAGGTGTCATCCTCGACAAGGTGAAATCCGAAGCGCTCGGACGCCTGTAGCAAGCCGAAGGCCGTTCCAGGCGAGAGGGAGCTTCCTGTTGGATTATGCGCCTGAGATTGGGTGAAGAAAATTTTTGGCCTGTGAGTGACGAGCTTCGCGTTTAGATCCGCCAGTTCAGGGCCATCGGGCCCGCGCTGAATGCCGACAATTTGTGCTTTTGCGAGTGTCAGTTTGCCGAAGAGCGGATAATAGCCTGGATCGTCGACGAACACTGTGTCGCCAGGCTCGATGAGATGGCGAATGATGAGATCGAACGCATGATTGGCCCCATGGGTGAGCAACAGACCGTCCGACCGCACGGCGATGGAGCGATCCATCAGCTGCACACGGAGCCATTCCCGCAAGGGACCGTAGCCTCGTGAGCTGCCATAGCCGAAATCAACGCTGTCCGGCCCGGCTGCTTTGAAATTGACGAAGTACCGACGCAGCTCCGAGTCTTCCATCCAAGAAGCGGGCGGCCGGCCGTCGCCGGGGCGCACCTCATAATGATGATCCAACTGCTCCCGCAGCAGGGAGACGACATCAACCGCCTCCGCTACATGGGGGTGTGAAGGGCTAGGATGGGACAAATCGAGATGAGATACATAGTAGCCAGAACCGATGCGCGCCTCTAGGAGGCCGTGAGCCACAAGCCGATCGTAAGCCTCTGCCATGGTGTTCTTCGAGACATCATGCTCCTGTGCCGCTTGCCGCACGGAGGGCAGCCTTTCGCCCACCTTGTAGGCCCCTGCACGCAGCATGGTCGTTAGATGCTCGACAATTGAATCGACGCGCGTCATCCGTCGATGCTGACCAGCCATGACTGTCCCTAATATTTTACTGGGACAGTCATGGCGATATTGGCACAAACTGTCCCTTGATTGTCCCAGTCAGCATAGGACAATTTCATTCAATAACCAAGCAGCATATAGGGGAGAGATGATGGATAACGCCGGCACCCTTGCGCCGAAGCCAATCAATTCGCGCCTTGAAAACTACCGGAACAAAACGCCGAGTGAGCGTCTCGACACTCTGGCGCAGACAGTCGGCCTAAGCGCGGAAGACGCAGTCATTCTGGGCCAGCCAAATGCCCTGCCGATTGAACGCGCCAACGGCATGATCGAGAACGTCGTTGGCACATTCCAGCTACCGCTTGGCATCGCTACCAACTTCCTCGTCAACGGCCGTGACTATCTCGTGCCAATGGCGGTTGAGGAGCCGTCTGTCGTGGCAGCCGCATCCTACATGGCCCGACTGGCGCGCGAACACGGTGGCTTCGAGACGTCAAGCACGGGACCAATCATGCGGGCTCAGGTGCAGGTGGTCGGGGTCACGGATCCCTATGGTGCGCGACTCAAGCTGCTCGCCGCGCGGGATCGAATCCTGACCGAGGCAAATGCACGCGATACGGTTCTCGTTGGCTTGGGCGGTGGTTGCAAGGACATCGAGGTTCATGTCTTCCCGCAGAGCGCTCGCGGGCCGATGGTTGTCATGCATCTGTTGGTGGACGTACGTGACGCCATGGGTGCCAACACGGTCAATACCATGGCTGAGACGGTTGCTCCTACCGTCGAAGAACTCACTGGGGGGCAGGTACGCCTTCGCATTCTCTCCAATCTCGCCGATCTGCGCATTTCCCGCGCGCGGGTCTGCATTGCCGAGACAACTCTTGCCACGAAAGAGTTCTCCGGACGCCGCATGATTGAGGGCATCCTGGAGGCCTATGAGCTCGCAGCGATCGATCCCTATCGCGCGGCGACTCACAACAAAGGCATCATGAACGGCATCGACCCAGTGATTGTGGCAACAGGTAATGATTGGCGCGCGGTCGAAGCGGGTGCCCACGCTTACGCGGCGCGTAGCGGACACTATACCTCTCTTTCCACCTGGGAGATGGACACGGAAGGCAACCTTGTTGGAACCCTTGAGATGCCCATGGCCGTCGGCCTTGTCGGCGGTGCCACCAAAACGCACCCGGCAGCACAGGCCGCTCTCAAGGTATTGCAGGTGAGGAGTGCGCAGGAACTGGCCGAGGTCACCGTTGCGGTTGGCCTAGCGCAGAATATGGCAGCGCTTCGTGCTCTGGCAACTGAAGGTATTCAGCGCGGTCACATGGCCCTTCATGCCCGCAATATCGCGATCATTGCCGGAGCCGTAGGCAACGAGGTCGAGGTCGTGGCGGCCGAGCTTGCGAAGGCGCACGACGTGCGCACCGATCGCGCCAAAGAGATTCTTGTCCGCATCCGCGGGTAAGGAGAGCCGCAAGACCTGACGAACGTCGTCAGGTCTTGCGGGCTGGCATGATTGAGAACTATCGGTGCCAGCTAACCATCAGCTACAACAATAACAAAACGTTCCGGGAGGAACAGGAAATGGATAGACTCACTCATTCAAATCGGGCCGGTCCGGTTTCGACTAATCGTGCCGTAGCGAAGTATCAACTGGCAGAAGTCTGGGGCGACGTGGTTGACCTGCGTCAGCTCGGTGTTGCTATCATTATCGGCGCGGCCATCAGCCTCGGTACCTACTTCATTGCGGGTCGCATCTTTGCCGCTACCGTCGAGGTTGCGGCGGTTGGGCGAGCCTATGCGATGCTGGCGGGTCTTGTCGGATGCGTTGTCAGCGGCATCGTGTGCGCGAAACTGTTCCCGCCGAAGCGTGAGGTCATGGAGAGCGCGGCCGATCCCTCGTGGCGGGCCGAGGCCATGGAACAGCTCGCTGCTGAGACCGGCACCATCGGCCGCATCGAGGATCTACCTCCCGTCGTGGCGCAGGAGATGAAAGAGCTGGGCCTCTACGATCTCTTCGCATCTTATGACTCAAACCGAAATGCTGACGAGAAAGAGCAGGGTACTGTTGCTCCTCAGACGCTGAAGACCGCCGCTGGAGCATAATCATGGACGGGCTTCTCTACGACATCTCTATCGCCCTTGCCATGGGCCTTGCGGGCGCGATCCTGTTCTCGGCTATCGGCCTGATCTCCGGTACCGACGAAACCACCACTATCGCGCCCGTGACGCTGCTGGTTGTGCTGCTCGGCGTGCCACCAGTTGGTGTCTTCACGTTCTGGCTCGCGGCTGCCGTGTCGAAGCATATGACCCATGCGGTGCCGACAGCATTGCTTGGCATTCCCGGGGACACGCTGGCTGTGCCCCTGCTGCCGCAGGCAACGGCGCTTCGCAATCTCGGCGCTCCTCACATCGCCCTCCGGAAGATGCTTGCTGGAGGTCTTGTGGCGGCGCTGATCGCCGTACCGCTGTCGGTCGGGTTTGCTCTGCTGCTCGCACCGTTTGGCCAGATGATCACGAGCTCGGCTCCGTGGATCTTCCTCGCTGCCGCCTTGCTCATCGCCTACTTTTCGGCAGGCCGCTGGGCCTCCGTTGCAGCGCTTGTCCCCTTCGTGCTGATGATCGTGGCGCTGCAAGCCTACACAGGCAGTCAGGGCGTGAAGCTCAGCGTCAGCTACTTCCTCGGCATCGCCATCGGTCCGCTTGTTGCCGACCTCTTCTGTGTCCTCGCACCGGTGGAAAGAGCGCGGATGCGGCGAGATGGCCCGCGCAAGTTCTCGCTTGCGCCAGACGTGAAGAGTTGGGGCGGCTACTTCCCGAATCCACTTAAGGTTCTGGATGCAACGCAGCTGAAGTGGACGGCAGGCGCTGCTGCGGTAACCAGCGCAACTTTCGTCTTCAGCCCAGTTGCCATGACGGTGATCATGGGCGAGGTCGTGTCTTCGCGGATCAAGCATGCCTACCGGCGGCTTACCACCGTGTTGAGCGTGCGCAACGGCGTGACGGAGTCCACCTATATTGCCGAAGCCCTGATCCCACTCATTGCCTTTGGGTTGCCGTTGAGCCCTGTTGCCGCGGGACCTGCAGCCCCCCTGTTCAATGCGCCGCCCCGCTTCACGGTGGATGCCGCCGCAGGGCAGATCAATAACCTGCACACCATGATGACGCCGTGGGAATTCCTCGGCTATGGCTTCCTGGGCGTATTGCTGGCAGCCCTGGTGGCTTATCCGTTCGCCATGAACTACGCACGTACCGCGGCGGCCTTCGTGTCGCGCCGGATCAGCCATGAGGCCATCATTGCCACCTTCGTCGGCCTCGTGCTGGTGATTGGGCTGTGGGAAGGCCAGCTGCTTGGTTTGCTGGTAGTTATCGCTGTGGGCCTCGTCGGCGGCCTTTTGTACCGGATCCTCGGATTCAACACCGGTGTCCAATTCATGGGCTACTATACGGCTATTCTCAGCGTACCAGCGTTGACCAAACTCATTACGGGCTGACGCGCCAAGAGCAGCTCCACGCCTTCTCTATGATTACTCGGGCTCAGGTACGCAAGGTTCCTGAGCCCGTATTCATTCTGGAGTTTGCCGGTTCTGCGCGTGGCACCGCTTGGCGCATTGTCCTGAAGAGAGGCGACGCTGACAAACACCTCGCTTATTAATGCAGCCAGAACCGAATGATGAGGCTGACCGCTCCAGTCGTGCCGACGCCGGCAACCCAGAGACCGACGAACCACAGCCAGCGACGCAGGGCGGAGCCTTGTTCGAGTTCGTCGGTCATCAGTGATACCCCTCGTGTCCGGTCTTACCGCGGAACACCCAGTACGAGTACCCGGTGTAGGCGAGGATGATTGGAATCAGTACGCTCGCGCCCACCAGCATGAACTGAAGGCTCGCAGTCGGGGCAGCAGCCTCGTGGATCGTGACGGCGTTCGGCACCACGTACGGGAACATGCTGATGCCCAGGCCGAGCAGGCACAGACCGAACAGCCCTAGCGTCAGCAGGAACGGCCAGTATTCCCAGCGGCGTACCAGACTTACCAGCAGCGCCCCGGAGCATAGACCGACCAGCAGCGGCACCTGGGCCGTGAACAGCACCTGCGGCCAAGCAAACCAACGCTCGTAATAGGCTCCATTCAGGAACGGAGTCGCCGCGCTCACCAGACCGACGCAGACGATCAGCCCGATGGCGAGCTTGCCGGCGAGGCGGTAGCTGTGGTTCTGGACCATGCCCTCGGTCTTCATCACGAGCCATGTCGCGCCGAGCAGGGCATAACCGATTACGAGGCTGATGCCGACCAACAGGCTGAACGGTGTAAACCAGTCCCACCAGCCGCCAGCATAGGAGCGTCCTTCCACCGCAATGCCCTGAAGCAGGGCACCGAGCGTGATGCCCTGCGCCAGCGTCGCCACGACCGAGCCTGTCGTGAAGGCAAAGTCCCAGTAGCGGCGGTGGCCCGGATCGCGCCAGCGGAACTCGAAGGCGACACCACGGAAGATCAGCGCCAGCACCATGGCGATGATCGGCGCGTAGAGCGCCGGCAAGACGATTGCGTAGGCCAGAGGGAAGGCCGCCATCAGGCCGCCCCCGCCGAGCACCAGCCAGGTCTCGTTGCCGTCCCAAACCGGCGCGACAGAGTTCATGGCGCTGTCGCGCTCCGGTCCGGGCTGGAAGAACGGGAACAGGATGCCGATGCCGAGATCGAAGCCGTCCATCACAACGTAGGCAAAGACGGCGAAGGCGATGACGAAGGCCCAGAGGGTGGGGAGATCAAAAACAGGGATCATGGTTCAAGCCTCCGCGCCGAGGGTGCGCGCCGGGTCGATCGCCGGGGCAGGGGTGATGCCCGCGGTGCGGATCGGCTCGCGCCCGGCCTCGGGTCCGGTCTCACCTGGGTGCGGGGCCTTGCCCATGAGCTTAAGGATGTACCCGGTGCCAGCGCCGAACACGATGAAGTAGACCACGATGAAGGTCAGCAGTGACGCGGCGACAGCCGGCGCTTCAAGCGGGGAAGCTGAGGCCGCGGTCATGAGCAGGCCATAGACGGTGAAGGGCTGCCGTCCGACCTCCGTGGTAACCCAGCCGGCAATCACGGCCACAAAGCCCGCAGGTCCCATGGTCAGCGCCAGCCAGTGCAGCGGGCGCCAGTCATAAAGCCGACTGCGGAAGCGCGCCCACAGGCTGAGCACGCCGAGGGCAAACATCGCGAAGCCCAGACCTACCATGATGCGGAACGACCAGAACACCACCGGCACGTACGGCCAATTGGCGCGGTCGACCGTGTCGAGCCCCTTCAGCGGGGCATTGAGGTCGTGCTTGAGGATAAGCGAGGATGCCTTTGGGATCTCGATGGCGCTGTGCACCGTGCCGGCCTCCTGGTCGGGAATGCCAAACAGGATTAGCGGAGCCCCGTCAGGGTGGCTCTGGAAGTGCCCCTCCATGGCCATGACCTTGGCGGGCTGGTGCTCCAGCGTGTTGAGGCCGTGCATGTCGCCGGCGAAGATCTGGAGCGGGGCGACGACCGAAATCATGCCCATGGCCATCGAGAACATCACGCGAGCACCCTTATTGGTGCACTCGCGCAAGAGGTGCCACGCCCCGACACCACCCACGACCAAGGCTGTGGTGAGATACGCTGCCATTACTGTGTGGACTAAGCGGTAAGGAAAGGATGGGTTGAAGATGATCGCCCACCAGTCCTGTGGGACGAACTGCCCGACCTCGTTGACGCCGTAGCCAACCGGGGTCTGCATCCATGAGTTAGCGGACAGGATCCAGAAGGCCGAGATGAAAGTGCCGACAGCGACCGCAAGGGTCGCGGCGAAATGCAGCTTCCGGCCGACGCGCCCCATGCCGAAGAGCATGATGCCCAGGAAGCCGGCTTCAAGGAAGAAGGCCGTCATGACCTCGTAGGCCATGAGCGGTCCGATAACCGGCCCGGCCTTGTCGGAAAACACGGACCAGTTGGTGCCGAACTGGTAGGACATGACGATGCCCGAGACCACACCCATGGCAAATGCCAGGGCGAAGATCTTGAGCCAGTACTTGAACAGGTTGAGATAGACCTCGCGCCCGGTCCATAGCCACAGCCCCTCCAGCACGGCGAGGTAGCTCGCCAGCCCAATAGAGAACGACGGGAAGATGAAATGGAATGAAACGGTGAACGCGAACTGGAACCGTGCCAGCAGCAGTGCGTCAAACTGGTCGAACATTTTTTACTTGTCCTTGGTCGCGTCGCGGCGGCTCTTCTTCGATCCCGGCACGACGAAGAGGCGGTCCTTCATCTCCAGGATCTTCTGCACCTTCGAGCCCAGCGTCAGAAGCTGGACGAGCCGTTCAGTATCGAGCCGCTGCACGTCGGCGTACCAGCCTGTCAGCAGCTCGAAGAGGTCGTGCATCTCGCGCATACGCTCCTGCGCATGGCGCTCGTCCACGCTGGCGGGTTCCTGCATGAGCACCTCGCGCAGGAGCGTCATGGTCGGGTCGATCTCCCGCTTCTTACGCTCCTCCACGAGGGTGCGGACGATCTGCCAGATGTCCTCGGGCGTGGCGAAGTAGTCGCGCCGGTCGCCCGGCTTGTGCTGAAGCCGTACGAGGTTCCAGGCCTGCAACTCCTTGAGCCCCATGCTGACATTGGAGCGCGAGACGCCCAGCCGCTCGACGATGTCCTCGGCGTTCAGCGGCTCCTTGGAGAGGAACAGTAAGGCGTAGATTTGCCCGACAGTGCGGTTGATGCCCCAGCGAGAGCCCATCTCGCCGAAGTGGAGCACGAATGTCTGGACGAGGGGAGGGAGGTTCACGACATATCCTGAAATTTCAGAAATTTCTGAAATATGTGATTTGCATTGATCCAAGTCAAGTGACGCGCCGGCATCAGGCACTGGCTGCAGTCGAGCTTATGGGCTGCTTAGTGTCGGGAGGGGGAAGGAGGGAGCATCACCCTCTCGCCCTCGCCTCGCTCCGGTGCTCACGCACCAGGTCGGCAATGCGGTTCATATAGTGATCGCGGATCCCAAATCCTTCCAGGCCGTGGATCGTATCGAAGAGGTAGTCTTGGCAGGAGCCGAGCGGTCCGCATGCGGTCGCAATTACCTGAGCGGTGTTGGTCTCAGAGACCGGACGCACGTAGTTCGGGGCCGCATGGTTGATGGTGAAGGCAATGCCGTAGGTGCACTCCGGCAGGTCAGGCCCACGCAGCTTGATCCAGCGGGGGACGTAGGATCCCATCACCATCTCGCGCCGCCAGACCAGTTCAAGCTCGGCCTCCGCCTCGGAGTGCGCGACGCGAAAGGCGACGCCCCGGCATGAGCCGCCGCGGTCGAGCCCGAGGACCAAGCCGGGATTCTCCGGGGTCCCGCGCCCGATGGGGGTAGACAGGCAGAACTGCCGATGCCAACCCCGGATCAGCACGGGCTTGCGCTCGACAAAGTGGAAGGCCGGGTTCCAGATCAGCGAGCCATAGGCAAACAGCCAGACATCGCCCGGTGCGGGTTGCGCGGCGAGGGTTGCATGGAGGGATACCCGCCGCTCCTCGTCGCTTAGCACGACCAAGTCGATCCCCGAGCGAGCGACCAATTCGTGCACGAATCCGTCCCGGAGCGCTTCACGGGTCAGGCTGTGGGCTCGCTTCGTCGCGCTTGATCCTTCCATTCCGCTCTCCAGTGGGCTCGGCTTTGGGTCTCACGGTCTCCTCAAGGCCGCCGGACGATATGTAGGTCTAAAGTGGCAGCATGGTCATGTCGGTGGCGCAGGGCAGCGTCACCCATGATGCACTTCCTCTTGGCGGATCCTGATGAACCGCGCCATGGTCCCTTGCTTGATCATGGCTCCGCGACGGGGCGCCCGACCGCTGCCGTCAGCGTCTTCTGCGGAATTCTACTCATAGGCCAGAGCCTGGACGTCACGTGGAGGATGCCTGTTCCGGTTGATGCTCCGGCATCCTATAGGCGTCGGCGATGATCTCGGTCGATTGATCGATGGAGGCAGGCGAATGCCCCAGGCTCATCAACATGAGCTCGTCCGCGCTCAGGTGTCGCTGCGAGGGTTCAATTTCTCCGCGGCCGGTGCCCGCCCCGCGAAGGTTTGAATAGCACACGGTATGCATCACGTGAACGTGCATTCCGCGTGAGTATTCACAGTTCTCAAGCCAGCGACGTCGGCAAGCAGGCGTATCGGAGGTGTGGTAAAACTACTACTGGGCCGGTCAGGATGAACTTGATCAGGTCCGAATAGTCTGTCACGTCCCGCTGGGAGCTTCAGAAACTGACCGAGCCCGGGCTTTCACTCGTTCATGCGCATTTAGTTGTTTGAACTTGCGCTCCAGGGAGCCAGCTACTTAACTGTCGCCTAGTCAGCGAACTTGTCCTGTGAGAAGGGCCTTGGCTATCGCCGCTTTCCAGCCGATTTTGCTAACATCTGTTGCATGGCTGCTTCAGCTCGAGCTCTGGCTTCGGCATCATGTGAGAGGTTGCGGACCTCGGAGACCTCACTTTGCTCGCGAAGGCCATATTTGCGAGCCTGCCACTGCTTAGCTTGCGCCGCAGTAGCGGCCGCGTTCGCCAATCTCTCCAGGCGGTCAAGCTGTGGCGTGCTGGCAGAGTTTTCTTCAGGGGACTCGTTCTCCGGCACTGGGGCCTTGGTCATAGGTTGCTTCCCACAATCAATGTCTATGCTCCCTAGGAGCTTACAGGCAATTCTCTCAAGGTGTGCCGATCTTCCAGACCGCTCTACGAAGGTCCGAACCCTACCAATCTCTTCTGGCGGGGTCATGCTGCATGAGCGGATCACCGGCATCCACTACGATTTCATCCCTGCTCCAGATTTGCGATGAGCGCAAGCGTGACGTGCGCGCAGCAGGCGGCGTGGATGCAACTCCTGCACTAGTGCGTGGACAAAGTGGCTTCGACGACAAGAGTGCCGCAGCTCCTAATGTGTTCGCCAACTTGGCTCTAGGCATTTGTCGCTTTGGCGTGACTGGCGCGTCTTTTCGGGAGGACGATATTGATTATCATCAAGCTGGCGCCGATGTCCTTGACGCACACGAAAGCGAAGTGATCACCGAGCTGGCAGACGCAATCTGGGGGATCGTCGTGCTACAAGGGCTGTTTGATCCAGGGCGAGTTGCATCGGATGGGTAGGGGTCTCACGAGCGTCATCCTAGACTGTGCAGCTCAGGCTTGCTCAGGTTGAGCGGTAGTTGGTATCGCAAGAGCTTGCAACATTACGTTCCGGCAACGGCACCCTCACAAGGCTAGCTAGGAAGTACGGACAGGGTTCTGTTTGCAATTCTGCATACCAATAACGATCCGTCATATACGCTGATGGTAGTTCATCGATATGCATGTGCACCACGCCCAAAGAAGAAAGTCCTTTCTTCGATCTATTTACCCAACATTAGTTTCCGCACATCATGATTAGCCGGCTGATGGCTCAACACCAAGTGTTTTGAATATATTCCAAGAGCATTGCTCCCAACCACCGCAAGAAGTGGCCGGGCAGCAGCAGGGGGCACGATGAAAGCTTTGCTAACTAAGTTCAGTTTGAAATTCCAGATTGGGATCGTCGGTGCGTTTGCATCTGCAGGTATATTCATCGTTGGTGCAATCTACCTCATATCTCAGAGCACACTTATTCATTACGAAGACTCGTTGGCTGCTGCCGAGCAAACTCAGCAACTTGCCGCCGCAGCGAATGTAGGGCTACTGGAGATGCGTCGTGCGGAGAAGGACTACCTACTCCGAAAGGACGAAAAGTACTCCCAACGCCATGCCGAGCTCTCACAGGCCTTCGAGAATAATCTCACCAAACTCGACGCAGCGCTTGGGCGCTTACCGGGTCTTGCGAGCGTTGGCGGACAACTCAACAGTCTGCGCGAGAATTTTGTCACCTACAGCAACAGCTTCACCAAGCTTGTCGCCGCGCAGAAGAAGCTTGGATTAAACGAAAATGCCGGCTTGCAGAGTGCCCTACGCAGCTCTGTTCATACGGTCGAAACGAAGCTTGCTGAGGTCAACAATCTCCAGTTGACGAACCTCATGCTCATGATGCGCCGACACGAAAAAGATTTCATGCTGCGCCTCGATCCGAAATACGGCGAGGACATGAAGAAGCGCGCTGATGAGTTCTCAACCGCCTTATCCTCATCAGGGATCCACTCAACAAGGCAAGGTGAGATCAAACAGCTTATAGCTTCCTATCAGAAGGATTTTTCCGACTATATTACCGTCTCGAATGATCTAACCAACGAGATGAAGGTGCTGTCGAGCGCCTACGCTAAAGTCGATCCGGTCGTCTCGGCGATCTTGGTCGCAGCCTCCGATCAATACGCTCGTGCCAAGAGCGGCATGAACAATGCAACAGCTTCGACGACACATATGATGTGGACCGCAATCGCTGTTGCGTTGGCTGCCGTTTCAATACTCACATGGCTTGTCGGACGGGCCGTGTCCAAGCCTATTCTAGCTTTGAGTGAGACGATGGCGCATCTCGCCCGGGATAACCTGTCAGTAACGGTCTTCGGTCAGGAACGCGGCGACGAGGTCGGCACCATCGCACGCGCCGTACAAGTATTCAAAGAAGCGCTGATTGCTAAGAAGATCGCCGATGAACGGGCAGTCTTCGAAGCGGATACGAAAGCCCGCAGGGCCGAGGTGCTTGATCAGCTGACGAAGACGTTCGAGCACAACGTCTCCGCCCTGACCCAGGGCCTCGCCTCCGCCGCCACGGAAATGGAGGCCACCGCTCAATCGATGACCTCGGTTGCCAACCAGACCAACAATCAATCCGTCACGGTGGCATCGGCCGCCCAGCAGACCTCGGCCAACGTGCAGACCGTGGCAGCCGCGACGGAAGAGCTGTCGATCTCCATCCGCGAGATCGCATCGCAGGTCGCGCAATCCTCGGAGATCGCCGACCGCGCTGTCTCCGGCGCACAGCGCACCAACTCCACCGTTCAGGATCTTGCAGCCACTGCGGAAAAGATCGGCAATGTGGTGCAGCTGATCAACAACATCGCCTCGCAGACCAATCTGCTGGCCCTCAATGCCACCATCGAGGCGGCCCGTGCCGGGGAAGCCGGCAAGGGCTTTGCGGTGGTGGCTTCCGAGGTGAAGGATCTCGCCAGCCAGACCGCCAAGGCGACCGAGGAAATCTCGCAGCAGATCGGCTCGGTTCAGCAGGCGACCCAGCAAACGGTGGCGGCCATTCAGGAGATCGCCAGGACCATCACCGAAATGTCGCAGATCTCTGTCGGCATCGCGGCGGCCATGGAGGAGCAGGGAGCCGCGACCGCCGAGATTGCCCGCAACGTGCAGGAGGCGGCGCGTGGCACCGAGCAGGTGACGGGCAATATCGAAGATGTCCGTCGGGGCGCGGGAGACACCGGCGCTGCCGCATCGCAGGTGCTCGGGGCCGCCCAGGAACTGTCACATCATTCGGAAGACTTGAGACGCGAAGTCGCAAACTTCCTCAATGATGTCAAAGCTGCATAAGCACTTAAGTTCCTCAGGCTGATGAACTGGTTGCGCCTCCACTCAGGCCTGAGGAAGTGCGTTGCACGATCTCACAGTGGAGCCGCCAGAAGTAATAGCGCTCACGCTAGGATCTAGTTATGGCCCCCGGGCCTACGCGTAACGGCAGCCGGATTTTGACTTGCGCTGTGCCATTAAACTAGCAAGGCGAGCGACCTCTGGCGGAAGTTGCGCACGGCAACGACCAATGGAGCTGACTTTTTCCTTACTTCAGTTGCAATGACTACGCAGGCTTGATCGCGCCGACCTCTCGTCCTTTGCGGCCGTGGATGATGGAAACGAGGACGGGCTGCCCTTCGGCCAAGCTGCCAAGCCCAGCCCGCTCGACAGTCGAAATGTGAAGGAAAAGGTCCTGACTTTCACTCTCGACAGCAACAAACCCATATCCCTTTACGGGGTTAAACCACTTTACAGTTCCGGCAATTGTTGGAGGGCCGCTCGCTTGCGGCGCTTCCAAATCCCGTGTTCGTCTCGGCACATCTTGACGCGGATTTCCGTTAGATTGTCCTGGTCTGGTTTGGGTTCCATTCCGGGGTGGTTCGGATGCGGCGGTGCTGGTGTCAACGCTGAAGATCTGGCTGACCTGCTGACCTTTCTGACCTAACCCAACCTTCACCATCAAGGTTGTGCCAGGGGCGAAAGCCGTGTGGCCTGCGGCTTCGACTTGCCGGGTATGCAGAAAGGCCTCGCCCGATCCATCGGTTAGCATGACAAAGCCGAAGCCTTTCTCAGGGCTGAACCATTTCACCCGAGCCTCCACCTCATTCCCGAACGCTGGATCGGGGCTCGGCCGCCGGGCTGGTTCCTCGTATGAAGGTCGGGGCGCATAGCCGCCCCATGGATCCGCAGATTGAGCGCCAAATTGACGTCGACGATCCCGATAATCGTTACCCTGGCCCATAGGAGTGCCTTCTCCCAAGTTATCGAGGACTATGCGTAACGTGCCCTTTAAGACACCGCAAGCGGGGATAGTTGCTCAAGGTCCGTCTAGCGGCTTACACCGGATCACCTCACAAAGGTTTCTCGCGGTGTACAGGCAGCAACGCATCTCATCCATTTTGGTGAAGCACATGGCATCGGGCTGTCGCGACCAAGCCTGAGAGTGTGAATTGCCCCATAAGGATCAATCTTAAAAGAGCTCGATCTATCGGACAGGGACAGGATGGTGAGTTACGAGGTTGCAGAATCCATGACCGGGCAGTGCCACAGCTCACGACCTGTCTTGTATGAGAGCATGAGAGGATGGCACCTCCGGGAGCTCCCGATCGAACAGATCGAGCGCCTCGTCGATAGTCTTGTTGGCCGACAGGTTGATCATGCGCAGGCCGCCGTCAGCAGTCGTAGCCTCACTCTCGCAGGCAAACCAGGCCTCCGCCAGCGGGTTCGTGGACTAGTCAAGGAGGCGGGTGGGGAGCGCGTGATGTCGGCCGAGGGCCATCCATTCGAGGAGAGTAGGGAGGTGGTCCTCGTACTGTTGGCCGTCTCGTTTGCAATGATGGCATAAAGCCTTCTCATCCTTGGGCAGGCAATCGCCCGGACCGATTATGGCTGGCCGGCCGTCCGACGGACGGGAGCAGGCCCAGATGCAGTCGGTCTTCTCTTCACACAGCTTCTTCAAGTCTAAATGGAGCAAGCTTTGGCCGTAGGTGATCTACGGATCGGGCGAGGGGATCATTCGCAAGCAAAGCATGTACGTCGCTCGCTCAAGGCGCCCGGTTCCAACTGAAGTTGGCCACCCGTGGATCGGCGGCGAAGACATCTGACTCGAACTGGATCGCAGCCCTGGGGCTTTCGCATAATGCTTGCACGCCGAACTGTGTCACCCGGATATGCCAGCTCTGACGGGCCCGCGGCTCGGGGTGATCGAAGCCGGCGCAGATGAGCCACGTCAGCGTAGCTCCGCGCTTGGGACACCGCACGGATTTTGCCCGAATCCCGGAGGCCCCTGCCGCCCTGGCTGCGTCCGCGAATGCCTGTGTGGCGCGGTAATCGCTAAAGTGGGCGAGGGCAGTATCGACGTTTCCGGTAATATCAATCATGCTGTCGGTCGCAATCGATACCGAGAGAGGTGTGTACTCGGCAAAGCCCTGCGGGATCCGCATTTCAGGAGCTTCGGCAAAGAACAATAGTCGATGGAACGCCAATTCGGTAATCGCCGTCTCGACCTGTTCGGCGGTATAATAGGTACTACCTTCTGCCACGGCCGTCGGAACCGCGAGCGTTGCCGCGCGGCATAGCGGACAGGCGTTTAAAGCAGCGGATGAAGGTGCTGGCAATCCGCCGGCACTGGAGGTTTGGTCAGATCAAGTAGTTCCTCGAGTCGACCCTGCTCATCGAGGGTGTCAACCAACTGCACCGTCGCAATAATGTACTGGGCCTCGACGACCCGTCAGCACAATCCTTTGTAGGGACGAAACTCAGAGTGGAGCGCGGCGGGAGTCGAGGTAATCGATGACATTCATAAGTCCGGCGATGGATTGAACTGCGTCGATCGGGCGGTTGCCGAGGGCGGTGTTCGGGCTTTTGAGCCAGGAAGCCGCCGCAGCCTGATCACCGCCCACGATCGCATCGAGCGAGTGATAGAGCCGGACAAAGAGTAGGGACAGCTGGAAGGCATTTCGGTCCCGATCGAGGGGAAAGTCGCCCTTCTTCATCCGGGAGACGGTTGCTTCCGAGACGCCAATGATCGTGGCAAAGAGCTGCACTGGAATGCCAAGGCGCTCGGCGGCTCGAACGGCCGCCTTTGACACGATGCTCGCGTCCTGGGGCTTAGGGGCGGACAGTGCGTTTGCGATCATCCCATAACTCTTTCTCCAACATGATTGATCCTTAAAATCTTTCTGTAAAGAGGAAAGCTCCATCAGTCTGCCGGTCCGGTGCGCACTGACCTAGCGGCTTGGCCGTTTTGGAGAGACCTATGGGCCGGCAGAGCGGCACCGTGCTGAACGGGCGACCGCGCCGCCACCGATCCAAAAGTTAGGAGCGTTTCGCCCAAATCCTGCGCCGCCATCCCAGCCAGTGAGTTTGGTGATGCCGAGTGGCGCAAGCGCTGCCTCATAGAATGTTATCATGCGGTTAGGCTCAATGGTACGTAATCCGATATGGTCAAGCATTGGAAAGTCCTCAGCGGGAGAAAGAGATTACCGTCGCACCGGCACAAATCAGCACTGTGCCTAGTGCAACGAGGGAGAGATTGAGGCTGCGCCATTCGGCAAAAACTCCTGCGCCTACGATGACAGCAACCAGTGCATTACTGTTGGTCAACGGTGCGATGATCGAAACGGGCAGTTTCAGCACACCTATACCATACGCCATGCAGGCAATAGCCATGGCCCAAGTCGCACCCATCGTCGCGGCAAATAGGATCGGCCGTAGGGAAGGTGTCGGTCCACCGGTCCACAGGAGCATCGACCAGCCAATCAGCCCTACGACACTGCCAACAACGGCCAAGTACAAGGGGATGGAGGCGCCCGCGCCGAGACTCGCCCGCATCAATACGGTTCCGAGTCCCAGGCAGATAGCTGGAATGAGCCCGCCGATCAAAAGTGCAGAAGGCGTCATGATCGATCTTCTCATCACTTCGGGAAGTGTTCGACATGGGTCTCGGCAGTGCGACCAAAATAGACCACGCGACGGCCTAGAAACGAGACCAGGTATCCCGCGCAACCCGCCACTTTGACCTTCTCGCAGAAGGCGACATAGCTGTAGTCGGCGGGGTTTGCCTGAGCCCAACGTACCAGGAATTCGACCTTATTGGCATCGAACTCAGAAGCGACGCTCCCGGAGGAGGGTGGCATGTCCAGCATGATGCTGTCACCATCGGGCAGATAGCATGTCTGTGTATTTCGACGGTAGTCGACGGCGTAACCTTCGAAGCCGGCAGTGATCAGTTTGCCCACGATCTCCGGGAAGCTCAAGCTTCCAGTGTGGGCCGCATGCAGGCAAGTCTGGGCAATAGAAATCCGTTCCGCGTCCATGGCGGTTCCTTTCATGTCAAAGTAAAAATTGGACGGCTCTCAGTCTACCGGGGTTGCGTTAAGCCCGCGTCGCTCGGCGAGTACCTTCAGAATTCGGTTGAGCGTTTCCAGCTCTTCCCTCGTCAAGGTATTAAAGAATTCCGCATCATTCTCATCGGCAAGCGCTGCAAGAACCGGGATTTTGTCCCGGCCCTCATTCGTCAAGGAAAGGCTGTGGGCGCGCTTGTCATCCTTGCTTTCCTTCCGCAGCACCAATCCCTTGGCCAGCAGCCTTTCCGCAAGTTTGCTGATTGCGCCTTTGGTCATACCCATCTTTTCGGCGAGAATTGACGGGGGCATTGGTTCAGAACCATAGAGTGCCCGCATGAATGACCACTCGGCGACTGTTACATCTTGGCCAGCCACCTTCCGAGCAAACTCCTGCGACACGGCGTTCGATACTATCCGCATCCAGTACCCAGTATGATCGGTCAGTTTTGAGGCATTCAAGGCAATTCTCCATATCGTTGACTAGGAAACTAACCGACTTAAGTTTCCTAGTCAACTAGATTCGTCGGGGTTCACAGATGAAGCAATGTGGATGGCATACCGCTTCTGGTGTCAGGCTCCGGACGTAGCATTCCAACCGCGGATGCGCCGCGAGTAAAAGCGGTGTAGCGGCAGTATTATGCCGAACCACCACCTGTCCACAGCAGCCTCCTCAGCCTTAGAAATCGACGATGCGGCATAAGGAACACTGGACCGGCCACGCGTCACGGCTTGGCCGAGATCTTCGCAACCCCTTCGGTTCGGAAGCTTATGCAGCCGAAGAACTTGTTGCTGAACTGATGACCAGCGCTTTCCTTTGCGCTGAGTTTAGCTTTGACGGCGATATCCGTCACGCCGGTTACATTCAGAACTGGTTCAAATTGCTGGAGAAGGACGAGCGGGCGTTTTTCACAGCCGCCAGCGCGGCACAGAAGGCCGCCGTTCACCTTCGTGACCTTGCTCTATCCGAGGAAATGGCCCTGGCAGCCTGAACACAGAGGGGCGGCATGGGGCGCCCCTTTACGCGAAGGCTCTTACGCGCAGGCCGCGGAAACCAAGTTGACCGGAAGCGTTGAATAGATAGGATTTGCGCAGGCCGTGCAGCCTGCCGCTCGCTCCGATTGGATTGGTGAATGCACGTAAGACATGGTTTGACCCTGTTGGGCGGCCGTCAGGAAGGCGAGCACTGACACTGATTTCGCCCACGTGAGGGATTGACCGTGAATACGATCAACCGTGCAAAAGTCATGGCGAAGGCCTTGCGCAAAGCACTGGCCGAAAAGCAGGTGGAAGTCTCGCATAGCGTCTGCCTGGAACTGATCGCACAGCAACTCGGCTATTCGGACTGGAACGTTT
Organism: Microvirga rosea; assembly: GCF_020595095.1. GTDB lineage: Bacteria > Pseudomonadota > Alphaproteobacteria > Rhizobiales > Beijerinckiaceae > Microvirga > Microvirga rosea. The sequence goes on along the minus strand of NZ_JAJDOP010000012.1, from coordinate 17,631 downwards.
TGTGTGCCGCGTGCAGCAGTGAAATCACCGTGGCGGCCACGATCTTTGTGGAGCATGGTCGCCAGCAAGAGGCCGCAAACTTTTACGAAGCTGCGTTCGGCGCGGTCCAGACTAAGGCTCATACCCAAGACGGACAAAAAATAGCAATTGAGTTACAGATTGGCGAAGTCGCAATTTCGGTCTCCGGCTCCAATCCCAAGCGCGAGGCCGAGCCATGGCGTGGAGGTCCGTTCTTTCCTAAAGAACGGGGAGCCGTCAGCACCACGTTCCAGCTCGAAGTAAGCGATGCCGACGCGTATCTCTCAAGGGCGGTTATCGCCGGTGCGGCTGTCCGCGATGAGCTACAGGTGAGCGCCGGGGGTGGGCTAGCGGCTACGATCTTTGATCCGATGGGACATATCTGGAGCATCTGCCAGCGTTCGTCGGGAACGGCCAAGCGGGCGGCGTAGAAAGTCGGGCAGCAGCCCGTATGGCTGAAGGGCTTCCGGCCCTCCAATGTTCACACAGTCGCCGCCGCGAGCGGCGGCGGTAGTCCCGATAATGCACATGCTGGCGGGAGAGTGGGGCTCCGCCCCTCTCTCCCAACAAGCCGCTTCGGCCGGTCTCCCCATCCTTCGGCTCCGCCTGCAGGACCGCGAATGCGGCCGCCCATGCACTGCGCGCTTGGCCGGCGGGTGATCCCCCTCCGGCCTTCGAGCTTGCCCCTCTCTCCCCGCGTTCGCCACGTGGCAGGGGCGCAGGCGCAGGCGCTGCGCCCGAACATTCCAAAGGAGAAAATCCATGCAGACCGAATTTGCTTCCCTAATCCAAGGCTTTTTCACGCAGGAAGAGTGGAACAGATTGCTGGCAAACGGTCAGCTATCGACCACCAACGAGGGAGCGGACTTCGTTCCGGTCGTTAAGCTGTTCACGCCAGATGCGGGCGCGACGTGGCTTCTCACAGATGTGCACCCCGAGGACACCGATATCGCCTTCTGTCAGCTTGTCCGAACTTCGCAGCATTCGAGGCAAACTCGGCCTGCCAGTCGAGAAGGATCTTTCCTTTAGGACCGATAAACCCGTTTCTGAACTGGCGGCGGAAGCCCGCCAAGCCCGACGGATTACGGTCTAGGGCGCGGGAACGCGCGCCGGTCTCTTTCACAGTGATTGGCGCGGCTTCCCACCATCGCGTAGCGGTGTGAAATGGCGTCACTTCGCCTTTCATTTTGCACCTTAGCACTTGTCAGTATATCCTGAGGGGTATATAAGTATATACGCGTTTGGGATATACCGACGGAAACGAGCATGACCTATTTGATTAAGGATGAAGCCGTGGTGCAGCAGCTCAAAGTTCTGGCCCAGCGCAAGAACAAGACCGTCGCGGACGTATTGCGGCAGGTGGTCGTCCAAGCTGTCGAGCGAGACGACGCACACACGCCGACCATCGAAAAGCTTGGTGCCATCCACGCCAAGGTTCGCGCCATGGGCAAGCCCATTGGCCGCATTGATTGGGAGGCAGAGAAGGCCGCCTCCGACGAGCTTTGGGGTGAATGATGTATCTTGAAACGTCCGCCATTATCGCCCTGCTTGCGGGCGAGCCAGAAGCCACCGACTTGGCACGCAGGATCGACGAGGCGAAAACCAACCTCATCACGTCGCCGGTTTCCGTGACCGAAGCCGTTGTCAGGTTTGCCACTATCAAGGGGGTTACGATTCCTGCGTCTCAGGAAATCGTTTCTGAGCTTCTGGCAGTCTTGAAGGCACAAACCATCAGCATCACGCCGGAGATCGGCAACAAGGCCACGCGCGCCTATGCGCAGTACGGCAAGGGAACCGGCCACGGCGCGAAGCTCAATTTGGCCGACGTGTTTTCCTATGCGTGTGCGAAAGCCTACCGCGTTCCGTTGCTCTACAAAGGCAACGACTTCGCCAAAACCGACTTGGCCTAGAGCCGTGGTCATAGGGGAGATCCGGAAGGCGTGTAGCCTCGCCGGAGCTTCTTGCGCCGCAGGGCGGCGCAGGTTTTATCGGTCGCTTCCGCTTGCGCGAAATGCTGCCGCAAAACGCGGCTGGCGCCGCCGGTCCGGCCCCATTCCCGCACCAGCACGACGCCGCCGAATAGGTCGGCTTCCACGCGCAGCGCATAGAACCTTTTCATGTTGCGGCCTGGATCGCATCGGGTCAGCACAATCTCATTCACAGACAAGCGGCTCAGGGGATCCAGCGCAACGCGAGGAAATAGGCGACAGCCAGCGCGAACGGAGCCCAAATAGCAGCTGTTAAGTTGACGCCGCCAGCTTGCCGCGCCCGCTCTATCAGCTCGGCCTCGGATGTGGAGATGGTTCGCAACTTGCCGATCTTGCGGAGCGCGTGTTTGATATAGAGCTGCCTACCGAGGATGGCGAAGCAGACTCCGGCTACGGATGGAAGCCAATCCACCAGACCCGCGCCCCACCCCATTTTGCGGATTAAGACATCAAGGGCGAGGGGCAGGCCAGACGTAAGGATCGCAACCAGATAGAGCTTGCGATAAAACAGCCATGGCCAAGTTATGAGCAAGGCTGGCCAGCACCAGGTTGCAACGAGACGTTTCAAGGTCGGGTCAGCGGCTTCCATCTTGAGGAGTGTATGGAGATAATACTGTCCCTTATCGCCGACATAGGCGAGAAAGGGCGCATAATGGTCCTCTGATTGCCGGACCTGTGGCACGACCGAAGTTACATTCTCCATGCAAACCTATCCCGTATGTCAACCTAAAACCGGCCCCTGACCTCACGCAGAAAATCATCAAGGGCTTTGGTCACGAGATCAATGGGCCTGCACCGACGCTCCAATGCGATCTTGCGGACCTCAACCATTGCTCGGGGCTGACGCGCGCATCCCACCGGGTGCACCTCTGCTACACCTTTCGCCTTGACTGCAGCCGGTCGGCTCCGCGAGCCTTTTCATGTTGCAGGCTGGATCGCATCGAGTCAGCACAATCTCATTCACAGAACCGGCCTAAGGCCTCTTTGCAATGTAGTCGGCCAGGGCTTCGGACAGGACATCATTCGGCTGTCCGAGGTGGTTCCGTCGCGAACGAACCCCGAGTCTTATGTCACCCTGAGCCACAACCTTGCGGTTCAGGCGCAGCCTCTTCACCCCATGGCGGACGCCGAGGGGAGGGTGATCGCGTTCCGCCACCGCACGCAAACCGCCGCCACGCTGGCAGAGCAACGGCACCAGACGAATTCACAAGAGCCCGCTACAGGAGAACGCACCATGCCGCGGATCGAGCAGTTGGAAAGCACGCTTGAAAGCATGAAGGTGGATATCGCCGCCATGGTGCAGGCAACCCCGATGGAGCAGCGGCCGGAAATGACGGATCTCGCACGGGCGGCTATGTCGGATCTGGAGAAAGCGGTTGCCGACAAGCGGAAGATCTACGAGGAGCGCCGACCGCAGGTCGCGGGTGATCGCTTCGTCGCGCCGAAGCGTGAGGATGTCGGGCCGTTCCGTCACGAGGTCAAAGGCGAAGAGGTTCATTACTTCCGCGACACGGCAGCCGGTCCGAAGCTGGCGTTCGTGGACACAGGCGCGCAGGTTCGCATTCATCAGTATCAGGACCGGGAGACTGTTCGGGCCGCACTGCAGGTTTCGTCCGAGAAGTGGGACGGACTGAGCGTGAAAGGCGGCGAGGCGTACAAGAGCCTGGTGGTCGGTCTCGCGGCGGAACACGGCTTCGAGATCCTCAATCCGGAGCTGCAAGAGCGAATTGCCGCCGAGCGGGAGAGGCTTGGCAAGGCCGAGACGGCGGAGATTGTGAAAGCCAAGTCCGAGCAGGACCGGCCGGACCAGAAGGCCGAGAAGGCGCAGGATGCGAAAGCCAGACCGACGATCCCACCAGCAGAGCCGGCCGAGTGCCCGCCGCTCGTGGGCACATTGCTGCGCGTCGGCGAGGGACGCTATCAAGACGACCCGAAGAACGATGTATCGCCATATGTCGATATTCGTCTCAAGGATGGCAGCGAACATCGCATCTGGAGCGTGCAGGTTGCCAAAGATCTCAAGGGAGCCGACGCGAAGCCGGGCGACACCATCACGGCCCAATATCGCGGTATTGAGCGCGTGACGAAGCCGGTTCCGGTTCGCGATGAGAAAACAGGCGAAGTCACGCACCGCGAGGAGAGGCCGATGGAGCGCGGCGTGTGGCGCGTTGAGGTGACATCACAGAAGCAAACGGATCGGCCCGAGCTGGTGCAGAAGCCGGAGACCGAGGGGAGGACGGATCAGACCCAGGACGCCCAGGCTCAGAAGCTGGAAGCGCAACGCCAGGAGCAGCAGCGTGAGGTGCGGCGTCCTCCAATCCATCGGCCGCGCAACCGGCAATAATGACTTAATCCGATGCCTATCACTTCAACGACACTTCACTTCCCATATTCGAATGCGGACTGGAGGGCTCGTAATCACCTGAAACCAAGCCCATCTTTTCGAGTCAGGTTCCAAAGCGTTACGCACGCTTAAGATCCAGCAAAAGTTCTACTAATGATGGCTCGCTCTTGGAAAAAGCTTTCTTCTATACGTAAACTGCCACTTTATCTCTATATGGTCGCTACGGCCTGTTATGACTTGAACCCTTTGCACTTGGAGGCGTTTTTCTCTTCCTGATTTGACGAGGAGCAATGCTGACGGACGCACAATGGGCGATGCTGGAGCCTTTGGTGGAACAGTGCCGTCCGAAGGGCAAGACCCCACCGCACGATCTGCGTCGCACGATGGAGGCGATTCTCTGGCGGCATCAGAATGGCGCCAAGTAACGCTCTGTGCCCGGTGAACTGGGACCCTGGTGGCGGGCCGCTCAGACCTTCATCCGCTGGGCGTGCCTGGGTGTCTGGAAGCGCCTGCTCAACTTGGTGCAAGAGCGCGGCATCCAGCTTGGAACGGCGTTCCTCGACGGCACCAGTGCGCGGGCGCATCAGCAGGCCGCCGGGGCGCGCCGAAAAGGGGCTCTCAAGCTCAACGAGACGATCGTGAAGACTTGGCCGCTCTCGTGGTGGCTATGGCACCAAGGCTTGCGTGATCGCCGACGCTCTCGGGCGCGTCATCGCGTTCGGCTCGCGCCCGGTCAGGCGCACAAGCTGCCTGTAGCCATTCCGCTTCGCACCAGCCTGCCGGACGTGCCGAGCTGAGTTGTGGCGGATCGCGGCTACTCCAGTCACAGCTTCCGCGAACACATCCGGAGCATCAGTGCCAAGCCGGCCGTCCCGGCCAAGTCCAATGAGGTGCCGCTTGCCTGTCCGGACTGGATTTATAACAATCGCAATGTTGTCGAGCGGCTCTGGGCGAGGTTGAAGGAGTTGCGGGCTGTTGCAACCCGCTACGAGAAGACCGCCTCATCCTTCATGGGTGTGCTCTGCCTTGCCGCAGCAATCGACTGGCTCAAGACTTAACAGGCCGTAGAAAGGGCAAGGTATACGAAGGGGATGGTCGAGCCGAGTTAGTTCACGCTTGTGATAACGGCCGGAGCGCTCAGTTTAGATTTAGGCATGCTGGGTATCCAAGCCTGATCTGAGCGCAAGAGCCATTGCCGCCAGCACACAATCTGTTTCGGCATACTCACATAACGACATATAATGATACATTGTGCGTTTGTTGAATGTGATGTCTATTTCACTGTTCAGTTTTACTGAATTGATTCTTAAGTTGGATGCTTAATGCCATTGCTAAGTCTCAACGACTTCAAATAATGTAGTGTATGGACGCGCACACCAAGTGTCGCTGGGCAGCTTGCTATGACATATGAAGAGCGCCTTCAGTTTAACGGCAAGATGTTTGGTCTTCCGTTCTTTATATTCACTGGACTGGCAATTTATGCGCTGGCGCGCGGCCCGCAGCACTTACTTATGCCGCAAGGTCTGATCGAATGGTTCTACCCATATTCTTTACTGCCATGGGAGCGCTCGTTTGCGCACGGGCTGACAGTTTACCATCAACAATTCGTTGTATTGGCGCTGATCGGAGCGCTCGCCCAAGCTATCGCCGGATTGCCTACAATCCTCCCTCATATGCCTGAGATGAGGGCGCTGCCAGGTCTTCGGCGAAATCTCGTTACTATGCCTCTTCTGCTAATAGTATTAGTGTTACTTCGTCTATCGTTTATAGGGGAAATTAACGGTGTTTTTCTCAACAGTGGCCAAGACGTTGCACGCCAGTTAATAAAGTTAATATTGCCGGTTCTTCTATGCGCTATCACATTTATTATCGTAATCGGTATATTATGCGAAATAGGCTATGTGAAAATCTATAGTTACCGAAAGTATTAATGGATTTTGCCCAGTAAGGTCAAGTAGCTACCACGATCAGTTTCTTTCCCCGCCAATCTATCTCCTTAGGCTGCAAACGCAGGATTGAACATGTCGGATTCATCGTCTTTCACGCAGTCTTGGTCAGGAAGTGGTTCTTTTGCGGTTGACAACTTTGGCCATAGTACCTTCGGTCTTGATGGTCCGCTGCAATCGCCGGGCTAGGGCGCGGTAGGCTACGCCTTTGGCGGTGTCATCACCGACACATATGCCGGCATGATGGTCGGCACGGGGCTCCTCACTGCATCCTTTGAGATGGGCGGTTATCTAGCCCCAGGCAGTACTACAGCCGTTGTCGGCGCCGTGGGACAAGTCGGGACTGCCCTCGGCCGAACCGCGGTAGGGTTTGGCGCCATTACCACCGGCGTTACCATGGGCATCGCTGGATATCAGCAGACGGGATCACTTCCTGCCGCAGCGAGCTATGGCGCCGTAGCAGGCGTTCGCTCTGCCGCGATCGGCGTGGCCACGCTAGAAGCATTCAACGTGGGCCTTGCCTTTGGCACGGCTGTATTCTCATTGGCAGGGCCACTCGCTCCGGTTGCTGGTACGGCGATTGGCTTCGGCCTTGGAGTGGGGACGTACTATGGGCTTGACACATATGTGCCGCAGGCGAGTCTTAGCTACGGAACTTTTACTCCGGCGTCGCCGCTAAGCTACAACGACGCTCGCCATGGATTGACCGATAACGACGTTTTGGAAGCTGGCAGCGTCCACGAGGCCGTTCTAGCCAATCAACACGACTTTGCCAGTGCCGCCAACAATGCGGCGGCGCGGGGAGCGGTGGTTGGCGGGTTTAATCTCAATGGTCCAGCGATGCCTAGCCTGCCGGCCGATGCTGTCAGTTGGAGCCTAGACAACTCGCCAGTTTTTACCAACGATCAACTCGCCCTCGCTCGTGCTGAGGGACTAAAATTGGACGGCCCCGAACGCGTAGCGCCCAGCCTCCCGGCGGAAGCGCAAGATATCGCACCACCGAGTGTTCCGAGTGGCTACAGTTACGATCCCGGTGGCTATTCCTTCAGCCCAAGTGGATACAGCCCCAGTTCTGGTGGATATGGCTTCAGTTCGGGTGCTTGGGGTGGTGATAGTTACGCCAGAGACCCCGATAGCGGGTATTTGGGACCTGGTACCGGATATGATTCTCCACGCGACAGGGGCAACCTGGGCGAGCCCGGCGACTCATACGGTGACAGGGCTCCAAGCAGTGACGGTGGGTACAGTAAGGGAGGGGATTTCGGCCAAGGTCGCGATTACTCTGGAGGAGCTCGCGACTACGGCGGTTATGATGGTACCACGAGGGGATCGTTCAACGGTTTCGGGCCCGAGTTAGGGGGAGCGTATGGAAATAACTACGGCTATAGCAGCTACGATGGTCAAAGTTACAGCGCCGAGAATACCGGAGATAACTCTCCAGGTGAAGGAGCCCGCAATTGGCCCATTATCCTGGATTTAACTGGCGACGGCATTCAGATCACACAAAAGTCATCGTCGAGTACTTTCTTCGATATGGCTGGCGATGGCTACAAGCATCGCACTGCTTGGGCCGGCGCTGGCAACGGCGTGCTGGCTATTGACGCTGACGGCGATGGGCAAATCACCAACCGCAGCGAAGCTATCTTTACTGACTGGGACCCCACCGCCAGTGGCGATATGCAGGCGTTGCGCAACGTCTTCGATACCAACCAAAACGGCAGACTCGATGCGGGGGACGCGCGGTGGTCGCAGTTCCGCGTTATGGTCACGAATTCTGACGGAACTACGTCGGTGAAGACCCTGGCCGAACTCGGCATCGAATCGATTAACCTAATCGCTGATAAGACCAACATCACCTTGCCGGATGGCAGCAAGATCCTTGGACAGGCGACCTATACCCGCACCGATGGCACGACCGGTACGGCTGCCGATGCCGCCCTCAGCTACGACCTCGAGGGGTATGTCGTCCAGAAGACTGTGACCCAAAACGCCGACGGTTCGACCAGCATCGTCAACAAGATGCTGAACGCCGACGGCACCCTGGCCAGCGCGATCACAGGCCTCACCTCCGCCGACGGAAAAACCGTAACGTTGTTGTTCGACCGCAATGGCGACACTGTTGTCGACGATATGCAATCGCGTGCAACTGTGACACACGCCGACGGTAGCAAGACGGAAACCTTGGCCAACTCCACAGCTGCAGGACGTCTGACAGACCGCACGGTCACCGAAACCAGTGCCGACAAGGCGATTGTCTCGATCTCGCGCGACAGCAACGGCGATACGTTCGCAGACCAGACCGAGTTCCGTGCCACCCAGGCTAACGGCACCTCCACCATTGTCGTCTCCGATCTCAGCCGCGACGGCACGTTGATCCGCCAGGCGACGAGCACTGTCGCGGCGGATGGCTTGACGCGAACGACCGACGTCGATGTCGACGGTAACGGCATTGCCGACGACAAGGAGCAGGACGCGACCCTCGTCAATAGCGATGACAGCCGCGTCCAGACGATCAGCATCCGGAACGCCAACGACACCCTGCGCAACCGGACGATCAAGACCATCAGTAGCGACGGCCGCACTCAAACCATCCAACAGGACCTCGACGGCGACGGTGCAAACGATCTCGTTCAGTCGATCGTCATCACGGTCACCACAGACGGCAGCTCGACGTCGAGCAACCTGGTTCAGAGTCGGGACGGCTCGCTCCAAACCAGCACGACCGCGACCGTCAGCGCCGACGGTCTGGTCCGCCAGACCTGGTCCGATGTCGACGGGGACGGTGATATTGATCTCAGTACGTCCGACGCAACCGTCATCCACGCCGACGGCAGCCGGACCCAGACCGTCGAGACCCACAACGGCGACGGATCCCTCCACATTAAAGAGATCGTTTTCAAAGGCAGCGACGGGCGCTCCCGCACCACCCAAACCGACAGCAATGGTGACGGGGCATTCGACCGGGTCGAGACAATCGCTGTCGATACGACAGGCGCCAGCGTCGCCACCGTCTCGGCATATAATGAAGACGGATCGCTGCGCTCAAAGCTCGTATCGACCACCAGCGCCACCGGTCTCGCACGGACGGATCAGTCCGACGAGAACGGCGATGGGATTTTTGATCGCACTGTCGCAAATGTGACGGTCCTGAACGCCGACGGGAGTTCGACGACGACCCAGACGACCACCAACACAGATGGCGCGGTCCGCGGCAAAGTCGTCACAACAGCGAGTGCCAATGGCCTGAGCCAGACCACACAGGTCGATGCCAACGGCGACAGTGTCTTCGACCTGTCAACGGCCGACGTTACCGTACTCAATGCCGATGGCAGCAAGGTACGGACACTGACCGCAACCAACGCCAACGGCTCCCTCCGCTCCAGGGAAACCACGCAGACGAGCAGCGACCGGCAGACGACTACATTCTCCCGCGACACCAACGGTGATGGTAGTGCCGATGAGAGCATCAGCAGCGCCGTTCAGGCCAACGGCAGCGTCGTCGAAACCGCTACCCACCTGACGGCCGGCGGCAGTCTCATCGACAAGGTCGTTGCGACGAAGAGCGCGAATGGCCTTTCCAGCACGATCCAGAGGGACCTGAACGGTGACGGAATCTATGATCTGACCACAGCGGTTGCCACGGTCTTGCACGCCGATGGAAGCCGCATTACCACGGCGACCGACACTCATGCCGACGGCTCGCTGCGCGGCAAGACGGTAACGACGGTCAGCGCGACGGGTCTGTCGAGGACGAGCCAGACCGATGCCAATGGCGATGGCACCTTTGACCTGACCACCACCGAGGTCACGGTGCTCAATGCCAACGGCAGCCGCACGACAACCCGCACGGCGGTCAATCCCGACGGCACAGTCCGCGACAAGACCATCGGCACAGTCAGTGCCAACGGCTTTGTGACGACGGTCGAGCGTGACGTCAATGGCGATAGTATAACAGATATTATCACGACCGATGTCATGGTGCTGAACGCCAACGGCAGTCAGGTTCATACGATTACCGAAGCCAATGCGGACGGATCCCTGCGCCAGCGCAGTGAGGTGACGGTCAGTGACGATAAACGGTCATCGGCGTCGCAGATCGATACGGACGGCGACGGCCATGCCGACAAAACAGTCGTCGTTGCGACCCTTGTCAACGGCGACACCGTCACGACGATTGCGAACCTCGATTCCGCTGGCCACCTGACCAGCAGGACCGTCACGACCGCCAGTGCGACCGGCCTGTCGCAGACAGCCCAGGTGGACGTCAATGGCGACGGTGTTGTCGATGTCACCGCGACAGATGTGACGACATTGAGTGCCGACGGCGGCCGAACGACCACCCACCGTACCCTGAACAGTGATGGCTCGTTGCGTGATCAGACCGTGGCATCTGTGAGCGCGACGGGGCTCGTGAAGACGACTAAGGTAGATGCTGACGCCGACGGGACCTTCGAAACTACCACCACCGATACGACCCTCCTGAATATAGACGGTAGCCGGACGCAAACTGTTACGGTGACGAACGCCAACGGATCTCTGCGGCGCAAGGACATAGTCACAACCAGCGATGACGGCGAAACCGTCTCCGTCAGTCGTGATCTCAATGGCGACGGCAAGATAGACCGGACCGTGACTACAGCAATCGACGGTAACAAAAATCTGGTTGAGACGCGTGCGAACCTGTCGGCGACAGGAACCCTGATCAACAAAATCGTCGAGACAACCAGTGCCACTGGTCTTGATTGGACGCAGCAGCGCGACCTCAATGGCGACGGGGCGTTCGACCGCGTTCAGGCCCGTCATACCGTCTTGAATGTTGACGGTAGCCGGACGACAACGTTGACCGACACTGCTTATTCTGGGTCCGGTGGAGCCGTAGCCAAGCTAAAGAGCAGTGTCGTGTCCACCGTGAGCGGCAATGGTCTCTCAGCCAGCTATACGTTCGATGCCGCTGGCCCAGGCTATTCTCCCAATCTATTTAAGCGCAGTGCCACAGACGTGACGACACTGAATGCCGACGGCTCACGGACCGAGACGATCAGCACCTTCAGTGGCTCTGCGGTGCTCCTCGATCGGTCGACAACAATCATCAGCGGCAACGGCTTGTCGAAAACGACCCAGCTTGACGTTGACGGCAACGGTTCTATCGAGCGCGCGTCTAGCAAGACAATCGCAGTCAACGGCGCCGTTACTGAGACTGCTGAGCTGAAGAGTCTTACGGGATCGTTGATTCAAAAGTCAGTCGTGACGACCAGTGCAGACGGGCTCCGCGTTGTCGGGCAGGTAGACACCAACGGTGATAGCCTGTTCGACCGGTTGCACACGACCATCGTCAATGCCGATCGCAGTGTCACAGACAGCTGGGAAAACACCGGGACAGCTGAGGCGTCAAGGGATAAGGTCGTTACGGTCACCAGTGCCGACGGTCTCGCCAAGACAGTTCAGGTGGACGGGGACGGTGATGGCCTGAACGACCGGGTCACAACCAGCATAGTTGCGCTGAACGCAGACGGCAGCCAGACCACTGTTGTCTCGGAGACGAACGACGCCGGTCAGCTTGTGAGTAAGACGACAACGACAACGAGCGATGACGGCCTGACCGTCACGTCCATCTTCGATACGAACGGCGACGGAACCACCGATCGGACGACGACAACGAACAAAGTACTGAACATAGACGGATCTACGACTACGACCGTCGCGTCGCGCTATGCGGACAATTCCCTGCATAAGAAGATCATTACGACCACGACGGCAGACGGCCGAACCACTACGTCAAAGATTGATAGCGATGGTGATGGCATCGATGACAAGGTCGTCACTACCACTGTAAATGCTGATGAAACACAATCCGAGACAACCCAGTATTATTCCGCGACCGGGGCCCTTACCTCCTCTGTGACCCGAACCGTCAGCGCCGATGGTCAGTCAGTCGCGAGGCAATGGAGCAATGGGGTCGTCGAGAAGACCGAGTATTTGGCCAATCAAAACGGCAGCTATACGTGGACGCAGGCTACTGGCGGTTTCGATAATGCGAAAGCTGCCTATAGCGGCTACGGTTCTGCATCCGGTGGGTGGTCCAGCCAGGAGATTTATCCCCGAGAAATGGCAGACGTGAACGGTGACGGGCGCGCCGACATCGTTGGATTTGCCCACAATGCGATTAATGTTGCGTTGGGTCAAGCGGATGGATCGTTCGCAGCCGCGATCGTTGCCGGCAATGGATTTACGTACGGGAGCTCCTGGAACAGCGACAATACCTATCCCCGTAAATTGGCAGATGTGAATGGTGATGGAAGAGCTGATATCATCGGCTTTGGTTCAGGTGCGGTGTACGTCGCGCTCGGTCAAAGTAATGGAACATTCGGTACCTCATTCATTGCATACAATCACTACGGCGCAGGGAACGGCTGGTCGACTCAGGATGCTTATCCGCGCGAGATTGCAGACGTAAACGGCGATGGGCGCGCGGACATTGTTGGCTTTGCCTCTGGCGGCGTCAGTGTCTCTCTGGGCCAAGCCGACGGAACATTCGGCACTGCGTTCGTCGGCATCTACGGATACGGCACTGCGGGCGGATGGACCAGCGACAACACCATGCCGCGGAAGCTGGCGGATGTGAACGGCGACGGTCGGGCGGATATCGTCGGCTTCGCCTCCAACGGGGTCTATGTGTCGCTGGGTCAAGCAAATGGTAAATTTGGCACTGCTTCACTCGCTTACAGCGGTTATGGAACGGCTGGCGGCTGGACCAGCCAAGATGCCACTCCCCGTGAACTGGCTGACATAAATGGCGACGGGCGGGCCGATATTGTCGGCTTTGCCACCGATGGTGTCTATGTCTCCTTCGGTCAGGCAAACGGAACCTTTAGCAGTGCGGTATTTTCCTCCAGCTCATATGGATCAAATCAGGGCTGGACCAGTAACAACACGGTACCGCGCAAACTGGCTGACGTGGACGGAGATGGGCTTGCCGATGTTGTCGGTTTTGCGACCAACGGCGTTTATGTTTCGCTCGGTTCCGGCATCACAGTGAGCCACGCGATCAGCCTGAATGGGGTGGACACCTGGACATCGAACGAAGGTGGCGTTGTTCGGACGATTACGATTGATTTAGCGACAAAGAAGGGATGCTTGGAACTCGCCACTCGGATCTACGGGGTTGTCCTTGATCGGCAAATGACGGATCGGGAAAGCGAGACACTCCTGAAATATATCAGCAATGGCGCGCTTGATGCGGCCAAGCTGGCTTCCGACCTTCTAGCGAGTGGGGAGTTCGGGCAGAGATTCGGACCGCTCTCGAATGCCGAGTTTTTGGACCGGATCTATCAGAATGCCTTTGAGCACAGCGCTACTTTGTCAGACACCCATCGGCTTCTTTCAGGTCTCGTGGACGGTGCACTGACGCGAGTCGGGGCAGCCCTGTCACTTGCCAATTCGGCCGAGAATCTGACCAACGGTGACGAGCGCCTGGCTGAAGAAAAGTTCCCCGGAAATGAAGCTTTCAGTCTGCAACACGAGACGGATAGAGCGTTAGCACTCAATCTGGTATCAAAGCTCTATGGCACCATGCTGGATCGGGATCCGACTGTGGCTGAGGCATCAGCCCAAGCACAGGCGATCGTCAATGGCAGCAAGACGGTTGCACAAGTGATTGCAACATTGTTGTCATCGTCGGAGTTTAGCACGAAGAATGGCGCCAACCTCTCGAGTGCATCCTTCATTGCAGCGATGTTCCTTAACGCATTAGGCCGCGCTCCCACTGTGCAGGAAACGAATCACTGGGTCTCGGCCTTGGATGGTGGCCAGATCTCTCGCGCCGATCTGATCCTCGCAATTGCGCAGACACCGGGCGATAGTACTGGAAACATTGTTCCTGGGTCATCCAGCGACGATGTGTTGAATGGCACGAGTGGGCGCGATCAGTTGAGCGGTGGCGCCGGGGTCAACCATATCACTGGCGGAGCTAACGCTGATACGATTGTTGACGGGCAGGGTACGGACACAATCCACTACGCGCGGGGGGATGGCGATGATGTCATCTACGCCTCCCATCTCGTCGTGCCAAGCTCCAGCGGCGCACCGGACGAAGTGGTCGGAGCGGACAGGCTGCAGTTCGGCAATCTCAATCGAGCGGATATCAGCCTACAGCGTGTCAATGCTTCTGGGAGCCCGACGGGAGCCTGGGACGACCTGCGCATCCGCGTTCTGGCAACGGGCGAGATCATCACGGTCCACGATCAGTTCAGAGCGGGCGTCACGGATGGGAGTGGAACGAAGGAATGGGGTCTGAACGGCGTTGTATTTGCGGATGGCTCCCAACTGACCCGCGCTCAGATAGAAGCTGCTGCGAGTCCTGAGGCCCATGCGGAAACAGTCGCGAGCGATGGTTCACGGACGGTCATCGACTGGGACGTGAACGCAGGGCAGTCCTGGGCCAGCATCCGGCATGAGTACAATGCACTCGGAGCTTTGATCTACGAGCGGACATTGTTTGATGACGGTACATCAACGAGTGTGTCGCATGATCTGGCAGGCACCCAAGCGTGGTTGTCCCGTCAGGAATGGTCCGACTCACAGGGCCGCATGACCAAGTTGATCACCAATAACGATGATGGATCCCGCACCGAGAAGCTGTGGGACCCCGCTAATACGCAGGTCTGGACAAGCCAAGTCGAGCAGTTCAACACAACCGGGCTGCGAACGACAAAAGACATCGTCAATGACGACGGGTCACGCTCTAACCAGATCTGGGACGTGGCGAACGCTCAGACCTGGGCGACCTACACGACTTTCGTCAATGCGGACGGGCTGCGCACCTGCCAGAGCGGAACCAACGACGATGGTAGCAAGTGGACGAGCTACTGGGACGTCGCAAACGCAAACAACTGGACGACTTATACGGATTATTTCAACGCAGGAGGTCATCGCACAAGCCAGAATGGGACTTATGACGATGGCCGCAAGTGGGTGATCTTCTGGGACGTCGCAGGCGCCTATAACTGGTCGACCTACACCGACACGATGAACGCTGCCGGTCAGCGCACCAATCAGAGCGGTACCTATGACGATGGTCGCAAATGGTCGATGTATTGGGATGTCACAGGATCGAACAACTGGTCGACGTATACTGACTATTTCGATGCAGCCGGACGGTGGACCAGCCAGAGCGGCACTTACGATAATGGCACTCAATGGACAAACTACTATGACCCGGCAGGGGCTTATAACTGGTCGTCTTATACCGACTACATAAATGCGTCGGGTCAGCGGACCAGCCAAAGCGGCACTTATGATGATGGGCGCAAATGGGTTATGTTCTGGGATCCCACCGGCGCTTACAACTGGTCGACTTATACCGACTACTACGATGCCAGCGGTAACCGTACCAGCCAACAGGGTACCTACGATAGCGGTGGAAGTTGGTCGTATTTCTGGGACTATACTTCTGCGAACACCCTGTACCAACGGCTGATCATCTACGACGGAGCCGCCCGACCAACGTTGCAGCAGGATAACCTGGACAGCGGCGCCACCATTGAATACGGCTGGGATTACGGCGCGACTAACTGGACGAGCTATCAGAAGAATTATAATGGTTCCGGTACGCTTATGGACCAGACCTTCTATCTCGACAGTGGCGGCCGGTCCTACGAATGGTGGGACATCTATATGAACTCCACCATCTACTACCAATATCAGCACTACAATGCTTACGGCTATCTCGATGCCATGAGCACGCAGTACGACAATGGAACATGGGCGTACTACGTGGCTCCGATTACTGTTGACCTTGACGGCGACGGAATTGAGCTGCTCGATGGACGCACATCCGGCGTGACCTTCGATTGGGATGGTGACGGAAAGAGAGAAAAGACCGCATGGGCCAGTGCCAAGGATGGCTTCCTCGTTATTGATCTGGCGGCCGATGGATCTGCGGGCGCTGACGGTGTCATTGATCAGAAGAAGGAGATTGCCTTCACAAACTGGGCGCAATGGACGAGCTCTGATCTTGAGGCCCTTCGCCAAGCCTTCGACTCCAATGGCGACGGTGTGCTGGACGCGAAGGATGAGCGCTGGGGTGAGTTCCGGATCTGGCAGGACAAGAACCAGAATGGGATCTCCGAAGCGGGAGAACTGCGTACGCTGGACCAGTGGGGGATCAAGAGCATTGACCTGCAGGCGGATAGCTCAACGCCTCAGAACTTCCCTGATGGGTCCATGATCTCGGGCACAGCCGCGATTACCTGGGCCGACGGCAGGACGACCCTCGCCGGCGACACAGCGCTCAGCTTTACCCCGGAGGCCCTTGAGACAAAGACGCTCGGGGGGGCAGCGCCAGGCATCATTTCCGGCACAGGAAACCCAGAAGAGCTGATTGCAACTCAGGGAGCTGATGCCTTTGTCTTTGCTCAGCGGTTCGGTCATGACACTGTCCGTGGTTTCGATGCAGGCGCCACAGGCGATCTGATCGTCTTCAACAAGGAGACCTTTGCCAATGCGGATGATGTGTTCGGTGCGGCGCAGCAGATCGGAGAAGACGTGGTGATCACCAAAGATGATGAGAACACCGTCACCCTAAAGAATGTGCTTCTCTCAAGCCTCAGCAAGGACGACTTCCGGTTCATGGCCTAACGCCTCCCCGAGGCGCGGCCGGGTGTCCCGCTGCCGCGCCTCCAGTCCAATACTGCGAGACTCTCTTTTTACAGACCAGGATCTTCCCAATGAAAGCGACACGAGTGTTTCTGACAGCACTTGGCCTCTTGCTTGCCGCGTGCTTACCAGCGAATGCAAAAGCTAAGGCGTCGGATCCTGGCGCTGCCATCGTCGCCTGCATGGAGAAGTCGAAACGACTGACCGAGGACGTCGATGCGGCCACGCACCGTTACGGGCAAGCCCTTCTTACACAGGGCCACGCCAAGGAGGGGGCATGGGACCGAGCGACCTGCCAGGCGCTCAAAGCCACGCTGGTTGCAGGCGACCGGCAGCTGACATGGAAAGGACAGGAAAGTCCGATCTGCGCCCAAATCGTCACTGCGCCGAAGGCGCAGGCGAGCCTTGAAGGGTTTGCTGCATCGCACGGCAGGCTGCGGGTTACCTACGCCTCCCATTGCCGCTAGGCTCCCGTTCAGGGCGCCGTCAGATCGCGCCTGCTGACATCTGGCCACTTAGCCCAGCAGCCATGGCAGCCCCTTCACGCAGCCCACCGGACGAGAGATGACGCAGGCATCGAAAAGGCAACGGGAAGAAAGCACAGAGGTTTATGACGCTCTGAAAGCTTGCAGCCCTTCATTCATTGGCGTCGCGGTGTTTTCCGCGGTGGTCAACATTCTGG
>NZ_JAJDOP010000011.1 GCF_020595095.1 Microvirga rosea | reverse complement strand
CAGTACCCCTCGGCGCCAAGCTGCTGAAGGTCACGCCCAAGGCCGTCGACCTGATGCTGGCCCAGCTCGGCGGCGCCCGCCCGCGCGAGCTCACCGGCCGCACCCGCTACCGCGCCTGGGGCATCGTCTAAGGGTTGCCAGGTGACAGAGTGGTCGCAGCTGCCGACCAAAGGGCAGGTCAGGGGCGATAAGCCGACATTCAGACGCTCCGCCATGCGTCTCAGTTTGACCCGATCCAGACCTTCGCCAGGAATTAACCGCCTCGTTGCCGATTGGGTTTGTCAATTCCCGTGCGCCTTCTCCTGCCGCGTTGGTCCTGCGAGGATGGCCATCAACCCTTCCGGGCTGAACGGCTTTTGGAGGAAACCGAGCGGCCCCGTTGCCTCGGCCGACGCCCGCGTGGTCGGATCACCCGAGCCCGTGATGAACACGTGCGGAATGCCCCGCGCGCGGGCCGCCTGTGCCACGTCGATCCCGCTCAAGCTGCCCTTCAGCTTGATGTCAAGGAGCGCGACATCGATCGCGTCCTGCTCGAGATGCTCGATGGCCTTTTCGCCGGTCGCTGCAGTTGCGGCAACCTCGTGCCCAGCCTCCTCGAGGACGTCCACGATGTAGTCAGCCACGAGCCACTCGTCCTCCACGACGAGCACCCGCAACCTGCCGTTCACGTTGGAAGGCTGATCCGGCATGTGGTCCCCGTTGCGTTTCTCTCGTACGACACCTCTGCCCCGATCTGGTCGGCCAGCCGCCGGACGAGGCGCATGCCCAGTCCGGAGCCTTCCCGCCCCATGCATCCTGGGTCACCCGCGCCGTCGTCCGTGATGGTCAGGTCCAGCCGTTCCTGCGCACGGGCGAGCCGGATGGACAGGCGACCCGAGCGCCCGTCGGGAAAAGCATGTTTCAGGGCATTGGTGATGATCTCGTTCACCATCAAGCCGAACGGCACCGCCACGTCAACCTGCATCTCGGCCTGCTCGAGATCACAGGATAGCGCCACGTGTCCTCCCGCCAGCTTAACGAGGTTGCGGGCCAGGCGGTCGAGGACGCCGGCGACGTTTACCCGGCGGAAGTCGTCGGAGCGGTAGAACTCTTCCTGGAGCGCGCTGAGCGCCTGGATGCGCCGCCCGAGATCCGCGAGCTGAACCCGGTCGCGCTCGCTCTCGATGGTCTTCTCCGTCATCCGCAGCAGGCTGATTACCATCTGGAGGTTGTTGTGCAGCCGATGGTACAGCTCTTTCAGCACGAGCTCGCGGTTCTCGCTGTGCCGGCGCAGCTCCTGATTCCTGTCATGGGCGGCCCGGACGGCCATGGCGAGGCGGCGGAGCTGGTGGGTTCCCTTGACCACGTAGTCGTCGAAGCCGTGCCGGATCGCCTTGACGGCGAGTTCTTCGTTGCCCGTGCCGGTGAACATCACGGTGCAGCAGTGCGGGTTGACGGCCTTGACCCGGTCGAACACAGCGAAGCCGTCGGTCCAGCGCAGGTCGAGGTCGGTGACGAGGATGTCGGGCGCGCGTTCGTGCAAGGCCCTTTCGAGGAAGACGAGATCACTGGCCTGATTGACCGCTGCATCCTGGAACTCCTGGAGGACGGCCCGAATTGCCAGCGTGCGGATGTCGGGGTCGTCGTCGACGAAAAGGATGTGCATGGGATCGAACTCACCAAGGACAGGGCCAGACGGGGTGCGTCCGGCACCGGAGCCAACGCGGAGGCGAGGCCAATTGATCCTGTCGGGCAACAGCCATGCGGCTCGCTCCCTCCCCGGCGATCGAGACCAGGGCACTCATTCCCGGGAGCCGTCTCGCCGCGGGCCCGCGCTCGGCACGGTCGCGTTCCTCGTCGCCGCCCTGTTGCTGCTGACGAGCGCGGTCAGCTTGAACCTCTTCCTCGGACGCGTCACGGAGAACCGCGCCTTCGTCCTTCGCACCAGTTCCATCCTGCGCAATATGGCCGAGCTGAACGTCGTTGTGCGGGCTGCTGAGACTGGTCAGCGGGGCTTTATCCTGACGGGCGAGCGCCGCTACCTCGCTCCCTACGAGACCGCGATCCAGCGCGTCTGGGCCGAGTTCCGGGACCTGGAAAGCGCCGTCCGCGATCCCGCCCAGATCGACCGCCTGCACCGGCTGCGACCGCTGATCGCGGACAAGCTGGCGGAGCTGGCCCATACGGTCGCCCTCCGCGACGAGAGTTTCGAGGCGGCCCTTGCTGTCGTGCGCACGGATGTTGGCCAGAAGCTGATGGAGGACATCCAAGCCGTGGTCGACGATTTCGAGCAAGCTGAGCAGGAGATCATGGTCTCGCGCTCGCAGCTCCTGGAAGACCAAGCACAATGGGCTACCCGGATCTCGGTGCTGACGGCAATGCTGGCCCTGGCCGTCATCGTCGTGGGTGTGCTCTGGCTCGCGCGGCAGCGGGCCAATGCCAGAGTGCTCGCGACCGAGCGAGGCTTCCGGCAGGATCTCGAGCGGCAGGTCGAGAGCCGCACCGAGCAGCTGACACAGGTCAACCGCGAGCTCGACGCCTTCGCCTACACGATCTCCCATGACCTGCGGGCGCCGCTGCGGGCCATGCACGGCTATGCCGATGCCCTGGCGGAGGACTACGGCCCGACCCTGCCGGAGGAGGGGCAGCGCTTCACGCATCGGATCATGGCAGCGGCCGATCGGATGGAGGCGCTGATCCAGGACATCCTGACCTACAGCCGCATGACCCGCGAGGAGGTGAGGGTGAGGCCCGTGACCCTGGATGAGTCCGTCGATCAGGTGCTCGCCCATGCCCGGCCGCGGATCGAGGAGACCGGCGCCGTGATCGAGGTCGGGCGTCCCTTGGGCATTGTATCGGCGCATCCCGCGGCGCTGGAGCTGGTTCTCGACAACCTGATCGCGAACGCGGTCAAGTTCGTGGCTCCTGGCAAGGCGCCCCACATCCGCGTCCGGTCCGAGAGCCAAGGCGACTGGGTGCGCCTATGGGTCGAGGACAACGGTATCGGCATTGACCCCTCGCATCGGGAGCGCATCTTCCAGCCGTTCCAGCGCCTGCATGGGATCGAGACCTATCCAGGCACCGGGATTGGACTGGCCATCGTGCGCCGCGGGCTGGAGCGCATGGGCGGGCGGTGTGGGGTCGACGCCGAGGCAGGACGGGGCAGCCGGTTCTGGATCGAACTGCGCCGCGCGGACGGGGAGATGGCCCAATGACGGATGGTGGTTCGACAATCCTGGTGGTGGAGGACAATCCCGATGATCGGGATCTTCTCGCGCGGGCTTTTCGGAAGGCCGGGATCGCGATGCCGCTCCGCTTCGCCGTGGATGGCGAGGAGGCCGTGGCGTATCTCGAGGGCGCTCATGGCGAGGCTCTTGTGTCCAGCCCGGCGGTCATCCTGCTCGACCTCAAGCTGCCTGGCCGCTCCGGCTTCGAGGTGCTGGCGTGGATCAAGGGCCATCCGGTCCTGCGCCGGGTCCCGGTGATCATCCTGACGTCCTCACGGGAGAACGTCGACCTGAGGCGGGCCTACGATCTTGGGGCGAACTCCTACCTGGTGAAGCCAGCCCGTTCCGATGACCTGCTGCGCATGGTCGAGCAGATCCACGCCTATTGGCTCGGCATCAACCAGGCCGCTGGGATGTCATAATCCGATCAGGTGTGGATCAGCATCGAATATGGACCCTTGAGCCGACTTCCGTTACGTATATGACATTGCTAGCGAATGCGTAGCGTCGGCGGGGTCATCCTCGGCACCGGTCGTGACCCCGCCGGATTTCCGTTTTGTGCCGCTAAACCCAAGCGTTGCGCTTCCCTCGCGAGGGGCCAAGGCTTCGGTACCGATTTACAATCAATCCGCGGAACTGCTGGAAGTGCTCGGTTCCCTAGGCCCTGCACTGGTTTTTCCGCCTCGGACGCCCTACCTCATCCCGTTCCTTACCCCTTGTTGCCTGTTCGGACTCAGGGCCTGAGTTGCAGGCTCCTAATCCTTGAACGCATTCCCATGAATAGAGACATTGATAAAGAAGGTCCCTCGCGTGGCCAGTTGCAGGCCGATATGCAGGGCGAGGGCCAGAGCATCGGTATTCCCGCAGCGGGCGAGCACGAGAACGTGTCCTACAATCCCACGGGCGGTCCGGGCATCCACCACTGGCAGGAGGCGACGATCACGAAGGCGGGTCTCGGCGAGCGCGGGAACGTGTTCTTCGCCGCCATCGAGATGACCCGCATGCCGATCGTCCTCACCGACCCCAACCTGCCGGACAACCCCATTGTCTTCGCCAACCGCGCCTTCCAGGACCTCACAGGGTACCAGGAGGACGAGGTTCTCGGACGCAACTGCCGCTTCCTCCAGGGCGCCCACACGGACCGTGAAGCCGTCGCCGAGCTTCGGGACGCCGTCAGCGAGCACCGGGCCGTCTCGGTCGAGCTCCTGAACTACAAGCGCGACGGAACGCCGTTCTGGAACGCCTGCTTTCTCGCGCCCGTGTTCGACACGGACGGCAAGCTCCTCTACTTCTTCGCCTCCCAGCTCGACGTCACGCGCCGCCGGACCTCCGAGCAGGCCTTCCGCCAGGCCCAGAAGATGGAGAGCATCGGCCAGCTCACGGCAGGCCTCGCCCACGACTTCAACAATTTGCTTCAGGTGGTCTCAGGCAATCTGGAGCTGGCGCTTTCGCGCACGGACGACGAGTCCCTGCGCAGGCCGCTGGAGAACGCCAGCCGGGCGGCCGAGCGCGGCTCCAAGCTGACCAAGCAGCTCTTGGCCTTCGCGCGCAAGACCCGCCTCGAGGCCAAGCCGACGAACCTGAACAACCTGATCGTCGAGTTCGGTGAGATGCTGGAGAACTCGGTCGGTCCGCAGGTCGAGGTGCAGCTCAACCTACGCCCGCGGGTGCCGGCGGCCCTGGTCGACCCGGTGCATCTGGAGATGGCGGTGCTCAATGTGCTGATCAACGCGCGGGACGCCATGCCGAAGGGGGGCTGCGTCACCATCGGCACCTCCAAAATGCACCTGAACGGCAACGCGGCGGCCCACCACCTGCCGCCCGGCGATTACGTCGCTCACGATCAAGGATGAGGGTGAGGGCATGCCCCCGCACGTGCTGGAGCGGGCAACGGAGCCGTTCTTCACCACCAAGACCCAGGGCAAGGGAACCGGGCTTGGGCTGGCGATGGTGCATGGCTTCGTGCAGCAGTCGCTCGGACGCCTGGAGATCGAGAGTGAACGCGGCAAGGGCACGACCATCCGCATGCTCTTCCCGGCAGCGGACGCACAGTCTGCGGCGCCCCGTCAGCCGAGCCTGGATCCCGCGCATGTGGATCCCCGTGGGCAGGCCGAGACGATCCTGGTGGTCGAGGACAGCCACGACGTGCTCGACCTCGCGCGCGAGCACCTGATGGCGCTCGGCTACAGCGTGCTCACCGCCCGGGATGCCGACGAGGCACTCACCGTCTTCGACAAGGCAGACGGCAAGATCGACCTGCTGTTCACCGATCTGGTCATGCCGGGCAGCATGAACGGGTTGGCGCTGGCCGATACTGTCCGTGAGCGCGTGCCCGGCATCGGAATCCTCCTGACGACCGGCTACAACGACGATCTCCTGACAGACGGGAAAGCCTCGGCCGGAGCTGACGTCCTCGGCAAGCCGTACCGCCGCTCGGACCTGGCGGACCGGGTCAGGTCGGCCCTGAACGGCCGTGGCCGCGAGCGGCAGGTGCCCCAGGCAGGCGCATCGCGGGGACCGCGGCACGAGGGCTGAACACATGGATCCGAACCGGCAGGTCCACTTCCAGGCACAGCTTCTCAATGCCGTTGAGCAGGCGGTCATCGCTACGGATCTTGACGGTGTCGTCACCTACTGGAACCGCTGCGCCGAGCGGCTGTACGGGTGGAGCACCGAGGAAGCACTCGGGCGCAGCATCCTAGAGCTGAACATCCCTTCCGAGGGGCTACCCCAGGCCGAGGAGATCATGACCTGCCTCAGGGCCGGAAAGGTTTGGTCGGGAGACATTGTCCTGCGGCACAAGGACGGACACACCTTCCCGGTTCATGTCACGGACTCGCCGGTGCTGAGCGACAGCGGGCAGATGGTAGGCATTGTCGGCATCTCGATGGAGATCGGCGACCGCGTGCGCACTCTGGCAGCTCTCTCCAGCAGCGAGGAGCGGCTACGGATTGCCCAACATGCCGGGGGCATCGGCACGTTCGAGTGGAACATCCGCTCGGGCGAGGTGATGGTGACGGAGGAGTTCTGCCACATCTGGGGAATAGGGTCGCACACGTCAATCCGGGTCGGCGCCTTCGAGGAGTTAGTTCATCCAGACGACCGTCACCTGATCGCAACGTCACTGGCCAGCTCGCTTAAGGATCTGGTCGCCTACACGGAGTACCGCATCATTCGGCAGGATGACCGACAGGTTCGATGGCTGGCTCGGCGCGGGGAGATCGTGCGTGACGAAGCCGGGCATCCAGTGCGGTTGGTAGGTGCTGTCTACGACATCACGGACCGCAAACGCCTGGAGGAGCAGCGCCAGCTTCTGATGCAGGAACTGACGCATCGGGTAAAAAATACGCTCGCCATGGTTCAGGCGATCTCCAACCAGACGCTGCGAACTGCTCCATCCCTGGAGGCGGCCGGAGCCATCTTCAGTGAGCGATTGGCGGCCCTTGCGCGGGCGAACGACACTCTGCTGCAAGAGAACTGGTCCAGCGCCAGCATCAGGGTGATCGTCGAAGGCGCCACCCGGCCGCACAGCGATCACGGCCGGATCCATGTCAGTGGACCCGATGTGCCTCTCGGACCCAAGCAGGCACTCGCCCTCTCGTTGACGCTGCACGAGCTCTGCACCAACGCGGCCAAGTACGGGGCGCTCTCAGTGGATGCAGGGCGGGTCGAGATCACATGGCATGTGTCAGGAGAGGGAGAGGATGCTCAATTCCAGTTCCGGTGGCAGGAAAGTGGTGGACCGCCGGTGAAGCCGCCTCAGCGCAAGGGCTTCGGGTCACGGCTGATTGAGCGAAGCCTTGCCAGCAGCTTTGGCAATCAGGCCGGGATCACCTATGAACCAACCGGCGTCGTCTGGAGGATTGAGGCTTCACTGACAGCCCTTCAGGAGCAGGCGCCAGACTAGGTACAGCAGGGGTGCTTCGTAATTGTCCACTCATCGGACAGGATGATCCTGGTCGCCGCTGTAGTTCCGCTCGTGGCACAAAGCCGACCTTGTAATTAGGCCTCGTCTTTCCATTCACCGCGGGCGACGAGTTGCAGAGCGCCATCCGGCAACGGTCGTTGTAAGTTCACCGCCTCCTCCACCGGCGCAGTCAGCCAAGCATCGTATTCTTCCGCTGTTGTGAGGATGACCGGCATCGCCTTGGAGAGGATCGGCCTTACCTCGCCATCGGCTCGCAGCTTAGAAAGCTGTAGAGCCGATGCTCACCCTCGACCGGCTCGGCCTTGATACCTCGTATGCCGGTCCACGGCCGCCAGATCCCTGCAAAGGCAGCCAGCGCCCGGTCGTCAGACGAGGCGAAGAGCCCCATCTCCCGAACGGATGGGCGTCGGCTATCGGAAGGCAAAGGAAGGGGCCTGAGAGCAGAAGACCCGCAGACGAACGACAACTATAACCTTGAGACCCTTACCCTCCTCGACCGAAGGGCACTACGCGAGCCGCCGTTCTTGCTGTTCCTGAAGGCGGCTACTTCCGTCAGCCCGAGATTACGAAGCCGAAACGCGCGTCCGACCGGCGAGCCAAGTAGTCGGAAAGCAACACAGGTTAATCCCGATCAGTTTAACACGGGTTATGGTCTAATGGGCACCCAACCTGGAACGATGCCATGGCCATCGCCCTGATCCGCAAACTGGAGCAGTTCACCCGCCTCTCGGCCGAGGACAAGCAGGTGCTGACGGAGATTACCGGGCGGGGGCGGGTATTCCAGCCACGCGAGGACCTGGTGCAGGAAGGCGACAAGCCCTCTCAGATCAACGTGATCCTCTCCGGCTGGGCGTGCCGCTACAAGCAACTGGAGGATGGCCGCCGCTCCATCACCGGCTTCATGGTCCCGGGCGATCTGTGTGATCAGAACATCTTTATTCTGCGCCAGATGGACCATTCCCTCGGCGCCATCACCCTTGTCACCGTGGCCGAGATCCCGCGGGCGGCGTTCGAGGAGCTCACGCTCAAGCATTCCCGCATCACCCAGGCGCTGTGGTGGGCCACTCTGGTCGAGATCGCCATTCAGCGCGAGTGGACCGTCAATCTGGGTCAGCGGAGTGCATTTGAACGTATGGCGCATCTGCTATGCGAGCTCTATCTGCGCCTGCAAGGCGTTGGCCTGACGCGAGAGAACAGTTGTGAGATCCCAGTGACCCAGGCCGAGTTGGCTGACGCCACCGGGCTGACGGCGGTGCATGTCAATCGCACCCTTCAGGACTTGCGCGCCGTCGGGCTCATCGCGCTGAAGGGCAAGACCCTCACGATCCCGAACCTG
The DNA here is from genome assembly GCF_020595095.1 of Microvirga rosea. Taxonomy (GTDB): domain Bacteria; phylum Pseudomonadota; class Alphaproteobacteria; order Rhizobiales; family Beijerinckiaceae; genus Microvirga; species Microvirga rosea. The sequence goes on along the minus strand of NZ_JAJDOP010000011.1, from coordinate 69,513 downwards.
GAGGCGCTGATGCAGGCTTCTCTGTTCAATCCCAACTACCTCCACCTCGACCGTGAGGGACGCCACCTCAATGCGAACGACATCAACGGCGTTCCCAGCACCATCCCGGGTCGTGAGGCACCGCTATGAAGGTGGAGGATCCGGCCACTTCAGAAGATTCCGGCCGTCAATGCACCTTCCCGTCGAAGTGCGAAGATGAACTATGAGAATTTCCACGGAAGTGGGTGCGATCGTCGGCTATAACTTCACGGTTGCCGGAACCCCGGTCTCCCCTCAGCTGTACCACTGTCTGCCGCAGAGCAATCGCTACGCGGCGCCATGGTCCGCACGCGCTCATCGCGACATGGCAATGTCCCTTCGGCCGGCGCGAGGAGGTGCACTACTCGTCGGTCTCGCGTCGCTGCGGCTTGAAGGCATCGACCGACCGCTCCAGCAGCTTGCGGGATTCCGCAAGCACCCTCTGTGTGTCCGCCACCATTTGTCGGGAGAGCAGGATGGATCGACGCGACCGCTCGACCAGGTTCTGGGCGGTTCTGTGCGCCGCCGCGGCCCGCAGGGGCAAGGCATCCGGGCTAGGCCCCGGTCCGCGGCTGGGCTCAACGGTTTGCAGCGTGGCATCGGTGACATGATGGACCAGGGCGATGATCGATCCAGAATCATCGAGGAGCGGCCAATTGACCGGGTTCCAGTAGTGCGCCTCCCACACCCCATCCCGTCCCTTGAGGTCGTAGCGCTGAAGCCGCATGACGTCCCGCCGGGCAGACCTCAGCGAACGCTCGAACGAGGCGCTCAGGTTGCGGACACCGGTTGCGGCATCATCATGCGGATTGTCCGGGAAAGCCTCGAACATGTCGAGGCCAGCGAGCGACTCACGGTCTTTCCGCGTCGCAGCCAGATAGGCGTCATTGGCTCCCACGATCCTCAGGCGAGGCGAGAGGATCAGATAGGGGTGAGGTGTGCCCTCGAACATGCCGCGATAGATCGCCTCGGCCAACCGTGTCTGTGTTGGCGCCGACCGGAAATTCGGCCGGTTTATTGCATCGGTCATGGTCCTCCTCACTCCTGACGCCACCCGTCAGCTTAAGGATAGGTTCTCACCCCTCGGTCCATTCTACCACAGCCCCCTGCGAGCGGAACCGTTTCGTTTGGACCACGAACCTGAAGCGGGCATACTGGTGTCACCGTCGGCAAAGACCGAACCCGTAGGCGCCGGTGGCTGAGAGAGATGTGCGCTCCCGCCTGCGTGGCTGAGTAGTGTCACCGTGAACGACCTCCAGCGAGAACGTGAAGACCTGATCACGGCGGATCGGCATCTGGCGGCCGGCGAGCAGCGCATCGCCGAGCAGACCGCCCTGATCCAGAGAATGACCAGGGAAGGCTACGACACGGTCCTGGCCTGGGATCTGCTGCGGCTTCTGGAAGGACCATCGCCGGCTCATCCTGGACGCGATTGCCCGACATGAGCGGGTTCTTGCTCCTCCTCGGACGGATCCTGGGCCATAACCTCCCTGAGCCGTCCTAGCCCATCGGGCGGATGCGGCAGGAGCGGGTCCAGCTCAGCCTCGATCCGGAGCATCTGCTGAGCCTGCTGCCAGACCTCGTTCTCGAAGTGCATAAGAGCCTGACGCAGCCGCGCTGCTTCGGCCACCGCCTTCTCTGCCCGTTGCATCAGGGGATCGTCCTCGATGCGCATGACGCCACCTCTCATTCGAGTTGCTGGCTCCGCAATGCAGCACCCACCACTGCCGTTCCCAGCAGAGGTGCCTACACGCTCGATTTCGGCTCCGGCTTGGAACCTGCCATCTGCATCCTGCGCTCCTCTTCCTGCGCCAGCAACTCCAGGTGCTTGGCGGTCTCAAGAAGCTGGCGCCGAGCATCATTGATCGAGATCTGGCGGGCCAGAGTCCGGGATTCCTCGGCCAAGCGACGATACTCGGCTGCTTTGTCGTAGCGTGGGGAATACACCGCCACTCCCTTGTCAGGCCAATAAAGCTACCAACGCACCTCACAAGCGTATCGTTCACCTTCTCCGAAGGTGTATGATGGCTCCATCACTGGCCAATCCGAACCTGTGCGCGCCGGTGGCTGAGAGAGACGTGCGCTCCCGCCTGCATGGCCGAGGACTGTCACCGTGTCTGATCTCCAACATGAACGCAACGATCTGATTGCAGCGGATCGGCATCTTGTCCAAGGTGAGCAGCGGATTACCGAGCAACTCGCCCTGATCCAGAAGCTAACCGAGCAAGGCCGTGACACGGCCCTGGCCGGAGAGCTGCTGCGATTGCTGGAAGAGACCATGGCGATCTGGCAGGACCACCGACGGCTCATACTGGACGCCATTGCCCGGCATGAACGGGCTCTCGCTCCCCCGCCTCAGAGAGCCTGCCGGGAAGCACTTAAGAACTATCGGCGGGAGACGATGGGAAGGCTCTAGGCGGTCTTAATGCGGACACGGGCTCAGGGTCCTCGCTCCTTATTGAACTCTTCGCCCAGGATTGGCATGATCTTGCGGGGTCGCCAAAGCCGAGCCGTAGTTCCGCGCCGGCTGCCTGCTGGAAGAGGAGAAAGTCATCATGTCGAGATTGGTCGTCGCATTTGCGTTGGCACTGGCCGCAACCACCGCGATTGCTCAAGATGCTCCGCCCAGACAATCGCACGCTGCGGCTGCCACGAGCACGAGCGGCACACAGCCATTCCTTTTCGATGGGCGGATGAAAGGTGATGGCCTCCGGCGGGGAGAGCAGGTGAACCATCGCCACTCCAACGCTGGGGCTATCGTGCAGCCGAAAGCGAGCGAGCCTGAACGCAATGACGAGTCCAGGTAAAGGAAGTCGGGCCCTATAAGAAGGCGATGAGGCACCATCTGCAGAGTGGATGGGCGTCAGCTATCGGCAAGCTCGCCGCCCCTTACGGGATCACCGTTGATCTAACCATGTCACGGGATCCAATGGACCGGGCCATAGCTCCACATCACCGAGAGCGTCGATGCAACCCCGCTCAGCAGCACACTGCCTACAAGTATAGTGCCGAATGGAATGTGCTTGCATTTCCAGGCGAGTCCGGCGGCTTCTTTGTGTTCGGAGGTCGACAACGTGGATTGGGTGGCCATGGACGCCTCCCCTCTTTATGCCCGCACACGATACTCTGATCACGAGTTCCATCGCGCCAACATAGGCTAAGCAGAGCTGGAAATTTGCAGAGAATAGGGGCTTCTGGACCACGCAGTTGCGCGAAGGCCAATCGATGGCACGAGCCCAACTATTCACGGCGAATAGCGCAGAGTGGAGCTGGCTGCGGAACCGGCGTCCATTCTACCTTAAGCGCGACCCTTCGGCTCAATAAGGTCAAGATCGCCCTCGATCGTTGGATCGAGCAACTGGCGCAGATGCTCGATCTCATCGGCTGCTTCCAGCAACAGGGCCTTTAGCTCCCCGTCAATTCCCACCGCCTCAGAAGCAAACTTGAGGCGATCCACAATGTCTGAACCCATGGCAGCCTCCAGGTCGGCATATCTCAGACGGAAAGGGTTATAACTATCTTCTACCAAGAGCAAAGAACCCTCCCCAGCCAAAACCAGGGAGGGTCAGTTTGGGAGGACTAACTGGGCGATGATGCACCAACCCGTCGGCTATCGATAGGTCTTGCCGCGCTTGCAGTGAATCTTCGAACGCCTGACGGACTGCACCGGGTTGCAGCCCATAGCGAGTCCGCTTTTGACCCGAAACGGACCGTGGCCGCCCGCGCACCATGACCGGGCGCTGACAAGCGTGGGCAGCGGCCTATCTGTCAGGATAGGCTTAGATCTTTCGCCTAAGGTTGCCACGTGTCAATGGCTGTTTTCAGGGACCGTCTCTGGGATCTCGCCATTGTCTCCGGCGGAGCGTCGGTCGTCGCCCGGACGATGGCCCGTCGGGCCTGGAAGCGCTTTGAGGCCTCGCTGAGGACCGATGTCGCCCACGACACAGATGATGTCCCGTACTTGCGCGACCGGGATTTCAGGAACTGGGACAGGATCGGCTTCGGGCGGCGGAACTCTCGATCCTTGTGCTCCGGCGCGTGGCTTATCCACAAGCTGATCTACCTGTATCGGTCTCGTCTAGCCGGCTGGAGCATTGGCCAGGCTGGACTGACCGCGCTGATCAGCACCCCTTGAGCTGTGACAGGTACCCAATCAAATCGTGACCCGTGCGCCCACTTCGACCGCTTGGTCCTCGGGAATGCAGAACTGGTCCGAGACATCGCTTGCCGACCGTGCCATCGGAATGAAGAGATAGTCTTGCCAGAGCGGCATGCCTGATTGCGCCGAGGCTTGCAGAGCCCGCCGCGACAGGAAGAACGAGGTGTCCTCCAGATCAAAATTCGCCGCCTTCAGCGCTCTGGGCACGTTCGGCGGCTCCATGAACCCGAACCGGACCGTCACCCGCGAGAACCGGTCCGAGAGCTTTTCCACTGTGACCCGGCCCTCCTCCCGCAGGCGCGGCACCTCCTCGGTGACCACGCTCAGGAGCACGTTGTGACCATGCAGCACCTTGTTGTGTTTCAGGTTGTGCAGCAAGGCGGCCGGAACATCGTGGGAGTTCCCGGTGAGAAAGATGGCGGTCCCCGGAACACGCGGCACCGGGTTGCTCTCAACCTTGCGCATGAACTCAGCTAGCGGCGGGCGGTCCCGGTGTGAGATCTCGGCCAGTAGGCGTGTGCCCCTGCGCCAGGTCCACATCAGGACGAACAGGCCTGTGCCGACCAGCAGCGGAAACCAGCCGCCGTGCAGGATTTTGAGCGCATTCGCGCCAAGAAACACGAGTTCGATAGCCAAGAACGGCGCGATCACCAATGCGGCAATAGCCGGAGCCCAGCGCCAGAACTTCCACGCCACGATGAACAGCAGGGACGAGGTGATCACCATGTCACCGGTCACGGCTAAGCCGTAAGCTGCCGCGAGGGCACTCGACGATTCGAAGAGGACGACGACCAGCACCACTGCCGTCAGCAGAAGCCAGTTGATGAAGGGGACGTAGATTTGGCCCTTCTCGGTCTCAGAAGTGCGCATGACACGGAAGCGAGGCAGCACGCCGAGGTGCATCGCTTGCTCCGAGATCGAGAACGCACCGGTGATCACAGCCTGGCTGGCGATGATGGTAGCGACCGTGGCGAGGATCACCATCGGCAGCAGCGCCCAGGACGGGTAGAGCAGGAAAAACGGGTTCTCCAGTCCCTCGGGATGGGCCAGCAGCATGGCGCCTTGGCCGAGATAGTTGAGCGCAAGCGCGGGCAGGACAAGGCCGAGCCAGGCGGTGCGGATCGGCGCACGACCGAAGTGGCCCATGTCGGCATAGAGGGCCTCAGCGCCGGTCACTGACAGGAACACCGCGCCGAGCGCCAGCAGCCCGGCCGTGCCGTGGTTGAGCACGAAGCTGAGGCCGTGCACTGGATTGATGGCGCCGAGGATGCTGAGATCGTCCCGGATGTGCATCAGGCCGCCAACGGCCATCACGAGGAACCAGAACGCGGTGATCGGGCCGAAGAATGAGGCCACGCTCGCTGTGCCAAAGCGCTGGACGGCGAAGAGGGTGATCAGGATCACGAGACTGAGCGGCACCACATATGGATCGAAGGCGGGGGTGATCAGCTTGAGGCCCTCAACCGCCGAGAGCACCGAGATGGCGGGCGTGATGATGGTGTCGCCGTAGAACAGGGAAGCACCCACCATGCCCAGGATGATGGTGATCCCGGTGCTGTGGCCGAGGGCGCGCTGGGCGAGCGTCACGAGCGAGAGAGTGCCGCCCTCGCCGTTGTTGTCAGCTCTCAGGACAAAGACCACGTACTTGGTCGTCACGATGATGATCAGCGTCCACAGGATGAGAGAGACCACCCCGAGCACCATCTCACGTGTGAGGGCGCTGGAGCCCGCGTGTCCAGTGGCGGCGGCAAGGCTCTCCTTGAGGGCGTAGAGCGGGCTGGTGCCGATGTCGCCGTAGACGACCCCAATGGTGCCGAGGGTGAGAGCCCAGAAGGAAGTTGGGGCAGCGTGCCCATGCTCGGTGGAGCCGACGCTCACCCGTTCGCTGATCCCTGTGGCCGCCATAAACCCTCGCACCTTTCGGTAAAGGGGAGCCAGTACCCCCACTGCTCAACGTAGCTGCATGCTGAGAGGTTTCACCTCCTGAAGGTGGCCGGTCACGCTGCAGGCTTGGTTGGGTTCGGTGACAGCGTGTGATAATGGCCCGTGAATAGCGGAGGTCGCGGATGCAATGGTTGCTTTTGATCCTCGCTCGACTCGGCGCAATCCGTTTTCAAGGTGTCGCGTCCTGGCTCGCGGACGCTCCCCGGAGCCGCAAGACCGTGCTGGATGGCTCCGTAGCTCGGAGTTAGCATACTCCCCTCAAATCCGCCGCCCGGTGGTTGACTACTTTAGAAGTAATAACCTCCAAACAGGGATCCACCTACAAGCGACAGCATTAGGAAAAAGCTGATGAGCGGAAACATCGCAACGATCACGAAGCGCATCAGGCAGCCACCCAACGCTGCCCCAACCGGTGGGGCCTCCGGAGTGGTGTAGGTTGCTCCTCGGGGCATGCGGCCGGCACGTGAAGCGGCCCTGAGGATCTCCAGCATTCTTGCTGCACGGATATCGCGCGCCGAGGTGCTCTCATCATCTGTACCTAGATCCGGACTGGGAGATCCCTCCCGATCTCTGCGGCCCCAGGGTTTGGCAGCGGTTTTCGGGGGAGATGGCGGAGTATCGGCGCGCGGCGGTGCAGCGGGCGAGATCGTGGTCCGTGGACGAGGCGGGGCGGCAGGCGAAACGGGACTTACCGCCGGACGAACCGGATCGCCGAATTTTGCACCGCATTCCGGACAGACGGAGGCATCGAGCCAGCGCCCGGGCTTGTGGTTCGTGCAGTAGTATCGGACCTGCGCCTCGTGACAGGCTTCACATTCGCCAGGAGTTGTCTTCGAAGTACCGCAGTTCGGGCAACGCAGGATTACGCTGGTCATCAATGAGGTTCCTGGATCGTTTCACTCTCAGGGTTGCCGGGGGCGAACTCGGGATAGACCTCGCGGATCATGTCCGCAGGAATGTGCAGCCGGTACACCCGGGGAAGCGTTCCTTCGACAAATTGCGCTATGGTGGGAACGCGCTCGTAAGGGCCGAAGCTCTCACGGCTCAATCGGCGAGAGAGGGCCACGGTCGTCAGCATTGGATGCGCCCGATAGGCCGGATAGGCGGCGTATCTCTCCTCCACATGATCGTGGCCGCGCACCATGCGCGTGACGGGACGTCCTAAACTGGTGCTCAGGACACAGAAAGCAGCGAAATCCTCATACCCGAACTGACTGCCCCGCGAGAAGCGGTTCGGGAGCTTCTTGCGCGCTTTCGGATGGGCCCTGGTCCACACGAAATCCGACAAGCACATCGGATCGTTCCAATCTCCCGTTTCGCCAAGCCGCGCGTGCAGATCCGCCAGCGGAAACCCCCCATGGGCCACCAGGAGACCGTCGGGAAAGAAGAGTGCACGGGGAGCACGCGCGAACAGACGCACGGCCACTTTGCCGGCCCGCTCGATCCATTCATGCGCGAGATTGGCGTTTAGGAAATCCGCGAAATCCGATGGAGAGACGCTCGAAGCAAATCGCACGCCGTCATAGGAGAGCGCCTCGTCGTGGTTGCCTGCGATGAGGCACACACGATCCGGCGCGTCCGTGATCAGCTCGAACACGCGGAGAAGAACTTCGAGCCCGAAACCTTGATCGTCGAAAAGATCGCCGAGAAACACAACCCGGGGCTGCCCCTCATCCGGCGGCAGCGCCAGATCGCGCATCGCCGCCAGTGCAGCCTCGAGCGCCAGAAGATCGCCGTGCAGATCACCGACGATCCACAACGGGCGCTCGGTATCCAAGTCGGAGACCTGGACCACCTTGTCGGCGGGATCGGAGCGGTCCTTGTCGAACAACAGGCCAGGCCCGTCAGGTTTGTCGAGCAGGGCCTCCATCCTCTCCACCGTCGCTCGCATGTTCGAGCGAATGGAGGACGGGTTGGCCGCATTGCGGACAGCCTGCCAATCCAGTTGTTCCACCTCCACGATCTCAAGAGGAGGGGGCGACGCGACGGCGGTCGGAGCTGCGTCAGAAGGCAGGCTGCCGATGTTCTGGGGGGGCTCTTCGCTCGCCGGTTGAGGTGCCGCAGCGTCCGATCTCGGTTCAGCGCCTACAACGGAGGCATCCAATGCAAGGCCATCTGGTGATTGCGCAGGATCCTGTGTCGCAGGTTCATCCTTAGGCACATCCGCCATTGTTGAATCCGCTTCCGGCTTCTTCGGCTCCTCGCCCAGAGGAGTGGGGTCAGGCGCTTCAGGTCCGCCGGGCAGACTCATTTGAGCGCCCGCGCTGTCAGCGGCATCTTGACGATGCCTTTGGCCTGGCGTCCGACAGCGATCCGGTCTCCTTGCCTGAGCGGCCGAGGAGCTGCGAGCACGGCACCGTTCACGAGAGTTTCGTTGGTTGTGCCAGCCACAGGCGATATCATCCACTGCCGCCCGGAATGACGTTCCAGGACACATTGGCGGCTGTCCCAGAACTCGCTGTCCGGCCCGAATTGCCGCACCAGGGTTTTACCAAGTTCCGTCCTGACCCCAATCTGGAGTGAGCGTCCGTCGGGGCCCAACAATTCGATCCTGTCGGACAGGATCAACTCGGCGGCAGCTCGCGGAGCGCCATCGCCCGTTACCGCTGCCGCACCTTCTTTGGAGGTGGACGACGCTGCCCCGCGCCCGCTCAAAACAGCCCGCAGCTCCGTGGACGTCGGTCTCGCGGTGGGGTCCGGCGCAAGGCAGCGGTGAAGGAAGGAGCTGACTTCGGCATTGCTCGCTGGAGCCGGCATCACTCCGGCCAGCGCCGGAGGTTTGGCGGCATAGCTCTGGACGAGCCTTGCGTACTCCGCCTGATCCTCGGTCCAGTAGGGATGATAGCCGGCGAGAAGCTCGTAGAGCATCAGCCCACACGTGAAAACATCGGAGGCAAGCCCCGGCACGCCCCCACGGGTCATGTGCTCGGGAGAGCGGTAATTGTCGGTGCCGACATAGCCCTGATGGCCATGCCAGGGCGCGCGGCGGTCGGCCAAGAGCGAGAAATCCATGTCGATCAGCTTGAGCTGGTAGCCGGAGCTGATCGTCGGGTCCTGAATCAGATAGGCATTCGCCGGCTTCAGATCGGCATGGACGATCTTGGATTCGTGCAGCGCCGCCATTCCGGCCATGAAGACCTTGGCCCAAGTGACGTGACGGGCCCAGACGGCGGGGTTGTTGGTGGCTGGCACCTTGGTGCGGCGATGCTGCTCCCGCTCCTCATCGAGCATTTGCTGCAAGTCGGCGCCGCTCTCAACGAACTCGAAGGCCTGGAAGTAGCAGGGCCCGCCCCAGACCTCTTCGAACGCATCCACCTGGCGCACCGCGAACTGAGCTGCCCGGCCGTTCCGGACGCGGGTGCCGAGCTCGTTCTGGTAGGCGACGAATGCCTTGTACCAAACGACCGTAGGAGCAGGAGACTTGTACTGCTTCAGAAAAACCTTCTCTCCTGTCGGTCCCTCGGCGCCATAGGAGATCGCCATCATGCCTGGCCCGAAGACCTTTGTGACACGGTACTGCCGGATCCGATCGCCGACCTTCAGCTTCTTGGCCATGGCTTACGCTCACTGTGACGGGGGCGGTGTGTCTACAGCGCCACGGTCGCTGCCGAGCGCGAGACACTGGCGGCCAGCTGCTTCAAGGTGTTGCGGAAATTGACCGGATCGGACGTGAACCTCTGCAAAGCCTCCTGCGGGTTCAATCCCTCGTACTCCACAACCTCCCATTCCGACTTATCGATCTGGCTCAAGCGATCATAACCCTCGAAGTTGGGGGCGAAGAGGCTGAGGATGATGCGATTGGCCATGACGAGGTTTGCCACATCCTGAAGCGAACCGCCCTTCGCCTCGGGAAGGCTCATGGTTTCCTTGAACGACGCATCGGTGAAGACGATGACCACGCGAGCCGCATCGCTCCTGTAGCGCCATTTTGCCGGATCTTCCGTCTGCGAACCCTTCGGGACCGCTTCCATGGAAGCAACCTTGTAGAGAGCATCGAGAAGCGATTCCGGCTCATCGCCGCCGCCGTTCGCCTGCAAGGTGCCAAGCTGTGCCTTGAGTGCTCCGGCATCGCGGACAAAGGGATGATCGACGATCCAGGGTAGCCCCTCGGCTTGGGCTGCCTCGATGTCACGATACCCGACGACCTTGCCACGCCAGTCCCTCACAGGGGCGGCGTTGTTTGCATCGCCGCGGCTCAAGGAGTCGATGAAGGCCTCGATGTTCCGGCGGAGCGCATCGATGCAGGGCGACATGCTGCCACTGACGTCGACGAGGAAGACGATGTCGGCCACACCCTTGGTTTTTGGACGCTCCTGCGCGTTCGGCGGAGGGGCCACCTCAGCCGGCGCGCCTGCCGTTGAAGCTGTCTCCGTTGAGACATCCGTCGTAGATCCAGCCGTTTCCGTGCGCGTTCCGGCCGTTGCTTGCGTCGAACTAGTCGTCTCCGTTGAAGGCGGGTTCCCAGGTGTCGCCGGAGTCGGCTGGTCGGAATGCTCCATATCACTCATGCGTCAGCTCCACTTAGCGCAACCCTGTTCTCAGCTCGATGAACCGAGCTATCCAACAACAGGGCGATCAAACCGAAGTTCCCGGCTTCGCTTGAGGTGCTCAGCGATAGGAGTCTGCCCAGGCAAGCCGCAGGCTCTCTCGAAGAGGTTAGGTTGATAGGCAACACAATGTTGCGGATGTCCCCTTGTGGCACCGTGCGGACCTTGGCCGTATTTCCGCGATGGAGCGCTATCGGGACCTTCGCAGGACCTCGCCCAACGGCTCAGGCTGACCCAGTGCGGACCTTTCCAAGTGTGAGTGCCTGAATTTGCCTTGTCTATGTCCAAGGAGCTGCGAAGACCCACCAAGCCCGATTAGAAGCGGCTCGAGCAGTCCCCTGCAAATCCCCGTGGCTTCGGAGACGGAATGCCTCAGCTCCTACTTCTATCGCCGTGCGGACCATCATCAAGATAAACGTCTATCCTATGGAGTGCCCTTGCCTTGCCGTTCCTGATGTGGAGCTCGGTTATTGAAGGGTCACCTAGAACCTAGCAAGCAGCCGATGAACCAGACGAGTTGACGACGATATTCCGCAAAGCATCGCTAAAGGTCTGGTGCGTGAATGGCTTTGAGAGGACACGATTGTGCTGGTAGCGCTCGGGAATGACGCTGAAATCGTAGCCGGTCATGAAGACGAACGGTGTGCCGCGATCGCCTAGAATGTCTGCAATCGGGTAGATCGCCACGCCATCAACATTGACGTCGAGAATAGCGAGATCGAAATTTGCTTGGAGTGCTAAACTCATCGCCTGTTCGAACTTGGTGGCCGTGCCAACGACCTGTCCCCCGAGATCGCACACCATGTCTTCGATCAGCATCGCGATCACGGCCTCGTCTTCGACAATGAGAACTCGTGGGCTGCGGTCAGTGTTCAAGGGCGCTCTCCCGATGTTTGGGACCTGCTGAGTATTTCTCTGCACGGAAGCTTGGCTGCCCTGAAGAGGTTACGCTTCACAACGACAATCCATTGCGGATCGAGCTGCCGGTTTCAGAGAACGTCCTGCCGTCGGTGAGCGGCAGGACGTTCAGGCCTTTACCGCCGTGAGGCTTGGATCTCTCGAGCCTCGTCGATAACCCGGTCGAACACGTCCGACGTGGGGTCGATCTCAAGCCCGAGCTTCTCATTGAGTGTCTTGACAGCCTCTTCCGGTACGCCCGGCCTCGACAGCGTGGCAAGAGCTCTGGCCGCCTCATTGATTTCGGCGTCGGTGATCGTGTCCTTGGTGTTCTTGACACTCAAGGCGTTCTCGTAGCTCGCGATAAGCCCGACCGTCGAGTTCGGCGCGGCATGCTGCCGGGCCGTCGCGGAGGCATTCACCGCGTTCATGCGACCGAGTTTGGCCGTATCCAGACCAATGCTCTTGGCGCTGGCTGCCGCTCGCTTCGCTTCGGTGGAAGCTTGTACCCCGACTTCCCTGACATCACGCGTGCTGCTTCGCGCCTGCTCAGTCCTCGCTTGGCCCTTTGCGGAAGCATCGCTGGCGCCGGAGCCGCGCCCGCTGTGCTCGCTTGCGCCACCGCGAGAATTCTCACCGCCGCGGGAACCGCCGGAGCCACCTCCGTTTCCACCGCCGCCGGAGTTCCCACCACCGTTGCCTCCACCATTGCCACCGCCATGGCCGCCACCATTTCCGCCACCGTTACCACCACCATTTCCACCACCGTTGCCTCCACCGTTCCCGCCGCCATTGCCGCCGCCACCGCCATCGCCGCCCTTGGCGTGAGCCTGAGACTTCTCGGCCTTGAACGTGATCAGATCGAGGGAAAGCGGCTGCAGGCTGATCGCAAGACCCAGGGCGAGAGCCGAAACAGTCAGGGTAAGGCGGCGCGTCATAGAGTTTCCTTCCAGCAAATTTGGGACCTGCGTCCCTCCTTCAAAAAGGTATGTGAGAAAATTTCCCACGTCCAATCCGCTTACCTAGGAGGCATGTCCAGCGACACACATCGCTCCCCTGAGCCAGCCAAACTGCATGCGCCCTTGGCGCGCCTATTGCGGCCGCTTGTGGGGCTCCTGATCCGCAGCGGAATCACCTTTCCCATGCTCGCGGAGTTACTACGGGAGCTCTACGTGAACGTCGCCGAGTACGACTTCGCCCTTCAAGGCAAGGAGCAGACAGACAGTCGCGTCAGCCTTCTGACGGGCATCCACCGAAAGGAAGTCCGGCGGCTGCGCGGGGCAGGTGCACCAATCAATATCGTTCCTGCGACAGTCTCCCAGACAAGCCGCATTCTGGCCCGGTGGCTTGCCGATCCTGAGTTCACCGATAGCGATGGGCACCCCCGGCCGCTACCCCGCATTGCGGAGCCATCGCAGCCCTCGTTCGAGCGCCTTGTTGATTCGGTCACCCGCGATGTGCGGCCGCGTGCCGTGCTCGACGAGTGGCTCGACCGAAAGCTCGTCGTCATCGACGACCAGGACCGGGCTGTTCTGGTCGAGGCGGCCTACGTGCCGCGTGCCGGGGATGATCAGCAGCTCTATTACTTCGGGCGCAACCTGCACGATCACATCGCCGCCGCAGTTGCGAATGTGGAGGCGCAATCGCCACAATTCCTTGAGCGTGCCGTGCATTACGACGGCCTGACGAAGGATGTGGCTGAGCAACTCCAGCAACGCTCCCGCGAGCTTGCGATGCAAGCTCTTCAGAAGTTGAACCGCGAAGCACACGCTGCCAGCAATGGAGTGACACCCGGCGCGTGGCGGTGGAACTTCGGCGTCTATGTGTATTGCGAAGAGGTTGCACCGCCGACGGTCGCGCGTACCTCCACGACCAGCAACGACGAGGAGCCCAGGACGTGAGGGATCGTGCCACTTGGATAGCACGCACCCCTGCGTGCTGGCTGGCCGCGCTAGCACTGCTCCTTTTCCCCTTGGAAGTGGCGCGGAGTCAGAACCCACAGGATCGCGGTATCGGTGGCACGGGAGTGGTTCCGAGCGAACCCGAAAGCGATCGAGGTATCGGCGGCACCGGCGTGATCGGCACGATCCGTGGGTTCGGAAGCATCATCGTCAACGGCATGCATGTGACCTACGCGCCGGACGTGCCGGTACGGATTGACGGGCAAATCCGGAAGGTCTCCGACCTCAAGATCGGTCAGGTGGTGCAGGTTGTCGCCGAAACTCAGAACGGTGTGCTGCGAACAAAGCAAATCGACGTGACCAGTGAGGTCGTGGGTACGATCGAAGCGACGGCCGGCAAGACATTGCGTGTGCTCGGCCAAACTGTTTCCGTCGAGAAGCTCAACGGCAGGCAGTTGTGGGGGCGCGGAGAGCGTGTTGCGGTGTTCGGTCTGCGGCGGCCGGACGGAACTATCGTCGCAAGCCTCATCGAGCCCAGGTCCGGCGGCCCCGATAAGGTCGTCGGCAATGTGACCAAGCTTCGTAATGGTAGCCTCATGATCGGGCGGTTGAGGCTCAACAGAGCAGCCCCGGCGCTCGCTGGCACCCGGTCTATCCTGGAGGGCACATATAAGAAAGAAGTTCTCGACGTGGCCAGAGCTGTCAGGGAGCGCGATCTCTTGGGCACCGAGGTCCGGCGCTTCTCCATCGAGGCATACGTCGAGCGGACACGGAGCGGACTGCGCCTTAGTTCAGGCATTGAGGTGGCTGGAAGAGTATCTGCGGCGCTTCCGGCCGGATCCTATGCGGCTGCCGTGGTGACCGTCGTGACCGATCTGAGAGGACGTCTGGGCCTTGCGCGAGTCTCGCTCGAGGGCCGGCCATTGAGGTCGAACACGTCCTCACAAGCCCCGGACACCGGCACTGATCCCGGCACAGCCGCGGGCGCACAAAAACGGAACCCCTCACCGCCTGGCCAGGATCTCGGTCCTGCCCAGTCCCCATCAAGCGGCTCTCGGCCTGACCGGGCTCGCGGGCGCAGTGATCGTGGCGGGGCAAACGGTAATGCCGGACATTCGCAGGCCGGCTCAACCGGTGGAGGCAGCGAAAACAACGGTGGCGGCGGAAATTCTGGCGGCAATGGCGGCGGAAACGGCGGCGGAAACGGTGGAGGCAGCGGCGGCGGAAACGGTGGTGGTAACGGTGGCGGAAATGGTGGCGGCCATGGCGGTGGCAATGGTGGAGGCAACGGTGGTGGGAACTCCGGCGGCGGAAACGGAGGTGGGAACTCCGGCGGCAACGGTGGTGGCAACGGCGGCGGCGAGGGAAGGCGTTAACGGCGATCGTCTATTCTGAGAAGGAGTTGCCACGAGGCAGCTTGAGGGAGAGGGAAGTTGGCTCGCTGCGAACCCGCTCTCCTGAGTAAGCGCCAAATGGAAAGTCAGCTTGTGGCAGATAGTATTGATTTGGTCGGGCGTTGATTGAGCCGCGTTGGCCTGATTCCATTCTCCTGTCGCTTTGCGGAGGGCAGGACGATGATGGGCATGCAAGTGGCTCCGGCGCAGCTCTTCTACGACTTCTGCCTTGATGATCATGTGCCTACGGATCATCTGCTGCGCCGCATCGACCGCTTCCTTGACCTGGAGAGCGTCCGCACGGCCCTGAAGCCGTTCTACAGCCCCATCGGCCGGCCCTCTGTCGATCCCGAGCTGATGATGCGCATGCTGATCGTCGGCTACTGCATGGGCTTGCGCTCCGAGCGGCGCCCGTGCGAGGAAGTCCACCTCAACCTGGCCTACCGCTGGTTCTGCCGTCTCGGGTTGGAGGGCAAGGTGCCGGACCACTCCACCTTCTCACGCAACCGTCACGGCCGCTTCCGCCAGAGCGACATCCTGCGCCACCTGTTCGAGACCGTCGTCGAGCGCTGCCTGGCGGAGGGGCTGGTGGGAGGCGAAGGCTTTGCGGTCGATGCCACCTGATTGCGGCTGGTGTCAACAAGCAGCGTTCTATCCCAGGAGTTCTTCCACGAGCGCGGCGAGGTCCGGGATCGATCGTTCGAGAGTCAGGCGTTCCGGGCCTCCGGACTGAACCTGGTCGTGAGCGCCATTGTTCACTGGAATACAGTCTATCTTGGACGGGCTGTGGATCACCTTCGCCATCAGGGGCGGAATATCCGCGTGAGGTGCTCAAACACGTGTCGCCTCCGGGTTGGGAGCATATCAACCTCACCAGCACCTATGCTTGGGGCGAGCAGCCTGTGCTCGTGGACGGCTTGCCGCCCTTTCGGCCGCCCAAGCCACTGGCACGCGCAGCATAACCGCTCGTAAAACACCATCACACAGTAGGCAGTAAGTTCCCTTTTGGTTCTAGCTTAGCGCTCAATCAGGAACACATCTTGCGCTGACCCCAAGAAGCACTGGCGATCGGCACCAAGGATCTCGACCGCCTGATCCTCGCCCGCGAGCTGATGCAGCGGGTGACCAAGGAGTGCCGCTCCAACTCCAGGCTGCCGGAGCTGGTCGACCTGTTTCTGTCGCGTCCGCTGGTGACGGTGCCGCTCGGCGCCAAGCTGCTGAAGGTCACCCCCAAGGCCATTGATCTGATGCTGACGCAGCTCGGCGGCGCCCGCCCACGCGAGCTCACCGGCCGCACCCGGTACAGAGCGTGGGGCATCGTCTGCGGGCTGTCAGGGGAAAGAGTGGTCGCAGCCGCCGACCAAAGGGCAAGTCATGGGCGAAAAGCCGACATTCCGTCGCTGAGTGTAACATTGCTCTGTTCGCCTTGTATTTTAGCTTTCGCCACTTTTCTGGGCAGACCCGTTATTCACTTCCGCCTTCTATCGGCCACCCTCCTCAGGCCGGTGTCTCTCCGCCAACTCTGGCACGGTTCTTGCGTAGGAACCCCACGTTGCACCTGAAACGGGCATGCAGGGAGAGGGACCTATGTCGATTTTGAACATGACGCGCAGAAATCTGCTGGCACTTACGGCGGCGGCTCTGGTTTCCGGCGCCACGGCAGGAGCCGCAAGAGCAGAGGAAACGATCAAGGTTGGGATTCTCCATTCACTGTCGGGCACCATGGCAATCAGCGAGACCACGCTGAAAGATGCCATGCTGATGCTCATCGAGGAGCAGAACAAAAAGGGCGGTCTTCTAGGCAAGAAGCTCGAAGCTGTTGTGGTCGATCCAGCTTCGAACTGGCCGCTCTTCGCAGAAAAAGCCCGCGAGCTGATCAGCAAGGACAAGGTCGCGGCTGTGTTCGGATGCTGGACATCCGTGTCGCGCAAGTCCGTTCTTCCCGTGTTCAAGGAGCTGAACAGCATCCTGTTCTACCCCGTCCAATATGAGGGCGAGGAGAGCGAGCGGAACGTGTTCTACACAGGCGCTGCGCCCAACCAGCAGGCGATCCCGGCTGTCGATTACCTCACCAAGGAAGAGAAGGTCGAGCGTTGGGTGCTTGCCGGCACCGACTACGTCTATCCGCGCACGACCAACAAGATTCTTGAGGCTTACCTGAAGTCCAAGGGCGTGAAGTCCGAGGACATCATGATTAACTACACGCCCTTCGGGCATTCCGACTGGCAGACTATTGTGGCCGACATCAAGAAGTTCGGATCCACCGGCAAGAAGACAGCTGTCGTCTCCACGATCAACGGCGATGCCAACGTGCCGTTCTATAAGGAGCTCGCGAACCAGGGCGTGAAGGCCACGGATATTCCGGTTGTCGCCTTCTCGGTGGGTGAAGAGGAGCTGGCCGGCATCGACACGAAACCTCTCGTTGGCCACCTGGCCGCTTGGAACTACTTCCAGTCCGTCGATACACCTGACAACAAGGCTTTCATCGAGAAGTGGAAGGCTTTTACCAAGAACGACAAGCGCGTCACCAACGACCCGATGGAAGCGCACGTGATCGGTTTCAACATGTGGGTGAAAGCGGTCGAGAAGGCCGGCACGACCGATCCTGACAAGGTAATCGACTCCATCGTCGGCGTGCAGGTCCCGAACCTTACCGGCGGCGTGTCCGAGATGCTACCGAACCACCACATTACGAAGCCGGTGCTCATCGGCGAGATCAAGGAGGACGGCCAGTTCGAGACCGTTTCGCAAACCGATGCTCTCGTTCCAGGTGATGCCTGGTCCAAGTATCTCGATGGCTCGAAGGACCTAATTGCCGACTGGAAGACCCTCAAGTGCGGCAATTACAACACCGTCACCAAGAAGTGCGGCGCCTGAGCGATTGATCGATGAGGGCAGCCGCTGCGGTTGCCCTCGACCTCTCTCCAAGCGGCGTTTTTCATGACCACTTTGCGCACGATTTTCTGGGCTCTCGTCCTGCTGGCGGGCATGACCTCGGTTGCAATGGCCGGACCTTACGAGGACGCATTGCCGAGATTTGCAGCCGACAGCTATGCCGATACTGAAGCGGCTATTGCGGCTGTCACGAGCAGCGGCCATTCCTTGTCTCTTCGCGTTATCGAGGCGTTGAGGGATGGGCAGCTTCTCGTGGGGGCAGGGCAGGTTGTTATCCGTGATATATCCGGCCCCCTTGTCGATGCAGCGAAGGGGCAGCCGTCGGGCGCGAATGCGGGCAGCCTCAAGCCGGTCCGGGTCAACAACCGGGTCCGCCGCGCCATCGAAGCCGCGCTCGGGAATCTGACGCTCCTCAGCACGGATCCTGGAACGCGGCTCGAAGCGGCGCGTGCCGTTTTCCGCTCTCGCGATGCTGCTGCCTTGCCGACGCTCGACAAGGCGATTGCGCAGGAGACTTCCCCGAATGTGAGAAAAGCCCTCCGGACGGCGCGGGCGGCCATTCTACTGAACAAGGCCGATGCATCCTCCGCCGACCGCCTTGGCGCCGTTGCAACCTTGAAGGAGCGCGGCGATCAGGAGGCGCTCGCTCTTCTGTCCAGCCTGCCGTCGGGAACACCGTCGGATATTGCAGAGGCTGCCGGAAAGGCGAC
Source organism: Microvirga rosea (assembly GCF_020595095.1). GTDB lineage: Bacteria > Pseudomonadota > Alphaproteobacteria > Rhizobiales > Beijerinckiaceae > Microvirga > Microvirga rosea. The sequence goes on along the minus strand of NZ_JAJDOP010000011.1, from coordinate 51,048 downwards.
AGACAGCATTCGCGCCCGGCTGGCGCTTTGGAGTGCCGTTCAGAACATCTGGTACGGGATCTCCCTCGGGTCGGTTCTGCTTCTCGCTGCCATCGGGCTCGCCATCACGTTCGGCACGATGGGCGTCATCAACATGGCCCATGGCGAGATGGTCATGCTTGGAGCCTACACGACATTCGTGGTGCAGGAGCTCATTCGCACCTATGCGCCCGGCCTGTTCGAGGCTTCGCTTTTCATCGCGCTGCCGCTCGCTTTCCTCGTTGCAGGCGTGACAGGTATCCTGATCGAGCGGCTTGTCATCCGCTTCCTCTATGGCCGGTCCTTGGAAACCCTGTTGGCGACCTGGGGCTTGTCCCTCATCCTGCAGCAGGCCGTTCGCACACTGTTCGGGCCGACGAACCGCGAGGTGGGAACTCCGGCCTGGATGAGCGGGGCGCTGGAGATCGGTGGCTTAAGTCTTACCTACAACCGCATCGCTATCGTGGTCTTCGCCATTTTGGTCTTCGCCGTCCTGCAACTTGTGTTGCGATATACTTCCCTGGGGCTCCATGTCCGAGCCGTCACGCAGAATCGGCGCATGGCGGGATCGATGGGCATCAAGACCAGCCGCGTCGACGCGTTGGCCTTCGGCCTTGGATCAGGTGTGGCGGGCATTGCGGGAGTCGCGCTTTCCCAGATCGACAATGTCAGCCCGAATCTCGGGCAGGGCTACATCATCGACAGCTTCATGGTCGTCGTGTTCGGCGGTGTTGGAAATCTCTGGGGCACACTCGTCGGCGCGATGACGCTGGGCATCGCAAACAAGCTCCTCGAACCCTATGCGGGCGCGGTGCTCGGCAAAATCGTCCTTCTCGTCGGCATCATCTTTTTCATTCAACGTCGTCCGCGCGGCCTCTTCGCGCTGAAAGGCAGAGCGGTCGAGGCATGAAGACACAAACCCTGCTTGATCGGCAAAGCACTGTCGTCCTGTCGCTTCTCACCGTAGCCGCCATCGTGGTGCCTGCTATGAACGGACTGGCGGCGCCAGGATCGGCTCTGCATTTGTCGGACCATCTTGTGCCTCTGCTCGGCAAATACGTGTGCTTTGCCCTGCTGGCTCTCTCCGTCGATCTGATCTGGGGCTTCTGCGGCATTCTCTCTCTCGGCCACGGAGCCTTCTTCGCACTCGGAGGCTATGCCATGGGCATGTACCTTATGCGTCAGATCGGCCCGCGCGGAGTCTACGCCGATCCGGTCCTGCCCGACTTCATGGTGTTCCTGAACTGGAAGGAGCTGCCCTGGTTCTGGCACGGCTTCGAGTGGTTTCCGTTTGCGGCCCTGATGGCGCTGATCGTGCCGGGCGCTCTCTCATTTATCTTCGGATGGCTCGCGTTCCGCTCCCGTGTGACCGGCGTCTACCTTTCCATCATCACGCAAGCCATGACTTTTGCTTTGATGCTGGCGTTCTTTCGCAACGACATGGGCTTTGGCGGCAATAACGGGCTGACCGACTTCAAGGACATTCTGGGATTTCCGCTTCAATCGGCTTCGACCCGCATCGTCCTGTTCGTGCTCTCCGTGGTCGCGCTGGCCTGCGGCTATCTGCTGTGTCGTTGGGTCGTGAATTCGAAGTTCGGCAAGGTGCTCGTGGCCGTGCGGGATGCTGAAAGCCGCACAAGGTTCCTCGGCTATCGGGTCGAGCACTACAAGCTCGCCGTTTTCACGCTTTCGGCCATGCTGGCAGGCATTGCCGGTGCGCTCTACGTACCGCAGGTCGGGATCATCAATCCGGGCGAGTTCGCTCCGGCTAACTCCATCGAAGTCGTGATCTGGGTGGCCGTCGGTGGACGCGGGACGCTCGCCGGAGCCATTCTCGGAGCGCTGCTGGTCAATGCCGGAAAGACCTGGTTCACGGGTGTCCTGCCAGAGTTCTGGCTCTTCGCCCTCGGTGGTCTTTTCGTCTTCGTAACGCTCTTCATGCCCCACGGCATCTTTGGGGCTGCGAGGGATCTTGGGAAGCAAGTGAGCCGGCGGCTCGCCTCCCGCCGGCCCCCTGAATCTCTCTCACAGGCGGCGGAGTGAGCCATGGCAGCACCCATAACCCCAGCGCTTCTCTATCTCGATAACGTTACGGTCTCGTTCGATGGTTTCCGGGCCCTGAATGCACTGTCGCTCGCTATCGATCACACGGAGATGCGCGCCATCATCGGCCCAAATGGGGCCGGTAAGACGACCATGATGGACGTGATCACCGGCAAGACGAGACCCAATGAAGGAACAGCCCTTTTCAATGGATCCCATGACCTGACCTACCTCGATGAGGCCGCCATCGCGGAACTCGGCATTGGCCGGAAGTTCCAGACGCCGACCGTGTTCGAGATGCACAGCGTGGAGGATAATCTGCTTCTGGCTCTCAAGCAGAAACGTAGCCCCCTCGCCACCTTGCTGTCGCGCCGCACGGCGCAGGAGCGGGAGAGAATTGATGCCCTTCTGGAGCGCGTGCGCCTCACGCACCAGCGGCATCGCAGGGCCGGGGAGCTGTCCCACGGCCAGAAGCAATGGCTGGAGATCGGCATGCTGCTGGCGCAACAGCCCAAGCTCCTGCTGATCGACGAACCGGCCGCCGGGATGACGGATCAGGAAACGGCCGACACGGCCGATCTCCTGCGAGATATCGCAAAAACGCAGGCCGTGGTCGTGGTGGAGCACGACATGACCTTCGTGCGGGATCTCGGTGTGAAGGTTACATGCCTGCATGAAGGGTCCGTTTTGGCCGAGGGGTCTTTGGATGCGGTGAGCGCCAACGAGCGCGTGATCGAGGTTTACCTGGGCCGATGACGATGCTCACAGTCGAAAACCTGTCCTTGCACTATGGCGCGGCTCAAGCCTTGCACGGTGTCTCCCTGACAGCCTCTGTCGGCGAGGTGACCTGCGTGCTCGGCCGCAATGGCGTGGGGAAGACATCGCTTCTCCGTGCCATTACGGGGCAGAGGCCGATTTCCGGTGGGGTGATCCGCCTCGAGGGACAGGATGTCTCGCGCCTGAAGCCGTTCGAGCGCGCGACGCGCGGGATCGCGTATGTCCCTCAGGGAAGGGAGATCTTTCCCCTGCTCACCGTGAAGGAAAATCTGGAGACCGGCTTTGCACCGCTCAAGCGCGGCGAGAAAACGATACCGGACGAGGTCTTTGAACTCTTTCCAGTTCTCAAGTCCATGCTGGGGCGGTGCGGAGGCGACCTCTCCGGTGGTCAGCAGCAGCAGCTCGCGATTGGGCGGGCGCTGGTGATGCGTCCGCGCCTTCTCGTGCTCGACGAGCCCACCGAAGGCATCCAGCCCTCGATCATCAAGGATATCGGACGCGCCATCCATTACCTGCGCAAGAGAAAGGACATGGCCATCCTGCTCGTCGAGCAATATTTTGATTTCGCCCGCGACTTGGCAGATCGCTTCGTCGTTATGGAGCGGGGCGAGATTGTCCAGCACGGCAGCCGCGCGGCACTCGAGGGAGACGATGTACGTCAACGCCTGGCCATTTGATGGCGACTCCCGGGCCGGCAATCTCCAGCGACAGCGCGCCGATGGGCGGGTGGCGTTCAGCGCCGCGCTGCTGGACCGGCGCACCCGGCCGATGCGCATTCAGGAAAGCGGCTCCATGAGGATCAGGCTGCCGAAGGCGCAAGGTCCCAGCATCGAGGCCGTTCTCGTCAATACAGCCGGCGGTATTGCTTGTGGAGATCATTTCGCTGTGGCAATCGAGGCGCAGGCGGGAGCTGCCGTCACGGTTGCAACGCCGGCCGCCGAGAAAGTCTATCGCTCCGACGGTCCGGTTGCAGACCTGTCCGTCAATCTCTCGGCGAACGCAGGCTCGCACCTGGAATGGCTACCGCAGGAAACTATCCTGTTCGATCAGGCGCGGCTCATTCGACGGCTTGACGCCGATATAGCGCGTGACGCTCACCTGACCCTGTTCGAAGCAGTGGTCTTTGGCCGCGAGGCGCATGCGGAGCGGATCGAAAACGGCCTCTTCGAAGATCGCTGGCGCATTCGGCGGGACGGGCGCTTGGTTTACGCTGATACACTAAGGCTTGAGGGTTCGATTGCCGATCTGCTGCAGAAGCCAAGCGTGGCGAAGGGGGCTCGCGCCCTGGCGACGCTGGTCCATCTGGCGCCGGATGCCGAGGCCCGCCTTGAGGCCACGCGCAAAATTCTCCCCTCCGACAATGGTTGCGATGCCGCTGCAAGCGCCTGGAACGGCATTCTCGCCGTGCGCTTCTGCGCCGTGACAGTGGAGGCTCTGCGCGCCTCCGTCCTCCCATTTCTTCTTGCCTTTCGCGGCGGACCCTTGCCGCGCGTCTGGCTCAGCTAGGGTTGAAGGATGCAGCTCACACCTCGTGAAAAAGACAAGCTCCTGATTGCCATGGCCGCCATGGTAGCCCGGCGCCGCTTGGAGCGCGGCGTGAAGCTCAACCATCCGGAGGCCATCGCTCTCATCACTGACACGGTAGTGGAGGGCGCGCGTGATGGCCGCTCCGTCTCCGAGCTGATGGAGGCAGGCGCGCATGTGCTCACCGCCGATCAGGTCATGGAAGGCGTGGCCGAAATGATTCATGACATCCAGGTCGAGGCAACCTTTCCGGATGGAACCAAGCTAGTCACGGTTCATCACCCCATCAGGGGCGTGGCCTCCGCGGACATTCCAGGCAAGGTCCTGACGCCGGAGGGCGAGATCGTCTTCAACGAAAGCATAGAGCGAATCGTGCTGACTGTCGCAAACACGGGCGACCGGCCGATTCAGGTCGGCAGCCATTATCATTTCTTCGAGACTAATCCGGCGTTGTCCTTCGACCGCGAGACGGCACGTGGCATGCGCCTTGACATCGCGCCTGGCACGGCGGTGCGTTTCGAACCCGGCTCCACCCGCGAAGTCGTCCTGGTGCCGCTCTCCGGCAAGCGTGAGATCTATGGTTTCCGCCAAGGCGTGATGGGGGCGCTCTAATGTCGAATGCAAGAAAGCCTGCTTCTCTTCCCCGCGCAGCCTATGCGGATATGTTTGGCCCTACCAAGGGCGACCGGATCCGGCTGGCGGATACCTCGCTTGTGATCGAGGTGGAGAAGGATTTCACGACCTACGGCGAGGAGGTAAAATTCGGCGGGGGCAAGGTGATCCGCGATGGCATGGGGCAGGGGCAGGCGACTCGGGCCGAGGGCGCGGTCGACACGGTCATCACCAATGCGGTCATTCTCGATCACTGGGGTATCGTGAAGGCCGATATCGGTATCAAGGGTGGTCGAATTGCAGCCATCGGCAAGGCTGGCAATCCGGACGTGCAGCCGAACGTCGATATCGTTATCGGCCCCGGCACGGAGATCATCGCGGGCGAAGGCAAGATCATCACAGCCGGTGGCTTCGACTCCCACATTCATTTCATCTGCCCGCAGCAGATTGAAGAAGCGCTGATGTCCGGCATCACCACCATGCTCGGTGGCGGCACGGGACCTGCGACGGGCACTTTCGCCACCACCAGCACACCCGGTGCCTGGCACATCGCCCGGATGATCGAGGCGGCCGATGCGTTCCCCATGAATTTGGCCTTCACGGGCAAGGGCAATGCGTCGAGGCCAGGCGCCCTGGAGGAGATGATTCAGGCTGGAGCCTGCGCTTTGAAACTGCACGAGGATTGGGGCACGACGCCTGCCGCGATCGATTGCTGCCTTTCCGTTGCCGATGCCTATGACGTGCAGGTGATGATCCACACCGACACCCTCAACGAGTCTGGCTTCGTCGAGGACACGATTGCGGCCTTCAAGGGACGCACGATCCACGCCTTTCACACGGAAGGAGCGGGCGGCGGGCACGCACCGGACATTATCAAGGTGGCGGGGCTTCCCAATGTCCTGCCATCCTCCACCAACCCGACGCGGCCTTACACGGTGAACACCATCGACGAGCATCTCGACATGCTCATGGTCTGCCATCATCTCGATCCCTCGATTCCGGAGGATCTTGCCTTCGCGGAAAGCCGCATCCGCAAGGAGACCATCGCGGCGGAGGACATTCTCCACGACATCGGTGCGCTCTCGATGATGTCTTCCGACAGCCAGGCGATGGGCCGCGTCGGCGAGGTCATCATTCGCACGTGGCAGACGGCGCACAAGATGAAGGTCCAGCGTGGGCCGCTTCCCAGCGAGAGCAGAGACAACGACAATCTCCGCGCCCGCCGCTATGTGGCCAAGTACACGATCAACCCCGCCATCGCCCATGGCGTGTCGAAGCGTATCGGCTCCGTTGAGGTGGGAAAGCTCGCAGACCTCGTGGTCTGGACGCCGGCCTTCTTCGGTGTGAAGCCCGATCTCGTCCTCAAGGGAGGTGCCATCGCGGCGGCCCTCATGGGCGATCCCAACGCCTCGATCCCCACGCCGCAGCCGGTGCATTACCGTCCCATGTTCGGGGCCTATGGCAGGGCCCTGGCTTCGACCTCGCTGACCTTCGTGTCGAAGGCGGCCGTGGAGAACGGGCTTGCCGCAAAGCTCGGAGTTCAGAAACAACTCGTTGCGGTCGAGAATGTCCGTGGCGGCATCGGCAAGAAGGACATGGTGCTCAACGACGCCACGCCCTTTATCGAAGTCGACCCCGAAACCTACGATGTCCGTGCCGACGGTGAATTACTGGTTTGCGAGCCGGCGAAGGTCCTTCCTATGGCTCAACGCTATTTCCTGTTCTGATATGATCCGCGCTACATCCATCATCCGCCGCGAAGCCGTCGACGAGGATCTCATCGTCGATATGATCACCCTCGATCACGGCGACCGCTACCGGCGGCGCATTGTGCTCCATGCCGATGGCGGGACCGCGTTGCTGCTCGATCTCGACAAGCTCGATGTCCTGGAAGACGGAGATGCGATCCGGCTCGACAGCGGCTGGCTTGTGCAGGTGCGGGCCGCGCCCGAGAAACTGATCGAGGTCAGGACTGACGATTCCCTCGATCTGCTGACTCTCGCCTGGCACATCGGCAACCGGCACGTGTCCGCCGAGATTGCACGCGATGCAATCTATCTCGCCTATGACCATGTTCTGCTCGATATGCTGCAGGGGCTAGGGGCAAGGACGGAGATCGTCGAGCGTCCCTTCCGTCCCGTGCGAGGGGCCTATCACCATCATGAGCAGGGCGGGCACTCGCATCACCATTCCCATGGGCATAGCCATGGATGAAACACGAATGAGGCCATCGTCGGCGGGGGAGGGGCAGGCCATCCTGCCGCTCTTCGCCTGGCTGTCACCATCCTATCCGGTCGGCTGTTATGCCTATTCACATACGCTCGAGCGAGCCGTCGAGGCCGGGGATGTGACGAACGAAGAGACGCTCGTCGCGTGGCTGGGCGAGATGCTGACACTCGGTTTCGGCCGCAACGATGCGATCCTGCTAGGCCATGCCTACCGGGCCGTCAAAGAGAGCGATGCACAGGCCCTTGAGGCCGTCAACGAACTGGCGCTGGCACTCTCGCCGTCCGCCGAGCTTTATCTCGAGACGAGCCAGCAGGGACGCAGCTTTCTCGACGCAACTCTCGCCGCATGGCCGTCGCCGCGATTGATGTCTCTCGAATGCGCTGTGGCTTTCCCGGTCGCCATCGGCATGACGGCGGCGGCACACAGCGTTCCTTTGCCGATTACGTCGGAGGCCTATCTCTTCGGGCTTGTCCAGACGCTCGTCTCAGCCGCCATTCGGCTCGCTCCGATCGGTCAGACCGCGGGCATTCGCGTCTGTGCGGCCTTAGCGGCGACAGCACAGGCAGTTGCCCGGGACGCCATGGAGCTATCGCTCGACGATGTCGGCGGTTCGACCTTCCGGTCCGATCTCGGTTCCTTCCATCACGAAAACCAATACACGAGGCTTTTCCGCTCATGATTTCCCATACTGGACCTCTTCGCGTCGGCATCGGCGGGCCGGTCGGCTCCGGCAAGACGGCTCTGATGGAAGCGCTCTGCAAGATTTTCCGCGAACGCTACGACATCTGCGCGATCACCAACGACATCTACACGAAGGAAGATGCGCGCCTCCTGACCGTTGCGGGCGCGCTTCCGGTGGAGCGCATCATGGGCGTCGAGACGGGCGGATGCCCGCACACGGCAATCCGTGAAGATGCGTCCATTAACCTGGCCGCGATTGACACCATGCGCAGCCGGTTTCCTCATCTCGATATCGTGCTGGTTGAATCCGGCGGCGACAATCTATCCGCGACATTCTCACCGGAGCTTGCTGATCTGACCATCTATGTCATCGACGTGGCTGGCGGCGAGAAGATTCCACGGAAAGGCGGCCCTGGTATTACCCGCTCGGATCTGCTGGTGATCAACAAGATCGACCTTGCACCTCACGTGGGTGCGGATCTCACCATCATGGAAGACGACACGAAGCGCATGCGCGGCCAGCGTCCCTACGTCTTCAGCAATATTCGCGGCGGCATCGGCGTGGATTCGATCGCGACATTCATCGAACGGGCCGGCGGCTTGGCCGCGGCTGCATGACAGGAGCAATCCCCATGGCATTGAAACGCTCTCTTCTGACTCTTTCCATGCTGCTGGCTGCCATGCCTGCTGTGGCTCACACGGGCTCCCACGAGCCCTCAGGTTTTGGCGCCGGCTTCCTGCACCCTCTCGGCGGGTTCGATCACACCTTAGCCATGCTGGCCGTCGGCCTCTTCGCCGCCCAGCTCGGCGGGCGGGCTTTCTGGGCCGTTCCGGCAAGTTTCGTCTCCATGATGCTCGTGGGGGGAGCCATGGGCCTTATGGGAATTGAAATCCCCGCCGTCGAGATTGGCATTGCCGCTTCGGTCGTTGTCCTCGGCGCAGTTCTGGCCGTGGGGAATCGCTGTCTCGTCTCCGTAGCCATGACGTTGACCGGAATGTTTGCGGTCTTCCACGGCTACGCCCATGGAGCGGAAATGCCGGTGGGAGCCGCAGCGGCCCTGTATTGCCTTGGCTTTGCCTCGGCGACGGCTCTACTGCATGGAGCGGGCCTTGCAATAGGCCTTGTTCTCGGTCATCGCCAGATGATCCGCGTGGCGGGCGCGTTCGTCAGCGTTGCAGGTCTTGTTCTATCGCTCAGTTAATGGTGCTGAGATCATGGGCATAAGCCATTTCGAGACCGACACTTACGATTAAGTTGTTTGGTGCGAGAAGCGCCGACGCAGAAGAACTATTCTGCGCAGGAAGGTCTGCTTCTGGCACGAGGCGGAAGTAGACCGAACGTCCGTGATGCGGCGAGTACCAGACTTCAGGCAACGTCCAATTGCCTGGGTCCGTCCGCTTCGTGCAGGATGGACCCATGTCTTTTCGTGTCTATTCTCCGCCACGTCCCGTGGAGGCTGCGACACAATGGGGTCGGGACAAGAACTGTTCCCACCCCATGAAGACTAAGGCGTCAATGAGCCGAACGGCTTGCCCCTATGACAACGCTCCGATGGAGTCGCTTTCCATTCCTTGAAGGTCGAGCTGGTCCATCCGCGGAATTGGATGACACGCGAAGAGGCAAGGCGAGATCTGTTCGGCGATATGGGGGCAGCGCAGCTGAGGCTCGGAGCCATTCAAGAACTCCAGGCCTACACATCAGAAGGTAATCCCGCATGCTTTCCGGATTGCCGTCTGCACCGGTGATGGTGGCATTGAAGGGTCAAACTCGCCTTTGGGAAGAAGCGGCGGTTGCGCCATAAAGCGAGGTCGCGTTCCCCGATGCGGTTGCGCTCGATGGACCAGGAACGGGTGGCACAGATGGACAGTGCCCGCCTGACCCGTGGCCAAAGTCTCTTCGCAGCCTTCCGTCGAGGCGAAGCCGTCGGCTGCAAGTTCTCCGAGCGTCAGGCCATTCTCTCCATGAGGCAGCAATTGACGTGCAATATGGGCATGGGAACCTTTGCGGATCACTGTTGGGGCGTCGTCCTGGCCCACATCCGAGAACAAAAAGAGCATCAGCAGCGCGCGACCTCGGCTTTTCACGTTGACCCGCCACTGCATGAAATCGGGGTTTTCAGATCCGAAGCTCACGTCGACATGCCAGCCGCCATCGCCAGGGGCATCCTTCGATGGGAACCGGATCGGAAACGTCCCAAGTCCGGTCGGCTTCAGCCAACGCCCCTCACCAGCAAGCGCATCATAGGCACTGTACAGGCGCGGGGTATTCGCGGCTGCGACGAAGGTCGGCCCTGACATGAAGCCAAGGCGGACGACGGGCCGTGTCCATGTGTGAGGCTCGTCGGGCGAAAGGCCCATAGCTGCCCAGAGCTCATCCCGTCCCTGGCGGGCGAGTTCGGCATCGAAAGCGTGTTCGAGCTTCAGATAGCCATGTTCAATGAAATCGTTGATCTGAGCGCTGCTCAGACCCAAGGAGCCGGTGGTCGGCATGTCCATAATTCTCCGTTCGGCCGCCATTTCTGACCGGCCGTGAAACCTGATTGGCGCTTACTGCGCAGCGACGACGGAGTCGTTCAGATCAGGGGGAAGAATGTGGACATGAACATCATGCAGCCGATTCTAGGCTCGCAGTCCTATGAACGCAAGCCATCAGCGCGCCAGCTCCTGCGGCCACCGGTGAGATCAGAGGTTTGGTGGAAGAATAACCCATCGCCCTCGGCTGCAAACGCCGCAACACCGATGCCTTGCCCGACGACGTATCCGGGTGAATTTTTCCAGCAATGTCAAAGACTACACACCGCAGATTATCGACCGTGCGGCCGGGAGCTTTTCTGCAGCCGGTAGTACGTCCCTGACTCCCCTTTCACACGCGCATAGTAGGATACGCAGGCGAACGGCTGATCCAGGACAAGCAGAGCCATAACGTGAACCGCAACGAAGAGGCTGACGAGGCGCCCGCCGCGGTTGCCCGTGCGATCCGGTCCCTGTCGGAAGGGGACCTGCTTCGCCTTCAAGGCCCTAGCGCGGCCCAGAGCCCGTAGCCTTCCGGCATTGAGTGGACTGAGCGGACACCTGGCTCGACCGGCTCCGGGACGGTGGCAGGCTTATTCTGCCCTTGACCACCGATAAAGGCTTTCGATCGACTGGGCCGGGACCGATCAGCCGCCGCGGGGCCGTCTTCCTCGTTACGCGCCAGGGACCAGATTACCTGGCACGCTGGGTCTCGCCGGTTGCGATCTATCCTTGTGCTGGTATGCGTGACGAGGCCTCGAAACAGGTGCTGGCCGCAGCGTTTGAGAAGGGCGATTGGAGGCGGGTGACACGCTTGCGCCGCAGAGCCAATCTACCGGCAGAGGAGTGCTGGCTAAGGTCCAAGGGCTAGAGCCTCACCTACGAGCAGCCCCCGCGTGAGGGGCTTTGTCGCTCAAGGCGAGATCAGGAATGCAACACTATCACTGACAATCCTTTGCCGCTCAAGGCGAGATCTTGCCTGCAAAATCGAGATTCTTTCCCTCGAAGTGAGACAGCGTTGACAGGGCGTGCGGCTGGCTGCGATGGCGATGGAACGGGACCTGACAGAGGTCGCCCAGGTCGCCTTGCTCCGGGCCTCTCACCAGCAAGCCCGTTCGCTCGCCACCATTGATCGGATCGTGCACCGGATACCGCACCGCGGTCACACGCAAGGATCAAGGAGCAGCGAACAAACCTGATCGGCATCTCGCCTTGAAGGGCAAGGAATGTCGCTTTTCCACATCCAACGCGATGAATCTCAGAGTTGAGGGCAAAGTGACTGCGCCAAAGTCCATGGACCGCCGTTAGACGGGGCTTCGCGCGCTTCCATCAGAACCATCCGGCGAAGGAGTGGCTTCTCAAGCTCATGGAGTTCATGAGCCTTCGTGACGGGGCAAAATCAGTGCGCTGGCGAGAGAAGTTGAGCGGTGGTGTTGCAAGCGTCGCGAAAACCAAGCGCGATGGCGCCATGCTCCATGGTCAGCACAAGCGTATGGGCGTCGTTTTCGAGTGCGAACTGCTTTTCGGAGACACTCCAGGCGGGCAGCAACCAATGCTTGCCAGCGGCTTTCGCCGCATCCGCAATTGCTTTCAGATCGGCAAAATCTGTCTCGCCGCGTTTGTAGGTCCCGCGACCGCGCCGCAGGGAGAGATCGCTCGGGCCAATGAAGACCCCGTCCACGGTGTCGAGCGACAGGATTTGTTCGATTTCTCTCAAGGCGCCCGCATGTTCGATCATCGGGTAACATCTGGTCTTCCGGTCCTGGTCGATGAACCACTGATCATCCGGGCTGCCATAGGCCACAGTGCGGCCTCCGGCAAAACTGCGCTTCCCATGAGGCGGGAACTTCGCAAAGGCACATGTCTTTTCCGCATGGACAGCGTCCAGAATATGGGGAATGACCACGGCATCTGCACCGAAATCCAGTGCCTGCTAGGTGGGACCACACTCAGGCGCCAGCACCTTTGCCAGGACCTCCAGCCCCAAGCCCTTGAGAACCGGGATGAACCGCTCAAGTGTGCCGAGGTCAAAACTGCCGTGCTCGATATCCAGCACGACGGCGGTGTAACCGATGGAAGCAGCGATTTCTGCTGCGGCTATGTTGGGCCCAGAAAGCCAAACTGCCGATTTATGGCGGGAACTTGATGTCATGCTACGATATCCCTGATCTGGAAATGGAGAGGCTGGCGCATTTATCCGAGCACTTGTCTGATGGCGTCGGCGGTGACCGAGACAATCTCTTCGGCCTCTTCGCGTGTCAGGCACAGCGGGGGCGCAAAGCCGATAATGTCGCCCTGCGGCATGGCTCTTGCGATGACGCCGCGCTCCAGCATGGCTGCCACAATGGACGGGCCGATCTTGCGGGATGTGTCGAAGAAGCGGCGGTCGTCGCGGTCTTCCACGAGTTCCATGACTGCCCGAGTCCATGGAGCTCTCCCGACCAAAATAACGACTGATCATACCATAAATGCTGCACTGGTGGGCCAACGCAAGTTGCGACCGTGGGTTGGAACATTCATGCCGGGGCGACAAAAGCCGTGTTTAAGAGTATAATTATGCATTAGGTTGCGGTTACGCGTAACCATTCATGACGATGCGCGAAGACTGCAATCTCAACTGCCAAGGTTCAGTCCTGCAAGGTTTACCCTTGCAGGGTTCAGTCCTGGAGATGTGGATATGGCCCACTTTCATGTCGTTGCCGGCGCAAGCGAGATACCAGCTCATCCAGTCATCCGGAAGATCGGCCCTGCAGACTTGAAAGAGGCTTTGTCGAGAGGCTTCGATGACTTTTGGGCTATGCCGTCCCATCTGGTCTTCCTGGGACTGATTTATCCGATCCTCGGGGCATGTCTTGCCGCGCTCACCTTCACCAACAACGCCCTGCCGCTTCTCTATCCTCTAGCGACGGGCTTCGCACTGGTTGGGCCTCTCGCAGGCGTCGGCCTTTACGAGATCAGTCGGCGGCGGGAACTTGGCTTGCCCACATCCTGGGGAGATGCTTTCGAGGTGCTTAAATCTCCCTCCCTCCCTTCCATCATTGCCCTGGGAGTCTTGCTGATGATGATCTTTCTTGCGTGGCTGACGAGTGCACGCATGCTATATGAATCTCTCTTTGGCTATGCAGCGCCCACCTCCTATCCGCAGTTCATTGATCATGTCCTCGCAAGTCCAGAAGGTATGAGACTGATCGTCTGGGGCAATCTGCTGGGCTTCGCCTTTGCGGTCGTCGTTTTGAGCATCAGCGTGATTTCTTTTCCGCTTCTTCTGGATCGTGATGTCGGCATCGCGGTTGCGGTTTATGCCTCGGTCAAGGCGGTCGTGCTCAATCCGCTCACCATGGCGCTCTGGGGCTTGATCGTCGCGGCAGCGCTTTTCGTGGGCTCCATTCCGCTGTTCGTGGGGCTTGCTATCGTGATGCCGGTGCTGGGGCACGCAACCTGGCATCTCTACCGCCGGGTGGTGGAGCCGCATTCGGACGACGAGGCCCATCCGGCGGATAGGTCCTTCCAGAGCTCGGTCGATCACGGTTGAGGATCCTAGTCGGTCTATTGGCTAGTGGCCGGATGCAAAGAACGTGACCCGTGACAGAAGCGTGTGGTCTGATTCGAGCACCATGATCGCCACAAACACCAGGATAGCGCTCATAGGCACCAGAATGGCATAGACGAGGGACAGGCGCTCCCACGCCATGTGCATGAACACAGCGACGATGAGACCCGCTTTAAGCAGCATGAACAGGATGATAAGAGAATATCTGAGAGCACCTTCGAGTTGGAAGTAATCGACCAGATATGACCCGGTGCTCAGGATGAACAGCCAGGCCCAGACTATGAGATAGAGTTTGAGCGGATGCTGCTGGCCCTGAGCAGATGAGTGCGCTGTTGCCTGTGCCATGACTGGCTCCCTACCAGAGATAGAGGAAGGCGAAGATGAAGACCCAGACCAGATCGACGAAGTGCCAGTAGAGGCCCATGATCTCAACGGCCTCGTAACGGCCCGTACGACTGGTGAAGAAGCCACGCCGTCCTCGATCGAAATCACCACGCCAGACTTTCCGCGCGATTATGAGAAGGAAGACGACGCCGAAGGTTACATGTGTGCCATGAAAGCCTGTGATCATGAAGAAGCTGGAACCGAACTGCGCGGCACCCCAAGGGTTGGCCCAGGGGCGCACTCCTTCATGGATCAGTTTGCTCCACTCGAAAGCCTGCATGCCGAGGAAGGTAGCGCCGAGAAGTGCCGTGAGGAGCATGAAGGTCGCTGTCTTCCGGCGATCGTGGCGATAACCCCAGTTCACCGCCATCGCCATCGTACCGCTGCTGCTGATCAGAACGAATGTCATGATCGCAATCAGGATCAGAGGCAACGACCTGCCTCCGACGGTCAGGGCGAAGACCTCGCTGGAATTCGGCCATGGCACGGTCGTGGACATTCTGGCCGTCATGTAGGAGATCAGGAAGCAGCTGAAGACGAAGGTGTCACTGAGCAGAAAGATCCACATCATCGCCTTGCCCCAGGACACATTCTTGAACACGCTCCGGTCTGAGGAAAAATCGGCCGTGATGCTGTGCGGTCTGGGCTCGCCGACAGGGGCTGTGTCAAGATTGGAAAAGGCTTGCTCCGCCATAACCAGGATTCCTCTCAAGTCAGCAGCTGTCGGCAAATATCAAGTGCAATCCCTACCCAAGCGGTTAGGACGCTGAGCAGAATGAACCAGACTATGAGCAGGAAATGCCAGTATGTCGCGCATAGTCCCACACTGAGCCGTACGCGTTCCGGCTGAGCACCACGCCACGCCAGGGCAATGGTCCTGCTCAAGGCCACGAGGCCGCCTAGAAGATGCAGACCATGAATTCCAGTCAGCATATAGAAGAAGGCATTAGCTGCGTTGGATGTAAGAAAATATCCATCCGCTGTTAGCTGCCGCCAAGCCAATAGCTGCCCGGACAGGAAGGCCAGGGCCGCAACGCCAGCGGCAAAGAGGCCGACCATTAGCGCATCTTCTTCTGCCTTACGGGCTGCGTTCCACGCACTTTGCAGCGCAGCACTGCTCAAGATCAACATTCCGGTGTTCAACCATAAGACCTTCGGCAGAGGGACATCGCGCCAATCCGATACCTGCATCCGTATCGCATAAGCGCTAATGAGGAGAGCAAACAGGGAGCCCACGACGGCAAGGAATACGCCGAGCCCCATCCTTGCTGCAGATGACGTGAAATCTCTGGGGAATGGCGCCTCGGCGACAACGCCTTGTTCCAGCCAAGGCTTTGACATGAGCCCTTGACGCGAAAGCCACCATATTCCGATGGCAAGAAGCGCTGCCAGGAAAATAAGGCTGCTACCCATGAGCCTCCCCCGATACAGCCTGTGCGCTCGGCTGGTTTTGCGGCAGGAAATCCTCTGCAGCACCCGGTACGCTATAATCGTAAGCCCAGCGATAGACGATAGGAGGGGCTTTGCCCCAATTGCCATGAGAAGGTGGTGTTTCGGGCGTCTGCCATTCCAGGGTCGTGGCTCGCCAGGGATTGCTCCCGGCCACTTTTCCATGGCGCAGACTCCAGAACAGGTTGAAGACGAAAGTTAGCTGGGTCGCACCGACGACCAGCGCCACGATAGTGATGAAGGCATTGAGGGTGTGGGCTGACGGGGGAACAAAGCTCATTTCTCCCATTTCGTAATAACGGCGCGGCACGCCCATCAGGCCGAGATAGTGCATGGGAAAGAAGATCGCGTAGGCGCCCAGGAATGTAACCCAGAAATGGAGTTTGCCGAGCGTGTCGTTCAGCATGCGCCCGGTCACCTTCGGATACCAGTGGTAGATCGCACCGAAGATCACGAGGATTGGTGCAACACCCATAACCATATGAAAATGCGCCACGACGAACATCGTGTCGGAGAGCGGAACATCGACAACCACATTGCCGAGAAAAAGGCCCGTGAGCCCGCCATTCACAAAAGTCACAATAAAGGCGAGCGCGAAGAGCATGGGAACGGTGAGATGGATATTCCCGCGCCAGAGAGTCAGGATCCAGTTATAGACCTTGATCGCAGTAGGGATGGCGATAATGAGCGTTGTCGTGGCAAAGAAGAACCCAAAATAGGGATTCATGCCGCTCACATACATGTGGTGCGCCCAGACCACGAAGCTGAGGGCTCCGATCGCCAAAAGTGCCCAGACCATCATGCGGTAACCAAAAATGTTGCGTCGCGCATGGGTGCTGATCAGATCGGAGACTATGCCGAAAGCGGGCAGGGCGACAATATATACCTCCGGATGGCCGAAGAACCAGAACAGATGCTGGAAGAGCAGAGGGCTTCCTCCGCTGCGCTCCAGAGGTTGCCCCATCTCGACAATTGCCGGCAAGAAGAAGCTCGTGCCGAATATCCTGTCGAACATCATCATCACGCAACCGACGAACAGGGCCGGGAAGGCGAGAAGCGCCATGAAGCTGGCTGTGAAAATCCCCCAGACGGTCAGAGGCATGCGCATAAGCGTCATGCCACGCGCCCGCGCCTGCAGTACCGTCACCACATAATTCAAGCCACCCATAGTGAATCCGATGATGAAAACCATCAACGAGGCGAGCATCAAGACAATGCCCCACTCCTGTCCGCCCGGCGTTCCCGACAGGATGGCTTGCGGAGGATAGAGCGTCCAGCCTGCACCGGTCGGGCCGCCCGGCGCGAAGAAGCTGGCGATCAGGATCAGAACGGCCAACAAATAAACCCAAAAGCTCAGCATGTTGACATAAGGAAAGACCATGTCGCGCGCGCCGACCATCAGGGGGATAAGGTAGTTGCCGAAACCTCCCAGGAAGAGAGCGGTCAGCACATAGACCACCATCATCATCCCATGCATGGTGATGAACTGGTAATAGGCATTGGCATCAATGAACGAGAATACGCCGGGAAAACCCAGCTGCAAGCGCATCAGCCATGACAGCACTAGAGCGATCAGGCCGACCGACAGGGCCGTAAGAGAGTATTGGATGGCGATGACCTTCGCATCTTGAGCGAACACGTATTTCGTGATCCAGCTATGAGGATGGTAGAGCTCGACATCCTCGATATCTGCTCCGGGTACCGGGCCGACATGACCAAGTGGGACATCAACCATCAGGATGTTCTCCCTGACCGATTCCTCTGCCCCTTGTCTATCGATGACTTGCTTATTGGGCCGTGGGCGTGAGGCGCGCGAAAGTTCGCGATGCCTGAGCCTGAAGCCATGCTTGATAGTCTTTTTGTTCCTGAACGATCACTGTTCCCCGCATCTGCGGATGGCCGACACCGCAGAGTTCTGCGCAGAGGATCTCGAAGGTTCCGGTTCGCGTCGGTGTGAACCAGATGTAGGATATCTGGCCCGGCACCAGATCCATCTTGGCCCGCATCTCCGGGATATAGAAATCATGAATGACATCGGCAGAGCGCAGAAGCGCCTTGATGGGCCTGCCCACGGGCAAGCGTAACTCGCCGCCCTCGATGACGATGTCGTCCTGGCTGTTCGGATCCTCACGGCTGATTCCTAGAGCATTGTCCGGACCGACGAGGCGTATATCGGACGCTCCGAGCTTGCCGTCAGGGCCGGGCAGTCTGAAGCTCCATTGCCATTGCTGGCCAAGGATCTCTACATCGGTGGCGTCCTGTGGAACTGTGATGAACTGCCTCCAGACGAAGAGACCTGGTGTCAGCATGGCCGCAACGCCGATGCCTGTGACAAGAGTCAACCACAGCTCCAGTCGCTTGCTTTCCGGTTCGTAGTGCGCCTGCCGGCCTGGCTGGTGGCGGAAGCGATAAACGCAATAGGCCATGAAGAGCACAACGGCGACGAAGACCGCCCCAGTGATCCAGAAGGTGATGACGATCGTGGAGTCGATATACGCCCAGTTGGATGCAATAGGCGTCCACCACCAAGGGCTCAGAAGATGGAACGCTACCGACCCGACGACGATCAGAACCAGTATGAGTGCTACGGCCATCCTTGTTCATCCTCGCCCCAAAAGGCCGCTGGCATGAAACAGAAGGCGATAACTTCTTGGCTAAAGCAATCTCATAACTAGATCCGAAACTGCCTTAGTCGACCCGATAGATTGCACGCAACGCTGTGCTCTCAAATGAAACTATCATGTGTTTCACTCGAACAAGATCGATTACTCAACTCACATAAAATTATACCTAGCGGTTGAGTTGGTCAATGAGTGCTAAGCCGCTCCTTGAACACACAAAGGGGATACACATTTTTCAATATTTGATAGATACTGCTCAGGTTACCTATTCCTCGCCCCTCTTGGCCGGTAGGCATTTGGCTGTCAGTTCGTCACACTATATGCGCGAGAGACAGATGACCTCCTTGAGAGGCGATGATGTTCCAGAGCATAAAGTCAGTCGAACTTTGTGTTGCCGTCATAAAAATCCGATTTGGTCTCACTTTATGCGCTCATGGTCTCAGCTTATGCGCGGCCTGACACGTAGGCTATCCTAGCCAGTTTCTGATAGGCCCTGTGTCTATATGACTAAACCTCGTATATTTTCCCAGACCGCCAATGCCAAGCGATTGGACATACTCGGCTATATCCTCCGCTGACGTGTCCTTAACAACAATGTCACACGCTTGCGAGTGCATATGAAGCGAGTTGATCGCAGCTCCTTCCGCCCGAAGCAATTCATTCGGCTCGCCGCTTGCGCGCCCCCATCGATCGGATCGCGTGCCGGATCCGGAACCGCGTTCACAGGCAGCGATCACAGAGCAGCGAACAAACCTGATCGGCCTCTCGCTTTGAAGGGCAAAGAAGGTCGCTTTTCGACACCCAACGTGACGAACCTCAAAGTTAAAGGCAAAGTGCTCGCCGGCCTTGGCCGCCGCGGCCATGGCGTGGACCGCTTGGCTGGATCTCAACCTCTACACCCGCCTGCCGTGGCTCGGCTTGATCATGGCCGCGGCGATCCTGCGGGCGAGAGGACTGACCCTCCATCTGCTGCCGCTCGCCGCCGGCTTCAAGCAATCCAAGTTCCGGCCGCAGGGGAGGGAAGGGGCTCTCGACAAACTCGAGGGCTTCTGCACGGTCGCGGAAGAAGCACTGGCGATCGGCAACAAGGATCTCGGCCGCCTCATCCTGGCCCGCGAGCTGATGCAGCGGGTGACCAAGGACTGCCGCTCGAACTCCAGGCTGCCGGAGCTGGTCGACCTGTTTCTGTCGCGTCCCCTGGTGACAGTACCCCTCGGCGCCAAGCTGCTGAAGGTCACGCCCAAGGCCGTCGACCTGATGCTGGCCCAGCTCGGCCGCACCCGCTACCGCGCCTGGGGCATCGTCTGAGGGTTATCGTCCAAGAGAGGTCATTGCAGCCCATAAGGAGGGGGGCAGGTCGTCATCATTGAGCGGACCGTCAGATGCTTCCGCTCTACGTCTCAGTTTGACCCAAGCCGGACATTGAGCACTTGCATGAAGCGCCAAGTCTCTCTGCGAAGGCGGAGGTGGAGAGCCAAGCATCAGCTCTCGGCGACGTTTTAGCGCGTTGAAGTTGCCATTCAAACCATTCCGCGCATCTCAGACTTGGTGTGACAACGCCTTGAAGGCCGCATACAATTCCGGGCTCGGTTCGCCGAGGCCAGAACGTACTATCTGATGTAATGGCCTGAGTTAGTTCCAAACTTGTCTTCTTGTCGCCTTCGAGTTGCACAGGAGGGCACGATGGATTTCGAGGCGTGGCTGCAGAACCTGGGTCTTGATCGATATATTCAGATATTTCGCAGCCATGACATCGATGCTGATGCCTTACTCGACCTGACCGAGGCCGACCTCGCGGAGCTCGGCGTTTCTCTCGGCCACCGCAAGAGGCTTCTTCGAGCAATCGCCGCATTTAAGTCTCCACAACACCTGGAAACACCAAGTGCCGCCAAGCCAAGCATCCCACGATCAAGGCGGATAGAAGCAGAGCGCCGCCATCTGACCATCCTGTTTTGCGATCTCGTCGGCTCGACCGCGCTGGCAAGCCGCTTGGACCCCGAAGACATGCGCGACGTGCTCCGAGCATACCAGCAGGTCGCTGCAGACAAGATTAGAGGTTTCGAGGGGCACGTAGCCAAATACATGGGCGATGGGATCCTCGCATATTACGGGTGGCCCTGCGCTCACGAGGATGACGCCGAGCGGGCTGTACGCGCCAGCCTCGCGCTCGTGGCTGCGATCGGCGGGCTGACGGCCCCCGATGGCTCCCGGCTTGCCTGCCGAATCGGCATCGCTACCGGACCGGTGATCATTGGTGATCGGGTCGGCGAAGGGGCCGCACAGGAAGAGGCAGTGATTGGCGAAGCGCCTAATCTGGCGGCGCGTCTGCAGGCCCTTGCGGCTCCCGGTGAGATCATCGTCGGCGCAGCGACGCGGCAGCTTCTCGGTGGGCTGTTCGAACTCCACAACGCTGGCAGGCACGAGCTCAAAGGGTTCGCGCTTCCTGTCCCGGCTTGGCGCGTTCTCGGGGAAGGCACTGCAACAAGTCGGTTTGCAGCTCACGCGGCAGGCCACCCGACACCGCTGGTCGGGCGCAAGCGGGAGCTGAGGCGGTTATGCCGTCTCTGGACACAGGCTAAGGCCGGCACCGGCCGGCTTGCCCTGATTGGCGGCGAGCCGGGCATCGGAAAATCGCGCCTGACGCAGGCCCTGCAGGATCGCTTAGCGCAGGAGTCCCACATCTGCTTGAGCTACCAGTGCTCGCCCTTTCATCAACAGAGCGTCCTGCATCCAGTGACGGCGCTATTCGTCCGGCTTGCGGGTTTCAGTCCGAGCGACCCTCCCGAAGTCAAGTTGGACAAGCTCGAACGTATGCTGGCCTGTTCCAAAGGCCAAACTGCAGCGGGCGCTCCCCTGCTGGCCGCTCTGCTTTCCCTACCAACAGATGGGCGCTATCCGCCGTTGAAATCGAGCCCGCAGAGGCAAAAGGAGGCGACACTTGAGGCCCTTGTGGAGCATCTCGCCAGGCTTGCAGCTGTTCGGCCTGTCCTGATGATTGTCGAAGACATTCACTGGGCCGACCCTACGACCCTGGAGTTTCTGGGCCGCGTGGTTCGGCGTCTGCCCGCGCTCCCTGTCCTTGCAGTATACACATTCCGCCCAGAGTTCGTGCCGCCGTGGGGCCGCTCTGACCGAGCGGCAATGCTGGTCCTGAAGCGCCTCAGTCCAATGGAAGGACGTATGCTCGTGGCTCACCTTGCCCATGGCCAGGACCTTCCCGCCCGGACGCTGGAACAGATTGTCGCTAAGACCGACGGGGTGCCGCTGTTTGCCGAGGAGCTGACCATGGCCGTCCTAGAGGCTCACCTTATGGAGCCGACGGCTAGCAGCGCACGGGTGTCCGATCCAGTTCTTGTCCTGCCGGACACCCTCCAGGATTCCTTGATGGCTCGCCTCGATCGCTTGGCGGGCGTCAGGGAGACCGCTCAGATCAGCGCCGTCATCGGGCGGGAATTCTCCTATGGGCTTCTGGCCGCCGTAGTCGGACGCAATGAGGAAGAGCTACAGAGCGCTCTGGCCCGGCTGGTGGCAGCGGAGATCCTGTTCGTGCATGGTCACCCGCCGGACGCGATCTACACGTTCAAGCACGCCCTGGTGCGCGATGCGGCCTACGCTACATTGCTGCGAGCTCGGTGCCGTCAACTTCATGCCCGGGTGGCGCGAGTGCTGGAGAAGCGCTTCCCTAGGCTCGCCGAGAGGGAGCCGGAAATGGTGGCCCAGCATTACGAAGCCGCGGGCTTGGCAATGCAAGCTATCACTTATTGGCAGCGCGCGGGCGAGTTTGCCAACAACCGCTCGGCAAATCAGGAGGCCGAGATCCACCTTCGGAAGGCTCTTAGTCTTGTTGACCGGCTTCCTGCCGAGGCAGGACGCACGCAGGCGGAGCTTCGTGTGCTGACGGTGCTCGGTCGGGTCCTGATTGCCCGGAGTGGTTATTCCAGCCCAGAGGTCAAGAAAGTCTACTCCCGCGCGAGACAGCTCTGTGAGACAGTCGAGCGGCAGGCGGATGCGTTTCCGGTTCTGCTGGGCCTGACGATCTACGCGGCGGTCCGCGTCGACCTCGACTCAGGGCTTGCGTTGAGCCAGCGACTCCTGGAGCTGGCTGGGCGCGCGCGGGATTCCGTCCTAAGAGTTGAAGCGCATTACTCTGCTGGCATCACGCATCACTGGCGCGGCGAGTTCACCGAAGCGCGCCGGCACCTGATGGCGGCGGTCCGAATGTACCGGATCGAGCAGCACAGAGCCCATCTGGCCCTCTATGGGCAGGATCCCGGTCCAATTTGCCTCTGTCGCGACGCCGCAGTGCTGTGGCTTCTCGGCTACCCTAATCAGGCAGAGGCCCGAATGAGGGATGCGCTCGCTCTGGCGGAACAGCTTGGCCACCCGTTCAGTCAAGCCTATGTTCTGACCTGGTCCGCGTGGCTCAGGATCATACAGCGCGACGCGGCCGGGGCAGAAAAGGCGATCGACCACGCGCTCCGGTTTGCTTGGGAACAGCATTATCCCTATTGGACCGCAATGGCGACGGCACAGGAAGGCTGGCTTTTGGCCCAGCAGGGGCACCCCGCCGAGGCTATTGTCCGGATCAATGAGGGTTTGGCGCGCATGGACGCCATCGGCACGCGGGTGACACATGCCTATGCGAGGGGCCTACTCGGCGAGGCGCTCGCGGGGACCGGCAGAGTCTCCGACGGTGTGCGCCTCGTTAATCAGGCCATCGCCGACGTCCGGCAGTGCCATGAGGGATGGTGCGAAGCCGAGTTGCTCCACCTCCGTGGCCTGGTCCTGCGGGCCGCCGACCCGACCGCGCGCCGTACCGCTGAAAGATCCCTGCTGCTCGCGATTGAAAAGGCTCGGGAGCAGAGGGCGAAAGCATGGGAGTTGCGCGCCGCCGCCAGCCTTGCCCGGATTTGGAGTGATCAGGGTCGGCGCATCGAAGCCCGCGATCTTCTTGCTCCCGTCTGCAACTGGTTTACGGAGGGATTCGACACCGCCGACCTGCGAGATGCCCGATTCCTGCTCGACGCACTCGCATGATGCTTCCATCAGGCAGCATGCTCGACCGTGACCCGAGATCGTGATGGGATGCACGAGGCAATATTGGTCGCCTGGGTCTGTCCGGCTCGTTGTAGAGCAATCCCTGATCCGGGAACGCGAGACGCTAGACAAGCCGTCCCGTTCGAATTGTCGGCTAGACCCGCACCATCTGACGCACCACGTTCTTCAGCGTGTTATCCGCCGTCTCGAAAAAACCAGAGGATGTTCCTTGCGGCCTGACGGATTCGCTGCTCGTTCTCGAAAGGCGATGCAAACATAGTCGGGGCCAGCGCAAGATCTGTTCCTGATTGCCACTTTGCCCCTCAAGGGGAGATGAGAACCTCAACACCATCAATGGCAATCCTTTATCGCTCGAAGTGAGACAGCGTTTCCAGGGGCGTGCGGCTGGCTGCGATGGCGATGGAACGGGACCTGACAGAGCTCGCCACGGTCGCCTTGCTCCCGACCGATCACCAGCAAGCCCGCTTGCTCGCCACGGTCGATCGGATCGCGTGCCGGATCCGGCACCGCGTTCACAGGCAGGGCTCAAAGAACAGCGAACAAACCTGATCGGCATCTCGCCTTGAAGGGCAAAGAAGGCCGCTTTTCGACACCCAATGCGACAAAGCTCAAAACTAAGGGCAAAGTGACAGTAGGTCATGGGCGATAAGCCGGCCTTCAGACGTTCCCACCATACGGCTCAGTCTGGCCCCAAGCCGACTTGCCAAGTCCGGATTGCTCTTGAGAAGATCGGTTCAAGACCCAAATGAACAGGGCAACCGCGCTGAACACGGCGCCAAGCCCGCAGACGCCATTCCATCCGGCTTGATCGTAGGTCATGGTCGCGCCGATGGCGCCAATGGCACTGCCGACCGAATAGAACACCATATAGCCGCCGACGAGCCGGCTGCTGGCGTTCGGGTAGCGGGCCAGGATGATGCTCTGGTTGGTGACGTGGACGGCCTGTACCGCAAGGTCGAGCAGGATCACACCGGCGAGTAGAAACGGGACTGAGCGCGGAAGGAAGGCGATAAGCCCCCATGATGCCGCAAGAAGCGTGAGCGACAACCCTGTCGTCCATTGACCGAGCCCTCGGTCGGCAAGCCGGCCAGCTCCCGACGCCGCCAGGGCGCCCGCTATCCCAACGAGGCCGAACAGGCCGATCTGCGCATGGGAATAGGAGAAAGGTTCCTGGCTCAGCGGCAGCACCAGCGCCGTCCAGAAGGTGCTGAAGGCCGCGAAGATCAAAAGCGCCAGAAGGCCGCGAACGAGGAGAACTCGGTCGCGCAGAAACAGGGTGGGACTTGATCGGAGCGCAATTCCATAGCTCTCGCGGCTTGCCGGAGGGAGCCCTCGCGGCAGAACCCGCAGAAGCAGGCCGGCCATGCAGAGCGTCAGGACGGCGGAGGTCAGGTAAACAGCCCGCCAGCCGCCGAGATCGGCGAGAACCCCTGCGGCGAACCGGGCTCCCAGAATGCCGATCACCACACCACTCGTTACGGTTCCGACCGCCTTCCCACGCCCACTCGGTGTTGCCAGCGTCGCGGCAAAGGCCACCAGCACCTGGACCACCACTGCCAGGAGGCCGATCACCGCCATGCCGGCGAAAACGATCGAAGCCGTTGCGGCCGTCGCCACAAGGATGAGCGCGAGCGCCGACAAAGAGGCTTGACCGACGATGAGGCGACGCCGGTCGACGAGGTCGCCGAGCGGCACGATGAAGACCAGCCCCAGCGCGTAGCCGACTTGCGTCAGCGTGACGACGAGGCCGGTGGCAGCGGGCGCGATCCCTAAGTCTTGTGCCATCGCGTCGAGAAGGGGTTGGGCATAATAGATGTTTGCGACGCTGAGCCCCGCCGCGACGGCAAAGAGCAATGTGGTGGCTCGCATCAGACGGCCGCCGATCTGATGATGATTTTCGCTTCTGATATCCTTCGGCACGATCACTCCCCATGAAAAGTAAGTCAGTTCTATCTTGAGACCACTTGCGCCGCGGCAGATCTAGTTCTAAAATAGAACCAGATTGTACGTGTCAGAGAGGCGGTTTCGTGATGGTCAAACGGGTCAGCTTCGGCCATGCACCGTGCCCAGTGGCTCGTGCGCTGGACGTAATCGGCGACTGGTGGTCGCTTTTGATCATCCGCGACGCCTTCGACGGCGTGCGGCGCTTCAGCGAATTCGAGGCCAGTCTCGGCATCGCCAAGGGGATCCTGGCGTCCCGCCTGCGCAACCTGACGGAGCACGGCATCCTAGAAACCGCCCCCGCTTCCGACCGCAGCGCCTATCGGGAATATCTGCTGACCGAGAAGGGGCGCGGTTTATTTCTCGTCATTGTCGCACTTCGGCAATGGGGCGAAGACCATCTTTATCGCCCCGGCGAGCCCCGGTCCTCGCTCATCAACACCGAAACGAACGAGCCCATTTCCCGCCTAGAACTGCGTACCGGCGACGGTCTCCCGCTCAGCTGGGCGGGAACGCGGGTGAAGAAGGTGGACGCTGCCTGAATGACGGCCTGCGCAGAAGGATAACAACGATGCAAGAACTCGACCTGCTTGCGGACGCGGATGCGCGGGCCTGAACCTATCTGGCGATGCTGGACACGCGCCCACCCTTTCCAGACAAGGCCGCGCGACGGCCTCGCTGCCTTTGCCGAGCGCCTTCTCGAGCACGGTCATATGGGCCTGACCGCTTTCCCTGATACTGGCGTACCCTTTTCTCGATCTCTGGGGCGCAACGTCGGACCCAACGGAAGATGGCGCCCGGGTCAACGGCGACGCCACGCTCCTTCATCATCTCGGCCGGATCACAGTAGCCGATGCCATACTTGCAGTACCAGCGGACGCACAGAAGGATGATCTCGACCGGAAAATGACGGCGCTTGAAGATCGACGACAGGACGGCTCCTATGAACCGTCCTTCGTTATATGGTCGGGGCTAATGCAACGGTGGCGGACCGGATTGCGCAGCGGTAAGGCGGGCCTTTCGATGCTGGATGGTGCCAAAGAGGCCAGTAAGCCAACACATCGGGCATCCTCGCAGCAGGAGGATAGCGCCCACAAGCGGGGCAACTGCAACAGCAATGGCGGGTAGGTTTGAAAAGGATAGCAGCCAAAGGGAAAGCACGATCAGCGCCACCGCGCCTGCGCCCCGCGCGATGTGCTCGGTCAAGGTCCTGCTTGAGAAGATGGGCAATTCGCTCATTGAAGAAGGTACTCCCTGAGTAGGATGCGGGCGCGATGGAGACGCGCTTTCACGGCCTCGCGGGTCTCGCCGAGAGCATGGCCAATTTCGTTGATCGTCCGTTGCTCGACGTCGCGCATCAGAACAATGACACGATAGTGTTCTGGTAGTGATTGAATGGCCTTCGCTATATCAAGGCGCAGTTCGGCGTCTGATTGGACCAGTACTGCCTTTTCGTCAGCGACCCCATCGCTGGATATGAGACCGAGGTTGCGGGTCAGGCGCAGGCATTCGCGGCGAACGACCGCAAACAGCCAGGCCGAGAAGGACGCGGCAGCTCGCAATGTGCCGACGCGCCGGTACAGCACCCACAAGGTTTCCTGCACTGCATCGTCCACGTCGGCCGCGCGGCATGTAGAACGAGCGTACCGACGAATATCCGGCTGAGCCGTTTCCAGCAGCTTGAGCAAGGCCGCGTGATCGCCAGCGATGGCGGAGTGCACCAGGGGTGAAGAGAAGACGGTCATGGCGCGACTAGTCCCGCGATGCTTGTTCAACGGGCCGGCGACCAATCATCGCGCAGGCGGGGCAGAAGCCGAAAATTCCCGTCACTGCGAACATGACGCCGCAAGCTGCAACGGCATAGCCCACCACGGAGCCGGGCCACATCCAAATGCCTCCCGCGGCGGCCGCCAGCCCGACGATAACCCGTAGCACCTGCTCCCAGGAGTAGAGATTCTTCCGATAGATCACGACGCCACCTTTCTCACGTCTGTTTATCCTCATCGCTGTAGAGAGTGGTGAAAGATCCAAAACGGTTCGCGGCGACGGAAATTTTTTCTGCCGGTCCGTGCCGCTTTACGCCTTGGACCGTTGGCTTGCCCGCTAGGATTCCTTTTTGGCGTCGGTCTGCTGATCAAAGAGCCGCAGCGCAAGGAACGCATGCGCGAGCGATCCACCGGCTCTCACCGCGCCTGCGATCATTGCCATTTCAGCCAGTTCCTCCTGTGTCACCCTGGCCTTGGCGGCAGCGCGGGTGTGAACGTCCAAGCAATAGGCGCACTGCGTCGTCAGCGCGACAGCGAGGGAAATCAATTCACGGTACTTTCGAGGAATTGACCCGTCTTCACGTTCGCAGGCATGGTTAAAAACAAGAAATGCTTTTGCTTCCACTGGTGCGAGGGCAACGAGTTTCTCCACGTATTTGAGATCATCAGGCTTTTGATAGTCGGTCATTGCTCACCTATCCGATGTTTGGGCTCTCACCTAGGGTCAGATATAAAGTCCAGGCCAGACGCCCCACGCTCTTAGAGGGGCATTAAGCGGAAAGAGGTTCGTGGGAGGATGCATTTTTTGCTTGCTATGTTTCGTGCGTCCAAGCGCCCGACTGGCGCTGCCGCGCCAGCCCAAACCTCGGCCAGCAAGCCGCATTAGGTGCGAAGCGTCAGATACACACATCAACGCTCTGGCTACGCTGCATCGTGGCAATCGCATCTCGCAATTGCTCTACCGTCGCAGAATCGAAGCGGGACCGGGCAAACTCGATTCCCTGTTGCGCCCGGTCGATGAAGCTTTTCGCGAAGCCCACGGGTCTACTTCTGGGCTCACGTTCCTGCTCCGTACTCTGTTAGCGCCCCAAAGGGCACAGCTCTTGTTCCGGTCCCTCTCTCGTGAAAACATGGATCTACGGAATATTCACCTTTAAGAAGCAAGGTGCGGGCAGGGCGTGTTGCGTACCAGCCCTTCATCGACTCTCCCAGTCGGATAGCTCCGGCCGCGCAGCGCTCAGGCGCGCGGCTGGAGCTATACTATCTGCCGTCAGAGCGGCGGAAACCTCACTCCTTGGCTGGGACGTTTATATCCCGAAGCTGATCTTCATCATGGATGTCACGCATTAACTCAATCGCTTCCTTGGCAAGGAATTCCACTTTGGTGCCTCAACACAGGATTGCAGGCACTCTTCTGCTGAGGGGCGAGACTCCAATGAAAGAGCTATGATAGCCCTGCAGGATGAGGCCGGAACAGTTCTTGTTCTGAGTCCTAATTATACGAATGGCCTATATGCATTATTGGGAACGTTCCCATAAACAGTGGGAACGTTCCCAGTGGATTGCCAGATGGCTGCTACGATCATTGATGTCGCTAATCGTGCCGGGTGCTCGAAATCGACCGTGAGTCGGTTCCTGAACGGTTCTACAGTCATCGCGGAGGGCACTCGCGCTCGGATTGCTCAGGCTATCGACGAGATGGGTTTTCGACCAAGCGAGATTGGCCGCAGTCTCAAACGCCGGCTAACTCAAACCGTTGGGGTCCTTGTCCCGAGTCTCACCAATCCCGTGTTCGCGTCGTCGGTTGCTGGTATCCAAGCTCAAGCCCGAAGTGCAGGGCGCAGCATCATCCTAGCGACAAGTGACTACGATCCAGACATTGAAAAAGAGGCTGTCGCTAACCTTCTAGGCCACAATGTCTCGGGCCTTATACTGACTCTGTGCAATGGAGTGTCATCAGCTGCCCTGGACCTCATCGAGAGCGCGGGTTGCCCGTTTGTCCTGCTCTTCAATGATGCGGTTGGCTCGAATGGTCCTGCAATCAGTGTCGATAATGAAGGCTCGGCGCGAGAACTGACCGAGGCCGTCATATCGGCTGGGCATCGCCGCATCGCTTTTGTCGCCGCCCACTTCGCTTCATCGGATCGTTCGCGGCTGCGCTACTGTGGATATACGACGGCACTTGAAGCTGCCGCTCTCCCGGTTCTTCCGCCTCTGGAAGTCCATTTTGAAGGCGGGGACACAAGTGCTGTCATAGCGGAGCTATTCACTCAGCCCGATCCGCCCACAGCTCTCCTCTGCTCGACGGACATTCTTGCCCTTACTGCCATGGCAACGCTTCGCGACCTAGGTCTCACAGTTCCTAATGACGTTTCCGTTGCTGGTTTCGACGGGATCGGCCTAGGTGCCATGCTGTCTCCGCCTCTCGCGACCGTCGCCCAACCCACATGGGATATGGGCTTCGAGGCTATGCGCCTCCTTTCTGAGCAATTGGCTGGACGAATGATCTCTGCACCGGCCTATCTGCCCCACGCACTCCGGCTTGGCGGCACCCTCGCAGTTCCAAAAAGATCGATTGCCACGTCGATGAACAACAACAAAGCAGGAAGGAAATCCGATGAACTTTAAGTTAGCTGCCCTTTCGACAACACTCCTGTTAGGCCTATCCGTGATAAGCTCGGCTAAAGCTGCCGACGCAATTTGCTACAACTGTCCGCCGCAATGGGCCGACTGGGGCAACATGCTTAAGACCATCAAGTCCGACCTCGGCTTAGACGTGCCGCTCGATAACAAGAACTCTGGTCAGGCATTGTCCCAATTGATTGCTGAAAAAGCGAATCCTGTGGCGGACTTTGGCTACTTTGGTGTGACGTTCGGCATCAAGGCCAAGTCCGATGGCGTCACCCAGGCTTACAAGCCGAAGGGCTTTGACGACATTGATGCCGGCCTAAAGGACCCCGAGGGCCATTGGGTGTCGATCCACTCAGGCACGTTCGGGTTATTCGTTAACAAGGATGCCCTTGGAGGCGCCCCTGTCCCAGCATGCTGGGCTGATCTGCAGAAGCCTGAGTATAAGGGAATGGTCGCGTATCTTGACCCAGCGACCGCCTTCGTCGGTTATGTTGGCGCAGTCGCCATCAACCAAGCGCTCGGTGGAAGTTTAGACAACTTCGATCCTGCCATCGGCTATTTCAAAAAGCTTCTTGAGAACGACCCGATAGTTCCCAAACAAACATCGTATGCCCGCGTTGTATCCGGTGAGATACCGATCTTGCTCGACTACGACTTCAACGCGTACCGGGCCAAGTATACCGAGAGTGGCAATTTCGAATTCGTGATCCCTTGCGAGGGTACTGTCACCGTGCCTTATGTGGTCAGCCTGGTCAAAAATGCCCCACATGAAAATAACGCCAAAAAGATCATCGACTTCTTGCTCTCTGACAAAGGACAGACAATTTGGGCCAACGCGTACCTGAGGCCTGTGCGTAACGTCCCCTTGCCCTCCGAGGTCAAATCCCGCTACCTGCCGGATTCCGAGTATTCCAGGGCTAAGCCAGTAGACTACGGCAAAATGGAAGCCGTTCAAAAAAGCTTCTCTGATCGATATCTCGACGCCGTAAGATAGGCCGCCTCTGGTGTGCCGTTGTGAAACGACGGCACACCACATCCTGACGTATCCATCTCTCTAAAACCGGAAGCTCTAGAATGTCACGGACCTCTTTCGTGGGCCTGTGTTTGCTCCCGCTCCTGATCACCGTTGGATTGTTCTTTGTCCTTCCGGTCTTTCAGCTGCTGATCGTGGGTGCGAACAGCCCATCCGGCCTCTCCGCATATAGCGCGATCGTGACAGAACCTCGCTACAGACAAAGCCTTATTGCCACGCTCGTCCTTTCTGTTGCTACTACTCTGGTGACCGTGGCTGTAGCTACGATCGCGGGTCTGTTCCTTCAGCGGAACGTGTTTCCTGGACGAGCAATCCTCATTTCAATCCTAACATTGCCCCTGGCGTTTCCTGGCGTCGTGGTAGGCTTTATGATCATCATTCTTGGAGGGCGACAGGGTATTGTTGGCGACCTTTCTCGTGCAATGACAGGTCAGAAAGTTATTTTCGCCTACTCGATCGCTGGCTTGTTCCTGGGATATCTCTACTTCTCGATCCCCCGTGTCATCCTCACGATTATGGCTTCCATCGAGAAGCTCGACCCGCAGCTCGAAGAGGCGGCTCGTTCGCTCGGCGCAGGAACGTGGGCCGTTCATCGGGACGTGGTCCTTCCCGCACTCGTCCCAGCCTTCATCGCATCAGGAGCGATCTGTTTTGCCACAGCAATGGGAGCATTCGGCACAGCCTTCACGTTGGCAGCCAGGATCGATGTTCTTGCCATGGTGATCTACACGGAATTCACACTCAACGCCAATATCGCGATGGCCGCGAGCTTATCAGTTGGTCTCGGTCTGATCACGTGGATCGCGTTAGCCCTGGCCCGCTCTCTGGCCGGATCTTCAGTCGCGGCAGCAGGGTGATAGTCATGCCCCGTAAACTATCCTTCACCCTTCAGTTCAGCTTTACCATCCTCGTGGCCCTCTTCCTGATCTTACCTGCCATCATGTCCATGCTAGCAGGCATCACGACAAATTATGCCAGAGGGGTCTCGTCCGGGCTCACAGCTAGCTGGATCATAGAAGTCTGGAACCTTTACGCCGACACGATCGTGCGCTCGCTTGTGCTCGCATTCACAACGCTTGTGTGTACGCTTCTCGTCGGCGTGCCCGCCGCATACGCCCTCCACACCATAGGTGGGCGCATCGCTCGGCTGATCGAGGAAGTCATCACGTTACCATTGGCCATTCCCGGCCTCGCTATCGCGCTGGCGCTGATCATAACCTATGGCGGGTCAGGTTCCTTCCGGCAATCTTCAGCGTTCATTCTTGTTGGACATGTCGTCTTTACAATGCCCTTCATGGTCCGTTCCGTCATGGCGGTTCTTGGATCGATCGACGTCAGCACCCTCGAGGAAGGCGCTGCCAGCCTCGGAGCTTCCCGGTGGCAGCGCTTCATCACCGTTGTCGTGCCCAACGTGAGGCCAGGAATCCTCGCGGGCTCGTTGATGGTCGTGACGCTATCCTTAGGGGAGTTCAACCTCACCTGGATGCTTCACACCCCTCTGACGAAGACCCTGCCGGTCGGCCTTGCGGACAGCTATGCCTCTATGAGGCTTGAGATCGCGAGCGCATACACACTCGTCTTTTTTGTTATGATCGTCCCGCTCCTTGTCGCGATGCAGATTATGGGTCAGAAGCAATCCCGGAGTTCCAAGTCATGAAGAAGCACGTTGAGGGTGCTGCTATTCGCCTCGAAAATTGCAGCAAGACCTATGGTTCTTCCGCACGGGCCCTTGAACCGGTCACGCTGAACATCGCACGCGGCGAAACTGTCGTCCTCCTGGGGCCATCCGGCTGTGGCAAGACAACGACGCTCCGAATGATCGCGGGCTTGGTTGCCCCTGACAAGGGTGGACGGATCCTGTTTGATGATCAGGACGTGACAGATCAGCCAATTGAAAAGCGCAATGTAGGAATGGTGTTCCAATCCTATGCGCTTTTCCCCAATATGACCGTAGCCGAGAATGTCGGATACGGGCTGAAGATTCGGGGTGTCCCACGGGCCGACGTTAAGATCCGAGTCAACGAAATGCTTGCGATGGCAGGCCTTGAAACTTTCGCCAATCGCAGCATAGATCAGCTCTCAGGTGGGCAACGCCAGCGGGTTGCCCTCGCTCGTGCGGTTGCCGCCCGGCCTCGTGTCCTGCTGCTTGACGAGCCCTTAACGGCGCTTGACGCAGCCCTTCGAGAGCGTTTGAGAACCGATCTGGATAGACTTCTCCGGTCCCTCGGTATTACCGCGATCTACGTGACTCATGACCAGCAGGAGGCAATGGCTCTTGGAGATCGAATTGTTGTCATGTCCAACGGCTCCATCGCACAGATCGGACGCCCGAATGAAATCTACTTCCAGCCAGCCAACCGCTTCGTCGCCGAGTTTGTAGGGGCGGCCAATATCGTTGAGGCGTCGCTTAAAGACGGGTTCCTGGAATTGCCTGGTGGCCGAGTTCAGGTGGGATCTGAAGCATCCTCTCGCCGGGAAGCTATCGCGATGGTGCGACCCGAAGCCATCTCTGTCGTCCCCCCTGAGCAGTCGAGCTGGATCGGCCGAGTCGAGTCAACGAGCTTTTTAGGGGATCGGGTGCGCATCTCTGTGGGCGAGGCGGCTTCGACACCTATCATTATCGATGCTCCAAACTCACTCTCGGTTGAAATCGGAGATCGGGTCGGGCTTGTCATTCCACCATCCTCCGTCCGACTGCTTCCTGCTTAGAGGCTTTTTGTCTTGCTGCGCTGTGTCGACGAGACGAGCCGCCTATTCCTTAAACCTGCCAGAAGTTATCTCCATGGATCAAAATTCAGTCCCGACTGTCATTGCTCAGATCTCTGATCTTCACATCAAGCCGGGAGGAGCAGCCGCATACGGGGTGGTAGACACAGCCGCATATCTCCGCTCTTGCGTCGCCTTCCTTAACGAGTATCCTATCCGCCCCGATGCCATCGTTATTTCTGGAGATCTCGTCGACGTCGGATCCGACGAGGAATACGCATTTCTCCGCAATATCCTTAAGCCGCTCCAGATTCCATTCTATGTTATCCCGGGCAACCATGATGAGAGGGATTCGCTGAGGCGGTCGTTTCCAGATCATTCTTACCTGAGTGCACATGGGCCGTTGAATGCTCTCGTCAGAGTCCGTGACGTCGACCTCATACTTCTCGACTCCAGCGTGCCGGGTAAGCCTCACGGTTTTCTTGAGAAGGAAAGCCTTGAATTTCTGGATACGTCGCTCGCCTCCCAACGAGGTCGCCCGGCACTTGTGTTCTTACACCATCCACCATTTCTGACCGGCATCCGGCATATGGACTGTCAAAATCTGCTTAATGCGGACGAGTTGGCCATCATCCTTCGACAGCATCAACGCACGAAGATAATAGCAGCCGGCCATGTGCACCGGACAGCGCTGACCTTATTCGCAGGCATCCCCGCCACGATCTGTCCAAGCCCCGCTCATGCGGTTGCCCTCGACATCACTCCTGAGGGACCCTCTGCCTTCAAAATTGAGCCCCCGGGCATGCACCTCCACATCTGGACACCAGCCTCCAAGTCCTCACCGGTCCACTCAGGTGAGCTCGTAACCCACCTTGTGCCAATAGGCGATTTTCCCGGACCCTACCCGTTCTTCGACGAAAACGGCAATCTTCTCTGACGTTCGACATTATGTAGCGATTACGCCCTGTGAGGCTCGGCTATGTCCACTAGGTCCCAGCGGCATGAGACTAGGTCCGCGAAGTCCGCTCCGCAGGCACCGTCAGGTCAATCAGTGGATGACCGGATACCAATCCAGCTGACCGCAAGTAGTCCTCCAACCTCTGAATGTCGCGCGACGATACGATCGCGCCGACATAGCCATCAGGACGCACGAGCACCCAGTCGCCGGGCGAGACTGCATAAGCCTTCCGGACATGGCCGCCGTCATCGACGACGTCGCCACGCGGACCGATGGTGTGAATGCGAAGCCCTCCGCGGGGCGCGACCACGTTGCGCTCGACCTCGAAGCCGAGCAGGGTCCAGTGCGTCCCCTTGAACAACTCGAAGAGACGGGTGGACTGGCCACCGGCGCCGCGGATCGGCGCATCGGGCGCACGCTCACCTGCGAGCAGGCCGTGAACCCGCTCCGGCGCTTCGAAAGCGAGCGACGACTTTGAGTAGGCAAGGTCGAGCTGCTGGACTTCGCGGCCCCGCCGCACCTCGCCCTGCTTGAGAGCCTCGAGCAGTTTGGTGGAAAGGCCTAGCACGCTGGCTGCGATCGGGCGACGCTCCTCCTCGTAGGTCTCAAGCAGCGTATCTGGTGCGCCGCGGAGAACCGCCGCCAGCTTCCAGCCGAGATTGTAGGCGTCCTGTACGCTCGTGTTGAGACCTTGCCCGCCGGTCGGCGGATGAATGTGCGCGGCATCGCCTGCCAGGAGCACGCGCCCAGCGCGGTAGGAATCGGCGAGACGCGCGTTCATGGTGTAGGCCGATGCCCAGGATACGGATTGAATACAAATGTCATCACGCCCCGTGCGATCGGCCACCATTCCGTTAAGCCCTGCGGCCGAGAGGTCGACGTCGCCGTCGAATGGGATCGGCGCCTGCAGCTGGAACAGCGCAGTTCCGGCGAGCGGACACAGCGAGATCTGCCGCTCCATTGAATCCTGGTTGAAGCGGTGCCATGCATCGCGCCCTAGGCCCGTCAGCGCGACATCCGCCACCAGGGCCCGGATGCCGAGCGTCTTGCCTGGAAAGTCGATGCCAAGCGCGTGACGCACGAAACTGCGACCCCCATCCGCACCCACGAGATAACGGGCACGGAAACAGCGGGTGAAATCGGCCCCTTGGCGGGTTTTGCCCCCAAGCCACACGGTAACACCGGCCTCGTCCTGCTCGAAACCGACCAACTCGCAGCCGAACTCGACACAATGCCCGAATTCGGCAAGGCGCTCGCGCATGACGGTTTCGGTCAGGAACTGCGGCACCATTAATGGGATGTGATAGGGCTCCGCAGGGCTGGGGTCCAGGGGCGCCACGGCGGACTCGGAGAAGCTACCGTCCCCGCAATATTGCCGCTGCAAGGGATACAGGCCCCCGACGGCTACGATCCGGTCGATGATACCAAGATCCTCGAAGATCTCCTGCGTTCGTGGTTGGATGCCCTTGCCGCGTGAGCCCTGGAAGGGTTCGTTCATCTTCTCGATCAGGCGGAAGGATATGCCGCGTCGCGCCAAATCGATTGCGAGCGTGAGGCCCGCCGCGCCGGCCCCGCAAATCAGCACGTCGGCTGTACGATACTCTGTCATTTTTATCTCCATATGTGTATCATGCACATAAATGGAGGATGGCATGCCGTCAACAAATAAAGTGCAAAATACACATATCTCGGCGCAGATCAGGACTTTGCATGGGGCATTGATCGATATCGTCAGCGTCATGAACCGCCCGGATCGCGACGAGGCTCTGATCCAGGCGGCAGGCATCCGGCTCGACCGAGCGCTCTTTCCGTTGCTCATCGGAATCGAGCGGCGAGGCCCGATCGGCGTCGTGGAATTAGCCGATGGCGTCGGGCGCGACTACACCACTGTCAGCCGCCAAGTCGCGAAGCTTGAGAGCCTCGGCCTCGTTGAACGCCGGGGAAGTGCTGCGGACCGGCGGGTGCGCGAAGCTGTCGTGACTCAGACGGGGAAAGCGATGACGGATCTCATTGACGCAGCACGCGACAAGATGGGTCGTGCCATCTTCGAGACGTGGGATCGGCATGACATCGATGAACTGGTGCGCCTGATGCGCAAGTTCGCGGACGCTATCAAGGGTGCCCCCTGAAGACCACATCAAACACGAAATCTTGCGCTTTCGCGATGCCCCCGTTTCTGCGGCGGCATCTTCCGCTCTTTCTGCGTCTGCCTCAAGACCAGGAGTAACAGCTTGAACGCGCTCTCGTCGGTGGGACAGTGGCCCCGCGCCCGCACGGCCCGGCGCAGTTCGGTATCAAGAACCTCAATGGCGTTGGTAACCGGCGTGAAGATGCCGGTGCATGTAACCTGCGGCCTGTCTGTGGCTCCTGTCGTTGTCGTTCGCCATACCCAGGTACCAGTGTTGGAATGGGTTGTGTCGCAAATTCGGAGAGGGGACGCGAAAGGGCCAGTCGCACTTGGGCGGCAAGCAGCTCGATCCGCTCGGCAAGCGATGGCTGCGGATTATCGATATACTTCCCTTGCTGTTTACTCATCATGTGAACCATCACAATCCCGCCCAGGATCACAGGAACATTCTTCGTAGACTTGAACCCAAGCATCGGACGAATGCACCTCTTGATAGCACGCTGATCGTACTCAATCCGATTGTTGAGGTAGGCGCTTTGGCGGATGCGAATGGGTTTCAGATCACGTCGTATTCTATCCTGGATCCGATCGGCAGTATCGCAAGACAGGGTTGCCTCCTTGTCAGTCTGACCACCATCGATGACGATCCGTTCAGGACGGCCGTGCCGTTTGACGGCCCTGTGCGGCAACCGTTTGGAAGCCGTAAGATTGCGCCGATCGCTGAAGCAGAATTCCACCGTATCACCGTTGCTGTCGATGGCGCGGTAGAGACACCGCCACTGCCCACGGACCTTGATATAGGTTTCATCAACATGCCATTTGCTGGAAACTGCTCGTTTGAGCTGATTGAACCGCTCCGGAAATTCGGGCATTTACCGGATGACCCACCTTTGGATCGTGGCGTGATCGACGCAGACACGACGTTCTGCCATCATCGCCTCCAGATTACGCAAACTGAGATTGTAGGCGAGATACCACCGGACGCAGAGCAGAATCACAGTTCGATCAAAATGCCTGCCCTCGAACACCACGCTCCACTACTGTGACCGAGGTCTCAGTAGCTGAAACTCTGAAACAAAATGTTTGCGACGGGTCCGGCCAGAAGTCTCCCATAATTCCTTTTCATATGCCGGGTATACCTTTTGGCGACGGCAGACTGATTCCCTTGCAGGGTCTTCAGCAAACTTGCTGTCTAACTCGGGTTAGGTAATATCGCACTCCTGATCTGTCACTCAGGAGAACACAATGCTCTGTCGCACGTCAGCTGCCAGCTTCGCACTCCTTGCCATGATGAGCGTCGCCTCCGCTGAGACCCTAGTGGTCTGTACTGAAGCTAGCCCGGATTTCCTCAATCCGCAGTTCTCCACCGCCAACACGTCATTCGATGTCGCGGCCCAAATCTATGACAGGCTCGTGGGCGTCGAGCGTGGAGGTTCCAAGATCATCCCGGGCCTTGCCGCGTCGTGGACCGTCTCGGATGATGGCCTCACGTATACCTTCAAACTTCGGGCGGGTGTGGTTTGGCACTCGAACCGGGCGTTTACACCAACTCGCCCGTTCAATGCCGATGATGTAGTCTTCACGTTCCAGCGGATGATCGACAAGAACCATCCCTTCCACGGTGTAGGAAGGGGGAGCTACGAGTATTATGAAGGTCTGGTCGCCCCTTTTTTAAACTCCGTCGAAAAGGTTGATGACCACACCATACGGTTCGTGCTCAAGGAGCCTCAGGCTGCACTACTTGGTGCGCTTTCCGTCGAGCCAATGTCCATTCTTTCGGCTGAATACGCAGATGCTATGCAAAAGGCCGGTACCCCAGATCAGGTCAACCAGGTTCCAATTGGAACGGGTCCGTTCAGCTTCGTTGCCTATCAGAAGGATGCCACCGTACGCTTCAAGCGCTTCCCACAATACTGGGGCGAGGCCGCGGGTCTGTCTGATCGGACTGCTCAGGTGAGCGATCTCGTCTTTGTTATTACGCCTGATCCCAGTATTCGCTACGCAAAGGTGAAGGCAGGCGAATGCCACATCACACGCTATCCGAATCCCGGCGATCTCGCTGCAATGAAGGCTGATCCCAACCTGAATGTGCAGTCGGGTACGATTGCGGACATGAGCTACTTGGCCTTCAACAACCAGAAAAAGCCATTTGACGATCGCCGTGTGCGTGAGGCCCTGATCCATGCGGTCAACCTGCCTGCACTCGTCGAGACCGTGTACCAGGGCACCGGCACTCCAACTGCCGCCCTCATTCCCCCGACCCTTTGGGGCCACAGTGGCGAACTCAAACTACGCGAGTATAATCCTGAGAAGGCCAAGAAGCTTCTCGCCGAGGCTGGATTCCCCAATGGTTTCAAGACAACCTTGTGGGCCATCCCAGTGGTCAGGGCATATATGCCAAATGGACGCCGAGCTGCTGAGTTGATCCAGGCAGACTGGGCGAAGGTTGGTGTTCAGGCAGAGATTATGACGTATGAGTGGGGCGAGTACCTAAAGCGGACTCGCCAGGGTGAGCACAACGTCGCCATGAGTGGCAGCACGTGGGATTATCCGGATCCGAGCCAAATCCTGTCGTTGAGCTGGAGCTGTGATGCAGTCAACACTGGAGGCAATCGAGCCCGCTGGTGCAACAAGGAGTTCTCGGACAAACTGGCTCGGGCGAACTCCGTCAGCAACCAAGAGGAGCGCACCAAGCTCTACCTGGAAGTTCAGAAGATCTTCCATGACGATGCGGCCTCACTTCTCTTCGCCAACGCTCAGGCTTTCACGCCTGTTCGCAAAGAGGTCTCCGGCTACAAGATGCACTTCTTCGGCGGACAGCCTTTCTATGGAGTGTCCCTCAAGCGATAGGGCATGCGCGACGCGGCTCGAAACTCCCACGAGCCGGCGATGTCTCGAAATAGTCCCGGGATGCCGGCAGCTCGCGTAAATCCGCTGGGCCGCTTAGGCCCGGGACACCATCAAGAACAACGGCAGGAACGCTATGACGATTGAGGTAGAATGGGCCCGGATGACCGCACCAGAGCTGAGGGCCCTGGCGGCACGTGCAAACACATTGGCAGTGCTTCCGGTAGGCTCTCTTGAGCAGCATGGGCCTCATCTGCCCGTAATCACTGATACGGCCAGCGCCAGCGCAGCCGCGATCCGTGCGGCACAGCTGGTGGCTGACGAGATCCCGGTGGCCGTTCTGCCAGGCCTCTGGCTCGGCATGAGCGAGCACCACCTTCCGTTCGGCGGCACGATCAGTCTCGACTACGACGCATACCACGGCATCCTCCGTAGCATCGTGCGCTCGTTGAAGGCCCTCGGGTTCAAGCGTCTTCTCATCGTCAACGGCCACGGTGGCAACATTGACCCATTGGCGGTTGCCGTACGGGAGTTGGCAGTGACGTATGCCATGCCGATTGTCGCGACCACACCATGGATGCTCGCGCCCGACGAGATCGCGGCAGTCGCCGAATCCGAGACACCGCGGCATGCCTGTGAGGGCGAAACCTCAGTGATGATGGCGATTGCCGGCGACATCGTGCGTACGGACAAATTTGACGAGGCCGTGCAGCAGGCTCCAAAGCGTGTTGAAGCACCTCATGGCTTCTCCCGCTTCTATTCGTTCTCGGAGCGGGCTCCTGTGACTGGCACTTGGGGCGACCCACGTCCTGCGACACCGGAGAAAGGCGAACGCTTTCTGGCCATCCAGGCGAAGGCATTGGCGCAAGGCATGCGCGATGAGCGCCTCTGGTCCACACCGGACCCAGTCTGGCAGCAGGATCGGGGCTTGGGAGACACCTCTGGAAAAGCCGACTGACGGGGATGCACAACATCCAAGCGGTCGTGTCGCAAACCTGGAGAGAGGGCAATAATATGACAATTACTCTGTAGCGCATTCAGTCTGCGAGTAGCTCGAACTGCTCCGCAAGCGATAGCTGCTGATTGCAGGCATACTTCGCCTGTTGTTTGCGCATCATGTGGATCATCTCGATCCCGCCAACGATCACATGGGCGGTGGTGATTGCCTTGAACCCGAGCAGCGGTCGGATCCGCCGCCGAATTGCGCGATGATCCTGCTCGATCCGGTGATTGAGATAAGCGCTTTTCCACATCCGGATTGGCTTCAGCTCGCGTCTCGACCAATCCTGAAGTCGGTCCGCAATATCACATAGTAGAATCGCTTCTCGGTTGGTCCGGCTGCTGTCAATCACGATCCTATCGTGTCGGCCGTGCCGCTTGAGTGCCTTGCACAGAAACTGCTTGGCCGCTGTGAGGTTGCGCCGCTCACTGAACCAGAACTCGACTGTGCCGCCGGTGCTGTCGATGGCCCGGTAGAGATACATCCAACGCCTGCAGACTTTGATATACGTCTCATCGACATGCCATTTGCGGCCGACGGAACCCTTGCGCCGATCGAACCGCTCGAGGAGCTGTGCTGTGTACCGGATGACCCATCTGGGAATGGTCGCGTGATCGACAGAGATCCCGCACTCAGCCATCATCTCTTCGAGATTTCGAGTGCTCAAGCCATAAGCGAGATACCACCGGACACAGAGCAGGATCACCGAGCGATCGAAGTGACGGCCCTTGAATATTGTACGCCTCCGGAGCGCGCCGAAGGCATAAACCGGACCGAGTTACTGCTGGCTTTGCGACAGTTCCCTTCGAAAGGCTAGGGAACACACTTGGAGCCACTCAGGCTCTCATCATTATGACAGATGCTGCAGAAGCAAAAATTCGGCAAGCTCACGCGGAGATTCGCAGGGCCAATTCAGAAGTTGATCGCTTGTCAAGCATCATCGCTGATCTCAAAACCAAGCTTGCGGTTGAAGTCATGCATGCAGTCGGTTTGCTTGCTCAAGTGCGGGCGGTGAAGGTGCTGCTCGTCAAGGTGGCGCCCAGCAACCCGCTCTTCGCGAGAACAGGTAAAGCGTACTTCGCCGGTTCCCAGACGGAGTTTGGAGCAAGCTACGATGAGGCCTTTGACGCGAAGGGGGGAGAGTTCGGAATCCCAGACCCCGCGAGGTTTCGTAAGGCTGCAAAGTAGGCGTCTTCTCAAGAGATCAGTTACGGACGTCGTCTGGAATTCCGAGTAGTGCCTGACGTTATTCCAGACTTAGAAGCTTTCGATGTGGCGTCATTCATTCCGAACTTTTTGCCGGTCGTTCTCGCGGCTTTGAGCAAAGATGCGGCATGAGCCTGCTCGGTACGGCTGTCGCCCGGACTAACCACGCGCAACGTTTTGGATAGCGTTGCCGGGACCGTCCGAGCGAACTGGCCGGTCTTGGCTCGTCAGGAGGGGAGGGGAAGATTCTGGCTCAGCGTGTTTTTAGGAGCAGTTCTTGTTCTCAACCCATAATGGTCGATTCCTCCGGACTGATGAGGCGACCAGGGAAATAGTGGCCAAGTATGGCGCTGAATCGCGGCGCCGGGATGTCGGCTTGGATGAGCGCAGAATGGCAGTGTTTCGACATTGTCGTACCATTGAAGGGATTGGCGTCCAGCCAGTCGTGATGGTCGACCAGACTACAAAATGAACCCGTGGCAGGCTTAGATAGCCAGGATTCCAGCGAGATAACGCTGGACTCACATGCACTCTTCCTGCATTTTTGTCGCAGATTGCTGGCGTGCGATTTCACCTGCGGCCGATACACCGACATTGGCAGCGATATTTGCGGCGCCAGACGCGGATCCGCCAAATGGCAGGAGACCGATAACGCTTGAAAGCACCGCCGCACCCGTCGCCGTTGCTTGGGCATTCCTCGCCGCTTCGTCGCATCGCTGTCCGTCGCGCTGTGCTTGCTGCACATTCTGTCCTTGCGGCTTTTGTTGCTTCTGAGCACCTCGGCCACCACGCGGCGTATCTACCAGCCCCTTCGCTTTGCGTTCATTGTAAGCCTTGATATTTGCTGCTCTTTGCTCAGCGGACATGTCGACATTGTCGGCCATCGTCGCGGATATCGGAATGACCATGGTAAGGATGGATGAACATACGATGAGGCGTTTCAGCATGACCGTTTCCTAGCTGTTAAGTAAAAGTCATGCCTATTGGCGCCAGTTTTGAAGATCAAATCGAATCGATTGCAATTTGAGGGCTATTGTTCTGCGGTGCCTCGTAACGGATCGAAGACAAAACCATGCTTACGGGCGATTTCCTTGCGTGCCTCAAGAAAAATGCGCCCGATCTCGAAAAGTCGCTGGGTCGGCATCAGAAGCAACCGGCGACGATCCTTGGAATCTGGCTTACGGACGAGCGTGCCTGAGGCCACCATGTCATCGATGTGCCGTGTAATGGTGACTTCACTGGTGAACGCTTCGAAATAAGTCGCGACCTGCTTCACCGTCAGTACTTCGCCTTCCAGCCATTTATGACCA
The DNA here is from genome assembly GCF_020595095.1 of Microvirga rosea. GTDB lineage: Bacteria > Pseudomonadota > Alphaproteobacteria > Rhizobiales > Beijerinckiaceae > Microvirga > Microvirga rosea. Next base: position 8,065 of record NZ_JAJDOP010000011.1, on the reverse strand, counting down.
ATCAAAGTGAAGATCATGTCGGCTTCGAATATGCTGCGCCAAGGGTGGTTGAGGAAGCCATCCTTGATCATTTGACGGCGGAACTCCGCTCGGTATTCAAGCCAAGATACATCTGAGGCGAGCAGCGCACGCTGCGCCTTGTCCAGATCGACTTGAGCGCGATCTTCAATCAAAAGCACGTCGTTGAGTGCTCGTTGTGGAGTATTTTCTCCCTCGTCGTTCTTCATAAGGCTGAGTCCAATCGTGGCGAAACAACGTAGCTTATAGGCTATATGCCGATTATCGCAACGAACTGAAGCACTTTGTCGGCCGCTCAAGTCTTTTTCCCAACTAATCAGAGAGCTACTGATCGGACGTAGCTGCTGTCGAGATCTGTCAGTCTCTTGACCCGCCTCTTGCTCGCGACAGCCTGGGGCACTCTAGCTCAGAAATTAGCACACAAATTGAAACTAATTGGCCCTTCGGGCTGACGAACGGCATCGCTATAGCTCACAAAAATCACGAGCGAAGCTGTCTTAGTGGCCTCAAGAGGGCCTTTTGCGGCTGGATTCGGGAATTTGCACTCGCACTCGTGACAGGAGCGGGGCGCAACACAAAACAATGAGTTTATTCGCCGGACGCCCCGCGTCCGACGCTGGCGAAGCTTTGTCGGCGTTCGGCATAGTCAAGGAGCATGGAATTGCAGGGTGGAGCTTTCAATCTATTGAGGACTACGAACGTCTCGCGTCTTCGGCAGATACATTCACTCCTCGCTAGCGCCTCCCTTGCCGTGCTTGCACTGGCCGCGCCCGCCCGGGCGGGAACGATCACCTATACCGACGGTCAGGTCGCAACGACACCGGTCGCCATGACGAGTGACACTGAGTTGAGTATCGCTGCCGGGACTGCCCGACAGGACGGTATTATCAGCGGCGATTACCATGTGACCAAGACCGGGACGGGCTCGCTATATCTGTATGGTGCAAACACCTATTCGGGAGGGACCACGATCACGGATGGGGCGCTCACATTGGGTACGGCAACGGCTCTGGGAACCGGAGCGGTCGAGATTACCAATAGCGCCAGGCTATGGACTATGGGTGGCGTCGGCACGCTAGCTAACGACCTGATCATCAATGGCGAGGGGGGGATTGGGTCAGCATATGAAACGAGGTTCACAGGAGTAATCAGCGGTAATGGAAGGCTTCTCCTTACCAGCAGTGGAAATGTCCTTCGCATTGCGGGAGAGAATACGTACACCGGGGGCACGCTGATCCTTTCTGGCCAAGTGCTGGCTGAGAACGACCACGCCTTCGGAACTGGAGTCTTCCGGACCAATAACGGTCTTCTTGGTTACGCGAATGGAGTGACCATCGCCAACGACCTTGTGGTGGCTGGATCCGTCCTGTCGGTGGATGCCGGCTCGGCCGTCCAGTCCGGCAGCATCGGCGAGGATAAGGCCGGCTCCGGATTGAGCAAGCGGGGCGCCGGCGAACTCGTTCTGAAAGGAGCTAGCACCTATTCAGGGACTACGATGGTTGAAGAGGGGACCTTGACCGGCGGTGTTGACTACGCGTTCTCAGATCGCTCGCACTATACAGTCCTGTCCGGTGGCGCCAAAGGCGGCACGCTCAGGCTGCTCGCCGATCAGCGCATTGGAAATATCTCTGGCAACGGGGTGCTTGATTTAGGTGACTACAATCTGGAAACCGGCAGTCGAAATGTTGCTGCGACTTTCAACGGATCGCTGACAGGCTCAGCGAATTCATCGATCACCAAGAAGGGAACGAGCTCTCTGACATTCGAAGGCAACAGCGCCGCCTATGGTGGTTCGCTGTACGTCGATAACGGCAGTGCTTTTGTCGACGGAGACTACAGAAACATGCGCGCCACTGTATCCAATGGCGTGTTAGGCGGTACCGGGCGCATTGGTGCTGTTACCATGAATGGCGGTACGCTTTATGGTTCCGATAGCCAGCAGCTCACCATGACGACACTCGCGTTGAGCGATGAGACGAGGGTCCTCGTACGCCTCGGGACGGTTTCGAGCCAAGCGCTCTTCAATGTTCAAGGCGACCTGACACTCGATGGTGTGCTCGATGTGGATGATGCCGGAGGATTCGGTCCTGGAATCTATCGCCTGTTCAATTATGGTGGAGTCCTTGCCAATCATGGACTGGCAATCGGCGCTGCACCGACCGGCTATAGTAGCGCGAACCTGAGCGTCCAGACTGCCATGGCCGGTCAGGTCAATCTGGTCGCCGTGGCCGGCGATCGAGGGCCTGTATTGTTCTGGGACGGCGATAGCCCAACGAACTGGGACAACGGCAAGGTCGATGGCGGCGACGGTCGCTGGCGAACCGGTGGCCCAGCCTTCACCGATGCAAATGGCATCGAGAACGGCCCCATGGCTCCCCGTCCCGGTTTCGCAGTGTTCGGCGGCAAGGCCGGCAGGGTTACTGTGTATACCGGCACCGGGCAGGTGCAGGCAACAGGGATGCAATTCGCAACGAGCGGCTACACCCTTACTGGCGACATGCTCGAGCTCGTCGCTGGTGATGCGATCATTCGTGTCGGCGACGGAACCACGGCAAGTAAGGACTACACCGCTACAATCACCAATAAACTAGACGGCGCCGGGCGCCTGATCAAAACCGACCTGGGTACTTTGATCCTCGCCGGCGACAGCACATACTGGGGCGGGACAGAGATACGCGAAGGCACTCTCCAGATCGGAGACGGCGGCACTCAGGGAACCATCACCGGTGACGTCGTCAACAACGGAGTGCTGGCCTTCAATCGGTCTGACGTGACGACCTTCGACGGAGCAATATCCGGCTCGGGCACAGTGCGTATCATCGACGGAGATGTGACCCTTACGAACCTCAACAGCTATGCGGGTGGTACGATTGTCGATGGCGGATCCCTGAGGGCTGGAGGGGCTGGCGCCTTCGTCGCAAACACTGCGTATACCGTGAATGGCGGGGCTTTGGATCTGAACAGCTTCGACCTCACGATGACGTCGTTGTCCGGCATGGGCGGTACCGTGACACACGGTACAGCGACGCTGACCCTCAATCAGGCAGAGGACACCAGCTTCGCAGGTGCGCTCGCCGGTTCGGGTCGCTTCATCAAGTCTGGCGCGGGTACGCTCTCATTATTGGGCGACAGTAGCGGCTTCATAGGCGCGACGAGGATTGAGAGCGGCACGCTTGCGGTTCACAGCAAGCTGGGCGGTACGGTGGATCTTGGGGCCACCGGCCGCCTGCAAGGCACAGGAACCGTGGGAAGCACGATCGTCTCAGGCACGATTGCACCAGGCAATTCGATCGGCACGCTCAATGTCGCCGGCAACGTCCTCTTCAACCCCGGTTCGATCTATGAAGTCGAGGTCGACGCAGCGGGACAGGGTGACAGGATCCTCGCTTCGGGTACGGCCACCATCAATGGTGGGTCGGTCGAGGTCCTGGCGGGGATGGGCAACTATGCCCCGGCCACGACCTATACGATTCTCACCGCTGAGAACGGTCGCTCCGGCACCTTTGATGGCGTCACGTCGAACCTCGCGTTCCTTGATCCTTCGCTTAGCTATGACGCCAATAGCGTCTTTTTGACGATGACCCGTAACGTCACCAGCTTTGAGAACGTCGGCGTAACGCGAAACCAGATCGCTACCGGCGGCGGTGTCGAGGGTCTCGGCTTTGGCAATCCAGTCTACAATGCGGTGCTGAATCTCTCGGCAACACAGGCGCGTCGCGCGTTCGACCAGCTATCGGGCGAGATTCATGCTTCGGTGCGAACGGCAATGGTCGAGGACAGCCGGTTTGTCCGTAATGCCGTCACCGATCGCATCCGTGCGGCTTTCGATGGCGTTGGAGCTTCCGGCGCCGTCATGACCTATGTCGACGGTAAGCCGGTGACGACTTCGGGCAACACCGGCCGCTTCGCCATCTGGGGCCAGGGGTTCGGCTCCTGGGGTCATACTGAGGGCAATGGCAACGCTGGACGTCTCAATCGTTCAACCGGCGGCTTTCTTATCGGCGCGGACGCCGGAGTATTCGAGACATGGCGTCTTGGTGCGGTCGCAGGCTATAGCAGCACCAACTTTGACGTGAAGAACCGCGGCTCGTCAGGCTCAAGCGATAGCTACCATGTCGGCTTGTATGGTGGCTCACAGTGGAACAAGCTCGCCCTACGATCCGGCGCAGCCTATACGTGGCATGACGTCTCAACATCCCGGAATATCTCTTTCCCCGGTTTCAGCGATAGCCTGAAGGGAGACTACGATGCCGGCACGGCGCAGATCTTCGGCGAGCTGGCCTACGGCCTAAGCGCTGGCAGTGCCCGGTTCGAGCCCTTCGCCAACCTAGCCTATGTCAGCGTCCATACGGACGGCTTTGCTGAGCAGAGAGATGCAGCGGCCCTGACGAGCCGAAGTGCGACAACAGATGCGACCTTCACAACGCTTGGCCTGCGTGCCTCAGCCGGCTTCGAGGTCAATGGCGCGCCCTTAACGGCGAAAGGAATGATCGGCTGGCGGCACGCCTTCGGAGACTCGGAACCGCTCGCGACGATGCGCTTTGCCGGCGGCGGTAACGGCTTCTCCATCGCGGGTGTGCCAGTGGCACGAGACGCCGCAGTAATCGAAGCCGGGCTCGACTTTGCAATCACGCCGGCCGCAACGCTCGGCATCACCTATGGTGGACAGTTTGGCTCAGGCATGGCTGATCAATCCGTAAAGGCCGATTTCAACGTCAAATTCTGACTTGAGCTAACGCTGGAGCTTGCTGCCTCTGGCAGAGACGTCCTTGGTACCGCCTCCACTCAAGCCTGCTACGACGGTTCTGTGCCTGATGGGTAAAGACACGGCGGAAAAGGGCCGATGCAATCAGGACGATGAGTTAGCTTTATATCGTCGGGGTTTGCTTACTGACCATGAGTTGCAATAGCAGTGATGCCCAATTGAATGCGCTGCGTCTCGACATGGCGAACCGAAAAGCAGCCGCCGAAACGGCGGCCAGCCAACCACGAATGGAAAGCGTTCGCATGATGAGCCGCAAGCGCCGTTTGATTGGCTATTTCTGCCTCAGTGCCTGTGCTGTTGCCAGCGGTGTATTTATATGGCTGGCCACGGAGGGTGCAATTTCAACTCCTAGCCTAGCCGCCTCAGTTATCGATGGCCAAACTGGTCCGGTGCCGCATCGCTTCGAGGTCTCTCAGTCTCAGATTGCTGCTAGCGCCAACGCATCAAGCCTACCGGGAGGGGCTTCCTCGCTCAGCGAGACCTACAAGGACTGGCGCGTTGCCTGTACGCATGAGGGCACAGCGAAGCGCTGCGTACTGTCGCAGGCTCAGGCGCAGCAGAATGGACAGCGCGTCCTTGCGATCGAACTCAGCGCTCCGAGCGGCAATGCCGTCTCGGGTATGCTCGTTCTTCCGTTTGGGCTGGCTCTCGATTCCGGTGTTAGCTACCAAATAGACGAGAAACCCGTGATCCCACCAATGCGCTTCCGCACCTGCTTGCCCATCGGGTGCCTTGTTCCTGTATCCTTCGACGCATCGACTCTGGCTGCCCTTCGCACCGGAACGGCGCTCAAGCTCAAGGCGACGGCCGATAGCGGCGCAGCCGCTCCGTTCTCGATCTCCTTGCAGGGATTTGCGACCACACTCGATCGTGTAGGGACGCTATCGCGCTGAGACTCGGGACATAATATTACGCGGCGCTGCTCCTCGAACCTGACCAGTCTTCATGAGCGTCGACCATCGCAAGATGGCTGCCGGTCATGGGACGACTGGCACCAGGGGTGAACGAAACGTGGATGGCAATCCGCTGCATGGCCCGCACGGCCAACAATGTAAAGCACTCCGTCACCACGGCATCGCTGCGCCAGCCCACCGCTCCTGCCAAGAACAGCTCGTCACGCGGGCCTGAATAGCCTTGATCAGCATCAGTTTCTTCCGCCCGCTGCCCCACACAGCAAGTGGGATATGGTGTGCGGCTCGTAGTCGTCCTATGATATCGCGGGCGAAGTTCTAGGGGCTCCCATGGAGAATAGGACGACGATGGCGGTCGGGCTTCGCAGCCTTGGCGTCCAGGGCGGTGACGTGCTGATGGTGCATGCATCGCTGAAGAAAATCGGTCCAGTAATTGGTGGAGCGCGGGCTATCGTCGGCGCGCTTCGCGACGCAGTGGCCCCAGACGGCACCCTGATAGGCTACGCCTCTTGGGATCGCTCCCCCTATGGCGAGACCCTTAATGGGGCACAGCTCGATGCAGAGACGCGTCGCAATTGGCCGCCGTTCAGGCCTGATACTGCGAACGTCTATTGTGGTTTCGGTCTGCTCAACCAGTTCCTTGCTGACACGCCGGGAGCGCTGAGAAGCGCCCATCCCGACGCATCTATGGTTGCTCTCGGTCCGCTCGCCCACGAGCTCATCGAGCCGCACAGGCTCGGCCAAGCATTCGGGCCTGGATCGCCCCTTGAGCGGTTCGTTACACGGAACGGGAAAGTCCTCCTGCTCGGTGCCCCGCTCGACGCCGTCACAGTCCTTCATTACGCTGAAGCCATCGCGGACATTCCCGGAAAACGGCGGGTGACCTACGAAATGCCGATCCTCGGTCCGAACGGTGAGACGGCTTGGGAGCGGGCGGAGGACTTCGACTCGAACGGCATCCTCGACTGCTTCGCCATCGATGGCGCGATGGATGCGGTCGAGACGATCGCAAGAGCTTACGTCGCATTGGGAAGACATCGAGAGGGCCAAGTGGCCAACGCACATTGCTACTTGCTTGACGCGCAGGACATCGTCTCATTCGGCGTCAGCTATCTTGAGCAGCGGTTCGCCCGGCGGATCAGCACACCTGCTAAGGGGCCTTGAATGATCATCTGGCTGAATGGCCCGTTTGGCGCAGGAAAAACCGCGCTTGCGCAGAAGCTCCGCGAGCGGAAACCGGACCTGCTATTGTTCGATCCTGAGGAAATCGGTTTCATCGTCAAGACGATCGTCCCTCCGGCGCCGAGCGGGGATTATCAAGACTTGCCGTTATGGCGAGGCATGACCGCCGCGGCGCTGGCTGAGATACGGAAGCATTATCGCCAGGACATCATCGTGCCCATGACGCTCGTCCGGCCCGATTATCTCGACGAGTTGCTTGGTGGTCTCAGGCAACGAGGAGAGGATGTCCTTCATGTCTTCCTCACAGTCGATGAAAGGACTCTGCGGCAGCGCATTGAACGCCAAACCATGTCCCCCGATCACACGCGGAACGAGCAAATCCGAGACTGGCGCTTGGCCCAGGTCGATCGTTGCTTGGCAGCACGGGAAGCCATGCCAGACCGCACCCGCTTCCTGGACACGGGGCTCCACAATCCCGACATTCTAGCCGACACGGTTCTTGAATGGCTCGGAGCTACGCGGAGTCGCCTGTCAAGATGAGCCACCCTCGTCGAGCCAGGCGCGTTGGCGAAGGCGAGCCAGGATGCCGCCAACTGCGTTCATAATCTTCACGCACCAACCCGTCCTGTCCACGCCTCGGAGCGGCACACTACCCCAAGAGGGGAGTCGTCAATGGCGTAATCGGTCAACATTGCGTCTCTATTGTCGCCTTGTCCCTCAAAGCGAGATGAGGAACTCAACACCATCAATGGCAATCTTTTATCGCTCGAAGTGAGACAGCGTTTCCAGGGGCGTGCGGCTGGCTGCGATGGCGATGGAACGGGACCTGACAGAGCTCGCCACGGTCGCCTTGCTCCGGACCTCTCACCAGCAAGCCCCCTTGCTCGCCACGGTCGATCGGATCGCGTGCCGGATCCGGCACCGCGTTCACAGGCAGGGATCACAGAGCAGCGAGCAAACCTGATCGGCATCTCGCCTTGAAGGGCAAAGAAGGTCGCTTTTCGACACCCAACGCGACGAACCTCAAAGTTAAATGCAAAGTGCTCACCGGCCTTGGCCGCTGCAGCCATGGCGTGGACTGCTTGGCTGGATCTCAACCTCTACACCCGCCTGCCGTGGCTCGGCTTGATCATGGCCGCGGCCATCCTGCGGGCCAGAGGGCTGACCGCCCATCTGCTGCCGCTCGCCG
>NZ_JAJDOP010000010.1 GCF_020595095.1 Microvirga rosea | reverse complement strand
CGATCAACTATCCGACGGTCCCGCGGGGCACCGAACGCCTGCGGATCACGCCCGGCCCGTTCCATACGGACGTGCACATCGATGCGCTTGCCCGCGCCCTGGTGGAAGTCTGGACCGCTTTGAGCCTGCCCCTCGCCTCCCAAATCGCCGCAGCGGAATAAATTTGAACTTCAAACTTGCGCCGAGCGCTCCCCTGTGGCAGTAACCCGGCGCGCCCAACGCATGCTGCCGTAGCTCAGTGGTAGAGCACTCCCTTGGTAAGGGAGAGGTCGAGAGTTCAATCCTCTCTGGCAGCACCATTCCCAAGCCCTTATGATGCAAGGGTTTGCGCCGAACTCTCCCCCACAAGCTCAGGTCAAACACGAGACGATTCGCGGACGAACGTGACGCGAGCATACCGGCTCGATAAATCGTGCCGCCCGGCTTAAGTGCGCGGGGGGTCCGGCGCCGGATCCACCCGGTCAATCGCCATCGAGACGGTGATGGTCAGCACCCGTTGCCGATACTCGTTCTTCACCTCAACCGTAACCTCACGAGTATCGCCCCTCGGCAGCCGGTCTCGTCCGATCTCGGCCGCCGCACAGGCAGCCTCGTATTCGGCCGCATCGAGGCCGTCGAGCTCCAGGCCTTCTTCGTCGGGAACAAAGCGCGCTCCCTCTCTGACGTTGAAGTAGTAGCGGGGCATGAGCTTTCAACTAGGATAGGGGTCCTGTGTTCCTGCCTTCCTCCAGGCGTATTTGCATGTCACGGTTGCAATATCGTTGGCATCCGATCCTGAGGCGCTAGCAGCCGAGAGACATTTGCTCCCGCCAAGTCAGATTGGGGGAGGCTGTCATGGACGCCATTCATCCGCATACCGTCGCGCTGATTCGCAAGCTGGAGAGCATTGCCCCGCTCGCGTCCCAGGAAAAGGCGGCCTTGCTGCGCCTGCCGCTGCGGATGAAGACTCTCCCGGCCAATCAGGACATCGTCTCCGAAGGGGACACTCCTTCCGAGTGCTGTCTGATTGTCGAGGGTTTTGCCTGCCGCTACAGCGTCACGGATGAGGGCAGACGGCAGATTCATTCGTTTCACATCAGCGGCGACATTCCTGATCTTCAGAGTCTGCACCTGCACCTGATGGATCACAGCTTGGGCACGCTGTCCCCCTCCAAGCTTGCTTTCATCCAGCACGACGACCTGCGCACCCTGATCCACAGCCACCCCCGTCTCGGCGACCTGTTCTGGCGCGATACCCTCATCGATGCGGCCGTGTTCCGGCAGTGGTTGATCGGCATGGGGCGGCGCTCGGCCTATGGCCGAATTGCGCATCTTCTCTGCGAGCTGCTGGTGCGATTAAGAGCCGTCGAACTGGTGGAAGACTATGCCTTCCATCTGCCGCTCACTCAGGCCGAGCTGGGCGATGCTCTCGGGCTTTCGACAGTGCACACCAACCGGGTGCTTCAGGATCTTCGAAGTATAGGCCTGATCAGCTTGCGTGGGGGAGCTCTGAAGGTGCTGAATTGGGAAGGACTGCAGAAAGCTGGCGAGTTCGATCCCGCTTATCTGCACCTGGTCAAGAAAGAGGCGCTTTGATCGGCAGGATGTGTTTCATCCAGAATCTAGACACTCCGGAAACACCCTTCATGCCAATTCCGACGCGCGGACCGGGCTTGCCCGCACGGGGCCGAATTTGCGCCTGGTGCCTCACGATGGTCTGCTGAGGATTTACCATGGAGAACGGACGCGCGCCCCGTGAGGGCGTCACCGCAACTCGCTCAACTGCGTGACGAGCGCGTCGGAGACGTAATGCGGGCCGTCGAAAAGATAGAGGTCGTAGCCGTCATAGGCGGCGATCTGTGATGCAAGTTCCGTCGCGGCGGCAGAGCGGAACCCTCCTTTCGGATCGGGACGGAACGCCTCGGCGATGATGCGGACGCGAGACGCTCCCAGTCTGTTTGCGAGGCGATCAGCGTAGTGACGAGCGACAGATGCGTCACGGGCATGAACGCCGACGCCATCTTGAAAAAACACGCCGACATCCGGCGGCAGCCATGAGGCGAGCCAGTTCGCCAGCACATCCGCGCCGACATTGGCGCTATCGTAAACGCTGATCCAAAGCGGCCGGGGAAGCTGCATCAGGAGCAGTGCCATGCGGGAGGCATCAGCCCAGGTCGGATCAACCTCCACGGGAAAGTACCACCCGACGACATTCAAAGGAGTGGGCTGTTGAGCAAGACGCTGTGACAGAGCGGCCAAATCTACCATCCGGGAACGTGCTTCGGCCTCGCTGAATCGGCCCGCCATGCCGAGGATGACCTCCTTCGCCCAAGGCTCCTTCGAGATCCGCATCCAATCCGGCAACCGAGTCGCGGATGGCAGACCGGTATCGGGGACGAAAGCGACGTTGTCGACAATCGTCCATTGCACGAGAAGCTGGCGCGCTCCGATTGTCTCCCAACGGCCCTGAATGCCGACGGTGGCATTGTCCACCTGCCAGACGATGCCCTTCACCAGATCCCCGCGACGAATGCGCGGCGTGCCAAACAGTGCGAGATAAAGAGCGATCACAGACAGTGCGGAAGCAACGATCAGGGTCGGCAGGAGCCATGAGCGGGATCGCATCTTACCCGCTCCCCCATTTCAGCACGGTCTCAAGGGAGGCGCGTGTCTGGAGCAGCGAACCACCCCTCCCCTCATCAATATGACAGGGTAATTCCAGCGAAAACACCCTGTGCACGATCATCTCCTCCCAGCCTCGCACGGTATTGGACGTTGACATCGATCGAAGACTGGGGCGCAGCATACCGCGTTTCGCGAAACCAATAGCGAAGATTGAGGCCAGCGCCAGCCCCCAGCGCTTCGGGCGTCGCGAGAGAACTGTCGTAGCCGCCGCCGATCGCCAGAAATGGGGTCAGGACGAGCCGGTTGCTGATACCATCGAGCCGGAAACTGTGTCCGGCACGCGCCTCGAAGGTGCCGACGGTCTGCTTTTCCTCGACGTAATATCCGAGATCCCCATAAACCTGCCATGTCCACCAATCGGGAACATCGACCCGCAGATCCGTTCCGTAACCGTCGGAATAGGCCACGCGGAGAAGGCTGTCGGTGCGGGCAATTTTGCCGATGGGAAACAGTCGGCTTGCCTCCAGCACGAGGTTGATGGTGCTGAACGGCTTCCAGCGCGCACCGACATAGCCTTGTGCCGTCGAGGCGCCGGTCGGGCCGTGGGTCTCATCGGTCAGTGTCTCGAAGACGCGCCCGAAGACTTCGACAAGCGCCCCGTTGCGATAACCGATACCGGGCGGACGCCAGTAGATTTCCGTTCCAGCCTGCAGGACGTTTCCGCCGGCGGGAGTTGGCGCGTTAGGGATACCGGGCGCCACGCCGACGGCGCCGTACGATAGACTGGCGTAAGCGCCCCAACTGCGCTCCAGTTCGGCAACCTCGCGGCGAAGACCGAAAAGCCGCTGAGGCTCAAGCTCCAACTGCCCATTCGCAGCCGCGTCGATACCTGCCTTGAAGAGCTCAATCGCCTGATCGTTCATGGACAGCCGCTTCGCCGTATAGGCCGCATCCAAGTAACCTGAGCCCTTGAGCTGACCCGCGGCTCGCGCGCGCTCGAAATTCAGACCAGCGCTCTGATCATCACCGATGCGGTTGGCCAAATATGCAACATCGAGACTTGGAAGCGCCGCCAATGTCTCCTGGGTCTCAGCAAAGCGTTGGCGTGCCTCATCCTTGCGGTCCAAATCGACCAGAAGTCCTATCTCCGCTCGCGTCACCGTCGCCTTTTCCTGGCGAGTCGCCTTGTAGGTGGCAGCCTCCCGAAACGCCTGGAGAGCCTCCTCGCGCCGATTGAGGGCGAGAAGAGCAAAGCCCAGACGGCCCGCAACCGCGTAGCTGCGCTCGCCTTTCAACGACGCCAGCGCATCGAGGGCGCGCTGCGGTTGCTTTGCCGCTAAAGCCGCATCGGACGTCGCGAGCAGAAGAGCACGCCTGTCTCGAACAGGTGATCTGCGGCTTGACAGGGCGGCGGCGAAATCGTCGGCAGCAGCCGCGTATCGGCGAAGGGCAACCCGGATATAGCCGCGTTGGGCCTGGATTTCTCCATCGTCCCGAAATTCCGCCAGGGCGGCGGTTGCAATCTTGTCTGCCTCCTGCGGATGCTGGCCGGCCGAAAGCGCGTTGATCAGAAGAAGCCGATAATCCCGGCTATCGGGCTTCAGCGCCACGGCTTTACGAGCCTGCGCAATGGCTGTGGCATAATCCTTGCGCCCATAAGCTTTGTAGGCGCTGTCGGCCGCCTGGAAAGCCGGATCGGCAGTTTGCTGGACCTGGCGAGGTTGGTCCGCAGGGCGCACAATTGGCGCATCGGCCATGTCAGGCTTTTCGGCAGGTGAAGCGCGATCAACGGCATGAGCCGGTGTCTCAGGCGTATTGGTCCGGCGCGCGGATTGCTCGGCAATCTGCTTCCGCACGCGGTCACGCAATTGAACCAGCTCGTTATCCTGAACGCCCGCCTGGATATAGCCGGAGGCGGTTTTGTCAGCCTCTTCCAGGGCGCCCGAAGCGATCAGAGCTTCAACGAGCAGGCGCTTCAGACGATTGACGTCAGGGCGCTGGCGGATCGCCTCCTGAGACCGCGCAATAGCCGTTGCATAATCCTTGCGCTCAAAGGCTTCATACGCTTGTCTTGCAATCTCGTAGGCCGGTCCGGTCAGCGGCAATTCTTCGGCATTCTGAGCCCACGCTCCTCCTGCCGTCGCGAGCAGCGTGACCGCTCCGATCAGAGAGAACAGGGCAGTGCGACCGAGCCGGAACTTGTCGGGCATCATGTCCTCTGGCGGAGAACGGGGAACGGCGACGTCTGCCGTGGCATAGGTTGTGATCTAGGCTTCTGCAAGTGACAAGATCCGCTGCTGTACGCCCAAGGCTTCATGGATAGCCCCCCGTGTGACGACACCTTGCGTCACCAGAAAATCGCCGATACGTCCGTGCTGGTCCGGACGATACTCCCTGAGAGCGGCTGCGAGCGCGTCGGGATCCACCAAGCCCTTCTCCAACAGAATGTCTCCCAAGAGCGGCATGCCATTGTCTTGGAAAGCGTATGAGGAACCGCGGAGCAAGCGCAGGCCTGCGGCGATCTCACCCTCCCGGGCGATCCGTTGTTCCGGCACATATCCCAGAAGGGACCGCAATTCCTCGAGAACCTCGGCCTCAAGGGGCTTTGCGGCGGCAACCAGCATGGGCTTTCCCTTGCCCGCATCTATCGGCAGCAGCCTCTCTCGTACGCACAGGTCGACAGGCACCAGGCCGGAACTCGCCTGCACCAGGTCCGCATTGAGATGAATGCGCGACAGGTTTGCCTGGAAGGCGATGGCCTCCGCCAAGGTCTCCTCGTCGAGATCTCCGCGAGTCACCAGAATGCGCCCCAAAGGGACACTCCGTTGCGCTTGCTCCGCAAGGGCGCTTTGCAATGTTTGCTCGTCCACGGCCTGCCAGGCCACGAGCAGCTCACCGAGCCGTTGCCGATCACGAACCAATGCCTCGGCATTGGGGAAATCATGCATCGTCTTGTCCCAAACAATGCGGCTGCCGAAGATCTGATGAGAAAGAAAGATCTTCCAGGCCCGGGCGGTCGCCATGAAGTTCACGATGTTGCCGACGACGAGCCTGGGCACGGACATGACGCCATGCACCCAGCCGAACAAGCGCGTGACGAAGTAGATCCGTTGCGCGAGGCGCAGGCCATAGGCGATCACATTCAACCAGATGACGGTGCTAAGCCATTCTTCATTGGCGAAGATCGACGGATATTGAGCTGTCCACCACCCCGCGGCGGCCGCAGCCTGGAACAGAATGAACTGGGCTAGCAGCACGTAGGCCAGAATCGTGACCAGGCTTGTGAGAATTCCCTTGCGGTCCCGGATCAGCAGATACTTGTGCGCCAGCGATCCGCGCCACCCGATTTGCGACCAGCCCTGCAGTCCGATTCCGAGCGTCCAGCGCGCCTTCTGGCGATAAGAAGCCCGGAACGTGTCGGGGAAGAACTCCCGGACGCAAAGGGGCATCGTCAGGGTGAGTTCCTTGGGACGCCCATAGCCGAACCAAGTGTTTCGCTTCACCTGGAACTGCACCGGGAACCGCGCCATGATGGACTTCATCCCGAGGCGGGCAAGCCTGATTCCGATGTCGTAGTCTTCCGTGAGACTGTCCGTGTTGAAGGGCTGGTTGTTGGACGTTTCGATAAGCGCCAGCAAGGCCCTCCGGGAGAAGCAGGTTCCGACGCCGGCGGACGGCACGACGCTGGTCATGCTTTCGCGAACGACCAAGTCCTTCGCGTGCCATTCGGCGAATTCGTCCATATAGACGCCGGCGACGAGCTCGTACCAGTCACGCTCGAGGGATGTGACGGGCAGCTGAATGAGGTCGACCCGCGGCAACAAGTAATTGAAGAACTTGAGCTCCAGAGGATGCAGCACGTCCTCGCTGTCGTGGAGAATGACTCCCGCGAACTGGATATCCTGCTGCTCCTCGTGAAGAAAGATGGCCTGAATGATCCAGTTGAGACAATCCGCCTTGCAGGTCGGACCATCGTGAGGAACCTCGACACGCACCAGCTGCTTGTAGCGCCGCTTCATCCGCTCCACCTCGGCGATGGTAGCGGCGTCGTTGACGTAAGTCCCGACGAAGATCGCATATTGTCGGTAGTCGAGGACCGTCACCATGTTCTCGAGCATGGGAGCGATGACGTCATACTCGAGCCATGCCGGAATCATGATGGCGAGAGGCTGCTCGCTCTGCTCCCGCAGTTGCTCCGGCGTCAGAGGCATGTATCGGCGTTTGACGATCAATGTCCGATACGCTTCCCGTATCCAATACCAAGCGTCGATGAAGAGATCGTCGAGGCTGGAGATCAGGATGAAAATGGCCACGCCCGCTGCGATTTTTTCCAGGACAGCGTAATAATCGGCGAGAAGGTATGGCCAGTAGAACAGCATGATCGGTCGACAATCAGTGATCGCTGCCGGAGTGACGGCGCCGAACCTGCCGGGCCCGAAGGACGATCAGCAAGAGCAGGCCCGAAGCGGCGGCGGATCCTCCCCACGCGACCTTGCCCCATAATTCCTGGAACCAGGTCTTGCGGTCATCGCGGGCCCGCCGGTTGCCGAACGGGTCGCGCGTGTCGATCTGGGCCAGGACGCCACTCGGCCCAAGCACGGCGATATCGCCTCCGGTGAAGGAGAATGGGGCTTCGAGCGCGGGAGGAAGACGGCCGACCGTGCCATAGACCAATCCCGGCTGCCCATCCGTCCTGACGACGCTGATCGCACCAAGGCCATCGAGCCCCGTGACATCGAGCAGATTGGTGCTGTCCCGGCCGGCGATGATGAGTCGATCACCTTCCACTTTGACCTTCGCCGGCATCCCCTCAAGCGGCACATCGAGAGACAGGAACGGCCGATCGGGCTTTACGGGTCCAGGGCTTGCGGTGAAGGAGGCTCGCACCGGCGACAAACCCGACGCGTTGGCAAGACGGATCGCGACCGCCAGAGTCTCAGGGGCCTTGGTCAGCCAGCCCTCGGGAACGATCATCGCAGCGGGCCCGGCGAGGCGGGGTATCACGCCGGCGAAATCATCGGCCGCCGGCGCCTGTTCCAGGAGGAGGCGGCTCGTCGGCAGGATCGCGACAGGATACGCTTGCGGCGTTTCCCGGCAATGCTCGCCTGCGGACTGCCGCTGAAAGGAAACTCGCAGCACGTTCTGCGGCTTGAGTGCATAGGATGGCACCTCCACCGCGACACGCTCCGGCTGCCCGTTGGCGTCCAGGCGTTTGGCGCCAAGCAGCATGTCATTGATAAAGACCGAAGCGACCGGCTGGGTCGTCGTCGCGCCCGGGGCGGCGGATACATCGAGTTCGAGACGGGACGGGACACGCCCGTCGGAGGCTAACGCGCCCAGATCGAAAGTGGCGGACCAATCCCCACGCTCCAACACGTCGAAGCTCATGGCCGTGCCGCCGAGCCGCGCCAGAGAGACCGCCGAAGCATCGCCGGAGCCGTCATTGGCGTTGCGGATCACGACCGACCTGGACACGGCGAGCCTGCGCCACAGATCGTCGAACAGACCCGCGGCTTTGGCACCGGCATCAGGCGCAATGGCGATCAGAGGCTGCCCGGCCAGCTGCATGAGGCGCACCGCACCGGACTCGAGAGGCTCATTTGCAACGCTCATGGCACCTGAGCGCCATTTGGCCAAAGCGGCTTTGGCATCCGGCGCGGCGACATCGACTTGCTGGGCAAGCGCCGTGAGTGCCGCGTCCATCTTGGAGCGGAAATCCTGATCGACAATGGCCACCTGCGCCTGAACGGGTGCCGCACCGAGAACCAGAAGAGCGCCGACCTCGGCAGGACCTGAGATCTTCAGGCGTTCCGCTCCGACAAGACTCTTGAAGGCCGGAATAGCCCGCAGAGCATCGGGAACGACGATCCCTGCCAGATCAACCTCGTCGCCTGGCGACGGCAGAGCCCTCACGACGGCCCGCTTGCCGACCCTCTCGAGAGCAACGCCGATCCGCCATGCGGCGTCGTAGGAGTCTTTCGCCATGGTTTGCCCTGCGACCGCAATGGTCACCGACGAAGGAAGCGAGGCCCAGGCCATGGAGAGGTCACGGATCTCTGTGGCGTCGTAGCGATAGTGCAGCCGTGTCGTCGGGGCGATTCTCAGAATGTTGCCGCTGGTGCGCTCGCTGGTGCAAGCGCGTTCGGACACAACCGATGCCCACGCAGCTCCCACCCGTACGAAACCGGCGGATCGCGGTGCGCCGTCAACCCCGATCGCAAGATCGGCCGACCCTTCCGGCTGCGTGAAAGAACGGGACGAAACGGGGTAACCATCGAGCGATAAAACGAAGGTTGTCCGGCCCCCCTCCCCGCGCAGATAGTGCGCATCCAGCTGCAGGCCTGCATCGAGAACCGAAACCCCTGGAGGCACGGGGAAAAAGATCTCGCGTCGGGCGTCGGACGCGTTGAGGATAATCGGCTCACGTATCCCGAGGTCTTTGAGGCTGACCTCACGCGTGATCATTCTATTCGATGCAAGCTGGGAAACGGTGTCCGCAACTTCGCCGGCGGCAGTCGCGCCAGGCCAGACGGCCAGCCCAAGAGCAGCCGTGGTCGCGAGGGCCCTAAGGGCTCGCGGGGCGAAATGGGGAGGAAACGTCATCATGAAGGTAAGGTCCAGTGGTCATTCAGCGGCGAGTGTCGAACGATGAACGTTCTTGGGAGCGAACTCCTCGAAGGATCGCCCTGTCAGGGCCGAGACGATGCGCGCCGCTGCATGGCCATCGCCGTAGGGATTTCGGTGCGGAGCAAAGGTCGAGGAAACGGATTGCGCCTCGAGGAGCGCCGCAACCTCTCCGACGATGCGGTCGGGATCGGTGCCCACGAGCCGTACGGCCCCGGCATCAACGGCCTCCGGTCTTTCCGTCACATCGCGCATGACGAGAACCGGCTTTCCAAGAGACGGCGCCTCTTCCTGCACACCTCCTGAATCCGTGAGGATCAGATGTGCCCGCTGCATGAGATAGACGAACGGGACATAGTCCTGAGGCTCGACAAGATGGATGTTCGGCCTGTCGGCCAGCGCCTCGCGGACGGGCCCGCGCACGTTCGGATTGAGATGAATGGGATAGACGATCTCAAGATCATCCTTGAGGGACAACGTGGAGAGAGCGGAACAGATGTTGGCGAACCCGGCGCCGAAGTTCTCCCGTCTGTGACCGGTCACGAGAAGCAGCTTCCTGTCGCTCCGGAGCTGGCTGAACCGGGCACCGAGATCGGCCTGCAATTCCAGGTCGGAACCGAGCCGCTCGACGGTCAGGCGCAGGGCGTCGATAACCGTATTGCCGGTCACGACGACACGCCCTCCGAGCCTTTCGCTCTCGAGATTGGCCCGTGCCCGCGCGGTCGGCGCGAAGAGCAGATCGCTGGCGACGTCGACGATGCGCCTGTTCAGTTCCTCCGGCCATGGCTGATTGATGTCATAGGTCCGTAGACCCGCCTCGACGTGGCCAACCGGAATCCGGCGATGAAAGGCGGCCAGGGATGCGGCCATGGCCGTCGTCGTATCGCCATGAACCAGCACCCGATCCGGCTTCACGGCCGTCAGCAGATCGTCGAGAGTCCCGAGCATGCGAGCCGACAATCCGTTCAGGGTCTGGTTCGGAACCATGACATCGAGATCGTGCTCCGGGCGAATGTCGAAGAGCCGGAGAACCTGATCAAGCATCGCCCGGTGCTGTCCGGTGACACAGACGATCGACGTCAGATCCGGTTCTGCCTCAAGCGCCTTGACGAGCGGCGCCATTTTGATCGCCTCAGGGCGCGTTCCGAAGATGGACAGGACTTTCATGCGAGAACGCTTCGTATGCTTATGCGGTCCCGCACGGCAGCAGAGACAGCACCTAAGGGTGTGGATCCGACGTCTGGGAATGAAAGCAGACCCAAGGCGAGCGAGCTAGCACCAACGTCCATCAAAGTAAAGATAATAGAGGAAACATAATTACAAATACAATATTAGTAGTCACCATAAAAAATCAATGTTCTCTGAAAGTTCTGGTGATCTGTTCTTCTATGGACCTGAAGAAGTACTCGATACGCGGCTCGTGCTTATGCGGCGCGACAGGCAATGGATCCATATGGATCGCTGCAACCCGGTGAGATGCTCGACGGTCTCGGCATGGCGAGACGAGGCCCGAGTCGTTGATCAAGGTGCTCGGGTTCGTAGGCTCCATGGCGGCCCCTCGGCATTCCGGCGGCCTCGCGCCCATGGGCGCTGCTGCTTCCGGCAGGAGCTGTCGTGGCGATATTTCGCTTTCGGATGGGAATGATGCCGACCTTGTCCGCTCTTCAGCATCAGGTGTTGCTCCCTATCGTGCAGAGATGGTTTCATAAAGAGCTGACGACCTTTCGGCCCGAACATGCGGAGGACTAGTTTTGAGCGATCGCGAAGAGTACTGGTGGGTGAACTACGATGCGAATATCCAACCGGCCGAGGTCACCTTCCGCGGCGAGATTCCGATTCATGCCCGCTTGATCGGAACGCGGGACATCGTTCCGGCGACAGCATTCCGGCTTATTGAGCGTCTTCCGGCATCACCGCGACCGGTCTTTGAGAAAATAGAAGCGGCTCAGCTGTCGGCTCCACCACCACAATCGGCACAATCCGTCAGACTCGTTTGGCTGATCGGCATCATACTTCTCATGCTCGTGTATCTCTTCTCCGGCCGGATCTTCGACGCGATCAAATAGGAATTCGCCGTTTTTCAAACCCAGAGGAAGCAAGGATTTTTGCCGGCTTTCAGCTCAGTTTGCCTTTTCGACACAAGTTTTCCAGCGCTTCGATCCGAGCTTCGACGAAATCAGCCAGGGAACTGCGCGGCTGAAGAGTTCTTAAGGCACGGACAGCTTCCTTCAGCTCGTCCAGGGTGGCCTCGGCAACGATCATCGGCTCGGCAGAATCATGCGGTTTGCTTAGCGTCATCGCCATTCCTTTCCTGCACGACTCACAGGTCTGGAACTTGAGCTCGCAAATGCGTCAAACTTAAGCCCGCCCTTGCGCACCCCAATGGGCCTGTTTCCTCCGCATCGCCATTCCTTGGCAAGGCCTAGAAATCACCTTACGCAGCGGCATGACGCCAGGACAAAATGCTTATTGCTTAACAAATGCGGCTGACTGACGGCTATTCACATCTCATCGAACGGAAGGCTTGATCAAAACCGCTCAAAGTGGCCTGCCGAGATCTCACACCGAGCGATATTCCCTTACCGCGTCAGTTGCCTGATATCCCCAGTACGTCAATTGAGCCGCGACTTTTCCGAAAACCCCACCATTCCATGGGAGTCCGAACGGAGCGAAAAGGCGATAGCGATCCGTCGATCCCATCATACCCTCCGCAATCACCGTGCCGCCGATGGCCGTTGTGTTCATGCCGTGTCCACCGAAGGCGGTGCAGTACCAGACACCCGGCTGCAATTGGCCGATCTGCGGCATGAGATGACGTGCGTAAGCCATTAATCCGGACCATGCCACGTCGACTTTCAGGCCTGAAAGCTGTGGGTACGTGCCGACCATCTCTCGCCGCAGGAGAGCGGCGATATTACGAGGATCCGTCGTTCGTGTCGTGATCCGCCCGCCCCACAGGATGCGTGTCCCATCTTCCACGAGGCGGTAATAGTCACCCGCCCGGCGATCGTCCAGAATGGCCGCAGAGGTACGGATCGTTTCCCGAGCGAGGTCGGGAGAGGCTTCCGTCAGAAGCACATAGGTTGCGATTGGAAGAAAAGACCGTGCAAGCGTCGGCAGAAGGGGTCCCGTATAACCACCCGTCGCGAAAAGAAGCTGCTCAGCATGGATAGCGCCTCCGGCGGCTCTGACGCATTTTTTCGCGCTGGAGAGATCGACGGAAACGACAGGCGTATTCTCGAAAATCCTTCCTCCGAGCCGGGCTATCTCCCGTGCAAGACTACGTCCGTAATTCAAAGGATGAAAATGGAACGCCTGCTCGTCGAGAATCCCCTCACGGTACTTTGACGTATCGAATATGGCTGCCATCTCGTCCCGTGATAGATAACGCAGCTTTGATCCGAATGCTCGCTCCTGCTTGTCCCGGGTTTTCCGCAAAGCGCCGCGAGAATCGTAGCGAAGGGCCTTGACGATGCCGGGAACCGGCTGTGCTTCGGTGAGGTGAAGGTCCGAAATATTGCGGCGAACGATCTCCACGCCTTCCATGGAAAGGCGATAGAGCTTTCGCGCATCGTGAGGACCAACCCGTTTCTCGATCTGCGACAGGCCCGTTGCATAGCCGGCGGACACGAAACCGCCATTGCGCCCTGATGCTCCCCAGGCGACGCGATGTGCTTCCACGAGAGCGACGGAGCGGCCGGCCCGCGTGAGTTCCAATGCAGCCGTCAAGCCGGCAAGACCGGCCCCGATGATGCAAATATCGACATCGATATCCTCTTCGAGGGCAGGATAAGTCTCAGCCGTGGTCGCAGTTCGGCTGTAGTAATTGTCAATGTAAGGAGAAGGGATCATTGCGGGATGGGACCGGGGTAAAGGAAAAGAAAATTCTATTCGGTGAAGGTCGGCGCAAGGTGAGCGCGGCACCGCTGGAGTTGGACCTTGAACAGCAGGTCGTTCGGGAGTTTTGCAACAAGCTCCTCAAGGATTTCCGCTGCCTTGTCCCAGTTTTCACTCTCGCAGAAAACAAGCGCTTCATTCCATGCTGGAAGCGAATCCAGACGTTCCTGCGCCGCCGCAAGACTAGGCTCGTCAGGGAGATCGGCACCGAGCAATTCGTAGACCGCGATCTCTGCATGCGCTCCTTCGGGGATCGCTTTATCGACGAACCGAAACAGAAATCCCTCCCCGGCGGCGTTGCGAACGTCTTCGCTGACAAGAATCGTCGTGCCGTAGCGCTTGTTCAGCTTCTCGAAGCGAGAGGCCATGTTCACCGTGTGCCCAAGGGCCGTATAGTTCATTCGGTCGATTGATCCCACATTGCCGACAACCGCTTCCCCTGTGTGAAGGCCAAAGCGCGTCCGCATGGGCGCGCCACCCTCGCCGAGAAACTCCTCATTGAGGCGATCGAGGTGGCGCGAGGCTCGCAAGGCACCCAGACAGGCAAGCGCGACATGATCCTCCCGTGTATCCGGAGCATTCCAAAACGCCATGATGCTATCGCCGATATACTTGTCGATTGTCGCTCCCGAGCGAACCAGCTCGCTGCCGATTTCACTGAAATAACGGGAGGTTTTACTCATGACCTGCTCCGGATCCAGCGCCTCCGCCATAGTGGTGAAACCGGCGACGTCACTGAAAAGAACGGTAATAGGCTGGCGAACGCCTCCGAGCTCCGATGAGAAGCGGCGGCCGATGATGCCGCGCACCAGCGCCGTCGGCACGTAGCGCATGAAGTTGCTCAAAGCCAGCTCGAGTGTGTCGATGGCTCGGGAAAGCTCCAGCATTTCGGCGATATGCGAGGGCGAGCGTCGTGCGTGCCCGAATTCGAATTTCATGATTCTGCGAATATCGTCGGTCGCCGTCCGCAGGGGCAGTGCAAGGCGTCGTGACGCAAGAAGCACGATGAGCAGCGCGACGATCACGGAAATGGCGCTCACCAGAAGCAGCGCATATCGGATTTGTTCCGCTGGCCCCATCATCGTTTCATAGGGAACGGCAATTCCGATCATCAAATTATCGAATCCCTCCCCCACCGGCTCCGTCCGGCCGAAATAGGACTCGCCGTCGACCGTGAAGGACAGGCTTCTGTCCTGACCATCCTTGGATGCCTGGAATGCCCGGAAAAGCCCGGTGAGGAGGGGAGACTGCAAGTCCTCGATCGTCAAAAGTCGATGGGTGACGTCCGCCTGATGGATCTGCCGGAAAGATCCCCCATGGGGATGAGCGATGAGCGCGCCGGAGCGGTCAAAGACGATCAGCTCAAGCTCGGGCGGGAAACGCAGACGATCGAGATAGCGATCGAGGCTGGCAAGCGTCATGTCGATGCCGAACACGACGTCTTCTCGCTGGCGCGAGCGCTGCGCCAGTGTCACTCCGGCCTCAGGCACGTTAGCGAAGCGATATGGCGGTGTGAGGACCGTGCTTTCGGTCGTTTGGCTCAGTGCATACCAGGGCCGCTGGCGCGGGTCGAAATCCGTCGGGAGTGCAGGTGTGCGGCGAAGCTCCCGCCCATCCTTGTCCACGGCCACCCATTCCACGGTTTCCCCTGCGGCGGTCGGCTGAACGATCATGTAGGCGATGACCGCGGCCTCAAGGTCCGGTCCGGTCCCAAGTTCCGGCGGACGGCCTCCATCGAGGGTCTGGACGAGAATATGGCTTCCATCCCCACGCCCGATGAAGAGGCCCATGGCGGCGGGGAGCAGCCGGTCGAGATCTTTTAGAACGGGCGTCAACGTGATGGCCAGCTGACCAAGGGGCAGGTTCGGGTCGATCGTCAGCGACAAAGTGTCGAGAACGGAACTCGCGACACGCAGGCCTCCGGCGATCTCATTTCTGACGCTGCCATTGATCCGGCGGAAATCGTCCTCTGCATCGCGCAGAGTGAGGGCGGTCAGCTGGTGATGGTTGAAGCCGATCAAGGCCCCCGAGATCAGGAGGACGATCACCGTGAACACAAGGGCGACGACGGCCTGCAGAGACCAGAGGAATGTTTTTCGGCCGGCCTGGTGCATCATGCCGCCTCCCTGGAGCGCCGCTGGCCTTCGCCTTGATGCCAGAGGAACCACATCTCTAGCATGTTCTTAGCCGATCCCGAAAAGGGGATGGGGAGCTCCCTGCCGTCCACCCCCGCCGGCAACCCCGTCCTAGGGAAGGTCCGATGCATCGAGATAAATCTGGACGAGCCTCTCGCATCCCTCTTGATCGACCTCGTCGAAGCGGTCGGGACGCGGGCTGTCGAGGTCCAGAACGCCGATGACGGCTCCGTTCTTGATCAGCGGAACCACAAGTTCGGACCGGGAAGCGCTGTCGCAGGCAATGTGCCCCGGAAAGGCATCGACATCCGGGACGAGAATGGAAGTCCGGCGTTCCACGGCGGTCCCGCAGACCCCGCGCCCGACCGGAATCCGAATGCAAGCGGGCTTTCCCTGAAAGGGCCCGAGCACCAGTCCGGCCCCGCGCATGAAATAGAAGCCAGCCCAGTTGAGGTCGGGAAGCAGGTTATAGATCAACGCCGACATGTTGGCGGCATTTGCGATGGCATCCGTCTCTCCCTCGACCAATCCGGAGAGCTGCTGGGCCAGGGACACGTAGATTTCCGCCTTGCTGGCGGCTTGGGGAAGGGCTTTCGTTTCAAACATGGTAACACGCCTTTAGGAAGCCTTCCCGGTCTTGCCCGGATCGGCGGGGAGAAGCTTTTCCGCAAGAGCAGTGATGATGCAAGCCAATCAACGCAAGAGTAATCTTATATCTCTTGACCCATTTATGCATGCGATGATTTGTGGCGAGACAAACGCCGCGTTATGTCGGAAAATATCCCTTAAAGCTTAGAACCATGTCTGGGGCATCCATGACCTCCCACTATCGGCCTCCCTGCCAAGCCTGCGCGAGCTGCGACACGCGTAAAATGGCCGTTTGCGCCGCCTTGCAGGATGACGAGGTCAGCGAGCTCGAGCGTGCCATGAGCTTTGTACGCCTCGATCCCAACGCCTCCCTGGTGGAGGAAGGCGATCCCCGCCGCCGCGTTTACACCCTGACGTCAGGCATGCTCCGCCTTTCCCTGGCGCTCCCGGACGGGCGCCGCCAGATCACGGGCTTCCTGATGCCGGGGGATTATCTGGGCCTAGCGGATGATGAGACGTATGCCCAGACGGCCGAGGCGGTCGTGCCATCGGGCCTGTGCTCCTTCTCGATCCGGGATATGGACAACCTCGTCGAGCGCTATCCGCGCCTGCGCGACCGGCTCCATCTCATGACGCGCGCCGCCCTGAGGCAGGCTCGCGAAACGCAGATGATTTTGGGCCGTCTTGCCCCATCGGAGAAGGTGGCCTCGTTCCTGCTGATCATGTCGAACCGCGCCGCCGCCCACGGGCGCCCTGAAAGCCCGGTTCACCTCCCGATGACGCGAACCGATATTGCCGACTATCTCGGCCTGACGATCGAAACCGTCAGCCGAACATTCACGAAGTTGAAGACGCAGGGCTTGATTCGCCTTCCTGAGCCGCATTCGGTCGAGATCGTCGACAAGAGCCGGCTTGCCGCGGTTGCCGGTATAACGCTTCAATAGAGGCCAACGTCCCGGCGACTGTAACAGAGTTGATCAAAATCAAGGCGCACTTGCGCGACCGGGCTTATCCCGCTCAGTGACGCCGGCTGTTGCCGGTGAGCAGGAAGAGCTCATGACCGATCAACTCGTGCGCCGGTACGGCAGCCTCCCGGTGCCGCGCTACACATCCTATCCGACAGCAGCCGAATTCACCGTGGCTGTAGGCCCCGTGCACCAGCAGAACTGGCTGAAGCGGCTCGATCCTCGGTCCAGCGTATCCGTCTATCTGCACGTGCCGTTCTGCCGGCAGCTGTGTCATTATTGCGGCTGCCACACCATGGTCGCGCGCCGCGACGAGGTCATCGATCGTTACCGGGACGCCCTTGAGAAAGAGATCGCCCTCGTCTCCTCCCATGCGGCGGACCCATTGCGGATCGCCCATCTTCATTGGGGCGGCGGCACGCCGAGCATTCTTGGGGTCGATGGTCTCAAGTCCGTTATCGACACATTATCTCGCTCCTTTATCTTCTCCGACGAATTCGAACACGCCATCGAGCTTGATCCGCGGTTTGTTGACGGCTCGCTCGCGCAAGGTCTTGCGGCCCTTGGCATCAATCGAGCCAGCCTTGGCGTCCAGGATCTTGACGATCTCGTGCAAGTGGCCATCGGCAGGGTCCAACCCTTCGAGGTGGTGCGAGGCGCCGCCAAGCTTCTTCGAGGCGCTGGAATTACGCGATTGAACTTCGATCTCATGTACGGCCTGCCGCGTCAGAGCATCGAGTCGATCCGGCGAACGTGCGAGAAGGTTCTCTCCTTAAGCCCCGATCGGGTCGCCTGCTACGGCTATGCTCACATGCCGCAGCGCAAATCCAATCAGCGGCTCATCGATGCGGCCGCCCTACCAGGTTCGGAAGAGCGCTTCCTGCAAGCGCGAGCGGTATCGGAAGCCTTCACCGGGAGTGGTTATGTGGCAATCGGCCTTGATCATTTCGCCCGGCCGGACGATCCTTTGGCGCTTGCAAGCCGATCCGGCACGCTGCACCGCAATTTCCAAGGCTACACGGATGATGATCATCCGACGCTTCTGGCGTTCGGGGCATCCGCCATCTCGCAACTGCCTGACGGATACGTCCAGAATGCTGCGCATGTCGGCACTTATGTGAAGGCGATCGAGGAAGGGAAACTGGCTGCGGCTCGTGGCTATCGCCTGACCCTGGATGACCGTGCCCGTGGCGACATCATCGAATCGCTCATGTGCAACTTCACAGCCGATCTCAGCGTACTCGGGGATCCTTCAACTTACATGGACGAGCTTGCTCTTCTCAGGCCATTGATTGCGGACGGCTTGGTCAAGCTCGATCGTCATGCCGTTACCATGACGGATGCAGGGCGCCCCTTCGTCCGTCTCGCCGCAGCGGTTTTCGATCAATTCAGGGCCGAGGACGTATCACGCTTCAGCGCCGCCGTCTGAAGCCGATCACTCCACGCGGACGGTAATGCTGTCGGTTGCCCCTTTGGCATCGATGACGGACAAGCGCAGAAATCCTGCACCCTGAGGCTGCCAGACGGTTTCCCGGCGCAGCGACGCCGTTTCAACGGGAGCGCCATCCACCATCCAAGTCAATGGCGGCGTTCCTCCGCTCGACTTGAGCGACAAGGAACTCCGTTCCTCCAAGGGTTGCGACAATCCCAGGTCGACCCGAGAGCCATCGAGCGGGAAGGTGATCCTGAGCGGAGCCTGAACGGTGGACGCAAGAGTCTTCGGAACATCCTGACGAATATGCCGGAGCGGCGGCGGCAGACTTGCGGTCGTTGCCTGAAGGGCAAAGGGTGGGATCGGCAGTGCTTCCGGCTCAATTCCCAAACGACCATAGGCATCGAAAAGAATAGGCGCCGCACTGGTGCGTCCGACGAGACCTGGAACGGCGGTACCATCCGGCCTCCCGATCCAGACGCCGATCGTGTAGGTGCGGTCATACCCGATCGCCCATGCATCGCGGTATCCGTAGGACGTACCAGTCTTGAACGCGAGCCGCCCGGCAAGGGCATTGTCCGGCGGCGGCGCGCCCCGCAGGATATCGAAAACATACCAAGCGGCTACCGGCTCCGCGATCCGTCTAAGAGGCTCCTCGCCCGAGGTTTCGCCCTTGCGCCGCACCAGCCGGGGTACGTCGCCTCCCCGCGCCAGCCCAGCGAAGATACGGGTGAGATCGGTGAGCGTGATGCCGAGCCCTCCGAGGCCGATAGCAAGCCCGGGCGCAGCCTCCTTCGGCATGGAAATGACAATCCCTGTCTGGTGAAGCCGCGCCAGCAGGCGGGCCGGTCCCAGTTCGTTCAGCAGCTCGACTGCGGGCACATTGAGGGAAAGCTGGAGTGCACGGCGCGCCGTAACGGTCCCTTGGAATCCGAGATCGAAATTCTCCGGCTGATACACGCCGTAGCGCGACGGCCTGTCATCGAGCAAGGTTTCGGGATGCGCAATGCCATTTTCGAAGGCGAGCGCGTAAATCAAAGGCTTCAACGCCGAACCCGGAGACCGAACGGCCCGGGTCATGTCGATGGCTCCCCCACGTTCGCGGCTCATGTAGTCCGGGCTGCCAACCTGCGCGCGGATTTCTCCTGTGGCATTGTGGATCACGATGATCGCAAGAGACAAAGGCGCGTCGAACCGCTCGATCCGCTCCCTCGCCAGACGCTCCAGGTTCGCCTGCAAGCGAGAATCGATCGAGAGACGCAGTACTCGCTCCGAAGGCTGTTCGGCGACGACTTGCTCCGCCGCATGCGCTGCAAGCATCGGGAAGGCGTGGCGTTTCTTGGGAACCGGTTCGGTCTTCGCGGCCTCTGCTTCGGCAGCTCCGATGACACCGCGCGCCAGAGCCCTGTCGAGAACGCGATCACGCGCCCGACGCGCGGCCTGCGGATCCCGGTCGGGGCGCCGCAGCTCGGGCGCTTGCGGGAGAGCGACCAGCAGCGCCGCCTCCGCGAAGGACAAGCGCTTGGGCTCACGGCCGAAATAGGACAGGCTTGCCGCCCGCGCACCCTCCAGGTTGCCGCCATAGGGCGCCAGGGTCAGGTAGAGCGTCAGGATCTGATTCTTGCTGAACCGCCGTTCAAGCTGGATCGCGCGAACAACCTGCCGAAGTTTCGCACCGAGCGTTCGCTCCTCACGCGGCTCAAGGAGCCGTGCGACCTGCATGGTGAGGGTCGACCCGCCGGATACGATGCCGCCATTGCGCAAGAGTTGGGAAGCTGCGCGAAGCATGGCGAGAGGATCGACGCCGAAATGCCGCTCGAATCTTGCATCCTCATATGCCTTGAGCATCGCGAGATAATGCGGGTCGACATCCGGCGTCTCGATGGGCAAGCGCCAGCGGCCCTCCCCCGTCACGAATGGCCGCAGAAGGCGGCCATCCCGATCGAGAACCACCGTTGAGCGCTTTTCCGCAACGCTCAAATCGAGCGGTCCGAGCCCCACCACATAGCTCCAGAGCGCAAGGCCCGCCAGGGCGATCAGGGCGGCTGCCCCGGCGACGATCGGGCGGAGGAAACGGAGCGATAGCATAGAGCTCCCCGACATCAGGGCCTTGCTTGCACGACCTCGACGGAACCAAAGCCTGTGCGTCCAAAGCGCTCAGGACGATACATATCCTCGATTTGCGCTGCGGGATGCACATAGCGGCCGGGCGAGACCGCGCGCACCATATAGGCCACCGTGAAGAAGGCGGATTGCTCGGAATCACGATCGAAGGCGACAACGAAACGATCATCCCGATACTCGGTATGGGCCGGTTCGACGTCCCGCTTCAGCCATGGCAACGCGGCAACGGTGTCGCTGTCCACGAGCTTCGGATTATCGATTTCGAATCCTGCCGGCAGGCGATCGACGAGAAGGACACGTGCCTGTCTGGCCTCCGTTTCCGTGACTTTCAGGACAACCACCAGGCGCTCGTTCTGCCGGACACTCGTCGGCTGGACCTGCGTCCCATCCAATTTGTAATAGGTCCGCTCCACCGTATAACCCCGCGACACGCCCGGTTCCGGCTCCACCGGATTACCTGTCACCGTGACAACGGCCTGAACGGCCGCCGGACCGGCGTTTGAGACCGTGATGGGCATATTCCCCAGCGCGGCATCGCGGTAGGTCCGATAGAAAGCTCCTTTTCTGCTCTCTCCGTCCACCTTCAACACCATCGCCTCGGCATCCCGTGCGACGGCCTGAGCCGCCAGAACGAGCCATGCCTCTTCCTGGGTGCTCGTGCGACGATTGCCGCGCTCGTCGTCGATGATCTTGGCAACCGGCGTCATGACGGCCGGAATGTTGTCGGTCTCGGACGCAAGGGTCAGGAGGCCTGCCCCGTCGCGCAAGCGCGAGCCGTAATCGCTGCGGAAACCTCCCGTGTCCCGCTCGGCTTTCAACTGCTCGACAGCAGAAGCAAAAGCCTTCTGCGCTCGCCCTCTGTCTCCGAGGAGTGCGAGAGCGGCGGCGATCTGGCCCCGCGCCAACGGAGAGGCGAAAGCGCTCAGCTTCGTATCCGCAAGGTAGCGCAGATCACCCATGACCGGGCGCCCGTTCCGGGCCAGAACATAGGCCGCGTAAGCCAAGGTCGCGGCGTTGTCCTCAACCTGGGTGGTGTTGGCAACGAAGTTCCTCAGCCGGTCGAGCGCCAGCGTGAAGCCGACCTGCGGCACCGCGAAACCACGCTCCCGTGCGCGGGTCAGAAAATCCATCGCATATGCGTCAAGCCATAGATCGTCTCCGCCGACGGTCCAAAGACCGAAGGAGCCGTTGGAGTCCTGACGTGCCAGAATGCGCTCGATCGCGGCTCGGACCCTCTCATCCGCCTTCTCGTCGAGGGAGAGCTTTTCCTCCTCCGCGAGCTTGTTGACATACAGAAGCGGCAGCGCACGGCTCACGATCTGTTCCGTGCAGCCATAAGGATAGCGGTCGAGCGCTTGCAAAAGTCCAGGAACGTCGAGGCTTGCCAGCGGCGAGACCGAAAGGGACACCGCGCCGGTGCCAGCCAGGATGTCGTTCACGAGGTCCTTCGAGAGGGAAACACTCGCACCGGGATTGATGCTTTGGATCGTCCTCCGCGCCAGCGATCCCGTGCCGGGTTGGATCGTCAACGCGAAACGCTGGGACAATTCCTCGACGCCCGGCCCTTTCAGCCTGACGTCGATAATGGCCTGCCCCTGTCCACCGGCCGTGACGGGAATGGTGACTCCGCCCTTGGCCTTTTCGGCGAGACGGATCGTTGATCGCATGGCGTCTGCGGTGACAATCACCGGTCCCTGGATATCCAGATCGATCGTGTAGTCACCGGCTGCACCCTCGACATTGTCGATTTGGAGGAAGAACCTCGAACGGTCTCCAACGGCAAGGAAACGCGGAAGGGTACCGGCCACGACGACGGGATCGCGCACGATCACATCCGAGGACGCCTGGCCGACCCGGTCCTTTGTCCAGGCAACCGCCATCACCCGAACAGTACCGTTGAACGCCGGCATATCGAAATCGACCTGGGCGACGCCGTCTGCTCCCACCTTCACCACGCCGGAGAACCGCGCCAGGGGTTCCTGGGTCGGAGGAATGCCATCGAGCGGCTTCGGCTCCATGTCTCCGCCGGAACGGATAGCGCCTCGTGTCCCCTGCATGCCGTCGATGAGATAGCCGTAGAGATCGCGGATTTCAGACGACAACTGCTTCTGCCCGAAGAAATGACCTGTGGGATTGGGGGCCTCGTAACGGGTCAGGTTCAGGATGCCCACATCGACGGCGGCCACGGTCATCCAAGCTTCTTCGCCAGGTTTCAGTCCTTCCACCCGGATCGGCAGGCTGAGCGACCCGCGCGGTCTGATTTTATCGGGAGCGTTGAGGTTGACCGACAAGGCGCGGGCCTCCCGATCGATCTCGAACCATGCGGTGCCGAGCGCACGGCCCGGCATGCGGCGCGCGGCCTGGTCGAGAGGGCGATGGGCCATGACGACCATATAGGCGCCGGGCCCCCACTCGGCCTTCACCGGCACATTGACGTCCGTCCCGCCCGCCGCAACATTCACGACCCGAATGTCATGAACGCGGTCGCTGACAACCGCGAGGGTCGCCTTGCCGGCGAACCGAGGATTGAGGTGAAGCCTCATGCTGTCGCCCGCGCGGTAGCTTGTCCTGTCCAAGGACATATCGAGAAGATCCGGCGTGTCGGCTGTCTGATCGCCGGACCACCCGACCGTGAAGGACAGGCTCGTTTGTGCCGTCTCCCCGAGATCCGCGGCACTCACGTCCAGCCTGTACGTCCCCCATTCCACCGGCGCCGTGATACGCGCTATCGCATCCGGCTTCACGTCGAGGCGCCCGTCCGCAACGCGTTTCGTGTTCTTCACCGGCTCATAGGTCCAGCGTCCGTCCGAATTATACCATTGGTAGCGCCGCTCGATCTTATAAAGGCTCCATCCGACATTGCCGCTCGCCAGCCGCTTGCCTGACGGATCCGCCAGCACAATGTCGAAGGTCGCGTTCGCGCCCTCGCCGAGTTGTCCGGAAAAGTTCTTGCGAACGGCGACCACCGGTCCCTTGGGCAGAATCGGCAGCGTTATGCTGCGCTCGATGGCCCGCCCTCCGGGCTCGGCAATCCGTAGCGTGAAGCGCCCTTCCAGGGGGCGCGGAGCCGCGATGCTCTGGACCGGAATTTGCAGGCTGGCGCGGCCTTGCGCATCCGTTGTTGCGGTTTGCTCGATCTCGACGGTTGCAGCCTCGATGGATTCGTCGTCAAGACCGGTGGTGTAGCCCTCCAGCCCCTTGATGCCGTTACTAGAGGCTGCGGCGACCGTGACCTCGCCCGTCACTGCGAGATCCGAACCCGGAGCGCCGTAAAGATACCGGGCAGACAGGTCGATCGGCGCGGGCTGTCCCGGCACCAGGGCTGCGACCTTGGGGGTCAGGGTCAGCTCCAGTCGCTCGGGGACGTAGTCCTCGACCAGGAAACTTGTTTCTCCGATCAAAGGTCCCTTTGGATCCGTGTAAGCCGCGACACGCCAAGTCCCCCTCAAGGAGCCCGGAAGGATCGGGATGGAAAGGGCCCTGCCCCCGAGCCCCTGGTCCTCGACGAGGGCACGGCGATATTCAACGCCGTCCGGCCGCCGGACGACGAGTGTCAGGGGGATGCCCGGAACGGCGATGCCTTTGACATCCCGCAACAGAGCCGTCAGGGCCACCGTCTCGCCGGTGCGATAAACACCCCGCTCGGTATACAGATAGACATCGACGGAACCTGGGACTGTTCGACCTTTGACACCACGATCACTCAAATCGAACGCTGCGGAACCAAGATCGAGGAAACCGTAATCGGAACCTGTCGTGGCCACGAGAAGACCCGGCGCCATCCCGCCTTCGCCTCGCGCAAGACCCGGGTCGAACTGAGCAACGCCGGAAGCGTCGGTTTTCCTTGTTGCAAGCACCTCATTGTTGCGGGCGATCAGCCGGATCTCCACGTCCGCACGGGGTTCGGCGGTCGCAAGGGAGCGAACGAAAGCTTGCACGCCTCCCTTGCCTGTAAAGGCCGTAAGACCAAGATCGGAAACGACGAACCATTGCGTGGCAATGTTCCCGTAATCGTCATCCCCGGCACTGCTGCTTGGACCTCCGTCATTGGGCTTGGCCGTCATCACATAGATGCCGGGCTCGAGTTTGCCGACCGCGTCAATGACCGGGAACGCAGTGATCACATCACGGTTGAGGTCGCTTGCGGTTTCGAGCGTGCCGTTCCAGATCTTGACGCCCTTTTCCCGCCCGATTTCTGCAGCGGAATAACGGGAAAGCTGGCCGAGAAAGTCATAGGAACGGACTGTCGGCAACAAGCTGCGGTCGCCAATTCGATAGACCTCGACATCCACCTTCCGGGTGTTGACCGAGACGACGGGAATTCCCTCCTGGCCCGTGCTGGGCAGAACGTAGTTGCGGCCCGTAAATCTCGCCTGCGGCGAACGATCCCGCACATAGATCTCGTAGTCGGCCGATGTCAGGAGATTTTCTCCCACGGCCGAGGGCAGGCCTTGCCGCACCACGAGAGCATATCGCTCGCTGTGCTTCAGACCATCGACGCAGAGCTGCGATCCCTCCGCGGAAACCGCCGCATTGGCATTTCCAGAAACCGCGACAAACGGCGCGAAATCAACCTTTCCTGCCGCGAGAGGATCGGAAAACTGGAAGCATACGCGCGGTGAGGCCGAGTCCGAGTCGACCTTGAAGTCGAGAATTCTGAAGCCGTGCTCTTCGCGAAGTGGCTCATAGACCGCCCGCACGGACGGATCGTCCTTGAGCTTGAGGCTGGCCGCATAAGCATTGAGCGACGGCCGCCACATCTCCTGTGCCGCATAGACTTGGCCGAGAAGAGCCAAAGCGGCCGCTTCATCGGCGGGCCCGGCCGCTTTCTGATAAGCCGCGAAGGCGGCAGCCAGGCGGCGGTTCTGCAATTTTTCCCGTGCTTGCCAGTCGTTTCCGGGATCGACGGCCAATGCTGCCCGGACATATCCGGACCAGTTCGCGAAAGCACCGGGTTCAACCGCAATGGCGGACGTGAAGAAGCCGAGAGCCTGATTGGCAAGACCCAGATTCAGCTGAGCCTCGCCTTTGCGGCGCAGGACAGGACCTGTCCCGTCGGAGGCCCTGCCGGTGCCTTCTTTCTTGAGCTCCTGCTCGAGCCGGATGGCCTGGCTGGCAAGCTCCTCGTTCACGTAGGACTTCAGCGGCTGCTGGGCCTGCAGCGGGAGAGCCCCCGAAACCAATCCGGCAACAACGATCAGCGCGCGAACCAAGTGACGCATCACCGGAATCTCCCCTGCCCCTTAGCAATGCTTGAGCCTAGCATCACGGCAGGACGGAACCAAGATCGCCGATAGGGACGCTCAGCCCTGGCGCTCCTTTCCCACGCTTTCATTCACGGTCTCTTCGCCCAAGGCGCCACGATGAGCCTTGTCGAGCTCCTCGCTGTAGCGGCGAAGAAGGTGGCTCTCCGTCAAAAGGCCAAGGACTTTCCGGTTGCGGGCATTGTCGACCACGGCGAGTTCTTCGCTCTGGCTCTGATCGAAGATGCTGGCGGCCTCCTTCACGTTCATGGCGGGAACCAGCATGTCGTCCCGGTAACGGAGAAACTGCGCGATGCTCGTCTCAGCATCCACGTCCAGCTCCGCCGCATAGGCCTCGGGCACGAGAACGATGCCCGCATAGTGCCCGTCCTCGTCGGCGGCAACGACCCGTTGAGCGGACCCGAGGGGAAATTTGCGCCGAAAATCCGCCAAGGTCGTAGGTACCTGGATGGTCTTCACGTCGCGTCGCATCATCCGGCCGACCGTGAGGTTGCGCAGCCAGCCCACATCCTGGGCGCTTCGAATGGTCTCCCCGCGAAGGTGAAGGCGCCATGTCGAAAAGGAATAGCCGAACGTTTGGCGCACCACGATGGCGGCCATGATCGAGGCTGTCAGAACGATACCGCTGATCGCCAGATCACCTGTCGTTTCAAGAGCCAGGAAGGTAATCGTCAGAGGTCCGCCGACGATTCCGACCGCGAGCGATGCCATGCCCACGATGGCGGACACCACGGGGTCGACCACCAGCGGCATGACGGGCCCTGCCACGATGGCAAAGATCTTGCCGAGAAGGGCCCCGAGCAGGAGAGAGGCAAAGAACAGCCCGCCGCGAAAGCCTGATCCGAGCGACACGGCGGACGCTGCAACCTTTGCGGCGAAAAGGAGCACCAATGCGCCAAGGCCGAGGCCGGCCTCGAGCTGAATATGCAGGGCTCCGTGCCCGGCCGACAGAACCTGAGGCACGAAGAGCGCAAGGCCCCCGACCGCAAATCCCCCGACCGCGGGCCTGAAGACCGGCGGACAGCCCGTTCTGACAAACGCTCGCTCGACCAGCGTCACAAGCCGCATGATGCCGACCGAGATCGCCCCTGCGACAAGTCCGAGGATCAGGAAGGGAAAGTAATCGGCGGCCGATAGCTCCGGAATCGGAGGGACTTCGATCAGGTTCGGCGCCGTGTGGAAAAGCTGGGTCACCAGGACCGCGGCTAGAGTTGCGGCCATCACCGGGGCGACCGTCGCAACCGAATAGACCCCGATGATCAGCTCGAAGCCGTAGAACGCCCCCGTGAACGGTGCGTTGAATGCCGACGCTATGGCTCCGGCCGCGCCACAGCCGACCAGGACCCGAACGTCGCTCCGGCGAAGGTTCAGCTGGCGAGCCCCCCAGGAGGCGATCCCGGATCCCATCTGCGTATAGCCCGCCTCCAAGCCGACGGAAGCACCGAAGCCGTTGGACAGGATCGTCTGAGCCCCGACGATCACGCTGTCGCTCAGGGACAATCGCCCTCCGTGAAGGGCATTGGCCTCGATCGGGTCGACGAGGTGGGTCGTTCGGTACCGGGAAACCAGCCAAGCGCTCAGGCCGACGAGGCATCCGCCTATCGCCGGCACCAGCGCTTGACCTGGCTTGAGTTCGGACAACGCACTCAGGTTGTCCGTCAAGGAAATGTCGAAAAGGACGCTGTGGAGGAGCCGCGTCACGAAACCCATTGCCGAGACAATGATCCCCGCAAGGACGCCAACGAAGGCCGCCAGCATCACGAACGGCACCTCCCGGCGTCGGATCAGCGCCTGAAGCCGTGGATGATTGAGCAACTGTAAGGGTGAAAAGGCAATCACGATGAAACCACGGGCCAGATGGGCCGTGGTTTGTCACGAGGCCCCAAGGGTGTCAAAGAGATAAAGCGGCCTAGCGATTGAGATAACGGGCGGTGAGTTCCTGGGCCCTGATCTTCGTTTTCTCGAGATTGCAGGCGAGCGTGGCAGGGCCCATGCCGGTGCCCTGGGACCACTCGTAGCCGACCGGCTCGCCGCAATCCGCGTCGCGGAACGCAACCCAGGCGCGTTGGGCTTTCTGAAGCGCCTGTTTCCAGCTCTTCCGCTGATCCGCGTTCATCATATCGCTTTTGTCGATCGAGGCCTGCGCCTTTTTATAAACGGCGTTCAGCTCGCCATCCGCCACCTTCAAGGCCTTGTCCAAACATTCGCTTTGGGCATAGGTCGATGTCTCGTTGGTGCAGGGCCCCTCCGGCATGAACTGGGCCTGGGCAACGTCCGAGGCAAAGAGGAACCCCAAGCCGACGAGGGCAGCAGAAAATCTCATGGTCGCATTCCGTGATCTGGTTTTTGAAGGCTGGCTCTGCGAAAATAATCCGACCGATAGGGGAGATGCCAGATGAAATGCGCCCGATTGCGCCGAGCCTTCTACTTTTGCGCGCTTCTTTCGGCATATACGGGACAGGCGCCGTGGAGTGAAGTCCAGGCACAGGCTGGAACCCCGGCCCGGACCGCCGATCCGGCGGCTGCGGCGGCGCTAGACGCGGCACGTGCCGCCTTCGAGGCTCTTTCCGAAGCCGACCGCAAGGCGGTCCAGGAAAATCTGATCTGGTCCGGCGACTATAGCGGCGCAGCGGATGGGACATTCGGCCGGCAGACCTTCGATGCGATCTCGGCGTACCAGACGAGAAACGGCCGCCAGGCGACAGGGACACTGAGCGCCGCAGATCGCAGCGCCCTGCAGGCGAATGCGCGAAACATCCGTAGTTCAGTCGGATTCGACATCGTCACCGATGCCAGGACCGGGGTCCAGATCGGCGTCCCGCTCAAGCTCCTCCCGAAGCAAGGCGATAATCCGAACGGCGGCACCCGGTGGCAGAGCCAGGACGGCAAGATTACCCTCGACACGCGGGTCGCTCCCCCGGATTCGACGCTGCAATCTCTCTATGATCGCAACGTTGCCATCAAGACTCCCGGCCGGATCGTCAGCTACAAGGTGCTCAAAGCGGACTTTTTCGTCATTGCCGGAGAAACACCCACAGGCAAGTTCTACTCCCGGTATGCCGGCGGTCCACCGGGAATACGGGCGTTTTCCATCGGATACGACAAGTCCGTCGCCGCTCAGCTCGATCGCCTCGTCGTGGCTATCGCCAACGCCTTCGTGCCGTTTCCGTCCTCCGCCGCGCCTGCGGTCGCATCCACAGCCGTCACCCCTCCTGCTCAGCCGTCGGCCGTCGTCAGTGGACAGCCCCCCTTCGGCACCGGCCTTGCCGTTGCGCCGCGACAAGTCTTCACCGCGGCTCCCGTCGGGCAATGCAAGGATCTGCGCGTTGGCGGCTTGAAGGTGCAACAGGTCAAAGGAAAAGGCCCCTTCCTGTTGGAAACCGCGCAGGACCTCAACGCCAAACAGGTACCGCTGGCGGCCGATACAAGCGTGGAAGCAGGACAACGAGCGGTCGTGCTGGCGTTCAACAACGATGGAAACGGGCCGCAATTGGTGACTGTCGCCGGAACGCTCGCCGACGGCTCCATGATTACGGCCGCCCTGCAACCCGGAGCCGATGGCGCTCCCATCTTCGGCCAGAATGGCGCTCTGGTTGGACTGGTGCAGCCTCTTCCTGCCAATCCGCGCAAGATTGCAGGAATCATCCCGAGCGCGCCCTACCCCATGGTTTCATCCGCCGCCCTGAACGACGCTTTTCCCGGGTTTATCCAATCGCGAACGAATACGGCGGCGCCCGTCCTGAGCGCCGCCGATCTCGTCAATGTCGTCAAGGCCTCCGTCGTGCCGATCATCTGCAGTCCCTGACCGACTACTCTGCCGCCTGCTCCTGACGTTCCGCCCTTCCGAAGTCGAGACCCTGGTGATCGCAGAGGCGGCGGTAAAGGCCTCTTCTTTGGTAGAGGCTTATATGCGTTCCCTCCTCGACGATACGACCCTTGTCGAACACAAGGATCCGGTCGAGGGCGCGAACCGTCGAGAGCCGATGCGCGATCACGATGGAGGTCCGGCCTTCCATCAGGCGCTCCATGGCCTGCTGGATCAGCATCTCCGATTCCGAGTCGAGGGCTGAGGTTGCCTCATCGAGGATCAGAATCGGTGCATCGGCCAGGAAGGCGCGTGCAATCGCCACCCGCTGCCGCTCTCCGCCCGACAGCTTCACGCCGCGCTCGCCCACAAGCGTTCCATAGGCTTTCGGCAGGTGCATGATAAAGTCATGCGCATTGGCAAGCCTTGCGGCTCGCTCAATCTCCGCCATCGAGGCGCCGGGACGCGCATAGGCGATATTCTCGGCAAGGGTCCTGTGGAAAAGGATTGGTTCCTGCTGAACAATGGCGATCTGCGCTCTCAGGGATGCCTGCTGCACGGCAGCGATATCCTGCCCGTCGATCAAGATGCGTCCGCCGGACACGTCATAGAGCCGCTGAATGAGCTTCACGAGGGTCGTCTTGCCGGATCCCGAAGGCCCGACGAGACCCACGCGCTCTCCCGCCGCGATGGTCAAGGACAGGTCCCGGTAGAGCGGTGTCTCATGTCCGGCATAGTGGAACAGCACATGATCGAAGGCGATCACGCCCCGCGCGATGCGTATGGCGGGTGCAGACGGACGATCATCGATACCGATGGGCTCCGCATGGATCGCGACCAGTTCCTCCATGTCGTTCACGGAGCGGCGCAGGTTGTTGATGTGCATGCCCACGTCACGCAGATAGCCGTGAATGACGAAGTAGGTCGTAATCACATAGGCGAGATCGCCGGCCGACGCCTGACCCTGCCACCACAGCCAGAGAGCAGTCCCGATGATTGCGGCCCGAATGAGCAGAAGGGCAACCAGCTGCATCGTGCCGCTGTTCGTGCCACG
This sequence comes from Microvirga rosea, assembly GCF_020595095.1. Lineage (GTDB taxonomy): Bacteria > Pseudomonadota > Alphaproteobacteria > Rhizobiales > Beijerinckiaceae > Microvirga > Microvirga rosea. Next base: position 68,214 of record NZ_JAJDOP010000010.1, on the reverse strand, counting down.
CTTCCAGATGCGCTGGGTCCGGTTCTGCCATTTCGCCAGAACCCTCGTCAGTCGCGTGTCCTCGCGGGTCTCGGCGCCGAAGGCCTTTACGACCGCGTTGCAGCTCAGAGCATCGGCGAGCGTGCCTCCAACCTTCGTGTCCCATGCGTTCGCCAATCGCGCGGCAGGGGCAACGTACAGCGTCGATAGGAGAGCCGTCATCGTGATATAGCCGACCGTGCCGATCGCAATGACGATTCCCATGATCGGCCAATGCAGACCAAGCACGACCATCGACCCGATCAGCACGACCAATGACGGCAGCAAAGCCAGCAGGATCGTGTCGTGCAGAAGATCCAGCGCCCACATGCCGCGCGTGATCTTCCGGACCGTCGAGCCGGCGAAGCTGTTCGCGTGCCAATCCGTCGAAAACCGCTGCACGCGAGCGAATGCATCCTGGGCGACCCGGGACATGACCCGCAAGGTCAGCTCGACGATTCCGTAGAACGCGAGATGGCGCATGACGACCATGACCAGGCCGAGCCCTGTCATGGCCATAAATGCCGTTACGGCATTCGCCAAAGCAGCATCGCGGTCGCTGCCTCCAAGGGAGATCGCATCGACGAGGCGTCCTGCGAAAACCGGCATGAAGACGTCGGCCAGTGTGGACGCCATCATGGTCACGACGATGAGAACGACGAAACGTGGTTCACGGCGCCAATGACGGAAAGTGAAATTCAGGACATCGCGGGTCGCGTCCCCGCGCTTCTTCTGCTGGATCATCGGACGATCGGTCCGCGTTCGGGCGGACCTCTCCTGCTGGCAAGGCGGCATCCGCGGCGACGGCCATGCGTCACCGGTGCTCGCTCACGACGTTGAAAACTGGAAAATGGTTCCGGGCCCTGCGGCCCGCGCGGTTCAGCCTAAAGCTTGAACACGGGAGGAACATTGCGCAAGCGTGCGACAACTGCCATGCAATCCTCCCTCGTTGAAATGAACCTGTTGAGAGACCTAACTCAAATGGGGAGCTTTGGCAACGCTGAAAGGTATCTTTTCAGCCTTCGCGCCGCCTCCCGGCCATCAAAAGATTTGATCTCAATGATCACAGCCCTGCCCGGAGCTCTGTCGTCGTCAAACCGGCGCCAATCGTTTGTGGGGCGGCGCGGGTAATTCAATGCGGATGACATCACCCGGTTTCACCTCACCATCTTCAAGGACAATGCCCATCACCCCCGCCTTGCGGATGAGATGTCCCCTCTCGTCACGTTCGAGGACGGCAGCCATCATTCCCTTCTGGAAGCGATCGATCTGAATGCAGGGGTTGCGCAGGCCGGTGACCTCGACGACGGCCCGGTCGCCGCAATGAAGTTTGGTGCCGACAGGAAGCGCCAGAAGATCGACGCCGCGCGTCGTGATATTTTCCCCCAGCTCCCCGGCGGACACGCTGAACCCCTGGGAGCGCAGCTCATCGTGAAGTTCTGCCTGGATCAGGTGAACCTGGCGCAGGTTGGGCTGGGTTGGGTCCTTGGCGATCCGCGACCGGTGCTTCACCGTCACGCCCGCGTGGGCATCTCCTTCGACCCCGAGACCGGCGAGAAGCCTGATGGACTTTTGGACGGGCTTGCTGAAAGCATGACCTGGATGTTTGCTGACGGCCTCGATGATCGCGCTCATGAAATCTCCATACGCAGGCATGAGACGGATCCCATCCAGGCGCATCGAAATCCTTATACGACCATGAGGTCGATCACTTCCATCCCCTGTTGAGACAGGCGGTCCGATAAAATGCGGCGATGGCACTGCGCAGGGTCGCGCTCGAAGCAAAGAAGACAGATCGGCCGTTCTCTCGCCATGTCTGCCAGCACCTCAAAGGCCTCGCCGGCTTCCGGAGTGGCCAGCACCTCGTCGCAATAGATCCGGTGCATCAGAGCCGCGTCTCCGGCACGGGCAGCCTGTCGTCCTTCCTTGGGCGTTCCAAGGCGAATGAAATGCTCATAGCCGATATGGCGCTGCGCGAGCGAATCGCGCAGCGCCGATTTGGAAAAGCCCCGTTTCCGGGACAGGGCTACCGCGCGGACGTCCGCCAACACGGCGACACCCGCATTCTGAAGCGTTTCAAGGAAGCGGTCCGGATCTGCTCCCTCATAGCCAATGGTGAAGACGCGAGGATGCCCCATACGCCGGCCTTTTCACATGGACGGCTGCGGACGTCCGGGCCGTTGCGGCTCCTTGTAAGGACGCATGGCATCCGGGATTCGCATATCCCGTGGCACTTCGAAATCCCGCGCGGCACCGCGCATCTGCTGAGGTGGGCGCGGCAGCCCGCTACGATCGCTGTAATCGAAGTAGCGGCGGGGCTGAGGCTCCTGACCCGTAAGGGCATTGGCGCAGACCACATCAAGAACCGTGACCCCCGCGACGGCGCCGAACGCGACAGCCACCCGATCATGATGCGAATGCCGGTCGCGCAAGGCATTTCCGAGAGTCGCTAGATCCAAGGCATCGCCCGCAACCCGCCCCCAGATCCAGGGGGTCGGATCCCGTTGGGTGAGAATGCCGATGCCGGTGGCGATTTCACGGGCTCCGTAAGCACGGATCAGCCGCTCGTTCCCCTCCATGCCGAGCCAGCGCGCCATGCTTCTCGCGCCGAAGAGTTCGGCGGCACCAAGAGCAAGGCTGAACCATCCGAGCCCTTGAGCCAGAGTCTCGGCCGAGCCCGAAGGGCGGGTCTGGCGGGAACGCGTGTGACGATGATGAGCCATGGGACACCTCAATTCGGCTTGAGGACGACCTTGATGCAGCCATCCTGTTTGTCGCGGAACTTCTTGTACATCTCAGGCCCCTCTTCGAGGCCGACCGTATGCGTGATGACGAAAGAAGGATCGATCTGACCTTCTTCGATCCGCCGCAGCAGATCATCCGTCCAGCGGTTCACGTGTGTTTGGCCCGTCCGTATGGTGAGACCCTTGTTCATCATGGCACCAAACGGGATTTTGTCGAGGAGCCCGCCATAGACGCCGGGCACGGACAAGACGCCGGCCGGGCGGCACACATACATCATTTCCCGCAGCACGTGGGGCCGGTCGGACTCGAGCATGACCGCCTGCTTGGCGCGATCAAGCACCGTGTCGGGATGCTTCATCGAAACATGCGCTTCGAGGCCTACGGCGTCGATGCATTTTTCAGGACCTTTGCCTTTCGTCAGTTCATTAAGACGCTCGATGACGCTTTCTTCCTTGAAGTTGATCGTGGTCGCGCCGCCGGCCTGCGCCATGCTCAACCGCTCCGGCACATAGTCGATGGCGATCACCTGTTTGGCCCCGAGAAGAAGCGCGCTGCGGATCGCCATCTGTCCGACAGGCCCCGCTCCCCAGATCGCCACCGTATCGGTCGGCTCGATGTCGCATTGCACCGCAGCCTGCCACCCGGTGGGGAAGATATCGCTGAGGAACAGGAGCTTCTCGTCCGGGATGCCTTTGGGGACTTTGATGTGGGTCGCATCCGCATAGGGCACGCGCAGATATTCCGCCTGACCGCCCGGATACCCGCCTGTGAGATGGGTATATCCGAAAAGACCCGCCGTCGTATGACCGAATGCCTTGGCCGCCAGATTGGCGTTTCGGTTGGTCCGCTCGCAAACCGAGAAGTTGCCCCGGCGACACTGCTCGCACTCACCACAAATGATGGTGAACGGGATCACGACCCGGTCACCCACCTTCAAGTTCTTGATGGAAGAGCCCGTCTCGACGACTTCACCCATGGTCTCGTGGCCCATGATGTCGCCCTTCTGCATGCCGGGCATGAAGTGGTCGTACAGATGCAGGTCGGATCCGCAAATGGCACAGCTTGTCACCTTGATGATCGCATCCCGGGGATCCTCGATCTGCGGATCAGGAACAGACTCGCAGCGAATATCCTCCTTCCCATGCCAGCGCAGAGCTTTCATTCTGACCTCCCGTCAACGTCGTGGAAAGCCGGCCGGGTGCCGACCTTAATTAACGCTAAGGAAGACTTCTTGAGGGTCCTTGCGTTCCCTCAGGACGGAAAAATTCCCCTCTGAGGAAGACGCTCCAAAACTCAGACGTGAGCCGGAAGTCCACGGATAAGCTCGGCCAAAGCAGGCTCCAGAACCTGATAGGCCGCGTCCTCCACTTCGAACCATTGCGCCTCGCGCTGACCCTTTTCCCGCCAGGACTTGAGCTGCTTCGATACGGCCAGGGGGTAAACATCGACGCGACAAAGGTCGAAGTGCTCGGTCCGGCGCTTCCAATATTCGTAGGACCCGATGGGCTTACGCTGGATGGCCCCCTTCACGCCGGCTTCTTCGACGGCTTCCTGTGCGGCGGCCTTGTAGGGCTTCTTGCCCTTCATGGGCCAACCCTTAGGAATGAGCCAGCGTCTGGTCTCTCGCGACGTGACGAGAAGCACCTCCACCCTTCCCTCCCGGATCCGGAACGGAAGAGCCGCAACTTGGCACAGCGCGCTTTTGGAGAGCTTTTCGACGTTCTTTGGCATTCTTGTGTCAGGAAGGTCCTTGAGATGGTGGGGCAAATCTGATTGATTTGAGCCGGCTAATCAACAACCAAACTGCAAAGTTGTTCAATATCCAGCCGAACAGGGCTGGATCTGGACTTGTAACAGATCTGTGTGAACGCCTGACAACGCTTGCCAGGCTTAGCCTTTTCGGGGCGGAAGACCACCATGCCGGACGATTTGGAACTGAGATTTGACGCTGCCCGCGCCATCGCACGGGAGGCCGGGGGCTTGGCGCGCAAGCGCTTCCTCGAGAGGCCACGCTCGCAGCATGCGGACATGAAGGGCCCCCAGGATTATCTGACGGCCACCGACGCCGAGGTCGAGGAGCTGATCCGAGACCGCCTGCTGGCTCTTTTTCCCGACGATGCTTTTTATGGGGAAGAGGGCGGAGGCTCCTTCAAGCGTGACGTGTGGGTCGTCGACCCCATTGACGGAACGGCCAACTTTGCCAGGGGAATCCCCCATTTTGCAGCCTCCATCGCGTTCGTGCGCGATGAGAAGGTCGAGATCGGTGTCATTCTGGATGTGATGCAGGATGAGCTCTACACCGCCCGGCGCGGCGGCGGCGCGAGCCTCAACGGCAAGCCGATCAGGGTGAGCGGCCTGACGGATGCCCGTCAGGCGACGGTGGAGGCCGGGTGGTCGTCCCGCCTGCCCACGGAGGCTTATCTGTCGATGGTGGGGAGGTTGAAGGCGCTCGGCTTCAATGTTCGCCGGGCGGGATCCGGCACCCTTGGCATCGCCTATGTGGCGGATGGGCGGGTTGATGCCTACTGCGAACTGCACCTCAATTCCTGGGATGCCCTGGCGGGCCTTCTTGTGGTCGAAGAAGCCGGTGGATGGGTCAACGACTTCCTTGCCAAGGAGGGGTTGCGGAAGGGCAACCCCGTTCTGGTCTGCACGCCCGGGCTCGCAGATGCCGTCTCGGCGGCGACAGGAATCGGGAGAGAGCCGGTCTAGATACTGCTCAACGGGCCCGGCGTCCCCTCGCTTTTCCACAGCGAAGCTTGCGCTCCTGTCTCCTGAAAAGCCCATCACCAACCATCGTAAGGGCAATTCTGCCGAGATACGCCGAAAGACGCGCTTCAAAAGCCTTGACCGGATGGCACAATGGTTGGAGCTTAGCCGACCAACGAAAACAATATCTATTTCTGTGGGAGGATTCCTGTGACACTGAAAAAGAACTTCTTCGTGACCACGATGCTGGCCAGTGCGGCCACAGCTGTGTCGTTTCTATCCGCCGGCGCAGCCCAGGCCCAGGGGGCCCTCGTGATGTACTGCGGCGTGCAGGAAGAATGGTGCCGGGCCATGACCACCGCCTTCGAGCGGGAGACGGGGATCAAGGTCTCGATGACCCGCAAGAGCTCCGGCGAAATTTATGCCCAGGTGAAGGCCGAGGCGGCCAATCCCCGCGCGGACATCTGGTGGGGCGGCACGGGCGACCCGCATATGCAGGCCGCCGAGGAAAATCTCACGGTCGATTACAAGTCGCCGAAACTCGCAGAACTGCAGGACTGGGCCGTGCGCCAGTGGGAGCAGTCCAAGAACAAGACGGTCGGCATCTACTCCGGCGCGCTCGGTTTCGGCTACAACACGGAGCTGATCAAGTCCAAGGGCATCGAGCCGAAATGCTGGGCGGATCTCCTCGACCCGAAGCTGAAGGACGAGGTGCAGGTTGCGGACCCGAATTCCTCGGGAACCTCCTACACCCTGCTCGCCACGATCATCCAGCTGATGGGCGAGGACAAGGGCTTCGAATATCTGAAGGCCCTGCACAAGAACATCAATCAGTACACCAAGTCCGGCGCGGCTCCCGCCAAGGCCATGGCGCTCGGAGAGACGACCGTCGGCATCGCGTTCATGCATGACATCGTGACGATGGTGGTGGACAAGGCCCCCGTAAAGGTCGTCGCCCCCTGCGAAGGAACAGGCTACGAGATCGGCTCCATGTCGATCATCAAGGGCGCCAAGAACATGGACAGCGCCAAAAAGTTCTATGATTGGGCCCTGACTCCCGATGCCCAGAAACTCGGTGCGGAAGCCAAGTCCTATCAAGTGCCGTCCAACAAGAACACGCCCGTTCCGCCCCAGGCTCCCAAGCTCAGTGAGATCAAGCTGATCAACTTCGATTTCGCCAAGTACGGGTCGTCGGACGAGCGCAAGCGGCTTTTGTCCAAGTGGGATAACGAGGTGAAGAACCTGCCGAAATAGGCAGCTCGATCTCTTCGCGGCAAGGCGGCTCCGCCTTGCCGTTTCTTGTAACCTATTGATCGTTCCGCAAGGGAAACTCTCCTTGCGGAGCCTTCCTGTGAGGATGGACATGTCGCGGGCAACCCTTGGCTGGATTGTCCTGGGCTGGATCGGATACGCGGTTCTGCCTTGGTACGGCTTCGATCGGGCAGTGGCACCGACATTGAGTGAGTTCGTGATCGGCAGATCCGGGCTCGTGCTCGGCTTGAAGGGAGCCTGGTGGCTCCTCCCGATCCTTCTGCCCCTCCTCATGCTCCTCCGGCCTGCGCTGCGCCCTGACGGGGCGCTCCTGGCGAGGTGGCTGACCGGGGCAGGCATCCTCGGCCTGTTGTTGATCCTGATCCAGGGTTTTTCAATCGGCCTGAACGGATGGACTCTGGACGGCCTCAAGGCTTTTTTCGGAGAGCCGGGTCCTCGCCAGGCCGGAATGGGCTATGGTGCGGCCTTGACCGCAGCATCGTTCCTGATCCTGCTGTGCCACGGGCTCGCGGCGCGCGGATGGTGCCGGGGCGACACCTTTGTCACTTCGTCCATCGGCGTCGTTGTCGCCCTGATCATCGTTTTCGTTTTCTTTCCCGTTTCCACCATTCTGGCGAGCGCGTTCGGAGACGACAGGGGTAATTTTGCCCCAAGCCTTTTCATCGCGAAATTCACGGATCGCTCGATTTGGGGCCTCGATTGCCTCACCGGCGACCTTCGCTGCGGCGTTGCCTGGAACACGCTTTTCCTCGGCATTCTGGTGGCGTTCGGCACAACGGCTCTTGGACTCGCCTTCGCACTGATCGCCACGCGAACGACCTTCCGGTTCAAAAAGCTCCTGCGAGTCATGAGCGTTCTGCCGATCATCACGCCTCCCTTTGTGATCGGCCTTGCCCTGATCCTCCTTTTCGGGCGATCAGGCGCGCTTTCCGCCATTCTGTATGAGTGGTTCGGAATTCCCCGTTCACGCTGGATCTATGGCCTTCCGGGCGTCTTCATCTCACAGCTCCTGGCCTTCACGCCGATTGCCTTCCTCGTGCTGATCGGGGTCGTTCAAGGGATCAGCCCGACTCTGGAGGAGGCCTCCCAGACGCTGCGCGCGAAAAGCTGGACCACGTTTGTGACCGTGACCCTGCCGCTCATGCGTCCGGGGCTCGCCAACGCGTTTCTGCTCGGCTTCGTGGAAAGCCTTGCCGACTTCGGCAACCCTCTCGTGCTGGGGGGTAATTACGAGGTTCTCTCGACAAAGATATTCTTTGCCGTGGTGGGAGCCCAGCAGGACCAGGGCCGAGCGGCCGTCTTGTCCATCATTCTGCTCGGCTTCACCCTTGGGGCATTCTGGCTCCAGCATGCCTGGCTCGGCAAGAAGGTCTACACGACGGTGACCGGCAAGGGCGATGCGGGCATTCCGCTGCCGTTGCCTCGCCGCGTCGCGCTCGCATCCTATCTGACGGCGATTCCGTGGGCGCTCTTCACGATCGTAATCTATGCCATCATTCTGGTCGGCGGCTTCGTGCGCTCGATGGGACGCGATTACACGCCGACCCTCGATCACTTCCTGACGGCCTTCAGGGTGGAGAGGGCCGAATGGGGCCTCTACTTCTCCGGCTCCGCCTGGAACTCGTTCTTTGCCACCGTCAAAGTCGCGGCGCTCTCCGCCCCGCTGACTGCGGCCATCGGTCTTCTGACGGCTTATCTTCTGACACGACAGCGATTTTCAGGGCAGCGCGCCTTTGAATTCGGGACTCTCCTGAGTTTCGCAATTCCGGGAACCGTCGTCGGCGTATCGTATATTCTGGCGTTCAACGTGCCACCCATCGAAATCACCGGAACCGGCTTCATTCTCGTCATGTGCTTTGTGTTCCGCAACATGCCGGTCGGCGTCCGATCCGGGATTGCCACGCTGAGCCAAATCGACAAGAGCCTGGATGAGGCGTCCCTGACACTCGGCGCCCGCTCGTTCACGACCATGCGTCGGATCGTCCTGCCGCTTCTGCGGCCTGCGATCGTGGCCTCCCTGGTTTATTCCTTCGTTCGCGCCATGACGGCCGTCAGCGCCGTCATCTTCCTCGTGACGGCAGAATACAATATGGCGACCACCTACATCGTCGGCCGGGTCGAGGCGGGCGAATTTGGACTTGCCATTGCATATTCGACGGTTCTCATCGTCGTCATGCTCCTCGCGATCGTCGCGATCCAGTTTGCCGTCGGTGAACGCAGGCTGGGACGCCGCAGCGCCACCGCCAGTACAGCCCCTCTTGCCGTTCAGGCCACCCCATGAACCAGATGTCCGCAGTATCCTCGCTTGCTCTCACGGGAGCATCCAAGACCTCCAGAAAGGTGGCAGCGTCGGTCGAATTCCGTAACGTGACGAAGCGTTATGGTCGGGTGACCGCCGTCGACGACGTATCGTTCAACATAGCCCCCGGCCAGCTCGTGACATTGCTGGGCCCCTCCGGCTGCGGGAAGACGACAACGCTGCGCATGATTGCGGGCCTCGAGATGGCCAGCGAAGGTCAGATTCTGATCGGCGACCGGGATGTGACGAATCTCTCGGCGGCGGATCGTGACGTGAGCATGGTGTTCCAGTCCTATGCGCTCTTCCCGCATATGTCCGTTCTCGAGAACGTTGCATATGGGCCGAGTGTTCAAGGTGTCCCGAAAAGAGATGCTCAGGCCATGGCCATGGAAAAGCTCTCTCTCGTCGGACTTTCCGGTTTGGAAAAACGCAGCCCGTCGGAGCTGTCAGGAGGCCAGCAGCAACGTGTCGCCGTCGCGCGCGCGCTCGTGCTGGAGCCCCAGGTTCTTCTTTTCGACGAGCCGCTCTCGAATCTGGACGCCAAGCTGCGGCGACGCGTCCGCGAGGATATTCGGGAATTGCAGCAGAGCCTGAACCTGACCGTCGCCTACGTGACCCACGATCAGGAAGAGGCCCTGGCGGTCTCGGACCGTATCATCGTGATGTCGAATGCGCGCATCGCGCAAACCGGCACACCGCGGGAGCTGTACGAAGAACCGGCTGATCTTTTCGTGGCGGATTTCATCGGCGATGCCAATATTCTGGAAGGAATCCTGCTCGACAGAGAAGGGCCGAACGCACGGGTCCGAATCGGCGGAGCGATCCTGACCCTGCCTCATCGCAACGCAAATGCCGGTCCGGTCAAGCTTGCCGTCCGGCCCGATGCGATTTTCCTTGAGGAAGGACCTACGCCGAGCGGCGGAATAACCGGTACCGTCAAAAAGGCATCCTATCTCGGAACGCAGATCGAATATGATCTCGAAAGCCCGGTCGGCAGCCTGTTTGTCGTTCAATACGGCCGCAAGGAGCCGATCCCGCCCGGGACGGCAGTCTCCGTCTCTTTCGCCCCACAGCGTGGAGTAGCCCTCATCCCAGGCGCTTGACGGGGCAAGTCGGCTCATCATAACCGGCTTGACCGATGAATTGCGACAAAGTGCCTATCACCGGTTTATCGTGACCCGGTTTGGCTGTAAGGCTGCTCCATTCCGGCCTTGTGCCGGATGAGGTTTCAGCGACACGATGGGTTCTATGCTCAAGGCATTGATTTTCGACATGGACGGCACTCTCGTCCACAGCGATCCGGTTCATCTCCGGGCTTTTGCGGAAATTCTCGGGCCCGAGGGGATCGTGATCGACGACGTTCTCTTCCGGAACTCCATCATCGGCCACACCAACGAATCCATCTTCGCGACCCTGCTTCCCAACCACACGGTTAGCGAGCACGAGGAATTCGCCCGCCAGAAAGAGGCGGCTTTTCGGCGGCTCGCAACCGACCTCAAACCGCTCGACGGGTTGGCCGAACTTCTGGATTGGGCTGACGATCGAGCCATTCGCGTTGCTCTCGTCACCAACGCTCCGATCCTCAATGCGACCCATATGCTGGATATCATCGGCGTCGCTCAACGCTTCGCCGTCACAGTGACGATCGAGGACGTCGTTCGCGGAAAACCGGATCCACTGCCCTATCTCACGGCTCTGGAAAGGCTGGGGATCCAGGCAGACGAGGCCGTCGCCTTCGAAGACTCACCCTCGGGCATGAAGGCGGCCAAAGGCGCTGGTCTGTTTTCCTTCGGCATGCTGACAGGTCTTACGGCTGAAGATATGCAGGCCGTTGGCGCGGACCGCACGATTGCCGATTTTCACGATCCTGCCCTTTGGGAGGTCCTGAACGACAAGGCCCGGTCCTGATCGCGGCTCAAGCGGCATCGGATGAATTGAAGAACGTTTCTGTGCCCTGTCCGCCGGTTTCGTCAAATCGCTGCCGCGCCTCGAGAATTTGATCCCGGTTTTGGATGGCCCAGTCGCCGAGAGCGCGTACCGTTTCAAGCAACGAAGCTCCAAGCTCGGTCAGGCGGTATTCCACCTTGGGCGGAATTGTCGGATAGATCGTCCGTTGAACAAGCCCATCCCGTTCCAGGCCCCGTAACGTCAGGGTCAGCATACGCTGAGAAATGCCGCTGACGATACGCCGCAGCTCGTTGAAGCGCTTCGGCCCTGCGCCGAGCTGGACGACGACCTGGACGCTCCACTTATCGCCAACACGAGACAGAATCTCAGTGACAGTCCGGCAACAGCCGGTGGGCACATGGATGTGACTGGGTGTCATAAAAGTGCCTCCTTGCGGCGCGGCTGAAAAGTTCCTTAAAGAGCCTCGGTTACAAAACAGAACCTACATAGGATAGGTTCTCATGACAATCTAGGAGTCCCTATGTCGCTGAAGCTCAACACGATCATCTGCAGCACCCGCCCCGGCCGCGTCGGTCCGGCCGTGGCTCGATGGTTTCACGAGGAAGTTGGGAAACACGGTCAATTCCAGTCGACCCTCATCGACCTCGCCGAGCTAAACTTGCCGCTTTACGATGAACCCGAGCACCCTATACTGCGCAGATACCGGCATGATCATACCAAGGCCTGGAGCGCCAGCGTTGCTGCAGCCGATGCCTATGTATTCGTGACACCTGAATACAACTTCAATCCGCCTCCGGCCTTCTTCAACGCCCTCAACTATGTTTATGCCGAGTGGAATTACAAACCGGCAGGCTTGGTCAGCTACGGCGGTGTTTCGGGCGGCCTCCGTGCGGCTCAGATTGCCAAGCAAATTCTCACGACGGTAAAGGTGATGCCTATGACGGAAGGGGTCCCAATTCCGAGCGTGGCTCAGCTTCTGGATGCGGACAAAAAGAACTTCCAGCCCAACGATCTGGTCAAGGCGTCGGTAAAGCCGATGCTTGATGAACTCCACCGTTGGGCACAGGCACTCAAGTCAATGCGCTCTTGATCTTACAAGGCGGAAGAAGAGATCCTCTCTCCCGCCTTTCCTATCTCTTCTTTGAGCGCATGCTTGATGACAGAACAAGCGCTACGCTTGAAAGCTGACGAGGTCTTTCAAGCTGCTGTCATGTGCTTTAGATGACACCCGCCAACGCATCCTCATAAAGCCTGCGTGCGCTTTCTTTGGTGATCGGAACCGGGTTCCCGCCTGCCGTCGGATCTTCAGGCGCCATGGCGGCCATTTCGTCGAACCGCGCATTGTCGATCTTCAGACCGTCGAGGGTGTGAGGCACACCAAGGTCCTTTCGCAGCTGGATAACCCAGTCCAGGAACGCCTGGAAACTCGGCTCGAGCCCAATATAGGCGGCAAGGCGCGCAATTCTCTCCTCGATCGCCGCGCGATTATAGACAAGCACATACGGCATGAAGACCGCATTGGTCAGTCCGTGATGCGTATCGTAAAGAGCTCCCGCCGGATGGGATAAGGCGTGAATGGCGCCCAAGCCCTTTTGGAAAGCTGTCGCCCCCATGGCGGCAGCGGACATCATGTTGGCGCGTGCCTCGATGTCCTTTCCATCCTTGTAAGCGCGCGGGAGATATTCCTTCACGAGGCGGATACCCTCGACGGCGATCCCGTCCGCCATGGGATGGTAGCCGGGAGCACAATAGGCTTCGATGCAATGAGCCAAGGCATCAAGGCCTGTTCCGGCGGTGATGTGAGGCGGCATGCCGACCGTCAGCTCCGGGTCGCAAATCGTGATCCTCGGCATCATCAACGGGTGGAAGATCACCTTCTTGGTATGCGTCGCCTCCTGCGTGATCACGCCCGCACGTCCGACTTCGGAGCCGGTGCCCGCGGTCGTCGGAACGGCAATGATGGGCGCAATTCCGTTTGGATCGGCTCGGGTCCACCAATCGCCGATATCCTCGAAATCCCACATGGGGCGCGTTTGGCCCTTCATGAAGGCAATCACCTTGCCGGCATCGAGGGCCGAGCCGCCACCAAAGGCCACGACACCATCGTGACCTCCTGCCTTCATAGCCTCGAGACCTTTGTAAACGTTGGTCTCGACCGGATTGGGCTTGATCTCGGAGAAGATCGCAGCCTTGAGGCCTGCGGCCTTCAGGGCTTCGAGCGCATCCTTCGTCATCGGCTGCGTTGCCAGGAACGGATCCGTAACGATGAGAGGCGCCGTCATTCCGACTGATTCGCAGGCCTCCGCTAATTCGGCAATGCGACCGGCGCCGAAGCGGATCGCCGTCGGATAGTTCCAGTTGGAGCGGGGAGAAGCGGTCATGTCAGTGATGCTCAGATGTGACGGAGATGGAACGATTTGGGACGGGTGAGGGACTCATAAGCGAGCCTGGAAAGGCTGGCGCCGCGGCCTGTATCCTTCACACCGGTCCAGGCGAGAGCCGGATCGAGATAGTCGCAGCGGTTCATGAAAACCGTGCCGGTTTCAAGCTTGTTACCGATGGCTTCGGCCGCCTCGACATCCGAGGTCCAGATGGCAGCGGAGAGGCCGTAAGGCGAGTCATTCATGAGGTGAATGGCTTCTTCATCCCCCCTCACCTTCATGATGCCCACGGTCGGTCCGAAGCTTTCTTCGCGCATGACGCTCATGGAATGATCGACACCGGTCAGAACCTGTGGCGCGAGATAAGCGCTGTTGCCCGCATCCGCGGCAAAGCGGCCGGCGTCGATATGCGCCTTTGCGCCTTTGGCGACCGCTTCCGCATTCTGATGACGCACGAGATCGGCAAAGCGCCTGTGGGCCATCGGCCCAAGAGTCGTCGCCTCGTCCAGCGGATTTCCGAGCACGTACTTGTTCACCAGATCGACAGCGCCTTCGACGAAGCGGTCATAGTGCTTTTCATGCACATAGATTCGCTCGATGCCGCAGCAGCACTGTCCGGAGTTGAAAAAGGCCCCATCGACAAGATTTTCGACAGCATGGTCGAGATTGGCGTCCTCCCGCACATAAGCGGGATCTTTCCCCCCAAGCTCGAGACCCAGCGATGTAAAGCTTCCAGCGGCTGCACGCTCGATGGAACGGCCGCCCGAGACGGAACCCGTAAAATTGCAGTGATCGACGAGGCCCTGCTGCAGAATCTGGCTCGTCTGGTCATGACTGAGATGCAAATTCTGGAACAACCCGCGCGGCAGCCCGGCGTGCTCCGCAGCCATCTGGAAACGCTCCCCTGCCAGGACGGTCTGGGATGCGTGCTTGAGCAGAACCGCGTTCCCGGCCATGAGAGCAGGCGCGATGGTGTTGATTGCCGTAAGATACGGATAATTCCAGGGAGCAATGACCAGCACGAGGCCCACCGGCTCGCGCTTGATCATACGACGGAACCCTGCCCTCTCATCATCCGCCGGTATGGTCCGAAGGCTATCCTCGGCAATCTTGACCATATAGCGGGCCCGTTCCTCGACTCCGCGGAACTCGCCGCCGTAGCGCACCGGGCGGCCCATCTGCTGAGCCAGTTCCGGCACCACCTCCTGATTCATGGCGACGAGCGCATCCAGCATCGCGAGAACCGCGGCGGAGCGCTCCGCGAGAGGTACGTGACGCCATGACCGCTGGGCCTCGCGCGCCGCGGAAACGGCGGCGGCGATCGCAGCTTCGGACATGATGGGCCGGCGAACCAGCTCACGCCCGTCGATGGGTGAAATACAAACGATATCGGTGTCGGCCATGATCTTACTTTTAGATGATTTCGAAATATCGGGCGAGCTGCCAGTCCGTGATTGCCTTTCTGGCTTCCCGCTCTTCCCATTCGCGCGTTGCCGCATAATGGTCAACAAAGGTATCGCCGAACAGTTGCCGCGCGGGCCTCGAACCCTTGAGGCGATCCGCCGCTTCTCCAAGCGAGCGAGGAAGGGCGCGCTTCTTCGGATGCTTCACATCATAGGCGTTGCCCTGAATGGGATCACCCGGCTCGATTCTGTTCTCGATCCCCCAGAGTCCCGAACCGATGGCGGCCGCAAGGGCGATATAAGGATTGATATCGGCCGCCGCGACCCGGTATTCCACGCGCTGCGACTTCTCGGAACCGGGAATGACGCGAAGGGCGGTGGTCCGATTTTCGACGCCCCAGGCCGCGTCCGTCGGCGCCCAGTAGCCGGGGATAAGTCTCGTATAGCTGTTCACCGTACAGGCGACCATTGACAGAAGCTCAGGCATCAGCTGCTGCTGACCACCCACGAACCAACGCATGGTATCCGACATGTTGTGCGGTTTCGCCGCATCATAGAAGGAGCCCTTGCCGGATTTCAGATCGCGCAGGGATGTATGGAGATGGCCGGACTGCCCTGGCCAATCCCGTGACCACTTCGCCATGAAGGTCGCCATCCAACCACGACGCTGCGCCAGGATTTTCGTGAAGGTTTTGAACAGAGCCGCCTTGTCGGCAGCCCGGAGGGCGTCATCGACGCGGATCGCAGCTTCCAGGACGCCGGGTCCCGTTTCCGTATGCAGCCCTTCGATCTCGAAATCCATCTTGCCCGCCATGTCGAGGAGGTCATGATAGAAATCTGCGTGAACGCCGGAACGCAGCACTGAGTAGCCGAAGAAACCAGGAGTGATGTTCTTCAGGCCCCGATAGCTCTTCTCCCGAACGGAATGGGGCGTCTCCTCGAACAAGAAGAACTCGAACTCGGCCGCCGCCGAGACGGCGAAGCCCATGTCCTTGGCCCGGTCGAGGACACGACGCAGAACACCGCGAGGACACGCCGCCTCCGCGTAGCCGTCGAACTCGGCGAGGAAGAAGGGCAAATCGTCCTCGAACGGGATCAGCCGCATCGTGTCCGGCAGAATCCGGGCTGTTGCATCCGGATAGGCGGTATGCCAACCGGTCAGTGTCGTATTGTCGTAGAGCTGGTCGTTCGAGTCCCAGCCGAGGACGACGTCACAAAAACCGAAGCCTTTCTCCAGCGCGGACTCGAATTTGTCCCGCGCCATGTATTTGCCTCGCATGACGCCATCGACATCGACGAGACCAATCTTGATGAACGGGAGATCTCGACTGCGCACATAGGCTGCGGCGTCGGCGGCGGTCCTGATCACGGGATTTTCTATGCGAGGTGTGGGGGCGTTCATGCCTGATCCCTAAAGAGAATGAACCGAAGGGAGCGCACGGATGCGCTCCCTCTATGACGATCAATATGTTCTGTACTCGGACTCGCCCTTGGACACGGCGAACTCCTCCTCCGGCGAGAGGATCAGCTTATGACGCCCATGAACCATGAAATAGGCCATCATGACCGCATAATAGATCGCAACGCCGATGACTGCCCGCTGGAAGATCGGGTCGGTGAACTGGAAGTAGAGGGTCACCGCGGCGATCACCATGCATGTCACGGCACCTGCGATGCCGAGCGGACTCACATAGGGCCGGTGGAGATGCACGAACTTCTTCTTCAGCACGATATAGGACATGCCCTGCATGAAGTAAGCCAGCATAGCGCCCGCCACGGCCATGTTGAGCAGCGTTCCGCCGATGACCGAACCGCCCGCATCCGCTCCCAAGGAGAACCAGATGATCATCATCACCAGCAAGCCGATCAGCGCCCCCGTGATCAAGGCCACGTGCGGTGTTTTCCGCTGCCCGTGCGTGATCGACAGGAAGCTCGGGAAGTATCCTGCACGCGACAACGAGTAGATCTGGCGGCCGAAGGCGAAGATGATGGTGTGAAAGGATGCGATCAGGCCGATCACCGCAATGGCGGCCAGGATCTTCGCGATATCGGATCCGAACAGGGTGCGGAAACCATCCAGCAGCGGCTCCGTCGACTTGGCGTATCCGACAGCACCCGGCGCAATTCCCGTATTCAGGAAAATGACACAGAATGCGGAGGCGATCAGCGTCAGGATTCCCGCGATGATCCCCTTAGGCATGTCATGCTGCGGATCATGCGATTCCTCCGCAGCCAGCGGCAATTGCTCGATCGCCAGAAAGAGCCATACGGCAAACGGCATCGTGGCAAAGATGCCGCCGATGCCCATGGGCAGGAATGGTCCGTTTCCGTTTGGCAATTCCGCTCCATCCGGTCCCATGTTGAGAGCCCAGCGGGCGAAGTCGAACTTGCCCGAAAAGAGAACGGATAGATAGAACACCACCAGGCAGGCGAGCGCCAGCAGCGTGACCGTGACGGTCACTTTGAAGGACAGCTCGACCCCGACGATGTTGAGGCCGACGAAAATGGCATAGCAGACGATCCAGTAGATCGGCTGGTAGACAGGATCGGTTCCGAAAATCCCGCTCAGATAAGAGCCGATGAAGAACACGATCACGGCCGGGGTGAGAACGAATTCGATATTCTCGGCGATCCCCGTGACATAGCCGGCCCATGGCCCCATCGATGTGCGTGCAAAGGAATAGGCGCCGCCGGTATGCGGCAGCGCGGGCGACATCTCGGCGATCGAAAACGTGAGGCCGAGATACATGATGGCGATGATGATGGTGGCGAAGAACATCGAACCGAAGCCATTGGCAAGGCCCAGGTTCCAGCCCGAATAATGGCCCGAGATCACGGCGCCGACGCCGAGCGCCCAGAGCGACCAGACGCGCGCGTGACGTTTCAGGCGCCGCGCTTCGAAATAGCTCTCATCCACTGTGGTGTAGGTGACGCCCGCAGAATTCTGCGCCCCAGCTGGCGGTGCGTGTACCCCACCGCTTCCTTGTCCGACTGACATAGACTCTTCCTCCAAGAATAGTCTGCCTCTGAGCCATGGCACACCTCGCGCCATGGCTGTCGTCAAAGCCGCTGCACGCCCTCCCTCAATAAGGGTGCAAGGCGGCTCGCCCACGACGCCTGCCCGTCTTCCGTGCGGATCAGGTCGTTGCGGATTTCGATCATGAGCGGAGCCAGACCACGCCGCTCCGCATGTCTTTCAAGGGTATGGAACACCCTGTCGGCCGGGCTGTAGGGCTGGTTCATCCCAACATTCAGATCGGGCTCACGGCGAAGCCCCGCCGCGACGTGCTTTGCCAAGCGCTCATCCGTGTCGAAGATCAAACCGATCTGCCAGGGACGCGCGATATTCCGGTAGACAGGGGTGAACGAATGAATGGAAATGACCGCCGTCACCCGCCCCGCGGACAACCGAGCATTCGCATAGCTGTCGACGGCTCCGTGAAACGCTTCATAAACCTCACGGACGCGCCGAGAACGCTCGTCCGCCGAGAGGTTCAGGTTACCCGGCACGGCTGTGTTCTCGCTCAGGGTCGTGATGGAATCCGGTGCGGACGGGTCGCGATTCAGGTCCAGCACAAGGCGCGACACCGCGGCGTGAATCAGCGGAGCGTCGAGAGCATGGGACAAGTGCTTTGCGACACCGAGCGCGCCAGGATCCCACGCGATATGGCTCTCCCGCTCCTCTGCCCCAAGGCCAAGGGTGCCATAACGGCCTGGAAGGTGCTTGGAGGCATGCTCACAAATCAGAAGAATTGGGGACGATCCGTCCGGATTCTCCAGATGAACGACAGGATTCGCCATCGACTGATCGTGCTCCTCGACTCCTGTCGCCATCGGCCTCGCAATCACTATACGGCTCTCCGTCTGCGCATTCCGCGAAAGGCTCTGGATTGAACGATTGATACGTTCCCGCTCGGTGTTGTCGTTTTGTAATTTTTGGTACAGCTTTCGGAAGTCGTCAAGAACAAGAGTGTGGACAAGCCGCCATGTGTAACGAAAGTACAATACAAGCGTCAGCACAATCAACGCTTGCGGATCGGATCCGGCACGAGATCGACACTTTCACGACCAGTGAAAAACGAGCGGCTCATGTCCTCCTGAGCCATTATCCCTTCGCGGGCCTTGAAACCGTTGCGGAATTTGCGACCCGCGCGGGCATCTCCGCTCCTTCGGTCCTGCGCTTCGTGACGCGCCTGGGGTTCAATGGCTTTCCAGAGTTCCAAAAGCATCTCCGAGAGGAGCTGGAGGCCCGCCTCCTCTCTCCGCTCGCCAAGGCCGGTCCCTCGGGGAACAGCCAAGGCGCTCCTGCCTTGGCATCCTTTGCCGATGCGGTAATCGGGAACCTGAACGCGACCGTGGAGAACATTGCTCCCGCCGAATTCGAGGCCGTCGTCGCGCTGCTGAGCGATCAGCGCCGGCAGATTCATTTCACCGGCGGTCGGTTCACGGGGGCCCTGGCGCGCTATGCCGAAAGCCATTTTCGGATCGTGCGCAGCCAAGTGGACTACATCGACGGCCAACCGTCTCTCTGGCGCGACCGGATGATCGAGATCGGCCGAAAGGACGTTCTGGTCGTCTTCGACATCCGGCGCTACCAGGAAGATGTGATCGCCTTGAGCGAGACGGCTGCGCGGCAGGGAGCGACCGTGGTGCTACTGACGGATCCTTGGCTCTCGCCCATCGCGCGGGTCGCCCGCCATGTCCTGCCCGCCCCCATCGTGGCGCCGTCGAATTGGGATTCCTCCATCGGCCTCATGCTGATCGCAGAGGCCCTGGTCGGCGCCGTCACGAGGCGCTTGTGGGATACGGCGAAGCCCCGCATGGAAGCTGTCGAGCGCCTTCGAAACGGGGAATAGGCGGCTTTCTATGTCGTTTCCGGCGGATCGCTTCTTTGGAGCCAAGCGACAACGAAAGGCACCACGAGGCCGATCCCGAGAAACCTGACCAGATGGTGGATGCCGACATAGAGCGGATCAAGCCCGAGAACCAGTGCCAGGATCGTCATCGCCTCGAGCCCGCCTGGCGCGAATGCAACAAGGCCGTTGGCGAAACTGACACCCGCAACCCAGGCGGCAAGACACGCAAACGCCGTCGCGACCACCATGCCGATGGCAAAAGAGCCGAGCGCCGCAACTAGAGTCGTACGGATCGTGGAGCGGCGAACGTCGCGAAACCGCTCCGCAATGAACATGCCGATCAGAACCAAGCCGATGGTGGTGATGACGGGGGGAATGACGCCCGCGACCCACCCGGAACCATGACTGACGGTACTCACGAGCATGGCCCCGAGGAGGATCGGGGCCGCCACATTGAGGCGTGCCAAAATCAGGCCGAGCAGGAGGCCTCCCAGGAAGATGAATGCCATTCCGCCTACGGTTTGAACGGGGAGGCCCTGGCCGATGAGGACGTTCGCGGCTCCTCCGCCGCTGAAAACCACGGCACTGGGCAAAAGCGCGATCAGCACGAACAGCCGCAGGTTCTGAACGATGGCGATCGAAGCAACCGATGCGTTTCGGTCAACGGCGATTGCCAGCACGGTCGACAGCGCTCCCGGCACCGACGCCAGCACCGCGTCATCTTTCCGCCACCCCGAGACCCGCGTCAGCCAGAGCGCCGAGGCGCCCGAGATGGCCAGGACGGCGATCACAAGGAGAATAAGGCTTGAGGGATAGCGGCCCACCGCGGCGATGGCGGCAGGCGTCACCGCCGCGCCCATGGATGCGCCGGATACCAGCATCGCCGCGTCAACCAGCGGGCGCGGCATCGGCTTGGCACGTCCCGCCCAGCCCCAGGCCATTGTGGCAAGGGCGGACCCCGATAGCCAAGCGGCCGGAACACCGAGGGCATCCAGCGTCAATCCGCCAAGGCCGGCGATCAGGATCTGAACAAGATGGGCAAGGAAAAGGCGCATGATGAAAGACAGGACTGGGAAAGCCCTGCTTCATTGGACGCGGAACGCGCTCCGGTCAAATTCCTCACCTGCAGCCTGGGCATGCAGTCTGGTTCATTAACCTTCGGCAATCCGCGGCAATGCCTCATTGACCCGACGAACCGCCTCCTCGAGATCGGACGACTTCCGGGCATAACAGAGCCGCAGATACCCCTCTCCCGTTTCGCCGAAAGCGGATCCGGGCGCGAGGCCCACATTCGCCTCCTCGATGAGCCGGATGGCGATGTCCTTGGAAGACTGCGCGCTTTTGACCTTGAGAAAGGCATAGAAGGCGCCGCTCGGTGAGGGCAGATCCACCAAGCCGGTTTCGGTCAGGCGGCCGACGATGGCATGCCCGGTCCGCGCGCGGGCAATCTGGTGCGCCACGAACTCCTCGCCCTGCTCCAGAGCCGCCAGCCCGCCCCGCTGAACGAAAACGGGGGTTCCGGAAGTCTGGTACTGAATCAGGTTTTCGATGATTTGCCCCAGGTCGGGAGGCGCTTCGAGCCATCCCAGACGCCAACCGGTCATGGCCCAATTCTTCGAGAAAGTCTGAATGAACAGGATCCTGTCCTCGGGCGCCATCACATCCCGGAACGAGGGGGCTCGGCCGTCGATCGCAAGAGCGGGATCGTGCACGAAGCGGCCATAGATCTCATCCGCGATGATCCAGAGATTGTGCCGGCGAGCGAACTCCAGAAGCATGCGCAGATCGGAAAGCGTCGCCGTCCAGCCCGTAGGATTGGCAGGAGAATTCACCGTGATCGCACGCGTCCGCGATGTCACGGCCTTTTGCAGGCGGTCGAAATCCAGGTTCCAGCCGTTTTGCCCGAACACCATCGGAACACCGACCGCACGAGCGCCGGCGACCGTGATGGCGCCGACGAAGTTCGGCCACGCCGGCGTCGGGATCAGGACCTCGTCGCCCGGCCCAGAAACCATGCGCATGGCGATCTGCATCGCCGGCATTCCCCCGGAGGTGATGAAGAAGCGCTCAGGATCGACGGGCTTTCCGTAGATGCGTTCATGATAGCGCGACAGGGCTTGGCGCAGCTCCGGAATGCCGCGCTGATAGGTATAAAAGGTCTCGCCCGCCGCAAGCGATCGGGTTGCGGCATCGCAAATGAAAGAGGGCGTCGGCAGATCGCCCTCGCCGACCCAGAGAGGAATAAGGCCTTCCCGGTTCCTGCCATGGTTGAAGACATCGACAATTCCGCTCGCCGGGGCCTGCTCGGCTTCGGGACGGAGAGAAAACGGCGACGAAGCGGCGGCAGACACATCCATGAAGAGCTCCCTGGCGGACGGATCAGGCATGGCTTGCCGGATCCGGGAAGGCAAGCACGAATGCCGCCCGCTCCCAAGAAGCCGCAGATCCGGCTGAACGCTTTACGGTCAGACGGATCGCCGGTCCCTGAGAAGGTCGCGGATTTCACCCAACAGCTTCACGTCCGCGGGAAGCTCGGGTGCTTTCTTGGCGGCCTCGGCCTTGGCATCCGCCGCCCGCTTCATCCGGTTGATCGCCTTTACGACCAGAAACAGGATAAAGGCGATGATGGCGAAGTTGATCGCGACCGTGATGAAGTTGCCCCAGGCCAGAACGGCACCTTGCGCCTTCGCCTCGGGAAGAGACAATGCGGTGACGTTTTTCGAGAGCGGTACGAAATAGTTGGAAAAGTCGAGGCCGCCGGAGATGGCCCCGATGATCGGCATGAAGATGTCTCCGACGAGAGACTCGACGATCCGCCCGAAGGCGGCACCGATGATGACACCGATGGCCAGATCGACCACGTTGCCGCGCAAGGCGAATTGCTTGAATTCCTGCCACATGATCCCAGATCTCCAGCTATCACGATAAGCTTAAGCTGGAGATTTAGGCGTGTTCGTCAAGCCGCGGCTTGGGCGAGAAGGCCGTGCAGATCGAGCCGGCGCGTCACCATCTGGAGCTTTCCGTCCTCGGTTCTGGGCCATTGCTCCTCGGGCCTGTCCCAATAGAGTTCCACGCCGTTGCCATCTGGATCGCGCAGGTAGAGCGCCTCGCTGACCCCATGATCGCTCGCCCCGTCGAGGGCAATGCCTGCCTCGACGAGACGGCGGAGGGCGTCGGCCAGGCTTGCGCGCGTCGGATAGAGGATCGCCACATGGTAGAGCCCCGTGGTACCGGGAGGCGGTGGCGAACCGCCTGCGCTTTCCCAGGTATTGAGACCGATATGGTGGTGATACCCACCCGCGGACAGGAAGGCAGCTTGCGTACCATAACGCTGCATCAGCTCGAACCCGAGGACGTCCCGGTAAAACCCGATGGCGCGGTCAAGATCAGCCACCTTCAGGTGGATGTGCCCGATCCGCGTCCCGGGGTGGACGGGTCGCGTCGCCGAAGGCTCCGCAGCCTTAAGAGGAGTGGTGGAAGCGGTCATGTGGAGACCCTCATGCCGAACGGGCGGTCAACACACCGGAAGCCTTGGCGGGCGTGGCCTTAAGGGCGAGCGCACCATCGCCGAGGAGCGCCTGCGCGAGAAGTCCGACGATCCAAAGAGCCAGGTATTCCCAGCCGCCTTTCGGGTTGGTGAAGAAAAAGCCCGCAGGTCCATGGACGGTGAAGATCGCGCCCAGAAGAACGGGGATCAGCACCAATGCGGCGATGCGGGCATAAAAACCGACGATCAATGCGACCCCGCCGACAACCTCAACCAGGATGGTCAGGTAGGCGAGCGCGGGCGGAAGACCGAGGCTGCCGAAGAATTGCGCGGTGCCCGCCGGTGTGAAGACAAAGACCTTGAGACCGGCATGCGCCAGAAACAGGATGCCGAGGGTGACGCGGAGGATGAGAGCCGCGTAGGGGGCGGTTCGGGTATCGATCATGGTGATCTCCTGAAATGGTCCCTTCCATATGATCTCAAACCTGCGTTACGATAATATCGGCTATGGAATATCAGCTCCAACCCAGAGAGTGAGACCAGGATGCTCGACCGCGTCACCAGCATGCAGGTCTTTCAGAAGGTGGCGGCTCTCGGGAGCTTTTCGGCGGCGGCCCGTGCGCTCGGGCTCTCGCAAACCATGGTCACGAAGCATGTTGCCGCTCTGGAGATGCGCTTAGGCGTCAAGCTGCTCCATCGTTCGACCCGCAAGCTGACCCTTACCGAGGGCGGGCGCAACTATCTGGCTGCCGTCGAGCGCATCCTGACCGAGATCGAGGAGGCCGAGGCCTCCGCAGGTCTCGATCGGATCGAGCCGAGGGGGACCCTTCGCCTCAACGTCCCGGTGACGTTCGGCTTCCGCGAAATCGCGCCGGCGCTTGCCGAGTTCGGCCGCCTTTATCCATCCGTCAGCGTCGATCTCGGCTTGGCCGACCGTTATGTGGAGCTCATCGAAGAAGGGTGGGATCTTGCGATCCGTATCGGCAAACTCAAGGATTCGAGCCTCGTCGTTCGGAGGCTTGCACCCTGCCGGGTCATCCTGTGCGCCTCTCCTGCTTACCTTGCGGAGCATGGGGCGCCGAAGTCCCTAGACGATCTCTCTCGTCACAATTGCCTTGGCTATACGCTCTCGAGCACGGTCAGCGCCGACCGCTGGTCGTTTGGAAAGGACGCCGACATCGTGGTGCCCGTCAAAGGCAACCTCCGGGCCAATAACGGCGACGCGCTGGTGGCAGCCGCCATCGCCGGTCAAGGAATCGTGTACCAGCCGACGTTCCTGGTCGGCGACAGCCTGCGCAACGGGGATCTGGTGCACCTTCTCCCGGATCATCCGACTTACGAACCCTCGGTTTATGCCGTTTTCCCCTCGGGCCGGCAAATCCCCGCCAAGGTCCGTGCCATCGTGGATTTCCTGGCTGACCGCTTCGCCCCGGAGCCTCGCTGGGACCGCGACCTCTGAGCCTTGTGAAGCAGTGGCAATCCCTGGAGCAAGGCGGTAAACCTAGCTCCTGCTCTCACGAGGATCCTCGCACATGGTCGCCAGTTGGGCGGTAATCCTATCGGCCCTGGTCTATCTCTGCCTCCTCTTCGCTGTCGCCTATTGGGGCGACAACGGTGGGCGCAAGATCGTCCAAGGCAGGGCGCGCTCCACCATCGCGGCCCTGTCTCTCGGCGTTTATTGCACCTCCTGGACGTTCTTCGGCTCGGTGGGACTTGCGAGCCATTCGGGCTTCGACTTCCTGACCATCTATATCGGCCCCATCCTTGTGATCGGCTTCGGGCACCTCCTCGTTTCGCGGGTCGTGCGCATTGCGAAGACGCAGAATATTTCCTCGATCGCCGACTTCGTCGCGGCCCGGTACGGCAAGAGTGAACGGGTGGCGGCTCTGGTAAGCCTTATCGCCCTCGTCGGCTCGATTCCCTACATCGCCCTGCAGCTCAAGGCCGTCTCCTCCTCGCTGGACGTCTTTCTCAAGGCCGCGAGCGGTTTCACGCCGCAAAGTGTCCCGATCTTCGGCGATCTGGCCCTCGGGGTCGCGCTGGTTCTGGCTGGATTTGCGGTGGCCTTCGGGACGCGCCACACGGACGCGACGGAACACCAGGACGGGCTGATGATGGCGATCTCGGTCGAGTCGGTGGTGAAGCTCGCGGCTTTTCTGCTGGTCGGCGCCTATGTGACCTTCTTCATGTTCGGTGGCTATGACGCCATCGTCAGCAGGCTTCATGCGCAAGACATCAGCGCCAGCATGCTTGGGCGCACCTCGGGCTTTGGCAGCTATATCACCCTGATCCTGCTTTCGAGCTGCGCAGCCCTCCTGTTGCCGCGCCAGTTTCACATGACGGTGGTCGAGAACCGCGCCATCGAGGACGTGAAGCGGGCCGCATGGCTTTTTCCCGTCTACCTGATCGCCATCAACATCTTCGTCATTCCCATCGCTCTCGGCGGACTCGCGGTGTTTCCGGAAGGCACGGTCGACCGGGACATGACGGTCCTGGCGCTGCCGCTCTTCGACGGGGCCGGAAAGACGGCGATCATCGCGTTTCTGGGTGGCTTCTCCGCCGCAACCGCCATGGTGATCGTCGATTCGGTTGCGGTTGCGGTGATGATCTCGAACCACCTCATCATGCCCATCGTCCTGCGCCGGCGTGCCTTCGCGGGGATGGATCTCGGCAGCTTCGTGCTCGGCATACGCCGCATCTCCATCGTCGTCGTGATCCTGCTTGCCTATGCTTATTATCGAGCCTCCGGCGACGCGGCCCTGGCGGCGATCGGCCTCTTGTCCTTCGCGGCGATCGCACAGATCGCTCCTGCCTTTCTCGGCGGCCTGATCTGGTCCCGCGGAACGGCGCTCGGTGCCACGGTCGGCCTCACCGTGGGCTTTCTCACCTGGGCCTATACGCTCCTGTTGCCGAGCCTGGTCTGGGACGGGGTCTTCTGGTCGGACGTGGTGGTGACGGGTCCCTTCGGAATTGTCGCGCTCAAACCGACGGCTTTGTTCGGCGTGGATCTGCCCCAGCTGACCCACGGGGTCGTCTGGAGCCTGACGCTCAACATCATCACTTACGTGGCTTTTTCGCTCTGGCGTCCGGTCACGGCCCTGGAGCGCATTCAGGCCATCGTCTTCGTAGGCGAGGCCGATCATTCCGCGGCCCCGAGCTTTCGGCTGTTTCGCCCCAGCATCACGATCGAGGAGTTGCGTGCGGCCGTAGCACGGTATCTCGGCGAGGAACGCACGAGCCGTTCCTTTGAAGGTTTCGCCCATAGCCGAGGCCAAAGGCTCGACCTGCGGGCGGAAGCGGATATCCACCTGCTGCGTTACGCGGAGCATCTGCTGGCTTCGGCCATCGGCACTGCTTCGTCACGACTGGCCCTTTCCCTCGTTCTGCGCCGGAGAACGGTTTCGACCAAGGCGGCC
Source organism: Microvirga rosea (assembly GCF_020595095.1). Taxonomy (GTDB): domain Bacteria; phylum Pseudomonadota; class Alphaproteobacteria; order Rhizobiales; family Beijerinckiaceae; genus Microvirga; species Microvirga rosea. The sequence continues at coordinate 41,720 of NZ_JAJDOP010000010.1, read as the reverse complement.
TTGAAGCTGCTCGACGATGCATCCGCGGCGATCCAACACAGCCGTGACCTGCTTCAACACGCGATCAACTACGCCAAACAGGGGATTACGGTTCTTGATCGCGACTTGAGGCTCCTGGCCTGGAACCAGGCCTTTGTGGATCTCTACGACTTGCCTCCCAATCTGGTGCGGATCGGCGTCGGCATGGACAGCATCATCCGGTTCAATGCGGAGCGGGGATCCTATGGCCCAGGCACCTTCGACGATCTCGTCGAGGCGCGCATCCATTCCTTCCTGCACGATCTCGAACCGGTGCGCCTGAAGCTTTATCCGTCGGGCAAGGTGATCGAGATCCGCTCCAATCCACTGCCGGACGGAGGTCTCGTGACCACCTACACGGATGTCACCGAGACGGTGGCGGTGGAAGAAGAAAGCCGTCGCGCCAACGAGACTCTCGAACAGAGAGTCCGGGAACGCACCGAGGAATTGACCCTCCTCAACGAAGCCCTCACTCAAGCAAAGGCGGAGGCCGACGAGGCGAACGTTTCCAAGACACGCTTCCTCGCTGCAGCCTCCCACGACATCCTTCAACCGCTCAATGCGGCGCGGCTCTACGCAACGTCCCTGGTCGAGCGGGATAAGGAGGCAGGAGATGCGACTCTTGCCGAGAACATCGACGCATCGCTCGACGCGGTCGAGGAGATCCTGACAGCCCTCCTCGATATTTCCCGCCTCGATACCGGCGCCATGAAGCCGCAATGGTCGAGCTTCCGGGTCGACGAGCTCTTCCGTCAGTTGCAGCGGGAATTCGACCCCATCGCCCGCGAGAAGGGCCTGACCCTCACGTTCGTCCCGTCCGCCCTGACGGTCCGGTCGGATCGCCGTCTCCTGCGGCGCCTGCTGCAGAACCTGATCTCGAACGCCATCAAATATACGCCCGGCGGACGCGTTCTGGTCGGCGGGCGCAGGCGCGGAACGCATCTGATCCTCGAAATCTGGGATACGGGGCTCGGCATACCGCCCTCGAAGCAGAGGATCGTCTTCCGGGAGTTCCAGCGGCTCGACCAGGGCGCCAAGGTCGCCCGAGGCCTCGGGCTCGGCCTCTCGATCGTCGAGCGGCTCGGACGCGTTCTGTCCCATCCCGTTACGCTGAAATCCGAGGCGGGCCGCGGGTCCGTGTTTCGCGTCGAAGTACCGGTCGTGGCAGCTCTCCCGGCATCCCATGCGGCACCTGAAGCCCCGGCGACACCGGTCACGGCTTTGTCGAAGCTAAGCGTACTCGTGATCGACAATGAGCCCGCCATTCTGGAAGGAATGCGCCTGCTCCTGACCAATTGGGGCTGCGATGTTTGGACCGCGTCCGACCTCGACACGGCGCAGAGCGTCATCAAAGCCCACCGAGCCAACCCGGATGTGATCATCGCCGATTATCACCTGGACGAGGGCGACGGCCTCGACCTGATCAAAGCTCTTCGCTGGAAAACCCAGGTCGATACTCCCGCCGTTCTCGTGACGGCGGATCGCACGCCCGTCGTCCGGGATGCGGCGGCGGCCATGCATGTCCATGTCCTCAACAAGCCGGTGAAGCCCGCGGCCCTTCGGGCGCTCCTCACCCAGTGGCGCGCCACCCGCGTGGCCGCGGAGTAAATCCGCGAGCCCGCGTCAGAAACTGACGCGGCGCACAGGGATACGGATGTCGAGGGTGTCCAGCATGCGAACGAAAGCCTCGAACGGATAACGCTCGTTCTCCGTCACCTGCCCTTCGATCCGTCCGGTCCCGGGCGTGACATGAGGCTTCAGGACGTCCACGAGGGAAGCAGCGGGATCGAGGAAGGTTACGTCCGGCGCGGCCGTATGAAAATAATCGGACAGCCAGGGAAGATGGGTCGAGGAGAGCGTCATCACATCGATGGCGGAATGGTCGCGCCTCAAGCGCTCCACGAAGCGCGAAACCTTGTCTTGCGTCCCCATTCTGTCGTTGAGGAAAACCGCGCTCTCCACAAGGGCGACAAGATCCGATGCATCGACAGCATGAACTGTGCCCTGCCCTTTTCCGCTCTCGCTGATGAACCGGCGGATTTCGGGACTCTCCACCATCGACCGGACGCCCAGAACAGCAATGTGCTTCGAGGTGGAGACACGCAGCGCCTCCGCGACCGGCGGATATACTCCGAAGAGCGGTCTCGTCGCCCCGGCCTGCAGCAGGTCGAACGCGACGACGGTCGGTGCGTTCGACGCCAGGACGACGGCGCAAGGGTCGAAGGTCTCCAGATAGGCAATGGCTTTTCCGACCGTAGCCGCCAAGTCGGCGCGGCTCTTGCCGCCATAGGGAAAGCTCGCCCGGTCCGCGAGATAAAGAAGATCCTGCTCGGGATACGCCTCCCGCAGCAGGCAAACGGCGGCATAGCTGCCGAGCCCTGCGTCGAAGACGGCCAGCGGTTTGTGGAGCCGCATTCCTACCCTGTCACTTCGGGCCGGTAGGGAGACCGGCCGCTCGTGAGCGCATCATCGAGCAGGTCGAGCCGGTCCTGTCCCCAGAACACCTCGCCGTCCAGCACATAGGCGGGAGATCCGAAAACATCGCCGCCCACGGCATTCTCGAGGTTGAGGGCATAGATTGCCTCGGTGGTGCTCCCTGTCGCGATATCCATGAGAGACGATGAATCGAGACCGGCTGCCTCCGCGATCTCGGCGAGAACCAGAGGATCGCCCAAATCCCGCTCCTCCTCCCACAGGGCCGCGAAGGCCCGCCGGAGGAAGGGATCCGCATCCTTGCCGGAAACCGTCACGGCGATCACGAACCGGTCCGCGAGATTGACCTCGAAGGGCCAGAATTTCGGCTTGATGTTGAAGGTCAGCCCCCGCTTCTCACGCCAGCGCTGGAGCTCGACGAGGCGATAGCGCTGCCGCGCTGGATGTCGCTTGGCCAGCGGGAGGCCCCCGGTCTCGGAGAAGACCCTCCCCAAGAAAACGGGCTTGTAATTGACCTCGATCCCGTGACGGCGAGCGATTTCCATGAAGGGCTTGTGGCCGATATAGGCCCATGGGCTCATCAGGGAGAAATAGTAGTCGATGGTACGGGGCATCGAATCGTCTTCACGGTTGCGGCAAGAATATGCAAGCTACAACGGCGACGGTCAGGATCAAGCCGCGTTCTTCAACGCCTCTTCGGCAGCCAGGAAGGCTGCGACCTCCGGCGAGGGCTCGGGAGGCTCGGCCCGCAAGCCCACGGCCTCGAACAGCCGGTCAACCGGGACGAAGCTCCTCGCCCGCCTGTCATAAATCCCGGCGCGAACGAGCGCGATGGCATTGATGACCGGGCTGCCGTCCCGGGATTTCGAGATGAGACGATGCTCCATCACCACCCAGGTTTCCGCCCAGGTGACAATGCGGGTTTCAAGGGCGAAGGGCTGGAACAGCCTCAGTTCCCGTCGAAAGCGGATCTTCCCGGCGCTGACCACCGGGACCCAGCGGTTCCTTGCGATGGTCCGCCACAGATCCGAACGGATCATGATGTCGGTGCGCCCGAGATCCATCAGGGTCCAGTAACGCCCGTTGTTCATATGGAGCGAGGTATCGAGGTCATGCGGCCAGACCCGAAAGGAAAGGCGCGACACGTCATGCACCGGATCGAGCTTCGGGCGGAAGAACGAGGCGATGATGAGGTGCAGGACACGCAGCCAGAGATTCATTGCATTCCCATGCCGCTGATACGCTGGAAGAGGGCAAGGTCCAGCGATGGCGCTTCGTGGCCCAGGCTCGTGACGAGCGCATGCGCTTGGCCGCGATGGTGCGTCTGATGATTGAAGAAATGAAGCAGGACCGACGCCAGCGGCTGCTCAATGAGTTTCGGGTTGCTGAGAGCGCTGTATTGGAGCCGTGCCGTGAGATCGGCGTCCGACAGGCCGTCCACATAGCTCAGGATACGCTCATCCTCTTTCCAACGCGCGTCCCTGAGAGAGCCGAACTCCTCGAACAGGATCTCGTCCAGGCGGGAGGGCGCCTCCCCCTTCCCGGTGAAACGCTTCATCCAGATGCGATCCGCCACGAGAAGATGGTTGAACGTGCCATGGATCGATTTGAAGAACGCGCCGCGATCGGCCTTGTATTCTTCGCTGGAAAGGCCGGCGACGACATCATAGAGGCGCTGGTTGCACCATGCGTTATAGGCAGCCAGCATGGCAAAGTACGGTTTCATCGCACATTCTCTCGCAATCGATGTGAAGACGGATCAGGAATGGACATGCACGGGCATTGGGAGCCTACCATGTCCATTCCTTACCGAACCTCTCCAAACGGCGAGGAAATTCAGGCTGCCTTCCTGGCCTCGGCCTGTCCGTAGAATGTTTCCCCGGACGCCGCCATATCGAGCAGGATCTTCGGCGGAGCGAAGCGGTCGCCGTACTTCGCCTGCAGGTCCCGGCATAGATCCACGAAGGCTTTGGCTCCCATGAAGTCGATATAGGAGAGAACGCCGCCCGTGTACGGGGCGAAGCCGAATCCGAGGATGGAGCCGACATCCGCCTCGCGGGGATCGGTGATGACGCCCTCCTCCACCGTGCGGGCCGCTTCGAGCGCCTGGGTCACGAGCAAGCGCTTCTTCAGCTCCTGCATATCCAGGGTCTCGGCGTCGAGGTGCTTCGGCTGTAGCTCCTTGAGGCCGGGCCAGAGTCGCTTCGGGCCATTCTCCGGATAATCGTAGAAGCCTTTCCGGTTCTTGCGCCCCAGGCGGCCGCCCTTGTCCACGAGCTCCGTCAGGAGTTGCTCCTGCGCCGGCACGATGGCGGCCTCGCCGAGCTGCTCCTTGGTGGCCCGCAGGATCTTCAGGCCGAGATCGACACCCACCTCGTCGTTCAGCGAAAGGGGCCCCACCGGCATCCCGGCCTGCTTTCCCGCATTCTCGATCATCGCGGGCGGCACGCCCTCGAGGAACATCAGGTGTCCTTCAAGGATGTAACCGAGCACGCAGCGATTGGCGAAGAAGCCGCGAGAATCGTTGACCGCGATCGGCGTCTTCTTGATGGCCCGCACGAAGTCGAGCGCCGCCGCGAGCGCCTTGTCGCCCGTCTGCTTGCCGAGGATCACCTCGACCAGCATCATCTTCTCGACGGGCGAGAAGAAGTGGATGCCGATGAACTCGTCGGGCCGCTTCGAGGTCTTGGCCAGGCTGCTGATCGGCAGGGTCGACGTGTTCGAGGCGAAGATGCAATCCGCAGGGATGACCGCCTCGACCTTCTGGATCACGTCCGCCTTCACCTTGGGATCCTCGAACACGGCCTCGACGACGAGGTCGCAATCCTTCAGATCGTTGTAATCCGCTGACGCCTTGATGCGTGCGAGAAGCGCATCCCGGTCCGCCGTCTTGGCGCGCCCCTTCATGATCTGATCGGTCATCAGCTTGTGAGAGTGGGCCTTGCCCTTCTCGGCCGCCTCGGTGTCCCGGTCGATCAGCACAACCTCCATGCCGGCATTGGCCGTCACATAGGCGATGCTGGCGCCCATGAAGCCGGCTCCCACGACGCCGACCTTCTTCAGGCTTGTCGGCGGTACATTCTTCGGACGGCGCGCTCCCTTGTTCAGCTCCTGCATCGACAGGAAGAAGGTGCGGATCATCGCCGCCGCCTCCTTCGAGCGCAGGATCTTGGCAAAGAAGCGCGATTCAACCCTCAGAGCCTGATCCATCGGGAGCTGGAGCCCCTGATAGACCGCTTCGAGGATTGCCCGGGCGGCCGGATAGTTGTCCTGGGTTTCGCGGCGGTAGATGGCGTTCGCGGGTGGCCAGATCTGCATGCCTGCCGGCGTATAAACCTTATTGGAGGGAAGCTTGAAACCCTTCTGATCCCACGGCGCCTCGGCGGATCCTCCGCCTTTGATCCAGTCCTTGCCGGCCTGAACGAGCTGATCGCGCGGCACGACCTGATGAACGAGGCCCATGTTGCGCGCCATGAGGGGGCGGATCTGGTCGCCCTTCAGCAGCATCTGCAAGGCATCGCCCGTCTGCATCAGGCGAGCCACGCGCTGGGTGCCGCCCGCGCCGGGGAAAAGACCGACCTTGATCTCGGGAAGTCCCACGCGGGTCGCATCCACATCGGACAGCACGCGATGATGACAGGCGAGCGCCAGCTCGAAGGCTCCGCCGAGGCAGACGCCATGAATGGCGGCCACGAAGGGCTTTCCGCTGGTCTCCAGGCGACGGTAGAGCAACGACAGGCGTCGGGACTCCTCGAAAAAGGCTTTCATCGCCTCTTCGGGGCCCTTCTCCTTGGCGAGCTTTTCGAACTGGGTCTTGGACTCCTGGAGCATCCCCAGGTCGGCACCGCCGGAAAAGCTGTCTTTGCCGGATGTGACGACGCAGCCTTTGATGGCCGCATCATTGGCGACCGTTTCGATGATCGCGGAGAGCTCTCCCATCACCTCGGTGGTGATGACGTTCATGGAACGGCCGGGCATGTCCCAAGTCGCGACCGCGATCCCGTCACCGTCGACTTCGAAGCGAAAATTGTTGAAGTTCGTCATGTCGTCCTCTCAGCCTCAAACCCGCTCGATGACCGTGGCGGTCCCCATACCGGCGGCAACGCAAAGCGTGATGAGCGCCGTCTGCTTGCCGGTCCGTTCCAACTCGTCAAGGACGGTGCCGATGATCATCCCGCCGGTTGCGCCGAGCGGATGTCCCATCGCGATGGCTCCGCCATTCACGTTGACCTTTGCAGGGTCGAGATCAAGGGCCTGGATGTAGCGGAGCACGACAGCCGAGAACGCCTCGTTGATCTCGAAGAGGTCGATGTCGTCCTTCGTCATACCGGCTTTTTTCAAGGCGAGTTCCGACACGTCGATCGGACCCGTCAGCATGAGGGCGAGGTCAGAACCGATGGACGCGAAGGAGCGGATCCTGGCGCGGGGCTTCAGACCCGCCTTGCGTCCGCCCTCTTCCGAGCCCACGAGAACGGCCGAGGCTCCATCGACGATGCCCGAGGAGTTGCCGGCATGGTGCACGTGGTTGATGAACTCCACATCCGGATGCGCCGCGATGGCGACCGCATCGAAACCGCCCATATCGCCGATCTGCTCGAAGGCCGCCTTGAGCTGGCCGAGGGACTGCATGTCGGTTTGCGGCCGCATGTGCTCGTCACGATCGAGGATCGTCAGTCCGTTGATGTCCTTGACGGGAATAACGGACTTCTTGAAGCGGCCTTCCTCCCAGGCGCGGGCGGCGCGCTTTTGAGACTCGACGGCGTAGGCGTCCACATCGTCACGGGAAAAGCCGTATTTGGTCGCGATCAGGTCCGCCGAGATGCCCTGGGGCAGGAAGTAGTACGGAACGGCAATCCCGGGATCCGCCGGCCACGCGCCGCCTGATGCGCCCATGCCGATGCGGCTCATGGATTCCACGCCGCCGCCGATGGCGATGTCCTTCATCCCGGTCATGACCTGTGCGGCCGCGAGATTCACCGCATCGAGGCCCGACGCGCAGAAACGGTTGATCTGGATTCCAGGCACTTCCTTGCCGAAACCCGCCTTCAGGGCAGAAGCACGGGCGATGTCGCCGCCGGCCTCGCCCACCGGATCGACGCAGCCGAGCACCACGTCCTCCACCAGAATCGGATCGAGGTCGTTGCGCCGGCGGATCGCATCCAGCGCGGTCACGGCCAGATCGACGGCCGGGACCTCGTGCAATGAACCATCCGCCTTGCCGCGTCCACGCGGTGTGCGGACTGCGTCGTAGATGAATGCATCGGCCATCGGGGCCTCCTGAATGTTGCTCAATGAGCAAAGACCTTGATAATCATTGCCACGATCCGCGTGACGATAAAGAGCGAGACTCTCACGACTCCTTCGAAGATAGCTTCTGCGAAGACCTCGGCCAAAACTCTCGCCGCTTTGCGTATATAGTATCCTATCTTCCCAAGGAGATTTGGAGGAGCCGCCTCAAGATCGGACCTGGAAGAAGACACGGAAGGTTGCAGGGTTTCCTGTTGAGTCATCTCTCTCATTCCTTTGATTTCAGGAGACAGCTCAACAGGTTCGGGCATTAGAACATCTCGATCGGCATCGCCATGGTGGCATCGGCGCCGGTGGAGATGGCGGCAAGGCGCGTTGCGGTTTCGGGCATCATGCGCTCCATGAAGAAGCGCCCCGTCAGAAGCTTGGCGTCCATCTTCTGCGCGACTCCGTTGCCCTGAGCCTTCCTGGCATTGGCCGCCTTCGCCATCTTGGCCCACATATAGCCCATGGCCACAAGACCGAAGAGGTGCATGTAGTCCGTTGCGCCCGCACCCGCGTTATCGGGTTTCGCCATGGCGTTCTGCATGAACCACATGGTCGCCTGCTGGAGATGGCCCAATCCCTGCTGGAGCGGGGCGACGAAGGGCTTCATGCTCTCGTCGGCGGCGTTCTCCTGACAGAAAGCACCGACCTCGTTGAAGAAGGACATGATGGCGCGGCCGCCGTCCTTGCCCAGCTTGCGTCCCACGAGATCCATGGCCTGAATGCCGTTGGCACCCTCGTAGATCATGGTGATGCGGGCATCGCGCACGAACTGCGACATGCCCCATTCCTCGATATAGCCGTGGCCGCCGAACATCTGCTGCGCCCTGACGGCGTTATCGAAGCCGAGATCGGTGAGCACGCCCTTCACCACGGGCGTGAGCAGGCCCATGTGATCGTCCGCCGACTGGCGTTCCGCTTCGTCGGAGGAACGATGCGCGACGTCGCTCTTCAAAGCGGTCCAGATCACGAGCGCTCGCGCGGCCTCGTTGAACGCCTTGACGGACAGGAGCGTGCGCCGGACATCCGGATGAACGATGATCGGGTCGGCGGGCTTGTCGGGGAACTTGGCACCGGTGAGCGAGCGGCCCTGGAGCCGGTCCTTGGCATAGGCGACGGCGTTCTGGTAGGCGACTTCCGACTGCGCCAACCCCTGGATCCCGACGGCAAGGCGGGCTTCGTTCATCATGACGAACATCGCATTGAGGCCACGGTTCTCCTGGCCGATCAGCCAGCCTTTGGCGCCATCGTAGTTCATCACGCAGGTTGCGTTGCCGTGGATGCCCATCTTGTGCTCGATCGAGCCGCAGGACACGCCGTTGTGCTCGCCCGGCGAACCGTCTTCCTTCACGATGAACTTGGGCACCACGAAAAGGGAAATTCCCTTTGTGCCGGCCGGTGCGCCCTCGATGCGCGCGAGGACAAGGTGCACGATGTTCTCGGCCATGTGGTGTTCACCGGCAGAGATGAAGATCTTCGTTCCGGTGATCGCGTAGGAGCCGTCGCCGTTGGGAACAGCCTTGGTCTTGAGCAGGCCCAGATCCGTGCCGCAATGGGACTCGGTGAGGTTCATGGTGCCGGTCCACGTGCCCTCGACCATCTTCGGCAGATAGGTCTTCTTGATCGCATCGGATCCATGGACCACCAGGGCGGCAATCGCGCCCTGGGTCAGCCCGGGATACATGCCGAGCGCCAGATTGGCCGAGGACAGGAACTCCTGCATGACGGAGTTCAACGTTGTCGGCAGTCCCTGACCGCCATATTCCTCGGGGGCGGACAGCCCCATCCATCCGCCGGACGTGAAAGCCTCATAAGCGGCCTTGAAGCCTTTCGGCGTCGTCACCGTTCCATCGGGATGGCGAACGCAGCCCTCCTCGTCGCCGACGCGGTTCAAAGGGGCGAACACTTCCTCGCAGAGTTTGGCTCCCTCGGCCAGGATCGCCTCGACGGTGTCGGGCGTGGCATCGGCAAAGCCAGGAAGATTGTTGTAGCGCTCGATGGGGAAAACGTCGTTCAGCAGGAACATCACGTCTTCGACGGGGGCCTTATAGACCGGCATGGGGGCTCCTCCCAGATCGGATACCGGCAGCCCCGACCGTTTTTTGACCTGGGGACCGGCTGATGAGATAGTTCACATATAAACTATCTACTTGCGCTGGGGAAGAGGTAGGGCGTGAATTGTCCTACGGAACGCCGAAGCTCGGCATTTTCCGATGAAATTTCCGGCGTAGGTCAAAGCGGGAGCGGAGCGCTCACCGGTTTCTCGGCTAAGCCGCGGCCGAACGACGATGCGACAGACTTCCGGCTTCAGCACCTAGGGCCGTATTCAAAATGCCGAAATGTCAGACAGCTGGCCTAAAGCAACCATTGCGGCTGCATCTGCGGTTCTGACAGCAACCGGCAGAGGCCGGCAAACCGCAGTCGGCGCGGGCAAAGCGACTTTAGACAACCCGGCCCGGGCTCTGACACCCCTCCCCGGCAATGGGTGCCGGGAGAGGACAGAAGCCGATACGCTCGGTTACGCTGCGCTGGTGAGGCGCGCGCGGCAAGCGCGAAGCTCGACCAGCGCTTCGTCGATTTCGGTACGCTGCTGTTCGAGATGGGTGATCTGGTCTTCGATCTGCGCAAGGGACAGGTTCAGGTTCGCCGCGATACCGCTCCCGCCCCTTTCCTCAGCCAGCATGGCGCGGATCTCGGTGAGGGTGAAGCCAAGCTGCTTTCCCTTGAGGATGACCGACAGGCGATCCCGATCCCGGGCATCGTAGATCCGGGCCGTTCCGTCGCGCCGGGGCGAGAGGAGACCGCGATCCTCGTAGAAGCGCAGGGTCCGAAGCGTGACGCCGAACTCCCGTGCCAGATCACCGATCGTATAATACTTGGAATCGTCCATCTCGACCCTCGTTTCCGAGAGGACAGCGAAGTTCACTGCGACGCCGTTGCTCATGTTCTGCCCCGTCTTCTGCCTTGTGCTGGTCCGAGCCGACTTCATGGAAACCGCCCGAAGCTTTTGTAATGCAATGATAGAACATTAACTATGCCTTCCGCAAGTGTCCCGCCAAAAACCCTGCTCCCGCCCCTGCTGGAGGCCGTTACGAAACCGTTAAATCCCTCAGCTTAACGGGTTTTTTACTATGATCGCGAAAAGCTGCCTCTCGGTCGAACAGGCTGACGGCGGGATATGATTCGGCCGCCACAGCCCAACGCCGCCGGCACAGGACATGACGTGGGGTCATAGCCCGGCTCCGGATCAGTTGGTTTGAGTCCCCACGAGCGCGGCCATGAGACGACCCGATCTCACACCTCTCGATTCCCTGGATCCCGAAACCCGCGCGGCTGCCGAAAAGGCCGCGCGTCGGGCAGGCCTCAGTCTCGAAGACTGGGTCGCGACCATCGTGGCCCGGCACGGAGATCAGGCGCCGGATCTTCCCGCGCCGGAGCAGCCTTCGATTCCTGGCCGATCCGAGTCTCCGGCCCATGACGGGGTCCATGACGGTATCGGAGCCGATTTCGAGGCCATCCTGGCAGCCGCCGAAGCGGCCCAGAGGGAGCGCCGGCCGGACCAGGCATCCCGAAATGCGGTCGCCCTGGAAGCAATGGCCCTGTGGATCGAACAGGCCGACGAGCGTTTGAACGAGGTGGCGCAAATTTCCGCCACCCAGCAGGATCGCCTCGCGACGACCCTGAGCCGGTCGCTCTCAGCCCTCAAGGGTCGGCTCGAAGCGGTCGAGAATCGTGTCGCCACGACTCCGGAGAAAGCCCAAGGAGCGTTTTCGCCTGAGGCGGTGATCGATGCCGTCGCGCCGGTGACGGAGGAGATCCGCCAGGACATCGGCCGCCTGCGCACGAACCTCGAGAACCTCGCGACACGCACGGAACTCGCCTCGCTCAACGACACTTTCCGGGTTCTCGCCCGCGATCTCGAACGTGGCCCTTCGAGCAAGGACCTGCTCACGCTCGCGGGCTCCGTCGCGGGCCTGAACCGCAAGGTGGAGGCCCTGTCCGGTTCCGTCGCGGACAATGTGCTTCGGCGCCTGGGCGGTGAAATCGATTTCATCAAGGGCAAAGTCGAGGAGCTGTCCCAGACCAGCGTCGACCGCTCCGTCATCGACTTTCTCAGCAGCCAGATCGTCGATCTCCGACAGGACCTCTCGGACCGTGCCGAGCCGCAGCAGATCGGCACCCTCTCGGAAGCGATTGCCGGCCTCGGCCGCCAGATTACCGAGATGCGGACCGAACAGGTGGGACAGAGCGACCTCACCGCCCTGAAAAGCTCCCTCGAGGATGTCTGCGCCGCCCTCAAGCTTTCGGTGGTGGCACAGGAGCAAAGCGATGTGCCGCAGCAGCTCCAGGATATGAGCCGGAGGCTCGATATCCTGGCAAACAAACCCGTTCCGGAACCGGCCAATCTCGATCCCATCGCCGAGCAGCTCGCCGTCCTGACCGAGCGCATGGGCCGCATGGCGGACGGGCGCGCGGAGCAGGCTGAAACGATCAACGGCCTCTTCGATCGCCTGTCTCTCCAGATCAAGGCAGTGGCTGAAACCACCTCATCCATCGGCACGCCGCTTCTCGAACGGTTCGAGCGCCTGGAGCAGGAACTCCGCCAAGCCGACACGTCGGCCCTGGGCCAGATGCTCGCATCCCTGCAGGAGAAGCTCGAGCAATCTCCCTCGCCTTCCCTTCATGGACTGGAGGAGCGCGTCGCCGGCTTCTCCGAACAGCTCTCGCGCATGCCCGAGACCTATCGCCAGACGTTCGAGGAGGCTCTCTCCCACCTCAAGAACCTGCGGACCGAGACGGCGGAGATCGCCGAACGGGCGGCCGCGAGTGCTCTTCAGAAAGCATCTGGCGCCCCGGCCGCAACGGAGATCGAGGCTTTAAAAGCAGGCTTTGTGGAGTTGAAGGCGCTGCAGCTTCGCGCTGACCGGAAGACGCAGGAAACCCTTGCCGCCGTTCACGAGGCGCTGGAAACGCTCGTGTCCCGCTCCGCACCGCCCTCTTCCTCGTCCCAGCCCGACTCCTCGCGATCGGCACCGGATCTGCCGTCGGACCGCATGGAAGCGGCCGTGCGCCGTCTTCATGCCTCCGCCCTGTCGCAGATCGAAGATATCGCCGCTGCCATTCCCAAAGTCTCGGCTTCCGAGCGGTCCATGCCGACCGAGAGCTCAGGTTCGATCACCTCCCCTTCGGTGCAGGCGGAACCCCTCGGAGACGTCCGGGCCACCTTTATCGCCGCCGCACGCAGAGCCTCGCGGACTCCGGCCTCCACCCCGTTCGAGACGATCCTTCAGGCGGAAGAGGACAGCATCGATATTTCCGCGCAATCCCTGCAACCGGACAATGTCGTTGAAGAGGCCCCTCGTCCGGCCAAGTCTCTTTTCGAACGGCTCCGCAAGACGCTCGACGCCCACCGCCGCACCTTGCTGTTCGGACTGGCCCTTCTGGTCCTCGGGGCCGGCACGGCGCAGGTTCTCTCGAATGCTCCCGTTACAGCGGCATCCGGATCGGCCTCGGCAGAGGTGACGCCGGATACGCCTCCTCCGGTCATGGCCGTCGAGGAGGCTTCAGGAAGCATCGTCCCGGCGGCAGCCACGACGGATGAAGGGGGTCTCTTCGATCCCTCGCGGCTGGCGGGCGCTCCCAACGCCGAGGGCTTTACCACGGCAAAGTTCACGGTAAATCCCGAAACCCTGGGCGAAATCCCGTCCGGCATCCCTGGCGGCCTGCGGCAGGCTGCGTTGTCGGGCGATGCGACGGCCGTTTATGAAATCGCCGTTCGCGTGTTCGAGGGCCGCGGCATCCCCCGCGATCTTGCTCTGGCGCTTCGGCTGTTTGAACGGGCGGCCCAGGCAGGCCTGGCGCCGGCTCAAGAGCGCCTCGCCATCATGTACGACAAGGCCTTGGGGACAAGCCGAGACGTGAAGCTCGCCGCCGCCTGGTACGAAAGAGCGGCACGGGGCGGAAATGTGCGGGCCATGCACAATCTTGCGACCCTTCTGGCGGCAGGCATCGCCGGACGGCCGGATTATCCTTCAGCTTTGCAATGGTACACGGAAGCCGCGGAAGCCGGTGTCCGGGACAGCCAGTTCAACGTCGGGGTTCTTTATGCGCGTGGCGTGGGAACCCGCAAGGATTCCCTCAAGGCCTTTCACTGGTTTGCCCTAGCGGCGCTGCAGGGTGACATGGAAGCGGTCAAGAAGCGGGATGAACTGGCCCAGCGCCTTTCGGCGACGGACCTCGCGGCGGCGCGCGCCACCGTGGAGAGCTGGCGCCCGCGAATGACCGATCCTCTCGCCAACGATGTTCCCGCCCGCGCTGGCGATCGCACGGCGGATCGCGGCGCGGAGGCTGCAAGCAGAAGCTGACGACATTTCGGCCCTGTCAGTTTCCGTTCACACGACAGCGTCTAAAGTCGGCGGAGGAATGTGATGAACTAGATGTGGCTGCACCGGCCATAGGGGGACCGGGGTGCAAATTTATTTGCCTATCGCTGAAATGCCTGTGAGCGTTCTCCTGATCCTGGGATTGGGTGCGGCGGTCGGCTTCATTTCAGGTCTGTTCGGAATCGGCGGCGGCTTTCTGATGACGCCGCTCCTGATCTTCCTCGGCATTCCGCCGGCGGTGGCGGTGGCCACGCAATCGGCCCAGATCGTCGCCTCGTCCACCACCAGCGTGCTGAATGCCCTTCGACGGGGCGCCCTCGATTTCAGGCTCGGCGGCATTCTGGTCATCGGCGGCTTTGTCGGCTCGGCCTTAGGCGTCTGGTTCTTCGCGGCCGCTCGCCGCGCCGGCCTTCTCGACCTCGTCATCGTGGTCTCCTACGTGACCCTCTTCACGGTCGTCGGCAGCCTCATGATGAAGGAAAGCGTGCGGGAGTTTCTCCTGAAGCGGAAGGGAAGCATGGCGCGGGCGCGGCGCAATGCCGGCAATCATCCCCCCTTCCTGGGATGGCCCCTGCGCATGCGGTTCTACCGCTCGAAGCTCTATGCCAGCGTCATCCCCATTCTGGGGCTGGCCCTGTTCGTCGGCTTCGCCGGCGCGCTTCTCGGAATCGGCGGCGGCTTCATCGTGGTTCCGGCGCTGCTCTACGTCTTCCGGGTGCCGACCGGGGTAGTCGTGGGCACGTCCCAGTTCCAGATCGTCTGCACGACCCTCGTGGCCTTGGTCCTTCATGCGATCGCCAACCAGGCGGTCGACATCGTCCTGGCCATCCTGCTGATCCTGGGCGGCGTGTTCGGGGCCCAGTTCGGGGCGCGCGCAGGACGCAATCTTCGGGCCGAACTGTTCCGCTTTCTTCTTGCGATCCTGCTTTTGGCGGTCGGACTTCGCTTTGCCTTGGAACTCGTCGTCAAACCGGAGGAGCCGTTCTCCATCACCGTGCAGGAATCGCGCACGTGAGGATCATCATCGCCCTGCTGATTGTCGTGGCCTGGATCGGATCCGCATCCGCCGAAAACCTCGTGACGTCCCTGTCCAACCACCGCGTCCTGATCAATTCCAACTATACCGGCACGTCGATCACGGTGTTTGGAGCGATCGAGCGGGACGCGCAGACGATCGCGCGCGCCACGGCCTACGACGCGGTCGTGACGGTTCGGGGACCGCAGCAATTCCTGGTCGTCCGGGAAAAGGAGCGGCTCGGGCCTTTCTGGCTCAATCAGGACCAGCAGAAGTTCCCCACCGCTCCGGCCTACCTGACGGTTCTGACATCAAGGCCGATTGCCGAAATCACGAGCGACCAGCTGCGCCGCCGCCAGAAGATCGGAATCCAGGCCATCATCCATGCGCCGGACTTCACCAATGATCGCGGTGGCGTCGACGAGGCGTTCCGGGACGCATTGTACCGCCTCAAAAGCCGTGAAAACCTCTACCGCGAGAACGAGCGCGGCGTCACCTTTCTGACGCCCAGCATCTTCAACGCCAGCATTCCTTTGCCGGCCACCGCTCCGCCCGGAAACTACGACGTGGAGGTGACCCTTCTGGCCGACACCGTCATCCTGGCCAGAACCCTGACCCATTTCGAACTCGTCAAGACTGGCTTCGAACAGCAGGTCGGCGAGGTCGCGCGGGACTGGAGTTCCCTCTACGGCTTTGCCACCGCGCTTCTGGCGCTCTTTTTCGGCTGGACCGCGAACGTGGTGTTCCGCAGGGACTAAGGCTCAGTCCCGGCAGAGCATCGCCTTGGCAATGGCGAAGATGCGTTCCGTGCCGATCAGATGTGCGGTGAAGCCTTTGGGGAACAAGGGCCTGAAGGCCGCGTCACAGGCATTGAGCCCACCCGCATAGGCTCCGAGCGCCGGCATGACGCAACGGGATCCATCCGTCAGGAAGCAGCGGCGGCGGGTCGCCCGGCCGCGCATGACGACCTTGCCGACCGGATGCAGATGACCGGCGACCTCCGATGCCGCCCCCTCGGCAGGTTCGTGGCGAAGGGTCAACGGGCCCAAAGTCATCTCGGACATGACGCGCCCGCCGATGCTCGCCGGAAGGGTGTGATCGTGATTTCCCGTGACCCAGACCCAGTCCCGCCCCTTTTGAACCTCGGCCAGGGCCGCCCGCTCCTCGTCGCCCAGCCGCTCCGGTCCGCCCACATCATGGAAGCTGTCGCCGAGGGCGACCACGAGCCGGGGATCGAAGCGGAATACGGCCTCCTTGAGGGCATTCAGGGTCTCGCGCGTATCGTAGGGCGGCAGCATCATGCCACGACGGGCAAAGGACGAGCCCTTCTCGAAATGAAGATCGGCCACCAGCAGCGCATCGTCCTCCGGCAGGTAGAGGCCGCCGGTCAGGTCCAGGACCGCCGTTCGTCCACTCAGGCCGATTTCGCTTGTTGTCTGTTTGTTCTTGAGCAAAGCCGTCACGCCAAAGCCTCATCGAGAAGCGCTGCTTCCGCCTCGGCCAGAATCTCGTCCGCATCGTCGCTATAAACGCGCTCGCGGCCGATCTCCAGCATGACGGACACGCTTAAGGGAGAAACCCGGTCGAGCGCCTTGTGGATGATTCGCCCCCGGATACGCTGTAGCAGCATGCCGAGGCGCCTGACGTCGAGGAGTCCCGTTGCCGCATCGGCACGGGCGGCGCGCAGAAGCACATGATCCGGCTCGTGCTTGCGCAGGACGTCGTAGACGAGATCGGTCGAAATCGTCACCTGACGCTGGGTCTTTTCCTGGCCCGGGAACCGCCGCTCGATCAGGCCTGCGATCACGGCGCAGTGGCGGAAGGTACGCTTCATCAGGGCCGCTTCGGCGAGCCAGTCCTCCAGGTCGTCGCCGAGCATATCCTCGGAAAAGAGTTCATCGAGGAAGCCCGGCTCCCGCCCGACCCTCGCGGCGATGTCCCCGTTCCCCCACACGGCGAGCCCATAATCGTTGGCCACGAAGCCGAGGGGCTTAAGGCGCGCCCGCTCGAGCCGCCGGGTGAGCAGCATTCCCAGGGTCTGATGCGCCAATCGGCCCTCGAAGGGGAAGCAGGTCATGTAGAACCGGCCGCCCCTGGGGAAGGTCTCCACCAGAAGGTCCCTCGGACCTGGGACGATGGAGCGCCGACGCTGCTGCAGGAGATACTCGGTCAACTGGGCCGGGAGGCGATCCCACTCGAACGGGTCAGCGAGGATCTCCCGTACCCTCGCGGCCAGGAATGTGGACAGGGGAAACTTGCCGCCCTCGTAGGAAGGGATCTTCGGGTCCGTTCCGGGGTTTGCCCGGGTTACGAGGGCCGCGTCCTCTCCCAGGCCTTCGAATTTCAGCACCTCCCCGGCGAACAGGAAGGTGTCTCCGGGTGTCAGGGTTTCGGCAAAGTACTCCTCGATCTCGCCCAGGATCTTGCCGCGCGGCAGCACGGTGCCGGGCCGGGAGCGGCTCGTCTTGCCGAGGCGCACCTTGATCATGGTCGATTCCACGATCGTCCCGACATTCATCCGGTATTGCTGGGCCACCCGCGCGTCCCGCACGCGCCAGAACCCGTCCTGGCCCTTCACGATCTTGGCGAAGCGCTCATAGGCCCGAAGGGCATAGCCGCCGGTGGCCACGAAGGCGATGCACGCCTCGAAATCCTCCCAGGACAGGTTCGCGTAAGGGGCGGCGGAGCGGATTTCCTCATAGAGTTCCTCGGGCCGGAACGGATCGGCACAGGCCATTCCGAGAATATGCTGACACAGCACGTCGAGGCCCCCGACCCGCGCGTCGGGCGTGTCCTGAGCCGCCTCGTGAACCGCATCGAGCGCGGCCCGGCATTCGAGAATCTCGAAGCGATTGGCCGGCACCAGAAAGGCCTTCGAGGGCTCGTCCATGCGGTGGTTGGAGCGCCCGATGCGCTGCATGATCCGGGACGCCCCTTTCGGCGCGCCCACATTGACCACCAGGTCCACATCGCCCCAGTCGATCCCCAGATCCAGGGTCGCGGTGCAGACAACCGCCCGCAGTTTTCCGGCGATCATCGCCTCCTCGACCCGGCGACGCTGGGACACGTCGAGGGAGCCGTGGTGAAGGGCGATCGCCAGACCGTCATCGTTGAGGTTCCAGAGTTCCTGGAACGTGTATTCCGCCTGCATGCGGGTGTTGACGAACACGAGGGTCGTCTTGTGATCCCGGATCATCCGGTAGATCGCCGGCATGGACAAACCCGCCGTGTGGCCCGCCAGCGGCAGGCGCTCCTTCAGGTCGAGCATCCGGATATCCGGCTTGGCGCCCCCTTCGACCACCACGAGATCGGCAAGATCATTCGCTCGCGACGCATCGCCATGGCGCTGGGGCATCAGGAACTTGCGCAACTCGTCGGGCTCACGCACCGTCGCGGACAGCCCTACGGCCGTCATGTCGGGTGCGAGGGAGAAGAGCCGGGCGAGGCCCAAGGAAAGCAGATCCCCGCGTTTCGACGTGACGAGGGAGTGCAGCTCGTCGAGGACCACCCGGCGCAGATCCTTGAACAGGTCCCCCGCCTCGCGGTGGGCGAGAAGCAGGGCGAGCTGCTCCGGCGTGGTCAGCAGGATGTCCGGCGGCCGCTCGATCTGCCGCGCCCGCTTGTGGGCCGGCGTATCTCCGGTCCGGGTCTCGACGCGGATCGGAAGGCCCATCTCCTGAACCGGCGTTTCCAGGTTGCGGGCGACGTCCGTGGCCAAGGCCTTGAGGGGCGAGATGTAAAGAGTGTGGAGCGTGCGCTTCTCCCGGCCCAGAGGCTTGCCGCCCGACAAATCCACGAGGCTCGGCAGAAATCCTGCCAGGGTCTTGCCCGCGCCCGTGGGCGCGACGAGCAGGACGGAACGTCCCTCCTGTGCCTTGGCCAGCAAGGCGAGCTGGTGGGCGCGGGGCTCCCAGCCTCGGGATTGGAACCAGTCGCGAAAGACCTGGGGGAGATGAGAAGCGGCAGATTTCGGCATCAGTCCCTCAAGATAGGCGAAGCGACGGATTTAGCCATGGACAAGCCATGCGCTTCGTGTGGAAGCGCCCGGCCCCCCGCTTGCCCTCATTCCTTAGCCGGTTCAATTTACCCCTCTGATCCCACAACATCATAACAAGCAACGCCATGTCCTCATCATCCCAGTTCACGAATGCGGTCGCCATCGTCACCGGAGGCACTCAAGGTGTCGGAGAGGCGATTGCCCGAACGCTTGCGGAGCGCGGCGCCGCCGGGCTCGTGATCTGCGGCCGCAACGCCGAACGCGGCGAGGCCGTGGCAAAGGACATCTCGGCGCAAGGGTGCCGGACCGAATTCGTTCAGGCCGACCTGGCCGATGTCGAGCAGGCCCGCGCGGTGGCGGCACGGGCGGACAAGACCTTCGGGAAGGTCAATGTTCTGGTGAACGCGGCCGGCATCACCGATCGCGGAACGATCTTCGACACCACTCCTGAACTTTTCGACCGCATGTTCGCGGTCAATGTCCGCGCCCCGTTCTTCCTCATGCAGGAGGCCGCCAAGATCATGCGGCGCGAGACGATCGAGGGTGCCATGGTCAACATCCTGTCCATGTCGGCTCACGGCGGCCAGCCCTTCATCTCGGCTTATTGCGGCTCGAAGGGAGCCCTGGCGACGCTCACGAAGAACGCCGCCTTCAGCCTCATGCCCTGGCGGATCCGCGTGAACGGCCTCAACATCGGCTGGATGAACACGCCCGGCGAAGACCGGATCATGCGCACCTACCACGGCGCTCAGGACGGCTGGCTGGAAAAGGCCGCTCAGGCCCAGCCCTTCGGGCGTCTTCTCGATCCCTTCGAAGTCGCGCGCAGCGTCGCGTTCCTGGTGAGCGCGGAGTCCGGCATGATGACCGGCTCGATCATCGATTTCGACCAGTCGGTCGTCGGCTGCTACGAGGATGCGCCGCACCCCTCGAAGCCAGCGGCGGCCTGAGGCGCCCTATCGCTCCAGCACGAGAAGAAAGCCGGGGACCGGCCGTCCCCGGTCTTCGCGGGTCGAGACGCGCTCGAACAGAACGGGATTGAAACCGACATCGGCGGCAAGCGCCGACAGATAAGCTTCGCCGTGGGCGTAACGGGCGTCTTCGCCAAGGATGAACCCGTCGCCCTCATGCACCTGAACCGTGAAGGCGAGGAGGCCGCCCTTTTTGAGAACGCGCCGGATTTCCCGGAAAGCCGCCCCGAGATCCGCCATGTAGACGAAAACGTCGGCGGCGATGACGAGATCGGCCTCACAGGCCGCACGGCCGGACAGAAAACCGACGAGCTCGCCCTCATGGAGGGCGTCATAGAGCTTTTCCTTGGCGGCCTTCTCGATCATGCGAGGGGAAAGATCGACGCCTTCGATGCGGGCGCAGCACCCTTCGAGCGCCTTCGCCATCAGACCGGTTCCACAGCCGAGATCGAGGGTCAGGCCGAAACGATCCGTCCGCAGACGCTTGGAGCAGGCCCGGCGGAGCGCATCGGCCAGAAGCTCAGGTCCACGATAGGCAAGGCTTTGCGTCAGATGACGCTCGAACCGAGGCGCATAATCATCGAAAAGCGCCCGCACATAGCCATCCGTGATCGCCTCCTCGGGCGTCACCGCTCCAAACCGGGCGAGATCGAGCCGGACTCCCAGAGCATCGTCGGGCTCCAGGGACAAAGCCCGTTGAAGCGCCGCCACCGCCACATCGCCCTGGCTCAGCTCCGCGGCCGCGCGCCCGAGCAGCGCATGGGCGGCGGCAAAATGGGGAACGAGGTCCAGGACCTGGCGCGCGAGATCGGCCGCCGCTTCGAAATCCTGCTCCTCGAAGGCGGCGCGGGCATATTCGTAGCGGCGGTCGGCCAGAAGATCGCCTGAGGAACGGTAGGTCGAAGCGGGAGACATGAGGTTTGCCATGAGGGAGCGCGGGGCGCCTGTCAATGCGGAGATCGACTTGAAGAACCTCGCCCTGAAATTTGGCTGCGGCGTCCTATATTGCCTGCACCATGGCGCTGCGTTCCATCGATATCCTGACCCAGACTTCGCAAGGGCTCTACTGCCCGCTCGGTGACTTCCACATCGACCCGATCAGGCCTGTGAAACAGGCTCTGATCACCCACGGTCATTCGGATCACGCTCGTTCGGGCCACCGCGCGGTCCTGGCGACGCGGGAGACCTTGCGCATCATGGGCGTGCGCTACGGCGAGGACTTCGCGGGGGCGACCCAGGAAGCGCCCCTCGGTAAGGACATCCGCATCAAGGACGTGACGGTGCGGTTCACGCCGGCCGGGCACGTGCTCGGTTCGGCACAGATCGCCATCGAGGCGGGCGGCACGCGGATCGTCGTGTCCGGGGATTACAAGCGCGCCGAGGATCCGACCTGCCTGCCCTACGAGGTCGTTCCCTGCGACGTCTTCATCACCGAGGCAACCTTCGGCCTGCCGGTGTTCCGCCATCCGGACACGCGCGGCGAAGTGCGCAAGCTCCTCGATTCCGTCAACCTGTTTCCCGAGCGCGCTCATATCGTGGGCGCCTATGCCCTCGGCAAGGCGCAGCGGGTCATGGCCCTGCTGCGGGAGGAGGGCTATGACAAGCCGCTCTACCTGCACGGCGCCATGGAACGGCTGACGGAGCTTTACAAAAGCGAAGGCGTTCCCTTGGGAGAAACCCCGAAGGTCGTGGCGGCCGAGAGATCGAAGCTCGCGGGCGCGATCGTGATCTGTCCGCCCTCTTCGATCCAGGACCTCTGGTCGCGGCGTTTTCCCGATCCGGTGACCTGTTTCGCGTCCGGCTGGATGCGCGTGAGGGCCCGCGCGCGACAGAAAGGCGTCGAGCTGCCCCTCGTCATCTCCGACCATTCCGACTGGGACGATCTTTGCCGCACAATCCGGGAAACCGGCGCGGGCGAAGTGTGGGTGACCCATGGTCAGGAAGACGCTCTTGTCCACTGGTGCACCATGCAGGGCATCAGGGCGCGCCCCCTCCACATGCTCGGATACGGAGACGAGGGTGAGGCGGAGGACCCTGGTCACCCGTCCGCGGCCGCCGGCGGAGGAGATGCATGAACCGCTTTGCCGCCCTCCTCGACCGGCTGGCCTATGAGCCCCGCCGCAATGCCAAGCTACGATTGCTCGTGGACTATTTTCGCCATACGCCCGATCCCGACCGGGGCTATGCGCTCGCGGCCCTGACCAACTCCCTCATGTTCAAGGAGGCCAAGCCCGGCCTGATCCGTGGCCTGGTGGAGGAGCGGACGGATCCGGTGCTGTTCCGCATGTCCTACCACTATGTGGGTGATCTTGCGGAGACCACCGCCCTGATCTGGCCCCATCCGGTTTCTGGAGAGGACAAGACGCCGGGGCCGGGCCACAACAACCCGCCGCCTCACGTCCCGACGATTTCCGAAGTCGTCGAGACCCTTGCGACCACCGGGAAGAGCGAACTGCCCGCGAGGGTCGCCGGCTGGCTCGATGCCCTCGATGAAACGGGACGGTGGGCCCTGCTCAAACTGATCACCCGGGAACTGCGGGTCGGCGTGTCGGCCCGCCTGGCCAAGACGGCGGTTGCCCAGCTCGGCGGTGTCGAGCCGGACGAGGTGGAGCTGATCTGGCACGGGCTCGAGCCGCCCTACGAGGCGCTGTTCGCCTGGGTCGAGGGCCGTGCTCCCAAGCCTGAAACCAGCAACCCGGCTCCATTCCGCCCGCCGATGCTGTCGCATCCTCTCGAAGAGGAGGATTTCCCCAAGCTCGATGCCGCCGATTTCCTGGGTGAATGGAAGTGGGACGGCATCCGCCTCCAGGCGGTGTCCGGCCGCTCCGGCGACGGGCGTCTGGTCCGCCGCATCTATTCCCGGACGGGAGAGGACGTATCGGGTGCCTTTCCTGACCTCGTGGAAGCTCTCGACTTCGAGGGTGCCATCGATGGGGAGCTGCTGATCGTCCGCGAGGGGCGGGTTCAGAGCTTCAACGTTCTCCAGCAGCGGCTGAACCGAAAAGCCGTCACGCCCAAGCTCATGGCCGAATTCCCGGCCCACCTGCGGGTCTACGACATCCTGACCGAGGGCGACGAGGATCTGCGCCACCTGCCCTTTTCGGAACGGCGGCGGCGGCTCGAACTCCTGGTGGCCCGGCTCGACGATCCTCGGATAGACCTATCGCCCCTGGTGGAATTCTCCTCGTGGGAGATCCTCGCCGCCGCCCGGTCCGATCCCGCCTCGGTTGGGGCGGGGCCCGACGCCGATGCCATCGAAGGCTGCATGATCAAGCGGGCCGACAGCCCCTATCTGCCGGGACGTCCCAAGGGCTACTGGTACAAGTGGAAACGGGATCCCTACCTGGTCGACGCGGTGATGATGTACGGCCAACGGGGACACGGGAAACGATCGTCCTATTACTCGGATTACACCTTCGGCGTTTGGCGCGACGGGCCGGATGGCGAGGAACTGGTGCCCGTGGGAAAGGCCTATCATGGCTTTACCGACGAGGAGCTGCTCAAGCTCGACCGCTATGTCCGCAACCATACGGTCAACCGCTTCGGCCCTGTCAGGGAGGTGGAATACGGCAAGGATCGCGGATTGGTGCTGGAAGTCGCCTTCGAGGGGTTGCAGCGATCGACCCGGCACAAATCCGGGGTTGCCATGCGGTTTCCGCGGATCAACCGCATCCGCTGGGACAAGCCTGCGGCGGAAGCCGACCGGATCGAAACCCTGGAGAAGATCCTCGAGCGCGGCGAGAAGGAGATTCATCCGCTCAAAGGGCCTATGATCGAACAGGACACCGGAGGCGAAGCTCCATGACCGTTTCGGCCGTCGAAACCCTCACCGAAGGCAGCGTCACCCAGCAGGCCATGGGACGTTTGATGGTGGACACCCAGGGCCAGGGCTTTGTGGAAATGACGGAGCCTGTCGCCCGCTGGGTCCTGGGAACCGGCATCCTCCATGGGATTCTCACGGTCTTTTGCCGCCACACGTCCGCCTCTCTCATGATCCAGGAAAACGCCGACCCGGATGTCCGCCGGGACCTGCTCACGGCGCTCGACCGGCTGGCGCCTCGAAACGCCAGCTATGTCCATGCGACCGAAGGGCCGGACGATATGCCGGCGCATATCCGGACGGCGCTGACCGGAACCTGCCTCACCATCCCGGTGACGGAAGGGCAGATGGCGCTCGGGACGTGGCAGGGGGTCTTCCTGGCAGAGCATCGGGACCGTCCGCACCGGCGCGACATCCTGCTCCACCTGATCGGCGCCTGAGCGGGTCCCGATATGGCTAAGCTTTGTTTTCCGCGCCAATCCAACGAGTTTCAGGTAGAATGGTGCCGTCCTTTCCCTTCCCGCCTTGCCATTTGAGCGGGGATGCGGATAAGGCTCAAGGAGTTGCGTGGGAGACGACGTAGTGCAGGGTCAAAATACCACGATCATCATCGCCGACGATCACCCGCTCTTTCGGGGTGCGCTGCGACAGGCGATCGGCTCCGTCATGCCGAAAGCTCGTGTGGTTGAAGCCAACGGGATGGATGACCTGAACACCGCCCTCGGCCAGGAGCGGGACATCGACCTGATCCTTCTCGATCTGACGATGCCGGGCGTCCAGGGCTTTTCGGGCCTCCTGTCCTTGAGGGCTCAATATCCGGAACTGCCGGTGGTGATCGTGTCCGCCACGGAGGAGCCTACCGTCATTCGCCGGGCCATGGAGTTCGGCGCCTCCGGCTTCATCCCGAAATCCATCGATATCGACAGCATCGGCGGCGCCATCGAGGCGGTTCTGGCGGGGGATGTCTGGACGCCTCCGGATGTAGATCTTTCCGCCACCGAGGACAAGGAAACCGCCGACCTGGTGCGCCGTCTCGCGACCCTTACGCCGCAGCAGGTCCGGGTTCTGACCATGCTGTCCGAGGGGCTTCTCAACAAGCAGATCGCCTATGAGCTCTCCGTTTCCGAGGCGACCGTGAAGGCGCACGTCTCGGCCATCCTCGACAAGCTTGGCGTCGACAGCCGCACCCAAGCCGTCATCGCCGCCTCGAAGATCGGCGTGACCCAAAGGCCCTCCCCGGCCAGCGCCGACTGACCACCCCTTCAAAGACTGCTGACGAAGGCGTCGATCCGCGACAGGGCCTGCTCCGCCATCGCGCTCTCGTAGCGGATGAACACATGGCAGCCGCCGGGCCAGACCGCGAGATCGGTCCGGTTGCGGAAGGATGCCCATCGGGCAGCCATAAACAGGCTGTCGTCGAGCAGGAGATCCCGTGTTCCGACGGAGAACAGCGCCGGGGGCATGCCGTCGAGATCGGCATAAAGGGGAGAAAGATCGGGATCACGCCGGTTGACCTGCGGACCGCAGAGATTGTCGGCGAAGATCCGGACGTCGCGGGTATTGAGAACCAGTTTATCCTCACCCCAGTTCACCACGCTCGGCGTGAGACTCAGGTCATAGCAGCCCGCGAACAGGTTCGCGCCGCGAAACGGGGTCAGCCCATGGCGGTCCCGCAGGCGCAGGAGAGTCACGGCCGAAAGGTGAGCGCCGGCCGACTCGCCGCCGATGAACAGCCTGTCCGAGCCGAAGCGCGCCTTCGCCTCGCGCACCACCCACAGGGCCGCAGCCTCGCAATCGTCGTGGGCGGCCGGATAGGGATGTTCCGGGGCGAGCCGGTATTCCACCGATACGACGGCCAAGCCGCAATGATCGGCCATCCGGTCGAGGTAAGGGTCCTGCTCGTCGGCGGTTCCCCAGGTCCACCCACCGCCATGAATATGGAAATAAACGCCCTTGGGCTCTTCGGGCGCGATGATCCGGAGCGGCAACGGGCCGGCAGGGCCGTCGATGGTGATCGTCGTCGCGCGAGGGCTCTTGGGCAAGGGCGGGAAAGGCCCCAGACCCTGGCGCCGCCGCTCCCGGACCACCGCCGGCGGCACGGACCAGGGGTCCGGCAGGGCGCCGAGGCGGGCAATGATGTCGGCGTTCTGCGCCTTGATCTCGTCGCTGATGCTCGCGGGGTCGAAAAGAGCGGGATCGATCATACTAGGCCCGAGTGAGGTTGCGTTCGTCGCCTTCCCTTGCGATGAAGCACACGCAAATGCCGCGGTCCAGCACGGCAAAGGAATAAGGATGGGACAATGTCCAATGTGAACCGGTTTCTCGGCGGCTCGCCCGGCTCGGTGCTGGTGAAACTGATCTTCCTGTCGCTGCTCGTCGGCGCGTTCATGGCGTTCCTGGATATTACGCCCTTCGGCCTGATCGAGGGAATCTACCATTGGCTGCGCTCCCTCCTCGGGCTGAGCATGGACACGGTGATGGAAATCGGCCGCTGGATTCTCTACGGGGCCATCATCGTCGTTCCCCTGTGGGTGATTGCCCGCCTGTTCGGGCGGCACTGAGCGCTCTCATGGAAGGTTCCGTCTCAACACGCCGGATCGCCGTCACGCACAAGCGCATGCTTGCGCTGGCATTGCCCATGACTCTGTCGCATGTGACCACACCGCTTCTCGGTCTCGTCGATGCGACGGTGATCGGGCGGCTCGGCGAGGCTCATCTCCTGGGAGCCGTCGCGCTCGGCGCGGTCGTCTTCGATTTCGTGTTCTGGACCTTCGGGTCGCTGCGCATGGCCACGGCCGGCATGACGGCCCAGGCGACGGGTGCCGGAGACCGGCGGGAGATCGACCGGGTCCTGGCGCGCGCGCTTCTCGTGGCGGGGATCACGGGACTGTGCCTGATCCTCCTGCAATGGCCCATCGCTCTCGTGGCCTTTCCGCTGACGGGAGCGAGCGATGCCGTGCAGGAAGCGCTGTCGACCTACTTCTTCATCCGCATCTGGTCCGCACCTTTTACCCTCGCGAATTACGTGATCCTCGGCTCGACGCTGGGACGCGCGCGCACGGATCTCGGCCTTCTCCTGCAGGTGGCCATCAACGTCGCCAACATCCTGCTGACATCCGTTCTGGTTCTGGTGTTCCACTGGGGGGTGGCGGGCGCTGCGATCGGAACAACGGCGGCCGAGGTCCTGGGCGTCGGTCTCGGCATCATGGTTCTGCGACGGCTGGGCTCGAACCCCTTCGCCATTGCGCGGCACGAGATCCTCAACCGCGCCGCGATGTTGCAGACCTTGAGCATGAATCGCGACATCCTGATCCGCAACATGGCGCTGATGCTGGTATTCGCAGTGTTCAGCGCCCTCGGCGCGCGCTCGGGGGACGTGACCCTCGCGGCCAATGCCGTGCTCTACAACATGTTCCTGATCGGCGGATATTTCCTCGACGGCTTTGCTACCGCTGCGGAAACCTTGTGCGGGCAATGCATCGGCGCCCGGGACGAGCGCAGCTTTAGCCGCGCCGTTACGCTGAGCCTCGGTTGGAGCTTCGGATTCGGCCTCGCGGTGACCGCAATCTTCCTGCTCGGCGGCAGTCTGTTCATCGACTTCGTCACGACGAGCCCGGATGTGCGGCTCTATGCCCGCGACTATCTCGTTTATGCGGCACTGACGCCGCTCATGGGCGCCGCCGCCTTTGCGTTTGACGGGATCTATACGGGCGCGACCTGGACGAAGGCCATGCGCGACCTGATGCTTGTCGCACTTGCGGCCTATGGGGCCATCCTCTTCGCAGCGGGATCGTTCGGAAATGCCGGCCTGTGGACGGCGCTGCTGGTTTTCCTTGCGACCCGTGGATTGGGACAGGCCCTGCTCTGCTCCCGCCTGACGCGCAAGACCTTCGCGAAGGTCGGGTGATGGAATACGGCCGCGGCGGCCGTCAAAAGCGGCCCTCGGCAATGGCGCTTGCGTCGCGGCCGATGGCTCGATCCAGCGTTGTCTCCTGCTGCTCCAGGGTTCGCAAAAGTCCCTGCTTGATCTCGCCGATGAGACCGGGACCTTTGTAAACAAGGGCGGAATAGAGCTGGATGAGGCTCGCTCCGGCGCGGATCTTCGCCCAGGCGGTTTCGGGAGATCCGACGCCGCCGACGCCGATCAAGGGCAGTTGGCCCTCGACGCGCAGATAGGCTTGCGCCAGCAATCGCGTGGACGGCTCGAAAAGCGGCCGTCCGGAAAGGCCGCCGGTTTCCTTGGAGAGGCTCTTTTCCTTCAGGCTCTCAGGGCGCTCGACCGTCGTGTTCGAGACCGTGAGTCCATCCACTCCGCGCCGCTGAGCCGTCGCAACGATGGCGTCCAGGGTCCCAAGAGAAATATCGGGAGCGATTTTCAGCAGAATGGTGGTTTTCCGCCGTTCCTGATCGGCCTTTTCCCGCGCCTCGATGCAACGGGCGAGAAGGTCATCGAGAAATGCTTCTCCCTGCAGATCGCGCAGGCCGGGCGTGTTCGGAGACGACACATTGATGGTCAGGAAATCGACAAGTCCGGACAGCTCGCGAATGCATTGCACGTAATCGGCGACGCGATCGGTCGCGTCCTTGTTCGCTCCGATATTGACGCCGACGATGCCCGGACGATCGCGCCGTGCAACGAGACGGCGGCGCGCCGTCGCCAGGCCCTCGCTGTTGAGGCCGAAGCGATTGATGACGGCCTCGTCTCTCGCAAGGCGGAAAACCCGTGGCCGCGGGTTTCCTTCCTGAGGCTTGGGCACCACACCGCCAAGCTCGACGAAGCCGAAGCCGAGGGACAGGAGTTGATCGGGAACCTCGCACTGCTTGTCGAAGCCGGCCGCAAGGCCGATCGGATTGGGGAACTCCCGTCCGAACACGTCGACGGAAAGGCGCTCGTCATCGCCTGCAAGGTGCCGGACCGGCATCAGGGACAAGCTTCGGATCGTCAGTTGATGCGCCGTTTCCGCATCGAGAGCGTGCAGCACTTTCTTCGCGAGAGGGAAGATTGAACTGATCATTCGGCAAGTTCCGGGAAAACGTGAAGGCCGTCGGGCCCGAGCGGCAGAGACTTGACCCATAACACGGCGGAAAGCGATAGCGGCGCATAAAGATGGGGAAACAGGGCGCCTCCGCGGGATGTCTCATAGCGTAGCGCATCGCCGAGCCGACTGCCCTCGACGGCAATCAAGAGCAGACCCTCCTGGCCGGAAAAATGTTTTTCGGCAGTTTCCCGCACCTGAGACGCGGTGGAAAAGTGGATGTACCCATCCTGAGCGTCGATGGGAGCGCCGTGGAAGACTTTTGCCTCTTCAGCAGCCTTCCAGAGCGGTTGCGAACAGATTTTATAGATGATGGCCATAGCGCTTTTGAGTAGCGCCCGGTCCGTCGCAGAGCAACCGGGACCTGCACTCGTTGTTGTTAGACCTTGTTCTCCATTGTGCGAGCCATAGAACAACCTTAATTCCTAATCATAGGTTCGGTTTCCAGTAGCGTTTTTGGCACCTCTCGAAGGTTCATCATATGTTGTCCCATGATCGCGTTTGGGCCGCTATCGATGCATTGGCTTCCCGCCACGGCATGACGGCGTCGGGCCTCGCCCGCAAAGCCGGACTGGATGCCACCAGCTTCAACAAGTCGAAGCGTACAAGTCCCGAGGGTCGGGATCGCTGGCCCTCGACCGAGTCGATCGCGAAGATTCTTCGGGCAACCGGCGCGACGCTGGAAGATTTCCTGCGCCTCGTGGAGCCTTCCGGGTCCTTGCGCCGCTCGACGATCCCGCTGATCAGCCTGACGCAGGCGGCGTCCGGCGGTAAGCTGTTCACGGACGAAGGCCTGCCCACGGGGGGGCCCGGTTGGGATGAGATCGACTTTCCCGATTTCGGCCAGGAGAAGGTCTTCGCCCTCGAGGTGACGGGCGATTCCATGGCACCGCTTTATCGCGACGGAGACATTCTTATCGTGTCTCCGACCGCCAGCACACGCAAAGGTGATCGGGTCGTGGTTCGGCTCACGAGCGGCGAACTCATTGCGAAGGAACTCCGGCGCCGCTCGGCGAAAACCCTCGACCTTGCCCCGTTCGAAACCGGCCAGGAAGACCACGTGATCCCAGCCGAGGACGTCGCCTGGGTCGCTCGCATCATGTGGGCGCGGCAATAAACGGGCGTCAGGCCGCCCGCTCCGCCGCGCGGGATTTGACGAAAGCCTCGTGCTCGCTCACGAGTTCTCCGTCGAGAGCCTTCTGAATCAGCGCCCGCGTTTCCCTGACGCCGAACAGGGCCACGAACGAACCGAAGCGCGGACCGCGCGGTTCTCCCAGCAGCACCTGATAGATCGTGTTGAACCACTCGATGGACACCCCGGGCCGTTCGGGCGTCGCGCCTTTGGCCTTGAAGTCCTGGTAGCGTGGTTCCGCCCGGCCGACATTGTAGATCTCTTCCTGGATCGCCTCGGCCGTGACTGGCCGCTCGCCGTTTTCGAACGGCGCCAGCGCATTCTGGAGCTTGCGCAGGGACGCGGCCTCCACCTCGTCGGCGATGCGATAGGCCTTCTGCGGCTTCACGAAATCCTCGAAATAGCGCGCGGCGCGCTTCACGAGGCTGTCGAGGCGGGGATGGGTCTCCGGCGACACGTTCGGCGCATAGCGCCGAATGAAGCCCCAGATCACGCCCGGATCCTCGGAATTCGCCACCGCGACGAGGTTCAGAAGCATGGAGAACGAGATCGTCGTGCCCGGCTGGTTGCCTCCCCCGGAGGACACCAGTTCCGGCTCGGGCGGGTGACCGGCATGAAGATGCCACACCGGGTTCATCAGGCGTGCTTTCGCGTCCTGCGCCGGATATTTCTCGAGGAACGTGAGATAATCATCGACCTGCCGCGGGATCACGTCGAAATAGAGCTTCTTGGCTTCCCGCGGCTTGCTGAACATGAAAAGACCGAGGCTATCCGGCGTCCCGTAGGTCAACCACTCGTCGATGGTCAGGCCGTTGCCCTTGGACTTGGAGATCTTCTGGCCCTTCTCATCGAGGAAGAGCTCATAGTTGAAGCCCTCCGGCGGGGTGCCGCCGAGCGCCTTGGCGATCTCGCCCGACAGCTTCACGCTGTCGATCAGGTCCTTACCGGCCATCTCGTAATCGACGCCGAGCGCAACCCAGCGCATGGCCCAATCGGGCTTCCATTGCAGCTTGGCATGCCCTCCGGTGACAGGCGTCTCGAAACGCTCGCCGGTTTCGGGATCGCGCCAGACGATCGTGCCCGCATCGAGCTTCCGCTCGTCGATTGGAACCTGCATCACGATTCCGGTTTTCGGGTGAACCGGAAGGAAGGGCGAATAGGATTGCCGACGCTCCTCGCGGAGAGACGGCAGCATGATCGCCATCACGGCATCGTAGCGTTCGAGCACCGTCAGGAGCGTCTGGTCGAAACGGCCGGACCTGTAGCACTCGGTCGCCGACAGGAATTCGTAGTCGAAGCCGAACGCGTCGAGGAATTCGCGCAGGCGCGCATTGTTGTGATGGGCAAAGCTCTCGTGCGTCCCGAACGGGTCCGGGACCTGGGTCAACGGCTTGCCGAGGGCGGCCGCCACCAGTTCCTTGTTCGGGATATTGTCCGGCACCTTGCGCAGGCCGTCCATGTCATCGGAAAAAGCGAAGAGACGGGTCGGGATCGCGTCATTTGTCAGGACCCGGAAGGCATGACGCACCATGCTGGTGCGCGCGACCTCTCCGAACGTTCCGATGTGGGGCAGGCCCGAGGGTCCGTATCCGGTCTCGAACAGAACCTCTTTCTTGCCCGTCCGTTTGAGCCGCTCCACGAGCTTGCGGGCCTCCTCGAAGGGCCAGGCCGTCGCGGTTTGAGCGGCATCGATCAGAGCGGGGTCGAGAGAAAGAGGTTGTGACATGTGACCAAAAGCTGATGGAAAAAACGCGGCACCCTAATGTGGTTTTCGCTTCGATGGAATCGAAACCCACTTCAGGAAAGAGGTAACGCCGCGCTTTCGGACCGAAAACCGGCTCACTTCTCCCCAAAGTGCTTAGGCAGCCAATCGCTCAGGGTCAATGCGGCTTAAAAGGGGCTGACCGGGAAGAACCGCAGATAAAGCTCTGCGTACTTGCCTTCCTTCCAGAGCTGCTGGAGCGCATAGTCGAAGGCTCTTCGAAGATTTTCCTCGTCCTGGCGAACGATGAAGCCGATGCCCTCACCGAAAAACCGGCTTTCAAGATAGGCCCCGCCGATGAAATCGCAGCATCCGGCCGAGGCCTCGCCGCCAATCCAGAGAGCAAGCCCGAGCCCGTCGGCGAAAAGGTAATCGATCTTCCCTTCCTTGAGGGCCGTCTGCGCCTCGGAGAGTTCCGGGAACGCCTTGAGGGCGCTGCCCGCCATGAAGGCCTTGGCGTAAGCCTCGTGAGCCGTGTTCGCGACGACGCCGATGGTCTTGCCCGCAAGGGATTTGACGTCGGGAACCGGCTGGTTGCGGTCCTTCTTTGCCGCGAAGCGCGCCGGGATCTTGAAATACGGGGCCGTGACGGCGAACCGTTGCCTTAAGGACGGCGTAATGGGGATCGCCGCCGCGACCACATCGCCCTGGCGATCCGCAAGGGCATCCAAGAGGGTGTCGAACCGGCGAACCTGCACGGTGCAGGTGATGGCCAGGCGTTCGCACGTGGCCCTTGCCAGTTCCACGGAAAACCCGGTCGGATTGCCGTCGACGCCGCTGAAATGCAACGGCGGAAAGTCGTCGTCGATCAGGAAACGGATAGGCCGAAGACCGGTGAGGTCCGGGCGCTCCAACTGAGCACGCGGATCCCAGAAGTTCGGAATTGCCACTTCCTGCGCCTGAGCGGGCATGAGGCCGGAAAGGGCCAAACCCAGAAATAGGCAGACCTGCCGTAGCGAGACGGCCTTGATCTTACGGGTAACACGGGTGACGAATAACATAACTTTGTATCGTTTTGGCAATCGTCACCCTTTTGCAAACTTCTCCACCATCCCTGCAGAGAAGACCGCTCGTCCCGGCAAACCAGGGTCTAGCGGAGGAAGACCGACAGTCAACTCTTCCGGATGCAATCCTTCCTCCGGAAATCGGCTTTCTTGCAACCCTCGGCCTTTCGCCGTCGATCCTCCTGCAAGCCGCTACCCTTGCCGCAGCGGCAGGGGTGGCGCCGGATATCTATCTTCTGAAAACCGGAATGGTCGAGGAGACGCTGTTCTATCGCGCTCTGGCGCAGGAGCTTGGCGTCCCCTTTACGCTGTTTCCGCGCCTTTCGCGCCACAGCCGCTATCCCGAGAGCATTCTGGCGGGCTTGGCTCCTCTCCAATCGGCGACCGGCTTCTTGATGGCTCCCTCCGGAGAGATTCTGACACGGCTCCTCCGAGCCCGCACGATGATCCACCGTCAAGTGGTGGTGACAACGCCGACCAGGCTTCGCCAGGAGGTCATGCGGACCAAGCATCGCAGCATCGCTTATCACGGGGCGAACGCCCTGTGCGACAGGTCTGCGGACCTTTCGATCAGGGACGGGCTGAGCCGGCGGCACGTGGCCGGCCTTGCGGTTCTCTCAGGCCTGTTTGCCTTTTGGAGCGTTGCCGCACCGGCCACGACCCTGGCAGTTCTGGCCGCCGCTCTGAGCCCGCTCTTCTTCGCGGCCGTTGTCCTGCGGCTGGCGACGATCCTCTTGGACAATCCGGTGGCTCCCGCACGGGCAGTCCGGCGCGAGGCCGATAGCGCACTGCCGATCTATACGATCATTGCCCCGCTCTATCGTGAACGGAGGATCGCGACACGCCTTGTCGCCGCCCTTTCCCAAATCGATTACCCGGCAGCCAAGCTCGACATCAAATTCGTTCTCGAGGCCGACGACGAGGAAACGCCCGCGGCTCTCGCAGCCATCGCCATGCCCGGCTGCATCGACGTGATCGTCGCGCCGCCCGGACATCCACGCACCAAACCGCGAGCTCTCAACATCGCGCTGCCTCTGGCCAGAGGATCCTACACCGTGATCTATGACGCGGAGGACGTTCCCGACGCGGATCAGCTGCGCATGGCCGTGGCGGGGTTTGCGGCGGCCCCGCCGGACACGGCATGCCTTCAGGCGCGGCTGACCATCGACAATACCGACGATACGTGGCTCACGCGGCTTTTCACCATCGAATACGCCGCCCTTTTCGACGTGTTCAATCCAGGCCTCGCCGAAATCGGCAGTCCCGTCGCACTCGGAGGAACCTCCAATCATTTCCGGACCGACGTGCTTCGGACGATCCATGGCTGGGATGCCTGGAACGTCACCGAAGACGCAGATATCGGGATCCGCTTGGCACGCTTCGGGTATCGCGTCCGCGACCTGCCCTCGTCCACGCTTGAGGAAGCTCCCCTGACGCTTCGCGCCTGGATGAACCAGCGCACGCGATGGATGAAGGGCTTCATGCAAACCTCCATCAGCCATTCACGTGCGCCATGGAAGACGATGTCGCAGCTCGGTCCATGGCGCTGGCTCGCCGCCATGGTGCTGACCTACGGCACGGTCATGAGCGCCCTTGCCTTTCCCATCTTCACGGGTTTGTTCGTCTACGTATGGGCAGGCACGCCACCCGTCTCAAGGCATGGCAGCCTGCTTCACGCATGGAGCGGCACTCTTTTCGTGATGGGAATGGCGGCCATGTTTCTTCCGGCCTGCGCGGCTCTCAAGCGCCGACGGCTCTGGCGGCTGCTTCCGTGGGTTCTTCTGCTCCCGCTTTACTACGGGCTCGTCAGCATGGCGGCGTGGAGAAGCATATGGGAGGCCATGCGCGAACCATTCCGCTGGAACAAGACCCATCATGGCTTTGCCAAGACGTCCCGGAGCGGACTGCTTCAGAAGCACCATGCCAGCGCGGCGGACACCACATTGCTGAAGACATCGGCGCCTTGACGCCACCACAAGAGGCCGCCCGTGCCGATGAGGCAGACAGCGGCTCCGACGATCAAGGCACGGCCGACCCACCGCTCCTGTCGATCAGACCTGGGAATGTGAGTTTCGAGACTCATGCCGTGATATCCCGCTGCTGCGCAGACCTATCATAGATGGCGCAGCTCTCATAAAAAAGGGGGGCGGTCTGCCCCCCTTTCTGGAAGATTACGCAGCCTTCTTCGAAGGCCAGCCGAGCTCCACGAGACGCGCCTTGGCGAAGTCGCGCACCTCGTCACGGATGCCCTCGGGCAGATCGTTCAGCACGCGCTGCGTGTCCGGGTTCAGCATCAAGTCGGTCACGGCGTTGATGGTCTTGGCCTTGCTGATTTTCTGCTTCAGCTCCGCTTCCACCTGATTGTCGGGCGCGACGATCTCGACGACGGTTTTCTCACCCTCGACCTGCTGCTCCGGCGGAAGCGGCCGGCTGTTCTTGAACTCATCCGCCTCTTCTTCGGAATAAACGAGACCATGAAGCTCGATCAGCTTGAGGATGACGCGGTCCTTCGCGCGCTTTTCCGCCATGGCGTAGACGTAGGCGGCCTGCTTGCCGGAGACGCGATAATTGGTGCCGACCAGAGCTTCGCCGATCGACCATTCAAGGCGCTCGCCCATACGGCCCGTCACCAGGATGACGGCTTCGTCGCGCTCTGCACGCACGATGGTCGGCGGCTCGAACTGAATGGCAGCCTGCGCGGCGATGCGCTCCAGCGCCTTGTGATAGATCACGGCGGTTCCCTGGACGCGCCAAACGTTGCCGGCCATCGGCTCGCCGAATTTTGCCAGGACCTCGGCGATTTTCTTGTCAGTACTGTTCATTGTCGATCCTCGTTGCGAAGAGGAAGCTGCAGCTGTGCCGCAGCCCTACCGGATGGTTTCTCGAAGCCGTTTGTTCTATTTTTGTTCTATAGCAAATTCCTGACGTACCGTCCAATTCGGGGGCAGTAACGACCATGTATCATGTGGTTGTTTTTACTCTGTTTTTTCGATAGCGGCGTTTTGTCCCAAACAGGCGCAGCAAAGGCTGAAATAACCTTGGCCCTATGACCGGCTTCGACATTGTCGATAATTGACGATCATCCATGTGTTCTATATTTGTTCCTGATGAATTTTAAGTGCTCAGCTTAGCCTTACTTTAGGGCTTGCCTTGCACGGGAGGAATCATTGTCCGCACAAGCTCTGCTCGATATCGCCCCACGGCGCTCCGTGCGTGCCGGCTCCAGACGTGCCCGCAGACCCTCCGGTACGCCGACGACGAGGCCGTCGCTGGTTGCGGACTTCCTCGCCATCTGCGAGCTGGATCCTGAGATTGAAGCTTTGCAGGCGCCGGCGCCCATGGCCCACTTCAACGTGGGCGACGAGATCGTGGAGCATGCGGCCGATTTCGAGATCGTTCGCGATGGACATCCCTGCCTCGTCGACATCGTGACCGACGAGGACCTTGCCAATCACCCGTTGCGCGCGGCAACTTTCGGCGGCCTATCCGCGGAGGATGGGCGTGCATTCGCGTTCGAGACCGTCGCCACCATCCGCGCCGAGCCGCGCTTCACGACAGTTCGTCTGATCATGGCCTGCAGGCGTACCCTCGTCACCGCAGGTGACCGGGTGAGGATCCTGCACCAGCTCGACGAGTGCGGAACGATGCGGCTCGTCGATTGCGCGGGGGGCGCCACCAACGCGGCGGATGGGGTCGCGGCGGTGTTGTCGCTTGCCTGCGAAGGCTTGATCGCCGTGGACATCAGTCGCCCGATTCTGCCCGAGACGCCCGTGCGCCGCCGCCGCCTCCCCTATTCGGATCCCTTCGGGTTCTGAGCGCTCAGGAGCGGGCGTGCCGCTCCACCGCTTCACCCAGGAGCGAGCGGACGATGGCGCGGACGACCTCCGATGTTTCTTCCGCGTGGAAGCGGGTTTCGATTTCGTCGCGCAGGATCGAACCGTCGCCGCTTCGACGCAGCTCCGTCGGCGATTCCGCCTGAAGGAGCGTCACGAAGGCGCTCTCCACCGCCTCGGCCACCACGGCGCCCTCGGCGGCTTCGATCAGCCGCCCCGTCAGATCGAATACGTCCGCCTCGAACGGCAACGCCTCTGGGCTCAGGTTGCCTCCGGCATCCAGGATCCACGCGCGGGGCACATGATCGACCAGATCGACGGATTGACGCGTGATGTTGCCGGGGTTGAGCCAGCGTGTCCGACCGGCTGTGATGCCCTTTTGTGTCTTATGGATGTGACCGTTCACGAGAAGGTCACAGGCCTCGATGGCGAAAGGCGGCACCGCCCCTGGATAACCGCCATCGAAGGCGATGTCGTGATGGGTGAACCAAGCCTGCCAGTCCACGTCCGTGAACGAGCCCCTGATGTCCGAGGGAATCGTCTGCCCGAACGGCGTCATGCCGACGCCGATCCGCCGTCCGCCGATGTCATAGGCGGCAACGGGAGCCGATGTCGCCACCACATCGACGACATCGCAAAGACCCAGCAGCGCCAGGGTGTCACCGTCCGTCAGCGTCATATGCTGAATGTCGTGATTGCCGACATTCACCACAGGGCGATGCTTGAAGCTCTTCAAAATGCGGATCAGCTGGTTCTTCAGCGCTTCGTCGGTTTCCACCGGACGATCGAACAGATCACCCAGGATCACGACGGCAAGGTCGCGGGCGTTGGCGAGCCCCACGCAGTGTTCGAGCTTCGACAGGACGGGCTGAGGCCACAGGACGTCCTTGCGGCGACCCGGGCGGCGGGAGCCCACATGCGGATCCCCGATGACCAGAAGCCCACTGCATGAGCGAGTGTCGAGACGTTCACCGAAGAGTATCATGCGGTCAGTCGCTCCATGGCGCCATGAGCCTGATGGTCCAGAAGGGTATCGGCGGTCACCGGCGAACCGCAGGTGGGGCAAAGCCCGCCATGGGAGGCGACGAGATCGGCCATCTCGTCGCGGAGGGCGCGGGCCTGCGCATCCATCTTCATCATGCGCTCTTCCGCCTGAGCTTTGGCATTTCGAATGTCGATCATGCGTTTCAGAATGTTTTGCGCGGGCATGGGGTTTTCAAGGGCCGGAGTCGTTTCGGGAAGCAACCGCAACGAGGCCAGCCGCGCCTGCGCATCGCGAAGCCTCGCGGATGTCTCCAGAAGCCCCCGCCCGATGCGCTCACGCTCCCGGACACGCTGCAACGCACCGGCAAGTGCCACGAAGCTCTGCGGCTCAGGCAGGTCCGCCGTTGCATCGGCTCGCGCTTGTGCCCGCCGCACCCTGGACGCGAGGCTTTGCAGCAGGTCATGAGTATTTTGAAGCGATCGAAGGCGGCGTTCGGTAGCCGCTATTTCGGCCGCCCGTTCGTGCGCTCTTCCGAGGTCATCCTTCAACGCCGCGAGAACTCCGAAACCGTCAAGCTCCTCCCGAAGAGCGATCAGCTCCCGCTCGCCGTTTCGCACGAGCGCATTGTCCCGCGCGCAGCGCTCCCGATGGATGACGAGCATGTCGCGAATGTAGCTCGCCTCCTGCCCGATGGACAGAACGGCGGAACGGCGCGAAGCAGGTTCCCCTAAGAGAAAAACCGGGAATTTCTGGTGGGCGATGTGGACGTCGAGATCCTCGACCTTGGTGATGCGGAACAGTTCGCCGACCCAATCCGGGACGGATCGTCCGCCTGTCTCGTAGCGCATGGACGCCGTTTCGACGATGGACCCGTCCGGCTCATGCAGCGACCAAATGTTGACCGGGGTGCGGCGCGGCTGGCGCGTGAAGCGTAAGGTCCGCTTGCCGGCGACGCCGATCTCGACCGTTGCGGCTCTGGCTCCGGCCCGCACCAGACTGTCGCGCGCTTCACCGTAAAACACGGCGCGCAGCGCGCGGATGAAGGTCGACTTGCCGCGGTTGTTCGGACCGATCAGCGCGTTGACTCCGGGCCCCAAAGGAAGCGTGGCGTCTTCATAGGCCTGAACGTTCACAAGTCGAATGAAACGCAGTCCCGGCGCAGCATCATCCCACGCCGCGCTGCAATCCGCGGACTGGATCGTCACGCCGGCACTCGGCTCGCCGGCAATGCGGGCGATATGGAACTGTCCGGAGAACTGCGCCAAGTCGTGATGCGACACGGCCAAGCATTGAACGCCAAGGCGCGCAGCCCCGTCTTCAAGCACGCGATAAAACGCCGCAACCCGCTCCGGCGCGATCCAGCAATCGGCCTCATCAAGGGCCAGAAAACGCGCAACATCCGCCTTCACCACGGCGATCAAGCGCAGGGCCATGCCGATCACATTGGTCAGGGCGCCGCCGTTGTCCTCCAGCACGTCTTCCATGCTGCCGTCGGGGCGTTTCACGCAAATGTCGAGGGCCGCCAAGCCACGCTCCGTCGACAGATCCAGAGCCACAGGCTTCTCGCCGGGAAGAACCTCCTGCACGAGCGCCGTCAGCAGGGTTTCGAAGGCCGCGACATTGCGGCGGCTGGCGCTGCCGTGAACGGCTTCGATGAATCCTTCCACCTCGTCCTTTACGGCGAGACGTCCCTTGGCGAGTTCGATGTCTCGGGTCAGTTCTCCGGCACGGACCTTGAGGGCGTCGCGACGTCCCTCGAGGCGTGCCAGCGCGGCCGCCGCACGGATTACCTGATGGTTGCTGTCGCCATGCTCCATCAGATCTCGCTCCCGAGCTGACGGAGACGGTTCTCCACATCGCGCAGAATCGCGTCGAAATCGGCGACCCTTTTGGTGTTTTCACGCGCCGCTGCTTCAATCAGCCGCTGGAGTTCTGCCTCGTCGTCGGTTCCGAATTCATCCCGTGCCTGCGTGCGGGCCTGATCGAGCTCCCTCACCAGCCGTTCGACTTCACCCTCGGTCCGGATACGCTCCGCCCGAAGCCGCTCGAACGTCGTGCGCAGGTCTTCGAGACGCTTGAGGCTGTCGTTTCCGGGGGTTTTCAGGGTCGTCATTACAGGTCTTTCCTTTTGCCGCAGCCCAAGCTTTCGAAGTCAAGCTGAGCCGTAAAATCTCGCGACAGCTTTGCTTCTGTTGCAGAGGCAAGTGAGGGGATCTCTTTAATCCTATCACCCGAGCCACCACATAGTATCGGATACTCCGAGATTACAGTCCGAGCGAGCGCAATTGCTTGACACCGAATCTTCTCGCGGTATGTTCTCTTTTTGTTCTTATCACAAGAGATGGGCTTCGGTAATGGCACCGTTGAGATGTCGGGCACCGTGGCCGGGAGGATGTCGGGATGGCAGCCGTGGCGGAAGAACAATCCCTGTTCGAGAATGAGGAATGGCTCGTAACGCCAAGCGGGCTTGAGCATAAGGAAAACGGCTATTTCATCGAGCGCGAGAGTCTCGGCGCCAGACGCGGAGACGGGCTCTGGGCTTGGCCGTTGCATATGGCTGAAAAGACCTGGTGCGCCATGGCCCCGTTTGCCGAGGCGTTTTCCTGCGCGGTGGCCGTTCACCACGTCGAGGCCGACATCGATCTGGCACGAACCTTCACCATCGCACGACGGGAGATCGCCGGATGGCCCCATGCCCCGAACGCCGCCGCAGAGGACATTCCGACACTGTCGGCGGTCTTGCAAAACGGGGTTCCAAAGCCCATCTTTGTTGAGCGGAGAGATGCCGAAAAGTCCAATAACGACGCGGCTTTTTCGCTCTCCGGCGCAAGTTTGCGTATGCGCGAACCCGAAGGCCTCCGCTCCTTCTCGGCCCACGCGCGGTTTCGTTCTTCTCGCTTCGACATGTCGGGAGCGTCGGCTTTTGGTTGGCGCGCTCCGAACCGGATTCGCAGAACAGGAACGAAGCTTGTCCGAATGATTCAAGCGGCCTGGAACATACGGTGAACTTATTGCCAAGCTCTTCGGCTTTTCACGGTTTCGACGGCTGGTCCGCTGCGCAGGCAGAGCTTGCCGACAAAGGTCTCGCACCGCCCCAGAACGCGGAGGACCTCGCCCGTCACGTGATCTTCGCCATCTGCCATGCCAGCGTGACGGCTTCCGTCGGACGTCGCACGTATGAGCATTGCGTCCGCGCTCTTGAGCTCGGCGCCACCGCGAGGATGAGCTTCCGCCATCCCGGCAAGGCCGAGGCGATCGATCAGATCTGGCAGGAGCGCGAACGCTTCTTCCGCACTTACCGGGAGAGCAACGACAAGCTCGGTTATCTGGCAAGCCTGCCATGGATCGGACCTGTCACGAAAAGAAATCTGGCTCGCCGTCTCGGCCTTCTGATCAACCAGCGAGCCGCCGCCTGAACCGAAAGAAGAACGACAAGAAGAGGTGTCACTGATGTCCAAAGAACGTGCCAGCGATGTGGGTTTCTGCGTTGTCGACAGCAATGCCGACGTGATCGCGGATAACCTGGTGCATCGGATTCGTGAGAACGCCGTCGAAATGGAAAGCCAGATCAACCGACTCTATCGGGGCCGAAACGCCTATGATCTGAGCGACGGCACTAAGGCTGACCTTGAAAAGGTGATCGAGCGGCTGAACTACATGGCGAAAACCCTCCGTGACGTGGGAAGCGCCCAGTCCAACGTCGTCTATCTTCAGGCCGCCGAATAATCGTGCCTGCCGCGGTTTCGCGGCTGGCCACCATCCCGACCTTCTTCAACCTCCCACCATTCTCTCCGACCTGTTTATCTCCTTGCATCCATTTAAGAACAAATGTAGAACAAAGGGGATGCTCAGTCCCGGGCAGGAGTGTAGAACCCGACCTGACGATAGTCAGGAGAGATGAACGGAGACGTTGCCATGGCAGGCAGTGTGAACAAGGTGATATTGGTAGGGAACCTGGGGCGTGACCCTGAGGTTCGGCGGTTGAACTCGGGCGAGCCTGTGGTGAACCTGCGGATTGCGACCTCGGAAACCTGGAAGGACA
>NZ_JAJDOP010000001.1 GCF_020595095.1 Microvirga rosea | reverse complement strand
TTCCACTGAACGGTGGTACTCACCAAA
The DNA here is from genome assembly GCF_020595095.1 of Microvirga rosea. Classification (GTDB taxonomy): domain Bacteria; phylum Pseudomonadota; class Alphaproteobacteria; order Rhizobiales; family Beijerinckiaceae; genus Microvirga; species Microvirga rosea. The sequence goes on along the minus strand of NZ_JAJDOP010000001.1, from coordinate 895,686 downwards.
GCATAGACTTGGTCGGTATCTTCTCAGGCTGCCCGAAAGCAACCCCGCAAGGACACCGCCGTCCACGCTTCTCTCTCTCATCTTCACTTGTCAAAGAGCAAATTTCGTCTTCCGAAGAAAACAGCGCCCAAGCCCGGAATTTTACTTCCGGCCCCAGCCGCGATTTTTCAAAAGAAAACCCGGAGCAACCGATCCTCGGCAACCCGGTGATGAACCTGATTTAAGTTCATCTCTTTTCTTTGTCAACTACGATTTGAAGACCATTTCGTATTTGACGTCCATCCGGAGGATGGAGCCTCTCTGAAAGACAGCTTAGCGGGCCGGTTTGATCCGGTTTGCTTCAGCGCGCCTTGTCAAGGAAGCGTTTGGCGCCGTTCGCGTCAGCGGCGGCGTCGATGGGCGTCTTATAGGCCCATGCCCTTTCAGGTGTCAACAGCCTTGTGAAAGTTTTTTGACGGCGGCGCAAAATTCTTCGCCGGCCCTTTTCTACGGTGGGTATCTGGCGATCCGCCTCACTGCCGTCACAGTGTCGCCCGATGCACGATCCGCCCGCCGTCGATCGGCATATGAGATTGGGCCCGGCTCGTGTTTGTCCGGGCGAGCCCTCCTGTGCTAGAGCCCTGGCGTCCCTGCTTTCATTCAACCGAAGTCCTCATGAGTTCATCCTCCTCCGACGACACCCGGGCCGGCCTCCCCTTCAGGGAGAGCGCTCGTATCGCGTCGGGCGTGGATCTGGGCCATGAGCCCGCCCTGAATGCCGGCGGAGCTCCTCAGGAGGTCGATCGGCGCGACGTGAATCTCCGGTGGCTCGGAGCCAGCATCCTGACCGGGGTCACGGGAGCTCTGCTGATCGGCACGTCGATCTATATCGCCCTCGAGGGCGAGACCACGTCCGCATCTCCTCCCGAGCGGGCCAGCGTCCGCGTCGCATCGACGGATACGGGAGCGGACAACCGCACCATCAATACCGCCCGCAAAGCGGATCGGCTGAATCGAAGCGAGACCGTGGCTCTGGCCAAGCAGAGCTTCCGGGCGCCCATGACGATCCGGAACGGGGACAGGGAGGCGATCAAGGTCAGGCAATTCGTCCGTGTCGCCACCAACCTGTCTCTTACGGCCGGCGTCTACGCCACGGACATCCCCCGCTTCGATCCGATGCGCCTGTTCAACGACAGCAACCAGGATAAGGCGGTCGAGCCGCCCCCGGAGGTCGCCGATGCGGACGTGTCGGTCGTTCGCCGGGATCTGGCGGGCCTTGCCGTCGAGGCGAGCGCCCCCTCCTTGTCGGACGATGACGTGATCGCCATCCTTGAGGAGGAGCGCCGGGTCTCTTCCGAAGCCGGACGCCGTGCGGCTTTCCCGATTCCGGCTCAGCAGATGCTGTCCCGCACCCTGCGCCAGCCCGATTCCCTCGGGGAGGCCCTGGGCTATGCCCGGATCGTGGACGCTCCGTTCAGTTCCATCGAAGTGCGGGTCGTTCCGGAAAACGTCACGAACCTGCCCAAAGCCGACCTGCGCGGCACGGCCCCCCTCGTGGAAGAACGCGACGTCGCCCTGAAGAAGGGAGAGACCGCGGAAACGGTTTTGCGTGCCTACGGGGCGACCCCGGAGCAGATTCTCGCGATCACCACCGCGCTCTCGGCGAGAATCAAGACAGCCAATCTCGTGGAAGGCCAGCACCTTCGGCTTTTGATCGCTCCGGGCCCCCGGCTCGGCGATCCTCGTCAGATCGTCCGCGTGATCGTTCTCGGCGAGCGCGGCATCGATGCCATCGCGGCCACCAACGACCGAGGGGTGTTCGTCTCGGTGACCCCCATCAATGAAGAGGCGTCTCCCCAGGTTGCCGCCGCTCAAGACGACGATGAGGAGGAGGACGACGGGCGCGGCGTCAGGCTTTACGAGAGCCTCTACGAAACGGCCCTCAAGAACGACCTTCCCCGAAAGACCGTGGACGAGCTGGTCCGCATCTTCGGCTATGACGTGGATTTCCAGCGCCGTGTCTCGGCGGGCGACACCTTCGAAGTGTTCTATGGGGCCGACGAAGAGGGAGGGGCTCCGGAAGTTCTCTATGCGTCTCTGACGGTCGGCGGGGAAGCCCGACGGGTTTACCGATACCAGGGCGACGACGGCATCGTGGACTTTTTCGACGAAAGCGGACGCTCCTTGAAGAAGTTCCTGCTCCGCAAACCGATTGCGGAAGGTATCCTGAGATCCGGGTTCGGATCCCGCTACCACCCCATCCTGGGTTATTCGCGGCCTCATACCGGCATCGATTGGGCCAACCGCATCGGCACGCCGATCCTGGCCGCCGGTAACGGCACTGTCATCAAGGCGGGCTGGGAATCGGGCTACGGCCGCCGGGTCGAGCTTCAGCATGCGAACGGCTATGTGACCACCTACAACCATATGTCCGGGTTCGGAAAAGGAGTCGGGCCCGGAGCCCGGGTCCAGCAGGGGCAGGTGATCGGCTATCTCGGCAGCACCGGCCTCTCGACAGGTCCTCACCTGCACTATGAAGTCCTGATCAACGGCAGCTTCGTCGATCCCCTCAAGATCCGCCTTCCCAAGAGCCGCGAGCTCGAAGGCCGCACCCTGGTCGAGTTCAAGCGCCAGCGTGAACAGGTCGACGACCTCATGGCGCATGCGAGCGCATCGGCCAGCATCGCCCAACGGGCCGACCTGCGCTGAGATCCGATGCTTGACCTTCTTGCGATCGTTCTGCCGGTCTTTGGCCTGATCGGGATCGGATACGCCGCGCGATGGACCAATTTCGTCTCGGAGCGCATGGGGGAAGGCCTCTCGGAATTCGTCTTCTCTCTTTCCCTCCCCTGCCTGATCTTCAGAACCCTGGTGAAGGCCGAGATTCCCGCGGTCCAGCCCTGGGGCTACTGGATCTCCTATTTCGCCGGAGTCGCCGTCGTCTGGACCCTGGCCATGATTGCCGGACGCCGCCTTTTCGCCCTTAAAGGCGTGTCCGCGGTCGTTGCGGGCTTCTCGGCCGGCCAAGCCAATACGGTCTTCGTCGGGGTCCCGATGATTCTCAAGGCCTATGGCGAGGCCGGCGCCGTACCGCTCTTTCTCCTGATCGCCGTCCATCTTCCGGTGACCATGACTCTGGCCACCATCATGGCCGAAGGGCGCCAGGCCTCTCCCCTCGTGATCGTCCGCCGCCTTCTGACCCACCCCATCGTGGTCGGGATTCTGGCCGGCTCCGCCTGCAGGCCGCTTGCGCCTCACCTGCCCGGCCCGATCTGGCAGGTGGTGGAGCTCCTTGGAAGCGCCGCGGTTCCCTGTGCGCTGGTCTCCATGGGGATTGCCCTGCGCCGCTACGGCCTGGAGACCGGCTGGCAGCTCCCGACCCTGATTTCCGCCCTCAAACTTCTCCTGCATCCTCTCATCGTGCTGCTGCTGGCGACACACGTGTTCTCGATGCCGCCCGTCTGGGCCGGGGTGGCGGTTCTCTTTGCGTCCTGTCCATCGGGGATCAATGCGTATCTCTTCGCCGAGCGATACGGGGAAGGCGTCGCACTCGCATCCAGCGCCGTCACCCTTTCAACGGTGCTCGCTCTCGGAACGACGCTTCTTTGGCTATATGTCTTGGGCATCGGCTGACCTTCAAAAGCCAAGCCGCTGCCGGAGCGCCGCAGCGGTGATGCCCCGGGCGCGCAAATCCGTCAGCGCTTCCGATTGCCGGCTTTTCGACAGCTTGTCGCCTCCCGGGTCGAGGACGAGGCCGTGATGGTGATAGAGCGCCGTCGGTAAATCGAGCAGGAATTGCAGCAGCACATGAAGATCCGTGGCGGCCTCCAGATCCTGGCCCCGGACCACATGAGTGATCCCCTGGAATGCGTCGTCCGTCACGACGGATAGATGGTAGCTCGTCGGGATATCCTTGCGGACGATTACCGTATCGCCCCACCTGGCCGGATTCACCGGGATCGTTTCGATCTCCCCGTCGCGACTGAACCGCCCATAAGTCAAAGGCCGGGTGATGCAGGATTGCGCGGCGGGCATATGGATCCGCAGCGTGTGAGGCTCTCCGGCGGCCACGCGGCCTTCCACTTCATGCAGAGCGAGAGACCGGCATGTTCCGGGATAAAGCGGGGCACCGTCCGGATCGCGCGGCCACGGGACCGCCGCGGCGGCCTCCCTATGGGCCACGGCATCGGCCACCTCCTTACGCGTGCAGAAGCACGGATAAAGGACATTCTTCCGGTTCAGCCTTGCGGCGGCCTCGCGATAGAAGGGGAAATGTTCGGATTGCCGGCGGACCGGCTGCTCCCACCGGAGGCCGAGCCATGCCAGATCCTCGTAGATCGCCGCCTCGAAAGCCGGGCGGCATCGGGCCATGTCGATGTCCTCGATGCGAAGAAGGAGCCGCCCTTCGAATCTGGCGGCAAAATCCGCGTTCAGCAGGGCGGAATAGGCGTGCCCGAGATGCAGCCGCCCATTGGGGCTGGGAGCGAAGCGGAAGACGGGCGCGGTCGAGGACACTCGCGAAGACCGGTCAAACGGATCGGGAGATCAGCCGCGCGCGGCCTTGAGAGCGCCCTGGGCCCCCATGCGCAGGAGCGCGGTATCGCTGGCGATGGAGATCAGATGGAAACCCTTGCGCACGAGCTCCGAGGCCCTTTCCCCCGATGCCGCATAGATTCCTGCAAACTTCCCTGCGGCGCGGGCACGCCCCAAGGCATGGTCGATCGCCGTTTCCACGGCGGCGCTGGTCGGATTGAGCTCCTGGCCTTGGGACAGACCGATCGACAGATCGGACGGGCCGATGAAGACCCCATCGATCCCCGGTACGGCCAGGATTTCGTCGATGAGGCCGAGCGCCTCCCGGGTCTCGATCATCGCGAGGGCGACCGACAGATCATTTCCGGCCTTGAAGTACTCCCCCGGCTGCAGGCCGGTAAGGCTGAGGGCTCCATGAGGGCCCCAGCTCCTTTCCCCGACAGGGGGGAACTTCATGACGCCCGCGAAGCGGCGGGCGTCCTCGACCGTATTGATCATCGGCGCGATGATTCCGGAGGCGCCGGCGTCAAGCAGGCGGGAGGCTGTCGCGAATTCTCCGACGGCGATGCGGGCCATCGCCGGCTTGCCGGCCGCCGCCACGAGGGGGATGGCCTTGACCGTCGCGGCGAAGTCGATCGCGCCATGCTGCATGTCCACGACCACCGCGTCGAAGGCCTCGCGGGCCAGAACGCCCGCGATGCTCGGCTCCGGCAATCCGCACCAGGCAGCCAAGGCGGGCGTCCCGGCCCTCAGCCGGTCAGGCAGTGACGGAAGGGACATGCAGCAAGCCTTTTCAGGAGGATGGATCGGGCGATGCCGAAAGCTTAGCGGCCGGCTCTGATGTCGTCGATAGCGCGAGCCATCTGCTCCTGCAGGGTGCGGTTCAGCGCGCCCTCGTCGGCGGGCTTGCCCGCGGCCTCCAGGTCGGCCTTCACCTTACGGATCACGTCCGCGTCGCCCGCTTCCTGGAAATCCGCCAGAACGACGCTTTTGGCATACTCGTCCGCCTCGGCCCCGGTCTTGCCGATCTGGGCCGCGACCCAAAGGCCAAACATCTTGTTGCGGCGAGCGGTCGCCTTGAAACGAAGTTCCTCATCGTGTGCAAACTTCTTCTCGAATGCGTCCTTACGCTCGTCGAAGGCGGTCATGGTCCTCATCTCCCAGATTGTGATTCCTGCGATATAAAGGCGCACAGGCGTCACCGCCAGGGGTAATCCCATTCGAAAACCACCTGAGGAGACGGCCTGGAAGTGGCCGAACTCCTTCCGTTGTGCTCGGCAGAGGGATCGGATAGGTTGCGCCCAAGCCGGGGACGATCTTTATCGAACCCGTGCCAGCCGCGGATCTGCACATGACACTCAAGGAGCCACGGCCATGGATTTCCTCAAACCACGGTACACGCCTATGAATCGCCGCCGTCGCATCTATGAGGGCAAGGCGAAGGTCCTCTATGAAGGGCCCGAGCCCGGAACGCTCATCCAGCACTTCAAGGATGATGCCACCGCCTTCAATGCCAAAAAGCATGAAGTGATCGACGGAAAGGGCGTCCTGAACAACCGGATCTCGGAATACATTTTCCAGAACCTGAACGATATCGGCGTTCCGACCCACTTCATCCGCCGTCTCAACATGCGCGAGCAGTTGATTCGCGAGGTGGAGATCATTCCGCTCGAGGTCGTCGTCCGGAATGTCGCGGCCGGCTCCCTGTCGCAGCGCCTCGGCCTCGAGGAAGGCACGCAGCTGCCCCGCTCGATCATCGAATTCTATTACAAGAACGACAAGCTCAACGACCCGATGGTGTCCGAAGAGCACATCACGGCGTTCGGCTGGGCGACCCCCCAGGAGATCGACGACATCATGGCCCTTGCCATTCGGGTCAATGACTTCCTGTCGGGGCTCTTCCTGGGCGTCGGCATCCGCCTCGTGGACTTCAAGATGGAAACGGGCCGCCTCTGGGAAGGCGAGATGATGCGCATCGTCGTCGCGGATGAGATTTCTCCGGATTCCTGCCGCCTGTGGGACATCAAGTCCAAGGACAAGCTCGACAAGGACCGGTTCCGCCGCGACATGGGTGGACTGGTGGAGGCCTATTCCGAAGTCGCTCGCCGCCTCGGCATCATGTCCGAGAACGAGAATCCGACCATGAGCGGCCCCCGCCTCGTCCAGTGAGGCGACCCGCCTGCTTCCGAAAGCCCGGCCCGTGCCGGGCTTTTCTTTAGGCCCTCTTCTCCTCTGACGATGTCCGGCCAGCCTCCGAGGCCGGACGACTCGACCGCGACATCATCCGATGTCTAAAAACGAGCTATGCCGTTTCGCTCCTTGCTCCTTGCCCTTCTGGTTCTGACTGGCGCAGGTCTCGCATCCTGCGGCTACATTCCACGTCCCGTGGAAGGCGTCCCGCCGGGAGCTCCCTGGGAAGCCCTTCCCTTGAGAAAATGGCTCGCCGAGGACCGGGCGGAGCCGATCGCCCTCGCCTTCTGCGCGCCGCCCGAATGTACCCCCGGCCTCGCGGTCGGGGTCGTCAGGCTGAAAGGGAAGGACGCGGCACAGGCCGAAGCCGTGCTGAAAAACCCGGCCGCCCTGGTCCAGGCCCTCCAATCACCATCCCGTAAGGCACCTTCTCGTCAGCGCAAGCCGGTCCGGACCGTCGCTCACGCCCAGCCGCTGGACGAGGGCTCGCTCCATGGCTTCACGATCAGCCTTGCCCCGGCGGATGCCAGCAAGCAGCCGGCCTATGGGGCCTCTCTCGGCCGAAGCACGGACGACGGCCTTGAGATCGTGCTGGTTGTCGGCGAGGACGAAGCCGCGGTGCACAGGACCGTGCGGGAGGTCGCGAGGCGTGAATTGCGGCTGTGAAGCCGTTGTTTCTTGGCCTCTTTCCCTTTATGGCGTTGGCCATCTTCCGAAAAACAGCCTGAGGCCCCCATGAAAGCCCGTGTCACCGTGACCCTCAAGAACGGCGTTCTCGATCCCCAAGGCAAGGCCATCGAAGGCGCCCTCAAGTCCCTTGGGGTCGATGGAATCGCCAATGTCCGTCAGGGCAAGGTGTTCGATATCGAACTCGACACCGCGGACAAGGGCCAGGCGGAGGCCTCGCTCAAGGCGGCCTGCGAAAAGCTCCTGGCCAATACGGTGATCGAGAATTACCGCGTCGAGATCGCGTGAGGGCTCCATGAAATCTGCTGTCGTCGTCTTCCCCGGATCCAATCGCGAAGGCGATGTGATGCGGGCGCTCCGGTCGGCCGGCTCCCAGGTGGAGAAGGTCTGGCATGCCGAAACCGATCTGCCGGCGGGCACCGACCTCGTCGTGCTCCCCGGCGGCTTTTCCTATGGCGATTATCTGCGCTGCGGCGCCATCGCCGGACGGGCGACCGTGATGGATGCGGTGCGCGCCCATGCGGCCCGGGGCGGTCTCGTGCTCGGGATTTGCAACGGCTTTCAGATTCTGTGCGAATCCGGGCTCCTTCCCGGCATCCTGATGCGAAACGCCAACCTGAAGTTCATTTGCCACCGCCAGTTCTTGCGGGTGGAGCGCAACGACACCGCCTTCACGCGCGCCTATGCGAAGGGTCAGGCCATCGATGTTTGCGTCGCTCACGGCGAAGGCAATTACACGGCCGACGGCGAGACCTTGAAGCGCCTGGAAGGCGAAGGCCTCGTGGCTTTCCGCTACAGCGACGCGAGCGGTCAGGTGACCGCGGATGCGAACCGCAACGGCTCCATGAATTCGATCGCCGGCATCTATTCCGACAAGCTCAACGTCCTGGGCATGATGCCTCATCCGGAAAACCTGATCGAAGATCTCGTGGGCGGAACGGACGGGCGCGGCCTTTTCGAGAGCCTCGTGTCGTCCTTCGCCACGGCGGCCTAAAAACAAGGCGGCCTGAAACCTTCTGTCGATCCCCTCGTCCCTCTTTTGGGAGCGGGCAAGAAACGAGACCCCGATGATTCGCAACGATGTGGCCATCACCCCGGAGCTGGTGAAGGAGCATGGGCTGAAGCCCGACGAGTACGACCGTTTCGTAAAGCTCATCGGCCGCACGCCGACCATTACGGAACTCGGCATCGTCTCCGCCATGTGGAACGAGCATTGTTCCTACAAATCCTCCCGCCTTCACCTGCGCGGCCTTCCGACCAGCGCCCCATGGGTGATCCAGGGTCCCGGCGAGAATGCCGGCGTCATCGATATCGGCGACGGTCTGGCGTGCATCTTCAAGATGGAAAGCCATAACCATCCGTCCTTCATCGAACCCTATCAGGGCGCGACCACCGGGGTCGGGGGCATCCTGCGCGACGTGTTCACCATGGGGGCACGGCCAATCGCGGCCCTCAACTTCCTTCGCTTCGGCGAACCGGATCATTCGAAGACCCGCCACCTTGTGTCCGGCGTCGTCGCGGGAATCGGCGGCTACGGCAATTCCTTCGGCGTTCCCACCGTTGGCGGCAGCGTCGGCTTCCATCCTCGCTACAACGGCAACATCCTCGTGAACGCCATGGCGGTCGGCCTCGCCCGGACGGACGAGATCTTCTACGCGGCCGCGACGGGCGTCGGAAATCCCATCGTTTATCTCGGATCGAAGACCGGCCGTGACGGCATTCACGGCGCCACGATGGCGTCGGCGGAGTTCGACGATGCGTCGGAGGAAAAGCGTCCCACCGTTCAGGTCGGCGATCCGTTCGCGGAGAAACTCCTGCTGGAGGCCTGCCTCGAGCTGATGAAGTCCGGCGCCGTCATCGCCATTCAGGACATGGGGGCCGCCGGCCTGACCTGCTCCGCCGTGGAGATGGGCGCAAAGGGCAATCTCGGCGTCGAACTCGACCTCGACAAGGTGCCGACCCGCGAGGAAGGCATGACCGCCTACGAGATGATGCTCTCCGAGAGCCAGGAGCGCATGCTCATGGTGCTCAAGCCCGGCATGGAAAAGGACGCGGAAGCCATCTTCCGCAAGTGGGGTCTCGATTTCGCGATCATCGGCAAGACCACCGACACGCTGCGCTTCGTCGTGAAGCACCAGGGCGAGGTCATGGCCGACCTGCCCATCAAGGAGCTGGGCGACGAGGCGCCGATCTATGACCGCCCGCACCTCGCCAACACGCACCAGCCGGTGATCGCGCCGGACAGCGTCAAGCCGCCCGTGTCCCACGGGGAAGCGCTTTTGAAGCTGGTGGGCTCCCCCGACCAGTGCTCGAAGCGCTGGGTCTGGGAGCAGTACGATCATCTGATTCTCGGAAATACGGTCCAGATGCCGGGGGGCGACGCCGCCGTGGTGCGCGTCGAGGACGGTCCCAAAGGTCTTGCGATGACCACCGACGTGACGCCCCGCTATTGCGAGGCCGATCCGGTCGAGGGCGGCAAGCAGGCGGTGGCGGAAGCCTGGCGCAACATCACGGCGGTCGGCGGCCTGCCGCTGGCGATCACCGACAATCTGAATTTCGGCAATCCGGAGCGGCCCGAGGTGATGGGCCAGTTCGTCGGCTGCCTGCGCGGCATCTCGGAAGCCTGCCGGGCCCTCGATTTCCCGGTCGTGTCCGGCAACGTGTCTCTCTACAACGAGACCAATGGCCAGGGCATCCTCCCGACCCCGGCGATCGGCGGCGTCGGCGTGCTCGATGACGTGACGGTCAATGCATCCGTCGCCTTCAAGCGCGAGGAAGACGCGCTCATCCTGATCGGCGAGACGCGCGGCTGGCTCGGACAGTCGATCTATCTGCGCGATGTCTGCGGCCGTGAGGAAGGAGCTCCGCCCCCGGTCGATCTGGCGGCGGAAAGGCGCAACGGCGATTTCGTCCGCCAGCTCATCCGCTCGGGGCAGGTCGACACCGTTCATGACCTGTCGGATGGCGGCCTTGCGCTGGCCCTCGCAGAGATGGCCATGGCCGGACGGACCGGCGCCATCGTGACCAGCGCTCCGGAGACCATGCCGCTTCACGCCTTCCTGTTCGGCGAAGACCAGGCCCGCTACCTCCTGGCGGTCCGGCCCGACGACGCAGCCGACATTCTCTACGAGGCGAACGCGGTCGGCATTCCCGCCATGGTGCTCGGCGTGACCGGCGGCGATTCGTTGATTCTCCCGGGACGGGAGGCCATATCGATAGAGAAGCTGAAGGCGGCGCACGAATCGTGGCTGCCGGACTATATGGCCGGCAAGGCCTGAGGAGCTGACACGATGCCGATGAACGCCCATGACATCGAGACCATGATCAAGGCGGCCCTGCCGGACGCCCAGGTGGAGATCAAGGATCTCGCCGGGGACGGCGACCACTATGCCGCCACCGTGGTCTCCCAAGCTTTCAAGGGCAAAAGCCGGGTTCAGCAGCACCAGATGGTCTATGCAGCGCTGCAAGGCCGCATGGGTGGGGCGCTCCATGCTCTTGCGCTGACGACCCAAGCCCCCGACAATTGAGACGAACCCGGCGCCTTGACCGCCGTGGAAAGGAGAAGCCTATGACCGACGCCCACCAGGTGATCGACAACGAAGTGAAGTCCAGCGACGTCGTGCTCTTCATGAAGGGCACACCCCAATTCCCCATGTGCGGGTTCTCGGGCCAGGTCGTCCAGATCCTGAACTATCTCGGCGTTCCCTATAAGGGCGTCAACGTTCTCGAGGACGAGACTATCCGCCAGGGAATCAAGGATTATTCCAACTGGCCGACGATCCCCCAGCTTTACGTGAAGGGCGAGTTCATCGGCGGCTGCGACATCACCCGCGAGATGTTCCAGGCCGGCGAGTTGCAACAGCTCTTTGCCGACAAGGGAATCGCGGTTCAGCAGAGCGCCTAAAAGCCCCTTTCCATCGACACAGGAGCGGAGCGCATACCTGCGCTCCGCTTTTTGCTGCCTGTTTGCACCTTTGTCGCATATCGCGCCCATCCCCCTTTCGGCACAGTAAAGGTGCTCCGCGTCGTGGAGCGGCCGCAACAATAAAACCAAGCGGTCAATTTCGATGGGGGTTTTCCATGAACGATCCAGCGACGAACGTGGTCGCCTTCCGGCCCCGTGCTGCCTCGGCCGTGCAGGCTCATCCCAAGAGCCTGCTCGAGAGAATCTATACGGCGGGCTCCCTGGCCCTTCCGTCCGACGATGTTTCGACGAAGACGGCGGCGGTCATGCTCCAGTCCCTCGGCTTTCTGGTGATCGAGGAGGTCCTGGCCGACGGAACGTTGCGCCAGCTTGCCCGTGGCCAGGCCAGGAAGGCCATGGATCGGCCCTGGCGCCTGTCCAAACCGGCTTTCTCGGGCACCCTCGGCGTTCCGGACGGGCAGGGCCCCGCTCAGCGCCCCGTCTGAGGCTCGGCGGCGGCCTTTACGAAAGCCAGCGCATCGGAGGACGCCCACTCCGCCGGGCCCTTCAATAGAGCGACCTCACACCCGGACGCTCCGATCATGAGGGTCGTCGGCAGCCCCACCACATGACCTGACCTCTGCAAGATCTGCAGCACCTTGCCGACGGGATCGGCATAATAGGCGAGGTTGTGGATGCCGTTTTCCTGGAGCCAGGCCTTGGGCTTCTCGGAATTGCGGGTATCCACGTTGATGGCCACCACCTCGAAATCCCGCCCCCCCAGCTCCGCCTGCAGCTTGTCCAAGGCGGGCATCTCCTGGCGACAGGGCACGCACCACGTCGCCCAAAGATTGACCAGGACGGTCTTTCCCTTGAAGTCCTTCCAGGTTTTCACCTGACCGTCCGGACCGTTAAAGGCGATTTCCGGTGGCGGCTTGGGCGTATTGCTCACCCCCACGGCAGCCATTTCGCCTTTTGCCAAGGGCCTCAGCCGGTCCACCATGGTCTGGGCGATCTTGCACTCGGCAGGCCCCTGAGACCCTCCCAGGCGACCGGAGAAACCATACCAGGCGGCCCCTCCCGCCAGTGCGAGCAGGACGGGAACGGCAAGCCAGGATGTGAGCGAACGGGAAGAGCGAGGTGCGGGCGTCATGCCGCCCGATGTGGCGCGTTTTTCGCCAAGCCTCAAGCCCCTGTCGCCGCAGGACCGGCGATCCGTCCTTCACGATCCTGTGGCAGAGGCCGCGTTTACAGTCTCCAGCTCACAGGACTTGGCTTAGAAGACTTGGCCCAAAAGCTCAGCTTCCCCTCGCATCCCGTTCCGGATCCCGTTATGGTGCCGCCACGTTTTGGAGCAACTGATGTCGTCTAGCCTTCCTTTTCCCCGCATCGTGTTGATTGCTGGCATTCTCGCTTTGGGTCTTTCCGCCTGCGGGCGTCGCGGCGCGCTCGAGCCGCCGCCGGACCCGTCGGCTCCGCAGCAGACCACGGCTCAGCCCAGCCCAGGCGGCGCTCTCCCGTCGCCGGTCGGGACGAATCCCTCGAACAAGACCCATCGCGGCTTCACGATCCCAAAAGATCGCTTCATCCTCGACCCGATCCTCTAACGCCGTCATCGTCACGGGAGCGCGTCCGCCTGCCGGTGTCAGGGCGGACGTAACCCTCTTTGAAGCTTTTTGAGCCGCCTCATGCATCATTTCAACTATCGCCAGGGAAGTCTCCATGCCGAGGACGTCGATCTGCGCCGACTGGCGGACGAGGTCGGCACGCCCTTTTACTGCTATTCCTCGGCGACCTTCGAACGTCATTATCGTGTTTTTGCAGAGGCCTTCGCCGACACGGACACCCTCGTCTGCTACGCGATGAAGGCAAATTCGAACCAGGCGGTCTTGAAAACCCTGGGTCGCCTCGGCGCCGGAATGGATATCGTTTCGGAAGGGGAGTTGCGTCGGGCCCTGGCAGCCGGCGTGCCCGGCGAACGCATTGTTTTCTCCGGCGTCGGCAAGACCCGAGAGGAAATGGCCTTCGCGCTGGACAGCGGAATCCTGTGCTTCAACGTGGAATCGGAACCTGAATTGCAGGCCCTCTCCGAAGTCGCATCATCGAAGGGGCTTCGCGCTCCCGTTTCGATCCGCATCAACCCGGACGTGGATGCGAAGACGCATAAGAAGATCTCCACCGGCAAGTCCGAGAACAAGTTCGGCATCCCGATCGCCCGAGCGCGCGAGGTCTATGCTCATGCGGCGAAACTGAAAGGGATTCGGATCACCGGCGTCGACATGCACATCGGCAGCCAGATCACGGATCTCGAGCCCTTCGACAATGCGAGCGCGCTTCTGGCGGAGTTGGCGCGCGATCTGTTGGCCGATGGCCACGCCCTGCATCATATCGATCTGGGCGGCGGGCTCGGCATTCCCTATCGCGGCGACAACGAGCCCCCGCCGGATCCGCAGGCCTATGCGCAGATCATCAAGCGGCACACGAAGGATCTGGGCCTGAAGCTCATCTTCGAGATGGGGCGCCTGATCGCCGGCAATGCCGGTGTCCTCGTGACACGGGTCATCTACGTCAAGGAAGGCGCCGGAAAGACTTTCGTGATCGTCGATGCGGCGATGAACGACCTGATCCGTCCGACCCTTTATGACGCCTATCATGAGATCAAGCCGGTCATCGAGCCGGACCGCAACACGCAGCACATCATCGCGGATGTGGTCGGCCCGGTTTGCGAGACGGGCGATTACTTGGCCCTCTCCCGCGACATGCCTTCCGTTAAAGCGGGGGATCTGCTCACCCTGATGACAACAGGGGCTTATGGGGCTGTCACGTCCAACACCTACAACACGCGCCTCCTGATCCCGGAAGTCCTGGTCAAGGGAGGAAACCACGCGGTTGTCCGGCCACGCCCCTCATACGAGGCTTTGATCGGCATGGATCAGGTGCCGGATTGGCTGGAATAAGGTATTCTTGAAAGCTTGTGGGCTTCCGCGCAAATTAGGCTTTGAGGAATCAAAAGAAAAACCCCGGCGATTTTCGCCGGGGTTCTTTTTAGGTCGCTCAGAACGTTAGATGATCTTGAAGTCGTCGGCGGTCATCTTGAGCTTCTTGGAGAGCGTGGCGATCTCGATCGCCTTGCCGGCGCCCGAGCCATCGGCATCATAGAAGAGCACGCCCTTCTTGTCGTCATAGATCAGGAAGTCGTTCTTGTCCTTGGCCTGTGTGCCGATGGTGAAGAACCCCTTGTTCAGCTTGCCGGGGCTGGCTTCGCTGCCCTTGCCGAGCTTCTTGAAGATGGCATTGTCGAGCCAGAGCGTGTCGTCCTTGACGTTGAAGTCGGCGATCTTGTCGAGGTTCGTCTTCTTGTCCAATTTGGTGTTGAACACGAACACGTCCTTGCCCGTCCCGCCATACAGCGTGTCCTTGCCAAGTCCGCCCCACAGCACGTCGTTGCCGGCGTTGCCTTTGATGACGTCGTTGGCTTTTCCGCCCTTGACGACATCGTTTGTGGCGCTGCCGGTCACCTTCTCGGTAGCGACATCCAGCACCCCGACGGACAGGATCTTCTCGAAGGTATGGCCGGCCTTGTCCTTGGCCTCAACCTTGATCTGGTGAGACTTGGCCTGCTCATAATCGAGCTTAAGACCGTCCTTCACCACGACGTTGCTGCCGCTGATCGCGAAGCGGCCACCGGCATCATCAAGGAGCTTATAGGTGAAGGCGTCGCCGCCATCCTGGTCCTGAGTGCTGAGCGCTCCGACAACCGTTCCGGTTGCGGCGAGCTCCTTCACCGTTGCAGTGCCGAGATTGACACCCGTCGGAGCCTCGTTGACGTCATTGATGTCAAGGGTGAGGGTCTCCTCGGTGACGCTGTAACCGTCATTTGCCAGAACGGTCACGCTCACCTTGTGGTTTGCAGCCGTTTCGTAGTTGAGCTTGCTCGCATCCTTGACATAGAGCTCGTAGGTGCCCTCGTTGTTCTGTCGGATGCCGAACGCATCGCCCGAACCGGCCTTGATCGTGAAGCTGACGTCGTCGGTCTCGGCGTCCGATGCTCCCAGAAGGCCGACCGTGCTTCCCGACGCCGCTGTTTCGGCGATCGCGGTAACGGCCACGTTCTGAGCGTCCTTCAGCGTCACATCGTGAGGTGCCGTGTTGGGAGGATCGATGGTGATGGTGAGGTCTTCGATGTGAGCAGGATTCACGCCATCGGAGACCTTGATATGGAGCATGTATGTCGGCTCCGCCTCCCGATCGAAGACCGCGCCGGCCTTGACCACCACTTTGCCGCTGACGATCTCGAACTTGTCATCCACTACCGGATCGCCGTTACCGTCAACAAGCGTATAGGTGAAGGTGTTCACCGCTGCCGTGTCGTCATCGACGGCACCCAGAGTACCGACCTCATCGCCAGCCTTGGCATTCTCGATGATGTGAGTATTGCTCAGGGTGACTTCCGTCGGAGCGTTGTCGTTGACGTCGTTCAGGGCGAGCGTCAGGGTCTTCTCGACCGTGCCACCGTGCCCGTCATCGCCGATCACTGTCACGCTAACCGTATGGTTCGCAGCCGTGTCGTAGTCGATCCCGCTCGGGTCCTTGACCTTCAGCTCATACGCGCCGGTCGTGGTGTTCTGGACGATCTCAAAGGTGCCGTCATCATCCTTGATGGTGAAGCTGACCGTGTTGTCTTCGTCATCCGTAGCGCTGAGAATACCGATCACACCAGTGGCAGCCTCGGAAATCGTCGTAACACCCTCACCGGCAGCGTTCTTCAACGTTACGTCGTGCGGATCGGTGTTGTTTGCCTCCGAGCCGGTAATGACAAATTGTTGAATATACGGAGCATTCACACCATCGGAGACTTGGACGTAGATGGTGCGGGTCTCACCCTCATCCAGAGGCGCATTGGACTCGACAATAATCTTGTTGTCGACGATCCCGAACATGATATCAACCACTTCGTTGCCGTCAGCATCGACGAGCTTGTAGGTGAAGGTGTTGACTTCTACCGTATCGGCATCGACGGCACCCAGAGTACCGACCTCATCGCCGACTTTGGCGTTGGCAGCAATCGTCAGATTGCTCAACGTCACTTCCGTCGGAGCATTGTCGTTGACGTCGGTCAGGGCGAGGGTCAGGGTCTTCTCGACCGTGCCACCATGGCCGTCATCGCCGATTACCGTCACGCTCACTGCATGGTTCGCGGCGGTCTCGTAGTCGATCTTGCTGGCGTCCTTGACCTTCAGCTCATACGCGCCGGTTTGATCGTTCTGAACGATCTCGAAGGTGCCGTCGTCATCCTTGATGGTGAAGCTGACGTCGTTGTCTTCGTCGTCCGTGGCACTGAGAACGCCGATCACGCCCGTGGCGGTCTCGGAGATGGAGATGACGGCTTCGCCGGCCCCATTCTTCAGCAGCACGTCGTGCGGATCGGTGTTGTTCGCCTCTGCACCGGTGATGACGAAAGTCTCGACCCAAGGAGCATTCACGCCATCGGAGACCTGGATGCGGATCTCGTGAGGCGCATCCTTGGCCAGCGGCGCATCGGTCTTGGCGACGAGCTTGCCGCTGACGATCTCGAACAGGTCATCGGCCACCGGGTCGCCGTTGGCGTCCACGATCGTATAGGTGAAGGTGTTCACCGCTGCCGTATCGTCATCGACCGCGCTCAGGGTGCCGACGGCATCGCCAGCCTTGGCGTTGGCCGCAATCGTCAGACCGCTGAGCGTTACTTCCGTCGGAGCATTGTCGTTGACGTCGGTCAGGGCCAGCGTCAGGGTCTTCTCGACCGTGCCGCCATGCCCGTCATCGCCGATCACTGTCACGCTGACCGTATGGTTCGCAGCCGTGTCGTAGTCGATCCCGCTCGGGTCCTTGACCTTCAGCTCATACGCGCCGGTCGTGGTGTTCTGAACGATCTCGAAGGTGCCGTCGTCATCCTTGATGGTGAAGCTGATGTCATTCCCTTCATCGTCCGTGGCACCGAGAACGCCGATCACGCCCGTGGCAGCTTCGGAGATGGAAGTGACGCCTTCATTGGCGGCATTCTTGAGCGTCACATCGTACGGATCGGTGTTGTTCGGCTCCGAGCCAGTGATGATGATGTTCTGAATGAAGGTATTCGCTCCGTCCGAGACCTGGATGCGGATCTCATGCGTGGCACCCTCAGCCAGGGGCGCATTAGTCCTGGCAACGACTTGGCCGGCAACGATCTCGAACAGATCATCATCGACTTCATTGCCTTGGGCATCGACGATCTTGTATGAGAAGGTGTTTACGGCTGGCGTGTCGGCATCGACCGCGCCCAGCGAGCCGACGGCATCGCCAGCCTCGGCATTGGCCGCAATCGTCAGGCCGCTCAGCGTCACTTCCGTCGGAGCGTTGTCGTTCAGATCGTTAACGTCGATTCTGATCGAGGCATCGCCCGCATCGTCGCCGTTGGAATCCGTCAGATCGAGGGTGAGGTCGTAGCGTTGAATTTCTTCGTAATTCAATGACTTGCCGGCAGCCAGATAAATCTTGTCGCCGTCGATGGTGAAGAGATCCTGCATCGCGGGATCCGCCAGCACGTAGGTATAGGTTTCACCGTCATCTGCGGTGAGAGTGCCGATTAGCACCGGATTGGTGGCGTCGGTTACGTTTTCGTCGATAAGATGATTGTCGATCGTGATGGTCACAGCCATGATTGCTATTATTCCCCCAAAAAAGAGGCCGGTTTTCTAACGTTATATCGTAAAAATATCAAGATCACGCGAGCTGGCCTTAAATCGGCCCGTTGAGGCTTCCCCAGGCGCCCGTTTCGGACAAGATCGATCTCGTTGGATCGCCCTGTCGTCAGGCAGCTGAATTATCCGCATGCCCCCGAAGGAAGAGAGTTTAAGAATCGCTCCCTCTTTCCAGGCCTTGTGCCGATATGACCGCTGGTCAGCACGGCTTCCCGTGCTACCTTGATCGAGAGGGGGTCGTCAGCGCGGGAAACCGCGCAAGAGGAGTTGCATGGCATGAGCGAAGGCTCGAACCCGCCGCCGGCTCAAGACCTTCTGAACAAGCGCTTCGGGCGTCTTGTGGAGCGGGCGCGCTGGGCCCTGTGGCTCGAGCGGGCCTGGCCGCGACTCTGGATCCCCCTGGCGATCATCCTCGTTTTTCTGACCCTTTCCTGGCTGGGCCTTTGGCTCGAAACCCCTCCCCTCTGGCGGCGCGCTAGCCTGCTGTTTTTCGGTGCGGCCTTTGTACTCTCCCTCTGGCCGCTGCTCCGCCTGCGTCTTCCCGGGCGGCAACCGGCCCTCGACCGTCTGGACCGGGATACCGGCCTCGCGCATGGTCCCGCCCGCGCCCTCGACGATACGATCGCGCTCGGCTCCGACGATCCGGGATCCCGCGCGCTTTGGTCGCTCCACCGTCGCCGCGCCGAGGATGCGATTCGGCGCATGCGCGTAGCGCTGCCGGATCCGGACATGCCCCGCCGCGACCGCTTCGCCCTGCGGGCCGCAGCCGTTCTGTCGGTGGTCGCAAGCGCCTTCGTGGCGGGCCCGGAGCTGGGCTCACGCCTCGCCGCCGCCTTCGACCAGCATGGGCCGGGAGCAGCCGCCCCGGGTTTTCGGGTCGACGGCTGGATCGACCCACCCCTCTATACCCGCGCTCCGCCCCTGATGATCGATCTGGCAAAGGGCCAGCACCTGAAGGCTCCGATCCATTCGACCGTGGTGATCCGCGTCGCGGGTGAAGGAACCGCCGAGATCACGCCCGGGCAGGGCCTGACGGCATTGCCGCCGAAAGGAAACCAGCGGACGGACCTGCGGGAGGAACGCTACACCCTGGAGAACAGCGCCAGCCTGACGGTCAGCACGGGCTTTGCCAGCAGCGTGAGCCTTTCCATCGAGGCGATTCCGGACCGCCCGCCGGAAGTGGCCCTGACCGGCCCGCCGGAGGTCAATCAACGGGGCGTCTTCACCCTGGCGTACAAGGCCAAGGACGATTACGGAATCACCTCCGCGGAAGGCTTGATCGAGAAGGCCAAGGGACCGAAGGAGCGGTCCCTCGTGCCGGTTCCCACGATCACCCTCGCCATCCCCGGCCATGAGGAGAACGCGGCCGAAACCAAATCCCCCGTGGACCTGACCAATCATCCCTGGGCCGGCGCAGCCGTGAAGCTCAAACTTCGGGTCAAGGACGAAGCCGGACAGGAGGGAATGAGCGAGACCATCGCCTTCACCCTGCCGCAGCGGCCCTTCGCAAACCCGTTGGCCAAGGCCCTCGTGGAGCAGCGGCGCAACCTCGTGCTGACTCCGGACGACCGGAAACGGGTCCAGACGGCCCTCGACGCGCTTCTCATCGCTCCCGATGCCTTTACCCCGCAATGGGGGGTGTTCATGGGCTTGCGCCTCGCTTCCGACCGCCTCCGCAAAGCGCGCTCCGATCAGGATCTGCTCGACGTGGCGGAATGGCTCTGGACCATGGCCCTGCAAATCGAAGACGGGAACCTGTCCGAAGCGGAGCGTGACCTGCGGGCCGCCCAGGAGCGGCTGAAGGACGCCATGGAGCGTGGGGCGACGGACGACGAAATCAGGCGTCTGACCGAAGAGCTGCGGCAGGCCATGGACAAGTTCCTGCGCGAGTTTGCCGAGCGCATGCGGCAGAACCCGCAAGGCCAGGATCAAAACCAGCGGCAGGCCGACCGGGTGATCACTCAGAACGATCTCAACCAAATGCTGCGGCAGATGGAGGATGCCATGCGCCGAGGCGATATGGCCGAGGCGCAGCGTCTTCTGGAGGAACTCCGGAACATCCTCAACAATCTTCAGATGGCGCGGCCCGACAGCCGGATGAGCGATCCGCTCGGCCGGGAAATGAATCAGGCCATGCGCGATCTCGAGGACATGGCACGGGAGCAGCAGCGCCTGCGTGACGAGACCTTCCGGGACGGTCAGAACCGCCGCATGCAGCAGGGCGAGCGTGGCCAGCAAGGGCAGCGCCAGGGCCAGCGGCAAAGAGGCCAGCGCGGCCAACAGGGTCAGCAAGGACAACAAGGGCAGGAAAACGCCGAAAACGGCCAGGGCGGGGACCAGGACGACCCGCTCGGCCTGAATCAGCGGCAACAGGCCCTCCGGGAGCGTCTCCAGGAACTGCAGCGGCGCATGCAGGGCATGGGGATGGAGAACGAGCAAGGCCTGGGCGATGCCGAACAGGCCATGCGAGAGGCCGAAAACGCCATCGGCCAAGGACAGAACGGGGAAGCGGTGGACGCCCAAGGGCGCGCTCTGGAGAGTCTGCGCAAGGGCATGCAGGGCATGGCCCAGCAGATGCAGCAGGGTCCGGGCAGCGAACAGGCCGGGGACCAGCCCGGCCCCGGAGACCCTCAAGGGCAGGGTCAGGCCAATCAGCGCAACAATGATCCCCTTGGACGCCCCACCCGGAACCGGGATTATTCAGATGGAAACGTTCGGGTTCCGGGGGTGGATGAATCGGCGGCTGCCCGCGCCGCACGAATTTTGGACGAATTGCGTCGGAAACTCGGCGACCCCAGCCGTCCTCAGGAGGAGCTCGACTATTTCGACCGGCTTCTGCGACGGAACTGAGGGAGCGTCTTAAGCACTTGCCACGAGAAGGGGATTTGGGCCACGGTCCGGCCCTCCCCTGATGGAATCATCATGACCGATATCTCGAATATGCTTGTCTTTGCGGCCGTCCTGGCGGTCGCCTTCGTGCTGCTCCTCGGCCTGGTCAACATGTTGCGGGGGGGCAGCCCGAACCGTTCCCAGCACCTGATGCGGATGCGCGTTCTGCTTCAGTTCCTGGCGATCGTGATCATCATGGGCATTATCTGGTGGAGAGCGGCTTAGCTTGCTCCATATTGACACTTTCTCGCCATCGTTCTTTATAAGACACCGTTAGGCATAGCTGCTTCGGCATGCCCTTTTTAATAAAGCGATGGATTTTTTGATGCGCGCCGGCATTGCTCTGGGCCTTCTGGTCGTATCCTCCCTAGGAGCAACGGGGGCTTTCGCCGCCGACGTGAAGCGGCCTTCCCCGGCGACCTATCCCGCGAGCACTCAGCCGAGCCTCCTGTCGGAATTCCGAATCGGTTTCTCGGCGCAGGATCCATGGGGACCTGAGGGCCGGGACGGCTCCGCGAATCTGACGGGCGAGATCCTCTTCGCCAAGCCTTTCACCGCCTCGGACCTGTTCACCAGCTATTTCATTCCCCGTCCCCACATCGGCGGAAGCGTCAATTTCGATGGGCGGACGAGCTTCGCGTATGCGGGCCTGACCTGGACCATCGACATCACCCCGAGCCTGTTTGTCGAAGGCTCCCTCGGCGGCGCCATCCATAACGGCGA
The DNA here is from genome assembly GCF_020595095.1 of Microvirga rosea. Classification (GTDB taxonomy): domain Bacteria; phylum Pseudomonadota; class Alphaproteobacteria; order Rhizobiales; family Beijerinckiaceae; genus Microvirga; species Microvirga rosea. The sequence continues at coordinate 874,062 of NZ_JAJDOP010000001.1, read as the reverse complement.
CAAGGATCCGTTCGGAGTCTCCGAGCATCACCAGGCGCTGGGCTGTTCGCCCCTGTTTCGCGAATCGGGCTCGGTCGGCGTGCGCCTGTCCGCCAATTGGAGCGTGATGGCGACGATCGAGCACCTGTCCAACGCAGGCGCCTGCTCCGACAACCGAGGTCTGACCAATATCGGCGCCCGCGTCGGCTATACATTCTGATCCTGACCCCTCCAGACGGGGGCCGATATGGTCGTCCTCAACCGAATCTATACCCGAACAGGCGACAAGGGCACGACGGCCCTCGCGGCAGGCGGCCGGCGGCCGAAATACGACCTGCGCGTTGAAGCCTACGGCACCGTCGACGAGACGAATGCGTGCATCGGCCTCGCGCGCCTTCACACGGCGGGACATGAGATCGACCCGATGCTCAGCCGGATCCAGAACGACCTCTTCGATCTCGGCTCCGATCTCGCCACCGTCGAGACCGGGAAACCCCTTCCCTATGAGCCCTTGCGCATCACCCAGGGCCAGGTGGACCGCCTCGAGGGGGAGATCGATCGGCTCAACGAGCATCTGTCGACGCTGCGCTCGTTCGTCCTGCCGGGCGGCACGGCAGCCGCAGCCGCCCTGCACCTCGCCCGCACGGTCTGCCGCCGCGCCGAGCGACGTGTCGTCGAGCTGATGGACAAGCCTGACGAGGCGGTGTCGGCGGAAAGCGTGAAATACCTGAACCGCCTGTCCGATTTTCTGTTCGTCGCGTCGCGCTATGTGAACGACAAGGGCCAGATCGACGTTCTCTGGGTACCGGGTCAGAACCGCTGAGGGCGGCCCATGTTTCTCCCGCTGCATGACGGCGTTCCTTTGAAGAACCTGAAGACGCCGGCGGGAACCCGAAGCCTGCTCGTGCTCTGCGCGCTCCTCTATCTGTTCACGTTCTATGGCCCTCTCGGGCCCGACGCGATGGTGGCCGGCCTCGGACTTATCCCGTCGGTTCTTTTCGGCACCGAGATCCTGCCCGACGGGTATCCGTTCGTTCCCGTTCCGCTGACGCTCTTCACCAACATCTTCCTCCATGCGTCCCTGCTCCACCTGCTCGGCAACATGGCGTTTCTCTGGGTGTTCGGGGACAATGTGGAGGATGCGATGGGGCATTGGCGCTTTCTGGCGTTCTTCCTCCTGTGCGGCGGCTTCGCAAGCTTCGTGCATGCCCTGATCGACGCGAATTCGCACCGCCCTCTCATCGGCGCCTCCGGGGGCGTTTCGGGCGTGGTCGCAGCCTACCTGATCCTTTACCCGCGGGTTCGCATCTGGGGGCTCTTTCTCCAGGGCATCCCCCTGCGCCTCCCCGCTTACTGGGCCATCGGCTTTTGGTTCGTGCTGCAATTCGTATCCGCCTTCTTCGGCACGGACGAGGGTGTGGGCTGGTTTGCGCATCTCGCCGGGTTCGTGGCGGGCGCCCTGCTCATTCCTTTCATGCGGCATCGGTTCGATCCTCTCCTGGCCAGGATCGAGACGCACGAAATGAAGGCGCCGCGTTGACAATCGGACGCCGCCCGCTACGGTCCCGATCATCTTTCCCTACCTATCCGGACAGCTGGCCAACGACCGCAGCCGGATCTGACCTTTCGATGAGGACAGACGAATGAAGCTTCTGGTGCCTGTAAAACGGGTCGTCGACTACAATGTGAAAATCAGGGTCAAGGGAGACGGATCCGGCGTCGAACTCGCCAACGTGAAAATGTCGATGAATCCCTTCGACGAGATCGCGGTCGAGGAAGCCATCCGCCTCAAGGAACAAGGCAAGGCAACCGAAGTCGTTGCCGTGTCCATCGGCCCCGCTCAGGCCGGAGAGACGATCCGTACCGCCCTCGCCATGGGTGCCGACCGCGGCATTCTCGTGAAGACCGACGCGACAGTCGAACCGCTCGCGGTCGCCAAGATCCTCAAGAAGGTGATCGAGCAGGAAAATCCCCAGCTCGTGATCATGGGCAAGCAGGCGATCGATGACGATTCCAACCAGACGGGCCAGATGCTCGCCGCCCTTCTGAACTGGCCTCAGGGAACCTTCGCCTTCAAGCTCAACGTCGACGGCAACAGCATCGACGTGACCCGCGAGGTCGATGGCGGACTGCAAACGGTCGCCCTCAATCTGCCGGCCATCGTGACGACCGACCTGCGTCTCAACGAGCCGCGCTACGCCAGCCTTCCGAACATCATGAAGGCGAAGAAGAAACCCCTCGACGAAACCAGCCCGGAAGCGCTCGGCGTCGATGTCAGCCCCCGTCTGAAGGTCCTCAAGACCACGGAGCCCGGCGGCCGCAAGGCCGGCGTGAAGGTCGGCTCCGTGGCCGAGCTGGTTCAGAAGCTGAAGACTGAAGCCGGCGTGCTCTAAGGGAGATTATTCGATGACGACGCTTCTAATCGCCGAGCACGACAACGCTCACCTCAAGGACGCGACGCACAAGGCCCTGTCGGCCGCCAAGGCGCTGGGCGCCCCGGTTCATGTTCTGGTCGCGGGATCGAATGCAAAAGCCGCCGCCGACGCAGCCGCCAAACTCGAAGGTGTCGAGAAGGTTCTTCTGGCCGATGCCGCTGCCTACGAGCACCAGCTCGCGGAGCCTTTTGCCGCCCTCATCGTATCGCTCGCGGACTCCTATGACGCCCTCGTGGCTGCCGCGACGACGAACGGCAAGAACGTGATGCCGCGCGTGGCAGCCCTGCTGGACGTCATGCAGATCTCCGACATCACGAAGGTCGTCTCCCCCGACACCTTCGAGAGGCCGATCTATGCCGGCAACGCGATTCAGACGGTCCAGGCCACCGACGGAAAGAAAGTCATCACCGTGCGCACGGCGGCTTTTCCGGCGGCCGGCGAGGGCGGTTCCGCTCCGGTGGAGAGCGTGAATGCGGCCGAGGATCCCAGTATCTCCCGCTTCAAGGGTGAGGAGATCGCCCAATCCGACCGTCCTGAACTGACCTCCGCGCGGATCATCATTTCCGGCGGCCGCTCCTTGGGCTCGGCGGAAAACTTCACGAAGTACATCGAGCCGATCGCCGACAAGCTCGGAGCCGCCATGGGCGCCTCCCGCGCGGCGGTCGATGCCGGCTATGCGCCGAACGATTGGCAGGTCGGCCAGACCGGCAAGGTGGTGGCTCCGGATCTTTATATCGCCGTCGGCATTTCAGGCGCCATTCAGCACCTCGCCGGTATGAAGGATTCGAAAGTCATCGTGGCGATCAACAAGGACGAAGAGGCACCGATCTTTCAGGTCGCCGATTACGGACTGGTGGGCGACCTGTTCCAGCTTCTGCCACAGCTCCAAGAGGAGTTGACCAAGGCGGGTCAGTGAGTCCAGGAATAAGACTGAACCGGGCGGATCGCTGCCCGGTCTCTTTTGAGGGCGCGTAAGGTGCCCGGGGCAGCAGGAAGATGGGTATCGAGATCAAAACCGTTGGCGTGATCGGCGCTGGTCAGATGGGCAATGGCATTGCCCATGTATGTTCGCTCGCAGGTTTCGCGGTTCGGCTCCACGACATTTCCGAGGAGCGGATCAAGGCCGGTCTCGCGACCATCAACGGAAACATGGCGCGGCAGGTCTCCAAGGAGGCCATTACCGATGCGGAGCGTCAGGCGGCGCTCGCTCAGATCGTCCCGGCCCTGACATACGACGATCTCGGCGGCTGCGACCTCGTCATCGAGGCGGCGACCGAGAACGAGGAAGTGAAGCGCAAGATCTTCACGAATCTCTGCCCGTCCCTTCGCCCCGACGCGATGATCGCCACGAATACATCGTCGATTTCCATCACGCGCCTTGCGGCGGCCACGGACCGGCCTGAACGGTTCATCGGAATCCACTTCATGAACCCCGTGCCGGTGATGCAGCTCGTCGAGCTGATTCGCGGCATCGCCACCGAGGATCCGACATACGAATCCGCCAAGGAGTTCATCGGAAAGCTCGGGAAGACCGTGACGGTTTCAGAGGATTTTCCGGCCTTCATCGTCAATCGCATCCTGCTTCCGATGATCAACGAGGCGATCTACACCCTTTACGAGGGTGTCGGTTCGGTCGATGCCATCGACACGGCGATGCGCCTCGGCGCCAATCATCCCATGGGCCCGCTGCAGCTGGCGGACTTCATCGGCCTCGATACCTGCCTGTCCGTCATGCAGGTGCTTCACGAAGGCCTGGCCGATTCGAAGTATCGCCCCTGCCCGCTCCTCGTGAAGTATGTCGAGGCCGGCTGGCTCGGCCGCAAGGCCAAGCGCGGGTTCTATGACTACCGCGGCGAGAAGCCCGTCCCGACCCGCTGAAGCCATCGCCTTTCCTGTCAAGCTTCGTTCTGGCGTCCGGCCCTGACAGCTGGCATCATGGCTTCCGTTCGGGAAGATGGAAGGTCCATGAAAAGCAGACTGCGCATCATCGTCCAAGCGGCGACCTGTGCCTTGGCGCTCTGTCTCGGAGCGCCACTTCTTTTTGCGCAAACGGCCTCCCCGGCACCCGACCCCTTCTGGAATGTTCCCGATCTCGGGTCGCTCCCCGACAACGACCACGGACGGCTGGTGCGGCAGGGCCGCGACCTGATCACCGCGACCTACGCCCATATCGGCCCCGAAGTCGTGGATCCGTCCAAACGCTATGCGGGAAACAACCTCGCCTGCCGCAATTGCCATCTTGATGCGGGCACCAAGAAGTTCGGCAATCCGCTCTGGGGCCTCAAGGACCAGTTTCCCGCCTATGACGCGGAAACCGGCCGCCCGATCTCCCTGCCGGAACGGATCAATGCCTGCATGACGCGCAGCATGAACGGCCGCCCCCTTCCTCTCGACGCGCCCGAAATGCAGGCCATCACGGCCTATATCGATTTTCTGTCCCAAGGCGTGAACCCGGGGGAAACCTTGACGGGCTATGGCGCAGGCCGGATCGCGGAGCTGGAACGCGCCGCCGATCCCCATCGCGGCGAGGCCATCTATCGGCAGACCTGCGCGGCCTGCCACAATACGGACGGCCAGGGGCTCAGGCGCAGTCTGCCGGGCACGGATCTCGGCTACATGGTGCCGCCCCTCTGGGGGCCCGACACCTTCAATACGGGCGCGGGAATGAACCGGCTCTCGACGATCGCGAATTTCGTCCATGACAACATGCCCAACGGCACGAACTACCTCTTTCCGCGCCTGGGGCCCGAGGACGCGTGGGATGTCGCCGCTTTTGTGATTTCGCGGCCCCGGCCGCAAAAGCCCGATAGCGACAAGGATTATCCGAACCTTCTGCAAAAGCCCGTCGATACGCCCTATGGCCCCTACGCCGACGGGTTCAACCGGGAGCAGCATGTTTATGGCCCCTTCGGGCCGATCCGTGCGGAGCTGGCCCGGCTCAAGGCAGCGCAAAGCACGTCATCCGAGCCCCCTAAAGGAAGCGCCGGAACCAGTCCGTGAACAGGTAGGGGCCGAAGCTCCAGAGCCCGGCCCAAAGTGCGGCGCCCAGGGCGTTCGCGAGCACGAAGTGGGGCCAGGGCATGCCCACGGAGCCGGCAACGATGCCGTTGAGCTGGCGCAAAACCACGACGAAGCGCGCGGTGAACACGACGAGGAAGCCCCTGTCGCGCGCCGTCTTTTCAAGGTGGTCGAGACGCTCGGGCGTGAGCTTGAAGAACCCGCCATATCGCCTGAGCGCATAGCGCCCGCCCCATCGGCCGATGAGATAGCCCGTACTGTCGCCCAGGACCGCCCCGCCCCAAGCCGCCAGGAAGACGCTGCCGATCGGCAGATCCCCATGCGCCGCCAGCAGGGCCGCAGCGATGAGCGCGCTCTCACCCGGCAAAGGCAGGCCGAAGGACTCGCCATAGAGGATCAGGAACAGAGCCAGCGCGCCGTGGGCCATGATCATCGGCTCGATCCAGGACTGGGCTTCGTGAAGAAAATTCATGGAGAAGGCCGCGTGTCCCGAGCCGTCCCGGGCTCGAAGCCGCCGCTGCGATCAGTCCTGACCAAAGTCGCCTCCCCTGTTTTCGAACGTTTTCTGTGGGTGCGTCACAGTCGCTCGCGTCCCGCGCTTCACAACAGCGTCACACTCTCTATAGTCATATTGGAACGGGATGCGGCTCTTCTTCATGAGGAGGTGATGTGACGATACACGTCCAGCCTGTTGTACGGCCGGAAGCCTGCCCGGCCCTTGTCCTCAATGCCGATTACCGGCCTTTGAGTTACTACCCCTTGTCCATCTGGTGTTGGCAGGATGCGATCAAGGCGGTCTTTCTCGATCGGGTCAATATCGTATCGGAATACGATAAAGTCGTACGAAGTCCGAGCTTCGAGATCCGACTTCCTTCGGTGATCTCCCTCAAGACCTACGTCAAACCCTCTCGAAACCCCGCCTTCACCCGCTTCAACGTCTTCCTCCGCGACCGCTTCACCTGCCAATATTGCGGCACCCATGAGGATCTGACCTTCGACCACGTCGTTCCCCGCTCCAAGGGCGGTCAGACAACCTGGGAAAACGTGGTCGCCGCCTGTGCCCCCTGCAACTTAAGAAAAGGGGATCGCATGCCGCACGACGTGGAGATGTGGCCACGGCAAAGTCCCTTCGCCCCGACCCTTCACGATCTTCATTCCAACGGCCGCCTTTTCCCGCCGAACTATCTCCACGACAGCTGGCTGGATTATCTCTATTGGGACAGCGAGCTGGAGCCGTAAATCAAGCCCTGCCCCTCAGGGCGGCGAAGCCCGCCAGGGCCGCGAGGGCTCCGGAGATCAGCGCATTCCACCCGGCCAGCGAGAGACCCAGGAAGCGCCAGGCTGCCTCCGTGCAGCTGACGACGCGGATATTGGACAGCTGGCCGAGGAGATCTCCCACATTGCCCGTGCCGGGCGCCGACCCGCCTCCGCAATCGCTGGGCCCGAGCCAGAAACCCCATTCCACGCCCGCATGGTAGACGCCCATGCCGATGCTGACGAGAAACACCAGCGCGAGGCACCACAGGCCGATTCTGATCCAGGGTGGCGGCAGAAGCGCCGTCACGAGGGCGAGCGGAATTCCGAGATAATAGGGATAGCGTTGCTCGAGACACAGCTTGCAGGGCTGATAGCCCCACACATGCTGGAACACGAGCGCGCCGCCGACGGCCGCCGCCGCCGCCAGGGCAAGGGCGAGCGCCGCCTGCCGCATCGTCAGACGAGACCGCATCCTCATCCTCCTCAGAACAGATACCGAAATGCCACGAACCCGCCGATAAAGGCCGCGATCGCCAGGATGGCCACCAGGTTGAAATGGCGATCTATCACAGACTTGATCGTCGGTCCGAAGCGACTCATCAAAAGGGCGATCACAAAGAAGCGCGCGCCGCGGGTGATGATGGACAGCAGGATGAACCAGCCGAGGCTGTATCCGGCGAAGCCGGACGTGATCGTGACGAGCTTGTAGGGAATGGGAGTCAGGCCTTTGAGCAGGATGACCCAGTGTCCATACTGCGCATAGCCGTGCCGGAAAGTCTCCGCGCCCTCCGCCAGGCCATAGAGCCGGAACAGCCAGGCGCCGAGGGAATCATAGAGCAGCAGGCCGATGAAATATCCCAGGATCCCGCCGAGAACCGAAGCGATGGTGCAGATCAGCGCATAGGACCAGGCCTTGTCGGGCCGCGCCAGCATCATCGGCACCAGCATGACGTCCGGCGGCACGGGAAAGAAGGAGCTCTCCGCGAACGACACCGCCGCCAGCGCATAAGGGGCCGAAGGCTTGCCCGCGAGGGAGAGAGTCCAGTCGTAGAGGCGTCTGAGCATGATGATCCAGCAGGCAGCGGCCGAGGCTATAAGGGCGTGCCCCTTTGAGCACAAGCCGCGCGCCCTGGCGAGAGCCCCCTATTGCCGCGCGTCTCCGCCCGAAGCGCATTGACCACCCTTCCTGGCCCGTGTTACTCGGCTTCCCGCGTTGCCCCTGTGGCGGAATTGGTAGACGCGCTCGACTCAAAATCGAGTTCCGCAAGGAGTGCTGGTTCGATCCCGGCCAGGGGCACCAAATATCCCCGCACATCAGCCTGCTTTACACGGGCGCCGTTCCGTCGGCGTTCTGTCGCTCGGCCCGCACGCGGCGGTGCTCGCGAAGGGCGTTATGAATCCTAGCCGGCCAGCGCTGCGCCGCAGGATGCACGACACGGCGCAAGGCATGGGCGTAGTCCAGGACGAGGCCGGGCGTCCACGTCATGGCTTCCGCGCGCTCCCGCAGCGCGGCCGCCAACCAGAGATCCGGATTGACCAGGAGGCGCATGAAGCGCCGCCACACTTTATCGGTGGCCAGAACCCCTTCCAAAGCCGCCTCCAGCGCCAGGGCAACCGCGACGGAACAGTTCCGGTCCGTGAGGTTGTAGGTGTCGTCCTCCCGATAGGCGGACCAATGGGCGCGGAGCTTCGCCGCATCGAAGCGGTGAAACTTCACCAGGGCATCGGCTTCGCGCCAACGCGCCGATTCGTGGGGATAGGACGGCTGGAAACGGCCCGACATGTTGTTGGCGGCGTCGGCTCGCAGCGCGCGGGTGAACGCGCTCAAGCTCAGGTCCAGCTCCGTGCCCGGATAATGACTGACATAGATATCCGATCCGCATTCGAGGGCCGCGTGTCCGGTCGATACGACACCGTTGCGATCGACAGCCGCGATATAGCGGTCGACCACCGGCGCCGAGCGGGCCTCCCGGGCCGCTCCGGCCGGCGTCCAGACACGGATCATCAGCAGTTCGGGCACATCCGGCGTAACGAAGAGAGCGGGATCGGCGGGCGGAGGCAGCCAGCGGCTCTTGGCGAAAAGGGGCCAGGCGCCTGCTGCCGGCGGCAGCCGCCTCAAGCCGAGGGCAAGGCGCAGGAACGTGAAGCCGGACAGAAAAAGCGCGACGCCGATGCAGAACGGAACCGTTTTCGTGTACGGGATCGGCCAGCTGGAAAAGGCCAGGCCGGCGAGGCCGATTTCCACCAGCGCCAGCGCCGCCACGACCCGCCAGCGCGAATAACGCACCAGGAACGCGGCCGCGAGCCGGATGGCACCGTCCAGCAGAAACGCGATTCCGAACAGCACGCTGTTGGCGAGATCGTTGCGCCACGGAAGATCGACGACGAGCAGCCCCAGCACCATCATCACCAGCGCGCGGGCGAGGAAGAACCTTCCGCGGCGGCCGAGCCCAAGGGAAAAGATCACGGCCACCAGCCCTTCCGCAACGAGCAGGTAGCCGAAGGTTTCCGTGATGACGACCGTCATGCCGTCCGCGGCATCGAGCATGATCACGAGGCCAAGGGCGAACCACAGAACGCCCAGCACGGCCAAGGATGGCCACTGACGGCGCATGGTCTCGAGCCCCATGAGAAAAACGGCGAGCCGAATCATGCGCCCGCGTTTCCGAAGCAGCATGCCGCCGACGGATGGGGCCGGAGCGGCCGACACATCAGGATGACCAGAAGACGGCTTGGTGAGGACATGGACGCTCTTCGCAGCGAGGCCTTGGAAGGACCGCACCGATATCACCGGGGCCGGAAGCGCGGCAAGGTCGCTGCGCCTTCGCACCGGCCGGGAAGAGTCTCGCCTCAGGGCTGTGTCGCGGTTCCGGGCTGCAGATGGCCGAAGACGCTGACGACGTTCTCGTAAACCTGGCGCTTGAACGGAATGATCAGCTCGGGAAGGCGGCGCATATCCTCCCATCGCCATTCATCGAATTCGGGCCGATGATGTCCTCCGCCCGGACGCAGAATGTTGATTTCGCTCTCGTCACCCTCGAACCGGAAAGCGAACCATTTCTGCGTCTGGCCGCGATAGCGCCCACGCCAGGCGCGACCGGCCACCATGGACGGGAGATCGTAGGAGTACCATTCTGGCGCTTCGGCCAGGAGCTTCACGGAACGAACGCTCGTTTCTTCGTAGAGCTCCCGTAACGCCGCCTGATACGGCTCCTCGCCGGGATCGATGCCGCCTTGCGGCATCTGCCACGCATAGCCGTCGGAGACGTGTTCTCCGCCGCCCTCGGAGCGCCTCCGACCGATGAAAACCTGACCGTCCCGATTGAGGAGCATGACGCCGACACAGGCACGGTAGGGAAGATCGGTTCTGGCCTGTAGTCCTTTGGCGCCTCTCATCAGACCATGACCTCCCATTGTCACATGTTGGTGCCCCGTGCACGCAGGCATCTCTTTATGATCGCCCGGTGCGTGCGTTGGTTCCGAAGCACATCACACCAGAGTGCCGTGACGCTTCGCCCGGCACAAGCTTTTCCGCGCACGCTCGTCTTGCCCAAAAGACGAAAGGCCCGGCGGTGAAAGCCGCCGGGCCTGAGAGACTTTGCGCTGATGCCGCGACTTAGTTCGGCACGGCGGTGTTGGACGCACCTTTGCGAACGCCGTGGAGGAAATCGTAAGCAGCGGTGAGCTGCTTGTCCTTTGCCGGATCCGGCGGGACATAGGCGGAGGATCCGCCACGCTCTTCCTTGTCTCCACCATTCATGAGGTGGCCGCGCAGACCGGCCTCACCCTTGGTCTCGTCCTTGCCCTTGAGCTCGTCCGGGATGTCCTGTGTGACCTCTTGATCCGGATCGATGCCCTTGGCCTGGATCGAACGGCCGGACGGCGTGTAATAGCGGGCGGTCGTCAGGCGGACCGCGCCGTTCCCGCCGAGCGGGATGATAGTCTGCACGGAGCCCTTGCCGAAGGAGCGGGTTCCGATCACGGTCGCGCGTTTGTGATCCTGAAGGGCGCCGGCGACGATCTCCGAAGCGGAGGCCGAGCCGCCATTCACCAGAACCACGAGCGGCTTGCCCTTCGTCAGGTCGCCACCCTTGGCGGTGAAGCGCTGGGTGTCTTCCGGGTTGCGGCTGCGGGTCGAGACGATCTCGCCGCGATCGAGGAAGGCATCGGAGACCATGATCGCCTGGTCGAGGAGGCCGCCCGGGTTGTTGCGCAGGTCGATCACGAAGCCCGTGAGCTTGTCGGCGCCGATATCGCTCGTGAGCTTTTCGATGCCGCTGCGCAGGCCCTCGTAGGTCTGCTCGTTGAACTGCGTGATGCGCAGAACGCCGATGTCGCCTTCCACACGGGCACGCACCGGGCGAACCTTGATCGTCTCGCGGGTGAGCTTCACCTCGATCGGATCCTTGGCTTCCTTGCGCTGGATCTTGAGGGTCACGGAGGAATTGATCGGCCCGCGCATCTTGTCCACGGCCTGGTTCAGGTTGAGGCCCTGGACCTGCTCGCCGTTGATCTGGGTGATGACGTCGTTGGCCAGGATGCCGGCCCGGGAGGCAGGCGTATCGTCGATGGGGGTCACCACCTTCACGAGGCCGTCTTCCATCGTCACCTCGATGCCGAGACCGCCGAACTCGCCGCGGGTCTGCACCTGCATGTCACGGAAGCTCTTGGCGTCCATGTAGCTTGAGTGCGGATCGAGCGAGGTCAACATGCCGTTGATGGCAGACTCGACCAGCTTCGACTCATCGGGTTTCTCGACGTAGTCGGTCCGAATCTTCTCAAAAACGTCACCGAAGAGACTCAGCTGCCGGTAGGTGTCCGCGGAGGCGGCAATCGCGCTCGTTGAGGACAGCAGACTGGTCTGCGACACAACTGACATGCCGCCGGCGCCAATGACCGCGCCAAGAATTAAAAGGGACACCTTGCGCATTATCCGCGAACCTTTTCGCTTTGCGATTTCGCCCACCATGGACCTGGATCGATCGAACCGCCGTCTTTCCTAAACTCTACATAGAGAATCGGATTGTTCTTTTCTATGGCACCGCCCGCCAAAGACAGGAGAGATGTGTCTCCCATCGTGGCAACCGGTTCTCCAGCGAGCACGAACTGCCCGACGTCGACATTGATCTGGTCCATTCCGGCCAGGAGCAAATAATACCCCCCGCCAGCATTGATGATCAAGAGTCGCCCATAAGACCGGAATGGCCCGGCAAAGGCAACCCAGCCGTCGGCGGGTGATACGATGGATGCTTTCGGACGGGTCGTGATCGAAATGCCGCGCGTCGTTCCGCCATAGCCGTCAGAGGCTCCGAAATCCTGGATGGTCTCGCCGCTCACAGGCCTTGGAAGCAGGCCTTTTGCCTCGGAAAACGGGATTTTCGGGGCCAGGCGCGCCGGGTCCTGGAAGGCCGCCTGGGCGAAGCGGGCCCGGGCCTCCTTTTCCTGCGCTTCAGCCGCCTTGCGCGCCTCGTCGACGGCCCGCTGGGCCCCCGCGATTTCCTTCTCCATCCGGTCGATCAACTCTTTGAGAGTGCCGGCCTGCTGGGCAAGCTTGGCGGCTTTTTCCTTTTCCGCGCCCATATTCCGCTCGGCTTCGGCGATCCGCTTCTGGCGCGCGTCGACGAGAGCGGTGAGTCGCTCCTGTTCCCCGTTGAGAGCCTTCAGCTCCGCCGCGAGCGTCGAACGGTCGGTGGTGATCGCGGTCTTGAGGCGGATCAGCTCAGAAAGGTCTCCCGCCAGGGCCTCGGCCTCGGAGCGGAGCTCCGGGAGAACGGCCCCGAGCAGGATGGACGCACGCACGGCCTCGAGCATATCCTCGGGCCGCACCAGAACCGCCGGCGGCGGGCGGCGGCCCATCCGCTGAAGGGCCGCGAAAACCTCGATGATGACGCCGCGCCGCCCCTCCAAGGACCGTCGGATCGCGGCTTCGCTGGCGGTCAGGTCCTGCAGGCGCTGTTCGAGACCGCGGATACGGTCTTCCGTCGCCTTGATGCGATTGGCAGTCTCGATGAGGGCGCCGTTGAGCTTTGCCCGGTCGGCCCCGATCTCCGCGACTTCGGCCTCCAGCTTCCTGCGGGCCTCGGCGCTTGCCGACATCGCCTCTTCCAGAACCTTGAGGTCCTTCTCCCGCTGGCTCTTCTGCTCAAGCGTCTCCGGCGGCACGGTTGGTGCCGCAGGCGCAGGCGCCTGTTGGGCCTGTGCCGTCCCCAGGATCAGAAAGGCCAAAGATGCGGCAAGGCCGGGCGCCTTGCGGGACAGGAAAAGCGGAATAGGGAACACCCTCAGGAATCGTCGTGACCGGCCCGATGATAAGGGTGACCGGAGATGATTGTCAGCGCCCTATAAAGCTGTTCGGCCACAAGAGCCCGAACGATTTGATGCGGCATCGTGAGCGCACCGAAGGATATGACGGCCTTCGCTCGGCGAAGAACCTGGGGATCGAGCCCGTCCGGCCCCCCGATAATGCAAGCGATTCCGGGACAGCCGTCGTCCCGCCATTGCCGGATACGCTCGGCGAAGGCTTCGCTCGACGGGCTCTTGCCGCGCTCGTCGAAAGCGATCACGAAGGCGGACCCGGCCTTCTCCAACAGCGCCGCCGCCTCTTCCGAGCGGCGATCGTCATCACGGCGAGCCCGGCTTTCCGGAAGCTCGACCATATCGAGCCCGGTCATGCCGAGGCTGCGGCTCATCGCCTCGACGCGCTGGCGATAGCGCTCGACCAGTTCCCGCTCGGGGCCGCTCTTAAGACGGCCCACGGCCAGAACGCTAAGTCGCAACGCTGATGATTCCCGTCAGCTCGCGCGGTCTTGCGGACGGTCGGCGCCCCACATCTTCTCGAGGTTGTAGAACCCACGAACCTCGGGACGGAAAATGTGAACCAGGATGTCGCCGGCATCGATCAACACCCAGTCGCAGGCCGGAAGGCCCTCGATGCGTGCGTTGCCGAAGCCTTTGTCCTTCAGATCCTTGACCAGACGATCGGCGATCGCGCCCACGTGACGGTGGGAACGGCCCGACGTGATGATCATGGTGTCTGCAAGCGAGGTTTTGCCGGCAAGGTCGATTTCGACCGTGTTCTCGGCTTTCATATCCTCGAGGCTGGCCAATGCGACGGCCCGGATATCCTCATCGTGCGGAGCCTCCGCTCCGGAGAGAGGGGGAAGCGGATTCAGGTCCGCTTCAAACGAAGATAGTCGGTTCAGGTTCAGACCCTTTCAACCAGCGCCACACAACGCGCCGTGACCCTAAGATAATGTCGAACGGCACCCTTTTTCAACGTCTCGTGACGAGAGAAGTTCGTCGCAAACGGCGAAGTTCGGTGGAGGAAAGGGGGGAGCGCGGCCCGTGGAGGAAGATCCAGGCCGGAGGCGGGCGATCGGCGAGGGCTCGCGCTTCCCTCTCCGGCACCCGGGCGTGGGACAGGGAAAGCGCCGCCCGGGAGCTCATGGCTCTCAAGGTCCACCGGGGGCGATCGATGATGGCCATCGGCATCATTGCGGCAATTCGCCTCCAGCCGCGCCAGCGATGGAAATCCGCCAGGTTGTCGGCTCCCATGATCCAGACGAAGCGGACGCCCGGATAGCGCCGCTTGAGATAGGCCAGGGTGTCGATGGTGTAGCGGGCCCTGATGGCTTCCTCGAAAACCGTGACGTCGATCCGGGGATGGGCCGCGACGGCTCTGGCCTCCTGCGCACGCTGGGCCGTGGAAGCGAGCTCCCCCGGGTCCTTCAGGGGGTTGCCGGGCGTGACGATCCACCAGATCCGGTCGAGGCCAAGCCGCTTGAGAGCCAGGGTGCTCACCAGCCGATGCCCCGCATGGGCCGGATTGAAGGATCCGCCATAAAGCCCGATCCGCATGCCCGGGGCGGCATACGGCAGGCGGGCAAGACCCGACGGCCTCAAGCGGAACCTCGAAGGCGGCGATGTCACGGACGTGTCTGGCCGGAGCCGCGGATGCGGTACTTGAAGGAGGTCAGCTGCTCGACCCCCACGGGGCCGCGGGCATGCATGCGCCCGGTCGCGATGCCGATCTCCGCCCCGAACCCGAATTCGCCGCCATCGGCGAATTGCGTCGAGGCGTTGTGGAGGACGATGGCGGAATCCACTTCCCGCAGGAAGCGCTCGGCCGCCGCCGCATCCTCCGTCACGATGGAATCCGTGTGATGGGAGCCGTAGGTCTCGATATGGTCGATGGCGTCCGCCAGACCGTCCACGACCCGGACCGCGATGATCGCATCGAGATATTCGGTGCGCCAATCCTCCTCCGTGGCGGCCGTCACGCGGGGATCGACCGCCTGGGCCGCCGCATCGCCGCGAACCGCGCAGCCGGCGTCGAGGAGCATCGCCACCAGAGGCTTCAGATGGGTTCCGGCACAGGCCCGGTCGACGAGCAGCGTCTCGGCGGAGCCGCAGATCCCGGTTCTGCGCATCTTGGCATTGAGGACGATCCTTTCCGCCATCGCCGGATCCGCCTTGGCATGGACGAACACGTGGCAGATCCCTTCCAGATGGGCGAAGACGGGGACCCGGGCCTCCTCCTGGACGCGGGCGACGAGGCTCTTGCCGCCGCGAGGGACGATCACGTCGATATTGCCGTCGAGCCCGGCCAGCATGGCGCCGACGGCGGACCTGTCGCGGGTCGGCACGAGGCGGATCGCATCCGCCGGCAATCCCGCATCGGCCAAGCCCGCGCCCATGGCCTCGACGAGGGCGAGGGACGTCCGGAAGCTGTCCGAGCCGGCGCGCAGAATCGCGGCGTTCCCCGCCTTCAGGCAAAGGGCCCCGGCATCGGCGGTCACATTGGGACGGCTTTCGAAGATCACGCCGACGACACCCAGAGGGGTTGCGACGCGCTCGATGAGCAGGCCATTGGGCCGTTCGAAGGTGGCCAGGACCCGGCCCACGGGATCGGGCAGAGCCGCGATGCTCTCCACCGCCGCCGCGATCTCCTCCAGGCGCTTCGTATCGAGGGTCAGCCGATCGAGAAAAGCGGCCGTCTGGCCCTTTTCGCGCGCCTCGTCCAGATCCTCGCGATTCGCGCGAAGGATGGCATCGGCGGCTCCACGAATGCGCGCCGCCATCGCCCGCAGGGCTTTTTCCTTGTCGGCCGCGGTGGCCGTTGCCAGGCTTCGGGCGGCCTTGCGGGCCCGCCGCCCGAGATCGTTCAGCATCGCCGGAACATGTCCGCCCTCAACCGATGCCGCATCTGCGGCGTTAAGACGGTTGGCGGGGTTCGTCCCGCTGAGGGTCGCAGTCTCGTTCATGTCCAAGCCTCGCGGACCAGCCGCTCTTGAAATCAGCTCCCTTACGCCGCCTCCGCGCCAGGATTTCGGCGCGGCGGACCTGCGCATCGGCACATCCGGATGGCATTACCGCTCTTGGAACGGCCCCTTCTATCCGTCAGACCTGAAGCCCAAGGACTTCCTGTCCTTTTACGTTGAATATTTCAATACGGCCGAAATCAATAATTCCTTTTACCGTCTTCCCACCGAGCAGGCGGTTTCAGCATGGGCGAAGGCCGTTCCGGAAGGTTTCCTCTTCGCCTGGAAGGTTTCGCGCTACATCACCCATCTCAAGCGGCTGAAAGACGTCGAGGAGAGCATCGACCTGGTTTTCGGCCGCATGGACCTTCTTGGCGCAACCCAGGGGCCGGCGCTTTTCCAGCTTCCGCCCTCCTTCAAGGCCGATGCCGCCAATCTGGAGCGGCTGAACCGTTGTCTGGCGCGCGTCCCCGACCGGTTGCGCTGCGCGGTCGAGTTCCGCCACCCGAGCTGGTATGACGAGCGCTCCTTAGATCTCCTTCGCAGCCACAACGCCGCCTTGTGCCTCTCGGATCACCGGGCGGCCCCGGCGCCATGGGTCGCCACGGCCGATTTCGTCTATGTCCGCGGACATGGTCCGACCGGGTTTTATGCGGGAAGCTACGAAGCCGGGACGCTCAAGGAATGGGCCGGGATGCTCCGCCGCTGGCGGAATGAAAAGCGGGATGTGTTTGTCTATTTCGACAACGACATCAAAGGCGCGGCCCCCGGCGACGCCCGTCAGCTTCTCACCCTGACGGGCGCGTGATCACTCGCCGTTCAGCGCCATGTCGTCCCGGTGGATCATTTCCGTCCGGCCCGGATAACCGAGAATCGCCTCGATCTCTCGGCTGGGGCGTCCGATGATCCGCGAGGCATCGTCCACATCGTAGGCCACGAGGCCGCGGCCGAGAATGCGATGTTCGTCGCGAATGGTGACCGCATCGCCACGGGCGAAAACGCCCTCGATGCGTCGCACGCCCACCGGCAGAAGGCTCGCGCCGCCCTGGAGCGCCCGGGTGGCGCCCTCGTCCACATAGAGGATCCCTCTGGGCTCGAGGGCTCCGGCAATCCAGGTCTTTCGCGCCGTGACCGGATTGGACGGGGTCAGAAACCACGTGCAGCGGCCCCCATCGGCCACGTGTTTCAGGGGATTTTTCGTGCGTCCGTCGGCGATGACCATGTGGGTCCCGCCGGCGGCTGCGATCTTGCCCGCCTCGATCTTGGTGCGCATCCCTCCCCGGGACAGCTCGGACGCCGCGCCTCCGGCCATGGCCTCGATGGCCGGCGTAATGCGCTCGACGACCGGAATATGCTGCGCGCCGGGATCGCTCGCGGGCGGAGCGGTGTAAAGCCCGTCGACATCGGAGAAGAGCACCAGCAGATCGGCGCCGATCATGGTGGCGACCCGGGCGGCCAGACGATCGTTGTCGCCATAGCGGATCTCGCTCGTCGCGACCGTGTCATTCTCGTTGACCACCGGTACGGCGCGCATTTCGAGGAGCTTCAGGGTGGTGGCGCGGGCATTCAGGTAGCGGCGGCGCTGTTCCGTGTCGGCCAGCGTCACCAGGATCTGCCCGGCGGTGATCCCGTGATGGGCGAGAACCTCCGCCCAGGTCCGTGCCAGGGCGATCTGCCCGACCGCCGCCGCGGCCTGGCTTTCCTCCAGCTTCAAGGGCCCGGGCGCAAGGCCGAGGACCGTCCGCCCCATGGCGATGGCGCCGGAGGACACCACCAGCACGTCCGCGCCTCGGGCATGCAGGTCGGCGATATCCTCCGCGAGAGCGGCAAGCCACGCATGGTTGAGGCGGCCTCGGGCCCGATCGACCAGAAGAGCGGAGCCGACCTTCAGGACGACACGCCGGAACTGACGCAGATCAGGCTTCACGGATGCCACTCCTCCTGGGTTTCGGCGACTTTTTCTTCCGTCTTCGCCTCGTCGATCACACGCAGCAGGGCCTGGAGAACTTCCTGCACGCCGCGTCCCGACGCCGCCGAAACCACAAAAGGCGTCCGCTTGGCGGCCCGCTTCAGGCGCGCGAGCTGCTCCTTCAACGTGTCCTCGTCCAGGGCATCCGCTTTCGACAGCGCCACGATTTCGGGCTTGTCCGCCAGACCGTGCCCATAGGCTTCGATCTCGTGACGGATGACCTTGTAGGCCTTGCCGGCGTGCTCGCTGGTCCCGTCGACGAGATGCAGGAGCACGCGGCAGCGTTCCACGTGGCTCAAGAACCTGTCCCCTAGGCCGACCCCCTCCGACGCCCCCTCGATGAGCCCCGGAATATCCGCCAGCACGAACTCGCGGTTATAGGCCCGCACCACGCCGAGACCCGGGTGGAGCGTCGTGAACGGATAGTCGGCGATCTTGGGCTTTGCCGCCGTCACGGTGGCCAGGAATGTCGATTTACCCGCATTGGGCAGCCCCACGAGACCCGCATCCGCGATCAGCTTGAGGCGAAGGATGATCCAGCGCTCCTCCCCCTCCTGACCGGGATTGGCCCGTCGCGGGGCGCGGTTCGTGGAGGTGGTGAAATAGGCATTGCCGAAGCCGCCATTGCCGCCTCTGGCCAAAAGGACCTTCTGGCCGACCTCGGTCATGTCGGCGATGACGGTTTCACCATCCTCGTCCAGAATCTCGGTTCCGGCCGGAACCTTGAGGACGACGTCGGGACCCTTGCCGCCGGCACGGTTCTTGCCCATGCCGTGATCGCCCTTCTTGGCCTTGAAATGCTGCTGGTAGCGATAGTCGATCAGGGTGTTGAGCCCCTCGACGCATTCGGCCCACACATCGCCGCCGCGTCCGCCGTCGCCCCCGTCGGGGCCGCCGAACTCGATGAATTTTTCACGGCGGAACGACACGCATCCGGCGCCGCCGTCGCCTGAGCGGATATAGATTTTGGCTTGGTCGAGAAATTTCATAACCCGCTTCCTTTACGGGACAAGGTGCGCGGGAGCAACGCAGAGGATGCGTCAAGCGCTCCCGTTCTTCGGGAGCGCTTGCGCCATTCAGCATGCAAGAGACAGCTCGGGCTCCGCTTCGACGCCGGCTGGTTCCCGAACAAGCCCTGTATGGCCCCAGGTCTTGAGGCTTTCCCAGGCCCGCCGGTCAAGCCGGAACTGATCGGCTGGGAAGAAGCCGCCCCGGGCCTGCAGCTCCACAAGGCCGGAGCCCTGATAGGCAAAACCGCACTTCTCCAACACCCGGCGTGAAGCCGGGTTGATGACCCGGGCGGTTGCCCTCAGCTCGCTTTCTTCCCCATAGGCGAAGAAGGCATCGATCAAAGCCCGCGCCGCCTCGGTGGCGTAGCCCTGTCCCCAGAACGGCATGCCGAGCCAATAGCCCAGGCTTGGCCGCGTATCCTCGGGACAGGGACCGATGCCGACAAGACCGATCAGGTTGTTCGGCCTGCCCTTGGGCGTGATGGCGAGCTGCAGGCTCCGCCCATCCGCATTGGCCTGCCGCGCTTGAAAGATAAATCGCTCGGCCATGTCCGGCGCATAAGGATGCGGAATTCGGGCCGTCATCTCCGCGACAGGTTTCTCACCGGCAAGGCGTACGATGGCTTGGGCGTCCGCAAGGCGGGGCCAACGCAGCCAAAGGCGGCGGGTTTCCAGGCGGAAAACATCGTCACGGGTGAGGTCGGGAAACATAGTCCTGCTCCGATCCGGTTGGGCCCTTTCGAGAAGCCCTGAAATGACGAAGGGGAGGTGGACATCCCACCTCCCCTGTCATCTCGGATCTGGAGCTTGGCCTTTTTGGGGCCTTTTCAGGAGCTGCCTGGATCCGCCGGGTCGGTGTGATGCCGGCGGGAGCTCCTTCGTTTTGCTCTCGCCGTTTACTCTGCGGCCTCTTGGGCCGGTACGACCGATACGAAAGCTCGGCCTTGTTTCGTAAGGAATCGGACGCGGCCATTGGCCGTAGCAAAGAGCGTATGGTCTTTGCCCATGCCGACATTGACGCCCGCGTGCCACTTCGTGCCGCGCTGACGAATAATAATGTTGCCCGACACGACCTGTTGATCGCCGAACTTCTTGACGCCCAGACGACGGCCTGCGGAGTCGCGACCGTTACGTGACGAGCCGCCTGCTTTTTTGTGAGCCATGGGTTACTCCCGTATCTCTGTCAGTTGGCCGAAGCTTATTCAGCGGTGGCCGGCGCAGCGTCTTCCGCCGCAGCCTTCGTGGTCTTCTTCTTTGCCGCAGCCTTCTTGGGCGCCGCTCCCTGACCCATGATCTCGGTGATCCGGATCACGGTGTAGTCCTGGCGATGCCCGCGCTTGCGGCGCGAATTCTGGCGGCGGCGCTTCTTGAAGGCAATGACCTTCTCGCCGCGGGTGTGCTCGACAACCTCACCCGCCACGGTGGCGCCCTCGATCAGGGGCGCGCCAACCTGGGTGCCGTTGTCGTTCGTGACCATCAGAACCTGGTCGAACGTAACGGCGGCGCCCGGCTCTCCTGCGAGCTTGGCGACGGTGATGACGTCATTGGCGGCAACGCGATATTGCTTACCGCCGGTCTTGATCACTGCGAACATCTTTCGATCCTTGTGTTCAAACCCAACTCTCCGCGGGAAACCCGCAGGGTCGGCTTTTTGGCAGTTCCGGCTTCAAACCACGGAAAGCATCAAGCCTTCCGCAACGAAAAAGCGCGGGCATACGTCCCCACGCTCCAGTGCACCCTCCCTACGGGACGATCCTGGCATTGTCAATCAAATCCGTTGATTTAAGTGCTTGTGAAGTCAAAAAACGCATGATATCCACCCGGCCTCAACCCGCAGGCCCCCACGGCCTTCGCGACCCGGAGAGGTGGCAGAGTGGTTGAATGCACCGCACTCGAAATGCGGCATACGGGCAACCGTATCGGGAGTTCGAATCTCCCCCTCTCCGCCAAATTTTCCTGAATTCCCTATCCTGATTTCGTCTGAAGCTG
The DNA here is from genome assembly GCF_020595095.1 of Microvirga rosea. Classification (GTDB taxonomy): domain Bacteria; phylum Pseudomonadota; class Alphaproteobacteria; order Rhizobiales; family Beijerinckiaceae; genus Microvirga; species Microvirga rosea. The sequence goes on along the minus strand of NZ_JAJDOP010000001.1, from coordinate 853,145 downwards.
CGAGCGCAGCCTCGGCGTGCGCATCCTGAGTTTCCGGATCCGAACCGCGCTGAAGCGGCTTGTGCGCCGCGCCTTCCTGTCTATGGAAAAAGCCCCGCCGAATGGCGGGGCTTTTTCGAATCAGTCATTTCACCGGATGGAGACCGGAACGTCACTCATGGAAATCTGGGCTTTCCATGAGGATTTCGCGTTTACCGGCATGGTTGGCGGGGCCGACGATGCCTTCCTTCTCCATCCGCTCCATCAGCGAGGCCGCCCGGTTGTAGCCGATCTGCAGACGCCGCTGGATATACGAGGTCGACGCCTTCTTGTGCCTCAGCACAATGGACACGGCTTGGTCATAGAGGTCCCCCGAACCAAGACTGAGCTCCTCCTCCTCGGGAAGGAAACTGTCTTCGGCCTCGGATTCCGGTTCGTCATCGGCCGTGACGGCTTCGAGATAGACTGGCTGCCCCTGGCGCTTGAGGTGGGCGACGACCTTCTCGACCTCCTCGTCGGAGCAGAACGGTCCGTGCACGCGGGTGATCCGACCACCGCCGGCCATGTACAGCATGTCGCCCTGACCCAGAAGCTGCTCCGCCCCCATCTCGCCCAAAATCGTCCGGCTGTCGATCTTCGACGTCACCTGAAACGAAATCCGCGTCGGGAAGTTCGCCTTGATCGTGCCGGTGATCACATCCACCGACGGACGCTGGGTCGCCAGGATCACGTGAATGCCCGCCGCCCGCGCCATCTGCGCCAGGCGCTGGATCGCCCCCTCGATCTCCTTGCCGGCCACCATCATCAGGTCGGCCATCTCGTCGACGATCACCACGATGTACGGCAGCGGCTCGAGGTCCATCACCTCGTCCTCGTACACCGCCTGGCCGGTTTCGCGGTCAAAGCCGGTCTGGACCGTGCGGGTGATCACCTCACCCTTGGCCTTGGCTTCCGACACGCGGGCATTGAAGCCGTCGATGTTGCGCACCCCCAGCTTCGACATCTTCTTGTACCGGTCCTCCATCTCCCGAACCGCCCACCGCAAAGCGATGATCGCCTTCTTGGGATCTGTCACCACCGGCGTCAGCAGGTGAGGAATGCCGTCATAGACGGACAGTTCGAGCATCTTCGGATCGACCATGATCAGCCGGCATTCTTCCGGCTTGAACCGGTAAAGCAGCGAGAGGATCATGGTGTTGATGGCGACCGACTTGCCCGAGCCGGTGGTGCCGGCGACCAGGAGGTGCGGCATGCGCGCCAGATCCGCGATTACCGGTTCGCCGCCGATCGTCTTGCCGAGGCACAGGGGAAGCTTGTGCGGCGAGACCGCGAAATTTTCGCTCGCCAGGAGCTCGCGCAGGAAGACGGTCTCGCGCGCCTGATTGGGCAGCTCGATGCCGATGGCGTTGCGGCCCGGAATAACAGCCACACGCGCCGAGGTCGCGCTCATGGAGCGGGCGATATCGTCGGAGAGGGCCATGACGCGGGATGACTTCGTCCCCGGCGCGGGCTCCAGCTCGTAAAGGGTCACGACGGGGCCTGGGTGCACATGGATCACTTCGCCCTTGACGCCGAAATCCCGGATGATTTTTTCAAGCCGTCCCGCCGTTTCCTCCAGAATGTCCTCCGCCATCACCGGCTCCTGACGTTCCGGCGGCAATGCGAGGAATTCGAGATCGGGCAGCTCATAGCCGCCCTTGGCGATGGCAGGAAGCAGCACCTCGGACGCTGTTGCAACCGCAGCAGCCGGAGCTTGATCGCGCACAGCCGGAAGAACCGACAGGACGGGCGCGGGAAGCGGAGCCGGCTCCGCCTCGACCGGCGGTTGCTCGGTTACGACGGGACCCGGAACCTCGAGATGCCCTTGGGACTCCTCCTTCGGAGCCGCCACATATTGCGGTGCCGGGAGCAACTCGTCCATGTAAAGGGACAAGTAACCGGCATCGAGATCCTCTTCGCGGGAAACATCAGGTCTCGCGGCAACCTCCTCTACCAGAGGTATCGAAGCCTCCTCATAGACCGCTTCAGGCATGGCGGCGTCGAGAGGCGCCGAGGAAGCGCCGAACAAGACCGTCTCGACATTGTAATAGCTGAAGTGCCACCGGGAAAAGCTCACCTGAGGCACGACAAGAAGAACCTGCTCTTCCACGTCCGCCGGTATTTCCGGTTGAAGCATGACGGGACGATCGCCGGCGTCCTCCGGAGGATCCTGGCGGTCCTCCATCGCAGGAACGGAATCGCCCTGATCGAGAACAGGCGGTTGCGCCTCGACGGAGATCTCAACCGACGAGATCGCGCCGGTTTCTGCTCCACCGGGGAGGGCGTCGGAGCGAGACGGATAGGTCGCCAGCAGGGTCGCCAGCTGTTGGCGGACCGCAGGCCGTGCTCCGGACACGACCGGCTCATGAGGCAGTTGACGCGGCTCACGTGGATCTTGTCGCGTGAGACCATTCTTGACAGACACGGCCCGGCTCTCATGCGCTCCGGTCTTGGACGAAACTTGAGAACGCCCCCCGCTTTCCGACCGGCCAGTCCGGTCCCGCAGAAACTTGTCCGGGGTTCGGGTGCAGGTTGCACCGGCCACGACGAAAGCCTGCCACCACGCGGGATGGTCGGCGGTCGAGACAGCCCCCTTTGCAGCGCCGGCCTGGGAGGCAGGCTTCGGGCCATCCGAAGGCTTTGCCGCTTCCGGGCGCGCAGAAGACGGGCGGACCTGGTTGTGTCCGGCACGAGCAGGAGCCGCTCCGGCCTGAGACGAAGGGGTCTCGGTGTCCTGGGCCTGTTGGAGTGCAGATTTTGCAGGTGTGGCAGAGTGGGTTGGGCGCATCTGATCTGGGGGTTCAAAGGGCTGGCAGCCCGTGATGGGTCTTGATGCGCAATGTGGATCCGACAGGTAAAAAGAGGGTTAGGTTCTGACGACGTCACGCTCCGCCCTGGCCTCCGCGCCCCCTAATGGCCAGGAAAACCCATGAAATGCCTGGATTTCTTCCGCCCTGTCCTTTTTGGACAAGCACCGTTGATGACGTTGGGGAACAGTCCCGATCCTGGCCAAAAACAAGACGGCTGCCACACGAATCGCGTGACAGCCGTTCCGCCTCAATGCGAATCTGACCTAAGGTCAGGCATCTTTGAGGTCACATCCCGGAGAGGCAGACGTATTTCATCTCGAGGAAGCCCTCGATGCCGTATTTCGAGCCCTCACGGCCGAGGCCCGATTGTTTGACGCCCCCGAAGGGTGCGGCCTCGTTGGCAATCAGCCCGGTATTCACCCCGACCATGCCGCTCTCGAGGGCTTCGGCAACGCGCCATACGCGAGCCATGTCCTTGGCATAGAAATAGGAGGCCAGACCGAACTCGGTATCATTGGCCATCGCGATCACGTCCGCCTCATCCCGGAAGGAGATGATCGGCGCCAGGGGTGCGAAGGTTTCCTCCTTTGCAACCTTCATCGCCTGCGTCACCCCCGTGATGACTGTCGGCTCGAAGAAGGTGCTGCCGAGACTCGAGCGCTTGCCCCCGGCCACGAGGGTGCCGCCGTTGCTCAGGGCATCGGCGACATGTTCCTCCATTTTCGCAACGGCCCGATCATCGATGAGCGGCCCCATGACGACGCCTGTCTCCGTGCCGCGGCCGAGCTTCAGGTCCTTCACCTTCTCGCTCAATTTCTGCGTAAATGCCTCAACGACGCCCGCCTGCACGTAGATCCGGTTGGCGCATACGCAGGTCTGGCCGGCATTGCGGAACTTCGAAATCATGGCTCCTTCAACGGCCGCATCGAGATCCGCATCGTCGAACACGATGAAAGGAGCGTTGCCGCCCAGCTCCAGCGACAGGCGCTTAATCCCGTCCGCCGCCTCCTTCATGAGCCAGCGCCCGACCTTCGTTGATCCCGTGAAGGTGATCTTTGCGATCTTCGGATTATGGCAAAACTCCAGCCCGATGGGCTCCGCCTCGCCGGTTACGACCGAAAAGGCTCCTTTCGGAACGCCGGCGCGCTCCGCCAGAACGGCCAGTGCGAAAGCCGACAAGGGTGTCTGGGCTGCGGGCTTCAGCACCATCGTGCAACCGGCCGCAAGGGCTGGGCCGACCTTGCGCGTGATCATGCCATTCGGGAAGTTCCAGGGCGTGATCGCAGCGCAGACACCGACCGGCTGCTTGAGAACAACGATCCGCTGATCAGGTCGAGAGGCAGGAATGACATCGCCATAGATGCGCTTGGCTTCCTCGGCAAACCATTCCAGGTAGGCTGCGTTCGACAGGATTTCGCCTTTCGCCTCGGAGAGCGGCTTGCCCTGCTCCGAGGTCAGGATCAGTGCGAGATCGTCTGCGTTGGCGACGATGAGCTCGTACCAGCGCTTGAGCACGGAGGCGCGTTCTTTCGCAGGGCGCGCCGCCCATTCCTTCTGAACGGCATGAGCCTTATCGATCGCCGCACGCACCGCGTCCGGTCCGAGATCCGGAACGTCGCCAATCACAGCGCCATCGAACGGATCGGTTACCGGAATCGATTTTCCGTTCGAGGCGGCGACCCATTCTCCCGCCACATAGGCGCGATCTGTCAGAAGCGCAGGGTCCTTGAGATCCAGGACACGGCGGGCGGCAGGCTTATGGTGAGCAGTCATCGGGAAGCTCCGATCAGATGGAGGACGGCAGGCGCGCCGAGCGACACGCCGGAGAGAAACAGAAGAACGAAAACGATCTGCCGCATCCTAGTGGGTGAGAGCGGCGGCGGCCAGTTGCGTGCCGCATGGGTGGCCCCCATGACCACGGGAATGGCCAGAAGTCCGGACCAGGCCGAGCCGGTCGGCAAACCTCCCGAAAGCCCCACAAGGCCAATCCGGAACACGGCATTCAGGGCGAATACCGTCACAAGAGTCTCGCGGATCTTCAGCAGAGGCATCGGCTGACGGTAGAAATGATAGACCAGGGGCGGACCGGCCGTCGAAAACAACCCTCCCATCAATCCGGCGATGCCGCCGAAGAACAAGAAAGAGGCGTTGCCGGAACGCTGGGGCAAAGGCTCCGGCTTTCTGGCAAGTTGAAGGCTGGAGATAATGATCACGACGCCAAGGATCAATCGAAGCCAGTCTGCCCTCGTGCCTGCGAGCCATTCCAGCAGCGCATAGCCGACGAACAGGAAAGGAATGCTCGAAAGCATGACCAGCCTGAACTCGCGCCAAGCAACCTCGCGCCATCCCTTGATGAGCATCTGCGTGGCGTTGACGAGCGTCAGGACGCTCACGATCATGGCCGCGTCCGGCAGGGAGAGCAGGCCCGTCAGGCCGATCCCGCCCATGGTGATCAAGCCGAACGCGAAACCTGTCAGCGTTTGGGCATAGGCTGCTGCACCCGTCAGCATCAGAAAACCGATGAGTGCCGAGAAAGACATGCCCTAAAGGCTCCTCAGGTCCGCAAAGAGAGCGGCGAACGGCGAGCCGGACCGATAAAAGACGGGCGGTTCTCCAAATGGGGCCGCAACGGTTGCCTCCGCCCCCCCGGGAAAGGATTGACCCGACCACACGTGGACCCACTCGGCGCCTTTCGGCAGATAGGTCGTCCACGAGGATAGTCCGGCCTGCCAGACCGGCGCCACGAGCAGGTCGGCGCCGTAAAGATAGGACTCCTGAAGGGCATAGGTGCGCAAGTCGTCCTCGAAGTGGAGAAACAGGGGGCGCTGCGCCGGGAGACCGCGCTCGCTCGCCTCCGACACGAGAGACTTGAGATAGGGCACGAGGTGAACGTAGATCCGCGTCATCCTGGCGAAATGGGCCAGCACTTCGGGATCCTGGTCGATCTGAAGATTGTCCCGTGGGCGGTTGCCTTCATGCGTCCGCATGACCGGCGTAAAAGCGGCCATCTCCGCCCAGCGCATGATGAGCTCGGCGGTGCGCACGTTGCCGAAAAGACTGGTGTATCCGCCGATATCGGAGTGATGATAGGCGTTGCCGAGAAGGCCTGACGAGAGAGCGCCGGAGATAACCGTCACGAGGCCATCATGCCGCGTGAAATCAACCGATTGATCGCCCGCCCACAGGAGCGGACAGTGCTTCTGGACGCCCGTATATCCGGCGCGCATGAAGAACAGGATCTCTCCTGTCTTGTTTCGACTCGCCACGGCCCGCGCATTGACCTCCGCCCAAAGGGTCGGCCAGGCATTGTGCATGAGCGTGGCGTCGACGCCGTTCGCAAGGTGCACGTCGATGGGGAGATACTCGCCGAAATCGGCCATCCAGCCTGAAAGACCATAATCGATCATGTTGCGCCCGATGACCCGTTCGGCGAACCATGCCGCCGCGTCAGGATTCGTAAAGTCGACCACGCCGCAATCGAACTCGCCGAAATCCACGAGGGCCGTGCCGCCGCTCGCATCCTTGGCGAAGTACCCGGCGGCATCCGCTTCGGGGAAGAGCGGTCCGTCGACGGCCAGATAAGGATTCACATACCCGAGAAACCGGATACCGCGATCCTCATACTCGGCAATTCGCTGGCGCAGGCTCGGATAGCGGTCCTCGTTGGCTTGCCAGTCCCAGAACAGGCGTGCCCCAAACGATGTATGGCGCAGTCCGACCCAGTCCTCGCACCAGAGACCCGACACCTTCGCGCCGGCCTGAAGGATCGTCTCCAGGCGATCGAACGAGCGTGCGCCGTCCTTCAAGCCGATGATCGCGCCCCCATAGACCCATTCTGGCAAGGGCGGCTGGCGGCCGAAGCGTTCGGCCATCGCCTCCACGAGAGCCATGAAAGTCGAGCGTGCCGTCAACTCGATCCGATCCGGCACCGCCCAGATTTCGATCTCATGGAAATCCTGGTGCCGGAAGTCGAAGGCGGAATAGGCCGTCGTTTCCACATGGAGAGCATAGCGCCGGGACGACAGATAGGTCGGTTGCGGATAGTTGGTGTTCCAATAATCGCCCCCGGCCTTCCCGGTCGCGTCGGCCTTGAAGGTGATCTCCGAGTTTTTGTCGCGCCCGACCCCTGGTTCCGAGGTCCACAAGGGAAACCGGCGGCCGCGCATGTCGAAATACGACATCTGCTCGCCGCCGCCCCACATGTGTTCGTCCGGACCGGCTGCGATCCGCAACCAGATGCGATTGATGCCGGGATCCGCGCTCTTGAAGGATGCGACGAGATCCTCGCCCTTGCCTGAGATCGTGATGACGATCCGCGCCGGCTGCCCAGGCTCGGGCGCGAAGGCAAGGCTCCGCGTCTCGTCCATTTCCGTGACCTGAACATGCCGTAAGGCCACGCGCTCGACCACATAATCTTCGATGTCGAAATTGCCCCGGTACATGTCCATTCTGGCATCGCCGCGCCCGACGAAGAGGCATGGATCCTCCGAGCGATGCCGGATGATGACCTTATCGCCAACGACAAGATCGAAACCATCACTATGCAATGCGATCATGACGATATCTCAGTTCTGGGTCAGACCGGCATCGACGATGAAATTGGCGCCGGTGCAGCCCGCGCTCTCGTCCGATCCCAGGAAAAGGGCCAGCTTTGCCACATGGCTGGCATCGAGGCGGAATTTCAGGGCCTGCAGATCCAAGAACTGCTGATTGAACTCGGGCGTCAACCAGAGCTTTTCCTGGCGCTCGGTGAGAATGGCACCGGGCACGATGCAGTTCACCCGAATTCCGGATGGTCCGAGTTCGCGCGCAAGGGTCCGGGTCATGCCGTTGATCGCAGCCTTGGCGGTTGTATAGCCCACCATTCCGGGCCGCCCCCGCATCCACGAAATGGAACCCAGCATGATGACCGACCCGCGGCCGTTCGCGGCCATAGTTCGGGTGACGGCTTGCGTGGCGAAAAACTGATGATCGAGATTCAGCGCCAACGCCCGCCGCCAGTATTCCGGCTCCACCTCAGCCATCGCGTGCCGATCATCCTTACCGGCATTGTTGACCAGGACATCAATGCCACCGTGTTCGTCCTCGATCCGCTCGAGCGTGCCGCGCAGGAGCGGAATATCGGTGACGTCGCAGACATAGAAGGATGCGCCGGTTTCCGCGGCCAGAACCTTACCCCGTTCGGCATCGATATCGAAGAAGGACACGCGCGATCCCTGTGCGGCGAAAGCACGGACCATTTCCTCGCCGATGCCGGATGCGCCGCCGGAAATGACCACGGACCGATCCGACAAGGAGCGGTACTGGACTGTTTGGTAGTCGAACGGCATCGGGACCTCGAATGTCAGACGCTGGGATCAAAGAAGGACTCGGGAAGGCCCGGCACCTCCACCTCCATGGTGAAGAGACTTCCTGAATGAGGCAGTGCCGCCAGCTCTTCGTCGGATCGCCCCGCCCGGGCCGATGTCACGAAGAGCGTCTTCAGGTCCGGCCCTCCGAACGCCACCATCGTCGGGCATCGGGCCGGGACCGGATATTCGGCGAGAAGGCGTCCGTCGGGCGCATAACGCTGGATACGCCCGCCTTCGAAGAGAGCCGTCCAGTAACACCCCTGCGCATCCACCGCCGCTCCATCCGGCCGGCCCTTGTCATGATCGGTCGGATTCAAGCGAACGAACACTTGCGGATCATGAGCGTGGCCCGTTGCGGGATCATAGGCATAGCGCCTTACGGTGAAGGTGGGAGTGTCGGAATGATACAGGAACCGCCCGTCCGGTGAAAAAGCGACCCCGTTTGAGGTCAGCAAACCGCCCGCGATCGCCGAAAGACCACGGCTGTCATACCGATAAAGATGCGCCTTGCCGCCTTGTTTGGGCTCATCGACGGTTCCGGCCAGGAAACGTCCGGCAGGGTCAACCCGCCCATCGTTGAATCGGCTCGTGCGCTGGTCTTCCGGATTGTCTGCCAGTTTTCTCGAGACGCGCCCCTCGGCGTCGAGCAGCCATAGACCGGAGCGGAGGCCCGCGACAAAGCCCCCGCCTTTCACGAATCCCATGCACCCGATTTCCTCGGGCATCGCTATCGAGCGATGATCACCGGTTGCCGGATCGAAACGGTGAAGTGCCCGGCCTCTGATATCGACGAAGAACAAAGCCTGTTCATGCACCGACCAGATGGGACATTCTCCAAGCTCGGCTCGGAGATCGAGGGCAACAATCATGCTCATGCTATGGCCTTGCTGAATTTCACCGTTTGCGAACAGCCTGTCGCCAACGTCAATACGCTGCCGCAGGAGCCGTGGTTTGTACCGGTTCTTCCCGCAAAGCGCCAAGCCATTCGGACGCACGTCCGGTCATCATGGCGATGTCCGACGCGACGGCCGCAAAGTCATAGCCATAGCCGACGAAGCGGCGCACCATGTCGGGGTTGGGCCCCACGATACCCACAGGCTTACCGGCCGCATGAGCGTCTTGAGCCGCCTTTTCGATCAGCGCCTGGACCTCAGGGTGAGCAATGTTGCCGATATGTCCCATGGCAGCGGACAGATCACCAGGGCCGACGAAGAGCGCGTCAACTCCTTCAACAGATGCGATTTCCGGCAGCCGCTCGATAGCCTCCGGGGTTTCGAGCTGGACAATGACGGCGACTTCGTCGTTTGCCCGCTTCAGGTAATCCGTGGCCCGCCCGAAACGTGAGGCGCGATGAACGGCCGCTACGCCGCGTACTCCGGTCGGAGGGTACTTGGCGAAAGAAACGGCTTGTCTCGCTTCGTCGACATTCTGCACGAACGGCACCATGATCGTTTGCGCACCCGCATCGAGCACGCGCTTGACGAGAACCTGATCATTCCAGGCGAGACGCACCACCGCGTCGGCAGGCGTGCAGCCAATGGCCCGCAGAATCTGCGCGAGATCCGAGACCTCGATAGGAACGTGCTCCATATCGACGACCAGAAAATCAAAGCCCGTATAGCCGAGAGCCTCCGCAGTCGCGGGCGCTGCCGCCATCAGCCATGTCCCATAGGGTGGACGCGGACCTGCGCCTTTCAGCCAGCGCTTGAAGCGATTTTCAATGTCGATCATGTCGTCCTCAGAAGATTGCTGGTTCCACCACAGGGCCAGGGGTGCTCAGAAAATCGAAGTCGCATCCTTGATCGGCCTGGGAGACATGGCGCTGATAAAGTGCGGCGAAAGAGCGGCCGTAAACCGGGGCCGTCGGCTTCCAGGCGGCACGGCGGCGCTCGAGCTCGTCGGCGTCGACGCGCATGTCGAGCCGGCCTGCTTCGACATCGAGTTCCACGAGATCACCGGTCTTGAGCAGGCCCAGAGGCCCTCCCACGGCGGCTTCCGGGGCCACATGCAGGATGCAGGTGCCGTAATGGGTCCCGCTCATGCGCCCGTCGCAGATGCGGACCATGTCGCGCACGCCTTGCTTCAGCAGCTTCTTGGGAATTGGCAGATTGCCCCACTCAGGCATGCCCGGTGCTCCCACCGGGCCTGCATTGCGCAGGACGATGACACTGTCTTCGGTAATATCCAGGGACGGATCGTCGATCTGCCGGTTCATCTCCGCCGGGCTGTCGAAAACGATTGCAGGGCCGACATGCTTGAGAAATTTCGGATTGGCCGCCGATGACTTCATCACGGCGCCGTTCGGCGCGAGATTGCCCCGGAGAACCGCCAGCGTCTTTCCTCGCGACAGGGGCACGACCGGATTATCCGGGCCGCGGATCACATCGTCGTTCCAGCAGGGCGCATCGACAAGGCTCTCGCCTAGCGTGCGACCGCTCACGGTCGCCGCATCGAGTGCCAGGTAAGCCTCAAGTTTCTTGAGAAGGGCCGGCAGGCCGCCTGCGAAATAGAAGTCCTCCATCAAGTACTCGCCCGATGGAAAGAGGTTGGCGCAGACCGGCACTTTTCCGGCCATGTCCGACATTTCGTCGAGGGTGAGATAAACCCCGGCTCGCCGGGCCATGGCAATAAGATGGACCGCCGCATTGGTGGAGCCGCCAAGCGCCATGTAGGCCACCAGTCCGTTCTGGAAGCTTCGCCTGTCCAGAACTTTCGACAGTGTCAGATCATCCCAGATCATCTCGACGATCCGCTCCCCGCAGGCGGACGCCATGCGCGGGTGGCCGCTATCGGCTGCGGGGATGGAGGACGCTCCCGGCAAGGTGAGTCCCATCGCATCGACGATCGAGGTCATCGTGGAGGCGGTGCCCATCGTATTGCAGGTGCCGATGGAGCGGGTCATTCGGCTTTCGAGGTCTACCCAGTCGGCTTGCGTGATATTCCCGGCGCGCAGCTCGTCCCAATATTTCTTGGTATGGGTCCCGGCGCCTGTCTTCTGGCCTCGCCATTGGCCGTTCGACATCGGCCCTGCGGGGCAGTAGATGGCCGGAAGGTCCATGCTGATGGCGCCCATCAGGAGACCCGGCGTAGACTTGTCGCAGCCACCGAGCAGAACCACCCCGTCGATGGGATGGGACCGAAGGAGCTCCTCCGTCTCCATCGCAAGGAAGTTGCGGTAGAGCATCGTCGTCGGCTTCACCATCACCTCGCCGACCGACAGGGCTGGAAGCTCCACCGGATAGCCCCCGGCCTGCCATACGCCACGCTTGACGGCCTCGGCGCGGTCCCGGAGGTGCGAATGACACGGGCTCAGGTCGCTCCAGGTGTTGATGATGGCGACGACGGGTTTTTTCAGGAACTCCTCGCGTCGCATCCCCATCTGCTGGGTCCGCTGGCGGTGGGCAAAGCCACGCATGTCGTCGGACGCGTACCAGCGCTGGCTGCGCAGCTCCCCGATTGTCCTGCGGGTCATTGTCGTTTCTCCTTCAGCCCTTGATGCCGCCGGACGTCAATCCGGAGACGACCCGCTCCTGGAAGATCACGATCAGCACAGCGACCGGGACGATGCCGACCACGAGCGCTGCCGAGATAACCGGCCACGGGAAAGCGAACTCGCCCTGGTAGAGGGTGATCCCGACCGGCAACGTGCGCAACTGCGGGTTGGAGTTGAACGATAAGGCGAGGAGGAATTCGTCCCAGGAATTGACGAAGGCCAGAATTCCCGCCGTGAACACGCCAGGAGCCGAGAGCGGAACCACGATCTTGAAGAGCGCACCGAGGCGAGTGCAGCCGTCAATCATGGCGGAGTTCTCAAGGTCCCGTGGAATTCCCTCGAAAAACGATACCAGGATCAGAGTGCAAACCGGCAGGCTGAGCACCGTGTAAGGCAGAACCAGCGAAGTCCAGGTGTTCAGAAGCCCAAGCGTGCGCATGATCTCGAACAAGGGAACCAGCAGCGTGACGAGGGGAAAGGTCGAAACGGCGATGATCGCAGAGAGGATCAGATCCCGTCCGCGGATGTGGAGGCGGGCAAGGGCATAAGCTGCGAGCACCGATATGAAGAGGGTCAGGGCGGTTGAAAGGATCGCCACCATGAAACTGTTGAACAAGAACAGAAGAAGAGGCTGATCCGTAAATGCGCGCAGATAGTTCGCCAGGGTCGGCGCATGCGGCAGCCAGGTTATCGGCTTCAGCATCAGCTCGTTTTCGGCCTTCAGGGAGGTGAAGAGGATCCAGAGAGCCGGAAACATCCCGTTCACGACCAGCACGAGACCAACCAGGACCCGCAGCGGCGTGCCTGTGAGAAAGGGGGGGCGTTCAGACATGGTGGAGGCCATTGGTCACCCCTTCGTGCGGATCATGCGCAGGTAAACGGTCGTGACGCACATGGAAATCGCGAACATCACGACGGCCAGCGCGGAGCCATAGCCCAGATCGAGGAAGTCGACCGTGTTCTGGTGGATATACATGGCCAAAGTCGAAGTCGATGTGCCAGGCCCGCCACGGGTCATCGTGAAAGGAATATCGAAGGTCTGGAGCGCCGTGATCGTCCGGAAGATGAGCGCAACGACGATGGCCGGCTTCAGAAGCGGCAAGGTGATCTCGAAGAACTGGCGAAGACGCCCGGCCCCGTCCACGTCGGCTGCTTCGTAAAGCGAGCGCGGGATTGTCTGAAGACCGGCCAGGATGATCAGAGCCATGAAGGACGAGGTCTTCCAGATGATCGTGAGGCAGATTGCCGCGAACGCCCAGCCGGCTGAGTTGAACCAGATGATTCCCGAGATACCGACCCGGCGCAGGATATCGTTCACGACCCCGTATTCGGAGTGAAAGAACCACGCAAAGATCAGACCGGCAAAGGAAAGCGGCAGCGCCCACGGGATCAGGAGCGACAGGCGGACCGGCCACTTTCTCTTGAAGGGAAGGTTTGCCATCAGCGCGAGGGCCAGGCCGAAAACGAGGGCCCCCGGTACGGTGATCAATGTGATCAGCACCGTGTTCCAGGTCGCTTCCCAGAAGATGGGATCCTCGAGCATGAGGGCATAATTCTCCAGACCCGAAAATTTTGCCGGCACACCGGAGGTGAGGGAAAGGTTCTGGAAGCTCGTCCACACAAGCCGGACAACAGGATAGACGATGATCAGCGACAGCAACAGCGCCGCAGGCAGCAGAAGCAGAACCGCCAGCGTGCGCTCGCTGGGATCGAGCCAGCGCGTCCACCATTGGGAGGCGCTCTCGCTTTTTCTGATCATCGGGCTTGTGTTGCTGGCAACAGCCATGGTCGCAACCCCATCTTTCGTGAATCATGGACGGCGGGAGACGCCGTCCATGACGATTGAGATTTTTAGCGGAGAACGCGGCGCAGGCGGCCTTCCATCTGCTCGGCGCCCTGCTCCGGCGTCGAGGTGCCGGCGAGAACCGCATTTACGGTCGTGCGGATGATATCGCTCACTTCGTTATACCGGGGGGTCACCGGGCGGGTTTTCGCGGTTTCGACGACGGGGCGAGCGCTTGCGAACCACGGGACGGCCTTGGTGACGTCGGCATCGGTATAGACTTCGCCGAACTGCGGCAGCAGAGCTGCATTGATCGCCATGAATTCCGAGACTTCCGGGCTCGAAGCGAACTGGACGAACTTCTGAGCTTCCGTCTTGTTGTTCGAGTAGGCGGACACGCCCCATTCCCAACCGCCGAGGCAGGAAGCCGGCTCGCCGCCCTTGACCGCCGGCAGTTTAACGACGCCCACCTTGTCCTTTACGGCGGAATCCGCACCTTGGAACTGACCCCAAGCATAAGACCAGTTCACAGCGAACAGCACATTGCCGGCCTGGAATTCCTTTCGCGTATCGTCCGTCGCGACTTCGGAAATATTCTTCTTCGCGACACCCTGGTCGACGAAGCCCTTCCACATGGCAAGGGACTTCACCGCGGCTTCACGGTCGAAATTCAGCTTGCCGTTGGATACCAACTGCTTGCCCATGCTCCAGTAAGGCAACAGGAAGGTGCACACCGCGCCTTCGATGGCCTTGCCCTGGAAGGAAAGTCCCTGAAGGTTCGGATCCTTCTCGCCTTCCATGACCTTCTTGGCCGCGGCGGTCAGCTCATCCCATGTCTTGGGAGCCTCGATGCCGTATTTTTCGAGAAGATCCTTGCGATAATAAAGAAACATCGCATCCGCGAAAGCCGGCAGGGCGACGATCTTGCCGTCCACGGTGTTCGCCTCGGCATAGGCCGGAAGGTAGCGCTTCATATAAGTGTCGGCATCCTTGCCGATCACATCGTTGAAAGCCACCGTCCACCCTGCCGCAGCATACTGTGCCGGCCGGATGACATCGAGGATCATCACGTCGAGGGACGCGTCCTTCGCGGTCATGATTGTATTCAGATACTGCGCCTGCGCTTCGGAAGTGTTGCCGCCGGTCTCGATTGTGACCTTCACGCTCGGGTTCTTGGCCTCGTACATATCGAAGGCCTTGCGCCATACGTCCGGCCGATGCTGGCTGGAGACGAACACACGCAGGTTGGTCTGCGCGGACGCTGCGGATGCCGTCAGCGTCATGGCCGCCCCCGCGAGCAGAAGAGTCAGGGATCGATTCAGCTTCATCATTTCCTCCATAGGGGAACCATTGAATGCCGGTCCTTGGCCGGCATCTCGTCGTTTCGTCGTGGCCTCAGTGCAGAGCACGCTCCGTTCCTGCATCAAAGATATGCACGCGGGATGGATCGACGCCGATTTCCAGGATTTCGCCGGGGCTGGGCCTCATTTCGGGCACCACGCGAGCCGTGAGAGTTGAAGATCCCACGGCAAAGTGGATCAACGTATCGGAGCCCAAGGGCTCAACGACCTGGACACGCCCCGACAAGGTCGCGCCCTGCCCGGCCGCGCTGAAATGCTCCGGACGGATGCCGACCACGACATCCCGCCCGTCAAGCGCAACGGATTTGACGTCAACTCCCGGATTGAGCGGAATATCTGCTCCGCCCTCAAATTTCAGCCTGCCGCCTTGAAGCTGCGCTTTCGCGAAGTTCATGGCAGGAGATCCGATAAAGCCTCCGACGAAGACGCTCGCGGGCTTGTTGTAGACCTCGTCGGGCGTTCCGACCTGCTCGATCTCGCCGCCTTTGAGAATGACGATCCTGTCGGCGAGGGTCATGGCCTCCACCTGATCATGCGTCACGTAAATGATGGTGGTGCCGACCGCCTGATGGAGACGCTTGATCTCGGTTCGAACCTGTCCACGCAGCTTGGCGTCGAGATTCGACAAGGGCTCGTCGAACAGGAAGACCTGAGGGCGGCGGACGATCGCGCGCCCCATGGCCACGCGCTGACGCTGCCCCCCGGAAAGCTGGGACGGCTTACGGTCGAGAAGCTGTCCAATTCCCAGCATGTCCGCAGCCTGCGTGATCCGCGTTCTGATGTCGGAAGCAGGCACTCCGCGAACTTTCAGACTGAAAGCCATGTTGTCGTACACGGTCTTGTGCGGATAAAGGGCGTAATCCTGGAACACCATGGCGATGTCGCGCTCCCGCGGCGGGAGCTTGTTCACGACGCGCTCGCCAATACGGATCTCGCCGCCGCTGATCGATTCCAGTCCGGCCAGCATGCGCAGGGTTGTGGACTTACCGCAGCCGGAGGGGCCCACAAGGACGACGAACTCCTTGTCGGCGATTTCCAGGTCGATCCCTTTCACGATTCGCAAGGGACCATAAGCCTTCTCAAGCCGACGAAAGCTGACCGACGACATGTTCACTCCCTCAACATCGCTCCGCTTTGAAAAAAGCGGCGATGAGCCAGGCCCGTTCGTTGGCCGGCTCATTCATTTCGAGCATCTTAGCGCTACGATGAAATGACGACAAGGGGGATCAAATCGCCCATTATGGTTAGTATGAGTGGTTTAAAGCATTGATATTATGATGAATTCATTCCATGATCTTATTCATATCTCTTCACAGCGCTACGAAAAGAGGGTGTTGGTGGATACAGACGACCTTGGAAAGGACCGCGTTCCGCGCAAAAGGCGCAAGATGCAGCGGATCACGATGGCGGACGTGGCCAAGCTCGCCAAGGTCTCGCCGTCGACCGTTTCCCTCTACCTTCGCAAGCCCGATGCGGTGTCCCCGGCCGCCGGCCGTGAAATTGCCCGCGCCATTGACCACCTCGGCTATGTGCCCAATCTCGTCGCGGGCGGCTTGGCGGCGGCGTCGTCCCGCGTCGTGAGCATTATCGTCCCATCCATTCGCAATGCCTTTTTTGCCGAGACCGTATCGGCTCTTCAGGCAGAACTGACTTCGGAAGGACTTCAGGTCCTTCTCGGACATACGGAATACGACAAAGAGCAGGAGGAGGCCCTGGTTCGCACCGCCCTCTCCTGGGCCCCCGCCGCGATCGTCCTGACGGGCCTCAGTCACAGCCGAGATACCCGAAAGCTCCTGAAAGCCGGTGGCATTCCGGTGCTCGAGATGTGGGAGCTTGGAGGCGATCCTCTGGATATGGCTGTCGGGTTTCTCCACCCACGGGTCGGTGCCTCGGCGGCCGAACACCTTCTCTCGAAGCGCCGCCGGAATTTGGCTTTTCTGGGCGCCAGGATGCAGGAAGACCACCGAGCCGCGCAGAGAGCAGAAGGCTTTGAAGAAGCCTGCCGGAAGGGGCAGGCGGCCTCCTGGTCGGTCATCAACCATCCGGGAGCGGCAACCGTCGAGGCCGGGGCCATTCTTCTCAATCGGTCGCTCCAGCAAAACCCCCAGCTCGATGGAATTGCCTGCTCGAACGATTGGATCGCCCTCGGCATTCTGTTTGAGTGTCAGCGCCTGGGGGTCGCGATTCCCGATGCCATATCGGTGGTGGGCTTCGGCGATCTCGATTTCAGTGCCTCATGCATACCGTCGCTGACAACCATCCGTCCGTCCGGAGATCTGATCGGCAAGGAGGCCGCGCGTCTCATCCTGAGCCGAATCCGGGCCGCGGCACCTCCTCTTCCTGCGATAATCGATACGGGCCATGTCCTGATCGAGCGGTGCAGCAGCTGAACCGCCATGAATCCCTTGGAGATTTTTCGCCGGCTCGGACACTGCATCCCGGTTTGAGTGACCTTTGACGGGTGAACGGTTCTGAGCCAGAACCGTCGCAAGTCCTTATCTCGAGCGGCGGGGGTTCAGCCCATGACAGCGGATACGACGATCCTGGTTTTCGGCTCCATCAACATGGATCTGGTCGCACGCGTCGAAACGATTGCGCGACCCGGCGAAACCGTTCTCTCACCGAAAGCCGAGAGCTTTTTCGGGGGCAAGGGTGCCAATCAGGCTGTCGCCGCCGCTCGCGTCGCGAAAGGGACGACAATTGATGTTCTGATGGCGGGAGCGGTAGGGAACGATCCTTTCGGCCAATCATGCCTCGACAATCTGGCTCGCAATGGCGTTGCGACGCATCTCGTTGCTGTCCTTCCAGAACCCACAGGCTGCGCCTTTATCACCGTGGATCGCAAGGGCGAGAATGCCATTACCGTCGCCAGCGGCACCAACATGGCGCTGCATGCGGCGGAGCTGACGGAGCACGCCGTCTCGCCAGTCGTCCTCGTGCTCCAAATGGAGGTGTCGCTCGAGCAAAACCTGATTGCCGCCAGATGGGCGAAGAGCCTTGGGGCGCAAATCGTCTGGAATCTCGCACCGGCTCCTACGGACGATCAGGCGCGACGGATTGATGAGATCATGTCCGTCACGGATGTTTTGATCGTCAACGAGCACGAGGCGCTCGTCGTGTCGGGGGGCGCGGGCAAAACGGGAACGTACGGTCACGAGGATGCGGCATCCTTTCTGGCGCGGACTTTCCGGCTGACCTGTGTGGTGACGGCGGGAGCCTCGGGTGCCACGGCATTCCTTCAGGACGGTGAGCGCATTCATGCGGATGCTCCTCGAATCGAGCCTCTCGACACGACGGGGGCCGGCGACACCTTCGTCGGCGTGCTGGCCGCAGGGATCGCGGAGCGATTGCCGATCAAAGCGGCCATGGAGCGCGCATGCCTTGCCGCTTCACGAACCTGCATGGCTCTCGGGGCGCAAGGTGGCATGCCCTGGCGCGAAGAGATTTAGACGTTGCCGTCGGGCCCGAACAGAAACGTTGCTACATGACACAAGGTCCATTGATCGCAGGATGAGCGAAAAATAGGATTCGACATTGCTATCGTTTCGCGTAGTAGTGATTAAACGGTTAATCAGCTCAGCGCCCGAATGTGTCCATTCTCCGGCCCCGCCCGAATCTAAGCGATATTGCCGCCTCGCTCGGCGTTTCCGTCGCGACCGTTTCAAATGCTCTTTCGGGCAAGGGGCGCGTGTCGGCGGATCTCATCGAGAAGATCAGGAAAACAGCCTCCGAAGTCGGGTATATCCCAAGCATGACCGGGAAGGCCCTGCGCACGGGGCGGAGCGGCGTCTTGGGCCTCGTGCTGGCCAATATCGCGCATCCCCTCTTCCCGCAGCTGGCGCAGGCCATCGAGTATGCAGCGGCGAAATCCGGCTACGGAGTTCTGATCGGAGATTCCCGCGGCGACATTGCCGCACAGACCGATGCGGTGAACCGCTTGTTGGAACGGGGTGCGGATGGGCTGATCATCGTTCCACGCCGTGGGACGAGGATCGGTGACATTGGCAGGCCAGTTGCCGTCATCGACAGTCCCTCGACGCCAGGAAATACCGTGGCGGCCGATCACTGGAATGGCGGCCAGCAGATTGCGCAATACCTGCTTACCCAAGGCCACCGCCGGTTTGCGGTGATCGGCGGCAGCCCGAATTCCAATGTTCAGAATGATCGAATCGGCGGTATTCGCTCGTCGCTGCCCCGATCGGCCGTTACCGATACGCTCTGGATTGACGAAATCGAACACGATGCCGGGCAAGGCTGCGATCTTGGTGTCGCCGATTTGGTGCGCCGGGGGTTCACGGCATTTTGCACCGTGTCGGATCTTCACGCCCTGCGTGTCCTGATGGAACTCCAGAGAGCCGGGATCCGTGTCCCGGAGGACGCGAGCGTCACGGGTTTTGACGATATGATGTGGTCCTCGGTCGTCACCCCATCCTTGACGACCATGCGTATGGACATGCCGAAGATCGCGGAAATCGCGGTTGAGAGCCTTTTGCGAGATATCGAAGCATCCGCGAGCAATCCTCGCGAAACCGAGAACGGCAGCTTGTTCGCGCATAGTCCCGCAAAGGCGCAGACATCAAGCGTTCCAATGCACCTTATCGTCCGTCAGTCGAGCGGCCCAGCGCCGTCCGCCGATATTCATGCCCGGAAGGAATAGATCAGTCATGAGAAAGATTCTGCTCGCAGCAAGCACCGCGCTCCTGCTTTGTTCGGCCTCGGCAGAGGCTCAAGAGCGCAAGCTCGTCATCTCGGTTTATGGTTTCGCCCAGGACGCCTTCAAGACCATTCTTTATGACCCCTTCGAGGCAAAATGCGGCTGCAAGGTTGTCGTGGAAACGGGCAACAGCGTCGAGCGCCTGGCCAAGCTCGAAGCCAACAAGAGTGCACCCGTGATCGACATGGCCGTGGTGGCGACCCCGGATGCTCTCGCAGCCTCGCGGGCCAACCTGATCGAGCCGATCGACGTTTCCCGCCTGTCCAACTATGACAAGCTCTATGACATTGCTAAGGATCCGATCGGCGGACACCTGAGTGTCGGCTATACGTTCTATGCCACATCGATCGTGTATCGGTCCGATAAGGTCACGATCAATTCATGGAATGATCTTTTCTCGAAAGAACTCGCCGGGCGGGTGGCATTTCCGAATGTGACCACCAACCAAGGCCCTCCGACGCTCTACATGATCGGCAAGGCCATGGGCCAGAATACGCCGGACCTGAAGGCGCCGATCGAGAAAGTGGCCGAACACAAGGATGACTTCGTGACGTTCTACGTCCGCTCTTCCCAGCTGACGCAGCTCATGCAGCAGGAAGAGATCTGGGCAGCCCCCATCGGCCGCTTCGCTTGGGAAGGCTTTGCCAAGATGAACATGCCCCTCAAATGGGCAACCCCGAAGGAAGGCCAGACCGGGGGGATGAACGTCATGGTTCTCGTGAAAGGCGCCAAGAACAAGGATCTCGCCTACCAGTTCATGGATTTCTGGCTCTCGACCGAGATTCAGACCAAGCTGGCGGAGCGTCTCATCGACAGCCCGGCCAACAAGGAGGTCAAGCTTGATCCGAAAGTGGCGGAGAACCTGACTTACGGCGAGGAGACGGCGAAATCTCTCGATCTCCAACCGGCGGATGCCATCCTCGACAATCGCGAAAGCTGGATTTCGCAGTGGAACGCCAAGGTCGGCCAGTAAGGCGGACTCTCATCTCGACGGAGCGATCCTTGCAATCAGCAAGGATCGTTCTCCCACCCGGCGGATCTCCGCACGTTCTCACGGACTGAACACTCATGTTTCAGAACCGAGCCGAATCCCTGGCTCTCGTCCTGCCGGCCACGCTTTTCGCGGCGATCATTTTCATTGCGCCTGTCCTGATCCTCCTCTCGGAAGGGATCCGGCCGGCCGGAGGCTGGTCATTAGCCCCTTATGTATCCTTCTTCACGACGCCGCTTAATCTGACCGTTTTCATCCGCACGCTCAAACTCGGCGTCCTGGTGACGGTCGCGGCGGCCATCATCGGCTACGCGGCAGCTTTGTGCATCGTCAATCTTTCGGCAAAAGGCCGCGGTCGCATGATCGGCCTGATCGTCCTGCCATTGATGATCTCGCCGGTTGCCCGCACCTATGCCTGGATCGTGATCCTCGGGCGCACAGGGATCGTCAACCAAGCGCTGGAGGCCCTGGAGCTGACCGACGGTCCCTTGCGGATCCTGTTCTCTGAAACGGCCATCTTTATCGGGCTCCTGCAACTCTTCCTTCCCCTCATGATCATTTCACTCGTGAGCGCTTTGGAGAATATGCCACGCGACGCGATCGCAGCGGCTCGCGTTCTGGGAGCAAATTGGCTTCAAGTGTTCTGGAAGGTCATCCTTCCGCTCACGAAGGAAGGGTTGGTGATCGGCGGCACCCTGGTCTTCACGGGCTCCCTGACCGCTTACATCACCCCGGCCATTCTCGGTGGCTCCAAGGTCCTGATGCTTGAGACCCTGCTCTATCAGCGGGTCACGATCGCCAACGACTTCGCATCGGCCAGCGTCATTGCAATGATCCTGATCATCATGAGCTTTTCCGCCAATCTTCTCCTGAAGCGTCTGGCGACAGCGAGGGCCAAGCGATGACCTCCCGCATTCTATCGACGACGATCTTGGCCGTGGTCATGATCTTCCTGATCGGACCCTTTTTCATCATCGTTGCGGCCTCTCTCTCGGCCGGCGAGACGCTGGCCTTTCCGCCCCAGGGCTTTTCCTTCAAGTGGGTGCTGAAGGTTTTCGAAATCGAGAGTTTCCGGTCGAGTTTCGTCATGTCGATGATGCTGGCGATCTTCGGCACATTGGCGGCGCTCGTGATCGGCACTCCGGTCTCCTATGCGCTCGCCAGGTATAAGCTACCGCTCGGAGAAGCGATCCGGACGATCGTATCGGCTCCCATCATCGTCCCGGGCATCGTCGTCGGCTTGGCCCTTCTTCGTTATCTGGTCATCCCTTTCGGTTTCAACCTGACCCTGGCCCTCTTCCTTGCTCATACGGCCCTTGTTCTGCCGTATGCCGTACGCGTCGTGTCCGCCAGCATGGCCAATCTCCGCAGCGACATCGAGGAGGCTGCCGTCCTCTTGGGATGCTCACGCCTCGGAGCATTCATCCGGGTTGTGCTTCCGAACATCCGGGGCGGCATTCTGGCCGCCTTCATTCTGGGCTTCGTGACGAGCTTCAATCAGGTTCCGGTTTCGCTTTTCCTCTCGGGTCCCGGGATCCGCACACTTCCGATCGATATGCTCGCTTATCTCGAGACGACCTATGACCCGTCCGTGGCGGCTTTGTCCGCTCTCCTTGCTTTCATGTCCATCGGCATCGTCTTTCTTGCCGAACGCTTCCTAGGGTTCTCCCGCTATGTCTGATGCATCCTTCCTTCGCCTCGAGCGGCTGACCCTCGCCTATGGGGATACGCCTGCCATCAAGGACCTTGACCTCAGCATCGGGCGGGGAGAGCTCGTTGCTCTGCTGGGACCGTCGGGTTGCGGCAAGACGACCACGATGCGCTCGATCGCAGGTCTCCTGAAGCCCCGCTCCGGAAAAATCCTCTTGGATGGCGCCGACATTACGCGGATGCCTGCCAACAAGCGTGCCGTAGGCCTCGTGTTTCAATCCTATGCCCTATTTCCTCACCTGTCGGTGTTTGAGAACGTCGCCTTCGGGCTTCGGTTGAAGAGAATCCCGGGCGGTGAACTGCAGAAGCGTGTGCAGGACGGGCTTAAATCCGTTGGCCTCAGCCGCTTCGCGGATCGCAAGCCGGCGGAACTCTCGGGGGGGCAGCAGCAACGTGTCGCCCTGGCGCGCTCCATGGTGATGGACCCGAAAGTCCTGCTTCTGGATGAGCCGCTGTCGAACCTCGACGCCCGTCTCCGCTTGGAGATGCGTGCCGAGTTGCAGCGCGTGCAAAAGGAAAGCGGGATCACCATGATCTTCGTGACGCACGACCAGGGCGAGGCCTTGGCGCTTGCCGATCGGATCGTCGTGATGTGGGACGGGCATATCGAGCAGATCGGAACCCCAGAGGAGATCTATAACGCCCCGGCCTCGGCCTTCGTGGCCGATTTCGTGGGCTTCGAGAATGTCTTCGCCTTGGAAAACGGGCACTTGAAGACACCCCGAGGCCTTGTGGGTTTATCCAGTCCGGCTCCGGTTGGAGCGGCGGGACTTGCCTGGCGGCCCATTGCTGTTCAAATGGGCCTGGGGCCATACCAGGGAACGGTACGGGGTACGTCCTTTGCCGGCCGGACACGGGAATATCTCCTGGACACTCCTCTCGGGATCATCAAGGCTGAAGCCGATGCCACCGGATCCTCCTATGATATAGGCGAAGCCGTGCCGTTCGACCTGCCGATAGAAGGCGCCGCCCGCCTGTCGCGGTTTGCGTGAGGCCATGATGGGAGTTTGGATCGACACCGACATGGGCTTTGACGACATTCTGGCGATCATGGTCGTCGAACAGTCGGGCCTGCCGATTGACGGCATATCCTTGGTGTTTGGAAACGCTCCGCTCGAAACGGTGAAGGACAACGCCGCGCGCGCCACCAAGGCTCTCGGATGGTCCCATCCTGTTCATACGGGGCGTTCGACCTCTGTCCTTGGAGGGTCCGACACGGCCCAGAATGTTCTGGGCGCGAGCGGCATTCCGACTGTCGGACGGAGCTTTGATCCTGCGGAGATGCTGCCGGAAAGCAACGCGTTTCTGGCGATGTCCCGCTGGCTTGAAGGCTCAACAGAAGATGGCGCTCCTCGGCGCATCCTGGCCCTCGGCCCCTTGACCAATATTGCCGCCTTGGCGCTAGCCCGTCCCGATCTGTCGCCACGGATTCAAGATATTGTCTGGATGGGCGGCGGCGTAACCGCAGGTAACCATACCCCATCAGCGGAGTTTAACGCCTATGCGGATCCGGAAGCCCTGGCGATCGTTCTCGCGAGCGGCCTCCCGCTTCGGATGGTCGATCTCGATATCTGCCGCAAGGTGCTTGTCGCCCCTTCCGCCGTCGGCCCGATCCGCGAAGCAAAAGGCAGGAACGCGCCGGTGCTGGCCGATATGCTCGAAGGCTTCATCGACATCGCGATTCAGCGCCGCCGTCCGGCCATGGCCCTTTACGACCCTATCGCGGCGGTCGCCTTCACCAGACCGGATCTCGTTCGCTTCCGGCCAGCCCGCATCGAGGCCGAACTCGGCGGGTATCACACGCGAGGGCGGACGATCGTCGATATCCGTTACAATGCGGCTTTCAATGCTCATGTGGCGGACGAGATCGACATCGAGGCAGCACGAACATTAATTCTTGAAGCCTTGCGGCAGGAGGCGTCGCGATGAAAGCTCACCGGCAAGAGCCCCATGACCTCAATGAACGGTCCTTGCGTGATCGCGCCGTAGCGGCCGCCCGCGGGGACGTGCCCTTTGACCTGCTGATCAAAGGCGGCACGCTTGTCGATATGGTGACGGGAGAGAAGCGCCTCGCGGATGTGGGGCTCGTTGGGCCGCTTATCGCAAGCGTGCACGAGCCCGACGATTCGCTTCGCGCCGCCGCCGAGCTCGACGCGGGAGGCTGCTTTATCTCGCCCGGCCTCATCGACACCCATATGCATATCGAAAGCTCGATGGTGACGCCGCGAACCTATGCGGCAACCGTGCTGCCTCGCGGTGTGACGACCATCGTGTGGGATCCTCATGAGTTCGGCAACGTCAGCGGCCTCGAGGGGGTGCAATGGGCAATCGATGCCTCAGGCCCATTGCCTTTGCGGGTGATCGCTCTTGCTCCTTCCTGTGTCCCCTCGGCACCGGGCCTCGAAACCGCCGGAGCGGATTTCGGTCCGGCGGAGCTGGAGACCATGCTGGCCTGGCCTGAAATCGGCGGTGTTGCGGAAGTTATGAACATGCGCGGCGTGATCGACCGTGATCCGCGCATGACGGGGATCGTTCAGACAGGACTCGATTCCGGCAAGTTGGTCTGCGGGCACGCCCGCGGCCTTTCCGGCACGGATCTGAACGCTTTCATCGCTGCCGGGATCAGCTCCGACCATGAGCTGATTTCCGCGGACGATCTGATGACCAAGCTGCGAGCCGGCCTCACGATCGAGTTGCGGGGATCGCATGACCATTTGCTGCCTGAATTCGTGGCTGCTCTCAACCAGCTCGGCCATCTGCCGCAGACGGTGACGCTCTGCACGGATGATGTATTTCCCGATGACCTGCACGACAGCGGCGGTCTCGACGACGTCGTGCGGCGGCTCGTGCGCTACGGACTTCCTGCGGAATGGGCGTTGCAGGCTGCAACCTTGAATGCAGCCCGCCGCCTGGGACGGAACGATCTCGGCCTCGTGGCGCCCGGACGCCGGGCGGATCTCGTGGTGTTTGAGGATCTCAAAGACTTCAAGGCGCGCCATGTTCTGGCGAACGGCCGGCAGGTTGCTGCTGGCGGCGTGATGACAGAAACCATGCCGGATCATCCAGGCGACAGCCTTCGCCGTACGATGAAACTGACTGCTCTGACGGAAAATGATTTCACGATTCCGGCGGAGGGGAAACGCGTGAGAGTTGCCACGATCGACCGTCCCCGCTTTACCCGTTGGGGAGAGACGATCGCGGAGGTCCATGAGGGGCGTGTCATGGCCCCGAGCGACTCGACCTTCATTGCGGTTGTTCATCGGCATGGTCGGATGCCCGGCGTCCCGCGCGTTGGCATTCTCACAGGATGGGGTAACTGGACAGGCGCCTTTTGCACGACCGTGTCCCATGACAGTCATAATCTGACAGTGTTCGGCAGCAATCCTCGCGACATGTGCCTTGCGGCTAATGCGGTCATCGCTGCTGGCGGTGGCATGGCGGTCGCCTCGGGTGGCAAACTCGATGCCGTCCTCGAGCTTCCTATTGCCGGCTTGGTATCGGACGCCGAGATGGCGCAGGTCGCCGATGGCTTCAAGGCGCTTCGCGCGGCGATGGACCGCATCGCCCCCTGGCAACCGCCCTATCTCGTATTCAAGGCCTGTTTTGGAGCGACACTTGCCTGCAACGCAGGCCCTCATCAAACAGACCGGGGCATCGCGGACGTTGCGGATAAGAGCGTTCTTGAATCACCCGTTCTCGAAGTCCTGGCCTGATGGCCTATGACGACAGTTCCTGCTCGACGAGCCTAACCCAAAAGGAGACGCCTGTCGGAATGGCATCGTCGTTGAAGTCGTAAGCCGTATTGTGGTGCAAGGCTCCGTCGATTGCCGATCCGTTTCCAAGCCAGACATAGGCGCCGGGAACAGCCTCGGCAAAGAACGCGAAATCATCGCCTGCCGTGGACGGAGGAAAGTCCTTCAGCACCTTTGCTCCGCACACGGCTTGCGCGGCCTGAAAGGCTCGCTCCGTCATCGTTCTATCGTTCACGACGGGCGGGATGCGGCGGCGAAATTCGTATTCCACATCAATTCCGAACATATGAGCGACACCTCGGGCAAGACGCTCGATCTCCGTCTCGAGCTGAGCGCGCACGAAAGCCGAATAGGCACGCGCGGTTCCGCCGATATGAACACTATCAGGAATAACGTTCAGAGCCTTCGGATCTCCGGCCTGAACGGAGCAGGCGCTGACGACGGCAGGCTCTAGGGGATCGACAACCCTGCCGACGATCGTCTGCAGTGACGTGAGAAAATAGCCCGCCGCGGTAATCGGATCCTTTCCGAGATGAGGCTTTGCCCCATGAGTGCCGGTTCCTTTGAAATTAACGAACCAACTATCCGACGAGGCGAGCTGAGGTCCTGCAACGACGGCCATCTCGTCCGTCGCCAAACCGGGCATGTTATGGAGGCCGAAGACGGCATCACAGGGAAACAGGCTGAAGAGGCCATCTTCCACCATCTTTCTTGCGCCCCCACGTCCCTCCTCTGCCGGTTGGAAGATAAAGTGAACGGTTCCGGAGAATCGCTGTGTTCTTGCGAGATGCCGAGCAGCACCGAGCAGTAGCGTGGTGTGCCCGTCATGGCCGCATGCGTGCATCTTCCCAGGATGACGTGATCGATAAGGACGCTCCGCCGTTTCGGGCATGGCAAGGGCATCCATATCCGCCCTCAAGCCGATGGCGCGGGGGCCATTTCCGACCCGTAACGTCCCTACAACTCCGGTTTGACCAAGGCCGCGATGCACCTCGAGCCCGGCATCGGATAAAATCGACGCAACGATCTCGCTCGTGCGCGTCTCCTCGAAGCCCAACTCGGGATGAGCATGGAGGTCCCGTCGCAGATTCCGGAGGAATTCAAGTTCATCTCTGTCCAGATCGACGAGTGACATGGCGCGTTAACCTCTAGGATCCGTGTTCAGGATGTCTGCTCACTGGGCGCAAGCCGATAGAAACGTCGGCTCTGGCGAATGAATCATGGAGTCTTTATAGACGTTTTAGCACTGATGCGCCCGTAGAGAAATTGCATGCGCCCTCACGACTTCTGGCAAGAGACTCACGCTCCAGGGACATTCGACCAACACCCTCCCGGAGGACACCACGGCTTCTTTCCAGCGCAGTTCGATAACGGCCGGCAATTGCTGCTTCCGATCCGAGAGCTGGCCAATGGACAACATGCGCTTGCATCTCTGATCATCAATCAGGCCAGCTTCGAGGTTGAAGATGCATTATGCCGGGCCCTTGCCGAGAAGGCTTCGATCCATGAGGCGGATGTCGTGGTTGGGCTGCCAACCCTCGGCCTCACGCTTGCGCGAGGTGTAGCAAGGTACCTGGGGCATTCGCGCTATGTCCCTCTCGGAACATCCCGCAAGTTCTGGTATCGTGACGACTTGTCCGTACCCTTGGTGTCCATCACGAGTCCTGGGCACAAGAAGAGCCTTTATGTCGACCCTAGAATGCTGCCCCTTATCCAGAACCGACGTGTTCTCCTCGTCGACGATGTGATCAGCAGCGGCACGTCTATGGCCGCGGCGATCGAGCTTCTTGCGCGTTGCGGTGTTACGCCTGTGGCAATCGGCGCAGCTATGTTGCAGACGGAACGATGGCGCGAGAAACTTTCAACCTTCGGCCCTGACTGCCCGGAACGTGTGATCGGCGTCCTGAGAACCCCGCTTCTCAAACGCACGGCTGAAAACGGATGGCTACCTGAACACTGACGACAGGCAGCAAGAGCAGTAAGGCATGCGGATTTATGCTCCCTTGTCCCAATGAGCTCCAAATTCAAGTCAGCAAAAATCTTCAGCTGGTATTCATTAGAGAACAACTAGAATGAAACACTTTTTGTGAAGCTAAGCTTCAAGAAAAGGGAACTCAACTCGATCAAGTTACATATCAAGAGCAGCGTTAAACCTATTGGAAACGGAGTGCTGCTTCCGTTGAGGTGTTCTGGAGACGAACGATGATGAAGTCGGTTCTCCTTGCTGGCACCGCATGCTTGGCGGTTGCCTTTACCACTGTTAAAGAGGCCCAAGCCCAACCTCGCTTCAATGGTGGTTACTATCATGGTGGCTTTTACCGCGGTGGATGGGGCGGCTGGCGGGGTGGATACTACCCTGGATACTACCGGCGAGGTTGGAACAATGGTGGCGCCGTGGCGGCCGGCCTGATCGGTGGCGCCATTCTCGGCGGTCTTGTTACCGCAGCGGCCACTCCGGCCTATTCCTATCCGGCTTATGGGTATCCTTCCAGCACATACCCATATGGCAACGCTTACTATGCTCCAGGATATTCCTATCCGGCCTATGGCTCTTATCCCTATGCCTACACGTACCCGGCATATGGCTACAGCGCCCCGGCCGTGAGCTACTATCCGGGCTATTACAGACCTTATCGGGCCTATCGGGTACGCACGGTCTATCAGCCAAGGCCCGTTTACCGGGTCGCTCGGCCCTATGCATCCGTACGAACCGTAGGCTCAATTAGGTCAGTAAGGCCTGTCGCCGTCTATCACGGCGCCCGCGTCAGAGTTCGGTAGGTCTTCGCTATCGACGAGAAAATC
The DNA here is from genome assembly GCF_020595095.1 of Microvirga rosea. Lineage (GTDB taxonomy): Bacteria > Pseudomonadota > Alphaproteobacteria > Rhizobiales > Beijerinckiaceae > Microvirga > Microvirga rosea. The sequence continues at coordinate 824,360 of NZ_JAJDOP010000001.1, read as the reverse complement.
CGTGTCTGAGAATACCCTGTTCATCGTCACAACAGGGCGTTCTCGACACGGCTTGCGATGCTGAGGAGTCGCCGGTCGCCTCCGCGACGGGCAACAAGCATCAGACCAACAGGCCTCGGGCGACCCGGGAGCGGCAATGAAATTGCCGTCAAATCGAACTGGTTGGCAGGAGTCGTATTGCGAAGGACAAGCGTATCAGTCTTGTTGTAGAGTTTCTCATCGGCCACCAGAGGCGCCATCAACGGTGCCGTAACGGCGGTCGTTGGCAGCGCCAGCACATCCCAAGATGCCAGGCGTTTATCCATCTTCTCCACCAGCTCAGCGCGCTTTCGCATCATTCGAATGTAGGAATGAGCGGGAACGCTGCGCCTCAGGGCGACCCACTTCCGAACGCGCGGGTCAATCGCCTCGTCATCGATCCAGTCCGCATGAATCTCCGCGGCTTCAACAGACGCGATGGACGCAAGGGACGTCGCCTCTCTCATTTCCTCCAGAAGGTCTTCGATATCGCACTCGGCAACGTGCGCGCCGCTGGCGGAGAGCGTCCGAAGACTGTTCTCGAAAGCGTCACCGACAAGCGCTTCCGTTTCAGCAAAGAGACGTCCCCGGGGAATACCGACCCGGGCACCTGACAGCGGAATGTCGGACAGCGGCGAAACCTCGTCACCGGCCATGACGGCATCAGCTGCCGCGCAACCGGCAACGTCTCGCGCGAGAGGTCCCAACGAGTCCAGGGAATAAGAAAGCGGGAATGCCCCTTCCAGGGGAATGCGCCGAGCGGTCGGCTTGAACCCGACGACACCGTTGAAGGCTGCCGGGATTCTGACGGATCCGCCCGTGTCGCTGCCGATGGAGATGTCGCTGGTTCCCTCCGCCACTGCGACCCCGGCGCCCGATGATGAGCCGCCTGGGACGCGATCAGGGTCGGTCGCATTTCCCGGCGTTCCGAAATGGGGATTGAGGCCGATCCCTGAAAATGCGAACTCGACCATATTGGTCTTGCCGAGAATGACAGCACCCGCGCAGCGCAGACGCCTCACGACGACGGCATCCTCGGTCGCAGCGGGGCGGCGGCTCAACACGACAGAGCCCGCAGTTGTGGGTTCACCGGCAACATTGAGGAGATCCTTGATGGACACGAGGGCTCCGTCGAGAGGGCCGAGAGAAATCCCACATCGCCGCCGGGCATCGGCAGCATCGGCCGCCGCGCGGGCCGCATCGGCATAAAGTCTCAGATAAACACGCTCTTCGTCCGCGCGCCGATCCAACCGCTCCAAGATTTCTTCCAGCCTGTCGCGCACGTTCCGCATTACGTCTGCCTGTTGTCCTGAGAGGGCTAGGCTTAAGAAAAAAGTGCCCAATCGCTCGCGCGCTGGGCACTTCTCTATACGCGCAACTCGGGCGACCTGTCATCCAGCGGGAGAAGGCGTCCCGGGCTTCAGTGGGGCCATTTCTTAAGGGCTTCCTCCCGACGATTGCGGCGGCGCTCCAGAGAGGTTGCGATCACTTCATTCGACTGCCGCGCCTTCTCCAGCTCTTCGACAAGCCGCCGCGCCACAATGGCTTCCTGACCAGAGTGAAGGTTGCAGGGATCCATATAGAAAAACCCATGCTCGACCTCGTGATCGCGGACGATCACCGGAATGGATCCGGACGCAAGGGCATCGGCGAGATCCCAGGCGGTGATATGCGCTTCCTGCGGCTCGACAAAGACCTTGAGACGATCCAGCGGGTTGTGGGTCGGGTCCGGTTCGATCAATGCCGTTATGCCCGGGCGCCCATTGAGCGTATCTTGCCAGAGCTTGAGATATCCGGTTTCCCGCTCGCGAATCCCCGCGTGATCCCGCTTTTCCCAGGCCTCCAAGGCCGCGATGGTGCCGACCATACCTTCCTTGCCGATCTTCATGCCGCGTCCGATGCCGGAATTCTGAAGATATGCGGCTCGAACGAGTTCGGTTTTCCCCGCGACGATGCCGCCTGTCGGCCCGCCGAGGAACTTATGGGAGGAATAAAGTGCGATATCGGCGCCCGTCGCCAGAAACCCTGTGAGATCATATTCCGATGCGGCGTCGACAATAACCGGCACCCCATGAGCGTGACAGATGGCGACGAATTCATCGAGCGGGATCAGGCCGTATTGAACCGTGTGATGCGATACGACGTAAACGGCGGCTGCCGTTCTTTCAGTGATCGCCCCTTTGAGCTGATAGGCATGAGCCGAGGTCGCCTGCCCTACCGGGACAACTCTTGCGCCGGAAAGCCGAATTCCCTGCTCGACCGGGGCACCGTAACTCACCATGTGCCCGGTTTGGATCAGCACCTCATTCTTGAGACCTGTCGTGTCCGGGAGGCGCTCCACGGCAGCAAGATCCGGCCCGGTCATGGCGCCGGCAACCGCCAGAGTGATGGCGGCAGAACAGGAAGCGGTCACAAAGCCGGCCTCGGTGTTACACAAACGAGCGATCACCTGGCTCGCTTTTTTCTGAAGATGATCGATCTCCACGAATTGCGGAAGGATTCCCGCAACGGCGGCGACCGCTTCCGGAACGACGATCGAGGCGCCAAGCGACGTCATGGTTCCGGATACATTGATGATGGGGCGAAGGCCAAGCTCGCGGCGGATGTCCTGCTGGTCCATTGGTCGTCCTTTTGGGATAAGAGGGATATCGCTATTCCATTATTCAGGAAGTTACTTTATTGTGAGATAAGAATGCCCTTGAGCAGGTCGGGAGACACGACTGTGGACGCAAAGACACCAACAGGCCTTGGATCCTCGCCCGGACCCAAGCAGACCAGGGGCGCCCGCGTCAGCGGCATCGACCGAGCTATTCAAATTCTTGACTATCTTCGTGACAACGAAAGCCCCGCCAGCGCCTATGCGGTTGCCAAGGCGATCGGTGCTCCGCTGTCCACGGTTTATGCGGTTATCGACGATCTCGTGGACAAGCATCTCCTGCAGCGCAGGAATGACGGCAGTCTTTGGCTCGGCCCACGCCTCTATCATTACGGCCTGGCTTACGCGCGCTCCCTCGATTTCCTGGATGTCGCCACTCACGAGATGCAGGAACTCTGCCGGGAAGTCGAGGAAACCATTCAGATCTGCGGCCGCGACGACGACCATATGGTGGTGATGGCAATGGCTGACGGTCCGGGACATTTCCGCGTGATCTCCCGCGTCGGCACGCGAGTTCCCCTGAACTGGACGGCTTCCGGACGTCTTCTTGCCGGCCATCTGCCGGATGCGGAGCGCCTTGCCCTCTTCCAACGTGCGGCGTGCGTTTCTCCGACCGGCCATGCGGAGATCAACGCGAAGGCTTTGTCCGACGCATCCGCGGCTGCGCTGAAGGAGCGGCTGTCGATCCAGATCAGTGAGTCCGATTTCTCGGTCGCCTGCGTCGCGTCTCCGATCTGCGACCCGAATGGTGCGTGCGTGGCGACCATGTCGATCGTGCTCCCGGAGCACAAGGTGATGCAGGCTCAGGCACGCTACGCAGATGCCGTACAGTCGGCTGCGGCGCGGGTTGAAACCATTTTGGGCTGGCGCTGACACCGCCCTCAATCCCTGATCGACACCACGGCTTCGATCTCGACGGTGATGTTGTTCGGCAGAGAGCCGAACCCTACGGCGGAGCGGGCATGGCGGCCGTCCTCGCCGAAGACCGCGATCATGAGGTCGGAGCATCCGTTGATCACCTTCGGATGCTCACCGAAATCGGCCGTTGCATTGACCATGCCGAGAAGCTTCACCACACGCTTGACGCGCCTGAGATCTCCCAAGGCATGATGCATCACGGCGATCAGATTGATGCCCGTCAAGCGGGCATGCTGATAAGCGGCGTCCACGCTCACATCCGCTCCGACCTTGCCGCTGTGCAGAAAGCCATTGGCTTCCTGAGGACCTTGGCCCGAGAGAAACAGTAGGTTTCCTTCCCGCACATAGGTGACGAAATTGGCAATGGGTGACGGTGCGTCGGGCAGAGCGATACCGAGGCGCTGTAGGCGGGTGTAGGGTGTTTCGTGGCCGATTTCTTGAGCTTGGCTCACAGTCTTTTTCCTTGAGAGAGAACGGCGGGATCATCACGGCGGATGCAGGCGGCGTAGTGTCCGGGCGCAACAGGATCGAGGGGCGGAATGACCTCGGCGCAGGCGTCGATTGCGAAGGGACAGCGCGTGCGAAAGACGCACCCCGTGGGCGGGTTCATCGGGCTGGGAATGTCCCCTTGTAAAATCACTCGCTGCCGATGGGCTTTGGGATTTGGCACGGGAGCGGCTGACAGCAGGGCCTGCGTGTATGGATGACGCGGCATCGCATAGACCGTGCGGCTTGGACCGCGTTCCATCACGCGTCCCAGATACATGACCACGACCTCGTCGCAGAGATACTCGACCACGGACAGATCATGGGCGATGAACAGCATCGTGAGTCCGAAGCTCTGCTGCAGGTCCTGAATGAGGTTCAGAACCTGAGCCTGAACGGATACGTCCAGTGCCGAGACAGGCTCGTCGGCGACGATGAACTCAGGCTCGACCGCCAGGGCGCGGGCGATCCCGATTCGCTGACGTTGGCCGCCCGAGAACTCGTGGGGGTAGCGCCTGCCGTGTTCCGGATCGAGGCCCACGCGCGCTAAAAGCTCTGAAATGCGCTCACGTCTCGCTGACCCGCGCGCAAGCCGATGGGTATCGATCGCTTCCCCGATAATCTCCTCCACGCGCATCCTCGGGTTCAGGCTCGAATAAGGGTCCTGAAAGACGATCTGCATGCGGCGCCGGTATGAACGCATTTCCCTGTCCGACAGGGATACGAGATCCTTGCCGTCGAAGATCAGCCGCCCGCCACTGGGCTCGATCAGGCGAAGCGTGCATCGGCCGACTGTCGTCTTGCCGGATCCGGACTCGCCGACGAGACCCACGATCGTTCCGCGCTTCACGTCGAAAGTCACTCCGTCCACGGCCTTCACCGAGCCGGATTTCGTCGGAAAATGCTTGCTGAGATTCTCGACGCGAAGAAGAATGTCGGAGTCCGTCATAGTTCGTCGTGCCTCCAGCAACGGCTGAGGTGATGCGGCTCGGCAACGAGCAACGGCGGGTCCTCCTCACAGCGAGGAATCCGCAACGGACAACGCGGCGCGAAACTGCAGCCTTTCGGCAGCGCCATGACGCTGGGCACATTGCCGGGAATGGGATTTAAGCGAAGCCGTTCGCCGGAAGGGGTCCGATCGCGAGATGCATCTGGAATACAAGCGAGCAGTCCCCGCGCGTAGGGGTGCTTCTGACGCTCGAACAGGCGCTGCGACGATGCCTGCTCGACGACCCGGCCCGCGTACATCACGACAACCTCGTGAGCGATATCGGCAACCACGCCGAGATTATGCGTGATGAACAGGATGCTCATGCCGATCTCCGCCTGCAGGCGGCGAAGAAGATCGAGAATTTGCGCCTGTATGGTGACGTCGAGAGCCGTCGTCGGCTCGTCCGCAATGAGCAGTTTCGGATTGCAGGACAGCGCCAGTGCAATCATCGCCCTTTGGCGCATCCCCCCCGACATCTGGTGCGGATACTCGTCGAGACGCCTTTCGGCAGCCGGAATCTCGACGAGTTCCAACATCCGGCGCGCCCGCTTGCGGGCCTCTTGCTTCGGAAGGGGCTCGTGGAGCCTGATCATCTCCACGATCTGGTCCCCCACCGTGTAGAGCGGATTGAGACTCGTCATCGGCTCCTGGAAGATCATGGCGATCTCCCGTCCGCGAATTCGTCGCATCTCCTTTTGAGATACGGCCGCCACATCGAGAACCCGCCCGTCGCCCGCACGGTACAGGATTTGCCCGCCGACGATGCGCCCCGGCGGCGACAGAAGCCGCATGATCGACAGGCTCGTGACCGACTTGCCGGACCCCGACTCGCCGACGACGGCGACGGTTTCGCCGCGTTTCACGTCAAAGCTGACGTCGTCGACCGACTTCGCCACACGACTTCCAAGTTCGAAGTGCGTACGCAGGCGGTCAACTCTCAGGACGATATCGGCCGGCAGTGAGTTCATTGCGCCCCAACCCATCCGCAATGGGGACAGCCGGAGCCCTTGAGCGAGTATTTGCTCTTCGGCTCATAGCGGCTGGCCTTGGTTGCCTGCGCTCCCACGATGGCCCAGCGCGGTGTGATCATTCGGTCGATATGCGCCTCGTCACCCATCGAATCCTGTATTCTCAGATCGCTGTCCTCGATGTCGAAGACCGTCAGCTCGGCTCTTGTGCCGGGAGAGAGAAGATCCTTGGTCGGAAGCCCGATGACCGACATCGGAGCCAGGGTCGAGGCTTCGATCACGGACTCGAACGGCATGCCGACCGCCAGAAGCTTCGACATGGTCGTTCCCATATCCCAAACCGGATTGTCGAGGGAACGGTTGTGCAGATCGGTCGAAATCGAGAACGGCAGAAGTCCACGCTCGATGGCCGCCTGGGCGACCCGGAAGGAGAACGAAGCGCCCCCATGGCCGACATCGAGACGGATCCCTTCACCGGCACAACGCTCGGCGAGCTGGAACAGGTCCTCGTCCTCCATGATGCTCCCACCGGCCTTGCCGTTGAAGCAATGTGTGATGACGTCGCCCGGGCCGAGCACCTCGAGCACTTCATCGTAGAGCGGAGGAGGCTCGCCGACATGAACCATCAGCGGCAGCTTCAGGATCTTGGCCAGCTTCTTGGCGATCTTGACCGGGGTAATGCCCCACGATCCCAGGATCACATGGCTTGCCCGGCATTTGATGCCGACAATCACGTCACGGTTCGCCTCGACACAGGCAATCGTCCGGTCGAGATCGATCGATCGGATGTCGATCAGCTCGCTGACTCTGTTGCAGGCCACGAGCCCGATCGAGCCGATGTTCAGGAACGCTTTGATGCGTTCCCGTGCAGGCTCGATGATGAACTCGCGAAAGCCGTGAAAATTGGCCTCGCCTGCGGAACCGGCATCGACGATGGTCGTGACGCCACGCTCCAGTCCGCAAAGTTCCGGACGGATCGAAATGTCCGTGCCGCCATGCCAGACATGAACATGAAGATCGACCCAGCCGGGTGAGACATAGGCCCCTCCGGCATCGATGCGGCGGTACCCGTCATGAGCCTGAATATCAGACCCGACGGTCTGAATTGTTCCGTCTCTTCCGATCAGGATATCCACGGGACCTTGCGGCGTTCCCGGCCCGAAGCCTACCGGCTTGGCCCGTGTCAGCAGCAAGCCGCCCGAGAGTTCTGCAGCAGCGGTCATTGACTCAAAGATCCTTTCTGAAGCGTGGGTCGAGCATGTCCCTCAAGCCATCGCCGACCATCTGCAGCGACAGAACGGAGAGAATGATGGCGATCCCGGGGAACAAGGTCATCCAGTCGGCGCGGCCGACATATTGCCGACCCGCCGCGATCATCGTTCCCCACGTCGGCACCTCCGGGCTGACCCCCAGGCCGAGGAACGACAACCCAGCCTCGGCCAGCATCGCATAGGCGAAGATGAAGGTCGCCTGGACAAGGATCGGCGAGACCAGATTGCGCAGCACATGCCGCGTCATGATCCGCCAGGTCGATACGCCGAGCGCACGCGCGGCCTCCACGTAGGGAAGTTCACGGATTACGAGCGTCGAGGCGCGAACGATGCGGGCAAGACGAGGTGTATAGACGATTCCAAGCGCCACGATGACGGTTGCCAGGGACGGCCCCAGGGCAGCCACAAGAGCGATTGCCAGCAGGATATCGGGAAACGCCATCATGGCGTCGATGAACCGCGCCACGGGTGTATCGAGCTTCCGGAAGAATCCGGCCACGAGGCCCAAGGCAATTCCAAAGATCGACGCGAAACACACAACGGATACGCCGACCAGCAAGGAGAGCTGGCCCGCATAGATGGTCCTGCTGAAGATATCCCGGCCGAACTCGTCGGTTCCGAACCAGAATGTGCCGCTCGGCGGCTTCAACCGGTTGGCGATGGACAGCTTGTTGGGCGCATAAGGGGCAGTCACCGGCGCAAGAATGGCCAATCCCGCGATGAGCGCCAGCACGGCCAGCCCGATGAGAACTGTCCGGCGGCGAAGCAGCAGGGAGATGAAACGCACTTGTTCCGGATTGGACGCAACGGCAACCATCAGTAGCGCACCCTCGGGTCGACCGCGAGATAGAGCATGTCGATCAGGAAATTGATGAGAACGTAAAGCGCCGCGATGATCAGAAGCGCGCCCTGAATGATCGGATAGTCCCGCCTCAGAACCGCCGAAACCACAAGGCTCCCGACCCCGGGAAGTCCAAAAACGGTCTCCGTCACGACAGCTCCCGACACCAGGAGAGCGGCGGTCAATCCGATGACCGTCAGAACAGGAATGAGAGCATTCTTGAACGCATGCTTCATGACGACACGGAACTCACCCATGCCTTTCGAGCGTGCTGTCCGCACATAATCGTCGTTGAGGACATCCAGCATGCTGGCGCGCGTGAAGCGCAGGATCAGTGCCGACGACACGATGCCGAGCGCGAAGGCAGGAAGAACCAGATGGACCAGGCGGGTTCCGAAACTGGCGCCCGGTCCTCCATAACCGGAGACCGGAAAGAAGCCGAAGCGCACGGCGAAAAACTGGATCAGAAGCAGACCGAGCCAGAAGCTCGGCACGGAGGCCGCCAGCATGGCCAGGGTGGTCGCGGTCTGATCGAACAAGGAGCCGCGCTTGTAGGCCGAGATGACGCCGATCGGAATGGCGATGAGAGCAGCGATCAGAATCGAGAACAGGGTCAGAAAGAATGTCGGTTCGGCGCGATCCGCAAGGGCCGACAGAACGGGCTGATTGAGGAAGATGGACTCACCGAGATCGCCGCGAACAAGCTGAGCCAGGAAAATCACGTACTGGATAAGAAGCGGCCGATCGAGTCCAAGGCGTCCGCGCAAAGCGGCAATATCCTGCGGCGTGGCATCGGGGCCGAGCATGACGGCGGCCGGATCGCCCGGTGCGATCCGCACGATCACGAAGACGATCGTCACCACGACGAACATCACCGCAAGCATGCCGAGCAGACGTTGAATAACGTAGCGACCCATGGTGTTTCTTTTTCAGCCTCGGGTTCGGGAGACGCGGCATCCGCGTCTCCCGTGAGTGCAAGACAAGCTCTACTTCTTGACGGATACGTTCCAGAAGTAAGGCCATGGGGCCGGGACAACGCCTTCGAGCTTCGGAGCCTGAGCCGCGAGAGCGTTGAAGTCGCCGATCTTGATGCTGGGCGTTTCGTCGTACATGACTTTCTGGACATTGGCCCACAGGGCAACCCGCTTCTGCGGATCGCTTTCGGTATTGAACGCATCAACCGCCTGTGTGCGCGCCGGAGATGTCCACCAGCCGGGCGAGCTCTCGGAAAGCTGACCGATGAGGGCGGGCTCGGGCAGGAAGGGGCTGTGGGTGATATAGATGTCCCAGACGGCCGGATCTGCACGGCGCTGCGTGAGCGTTGCCCAATCCACCACCTGCATGTCGACCTTGAAGCCAGCCTGCTTCAGATACTCGGCGGCCACCTGCGCCATCTTGTAATGGAACTCGTACTGGCGGCTCGTCAGGATTCGCACCGGCGAACCGTCGTAGTTGGCTTTTTTGAGAAGAGCCTTCGCCTTTTCCGGATCGGCGACATTGTACTTGCCCTCCGTCCCTGCATTCGTGTGCCACACATAACCTTCCGGATACATGGCTGCATCGAGGGCATAGAAGTCCGTCGATCCGAAAGCCGCGGCAAGCATGTCCTCCATGCTCAGAGCCAGACGCACGGCCATCCGGCTATCCGTATTGGCCATCACGCCCTGCTTCGTGTTCATCACGAAGACCGGCCAACCGAAGGGCTTCAGAACAACCGGCTTCGTCGTCTGCTGCCCCTTGAGCCGGTCATACGCCTCAACCGGCAGGGCATCCACATAGTCGAACTGGCCGGAAATGGCGCCCTCGATGCGCGTGTTGGGATCGGGCACCGGAACGAAGCGGATTTCGTCGAGAATGGGTTTACGCGCGCCGCCATAACCGTCGGCTTCCCCTTGGCGAGGCTTGTAGCCGGAATAGCGCACGAGCTGGATATACTGGTCGGCCTTGCGGTCCTTGAGCATATAGGGGCCGGTTCCGACAGGCTCCTTTAGCGGATTCTCCATCTTCTTCGCCGGCATGATGACGGCCGCGGAATTGTTGAAGGCTAGAAGCGCCAGGAGAGGTGCATAGGGAGCCTTGAGGGTGATCCGCACCGTCGCAGGATCCGCAACCTCGACCTTTTCGATATTCGCGGCCGTCTGCTTGCCGCGGGACGCAAGCTCCATCCACCGCTTCAGAGAGGCCACGACATCCTCGGCTGCCATGGGAGATCCGTCGTGGAAGGTCACGTCGCGCCGGAGCTTGATCGTGTAGACCTTTCCGGCCTCGGTGATCTCCGGCATCGCCTCGGCAAGGAGTGGGGTCACCTTCCAGTTTTTATCGAAGGTGAAGAGAGTCTCATAAAAGTGCTGGGTGACGATGCCGACGAGATCCGCCGTTGAGACCATGGGGTCCATGGTCGGCGGTTCACCGACGGTGGCCACGTTGATGACGCCGCCGGACGATTGAGCAGCAACAGGGCTTATTCCAAGAGCCAGGAGTCCTGGCAGCAGAACACGACTGATCAGTTTCACGACTTCCCCTCCTTATTCCATATTTATGAAATATGGATCTTAATTATGTCATAGTGCGGCAGAACGAAGGGAGCGTCAATCCGGACAGGTTCCGAAATTTTGCCGGTTCTTTAGGAGTATGGAGGGTTAGGTCCGCCTGGCGACCGTCAGCGGTTTTCCGGATTTCGGTTAGCGATCCGTGACGCTGTCCCGGATGACGAGTTCCGTTTCGAGGCGGATCAGCCGCGGTGTTTCCTGTTTTTGCAGCAAGGCGATCAAGGCCGCTGCAGCCGCCCGGCCAAGTTCCTGGCGTGGCTGGCGGATTGTCGTGAGAGCCGGCTCCGCGACGGCTGCGAATTCGATATCGTCGAACCCTGCGACGGAGATGTCTTGCGGCACGCGGATACCGGCGGATAGCAGCGTGCGGATCAAGCCGATCGCCATCTCGTCGCTCGTGCAGAATACGCCTGACGGGCGATTGGCCCTTTGAACGATCGAGTGCCCTGCCCGCATTCCCGATTCGATCGTGTAATCGCCAGGAATGACCCATGTCGGGTCGAAAGACAGCCCCGCCCTCTGCAGGCCGTCGCGATAGCCCCGATAACGCTCCTTCTCGAGAACGTTCCCGGCTGGGCCACTGACGTAAAGGATTTCGCGATGGCCCCGCGAGGCGAGGTACTGGGTCATCTTGCGGGCGGCCGTTCGATTGTCGATCTCGATTTGGGGAATGTCCGCGTTCGGAATGGCCTCGCACAGCGCCACGATCGGGATATCGATATCCGCCGCCCTGCCCTGACCATCCCGGCTTTGGCCAAAGAGGTGGCCATTCAGCAGGATGGCCCCATCGACCCGGCCCGCAGTGGTGAAGGCGGTAAAATGTGCCTCCTTCTCCGGCGAACCATCCAGGTCGCTGATGATCATGCCATAGCCAGCCTCGAACAGCGTCTCCTCGATGCCGCGCAGGATTCGCGAAAAGAAGGTGTTGGCGAGATCGGGCAGAACCACCAGAACCATTCCGGTTTTCTGGGAGCGCAGGGAACGAGCCGTAAGGTTGGGCGTGTAGCCCGTCTGGGCGATGGCCTCGAGCACCCGTGCCCGCTTCTCCGGGGAGACCCGTTGTGGCGTCGCGAGGGCACGGCTGACCGTGGCGGTCGAAACCTCGGCCAGTCTTGCCACATCCTGGATACGCACTCCGCGGTGGGGAGTGCTGCGCCGCTCCAGACGCCTCTTGGGCCCGAAATCGTCCATCCCAGCCTGATCCTTCCGACCTCTGTTTGACAGAAGCGAGGGTTGCGGTAAAGTTGATGTAATCGATTACATCGTGGCTCCGCACTGACCCGCGGAGCCTTTGTCGCCGAGCGTCCCGAAAGAGGATGCCGGCTCATCCGGAGGAAAATGCATGCTCTCATCCCCTTTGCCCCGCTGACATGAAGGACGTCTTCGACGTCCGAGAACCGCTTCCGGAACACGGCGGCGGACCGCAATCATCGACAAGGGTCCGGAGCAGCGCATGGCTTCCGTTCTTCGTGCAGAAGGCATCTCGAAATCGTTCGGGCCGATTGAGGTCCTCAAGGACATCTCCCTCGATCTCCAGGCCGGTGAGGTGCACGCGGTCATCGGCGAGAACGGCGCCGGGAAGTCGACCCTCATGCGTATCCTGTCCGGCCATCTTCTGCCGAGCCAGGGTGCATTGCTGCTCGACGGAGTCCCGGTCCGCTTTTCCGGCCCTGTAGAGGCGGAGGCACAGGGCATCGTCCTGGTGCATCAGGAGATTCTCCTCGCGGAAGACCTCACCGTGGCGGAGAATGTGTTTCTCGGACGGGAGATAAAGCGGCTAGGCTTCGTCGACGACCGGACGATGCGCGACAAGACCCGGGCGATCCTGAACGATCTGGGTGCAGTCATCGATCCGGACACTCATGTCCGCAACCTGTCCATCGCCGACCGGCAACTCGTTCAGATTGCCCGCGCCCTCCTGGTGCCGCACCGAGTGGTCGCATTCGACGAGCCGACGGCCGTTCTCACCCCTGTCGAAGCCGAGAGCCTCTTCGCCATCATCCGGAAACTGCGGGAGCAGAACGTCGCCGTCCTTTATATTTCCCACCGCCTCAACGAGGTGAAGGCGATAGCAGATCGCGTCACAGTCTTGCGGGATGGCCGCCTTGTGACGAATCGGGATATCGAAGGGCTCGAGCCCCTCGAAATGGCCCGCCTGATGGTCGGGCGCGACATGTCGAAGCTCTACCCGGAAAAGCCCGCGGGGGCCTCTGCCGATACGGTTCTGGCGGTCAGGGATTTCACCGTCCCCGGACATGTCACACGGGCATCCTTTTCGCTGCGGCGTGGTGAAATCCTTGGGTTTGGCGGACTGATCGGGGCAGGACGGACGGAGCTTTTCGAGAGTCTCCTGGGTTTGCGGGCGGGCCATGGGTCGATAACTCTTCACGGCGCATCCATTCGCTTCAAGGATGCACGGGAAGCGATGGCGGCAGGGATCGTCTACCTGTCGGAGGACCGAAAGGGAAAAGGGCTTCTGCTGCAGCAGAATCTGCGCGTGAACCTGACCCTCGCGGCCCTCGAGAAATTCACCCGGGCGTCGCTCATGGACAGAGGTGCCGAAGAAGGCGCGCTCGACAAAGCCATTCAGGACTTCGATATCCGAGCTCGCCGCCGCGACATGCTGGCGGGACAGCTCTCCGGTGGCAACCAGCAGAAGCTGCTTCTTGCCAAGATGATGCTTGCCGAGCCCCAGATCGTCATCATCGACGAGCCGACCCGCGGCGTAGACATCGGAACCAAGCAACAGATCTATAGCTTCATTGCCTCCCTTGCTCAGGAAGGACGCTCCGTCATCGTCATCTCGTCGGAGATGCAGGAACTGATCGGCCTGTGCCATCGCGTTCTCGTGATGCGCAACGGGCAGATCGCCGGAGAGGTGGAAGGCAACCGTCTGACCGAAGATGCCATCGTCTTTCTGGCGACTGGAGTTCACGAAGAAAGGGCGGCGGAAATCGCCGCAGGCCATGTATGACTGAAACCGTTATCCGCAGCGCATCTCAAGCCCGACGCTTTTCCGTGGATATGCGGACGCTGTCTCCCTTTATTGCCCTCATCGTGCTGATCATTGCCGGCACGCTCATCAATCCCGACTTCCTGACGGCATCCAATCTTCTCAATGTCGTCACCCGGTCCGCCTTTATCGCGATCATCGCGGTCGGCGCCACATTCGTTATCTCGGGCGGCGGCCTGGATCTGTCGGTGGGCTCCATGGCGGCTCTTATCGCCGGAGCCATGATTCTCATTCTGAACCGCATGGGCGGCGCGGACGTCGGAACACTCGCGATGGGCATGGGCGCGGCTCTTGCGCTGGGCGCCGTCTGCGGCCTTGCCAATGGCCTGATCGTCACGTTCGGACGCATCGAGCCTTTCATCGTCACCCTGGGGACGATGGGGATCTTCCGCTCCCTGGTAATCTGGCTCGCGGCCGGTGGGACGATCACGCTCCGCAACGCTGATCTGAGAGAAATCTATCGCCCGGCTTATTTCGGAACCATTGCCGGAATTCCTGTTCCAATCCTGGTCTTCCTGGTCGTGGCGGCGATCGGGGCGGTTCTTCTCTACCGGACGTCCTTCGGGCGGCATGTCATCGCCATCGGTTCCAACGAGGATGTCGCGCGCTATTCGGGCGTTCCCATCTGGCGCGTCAGGACGCTCACTTACGTCATCCAGGGCATCTGTGTGGCGATCGCCGTGCTTGTCTATGTGCCGCGCCTCGGCTCGGCGACTCCGACCACGGGCCTTCTCTGGGAACTCCAGGCGATCACCGCCGTGGTGGTCGGCGGAACGGCGCTGAGAGGCGGGATCGGCCGGATCTGGGGAACGGTGGCCGGCGCCGTCATTCTGGAACTCGTTGCAAACATCATGGTGCTGTCGAACTTCGTGTCCGAGTTTCTGGTCGGGGCGGTTCAGGGCGCCATCATCATTATCGCCATGCTCGTGCAGCGCTCATTTCAGCGCGGGCGATGAAGCCGGCCGAGCTCGCCGGTTCCGCATGAGAGCTCAAAACAGATCCTTCAGGGAGGGAAACATGAGAAAAACGACCTTAAGACTGGCAGCCGCAGCGGGCCTCTTGGCAGGCCTCGCCACGGGTGCCATGGCGCAGGACAAGAAGAACGTGACCATCGGGGTGTCGATCCCGGCCGCGACTCACGGGTGGACGGGCGGCGTTGTGTATCACGCCCAGGAAGCCGCCAAACAACTGGAGAAGACCTATCCGGGCCTCAAGGTCGTCGTGAAGACATCTCCGGACGGCGCTTCCCAGGCCAACGCCCTCGATGATCTGACGGCGCAGAAGATTGACGCCCTGGTCGTCCTTCCTTTCAACTCCGACGAACTGACCGATCCGGTTCGGGCCGTAAAGAAGCGCGGAACGTTTATCACGGTCGTGGATCGGGGCCTGAAGGATCCGGCGATCCAGGATATCTATGTCGCCGGCAACAATCCTGAATTCGGCCGGGTCGCTGGAAAATACATGGTCGACAACCTGAAGTCCGGTAACGTCGTCGTCTTTCGCGGCATCCCGACGGTGATCGACGAGGAGCGTGTCTCGAACTTCGAGAAGGCGCTCGAAGGATCCGGCGTCAAGGTGATCGACAAGCAATATGCCAACTGGAACCGCGACGACGCCTTCCGGGTGATGCAGGATTACCTGTCGAAGCATCCGAAGATCGATGCAGTCTGGGCTTCCGACGACGACATGGCGCTCGGCGTGCTCGAGGCCATTCGCCAGGCCAAGCGGGAGGATATCAAGTTCGTGCTCGGCGGCGCCGGCATGAAGGATATGATCAAGCGCGTGATGGATGGCGACAAGATGATCCCCGCCGACGTGTCCTATCCGCCTGCGATGATCGCGACGGCCATGAACGTGACGGCCGCTCAGTTCTTCACGGATGCGCCGATGCGCGGCACCTATGTGCTGAATGCCCAGCTGATCACGAAGGACAATGCGAAGGAACACTACTTCCCCAACTCGTCCTTCTAAAATGGTCCCGTCCCTCTCCTTTCGGGAGAGGGACACCCCTCGCAACAGACTTCACCGACGGGCACCCTCCTTTTCGCGCCATGGAGGAGACCGGGAGGCATTCCATGAAAACCATGAAGGGGCCGGGGCTCTTTCTTGCTCAATTTGCAAGCGATGAAGCCCCGTTCAACTCGCTCGACTCCATCTGCCGCTGGGCGGCTTCGCTCGGCTACAAGGGCGTGCAGATCCCCACATGGGATGCGCGGCTCTTCGACCTCGCAAAGGCGGCGGACTCGGAAACCTATTGCGATGAGATCCAGGGTATCGTCCGCTCGCACGGGCTGTCGATCACGGAACTCTCCACCCATCTTCAGGGGCAACTCGTCGCCGTTCATCCGGCTTTCGACGAAGCCTTCGACGGCTTTGCTGCTCCGGCGGTGCGCGGCAATCCGCGGGCGCGTCAGGAATGGGCGGTCGAACAGATGCTCATGGCCGCGAAGGCTTCCCGGCGCTTGGGGTTGACGGCAAGCGTCTCGTTCTCGGGCGCTCTGGCCTGGCCTTTCGTGTATCCGTGGCCGCAGCGACCCGCGGGGCTAATCGAAACCGCCTTCGAGGAGCTGGGCCGCCGCTGGCGTCCGATCTTGGATGCCTATGAGGATGCAGGCTGCGACGTGGCCTATGAGATCCACCCTGGCGAGGACGTTCATGATGGTGCGACCTTCGAGCGCTTCGTGGATGCGGTCGGAGGGCATGCCCGAGCCTGCATCAACTATGATCCGAGCCATTTCCTTCTTCAGCAGCTCGACTATGTCGCCTTCATTGATCTCTACCACGAGAGGATCAAGGCATTTCACGCCAAAGATGCGGAGTTCAATCCAACGGGCCGGGTCGGCGTGTATGGCGGCTATGAAAGCTGGATCAATCGGGCCGGCCGCTTCCGCTCCCTCGGGGATGGGCAAGTCGACTTCAACGCCATCTTCTCAAAGCTTGCCCAATACGATTACGATTCCTGGGCCGTCCTGGAATGGGAATGCTGCCTAAAGCATCCGGAGGATGGAGCCCGGGAGGGAGCGCAGTTCATCGCTAATCACATCATCCGCGTCACCGAAAAGGCGTTTGACGACTTCGCCGCGGGCGGAACCGACGACGCGGCCAATCGGCGTTTGCTCGGCATCGACGACCTTGCGAAGGCCGCGGAGTAAGCGCCATGACCATCAAAGGATCGGATCGTCAAAAGCTCAATCGCCGTCTTCGGCTCGGGATGGTTGGGGGTGGCCGCGGCGCCTTCATCGGTGCCGTTCATCGCATCGCGGCCCGGCTCGACGACCGCTGGGAGCTGGTGGCGGGGGCGCTCTCCTCCGACCCGGAACGGGCACGCCTTTCAGGACAGGACCTCCTGTTGCGGGACGACAGGATCTATGGCGACTTCAACGAGATGGCGCGGCGGGAGCGCCGTTTGAAGGACGGTATCGATGCAGTCGCCATTGTGACGCCGAACCATGCCCATGCGGCGGCGGCTCGCGCGTTTCTCAAGGCCGGCATTCACGTCATCTGCGACAAGCCGCTCACCACCACGCGCCGCGAGGCCGATCAGCTGGCAAGACTTGCCCGGGACTCCGGCCTTATCTTCGCGGTGACCCATAACTACACGGGCTATCCGCTGGTTCGGCAGGCGCGGGCGATGGTGAAGGCCGGGGATCTGGGCGAGATCAGGGTCGTTCAGGTCGAGTATGCGCAGGATTGGCTGGCAACCCGCGTGGAGGAAACGGGGAGCAAGCAGGCGGAATGGCGGACGGACCCGGCCCGGTCCGGACCGGCAGGGGCCGTCGGCGACATCGGCACCCATGCCTTCAACCTGGCTGAGTTCATTGCGGGGGTGGAGATCGTGTCCCTCGCGGCCGACCTTCACACCTTCGTGCCGGGACGACGATTGGACGACAATGCCCACATGATGTTGCGCTTCGCTTCCGGGGCTCAGGGGATGCTGTGGTGCAGCCAGGTCGCCGCCGGACAGGAAAACGGCCTTCGCATCCGGGTTTATGGTGAAAAGGGCGGCCTTGAATGGCATCAGGAGAATCCGAACCTCCTGATCCACTCGCCCTTGGGAGAGCCGCCCAGGCTCATTCGGCGCAACGGCGCAGGATCCTCGGAGGTGGCGCAGGCCGCATCGCGCATTCCGGCCGGGCACCCGGAGGGCTATCTCGAAGGCTTCGCCCAGATCTACGCGGACGTCGCCGAACAGATTGCGGCTCGCCTCGAAGAACGGGAGCCGAATCCTTATTCGCTTCAGGTCCCGACCGTCGAACACGGCGTGCGCGGTGTGAGGTTCATTGAAGCCGCCGTCCGCTCGTCGCAGCGGAAGGCCGCCTGGATCAATCTCTAACCTGTGGATCGTTGCGGGCGAAGGGCATGAATCCTTCGCCCATACATTCACTTTGTCACAGGAACGGCGGACAGGCTGGCAACCGGCGGCTCGGCCACCTATAACATAGCCAAAGGTGCGCTACGGGCGGGTTGTCCTCCGTCCGTCTTCGCGCTTCGGCAACAGGGAGTTCTCGTTCGTTCATGGCCTCGACCCATCATCACGATCACTCCGTCGAGGGGCTGAATGACACCCAGAAGCGTGTCCACAAAATCCTCATGGCCGCCCAGAATCCTCTCTCGGCCTATGAGGTGCTGGACAAGATGCGCTCGAAAGGCGCCGTGACGCCTCCGACCGTTTATCGCTCGCTCGACAAGCTGATCGAAAGAGGACTGGCTCACCGGCTGGAGAGCCTTAATGCCTATGTGGCCTGCAAGCACCCGCACCACCATGACATGGCGGCCTTCGCGATCTGCGAGGCCTGCGGCCTCGTTACGGAGTTCACGGATTCGCAGATCGACGAGCGACTAACCGGCTGGAGCGACGCCCATTCGTTCCGTCCGAAGAAAGTCACCGTGGAGGTTCGCGGCCTCTGCGTCGGCTGCTGCGCGGATGCAGCGGCGCCCCAATAGGCTAGCGCAATCCGGCAGTTACGGCTGCTGCCCGGCTAAATTTCGCGCGGAAGCATAGGTCTCTATGCAACCTTGCAAGCAGAAATTGCAACGATACCACATTGTGCAAGCGAAGCTTTACCTATATGAACATATAGGTTTTGAAATTACAGGAGCCAGGTATGAACGCCCGAGCCCATCGGAAAGAAGAGGAGGAGATGCTCCTCCAGCGTGCGGACGATTTGTGCCGTGCCAACAATCTTCGTTTGACGCCTATTCGTGAGCGGGTCTATCGCGAGCTGGTGCAGAGCGGCGGTCCTGTCGGGGCTTATGATCTTGTCGACCGCCTGAGCAGCGACAAGAAGCGTCTTGCCCCCGTGACGATCTACCGGGCTCTCGACTTCCTGCGCGATGCCGGCTTGGTTCACCGCCTGGCGACGCAGAACTCCTACATCGTGTCTCATGGCCAGCCCGAAGTGAACGCGATGAAGATCATGTTCGTCTGCACCAAGACGGGCCAGACCGTGGAAGTTCATTCCAAGGAAGTGGCCGAGGCGGTCAAGAAGGCGGCCGAGGAAGCGGGCTTCAAGTCCCTCTCGCCGTTCATCGAAGTCGAAGGCGAAATGGTTCGCTCATAAAATCAGGAACAGGGCGAACCCCGCCCTTTCTTCTCGAGGCAGCAAACAGAAAAGCCGGGCAATGCCCGGCTTTTCTTATTGTTACTCGGCGGCGAGAGCCCTGTGGGGGATGGGCTCGTGCTTGTCCCCGGGCACCGCTTTCTTGGTTTCACGGGAGATGAAGGTGTAGAACATCGGCACGACAAAGAGCGTGAAGATCGTTCCGATCGACATTCCCGCCGCGATCACGAGACCCATCGAGAAGCGCGCGGCAGCGCCCGCACCGCTGGCGTAAAGCAGCGGCGCGACACCCAGCACCATCGCGGCCGTGGTCATCAGGATCGGCCGGAGACGAACTCTGGCGGCTTCCTGAATGGCTTCCCGGCGGCTGATGCCCTCTTTCTCCTTGAGCTCGTTGGCGAACTCGACCATCAGGATGCCGTGCTTCGTGATCAGCCCCACGAGGGTGATCAGTCCGACCTCCGTATAGATATTGAGGGTCGCCAGGCCGAGGTTGAGGAAGATCATCGCTCCGAACATCGAGAGCGGAACCGACATCATGATGATGAACGGATCGCGGAAGCTCTCGAACTGGGCTGCAAGCACCAGATAGATCACGATGATCGCGAGACCGAAGGCAAGCGCAATGGAGCTCCCCTCCTGCACCTCGAGGCGCGACTGGCCGGCATAATCCTCATAGAAGCCCTGCGGCATGATCTCCTTTGCGATCGACCGAAGCGTCTGGAGCCCTTCCGATGTGGTGACGCCCGGAAGCGGAAGCGCCGATAGCGTCGCCGCGTTGAGCTGGTTGAACTGCTCGATCGATGCCGGCGCGGCGTCCGTCTTGATATGGACCAGGGCAGAGAGAGGCACCATCGACCCGTCCGACGCGCGCACATAATATGTGCCGAGACGCTCAGGGTTCAGGCGGTCCTCCTGCTTGACTTGGCTGATGACGTCATAGCTCCGGTTGTCCCGGTCAAACTTCGAGATCGGGGCACCACCTACCAGCGCTCCCAGGGTGTTGCCGATCTCGCTGACCGGAACGCCCATGGCGGCAGCCCGGTCACGATCGACGACGATCCGAGCCCGCGGCGTCTGATAGGAGACGGAGTTCTGCACGACGATGAACTTGCCGCTCGCCATCGCCTTCTGCTTCACCTGCTCGGCGACCTCGTAGGCTTGAGCGGGATCCCCGATCGTACGCAGCACATATTGGATCGGTAGACCGCCGCCTGCGCCCGGAAGCGAAGGTGGTGCGAAGACGAATGCCTGCACGCCCGCATTCTCGTTCAGAAGGTTCTGAATGTCCTGCTTGGTGACCGCACCCTTCTTCTGCCGCTCGCTCCATTCCTTGAGCTTGAAGCCGACAAAGCCGCCACCGCCACCGTCGATGCCGACGATCAGGAACGAATCCTCGATCTCCGGAATCTTCTCGGCGGCATTGGTGAACTGGGTCGAGAAGGTCTGCGTATAGTCGGCCGTTGCATATTGCGGTGCGTTGACCAGACCGAGATAGGCGCCCTGATCCTCTTCCGGAGCAAGCTCGGACGGTGTCTTCGAGAACAGGAAAACCGTCGTCCCAAGTAGCGCCGCAACGATCAGCAGCGTCACATAGCGGTATTCGAGGGAGCCTTTGAGCCTCCGCGCATACCAGTTCTCAACACGCGTGAACGTCCGGTCGACCACGCCGGCAAAGCCGGTCTGGCCCCCATGCCCATGCGCCTTCAGGAGCTTGGACGACATCATCGGCGACAAGGTCACGGCAATGACGCCCGAGATCACGACGGATCCCGCCAACGTGAACGCGAACTCCCGGAACAGAGTGCCGGTGAGGCCCTGCGTGAAGCCGATCGGCGCATAAACCGCCGCCAGCGTGATCGTCATGGAGACGATCGGCACGAAGATTTCCTTCATGCCCACGATGGCCGCATCGACAGGCTTCAAACCTTCCTCGATATGGCGATGGATGTTCTCCAGAACCACGATGGCGTCGTCCACCACGAGGCCGATGGCGAGCACCATTGCCAGTAGCGTGAGAAGGTTGATCGAATAGCCCAGGGCGAAGAGCACGAAACAGACACCGATCAGCGACAGCGGAATCGTCACGATCGGGATCAGCACCGAGCGGAACGAGCCCAGGAAGAGCAGGATCACGATGATCACGATCAGGGCCGCTTCGCCGATGGTCTTGAACACTTCCTCGATGGAGGCCGAGATGAAGTTCGAGGCGTCGTAGACGATCTCGACCGTCATCCCCTTCGGAAGCGTCGGCCGGATGGAATCGATCGCCTTCGTCACCTCCGCGGCAACCGTCAGCGGGTTGGCGGACGGCGTCGGCGTGATGCCGATGAAGGTGCCTTCCTTGCCGTTGAAGCTGACTTTCGTATCGGTGCTTTTCGGACCCAGAGCCACGTCTGCGACGTCACGCAGACGCACAACCTGATCGCCGTTGGAACGGATCGGGAGCGTCCCGAAGGATTCCGGCGTCTGGAAGGTGGTCTGCATCTCGAGGGCATAAGCCACGAACTCGTTCTGCGTCTTGCCCGGCGCCGCGAGGAAGTTGCTGGAGCGCACGGCGGCGACGACGTCACCTGCGGTCACGCCGCGCGCCGCAAGACGCACCGGATCGATCCACACGCGCATGGAGAAGTCGCGGCCACCGAGGATTTCCGCCGTTCCGACGCCTTCCAGGGTCGCGAAGCGCGGCTGCACCACCCGGGTCAGGAATTCCGACACCTGCTCGGGATTCATCTCCGAGCTGGCGAAGGTCAGATACATGAGGGCGAAGGTCTGGCCGGTGCCCTTGACGATCACCGGATCTTCCGCATCCGTCGGCAGCTGGGCGCGCACCGTCTGAACCTTTGCGGTCACTTCGGTGAGCGCCGCATTGGGATCGGTATTGAGGCGCATGCGCACGGAAACCGTGCTCAGGCCGAGACGGCTCTGCGAGGTCACGTAATCGACGCCTTCGGCGCTCGACACGGCCTTGGCGATGGGCGTGCTGATGAAGCCCTGCATCAGGTCCGCGCTGGCGCCCGTGTAAGTCGTCGTAATGGTGATCGTGGTTTCCTCGACCTCCGGATACTGACGGACCTGGAGGCTCATCAGACCCTGCGCACCAAGCAGCAGGATCAGGAGGCTCACCACCATGGACAAGACCGGGCGGCGAATGAAGAGTTCTGTAAAACTCATGGGAAAGCTGCCTATTCTCCGGTCGCGAGCTTGGTCGCGTCGACCTTGGTCAGGTCGATCGTGTTGTTGATCTTCACCGTTGAGCCCGCCTGAAGCTTATTCTGCCCCGAGGCGACGACCTGCTGGCCCGGCTCGACGCCGGAGAGGATTTCCACCGTGCCGCCGCGGCGGCGGCCGAGCTTGACGAAAACCTGCTTCGCCACGTCGACCTTCTGTCCGCCCTTGTCTTCCGGCTCGATGGTGTAGACGTAATCACCATAAAGGCTCGTGATGACCGCCGTCTGAGGGATCGTGACGACGTTCGGCTCAGCCGGCAGGACGGCTTCCACATGCAGGAACTGACCCGGCAGGATGGCACCGTCCTTGTTCGCCTCGACGATCCCCTGGACCGAAACCAGGCGGGTCTTGGGATCGACACGCGGATCCTTGCCGGTGACACGGCCGGCAAAGCGCAGATCGTTATCCGCAACGCCGACGCGGACTTCCTGACCGAGCTTGATCTTGCTCGCTTCCTGCTCCGGAACCGTGAAGTCGACCTTCATGGACGACAGATCCTGGAAGCTCGCAATGACCGTTCCGGGCTGCAGGTACTGGCCGATATCGATCCGCGGAATGCCGATGATGCCCGAGAACGGAGCCTTCAGGGCCTTCTGCTCGATGGTCGCCTCCAGGCGCGCGAGCCGGGAGCGTGCGGCGGCTTGCGCGGCGCTCGCCTGATCGAAATTGGCTTCTGTACCGTAACCCCGTGCGGACAACGTCTTCGCCCGCTCGAAATTGCTCTCGGCCACTTTCACGGCCGCCTGCACGTCCGTCAGGTCGGCGCGCTCCACGGCATCATCGAGCTGAACCAGAACCTCGCCCTTGCGGACTTCCTGGTTCGCCTTGAACTTGATTTCCTTCACGATGCCCTGGATCTCGAACGAGAGTTCGACGCCGTTCGCCGCACGGGCGGTCCCGATCGCGCTGACGGCCGGATTCCAGGTCTTGGTTTCCACCTTCGCCGAAGAGATCACCTGCGGAGGCGCCTTCATGTTGGCGAAGAAGTCCTTGATCATCTTGTCTTTGAAGAAGTTGAACCAGACCAAGCCGGCGCAGAGTCCAACCGCAAGAATGAACACAAGGGAGACTACGATGCGCCGCTTCATGGCTTAATCCGAGAGTTTGCGGGTCCGAAGAATCGGATCCTATCTGATTGTGGAGGGGCGGCTTTAGCGCAACTTCCCCTTGACGCCAATGCCGCGGCAGCCTTTATATACCGTCCAGACGGTTTAGTTGCAAGAGATGTAAATGTTCGGATGTGTCCGGGGCCGGAAGAGTTCCCGAGAAAAAATTCTCGATGCAGCTGCAGAACTTGTCGGCGAAATCGGCGCCGGACGCCTGACTCTTGACGCTGTCGCGGAACGAGCGGGCCTCAGCAAAGGCGGGCTTCTTTACAACTTTCCAAGTAAAGAATCACTTCTCCAAGCCATGATTCAGCGCTTGGTTGATGAGGTTTCCTCTGAAAAAGAGGCGCTCAGGGCGCAGATGACGCCCAGCCGCAACCTTGAGGCCAAGCTCTGCACGGCAGCCCTTCTCAAGATGTGTGTCGGCGGCAAGATGAAAGAGATCGCCACCGGAATGCTGGCGGCATCTTCCGAGAACCCCCGTCTCCTGGAGCCCGTTCGCCACGTGGTCAAGGACACGCTGGAAAAGCTCCAGACCACGTCCGAGGATCCCGACGCCAGTCTTCTGGCCTGGCTTGCGGTCGAGGGCCTGCGCAGCATGGAAATGCACGATATCAGCCCGTTCACGGATGCCGACCGGGAGCGTCTCATCGAAGCCATCGGCCGCCTGCTTGAGAAGGGCATTGCCGAACAGGCCGCCTGAAGCACGTCGTCAGGCGACCCAGGACGGATCGTTCAGGACCTCGTCGGTATGCTCTCCCAACCGGGGCGACGGGCGTGTCGCGGCCATCGGCTTGCCGTTCATGACGATCGGCGACCGAACCGACGGGATCGACCCACCCTTAGCGGCCGCGGCCGGCAGATCGATCTTCATGCCCCGCGCAATTACCTGAGGATCCGCGAAGACATCGGCCACCGCGTTGATGGGGCCCGCCGGAACACCCTGTTTCTCGAGGTCCGACAGAAGGGCGCCACGGGTCGTTCGCAGCGTCAGCTCCGTCAGGATCGGCACGAGGTCGGCCCGGTGGCGAACCCGGCCCGCATTGGTCCTGAAACGCTCGTCCTCGGCCAGCTCCGGCCGTCCGAGAACGTTCACGAACCGGGCATATTGACCGTCATTGCCGACCGCGACGATCACATGGCCGTCCGAGACGGGAAAGACCTGATACGGAACGATGTTGGGATGAGCGTTGCCCATTCGCCGGGGGGATTTGCCGGAGGCCAGGTAGTTCATGGCCTGGTTGGCCAGGACACCCGTCTGCACATCGAGGAGGGCCATGTCGAGCTGAGCCCCCTCCCCTGTCTGGTCCCGGTGCCGAAGGGCGGCCAGCACGCCGACGACGGAATAAACGCCGGTGAAGATATCGGCGAAGGCCACGCCGATCTTCTGCGGCTCCCCGTCCGGATCACCTGTGAGATCCATGATCCCGCCCATCCCCTGGATCATGAAATCATAGCCCGCACGGGACGCGTAAGGCCCGTCCTGACCGAACCCGGTAATGGAGCAATAAACGAGGCGCGGATTGACGGCCTTCAGGCTCTCGTAATCGAGACCGTATTTCTTGAGGCCGCCGACCTTGAAATTCTCGATCAGCACATCGGCGCCGGCGGCGAGCTTCCGGATGGTTTCCTGACCCTCCGGCGTCTCGAAATCGACCGCGATGGAGCGCTTGCCGCGATTGCAGGCATGAAAATACGCAGCCGAGAGATCGCCCCCGTCGGCGGCCTCGATGAAGGGCGGGCCCCAGCCGCGCGTGTCGTCCCCGGCCCCCGGCCGCTCGACCTTGACCACATCGGCCCCGAGATCGGCCAGGAGCTGACCGACCCAGGGGCCGGCCAGGATACGGGCGAGTTCAAGAACCTTGAGCCCTTCAAGCGGCTTCGTCATGAGGTTTTTGCTTTCCGCTCTTGTGCTTAGAAGAACGCCTGCAATCCGGTTTGCGCGCGCCCCAGGATCAGCGCATGCACGTCGTGCGTCCCCTCGTAGGTGTTCACCGTCTCTAGGTTCTGCGCGTGGCGCATCACATGATATTCCTCCTGGATGCCGTTGCCGCCGTGCATGTCGCGGGCTTGGCGCGCGATATCCAGCGCCTTTCCGCAATTGTTCCGCTTCACGAGGGAGATCATCTCCGGAGCCATGCGACCCTCGTCGAAGAGGCGGCCGACACGCAAGGATGCATGCAGCCCCAACGTAATCTCGGTCATCATGTCGGCGAGCTTCTTCTGGACCAGCTGGGTGGCGGCCAGGGGCTTGTCGAACTGCTTCCGATCGAGGGTGTATTGCAGGGCGCGATGCCAGCAATCCTCCGCGGCGCCCATGGCGCCCCAGGAAATGCCGTAGCGGGCGCGATTGAGGCAGCCGAACGGGCCCTTCAGGCCGGAGACGTTCGGCAACAATGCGTCTTCCGGCACCTCGACGCCGTCCATGACGATCTCGCCGGTGATCGAGGCCCGCAGGGACAGCTTGCCGCCGATCTTCGGCGCGGACAGGCCCTTCATGCCCTTATCGAGGATGAAGCCGCGGATCTGGTTGTCATGGGCGGCAGACTTCGCCCAGACCACGAACACGTCCGCGATGGGAGAATTCGAAATCCACATCTTGCTGCCGGTCAGGCGATAGCCCCCGTCGATCTTCTCGGCACGGGTCTTCATGCCGGCCGGATCCGATCCGGCATCGGGCTCGGTCAAGCCGAAGCAGCCGACGAACTCGCCGGAGGCCAGCTTCGGCAGATATTTCCGGCGCTGTTCCTCGCTGCCATAGGCATAGATCGGATACATGACGAGGGATGATTGCACGCTCATCATGGAGCGATAGCCGGAATCGACGCGCTCGACCTCCCGCGCCACGAGCCCATAGGCCACATAGGAGGCTCCGGCGCAGCCGTAATCCTCCGGCAGGGTCACGCCCAGCAGGCCGAGTTCTCCCATCTCGTTGAAGATCGCCCGGTCGGTGCGCTCTTCGCGATAGGCTTCGATCACGCGCGGCAGGAGCTTTTCCTGCGCATAGGCGCGGGCCGTATCCCGGATCATGCGCTCGTCGTCGGTCAGCAGATCGTCGAGCAGGAGCGGGTCATCCCATTTGAGCTTCGCAAGTTCGTGAGCACCGGCCATGGTTCCGATCCTTCTTCCCAGGCGCTGCGAAACGGCAACGCCGAACCGAGTTGATGAAATTGCGCGGGAAATTCGCCCTGGACAGCCGGGAAGTAAAGCGACATCTTCGAAGCACGTTATTCAAAAACGGAATGAACTGTGCTCAAGCGTGGCTTTCTCCCCAGTGTCGGCAACCTCCTGGCCTTCGAGGCGACGGCACGGCACGGCAGCGTCTCCCGGGCCGCGGAAGAGCTGAACCTCACGCAGAGCGCGGTGTCGCGGCAGATCCAGCAGCTTGAGGACTCCCTCGGCGTTTCGCTTTTCAGCCGGACCCGGCAGCGGGTTGTCCTGACGGATGTGGGGAGGATGTACGCGACCCATGTGCGCAATACCTTGGGCGAACTCTCCGACGCCACCCATCAGGCGATCGCCCTGTCCGGAACCCGGGGCGTTCTCAATCTCGCGGTTCTGCCGACCTTCGGCACGCGCTGGCTCATTCCGCGCATGCCCGAATTCTTCGAGCGTCATCCGGACGTGACGGTCAATTTCGGAGTTCGGCTCGTCCCCTTCGATTTCGCCGCCGAACCCTTCGACGCCGCCATCCATTTCGGGCAACCCCATTGGCCAGGGGCCTTGTGCGATCATCTCATGGACGAGGAATGCGTTCCCGTCTGCAGCCCGGAATACAAGGAGCGTGAGCGGATACGGGAACCGGCCGATCTGACGCACACGATCCTGCTTCAGCAGAGCACACGCTCCACCGCCTGGGCGGAGTGGTTCGCCAGCGTCGGCGTGACGATCGGCAATGCGCTGCGCGGTCCCCGTTTCGAGCAGTTTGCCATGGTGGCTCAAGCGGCCGCAGCCGGTCTCGGCGTCGGCCTCATTCCGCACTTCCTTATTGCCGACGAACTCGCGGCAGGCCGCCTGACCCGTTTGTTTCCGCAAAGCCTGGTCAGCA
Source organism: Microvirga rosea (assembly GCF_020595095.1). Classification (GTDB taxonomy): domain Bacteria; phylum Pseudomonadota; class Alphaproteobacteria; order Rhizobiales; family Beijerinckiaceae; genus Microvirga; species Microvirga rosea. The sequence continues at coordinate 796,703 of NZ_JAJDOP010000001.1, read as the reverse complement.
GCGGCGCCTACTACCTGGTTTATCCGGAGCCCAAAGCGGAAGCGCCTTTGGTGCGCTCCTTCCGCGACTGGATCAAGACAAGAGCGCAGCAGGCGCCGCTTCCGGCTATGGGAAAGACCGCTGACGCTTCAGCACCGTCCAGGCCAAGGTGAGGGCGCCCCAGCCGCAGGCCGCGATGGCCGCCACCATGGAACGCTGCGTCCCGTCGAAGAAAGCGCTGACGAGCACGATCACGGTGGCGCCGGTGCAAAGCTGCAACGTCCCCATGAGGGCGGACGCCGTGCCGGCGATGGGGCCGTGGGATTCCAACGCCAGGACAGCCGTCGACGGAATGACGAGACCCAGGCAGCCGAAGGACACGAACAGCAAGCCCCAAAGCACATAAGGATTGTCCATTCCGGACAGCGTCAGGGCAAAGAGACAGGTGGTCAGAACGGCAAAGACGCTGATGGCGATACGGACGACCCGCTCGGCCCCGAAGCGGCGCATGAGCATGCTGTTGAACTGCGCGCCGCCGATAAAGGCAACCGCATTGGAGGCGAAAACGAGACTGTAGCGCGACGGCGTGAGACCGAAATGCTCGATGAAGACGACCGATGATCCTGCGAGATAGGCAAAGAAGCTCGATTGCCCGAGCCCTCCGATGAAGACGAGGCCAAGGAATCTCCAATCCTTGAAAAGCTCGCCATAGGTCCGCACGACCTGACCGACGCTTCTGCGCCCCGCGTCGGGCTTGCGGGTTTCCGGCAGGAGGATGAGGACCACCAACAGGCCGCCGAGACCGATGGCGGCGATGGCCCAGAAAATCACGCGCCAGCTGTAGAACTCGGTCAACGTGCTGCCGGCCAACGGCGCCAGGATCGGGGACACGCTGAACACCAGCATGGTTGTCGCCATGAGGCGCGCGGCCTCCGCACCGGTATGAAGATCGCGGACGATCGCCCGCGTGATCACCATGCTGGCGCAGGCGCCGACGCCCTGGAGAAACCGAAAAGCGATCAGGGTTTCGGCATTCCGGGCGAAGCTGCAGCCGATGGCGCCGACGATGAACAGGGCGAGGCCGAAATAGATCGGCGGCTTGCGTCCGACCTGATCGGAAATGGGCCCATAGATGACCTGGCACAGGGCAACGGCCAGAAAAAAGCTCATCAGGCTCATCTGGACCGCGCTGACGTCGACCTGCAATTCCCTCGCGATGGCCGGGAAAGCGGGCAGGTACATATCAATGGCGAACGGCCCAATCGCAGACAACATGCCGAGAACAAGGGCATTGCGAAGAAATGTCGATTTCATGGGAAAAGGCTTTGCTGAGGTCCGACCGAATGTCGGAAAGGCTAAAGGGTCCGCGTTCCGTCGAACGCAGATGGCAATGACAATGGGGAAAACGCGCCGGGGCCGGGGCAGCGGCAGGACAAACGCCTGCGACCGCACGGCAGCGTTTTATGCCTCTCGGTCCTCGGGCGCAAGACAGGAATTTAAACAAGCGCTCTCGATGCGGCGCAGCAGGCGCCGCATCGAAACGCGGGCGCGGATCAGAGCAGAGCGCTCTCCTTGCGGCCCGAGAGATGGAAGGCCGCATAGACGGCCACAACGGTCATGGCGAGAAGGATCGACGAGAGCGCCGAGGCCGTGCCGTATTCGCCGTCCATGACCGACAGATAGATCCTCACCGGCATGGTGATCGTGCGGCCCACATAGAGCACGAGAGACGACGAGAGCTCGTTCATGGCGGTGACGAAACTCATGAGCGCTCCCGCCAAAATGCCCGGGACGATCAGCGGCACGGTGACCTTGAGGAAGGCCCGTCCCGGCGAATAGCCGAGACTGACGGCGGCGTCCTCGAGGTTCGGACCGACCTGCTTCAAGGCCGCGGCCACCGAGCGGGCCGAATACGGCAGACGTCGCACGTAAACCGCCAGGATGATGATGAGGCCCGTCCCGGTGAGGGCGAGAGGAGGGTCGTTGAAGCGGGTGATGAAGGCAATGCCCATCACGATTCCCGGAACGATGTAGGGGATCATCAGAAGCGCATCGAGCGAGCCGGTGGCGACGCTCGGACGGCGCGAGATCAGGTAACCGATCAGCGTTCCGCTGATCACGATGGCCACCACCGCGATGGAGGAAAAGAGCAGGGTGTTCCAGATCGGATCGGAGACCGTCGCGATGACCTTCTGGTAGCTTTGAAGGCTCAGGCCCGGTTGGAACACCGGACCGCTGGTGCGGCGGAAGGAGAACAGCACCACGATGAATGCCGGCAGTGCCCCGAGGAGCACGATCGTATAGGCCAGCACATGCAGCCCGACCGATTTGAGGCCGCTCACCCGCTGGCGTTCCGGCTTCTTGATCAGGTTGCTGTAATAGACGTTCTTGCGCAGGATCCAGCGCTGCCCGAACACGACGATCATGGACAAAACGATCAGAACGATGCTGAGCGCGGACGCCATGCCGGGATTGCCGCCGACCTCTCCGGAGAACAGGTTGAAGGCCTCCGTCGCCAGCACGTTGAAGTCGCGCCCGATGATCCGGGGCGTGCCGAAATCCGCGATGGACAGGACGAACGTCAGGAGCGCGCTGGCCGAGATCGCGGGCAGGATCAGCGGAAATGTCACCGTGAAGAGCCGCTTCCAGGGCGGCACGCCAAGGCTTTCCGCAGCCTCTTCCACGGACCGGTTGATGGCGGCCAGAGCCCCGGAGGTAATGAGGAAGACGTGCGGGAAGAACTTGAGGCTGAACACCAGGATCACCCCCGCCACTCCGTAGATCGGCGGGATGGCGATGCCGATGGACGCGAGACCTTTCCGGATGACGCCGCTGGCGCCGAACAGCACGATCCATGCGTAAGCGCCGATGAAGGGTGGCGAGACGAGAGCCACCACGGCCAGGGTCTGGATGATCGCGCGTCCGTAGATGTGAAAACGGGTCGTCACGAAGGCAAGCGTCACACCCAGGACGAGTGCGCCGGCCATTCCCCCGAACCCTGCGATGAAGGTGTTGCCGATGGCCCGCTGGTAGGCCTTGATCGTGAAGATATCCACATAGTGAGCAAGCGAGAAGGCGCCGGTGGCGTTGTCGATCAGGCTGGCCTTCAGGATCGACGAGAGAGGCCATACCAGCAGAATGAGCAGGATCGCCCAGGCGCCCATGAGGACGAAGGTCCAAAGATCGAAGCGGGTGCGCTTGGTCATCGGGCTTGCTTTCCCATGCTCACGAGATCGCCGTCGGCATCGAACAGGGCGCACTTTGCGAGGGGCAGCAGGATATCGATTCCCTGCCCTTCCATGGCGATGAAATCGGCGCTCGGATCCATGACCTGGGCGATGATCTCGCCGACCTCGGTCCGAAGGGTGTAATGGGCCTCGCGGCCGAGGAACGTCACCTTGCGGACCTCTCCGCGCAGGGAAATGGCCTCGCCCTGGGCCTCCTGCCGGGTCAGGATCACGTTCTCGGGCCTGATGGCGAGTTCGGGGGGTCCCGATTTTGGCAGGGCGGGGAACGGAAGCGACTGGCTGCCGACGACGAGCTTTCCGCCATCGAGGGTGGCCGGCACGAAGTTCATGGTGCCGACAAAGCTCGCGGCAAACCGCCGGACGGGATGCCGGTAGATCTCGAAGGGCGTCCCGATCTGCTCCACATGGCCCTTGTTCATGACGCAGATGCGGTCGGAAACGGCCAGAGCCTCCTCCTGATCGTGGGTCACGTAGATGGTCGTGATCCCGAGGCGCCGCTGGATATCGCGGATATCCTCGCGCAGCTCGATCCGCAGTTTCGCATCGAGATTGGACAAGGGCTCGTCCATGAGCAGCAGGGTCGGGCGGATGGCCATGGCGCGGGCAAGCCCGATGCGCTGCTGCTGACCGCCGGACATTTCCGCCGGCAGCCGCGATTGATAGCCGTCGAGACGCACCATCTTCAGGCTCTCGGCCACCCGGGCCTCGATCTCCGATTTCGGCAGGGACCGGGCCTTGAGGCCGAACGCGACGTTCTCCGCGACCGTCAGATGCGGAAAAACCGCATAATCCTGGAAGACCATGCCGATATCGCGCTTATGAGCGGGCTTGGGGTCGATTCGCTCCCCCTTGACGATGATCTCGCCCCGGTCCTGCTGCTGAAAGCCTGCGATGGTCCGCAGGAGCGTGGTCTTTCCGCACCCGCTCGGGCCGAGAAGGGTGAAGAACTCCCCTGAGGCGATCGTCAGATCGATGCTTTCGAGGACGCGAACGTCCCGATAGCTTTTTGCCAACCCCTGGATCCTCAGTTCCGCCACGCCCCACTCCTATTTTTGTATAACTACGCTTCGCTGTCCGCCGACTTTACAAAACTTCCAGGTTTCAGCAACATGGCGTAGCTTTGCTACTTAATCCGGGGAGGACGGAATGCTGAAGGTGGGCTTGACGGCTGGTATCCTGCTGGCGTCGCTGAGCGTCACGGCGATGGCGCAAGATAAGTCGGTGGTGGTCTATACGGCGCACAAGGCGTCCATCGTCGATGCCCTGGTTCCCAAGTTCGAAAAGGAAACGGGAATCAAGGTCGATGTCGTAAAGGCAGGATCGGGCGACATCATCAAACGCGTCAAGGCGGAATCATCGGCGGCGAAAGCCGACGTGATCTGGAGCATCGGCGGCGAGCAGCTCGAAGACAACAAGGACCTGCTACAGACCTATACGCCCAAGGACGACGCGGCCATCCTCCAGACCTACAAGGTCAGCCCGGAATGGATCCCCTATACGGGCATTCTGCTCGTGATGGCGGTCAACAACAAGGAGCTGAAGCCGAACGAATATCCCAAGACCTGGGCCGAGCTTGGCGATCCCAAGTGGAAGGGCAAGGTTTCGTCCGCCCGGGCCGATTCGTCCGGCTCCTCGTTCCAGCAGCTCGCGACCGTCCTGCTGGCTTATGGCGACAAGGGCTGGGATGTGTACAACAAGACCCTCGCCAACATGAACCTGTCGGATTCCTCCGGCGCCGTTCCGCGTTACGTCAATGACGGAGAGGCCCTGGTCGGCCTGACCCTCGAGGACAACGCCCTCGACTACGTCAAGGGCGGCGGCAACGTGGCGATCGTTTATCCGGAGGACGGCTCCTCGACCGTCGCGGACGGTGTTGCTCTCGTGAAGGGGGCCCCGCATGCGGATAACGGCAAGGTCTTCATCGATTGGCTCCTGTCCAAGCCCGTCCAGGAGCAGCTCGTGTCGGAAATCGGCCGCCGCTCCGTACGCAAGGACGTCACGGGCGCCGGCCTGAAGCCGATCAGCCAGATCAAGCTGGTCGACTACGACATCAAGAAGGTAGCCCAGAGCCGCAGCGAATGGATCGCCAAGTGGAAGGCGGCTCTTCAGAACCGCTGAGACCGACCGATCCAACGACCTGACAGAAACGCAATGCTGATCGAGGCTTTCTCCGAGGCGAAGGATCCGTCCAAGCCTCATACGAACGAGGATCGCCTCGTGATTCTGCCGGGCCGTGCCTATGCGGTGATCGACGGCGTCACGGACCGCCTCGGCACCCGGTATTCCGGCATGCTGTCCGGTCAATACGCAGCAACCATCGTCAAGGGCGCGCTCGAGCATCTGCTGAGCGCGCCCGACGCCCCGTCGGACGGCCTGGCCATCGTCAGGGCCCTGACGGACGCCATCACCAAGGCCTACCAGGCCCACAACATGTTCGAAAAGGCGCAGACGGACCTGAACGTGCGCCTTTCCGCGGCCCTGGCGCTTGTTCTCGTTCATGGCTCCAGCCTCGACGTGATCCTGGTCGGCGACAGCGGCGTTCGGCTGAACGGAACACACATCCTGCGGATGGAGAAGGACCTCGACCTGATCACCTCCACCCTGCGCCGGGAGGCCTGGCCGGTGATCGGCGAGCGGACGCAGGACCGTCTCGTGCAGGAACAGATGTCCCGGCGCATCACATGGCACGGCACGCGCCAGCCGGCCGATGCCTTCGAGGGCCTTCTGACGGCTGACGACATGAGCCGGATCGAAGGTCTTGCGATCCGTGCCAATCAGGCTGCCCTGCCCCATGTCCCCCTGGAGCTGATCACGCATCTCGTCACCGGCGGCATCGTGAATGCGCAGGGCGGCTATCAAAACAGCACATCCACCATTCTGGGCTATCCCTGTCTCGACGGATTTCCAGTCCCCGAAAGCCTGATCCGCATCGAACGCTTCGCCCTTGATGACATTCAAACGGTGGAGATCTACTCGGACGGATACTTCAAGCCGGGCGACACGTTTGGCGTGGCGTCCTGGGAAGAGGCCTTCGCCGAGGCGGAGCGGGAGGATCCCGCCAAAGTCGTTCTCTATCCCTCTCCCAAGGGATCGACCGCGTCGAACTGGGCCGACGACAGAACCTATCTCGGCGTCAGATTATGAGATCCTGAAACCCTCTGGTGATAGGATGAACCGCCCCACCAACCTGATCGAGGCCATCGAGCAGATCGCCCCCTCCTTAAAAAAAGCGGAGCGGCGGGTCGCGACGCTCGTCCTGCAGGATATCGAGGGCACCACCCGCACCAGCATCAAATCCTTCGCCGCGCAGGCGCAGGTCAGCGAGCCGACGGTGATGCGGTTCGCCCGCCGGGTCGGCTGCGATGGCTTCAGCGCCTTCAAGATGCGGCTGGCACAGGATTTCGCCGTCGGGCGCATGTATATCGAAGCCGAACGCAAGGTGCAGGCTGGAGATCCCGGAACAACGGCACAGCGTGTCTTCCAATCGGGCATGGATGCCCTGGCGACGGCCTTCGCGGGACTCGACGAGAACCTCCTGAGCGAAGCGGCCGCCATCATCGCTCAGGCGGGCCGGATCGTCTGCCTGGGCGTCGGGGGGAGTTCGGCCGTCATGGCGCAGGAGATGGAGAACCGGCTGTTCCGCTTCGGCCTGCCGGTCACGGCCTCCGCCGATCCCTACAAGCAGCAGATGCTTGCCGCCATCGCGGAGAAGAGCGATGCATTCCTGATCTTTTCCGTGACCGGCAAGCCGAATTCGCTGGTGGAAGCCGCCGGAATTGCCGCCGGGCGCGGTGCCGCCGTGATTGCCGTGACCTTGCCGGACAGCCCGCTCGCCCAGCGGGCGACCCTGTTGTTACCGTTGGTCATCCCCGGCGACGAGGTTCACTTCAATTTCCCGAACAGGACCCGTTACGGCCAGCTCCTCGTGATCGACTGCCTGTCGGCCATCGTGGGCGCCATGAAGCAGCCGGCCTCCGCACGGCGGCTGCATCGGATCAGGACGACCCTGCTGGCCCTGCACGGTCACACCGAGGCGCAGCCAATCGGCGATTAATCGCCGGATGTGAACGCATCGCCGCAGAATTCCTGCGCCATGGTGATCGAGCCCGAGGAGAGCCCTCCATCCACCGGAAGCACGACGCCCGTGATCATTCTCGCATCCGGGCCGATCAGGAAGGCCGCAACGCCCGCGATATCCTCGGGAACGCAGACGTCGCCCAAAGGATACCAGCGCTTCAGGCGCTCGAAAATTTCCGGGTTTTCAGCGACGCGCGCCTTCCAGGCCTGCGTCTTGACCGTCCCGGGAGCGATGGCGTTGGCGCGAATGCCGTGGCGTCCGAATTCGACCGCCAGGAAGCGGGTCAGCTGCATCAGTCCTGCCTTCGCGGCGCTATAGGCGGGATAACCGTAGATGCCCGATCCGTTCACGGATGAGATGTTGAGAATGATCCCTCGCCGACGGGCGATCATCCCGTCCTGGACGGCCCGCACGCACCGCCATGCGCCGTTGAGGTTGAGTTCGAGATCGGAAAGCCAGGCGGCTTCGTCGGTTCTTGCGAGCGTCGGGCTGACGACGCCGCCCGCATTGTTGACCAGTACGTCCACCGGACCGAGGCGCTCTTCCGTCACCGCCACGGCCTTGCGGACGGACGCCATGTCGGTCACGTCGGCGCCGACGGACATCAGCCCATCAGGTGCGCCGAGCGCTTTCTTCGCCCTCTCCAGGGCCGCCTCGTCCCTGTCCAGAAGAGCGACCCGGTGCCCATCGCGAAGAAAGCGGGTGGAAATCGCCTGCCCGATATCCCCTGCGCCTCCCGTGACGACAACGACTTGGCTCATGGCTCTACCCCATTTGGAATCACATCGGAAATGTAGCGTCATAAATATTTATGACGAAGAATTTTCCACATCCCCGCAAATTTCGTTGTTTAACTACTTTTCTGCTCATAAGCTCCGCTCTGTCCTTTGATCGGTGTCGCATGGATATCAACGCCAAAACCATTGTTCGCTTCGATTACGAAGAGGTCATCGTTCCCGCACATCCGGGGGTGATCAATTCCGACAGCCTCAACAAGCCGCTCCACATGCTGCCCGTCGGCGGCAAGCAGGCCTGGTCAGTCCAGTTCGACGAGCTGCCCAAGCTCATCCTGCGCATGACCTTGCGGGACGGAACGGTCGGCATTTCCGAGTTCTACCGGGATCACAACTGGTCGATCATCGAAGGCGTTTCCAACATGCTCCTCGGCCGGAGCGTCGCCGAGCTGCCCCTGCAGAATCTTCCGATCGCCCTTTGCCGTGAATATGACGGGTTCGAATGCGCGATCTGGGATGCCTATGCCAAGTCCCTCGGCGTCCCGCTCCATCGACTCCTCGGAGGAGCGATCCGCGAACACGTCAAGATCAGTGCATGGTCGAGCCACCGGACCGTTGCGGAAATCGGCCCCTGGGTGCGCCAATACCAGGATCAGGGTTTCGACTGCATCAAGTTCAAATGCGATCTCGAGGATGACGTGGTCGCCTGGTGCACGCAGATCGAGAAACATGCGCCCGGCATGAAGGTGATCTTCGATCCCAACCAGCGGTGGGAGAATTCCGGCAATGCGCGCCCGATCATCCGCGAGCTCGAAAAGGTCGGCAATGTTCTCCTGCTCGAAGATCCGATTCAACGCTGGATGATCCAGGATTATGCGAATCTGCGGCAGTTCAGCTCCATCCCGATCGCCCTGCACGTCTCGCTGCCCTATGTGTTTCAAGGTCAGCGGCCCCATGAGGCGGTGAACGCCATCGCCCATGGCGCCATCGACGGGTTCAACTTCAATGGCGGCCTCGCCAAGTTCAAAGCCCTTGCGGATCTCGCCGCCATGGCCGGCCTGCCCTGCTGGCACGGTTCGGAAGTGGATCTCGGGATCCTGGAAGCGATGTATGTCCATCAGAGCGCCGCGGCCGCGAGCTGCATCTGGCCAAGCGACATTTTCGGACGCATGATCCGCTCCCACGATCTTCTCAAGACGCCCCTCGCCATCACCCCGCCCCATATCCGCCTGCCCGAAGGCCCCGGCCTGGGCATCGAACTCGACAACGAGGCCATTCACCGCTTCAAGGTGTCGGAACGCACCATCCGCTAGGGACCTGACGATGACCGATATCAATCCTTTTCCGTCGGCCGATGCTTCCCGTCATGCGATCTGGGAGATGCTCGTGCACCGGGACATCGATGCGTTCGTGGCCGGGGACTGGGACGCTCATTTCCGTGATTTCGCGCCGGACGTGTTTTTCGGCATCGATGCGCGGTTTTCCGATAATCCGGACAGTTGGCGCGTCACCTATGCGGATATCGCCCGTTACCGGGAATCGTGGCTCAATGGAGCGAAGGAACTCAAAGGCCGCGTATCAGACGAGGATTTGCGCCGGTCGCTCTTTGCTCTCACCACCTTGAGGGACATCGAGATCATGGGCGACTTCGCGCTGGCGCGAAAGAAGTTCGACGGCTCCATCCGGCTCGATGATGGCGAGACCGTTAGCTTGCGCTGGCAGACCCAGTATTTCTGCAGACATATCGAAGGGCGCTGGCGGATCGCCGGCTTCCTTGGCTATCTGCCCAATCCCATGGGCACGAACCGGACGCCACAGGAGGTCAAGCGTGTTCCGCCAGCCACGCAGGCGCCGGGCCATGGTCCGTATTCTCCGGTGGTCGAGGTCGCTCCGGGCCGGATTGTGGTGATCTCCGGACAGGCCGGGGTCGGAGCGGACGGGAAGACCATCGGCTCGGACATCCGCACGCAGGCCCGCGTGACGATCGAGAACTGCGCCATGCAGTTGCGCAATGCCGGATGCAGTTTGGCGGACGTGTTCAAGGTGAACGTCTATATGACGGACCTGAACGACTGGCCCGCGTTCAACGAAGTCTATGCCGAGATGATGCCACAGCCTCTTCCGGCCAGAACGGCCGTGGAAACGAAGCTCCTGCGGGACTTCGTCGTGGAAATCGAGCTTTGGGCGGTGAAGCCATGAGGTGGGAAAAGCTCACGACGGGCGAAATCGGCGCACTCGATCGCAGGATCCCCGTGGTCATGAATATCGCGGCCATCGAGCAGCACGGGCCGCACCTGCCCCTTGATACCGATGCCCGGATCGGCGGCCATTTTCTGGAGGAAATGGACAGGACGCTTCGAGACGAAGTGCTGATCCTCCCGCCGGTCGTGGTGTGTACCTCCGAGCATCACATGGACTTTCCCGGAACGCTGACCGTTCAGCACGCGACGCTGCTCGCCTACGTGACGGATATTCTCAGCGCCGTCGCCGCGCACGGCTTCACCAACATTCTCCTGTTCAACAGCCATGGCGGCAATCAGGCGATCGGTCAGGTGATCGTCGAGAGTTTCGGAGCCCGTCACCGCACATGTCAGGTCGGCCTGCTCACATGGTGGCGGATCGCGACCGATGCGCTGACCAAGGTGCAGGAAAGCCCCTTCGGCGGCGTCGGCCATGCCTGTGAGTTCGAGACCTCCCTGATGCTCCACATCGACGGGGCGAGCGTCCGCAGGGATCGAATCCCCGGTCACAGCCATGTGATGACCTACGATTGGGCCAATGCCGATCTGCTTCGCGGCGGACGCGGCTCGCTGTTCCGGTCCATGGCCGACATTTCGGGCGGCTCGGGCGTCGTCGGCGACCCGAGCCTCGCCTCCGCCGAGAAGGGGGCGGCCATCAGCCGGATCGTCGTCGACGCCTTATGTGAGATCGTCCGCTCGCTGAAATAAGATAAGGGCGCTTTTTTCCGATCCCGAAGCAAAGCGGGCGGGCCCAGCTGCCGCAGGCTGCCGGGTTCCGCCCGCTTTTTTTGTAAGAATCCGCCGAGGCGTCCATCCGGCGGCACATCGCGCCAGGACAGCGGAAAATCACCAAGTCTCGGCAGGGACTTCACATTTCCTTAACCATGTTTGGTCATGTGTGGTTAGGCATTTCATCCCGGCGCAGAGTCAACACGAGGAGAGACCACCATGAAGACTTTCCCCTGTTGCCATCGCCGTCGCTGACCGTCCGACGCCAGCATCCATCCGCATTATGCCTTTCCCATCCCTTTCAGCCTTGGCCGTTTCAAGATTGCGCCGTCCTTCCAGACAATCCGGTTCTCTTCCTGGAAAATTCCCCGCCTTCATGGGGCTGGCCCTGACGGCCGCCGCGCTCCTCGCGGGCTGCTCGACCCAGTCGGACTTGCGCTTCGCCACCTTGATGACGGAAGTTCCGGCCACCAAGGCGTTGATCCTGCCGCCTCCGGGGGGACCTGCCGTCGTCGCCGTCCTTCAACGCACCTACAAGAACGGCATTTCCCAGGAAATCGCGCTCTCCACGGCCTCCACCACCGCCGGGCAGAATGCATTCTACGTCAGTCTGGTGAACGACCTGGAGGTTCCGTCGGAGCTCGACGACGTGCTCAAGGTCCGGCGGATCACCCCGGACAGGATCCAGGGCGAGATGGACGACCGCCTGCCCGGCCTCGATATGCGGACCTCGCTCTACTACGTCCAAAACAAATACGGTCCCTTCGGTTTCGCCACAGCCCGCTCCGGAACCGGCGACACCTGTCTCTACGCCTGGCAGGAAATCGAGCCGAACAAGCCTGCCATTCTGATCCCGGGCGGTGTCGTCTCGATCCGGCTACGCCTGTGCGATGCGGACGCCACCGAGGAACAGCTGCTCCGGACCATGTACGCTTTCACGATCTCGGCCTATTTCACGTCGGGCGAATGGAACCCCTATGGCGATCCGCCGCCGGTCTCTCCTCAGCTCGGCGGCCTGGACGCTCCCCTGTTCCCGGTCGGCATGGGAACCGGCGCGCCGAGCGCGGCTCCGGCACAGCGCCCTGCGCCCGTGGCCCGGCCGGCGCCGCGCCGGGCCCCGGTAAGCACGATCGAGCGCCCCGCTCCCGCCCCAGTCCCCACTGTGCCGAGACAGCCCCTCGAAGGCTATCCGGTCGTTCCGCCTCCGCCCTAGTCGAACACGGCCGTTCGCCGCACGCGGATGGTTGAAATTACGATAGACCCCTGTCCATCCTTAGATTATGCGTACCTTGTGACGTAAAGACATTCAGACGAGATTGATGATCCATGAAGAAGGGTCTTATCGTAGCCTTCTGGGCTGTAGCGGCTACTTTGATCCTCTTGCTGGTTGCCTTACCCATCAGTCTCCAGGCGCATCTCATCGCAGGACTGGTCGTTGTTTCCTGCATGATCGTGCTGAAATTCTTTCGGTTGCAGGGCATCTGGCGCATGGTTGCGCTGGCGCTGGGAACCGCCATCGTCCTCCGCTATGTCTTCTGGCGAACCACCAGTACCCTGCCGCCGATTACGGAGCTGATGAACTCCATTCCGGCCTTCCTGCTCTATCTGGCCGAGATGTACAGCGTCATGATGCTGTTTCTCAGCCTCTTCGTGGTGTCGAGTCCCGCATCGTCCCGGCGACCGCCACGCCTAGAAGACGAGAACCTTCCGTCCGTCGACGTTTTCGTTCCCTCCTACAACGAGACCACCCATCTTCTGGCGTCGACCCTGGCCGCCGCCAAGGCCATGAACTATCCCGCGGACAAGATGACGGTCTGGCTCCTGGATGACGGGGGGACGGACCAGAAGTGCCAATCCACCGACAAGCTCCAGGCCGAGGAGGCGCGTGCGCGCCGGGCGGAATTGCAGGCCCTCTGCGCGGCCCTGGACGTCCGGTATCTGACCCGTGCGAAGAACCTTCACGCGAAGGCAGGCAATCTCAACAACGGCCTCGAGCACTCGACCGGCGACCTCGTCGCGGTTTTCGATGCGGACCATGCGCCGGCCCGGACCTTCCTTGAGGAAACAGTCGGGTATTTCAGCACGGAGAAAAATCTCTTTCTCGTGCAGACGCCGCATTTCTTCATCAACCCGGACCCCCTCGAACGCAACCTCGGGACATTCGAGACGATGCCGTCCGAGAACGAGATGTTCTACGGCATCATTCAAAGAGGTCTCGACCGCTGGAACGCCGCGTTCTTCTGCGGTTCGGCTGCCCTGCTGCGCCGGGAAGCGCTGCAGGAGACCAACGGCTTCAGCGGCATCAGCATCACGGAAGACTGCGAAACGGCTCTCGAGCTTCATTCCCGGGGCTGGAAGAGCATCTACGTGGACAAGCCCCTGATCGCCGGCTTGCAGCCCGATACCTTCGCCAGCTTCATCGGCCAGCGCTCCCGATGGGCGCAGGGCATGATGCAGATCATGCGCTACCGCTTCCCCCCCTTGAAGCGCGGGCTCACCGTGCCTCAGCGCCTGTGCTACATGTCGAGCACGCTTTTCTGGTTCTTCCCTTTCACCCGATTCTGCTTCCTCATTTCTCCTCTGTGCTATCTGTTCTTTTCCCTTGAGATCTTCACCGCGTCCGGAGGCGAGTTCCTCGCCTACACATCGACCTACATGATGGTGAATTTCATGATGCAGAACTATCTCTATGGCCGTTATCGCTGGCCATGGATTTCGGATCTGTACGAGTTCATCCAGACGGTCTATCTGCTGCCCGCCATTCTGTCCGTGATCGCCAATCCGAGCAAGCCGACCTTCAAGGTCACGTCCAAGAATGAATCCGTGAGCCTGAGCCGGGTCTCGGAGCTTGGCGCACCGTTCTACATCATCTTCGGCCTTCTCCTGCTCGGCGTCATCGCCACGGCGGTCCGGGTCTGGGCAGAGCCATACAAGGCCGATGTGACGCTCGTGACCGGAGCCTGGAATCTCCTGAATCTGATCATCGCCGGCTGCGCCCTCGGCGTGGTGTCCGAGCGAGGAACGCGGCGACAGAGCCACCGGGTGCGCGCTCAGCGGACAAGCCGGTTCATCATGGGCGACAAAGTGGTCGACGCGATGATCCTGGACGTCTCGGTCGGCGGCGCGAATCTTCGCCTGTCGCAATCGGCTTTGCCCGGCTTGAAGAAAGGCGCTCTCGGAACCCTCGAATTCACACCCTATTCCAAGCTTCCCATCAATCAGCTGCCCATGGAAGTGCGGAAGATGAGCATGGATGAAAAGGGCATTCTGATCGGCTGCCGTTTTCTCACCGAAACGCCCGAGCATTATCGGCTGATTGCGGATCTGGTCTTTGCGAACGCGGATCAGTGGAGCGAATTCCAGAAACGCCGTCATCAGGACATCGGCATCCTGCGGGGCACGATCTGGTTTTTCGGCGTCGCGATCTATCAGACGGGACGTGGGCTGGCCTATCTGCTCGGCCTTCACAAGTTTGGTTCAGCCGCCGCGCCGGCTGTCGCGAGGGCCGGCGACACGGCTCCTACAGCGAAATAGAGGCCGCGTTGCGTACACTTTCCCTCGCTCCTCTTCTACTCGCGCTCAGCGCCCTCGCGGCGGGCCCGGCGCTTGCCCAGCCGGCGCCGTTCAGCATGTCGCCGGAACAATCCGGACAGGCTTCGCCGGGCGCCCCAAGGGCCCCTGCTCCTGGAGGAGCAACGCAACCCTCCGTCCCGGCACCCGCCCCGGGGGCTCCCGCATTCGACATGAGGGGGCAACAGGCGGCTCCTCCCGCCGCACGCCCCGCTCCGTCGGTTCAAAATCCAGCATTGCCCGTGCCGTTCGGAATGACGCCTGCGGCCCCATCGCCGGGACGCTCTGCGGCGCCGACATCCGGGACGGCGGTTCCCCCCTCGCCGCCAGCGCCATCGAATGCTCCGGCCCGTGCCGCAGCCCAAGGGGCAGGACAGACGGCGCCGGTGCGGGGCATGTCCCGCCCCCTTCTCCCCTTCGAAACCATCCGGTTCGAAGGAGAAACGGACTCGCGGAGCTGGGCCTTCTTCCTAACCCAGGATGAGGCGGCGAGCGGCACGAACCTGTCGGTGGGTTATCAGAACGCCGTGGTCGTCATGCCGGAGGCGTCCAACCTCAAGGTCGTCATCAACGGGGAAGCCGTTACGGAAATCCCCATCGTTTCCTCGCAAGGCGTAAAGCAGGTCGTCGTGCCGATCCGGCAGGGTCTTCTGCGGACGGGACAGAACATCATCCGCATGGATGCGGTCCAGCGACACCGCACGGATTGCACCGTCAAGGCGACCTATGAGCTCTGGACGGAAGTCAGCGCGGCGTCGACCAGCCTGATGTTCACGGGAGGCGCTCCGCGGACGATCCGGAGCCTCGAAGACCTGCCTGCGATCGGCGTCGACAATTTCGGCGTCACGACGATCCGGATCGTCGCGCCGCGCATTTACCGTCCCGAGATCCGTGACCGCCTCTTGCGCCTCGTTCAGAACGTCGCCCTTCGCGGCCGGTATGCTCATCCGGTGATTCAGGTTCTCGAGAATGATCCGGGGCCGGCTCCTGTCGGGACTCTCAAGGTCGTGATGGGAGTCGCAAGCGAGCTGCGCGGGTTCACCCCGACCGTGCCGGATGCCGCCTCGATCCAACCCGTGATGCTGATGATGCAGGATCCGGGATCCGCCGCACCGTATCTGCTTGTTTCGGGCCCGACCTGGAACGACCTCGACAACGCCATCACCATCGTGGGCGGCCAGGGCATCAACGGCGTTGCCGAGCGGGGGACGGTGGATACGGCGTCGTGGCATTGGCCGGAGGCGCCGACCCTGCTCGGGGGACGGCAAGTGCGCTTCTCGGAACTTGGTATCCCAACCCAGGAATTCTCCGGGCGGCGCCTGCGGGCCCGCTTCACCGTCAATCTGCCCTCGGATTTCTATGCGACCGATTATGGCGAGGCGACCCTTTACCTCGACGCCGCGCATACGGCTGCCGTGCAGCCCGGCAGCCACATAGACGTCTATGTCAACGGCCGGATCAGCGTCACGATGACGATTACCTCAAGGGGTAATATCTTCCGGCGCTATCCGATGCGCGTTCCGATGCGCAACTTCAAGCCGGGAATCAATCAGATCGCCTTTGAGACGATTCTGCTGACCGCCGCCGACGATCGTTGCGTGCCGGGCGAAACCCTCTCCGACACCAGCCGGTTTGCGCTTTTCGATACGACGTCGCTTTACGTTCCGACCTATGGCCGCATCGGCAGAACGCCGGATCTCTCGACCTTGAGTACGGGCGGCTTTCCCTATGGCGATGCTCCGGTCGCGGTTGTTCTCGCCAGACAGGATGCCCTCAACTATTCGGCAGCCGGGACGCTTCTGGCGCGGATGGCGCGGGACGCGAACGCTCCCGTCAGAGCATACTTCGTAAACGCCGCTAGCGCGGGCGACGTTTCCGTGCTCCACGTGGGTGCGGTCGACCAGTTGCCCCAGGGACTGCTGGGACGCGTCAATGTCTCGGACAACCTGCGCACCTCCTGGCAATCGAGCCCGATGCCGAACTGGTCCTATCAGACCGCTCCCCGCGCCGACGCATCCGCCCGACCAAGCACGAAGGCCGCAACGGCCCCGGCCGATACCGGAGAGCTGGCGTCGACCGATGAAATCCGCCGTCGCTGGTCCGAAACGCTGCAAAGGCGCGGCTTCCTGCAACAGAGCCTGGAATCCTTCAAGGATTGGATGGAAAATACCTTCAACCTTTCCCTCGCGAAGCTCACCCTTGAGGAGAAAAAAGGCCGTCCTTACGAGCCGTCGCAGCGGGCGAGCCTCCTCCTCGCCCAGAGCCAGGCGGATGGCTCAGGCACCCGCACGCTGATTACGGCGCGGACCGAGGAAGCTCTTGCGGAAGAGATGATTCGGCTGACCAGTCCTGCGGTCTGGTCGCAGGTTTCGGGACGCGCGGCATCGCTCGATCCGGTCGAGGACAAGCTCGAAGTCGAGCCGATCGACAGCTTCGCCTTCGTGCAGACCCAACCGCTGTCGTTCATCAATCTGCGGCTCGTCGCAGCGAACTGGATGTCGGTCAACATCCTGCAATATGCACTTCTTCTTGTAGTGTGCTGCTCACTTCTCGGTTTGGCGACCTATTTGTTGCTCAATCGACTGGGTCGCAGCCGGTGAGAGGGCATGAAAAAGGCATTCGGATCTTTGTTCCATACGATGGCGCTGCTTCTGGCGATGACCGGTTCGGCACCATCCGCGAGAAGTCAAACCGTCGAGCAGCTTAAGATCACGGGCTTTGTCCCATCCGCGAATTGGGAAGCCTATCGGACCCGTTTCGTCGAGGACAGCGGACGCGTTGTCGATAACGCCAACGGCAATATCAGCCACAGCGAGGGGCAGGGCTATGGCCTGCTCCTTGCCTTTGCGGCAGGCGATCGGGCCACATTCGAAAAGATCTGGACGTTTACCTACACGGAACTCCTGATCCGCGACGACGGCCTGGCGGTCTGGAAATGGGATCCTGCCGCGACGCCCCACGTGACGGATCGCAACAATGCGACGGACGGAGACATCCTGATCGCCTACGCTTTGGCGAAGGCCGGAAGCGCGTGGCAGGACCAGCGCTATACCCAGGCCGCGCAGAAGCTCGCGAAGGCGATCGGAAAAGCCACCATTGTGAAGAATGCGAACTTTCCGTTTCTTCTGCCTGCCGCGAAAGGATTTACTCAGGCGGACCGCCAGGACGGACCGATCGTCAATCTCTCCTATTGGGTCTTCGAGGCCTTTCCGGTCCTGAGGACCCTGGCTCCCGAATACGATTGGAGCGCCGTGTGGCGCGAAGGGATCGTGTTGCTTCAGCAGGCGGTTGCGGGCAAAACCCATCTTCCGGCCGACTGGATGTCCATTCGCAACCGCCTGCAGCCACGCACCGCCGAAGGGTTCGATCCCGAATTCGGTTACAACTCGTTAAGGATACCTCTTTACTTATTGAGAGCGGGAATGGCCGACGTGGACTGGCTAAAGACGCTCAAACAACGCTGGATCACTGATCGGGAAGGCGTTGCCGTCGTCAATGTGGTGACGGGCGAGATCAAGGAGCGTCTGACGAACCAAGGCTATGTGGCCCTTTCCGCCGTGCTTGCCTGCGCGCTCGATGGAACGAAAGTTCCGGAGGACCTGAAGGCGTTCGATCCACAATTCTACTACCCGGCCAGCCTCTACCTGCTGTCGATGTCGTTGATCAGTGAAAAATATCCGCAATGCCTTTAACGCGCGGCATGATGGTGTTTCTGGTGGCGGGCCTAGCCTTTGCGGCTGTGGCTCAGCAATCCGGGTCGCCTTCTCCTCAAAGGCCTGATCAGCCGGGTCCGGGGCCGGCACCGGCGCGTCCACAGGTGGACGAGTCGGCGCTCCGGTACTTCGCATCCCAGGGCGACACACGCCGGGTCGATGCTGAAATCGCGCGCCTGCGGGCTCTTTATCCGGACTGGACGCCCCCGGCGGATCTGTCACAGCTCGTGGGCGGCGGCAGCGGTCCCGTGAACGATCCTGAAGTGGATCGTTTGTGGGGGCTTTACACGGAGAACCGCTTCGGCGAGGCGCGTGCCGCCATCGCCGCGCGTCAGGCGGCCGACCCGCAATGGAAGCCACCCCCGGACCTCGTTGCCGCTCTGGATGTTTCCGAAGCGCGCCGGAGACTCATGAACGCTTCCGACAACAGCCAATGGCGGACGGTCCTGTCGATTGCGACCGAAACGCCATCGCTGCTCACATGCGCCAACGTCGATTCCCTGTGGCGGGTTGCCGAAGCGTTCGCGAAGACCAATCAGAGCAATCGGACGCGCGATGTCTATACCTACATCCTGACGAATTGCCCCAATCCCACCGAGCGGCTCGGCACGCTTCAGAAGGCGCTGTCGCTCCTCGACGAACAGCAGGTGACGGATCTGCTGCGGTTCGAACGCAAGGGCAGCGACAACCCGGATGATTTCGCGGCCGTTCGGGACGAACTGGCCCGGAGACGGGTGGAACGCGCCTCGACCGATGGTAAAATCACTGTCCCGCCTGACGATCTCGCCGTTGTCGAACGTTTGGCGGAAGGCGAATCCGAGCCGGGGAACGCCCTGCTCCTGGGCTACTACAACTACCATCACAAGAGCCCGGAAAAGGCCCTGAACTGGTTCAAGACGGCCCTCGACCGGAACGGAGGTCCCAAGGCCGCCGAAGGTTATGCTCTGACCTTGCGCGATCTCAACCGCTTCGTCGACGCGGAAGCCTTCGCGTATGAGTGGCGGGACAAGACGCCTGAGACCATGCAGGTCTATCTCGATGTGGCGACAGCGCTCCTGAGCCAGGACCCACCGCCCCGTCTCGATCCCAAGGTGATTGCCCGCATCATCCCGGCTGTCGCCAAGGCCCGCTTCGTGAACGGTGCACAAGCTCTTGGCTGGTATTCCTACAATACCGACCAGTTTCGAACGGCGCGAGATTGGTTCGAGGAAGCCCTCAGCTGGAAAGCCGATGACGAGCCTTCGGCCTATGGCGCAGCCTTGGCGAGCCAGCGCCTCAACGACCGGACGAAGCTCAGCGCCCTCGCGGCGCAATGGCGCTCGCGTTCCCGGCGGATCGTGGAACTCGCCGATGACATCTCCCGCGACCGTACGGCGCAGGTTGCCGCCCCGGTTGCGGCCCCCCCTCCGGCGCCTGCCGTCCCGGCGCGACCGGCACCCGTTGTGGCCGAGCCACCGGAGCCGCCGGCTCCGGCTCCCGCCCGCTCCCATTCCGTTGAGGAAACCCGAATGGCCGCCTACGACCGGGTCGCCCTGGCTCAGGAGCGTCAGCTTCAGGGAAGCCGCCGGGTCGTCCGAAAGGGGCCGTCCCGCCGCAGCACCTGCACGATGACGCAGGATCCCAGCGGCCTTGCCCCCAATGCGGCGGTCACCCTCGGATGGTGTCTCATGGAGTTGAACCGTCCACTGGAGGCGGCGGCGGCATTCGACCAGGCCATGAGGCTCGGCAGCGCCGCCATCCGGGAAGATGCGGCCTACGGCAAGTCGCTCGCCTACCTTCGGAAGGACCTCACGAGCGAGGCCGCCGTTGCCGCCGCTCAGGCTCCGCAGAACGCCACGCGCAGGACCGAGCTGAGCGCTGCCATTCTGGCGCAGCGGGCCTTAGCGGCGTACCGCGACGGGCGCTGGGTCGATACCCTTCTGGCACTCAGCGAACGGGGCCGGATCGTTCCCGAGCAGAACGACCTCATGCTGCTGCGGGGCTGGTCCTACTTCAAGCTCGGGCGCATGAACGACGCGGAGAAGGTTTTCCGCGCCGTCCAGAGAACCGGCTATTCCGATGAAGCGAGCGTCGGCCTCAACGCCATCATGGAAATAACAGGCCAAGTTCGCCAGTATTGATTTCGCCAGTATTGATATCGCGCCCGCAAGGGCTTTGCAGCGGGCAGGGTCTGGCCCATATACGGGCCTAGACCCACCGTTCCCGCCATTGAATTTCCAAGCCATTGAAGTTCCAGGTCACAGCCATGCCGGGCCTCCAGATCATTCTTTTCAACGTCTGCGGCGTGGAATGCGCGCTGCGGCGTGATGCCGTCCGGGGACTTCTGCCGCTTCCGCATTTGTGGCGGCCGCCGAGCCTGCCTCGGCCGGTGGCCGGGTTCTTCAACCTGGGCGGAGCTGCGGTTCCGGTCCTCCGGTTGGATGTCCTTTTCAACCTGTCTCAAGAAACGGACGAGCATGAGGCTTCCCTTGAGGGCCGCCTCTACCGGCACCTCATTCTGATCGAAGGCCTGACCGCCGATCGACCGACCGCCCTGCTCGTCGATCGCGTTCAGGACGTTCAGGACATCGTCCCGTCACGGCAGTCCCCGGTTCAGGAAGACGGATCCCTCAACGGCTGCGTGGAGGCGGAAATCGACCTCGACGGCAAGCTCGTCCACCTTCTTTCCTCTTCCCGCATTCT
Organism: Microvirga rosea; assembly: GCF_020595095.1. Classification (GTDB taxonomy): domain Bacteria; phylum Pseudomonadota; class Alphaproteobacteria; order Rhizobiales; family Beijerinckiaceae; genus Microvirga; species Microvirga rosea. Next base: position 775,730 of record NZ_JAJDOP010000001.1, on the reverse strand, counting down.
CATGGCCGAGGAACAGCAAGCGCTCGCCGAGTTGAACCGTGAGGCGGAAAACCGCCTCGGTGCCTGGTCGGTCGAGGCCTGATGGCCGGAAAGGTTGCTCCTTCCTTTCAGCTGGATGCCGGCTTTTCTCAGTTGAAAAGCCAGATCGTCGAGCGCACGGGGCATTTCTATTACCAGGACAAGGACGATCTGCTCTGGGAACGTGTGCGCAAACGCCTCCGGATAACCGGATGCCGCGACACGAACCAATATCTGGAGCGCCTGAACGATCCTGTTCTCGGACCGACGGAGTGGGCCCGCCTCGAATCGGACATCACGATCGGCGAGACATTCTTCTTCCGCTATGCGGAGCAGTTTGCAGCCCTGCGGGAAAGGATCCTGCCCGACATCATCGCCCGAAGAGCAGGAGAGCGGCGCCTGCGTATCTGGAGCGCCGGGTGCGCCACGGGAGCCGAACCCTATTCCATCGCGATCCTTTTGAAGCAGCTGCTCGGAGATGAGCTCGCGAACTGGCGCATCAGCATCATCGGCTCCGACATCAACGACGCATTTCTGGATACCGCACGCCGCGCGGTGTTCGGCCGCTGGGCTCTCCGGACTCTCTCGGCAGAGGAGACGAGTGCCCTCTTCGAGCCCGCCGAAGCCAAGGATCAGTGGCGCTTGAAAAAGGAGTACCGCACGCAGGTCCGCTTCGAACGGCATAATCTTCTGAGCCTGATCGACGGAACGTCTCCACTGCAATTCACCGACTTCGATCTGGTCCTATGCCGGAACGTGCTGATCTACTTTCATCCGACCATGGTCGTTCGCATCGTTCAGGCACTCAGCCAGACGATGCGCGACGAGGGCTGGATGCTGCTCGGGCATGCGGAACCCAACCCGGCTTTCGCGGACTTCCTGAAATTGATCAATCTGCCCGGCACGGTCGCTTACCGGCGGAGCCTGGAAGGCGACGTGACTGCGCAGACCAATATTCTGGCCGGGAATTTGCCTGCGCGGGCGCCACCGGTTCTCCAGATGCCGGCACATCGCGTGGCAAGATCCCCGGGAGGTCCCCCGGAAGCCCAACGGTCTTCGCGACCGGCTCGGCCCCTCTCGCCTCCTCTCTCGCCCCCTCCCGAGCCGCAGCCCGGTTCGCTGCCCCAGCGGCCGGATTCCCTTCTGGCCGAGGTCAGGGCCTTGGCCGATGCGGGCCGTTTCCGGACAGCCGAAGAGCTGTGCCGAAGGGCGCTCCTGTCCCAGCCCTTGAATCCGGTCCTGCATTATTATGAAGGCTTGATTGCCCAGGCGGTGAAAAATCCCGCAGGGGCCGAGAAGGCCTTCCGTCGAAGCATCTATCTCGATAAGAGCTTTGCCATGGCACATTACCACCTCGGACTTCTGCTCCTGGCAGACGGGCGATACGGAACAGGCCGGCGCTCCCTGGCCAATGCTGCCCGCATCGCGGCCGGGATGCCCGACGAGGCCGTGCTCGACGAGGCTGACGGGCTAACCGCCCATGAGCTGCAGGGGCTTGTCCGCCTCCACCTCAGGGCAGCGCCCCCATCCATTGGGGAGAACTGACGTGGCCAAGACAGCCCGACGAAAGCTGAGGCAGATCAGCCGCTCCGGTGCACTTTCCGCAGAGGAGAGAGCCCGGCGGATCCTGGACGAACGAACGCAGGCGCTGGCGGCCCGGTCCGGATCGGGGCCATCCCCCTCTGCGGATGTCGAGAGGGTCCTGATCTGCACGATCGGTCGGGAACATTATGGGATCCCAATCGACGCCGTCGCCGAGGTGCTCCCGTTTCAGGAATGCCTTCCGCTGCCGGAGGGTCCGCCGGCCCTGGTGGGCCTCTTCGGACGAAGTGGCCAGCTCGTCAGCGTGGTCGATCTCGGGAGAGCTTTAGGCTTGGCGGCCCCCTCGGAGGACGGGGGCCGGCACTTGGTGCTTCTGCGCCGATCCTCTCCGAGGATAGCCCTTCGGGTCGACCGTGCCGAGGGCGTGGAAACCGTGACGCGCATCGTTCACGAGGAGAACGGCGGGTTCCGCAAGGAAGCCGTGACGGGCTACGCGGAATCCTCGACCGATATTGCCGATCAGGAAAGAATCCTATCTCTTCTCGATCTGGATCGCCTCCTGCGCCCCTTCCTGTCCTCTTCCGCTTCTGGAGCTTAACGTGACGATCTCGATTGCGAATCGCATCCTCCTCGGTTTCGCCCTCATTGTCGCGCTGATGGTCGGCCTGGGGGCCTACACGATCAGCCAGCTTGATGACGTTCGCAACTCCACGGAGACGATCGTCGGGCGTGATCTTCTGCTCATGCGGCAGATCGAGGCGGTCGCCAATCAGCAGAATGAGATGCGCGCTTTGCGGGAGGAAGCCTTGTCGCGCTTCTACCTGCGTTCGCTAGGCCAGCAGCAAAGCACTTATGAGAGTGTCATCGCCGAGTGGACTCAGCGCGCCAGCACGACAGAGACATCCCTGTCTCAAGCCTTGGCAAGCGTGAACAGTTTTCAAGCGCAGTCCGTCTCCGCTCAAAGAGCGGAGGCCTGGCGCCGTATCAGCGAATTGCTGACGAGCGCGGGCGTGAAGCTGCGCCAGCTGAGAACCGAGTCGGAGCGGCAGTTCGCAGCCATTCAGAACAACGATCTTGCCGCCGTCATGGCGTCCCAGGCCAATCTCAATACATCCCGGAGCGACTGGGGCCGAACCCTTGACGACGTCCGCGGCATTCTGGGCGAGGCGATCGCCATAGGGCAGCGCCGGGTGGCCGACGTATATGATCAAAGCAGATTGTCGATCATCCTGGCTTTGGGAGGCGTCGCGCTTTTGAGCCTCCTGATCACCTACGGTCTTCGCGCCTCCATCGCCAATCCGTTGAACGCGTTCATGCAGTTCGTGGAGCGGGTTGGACGGGGGGATCTCGGAGGGCAGACGGCCACGACAGGCAAGGATGAAATCGGCCGCCTCGGCGAGACCCTGAACGGAATGGTCGAAGGCCTCAGGCAGCTGGCCAAGCAGAGCAGGGAGGCGACGGAAAACCTCAATGCGGCGGCGGCGGAAATCCGTGCTTCCACTCAGGAACAGGCCGCCAGCGTCGAGGAGCAACTGGCGGCCGTCCAGGAAACGGCTGCGACCGTGGACGAGATCACCCATGCGGGGGCTCAGATCGGCAAACGGGCCCAGGAGGTCATCGCCTCCGCTCAGGCGACCGCTCAAACCAGCATTGCCGGCCTTCAGGCTGTCGACGATACGGCGCTGGCCATGGATGCCATCCGCGAGCAGGCGGAGGCGGTGGCCGAAAACATCGTCGCTTTGAGCGAGAAGACCCAGGCGGTCGGAGAGATCATTTCGTCGGTGAACGACATTTCCGAGAGAACCCACCTGCTGGCCCTGAACGCAGCCATCGAGGCCGCCGCCGCCGGAGAAAACGGCCGCAGCTTTGCGGTCGTGGCATCCGAGATGAAAGTTCTGGCGGATCAGGCGAAGGACGCAACGGGGCAGGTCCGCTCCATTCTCGGCGACATTCAGCGGGGCATCAATGCCTCCGTGATGCTGACGGAAGAAGCCGTGAAGCGGGTCGGTGCCGGCAAGGAGCGTACGGACATGACGCAGCAGACCATCACCGAGATCTCCAGCCGCGTGCAGGAAAGCGTGCAGACCTTCCAGCAGATCGTGGCTTCCACCAATCAGCAGCAGCTCGGCATCGAGCAGGTGATGGGGGCTCTCCAGAACATCCGGCAGGCCAGCCAGCAAACGGCAGCCGGCACGCGCCAGCTCGACACGGCGGCCGCCAACCTGTCCGATCTGTCGCAACAGCTTCTCACGTTGGCCGACCGATATCGCGTGTAGTTAAAACGGTTCTGGAAGCACAGCCCGTGACGGATATCCGCAAACAACTGCTTGCCGCGTTTGACGTCGAACACCGGGAGCATCTGCACGCGATCCGGAACGCTCTCGATGGCGTCGAGCGTGGGGCGGCCATCGAGATGGCCGATGTCTTCCGCCGCGCACATTCCTTGAAAGGAGCGGCGCGGGCAGTCGATCTCCCGGCGGTCGAGGAGGTTGCGCACCAGCTCGAAGCCTTGTTTTCCAGGATTTTGGAGGAGCACCAGACTCTCGACAGAGACACGATCGGCGCTGTCCGGGTCAATCTCGATACCATTGAGGATCTTGTGGCGGAGGCTGCCAATCCGTCGGCCGGCGCCTCATCACGGACAAAAGCGCCCTCCCCTCCAGCGGCGGCGCCAGAAAGCCTTCCTGCCTCCGGAGAGGAGCCGAAAACGGCCGTCACGGAGAAAATCGACCCAGTCTCGGATTCTGGAACCGGCGCCTATCTTCGCGTGGCGGCCGAACAGGTCGAAGAGCTCGCGGCTTCCATGCATCAACTGCTGTCGGAGCTACAAGCCGACGAGACGATGGCGGAGGCGCTCCGCCAGATCGAGCTCGACGTGCGCGGCCTGAGACGCAGCTGGGATGTCATGCACAGCCAGATCGTCTCAGGAGGTTCGGGAGCTTCCAAGCCTGGGGGCGCGGCACGGACCGTTTCGCCGCGACTGAGAGATTTCGATCAGGATCTGAAAAGCCTTTTTCGCAAATTGTCGGCTTTGTCGCGCGATCACAAGCTGTCGACCTGGACGACGGATCAGGCCGCGCGCCGGGTGCGCGAGAACATCGAGCGGGTTTCGCTCGTTTCCGCGGAGACGGTTTTCGGGACATTCGGTCACTGGGTCCGCGAGATCGCCCGAGAGGAAGGCCGTGAGGTCACCGTCCGGACCGTCGGCCTCGAGATTCAGGCCGACCGCCAGGTGCTGCAGGCGCTTAAAGACCCGATCATGCACCTGTTGCGCAACGCCATCAGCCATGGGGCCGAGGACGAGGCCGTGCGGGTCCGAAAAGGGAAATCGAAGCGGACGGAGATCACCCTGGAGCTTGCCTCCCATGGCGGCCGCCTTGCCATCAGCGTCCGCGACGACGGCCGCGGGCCGGATCTTCAAAAGATCGAGCAGGTCGCCATCGACCGGGGACTGCTCCAGCCGCGCACGGAGAACGACCCGGCTCCCATGATGGACCAGCTGCTGTCGCTGGTCTTTTCTCCCGGGTTCTCAACGGCCGGCGCGGTCGACCGCCTTTCCGGACGCGGCATGGGCCTTTCGGTCGTGGCCGAAGCCGTTCGCAAGCTGCACGGCTCCGTTCTGCTGCGCCCTCGGTATCCTTGGGGGACGGAAATTCTCCTGTCCGTTCCTTTCACGGCTGCGCGCCAACCTCTCTTGCTGGTCGAGGCAGAAGGCCGCACGTTCGGATTGCCCGCCCATGGCGTGGAGCGCCTGCTTCGGCTGAAGACACAATCCCTGGAAAGCGTCGAGGGACGTCCGACCGTACGGATCGATCTCAGGGGGCAGGACGTTATTGTTCCTGTTGTCGCTCTTGCCGCACTGACAGGATCACCGAATGCGCCCATTCCTATCGAAGACGGACATGCGAAGGCCGTACTCCTCCGGCATGGTGCCCGCTATTGCGCGCTTGCGGTGAATGCCTTTCACGACGTTCGCACGATGCTGGTGAGTGAAGTGCAAGCGATCGGCCTCGGTGACATGGTGTCGGGAACGGCGCTTCTCGAAGACGAGATGCCCGCTCTGGTTCTCAGCCCCGAGCTGCTGGTCGATTATTGGATCCGCAACGAAAGCCGGCTGGCCGCCGGTGGCCTCGGATTGGCGGAAGGAGATTTACCGGCGGAGCGCGGCGCAACGGTTCTGGTCGTCGATGATTCGATTACCACGCGGACGCTGGAGAAGAGCATTCTCGAAGCGCAGGGTTACCACGTTCTCCTCAGCGTCGACGGGATCGACGCCCTTCATGTGCTAAGGTCTGGCGATGCCATCGTCGACCTCGTGGTCGCCGACGTGGAAATGCCCCGCATGGATGGTTTCAGCCTCCTTCAGGCGATCAAGAACGATCCGCGGCTTTCGGCGCTTCCCGTCATTCTGATGACGTCGCGGGCAGACCCCGCCGATATCCGTCGCGGTCTCGATCTCGGCGCGAGCGCCTATATCACCAAGCAGAAGTTCGACCAGCGCGAACTTCTGGCAACCATAGGGCAGCTCTTATGACGTCCTCTGCGCAATCGCGCGTCCGCGTGATGGTGGTCGAGGACTCGCTCGTGATCCGCCAGCTTCTCGCTCACATCATCGCGCGCGACCCCCGCCTGATTCTCGCAGCAGCGGTCGGTTCCGCGGAAGAGGCCTTGCAGGAGATCGGTCGTGTTCAACCGGACGTGATCTCCATGGACATCCGCCTGCCGGGCATGGATGGCCTGGAGGCGACCCGCCGGATCATGTCGGAACGTCCGACGCCGATCGTGGTCATTGCCGGAAGCGTGGAGGATGCGGCTCTCAAGATATCGATGAATGCCCTGCGGGCCGGCGCGTTGTCGGTGGTTGAAAAGCCGGTCGGCGTCACGAGCGCCGGGTATGACGGCATCGCCGAGACGATTTGCACACAGCTGTATATCATGAGCCAGGTCCCTGTCGTGCGGCGGCGCTCCTTCGCCTGGCAGCCCACGACATCGGCCCGCCCGGCCTGGCAGGAGGAGGCCCGGAATTCAGGCATTCGGCCGACGATTCTTGGAATCGCGGCATCCACGGGTGGGCCGCCGGCCCTCGCCAAGATTCTCGCGGCTCTCCCGGGGGATTTTCCTCTCCCCATTCTTCTTGTCCAGCATATGGGCGCACCCTTCATGGAGGGTTTTGCATCCTGGCTGGATGGACTGATCGCCCTTGAAGCCCGTTTGGCACGGGATCAGGAAATCCCTGTTGCCGGCAAGGTGTATGTCGCTCCGGGGGATCGTCACCTGCTCCTTTCCCCGGCCGGCACCTTGCGCTTGAGTGCCGCGCCTCCCATCGCCGGTCAAAGACCTTCTGCGACGCTGATGTTCGAATCCATGGCCGAGACTGCCGGAGCGAAAGGATTGGGCATTCTCCTGACGGGCATGGGGGAGGACGGAGCGAAAGGCCTGACGGCACTCCGCAAAGCCGGAGGCTATACGGTTGCGGAAGACGAGAGCACTGCGGTCGTCTATGGAATGCCCGCGGCGGCGGTCCGCATGGGCGGGGCGCGCGTCAGCCTGCCTCTCGATCTGATCGCACCGCGTCTCCTGCGCCTTGCCAAGGGAGAAGCGGAATGAGCGTCAGCCCTGCGGCTCCTGCGGCCCGCATTCTCCTGGTTGAAGATTCGGAGACTCAGGCGCTTCAGCTTCGGCACATGCTGGAAACGAACGGCTTCTCGGTCGACTGGCAAGCCACGGCGGAAGCCGCGCTCGACAGCCTGAACACGGGCCTTCCCGATCTTGTGATCGCCGATTACCACCTGCCGGGAATGAACGGGGACGAGCTGTCTCGCCAGATGCGGCTGAACGTCCGGACACGGGCCATCCCGGTCATCATGCTGACTGAAGCCCGGGAGCGGGCCGTTGAGCGGCAGGGCCTGGAAAGCGGCGCTGACGTCTACATCTCCAAGTCGGCCGAGCAGGATCTAATCATTCTGCGGATCAAGGCACTTCTGCGGCGCCGGTCGACACCCGATGTCCAGGACGGTCGGGAAGGGCCGAGCTTCAGCGCCTTCCGGCGTGCGCGTCTCATCGTCGTGGACGACAGCCTGACCCAGCGCACTTATCTTCAGGATCTTCTCAGCCGTGAAGGGTATGAGGTCACACTGGCGGCGGAGCCGGCCGAAGCCATCGGGTTCGTCGGCACCCTCGGTGCCTCGTGGGACTGCGTCCTGGTCAACATTCTCAGCCCGCGCTTTGATGGAATCGAGCTTTGCCGCCAGCTGAATGCCTACCGCGGCCTTGCCCCGCTTCCAGGGATGGAGCTTCCGAGCTTTTCCATCGTCGGCCTGGGCAACGAGGACGGCGGCGACCTGCTGGCGCGGGCTTTCGCCGTCGGCGCCGATGATGTGGTGCCTGCCGCAGCGGAACCAGATGTCATGCGGGTCCGTATTCGCGCTCTGGTGCGCCGCAAACTTCTGCAGGATGAGAATTGGCGCATTGAAACAGAGCTGCGCGAGCGTGAGCTCGCCCTGGAGCGCGTACGGGCCGAGGCCGCATCGGCAGAAGCCAGGGCATCCCTTGCGGGCGCTCTCGCGAAGGCGAATTTCGAACTCGAACAGGCGAACCATCGCCTGAGAGAAACGCAGGCCAAACTCGTCCAGGCGGCCAAAATGGCGTCGCTTGGCGAACTGGTCGCCGGCATTGCCCACGAGATCAACAATCCTCTGGCGTTCATCATGGCGCATCAGGGAACGGTTCAGCGGCTTCTCAACGACATTGCCGCGAAGGTTCCCCCCGAGCTTGGCTTGGAACGCTCCCTTGCCAAAACTCTCGAGCGCGTGGACGCCATGAAGCTCGGGCTCGGACGAATCCAAGAGCTGGTCTTGAACCTTCGGCGGTTTTCCCGCCTCGACGAGGGCGGTTTCCAGACTGTCAATGTGAAGGAGTCCATCGAAACCGTGCTCGCCCTGCTGGGCCATAAGCTCGGAACGCGGATCGATGTCAGGCGCCATTATCACGGAGTGCCTGACCTCTACTGCTCGCCCGCCTTGCTCAACCAGGTTGTCATGAACATTATCGGCAATGCGGCTGACGCGATCGCCGGAACCGGCGCGATCGATATTGAAACATCCAGCGACGAGACAACCTATACCATCCAGATCAGCGACAATGGGCCGGGAATACCGCCGGACATGCGGGAGCGCATTTTCGAACCGTTTTTCACGACCAAGCCGGTTGGGGCGGGCACTGGACTCGGCCTTGCAATCGCCTATAGCGTTGTCGAGGCTCACAAGGGAACGATTGCGGTTGACGAAGGCCCACTCGGCGGGGCCCGTTTCATCATCACGATCCCAAGGCAGAGTGTTCAATGATCGCGCCGCACGAGACGTCTTCGAAGCTTGGCACGATTCTGGTCGTTGATGACGAGCCGGACATTCTCGTTGCGATCGAGGACCTGTTCGAGAGTGATTACCGGGTCCTGACCTCATCCTCTCCCACAAAGGCATTGGACATCCTTCGGGGCGAGCCTGACATTTCCGTGATCATCTCCGATCAGCGCATGCCGGAAATGCAAGGAGACGAGTTCCTGGCGAAGGCCCGGATCCACAGCGATGCGGAAGCCATTCTGCTGACGGGCTATGCGGATCTCAAAGCCGTGATCGGTGCGGTGAACAGAGGCCGCATCATGGCGTACGCGCCCAAGCCCTGGGACCCGGCGGCGCTCTCGGGAATGGTCGCCTCGGCCACGGAGCGCCATCGCCTGACCAGGGAGCTGAATACGGAGCGAGCGTTGCTTCGGGGGCTCATGGAGAGCATCGGCGATCAGATCTCCTTCAAGGATCTGGAGGGCCGCTTCATCCGTCTCAACAGCATCAAGGCCGCGAGCCTGCAGCTGAGCGTGGAGGAATGCCTCGGCCGCAAGGAAAGAGATCTCGTTCCGCCCGAGCAGGCCGCTGCCGTCCTCGAAGCGGAACGTCGCGCAATCGCAGTTAAGGGTCCTGTTGAGGTTATTGAAGAACGGCATGCTGGCGATGGGAACTCCCAATGGTTCTTCGTCACGCAAATTCCCATTCCCGACCACTCCGGCCACGTGACCTCCATAGCGACCATCGAACGCGACATAACGGAGCGTAAGATGATGGAGACGCGTCTGCGCCAGGCGGATAAGATGCAGGCGCTCGGGACCCTGGCCGGCGGTGTCGCCCACGACTTCAACAACCTGCTCATGGCCGTTCTCGGCAGCCTGGATTTGGCCTCGCGGAGGGCTCCTGACGATCCACGCCTGAACCGGCTCCTGAAGAATGCGATTTATGCGGCCGAACGGGGGGCGTCCCTCACCCAGCGGCTCCTGAGCTTCAGCCGTCAGCGTGACCTCCGGCTGCAGACTGTCGACGTCAACCGTGTCATTGCCGACATGAACGATCTTCTGCTGCGGACTCTCGGCGGCGTGATCCGGATCGAGAAGGATCTTGCGGAAAACCTATGGCTGGCGATGGTCGACCCGGACCAGCTCGAGCTTGCGGTCCTGAATCTTTGCATCAATGCCCGCGACGCCATGTCGGAGAATGGCGTCCTGACGCTGTCGACCAGAAATCAGGTTGTCGTAGCGAACCAAGTGCCAGACCTTGATCCTGGCGAATATGTCGTGGTTTCCGTCGCCGATACGGGCAGCGGCATTCCTCCCGATATCCTGAACCGGGTCCTGGAGCCTTTCTTCACCACGAAAGAAGTCGGAAAGGGAACAGGGCTCGGGCTTCCGATGGCCTATGGGCTTGCCCGGCAATCGGGGGGCACCGTCACGATCGACAGTACCGTCGGGGCCGGAACGGTGGTCGAGCTCTATCTGTCCCGCACGGCGGCGTTTGTGTCCGATGCGGGCCAGGAGGAGGCTGTCGTGACCTCTCCCGGTCAGCGGGTCAGGATCCTGCTCGTCGATGACGACCCGGACGTGAGAGCCGTGACGGCCGCTTACCTGAGCGATATGGGCCACCGGGTGGTCGAGGCGTCCGATGGGGCGGCCGGTCTCGATATCCTGCGCGCGGACGACCAGATCGATCTCCTGATCGCCGATTTCGCCATGCCGGGCATGACCGGTCTGGACCTGGCGCTCCAGGCCCGCGAGCATAACCCCTCCCTGGGCGTTCTCCTCGTGACCGGCTATGCGGATCCCGAACGAGTCCCGGAAGGATATCCGATGCTGCACAAGCCCTTCAATCGAGGGGAGCTTGCCGCACGGGTCCGGGACGCCATCGAGAACCAGAACCCCTCTCCGGACGCCTGATCGGCGGGTCTGCCGGGAGGTCGTTTTCACCCGTCCGGGCGATGCGTGGGGGTTTGTTGCCGCTGGCCGCTGGTTGGCTCTTACGCCTCATTTGGGCCCGTTATCCAACAAAGTCGCGCAAATTTGACGGATTTTACGACCTTTTCGTGCGCTTTCGGCGCTGAAATGGTATATTTTTTCCAAAAGCTCTGAATCCGGGGAGGGACAGATTGACATTGAACGTTGTTCACACCTTAACTCTGTCGCGGAACGGCCATAATCCAGAGCCGTCTCAGAGGACTTTCATAATGAAGAAATCAGCTCTTCTTGCAGCTGTCTGCGTGCCGGCTTTCCTGGCGGCCGCGCCGCTGTCGGCCAAAACGCTCGTGTACTGCTCCGAAGGCAGCCCGGAGAATTTCTATCCCGGCGTCAACACCACCGGTACTTCGTTTGATGCCAGCACCCAGATCTACAGCCGCATCGTTGAGTTTGAGCGCGGCGGCACGAAGGTTATGCCCGGCCTCGCCGAGAAGTGGGACATTTCGCCAGACGGCCTTACCTATACGTTCCACCTCCGCAAGGGCGTGAAGTGGCACACCAACAACAAGAACTTCAAGCCGACCCGTGACATGAACGCCGACGACATCGTGTTCATGTTCGAGCGTCAGTGGAAGCAGGACAATCCTTACTTCAAGGTCACGAGCCCGAACCACTCCTATTTCGACGATATGGGCATGCCCAAGCTGCTCAAGTCCGTCGAGAAGGTGGACGACTACACCGTCAAGGTGACCTTGAACCAGCCCGAGGCCCCCTTCCTGGCCGATCTCGCGATGGAATTCGCGGCTGTTCAGTCCAAGGAATATGCCGACGCCATGCTGAAGGCCGGCACCCCTGAGAAGATCGACCAGGAGCCGATCGGCACCGGTCCGTTCTATCTGGTCCAGTACCAGAAGGATGCCATCATCCGCTACAAGGCCTTCCCGGAGTACTTCGCCGGCAAGGCGGCCCTCGACGATCTCGTCTTCTCGATCACCCCGGACGCTTCCGTGCGCTGGGCGAAGCTCCAGAAGGGCGAGTGCCATGTCATGCCGTACCCGAACCCGGCTGACCTGCAGGCGATGGAAAAGGATCCCAATGTCTCGATCCTGTCGCAAGCCGGTCTGAACATCGGCTACATGGCCTATAACACCACCAAGAAGCCCTTCGATGATCTGAAGGTCCGCAAGGCCATGAATATGGCCATCAACAAGAAGGCCATCGTCGAGGCAGTGTTCCTCGGCAGCGGCATTCCGGCCAAGAACCCGATCCCGCCGTCCATGTGGTCGTACAACGACACGATCAAGGACGAGCCTTATGATCCGGAAGCGGCGAAGAAGCTCCTGGCCGAAGCCGGTCATCCGAACGGTTTCGAGACCGACCTCTGGGCCATGCCGGTTCAGCGCCCCTACAACCCGAATGCGAAGCGCATTGCCGAGCTGATGCAGGCCGATCTCGCCAAGGTGGGCGTGAAGGCTGAAATCAAGAGCTTCGAGTGGGGTGAATACCGCAAGCGCATGCAGGCGGGCGAGCACCAGATGGGCATGCTGGGCTGGACGGGCGACAACGGCGATCCGGACAACTTCCTGCACACGCTGCTCGGCTGCGCCTCGGCTAAGGGCAACGGCTCCAACGTCGCGAAGTTCTGCTACCAGCCCTTCGACGATCTGGTGACGAAGGCGAAGGTCACGACGGATGTCGCCGAGCGCACGAAGCTCTATGAGCAGGCGCAGGTGATCTTCAAGGAGCAGGCTCCCTGGTTCACGATCGCACATGCGGTCCAGCTGAAGCCCGTTCGCAAGGAAGTCGTCGACTTCAAGCTCTCTCCCTTCGGTCGTCACACCTTCTACGGCGTCGACATCAAGGGCAAGTAAGCTTCCCCATTCCACCTCTGGCGGAGCGGCTGAAACGCCGCTCCGCCTTTTTACATTCAAACGATGCTTCGATTCATCCTCACCCGCGTCAGCCTGATCATTCCGACCTTCATCGGCATCACGCTGCTCGCCTTCTTCCTTATCCGTCTCGTTCCGGGCGATCCGATCGAGACCATGGCTGGTGAGCGCGGCATTGATGCCGCCCGTCACGAGCAGTTGCGCAAGGAGTTCGGCTTCGACAAGCCGATCTTCGTTCAATACGGGGTCTATATCTCCCGCGTCCTGCAAGGCGATCTCGGCAAGTCTCTCGTGACCCAGGCGCCGGTCTGGTCCGAGTTCAAGGCTCTTTTCCCGGCCACCATGGAGCTGGCGATCTGCGCGATTCTCTTCGCGCTCGTCCTTGGCCTCCCGGCCGGCATGATCGCCGCGATCAGACGAAACTCGATTTTCGACCACGGGGTGATGGGCATCTCACTGGCCGGCTATTCCATGCCGATCTTCTGGTGGGGCCTCATCCTGATCCTGGTTTTTTCGGTTCAGCTTGACCTGACACCGGTCTCCGGCCGGATCGACGTCCTCTACTATATCGAGCCGGTCACGGGCTTTCTCCTCATCGACAGCCTTCTGTCGGGCGAAGAGGGAGCGTTCGCATCGGCGGTGGAACATCTCATTCTGCCGACCATCGTGCTCGGAACGGTGCCGCTTGCGGTGATTGCCCGCATGACCCGCTCCGCCATGCTGGAAGTGTTGGGCGAGGATTACATCCGGACGGCGAAGGCGAAGGGTTTGTCCCGTTACCGGATCATCGTCCTGCATGCCTTGAGGAATGCGCTTATTCCGGTCGTCACCGTCATCGGCCTGCAGGTCGGCGTGCTGTTCACGGGCGCGATCCTGACCGAGACGATCTTTTCGTGGCCCGGAGTCGGCAAGTGGCTGATCGACGCCATTTTCCGGCGCGACTATCCGGTTCTGCAAGGGGGAGCGCTCCTTCTCGGAATCGTCGTGATGAGCGTCAACCTGCTCGTCGATCTCGCATATGGCCTTATCAATCCGCGCATCAGGCATAACCGATGACCGCAGAAACCATGGAAGCTCCCGCCGTCGCCGTGGCGACGGCAACACCACCCCACCCCTTGCGGGAGTTCTGGGGCTATTTCAGCGCCAACAAGGGTGCGGTGGCAGGCCTGATCGTCATCATCCTCGTCGTGACGGTTGCTCTCCTCGCCGACGTGCTGGCTCCCCACTCACCCTATGTGACCGACACGTCCATCGCCCTGAAGCCCCCGTTCTGGCAGGAGGGCGGGAGCCTTGCCTTCCCTCTCGGGACGGATCCGATCGGCCGGGACATTCTCTCGCGCCTGATCTACGGGTCGCGCCTGTCATTGCTGATCGGTGTCGTCATCGTCTCGATCTCGATCGTGTTGGGAACCGTCCTGGGCCTTGTGGCGGGCTTTACCCGGGGCATGACCGAAATCTTCATCATGCGATTGATGGATATCGTTCTGACCTTGCCCAGCCTGCTTCTGGCCATCGTGATCGTTGCGGTTCTCGGCCCCGGCCTCGTCAATTCGATGCTGGCCGTCGCTCTCGTGATCCTGCCCCATTACGTGCGCCTCGCACGGGCGGCCGTCATCACCGAGACATCGAAGGATTATGTGACGGCGGCTCGGGTCAGCGGCGCCGGTACGCTGCGCCTCATGTTCAAGGAAGTGCTGCCCAACTGCACGGCGCCTTTGATCGTGCAAGCGTCGCTTGGCATCTCGACCGCGATTCTGGACGCCGCAGCGCTGGGGTTCCTTGGACTCGGCGCACAGCCCCCGGCTCCGGAATGGGGAACAATGCTGGCGGATGCGCGGGAATTCGTGCTGCGCGCCTGGTGGGTGGTGACGTTCCCGGGTCTCGCGATCCTCATCACAGTGCTGGCCTTCAACCTTCTGGGTGACGGCCTTCGTGACGCTCTTGATCCCAAACTGAAGCGCTGATCATGGCTCTGCTTGAAATTGAAAATCTATCGGTCGAGTTCCCGACCCAGGGCGGCATCATGCGCGCCGTGGATGGTGTCAGCCTCAAGCTTGAAGAAGGCGAGGTTCTCGGCGTCGTCGGCGAATCCGGCTCCGGAAAAAGCGTCACGATGCTGGCGCTCATGGGCCTTGTGCCATTTCCGGGCCGCGTGAGGGCGGACAAGCTCTCGTTCAATGGGCGGGATCTCCTGACGATTTCCGACCGCGAGCGCCGCAAGCTCACGGGCAAGGACGTCGCCATGATCTTCCAGGAGCCGACGACCAGTCTGAACCCGTGCTTCACGATCGGCTTCCAGCTCACCGAGACCCTTCGTCTGCACGAGGGTATGGACCGCAGGGCGGCACGCCGCCGCGCGATCGAACTTCTCGATCAGGTGGGCATTCCCTCCGCCGAAAGCCGCCTGTCGGCTTTTCCGCACCAGCTCTCGGGCGGCATGAACCAGCGTGTCATGATCGCCATGGCGATTGCATGCAATCCGAAGCTTCTGATCGCCGACGAGCCGACCACCGCTCTTGATGTGACCATCCAGGCGCAGATCCTGGATCTCCTCATCAATCTGCAAAAAGAGCGGAACATGGCACTGGTGATGATCACGCACGACATGGGCGTGATTGCCGAGACGGCCAAGCGCATCATGGTGATGTATGCCGGCCAGATCATGGAAGAACGAGCCGCCGAGGACCTGTTCGCCTCTCCGCAGCACCCCTATACGTCGGCGCTCCTTGCCGCCCTGCCGGAGAACAGCAAGGGTAGCCGCCTGTCCACGATCCCTGGCGTCGTGCCTGGACTTTATGATCGCCCGAAGGGCTGCCTGTTCAGCCCACGCTGCGCTTACGCGACCGAACATTCGCGCAGTGTGCGGCCGGAGCTTCGCCCCTGGGCGGGCGGTCAGATCCGCTGTCACTATCCGCTCGGAGACTCGAGCCGCACCGCTCGTATCAATGCCGATCATCCCCTTGATGCGGAGGCTGCGTCGTGAGCGCTCCTGTTGTCGAAGCCCATGATCTGAAACGCGTCTACGAGGTCAAGCGCGGCCTCTTCAAGGAACCGGGCCATCTGCAAGCCGTCGGTGGCGTTTCGTTTTCCATCGAGCCGGGAAAAACGCTGGCTGTTGTGGGCGAGTCCGGATGCGGCAAGTCCACACTGGCGCGCATGGTCACCCTCATCGAGAAGCCGACCGAAGGGACGCTGAACCTCGACGGCATGGACGCGATCCATCCGCCGGCGGGACGTACGAAGGATCTGCGCCGCACCGTGCAGCTCGTGTTCCAGAATCCCTATGGATCGCTCAATCCGCGCAAGAAGGTCGGAACGATCCTGGAAGAGCCCCTGGCCATCAACACCAACCTGTCGGCGGCCGAGAGAACGGAACGGGCGCGGGCGATGATGGCGAAGGTCGGTCTGCGCCCCGAGCACTACAGCCGCTATCCGCATATGTTTTCCGGCGGACAGCGTCAGCGCATCGCCATTGCGCGCGCCCTGATGCTCTCGCCGAAACTCGTGGTGGCCGACGAACCCGTTTCGGCTCTCGACGTGTCGATTCAGGCGCAAGTGCTCAACCTTCTCGCCGATCTGCAGCAGGAGATGGGGCTCGCTTACCTGTTCATTTCGCATGATCTGGGAGTCGTTCGCCATATCGCCGACGATGTGCTGGTGATGTATCTCGGCCATGCGGTCGAGCAGGGGCCGAAGGACCGTATCTACGATCGTCCTTTGCACCCCTACACGCAGGCGCTCCTGTCCTCCACGCCGGGCATATCGGGCCAGAAGCGGAAACGCATCGTTCTCAAAGGAGAGTTGCCGTCCCCGCTCAATCCGCCGAAGGGCTGCGTGTTCTCCACACGGTGTCCGTATGTGACGGATCGCTGCAAGGTCGAGCGTCCAGCTCTCAGACCTCTCGATGGTCGCCTGGTGGCCTGTCACTACGCCGAGAACTTCCTCAAGGCGGCTTCCTGAGAAGCCCTCACTCCGCAGGGAGCGGCAGGCGCTTCGTGTCCGCCGCTCCCTGAGCCATCGGCGATGTGACGGCGGCAGCGCCCTGCCCCTGAAGCCCTTTTTCCTCGCCCGTCGCGTTCTTGACGCACAGGATGACTGCCTCGCGCAGCGACGAGACATAGTAATCGGCACCCAGCGATGCTTGACGAGTCTGGTTGTTCAGCACGGCATCGTCCGTAGGCCACAATCCCACGAGGATCGGAATATCGGGCATCCGGTTACGCAGGCGCCGCAAAAGATAGCGCAGATGCGCCGGGGTACCGCCAATCTCCAGATAAGACAGGCAGATCATCCGCACATTGCTCGTGTCGAGCGTGATGATGCCCGACCGGGAAACCGCATCATAAGCAACGTTGCGCGTGCCCAGGCTGTGCTTGTTGAGAAGCTGCGCCAGCATTGAGGCCGCCGCCTCATCGAGGGGCCCACGTCCGGCGATGCACAGGACCGCACCCTCCGCGCGCCACTCCTCGGGAATCGCCGTGGCCATCGACGGAACCGGTGCGACCGCCGGTTCCTTGTTGGCGGGTTTTTCGCTTGCAGGAGAGGCGACCGGCTCGTCGGCGGTCTCCTTGCGCGGCGGCTCTGCATCGTCGTGCCCGTCGAGATCCTCTACCAGCGAACCGATCACGTCCTTGACCTGTTCGAGCTGATGCGTCGTCAGAACCCCGCGACTGGCATCGTTGGCGGCAAGTTGCAGTCCCTTGAGGGCGACCTCGTCGTAGTAGGACGTCAGAGAACGCTCCCGCAGCAGAACCTCGGCGGATTCGAGCGCCTCGTCAGGATCGCCCGCCAGCATGCGCTGATAGAGATTTTCGGCCGGGGTCAGGGCGGGCCTGTCACCCAGGATGACATCCAGAAACTCAAGCCGTTCCACGTGTCGTCCCAGCACAACGAGACAAAGCGTCAGAGGGGTTGCGATCAGAAGCCCGACCGGTCCCCAGATCCAAGTCCAGAAGATGGCGGAGAGAACCACCGCGAAGGGTGACAGCCCCGTGCTCTGGCCATAGACGACGGGCTCGATCACATGCCCCATCAGCGGCTCACCGAGCAGGAAGAGCGCGGCCGTCATCAGGGCCATGCTCCAGCCGGGGTCGACGGCGGCGGCCAGCATGATGGGAAACGCGGCGGCGATGAACGAGCCGATATAGGGAACGAACCGCATCAGGGCGGCGAAGACGCCCCAAAGCAGGGGACTTGGCACGCCGATGGCCCACAATCCGATGGAAACGAAGACCCCGAAGGACGTGTTGAGCCCCAGCTGAATCAGGAAATAGCGGCTGAGCCGCCGCGCCGCGTCATCCATGGCGATGGTGGTGCGGTGGAGATCGCTGGAGCCGAAAAGGCGGATCATGCGGTCCCGCAAGTCCTCTCGCTGGAGCAGAATGAAGATCAGCACCACGAATACTATGCCCGTCGTGGCCAGCGGCTGGAGCATCGGGAGCAGGAAGTTCCTGGCAAGCTCGACGGGGGTCGGTTCCGGCTGATGCACCTCTACCGGCAAAGGCCCCGTATTTTCGGCCTCTGCCGGGGCTGGAGACGGAACGGACGAAGCGGAAGCAGGCTTGTCCTCCGGCTTTTCCTGAACGGCCTTGTCGAATTCCCGCCCCATGTTCTTCAGGAGCGCGGGCAGGCGTCCCAGGGAGCCCTCCCGAAGCGAACCGACTTTTTCCTTGATGGTGTACTGATAGCGGGGAAGATCGCTCGCCAGGCCGGCAAGCTGAAAGCCGATCATCCCTCCTAAGGATAGGATGATGCCAAGGGCAACCACCACGGCAATGATAACGGACGGCACGCGGCCCAAGTGCCACCGGCGCATGATGTCGACAAAAGGCGCAAGCACAAACGCGAGCAGAATGGCCATGACGATCGGCAGGAAAACGTCCTGCCCGATATAAAGCGCCGCCAAAACCACGAGGCCGACGATCAGGGTCATCAGGCCGGATACGCCCGGCACGCTCGGAGGCGGAATCTCAGCCTGGGGAGGCGGGGGCGACGGGGCGGCGGACATAGGGCACAGATCTCCGGGCCGCGAAGGTCGTTCGGGCTGGTTCTATAACGCCCGACGGCCCGGAACGATCCTTGGCCGTTTTAGAACCCTTCTTACGGTCTTGGGACCTTTTGCCATCTGGCTTCGTCTTTATCCCACACCACCTTTCAAGGATCAGGTCCCCAAACCTCATCACCGAATCCGATGCCTCAGGACAGTTTTTTATCGCTTCCATCAAGGGCGGCAGTCACCAGACGTGCGCTCATGATGGGGGCAGCCTCTCTGGCAGCCTCGCCTGCCTTGGCCCAAAATGGAGAAGTCGCCTCAATGACGGTCAACGAATCGCGCCAGAGCTTTTCAAGCGGCGGAAAGGAGATCACGGTCGAGGTCTTCACCCCGACCCGAAAGGCACCGCGTCCGGGGATCGTCATGCTTCATGGCGCCGATGGCCTGGGCCATAACCGGCAATACCGCGATGGCGCGAGCGCCATCGCCGCGTCGGGATATCAGGTTCATTTGGTCCACTACCTCGACCGAACCGGCGAACGGCGGGCTTCCTTCGCCACCCTTTTCCAGAATTTTATGCCATGGACCGAGACGGTGCGGGATGCTTTGGCCTGGGTTTCCGGCCGCAGCGAAGTCGACCCGGGCAAGATTGGTCTTGTGGGAATTTCCCTAGGGGCAGCTCTCGGACTTGCGGTCGCAAGCGCCGATTCGCGCATCAAGGCCCTCATCAGCTTTTTCGGACCTCTGCCGCAAGGGGCTATCGGCTATGATGCCCGGCTGCCGCCCACTCTGATCCTGCACGGCGCCATGGATCCTATCGTGCCCGTGGCGAACGCCTATGCGATCGAGACCCTGCTTCGGCAGAAGGACGTTCCCCATGAACTCAAGGTCTATCCTGGCGAGGGGCACGGTTTTCATGGAAAAACCCAGCAGGATGCCACCCAGCATGCCTTGTCGTTCCTCCGGCGCTATCTCGATCCCGTCCCGGCGAAGTCGGAGGCAATGCCCCTTTCGACAGGGGAATGACATCGGTACAAGTGAATTCTGAAAGATTGCAGGAACAACGATCATCATGACCTCACCGGAAGCCGCTTCCCGCGAAAACCCTCTCCTTCAGCCGTGGAACACGCCGTTCGGCCTGCCACCATTCGAGAGTGTCACGCCGGAGCATTACCGCCCTGCTTTCGACGCGGCGCTTGCCGAGCAGAAGGCCGAAATCGCCGCTCTGGCGGAAAGTGCCGATTCCCCGACCTTCGCAAACACGATCGAGGCGATCGAACGCAGCGGCGCGACGCTCAAACGGGTCGGCGGCGTTTTCTTCAATCTTGCGGGCTCGCATACGAACGATGCCATTCAGGCCGTCGAACGTGAGATGGCGCCGCTCCTAGCAAAGCACCGCAACAGCATCTTCATGAACGAGGCTCTCTTCCGGCGCGTGGATGCGCTTTATCAAGACCGGGAGCGCCTTGATCTTTCTCCTGAGCAGCTGCGCGTGCTCGAGCGCTACCACACCATCTTCGTCCGGGCGGGAGCACGTCTCGGGTCCGAAGACAAGAAGCGCCTGTCCGAGATCACGGAGCGCCTGGCGGCGCTCGGCACGCAGTTTTCCCAAAACGTCCTGGCCGACGAGAAATCCTACCGGCTCGTTCTCGAAACCGAGGAAGATCTCGCCGGGCTGCCATCCTTCCTGAGAGAAGCCGCAGCCCAGGCTGCCGAGGATTCCGGGCTCTCGGGCAAGTACGTCATCACCCTGTCGCGCTCCAGCATCGAACCGTTCCTGCAATTCTCGAGCCGCCGCGACCTGCGGGAGCAGGCCTTCAAAGCCTGGGCGCAGCGAGGTGAAGGCGGAAACGCAACGGACAACACCGCCATCATTGCCGAAATGGTGAGCCTGCGTGCCGAACGCGCCAAGCTTCTCGGCTACAAGACCTTTGCCGATTTCAAGCTCGCCGACACCATGGCAAAGACACCCGATGCCGTGCTGTCGCTCCTTCAGGAAGTTTGGACTCCGGCTCGCCGCCGCGCCATGCAGGAGCGCGACGACCTCCAATCGCAGGCGCAGGCGCGGGGTGACAACATCGCGATCGAGCCCTGGGACTGGCGCTACTATGCGGAGCAGGTGCGTATCGCGAAACATGACCTCGACGAGGCTGCGATCAAGCCATATTTCCAGCTCGACCGTATCATCGAGGCTGCGTTCGATACGGCACATCGCCTTTTCGGTCTCGGCTTCGAAGAATTGAGCGACTTTCCGCGCTATCATCCTGACATCCGCGCCTGGAAAGTAACGGATACGGCCGGCGAGCTCGTAGGTCTCTTCATCGGTGACTACTTCGCCCGCTCTTCGAAGCGCAGCGGCGCGTGGATGAGCGCTTTCCGGTCTCAGGAGAAGCTCACGGCCGGGATCCGTCCCATCATCGTCAACGTCATGAATTTCTCGAAGGGAGGCCGAGGAGAGCCGACTCTTCTGAGTTTCGATGATGCAAGAACGCTGTTCCATGAGTTCGGCCATGCGCTGCACGGCCTTCTCTCCGACGTGACCTATCCGCTGCTGGCCGGAACGAGCGTTTCCACCGATTTCGTCGAATTGCCCTCACAGCTTTATGAGCACTGGCTGTCGCAGCCCGCGATCCTGCGCCGTTACGCGACACACTACAAAACCGGAGAACCCATTCCGGAAGACCTGCTTGCGCGTCTCATGGGCGCACGGAACTTCAACCAGGGCTTCGCGACCGTCGAATACCTGGCATCTGCGTTCGTGGATATCGACCTGCATCGACTCACCGACGCAAGCAATCTCGACGCAAAGGCTTTCGAGAAAGCCTCACTCGAGAAGATCGACATGCCGCGCGAGATCATCATGCGTCATCGCACGCCTCATTTCACGCATGTCTTCTCAGGCGACGGCTACTCGTCCGGATATTACAGCTACCTCTGGTCGGAAGTCCTGGACGCGGACGCCTTCAACGCGTTCGAGGAGACCGGGGATGCCTTTGATTCCGCGACGGCCGAACGCCTGAAGCGCTACATTTATTCCGCAGGAAACCTGCGCGATCCGGCGGAGGCTTACCGGGCATTCCGTGGGCGCCTTCCGACTCCGGAAGCGTTGCTGGTCAAGCGGGGCCTGGCGGCTCCCACCACAAGCGAGGCGTGAGGCTCAAAGGGCGGTGAGACAGTGAGGCCGCGCTTCGCGCGGCTTCGCTTCCCAGGCCGGCTTGCGATGGCCGAGAAAAGTCTTTTCGAAAGAAGCGCGTGCCGGGTTCGATTGGCGCAAGACGCCCTGCAGGAATTCCACTCCCTGCGGATCTGTTTTCAGGGCATTCGCGTCGAGCACCGGCATGTCGGCCTTCCCCTCACCTGTACCCGGAAGGGTACCTTACGGAAACAACGAGCCTTCAAACGGCAAAGTTCCCTCAGATGGAGGCGAATCGCAGCTCGCTGACCTGCCGGGAAACCAAACCAGGGGTCAGAATACAGGGGGGAAAATGGGCCTTATTAGGGCCATCCGGAAACCGTTGCGGCTCAAGGCAGAGCCCGGCATGGGGACCGTAATGAACTCCGTTCAGTCCCTCGACCGGCATGTCAAGCAGATGCCCGTCGTAAAACTGAACTCCCGGCTCCGTGGTCCAAAGCTCCATCGATAAGCCCGTATTGAGGGACTGCAGGGTCGCCGCATGGCGCAGCTCGCCGTTTGGTCCTCGCAGCACATAATTGGTATCGTAGGAGGTCCGCTCCTGGAGCAGCTGAGCGGCACCGATCGGACGCTGCGTGCGGAAATCGTAAGGCGACCCGATCACGCTTCGGATCTCTCCCGTGGGAATCAGATCGGGAAACGTGGGCGTGATGTAGTCCGCCGCGATCATGAGATGATGCGAGCAGATGTCGGGACTGCCGTCGAGATTGAAGTAACCGTGCGTCGTCAGGTTCACCGGCGTCGGCTGATCGCACGTTGCTTCAAGTGTGATCCGCACCGTCGCGCCAGCCAGCAAAGCATAGGTACAAACGGCAACGAGACGGCCGGGATAACCCATGTCGCCGTCCTCCGACACCAGAGCGAGCGTAACGCTGGATGGCTGCCGATCGATGAGAGTCCACAGGCGCGTGCCAAAGCCGCTCGATCCTCCGTGGAGCTGATTGCGCCCCTCGTTGGCGTCGACCTTGTATGTGGTTCCGTCGAGGGTGAACTGCGCTTGCCCGATGCGATTCGCGTAGCGCCCCACAATAGCCCCGAAATACGGAGAATGGGCCCGGTAATCCTCGAGGGTGTTGAGACCCAGAACGACGTGTTGCGGCCGCTGCCGCGTTGGAACCACCAGATCCCGAATGACGGCGCCCCACGTCAGCACCCGCATCTCGAGACCGTCCGGTCCCGTCAGGACGATTTCCGAGACCTCCTCGCCGTCAACGGCTCCGAAACGGCTGATCGTCATGACCTATCCTTCGAAGATGTTGGCCTGAAACCCGTGGGTTCCGGTCTCAACCACATAAAGATGGCCGGCCATCGGGTCCGTATGAGGATCGTGGCCGACGCTCGCGGTCGTGATGTAAAGGGTCGTCAGATCCGGCCCGCCGAAGACGCAATTGGTGACCTGAGCCGTGGGCACCGGGATGATCATTTCAGCCCGGCCTTCGGGGGTAAAACGCGTGATGCGCGATCCGCCCCAATGGCACACCCAGACATGTCCGCGATGGTCGACCGTCATGCCGTCGGGATGACCCCAGCCCTGCTCGAACCGAACAAAGACACGCGGCTCACCGAGCCGCCCCTGATTGAAGTCGAACGCGTAGATGATGCCCCGCGTCGTGTCCGTGGCGTAGAGCGTCCGTCCGTCAGGGCTGGAGGCCGGACCGTTGGTGACGATGATGCCCTCATGGAAACGTGTGAGCTCTTTTCCATCCCAGCGCCAGAAGGCGCCCGTCGGTGCCGTCTCCGCGTCGTGCATGGTTCCGAAGTAGATCGCCCCGTCCGGCCCGACATGCCCATCGTTGATGCGGTTCCCCGGCTGCTCGGGCTCGGGGGAGACAATCGGTGTCGACTGCCCGGTCTTCAGATCGAACCGCGCCAGTCCCGACTTGAACCCGGCGACGACCGTTTCAGGATCGCTGGTCAGAACCACGAAGCCGACCGGCTCCGGCGCCTGGATCCGCTGATGCTCGCCCGTGTCGGGGTTGTAGCGCCAGACGCCCGGATTCTTGATGTCGACCCAAAGAAGCGTACCGGTTCGGTGATCCCAGAGAGCACCCTCCCCCAAGGTGCAGGCGCTCGGGACGGCCACGTGGGGGATCTTCGAGTAGACAATCGGATGGCTCATGGATGCCCCTTTTTCACCTTTTCACAGAACCTCGTCTCTGCCCGTAACTCGGCCGAAGGGCTGCCGGTTCAAGCCCTGCGCATCAACCTTCGACAATCCCGGACGCCAGGGCCACGAGGCTGAGATCCGAACCTGCGGGGCCGATCAGGGATAGGCCGAGCGGTGCTCCATCTTTCGTGGCGAGCGGAAGCGAGACCTGCGGCAATCCGGACAGAACCGAAAGACACTGCAGATTCAGCGCCTTGTTTCGATAATCGTTCAAGGCCTCGTCGGTCTCCGTCAACAGAGGAGCCACATCCGGCATGGTCGGCAGAACAAGAATCCTGTCCGGGCCGAGCAACGCCTTGAAGCGCTCCCGGAAGGCCTTGCGGATGACCTGCGCCTCAGCCACCTGCCGGTCGGTGACGTCCTGCGCAAAAGCGAATCGGTCGGCGACCCCCGGGCCCAGCGGCGGCTTCAGGCGCTCGATCATGGGGCCATCGACAATCCAGGCTTCCCGAGACTGAATATAGCGCATCGCCCAATACAAGGCCGTGAAACCCTCGTTCGCCACATCGATCGCTTCTGCCGGTCCCAGCAACGCCTCGACCTTCCTGACGGCCGGTGCCAGCGCCTCACGCACGGAGCCGTCCAGAAGCCCGAAGGCATCTCCTGCCAGCATGAGCCGAGGGCGGACCGCAAGAGCTTGGCTGTCGGCTCCCAGCAGGACCTCCCCGACACGGAGGAAGGTCTCCCCATCTCGGGCGAAGTAGCCGCAGGTGTCGAACGAGGGGGCGAGATCATGGCAGCCTTCCAGGCTCACGCGACCATGAGTCGGACGAATCCCGAAAAGCCCGCAATGACTCGCAGGCGCCCGCACGGATCCGCCGGTATCGGTGCCAAGAGCGAAATCGCATAAACCGCTCGAAACGGCCGATGCGGAACCGGATGACGACCCACCTGGAATTCGGTCGGGCGCACGGCCGTTCACCGGCGTCCCGAAATGGGCATTCTTGCCGCTCATGGAAAAGGCAAGCTCATCCGTGATCGTCTTGCCGACAAATCGGGCGCCGGCATTGAGGAGCGCTCGTACAACCGGCGCCGTACGGGTCTTCAGCCCTGACATGGCCAGCATCTGCGGGGAGCCTGCGCCGGTCGGGTATCCGGCAACGTCGAACAGATCCTTCACCGCGAAGCTCAGGCCGGAAAGCGGCCCTGTCTCCGCATGAGGAACCTCGACGGACGGATAAGGCATAAAGGCGCGTGCGGGATCGTGACTGAGAAGCATGATATGGTTCGAAAAAGCCCAAGGGCACGGAAAGGGGAACCAGAGATTGGCACTGGCCTCCTGGACCTGGCAAGGAAGGAATTCTTTCCAGAAACGTGATTGAGGCTTTCTTCCGGACCAGAATAGCCCTACACCCACGCTGGTCCTACATTGCAGGTGACGACAGATGGCGAAGACATCGATGACCCGCTGGCTCGCTCTCGGACTGGGGCTCGCGCTCGCAGCTCCGACCGTTCAGGCGCAGCAGGCCCCCATCCGGATCGGTGAGCTGAACTCCTATAGCAAATGGGCCGCCTTCACCGTCCCGTATCGCCAAGGCTGGCAGCTGGCGGTCGATGAAATCAACGCCATGGGAGGCGTGCTCGGCCGCAAGATCGAGATCATCTCCCGCGACGACGGCGCGACCACGGGCGACGCGACGCGGGTCGCGGAAGAGCTGGTGACCCGAGAGGGAGTGTCGTTCCTGTTCGGCTCGTTCCTTTCGAATGTC
This sequence comes from Microvirga rosea, assembly GCF_020595095.1. GTDB lineage: Bacteria > Pseudomonadota > Alphaproteobacteria > Rhizobiales > Beijerinckiaceae > Microvirga > Microvirga rosea. Next base: position 749,949 of record NZ_JAJDOP010000001.1, on the reverse strand, counting down.
GGCGTCGCCATGGCGGATTACGCCAACCAGAAGAAGATCCTCTACATCGCCGCGGAACCGCTGACCGACGCCATCACCATGGCGCAGGGCAACCGCTACACCTTCCGCGTCCGTCCCAGCAACTTCATGCAGGTCGGGATGCTCGTGGACCAGGCCAAGGCCTCGGGGGCGAAGCGGTGGGCCATCGTGGCTCCGAACTACGAATACGGCCAATCGGCCGCCGAGGTGTTCAAGCGGCTGATCAAGGAGCGCGTGCCGGGCGCCGAGATCGTCGCCGAGCAATATCCGGCCCTGGGAAAGATCGAGGCCGGGGCCACCGTGTCGGCGATCGAGCAGGCAAAGCCCGACGGCATCTTCAATGTGACCTTCGGGCCGGACCTGACGCAGTTCGTGCGCGAGGGCAATTCCCGCGGTCTTTTCGAGGGCAAGACGGTCCTGTCGCTGCTGACGGGTGAACCGGAATGGCTGCTTCCCCTCAAGGACGAGATTCCGGAGGGCTGGACCGTCACCGGGTATCCCTGGGACGAGATCAAGGATCCGAAGCACAAGGCTTTCGTGGACACGTACCGGGCAAAATACAACGATACGCCTCGCCTCGGCTCGCTCTTGGGCTACGTGGTCGTGAATATGATTCGCGACACGATCGAGCGTGCGGGTTCCGTGGAGACGGAGGCTCTGGTCAAAGCCCTGGAGGACGCCAAGTTCGACACGGTGATCGGTCCCGTGACCATGCGAGGCCTCGACAACCAATCCACCATGGGCGCTTGGGTCGGCAAGCTGGTGCTCAAGGGAGCCACGGGCGGTATGACGGAGTGGAAATACAACGATGGGGCGTCGTTCATGCCCTCCGAAGCCGAGGTGAAGGCGACCAGAAAGGACTGACCGGTCCATGGCTGCGCGCGCGTTTGCGCTTCCGTTCAGGGCAGGCTGATCCTTGATGGACCTGTCCTTTATTCTGATTCAGGCGCTGAACGGGCTTGCCAGCGCCTCATCTCTCTTCATCACCGCCTGTGGCCTGACCCTCGTGTTCGGCGTGACGCGGATCGTTAATTTCGCCCATGGCTCGCTCTACATGGTGGGCGCCTACACGGCTGCGACCCTTGTGCCGCGCCTCCTCGAAATGTCCTATGGGCCGGCGACTTTCTGGGCCGGCATCGTCCTATCGGCCCTGGTGGTGGGACTGATCGGCATTCTGCTCGAAATCCTGCTTCTTCGTCGCATCTATCGCGCACCGGAACTCTTCCAGCTGCTGGCCACGTTCGGCGTCGTTCTGGTTTTTCAGGATCTCGTGGTGCAGATCTTCGGCCCGCAGGACATCCTCGGCCCGCGCGCGCCCGGATTGCGCCAGCCGATTGAAATTCTCGGCCGTCGGTTTCCATCCTACGAGCTTGCACTGATCATCGCGGGCCCGATCGTCCTCGGAGCCGTCTGGCTCCTTTTGCGCAGGACGCGCTTCGGAATCCTGGTCAGGGCAGCGACTCAGGACCGGGACATGGTGGCGGCCCTCGGCGTCAACCAGGCGCTCCTCTTCACCGGGACGCTGTTCTGCGGCGCCTTTCTCGCAGGACTTGGCGGCGCCCTGCAGATTCCGCGCGTCGCAGCGAATACCGGAATGGACCTTTCGGTCATCGCGGAATGCTTCGTGGTGACCGTCGTAGGCGGCATGGGAAGCGTGCCGGGCGCGTTTCTCGCCGCGCTCATCATCGGACAATTGCAGGCTTTCGGGATTCTCATTTTCCCCAAGAGCACGCTTGTGGTCGTCTTCCTGCTCATGGCCCTGGTGCTGGCCATCAGGCCCAACGGGTTCTTCGGACGGCCGGAAGCGACAGGCGGATCTCATGTGGTGGGGATCGCAAGCCGCGCTCCGGTCCGCTCCGGCCCTCTTTTGATGATCGCCGTTCTCGTGGTTCTGGCCGCGCTTCCGCTGATCGCGGATCCCTACCTCCTCAAGGTGGCGACGGAAATCCTGATCCTTGCCCTGTTTGCCTTCAGCCTTCAGCTCCTCATCGGAGTGGGAGGCCTCGTGAGCTTCGGCCATGCGGCCTTCTTCGGGTTGGGAGCCTATGGGGCAGCGCTCGCCGTCAAATGGCTTGAGGCATCCATGTTTGTAGCCGTTCCGTCCGGCCTCCTGCTCGCCGGAGCCGGCGGGGCACTCATCGGGGCCTTTCTCGTGCGGCTCTCCGGGATCTACCTCGCCATGATGACCCTCGCGGCGGCGCAGATCCTGTATGCGGTGGCCTTCCAATGGGTTGATGTCACCGGAGGCGACAACGGCATTATCGGTGTCTGGCCCCCCGCATGGGCCGGCCCCCGGGCCATTTATTATCTTCTCACCCTTGCCGTAACGGCGATCGCCCTGTTCGGGCTCACGCGTCTCATCGATGCGCCTTTCGGCTATGCCCTGCGGGCCGCCCGCGACTCGGAGCCCCGGGCCGAGTCCATCGGCCTTGCAGTCCGCCGCCATCGCTGGCTGGCCTTTGTCGCTGCCGGCGCGGGGGCCGGACTGGCCGGCGCCCTGTATGCCTTTTCTCGCGGCTCGGTGGATCCGAGCCTGCTGGGAATCCCGACCTCCGTCGATGCGCTTACGATGCTGCTTCTGGGCGGCATACAGGCCCTCACCGGCCCGCTGGCGGGAGCGGCGGTGCTGCACGCCCTTCGGGATTGGATCATGCCCCTGACGCCTTTCTGGCGCTTGCTTCTGGGCTTGAGCATTATCACCATGGTGCTGATCTTTCCACGTGGCCTCGTCGGCACCGTCTTCCATGGACGGGAGGAGCGGGCATGACCCTGCTCGAGGCAAAAGGGCTGAGAAAAGCCTTCGGCGGCGTCGTCGCCGCGCGCGATGTCAGCCTGACGGTGGAGCGGGGCGAGATGGTCGCGTTGATCGGCCCGAACGGGGCCGGCAAATCGACCGTGTTCAACATGATCGGCGGACAGCTCCGCGCCGATGCGGGAAGCGTTCTTCTCGACGGCGTCGCAATCACCGATGCGACGCCCCAGGATCGCTTCAGGAAAGGGATCGGCCGCACCTTTCAGGTCGCCCAGGCTTTCCTGTCGATGACGGTTCTGGAAAATATCCAGATGGCCCTCATCAGCCGTCATCGGGAAGCCTTACGGCTCTGGACGCCGGCGCGGGAACGCTACCGGGAGGATGCCTTGCAGCTGCTGGCTCAGGTCGGCATGGAGGGGACCGCCAACCGATCCTGCGCGGAACTTGCCTACGGGGACGTCAAACGGGTGGAACTCGCCATTGCGCTGGCCGGAGACCCCAAGCTGATCCTGATGGATGAGCCGACAGCCGGCATGGCGCCCGCCGAGCGCTCCGCCCTGATGGAGCTGACCGACACGATGACCCGGTCCCGTCGGCTGGGCGTGCTGTTCACGGAGCACGACATGGATGTGGTGTTCGGCCATGCGGACCGTGTGCTGGTGCTGCTGGGAGGCCAGATCATCGCCTCGGGCCCTCCGGAGGAAATCCGCCGGAACCCGAAGGTTCGGGAAGCCTACCTTGGGGATACGCATGGCTTGCGCCCCCTCCTGACGAGCTCTCCATGAACCCCCTGCTCGATGTTTCCGGGTTGAAAGCGTCATACGGGCGGGCGCAGGTGCTGTTCGGCCTCTCCTTTCAGCTGGAGCCTGGAGAGGTCACCGCCTTGATCGGCCGCAACGGCGCCGGGAAGACGACCACCCTCAAGGCCATCGTGAGCCTGATCCCGGCCCAGGCCGACCGCCTGGTCTTCAAGGGGCACCCGATCTCCGGCCTTTCGACCTACAGAATCGCGCGCCTGGGATTAGGGTATGTGCCGGAGGACCGGCGGATTTTCACCGACCTGACCGTCGAGGAAAATCTTGAGGTCGGGCGGCAAGGAGCCCGCCCGGGACGCTCACCCTGGACGCCCGAACGCCTCTTCCGGCTTTTTCCCAACCTCGCGACGATGAAAAGGCGGCGGGGCAATGAAATGTCGGGGGGCGAACAGCAGATGCTGTCCATCGCCCGGACGCTGATGGGCAACCCCGACGCCATTCTCTTGGATGAACCCTCCGAAGGCATCGCGCCGGTCCTCGTTCAGGCGATGGCCGAAGCTGTGCGCGCCATGAAGAGCGAGGGCGTGGCGATCCTCCTGTCCGAGCAGAATTGGGCCTTTGCCGCGGCCGTAGCCGACAAGGCTTGCGTGATCGAGCGGGGCGAGATGCGCTACCAGGGTCCTATGGCCGATTTCATGAACGACGAGGCCTTGAGACGTCAGACCCTGGGCGTTTGAAGACCGTTACCCTCCCGGCCCTGCGACAGTTTCGAGGAAGTCCCGCCGCCAAGCGTTGACTGACGGGCCCAAAGGGCCGATATCCAGCCCGTCCGGCACAGCCTGTGCCTGATATGCCTGTCGAATTATCCAAGGAAATTCCCCTTCATGGGCGTCATCCACGTGACCGATCGCTCCGGCCAGCGCCATACCCTTGAGGCCTTAGAAGGCTGGCGGGTGATGGAAATCATCCGGGATTGGGGCCTGCCGATCGAGGGTCTCTGCGGCGGCGCCTGCGAGTGCGCGACCTGCCACGTCTTCGTCGCGGAGGAATGGATTCCGAAACTCTATCCACCGACCGAGGAGGAAGAGGATCAGCTCGATACGGTGGTTACCCAGCCCAATTCGCGCCTGTCCTGCCAAATCCTCTGGACCCCTGACCTCGATGGCTTGGAAGTGACCCTGGCTCCCACGGGGAGCTGATCCCGGTTCACTCCGGTCAAGCCTGCCGCATTGCCAAAAGCGGGAGACCGTGCTTTTCGAAGGTCTCTCGAAGGAGCCTGTTCATGACTGACAATATCGAAACGGACGTCGTCATCATCGGTGCGGGGCCTGTTGGCCTGTTCGCCGTATTTGAACTGGGCCTCCTCGATATCAAATGTCACCTGATCGATATTCTGCCGAAAGTCGGCGGCCAATGCGCCGAGCTCTATCCCGAAAAACCCATCTACGACATTCCCGGCTTTCCCATGGTCACGGGTCAGGGCCTCGTCGACAATCTGATGGCCCAGATCGAGCCGTTCCATCCCACTTTCCACCTGAACGAGATGGTGGAGAGCATCGAGGCGCTGGGAACGCCCGAAGCCCCTCTCTTCCGTGTGAAGACCTCCGAAAACGACACGACCTTCATCTGCAAAGCCATTCTGATCGCCGCCGGCGGCGGTTCGTTCCAGCCCAAGAAGCCGCCGATCGACCATATCGAGGCCTATGAAGGCACCGGCGTGTTCTATGCCGTGCGCCACATGGAGATGTTCCGCGACAAGCGCATTCTGATCGTCGGAGGCGGTGACTCGGCTCTGGACTGGACGGTGAATCTCCAGCCGCTTGCGAAACGACTCACGCTGCTGCATCGCCGCGACGCCTTCCGGGCCGCGCCCCATACGGTGGAGAAGATGCGCACGCTCGTCGCGGCTGGCGATATGGACCTTCATCTCGGCCAGGTGACGGCCCTGAAAGGCAAAGCGCCCGTGCTCGAGGGCGTCACCATCAAGAAGGACGACGGCTCCACCTTCGACGTGGCTTGCGATGTCGTGCTGCCCTTCTTCGGGCTGACCATGAAGCTTGGCCCCATCGCCGATTGGGGTTTGAACCTTCACGAGAATCTCATTCCCGTGGACACGGAAAAGTTCGAGACGAACGTTCCGGGGATCTTCGCGATCGGTGACATCAACACCTATCCGGGCAAGCTGAAGCTCATCCTGTCGGGCTTTCACGAGGGTGCGCTCGCGGCTCAGAAGGTGCATCGCTACGTATACCCGGAAAAGAAGCTGCTCTTCCAATACACGACATCATCCACGAGCCTGCAGAAGAAGCTGGGCGTCGCCGCCTGATGTGACGAGGCCGGAGAAGCTTTCGCTTGCGTAGTTCTCCGGTTCCTGAAACTCTTCGGCCTCATGACGAACCGCTCCGATCTGACCCTCGGCCGCCGTACGATGGCGATGCTGGATGAACTCGCCCGATACAGCGACGATCCGCAACGGCTGACGCGCCTCTACCTGTCAAAGGCTCATCGCGCGGCAGCGGAAGCCACATTGCGGATGATGCAGGAGGTCGGGCTCGACAGCCATATCGACCCGCTCGGGTCAGTGGTTGGCCGCCTCGCAGGAAAAGCCCCCCAAGCACCGGCATTGCTGATCGGCTCGCATATCGACTCCGTCATCGATGCCGGCCGATATGACGGGACCCTCGGCGTTGTCCTGGGTCTTGTTGTCGTCGAAGCCTTGAGGGAGGCCGGCATCGTTCCCACCTGCCCGATCGAGGTCGTGGCTTTCGGGGATGAGGAGAACGCGCGTTTTCCGACCAATCTCTCCACCTCCTATGCGTTCTCGGGCAACTACAAGACCGAGTGGCTTGAAAGCGCCGACGAGCATGGCGCGATCTTGAGAGACGAGCTGGTACGGTTCGGAGGAAATCCTGGAGGCATCGCAGGGATCAAACGCGATCCTGCAGCCTATCGCGGCTATATCGAAGTTCATATTGAACAGGGTCCCCAGCTCGAAGCCGCAGAGCTTCCCGTCGGTCTCGTTTCCGCCATCAACGGCGTCACCCGAGCTCGGGCCACTGTCATCGGCGAAGCGGGCCATGCAGGAACCGTTCCCATGGCCATGCGGCGCGACGCCCTCGCCGCCGCAGCCGAAATGATCGCAGCGGTGGAGCGCGCGGGGGCCATCCGGTCCGATACGGTTGCAACCGTGGGCGTCACGAAGGTGCAGCCCGGGGCGGTCAACGTCATTCCGGCACGTGTGGATTTTACCCTCGACGCCCGTGCTCCCGACGACACGGTACGGCACGGCATGGTCACCGATCTGCTCGATGAATTCACGGGAATCGCCCAGAGGCGCGGTGTGACGTTGACGGTTGAACCCTTCATGGATTCTCCAGCGACCGCAATGGACAAAACTCTCTTGGGCGTGCTGGAAAATTCCGTCAGGAGCCTTGGCGTCGCTCCTCTCCATCTGGCTTCCGGCGCCGGTCACGATGCCGTCGCCATGGCGGCACTCTGCCCGGTGGCGATGCTGTTTGTTCGCTGCAAAGGCGGCATCAGCCACAATCCGGCGGAGTCGATCACACTCGAAGACGGCGATATGGCCGCGCGCGTTCTGCTGGATGCGGTCAGGACGCTCGTTTCTTGACCTGCGATCTTGAACTGATCGCATCGCCGGATGTGGCCATTCACGATTTGATTCAGGAGCAGCTGCGTGACTTCAATCGCACGATCCTGGCCCCAGGTCTTCCGACCGAGGATCTCGCCATCGTCATCCGGGGGTCGGAACAAGGGCTCATCCTTGGCGGTCTTTGGGGGCGCACCGGACGGGGATGGCTTTCGATCGAACTGATCTTCGTGCCGGAAGACCTTCGCCACAATGGCATCGGCAGCCGTCTGATCGCTCTTGCGGAAACGGAAGGCCTCAAACGTGGATGTCATTCCTCATGGCTTGACACACTCAATCCTCAGGCTGCTGCTCTCTACGAACGGCTGGGATACGAGAGGTTCGGCGAACTGAAGGACTTTCCCGCCGGGAACAGCCGGATCTTCTTTCAGAAATCACTGAAGCCGAACGATTAGACGCGACGTCTCCAGTCTTCTGAGAGAATAGCCCAGCGTTCATGATCGCGCCATTCGCCGCCGATTTTGAGATATCGTGGTGAATAACCCTCGTGCCGAAAGCCCAGCCGTTTCGCGAGAGCGAGGGACGGTGCATTGCCAGGCTGGATATTCGCCTCGAGCCTGTGCAGCGCGAGCTGATCGAACGCATATAACACAACGAGTTCAACCGCTTCTCGCATCAGGCCCTGCCCTTGCCAGCCGGCCATGCCGTAATAGCCGAGATAGGCGCTCTGAAAGAGACCGCGGACAATCTCGTTGATGTTCACAACTCCGATGATCCGGCGGCCTTGCAGCTCTCGCGCGATGAAGCCGACGGACCTGTCGCCATCGCTGCGTGCGAGATAGGCGTGGAATGACGCTGCATCACGACACGGATAGACCCACGGTTCGTGCACCGCAATGCTGGCGAGGTTCGCAGCCACGAGCTCCACACCATCCGATGCGGAAACGGGCGCAATGACGACACGAGGTTGCATTCTCTGACGGATCCTTTCCTGGAACCTTAACTGCGCGACGTCGTTGTTGTTCGTTCGTCACCATAACATATCGAAGGATCGGATTATGCGAGCCATTATCCTCCCGGCTTTCGCCGCTGCTCTTGGATTGGGTTTCTTTGCTGCACCCGAAGCACAGGCCCGCTTCAATGGAGCTCAGGTGCAGGCTCCCTCTCTTGTGGAGGACGTCGCTTGCGTCACGCGTCGCGTGCGGTCGGTTCGACCGAACGGGCGTGTTGTGTATCGTACCGTGCGGGAATGCGGCCCGGGCATCGGCCGTCCCGGAGTTGGACCGTGCCGCATGGTTCAGGAACGCGTTTACCGCCCGAACGGAAGTGTTGTGTACCGCACCGTGCGGCGCTGCCGATAATCGAAGCGTTTCATATCGAAGCGTTTCATGGAGAAAGGGCCCGGATGACCGGGCCCTTTTTATTGTGCTCTATTCCAAAGTCCCAATGGCGGCTTCGACCGTATCCACCACGTTGCCGGAGCGAACGAGCGCAAGCGCCTGGTTCATCTCAGCCGCATACCACCGGTCGCCGTCGAGTGCGGGTGGGATCACGGCGCGAATAGCCTCCAACGCCGCAGCGGAGCCCTTGCCGATGGGATATTCCTTTGCCAGCGGCTCCACGAGCGTGAGCGCCTGAGCGGCCATCAACAACTCGCCGGCGACGATCTGTTCCACGTTCTCGACGATGGTGCGCGCCTTTCGCCCACACCATGTGGAATTCGAAACGTGATCTTCGGCATTCGACTTGCCCGGAATGGAGTCGACAGAACCGGGCGTGGCCAAGCCGCGATTTTCCATGACCAGCGCCGACATCGAACACTGCACTGTCGCGAACCCCGTATTCAGGCCCCGTTTGCCCGCCAACAGATTGCGGGGAAGGCCGTAAGACATCGTGGGATCGATCAAACGTGCGAGGCGGCGCTCGGAGATTGCGCCGAGGTCCGCCATGGCGATGGCCAGCAGATCCATGGCCTGCGCCACGTATTGGCCGTGGAAGTGACCGCCGGAGATCGAAACGTAACCACCCTGTCCGTCATCGAAGATGAGCGGATTGTCCGTGGCGGAGTTCATCTCTGTCCCGATGATGCGTTCGACGTACTCCATCGCCTCGACCGCGGGACCGTGAACCTGGGGGGTGCAGCGCAGGGAATAGACATCCTGTACGCGGGGTGGGGCCGCGGCGCCGGGCTGGCGCGCTTCATCTGGAAAAACAATGTCCCGCGCCACTTGGGAGCACCGCTTCGTTCCATCGAGAATCCGCAGCAGATTGCGGGCAACCCGCGCTTGGCCGGGATGAGGCCGCGCTTTGTGGACCCGTGGGTCGAAAGCCGCCAGCTCACCGCGCATGGCCTCGAGTGAGAGGCACATGGCGATGTCCGCATGCTTCAGGAGACGCCGCGCGTCGTGAGCCGCGAGAGCCCCGAGCGCGAGCGACGTGGTCGAGCCGTTGATGAGAGCGGAGGCGTCCTTTGCCCCAAGGTCGAAATCGGGATCGAAGCCGGCCTTCGCGATCGCCTCTCTCGCGGGCATCCGCCTTCCCCGATAGATCATCTCGGCCTCGGCAAAGCCGCAAACGGCGCCAGCCATGTGGGCAAGCGGGGCCAGATCGCCCGATGCGCCGACCGATCCCTTTTGAGGAATGACGGGATGCAGGTTCGCGTTCAGGAAATCGAGCAGACGTTCCACAAGCTCGACGCGAGGACCGGAATAGTTGGACGCGAAGGCGTTCGCCCGCAGCAGCATCATGGCCCGCGTCACGTCTTCCGCGAACGGCTCTCCGACTCCCGTCGCATGGGCATAGACGGTTTTGCGCTGATAGGCCGCCATGTCGGCGATCAGGACCCGTTGGTCCTTGAACAGGCCGACACCCGTATTGAATGCATACATGAGAGGGGCGTCGTCATGCATCCAGTGGCGGTCGATATAGTCCCGCGTGGCTGCGATCCGCTCCCGTGCCTGCGGGTGAAGGGTCGCCTTTTCAAAGCGCCCCTTATCGTTGGGACGCGCCACACGCACCACATCCCGGATCTTGAGCTTCGCTCCGTCGACCTTGACCGTCATGCCTCATCCTCGCCTTTCAACGAGGCATAACGGTGCTGTTTCCCCGGCGCAACCGAAAGCAAGGGACGGGCCGGAGGAGGGATTGCCGCGGCAGAGATCCCGCGGCCCTTATGTGACCTTGGCCTTAAACCCCGGCCCTGTTAGACGCGGCCCAGACGCTTGGTCGTCTGCGGGTCGAAGAGATGCACGTTGCCCGGCTCCACGGTGAGGGTGAGGCTTTTCGCGTCGGCGGCGATCTGGCCGGTCGAAGCCTGCACGACGAAATCGGCACCTGCCACTTTTCCATGGAAGAGCTGGGTCGCGCCGAGTTCCTCGACAAAGTCGACGTCCATGGTCAGCGCGCTGGCGCCGGCTGTGCCCGCCTGCACGTCCTCGGGGCGCAGCCCGACTTCAATGGCCGTCCCCGGGGCGAGACCATCGCGCATGTCCGTGACGGCAATGATCTGGCCGCCGACGGAAACCCGTCCGGGACCCTCGACCTTGCCGGGAAGGATGTTCATGGGCGGCGAGCCGATGAAGGTCGCGACGAAGCGGGTCTCGGGACGGCGGTACACCTCGGAGGGCGTGCCGACCTGCTCGATCTGCCCGCCGCTCATCACCACAAGCTGGTCGGAGAGCGTCATGGCCTCGACCTGGTCGTGGGTCACATAGATCGACGTGACGCCAAGGGCCCGCTGCAACCGCTTGATTTCGACACGCATCTGCACGCGCAGCTTCGCATCCAGATTCGAGAGAGGCTCGTCGAAAAGGAAGACCTGCGGCTTGCGGACGATCGCGCGTCCCATGGCGACGCGCTGGCGCTGGCCACCGGAAAGTTGACGGGGTTTACGCTCCAGGAAGTTCTCGATTGCCAGGATCCGCGCGGCTTCCTTGACGCGCTTTTCGATCTCGGGCTTCGGCGTTCCCCGGTTCTTCAGGCCGTAGGCCATGTTGTCGTAGACGCTCATATGCGGATAAAGCGCATAGTTCTGGAACACCATCGCGATATCGCGATCTGACGGCTCGACCTCGTTCACCACACGGTCACCGATCTTGACGGCGCCGCCAGAAATCGTCTCGAGACCCGCGATCATCCGCAGAAGTGTCGACTTGCCGCAACCGGACGGCCCCACCAGCACGCAGAACGATCCGTCCTTGATGCCCAGGGATACGCCCTTCACCGCTTCGACGTTCCCTGCATAAATCTTCCGTACCGTATCGAGCGTTACGCCTGCCATCGTCTCAATCCTTCACGTCGCTCGTGCGGCTCATCGGGCACGAGATGTCATTTCCGTCTAATCCGATCTCCCGAGGAGGGAGACTGCCCAAGGGGCGCACCATTACTTCTCTGTCTCGACCAGGCCCTTCACGAACAGCCGCTGCATGAACACGACCACCAGAACGGGCGGCAGCATGGCAAGCACGGCTGTCGTCATGGCAATGTTCCATTCAGCCAGCGCATCCTGCGAATAGGTCAGCTTCTTGATGCCGATCACGATCGTCTGCATCGACGATTTGGTCGTGATGAGCAGAGGCCACAGGTATTGATTCCAGCCATAGATGAACTGGATGACGAACAGAGCGGCAATCGTCGTGATGGACAATGGGATCAGCGTATCCTTGAAGAACCTGAAAGCACCCGCTCCGTCGATCTTGGATGCTTCCAGCAGCTCGTCCGGAATCGTCATGAAAAACTGACGGAACAGGAGCGTGCCGGTCGCGGAGGCGATCAACGGAAGGATAAGTCCCGTATAGGTATCCAGAAGTCCGAGATCCGCCACGATCTTGTAGGTTGGATAAATGCGAACCTCGACCGGCAGCATCAGGGTGATGAAGATGATCCAGAAGGCCGTCATCCGAAGCGGAAACCGGAAATACACGACCGCGAAAGCGGATAGAATCGAGATCACGATCTTTCCGACCGCGATGCCCATCGCCATGATCATCGAGTTGAACATCATGATGCCGACCGGCTCCCGGGAGGTCGCTCCCCCGAAGAACAAGGTCTGGTAGTAGTTCTCGGCCGCGTGCGGGCCGGGAACAAGCGGCATGTTGCCGTTGATGATGGTTGCCACGTCGAAGGTCGAGGCCAGAATCGCCAGATAGACCGGGAAGGCGACGATAACGATGCCGATGGTCAGCACCAGATACGCGGCAATATTCCTGTAGCGCCGATTTTCGACCATCAGTACTGCACCTTGCGCTCAACATAACGGAATTGAATGGCGGTCAGCGCGATCACGATGATCATCAGGATCACCGACTGCGCTGCGGAGCCGCCGAGGTCGCCGCCGAGGCGTCCATCCGCATAAACCTTGTAAACCAGTGTCGTGGTCTGTCCTGCCGGTCCGCCCCCGGTCACCGCGTCGATGATGCCGAAGGTGTCGAAGAACACATAGACGATGTTCACCACGATCAAGAAGAAGGTCGTCGGCGAGAGGAGGGGGAAAATGATCGTCCAGAAACGACGCAGCGGGCCGGAGCCGTCAATGGCCGCCGCTTCGATGACGCTTTTCGGGATCGCCTGCAGTCCGGCAAGGAAGAACAGGAAGTTGTAGCTGATCTGCTTCCAGGTCGCCGACAGGATAAGCAGGATCATGGCATGTGTGCCGTTGAGCATGGGGTTCCAGTCGATCCCGATGACCCGGATCGGGCGCGACAGGGTTCCCATGGTCGGATGGAACATGAAGATCCACAAGACGCCCGCGATCGCAGGAGCGACCGCGTACGGCCAGATCAGCAAGGTCTTGTAGGTTTCGCCGCCACGGAGATTCTTGTCCGCCTGCGTTGCGAGCAAAAGCGAGCAGGCCAGGGAGAACAAGGCGACGAACGACGAGAAGATGATCGTGGTGACCATCGCCCGGTAATATTCGGGTTGCTCGAACAGCAGACGATAGTTCTCGAACCCGACGAACTCCGACGACATGCCGAAGGCATCTTCCATCAGGAAGGATTGCCAGATGGCCTGGGATGCCGGCCAGTAAAAGAAGATGATCGTGATCGCCATCTGCGGCAGGAGCAGCAGATAAGGCAGCGTCCGACTTGAGAAAATCGCTCGTTTTTCCATCGCGCTCAAAATATCCGGTGATGGGCGGCAGATGACGGCATCGACCGGTCTGCGAGGCTGTTCATAAGATCATCCCGGACGGCTTGCGCCGTCCGGGATTTTTCTCGATTGTCGATTGAGTTTAACGGCTGACCGTACGCTCGAACTGACGCAGAAGCTGATTGCCGCGGGAAACCGCCGCATCGAGAGCGTCCTTCGCGGACTTCTGGCCGGCAAGCGCCGCCTCGAGTTCTTCCGACCACACATCGCGCATCTGCACCATGTTGCCGAGACGCAGGCCACGGGAATTCTCCGTGGGCTCCTTGGTCGTCAGCTCGATCAGAGGAGTCTGCAGGACGGGGTTCTTCTCATAGAAGCCCGAAGCCTTGGTCTTCTCGTAAGCCGCCTTGGTGATCGGGAGATAGCCCGATTCCTGATGCAGGCGAGCCTGGCGATCCGTGTCGGACAGGAAGGTGAAGAACTTGGCGATGCCCTTGTATTCTTCCGGCTTCTTGCCGCCCATGACCCACAGCGAAGCGCCGCCGATGATGGAGTTCTGGGGAGCGTCCTTCACATCCGGGTAATACGGCATCGGGACCGAGGTGAAGTCGAACTTCGCATTGGCCTTCACGTTGCCGTAGAAGCCCGACGAGTTCAGGAAGATCGCGCATTCGCCCGAGGTGAAGCGGCCTTCGGAGCGGCTGTCACGGCCCGAATAGTCGTAGGTCTTGTCCTTCTGCAGATCGATCAGCGTCTGAAGATGCTTGGTATGCAGAGGCGAGTTGAATTTCAGCTCCGTATCGAAACCCTCGAGGCCGTTCGCCTTCGTGGCGAGGGGCACATTGTGCCAGGCCGAGAACTGCTCGATCATCGCCCAGGTCGTCCAGGCGGAGCTGAACCCGCAGGTGTTATGGCCGGCGGCCTTCAGCTTCTTGGCGGCGTCGAAGACTTCCGGCCAGGTCTTCGGGATCTCGTTGACGCCGGCCTTCTTCAGCTCGTCCTTGTTGACCCACATGACCATCGAGGACGAGTTGAACGGGAAGGAGAGCATTTCGCCCTTGGCGGTCGAATAATAGCCCGTGATCGTCGGCAGATAGGCGGTCGGCTCGAACTTCTCGCCGGCCTCGGCCATCAGCTGATACACCGGCTTAACCGCGCCCTTGGCGCCCATCATGGTGGCGGTGCCGACTTCGAAGACCTGGATGATATGAGGAGCGTTGCCCGCCCGGAAGGCTGCGATACCGGCGTTCATGGTATCGGCGTAGTTGCCCTTGTAGCTCGGAACGACCTTGTAGTCCTTCTGGCTGGCGTTGAATTCTTCCGCGAGACGATTGATCACGTCATTGTTGGCGCCCGTCATGGCGTGCCACCACTGGATCTCCGTCTGCGCAAAGGCCGAGGTGCTCGTCGCGAAGCCAATGGCCAGCGCGGCGAGGAACGATTTATGCTTCATAACCGATCTCTCCCATATCATCCCATCGGGACGTTGTTGTCGTTCATCACCCCGACGCGAAGGTGGGATGACGGGTTTATGACAAAAACATGACAAGCATAGCCGGCTTCAAAATGGAAGCCCTTTCTTTTGTCAGGCTTAATGGGAAAACCGGGAACGGCCGGACCCGGTATTCGTTGGAAAAACAGTCTTTCACGGAATGGATTCCATGCCCCATTTGGTTACAGCCCTGTTCAAGGACCTCGGTCAGGCTCAACAGGCCGTACAGGCACTGCTCGAAATGGGAGTTGCTCCGTCCCGGATCACGATGGCCGGCCTCCCCAAGGGACGGGAGATCTCATCGATCTCCGGCTTCCGCGATCTTTCTCTCGAAACGGATCTGGCAGGAGAACTCAGGCGACTTTCCCTACCAGAAGACGAGTTCAATGCCTTTGAGGTCAAGTTGAGGGAAGGCTGCGCTCTCGTGGCGGCGCAGGTCGGCGCGGCGGAGCAAGACGAAACCGTTCGCATTCTGGAGATGTTCGGGCCCGACGATTTCGAGGGCACCACCGCGCAAGGCGACAGCGCCGGCACTCAGGGAGGCGGCGATGCCGGGACTCCTCTGGCCGCCGGCATCACAGGCGGGACGGCCGAGGGCATGACGAACACCGGCGCGCTGCCGGGAATGGACGCCCTTACCGGCGGCGACGATCTTGGCACATCGGATCTCAGAGCCGCGGCTCCGTTGGGCGGCGGCACCACCCTCCCGGCCGGACGGTCCGCCGAGGCGCGCGAGGAGCGGCCCGGCGTCAACGAACTGAGCCCGAACGCAACATCGGCGACAGGCCGGACCTTGCTCCGGGACCCGAACCGCAGTGGCCCTGTCCGCTCCTATCGAAGCGGCTGAGCCACGTCAGATCACATTGCGCTCCAGGAGGGGGCGGTTGGCCAGAACGCGCTCATAGCCGAGCTCGGACAGGTCCAGGGTCCGGTACCCGCCGTGAAGGATCAATTCGGCAAGTCCGCGCCCGATCGCCGGGGATTGCTGCAGGCCGTGACCTGAAAAGCCGTTGCAGAGATAGAAGTTCTCCAGGTCGCCGGCCCGACCGACGATCGCGTTGTGATCCAGAAGCGACATGTCGTAAGGCCCAGACCAAGCGCGGCCGGTCTTGATGGCCTCGAAAGCCGGGATCCGGTGGGCGAGAGACGGCCAGATGAATTCCTCGAAGAACGAAAAGTCGATTTCCTGGGAGGACGGATCCTCGTCGTGCCAGTCGGGATCAAGGTCCCTCTCCGGCGATGCGCCGCAGATGAAGCCGTCGCCCTCCGGGCGCACATAAGCTCCCGATGTGTCGATCAGCAGCGGGCAGTTCTCGACCTTGTCGCGGCAGGTAAACGTGAAGACGTACCGCCGCTTCGCCTGGACCGGAATATCGAGCCCGGCCATGGCGGCCACGGACCTTCCCCCGGATCCCGCGCAGTTGATGAGAGCGCCGCAGGCAATCCGTGTGCCGTCGGTCAGCCGGACGGCGACGATCCGGCGCCCTTCCCGCTCCACCTCTGCCACTTCCCCCTTCACGTAGTTCGCCCCGAGGGAACGGGCCTTCTTGCGGAAGGCTTGAAGCAGGCCCCACCCGTCGAACCACCCCTCTCCGCTGCGGCCCCAGGTCCCGGCCGCGAGGTCCTCCACATGGAGCCAGGGAAAGCGCTCGCGCAGCGCCGGAGGGTCCATCAGGAGAATGTCGGCTCCCTCGGCGGTCTGCAGGGCGTGGTTATCCCTCAGGATGCTCGCGCCGGCTTCGGTGGCGCAATAGAGATAGCCGCCCTCCTTGAGGTCGATCTCCGGCCGCTCTCCGTCGACCGCCAGACGCTCGCCGATGTGGCGCAAAAACTGAATTCCATAAAGAGAGATGCGGATGTTCACCGCACTCGAATATTGCTGGCGGATGGAGGCTGCCGACAGGGCGGAAGCGGACAGGCGGTAGGTCGGATCCTTCTCGATCACGACGACGCGCCCCTTGAAGCCCGGATCGGACAACAGGTGAAAAGCCGTGGAGGAGCCCATGACGGCGCCTCCGACGATCACGACATCGGCAAAATTTTCTGCGGGAGAGGTCATCGTTCGAATTTCGTTGAGAGAATGATGGAGGACTGCGTGCGCTCAACTCCCTCTATGGCGCCTATCCTGTCAATGGCCGTATCGAGAGAGGGAACATCCTCAGCCTCTACCACCGCCAGGAGGTCGAATACACCAGCGACGGAATGCAGCGCCCGCAATTCCTGCATGCGTTGCAAAGCGGAAACGACGCTGGCGGAAGCCTTGGGGGCAACCACGATCGTCACATGGGCGCGCACCATGCGACGGGTCACGTCCTCCGCAAGCTTGACCGTGTAACCGACGATGATGCCGCGCCGTTCGAGGCTTTCGACGCGAGCCTGAACGGTCGTGCGCGAAAGATCGAGGCGCCGCGCAGCCTCCGCGTGACCGATACGGGCATTTTCCCGCAAAAGCGCAATCAACGCGCGATCAAGAGCATCAAGCATCACTATGGCCAATCATAACGGCGAAATGCCGAAAACTACTCGTCTTTCCGTCAGCTTGTCTATGGCGTTCTGCGGCAATCTGCCCTTTTCTGCCTTAAACAACCGGAGGTCAGGCTATGCATTCCATTCTCGTCATCGGCGCAGGCAAGATAGGGTCCACGATTGCAGACATGCTGCACGAGACAGGCGACTATGCCGTCACGGTCGCGGATGTCTCTGCGGCGGCTCTCGCGACGGTGGCAAAGGATGGCATCAAGACGATCCAGCTCGACTTCAACGATGCCGTCGCCCTTCAGTCGGCTCTGAAAGGCCACTACGCGGTCCTCAGCGCTGCGCCCTATCACCTGACCGGCCATGTCGCGCAGGCCGCCCGGCTGGCTGACGTGAATTATTTCGACCTGACGGAGGACGTGGCGACGACCCGCATGGTGAAGGACCTGGCCGAAGGAGCGGACACGGCATTTATTCCGCAATGCGGTCTGGCGCCCGGCTTCATTTCCATCGTTGCCCACGACATCGCAAGCCGCTTCGACAAGCTCGACACGGTGCGCCTGCGCGTTGGCGCCCTGCCGCAATATCCGTCGAACGCCCTCTCCTATAACCTGACCTGGAGCACCGACGGCGTCATCAACGAATATATCGAGCGCTGCGAGGCCGTGGTCGACGGAAAGCTCCGGGAGGTCCCGGCCATGGAGGAACTGGAAGAGTTTTCCCTGGACGGCACCCGCTACGAGGCGTTCAACACTTCCGGCGGCCTCGGCACCCTGTGCGAAACCCTGGAAGGCAAGGTTCGGGCGCTCAATTACAAGACGATCCGCTATCCGGGCCATTGCGCCCTGATGCGGGTTCTTCTGAACGACCTGCAGCTGCGCAACCGCCGCGAAGTCCTGAAGGACATCCTCGAACAGGCCGTTCCGTCCACCATGCAGGACATGGTCATCGTGTTCGTCACGGTGACCGGCGAGCGCGGCGGACGCCACGTGCAGGAAACCTATGCACGGAGCATCTATGGCCAAACCGTTGCCGGCAAGGCCCGCACGGCGATCCAGGTGACCACGGCGGCCGGGATCTGCGCCATGCTCGATCTGCTTGTGGCCGGCAAGATCGAGAAGAAGGGATTCCGCCGGCAGGAGGAAGTCAGTCTCGACACCTTCCTGTCGAACCGTTTCGGAAAGGTCTATGCGGGCGAGCGCCTGGACGGCAAGGCTTCTCTGGCCGCCGTGGCTTGAAGGCTCGCTTGGCTTGAAGGCTCGAGGCCGCCCGATCCTGCGATGATCGGGGCCATGGCCCGAGTCTTTCCGAAAACGCATGATCTTATTCGGGAAAAGCGGTTCTCGCTTTTCCCGAACTTGCTTTAAAGACGGTGGCACATGATGCCACCCCGATTTGTCTCAGTACCAACGGAGGTGGCGGGCTCAACCGGCCCATACACCCGTTCCCATGGGAGATTGCAGATGTCCGCCCGCGACCAAGCCGCCCTCAAGGCCGTTCCAGCCGCTCCTTCGAGCGTCGCCGAGGAAGCCCGCTCCATTCTCTCCCGCCTGGGCGTGCCCGACAGCGCCTTCGCGCCGTCCGGGCGTCCGGCCCTTTCGCCCATCACCGGCGAAACCCTCGTCCACGTCCGTGAGACGACGCCGGACGAGGCCAAGGCCGCAATCGCTCGCGCCGATGCAGCCTTCAAGGCTTGGCGCAAGCTCCCGGCTCCCAAGCGGGGCGAGTTCGTGCGCCTGATCGGCGAAGAGCTCCGCGTGGCCAAGGACGACCTTGGCCGCCTCGTTACCCTGGAGGCCGGCAAGGTCACCTCGGAGGGCCTGGGCGAAGTTCAGGAGATGATCGACATCTGCGATTTCGCGGTCGGTCTCTCCCGCCAGCTTTACGGTCTGACGATCGCGACCGAGCGCGCCGATCATCGGATGATGGAAACCTGGCATCCGCTCGGCGTCTGCGGCGTCATTTCCGCCTTCAACTTCCCGGTCGCCGTCTGGTCGTGGAACGCCGCTCTTGCCTTCGTTTGCGGCGATTCCGTCGTCTGGAAGCCATCCGAAAAGACCCTTCTGACCGCCCTTGCCACCCAGGCCATCGTCGAACGGGCCGCCAAGCGCTTCGGCGGCGTGCCGGAGGGCCTGTCCGAGGTTCTTCTCGGCGGTCGCGAGATCGGCGAGATTCTGGTGGATGATCACCGGGTGCCGGTCCTCTCCGCGACCGGCTCGACCGCCATGGGACGGCAGGTCGGCCCCAAGCTGGCGGCCCGCTTCGCCCGTGCGATCCTGGAGCTCGGCGGCAACAACGCGGCCATCGTCGCTCCTTCGGCGGATCTCGATCTCGCGCTCCGCGGCATCGCTTTCGCCGCCATGGGCACGGCGGGACAGCGCTGCACGACCCTCCGCCGCCTCTTCGTCCACGAGAGCGTCTACGACAAGCTGGTTCCGCGTCTGAAGAAAGTCTATTCCGGCGTGAAGATCGGCGATCCGCGCGCGGAAGGCACCCTCGTCGGTCCGCTGATCGACAAGGCCGCTTTCGACGGCATGGAGCGCGCCCTCGACGAGGCGCGGGCTGCGGGCGGCGTCGTCCACGGCGGCGGTCGCTTCACGGAGGGCGAATGCGCCAACGGCTTCTATGCAAGGCCCGCCCTCGTGGAAATGCCTGAACAGAAGGGGCCCGTGCTGCGAGAGACCTTCGCACCCATCCTCTACGTGATGCGCTATTCCAGCTTCGACGAAGTGCTCGAGCAGCACAACGCCGTCAGCGCCGGCCTGTCGTCGTCGATCTTCACCCTCGACATGCGCGAGGCCGAGAGCTTCATCTCGGTGGCGGGATCGGATTGCGGCATCGCCAACGTCAATATCGGCCCATCCGGAGCCGAGATCGGCGGGGCCTTCGGCGGCGAGAAGGAAACGGGCGGCGGCCGCGAGGCGGGATCCGATGCCTGGAAGGCCTATATGCGCCGTGCCACCAACACCATCAACTACGGCACGACCCTTCCGCTGGCCCAGGGCGTGAAGTTCGACGTCGACGCTTAAGCGGCGTTTCAAGCCTCATCGCGGGAGGGCGACCTTCGCCCTCCTGTTCCTTTCGGACTTTCCTCACATCGCGAGCCTTCCATGACAGCGCCCTCCCGCACCGGCGGCCAGATCCTCGTGGATCAACTCCTTGTCCACGGAGTGGATCACATCTTCTGCGTTCCGGGAGAAAGTTATCTGGCGGCTCTCGATGCGCTGCACGACGCCGCCATCGACGTGACGGTCTGCCGCCAGGAAGGCGGGGCTGCGATGATGGCGGAGGCCTATGGCAAACTGACGGGACGTCCGGGAATCTGCTTCGTGACCCGTGGTCCCGGCGCGACCAACGCGTCGCCGGGCCTGCACATCGCCAAGCAGGATTCGACCCCGATGATCCTGTTCGTCGGCCAGATCGAACGCGGCATGCGCGAGCGCGAGGCCTTCCAGGAACTCGACTACCGCGCCGCCTTCGGGGCGATGGTCAAATGGGCGACCGAAGTGGACGACCCGGCGCGCTTCCCGGAGATCGTTTCCCGTGCGTTCCATGTCGCCACGTCGGGCCGTCCGGGTCCTGTAGTCATTGCGCTTCCGGAAGATGTGCTCACCGAAGTCGCGGCGGTCGCGGACGCGCCGCGTTACACGGTGATCGAGAGCTATCCGGCACCGGAGCAGATGGCCCAGCTTCAGGATCTCCTTCACAAGGCGGAGCGGCCCATCGCGCTGATCGGCGGCAGCCGCTGGTCGAAGAGCGCGGTCGAGGCTTTCGGGCAGTTCGCCGCCGCCTTCAACCTGCCGGTCGCCTGCACCTTCCGCCGCCAGATGCTCTTTTCCGCCGACCATCCGTCCTATGCGGGCGATCTCGGTCTCGGCGTGAACCCGAAGCTTCTGGAACGCATCAGGAATGCGGATCTCATCCTGATGGTCGGCGGCCGCCTGTCGGAGGTTCCGAGCCAGGCTTACACCCTTCTGGATATTCCAGCCCCGCAGCAGAAACTCGTTCATATCCATCCGGATTCGAGCGAGCTCGGTCGCGTCTACAGCCCGCATCTGGCGATCAACGCGTCACCGACGGCATTCACGTCGCTCCTCAAGGATCTGAAGGCTCCTTCGACGATCCGATGGGGCGAGGAGACCGCGGCGGCACATGCGAGCTATCTTGCCTGGAGCGACCCGTCGAAGATCCGCCATGCCGGACATTTGCAGATGGGCGAGGTCATGGCCTTCCTGCGCGATGCCCTTCCGGCCGATACGATCTTCTGCAATGGCGCAGGCAATTTCGCCACCTGGATCCACCGCTTCTGGCCGTTCCGCCATTACGGCACGCAGCTCGCGCCGACCTCAGGCTCCATGGGCTATGGAGTGCCGGCTGCCGTGGGTGCGAAACGGATTCAACCCACCAGCCCGGTGGTGGTTTTTGCCGGCGACGGCGACTTTCTCATGAACGGACAGGAATTCGCCACCGCCGTTCAGTACGATCTTCCGATCCTGGTCATTCTCATCGACAACGGCATGTACGGCACAATCCGCATGCACCAGGAGCGGGAGTATCCGGGGCGGGTTTCGGCAACCATGCTGAAGAATCCGGACTTCGCCGCCTATGCGAAGGCCTTCGGAGGCTACGGCGAGCGCGTGGAAACCACCGAGCAATTCGGCCCGGCCCTGGAGCGCGCGCTGACGTCCAGCAAGCCCGCGATCCTGCATTGCATTCTCGATCCGGAAGCCATCACGCCTGCCATGTCGCTCTCCGCCATCCGCGAGAAGGCGCTGGCCGGACGCGCGTGACGTGCGGACTGCCATGATCGATCTCGGACGTCCCATTGCCGGCGTGCGCTGGCGGCGGCCGACCGGGCATCAATAGGCTCATCCAGGCATCGCTCCGCCATGCTTTGCGGATCATGTCGGTAATGATCGCATCGTCTCCGCCTTCAGTCGGCTTCCATGCACTCTATGGAAGCCGTCGGCGTTGAAACGAAGCGCCATCGCTGGCAGGACGACCCGGGAACGTTCCATCCTCAGACTCGCCAATCCGGCCGCTTTTGAAGCTGCCGCAGGATTGACGTCCTAACGGAACGGCCCCTATAAGGCTGCCGGCATATCGCCCGGAGTTTTTATGCGCAGAGAGACCGAGTCCCGGTAAGGCCCGCCACAGGATAGGCGGGCGACGGCTGTTCATCAGCCGAACGCGCATGTGCGCGCACTCTCTGACACTTTCAAAAATTCTCAGGTTTTCCCGTGAACGTTTCACGCAATGGACAGCGCGTGCTCCACGCGCTTGCTCAGGGCGGCGTCATCCGTCTTTACAAGGACGAGAACGGCCGCTTTTCGGAAGTCGAGTGCCTCACCCGTGAAGGGTGGCTTCTCTCCCTCTGCACCATGGATCTTTTCAAGATGCTCCGCCGCAAGGGACTGGTCGCCTCATCGAACGGCGGTCCTTATCGCATCACGCGACTGGGCCTGTCGGCGGTGAGGAGCAGACCCGACAACCGCTGATACTTGGACAGGGAGGCCTCAGGCGGCCTCCCTCGTCTCATCGAACCGGATGTTGGCCGCGGGAACAACCGTGACGGCAGCCGTTCCCGCGTCAAAGCCGTCAAGCAGCGCATTGTGATGCGCGACGATCTGCTCGACCGTGAGGGAACCCGCATCCGCGCTCGTGTGGCCGTCCGCCACGAGAGTCACATCATAGCCCAGGCTCACCGCGCGCCGGCACGTGGTGTCGACGCAATACTGAGTCATCAGGCCGGCAACCACGAGGTGGTCGACCTTCCGGCTCGAAAGCACGGATTGCAGCTCTGTCTCATGGAACGAATCGCAGGCGGTCTTGCGCACGACAATATCCGCAGGATCACGGTTGAGATCGCCACAGATGTCCCAGCCCGGCGTTCCGGTTTCCAGGCGATGGCCCGGGGCGCCGTCATGCTGGACGAACACAATCGGAGCCCCATGGCGCCGCGCCTCCGCGACCAGATGGGCGATGCGGCGACGCACGTCGTCGAATCGTTGCAGGACAGCCGGGCGCTGTGCCCCCGGAACCGCGAGGATCTTCTCCTGCACGTCAATGATCACGAGCGCCTTCGGCATGGATCACGCGGCCTTTGCTTCTTCGAGATGCTTCGCGACAAGCGTTCGCAGGGACCGGAGATCCTTCACGAAGGAACGGATGCCTTCGGAGAGCTTTTCGGTCGCCATCGCATCTTCGTTCAAGGAGAAGCGGAAATTCTTCTCGTCAAGCCGGGGCAGCGCGGGCGTTTTCGTGACATGATCGGGCGACAGCTTCCGCGGCAGATCACCTTCGGCCTTCGCCAGTTCATCCAGAAGCGCGGGCGAAATCGTCAGCCTGTCGCATCCGGCGAGCGCTTCGATCTCACCCATGTTCCGGAAGGATGCGCCCATCACCACGGTCGCGATCCCTTGCGCCTTGTACGATTCGTAGATGCGCCGAACCGAGAGCACACCCGGATCCGTCTCCCCCGTATAGGGACCGCCGCCCGCCTTCACGTGCCAGTCGAGAATGCGTCCGACGAACGGTGAGATGAGAAACACGCCCGCCTCCGCGCAGGCCTGGGCCTGAACTTGGCTGAACAGAAGCGTCAGGTTGCAGTCGATCCCTTCCTTCTGGAGGATCTCCGCCGCACGAATGCCCTCCCACGTGGAAGCGATCTTGATCAGGATCCGATCACGTCCGATTCCACGCTCGTCATAAGCCTTGATGATGGCACGGGCCTTCCCGAGCGTCGCATCCGTATCGAACGACAGGTCGGCGTCGACTTCCGTTGAAACGCGCCCCGGCACGATACCGGCGAGTTCGGCCCCGAAGGCGACCGCGAGCCGGTCGCAGATGGCCGAAACGACGCCCTCGCGGCTGCCGCCCTGGGCACGGCCCCAATGCAGGGCTTCGTCCACGATGGACGCATAGGCCGGGTTCTCGACGGCCTTGAGGAGGAGCGTGGGATTGGTCGTGCAATCCTGCGGCTTCAGGCGACGCACCGCGTCGAGGTCACCCGTATCGGCGACGACGACCGTCATGGCGCGGAGCTGGTCAAGCTTTGAGGGCATCGGAAACTCCGTGATGTGTTGGCATCAGCCTTAGACCGTCTCGCGTGCTGCGTGAAGTCCGAGCGTCCCTTCGAAAAGGCCGCGGTTCGCCCTCACCCGCTCCAGAATGAAGGATTGCACCTCTTCGACCCGGCGCAGGCTGCGGGCTTCCGCGTGCGTTACCAGCCAATAGGTCCGGGTATAGGAGATGCTCGGGACGATGAGGCGCAGCTCCGGGAACGGCCTCAACGCATAATCGTGAAGGATTCCGATACCGGCGCCTGCGCGTACGGCCTCGACCTGCGCCACGACGCTGGCACACTCAAAGCGACGGGAGGTGTATTTTTCCAAGCCCGAAAAATAGTCGAGAACCGGACTGTAAAGCAGGTCCGGCACGTAGGTGACGAGGGTCTTTCCGGCCAAGTCCGCCGGTTCCTCGATCGGCCCGTGGCGGCGCAGGTAAGCATCCGACGCATAGAGCCTCAGGCGGTAATCCGTGAGCTTGCGGGAAACGAGCCGCCCTTCCGTCGGCCGCTCCAGCGTGATGGCGATGTCGGCCTCCCGCTTCGAAAGGGAGAACGTTCGCGGCAGGGCGACGAGCTGGAGCGTGAGATCCGGATGCCGCTCGGCCAAGGCTCCAAGCTCGGGGGCGAGGAAGTAAGTCCCGAACCCGTCCGGCGCGCCGATGCGGACGGTGCCCGAAAGAGCCAGATCCGATCCGCCCACCTCGCTCGCGACGGCGAGGGCCTGCGTTTCCATGGTCTCGGCCTTGATCAGGAGGCGCTCCCCCTGCTCGGTCAGGGCATAGCCCTGCGGGCTGCGCTCGAACAGCTTCGCCTTGAGGGCCTTCTCCAAGGCCGCGATCCGGCGGGACACGGTGGTATGATCCGCTTCGAGCTGGCGCGAGGCCGCCGTCAAGCGACCGGCCCGTGCCACGGCCAGAAAGAAGCGCAGGTCATCCCAGTTGAAAGTGTCCATATTGGCCTTTTCGCACAACGTGACCTCAATATCACCCATAGTCGTGCGATTTTGACAATGGTACACCAAGCTGCATCAACAAACCTGAGGAAGGAAAAGACGCCATGCGCGAGATCGGACATTTCATCGGCGGCAAGCACGTTCCCGGCAAATCCGGTCGTACGGCGGAGGTTTTCCAGCCGATGACCGGCGAGGTGATCGGGCGGGTTGCACTTGCGTCCAAGGACGAGCTGCGTCAGGCCGTTGAGAATGCCAGCGCCGCGCAACCCGCCTGGGCTGCCACGAACCCCCAGCGCCGCGCCCGCGTGATGATGCGGTTCCTCGATCTCGTCGCCCGTGAAAACGACGCCCTCGCAGAGCTCCTGGCCCGCGAGCACGGCAAGACCATTCCGGACGCGAAGGGGGACATCCAGCGCGGCATCGAGGTGGTGGAATTCGCCTGCGGCATTCCGCACCTCCTCAAGGGTGAGTTCACGGAAGGCGCGGGCCCCGGCATCGACATGTATTCGATCCGCCAGCCGCTCGGCGTCGTGGCCGGCATCACACCCTTCAACTTCCCGGCCATGATCCCGATGTGGAAGTTCGCCCCGGCCATCGCCTGCGGCAACGCCTTCATCCTCAAGCCCTCCGAACGCGATCCGGGCGTGCCCATGCGTCTCGCCGAGCTGATGGTCGAGGCAGGTCTGCCCGCCGGGATCCTCAACGTGGTCAACGGCGACAAGGAAGTGGTGGACGCGATCCTCGATGATCCGGACGTCAGGGCCGTCGGCTTCGTGGGCTCCTCGCCGATCGCGCAATACGTCTATTCCCGCGCCACCGCCAACGGCAAGCGTGCGCACTGCTTCGGCGGCGCGAAGAACCACATGATCATCATGCCAGACGCCGATCTCGACCAGGCGGCGGACGCGCTCATCGGCGCGGGCTACGGCTCGGCGGGCGAGCGCTGCATGGCGGTGTCGGTGGCCGTGCCCGTCGGCAAGGCGACCGCGGACGCCCTCATGGACAAGCTGATCCCGCGCGTGGAAAGCCTGAAGGTCGGCCCGTCCACGGACCCGAGCGCCGATTTCGGCCCGCTCGTCACCAAGGCCCATATGGAGAAGGTACGTTCTTATGTCGATCTCGGCGTGCAGGAAGGCGCCAAGCTCGTGGTCGACGGCCGTAACTTCAAGATGCAAGGCTACGAGAACGGCTTCTACATGGGCGGCTGCCTGTTCGACGACGTGAAGCCGGACATGCGCATCTACAAGGAAGAGATCTTCGGTCCCGTGCTCTCCGTGGTGCGCGCCAAGAACTACGACGAGGCCCTGCGTCTGCCGTCCGACCACGAGTACGGCAACGGCGTTGCGATCTACACCCGTGACGGCGACGCCGCCCGCGACTTCGCCTCCAAGGTGAATGTGGGCATGGTGGGCATCAATGTGCCGATCCCGGTGCCGCTTGCCTACTACACCTTCGGCGGCTGGAAAGCTTCGGGTTTCGGTGATCTCAACCAGCACGGCCCGGACGCGGTGCGCTTCTACACCAAGACGAAGACGGTCACCTCCCGCTGGCCGTCCGGCATCAAGGAAGGCGCGGAATTCTCCATTCCGACGATGAAGTGAGGAACGCCCTGGACTTGGGCGGACTTTGATCCATTATCCCTCATGGCCGGGCTTGTCCCGGCCATCTCGATTGGAGCTTTCCGTTGCGCTTCCCAGGCATGGGGCGGCAACGAAAGAGGTGGGAAACATCCCCGGATCATGACCCAGTTTTCTTTGACTGACGACCAAATCGCCGTCCGCGACATGGCTCTCGCCTTCGCGGCCGAGAATCTTGCTCCCCATGCGCTCGAATGGGACGAGAAAAAGCACTTTCCCGTTGACGTGATGCGCGAGGCGGCGGCGCTCGGCATGGCGGCGATCTACACCCGGGACGACGTGGGCGGATCCGGCATGACGCGATTCGACGCCGCGCTGATTTTCGAGGCCCTGGCCACGGGATGCCCGGCGATCTCCGCCTATCTGTCGATCCACAACATGGCGACCTGGATGATCGACCGGTACGGCTCGGAGGAGCAGCGCCGGCACTTCATTCCCCGGCTTGCGACCATGGAGTTGATCGCAAGTTATTGCCTGACCGAACCGGGCTCCGGTTCCGACGCGGCCGCCCTCAAGACCAAGGCGGTGCGGGACGGAGACCATTACGTGGTGAACGGGGTGAAGCAGTTCATTTCCGGCGCCGGCGTCTCGGACATCTATGTCACCATGGTCCGAACCGGCGCGGAAGGTCCTGCCGGAATTTCGACCCTCGTCATCGAGAAAGACATGCCCGGCGTCTCCTTCGGCGCGCAGGAGAAGAAGATGGGCTGGAACGCGCAGCCCACCGCCGCCGTGATCTTCGAGGACGTGCGCGTACCCGTCGCCAACCGGCTCTCGGATGAAGGCATGGGCTTCAAGATCGCCATGTCGGGCCTTGACGGCGGACGTCTCAACATTGGCGCGTGTTCTCTGGGCGGCGCGCAGGCCGCCCTCGACAAGGCCCTGGCCTATGCGAACGACCGTAAGGCCTTCGGCAAGCGCATCGCCGATCTGCAGGCGCTTCAGTTCAAACTCGCCGACATGGCGACCGAACTTGAAGCCGCGCGCACCTTCCTGTGGCGTGCCGCAGCATCCCTCGACGCCAAGGCGCTCGATGCGACCAAGCTGTGCGCGATGGCGAAACGGATCGCCACCGACACGGGATTCGAAGTCGCGAACCAGGCGCTTCAGATCCATGGCGGCTATGGCTATCTGGCCGATTACGGGATCGAAAAGATCGTGCGCGACCTTCGGGTCCACCAGATTCTCGAGGGGACAAATGAGATCATGCGCCTGATCGTGGCGCGCGATCTCGTCGGACGCGGCAATCGCCCATAGGGCCGCCGAACATGTCCGGCAGCGCGCGTCAGGCAGGTCTTCGACGACATCGGACACGCCCATGGTTCGTGACGCTGCTGGGCCTCGTGTTCATCGGTCTCGGATGGCTGTTTCTTCTGGCGCCCCGTGCGGGGGCGGTTCTGTTCGGCCTTGCACCGCCTGAGGGGGATGCCTTCGGCTACCTGCCGGCGATCGGGCTGCGCGATCTCGCCTTCGGCCTTTACCTTCTGATCCTGTCCAGAACCGCCACGCCCCGCGTCCTCGCCCTCATCCTCGCCGCCACACTGGTGATTCCGATCGGCGATCTCGTTATTGTGGCGGCATGGCGAGGAGCGACAGCGATGTGGCCCCTCGTCCTGCACGGCACCAGCGCACTGGTCATGAGTGGAACGGCTCTTTGGCTGCTGTTCACCGACCTTCGCGCCAACAGAACACCACACACCGACACGGGAGGAATTCGATGACCGCCATCGCCTTTATCGGCCTCGGAAACATGGGTGGCCCCATGGCCGCCAATCTCGTCAAGGCCGGGCACTCGGTCAAAGGCTTCGATCTTTCGCCGACGTCCTGCGATCAGGCGCGGGCGGACGGCGTTGCCATTGCGGGTTCGGCCCAGGAGAGCGTGCGGGAGGCGGAGATCGTCATCACGATGCTCCCGGCAGGCAGGCATGTCCTTTCCGTCTGGGCCGAGATCCTTCCGCAGGTCACACCCGGCGCCCTGGTCATCGATTGCTCGACCATCGATGTGGAAAGTGCCCGAAAGGCTCACGCCCTGGCCAAGGAACAGGGCCTCGGCTCCCTCGACGCGCCGGTTTCCGGCGGTGTCGGCGGCGCCAAGGGCGCAACCCTCACTTTCATGGCGGGCGGCACGGCCGAGGCTTTCCGTCAGGCGGAGCCGATTCTGTCCCGCATGGGCAAGAAGGTGGTTCATTGCGGCGAGGCGGGTTCGGGCCAGGCGGCGAAAATCTGCAACAACATGATCCTCGGAATTTCGATGATCGGTGTCGCCGAGGCTTTCGTGCTGGCCGAAAAGCTTGGCCTCTCCCACCAGGCCCTTTTCGACGTGGCATCCACATCGTCCGGGCAATGCTGGTCCCTGACGACCTATTGTCCCGTGCCCGGCCCGGTCCCGACCTCTCCGGCCAACAACGATTACAAACCGGGCTTTGCGGCTGCCCTGATGCTCAAGGACCTGAAGCTTGCGCAGGAAGCGGCGCTCGCCTCGGGAGCCGCAACCCCCTTAGGGGCCGAGGCGGCGCAGCTCTATGCCTTGTTCAACGGCGCGGGTCACGACGGCGACGATTTTTCCGGGATCATCAATTTCCTTCGCGGTCCCAAGCACTGAGCAACGGCCGGAACGGCCCTCCATGGGCTGATTCCATCCGAGGCAACACGAAAGCTTGGGAGGGTGTTGCACCGAACCTACAGCTTTCGGCCGTGTCGTCGATTAGGCTCGTCTTCGACCCGTCTCAACCCACGATTGTCGACGCTGACATGGCCCGTTCGCCTGCCCTTGCGGCCGATCCCTCCACAGACGCCGCCGCTGTTCTGCGCCGCCTCGGCTTCGCGCTTCTTCTGTTCGCGATTCCCATGGCGGCTCTTCTGACACGGCGCGCAGTCGTGGTGCTGGCTCCTCTGGCCGTTGCCCTGCTCGTCCTGGCGGCCTTCATCGATGGCGGCAGCCGAAATCCGCGGGACAAGCTCCTGGCTGTCCTGTGGTCGCCCGGAGGGCTCTCGGGCATCCTTTTGCTGCTTTGGATCGCCCTTTCGCTGATTTGGACCCCTTTCGTCGACGAAGCGTCCGAGCGGCTGCTCAACATCGCGAGCATGTCCCTCCTGGGCCTGGCGGGCTATCTGGCGCTGCCGGACCGCATGCGCTCGGCCAATCTCTATATCCTCCCCGTCGGCGTCGGGCTGACGGCGCTCCTGGGCATGCTGATCGCCTATGAGGGCGACCTCGGGTTCGATCCGGACGGACAGAGCCTAGAGCGCGGCATGATCGTGCTGGCCCTGCTGGTGTGGCCGGCGATCAGCTGGCTTCATTCCCGGGGCCGTAACCTCGAGGCCTTCCTGGTCGCGATTCTGGTCGCCCTCGGCGCTCTCATGGCGGAACAGACATTGGCGCTCCAAGGTCTGGCTGTCGGGGCGATCGCCTTTGCGGTCACCGCCATCGCGCCGCGGGCTGGAGCCCGGCTCATGGCGGGAATCATGGCGGGCTTGCTCCTGTTCGCGCCCCTCTTGCCTTTTGTCCTCAAGCCTATCGTGGCGGCGCTGACCGGGTTGGACTCGCCTCTCCTGGCGAGCCTCGATGTCTGGCGGCACGTGGTCACCACCGAACCCCTGCGGCTGATTACGGGACACGGGTTGGAAACGGCCCTTCGCGGCCGGTTCTTCAACCTCCTGTCGGTTGATGCGCCTTACACGATTCTTTTCGAGATCTGGTACGAGCTTGGTCTTGTCGGCGCGATCGCAGGCGCGGTGCTGGTTTACTCCACCGTGATGAAATCAAGGGAACAAAGGCCGGTTCTCGAACCTGGCATCATGGCGGCCTTTGCGACAGCCTATGCGTTCGGCTGCTTCGGCATCGGCACAGCCCAGATATGGTGGTTCACCGCGCTTGTGGTGGTCGTGCTGATCTTCGTGGCCATCGAGCGCGGGCAGTTCCGGACCACGCGCCCCAAGGCAACCCTCCATCGCACCCGCTGACAAAAAGCCCTTTGGCCGCTCGAAACGATTGACGGACAAGGGCCTCCTCTGCTTCGCTTGGTTCTTGCTCAATGCCGCAAGGATCATCCATGCCGATCATCAACCGTGTCGCCGATCTCGCCGATGAAATCGCCACTTGGCGCAAGGACTTCCACGAGAATCCGGAGCTTCTCTTCGACGTGCATCGCACCGCCGGGATCGTCGCCGACAAGCTGAAGGCTTTCGGCTGCGACGAGGTCGTGACGGGAATCGGCCAGACCGGTGTGGTGGGTGTGATCAAGGGCCGCACCAACGGATCCGGCAAGGTGATCGGCCTGCGGGCCGACATGGACGCTCTTCCCATCGAAGAAGCCACGAACCTGCCCTACAAGTCCAAGACGCCCGGCAAGATGCATGCCTGCGGTCATGACGGCCACACGGCGATGCTGCTCGGCGCCGCAAAATACCTCGCCGAGACACGGAATTTCGACGGAACCGCCATCATGATCTTCCAGCCTGCCGAAGAAGGCGGCGGGGGCGGCGATGCCATGGTGAAGGACGGCCTCATGGAGCGGTTCGGCGTCCAGGAGGTCTACGGCATGCACAACATGCCGGGACTTCCCGTGGGCCAGTTTGCGATCAGGCCAGGCCCGATCATGGCCGCGGCCGATCGTTTCAGCATTACAATCGAAGGCAAGGGAGCCCACGCGGCGCGTCCGCACGACGGCATCGATACCATTCTGGTCGCAAGCCACGTGGTGACGGCTCTGCAATCGATCGCTTCGCGCAATGTCGATCCCCTGGAATCCGTGGTGGTGTCCGTTTGCGCCATCAAGGCCGGCGAGACCTTCAACGTGATTCCCCAAACGGCGGAATTGCTGGGCACCGTGCGGACCCTCTCGCCGGCCGTCCAGGATCTTGCGGAAGAGCGCATTCGCGCCATCGTGGACAGCGTCTGCGCCGCCTTCGGCGCCAAAGCGACAATGACCTATTGGCGCGGATATCCGGTGACGATCAACGACACGGAGAAAACGTCCTTCATCGTCGACGTCGCCAAGCAGGTGGCCGGCGAGGGCTCCGTTGACGCCACGGTCCAGCCGATGATGGGCTCGGAAGACTTCTCCTTCATGCTGAACCAGCGCCCCGGCGCCTATATCTTCGTCGGCAACGGCGATACGGCCGGTCTGCATCACCCGGCATACAACTTCGACGATGAAGCTGCGCCCTATGGCGTGTCACTCTGGGCGAAAATCGTCGAAACGGGCATGCCCGCGCGCTGAAGCCACCACTCTCGAGAAATAGCATCGCCGCCGATGGACCCATCGGCGGCGACGTCGTGTCCGGTCTGCGTCACGTTCAGTGAACGACCATGGCGGTAAACGGATAGACGTAGGCCTGCAGCATCACCAGCACGCCGACGAGAGACGCCAGGGCGATCGAGTGCCAGAACACGAAGCGCAGGATGGTGCCCTCGTGGCCGAACCAGTTCGTGGCCGTCGATGCCACCACGATGGACTGGGCATCGATCATCTTGCCCATGACGCCACCGCTGGAGTTCGAGGCGCACATGAGAATTTCGGAAAGGCCCAGCTGCCCGGCAGTGATTTTCTGCAGATTGCCGAAGAGCACATTCGAGGCCGTGTCCGACCCCGTGAGCGCCACACCGAGCCAGCCGAGGAGCGCCGCGAAGAACGGATAGAACCAGCCGGTCTGGGCAAAAGCCAGCCCCAGGGTTGCATCGACGCCCGAATAGCGGGTGAGGGTGCCGAGGGCGAGCATCGCCGCAATCGTGATCAGCGAATAGCGGACCACCCACAGGGTTTCGCCATAGGCCTGGATCAGGCGGAGAGGCGAATACTTCATCACGAAGCCGGAGATGAGAGCCGCCAAAAAGATGCCGGTTCCGGTCATGGTGAGGATGTTGAAGGGATAGATCGCAGCCTCGGGTGTCGCCTTCGGCACCACAGGCGGCACTTTCTGCACCAAGTTGTGCAAGCCCTCGAAGGTCAATTTGGGGAAATAGAGCGGATTGACGAGGTCCTTGAAAGTCTGCGTTCCCCAGACGAAGACGACGGCGCACAGAATGATCCATGGCAGCCAGGCCTTGAAGACGTCGCTGGAAGGATGGCGCGGGACGCCCGTGAGCTCTGCCGTCGCACCGGCGCCGAGGGACGCCGGGCGGCTTGCCAAGGTCGCTTCCGTTTCGCCGCTGCGCAGAGCCGGACTCGTCCAGATTTCCGCCGGCTGCCAGATTCTCAGAAAACCGAACAGACATGCCATCGAGACGAGGGACGCAACCACGTCCACCAGCCACGGCCCGTGGAAGTTGGACACGAGAAACTGCGGCACGGCGAACGAAACGCCGCAGACCAGAATTGCAGGCCAGATCTGTCGCATGCCGCGAAAGCCCGCGAAGGTCCAAATGAGCCAGAACGGCACGATGAGCGAGAAGAACGGCAATTGCCGGCCCGCCATGGCTCCGAGTGCGATCGGATCGAGGCCGGTGACGGCGCCGAGCGTCACGATCGGCGTTCCAAGGGCCCCATAAGCAACCGGAGCCGTGTTGGCGATCAAGGACAGGCCGGATGCGGCCAGGGGCGAGAAGCCGAGGCCGATCAGGATGGCGCCGGTCACCGCGACCGGGGTGCCGAAGCCGGCGGCGCCTTCAAAGAACGCCCCGAACGCGAATGCCACCAGAAGAAGCTGCAGGCGCCGATCCGCCGTAATGCCGGCGATGGAATCCTGGAGGATCTTGAACGAGCCGTTTTCGACGGTCAGGCGATAAAGAAAAATGACGTTCAGAATGATCCAGCCGATCGGAAAAAGACCCGTGAGGGCTCCGAGCCCCGCCGCTTCGAGCGCCATGCCGCTTGGCATGCCGAAGCCCACGACCGCGATCAGCAGGGTCACGATAAGGGCAATGATCGCGGCGAAATGCGCCTGCATTTTCGCAAAGGCGATAAGTCCCAGCAGACAGACGACCGGTAAGGCGGCGACGAGAGTCGAGAGTACGGCGCTCCCGAACGGATTATAGACCTGGCTCCACATGAGCGTTTCCCCTGAACCTGTCGGCCAATGCCGGCATATGGTTGAGGCGGTCAGGCCACAGCGGTCATTCCGCCCGTAACAAGGTTAGGGCAGCGGACATACGCGACAATATGGACTTAAGGCGCACGCCCGCAACGGATTGCGGGCGCCGCAGCAACGGTTCAGAGCGTTCGACCCCGGGGCCGGCCAAGCGGGGCGGACGCCCATGGGCTGCCCTCCCCCGCAGGCACTTACCCTACGTCACGCTCAATCCTCGGCGTGGGGGAGCATGAACGACAGGGTCGCGAAATAGCTGATCTGATCCGCATCGGGGTTATCGGGCGTCTTGAGCGTGTTTCCCACTCCGATGACGTTGAGACCGTCGTTCCTGACCGTGAGGATGACCTTTCCGCTCTCGTCCGTCTTGTCGCTCTTTCCATGCCCGTCATTGACGTAATCGGCGTTGAGGGAAACGCCCGGCAAAGGCTTTCCCCGGGACAGGACCTGCACCGGAAGGTCGTCACCGATCTTGAGCGTCATGGGATCAACCAGAGGGACGATCTCCAGATCCAGGCCCACAGGCTTCAAAGAGCTGCCTGCCGACAGAATCGTCTTGTTGATCTTGATGGAGTGGCTGGCCGATGCGGCTCCCGGGACCTCCCGCTTCGGTCGATTGACGGACTTCCCATCGGGTCCCTTGGTCCATACGCCGTTATCGAACACCACCGTCAGGGCTGCGGCATTCTCGGGCGGCCGGACAAGAGCGTTCTTCGATTGCCGGGTAATCGTTCCATCCGACGGCTCTCCGGACTTCCCGTAGGCGACCACCGCTTTGACCTTGTGCGGATCATACGCCTCGTCGCTCGCCCCGTGGCCGTAGACGATGGCGAGGTCACCGAGGCGTTCGGCAACCCAGATCCCGTGAGCCTGAGCGCTTAGCGCGGTGGTGCCCAGAACAATACCCGCGAGGGCGATGGAACGAAACATGCGGCAATCCTCCTGAATGAGAATCACCGTATAGTATACTATACTGTGCACCGCAAAGCTTTTCCTCTAAGGGGAAAGGGCCGTGAAAAGGCAATGATCGAGGCCCCGGCCGCCGCTTCATGAAAGCAAACGGGCCGGCTCCGGAGACGCTGATGGGTATTCTGGACGCGGCAGGGGGGCCTGTCCGCAGCAACCGAGGGGCGTCAATCCTTTGCGGATGCCGCCAGCAGACCCTCGATATCGATATAATGCCCTGCGCGGTCGCGTTTCGACGCGAGATAGCTGACATTTTCCGCCGTGGGGCGTCCGAGCACGCGATGATCGGAGGCGACGTCGAGGCCGGCCGCCTTCAGGGCCTCGATCTTTTCCGGGTTGTTCGTCATGAGGCGGACCGACGAGACGCCAAGCTTCTGCAGCATGACGGCCGCGAAGTCGAAGTGGCGCTGGTCGGCGGAAAAGCCCAGGACCTCATCCGCATCGTAGGTATCGTAGCCTTGGGCCTGCAGCTTGTAGGCACGGATCTTGTTGGCAATTCCGTTTCCTCGGCCCTCCTGGTCGAGGTAGAGAAGAATGCCGCCGTCATTTTGGGCCATGAAGCGGACGGTTTCCCGCAGCTGATCTCCGCAATCGCATTTGAGGCTTCCGAACAGGTCGCCGGTCAGGCACGCGGAATGCAGGCGCACCGTCACGGGTTTTGCCACATCGGGAGAGCCGACGATGATGGCCACCTGATCGCGCATCCCCTCGCCTCCGCGGAACACGACGAATTCGCTCGACGGTGCTCCTTCGAGAGGCACGGGGGCCCGGCTGACGATCTTGAGGTCGAGGGTCTTCGCGCGCCGGTAGCTGCGGATCGCCGGGCCGGAGACCCGGATCAGCGATGGATCCACCTCGATTCCCGCGGCCAACGGAATGACGATCACGGCCGGGAGAACCAACGACAGACGGGCCAGCTCAAGGGCCTCTTCGTCAATCGGACCGGCCGCCCTGACGGGAGCATCGATACGACCGTCGATCTTGAGTGCCAGAGCCTCGATACGTTCCCGATCAACAGCCGGCAGCGCAATGATGCCGGCCGTGTCCCGCTCCAGCCCGAGACGACGCAGACGCGCCGGCGGAAGAACCAGGTGGGCATGCCCTCCCGCCAGTGCTTCGATCTGCTCGGCCATCACCTCATCGAGATCCTCGATTCCGAGAACCAGCGCGCTGCCGGAAGTCCCATCAATGATGACGGGCCGCGCGCTGCGAAATTCCATGATGGCACGTTCCACGGCCGTGATGGCGGGATCGTCCGATAGGCTTAAGACAAGACGCATCATTGGTTGAACTCAGGCGGGCCGGCCGCCTTGGCTAAGGCTCCCACGGAATCAAGTCTAGGGTCAGCTTCCGCGCCCTGGCCAAGCTTTTAAAGGTCAAGGGAACCTTAACACACCCCTTTTGAACTCACTAATGCCGCAGATGGGATGTCAGCCATGCAGGTTCAACGGCCTGGTTCGCTCCTCTGAACCGGAGCCTCCGCCGGAAGAAAGCGGCGCTTGAGCGCTGTGACGAGCCTGCCGTCGATGAGAATGAGGCCGATTCCGATCAGCCCCATGCCGGTTATCTGCCGAAGCTCCAGCCTTTCTCCAAGGATCAGGACGCCGAACAGGATGGCGCTGATAGGAATAAGAAAGGTCACGAGGCCGACATTCGTGGCGCCCGCCCGGGCAAGCAGGCGAAAGAACAGGATATAGGCAAAGGCCGTGGAGATGAGCGCGAGGCTCCCGATAGCCAGGATGGCAGGAAGGCTCGGCAGCGAGAGAGTCCACGGCCGGTCGACGAGCAGAGCCATCGGCAGCAGAAGGACGCTGGACGCCGTGACCTGGCCGGTCGCGATGACGAGCGGCTGAATTCCCATGGCTTTGAAGCGCCGCCCGAAGACCCCCGCGAAGCCATAGGACAGCGCGGCTCCGAGGACCGCGAGTTGCGCCCAGACGTCCGCATTGCCGAGGGACAAAGCCGATGCGCCGATCATGACGGCAACACCGAGAAATCCGACGACGATTCCCGACAGGCGCTGCGGGGTGAGGCGCTCGTCGGTCGTCAAATAATGCGCGACGATGACGGTGAAGAGCGGGGTGGTGGCGTTCAGGATCGAGGCCAGCCCGCTGGCGATGTGACGTTGTCCCCAGACGATGAGCGTGAACGGAATGGCGTTGTTGAGAATTCCCATGACGAAGAAGGCCGCCCAAATCCGCCACCCCCTGGGAACCGCTATTCCCATGACGGCCAAGACAAGCCTCAGGGCTACGGCGGCCAGGATGACGCGCAGCGCCACGATCGTCAGGGGAGGAAGCTCCTTGACCGCGACGCCGATGAAAAGGAATGACCCTCCCCAGATGATCGAGAGAGCAATGAGCAGCAACCAATCGGACGCCGCCATGGTTTTGTGAATAGAGCCCTGCGCCATCTTTTCCCCCTGTCGAGAGGGTGATGGCATGATGCGCACCAAGCCTCGACCCGTTTTCTGCTGTTGAGAAGCGACAGCCGGCAATCCAAGTACATCACCGGCATCAAGGCAACGTGCCTGGTCGCGACGGTCCCGTTAATTCTATGATAACAATAGGGAAATTTCGCAAGCGCCGGTCCGCCGTCCAGGCGGAAAGGTTTGATTTACGACGAATTTCGGTTTCGGTCGGACTTTACTCCCCGTTCATTCCTCGCAGGCAGGGTTGGGCATGACCTGCTCCCCGAACGTCGTGACCCCATGAACTCGGATCTGTCTCCTGACCATCATTTCTCGAACGCGGGCGTCCCTCGGAGGTACCGGCCCGCTCTCGGGGGCACGGGCTCGCATCGCACGACGCTTGGCCCTGCCCGTCATCACAGCTTCATTCTCGGACGCTCCGATGCAAGGCTCAGATCCCTGCTCAACCAGGAAGAGCGCGATCGCCTGCACTGCTGGTCGCTGATCGTGGCGCTCGTATCCTCAGCCACAGGCCTTACGCTGCTTCTGACCGCAGCTTTTCAATGAAGGTTCGATAAAACAGCCCAGAAAAAAGCGACGTCCGAGCTGTTTGCCCGGTTAAGCGACGGGGCCAGGATTTGGCGGGCTTCCCGGGTTGGGAACACCCGGCTCCGCCGGAGGAAGATCCGGGTCCGTTGCGGGAATTTCCGTCGGCTCTCCGCCCGGCACCTCGGTCGGGGTATGGCCCGGGAGCACCGGATCGGGAGACGGAACCGTCGGTTGGGGCTGAGGGTCGTAGGGACCGGGTCCTCTGGTCATGACGCGCACTCCTTGATCATCTGCAACGCTAACGGACGGCTCTCCCGTCCGTTCCTCACCGCAGAGGCCAGAACAGCATGATCAGCGGAACGCCGATCACCACGACGATGACCGAAAGCGGCAGGCCGAGACGCCAGTAATCACCGAAGCGATAGCCTCCCGGTCCCATCACCAGCGTGTTGCACTGATGGCCGATCGGGGTGAGGAAATCACAGGCCGCCCCGATGGAGACCGCCATGAGAAACGCATCGGGCCTGAACCCGAGCTGGGTCGCGAAGCTCGCGGCGATCGGCGCCATGACGAGAACCGTCGCCGCGTTGTTCAGGAAGGGTGTCACCGCCATGGCAGCGACCATGATGAGAACGAGCGCACCTGTCGGAGGAAGCATGTGCGCCACGGACGACAGCCACGTGGCGATCAGGTCCGTTCCGCCCGTCGTGCGGATCGCCTCGCTGACCGGAATAAGGGCGCCGAGCATCACGATGATCGGCCACTCGATGGTCTCATAAGCCTCGCGCAGGGTGATGGATCCGAAGAGAACCAGCAGGACCCCGGCACCGAAGAAGGCGATTGCGACAGGCAGCACGTTAAAGGCCACGAGCACCATGGCTCCCGCCAGAATAGCGATGGGCAGGAGGCTGCGGCGGGCACTGCCGAGGCGGATTTCCCGTTCTGCGAGAGGAAGGCAACCAAGGTTTTTCAAGGTGTCCGGCAATTTCTTGAGATTGCCCTGGAGAACGATGACGTCGCCCGGCCGCAAAGTCACGGCGCGGAGCCGCTCCTTGATCCGCATGCCGCTGCGGCTGACCGCGAGAAGATTGACCTGGAATTTCTCATAAAGCGCGATGCGCTCGGCGGAAACGCCGGTCAACACGGAATTCGGTCCGACGATCGCCTCGATCACGCCGATCTCGTCGGTCACCTCGTCGGTTTCGGGAGGACGGTGCTCACGGCTGAGCTTCAGGCCCGCCCGAGCGACGACGCTTTCCAGAGCATCCGATTCGCCTTCCAGGATCAGCACATCGTTTTCCCGAATCGAGGCATCGGGCAGCGGGGTTGGGCTGCGCGTCTCATCGCGGATGATGGCCGCGACCTTGACCTGGCCATGCGCCATCTGCCGCAGTTCGGCCACCGTCCGTCCGGCAACGTCGGATTCCGGCAGAACCTTGGCCTCGGTCACGTAATCCGTGATGTTGAGGGCCTCGTCGAGGGAAGCGGCTCCCTTGCGGCCCTTTGGAAGAAGCCGGTATCCGAAGGCCAGAAAGATCACCCCTGCAATCGCGATTCCCGCTCCGACCGGCGTGAAGTCGAACATCCGGAAGGGCTCGCCGAGCAGTTCCCCCCTGACCCTTGAGACGATGATGTTCGGTGACGTGCCCACGAGGGTGACGATCCCGCCCAGAAGAGAGCCGAAGGCCATCGGCATCAGGAAGCTGGAAGGAGGCGTGTTCGTGCGCCGCGCGATCTGGAACGCGACGGGAATCATCATCGCAAGAGCGCCGATATTCTTCACGAACGCGGAAAGCACCGTCACGACGCCGACAAGCACCACCACCTGGATCTGCGTCGTGCGCAAATAGGGAGCGACACGGTTCAGTCCGGCCTCAAGCACGCCGGATTTCGCCACGGCGGCGCTGACCAGGAGCGCGCTCGCAACGATGATGACGATATCGTCGCTGAAGCCCGTAAAGGCCTTGTCGGCCGGGACGATGCCGACGAGCACGGCGACCAGGAGAGAACTGGCCGCCACCACGTCATAGCGGAAGCGGCCCCAGACGAAGAGAGCCATCATCCCGGCGACGATGGCAAAGGCGAGTATCTGCGGATATGTCATGAAGAACGCACGGTAAGGACACGGCCTTAACGCGCGACATCCGCCTTTGTGCCGTTCGCCTTACTGGCTCAGGACGAGGGCCCAGTAGCGCCCGTAGCGGCTGGTTGAGTCAGCCCGCGCCAATCCGATGTACCGGGCCTGCGGCATCAGCAGATTCACATTATGGCCTGCGGAGGCCTGCCAGCGCTTGATCGCCCCTTCCACGGAGGACGAGCCTGCCGACAGATTCTCGGCGGAATAGCCGCGGACCCCGAACTCGTTCATCCGGCCCGCGAAATTGCCGTGGCTCAGGCTGCCGGCCGCCGCCACGGCCCGCGCCTGATGCTCCGCCGCCTCGTTCAACCGTGGATCGACCGCAACGGGGCTCAAACCCTTGGAAACACGGTAAGCCGAGATGAGCGATGCCGCAGCGGCGGCATCCTTCGTGGAGCTCGAGAGCACGTCGCTCGTGCGTGGCAGCTCGGTCGCGCAGCCGGCAAGCGTCAGCGCCGTCAAAATGCAAAGGAAAAACGCCCGCATGGAATCCCCTGGCGGCGTTCGACGCCGCTCCCCTTGAAAAATCCAGTTCTACCGGTCATGTGGAGCACGACCGGACCGACGGCTCTGCATGCCATGTCCTCGGTCGAGGGTCCAGAATGCCTTCCGCGTCAGCTCACCGCATACCTCCGCATCCCTCCGCTCCGCGCGTCGCCGTGATCGGCGGCGGCCCTGCGGGACTCATCGCGGCTGAAACGCTTGGACGGGCCGGGATTGCGGTTACCGTATACGATCATATGCCCTCGGTCGGGCGCAAGCTGCTCATGGCCGGGCGAGGCGGCCTCAATCTGACCCACAGCGAGGATTTCGCGCCCTTCATCGGTCGCTATGCGGCCGCCGAACCTCCCTTACGGCCGTTGATCGAGGCCTTTTCACCCCAGGATCTTCGCGCCTGGAGCCAGGACCTGGGCCAGGACACCTTCGTCGGCTCGAGCGGGCGGGTTTTCCCCAAGGCTTTCAAGGCCTCACCCCTCCTGAGAGCCTGGCTGAGGCGCCTTGAGGGGCTTGGCGTGCGCTTTGCCCTGCGCCATCGCTGGACCGGGTGGGACGCGGATGGGCTGCTCCGTTTTTCGGGCCCGGGGGGAGCATCCATCACCGACAGCCCCGACGCGACGCTTCTGGCCCTCGGCGGAGCCAGCTGGCCCCGGCTCGGATCGGATGGCGGCTGGGTCTCGC
This sequence comes from Microvirga rosea, assembly GCF_020595095.1. Lineage (GTDB taxonomy): Bacteria > Pseudomonadota > Alphaproteobacteria > Rhizobiales > Beijerinckiaceae > Microvirga > Microvirga rosea. Next base: position 708,838 of record NZ_JAJDOP010000001.1, on the reverse strand, counting down.
TCCTGGCCGGGCGCGGCGTCGAGGTAAATCCTCTCCGCCCCTCCAACATGGGGTTTCTCGTTGGATGGTCGGACACGATCCGCAGCCGGTTCGAAGGCGAGCCGCTGAAGCGGATTGCGTTGAGTTTCGAGACGTTTCATGTGCGGGGCGAGGCCATCGTCACGGCCAACGGCATCGAGGGCGGGGCCCTCTATGCCCTGTCGGCTCCCCTGCGCGAGGCTATCGCCCGTGACGGCCGCGCCGTCTTGCGAATCGACCTGCGGCCCGACCTTACGGTCGAAAGCCTTGTGAACCGCCTCAAGAGCCCTCGAAAAAGCCAATCCCTTTCCACCTTCCTGCGAAAGGCGGCGGGGCTTTCGCCCCTCGGGATCGCTCTCTTAAGGGAAGGACCGGCCGCGCTTCCAACGGATCCGGACGGTCTGGCGTCCCTCGTCAAATCGGTTCCCCTTACGCTGACGGGAACCCAGCCGCTCGATCGAGCCATATCGACGGCCGGGGGCGTCGCATTCTCGCAGGTCGATGAGCACCTCATGCTCCGCGGACTCCCGGGGGTCTTTCTGGCCGGGGAGATGCTGGATTGGGAAGCGCCGACCGGCGGCTACCTGCTCCAGGCGACCTTTGCCACCGGGATCGGGGCGGCCCGAGGCATCCTGCGCTATCTGCGGATTCCCGATGCCGCATTGACCGAATCCAGACCTTCGGCCACACCGCATCCGTGATCGACCCGCAACAGATTCTCCATGACGTCTTCGGATTCCCGTCCTTCCGCGAAGGACAGGAGGAGATCGTGCGCGCCGTGCTGGCGGGCGAGGACGTCTTGGCCGTCATGCCGACCGGGGCGGGCAAGTCCCTGTGTTACCAGCTTCCGACCCTGGCGCGCGAAGGTCTGACCTTGGTGGTCTCGCCCCTGATCGCCCTCATGCGCGACCAGGTGGCGGCCCTGCGCCATTTCGGCATCGAGGCCGGAAGCCTGAACTCGGCCAACGATGCGGAAGAAAACCGCCGCGTGACGGACGCCATCCGGGACGGGCGCATGCGCCTGCTTTATGCCTCGCCCGAGCGCCTCGCCAACACGGCCGCGACCGAATGGCTGGCACGTGCCGGGGTCAATCTTCTGGCGATCGACGAAGCCCATTGCGTCTCGCAATGGGGGCACGATTTCAGGCCGGAATATGCGATGCTCGGCGAGGTGCGTCGCCGCCTCGGCGGTGTCCAGACAATCGCCCTGACCGCGACGGCCGATGTCGCGACGCGCGGCGATATCATGGATCGCCTGTTCGAGGCGGAGCCGCGGCTGTTCATCCATGGTTTCGATCGGCCCAACCTACGCCTTGCCATGCAGGCGAAAGAGAACACCAAGCGCCAGCTTTTCACCTTTCTCGACAAGCATCGCCACGAGAGCGGGATCGTCTATTGCTCGTCGCGGGATGCAACGGAACGCCTGGCCGATTCCCTCTCCCAGGCAGGCTACCGCGCCCTCCCCTACCATGCGGGCATGGCGCAGGGGGAGCGCGCCAAGAACCAGGACATCTTCCTTCAGGAGGATGGGATCGTCATGGTGGCGACGGTGGCCTTCGGTATGGGGATCGACAAACCGGATGTGCGCTTCGTCGCGCATGCGGCCCTACCGAAATCCATCGAGGCCTATTACCAGGAAATCGGCCGCGCCGGCCGCGACGGGGCGGCCGCCGACACCCTCACGCTCTACGGTCTCGACGACATGCGTCTGCGCCGCCTCCAGATCGAGGAGAGCGAATCGTCCGACGAGCAGAAGCGGGTTGAACGCCAGCGTCTCAATGCGCTCGTGGCCCTGTGCGAGGCGCCGCATTGCCGCCGTCAGACGCTGCTCGCCTATTTCGGCGAAAGCACGGAGCCTTGCGGCAACTGCGACCTTTGTATCGACGGCGTGATGTCGTTCGACGGTACGGTCGAGGCGCAGAAGCTGCTTTCCGCCATTGTGCGAACCGGTGAGCGTTTCGGCACGGAGCATCTGATCAACATCCTGGTCGGCGAAGAAACCGATGCGGTTCGTCGCTTCGGCCACGGGCAACTCAAGACCTTCGGGGTCGGAGCGGATCGCTCCAAGACCGAGTGGCGCTCCCTGTTGCGCCAGATCTACGCGGCAGGGCTTGTGAGCCTGGAGCTTGCGGAATACGGCCGCTGGACGCTCACCGACAAAGGGATCGCGGTGCTCAAGGGTCAGGAGCGAATCGAGCTGCGCTCGGACGTTCTCATGAAGCCGGCCGACCGCCGCCGCCGCCGCTCGCGCATGGAAGCGGAATCCGTGGTGCCCTCGGACGATCCGCTGCTTCTCGAACTCAAGGCGCTGCGCACCCGCCTTGCGAAGGAAGAAGGCGTTCCCGCCTACGTGATCTTCTCGGATCGCAGCCTCATTGACATGGTGGCCAAGAAGCCGCGTTCAGCCCGCACATTCGGGGAAGTCCATGGGGTGGGTCAGGCCAAGCTCGATCGCTACGCCGATGCATTTCTTGAAGTGCTCATGGCGCATGTAGGTTAGAACACACGCCCGTCATTCCGGGACGGCCCAAAGGGCCGGGCCCGGAACCCATAAACACTGACGATCCAAGAGAAACCGCACCGACTGCCGCTCCCTTTTCTGCCCCGCTAGCGGTTATGGGTTCCGGGCTCCGCTGCGCGGCCCCGGAATGACAACGGTAGGATATTCATCCCGAATAGACCTCGACCCACCGCCCCTCATGCGCGCTCTTCGCCATCGCGTCGACCGTTCGCTCGATGCGGATGCCGTCCTCGAAATCGATGAGATGCGCTCCCTCGCCCGCAATGCGCCGCATCAGCTCGCGACATTCGATGATCTTGAGATCGTTGAAGCCGAGGCCATGACCCGGCGCGGGGATGAACGTGTCGTAAGGCGCGTGTTGCGGCCCGGCGAGAATCGTGCGGAAGCCTTGTGTCTCCCTCTCGCCCTCGGCGGTGTAGAGCTGCACCTCGTTCATGCGCTCCTGATCATACGCGACGGTGCCCTTGGAGCCGAAGAGCTGGAGCACGATACGGCCCTTGCGCCCCCAGGCGGAACGATTGAGAGCCATCACGCCCGATGCGCCGTTCTCGAGCTCCATCAGCACTGTTGCGATATCACAGGTTTCGACGTCCCGGCGTCCGCCCTCCCTCGCCGGTCGGTCCGCATAGGGCTTGGCCATGTGGCCGCAAACACGCTTGACGCCGCCGAGGAGCGTCCAAACCAGGCTCAGGGGGTGAACGCCGAAATCGTCAAGCGCGCCGTGGCCCGAGGAAGCCTCGCTTTTCCAATAGAAGAGGTCTTCCGGGTTCGCCATGAAGTCCTCGTCCATTTCCAGGCGGACATGGTTCACCTCGCCGATCTGCCCCTCCTCCAGGATGCGGCGGATCAAGCGAATGATCGGATTCTGGATATAGTTGTAGCCCAGGACCGCGACCCTGCCCGACGCACGCGCTGCGGCGAGCATGCGCTCCGCATCGACGAGCCTGGTGGCCATGGGCTTCTCGCACCAGACGTGCTTGCCCGCTTCCAGGGCCGCAATGGCCATGTCGGGGTGAAAGGCATTCGGCGTTGTGATGGACACCACATCGACCGTGGGATCGCTGACGAGCGAGCGCCAATCGCCCGTGGATCTCTCGAAGCCCAGCTCCTGAGCCTTGCGTTCGGCAAGCGCTTCTGAGGCTTCCGCGAGAACCGCGAGGCGCGGCCGGAGCACGTCGCCGAAAACGGGCGCGACGGCGTTCCAGGCCAATGCGTGGCATTTGCCCATGTAGCCGGTTCCGATGAGGCCGATGCCGAGTGCCTTCATTTCACACCATTCCACCCAGCTCTTCCGACACGGCCTGCAATTCCTTGCCGCCGGCCATGAGGTTCTGCAGCTCGTCGATCTGGATTTCGGATTTCGTGTAGGTGCCCAGCGTCTTGCCGCGATTGAGCACGGTGAACCGATCGCCCACCGCGTAGGCGTGGCGCACGTTGTGCGTGATGAAGATGACGCCGAGACCTTTCTGGCGCACCTGGTGGATGTATTTCAGCACCATCGAGGTCTGCGCGACGCCAAGCGCCGAGGTCGGCTCGTCGAGGATCAGCACCTTCGCGCCGAAATAGACCGCGCGGGCGATGGCCACGCATTGACGCTCGCCGCCGGAAAGCGTGCCGACCGCCTGATTGGGGTCGCGGACGTCGATGCCGATCTTGTGCATCTCTTCACGGGTGACCGTATCGCAATGATCGAAATCCACATAGCGGAACGGCCAGACACCCTTGATCGGCTCACGGCCCATGAAGAAATTGCGCGTCACCGACATGAGCGGGATCATGGCGAGATCCTGGTAGACCGTGGCGATCCCCGCATCGAGGGCATCGCGCGGGCTCGCAAAGGTCACGGGCTGGCCTTCCACCAGGAAGTCGCCCGACGTCGGCTTGTGAACACCGGACAGGGTCTTGATGAGCGTTGACTTGCCCGCACCGTTGTCGCCAAGCAGGCACATCACCTCCCCGCGATGAACGGACAGCGACACGCCCGAGAGCGCGATGACCGAGCCGAAATGCTTGACGAGGCTGCGGATTTCGATGAGCGGCGCATTGGTAGCCATCAGCGCTCTCCCGTGACCTTGCGGCGGATGAAATTGTTGAACAGCACGGCCAACAGCAGCATGGCCCCCAGGAAGACCTGGAACCAGTCGGAATCGAAGCGCGTATAGGTGAGGCCGATCGACACCATCCCGAAGATGATGGCGCCGAAGAAGGCACCGATCGCGGACCCGTAGCCGCCGGTCAGCAAACAGCCTCCGATCACCGCCGCGATGATGGCTTCGAATTCCTTTTGAAAGCCGCGCCGGGAATCAGTCGAACCGGCGTCGAGCACGGTCAGGACGGCAACGAGCGCAGCCGCGCAGGCGGTCAGCATGAACAGGCCCGTCTTGACCCGGTCGACGGGCACGCCGGAATTGCGGGCGGCATTCGGATCGCCTCCCGCCGCGAAGATCCAGTTGCCGGCGCGTGTGCGTAGAAGAATCCACGTGGCAACGAGGGCAAAGAGCACGAACCACACGATGGAGACAGGAACGCCCGTCACGGTCGGCATTCCGTTGGGGAACTTCCCGATGATGTCGTGGGCGGCCAGCCAGCTGAAGAGAGATTCAAGCGCGTTTCCGGAGAAGATCTCCCGCACGAAACCCTCGCCCGCGCTCTCGCCGATGCCGCGCATCTGCGTCGACCCGCCGGTCGCCCATTTCAGCCCGACGAGGGACAGGCCCCGCAGGATGAACAGGAACGCCAGCGTCACGATGAACGACGGCAGTTTTGTCCGGATCACGAGCTGCCCGTTGAGCCCCCCCAGCAGGGCCGCCACCACGAAGGTCGCCGCAATGGCAAGGAGCAGCGGCCACCCCGTCAGGGTCAGAAACGAACCGAAAATCAATCCCGCGAAGGCCACCATCGAACCGATCGAGAGGTCGAACTCGCCGCCGATCATCAGCAAAGCGGCCGCAATCGCCAGGATTCCCAGCTGTGACGCGGGAGCCAGGATGTTCATGACCCCCGCGAGGGTGAACATCGATGAATCGGCGGTGGAGAGAAAGAAGATCGTGACCAGCACCAAGCCTGCCAGCGCGCCGAGTTCGGGCCGGCGCATGATCTTTGTCAGGACGGAGACTTCCTTCAGGCGCTCGTCCTGAGAGGGCTTCACTGCCGGCCCGGGAGGAACGGGCCCTGCTGGCGCAGTCGAATGGCTGACGTCCGTCATGGAAACCTCCCTTCAAACTCTTTTCAAGAAAAAGAAGCCCACGGCCCGTGGGGGCCGTGGGCTTTTGGCTTTGAGTTAACGGATGCCCTTGGCCGACAGCTCGACCACCTGCGCGGCCTTGTCCTTGGTGATCAGGTTCGGGCCCGAGGGCACGTCCCCGCCGGGGATGAGGCCATATTTCGCATTGAGCGCCAGGAAGGTGACGGGAAGATAGCCCTGCAGGTACTGCTGCTGGTCGATGGCAAACGCTGCTTCGCCTGCGGACACCGCCTTCAGGAAATTGGCGGAGAGATCGAACGAGGCGATCTTCACGGAGCCGGTTTTACCGGCCTCCTTCACGGCAGCGACCGTCGGCTCTCCGGAGAGCGGCGCACCCAGTGCCATGATGGTGTCGATCGACGTATCGGACGCGAGTGCAGCCTTGACCTTTGCGCGGATGTCGGACGGATCGTTGGAGACCGGAAGCACCGTCACCTTGCCGCCGAAGCCCTCGCCGAAGCCCTTGCAGCGAAGATCGAGGGAAACGTTACCGACCTCGTGGTTGACGCAAAGGCCGACTTTGCCGCCCATCTCCTTGAGTTTCGCGCCGGCGGCCTTGCCGGCATCCAGCTCGTCCTGCCCCACATGGAGGAGAGCCCCGAGTTTCTTGGACACGTCCGATCCCGAATTCATCGAGATGACCGGAATTCCCGCGGCCACCGCCTTTTGAATCGATGGGCCGAGGGCCGAAGCATCCGGGATCGACACAATCAAACCGGCGGGCTTCTGATTGACGGCGGCGTCGATCAGCTGAGCCATGGCGACCATGTCGAAGGTTTCCGGCGCGCGGTAGTCCACCTGCACCTTCATGTCCTGGCCGGCCGCGGTCACGCCATTCTTGACCACCGACCAGAAGGGATCGTTCGCTTGGCCGTGGCTCACCACGATGATGCGGCTGTTCTGCTGGGCCGCGACGGGCGCGGCGGCGGCAAGGGTCAAGGCTGCTGCGGCAGCAAGACCGGTAATAAAGGATTTCATAGGTGTCCCTCCCAAAGGGTCTCGTTGTTCATCGCGACCGAGGACCGGTCCGGCGATGTCGGTACGGCTTGACCGCCGCGCGATGGAGTTCCGCAGAAGGTTGGCAGCCAATCCCATCATCGAATTGGCTGAAAGCGCGGCGTTTCCTCTGCCAGTCGGATCGTCAAAACAGAACGACCAAACCTTTTGTTATTTCTTGTAGAATTTTTATTCCATTTGTTGCAGATCGATGTCAAGGTCCCGTCTGCCCTGGTGGAGATAGGGCGTCGGAGGATCAAAAGAAGCATGGAGGCCCCCTCTCAGGCGGCACGGGACGTCGTCCCCGAAGACTTCGAGAGCCTGAAGCTCGTCCTGCTTCAGCGCCGCGAGAGTTTGCCCAAGCGCCTCAAGCAGCTGGCGGCCTTCGCCCTGGAGCATCCCGAGGAAATGGCGTTCGGAACCGTGGCCGGTATTGCGGAGCATGCGGGGGTGCAGCCATCGACCCTGATCCGCTTCGCCAAGGGGCTCGGCTACGATGGGTTTTCCCATCTGCAACAGATCTTTCGCGACCGGCTGCGCGAACGGTTCCCGGATTATCGGGAGCGCCTGCAAGGGCTGCGCACGTCCGAGGGCCAGCACGTTCACGCAACGGCACTCCTGGATGGCTTCGCGGAAGCAGCCGCCATCTCGCTCGACCGCATGCGGAATTCGGTAAGGCCGGAAGAATTCGCGCGCGCCGTCACAACTCTCGCGAACGCGGACACCATCTACCTGCTCGGGGCGCGCCGGGTGTTTCCGGTTTCGGCTTACTGCGCCTATGCGTTCGGCAAGCTCGGGGTGCGGTCGATGCTGATCGACCATATCGCGCAGCTTGGTCCGGAGCAGCTGGCGACCGCGCACGAGAGGGATGCGGTCCTGGCCATCAGCTTCACCCCTTATGCACCGATCACGATCGATTTGGCCGCCACTGCGGCACGGCGCAACATTCCCGTGGTTGCCGTCACCGACTCGCCCTTCTCGCCCCTGGTCAGCAGCGCGGATGTCTGGCTAGAGATCGCCGAAGCGGACTTCGGGGCTTTCCGCTCCCTCTCGGCATCCTTTGCCCTGGCCATGGCGCTTGTGGTCGCGGTCGCGGAAAAGCGCGCGGAAACCTAAGGGAAGACAACCGCCGTCATGATAACGGCCGGGTAAGCCCGGCCGATCATCACGCAATGGCAGCTTTGGCGAAAAAGCGTTTCGTCAGAGCCGCACCGGCTTTCCGCTCTTTGCCGACTCCGTCGCCGCGTCCGCCAGGCGCTGCGCTTTCAGGCCGTCGTGTCCGGTCGGATCGCAGGCCGTGCCCTTCTTGATGGACGACAGGAAGGTATCGAGCTCCGCCCGATAGGCGTCGGCATAACGTTCCAGGAAGAAATCCTGCACGGGATCCGCCGTGATGCCGGTGGCATTCGCGAATTCCACCGTGGTGCGATGGATGTTCCCGGCGCGGAGCATTCCCTTCGAGCCGTGCACTTCGATGCGCTGATCGTAGCCGTAGGTTGCGCGTCGGGAGTTGGAGATCTGGACGATACGGCCCTTCGCGGTCTTCAGCATCACCGCTGCCGTATCCACATCTCCGGCCTGGCCGATGGCGGGATCCACAAGGGAGGACCCGACCGCATGGACCTCGACCGGTTCGTCTCCCAACAGGAGGAACCGTGCCATGTCGAGATCGTGAATCATCATGTCGCGGAAGAGGCCGCCCGAGGTCGCGATGTAGCTGACGGGGGGCGGTCCAGGATCGCGGGAGAGAATCGTCACCAGCTCGACCTCTCCGGCCTCTCCATCGGCGAGACGGCGGCGAAGGCTGGCGAAATTCGGATCGAACCGGCGGTTGAAGCCGATCATCAACGGCGTGCCGGCCTTCTCGACGGTCGCGAGGCAGGCCTCGATCCGGTCGCTCGAGAGATCGACCGGCTTTTCGCAGAACACGGCCTTCCCGGCCCGAGCCCCGCGCTCGATGAGATCCGCATGCGTGGTCGTCGGGGTGCAGATGAGGATGGCGTCCACATCGGACCGCTCGACGATCGTATCGAGAGACGAAACTTCGGCGCCTGTCGCTGCCGCAAGTTCCTGCGCGGAGGGCGCGTGAGGATCCGCCACCGCCACGAGGCGGGCATCCGGATTGTTAGCGGCGTTACGGCCATGAATGCGGCCGATGCGGCCCGCGCCCAGAACGGCGATCCTGATCATGATGTCCCCGAGATGTTTTGCCAGCCTATGAGCAAGTTTGGAATTGATGTTCCAGACCAAGCTGCTAATAGAATAAACGTTCCATTGCCGCAAGGGTCCGTCAGAGGCCTTCGCCCGGCCCTAAGGCCGGCCTGGGAGGATTATCATGAAGCCAAGTCTGGATGTCATCACGATTGGACGTTCGTCGGTCGATCTTTACGGTCAACAGGTCGGCGGCCGGTTGGAGGACATGGCGTCGTTCTCCAAGGCGGTGGGCGGCTGCCCGGCCAATATCGCAATCGGAACGGCGAGACTGGGCCTGAAATCGGGCCTCATCACCCGCGTCGGCGACGAAGCCATGGGCCGCTTCATCCGGGAGCAGATGGAGCGGGAAGGTGTCGCCACGCAGGGCATCGTGACCGACGAGACCCGCCTGACGGCGCTCGTGATCCTGGGTGTCCGCGACGAGGATTCCTTTCCGCTCATCTTCTATCGCGACAATTGTGCCGACATGGCCCTTTGCGAGGACGACATCGATCCGGATTTCGTCGGATCGGCGGCCGCCATCGTCGTGACAGGCACCCATTTTTCCCGTGAAAGCACTGCCGCGGCACAAATGAAAGCGATTCGCGCCGCGAAGGCTCACGGCCGCAAGGTCGTGTTCGATGTCGACTACAGGCCCAACCTGTGGGGATTGCTCGGCCATGGAGCCGGTGATGCGCGCTATGTCCGCTCCGATGCGGTAACGGAGCATCTCCGCCCTATCCTGGCCGATTGCGACCTCGTCGTCGGCACGGAAGAAGAGCTGCATATCGCGGGAGGCTCCGAGGACACCCTTCAGGCCATCCGCAACATCCGCGCGGTCTCGACGGCCACCATCGTGTGCAAGCGCGGCCCCATGGGCTGCGTGGTGTTTCCCAGCGAGATCCCCGACAGTCTCGACGCGGGGGTCAAGGGCCCCGGATTTCCTGTCGAAGTTTATAACGTGCTCGGTGCGGGCGATGCGTTTCTGTCCGGCTTTCTGCGCGGATGGCTTAAGGACGAGGCCCTCGAGACCTGCTGCGCGTATGCCAATGCCAGCGGTGCCTTCGCGGTCTCGCGCCTGCTTTGCTCCCCGGAAATCCCGAGCTTTCCCGAACTGCAGCAGTTCCTCAAGACCGGCAGCCGCCATAAAGCGCTGCGCTTCGACGAAACACTCAACCATATTCACTGGGCGACGACCCGTCGGCCCGGCCCCGAAACCCTCATGGCGCTCGCCATCGACCATCGCATGCAGCTTGAGGTCATGGCGAAGGATGTCGGCGCTTCCGCCGACAAAATTCCCGACTTCAAGGTCCTCGCCGTCCAAGCTGCGGCTCGTGTGGCGAATGGCCGGCCGGGGTTCGGCATGCTGCTCGACGGCACCTATGGGCGCGAAGCCCTGTTTCGTGCCGCCGATCATCCGTTCTGGATTGGCCGCCCGGTGGAGCGTCCCGGCTCGCGTCCCCTCGACTTCGAGAATGGCGGCAGCTTGGGCGCGCAGCTGGTTGAATGGCCGGTCGGCCATACGATCAAGTGCCTCTGCTTCTACCACCCCGACGACCCCCAGGACCTGAAGACCCAACAGGAGCGTGAGCTTCTCCGTCTCCATGATGCGGCGCGGCGCATCGGCCGGGAACTCCTGGTGGAGATCATTGCCGGCAAGAACGGTCCCTTGCACACCGATACCGTCGCGGCGATCGTGCAGCGCCTTTACGATCTCGGCATCAAGCCGGATTGGTGGAAGCTCGAGCCGCAGGCGGATCCCGCGGCCTGGCACGCCATCGGCGAAACGATCACGAAGAACGATCCCTATTGCCGCGGCATCGTGCTGCTCGGCCTGGAAGCTCCGGAAGACGAGCTTGAGGCCGCTTTCGCGGCGGCCGCCAAGGAGCCTTGGGTGAAAGGCTTTGCGGTTGGCCGAACCATCTTTAATGATGCGGCACGCCGTTGGCTGGCGGGCCAGATGACGGATGCCGATGCGGTCGCGGACATGGCCGGCCGTTTCCAGCGCCTTGTCGATGCATGGCAGCGTGTCGCCAGCCGCGCCAAGGCCGCCTGACATGAGTTTTCAGGCAGAGCCGACGCTCTGCCTCCACACATTTGAACACCGGCCGATCTGAACAGGAGCCTGCATGAGCACGATCCGCCTCACCATGGCACAAGCCATCGTTCGATTCCTGACAGCGCAGAAAACCGACATCGACGGAGAGATCCTGCCGCTCTTTGCCGGCGTCTGGGCTATTTTCGGCCATGGCAACGTGGCCGGAATGGGGGAAGCGCTGCACGCCGTGCGCGACACGCTGCCGACATATCGCGCCCACAACGAGCAAGGGATGGCGCATGCCGCCGTCGCCTTCGCCAAGGCGTCTCGCCGTCGCCGCATGATGGCCTGTACGACGTCCATCGGGCCCGGTGCGACCAACATGGTGACGGCCGCCGCTGTCGCGCATGTCAATCGCCTGCCGGTTCTGCTTCTTCCCGGCGACGTGTTCGCCAATCGCCGTCCCGATCCGGTGTTGCAGCAGATCGAAGATTTTTCGGACGGCACCGCTACCGCCAATGACTGCTTCCGGCCGGTATCGCGCTACTTCGACCGCATCGTCAGACCCGAACAGATCATTCCGGCCTTGCAGCGGGCGATGGCCGTGCTGACCGATCCCGCCGAATGTGGTCCCGTGACTTTGGCCTTGTGTCAGGACACACAGGCGGAAGCCTATGATTATCCGGAATCGTTCTTTGCGGAAAAAGTCTGGAAGCAGCGCCGCATTCGGGCCGACCGTACGGAACTCACGGAGGCGGCGGCTCTCATCCGTGACGCCAAAAAGCCTTTCATCGTGGCCGGAGGCGGCGTCCTCTACTCGGGCGCCGAAAAGACTCTGGCGGCATTTGCGACGAAGCACGGAATTCCAGCCGGTGAAACCCAGGCCGGCAAATCGAGCCTTGCCCATGATGAGCCCGCAAACCTTGGCGCTATCGGCGTCACCGGAACGGGTGCGGCCAACACCCTTGCGGAAGAAGCGGATGTCGTGATCGCCGTCGGCACGCGCCTGCAGGACTTCACGACAGGCTCATGGGCGTTGTTCAAGAACCCGAACCGTCGCATCGTCGCTCTCAACGTGCAGGCCTTCGATGCCGCGAAGCACAACGCCAAGAGTCTCGTGACGGATGCGAAAGTCGGTCTCGAGGAGCTGGGTGAGGCTCTTGGTTCCTGGAAGGCTCCCGAGGCATGGACAAAAAAGGCGCAGGATGAAAAGTCCCGCTGGTTCGACCAGGCCGCACGCTTTACGGACCCGACCAACGCGGAGTTGCCGTCCGATGCGCAAGTGATCGGTGCTGTCCAGCGCAACGCTGCGCCAGGCGACGTGGTGGTCTGCGCGGCCGGAGGCCTGCCAGGAGAACTCCACAAGCACTGGCAAGCTTCTCAGGCAGGCGGCTATCACATGGAATATGGCTATTCCTGCATGGGATACGAGATTGCCGGCGGCCTGGGCGTGAAGATGGCCGACCCGAACCGCGACGTCACCGTCATGGTCGGGGACGGCTCCTACCTGATGATGAATTCGGAGCTTGCCACTTCGGTGATGCTCGGCCTCAAGCTGACGGTCGTTCTTCTCGACAACAGGGGCTATGGCTGCATCAACCGTCTGCAGAGGGCGACCGGCGGCGAGAGCTTCAACAACCTGCTGCAGCACACCCGTCACGTGACGCTGCCGGATATCGATTTCGCGGCTCATGCCGCAAGCCTTGGCGCTGAGGCCATCAAGGTCAAGGGAATCGGAGAGCTGGAGAACGCCCTCAAGGATGCCCGCAAGGCTGAACGCAGCACGGTGATCGTGATTGACACCGATCCCCTGGAATCGACCGATGCCGGCGGGCATTGGTGGGACGTGGCCGTGCCCGAGGTATCGGTGCGGCCCCAGGTCAACGAAGCGCGCAAGACCTATGAAACCGCACTCGCCGCACAGCGGGTGGGCGACTGATCAGAGCAACGAGAGAGAACGAGTATGACGATCCGAATCGGGGCAAATCCCATTGGCTGGTCGAACGACGACATGCTGGAATTGGGTGGCGAGACGCCGCTCGAAGTCTGCCTCGCCGAGGCGAAGGAAGCCGGTTTCGAAGGGATGGAACTCGGCAACAAGTTTCCCCGCCAGCCGGAGCCGTTGAAAAAGGCGCTCGCGCCCTTCGGCCTCGCCTGCGTGTCGGGTTGGTACTCGGCCGAACTCCTGACCCGCGATGCGGATGCGGAGCTCAAGGCTCTTCGTCCCCATCTCGACCTCCTGACGGCGATGGGGTCCAATGTCCTGGTTTTCGCCGAAACCTCGAACGCGATCCACGGCGACCGCTCGAAGCCCCTGTCAGAGCGACCGGTCATGAAGGCCGGAGAATGGGCCGAGTTCGGGCGCCGGGTCACGCAGGTCGCCGAACAGACCCTGAAGGAAGGTGTACGCCTCGTCTACCATCACCACATGGGCACCATTGTGGAATCGCAGGCCGATATCGACGCTTTCATGGAAGCCACCGGCGAGGCCGCTCATCTCCTGCTCGATACGGGCCACGCCACGTGGGGCGGGGCTGATCCGGCCGACCTTGCGCGCCGGTACCGCCACCGCATCAGCCATGTGCACACCAAGGACGTGCGCAAGGCCGTCATGGAAAAGTCAAAGGCAGGGAACTGGAGCTTCCTCGATTCCGTGCTCGAAGGCGTCTACACGGTTCCGGGCGACGGCATGGTGGATTTCGTGTCCGTGTTCAAGGAGTTGCCCGGCTACAGCGGCTGGGTCGTGATCGAAGCCGAGCAGGACCCTAAAAAAGCTCACCCCCTGACCTATGCAAAAATGGGCTATGCCAACCTCACCCGCTTCCTGAAGGAAGCCGGGCTGCGCTAGAGGAGAAAACCGATGTCGCGCCTCCTGGTCAAACCGTCGCAACCCGACTCCAACGGCCGCATTCACGCCATCACGCCGGCTTCGGCGGGATGGACATATGTGGGATTTGAAGTGTTCCGTCTCGGCGCGGGCCAAAGCCTGCGGCAGGAAACAGGAGATCGGGAGGCTTGCATCGTGATGCTCTCCGGCCGTGCTCACGTGTCGGCCTCAGGCCAGGATTTCGGCGTCATCGGCGGGCGCTCGTCCCCGTTCGAGCCCGATCCCTGGTCCCTTTATGCCCCGGCACGCTCGCACTGGTCCTTGACGGCCGAGGGCAATTGCGAGGTGGCTGTCTGCACGGCGCCGGGCGAGGGAAAACTGCCGGCTCGCGTCATCCGGCCTGAACAGGTCGGCCAGGAAACACGGGGCGCGGGGACGAACACCCGGCATGTCCGCAACATCCTGCCGGAGACCGAGCCTGCGGAAAGCCTGCTGGTGGTCGAGGTCATCACGCCTTCCGGTCATTGGTCGAGCTATCCGCCCCACAAGCACGATCGCGATGCTTTGCCGAGCGAGTCGCTGCTAGAGGAAACCTATTACCATCGGCTCAACCCACCGACGGGCTTTGCCCTGCAGCGGGTTTACACGGATGACCGTTCGCTCGACGAAACGCTCGCGGCCAGCGACGGGGACGTTGTGCTGGTTCCAAAAGGGTACCATCCCGTGGGCGCCCCGCACGGTTATGAGCTCTACTACCTGAACGTAATGGCGGGCCCGAAGCGGATCTGGAAGTTCCACAATGACCCGGCCCATGAGTGGATGCTCGCCCGGGCCTGACATCGCGGACGATTGAGCGCCTGCGACCCAAATATGCTCACATTCCCATGTGAAGGCTTTCCACCGGCATGGAATTCCCATGGGAGAATATCATCATGATACGCCTTGGATGGCTTTTCGCCGGCGCGGTCGCGCTTTTGTCGAGCGGCTGCGCCGTGTACGGCACCGCCGAAACGGCAACCGTGCAGGTCCAGGGCGATCGGGCTCATGTGACGGCCGATCGATGGGAAGGAACTGTCGCCTGCGGTCCCGGCATGGGCGCAACGCCATGCGCTGCGGGCTCGGTTCGGGAGGGCCTTCGTTGACATCGCGCGGACCGCTTTCGGTCAAGACCTTCTTCAACCGTGTCCTGAGCCCTAGCTTTGGATGACGGCCCCGGGCGGATGCCCGTGGGACCGGTAACGTTCACAAGGATCGCGTGCATGGCTATCAGATCATCAGGGGAAGGCTCTCGCTGGCCGGCTTTGGATTATTCCCAGTGGCGTGACACAGCCATCACGCTTCAGTTGTGGACGCAGATCGTCGGCAAGACGCGCCTGGCCCGGACTCCATGGCTCAACCATTCCTGGCACGTGGTCTTCTATGTATCGGCGCGGGGATTGACCACGTCGCCGTTCGACGTGGATGGCGAGCTCATGGAGGTCGAGTTCGACTTCGTCGACCAGGTTCTTCACATTCGTACGAGCACAGGCCAGCAGCGCCAGCTTCCTTTGGCGGCGCAAAGCGTGAAGGCCTTTTACAAGTCCTATCTTGCGGCTCTTGGGGAACTTGGCTTCACGGCCCGAATCAACCTGGTCCCCAACGAGGTCGTTCCGGCCATCCCCTTCGACGCAGATGAGGAGCACCGGGCCTATGATCCCGAGGCGGCCCATCGGTTCTGGCGGGCGCTGATTCAAGCCGATCGCGTGTTCAAGCGCTTTCGCACGGCCTTCCTCGGCAAGAGCAGCCCGGTTCATTTTTTCTGGGGCAGCTTCGATCTGGCGGTGACGCGGTTTTCCGGCCGCAAGGCACCGCCGCATCCCGGCGGCGTTCCGTCACTTCCGGACGCCGTTGTCCGCGAGGCTTATTCACACGAGGTGAGCAGCGCCGGCTTCTGGCCGGGTTCCGATGCATTTCCACAGGCGGCGTTCTACTCCTACGCCTATCCCGAACCTCCCGGCTTCAGGGACAAATCGGTGAAACCTTCGGAAGCGTCCTTCAACACGCAACTCGGAGAGTTCATCCTGCCATACGACGCCGTCCGGCAAGCCGAACAGCCGGATGAAGCCGTGTTGTCCTTCCTGCAATCGACCTACGAGGCGGCCGCCGAGGCGGCGCAGTGGGATCGCCAGACCCTTGAATGCTCCTTTGGAGCCCTGGGCCGCCCTCGACATGTCCGGGCCTAAGACGTGGCGGCAGGCTTGTCCGGGAAGATGCGGTCGCCCTGCTCGTCGATGATCTGTTTGGCCTTGGTGATCGAGAACGTCATCGCATCGTCGCGGCTGGCGTGCGTCTCCGCTCTCACGAACCGGTGCTCCCTCACCCCATCGGGAAAGTCCTTCTCGATGATGCCGGCGGTCTGGAACTGACCTTTTGCCGAATAGGGAGCGGGCCGGATCCGATAATCCTTGTAGAGAACGGGTTCAGCAGACGGGCCTTCCCCATCTTGCGACGAACCTTTGCCGACGAGACGAGAGAAAAGATCGGATAAGAAGGAAGCCATCGGCCGGGTTGAACCTCTGTGACACGGGTGATGTCATATCATGGATGATCATCAGCACGCCATTGTGTCCTTAGGCCAGCAGCTCGACATATCGCCTGATGGACCGCGTCACGGCGGCCTTCGCACCGCTCTTGATGTCCTTTCCGGCGAAAGCGCCATAAAGACGCTCGTAGTTAACTTCTTCCAGAATGGCCCCGATCCGCAGAACCTCCCGGGCCGATAAGGGCATCATGTTGGGATAGCTCCAGAGAAAGCTGACCCGCCGCACATCCGCCGCAACCTGAATGATGTCTCCCGAGAGGATCATCTCCGCCCCATCGGACGCCTGAGACCAATGAAGAACCGTGCCGCCGGGGAAATGACCGCCAAGCCGGATCAGCTTAACTCCCGGGAGCACCTCGCGTGTATCCCCGCTCCATGCTTCGATGGTTTTGGAGGGACGCATGATCCATTCCCGATCGCCCTCATGCAGATAAATCGGGACGCCTCCGAAGGCGTCGCTCCAATCCTGCATGGTCGTATAATAATGCGGGTGTGAGATTGCGATGGCCGAAAGGCCCCCGAGGGCCTGAACAATGGCCTTGGTGGCGTCATCGAGGAGCGCAATGCAATCCCAAAGGATGTTTCCGGAGGGTGTTTGAAGCAGGAAAGCGCGCTGGTTGATGGCAAAGGCCGGAAACGTATGCAGGCTATAGAGCCCCGGTTCATGCAAACGCCATGCATTGCTGTGACTGGCGGCGATCGCTTCCCGCGTTGTCCAGGCCTGGCCCGCCGCCGGTACGTATTGCCGCTCGTCGTCGCAGATCGGGCAGGCAGGTGGAGGTGTATCGCGCGGCGGAAATGAGGTCCCGCAGGCAGAGCAAAGAAAAACCGGCATTAATATCGTCGCTTGTTTTCAATGAAGAGTTGCATCCTAACGTGTCCACCCTTGCAAAGATAGCGCCCGTCGCTTGCGGACAGGTCCATGGGAAGCGCCCGTTTTACATCCAGGTTTCAAGTTCATAGGATGCCCCTCAAACAGAGGACCATGAACATGTCAGAGGAGAAACGGGTGACGGGTCAAGATGATTCCTCCCCCACGACGGAAGGCATTCATACCGACTTTTCCGACGGCATGAGCTACGGAGATTATCTGCAGCTCGATACGCTTCTGCTCGCCCAATCCCCCTTGACCGGCGAGCATGATGAGCTGCTCTTCATCGTCATACACCAGGTCATGGAACTGTGGCTGAAGCTGCTCAACCGTGAGCTCGATACGGCTTTGGGGCATATCCGTGCCGATGAGCTGCAGCCTGCGTTCAAATGCTGCGCCCGGATCAATCGGATCCAGGAGCAATTGATTCAGGCTTGGACCGTGCTCTCGACGATGACGCCGTCCGACTACCTCCGGTTCCGGCCCTCTCTGGGCCGCTCTTCGGGCTTCCAATCCTGGCAATACCGCCTGGTGGAATTCAAGCTCGGCGCCAAAGATGAAATGAAAATCGCGCCGCATCGTCATCGACCGGAAACTGCGGCTCTGCTCGAGCAAGCTTATCGGGAGCCGGGGCTTTATGACGAAGCTCTGCGCCTTCTCGCCCGGCGCGGGCATCCTATTCCCAGCGATGTGCTCAATCGAGACGTCACGCAACCGTATGTCGCCCATCCTGCCGTCGAGGCAGTCTGGGAGGAGATCTACCGCCATTCCGAGGAGCACTTCGATCTCTATGAATTGGCCGAAGAACTCGTCGATCTTGAGGATGCTTTCCAGCAATGGCGCTTCCGCCACATGAAGACGGTAGAACGGATCATCGGCATGCGCCGAGGCACCGGCGGAAGCGCGGGCGTCGCTTATCTGAGGCGAGCATTGGAAAAGTCATTTTTCCCCGAACTCTGGTCCGTAAGAACCAAGCTTTGAAAGGGTGATGCCGCATGCTCGACCTTC
Organism: Microvirga rosea; assembly: GCF_020595095.1. GTDB lineage: Bacteria > Pseudomonadota > Alphaproteobacteria > Rhizobiales > Beijerinckiaceae > Microvirga > Microvirga rosea. The sequence goes on along the minus strand of NZ_JAJDOP010000001.1, from coordinate 690,541 downwards.
GCCATCATTTCTCCCGCTTCCTTCATGCGGAGCCGGGACGTTTGCATTTCGCAGCGCACAGCCATCATCCCTGGCCGGACGTGACGCGAGAAGCCCAATTGCAGGCGTGGGACGACGCCGCCCGTCTGATGGACGACAAATGGGAGCATGTTCTGGGAGCTGTTCTCGGAGAATTTCAGGGTCACGTCGCTCATCATCTGCGCCTGCCCGATCCGGCAACCGTCGCGGTTGCGCCGAATACGCATGAGTTCCTGAAACGGATCCTGTCTTGTTTTGCGCCCGGGAAACCGATTCGGGTTTTGACGTCCGACAGCGAATTTCACTCGTTCAGCCGTCAGATCGCTCGCCTTGAAGAAGATGGGCTCGTTACGGTCACGCGTGTGGAGGCACAGCCGTTGGAGACGTTCGAAGAGCGCTTCCTCGCCGCCTCCCGGCAGGGCTTCGATCTCGTTTTCGTCAGTCAGGTTTTCTTCAATTCGGGGTACGTAATCCATATCGACCGTGTTGCTGCTGGCGTAGGAGACGCCATGCTGGTTATCGATGGCTATCACGGGTTCATGGCGCGGCCGACGGATCTGTCGTCCATCGCGGCGCGTGCGTTCTATGTGGCGGGTGGCTACAAGTATGCCATGGCCGGCGAGGGAGCCTGTTTCATGCACTGCCCGCCAGGCTGGGGCTCACGTCCACGGGATACGGGCTGGTACGCGGCCTTCGGAAATCTGGCGAAAGCTCAGGGCGGACAAGTCGCCTATAGCGAAGACAGCTGGCGCTTCATGGGATCGACCTTCGATCCTTCGGGACTCTACCGCTTCAATGCGGTGATGCGCTGGCTGAAGGAGGCAGGAGTAACGATCTCCGCCATTCACGACCATGTCCTGTCTTTGCAAGTCAGGCTACTCGAATCCCTGGATGGGAGAACCGGATTGTCCGCAAATGCCCTCGTGGTCCCATTCGACGATCCGCGACGCGGCAACTTTCTCACGTTCGAAACATCGAAGGCGCCGCAAATCTATGATCGGCTGAAAGCCCTCGGCATCGTAACGGATGTTCGCGGCACCCGTTTGCGCATCGGGTTCGGAATTTACCAGACCGCTGCGGAAGTGGATGAGTTCATCCGCCGCCTCGATCGGAATGGCGCAGCGGCGGCCACATCTGCTTCAGGAACCTGATCCGCCGTTTGTCATCCGGCGCTACTCCTTCACGGCACCCGTCATGGATGACACGTAATAATCGACGAAGAACGAGTAGAGCAGCACCACGGGCAACGAGCCGAGGAGCGCCCCCGCCATCAGGGCTCCCCATTCATAAACATCGCCGCGGACGAGTTCGGTCAGGACGCCGACCGGAACGGTCTTGTTCTCGGATGATTGGATGAACGTGAGCGCGTAGATGAATTCGTTCCACGACAGGGTGAAGGCGAAGATCCCCGCGGAGATCAATCCCGGTACGGAGAGGGGTAGCATGATGCGGAGCAGGATCTGCCACCGGGAAGCCCCGTCCACCAGGGCGCACTCCTCGAGCTCATAGGGAATCGAGCGGAAATAGCCCATCAGCAGCCATGTGCAGAATGGGATCAAAAAGGTCGGGTAGGTGAAGATGAGCGCCAGCTTGGTATCGTAAATACCAAACTTGAAGATCATCACCGCGAGAGGAATGAAAAGAATCGATGGTGGAACGAGGTAAGCCAGGAAGATGGCGAGCCCTGTCCAACGGGAGCCCGGGAAGCGAACTCTCTCGATAGCATACGCGGCGAAGACAGCCGCCGCGAGAGACAGCACGGTCGACCCTATCGCGACGATCATCGTGTTGAGAAGCCAAGAGGGGTAGGACGTCTCGAACAGAAGATAGCGAATATGCTGCAGGGTCGGGCTTGAAGGCCAGAAGGGGCTGTAATCCCGGAAATTCGTCAACTCCGCATTGGGTTTCAGGGCCGTGATCGTCATCCAGTAGAACGGGAACAACAGCACGAAGACGAAAACGGCCAACGGCAGGTAAATCGTTACGATCCGGCGGGGGAGCCGGTTCAGATAACTCATGCCGAGGCTCTCGTCGGTGAGCGCGGGATCGGCAGGCCGAGCAGAATAAGTCATCAGTCTCCTCCGCCCTGCTGCCACCGCCGGCGCTGCAATCCGAAATAGCTGAACAGAATCGCCCCCAGAAGGAACGGCACCATGGCCACCGCGATGGCGGCGCCTTCTCCGAGCTGCCCGCCCGGAATGGCGCGCTGGAAGCTCAAGGTTGCCATCAGATGCGTCGCGTTGAGGGGTCCGCCGCGCGTCAGCACATAAATCAGCTGGAAGTCCGTGAAGGTGAACAGGACGGAGAACGTCATCACCACGGCGATCAACGGCGAGAGCATCGGCAGGGTGATGAAGCGGAACCTCTGCCATGACGTGGCGCCGTCGAGCGTCGCGGCCTCGTGCAAGGAGGGGGAGATGGTCTGCAACCCGGCCAGAAGCGTGATGGCCACGAAGGGAATGCCCCGCCACACGTTCGTCAGGATGACCGTGATGCGCGCATTGGTCGTGTCTCCGAGAAAATTGATCGGGGACTGAATGAGCCCAAGCTTCATCAGCGACCAGGAGATGATCGAGAACTGGGTGTCATAGATCCACCAGAACGCGATGGCGGACAGGACTGTCGGCACTACCCAGGGGAGGAGCACGACCGCGCGGATGATTGCCTTGAAGGGCAGATGCTCGTTGAGCAGAAGCGCGAGCCACAGTCCCAAAACGAACTTCAGGATCGACGCGGCAACCGTATAAAGGATCGTGTTGAAAACCGAGAGCCAGAAGAGGCTGTCTTCCCATAGGAGCTGATAATTCTCCAGGCCGATGAAGACACCCGCCCGCCCGACGCGCGTATCCGTAAAGCCAAGCCAGACTCCGAGCCCGAGCGGATAGGTCAGAAAGATCAGGAGAAATGCCGCTGCCGGCAGCATGAACAGAAAACCGACAAATCCCCGGCGCTGCAGGAAAGGCTCGCGCACAGCGACGGTAGGCGTCTCCCTATGCGTGAGTGCGGCTCCGGCCATAAGCGCCTCCGGTTTATCTGGGTTGGCAGGCGACGCCGGGTTGGCGCCGCCTGGGTCTCGCGTTAGACGCGGTAATAGCGATTGGCCCGCTGCTCGGCACGTTTCGCGGCCTCCTCAGGGGTCCGCTGCCCGGTTGCCGCTTCCGCCACCATATCGACCATGACATAATCGGCCATGGTTGCTGCCGACGCATAGCCAAGCGGGCCGGCATACCCATTCGGGCGCAGCGTCGAAGACGCGCGTTTATACGGCTCGTTGATAGGATCAGCGGTCCAGACGGGGTTCTCGATCAGGCCTTTCAAGGGCGGGCAGCAATATGCGCTCGAGGCCGTAATCCAGGCGTCCATCTGCGGTTTGTCGAGCATGTACTGCAGATACGCGCGAGCCGCATTCGGGAACTTCGTGTACTGGAAGATCACGGCCGATGTGGTCTGATGCAATTCGACAGGCTGTCCGACAGGACCCGTCGGGAGAACCGTCGAGCGGATATCCTTCGCCAGCTCCGCCATTTTGGGATCCGTCTTGGCCGAGTAGTAAAGCGAGACGCCGTTTGCGGTGACCGAGATATCTCCCGAGAGAAAGACACGGTTGTTGTTGATATCGAGCCAGCTTTCGGTCCCGGGGATGAATGTCTGATAAAGCTCGCGTGCATATTGCAACGCCTTGATCGTCTCGGGCGAATTGATCACGACCTTGCCGCTTTCATCCACCATCTTGCCGCCGTGACTCCAGACGATCCAGTGTGCGAAGTTGTTGCCGTCGCCGACCGCCTTGCCGAGCGCAAAACCGGCCGGCTTGCTTTTGGCCTTCAGGGCCTTGCAGAGTTCCAGGAACTCATCGGTCTTTTCCGGGAACTTCGACCAGCCCGCCTGCTGAAGCATGCTTTCCCGGTAAAGAATGCCGTTGCCGATCGCCGCTAACGGAAGGGCGATGAATTTGTCGCCTTTCTTGGCGTAGCCTTCCAGGCCGGGATAATAGCCGCCGTAGCGGCTGGCGAAACTGCTGGCGATGTCGGTGACGTCGAGAAGCTTGTCCGGGTACTGGAATGGATCGTCGAACCACACGAGCATGACATCGGGGCCCGATCCCACATTGGCCGCGACAGCGGCTTTAGGCCGAATGTCCTCCCAGCTTTCCTTGTCGACACGAACCTCGACGCCGGTCGCTTCCGTGAATTTCTTGGTATTCGCCAGCCAGGAATCCTCGTCACCTTTGACAAAGGGTGTCCAGCGCAGCACGCGCAAGGATGCTCCCTGTTCCGGTTTATAGGATGGCGCCGCCGCTTGAGCGAAAGCCGGTCCCGTCCCCAGGAGCTGAGCCCCAGCCGCCCCCGCCGCGATGCCGGCAGTCCCGAGAAGCAGGTCACGTCTAGACAATGTCATCGTCGTTTTCCTCCGCAGCCCGGGAGTTCTGACAAACGCCGCGGCCTTCCCGGCAGGGTCGCGGCCTTGAAGTCAGTTGATGCGTCGTCCCGTATCCTTCTCGAAGAGGTGCACCAGGGCAGGATCCGGTTGAGCACGGATTGTCTCGCCGGGCTTGGCATTGATGCGTTCACGGAAGACGCACGTAATTTCTCGCCCTTGGAGCCGGGCAAAGACCTGTGTTTCCGACCCGGTCGGCTCGATCACGCTGACCTCGATCGGAATGCCTTGGTCCGAAAGGTGAAAGTGCTCGGGCCTGATGCCGTAATATGCAGGCCGCCCGACCGAGGAGGACGGGACGTTCTGCACCGGAAGAGTCAGGTCGCCGACCATGAATCCGCCTTCGCCGATCCGTCCTTCAAGGATGTTCATGGCGGGCGATCCGATGAACCCGGCCACGAACAGGTTGGCCGGACGATCATAAAGGTCGAGGGGCGCACCGATCTGCTCGACGATGCCGTCATGCATTACCACGATCTTGTCGGCCATGGTCATGGCCTCGATCTGATCGTGCGTCACGTACACGGTCGTGGTCTTCAGGCGCTGGTGCAGCGCCTTGATCTCGGTGCGCATCTGCACGCGCAGCTTGGCGTCGAGGTTGGACAGGGGCTCGTCGAAGAGAAACACCTGCGGGTCGCGCACGATGGCCCGGCCCATGGCCACGCGTTGGCGCTGCCCACCCGACAGCTGGCGCGGATAGCGGTCCAGAAGCTTGGTCAGTCCAAGGATTTCGGCGGCACGATTGACCTTTGTGTCGATCTCCGACCGCGGCGCATTCTTCAGCTTGAGGGAAAACGCCATATTGTCCGCCACCGTCATGTGCGGATAAAGGGCATAATTCTGGAACACCATCGCAATATCCCTCTCCTTCGGAGGGACATTGTTCACGACCCGCGAGCCGATGCGGATCTCGCCGCCGCTGATGTTCTCAAGCCCTGCCACCATGCGCAGCAAGGTCGATTTCCCGCAGCCCGAAGGGCCGACCAGAATGACGAACTCGCCATCCTGGATATCGACGGAAACCCCATGGATCACCTGGGTCGTGCCGAAAGCTTTTCTAACGTCTCGAATGTCAACGGAAGCCACGGGACACCTGCTCTGTTCCAAAGGAGAGGAGGTGCATTGCGGAATGAGAGAGCCGGTGCCCGCCTATACCAGGCAACCGGCACGTCAACGCCGTTTCACGGCCTTGAACCATGCACTTCCTCCCGGCCCCCGTTTGTCGAACCGGCCCGTCTGGCGCGAGCTCGGATATCATTAATAGTATTATTCCTGCAGGACGTGAGGAAGATCAAGTCACGGGTTGCGTCCCGGCGAACAGAAGAACGTGAACACATTTTCCTGAATGGAAACAACGATGCGGGGGAAGGTGCGCCTGTGACCGTCGCTCCACGCCGCTCGATAGCGGCATTAGACTTTGGTCGGCTGCGCAAGACTTATTGCCAAGCCCCGGCGTGCCGGTCAGACTGCCTCCACATACGGGAGCTTGTCGATGAACGTTCTCATTCTTGGTGCCGCCGGCATGGTCGGCCGCAAGCTCACCGAGCGGCTGGTACGGGATGGACACGTGGGCGGCCGCAGCATCTCCTGGCTCATTCTCCACGACGTGGTTGCGCCTGCGCCTCCGACGAATGCGCCATTTTCCGTCACGACAGAAACCTCCGATTTTTCGGCGCCCGGACAGGCAAAGGCCCTGATCGAGAGCCGCCCCGATATCATTTTCCATCTGGCGGCCATCGTTTCCGGTGAAGCCGAGGCCGATTTCGAGAAAGGCTACCGGATCAACCTGGATGGGACCCGGGAGTTGTTCGAGGCGATCAGGGCCGCAGGTGATGATTATCGGCCGCGCGTCGTCTTCACGTCCTCGATTGCCGTCTTCGGCGCTCCTTTTCCCGATGCGATCGGCGATGAGTTCTTCCTTACGCCTCTCACCAGCTACGGCACGCAAAAGGCCATCGGAGAACTGCTGCTCGCCGATTACACCCGGCGAGGCATTCTCGACGGAGTGGGCATTCGCCTGCCGACGATCTGTGTTCGCCCGGGCAAGCCGAACAAGGCAGCCTCGGGGTTCTTCTCAGGAATTATCCGTGAGCCCCTGAGCGGACAGGACGCAGTGCTCCCTGTGCCTGATGACGTGCGACATACCCATGCCTCGCCGCGCTCGGCCGTGAATTTTCTCATTCATGCGGCGTCTCTCTCGGGAGCCCAACTGGGATCCCGGCGCAGTCTCACCATGCCGGGGGTTTCCGTGACCGTGGCGGAGCAGATCGACGCGTTGCGCCGCATTGCCGGCGAAAAGGTGGCGGCGCGGATCCGGCGGGAGCCCGATCCGACCATCATGCGGATCGTGGAAGGGTGGCCCCGTCGTTTCGACGCGGAGCGGGCCAAAAACCTCGGATTCAAAGCGGAAGAGACTTTTGACGAGATCATCCGGATCCACATTGAGGATGAGCTCGGTGGAACGATTGTCACCTGAAACAGCAAGGAAGCAGCCATGGGCGGCGACAGACGCTTCGAGGGACGAAAAGCCGTTGTGACGGGCGGCGCCTCAGGCATTGGGCTCGGCGTCTGCGCGCGGCTGGCCGCGGAAGGTGCAAAGGTCGTCATCTGGGATGCGGGCGCCGAGGCTCTGGAGGCCGCGCAGCGCACCAGCGGCCCCTTCCCGGCAGCGATCCGGGTCGACATCGCCGATCCAACCGCAGTCGAGAGAGCGCTGCAAGAAACCGTATCGGCCATCGGCGGCGTCGACATATTGGTCGCCAGCGCAGGCATCACCGGGCCCAACACCACGACATGGGAATATCCCGTTGCCGCATGGCAACGCGTGATCGACGTCAATCTCAACGGGCTCTTCTACTGCAACAGAGCCGTTGTGCCGGAGATGCTGAAGGGCGGATATGGCAGGATCGTCAATATCGCGTCCATCGCCGGCAAGGAGGGAAACCCTAACGCCTCCGCCTACAGCGCCTCCAAGGCGGCGGTGATCGGCCTGACGAAGTCCCTCGGCAAGGAATTGGCCAAGAAGAACATCACGGTGAATTGCGTGACGCCCGCGGCGGTGCATACGGCAATCTTCGATCAGATGACGCAGGAGCACATCGATTTCATGCTCTCCAAGATTCCAATGGGGCGGTTCGGCAAGGTCGACGAAGTCGTCGCGCTGATCTGCTGGCTCGCCAGCGCAGAATGCTCTTTCACGACGGGCGGGGTGTTCGACGTGTCCGGCGGGCGCGCGACTTATTGATGGGCTGTCGAAGAGGATCATCCATGGCTGAACAGGCGAAAATCGCTCTTGTGACGGGGGCCGGAACCGGAGTCGGAAAAGCAATCGCCAAGGGGCTGGCCAATGCGGGCTTCAGCGTGGTGCTTGCCGGTCGACGCAAGGATCCGCTCGACGGCGTGGCTCAAGACCTTGCAACCTCCGGTGCGACGACCCTCGTGGTGCCGACGGATGTTGCGGATCAGGCCTCGGTCGCCCGGCTCTTCGAAACCGTCAAGGAGCGCTTCGGGCGTCTGGATCTTCTCGTCAACAATGCGGGAATCAACACGCCGGCAATCCCCCTGGAGGACCTGTCCTTCGAGCAATGGAAAAATGTCGTCGACACCAATCTGACCGGGGCGTTCCTGTGCACTCAGGAGGCTTTTCGAATCATGAAGGCTCAAGACCCGCGGGGCGGGCGGATCATCAACAACGGGTCTGTTTCGGCCTACGCTCCAAGGCCCCATTCCGCCCCCTATACGGCGACCAAGCACGCGATCCTGGGCCTGACCAAATCCACATCCCTTGATGGCCGCGCCTATGACATCGCCTGCGGCCAGATCGATATCGGCAACGCCGCGACGAATATGACGGCCCGGATGACGAGCGGCGTCCTGCAAGCGGATGGCTCCACCGCCGCGGAGCCGACGATCGACCCCGAGCACGTGGCGGACGCGGTGGTCTATATGGCCGGCCTGCCTCTGACGGCCAACGTTCTGACGATGACGGTGATGGCCACGAAGATGCCGTTTGTCGGTCGAGGTTAAACCTCTGGCTGGACTCGAACCGTCACGCTGAGAGGCTCAACCTGTCGTAACGTCAGGCTTTGCTGTGAAAAAGGAACGGCTCACCCGGCACGGTTCGAACATGTGCTTCGACTTCGGTGGGTCGAGGTCCGTGTTGCGCCAAAAGCAAACCTTGGCGCCACGTCCTACGCGAGGAGGCGCCTAACGGGACATTGTCTTCGGCACGCTCCCTGGCCGCGCGAACGCGGCTCTCGCGCGCTCGACTTTGGGCCGGATTGAGCACTCCTCGGCATGGTCGTTGATGAGGCCCATGGCTTGCATGAAAGCATAGACGGTTGTGGGACCAACAAACTTCCAGCCGTGTCTCTTGAAATCCTTCGAAAGCGCAATCGATGCGGGCGAGGTCGAGGCCGTCTGCGGCGTGGCTGCCTCGCCGGTGCCCGGTTCAAAGCGCCACACATAAGCGGCCAGCGAGCTCTCCCGATTGACAAGCTCCTGCGCCCGTTTGGCGTTGTTGATTACTGCCTCGATCTTGCCGCGGTGCCGAACGATCCCCTCGTCCTTCAGCAGCCGCTGGACATCCCGTTCGGTAAACCGCGCAATCTTGTTGAAATCGAAGTTGTGGAATGCCGCACGGAAATTCTCGCGCTTGGCCAGGATGGTGCGCCAGCTCAACCCAGATTGGAAGCTTTCGAGGCAGAGCTTTTCAAAGAGGCGATGATCATCACCGACCGGAAACCCCCATTCCGTGTCATGATAGGCGAAAAACTCCGGTGCGGCGCTACACCAGCGGCATCGCGGCCGGCCGTCCGGCCCTGGGACCGTTTTGCTCATGGATCAATTGTCTTTCTGCCGGTGAGTGGGCGGCGCATTCAGTTCACGAGGAAGCTCAGCCGCTCGTCGGTGAGGGACGTCGCGATCTCGAGGATCTCTGCGCTGACGATGTTTTCCACGACGAAGGGATCCCGGTTGACGCGGGCCTCAAGCTCCGAGAGCGAGGTATCATGTGCCAGGATAGCCCCGCCCGCGTTGGGCTGAAGGCTGCCGACGACGAGGAAGATACCGTCTTCCATGCCGCGCCGGATCCACGCCTTGTGGCCTTCCATGAATTGGGGGGCTTGAGCTTTGTTGGCTGAAAACCTGAGCAAAACGACGAACACGGAATCGAGCTCCTTCGGATTTTGGTGGAAGAACATCACGCGGAAAGTGTGCCGGCTCTCTGGCCACAGGCCTCCAGCCAGGCGTACATCCGATCGACCTCCTGGCGAAGGAAGACCTCGTCGTGAAAGGCATTGGCAAGGGTCGCGACGCCTTGGCTCCATGCGAGAATGTGCATGGCCGATGAGTCGGCCTCTGCCTCGAGGCCGAGCAACGCGAACTGGCGGCACAGCCAGTCGCGAAACAGCGTAAAGATCCTGTTCGCCTCTGCTTGGGCGACATGATCGAGCTTGGCCAACTCGGTGCAGAGCGTGCCGACAGGACATCCGTAACGCATGATCCTCGTGCGATTGATGATGAGGATCCCAATGAAGCTGCGGATCCGGTCGGCGGGGAGCTGCCCTTCGGCCTCCCATCGATCAAGCATCCTTTGGGTGTTGGAAAGACGCAGCGCAATCACGGCCTCGAGGATTTCGTCCTTGCTCTTGAAGTGGTGGTAGAAGTTTCCGCGCGAGATCTGGACGGCCCCTGCGATGTCCGCAAACGAGGTGTGGTCGTACCCCTGGTGATAGAACAGAAGATCGGCCGCCTCGATGATCTGGCCGCGGGTTGTCCGAGCACTCATGTCAACCGCCTCCCGTGGCGTGCCGTATTCGCCGGTCTGCCCGAGGCCGAGCGCCGAGTGATCGGACTGGCGGGCATGGCCTTCCCGGCTGACCAAAGCTTGATGAGTTGCAGGAACATGAGGCGGTCCGGCGGACAGGCGAAGGCTTCTAGGACGATTGACCTAAAAGCACTTCTAGGACGCCTGTCCTACATCCGTCAAGGGGTAGCCGGTCACTTTGAGAGTTCTCTCCCGGATTCAGGGAAATACTCCCTGGTCCACCCTCATCATCAGGTAAGCTGCCGCAAGGTTTCCGGGTCGTCCGTCGTGAGGTAGCGCGTTGACCGTGTCCGGTCCGGATCACGTCAAAGGCGAAGAAGCGGGCCATAGCGGGATTCGCTGCCGGTCCCGTCTCGGGCTCCCCGGCAGTCAAGCTGATGCGGCTTTGCCCCGAGAGAATCTGCCGAGAGAATCCGCAAAGACGATCTTTGATCGAACGGGCTCGAGGGCGAAAGCCCGCGGCAGGTGGAGCGTCACCGCTGGTGGAGGCGCCAAATTTCTACAGGCATTTTGGGGAGTTAGATGGCGCACCCGACACGATTCGAACGTGTGACCTTTGCCTTCGGAGGGCAACGCTCTATCCAGCTGAGCTACGGGTGCTTTGGCCGGAACAGCTTGAATTTCAATCCGTTACACAGCTCCCTCTATCAGTTTGTTACGACCTGGGAAAGGCAAAAATCACACCCAAAATGCCTCTCGCTGTGACAGGATTGTGACAGGAATTTCCTATCTGAGAGAGCGACGGTCCACCACATAGTCGCCTCAGAATTCCCCATGTAGCCGGTCCTGCAATCAGCGACTTAGAGGGGCGTCGGGTGACAAGTTTGGCTGTTACTTATCTATCGGGAGCGATAGGACTTCTTGTGGTTTCGACGGGTATCAAAGATCCCCATGGGGTCCGCCTCATGCATATCTTGATCGCGGCCCTTGGATGGCCTCTGATCGCTCCTGTGATCGCATGGAAGGCCCTGACCCGCCGCTGACGTGAAGACTATTGTTGATCGATAGGATGGCCGTCTCTTCACAATCAGAAAGACTTGTTGAGTTGACCGACCTGAGAAGCGGGCCGAGACTGGTCACAGGTGGATAGCTTCCTTTCCTCCCTCTGGAAAACTGAGGTTCCCTTTCGGGAGCCTCTTTTGTTGATTTCGCCAGGAGAGGACGTCAGATCTCACTAATCCTGTCCGACCCAGACCTACGCTGCAACTCCGAACGCCACAGGTATCCTCCGAAGATGAGTGAGGTACTTGCCCGTCCCCCATTCCTCCAAGCCCAACTCTTCCAGTGCCACCTGGAACATCTTGTGATGGCGAATGGTGGTCCTGAAGTTGGATCGGTCCTTGATCCCGACTGCCCGCTGGACCTCTTTGTAAGCCAATGCTCCGTTGGGATCGTCCTCAAACCAGTTACGCACATAGCCGACAGCATCGGCCACCTTCCCTTGAGGTTGTTTCTTAACGGGCTCCCAAGTGACGATATGCGCCCCTGGAAACACCTTAGGGAGGAGGCCCTTAATCCCACTGCGCGGGCTCGCGATCAGATACGCAGTGACAGGAGGACACTCCCCATTCTGGTTCTGTCTAACACTGCTCCGACACAGGGCTTGCAGGATCATATGGCTATGTTCTCCCAACGTCGTGTTTCTGATCATTTGATCGGTCAGGAGACCTGTGGACGCCGGGCGACCTGAGGACAGCCGAGCGAGCCCTTCATAATGGGACAGCGAAGGGAACAATGTCCCTGCCAGGATCACATTGGACACGTCCTTGAACTCATTGGTGCCGTCATGGGCTCCCCAGTTGAGGAAGCGAACCTTATGATTCCCAGAAAGCCCTTTGCTCACCTCAAGGGGCAGATCCAGAAGACCGGGCTTGTGTTTGTGATGGACGACAAGCCAGTCCTCATTGGGCTTCGTTGCAACTACGCTCAGGACGCCTTTGACGATCTGGTCTCCACTGCCCCTGTAGGCCGACTTACCGCCTCCATGATCCCAAACATTGATCGTGAGGTTGTCATACCGCTTCGTGGCAGATGGGAGCCGGATGAGGTCACCACGTCCTCTTTCCCAAAGATCATAGGTTGCCCTCACTCGGGCAGACGCATCGAGGGCCAGGATTGGCTTGATGTCTTCAGGGAGGGTCGTCCGGTAATCGACAAGGGTAGGACCTTTGTGACCATCAACCCGCACGACCGCCTTGTGACCCATGAGGGACCATAGATCCTGGACCGCCTTACGTTGGTCCTCCGGTTGATCAATGACGAACTTAGAAACGTCATTCAATCGGGTGTCGAAGGTCACGTCCAACGATGGGACATCAATGATTGTCTTGTCGACTAGGCCACGAAGATGAACGAAGAGCTCCTCCAAGGCGTCTGTGAGCCCAGGATAGGAACCTCTCAAGGTGGAGAGAAGAGAGGCAATGCTGTCTCGCCTAACGGCAATGGCCCGCCCTGGGAGAATCGCTTCGTCCCAAATTCTGACCTGTCTGACTTGGCCCCTAAACTGAAGCGCCTTCACCTCACTGAAGGACTTGTAGACACAACGAGCCTCAACCATGGCCTGAGTTGTGAACAGGACACGGCCTTCCTCAGGACAACCACAGCCTAAGGAGTTCAGGTCAATATTGTCCTTAGCCGTCAGCACGGCGAAGTCCTGATCTTGAAGGCTAATTTCTCGGACCACTGTCTCAATCTGTTCAAGTCTTCCAAGACAGATCAGAGCCGAGATACCCTTGTGATCCTTGGATTGAACCAGTTCCCTCAGGAAATGGATCATCGCTGTGGTCTTCCCAACACCAGGATCAAGGCTGCTGACAAAGTAGACCGGATCACAGCTTCCCTGGGCCATGTTCGCCATGACTTGGATTGCAGCTTCCAGGGCTGTCCACATCTCATGTGTTGGAGACAAACCACGGTGATCAAAGGTGGTCCTGAGACCATTCATTGTCCCTTGAACAAGAGGATCTGAGATACTCAAAGTGGTAGTAACATTGTTATAATTATCTGGAATTTCTACCACATCGACAAGTTCATTAAGGCATTCTCTTTCTGCAATCATAGTATTGTCTGCTTGAGTGTCCCCAATAGGCTCTTTTGCATCAAACTCAAAAGGATCATTGGACACAGCTCATGCGTCCAATGTTTAGCCTTATAGGAGCCGTATCCTTGTTAGCGGTCATGATGATATTCGACATGAGGAGAAACACATCCTATGTCACCTTGAATGGCCACAAGAAGCGATCATCCTAGTGTATTTTCATGACCTCTACTATGGTGATTCTAAAAGCAAGTCAAGTTTAGTAAAATAGTTTCTTAGCCTGTACTACACTTATACTCTTAAACATTTGAATGTGTATAGGTGTGTGGGTGTTTACACAGGCTCCCAAACCTGCTTGTCTTTAACTGAGCTGTGGAATTATGTGGGCCACATAGCTCCCAGTCACACCTTGAAAGCCCTCGCTCCAGGCGTAAGTAGGGTCTCGGTATCCCTAGGTCGCTAAGACCCTGAAGACGGACCGTTCACCCACACCAAGTCGCTTGGCAATCTCCCGCTTGGAGACACCTTGGGAGGCCAAGGCCCTAATCTCTTCCGTCTTGGCACGGGCGGTCGGGGCTCGGCCCTTGTACCTCTTCTCGGCCTTGGCCTTGGCGATCCCCTCACGCTGACGCTCCAGCATCATTTCCCGTTCAAACTGAGCGACGCTGCCCAGAACATTGAGCATGAGCCGCCCTGTCGGGGTGTTGGTGTCGATCCCAAGGTCAAGGATCCTCAGACCGACTTTCTTGGCCTCTAGGGTGGCAATGATCTGTCCCAGGTGGACCACGGAGCGGGCGAGGCGATCCAGCTTGGTCACGACCAGAGCGTCACCCTCTCGGACGTACTCCAGGACCGCATCTAATGTCTTTCGAGGACCAACGGAGGAGGTTTGCTCTAGGAAGACCTTGCCGCATCCGAGTGCCTTCAGATCGCGCTCTTGAGCCTCCAGACCGGCTAATTGATCGAGAGTGCTTGTCCGCCCGTAGCCTACCAACATCGTCATGTGCATGTCCGCCATTAGGTTCTAAGATATAACGGCAGAGTCTATGCCAAAAATCAAGATCCACTTCAGTGGCGGACAACTTCATCCACAAACGGCTATGCCACACGGCCAAGGTCTAATGGCTTGTAATCATTGTAGCGCCCGACAGTATTTCGATTGGGCGGCGAAGAGATTCGTTTGAACGGAGGAAATGCAAAAGTGGCACAGGGTGTATGTAAGCTGACGGGGCTTCGCGGGAAGTTCGTGAAATCTCACCTTATCCCAAAGGCGCTTACTCGACCTGAGACTCCGGGAGCGGGACTCATTCAGTCTGGGCCCAATAGGATACCCATCAGGCGTTGGGATAGTTGGTACGATAGCGAACTCGTCATCCAGGCTGGAGAGAACATTTTAACAGCTCTTGACACCTGGGCTGTTAGCGAGCTGCGAAAACAAAAATTGGTGTGGAGCGGATGGGGGGCTATGCGAAAGCTCACCACCGAGGCGACTTCATCGTTTCCCCCCCATTGGGGGCTTCGTAGTATCCGGAACATAGATACTGGGCGTCTCCGCTTGTTTTTTCTAAGCCTCTTGTGGCGGGCGGCGGCGAGCAGTCGTCCGGAATTTTCAGAGGTACAAATACGTCCGCAAGATTTGGAGTCGTTGCGCTACATGTTGCTTCATAATGACCCCAATCCGTTGTCGTTTTATCCAATCCAACTCACCCAACTTTCGACAGTTGGAATTGTGCATAACCTCACTCCTCTGAGGCAGATCAAAACAATTCCTGCAATCGGTGATGGGCCTGAGAGGTCAGTACCTATCTTCCGCTTCTATTTCGACGGTCTGATAGTCCATTTCCACTGTCAGGCCGATAACGACGGAGTTAGCGAGAGCAGGGTATCGGTCGGAGGGGATAATGAATTGCTGATCACAACGGTGACATACGAGCAATCCTTCCAGCGCGAAAATCTGGAGCTGATAATAACCGAGACTTATGGACCCTAGTCAGATGAAAGGTTACAGCACATAGAGGGCTAGCGATCCTCCGGATCGTTTTCAGCTTTGCGAAAAGAGAGCTTAGTTCCAAGCGTCGAAGGACTGAATAGATGGTTAGGCCGAGCCACGTCGAACAAATCGTCGATTGGAAGGAACGTAGGGGACGCTCGCGACTAGGGTTTGAACTTATTTACCACCTCGAAAGTCTCAAACATCACTGGGAGAAAGCTTCCTCGACGGTCGAGCAATTCTCCGACTTCGTCCCAATGCGGATTGCGACTATCTTGGAAGTGTTTTCGAGAGAGACAGTTCGAGACATCATCGACACTGGGTCGCCTTATCTTGATCGTGCCGAGAGTTTATTCAAAAATGTTAAGATTGATTTTTGGTTTGCTACGAACCTTCACGGTCGACGGTTATCTCTTGGCGACATTATCGCCCATTCAATTTCAGTAAACGACATCACTCAAGTAACCTCCGTTCTTGAGAAGCTTCTACCTGGATATCGCGAAGCGCTTCCGAAAGTGTGTGACCGCTTGTCTGTGGAAGTAAAAGGTTCACAGCCAGTGCCTATAATCGACGACACCGATCTTATGTTTACAACACTGGGTCGGCTCTTTGAGGTACGTCACATATTGACACACGAAATCCCTCGCACTGCCGCATATGAAACAACTGAGATCAATGGATTTCTGAAGGCAGCGGAGGCTTTCTTAAAAGCGACGGATTGGTACGTCAGTCAACAGCTCAGAGGCGAGGTGCCTTTGACGCAAACCGAAATGAACATCCACGCTGGTGATGCGCTTCAGGCCGAATTAGAGAATCTCAAGGAAAAATACAGCAAAGTTGAGGCTCTCCCTGATATAAATAAGCAACTTCTGGCTGACTGTCAGAGTAAATGGGAATTATTTTCCGACAGTGAGGCTAATTTACATGCTGCTCTTGTGGAGGGGGGATCAATGTACCCCTTGGTTTGGGCCTCCGCAAAGCAAGAGCTAGTAAGGCAAAGGTCCGATCAACTCCAGTGGTGGCTTGAGAGAGAGGAAGGGGATCTTTGAATCCTTGCTGCGAACACGCTCAAGATTGCCGTGGCACTAGTTTAGGTGGCCCAAGGTTTCCCTTCCGCTACTGCCGAACCGGAGGACGTGGTGCTTCCGTTTGGGGCCCATCTTGACCATGTTGCACCCGGGGGACATGCAAGGCGAGATATCTTCAAGAACGCGGCTAAAGGTCTTGTTGGTGTTGTTGGACCTGATGTGGCCGTGTGGCCTCCCTTAGGAAATCGTCGCTGTTGGCGAGGCCCGGAACACACGATTCCCGACTTAGTTGGCTTTCAGCTCAACCCGAACAGTCAAGGGTGAATTTATGCCTCGCTATTTCTTCAACGTGCATATCGGGGAACACACAGTCTTTGATCCTGAGGGACAGGAGTTCCCAAATGCGGATGAGGCGTGGGAGGCGACTAAGGCGATGGCTCAGGACCTCATGGCCACTAAGTTCACCAAACCGGTAAACTGGGCGTCTTGCCATATTGAGGTAAATGACGAGGCCGGTGAGATTATCCTGGAGTTTCCATTCCTGGAGGCTGTCCCGTTCACACAGCAACCGCACTGACACTTACATGTACATGCCCAGCAGTGGGCCAGCGGGCGCTTGGGACTCCTGTAACCAATTGAATCCCCAGGAGGACATGGGACCGGAGCGCCTTCAAAAACAGAGCTAAAGGTCTTGTTGATGTTGTTGGACCTTGGGTAGCAGGGAACGCCCTGGAATCTCTGAGGGCGCAACCGATCTCGTAATGCGGGACGTCTCTGGACAGCGAATTAGTTGGAAGCCTTCGCTGGACACACGGGAGACCACCAGCCGACCTTGCAAGCCCAATCGTTGTATGCGGTCCATCCCTGTACGGCTCCTCCAAAACCGCCCGCTATGGCGAAAACGGAGACAACGAAGGCCCAGAAAGCCTGAAGTCGGGTAAGTCTCACCCGTGTCTCTACAGGGTGCCCATCCCAGTAGAGGTTTCCTTTGTGATCAAGGGCGAAGAGGCTAAGACCTTCCACCGAAATCGGCCTAAGGGATTGCTCCTTCCAGTCCGCAGGAGGTTCCATGTGGGACCACTTCACGCGCCTAATCTGATCCCAGTCTATTTGGGCCATCTATGCTACTTCCCTGGAGATTTGCGAGGGGCCTTCAGATCGAGCCAATCGCGATCATGGGGCTTGTCAGGAGAACCTTACGGCGCGAAGCTTCTCCACAAGGTGGACAGGTAAGATGTGTTCGATGCCGCGATAGATCCAATCCAATGAAACACCGGTCTTGTTGACGATCTTCATAGCTTCATCGAGTGAGATGCGCCGTCTACTGGACGAATAATGGTTCCAGGCTTGATCCGTGATTCCCACGAATTGACAGAAGGCCCTAGCCTGTTTGAAGCCTAACGCCTCACGGAGGCTATTCAGGCGAATGGCAATTACCTCCGGTTTGTCCATGGCTCTCCTCAAACCCCCGTCCGGTAACTCACCGGAGCCGAGTTAACCCATACTGCCTATAGATTCCGTTCTACAACCTATGCCATTTTCTAGACAGGTTCGGGCTGGAGTTTTAAGTTTTATGCGTTGGCTTTTCGCAATTTTGTTCTTGATGGCTTCCATCGGGGCAACATCGGCGCAGTCACGGCCTCAAGGTTACGCCGACGCGGAACGAGCCTTTACGCAATTTACTGTCGATGAGCGTATCAAGCTCCAAGTGCTGCTTACGGCCAATGGATACTGGCCCGCCGTACCCAACGTGAATCTCAGCAACCGCCTCTTTGAGGCAATCCAACAATTCCAAAGGGAAACGGGTAGGTCTCCAACCGGGGTCATTGATGAGGACCAAGTCAAACAGCTACTGAATAACGCACTGCCCTTGCTCCAGACTTGGAACTTTCGCTCGATTTCCCATCCTACACGAGGCCATCCTATCTGGGTTCCTTTGGGACTGGGGCTCACTGCCGAACGGACTGCAGCAGGTACACTCTGGAAGGATCCTCTGCAACGGACGTCCCTTGGTTACTCGCACTTCCCGAGGACAAGCCTAGAAGCCAACTACCGCAGAACGGCCTACGAAATCGTGTCTGAGGGCGGGCAAATCCACTTCAAGGTCAATAAGCCGGATTTCTTCGTAATCTCATATTCAACCGCAAACGGATTGGATGGATATATGCGCTATCACCAGGACGGTGATGGCATCCTTGGTTTTCTCCTGCTCTGGAAAAACAGCGAATACAGTCTCCACATGGAGAGGGTCGCAACGCTAGTTTCGGGATCCTTCTGGGCGTCGATGACGGGAGCACCTTTCACAGAACCGCCCACGATGACCGCCCCACCACGGGAAGCCGTCGCGGTTGCGCGACCCTCAGAGCCCATCGCTCCGCCAAGTGCTATCCCTGCATCACCTCAAGGCCCTAAGGAGGAGCCTGAGAAAAAAGGATCATCATCTGGTACAGGCTTCTTCGTCTCGCAGGACGGCCACATCCTTACCAACGCTCATGTCGTCGACAACTGCTCTTCCATCGGCGTGAAGACTGAAAATGGCGACATGGCCTCGGGAAGAGTCCTTGCCCAAGATAAAGCAAATGACCTCGCGCTTCTGAAGGTTAGCCTCAAGCCATCCAAGGTTGCTGCCTTTCGTATTGGCATCCGCTTGGGTGAGGGCGTCGCGGCCTTCGGTTATCCCCTTAACACTCTGCTCTCCAGTTCGGGGAACTTTACACTTGGCAATGTCACCGCTCTCTCGGGGCTGAGAGACGACAGTCGTTACCTTCAGGTATCCGCTCCTGTTCAGCCCGGGAACTCCGGAGGTCCTCTATTCGATCAGAATGGGAACGTGGTTGGTGTTGTCTCCGCCAAACTGAACGCCCTGAACGTGATGCTGGCGACAAACGGGGACATCCCTCAGAACGTAAATTTCGCGATCAAAGGAACAATCGCATTGAGCTTTTTGGAGAGTAACCGTGTCACGATAGACCAAGGGACGGCGACCCAAACGGTTCCTCCTGCCGATATTGCTGATCAGGCTAAACTTATGAGTGTCCTGATCCGTTGCGAATGAGTGTTTCACGCCTGTCACGCCTCACTACTGAGGACTTCTGATAGTTGGAGGTCTCCAGGAGTGGGATGTAAGTAGGTCAGCACTCTGATCGGAGCTGACGCATGGATCTTCAGCAAAGCTCCAATATCGAGACGTGGCGACAGGTGGTATCCGATTACAATGCCTTGAAGGCGGCGTCCTCCAGCGAGAAGTATGGCTTGCGGGTTATCGAGATAGCGACACATCTGATGGACAGACTGGGCGCTTATTTGCCCCTTCTTCAGTTCAAGGATGAACATCACATCTCTAGTAAGCAGGAGCATATCTGGGACATCCCGCTTGTAGGGGGTGGCCCCTCCCTCATTACGTCCCCAGCGGGGGTGCTCGATTACCTTAGTGACCGCACCAAAGAGTTCCCCGAAACGCCCTTCACTCAAGCCCATAGCCAATACGGTTTGGAGGGCAGCTTCGGAGACGATGACGCTCGACCTATCCCGTCGGTATGTTGTTGGTAATCGCCCACGCTCCCTTTCGATGGCATCGATGGTCTCGTCTGTCAGGATCGACAGCAGTTCGCGAAGGTACTTAATCTCGACGAAGATGTTCTGACCTCCGGAGGTTTCCCACTCAAATGGAATCTCCGCACTGGCAAGGACGTCTCGATAGCCCTTCTCCACTGTGACACGGTCAATGGAGGGTCGGCCCGAGTATTGGTCCAGCACGATGACCCATCGTTCCTCCGAGGAGCGGCTGAAGCCAACATAATCCACGCCACGGTGAGTGTTCAGGTGCTTGGGGCTTGGGTGTTTCGTTCGGATTACACATGTGAGCCCGTGATCCAATATGAGCCCTACCGTCGCTTTGAACTCCGGTGTCAGTGTCCATCCACGGGCGAGATACTTATGCCCCTCTTGCTCAACGATCAGGCCAACCCCGCCACATTCAGTGAACTGGACTGCCCCCTGTCTAGCGACGACTTCCGCCACCGTGCGCTCCTGGCCTCCGCGAACAGTCTGCAAGATACCACAGAGGCCGAGCGTGGCCAGGAGGCGAGCTCAGAACTTAGGAGTTTGCCGCGAGTTTCTGGGCAATGTCCTCAGGACGAGGATGGGTATATCGGAAAAGCATCCGAGGATCTCGATGGCCAGAGATCAAGGCAACCTCGGGGACACTGAGACCCATCTCGAAAAATCTGGAAATGGCTTCGTGGCGCAGGTCGTGTAGCCGCAGATCACCAACGCCCGCCCTTGTGACCAGACGCTCCCAGGCTAAGCGGACCGCATTGGGTGTCACTGGAAAGACCCTCTCCGTGGTTCGCGGTATTTCACCTAAGACTCTCAAAGCTTCGGCCGTTAGTGGGATAGTGCGTGGATGGCCATTCTTGGTCGTGCGTAGCGTCAGAGTTCTTGCCGCCTCATCGAGATCCCTCCAAAGGATGGATAGAAGCTCCCCTCGCCTCATCCCTGTTTCAATCGCCAGTGCAATAAGGTGACGGAGATACCACGCTGATCGAGAGTTGAGCGCACCGAGCAGTTTGGCCTCATCCCCATCAATCAAACGTTTCAACCTGGGACGCGAGTCAGTAGGCATCTTGATGTCGCCAATGGGATTTCGCGAGATTGGAATTGACCACTCACGCCGAGCGACCTCAAACACATGACGTAAAATGACTAGTTCCCGACGCACGGAGGCTGGCATCACCACTCTGAGCCGGTCGTCCCGATACTGGGCTACGATAGCTCCAGAGAGACGCTGCAGGGACACCTTAGCGAGGTCATGCGCACGGAGCTTCCGGATCCTGGAGCGCTCGAACCTCGCGCCTCGTTTCCTGGGTGTGATTTCTCGTTCATAGCGGTCCAGTAGATCCCCGACAGTTATCCCCTTGAGTTCCCGAGTCTGGATTGGAAGGTCTCCTCGGTCGAGGGTGGTCTCAAGCGTCCTTGCCCACAGAGCGGCATCGGCTCTCGTTAGGAACGATTTCGTAATGGGTGGATAGCCCTCTCGACGGACTTGGGCTTGCCAGGATGAGCCGCGTTTGCGGATAGAGGCCATAGGTCATTTCCGTTCAGCTGTGACAACGCTGTGACGGACTGACGTTCAGGGGCTATTTTGGAGACCTGGGCACCTCGTGAAACCCTTGTCTAGCAAGGATTTGAGATGGCGCACCCGACACGATTCGAACGTGTGACCTTTGCCTTCGGAGGGCAACGCTCTATCCAGCTGAGCTACGGGTGCTTGAGGCGATGAGCCTTCAATTCCACTACCCGATTAGATGCAAGAGGGCAACCTCTGAGGTGGGGCCGGCAGAGCTCGGCAGGGTCTCAGCGTCGGCTTTTTTGCCCTCCGGTCCGCCAATGCAAGAACCGGGCTGGCAGATCTTGTTATTTTATAATGCTCAAAGCCCAGTAAAGCGTGGAGAGATTTGGGGGCGATTTCCCGAACACTCCCGGGCATCTTGGACAGGATTTCATCGTGCCCCGCGCTCAAGCAGTTTCTGCCAGTGCAAGGTGTCGGGAAAGATCATGGCCCGAGGCTGGCAACGGCCAGGCTTCCATCTTGCCATCACCCGGATGAGTTCCTGTGCATCTTCAGCTTTAAGATCGACTTTTCCCTGAGGCAGCCAACCGGCCAATCGGTCGAGGCTCGCGGCCTTCACCGGGTAACGGCGATCGCCGCTCAGGAGAGCATCCCATGTACGATCTTTGTAGAAGAGCGCCTTTGCGTGCATGAGCAGAGTGGAGGCTTCATCCGTTCCAATGACGGATTGGCTTTGCGCTTCCGCGAGCGTCGCACGGATGTTCACCAGCGCCTCCGACAAGGCGCCATATCCCAGCTCGGGCGGCCCGTGCTGCAGCGCTACCTCGTCGTCCCCTTCGATCGTCCCATCCCGATACGCCTCGAAGATTCGCCCGACGCCGATCATTCCGAACCGGCGCAGCTCAACCGCCCGGAGGGCTCCCAAGCTCGATGCGCCGAACACGGCAACGTTTCGAGACATCGTCCAGAGGATTTCCTTGTGCCAAGGGGACGCCATGGTCTCGAAGACCCCGTCCACGAGCCCGATGGCAACCGGCTCCTCGCCCAAGACATTCACGATGTCGCCGCAGGCCGCCGGCGGGCGGATGCTCACGTTTGGGCTTTCGGACAGATCGACCTTCGAGAGGCTCGGCCCCCCAAAAACAATCATGGTCATCGGCAGGACATTCTCCTGAGGCGCGGACCGGCTCGTAAACCGGAATGGCGATGCATCCCTTCAAGCGCGGCGATCACCACGCGGACACAGGGGATCCCGATTTGGGGATCCGTCAGATCCACCATCGCGACGCTGTCGATTCCCGCTCGACCCAGGCGCCGGAGAACCTCGTCGAGATCGGCCCCCATGCTGGACCGGGCAAAGGACGAGGTTTGGATCGGACACCTTGTGCCGGCTGCATCATTCCAGGTCGCCAGCAGGGCCCCCAGGCTTTCGTGCCATCCGATCAGAAAATACCTCTCGAAGGGCAGATCTTCACGAGCTCCATGGATGAAGGCGAGCCGACTCTGAGCGGCCTCGGCAAGAGCCCTGCACATGGCGACGCCGGCGGAGGGGTGGCACCCGCCACCCGCGAAGGAGCCCAGGAAAGGCGGCCTCCCCTTCTGATCGTCGATCATGCAAAAGCAGCTCGGAATGCCAATGTCCGAAGTGGTATCCCAAAGAGCGACACTGATACTGGCGGCGCGGTAGCGGCGCAGCAACTGGTCGGCATAGGGATCGTCAATCTCGTTCAGGGCGATCCGGGTTCCCGCGCGGGCCTCGGGGGCGCGATGGCGCCATAGGGTCAGAGCGTCCCGCTCGACCAGTTCGCAGATGGCATGAAGCTGAGCCTCCTGAAGCGTGTTTCCCGCCGCCAGTCCGTTGCTGCTCGCGAGAAACCATCCATGCCCCTGCGGCAATGGCCAGGAGAAATCGGTCGTCACTAGCTCTTCGGGGACAAGGACAGCCCGTTCCCGCAGCACATCGTGGGCTTCAATCCAGGGAATCGGGGTTGTTCTTGTAAGACGCCTGCGAAGAAGATGCCTGGGAAGAACGTGGCTCCCGGAGACAAGTTGCGCCGGGCTTCGCCACACGGTGGGATGTCGGTGGGATTGTGCGGAATAGGATTCCACCGATTCCATGATGGCGGAGACCTTCGCGGCAGCCAGCGTCAGGCCTTTTCCCTGCTGAACGGACAAACCTCGCGCTTCCGGGCGGATGGAGACCGCGACGGGAATGCCGATGTAATCGAGTCCCGTGATATCGGCGACGCGGGTGATTCCCAGGCAATCGAGCGTGGGCCACAGCCTTGCAAGCGTCTCGGAAGGATCCTCGACCCGGTGAGTTCCCTGGACGTAGCGCTTGTCGCCTTCCGCCCTGCTCCGCAACCCTAGGCCTTCTTGCTTCCTGAACGCTTCGCGCCTGTTTTCACGCCTTTTCGGGCTTTGCGCGCGCCGTAGGGCGGAGGCTGAATGTCGGCGTCAGCCACAACCACCACGTTGATCATGACGGCCTCACCGACCTCAGGGGCGTTCCTCAGAATCTGGTCCACCTGGTCGCCTTTGATCTTCTCAAACTTCTGGACGCGATAGCTCTCCAGATGTGCGGAAGGAATCATATAGATCCGTCCCCGTATCCGTACGAACAACGACTCGTCCGACAATTCCGACAGTGGAGCTTCAGCCATGGGATCGCCTCATCGCCCGTGGTGAGGAAACCTATGTTTAGTCAGGAATTCCAACACTCCTGAGCATGAATTCCATCGTATCAAATCTTCCGTCGGAGGTAAATTTCGACCGAGCGCGCCACTCGGAAATGCGGAAATTCGGATATCGCCTGAGAAATTCCTCAGTAACTATTTTGGCTCGTTCGAGCTTCTGTTCCTTTACGAGAGAAGCGATCAGGATACGGAAGGCCATTTCCGGTTTCTGTCTGCCGAGCAAGGCGCGATGCGCCATCTGCGCGGCTTCAGCGAAACGCTCCTCAAAAAAATACGCATATCCTTTGGCGCACAGAGGATGATAGATTTTTGGATCGAGCGGGCTCAACGCCATTGCCCGTTCGGCGGATTCATGCGCGCCTGCGAGATCCCCTAGGTAGACACGCACCATGCTTCTGCGCATCCAGCCCTCCGCATAGTTCGGATTGAGCTTGATCGATCGGTCGATCCATGCGGAACCGGCGTCGAAATCTCCGGTAAATGCCGAGATCGCATGCCCGCTCAGGCAGAGCGCCACAGGATCATTGATGTCTGCTTCGATGGCCGACCAGGCGAATCGGAGCCCTTCTTCGATCTCCGCCGCGGTGAGAATGCCCCAGCCTTGATCCTTCTTCGCGGCATAGCATGCCGCCGCATGGGCAAGGGCGGGAGCATAATTGGGATCTTGCTCAAGGGCCCGCTTCAAGAGCTGGAGCGCCTGATCGTTTGCCGGTCCCGACAGGGCGATGCGCAACGCCAAAGCACGCAGATAGCAATCATAGGCGTCAAGGCTTTCCGTCGGCTTTCGCTTCGCACCCTCTATTTCCGTGAAGACGATCCTTGGCTCGATGGCAGTCACGATCCGTTCGGTGATGCTGTCCTGGAGGGAGAAAATATCCGACAACTCACCGTCGAAATGCTCGGCCCACAACGTTCCTCCCGATTCTGTATCGATAAGCCGAGCAGCGATCCGCACCCGGCCGTGCGACCGTTGAAGGCTTCCCGTCACGAGAAAGCGGACGCCAAGATCTGACGCAACGCTCGCCAGTTCGAGATGACGCTCCTTGTAGGAAAAGGACGACTCGCGGGCGATGACGAAGAGATTCCGGAAAAGAGACAGCGCCGTCACGATGCCTTCGACAATGCCGTCCGCGAAATACTCCTGGTCCGGATCCTGGCTGAGATTGACGAAAGGAAGAACGGCCACCGAGGAGTGTTTGGCCCGGCCGGCGGACAGGACATGCGAAACGTGCCCTGCCCTTGAAAACGACGCCAACGCATCGGGCAGGGCCGCAATATCGTCGGGCGAGACGCTGAAGATCCTCACGGGGCGGGCGATATTCTTGAGATGATGCTCGCCCATGTCGGTAAAGCGGACCGCCATTCTGTCGCGGATCTGCTCGAATGTGGCCTGCGAGATACAAATACCCCCGGGGTCGGCCAATGCCTCGAGTCTCGCGGTCACGTTGACACCGTCGCCAAAGATGTCGTCCCGTTCGACGATAACATCGCTGATGTTGACGGCAGCCCGAAAGACGATGGTGTTCGGAGGGTCTACGGCCTTGCGGCGGATCATGCCCTGCTGGATCGCCAAGGCACAGGTGACGGCATCGATCACGCTTGGAAATTCCGCCAGAAGCCCGTCGCCGGTATTTTTCACGATCCGGGCACTAAAGCTTGAGATCAGAGGATCGACGAGTTCGGTCCGGTGCCGCTTGAGCTCATGATGAGTGCCGTCCTCATCGACTTGCATGAGACGACTGTATCCCGCGACATCAAGTGCGAGAACGGCTGCGAGGCGATGGATTGCATTGCCCTTGTCCATTGCAGCCCTTTGCCGTTTCTGACCGAACGGGACGCATTGGAGGAGGGATTTTCAACTTTTCCTTTAACCCGCGCAAGGTCTTGGATCTTCACGGTCGCTCGACCGTCGAAGCACGCGGGGGCCGTGAGCTCGGCCTCATCCGACATCGTCCTGCGCCCGCGAACTCATGCTCGTGCGGGCGCAAGGACGTGTCGGAGAGTGTTCGGTCAGATCAGCTTGTCCAGATTCAGGAACAGATTGAGCCAAGCCGACGCAACGGCTCCGGATGTCACGATGGCATTGAACCAGAACATGACGGCCTCTGGAATGGAATGTCCGAGCATTCTTTGGTCCTCCTATGATCAAGCCTCGCCTTCGGCGTTGCGCCGACGCAGGCCGTATCCCACCGCGACCACAAGGGCAGCGGCCACGATCGCTGCCGGGATCTCGGCTCTGTGCGCCAGTTCGTGACCCAGTTTGCCGACGACCCATGGATCCGACACCACCATCTCGCCGGCGACCCATCCGAGAAGAGCGGCGCCAGCCCAGACGAGCAGGGGGAATTTATCGAGCAACGCCATGATGATTGCGGCTCCGGCGATGATGAGGGGGATGGAGATCGCCAGTCCCAGGATCAGCAGGAAGGTCGAGTCCTGGGCGACGGCGGCGATCGCCAGCACGTTGTCGAGGCTCATGACCGCATCGGCAACGGCAATCGTCCAGACGGCATGCCAAAGGCGATCCGTCTCCTTGACGGATCCTTCTTCGTCGTCTCCGGCCAGGAGCTTCACGGCGATCCAAAGCAGAAGAACGCCGCCGATCACTTTCAGGAAAGGCGTGGACAGAAGAGCAATGACCAGAACGGTGAAGAGGATGCGCAGGCCGACCGCAACGCCGGCGCCGAGCACCATGCCGGCGCGCCGACGCGTCGGAGGAAGCCCCCGGCATGCCATGGCGATCACCACCGCATTGTCTCCGGAAAGAATGATATTGATCCAGATGATCCCGAGGACCTTCAGGAGCGAGGGGAGGAATGTTTCCATAAGTGAGAACTTGCACAACGGCGAGGCCTGTTAAGGCCCGGCCTGGGAGATAAGATGAGGAAGAGTGTCGGCACGAGCCCGCCTCGCTCGAGGCGTAGCGGAAACTCGGTTCAAAACCGCAGGCGTTCCCTGCGTGGTGAATCAGGCTCGCGGAGGACCTGTCGCCCGCCAAGTCGCCAGCAGGTGAGGAGCACGGGCGGCGACCTGAGCTCTTGCAAGGTGCGTGCCCCCTCGGAGCCCGATCGACGGAAGGACGGCCCCCCTTACCGGAACCAGTGTCCTGACCTCGTCACCGTCATCCCCGAAGTCCGTATCGGCTTCGCCGAGCGTTTCCTCGACCGCAACGCCGAGGGCCGCTTGGGCCAGGGAGCTGTCGTCGAATGCGACCAAGTGCGCCCACGAAAGGCACACAAGCAGGAGAAGCGCCTGAAGGCAGCGGCCAAGCCTGGAATGGTTGCATGGTTGCGGCACTGCTCGATCCGATGCGGCAAAGACCTTTCGGCCTGAGGGCTGAATGCTGCTACCCGATTAGAAGCCGATGGGCAATTCAATCCCAAAATACGCTCATGTCCCGGAGATCCGCGCGCCGGTTTCCGGCACGAGATCGCCCATGCACCGCTTGACCGGGAGGCAAAGAGGATCATCTTCCCCTCCGGCAGGTTGAAGGCGGGCGGCCTCTCGCGACCATCGCCGCCTCTTCAAGCCGTCACAGCCACGCTTCCTTTCACCCCATGACCTTTCGGAGACCCGCCATGCGATATCGTCGGCTTCGCGATCTTGAAGTTTCTGCCCTGGGCCTCGGATGCATGGGGATGTCCGACTTCTACGGGGGCCGCGATGAATCCGAAGCCGTTGCCACGATCCATCGCGCAATCGAGCTCGGGGTGACCTTCCTCGATACCGCAGACATGTACGGGGTCGGACAAAATGAGGAGCTCGTCGGCAGGGCCATCCGCGACCGGCGCGGTCAAGTCGTGCTGGCGACCAAATTCGGCAATGTCCGCGCCCCGGATGGGGCCTATCTCGGGATCAACGGAAAACCGGATTACGTCCGCCAAGCCTGTGACGCGAGCCTCAGGCGCCTCGGTGTGGAGGTGATCGACCTTTATTACCAGCACCGGGTGGACCCTCAGACCCCGATCGAGGATACGGTCGGCGCCATGGCGGATCTCGTGCGCCAAGGAAAGGTCCGCTATCTGGGATTGTCGGAGGCCGGCCCGGATACGATCCGTCGGGCGAACGCCGTCCATCCGATCACGGCGCTGCAGACGGAATACTCTCTCTGGAGCCGCGATCCCGAAACCGACATTCTGCCGGTGGTACGCGAGCTCGGCATCGGCTTCGTGCCTTATTCGCCGCTCGGCCGCGGCTTCCTGACAGGGCAGATCAAGAGCGTCGATGACCTCGAGCCCGACGATTATCGCCGCAACACTCCCCGGTTTCAGGGAGACAACTTCCAGAAGAATCTGGACCTCGTTCACGAGATCGACCTGATGGCGCAGGAAAAGGGCTGCACGTCCGCGCAGCTGGCCCTTGCATGGGTTCTGGCCCAGGGGAACGACATCGTCCCGATTCCCGGCACCAAGCGGCGGCGCTACCTTGAGGACAACCTCGGCGCCCTCGAGGTGTCTCTCAGCCCAGACGACATGGCCCGGATCGACCGGGTGCTCCCGCCCGGTGCGGCGGCGGGAACACGCTACGCGGCACCGCAGATGCAGGCACTCGGACGCTGATCGGCCCGAGCGCCCCGGCACGACATCTCACGAGACAAGGCCTGGATCGAGCGGACCCGTCCGTTCGAGCCAGGCCGGAACCGGCAGGTTCTTGGAGCGCAGGAAATCAGGATTGAAGAGTTTCGACTGATAACGTGTGCCGTAGTCGCAGAGCACCGTTACGATGGTGTGGCCGGGGCCGAGATGCTTCGCCAGCCGGATCGCGCCGGCGACGTTGATTCCCGAAGACCCGCCGAGACAAAGTCCTTCGTGCTCCAGAAGATCGAAAACGATCGGCAATGCCTCCTCGTCCGGGATCTGAAACGCGACGTCAGGCGTGAACCCCTCGAGATTCTTTGTAATTCTGCCCTGGCCGATCCCTTCCGTGATGGACGAGCCCTCGGCCTTCAGGGCCCCGTCCGTATAGTAACTGTAAAGGGCGGCCCCCATGGGATCGGCCAAGCCGATCGTGACCTTTGGGTTCCGCGCCTTGAGAGCCATGCCCACGCCCGCAAAGGTTCCTCCGGTTCCGACGGCGCAGATGAAACCATCGACCGTCCCTTCGGTCTGCTCCCAGATCTCGGGACCGGTGGTCTCGATATGCCCTTGCCGGTTCGCCACATTGTCGAATTGGTTGGCCCAGATCGCGCCATTGGGCTCGGATGCCGCCAGCCTTTCGGCCAGACGTCCGGAGACCTTCACGTAGTTGTTGGGATTGGCGTAGGGAACCGCCGGCACTTCGATGAGCTCCGCGCCGCACAGCCGCAGCATATCCTTCTTTTCCTGGGCCTGCGTTTCCGGAATCACGATCACGCTTCTGTAACCCAGGGCGTTGCCCACAAGCGCAAGACCGATTCCGGTATTTCCTGCGGTGCCTTCCACGATCACGCCGCCCGGGCGCAACAGGCCCCGCTTCTCGGCATCCCGGATGATGAACAGCGCCGCAC
Organism: Microvirga rosea; assembly: GCF_020595095.1. Classification (GTDB taxonomy): domain Bacteria; phylum Pseudomonadota; class Alphaproteobacteria; order Rhizobiales; family Beijerinckiaceae; genus Microvirga; species Microvirga rosea. The sequence goes on along the minus strand of NZ_JAJDOP010000001.1, from coordinate 660,952 downwards.
GATCCTTGACCGACTGCCCCGGATTCAGAAACTCTGCCTTGCCGAGGATTCGACAACCGGTCATCTCGGATGCCCTGCGCAGCGTGATCAGTGGTGTGTTACCGATCGCCTCCACGATGCCACGATGAATCATCCTCTCATGTCTCCTTGGTTGCCGATACGGTCTTGTACAGGATGCGGGGTGCCCTCCTCCAGCCCTCTCGGGCCTGCGTGCCAAGGTTGCACGGAGAGCAGAGGCAACGAATAAACTCTGGCAATCAGCAAATAAACCAGATGATCAGGATTATAAATACATCTTTTATTACTTTGTAGTTATCTTTAGCTCTTTTTGATTATTTTGTTCTGCATTGAACTGTATTGACCGCTTCACCGATGGTTCTACGATGATTTGCCTTGGTCGCTCTTGGCTGGCTTGAATGCCCATACAATACCATTGTTCAAATCCCTGGCCGGCAACTCGGGAACGACCCTCAGGCAGTCCAGGGAGGACTTTCGATGTCGGAGCAAGTCCGGAATTTCTTCATCCAGTCTTGGAAGTCAAAACATCGGAAGTCTGAGGCGCTGAGGCGCCCATCGTTTCTCCTGAAAATATCGCGGACTCTCTTGGCGGCCGCGGCTCTTCTGTCGGGTGCGGCCGGAGCTTATGCGACTGACACTTCACCGACAGCCGTCACCCGCGCCAACGCAGGGACGATCGGCATCATCTCGGGTGGCGCCGACGGCACTTATATTCGCATTGCCGCGGATCTCGCCAATGTGCTCGACGACGAAAACCTCCGGGTCCTGCCGATCATCGGGCGCGGTTCTCTGCAGAATCTGCGCGACATCATGTTTCTGCGCGGCGTGGATATCGGCATCGTGCAGATGGACGCGCGGGAGCAGCTGAAAGCGGAGAACCTCCAGAACGAAGCGGTCAAACGGCTGCGCTTCATCACCCGTCTGTACAACGAAGAAGTTCATATTCTGACGAGCCGGGACATCACGGATATCCGGCAGCTCGACGGCAAGAAGGTCAATATCGACAAGACAGGCAGCGGCACCAATCTGACGGCCCAGATCATCTTCGCGAAATTGGGGATCAAGCCGGAACTTACGACCTTCGATCAGGGCTCCTCCTATGAGCGCCTCCGCTCCGGAGAGATCCAAGCTGCCGTTTACGTCGCCGGGCGACCCGTGCGGGCCATGGCGGAGTTTCAGGCGGATGGACGTTTCCACCTGCTCCCGATTCCGTTTGAGGGCGAAATCGCCGAAACCTATTTCCCGGCACGGCTGACGAATGCCGATTATCCCCGGCTGATCGACGCAGGAAAAGCTGTCGATACCCTTGCAGTCGGCAGCCTGCTCGCCGTCTTCAACTGGCCGGAGAGCACGGAACGCTATGGCCGTGTGAAGCGGTTCGTGAATGCGTTCTTCTCGAAATTCGACGATTTTCTCCAGCCTGGGCGCCACCCGAAATGGAAGGAGGTCAACCTCGCGGCCGACGTTCCGGGCTGGGAGCGGATGCGGCCGGCCCAGGATTGGCTGGATCAGATCGCCCTTGCGAAAAACGGATCACCCGATCAGCTCAAGAGCTTCGAAGTTTTCCTGACAAGCAAAGGAACCTCTGTGCCCGCCGCGCAACGGGAGCATCTTTTCCGGGAGTTTCTCGCTTGGCAGAGCGACCGGCAGAAGGCAGCGCGACGCACCACGCGGCAGGATTGAACTGACATAAGGCCAAAGGCCAGCGAGGAGGTCCGACATGCAAGGACGCGACCATCCGAATTCCTCATCCATCGCGAGGCGAGCGCTGCAGAGAAAATCGCCCATAGGGGCAGCGCCGCTTCTCGCCGCGGGAATGATGGGAATGTACGCGCTGGTTTCCCCGGACCCGCTCAAGGCGGACAACCCGCCATCACAACCGCCTCCTCTCGTTCGGCCGCAGGCAGGGCTCAACGCCGCGCAAGATTCCCAGACCCTCGTTACGGGCCAGAATATCGCGACCTTGCTGCCGCTCATCGTGACTCTGCCGGAGCACAAGAGAATGGCAGCTCATCTGGAAGCGCTGATCCGACAGAACGATTTCGATGTGGCGGAACAGCAGCTTCAAACCGCGATCGAAATGGGCACGTTTGCGACCATCCTGATCGACTGGCTGCGTCATCCTGATTTTTTGCCTGCGCTGCAGACGCTCGATCTTGAGCGCGCCATCGACCCGCAACCATCGCCCCAGGATCAGGGCCGCCAGGCCACGGACGGCCCGTCGTCATCGGCGGCGCTCCAGGTCGCTGCGTTGCAAGAGGTCCTGAAACAGGAAAGGGAGCGGGCGGAGGGGTCCGCCCGCGATCTCGTCGCCGTTACCAATCAGTTGAATGCCCTTGAGAACCTGCATGAACGCGAGGCGATCTCCGCCGCGAGCGACATGGCAGCCGTGCAAGAAGCCTTGGCGCAGCAAAAAGCTCGGGCCGACGCGGCCGAAAAAGAACTCGCCCATGTGACGGACAATCTCCATGCGCTCCAGGAGGAACGGAGCCGGATGCCACCCTCGACAGCAAGTTCCGCCGACGTGAAAGAGACGCCGGACCGGAAAAAGAGGCCTGCCGTCGACGGGGCTCCGAGCCGGCTCTCGATGGGCGTTGAGGGGCCGCGTGCGTTGAGAGCGCTCGACGACTCGGGATCGCCGCCCCTGATCGTCCAACTGGAAAAGACCGGGATGAGCTGGTTCCAGCCGACCAAGCTCGAGGATCCATTCTCTCAATCCATCACGATGCCCGCCGCAACGTTCCCCCTCGGAGAGAAAGCGGCGACGCCTCTGCCAGCACCTTCGGATCAGCACTCCCTTGCGCCTCAGCCGGCCGCGCAGATCCTTCCGGCTACGCCAGAGGCAGACAAAAACCCCACACCGCCGGTCTCGCCCGAGGAGCGCCTGACCCTGCGAGGAGACGCGCTTTTCCGGCAAGGCGACGTGAGCGGGGCCCGCCTTCTGCTCGAGCGGGCACGAGAAGCGGGCAGTGCCCGGGCGACCTTCATCCTTGCCGAAACCTATGATCCCCAGGTTTTGTCCGAGCGGGGTGTCGTGGGGATCCGCAGCGATGCGGCGAGGGCGCGGGATCTTTATAATCGTGCGCTCGCGCAAGGGATCCAACAGGCGAGCGTGCGTCTTGATGCTCTGAAGTGAGCGGTCTGGCGCGAACGTCCGGCACATCGTCTGAAAGCAGGATCATGATCCGGGCGCCGAACCGTCCGGGGATGAGGATCGATGCTCGACCTTCGCCGCATGGGCTCGGGCGGGAGACATGGCTATGCTGCCGAATCGATCCATCCCTGCGGTCCTTTCCGGACAGCCTTTGAACATCTGTTATCATGGACCTTGCAACCACGGCGCTCCTTGCCGCATCCGGCCTTGGAGCAGGCCTCGTCAATGCCATCGCCGGCGGCGGCACTTTCTTTACGTTCTCCGCACTGATCGCGGCGGGATTGCCACCGATCACGGCCAACGCCACCAGCGCGGTGGCCGTCACGCCGGCCAACCTCGCCAGTGCCTGGGCCTATCGCCGGGAGCTGGCGGCCAATCTTCGACGTTTCGCGGCTCTTGGAGCCGTCAGTCTTGCCGGCGGGCTGCTCGGAGCCTTCATCCTGACGACAACCGACAATGCGGCCTTCAGGCTGCTGGTGCCCTGGCTTCTGCTGTTTGCCACCCTGTTGTTCGCGGCGAGCCCTCAGATTGTGGCGCTCGCGCGTTCCATCGGCAAGGCCGAAGGCAAGCATCCGAGCAGACGCGCCTGGATCGGAGGATTGACGTTCCAGTTCCTCGTGGCGACTTACGGCGGCTTCTTCGGAGCCGGGATGGGCATCGTGATGCTCGCGGCCCTCGCCATCACCGAAGGGGAGGACTTTCATCTCATCAACTCGGCCAAGCACCTCTGCTCGACCGTCATTCAGCTGGTGGCCGTCGTTCTGTTCATCGCGGCGGGGCTCGTCAGCTGGCATGAGACCTTCATCGTCGGCGCTGCATCCGTCATCGGCGGATATGCGGGGGTCGCCTTCGGACGGCGGCTGCCGGCACCGGTGATCCGCTGGCTGGTCATCGCCGTGGGAGCTCTTCTGACGCTTTATTTCTTCATGCGGTGAAAGCCATCCACAGCCCCGATCCGGATAATGTATCCTTTCCTGAAATTGTGCGTCCCTCATCATCATTTCCATCCGCCTGCCCGATTCACGCCACAACCATGGCCACAAGCTCACGCTCGATGATTCTGACGTCACATAAAAAGGGACAACACCGTGGCTGACTCGAAAAATCTCGCCGGGCTCGATGGATCTCAATCCGTCAGCGCTCTCGGACTGCGCTGGGCCGCGCTTCGCGGCATGCTGGCCTCTCCGCTGATCACCTCGGAGGAGCAAAGTTCGTTGAGAGACGAGCTTTTGCGCGAATTGCGGACCATCGAGCAGGACTTCGCCACGTTGCAGTCCCGCAATCTCATGGAAGTGTCGGCAAAGATCGATGTGGCCAAGACCGCCCTGCGTGAAAGCATGGGAGCGGGCCATGGATGGGTCGCGGCGCTGTTGGAAAGCGTTCAGGGGGATTTGCAGTCGGCGACCAGTCGCACGACGGCTGCGGCTCCGAGCCGCCCGGTGTCAAATCTTCCGCGGAGCTATCCGCAGCAGCGAGGCGAGCAGGAAGCCGCGTCTCCGGCGAGCGAGGCGGAATCGTCCTCGGCGGCATAATTGCCATAAGAAGAGTGCGGAACAAAAAGGGCGCCTGAGGCGCCCTTTCTTTTGGCTCTATGCTCCCGCAGAGACGGGAGCAGGAATTTCCACCTCGATCTCGAGGGTCGACATGTCGGAGCCCCGATTCATTTTGATCTGGACGCCTTCCTGCTCGATCGTCACGTGACGGCGCACGACCGCCAGGATCTCCTCTCGCAGGACAGCGACAAGATCCGACTTGCCGCCGACGACGCCCCGTTCGTGGGCCAGAAGGATCTGCAGCCGCTCCCGCGCCACGGGCGCGGACGTGCGGCGCTGGAAGAAACTCATCAGGTTCATGCGGCCCTCCGTCCGAACAGCTTCCCGAACAGGCCCTTCTTGTCGGTCGGGATCGACATCTCCACCGTTTCACCCTTGAGGCGCCGGACGGCATCGAAATAAGCCTTGCTCGGCGCGCTCGTGGGATTGTTCAGCGTCACCGGAGAGCCGACGTTGGAGGCCCGCAGCACCTCTTCGCTTTCCGGAATGATGCCGATTAGCGGGATGGAGAGGATTTCGAGCACATCGTCGACCTTCAGCATCTCTCCGCGTTCGGCGCGCACGGGATCGTAGCGGGTGAGCAGAAGGTGCTTTTCAACCCGCTCGCCTTTTTCCGCTTTCTCGGTCTTGGAATCCAGGAGGCCGATGATGCGGTCGGAGTCGCGAACGGACGAGACTTCGGGGTTGGTGACCACGACTGCAACATCGGCATGGCGCATCGCAAGAGTGGCACCCCGCTCGATTCCGGCCGGGCTGTCACAGACGATCCAGTCGAACTTTTCGCGCAGGTCAGCCAGCACCCGTGCGACGCCTTCCTCAGTCAACGCATCCTTGTCACGGGTTTGCGAAGCGGGAAGCAGGGACAGATTTTCGATTCGCTTGTCGCGGATCAGAGCCTGGTTCAGCTTCGCGTCGCCCTGCACCACATTGATGAGGTCGAAAACGACGCGACGCTCCGCCCCCATCACCAGATCGAGATTACGCAGGCCGACGTCAAAATCGATGACGACGACCTTTTCACCGCCATGGGCGAGCGCAGCGCCTAAAGCCGCCGTTGATGTGGTCTTTCCGACGCCGCCCTTGCCAGATGTTACGACCAAGACTTTGGCCATTGTCGTCTCTCTTTTCTGTCTGTCAGTCTAACAATTTCAGGATGATGGCATCGCCATCCAGGTTCACCTGGATCGGCTGACCGCGATACTTCGGCCCCAGGTCGTCGGCCGTTTTGTAGAGCCCATCCACGGCGATAAGCTCGGCCTCGAACTTGCGGCAGAAGATGCGGGCGCGACTGTTGCCGGTGCAGCCCGCAATGGCGCGACCGCGCAAGGCGCCGTAGATGTGAATGGAACCGCCGGCCACCACTTCGGCACCGGAGGCGACGGATCCCAGGATTGTGACGTCGCCATCCGTATGAAGGATCGACTGACCCGAACGCAGCGAGCCTTCGATCAGGAGCGTGGAATTGGCGGCGGGTTCGGGGGAGGACGCCACCGGGATCGGCATCGCATCCAGATCAGGAACGTCGATATCCGCAGCCGAGCGGCCGCCGTTCACGGGAGCCGGCATGTCGGCATCGAGAACCTGGGGGGCGGCACCTTCCAACCCGATAATGCGGATGTCACGCATCTTCAGGGCGGCGAGAAGAAACTTCAGCTCGGACTTGGAAGGCTTGAGGGCCGAGACGTCGAGAATGATCGCCCGGTTCGCGAAAAAGCCGGGAGACCCCTTGGCAACCTCGTCCAGGTCTTCGAGCCAATCCCGCATGGGAACGACCGGCGCCAGGACCAGGGCCAGAAATGATCTGCCACGGAAGCGAAGGGAGGGACGGGTGCGAACGGCGATGGTCACGAAATCAGATTCCTTGTATGCCCTGATTTCGTCGTTTTATGGTTAACAGCCGGTTAAGAAGAACGCATTCCGGGCCGCAAATGATGAGAAATTAAAGAGAAGCAGACGATCCTCAGCGCTCGGCGCGGCTTGTCTGAGGCGCTTTGCGGATCCGTGGCGGCAATATGGTGATGGTCACCTTCTTGGAGGTCAGCATCGGCTTGAAGGGCTTATGCTCCGCATCGCCCAACACCAATTGGAGAGTGTGCCGTCCCGGCGGCAGCTCCAGCCTGGTTTCGGTCTGTCCTGCGCCGAAATGCAGGTGCTGCCTGTCGGTCGGCAACGGTTCGCCCGGATCGATATCTTCCTGAACGTCGATCAGGAGATGGTGATGTCCCGTATTGGGGGTCGTGTCGCCCGCATGGGTCACGCCCATGTTGCGCAGGCCGAAGCGCACCGGAAACGATCCTCTGATCCGCTGCCCGTCATGAGGATAGATGATGTAGAGGACCGCGTCCGATGGCGCCGGACTCTGCGCCTGCGCGGAATTTCCGACCGGGAGAAGACAGCCTGCCAGGATTGCGAAGGCGGTGATCCGCCGCTGAAGCAAGGCCTGCATGTTTCTCTCCCCTTCCCTACAATGATCGCGCGATCCGTAATCCGTGGGCCGGATAGCGCACGCCCGTGTCGTAATGAGAGCGGCTTGCCGAACGGGCGTAGCTGGCGTCATTACGCCAGGATCCTCCGCGCAGCACATGCTCGCGACAATTCGGCTCCGCCCAGGCCGATCCATCCGTGGGGGCGCCCTGATAGGTCGGGTGCCAGCAATCCGCGACCCATTGGGCGACGCCTCCGCTGACATCGGCAAGGCCGAAGGGATTGGGCGAAAGGCTCCCGACCTTCAGAGGCGCATGGGTGTCGTAGGGATCGCCACAGCCTTTGCAATTGGCCATCTTCGGGGCCATTTTCTCGCCCCACCAGTAACGGCTGCTGGACCCGGCCCGCGCCGCATATTCCCATTCCGCCTCGCTGGGCAGGCGATAGGGGATGCCCGTGCTCTGAGCGAGCCATCCGGCATATTGCTGGGCATCGAGCCAGCTGAGATTGCGAACCGGATCGTCATTGTCGCCTCGGGCCACGTCCGCGCAAGCCTTTGCGGCGACGCATTGGTTCCACTCGGCTACCGTGACCGGATAACGCCCGATCGCGAAGGCAGCGACCTGGACCAGACGAAGGGGCTTTTCAGAGGAATCCTCATCGCTCCCCATCCGGAAGCTCCCTCCGGCAATACGGACGAGCTCGGGACAGCCCTGGCAGTCCCGGAATGTTGAGCCGGAGCTGGTCTCGCCCGGTTTGGCGGGAGGCGGAATTGCCGCCACGACGGACGGCGGCGTTTTCGATCCAGGACCTGCGCTCGGGGGGATCGGCTGGATCGGTATCGGCAGAGCGCTTCCGGAGGCCGGGGGCGTCGGCGGCATTCCAGGCAACGATGCCGCCGTCGAGCCGCCGCCGGCCGATGAGGAATCCGTCTGAGACGGTTCGGCCGGCATCGCTCCGGGCGGCCCCGCAGCGGGCCGTTCCGCCATCGAAACCTGTCGCCCTCCCACGGAGGGCTCGGGTTTCATGATCGACCAGCCGACACCGCCCAGGATCAGCAAGGCCGCAGCCCCGCTCGAGACCCAGATCCAGTGATGCCGGGCGGCCCGCGCGACGGATGCGGGATCGGGAAGAACACGATAGATCCGCACGGGATCGGTGATGTTCTTGAGCTTCTCGTCGCCCATGGATTGGTAGCCGCAGACCAGCTTGTTCTTGATCTGCTCATAGACGCCGCCGGAAATGAGCACACCGCCCGGATCGGCGAGGTTCTCCAGCCGCGCCGCGATATTCACGCCCTCCCCGTAAACATCGTCGGGATCGACGATCACATCCCCCAGATTGACGCCGATCCGGTAGCGGATCCACTGGTCCGGCGGCAGCGACGTGTTGCGGGCCGCCATGGATTGCTGGATCACGATGGCGCAGCGAACGGCCTCCAGCGGGCTGTCGAACATCGCCAGGAAGCCGTCGCCCGTGGTTTTGACGAGACGGCCGTAATGCTCCTGAAGGGTCGGCTCGACGATCTCACGGCGATGCCTTTTGAGCCGCACGAGGGTACCCTCCTCATCGTTTCCCATGAGGCGGCTGTAGCCGGCGATGTCCGCCGCGAGAATGGCCGCAAGACGGCGCTGGCTCCCGGCGACATGCGATGTGCTCTCTCCGGGCATTCATTTCTCCCGACAGCACGATCGAGGCCAGGAGAGCCTACACCCTTACGCGAATTGAGCCAATCGCCATCAGGCTTTGGAGGCCGCGCGGACACGCTCGCGATAGGCGGTGTAGAGACCGCTGAGCGCGATGATCACGGCGCCGACCACGGTCCAGGAATCGGGAACGGCCCCGAATGCGAAATAGCCCAGGATCCCCGCCCACAGGAGCTGGACATAGGAGAACGGCGCGATGGTGGACGCGTTGGCCTGCCGATAGGCCAGGATCACAAGCCAATGCCCGATGCTTGAAAACACGCCCATGGCCAAGCCCAGACCAAGCTCGGGCAGCCCCGGGGTGACCCAGAACAGGGGCAGCAGCAGGGTGAGCAGCACGGTCCCGACAAGCGCCGAATAGGCGAGCGTGGTGACGGCGGAATCGCGACCGCTCATCTTTCTTGTCACGACCGCGGCCGTGGCCCAACTCGTCGCGCCCAGGAGCGGCAGGATCGCGGCGGCCTCGAACGCGTTCGTGCCGGGGCGAATGACGATCAGCACTCCGACAAGGCCCACAAAGGCGGCACTCCATCGCCGCCAGCCGACCACCTCGCCCAGGAACGGAATGGAGAGAGCCATGATCAGGATCGGCGAGATGAAGTAGATGGCCGTCGCCTCCGCGACAGGCAGGTAAGGCAACCCGGCAGTGAACAGCAGGGCCGATCCCACCATGCCGAGACCGCGCAGGACCTGGAGGCCCATGTGACGGGTGCGCAGCGCCGTTCCGCCGCCGCTTCCCATCAGCAGAAAGACCGTCATCAGGCCAAACGTGACATAGCGCAACCAAGCCACCTCGACGGCCGGCAGGCGGCCCGCGAGCTCCTTCGTGATGACGTCGGCGCAGGCGAAAAAGACCGTGGAGGTCACCAGCAGAATGGTGCCCCGGAGCTGAGACGCGGAGGCGCGCCCAGCCGCATCCGCGGCAGGCGCGGCCCGTGGGGTGATCGAAGGAGCAGCCATGAAGATCTCAAACCTGGGGGAAGCGGCCGGTGTTCGGGCGATGTGAACGACCGATCATACCTGCCATGAGCCTTGGTTCGGCCCGAAAGAGAAGCGCAAAGGCGACAGGCGCTCCATGCGCATATGGAATGGTTTGCGCCAAGGTTTTCTTTACGTCCTGCTATATGAGCCTATGCCAGACGCCGGGGAGAGGACATGTCCGACACGCCAGGAGAGGAGTCGCATCGGCTCGAAAGCGGCACGCCCGCCTTCAGGAGGCTGAACCTCGCCCTCTTTGCCGCCGGCTTTGCGACCTTCGCGATCCTCTACTGCGTCCAGCCGTTGCTGCCGGTCTTTTCCCAGGAATTTCAGGTGAGCGCCGCCGTCAGCAGCCTCTCGCTCTCCTTGAGCACGGGCATGCTCGCCCTCGCCATGCTCGTCACCGGATCGGTGTCGGAAGTGCTGGGCCGCAAGCCCCTGATGGTCGCAGCCCTGTTCTCCTCGGCCGTGTTGACGCTCGTCTCCGCCATGGCGCCGAACTGGCACGTTCTGCTCGTGACCCGCCTGCTGATCGGTGCAACCTTGAGCGGGCTGCCGGCCATCGCCATGGCTTACGTGAGCGAGGAGGTGGATGCGAAGTCTATCGGCCTCGCCATGGGCCTCTTCATCGGCGGCAATGCCATCGGTGGCTTGGCCGGGCGCGTCATCACGGGCTTTCTGACCGATTGGGCCTCCTGGCGGCTCGCCATAGGGGTGATCGGCGCGCTCGGCCTCGCGGCTGCGGTGGCGGCATGGCGCAGCCTGCCGGAATCGCGGCATTTTCTGCCGCGCCGCGCCAGCCTCGGCGATCTCCTCCGCTCGTTTGTGCTGCATCTGAGAGAACCGGGGCTCCGTGCTCTCTTCGCCGAAGCCTTTCTGCTGATGGGAGGGTTCGTGACCTTCTACAACTACCTCGGCTATCGGCTGATGGCGTCGCCCTATTCTCTCAGCCACTCGGCCATCGGGGCGATCTTCACGGTTTACCTGGTCGGCACCTTCAGCTCCACCTTCGTGGGTCATCTGGCCGGGCGCCTCGGGAGGCGCAAGGTGTTGTGGGCGATGATCGTCGTCATGCTTTCCGGCCTGATGATCACCCTGTTTGACAATCTCGTCCTGATTTTGCTGGGGATCGTCGCCGTGACGTTCGGGTTTTTCGGTGCCCATTCGATTGCAAGCAGCTGGGTGGGGCAGCGTGCGCACACGGCGAAAGCGCAGGCGTCGGCTCTCTATCTCTTCGCCTACTATCTCGGCTCTAGCGCCATCGGCACCCTCGGCGGTTTGTTCTGGTCGACATGGGGCTGGACCGGCGTCACGGGCCTCGTCGGCGGCCTGCTGGCCATCGCCTTCGGGATCGGTCTGTGGCTGACGAAGCTTGCTCCTCTTGCGTCATCGGTGCAGGGCAAGCATAACACATGAAATTTACGTTTAACTATTTTAGAATTCGCACTTGAATGTGAATTATAGACGGCTCATCTTCGGTTCTGTGAATTCATCCTAGCGCCTCCAAAGCGGGATCGGCGCCGTTGGTCAGGAAATCTCATGTCGGGTTCGGCTGTCGCTTCCGGTTCCACCCTGCGTGCCGGCTCACGAAGGGGGATCAACTCCCAAGCTTCGTTGATCGCCGGTGCAGGGATCATTGCAGGGGCCGCCCTCATCGGGGCCGTAGTCAATCCGCGGCAGGCCCTCCTGTACGTTCTCGGGGCGGCCATGGGCCTCGTGCTCTATCACGCGGCTTTCGGCTTCACGTCCGCCTGGCGCGTCTTCATCGCGGATCGACGCGGCGAGGGGCTTCGCGCCCAGATGGTGATGCTTGCGGTCGCCTCATTCCTGTTCTTTCCCGTTCTGGCGGCAGGTTCGCTGTTCGGGCAGCCGGTTTCGGGGCTTGTGTCGCCGGCGGGAGTTTCCGTTGTTTTCGGAGCCTTTATCTTTGGAATCGGCATGCAGCTCGGCGGAGGCTGCGCTTCGGGAACGCTTTACACGGTGGGAGGCGGCTCGACGCGCATGCTGATCACCCTTGCGGCGTTCGTCGCGGGCTCCGCCATCGGCGCTGCTCACCTCCACTGGTGGACGGCCCTGCCGAGCTTGCCGAAAATATCGATCATCGAGGTTGCGGGACCTTGGACAGGCTTGGCGATTCAACTCGCCGTGTTCGCCGCCATCGCGATCGTGACGATTGTGTTCGAGCGGCGGCGTCATGGCCGGCTCGTGACCGCCGGCGCCGCCCCGCGGACGGGCTTGGCGCGTTTCCTGCGTGGCCCCTGGCCGCTCGTCGCGGGTGCCGTTGCCCTCGCGCTCCTGAATTTTGCGACCCTGGCCCTTGCGGGCCGCCCATGGGGAATCACCTCGGCCTTCGCCCTCTGGGGCTCGAAGATCGCGGCGGGCCTCGGCTTTCAGGTGGCGAGCTGGCCCTACTGGTCGTCTCCGGCCCAGCAAGCCGCGCTGAACGGCAACATCCTGAACGACGTTACGTCGGTCATGGATATCGGTATCGTGCTCGGAGCCTTGCTGGCCTCCGCCCTCGCGGGCCGCTTCGCTCCCGTCTGGCGCGTTCCCCTGCGTTCCGCGATCGCGGCGATCGTCGGCGGCCTGCTTCTCGGCTACGGTGCCCGTCTGGCCTATGGCTGCAACATCGGCGCCTATTTCTCCGGCATCGCATCGGGCAGCCTGCACGGCTGGGTCTGGCTGGTGGCGGCTTTTGTCGGCAACGTGCTGGGCACGACGATACGCCCCTTCTTCGGCCTTGAGGTGGAACGGACCCCGGCTCTCACCGGCTGCTAGGAACAAGCTCCCCCTCATCCTGCAGCTTGTCCATCCCGTTTTGGCTTAGCAAAGCAGCTTCTCGGGAACCTAGGCTCGTCCCAGCCGCTTTCCTACCCGCCTAGTTCATAAGAACCCGGCGGAAGGAGAGCAGTGATGGCAGCCGGTTTGCGTTTTCTGAGGAGCCTGAGTCTCGTCGTGGCGGCTGCCGCCAGCGTCTCTCCAGCGTTCTCTCAAGCAGGCCGCTCCTGGGTCGACCCACCCACCGACCTGACCGCGCCGCCTCCTCCGGCTCCTCAAGCCTCTCCGGCCCCCGTGGAGCCGCCGCCGCCTCCGGCTGCGCAACAGGATGCTCCGCCCCCGCCACAGGTCTCACCCGGACAGGCGGCGCGCCCGGATAGCGGCCCAGCAGTGGTGGCCAAGGAGCCACATCGTTCCGATCGGACGGAGGCGGCGAGAAATCTCACGATCCGCTATCTTCAATCCTGGTCCGCCGCCACGGAGGACAACCTCGAAGCCAACGCGGAATTCTATGGTCCACGGGTTTTGTTTCACGGCCGGTTGGTCAGTCTCCGCAACCTGATGCGCGAGAAGCGGCGCTTCATCCGCCGTTGGCCGGAACGTCGCTACGCGGCCCAGCCGGACACCGTTCAGGTTGCCTGCGAGGCCCAAGGGAATGATTGCGCCGTGCAGTCGATCTTCGACTTCACGGCCGCTCATCCGAAGCGCGGCCGACGGACCCAGGGCACCGGCGCCCTCCAGCTGATCGTGAGCTTCGTCGACAACCAGCCTCTCATCTCGGCCGAGAGCAGCATGGTGCTCGATCAAGGCCCTGATGATCAGATCATGACACCCGAGGATTCCGACGATGAATGAGTTCGATGGTGATATGGCGACGGCCTCGCAACGAATGGACCCTCATGCGACGCGGGACCACCTCCGCGCCCTGATCCGCCGGGAAATAGCGTCATTTCACCCGACGGAGGACGCGCGCCAGCCGCTTGAGCTGATCGTGGAAAGCACGCTCCGGTATTCCGACAATGACGGGATTCTGACACTGACCGTCCTCGACGAGAGCGGAAAGGTGCGCCTGACCGGGACCGGTGAGGCGGAAGCAGAAATGGTGGTTCGCGACGTCCTGTCCGAGATTCGCCGGACCAGACCGGCCCTGTTCGAAAACGAACAAGACCAGACCGGAGATGACGCTTCTCCGGTGATGGTTGCTGAGGAACGACCTATGAGGCGCGACTGGCTGCAACTCGCCACCGATCGGCCGACCGAATCCTCAAGCGGGGATGCGCGCATATCGACCCGTTTCGACTGGCAAACGATCAATGCGTGGTTTCAGCGCGAAGCGCCTCGTTGGAAACACTCGGTGCTTCAGCGGACGGAGCATCTGCGAACACTTCCTGAGCACCTGCGCATCTTGCGTGAGCGTATGCGGCGTGATCTGCCGGGAAAGGACGAGATTTCTCCAGAGAGCCGGCGATGGGCCAGGAGACCGCTCGCGATGGGAGGCGTCGCGGCGGCGCTTCTCGTTGCGCTGGGCGTTTTCGCTGTTCTTCGCAACGATGGCCGTTCGGGCGACGCAGGGGAGATCTCTCAAACCGGCAGCGTCGCGAGTCCTGTGCGAGAGGAAACCGCCGCGCTCCGAGGCGTGCCGGAGGTGATCGATACAGCGACCCTGTCCGTTCAGGGACGCGTGGTCCACCTGTTCGGTGTGGAATGGGCATCCGGCGGCGGCAAGCCTGAGGATCTGGCCCGCTACCTGTCGGGGCGTGAGGTGACATGCAGCCCCGTGAGCGGAAGCAACACCCATCGCTGCCAAGTCGCCGACAAGGACCTGTCGAAGGTGGTTCTTTATAATGGCGGTGGCCGGGCGACCCCGCAGGCGACAGATGAACTGAAAGCCGCCGCGGAACACGCCCGCCAGGCCCGGATCGGCGTATGGAGTCGGTAATGCCCGCTCGCTAAGCGAGCATTCCTTCCTGAAGGAACGGGTTGGTTGCCCGCTCCTGACCGATGGTGCTCATCGGTCCATGACCGCAAATGAAGGTGACATCGTCGCCAAGAGGCAGCAGCTTGGTCTTGATCGCGTGTATCAGGGCCGCGCCGTCACCGCCGGGCAGGTCCGTGCGCCCGACGGAGCCGTTGAAGAGTACGTCCCCCACCAGGGCAAAACGCTCCTCTGGCGAAACGAGCACCACGCTTCCAGGAGAATGGCCCGGGCAATGCAGGACGTTGAGCACAAGGCCGCCGATCGTGACCGTGTCGCCTTCGTTCAGCCAACGATCCGGCGTCACAGCACGCACGCCAGCAAGTCCATAAACGCGCCCTTGTTCCGGCAGACGCTCTAGCAGAGGCCGGTCCGCCTCGTGCGGTCCTTCGACCGGAACCCCCAGCTGTTCCCTCAACTCGGCAGCGCCACCGGCATGGTCGATATGTCCGTGGGTCAGGATGATCTTTTCGACGGTCACGCCACTCTCGTCGATGACCTTGCGAATCCGTTCCAAATCACCACCGGGATCGATCACGGCGCCCTTCTTGGTTTTGTCGTTCCACAGGAGCATGCAGTTCTGCTCGAACGGCGTGACCGGAATGATGGCGGCGCGCATGTCTGACACGACAGGATCCTCTTGAGCAACGGGAGGAAACCACATAGGGGGCCGGACGGGATCTTGAAAGCCCTTCGGGGTGCGCTTGCTTGCCTTGACCTTGCGCTATCCTGGTTCGCATAGTCACCGCCGAAAGCCCAACAGGAAAGACACCCGATGGAAACAAGAGCAGCCGTGGCCTGGGAAGCAGGAAAGCCCCTCACGATCGAAACCGTGCGGATTGAAGGTCCGCAGGCGGGCGAGGTGCTGGTGGAGGTCATGGCGACCGGCATCTGCCACACGGACGCCTATACGCTCTCGGGGCTCGATTCGGAGGGCAAGTTCCCGGCGATCCTCGGCCACGAGGGCGCAGGGATCGTCCGCGAGGTGGGCGCGGGCGTCACGAGCCTCAAGCCCGGGGACCATGTGATTCCGCTCTACACACCCGAATGCCGGCAATGCAAATCCTGCCTGTCGCGGCGTACGAATCTGTGCACGGCGATCCGCTCCACCCAGGGGCAAGGGCTGATGCCGGACGGCACGAGCCGCTTTCGCTGCGATGGCGATACGGTCTTCCACTACATGGGCTGCTCCACCTTCGCCAATTTCACGGTGCTGCCGGAGATCGCCCTGGCGAAAATCCGTGAGGACGCGCCGTTCGACAAGATTTGCTATATCGGCTGCGGCGTCACCACCGGGATCGGCGCGGTGATCTATACCGCCAAGGTCTGGCCCGGCGCCAATGTGGCGGTGTTCGGCCTCGGCGGCATCGGCCTCAATGTGATCCAAGGCGCCCGTATGGTCGGCGCCGACAGGATCATCGGCATCGACATCAATCCCTCCAAGCGCGCGATGGCCGAAAAATTCGGCATGACCGACTTCATCAACCCGAGCGAGATCGGAAACGACAAGGTCGTGCAGGCCATCGTCGATCTCACGGGCGGCGGCGCGGACTTCTCCTTCGATGCCACGGGCAACGTGAATGTCATGCGCCAAGCCCTGGAATGCTGTCACCGCGGGTGGGGCGAGAGCATCATCATCGGCGTCGCCGAAGCGGGCCGGGAAATCGCCACGCGACCGTTCCAGCTCGTAACCGGCCGCGTCTGGAAAGGCACGGCCTTTGGTGGCGCGAGGGGCCGCACGGACGTGCCGAAGATCGTCGACTGGTACATGGAGGGAAAGATCAACATCGACGATCTGATCACCCACAAGATGCCGCTCGAGGAGATCAACACGGCCTTCGACCTCATGCACGAGGGCAAGTCGATCCGCTCGGTAGTGGTTTATTAAGACGTTATTGCGCTACGCCACAGTAAGGCCAAGCTTCGCTGGCGGGTACTAGGCATATTTTCGGTTCGAAAAGTGTTCTGGCGCACCGCCTGCGAGGTAACGCAAAGGAATTTGCAGCTTTGGAATGATAGAGCATAGCTCTTGTCGATCATTTGAGCTATGAGAGCGCTTTCCACCCGAATCTTTTCATCCCGAAGCTGGCCCCATGGAACAGACCCGCGAACCTCTTCTTAGACCCAATGCCGACCAATTGGTCAGCAAGGCCGTCGGCATGACTCAGGCGGCCCTCGCCTCGGATGCGGGCAAGGCCGTTCGGGCCGCGATCTCGCAGGGCCAGGCGGGTTTGATGCAGCATCTTTCCCAGGCTGCCCAGCAGAATATGCCGGATCCGCTGACCCAGGCGCGGGTGCTGCTTGCAGAGCAGAGCCAGAACTTTGACGTGATGCGCGGCGCGATCGGCCAGATCGGCGAATGCCTGGCGCATCTGAACGAGACATCGTCGGACCCGCACACGCGGGAGCCGCACATGACGACCTTGCTCAATGCTCAGGCTGAAGCCATTCAGGGCCTCACCCTGCTCGTGCTCAAGGGGCAGCAGGTCCAGACCCAGTTGATCAATGCCGTCGAGACCAACTCCCGTACAGCGAGCGCAGCCGGCGGCATGCCCAAATGGGCCTATCTGGCGATGGGTGCCATGACGGTATGGAGTCTCATCACCATGGTGTTCTCGACGATCTTCTGATCGCAAGGAGCCACCAAACCGGGCGATTGTTTGCGCGGGAAAGCAATTTCCAGGTAAATTCAAAAGATTCGTGGGGGGCAGCATCCATGTTCGATGCCAAGAAACTTCTCGATGCCCTTGGGACGCCGGCCGGGACGCCAGCAGCCTCAGGTAGTCAGCCTGCGCCTGTTCCGGCCGCCCCCAAGCCTGCGGAGGCGCCAAAGCCACCCCCGGCCAACCCCCTCGGGGCCGGAAGCCTGCTGAGCGATCTGATCGATCTGGCCAATCGCCCTTCCCCGCCTCCGCCACCGGCCGCGCAACAGGCCGAGGGCGAACCACCCCCGGCTCCGCCGAAACAGGAAAAGCCCCCGGCGGCCCCACCGCCGAGCGATCTCACGGACCTGCTCCTCCGCCGGGCGCAGGACTACCTCAAGACGCCCCAGGGCAATGCCGCCGTGCATGCCGTGATGGTGGGTGTCACCAAGGCCGCGCTGAACTCGCAAACGGGTCGCAAGCTGACCGAGAAGGCAAAAGCCAAGGGCGCGGCCCTGTTCAGCCGTTTCATGAACAAGGGTGGGGACACGAGCCCTGTCCTTGAAGGCGAAGCTCTGCCGAGGCCCTCTGAACCGGCAGCCCTCCTGCCTCCTGCGCCGACGGCAGCTCCGTCCCTGCAGGCCGAGAACACCGCACTCCTGGTTTTGCGCGCCATGATCGCCGCAGCGGCCGCCGACGGGCGCATCGATGAAGGCGAGCGCACCCGGATCCTCGGGACCCTCAAGAATGCCGGGATCGATGGCGAAGGCGTTCACCTTATCGAGGCGGAGCTGGCCCGTCCGGCAACGGCAGCGGAGCTCGCAGCCGCCGTCAAGACTCCGGAAGCAGCCATCCAGGTTTATACGGCAGCCCGTCGCATCATCACGCCGAACACGGTGGAGGAGCGGGTCTTCCTGGCACACCTTTCC
The DNA here is from genome assembly GCF_020595095.1 of Microvirga rosea. Classification (GTDB taxonomy): domain Bacteria; phylum Pseudomonadota; class Alphaproteobacteria; order Rhizobiales; family Beijerinckiaceae; genus Microvirga; species Microvirga rosea. The sequence goes on along the minus strand of NZ_JAJDOP010000001.1, from coordinate 642,795 downwards.
GGGGCCCTCGGGCTCGATCCCCGCGTCGTGGCCCAGATCGATGCGGCGGCTGCAGGCGCGATCTGAGCCTTACGCCTGTTCCTTCGGCACCCGGATGCTTTCCGAAGGAAACAATTCTGCGTGGCGAAGGGCGAGCGCCTGAACGAGCGTCATCGTCTTCAGGTCGCAGAGCGCCTGGCTTTCAATGAGCCGCGGCAGATCGGAAATGGGGAACTCGCAAACCGCGATATCTTCGTGTTCCTCCGCCAAGCCTCCACCCACGCCTGTTCTGTCCGTCTCTGAATAGGGCGCGAGAAAGAGATGGACCTGCTCGGTGGAATACCCAGGTGAAGCCCAGGTCGCGCCGACATGCTCGAGGCTGCCCAAGCGAAGGCCGGCCTCTTCCGTGGCCTCCCGTCTGATCCCGTCTTCCGGCGTCTCTCCCGGATCGATGAGCCCTGCGATGGCCTCCAGAATATCGGCCGGACAACCTGCCTGAAGGGCGGGAGCCCTGAACTGTCGGATGAGCACGGCCGTCCGCCGGACCGGATCATAAGGCAGGACGGCAGCCGCGGGAGGGCTTTCCAGAACCTCCCGCTGCATGGTGTCTCCGTCAGAATTCTCAAGCGTGAGAAGCAGCAGGTTTCTCCGGCCCTTGTAGACAGATTCGGCTTTTGTGATCCGGTTTTGCGACATTCTGGTTTCCTGAGGTTGCGAGCCGAGGGAATTTCCCTCTGCGTTGTCCCGTGGGAAGAGGCATTTCCTCAGCCTTCCGTTCCATGGGGAGCCCAAAAACCACCCGATGCGTTATCGGCCTGACGAACAGTCGGGAGACAGACGCCGTGGACGATTTGGCAGAAGCCATCCGTAACCGCCAAGCCATTCTTTTCGCCGGGGCCGGCGTGTCGATGACGGTCGGGCTTCCATCCTGGCGGACGCTGACCGAACACATCGCGCAGGAACTGCACATCGACGGAGAGGATCTCGCGGAAACGGAGGTCAACCACCTGACGCTGGCCGAATATTACCGTCTCACGAAGGGCAGCATCGGGCCCTTGCGGAGCTGGATGGACCGGAAATGGACGCTGCCGGACGAACAGCTCAAGGCCTCCCGCGTTCATGCCCTGATCTGCGAGCTCGACTTTCCGATCATCTACACGACAAATTTCGACCGCAACCTCGAGGCTGCCTTCTCGCTCCACGGCAAGCCGTTCGTGAAGATCGTCGATGCGAAGGACATTGCGCGCATTCGTGACGGCGTGCCGCAGATCGTCAAATATCACGGCGACTTCGATGACGACCAATCGATCGTCATCGCCGAAACCGATTACCTTGATCGCCTGTCGTTCGAATCACCCCTCGACATCAAATTTCGATCGGATGCGCTCGGAAAGACAATTCTCTTCGTGGGGTACAGCCTGACAGATCTCAACATCAGGTTTCTCCTGCACCGACTCTGGAAAACGTGGAAAGGCTCCGGTTTCGAAAAGGATCGCCCGCCCTCCTACGTCTTCATGCTCCGCCCCAATCCGGTGGAGCAGGCCGTCTTGGAGCAGTGGGGATTGCGGGTTCTGACTGAGCCGGATTGCGCTCCTGAAAACGCCCTCGAAATGTTCCTGGACAAGCTATGTCGCACTGTTTCCGCGAAAGCGGACGCAGGAGAACGATGAACCGTTGCATCGGCATCCGCATGGATCGCCTTCGCGATCATCGAGATGTGAATGCGGTGTGTCTGGAAATTCTCGCGATCTGGCTCACGATAAGATTCTGACAAGGTTTGTTCGATTAGCAGACATCGTGGCGCTTGACCGCGCAGGTACGCGAACCAGATCGCGACCTTGGCGTTTTCCAAGAAGGAAAGGGACGTTCGATTGATGGATGCAGCAGGACGCAATGGGACGATTGATCTGTGGCGAGGCCTCGTCCTCCTGATCATCTTCGTCAATCATATTCCCGGCAACATCATCGAGAACATCACGCCTCGAACCTTCGGCTTTTCGGACTCGGCCGAGGCCTTCATCTTCATTTCGGGACTCTCGCTGGCATTGGTGTATTACCGCAGAATCCCGCAAGGAGACGTCCTTGGCGTTGTTCGCCGATGCCTGCGGCGATCCCTTGAACTCTACCGCATGCACCTTCTTCTGACCGCCGGAGCCATCGCGCTTTTCTCGATCGGATACGAACTCAGCGACGATATCGGCCTCATCGAGGCGGATGGCCGCAGCGCCGTGTTTGGAGATACGGCGAAAGGCGTGACGGGAATTCTCGTGCTGGGCCACCAGCTTGGCTATTTCAATATCCTGCCTTTGTATATCGCGTTGATGCTGTGGGCGCCGGTGGCACTCGTACTGGCAAGAATTCATGTGCTCGTCGCCCTTGCCGTTTCTCTCGGGATTTATGCTCTCGCCCGGAGCGGCGTCCTCGCCCTGCCAAGTTGGCCGGAGCCTGGAACGTGGTTCTTCAATCCGTTTGCCTGGCAGCTTCTCTTCACCCTCGGCATCGTCACCGGCGTGGCATTCGTCTTGCGACCGATCCCGCTGACCCGTACCTGCATGATGTGCGCCCTGACCGTTGCAGTAAGCGCGTTTTTCGTGGTCATGGACATGTTCGGTCTGGCCCCGGGCCTGCGGGACGCGGCATTCACGCAGCTCGACCTGCCGAAATACGATCTTGGCCTTGGTCGCTTGGTCCATTTCCTCGCCATCGCCTATTTGCTGACCCAGTGGCGGATTGGCGACAAGCTTGGGCAGACCTTTTTGGGGCCGGATCTGCAACGGCTTGGCCGTAACGGGCTGGTGATCTTTGCGGCCGGCTCTCTTCTGAGTGCGTTGGGGCAGGTCATCATGACGCTCGCCTCCGTCAAATCCTCCGCTAGTCCCCACATCATCGGCATGGTATTCACCATCATCGGGGTGATTGGTCTTCTGGCACTGGCGCGATATCTGGAATGGAACAAATTCAACGCGGACGGCCCGCAAAACGGTCGTACACGAGGTCTCGCGCTGTCGCCTGTCTCGCCGGGACGCTTGCCGTCCTGAGCTTGGCCTTCTCCATCATGCCGGTCCCGAGTTATGCGACTGAGAAATCGTGCGGGTCGGCAGGGTCGGTCTTCCGGCCGCAGGGATTGTTGAGCGCCATCTCCCGAAAACTCAACCGACACGAGCCGGTGCGGATTCTGGCAATAGGCTCCTCTTCAACCGAAGGCGTGGGCGCATCGAGGCCCGATCGAGCCTATCCGGCTCAGCTGCAGGCTGATCTGTCGGAGGTCTGGCACGAGACGGTGACTGTCGTGAATGCCGGGATCGGCGGCGAGACCGCGACCATGACGGTCGAGCGGTTGGAAGCGGCGCTCAGGGCCGGAGGCTACGATCTGGTCATTTGGCAGGTCGGCACCAACGACGCGGTTGCCGGTGTCGCCGAAGGCAGCTTTCGTGCCCTCCTGGAGCGGGGCATTTCGGCCGCAAAGACGAGCGGGACCGAGCTGATCCTCCTCGATCAGCAGTATTTTCCGACAATCCGCGATCCTGCCCGGTACGAGCGGTTCGTCCAGCTCGTCGGCGTGGTGGGCGAGGAACGCCGTGTGCCGGTCTTTTCCCGGTATGCGATGATGAAGCAGTGGGGCGAGCGCTCCACCGAAGATCTCCGCTCCATGTTGTCGTCGGACAGTTTCCATATGAGCGACAAGGGCTACGATTGCCTCGCCAGCCGCGTCGCCAGCGACATCGCGTCGATGGTGGTGCGCCCTGTCGCGCAGACGGATCGGACGGCCCTCGCAGCGGCCGGCCGGCGTTAACGGCGTTGCAACGTCCGCCCATCACGATGGCAGCTCGGCTTTCCGCATAAGCCGCCTTTTCCGTAACGGCAGGATCCATGGCACAACCCACATCGGCAGAGAAACGTCGGCTTTCGCTCCGAACGCTCCTCACGGACGGCCGCGTGGCCCTGATGCTGCCGCTCGGATTTTCATCCGGATTGCCCTTCCTGCTGGTGTTCAGCACCTTGTCCGCATGGCTGCGGGAGGCCGGCATTTCGCGAACCGAGATCGGCATGCTGAGCTGGGTCGCGCTCGCATATTCGTTCAAGTTCCTCTGGGCCCCGATCGTCGACCGCTATGACGTTCCGCTTCTTTCCTCGATCCTCGGTCGGCGTCGGGGATGGATGGCACTTTCTCAGATCATGACGGCCGTCGGCCTCGTGGGCATCGCCCTGGGCAATCCGCAGACCCACCTGTCCATTACGATCATGGCCGCCCTTTTGGTCGCCTTCTCCTCGGCGACCCAGGACGTGGTGATCGATGGCTGGCGGATCGACGCCGCGGCGACGGAACGGCAAGGCATGATGGCGGCGAGCCTCCAGCTTGGCTATCGGCTCGCGCTCATCTGCGCCGGCGCCGGCGCTCTTTACATTGCCGAGTTCGTGAACTGGCGCAGTGCCTATCTGACGATGGCGGCGCTGATGACGATTGGGCTTGCGGCCACCATGATCGCTCCCCGGGCCGATGAGAGCGCTCCTCGACAGCACCTTCCGTTTGCGGCCGCCATTCTCGAACCTCTGACGGAGATGTTCAGGCGAAAGGGCCTGATCCTGATCCCGATCCTGGCTTTGGTCGCCTGCTTCCGCCTGCCTGATTTCGTGGCAGGCGTCATGGCCAATCCCCTTTACATCGACCTTGGGTTCTCGAAGGCCGATATCGCCAATGTGTCCAAGCTCTACGGCGTCTGGATCGGCATCGCCGGCGCTTTTGCGGGCGGCATCGCCGTCACGCGTCTCGGCCTTTGGTGGACGCTGCTGATCGGCTCGTTCATCGCCGCCTCCTCGAACCTGATGTTTTCCTGGCTCGCCATGGAGGGTGCGCGGCTCGATCTGCTGATCCTGGCCATCAGCATCGACAATTTCGCGGGCGGCTTCGCAGGCTCGGCTCTTGTGGCCTATATGTCGGGGCTGACGGCGCCGGGCTTCGCGGCGACACAATATGCCCTCTTGAGCTCTCTTTATGCGCTTCCCGGCAAGCTGATCGGCGGGGCGTCGGGCGCCGTGGTGGACGCCTACGGCTATCCGCTGCTGTTTTCAGCCACGGCCGCCATCGGCATCCCGCTGATCATCCTGTGCTTCGTGGTGCGGCGGGATACCCTTCAAAGGGACGCGGGCGTGCCGGAGGAGGCTCCCGCGCCGGCGCAATCCCGCGCCTGATGCGCCGCTACACCCATCCGCCATCCACAAGGTAGCTTTGCGCCGTGATGGCGTCGGCGTCTTCCGAGGCCAGGAAGAGAGCCACCTTCGCGATATCCTCGGGCACGAGCTTGCGCTTCACGCACTGGCGCCTCAGGAGTTCCTGTTCGCCTTCCGGCGTGAGCCAGAGGTCGATCTGGCGCTGGGTCATGATCCAGCCCGGTACGATGGAGTTGACGCGGACGTTCTTCGGCCCGAGTTCCCGCGCCAGGGCGCGGGTGAGACCGACCACGGCGGATTTCGCCGTCTTGTAGGCCGCGAAGGAATCATCGCTGACGAGATAGCTCGTCGAGCCCATGTTGATGACCGAGCCGCCGCCGGCCTTTTCCATGTCGGGCAGAACGGCCTGTGTCGCGAAGAATTGGTGATCCAGATTGGTGGCAAAGCGCTCGCGCCAGTATTCCGGCGTCACCTGATCGATCGTATGCCGGTCGTCCCGCGCCGCATTGTTAATAAGGACCGTGATCGGCCCCAGGGCCTCGCTCGCGCGCCGGATCGCTGCCTGAAGAGCCGGGATGTCGCGCACGTCGCTATGCTCGAAATGGACCCGCTCGCCCATGCGCCTGGCGAGCGCCTGCCCGGCTTCGGCATCGTAGTCCAGAACCGCGACCTTGGATCCTTGGGCATGGAACGCCGTTGCGATGCTCTCGCCGATGCCGCTGGCGCCGCCGGTGATAAGGACGGTCTTGTTCTTCAAGGAACCGTAGACGGTCTGGGTCATGAATTGAACCTTTTTCAAGAAAACGTTTCGGGATCATCCCCCGTTCGGCCGGGTTCTCCCGATCTGGAATGATCGTTGGGCTGTGACCGGGATCAGGGTGAAGGCGAGCATGCGCCGCCGTCAACAGGTCGGCTTTCGGGCTCGGCTTCTTTTCTCGCCCGACATGTTCACGGTGCTCAGCTCGCTCCAGGCCCCGGCGTCGCGCCCGCCGGACATTTGCCGAGAATGATCATCCCGAGCACCTCGTCCTGGGTCACGTCGGAAACGCTCGCGGTGCCGACGAGCTTGCCGTTCTTCATCACGCTCACACGATCCGCAAGGCCGAACACGTCGTGGATATCGTGACTGATAAGGAAGATGCCGATTCCTTCCTTCTTCAGCTGAAGCACGAGATCCGCCACCTGCTGCGTCTCGGCGGGACCGAGGGCGGCGGTCGGCTCGTCCATGATCAGGACACGTGCATTGAAGTAGATGGCACGGGCGATGGCCACGGATTGCCGCTGTCCGCCGGACAGGGCCTTTACGGGCTCCTTGAACCGCCGGAAATGCGGGTTCAGGCGCGACATTACCTTGCGGGTTTCCGCCTCCATCGTCGCATCGTCCAAAGTGCCGTAGGGCGTCAGGACCTCACGGCCGAGGAAGATGTTTCCGGCGGCATCGATGTTATCGGCAAGGGCCAAGGTCTGATAGATCGTCTCGATCCCGTAACGCTTGGCGTCGCGCGGAGAGCCGATATCGGCGTGTTGTCCGTTCACATAGATCTCGCCCGCATCGGGCCTGTAGGCACCGGACAGAATCTTGATCAGCGTCGATTTCCCGGCTCCGTTGTGGCCAAGCAACCCCACCACCTCGCCGGGACGGAGATCGACCGAGACGCCGTCAACGGCCTTGATGCCGCCGAAGGCGATGGAAATGTTGCGCATCTCGACGAGAGGGGCCGTGTCAGTGTTTGGCATGATGCGCTCCCTTACTTGATGCGCCGGCGATAAAGGCTGTCGACCCAGACGGCCAGCACCAGAACCGCGCCGACGACGATGTTCTGCAGCGGCGTATCCACTCCCAGCAACACCATGCCCGATTGCAGGGACTGCATCACGAGGGCGCCGAGCATGGCACCCGCGATGGTGCCGATGCCGCCGGCGAGCGATGTTCCGCCGATCACCGCAGATGCAATGACATAGAGCTCATCGAGAGTCCCGGCCGCATTGGTGGCTGCGTTGAGCCGCGCGGTGGAGATGCAGGCGGAGATCCCGCATAGGAGACCCATGAGGCCGAACACTTTCATCAAGGTCCAGCGCGTGTTGATGCCCGACAGCTCCGCCGCCTCCGGATTGCCGCCGATGGCGAATACATAGCGCCCGAAACGCCGCCGCTTGGCGAGAAACGTCATGAACAGTCCGACCACGACCGCGATCAGAACCGGCAATGCGACGCCATGGGGAATGATCAGCCCGCCTTCCGGCCAGGCGATGCCGTTGGCTTCCGCCCATCGCCGCGCAGTTCCGGCCGGCAGCGGATAGGAATTGGCGATGACGGCCGCACCCAGCACGGCGCCGCAGGCCAGCACGGCGATCACCGCATCCGCCCAGCCCGGACGGACCGGAAAACCGAAACGGATCCGCCGACGGCGCGCAAAGCCGAGCGCCACGACGATCAACCCGCAGGCAATGGCGGCGATCACCCAGGTCGCGTTCGCGCCGAGCGCCCCCTCGACACCGCCGCCGAAAGCCTTGAAGCGGGTATCCATGGGCGCGATGGTCTGTCCCGCGGTCACCCACCAGGCGGCGCCCCGCCAGACGAGAAGGCCGCCCAAGGTCACGATGAAGGACGGAATGCCCAGATAGGCGATGAGCCAACCCTGAAAGAGCCCGATGGCTCCGCCGACCGCAATGGCGATCAGCACGGCGATCGGCGCGGTCAGCCAATGCTCGAAACCCAGCCATCCGGGGAGCCATTGCACCTGAACCACGCCGACGATCATCCCGACAAGGCCAAGGATGGCGCCGACCGAGAGATCGATGTTGCGCGTGACGATGATCAGCACCATGCCGGTCGACATGACCGCGATGGAGGCCGTTTGGACAGAAAGGTTCCAAAGGTTGCGCGGCGTGAGAAAAAGTCCGCCCGAGAGAATGTCGAACCCGATCCAGATGACCGCGAGCGCTCCGAGCATGCCCAGCATGCGGACATCGATTTCGAGCTTCGACAGGAGAGATCCCTCCGACGAGGAACTCTGGGGTGGAGCAGTCGTGGTGGCGGGTGCTGTCATGACATCGCTCGCTTCATGGAAAAATCATTCCGGGCCCGCGAGGCGGAGACGGGAAACCCATTGCCGTGGCCGTTCTCGGAACGCCCGGCTCACGCGGCATCACCCTGGACAGGATCAGCGCGTCATGGGTTCCGGTCTCGCCTGCCGGCGGCCCGGAATGATGGATTAGATCAGTTACAGACCTTGACGGATCCGGGCTTCACGCCCTGGCACACCACGTCCTTCGTCACCCAGCCCGCATTGATGACCACGTCGAGATTGTCCTTCGTGATCGCCACGGGCTTGAGGAAGATCGCCGTCATGTTCTGCTTCTTCGGCCCGAGATTCCATGACATGGAGCCCTGGACCTCGTTCAGCTTCTTGCCGCCGGCAAGCTGCAGGGCGATTTCCGCCGCGTTGCGGCCGAGTTCACGGGCATCCTTGAAGACGGAGACGGTCTGGGTCCCGAGCGCGACGCGGTTGAGAGCGGCCTTGTCCGCATCCTGGCCCGAAACCGGCACGGAGCCTGCCAGCCCCTGCGCGGCCAGAGCCGCGATGGCGCCGCCCGCCGTGCCGTCGTTGGCGGCGACGACCGCATCGACCTTGTTGTTGTTCTTGGTCAGGAACTGTTCCATGTTCCGCTGCGCATTCGCTGGAAGCCAGCCATCCGTATAAGCTTCGCCGACATTCTTGATCTTGCCGGAATCGATGCCAGGCTTGAGCACTTCCATCGCGCCCTGGAACAGGAAGTTGGCGTTCGGGTCGGCACCGGAGCCCTTGATGAAGACGTAGTTGCCTTCCGGCTTGACCTTCAGAACTTCGCGGGCCTGCAGGCGACCGACCTCGACATTGTCGAAGGTCAGGTAGAAGGCTTGGGGAATCTCGATGAGGCGGTCGTAGCCGACCACCGGAATTCCCTCGGCAACCGCTTTCTCGACGGCCGGGCGGATGGCGTCTGAATCCTGCGCCAGGACGATCAGCGCCTTTGCGCCGCGAGCGATCAGGCTTTCAATATCCGTCAGCTGCTTGGCGGGTGACGACTGCGCATCGGCGGACACATAGGTGCCGCCGGCTTTTTCAACCGCCGCCTTGATCGCGGCTTCGTCGGTCTTCCAGCGCTCTTCCTGGAAGTTCGACCAGCTTACGCCGACCACCGGGCCTTTGCCCTGGGCGAAGGCGGCATTCGCCGATAGCGCGAGAGCCGCAAGGCTGACGAGTAGATGCTTCTTGGACAACATGAAATTCCCTCCTGGGGCAGCGGTCCCCGCAACGCCCTCATTGTCATGGCGGGGCGCCCCTCCGGTCTCTGGAGGCGGCCTTCCACGCGCATGCTCGCCACGTGTATTGTTCGAGCAGGGAAATAAATATCCTGACCAGGGAGGCTTTCAAGCGGGAAAGAGCTTATCATTTGGTCGAACGGGTGCTCTTTTTGAATTGTTTTATTCGACAAACGAACAAATATGATTGCATGTCCGGTAGCTCCCTCAGTCCCCGCGAAGTCGCCCGCCGCCGCCTGCTCGATACGCTGCGCCGGGAAGGACCGCTTGCCCGGGTCGAAATCGGCCATCATCTGGGCATGAGCCCGGCCAGCGTTTCCGAACTGACGGCAAGCCTGCTGGATGAAGGCGTCCTGGTGACCGAGGAAGGCAGCGAGGCCCTTTCCGGCCTGATCCGCGGGCGCCCGAAGGTGCGCCTGTTCTTTGCCGACAGCCTGGGTTTCGTGATCGGGGTATGGACCGGGTTCAACCGGATCGAGCTTCGCCTCGTGGACAGTGCCGGGCGCAACCGGGCGAGCCGCCATGTGGAGCGGCCCCTGCGCAATCTTGAGGCCGATGCGCTGATGGACGTGCTGTCGGAAACCATCACGGCCTTCGCGAGAGATTCCGGCGCACCGGACGTCAAAGCCGTTGGTCTCGCCTGCCAGGGCTATGTGGATACGAAAGAAGGGATTGTCGCGTGGAGCCCGGTTCTCGGCACCCGTGACCTGCCCCTTGCCGAAGGGCTGGGGCAGCGGCTCGGGAAGCCCGTACTGATCGAAAACGACGCAAGCGCGATGGCCTTCGCCATTGCCCAGCGCGATCCGGCCTTGCGCGTCGGCCGGACGGCCTGCCTGATGATCGGAGACGGTGTCGGCCTCGGATTTCTCGTTCAAGGCGAGCTTTACCGTGGAGCGCGATCGGGCGGCAGCGAGTTCGGCCATGTGCGCCTGCGGCGCAGCGGGCCCCAATGCCGTTGCGGCGGGCGCGGCTGCATCGAGGCCTTCCTGGCCGATTATGCGCTCCACCGCGATGCCCAGCTCATCGACCACCGTCCGGCACCGACGATTCTGATCCCATCCGAGGACGCCATGGGCGCCCTCGTGGCCCAGGCCCGCGCGGGCGATACGGCCTTGCTCCACCTGTTCCGGGAAGCGGGTGAGGTTTTGGGCGATGCCGCCAGCATCCTGATCCAGACCCTCGAGCCGGATCATATCGTGATTTGCGGTCCCGGCACGCGTGCCATGGATCTCCTGAGCCCCTCCTTCGAAGCGGCTTTGGAACATCAGACCATTCCGGCCCTCCGTTCCCTGACGACCATCCAGGTGGTCGAATCCTCCATGGATCTTCTGACCGAGGGGGTCGTCATGCAGGCCCTGCGCGAACTCGATCAGGACCTCGCCCGGCTCAGGGCCGCCTAGAATCCATCACGCCCCGTCTTCGATCTGACGAACCAGCATCGCCCGTAGATCGCGCAGGACATCGTCGCGAACCGGAAGCTCGGCCTCGCCGCTGATGGCGACCGAAACCCGCATCAGGTGAAGCACGATCACCGCCAACCGTTGAGCACGTCCGGATGGCAAAGGTGGGTCCATCGCCATGAGGAGTGTCGCAATCTGGCCGCGCATGCGTTGCCGGCGCTCCGCTTTCTGAGCCTTGTCGCCGGCAGGCCGGTCGGACAGGACCACGAAGGACGGATGAGCCACGAGAAAACCGGCAAGGTCCTGGAACAGGCGGTCAACCAGTTCCGCGGGGCTCAAACCCCGCACCACGTCCCCCAAGGCGCCCAGCATCTGGGACAACGCCTCCCCGTTCGCACTCTGAAGCGAATCGGCAAGCAGCTCCTTCGTTGGAAAGAATTGATAGAGCGAGCCGATGGAGGCTCCGGCCCGGGCGGCGATTTCGGTCATGGTGGCGGCGTCGAAGCCTTTTTCCGCGAAGACCTCCTCGCCCGCCTTCAAAAGCGCGGCCACCCGTTCCCGGCCGCGGCGACGCTGGGGCGCCCGCACCCCTGGATCCACCTTCTCGCTTGCTTTTTGTGAGGACATCCTCATATATCCAATACATGAGCCTATCCTCATGTTTAACTGCCCGGGATAGGCTCTCTCCTCCTTCGATACCGGAAAGCTCTCTCATGCTGAAGCTCGATCCCCACAGCACGGCCCTGATTCTCATCGACGTGCAAAACGGCACCCTCGCCCAGCCCTTGACGCCTCATTCCCGGGAGCAGGTCATCGCCAACGCCGCCTCCCTTGCCACAAGCCTGGCTCGGGCGGGCGGCGTCCTGGCTCTGGTGCGCGTGACGTTCTCCGAAGGCTATGCCGATCGACCTCGGGGCATGACCGACGTCCCGATGATCCTTCCAGACGGAGGATTGCCTGAAGACTGGAGCACCTTTCCGCCGGAGATCTCGGCGCTCCGACCGGATATCGTCGTGACGAAGCGACAGTGGAGCGCGTTCTTCGGCACCGAGCTCGATCTTCAGCTCCGCCGACGGGGCGTTGAGACCGTCATCATCGGTGGCCTGATGACGAATTTCGGAGTCGAATCGACGGCGCGGGACGCCTGGCAGCTCAACTATGGGACGCTCGTCGCTCATGACGCATCGAGCAGCATCGGGCCCGACCTGCATGAGTTTGCCGTGCGCAATACCCTACCGCGCGTGGCACGGGTACGATCGACCCAGGACCTCATTGCCGCGCTGGGGGCCTGATCCTGCTCGGGTGGCCCCTCCGGCCACCCGTTCACCGGAAGGTGCAAGAAAACGCCGCTCGAGTGACGGAGCCGTAGCTTTCGGGTCGCAAAGCCCTTATTTCTCTCTCACAAGAGACCTTCACCTTCGAGACCCAATGGCTTCCTCCCGTCCCGTTACCGCCGGCGATCACGTGTTTCTCGTCGACGGCTCGTCCTTCATCTTCCGGGCCTACTTCCAGTCCATGAACCAGGACTCGAAGTACAACAGTCGCATCTCGGACGGGATGCCAACGGGGGCGGTTCGTCTTTTCGTCTCGAAGCTTCTCCAATTCGTGCGCGACGGGGCGGCCGGGTTCATGCCGACGCACCTGGCCATCGTACTCGACAAATCGGAAGGGTCCTTCCGGAAGGAACTCTACGAGGATTACAAAGGCCATCGACCGGATGCACCCGAGGATCTGAAGGTGCAGATGCCTCTCATGCGCGAGGCCATCCGGGCCTTCGGCCTCGAGCCCATCGAGCAGGCGAGATACGAAGCGGACGATCTGATCGCTACCTACACCCAGGAGGCCAAGGCCCGGGGCGCCAACGTGCTGATCGTCTCTTCCGACAAGGACCTGATGCAGCTCGTCGACCCGCTCGTGCTGTTTTATGACTTCGAATCGGGCCAGAAGGGCAAGCCGGGTTATCGCCCCGAGCGAAATCTCGACGTTGCCGCCGTCACCGAGAAGTGGGAAGGCATTCCGCCCGAGAAGATCGGCGACGTGCTGGCGCTCATGGGAGACACCTCGGACAATGTGCCGGGCGTCCCGGGCATCGGCCTCAAGACGGCCGCGCAGCTCATCAAGGAATACGGCGACCTCGAAACGCTTCTGGAGCGCGCCCAGGAGATCAAGCAGCCCAAGCGGCGCGAGACCCTGATCAACAATGCCGAGGCGGCACGCCTCTCCAAGAAGCTGGTGATGCTGGATTGCGAAGCCCCGCTTCCGGTGGCGCTTGATGCGCTACGGTTGCCGGAGCCCGATCCGAAGGCACTGATCGGCTTTCTGAAGGCCATGGAGTTCAGCACCCTGACCCGCCGGGTCGCCGAACTCTACGATGTGGACCCCACGCAGATCGAGCCCGACCCTCGCCTGATGCCGGGCGGCGAAGCAATCACCTGGCAGCGCAGCGGCGGCCCCGTGGCGGGACAGAACGAGGTGCCCTTTGCAGGCGGTGGGTCTGGCGACGTCGATCCCTTTGCCGGGCTGGATCTTCCCGAAACGAGCGCTCTGCGCAAACCCGTCGACGGGCTTGGCACTCCGTCACAGCTCGCCGGCAGGCGCGCGACGGAGGCTTCCTCGCAGGCAATCGACGTCAATGCTTATGAGACCGTCACGAGCCTCGACCGACTGAAGGAATGGATGGAGCAGGCACAGAGCCAGGGTTTTCTGGCCGTCGACACGGAAACGAGCGCGCTCGATGCCAATCTCGCGGACCTCGTGGGTTTCTCGCTCGCGCTCGAGCCGGGTAAGGCAGCCTATGTGCCGCTGCAGCACCGGAACGATTCCGACCTTTTCGGCGGCGGCCTCGTCCCAGGTCAGATTCCCCTCAACGATGCGATCGCAGCCATCAAGCCCGTGCTGGAGGATCCGTCCGTTCTCAAGATCGGCCAGAACCTGAAATACGACTGGGTGGTGTTCAAACGCTACGGCATCGATCTGCGACCGTTCGACGATACGATGCTGATCTCCTACGTGCTCGACGCGGGCAAGGGCCCGCATGGCATGGACGAGCTTTCACGCCGCCATCTCGGCCATTCGCCCATCAGCTTCACGGATGTGGCCGGCACGGGCCGCAACAAGGTGAGCTTCGACCGGGTGGAAATCGACAAGGCCACGGCCTATGCGGCGGAAGACGCCGATGTGACCCTGCGCCTGTGGCAGATGCTGAAGCCGCGTCTCGCAGCGGAGCATCGGTCCACCGTCTACGAGACCCTGGAGCGCCCCCTGGTCGACGTGATTGCCCGCATGGAGATGCGCGGGATTGCGGTGGACCGGCAGATTCTCAGCCGCCTGTCGGGCGACTTCGCCCAGAGCCTCGCCCGTCTCGAAGACGAGATTCACGAGATCGCCGGTGAGAAATTCGCGTTGGGCTCTCCAAAGCAGATCGGCGACATCCTGTTCGGCAAGATGGGATTGCCGGGCGCAAAGAAGACGCCCTCGGGACAATGGGCGACCCCGGCGACCCTGCTCGATGAACTGGCCCAGGCGGGCCACGTGCTGCCCGAGAAGATCCTCGAATGGCGTCAGCTCGCCAAGCTGAAATCCACCTATACGGATACGCTGCAGGAGCATATGCACCCCGAGACCAAACGGGTGCACACCTCCTTCTCGCTCGCCTCGACCACGACGGGGCGCCTGTCGTCCTCGGAACCGAACCTTCAGAACATTCCAATCCGCACGGAGGCGGGACGCAAGATCCGCAAGGCTTTCGTGGCGCCGGAAGGCTCCAAGATCATCTCGGCGGATTACAGCCAGATCGAACTGCGCATCCTGGCGCACATGGCCGACATCCCGCAGTTGCAGGAAGCCTTCGCCAAGGGACAGGACATCCATGCCGCCACGGCTTCGGCGATGTTCGGTGTGCCCCTCGACCAGATGACGTCGGATCTGCGCCGGCAGGCGAAGACCATCAATTTCGGCATCATCTACGGCATCTCCGCCTTCGGCCTCGCCGTGCGCCTCGGCATCCCCAATGCGGACGCGGCAGCCTTCATCAAGCAGTACTTCGAGCGTTTCCCGGGCATCCGGGCCTATATGGACGACATCAAGAAAACGACCCGCGAGAAGGGTTATGTGACGACATTGTTCGGACGGGTCTGCCATTACCCGCAGATCAAGTCCGGCAACCCCTCCGAGCGCGCGGCCGTGGAGCGGCAGGCGATCAACGCGCCCATTCAGGGAACCGCCGCCGACATCATCCGCCGCGCCATGATCCGCATGGAGGATGCGCTCAAGGCCGAGCGCCTGTCCGCGCGCATGCTGCTGCAGGTCCACGACGAACTGGTGTTCGAAGCCCCCGATGACGAGATCGACGCAACCTTGCCGGTGATCTCCCGGGTCATGACGGAGGCCCCCTTCCCGGCGGTGACCTTGAAGGTTCCCCTCGCCGTCGAAGCCCGTGCCGCGCAGAACTGGGACGAGGCTCATTGAGGGACGCGCGTCACCATCGTTGACCCAACGGCAGGAATGTGAACTTGCGCCGTTCGATATTATCCGCCTGATCTTGAGCGCGAAGACGCACGGGACCAAGTTCGGCCGTCCCGCTCGCCGCAAGACATCGGCGCAACCGTGTCCTGGCGCACATGGCGTCTTGCGCTTTGTCAGGCGCTGAAAGCAGACGCTGCGGTTATTTTCGTTCTATAGCACGAAAAATCCGAGAAAAGGCAGTCACGTATCTGCCGCTACGTAATGTGCCGCAGTCACCCTACCTCCCTGAACAGAGAGTTGTGAGCCTTTAGGGCCGACTTTATAGCCTATCCAGATTTGACTGATGGTTCCGTAGCTTCTGTTGCTTGTGAAGCGATGCAAAATCCTTCGTGTTTCCAAAAGGAATACTTAGCATCATTTTGAATATCGGCCACTTGGACATTGCCGCTCTTCACGCCCATGCCGAGTGCACCAAGTCACTCGCTTTTCCCTTCATTCGACCTCCCGGAGATCCTAGAGATGACTTTCAAAATTTGGGGCACTGAGAATACCATCGACACTGATACCACTGTCGGACGCGACAGCGTCACGATGCTCGCCACGGGTGGCTATGTGGTGACCTGGCGTCAGAACAAGCAGATCGCTTACCAGCTTTATGACGGCGAGGGGACGGCGGACGGTGATATTCGTTTCGTCGAGGCGTCGACCCTCGACCAGGAATTTTCCGATGTTTACTCTTATGATCCCGATGGCGGCTTTGTGATTCAATGGTCGGAGAAAAATCCGGTCACCGGGAGAACCATAAAGTCGCAAAAGTTTACATTCGACGGCAGCGACGACAGCAACGCAGTCACGCTGACGGATACCGCAGTCTACGACGATGCCGAGATCAGCGCCGATGGCTCTCAGAATGCCTGGGCGACGGCGTATGTCGAGAAGGTTGCCGGTAAGACGTCAATCCGTCTCGTCCAATTTGGTACCGCTGTCGACATTGCCGAAGGATCCTCGGTCGGCAACCCGGATGTAGCCTGGCTCGGCAACACAAAGCATGTTGTGACCTGGAAGAATGGCACCGCTGTGTCGCTTGCGATCGTCAATGACGGCGCCAGCACCGTGAAGCCCACAGCTATTACCGGCGCGACCTCCGCGGATGTCGTAGCCCTGAATGATCCTGAAACCGGGCAGCCGAACGGGACGTTCGCCATCATCACCGAGAAAGGCGCTGCGGGAATTGAAGCTCACCTTTATGATTCATCGGGCAATCCGCTCAAGGATCAGGACAACCAGGACATCGTCGTCACCGTCGCGGGCGCGAAGCCGAACTCCGACTTCGACTGCGCCAGTGTCACCGCCTTAAAGGACGGTGGGTTTGCAGTTGCCTATATCGCCAAAGACGGGACGGATGACGGCGACGTCTTCGTTCGCGTCATTGGCGCGGACGGCGCAGCCGGCAATCCGATGAAGGTGAATAATCGTGCGACGATCGACAGCCACGGCTCTCAAACGACTCCCGTCATCTCCGAAATGGCAGACGGGCGTCTCTCCATATCATGGCATGACCCGGCAATCACGGACGGCATTGCGCCAAGCATCATCTCCTCGACTATCGTTGACGCCCGCACGGGCAAGGTGACTGTGAACGGCACCAGCCACAACGACATTTATGCTCCATCTGAGTATACGGGCGACTCGCTTGATGGCGGAGAGGGTATCGATACCCTTACCTTCAAGGGCGCATCCGCCGGCGTTGCCGTCAATCTCGCCAACGAGGCCGAGGGCCAGAGCGGGTCGGCGGGCGATGCGGCCAGCGATACCTATAAGAACTTCGAGAACATCAACGGTTCGGCCTTCGGTGATCATCTAGTCGGTGCTGCCGGAACCAACAGGCTCGACGGCGGAGCCGGCAACGATTACCTCGATGGCGGCACAGACAATGACGTGATGATTGGTGGAGCGGGCAGCGACACCTTCGTCGTCAGCCAAGCCGGCGACGCGGTTCAGGAAAGCAGTGCTGCGGATGGAGGCGTCGATACGATCAACACCTCTGTTTCCCATGTCCTCGAAGCCTATGTGGAAAACATGATTGCGACCGGCCCGGACGCGATCACTCTGACCGGGAACGGCCTGAGCAACAATCTCGTCGGCAACGGCAACAACAACACGCTGGTCGGCGGCGGCGGCGACGATGTCATGAATGGCGGCGGCGGAGCCGACGATATGGATGGCGGCGCCGGTAACGACACCTACTATGTCGACAACGCTAGCGACTTCGTACACGACAGTGGAAGCGGCGACGTGGACACGGTGGTCGTTACGATCAACTACGACCTCAACAAGTTGGTCGGCATCGAAAACATCACGGGATCCGGCAGTGCCGCGATCACTCTGACAGGCAATGCCGGCAACAATATCCTCAACGGCAATGACGGCCCCAATATTATTTATGGCGGCGCCGGCAACGACGTCCTGAACGGATATGGCGGGAATGACCGGCTCCATGGCGGGCTCGGTGCTGATCGCCTCACCGGCGGCACCGGCCGGGATATCTTCGTGTTCGATACCAATCCGAAGACGGCACGCAATACCGACAAAATCGTCGATTTCAGTGTGAAGGACGACTCCATTTACCTGGAAAACAAGTACTTCAAGGTCGGCTCGAAAGGCACGATCAATAAGCCGGCCCAGCTATCCAGCAAGATGTTCCATGTTGGAACCAAGGCGCACGACAAGGATGATCGTCTTATCTACGACAACAAGAAGGGCGTCCTTTATTACGACGACGATGGCATCGGGTCTCACAAGGCCTATGTTGTTGCAACGCTGTCGCAGGGCCTGAAGATGACCTATAAGGATTTCTTCGTGATCTGACGATCAACCTGATCGATATTCATGCCCTCAGGGCGCCCTTCGGGGCGCCCTGACTTTTTGTGCTTCGTTCTTTAAGGTGCCTCCCTGTCTTTTCGCAGGAAAACGGCGACGAAGGAGACGCGTCGGAATGCACGTCATCATCTGGGAGTTTGTCGTTTCGAATTCTCATCGTGCAACCTTTGAGAAGGCTTATGGGCCCGATGGCGATTGGGCCCTCCTGTTCCGGGAGGCAGCCGGCTATGTCGGCACGGAGCTGGTACGGGACGAATTGATCCCGGACCGGTATCTGACCATTGATCGCTGGACGACACGCGATGCGTTCATCAAGTTCAAGCAGTCTGCCGCAACCGTTTACGACGATCTGGACCGTCAATGCGAAGGCATGACAGTGCGGGAAGCCAAGGTCGGCACGTTCGACCTCGTATCCTCGTGATAAAATGGCTTTGCGCCTGTCAGGAATTATGGTCCGCCTGTTACGGAGAAAACCGGGAGCCATCTATCGGTCGAGTCGAGGCAGCATACGATCCAAGGTTCCGTCCCGCCGCATATAGTGATGATAAAGAGCCCCCATGATGTGAGCCGCAAGGAGAGCGATCAGGATTCGGACCATCACGCCGTGCGCGACGCGGGGCGGCAGGATATCGAGACGCACCGGAAACAGCATGGTGTCGCCCGTGACCAGCATGATCCCAAGGCCGCTGGCGACCGTCATGCGGATTCCGCTGATCGTGAGGAGCGCAATCAGGATATAGAAGGCAATGTGGACACCTTGGGCGAGGCGATGCTGCATCGTCGCTACACCGATGGGTTCCGGTTGTCTGTCGACCGCGATCCACCAGACGAGCCGGGCCATGGTCAGCAATCCGATCAGCATTCCGACAAGGATGTGCGTCCTATAGAGTCCGACCCGCAGGCCTTCCGTCGCGGACTGCATCATGAACCCAAGAGGGATCATCGTGAGGATCAAGGCTGCGCAAGCCCAATGAAGGCCGAGGGCGACCGCTCCATAGCGAGCGCTGGTGCTTTTCAAGGACATGAGGCGGCTCCCTGTCACCGTACTGGATCGAGTTTCGTGTCGATCTGATAGATCCGCCGGAAGCCGACGTGACTCATTTGAGCGGCCACGGACTTGAATTCAGCTGTCGCAAGGGCGGCGGCGAGCGAGGCCGCGCTTTCCCAGACAGCCTGATTTACCCAAAGACGCGACCCACCGATGGGCTTGTGCAGCATCGTCGAGACAAATCCCGGCTGGCGACGGAGAATTTCGGCGACTTTTGCCCATCCCTGGCGAAAGGCCTCTGCCTGTTCGGTCGGAACGGCGAAGGTGTTGAGAAGAACGACCGATCCTTCCGGGGCAAGCCGGAGCTGCTCGGCGAAACTGATATGGGAGTCTTCAGGCATGGAATCCTGCGCCCAAGCGGCGTTGGCGAGGGAGGTGGCGAGCAGAAGGGTCGGTACGATGGCGTCGAGGGGTCTCATGAGAGCATCTCCTTTCATATAGCATGCTATATATACTTGTATAGCGTGCTATGCAACCCCACAATCGACCTCCTGATCAGGAGACACGATGACCTTCGACAAAGACACATCGGCCGGATACGTGGTCAACCACATGGCGCGCCTGTTTGCCGAGGCGCTGACACAGCGGATTCAGCCGCTTGGCCTCACCACCGGTCAGTTTCCTCTTCTCCTGCAGCTGTGGGCCGAGGAAGGCTTGACGCAAAAGCAACTTGTCGAGCGCCTCGATGTCGAGCAGGCGACGATCGCCAATACGCTCAACCGCATGGAACGCGATGGTCTGGTGCTGCGCAAGCCGCACCCGGTCGACGGTCGCTCACAATGCATTCACCTCACGCGGAAAGCCCGGGCTCTTCAGGGCCCGGCAACAGAAGCGGCTCAGTCCGTCAACGACATCGCGCTCCGGTCCCTCTCGGTCCCGGACCGTCAGGCCTTCTTCGAGACAATGACCGAGGTCATCAAATCCCTTCAGGAAGATCTCAAGCCTCTGGACCGGTCCTAGGAGGATCTGGCCAGAGGCGAGTGGCTCCCTAGGTTATGCGGACGAGCGGACTTCGACAGGAGCATGCCCGATGCCGTATGAACTCTATTACTGGCCTGGAATTCAGGGGCGCGGCGAGTTCGTGCGGCTGGCGCTTGAGGACGCTGGAGCGGATTACGTGGACGTCGCCCGCCACGAGGGTGGCATGTCGGCGATGATGCGGATGATGGAAAACACGACGCATCCGTCTTTCGCGCCTCCCTTCCTGAAGGATGGAGACCTCGTGATCGGCCAGACGGCGGCGATCCTGCTTTATCTCGGAGCCCGTCTGGGACTGGCTCCCAAAGATCCCACAGGAGGCCTCTGGACGCAGCAGATCCAGCTTACCATCGCGGATCTCGTGGCGGAGGCGCACGACACGCATCATCCCATCGCCGTCAGCCTGTATTATGAGGACCAGAAGAACGAGGCGCTGCGGCGTGCCGAGGACTTTCGCAAGGAGCGGATTCCGAAATTCCTGGGCTGGTTCGAGACGGTCCTCGCCCGTAATCCGGCCGGCGATGCCCATCTGGTGGGCGCGACTGTGACCTACGCGGACCTGTCCCTTTTTCAGGTCGTCGAGGGATTGTCCTATGCCTTTCCTCAGGCAATGAAGCGCGCGCTCGGTCGGTTTCCACGGGTCGCAGCCTTGCATAAGGCCGTCGCCGTCCGGCCGCGAATTCGCGCCTATCTGAACAGCGAGCGACGCATTCCCTTCAACCAGGAGGGGATCTTCCGTCACTATCCGGAACTGGACGGATAGGGCTGGGCGGCCCGGCCGGCAACGATGCCTTAAGAATCCCATGCGCAATGTCGCCCCGCAGCGTGTTTGTGGACGAGATTTCGGGCCTGGACCGTCTGCAATGTGTGCGTGGAGTATCCGATGAGCGACGAATCCGAGACTATTGCGACCCGCCTTTGGCGTGACCGTGTGAGCCTACGTGAAGCCGAGCGCGACGCGGCGTTGGCCCGGGCCCGCCAGATGGAGGACAAGCTCGCGGAGCTGATGGCGGAGAACGCCCGCCTGACCGCCGAGATCGCGCGCCTGAAAATGTCGGCCGGATCGGAAGCCATCAGCTCTCACTCCGAGACCGAACTCCAGATGGAGGCCCTTCGCGGCGCTCTTCTGCCCCTCATCGCATCGGATCTGACCCGCGACGCCGCGTGAGGAATGCCACGCGAAGAGATCAGGCCGCCAGGCGGCCCATCGCCTCGTTGAGACATTGGACTGCGACCTCGCGGCCGCTCCGGGCCACGAGGCTGCAGCCCTTGGGCACTTCGCGCCACCCCATGGCCTTGTCGTCGATGGGTTCCGACACCACCAGCAGATTGCCGGCGCTTTCGCGGAAATAGAGCGTGGGCGGCTGGCCGTCGCACGACCAGCGATAGGCCCAGAGGCTTTCGCCGTCGGTCACGGCCGCGGTGAATTTCAACGGCTCCGTGATCCCCGCCTCCTCCATCAGGCCCCGCACCCGCTTCAAGGTTCGCGCCATGGCCGAGACCGGCTCGTCGGTCAATCCATGGGCCAGGGCAAGCAAAAAGATGGCCTCCGAATCCGTGGTGCCGAGCCGCTTGTCGTACAACTCGTCGGGGATCAGCGCCTCGAGGCGACGCTTGATCCGCCCATAACCGCCGATCTGACCATTGTGCATGAAGAGATAGCGCCCGTGAGCGAAGGGATGGCAATTGGCGCGGGTGGTGGAAGTTCCGGTGGAGGCCCGCACATGGGCGAAGAACAATCCAGAACGCACCTGATCGCAAAGGCTTCTCAGATTCTCGTCGGACCAAGCAGGCCTGACTTCCCGGTACAATCCAGGCTCGGGGCGCTCGCCATACCAGCCGATCCCGAACCCGTCGCCATTGGTCTCGGTCTTGGCTTCAACCGCATGAAGCGACTGATGAACCAGGGAATGCGCCGGCGCGCAGACGAGATCGGTCAGGAAGATCGGCTCTCCCCGATAGGCAAGGAAGCGGCACATAAGCGTCTCAAGTCCCCAGGTGCTGCGGCACTCTTCGTGAAACCTTGTTGTATGGTCTCTCACTTAAGGTGAATAGCCGGTTAACACTGAGGCGTTGCCCGGTCACCCGCAATCCCCTAAATCTTGCGCCATCATGAAAACGCCAGCCAAACTGGCGACAAGGGGGATTTGCATGCTTCGTGCCTTGGGCCCGGCGCTCTTGACCGGATTGATCCTTTCGCCGAACGCCGCCTTCGCGGCGGAACTCGACGGACGAAGCTTAAGCCTTCTCTGGGCGCTTCCCTTCGGGGGCATTCTTTTATCGATCGCCCTGTTTCCCTTGCTGGCTGCGCACACCTGGGAACACCACCAGGGCAAGATCGCCGCTCTGTGGAGCCTGCTCGTGCTCGGGCCGATGGCGCTCCTGATCGGTCCCGGCACAGCGCTCCAGGCCCTGGCCCATACGGCGCTTCTCGAATACATCCCCTTCATCCTTCTCCTGCTCGCCCTTTTCACCGTGGCGGGCGGCATTCTCATCCGGGGCAACATCCATGGGGCCCCGGTGACGAACACGGCGCTCCTCGCCATTGGAACCGTGCTGGCGAGCTTCATCGGTACGACAGGCGCTTCCATGGTGATGATCCGCCCGGTTCTCCGAGCGAACGACGACCGGGTCCACAACGCCCACGTGGTGGTGTTCTTCATCTTTCTCGTGTCGAATATCGGCGGCTCCCTGACGCCGCTCGGCGATCCGCCGCTCTTCCTCGGCTTCCTTCGTGGCGTCGATTTCTTCTGGACGACGACCCATCTCTTTCCGGAGACCCTGTTCGCCAGCCTGCTGCTGCTCGTCGTCTTCTTTATCTTCGACGCGTATCTCTACCGAAAGGAAGGCCGCATTCGCCCTGATCCCACGCCGGATCAACCCGTTCGCGTGACGGGCGGAATCAACTTCGTCCTGATCCTCGTGATCATCGCGGCCATTCTGTTCAGTGCCACCTTCGACCTCGGTCGCTTCAGCATTCTGGGGACGGAGATCGAAACCGCCAATGCGGCGCGGGACCTCGTGATGATCGCGGTCACGTTCGTCTCTCTTGCCCTCACGCCAAAGGCTAACCGGGAGGAGAACGGTTTCTCTTGGGGCCCGATCAAGGAAGTCGCCAAGCTCTTTGCCGGAATCTTCGTGGCGATCATCCCCGTGCTCGCCATGCTCAAGGCAGGCTCGGACGGCCCCTTCGCACCGCTGGTGGCGCTGGTGTCGAACCCGGACGGGAGTCCCAACAATGCCGCGTATTTCTGGCTGACCGGGGGCCTCTCGTCCTTCCTCGACAACGCTCCGACCTACCTGGTCTTCTTCGAGCTCGCGGGAGGCGACCCGCAGCATCTCATGACCGCGGGCGCGCAGACCCTCGCTGCCGTTTCGGCAGGCGCCGTGTTCATGGGCGCCAACTCCTATATCGGCAATGCGCCGAACTTCATGGTCTATGCCATTGCCCGCGACAAGGGCGTCGGGATGCCGAGCTTCTTCGGTTATCTGGTCTGGTCGGGACTGATCCTCATCCCGACATTCATCATCGTGACGCTGCTGTTCTTCCGGCATTAGGGAGAGCCGCGCCACCGTCATTCCGGGGCGAGCGAACGCGAGAGCCCGGAACCCAGAGCCGCTCACGCTCCCGGATCAGGAGCCATGGCATCCGTCGCGTTCTCTTTCGTCACCCTCAGCGTGTATGGGTTCCGGGCTCGCCTGCGGCGCCCCGGAATGACGGAGGAGGTCAATTGCTCAACCGCGCCGCCACGTCGTCGGCGATCGACAGGCTCGATGTCAGACCGGGGCTTTCGATACCGAAAAGATGCACGAGACCCGGCAGACCGTGCTCCTGCGGCCCATCGATGATGAAATCAGCCGGCTTTTGGCCCGGACCGGTCAGCTTGGGACGCACGCCCGCATAGTCCGGCACCAGCGCTCCATCGGCAAGGCCGGGCCAGTAGCGACGGATGGAGGCATAAAAGCTCTCGGCCCGGCGCGGATCGACCTCATAATCCTCCCGCTCGATCCACTCCACATCGGGGCCGAACCGCATGCGTCCGGCAAGATCGAGCGTCACATGGGTGCCGAGCCCCCCATCGACCGGAGCGGGATAGATGAGATGCCGGAAAGCCGGCTTGCCGAGGCAGCCGAAGTAATTGCCTTTCGCAAGAACGAGCGGCGGCACCCGGCTCTCCGAATAGCCCTCGGTCGCGTAGGCGATGGCCTGAGCGTGAAGGGAGGCCGCATTGATCACCGCATCGACCGGAAGAAGGGCGGGCTCGTCGCCGCCCGTCTGCACCGACCATCCGCCGGAGGCCCGCGCGATGCGCTTCACGGGCGCATGGAAGGCAACCATGCCGCCGGCATCCTCCAGATCGCCCTGAAGCGCGAGCATGAAGGCATGGCTGTCGATGATCCCGGTCTCGCGGGACAGCACCGCGCCGGTGCAGGATAAATTGGGTTCGAGAGCCATCGCGTCGGCTCCGGTCAGGAATGATAGACCGTCGACCCCATTGGCGATGCCCTGCTCGTAGATGCCCTCGATCTTCGCCTGCTCGAGATCGTTCGTCGCCACGATGAGCTTGCCGCATTTCGCATACGGAACCCCATGGCTCTCGCAGAATGCATAGAGCATCCGGCGTCCGGCGACGCAGTGGCGGGCGCGCAGGGAGCCCGCCGGATAATACATGCCGCCATGGATCACTTCGCTGTTCCGGGAGGAAACGCCGTTCCCGATCCCGCCCGTCGCCTCGGCGACGATCACGCCGTGACCTCGCAGGGCAAGCGCGCGAGCAATCGCGAGACCGACGACACCAGCCCCGATAACCAGAACATCCATCCGTGCATCTCAACAAAAAACGGCGGCTTGGAAGCCGCCGTCCGTTTATAGAATGATCCGCCTCATGACTTAAGCGGCGATCGACATCTGCGGCGCCGCTGCCCTTACATCGGCATCCACATGGTCCTCGAAGCGCTTGAAGTTCTCGTTGAACATGTCGACGAGGCGCTTGGCGGTCTGGGCGAAGGCCGCTTTGTCGGCCCAGGTCTTGACCGGATAAAGGATATGAGGCTCGACGCCCGGCACCGAGGTCGGCACCGCAAAGCCGAAATACGGATCGCGGCGGAAATCGGCGCGGGACAGGGAACCGTCGAGCGCCGCCGTCAGCAGGCGGCGCGTGACCCGGATCGGCATGCGCCGACCGGTGCCGTACTTGCCGCCGGTCCAGCCCGTGTTCACGAGCCAGCAATCCACATGGTGCTTGGCGATGAGGTCACGCAGCAGGTTGCCATAGACCGACGGATGGCGCGGCATGAAGGGCGCACCAAAGCACGTGGAGAAGGTGGCCTCCGGATCCTTCACACCTTTCTCGGTGCCGGCCACCTTCGCCGTATAGCCGGAAAGGAAGTGATACATGGCCTCGGCCGGCGTCAGCTTCGCGATGGGCGGCAGCACACCGAAGGCATCGCAGGTGAGCATGACGATGTTCTTCGGGATCCCGGCCCGGCCCGTCGCGCTCGCATTGGGAATGAAGTCGAGCGGATAGGCGCAGCGGGTGTTCTCCGTCTTCGACGCGTCGTCGAAATCCGGAATACGGCTGATCGGGTCGATGATGACGTTTTCCAGCACCGTGCCGAAGCGCTCGGTGGTGGCGAAGATCTCCGGCTCCGCCTCACGGGACAGGCGGATGGTCTTGGCGTAGCAGCCGCCCTCGAAGTTGAACACGCCGTTCGGCCCCCACCCATGCTCGTCATCGCCGAGCAGGATGCGGTTGGGATCGGCGGACAGGGTCGTCTTGCCGGTGCCGGACAGCCCGAAGAAGACGGCCACATCGCTGGAATGCCCCACATTCGCCGAGCAATGCATCGGCATCACGTTCTCAGCGGGCAGCGCGTAGTTGAGATAGGTGAACACGGACTTCTTCATCTCGCCCGCATACGACGTGCCGCCGATCAGGACGATCTTACGGGTGAAGTCGCAGGCGATCACCGTTTCCGTCCGGCAGCCGTGGCGGGCGGGATCGGCCTTGAAGGAGGGCAAGTCGATGATCGTGAGATCCGGCGCGTAGCTCTTGAGCTCGCCCCGCTCCGGACGGATCAGGAGATTGCGGATGAACAGGGAGTGCCAGGCGAATTCCGTGAAAACCCGCGCCCGGACCCGGTAGTTCGGATCGGCGCCGCCATAGAGGTCCTGCGCGAACAGCTCCTTGCCTTCCGCATGGGCCAGAAAATCCTTGAGGAGCGTATCGAACTGCTCGGGCGTGATGGCGCCGTTGTTGTCCCACCACACGCTGTCCTCGGTGGCGGCATCGCGCACCACGAACTTGTCCTTCGGGGAGCGGCCCGTATGGACGCCGGTTTCAGCCAGAAGCGCTCCACCCTGGACGAGCTTCGTCTCGCCGCGGGTCAAGGATTGTTCGTAGAGGGCTGGGGCCTCGAGATTCCAGTAAACCCGCTTCAGATTGCGGAAGCCGATGGCTTCCGTGCCATGTGCGCTGTTGAAGACGCCGATAGTGTCCACGAAAGACTTCTCCTGATCGCCAGCCGCCTGATGCGGCCTGGATGCCATTACTGATGGCGGCTCTTAAAGATCCCAGGCGGTATAAAGTTTCCTCCAACCTGGGCAGAGAGAATTGTTTAGGCCATGCGTCGTCCTCGTCAACCGAGGCGTTCCATTTCATTCCATTTTTGCCGCCCGGCTCTCCTTATGACCGTTCATCTCCGGTTGAGCTGAGGTGCTTAAAGTCCTCATTCCGCGCCCGACCACTGGCACTTTGCCGGGGAAACCTTACTTATGCCATCAGAAAGGCGCAGTTCGGCACGTTTCGTCGCCTCAGGCGTTGTCCCGCAACGCACTGACGCCGGTCGATTCTAGCAAGGAAGAGTTCATGCCAACGATCGCTCTTGTTGACGACGATCGCAACATCCTCACCTCGGTTTCCATCGCCCTGGAGGCGGAGGGGTACCGGATCCAGACCTATACCGACGGCGCTTCCGCCCTGGATGGCCTGAAGCATGCCCCGCCGGACCTGGCGATCTTCGATATCAAGATGCCGCGCATGGACGGCATGGAACTCCTGCGCCGCCTGCGTCAGAAGTCCGACCTGCCCGTGATCTTCCTGACCTCGAAGGACGAGGAGATCGACGAGCTGTTCGGCCTCAAGATGGGCGCCGACGACTTTATCCGGAAGCCCTTTTCGCAAAGGCTCCTGGTCGAGCGCGTGAAGGCGGTCCTGCGCCGCTTCGCGCCCCGGGACCAGTCGGCTCCGCGCGAGGCGGACGCCAAGGCGCTGGAGCGTGGCCAGCTCAAGATGGATCCTGAGCGCCACGCCTGCACCTGGAAGGGTGAGCCGGTGACCCTCACGGTGACGGAATTCCTCATCCTCCAGGCGCTCGCCACCCGTCCCGGCGTGGTGAAAAGCCGCAACGCCCTGATGGATGCGGCCTACGACGATCAGGTCTATGTGGACGACCGCACGATCGACAGCCACATCAAGCGGCTGCGCAAGAAGTTCAAGTCGGTTGACCCCAACTTCGAAATGATCGAGACCCTCTACGGCGTCGGCTATCGCTTCAAGGAAGGCTGACGCCCGATAGCCCTGAGAGAGGCATGAAGGCTGACCCGACCGACGCCGAAGCCATGACAGACGATCCCCCCGCTCCGCGCGGCGTTCTCGCGCGGCTGCGCGGCGTCGCCCACAGGCTGCGGCAGCGCACCTCCTCGAGCCTGACCCGGCGGATCGTCGTTCTCAACCTCGGCGGGCTCTTCGCCCTTCTGATCGGCTTCCTGTATCTCAATCAGTTTCGGCAGGGGCTGATCGAGGCGCGGGTTCTCAGCCTGCTGACGCAAGGGGAGATCATCGCCGGCGCCATCGCCAGTTCGGCAACCGTGGAAACGGACACGATCACCATCGATCCGGACAAGCTGTTGCAAATGCAGGCGGGCCAGACCGAACGCTTCAATGAGGAAAGCTATTCTCCCCTCGAATTCTCGATCAACCCGGAACGGGTGGCGCCTCTCCTGCGCCGCCTGGTGACGCCGACCCGGACCCGCGCCCGGATTTTCGATCGCGAAGGCGCGCTCCTGCTCGATTCGCGCAATTTCTATTCCCGTGGCGACATTCTCCGGCAGGAATTGCCGCCGGTCGCGGAAGAGGACACCAGCTTCATCGAGCGCAGCTGGAACATGGTTCGCGGCCTTTTTGTCCGCAAAAAGCGCATCCCGTTCGAAGAACCCGGTCCCAGCAACGGCAAGTCCCTTCCGGAGGTGCAGCAGGCCTTCGGCGGCCAGAGATCCTCCGAGGTGCGCATCAACGCCCGCGGCGACACCATCGTGTCGGTTGCGGTTCCGATTCAGCGCTTCCGCGCCGTCCAGGGGGTCCTGCTCCTGTCGACGCAAGGAGGGGACATCGACGGGATCATCGCCTCCGAGCGCTTCGCCCTCCTCCAGGTCTTCCTGGTGGCGGTCCTCGTGATGATCGTCCTGTCCCTGCTCCTGGCCAATGCCATCGCGGGTCCCGTGCGACGGCTCGCGGAGGCGGCCGAAAGGGTGCGCTGGGGAACGAAATCCCGGCAGGAAATCCCCGATTTCACGAAGCGCTCCGACGAGATCGGGCACCTCTCCGGTGCCCTGCGCGACATGACGCGGGCCCTTTACAACCGCATCGACGCCATTGAGAGTTTCGCGGCGGATGTCGCCCATGAGCTGAAAAATCCGCTCACATCCCTGCGCAGCGCCGTGGAAACCCTTCCCTTGGCCCGAAGCGAGGATTCGCAGAAGCGGCTCCTGTCGATCATCCAGCATGACGTGAAGCGCCTCGACCGGCTGATCAGCGACATCTCGGATGCATCCCGGCTCGATGCCGAGCTCGCCCGCGCCGATGCCGAACCCATCGACATGGGCAAACTCCTCAACGCGGTCGTCTCGGTGGCGAACGAGCGCCGTCGCGAAGGCGATCCGCTCGTTCTCCTCAAGGCCGAGGCGCAGGGGCGGCATCCTTTCCTAATTCTGGGACACGACAACCGGCTCGGGCAGGTCTTCAACAATCTCATCGACAATGCCCGGTCGTTTTCCCCGCCGGACGGCACGGTGCGGATCTTCCTGCGGCGGCGGAAAACCGATGTCGAGATCGTCGTGGAGGACGACGGTCCGGGAATCGAGCCTCATGCCTTCGACCGGATCTTCGAGCGCTTCTACACGGACCGGCCGGAGCAGGGTTTCGGTCAGAATTCCGGGCTTGGCCTTTCCATCTCACGGCAGATCATCGAAGCCCATCGGGGGATTATTCGGGCCGAGAACCGGCTCGGCCCGCCCGATGAGACGGGCGAACCCCGAAGGCTCGGCGCCCGCTTCGTCATCCGTCTTCCGGCGGCGGGCCCCCAGGGATGACGGGATCGCCGGAGGCTCGGGAAACCGTTCATGCCGGCTGCGTCATGATCGGCGAGGCCGGTATTCTGATCCGGGGGCCCTCCGGGTCGGGAAAGTCGACCCTCGCCCGGGAACTGGTGCGCCAGGCCCGGGCCGAGAGGCTTTTCGCCGGGGTCGTCAGCGATGACCGCACCCGCCTTGAGGCTCTCCATGGCCGCCTGATCGCGAGACCGGTCACGTCTATTGCGGGGTACAGGGAAATCCGCGGGATCGGCATCGTCCAGGCACCGTTCGAGGCGGCGGCGGTGGTTCGGCTGATCATCGACCTGTCCGAGGAGGAGCCGGAGCGCCATCCCGAGGCCACGGATTCGGGGGTCCGTCTCTGCGGCGTCTTGCTCCGTCGCATTCGGGCCCGAACTAGGGCACCCTTGCTTGATATCGCTCTAGGCAGTCTGAGCGGTGTCTACGATGCGGTCGTGACACTGTGATGAAGTTTTTATCTTCGATGCTCTTGCGCTTAGCTTCGCGGTGCACAAAATAGCGGCTCCGCTCAACGGAGCGATCGGACCAGTAACATTATGATTGGCATGGTGCTCGTCACCCACGGGCAACTCGCGACGGAGTTCAAGGCCGCGCTCGAGCACGTAGTGGGGCCCCAAGAGCAACTCGAAACGATAACGATCGGACCTGACGACGATATGGAGACGCGGCGCAAGGACATCATGGCCGCCGTCTGCCGGGTCAACTCGGGTCAGGGGGTCGTGGTTCTGACCGACATGTTCGGAGGTACCCCCTCGAACCTGGCCTTGTCGTGCATGAACGGAAATTCCGTCGAGGTGGTCGCTGGGATCAATCTGCCCATGCTCATCAAGCTGGCCAGCGTCCGCGATGAGGAAACGCTGACGGATGCCGTCTCGCACGCTCAGGAAGCGGGACGCAAGTATATCAACATTGCCTCACGCGTTCTGACCGGGAAATAGAATGATGGACCGCTCTGCGGACGAGGATTGCGATTGCCCGCCTGCTCCTGTTCCTGACGGCGCCCAGGTCCGGGAGCTGCGGATCACCAATCGCCGGGGCCTCCATGCCCGGGCCTCGGCCAAGTTCGTGCAGACGGTCGAACGCTTCGATTCCGACGTGACCGTCACCCGTTGCGGAGAAACCGTGGGCGGACGCTCGATCATGGGGCTCCTGACCCTGGCGGCTGCCCAAGGCACAACCATCACCGTCACCGCAAAAGGCCAGGATGCCACCTTCTGCCTCCAGGCCATCGACGACCTCGTCTCGAACAAGTTCGGCGAGGACGAGTGATCGGCAAAACATATAAAGACATCTTTATATGTTGATTGCTTCCCTTCCGGCTCTCTGGTAAGACGGCGCCGAACCTACCGGTCCAACCGAGCCTAAGAGAGCCCCATGAGCCAAGCTGCCGCGAAAAGCGCGAACGATGCGCGCGACTACATCGTCAAAGACATCAGCCTCGCCGATTTCGGCCGCAAGGAGATCTCGATCGCCGAGACCGAGATGCCGGGCCTCATGGCCGTCCGCGAGGAATACGGCCTGAAGCAGCCCCTGAAAGGAGCCCGCATCGCCGGCTCGCTGCACATGACCATCCAGACCGCGGTGCTGATCGAGACCTTGAAGGCTCTCGGCGCCGATATCCGCTGGGTTTCCTGCAACATCTATTCCACCCAGGACCACGCCGCCGCCGCCATCGCGGCCGCCGGCATTCCGGTTTTCGCCTATAAGGGCGAGAGCCTGAAGGAATACTGGGACTATACCGCCAAGCTGTTCGACTGGCACGGCGGCGGCATGCCGAACATGATCCTCGACGACGGCGGCGACGCCACGATGCTCGTGCATCTGGGCCTGCGCGCCGAGCAGGGCGACGTAGCGTTCCTCGACAAGCCCGGCTCCGAAGAGGAAGAAGTCTTCTTCGCTCTCATCAAGCGCCTGCTCAACGAGAAGCCCAAGGGCTGGTTCGCCGAGCTCGCGAAGTCCATCAAGGGTGTGTCGGAAGAGACCACCACGGGCGTCCACCGTCTCTACATCATGGAGAAGGAAGGCAAGCTCCTTTTCCCGGCGATCAACGTCAACGACTCGGTCACCAAGTCGAAGTTCGACAACCTCTACGGCTGCCGCGAATCCCTGGTCGACGGCATCCGCCGCGGCACGGACGTGATGATGGCCGGCAAGGTCGCCATGGTGGCCGGCTTCGGCGATGTGGGCAAGGGCTCGGCCGCTTCCCTGCGCCAGGCGGGCTGCCGGGTGCTGGTGTCGGAGGTCGATCCGATCTGCGCCCTTCAGGCCGCCATGGAAGGCTACGAGGTCACGACCATGGAGGACGCGGCTCCCCGCGCCGATATTTTCGTGACGGCGACGGGCAACAAGGACGTGATCACCATCGACCATATGCGGGCGATGAAGGACCGTGCCATCGTCTGCAACATCGGCCATTTCGATAACGAGATCCAGGTTGCAGGCCTCAAGAACCTCAAGTGGAACAACATCAAGCCGCAGGTCGACGAGATCGCGTTCCCGGACGGTCACCGCATCATCCTGCTCTCCGAGGGCCGCCTCGTGAACCTCGGCAACGCCATGGGTCATCCGTCCTTCGTGATGTCGGCTTCGTTCACGAACCAGACCCTGGCCCAGATCGAGCTCTTCACCAACCAGGGCAAGTACGAGCGCAAGGTCTACACCTTGCCCAAGCACCTGGACGAGAAGGTCGCCTCCCTGCACCTCGAAAAGATCGGCGTGAAGCTCACCAAGCTGCGTCCGGATCAGGCTTCTTACATCGGCGTTTCCGAAAGCGGGCCGTTCAAGCCGGATCACTACCGCTACTGAGCAACCTGTCTGATCGCCTCGGAAAAACCCGGCTCGGCCGGGTTTTTTCATGCCTTTCTCGGACTTGGCCCCTCCGATTCGACAGGCTTGACCCTGAGACCCGCCTCCGCTGCAATGCGCATCGGCGGCTTGTGCACAGGTTTTCCAAAGGAACCTTAAGGCGACCTTAACCCCCTTCCTGGCGGAGTCAGGGGTGGTCTAGAGTGAACGCGATTCGTCCGGTGGTGTCAGGTTTGACGAAACCGGGACGCAGTTCCGTTCATGGCAACACAGGACCCGTTTCGGCGGCGTCGAACGACGCACCGGAATCAGGATTGCTTTGGCTTGGCGCAAGGCGCCACTTGAGAAAGGACAGCAGGGGATGGCCCGCGACAGGGAGCAACGCGACGGTGAAGGATCAGGCGAATCGCGCCTGGCTGCCTCCACGTCCCTACGGGCTCCCCTGGTCGCAACCCTTCTGTCCGGAATTTCCTGGCCCGCGCTCGCCGCGGAGCTGCCCTATGCCCTGGCCGAGCGGACGGCCGGCCTCATCGGCTTTCTTCGCGGCTGGAAGCTCGAGAACGCAGCCTATTTCGGGCTGTTCTTCGGCCTTGTGGCCTTCTCGACCACGACGGCTCTGATGCTCCTGCGCGAACAGCGCCGTCATGCGCGGGTCGAGCGGGCCCTTCGGGCCGAAGTGATGTCCCTTCGCGGAGCGGACGATCTCGCAAGCCTTCTGATGGGTTCCGAGCGCCAGCTTCTGGTGAGCTGGTACGGCCGCGATGCGGAGCCGCGTTTCGAGGGCGATCCGTCCATTATCGGAAACGGAGCGCCCGCCAAGCGCGCCCTGGCTTTCGGGGCCTGGCTGGCCCCGACCGACGCCGCCACCATCGACGGCGCGCTCGAGCAATTGCGGCAGCGGGGCGAGTCCTTCCGCCTGACGGCCAGGACCCTGGCCAATCGGTTCCTCGATGTGGAAGGGCGCACGGTAGGCGGGCGGGCGATCCTGCGCCTGCGCGATGTGACGATCGACCGGGCCGAGCTCCTGACGGTGCGGTCCGATCTGGCGGTGGCGCAGGATGATCTGCGCGCCATGACGACTCTGCTCGACGCGATCACCTATCCCCTCTGGATCCGGGACGAGGACGACAAACTCATCTGGGCGAACCAAGCCTATCTGCGCTCCATCGAGGCCTTCGATGTCGGTGATGCGGCGGCCCGCTCCCTCGACCTTCTCGGCGAGCGGACCCGGGAGGATTCCCGGCGACAGCGCAGGACGGGAGCGACCTTCACGGCGCGGGTCACGGCCGTGATGGCGGGGCAACGCTCGATCCTCGACGTCGTGGAACATCCGACTCCCGGCGGGAGCGCCGGCATCGCCATCGACGTCTCGGAACTTGAAGCGGTACGCACGGATCTGCAGCGGCAGATGGATGCGCATGTTCGGACCCTCGATCAGCTTCCGACGGCAGTCGCGATCTTTGACGGGTCGCAACAGCTGATCTTCAGCAATGCGGCCTATCAGCAGCTCTGGGGTCTCGACGCCGCGTTTCTCAGCTCGCGCCCGACCGACAGCGAAGTGCTCGACCGTCTCTATGCGGCCCGCAAATTGCCGGAGCAGGCCGACTTCCGCGCCTGGAAGACCGAAATCCTTGCCAGTTACCGCGCCGTTGATTCCCAGGAAACCTGGTGGCATCTGCCTGACCGCCGGACCTTGCGCGTCGTGATGAACCCCAACCCCCAAGGCGGCGTGACCTATCTGTTCGACGACGTCAGCGAGCATATTCAGCTGGAATCGCAGGTCACGGCGCTGACGCGCGTCCAAAGCGAAACCCTCGACACGTTGAAGGAAGGTGTTGCGGTGTTCGGTTCGGACGGGCGCCTCAAACTGTCCAACCGGGCCTTCATGGACCTGTGGAACCTGCCTGCGGAGCTGATCGCGGATCATCCACATATCGATGCCGTCATCAAGACATGCCGTGTGCTGGCCCCTCAGGACGAACCGTGGATCGACATTCGCGGCGCGGTTGCAGGCCTGCCCGACATGCGCATGGGTTTCGGCTGCCGGATGGAGCGGCGGGACGGCACCGCCCTCGATTGCGCCGCGCAACCGCTGCCCGACGGCGCGACGCTCCTCACCTTCATTGACGTTACGGCAAGCGTGAACGTGGAACGGGCGCTGACGGAGCGCAACGAGGCGCTGGAGAAAGCCTCGCGCCTGCGCGACGAGTTCGTGCACCACGTGTCTTACGAGCTCCGCTCGCCGCTCACGAACGTCATCGGCTTTGCACAGCTTCTGGGCGAGGAGACGATCGGCCCGCTCAATCCGCGCCAGCGCGATTACACCGATCACATCATGCGCTCGTCGGCCTCCTTGCTGGCAATTCTCAACGATATTCTCGATCTTGCGTCCATCGACACGGGCTCTCTCGAGCTGACGCCGGAAGTCGTCGATATCCGCTCGACCATCGAGGCGGCCATGCGAGGCCTTGAGGACCGGCTGGCGGAATCCTCGCTTCAGGTCATCATCAATGCGCCGAGCGATATCGGCTCCTTCGTGGCCGATGGGAAACGCGTCAGGCAGATTCTGTTCAATCTCCTGTCCAACGCGGTCGGCTTCTCGTCGCCCGGCCAGAGCATCACGGTCTCGGCGCGCAAGAGCGGCAGCGAGGTGATTTTCGAGGTCAGGGACGAGGGTCGCGGCATTCCGCCCGAGATCAAGGCGCGAATCTTCGACCGTTTCGAAAGCCATACGCTTGGAACGCGCCACCGGGGGGTGGGACTGGGATTGTCGATCGTCCGCTCCTTCGTGGAGCTCCACGGCGGACGCATCGAGCTGGCCTCCACCCCCGGCGTGGGCACCATCGTGACTTGCATCTTCCCCAACGGACGATACGAATCCCCCTCCGACGGTCGCTCCGCGTCCCACGCGGTTCCGCCATTGGCGGCAGAATAAGGAGCGGCGATGGCGAAGGGATTGGCTTTCATGACCGCGCAAGACGAATGGCACGATCCATCCTGGATCCTGGCCCTGCCCGACCAGGAAGCGACGGAGCGCCTCGCCCGTGTGCTGATCGATGAATTGCGCCCTGGCGACCTCGTCACGCTTTCGGGCGGCCTCGGCGCCGGCAAGACCACCCTTGCGCGCGCGCTGGTGCGTGGGCTGGCTGGGGATCCGGAGCTCGAGGTTCCAAGCCCCACCTTCACCCTCGTTCAATCCTACGAGGGAGCGCACCATCCGGTCGTTCACGCGGACTTCTACCGTCTGTCGGGAGGTCACGAACTCGATGAGCTCGGGTGGGGCGAGCTGACGGAGAATGCCATTTCCCTCGTGGAATGGCCGGAGCGCGCCGATGACGCGCTCAAGGCGGAGCGCCTCGATCTTCACCTTGATTTCGCACCGGGCGGCGCGGGCGCGGGCCGGATCGCCATCATCACCGGAACGGGCGGCTTCAGTGCCCGCCTCCGGCGGTTGAGGGCGTTCTATGCCCTTGTGGAGCGAAGTGGCTGGACCGATGCGATCCGGGTTCCGATGCCCGGCGACGCGTCCGTCATCCGCTCCTATGAGCGGCTGGTCAGGCCCAACGGCGAAACCGCCCTTCTGATGATCTCACCGCCCCGGCCGGTGGGCCCTCCGGTTCGGCGCGGCAAACCCTATACGACCATCGCGAAACTGGCGGAAACCGTTCATGCCTTCGTGGCGATGGACAAGGGCTTGCGCAATCTCGGACTGAGTGCGCCCGAAATCTACGGGGAGGATCTGGATACCGGTCTTCTGATTCTCGAGGATCTCGGCAGCGAACCCGTCGTCACCGCCGACGGCCCCATTCCGGAACGCTATGCGGAAGCCGTGCGCGTGCTGGCCCGCCTGCACAGCCTCGCCCTTCCAGAAGTCCTGCCGGTGGCGGGGGAGCAGGAATATGCTCTTCCATCCTATGATCTCGAAGCCATGCTCATCGAGGTGGAACTTCTGCCCGACTGGTATGTGCCGCACATCATCGGCAGCCTGTTGTCCGGTTCCGCCCGTGCCGAGTTCGTGAATCTGTGGACCGACACCCTGGCGGAAATTCTGTCGGGTCCGACGACCTGGACGCTTCGCGACTATCATTCGCCCAACCTGATCTGGATGCCGGAGCGCGAAGGTCTGCAACGGGTCGGCATCATCGATTTCCAGGACGCGGTCTTGGGCTCGCCCGCCTATGACGTCGCGTCTCTTCTTCAGGATGCGCGGACCACGGTGACGCCGGATCTCGAACTGAAGCTGATCGGGCTTTACGCCCGTGAACGCAAGGCCAGCGATCCGCACTTCGACGTGGCGGCCTTCGCCCGCGCCTATGCGATCATGGGCGCGCAGCGGGCCACGAAAATCCTCGGGATCTTCGCCCGTCTCGACCGGCGCGACGGCAAACCCCATTACCTCAGGCACTTGCCACGGATCGAGACCTATCTCGCCCGCAATCTTGCCCATCCCGCCCTGACGCGGCTGCGTGCCTGGTACGAGGCATACCTGCCCCGTCTCATTCCGCATCCTCCCGCGGACGACATTTCCTCCGGTTCCTGAGTCCCTCCTTGTCCGACGCTTCCCGCACCGCTCCCACCACCGCCATCGTTCTCGCCGCCGGACTGGGAAAGCGCATGCTCCCGATCACGGCGACGATGCCCAAGCCCCTCGTCAAAGTCGGTGGACGGACGTTGATCGATTTTGCCCTCGACCGGCTGCACGAAGCGGGAATCGCCACCGTCGTGGTGAATGTTCATCACTTCGCCGACATGCTCGAAGCGCACTTACGCACACGCAAAGTGCCGCACATCGTCATTTCAGACGAACGGGACGCGGTGCTGGAAACCGGCGGTGGCGTGAGGAAGGCGCTCCCGCTTCTCGGCTCCGGGCCTTTCATCACATTCAACTCCGATTCCATCTGGATCGAAGGATCACGGCCGAATCTGTTGCGCCTCATGGAGGCCTGGAACCCGGAAAAGATGGACGTGCTGATGCTCGTCGCGCCGTTATCCACAAGCATTGGGTATGAGGGTCTTGGCGATTTCAGCATGGATTCCGCGGGTCGGCTGGAGCGGCGCAAAGGCAGCGAAACCGTGCCTTTCGTCTACGCGGGCGTTGCGATCATGAGGCCGGAGCTCGTCGTCGACACACCGGATGGGCCCTTTTCGGCGAACTTTTTCTATGACCGCGCCATTGCGCGGGACCGTCTCTACGGCTTGCGCCTCGATGGGCAATGGCTGCATGTTGGTGAGCCTCAGGCCATTGCTGAGGCGGAAGAGTGCCTTGCCGCCAGCAAGCGGTGAGGTCTCATCATGTCGCGTACGATCCGAAACCGAGGATCCGCACCACCACAGGGCGATGATCTTTTTTCGGACCAAAGCGCCCGAGCGCCCGATCCATCCCGACACGTTTTCTCGATCCCGACCGGGTGCCCGTTTCTTCCGACCCTGGTCGACGCGCTGATCGACGGCCGGCTCGTGGGGCCGCTTTCCGACGACCCTTCGGCCCTTTCGGATGTCACGATCTATGTCCCGACACGACGTGCCACCCGGGCTCTCGTCGCTCTTCTCGCCGAACGTGGTGGCGGACGCGCGCAGCTGCTGCCGCGCATCGTGCCCCTCGGCGAGGCGGACGAAGCGGAATTCGAGATGACCGGCCTCGAGGGCACACCGCTTGCGGAAGTCGCATCCTTAAAGCCGCCCATTCCTCCGCTGGAGCGACGCCTCATTCTGACCCGCCTGATCCAGCGCTGGTCGGCGCAGGTGGATCGCACCCTTCTGCAGCTCGGGCCCGACGTGCCCTTCCTCGTTCCGGGCTCTCCGGCCGATGCAATCAGTCTCGCGGGCGATCTTGAGAGCCTGATGGACGCCTTCACGACCGAAAGCATCGATTGGCACGCTCTCGAAGGCGCGGTCGATGCGGATTATTCCGAGTATTTCCGGATCACGCGCAACTTCGTCCAGATCGTCAGCGAGAACTGGCCGCGCATCCTGGGCGAGCGTCAGGCCAGCGATCCGGCGGCGCGGCGCGGCGCCCTGATCGCAGCAGAAGCCAGACGCCTCCTGCGGGATCGCCCCAACGTTCCCATGATCGTTGCCGGTTCCACGGGATCGATTCCCGCGACCGCCACCTTGATCGCCGCCATTGCAAGTCTGCCGAGGGGCGCCGTCGTTCTGCCGGGGCTGGATACGGACCTCGACGAGGAGAGCTGGGCATCCATCGGAGACATTGCCGACAGCGAGACGGATCCGGTTCACAGCCATCCGCAGGCGGCCCTGCGCCGCCTGGTCGATACGTACCTGCGCACGCCGCGCTCGCATATCACCATTCTCGGACGCGCTCCCGAGCCCGCACAGGCGCGCAACCGTCTTCTGTCCGAAGCACTGCGGCCCGCCGCCACCACGGATCGATGGTCGCACATTCCGACAGGCGAGCGACTTGCGCTTGCGGAGGCAGGATGCGCGGATCTCACGGTGATCGAGGCCGCAGACGAGCGGGAAGAAGCCTTCGCCATCGCTGTCGCCCTACGCGAAACGCTGGTCGAGCCCGGACGCACGGCCGCCCTCGTGACACCGGACCGCGCGCTCGCAACCCGCGTTGCGGCGGAACTGGCGCGATGGGGGATCGCCATTGAAGATTCGGCGGGACTTGCACTTTCCGATACACCGGCAGGCCGCTTGGCCCGCCTCGCGGCGGATGCTGCGGCGGACGACGTCAAGCCGCTGCCCCTTCTGGCACTGCTTGCGCATCCGCTGGTGCGCCTCGGATGGACCCGTGACACCGTCGATCGTGCTGCGAGCGTTCTTGAAATCGGCGTGCTGCGCGGCCCCGCCCCGGCACCAGGATTCCAGGGAATGCGCGCGGCTCTGGCGCAGAACCGGGCGGATGCAGGCCACCGCACGCCAAGACCGCGCAAGCGGCTGACGGCGGAAGAATGGGATCTGGCGGACGAACTTCTCCAGCGCCTGGAGATCGCCTTCGGAGATTTCATACCGGCCCGGCGCGGTGAGGATATCCTCGACCTGATCGGCCTGACGGAGGACCATCGCCGGACTATCGCGGCGCTGGCGGACCGCCCGCCGGAAGAAGCGGAGCGGGACGACCGCGAGCCATCCATGGAGGCCCTGGAGGCGCTTTTCGACGATCTGCAATATTCCGAGATCCGCAAGGAAGAGGATCAGCCCCTGCAAGGGCGCTTCGCCGATTATCCGGCCTTCTTCACGGCTCTCGCCAAACAGCAGACCCTCAGTCCGTCGCCCCGGGCCACCCATCGGCGCCTCAAGATCTTCGGTCTTCTCGAGGCACGGCTTCTGTCGGTCGACCGTGTGGTTCTCGGCGGTCTCGACGAAGGCACGTGGCCGCCCCGCACGGTCACCGACTCGTTTCTCAACCGACCGATGCGCGCCCGGATCGGTCTTGCGCCGCCTGAGCGGCGCATCGGTCAGACGGCCCATGACTTCGTGCAGGCGCTCGGAACGCGCGACGCCATCATCACCCGTGCGCAAAAGCGCGACGGCTCTCCCATGGTGCCCTCCCGGTTTCTGCAGCGGCTGAAGGCATTCACCGGGAGGGAAGCCTGGGAGCGGATGGTGCGGACCGGCGAGCGCTACCGGCGTCTCGCTCACAGCCTCGATACGCCCGCACCCGCAGTGCCTCTCGCGCGTCCGCGCCCGATGCCGGATCCGGCTCTTTTCCCGCGTACATTGAGCGTTACGGAGGTCGAGATCCTCCTGCGCGATCCTTATTCGATCTTCGCCCGCCACATCCTCAAGCTGGATGCTCTCGACGCCGTTGCCGTGGCGCCCACCGCGGCCGATCGGGGAACGATCATCCACGAGGTTCTCGGCACATTCGCCAAGGATTATCCGCGCGCGCTTCCTGAACTGGCCTTGGAGGATCTGCTCGGCCGGGGCGCGGATGCCTTCGCGGGCATCGAAGAGGCGTTTCCGGAACTCTATGCCGAATGGTGGCCGCGCTTCACGCGGCTCGCCACCGCGTTCGTGGATTGGGAAAGAACCCGGCGCCCGGGCCTTATGGAAATCTATCCCGAACGCTCGGGTGCGCTGGCGATACCGCTTCCCGACGGGGCAATCTTCACCCTGCGCGCCCGCGCCGACCGGATCGAGCACCGCCGCGACGGCGGGTTCACCATCATCGATTTCAAAACCGGCCAGCCGCCGGGCGTGCGCGAGGTTTATGCGGGCTTCTCGCCTCAGCTGACTCTCGAGGCGATGATGCTGATGCGCGGTGCCTTCAAGGGCCTGCCGATCGCGAAAGACACGCCCGATCTCGTTTACATCCACACCACGGGTGGGCGGGAGCCGCTCAAGGAGCGGGAGATCAAGCCGGGACGGGATGAAACGCGCACCAATGCCGAGATCGTCGAGGAACACCGCCGTCGCTTCGAAGGCATGATTGCCCGCTATGCCAAAGGCGAGACGCCTTACGTTTCGCGCCCGTTCCCGAAATATGCGCGGCGGTTTTCGGAATACGATCATCTCGCCCGTGTGAAGGAATGGTCCCTTGCCAGCAATGGCGGCGGGGAGGGCTTCGAATGAGCCTCGACCTCGTCATTCCCGAATACACGAAGGACGCACAACGCCGCGCCGCCGATCCGCGCGCCTCTGCCTGGGTGTCGGCCAATGCCGGCGCGGGAAAGACGAAGGTTCTGACCGATCGTGTCGTGCGCCTTCTGCTCGCGGGCTCGCCGCCGGGACGGATCCTCTGCCTGACCTTCACGAAAGCCGCCGCCGCCAACATGGCGATCCGGGTGTTCGAGCGCCTCGGCAAGTGGGTGACGCTTGATGACGAGAGTTTGATCGCGGAGCTGACGGAGCTCGAAGGACATCGCCCGAACCGGGAGCAGTTGCGCCTCGCCCGCACCCTGTTCGCACGCGCCGTCGAAACGCCGGGCGGCCTCAAGATCGACACCATCCACGCCTTCTGCGAACGGATTCTTCATCTCGCGCCCTTCGAGGCCAACGTGCCGGCGCGCTTTGCGGTGCTCGACGAAAGCCAGACGGATGAGATGCTGGCGCAGGAAACCGCCAATGTGCTGGCCGATGCTGCGAGCGGTGATTATCCGGAATTGAACGAAGCCCTTGCGGTCATCAGCACGGAAGCGGCGGGCGAAGCGTTGTCGGATGCGCTCAATTCAGCCCTGCGCTGCAAGGCCTTCTGGCAGGATCCCGGCGGCCTCGCGGGAGGCCTTGCCCGGGTTCGCACGGCGCTTGGTCTCAAGCCCGATGAAACCGCTGCCGTCATCGAGCATCACATGCTGGAGGATGGGCTGTCGCCGGCGGGATGGCCTGGCATCATTCAAGAGCTTCTGCGCGGAAAGGCGACCGATCAGGAGCGCGCCGCCTCCTTCATCGCCGCATCGGAAGCGCAGGATTCCGCAGATCGTCTCCGTCATTATCTGGCGGTTTTCCTCAAGGAATCCGACAACACCCCGCGCGCGGAATCGCGTCTCGTCACGAAATCCGTCGACCCCGCCCTGAAGGAGCGGCTGCTTGACGAGCAGGCGCGGATCTGGCGTCTCATGGACAAGCGCAAGGCGGCCCGCGCCCTGGAGCGCACGACGGCGCTCTTTACCCTCGCGGCTGAAATCGGTGCGCGCGTGGAGCGGGCGAAAGCCCGCTATGGCGCTCTCGATTTCCAGGATCTGATCGACAAGACCCTGACGCTCTTGTCCCGTCACGACGCCGGCTGGATCCTCTACAAGCTCGATCGCGGCATCGACCACGTGCTGGTCGACGAGGCGCAGGACACCAACCCGGAGCAGTGGGAGATTCTGCGC
The DNA here is from genome assembly GCF_020595095.1 of Microvirga rosea. Classification (GTDB taxonomy): domain Bacteria; phylum Pseudomonadota; class Alphaproteobacteria; order Rhizobiales; family Beijerinckiaceae; genus Microvirga; species Microvirga rosea. The sequence goes on along the minus strand of NZ_JAJDOP010000001.1, from coordinate 600,596 downwards.
AAGATCACCGAGGATTTCACGGCGGGCCAAGGCGCGCGCGGGAAGCACATTCGCACCCTCTTTGCGGTCGGCGATCCGAAGCAGTCGATTTATGGCTTCCAGGGGGCCGCCCCGCAGGAATTCGAGGAAAGCCGGCAGGCCTGGGCCCGCAAGGTCGCGGCCGCCGAACTGGCGTTCGAGGATGTCCGCCTCACCGTCTCGTTCCGCTCGACCCGCGCGGTCCTCTCGGCGGTCGATGCTACCTTCTCGGTCGCGGAAAACTTCAAGGGGTTGTCCTTCGAAGACAAGGCGATCGGCACCGTGCATGAAACCGCCCGTCCCCATGCGCCGGGCCAGGTGGAGCTCTGGCCGACGGAAACCCCGGCGGACGAAGAAGAACCGGAAGCCTGGGTCCTGCCGCTCGATGCGCAGGAACAGCAGGCTCCCCCCGTCATGGTCGCCCGCCGGATCGCAAAGGCCGTGCAGACCTGGACCATGAAGGGCGACGAACGCGGCCGCCGCTGGAAGGCCGGCGACATCCTGGTGCTCGTGCGCAAGCGCGGAGCGGCGTTCGAGGCCGTGATCCGCGCCCTCAAGGAGGCGGGCGTACCGGTTGCGGGCGCCGACCGGCTCAATATCGGTGAGCATATCGCCGTCCTCGATCTTGTGGCCGCCGGGCGCGCGGCCCTGCTGCCCGAGGACGATCTGACCTTGGCGACGGCCCTCAAGTCACCTCTCGTCGGGCTCACGGACGACGACCTGATCCGCATTGCGGCGAGACGGGCGGATGACGAGTCTCTCGTAACGGCACTGGGCCGTCACGCGCAGGAGGGCGACAAGGCGGCCCTGCGCGGCCTCGATGCGCTCGGGGCATGGCGAGGCCTCGCCCGGGTTCATGGGCCGTTCGGTTTCTTTGCCACGCTTCTCGGCCCCATGGGGGGGCGCGCCAAGCTGGTCTCTCGTCTCGGCAGCGAGGCGGGAGACGCCATCGATGCCTTCCTGTGCTTCGCCCACCAGTCGGAACAGAGCGAGACCCCTTCCCTCACCGTGTTCCTGAACCGGTTCGAATCCGCCTCCCACACGATCAAGCGCGATCTCGATTCGACCAACAACGAAGTGCGGGTGATGACGGTGCACGGCGCCAAGGGCCTGGAAGCGCCGCTGGTGATCCTGATCGACGGCTGCGACGTGCTCGGCCGCGATCCACCCCTGCTGCAGCTCCCCGTAGGCGGCAAGTCCGTGCCTGTCTGGGCGCCTGCGAAAAATTCCGATTGCGCGGCGACGGAGGCAGCGCGGGAAGCTCTTCATGCCAAGGGTCTGGAGGAGCACAATCGTCTTCTCTACGTGGCCATGACCCGGGCCAAGGACCGCCTGGTGATCGCTCCCTTCCTGACCGGCCATAAGAACTCGCCGCAGGAAGCCTGGTGCGAGATGGTGCGCCGGGGATGGCTTGCGGCCAATCACGGCAAGGAACTCCCCGCCTCCCCATTCGAGCCCCTGGTTCTCTGGCAGGACAGCGCGGCGGGCTTGGCGGCCGATCTCGACGATGCTGACCGGCTTGCTCCCGAAGACGTTCCCCCATGGCTGGGCCAGGAAGCGCCCCCGGAGCCCGAGCCCCTGCCGCCGATCAGGCCGTCCAGCGCCCTTGGGGCGGCGGATCGGATGACCCGGCCCGGGGATGGTCCCTATGCGCCGGACGCGCGGCTGCGCGGCACTCTGATCCATACGCTTCTGGAGCGCCTTCCGGCCCTGCCGCGAGACCACAGGGAGGCGATGGCCCGCGCCTATGTGAAGGCGCGTGCGCCGCGCCTTCCGGAAGAGCTGCGCGAGGCCATCGTTGCCCATGCCCTGGGCGTGCTGGACCACGAGGCGATCAGCCCCCTGTTCGGCCCCGGCTCCCGGGCGGAGGCGCCGATCGCGGGGCGGATCGAGGGGCCGGACGGGCCCGTGATGGTGTCGGGCCAGATCGACCGCCTGGCCGTGCTCGACACACAGGTCCTGGTGGCCGATTTCAAAACCACGGCGCGCCCGCCACGGCCGGGCCAGGCGCCGCCGCAATCCTATGTGGCCCAGCTCGCCCTCTACCGGCGGCTGCTGCAGGAGATCTATCCCGACAAGACCGTCCGAGCCTTTCTGGTCTGGACCGCGGGGCCGGTCATCCACGAGATGTTGGAGGCCGACATGAACCAAGTACTAACCATAGTGGCCGCATGACCTGTGACCGGCGCGATGCCGTTGCTTGATTCCGTCCTGGGCCGTTCCTACCTTGATGGAATCGTCGAGCGGCTCGCAGCTGAGTCGCGCTGAAATGACAAAGGTGATGGTATGGCGACCGTGAAGGTAACCGACGCGAGCTTCTCGCAGGACGTCCTGAATTCCTCCGAGCCCGTCGTGGTCGACTTCTGGGCGGAATGGTGCGGCCCCTGCCGCATGATCGGCCCGGCTCTTGAGGAAATCTCCAACGAGATGGCCGGCAAGGTGAAGATCGCGAAGCTGAACGTCGACGAGAATCCGCAGATTTCATCTCAGCTCGGCATCCGGTCGATCCCGGCCCTGATGATGTTCAAGGACGGCAAGGTCGTGGCCCAGAAGATCGGCGCCGCCCCGAAGGGCGACCTCGCCAAGTGGATCCAGGCCTCGGCCTGATCATCCCGTCTCACCGGAATGTGAAAAGGGGCCTTGAAGGGCCCCTTTTTCGCAGCTCTCGTCATTCCAGGGCCGCGCAGCGGCGCCCGGAACCCAGAGCCGCTGAGGATCCCGGAAAAGACGCAACGGTTGCCGTAGTGCCTTATCTCGAACCGTGAGCGGATATGGGTTCCGGGCTCTCGCTCTGCTCGCCCCGGAATGACGAGAGGGGCGCTGTTATTCCGGCAGTGTTCCGTTGGCCGCCAGGACTTCGCCGGCGAGGTAGAGCGAGCCGCAGATCAAGATCCGGGGCGGGCGGTCCCAGACATAATCGTGCAAGGAGGCCAGGGCCGCCTCGACGCTGGCTTTCGTGGAAACCGTCAGGCCGACGCTTTCGGCGATGCTTGCGACTTCTTCCGCCGGGCGGGCGGCGATCTGGCCCGGGATCGGCACGGCGATTACCTCACGGGCAAGGCCCACGAAATTCCGGAAGAAGGCTCCCGAATCCTTCGTTCCGAGCATGCCGGTGATGAGGACCAGCGGCACATCGGAGCTTTCGCTTCGGTCCGCCATGGCGGCGGCGAGGACCCGGCCACCGTCGGCATTATGGCCTCCATCGAGCCAAAGCTCACAGCCCTCCGGGGCGATCTCCGGCAGGCGGCCCTTGGAAAGGCGCTGGAGCCGCCCGGGCCATTCCGCCCGGGCGAGCCCGGCCTCGAAAGCCGAGGTCTCGAACCGGTCGAAGCCCGCCGCGCGCAGGGCCGCGATGGCCGTTCCGGCATTGATGTACTGATGGCGCCCGACGAGTTTGGGACGCGGCAGATCGAGAAGGCCCTTCTCGTCCTGATAGACGAGCCGCCCTCCCTCCTCATGAACGGAGAAATCCTGCGAGCCGACAAGGACCGGTGAAGCGCCGACCCGCTCGGCCTCGTCGCGCAACGTGTCGTCAGCAGCAACATAATCCTGCGCGGCGATCACGGCGGGACAGCCGCGCTTGAAGATGCCGGCCTTTTCCCGAGCGATGCCTTCGAGGGTCGTGCCGAGATATTCCGCATGGTCATGACCAATGGAGGTGACCACGGCGGCCGCAGGCGCGTCGATGACGTTGGTGGCATCAAAGCGACCGCCAAGGCCGACTTCCAGGAGCAGCACATCCGCCGGCTCTTCGGAAAACAGCAGAAGTGCCGCCGCTGTCGTGATCTCGAAGACGGTGATCGGCGCACCCGCGTTGACCTTCTCGCAGCGACGCAGGGCCTCGACCAAGCGGTCTTCCTCCACATAGCGCCCGCCACCGAGCCGGCCGAGGCGGATACGCTCGTGGAAGCGCACCAGATGAGGCGAGGTATAAACATGAACCGCGAGCCCGGCGCTTTCCAGGATCGCCCGCATGAACGCGATGGTCGAGCCCTTGCCGTTGGTGCCTGCCACGTGGATCACGGGGGGCAGGCGCCGCTCGGGGTGGCCGAGCTGGGCCAGCAGCTTCTGGATGCGCCCGAGCGACAAATCGATGGTCTTCGGGTGCAGGGCGAGAAAGCGCGCGATCAGCGCATCGGAGGAATCCATCCCTGCGTTTTCCCGATCAGGCCGCCTGGGCCGGCGTCTTGGTCAGAATGCGTGACAGCCGCGCAATGGTGGGCTTCAGCTCATGCCGGTGCACGACCATGTCCACCATGCCGTGGTCCTTGAGATATTCCGCGCGCTGGAAGCCGTCGGGAAGCTTTTCGCGAATGGTCTGCTCGATGACCCGGGGGCCGGCAAAGCCAATGAGCGCGCCAGGCTCCGCCAGATGGACGTCGCCGAGCATCGCATAAGACGCCGTCACGCCGCCCGTGGTCGGGTTCGTGAGCACGACCACATAGGGCAGCCGCGCATCGCGCAGACGCCGGACCGCCACGGTGGTGCGGGGCATCTGCATGAGGGACAGGATACCCTCCTGCATACGGGCCCCGCCCGAACCCGCGAAAAGAACGTAAGGCGTCTTCTTTTCAAGTGCCGTCTCGGCACCCTTCACGAAGGCCTCGCCGGCCGCCATGCCGAGGGAGCCGCCCATGAAGCCGAAATCCTGCACCGCGATGGTCATCGGCACATCCTCGACCCGGCCGAAGCCCACCTTGAACGCATCCTGCTGCCCGGTCTTGGCCCGGGCGTCCTTCAGGCGGTCCACATAGCGCTTCTCGTCGCGGAATTTCAGCGGATCGACGGCCACTTCGGGCAGCGCCACATCGAGCCAGGTTCCACCGTCGAACATGAGGCCCAGGCGCTGGGTGGCGGAAATCCGCATGTGGTGGTTGGAGCCGGGGATGACCCACTGGTTCGCCTCCACGTCCTTGTGGAACACCACCTGCCCCGTATCCGGGCACTTGATCCAGAGGTTGTCCGGCGTCTCGCGCTTGAAGAGCGTCTTGATCTTCGGACGGACGACTTCGGAAATCCAGTTCATGACTTCAAACCCTTTCGCCGTGCCCGGATCAGCTCCGGGCGTCCACGCCTTCCGGCGTGGCAGGACGTGAATGGCCGCGCGTTAAGCCCGACCCGACGTCCGAATGTTATGCCGCCGCGCGCTTTGCCACCGAACGCACGCCCTCGCTCAATTCCTTCACCAATGTGGTGACGGCCTCGACCGTACGCGAGGTGGCGCGTTCTTCCGCATCGAGGGTGCCCTTCAGGGCGTCGATCAGCGCCGAGCCGACGACCACCCCGTCAGCTCCCTGCGCGACCGCCGCCGCGTGGGCGCCGCTCTTCACCCCGAACCCGACGACCACGGGCAGGGGCGTGTGGCGCTTGATGCGCTCCACCGCCGTGGCGACCTTGCCGAAATCGGGGGTCGCCGCGCCGGTGATGCCGGTGATCGATACGTAATAAACGAACCCCGCCGTGTTGGCGAGCACCGCCGGCAAGCGGCGGTCATCGGTCGTGGGGGTTGCGAGGCGGATGAAGGCCAGTCCGGCCTTGAGAGCCGGGAGGCAAAGCTCGTCGTCCTCCTCGGGAGGCAGATCGACCACGATCAGCCCGTCGATGCCCGCGTCCTTGGCATCCGCCAGGAACCGGTCGACCCCATAGGTGTAGATCGGGTTGAAGTAGCCCATGAGGATCACGGGCGTTTCCGCATCGTCAGCGCGAAAACGGCGGATCAGCTCCAGGGTCTTCACGGTGTTCTGGCCGACCTTCAGGGCGCGCAGGCCCGCCGCCTGGATCGCCGGGCCGTCGGCCATGGGATCGGTGAAGGGAAGGCCGAACTCGACGATATCGGCGCCGGCTTTCGGCAGGCTCTTGAGGATCTGGAGCGAGGTCTCGGGATCCGGATCACCCGCCATGACGTAGGTGACGAGGGCGGCGCGGCCCTCGCTGCGGCACTTCTCGAAACGGGCTTCGATGCGTTTGGTCATGGGCGTGTCTTATCACATTCTTTGGACGGGCCAATTCCCGGCCGCGCCGACAGTCATTTCGGGGTCCTGATGCTTCGGCCTTTGATCGACCTCTTCGCGTTCCGGATCATCTCGGCCGGATCACGTCCGGACAAGGATGCGGGCGCTCATTACGGCGGGCTCGGCTTCCTTAACGGATATCCGTCCCCAGAATCTCCGCGATCTGCGGAACGTCCTTGTCGCCGCGGCCGCTGATGTTGACCACCATCAGGTGGTCCTTCGGCTTCTTCGGCGCGAGTTCGATCACCTTGGCGATGGCGTGGCTGGATTCCAGGGCCGGCAGGATGCCTTCGAGCCGCGAGCAGAGCTGGAAGGCGTCGAGGGCTTCCTGATCGGTGGCGGAGATGTAGTTGACCCGGCCCACATCGTGCAGCCAGGCGTGCTCCGGCCCGATGCCGGGATAGTCGAGACCGGCCGAGATCGAGTGGGCGTCCTGGATCTGCCCGTCCTCGTTCACCAGCAGATAGGTGCGGTTGCCATGAAGGACGCCCGGGCGCCCCCCGGTGAGAGAGGCCGCATGCAGCTTGTCGAGCCCATGGCCCGCCGCCTCGACCCCGTAGATTTCCACGCCCCGATCGTCGAGGAACGGATGAAACAGGCCGATGGCATTCGAGCCGCCGCCAACGCAGGCGACCAGCGAATCCGGCAGACGGCCCTCCGCCTGCATCATCTGCTCGCGGGTTTCATTGCCGATCACGCACTGGAAATCGCGCACCATGGCCGGATAGGGATGCGGGCCCGCCACCGTGCCGATGCAATAGAAGGTGTCGGCCACGTTGGTGACCCAGTCGCGCAGGGCCTCGTTCATGGCATCCTTGAGGGTCCTGGTGCCGGACTGCACGGGCACGACCTTGGCGCCCAGCATGTTCATGCGGAACACGTTGGGCTTTTGCCGCTCCACGTCGACCGCGCCCATGTAGACGATGCATTCGAGCCCGTAGCGGGCGCAGAGGGTCGCGGTCGCGACCCCGTGCTGGCCGGCGCCGGTTTCGGCGATGATGCGCTTCTTGCCCATGCGCCGGGCCAGAAGGATCTGGCCCAGGACGTTGTTCACCTTGTGGGCGCCGGTATGATTCAGCTCTTCGCGCTTGAAGTAGACCTTCGCGCCGCCCGATAGGCCGGAGGCCGTCGAAACCTCGCGAAGATGCTCGGTCATGCGCTCGGCGAAATAAAGCGGGCTCGGACGGCCGATGTAATGGGTCATCATCGACGCCATCTCGGCGTGGAAGGCCGGATCGGCCTTGGCCTCGTTATAGGCCTTTTCCAGATCGAGGATGAGCGGCATCAGGGTTTCGGCCACGAAGCGGCCGCCGAACATACCGAAATGGCCGCCCTCGTCCGGGCCGGTGCGGAAGGAATTGGGTTGCGCTTGAGCTGTCACGCCTGTCCTGCCTTGCACTGTTGAGCATTCATCGAAACGCGGGATAGCGGATTTCCGACGGGAATGCGCGTTTTTATTGGTCCTTCGCGGCATATGCCGCACGGGCCGCCTTGATGAAAGCCTCGATTCGGGACGGATCCTTGATCCCGGGAGCGCTTTCCACCCCCGACGAGACGTCGACCGCCCTCGCGCCCGTCAGGCGAATGGCCTCGGCCACGTTATCGGAAGTGAGCCCCCCTGACAGCATGAACGCGACGCCGGGGTCAAGCTTGGTCAGCAGCCGCCAGTCGAACGGAAGACCGTTGCCGCCGGGCAAAGCCCCGGGCGCGCGGGGCGGCTTGGCGTCCAGAAGCAGGCGGTCGGACAGGGGCGCATAGGCCATAAGGCCCGCAAGATCCGCTTCCTCGGCAATGCCCAGAACCTTGATGACCGGCCGGCCGAACCGGCTGCGGATCTCCCGCACGCGATCTTCCGTTTCATGCCCGTGCAGCTGGAGAAATTCGGGATCGATCGCCGCGATCGCTTCCGCGATGGCGGCATCGTCCGCATCGACCAGGAGCACGACCCGTTGGGTCCGGCCCGCAGCCTGCCGGGACAGGTTACGGGCCTGGTCCAGGCTCACATAGCGGGGACTTTTGGGAAAACGCACGAAGCCCACGAAATCCGCGCCGGACGTAACGGCAGCGTCCAGGGTTTCGGGCGTGGAGATCCCGCAGATCTTGATCAGGCTGTTCATGGATCGATCCTACGCCTGTCGGGTGATCTTGCGCCAGACCAGCATCGCCGCAGCCAGATCTTCCAGGGCCGCGCCGACCGACTTGAAGACGGTAATCGCCACGCTCGCCCGCTGCAGCGGATTGCGGGAGAGACCCGCCAGATCCCCCTGCACATGCGCCTCGGCGATCGCGCCGCTCTTGAGAGCCACCGCGACATCGCCGCCCTCGTGCCGGGCGGCCGGCGTGTCCACATAGACCTGCCCCCGCAGCAAGGCCTCGTCATCGGCTTCCCGCATGGCGAGATTGAACGCCCCGACAAGGTCGAGATGGGTCCCTTCTTTCAGCCAGGAACCCTTCACGATCGGCGCGGAGGACAGGGTTGCGCAGGACACGAGATCCGCCCCGCGCACGGCCTGTTCGAGATCGGCCGTCGCCGTGACGGGCAGGCCTTCGGCCCTCAGGTCGGCGGCGAGACTCTCGGCCCTTTCCGGCCGGTGATTCCAGAGCAGAACCTCGCGAATCGGACGTTGGCTCATGTGGGCGCGGATCAGGAACGGGGCCAGCGCGCCTGCGCCGACCATCACCATGCGCTCCGTGTCCGGCCGGGCGAGATACCGGGCCGCGAGCGCCGAAGCGGCGGCGGTGCGCCACACGGTGAGCCGGGTGCCGTCGAGGGCCGCGCGCGGCTCGCCCGTCACGCCGTCCATCAGCAGATAGGTGCCCTGCACGCTCGGCAGGTTCCTGGCGCCGTTATCCGGAAACACCGTGACGACCTTGACGCCGACGAAGCTCTCGGAGGATGCGGCGCCGGTCCAGGCGGGCATGAGAAGGAGCGTTCCCGGGAACCCGGCACGGTCGATCTCGTGATGGTGGCGGACCGGCGTGACCATGTCGCCCCGGAAGGCATCAGCGAGGGCTTCGATCAGGTCCGGGAAGCTGAGAACCTGATCGATTTCAGCGGAAGAAACGACGCGCATGGGTTTTTAGAAGGTTGGGGTCCGGGATGTCGGAAGGGCCGGTACGGACGAGCCGCTTTGGCCTTGGCTGCGCAGGCGGTCGGTTTCGTTGCGCAGGTGGGTCACCTCCCGTCGGAACTGACGGCGCGCCCGCCGGTGCTTGCCCTGGGCGAGCCATGTCGCCGTGCCACCGATCACCACGCCGACCATGACGGACGCGAAGATGATGGCGAAGAGGGGAAGCTGCGTGGCGAATTCGGGCACGTCCCGAGAGAACGGGTCGAGCGACAGGGTCACGGCTTCCCGATTGGCCACGGCGAGCAGCACGATCAGGATCGCGACCGGCAGAAGAACGAGCGCCTTGAGAAACCGAATCACCGAGCTATCCTCTCCTGGTCAGACTTATTGATCAGACTTACTGCGCAGCCGCTGCCTTGAGAGGCTTCGGGGCCGTGTTGAGGCGCTGGCGCATCTCCTTGCCGGTCTTGAACACCGGCACGACCTTTTGCGAAATCTGAACGGATTCACCCGTGCGCGGGTTGCGCCCCGTGCGGGCATCCCGCTTCTTCACGGAGAAGGCTCCGAAGCCGCGCAGCTCCACCCGATCTCCCCGCGCCAGAGCATCCGCGATCGTGTCCAAAATCGCATTCACGATGTTCTCGACGTCACGTTGATACAAATGCGGGTTCTGCTCCGCAATCTTGAGCACGAGTTCGGATTTTATCATTGGGCGTTATATCTTTGATGCGTCTTTACTTTTCGGAAGGGTGCCAGACGGCCAGAAGACCGTCAAGCTGAGCCGCCTCGACTCCCGCGGCCGTCCGGCGCAGCGCTCCCGCCAGACCATCGAAGCCCATGAGGTCGGCGCTGGCCCCGGCCCAAGCGAAGAACGAGAGGTCCCGGTCGCTCCGCGGCTTCCAGTCGCGAATCGGAAGATTCGGCCGAACTTTCTTTTCCCGCTCGAGCCAGGCAACGGCATCCCGCTCGCTGCCGACGGCATCCACCAGCTTCAAGGGGATCCCCTGATGGCCACTGAACACCTGGCCGGTGGACACGGCGGCAAGTTCCGCATCGGTCATGTGCCGCCGCTCGCGCACGAGACGCTTGAACCAATCATAGGTGTCGCTCACCACTTGGGCGAGAGCGGCGCGGGCCTCGGGACTGGTCGGCTTGAAGGGGCTCGGCTCCGCCTTCAGGGGGGCGGATTTGATTTCCTCGACCTTGATCCCGACCTGACCCAGAAGGCCCGAAACATCCGGATATTGGAACAGCACCCCGATGGAGCCGACGATGGAGGTCTCGCGGGCCACGATGTAGTCGGTCGCCATGGCGGTGATGTAACCGCCGGATGCTGCGGTCCCGTCCACGAAGGTCACGACCGGCTTCTTCTCGGCCAGGCGGCGGATGTTGCGGAAAAGCTCTTCCGAACCGGTCGTCGTGCCGCCGGGGCTGTTGACGGAAATCACGACCGCGGAAACGGACTTGGCGTTTCCGACGCGCTCCATGAGATCCGCCATGCGCTGATTTCCGGTGATCAGGCCGTTGACGGAAATGCGCGCCACGTGATCGGTCGCGTTCAGGCCGAAGCGTCGGGATGCGGAATAACCAAGGGCGATCACGGCGGCGATGAGGGCCAGAACTCCGGTGACGCGCCAGAAGGTGAGTTTGCGGCGCAAGCGGCGGCGGTCGGCGATAGCTTCGGCGTCGATCGGCATCGGTCTCGTCTCTTAACTCGTCAAAGGTTCAGGCGGCACCTTAGGCCCATTTTCCGGATCCACCGAGCCGAAAAGAAGCTTGAGCTTCATGAAGGCCGACCGGTTCCCGAGGCCGGGCCGCTGGAGAAAATGCTTTAGGGTGAAGCAGATAGGGCGGCAAGAGCGCAAGCCAATGAATCAGCCCTGCGTTTTTGCATCATGTGCCATTCGGCACCATCATCCGAACCACGAGAGCAAAACCGAGGATCCAGAGGATCACGATCGCGGCGGCGGCGAGGCGACTGACCGGCCGCTCCGCCCGCTCGCGCGCCTTGACCCGGAGATCCGCCATCACGTCCGAGGGAATCAACCGGACGGCGAGCAGGATGCCGAGCGGAACGATGAGAAGGTCGTCGAGGTATCCGAGGACGGGGATCATGTCGGGAATGAGATCGATGGGGCTCAGCGCGTAGGCCGCCACCAATCCGGCGACGAGCTTGGCCGCGAGCGGCACGCGGGGATCCCGCGCCGCAAGATAAAGCGCCACCACATCCGTCTTGATGGCCCGCGCCCAGCGGCGGGCCCTGGCGAGCCAATCGGCCCCATCGCGTTTCGGCGTCATGCAGCCGCTCCGGCAAGTCGTTTCAGGCAAGTCATTTCGAGGCAGCAAAAAGCCCGCACGACGAATCGTGCGGGCTTCGATCGGAAATCCCCGGAGATCCGAGGATGATCAAGCGGCGAGCCGCCCGATCACTTCTTGTCGGTGCGGGCCTTGAGGGCCGCGCCGAGGATGTCGCCGAGCGAGGCACCCGAATCGGCCGAACCGAACTGGGCCATGGCTTCCTTCTCCTCCGCGACCTCGAGGGCCTTGATGGAGAGGGTGACGCGGCGGGCCTTGCGGTCGAACTGGGTCACGCGGGCATCGACCTTCTCGCCGGCTGCGAAGCGCTCGGGGCGCTGATCGCCACGGTCGCGTGCAAGCTCGTTGCGCTTGATGAAGGTGGTGAGATCCGTATCGACGATCTTCACCTCGATGCCGCCGTCCTTCACCTCGAGAACCTCGCAGGTGACGACCTGGCCCTTCTTGATCTCGCCGGCTTCCGCGAAGGGGTCACCGCCGAGCTGCTTGATGCCCAGCGAGATGCGCTCCTTCTCGACGTCCACGTCGAGAACCTGGGCACGCACCATGTCGCCCTTCTTGAACTCGTCGATGACCTGCTCGCCCGGACGGTTCCAGTCGAGATCCGAGAGGTGGACCATGCCGTCGACGTCGTTCTCGAGACCGATGAAGAGACCGAACTCGGTCTTGTTCTTCACCTCGCCTTCGACGATGGAGCCGACAGGGTGCTTCTCGGCGAAGGCTTCCCACGGGTTCTGCAGGGTCTGCTTCAGGCCCAGCGAGATGCGGCGCTTCACCTGATCGACCTCGAGGATCACGACCTCAACCTCTTGCGAGGTGGAGATGATCTTGCCGGGGTGGACGTTCTTCTTGGTCCAGGACATTTCGGACACGTGGATCAGGCCTTCGATGCCCGGCTCCAGCTCCACGAACGCACCGTAATCGGTGATGTTCGTGACGCGGCCCTTCAGCTTGGCGCCAACCGGGTAACGGGCGGCGATGCCCTCCCACGGATCGGCCAGGAGCTGCTTGATGCCCAGCGAGATGCGGTGCGTCTCGTGGTTGATCTTGATGATCTTCACCTTCACCGTCTGGCCGATGGTTACGACCTCGGACGGATGGTTGACGCGGCGCCATGCCATGTCGGTGACGTGCAGCAGGCCGTCGATGCCGCCGAGATCAACGAACGCACCGTACTCGGTGATGTTCTTGACCACGCCGTCGATGACCTGACCCTCTTCGAGGTTCGCCACGAGCTCGGAACGCTGCTCGGCGCGGCTTTCCTCGAGGACCGTGCGGCGCGACACGACGATGTTGCCGCGGCGGCGGTCCATCTTGAGAATCTGGAACGGCTGGGCCACGCCCATGAGCGGGGTGACGTCGCGGACCGGACGGATGTCGACCTGGCTACGCGGCAGGAACGCCACGGCGCCGTCGAGATCGACGGTGTAGCCGCCCTTCACTTGGTTGAAGATCACGCCGTTGACGCGCTCCTGGGCCTCGAAGGCCTTCTCGAGCTTCACCCACGACTCTTCGCGGCGGGCCTTGTCACGGGAGATGACGGCCTCGCCCAGCGCATTCTCGATGCGCTCGACATAGACCTCGACCTCGTCACCGACGACAACGGTCTGGTCGCGGTTCGGGCCGGCGAATTCCTTGAGAGCGACGCGACCTTCGGTCTTCGCCCCGATATCGATGACCGCGACATCCTTTTCGATCGCGACCACCTTGCCCTTCACGACCGAGCCTTCGTTGATCTCGGACGTGCGGAAGGATTCTTCGAGCAGGGCCGCGAAATCTTCACGGCTCGGCTGTTGCAAAGCTGCAGACATATGTTCTCCTGAATGGCCCTCGATTAAGGGGCAACGCCGGCGGCTCGTGTTACGGACCGCTTCCAGCCGCCGCTGCCAGGGACGCCCCCTCAGGGCCAAATCCAAGGCATACCGCTTCAAGAGCGGGCCGGCGTATTCTCGACGGATGGAAACGCTTAATCCGCCAAGCTTTTACGGAAACACCGCAAGGGCGCGCATCACGCACCCTCACGTTCAGTCAACCGCTTCTGTCCTGTCGGATGAACCCTTATGTACTGCCTTTCCGGCTTGTTCACAAGAGTTTCCGGCCCATTAAGGCGGATCAGGTCCGCTCGCTGTCCAAGTGGGCCATCTGGGGTGCCGGATAACGGTCCCCGGCCGCCGCGCCCTTGGGCACGACCTGCTCGATGCGGGCCAAGTCCTCCGGCGTCAGCCGCACCTGAAGGGCGCCCAGGGCCTCCTCCAAACGGTCGCGGCGGCGGGCGCCGATGAGGGGCACGATATCGTCTCCTCGCGCGGCCACCCATGCGATGGCGATCTGCGCGACGCTCACGCCCTTGGCCTCGGCCACCGACCGCAGCGCATCGACCAGGGCGAGGTTCCGGTCGACATTTCCATCCTGGAAACGGGGGCTGAAGGCTCGGAAGTCCCCGGCCGCCAGCTGGCTCTTCTGCCAGTGCCCGCTGATCAGCCCGCGGGACAGAACCCCATAGGCCGTAATGCCGATTCCCAGCTCCCGGCAGACCGGCAGGATGGCGTCTTCCACGCTACGGGAGATCAAGGAATATTCGATCTGCAGATCGCAGATCGGATGCACGGCGGCGGCCCGGCGGATCGTCTCGGCGCCGACTTCGGACAATCCGATGGACCGGACATAGCCCGCCTTCACCATATCGGCGATGGCCCCGATCGTGTCTTCGATCGGCACCCGGGGATCGAGCCGCGCCGGGCGGTAGATATCGATGTGATCGACACCCAGACGCTGCAGGGAATACGACAGGAAGTTCTTCACCGCTTCCGGACGGGCGTCATAGCCGACCCAGCCACCCACCGGATCGCGCAAGGCTCCGAACTTCACGCTGATCAGGGCTTGGTCCCGGTTGCGGCCCTTGAGGGCCTCGCCGATCAGCATCTCGTTATGGCCCATGCCGTAGAAATCACCGGTGTCGAGAAGCGTGATGCCCGCCTCGAGCGCCGCGTGAATCGTCGCGATGCTTTCCGCACGGTCAGCGGGGCCGTACATGCCGGACATGCCCATGCACCCGAGCCCGAAGGCCGAAACGCGCGGGCCGGCCGCGCCCAGTTGACGATATTGCATTTGGATTCTCCCTGATCGCGGCTCATGCCGCCCGAATGGAACGGATGGATTATGGGCCTTTCCAGAGCGTGCGATAATCCGGCACAATGCGTACAGGCCGTACGGAAATTCGCACAATGAAAGATATCGCCCTCGCCGACCTCGACGCATTCGCAGCGGTCGCCCGCGCCCGCAGTTTCCGGGACGCGGCGCGGCTGCGCGGCGTTTCGGCGTCCACCTTGAGCGAAGCGCTCCGTCGCCTGGAAGCCCGGCTGGGCGTGCGGCTCCTGAACCGCACGACCCGCAGCGTCACGCCGACAGAGGCCGGAGAGCGGCTGCTCGAACGCCTCAGCCCGGCTCTCGGCGAGGTCGCGGCGGCCCTCGATGCGGTGAACAGCTTCCGCGACAGCCCGACAGGCACTCTGCGGCTCAACGTTCCGACCGTGGTGGCGCGCCTGATCCTGCCGCCCATCATCGGGCCCTTCCTCGCCAGCCATCCGGGAATCGTCCTCGAAGTCGCGGCGGAGGACAGCTTCATCGACGTGCTGGCCGCAGGCTTCGACGCGGGGATCCGCTACGACGAGAGGCTGGAGCAGGACATGATCGCCATTCCGGTCGGCCCCCGCACTCAGCGCTTCGTCACCGCGGCCTCCCCGGCCTATCTGGCGGCCCGGGGGCGGCCGTCACATCCCAGGGATCTGCTCGGGCACAGCTGCATCCGCCACCGTTTCGCCAGCGGGCGCACCCTGCCCTGGGAATACGAGCGCAACGGAGAAACCATTCGCATCAGCCCGTCCGGCCCCCTCGTCGCCACGGCCTTCGATCTCGAGCTCAGCGCCGCCCTTCAAGGGCTAGGGCTGATTCACAGTTTCGACGGCTTTTTGGCGCCGGCCATTGCCAGCGGGGCCCTGGAACCGGTGCTGGAGGACTGGTCCGAGACGTTCTCGGGGCCCTTTCTCTATTATCCGAGCCGCCGACACATGCCCGCGCCGTTGCGGGCCTTCGTCGATTTCATCAAGAGCCCGAAAAGCCCGGCTCAATCCTCGTGAATGAGGCTGTGCGTGCGGGTATCCTTCATGCGCAGATACACGATGAGCGAGAGCCCGATCAGCACCGTGACATACCAGAAGAAGCCGCTCTCCATGCCCACGTCCTTGAACTTGAGAGCGACCCATTCGGCGGTGCCGCCGAAGATCGTGTTGGCGAGCGCATAGGGAAGCGCCACGCCGAGGGCCCGAATATGAGCCGGAAACAGTTCCGCTTTCACGACCGCGTTGATGGAGGTGTAGCCGGTGACGATCACCAGGGCTGCAAGTCCGAGGGCGAAGGCCATGTACGGATCCGTCGTCCGGCTCAAGGTCGAGAAGATCGGATAGGTGCACAGCACGCCCAGGATGCCGAAGCCGACCATCAGGGGCTTGCGGCCGATCTTGTCCGACAGGGCGCCGGCCGCGGGCTGGAGCAGCATGAACACGAACAGGGCCGCGGCTGTGATCTGGCTTGCCGTCTCGCGGCTGAAGCCCGAGGTATTGACCAGGAATTTCTGCAGGTAGGTGGTGTAGGCGTAGAAGGCGAGCGTCCCGCCCGCCGTCAGTGCCAGCACCGTGAACGCCTCACGCGGATAGCGCCGGAAGAGTTCGAACCCGCCGGAGCGACCCTCCTTGGTCTCCTGAGCGTTCTTGTAGGACTGCGTTTCCGCCAGTCCCCGCCGCAGGTAGAACACGAAGACCGCCAAAACGCCGCCGATGGCAAAGGGAATGCGCCATCCCCAGGTCTCGAGATCATGGGGCGCGAGGGTCGCCTGAAGCACCAGAAGCACGGCGAGCGCGAGAAGCTGCCCGGAAATCAGCGTCACGTATTGGAAGCTCGAGTAGAAGCCGCGCCGGTCCTTGCCGGCCATTTCGCTCAAGTATGTGGCGCTTGCCCCATACTCGCCGCCGACGCTGATGCCCTGGACCAGACGGGCCAGCACCAGGATGATGGGCGCCGCCGCTCCGATGGTGGCGTAACCGGGCGTCACCGCGATGGTGAGCGATCCCAGGCACATGAGGGTGACGGAGAGCGTCAGGCCTGCCTTGCGGCCCTTCCGGTCCGCGTAGATGCCCATGATCCAGGCCCCGATCGGCCGCATCAGGAACCCGACCGCGAAGATGGCGGCGGCATCGAGGAGCTGAGCGGTCTGGTCACCTTTGGGAAAGAAGACGGGAGCGAAATAAAGGGTGAAGGCCGAATAAACGTACCAGTCGTACCATTCGACCATGTTGCCCGCCGATCCGCCCAGGATGGAGCGCAGGCGATGCTTGCGGTCGGCGGGATCGTGCTTCATCAGCATGGCGGCATTCCAGTCGTGAAAGATCGGTTGCGTAAAAGATCGGTCGATGGTGCGGTTCGGGCGGATCTGACCGTCAACGCCTCATGCGCGGCGAGGTCCCATCGGCAGAGGAAATCAGGGAATTTTCGACGTCACATGGGCCACTCGGAGCGCCGCACGCGCTCGACGGCCCAGGTGAGAGCCTGATCGAGCCGGTCGTTACCCCAGAACATTTCGCCGTCCTCCGCCAGGAAGGTGGGCGCTCCGAAGATGCCGCGGGATTGGGCCTCTTCCCCCACCCGGCGCAGGCGCGCCTTCGTCGCTTCCGACTCCGCCGCGGCCAGGACGGCTTCCGGATCGCCATCGATCGCCGTCAGGATCTCCGACAGGATGACCGGATCGCTGATATTGCGCCCCTTGCCGAACTCGGCCGTGAAGACGGCGCGGGTGAAGTCCGGCGTCCAGCCCCTGTCGAGGCCCACAAGGGCGATCCGCGCGGCCAGGAGGCTGTTCTGCGGGAAAGGGTTGGGGCGGCAGAGGGGAAGGCGCAGTCGCGCGGCCTCCCGCTCCATGTCGCGCCACATGTAGCGGCCCTTGAGCGGGTAGAGATTGAAGGGAGACGTGCTCCACCCTTGAGCGCCGAAGATCGGCCCGAGGAGGAACGGACGCCAGAGCACCGTCACTCCGGCCGCTTCGGCGGCCTCCTCGATGCGCATGGCGGACAGGTAGGAATAGGTGGAGGAAAACTCGTACCAGAATTCGACACTAGGCCTTGGCATGGCTGACAGGGGCTCTCGCAATGGACCGGACGGGGCTGCAATCGGCTTCCCCCTTGCCGATCCCGCCGCATGACGGTTTTCCCTAGTCCATCGGGCCTTCCGGGGACAGCGGCGCCACCTCCGACCCGGAATGCTCTGGGCGCATATCGGAAAATGCGCGGTTGCGCCGCCCAAGCTTCCGTTCTAAGTCGCCCGGGTCCTTTATTTCTTGGAATTCTCCCATGGCTGACAAGCGCGTGAACAAGGTCGTGCTCGCCTATTCCGGCGGCCTCGACACCTCCATCATCCTCAAGTGGCTGCAGACCACCTATGGCTGCGAGGTCGTGACCTTCACTGCCGATCTCGGCCAGGGCGAGGAGCTGGAGCCGGCCCGCAAGAAGGCGGAGCTTCTCGGCATCAAGCCGGAGAACATCTTCATCGAGGATCTGCGCGATGAATTCGTGCGCGATTACGTGTTCCCGATGTTCCGGGCGAATGCCCAGTACGAAGGGCTCTACCTCCTCGGCACCTCCATCGCCCGTCCGCTGATCGCCAAGAAGCAGATCGAGATCGCCGAAAAGGTCGGCGCGGACGCCGTCGCCCATGGGGCCACCGGCAAGGGCAACGACCAGGTGCGGTTCGAGCTCGGCTATTATGCCCTCAAGCCCGACGTGACGGTCATCGCCCCCTGGCGCGAATGGGACCTGCGCTCCCGCGAGGCGCTGATTGCGTTCGCCGAGCAGAACCAGATCCCGATCGCCAAGGACAAGCGCGGCGAGGCTCCGTTCTCGGTCGACGCCAACCTCCTGCATGCTTCCTCCGAGGGCAAGGTGCTGGAGGACCCGGCGGCGGAAGTGCCGGACTATGTTTATTCGCGCACCAACGATCCGGAATCGGCTCCCGACAAGCCGACCGTGATCTCCATCACGTTCGAAAAAGGCGACCCCGTCGCCATCGACGGGCAGAAGATGGGACCCGCGGCCCTGCTGGCGAAGCTCAACGAGCTCGGGCGCATCAACGGGATCGGCCGTCTCGATCTCGTGGAGAACCGGTTTGTCGGCATGAAGAGCCGCGGCATGTACGAGACGCCCGGCGGCACGATTCTCTATCTCGCCCATCGCGGCATCGAATCGATCACCCTCGATCGCGGCGCGGCTCACCTGAAGGATGAGCTGATGCCGAAATACGCCGAGCTGATCTACAACGGCTTCTGGTTCTCGCCCGAGCGCGAGATGCTGCAAGTCATGATCGACAAGTCGCAGGAATTCGTCACCGGCGAAGTGAAGCTCAAGCTCTACAAGGGTGGCGTGCATCTGATCGGCCGGGAGAGCCCCTACTCTCTCTATGACCAGGAGCTGGTGACCTTCGAGGAAGGCGCCGTCGCCTACGACCACCGCGACGCCGCCGGCTTCATCAAGCTCAATGCCCTGCGCCTGCGCACCCTCGCTCAGCGCAAGAAGAAGCTGGGGCTGTAGGACGCCTCAGGCGCCTCCCGTTTCACGACATCGAAAGGCCCGGGCCGTCCCCGGGCCTTTCTTTTTTGGGAGATTCGTTCCCCAGGCACCCTCCCGGCAACACCGGAACAGGTGACGCAGCGGAAGCTTGGGGCTATTGTGGTCGATCATCGGCGCCTCCCGACGGCAAGGATTGCCCTCGGTGCAGGCCTTTCAAGACAAGCATTCAAGGAGATCTCCATGACGCGCGCTCCGAGCGGCATTGCGGCCGTCGGCGATCTGGCCTGGGGAACTCACTTCTGCCAGTTCTATGAGGATCGCCATGACCTGGCCGAGGCACTCGTGCCCTTCTTCAAGGCAGGCCTGGAAAACTCCGAGAAGTGCCTATGGGTCACGTCCGAACCGTTCAACCGGGAGGATGCCCGCGATTCCCTGCGGGCGGCCGTGCCTGATCTCGACCGGCGCGAGAAGAGCGGCCAGATCGAGATCATTGACTACCGGAACTGGTATCTGCGCGCGGGCAATCTCGACCCTGACGAGACCGTGGAGCAATGGCTTGGCCGGGCGCGCACCGCAGTGAGCGAAGGCTATTCGGGCCTGCGGCTGACCGGAAACACCTTCTGGCTCGAATGCGACGGCTTCGACGAGTTCGCCGACTATGAGGCCAAGGTCAACACCCGCTTCTCGTCCCAGCCGATCCTGGCCCTGTGCAGCTACTGCCTCGGACGATGCCGGCCCAGCGACGTGATCGAGGTCGTCCGGAACCACCAATTCGCGATTTCCCGGCGGCAGGGCGCATGGGAGGTGATCGAGGACGCGTCCCTGAAGATCGCTCGATCGGAACTGGAGAACCTCAATGCCGAGCTGGAGCGGCGCGTCCGCGAGCGCACGGCCGAGCTCGAGCGTGCGCTGGAGGAGAAGAACGAGCTGTTCCGGGAGGTTCACCACCGGGTCCGCAACAATCTCCAGGTGATCTCGAGCCTCGTCCGGTTGAAGTTGCGGCAATGCGGCTCCGAGGATATCCGGCAGACCTATGCGGACATTCTCGGGCGGATCGATGCGATCGCGCTCGTGCACGATGCCCTTTATGCGTCCGATGAGCTGTCCCGTATGCCGATCCGCCGGTATCTCGGAACCTTGTGCGAGAACCTGCTGCAGCTTCGCCCGGAGCGCAACCGCGTCACGATCGAGGTTGATGCTCAGGACGGGGAGATCGGCCTCGATCAGGCGGTCACCGTGGGCTTGATCACGACCGAACTCGTGACGAACGCCCTCAAGCATGCGTTCCCCCAGGGACGGACCGGACGGATCACGGTGCAGTACGGGAACCAGGATGGCGATTGCACGCTCGCCGTGTCCGATGACGGCATCGGCATCACCTCTCCGAACGCCGATCCGCATTCCCGTTCCGGCCTGAGGCTGGTGTCGAGCCTCGCGCTTCAGCTCGGAGCGACCATCACCGAAGAGACGGCCGAGGGAACACGCTTCGTCCTACGGTTTCCTCTGCGATAGATCCCGTCACCGGGCCTCCTCCGGCACGCCCTCGCGGATGATGCGAAGCCCCCGGTTTGAGCCGGGGGCTTTGTGGTCAGAGAACGAAGTCCGCCTTGGCGAAGCTGTGAACGCCGAGGATCTTGATGGCGAAGTCGGCCGCGCCGTCGCCGTTCACGTCGCCGGCCACATAGGTGTTACCGCCCGCCTGATAGGCCTGCAGCTCCCCCGCAACCTTGTGAAAGGCCTGCGCGCCGATGAACGTGAAGGCCTGATCGCCCGCCGCGCGGGTACTCGCATCGATGGCCTTGAGGCTGATCCGGTCGGCGCCGTGGACGAAATCGTTGATCGTATCGCCATTGGCATCCGGTGCGGTATCGAACACGAAGGTGTCGTTGCCGGCGCCGCCGATCAGGATGTCCTGCCCGCCCTTGCCGTTGAGAACGTCGCGCCCGGCATCGCCGCTCAGGGTGTTCGCGCCGGCATTGCCGATGAGCGTGTTGCCCAGGCTGTTGCCGGTGCCGTTCAGGTTCACGCTGCCGGTCAGCGTCAGGTTCTCCACCACCTGCCCGGCGAGGGAATAGCTGATGGTGCTGATCACCGTATCGGTTCCCTGCCCGGCGAGCTCGTAGGCTTTGTCACCGGTCTGGTTGATGTAATACGTATCGTTGCCCGTGCTCCCGTACATGGCATCGTTCCCGGACGTCCCGGCGAGCACGTCGTTCCCACTGGTGCCCATAATGGTCCCACCCGTCGGCGGGGGCGTCACGGTGCCGACATCGTCGGGCTCGGCGCGCTCGGTGGCGTTCGGGGTGCCGAAGTTCTGCGTGACGAACACGACCTTGTAGCCGTTGATGGTGCCTTCCTTGAGGCCGATGCCGATCTCCTCGAACGAGCCGTTGACGATGTTCGCGTAATGGCCCGGCGAGTTCATGAGATTGGTGTGCAGCTGACGAACGGTGGCCTCGGTCAGGTCGCCGCTCACATAGGCGATGTTTTCGCCCCAGCCCTGCGCGCCGTAGCCCGCGGACGCCATGCGGTCGCCGGGGCTCGAGCCGTTCACGCCCGTATGGGAGAAGGTGTCGGTCGCGTCCATCCAGGCACTGTGCGCATCGGACGAATCAAGAAGTTCGCCGTCAAACGTCAGAGCCCGCGCGCCCGTATTGGCACGTGCCACGTTGATCAGCTGTAAAAAAAGAGTTTCGAGATTAGTGGGAGTCGTCAATATCGTATTCCCTTGGAAAAACTTCTTAGGCCTACATTCCGCAAAAGCGAATCGACTGATTTCAACTGCGCAAAAGCTCCAAGGACTTGGCCATTCAATGTGTTGACAATGTGATTGCTCTCGAGCGGAAGGCGCAACTCTGTCCCCTTGCGCCGAAACCTTCCGCTCCTGCCTGAGGAACCGCTCCGCTGGCGGATGCTTCCGCGTACCGGTTTCGGAGAGCACGGCTTCGAGGCGGGATTCGCCCCCGCACCCACCCGCAGGAACCAGATTCCTGACCTCGGGCGCCTGTCTCCGGGACCCAGCGCCGTCTCATGCGTTACATGAACTCGCAGAAAAGCGAGCGATCAGCATGACGTATGAACAACCGCGAGCCTCCACGTCGAATGCCGCCAACCGGGCGCAGGCATCGGCCGACGAACTCGCCTATCGCCTCCATCAGCAGGAGGTGCTGGCCCGGTTCGGGAGCCTCGCGCTTGAGACGCGGGATTTCGGCATTCTCCTGCAGGAGGCGACCCGCCTTTGCGCCGAAGGAATGCGGACCCGCTTCAGCAAGGTCATGGAGTATTTGCCCGATGAGGACCGGTTCATCATCAGGGCCGGAGTCGGCTGGAAGCCCGACGTCATCGGGTCCCGAACTGGAGCCGATCCGGAAAGCCCGGCCGGATATGCATTCCGCCGTCATGAGCCGGTCATCGCCACTCACCTGACGCAGGAAGACCACTTCCGGACACCGCAGGCGCTTGTTCAACACGGCATCAAGCGCTCGATCAACGTTCCGATTGCTTCCAGGGGTGGGCGCTTCGGTGTGATCGAGGTGGATAGCCCGGGCGAAAGCCGGTTCAGCGAGGCCGATATCGCGTTCATGCAGGGCTTTGCGAACCTCCTGGGCGTCGCCTTGGAAAGAAGCCGGGGCGAAACGGCGCTGCGGGACACGGAAGAGCGTTACAGGCTGGCGGCGAGGGCCACCAACGACACGATCTGGGATTGGGACCTCGCAACCGACCGCATTCGGTGGAGCGAGGCCCTTGCGACTCTCTTCGGTTATCCCGAGACCGAGACGGAGGGAGCCTGGTGGCGGGAGCATATCCATCCCGACGACCGGATGCGCGTGACCGCGACCCTCGAATCGGTCGTTGCGGCCGACGGGGAACACTGGAGCGCCGAGTATCGCTTCCTGCGTGCCGACGGATCGGAAGCCTTTGTGTATGACCGGGGATTCGTCATCCGCGACGGACAGGGACGGGCCGTCCGGATGATCGGCTCCATGCTCGATCTGACGGAGCGCAAGCGCGCGGAGGAGGCCCTCCGCCGCAGCGAGGAGCGCCTCCAGGGCGCTTTCGCGATCAGGACCGTCGGAGTGATGTTCAGGGATGAGGATTTCATCCTGTCCGAGGCGAACGACGCCTTCCTGCGCATGACCGGATTCAAACGTGAAGAAGCGCTCGGCAAGACATGGCGCGAGCTCACGCCCGAAGAATTCTATGCTCCTTCTCTGCAGGCCCTCCAGGAGGTGGCCCTCCACGGCGAATCCACCCCTTACGAAAAACAGTATTTCCGCAAGGATGGATCCCGCTGGTGGGGGCTGTTTGCCGCCCGCAGGATTGGCCGCGAGACTGTCGAATTCGTCCTCGACATCACGGACCGCAAGGAAGCCGAGGAAAGATTGCGGCTCAGTGAAGCGCGCCTCAGCGCGATTTTCGCTCAGGCCACCGTCGGCCTGTCGGAGGTGGATTCGAACGGTCGCTTCGTGGAAGTGAACGACGAGCTCTGCCGCATCCTGGGGCGCTCCCGCGAGGAGCTTCTGGGCTGCCGAATTTCCGATGTCACCCACGTGGACGATGCCATCCCGAGCCTCAGCGCGGTGGCGCAAACCCTGGAAACCGGAGAGCCCGCCACGCTCGACAAGCGCTACCTGCGGCCCGATGGCACAGCGGTCTGGGCGAACAGCAGCGTGACCCGCCTCAGCCGCCTTGCGGATCAAAGCAGCAATCTCCTGGTGGTCACGATCGACCTCACGGCGCGGCGGGAGGTGGAAACGGCACTGCGGGAGAGCGAAGAGCGCTTTCAGGCAATCGCCAACTCCATCGATCAGATGGTCTGGTCGACGCGGCCGGACGGCTATCACGATTTCTATAATCAGCGCTGGTATGATTTCACCGGCGTACCCGAGGGCGCGACGGACGGCGCTGCCTGGGCCGAAATGTTCCATCCCGATGACAGGGAGCGCACCTGGGCCACCTGGCGGCACTGCCTCGCGACGGGAGAGCCCTACAGGATCGAGTATCGGCTGAGGCACCGGTCGGGACAATACCGCTGGGTTCTGGGCCGGGCTCAGCCGGTGCGCGACGACCAGGGCCGCATCACCCGCTGGTTCGGCACCTGCACGGACATTCAGGAAATCGTCGAAGCCCGAGAGGTGCTGGCGCGCTCCCGCGAGGAACTCGAACGGGAGATCGCCGAGCGGACAGAGGAACGGGACCGGATCTGGCAGAACTCGAACGAACTCATGGGAGTCTTCGGTTTTGACGGAATCCGGCGGTCCGTGAACCCGGCATGGTCGCGGGTGCTCGGCTATGACGAGGACGCACTGCTGAGCGCTCACATGATGGACATTACTCATCCGGCGGATCGGCCGAGGCTGGTGCAGGCCATCGAGAAGCTGGCCAAGGGCGAGCGTCTCGTGGACTTTGAAGACCGGCTCCGGCATGCGGACGGCAGCTACCGGATCATCTCCTGGACTGGCGTTCCGGGCGACGGCGTATTCTATGGAATTGGCCGCGACGTGACCGAGTATCGCCACGCGGAGGAAGCCCTGCGCCAAGCGCAGAAGATGGAGGCGGTGGGGCAGCTGACGGGCGGCGTGGCGCACGACTTCAACAACCTGCTGACCATCATCCGTTCATCGATCGATTTCCTGCGCCGTCCCAACCTGCCCGAGGAGCGGCGCAACCGGTATATCGACGCCATTTCGGACACGGTCGATCGCGCCTCCAAGCTCACGGGCCAGCTTCTCGCCTTCGCCAGGCGGCAGGCGCTCAAGCCCGTGGTGTTCGACGTGCCCGAACGCATCCGGGCCGTCACCGATATGCTGCGTACCATCGTGGGTTCGCGCATTCGGATTGTGGCGGACATCGCCTGCGAGCGCTGCTTCGTGGAGACCGACGTCACCCAGTTCGAGACGGCCCTCGTGAACATGGCCGTCAATGCCCGCGACGCCATGAACGGCGAGGGAACGCTCCGGATTCATGTGGACGCCTTGTCCCGGATGCCGCCGGTTCGCGGACATGCGGGCAGCCCCGGCAAGTTCGTGGCGATTTCGATCAGCGACACGGGATCGGGCATTCCGGTGGAGAAGCTCAACCAGATCTTCGAGCCCTTCTTCACCACGAAGGACGTGGGCAAGGGGACGGGTCTAGGGCTAAGCCAGGTCTACGGCTTTGCCAAGCAATCCGGCGGTGATGTGGCGGTCGAGAGTGTTATCGGGGCTGGCACGACCTTCACCCTTTACCTGCCGCGGACGGAGCGCGACGTCGCGCCGGAGATTAGCCCCCATGGGCCCGGCACGGAACCGACCGAGGAAGGGCGCGGATGCCGTGTCCTGGTGGTCGAGGACAATCTCGACGTCGGTCGGTTTTCC
Organism: Microvirga rosea; assembly: GCF_020595095.1. Classification (GTDB taxonomy): domain Bacteria; phylum Pseudomonadota; class Alphaproteobacteria; order Rhizobiales; family Beijerinckiaceae; genus Microvirga; species Microvirga rosea. The sequence goes on along the minus strand of NZ_JAJDOP010000001.1, from coordinate 575,214 downwards.
ACCCAGCTGCTGCAGGATCTCGGTTATGCCACCACGTGGGCCACGAACGCCGCCGAGGCGCTCAACCTGCTCGAGGAGGATGCGGGGCGGTTCGATGTGGTGTTCTCCGATGTGGTCATGCCCGGGACGAGCGGCGTCGAGCTCGGCCAGAAGATCCGGCAACGCTACCCGCATATCCCGGTGATTCTCACCTCGGGCTACAGCCATGTTCTGGCGGAAGAAGGCCGCCACGGCTTCGAGCTGCTCCACAAGCCCTATACGATCGACGAAGTCTCCCGGGTAATGCGCCGGGTGATGCGAAGGCATGTGACGTGACGGCTTATCGGAAAGAGCCGCGACCGGCCCCCGGGGAGCGTCCGGAATGCAACCTTCGCCCAAGTCTTGCCGTGCACCGTTGTGAAGATTGGCCGGCTGCGCCATCTACGTCAGGCGACGACGTTCGGCAGGGGAGCAATCATCCGTGAGTGAGAGTGTATCGGCGTCACGATGGAGCGAACCATGGAAGGCCGTCGGCCGGTATCTTCCCTCCCTGCGCTCGCGTCTGGTGCTTCTCACCCTCGTTCTTCTGATCCCCGCTCTCGCGGCGGCAGGACTGTCCGTCTACGCGGGCTATCGTCACGACCGAAAGGAAGTCGAGAAGCATCTTCAGGAAACGGCCCGCGCGCTGTCCCTCGTGGTCGACCGCCAGTTCGGACAGGCCGAGGCGCTGCTCTGGGCCCTGTCCACGTCGCCTCAGCTCATCGACAAGGATTATGCGACGTTCGACACCCGGGCGCGGGCCGCCATCCGCCTGCCCGGCACCTGGATCGTCGTGGCCGAGGAAGACAGGCAGGTCGTCAACACCCTGCTCCCGCCCGGCTCCCCTCTGCCGGTTGTGGAAGACAAGGCCCACCGGCAGGGGCTGTCCGTGGGGGCGATCAGGGTCAGCAACCTGTTCACGGGCGTCGCGGCGCAGAAACCGGCTGTCGGCATCGACACCATCGTCACGGCCCACGACGGCTCGAACCTTTACGTATCGATCATCATGCTGGCCGAAACGGTGAGCCGCATTCTTGCGGACCAGGCGTTTCCTCCCACCTGGATCGGAACGATCATGGACCGCGACGGGACCGTGGTGGCGCGCAACCGCGACGCGGCCCGTTTCGTCGGCAAACCCGCGACCCCGGAAAACGTGCAGCGGGCGAAATCCGAGGTCAAACAGCAGGTCGCCGAGAGCATCTCGCTCGAGGGAATTCCAACCCTGCTCGCCCTGTCGCGTTCGTCGGGCGCCGGGTGGTCGACCATCGTAGCCGTGCCGCGCTCGGAGATCGCCGGAGCCGCATGGCGGTCCGCCCTGTATCTCGCGGCGGCCGGAGGCTTGTTGCTGGCCGGCGGCGCCGCCATGGCGTGGCAGGTCGGGCGCGGCATCGCCAAGCCGGTGGAAAGGCTCGTCACGCTGGCGCAGGACCTCGGGCGCGGCGAGCCGCTCACCGTGACGGCGAGCGGATTGGCGGAGGTCGACCGGGTCGGCGCGGCGCTCGCGGCGGCGTCGAGGGAGCTGCAGGAGCGGGAAGCGGATCTGCGGGCAAGCGAAGCGCGCCTTCGCGCCACCCACGAGAACGCGGCGGTGGGCATCGCCGAGGTGGACCGGGACGGCCGGTTCATTTCCGTCAACGGGGCGCGATGCCAGCTCACCGGCCATTCCCGGGAGGAGCTGATCGGACGGCATTTCGCCCATGTCACCGACGCGGCCAGCCGGGACGACGATCTCAGCCTCTTCGCCCGGCAGGTCGCGGGGGAACTGGATACCTACACCACGGAAAGCAAATTCAGGCGCAAGGACGGCGGCAGCGGCTGGGCCCGCGTCACCAGCACGGCCCTCCTGGATCCGTCGGGACGCTTCCTTTATGCGGTGCGCGTGGTCGAGGACATCACGGAGCGCCGGAAGGCCGACCGACGCCAGAGGCTCCTCATCGACGAGCTGAACCACCGGGTGAAGAATACCCTCGCGACGGTGCAGTCCCTGGCCTGGCGGTCGAGCCGCTCGGGCATGCCGCCGGAAGTGGCGCAGGAACGGTTCCAGGAGCGCCTTCTGGCCCTGTCGCGCACCCATAACCTGCTCAACGAAACCCACTGGGAGGGAGCCTCCCTAGCGACGATTCTGGGAACGGAACTGGCGCCCTACATGACGGCCGCGCCGCGGGTGCGCATGGGCGGCCCGGACATCCAGCTCGATTCGAAAACCGCCGTCGTCCTGGGCATGGCGTTCCACGAGCTTGCCACGAATGCCGCCAAATACGGGGCTCTCTCGACCGCATCGGGAGAGGTGGAGGTTCGCTGGTCGGACGACGGCGGAGTTCTCACCATCGCCTGGAGCGAAGTGGGCGGGCCGCCCATCGAAAGGCAGCCGACCCCGGGCTTCGGCTCACGGCTCCTGCGCCAGACCATCACGGGCGAGCTTGCCGGGCAGCTCGACCTCCGGTTCGCCCGCGAGGGCGTGCGCTGCACGATGACGATTCCGCTGGGAGTGGCCGAGCGGCAGGTCGCCTGAGGCCGGCCTGAGGTGTGCGGCGGATGCCCACCCCGATCAAGGCGGCAGGCGGGCCGGATCCGCCTGAGCCAGGGCGCGGACGTCGCCGCGCTTTATAAGCGCCTGTTCCGGTCCTGAGGGCGCCGATATCGCCCGACGCCGTTCGCCGCGCCGATCGATCACCCGCACGACCTCCAGAAGCACATGGCCGATCACGGACGCCACATGCCGCACCGTGAGCCACCCGACCACAAGCCAGAGCGCCTGGATCGCCGTCGGAGCGGTGTGAAACTTGTTCAAGAGATCGGCCCAGACGCTGTACGGCGGCTCCATCGGCAACTCCCCCAAGGTGAAGCGACCACCAGCGCCGCTGGTGGCCGGGAGTTGAGAAACCGCCAAGGACGGCTGCGCTGGCCTTTAGGCTTGCGCCTTGGACATGCGCCAACACCTCCCGGCCATAAGGCAAGGGAGGCATCGTTGCGGTCGATGCCGACCGCCTTGGTGAGGTTCTCACACCCCGAAACCGGGTGCGCCCGGATTCGGTGACGAGGTAACACGCAAAGCTAGCCTGGGGTCAATGGGTCGAGCGCCCGCTCCCCACCGTCATCTGCCCAGGCGGGACCCATCACCACAACGATGTTCGGGAAGAGGGCAGTGGCTTTCAGCCGCTGACTTTCGCGGATTCCTGCCCGCAGGAATGATATGTCAGGAGTTGGATGCGTCGCTGAGGCCGGTGTTCCGTTCCGTCCGCTTCGAGAGTTGCGCGAAGGGCATCAGCGTCGGCCACCATGATTGTCTACCGGATCCCGGGGATTGCGGCAAGCCCGGGGTCCTGTCCTATGAACGCTGCCCTCGATTCGCAGCACGAGAGGGAGCAGCAAACTCATGCCATCCAACGAGAGAACGATCCCGCGGCGGTTTTACCATGGCACGCGGGCCGACCTGAAGCCGGGAGACCTGATCGCGGCAGGCTACAGGTCCAATTACGGGGCACGGAAAAAGGCGTCCTGGGTTTATCTCACCGGCACGCTGGACGCAGCGATCTGGGGCGCCGAACTGGCGGCCGGGGACGAGCCGGAGAGGATCTACATCGTCGAGCCGACCGGGCCGATCGTCGACGACCCCAATCTGACCGACCAGAAATTCCCGGGCAATCCGACACAATCCTACCGCTCCCGCGAGCCGCTCCGGATCATCGGCGAGGTCACGGACTGGGAAGGCCATTCGCCCGAGCGGCTGAAGCAGATGAAGGACAATCTCGAACGCCTGAAGGAACAAGGCATCGAGGCCATCGACTGATCGCCGTGAGGAACGGAGCCGCCAAGCTTGGACCCGGGACCCATAGCCGCAACCATTCGGGACGAGCAATCGTGGCCGTTGCGGTTCGTCCGCCATTGTCAGCGGTTATGGGTTCCGGACCTGCCTGGCGGCAATCCGGAATGACGGTAACGCTCCGTCATTCCGGGGCGAGCATCGCGAGAGCCCGGAACCCATACACGCTAACCGCTTAGGAAAAGACACAACGGCCGCCGCACACCCCTTCGTCAACCTCAGCGGTTATGGGTTCCGGGCCCGGCCCTCTGGGCCGTCCCGGAATGACGGGTGGCGCTTTGTCATTCCGGGGCCGCGAAGCGGAGCCCGGAACCCATAACCACGACCGTTCAGGATAAGGCGCACCGGCAGCCGCGTACTTACTTCCAACGTCAGCGTTTATGGGTTCCGGGCTCGCCTCCAGCGCCCCGGAATGACGCCTGAGCGGCCCGCAAACCATAGCCACGCCACCAATATTCCGGTCTGCCCTATTGCGGCCGCTCTCTCATCACTATATTGCATCCTCATCACTTTTCGCCCGGTTCGAGCCAGGGGCGCGGCCAAGTTTGCCGCGAGCCGGGCTGCTTTGCTTTGAAAGACTACCCTTATGAAACTGCGCAACATCGCCATTATCGCCCACGTCGACCATGGCAAAACCACTCTCGTCGACAAGCTTCTCCAGCAGTCGGGTAGCTTCCGTGAGAACCAGCGTGTGGAAGAACGCGCGATGGATTCGAACGATCTCGAGAAGGAGCGCGGCATCACCATTCTGGCCAAGGCTACCTCGGTGGTCTGGAAGGATACCCGGATCAACATCGTCGACACCCCTGGCCACGCCGATTTCGGCGGCGAGGTGGAGCGCATCCTGAGCATGGTGGATGGCGCGATCGTGCTGGTCGACGCAGCCGAAGGCCCGATGCCGCAGACCAAGTTCGTGGTGTCCAAGGCGCTCAAGATCGGCCTCAAGCCCATCGTGGCGATCAACAAGATCGACCGTCCCGACGCCCGCCACGTCGAAGTGGTCAACGAGGTGTTCGACCTTTTCGCGGCGCTCGACGCCACCGACGAGCAGCTCGACTTCCCGATCCTCTACGGGTCGGGCCGCAACGGCTGGATGGCGAATGCCCCGGACGGCCCGAGCGACCAGGGCCTTGCGCCCCTGTTCGACCTCGTGCTCGAGCACGTGCCCCCGGCCAAGACCGAGGAAGGTCCGTTCCGCATGCTCGGAACCCTGCTCGAGGCCAACCCCTTCCTGGGCCGCATCGTCACGGGCCGCATCAGCTCCGGCACCGTGAAGCCGAACCAGTCGATCAAGGTGCTGGACCGCGAAGGTAAGGTGGTCGAGACCGGACGCGTCTCCAAGATCCTGGCCTTCCGCGGCCTGGAGCGCCAGCCCATCGAGATGGGCGAGGCCGGCGACATCGTGTCCATCGCGGGTCTCGTGAAGGGCTCGGTGGCCGACACCTTCTGCGCGCCCGAGAACGACATTCCGATCCAGGCCCAGCCCATCGATCCGCCGACCGTCACCATGTCGTTCATCGTCAACGATTCGCCCCTCGCGGGCACCGAAGGCGACAAGGTCACGAGCCGCATGATCCGCGACCGCCTGTTCAAGGAAGCGGAAGGCAACGTGACGCTGAAGATCGAGGAAGCCGCCGACAAGGATTCCTTCTACGTGTCGGGCCGCGGCGAATTGCAGCTCGCCATCCTGATCGAGACCATGCGCCGCGAAGGCTTCGAGATCGCCGTGTCGCGCCCCCGCGTGGTGTTCGAGAAGGACGAGGCCGGCAACCTCCTCGAGCCTATCGAGGAAGTGGTCATCGACGTGGACGAGGAGCATTCCGGCGTCGTCGTGCAGAAGATGTCGGAGCGCAAGGCCGAAATGGTCGAGATGCGTCCCTCCGGCGGCAACCGCCAGCGCCTGGTGTTCTACGCTCCCACCCGTGGCCTGATCGGCTACCAGGGCGAGCTGATGACCGACACCCGCGGCACCGCGATCATGAACCGCCTGTTCCACGCCTATGAGCCGTATCGCGGCGAGATCGCAGGCCGCCGCAACGGCGTGCTGATCTCCAACGATTCCGGCGAGGCCGTGGCCTACGCCCTGTGGAACCTGGAAGATCGCGGCCCGATGATGATCGAGCCCGGTTGGAAGGTGTATCAGGGCATGATCGTGGGCGAGCACAACCGCGAGAACGACCTCGAGGTCAACGTGCTGAAGGGCAAGAAGCTCACCAACATCCGCACCACCTCCAAGGACGAGGCGGTGCGCCTGACGCCGCCGATCCGCATGACCCTCGAAAAGTCCCTGGCCTGGATCCAGGACGACGAGCTCGTGGAAGTGACGCCGAAGTCGATTCGCATCCGCAAGGCGATCCTCGATCCGAACGACCGCAAGCGGGCCGAGCGCTCGAAGGAAGCGCTGAGCGCCTGAGCGACAGTCGCATGAAACGAAAAAGGCCGCTCTCCGCAGCGGCCTTTTTCATGACAGGCCATCCTCACAAGGCCAAACGGAAAGCGGGGGCGCGATGCTGACGATTCATGGCTACAAGGGTTCGATCAATGTCCGGAAGGTGCTCTGGACCTGCGCGGAGCTCGGTCTCCCGTTCGAGCGGATCGATTGGGGCGGCGGCACGCGCCCCGTGACCGATCCGGAATTCCGGACGCTCAACCCCGTCGGCATGATCCCGGTGCTGGAGGATGGAGGGCAGACCTTCTGGGAATCGAACAGCATCGTTCGCTATCTGGCGGCCCGCGAGGGCCGTGACGATCTGCTTCCCACCGGGCCGGCGGAACGGGCGCAGATCGAGAAATGGATGGACTGGCAGGTCTCGGACTTCAACAATTCCTGGCGCACCGTCTTCCAGGCGACCATTCGCAAGAATCCTCAGTTCCAGGACGAGGCGCAGATCGCCGCGTCGTGGAAGCAGTTCTGCGGCATGGTCGAGGTTCTCGACCGGGAACTCGCCCGAACGAAAGCGTACATCGCCGGGCCGCACTTCACCTGTGCCGACATCGTGATCGGCCTGTCGGCCCATCGCTGGAAGAGCATTCCGCTGGACCGCCCCTCCCTTCCGTCCGTCGAGCGCTATTACGACCTTCTGTGCGAGCGGGAAGGCTTTCGTCTTTTTGGGCGCGACGGCGGTCCCTGATCAGGCCGCCGGTTCCGCGACCGCTTCCGGCAGGCTCGCCAGCCGGGACACGGGCGAGGACAGGATGACCAGGAGCTGGACCACGAAGCCGATCGCTGCCACCGCGACGCAGGTGCGAGGCCCGTAGGCCGCCCCGATCATCGCCCCGAAGGCCGCGCCCACTGGCCGGGCGCCAGCCGTCGCGGTTATCACGAGAGCCGAAACGCGGCCCAGCATGGCGACCGGCGTCACCGTCTGGCGCAGGGTGGTCTGGCTGATCGTCCAGAGAATTGGCCCTGCCCCGAACAGAAAGAATGACAGAGCCGCCAGCATTCCCGACGGAACCCACAAGGTCGCCGCCATGGTGAAGGCAGCCGCCACCGACACCACGGGACCGACCACGATGGCGGCCCCGAAGGTAAGACGTCTCACGAACCGGGGGGCCAGCACGGCCCCGACGATCATGCCGGCGCCGTAGGTCGCCATGGACGTGCCGATGCCGGAGGCCGTCAGGCCGAGCACGTGGACCGCGTAAGGCACATAAGCCGCCTGGAGGACGAACCACGCCAGATTCCACGCCACCGCCGTGAGCAGGATCGGCCGCAGATGCGGATGCATCCAGGCGAAGGCCGCGCCCTCCTTCAGGTCGCGCCAGATGTGAGGCTGCGTCGGGCGGTTCAAGGGCGGCTCGGGAACCCGGGCAAGGCACAAAACCGCCAGTACGGACAGCGCCGCCGCAAGGCCGAAGGTCTGGGAGGCCCCGAACCAGCCCACGAGGCTCCCCGCAAGGGCCGGTCCGGCCGCATAAGCGACACTCCGGGCGAGTTCCAGCCGACCGTTGGCCTGCGCGAGCCGGTCGCGGCCCACCAAAGAGGGAACGAGGGCGGGTGCTGCGACGCTGAACACTACCGTTCCGGTCGCAGCCGCGAAGCCGAGCGCGGCCAGAAGCGGAACGGTCAAAAGTCCCGCCATTGCCAGAACCGGAAGAGCCAGGAGCGCGAGCGCCCGAAACGCCTCGGCGGCGATCATCAAGACCCGCCGCGGCATTCGGTCGGCCATGATTCCGGCCGGAAAGGACAGGAGCAGGAACGGCAATGTCTGCACGGCCGCCAGAAGCCCTGTTTCGCCGGGCCCGGCGCCGAGAGCCAGGACGGCGATCAGGGGCGCGGCCGCAAGAGCGATCTGCTCGGCGGATTGCGCCGCCACATTCGACCAGGCGAGGGCATAAAAGGAACGGGGTAGAGCGGACGGCATCAGGAAACCTTAAGGCTGGTACAGAGGTCCATCTGTGCCTAGCGCCGCCATACGGTCTCGCCCACCCGAATCCTGCCGTGCAGGAGATGTCGGGCCCGTGCTAGCCTTCCGCCTTGTCGCCCTGACCTTTCTTGGCGCCCTCACCCATCGGATTGGTGGAATCCTCGCCCTTGCCTTCCGGCTCCGCCCGACCCTGGGGCGTCAGCCGGGGAGCGCTGATATCGGCCTCGGTGGCCTGGTTGTTCTTGCGATCCTTGTCCATCGTCGTCTCCTCGTGGCGCAATCCCGACGGATCGCCTCATGAGCTTGTGGAATCCGTGTCGTCATGGTCGCCGGACGGGGTCAGGGTACCGGCACCGGGGGTTGCGTCTTCATTCGTCAGGGATGGATCGGCATGAGGCCCAGCAGGCGGGGTCTGCGCCTTGCTCGGGTTCCCGGGCGGGTTCTTGCCCGATGCGGTTCGCTGTCCGGCCTCCGGATCGGGACGTTCAGGATTCGTCGGGTCCGGCGTATGATTGCCATAACCTGCGTTGCCCATGGGTTTTCTCCTCGACGGTCAGGAACCGCTGCGCTTGACGGAGCCGCTCGGTGCGCTGCCGGCGTCCTGTTCGTCGGCGCCGTTCACGGTGGTGGCACGCTCGATCGCTTCGGCGGTGGCGTCCTTGTCGGTCGGCGAAAGGGTGGCGTCGCTCAGATGCTTGGTGGTCTCCGGCGTTTCCGCGGCCGTCAGATCGCTGTGGTCGTCCGACTTGCCGCCCGCGCCCACCATGGCGTTGCGATAGCTGTTCGCCTCGCCGCCGGGATCGTCCCAGACACGCCGCATGGTCGCGTTGGCTTCCGGGCCGCCGTCTCGGTTGGGATCGACGGGGCTGTTGGTGCCGCCGCGTTGCTCGTTGCGGATCTGATCCGCCGACTGATCTTTCAGGGAATGGGGTGCATGTCTGTCCGCCATTGCAAACTCCTTGAACCGTGTTTCAAGGGCAACCCGGCGGATGAGGTTAGGTTCTGGCTACGCTTCGCGGCTTTTTGAAAAGAAAAGGGCGGCCGAAGCCGCCCTACTGACGATCCGATGCGTTGACTCAGAGTCCTTCGAACAGCGGACTCGAAATATAGCGTTCGGCGAAGGAAGGCGCGACCGTGACGATGCGTTTGCCTTTGAATTCCGGCCGGGCCGCAACTTCCAGAGCGGCCGCCACATTGGCTCCCGTGGAGATGCCCCCGGGAATGCCCTCGAGCTTGGAGAGCTGGCGCGCGGTGTCGAAGGCGGTCTGATTGCCGACCGTCACCACATCGTCGATCACCGAACGGTCAAGAACATCCGGGACAAAACCCGCGCCGATGCCCTGGATCTTGTGGGGACCGGGCTGGCCGCCGGACAGAACCGGGGAATCCTCGGGCTCCACGGCGATGACCTTCATGCCGGGCAAGCGGGGCTTCAGGATCTGGCCGACGCCCGTGATGGTGCCGCCGGTGCCCACACCCGCCACGAAGGCGTCGAGCTGGCCGTTGGTGTCGTTCCAGATCTCTTCGGCCGTAGTGCGGCGGTGGATCTCGGGATTGGCCGGGTTCTTGAACTGCTGCGGCATGACCGAGTTGGGAATCTCCCGCAGGAGTTCCTCCGCCTTGGCGATGGCCCCTTTCATGCCCTGTGGGCCGGGCGTCAGGGCGAGTTCCGCTCCGAGATAGGCCAGCATCTTGCGGCGCTCGATCGACATGGTTTCAGGCATGACCAGGATCAGCCGGTAGCCCCGCGCGGCGGCCACGAAGGCCAGCGCGATGCCGGTGTTGCCGGAGGTCGGCTCAACCAGCGTTGCACCGGGCTTGATGGCCCCGGCGGCTTCCATCGCGTCGATCATGCTGACGCCGATACGGTCCTTCACGCTGGAGATGGGGTTGAAGAATTCCAGTTTGACCAGAATCTCCGCATCGATCCCCCGCTCTTTCGGCAGGCGGTTCAGGCGCACGAGAGGGGTATTGCCGATCGTTTCCGTGATGGAGCCGTAAATGCGGCCTCGGCCAGGCTTCTGAACGTTGTCAGCCATGGAACTCTCCTTGATTTCGAAGAATGTCTAGCTTTTTTGACGGCGTGTGTCGATAAATTCCTAAATTCACATACTAAATCGTGAAATCAACGGCCGGTATCTGCTCGACGGCTTCCTGGGCCTGGGCCTGCTTGCACAGATCATCGACGGTGACCTTATCCAGCTCGGACAGAAACGCCTGAATGCCCTGCTTCACCACGGGCGTCACCACGAGCTCCGCAAGCCGCGATTCGGGAATGGCCGTCGCACCTTCATCTTCCTGAGCCGTCATGGCGATGCGGACGATATCGCCTGCGGAAATCCGCCGCCGTTCCCGGGCAAGCTCATAGCCGCCGCGTGGGCCTCGAACCCCTTTCAGGATTCCGTTGCGGACAAGCGCTTGAAGCACCGGCTCCAGATGCCGTGGCGGCAGATTATGACGGGCCGCGAGAGCTTTCGCGGAAACCGGCAGGGGCCTTGCATGGAGGGCGATATCCGTCACGGCGGCAATGGCCAGAAGCGAGCGGCGTGAAAGAAAGTTCATCGTCCCATCCCTTGTAACCCCGTCGATCCGAACCCGCCGGCCGAGCGCGCGGTCTCGTCCACCGCCTCCACCGCAACCGGCTCGGCCCGTATCACGGGGGCGATGATCATCTGGGCGATCCGCATCCCGCGAGGGATCGCGAAAGGCTCCTGCCCCAAATTGACGAGAAGCACCTGCACCTCGCCGCGATAATCCGCGTCGATCGTGCCGGGTGCATTGAGAACGGTCACCCCGTGTTTCAAGGCAAGGCCCGACCGCGGACGTATCTGCGCCTCGTGACCGGGCTCGAGCGCGATCACGAGGCCCGTCGGCACCAATGCGCGGGCGAGCGGCGCCAGAACGATCGGCTCATCGTCCGGACAGGCGGCGATGAGATCCATGCCGGCCGCCCCTTCCGTTTCATAGCGCGGGAGCGGCAGACCGGCCGCATGATCGAGCCTTTGGATGCGCAGGATGCGGGTCATTGTCCTGCGCCTTTCATCATCTGCCCGAGACGCTCGATCAGTTTGCGGGCGACGTCGGTCTTTGACAAGGTGGGCCATGTCTCGACACCGGCCGGACTGACGAGATGAACCGTGTTGCTGTCGCCGCCCATCACGCCGGTTCCGGTGGACACATCGTTTGCGACGATCAGATCACAGCCCTTCTTGGCGAGCTTCTGCCGGGCATGCTCGATGACATTTTCCGTTTCCGCCGCAAAACCGATCATGAGCTGCGGCCGCCCCTCGTTGCGCCGGGCGATCGTCGCCAGAATGTCCGGGTTCTCCGTCAGCGCAAGATTCGGCAGCGCGCCGTTGTTCTTCTTGATCTTCTGCTCCCCGGCATTGGCAACCCGCCAGTCCGCCACGGCGGCCGCGAAGATACCGATATCCGCCGGAAGGGCCGTCTCGACCGCATCGAGCATCTCGCGGGCGCTTTCCACATGGATCGTCGTGACCCCGGCAGGATCGGCAAGATCGACCGGTCCGGACACCAACGTGACCCGCGCCCCCGCCGCAGCGGCGGCCCGGGCGATGGCATGACCCTGCTTGCCGGAGGAGCGGTTGGCGATATAGCGCACCGGATCGATGGGTTCATGGGTCGGCCCCGAGGTTACCACCACGTGCTTGCCGACCAGAGGCCCCGAAGGGGCAAAGCGGGATTCGATCGCGGCGACGATCTCCAGAGGTTCCGCCATGCGGCCGGGCCCGGTCTCCGCCTCCGCCATCGCGCCCTCGTTGGGACCGACGGTGCGGATGCCGTCCGCCTGCAGCGTCGCGAGATTGCGCTGCGTCGCCGGGTGCAGCCACATGCGGACGTTCATGGCCGGAGCGAGCAGGATCGGCAGGGTGGTGGCAAGCAATACGGTCGATGCGAGATCGTCCGCATGGCCGCCTGCCATCTTTGCCATGAGGTTGGCGGTGGCCGGCGCCACCACGACGAGGTCGGCATCGCGGGCAAGACGGATATGGCCGATATCGGCCTCATCCTCCCGGTCGAACAGATCCGTGTGCGTACGCTGCCCTGAAATGGCGGAAGCGGCGAGCGGCGTGATGAAGTGTTGCGCGCCTGCGGTCAGGATGCAGCGCACGGACGCTCCGCGCTCGCGCAGGCGACGGATCAGGTCAAGGGATTTGTAGGCCGCGATTCCGCCGCCGATGACGAGAAGAATCCGTTTACCTGACAGTGCCATGGGCTCAGAAGTCCTTTATCAGCATGATCATCAGCGTCAGCGCGATGATCCACAACGCCGCCATGCTCCACCGGGTACTGCGTGCCTCCGCACGGCCGATGGCCGACACGCTCTCATGATGAACAGCCACACCCTGAGCCGTCATGTCATCCAACTGATTCAACACCCGTTTGGCCTGCAGGGCGATGTTCGGCAAATCGGCGGCGAGGCCTGCGAGAGTTGCAATGCCGGAGCCCGCCTCCTCGACACGGCCGAGGGGGCCGAGATGACGCTCGATCCATTCCCGCACCACCGGCTCGGACGTGGTCCACATGTCGAGGCGCGGATCGAGATTGCGGGCAACGCCCTCGACCACCACCATGGTCTTTTGCAGCATGACGAGTTCGATCCGGGTCGCCATGTCAAAAAGGGATGTGATCTCGAAGAGCAGCGTCAGCAGCTTCGCCATGGAAATTTCGTCGGCGCGGCGATCGTGGATGGGTTCTCCGATGGCCCGGATCGCCTGCGCGAAATCTTCCACGGAATGGTGCGGCGGCACATAACCCGCTTCGAAATGCACCCGCGCGACCCGCAGGTAGTCCCGGCGAATGAAGCCGAGGAGGATTTCGGCGAGAAAGCGCCGTTCCTTCATGCCGAGGCGTCCCATGATGCCGAAATCGACGGCGACCAGACGACCTTGAGGATCCACGAACAGGTTGCCCGGATGCATGTCCGCGTGGAAGAAACCATCGCGGATGGCATGGCGCAGGAACGACTGGATCACCGTTCGCGCCAGCGCCACCCGGTCGAAGCCTGCGGCCTCGATCCGCGCGATATCGTTGAGGCGGATCCCGTCGATCCACGTGATGGTCAGCACGTCCCGGGCGGTCAGGTCCCATTCCGGTTTGGGCACGCGAAAATCGAGATCGTCCTTGGTGTTTTCTCCGAGCTCCGACACGGCGGCGGCTTCAAGGCGCAGATCCATCTCGACCGCGACGGAGCGGGCGAGGGCCTCGACGACCTCCACGGGCTTCAGGCGCTTTGCATCCGGCACCAGGCGCTCGAAGAGCCGCGCTGCCGCGCGCATCGCCTGGAGATCACGGGCAAAACCCTCCCGCACGCCCGGGCGCACGACTTTCACCGCAACCGTCAGCGGCCCTTCGGGTGTCCTGATCGCCGCCTTATGGACCTGCGCGATGGAGGCGGCGGCGATGGGTTCGCTGAACTCGATGAACAATTCGCCAAGCGGACGTCCCAGGGCCAGCTCCACCATGCGGACCGCGTCCTCGCGGGGAAAGGGCGGCATGCGGTCCTGAAGCCGCTCGAGGTCGCGGGCCGCCGGAGCGCCGACGATATCCGGGCGCGTCGCCAGAAACTGGCCGAACTTCACATAGGACGGGCCCAGGCGCGTGAGGGCGGCCGAAAGACGGGCGGCGCCATCCCCCGCCTGACGCCGTTCGATCAGACGGGCAAACCGCAAGCCGATTCGGGCCGCCGGCGGCAGAGCGTTGGGGTCGATCAACGCCAGCGCCCCTTCCCTCGCCAGAATGAAGCCGGCGCGAAGATTGCGGGACAGATGGACGATGCTACCGATCACGTCAGATCTTCCATCCGGAGTGAATGGCCACGACCCCGGCCGTCAACGGCCGGTGCGTCACGCGCCTGAAGCCCGCCTGCTCGATCATATGGGCGAAGGCTGCCGGGGTCGGGAACCGACGGATCGATTCGACGAGATACTGATAGGACTCGGAATCGCCGGTGACCATTTGGCCAAGACGCGGAATCACGTTGAACGAATAGGCGTCGTAGATCCGGTCGAGGCCCGGCACATCGACCTTCGAGAATTCGAGGCACAGGAAGCGTCCGCCGGGCTTGAGCACCCGATGCGCCTCCCGCAGCGCCGCATCGATGCGGGGCACGTTCCGGATGCCGAATGCGATGGTGTAGGCGTCATAGGTGTTGGATTCCAGGGGCAGCGTTTCGGCGTTCGCCTCGACGAAGTCGATCCGCCCGTCATAGCGGTGCCCGGCCCGCTCCTGGCCGACCCTCAGCATGTCGCCGTTGATGTCGAGCACGGTCACCTGGGTCTGCGGGCCTCCGGCATCGAGAATGCGGAAGGCCACATCGCCCGTCCCGCCCGCTACGTCCAGGTGCCGGAAAGGCCGGTTCCGGGGCGGACGGAGCATGGCCACGAGATTGTTCTTCCAAAGCCGGTGGAGGCCCGCGGACATGAGATCGTTCATGAGGTCATAGCGGCCCGCGACCGAATGGAAGACCTCGTTGACGCGGCCCTGCTTCTCATCGAGGGGCACGGACTGGAACCCGAAATGGGTGTTGTCGTCGGTCATCTCTCACACCTCTCGTCGCCTTTTGTGGCGATCCATAGCGGAAGCGGGCCCGGATGGCTATGTAAGGAGCGGTCCGAACCCGCGAGATGGTTGATGCCTGAACTGCCCGAAGTCGAAACGGTCCGCAGGGGCCTGGAGCCCGCCATGACGGGAGCCCGGTTTACAAAGGTCGTCCAGCGCCGTCCCGACCTGCGCTTTCCCTTTCCCGAGCAATTCGCCGAGCGGCTCATCGGGCAGGAGGTGACCGCCCTGGGACGCCGGGCGAAATACCTTTTGGCCGATCTGTCGTCGGGCGAAGTTCTGGTCATGCACCTGGGGATGTCGGGGCGGTTTCTCGTGACGCAGGAAGGCCGCAGCGTTCGACCGGGGGAGTTCCATCACGAACATGGGGCCGTCGGCACCCACGACCATGTGATATTCTCGCTCTCGAACGGGGCGACGGTGACCTACAATGACGCCCGCCGCTTCGGCTTCATGGATCTCGTTCCCCGGTCGACCATCGAGAGCTGCCGTCATTTCCGCGACATGGGCATCGAGCCCCTCGGCAATGAGCTCTCCGGCGAGACCATCGCCAAACTCTTCGGGGGCAAGCGCACTCCCCTCAAGGCCGCCTTGCTGGACCAGCGCCTGATTGCCGGACTGGGGAATATCTATGTCTGCGAGGCCCTGTTCCGCACCGGGCTGCATCCCGAGGCGCCCGCAGGCTCCCTGACGACCTCCAAGGGAAAGCCGACCGCGAAGGCTCACAGGCTGGCCGAGGTCATTCGCGATGTCCTGAACGAGGCCGTCGAGGCCGGGGGATCCACGTTGCGCGACCACGCCCAGGTCGACGGGTCTCTGGGCTATTTCCAGCACGCGTTCCGGGTCTATGACCGTGAAGGAGAGCCTTGCGTGACGCCGGGCTGCAAAGGGACGGTCTCCCGCCTCGTGCAAGGGGGGCGCTCCACCTTCTATTGCCCCACCTGCCAGGCGAAATGACCACGAAGCCGATGGCGGCCGGGCAAGTCCGCCCGCATCCGCTCAAGTCCTCTGTCGATTGTCGCCCGAGCCGCCAAATCTCTCTTGCCTGACCCCTGCACCTCGCCTACCGGTGAGCCTCCATCCAGGAGGCGCAGGCATGGCTTACGAAACGATCATCGTCGAGACCCGCGGCAAGGTGGGGCTCATCACCCTCAACCGCCCGCAGGCGCTGAACGCGCTCAATTCGATCCTGCTCGGCGAGGTCAACCAGGCGCTCGACGCCTTCGAGGCTGATCCGGGAGTCGGCTGCATCGTCGTGACCGGGTCGGAAAAGGCCTTTGCGGCCGGCGCCGACATCAAGGAAATGGCCAGCCTGTCCTATCCGCAGATCTATTCCGACAACCAGTTCGGCGGATGGGATCGGGTCGCCAACCGGCGCAAGCCCATGATCGCGGCGGTGGCCGGGTTCGCCCTTGGAGGGGGCTGCGAATTCGCCATGATGTGCGATTTCATCATCGCGGCGGATAATGCCAAGTTCGGCCAGCCGGAAATCAAGCTCGGCGTCATGCCGGGCATGGGCGGGACCCAGCGCCTGACCCGGCTCATCGGCCGGGCCAAGGCCATGGAAATGTGCCTCACCGGCCGCATGATAGGGGCCGAAGAGGCGGAACGCTCGGGCCTGGTGGCGCGCATCGTGCCCGCCGCCGACCTCCTGAGCGAGGCGATCAAGACCGCCGAGACCATCGCGTCCATGTCCCAGCCCATCGTCATGATGACCAAGGAAAGCATCAATCGCGCCGACGAGATTTCGCTCTCCGAGGGCATTCGTTTCGAGCGGCGGGTCTTTCACGCCATGTTCGCGACCGCCGATCAGAAGGAGGGCATGGCCGCTTTCGTGGAAAAGCGCCCTCCCCAGTTCACGGATCGCTGATCGGTGGCGTCGATCGGACTTGATGGAATGGCGGCTCTTGCCGCCATTTCGCTGTTGGCGGGTTTCGTCGACTCCATCGCGGGAGGCGGCGGCCTCATCACGGTGCCGGCCCTGTTGATCGCCGGGCTCGATCCGGCGCAGGCGATCGCCACCAACAAGGTGCAGGGCTCCTTTGCGGCGGCTTCGGCGACCTATACGTTTGGCCGCAAGGGTCTCATCGCCTGGTCGTCGGCCTGGCGTTTCGCGCTGGTCGCCTTTTTCAGCGGCGTCGCGGGTGCCCTTTGCGTCCGGTTCCTCCCCAAGCCGATCCTCGACGGCCTGATCCCTGTGCTCCTGATCGCGATCGCGCTTTTCTTCGCCTTGTCGCCCAAGGTGCGGAACGAGGACGCCCATGCGCGGATGACGGCGTTCACCTTCGGCCTGACGGCGCCTGTGGCGGTCGGCTTCTACGATGGAATCTTCGGCCCCGGGGCCGGGTCCTTCTACATGCTCGCCTTCGTGACTCTCTTGGGGTACGGGGTCATACGCGCCACGGCACACACGAAACTGCTCAACCTCTGCAGCAATCTCGGCAGTCTATTTCTTTATGCGGCAACGGGCAGCGTGGTCTGGCCAGTGGGCCTCGTGATGGCCCTGGCCTCGTTTCTCGGCGCTCAAATCGGATCCCGCCTCGCCATGCAGCATGGTGCGAAGGTCATCCGCCCGCTCCTCGTGGTGGTTTCGAGCCTCATGGCTCTCAAGCTTCTTCTCGACCCGAGCAATCCGTGGCGGCAGGGCCTGGAAGCGCTTTTTTGACGCGTAAACGGCTACAAGCGTTGACGTTCGCCGCGCCCGTCGCTATAAGTCGCCTCATACGAGCCCGCGCGATCCGCGGGCTCTTCGGTTTCCATGCAATCACCCGATCGCGTCTCCCGCCGGATAGTCCGGCTCGCTGCGTCGGATTTTTAGAGAACGAGGACTGGCCATGGCCAACACCGTGTCGGCCAAGAAGATGACCCGCAAGATCGCGAAGCGCACCGCGGTCAACCGCTCGCGCCGCAGCCGTATGCGGACCTTCATCCGTAAGGTCGAGGAGGCGATCGCCTCCGGCAACCAGACCGAGGCCGTTGCCGCGCTCCGGGTTGCTGAACCTGAACTCATGCGCGCTGCCCAGAAGGGGATCGTGCATAAGAACACGGCATCCCGGAAGGTGTCCCGTCTGGTGTCGCGCATCAGGTCTCTGAGCGCCTGAAATTCAGCCTTCCCGGCTGTTATTTCCGAAGTTTTAGAACCCGGCCCGAGTGCCGGGTTTTTTCATGCCCGCATGCAACCTTCGGAGAGGCATTTTATCCACATTGCCCCTTGACTCTTCTGGTTCTTCCAAGGGTGAAATCGCGCCAAGCGCGACTTTAAACCGCGCAGGAAACTATTATCAGATTCAATAGGTTAGCAGGCAAAGCTTCGCAAAGCATCAGAATCACGCCGCCTCACACCGCGAATCGCCTCTGATTCAAGGTTGCGCGAAAAGTCTTTTTCGCGCCCGTCCCCAAGCGTGAGTGGAACTGTGAATCAGTTGGAGAGTCAGGACTTTATCGTACCAGCGGAAAAGCTGTGGACGAGGCTGGGGGCGGCTGGGGAGGGCCGGACAGCCCCTCGAGGCGACTCGGCCGTATTGCCCCACCCCTACCCCCTGTGTAAGGTCAATTCTACTTCGACGGCTCGCCGCGAAGTCGTTCACTCAAGTCACAAGGTATAGCGCTCAACGATGGGGATAGGGCATTGTTTCAACAATTAAGAAGCAAGAGAAAGCTCATCTCCTTTTCGGGACTTCACTTGGAAGAACTTGAGAGGATGGCATGCAGATGACTGTTGTTGGTCATCTTTACTTAAGCGTAACAAAATAATCATCAGTAGTATTGGGGGCGCCGGGTTTCAGAAGAACCTGGCGTAAGTCTGTCCCTGGAGTTGGGGGATGGACGGTGGCGTAGGGGCTCCTGGCCTTTGACGGCAGGAGTCTCTTGGAGGGATATTGATGTATCGCAGCGAGGATCTTCGCACATTTGCTGCTCCGAGCGAGAGCGGTTTTGAGGCATCGGGCGAACAAAGCGCGGCAGATACCTGGACCAGGGTCAAGCGTCGGCTCCGGGCGGAGCTTGGCGAGGATATCTTCGCCAGCTGGTTCGGGCGTCTCGAACTTGATGCGGTCGTTGACGGTTGTGCTTATCTGACGGTTCCCACCCGTTTTCTGAAAAGCTGGATCGAGTCGCATTATACGGACCGGGTGCTGACCCTTTACCGGACCGAGGCCAACGAGGTGGAACGTGTCGTCATCGGCGTGCGCAGCACCACGAGCCGGGACGGAATGGCGCAAAGGCGTCTCGCCGAAGCCGCACGGGCGAACCATTCGAGTTCCACGGTTGCCATGGCTCCGGCGAGCGTTCCTGCGGTGATGGAGATCAAGTCCGCCGCTCCTTCTCATTCGGAAGAGCGGACCGAGGGAGATCTCGGCGGCGCTCCCCTTGATCCGCGCCTGACGTTCGAGAGCTTCATCGTCGGGCGTTCCAACGCCCTTGCCCATGCGGCGGCCGATCGGGTGGCTCATGCCCAGAACGGCCAGGCCATCTATAATCCGCTTTATCTTCACGCCGGCGTCGGCCTCGGCAAAACGCACCTCCTCCACGCCATTGGCCACGAGGTGCGCGCTCAGGGACGTCGGGTCATCTATCTCACGGCCGACCGCTTCATGTACGGGTTCGTGGCCTCCTTGAAGGCGCAGACCTCCCTGGCTTTCAAGGAGCGCCTGAGGGGCATCGACCTGCTGATCCTGGACGATGTGCAGTTCATCCAGGGCAAGCAGATCCAGCAGGAGTTCGGCCACACGCTGAACGCGCTGATCGATGCGGGCCGACAGATCGTCGTTGCCTCGGACCGTCCTCCGGCGGACCTTGAAAGCTTGGACGAGCGCGTGCGCTCGCGCCTTGCCGGGGGCCTCGTCGTCGAGGTCGGCGCCCTGGACGAGGCTTTGCGCGCTTCGATTCTCACCACCCGGATCGAAGCCGTGAAAGCCATTCATCCGACCTTCGAGGTGAGCCCGAACGTCATCTCCTACGTGGCCCGGGCGATCACGGCCAACGGGCGCGATCTTGAAGGAGCCGTGAACCGTCTCCTGGCTCATGCGACCCTGACCGGCTCCGCCATCACGCTCGAGACCGCGGAAGCCGCCATCCGGGACCTTGTGCGCAACCGTGAACCCAAGCGGGTCAAGATCGAGGACATCCAGAAGCTGGTGGCCTCCCGCTACAACGTTTCCCGGTCCGACATCCTGTCGGAGCGCCGTACCGCGGCGGTGGTTCGTCCCCGCCAGATCGCCATGTACCTGTCCAAGGTCCTGACCCTGCGATCCCTGCCGGAGATCGGACGCCGCTTCGGCGGGCGCGATCACACCACCGTCCTCCATGCGGTGCGCAAGATCGAGAAGGCGCTCGGCGAGGATAATGCCCTCTCCGACGAGGTCGAACTCCTCAAGCGCATGCTTCAGGAATAAGGCCCGGCGTCAGCCACCTGCAGCCCAGCAGCCGGCCGGCTGCTGGGGAAAGCTGGGCCGGTGCTTGCTTTTGGCTTCGACCTTCGCCAATCTTGCCGGCCCTTGGGATCCGTCCACCTGCCGGATCACCGGCCAATAATGCCAACGAGAATGGGTGTTGGACTATGAGAGTTACTGTTGAGCGAGCCGCTCTTCTGAAGGCGCTCGGGCATGTTCACCGGGTTGTCGAGCGCCGCAACACCATCCCGATCCTCTCCAATGTTCTTCTGCGCGGAGAGGAAGGTACCCTGCGCCTCAAGGCGACGGATCTTGATATTGAGGTCACCGAGACCATTCCGGCCGACATCACGGATGCAGGTTCGACGACGGTCCCCGCCTACATGATCTACGACATCGTCCGGAAACTCCCGGACGGTGCCCAGGTCTCTCTGGAAACCCCCGGCGACACGGGGCAGATGCAGATCCGTTCCGGCCGTTCCCGTTTCATGCTGCAGGCCCTTCCGGAAAGCGACTTTCCCGACCTCGCCGCCGGTGATCTGCCGCATCGCTTTGCCCTTGCGGCCACCGATCTCAAGCGCCTGATCGAGAAAACCCAGTTCGCCATCTCCACGGAAGAAACACGCTACTATCTCAACGGCATCTTCCTTCACACCATCGATGTGGCAGGCACGCCGATGCTGCGCGCCGTCGCCACCGACGGCCATCGCCTCGCCCGGGTCGAGCTGCCGGCCCCGCAAGGGTCGGAAGGGATGCCCGGCGTGATCGTGCCCCGAAAGGCCGTCGCGGAAATCGTCAAGCTGGTGGAAGACGGCAGCGAGTCGGTCACCGTCGAACTCTCCTCGGCCAAGGTTCGCCTCACCTTTGACGGTGTGGTGCTCACGTCCAAACTGATCGACGGCACCTTTCCGGATTATCAGCGGGTCATCCCGGCCGGCAATGACAAGCTCCTCACTGTGGAGCGGGCGGACTTCGCCAAAGCCGTCGACCGGGTCTCGACCATTTCGTCGGAACGCGGCCGGGCCGTGAAGCTCGCTCTGAATGATGGCCGTCTGACGCTGTCGGTCAACAATCCGGACTCGGGCAGCGCGACGGAAGAAATCGAAGTGGATTACGATTCCGCTCCGATCGATATCGGCTTCAACGCCCGCTATCTCCTGGACATCACAGCCCAGCTCGATGGGGACACGGCCCTGTTCAAGCTCGCGGACCCGGGATCGCCGACCGTGGTACAGGACCGTGAGGGAGCCTCGGCCCTCTACGTTCTGATGCCGATGCGCGTCTAGGCCGTCCGCCCCTGAACCTCGTCGGCGGAGCCGCGGCTGAGCGGCTCCCGAAAATCGGACGGGACCTGCGCCCGGTCGCTCATGCCGTAGTCGCGCAAAACCTCGGCGACGCGCAGGCGATAGTGTTCGAAGACTTCTCCGCGCCCGCGCGCCTGCGCCAGGCGGTGCTCCGCCTGCGTCCGCCACGCACGCACGGCCGCCTCGTCTCGCCAAAACGACAGCGAGAGAATTTTTCCCGGCTGGGTCAGACTGGCGAACCTCTCGATCGAGATGAAGCCGTCGATGTCCTCGAGAAGAGAGCGCAGCGAAGCCGCGATCGACAGATACTCGTCCCGGCGCCCTTCGCGCGGTTCGACCTCAAAGATTACAGCAATCATCGTCCAGTTCCGAAAAGGTTGTTTTTCTGAACCTTTCACGACGCTGCCGCGCTGTCGCGCCAAAACCGTTCGGCCCACGCCGAAATGTCGCTGTTCTCCGGGAACGCTTGATCTTTCGGGGAGACTCCCTGAAAAGGATCCCGGTTCGACCATGTCCTCAACGCCCTCCGCCGTCTCTCTGATCCGTCATCTCATGCTTCAGGATTTTCGCACTTATGCGAGCCTGGATCTTGCGGTGTCACGCCCTCTGGTGGCGCTCGTGGGCGAGAACGGCGCCGGCAAGACCAACATTCTTGAGGCGATTTCGCTCTTCATGCCGGGGCGGGGCCTGAGACGGGCGGAACTCACCGAGATGGCCCGGCAGAATGGTCCCGGATCTTTCGCGATTTCGGTCGCGCTGGAAACGCCCTATGGCGAGCACCGGCTCGGGACCGGCCTGGAGCGGGCTACCGAGGAAGGACGTCCGTCCCGGATCTGCCGCATCGATGCTCTGCCCGCGTCATCGCCAGCCGCCTTCGCCGAACATCTGCGGATCGTCTGGCTGACCCCGGATCTAGACGCTCTGTTCCGCGGTCCGGCCGGTGATCGGCGCCGCTTCCTCGACCGCTTGGTGCTTGCCGTCGACGCGGAGCACGGGGCCCGTGTCAATGCGCTGGAACGCGCCCTCCGCTCCCGCAACCGGGTCCTCGAGGAAGCCCCGGACGACCGCCTGTGGCTCGATGCGCTGGAACGGGAGGTCGCGGAACTCGCCATCGCCGTGGCGGCCGCCCGCCGCGAGACGGCGGAACGGCTCGCGGCCCTCATCCTTGCAACACGGGACGACACATCTCCTTTTCCCTTCGCGACCCTGACCCTCGAGGGGGAAATCGACGCGCTTGTCGCGACCCTGCCGGCCGTCGATGCGGAAGATCGCTATCGTGCGATGCTGCGCGAGGGACGCCCCCGGGACCGGGCGGCCGGACGCACCTTGGTCGGGCCGCAAGCCACGGATCTCCTGGTCCGTCACGGCCCGAAGGACATTCCGGCCGCCATGGCCTCCACCGGGGAGCAGAAGGCGCTCCTGATCGGCCTGGTGCTGGCCCATGCCCGGCTTGTGGGCAGCATGAGCGGGATCGCGCCTTTCATCCT
This sequence comes from Microvirga rosea, assembly GCF_020595095.1. Lineage (GTDB taxonomy): Bacteria > Pseudomonadota > Alphaproteobacteria > Rhizobiales > Beijerinckiaceae > Microvirga > Microvirga rosea. The sequence continues at coordinate 552,243 of NZ_JAJDOP010000001.1, read as the reverse complement.
CCTCGACGAGGTAGCCGCCCATCTCGATCCGCGCCGGCGCGCCGGCCTTTTCGCGGTTTTGGAATCCCTGGGTGGGCAGGTCTGGATGACCGGCGCCGACCCGACCCTTTTCGCCGAGCTCGAAGGCCGGGCGGATGTGCTGCAGGTCCAGCCGGGCGTGATCGAACCCATCAAAACTCCTTGATGGTGCGGGAGGCCGGAATGGCCTATGAAGAGCTTGCAACAGAAATCCTCTGGCCGGTGATCGCCATGGAACCTGCAGGTCTCATCCTGTTCTCATCCGCCCTTTTCATCGCCGCGGCCTCTCCTGGGCCAGGGATCGCCGCGATCGTGGCGCGGGTGCTGGGGCGGGGGCCGAAAGGCGCCATTCCATTCAGCATCGGCATCGCTTTGGGCGATGTGGTCTGGCTCACGTTCGCCGTGCTGGGCCTGGCGGCTCTGGCGCAGACCTTCCATGAGGTCTTTCTGGTAGTGAAATACGCAGGCGCGGCCTATCTGCTCTATCTCGCCTACAAGCTGTGGACGGCCCCCGCAACGGCGCGGGAGGTCACCGCTGATCGGAAGGCCGAGCATCCGGCGAAGCTCCTCCTGGGAGGGCTGATGCTGACCCTCGGCAATCCCAAGACAATCGTGTTCTACTTGGCGCTGCTGCCCACCTTCCTCGACCTCACCAAAATCACGGTTTTGGGCTATGCGGAGCTGGCTCTCGCGACCTTGACCGTCCTGGCGGTGGTGTTCGGAGGCTATATCGTGCTCGCCGCCCGAGCCCGGCGGCTCTTCACCACTCCCGGAGCGGTCCGGATCCTCAATCGCTTCACGGGAGCGGTGATGGCCGGCGCAGCCGCTGCCGTGGCGGCGCGGTAAGGGGCCGATCCGAGACGTCGCCGGATCCGGCCTGACCTTCGATAGAGGCCTCTGGCCGCCTCTCGAAGCAGAGCCCCCTCCTCCAATCCCTCGAATCGGCACTTTTTCGTGGATCTCAGCCACCTTTTCCGCGCGCGCATATGCGCGCGGGGGTGAAATTTCAACCAATCGTCACTAAATATCTGATCTGACGAATCAAACAGCGTGCGCGTCTCCCCTTTCACCGCGCACTGAAGGATCCTCGATGGCCGAACCCGCAATCAACGTAAATGCCGATGCCTATGGCGCGGAATCGATCAAGGTGCTCAAGGGCCTTGACGCCGTCCGCAAACGCCCCGGCATGTATATCGGCGATACCGACGATGGCTCGGGCCTCCACCACATGGTCTACGAGGTCGTGGATAACGCTATCGACGAAGCCCTGGCAGGCCATGCCACCGAAGTCACGGTCACGCTCAACGCGGATGGCTCCGTCACGGTGACGGATAACGGCCGCGGCATTCCGACCGACATTCACCAGGGCGAGGGCGTTTCGGCTGCCGAAGTCATCATGACCCAGCTCCATGCTGGCGGTAAGTTCGACCAGAATTCCTATAAGGTCTCGGGCGGCTTGCACGGCGTCGGCGTCTCCGTGGTGAACGCCCTGTCGACGTGGCTGCGCCTGCGCATCTATCGCAACGGCAAGGAACACGCCATGGAGTTCCGCAACGGTGACGCGGTGGCTCCTTTGGCCGTCGTCGGCGATGCGGAAGGCAAACGCGGCACCGAAGTGACCTTCCTGCCGAGTACCGAGACCTTCACCATGGTGGAATTCGACTATTCCACCCTGGAGCATCGCCTCCGCGAGCTCGCCTTCCTCAATTCCGGCGTGCGCATCATCCTCACGGATAACCGTCATGCCGAGCGCAAGCGCGAAGAGCTCATGTATGAGGGCGGCGTCGAAGCCTTCGTGCGCTATCTCGACCGGGCCAAAACCCCTCTCATCCAGCAGCCGATCGTGATCCGCTCGGAAAAGGATGGAATTGGGGTCGAGGTCGCTCTCTGGTGGAACGACTCCTACCATGAGAGCGTGCTTTGCTTCACCAATAACATTCCGCAACGGGATGGAGGTACGCACTTGGCCGGCTTCCGTGCCGCGCTGACGCGGCAGATCAACGGCTATGCGGAATCCTCCGGTCTGACGAAGAAGGAAAAGGTCTCGCTGACCGGCGACGATTGTCGCGAAGGCTTGACGGCGATCGTTTCCGTCAAAGTCCCCGATCCGAAGTTCTCGTCTCAGACCAAGGACAAGCTCGTTTCGTCGGAAGTGCGTCCTGCGGTCGAGAACGTGCTCAACGAGGCCCTCAACAACTGGCTCGAAGAACACCCGGCCGAAGCCAAGACGCTGGTCGGAAAAGTGGTGGAAGCCGCCGCCGCCCGCGAAGCGGCCCGTAAGGCTCGCGAACTCACCCGCCGGAAAGGCGCTCTCGACATCGCCTCGCTCCCGGGCAAGCTTGCTGATTGCCAGGAGCGCGATCCGTCCAAATGCGAATTGCTGCTCGTCGAGGGCGACTCGGCCGGCGGCTCCGCCAAGCAAGGGCGGGATCGTGCCTTCCAGGCGGTTCTGCCCCTGCGCGGCAAGATCCTGAACGTGGAACGCGCACGGTTCGACAAGATGCTCTCCAGCCAGGAGATCGGGACGCTGATCACGGCGCTGGGTACTGGCATCGGTCGTGAGGAGTTCAATCCGGACAAGCTGCGCTATCACCGCATCATCATCATGACCGACGCGGACGTGGACGGTTCGCATATTCGGACGCTGCTGCTGACATTCTTCTTCCGTCAGATGCCGGAGCTGATCGAACGCGGGCATCTCTATATTGCGCAGCCCCCTCTCTATAAGGCGAGCCGCGGCAAGCAGGCGATCTATCTGAAGGATGAGCGTGCGCTTGAAGACTTCCTGATCGACGCCGGCACGGAAGGCGCGATATTGCGCCTCGAATCGGGCCTGGAGTTTCAGAGCGACCAGCTCAAAGGGTTGATCGACGAGGCACGCTTGGTGCGTCAGGTTCTCTCGAACCTGCATTCCCGCTACGACCGCAAGGTCGTCGAGCAAGCCGCGATCGCAGGAGCTTTGCGCCCCGACGTTGTCGAGGATCCGGAACGTGGTCCGGCTGCGGCCACTTATATCGCCCAACGTCTCGACGCGATTTCGGAAGAGATCGAGCGCGGATGGAGCGGCGAAGTCCGCGAAGGCGGCTATGTGTTCTCCCGGACTTTGCGCGGTGTGACGCAAGTCGCCGTTCTTGACCAGGCTCTGATCGCCTCACAGGAAGCCAAGAAGCTCGATGAACGGGCAGCCTCCCTCCAGGATGTCTACGCGCGTCCGGCAACCCTCGTGCGCAAAGGCGATGCGATGCAGATCGACGGGCCTTTGACGCTGTTTACGTCGGTGCTGGCGACCGGCCGAAAGGGTCTGCAGCTGCAGCGCTACAAAGGTCTCGGCGAGATGACGGCGCAGCAGCTTTGGGAGACGACCCTCGACCGCGATGTGCGCTCGCTTTTGCAGGTCAAGGTGAAGGATGTCACCGACGCGGACGATTTGTTCGTGAAACTGATGGGCGACGTGGTGGAGCCCCGCCGGGAATTCATCCAGGAAAACGCACTCTCGGTCGCCAACCTCGACGTCTGATGAGCCAATGTGCAGATGGTCGAACATGGAGGCCCGTCTGGGATCCTCGCTCATGCCGTTTGGCTGTCCTTCAGATGATCGGGATCAAAGAGAAGCCAGCCTCGCAGATCCCATTGAGGCGCCAGGGGGTGGGGTCATAGCTTCAAGCTTTGTGCCATCTGCACAGATGTGATGAACAAGTTTAGGATCTCGGGCCACCGCCGCGGCGGTGGCCCCTACCACACAAGATGGCTGGGATCGTTCTGCCTAGGGCAGGATCTGTCCGGTTCATGAGACACCTCCACTCTTGCCAGGGACCCGTCGCAAGTCCGCGCCGGGGCACAGTCCGACTATTCTGGAAAGTGTGCTCACGATCCTCAACTTGAGCCTGATCTTGCCGTCCATACTCTTGAGGGTCGCAGTCTGACGCGTGGCGGTCCCGCCAGGATGAGACTTGGCTTTGATCCCTCCCCTATGCCAGTGTCGCTGCCTCGGGCTCTATCCTGTGGCTACTGGAATTCTCATGAGACTGACTGCATCGCTTGTTTCATTGTCAATGCTTCTGGCGCCAAACGTTGCTTTGTCCGGGCAGGGCTTTGATGTGGTTGTTCTCGGCGCTTTGGGCGGCATTCAAGACGGCAACCTCAGTTCCTTTCTGATCCAGCCGCATGGGGACCGCAACGCTATCGCGTGTGATGCCGGTAGTCTTGTCAATGGCTTGAAAATCGCTCAGGACAAGGGCGTCTTCGGGGATATCAAGCTACCGGAAGGCTCCCCCGACAGCGTCGTCGGCCATGTGCTGAAAACCCACATCAAAGGCTACTTGATCAGCCACGCTCATCTCGACCATCTGGCGGGTCTGGTGATCGCTTCGCCGGACGACAGCAACAAGACCATCTACAGCCTACCGTCGGTGAGTGCGGAGATCGAGCAGAACTACTTCAACTGGAAAGCTTGGCCGAACATGCTGGATCGTGGCCAGCAGCCGCAGCTGAAAAAGTATCACCTGGAGGACCTGAAGCTCGGAGAAGCCAAGGACCTCACCGGGACCAGGATGACCGTCACGCCCTTTCCGCTCAACCATGGAGGAGCAGATTCCACCGCCTTCCTGATCGAGAGCGAGGGCGAAGCCATCCTGTGTTTTGGCGATACAGGCCCCGATGAAGTCCAAAAAGCTTCCAACATGCAGGACATCTGGAAGGCCGTTGCCGACAAGGTGAGGCAGCAGAAGCTGAAGGCGATCATTCTGGAAGTGTCCTACACCAACGACCGACCGGACAATCTCCTGTTTGGGCACCTGACGCCGAAATGGGTTCACAAAACGCTGCATGTTCTGGATCAGGAAGCCGGTGGGAATGCCCTGAAAGGGCTGCCGGTTGTCGTGAGCCATATCAAGTACTCATTGACCAATGAGCAGCCCCAGGAGGCTATTCGCAAGGAGCTGGAGTCGGGCAACGATCTCGGCGTCCAGTTCGTGATCCCGGAACAGGGCGCGCTTTACCATTTCCGTTGATGTGGCCAACATGCGTCGTCCCACCATTTCGCAGGGCACCTGATTAAAGCCTGGAAGCAGTCGAGGAAGGTTCTCCCCTCTTCTCAGGCAGAACCGTCTCATGACCGGGGTAGCTGCTCGGCTGTTCGTGGTGGGCGACTTGTACGATGAAGGCGGCCATCACACGAATCTCGGGGCCGCCCGAGGATGCTCGATCCTGTGAGCGAGGTTTATTCTCCGGGTCAAACACGGCTCGTAAGCGTGGCCGTGTAACGGTCCGCTCACCCCGCCGGTCCGGATACTCGGCGACGATGGGCCCCGTGTCGTCAGCGGCTTAAGGACAAAACGTCCCGAACCTCCAGCGCTCTCTGGACCAAGCCGTTGGACTTGCAATGCCGTCAGGACGCCTGCACTTCTTCCAACAGCCATTTCCGAAATGCTTCCAGACCGGGGCGAGGGGCGCGATCCTCAGGCGTCGTGAACCAATAGGCGTTACGGCTTTTGAAGCCGAGCCCGGCCGGGTTTACCAAGCGCCCGGTCTCAAGTTCCTCCTGCACGAGCCGGCGCGGAACCAGCGCGAGGCCTTGGCCTGAGATTGCCGCTCGGATGACCAGCGAATAGAAGCCGAACCGAGTTGTATGGACGGGCATGAAGTCATCAAGCCCATGCGCCTCAGCAAACTCGCTCCAGCGAAGAGGCGTCTGGAAATGATCGAGTACGGTATAGCGGCGCACGTCGTCCGCTGTCTCAATCCCGCCCAGGCGCGCAACAAAGGATGGAGCGCCGACCAAAGCCACATCACGGCCGAACAAGTAGTAGCCTCGATGCCCCGGCCATTGGCCCTCTCCGAACCGGAACACCCCATCGGCCGCTTCAGCCGTGTCGGCTGTTACAAAAGTCGTGAATTGCACGTCGATCTCGGGATGGAGCTCTGCGAACCGCGAGAAGCGCGGCACAAGCCAGCGATCGCCGATGATCGGCAGGACGTGGAGCCTCACGGACCAGGGCGATGCCTTTAGGGCGGAGATCTGGGCGCTGCCCGCCTCAAGCTCTGCGAGAGCACGGCGGACATGTTTCACATAGATCTGCCCGGCTTCCGTCGGTATGAGGCCGCGGCTGCTGCGGGCGAACAGAGAAATCCCTAATGTCTCCTCCAGGCCACGCAGATGCTTGCTCACGGCGCTCTGGGTCAGGTTGACTGCCGCGGCAGCGGCAGAGGCCGTACCGTGTTCGGCCACGGCGAGGAGGACGCGAAGGGCGGTCATAGAGCCGGGGAGGTGCTGGATCGTCATAGGCCTCGGTACAGAGATGAAAAGGGACAACAATCTTTCTATTCCAAAATAGAATACCGAAGCGACGAATTTTCATTTGCCAGCCGCAGGCTCCCTTGGGACACCAAGGAAAAGGGAGATTGGCATGACATCGACCAACGTTCTGTGGGCTTCACGCTTCCGCTCAGGTCCTGCCCCGGAGCTCATGGCCCTCTCTCGCTCGGATGCCAGCCATTTCCGATTGGCTGCTTATGATCTGGCGGCCTCATTCTCTCATGCGCGGGAGCTCGTAAGAGCCGGGCTGCTCACCCAAGACGAAAGTGAGACAATCGCCGCGGCCCTTGCGGCTCTACAGACTGAGATCGCCGCCGGAACCCTTGTTCCCTCTCAAGAGGATGAGGATGTGCACACCTTTCTGGAGCGCGAACTCATTGAACGGCTCGGGCCGCTTGGCGGCAAGCTCCGAGCCGGCCGCTCGCGCAACGATCAGGCAGCCAACGACCTCAAACTCTATCTCAGGGAGCAGGCCAGGCGGATCGTCATCGATCTGTTGAGCTTGCAAGAAGCTCTGTCCCTTCAGGCCGAACAGCACCTCGGAACCATAGCACCAGGCTTTACCCATCTTCAGCCTGCGCAGCCCGTGAGCTTTGCGCACCAGCTTCTTGCGCATGCCCAAGGCTTTACTCGTGACATCGGCCGTATGCAGGATTGGGACCGTCGCGCGGCGCGCTCCCCACTCGGGGCCGCGGCACTTGCTGGGTCAGCCATTGCCAAGTCGCCCGAATTCTCCGCCCGGGAACTCGGTTACGATGCTCCTTGTGAAAACTCGATCGATGCGGTTGGAAGCCGCGATCATGTAACGGAATTTCTGTTTGTCGCTGCAATGATCGGCGTAAACCTGTCCCGCCTAGCCGAGGAGATCTTTCTCTGGTCCTCGCGCCAATTCCGGTGGATCGCGCTCGACGATGCGTATGCGACCGGCTCATCGATCATGCCGCAGAAAAAAAACGCCGACATCGCGGAATTGACCCGCGGTCGTGCCGCACGCCTCATCGGCGGGGTCGGCACGATGCTGACAGCACTGAAGGGACTACCCTTCGCCTACAATCGCGACCTCGTAGAAGACAAGCGTGCCGCATTCGAGGCAGTCGACACGTTGCTGCTTGTGCTCCCGGCCATGGCCGGAATGATCCGGACGATGCGGGTCAATGCCGACGAAATGCGCCGTCAGGCAACGGATGGCTTCACGCTTGCAACCGAAGTCGCTGACTGGCTTGCTCGCCAAGGCGTTCCATTCTCGGAGGCACATGAGATCACCGGCCGCCTGGTCCGATATTGCGAAGAGCACAATATCGGCCTTGAGGACCTGAGCGCAGGCGATCTGACCCTTGTGGACCCGCGCCTGAACCCGGCTCTCATGACACACCTTACGCCGGATGCGGCCATCTCGGCCCGCGACGGCTATGGCGGAACGGCTCCGCACCGGGTGGCTGAACAGCTTGCTCGGCTGCGTTCGGATTTCGGCACCCAGCGCAACTGGGCAATGCGCTATGACGGCCCGCGGATCTGAACAGAGAGATGAAAGGAGATAACCGGAATGAATAGTACCAGCGCATTCTCCTCAATGGGCGGGGGGAAGACCGGAGGATTCGATCCTTCCATCGCTCATCTTACTCATGTACCCCGCCGTCATTATGGACGTTGGGTTGCAAGCGCACTGCTCCTCGCAGCGCTTGCCTACGTGATAAAGGCCTTCGCGGAAGGGCAGATCGACTGGACAGTGGTTGGGCAGTTCTTCACCGCGCAATCCATCATCAGCGGTCTGGGCAACACAATCATCATGACGGTCTGCGCCATGGCTCTGGGCATCGCGCTCGGCGTCCTGTTCGCCATCATGGTGATGTCCCCCAATCCGGTGCTAAAGGGCGTCGCCATCTTCTACATCTGGTTCTTTCGCGGCACTCCACTTCTTCTTCAGCTTTTGATCTGGTTTAATCTCGCTCTTGTGTTCCCTCGCATCGGGATCCCAGGTCTGTTTGAAGCCCGCATGGTAGATGTGATGACTCCGTTCGTGGCAACGCTGCTCGGCCTCGGTATCAATCAGGGCGCCTACACGGCAGAGGTCGTGCGTTCAGGAATCCTGTCCGTCGACGCGGGCCAGACTGAAGCCGCCAAGGCTATCGGCATGACGCGTCTGACAACCCTGCGCCGCATCATTCTTCCGCAGGCCATGCGGGTCATCATACCACCGGTTGGCAATGAGGTGATCAGCATGGTGAAGCTCACCTCCATCGCAAGCGTGATCGGCTTTGCAGAGGTGCTGCGCAACGCACAGACGATTTACTTTGCCAATGCGCGGGTCATTGAGCTCCTGATCGTGTCTGCCGGCTGGTATCTGATGATCGTGACGATCCTGAGTATCGCTCAGCATTTCCTGGAGCGCCACTTCGCCAAGGGCTCGAGCCGCCGGTCTCGACGGGTTGCCCGACCGGCCTTGGAGGGTTGATCCATGATGCCTATCGTCGTTGCGGCCGATGTGCGCAAAGCATTCGGCACCGTTCAGGCCCTTGACGGTGTGTCGATCGAAATTCCGGCCGGCCAGGTACTTTGCATAGTAGGACCTTCAGGATCCGGTAAGAGCACGCTTCTTCGCTGCATCAACCAGCTGGAACGGATCGATTCCGGAGCCATTTGGGTCGACGGCGAGCTCATCGGCTACCGCCGCGTCGGCGACAAGCTTTATGAACTGACCGATGCGGAGATAGCCCGTCAGCGGCTGACGAGCGGCATGGTGTTCCAGCGTTTCAATCTGTTCCAACACTTGACGGCACTCGAGAACATCATCGAAGGGCCATTGATCGTGCAGAAGCGTCGCCGCAACGAAGTCGTCGGCGAAGCCATGGCGCTGCTGGAACGTGTAGGGCTTTCCGCAAAGCGTGATGCCTATCCCTCGGAACTTTCTGGCGGCCAACAGCAGCGCGTGGCAATTGCTCGTGCGCTCGCCATGAAGCCCAAGCTGATGTTGTTCGACGAGCCGACCTCGGCGCTCGATCCGGAGCTGGTTGGCGAGGTTCTTGCCGTCATGAGAGATCTGGCCCACTCGGGAATGACGATGATTGTCGTGACCCATGAGCTTGGATTTGCGCGCGAGGTTGCGAACGAAGTCGCCTTCATGGATCGGGGAGCCATTGTGGAACGGGGCTCGCCGCAGGAGGTGCTGGTGCACCCCAAACAACAGAGAACGCGCGACTTCATCGCGGCCGTACTCGCTTAATAAATGTTCCTCAGGAAAGGACCGACGACAATGAGACTGAAAGTAGGTTTGCTCGCGAGCGTGCTCGCTTTAGGCTTTGCGGCTTCCTCCCACGCGGCGGAACTTCCGGATCGGATCAAGAAAGCCGGAAAGATCGTCGTCGCGACCATGCCGAATTACGCGCCGATCACCTTTAAGGATCCAGCCACCAACAAGCTCTCGGGCTTTGATATCGATCTTGGCGAGGCCCTCGCAAAGGAACTCGGTGTTGGCATCGAATGGCAGGAAATCGCCTTCGCCCAGATGATACCGTCCCTTCAGACGGCGCGGGTCGACATCGCACTCGCCGGAATGAGCGACCTTCCGGCCCGTCGTGAAATTGTGGACTTCGTCGACTACATGAAATCCGGCGCGCAATTCTACACCTCGCCCGCCATGGCGGCGTCTCTCAAAACACCCGAGGATCTGTGCGGCAAGAAGGTCGGTGCGAGCCGCTCTACCAATTGGCCGCGACAGATCAGCGAGTGGAGCCAAGCTAACTGTGTGGCCAAGGGAAAGCCTGCCATTGAGGCAATCGGCACCGAAGGGTCCGCAGACGCCCGGACACAGCTGAAGACTCAACGCCTTGATGCAGCTGTTCAGGGCAATGAGACGCTGCCGTACTTCCAGTCGCAGGAGCCCAACAGTTACGTGCTCATCGGTGAGGCCTTCACGGTTTCCCTCTCCGGCATTCCGGTGCTCAAGACCGAAACTCAGCTGCGCGATGCCGTCAAGGAAGGGCTTGAGCGCCTTCAGCAAAAAGGCGTCTATGACGAGATTCTGAAGAAATACGGTCTCCAGGCGAACAAGCTTACGCCCATCGCCATCAATCAGGGTAAAGACTAAACATGAAAATGGGCTCAGGCGATAACGCCTGAGCCCATCACTGTCCTATTCGACGGAATCGAGAGAGCATGGCGCGGCACGCTGTTTGGCGCTCAAGAACCGCCCTACAGCTCCTGTCCAATGAGATCCGGAAGATTATCCCATACATATAGGTAATTATCGGAGCGCCAGACGGGACCAGGATCGGCGTAGATTCCTGCCCTTGTCCCTTTCATCCCTTCATAGAACGCAATAGCCGGATCGTTCCCGACAACGACACCAAGTCCTACCCCGTTGTATCCGGCTTTCATCATGTGGCGCGCGAGGTGGAGCAGAAGCTTGCGGCCGACGCCTCTGCGCTTGAATGCTGCCCCCACATAGAGAAACTTGATCTCAGCTCTGCTCTGAAAGATCTCGTGCGAGGCTGGTCCTGCCATACCAAAGCCTGCCAATTGCTCGTCGATCTCTGCAAGTAGAATTACCCGCTTGCTCCCTTCGCTCGCCAGCAGGTTTTGCCATCGGGCGAGCCTGACCTCCTCTGTCACGCCGTCAAATGCAGCTTGGGGAGCAAGGTCTCGATAGGTCTCCCGCCAGGTATGAAAATGCAATCGTGCAATTAGCGGTGCATCGATCTCCTGTGCTGAACGGATCGAGATAGTCATTTTGTTTCTCATTGCTTGACGACAATCGTTGACTTAGGCCACCTCTCACATCCAGGCAGCTGAGCCAAGTACGCGTAGGCCCTGAGACTGCCCTTCAAGCCCCCTTCCGATCATTGCTGCACTGCCGAACGCGAAGGCAAAGGGCTCTGAGGCGTTGGAGAGCCCGTGAACTCTCCAACCTGTCAGGAATGTCCGGTTTTCTTCGTTGTGCGGACCTCATCTTTTCTTGCTTCAGCTCAGTGCCATCAGGCGGCGTCCGCTATCGGCTCTTTTGTCGATGTTTGGGGCGACACACGTTGGAGGATGGGATATGATGCCGGAGTCAGCACAAGGATAAGGACACTTACCATCGGCCCAGGGGGCGATCAGGGAGGGTGTCGTGACGCGTTGGCAGCCAGATCCGAGTTTCTATCCATCGCCGCGCCTGGCCGAGAAGGCTCCGCCCGAGACGCTGGCCTATGTGGCCATGTTCGATCCGGACCGACAACGACCCGATGGCATCGCGGTGGTCGATCTCGACCCGGCCTCGCCATCCTATGCCCAGATCGTCGGGTCCGTGGATATGCCCAACACGGGCGACGAATTGCACCATTTCGGCTGGAATGCCTGTTCGTCCTGTCTTTGTCCCAACATGCCTCACCCGCACGTGGAACGGCGGTTCCTTATCGTGCCGGGGCTGCGCTCGTCGCGCATCCACATTATCGACACCAAGCCCGACCCTCGCGCGCCCACCATTGTGAAGGTGATCGAGCCTGAGGTGATCGCCGAACGGACCGGCTACACCCGGCCGCATACGGTCCATTGCGGGCCGGACGGCATTTACGTCACAGCCCTTGGCAATGCGGAGGGCAAGGCGCCCGGCGGCGTCTTCATCATGGACCACGAGAGCTTCGAGCCACTTGGACGCTGGGAAGTCGAACGGGGACCACAACAGCTCGCCTATGACGGCTGGTGGCATCTAGGATACGACACGCTGGTGACCAGTGAATGGGGCACGCCTGATACGTTCGAGAACGGTCTTATTCCCGAGATCCTGCTCGGCTCACGCTATGGACGGCGCCTCCACTTTTGGGACCTGCTAAAGCGCAAGCACCTTCAGGAAATCGACTTCGGGGAGGAGCATCAGCTCGTGTTCGAGCTGCGCCCGGCGCACAATCCGACGAAGGCCTACGGATTCGTCAACTGCGTGATCAGCCTGAAGGATCTCTCCTCGTCGATCTGGACTTGGTATCGCGAGGGAGACCGGTGGGCGGCCAAAAAGGTCATCACCATCCCGGCCGAGCCCGCCGATCCAGAAGACCTGCCGGATTTGCTTAAAGGTTTTGGGGCAGTACCGCCGCTGGTGACCGATATCGACCTGTCCATGGATGACCGGTTTCTCTATGTGTCCTGCTGGGGCACGGGCGATCTCCAGCAATATGAAGTCTCCGACCCGCTGAACCCCAAGCTGACCGGCAAGGTGCGGATCGGAGGGATCGTGTCCCGCGCCTCTCATCCCAAGGCCCGGAACGGACATCTGACGGGTGGTCCACAGATGGTTGAGATCAGCCGGGACGGGCGGCGAGTGTACTTCACCAACTCGCTCTACGGCCCCATCGACCAGCAGTTCTACCACCGCGGCTTTGAGGGCTGGATGGTGAAGTTGAACGTGGAGCCGGAGGGCGGCATCTCGTTCGACGAGAACTTCTTCATCGAGTGGCCTCGAGGGCATCGACCGCATCAGGTCCGGCTCGAAGGCGGCGATTGCTCCTCGGACTCTTATTGCTATCCGTAAGTCGCGCTATGCTGCTAGCAACTGACCTGGAATGAACACGCTCTCATCCACCCTCTGGCCTTGGATGGCGCTTGTCGGGCTCGGCGCCTTTCACGGGCTGAACCCTGCTATGGGCTGGCTGTTCGCCGTCGCCCTCGGCCTGCACCGTCAGAGCCGGAGCCTAGTGGTTCTGTCCCTCGTGCCCATTGCCCTCGGCCATGTTGCAGCGGTGGGTGCCGTCCTGCTGGCTGTGATCGTATTCGGAACAGTCATGGATGCGGGGCTCCTCAGACGCAGCGCCGGAATCCTCCTGCTGGTCTGGGCGGCCACACACACTCTCGCCGGCCATCGCACTCCTATCCGTATCGGAATGCAAACCGGCTTGTCCGGACTGGCCTTGTGGTCCTTCATGATGGCCAGCGCTCACGGAGCTGGCTTCATGCTGGTCCCCGCGCTCCTATCGCTGTGCGTCTCGCCGGGTATGGGAGGCGAGCTCACCGCTTCGTCCTCAGTTCCGATTTCATTTGTGGCGCTTGGTGTCCACACTGGGGCCATGCTGACTGTGATCGGAGCGATGAGTCTAATCGTCTATGACAAAGGGCTCGGATTCCTTAGACGGGGTTGGATCAATCTGGATGTCCTCTGGAGGGTTGTCTTGGCGGGAGGCGGCATCCTTCTCCTGGCAACGTGACGTCAATACCGCGGCATGTCTCATCGGCAAAACACAACGCTTGTGCAGACGCTCGCAGTCTTCTTTGCGGTCACGGGCAGGGCATCGGGCTTAGTCTAGTAAGCTGACGAGGATTTTACGAAGAACACTCAGTGTGGGCTTTGTCGGCATGCACGCACTGTGGCGGACCCCAACCTCAACGATCTATCGGAGAACCGGCGATCTGCGGGCCACCCAGCTCCTGCTGGGAGCACAGCAAGATTAAGAGTGTGGTTCAATGAGAATTGCTGCCTTCGAGCTGAGGTCTCAGGCGCGCCAGAATTGGACATCCCTGCCACATATTTTGCCATGGCAGGGATCACAGCGGATGTCAGGGACGCGGCTTCACCTGTCGTTCTCGATAGAACAGCATTCCACCGTGGTGAAGGACATCGTCGATGAACTCGCCGCTGGCCGTAAATCCGGCATCGTCCCAATAGCCGATATTGTTGCCGCGGACTTCGTAGCGCCCCTGGTAGGCGCTTTTGCGGGTACCACGCGCCTCGTCATAACGGCCGTTCGGGAGAAGCTCCTGACGAATATGGCCGTCCTTGGTGACCCACATTCCGAGATAAGGGTGAGTTGTCATGTTGGTCGTCTCTTGGGATCGGGTTGATAAATAATCGCGGTCTGCCCTTGCGCCCCTGGTGCAGCAGTGGTTGCGGCAACCAAGATGAGAAGGACGGAGCTACGCGGCATCCAACGCTCTTTTTCAGTGCGGGCTTGCAGTTGGACGAACGATGATCTCGCTCACGTCCACGTCGGAGGGCTGCTCGATGGCATAGAGGACCGCTCGGCCAATCGCATCGGGGCCTATGGCAATCCTGCGAAAGTCCTTCATGGCATCGCGTGCTGTGTCATCCGAGATCGTATCGGCCAATTCGCTCGTGACGACGCCCGGCGAGATCACTGTCACCCGCAGTCGGTCTGTCTCTTGGCGGAGACCATCGGAGATCGCCCAGACGGCATACTTGGTGGCGCAGTAGACCGCGGCGGTGGGCGAGACCCGGTGCGCTCCGATCGACGCAACATTGATCACGTGGCCTGTGCCTCTGGCTTCCATGTGAGGCAGCACAGCCGCGATGCCATTCAGAACCCCTTTGATGTTGACATCCACCATCTGATCCCACTCGCTCACTTTGAGGGCCCTCAGAGGCGACAAGGGCATAACGCCTGCGTTGTTGACGATCACATCGACGCGGCCAAACTCCTCAAGTGTTGCGGACACGACCCTCGCAAAGTCATCCCGGGAGGTGACATCAAGCCGATGGGTCCGTGCAACGCCGCCGAATGCCTTGATGCGGCTTACCAGATCATGCAGGCGGTCCGTTCGGCGCGCACCCACAACGACCACATGGCCGGCTCTGGAAAGTTCCTGAGCAACGGCTTCGCCGATCCCGCTGGAGGCGCCGGTTACAAGAACGATCTTTGTCTCAGGCATGGATTGTTTCCTTCATCTTGGTCCGCGCCCGAGCCATTGGTGTTGCAGTTGAACTCGAGCTGATGGCCCTAAGGTAATGTGATCCATTGGAGCGATCGACTTGCTAATCGTGCATGAGATGGTAAGTTATTGTCACCAATGACCCCTGACCTAGCCGGCATCACTGTTTTCGTCACAGTCGCAGAAGCACACAGCTTCCGGGTCGCGAGTGAACGCTTGGGCGTGACACGCTCGGCCGTCAGCCAAGCCATAAGGCGGCTTGAGGAGCGGATGGGTGTGGCGCTTGTTCAGCGTACGACCAGAAGCGTCCGTCTGACGGAAGCGGGAGAGCGGCTTTACCAATCAGTGCGCCCTGCCCTCAACGACCTTGGCACCGCAATGGAAGCCCTGGGCGAGATGCGCGAGCAGCCCAGTGGCCTTGTGCGCCTGACAGTATCCTCGATTGCCGAGAGGTTCCTGAGCGGCTCACTCTTGGCCGGGTTCCTCGCTACCTATCCCAATATCAGCCTCGACATCACTGTAACCGATGAGGTGTTCGACATCGTGGCTGAAGGCTTCGATGCCGGCGTCCGGCTCGGTGAGGTGATCGAGCGGGACATGATCGCCATTCCCGTTTCGGACGAGCAGCGCCAAGTGGTGATCGCATCCTCTGATTATCTGGCAAAGCATGAGCCCCCTGCCCATCCCCGGGATCTGCCGAAGCATTTATGCATCGGCTGGCGGCCCAACCCCCGGGTCCAGCCCTATCGATGGGAATTCACGGAAAGCGGGCGCGACTTCGCTGTCGATGTGAACCCGCGCGTGACCACCAACGACATGCGGGTGATGATACAATTGGCCTGCGCGGGAGCAGGTCTGACTTTTGGGATGGAGGAAACCTTCCGTCCTTATATTGCTCGGGCCGAACTTGTGCCGCTCCTCGAAGAGTTCTGCCCGCCTTTTCCTGGTTTTTTCCTCTACTATCCAAGTCGTCGCAACTTACCGCTCAAGTTGCGGGTTCTCGTAGATTACCTGCGCAAGAGGCGACGTTAACCTCTTGTTTCAGCTCGTGTCGCAGCCGTAAGGCCACTCCGGTCGCTCTATGCAAGCAAAGAGCTTCATTTCGGCATTGTGCCATTTGCAGACCTCCGCCCGTGCGGGCCGAATGGACCGTGAATGCGTCGGTGGACCTTTCGATGGGTTCTCGCCAGTGCAGAGGCTCTCCTAGGAAGGCTTCTTCGGTTTTCTAAGGTCACTTTTCGTTGAAACGATCATTTGGCCCATAAAGATGCGGAGCGCCCTGCGCACCGCGATGGCAGGCGGTTCGGACGGATGCCACTCCGGGAAATGACCATCGATGGCCATGCGTGCCAAGCCATAGACATAGGCGCGGGCGGCGAGAACGAGATGATTCAGATCAACATCCGGGGCGAGCCGGCCCTGGTGTTGGGCTTGGGTCAACAACTCGACCATCGTCTCACGAATGGCTGCATTCTTGTCGCGCAGGCTGGCGGACGCTTCGAAGTCGATCAAGGTGCGGGAGCTGATGATCTGGAAATGAGTGGGATTGGCCAGAGCCCATTCGAGATAGCCATGCCCGATGGCTTCAAAAGCAGCGGCGGGATCATCGCTGCTGGCTTCCGAGACGGCCTTGGCGACTGACTCCGTCAGCCGGTCCATCGCCTGTTCGGCGACGGCTGTCAGGAGCGCGGTCTTCGATCGAAAGTGCCGGAAGGGTGCTCCGGGCGAAACGCCTGCACGCTTTGCCACCTCGCGTACGGAGACTTGCTCGACCCCGCGTTCCTCAATGAGTTCGACAGTTGCCGCAATGAGCGCCTCGACCAGGTTGCCATGGTGATAGGGCTTAGGCTGGTCGCCTGCCTTCGAGATGGATTTCTTGGCCATTCCTGATCGCTAGCACGGATCAATGTAATCAGCGATTATTTTGTTGACCCAGCCTCCCGTGCATGTAATCACTGATTACATCGTAGATGGAGGTCCGCATGTTTCGTTCTGCCTTGATGATCAGTCTCGCCTTCCTGGCATCGTCGACAGTGTCGGCTTACGCCGAAGACCGGCCCACCTTGGAAATCGTCTGGCCACAACCCCATTCGGTTGTTGACCTTGGGAAGGATCCTGAAAAAGCGATAGGCGTCGTGGTGAAGAGCAACTTCACACTGCTCCCCGCAGGTCAGTGCGGCACGAACCGCCAATGCGGCCATGTGCATATGAAGATTGATCCGGACGGCGACACGTGCAACATCCCAGGCAGACCATACAACAGCATGAACAGCGACTTCGGGGGCGACCTCATCAAGGCCCGCTTTGGCCATTGCCTGAAAGCTGCTGGCCAGCACGTAATCGGTGTTCTCCTTGCCGATGATCATCACAAGCCCGTTCTTGTGAACGGCGAACCGGTGACCGCCTTGGTGACCGTCACGACGCAGTAGGCCAGTCCGACGGGGCGACACGGTCACGCGGACGGTCCGGACCTGCATGGATGGCAGTCTCGATTTGAGTCCAATCACTTCGAGACGCTCGCGTTTCGCGGAGAAAGATCAGCTCACGCCACGATCTGGTATCTCGGTTTCCGTCCGCTTTGCGCCAAGCCTTTAATCTACATGTCTAAGTTTCGAAGCCGCTGGACGCGCGGCCGAAAGGAGCGCTGATGACCGTTGCACTGGATGACGATCCCAGGGACTTAACAGTCCTGGTGACAGGCATCAGCGGATTTCTCGCTGGCCATATTGCTCTGCAATTGCTTGAACGAGGGTATCGGGTACGAGGAAGCTTGCGGCACATCAGCAAAAGCGACGCAGTGCGTGACGAACTTGGGTCCTATGCTCGTAGCGACGCTGCGAAGAACCTCAGCTTCGTGCAGGCCGATCTCGACTGTGATGACGGCTGGGCTGCTGCTGTGAAAGATTGCCGATACGTCATTCACACGGCGTCCCCCTTCCCTCCAGGATTTCCGGAGAATGAGCATGAGCTGATCCGAACAGCCCATGATGGTGCATTGAGGGTGCTCCACGCGGCCCATGAAGGGCAGGTCAAGCGGGTGGTCATGACGTCTTCGGTGGCGGCCACAAACCACGGCGACGGCCAGGCGCCTTTCACGGAAGAGAATTGGACCGACCCGTCGAGCCCACGTGCGACGCCTTATTACAAGTCGAAGACGGTGACCGAGCGGGCTGCATGGGCCTTTGCGCGGGAAGTCGGGCTCGACCTCGCCGTCATCAATCCGAGCGTGATTCTGGGCCCGTTGCTGGGCACGAGCTTTGGGACGTCCGTTGGTTTGATCCACCACCTGATGACAGGGCGCTTCGAGGGCATCCCGCGCTTCGGTTTTTCGGTTGTGGATGTCCGCGACACCGCGGACGCCCACATTCGAGCGATGACGCATCCAGCGGCTCGCGGCCAACGTTTCATCATCGGCGGCCGATTTTTCTGGCTCAAGGAGTTGGTGGCCGTTCTTCGGCGCTCCTTTCCCGCGCATGCCTCCCGACTGCCGACCTGTGAAATCTCCGACGAGACCGTAAGGGCCATGGCGGCGTCCGATCCCCATGCACGGTCGATCGTTCACGAACTCAACCGCGATCTGAGCGTCAGCGCAGCGAAAGCAAGGCGTATTCTGAACTGGAGCTCACGCCCGGACGACGAGTGTATACGGGCCAGCGCACAAAGCCTCATCGACCTGGGATTGATTCCTGTCGAGAGGACCGACCAGTACACTTGGCTCACCTACTCCAATGGAGAACCCACATGACAATCCCAACCATGGGCAGAGCCTCACCAACCAGTGAAGCTGACCTTCTCCGAAACACGGAAAGGGCCAGGCTTCGCGCCCTGGTCAGCGCTGATCTTGATCAGGCACGACAGTTCCACGCCCCAGACTTCCAATCGATAACGCCGATCGGGGCGGCTCTTTCAAAGGAAGACTATATGGGCGCCATCGCCTCCGGGCATCTCAAGTACCTGACATGGCAGCCAGCCGACATTGCCGTGCGCCTCTACGACGGGGCTGCAGTTCTCCGGTATCGTGCTCAGCTCGAAGTTGTCTTCGGCGGGCACAAGATCCCCCTCAGTGACTACTGGCACACCGACACCTATGAGGACCGTGATGGACAGTGGATGGTCGTCTGGTCGCACGCCACTGCCATCCGTTAGTCGAAGCCCCGGGACCGTGCCATGCCTCGGGTGCTGGGTCGCGATGGCGGAAACCCGGAGCGTCATCTTTTGAGGACCGGGTGTTTGGGGTCGGTCCCGGCGCATCGAACGACGAACGGGCTCTGGCCTTCCGCATCCCAATGGTGTTCCGAGATTAGTCTCTATCGTCGCCGGGGCAGCTCTGTCTCCTGCGCATGTTGTCGATCAGGATATGCACGCTAATCAGCAACACCCAGGCCGGCAGGACCATGATGCTCCAGTTGAGATAAAAGCTGCCGAGAAGCACAAGCGCCGCCAACACATAGCCGATCGCAGCCATCCACCGGGGAGCGATCCCGGTATAGATCACAACCGTGGATGTCGAGATCATGAACACGCCGGCCATCTTGATCGCATAGACGTTAAACAGGATGTAGGCGACCGCGCGCCCGAAGCGGAACGTCGGCGCGGGACCCGTCCCGGTCATCTCGACGGAAGGTGCGATGAGCAGCAGGGCGCCAACGATGGTCGCAGCGACGAACAGGACGGCCAAGAACAACAGGCCGCTGCCCAGAAACACTGTCGCGAAGAAACGATCCTCACTCTGCCCGACACGGTCGCGCAGCACGCCAATGAACCACAGGAAAGCGATGCCCGCGAAGGGAATGAGGTTCAGCGCGAGCGCTACGGACCGGGAGTCGTCAGCCAGCCAGGTTCCGGGGTCCAGCGGATCGGCCGGAACTGCGCTCCGGAAGACCCAGAAGATGGCGGACAGAAGGATGGAAAACACGATGCCGGCCACTGCGGCCGCCCGTGGCGTCCTCAGATGCGAGTACATGAGGGTCTCGTCCTGTGGCATCGCCGACCTCCTGGCCTTGAGCTCGCCCATGCGCTCGATGGTATCGTCAGCGTAAGCGGTCAGTGAAGAGGCAGCATCGCGTTTGGTGCACTCGCCGCGTCGGCAATACGCTTGCCCGGACCGGTGCCCCGTCTCCTGTGGCTAGACGGGCTCAGAGGGCATTCTCACATCGGCCGCCATAGGGCATAATCGCGGTCAGGCCGGTCGGGTCATCCGGCCCATGAGCAAAGGGGTGGACCAATGGAGTGCCATTCCCGCCGGTTGCCTTGGAGCGTCATCCCACTGCTCAGCCTTCTGGCTGGGAATGCGGATGCAGACCCCACCCTCCTTGAGCGCTACGCCGGTACCTTCTTGGGGGCTGGCACCATCGTAGAGGGACCGAATGCCGACTCTCACCCAGTCCGCTGCCGCTTCACCATCCTGCAACAGGGAGCGACAGGTCTGTCTCTTCAGGGCATGTGCGAGGCCTATCTGATCGTCTCACGATCCATCAGCGCCTATCTCGCGTGGGATCCCCGGTCCGGCCGGGTCAATGGCACCTATACAGGCTCGCGGGTCGGAACCGCCCATCTCACGGGCCAGCAGGCTGCGGCGGACTTCGACCTGACGATTGAGTGGCCAAAGCCTCTCTATGGAGACACGACAGCCCAGATGAAAGTCGCAAGCCTCGGCCCGGACAGCTTTCGCATTGTTGTCACGGATCGCATCGGGGTGAACGGTCCTGTCCGAGCCACAACGGATCTCACCCTGCTTCGGCGTTGAATGGACGGCGAAGGAGCGACATCTGGCTTCGGCAACATGTCGTTGAAGCGGTGGAACCGACCGCCCTAACGGATCACCACGCCCAGCTCCACGGCGGTCTACTTCAACGCAGCATTCCGCCTTGAGGGTAAGGCGGAACGTGACCGGAGCGGGATGCCGTCCCACTTTCGCCGTGCAACAGGCACCTCGCTCAGGGCTTCCCCATCGGGGACTTGGGCGCCCAGCATGGGCAAAGCCATGGCCAAAACTGTCAAAGCATTGTCCCAAGCGATCAAGCATGGCTACCCAGCTGAAGTTACTTTGGTCCTGCCGTGCAGTGGGAGATCATCGCCACCCCGGTCGCGGGCCCATCTGGGTCTCGGCCAGGAGAGGCCCTTCCACAGGCGATCCCCGAAGAGCCGCAAGGGGAAAACGATGGTGGCATCCTTGAATCCGCTCGAAAGCCGGCAGACTCTCTTCGCGGCGGCTTTGCTGGATCTGACCTTGCCGGTCAATGCGACGTTGGCGGACGATTCCGCCGCCGGGGAGGCTCAGGAAATCGGTTTGAGCTCGGCCGGTACCGTATCAAATCGGCCAGATCACAGCGGCAGTTCGAACGGAGGTTGGAGTGAACGACGGGATCGACGTCACCCAGAAGCGGAGCGAGCCGCATCCGGTACCTATCGCCGGACGGCTCGCGGCTGCGCAGGCGGGTAGCCCACGGAGGGCCTATCGAAACCGAGAACAGGGAGCGTCCCGCCTGCGTGGCCGAACTTGTCGCCATGCACGACCGCTAACCGAAGCGGCACAGGTTTGGAGGCGCGTCGAAGACAACAGGGGGTGACCCAGGCCTTTTTGGAGGCTGACATGAAAAGACTCGCAACACTCGCCGCGGCCGCGTTGATCCTGACCGGCAGCGTCGGAACAGCAAACGCACAGTATTGGCGTGGTGGCTGGGGCTATGGCGGGTACTACCGCCATGGCGGCTGGGGCGGCGGTGGCGCCGTCGCGGCTGGGCTGATCGGCGGGGCGATCCTCGGGGGCCTGATCACTGCGGCCGCCACGGCCCCCGCCTATGGGTATGGGTATGGGTACGGCTATCCCGCCTACGGTTACGGCCCATGGCCGAGCTATTATTACCCTCGCCCCGCCTACTACTATCCGCGCCCGGTCTATTACGGCCCACGCATCTATCCGCGGCGCGTCTACTACGGTCCTCGTTACTATGGGCCGCGCTATTATGGTGGATACCGGGGCTACTACGGCGCACGGTACCTTGGGCCACGCGTGGGGTACCGCCGGTACTGGTGAGGACATGTGAGGACGTGCCGCGTCTCTGCCGCATGAGCCGTGACATCACTTCCCGCAGGTTCTGTAGGAGGTGGTGGACAGCCACCTCGTGATTGACGCCAGGAGACAGGGAGACGGCATTGCGGGCGAGGGACTACTCAGCCACCGAGACCTTGCGTGATGGGCGCACGGTCGAGATCCGCGCTCTCCGGCCGGAGGACCGGGCTGGTCTGCTCGCCGCCGTCGGCCGGACCAGCGACAAATCCCTCTACCGCCGCTTCTTTGGCTTCAAGCGCGGCTTCACCGATCAGGAGATCAATTTTTACGTCAACGTCGATTTCGTGAACCACGTCGCGCTGGTCGCGCAGCTGAACGAGGACGGCCAGTCGGTGATTGTCGGCGGGAGCCGCTATATCATCGGGCAGCCGGGCCAGGCCGAAGTGGCTTTCGCCGTGGACGACGCCCACCAAGGACAAGGAATCGGGACGGCCCTGATGCGCCACCTCGTGGCCCTCGCCCACCACAGTGGCCTCAGGGAACTGGTCGCCGACGTCCTGCCAGGGAACACCGCCATGATGAAGGTCTTCGGCACGAGCGGGCTCGTGACCACAACGCGGCAGGGGCCCGACGCCATCCATGTCGTATTGCAACTGGCGTGATCCAGACCTGTCCGTTGCGGCACCTATCACTCTTGGCCTGGTGATGTTCGTCCCAAACTGACAAGCGACTGTCCTAAGCCATCAAGCAAACCACCGATGCAGGTGGCACGATGGATCCGTGCCGGTTGGCCGGTGCCGACGTAACCTTTGCATGGAGGATCACCATGGCCAACATTGGATCGTTGTCCTGCGCCGGTCTGGCGCTGGCCGCATTCGCTGCTCTTCTCACGGGCTCAGGTCCTGCCGATGCGGTCGTCTACTGCAAGACGGTGGGCGTACCGAAGGGCTGCGTCGCGCGCCCGGTGGCCCCCGTGGCCCGTCGGGCTGTAGTGACCCCTGGTGTCGGTGCCGCAGGCGTTGGGATCCGCCCCGGCACCCCGATGAACCGTGGCGGCCCGGTCAACCGCGTTGGCCGACGCTGACTTGGTCAGCGGTTTGCCTTCTCATTCGGCAGCACTCGTCCGGGACAGGCACCCGATCCCAAGCACCATGAGGACCTGCAACGTTCCGTCACAGGCGGCCATCACGTGCGGCAGCGAGATCGAACCGCGAGCCATGGGAGGAGACCCAAAAGGCGGTCTCCTCTCCCGCCGACGAGAGCACCAATGGATGTTCTGACTATTGTGCAGGTCCACGTGGTCCTGCTCGAGTTCAAGCGCCGAGTATGGTTCTCAGTCCGGTCCGCCTGATGCTAGCTGCCATGGCCGAAACCGTTTGGTCGCACTCAGCCAACGCCTCCCGGCCCGCCGCCTTGCGAAGGCTGTCAGCGCCCGCTACCACTTCCATCCTTGATGGATTTGGTGCTGATACTCATCAGCTTGGTGATCTCGGAATTGTAGTCGCGCAGGGCTTCCTCGATCCAGCGGGATTGGATGGCCGTCGCG
Source organism: Microvirga rosea (assembly GCF_020595095.1). Taxonomy (GTDB): domain Bacteria; phylum Pseudomonadota; class Alphaproteobacteria; order Rhizobiales; family Beijerinckiaceae; genus Microvirga; species Microvirga rosea. The sequence goes on along the minus strand of NZ_JAJDOP010000001.1, from coordinate 528,726 downwards.
TCCCCGAGATTCCTGCAGCCCATCATCTTGCGGGTGGTCTCAGCGTCCTTCCCAAGGCGCATGGACACGAAGTTCATCATCTCGCGCTGGCATTCGGTGGCTGCAGCGAACCACGTTTCCGTGGCGTTCGCCAAGATGCGGTTGCTGTCACCTGACATTGCAAACACGGCACCGCTGCGCAGCATGTCCGATGTTCCTGAACTCTTCGGTGTGGTGGTCATGGATCATCCTCCTTGAACAAAATCCTTCTTCAGCCTGAACGCCCCCTTGCCTGCTCCGGGTGGAGAAGGGCAAAGACAGCCCCGATCGATCTCAGTGCCCGCCGAGCACGAGAGTCTTGGATGGGGTATAGCAGCGCCCGGATGCGCAGGCCGAGCAGGCGCCGATGATGGCTGATCGGGCGCCTGTGCCCAATCGGCGCTTGCCGAGGAAGAGAAAACGCCGCAACGCCAGTGCGCTCGGGCAGCGACAGGGGACTGGAAGCCATCTGGACCTCCCTGGTGCGCTCACACGAGGCCGACCTCATGCCATGATGCTGAGCCCGCCGTCGACATAGGTCGTCGTGCCGGTCAGCCGCCGGGCGAACGGCGTCGTCAGGTACGCGGCCGTGAGGCCGACATCGTCGATGTCGACGAGTTCGCCGATGGGGGCCCGCTCAATGGCCTCGGTGAGAAGGACATCGAAATCCTTCAGGCCAGAAGCCGCCCGCGTCTTCAGCGGTCCGGGCGACACGGCATGGACTCGGATGTGCTTGTCGCCAAGCTCATAAGCGAGATAGCGCACGGCACTCTCCAGCGCCGCCTTCACCGGGCCCATCAGGTTGTAGTTCGGCACCACCTTGGTGGCGCCGTGATAACTCATTGCCAGGAGCGTCCCACCCTCGGGCATCAGGGGCTCGGCGAGCCGCGCCATGCGGATGAAGGAATGACAGGAGATATCCATCGCCACCTTGAAACCTTCGTCCGTGCTATCGACAAGTCGTCCCTGCAGGTCCTCCTTCGGAGCGAAGGCGATGGAATGCAGCGCGATGTCGAGGCTGCCCCAGGTCTCGCGGATCTGTTGGAAAACAGCCTCGAGCTGACCGTTCTGAGCCACGTCGCAAGGTGCAAAGATCGAGGCCCCAAGCTCCTTGGCGAGGGGCTCGACATAGGACCGAGCTTTCTCATTGAGATAGGTGACAGCGAGATCAGCCCCGAGCTGGCGGAAGACTCGGGCGCAGCCATAGGCTATCGAATGCTCGTTGGCGATGCCAATGACGAGAGCCCGCTTGCCGTGCAGAATTTTCGATTGGATGGCGGTTTGGGTCCGGTCGGTCGGTCGGTCATTCATGAGTTTGGCCTCGTGCGTCGCGTGTCGCGGGCGGGACGGGCGGATCCCGGCTTGTTCGCCGCCTCAGGATGGACTTCCGTCACGTTGTCCGCCCGTGTCACCGTGATGTGCTCGGCTTTTGCCTTGCCGCCTGCGTCCTGCTCGGCAAGGAGGCGCCGGATCTCGCCGAGCAAGGTGATCTGCTTGTCGTTGGCTTCGATCCGACCCTCGACACGGTCGAGCAGATCGAGAAGCTTGCGCCGGTCCGCGGGGGTCCGCAGGAGCTTTGGAAGTGCCGTGAGCGCCTTCACCGGCTCGAAGTCGACGATATAGGACTGCTCGCGGATGATCCCGCGCGCGTCCTCCACCGACATATCCAGGAGGCCAATCTCCTGTCCGACGAGCTCGCGCGCCCGTTTCATGGTCGAGAGCCTGCGCCGGCCGGTACCGGCCTTCATCAACAAGAGCGCCGTCCGGACCATGGCTTTCGTCCCGTCGCCCTCGTCGATGCGTGACAGTGCCTCCTTCACCAGGGGAGTGTTCCGCGCGTCGATGGGCTCATCCGCAACAGCCTCCCTCTCCCTCGCAGCCATGCCAATGCCGGCCGGACCGTAAGTGCGGAAGAAGGTGTTCTCTACCGCCGCATCGCGCAGATCGCGATAAAGGTCCAGCGAGGCGGAGGTCATGGCGGCTGTCCAACGCTCGATCATAGCCGTCGGGCCATCATCGTCGCGCGACGCTCGGTTTGCCCTCGCCAGGTCGGCCATACCCTTGAGCGGCCATAGGAAGGGATTGAGGTCGGACACCGCCCAGCGCTGCGCCCTCTGGGGATGCATGGCCCGTCGCACGGCCGCGCCGGTGGGCGTCACCGTTGCTGCGACGAACGGATGGACGAATGTATCATAGGCGGATGCAAGCGCCTCGGAGGCGGTCTCGACCGCCTTGAACGGTGCCTCGTCCTTTCGAGCATACTTCTGCAGGGTGTGAAGATCCTCGATCCGCCGCTCGGATAGCATCACGTCATAGCGCACGCTTCCGTTTGTCTTCTGCTCCTCGACTTGCATGCCGTAGAGGCCCGGCGGCAGGTGCTCGATGTACTCGATCAGATCTACTATCTGGCTGTGCTCGCGCTTGGCGACTGCGCCAGAAACGAAGATGCCGAGGTGGCCGACGCTCTTGTGCATCAGGCCGACAATGACCTGACCGTTCGCCTTCAGGGCTTCCGTGGTTGGATAGAGATCGGCGACCCAGTTGAAGGCCTGCTGCGGAGGCGTGATGTTGTCGCCGAGTGATGCGAATATGATGATCGGTGATTGGATCGCCCGCAGGTCGAAGGCGCGCCCCTCGGACCACTCGGCGTCGCCGTCCGCGAGGTTGTTGCCGACGAAAAGGTTCTCGACGATCCACCGGATCTCCTGCCGGTCCATCAGGAAGAAGCCGCCCCACCAGCGCTCGAATTCCAGGAAGCGCTCCGGCTCGGTGTCGATCTTCGAGAAGAGCGTGTAATACTTGTCGAAGTAGGTATTGGCCGGATTGAGATACTCGAAGTTCTCTACGAGATAGGCCCCATCGAACTTGCCGGCGCCGAGATCGCTCGCCAGGAGCGCAGGCCAGGCGCCGCCGAGCATGCCGCCGGCATAGCGCATCGGGTTCTCGCCGTCGTTGCCGGCCCAGTACGACATCGGCGCTCCATTGATGACGATGGGCCCGACGAGGTCCGGCTCAAGAGCGCCGACGAGCATAGAGGCCCAGCCGCCCTGGCAATTGCCGATCACCACCGGCTTGCGGGTCTTTGGATGGCGCTCACCGACAATGCGAAGGAACTTGGCCTCGGCATGAGAGACGTCCGCCAGGGTCTGTCCGGGCAGCGGTTCGGGGAAGAAGATCACGAAGTAGACCGGATGCCCTACCTTGAGCGCCACCCCGACCTGCGAATCCTGCTTGAACCCACCGATGCCGGGACCGTGGCCGGCCCGCGGATCGATGATCACGAAGGGACGCCGTTCCGGGTCGGTCTCGATGCCGTCAGGCGGGATGATGCGCACGAGGGCGTAGTTGACGGGCCGCTCGAAGGTGCGGGCGTCCGCCACCATCTCCCACTCGAAGTCCAGCAGCGGAGGTTTGCCAGCCTTCTCATGCTCCAGCCAGTTGTTGCCGCGCTGGCGCAGGGTGTCCCAGAACAAAATCGAGCGTTGCGTGAAGTCGAGCCAATAGGTGCTCGCATCGCGCCAAAGATCCAACGGTGATGCAGAGCGAACCGAACCGTCCCGCAGGGGCTCGCTCGCGGCCTTCACCGCATCAAGGTAGCGCTGCACGGCCTTGGCGTAGCGCTCCTGGTATACCTCCGTGACCTTCGTCTGGACGCGGCCGAGTTCGGTCAGTCTCTCCTCCAGGCCACGCTGGTCGGCTTTAGTCGTCTGGTCGTTTCGCGGCATCGGAGCCATCCTCGCCTGCATGGTTGGATCTAGTGCTTGGTTTCACTCCACTTCGGCACGCAGTGCGCAGTCCCCTCACGACGAACAATGGCGCCCATGAGTTCGTCCGTGTGCAGGCTGCCCTTCATCAGCGCCTCGGCTTGACCCGCTCGCACAAGATTGACGGCTTCATCGACCGCAGCGTGGCTGTGCGGCGCGTCGACGATCCGGACCTGAGCAACATCCTGACCGAGCGCCTCTGCGGCGGCCTCTATCTTGCTCTCAGGCCCCACGAGAATCGGCTCGATCAGGCCCAGTCCGATCGCCTCGAACACCGCGGCCAGCGAGGCTGAATCGCACGGGTGCGCCACGGCCACCTTCAGCTTTGGAAGGGACTGGGCCGCCGCGATCAGCCGGTCGTACTTGTCATGCCGTCGCAGGGTCTGCTGAGACATGTCATGGACAGGAACCGCAGCCGTCATGATGGCCTCTCTGTTGTGCAAGCGATGGATTGGCGCCATTGGCCGCCGGGTGACAGAAGGGGGCGGAGGAAGCGGGACATACGCTCGGGTCCGCAGCCGCTCGGCCTGTTTGCCGGAGCTAGTATGATCTCCTCGAACCTTGCTGCTTGACCCCTTGGGCCATTGTATTGACAGTTTTGGACTGCCGTGCGCCTAACGAGCCCGTCCTGGCAGTCCGGAGGAACATTATGCTCCGCTTCCTGCCACCGAGTATCGTCCCTGAACTCGGAGCCGGCCCCACCTTTGAGTTACCTGATCCACTCCTCTAATATTGAGCGCAGCATAGGATCGGCACCGATGCCCCTGAGATCCGGTTTACCGGCCGGAAGGGCAATCGTGGCGCTTCCTTGGCTGAACCTGACGGGAGCCCGATCATGCCATGAAGGGTTGCTTGCCTGTTCTGCTTCTGATCGCTCAGCGGCGACCGCCTCCACGACCTCCAAAGCCTCCCCGTCCTCCTCCGCCTCCAAAGCTGCGGCCTCCTCCGAAGCTGCGCTGAGGGGCAAAGGACGCTGGCGACCGGGAGAACTGTGCTGACGGTGGCCGAAAGGCCTGCCGGCTGGCGAGCTGACGCTGGTTTCCAAGGCTTCGGGCTTGGGCGTCCCGCATCAGATTCGAGGGTAGTTGTTGGTTGACTACCGGACGCGGCGCAGGTCTCTGTGCCGCGGGACGAGGTTTGGCCGCCGGGCGCTGCTGTGAGGCGGGACGTTGCTGAGATGCTGGCCGTCCTTGGGCCGCCGTCCGCTCCCGCCCCGGTGAGCGGGATCCTGTCGTCGGACGCTGCTGGGCTTGGGGACGTTGCTGCGCCTGACGCTCACCGGCTGGACGTTGTGCCGCCCGCTCCTGCGTCCGGCCCGTACCCCTTTCGGTGTGATCGCGGCGAGTCTGCTCACCATCAGTGGCCAACCGCTGGCCGAGCGCGGGGCCCGCGGCACCGGCCGCGCCCGCTCCCGTGAGTTGCCCTAGGCGCTCCCCAACACCACGCTCTTGCAGCCGCTCCCGCCCTTCTGGCGAGAGGCCTTCCCGTCCCTCGCCTCGTTGGAGCAGGTTTTCGCGTTCCGGCCGCTGCATATCCTGCCAGCCGCCGTCCCAGCGCTGCCAACTGTCACCGGTGTTCCGATAGACGTTGCCGTCCCGGCCCGCGTAGATGTCGCCACGCCGTCCTTCACGGATGAAGCCCTGCCCGTTCGACGTGTTCCAGCGCAGTGACGAGCCGCCGGTGGCGGTGTCTCGCGCGGTCGCCCGGGCCCACTCGGATCCGCGCCTGACCCCAGCCGACTTCCACGCGCCATAGACGTTGCGGCCGCCGGCCACGAAACCGCCGGCATCCGTTCGCGGATTGTAGGCTCCGACGAAGCCGGCCGAACCGCGCGGCCCCCAAGCCGCGCCGGCACGGCCATAAGTGCCAGTGACGGGATTCCAGGTCCGCGCTCCCGCGACGCCTCTGTACGGGCCATACCCATAGCCATATCGGCCGAACGTTCCCCGAATCGGATTGTAGTAGGCGGCAAGGCCCCAGGTAACCGGCCGTGGGTAGTAGATCGGGTAGGCATAACCAGGCCAGCGGTACCAGTAGGGTGGATAATACCAGCCGGTCCCGTAGACGTAGGTGCCCCAAGCTGGGTAACCGTACAGGTAGCCCATGGTGTAGCCGTACAAGACCGCATCAGGCTCGGTGTCGTACACGTGCACGTAGGTGACGTTGTAGACCGGCGAGGACGGCGGGATGGCGTAGATGGCGTCCGGCACCGAGCGCGCGAGCTGCCACGGGCCGTTCGGGTCGTCAGCCATGAACCAGACACCGTCCTGGAGCAGGAAGTATTGCTCACCGACCTTGATCACTGTGTTGGTCGTATTGGTCGCGTAGGCGAGATCAGTCGTCTCGATGGGCGCGAACTGGGCCTCGCCCGCATAGGCCACCGTCGGCGTGATCGAGCCCGTCTCAACCCGGGCCGTGGTCGGGATGCTGGCCTTCAGCCGCGCCTCCGCGGCCTCCGATGTACCGGGCACGGATGCACGCACCGCGGAATAGGGCGCATCCTCGGGAAGGTTCTGGAAATCTGTGGGCAGATCAGGCGTGGCAAATGTCCACGGTCCCTCCAGTGAGGTTGCACGGAACCAGCGGCCCGACAGGAGCACGTACCATTGCTTCTCAGCCTTGTGGAAGAAAACATCCAACTCGGTGTTCGTGGCCCACTGGAGCGAAGTCCTGGGCACGTCCTGGAGCGCGGGCTGCCCGGTGAACAGGAGCATCTCGGTGGGGACATCGGTGGCGATGACCTTAGGTGCCTTACCCTCTGGGTACGGTTCCGGCGGTACGGCGCCACGGGCATCGGCCCAGTTGCTGTCGTCCGGTAAGTCGCGCAGCAGAGTCGGCAACTCGGTGACAGCCGTCCATGTACCCGTGATGGCTGGTGCCGTGAGCCAGTGCGTGTCGTCGCGCAGGTAAAGGGCGCCCCCCTCGTCGACCCGGAAGAGATCCCAGTTCGTATTGACCACGAAGAAAAGGCCTGCCTTGCCCTTGACGGGCGCAACGGCAGCCTCGCCATCGGTCTGGAGCAGGATCGCCGGCACCGTCGAGACAAGGATCCGCGGCGGATCCGCCTTGAGTCCATTCACGTCGGTCATGCGCTTCTGCGCGGCGAGGCTTGCAGTCACGCGTGCTTCGGCCACGGTGATCGGGCCGGTCGGCAGAATCTTGCCGGTTTCCATCGCGAGCGCCTTCAAGTCGTCGCGGTCGAGGCCGGAGAAGTTCAACTCGGTGACCGTGATGTCAGTGATGACGACCTCGCCGGCATCCTCGTCATAGGACGTCGTGCCCTTGAGCCCGATCACACCGAAGACTGGATTGGCATCGGGCTTTCTCAGGTATTGGGCTGCCACCAAGGCCTCGATGGTCTTGAAGTTGCTCCATTCGGTGAATTGCGGCTGGAACAGCACCATCCGGCCTTCGCCGACCTCGTAGGCACGCGGCCAGCCCTCCGGATCCTGGCTTTCCTTCAGATAGCGTCCGCTCACGAAGCCGCGCCGCCCCTCGACGGTCACGGCGCACCAGCTGCCCGAGCCCTCGCACTCGCCCATGTCGACAACGGTGCCTTCCGGAAGTGTCCGGATGGATGCGAAGTTCGTGCCTGGCCCCGAGCGGAAGTTGACGCTGGAGGTGGTCACGCCTGATGCGGCGAGTGCCGACGTTGTAGCGATGATCGAAACAAGTGCGACCGCAATGGCCTGGCGCATCGGAGGTGTCTCCTGCAACGCCCGACATCGGGACAGTCCCGGTGCCGGGAAGTCTCTACGGTTCAAACCCTCCGGACCGGCCGCGTCGAAGATCTGCCCCGACACCTCTTTCATCAGGGCTCACTGTACGGTGCCGCGGGCGCGGCCGCCTGAGACCCGGCAGGAACATCCAGTCCCAAGTGGGGCCGAATTGGTCAAGCCGCAGGTTCGGACTGGGGTCACGCAATATCCACCGTCGGCCGATGCCACCGGCGTCTGGTACGTGGAGTACGGATAGTTGTAGTACGGGTACGTGGCTGCCGCTCCGACCAGCGCGCCCGTGGCCAGACCCAATCCCCAGCCACCATAGTAATTCCCGTAATACGGGTAGCGCCCGTAATAGCGGCCATAATAGGGGTACCGCCCACCATAGTACCCGTAGCGTCCGCCGTAGTACGGATACCGACCGCGCCAGTCACCACTATTGCCGAAGCGGCCAGGGTTGTTGATTGCAGCTTGGCGAAAGCCTCCTGTTCCGGGACCGATGCCGGCCACACGGCCCGGTGCGCCGGGCCACGCGGCAATTGCGCCGCCCCGGAAGCCTCCCGCCCCCATCCCAACTCGGGAGCCGCCCATACCGCCCCGCTGAATGTACATCCTTGAGCCGCCGCCAAAGCCACCTCCACCGCGGAAGCCCCCGCCTCCGCCGAAGCCGCCTCCACCGCGGAAGCCCCCACCTCCGCCGAACCCACCTCCACCGCGGCCGCCGCGCTGGGCCTCGGCAACATCCGGAATAAGGAGAGTGCTCGCCGCAACAACGCCCAGAGCCAGGAGAAGCTTGTTCATCGCCTTCCTCCTCTTTTTCTGCCAAGTGCACAGCACGAGACAGACAGTCATCGGCAGACCATCGTGATCCTGTTAGGAGAACGTGCTTGATCGACTGGGACAAGCACTTGGCATTTTGAGACGAAGGACCATCGCCATCTCAATGCCTGCTTTGTCCGTGGCCGGAAAAGCCGATTGTAGGCGGACTGATTCCTGCTGCCCTTGATGCGGTTCGTGTCTTATCGGCGCTGGGTCAGGGCGATTTGGACATCGTGCCAGCCGCTCCGTGGATGAGGGGCGGCTGCAACTCTCGCTGCGATCAAGCCTCCGGCCGACAGGAACACCGCATGGAAGCAGGGCCTCCGCCGTTTGACGAACAATGAACACAAATCAAGAATTAACATGGATTATGGGCATCAACGGAGCGGCAGCACCGGACGTCACGGGAGCTCGCCGCTTGGGAGCAGCACAACGTAACGGCGTTCCCACAGGCCAGGAGGGCGGGACAACCTTAGCCAAACTATCCGAATGTTGATGCCGCGTGATCGCGTTCCAAACACCTCAAACCCAATTGTCACGGCTCAGGAGGGACGATGTCAGCCACCAGACGATTCAGCATGACGCCACCGGACAAGGCGAACGAACTCTTCGACAAACTGTCCGCCACATCCGACAATGCGGTCAGAACCCGTGAGCGCCTCCTCGCCAACCTGAAAGACGAGCTCACGCTGCTGGCAGCCCTCCAGGAGGAGCATCTCTTCCCAGTGCTGCGCCGGCATGGGATGCAGGACCTTGTACAAGAGGCCACCAACGACAACGAGGCCACAGGTGCGCTCATGGCGGAGCTTGAGCGCATGCCCAAGGACAGCAGCGAATTTCTCGGTCGGGTGAGCGAGCTCAGGCGCATATTCCAGCAGCACATCCGGGACGACCGGAAGGAACTGCTTCCCGCTGTGCTCAAGGTCTTGAGCGAAGAGGAAGCTGAGGCCGTCGCCGAGAAAGTCGAGGATAAAATGGCAGCAATGGAACAGACCAAGAGGGCCGAGGCCCAACGCACCCGCGAGCGGGTCGAAGCCGCTCAGCGGGTCACAGAAGACACAGCCGTCACTCTGTGGGCCGGCATGGAAGGGTTCCAAACCACGGCCCGCACCATGCAGGAAGCACTGGAGCGCAGCTTCAACGTATTCTCGGAGTTGACCCGGCGCTCCGCCGGCCAAGCAACACCGGGGCTCAGCCTCATCGATGGAGACGCTTTGGGATTAACTGAGGAGGCGTCGCAGAACCTTCGGGCCGCAGCTCAAGCTGGCACGACCCTGGCACACAGGTTTCAGGATATTTCGCGCGAAGCGTTCGAGCTGAGCCAAAGGCGCTTGCAACGGAACCTCGATGGGCTGGACGCCCTCGCTCGCTGCCGATCGCTGCAGGACTTGGTTGCGGTCCAAAGCGGCCTGGTCCGCGACAACCTGGAGCAGACGGTAGAGAACAGCCGGCGCATGGCCGAACTCACGATTCAGATGGCGGACGAGGCCACGAGAACCATGACCGTTCAGCCGGATAAAACGGTTCAGGGGGTTAGCCGCGTGGCATAACGGCTCCAGATCCTGAATCATATCCTGTTGCTTCCACATCAACGGGCCCTTGGCTTCGAGGCCGAGGGCACCCTCGCATGGATCGGATCGGGGTCTGATAGCAGCTCCCACTGTCCCAAACTGGCAAGTAAGAGTCTTAAGCCATCAAGCAGGACGCGATTCTGTGGCTAAGCTGGCAGTCGTTGGAATGGTCGGGAGACTGAGATGTAGAAGGGGGTGATCAGCCCCACAATTCAGCCCGATGCCGAGGAAGCTAGCAATCCTTGGGCTTCCGCTCGTGAGGCGTATCGGCGTCGCTCCGACGTCGTGAAGCGCTCGCTTATCCAGCCGCAGATCAAGGAGATACCATGCGGACGATCATCACCACGCTTGTTGCAAGTCTTGTGCTGACAGGTTGCGTCTCAAGCTCCCCGACTGTCTCTCAAGCGCCGAACTATGTCTCGTCGCAAGCAACCCAGTCACCGGGGATCCGCAACGATGGGTTTGGCGGAGCTGCGATGCCGATGCGAGGCCTGCCTCGCTGACATCCTCTGACTGCTCCGCACCGGTGATCCCGATCACTATCAAGCAATAGCTTCGGACAGGTCCGATCGGCTTCATGCGCCTTCGGCTTCAATGCCGTTTTGGGGTGAGAACGAAGCTCGGCGGTGTGAGCTGTTCTCCTCGCCATGACCATCGCAAAAATCATCGCTGCCCAGCTCGTTCTGAACTGACGCCGAGCGGCATGCTGCGTTTCATCGCAGTGATGCAGCCGGGCCACATCAAATAGGATTCGAGCGACGAGCGAGACCGTGGTTCGAGACCAGCTTGACCAATTCCCGCCCATTTGCTCCCCTCATGGACAGCGCAAGACGCGGTTTACGGGAGGCGAATAAGATGGTGCTACTCCGAAGCCTGTTACTCGGTTCTGCTGCGTTACTGGCTGCTGTGGGGAGCTCACAGGCCGCCGATCTCCCGGTCGCCAAGGCAGCGCCGATTGAGTATGTTCGGGTGTGCTCTACCTACGGTACGGGCTATTTTTATATTCCAGGCACCGACACCTGTCTGCGCATCTCGGGCCGGGTCCGAGCCGACTATCTCTATGTCGAACCGTTCTCGCGCGCCCAGGACGCCACTGGCTTCCGGGCCCGAGGCCGCATGCAGCTCGACGCCCGGACCATGACTGCCTACGGACTGCTGCGCTCCTACATCCGCTACGAGATCGACCGCAATACCGGCGTGTTCACTGGCACCGGACAAGTCACGACCAACCCGAAGATCAGACAGGCCTTCGTGCAGTTTGGCGGACTGACGGCCGGTCGCGCCGTATCGTTCTTCACCGACCCGGATCTGCCGGTGCCGAACTTCGGCGACTTGCGCTTTGATGACCCATCCAATGCAGACGTCGACCTCCTGGCGTATACCTATTCATTCGGCAACGGTCTCTCGGCGACCTTGTCTTTGGAGGATGGGATTGGACGGCGCGTCAACAACGCATTGTCCTTCCCGCTGTTCGGGGTCGCCGCCGCGGGCCCGGCCTATGCACCGATCCCCTTCACGTATGGCGGTGAGCGGATGCCCGATGTCGTGGCGAACCTGCGCTACACGGGGGCTTGGGGCGGTGCTCAGCTCTCCGGTGCGCTGCACCAGATCCGCGATGTGGCTGCCGGGCTCACGACCGTCGGCGGCGTAACTGTGCCGGTCATCAACCCGATCACCGGGCTGCCGAACCCAACGCATGCCGACACCGATTACGGCTTTGCGCTGGCCCTGAACGCCTATGCCAATCTTCCGTTTCTCGGTGTGGGCGACAATGTCTGGGTGTCGGCAACCTACACGGATGGTGCGGTCGGCTACCTGAATGCCGGCCAGACCGATCCCAATTACAACGCCTCCATCAGTGCCGGCCCGCTCGGCATGCCCTTCGCAGACGCCTTCGTCGATCCGCTGACAGGCGAGTTCAAGACGAACCGAGCCTACTCAGTGGCTGGCGGCATCAGCCACAATTGGACCTCAACATGGCAAACCAATGTGTTTGGCTCGTGGATGCGGTTCGACGCACCGGGTGGTGCCCAGTTTGTGGTTCCGACCACGGTAGCGACGATCACGTCCGGCACGGCAGGAACGGTGACAGGAATCGTCGACTTCAACGAGTACCGTATCGGCACGAACACGATCTGGCAGCCGGTAAGCGGTCTACAGATTGGCCTTGAGGTTCTTTATACCCGGGTCGATCCACGCGGCCGTGTGGCGGTGCCACTGACCACAACGGCCGGCACCGCGACCGGGTTTTTCAAGCCCACAGGCTCCGAGGACTTCTGGGAAAGCCGTCTGCGCGTCCAGCGCGACTTCTGACGAATCTGGCCATCCTGATGCTAGGGGCGCTTTTCAGCGCGCCATCGCCCTGAGCAAGTAGCTCTTCCTTCAACGGCCCAGGCGCCGGTGCCACTGGGGCCTACAAGGCTTCCTGTAACGTGAATCCGCGTTCGGTTACGCTGAATGCTACCTCGTATTCGGCCACCCGGTTCCAACCCACCGGTGATCTGAACACGCCTTTGACCGCGCTCTCGGAGAGCTCCATTCTCGATCACGACCGAATAGCGGTACGATCGGCTGCAAGAACCCTTTTCCGGAATAGCCTCAACAGCCCAATTCCCATCGAAAGCATGCTGCGCGTGAACCCCGTTGGGGAGGCTCACCCAAGTGACAGCGAGGAAGAATCCAGTAAGAACACGCTGCATAGCTCCTCCGGATGCCAGGCTTACGTCCCGCGCAGAACAGGTCGAGCGAGTTATCGGGCTCTCTTACGAACAGATCCGCTTCCTCGTAGAGAATAGATCCGTGGACGTCATTTGCATACACCATACCAAACGAGATATTTGACTCGGCCACGACGTCGGCAAGCCGCGACGCTTCAGTTTTCCCGAGGAAGATCCGTCCCTCGCTGTCTTGTTCTCATCGGAGGCGAATGATGCCGCAGAATCAATCGATTCCTCTCCTGGGCTTATTGGTTGGAAGTGTCAGGCCGCTTGGGAAAAAGGCACCGCCAAGTGGGATTGCGAAGTCTCCCGTTGGGTTTCCGGTGCTGTTGCGGTGCAATGGCCTTGCGGGCGACGCCCAAGGAGACACCCTACGTCATGGTGGACCGGAGAAGGCCGTCCACCATTATCCTTTTGATCATTATGTGAAGTGGACATCAGAGATCGGACCAGACGTTCTGCTCGGTCAACCGGGGGCGTTCGGAGAAAACCTTTCGACATCGGGCTTGACCGAGGCCGATGTCGCCATCGGCGATATCTTCCGCTTAGGTCGTGCCCTGATCCAGGTCAGCCAGGGTCGCCAGCCGTGCTGGAAGCTGAACGAGCGCTTTGCTGATATCCGCATGGCAAGACGCGTGCAGGAATCGGGCAGAACCGGATGGTACTACCGTGTGCTGGAGGACGGTCTTGTCGCTCCTGACGATCTCCTAACCTTGGTGGAACGTGGACACGAGGATTGGACGATCCGTCGTGTTTGGCACCATTTCTACGTGGACACCATGAACGCGGACGCCCTTCGCCAGATCGCAGAGTTGCCTGCCCTTGCTCAGGGTTGGCGAAACCATGCAGCGAAACGGCTGGCCGCCAAGGCGGTGGAGGACTGGAGCAGTCGATTGGACAGCCCGTCCTCGATGAATGAAATCCCGTAACGATGGACAAATGGCAGCTGTGAGCTGTCCCGGCGCTATTAGGCTTTTCCGCTGCAAGGACGGCCGTCGGATCGCCAAGCTCGTCGTGCCCTAATTCATGACTCCCAGAGATAGGCTCATGCGAACAGGGCCACCTAATAAGCGGAGCCTGCGGGCCCTATAATGCCTTTCTAGTCGTCGCAAGGCGGCTTGGTGGTTATTACCGAAGGAAAAGACGAATGGAAATTAAGCGAAGCGGTTCACAGCCATCCGGCAAGGGGCCGGCCGATTGGTTTACCGGTACCGTGCGCATCGACCCGCTGTTCAGCCCGCCGGATCCGGCGCGGGTTGCCGGCGCCCATGTCACTTTCGAGCCTGGCGCCCGCACCGCTTGGCACACGCACCCGCTCGGCCAGACTCTGATCGTGACATCCGGCTGCGGCTGGGTACAGCGCGAGGGTGGACCGATTGAAGAAATTCGGCCGGGGGATGTGGTCTGGTTCGAGCCTGGCGAGAAGCACTGGCACGGCGCCACAGCGACCACCGCGATGAGCCATATCGCCATCCAGGAGAAGCTCAATGGATCGCCCGTCGACTGGATGGAGCATGTTACCGACGCGCAATATCAGGACCGCTGACAGTCTCGACATCCTGCAAAGGCAAACGAGTTCGGCTTGAGGAAAAGCTCATGACACACGGCATCGAAAACAAGGTCGTCATCATCACCGGCGCCAGCAGCGGCCTGGGGGAGGCTACCGCGCGCCGCCTTGCACAGGACGGAGCCAAGCTCGTCTTGGGTGCGCGGCGCCTCGACAGGCTCCAGGCCCTCGCCGACGAGCTGTCGCTGGGTCGGGACGCCGCCATGCAGACGGACGTCGCTCGATACGAACAGGTCAAGAGCTTGGTGGACCACGCTGCGCAAATGCATGGCCGCATCGACGTGATCATCAACAATGCCGGACTGATGCCTCACTCCCCTCTGGAGCGCGGCAAGGTCGAGGATTGGGACCGCATGATCGACGTAAACATCAAAGGCGTGCTCTACGGAATCGGCGCGGTGCTGCCTTACATGAAGGAGCAGAAGAGCGGACACATCATCAACGTGTCGTCAGTGGCAGGCCACAAAGTGCGCGCGGGCGGCGCCGTGTATTCCGCCACCAAACACGCGGTCCGCATCATTTCGGAGGGTTTGCGACAGGAGGTCAAACCCTACAACATCCGCACCACCATCATCTCACCTGGCATGGTGGCCACCGAGCTTCCCGACAGCATTACCGAGCCCGACATTGCGGATGTCATGCGCAAAGCCTACGAGGGCGCAATTCCGGCTGAATCCTTCGCCAACATGGTGGCGTTCGCCATGAGCCAGCCGGAGGATGTGGACGTGAACGAAATCCTGTTCAGGCCCACTGGCCAGGAATACTGAGCCGGTTGCGACGAGATCGGACAGCAGGGCATGCCGATATTCATGAGTACCGGCATCGAACGAGGACAAAGAACCCGCGATCGCGTTCTTTGTGCTGAGCGTCGCATTATTCGTGGGGCTGACGCAATGCGCGAGTGAAGCTCCGCAACATAGCCCGCCTGCGGTGTCCTGGCCGTGTCCCTATCACTCCGCTTCCGGCCGCGTGCTTGCCAAACCCGCAATCCGGCCCAGGGCGACTGCCGAAAGGAGCCCGTTGCCGGACAAATACCCTTCCGCTTTGGAGCCTGAAACTCCGCAGGCTGCCCCTCCAACGGCGAAAAGGTTCGGCAGCGCCGTTCCGTTCTCCCGCATCACCCGAGCATCGCCGTCAACGACGAGGCCTCCTTGGGTATGGAACAGCGCTCCGGTGACCTTGACGGCGCAATAAGGGGGCTGCAAAGGCGGCGCCCCGGCGAAGTTGCGGCCGAAGCGGTCGGTTGCGCCGGCATCCTTCAGCATGTCGACCTCCCGCATCGCTGTCTCTAGGACTTCCACAGAGACGTCCATCGCCCCTGCGAGATCTTCCACGGATTCTGCTGCAATGATGGCTCCGAGAGACTCGGCCTGACGAAAATCCTCGAACTGGCGAGCGATACCGGCAATGCGTGCATCAAAGATCGTCCAGGCAAGCCCCTCGGGCTGTCGCAGCACGACTGCGGCCTGCTCGGAATAGCCGTGGCTCTCGTCGGAGAAACGCTCACCCCTCAAGTTTACCTGAAAGCCACCTTCGGTGATCGTCGCCCAGGTAATGAGAATTCCGTGAGGATGCGCAACCGAGCCATGCCCCTGATGGCCCGAGAGGTGCCGGGTTGCGGCTGACAAAGCCTGTCCCCACAACAGCGCATCGCCCTGATTGCCTTCATGGCCAAAATAGAGCGCAGCTCCCAGCTCAGGAATGTAGCGCCGCACGAGGTCCTTGTTGCCGCCGTAGCCGTTACAGGCAAGGATCAGAGCGTCGCATCCAATCATCTCTCTCGAGCCATCGGGACGCTCGACCGCAACACCGGCAACCCTCCCGCCCGGTTCGGCGTACAAGGCCGTGACGCGAGCATCGCAAAGAATATCGACACCCGCATGGGCCGCCGCCTCGCGCAGACGGTCGATCAGCTCTTCGCCGGAGCGGCTCGGCAGTCCGTGCATGCGGCAGACCGAATGTCCGGGATAGCGAAAATCCTCGATGAGCGAGAATGGCAGCCCATGACGATCCGCAAGCCATTCGATCGTTGGACCAACAGTCTCCGTGACCATCTTCACGAGCGCCGGTTCCGGCTCGCCCTTTGCCTTGGCGACGATATCCCAGCCGAACAAATCAGGGCTGTCGACGATACCGGCAGCCTCCTGCCACCGGGTACCAGGGGCCGGAATCAGCCCCGCTGAGAGGGCCGTCGAGCCCCGGGGCGCGGCGTCACGCTCAAGTACCAGGACCTCCTGCCCGTTCTCCCGTGCCGACAAGGCTGCGATGAGGCCCGCCGCCCCTGCACCGACGATAACGACCGGAACCTCCACGTCGAAGCTGACGTCATCCGCGGGAAGAATGCTCATACGTCTTCGATCTCTTTCATGATCTCGGATATGGAAGCCACACGACAGACCGGTCGCAACGCGTCGATGGCCGTGGCATGCACGGTTGGCGAGAAAGCCGCACAACCGTCTTCCAGAACGGTGGTGTCGAAATCGCGCACATGCGCATCACGCACAGTCGACGCGACGCCACCATTGGTGACGATCCCGCAGACCAGGAGGCGCTGAATGCCGCATTTGCGCAGCACCCATTCAAGTCGGGTCATATAGAAAGCCGAATAGGCAATCTTCTCGACGCTCAGATCTGCCGGTTGCAAGGTGTCTACGAGTTGATGCCCCCATGCGCCAGGCTGGAAATCGCCTTTCTCAAGAAAGGGTCGGAGCTCCTTGAGATGAGGAGAGATCAGCGGCTCGCCGCCCCTTCCGGGTACCAATGTAAATTGGGTCGAGACGACATATCCGCCCTTGGCGCGCAGAAGATCCGCGAGTGGTTTCAACCGTTCTGGCAGGGCTGCGATTTCAGCCGCACCCTGCCCTGCCCGGCCATAGGCGCCCTTCGGGTGGAGGAAGTCGTTCTGAAGATCCACAATGAGCAGGGCCGTCCGGCCCATCGGGATGGCAGCCTCGCTCATGCGGCACGCTCCACGATGACATTGCCGAAATTGTCGACCCGCGCTGTCAGATCCGGATCGATGACGGTCGTTGCGTCCGGTTGCTCCAGGATCGCGGGTCCGTGCACGATCGCCCCGACCGGCAGGTCGAGCCGGGCATAGATCGCGGTGTCATGCCAGCCACCCTCGAACCAGACTGGACGACTGCCGAGCCGTGCCTTCTCGGTGCTCGCGGACTCGTCCGGCGCGAGCGCGGCAAGATCGAAATGCGGCCTGCGCCCTACGGCTGCGGTGCGCAGATTGACGATTTTGGCCGGAACACCCGGCAGTAGTCGGCTGAACGAGGCTTGATAAGCCCGCTCGAAGGCCTCCCTGACGGTCGCTGCGTTGATGCCGGTCGTCCCGTTCTGCACGGAGACAGGAAGCGGGACGCTGACTGTGTGGGTCTGGCCCACATAATGCATGTCAAGCTCGAACAGGATATCAATCCGGCTGACGGAGAGGCCAGCCTCCTCCACGACGGCGCGAGACGCCTTGGCCTCCTCGACCATACGATGATCGAGGGCTGCAGCGTCGAGATTGTCGAGGAGCAGGTTGACGGTCTGCACTTGGTCGTGGCGGATGTCGGCGATGACGCAGCCGAGCGCGGACGTTACGCCGGGATATCTCGGCACGAGGGCAGCTTTCAGACCGACGTCCTTGATCAGCGCGCCCACATGGAGCGCCCCGCCGCCGCCGAAGGGCACGGCGGCGAAGCGGCTCGGGTCATGTCCACGCTCGATGGAGACGAGTCGAATGGCGCCCGCCATCTTGCCGTTGGCGACTCGAACGATCGCTTCCGCGGCCTGCATGGGATCAAGCCCCAACGGCTCCGCGATGTGGCGGGAGATGGCAGCCTTGGCCGCCTCCACGTCGAGGCGTGCAAGCTTCCCGCCGATGGGACGGTCTGCATTGATGCGGCCCAGCACAACGTTGGCATCGGTCAGCGTTGGGCGAGTGTTGCCCTGCGCATAGGCAACCGGACCCGGGCGTGAGCCTGCACTCTCGGGACCGACTTGAAGCAAGCCGCCCGCGTCCACGTGGGCAATGGAACCGCCGCCGGCGCCGATGGTGGTGATCTCGATCATCGGCGTACGGATAACGAGGCCGAAATCGATCGTCGTCTGAGCCGCGAGCGCCGTCTCGCCATCAACCACGGTAGACACGTCGAAGGAGGTTCCGCCAAGATCACCCGTGATCACATCCGGAAAGCCTGCTGCCTTCGCAATAGCCGCTGCGGCAATCACACCGGCAGCCGGGCCGGAGAGCGCCGTACGAACCGGCAGACGCCGCGCTGTGGCGGTGGACATGACGCCGCCGTTCGACTGAACGATGTGGAACCGACCCGCAAAGTGTTCCTGGGCAAGCGCTTGGTCGAGCTTTCCGAGATAGCTGCCGACGACAGGTTGGAGATAGGCGTTGAGCGCCGTCGTCGAGGTGCGCTCGAACTCACGGATCTCCGGCAGGATCTGGGCGGAGCACTCGATGTTCTCGTTCGGCCAGACCTCCCGTGCCGCCGCAAGTGCCTTCACTTCATTCGCCGGATTGGCATAGGAATTGATAAACACGATGGCGAGCGCCTCGGCACCCCGCCCCAGCAGCAGCCTTGCGACCTCTCTCACCTCCGCAGGATCGACGTCTTCCCGGATCGTGCCATCGGCCATGGTGCGCTCGCCGACTTCGAGACGCAGGTCTCGGTCAACGACGGGTACGAAGTCGCCCCAAAGCCCCCAGGTATGACGCCGGTCGCGGCGGCGCATTTCGAGCACGTCGCGAAATCCACGCGTCGTGATGAGGCCGATGCGCGCGCCTTTGCGTTCGAGCAGCGCATTGGTGCCCACCGTTGTGCCATGCACGATCGAGCCGAGCTTCTCCAGCGCCCCAAAGGTCTTCAGGCCTTCGAGGAATCCGATCGCTTCGTCGCCACGATTCGATGGCACTTTCGCGGTTTGGAATCGGCCTGCGTCCTCGTCGTAATAGAACAGGTCCGTGAAAGTCCCGCCTACATCCACTCCGACGATCTTTCCTACGACGGCATTCATGCGGCCGCTCCTTTCCTCAAAGCGACCGTCGCGCTCTCATCCACATCACCGAATTCGTTGACGACAACGCCGTAGTCACGGGCTGCCGTCTCACGGCTGACATAACCGAGCCGCACATCACGGGCGACGCGCTGCGGATCGCGCTGCCTCGGATCCCCCCAGCCGCCGCCGCCTGGCGATTCCAGACGCACGCGCTGACCGGAGCGGACCTTCACGTTAGCGACCTTGGACGCCATCGGGGGAGAGCGTTCGCCGCCATCCGTCTGCCAAAAGAACCGGTTCAGGGAAGCCGGCAGACCGCCGGTCACACCAAACGGCGCGAACCTGCCACGCTCCCCGAGGAGAAACACGTCCGCATCCGTCAGCGCCTCGATCTCATAGATCGCGCCGACGCCGCCGCGATGGGTTCCTGGTCCAGCCGAATCTGGCCGCAGCGCCCATTGGGTGAACATAACCGGATAGGCAGCCTCGAGGATCTCTGCCGGTGGGATCGTAGCAGTCGAGATCGGATTATTCGCATGGTTCAGCCCGTCGCTCTCCGGATTGCCGCCAAGGCCGCCGCCGAAGAAGGAGAACATCACCCAGCGCGAGCCGTCCTGACGATGCCCCGCCAGAGACAGGGCATTGATTGTGCCGAAGGGGCCGGCGGTCGCACGGCTCGGATCGGCTTTTGCCAATGCGCCGAAAACGACGCCGATGACACGCAGGATCGTTTCCGTATAACCCCCGACCGGCTTTGGCGGTTTGACGCCGAGCAGCGTCGTGTTCGGGATGATGAAGGTGATCGGTCGAAGACAGCCGGCATTGGCCGGCACGTCGGTAAAGACATGCTTGAGGGCGACATAACAGCAGGCGACCGCTGTGGAGTAGGCGATATTGAGCGGCCCTGCGCAGGGGGGCGATGAGCGAGAGAAGTCCAGCGTCATGGAGTCGCCCGCGACCGTCAGGTCCAGCGCAATGGTGAGCCGCTCGTCAGTGATACCATCGTTATCGAGATAATCCTCAAACGAATAAGTGCCGTTTCGAAGGTCGGTGACGGCCCTGCGCATCATAGCCTCGGCGCGATCCGAAAAAGTATCGAACGCAGCCGCGACCGTGTCGTCGCCGTACTCATCGAGAAGCTCGGTCAACCGTCGTTCGCCAAGGTCCAGCGCATTGAGCTGGCCGTTGAGGTCGCCGTAGTTCGACACCGGTACGCGGGCATTGGCAGAGAGGATGGCGACGATATCGTCATTCATCACACCGGCCCGGATGAGCTTAACCGGCGGGAAGCGAACACCTTCCTGGAAGCTTTCGGTTGCCTGTGCATTGAAGCCCCCTGGCACATTACCGCCGATGTCGAGCCAGTGGCCGACGGAGGCGAGCCAGCAATAGAGCCTGCCAGCCCGGAAGATGGGACGCACGAGACGGAAGTCGTTGAGGTGCGTGCCTCCATCATAAGGGTCATTGAACAGGAAGGTGTCGCCCGGCTCCAAGCCTCCCTCCCGTTCGACCTTGTCGATCACGGCCTTCACCGCGAACGCCATGGCACCGACGAAGATCGGGAGCCCGTTCGTTCCTTGCACAAGAGTCGCGCCGGTGACGGGATGATAAAGACCGTGGCAAGCGTCCCGGGCCTCTGCAATGATCGGATTGAATGCGGAGCGATAGAGAGTCGCGTCCATCTCATCCGCGATTTGCTCGAGGCGTCCTTTGAGAACAGCCAGGGTGACGGGATCGATGGCGCTCATTGGGCAGCTCCCTTGTCAAACGACTCGTAGCGCTCGCCGAGCTTCAGCATTTCCGGGGTGCCGATGAGATCGTTCAGCGCTGTGAAATCGAACATCCGCTCGCGGAAAGGCTCGTTTGTGCCGTGCGCGTGCAGCGAGCGATAATAATCTTGCGCAGTGCGCGCGAGCGCACGCACGATCCCGCCGGGAAAGATCACGAGGCGGAACCCGAGGCTTCCCAGGTCCTGCGCGGAGGACAGAGGAGTCTCTCCACCTTCGACCATGTTGGCCAAGAGCGGGCGTAGCGATCCGAGGGCGTACGTGACCGCTGCGAGCTGCTCGCGGGTCTTGGGCGCCTCCACGAACAGGACATCGGCTCCCGCCTCGGCATAGAGCCGCGCCCGCTCAATAGCCGATTCGAAGCCCTCGACCGCAACCGCATCGGTACGGGCGACGATGACGGTTTCTTCAGAGATCCGCGCGTCCACCGCAGCCTTGATTTTTCCGGCCATCTCCGCGGCCGGAATGATCGATTTGTCCTGGAGATGGCCACAGCGCTTCGGAAAGCTTTGGTCTTCGAGCTGGATCGCAGTGGCGCCCGCGCGCTCGAAGAGTCTCACCGTGCGCTGGACGTTGAGCGCGTTGCCATAGCCGTTGTCGGCATCCACGACGAGTGGGGTCGGCACCCGGTCGCGCACCAGGGTAATGGTGTCCGCCACCTCGCTCATGGAGACGAGACCGATATCCGGCCGTCCGAGACGCGTATAGGCAATCGCCGCGCCAGACAGGTAAAGAGCCTCGAAGCGGGCCTCGGCCGCCAACGATGCGGTGAGCGGGTCGTAGACGCCAGGCGCAATGACCACGTGGTTTTGTAGCAGTCGTTTTTTGAAACTCATCATGACCAACCGTGTTGGGGAGAGCGGGCCAGGAGGCTCGTCAGCTTGCGAATGTCCGAAGCGTCATCGAGCGCATCGACTTCGGCAATGATACGCTTCACGTCCGTTTCGCCCCAGACGGGCTCGGCCAGCTCACGAAACTTGGCGCGCACGTCGTCCGGCGAATAAGGATCTTCCGTATCACCTTTGTTGGTGAGAACCTCCGCCGACAATTGCCGCCCGCCGGTGAAGCGGACCCGAACCCGGGCTGGACGTAGCCCCGGCAGCATTGCTGTCAGCGTCGGGTCCTCGCGCACCACCACTCGACGCGCGAGAGCACGCGCCGCAGCGTTTGCCTGAGCTTCCTCACGGAAGGCCGGCACGCTGGCCGCGCCATTGATGATGTAGGTGGCGAGCGCGAAAGGCAGCGAGAATTTTGCAGCGAGCATGTTCTTAGGCTCGGCCGAATCAAGCTGCGCCGCCCACACATAGGTGTCGACCTCGATCGTTTCGACCGACGTGGGATCGATCGAGCCTCCAGCTTGGCGTACAATGTCGCCAAGAGCATCGAGCGCGCCGTGAGTATAGCGGCAGGCGGCATGGCGTTTAAAATAGTTTCGAGCGATCTCCCAACGCTCGCCAAGCTCCAGAACCATCTCGTGGGACTGGAAGTTCTCGGCAATTACAGTGCCGTAAACGGTGCCGATGCCATCTGTCTCACCGACAAAACCGGACGCCTGCAATTCCCATGCCATGAGACCGAGCTGGTTTGAAAACCCCGCATAGGTGTTGCGGATTGTTCCACCTTCCAGCATCGTGCGTCGGCTCGTCGAGAGACCAAGGCTCGAAGCAAGGTTGATGGTCTCAACCATCTGACCCGACGAGGCACCTTCGAGCTTTGCGGCCGTCAGTGCAGCGCCGATGGTACCCCAGGTGCCGTGCGGATGCATAGTCACACGCAATTTCGACGCGATGCCGACGCGGGATCCGATCTCGTAGCCAAGAGCGATGGCAGCGATGAGATCTGCGCCTGAAACAGATAGGCGCTCCCCAGTCGCCAAAGCGGCTGGAACGACATGAATGCCGGGATGCCCGCGCGCATATTGGTTGCCCTCGTCGAGCTCGAGCATCGTTCCAGCAGTGCCGTTGAGAAGGCTCGCCAGCAGAGGACTCGTGCGGCGGCCGGCGCCGATCACCGGGGTCGGGTCAGCATCTGAGTCGCGCCGTGCAAGACGTGAGACGAGGCTGCGCATTTCCGGCTCCTGCATTCCAGCCGCAATAGCGCCGATGCAGTCGAGGAGGACGAGCTTCGCACGTTCGACCACAGGAGCCGGGAGATCCGCAAACCGGATGTCGGCCGCAAATTCTCCCCATTGCCGAAGCCATTGGGGTTGCCTGTCCTGCAGCAGAACGGAGGCGGGAATGACGTTCTGTGTTACGATCGTCATGGGGTTTCTCCGTCACATGCCGAGATAGGCACGCTTGAGCTCAGGATCACTGCGAACTTGTTCGGCTGATCCCGAAAGGGCAAAGACACCATTCTCCAGGATGTAGGCACGCGAGGCGCATTCAAGAGATTGGACCACGTTCTGTTCGACGAGGAGCACCGGTAGCCCGTCGCCATTGAGCCTGCGGATCAAGGCGAACATTTCCTCCACGAGCAGCGGCGACAAACCTAGTGACGGTTCATCGAGGATCAGGAGCCGTGGCTCCGCCATCATCCCGCGCCCGATCGCCAGCATTTGTTGCTCGCCACCGGACAAAGTACCGGCTGCCTGGCCACTGCGCTCGCGCAAGCGGGGAAAGGTATCGAAAACCCGCTCCATATTGACAGAACGTCGGTCGCGCCCCCTCCGATAGCTGCCGAGTTCGAGATTCTCGCGCACCGACATGTTCGGGAAGATTTTGCGGCCCTCCGGTACGTGAATGAGACCTGCCCCTACGATATCCGCCGACGAGGCGCCGGTGAGCGTCTTCCCGTCGAAGCGAATCTCACCCTCATTCGGCCGCAGAACGCCCGACAGCACTTTATTCAACGTGGTTTTCCCAACTCCGTTGGAGCCGAGCACCGCGACGATCTCGCCCGCTCCGACGGAAAGATCGAGGCCTCGCAGCACTTCCGTACCGCCATAGCCTGCTCTCAGGGACTTGACCTCAAGCATGGACGCTCCCCCGCTTCAGGCGTTCGGCCGCGCCGACACCGAGGTACGCCTCGACTACCAACGGGTTATCGCAGACCTCGGTAGGCGGACCTTCTGCGATGATCAGACCCTGTGCCAGCACATAGACCTGCTCGCAGAGATTCATCACCGCCTGCATCACGTGCTCAATCATCAGGATCGTGACGCCCTCGTCACGGATTGCGTGAATCACCGGAATGATGTCGCGGATCTCGGAAGGATTGAGGCCGGCGAGGACCTCGTCGAGCAACAGCAGCTTCGGCTCGGTCGCAAGAGCGCGGGCAAGTTCCAAGCGCTTGCGGCCGGCTACTGTCAGGCTTGCCGCCGACTTGCCAAGTTCGGGGCCCAGTCCAACGCGATGGCCCACCGCTTCAGCGCGAGCCATGGCATCTGCGCGCTTGGCGTGACGTAGGTGCGCGCCGACAGCGATATTCTCCACGACAGAGAGCCCGGCAAACGGCTGCACGATTTGGAATGTCCGTGCGATGCCATGCCGGGCCCGGATATGTGGCTCGTCACGGCTGATATCCTGTCCCTGGAACAGCACGCGCCCTTCGGTAGGCCTTTCAAAACCGGAGATCAGGGTGAAAAGCGTCGTCTTGCCGGCCCCGTTCGGACCAATGAGACCGGTGATGGAACCGGCGGCGACCTTGAGTGACGCTCGATTGACGGCAACAAGACCACCGAAACGCTTCGTTGCGTTCTGTACCTCAAGCATGGCCGGACACTCCTGAGGAGCGGATCGGACGACGCAGGCGACGGAGAAGGCCGAGGATACCATCCGGCGCAAAGGCGACCGCCACAACCAGAAGCGCTCCGAAGACCATGAGATCGATTCCGGGCACGCTGCCGGCGGCCAGCTTCGTGATCTCGCCCAGACCGTGCAGGGCCACCGCGCCGACCAGCGGCCCTAACACAGTTCCGAGCCCACCAATGATCGGCGCAAGGATCGCTTCGACCGAGATCCAGGTTCCGTAGGCGATGTTCGCATCGACATAAAGGAAGTACTGAGCATAGAGGCACCCTGCCGCCGCCGTCACTGCGCCCGAGAGCGTGATGGCTCCGAGCTTCACCCGCAGCGTATCGACGCCAAGCGCCTTGGCAGCCGCCTCATTTTCCCGCACGGCGACCAGCTGGGCGCCGAAACGCGACCGTTCGATCCAGCGGGTGAGCACGAGCACGGCCCCGACAAGCGCAAGTGCGATCCAGAAGAAGGCGCCCCGGCTTTCGAACTGGAAATTCTCCGGCCTTACATCAAGCTTGATCAGGACGCCGGCAGCGCCGCCCGTAAAGGTCGCGGCGTTGGCAAGGATGCGCAGCACCTCCGCAAAGGCAAGGGTAACCAGGGCGAAATAGGAACCGCGCAGACCCGATCGGAAGCTCAGATAGCCGATCACCCATCCGACGGCCCCACCAGCGGCACTCCCGATCGCGAAAGCGGTCCAGGGGTTGATCCCAAGGCGTGCCTGAAGCAACGCGGCCGCGTAGGCGCCCGTTCCGAAGAAGGCGGCATGGCCGAACGAGAACTGACCTCCAAAACCGCCGAGAATGTTCCACCCTTGGGCGGCAAGTGCGACGATCAGCGTGAAAACGAGGAAATTAAGGACCGTGTTCGCCGTAATGAAGACCGGAACGAGGGCCAGAAACGCCACGAGGATGATGATCGGAACGATATCGCGAAATGTCATGCCTTCGCTCCGAACAACCCTGTCGGCCGCACAAGCAGCACGAGGATGAAAATAAGGAAGATTCCGATCTGGCCGAGCGAATCTCCGAGAAAAAGACCGCAAAGGCTCTCGACGACTCCAATGAACAAGCCGCCGAACAGTGCGCCGGGGATGGACCCCATGCCGCCTAGCACGACGATCGTGAAGGCAACCAGCACGAAGGCTTGGCCGATGCGTGGGTTGACGTAGAAGGTTGGCATGAGCAGACACGCGGCCACCGCCAGGCAGGCGCAGCCTAGCCCGAACGTCACGGCATAGACGTGAGCCACGTTGATGCCGACCAGGCTCGCGCCGAGCTTTTCCTTGGCGACGGCCCGTATGGCCTTGCCCGTGTCCGTGCGCGAGAGAAGAAGCCATAGGAGCACAGTCACCAGCACAGCTGCCCCAAAGCCGATCAACCGCGGCTTGGACAGAAGAAGCGGGCCGATCTCCACGACCTGAAACCCATAATCGGTATTGAGAGTGCGCGTATCTGAACGGAATCCAGCCAGGAGTGCGTTCTCGACGGCAATCGATAGACCCAGCGTCACGAGCAGGATGTTGCTGTCGCTACCGTGGCTCGCAGGACCGATGACGAAGCGCTGCAGGGCATATCCTAGTCCGAAGAAGAGCGGAGTCAGGGGCAGGATGGCAAGATAAGGGTCAAGTCCAAAAACCACATAGACCGACCACACGGCAAACATTGCAGCCGTAAGCAGCGCCCCGTGAGCAAAGTTGATGATATGAAGAACGCCGTAAACAAGCGTGAGGCCCAGCGCGATAAGTGCGTAGACTGCCCCTGTCATGAGGCCATTCACGACGGCTTCCGCAATGATAGCGGGTGAGTACATTACACAAAACACTCCTCAAGGTTTCCTGGGATACGCACGCGCACCCCAGGATCATTACCCAGGATCAGCCGGTCACCGGGAAATGGGGCTTTGCGTCCGCGAATGTCTCGGGGAAGATCACCTTGATGTCATTGCCCTGCACCTGCGTGTTGACCGGCGCAGCGCCCATATTCTGCCCGTTGACGAATTTCGTCTCTCCGTAGGGCATGATGTGTTCCTTGAAGGTCGACGTGCCCAACGCTTCGATGATCTTCGCGCGATCGGCCGATCCGGCGCGATTGATGGCATCGGCGAGGAGCTTCACGCAGGAATAGTTCAGCGGCACGTTGTAGGCGAAGACCTTGCCCTGTGCCTCCACCTGCTTCTTGAGTTCCTGGGCTTTGGGATTGCGCGGATCGTACCAGTGATTGCAATCCATAATGCCGTTGGCGGCTTCCGGGAATTCCTTCACGAAGCGGTAGTTCGAGGCCGCTCCGTTGAGGACCGCATAGACGCCCTTTGGACGGATGCGCTGCTGCTGCATGGTCCGCGCGAGCAGCACGAACTCGCCATAATAGCTCGATGGGATCACGAGATCCGGGTTGAGCGAGCGGATACGCAGGGCCACGTTCGACATGTCGCGCGCCGGTGTCGGATGTGCGATCGTCTCAAGGATCTCGAAGCCGCGCTTCGGCAGTTCGGCCTGCATGAGCTTGGCGAGACCCGATCCGAACAGGCCGTCCTCGTGTACGAGGACGACGGTCTTGGCAGGCTTGCCAGCGCCGTCATTGAGCTTGACGAGGTTGTCAAGGGCAAAGCCCGTCACGATGCCGAAGCCCGGTGCGAAGCGGAACGTGTTCTTGAGGCCCCGCTGGACGATGGGGTCGCTCACGCCGACATCGACGATGTAGGGCAGGTCGTAGCGGGCCGCTGCCTGGGTGGCGGCGAGGCAGATCGGGCTTGCGAAGCCGCCGACGATGGCGGCAACGCCGTCGGCCTGCATCTTCTCGACCTCCTGGGTGCCCGCCTCCGGGTTCGAGCGGGCATCGCCAAACACCATTTCGAGCTTGGCGCCGCCCAAACCCTTGAGGCCGCCTGAATCGTTGATCTCCTTGATGGCTAATTCGGCGCCCATGCGGCCGAACTCGCCATCCTGCGCGAGAGCACCGGTGACGGGTTGCAAGATTCCGATCTTCACGGATTGCGACTGGGCACGCAGATAGGCCGGCATAGCGAGCACGGCTGCAGAAGCGGCACCCGCCCGCAAAATCGAACGGCGGGTTGGACGCATGATGTTCTTCATGTCGATGTTCTCCTCTGGTTTGATACCCGCACGGGACGGGGCTTCTGCTTGGGGCTCTCTGGCCCCTTGTTTTTGCGTTTATGGATCTCCGCCCCGGCCACGCTCGGCTTCACCACGGGATTCCATCGGCGTGCGCCAGCGGCGCCGGTTCGTATGAGGTCCATGTGGAAGGAGTAGCGATCAGGCCTGTAGAGAGCATGGAGATGCTCGACGCCCTGGCCTGACGGGTCCCAGACGACGCGCGTGAGCGACAGGAGCGGCGACCCGATCTCAAGTCCGAGAGCCTCCGCGACGTCGGGTCCAGCCAAGGTAGCACCGATGCTCTGGCTCGCCTCCTCGACGACGATTCCCGATCGCTCGAGAAGCCCGAGCAGCGGCATCGAAGCAAGGTCGGTCTCGGAGTAAGTCACGCCGATGCGCTCGGGCACATGTGTTATAAGATAGGAGAACGGAGCGCCGTCGATGAGACGCACGCGAATCGATCGCTGCGTGCGCTCGCCGGGTGCGAGACCGAGAGATACAGCAACACTCTCGGGCGGGTTCACGTAGGCAAAGGACAGAAGCCGCACACCGGTCCGCCGACCCATCTCGACCAGATGGGACAAGACGTTGGAGAGATCCGCGACGATCGGCCGAACCGAATTCCCCTCACGCACGAAGGTGCCGGAGCCAGGGCGGCGGTCAATGAGGCCGTCATTCGCGAGCGTATCGAGCGCACGCCGGACCGTGACACGCGAGATGCCGTATTCGGCTGCAATCGACAGCTCTCCGGGCAGCCTGGAGCCGGCCTCCAGCTCGCCGTTCAGGATGCGCTCGCGCAGAAGAAGATAGATGCGCCGCGCTTTGAGAGGTTCGACTGCGTCCACCAAGGTTGCTCGCTCTCAATCAAGAATATTGACTTATGTAGAGGACAGCTACCTGTATACCTTATAAGACATTTCCCTTGCGTCAAGCGGCCTCCTTGGAAATACTGGCCGCGGTTCCGACATGGAATATGAGAGCGCAATCGGGAGAACGAGATGGCGCAAAATCCCTCCGGTCCGAAGACCTTGTTCGACAAGCTCTGGGATAGTCATGCGATCGTGACGCGTGAGGACGGACAGACGCTCCTGTGGGTCGATCGGCATTTTGTGCATGAGGGCTCCTTTCACGCTTTCAACAAGCTGAAGGAACGCGGCGCGAGGGTCGCCCGTCCGGACCTGACTTTCGGGGTCGCCGATCATTACGTCCCGACCCGGCGCGCCGGGCGAAGCATCGATCCGGCGATCCGGAACATGCTCGACCAGCTTGAGCGCAACACATCCGAGAACAATGTGATGTTGTTCGGCTTGAATGACCCGCGCCAAGGGATCGTTCATGTCGTCGGACCCGAACAGGGATTGACCCTTCCGGGCCTGCTCATCGTCTGCGGCGACAGCCACACCTCCACACACGGGGCCTTCGGGGCTTGGGCTTTCGGCATTGGCGCTTCCGAGGTCGCTCATGTGCTCATGACGCAGACCCTCTGGCAGCGCAAGCCGAAGCGGATGCGTATCAATGTCGACGGAACGCTGGCGCCGGGAATTGGTGCCAAGGACATCGCATTGTCCATCATCGGGCGTATCGGGGCCGATGGGGCCCAGGGCCACGCGATCGAGTATGCTGGCTCGGCGATTCGGGCGCTTTCCATGGAAGGACGCCTGACCCTTTGCAACCTGTCGATCGAGGCCGGCGCCCGTTGCGGCATGGTTGCACCCGATAGGACGACGATCGACTACCTGCGCGGCCGGCCCTTTGCTCCTGTGGGTGCCGATTTTGACAAGGCGGTCGAGGATTGGATGCGCCTACCCAGCGACAGCGACGCCGTGTTCGGTCGCGAAGTCGTCCTTGACGCGTCGGAAATCGCTCCCGTGGTCACATGGGGCGTGAGCCCGGAGGACGCATTGCCGATCACCACGTCGGTCCCCGACCCGAACACGATTTTGGATTCGGGCAAGGCCGCACAGATCCGTGACGCGCTGGCATACATGGATCTCAAACCGGGCCAGAAACTCACCGACATCCGCATCGACCGCATTTTCATCGGATCATGCACCAACAGCCGCATCGAGGATCTGCGCGCGGCCGCCAAGGTTCTGGCAGGTCGCAAGTCCAAGGTGCCAGGCCTTGTCTCGCCCGGCTCGTCACTGGTGAAGCAGCAGGCTGAAGCCGAGGGCCTCGACCGGATCTTTCAAGAGGCGGGCCTCGAATGGGTGGAATCCGGCTGTTCCATGTGCGTGGGAATGAACGGCGACATCGTTCAACCCAACGAACGCTGTGCCTCCACGACAAATCGCAACTTCAAGGGGCGTCAAGGCCCTGGCGCTCGGACTCACCTTATGTCGCCCGCCATGGTCGCAGCGGCGGCTGTAGTGGGGCACCTCGCAGATGTTCGCCCCCTGATTAAGGAGCGCTCCTGATGCAACCCTTTCAGCATCTTGCCGCCACCGCCTGCCCCCTACCCTATGCCAATATCGATACGGACCAGTTGATCCCAGCCAGGTTCATGAAACGCTCGCGAGCCGAAGGCTATGGCGGTTACCTGCTCCACGACATGCGGTTTTCTGATGACAACACGGAAATTGCCGAATTTCCACTCAACCGATCGCTGTACCGTAATGCGCAAATTCTGGTGGCACGCCGAAATTTCGGCGCAGGATCTTCGCGCGAAGCGGCCGTATATGCGCTCGTCGACTACGGGATCCGTTGTGTGATCGCCCCGAGCTTCGGCGACATCTTTGCGTCCAACTCTGTCAACAATGGACTGCTCCCGGCCAGGGTAGAAGAGAAAGACGCGGAGGCCCTGATCCGTCTTCTTGAGAAAGACAGCGCACAGTTAGCCGTCGATCTTGAGAAACAGGCTATCCTTGCGGGCGAAATTTCGATCCCGTTCGCCATTGACCCGGTTTGGCGGATGAAGCTTCTGAACGGTTGGGACGATATCGATCTCACGCTCAATCAGGCACACGCTATCGCGCACTTCAGGGCAGAGGATGCCGCGCGGCGGCCTTGGGCCATTCCCCGCGTAGAGCGCTGACACGGTTCCTTCGGACCCATTCAGCTCCAGCCTCTTGGCCTACCCTTTTCCGGAAAGCGGCAGATCAGAATCCTGGTCGTCCATGCAACCGCAGCCAACCTTGAGCATTAGTTATTGCCAATCAATTTTGGGATACCTGATGCCCCAGCCGCTGGTAGCATATCAACTGCATCACGGGTCGCTTGTGCTAAACGTTCAGGGCACCGGTGCGCCAACAACGGGAAGCGACGCCAACACAGGTACGCGGCCTCTTCCGTCCGGAACGCACAGGATGGAAGGGGCCTTCGGCTATCTCGGCATGATGGTGTCCGGCCTCATCATTATGTTTGCTATCTTCCTTCTTGTGAGGAGAGCTCGTCGGCCAGACAGGCGGTGAATCTGTGACTATAGATGATCCGGCTTCTCAACAGAGGAGATGATCCACTCCTGGAAGGCCTTCATGGCGGGAGTTGAGCTCTTTGATTTCAAGTGTGTCAGCCAATATGCTCCTGTCGAGACGCTGTCGGCGAAGGGCTGCTTCAAACGGCCGGATTGCAAATCCCGCTCGAACATGAGTGGGGGCGCAAGGGCGACACCCAACCCTAGCCGCGCCGCTTCGACCATGGCCAACGACGAGTCGAAAACATTGCCCTTGACCGACAGATCGACGTCGACCCCTGTGACTCGGAACCATTTCGGCCATTCGTCTGCCCGATAGGATCTCAGGAGTGTTTCGCCCGTAAGGGCAACGGGATCGCGAAGGCGTTCGGCGATCTTGGGGTGGCACAGGGGCGACAGAGGTGCTTCGAACAGCTTGATGGCATTTGTCCCGTGCCATGCGCCGTCACCAAAGCGCACCGCGTAATCGAGACCCTCAGCGGCAATATCGACCCGGTTGTTGTTCGTCATGAGCCGAAGGTCAACGAACGGGTACAAATCACGGAAACTCTGCAGCCGTGGAATCAGCCATCCGAGAGCGAAGGTGCCCACGACCCCGACGGTGAGAACCTCTCGTACGTGCCCGCCGTCAAATCGCTCGAGCATGTCTCCGATGCTGTCGAAGGATGCGGAAACAGTGGGGAGGAGAGCCAGACCTTCATCGGTCAATCCCAATCCTCGCGGCAGGCGGCGAAAGAGTGCGACGCCCAATCGTTCCTCGAGGCGTTTGACCTGATGACTGACGGCCGCCTGAGTGACACAGAGTTCTATGGCCGCATGCGTGAAGCTGAGGTGCCGTGCCGCGGCTTCGAAAGCCCGCAAGGCATTCAAGGGGAGATGAGGGCGAACCATTGCCGACCTTAAATTTTCTAATGGCTCGGTCGAGTTATCATCAATTGTGACGCTTCGCCATATCGCTAGAAATGTCCATGGACCTGAATGAGCATCAGGCGCGGCCATCAGGCAACCTCGCCCATGCCGGTCCATAGAATCATTAAAGATTTTAAGGACATACCAACATGTCGATCTCTCCTAGAGCCGTGCTCCGGGTTTCCCTGCTCAGTTCCCTGGTTTTCTCGGTCGGCGCTGCAGAGGCCGGCAGTATCGACGAACGCGCGGTGATGTATGACCCGACACCTGCTCAAGTCGCAACGGTAGAACGACTTTCAGGAACGTCATCCGACCGCTTCGAGGCAAAGACCTTTGTTTTGCCTGACGGCTCGAAATTGCCTTATCGTCTTTTGTCGCCGCTTTCGGAGGACAACACCAAACCCCTGGTTCTCGTCATGCCCGGCTCGAATACGATCGGGGATGACAATACAGGACAGCTCGTCCCTTTTGCAAAGGCTTGGGCGGAACCGGAAATTGCTGAACGCTTCCCGGCATATGTGGTTGTGCCGCAGGTTGGGACCCGAAGTGCCGAGTATCGAATGAGCGGCGACGGGTTGCTCGCGTCCCAGCCTGGGAGTTCCTTGCCCGGTGTTCTGGCATTGATAAAAGACCTTACCGAAACCCTGCCGGTAGATCCGACTCGCATTTATGTGGTGGGGTTCTCCATGGGCGCTTCGGCTGCATTGAACGCTCTCGTCTCTGATCCGGATCGGTTCGCCGGGATCGTGGCATTCTCGGGTGTCCCCCCTAAGCGCGAACTCGCATCAGACGTCTCGCACATCCCTGCAATGTTGATCCACGGCACCAAAGACGATCAAAATCCGATTGCCGCAGACAAAGCCTGGGCGCGAGCCCTCGCACGAGCAGGGGGAGAGCCAATCTTTGTCTCATATAAAGGAATGGGTCACCGTGTCCCGGCGAACATGTTCACGGCAACGGACTGGCGGGAATGGTTGTTCGCTCAATCCCTTGGAAATCCCTAAGCCTGCTTATCAGTGTCACGGGCCGTTCAGACTCTCCAGATCATCCATCCGTGACGGCATCATCGCGAATGATGAGCATGGACACCACGAGAGCTTTCCGCCCGAGCCGGCGATGAGGCATGGCCATGCAGATCCGGGGCATCGCCAAGGTCCAGGTCGTCGTCTTCCAGATATTGAAAGTCGGAAGGCTCGAAGTGAGTTTCGGATCCGACGAGGCATTGTTCGAGTGCCGACCGGATGGCATCCGCATCCAGGTTGTGACCGATGAAAACCAGCTCCTGTCGGCGGTCCCCCCACGGGGATTGCCAGCGCTGCTGCAAATAGTGTCGGAATGCCGGGTTGCCGGGCCATTTGTCCCGGGGAACCGCGCACCACCAAAGTCCTTTGAAATTCACCCGGGTTTGAGAACCGGCTACCGAATAGTGCACCACATGGTCGGGGCGCGTTGCAATCCACAGATGACCTTTAGCCCGAAGGAGCCCGGGCCAGCTTTGGGTTAAGAAGGCCCGCAGGAGATCGGACCTGAAGGGTCGCCGGGCACGAAAAACAAAACTGGAGATACCATACTCGTCCGTTTCCGGCGTATGTTGCGCGAATCCGTAGAGTTCCTTGTACCAGAGCGGATGGGTCGCGGCCTTTCCTTCGCGGAACAATCGGGTGTTCAGAACCCGATCCGATGATACTTGGCCGAAATCAGTTTCGATGATCTCCGCTTCCGTATTGAGCACCTTGACGATCCGCCGGACATGATGCTTCTCAGCTTCTGTAACGGAGGAGATCTTATTGATCACGATGAGATCGGCGAACTCGATCTGATCAACCAGGAGATCGGCAAGGGATCGTTCATCGTCCTCGCTCGCAGCCTGGCCGCGCTGCCGGAGAAGATCCCGACCGTTGAAGTCTCTTGTGAGACTGAGGGCGTCCACAACTGTGACGACAGCGTCGAGCCGGGCCAGATCCGCGACTGAAAATCCTTGCTCGTCACGGAACGAAAACGTTGCCGCGATCGGTAAAGGCTCCGCGATTCCTGTCGCCTCAATGAGCAAGTAGTCAAAACGTTGCTCGCGAGCCAGCCTGGCAATTTCCTTATGGAGATCGTCCCTCAGGGTGCAGCAGATGCAGCCATTGGTCAGTTCGATCAGCTGCTCCGTCGTATGTGAAAGGTCGGCGCCTCCGTCGCGGATGAGATCCGCGTCAATGTTGACCTCGCTCATGTCATTGACGATGACGGCAACACGCTTGCCCTCGCGGTTATTCAAGACATGGTTCAAGAGCGACGTTTTTCCTGCGCCTAAGAACCCGCACAGAATCGTCACCGGCAGCAGAGTGGGAGGCGCAGTCGTCAAAGCCTCTGTCATGAATCCTCACGCAGTCTGGGAATTGAACAAAACGTCAACAAAATAGTTCGTCGAACGATAGCTATTCGTTGGAAAGAGTCCTGAGGATCCGTAGGCATAGACTCCATTGTTGCCGGATGGCGCCGTTAAAGGTCCGTTCGTGACAGGTGTCGTGAAGGAGTTGCTGGTCGATGCATAGCCGCCGTTGCTATGATAGGAGACCACATAGGTCTCATTGGGATTTATGCTGATAGGGCTCGTGAAGGTGGCCGTCTGCCAGCCGCTGGCGGTCTCGTTCTTGAAAGTCACGGTTCCCAGAAGGGTCCCGGTCGCCGTCCAGAGATGACCTTCATGCGTACCGGTGTCGCCACTGCCTTTGTAGAACTTGATGCCACTGACCGTACCGGCTGTATTGGTCTGGAACTTCATTCCAAGTTCTACGGGATTGGGATCAGCGTTTGAAAGAACCGCCGGTGTCGCGGATGCCGAGAACAGGGAGACCGGTGGAGCGCTCTCGTTAAGGACCGAAAGACTCACATTGGCCGACGCCGTGCCGCCTTTCCCGTCGGAAACGGAATACGTAAATCCGGCTGCTCCCGTATAATCGGTGGTTGGCGTAAAGGTAACGGTCTTTGTCTGGGCGTCATAGACGACGCTCCCATGGCTGGCGCCGCTGACACCCGTGATCGTGAGCGTATCTCCATTGGGATCGGTGTCGTTGGCCAGGAGCGATGCAGCCGAGAGCGTCAGCGCGTTGTTGCGTACGGTCGTTAACCCGCTGTCTGCATTCGCAACAGGAGGCTGGTTGACGACAGGTGCGGCGTTGAACAGGACATCGACATAATAGTTGGCGGAACCGTACGTGTTCGTCGGGAAGAGACCTGACGTTCCATACGCATAGACGCCATTGCTCCCGGCTGGCGCGCTGAGCGGCCCGTTCGTCACCGTCGATGTGAAATAGTTGCTGGTGGACGCGTAGCCTCCGTTACTATGATAGGAGACGACATACGTCGTGCCGGGAGTCAGGTCGATCGGGCTGGTGAAGGTGGCGGTCTGCCAGCCACTAGCGGTCTCGTTCTTGAAGGTCACGGTTCCCAGGAGGGTCCCGGTCGAGGTCCAAAGATGACCTTCGTGAACACCCGTATCCCCGGTACCCTTGTAGAACTTGATGCCGCTGACCGTGCCTGCCACGGACGTTTGAAACTTCATCCCGAGCTCAACGGCCTTCGGATCGGCATTGGACAATACCGTCGGCGTTGCCGAGGAAGAGAAGAGAGAAACCGGCACGGCACTTTCATCCACGACCGATAGACTCACATTGGCCGACGCCGTGCCGCCGTTTCCGTCGGAAATGGAATACGTGAAGCCGGCCGCTCCCGTATAGCCGGCCGTCGGAGTAAAAGTGATCGTCTTGGTTTGAGCGTTGTAGACAACGCTCCCGTGGTCGGCGCCGCTGACACCGGTGATCGTGAGCGTGTCTCCATTGGGATCGGTGTCGTTGGCGAGCAGCGATGCAGCCGAGAGCGTCAGCACATTATTGCGCACCGTCTTAAAGCCGCTATCGGCATTCGCGACGGGCGGCTGCTGAGGACCTCCGTCAAATACGACGTCAACCCAGTAATTGGCATTGTTGCCATTGGTTGTCGGGAACAATGCGCCGTCACCGTAAGCATAAACGGAAGCTCCGACAGGAGCCGTGAGCGGTCCGGATGTCTTAGGTGTCGTGAAGTAGTTTTGGTTCGAGGAATAGAACTTCGTATGGTAGGAGGCGATATAGGTCGCGCCCGCGGTGATCTGTATCGGTGTGGAGAGCGTTGCAGTCTGCCACCCTGAATACGTCATGTCGTCGAATGTCGCGGTTGCGAGCAATGTCCCGTCCGACGACCAGAGGTGAGCCACCCGTTCCCCAAGGATTTGAGCTGCCTTATAGAATCGAATGCCTGTGATGTAGCCTGATGTCGAGCTCGTGAATTTCATCCCGAGCTCGACACTGCGCCCATCCACGTCAAACAAGGTATCGGGCGTATCCGAGAAAGAGAAAAGGCTGTCCGTCTGAGCAGGCTTGACCGTGACGGTCAGCGGCGTTGTTGCGGCACCGAGATTGACGCTGTCATCGACTGCACGGGCCAGCACCTGATAAGTGCCGCTTCCTTGGGTATTCCACGTATAGGTCCAATTGTTGCGCCCTGTCGCCTTGTGCCAGGTCGCTCCTCCGTCGGTGGAGACTTCCACACCCGCGACGATGCCGCCGACGTCGGCGGCAGTACCGCTAATCGTGATCCGCTGACCTTCATAGATGTTGGCAGTGCCGTTCGGGAATGTCAGGGTCGCGGTCGGGGCCGTATGGTCGGTTGTGGTCGTTGCGAGGACGAGGCTGGCCTGAAGGGTCTCCGGCTGAACGCCCATGTCGGCGAAGAGATTGACCATCGCCTGCTGGACATTGGGATCGGTCTGGGTCGGCTGAACGGAGTTGTGGGAATCAAGACCCCAAGACCAGTAGACCGTACCGGCGCCGAACACGAGCGCACCGCTGGCTGCCCGGTAAAGCGTGAGGCTGTGGTTTGCCGTTCCTGGGCCTACGGTTGTCCCATAGTCCTGCAGCATGGTGTTCACGCTGACCGTCGAAAGAGACAGGTTGATCAACCCGTCCGGCCTGAAGCCGTTGTCGACGTCGGAGTCCCACTCATAGCCCAGCAGGTTCTTGACGAGCGAGCCGGTTTGTCCCTCCTCGAGATCCGCGATCGAGGTGTCCCGCCAAAAGCGGAACTGCGACATGTCATATGGGATCGTGATCGTATCCGACCGGTAGGAGTCGACCGTGAACATCGTGCCGGTAAGCGAATTCTCAGGCTCCTGCCCTGCATCGGCGAACCGTGGGTCCCGCCAGGTTCCCGTCGCCGTATTCGATGGGTCTATGCCGGAATGCGCCAACGTCTCTTTATATGTGACAAGGGTGCGATAGGGCGTGTCGGAGCCGTCGATGCTGGTTTCCCACCGGATCTTCCAATAGGCTTCGTTTCCGCTCCAGAAGGCCAAATTGACGCCTGCATCCCTAGCCGCCTCGACATTTGCCCGCTGCTCGCCCGACCAATACTCGTCGTGGCCGACGGACAAGAAGATCTTGCTGTTGAGAAGCTGAGCGCCGTCACGCGAGGAATCGACGCCAGAGATGTAGTTGACGTCATACCCGTTCTGTTCGAGCCAACGAATGGCCGGATACTCGGCGCCGAAAATGAAATCCCAGGGTCCTCCGGCGGGACTCGTGGTCGTGATGTAGGGGCGGTTGTAGCTGACCGCATA
The DNA here is from genome assembly GCF_020595095.1 of Microvirga rosea. GTDB lineage: Bacteria > Pseudomonadota > Alphaproteobacteria > Rhizobiales > Beijerinckiaceae > Microvirga > Microvirga rosea. The sequence goes on along the minus strand of NZ_JAJDOP010000001.1, from coordinate 490,943 downwards.
GGCTCGGCCGATGGACGTAAGCCCGCAGCTGCAATTCGGAGGCAGGTACGAGATCATGTCCTCCGGATTGAGAGGGACCTGTCCGTAATAAAGGCTTGCGCCACCCCAGGCATTATAGGCTTCCCAGGTCGTGTCGGAGGTCTGAAAGGTGATATCGCTCTTGTCCTCATCGTTTCGAACGATGAAGGGGATCAGATTTTCACCCGCCGTCCCATCCTCACGCACCAGCTTCGCGAAGTAGACGCCCGAGACCGCGTCATCCGGAACTTCCCAACTTGCGGAAACCGACCAGTTTCCGCAATCGATGAGGCCGAGTGAATAATCCACGATCGGATGCGGCTGTATTTGCGCTGCGTCCAGCGTCTTGTCGATCGATGTGATCTTGCGGGCGCCATCACCGCCGTAGTAGCCGAGACGGTAGATATCGAGACGATAGTGAGTGGAATCCGTTGCGATCTTGAAGTCGATCGTTTCGCCGTGATTGACGCTGATATTCGTGGCGAACCCTTGGATATTGTTGTCCCCAACCCCATTCCGGAGGCCCCACTCGGCTTCCGAATTCCCATCTAGCTGGTTCTCCAGCACAATGGCATTGGGTGTCTTGGGAGCTGCCGTTAAACCCAAAGCAGAGGCCATCGTGGTGCTCGATGCGGCTGTTCCTCCTGTCTCACTGCCTTCCTGCACGGTTTGACTCGTCCCAAGCGCCCGAGAGGCAGACCCGCCTTCCGACCCGTTGGTCACGGATCCGGAAGAGGCGGAAAGGGGAGACAGGGTGGCTGTGGTGGAAGTGGAGAGCGTGTCGAACGCGACGGGTATCTTTGCCGAGGGCACGCCGAACGCCATCGCGGAAACGGCAGCCGTTGTGGCCGGCGCGACAGAAGCCGGTTCGATCCTGAACCCATCCACCGCCGCCGGAGCCGGAGCCGTCAGAGGATCGAGATGACCGAGAGGCCGTTCAGGGGTAAGGCCATGACCGGCATATCCTGTCGTGTCATGGGAGGGACCATCATCGCCGTGCGAGGAAGAAGCGCTGGCGGCTCCGGAAAGCAATCCAACACTTGCCGATCCCTTCATCGCGACGGCGGCCGCTCCATCGGGATCTTTCTTTTCCTCCGAGGCTGGGCCCATGTCGTCATCGATGCCGGACCGAAGAAACCGCAGGCGCTTCAGCATGTTGTGGATCAGCTGGTCGTCCGAGATGAGCATCGTAGTCCCCTGGGCGCGTTCGAGAGGAAGCCCGGCTTAGGCACTTTTCCTCACGCTCAAGGTATTCGGACTTGGCGTCCTGATCAGGCGAGCAATGGTAGATCACTCCTTACGGGTAGGAACCGAGGCAGCTCCACGCGGAATCGCTCTTTCGTGCATCTCTTCGAGCCCCGCGGCAATTTAGGATTGTTTCCATAGCAGCCCATATCTCGATAGGATTATGTTTGGGCCCCTAGGAAGCCGGACCCTCCTCCATTTGCTCAAAACCAGAACCGCGAGAAACCGTATTCTTCTTAATGTATTAGAGACGTGATGGGTCTATTTCCCTAGGGGAATCCGCTCCTCCTGGGACGTGCCTTGTATTTTCTCGATAACCTGCGCCTCCTCACGAAGCTGGCGATCCCCGTCACGATCTTCACGCTGATCACGATTGGCCTCGTCGTCATGGCCAAGACCGGGGTCGAGACCATGGCGCTGAACACGCAGCACCTCGTAGATGTGGATGCCACACGGCTGAGCACGGCGCTTGCGATCAACGCGGAGGTCAATGAGGTCTCGAGCCAGGAAAAATTCATCCTGGTGAATCAGGATCCTGACATGCTCAAGGCGGCACAGGGCAAGCATGAAGCCTTCAAGAAGCAGGCGAACGCAGATCTCGACGCGCTTGCGCAACTTGCCGGTACCGACAATGATAAAGCGGCGATTGCCGCGATGAAGGACCTCGTCCAGAGCTACTTTGCACTGAGCGACAAGGGCATTGGCTTTGCGCTGAAATTCCAGGACGACGCCGCGCTCATGATTTCCAATGGAGAGCGCAATGTCTCCGTTCTGACCCAAGGTCTGACGTCTTCGGCAACGGAGATGGAGGCAACCGCCCAGACGATGACCCAGGTTGCGGATCAGACCGCAGGACAATCCGTGTCCGTTTCATCCGCCGCCCAGCAAACGCTTGCCAATGTACAGACGGTCGCTGCGGCACCGGAGGAATTGTCGATCCCGATTCGAGAGATCGCCGCGCAGGTGACGCGTTCGTCCCAGATTTCCGATCAGGCCGTGGCCGATGCCCGCCGAACCAACGACACCGTGCAGACTCTGGCGGTCTCGGCGGAAAAGTTTGGAAACGTCATCGCGCTCATCGACAGCATTGCGGCGCAGACGAACCTGCTGGCTCTCAACGCCACCATCGAGGCGGCCCGCGCCGGTGAAGCAGGCAAAGGCTTTGCGGTCGTGGCGGCAGAAATCAAGGAGCTCGCGAACCAGACCTCCCGGGCAACCGAGGAGATCTCGACACAGATCAGTTCTGTACAGCAGGCGACAGAACAGGCGGTTGCCGACATTCAACAAATTGCCCTGACTATCGGCGACATGTCGCAGATCTCGGTCTCGATCGCAGCCGCGATGGAACAGCAGGGTGCGGCCACGTCCGAGATCGCCCGCAACGTTCAGCAGGCAGCCCGAGGCACTGAAGCCGTTACGGGCAATATCGGCGAAGTTCATCGCGGCGCTGGCGATACCGGCAAGGCGGCGGCTCAAGTCCTGAACGCTGCCCAGGATCTCGCTCGACATTCCGCCAGACTCGGGAATGAAGTCGATTCCTTCCTCAACGAGGTCAAGGCAGCGTAGAGGCTGCTTCATAAGGAGATACCGACAGGGGCTGGACCGTTCCTCAATCATTGGGACGACCGCTCCCCTGCCGGTTTCCCATACGGAAATCCTATGCGATTGCCGTCATGCGCGCAGCTTCCGCAAGCTCCGCGAGCTGGCCCGCGACAATGCCCCATCCTTCATGGAAGCCCATGCTTTCATGGCGCTTGAGCGCTTCTTCGCTCCAGTGACGGACCCTCGCGGTATAACGGGTGCCGTCTCCCTCGGGATCGAAGGTGACGATCGCAACCATGAACGGATCCTGCGGAAGCCAGCCCGTTGTGAACGCATTGGTGAAAACGATCTTACGATTGGGATCGACTTCCAAAAAGACGCCTTCGTTCGGAATACGCGTGCCGTCGGGAGCTTCCATTTCCATGAGACCGCGACCACCGGGCCGCAGGTCGAGCTCGACGACGGGCGTCGTATAGGGGCGAGGGGCCCACCATTCACCAAGGCGCTCCGTCCAGACGTGATAGACCGTTTCGGGCGGTGCATTAATGAAACGAGTAATCGAAAGCTCGTGCGTCGTTGAAGGATGGCTCATAGGACGTTTCTCCCGTTCGCGTGAGGGCTAGGCGGTCGCCATGTCGGCTTGAGCCTGCTTGCAGGCCTCGAGATCCATCCACATCACTTCCCAGATATGTCCGTCGAGATCCTCGAAGCTGCGGCCATACATGAAGCCGTAGTCCTGCTTCGGGCCGGGATCGGCCAAGCCCCCTGCTCCCGCTGCTTTGGCCACCAAATCGTCGACAGCTTCGCGGCTCTCGGCGGACAGGCAGATCAGCACTTCGCTGGTGCGCTTCGCATCGGCGATGTCCTTTGGGGTGAACTGACGAAACTTCTCGTGTGTCAGGAGCATCACGTGGATGGTTTCGGAGAAAGCCATGCCGGATGCGGTGTCGTCGGAGAACTGTTCATTTTTCGTTGCTCCGACCGCCTGATAGAAGGCCGTCGCGCGGGCGAGGTCGCTGACGGGAAGGTTCAGGAAAATCATCTTGGTCATTGGGGTTCCTCCTGGTTGGTTTGACACCTATGTCCGATTTAGTTATAAATAGCAACTATGAAGTTAGAAAAAATAACTAAAGAAGCGAAGAACAATGCCAGACGTCACTACGATGACGCTTGCGCGACCGCGCACGCGCTTGACCTGGTCGGCGAGCGCTGGGCCCTCTTGGTCATTCGCGAGCTCATGTTGGGCCCGAGACGTTTCAGCGACCTTCGGACCAATCTCCCCGGCATCAGCGCGAACGTCCTGACACAGCGTCTCGAAGGCCTGGAGGCGGCCGGCATCGTCATTCGGCGCAAGCTTCCCCCGCCGGCGGCAGCTCAGGTCTACGAATTGACCGAATGGGGCTATCAGAGCGAGCCGATCTTTCAGTCGCTGGGGCGCTGGGCTGCTCGCTCGCCCACCCACGATCCGAGCCTTCCATTCAGCGCTGTGTCTCTCATGCTGTCCCTGAGGACAATGATCGACCCCGCTCGCGCTCGAGGACGCGATATCCGCGTCGGCTTTCGAATTGGGGAAGAAACCTATGCGGGCCGTGTCAGCGAGGGACAAATCGCGATTGAACGGGCCGCTCTGGACAATGTCGATCTCGTCTTTTCGGGCACCGCCCCGGCCATTGCACGCGCCATCTATGCGGGTCAGGAACTTTCGGCGCTCGAATCGGAAGGTGTTCTGCAAATCGACGGAGACCGCACCCTCGCAAAGAGGTTCGTGTCCCTGTTTCCGCTGCCTCCCAAGGCGGAGATCCCTGGCGGCTGAGGCTTGGCAGACCGATCACGGTCGTCTTTGATAGAATCGAGATCGAACGTTTCAGAAAATCCCGTGTCGGTCCCTTGGAGAGCCTTGTCGATCCTTCAGGTTTCAAGGGGGTGCCACGGGAGCAGCTGGTTTTTTCATCTCGCGCTCACATAAGGCCGCCGCTCTTGTGATATGCGTCAGTGCTCGGCCAAGATGCGTTCAGCTCCGACTGATCCCGTCATGATCCTGGGAGGCTTTTCATGGATGCTGCAGAGGCGACCCGCATTGTCGAATGGGTAACGGCAGCAGGCCTTTCAGGCATGTCCGAAACGGATCTGCTGCCTGGGTTCTGCAGCCGCCTTGTGGAAGCCGGTTTGCCGATCAGGCGCGCGAACATGGGCATCGACACCCTTCATCCGGTTTTTGAAGGACGTGTCTTCCGCTGGGTTCATCAGGCGGAATTCGAACCCGTGTCGGAATACGGGCGTCTCAGCGAAGGCACCGAAGCTGAGGCGCTGTGGCGGCGCAGTCCCTATTTCCACCTCTATCAGAATGGGGAGGAGATGCTTCGCCGCAGAGTCGGCCCCGACCATTCTGGCGATTTTCCCATCCTTCAAGATCTTCATGGTCAGGGACAGACGGATTACGTCGCGCTCATGCAGCGCTTTGCCGCGCAGGGCGTGATCGGTGAGATGGACTGCATCTTTTCCTCCTGGACCACCGATGCGCCAGGCGGCTTCTCCGAACAGGAGCTGGGAGCGCTGCGCCGGCTTGTCCCATCCTTGGCGCTTGCCATGAAGTGCAGCTCCCTTGCGCGGATCGCCGAGACTCTCGTCGAGACCTATCTCGGCCGCGATGCCGGGCGGCGGGTGCTCAGCGGGCGTATCGCCAGGGGCGTAACGGATCGAATTTCAGCCGTTCTCTGGTTCAGCGACCTGCATGGCTTCACGCGGATCGCCGAAAGCTCCGCGCCGGAGCAGATCATCCCGTTCCTGAACGATTATTCCGAGGCGATCATTTCCTCCATTCACGATGCGGGAGGGGATGTGCTGAAGCTCATAGGGGATGGAACCTTGGCGATCTTCAAGACCAAGGACCCGGGCCTTGCCTGTCAGCGCGCCCTCATGGCCGAAAGCGCAATGCGGCTGAAGATCGAGGAGCTCAACCGCCATCGGTCGGCGCAGGGGCTGCCCATCACAAGCGCCTATCTCGGTTTGCACGTCGGCGAGGTTTTCTATGGCAATATCGGCAGCCGGGACCGGCTCGACTTTACGGTTGTGGGTCCGGCCGTCAACGAGGTGAGCCGGATCGCCGCCCTGTGCCATTCCGTCGAGAGAAATGTTCTGGTCTCATCGGCATTTGCGGCGGCGGCTGAAGACAGCGACCGTGATCAGCTCGTCTCGGTCGGGCGGTACGCCTTGCGCGGGGTCAAGCGCTCGCAGGAACTTTTCACCCTTGAGAGCGCCCTTGATCGGTAGCCGCCATCCGGCATGCGCCACGATCAGATCAGGTCTTGCGTAGGATCAAGGACAGAACGGCCAAGCTGGTATTGAATGCTCCCGACGCAGGCGTGATCGGCATGAGATCGACCCTCGCCTTAACCGCATGGAGAACAAGATGATCAAGGACGTTCTGGTTCATCTGGACGGCAGTTCGGACGATGAGATTCGTCTGGCCCACGGCGAGGCAATCGCCGCCGCGAGCCAGGCTCACGTAACAGGGCTCTTCACCAACGTTCTTCCGGATCTGGCCTCTTTGACCCCGATGGATGGCGCAGCCGCTGCCGGTGTCGTTGCGGAGCTCGACGACGAGGCAAGACGAGCCGGTGACCGCACGCAGCAGCGCCTGTCCGAGCGATTCTCCCGCCTCTCCGTCCCCAGCGAGCTTCGCCGCCTGGACGGGACACCCGGACAACTGATCGGCCAGGTCGTTTCGGAAGCCAGACGCGCGGATCTTTTTGTGACGAAGCGGCCTTACGAGAACAGCGGTTCCGCCCAGTGGGACGACCTGTTCGAAGCCGTGCTTTTCGGAGGCGGGCGCGGCATCTATGTCGTTCCGCCGGGCCGACAACCTCCCGATACCATCAGACGGATCCTGGTCGCCTGGCGTGACACCCGGGAGACGACCCGCGCGGTCGCCGAGGCGGCGCCCTTCATCGAGAAAGCAACCCGGACAAGCGTTCTTCTGGTCGACCCTCCGAAAACGCCAGACGGCAAGTCATCCCTGGACATTGACATCGCCCGGCATCTCAACCGCTACGGCAGCCAGGTCGAGGTCGACTTCGTCACAAGCAACGGACGCGCTGTTTCCGACATTATCCTCGACCACGCTCACCGCATGTCCGCCGACCTGATCGTCATGGGCGGCTATGGCCATTCGCGGGTCCGCGAATGGATCCTCGGTGGCACCAGCCGGGATATGCTGGAGAGGTCGGACCTGCCGGTTCTGATGGCCCATTAAAGAGCGCAGACAGAGACGTTCCACCGGCGGCAGGGGAGGAACCGGCTTTCATGCCGAGACTTATGAAGTCACGCGCGCTGTGGCTCCCCTGGTGTGGGGAGCCCCTTTTGAAAGGATCCTCCCATGGCTCAGAGCTCCGTGTCCGATCGCCCGGTCAAATCCGTGGACAAGCCGCGCTTTGAAACCGTGGATCCCGCCACGGGACAGTCAGGCCGCCGCTACGAGGGCCACAATGTCGATGAAGCTCTCGAGATTGCCCGGCAGGCTCGTGCGGCGTTCGACAATTGGCGCAGCGTCTCCTTCACGGAGCGCGCCCGGTTGATGAAGGAGGCGGCTCGGGTTCTGCGGCGCCGAAAGGACGAGTTCGCGGAGTTGATGACAGCGGAAATGGGCAAGCTCACCGCGGATGGGCGCAGCGAAATCGAGAAATGTGCGTTCAACTGCGATTATTTTGCCGACCATGCCGAGACTTTCCTGGCTCGTCGCCCTGTCGACCTTGACGGGCATAAGGCCTTCGTGACGTTCAACCCGATCGGCACCGTTCTCGCCGTCATGCCGTGGAACTTCCCGTTCTGGCAAGTTTTTCGGTTTGCGGCGCCAACTCTGATGGCCGGCAACACGGCCGTCTTGAAACATGCCAGCAATGTTCCGGGATGCGCCCTGGCCATCGAGAGTGTCTTTCGCGAGGCTGGATTTCCGGAGAATGTGTTCCGCGCCCTTCTGATACCGAGTGGGAGCGTTCAGCCCCTTATCGATGATCAGGCCATCGCGGCCGTCACGTTGACGGGGAGCGTCGAGGCCGGACGGCGCGTCGCCGCCGCGGCAGGCGCCGCACTCAAGAAAAGCGTTCTCGAACTCGGAGGATCCGACGCCTACCTGGTGTTGGAAGATGCCGATATCGCAAAGGCCGCGCAGGTCTGCGCCACAGCCCGAATGGTGAATGGCGGCCAGAGTTGCATTGCCGGCAAGCGGTTTATTGTCGTGCAGCTCGTGCGGGAAGCCTTCGAGCGCGCGCTCGTGACCGAGATGGAGCGCTACACGATGGGCGATCCTCGCAGCGCCGACAGCAAGCTCGGGCCGATGGAAAGCGTCAAGGCTCGGGATCAGATTCATGATCAGGTCCGCCGCAGCATCGAACGTGGCGCTCGCTTGCTGACGGGCGGCGAAGTTCCTGAGCGTCCTGGAGCCTGGTACCCGCCGACAGTCCTGACCGACGTGCGCCCTGGAATGCCGGCCTATGACGACGAAGTCTTCGGCCCTGTCGCGGCCGTCATAGAGGCCAGGGACGAGAGCGAGGCCATCCGTATTGCGAATGGCGCGCGCTTCGGCCTTGGATCCGGCGTTCTGACGAGCGATCTTGCCCGTGGCGAGCGCATAGCCGCCGAGTTCCTGGAAGCCGGGATGAGCTTCGTGAACGGCAATGTCCGCTCCGACCCCCGCATGCCCTTTGGGGGTGTCAAGGACAGCGGCTACGGGCGTGAATGCTCGGATTTCGGGATCCATGAGTTCGTGAACATCAAGAGCGTTGCGGTTTTCCCGTAACGCCTTCGCCGTCATGGTTTCTGGGACGGTTTCCGGAACCCATCCGTTTCAGGGGCGTTCCCGCCGGGATGTTCTCGGAGGAATGTTGATGCGTCTCCTAGCCTTGCCGTTCATTATCCTGTCGGCTTTTGCCTTGCATCCCGCTCCAGCCATGGCGCAAGCGGCTACCGCAGCCGGTGCAGGAACCGGGGCCCTTGCCGGAGCCGTCGTCGGCGGGCCGATCGGGGCTGCCGTGGGTGGAGTGATCGGCGGTGTCGTCGGAGCGTCAGCCGAGCGTCCGCGTGTGCGGAATACGCGAGCCTACAGGAAGGTGGCCGTCAAACGTTCATCCGCCTCCCGGGCAGTCGTGCACAAGAGGCAAGTTCCCGTGGCCCGAAAGGATAGCCGTAGCTTTCGGCCCCTTGGATAGAGTATCGCCTGTCATATTATTCGCAGTTGCCTTAAGGTAACAGGCCGTAAAAACGACGAGTTTGCTCAAGCAAAGCGCTAGACGCCGAAAGTTGAATTCTTAGTCTGCCCCTCAATACGACGTCGAACAAGACGCGTCAGACTTGGGGCATCATGACAGTTTTTTCCTTTCGGCGTTTCTTCGCCGTTAATCCTATCCGATTCACGCGGCCGCGGTTGCTTACTGCGAGCCTGATGGCCAGCACCGCATCGCTGGGCCTGTTGACGAGTCTCTCCCTTGCGTCGGCAGCTGATGTCGCAGGCTTACGTCTGCCAAGCTTTGTCGAAGAGCAGTTCGGTGTTCTCTCCGCGGCCTCGGGCCATGGATACAAGCCGGCTCCCGCAATACGGAATGGCTCTCCCACGGAAGCCTTTGCGCCAGGAATCAACGCCACGGTAGCAGCGTCCTTCCAGACGGATGAATACAACCGGTCCTGGTATCTCGGGAAGATCAATGCGGCGGACGCTTACGCCATGGGCTTCACGGGCAAAGGCGTCGTCGTTGGCGTGATCGATACCGGCCTTGATGTCGCGCATCCGGAATTTGCCGGAAGGATTTCTCCGCTTCTGCGCTCGTTCGCGGCGGGCGAACCTCCGGGTTTCATGTCGGATCTGGAAGAGGACGGAGCGATTGCGGGCCACGGGACGCATGTGGCCGGTATCATCGGCGCCGGACGAAACGGCGTTGGAACTCAGGGTGTCGCATACAACGCAACGATCCTGCCCTTGCGGGCCATCGAAGTTGCAACAAACGATGACAGCGAGGACCCGACCATCAGCGCGCTTCACTATGCGGCTACGGCTGGCGCGAAGGTGGTCAACGGCAGCTATGGCCCTAATCCCCTGCCACCCCGCTGGCTCAAGGACGCATCCGGCAACTATTATCAAAATCCCCATTATGTGGTGACGGCCGACAAGCTGATCGTGGGGCCGACGCTTCGGGCTGAATACGATGCCGTGAAGACGGCAGCGGATGCGGACATTGTTCTTGTCTTTGCGGCGGGAAATGCCTTTCAGGAACAGCCCATTGCCTCAGGCAGCCCGGATGGCATCGGCTTCTTTCCTTATATCCGCCCGGAAAACACGAGGGCCGGCGCCTACACCTTCGTCACCGGGGGTACGGACCCGACCAACCCTGCCACATACATCTATGCCGACCCCAACGATCCGGCATACGCGAATCTCGACTTTTCCGATCTGCAGGGAGCCTTGATCGCCGTTGTTTCGACGGATCGCAATAATCAGATCGCAAGCTACAGCAATCGCTGCGGCGTGACTTTCCTCTGGTGCCTTGCAGCTCCCGGCGGCGATCACGCTCGCTCCGGTCAAAGCAAGGATTATTACGAAATCCTCTCCACCTATCCGTTCAGCACCTATCAAACGATGGTCGGAACCTCGATGGCCGCCCCCGTCGTCGCAGGTGCGGCGGCGGTGCTGCGCGAAGCGTTCCCCTACATGAGCGCTCGCCAGATCATCGAGGTGATGCTGACCACAACGGACAACATCGGCCCAAAGGAAATTTACGGCCGTGGCCTGCTCAATCTTGGGCGAGCCGTAAAGGGACCTCGAGAGTTCGGCGCTGAGGGTTTTGCCCAGACGTTCGACGTGAACACGAAAGGCTACGATTCCGTATGGTCCAACGACATCGTCGGCACGGGCGGTCTCGTGAAGCGCGGTGACGGCAACTTGGTTCTCACGGGCCAGAACACCTATGCGGGCGGGACGAACATTCTTGGCGGCGTTCTGACACTCAATGGCTCCGTTGCCTCGGCAATGGCCATCGGACCATCGGCGACCTTGCGGGGGACCGGGGTGATCCAGGCCCCGCTTACGCTCGCAGGAACGTTGGAACCCGGTGGAGCGGCAGGCGGGACATTCGGAACGATGACCGTTGCGGGCAACGCAACGCTTCTGCCGACATCGACCTACCGGGTCGACGCCAACGCTCAGGGCCAGCATGACCGTCTCGTCGTCGGCGGTGTAACCACAATGTCTGGAGGTGCCGTCGATCTGGTTCTTGTCAATGGAATAGCCCCCGTCGGCACTCAAATGGAGATCGTGAGTTCGGCAGGAGGAACGACCGGGCTCTTCGGAACGGTGCGCTCAAACAGCGTGTCGGCCTTCCTGGATCCGCGGCTCCGCTATTCGGGCAACAGCGTGACCGTGAGCTTTGAGCGGAACCAGACATCCTTTGCCGATGCGGAATCAACGCCCGGAGAGAAAGACGTGGCGAACGCCATCGAAGCTCTCGGAACGAACAGCCGGCTGGACGAGGCTATTCTCCAGCTTGATGCCGCGTCCGCGGACCGGGCCTTCGATCTTCTGTCCGGCGAAGCACACGCCTCTGCCGTCTCCGCGGCCTATGGGGATGCGCGTATCGTCCAGGATGCTCTGCTCGGCCGCATGCGGGCGCCGCTCCTCTCCGGGACGACCCAGGTCCCTGCGGCCTATGCGGCAGACCGGCCAGGCCGTGCCATGGCCATCGCCAATGTTCCTTATCCGTCTCTCGATCCGCGCCGTTTCGCGTTGTGGGGTGAAGGATTCGGATCCTGGGGGAAAATTCGGTCGAGCGCCTATACGGCCGGCCTCGACTCTTCGACCGGAGGCTTCATTCTCGGCGCCGATGCGCGTGTTTCGGATGGCATTCGCCTCGGCCTTGCCGGTGGCTACACCCATACATCGTTCGATGTCGATTCTCTCCTGTCCTCAGGGTCCAATGAAAGCGTCTTCGGAGCGCTTTACGGCTCCGCTAACTGGGGGGCCATCACGCTGCGTCTCGGCGCCGCCTATGCGGGACATGACATCGACACCAACCGCACCATCACTTTCCCGGGCTTTGCCGATGCAACCGGTGCATCCTACAACGGATCAACCCTCCAGGCTTTTGGGGAGGTCGGCTATCGGTTCGCTTTTGCCGGAGCTGAAATCGAGCCTTTCCTGGGCGCTTCCATCCTCCGGCTCCGTACCGACGGTTTTGTGGAAAGTGGCGGTGCGGCCGCATTAGCGGGCTATGCACGGAGCCACGATCTCGGCAGCACGACGCTGGGCTTGCGCGCAGAGGCGCGATTGAGCCGGGACATTCCCCTGACCGTCCGGGGATTGCTTGGATGGCGCCACGCCTTCGGCGATATCGAGCCGGAAGCGCTCCTCGCATTCCGAGACGGAGCATCCGCGTTTACCGTCTCGGGCACTCCCCTGGACCGGAATGCCTTGGTTGCGGAAGCTGGCCTGGAATGGCAGCCGTCCGATGCGATCATGCTGGGTGTTTCCTACAGCGGCCAGATTGGGAGCAAAGCCCAGGAGCATGCGATCAAAGGCAACTTCGTGTGGAAGTTCGAGACACGCTGATCTGGTGGCGCCAGTCTCTCTTTTGAACCTGATCGGGCCGTTCTAGGCGATTCATGATACGGCCTCACCGGCAGGGAAAATTGTCGGTGAGGCTCATGCTCCGCGCAAGATGCGCCTAGCCGGAAGTGAGCTTGACATAGCGGGAGTGAACCCAGCCGTACCGGCAAGGTCCCGTGTAAGACTGCTTCACCGGCCAAGGGGAGCGAACGCCGCAGGCTTCCAGGCGTCCAGACGGATCATAGACGATTGCGATCCAGGGCCCATGATCGGTGCACAATTGGACCTGCTGGCCATTGTAGCGCCGATCAATCTCCCGATAGGGCTTACCTCCTGGGCCACTTCTCACGGACAGGAATCCGTCTCCTTTGGGATCGAGCCCGACAATGACGCCGGTGCCATAGCATGCGTCGAACTCGTCATTGCCTCCTATGACGATGGGTACGTCGATCCGTCCGAGATTCTGCGCCTGCGCGACCGAGGCGCACAGGAAGAGGACACTGGCCGCACCTGCGAATTTCATTGGGCTGGATTTCATGAAATCGACCTGGATGTGATGCTCACGAAGCGAGTGAGGTTCAACCTTACTTGCGCTGGCATGCGAACTGCCATTCCTCCACCGCCCTCCCCGCTCCGGCGAGCGGCAGCTCATAGGGTGGCTCTGCTCCGATCTTCAAGGTTCCGCCGACCTTCATGAATTCGAAGAGCGAATGACTGGCTGGAATTTTCGCATCGAAGTTCCAGCCCATGAATTCGTCGCCAAAGGTGTGTTTCTTCAGCTGCCCTTCAATCTCGAGGATCGACCCGGCCTTGTCGACTTTCAACTTCAGGGGCTGGCCGTCCCGATATTTTTCCTTCGCCTCTGTCGAATATTCCATTTCGATCTGAGCCTGCCCCTTGTCGACGCAAGTCAACCGGGCCGTGACGCTGTCGCTTTCCGGAACGCCGAAGACGACAGTCTGACCTTCCTTGAGGTATTCCCAGGTGCGCTCATCCGACGGAACGCGCGCAGGAGAAGCATCGACCTTCGTGAGATAACCGGCCTTCGAGAGGAAGTCTCTCAAAGCGTCAGGATAGGTTTGCTTCAAGACCTTATCGGGCGGACACGAGGCACCGTTTCGCAGTTCGATCCTGCAACCCTCAAGGCCGTTGGTAGAGCTTCGGTCGTAACGTTTGAGCATTTCCGCCCATGCGACGTCCTCCTCTCCAAGGAGCGCCTTCACGGCGACCCATCCGGCCAGATAGCTGTTGCGCTCAAAGTCAGGGTCCGACCAGTCGAGATCCTTCTCAATGTCGCCAAGTTGGCGCCGCAGGAGGAACGCGTATCGGGGATCCCGCGTCACATCCTGAAGCTTGCCACCTCGAAACTCCTGGATCTGCATGGGAGATATGGATCCCGCATAGGATCCGAAACGATAGAGAAACCGGTTGTCCCAACCGATGATGACCGGCGTCCCCTGATCAAGAGCATCCTCAACGGCAAAACCATCGCCGTCGAGTGGATCGACATGTGTGACCTGCCAGTCTTTCTTATCACGCGCATTGGCGAAAGCCGTCACTGTGCAGCAATGAGCGCCGCCCCAATAGGATGTGAACATGACCTGCGGATAGGGACTGGTCCGATCGAGCCAAAGAAGCCGGAGCTGGGCTTTCGGTTCAGCGACCTCGACCTGGTCGAGCTTGATGGTGAAGACGCGCTGCCCGTTGATCGACCCGTAAGCAACGGGCGTCTTGGAATCCGCATCGCTGCCCTGGACGGAATCCACCTTGATTTCCAGATCGCGCCAGACAAGCTTCGTTGGATTTCCGCTGTAGGCAAGCGATGCTTCCAGGAAGTTCGGACCGTTCCAGACGAGGCCCGTATAGGTTTCACCCTTCGTGAGCTTCGAATCCTGAGGGATGGTATAGTTGTCCTTGAGGCTTTTGAGGGTCTTGAGCGCGATCTGTTGCTCCAAAGGCCCGGCAACAATCGCAAACCATCCGTTCTGGGCCCGAACGACGCGGACGTCTTTGATGTCCGCCGACAAGCCCTTCGCGAATTTCTTCGCATCCTCGAAGCTCTGACGGCTTGCGAAGACGATCCAGCGCTGGTCGCCGCTCGTCGCCGGCAGAGAACGCTCTTCCGGGACATTCTCGGGTTGGGAGACAGGCGCGCTGGGCTCCGGCGCTCGGCGCGCGACCGTATCCTTGCCTTCCGATGTCGCCGGGCTGCCGCCACTCACCTCGACCGGCAATGTGACGGGTGGCGCAAAGTCCGTCTTGATAACGATACGATCAGCGCCGACGAAGTTGCTCGCGCTCCGGTAGACGACGTTCCTGGATGGCTGATTGTATCGACCGCAGGCCTCGGTCGTGCCGTCCCTGACCGTGACGAAGCCGCGCTGCACAGTGACCGATGGATCTGCGATCTTCCCGTTACAATTGAAGATCCGATAGACGATCCTCTCCTGGTCCGAAGTCACCTGAAGCGTTTCCTCCGATCCGACCAGGCGAGCCGTTCTTTTCGACCCGACATTGACCCGATCGATCTGGTCCAGCCGACCCTGCAGATAATATCGAACCGTGTCCGCCCCGCGAAAACCTTCCGGACTGAGATAGGTGATCTGGATTACGGGCTGATCCGGATTGCCGCAGATGAAACGGGTCGATTTTTCCGTCCGGACAAACCCGCGGTCTGCTTTGACGTTCAGCGGGGCGACACGTCCCTTGCAGTTATAATAGTAGCGAAGAATATGCGTCTTGTCGGGAAGGACATCCTGCTCTTCGAATCCGTGCGCCATTGCTGCAGCCGAGAGCGACAGTAGCGTGCAGAGCGTGATGCTGGTCAGTATGGTTTTTTTCATTTTTCTTCAGGCTGTTGTCAAAGCTGCTTGATGTCGGTCTCCGAGAGGCGGCCGAAAGAGCGAGCGGGAAATCTCGGATCAGATTCCGTCAGATCATCTTCTCGACAGGCGTTCCGTTGCCTTTGAAGTCGAGTGATATGGAATCGATGCCGTTTGTTGCCCTGCACTTGAGCGAGTGAACGAATTTCCCGTCCACAGAGACGCGCATCGTGCAGGAGCCTTTGGCGTCGTAGTTGTTGATCCCGCCTTGAAAACCGGCCCGGACGGTATCGATCATCAGAGTATAGGTTGTGGGTTCGAGTTGGCTGTCCTTGCTCCCGGAGAGCGTGATGGCTCCCTGTCCGGTCGGCACCGTAAAGGCGATCCTGCCGTTTGCATGGCTCGAATACACGAACCCCTTACAGGTGAATTTGGCGGCCCCGATGCTGAACTGACTGCAAGAGCCGGCGGCATGCATCATGACCTTGACGCCATCGAGTTTCTGAGCCGTTGCCGGATCGGCTATGGCGAACAGACCGACAAGAAGGGAGACAGGAACATAGAAACGCGAAGGCGACATGAAACAAGAACACGATCTGGATGGAGGGACGGAGGCTTTGCAGAAGGCGAATGCCTAAGTTCCGCCACAATCCCACAGGGCATCGTCTGGCTCAAGACATGAGTATCAGCAAAGTAAACTTGGCGGTGAATATTCAAGTGTTTGCTTCAGTAATCTGCAAATTGCACACCGAAACGCGCGATTTCTGAGAAAATCTACCTACTGAAAGCACCCTTGTTGAAGAACCTGGACGCCTTGCGCAGGGTCGGCGAGGGAGCAACTCAATAACAAACGACGCCGATCTCCCGCTGCGCCTTCCTCCATCACATTTTAGCCGCCAAGCGAACCATGATGTTTCCCGAGTGTTGGCACGAAAGCACCAATCGGCTGCAGCATCACGGGAGAGCGCCATGGACAAGAAATCGACCGGTTCCGAACCACGCAAGGGGGTAACGTCGGATCAGGTTCTGACAAATCGGCAAGGCCATCCGATCACGAACAACCAATCCCAGAGAACGGTGGGCAACCGTGGTCCGGCGACACTCGAGAACTACCAGTTTCTGGAAAAGATCACGCACTTCGATCGGGAACGCATCCCGGAACGGGTCGTCCATGCCCGGGGCTTCGTCTGCTATGGCGAACTGGAAGCGACCGGCAAGATCGGCGAGGAACCGGCCTCGAAATATACACGCGCCAAGCTGTTCCAGGAGGCGGGCAAGAAGACTCCCCTGGCCATTCGCTTTTCAACCGTGATCGGCGGTCGGGATTCGTCCGAAGTCGCCCGCGATCCAAGGGGCTTTGCGGTAAAGTTCTACACTGAGGATGGAAACTGGGATCTCGTCGGCAACAATCTGGCGATCTTCTTCATCCGGGATGCCATCAAGTTTCCGGACGTGATCCACTCCCTCAAGCCGGACCCGGTCACATTCCGCCAGGAGCCGAACCGGATCTTCGACTTCATGAGTCAGACGCCCGAATCCATGCATATGCTGACGCACCTGTTCAGCCCGCGGGGCATTCCGGCAAGCTACCGGCATATGGAAGGGTTTGGGGTCAACACCTACAAGATGGTCAACGCCCAAGGTGAAACGGTACTCGTGAAGTATCATTTCCATCCTCGCTGCGGCATTGCCAGCCTGACGGCGGAGGAAGCAGCGAAGGTGCAAGGCCAAGACCTGGGATCCGCCTCCAAGGATCTTTACGAAGCGATCGAGCGCGGCGAGTACCCGCAGTGGGACGTCTATGTCCAGATCATGGAAGATCACGATCATCCCGAACTCGAGTGGGATCCCCTCGACGACACGAAGATCTGGCCCGAGAAGGACTTTCCGCTTCGGCACGTGGGTGTCATGACCCTGAACCGGAATGTCGACGATCACTTCAACGAAAACGAGCAGATCGCCATGGGAACCGGCGTCCTCGTCGACGGCCTTGATTTCTCCGACGACAAGATGCTGGTCGGCCGGACTTTCTCCTATTCCGATACTCAGCGTTACCGGGTCGGTACGAACTACCTTCAGCTCCCGGTCAATCAAGCCAAAAACGCCCAAGTGGCGACGAACCTGAACGGTGGCCAGATGTCGTTCCGGCGTGACCTGGCGGCTGGACAGAACCCGCATGTGAATTACGAGCCTTCGGTTCATCAAGGACTTCATGAATCCCCACGCGAGGAGCCGAACAACCCGCCGGAAGTCCACGGGCGCCTGACGCGCAGCGTCATCGATCGGCGGAATGACTATGTCCAGGCCCGCGGCCGCTACTGCACGATGATGGACTGGGAGCGCGACGATCTCGTTCACAATATGGGAACGCTGCTGGGACAGTGTGAGCGCGACGTTCAAGAGCGCATGCTCTGGCACCTGTTCCTGATTCATGACGATTACGGCAGTCGCGTGGGGACCATGATCGGCCTGACGGCGGCAGATGTTCGCCACCTGAAGCCGTTGCCCAAGCAGGTTCTGACGGCAGAAGACGAACGTCGCCTTCAACACCTTGGACGCAATGGGGACAAGATTGACCCGTCCGTGTGGGGCCAGTGGACGAGCTCCGTGAAGAATCACAAAGCGACGGCCGAAGAGGTTCTCAACGGCATGAAGAATGTTCCGGCCAACGGCGCGATCGGACAAGCCGCCGAATAGAAGCGCAATTCATCGATAGCGCGGAGCGATGGGGAATCGGTGCTCCGCGCTATTGCCGGCGCAGGCTCAGCCGAATGCCCGGGTCGGCTGAAACACCTCAAGCGTATGAACGAGTTCATGGGCCGGCTTGGGGCGTCCGAAGTAGTAGCCCTGGACCTCCGTGCAACCCGCAGCGCGCAGTTGCACGAGCTGATCCTCCGTCTCTACGCCCTCTGCCACGGTGCTCATGCCGAGATTGGCCCCGAGGCCCGCGATCGATTGGACAATGGCCAGACAATCGGCACGCGACGATAGCCCTTGGACGAAGGATTGGTCGATCTTGATCTTGTCGAACGGAAAACTGCGGAGATAGCTGAGGGATGAATAGCCGGTACCGAAATCGTCCATGGCGATTCGGACGCCGAGCTTGCGCAACTGATGCAGGGTCGCAAGGGTCGTGTCGTTATCCTGAAGCAGGACAGACTCGGTGATCTCCAGCTCGAGACGGCTCGGACAAAGGGTCGATTCAGCCAGGGCGTTTTTCACGCATTGAACGAGGTTCTTGTTGCGGAACTGGACGGGCGACAGGTTGACGGCCACCTTGACGCTGGCGGGCCAATTGACGGCCTCGCGGCTTGCCTCGTGGATCACCCACTCCCCAAGCGGCGAAATCAGTCCGATATCCTCGGCAACGGGAATGAACTCCGCGGGCGAAACAATCCCGCGCTCCGGGTGGCGCCAGCGCAGCAGGGCCTCGTAGCCGGTGATCTCCTTTTTGCGGATATCGACCTGTGGCTGATAAAAGAGCTCGAATTCGCTGTTGGCCAAGGCCTTTCGGAGATCGACCTCCAGCGCGCGCCGAGCCTGGAGCTGCGCATCCATCTCAGGCTCGAAGAAGCGAAACGTTCCGCGGCCGCCCGACTTCGCCCGGTAGAGCGCAAGGTCGGCATGTTTGAGAAGCTGATCCGGTGTGGGATCGCCTTCGGACAGCGCGATTCCGACGCTGGTGCCGATCACGATTTCCTGGCCGGCGATATCGTAAGGCTCTCCAAGGGACTCGACGATCCGCGCCGCCAGGACGGCGCTTTCGTGCGGCTCATGAATGGAGAGTTGCAGGATGGCGAATTCATCGCCCCCGAGACGGGCCACCACATCCTCCTCGCGAACGCAGGCCTGAAGGCGCCGCGCCACGAGCTTGAGCAGGGCATCTCCGGTCTCGTGCCCGAGCGTATCGTTCACGTCCTTGAAGCGGTCGAGATCGAGACAGAGGACGGCCACGTGAGTGTCGTGACGGTGCGAGTGGGCAAGCGCCCGCTCCATCTGTTCGCGGAAGAGGACCCGGTTGGCGAGGTCCGTCAGGGCATCGTGATGGGCCATATAGGCGATCTGCGTTTCCGCCTGCCGACGCTCCGTGATGTCTTCGTACGTGGCCACCCAGCCGCCGTCATTCATCGGCTGATGGGAGACGGCGATCGTTCGTCCGCCGGGCTGCCCTTGGATAAAGGTCGCGCTGCGTCGGTTCTGAATGAGCTCGTGCTGCTCGGCGCAGATCTGCCGCAGAGCCGCCGCTCCCTCGCGTCCGCGAGCGTCCGCATAGGCGATCAGCTCGTTGAGGGTCGCGCCGGGTTGAACCGAGCTCTCCAGCTCGAACAGATCTGCGAACCGGGCATTGAACACGATGATATGGCCCGTGCCGTCCACCATGCACAGGCCGTGTGACATGTTGTTGAGCGCCGCATTGAAGCGCTCGTTCTGCGTCCGGAGCTCGATCTCCTGGATCTGCAGGACCCCGTTCTGATGCTGAAGCTCCGCGTAGGCGTTGCCCAAAGCCTTGTTGGCTTTCTTCAGCTCCTCGGATGTCCGCTGCAGGTTGTCCGCGAGAAAGCGCAGGTCATGATGCGCCCGAGTCAGAAGCCGATTGTGCCATCCCAGCAACCCCAGAAGAATGAACCCGCAGACGATGAGACCTGCCGCCAAGCTGGAGAACAGCCAGTGCAGGCGGATCAGTTCATGCTGGTCTTCCGTGACTCTCTGGGCCCCGTAATGATTGGCTGCGGATGCCAGCGCCGTGACCTTTGTTTCGAGGGGTCGCAGAAGATCGAGCGCTTTACGGGCGTTTCCCGGATCGTTCAGGCGCTGGATGAGCGGCTGCGCGCCCGCCAACGTCTCTCGGAGAAGACGAACCGTTTCTTGCCGCTCGGGATCCCGCGCGACGAAATCCTCGAATTCGCCATCGGTGAGGAGTTTGGCGCGGCTGACCAGAATGTCGAAGCGCAGCTCCACTTCGCTGCTGTCCACATTGCTGTCGGGCGTATTGAACTCGCTGAGACGCTGTTCGAGACGGGTGAACTCGGATACGGCCTGGCTGGCGAGCCAGGACGTGTTGTAGCGGGAAACCTGTTTCAGCGCTTCCTGACGCTCTACCACCAAGCTGGAAATATAGGCTGCAGAGAGCAGAAAGCAGCCGATGACGATGGCAAGGGCGGCCTTGAGTATTCGCAACGACAACGACGGTCCGTCGAAGCTCATGGAGTATGCCAGCCTCCGCGATTACTTGATGATAATCTTTGCGACTTGCCAGACAGCGCGGCCATAATAAGTCTGGCTCTTCAATTCGGGAAGGCTGTCGAACGGATAAATGACGAAGAGCGGGCCCTTGTCTTTGACCGGCATGTATTCACCGTTGCGCTTGAGCGCGAGAATAACATTGTACTTTGCGAAATCCGCAATCGGAATTTCGCTGCTGTAGTCGTTGAGAGCAACGACAGCGGCTCTCTCGCCCGAGGCGCCCACAAGCTTCATGAGCTTGTCCAGGGGAACGCCTTCGAACTTCACGGGTCCCGTATACCAAGGGGTAGTCGTTTCGATCGTCACGAGGCCGAGAGCCTCGAGCATCGGCCTGTCGAACTGGGCTTCTCCGGCCTTGTTCGTGACGCTGATATTCCCTCCGATCGTCAGGATCGGTTTCTCGGTAGGAGCCGCGAGCGGGTCAGCCATCGCGATGCCGGAGAACGCGAGAGTCAGGAGGCTCAAGAACGCTAAAATGATACTTTGTTTCGATTTTGCGGCCGACATCTTCTTCTCCACCCCTGGTCCCCTACCAGATACGCAGCTCTATTAATCGGCATAATTCTGCAATAAAGCTTCGATACTAAATTTGATAGCAACAAAAAGAGGTTATAGCTAGCTCCTAGCCCCATATATCACTTACGTATTATTTCGTGCTACGTTACGAGATTAGGACACTGCTTAAAGATTTGGTTTTATAGGTAAATCATGAACTTTCACCTACGAGAGGTAAACCCGGCACGTCTTTGCAACGAGACCCTCTCCCAGCCTCTTGATGATGCAGAGCGGACCGCCATGATTTCTGCGGCCGCACAGAAGCTTGAAGAGCTGTTCGACGTGCTTCGCATTGACCATCGGAATGACCACAACACACGCGAAACGCCCATGCGGGTCGCCAAGATGTTTGTCGAGGAAATACTTGAAGGTCGTTATACGGCTCCGCCTCGGATCACGGAATTCGATAACGTTCAGTCCTATGACCAGCTGATCGTAACGGGCCCGATCGAGGTGCGCTCCATGTGCGCGCATCATCTCATGCCCATTTACGGTCACGCTTACATCGGAATCCTCCCGGCTGCCGACGGAAAGATCATCGGCCTGTCGAAATACGACCGGATCGTCGAGCACTTCGCGTCACGGCTGCAGATCCAAGAGGAAATGGTGAAGCAGATCGGTCAGTATATCCTCGACATGACCAAGCCGCGCGGCTTGGCCGTACGCATCAGCGCCGTCCATATGTGCAAGACACAACGGGGCGTGCGTGCCACAAGGCGCAGCCGGATGGTGAACACCTATTATTGGGGCGATCTGTCCACGCATTCGGACCTCAAGAGAGAGTTCATCGACGAATGCACCGCCCTCGACCGCGGATATGCGGACTAGCCTTTCACCCAGCGACGATATCGCGAGACAAGAGTCTATGAACGTTCCCATTGCGATGACGACCCTCGAATCCAGCACGAAATCTGTCGCGCGGGAAATCTATCGGTCGACGAAGACCTACGATCACAATGAAGGCTTGTCCTGCTGCTTTCGGCAGTGGCGCGCCGTCCATTCCCATTGCCGGCTGATCCACGGCTACGCTCTCGCTTTTCGCCTCGTTTTCGCGACCCATGAGCTGGACGATCGCAACTGGTGCTTCGATTTCGGCGGCCTGAAGCCCGTCAAGGAATGGCTCAAGCACATGTTCGACCATACCATGCTTGTGGCCGAAGACGATCCGGAGCTGCACCGGTTCGAGACCTTGCACCGGGACGGCCTTATCGATCTGCGTGTTCTTCCGGCCGTCGGTTGCGAGGCAACCGCCAAGCATGTCTTCGATTACGTCGCTGACTACGCGCACAAGGAGACCGGCGGACGCGTGTGGCTGGAAAGCGTCGAGGTCAAGGAGCATAGCGGCAACTCGGCCATCTACTCCCGCTCATGACCGTGCGATCAGGCGGGCGACCCGCCTGAATTTGTCTGACCGAGAAACCTGTTGTCGGCTCAGCGGCCCGTCACAAAGGAATAAGAGGCCGTCAGCCCGAAGCCGAACTGGTTTTCCGACCCGAAGCGCTTGACGATCGGGCTGTCCGCCGCATCGCCGACCAGACGCTTGTAGGACACATTGGCGGTGCTCGACCACTGCTCGGACCACTTGTACGTCACACCAGCGGTCGCGCCGACCGAGGTCAGCCCGCCTGAGGGCCGATAAGGCGTAACCTGTCCGTTGAGCGCCGCCTCAACGGGCGTCACGCCGAAATAGGTCCGGGTGAAGTCGTTATCCCCCAAAGAGAGGCGCGGGCCGACGGAGAACCCAAAGGCGCCGAAGCTCTGCACGAAATCGAGACCGATATCGGCCACAAAGCCATGGTGCCCGTTGATCCCGTGCCGCAATTCGGCGCGAGCCCGGAGAAACTCGACGGGCCAGTATTCCACGAAAACGCCAGGCTCGACCGCCCAGTTGATCTTGTCGAGGCCGAACAGGCGGCGATCGTCGTTGAGATAGCGCCCGCCCTGGAAACGACCCACCACGCCAACGCGAATCGCGGATTCCTCGAGAAGCGAGAAGCTCAACCCATCGTCCGGAGCACTGAAACGCTCGGGCGTCCCGACCCGCCGGAAGCTCACCGACGGGAAGCCGACGACGCTGTAGTCGTCCGCGCCCGGATAGGTCGGCCCGACCTTGAGATTGCCCTTGAGCGTGACGATCCAGCCCTCCGGCACGAACGGCGTGGGCGAGAACAGGTCCGCCGCCTGAACGTGCATCGTCGCAGAACCGGCCGTGAGAACGGAAACGAGGGCAAAGGTCTTGGCGAAATGCATGAAGCTTCCTGACGATAAGGGTGCCGTCCTGACCTCGAAGCGGCCGAAGGTCAAGCCATGTCGACGAGTAGCGTTACCATAGGGCAAACGGACAGGCGACCGAACAACCCTTCTGAAAGGAAATCGGCGGATGTTTCCGCCCCCGTGTGGCCATGGGGAAACACGGAAACAATATTGCTTTCATGGCATTATGGGCGTTCCCGATGCATCCCAAGCGCTACGTCGGGAATGGGCGACGCAGGGCTCGGAAGGTTCCGGGGCCTCTCGCGTTGATGACGGGATGTCGCTATAGCCACGCTGCACAGGCAGGACATGGCATGACATATGGCATCGGCGTAGTGGGCCTCGGCATCATGGGCCGCAGGTTCATCGAGAGTTTCGCGGCAAATCCGGATTTCACCCTCATTGCCGGATATGACCCGGCCGTCACCGATTGCGACATTCCACGAGCCGGCAGCCTGCAGGAGCTTGTCGAAAATCCTGCGATCGCCGCCGTCTATATCGCCTCGCCGCCCGCCACGCATGAGGCCATCGTCCGCGCCGTCGCCCGGGCCGGCAAGGCGGTATTCTGCGAAAAGCCCCTGGCGGCTTCCCCGCCATCGGCGCAGGAGTGCGTCGATCTGATCGGCCGCGCCAAAGTCCCGGCGGCGGTGAATTTTCCTTTTGCGACAGCTCCGGCGACAGTCCGCCTTCAGGAAATCGTCGCAAGCGGCGCTCTCGGGGACACCCTGTCGGCTCAGCTGACGGTTCGCTTCAAGACGTGGCCGCGAGGCTGGCAGCATGGGGCGGTCGGCTGGCTGGCGGGTCCGGAGCAGGGCGGGTTTACGCGCGAGGTCGTCTCGCATGTGGTCTTCCTGGCGTTGAGGTTGTTCGGACGAGGCCGTTTGATCGAACGTCAGGTGGAGCGAGGGTCTGCCGGTACTGAAACCCGCATTCGCGCGGTCCTCCAGTTCGACGCCTGCCGGATGACGATCGACGGGGCCGTCGAAGGCGAGATCGACGATTTCAATCGCTTCGAAGTCCAGGGCTCGCAAGGGAAAGCCGTCCTGAGCGAATGGTACCGGCTGCAATATGGCAATGAGGAAATCATGCCCGTGCGGGCGGATGCCCATCAGATCGCGGAGTTCGGGAAGCTCCTTGCAGGACGACCGAGCCGCCTTGCGACGTTCGAGGAAGCCGCTGCGGTCGTCGATATCATCGAGGGCATTTTGGCGGCCTGACGCAACCGCAAAGCCGGCTCTCCTGAGGTGGGTATCGGCCAGCGATGGCGATAACCCACACCCGAGGAGAGCCGACCGCTATGATCAAAGCGGCTTCAGGCCCGCTTCGATCTGTGCCCGGCGCGGCTCCAGGAAGGGCGGGAGGGCAAGACGCTCCCCGAGACTTTCCAGGGGCTCATCGGTCGCGAAGCCCGGTCCATCGGTCGCGATCTCGAACAGGATGCCGTTCGGCTCCCTGAAATAGAGACTGCGGAAATAATACCGGTCGACAGGACCGCTGGACGGCGCGCGTATTGCCTGCAGACGCTGTGCAGCATCCTGATAGGTTTCATCGTCCGGTGTCCGAAACGCGACGTGATGCACGCCGCCCGCCCCCGGCTGCGCCGGCGGGAGATGGGGTTCGACGGCCACATGGAGTTCTGCCGCAGGACCGCCCTCGCCCATCTCGAACACATGCACGGGATTGTCGCCACGCCGGTATTCCCGCGCCGCGCGCATGTCCATTCCGGCGGTCAGCACGAGACCGGTGCGCTCGATGACCGGGACACTGATCGTGATGGGACCAAGGCCGCGAATCTGATGCTCCGGGGGTACCGGGCTCCGTGTCCATGGATGCGAAACGTCTCCCGCGCCGCCGTCATCGACGAGGCCGAGACGCTGGCCCTCGGGATCCTCGAAATCCACCCACAGGCGCCCGTCCCGCTCGATGATGCCGCTATGGGCGATGTGGTGGCTGTCGAACCGGTCCTTCCACCATTGCAGGGTCTTCTCCCCGGTCACGCGCAGCGCCGTGTGCACGATGCTGTGGTTCCCCCGGCGTTCCCGCCCGACAGGCCAATCGAAGAAGGTGATGTCGGATCCGGGCGAGGCCTCTCCGTCTCCGTAGAACAAGTGATAGGCGCTCACATCGTCCTGGTTGACGGTCTTCTTGACGAGACGCATGCCCAAAGCCTGCGTGTAGAAATCGTGATTGCCCTTCGCGTCGGCCGTGACGGCCGTCAGATGATGGATTCCGGTGAGTTTCATGGCGCTCTCCAATGTGTCTGCACTGAAGATAGGCTTGCACCCTCGCAAGCGCGATGCCGGAAACCGCCAAGCAAACTTTGCATTCTTGCATGGAGATCGGAAACACAAAGCCTCCATGCAAGAAGACGGTTGCGCCCTATGCGGCCTTGGCGCGCAGATCGTCTGGCGTCACACTGTCCGGGATAGGGCAGACATAGGCGCGGCCTCCCGTTCGCTCGCGAAGCTCCGCCTTGGCGCGGGCGATGAGATCGGGATTGCGCAGGCAATCGGCGGCGGTTGCCGCCATGGCCTTGGCGGCGAGCACCATCCCCTTGTGAGCCGCCGGCAAGTTGCCCTGCGCAACAAGTTGCCACGTGTGGAAGGGCGTGCCGATGGCAAAGCAGGCCGTGTGACACTGGACGGTCGGGACGATCCAGCTTACGTCGCCCACGTCCGTCGTGCCCATCATGACCTCCTCCCGGGTCGGCATCGACAAGACGCCGTCATGGAGAATCTTGGTCCTGAGCGAAAGATCGTGGGGTTTCACGCTTGCAAGAATGTCTTCGTCGGTGAGTGCCGCCTTGCGGAGCTTTTCGGCGAAAGCATAGTCCGCCCCGTCGAAATCCGGCGGACCCAAGCGACGCATGTTCTCGTACATGGCCTCCTGCAGGGCTTTGTTGGGCACGACGTTCGACGTCGCATCGGTAATCTGGACGCTGACCGTCGTCTCGGTCATCAGCGCCGCGCCCTCCGCAATCTTTTTCACCCGCTCGAACAGGCGCTCCGCATCGGGCAGATGAGGCGAACGGACGAGATAGAGCGATTCCCCATAGGCCTGCACCACGTTCGGCGCGTCGCCGCCCGTATTCGTGATGGCGTAATGCACCCGTGCGTCGGACGGCATGTGCTCGCGCATGTAGTTGACGCCCACATTCATCAGTTCCACCGCATCGAGGGCGCTGCGCCCCACATGCGGCGCCGCTGCCGCGTGGGCGGCCCGGCCCTTGAAGCGAAAATACGCCTGGATGCAGGCGAGTGACGAGGTGGTCTGCACCTCGTTGACGACGCTGGGATGCCAGCAGAAGGCGGCATCGAGATCGTC
This sequence comes from Microvirga rosea, assembly GCF_020595095.1. Lineage (GTDB taxonomy): Bacteria > Pseudomonadota > Alphaproteobacteria > Rhizobiales > Beijerinckiaceae > Microvirga > Microvirga rosea. The sequence goes on along the minus strand of NZ_JAJDOP010000001.1, from coordinate 464,354 downwards.
GAACAACCCTGCACGCGCCATGAAGGTTTTTCCGGAGCCGCTTTCTTCCGCCGGGCAGCCGTAATAGCGCACCGTCCCGGCAATCCCCTCCGCTTCCAGCGCATCCTTGAGGGCGACGGCCGCCAGCGCGGATCCCGAGCCCAAAAGATTATGGCCGCAGCCATGGCCCGGTTTGCCGGCCTGCGTCGGCCTGTGAGCGGTGGCGCCCGATTCCTGCGCCAGATCCGGCAGAGCATCGAACTCGCCGAGGATCCCGACGACCGGGCCGCCCGAACCCGCTTCCGCGATAAAGGCCGTCGCCATGCCGCCGACCGCGCGCTGAACGCGAAAACCCTCCGCCTCCAGCAGGGCGATCTGCTCCGCCACCGAGCGATGCTCCTCGAACGCCAGCTCCGGCATGGCCCAGATGCGGTCGCTCGAATCGCAGAAGGCTTTGCTCTTTGCGTCGACCCGACGGGAAATCTCATCGAGGCTCAGGCGGTCGTTGTTCATGGTGTCTATCATCTCTCGAGTGGAGGAGCTTGTGGTGCCCTAACCTAGCGGTCCCCCGCGAGGGGCGAAACCCAGGTTCGACCTAGCGGTCTTCGGACACGACGCGAAACCGCCGCTCCTGAGCAGCTCTCACGGCCAAGCGGTTTCTCAGGCGAACATTTTCCTGCTTCAGGCTGGCGATCTCACCGCGCAGCTGGCGCATCCTCGCTTCTGCGGCGCGCGCGTGGTCGATGCCGTACTCATAGACCGTCCGGACGATGACGCCGCCCTCACGTGGTTTCGGCGCACGAAGCAGGTCGGCCCAGGTGGTTCGCAAAGCCCGGATCTGCCGGTGAGCCGCAAGGGCTGCGGCCGCGCGTTCACCAGGGTGATCCGAGCCCAGCATACCAAGAATACGAACAAGCTTACGGCGATCACTGTCCTTCATGCTTCTCCCCTTCCGGCTGATATCTGTTGCGTGGAGAAGAGAAGAGAAGCGTCGCGGAAGCGGAGCCCGCATGCGCGAGGGCCGCTTGCTGAAATCAGCCGGTATGATATTCGGTTGTTATTCCCGAAAAGCCGGTGAAGTCCTGCGGACATCGTCGTCCGCTTTTGCATGGCGCAGGAGCCTTGGCTCTAGACGAGTGAAAGCTGATCCTGCCCGCCCGACGCCGCAGGCGGCTCCTCGAACGCATTCGGATCGCCAGGCCCCGTTTCCCATCCCAGATCCGGCAGGGCAATGACGCGAAGCCCGCGCGGATCGTTGCGCGTTACCACGATATTGCGGCCTTCCATATAGGCGACCAGGCGGCGGGCGCGGCCGGGGGAGCGGCTGCCGCAGGCACGGGCGATCTCGCCATCAGGTGGGCAGGGCGAGCCTTCCATCGCCGCGCGGGCGAGGAGCAGGTAGACACCCTGAATGTCCTCTTCGAGCGCGTTCGCGAACGCCACCGCGCGGTCCCACTCGGAGCCTTCCGCCATGGCGGTATCGACACCCGCGCGGGCCACCGCGAGACGGCGCCGGAACGCATTGAGGTTCAGCGGCTCGCCGGACACGCGCCGGATGCGGCAGCGCACGAGAAAATCCTGATAGAGCACGGCCACCGAGCGGAAAGCGGCTTCGGGATCGTCGAGGATCTCCCGCAGGATCTGATCCAGCGCGGCCTCGCGCTCGGCTTTCGTTTCCTCCGTCACCTCGGTCGCTTGCGGTTCGGGCGTCGCCGCCGCGCGGGTGCGGGCGAGCTGGGCCAAAAGATCGTTGGTGGAGGGTGCGGGCGGCGGCGGCGGGGCGCGGCGGGGCATGACGGGCCGGGCCGCGACCTCGTCCTCACCGGCCTTGAAGATGAGATCGCGCGCATCTTCCTTGGGTTGCTCCGGCAAGGGCATGAGCGTGAAGTTGCCGCTGCGGGCAGCGGTTTCCACATGGCCGATCCGGATCGGCACCGGTCGGCGGGACAGGGCCGGACCGAGCGCCACGAAATGGCCGCGCTCGAGATCACGGAACATCTCGGCCTGCCGGCGTTCCATACCGAGAAGATCGGCCGCGCGGGCCATGTCGATGTCGAGGAAGGTCCGTCCCATCAGGAAGTTCGAGGCCTCGGCCGCGACGTTCTTGGCGAGCTTGGCGAGACGCTGGGTGGCGATGATGCCCGCAAGACCCCGCTTCCGTCCGCGACACATCAGGTTCGTCATGGCGCCGAGGGAGACTTTTCGCGCCTCGTCCGACACCTCGCCCGCGGCCGCCGGCGCAAAGAGCTGGGCTTCGTCCACAACCACCAGCATCGGATACCAGAAATCCCGGTCCGCATCGAACAAGCCGCCCAGAAAAGCGGCCGCGCAGCGCATCTGCGCCTCGGCATCGAGCCCTTCCAGGCTCAGGACCACCGAAACCCGGTGCTGGCGAACCCGCGCGGCGATGCGCTGAATGTCGCCTTCACTGCGCGCCGCATCCACCACCACATGGCCGAACTTGTCGGCGAGGGTCACGAAATCGCCTTCCGGATCGATCACGGCCTGCTGCACCATGGAGGCGCTTTGTTCCAGAAGGCGGCGCAGGAGATGGGACTTGCCGGAGCCGGAATTGCCCTGAACCAGCAACCGGGTCGCCAGGAGCTCCTCAAGGTCGAGCAGAGCGGACGCTCCGGGCGCGACGCCGGAAACCTGCCCCGAAGACACCTGCCCCATATCGATGCCGACCTTCATGCGCCTCCCTCATTCCCGGTTTGTCCGATGCCCTCCTAACACGGCAAAGCCTGGGGAAGTGCCAAAAAAGCAGGAATGCTCCACAGGCTTGAAAGGCCTATCCCCAGTCACAAGGCCGCAGGACCCTCCGTGCAGGACTCGCGGAACCGTGCCGCCTTACCGGTCTTGTCTCGTCATTGACCGCCCCTGGAGTTCGCGCCGGAGGAGCGATGTCAGCAGCATCTCCGCTTTTTCGAATTCCCTATGACGCGATGAGCCCCCCTCGGGGCGACGACCGCCTTGAGACCCGTGTTGCCGGAGGCCGGTCCATCCTGGACGATTCTCCGAGCGAATCCGGTCTTCCTCCGGCTGCGGCGGCACGGGCGGAACGAGCGTTCGAGTGGGTCGGAACAGGCCTTTTCGTCCTCATCGTCGGGATGGCGATCTGGGTCTTGATCCGCGGACGCCTTTGAGGCGACCCTTTGTTTTCCAAGAAAAATTTGACGAAATCCGCATTTCCTGTAAATTGACTGACCAGTCAGTCATTGAACGGATCCGTCGTGACCCAATCTCCCCGCGACCGGCGGCGAGCTCCCGCCCGGAAGGAAGAAGACCGCCAGGCCAAGCTTCAGGCGATTCTCGATGCCGCCCTCGACGTCTTTCTCGAGAAGGGCTTTACCGACGCGCGACTGGACGAGGTGGCGGCGCGCGCGGGCGTCGCCAAGGGAACGATCTACCTCTACGTGCCGTCCAAGCAAGCGCTGCTGGAAGCGTTGATCCAGTCCGCCATCGGCGGGCCGATCAGCCAGATCGAGGCCCGCATTCTGTCGCTGGATGCCTCCGCCGAAGACAAGCTTCGCGGCCTCTTTGCTTTCCTGCGAAAGGAAATTCTCGGCACGCGGCGGGTCGATATCATTCGCCTCATCCTGAGCGAAGCGGGGCGGTTTCCGCAGCTTGCCGAGATTTATCACCGGGAAGTCATCAGCAAGGGCTTGCGGCTTCTCCGAAGCGTCGCCGAGCAGGGCGTCGCATCGGGCGAATTCGGCACGGATGCGCTTGTCCGCTTCCCGCAGCTCGCCATCGCGCCCGGGCTCCTGGCGCTCCTGTGGAGCTCCTTTTTCCAGACGATCGATCCCATCGACATGGAGGCGATGCTGGAAACACACCTCGCCTTGATGATGAAGGCCCTGAAAGGTCCCTCCCCATGACCCGGTCCCGCCTCCTGGCCCTAGGGGCGATCCTTCTCCTTGCGGGAACGGGGACGGCGTTCTGGCTCTATGGCTGGAAGAGCCAGGATCCGAACCGCTTTCAAGGATATGTGGAAGGGTATCTCCTGTTCCTGGGGCCCGAGGAGGGCGGACGCATCGATCGTCTGACGGTCGAAGCCGGAAACCAGGTCAAAGCCGGTCAGCTTCTGTTCGGCCTCGATGCCACGATGCAGGCTGCGCAACGCAGCGAGGCGGAGGCGCGCTGGCATCAGGCCAAGGCGCAGCTCGCCAACCTCCAGGCGGCGCTTCAGCGGCCGGAGGAAATCGCCGTGCTCCGGGCCCAGGAAGAGCGGGCCAAGGCACAGCTTGACCTCTCCCAGGCCGAGCTTGAGAGGCAGCAGGCCCTTTACACGCGCGGCATTGCCGCCAAGGCGCAGTTCGACCAGGCCAAGACGGCCTTCGAACGGGACAAGGCGGCTCTCCAGGAGGTCCAGCGACAGATCCTGGCGGGCCAGATCATCGGCCGCGCCGCCGAGATCCGCGCGGCAGAGGCCGCTGTGGGGGCCGCGGAAGCCGCTCTCCATCAGGCGGAGACCCGTCTGGCCAAGCGCCAGGTCAGCGCTCCGGCCGATGGCCAGGTCCAGGATGTTTACTTTCGCGCCGGAGAAACGGTGAATCCCGGCCAGCCGGTTCTGGCGCTTCTGCCGCCCGGGAACCGGCGCATCCGGTTCTATGTGCCCGAGCCGCGGCTCGGGGCTTTCGCGCTCGGCCAAACCGTGGGCGTGACCTGCGACGGGTGCCCGGAGGGCCTCACGGCGAAGATCGTGTTCATGTCCGGATCCGCCGAGTATACGCCGCCCGTGATTTTCAGCGAGCAGGAGCGCGCCAAGCTCGTGTTCCGCCTGGAGGCGCAGCCCCTTGGAGACGCGAGCCTTCCGCTCGGCCTGCCGGTCGGCGTCAGCCTGCCTGAACCGGGCGCGCCGTCATGACCACGTCAGTCCCCGCCCATGGCGCGCCGGAACCCGCCATCGTCATCGACGTGGAGGGCCTGACCAAATCCTTCGGCGGCCGTACCGTGGTGCGCAATCTGTCGATGCAGGTGCATCGGGGCCTGATATACGGCTTTCTCGGCCCGAACGGCAGCGGCAAGACCACGACCCTGCGCATGCTCTGCGGTCTGCTGACCCCCGACAGCGGGCACGGCACCTGCCTGGGCTACGACATCCTGACCCAATCCGCCGAAATCAAGCGCCACGTGGGCTACATGACCCAGCGCTTCTCGCTTTATGCGGACCTGTCGATCCGCGAGAATCTCGAATTCGTGGCGCGCGTGTACAATCTCGACGATCCTCGGGCCGCGGCCGATGGGGCGATCCGCCGCCTGGGCCTCGAGAACCGGGCCGGTCAGCTGGCGGGCGAATTGTCGGGCGGATGGAAACAGCGCCTGGCGCTCGGCGCCTGCATCCTTCCCGGGCCGCAGCTTCTGCTGCTGGACGAGCCGACCGCCGGCGTCGATCCGAAGGCCCGACGGGACTTCTGGGACGAAATCCATGCTCTTGCCCATCAGGGCATGACCGTCCTCGTCTCGACCCATTACATGGATGAAGCGGAGCGCTGCCACGAGATCGCCTATATCGCCTATGGCGAATTGTTGGCCCATGGATCGGTGGAGGAGGTGATCGCCGACGCCCATCTGGCCACCTATATCGTCACCGGCCCGGATCTCGCGGATCTGGCGGAGCATCTCAAGACCCTTGAGGGCGTCGACATGGTGGCGCCGTTCGGGACGGCGCTTCATGTGAGCGGACGGGACAAGACCAGGCTCGATGCGGCCACGAAGGATCTGCGCGAGCACGGACCACAGGTCTGGTCCGCCGGAGAGGCGACGCTCGAAGACGTGTTCATCGATTTGATGAGCCGCACCAAGGACAATTTCGCATGAGCGCCGGGGTGGACGGCGAACGGCGGACCCGTGGCTTTCGCGCCGCGCTCTCGAGGGTCTATGCGGCGTTCGTCAAGGAGCTCCTGCAGCTGCGCCGGGATCGGATCACCTTTGCGACGATGATCTTCATTCCGCTGACGCAGCTTCTGCTTTTCGGTTACGCGATCAATACAGATCCGAAGCATTTGCCGACCGCGCTGCTCATTCAGGACGACAGCGCCTTTTCACGGTCTTTCGTCTCGGCGCTGCGCGTCAGCAGTTATTTCGACGTGGGCACCGCCGCCGCGAGCGAAGCGGAGCTCGACCATCTCATCCTGTCGGGACGCGTGCAGTTCGGCATCCAGATCCCGGCGCATTTCGGCCGTGACCTCATTCGCGGCGAGCGCCCCGCGATCCTGGTGGTTGCCGATGCGAGCGATCCCGTGGCTGCCGGCGGCGCCGTCTCGGCCTTGCAGGGCCTTCTGTCGACCGTGTTTTCCCGCGACCTGACCGGTCCGGTGGCCGCGCGCGCGCCGCAGGAGCTGCCGTTCGAGGTCCGCATCCACCGCCGCTACAATCCTGCCGGCGAGACGCGCCTTAACATCGTTCCGGGTCTCATGGGCACGATCCTGACCCTGACCATGCTGATCTTTACGGCTCTGTCCGTGACGCGCGAGGTCGAGCGAGGCACCATGGAGAGCCTGCTGGCCATGCCGATCCGGCCCGTGGAGATCATGCTGGGCAAGATAGCCCCCTATCTTGTGGTCGGGGGTCTGCAGGCCGGGCTTATCCTGGTTGCGGCGAAGCTTCTTTTCGGCGTCCCGGTCGTCGGAAGTCTGGGGCTTCTCGTCGGGCTGACCTTGCTCTTCATCCTGGCCAACCTGTCGGTGGGATACACCTTCTCGACGATCGCCAAGAGCCAGCTTCAGGCGATGCAGATGTCGTTCTTCTTCTTTCTGCCGAACATCCTGCTGTCGGGATTCATGTTTCCGTTTCGCGGCATGCCCGATTGGGCGCAAGTGATCGGCGAGATCCTGCCTCTGACCCATTATCTGCGCATCGTCCGCGGCATCATGCTCAAGGGCGCGACCTTCGTGGATCTGCAGGTCGACGTGCTGGCCCTCGGCCTGTTCACCCTCGCGGCCATGACCCTCGCGGTCGCGCGGTTTCGGCAGACGCTCGACTAGAGCATCTGCCGAGCGCTTTTGGTCAATCCGCCACGGCCGCCTCGGCAGCCTTCACGGCCCCGCTTCGGAGCGGCCGCTCCTCCATGGCCATGAGGAATGCGAGCGCAAGGCCGAAACCGACGATAGCCGCCATGAAGACATTGGCGAAAACATCGGCGAGGTTGACGCCGCTGCGGGCTGCCGTCTCGGTAAGGGATTCGAGGCTGGTCACGCTGCTCAGGCCCGTTCCGCTGAGAACGATGGCCCCGAAGATCGCGACGATGAAAGCGCCTCCCAGAGAACGGAAGAAGTTGGCGGTTGCCGTTGCAGTGCCGAGCTGGTGACCCGGAACGGCGTTCTGAATCGCGACCGTCGAGACCGGAAGCACGGTGCCAAGACCGATGCTGATCACCGCCAGCACGACCTCGATGGCGACGAAGGACAGCCTTTCTCCGAGGAAGGTCAAAGCGCCGGTCGCCACGATGGCCACGGAAAGCCCCACCATCGGCAGGCGCTTGTAGTGGGTGACCTTGGCCATCGAGCGTCCGGACAGGGTCGCGCCGACCACGGTGCCGGCCATCAGCGGGATCAAAGCGAGACCGGAAATGCTGGCGGAGAGGCCACGTACCGCTTCGAAATAGACCGGCAGGTAGATCGTCAGGCCGATATAGGTGCCCATGCCGAAGCAGGCCGAGAGGGTGCCGGTGCGCACCACGGGATTGTGCAGGACCCCGGCGGGAATCAACGGCTCCGGCGCCAGCCGCATCCGAAACGCGAAAGCGATCCACAGCAGGACCGACATGGCGAAGAGACCGAGAATCTGCCCGGAGCCCCACGGATAGCGCAGGCCGCCCCAGCTCAGAGCCAGAAGCATGGACACCGTGGCGGCGACGAGCAACACCGCGCCGAGAAGGTCGAGCTGATGGGGACGATCGTGCCGCGGCAGCTTTTTCAAGGTATGAAAGGTGATGAGCAGCGCGATCAGTCCGAGCGGAAGGTTGATCCAGAAGATCACGGACCAGTGCAGATGCTCGGCGAAAAACCCGCCCAGCACGGGCCCCAGCAGGCTGGAGGTCATGAACACGCTGGCGAAATAAACCTGATAGCGCCCGCGCTCCTTGGGCGGGACGAGATCCGCCACGATGGTCTGGGACAGGGCGATGAGGCCGCCGCCGCCCAGGCCCTGGATGCCCCGGGCCAGGATCAGCACCAGCATGTTGGGCGCCACCGCGCAGGCGATCGAGCCGAGAATGAAGACGACGATCCCGATCAGCAGGGTGACGCGCCGCCCGTGACTGTCGCTGAACTTGCCGTAGAGCGGCGTGACAGCCGTGGCGGCCAGAAGATAGACGGTCACGACCCATGGCAGGTGTTCAAGATCGCCGAGCTCCCGGCCGATCGTCGGCAGGGCCGTGGCGATGATGGTCTGGTCGAGGGCCGCAAGAAGCAAGGCCAGCATGATCCCGACGATGATCGTGCGGATCTCGCGCTGGGTGAGGGACGGGACTTGCGGCTCGCGCAGGGTGTGGGACGTCGGCTGATCCATTGTATCCATCGTGTTGCGGCAGTCTTTCTAGGGGAGGAAAGCCGGTTTGTCCCGGAGTCCGGAGCGCAAGTCTGTCATGCGCCTGGGCGGCAAAGAGGATTTAAGCACGGACCCACGGATGGGTTCCAGCTTTCGGTCCCGGCATTCACAAGAGGCCGGGGATGACGTGCCCGGCACCCTTGCGGGAAGCGCCAAGATAGGGCTAGCTGAGCAAAAGTTCGCTAATTGTTCACCATGGCTTCTCGGACCCGCATCTCCCTCCCTCAGGCCCGCCGCATCGCGCTCGCCGCCCAAGGCTTCTCGGACGGCCGGCCCGATGCGCCCTCGGCCCGCCACCTGACCCGGGTACTTCAGCGCTCGAACCTGCTCCAGATCGATTCGGTCAACGTGCTGGTGCGGGCCCATTACATGCCCCTGTTCTCCCGGCTCGGCGCCTATGACCGGCAACTCCTGGAGCGGGCCGCCTATCATCCCCGGAAGCGCAACACCTTCGAATATTGGGGCCACGAGGCCTCCCTGATCCGTCTCGACCTTCACCCCCTGTTCCGCTGGCGCATGGCGCGTGCGGCGCGGGGCGAGGGCGTCTACGGCGGGCTTGCACGGTTCGGGCGGGAGAAGCGCGCCTTCATCGAGGACGTGAGGCGGGAGATCGCCGCCCGGGGTCCCATCGGCGCGGGCGAATTGTCGATCGGCGGCAAGAGCCGGGGCGCGTGGTGGGGATGGAGCGACGGCAAACGGGCCCTGGAATGGCTGTTCTGGGCCGGGGAGGTCACAACCGCGACCCGACGGGGCTTCGAGCGCCTCTACGACCTGCCGGAGCGGGTCTTTCCGAGTTCCGTTCTGAATGCCCCCACGCCTTCCGAGGACGAGGCCCAGCGGGAGCTGCTGCGCCTGTCGATCAAGGCCCTGGGCATCGCCAGCGAACGGTGCCTGAGAGATTACTTCCGCCTGGATGTCACGGACACGAAGCGGCGCATCCCCGAACTTGTCGAGGCCGGCGATCTCGTCCCCGTCACCGTGGATGGTTGGAGCGGCCCGGTCTATCTCGATCCGGAGGCGCGCCTGCCCCGCCGGGTGCAGGCCCGGGCGCTCGTCTCGCCCTTCGACCCCATCGTCTGGGAGCGGACCCGCACGGAGCGCCTGTTCGATTTCCGCTATCGCATCGAGATCTACACGCCGGCCGAGAAGCGGGAATTCGGCTATTACTGCCTGCCCTTCCTCCTCGGAGAGAGCATCGTCGCCCGCCTGGATCTGAAGGCTGACCGCGCCGCAGGACGGTTGATCGTCCATGCCATCCACCCCGAAGCCGCTCACCACCCGGAAGATTTGGCGGAGCCCTTGGCGGCGGAGCTGCGACTGATGGCGGATTGGCTCGGCTTGGGCGATATCGCCGCGCCCAAGAACTGGACGCGGCGTCTGGGCTTGTGAGGAACGTTCCCGCCCGGGCCCTCACCCGAGGGTGAAGGTCATCGTGATCTCCGCGTTGAGAACCTTCGAAACCGGGCAGTTCTTTTCGGCGGCCCGGGCCAGTTCCTCGAATTTGCCGCGGTCGATCCCGGGGACGTTCGCCTGAAGCGTCAGCGCCGATTTCGAGATCTTGAAGCCCTCTCCCTCCTTGTCGAGGGAAACGACCGCCTCCGTGGCGAGTTCGGTCGGCGTGAAGCCCGCCCCTTGCAGCTGAAACGCCAACGCCATGGTGAAGCAGCCCGCATGAGCCGCGGCGATCAGCTCCTCCGGATTGGTGCCCTTCTCGTTCTCGAAACGGGTCTTGAAGGAATAGGGCGTGTCCGACAGGATGCCGGAATCCGTCGTGAGATGCCCGCTGCCGTCGCGGCCCGTGCCCTGCCAAACGGCTCTTGCCTTGCGATTCATCATAATCTCCCTTGTGCGTTGTGTGCTTTCATCTAGGACGCTTTGTTGAGGCCTCCAGTCCGGCTTGCGTCCTTAAGAGCCGAACGGCGTGATGCGGAAGCGGTCGCTTCCGTCATGGGATTCGCCGAGGAATGTTCGCGTTATGATCGGTGTTCAACAAGCCCGTCGCCATCCACGCCTCTTCATCGCCGCGGCCATCGGCATCGCGATCGGTTTTGTCCTCCCGGGCAGCGTCAAGCTGAACTCGAGAATTCTGATCGGATGGGATGTGGGCGTCATCGCCTATCTGGTGATGATAGGCATCCTGGCCTACCGGTCCTCGATCAACCAGATGCAACAGCGCGCCCGCAACGAGGACGAGGGGGCGATCGTGATGCTGATCATGACCCTTTCGGCGGCCATTGCCAGCCTCGGCGCCATCGCGGTCGAGCTGCAGGGGATTCACGCCAACGAGGGGGACGTGGCCTTCCGGCTGGCCGCTGCCGGTGTCACCATCGTGTGTTCCTGGTTTTTCGTGCACATGATCTTCGCGACCCATTACGCGCACGAGTATTATGGCGACCGGGGCGAGCGGGGCGGCCTCAAGTTCCCGGAAACGCCCCGGCCCGACTACTGGGACTTCATGTATTATTCCTTCAACCTCGGCGCCGCCGCTCAGACGTCGGATGTGATCATCGAATCCAAGCGCATGCGCCGTCTGGCCCTCGCGCACACCATCCTGTCCTTCCTTTTCAATACAACCATTCTGGCGCTCGCGATCAACGTCGGCGCCGGCCTGATCTAAGCCTCGTCCTCGCGCTCTCCGTCGACGACGCGGCGGGCGATGTCGAAGGAGAAGCCCGCGCGCGCCAGGACGGCCAGATCCTTGTCGCGGTACGGCTCGCGCTCTCCCGGCCGGAAGGGTCCGAGCCGCCGACGGCGCGCGAGCGCGAGCGCCGCCTGTTCCTCCGGGTCTTCGCTGACCTGGTCATGGTCATGGTCCTGGTCCAGCGCCGCCGCGATGGTCTCCCGGTCGATCCCCTTGAGGGCAAGCTTGGCGCGGATGGCTCTCGCCGAGCCGCCGCGTCGGCGCAGGGTCGCGACGCGGGCCTCCGCATAACGGGTGTCGTCGACAAGGCCGGTGCGCAGGCTCTTGGCCACCACCTCGTCCACCGCCTCATGGAATTCCGAAGGGTCCTCGCCCCGCAGACGACAGCGTTTCTCGACTTTCCGGCGGAGCACCCGGCGCAGATTTTCAGCCGAGGACGCATAGCGCTCAAGATACGCCATGGCCGCACGCTGCAGATAGGCGGGGGTGACCTTGCGCGGGGGCTTTCGCGCCGTTTTCAAACCGTCGTCGGTCATGAGGGCGCCGATGTCTCGCCGGGTTTCTCGACCTGCCCTTTGCGCTGCAATTGCAGGGCGACGAACCAGCATAACGAGGCCCAGGCGGCTCCCACGGCCCAGCCGGCCAGAACATCGCTCGGCCAGTGAACACCGAGGTAAATCCGGCTCATGCCCACAAGAAGGGTCGTGACCACCGCAAGGCCCAGGACGAACGCCTTGATCCGCCGTCGCTCCTGCACCCGTGCCAGCAAGGCTCCGAGGGTCAGGTAGGTCACGGCGGACAGCATGGCATGGCCGCTGGGAAAGCTCGCGGTGTAAACCTGGGTGGCGTGCGGCACGAGATCGGGACGCGGCCGCTCGAACCCCATCTTGAGGCCCGTCGAGAGGAGCGCGCCTCCGACCACCGCGACGGCGAGAAGCGTTGCTGCGCCGCGCTTTCCGGCCATGAGAAGGTAGACCGCGACCGAGATCGTCACGAGGGTCAGGATGGCATAGCCGCCGAGCCCCGTGATGTCCCGCGCGGATTCTTCGAGCCAGCTGGGGCCGATGGGATCGGCAAGATTCTGCGGGCTGCGCAGGGACAGAAGAATGGTGCTGTCGATGGCATGGGTCTCGCCCTCGAAAACCTCGTCCGTCAGGGCAATGAAGATCCAGGCAAAGAGCCCGCAGCCGGCCAGCGAGATCAAAGGGCCGATCTCGTTGAGACGCAGGCGCAGCCAGAGGCGCGTGGCGGGAGTCAGAAACATGTTCATGCCGCCAAGATAAGAACCTTGTCGCCGCCTGGCGAGGCCTGCGAACCATGGAGCATGCGTTTCCCGAGATCCGAGCATGATGCGACGTCGCGCCCCTCCCGACGCTCTCGTCAGACAATCGAACTTTTGCTAGAACAAATCAAGAACAGAAAGCAAGGCGATGGACGAGAAGCTGGCCAAGAAGCTGCGCATCCTGGCCGATGCGGCAAAATACGATGCCTCCTGCGCCTCGTCTGGCGCTCCCAAACGCAAAGCGGGACCGGGAGAGCTGGGATCCACCACGGGTGCGGGGATCTGCCATGCTTACACCCCGGACGGGCGCTGCGTGTCCCTGCTCAAGATCCTGCTGACCAATTACTGCCTGTTCGACTGCGCCTATTGCGTGAACCGGCGCTCGTCGAATGTGCGGCGGGCGAAGTTCTCGGTCGACGAGGTGGTGACGCTCACGCTTGAGTTCTACAAGCGCAACTATATCGAAGGGCTGTTCCTGTCCTCCGGCATCATCCGCTCCCCGGACTACACGATGGAACTGATGCTGCGGGTTGTGAAGGCGCTTCGTCGCGACCACGGTTTCCGGGGGTACATTCACCTCAAGACCATCCCGGAGGCGAGCCCCTGGCTCATCGAGCAGGCGGGCCTGTGGGCCGACAGGCTGTCGATCAATCTCGAACTGCCGACCGAGAAGAGCCTGGAACAGCTCGCGCCCGAAAAGGACGCCGCCTCGATCCGGGACGCCATGGGGCAGATGCATGACCGCATCGCGGAAGCGCGGGAGGAAAAGCGCCGTTTCTCGCCCGCGGGCCAGTCGACCCAGATGATCGTCGGGGCGGACGCGACGACCGACGCGCAGGTGCTGAACGCCAGCGCGACGCTTTATCGGGACTACGACCTGAAGCGCGTTTATTACTCCGCCTTCAGTCCGATCCCGGATGCGAGCACGGTCCTGCCTCTCAAGGCCCCGCCCCTGCTGCGGGAAAGCCGGCTGTATCAGGCGGATTGGCTGCTGCGCTATTACGGCTTCCAGGTGGAAGAGATCGCATCCGGCGGTGAAAACGGCATGCTCGATCTCGAGGTGGACCCGAAGCTCGCCTGGGCCCTCAAGAACCGTCACCTCTTTCCCGTCGACGTGAACCGCGCGGAGCGGGAAATGCTGCTGCGGGTTCCGGGGCTGGGAGCGCGGGCGGTGGACCGGATCGTCCAGGCGCGCCGGCATACGACCCTGCGCCTGGACGACGTCGCGCGCCTGACCTCCGGCCTGAAGCGAGCCCGTCCCTTTCTCGTTGCGGCCGACCACCATCCGCAAAAGCGCCTCGACCGCGAGGACCTGCGTCGGCGCCTCATCGAAAAACCCGAGCAGTTGAGGCTTTTCGCATGACCCTGCATCGCATCACTCTCAATGATGGCGCCGATCTCGACGGCTTCCGCCGCGCCGTGCGGCGCCTGATCGCCGATGAACTCGCGCCCCAGCATGTCATCTTCACCATCACCGACGAGCCGGACCTGTTCGGCCACGAATCGGAGGGCGAGGCGCCGCCCGTTTCCCTGCCGCGCGCGCTGGGCGACATGATCGGCCTCGTGGTCTGCCATCGGAATCCGGAGCGTTACGCCCTGCTCTATCAGCTCGTCTGGCGTGTTCTGAACGGGGAACGCGAGCTCCTCGACATTCCGAGCGATCCGCTCGTGCACCGCCTGGATCTCATGGCCCGGGCGGTTCGGCGCGATCTGCACAAGATGCATGCCTTCCTGCGCTTTCGCCGGGTCGGCGGAGAGCATCTCGAACGGTTCGTCGCCTGGTTCGAACCGGAGCATTTCATCCTGGAGGCGGCCGCTCCGTTCTTCGTCGACCGGTTCCGCTCCATCGAATGGTCCATCCTGACACCCCTCGGGTCCCTGCACTGGGACCGGGAAACCCTCGTTCTGGGACCATCCGCGTGCCGGGAGGATGCGCCGACCGAGGACGGTTTCGAAGCAGGCTGGCTCGGCTATTACGAAAGCGTCTTCAATCCGGCGCGGGTGAACCCGAAAGCCATGCGGGCCGAGATGCCGAAAAAATACTGGCGCAACCTGCCCGAATCCGCCGCCATCGCCGGCCTGATCCAAACCGCCCCTCAGCGCGTTGAACAGATGATTGAGCAGGAGAGCACCATGCCGACCAAGCGCAAACCGGAACGCGCGCTCGACGCCATGTGGGATCAGGAACCCAAGTCCTTGAGCGCCCTCAACGCCGTGATTGCCGAAGCGGGCCCCCTGGTGCCCGGCGCCACGCAGGCCGTGTTCGGCGAGGGTCCGGCCCATGCGGACATCGTCTTTGTCGGTGAGCAGCCGGGCGACCAGGAGGATCTCCAGGGCCGTCCCTTCGTGGGCCCCGCCGGCAAGCTGTTGACCAAAGCCCTCAAGGAAGCGGGGATCGACCGGGACAAGGTCTATCTCACGAACGCCGTGAAGCACTTCAAGTTCGAGCAGCGGGGGCATCGCCGCATTCATTCCAAGCCGACAGCGGGCGAGGTGAAGCATTACCGACCCTGGCTGATGAAGGAACTCGCGCTGATCCGGCCGAAGCTCATCGTGGCGCTGGGCGCCACGGCGGTGCTGGCTTTGACCGGCAAGCAGACGCCGATCTCCCGCTCCCGGGGACGGGCGATGTTCGGGGACGTGAACGGCTATATCACGGTCCATCCGTCCTACCTGCTGCGCCTGCCCGACGAGGACACAAAGCGGCAGGCCTACGAGGCCTTCGTGGCGGATCTCTCTCACATCCGCGATCTGGCCAAGGCCGATCTCAAGACGGGTGAACTTCCTCTCGCGGCCGAATAGCGGGGACTTCTTCCTTGCGGGTGCGGACACGGCGATGGCGATCCAGGCGCTTCATCGCGGGCGTCACCGTCATCCCGTGCAGGAGAATGGAAACGAGGATGATGAGGCCCGCCGTGCTCCAGAGAAGGTTCGGCTGCTCGAACGATCCTTCCTGCAGCGCATAGGCGAGATAATAAACCGAGCCGATTCCCCGGATGCCGAAGAAGCTGATCGCCATCTTCTCGTCCGCCGGCCGGTCGATTCCGATCAGGCTGATCCAGCCCGTCAGGGGGCGCACCAGAAAGATCGCCATCACGGCAAACAGGACGGCCGGCCAGGTGAGCGCGTCGAACAGCCCCGCCCCCGTGATGGCGCCGCCGAACAGCACCAGGAGCATCATCATGAGCAGCCGCTCAAGCTCCTCGGCGAAATCGTGCAGGCGACGATGGTAGTCGTGCTCGCGCTTGGTTGAGCGCAGAGCGAAGGCGGCAACGAAAACCCCGAGGAAACCGTAGCCTTTGGCCATCTCGCACAGACCATAGACCAAGCAGGTGATGCCGAGGGAGACGAAGCCGACACCCGTGCGGGACAGACGGGCGCGATTGGGCAGATGAAAGGTGAGCCAACCGAGAGTTCGCCCCGCCAGATATCCGATGCCGACGCCGGCGACGATCTTCCAAACCACCGCATAGACGAGCCATTCGGTAAAAGTCTGCGAACTGATCTCGTGGGCGAAGAGGATTGCGAGCAGCACGAACGGAAAGGCCAGCCCGTCATTGAGGCCGGCCTCCGAGGTCAGGGAGAAACGGACTTCATCCTCCTCGCCGCTCCCCGGCGGCCCGACTTGGACGTCGCTCGCCAGAACCGGATCCGTTGGAGCCAGCGATGCGGCGAGCAGCAATGCGGTGGCCAGGCCAAGGCCCAGCAGCAGATGCCCCAGGACCGCCAGGGCCGCGATGGTCAGGGGCATGGCGATGCCGAGGAGCCGCCACGTCATCCGCCACCGCCGCCACGCGAAGGGACGGTCGATCTTCAGACCCGCGCCCAGGAGCGCGATCACCACGACGAGTTCGCTCAGACGCTCGACAATGGCGATCCGCTCTCCCGGATGAGGCATGACGCCGGGCACGTCCGGAATGGCGAAGATCGCCGCACCAAGTCCGACGCAGAAGATCGGCAGCGTCAGCGGCAGTTCCTTCAGAACCATCGGCAGCCAGGCGGTGAGCAGGACCACCACCCCGAAGCCTGTCAGGACAACAACATAAGGGTCCATAAGGCAGCAAACGCCACGCAAGCTCGGCAGTTCCGTAGAACTTCCGTATCGGTATGCGCATGAACCCTGTGGCAGAACCGGCGCAAGCGTGCCGAATTCCGCAACAGACGTTTAACCGCCCCTTAAACTGCCACAATTACCGTGCTCCAGAGCATGCGATAAGGCCGCACGAAGCGGCCGCATGAAAACGGGGTAAGACGTGGCGAACGGACGTGACCGGCGAGAGCCGTCCTTCGAGACGCCGGCGACCGATGCGGGGGCGATGGATTTCCGCCTTTCGCCTGAGGATCGGGCAGGGGGCAGAATGGCGCAGAAGCGGTCTTCTCAGGGAGGTGGCGGGAGCCCGTCACCGCGCCGCACGACGCGTCCCAAGAAAGCGAAGCGCAAGCGGGGCGGCTCCTTTCTCAGGAAGCTCGTCTATAGCGGCGTGGTTCTGTGCCTCTGGGGCATTATCGCGGTCGGCGCGATCGTGGCCTATTACGCGGCCCAGCTTCCTCCGATCGATCAGCTCACCGTGCCCAAGCGGCCGCCGAACATCGCCATCATGGCCAGCGACGGTTCGCTCATTGCCAATCGCGGCGAAACCGGCGGTCAGACGGTCGCCCTGAAGGAACTTCCGCCTTATCTGCCGAAAGCTTTCGTGGCGATCGAGGACAGGCGGTTCTACGATCACTTCGGCGTCGATCCGATGGGCATCGCCCGCGCGGTGTTTCGCAATCTCCACCGGGGCGGGGTTTCCCAGGGCGGTTCGACCCTGACCCAGCAGCTGGCCAAGAACCTGTTCCTGACCCAGGAACGCACCGCGTCGCGCAAGATCCAGGAAGCGATCCTGGCCCTCTGGCTGGAGCGCAACTACACCAAGGACCAGATTCTGGAGCTCTACCTCAACCGGGTCTATTTCGGCGCCGGCGCCTACGGGGTCGAGGCGGCGGCCCAGCGCTATTACGGCAAGTCGGCCCGGAACGTCTCGCTGTCGGAGGCCGCCGTGCTCGCGGGCCTCGTCCAGGCGCCGTCCCGTCTTGCGCCGAACCGCAATCCGGCCGCCGCGCAGGCCCGCGCCGAGCTCGTGATCGCCGCCATGAACGACCTCGGCTTCATCACGCCGGGCATGACCAAGACGGCCCTCGGAGCGCCGGCGCAGCCGGTCCGGCCGAAGGGCGCGGGGTCGATGAACTATGCGGCCGACTACGTCATGGACGTGCTGGACGATTTCGTCGGCACCATCGAGTCGGATATCGTCGTGTCGACGACCATCGACCCGTCCATGCAGGCTGCGGCCGAGCGCGCCCTGGTGGATGAGCTCAACGCCAAAGGTCAGAAATTCAACGTCAGCCAGGGCGCCTTCGTGGCGCTCCAGCCTGATGGGGCCTTGAAGGCCCTCGTCGGCGGGCGGGACTACGAAGCCAGCCAGTTCAACCGCGCCACCGCGGCCCGGCGCCAGCCGGGCTCGTCCTTCAAGCCGTTCATCTATCTGACGGCCGTGGAGCAGGGACGGACGCCCAACGACGTGCGGGACGACTCCCCCGTCAACTACAAGGGATGGACGCCGGAGAACTACGACCGGAAATTCCGCGGGCCCGTGACCCTGCGGGATGCCCTGGCCCTCTCCCTCAACACGATTGCCGTCAAGCTGAACCTGGAGGTCGGCCCGAAGGCGGTCGTTCAGACGGCGCAGCGGCTCGGGATCACCTCGCCCCTGCAGGCGAATCCGTCCCTGGCCCTCGGCACGTCTGAAGTCACGCCGCTGGAGCTGGTGAGCGCCTATGCGGCCTTCGCCAATGGCGGGACCGGCGTCATTCCTTACGTCATCACCCAGGTCAAGACGACGGGCGGCAAGGTCGTGTACAAACGCCCGGCCGGAGGCGGCCTTGGCCGCGTCATGGATCCGGGCGCCCTCGCCATGATGAACGAGATGATGCACAACACCTTCGTGATCGGAACGGCGCGGCGCGCCCAGGTTCCGGGCTGGGTCATGGCGGGCAAGACCGGCACCACGAACGACTACAAGGATGCGTGGTTCGTCGGTTTCACCGGCTCGCTCGTGGCGGGCGTCTGGCTCGGCAACGACGACGGTACCCTGACGAAGCGGGTGACCGGCGGCAATCTTCCGACCGAGGTCTGGCACAACTTCATGAATGTGGTGCTCAAGGATCAGAAGCCCGTGCCCCTGCCGGGCAGCGAGTACTTCCGGCAGATCCCGGCCGATACTCCTGTTGCGAGCGCCGGCGAGGTTCCGGATGCGGGCGTGCCGGAGAGCGGCTGGATTCAGCCGCAGCCCCAACCGGCGCGCACCACCTCCCGCGACAAGAACTTCTTCGAGAAGCTGTTCGGGCTTTGACGGGAGAATCCGCCGGAACGCCTATTCCGGCGGACGCGCCTTGCCGTCGTGGGGGCCGAGGGGCCGCGCCGGCGCATCCTCCCACCAATCCGTCCGCAAGGCGCGAAGCTCGGGATTGACCGGATAGACGATCCGGTTTTCCGGCTTGTTGGCCTCCCCCACGACCAGAAGGCGCACCGGCTGGTCCGTGTTGTTGAGGAAGCTGTGGGCGATCCCGGTTCCGGCCGGAAAGCCGACGCCGTCGCCCGGTGCGAGCCGAAAGAGCTCGCCGTCGATCCAGACGTCTGGTGTTCCTTCGATCACGTAAACGAACTCTTCCTCCGCACTCTCCGCGTGCGGGAACGATGTCCGGCGGCCCGGCGGCAGAAGCTCATGATGGATCCCGAGACGGGTCAGGCCCAAGGCCGGCGAGAACGGCGAGCCGATGCTCCGCGGCTCGTCCGTTCCGCGCAGCCGTGCCGTATCGTCGTTCTGGATGTCCCGATAATGCCGGATGAAAGCGGGACGCTTGGTGTGCGGCATGGTGCGAGTTTCCCAAAACCGTTGGCGAACGGAAAGATCAGGACTCCGCGCCACTCCGGCGTGCCCGGGCCGTGAGGGAGAACAGCGCCAGGGCGAGCGTGCCCGTGCAGGCGATGGCGAAGGGCAGCGGGAGCGCGGAGGCGCCCAGGTTCTGGCCGAGCACGATGCCTAGGATCGCCGCGAAAGTCATCTGGCAGATCCCCAGCAGGGACGACGCCGCGCCGGCGCGTTCGGGAAAAGGCATGAGGGCCGACGCCATGGCCTGCGGCATGGTCAGGCCCACGCCCAGAGCGTAGATCGCCATGGGGCCGGTGATGGCCATGAACGACCCGGTGCCGGTCACCACGAGAAGCAGCATGAGGAGCCCCCCTGTGGCGAGACACGTGACGCCGATGCGAATGGTGCCGTCGAGCCCGCGCGGGCCGACCAGGCGCTGAGCCAGGAACGTGCCGGCGATATAGCCGATCACCATGAAGCCGAACGAGAAGGCGTAAGGGAGCTGGCCGAGGCCGTAGATCCCCTGCAGCACGAAGGACGAGCCGGAGATAAAGGCGAAAAGGCCCCCGTAGGTGAGCATCGCGAGGCCCACATAAACCCGGTACCCCGGGTGGCCGAGCAGGCTGCGGAAGCCCCGGAGAATGGACGCAAACGACACCGGAACCGCCGATTTCCGGCGGATCGGCTCCGGCAATCGCCACGCCACCGCCGCCGCGAGCACGCCGCCGCCCAGGATGGTGACGATGAAGTTCATCCGCCAGCCGCCGGCCTGCGAAACGAGGCCGCCGATGACCGGGGCCAGGGCGGGAACGACCCCCATGATGGTTCCCATGCGGGAGAGTTCGCGTCCGGCCCGGGGGCCTTCGTAGAAGTCCCGCACGATGGCGCGCGCCAGCACGATCGGTCCCGAGGCCCCGAGAGCCTGCACGAAGCGCGCCGCGATCAGGGTTTCGATGGAGGGCGCGATCGCGCAGACGAGACTTGCCAGGGTGAAAAGCCCGAGCCCGAAGAGCAGCATGGGCTTGCGCCCGACCCGGTCCGAGATCGGCCCGTAGAAGAACTGGCCGACCGCGAATCCCAGCAGAAACGCTGACAGGGTGAGCTGGGCCTGACCGGTACTCGCGCCGAATTCGGAAGCGATCGACGGCAGGGCCGGAAGATACATGTCCGTCGAGAGCGGTCCGAGCGATGTCAGCAGCGCAAGGAGAACGGTCAGGGCGAGGGTGTCGGGCTTGAGCATGGCGGGGCCGCGCAGATGAACGGGAGATGCTGCCCTAAGTGCAAAATGCCGGTCTGTCACGCATTGGCTGAGGGCCGGGAGAGCCCGGATTCGGGAACACACAAGAGGCCCGCTTCCGCCAAGCTGACAGCGCGGCTGATTTATGGGACAGTGTTCCGGCAATGTCCTTCAGCATCGGATCTCGCGCCGATGAGCCCGTCAGGGGTCCGACGGACCCTCAAACCGGCTGAGCGGCACCGGAACCAGTCGATGCCGAGCCAGGGGAGGCGAGGATTGCACAGGCTTGCGGACCGGCTACCCTTCTATCTCGGCCTCGGTCTCGTGACCGCAGCCACGCTGATGCTGCAGATCGTCGAGACCCGGATCGTCTCCGTCACCTCCTGGTATCATCTGGCGTTCTTCGTCATCAGCATCGCGATGTTCGGGCTCACCGCAGGCGCGGTCTGGGTCTATCTTCGCCCTGACACCTATCGGGCGGAGCATTTCTCCTATCATCTCGCCGTCGCGTCCCTCTGCTTTGCCCTTGCGACGGTCTTCGCCCTCCTCGTCCAGCTGACCATCGTCACGAGCCTGCCGGCCTCGGTCATGTCGCTCGTCGTCTGGACCGAGTTCGCGATCGCCCTCGCGCTTCCGTTCTTTTTCTCGGGGATCGTGGTCAGCTTCGCGCTGACCCGCAGCCCCTATCCGATCGGCATCGTCTACGGGGCGGACCTGCTCGGCGCGGCCTTGGGCTGCCTCGGCGCCCTGGTTCTCCTCAATCTGGTCAGCGGTCCTTCGGCGGTCCTGTGGATCGCGGCCCTGGTGGCCGCAGGCGCCCTGTGCTTTGCGCAAGGAAAACCGGCGGAGGCGCCTTCCCGCCCGCCGATCGGCGCCGGACTTTTTCGCTACCGGACCCCCATCCTGGCCGTCCTGATCGCCCTCGCCGCCGCGAACAGCGTGCGGGAAGGCGTCCGCCCCACCATCGTGAAGGACAATATCGAGCAGCCGGGCTCGATCGCCTACGAGAAGTGGAATTCGTTCTCGCGCATCACCATCGGGCAGAGCCGCATGACCCAGCCCGTGCTCTGGGGCCCGTCGCCGCGTTTCGTGCCCCCGCTGATCGAGGAGCGATGGATGCATATCGACGGCGGCGCGGCCACGGCCGTCTACCGCTTTTCCGGGAATCTCGAGGAGATGGGATTTCTCCGCTACGACGTGACGAATCTGGCGCATGCGATCCCCGGACACAAAACGGGAGCCGTGATCGGCGTCGGCGGCGGCCGGGACCTCTTGTCCGCCCGCGTGTTCGGCGTTCCGAATGTGATCGGCGTCGAGATCAACCCGATTTTCGTGGATCTTCTGACCCGCCGCCTCGCCGATGAGACCGCCATCGGCCGCCTGCCGGGCATCTCCTTTCAGGTCGACGAAGCCAGAAGCTGGTTCGCCCGGACGGACCGATCCTTCGACGTGATCCAGATGAGCCTGATCGACACCTGGGCCGCCACGGGAGCCGGAGCCTTCACGCTCTCGGAGAACGGGCTCTACACGGTCGAGGCCTGGCGGATCTTTCTCGACCGGCTGACCCCCGAGGGCGTGTTCACGGTCAGCCGCTGGTACGCTCCCGGAGAGGTCAACGAGACCGGCCGCATGGTCAGCCTCGCCGTGGCGACCCTTCAGGATCTCGGCGTCGCCGACCCGAAGCGGCATCTGTTCATGGGAGCTTCCGGCAGCATCGCGACCCTCGTGATGTCGCGCGCCCCCCTCTCGGACGGAGCCCTGGAGGCCTTGAGGCAGGCCGCGTCGACCCTTGCGTTTCCCGTGCTGCTGGACCCGGGAAGACCGGCCGCGTCCCCCCTGCTCGAACGCATCGTGACCGCGCCCGACCGCGCCGCCCTGCAGCAAGCCACCGCCGATTCCTACCTGGATCTCAGCGCGCCGACCGATGCGCGGCCGTTCTTCTTCAACCAGCTGCGCCTGGACCGCCTGCCGGATCAGGATCTCCTATCGCTGGCCTCGCGGCCCGGCGTCTATGGGGGCAACCTGAGCGCCACCCTGACGCTCGCCATCCTGATCCTCATTTCGGCCGCCCTGGTCGTGGCCACCATCGTGATCCCCCTACGCTCCACGGTCACGACCGCTTCCGCGTCGCTGACGGTGGCCGGAACGGCCTATTTCGCGCTGATCGGGATCGGCTTCATGATGGCCGAGATCGCGCTGCTCCAGCGCATGAGCGTTTTCCTCGGTCACCCGGTTTACTCGCTCAGCGTCGTTCTCTTCAGCCTGATCCTGTCGACCGGGATCGGTAGCCTGGTCTCCGAGAGGGTGCCCCTCGACACCCGCCTCAAGCTCGTGCTCTGGCCCCTTCTGACGGGCCTGTACCTGGCCGCCCTGCCCTTCTGGCTCCCCGACATTCTGGTGCGGCTCGAAAGCTCCGGCCTGCTGCTCCGGGCCGGATTGGCCGTCCTGGTTCTGGCCCCGGCGGGCTTTCTCATGGGCTTCGGGTTCCCCACCGGCATGCGGCTCGTCTCGCAGGTGGACGACAGGCCGACGCCGTGGTTCTGGGGGATCAACGGCGCGGCGGGCGTCCTCGCCGCGAGCGTCGCGGTTCTGGTGAGCATCGAGTTCGGGATCGACACCACGCTCCGGGTTGGAGCGCTGTGCTATGGGCTGCTGGCCGGACCGGCCCTGCTGCTGCTTAGGGAAACGGGCATGACGGCCCTGACGCGCCCCCTCGAAGAGGCCTCACCGGCCCATTCCTAACCGAACCGGTGCAGGGCGCTGCCGTAGGTTTTCAGCCAGGCCTCCGCTTCTTCCGTACGCGGGCACAGATCGTGCGTGAGCTTCCAGAACCGGTGGGAATGGTTCAGCTCGCGCAGATGCGCCACCTCATGGGCGGCGAGATAATCGAGCACGAAAGGCGGCGCCATGATCAGCCGCCAGGAGAAGTTCAGGGCCCCGGTCGCAGAGCACGATCCCCAGCGGCTTTTCGTATCCCGGACGGTGATGCGCTTGGCCTTGACCCCGAGCGCGGCCGTGTGGCGCTTCACGGCTTCCGCGAAATCGCGCTTGGCCTCGGCCTCCAGAAAGTCCTGCACCCGGCGCGCCACATGCGGCAGCTCGCCGGAAACGGCCAGGATCGGGGCGCCGTCGCTGGCCCGCGTGGCCTGCGTTGTTCCCCTAATGTTCGACCAATGAACAATCCTGTGCGGGACCCCGCGCAGGGGCACCAGGGAGCCGGGCTCGAACGGGACCCGCATGGGCACCTTGGCCAGGCGCGCGGCGATCCAGCCGCCGTGGCTGTCGGCGAAGCGCTGGGCGATTCCCAGGTCGGTCCGCTCCGGAATCGTCATCACCACTTCGCCGGTCGCATTGGACACGCGCAGGGTGATCCGCTTGGCCGTGGGACGGCGCTTCAGGGCCACCTTAAAGGCTTGGCCCTCATGGGAAACTTTGAGATGGAGTGGGTCCGCTGGAACGCGGCGGAACAGGGCGAATCTCATGTCCGCAATCTGCCCCGCCGGGGTGTTTTTGTCAGCGCAGCCGTTTGCCGCTGCCGAGAACCGATCCAGAACGGAATTAGGGGGTTGACGGCTCCGGTCGCGCTGTTCCTCCAGCGTGATTCTGAATGAATTCAACGATTCGAGGAGCGATTTCAGCCCGGAACCGAGAGCCGTTGAAGACGCCATAATGGCCGACCCCCTTCTGCAGGTGGTAGAGCTTCTTGTCCGCCGGCAGATTGGGCGTGAGTTCGAGGGCCGCCTTGGTCTGGCCGATGCCGGAAATATCGTCCCGCTCGCCCTCGATCGCCATGATGGCGCAGCGGCGGATCGACATGAGGTCCACCGGCTTGCCCCGGTGCAGCATTTCGCCCTTCGGCAGCTCGTGCCGGACGAAGACCTTGTCGACGGTCTGGAGGTAGAACTCCGCCGTCAGATCCATGACCGCAAGGTACTCGTCGTAGAATTCCCGGTGCTTCTCGGCCGAATCCCCGTCACCTTCCACCAGATGGTCGAACATGTCCCAATGGGCGCTCATGTGACGGTCGAAATTCATCGCCATGAAGCCGGAGAGCTGCAGGAAACCCGGATAAACGCTGCGCCAGAAGCCCGGATGGGACGGCGGCACCGTGGTAATGCAATGCCGCTTGAACCACTCGATGCCCCGCTCTTCCGCCAGCTGGTTGACGGCAGTCGGCGAGCGGCGGGTATCGATGGGGCCACCCATGAGAATCATGGAGCGCGGCGTGCAAGGATCCTTCTCGGCCTCCATGCGGGCGATGGCGGCCATCACCGGCACCGCCGGCTGGCAAACCGCCATCACGTGCAGGTCGGGCCCGAAGGACCGGAACATGGCGATCACGTAGTCGATATAGTCGTCGAGATCGAAGCTGCCCTCGGCCAGAGGCACCATGCGGGCGTCGACCCAGTCGGTGATCATGACCTGATGGGTCGGCAGGAAGGTTTCCACCGTGCCGCGCAGCAGCGTTGCGTAATGCCCCGACATGGGAGCGACGATCAACAGGCGCGGCTGGGCCTTGGAGCCGGCGAAATTCCGCTCGAACGAAATGACGTCGCAGAAAGGCCTCTCCCACACGATCCGCTCGGTGATGGCCACGTCCTTGCCGTCGATCCGGGTGGTGTGGAGGCCGAAGGAGGGTTTCTCGTAGCGCCGCGTGGTGCGCTCGAACATTTCGCACGCGGCGGTGACGGTGCGGCCATAGGCCGTGTTCGTCAAAGGATTGTCCGGGTTCTCAAAGATACACTTCGTAACGTCAGACGCAGCACGAGCAGGACCGAGCAGCCAATGGGCGGTCTCGTACCAATAATAGGAAAAATTCATCTAAAAATCCCCACATGGCCGGGTGTCCTGTTCTCCTCGAAAACCTGAGCCGGACTTATCCTCAACCATGGCATTAAGATGAAAGTTCCTGTGGCTAAAAGCAAGGCTCCATAAGTCTTATGGAACTTCTTGGGAATTTAACCCGATACCGTGATCCTAAGTCACGGAAAAACAGGAAAGTTTACGCAAAGGCCATTTCTTGGCGAATGCCGCGGCGGCCCTATCCTGTTGGTTGATGATGGATATCAAACCTCTTTCTGTGAACCTGAGCGCCCGGCAGTTGCGTCTCGACACCTTGGTGCGCCTGCGCTGGCTTGCGATCGCCGGACAGGCGACGGCGGTTGCGGTGGTCCGATTCGGCCTCGGTTTCAACCTGCCGTTCGGCCTCTGCTTCGGGGTGATCGCCGCCTCGGTCATCGTCAACCTGATCCTCCGCATCGAGTATCCGGCGAGCCACCGGCTCGGGGACAACGCCGCGACGATCCTGCTGGCGTTCGACACCCTGCAGCTGGCCGCCCTGCTCTATCTGACGGGCGGGCTGGAGAATCCCTTTGCGATCCTGTTCCTGGCGCCGGTGCTGATCTCGGCCACGGCCCTCACGCCGGAGCGGACGTTGTGCCTCGGCCTTCTGGCCGTCGGGCTCGCCACATTGCTGACCCTTGCCCACAGGCCGTTGCCGTGGTTTCCGGGGCAGCCCTTCGCCCTGCCTTTCCTTTATGTCACCGGCATCTGGACGGCGATCCTGCTGGGAACAGTATTCATCGGCATCTATGCCTGGCGGGTCGCCGAGGAAGCGCGCCAGCTCGGCCAGGCGCTGGCGGCGACGGAGCTGGTTCTTGCCCGCGAACAGCACCTGTCCCAGCTCGACGGTCTCGCGGCCGCCGCCGCTCACGAGCTGGGCACGCCGCTCGCCACCATCGCCCTCGTGGCCAAGGAACTCGACCACGCCACTCCGCCCGAAAGCCCCATCGCCGAGGATCTGAAGCTTCTGCGCGACCAGGTGGAGCGCTGCCGGACCATTCTGACCAAACTCACCTCCATGGGGCAGGAGGAAGGCGATTTTCTCGAGACCATTTCCCTGAAGCACCTGGTGCAGGAGCTCGTCGAGCCGCAGCGGGCGCTCGATCTCAGGATCGACGTCCATTGCCATGGCGAAGGGCCGGAGCCCGTGGTGCGCCGCAATCCGGGTGTGGTTTACGGCCTGTCGAACATCCTCGACAACGCGGCGGATTTCGCGGAAAGCGCCGTGACGGTGGAAGCGAGCTGGACGACCCAGGACGTTTCGATCGAGATCCGAGACGACGGCCCCGGCTATGCGCCGGATATTCTCCTTCGGGTCGGCGAGCCCTATGTGACCACGCGAAGCGCCGTCAAGCGGGTGGAAAACGGCGACGAGGAGGGCGGGTCGGGCCTCGGGCTCGGCCTGTTCATCGCCAAGACCCTGATCGAGCGCTCGGGAGCGCAGCTGACCCTCACGAACGCCGTTTCCCCTGGGCACGGCGCCATCGCGCGGATCGTTTGGCCCCGTCATGCGTTTGATCAGGGTGCGGCAATATTGCCGCAGCCGGGGAAGGGAGAGAACCTCACGAAACAGGGGAACAATTCCCATATATGAAGGCGAGCCGCAGCGGGCTCGTTTTTCCCAAGGAGCCTTCTCGGATGCAAGGAGATGTTCTGATGGCCGACGCGCCCATGGCGTTTGAAGATCGAGCCGACAAGAGCCTCTTGATCGTGGACGACGACCGTCCTTTCTCGACTCGTCTCGCCCGCGCTATGGAAAGCCGCGGCTATCAGGTGCGTGTGGCCGAAAGCGTGGCTGAAGGCCTGGCGGCCATCGAGAACGACGCCCCCGCCTTCGCGGTGATCGACATGCGCCTCGGCGACGGCAACGGCCTCGACGTAATCGAACGGCTGAAGACCCGCCGCCCCGATGCCCGGGGGGTGATCCTCACCGGCTACGGCAACATCGCGACCGCCGTGACGGCCGTGAAGATGGGTGCTTTCGACTATCTGGCGAAACCCGCCGACGCGGACGAAATTCATGCCGCCCTCATGGCGAGCCCGGGCGAACGGGCGATGCCGCCGGAAAACCCCATGTCGGCGGACCGGGTCCGCTGGGAGCATATCCAGCGGGTCTACGAATTGTGCGGCCGAAACGTCTCGGAAACCGCCCGCCGCCTCAACATGCACCGCCGGACATTGCAGCGGATCCTCGCCAAGCGCGCGCCCCGCTGAACCAGCACCGTTCCGCGGCCTCAAAGCCGTCCGTCGTAGATCACGTCCGGATCCGCCAGGGTATGGAGGGCGAGGGCGGCGGCTTGCGCGAAGCGGAGTGTGACGGCTTTTCGGCGGGCGCCCGCGAGGGCATGGCGCCGGGCGTCCCGCAGGATGGCGGCGCCGAAGCTGTCGGCGACGATGAGGCCCCGGTCCTCCGGCAGAATGTCGAACGGCACCGTTTCCGGCACCGCGAAGTAAAACCGGTCGCAGAAATCCTCGTAATCCGGCCATTTCCGGTCGGCCCGAAAATCGGCCACGCTCGACTTGATCTCGATGATGGTGAGCGCGCCGTCGGGCGCCAGGGCCATGATGTCGGCCCGTCGTCCGTTCGCCAGAGAGAACTCAGGAATCGTCACATGGCCGAGCTGCGCGAAAAGACGGCGGACGCCTCGCTGGACGCCGGCCGCCACCAGGGATTGGCGGCCGTCCGGCGGCAGAACGGGTTGGGATGAGGAGCGGGCGAGCGAATCGGACATGCTTCAAGCCTAGCGGCCCGCGCGCCGTCCGCAACGGTGCCGTTGTCGCGGCGCCGAAACCCGGACCTTCAGTGCAGCATCAGGTTCTGCGGCGCGAGGTCGTCCAGGATCTCCCGCAGATCGGTGAGATGCGGGTTGATGGACAGGGCGATCTGGAAAGCCGCGCGCGCCTCGTTGAGGCGGCCATGGCGGAGGCAGATCTGGCCGAACCCGGAGATCGCGCCGAAATGGCGAGGTTCGAGCTCCAGGGTCTGGGCGATATCGTTGAGACTGTCCGTGTCCCGCTTCTCGATGAAGCTCAAGGTCGCGCGCTTGTTCCAGGCTTCGGGCCAGTCGGGATGGCGCGCGATGAGGTCGTCGAGCAGCGGACGGGCTTTTTTCAAGGCGCCGGAGGCCAAGGCCTCGATCGCCGCTCCCATGGCCTCTTCGGCGGCTTCGTCCTCATGAGAGGCCCAGATCGCCCAGATCATGTCCTCGACATCTTCCGGCGGCCGAACGCCTTCGGATTGGGACAATTCGCAAAACAGACGCTCGAGCCGGGCCGGGACCCCGGGCGCGGGCCTGCGGGACGGCAGCTCGAGAACAAGTCCGAAGACGTGATCGAGGGACATGGAAGAGGTTGTGGGCAATGTCATGGCGGCTGTCGACGATCTCCGGCCGCGAAATCCGGCGTGGTGTGACACATAGGGAGGTCGCCGAAAGCGGCGAGGGGTTTGCGACGAACTTTATCCAGATCCTGGCCCGACCCCTCTGGTCCTCGCCGCACGGCTTGGCTAACGTCGCACCAGACGACGACGTCCTGGAGCTGTCATGGAGCGCGATCCGCTGCGCCTTGCCTGGAAGACCAATCCCGCCCGCCACCTGCTGGGTTTCCTGGTGCTGGCGATCACCGGGATTCTGCTCGTCTTGGGCTTTCATCTGATCCGTACCGTCGTCGACCTGGCGGTCGGTGCGACAAATCCGTCCGCCCCGTTTCTGCCGATCGTCTTCAACCTCCCGGCCATGGTCGGACGGGAATCCGTCGTGGTCTTTTCAGGCTTCGCCTTGAGCCCGGACGCCCATATCCGGGCCGCCATCGGGGCCGCGGTTCTGGTTCCGGTCTTGATCGCCATCAGCCTGACGCTTCTCAACTGGATCACGGTGGGCATCCGGTCGCAGACCCTGGAGCGGATCCTGTCGCGGATGCTGGACATCGTCCTCAAGGCATCCCCGGCCGCCGGCGCCGACATCGCGGCAGCGACCCAGCTGGCGAGCGAAACCCTGTCGCGGGAAAGCGGAATCCTCGGCTCGGCCCTCATCTCCTCCGTCCGCCAGGGCGGCATGATCGGCCTGTGCTTCGCGTACGTGCTCGTGGTGGACTGGCGGCTGGGCCTCACCCTGGCCGTGATGCTCGGCCTCGGCGGCGTTCTCAACGCCCGCCGGATGGTTCAAAGGGCCGAGACCGCCAATGTCCGGCGCCGCGAAGGGGAGAGGATCGAAACCGCCTGGTCCGACCTCGTTCACCGCCTGCCCGCCCTGCGGGCCCACGGCACGGCCACCTTCGAGCGGGAACGGATCGGCAAGGTTCTCAAGCAGCGCCACCGCCCCGTGGTTTCCCGGGAGCGCCGTCTCGCCCTCGCCGATTCCTTCGCGGCCGCCGCGCTTCTCCTGGCGCCTCTCGCGGTTCTCTCGGTCGGCACATGGCTGTTGCCGGCGCAACCGCTGACCGCAGGCGCCCTGGCGGCCTCGGCCCTGGCGGCCTCGCTGGCGGCCTTCGGGATCCGTGAGCTTGTGCAATGGCAGCAGATCGTGGACCGGACCCGCCTGCTGCTGTCCGAACTGGTGCAGAGCCTGTCGTCCCTGCAACCGCGGGACCGGCTGCCCGCCGCCACGCCGCTGCCGCAGAACGGGGCTCTCGTGGCACAGGGGATTTCGGCCTACGATCCGGCCAGCGGCGCTCGGGTCACGGGCGTCGACCTCCACCTCACCTTCCCGTCCCATGTGGCCCTGGTCGGCGATGGAGATGCGGGACCCCGGGTTCTCGCGGCCCTGATCGGCGGCCAGCTGGCGCCGTCCACCGGACAGCTGACCTATGGGGGCGTCGATCTGAACACCGCGGATCCCGTATCCCGTGCCCACCGGATCGCCCTGGCGGGAGATACGGTGCTGATCCCCGGATCCATGCGGGACAACCTGATCTATGGGGCGACCGCGCCCGCGGCCGAACTCGACAGACGCCTTTCCGACGCCATCGTGACCGCCGGCCTCGATCGCCTGATCCACGCCAGGGGGCTTTCGGGAACCGTCGATCCGAAGCACGAGCCGCAGACCGCGGCGGCACTCGTCGAAACCAGGCGGGACGTGCGAAAAGCCCTGGCCCAGGAAGGGCTCGACCGGTTCGTCGATCCGTTCAACGCCGAGCGCTACAACCGGTATGCGACCATCGGCGAGAACCTCCTGTTCGGCAAGGCGATCGGCGACACGTTCCGGGAGGACCGTCTCGCGGGTCATCCCTTCGTGCGGGCCATCCTGGAGGCCGAGGACCTGACGAAGCCGCTCGCGCGCATCGGTTTGTCCATCGCGACGAGCATGATCGAGATCTTCGCCGATATTCCGGACGGGCACCCCCTGTTCGAGCGGTTCTCGTTCTTCTCGGCCTCGGACCGCACCTATTTCGAGGACCTGGTGGAGCGGCGGAAGGAAAACCGACGCGGGATTCAAACCGGACGCGACCAGGAAAGGCTGATCGGCCTTGCGCTTTTGTACAACGAGAGCCGCCATCGCCTCGGATTGCTCGATTCCGGCATGGAAGCGCGGATCGTCGCCGCGCGGGCGGATTTCACCCGCATGCTGCCGGTCAGCCTTCAGCCCGCCATCGAATTCTACGACGAGAGCCGCCTGTGCACCGCGGCCAGCGTCCAGGACAACCTTCTCTTCGGCAGGATCGCCGCCGATCAGGCCGGCGCCGCGGAATCGGTGCAGAGAGTCATCCGCCGGGTCCTGACGGACCGGGGGCTGGACGGCGACATCTCCCGCATCGGCCTCACCATGCCCATCGACGTGCAGGGGTCCGACCTGACCTTGAGCGAGATCGCCGCCATCGACGTGGTAAGATGCCTGGTCCGCCGGCCGGATATCCTCGTCGTCCAGCGCGCCCTCGACGGCCTGCCCGGCCCTGCGGCCGACCGGCTCGTGGCGGACCTGCGCCGGGCCATGATCGGCCGGGGCCTCATTCTGGTCACGCCGGAAATTACCCCCGCGATGGATCATCCGCCCTTCGATTCGGTTATCCGTTTCGAAAGGGGCGAACCCGTGGAAGATACGCGTACGCAGCAGCCGGAGGCTTTGACCGCATGAGCAAGTTGGCGACCACCCCCCGATCTGCTCGATCATGTGCGTTAGCGCACATGCGCCGTGTTCCAGATCAGCGATTGTCTTGACATGGTCAGGCGTGCCGCATCCTCCGAACCGCTCCGGATTCGTTTCTGGGGGACTCGGGGCTCGACCTGCGCGTCAGGTCCCAATTTCGTGGAGTTCGGCTCTCACACCGCCTGCGTGGAGATCCGGTGCGGCGATCGCCTTTTCGTGGTCGATGCGGGAAGCGGCATCGCGGCCCTCGGGGCCGAACTCGGCGCCAACGCTCCGAACGAGATCGACCTTCTCTTCAGCCATCTGCATCTCGACCATATCTGCGGGATGCCCTTCTTCAAACCGGTCCTTTTGAGCAGCGATCGGACAATCAGGACCTATTGCGGCAATCTCGACGGAGAAAGCGCGCAGGCGGCCCTGGAGCGCCTTTATGCGCCCCCGCTGTTCCCGGTCCGCCTCGACCAGCTTCCGGCGAATTTCGAGCACCACGGCTTCAAGGCCGGCGAAACCCTCGCCTTTGCGGACGGCACCACCGTCGCCACCCATCGGCTCAATCACCCCGGCGGCGCCACCGGATATCGGTTCGAACATGCCGGACGCAGCGTCTGCTACATCAGCGATCTCGAGCACAGCGACCCGTGGCCCGACCCGGACCTTGCCGCGTTCATCCGGGACACCGACCTGCTGATCTACGACGGGATGTTCTCCGACGTGGAATATCCCCATTGCAGGGGCTGGGGCCATTCCACCTGGCAGAAGGGGGTGGAGCTGGCGCAGGCCGCCCACGTGAAGACCCTGGCGATCTTCCACCTCTATCCCGGGCATGACGACGCCTTCCTGAAGGCGGCCGAGGCCGACATGCAGAAGGTGATGCCGTCCTCCTTCGTGGCGCGCGAGCGCCAGACCGTTTCTTTCGCCCCCGCGACCGGCGAGACGGTTGCGAAAGAAGCAAACGCCGCTAAGGTGCCGGCCGTTTAGAGCAGGAGAGAACGGGCCCCCCTTTCTCTCCAGCAACGCGGATCGACCACACAGCGGGCCTTAATCCTCGATGTCAGCACCCATTCTCGTGACCGGCGCTGCCGGCTTCATCGGCTTTCACGTGGCCGAAAGGCTTCTGAGGGACGGCCACCAGGTCGTCGGCGTGGATAGTTTCACGCCCTATTACGACGTGAGCCTGAAGGAAGCGCGTTTCGCCAAGCTCACGCCGCACAACGCCTTCGTGCCGGAACGGGTCGACCTTGCCGATCAGGGCGCCACGCAGGACCTTTTCCGACGCCACCGCTTTGAACGGGTCATCCATCTGGCGGCCCAGCCCGGCGTCCGCTTCGTCGACGTGACGCCCTATGCGAGATCGAACCTTGTCGCCTTCGTGAACATGCTGGAGGCTTGCCGGCACGCGGGCGTCCAGCACCTGGTCTATGCCTCGTCGAGTTCGGTCTACGGCGCCAATCGCAAGCTGCCCTTTTCCGAGCACGACATGGCGGACCACCCGATCAGCGTCTATGCCGCCACGAAACGGGCCAACGAGATGCTGGCGCATTCCTATGCCCACCTCTTCGGCCTGCCGGCCACGGGCCTGCGCTTCTTCACGGTCTACGGCCCCTGGGGGCGTCCTGACATGGCGGTCTACACCTTCACCCGCGCCATCGCGGAGGGCCGGGAAATCCAGGTGGCGAATGCCGGAAAGGTCTGGCGCGACTTCACCTACGTGGACGATATCGTGGAAGGCATCGTGCGCCTCGTCGACCGCCGGGCGAGCGGCGATCCTTCCTGGAACGCGATCGACCCCGATCCGGCCACCAGCAGCGCGCCGCACCGGGTCTACAACATCGGCAACGACCATCCGGAAGAGGTGAATCGGCTGATTGCGCTGATCGAGGATGCTCTCGGCCGGAAAGCGATCCGGGTCGACAAGCCCCTGCCCCCGGGAGACGTGCTGGAAACCCGTGCCGATGTCTCTGATCTGCGCCGCGACGTGGGCTTTGCGCCCGCGACCTCCCTGGAGGAGGGCGTTCGCCGGTTCGTGGCCTGGTACAGGGACTATCATGCTGGCTGATCACTCCCTCCTGGGCATTCCGGCGGCGGCCCTGCTGACGGTGATCCTGATCCTTGTGCTGAGGCCGCTGCTCGTTCGCTATGCCCTGGCGCGCCCCAACGCGCGCTCCAGCCACAAGACGCCGACCCCGCAGGGCGGGGGCATCGCCATCATGGCTGCGGTGCTGATCGTGGTGATCGCCGGCGCCGTATTCTCCCCCTGGGCTCCCGAATGCGCCTGCGCCGACATGGGTCTGCGCGGGCTGCTGTCATTCCATCTGAGCCGGGACCCGGTGGTCGTGGTGCTGGGAGCCGCGACCCTGCTGGCCCTGGTCGGAGCCTGCGACGATATTCGTCCCCTTCCGGCGGTTCCGAGGCTGATCCTGCAGTTCCTCGCGGTCTTCCTGGTTGTTATGGCCGCGAAGGTCCGGCTTTTGCCGGACATCGTGCCGTTCTGGCTTGAAACCACGATCCTGATCGTCGGCGGTGTCTGGTTCGTGAACCTCGTCAACTTCATGGACGGGCTCGACTGGATCACCGTCGCCGAGATGGTCCCGATCACGGCGTTCCTGACCTTCCTGGGTCTCCATGTCGACGGGCCGTTCGCGATTTTCACCCTGGGTTCCGGCCCGCTGCTCGCGAGCGCCCTTTGCGGAGCGCTGCTCGGCTTTGCCGTCTTCAACAAGCCCGTGGCCCGGCTCTTCCTGGGCGATGTCGGCTCGCTGCCCATCGGCCTCATGGTGGGATGGCTGCTCCTGATGCTCGCGCGGAACGGCGCGTTCGCGGCCGGCCTCCTGCTGCCGCTCTACTACCTGATGGACGCCACCATCACGCTCCTGCGGCGGCTTGCCCGCGGAGAGAAGGTGTGGGAGGCCCATCGCAGCCATTTCTACCAGAAGGCCACCGACAACGGGTTCTCGGCCCTGGCCGTGAGCGCGCATGTGTTCTGTCTGAACCTTGTCCTCGCGGGACTGGCCGCCATAACCCTTGTCTGGCCCGCACCGGCGGTTCAGCTTCCGGCCCTGGCCGCAGGGCTGATCCTGGTCGGCCTGATGCTCAGGCACTTTTCCCGTCCGCGTCCGGAGTTTGCCCGATGAATACCCCGCTGATCGCCCTGACCGGCGCGACCGGCTTTATCGGCCGCCATCTGCTCACGGAGCTGCCGAAGCGCGGCTATCGGGTCCGCGTCCTTCTCCGCCGTCCCGCCGACGTCCCGGCCGGCGCCGCGAGCGCCGTGATCGGCGACATTGCGCAGCCCTTCAACATGGCGGCGGCTCTGCGCGATGTGGACGCCGTAATCCACTCCGCAGGCCTCGCCCATGCCATGTCGGGCCTGCCGGAGGACGATTATCGCGCCATCAACACGCAAGGAACGATCAGGCTGGCCCAGGCCGCCGAGCGGGCCGGCGTGAAGCGCTTCGTTTTCCTGTCCTCCATCCGGGCCCAAAGCGGACCCGTGGCGGCGGGCGTGCTGACGGAGGATCTCCCGCCGGAGCCGACAGACCCCTACGGGCGCTCGAAGCTCGAGGCCGAACGGGGCCTTGCGGATCTCGGAATCGATTGGGCGGCCCTGCGGCCGGTCCTGGTCTATGGTCCGGGCGTGAAGGGCAACATGGCGGCGCTCCTGTCCCTGGCCCAGTCGCCCTGGCCCTTGCCGCTCGGCGGCTTGCGGGCCCGGCGCTCTCTTCTGTCCCTCGACAACCTGACGGCGGCGGTGGACGCGATTCTCAAGGTCGAGGGCACGTTGCGGCGGCCGTTCATCGTGGCGGACCCGGAGCCCGTATCCGTCCCGGACATCGTCACGGCCTTGCGGGCCGGGCTCAATCGCGGGCCGGGTCTCATTCCGGTTCCGGCCATGCTCCTGAAAGCCGCCGCGTCACTGGCCGGACGTCACGAGGCCTATGAACGGCTGGCCGGCTCCCTCGTGGCCAGTCCGGCCGCCTTGAGACAGATCGGCTGGGAACCGGTTATTGCGACGCGAGACGGGCTGGCGCGGCTGGCAGCTCAGGCGTCTTCGTCCGCCGGGTGAATTCCGGAATCGCCTCTTCAAACACCTCCTCGGCGGCCGCCCGGTCTCCGGCCTTCACGGCCTTTGCCAGTCGTTCGAGCCAGACCTGGACCCGTTCGCGGTCGGCGAAGATCGGCCGCGCCGCCATGACGCCGTCAACGCCGATCTCGGCGCGGGGCTCCTCCCGGGCGAAGAGGATCTCGTGCAGGCGCTCGCCCGGCCGGGTGCCGGTCACCGAGATTTCGATCTCCTCGCCGGGCTCGTAGCCCGCGAGGCGGATCATCCGTTCCGCCAGCTCGTATATCCGAACCGGCTGACCCATCTTCAGCACGTAGATCGACGTGCGATCGTCGCTCCTGGCGCCTTCCGTCAGCCGCCGTCCTTCCGCATCCGCATGGGACGCGGAGGTGAGCACCAGGTCCGCGGCCTCGCGGGTGGTCATAAAGTATCGCACCATGTCTGGGTGGGTCACGGTCACCGGACCGCCGCGGGCAATCTGAGCCTTGAACTTCGGCACCACGGACCCGACGGAGCCGAGCACGTTTCCGAAACGCACGGCGATGAGGCGGGTCGCCCGGTTCCGGTCCATGAATTCGGCGTCCAGGGCCTGCCCGTACATTTCGGCGATGCGCTTGGTGGCGCCGAGCATCGACACGGGATCGATGGCCTTGTCGGTGGAAATGATCACGATGGCGCTGGCCTCGACCTCCACCGCCGCATCCGCGACGTTCACGGAGCCGAACACGTTTGTCTTGATCCCCTCGGTCCAGTTCCGCTCGAGATACGGAACATGCTTGAGGGCGGCGGCGTGGAAAACCACATCCGGGCGGAAGCCGGCCATGATCTCGCGAATACGCTCGCGGTCGCGCACATCCGCCAGGACACCGTCCACGTCCGTGTCGCTGGACAGGAGCGTGGGGTTTTCCAGGATGTTGTGCAGGGACGGCTCGGAACTCTCGACGATGAGCAGGTGGCTGGCCCCAAAAGCGACGACGCGGGTGCAGATCTCGGATCCGATGGAGCCGCCGCCTCCCGTCACCAGCACGCGCTTGCCGCGAATGAAATTCTCCAGGCGTCCCCGGTCGATCTGAACCGTGGGACGCAGGAGCAGATCCTCGATCTCGAGGGGCGCCAGTTCCGCATCGCGCATGCCCTCGCCCAGGCTGGTGACGCGCACCAGGGGCAGACCGAGGCGGCGGGCGCGGGCGAGAAGCATGTCCGGATGGGCTTCCGGCGCCAAGGCGCTCGGGGTGGCGACGAGGCGGCGGATCGGAACGCCGCGCTCCTGGAAGTCCTGAATCACCTGATCCAGATCGGCAAAGGTGCCGAGAACCGGAACGCCGCGGATCGACTGGCCGAGCTCATCCGACCGATAGGACAGGACGCCTTTCGGCTGCAGCCGCTTGACCGCGCCGGACTCGATCGCCCGCAGCACCACTTCCGTGTCGCTGCCGCGGCCGAGCAGCAGGGTCGGCGTGTTGGCGTCGCGCTCGATGGTGTTGCGGGAGCGCGCGTACTTCACATACCGGAAGGCGAGGCGCGGACCGCCCAGCAGGAACATCTGGATCAGCCAGTAGAGGGCGATGGTGATCTTGCCGAAGAAGAAGGCGCCGAGCAGCTGCGGCGACACCAGCACGTAATCGATGACGAGGAGCGTCAGGGCCAGGACGGTCGTGGCCCGGAAGATGTTGAACAGATCGGGCAGGGACGCGAAGCGCCACTTGGACCGGTAGAGCTGGAAGAACCAGTATACGACACCCGCGAAGGCCACGAAGGGTGGCAGGAAGACAGGCAGCAGGCGCAAGCGCTCGTCGAGAAGAATGCCGTCGAAGCGCACGAAAAACGTCGCGAGAACGGCGATCGCCGTCATCACGAGATCATGCACGACAATAAGTACTTTCTTGAAATCCTGCCTGGTCATGGGCTCTTGTCACGTGGAGCAAGGCGGTATCCGCCGGGGCCGGGGCTTTGTCAATGTAAGGCTGTTTCTCCGACCGTTCGGCTCCGGCGGAAGAACCCTCAGGTCTGCGGCAGAGGCCGGTCGGCCACGACCACGAACCCACCGGTCTCATGGGCGATATGGGCCGCGATCCCGAAACTTCGGGCCAGGCGCTCTTCCGTCAGCACGGCCGATGGCGTGTCGTGCGCCTGCAGACGGCCGCGGTCGAGGAGCACGATCTCGTCGGCGAAGCGGGCCGCGAGGGTCAGGTTGTGCATGATGGCGACCACCAGGGCGCCCGCCCGGGCATGGGCCTTGAGTACCTCCAGCACCACGAGTTCGTGCCGGGGGTCGAGGGCGGCGATCGGCTCGTCCACCAGCAGCACGGGCGCCCTGGTGGCCAAGGCCCGTGCGAGGAGCGCCCTGGCACGCTCGCCCCCCGACAATTCCGTTGCGGGCCGGTCCTCATATCCCTGGAGACCGACCGCCGCGATGGCCGCCGCCACCGCCTCGCGGCCGTCGGGCGGAAGGGCGTCCGGGGCCTCGCCATGGGGAAGGCGCCCAAGGGCCACGACGCTTGCCACCGACAAGGGCCAAGCCACCTGCCCGCCCTGCGGCAGATAGGCGATGGTTCGCGCCCGTTCGGCGGCGCGCATCGTCCAGATCGACACGCCGCCGAGGGTGGCGCTGCCTTCCGAAGGCGCCATGAGCCCGGCGAGAGTCCGCAAGAGCGTCGATTTCCCGGCCCCGTTCGGTCCGACGACAACCGTCAGCCGGCCGGGCGGGAGCGTCAGGTCGATGCCGGAGAGGGCCTGGTTGCGCCCGAGCCGAACCGACAGGGAGCGGGCGGCGAGGGCGCTCATGCGG
The DNA here is from genome assembly GCF_020595095.1 of Microvirga rosea. Classification (GTDB taxonomy): domain Bacteria; phylum Pseudomonadota; class Alphaproteobacteria; order Rhizobiales; family Beijerinckiaceae; genus Microvirga; species Microvirga rosea. The sequence continues at coordinate 425,981 of NZ_JAJDOP010000001.1, read as the reverse complement.
GCGTCTCCGAGAGTTCGGCTTTCCGGCGAGCGATGACCCACAGAAAGAACGGCACGCCCAGGATCGCCGTCAGGACGCCGATTTTCACCTCGACGTTCGACGGGATGAGGCGCACGGCGCAATCGGCCGCGAGAAGCAGGACGGCGCCCGCAAGGCCTGCCGGGACGAGCGTCCGGGCAGGATCGTAGCCCACGAAAGGCCGAATCAGATGAGGCGCCACGAGGCCGACGAACCCGATGGAGCCCGCGACCGCCACCGAGGCACCGGTGCCGATCGCCGCTCCGCCGACGATGAGGAGGCGCAGCCGGGCAACGTCGATGCCGAGGCTTTTCGCGGTCTCCTCGCCCAGGGCCAGGGCCCGCAATCCAGGGGCGGCCGCCAGGATCGCGAGGGTTGCGATCAGCACGAACGGCGCGGCGAGCCCCACATGGGCCATGGAGCGATCCTCGAACGAGCCGAGGAGCCAGAAGACGATTTCCGTGACGGCGAAAGGATTGGGCGAGAGGCTGATGGCGAGGGAGGTGCCGGCGCCGGCCAGGCTGCCGACCGCCAGCCCCGCCAGGACCAGCACCACCACCGTGGCGCTCCGGCCGGCCACGGTCACGACGAGGCCGATCGACACGAGCGCTCCGAGGATCGCCGCGATCGGCAACGCCCAGGACAACGCACCCGCAAGGCCGAAATACAGGACGATCACGGCCCCGAGGGCCGCCGCCTGGGGGGCGCCGAAGACCGCGGTGTCGGCCAGGGGGTTGCGCAGGAGGCCCTGCAGGCCCGCTCCGATGAGCCCGAAGATCCAGCCGATCAGGAGGCTCAGCAAGGTTCGCGGCAGGCGGATGTCGCGCACCACGATGCTGGCGCTGCCCTGGTCCGAGACGAGCGCCTTCATGGCCATGACAGGCGAGATCGGCGCCGGGCCGATGGCCAGCGAGGCGATCCCGAGAATCGCGGCGACGACAAGGAGGGTGAGGACGAGCAACGTCCGGGACGAGGGCATGGCGGCTGTTTCGTTACGCCCCGTGGCGATAGCAACAGCGAAGGGCAGTGTCATCCGTTCATTGCGCCCACCCGCGATTCCCGCCTCGCGCGGTCGCCACGAATCATGAGCCTAAACCCGCTTCGACACCGTCCCAGTCCATGCTACGAACGGACACCACCTTGCGTCACCATGAATGAGAGCGCCGTATGAACCCGATCTTCGCCAATCTCCCCACAACCGTGTTCGAGGTGATGTCGAGCCTGGCGCGGGAGACGGGCGCCATCAATCTGGGGCAGGGATTTCCGGACGATCCGGGACCGGAGGACGTGCGCAGCAAGGCAGCGGATGCCGTCCTGAACGGCTATAACCAATACCCGTCGATGATGGGCCTTCCCGAGCTGCGCAGCGCCATCGCGGCCCATTACAAGCACTGGCAAGGTCTCGATCTCGACCCGAACACCGAGGTCATGGTCACCTCCGGCGCAACGGAAGCCCTGGCCGGCGCGATCCTGGGGCTCGTCGAGCCGGGCGACGAAGTGGTGCTGTTCGAGCCCATGTACGACGCCTACCTGCCGCTCGTGCGCCTCGCCGGCGGAATTCCCCGGTTCGTCACCTTGCAGCCGCCCCACTTCCGCCTGACCGAGGAAGCGCTGGCGAAGGCGTTTTCGCCCAAGACCAAGGCGGTGGTGTTCAACAATCCCCTCAACCCCACGGCGACGATCTTCTCGGCCGAGGACCTGGCTCTCCTGGCCGAATTTTGCCGCCGTCACGACGCGATCGTGATTTCCGACGAGGTCTGGGAGCACGTGGTCTTCGACGGTCGCCGGCATCAGCCGGTGCTGGGCCTCGACGGCATGCGGGACCGGGCGGTGAAGATCGGCTCGGCGGGCAAGATCTTCAGCCTCACGGGCTGGAAGGTCGGCTTCGTGTGCGCCGCGCCGCACATCCTCAAGGTCCTGGCCAAATCCCATCAATTCCTCACGTTCACGACGCCGCCCAACCTCCAGGTCGCGGTGGCGTACGGACTTGCCAAGGAGGACGGCTATTTCGAAACCATGCGCCGGGACTTCGCCCGCAGCCGCGACCGTTTCGCAGCGGGCCTGAACACCCTCGGGTTCGACGTCATTCCGAGCCAGGGGACGTATTTTCTCAACATTGACATCGCGCCCTTGGGCGAGACGGACGACGTCGCCTTCTGCCGCCGTCTCGTCACGGAGCATGGGGTTGCGGCGATTCCGGTCTCGGCATTCTATGCGCAGGGCGCCGTGAGGAACGTGGTGCGGTTCTGTTTCGCCAAGAAGGATGCGACCCTCGATGCCGGCCTGGAGCGCCTGGCCGAAGCAGCCCGCAAGGCCGCCTAAAGAACGAAGAACATTGCCTTTTTCCGGCGTTGTGTCCGCCGCCGGAACCTCATAGCCTGCGATCCCCGATCCGCGATCCTGTTTCGCGGCTCAACCACAAGGAGTCCCACCCTCGATGATCCGTCTTTTCGTTTCGCTGGTCATGGCCCTCGGCCTCGCGACCGCGGCGGCCGCTCAGGAGCGCGTCGTCAACGTCTACAACTGGTCCGACTATATCGACCCGAAGGCTTTGGACGAGTTCACGAAGACGACCGGCATCAAGGTCGTCTACGACACCTACGACAACAACGAGATCGTCGAGACCAAGCTGCTCGCGGGCAAGTCCGGTTACGACATCGTCGTCCCGTCCGGCCCGTTCCTGCAGCGGCTGATCGGCGCCAAGATCTTCCAGAAGCTCGACAAGGCGAAGCTTCCGAACCTGTCCCATCAATGGCCGGACATCACCCAGCGTCTCGCCGTGTTCGACCCAGGCAACCAATTCGCCGTCAACTACATGTGGGGCACGACGGGGCTCGGCATCAACGTGAAGAAGGTGCGTGAGATTCTCGGCAACGACATGCCGCTCAACACCTGGGACCTGGTGATGAAGCCGGACATCGCCTCCAAGCTCAAGGCGTGCGGCATCTACATGCTGGACAGCCCCGAGGACCTGTTTCCGGGCGTGCTCGCCTATCTCGGCCTGAACCCCGATTCCAAGCGCAACGAGGATCTGACGAAGGCGGGCGATGCCCTGTTCCGCGTCCGCGGGAACATCCAGAAATTCCATTCCTCGGAATACATCAACGCTCTTGCCAACGGCGATATCTGCGTCGCGGTGGGCTATTCCGGCGACATGATCCAGGCGAGGAAGCGCGCCGAGGAAGCCAAGAACGGCGTCGAGGTGGCCTATGTGATTCCCCGCGAGGGCGCTCTCATGTGGTTCGACAACTTCGCGGTGCCCGCGGATGCCAAGAACGTGGCCGAGGCGCATGAATTCATCAATTTCATGCTCAAACCCGAAATCGCGGCCATGAACACCAATTTCGTGTCCTATGCGTCCGGCAATCTCGCCGCGAAGAGCTTCGTGAAGCCCGAGATTCTCAACGATCCGGGCATTTATCCGGACGAGGCGACGTTCAAGCGGCTGTTCACCAACACCGCCTATGACGAGCGCTCCCAGCGGACCGTCACCCGTCTGTGGACCCGCGTGAAGACCGGGCGTTAATCCGCCGCTCAGAATGGCGCCGCCATTCTGCCGGCCAGCTTTGGTGCTCCGCCCTCAAGGCGGAGCATTTTTCATGACGGAGTGCCCTGATCATGCGCCTTGCCACCCTGGCGATCGTCGCCACGTTCCTCGCCGCGACCCCTGCCCTTGCAGAGGACTCGACACATCCGCCCACCGCCACCGTCAGCGTCCTGGGGACCGGCGAGGCGCAATTGAAGCCTGACTTCGCCCGGCTGGTCGTCGCCGTGGAGACGCAGGGCGACACGGTCGGCAAGGTGGTCGAGGCGAATCGCGTCTCCTCCGACGAGGTTCTGTCCCGGCTCCAAAGCCTCGGGATCAAGAAAGAGGATATCCGGACCGAGAATTTCCAGGTGTTCCAGACGCCGGCCCGGGTCGACAACCTCGGCAAGGAGATCAAGACTCCGAAGTTCACCGCCAACCACCGCCTGCGGATCACCACCCGGGATCTGGAAGGTGTCGGCCGCCTTGCCGGTGAGATCCTGGCCAGCCCCAACATGCTCTTCCAGTCGGTGATCTTCGGCCTCGACAAGCAGGAAGAGGGGGGCGACGAGGCTCGCCGGGCGGCTGTCCGGGACGCCAAACGGCAAGCCGAGCTCTATGCTCAGGCGGCCGGCGTGACGCTCGGCCGGATCCTTGAGATCCGTGACGGCTCGGCACAGCCCTACGAGGCCCCGCAGGGGGGCCTGCGCATGCGGGCGATGAAAGCGGACGTCCAGGCCGAGGAAATCCCGATCGTGCCGCCCAACACCCTGCGCTACACGTCCACCATTCAGATGGTGTGGGAGATCGCGCCGAAACCGTAAGGCCGCATCGCCGATCCTGGGGGCGGCCCGTAGCGGAGCGGAGGCACAAGGGGCTCCGTCCCTGCGCGAAATCCCTCAGGCCGCCTTCGGCAGCTCGGTCATGATCGCATAAAGGGCGCTCGCGTCGCGGGTGGCGCGAATCCGCTCCACCAGACCGGGCTCGCGCAGGACGCGGGCGACCCGGGCGAGGGCCTTGAGATGGTCTGCGCCGGCGCCCTCGGGAGCGAGCAGCAGGAACAGCACATCGACCTGCTGGCCATCGAGAGCCTCGAAGTCGATCGGTTTGTCGAGCCGGGCCATCAGGCCGAAGATCCGGTCAAGGCCCGCCAACTTGCCGTGAGGAATGGCGATTCCCTCGCCGATGCCTGTGGAGCCCAGGCGCTCCCGCTGCAGCAGGGCCTCATAGATGGTGTTCTCGCTCAGGCCGACCAGCTTGGCCGCGTGAGCGGAGATCTCCTGCAGGGCCTGCTTCTTGCCGCTGACGCGCAGGGCAGGCAGAACAGCCTGGGGATCAAGAAAATCCAGCAAAGGCATCGATCAAGCTACATCCGTTGTGAAGCCGACACGGCCTCGCGCCCTTCCAAGCAAATCTCGGGCCAAAATGGAAGGCGACCTTAAGATTGGCCTAGCGGCGGATCGACCCAGCCGATCGCCCCGTCGCTGCGGCGGTATACGACGTTCACGCGGCCGGTGCTAGCATGGATGAAGACAAGTGCTGGGACTCCCGTCAGGTCGAGCTGCATGACGGCATCGCTGACGGAGAAACGATGCAACGGCTTCGTGGTCTCCGCAATGACCACGGGGTGGTATGCCTCTTCCTGGACGGTTTCGTCGGTCGGCGGCTCGAACACCGCGTAAGGGGCCTCGACGGCCGTATCGCGCCCGTTGCGGGTCACCGGGTGCTCCTTGAGCCGCTGCTTGTAGCGGCGCAGGCGCTTCTCGATTCGCTCGGCGGTCTGATCGAAGCTCGCATAGGCGTCGACGGCAGCGCCGGAGGCTTCCAGGGTCATGCCGGTGGGCAGATGGAGCACGCAATCTGTCCGAAAGCCGCCGCCGTCCCGGGTGACGGTGACATGTCCCTTGTAGTCTCCGTCGAAATACTTGGTCAGCGCCGTCGCCATCCGGGCTTGAACCTGGGATCTCAAAGCCTCTCCGATATCGAGATTCTTACCGGATACCCGTAGCATCATTTCATCCCTCGTTGTTCTGCGGCACGCCGCGTTCTGATGGGCGACAGACGGATGATGACGCTTCCTGCGCTCAATACAAGACTTGACGGCGCTCATTAGGACGCATGACGATGCCTCCCCCGTGCGCGGCGCTCGGTCGAGGACGGAATGCGCAAAGCTTCCCGATACTTGGCCACGGTCCGTCTGGCGATAGAGATGCCATCCGCCTTCAATTTTTGGGCAATTGCATCGTCCGACAGCACTTTTTCGGGATCTTCCGCCATCACGAGCTGGCGGATCCGGTGCTGGACGGAACGGGCCGCATGCTCTGCGCCCGCCTCTCCCTGGAGCGCGCTTCCGAAGAAGAATTTCATGGGAAGCGTCCCGCGAATCGTCCCGAAAGCCTTGTTGGCGGTGACCCGGGAGATGGTTGATTCGTGCAGACCCGTCTCCTCCGCGACGTCCCGTAACGTCAAGGGTCGCAGGCCGGGGATGCCCTGCCGGAAAAAAGCCTCCTGGTGCCGCACGATCGCCGTTGCGACCTTGAGGATCGTCGTGGCCCGCTGGTCGAGGCTGCGGGTCAGCCAGTGAGCGGTCTGCAGGCAATCGGTCAGGAAGGCTTTATCGGTTTCGCTGCGAGCGGACGGGACCACCCGGGCGTAATAGGATCTGTCGAGCAGGACCCTCGGGAGCGTTTCAGGGTTCAACTCAACCAGGAAGCCGCCGGCGGGATCCTGACGCACGAGGACATCCGGCACCAAAAGGTCGATCGCCGCGGATGAAAAGGCCAAGCCCGGTTTCGGATCGAGGCGGCGAAGCCGCCCCAGCAGATCCTTGACCTGCTCCTCCCCCAGGCCGCAAAGGCGCTCCAGTCCGGCAAGGTCGCGTTTCGCCGCCAGATCGAGACGGGTCAGCAGACGTTGCATCGGATCGTCGAGAAGGCCGCGCTCGCGCAGCTGCAGCGAAAGGCACTCCACGAGATCGCGTGCTCCGACCCCGGTCGGATCGAGGCTCTGGACGACGGCGAGGGCGGCTTCCACCTCGACCGGCGTGCGGCCGAGGCGATCCGCGATCTCGCCAACCTCGTCCCGGAGATAACCTGCCTCGTCGAGGCTATGGATGAGATCCCGGCCGACCAGGCGCAGAAGCGGGTCCGTGGTCGCGAGATCGAGCTGCGCTTCGAGATGCTGCGCGAGGCTCACATGCTGGGCCGAACCGCCCTCCCCTTCGGAAGCGTGCTCGCTCGGCGCCGACGAGCCCCCGGAAAGGCCGGCTCCCTTCGCCATGGCGGCCTGGCGACGGCTGGCCGGGAGAGAGGGAAAGATCCGTCCGACGAGGGACGCTTCCCGGGTCTTCCGGGCGGCTGGCGAAAGCGGCAGGGGGTGAGCGGCCGAGTCGGCCTCGATCGTCTGGAGCAGAGGATTTCGCTCAAGCTCCGCTTCCACGAAGGCGCACAGCTCAAGATGGGACAGCTGCAGGAGCTTGATCGACTGAAGCAACTGCGGGGTCAGGGTCAGGGATTGCCCCTGACGCAGTTCCAACCGTTGCGTTGACGTCATGACCTCATCCCGGAAGCGCGGCCGTATGATTGCTCATGCGGCTTCAAGATCTATCGCGCCATTCCGGCCCCGTCAAAGGCGAAGCCGCAGCATCAGAGACGGAAATCCTCACCCAGATAGAGGCGACGGACATCCTCGTTGGCCACGATCGCATCGGGGTGGCCTTCCGTCAGCACGCGTCCGGAATGGATGATATAGGCCCGGTCGATCAGCCCGAGAGTCTCGCGGACGTTGTGGTCGGTGATCAGCACGCCGATGCCGCGGCGGGTCAGATGGCGCACGAGGTTCTGAATGTCGCCGACCGCGATCGGGTCGATGCCCGCGAACGGCTCGTCCAGAAGCATGAAGGTCGGCTCGCCCGCGAGCGCGCGGGCGATTTCGCAGCGCCGCCGCTCACCGCCCGACAGCGCGATCGAAGGAGCCTTGCGCAGCCGCGTGATGTTGAACTCGTCCAGCAAAGCGTCGAGCTTGCGCTCCCGCTCCTTGCGGCTGGGCTCGACGATCTCGAGCACGGCCCGAATGTTGTCCTCCACGTTGAGGCCGCGGAAAATCGAGGCCTCCTGCGGAAGATAACCGATCCCCAAGCGGGCCCGCCGGTACATGGGCAGGTTGGTCACATCGTGCCCGTCGAGGCTGATGAGACCCCGGTCGGCCGAAACGAGGCCGGTAATCATGTAGAAGATCGTGGTCTTACCCGCCCCGTTGGGACCAAGCAGGCCCACCGCCTCACCGGCGCGGACGTTGAGGGCAGCGTCGTGCACGACGGTGCGGCCCCGATAGCTCTTCTGGAGGCCCTTCACCGCCAGGGTGCCCGGTCCGCCGAAGGTCGCCTGACCGCCCTGCGGATCGAAAACCGGCAGATGTTGATCCGTCGGAACGCTCATGAAGGGCCCCTTGGACGAGGGGGCGCGAGAACGATTGAAAAGGGTTTTCAAGGGAATGAACCGCTACGAAATATGAAACCGGGACAGACCAGCGACGTCAGTTCGTCGCCGGCTTCTGCGGCTTGGGCTTGGCGGCCGGGGCGGCGGCTCCTCCCGGGGCAGCGGGCTTGCCCTCGGTACCGCTCCCGGGAACAAAGAGCGCGCGAACGCGCCCGCCAGGCTTGGTCTCGACATTGGCAACGCCCGTGTTCAGGTCGTAAACCACCCGTTCTCCGCGTGTGACGTTGGGGCCGTCGCTGAGGGCTGCGTTGCCGATCAGATAGATCTTGTTGGCCACCCGATCGAAGGATGCGTTGTCGCCCGTCGCGACCTGGGTCTTCGACACGATGGTGACCGGCCCCTTGCAATCGATCTTCTTGATCGCGCTGTCGTCGGCGCCCGGCGCTGCGGGACCGCTGTTCTGACCGTCGCGCTTCTGCTCGTACAGCACCGTCATCAGGGTGCAGTTCATGGTGCTGTCGCCCTGCACGGCCACCACGTTGCCGGTAAAGACCGCGCGGCCTTCCTTGTCATAGACGTCGAGCTGGTCGGCATCGATCTTGATCGGCTCCTTGCTGGCGCCGAAATTGCCGAACCCGGCAGCCCGCTCCTTCCCCGCCGGCTGAGACGGCTGCGCGGCGGCGGTCTGAATGGCGGCCGGGGCCGAGAGAGCGAGCGCGCTCAGGAGCGCCATGTGGTGAAACATCGTCATGGGCGGAGACTTGTCGGTTGCGCCGGCAGCTCGGGCTGGCCCGCGGCAGGGGGAGAGGAAGAGGCGGCATCGTTAGCGAACGTGGTGCGGACGCGGCCCTTGAAATGCATGTTTTTGCCGTTCTCCGTCACTTCCAGGCCCGTCGCCTCGATGAGGCCGTTGCTGAGAGTCACGGTGACGGGCTCCTCGGACAAAACCCGGCCGGCCTTGAAATCCACGAAAGCGGAACGGAGATCCACCTGCTGGCCCGCATCCGTGTGGACCCGGACGCTGTCGCGGAGGTTCATCTGCTCCTTCTGGGTGTCGAGCACCCCGAAGGCGGCCTGAAGCCGAGCCGCACTGCCCTTGTCGTCGGTCACGATCCGGGCGCGAAGCTCTTTGAGTTCGACGAAATTGGGCTTACGGACATCCTGCACAGCCTCGCTGGCCGTCACTTCATAGGGCCGATTATCGTTGCGGAAACCCGTGAGCTTGGGGCTCTGCATGGTGACCTGAGTTCCGCTGACGCCGATCGCACCGACCGATAGGCCCTGGATATTGCGAAAGGGGTTGAAGTACGCGAGCAGGACCACGATTCCCAGCGCCAGGACGGACCCGAGCGGGATGGCGATCTTGGCGAAACGAACCCAGCGGGAATGGCGGCGGGCCCTGGAAAAATCGCGCAGGCGCGAGCTCGACCGCGCGGCCGAACCGTTTCCCGTCATGATTCCCTTTGCTCCGGCCACCCCTGAGATCCTCTTTCCGCCAATGAGGCGATGCGCCATGGCCGATGGCCGTGGCGAAGTTATGACGGGATATGAGGTTATATCCTCAAAAGTTTAAGGGCCCGTCAACTATGCGCGAAAATGTCCGTCTCCGGCCAGCCGAGAAGATCGAGCTGAGCCCGGGTGGGCAGGAACGAGAAGCACTGATGGGCGATTCCGAGGCGGTTTTCCCGTTCCAGCATCCCGTCGAGCTTCTCCTTGAGGGCGTGGAGATGCAGAACGTCCGAAGCCGCATAGTCGAGCTGGGCCTGGGTCAGCGTATCGGCCCCCCAGTCGGACGATTGCTGCTGCTTGGACAGCTCGACCCCCAGCAACTCCCGTGACAGGTCCTTCAGGCCGTGGCGATCCGTATAGGTGCGCACGAGCCGGGACGCGATCTTGGTGCAATAGACCGGGCGGGGCATCACCCCGAAGGCATGAAACAGCACCGCGAGATCAAACCGGGCGTAATGGAAGATCTTGAGGACGCTCTCGTCGCCCAGGACGCGGATCAGGTTCTTCGGGGCGGGGGCATCCTTCAGAATCTGCACGACGTCGGCGCTGCCGTCGCCGGTCGAGATCTGCACGACGCAGAGCCGGTCCCGATGGGGATTGAGGCCGAGCGTCTCGGTATCGATCGCAATGGCCGGGCCGGGCCGGTAATCGGCGGGCAGATCGCCGCGGTGGAAGCGCGTGGTCATGAAGGATCTCGGTTTGAAAAAAGGCGGACGTGAGCCTCTAGCCTTTTCCCCCGGCGGCATCAACGCGCAACCTCCTGGCCGGCCCCCGGCAAGCCGCTCGGCGAAGCGCGCGCCTATTCCGCCAGGGAATGGAACGGGGCCCCTGGATCGTCGTTAAAACGACCTGACGTTCCTTATCGCGTCACGTTAGGGAGACGAAGTCATGCGCATCACCCTTCTCACAACGGTCGCCGCGGCAGTCTTATCCTTGAGCGTTGCGGCAATTGCCCAGACGAGCGGAGGAAGCTCGGGAGGCGCGTCGGGCGGTACGACAGGAGGAACTTCAGGGGGTGTTTCCAGCGGTTCCCCCGGCGCAGCTTCCGGAGGAATGTCCGGCGACGCATCCGGCGGGAGCGGCACGACCTTGAGGCCTTCTGACGGAACATCGAGCGGCACCGCGAATCCCGCAACGGGAACCGGCGGCGCGGCCAGCAATACAGGATCAGGCACGAACACCAGCGCCCCATCCCCGACAGGCAACGCTTCCACCGGCGCGCCGAACAACGCCCCGACGTCGGGTACGGCCGCGACGCAGACCCGAGATGCTCCGAACGCGACAGGCAGCACGACAACCAGCGTCTCGGTGTCCACGGAGCAGCGCACGGAAATCAGCCATGCCTTCAGGTCCGTTCGCGTGGAGCCTCTCAACAACGTGAATTTCACGGTCAGCGTCGGCTCCGTCGTCCCCACGACGGTCACTACGCTTCATACCTGCCCGAGCGACGTGGTGCGTATCCTTCATGGCTTGCCCGAATGCCGCTACGTGGTCATCCGCGACCAGATCGTGATCGTCGAACCCAAGACCCGCAAGATCGTGACGGTGATCGAGCGCCAGGGTTAAGGCCTCTGCCTCTTTTGGTTCCAGCGGCTGCGAAGCATCTCTTCGCAGCCGTTTTCCGTTGCCGCATCAAGCGAAGTCAAAGGCCGGAATCGGCAAGATGATTCCCTGATGAGGGAACGTTGTGCGGCGATGATCTTTCTTTAAGACGAGAGACCCGAAGGAGACACGACATGAAGACGCTTCTTGTTGCGTTGAGTACTGTGGTGATAGCCGCATCGACTTTCGCCGGATCGGCCGAGGCCCGCCCCGGACGCGGCCATGCCTACGGACATTACAAACATCACGGCGGTTATGCCTACGGCGCTCCGCGGGGCTACTATGCGCCACGCTATTACCGCCGCTCCAACAACGCCGCCATCGCCGCGGGCGTGACGGGCGCGATTATCGGTGGCGCTCTGAGCGCCGCAACGCAGCCTGCCTATCGCAGGCCTGCTTACGAGCCGCCGCGCCGCTATTACCAGGAAGATTATTATTACGATTATTGATGGGCGAAGGGGCGTTCGACCGAACGCCCCTTTTCCTTAAGTGACCTCACGCCGATGTACCCCGGGCCTGTTGCGCCAGGTCCACGAGCATCCGGCGTAGGTCGCCGACATTCTCGAGGGCCTTTGGAAACGTGAGGCGAAGGATTTCATCGCCGAGCGCCAGCTGAAGCCCTTCCGGATCGATTCCGACAAGCCGCCATGCTCCCTCCTGCGCTCCCAGGAGTTTCGTCGCATAAAGGCCCACAGCCTCGCGATGGTCCGTGTTCATGTGCTCGACGGCTCCGGCTTCACCCTCGTAGAAATCAGGAAAAGCGGACAGGTCGGCCAGAAGATCGGTCCGTTCCAGCCGATAAGCCCGGCCGAAGCCGCCGTTGAGGCTCCCCCAGGTCAGATTGAGCCGCCAGAACGAGAAATCCGGAAAATCCACGTAAAGCGCGGCCTTGGGGTGCTGCGCGAGATAGCGCCGCCGGATGTGTTGCGTCCGGGGGGCATCGCGCTCCAGTCTTTCGGCCTCGGCCAGGAGGGTCAGGCGTGGATGGGCCAGAGGATCGCCCTTGCCGATGGCCGATAAAAGAACCGAACAGCGCGGGTCGGCGGCGAGCAGGCGGGTGTGGGCCGAAAGCTCCGATGTCAGGATGAGCGGCGACCCGTCAAGATCGGTTCCGACCTGCACGAGGCTGGCAAAAGGTAGTCCGGCCGCGCCGTCATACGTTGCCAGCGCGCCGGACCGGGCCGTGCGCATCAGCCGCTTCGCCAACAGGCGAGCCTCGTCATCAACCGGCAGCATCGGGTCTTTCGTCATGGTGCTCTCATCCCTCAATCCCGACCGGCTTTCAAGACCGCCCGCCGTGTTTTGCACGAAGCGCCTCGAAGCGTTCCAACTGATCTGTCTTCAGGCTCCGATCCTCATTGCGTCCGACGAAAATCTTGAACATGACGCCCCCATCCTCATTGACGAACTGCACGGAGCAGGAACGCTTTCCGAAGAACGGCCTGTCGACGAAATAAATGAAGCGGCAACGGTCCGCACGCAAATGCCCGCCGATCGGGCTGTCGCCATGAATATTGAAGCTCCCGCGTCCGAAGGTTCCCGGCGGCACGCGGCCCTTGCATTCGAAGACGCCGTCGCGCGTATGCACGATGAAGGTAATTTCGCCCCATCCGGTGAGATCTCGCCAGATCTCCTCGAACAGGGTTCCCGGAACCGGCACGGCTGCGCCTTCCGGGAGGCAATCCAGCACGATCTGCAACGGAACCCCGTGGGCATCCGCGACGGATTCGAGAACGCCGTCAGGCTTTGCGGCGAGATCCTGCCGGATCAGGTCTTCGGCGGAACCGACCGTCATCGTCATTCCGCCGCCTTGAGAGCGGGACCGATGGTTTGAATGACCTCGAAACCTTCGAATTCGGGATGGCCGAGGGTCATGGGCTTGTTGTCGCCGGTGCTGGCGCGGGTATGTGACGAGCGAAACTGCTCCGAGCGTGTCCAGGCCTCGAAATTGGCTTTCGATGCCCACAGCGTATGGGAGGAATAGAGGATATGGTCCTCGCGCTCCGGACCACGCAGCATGTGGAATTCCAGAAAGCCTTCGAGTTCGTGGAGATAGCTTTCCCGCGAGAGCCAGCGCTGCTCAAAAGCGTCCGCCGCATCCTTGAGGACCTTGAAGCGGTTCATGGCGATAAACATGGCGATTTCCTTCTGTCGGATGTCAAAGCTCGGCGAGGATGTGGCGCGGGCGCCGCATTCCAAATCTGGATATGGGATGCCGGAAGCCCATGTCCTGCGCTGTCCGGTTTTTTTCTCGTGTTTTCACCGCGCGCCGGTTCGGCACCGAGGCGCGATGTTCTGGCGTCTCTCGGCTCAGCGGCTGGCAAATTTCACCGTCAGGCCGAATTTGGCCGTAAGGCCGGGACTTGGATTGCTGTTCTGATATTGAGTGTACTGCCGGTCGAAGACGTTCTGGATGGTCACGTCGCCGCTGATGTTCTCGTTGTAGCGATAGGACGCGAACAGATCGACGAGACCGTATCCCTTCTCCGGGTTGGTGACGGTTCGTTTGGTGTCGTCCACGAAGGTCAACCGGGTTCCGACCGTGAGCTTGTCATCCAGGAACCGGAAACCGATCGTGGTGCTGAAGCGGTTGGGCGCCACCGAGTTGAGCGGGGCGTTCGTGATCTCGTTCCTGCCGTTCACGATGGTGCCCGCCACAGTGACGAATCCCTGGCCCCAATCATAGGCGGCTTCCAGTTCCGCACCCTGAAGGCGGGCCTCGGCGATGTTCTGGTACTGCTGGTCCTGAATGCCGATGAGGCACAGCCGGGGCACGAACCGGCAGACGCTCGCCGGCATGCCGGGAACGACCGGGACATTGTAGACGGGCCCGACCGCGACCGTGTCGATGTAGTCGTCGATCTCGTTGCGGAAGACCGATGCCTTGGCGCGGAAACGGTCGCCGGCCGTCAGGACGCTGTCGTATTGGATATTGACCCCGCCCTCGAGATTGTGGGCCACTTCGGGACGAAGATTGGGATTCGGCAGGATGTTGAAGATCGGGAACGGATGGGAGCCCTGGATCAGGGTTTCCGTAATGGACGGCGCGCGGTAGCCTTCCGCGTATGTCCCGTAGAATTCGATCCCTTTGATCGGCTCGACGCCGATCGTGAGCTTCGGCGAGACACGCGAACCGTCCGAGCTGGTGCGCACGCTGCTTAGCTCGTAGCTGTCGAACCGCAGGGCCCCGATGGCACGCAGCCACGGCGTGAAGCGCACCTCGTCCTGGACGAAGGCGCCGATGAGCGTGCGATCGCCCGAAGGTGTGAAAGCGGATCCATAACCACCTGCGCGGTCGCGCGTGCGGCCTATGTCCTGCGCGCCGTCGACGCCGACCGTCAGCGCATGCGCGAGACCATGCGTCTCGAACCGGGCCGTGTTGTTGAAGTCGAACCCGGCCGTATCCATGCTGTAGTTCAGCGGCGCGCCGGGCCGGACCCCGAGGGCGCCGTAGGTCGAGGTCGGCGTGATGACGCGCTTCCGGTCTTCCGTGGTGGTGTAGTAGGCCTTCAGGCTCAGATCGAGCCAGGGTATATCGGGCCGGTTGAAGCGATAGCCGAGGGTGAACGTGTTCGCCGTGACGTCGTTCTTGAACCGGGTTCCGGCGCCCGTGTCGCCGTTATTGGTGAAATCGTAGTTCTGCAGCAGCGCAGAGCCGCTGACCGTGTGCCCATCCGCCGGATACAGGTTGAACTTGAACAGCCCCGAGGTCAGCTCGGAGTCGGAATCCCGGATCTTGTTGTTGTCGCCGTCGCGGTAATTGCCCGTATTGCGATAAAGGAACTGGCCGAACACGTCCGCGGCCGTTCCGATCCGCGCCCCGACCATGCTGTTCGTCAGGATACCCGCGCCGTTCGTGCCATAGCCGAACTTTTGGGTTGCGCCGTATTTCTCATCGGGATTGAGAATGTCGTCGATGGTCCGTGTGCGGAAGGAAACCACGCCGCCGATCGCGCCCGAGCCGTAGACGTTGGACACCGGCCCGCGCGTCACGTCGACCTGCCCGATCAGTTCGGGATCGAGATAGAAGGTGCCGTTCGCGCCGTGGCCGCTCACCTGATAATCCTGGCGCGCGCCGTCCACGAGCACGTTCACGCGGCCGAAATCCTGGAGGCCGCGAATGTTGATGGCCTGCCCCGGGTCCGTCCCGGTTTCCAGAACCGTCACACCGGGGACGCCCTGAAGCACGTCCGAGATGCGCGAGGATTGAAACAGATCGATCTGCTCCCGCGTGACGACGCTCGACCCGGCGAGATCGTTGATCACCTTGTTCTCGGTTTTACCGGAGGTGACCGTGATCGTATCGAGAAGCACCGCGTTGCCGTCATTCGGCACGGCAGCGGTCTGCGCGTGGGCAGCCCCCATCAAAGGCGCACCGGCCAGCGGCGCGAGAAGAAGAAGAGCCCCATGGGATGTGGACGCGCGAAGTCCTTCGCGCAGGAAGGTAATCATCCTGACGATTCCAGTCTTTTAACGATGTTTTTCTCGGTGACTGGCTGGCTCGCGGAGAACAGGTTCACGCTGGCTGGCTATCGGCCTTCTCTCGTGCTCTGAGAAGGTTTGCATTCGTTATCCAAATCAAGTAACGCCGTCAATAGACGCTCGTGAGTTCGTAGTTTTACGTTGTTCTAAACTGCGAATACATAAAGTCTTAAAACGTTACTTAATTTAGAACGCATCAAAACTGGAGAGAGCCGTGCAGAACCCGCCGTCGCGACCCAAGGGCGACAGGACACGAGAAGCCAAGGAAATCGAGGTCGCGAGCCTGATCGGCAGCGAACGCGAGGTCGTGCTGCTTCACCGGGGCGAGCGATACCGCCTGCGGGTCACGGCAAACGGTAAACTGATCCTCACCAAATAAGGCCTCCATCCGATGACGACGCTCTCCCGCCGCACATTCCTCTTCGCATCGACGATGCTGCTGGGCGCATCGCGCGCCGGCGCTGCCCCCGCACGCCGGATCGTCAGTATCGGCGGCGCCGTGACGGAAATCCTCTATCGCCTCGAGCATGAGGCCCAGATCGTGGGGGTCGACTCCACGAGCCAATATCCGGCGGACGCCCTGAAGACGAAGGCCAATGTGGGCTACGTTCGGGCGCTCGGTGCCGAAGGCGTTCTGTCCTTAAGCCCAACCCTGGTGCTCGCCGCCGAGGGAGCAGGCCCGCCCGATGCGCTGCGCCTGATTGAGCAGGCGGGCGTTCCGATCATCCGCGTTCCCGACGAACCGAGCCCGGCGGGTATTCTCAGGCGGGTCGAGGTGATCGCACAAGCGGTCGATGCCGAAGACCGCGGGGTGGCTCTGGCGAAATCCATCAACGAGGGCTTTGAACGGCTGACCGAGGAGAGGACGCGCGTCAAGCGGCCGACCCGAACCTTGTTCGTGTTGTCGCTCCAGAACGGGCGCCCCCTGGTTGGCGGAAAAGGCACGACCGCCGACGCCATGCTGTCCTTGGCGGGAGCGTCCAACGTCGCCTCCTCCCTGACCGGATGGAAGCCGCTTTCGGACGAAGGACTGATTGCCGCCGCCCCCGAGGCTATCGTCATGATGCAGAACGGACCCGGCGGCAATGCGCCGAACCCGTTCGGCCTGCCCGCTTTCGCGGCGACGCCGGCCGCGGCGCAGCGGCGTCTGGTGGTCATGGACGGCGTCTATCTTCTCGGGTTCGGACCCCGCACACCGGACGCCGCGCGCGATCTGATGCGCGCGCTCCATCCGGACCAGCTCGGACCCGCCCGGCCATGACGGCAGGCGCCATGAGAACGGGGACCGACGGTGCCGGAGAGCGGCGCTCATTGCGGGAACGCCCCGGGCTGGTATTCGCGTGTCTGGCGATCCTGCTCCTTCTCGTCGGCCTCGTGGCCCTGAGTTTGGGCGCAACGGGGGTTCCGGCGTCGCGGGTCTTCTCGATTCTGGCGGACATGTTCGTTGGACAAACAGGAACCGGAGGCGGTGAAACGCTCATCGTTCTGCAGGTGAGATTGCCGCGCCTGCTGCTCGGGATGCTGGTGGGTGCGGGCCTTGCCTCGTCGGGTGCCCTCATGCAGGGGTTGTTCCGGAATCCGCTGGCGGATCCCGGACTCGTTGGGGTTTCGGCCGGAGCTGCCGTAGCGGCAGCTGCGACGATCACCCTCGGCGATGCGCTGCTTGCGCCGCTCATGGGGCCGCTTCCCTTCGGGGCGCTTCCCATCGGTGCCTTCGCGGGTGGATTGCTGACGACGCTCGGCCTTTATCTCGTGGCAACGCGCGGCGGACGAACCTCAATCGCCACCATGCTGCTGGCGGGCGTCGCATTCGGCGCATTGTCCGGCGCCGTCATGGGCCTCTTCTCATATCTCAGCGACGACCGGCAATTGCGCGATCTGTCGTTCTGGTCCCTCGGCTCCTTGAGCGGCGCGACCTGGACGAAGATCATCGCGATCCTGCCCTTGATCCTGCCGAGCATCGTCGCGATGCCGTTTCTGGCCCGTGGGCTGAACGCCTTGGCGCTCGGCGAGGCCGAGGCTTTTCATCTCGGTGTCCCGGTGCAGCGGGTCAAGGCTCTGGCGATCCTGATCGTCGCCATCACGGTCGGAGCCTCGGTCGCCGCGGCGGGCATGATCGGCTTTGTCGGCATCGTGGTGCCGCATATGCTCCGGCTCATCGCGGGACCGGACCACCGGATGCTGCTTCCGGCCTCCGCACTCCTCGGGGCTGTGCTTCTCGTTGCCGCCGATACGGTTGCGCGCACGATCGCGGCGCCGGCGGAACTGCCGATCGGTATTCTGACGGCAACTCTCGGCGCACCCTTCTTCCTCTGGCTCCTGCTGCGTCGTCAGGGAGGGATCGCCCTGTGAGCGTGATCCTGGAAGCAAGAGACCTGTCCTACACGAGAAGCGGGCGCACCCTGCTCGACGGCGTCGATCTTGCCGTAAGAGAAGGCAGCCTTACGGTCGTTCTGGGCCCCAACGGAGCCGGCAAGTCGACCCTGGTGCGGATGTTATGCGGCGAGCTCGCCCCGACCCGGGGACGGGTCGTCCTGAACGGCGATACGCTCGCAAGCATTCCTGCGTGGCTGCTGGCCCATAAGCGGGCCGTCATGCCGCAAGCGTCGGACCTGACCTTTCCGTTCACGGCCTTCGAGGTCGCCGGCCTCGGTGTCGAGGGCCTCGGGCGGGGTTTGTCGCGGGCCGACCGGCACCGTCTTGCGCGCACCGCCCTCGAACATGCCGATGTGGCCCATCTTGCCGGCCGCAATTACCAGACCCTCTCGGGAGGGGAGCGCCAGCGGGTTCAGTTCGCCCGCGTGCTTGCGCAGCTTGCTGCGGGACGGACGGTGGAAACCCGGCAGGTGCTGTTCCTCGACGAGCCGATCGCGAGCCTGGATCTGAAGCATCAGCTCGCGGTGCTCGCGAAGGCGCAGGACCTTGCCAGAGAAGGCCTGACCGTCGTTGCGGTGCTGCACGATCTTCAGCTCGCCGCCGGGATCGCCGATGAGGTCGTTCTTCTTCAAAACGGTCGCCTCGTTACGCATGGGAAGCCCCATGCCGTGCTGACGCCCGCGTGCCTGACGGAGGTTTTCGGCGTTGCCCTCACGGGCACCGGTCTGCCGCCTCATCCATGGATGATCGCAAGCCCCTGAAGTGTCTTTCCTGTCCTGTATTGCCTGCCTTAGAAGATCCGCCTGACAGGCGTGGAGACAGGGCCCGAGCGCGGCATCGCGGAATCGTTTTCGAGGGCCCGGATCTTCTCTTCGACCAGATCGGCCAGAATGCTCTTCGCGTGGGACGCCCGCAGCATCACGACTGCATCCTTGATCTGCTTCAAATCCACGGGAGACAATGTTGTGGCTTTCCGGCTCTCATTGTTCCGATGAGATGTCATGGCTGATCCTTCGTGTGAGCCGACAGACCGGCAAAGGGACTAAGCGGAAGCGGCACTACCGTAGGCTCGGCAGAATGCCCTCTGCATTACAGCCAGGTTACGAGGCTGTAATGAAAGTCGTTCTTGCATGCGCGTGCTCGCATCCATTTCGGGAAATTGCATGGTTCACGGAGCAGCAAGGCATTGTCGGGCCGGTTAAGGCTGGCTGTAGTTCTCGGACCTGAGATGGAGATTCGGCCAGAGCCCCAGCCAGGCTTTGAGGCCGAAGCATGCGGTGCACAATCAGGAAATAACTCAGGTTAATTTCTCAACGAAATAACATCAAAAAATCTCCGCCGGATCCTGGAACAAGGACTAGCGCTTGGGGATTAAGCAGCCCCAAGATTCTTTTTGAACGCTCTTGATCACCAAGAATCCAATCAAAGCAAAGTCGCGTTGCATGCAGCGCGGCCGTTCGACATGTCCCCGATAGGAGTCCGAGCGTGGGCGAGGAGTTTCAGCTGAAAGCAACATCCGCGGACGTCGTGCATCTGCAGGAAAAACAAGATCCCCCGAAGGCGCAGGCACCGGATCGGGACCTCAAGCCCATGCGCGTGATCGAGAAGGGCGTTTATCGCGGGCCGCATCTTTACAGCCTCACCCCGATGATCCGTATCAAGCTCGACCTCGGGTCGCTTGAGCACCACCCCTCGAACCTCCTTGTCGATTTCACCGAGCGGCTCGTCGCCGTATTGCCGGGACTTCATCAGCACGGTTGCAGCTTTCATGAGCCTGGCGGCTTCGTCAGGCGCCTTGAGGAGGGCACATGGCTCGGCCACGTGACCGAACATGTGGCCATTGAGCTGCAATCGCTGATCGGTGCGCGCGTCACGCGCAGCAAAACCCGTTCGGTACGCGGAGAGCCCGGCGTGTACAACGACATGTATGCTTATGAGGAGGAAGAGACCGGCCTTCTCGCAGGTCGCTTGGCGCTCCAGCTCGTGGATTCTCTCCTGCCCGCCGCGTTGCGGGGCGTGCAAGGTCTGGGACGCATCTACGATGACGCGGATGAGCCTGCTCTCCAGGAAAGCTTCGCTCTGGACGCCGCCCTCAACGCTCTGAGGTATGTGCAGCGTCGCAAAGCACTGGGTCCGACGACGCAGTCCCTCGTTCACGAGGCCGAACGCCGGGACATTCCGGTCATGCGCCTTGACGACCAGAGTCTCGTGCAACTTGGCACCGGGCGCCACCAGAAGCGCATCCGCGCCAGCGTCACGAGCTTGACCTCGTCGATCGCCACGGATGCGGCGAGCGACAAGGATTTGACGAAAACGCTCCTTTCCGATTCGGGCCTGCCCGTGCCGCGCGGCGACGTGGTGCGCAGCGTCGAGGCTGCGGTAAGCGCGGCGGAATGGATCGGCTATCCCGTTGTGGTGAAGCCCCTCGACGGCAACCACGGACGGGGGGTCAGCATCGACCTCTCGACCCCCGAGGAAGTCGCGTCAGCCTTCGCGGAAGCGGCGCGACATTCCCGCCGCGTGATCGTCGAGAGCTGTTTCAAAGGGCGCGATCATCGCATTCTCGTGGTCAGTGGCGAGGTGGTGGCGGTCGCCGAGCGCGTTCCCGCCCACGTGGTGGGAGACGGTCGGCAGAGCATCGCGGAACTCGTGGAAGAGGTGAACCGCGACCCCCGTCGCGGCGACGGCCACGAAAACGTCATGACCCGGATCACGTTGAACGATCATGTGCTCGGTGTGCTGGCGAAATCGGGGCTGACCTCGGAGAGCGTTCCCGACGCAGACCGCATCGTGTATCTCTGCGACACGGCCAATCTCTCGACGGGTGGAACGTCGATCGATCGCACGGATGAGATTCATCCGGACAATGCGCTGATTGCCCGACGGGTGGCCCAGGCCGTCGGCCTCGATGTCGCGGGCATCGACTTCATTGCGCCCGACATCGCCCGGTCCGTTCATGAAACCGGCGGCGGGATCATCGAGGTCAATGCCGCGCCGGGATTTCGCATGCATCTGCAACCCTCCGAGGGACGCCCGCGCAACGTGGCACGGCCGGTGATCGACATGCTCTTCCCGCGCGGCGCGCCCACGCGCATACCGATCCTCGCCGTCACGGGAACCAACGGCAAGTCCACGACCTGCCGCATGATCGGCCACATCCTGCGGGCGCACGGGTTGAATGTGGGCATGACCTCGACCACGGGCATCTATGTGAACCATGATCGCGTGAAGGAGACGGATGCATCCGGCCCCTGGAGCACGCGCGTGGTGCTGCGTGATCCGACCGTGGACGTGGCGGTTCTGGAAGCCGCCCGAGGCGGGATCCTGCGTGAGGGGCTCGGCTTCTCCGCCTGCGATGTGGGCCTCGTCACCAATATCCAGCCCGACCATCTGGGTCTGAAGGGCATCGACTCGGTCGAGGATCTCGCCTGGGTGAAATCTGTTGTCGTCGAGGCCGTGCACCGCAACGGCACGAGCATTCTCAACGCCGATGATCCGCTGACCGTCGGCATGCGTCGCCGCGCCGGCGGACGGATCGGCTACTTTTCCCTTCGCCGGCGGGGCCGAGATGCCGGACATCCTGCGCCAGCATATCGAGGATGGCGGCCTTGCCGTGGTTCGCGAGGCCGGGCGCTCCCCGGGGGGCGAGATCGTGATCCACGATGACGGCGACAGCATCCATGTGATGCGCGCCGCCGAGATTCCGGCCACCCTCGGCGGATTGGCGGAGTTCAACGTGCAGAACGCCATGGGGGCCGTGGCCATGGCCTATGCACAGGGCGTCCCGGTCAACGTCATCCGCATGGCCCTGTCCACCTATACGAACTCCTTCGAGCACAGCCCCGGACGCCTCAACGTGTTTGATGGGCACGGCTTCCGCGTCATTCTCGATTATGCCCACAACCCGGCCGGATTGCAGGCTCTCGGCGACCTGATCCTCAAGATGCGCTCACGCCATCGGCGGGTGATCGGCATGATCAACATCCCCGGCGACCGCCGGGATGACGACATGCGCGAAATGGGAGCCTTGGCCACGCGTTATTTCGACGAGATCATCTTCCGGGAGGATCCCGCCCGGCGCGGCCGCAGGCCCGGCGAGATCGTGGCCCTTCTGGCGGAAGGCGCTCTGGCTGCCGGTTTTCCCGAAGAGCGAATCAAGCGCATCCTTGAGGAGGACGAGGCTGCGGATATTTGCCTGGGAATGGCGCAGCCGGGCGATCTCGTGGTGCTCACGCCCACGGACGTCGAGGCCATGTGGCAGCAGGTTCTCACCTACCGGTCCGGTACTCGCTTCGACGTCGAGGTCGAACGAACCGACGAGCAGGAAGATTCCTGGCGCAAGAGCGCGTGATTTCAACCCTGCGCAAGCCGAGGAGCGCCCTCACGCTGGGCTAACCGCGACTTGCGCCCCATCTATCCTGACGTCCATCCCGGCAACGCCCAGGAAAGTACGAAGATCATGGCGGAACGCGCGAGAAAAGGAGCCCGAGGGCCTCTCGTCATTATCGGTGGCGGCGAGGACAAGGAGGGGGAGAGGACGATCCTGCGGGAGGTCGCCAAGCACCTCGATGGCGGCAGGCTCGTCATCGCCACCGTCGCATCCCATGAACCCGAAGGCTATTTCGAGGCCTATGAGCGTGCTTTCGCCGATCTGGGCATCACGGATCTCGTCGAACTCTATGTGAAGGATCGCGCCGAGACTCTCGATCCGGACAAGCTCGGCATGTTCGACGGCGCCGCCGGGGTGTTCTTTTCCGGCGGCGACCAGTTACGGATCTCGAGCCAGATCGGCGACACGCCCATTGAGCAGCGGGTGCGTGAGATCCACGAGCGGGGCGGGCTCCTGGCGGGCACTTCCGCCGGTGCCTCGGTCATGAGCGAGACGATGCTGGTGAAGGGCACCAGCGGCGAATCCTACAAAATCGGCGATCTGCACATGGCGCCGGGGCTGGGATTTGTCCGCAACATGATCATCGATCAGCACTTTGCGGAGCGGGGGCGGTTCGGGCGCCTTTTCGGCGCCGTCGCTCATAACCCGCGTGAACTCGGGATCGGCATCGACGAGGATACCGCCCTTGTGTTCAAGGACGATCATTTCGAGGTAATCGGCAGCGGCTGCGTCTACGTGGTGGACGGCGCGGGCGTGACGCATTCCAACATTGCCGAAGCCGAGCCGGAACGTTCGCTGTCCATGTACGATCTCCGCCTGCATGTGCTGAGCGCGGGCGACGCCTTCAATGTCGCCAAGCGCCGCCCGGCCGAGATGCTGGACGTTCAGAAAAGCCACGCCATCGAGACCATTCAGGCCGCGACCTGAACCAGCCGGGCAGGCAAGTACGGTTGAATGAACAAACCAGTATGGCGCCAGGCTCCGGGCTGTTCCCCGAAGGCCTGGCTTATTTGCTCCGGCCGTGAGACTAGCCGATCATCTCCAGGACGATCTGGCGGATTTCCTCTCGGGAAAGACCTGTGGGCTGGGGCTTTGGCGCGAGCTTGACCTGGGGGGCGCTCTTTGCAAGCGAGTGCTTCTTTTCAGCAGTTTTCGTTTGAATAGACGTCGACATAAAAATCCTTTCGCCGCCTCGATGGGAGATCGAGCGGCAATTGTTGTGTTTGGAGCCATGGCTACGGTTCATCGACAGGCTTTGGCCTGTCCGAGCGGACCATGAAATGACAATCGATGGGAACGGAAAGCAGGCTCGGCGCTCAATCGGAGCTAAGGAGAGCAGGCCGAACATGTCGGTTGGATAAGTGCTATATGGATCAGTGAGCCTAGTTTCACAAGGGAAAACTGGCTAAATCCGGAATAATTCGTCAGACCCTGGAAAATAGCGGCCGACCGGCCTGCAAAACTTCTTCTGCGAGCCTGCCTTGTATTTGCCGCATGAGCGCACTAAATTGCGTTCATCGACATTTGGCCGGACAATCGGGCCGTTTCGCCTTGGCATGCTAGGCGCACGTTCAGACGCTCTCCCCAAACATCGACGAACCCGAGTACGAGGCCTGCTTTCGCGCATTCTCGTGCTCACGTGCACTGACACAGACATACCAAGGATATTCCCATGAACTCGGGCACCGTTAAGTTCTATAACGACCAAAAAGGCTTTGGCTTCATTCAGCCGGACAACGGCGACAAGGACGTGTTCGTCCACGCGACCGCTCTTGAGCGCGCCGGCATCCGTGGCCTTCGCGAAGGCCAGAAGGTGACTTTCGACACCGCTGAAGACCGCCGCAGCGGCAAGGTTGCCGTCAACAACATCCAGACCGCCTAAGTCTCTGGTCCTGACGACTGGCGTGGTTCGCTGCGCCTCTTGAAAGCCGCTCTTCCCGAGCGGCTTTTTTTTATTTTGCGCAACGAGAGCCGGGAATTGGCTTGAACACAACCGTTCCGGGACGTCAGCCACGCAGCCATCAATGGTGTCTTCATCCCGATGGATGGAACTTCTCCCGCCACTGGCTCTTTACCTTGGAGGACTTATTTTGACTTCGATTGGCCTCATGAGGTTGATCCGGCCATCTCAGCGGTCCCGAGACGCGTTTCCCCTGAGATCCTACTCTTAAGCCGAAAGCTTTTATTGACCGCATCGGTGCTCCCTTGCTTGTGCATAGCGGCCTGCATGAGCCTGACAAGGAAGGAATGCGCCATGGAAACCCATCGGTTCGCGGTTGGGGAAATCGTCCTTTATGCAGAGAAACGGCATTCCCACTTCATGTGGAAAGCTCCGTATACAATCGTTTCCTGCATGGAAACGAAAGCGTCCGAGCCACAGTACAGGATTGCTTCGGTTCATCGTCACGAGATTCGCATGGCAGGCGAACATGAACTTTGCCGGACACCGCAGCCCCGTCCAGCGGTCCAGCAATCCGGAGAACAATTGACCGAAGCCCTGTCCTGCCTGCAGCCAGCCAATCTGAATCTCAAACCTTCCGCTGAACGCCCTCTCGCGCCATGGTTTCGGCAGTCCGGAGGGACAGAGCTCCATGCCCAGCGCTTCTCCGTTTACCGATAGACTTCAGCAAACATGGCTTTCAACAGCCAGCATGGCTGCCGTTTTCTCGTTCATTCTGTTCATTGTGCTGTTTGCCTGGTGACAGCTCTTTCGGCGCATCTTGCCCTTAAAGACCACAAAAGGACCACATCATGTCAGCGCATCTCTATCCGTGCGGACAAAGCGTGACTTTTACCGATAAGCGATGCTTAGGACCATCTTGGAGCGGTGACTTCGTGATCATCAAGCATCTGCCTTCGGGCGATGAAGCTCCGCGCTATGAGATCAAGAGCATCGGCGAGGTTTATAGCCGTGTCGCATATGAGAACCAGCTCACTACCTCGTTCACAATGTTCAGATAAGAGATTAAAATCCCGAGGAGACAATCTCTGATGCAAGGGGATGGGCGCATCTTCCCGACTTTGCGTCATCGAACATGGACGCTTCCAATGATCAGGATAACGCCGAGCTGATACTGGCAGCGGGTTTTTCCTGGGTCGACGACATTGGCAAACGGTCCCGGCCACTGGAGCTTCTGACAGCGCAAGCAGGCTAATGTCTGGTCGGCCATTTTCAAAAGCGCACGAACCCAGGCCGTCTGTTCTCCAAACCCGTCCTGGGCGTCGAGCATAGGGCGCACAGATCGGCTTCTGGTGATTTACGTCTCAGGCGGAAATCAGCATCCGGTGCAGATGCCTTTCGTGATCTGTCTCATTTTGCGGTCCCGGGCACGCTCCAAGGCCTCAGCCTTGTCACGGGCCTCTCTGGCAATCGCGTTGGACCGAGCCGCCGGATCAGTGGGAGAAACCTTCACAGGTCTGGGATCGCCTGCCTCGGCTCTAGCCTTTTCCTCTGAATGCCCGGATTGTGGCAGGGCCAATAAACCCAATGCGGCGGCAACAATAAAAATTTTCAATGAAAGTTCCTCGTGGAGCCCTTTGCCGGCTCCTCCTGCCTCTATACACCGATATTTCCGGACTTGAACGAAGCTTTGAGGCCCACTCAGGGCCCAGTCAACTGATGTCCCGCGTCTAAATAACTGGCAGAGCTGCAAGAGTCACAAAACTCATCCCGCCTTTATTGGATCGCCGACTTGAAATAGACCTCTACTCGGCTTATCTTCCGATATCGATATCGGCCGGACATGTGGCCCTTTTCGCCTTTCTTTTCAGGCGCGCGCTCCTCTCTTCGAACTTCGAGAGCAACGCAGCTCGCTTCATCGCGAGGATCTGTGCATGTGCCCCTGAAACCCTGAAAGGAATTTCGGATGATCATCGGAAAAGTGAAATCCTACGATGAAGCGGAGGGGTTGGGTCTGATTCAGCCCGATCATGGCGGCCAGGCTGTTCTCGTCAATGGAATTGCGATCCAGCGTGCCGGTCTGTGCGACCTCGTCGAGGGACAGCGGGTTTCCTTCGAAACCGTCAGGGACCGTCGGTCGGGCATGATGGCCGCTCATAACATCGAGACGATCTAAACATGAACCGGCGCATCATCATCAGGCCGCTCCCCGACGGAGCGGTTTTTTCATGAAATTCTATCGCCAATAACCACAACAAGGAGGTTCGCATGAGCATGTTCCGGAAAAGCAGCCCTGCCAAGTCGGTCATCTTCGCCGTGAACTATGACGACGCCCGCACGGCTTATTTGTGGATCGACAATCCTGCAAAGGCCAGCGACAACCGCGCGGTCAGCTTGATCGCCCGTGCCCAACAGGAAAAAGGCTCTCTGCCTGAAGGCACCATCACCAGCATCAAGCGTGTCCGGTAAGATTAGGTGGGCAGCGAACGCGACTGTCCCATGCACGATCTCGACCTTTCCCATTCAAAAAAGATTCCAATGTCTTACAAGTTCAAAATCAAACAGATGGTCCGGCTGAAGCAGCCGGGCATTTCAGACAACCGGATGGACTCCGCGAGCGTTTACGAGATCGTTCGGTTGATGCCCGCCGATCAGACGGGAGAACTCTCGTACAGGATCAAATCCGGCATGATCGAGAGAGCGGTTCGAGAGAGCGAAATTCGCGGCGCCTGAGCCCTTCCCCGCTCGCCTCCCAAGAAAACGGATGGCGAGTGCACACACCCACCCTTAAAGATAGGACATCCATTGCAGGTTTTCGTCAGGGACAACAACGTCGATCAAGCTCTGAGAGCGCTCAAGAAGAAGATGCAGCGAGAGGGCATCTTCCGTGAGATGAAAGCGCGAAAGGCCTATGAAAAGCCCTCGGAGCGCAAGACCCGTGAAAAGGCCGAAGCCGTTCGCCGGGCGCGTAAGCTCGCACGCAAGCAGGGCATTCGCGATGGATTGATCGCAGCACCCAAGCGGCCTGCCAGAGATGCCCGCGGTCCGGGGCGAGGCGGGCGTCCCGGTGCGGCGCCGTCGGCCCCTGGAGCGGCGAGATAGCCCCCTCTCAGGCTTGCGTCACAAAGGTGCCGGAAGCCTGATGCGCCAAAGGACGGCCGCACACGCGGCCGTCGCGCCGAGAATCGTCGTGCCCAGACGAAGTTTCTGTTCCGTCTGGGCCTTTTGCAGTTCCGGGCTCCATTGACGAGCCTGGACGCGCAGGCAGCCTTCAGGCAGCGAGCGAAGCGCTGTCGATCACGAAGCGGTACCGGACGTCGCTCTTCTGCATGCGGTCGTAGGCTTCGTCGATCTTCTGCACGGGGATCATCTCGATATCCGCCACGATGCCTCTTTCGGCACAGAAATCCAGCATCTCCTGGGTTTCGGCAATGCCGCCGATCAACGAGCCGGCGATGGACCGACGCTTGAAGATCAGCGTGGAGATATCGGGCGAGGGATGCGGATTCTCCGGAACGCCCACAAGAGTCATCGTTCCATCCCGCTTCAGCAGACGGGTATAGGCGTCGAGATCGTGGCTGGCCGCGACCGTGTTGAGGATGAAATCGAAGCTGCCCGCGTGCGCCTCCATCTCCTCGGCATTTCGCGACACGATCACCTCGTCGGCGCCCAGTGCCCGGGCATCCTTGCGCTTGGAGTCGGATGTGGTGAAGGCGACGGTGTGTGCTCCCATGGCATGAGCGAGCTTGATGCCCATGTGGCCGAGGCCGCCGATTCCCACGATCCCGACCTTCTTGCCCGGGCCCGCTTTCCAGTGGCGCAGCGGTGAATAGGTCGTGATGCCGGCGCACAGCAGCGGCGCGACCGCGGCGAGCTGCTCCTGCGGGTGGTTGATCTTCAGAACGAACCTGTCCTTGACGACGATCCGCTGCGAGTACCCGCCGAGGGTATGGCCCGGGGCATCCGGTGTCGGGGAGTTATAGGTGCCGGTAAAGCCGTGCTCGCAATACTGCTCCTCTCCATCATCGCAGGAGATGCACCGCTGGCAGCTGTCCACCATGCAGCCGACGCCGACCGTATCGCCAACCTTGAATTTGGTGACCTCGCTGCCGACTGCCGTCACATGGCCGACGATCTCGTGGCCCGGTACGCAAGGATAGATGGTGCCGCCCCATTCCGAACGAACCTGGTGAAGGTCGGAATGGCAGACGCCGCAATACGCAATGTCGATTTGAACATCGTTGGGGCCGGGCTGGCGCCGCGCGATATCGATGGGCTCCAGCGGCTTGTCGCCGGCATAGGCGCCGTAGGCTTTGATGGCCATGCGGAAGATCCTTATCTGAGGGTGGGACAGGAGGATGCTGGGAAGGTAGCGTGATCGTTGGTTCTGAGATAGCGGCCGCGCTGCATAGCACTAGAGCCTGATTATGATATGACCCTATGAGCAGGATTCATGAATTGGCCTGAGGCCCCGGGACCCCTCGATCCTGGTGGCGCAGAGCCTCGACGATCAGCTTGAAAGCAGCCGAAGATTGCCGGCGGCTCGGATAGTAAAGATGATACCCGGACCACGGCGGGCACCAATCCTCGAGCACACGGATGAGACGCCCGGCGGCAATGTGGGACTGCGCGATGTCCTGCGGCACATGGGCGAGCCCAAACCCGTCAAGCGCCGCGTTCAGGACCTGGAAGATGCCGTTGAATACGAGCTGGCCATCCACGCGCACGGCCATCTCGCGTCCGTCACGCTCGAATTCCCAAGCATAAAGCCCGCCTAAGGTTTGAAGGCGCAGGTTGATGCAGGAATGGCCGACGAGATCCTGGGGCGTCGTGGGGAACGGTCGGTTCGCGAAGTAGGATGGCGCTCCGACGACGGCAAACCGAACGTCGGAGCTAATCCGCACGGCGATCATGTCCTTGGCGACCTGCTCGCCGAGCCGTACCCCCGCGTCGAACCGCTGCTCGACGATGTTCGTCAGGGCCTGATCGAGGGCGATCTCAACCTTGATGTCGGGAAAGTCGGGCAGGAACCTCGCCAGCTTCGGCCAGAGGACCGTCTCGGTGACATGGTCGCCGGCGGTGATCCGGATCGTGCCGGCCGGCTTCTCGCGGAACTCGCTCAATCCCTCGAGTTCAGCCTCGATTTCGTCCAGCCGCGGGCCCGCCGTCCGAAGCAGGCGCTCTCCCGCCTGCGTCGGCGCCACGCTGCGGGTGGTGCGGGTCAGGAGCCGCACGCCGAGCCGCTCCTCGAGGCCGCGCACGGTGTGGCTCAGAGCCGATTGGGAGACGCCGAGCTGCGCCGCGGCCCGTGTGAAACTGCGCTCCCTGGCGACCATGAGGAAAGCGATCAGGTCGCTGATGTTCTCACGCATGATTCATGAGCCCCGCTCATAAGTTCATCCATGTCTTAGCATCTAATCGATCCGAGTGGGATGGATTAGGTTCTGGCCCGTCGCGCCATGACATGTCGACCCCCGACGCGGGATTCCGTGGGCGCGACCTTTCTCCTTTTACACAAATCCGGGTGCTCTCCGAGGCACCCGATCGCATTCGTGGGGCTTTTGATGACAGCAGGAACCGCTTCTTCACGTGATCTGGCATACGACCGTTCTCCGGCCTGGGGCGCGGTTTTCGCGATGGCGTTGTGCTGCATGGTGCTCGTCGCTTCCGAGTTCATGCCCGTCAGCCTTCTGACGCCGATCGCTTCCGATCTCCACCTGACGGAAGGCCAAGCCGGGCAGGCCATCTCGATCTCGGGCGTTTTTGCCGTGCTCACGAGCCTGTTCGTCTCGGGCCTGACGACGGGCCGTGACCGGCGGACCGTCCTGGCGGCCCTGACCCTTCTGATGATCGTCTCGGGTTCAGTCGTCGCCCTCGCGCCGAATTACGCGGCTCTCATGGCGGGGCGAGCGGTTCTCGGCATGGCCATCGGCGGGTTCTGGTCCATGTCGACGGCGGCGGTGATGCGCCTCGTGCCTGAGGATCGTGTGCCACGCGCGCTGGCGATCCTGCAGGGCGGAACCGCCCTGGCCGCAACCGTTGCCGCGCCGCTGGGAAGCTTTGTCGGCGGGTATGTGGGATGGCGCGGCGCCTTCTTCTGCGTGGTGCCTCTGGCGGCGATTGCTCTGGCCTGGCTGCTCATGAGCTTTCCGTCCATGCCTTCCGGAGGGCGGAGGGGCTCGGGCAACGTCTTCAGGTTGCTCCGCCGGCCGGTGGTCGCCTACGGCATGGCGGCGGTGACGCTGTTCTTCATGGGGCAGTTCGCGCTGTTCACCTATCTGCGGCCGTTCCTCGAAAACGTTACCGGCGTCGATGTCGCGACCTTGTCGCTCGTCCTGCTGCTCCTGGGCGTGACCGGCCTCCTGGGAACGTTCCTCATCGGATCCTTCCTGAGGTCGAACGTCTATGGCGCCATGATTGCCATTCCGCTGAGCATGGCGGCCATTGCGGTCGGTTTGATCGTCTTTGGAAACGGGCTTGCCGGAACCGCCTTCCTGCTCGGAATGTGGGGCCTGATCGGCACCCCGGCACCTGTGGCGTGGAATACATGGCTCACGCGGGTCCTGCCGGAGGATGCCGAGGCCGGCGGCGGGCTGATGGTCGCGGCCATCCAACTGGCGATCACCTTGGGCGCGACCGTGGGTGGCATCCTGTTCGACGGGAGCGGATACCAGAGCACCTTCGGCGCCAGTGCAGTCCTGCTGGTTGCCGCGGGCCTCCTGTCATACCTGGCGCTCCTGGCGAAGCGCTGAAATCCGGGAACCTTTCGCGGCGCCTCCCATCCAATGGGCATGTGCGGGCCGAAAGCAGGCCCGGCGCATCAACGGAGGATGCCATGAGGACCGCTTTCGCGACGCTTGCTCTTGCCGTCGCCTTCAGCTTCCCGGCCCTGGCGGCGGACCAGGTCGAGAAGGCCCCGCCGGCGGGCGCCTATAAAAAGGTCAGCACCCTGGTCAAGCTGCCTGATTTCCTGCCAGGGCTGGGACAGCTCTATGTCGATCCCGCGACACTGCCGGCGGGTCCTTTCCTGGCCTATGACCGGGATGGCCGCCTCGTCAGCACGGTCTACATGCTTCCCATCGAGGATCTGTCCGACAAGGACAAGCGTTTCGACGATCTCGCCGCGCCGGGCGGCAAGGTCGACCATGTGGATGTCTATTTCAATGCGGGCCATCCCGGCGTCGAGAAGCCCCACGCGCATATCGTTCTCTGGCATGTTTCGAAAGCCGACGAGACACGGGTGGCCGGAAAGTGATCGCGTCGCGCAGACAGGTCTTGCGGATCGGCGGGGACTCCTCGCCGGTCTTGCATGGCCTCGGTTTCCTCTGGCCGATGAGCCGGTGGAGATCCGGATGCAGGGCAATGCCGATGGCTCTCATGTCTGGTTCAACCCCATCGGTCTTCGCATCGCGCCCGGCCGGACCGTGCGCTGGCTCAACCTCGATCCTGGAAACTCGCACACGGCAACGGCCTATCATCCGACGAATCTCGGGCATCCCTTGCGCATTCCCGAAAGCGCACAGCCATGGAATTCGGATTATCTGCTGCCGAACGAGAGCTTCTCGGTCACGCTGACGGTGGAGGGAACCTACGACTTCTTCTGCATCCCCCACGAGCATGCCGGGATGGTTGGCCGCATCATTGTCGGCCAGCCGGAGGATCATCGCCAGGCCGCAGCCGCTGCGCGGGGCGCAGAGCCCATCTCGGATGCGGCGCTCCACGCGTTTCCATCCGTCGATGAGATCATGCGCCAAGGCGTCGTGCGGCGTAATTCCTGAGGATGCGAAAGGCCCCGGGAACCTTTATGGTTTTCGTCCATCTCATCGCCAGGCACAGGAGCTTGACCATGCAGTCCCAAGCGGTTGCGGTGCGAGTGGAAGATCTCGATGACAAGGCCCTGGTCGAGCTTGCCCGCGGGCGAGAGCGGGCCGCCTTCCGTCAGATCATGCAAAGACACAACCGCCAGCTCTATCGCGTTGCGCGCAGCGTTCTGCGAGACGACAGCGAGGCGGAAGATGTCGTTCAGGAGGCGTATGCGCGCGCCTTTGCCCATCTCGATCAGTTTCGAGGCGAGGCGAGACTCTCGACTTGGCTGACGCGCATCACCTTGAACGAGGCGCTGGGCCGGCTGCGGCAGCGACGGCCGTCGGTTGATCTCGCGGCCATCGATTCCATCAGCGATCAAGGGGAGACGCGGGTGATCTTCCTGTCATCGAGCCGCCAGGACGGCGATCCGGAAGCCGCCGCCGCCAGGGCCGAGGTGCGACGTTTGCTCGAACGGGCCGTGGATCAGCTGCCCGATCCGTTCCGCATGGTGTTCGTGCTCCGGGATATCGAGGAGTTGAGCATCGAGGAAACGGCCTCTCACCTGGGCCTGCGTCCTGAAACCGTAAAGACCAGACTTCATCGCGCCCGGCGGCTTTTGAGACAATCTCTCGACAAAACCCTGTCGTCCACGCTGGCGGATGTCTTTCCGTTCGGCGGTGCACGCTGCGCTCGGATCACGGAAACGGTGCTGGAACGGCTGGACCTGCCGGAATAGCGAGAGAATAACGGCGTCCGTGAACCGGCGGATGCCTTATCGAAGGCGATGCTGCATGTGGAGCTTCGCTACAAGGTGCGCAATCCAGCCTATGCCACGATGCGTGACGATATCGCGAGTGCCCTGCGCCAGATGCCTTCGCATGCCAGAACGCAGACTATGGAAGCCAAATTGAGTGAACTCGGCGTGATCGATCATCTTGATGAGCCCTGGGGCATGTCGAAGCAGGCGAGAGCTTCACGGTTCGCTCTATGATGACCTCCGGCTTTGCCGGCGGCCAGGACGTGCCGATGCTATTCCGGGGCGAGAAATTCACGCTGCCCTATGCCAGCCTTGAGGCTTTCACAGAGTTCGTGGCTGAACCTTAGGGCAACAGACGACTACAAAAATCACCGAAGCTTGCGGCTCTAACCTGTCAGATATGCGTCACGGGAAACAAGCTCCGCTTTGTCCCCACGCGATATGTACCTGTTCTGTTGGGCAAGATTATTGCCCGACAGCTTTTCTCAAAGCCTCGTTGATTCTGTCCTGCCAACCTGGGCCGGCTTCCTGAAAATGATCGAGGATGTCCCGATCGATGCGCAAGGTCACCATCTCTTTCGCACCAGGAACGATGGGTTTCTTAGGCACCGGCTCTGCAATTTTGGTAGTTGCCTTCTTGAAGGCCGCTTCAGCGGCTTGCCGCGGATCGTTGGTCGTTCGTGTTCTGTTAGGTGGCTTGAACATCAATGCTCTCGATGACTTTTTTGAGGTGGCATAAGCCCAATACGCGGCGACGATGTCAGTGAGGGCGCGGCAGGGTCATGACGATGCAGCTGCCCTCGAACCCTGACATTCTCATCCAAGGCTGAATAGTCAGTCTCAGAAGAGTCAGAGGCTTCCTTGCTGGGCCGGTTGACCTGAAATGAAGCCTAACGAGATCGCCTACTTCCGCGCCTTGCGGGCTGCATACCGGGCATCGCGGGCTGCCTTGCGTTCAATTTCAAGCCTAGCTTGGCTCTCTTGCTTTTCAGCGGCTGCGTGCTTTGCCTGCGCCTCTTGTTCTATCGCAAGAAACTCGCGTTCAGCTGTAAGGCGCTCGTTCTCGGCGCGGCGCGCCGCCTCGCGTTCAGCCAGGCGAGCATCGCGTGCAGCACTCACAGCGGCTCTGGCTGCCCGCCGATCGGCAACAGCCGGATCGTCGTATCCAGGCCTCTGAAGGAACTTGGCTGTCATGGCCTGCTTTGCACTCTTAGCGGCACTGAGACGGTCGCCAAAATCTTTATTCTTCATTCCATTCATCCTCTCAGATCGTAATTTGACCTACTCTTGAACCGCTTGCTTGAGTTTGAGCATCGGCAAGGCAAGTCACCAAAGAAAAAGCCGCTCCACCTGGGAGCGGCTTCATATCTGGGGCCTAATTTAGGCACCCATTGATGGTTACGCCGTCTGGATGTTGTTGACAGCGATCTTGCCGGAGCGGCGATCTTCGGCGGTGTCGAAGGAAACCTTCTGACCCTCGACCAGATTGCGCATGCCGGCGCGCTCGAGAGCGGTGGCATGGACGAACACATCCTTGCTGCCGTCGTCTGGTTGAATGAAGCCAAAGCCCTTCATGTCGTTATAGAATTTTACAGTGCCCATAACCATTGGGATAACCTTTCGCGATTGATGCAGATGCACGTGAGCAAAGGCACGCCAAAGCGTGGCCTTGTCTCGGTTCGTCGATGTAATGGTAAGAAAGTCCGAACGTGCGCCTGGCAGTACCAAAAGCGAAACGACCCGATTGTCCGGCCAAAATTCGATAAGACCGATATAGGTCTTCTTGTGAACAATAACAAGGGCCATCCATTGGGTTCAAAGGAGAAGGATAATCTGAGACGTCTCGAGCAGGTGCTCGATCTGGCCTGTTAAAGCTTCGCGTAAGCGAATGCGCTTCTCCACAGAGCCGGCATTTCGCGTTCGGTGGAATCAAGCCTGAGGATGGACCGACGGCGCTTTAGCATCCGTTTCACCGACAAGCACCCGAGCGGATGCCCATTGCAGCAGGGCATCGAGCGCCGGGCATAAAGCCTGTCCCCAATCGGTGAGGCAATATTCCACCTTCGGCGGCACCTGATGATGAACGATCCGGCGAACGATGCCGTCCGCCTCCATCTGGCGGAGTTGCTGGATGAGCATCTTCTGCGAAATGGCCGGAATAGCCCTCTCCAGGTCCGAGAAACGCAGCACCTTGCCGCCAAACAGCCGGAACAGGATCACCAGCTTCCAACGGCCTTCGAGGAACTTGAGCGCCTGTTCAACCCGGTCGGCGGCGGAACTGGGGGTCAGTGCTTCTTCCTTACTCATGGGTGAGTACCTTACTTTTTCGTGCGTTCTTGTCCTTCGGTTAGCGTACCGCCAAGTTCCGTTTGTCGCTACGGAGCCAGACACATTTCAGACGTCTGGCCCCTCTTGGAGAACAGATTATGAGCAGACAACTGCCTTCCTCGCTGGCCGCCTATTACGAGGCTAAGAACCAGCACGACATCGAGGGCATGCTGGCACCCTTTGCCGAAGATGCAGTCGTCAAGGACGAGCGCCAGGAGCATCATGGCACGACCGCTATCCGCTCCTGGATGGAGCACACAACAAGCAAGTACCGTGTCACCGTTGAGGTCAAACAAATCGATACGATCGACGGCCGCCTGATCGTCTCAGGGCTGGTCTCTGGCGACTTTCCCGGTTCTCCTGCAATGCTGCGCTATGCGTTTACTCTTTCGGGGTCCAGGATTGCGCGGCTGGAGATCGCATGATGATCGCCGCATCCTCATTCTCCATTGATCCCCGAGAATTCGCCGGCAAGCGTGCTCTAGTGACAGGGGGCACGAAAGGCATGGGCGAGGCCATCGTCCGCCGGCCTGTGGCGAGCGGTGCAACGGTCGCCACAACGGCCCGCTCGCCCATGCAAGAGGGATCGCCCGCCGATCTGTTCGTTCAGGCCGACATCACCACGGCCGGCGGCGTTGATGCGGTTGTTGCCAAGATCGACGAGCAGATGGGCGGCGTCGACCTACTCGTGAATGTCGTCGGCGGCTCGAATGCGCCAGGTGGAGGCTTTGCTGGGCTGACCGATCATGACTGGCAGGCGGAGCTTGAACGGAATCTGTACCCTGCGGTGCGCTTCGACCGTGCGCTGCTGCCTGGTATGATCCGGCAGGGTACGGCGTCATCATTCATGTTTCCTCGATCCAGCGGCGCCTTCCGTTGCATGAGGCAACTTTGGCCTATGCTGCTGCGAAAGCTGCCCTGACGACCTACAGCAAGGGCTTATCGAAAGAGGTTGGACCGAAAGGCATCTGCGTGAACACGATTTCCCCTGGCTTTATCGAAACGAGAGCTGCGACGGCGCTGATTCAGCGACTGGCCAAGCAGCATGGCACAGACGAGAACGATGCTCGCGAAGGGCTGATGCAATCACTCGGGGGAATCCCTATCGGTCGACCCGGCCGGCCGGGAAGAGGTTGCAGAATTGGCAGCCTTTCTTCTCTCCGATCGGGCGGCATCGATCCATGGTGCCGAGTACACAATCGATGGCGGAACAGTCCCTGTCGTCTGATCCCGGCATTCCAAACAAGGGGAAGATGGCCGGGAGATGAGCGCTGGCGCGTGGCGGGCGCCGCCACAGGGTAGCGCCAATCCCCTCACCGCACGAATATACCAAACGTGAGATCAACGTCCGCGGCGCC
Source organism: Microvirga rosea (assembly GCF_020595095.1). Classification (GTDB taxonomy): domain Bacteria; phylum Pseudomonadota; class Alphaproteobacteria; order Rhizobiales; family Beijerinckiaceae; genus Microvirga; species Microvirga rosea. The sequence goes on along the minus strand of NZ_JAJDOP010000001.1, from coordinate 389,493 downwards.
AGGTTTTCGGTGGTTTTCACGAAAGAACGCGAGAATCGCGCAAGCCGTCTCGCTGAACTGTATTCCCGCCTCCATCGGATCAGCTCCCGCTATTCGGCCACATATAGGCGTAGCTTGGGATCGTTTGGGCTGTCATTCGATCTTAAACGGCTCATTGCAGCATCGATCTCCTCCATATTGTAAGCCATCGAGGGGGCCAGGTTCGCGATGTGGTGGTCCCACTGCATTCGGCAGGAGATGTAGGCTTCGGCACCCGCCGGCCCGTCAGCCGTGGTCTCGATCCCTGCCTGCTGAAGCCGGAACAGCGCGGCGCGGTAGCGTGCCCGCCAGCGGTCTCGGGTCTGCTGATCCGGTTGGGCCTGCCGGTCCGGCGCGCCATGGGGAAGGAAGGTGTTCTCCAGCGTGATGAGCAGCATCATCGATGCTTCCCACAGCTGCGCGACGGCTCCTGCCTCCTTCAGCCAGCCGTCCTTCTGCTCATCCAGGGCGCTCTTGATCAGGCTCACCGTGTCCAAGGCGACCAGCGTGGAACGGGACACCGAGTGGTGTGGGTCGCTGAAGCGGAAATAGAACAGCACCGGGTAGAAGTGGTGCGCCTCCTTGGTTTGGGTCATCTCAACGGCGAGTTCCGACAGGTTCGTGTAACCGCCACTGAACTGCCCCTGAGGTCCGAGACGTGCCAGCAGTTCGGCGGCATCGCCCGTGCACCCTGAGAGGAAATGGATGTTCATGGCCAGCACGTTGCGCCGCTGGAGCGCGGTATAGACCTGCATCAGATAGGTGAGCGTCAGCGACATCACCGACATGCCGATCAGCGAGTTGAACAGGAAGAGCAGCCGCATCGGGCTCGTATGCGGGGTGAAGTCGCTCGCGCCGACGATGGCCATGCTGGTACCACCGGCATACATCGCGGTGACGAAGTCGGTGGGCGTCTCGCCGTTGCTGGCCCGGATGGACGTGCCGAGTTCCGGATGCATGATCAACGCCGCCCCGAGCGTCAGCCCGAGAGCCCAGACCCCAACCAGCAGCACGAGGATGACCGGGCCGCAGAAGGACAGAACGGCTCCCTGTCTGGAGCCGAAAACCATCGAGGCTTTGACGGAGGAGGCCCAGACCAGCCGCCCGACCCTGGAGCCGATGATGCTGGTGCCGATCCGGGCGTAGAGCACGGTCAGAAAGATATCGAGCAAGATGATCAGGATCAGCAGTATCCCAAGGCCCTGCTCCAAACGCCCCATCATGGCAGGCCTCCTGTTATCCCGACTGCTCCGTCAGGGTCGCTGGGGCTGCCCGGTCGAGCCGGTTGCCTCTCCGCTCTGCGCAGGCTCGATGCGCCACAGCTGCGTCTCGAGGCGCGGGCCGTTCTCGGGCTTGAACCAGCTCATGTCCTGGATGCGGGAGCTTGTGACGTAGATCGTCCCGTCGGGTCCCTGCGAGAAGGTATCGGGCCAGCGCAGCCGCTTGTCCTGGACGAGGGTGGTGATGCGATCCCCATCGCGGACCTTCACGGCATCCTGCTCAATCGCGCTCAGATAGAGCCGCCCGCGCCCATCGATCCAAAGCCCGTCCGTCGGCTCGGTTTCGGCGACACGCTCCACCCGAGCTTCGAGGTCTTTCTCAGACAGACGTGAGTTCTCCAAGGCATCCGTCGGAATGCGATAGAGCGTCCGGCCGGTCAGGGCTTTCCAGGAGAGGGTGCGCCCATCGGGAGAGAGCGCGATGCTGTCGGCGGCAAATTCGACCCCGCGCCCGTCGGGCCGGCGCAACTCCTGCCCATCGGTCTTCACTACCACATCCTTTTCCGGCTGCGTGCTCGGGTGGCCGTCAAGGACGCGTCGAGCCTTGCCGTTCTGTAGATCCACAACGACGAGAGCACCCTTGGCCCCGGCATCGGTCAGGTAGGCGTGCCGCCCATCCGGCGAAAAACGCACATCGTTCAGGTAGCTGCCTTGAGGCGCGACCGTCTCGTCGAAGCGGATCACCTGCGCCACTTTGTTGGCCTTCAGGTCGACTCTGACGAGCTTGGGCCCACCCTGCACAACAGGGGCTGTGGCGGGCGCGGCCGGATCGACGACCCAGAGATTGCCGTGCGCATCGGCCACGACGCTCTGGACGCACACGAAGTGATCCCCGGCTGACATCTGGTTCTTCTTGGCATTGCGCCAGGAATTCCACTCGTCATCCGGGTAGGGTTTGATCTGGCCGTCGCGCGTCACTTCGGCCACCGAGATCGGTGCATCCTCCGTCCACCGCGGGAAGTTGACGAAGATGCGCCCATCCTTCGAAACGGTCACTCCGGTGACCTGATGCTCAAAGCTGGCGACCTGCTGCAGTTGCGCCGGACCCTGAGAGGGTGCCGCACTCTGCTGCGCCATGGATGTGGTGGCAAGGAGCGTTCCGAAGAGGAGAGTCACTGGTGCGAGCCTGAGCATGGTCACCTCCATCGCGGGGCAATGATCGTGTGGGATACGGCTGCCGCTCGCAGCGTGAACGCCGCTCGCGTGCAGCCGTATCGTCGCTAGGTCAGTGAGGCCGTGCCCTCTCCTGCGGAGCCCTATCGGACACCGCCGCCAGGGTTGGCGCGGCTCGCATGTCCGGCGGCACCTGGAAGTCCTTGGCGGCGCCCCGCGCTGCCTGGACACCCTGCGGGAAGCCTGTCCGATCTCGGTAGGAGCGTGGCCGGCCACGGGGGCGGCTGTGGCGGGCCGTGACCCCCTGCGCGCCAATGATGTCGAGCAGCGTCACCCCCAGCACCGCCGCAAGAGCAAACTTGACATTATCGCGCTTCGGATTGTCATGCCGCATGGCCGTCATCAGGGTGGCGATGTCGAGCCCGTCTCCGGCCACCCGGCTCCACAATCCGATGTGCTTGTCCGGCGAGAGCGAGACGATGCCGTGCCCGAGTTCGCGGATGCCGTAGGTCCGCACAAGGGCCTCCTTGCCTTCCATGCCAAGCGCCCGGGTGAAGCGCTCTGGCGCGACCAGCTCCGCTATGCCCAGGCCGATGCTGAACCAACCCAACGCTTTGGCCATGCGATCCGCGCCCCCCAGCGAGCTGGGGCCGGAGCGGAGGACCTTCGGGTCGCCCTTGGACCGGGCGATGTTCGAGATGTAATAGGCCATGTCTTCTCTCCCCGGTCGTTACGGCTTCAAAACCACCTTGATGCAGCTGTCCTGCTTGTCGCGGAACACCTTGTACATCTCGGGCCCCTCATCGAGGCTCACGGTGTGGGTGATGACAAACGATGGGTCGATCTGCCCCTCCTCGATGCGACGCAGAAGATCATCGGTCCAACGGTTGACGTGCGTCTGGCCCGTCCGGATGGTCAGCCCCTTGTTCATCAGCTGACCCATCGGGATCTTGTCGACCAACCCGCCATAGACACCGGGGATCGAAATCACCCCGGCCGGGCGACAGACGTAGATCATCTCACGAAGGACGTGCGGCCGGTCGCTTTCGGCTCCCAGCATCTGCTTGGTGCGGTCATAGACCGTATCCGGCATGGAGGGCGAGACATGGGCTTCCATCCCGATGGCGTCGATGCACTTCTCCGGGCCCTCGCCGCCGGTGAGCTCGTTCAAACGCTCGACCACGCTCTCTTCATCGAAGTTGATCGTGATGGCGCCACCGGCTTCCGCCATTTCCAGGCGCTCCGGCAGGTGATCGATGGCGACCACCTGCTTGGCACCAAGCAGAATGGCGCTGCGGATCGCCATCTGGCCGACGGGACCGCAGCCCCAGATCGCCACCGTGTCCGTCGGTTGGATGTCGCATTGGACAGCGGCCTGCCAGCCGGTTGGGAAGATGTCACCGAGGAAGAGAACCTGCTCGTCCGGGATCCCATCCGGCACCTTGATGTGCGTCGCATCGGCAAAGGGAACACGGAGATATTCGGCCTGACCGCCAGGATAGCCGCCGGTCAGATGCGTGTAGCCGAACAGGCCTGCGGTCGCGTGGCCGAAGACCTTGTCAGCAAGATACTTCTTGCGGTTGGTGGTCTGACACACAGAGAAGTTGCCGCGCTTGCACTGATCGCACTCGCCGCAGATGATCGTGAACGGGACAACGACGCGGTCGCCCTTCTTGAGCTTGCCCCTCGCTTCGGACCCGACCTCGACGACCTCTCCCATCATCTCGTGCCCCATGACGTCGCCGGGCAGCATGGCTGGAATAAAGTTGTGGAACAGATGCAGGTCCGAGCCGCAGATGGCGCAGCTTGTCACCTTGACGATGGCGTCGCGTGGCTGCTCGATCTCAGGGTCAGTGACGGTGTCGCAGCGGATATCTTCCTTGCCGTGCCAAACGAGGGCTCGCATGCCTTTCTCCTCCTCTTGTCCAACGAAGATGCAGAGGCTTCCGCGTCCGGAACTCGTTGCGGCGCGGGCAGATCTCTGCGGGGATGGTCGTCAGGGCTCGTGGCTCATGAACGTCTGCGCCGAGGGGAAGTGCTGCGGATGATCCCTGAGGGACATTCCGCTCTGCTTTGATCCAGCAGGGATCTCCCGCTCAGCCGACCTCTAGCCAGAATGGCAACTTGAGCAGGACATTCCTGCCAAGGGGGGGTCAGGTTTCGGAGGTGTCTGCCCCTGAGGCACCTTCGGCCCCGGGCTGGGCGACGGGAATCCCGCGGAGGTCGCGACCAGCACGGCTTGTGGCAGGATCTGCACGCCAAGCCGCTGCATGACGTGGGCCCGATGGGTCTCGACCGTCCGGGGGCTGAGTCCGATGTCCTTGTTGGTCTTGTCGGCCAACAGGCCTGCTTACGCTGCTGCCGCCACTACCCGCTACACCGAATTGGCCTGTGCGACGTGAAGACCCGTCCGCTCGCGGACAGGGCGCTCGGCAGCGGCAATCGGCGCACGCAACAGCCACAGCCGGCTGGATGCGCCGTCGAAGAAGGCCGCGGGTAAGTCGCGCTCTGCCGGGTTGTTTCGTGGGCAATGCGACCACCCCGGTTGATGCGGGCGATGGCTGGTGCGCTGAGAAATGCTCGTGATGCTTCAGCCCCGCATTTCGGGCACACGCATGCGTCCTGGAACCGCGCCATGGGCTGCATCGCCGTGAACGGCCCGCACCCTTGGCACTCGTAGTCGTAGATCGGCATGGCGTCCTCACGTTCGAGCTCGTTCGGCGAGATGGTCCACAGGCCGAGCACGTGACTCCTGCCCGTCCCGTCCTGTCACGCGGCGGGCTTGAGAACCACCTTGGTCCAGCCATCGTCACGCGCGTCAAAGTGCTGGTAGGCGTTCGGTGCCTCGCCCAGCGGCAGCTCATGCGAGACGATGAAGGACGGCTTCGCGCGGCCAGTCGAAATCAAGTCCCGCAGCTGCCGGTTATACGCCTTCACGTTGCACTGGCCGGTGCCGATCGTCTGACCCTTGAACCAGAAGAGACCGTAATCGAAAACGATCTCGCCCTGCTTGTAGAGTGGCTCCTGGGGAGCCGGATCCTGGGGCACATAGACGCCGACCACGCCGATGCCGCCGGTGAATTTCACTGACTTTACCAAGTCGTTCATGATCATGTTGGGATGCTCGTGGCCCTCCGGGTCGTGAGCCTGGTAGCCGACGCATTCGCAGCCGCGGTCGGCGCCGATGCCGTTCGTCAAAGCAAGGACTTGGTCCACCGGCGACCCCTTGGAGTCGTCGATGGGCAAGGCCCCGATCGAGCCTGCGAGGCGCAGGCGGTCGGGATGGCGGTCGACGACCATGACCATGCAGGCGCCCTTGATCATCGCGGAGTGGGCAGCCATGAGGCCGACCGGCCCGGCCCCGTAAATGACGACCGACTCGCCGGGACGCAATCCTGCAAGTTCGGTGACGTGCCAACCGGTTGGGAAGATGTCGGCCAGCATCACATAGTCGTTTTGTCGTTCCTCCGCGTCCGGTGGCAGCTTCAGGCAATTGTAGTCGCCGTAGGGGACGCGAAGAAGGTCGGCTTGGCCGCCCCGATACGGTCCCATATCGGCGAAGCCGTAGGCGGCGCCGGCCATGTTCGGCACGACGCTTCGATCCGCCGTGGTCAGGCAGAACGCGCTCAAGCCGCGCTCGCAGTTCTTGCAGAACCCGCAGCCGATGTTGAAGGGGATGGCGACCCAGTCCCCAACCTTCACCCGATCGACCGCGTCGCCCACTTCTGCCACCTGACCGAGGTTCTCATGCCCGAACACGCCGCCGCGCGGGAAGTCGGTCCGGCCCTCATACATGTGCAGGTCGGAGCCACAGATGTTGGTGCTCATGATCCGTACCAGAACATCGGTCGGCCGCTCGATGCGCGCGTCGGGCACGTCCTGTACCGCAACATCGCGCGGCCCGTTATAGACAACTGCTCTCATCGTATTCTCCCAACCGGAAGCCGCATGCCCGATAGGCGCAACTCGTCACCTTGCCGATGGCGTCGCGGGGATGGTCGTCAGGGCTCGTGGCTCATGAACGTCCGCGCCGAGGGGAAGTGCTGCGGATGATCCCTGAGGGGCATCCCGCTCTGCTTTGATGCAGATTACTACAGCGCGGATCTCCCGCTCAGCCGACCTCTAGCCAGAACAGCAACTTGAACGGGAGGTTCCTGCCAGGCGGTCATGTTTCGGAGGTGTCTACCCCTTGAGGCACATTCGGCCCGGGGCTGGGCGACTGGAATCCCGCGGAGGTCGCGACCAGCACGGCTTGTGACAGGGTCTGCACGCCAAGCCGCTGCATGACGTGGGCCCGATGGGTCTCGACCGTCCGGGGGCTGAGTCCGATGTCCCGTCCGATTTCCTTGTTGGTCTTGCCGGCCAACAAGCCCGCCAGGACCTCGCGCTCCCGTTCCGACATTTCGGCAATCCCACGCCGTCCCCGCTCGGCCTCCTGGTTGTGCTCATCCTCTTCATGGGTGCTGGCCAGGGCCGACGCCACTGCGGCCAGCAGCTCATCCGGAGTATAGGGGACCGGCAGGAAGTCCACGGCTCCAGCTTTCATCACCTGCACCCCGAAGGACACGTCGCCTTTGGCGTCCCCCAGAACAACGACCGGCAGGCCGATGCGCCGGGCCTTGAGCTCCCTCGGAATGACCAGACCACCAGCACCATCCCGGCAAATGTCGAGAACGATGCACCCGGCCGCGAGAGCCGGGGCCGCCTCCAGGAAGGATTTGCCGGACGAAAAGACTCTGACCCTGTAACCGGCATCGCGAAGGAAACGGGAGAGACCTCGGTGGATGGCCTCTTCGCCATCGACCACATAGACGAAACGCCCATCCTGTCGGGTGATGTCCTGGGCAATGCCGCCGGCTCGACGGATCTGGCCCTGGGCGTCGCGAATGGGGAAAAAGGTGTTGCGGATCCAACGCACGACTCCATCCTGCCGGATGATGCGAAACTCCTCGGTGCTGATTTCGCCCAGTCTGACGCGTTCGAGCGCGCCTCGCGCGCGTTCTCGATCCTCCGGATAGAGGAAGCGGTTCCAACGGCTGGGATCGCCGAGCACTCCCTCCCGCGGCTCGCCCCAAACGGGTTCGAAAGCGGGGCTCAGGTATTCGAGGTTCATCGTCTCGAAGTTCAGGATCCAAAGGGTGCTGCTGGAGTTCTCGGCGAACTGCCGGAAGCGCTCCTCGCTCTCACGCAGAGCGGCTTCGGCTCGCTTGCGTTCCGTGATGTCCAAGGCGGCCCCAATGAACGCAACGGGACGGCCATGCTCGAAAGTGGTCTGGCCCTGGGTGGAGACCCAGCGCTCGACCCCATCCCCAATGCCGATGACGCGGTATTCAATGGCGTAGGTCCCAGGACCCGCAGGATCGCTGCACTGGGCGATCGCGGCCTCGACGCGCGGGCGATCCTCGGGATGCATGCCGGACAGAAACACCTCCTCGTCAACCCGAGCATCGGGGGGCAGCCCCCACATCGCCTTGAGCCGAGCGTCCCAGTCCAGAGCGCCCGTCACCGGATTCCAGGTGTATGGCGATAGACCGACGAGGTCGATGGCAGCCTGGAGCCGCACCTGGCTTTCGCGCAACGCCTGCTCTATCCGCTTCTCCCGCTCCACGACCTGCACCACGAAGACTGCGCCCAGACCCTCCTGAGCGGTCTTGCGGAAGGGCGCAGCGCTCACCCGCGTCCAGATCTCCTGGCCATTGGGGAGTGTGACGAGGAAGTCGACACCTGGAACAACCGTTTCACCCCGCAGCGCCCGCGCGCTCGGATAGTCGGAGGGGCTGAGACGCTGGCCCTCAGGGGTGTAGCTCCGCCAGTGCTCGCCTTGCATGGGATCTCTGGACGGGATTTTTTCAAGAGCGTACTGCTGGAGGACCTGGTTGCTCAGGACGATGTTTCCCTCCGGGTCGACGAGGCCCACACCAACCGGCAATTGCTCCAGAATGGCCGCAAGCTTGTTCTCGCTTTCGCGCAGGGCTGCCTCGACCCGGACGCGCTCGGTGGTCTCGTGGACAGTGCACAGCACCCCGCCGACTGCCCCGGTTTCCTCACGGATGGGGCTGTACGAGAAGGAGAACCAGGTCTGCTCAGGGTAACCTTTGCGCATGAGCGTCAGCGGCAGATCCTCGAAGTAGCTGGCTTCGCCGTGCATGGCCCGCTCGGTGATCGTGCCGATGGTGTCCCACACCTCCGGCCAGACCTCAGGGAACGGCCGCCCGAGACTGTTCGGCTTGTCACCCATGATCGGAATGTAGGCATCGTTGTAAAAGCTCGTCAGTTCCGGCCCCCAGGCCAGGTAGGTGGGAAAGGCGGAGCTCAGCATGATGCTTAAGGCGGTGCGGAGCGACTGCGGCCAAGTGTCGGCTGGCCCGAGGGGCGTGGCAGCCCAGTCGTGGGTCCGCATGCGTTCACCCATGATGCCGCCGTCGGGAAAGGCTTCCGCCGTGCTCATTTCATTCTCCTTGGAAACCCATCATGAGCAGCCTCCCGACACATCTTTACGGTTGTGAGGGCGGCTTGCCAAAAGGAACTACGGCTACGTGCCCTCCCGACCAGCCCTGCCTGCACAATTACGTCCCGGGAACCCGCAGCCGCCGTTGACGGCATTGATCCGAGTCTCCGGGATCCGAGTCTCCTGGCGCCCGGACAGTCTGCTGCTTGAGCCCGGACGATGCCCCAGGGCTCCCGCCTGCTGGACTGCCGCGATGGAGCGATCAGCGGGCAGCCACGATGGGAAGGCCATCCGGCGGAGGGGCGCGCCGATCCGTCCGAACCAGGACCGGTGGCAGCCACGTACCTTCCCTCAGGAATCGACCGCTATGCGTATGGGCTCCTGCAACCGTTAACCTCCACGAGGCGCGCGGAACGCCGATCGTTTGCATCAGCAATCCGATCTCATCAGGCGGGGCGCCGCTGAAGTCCCTCAACGCCCCTGAGTTGTGCCATGGCGGACCAACACGATGGACGGCCCCGACGGTTCCGCAACGATGGTCCGGCGCGTCCTCGAGCAACGGGAGCCGCGCAGTCCCGGCCGGGTCAACGGCAGGGGCGACAGGATGCTCGCGGGCACCGATCTGGCCTTGGCATGGTCGGCCTTGCCCTCGCGGCCGCTGCCGGTGTGGCCGCCATCGGTCTGATCGACGCCCAAATGCGCGGTGCCGGGAGCCGGACCAGGACAGGTCCGAACCGACGGTCGGCCGCCGAGCACGAGCCGGAGGTCGAGCGCTCGATCACGATTGAGGACGTGCCCGCGGACGAACTTTACCGCCGCTGGCGCGATCCGGAAACCTTGCGGCGGATCATGGCGCCCTTTGCCGATGTCCAGCCCACGGGTGACGGGCAGACACGCTGGAGCGCCGGACCCGATCTTGGCTCTTGGGACATGCGCTTGGCCGATGACCAGCCGGGCGAGTTCATGCGCTGGGAGGCACAAGGCGAGCGCGCTCTGATCCGGGAAGCGTCCGTGCGCTTCCGCCCTGCTGCCGGCAACCGCGGCACGGTGGTGGTCCTGCGGGCCAGCCTCGATCCGCCCGGTGGCATGCTCGGCCGGATCGCCACCCAGATGCTGGGCAATACGGTACCGGCCGCGCTTGCGAGCAAGTCGCTGCACTACTTCAAGGCCCTCGTCCAGACCGGCGAGATCCCGACCACCGAGCGCCAGCCGGCGGCTCGGCCCGACCCTCGCTGACGAGGAGGCTTCTCATGCGTGCGCTCATCTGGAACGGCGTCAACGACCTGCGTGTCGAGACCGTCAAGGATCCCGAGATCGTCAATCCGCGTGACTGCATCCTGCGGGTCACCATGTCGACCACCTGCGGCTCGGACCTGCACTTCATCGACGGCTACATCCCGACCATGAAGGCCGGTGACGTGATCGGTCACGAGTTCATGGGCGTGGTCGAGGACGTCGGACCTGAGGTGAAGAAGGTCAAGAAGGGGGATCGGGTGGTGGTGCCGTCCTTCATCACCTGCGGCCAGTGCTGGTACTGCAAGAACAAACTTTATTCGCTGTGCGACAACACCCATCCCAAGCCCGAGCTGCAGGAGCCCATCTTCGGCTATCCGACCGCCGGCATCTACGGCTATACCCACGCGTTCGGCGGCTATGCCGGAGCGCACGCCCAATATGTGCGTGTGCCGTTTGCCGACAACGATTGCTTCAAGGTGCCGGATGGTCTGCCGGACGAGCAGGTGCTGTTTCTCTCCGATGCCGCTCCGACCGGCTACATGGGGGCGGATTTCTGCAACATTCAGCCCGGCGGCGTCGGCCTGATGGCCCAGAAGAGCGCCTTCCTGATGGGGGCCGAGCGGGTGATTGGCATCGACCGCTTGCCTGAGCGGTTGCAGATGGCGCGCGAGCATGTCGGCTCCGAAACCATCAACTACGAGGAGGTCGACAGTGTCCTGGAGATGCTCAAGGAAATGACAGGCGGCCGGGGCCCTGACGCCTGCATCGACGCCGTCGGCATGGAGGCGCACGGCACCGGTCTGCAATACGCCTACGATCGTGCCAAGCAGCTCATGTACATGCACACGGATCGCGGCCAGGCGCTAAGCGAGGCAATCCTGGCCTGTCGCAAGGGGGGAACACTTTCGATCCTGGGCGTCTACGGCGTGATGGACAAGTTTCCAATCGGAGCCATCATGAACAAGGGCCTGACGGTGCGCACGGCTCAGCAGCATGGGCAAGCCTACATGGACCGCCTGCTCGACCATGCTCAGAAGGGAGAGCTGAACCCGTCGTTCCTGGCGACGCATCGTTTCTCGCTCGAAGATGCACCGCATGGCTACGCCATGTTCAAGCACAAGGAAGACGGTTGCGTCCGCTCCGTGTTCATTCCCTGAAACCGAAGCGATCCCCATAGCAATCGCACGGGTGCGAGCTTCGCGTCCCGGATCGTCTTGGGTCGAAGGTTCGCCGCGATGAGGGTGTTCTTCCAGATCACCAGATCCTGCGCGGTGATCCGGGTAGCATCGTTATGCTTGAGGAACGCCTTCAACTCCTTGAGCACCCGCTTCCATTCATAGACGGTCTTTTCGGCAGGGCGCTTTTCGGCGGACCGGCCTTTCACGAGGTCATCGAAGCTGACGAGCTTATGGGCGCCACGAGGCGATGCCGAGGGAATGATGATCGGCACATTCGATGCAGGAACGAAAGCGCCCTGCCCGTAGTCGCCCTTGGCGAACTGCGCGAGCGTGAGGCAGGGCCTCTGGATGGCCGCACCGATGGCCTTCGCCAAACGCTCCTGGCTCTGCTCATCCAGGATCAGGCCTCGTGCTTGAGCAAGGGCGCTGGCTTCTTCCCGGCACAGAAACTCATGGGCGCGGTGCGCGCCCCGTGCTGGGTCGCCCATCAGGCGCACTTCGAGGGGCGTACCGAGGTCAAAGGATGAGGGCTTCCAGAGGTCGCCGCCGATGTCGGTGTTGCAAGAGGTCTGCTGGCTCGGATTGTCCCGGTAGGCAGTCAGCCAAGTATCGTGAACCGCCCAGGCCAGCTCATGAGCCTCCCGCTCGGAAAGGGATTTGGAGCCGGCGCGCAGGTTCTTCCACTGCTCCTCCAGCTCGGTCAGAGCTTTGAGGTGCTCCTGCTTCGCCTTCTCAGGATCTTTGGTCTTGAGACTGAGTTTGATTTCCCGCTTGCCGATGATGGCTCGGAGGTCGTCAGGGACGCCTCTGCGAAGCCAGTAGATTCCGGTCTTGGGATGCTTCCAGGGACGCGACATCGAAAGGGCCATTTGTACCACCCGTTTGTACCACTCGGGCAGTCTCCCAGCCTTGATTTACCTGGATTCGTTTGCGGATCAACCACTTAAGAGTGGTTTGGTGCCCAGGAGAGGACTCGAACCTCCACGGTGTTACCCGCTGCTACCTGAAAGCAGTGCGTCTACCAATTCCGCCACCTGGGCATGCCTTAACGGCGAGCCTCGTTTAAGGCCATGCGGGCGGCGCGTCAATCGCCCAAAGGCATCCTTTTTGCATTCGGGTGCTCCGCGCCTCTTCACAGGGGTCCGGGGTTTGACTAGAGACGTTGCCAGGTTCCATTCCGCGGTCCGTCGGCCCAGCTCGTGCAAGAGCCGGCAGGCCCTCTTCCACGTCCATGAGGACAGGAGGCTTTCCATGATCGGCCCGCTTCGTACGCCTGCGCAGCAGCTCGTGACGATTTTCGGCGGCTCCGGATTTCTCGGCCGTTACGTGGTCAGCGCGCTGGCCAAGCGCGGCTATCGCATCAGGATCGCAACCCGCCAGCCGAATCGGGCGAATTTCCTGCCTCAGGGCATGGTCGGTCAGATCCATGCCGTCCAGGCCAACCTGCGGCATCGCGACTCGGTCGCCCATGCGCTGGCGGGGGCGGATCACGTCATCAACCTGGTGGGAATCCTCAAGGAAGACAGCCGCCAGCGCTTCGACCTGATCCAGACAGAAGGCCCAAGGCTGATCGCCGAGCTCGCGCCGGCCAACGCCAACATCGTTCATGTGTCGGCTCTCGGGGCCGATGCGAACTCCGAATCGGCCTATGCGCGCTCCAAGGCCGCCGGGGAGGCGGCCCTGCTCCAGGCACGGCCCCATGCGGTGATCTTCCGGCCATCGCTGATGTTCGGCCCCGGCGACGGATTCTTCACCCGTTTCGCAGGACTCGCCCGCATGCTCCCCGTGCTGCCCCTGGCCGGAGCCGATACCCGCATGCAGCCGGTTTATGCGGCGGACGTTGCGGAAGCCATCGCCCGCGCGGTGGACGGCAAGGTCGAAGGCGGCAAGATCTATGAATGCGCCGGACCGGAAACCCGCACGTTCCGGGAGCTCGTCCAGTACGTGCTGGATGTCACCGAGCGCAAGAGCCTCATCCTGCCCCTGCCCGCGCCCGTGGCCCGGGCGCAGGGAACGGTCCTCGGCTTCCTCGACTGGGTCTCCCTCGGCCTGTTGCCGGAAGCTTTCGCGATGACCCGCGATCAGGCCATCCTGCTCGAAACCGACAACGTGGTCTCCGAGGCGGCCCGGCGTGAAGGCCGTACGCTCGAGGATATCGGAATTCTTCCGGCCTCCTTCGAGGCGATCGTGCCGTCCTATCTCGTGCGCTTCCGCAAGACCGGCCAGTTCGACCTCCAGCGCAACACGGTGCCGGCCCCCGCGCCGGATCTCCTGCGCGCCGAATCAGAAGGGCCGGCTCCCGGCGTCCAGACGCTCGGCCCCGTGTCCCGCGGCGAGACGCCGAACCATTAAGCGCTTGTGCAGGTGAACCATCATCGCAGCCCCGAAGATCGGGATGAGAAGGTTCACCACCGGCACCAGAACAAGGGCGGCGAGAACGGCGCCGCCCGCCAGCACCGTCATCCGGTGCGACACCCGGATACGGGCGACGTCCTCCGGCGGCCAGAAGCGTCCGGCCGCGAGTTCGAAATATTCGCGCCCGAGCAGATAGGCGTTGACGGCGAAGAACACGATGATGTTCGGCCCCGGGATGAAAAACAGCAGCAGGGCGATCAGGTTCACAAGGAGCGAGAGGCCGGCGAAGCGAAGGCCGTAAAGGAGAGCCTTTCCCAGGGGAAGGGCCTGGCCCGGTCGATCGGCCGGATAGGATCGGGACTCCACCACCTCGGCCACATCGTCGAGAAAATAACCTGCGACGATCGCGGATACCGGTGGCAGCAGGTAGGCCAGCCCGATGAAGATTCCCGCCCCCGCGAGAAACGACGCGATGCCGTCGATGATCGGATAATCGGTGCTCAGGGGATGGTCCTGAAGCACCAGGCCGATCAGGGATGTCAGGCCGGCCCAGACGAGGGCCAGGAGCAGGACCGTCAGCGCCAGGGATTTCCACAGAATGCGCCGCAGCGGCGGCGAGAACACGTCGCGGGCGGCGGCAAGAACCGAAGACGTCAGCATGAGACGGTCGTCCGGGGCGGCAGAACAGCAAGCGGATCGGTCATGAACTCTCCTGAAAGGCGGGGCGGACTTTACTTATGAACGGACCCTTCGCAAGACGAGGGGTGGAGGAAACGATGCCGTCAGGGCGTGCCAGCAATGTCAGTGAACCCGCCGCAGAGGTCGATGTGGCGGTTGTGGGGGCCGGCGCCGCGGGCATCGGAGCCGCGCGGCGGCTGATCGGGGCGGGGTTGAGCGTTGCGGTCCTGGAGGCCCGCGGCCGGATCGGCGGACGGGCCTACACGGTGCCGCTCCGGGGACATCCTGTCGATCTTGGAGCCCATTGGCTGCATAACGGACCAATCAATCCGCTCGTGCGTCTCGGGCGTGCGAGGGGCGAGCGCCTGCGCCAGGCGCCGGGGGAGCGTCATCTCATCATCCATGGGCGAGCGGCGACGCGAGCGGAGCGGGACTCCTCGAGCCGCGCCTTCGCCCTCTCGGACGCGGCCATCGCGCGCGCCATGAAGGGGCCGGATCGGCCCGCGGCAAGCGTGCTTCCACCCATGGGGCCTTTCGGGCGCCGCGTCGTTGCAACGGAAGGTCTCGTCTCGGGAAGACCCTTCGACGAGGTGAGTCTGCACGATGTTCCGGACATGGCCTATGGGGACAATTTTTTCATCCATGGCGGCCTCGGTGCCTATGTGTCACGGCTCGGAGCCGATTTGCCGATCCGGCTGCGCACTCCCGTCCGTGCGGTCGATTGGTCGGGACAAGGCGTACGGCTCGACACGGAGGCGGGGGTCCTGCGCGCCAGGGCCGTGATCCTGACCGTGCCGATGCTCGTGCTGCAGCGGGAGGATGTGCGCTTCACCCCGGACCTGCCTGTCCCCGTGCGGGAGGCGATCCATGGCTTTACGCAGGGCGTGTACGAGCATGTGGTCCTGCATTGGCCCGATGCTCCCTTTCGCGGTCCGGACCGGCTGGCGGGCCTCCTCGGCGAACGGGAAGAGCCGCCCGGCCTTCTGACCCGGGTCGACGACACTCCCTTTCACCTCTTCGAGCTCGACCTGCCGACCGCCTCCCGGTTCGACAACCGCGATCCCGACGCGCCGGGCCGGTATGCGCGGGCGGTTCTGGCGGCGCATTTCGGGCATCGCGCCTTAAGCCGCCTGAGCGTCTGCCGCAGCACCGCTTGGCGGCACGATCCGTGGTCGCGTGCATCGTGGGCCGTGGTGCCGCCGGGACTCGTGTCGATCCGGGACCGGCTCAAGGAGCCGGTCGATGGGCGGATCTGGTTTGCCGGCGAAGCCCTGTCCCGGGCCCAATGGGGAACGGTCGGCGGCGCGTGGGAAGAAGGAGACCGGGCCGCGAAGGAGATTGCCTCCCGCTTTGCCTGAGGGCGCCTTACAGCATGCTCGGGAGCACCCGGTCCGGCGGCTTGTGGCCGTCGATGAAGGACCGGATGTTGACGATGACCTTCTCGCCCATCGCGATGCGCCCCTCGTGGGTCGCCGAGCCCATATGGGGCATCAGCACGACTTTGCCCTGCTTGGCGAGGCGGACGAGGCGTGGATTGACCGCCGGCTCCTCCTCGAACACGTCGAGGCCCGCCCCCGCGATCGCGCCGGCCTCGATGAGGCGGGTGAGCGCCCCTTCGTCGATGACCTCGCCGCGCGCCGTGTTCACCAGGATCGCGTCGGGCCGCATCAGCTTGAGGCGGCGGGCGGACAGGAGGTGATAGGTGGCCGGGGTGTGCGGGCAATTGACCGACACGATGTCCATGCGGGCCAGCATCTGATCGAGGGATTCCCAGTAGGTCGCCTCGAGTTCCGCCTCGATCTTGGGGGCCACGTGCCGGCGGTTGTGATAATGGATCGACAACCCGAAGGCCTTGGCCCGGCGCGCCAGGGCCTGCCCGATTCGGCCCATGCCGACGATCCCCAGGCGCTTTCCCGTGATCCGGCGCCCGAGCATCCACGTGGGGGACCAGCCTTCCCACTTGCCCTCCGGAATGACCCGCGCTCCTTCGGGAATACGCCGGGCCACCGCGAGGATCAGCGCCATGGTCATGTCGGCGGTGTCCTCCGTGAGAACGCCCGGCGTGTTGGTGACGGTCATCCCCTTCGCGACCGCGGCCTGAACGTCGATGTTGTCGACACCGTTGCCGAAATTCGCGATGAGCTTGAGGTTGGGACCGGCCCGGTCGAGCAGGGCCGCGTCGATCTCGTCCGTCACGGTCGGCACCAGGACGTCCGCGCTTGCCATCGCTTCCGCGAGGGCCTCGCGGGACAGGGGCTCGTCCTCGAGATTGAGCCGGGTGTCGAAGAGTTCGCGCATCCGCGTCTCGATCACGTCGGGCAACCGGCGGGTGACGACGACGACTGGTCTCTTTTTCATCGGCCTGCAAAGCCCCCGCGCTCGAAAAATCGCCGGATCCGGGCGCGTTTTCACGCTCCCTTAACCCTGTTTCAGCCACTAAGGCGACGAGCCGCCGCGTGGCGGCCCTCGCCAAGCTTCTCTACCAGAGGCGCGACCCGAGACAAACCCGACACGAGGAAACATGCGCAGGATCCTGCTCCTTCTTGCCCTCATGGTCTTCAGCGTCCCGCCCGCTCTCGCGCAGCAGCCTCCCGGCGGGCGCCTCGGCACCGGCCTTCCGGTTCCGCGCTATGTGAGCCTCAAGACGGACCGGGTGAACCTGCGGGAGGGCCCGTCCAAGGATCATCGCACCGCCTGGGTCTTTCAGCGAGCCGGCCTGCCGGTCGAGATCATCGCCGAATACGAGACCTGGCGGCGGATCCGCGATTCGGAAGGGACGGAAGGCTGGGTGCTGCACTCTCTCCTGTCCGGGCGGCGCACGGCGCTCGTGATGCCCTGGGCCAAGGGAGCGGTTCCGCCGATCCCCATTCTCGACGGCCCGAGTGACAAAAGCGGCGTCGTCGCTCAGCTGCAGCCCGGCGTGATCACCAACATCAAGGGCTGCGACGGCACCTGGTGCCGGGTCGTGATCGTCATGGAGCGGGCCCGCGACGTCGACGGCTATGTCCGTCAGGACAAGCTCTGGGGCGTCTACCCGAACGAGAAGGTCGAGTAGTCAGCCCGTCGCGCCACCATCAACCGGAGATTCCATGACCCTGTCCTTCAGCCTCAAGAACATCCTGCCCCTCCTGGCCCTGATCCTCGGCGTCGCGTCGATCGTGGCGCCCCGCTTTCTCAACGTCTTCGTGGCGATCTTCCTGATCGCCTACGCGGTTGTCGGCTTTGGGCTGATTCGCTGACGGATCCGGGCGCCGGGCCTCAATGCAGGGGCTCGGTCCGCCCGGCCGCCCACGTCGGTTGAAACCGGTTCGGATCGACCGTCAGCCGGGTCTCTCGATGAGGATCCTCGCCTCCCATGACGGCGTTCTGCGCCGCCTCCGCGGCCAGAGCGACCCATCCCCAGAAGGCCGTGAACCACGCCCTCGCCTCCCCGACGAAATGGGCCGAAAGGGCAATGCCGTTGCCACGGCGATCCTGCGTCAGCAGTCCCTTTTCCTCGGCCCGGTTGAGGACGTTGCGGACATGGGAATGGGAAATGCCGAGATTCTCGGCGACCTGCCGGCTGTTGAACGAAAACCAGGTCTCACCGGCAGCCGCCGCCGCGTAGTGGCCCCGTAGGAGCAGAAGCCCGATTCGGTCGCCGCAATCGAGACTGTCGATCCAGGTCCATCCGGCCGCGGCTTCGGGAGGCGTGCGGGTGCGCTCCAGAACGGGACGTGTCCGGCCGATGAAGGCCGCGAACAGGGCCTCGTCCTCGCCGATGCGCGCCGCAAAGCCGGGCGCGACGAATCCCATGATCTCGCAGCAGCGCACATGGTGGAGAATCCAGCCTTTCAGGCCTTCGATCAGGGGCGTGGCCGGCACCAGATATTGCTGACGCCGGTCCGCCGGGTCGACCTCGATGCGGATCATGCCCGCAAGCCGCAGGAGCCCGAAGAATGCCGCGAGCGTCCGGGCTTTTCCCATCTGGGCCTGAACCTGGGACAGCGTCGGCCGGCCTCCGCGACCCTCGAGGGCCTCGTAATGCATGATGATCGCAAGCCCCGCCGCGTGGGACTGCGTCGCGCGGCCGAAGATCTTGTTGATCAGCTTCTCGCCCCAATGCATCCGCAGGATGGCATCGACACAAAACCGGATGGCGTCTTCGTACGGCGAATCAGCCGCCACGGCGTCGGTTTGCGGGATCATCTGACCCATGGCGTAAAACCCCTTCCGGCGTCCGGAGACTGAGCGGGAATGCGATCCGCAACCCCTGCAAGTTTTGGACTTTGCTCCTAAGGAAGTACCCCCGAAAGTGCACATGCCGCAAGGGAACCTGTGCCCCCGTTCCCAGCGAACCGGCTCTTTGCCGCCTTTTCCCATCGAGAGGTCGAATCATGTGTGACAAGTGTTCCGCCGGAACAGCGCCCCATCTCTCCCGCCGAGGCCTTCTGATGGCCGGTGCGGGGATGGCGATGGCGTCCGGCCTTGCCTTGAAGTCCGGCAGCGCCTTCGCGCAGGCCTCGCCGCAGAATGCCATCAGCGGCGAGGACGCACTCAAGCGCATCATGGACGGAAATGCCCGTTATGTGGCGAATGCGCCGGAGCAGAAGGATTTTTCGGCTGGCCGGGCCGCACGCGCCCAATCCCAGCATCCGATCGCCGCGATCGTCAGCTGCTCCGATTCCCGCGTCGCACCCGAATACGCCTTCGATCAGTCGCCGGGCGACCTTTTCGTGGTTCGGGTTGCGGGCAATTTCGTGAATGACGACGGGTTGGCGAGCCTCGAATTCGGGACCCAGTTCCTCGGCGCTCCGCTGATTCTGGTGCTGGGACACACCAGCTGCGGCGCGGTGTCGGCAGCCGTCAAAGTCCTGGACGAGGGACTGAAGCTGCCCGGTCACCTTCCCGAACTGATCGGTGCCCTGAAGCCGGCGGTGGAAGTGGCCCGGAAGGACAAGCCGTCCGATCTTCCTGCCGCGGCGACGGTCGCGAACGTGAAGCTCAATGTCGAGCGTCTCCGGAAAGCCACACCGATCCTGAGCGAGCGCGTGGCGGAAAAGAAGCTCCTCGTGGTCGGCGGCGTCTACGATCTTGCCACCGGAAAGGTCAATCTCGTTTAAGGTCGGCCTGCCTCCCGTCCGCATGCGGTCGACGGGGGGCCAATCCCGGCGCTAGGCCAGCGTGAACAATTCCCGCTCCGTCGGCACGCCGCGGAGCCGGTGCAGGCCCAGGGACCGGACGGGCAGCGGACTGGCCTGCGCGACGGCCGCCGACATGACCAGATGGCAATCGAGCCCACTGCAGAGCGCCTCCATGCGGCTGACCTCGTTGACGGCCGGACCGATCACCGTGAAGTCGAGACGGCTGGCGGCGCCGATATTGCCATAGAAGACGTCGCCGCTGTGAAGGGCGATATCGAGATGGAGCGGCATCGCATCCGGATGGGTCTCGTTGACGGCATCGTTCAGCGCAAAGGCGGACAGCGCGGCCCGGATCGCCGCCGCGCCGGCCGCTTCCGGAGGTTGGTCTTCCGTGATCGGAAAGGCCGCCAGAAGACCATCGCCGAGGAATTTGAGCACCTCCCCGCCTTCGGCGACGATCGGCGCGGCCATCGCTTCCAGGTGCTCGTCGAGGCGGCCGATCACAGGGGCGCCGACCTGATCGGCCAGCGCCGTGAACCCCCGCAGGTCCGCGAAAAGCAGGGCGGCCGTGATGGTGGCGCCGGCCCCGCGCCGGATCTCGCCGCTCAAGACCCTCCGCCCGGCGGACAAACCCACATAGGTATCGAGCATTCCCACCGTCAGGTCGAAGAGACCGATCCGATAGGCCGACAGACTGAGCAGGGGCATGATCGCCCCGATGCGGACAACCTCCTCCTGGCTGAAGCCGCCGTCGCGCAAGCTCGAAAACGAGACCGCGATGCCGCGCAGGTCCGGCGCCCCGGCGTTTTCGAACCTGACGAGGTGGGCCAGGTAATCCGTGCCGCCGTCCCGCCGGATGTCGTCGAAGAGATCGAACCGGATCGGGTGATTCTCGTGAAAGCGCCAATGCTGCTCGCTCAAGCCTTCCCGCAGCATGTAGCCGAAGGGGCTGATCTCGAAGGCTTCCTGATTGCGCTCGTGCGAAATACCCTCGACGACGGTGCCGCCCTGGTGTGTCCAGGTATGGTTGAAGACGCGGATCGTCGGATTGACGGTCGGCAGGGCGATATAGGCCCGCGCGAGGGGAATGCCGTCGGCCGCCAGGCGCTCGACGATCCCGGTGAGGAGCGTCGCGATGCTCGATCCGCTCAGTCCCTGCTCGATGATCCAGGCTTCCAAATTCGTCATGATCTTCACCTTGGCGAGAACCGGTGTTCCTCAGACGGCGCGCAGCCTGCGCATCACGCGAATTCCGAAGACATTGACCGCCAGGCCCAGCACGATGACGGCGCCGCCGATCGCCTCGATCGGGTGCATGGTCTCCCCCAGGATGAGCGCCGAGCCGAGAATTCCCGCCACCGGCACCAGAAGCGCGAAGGGCGTGACCGTTGCGGCCGGGTAACGCGACAGGAGAAAGCTCCACACCGCGAAGGCGAAGATGGTCGTCGGATAGGCCAGATAGGCGACGGCGCCCACCGTGCCGCCGTTCACGTGCGACAGGGCTGCCATGACCCGGTCGGGCCCATCGAGCATGAGGGAAAAGGCCAGAAGCGGCAATGGCGGAATCAGGCTCGCCCATACCACGAAGCCGAGCATGTCCACGCGTCCGGCTTTCTTGGACACGATGTTGGCGACGCCCCAGGCCGCGGCCGCCGCGACGGTCATCAGGAAGGGTCCCGCGCCGCCTCCCGACAAACGGGGCCAAGCGATGAGCACGAGGCCGAAACACGCGACCAGGCCACCGACGATCTGGTGCGGGCCGGGCCTCTCGCCCATGGCGATCGCGGCGAACAGGATCGTGAAGAAGACCTGGGCCTGCATCACCACGGAGGCGAGGCTGGCGGGCATGCCGAGCGCGATGGCGGCAAACAGCAATCCGAACTGCGCCACTCCCAGGAAGAACCCGTAACCGGCCAGGATCCGCCAGCTGGTCTGGGGGCGCGGAATGAAGAACACCGCCGGCAGGGCCGCGAAGAAAAACCGGAGGGACGCCAGGAGCAGGGGCGGCGTCGTGCCGACGCCGAGCTTGATGACGACGAAGCTGAGGCCCCAGATGACGGTGACGATCAGGGCCAGAAACACGTGGACGAGCGGCATGTGGGGAAACCTGAAGGGCCGCTCCGATCCGGCGCGAAAAAGTCTTTAGGCGGCTTTGCGGCGAAGGCGCACGATCACTTCGACCCCGGCGACCTCCATGCCGGGAGGCGGGGCCGGCAGATCGCCCACGCTCACCCCGGTCGACGGCATGTCGACCAGCTCGCCCTCGTCCTCAAGGAAGAAATGGTGATGCTCGGTCGGATTGGTGTCGAAATAGGATTTGGCCCCGTCGACCGCGAGCTGGCGCAGGAGGCCGGCCTGGGTGAACTGGTGCAGCGTATTGTAGACGGTGGCGAGGGAGACCGGCACCCGGGCCCGGGTCGCCTCTTCGAAAAGCACCTCGGCCGTGATGTGACGATCGCCTTTTCCGAACAGGAGCCAGCCCAGCGACACCCGCTGGCGGGTGGGACGCAGGCCCACGCGCCGCAGCTTGTCGCGCAGCTCGGACAGCGGACAGCCTCGCCGGTGCGCGGGAGCGGTGGTGGACTCGATATAGGCGGATAACGGATCGGTCATCTTCGGAACTGATTGCAAGAAATGATGCTTCTATCCTGATAATCATAAGGAAGCGAGGCCCTGGCTGCAAGGCTGGCTGCCGAGGACCGGGGTTGCAAGGTAAAGTTTTTGCCCTTGCGGCTCAGGTCCCTTTGATGGACGCCCAAGCCTGTGCTACCAGAGCCCCGTTTCATGGCTCCGGTCTGTCGCGGGGCCACCTTTGGCATGGGATGAAAGGATCGGCATCCGGCATGGACCGCCCGTCGAGCTTTAATTACGAGGAACTTCTCGCCTGTGGGCGTGGAGAAATGTTCGGCCCTGGCAATGCGCAGCTGCCTCTGCCGCCGATGCTCATGTTCGATCGCATCACCTCCATCGGCGAGGACGGCGGCGAGCATGGCAAAGGCCATGTGCGGGCCGAGCTGGATGTCAGGCCCGATCTCTGGTTTTTCCCGTGCCACTTCAAGGGCGATCCGGTCATGCCGGGCTGCCTGGGTCTCGATGCCCTGTGGCAGATGGTCGGCTTCTTTCTCGGCTGGTCCGGATCGGCAGGCCGCGGCCGGGCCCTTGGCGTCGGTGAGGTGAAATTCTCCGACCAGGTCCTTCCGACCGTCAAGAAAGTGGTCTACGGGGTCGACCTGAAGCGCGTTTTCCGGTCCAAGCTCGTTCTCGGCATCGCCGACGGATGGCTGGAAGCGGACGGGCGCCGCATCTATGAGGCCAAGGACCTCCGGGTCGGGCTGTTCCAGGCCGAGCCGGCCGGCGGCTAGCCGGTCACCGGCCACGGTTGTGAACCGGCAAGGTCAACCTTACCTGTGGTCCATCGGACTCGATCCGGCTTTTCTTTGGAAGAGGTAGCTATGAGGCGCGTCGTCGTCACCGGAATGGGCATCGTTTCGTCCATCGGCAACACCACGCAGGAGGTGCTGGCCTCTTTGCGGGAAGCGAAATCCGGCATCGCCAAGGCCGAGGACTACGAGAAGTACGGCTTCCGGTGTCAGGTCCACGGCGCTCCGACGCTGAACCCCGAGGAGATCGTCGACCGGCGCGCCATGCGCTTCCACGGCAAGGGAACCGCCTGGAACCACGTGGCCATGGACCAGGCGATCCGCGATGCCGGGCTCGAGGACGGCGACATTTCAAACGAGCGCACCGGGATCGTCATGGGCTCCGGCGGCCCGTCCACTCGCACCATCGTGGAAGCGGCCGACATCACAAGGGACAAGGGCCCGAAGCGAATCGGACCGTTCGCGGTGCCGAAGGCCATGTCCTCCACGGCGTCCGCGACGCTCGCCACCTGGTTCAAGATCAAGGGCGTCAATTATTCCATCTCCTCGGCCTGCGCGACCTCGAATCACTGCATTGGCAACGCCTATGAGCTGATCCAGATGGGCAAGCAGGACGTGATGTTCGCGGGCGGCTGCGAGGATCTCGACTGGTCGCTCTCATCCCTCTTCGACGCCATGGGCGCCATGTCGACCAAGTACAACGGCACCCCGGCCACGGCTTCCCGGGCCTATGACATCAACCGGGACGGTTTCGTGATCGCCGGCGGCGCGGGCGTTCTGGTGCTCGAGGAGCTCGAGCGCGCCAAGGCGCGCGGCGCGCGCATCTACGGCGAAGTGGTGGGCTACGGCGCGACGTCCGACGGCTACGACATGGTGGCTCCCTCGGGCGAGGGCGCGGTCCGCTGCATGCGCATGGCGCTTCAGGGAGTGAAGGGCCCGGTCGACTACATCAACCCGCACGCCACTTCGACCCCGGTCGGCGACCTCAAGGAAATCGAAGCGATTCGGGAAGTTTTCGGCACCGGCGACAAGTGCCCGCCGATCTCGGCCACCAAGTCGCTCACCGGGCACTCCCTCGGCGCGACGGGGGTGCAGGAGGCGATCTATTCCCTCCTGATGATGAACAACGGCTTCATCTGCGAAAGCGCCCATATCGAAGAGCTCGATCCCGCCTTCGCCGACATGCCGATCGTGCGCAACCGGATCGACAACGCCAAGATCGACACCGTGCTGTCCAATTCCTTCGGGTTCGGCGGCACCAACGCGACTCTGGTGTTCAGCCGCTACAACGCTTAAACAAGCGTCACACCACTGAGACATGTCCGTGCGAGGTCCCAAACCCGGCAAATAATCGGGACCCCTCATGGATATGCTCAACCGTATGGCCATCACGGCTCGCGATGCACGGTTCCTTGATGATCGGCATCGCACCCTAGAGCCGACGCACAGGGGGACCCGAGTGACCGGTCTGATGCAAGGAAAGCGGGGCCTCATCATGGGCGTCGCGAACGATCATTCCATTGCCTGGGGCATTGCCAAGACACTGGCGTCCCATGGGGCGGACCTCGCCTTCACCTATCAGGGCGAAGCGCTCGGCAAGCGCGTGACGCCGCTGGCCCAGTCCCTCGGCTCCGATCTGGTGCTGTCCTGCGACGTGGAAGACGTCGGCTCCGTCGACAAGGCGTTCGACACCCTGGATGCGCGCTGGAACGGCATCGATTTCGTGGTTCACGCCATCGGCTTCTCGGACAAGTCCCAGCTCAAGGGCTCCTATGTGGACGTCACCACCCGGGAAAACTTCTCCCGCACCATGGTGATCTCCTGCTTCTCCTTCACGGAGATCGCCCAGCGAGCCGCCAAGCGCATGACGAACGGCGGTTCGCTTCTCACCCTCACCTATGGCGGCTCGACCCGCGTGATGCCCAACTACAACGTGATGGGCGTGGCGAAGGCGGCCCTCGAGGCGAGCGTGCGGTATATCGCAGCCGATCTCGGCCCCAAGGGCATCCGGTGCAACGCCATCTCGGCGGGTCCCGTGCGAACCCTCGCGGGCGCGGGCATCTCCGACGCCCGGCTGATGTTCACCTACCAGAAAGCGCATGCCCCCTTGCGCCGGACCGTGACCATCGAGGAGATCGGCGGCTCCGCGCTTTATCTCCTGTCCGACCTGTCGACCGGCGTCACCGGTGAAATCCACTACGTGGATTCCGGCTACAACATCATCTCGATGCCGCGTCCGGATGTCCTGAAGGCGCAGGACGCCGCGGGCGTGACAGGAGAAGAGGCTTGAACCCAAGCCTCTTCGGGCGCTTCCACCGTCCCACGCCCTAAGGGGCTTTCTCGGCCGGTTTTTCGTCGTCGGAACGGGTGAGTTCGTGGCTTACGGGTTCGCGGGCCGTTCCATCGTGGGGCGGCGGGCCCGCCACGGCGGTTCCGCCCATGTAGGAGGGCGGATCGCTCGCCGGAAACGAGTAATCCGAGCCCGCATCGACCAGATCGTCTTCCTGCTTCTTGCCGCTCATGGCAAACCCCTTGGCAAATCCCACGACTGCATCTGCTTATCTTCGACAATGCGGTCGCGGGTTTCCCGTTCAGAAGCGGAGGAATCTTTCAGGGGATGCATTAGTCTCTCAGACGATCACTCCTTGAGGAAAGCATCGATCCAGCTTTCCAGAATCGACAGAATTTCTCCCGCATCCGCGTAACCGACATGGTGAAACGCCGGGCTCGCCATCTCGACGGCATCGGAGACGTCCATGCCGGAGGACGATCCCTGCCCTCCAAGGGATTGAATGACTGCCATGTCGTACCGCATGGCCGCCACATGCATCGCGAAACAATATTGAACGGCTTTCAGATCCGGTTGCTTCGCCGCGCGGCCGTAGCAGTCCTGCAGCGTTCCGTTGAGACCTGCGATGCCGTTTTTCTTGATTTCGGCCAGTGCCGTCGGACCTGCCTTCTTGAAGACCTTTTGCGCCCTCGGCAGAAGCGGAACGGTACCTGCCTGTGCGACCATGGACGTCGTGCTCAGAAAGACGACAAAGATTGCTTTTCGAAGAACAGAAAGCGGCAACGACGGACTCCTTCAACAGTTATCACACGATATAACAGATTGTTGTGTGAGAATGTGTGAATCTTCACGCGTCCGCCCAAACCCGCCGCGTCCTGAAATGCTCGCATCCGACGTTGCCGCTCGGGTTCACGACCCCGTGAGACGTGCGAGCTTGGCCTTGCTCCGGACATCATCGGACGGCACGACGGCCTGCCTCGATTCGAAAGCTTTGCCCGCCATGATTCTGTCCCGCCGTTCCCTTCTCGCCGGCCTTTCCCTGTCCGGCCTCGCCTCGCCCGCGCTGGCCCAGAAGGCACCGGAGCCGGAACGCATTCCGGTGGAGCTTTTCGAGGACAGTCTCGATCTCCCCTCCGCGGTCCGTCTGGGTCATGCCCATGGGGACGTGATCATGATCGAGTATTTCGATTACAACTGCCCCTATTGCAAACGGTCCGCCCAGGATCTTCCGGAACTGCTCAAGGCCGAGCCCGATCTGACCTATTACCTCGTCAATTACGCGGTGCTGGGATTGCCGTCCGTGACCGCCACCAAGGCGGCCCTGGCCTATCTTCAGGTGTATGGGCCGGAACGTTATCTGCCTCTTCATCTGGCCCTGTTCGGGCTTCGCGGGCCGGTGGACGGCAACCGGGCCCTCGGGGAAGCGGAGCGCCTCGGCGGCGACCGGGACCGCCTGACCGAGACGGCGAACAGCGAGCGGACCATCGGGTGGATGAAGCAGGCCCTGACCTTGGGCAACTCCCTCGGCCTCGTCGCAACCCCGTCCTATCTCGTGGGGCCCGAGAGCTATGTGGGCGGCATGAGCCTTGCCCAGAAGCGGGCCGCCATCGTTCGAGCCCGCGCTTAATCCGACCCGACGGAGAGCCCGGCCTCCCGCGGCGTTCCGACCTGGCTGCGCCAGATCGTCAGGAGCGCCGCCATGATCACCGGTCCGAGAAACAGGCCGATGAGCCCGAAGGTTTCAAGGCCCCCCAGGATCCCGACCAGGGCCCAGAGAAACGGCAGCCGGGCGGCGCCGCCGATCAGGCCCGGCTGGACCACGTTGTCCCCCACCAGCATGACCAGCGCCCCCCAGCCGAAAACGGCGGCGGCGGCGATGATCGATCCACCGGCCATCAGGAGCACGGCGGCCGCGACCCCGAACGCGAACCAGGCTCCCATCGGCAGCATGGCGAAAGCCATCGTCAGGATGGCGAAGAGCACCGCATGCGGAACCCCGGCCAGCACGAAGCCGATTCCGATGAGGATGCCCTCGCCGACCGCGACCAGAACCGTCCCGTTCACCGTTCCCCGCACCGCGACCGTCATCTTCTCGGCGAGGCGCTCGCCGGGCGTTCCCAGCCACCGGTCCGTCAAGTCGAGAACCTGTGCGCCGATCCGGTCTCCGTCGCGCAGCAGGAGAAACAGGGCCATGAAGCAGATGAGCGCATGGAGCAGGTGCGCCAGGGCGGCGCCGCCGAGAGTCCTGGACCATCCGGTCAGCGTCTCAGGGTCGAGCCCGTTCAGCCATTGCCCGGCGGATTGCGGCTGGCTCAAATGCGCCTGCCACCACGTGTCGAGGTTCTGGCCGAGAACCGGAAGATGGCGGACCCATTCGGGCACCGGGATCCCGTTCTGCTGCGCATGGGTGATCCATTGCAGGAGGGTCTGTGCCTCCCGGCCGAACGACACCATGGCGAGGACGAACGGGACCGCGAGAATCACGGCGAGCCCGCAGGTGGCGAGCAGCGGCGCGGCGACACGCCCGCCACCGATGCGCATCCGCATCAGGTCATAGACCGGCCAGACGCTCAGGGCGATGATCACCGCCCATCCGAGGGCCGCCAGATAGGACCGCAACGTCCACAAGGCGAGCAGACACAGAAGGACGGCACCGATATGCCGCGCGATCCGCCGGGTTCCGGCATCCGGAGCCCGGCGCCCCAAGTCTCCACCGTGGGCGGAAATCACCTGCTTGTCTGTTGCGCGCATGGAAGCGGTCCTGTCCGGGTTGACCCGAACGGACAACGCCGCCGAGGCCCAAAAGGAACCGTCCACAAGGACTCGGGCGGCAATCGGTGCGCCTTCTCCTGCATCGCCAGTGGCTATGGGTTCCGGGTTCGCCTTCGGCGCCCCGGAATGACGGAAGCGCCGCTGTCATTCCGGGGCGCATCTCCGGGGCGGGCTCGGAATTTCCCCAATCGCGCTTAGACAATTTCTCCAGGAACGGCTAAGCGCGGCGTCCATGTCGCTTTTGCGCTCCTCACTCCTGGTCGGCGTCGGCGCTGTCGCGTCGCGGATTCTCGGCTTCGTCCGGGATATCCTGTTTGCGCAGGTGCTCGGGGCGGGCCCCGTGGCGGATGCCTTTCTGGCGGCCTTCCGGTTGCCGAACCTGGTGCGCCGGGTCGTCGCCGAAGGCGGCCTCAATCCCGCCCTGGTCCCCAGCCTCACGCGCCTGGAGCCGGACGAGGCGGCCACGATGGCGGGCAACGTCACCCTCGTGTTCGGATGCCTGCTTCTGGGAATCGTGGCGGTGGTGGAGGTCGGGGCGGGCGCGATCGGCCTTCTGGTGGCGCCGGGCCTCGCGTCACAGGACGGCGTGCCCGAACTGGTCGCGCTTTACACCCGCCTCGCCTTTCCGGCGGTATTCGGGGTGACGCTCGCGTCGATCGGAGCCGCCTTTCTCAACGTCCGCCGCCGCTATCTGGCCGCGACCTTCGCGCCGCTCGTGGTCAATGGCGGCCTGATTCTCGCGCTCGTGGCGATCAGCCAGGGTCTGGCCCTCGCGCCGGAACGGCAGGCGGCCTGGCTCTCCGTTGCGTCGAGCGTCGCCGGGCTCCTGCAGCTCGGGCTGATCGCCGCGGCTCTTGCCTCGGGAGAGGACAAGCCCGTGCGCTTTCGCCGTCCCGTCTGGTCTCCGGCCTTGAAGAGCCTGCTCCTGGCGGGACTGCCGGCCCTCGTGGCAAGCGGTGCCGTCCAGCTCTTCGTCCTGGCCGGCACCCAGGTGGCCTCGTTCTGGCCCTCCGGCGTGTCCTGGCTCTATTACGCGGAACGGGTGATGCAGCTTCCCCTCGGGCTGATGGCGGCCCTGGCCGCCAGCGTCCTCCTGCCGGAACTCGCCTCCCGCCACCGGGACGGCGGGACCGATGCGGTGGTGGTGGCGCAGAACCGCGCCCTCGCGCTCGCGCTGTTTCTGGCCCTGCCCGCCGCCGCCGCCCTCGTCATCCTGGCCGAGCCCATCAGCACGGTTCTGTTCCAGCGCGGCGCTTTCGATCCGCAGGATGCCCGCGGTACGGCGCTCGTGCTCATGGGCCTGAGCGCGGGCCTCCCGTTTGCGACGGCCGGGAAAGTTCTCAGCCAGACCCTGTTCGCGCGGGGCTCCCTGCGCGGAACGCTTCTTGCGGCCGTGGCCGGCATCGTGGTGACGATCGGCGGGGCTGCGCTCCTTGGCGTTCTGTTCGGCATGGGCGGGATCGCCCTCGGGATCAGCCTCGGCTGCCTCGCGCATGCCGGCGCGATGGTATTTCTCCTGCGTCGCGCCGGGCTCTGGCGGCTGGACCGCGAGATCATGGGCAAGATCGCCGGAATCGGCCTTGCGACGATCGCGATGGGGCTTTTCCTCGCCGGTCTGCGCTACCTGATGCCGGAGCCGCGGATTCCCGGCCTGGCTGTCCTTTGTCTGGGCGGCCTTGCGTTTTATGCGGCAGCCGCATGGCTGTTCGGCGCCGTGACAGGGCGGGATCTCGCGCTCCTGACGAAAAAGCCTTAAGGAGCGCTTGCATCGCGGACCGGCCCTGTCATAACCGCCGCCGCGACAAGCGTGGGAGTCGATCAGGATGGCGCAATTCAAGGAGCTCGTGTTTTCGGGCGTTCAGCCGACGGGCAATCTCCATCTCGGCAATTATCTCGGCGCCATCAAGCGCTTCGTGGCCATGCAGGAGACTCACGACTGCATCTACTGCGTCGTCGACATGCATGCGATCACCGTCTGGCAGGACCCCAAGGAACTCAAACGGCAGATTCGGGAAGTGACCGCGGCGTTTCTGGCCGCCGGCATCGATCCGTCCAGGCACATCGTGTTCAACCAAAGCCAGGTGTCCCAGCACGCCGAGCTCGCCTGGGTGTTCAATTGCATCGCCCGCATGGGCTGGGCGAGCCGCATGACCCAGTTCAAGGAAAAGGCCGGCAAGGACCGGGAGAACGCCTCCGTGGGCCTCTTCGCCTATCCGATGCTCATGGCGGCCGACATCCTGGTCTACCGGGCGACGCATGTCCCCGTGGGCGAGGATCAGAAGCAGCACCTCGAGCTGACCCGCGACGTCGCGCAGAAATTCAACAACGATTTCAGCGAGTCGATCGCGGAGCACGGCTTCGGGGACGCGTTCTTCCCGCTCACCGAGCCGCTCATCGCAGGTCCGGCGACCCGCGTCATGTCCCTGCGCGACGGCTCGAAGAAGATGTCGAAATCGGATCCGTCCGACTATTCGCGCATCAACCTGACGGACGATGCCGACACCATCGCCCAGAAGATCCGCAAGGCGAAGACCGATCCGGAGCCGCTGCCGTCGGAGGTCGAGGGTCTGAAGACGCGGCCCGAGGCGGACAATCTGGTGGCGATCTATGCGGCCCTCACGGACACGAACCCCGCCGACGTGCTGCGCGAACATGGCGGCGCGCAGTTCTCCGGCTTCAAGGCCGCCCTGGTGGACGTGGCGGTGGCGAAACTCTCGCCGGTCGCCGGCGAGATGCGCCGCCTAATGGCCGACCCGGGCCATATCGACGCGATCTTGGCGGAGGGTTCCGACAAGGCCAGGGTCCTCGCCGCGCAGACCATGGATGCGGTGAAGGATATCGTCGGCTTCGTGCGGGCGCGCTAGGTTCCTCTCCGGCCGTCGCGATGATGCGGCGGCCTGAACCGGGAGACAGGCTTTGAGCGGCAAGCGCCAATCCTATGAGGCCGGCCACCGGCCGAAATTCATGGTGGTGGTCGACGCGACCGCCGAATGTGCCCGCGCCGTCCACTTCGCAGCGCGGCGCACGGCCCGCACGGGCGCCAGCATGATCATGCTGGCCGTGGTCGATCCTCCGGATAATTTCGAATGGATCGGCGTCGGCGAGGCCATGATCGAAGAAGCGCAGGACGAGGCGCGCAAGCTTTTGGAAGAGGCGGCCGGCGAGGCCCGCAGCGCCGCCGGTGTCGAGCCGGAGCTGGCGATCCGGGTCGGCCCCCGCGCCGACGAGATCATCCGCCTCATTCACGAGGACGAGGACATCTCGTTCCTGGTGCTCGCGGCCGGAACCGGCAAGGAGGGCCCCGGGCCCCTCGTCTCCACCCTGGCCGGGCGGGCCGCGTCCACTTTTCCGGTTCCGATCGTCATCGTTCCGGGCAGCCTCACCGATGAGGAAATCGACGCCCTGGCGGGGTGATTCTCCCACGCCGGACCCTCCCGTCATTCCGGGGCGAGCGGATGCGAGAGCCCGGAACCCATATCCGCTAACGGCGCAGAATGGGACGCAACGACAGCCCCCCTCGCAAAGCTCAGCGGTTATGGGTTCCGGACTTGCCTGACGGCAATCCGGAATGACGGGGTGGCGCTCCTGTCATTCCGGGGCCGCGCAGCGGAGCCCGGACCCCAGAACCGCTAACGTCACAGGAGAGAGCGCTATGGTGGCCGTCGCGTCTTTTCCGGCACCCTCGGCGTGTATGGGTTCCGGGCTCGCCTGCGGCGCCCCGGAATGACGGGAGGTCGGCATGACGGGGATGCGGGGATTTCACCCTTGGAATCCTCCTCTCCCCATTCCACATCTTCCGCAGAACCTGTTAGAACGATTCCAAGCCCATTCCGGGCTCTTCACGCTCGGCCGGCCTTGAACCGGCGCAGAGGAAAGACCGATGTTCATTCAGACTGAAGCGACTCCCAATCCCGCGACCTTGAAGTTCCTGCCCGGCCGCGTCGTCATGCCGGAGGGCACCTTCGAAGCCCGGACGCTCGATGCCGCCGACGCCTCGCCCCTGGCCGGGAGACTGTTTTCCGTGCCGGGCGTCACCGGTGTCTTCTTCGGCTACGACTTCATCACCGTCACCAAGGCCGATGGCGAATGGCAGCACCTGAAGCCCGCCATCCTCGGGGCGATCATGGAGCATTTCATGACCGGCGCCCCCCTGTTCCGGGACGGGATGGGCATGAGCGAGGAAGACGGCGAGGAATTCTTCGACGAGGACGACGCGCCCACCGTCGCGACCATCAAGGAATTGCTGGAAACCCGCATCCGTCCGGCCGTTGCGGGCGACGGCGGCGACATCACCTTCCGGGGCTACAAGGACGGAACCGTTTATCTCGTCATGAAGGGGGCCTGCTCCGGCTGCCCCTCGTCCACGGCGACCCTGCGGCATGGCATCCAGAACCTGCTGCGGCACTTCCTGCCGGATGTCCGTGAAGTGCAGGCGGTCTGATCCGCCTGTCCCTTTCGCCCGGACCTGCCCTAGAATGTCAGCGCGGCCCAAAGCCGCGCTTTTTCTTTGGAGGTCTCCTTGGCTGCCCTGTCCGACGATGCTCTCGATCAGATCTTTCGCGATGCCCGCACCTTCCGCTGGTGGGACGGCACGCCTCTGACGCCGGAAACCCTGCAGGCCATCGCCGACCTGGCGAAGCTGGGGCCGACCAGCGCCAACTGCTCCCCGGCGCGCTTCGTGTTCGTGGTGTCACCGGAAGCCAAGGACAAGCTTCGCCCGCATCTCGACGAGGGCAATGTCCGCCAGACTATGAGCGCTCCGGCGACGGCCATCGTTGCCTACGACACCGAGTTCTACGAAAAGCTCGGCTATCTCGCTCCCCACAGCCCCGACGCCCGCAGCTGGTTTGCCGGCAAGCCGGCGGTGATCGAGGAAACGGCCTTCCGCAATTCGAGCCTGCAGGGAGCCTATCTGATGATGGCCGCGCGCGCGCTCGGGGTCGATTGCGGGCCCATGTCGGGCTTCAGCCGCAAGGGGGTCGACGAAGCCTTCTTTCCGGACGGCAAGATCAAGTCGAATTTCCTGATCAACCTCGGCTACGGCGTGCGCGAGAAACTCCATCCCCGCCAGCCCCGCTTCGCGTTCGACGCGTTCTGCCGGATCGCATGACGGTTTCGGCCTTCGGGCGCGCCGGACGCGCTTTTGCGGGCGGCGTGATGAGAAACCCCATTCCCTCCTGTCCCGAACTTGCTCTAAAGAAACAGGATCGAACGGAGTTCAAGGTTGCGCATCCTCGCCATCGATACCGCGCTGAGCGCCTGCTCGGCCTGCCTCTGGGAATCGGGAGCGCCCGAGCCCCTGGCCCGTGAAACGATCCCGATGGAGCGGGGCCATGCGGAGGCCCTGCTGCCCCTCATCGACCGAGTGACGTCGCAGGTGGATGGCGGATTCGGCACCCTGAGCCGCGTCGCGGTCACCGTCGGCCCCGGCAGCTATACGGGCCTGCGGGTCGGCATCTCGGCCGCCCGGGCCATCGGTCTTGCGGCCGGCATTCCGGTGGTCGGGGTCGCGACCCTCTCGGCGTTTCTGGCCCCCCTCATGACCGGCGAGCGGCGCGGCCTGTTCACCGCCGCCATCGACGCCAAGCATGGCCAGATCTACGTGCAGGCGATCGGAGCCGGGGGACGCGCCGTCATCCCGCCGAGCCTCATGGGCTATCGGGAGGCGCTTCGCCTGCTCGGATCCGGTCCGCTCCTGGTGGCCGGAACCGCGGCGAACACCCTGACGGCCGAGGCGCGGGCGCAGGGGATCGAGGTGGCGATCAGCGACGATGCGCCCGGACCCGACATCGCCTGGGTTGCCCGGCTCGGAGCCATGGCCGACCCGGCACAGGCGCTGCCCAAGCCTCTTTATCTCCGCGAGCCCGACGCCAAGCCGCAGGACGGGGCCCGCATCGCCCGGCGATGAGCATCGTCGGCCATGAGCGTTCTTGATCGATTTCTTCGCCCTCCGGGGATCCGGATCGCCCCCATTGGGACCGAAGCGGCGGCCCGTCTGGCGGCCATTCACGCAAGCGCCTTCGCGCGCGCCTGGAGCAGCCACGATTTCGCCCGACTGCTGGGAGAACGGGGCCATGTGGCGGACGGCTTGTTCATCGGCCGCGCGGCGCAGCCCATGGGGTTCATCCTGTCCCGGGTCGTGCTCGATGAGGCGGAAATCCTCACCGTCGCGATTGCTCCGGCGGAGCGGGGCAAGGGCCATTCGGGCCGGCTCCTCGACGCCCATCTCCATGCCTTGTCGGGCCAGGGCGTGCGCCAGGTGCATCTGGAGGTGGAAGACGGCAACGGCCCGGCGCTTGCCCTGTACCGGCGGCGCGGATTCCGTGAGACCGGCCGCCGTCCGGGGTATTATCTGAAGGACGACGGGACGCGGGCCACCGCCCTGACGATGGCGCTCGACCTATAGCCGCGGCGGGGCGCGTCACCTATAAGCATCTCCAGGAGTGGCAATCTTGGCGGAACGGAACAGCAAATCGGCACGGATCCGGCGGTCCGACGCGATCGAGCGCGCCTGCCGCGAGAAGGGCCTGCGCATGACCGGTCAGCGCCGGATCATCGCCCGTATCCTCGACGATGCCGCCGATCATCCGGACGTGGTCGAGCTCCATCGCCGCGCCGCCGCGGTGGACGAGCGCATTTCCCTGTCCACCGTGTACCGGACCGTGAAGCTCCTCGAAACCCAGGGAATCATCGAGCGGCTCGATTTCCGCGACGGCCGCTCCCGCTACGAGCAGGCGGCGCGGGAACACCACGATCATCTGATCAATCTCGAAACCGGGGACGTGATCGAGTTCCACTCGGACGAGATCGAGGCCCTCCAGACGGAAATCGCCAGGAGGCTCGGCTACAAGGTCGTGTATCACCGGCTGGAGCTTTATGCCGTTCCGCTCGACAAGGATGAAGCGTGACGCGAATCGCCGTGTTTTTGCGCCTTCTGTGCCTTGCGCTGGTCGGCCTGTGCCTCGTGCCCCTGCAGATGCTGGCGATTCGCCTGAACTGGCGGATCCTTCACGTGCTTCCGGTCTGGTTCCACACGGTTCTCGTGCGCCTTTTCAATGTCCGGGTCATCGAACGCGGGCGGCCTCCGGGCGATGCGGCGACCCTGGTGGTCGCGAATCACGTGTCGTGGCTCGACATTCCGGTGATCGGATCGCTGCATCCCGTCTCGTTTATCGCCAAATCCGAAATCGAAGGCTGGCCGGTGGTCGGGCTGTTCGCCCGGCTGCAGCGGTCGGTGTTCATCGACCGGCAGCGCAAGAAAGCGACCGCGGAGGTGAATGACGCCTTGGCGCACCGGCTCGTGAAGGGCGAGACGATCGTGCTGTTCGCCGAGGGCACGACGGGCGACGGCAACCGGCTTCTGCCGTTCCGCTCCTCCCTTGTGGGAGCCGCGCAGGCGGCCCTGATGCAGGACGGCGTGGAACAGGTCTTTCTCCAGCCGCTCGCCATCGCCTACATCCGCCGGGACGGCCTGCCCGTGACCCGGCGCGAGCGGCCCTTCATCGCCTGGTACGGCGACATGGAGCTTGCGCCGCACCTGAAGGTCTTCCTTGAAGGCCGCCCTCTCGACGTGATCGTCACGTGGGGCGAGCCGATTCCGTTCAACGGCAACCGCAAGGAAGCGACGGCTTCCGCCGAGGCGGCGGTCCGGCAGGCGCTCAGATCGGACGAGGGGCGCGAAAGAGCCGCTATTCTCTTGTCGGGCCAAAAGCTTTAAAAGGGCGCTCCGTTTCGTTTTCCCGATCCCCAGCACAGGTCCGCCGAGCGTGAAAAAAGTCTTCGTCAAATCCTATGGCTGCCAGATGAACGTCTATGACGCCGAGCGCATGGCGGACGTTCTCGCGACCGAAGGGTACAGCGAAACAGCCGCGATGGAGGATGCGGATCTCGTCATCCTCAACACCTGCCACATCCGCGAGAAGGCCGCCGAGAAGGTCTATTCCGAGCTCGGGCGCGTCCGGGAGCTGAAGCAGGAGCGAGCGCATCAGGGACAGGACACGAAGGTCATCGTCGCCGGCTGCGTGGCTCAGGCCGAGGGCCGGGAGATCCTCCACCGCGCGTCCGTCGTGGACGTGGTGGTGGGCCCGCAAAGCTATCACCATCTGCCCGAGCTTCTGCGCAAGGC
Source organism: Microvirga rosea (assembly GCF_020595095.1). Classification (GTDB taxonomy): domain Bacteria; phylum Pseudomonadota; class Alphaproteobacteria; order Rhizobiales; family Beijerinckiaceae; genus Microvirga; species Microvirga rosea. Next base: position 353,497 of record NZ_JAJDOP010000001.1, on the reverse strand, counting down.
GCAGACCGAGCGGGTGGTCGACACGGAATTCCCCATCGAGGACAAGTTCGACCACCTTCCCCAGCCGAGCCGCCAGAAGACCCTGAGCCGGGGCGTGTCGGCGTTTCTGACGATCCAGGAAGGCTGCGACAAATTCTGCACGTTCTGCGTGGTACCCTATACCCGCGGCGCCGAGGTGTCCCGTCCCGTGGCCAAGATCCTGGACGAGGCCATGCGCCTCGCCGATGCCGGCGTACGAGAGCTGACCCTCATCGGCCAGAACGTGAACGCCTATCACGGGGAGGGGCCGGACGGCTTGGTCTGGTCCCTGGGGCGTCTTCTGCGCCGCCTCGCGGAGGTGCCGGGCATCGTGCGCCTGCGCTACACCACCAGCCATCCGCGCGACATGGACGAGGAGCTGATCGCCGCCCATGGCGACCTTCCGGCGCTGATGCCCTATCTGCATCTGCCGGTGCAATCGGGCTCCGACCGCATTCTCGATGCCATGAACCGCAGGCACACGGGCGACGAGTACCGCCGCCTGATCGAGCGCATCCGCGCGGTGCGGCCGAATCTCGCCCTGTCGTCCGACTTCATCGTCGGCTTCCCGGGGGAGACGGAGGCCGATTTCGAGGACACCATGCGGCTCGTGGCCGATGTGGGCTTTACGAGCTCGTTCTCGTTCAAATACAGCCCCCGTCCGGGAACGCCCGCGGCGGACATCGCCGAGCAGGTGCCGGAAGCCGTGAAGGCGGAGCGCTTGGCGCGCCTGCAAAACCTGTTGGAAACCCAAAGACAGGCTTTCAATCACGGAACCGTAGGCCAGACTCTGGACGTTCTGTTGGAGAAACCCGGACGTCATCCGGGGCAAATGGCCGGCAAGTCGCCCTATCTGCAGCCGGTGCACTTCGAAAGCGATGCGCATCGGATCGGTGAAGTCGTGACGGTTCGGATCGTGCGGGCAGGCTCGAACAGCTTGTTCGGGGAATGGGTCAAGGCCGGCGACCGGGTCGCGGCTTAAACAACCTGAGGAGACGCCATTTGAGGCAAGCGGACAACGTGACCGCACGAGCGCAGAAGGGCCGCAATCCCAGCCACCTGCATCCCGGCGTCGAGGAAGAAGCCGAAATCATCCTCACCTTCGAAGACAATCGCCTCGCCAGTCTCGTCTTCGGACAATACGATCAGAACCTCGCCCACCTGGAGCGACGCCTGAACGTGGTGGCCATCGCCAACGGAAACCGGGTCACCGTCAAGGGGACGCCCGAGGGCTCCGAACTGGCCCGCCGCGTTCTGGAGAGCCTTTACGAGCGCGCCCGCCAGGGCATGCCTCTCGCCCCCGGAGACGTGGACGGCACCATCGAGGAAAGCACCCTTCAGGGCAGTCTGTTTCCCGCCGAGGAGGAGCCGCCCCTGCCCGGCGTGACCGCCTTCGATCAGATCGCCACCCGCAAGCGCGGCCCCGTCAGGGCCCGCAACGCGGCCCAGAACGCCTATATCAAGGCGCTCAAGCAGCACGAGATGGTCTTCGCCGAAGGGCCCGCCGGCACCGGCAAGACATGGCTCGCCGTCGGCTACGCGGTGTCCCTGCTCGAGCAAGGGCAGGCGGATCGCCTGATTCTCTCCCGTCCCGCCGTCGAGGCGGGCGAGCGTCTGGGCTTTCTCCCCGGCGACATGCGGGAAAAGGTCGATCCCTATCTCAGGCCGATCTACGACGCCCTCTACGACTTCATGGAGGCGCGGCATGTGGACCGGGGTCTTCAGACCGGCATGATCGAGATCGCGCCCCTCGCGTTCATGCGCGGACGCACGCTCACCAACGCGGTGGTGCTCCTCGACGAGGCGCAGAACACCACCACCATGCAGATGAAGATGTTCCTGACCCGTCTCGGCGAGGGCTCGCGGATGATCATCACCGGCGACCCGACCCAGATCGACCTGCCTCCGGGCCAGAAGTCCGGTCTTGTGGAAGCGGTTCGGATCCTCAACGGCGTCGAGGGCATCGGCCGCGTCACCTTCAAGGAGCAGGACGTGGTGCGCCATGACCTCGTGCGCCGGATCGTCACCGCCTACGATGCGGATACGCGTCGGGAGCAGGATCGCCGGTCGTGATCGCCCTGGACACCATGGTGGAGGCTGGCGACTGGACGGGCCTCGAGGATCCGGAAGGCCTGGCCCAGCGGGCCGCGAATGCGGCCGCGGCGGTTGCGGACGCCGCCGACGAGGACGCGGAGGTCAGCGTCATGCTGACGGATGACGCCAGCATCCGCGAGCTGAACCGGCAATGGCGGGGCAAGGACAAGGCCACCAACGTCCTGTCCTTTCCGGCGCCGGAGCAACCGGGCTTCGAAGGCCCTCGCCATCTCGGGGATATTGCATTAGCTTATGAGACGCTGGTTCGTGAGGCGGAGGAGGAATCCAAGACCCTCGCGGACCATTTTGCTCATCTGGTTGTCCACGGCATCCTCCATCTCCTCGGCTATGATCACGAGGTCGAGGCGGAGGCGGAGGTCATGGAGGCCCTTGAGGTGAAAGCGCTCGCCACCCTTGGCATCGCCGATCCTTATCGCGATATGGCAGCCTGAACACCTGCAGGTTCGGCTGAACTCAGAAAGACATGAACGAAGATCGAAGTCGTCACGACCGCCCCGTCCGGATCCTTCCGGACAACGAGGGTTTGCGTGAGCACTGGTACGACCGGGTTCTGACCCGTCTCGGACTGAAATCCCGCGATTCCATCCGCCACGATCTTGAGGATGCGCTCGCGGAAACCGTCGAGGACACGGACTTTTCGCCCCAGGAACGGGCGATGCTCAAGAATGTCCTCGGCTTCCACCGGATCCGCGTCGATGACGTGATGGTGCCGCGGGCCGACATCGTGGCGGTGTCCGCCGATACGAGCCTCGGCGACCTCCTCAGCCTGTTCCGGACGGCCGGCCATTCCCGCCTGCCGGTCTATGGGGAAACCCTCGACGACCCGAAGGGGATGGTCCACATCCGCGACTTCCTCGATTTCATCGCCATGCGGGCCGATACCGGCAACGGGCGTCCGCAGGAGGACGAGGACGGCAATCCGCCTCCCGGCCCGAGCCTGGGACAGGTCGACTTTTCCATGACCCTGGCCTCCGCCCAGATCCTGCGCCCGGTTCTGTTCGTGCCGCGCTCCATGCCGGCCATCGATCTTCTGGTGCGCATGCAGGCGACCCGCACCCACATGGCTCTGGTGATCGACGAGTACGGCGGAACCGATGGCCTCGTGTCCATCGAGGACCTGGTCGAAATGGTGGTCGGCGACATCGAGGACGAGCATGACGATGCGGCCTCCGTCGCCGTGGTGGCCAGTTCCGACGGCACCTTCATCGCGGATGCCCGGGCCAGCCTCGACGAGGTCAAGGAGACGCTGGGCGTCGACCTGACCGAGGAAGAGGGCGCGGAGGACATCGACACGATCGGCGGCTTCATCGTCACCCTCGCCGGACGGGTCCCGTCCCGCAACGAGGTGATCGAGGGGCCGGAGAACCTGGAATTCGAGGTGCTCGATGCCGATCCGCGCCGGGTGAAGCGCCTGCGCATCTACCGCCGCACCACCCCGGCGGCCCTGGACGCGGCCAACGGATTCCTGCCGCCCGAAAGTACCGCCGCCGAATGAAAATCCTGACACAGCGCGTCGCGCTCGCCCGGGGATGGCGGCGTGGCCTTCTGGCTGTCGGGGCGGGAGCTGTCGGGGCGCTCGCGATGCCCCCGTTCGGCTTTGTTCCGGCCCTCGCCCTGTCCCTGACGCCGGCAGTCTGGCTGCTGGATGGAACCGCCCGCGGGACGCGGCCGCAAACGCTGAGGGCCGCGGCCCTCGACGGCTGGTTCTGGGGCTTCGGCTACTTCGTCGCAGGCCTCTGGTGGCTCGGCGCGGCGTTTCTGGTCGAGGCGGATCAGTTCGCCTGGGCTCTCCCCTTCGGGGTTTTCGGCCTTCCGGCCCTCCTGGCCTTCTTTCCGGCCTTCGGCTTTGCGGCGGCGCGTCTTTTGTGGTCGCCGGGCGCCGGAAGGATCTTCGCCTTCACGTTCGGCCTTGCGGTGAGCGAGTGGCTGCGAGGGCATCTCTTCACCGGGTTCCCCTGGAATACGCTCGGCATGGCACTCGGCCAGAACATCTGGCTGATGCAGAGCGCATCCCTCGTGGGTCTATACGGATTGACCGTCCTGGCGATCGGCATCGGCGCCTCCCCGGCCCTTCTCGGACCGGGCCGCACGCGATCCGGGCGCTGGACAGCCCCGATCCTTGCTCTCGGTCTTCTCGCCGCGATGGCGGGCTTCGGCTTTTGGCGCGTGCCGGCTGCCCCGGTGGCGAGCGTTGCGGATGTGCGCCTTCGCCTGATGCAGCCCAATCTGCCGCAGGACGCCAAGTTCCACCCGGGCAACCGGGAGGTGATCATGCGGCGCTACCTGACCTTGAGCGCCGCTCCGCCGGAGGGAAAGAGTCCGACGCATGTGATCTGGCCGGAATCCGCCTTTCCGTTCCTGCTGCATCGCAGTCCCGCCCAGCTCAACCAGATCGCGACGCTCCTCCCGCCCGGAACCCATCTGGTCACCGGCGCCGCCCGCATGGACGAACCGCTTCCGGGCGAGGAAGTCGGAAAGTTCTTCAACGCCATTCAGGTCGTCGACGACCGGGGAACGATCGTCGGTTCCTACGACAAGGTGCATCTCGTGCCTTTCGGCGAATACGTGCCGAAACTTCTCGACGCTTTGATCAGGGCTGCCGGGCTTCGCCAGTTCGTTCATATTCCCGGCGGCTTCGAACCGAGTCCCCGGCGCGGTGTCCTGAGCGTCCCGGGGCTTCCGCCGGTTGCTGCGACAATCTGCTATGAGGCGATTTTTCCCGGCGAGATTCTGCCAGACGGAGAACGTCCGCAACTTATTCTCAACGTGACCAACGATGCGTGGTTCGGCAGCACGCCCGGCCCTTATCAGCACTTCGCGCAGGCGCGTCTGCGCACGGTCGAGGAAGGTCTTCCTCTGGTGCGCGACGCCAATACGGGAATATCTGCCGTGGTCGATCCCTACGGCCGTGTGGTCGCGCGCATGGAGCTTGGCGCGGAAGGCGTTCTGGATGTGGATTTGCCGGTTGCGATCGCGGCGCCATTCGCGGCCCGTTCCAATATGTTTGTTTTGACTGTCATGCTTCTGATCTGCTTAATGGCGTCGATGGCGCATCGACGGCGTGTTGCGCCGGTTTGATTCGCCTCCATTGCCCTAAAGGTATCTGGCGAGGACGCGTGTTCTGATGAAGAAGTCGACCGGCTCCATCGATAAGGAAATCGGAAGCAGAGTCCGCATGCGCCGCATTTCGGTCGGCATGAGCCAGGAAAAGCTCGGCGACATGCTTGGCCTGACCTTCCAGCAGGTCCAGAAATACGAGAAGGGCACCAATCGCATCAGTGTCGGCCGCCTCGTCGATATTGCCAAGATCCTCGGCGTCGACATCGATTTCTTCTTCAACGGCATCCGGAGCGGCAAGGCGGGATCGGGCTTCGCCGAAGAGGCAGGCTCTCCGTATATCTCCGAGGTCATGTCGACTCCCGAAGGTCTGCAGCTGATCCGCACCTTCACGGCGATCAAGAACCCCAAGATTCGGCGAAGCATCGTCCAGCTTGTCTCCGTTCTGGCTTCTCAGGACGAGACCGAGGAACGTTCGTCTTAACGAACGCGTTCGCTTGACCTTTCCGCATGTCTGCGGCATGACGATGCCCGAAGGCCTGCAAATGCAGGCCATTTTCTGTTTTCCGCAAAGGGGCGATAGTCGTGCGGCGGTCAAGCTATCTTTTCACCAGCGAGTCGGTTTCCGAAGGTCATCCGGACAAGGTCTGCGATCGGATCTCGGATTCCGTGGTTGACGCCTATCTGGCCGCCGAGCCCGAAGCCCGGGTCGCCTGCGAGACATTGGCAACCACCAACCGGGTCGTGATCGCCGGTGAAGTGCGCGGCCCCGAGTCCATCACCAAGGACCGGGTGATCGAGCTGGCCCGGGACGCCATCAAGGACATCGGCTACGAGCAGGAAGGCTTCCACTGGAAGAACGCGGAAGTCTCCGTGTATCTCCATGCTCAGTCGGCCCATATCGCTCAGGGCGTCGACGCCGCCGGCAACAAGGACGAAGGCGCGGGCGACCAGGGCATCATGTTCGGTTACGCCTGCAACGAGACGCCCGAGCTCATGCCGGCGCCGATCTTCTACGCTCACAAGATCCTCGAAGACCTGACGCAGGCCCGCAAGGCCAAGGCCAACGGCGCCGCGGTTCTCGGCCCCGATGCCAAGAGCCAGGTCACCGTGAAGTACGAGAACGGCAAGCCGGTCGGGGTGACCCAGATCGTGCTGTCGACCCAGCACCTGGACGAGAAGCTTTCCTCGGACGACGTGCGGGAAATCGTCGAGCCCTACATCCGCAAGACCCTTCCGGCCGGCTGGGTATCCGCCGACACCGTCTGGCACGTGAACCCGACCGGCAAGTTCGTGATCGGCGGCCCGGACGGCGATTGCGGCCTCACCGGCCGCAAGATCATCGTCGACACCTACGGCGGCGCAGCTCCCCATGGCGGCGGCGCCTTCTCGGGCAAGGATCCGACCAAGGTCGACCGCTCCGCCGCCTATGCGGCCCGCTATCTCGCCAAGAACGTGGTGGCGGCAGGCCTTGCCGATCGCTGCACCCTGCAGCTCTCCTACGCCATCGGCGTCGCCAAACCCTTGTCGATCTATGTGGACCTGCACGGAACCGGCAAGGTGGACGAGAGCAAGCTCGAGGCGGTTCTCATGGATGCGATGGATCTTTCGCCCCGCGGCATCCGGACCCATCTCGGCCTCAACAAGCCGATCTATGCCCGCACCTCCGCCTATGGCCATTTCGGCCGCAAGCCCGACAGCGACGGCGGCTTCTCCTGGGAGCGGACCGACCTCGCCGACGCGCTCAAGACGTCCCTCGCCTGAATCCGATGAGCGACGCCTCCGAACGAGCCGGCGCCTTTTTCGGGCGCCGGAAAGGAAAGAGGCTGCGTGCCGGCCAGGACGATCTGGTCCGCACTCTCCTGCCCGCCCTGCGGTTCACGCCGGGCGCCGCGCCGGACGCGGTCTTCCCGGAGCCGGCCCGCGAAACCTGGCTTGAGATCGGCTTCGGCGGCGGCGAGCACCTCGCCGCGCAGGCCCGGGCCCACCCCGACATCAACATCATCGGCTGCGAGCCTTTCGTGAACGGCATGGCCAAGCTCCTCGCCGTGATCGAGCACGAAAAGCTCGCCAATGTGCGTGTCTGGGACGAGGACGTCACGGACCTTCTGCCGCACATGCCGGACGCCTGCCTCGACCGGGTTTATATTCTCTACCCGGATCCCTGGCCGAAGCGCCGGCAGCGCAAGCGCCGCCTGGTCTCCGACGAGATGCTGAAGACGCTGGCCCGCGTCATGAAACCGGGCGCGGAGCTGCGGTTCGCCAGCGACATCGACAACTATATCGGCTGGGTTCTGGCCCGCGTCCTGCGCTCCACGGATTTTCGCTGGATCGCGGCGGGGCCCGACGATTGGCGCAAGCCCTACGAAGACTGGCCCGGCACCCGCTACGAGGCCAAGGCGATCCGGGAAGGCCGCGTGCCGTCCTATCTGAGAATCGCGCGCCTCTGAACACGCGCCCCATGAATTCTCCCTGTCATTCCGGGTCGAGCAGAGCAAGAGCCCGGAACCCATAAACGCTAGCAGTTCAGGATAAAGAGCCATGGCTGCCGGCGATCTGCCTTGGATCCTCAGCGGCTCTGGGTTCCGGACTTGCCTGACGGCAATCCGGAATGACGGTGGCGGCGCTTCTGTCATTCCGGGGCGAGCACAGCGAGAGCCCGGAACCCATAACCGCTAACGGTTCGAGATAGGGCACTACGGCAGCGGCTGCGTCTTTTCCGGGATCCTCAGCGGCTCTGGGTTCCGGGCGCCGCTGCGTGGCCCCGGAATGACGGCGGCGCGACCGGGACCGATGTAAACCTTGCGTTTCCCGGCAGGAATCAGTATATCTCCCCTGTCAGCTCTGGTTGCAGTGTGAACTGCTGTTCGGGAGTGGGCCCCGCCGGGTCCGCTCTTTTTTATTGGTTGCGATCGGAGCTTCGGGAATTCGAGAGAGATTGCAGAACGCGCATGGCGAATGATCGCGACAAGCGTCTGGTGACGGAATCCGGCGTGGCTGCCCGGGTCACGGCGATTGTCGAGCCGGTGATCGAGGATCTGGGCTTCAATCTGGTGCGGGTCCGCGTGACCGGCACCAATGGCTGCACGGTGCAGATCATGGCCGAGCGGCCTGACGGCACCATGTCGGTGGACGAGTGCGAGACGATCAGCCGGGCGATTTCGCCGGTCCTGGATCTCGAAGATCCCATCGATCGGGAGTATTATCTCGAAATATCCTCGCCCGGGATCGATCGTCCCCTCGTGCGCGTCAGCGATTTCGAGCGGTGGACGGGCTACGAGGCGAAAATCGAGATGGCCGTGCCCGTCGAGGGCCGCAAGCGCTTCCGGGGCTTTCTCCGGGGCGTCGAAGACGGAATGGCGGCGGTGGAACTGCCGGACGTCAAAGAGGGCGAAGAGCGGATCGTGCATCTGCGGCTGGTCGACCTGGGCGAAGCCCATCTCGTCCTCACCGACGAGCTGATCCGGGAATCCTTACGCCGCGGATCGGCGCCTCCCGCGGAGGATGCGGATCAGGACGTTTCAGAAGACAACTCTGCGGGATCCGCGCCTGAGCCGCGCAGCCCGCAGACAAAGAAATCGAACAAGGAGTGACCTCGATGGCTGTAAGCGCCAACAGGCTTGAACTCTTGCAGATCGCCGATGCGGTCGCGCGTGAGAAGGTGATCGACAAGCAGATCGTGCTGGACGCCATGGCGGACGCCATCGCGAAGGCTGCGCGCTCCCGCTATGGCGCCGAAACCGACATCCATGCGGAGATCAACCCGAAGACCGGCGAGCTGCGCCTGTCGCGGCATCTCCTGGTGGTGGACGACGGCGCCCTCGAGAACGATTCCCGCGAGATCACCCTTTCGGAAGCCCGCAGCCGTCACAACCCGGCCGCCCAGGTGGGCGACAGCATCGCCGAGACCCTGCCGCCGTTCGATTTCGGCCGTATCGCCGCGCAGTCGGCCAAGCAGGTGATCGTCCAGAAGGTGCGCGACGCCGAGCGCGATCGTCAGTACCAGGAATACAAGGACCGGATCGGCGAGGTCGTGAACGGTGTCGTGAAGCGCGTCGAGTACGGCAACGTGATCGCCGATCTCGGCCGCGGCGAGGCCATCGTGCGCCGGGACGAGCTCATCCCGCGCGAAACCTTCCGCCCCGGCGACCGGATCCGCGCTTATCTGTTCGACGTCCGTCGCGAAGCCCGCGGGCCGCAGATCTTCCTGTCGCGGACCCATCCGCAGTTCATGGCGAAGCTCTTCACCCAGGAAGTGCCGGAAATCTACGACGGCATCGTGTCCGTCCAGGCCGTCGCCCGCGATCCGGGCTCCCGCGCCAAGATCGCCGTGACCTCACGGGATTCGTCCATCGATCCGGTCGGCGCCTGCGTCGGCATGCGCGGCTCCCGCGTCCAGGCGGTGGTCGGCGAGCTTCAGGGCGAGAAGATCGACATCATTCCCTGGTCCCCGGATCAGGCGACCTTCATCGTCAACGCCCTGCAGCCCGCGGAAGTGGTCAAGGTGGTGCTCGACGAGGAGGCCGACCGCATCGAGGTGGTGGTGCCGGACGACCAGCTGTCGCTCGCCATCGGGCGCCGCGGCCAGAACGTGCGTCTTGCCTCGCAGCTCACCGGCTGGGACATCGACATCCTCACCGAGGCGGAAGAGTCCGAGCGGCGCCAGAAGGAATTCGCCGAACGCACCGAGCTGTTCATGAACGCTCTCGACGTGGACGAAGTCGTCGGACAGCTTCTGGCTTCCGAGGGCTTCCGGTCGGTCGACGAAATCGCCTACGTGGATCTGGCCGAAGTGGCGTCCATCGAAGGCTTCGACGAGGACACGGCGGGTGAAATCCAGAACCGGGCCCAGGAATACCTCGCCCGGATCGAAGGCGAGAACGAAGCTCGCCGCCAGGAGCTCGGCGTCGCCGACGAACTGAAGGAGATCGAAGGCCTCAACACGGCCATGCTCGTGGCCTTGGGCGAGAACGACATCAAGACGGTCGAGGACCTGGCCGGCTGCGCCACCGACGATCTCGTCGGCTGGACGGAGGGACGCGGCCAGGACGCGACCCGCTATGCGGGCGCCCTCGACGGCTTCGACCTGTCGCGCACGGAAGCGGAAGCCATGGTCATGGCGGCCCGCGTCAAGGCCGGCTGGATCGAGGCTCCTGAGGAGCCGGTGGAGACCGAGGGCTCGGCGGAAGAAGCCGAGACCGAGGCTCAACCCTCCTAACCGGCCATGGTCAGGCGAGGTCAGCACCCGTGCCGCGGCATGAACCGGAGCGCACCTGCATCGTCACCCGCACGGTCCACCCGTCGGCGGAGCTGATCCGCTTTGTGCTTGGGCCCGACCGGGAGGTCGTGCCTGATCTGAAGCACAAGCTGCCCGGCCGGGGCGTTTGGGTCACGGCCAGGCACGACGTCGTGGAGGAGGCGGTTCGTCGCCGCGTCTTCCCCCGTGCCTTCAAGGCGGAAGTGACGGTGCCGGAAACCCTGGCCGGCGATATCCGGCAGGCGCTCCGCACGGACCTGCGCCAAAGTCTTTCGCTGGCGAACAAGGCCGGCACGGTGGTTACCGGATTTCACAAAGTTGAGTCGGTGATCGCCGAAAAGCCTCTCGTTGCCCTTATTCATGCCGCAGAAGCGGCCGAAGATGGGCGGCGAAAGATCGCGAACCAGTTGCGAAAACGCCTCGGCGACGCAATATCAAGCTTTCCGGTCGTCCAAGAACTGTCAAATGACGAATTGGATTTGGCATTAGGCCGGTCACATGTGATACATGCTGCCCTCGTCGCGGGCGCTGGGAGCGACGGCTTTCTGAACCGCTGGCATCGTTACCGTGAATATTGCGGCCTCGATGTCGATCAGGCTGGCCTCCAGAGCGAGACCGGCGAACCCACGATTTTGAAACCCGCAGGATATTGAGCGGAATGAGCGATACGAAAAACCCGGGCGACAAGACACTCCATGTGTCGTCCAAGACGCTTTCACTGAAGCGACCCGTCGAACAAGGCGTGGTGCGCCAGAGCTTCTCCCATGGCCGGTCCAAGTCGGTCGTGGTTGAGACGGTGAAGCGTCGCCCCGTCGGTCCCGGCGGAGCGCCAGAACAACAGAAGGCCGCGCCGCCTCCGGCTGCGGCGGCACCACCGGCCGCGCCCACACCTGCTCCTGCCGCCCCCCCGCGGCCGCAGCAAGGTCGCGGACCGCGTTCGGGCGCGTCATCCTCCAACGCACCGCGCTCCGGCGTGGTGCTGCGCACCCTCTCCGATCAGGAGCGCGACGCCCGCGCCCTGGCGCTGGCCGATTCGCGCCGCCGCGAGGAAGAGGACCGGAAGCGGCAGGAAGACGAAGCCGCGCGCCGCGCCGAGCGTGAAGCCTCCGAGGCCCGCGAGCGAGCGGCCGCCGAAGCGCGCAAGCGCGAGGAGGAAGAGCGCCGTCGTCAGGAAGAAGAACGCAAGCGCGTGGCCGAAGATCAGGCCCGCCGCCGCCTCGGCGAGGCGCCGGCGCCCGCACCGGCTGCCGCTGCTGCCCCCCGCCAGAGCACCGGAGCTCCCCAGGAGCGTCCCCGCAGCGACCGGGGCCCGTCGGAGCGATCCGGTGGCGACCGGGAGCGTAATTTCGGCGATCGTCCGCGTCCCTCCGGCGATCGTGCCGGCGGTGATCGCTCGTCGGGTCCCCGCCCCGGCGGTTCGGGTCCGCGGTCCGGTTTCGGCGGCCCCCGCAGCGGCGGTGGCACCACCGGCGGCCGTCCGCCGAGCCTCAACCACATGGCTCGTCCGGCCGCACCGGCCGTGCCCGATCCGACAACCGCGAAGCCCAATGCCCGCACGGCGCCGCCGGTCGCGGCCCGCACGGTCGAGATCGACGACGAGGAGAATCCCCGGACCATCCGGCGTCCCGGCACCGCGGCGAAGCCCGTCGCCGTGCCGAAGGTGCCGAAGGCTGCCCCCGGCGAGGAAAAGCGCCGTGGCCGCCTGACCCTGTCCAACGCCCTGTCGGCCGACGATGAACGGACCCGCTCCGTCGCGTCGTTCCGCCGCCGCAACCAGCGCCTGACGGGTCACCGGCAGATCGAGCAGAAGGAAAAGATCGCCCGCGAGGTGACGGTTCCTGAAACGATCACCATCCAGGAGCTCGCCAACCGCATGTCGGAGCGCGCCGTGGACGTGATCAAGCTGCTCATGAAGCAGGGTCAGATGCACAAGATCACCGACGTGATCGATGCGGACACCGCGCAGCTCGTCGCCGAGGAACTCGGACACACCGTGAAGCGCGTGGCCGAATCCGACGTCGAGGAAGGCCTGTTCGACACGCCGGACGTGGACGAGAACCTGGATTCGCGGCCGCCGGTCGTGACCATCATGGGCCACGTCGACCACGGCAAGACCTCGCTCCTCGACGCGATCCGCAAGACCAACGTGGTGTCCGGCGAGGCCGGCGGCATCACCCAGCACATCGGCGCTTATCAGGTGACCTCGCCGCTCGGCGGCAAGATCACCTTCATCGACACCCCCGGTCACGCGGCCTTCACGGCCATGCGCGCCCGCGGCGCCAAGGTGACGGACATCGTGGTGCTCGTGGTGGCGGCGGATGACGGCGTCATGCCGCAGACGGTCGAGGCCATCGCCCACGCCCAGGCGGCGGGCGTGCCGCTGATCGTGGCGATCAACAAGGTCGACAAGCCCGACGCCAACCCGCAGCGGGTCCGCACCGAGCTGCTCCAGCACTCCATCGTGGTGGAATCGATGGGCGGCGAAACCCTCGAGTTCGAAGTCTCGGCCAAGACCGGCCAGGGCCTCGATACCCTGCTCGAAGGTCTCCAGCTCCAGGCCGAAATCCTCGACCTGAAGGCGAATGCCGACCGCTCGGCGGAAGGCACCGTCATCGAGGCGAAGCTCGATCGCGGCCGTGGCCCGGTGGCGACGGTTCTGGTTCAGCGCGGCACCCTGCACACCGGCGACATCGTCGTGGCCGGCGCGGAATGGGGTCGCGTGCGCGCCCTGATCAACGATCTCGGCAGCACCGTGAGGGAGGCTGGTCCCTCCGTTCCGGTGGAGGTCCTGGGCTTCAACGGCACTCCGGAAGCGGGCGACCGCGTGGCGGTCGTCGAGTCCGAGGCCCGTGCCCGCGAAGTGACCGAATACCGGACGCGCCAGAAGCGCGAGCGTCAGGCGGCCCGCATGGGCGCTGCCGGCCGCACCCTGGCGGACATGATGCGCGACCTGAAGGCCGGAGCGGGCCGCAAGGAATTCCCGCTCGTGGTCCGGGCGGACGTGCAGGGCTCGGCGGAAGCGATCGTGGGAGCGCTCGACAAGCTCGGAACCGAGGAGGTCGGAGCCCGCGTGGTTCAGGCCGGCGTCGGCGGCATCTCGGAATCGGACATCACCCTCGCCGAAGCCTCCGGGGCTATCGTGCTCGGCTTCAACGTACGCGCCCACAAGGAAGCCCGCGAGGCTGCCGAACGGGCCGGCGTCGAGATCCGCTACTACAACATCATCTACGACCTCGTGGATGACGTGAAGGCGGCCATGTCGGGCCTGCTGGCACCGACGCTCCGCGAGGAGCGCCTCGGCGAAGCCCAGATCCTCGAAGTGTTCAACGTGTCCAAGGTCGGCAAGATCGCCGGTTGCCGCGTCCTCGACGGCGTGGTCCAGCGCGGCGCTCACGTCCGCCTGATCCGCGACAACGTGGTGATCCACGAAGGCAAGCTGTCCCAGCTCAAGCGCTTCAAGGACGATGCCCGCGAAGTCACCTCGGGTCAGGAATGCGGCATGGCGTTCGAGAACTATCAGGACATGCGCGTCGGCGACCTGATCGAATGCTACCGCGTGGAAGAGGTGAAGCGGACGCTTTAAGCGCCGTTCCCCCTCGTCACTGTCCAACGCTTCATCGTCATGGCCGGGCCCGTCCCGGCCATGACCTCTTTTTGAATGATCCGGTTCAATCCCGGGAAGTTTTCCATGGCCAAACGCTTCGAACAAACAACCGGACCGTCCCAGCGCCAGCAGCGCGTCGCCGAACTCGTGCGTCACGCCCTGGCGGAGGTTCTATCCCGCGGCGACCTCCAGGACGAGGCGCTCACGCGAAACGTCATCACGATCCCCGAAGTGCGCATGTCGCCGGATCTGAAGCTCGCCACCGCCTACGTGATGCCCCTTGGCGGCAAGGACGAGGACACGGTCATCAAGGCGCTGGAGAAGAACAAAAAGCTCCTGCGCCAGGAGGTCGCCCGTCGGGTGAACCTGAAATTCGCACCCGACCTCCGCTTCCGCCGCGACGAGAGCTTCGACGAGGCCGCCCGCATCGATGCGCTCCTGCGCTCCGAGCGCGTGGCCCGCGATACGGCGAAGCCCACGGACAACGCCTCCGACGACAACGACGAGCAGGATTGATGACCGACGAGAAGCCGCAGCGACGCCCGCAAGGGGAGCGCCCGAAGAAGCGCGACGTGAACGGATGGATCATTCTGGACAAGGGCGTCGGCATGACCTCGACCCACGCGGTCGCCGTGGTCAAGCGCAGCCTCCTGGCCAAGAAGGCCGGACATGCCGGAACCCTCGATCCCCTCGCCTCGGGCATCCTGCCGATCGCTCTCGGGGAGGCCACGAAGACCGTTCCGTTCATCATGGACGGCCGCAAATCCTATGTGTTCACCGTGGCCTGGGGCGCCGAAACCAACACGGACGACGCGGAAGGCGACATCGTCGGCCGCACCGACCTGTTGCCCGATCCGTCCGCCATCGAGGCGCTTTTGCCGCGTTTCACCGGATCGGTCGAACAGGTCCCGCCACGGTTTTCCGCCATCAAGATCCAGGGCGAGCGCGCCTACGATCTCGCCCGCGAGGGCGAAGCGGTGGAACTGCAGGCGCGCACCGTCGAGATCGACCGCCTGTCGCTCGTGCATCACGAGGGCAACCGGTCTGTGCTCGAAGCGGATTGCGGCAAGGGCACCTATGTGCGGGCCATCGCCCGCGACCTCGGCCGCGCTCTCGGGTGCCTCGGCCATATCGCGGCCCTGCGCCGGACCCGAGTCGGCCCGTTTGCGGAAAGCGACGCGGTGACGGTCGACGATCTCGCGACCGATCCCGCCGCCCTGCGGCCGGTGGAAGCCGCCTTGAGCGACATTCCGTCCGTCCCCGTGAGCCGGGATATGGCGGGCCGGCTGATGCGCGGCCAGTCGATCATTTTGCGCGGGCGTGAAGCGCCGGTCTCCGGCAAGGTTTACGCCACCTGCAGTGGCGTCCTCGTGGCGGTCGGCGATGTGGAGCGCGGCGAACTCGTGCCGCACCGGGTGTTCAATCTCGGGATTTGAGGGTGTGCTCCTCCGTCATTCCGGGGCCGCGCAGCGGCGCCCGGAACCCAGAGCCGCTGAGGATCCCGGAAAAGACGCGACGGCTGCCGTCGTGCCTTGTCTCAAACGATGAGCGGATATAGGTTCCGGGCTCTCGCTTAAGCTCGCCCCGGAATGACGGGAGCACCACCCGTCATTCCGGATTGCCGTCGGGCAAGTCCGGAACCCAGAGCCGCTGACGATCCAGGACAAATCGCCGGCAACCATCGCTCTCTATCCTGAGCCGTCCTGGTTATGGGTTCCGGGCTCTTGCTCCGGAATGAACGTCGCCAGCGATCGATCAGCGATCGGCCTTCAGGCCCTGCGCCTCGCGCATCAGGTATTTTTGGGTGATCGGCTGGATCTGATCGCGGATCAGCTGCGCGGTCTTCTGCTCTTCGCGCAGGGTTTCCTCCAGGGCCGGAACGAAGCGGTCATAGCCGGACGCCTGGGCCATGCTGATCAGCGACATATAGGACGCGATCTCGAAGTTCTCGAAAGCGTGGTTGGCGAAGGTGTTCTTGAGGACCTCGTCCGCCATGGGCATGTGTCCGGCCGCCGCCATGTTGGCCATGAACTGGGTCGCCATGTCTTTCAGGAGCGAGCGATCCTCGCCGAAGGTATGCAGCATATCGTCGAGACGACGGATCTGGCCCTCGGTTTCCTGAAGGTGGGTCCGGAGAATCTGCGACATTTCCGGGTAGTTCTCGAACCGCTCCAGCTGGCGCTGCATGAGCTGGACGGCTTCCTTTTCAAGGGCGTGAGCGTTCTGAAGGCCCGTGACGAAAATGGAGCGGACGGTTTCCGAAGACGACAGGTCGGCAGTAGTGGTCGCCATTCTCTTGACTCCTCTTGATGTCGGTGACTTTGACTCACCAACCAGACTTTTCAGGACTTGTTCCGTCCGCCCTCCCCGTCCGGGTCTGTGCCCATACGGCATATGTTCTTGCCAGGCTTGACGAATCCGGCCTGGCTCTGTCGTAGAGACGAAATGATTTCTCTGGCGCTTGTGCCGATTTGGTGTATGGTGCGACCGCTTCCCGCAAGCGTTTCGCCTGCGAGACGTGCCTTGAGGGCAGACCGCGCTGGACGACATCCCGGCCCGGCCGCCTCCGGCGAACGGACCTTTTCGTCCTTGATGGACGAGGTCCTTTTTTCCAAAGCCAACCTGAAAGGACTGACGATGTCGATCACGGCCGAGCGCAAGAACGCGCTCATTAAGGAATTCGCTCAGAAGGCAGGCGATACGGGCTCCCCCGAGGTGCAGATCGCAATCCTGACCGAGCGGATCACCAACCTGACCGAGCACTTCAAGTCTCACGCGAAGGATAACCATTCCCGCCGCGGTCTCCTGAAGCTCGTGTCGCAGCGCCGCTCCCTTCTCGACTATCTGAAGAAGAAGGAAGAGGGTCGCTACAAGACCGTTATCGAGAAGCTCGGCATTCGCCGTTAAGCTGCTCGGACAAGTTCCGTCCGGAGCCCGGCTCCGGACGGCCTCTTGACGCAGAAGCCCTATGAGCCTGCGTCCTTCTCAAGAGGCGGATGACGCGATGACCATGGCAGGATCGCAAGAGGCTTCTCACC
This sequence comes from Microvirga rosea, assembly GCF_020595095.1. Classification (GTDB taxonomy): domain Bacteria; phylum Pseudomonadota; class Alphaproteobacteria; order Rhizobiales; family Beijerinckiaceae; genus Microvirga; species Microvirga rosea. Next base: position 336,408 of record NZ_JAJDOP010000001.1, on the reverse strand, counting down.
GGCGGATCGGTCCGTCGCGGAGCTTCTTGCCGTCTTGCTCATGGCATCGAGCGCCGCCGTGTCATGAAAGACAGATCCATGTTTGACGTTCAACGCGAAGAACTGATTTGGGCCGGGCGCAAGCTCGTGCTCGAAACCGGCAAGATGGCCCGTCAGGCCGACGGCGCCGTGGTGGCCTCCTATGGCGAGACCACCGTTCTGGCGACCGTCGTGTCGGCCAAGGAGCCCAAGGTCGGCATCGACTTCTTCCCGCTCACGGTGAATTACCAGGAGCGCACCTACGCCGCCGGCCGCATTCCGGGCGGCTACTTCAAGCGCGAAGGCCGGCCGACCGAGAAGGAGACCCTGGTCTCCCGCCTCATCGACCGCCCGATCCGCCCCCTGTTCCTCGACGGCTACCGGAACGACACCCAGGTCGTCGTGACCGTGCTGTCCCACGACCTTGAAAACGATCCCGACATCGTCGCCATGGTGGCGGCTTCCGCGGCCCTCACCATCTCCGGCGTTCCGTTCATGGGTCCGGTCGGCGCAGCCCGCGTCGGCTATATCGGCGGCCAGTACAAGCTGAACCCGCCGCTGCCGGAGATGGAGCAATCCTCCCTCGATCTCGTGGTCGCCGGCACGAATGAAGCCGTGCTGATGGTCGAATCCGAGGCGAAGGAACTGCCCGAGGACGTGATGCTCGGCGCCGTGATGTTCGGCCACAAGCATTTCCAGCCAGTGATCGAGGCCATCATCCGCCTGGCCGAGAAGGCCGCCAAGGAGCCGCGCGATTTCCAGCCCGCCGACATGTCGGACGTGGAAAAGGCCGTTCTCGACATCGCCGAGAAGGACCTGCGCGAAGCTTACAAGCTCACCAAGAAGCAGGACCGTTACGCTGCCGTCGACGCCGTGAAGGCGAAGGTGATGGAAACGCTCTGCCCGGCCGAGGGCGAGGCGAAGTTCGAGCCTGAGAAGGTCAAGGCGGTCTTCAAGGAAGCCCAGGCCAAGGTCGTGCGCTGGAACATCCTCGACGAGGGCAAGCGTATCGACGGCCGCGACCTCAAGACGGTCCGCCCGATCGTCAACGAAGTCGGCGTCCTGCCGCGCGCCCATGGTTCGGCCCTGTTCACCCGCGGTGAAACGCAGGCTCTCGTGGTGACCACCCTCGGCACCGGCGAGGACGAGCAGTTCGTGGACGAGCTGGAAGGCACCCGCAAGGAAACCTTCCTGCTGCACTACAACTTCCCGCCCTACTCCGTCGGCGAGACGGGCCGCATGGGCTCGCCCGGCCGTCGCGAGATCGGCCACGGCAAGCTCGCCTGGCGCGCCATTCACCCGATGCTGCCGGCCTCCCATGAGTTCCCCTACACGCTTCGTGTCGTGTCGGAGATCACGGAGTCGAACGGCTCCTCCTCCATGGCCACGGTCTGCGGCGCCTCGCTGGCGCTGATGGATGCGGGCGTTCCCCTGCGCCGTCCGGTGGCCGGTATCGCCATGGGCCTCATCCTCGAGGGTGAGCGTTTCGCGGTTCTGTCCGACATCCTCGGCGACGAGGACCATCTCGGCGACATGGACTTCAAGGTGGCCGGCACGGAAGAGGGCATCACCTCGCTCCAGATGGACATCAAGATCGCCGGCATCACCGAAGAGATCATGCGCGTCGCGCTCGATCAGGCCAAGGACGGTCGCGCCCATATCCTGGGTGAGATGAACAAGGCCCTCACGGCTCCGCGCGCCGAACTCGGCGAGCATGCTCCGCGCATCGAGACCATGCAGATCCCGGTCGACAAAATCCGCGAAGTCATCGGTTCGGGCGGCAAGGTCATCCGCGAGATCGTGGAGAAGACCGGCGCGAAGATCGACATCAACGACGACGGCCTCATCAAGATCGCCTCGGCGGACGGCAAGTCGATCAAGGCGGCCTACAACTGGATCCGCTCCATCGTGGCCGAGCCCGAGATCAACATGATCTATGAGGGCACGGTCGTGAAGGTGATGGAGTTCGGCGCCTTCGTGAACTTCTTCGGTTCGCGCGATGGCCTCGTGCACATCTCGGAGCTCGCCAAGAACCGGGTCGGCAAGGTGACCGACGTGGTGAAGGAAGGCGACAAGGTGAAGGTGAAGTTCCTCGGCACCGACGAGCGCGGCAAGGTCCGCCTGTCCATGAAGGTCGTCGATCAGGAGACCGGTGAGGACATCACCGAGAAGCTGAAGGCCGAAAAGGACGCCGAGCGCGCTGAGCGCGATGCGCAAAAGCAGCAGGCCGGCGAGTAAGACATAAGGGGCGGCTTTGCCGCCCCTTTTTCTTTGAATCGTCCCGCCGGGCGCATCGCTCGCGCGGGATGATGCTTGAAGTCCGATCCTTGGAAGTCCCTTACCTGGCGCGAAGCTCCACCTGATCGCTCCAGATCGTCTGGCGGACGTTCCCGATCCTGAATCCCGCTTCCTCCGCCAGGGGACCGAAGACCTCGAGGCCACGCGGGATGAGGTTGAACTGACGGGCTCCGGTCAGCTTCCCCCTCGCCTCCTCGGTCCGCGTCACCGAACCCACCACACAACATGCGCCTTTGCCGTCGGCACGAAGCGCCTTCAGATTGGCGAGGATTGCCGTATCGCTCCCGTATTCGAACAGGCCGCCTTCGGACATCGCGGCGATGATCGCACCTTGCGCGATCAGGTCGTCGACGAGCCGCTTCAGGATGGACGTGTCGTTCCAATCGTATGTCCGCCGCTCCAACGTGACATCCAGCCCGTGAAGCCGTCCGCCTTCGGCCTTCATCCGGGACAGGGCTTCTTGCCCGAAGAAGGGCCCGGCCTCGTCGAGATCGAGGACATGGATCGTGATGGGCCGCTTCAGACGCTCGGGCGATGTGCGAAGCAGCAGGATCAAGGCATTGAGCGTATCGATCGCAGGTCCGCCCGCGATGTTGATCAGATGCAGCGGACGATGATCCGAAACGGATAACTCACCCATGAGCCCATCGGCGATGAGAGCCGCCATCTGCTGCATGCGCAGGCGCATGAAGGTGACGTGCGGCGCCGCGGCGAACTTCCGGTCCATCGGCGCATCGTAGGGAGGCACGAGGTTGTCCGGGCCGAGCTTCATCACGTAGGTGCTGAGACCGTCCAGGTACGAAGTGCCCGATCCGAACATGGCGCGAAACAGCCGCGACTTTTTCACAGCCGCCTTCACCATCATCCGCATCAGGAATTTGGGAACGCGGCCGTTGCGCCGTTCTTCCCGGATCAACGCCTCATGCAGTTTTCGAAGGCTCTCGTCGTCCTCGGACAAGGCAAAGCGTGGATGCGTCACGTCGATGACGGGAAGTTCTCCTCCCTCCATGGTTCTGGCGAGGACGATGCCCTCGCGCTTCATGTGTTCGATGGTCGTCGGCATGCTGCCCCTCATTGCGGTTGTTCGGGTGTTGATTTGAGAGCGGGTTCGGCGAGGCGCCGCGCGTGATCGCGAAGGTCCGCCGGCCACGGTTCGGTGAGCGCCATGAAACGGCTTCGCTCGCCGGCGTAGAGGGCTCGCGCGGCCTCCTCGTAGCCCGGCTGGTTGCCGAGCATCGCCAGCATGAACCGATCCGCCGCCTGCTGGGCCTGGCGGATGGCGGCCCGGTCGTCTCCGGTTTGCCGGGCGGCGTCGACGAGCTTGCGGAGCGTGACGGAAGCGCCGCCGGGCTGCCGGGAGAGCCAGTCCCAGTGGCGCGGAAGAAGCGTGACCTCCCGGGCGACGACGCCGAGCTTCGGGCGACCCTGACGTTTCGCCCCTCCCTGCTGATCGTCCGGTGCGGCGATCCGGGCCGCGATCTCCTCGTCGCTGCCGCGAAGATCGAAATCGACCTCGCCGCCCGTGACGTCGTCGAAGATCAGGATCGTCGGTGGGTCGTCCGCTTGAAGCGCCCCCTTGACCGCGAGGGCGACCGCGAGCTGCGGCCCGGTGATGAGATGTCGGTTTCCGATGAAGGCCGTGTAGGTGTGAGGGTGTGTCATGGGGCACCTGATGTCGGCCGGGGTTTTACCCGGGTAATATCCTCCTGTCAATTTCACCCGGGTAAAACTTTCGACACTGTCGCAGAACCCGGAAAACATCTCGGGCTTTGGAAAACGCTCTCCGCCGCGAGGCGCCGTATTGCGGAGCTCACGCGCTTCGTCTGAAATGAACCTTTGCAGGAGCCTGCCGGAGAGCCCGATGCTGTTCATGGTGATCGAGAAATTCGGCCGGGACCCGAAGGCAATCTATCGGCGGTACCACCGGAAGGGCCGGCAGATGCCGGAGGGGCTCGATTACGTGGACAGCTGGATTTCCGCCGATTTCGGCCGCTGCTTCCAGCTCATGCGCTGCGACGACGTCACCCTGCTTCAGCAATGGGTTGCGGAATGGTGCGATCTGGCCGAGTTTGAGATCATCCCCGTCGCTCCCAGCGGCCAAACCGCTGCGGCCTTGTCCGAACGTCTTTGATCATGTCCCATCTCGTCACCACCCTGTCGGCCCTCGAAACCCTGTATGGCGAGGTCGGCGAAGCTTCCCGCGTCAAGGAAACGGACCGGATCGTTCCGGTCTACCGGGCGCTGATCGAGGCCTCGCCCTTCGCTGTCCTCGCCACATGCGGGCCCGAGGGTCTCGATTGTTCGCCGCGCGGCGACGAGCCGGGCTTCGTGCGGGTGGCCGACGATAAGACTCTGTTGCTGCCGGACCGGCGCGGCAATAACCGAATCGATTCCCTGCGCAACATCGTGCGCGATCCGCATGTCGCCCTGCTCTTCCTGATCCCCGGCGTCGGCGAAACGCTTCGCGTCAACGGCCGGGCGCAGATTTCGACCGACCCTGCCCTGCTGGGCAGCTTTTCGGTGGACGGCAAGGCTCCGAAAACCGTCCTGTCGATTGCGGTCGAGGAGGTCTTCTTCCAGTGTTCCCGCGCCCTCGTGCGCTCGGATCTGTGGAATCCGGACAAGCGCGTGGCCCGCCAGGCACTGCCGAGCGCCGGACAGATCCTCGCGGCCTTGAGCGAGGGCCGAACCGGCGGCGAGGCATACGACAAGGCGCTGCCGGAGCGGGTGAAGCAGACACTCCATTGAGCATCCAACCTTGACCTCGGGCACGAGCCCCCCGAAAAAGCCCATCTCCATTTTTCGTTTTCCAAAGGACGATCCATGACGATCCAACGAATCAACCCAGGTCCCCGCATGAGCGGGGCTGTCGTGCACGGCAACACGGTCTATCTGGCGGGACAGGTCGCGGACAAGTCGGCCGGTCAGAGCGTTGCCGAGCAGACGAAAGAGATTCTCGCCAAGATCGACGGTCTCCTGGAGCAGGCCGGCACCGACAAGTCGAAGCTCCTCATGGCCAATATCTGGCTGACCGACATGGGCACGTTCCAGGAAATGAACGGCGTGTGGGACGCCTGGGTCGCGCCCGGCAATGCGCCGGCCCGCGCAACCGTCGAGGCGAAGCTCGCGACCCCCGCCTTCAAGGTGGAAATCGCCGTCATCGCCGCGAAGTGACCGACAGCAAGGCGGGCCCCGAAGGGCCCGCTTTCACGAGGTGACCTGTCGGCGATTTACGGGCAGGGATGCCGCAACCCGTCATATCCCAGATAGGTGCCCGAAGCCGGGTCGTAGGACTTGAAGCGCTGTGCGCAATACGACACGGAGGCGTTGGGAGCCGCATAGACCGGGGCAGCCTGCTGCTGTTGCGCCAGCGCGCCGCCGATGATGGCGCCGGTCGCAAGGCCGATGGCCCCCGCCGCTGCCGCGCCGCCATAGTCACGCCGGTAGTAAGGACGGTCGTAATAGCCATAGGGACGGCCATAATAGGGACGGCCGTAATAGCCGCCCGGGCGACCGTAATAACGGCCGCGCCATTGGGCGTAGTTCGTCTGCAGATCGCCTTTTTCGAGCGCCGCCAGAGGCGCGGCGACCCGGCTCGCATCGGTCGAGACCGGAGCCGCCGAAGCCGGAACCGCAGCGATTCCCAAAGCCAGTGTGGCGGCAGCAGTCAAGTAGAGATGACGCATGATTGAACTCCTTCCTGGGTTCACGAACGTTCCGCGCAAGCACTCGTTCCGCATTTTTCCAGATTGGTGCCGGAAATCGCAGCATCGTGAGCGCTTGATCATGAGGGCAGGGGGCTCTCATCTTCGGCTGTTGTGAATTCTTGACCTGTGAAGCCCGTCAAAGCTTGCCCTGTTGGACAAAGAGCAAGAATCACGCAGCGGCGGCAGGCGGGATTTCGGTAGTAGCAGCATTGCTGCCCGTGCCGCATCATCACCTGATGGTTGTCATAAACCTGCTGGGCATCCCAGTCGGACGGCAGCTGCGCCTCCAGAACCGCATGGGACGGACCGACATCGAGGTTTGACGGAATGAGGCCCGTGCGAACCGCAACGCGATGGTGATGGCTGTCGACCGGCAGGGCCCTTTGGCGCAAGTGCGAGAAGGACAGAACCGCCGCACTGGTTTTCGGTCCGACGCCCGGAAGCGCCTCGAGCCAGTCGCGGGCGTCCCGGATCGGCATCGGCCTCAGGAAATCGAGATCGAGGGAGCCGTTACGGGCGGTGATGGCCCGCAGCACCGCCTGGAGGCGCGGTGCCTTCTGCTCCGGCCAAGTGACCCCTTCGATGGTGGCCTCGACCTCGTCCGTCGGCGCATCGCGCAAGGCGCCCCAATCCGCATAGCGGGCCTTGAGGGCCCGAAAGGCGCGGCCCGAATCGGCGTTGCGGGTCCGGTGCGACAGGAGGGAGGAGATGAGTTCGCTTAAAGGATCGAGCCCGTGATGATAGGCGACAGGGCAGCCATAGACCGCGCACAGGCGCTCATGAATGACCAGGGCCTTCGCTTCGAGGTCATGCGCGTCAGACTCCATGACGAGGCAAAGCGCGAAGCGAGTCCGCAGTTCCGCCGCGGACTGAAAATGGCCGGCGCATCGGTCCGGCCATCGTCGGCGATCATCACCGACGGGGAGGGGACGTTTAAAGGATGAAGCGGCTGAGATCCGTGTTCTTGGCGAGGCTTTCCACTTCGCCGCGAACATAGGCCGCATCGATGGTCACCGCTTCTCCGGACCGGTCGGGTGCCGTGAAAGACACGTCGTCGAGAACCCGTTCGAGCACCGTCTGCAGACGGCGTGCGCCGATATTCTCGACGGTGTTGTTCACCTCCACGGCCACTTGCGCCAGGGCATCGATGGCATCGTCCGTGAACACGAGATTCACGCCTTCCGTCTTCAGGAGAGCGACGGATTGCTTGATCAGGCTCGCTTCCGTTTCCGTGAGAATGCGCTTGAAATCCTCCACGGTCAGAGGCGACAGCTCGACGCGGATCGGCAGGCGTCCCTGCAATTCGGGGAGCAGGTCCGAGGGCTTCGACACATGGAAGGCGCCGGATGCGATGAACAGAATGTGATCCGTCTTCACGGCTCCGTATTTCGTCGCCACCGTGGTGCCTTCGATCAGCGGCAGCAGGTCGCGCTGAACGCCTTCGCGGGACACATCGCCGCTGGCGCGACCTTCCCGGGCGCAGATCTTGTCGATCTCGTCGAGAAACACGATGCCGTTGTTTTCCACCTGCCGGATCGCTTCCTGCACGATGGCGTCCTGATCGAGGAGCTTGTCGGATTCCTCCGTCACCAGCGGCTCGTACGCCTCGCGCACGGTTGCGCGCCGCATCTTGGCGCGGCCGCCGAAGGCCTTGCCGAACATGTCGGAGAGATTGATGGCGCCGACGGACGCGCCGGGCATGCCGGGGATTTCGAACATCGGCATGCCTTGCGGGTTGCCCCCCTGCACTTCGATCTCGATCTCCTTGTCGTCGAGTTCGTTGTTGCGGAGCTTGCGCCGGAAGCTGTCGCGGGTGGCGGCGCTGGCGGTGGTGCCCACGAGGGCGTCGAGCACGCGTTCCTCGGCGGCCAGATGGGCCTTGGCCTGAACCTGCTTGCGACGTTCCTCGCGCACCAGCCCGATACCGACCTCGAGCAGGTCGCGCACGATCTGCTCGACGTCGCGGCCCACATAGCCGACCTCGGTGAATTTCGTCGCTTCGACCTTGAGGAAAGGCGCGTTGGCGAGCCGTGCCAGACGGCGGGAAATCTCGGTCTTACCGCAGCCGGTGGGCCCGATCATCAGGATGTTCTTGGGCGCCACTTCCTCGCGCAAGGATCCTTCCAGCTGCTGGCGGCGCCAGCGGTTGCGCAGCGCGATGGCAACCGCGCGCTTGGCCTCGTACTGGCCGACGATGTGACGGTCGAGTTCGGAAACGATTTCGCGGGGAGAAAAGGAGGTCATTCGGTGTCCAGCGTCTCGATGACGATGTTGGAATTGGTGTAAACGCAAATGTCGGCCGCAATCGAAAGGGACCGCCGCACCATGGTCTCGGCGTCGAGCCCCGAATCCGCCAGCGCCCGCGCGGCCGCGAGGGCATAGTTTCCGCCAGATCCGATGGCCATGATGCCGCCTTCCGGCTCCAGCACGTCGCCCGCTCCCGAGAGCAGAAGCCCCACCTCCTTGTCGGCCACCAGCATCATGGCTTCCAGGCGGCGCAGATAGCGGTCGGTGCGCCAGTCCTTCGTCAATTCGACGCAGGCGCGGGTGAGCTGCCCCGGATATTGTTCGAGCTTCCCTTCCAGGCGCTCGAACAGCGTGAAGGCATCCGCCGTCGAGCCCGCGAAGCCGCCGATCACTCCGCCCTTGGCGAGGCGGCGCACCTTGCGGGCGTTGCCCTTGACGATGGTCTGGCCCAGGCTGACCTGGCCGTCGCCGCCGATGACGACGCGTCCGTCCTTGCGGACCATGAGGATCGTGGTGGCATGCATGCTGGGAGGGGTCGAGTCGGACAAGGAACGAAACTCCGGAGGGAATGGGACTGACTTAATCATCCTGTTCCCAAAAGCAACGCGGGTAGCGTTTCTTGCGCCACGCTGATAGAACGCGCCGTCACTTCACCGCGCCCTTTCTTTCACGAAGGATCCCTCACGATGCGCGCCGCGAGCGTCAGCCGTCGCACCGCCGAGACCGATGTCACCCTGTCGATCGCCCTCGATGGCACCGGCAAGGCCGAGATCGCCACCGGAGTCGGCTTCCTCGACCATATGCTCGAACTCTTCGCCCGCCATGCCCTGGTCGACCTGACCGTGAAGGTTGCGGGCGATCTGCATGTGGACCAGCATCATACGACGGAAGACACCGGCATCGCCCTCGGCCAGGCGCTCCTGCAGGCGCTCGGCGACAAGAAGGGCATCGCGCGCTACGCGGACATTCACCTGCCGATGGACGAAACCCTGACCCGGGTGGCGCTCGACATTTCCGGACGACCGTTCCTGGTTTTCAGGACCGCATTCCCAACCGAGAAGATCGGCGCCTTCGACACGGAGCTGGTGCGCGAGTTCTTTCAGGCCTTCGCGGTCAATGCCGGGCTGACGCTCCATATCGAGACCCTTTACGGCGTCAACAGCCACCATATCGCCGAAAGCTGCTTCAAGGGCGTGGCCCGCACCCTGCGGCATGCGGTATCCGTCGATCCCCGGGAAGGGGGACGCATTCCCTCCACCAAGGGAACGCTCTAGATCTGGATGTTCCGGACGGGACTTCCTGCGATCGTCGGCAGATGGCCGCGTCCGGCCCATGGAGTCGAGCCGTTCACGGACAAGGCTTCTCAAGGAATGGTGTCATGACCACCTATACCCTGCACCTCGCGCGCGATGCGCGGCCGGGCGACCCGGCGGCCCTCGACGACGCGGAAATCGTGAAGGACGGCTTCTCCTGGGGTGCCTTCGTCTTCACGTTTTTCTGGTTCTTCTTCCACCGGCTGTGGCTCGCGGGCCTTTTTGTTCTCGTCGCCGTCGTGGCGCTGCATGGGGTGCTGACTCTGCTCGATGTCCATCCGGCCTCGCGCTTTGCGGCGGACGTGCTGTTCCAGATCCTGATCGGCCTGGAGGCCAACAGCCTTCGGCGCTGGACCTATGAGCGGCGAGGGCGCCCGGGCGTGGACGTGGTCACCGCGGCCGACCGGGACGAGGCGGAGGCCAAGGCCTTCGCGCGCTGGCTGCAGCCGCAGGCGGCGGCCCGGTCCCCGGTTTCATCATCCTCGCCGACCTCGGCGCTGCGGGCCCGCCCGGGCACCGAGCCGGTGATCGGTCTCTTTCCCGATGCGGAGCGTCCCCGGTGAGCGTTGTTATCGTCGATTATGGGTCCGGCAATCTTCACTCGGCCGCGAAAGCCTTCGAGCGGGCCGCCCGTGAAGCCGGGATATCCGACCCGATCGCAGTGTCCTCCGACCCGGAAGCGGTGGCGCAGGCCGACCGCATCGTCCTGCCGGGCGTCGGCGCCTTTGCCGATTGCCGCCGCGGCCTCGACGGCGTGCCGGGAATGGTCGAGGCCCTGAACCGCCGCGTGCGCGAGGACGGACGGCCTTTCCTGGGAATCTGCGTCGGCATGCAGCTCATGGCGACCCGGGGCCTCGAACATGTGACCTCGCCGGGGCTCGACTGGATCCATGGCGACGTGAAGGCCATCACCCCGAGCGACCCGTCGCTGAAGATCCCCCATATGGGCTGGAACACCCTCGACCAGCGCCGGAGCCATCCGGTCCTGGAAGGGATTCCGACCGGGCCGGACGGGCTGCACGCCTATTTCGTCCATTCCTACGCCCTGTCCCCGACGGAGCCTGGCGACGTGGTGGCCGCCGTCGATTACGGCGGCCCGGTCACGGCGATCGTCGCGAAGGACAACCTTGTCGGAACGCAGTTTCACCCCGAGAAAAGCCAGACTCTCGGCCTCAAGCTCATCGCCAATTTTCTGAGGTGGCGCCCGTGATCCTTTTTCCCGCCATCGACCTGAAGGAAGGCCGCTGCGTCCGCCTCATCCAGGGCGACATGGACCAGGCCACGATCTTCAACGACGATCCGGCCGCTCAGGCCGCCGCCTTCGAGGCCCAGGGCTTCGAATGGCTGCACGTGGTCGATCTCGACGGAGCCTTCGCGGGCAAGCCCATGAACGCGGCGGCCGTCGAGGGCATCCTCCGGCGCATCCGCATTCCGGTCCAGCTCGGCGGCGGCATCCGTGACATGAAGACCGTCGAGGGCTGGCTCGCCAAAGGCGTCGCCCGCGTCATCATCGGCACCGCCGCCGTGCGCGATCCGGCCTTCGTGCGCGAGGCCGCGCGGCTTTATCCGGGCAAGGTCGCCGTGGGCATCGACGCGAAGGACGGCCTCGTGGCGGTGGAAGGCTGGGCCCAGACATCGACCCTGACGGCGGAAGAACTCGGACGCCGCTTCGAGGACGCCGGCGTGGCGGCGATCATCTATACGGACATCTCCCGTGACGGGATCCTCAAGGGCCTGAACATGCCTATGACCCTGGCCCTGGCGCGTGCGGTGAAGATCCCGGTGATCGCCTCCGGGGGGCTCGGCTCCATGGCCGACATCGAGCGCCTGACGCAGCCCGATTGCGCCATCCTGGGCGGTGCGATTTCAGGCCGCGCCCTTTATGACGGGCGCATCGATCCGGACCAGGCGCTGGCTTTGCTGCGCACGGTGCGCAAGGAGAACGCCTGATGCTGAAGGTCCGCCTCATTCCCTGCCTCGACGTGAAGGATGGCCGCGTGGTGAAAGGCGTCCAGTTCGTCGATCTGCGCGACGCGGGCGATCCGGTCGAGGCCGCGAAAGCCTATGACGCCGCGGGGGCCGACGAGCTCTGCTTTCTCGACATCACCGCGAGCCACGAGGCCCGCGGCATCCTGCTCGACGTGGTCCGGCGCACGGCGGAGGCCTGCTTCATGCCGCTCACCGTGGGCGGCGGCGTGCGCAGCGTCGAGGATATCCGCAAGCTCCTGCTCGCCGGGGCCGACAAGGTCTCGATCAATACCGCCGCCGTCAACAATCCGGACTTCGTGCGCGAGGCGGCGGAAAAGTTCGGCAGCCAATGCATCGTCGTCGCCATCGACGCCAAGAAGGTGTCGGCAGAGGGGGAGGCGCCGCGCTGGGAAATCTTCACCCATGGGGGCCGCAGCGCCACCGGCATCGACGCCATCGCGTTCGCCGAAAAGATGGTGGATCTGGGCGCCGGCGAACTCCTGGTGACGTCCATGGATCGCGACGGCACCAAGGGCGGATATGATCTGGCCCTCGTGCGCGCCATCGCGGATGCCGTGCCGGTGCCGGTCATCGCCTCGGGCGGGGTCGGCAATCTCGACCATCTGGTGGACGGGGTGCGCGACGGCCATGCCAGCGCCGTGCTCGCCGCCTCGATCTTCCATTTCGGCACCCACACCATCGGCGAGGCGAAAGGCTATATGGCCAAGGCCGGACTGAAGATGCGGCTGGACGAGCGTGCTCGCGCCTGAGCGACCTCAAAGGATCACCGAATGCGCATCGCCTGCCTACACACTGCGGAGAGCAATATCGCGGTCTTCGAGAACGCCGCGAAGAGCGATGCGTTCGCGCCTGTCGATCTCATGCACATCGTTCGCCCTGATCTGCTGGCGAGGGTCGAGACGAGCGGTTTCACCCCGCTGCTGGAGGCGGAGACGGTGGCGGCGCTGTTGGAACTCGCCGCCGGTGCCGACGCGGTCATCCTGACCTGTTCGAGCATCGGTCCCGCCGCCGCCACGGCAGCCGCGCAAACCCGCATTCCGGTTCTGCGTGTGGACGAGGCTCTGGCGCGGGCCGCGACCGAAAGCGGCCGGTCGGTCACGGTGCTCTGCGCGGCACCCACCACACTGGAACCCACCCGCGTTCTTTTTGAAACCGCCGCGCAGGCGACCGGCGCGAAAGTGGATGTCAGGCTCGTCCCCGGCGCCTGGGACCTGTTCAAGGCCGGCGACCGGGACGGCTATCAGGCAATGATCGCGGAAGCGGCGGACCGCGCCTTCGGGGAAGGCTTCGATCGTGTGGCCCTGGCGCAGGCTTCGATGATGGCGGCGGCCGATCTGTGTCGCGCCGGACAGGCTCTGACCAGTCCTGGCGCAGGACTGAGCGCCGCTGTTGCGGCGGCCAGCCGCGCCAAAGCCGCGTGAGAGCCCGGAGGACAGCCCCATGACCCCCTTCTCCCTTGACGATCTGGCCCGCATCGTCGCCGAGCGCGCGGCGGCTCCGGCGACGGAGTCCTACACCGCCAAGCTGCTCGCGGACGGCCCCGCCAAGGCGGCCAAGAAACTCGGCGAAGAGGCGGTGGAGGCGGCCATCGCGGCCGTGCAGGGCGACCGGCAGAACCTCACGGCCGAGGCCGCGGATGTGCTGTATCATCTTTTGGTCGTGTTGCAGGGCGCACACATTCCGCTAAGTGACGTGATGGCCGAACTGGAGCGCCGCACCGCGCAATCAGGGCTGGCCGAGAAGGCGGCGCGCAAGCCTTAAACGCCCGAAAGGGGATATTCATGGATCAGCGCAACGCGGTGTCCTTCGACGAGGACAACCTTTCCCCGTATCGGGTCTTCAACCGGGACGAATGGGCGAAGCTGCGCGCCGACGCGCCGATGACCCTCACGGCCGAAGAGGTGATGCGGCTGCAATCCCTGAACGACCCGATCTCCCTCGACGAGGTCGCGGCGATCTATCTGCCCCTGTCGCGGCTGCTCTCCCTCTACGTCGCGGCGACGCAAGGGTTGTTCAAGGCGACCCAGCGCTTCCTGCTCGCGGAGAACGACGCCAAGGTCCCCTACATCATCGGCGTCGCAGGATCGGTGGCGGTGGGCAAGTCCACCACGGCCCGTGTCCTGAAAGCCCTGCTGGCCCGCTGGCCCAACACGCCGAAGGTCGATCTCGTCACGACGGACGGCTTTCTTCTGCCGAACGCGGAGCTGACCCGGCTCGGCCTGATGGAGCGCAAGGGTTTTCCCGAAAGCTACGATACGGGCGCGCTCCTGCACTTTCTCGCCGACATCAAGGCCGGAAAGCGCAGCGTCCGGGCGCCGCTCTATTCCCACCTCGTCTACGACGTGGTGCCCGGGGAGGAAACCGTCGTCGACCGGCCGGACATCCTCATCGTCGAAGGGCTCAACGTGCTCCAGCCGGCGCGCATGCCCAAGGACGGCGCGGCGATTCCGTTCGTGTCCGATTTCTTCGATTTCTCGGTCTATATCGATGCGGAGGAAGAGGATCTGCATCGCTGGTACGTGAACCGTTTCCTGCGCCTGCGCCATACGGCCTTCCGGGATCCGCTCTCGTATTTCCGCCGCTACGCCGAGCTGCCCGAGGCGGAGGCCATCACCACCGCCGACGGGTTGTGGAACCGGATCAATCTCGTGAACCTGCGCGAGAACATCGTGCCCACCCGCCAGCGGGCGAGCCTCATTCTCAAGAAGGGCGCCAGCCACCGCATCGAAACCGTGGCCCTGCGCCGGCTCTGAGCGCATCGGCCTTTCCCCGACCCAAACCTTTCCGATCCCGATGCGTTGGTCCTGCGTGAAGCGGAGGGTCCATGACGCAATCGGTCGGAACGGAGATCAAGCGCAGCGCCGAGCAGGCCGAAGAAGCGGCCGCGCAAACGCAGGAAGCTGCGGAAAACACCGAAATCGCGGCACGGAAAACCGCAAAGGCGACGGTTCAGCTCAAGGACAGCGCCGACCGGCGCACGGAGCTGGCGGCAGACCGCACCGTTTTCGCGGCGGAGCGGACCTATGCGGCGTGGGTGCGGACCGGCCTTGCGGCCCTGGCCTCCGGCATCGGCGCCAAGAAGCTGCTGGAGGGCGTGGTGCCGGACTGGATGGTCGTCAGCACCGGGAGCCTGCTCGTCCTCTTCAGTGCCTTCTGCTTTGCCGCCGCCGTGTGGCGGCAGGTCTTCGTCGGCGCGCCTCCGCCCGTCCCGGACGTCCGCCGCATCCCGCCCTTCCTGCTCGTCGCCATGAACGGCTTTCTGGTGCTGGTGGCCGCGGCGGCCCTCATGAGCCTGTGGTTCGGCCGGGCCGGAGGTTGAACCCGCCGACCGCTAGGCGAACAGCCCCTCCTGCCGGGCGAGGTCGCGCAGGCTGGCCTGGGGCCGGGCGCCGAGATGGCTGATGATCTCGGCGGCCGCGAGTCCGCCGAGGCGGGCGCAATCCACGAGATCGAGCTCCTTGGCGAGGCCCGCCAGGAATCCGGCGGCGAACAGATCGCCGGCGCCGGTGGTGTCCACCACGCGCTCCACCGGGAAGGCCGGCACGGCGCGGGTCTCGCCGCGGCTGACCACGAGAGCGCCCTCCGCGGAGCGGGTCACGACGCCGAGAACCTTCTCCTCGCGCAGGGCTGCCAGCGCGCTGTTCGGGTCGGACGTGCCGTAAAGGCTTTGAAGCTCGTGAATGTTGGCGAACAGGATGTCGAGGCTGCCGTCGCGCATGAGGCCGAGGAACTCGTCCCGGTAGCGGTCGACGCAGAACGCATCGGAAAGGGTGAGGGCGACCTTGTTGCCGGCATTGTGGGCGACCTTCACCGCCTTGCGGAACGCTTCCTTCGCGGCCGGCGGATCCCACAGGTAACCTTCGAGATACACGTAGGACGAGGCCTGGACGGTCTCGGGCCGGATATCGTCGGGCGTGAGGTTCTGGCAGGCCCCCAGATAGGTGTTCATGGTGCGCTCGCCGTCCGGCGTCACCAGGATGAAGCTGCGGGCCGTGGCCGGCCCGTCCTCGGCGAAGGCCACATCGTAATGAACGTCGATGGCCTTGAGATCGTGTGCGAAATGGCGGCCGGTCTCGTCGTTCTTCACCTTGCCGATGAAGCCCGCCTTGACCCCCAGGGACGCAACGCCCGCAGCGGTGTTGGCCGCGGAGCCTCCGGACACGACGATGGCAGGACCCATGTCGCCGAAGAGCTCTTCCGCTCGCGCCTCGTCGATGAGCTGCATGGCGCCCTTGTGGACCTTCTTCTGGACGAGGAAGGCCTCGTCGGTATGGGCGAGCACGTCAACGATGGCGTTGCCGAGCGTGAGCACGTCGATGCGGGATGGGGACATGAAAAAACCAGAGCGCCTCTTGAGAATGGGGCGCTTTCGCATTCGCCGCCGGGATGGTCAAGCCTTATGCGGACGCAACCGTGCGGTCCGCCGGGTCCTTCGTCTGCTCGATGAGGGACAGCGCCCGTCGGGCCCGGTCCTGCGCCTGATCGAGAATTCCGAGCATGGTCTCGATGTCCCGCTCCGACAAGGTCCTGATCTCCCGTGCCAGGCGGTTCGCCAGCAGGGTGGTCTTGGGATCCGTGCCCGACGTGTCGAGCTTCACCCGGGGGTCCGACAGATCGGCGAGGCGGGCCAGTTCGTCGGCCTCGTCCCAGATGATGTTGAAATATTGCAGGACGCCCTGGATCAGCGTCCAGGTCGGCTTGCCGCGCTCGCCGCGCTCGAGCGCCGAAAGATAGGCGCTCGACACACCCAGATGCGCGGCCATGTCCTTCAACATCAATCCGCGCTGGCGGCGAAGCTGCCGCACCCGTTCACCGAAAGGAGTCATCCGTCGATCCTGCGCCTCGCTTGCGACGAAGCCGGACGTAGAGTGCACCGGATCCGCCATGTTGGGGAGAGGCCTCCTCGAAGCCAACCACAAGAGATCTCACGTCGGGCAGCCGCAGCCAGTGCGGCACCATGCGCCGCAGCACACCCCGCTCCTCGAACATTCCGCCCGTTGCGGCCCCACCCTTGCCGGTGATGACCAGGACCAGAGAATGACCGGTATTCTGGGCGCGGTGGAGGAAGCGCAGCAGGGCTCCGTGAGCTTCGTCCTGGCGCATCCCGTGCAGATCGATGATCCCGTCGACGGCCTTGGTGCCGCGGCGCAGGGCCTGGAGGGTCTTGCGTTCGACGGGGGCGAGGGGAGGAATTGTCGGCTTGGCGGAGGGCGACGGTGGAGGTTTCGGAAGCGGCAGGAGGCTGGGCTTGGCGGGCCCGGAGGGCTCCGCTTCCTCATTGAACTCGGGAAGAACCTTCCCCTTCATGGGAGCCACGCCCCGGACCACGTGAGCCCAGAGCCGTCGCTCCTCGGTATTGAGCTGACGGGAGCGGCGGCGACGCGTCATGGCAAGGGATTTGGCAAGGGATTTGGCGAGGTTCTTGGCTTCAGGACCGTGAACCGCACGGGATGGCGCATCAGCCCCGCCTGGCTTCCGGCAGCCTCGCCGGTCCCCGCGAAGAAGTCGCCCCGGGCCGGTCCCACGATGGCCGATCCCGTGTCCTGGGCGACCATGAGACGCCGCAGAGGTTCGGTCCGGTCGAGGCTGAAGGGCAGGGTTCCGTCGATCCAGAAGGGAAGCCCGTAGGGCCAGACAGAGCGGTCGATCGCCAGGCTGCGGCCGGGCGTCAGCGGCACGCCGGCACCGCCGATGGGCCCCTCGTGCGCCGCGAGCTCCCGCGCCTCGCGAAAGAAGATGTAGGAGCGGTTCTGCCGCATCAGGTCGCGCGCCGCCTCCGGATGGTCCCTGAGCCAGCCCATCAGCTTTTCGAGGGTCATGGTTTCGAGGTCCATCTCGCCCCGCTGCACGAGCAGACGGCCGATCGACGTGTAGGGGCGGCCGTTGCGGCCCGCATAAGCGACCCGCATGGACGAGCCATCGGTCAGGCGGATGCGGGCCGAACCCTGGACATGGATGATGAAGGCCTCGCCGGGCTCGCGCAGGTAAACGACCGGCTTAGCCAGGGTGCCCAGCGCTCCCTCCTCGATGGCCGCCCGGTCCGGGTAGGCCTCGTAGCCACGGGGCGTCTTTCGGGCGGCCTGGAGACCCGCGTCGAGACCGGGCAGGGTTTCGCCCTGGGGAACGGTCACGAGGTCGTCGGGGCGGTCGAGGAGGGGGATCCCGTAGGTCGCGTCCCGGGTGCGGGACCCGTGGAATTCGGGTTCGTAATAGCCGGTGAGGAAGCCTTCGCCCGTTGCCGGGGTCACGGCGAAAGGTTGAAAATGGGTCTCGAAGAACGAGCGCGCCTCGGCCTTCGACAGGGCGGCGGACGCCAGAGCCTTCCGGCATACCGCCAGAAGGGCCGCGTCAGGTCCCTGGGCCGGGCGAAGCTCCGCGCCCTTCGAGCCGAGCGTCCGGCATGTCCGGCGAAAGGCCGCGAAGGCCGCCGCGTGGTCGTCCTCCGTCCAACCGACAAGGTCCCGGAAGCCGACCGGCGCTAGCTGCGCCTTTCCGGCAAGGGCCGACGGGGCCTCCGAAACGGCCATGATCAGGACCCAAAGGACGAGGCCGAGGCGTCCTGCATGCCTCATTGCCCCGCTTCGGTGGCGATGAGCTGCCAGTTGGGATCGCGGCTGCCGAGGGAGCGGGAGAAGGTCCACACGTCGGTCACGTCGACGACCGTATCGGGGCTTCCATCGACGACGGCTCCCGATGCGTCGCGGGTGGCGGTGATGAGCTTGGACAGGAAACGGACCACGATCTGGGCGTTCCGGCCCTGAACCTCGGCCCCGGCCATTTCGGCCTTGTCGATGGACACGAAGGTGGTCTCCACCTTCTCGCCCCGGCGCTCCCGCTCGGTGATGGCCCGCTCGAAGCCCTCGTAGACATCCCGGGAGAGCAGGTCCTTGAGGGTCTTGCGGTCTCCCTGGGCAAAGGCCGTGACGATCATCTCATAGGCCGCCTTGGCGCCTTCGAGGAAGGAGCCGGCCTCGAAGGAAGGTTCCGACCGTGCGATCTCGTCGAGGCTGTTGGCCATCGGCGTGCCGGGCTCCGCGTAATCCTTCCAGCGCTCCGCCGGAGGAACCGCGGGCTCGGGACGGGCGCCGTTGGCTCCCGGGAGCCGGACCACGTTGTTGTCCTGATCGGGTTTCTGCGCGCCGGGCCTCACGGGCGGGGCATCCCGGCGGGCCAGGGGATCAAAGGGCGGCTGCTCGTTGCCGGTTTTCTGCCCGAGCACCGATCTGAGGCGCCAGACGACGAAAACTGCCAAAACAATAAAGATGAGGGTCGTGATGTCGAAGGAATCCTGCATCGTCGATCCGTTACCGGCCTGCCCTGCCAAACTTGTCGAGTCCGGCTTTCGGGGCCGGGGTTTTGCTCCCATCAAGGAAGGAGCGATCCTTCGCATATGGGGTCCGCCGGTCGTAACATCCACCTCCCGCTGGGACAAGCGATGTGAAACAGCGCAAACTTGTTCGTGAGAGTGAAGCATGGTAGCGCGAAGATCCACGGCGTTGCTGGATTTCGCGCCTCGCAGAAGCGCACCGGCGGGCCCCACCGACATATTCGCCTTCTCTTCTCTTGGGAGCATCACACCATGGCCGACAATCCGGCAAACAACGGAGCGCAGGAAGGCACCATGCCGTCCCTGAACGCGCTCGCCCAGTACTGCAAGGACTTCTCCTTCGAGAACCCGAACGCCCCCCGTTCCCTGCAGCCGCAGAACGAGGGTCCGCAGATCAACCTGCAGGTCAACGTCAACGCCAAGCAGCTGGCAGAGGCCGATTTCGAGGTCGATCTGACCCTGGAAGGCGATGCCAAGGTCGGCGGCAAGGACGTGCTGTTCGCCTTCGAGCTCACCTATTCGGGTGTGTTCCGGGTGCAGAACATCCCGCAGGACCAGATCCATCCCGTCGTGATGATCGAGTGCCCGCGCCTGCTGTTCCCGTTCGCCCGGCAGATTGTCGCCGAGGCCGTGCGCAACGGTGGCTTCCCGCCCCTTTACATCGATCCGATCGATTTCGTGGCCCTCTACCGCCAGCGCGCCGCCGAAGTTCAGGCGGCCCAGGGCAGCAGCGGGCAAATTCTTTCCTGAGGAAACTAAATCCTTTCCCAAGGAAAGGATTTAGGTCTTTGGCCTATTCGGCGGGAGTTTCGCCAAGATAGTCCCGCCAGAGCGGCGTGCCGCCCAGGGTCTGGATAAAGGCCTCGTGAGCGGCTCGCTCGGCATCGGTCAAACGGGTGATCATCGTACGCGGCCGCGCCTCCCGGGGTGCGGCCGCTCCCTTATCGGCCCCGCGCCCGAAGGCCCGGGCCGGCTGCATGTCGAGATCGAACCCGACCTGCTTGCCGCCGATGAGCTCGATATAGACCTCGGCCAGGATTTCCGCGTCGAGAAGCGCCCCGTGCTTGGTCCGCTTCGAATTGTCGATCCCGTAGCGGGCGCACAGGGCATCGAGGTTGTTGGCCGCGCCCGGATGCTTGCGGCGGGCGAGGGACAGCGTATCTACCGCATCGGCGAGGGAAAACGGCTTATGGCCGGTCCGGGCAAGCTCCGCATTGAGGAAGCCCACGTCGAAGGCCGCGTTGTGGATCACCAGACGCCCGTCACCGACGAAATCCATGAAATCCTGCACGATGGCGGCGAAGACGGGTTTGTCCGCCAGAAATTCATCGCTCAGCCCGTGGACCGCATAGGCGCCTTCGGACATCGGGCGCTCGGGGTTGATGTAAACGTGGTACGACCGTCCCGTCGGGATGTGGTTGAAGAGCTCGACGCAGCCGATTTCGACCACCCGGTCGCCCTTGGCATGTTCGGTGCCGGTGGTTTCGGTATCGAGAACGATTTCACGCATGCTGTTCAACACTCCGTCTCAGGCTGAAGCGCCCGGGCCGTCCCGCGAGACAGGCCACGATACCCCGAACCTGAGCTTCGGCCGAAGGAAATCCGCGGCCGGTATCAACAAGGAAATGGGCTTTTGCCCGCTTTTCTGAATCCGGCATCTGCTTGGCCAGGATCGTCCTGAACGTATCCTGCGTCATGCCGGGTCTCGCAAGAACCCGCGCCCGCTGGACCGTTTCCGGCGCTGTCACCACCAGCACGGCATCGCAGCGAGTCTCGCCTCCGGTTTCGAACAGGAGCGGAATATCGAGAACCGCCAGGGGCTCCAGGGGCGACACGCGGCGCAGGAACGCTTGTTCCTCCTCGCGCACCAGGGGATGCACGATGGCCTCGAGGGCCCTCATCCGCTCCGGATCGGCCAGAACGGTGGCTGCGAGGCGGGGGCGGTCGACGACACCGCCCATGACGGTTCCCGGAAACGCCTTTTCGATCAACGGCGCGGCGCGGCCGGCATAAAGGGCGTGAACGGCCGCGTCCGCATCGTGAACGGGTACGCCGAGGCGCCGGAAGAGACCGGCGGTCGCCGATTTTCCCATGCCGATGGAGCCGGTGAGCCCAAGCACGAAGGTCATGGGGTCTTCTCGATGTCGGAGACGATCAGGGCCCGCAGATCCGGCGTGACCTCCGGGGTGACGCCGAACCATCGGGCAAAGCCCGGAGCGGCCTGGTGCAGCAGCATGCCGAGACCGTCGACAACCCGCAGGCCCTGGGCCTCGGCGGCGGCCAGAAGCGGGGTCTTCAACGGGACATAGACGATGTCGGCGACGATCGCTCGGGACCGCGCCGCCCGCAGATCCAGGTCGAGCGGCGGCTGGCCCGCCATGCCGAGGGAGGTGCTGTTGACGATGAGATCGACCGACGGAAGAACCTCTCCGATGGTGTCCCAGGGCAGGGACCGGACCGTTCCCGGCCCCCTGTCGAGGTCCCGGGCCAACTCGTCGGCCTTGGCAGGCGTGCGGTTCGCCACGAGGATTTGCCCCACCGGACGATCCTGGAGCCCCGCCACGACGGCGCGGGCCGCGCCCCCGGCCCCGATGACCAGCACGGTATCCACAGACTGTTCCCAGCCCTGCCCCAAGCTTTGGTCGAGATGAGCCATGAAGCCGAGCACATCCGTGTTATCGCCCCACACGAGACCGTTCTCGACCCATAAGGTATTGACGGCCTTCAGCCTTTCGGCCCGTTCGGTTCTCCGGTCGGCAGCCAGGTAGGCGGTTTCCTTGTGGGGGATCGTGACATTTCCACCGGCAAAGCCCCGGGCCGCGAAGTCGCGCACGAAAGCCGGGAAATCCGCGGGCGCGATGTCCAGCCGCTCATAGGATCCGCCGAGCCCGTACCGTTCCAGCCAGTACCCGTGGACCAGCGGCGAGCGCGAATGCTTGATCGGATGCCCGGCGATGAATGCCTTTGTCATGAACGGTCCTTCAGAACGACAGGACGTGCCGGCGGCGCAGCGCCGCCAGGACGGGCATGAGGGGCAGTCCGAGGATTGTCGTGTGATCTCCCTCGACCCGGTCGAACAGGTGAATCCCGAGGCCCTCCAGCTGATAGGCGCCGACGCTCGACCACACGTCCGGTCCCGCGAGGTCGAGATAATTGTCGAGGGCCGTTTCGTCCAAGGGCCGCATGGTGAGATGGGCCGTGTCGACCATCGTCTCCACGGCTTTGCCGTCCTGGGCCAGGATGGCGGCGGAGTGGAGCGCGTGGGTCCGGCCCGCGAGCCGCGTGAGATGGTCATGGGCGGCGTCCCGGTCGGCGGGCTTGTGGAAGACGTCGTCTCCGCACGCGAGCACCTGATCGGCGCCGATCACCAGCCGCTCGGGATGGCGTCGGCTGACCGCCAGCGCCTTTTCCGTGGCGAGCCGCAGGGCAAGGGCGGAGGGCACCAGCGCCTCGGCGGCGGCGGCGCGCTCGACCGCGCGCTCGTCCACGTCCGGGCTTTGCGTTTCGACCGGCAATCCGGCGCTCACCAGAAGGGTCAGTCGCGTCCGGCTGGTGGAGGCGAGGAGAAGAGGCGCTTCGGCTGTCCAGAGGGAGGGCATGGCTATTCCGCGATGAAGCGCAACCGATGGTCGCGATAAAGATCGAGGATGGCGGCCGCCGTTTCCTCGATGGACCGCCGGGTGACGTCGATCACCGGCCAGTTGTGCCGGGCGAACAACCGTCTCGAGGCAGCGATCTCCTCCGCCACGGCTTCCCGGTCCACATAGGCCGTGTCGTCGTCGGCATTGAGGCTGAGAAGCCGGTTCTGGCGAATCTGGACGATGCGCTCGGGCGTCGCCACCAGGCCGACGATGAGGGGCTTGCGGGTTGCCTCCAGGACGGTCGGCGGGGGAACGCCCGGAACCAGCGGGATGTTGGCGGTCTTCATGCCGCGATTAGCCAGATAGACCGCCGTCGGCGTCTTGGACGTGCGGCTGACCCCGAGGAGAATGACATCCGCCTCCTCCAGATCGTGGGGCAAATGGCCGTCGTCATGGAGGAGGGTGAAGTTCATTGCGTCGATGCGCTTGAAATATTCCGCATTGAGCATGTGCTGAGCACCCGGACGGGCGGTGGAATGCGCGCCCAGATAGGACGACAGCAGGGAATGGACCGGCTCCAGAACGGAGAGGTGAGGGGATCCGGTCGTGCGGCAGACCTCTTCGAGGCGCGTCGCGAGGTCCTGTTCCACCAGGGTGTAGAGAACGATGCCGGGCGCGGCCTCGATTTCCGACAGCACCCGCTCGAGCTGGGTCGTGGAGCGGACCAGCGGATACACATGCTCGATCGCCGCGATACCTTCATATTGCGCCACCGCCGCCCGGGCGACGGTGATCAGGGTCTCGCCGGTGGAGTCGGACACGAGGTGGAGGTGGAAATAGCTGCGTCCCACAGGGGCCTCCGAGAAGGAGTCGATGAATGTGGATAGTTCGCCCGGCGGACAAGGTCCAGGGCGGGGGCCTGTGAGTAACGGTTCTTCCCATCAACATTCCTCTTCCGTGTGCGAGTCTTCAGTCGGGGTTTTGGGAGAATCAGGCACGAATCACCTGGCGAGGCTGGCCGATCCGGCTGCGGTAATCCGTTAGGGATTTGTTAAGCTTTAAGAATTCGGAAACGATTGTGGCGAGGCCGCCCTACTCGTAAACGGATCGTTAACGCGAAGCGATATGTGGACCATCTGTGGACGGACTTGCGGCTTTACGATTCACGGCCCAAGAGAAACAACAG
The DNA here is from genome assembly GCF_020595095.1 of Microvirga rosea. Taxonomy (GTDB): domain Bacteria; phylum Pseudomonadota; class Alphaproteobacteria; order Rhizobiales; family Beijerinckiaceae; genus Microvirga; species Microvirga rosea. The sequence goes on along the minus strand of NZ_JAJDOP010000001.1, from coordinate 312,742 downwards.
ATTCTCGATTCTAAGAATTTAATTTTAAGAGAGGCCTTGTGAGCGAGCGTCCTACCAAAGCGATCCTGCGTGTTCTCGAAGGCGAACCGGTCTGGCCCTTGCCGATCTGGATCATGCGTCAGGCGGGCCGCTACCTTCCCGAATACCGGGAGACCCGGAAGCAGGCAGGGTCGTTTCTCGATCTTTGCTACACACCGAGGCTTGCAGAGGAAGTCACCCTTCAGCCGATCCGCCGCTTCGGCTTCGATGCGTCGATCCTGTTCTCCGACATCCTGGTCATTCCCCATGCCCTCGGGCAGGACGTCAGGTTCGTCGAGAACGAGGGCCCGAAGCTCGACCCGATCACCACCGAGGCGGATCTTTCGCGGCTTGCTGACGACCTTCCGCTGTCGCGGCTGGAGCCGGTCTTCGAGACCCTGGACCGGCTCACCCGGTCCCTTCCGCCGGAGACGACCCTTCTGGGCTTCTGCGGGGCGCCCTGGACGGTGGCGAGCTACATGATCGCCGGCAAGGGCACGCCGGACCAAGCGCCGGCCCGGCTGACCGCCTACCGCGATCCGGCCTTCATGGACCGGCTCATCGATATCCTGGTCCGGGCCTCGACCGCCTATCTGATCCGCCAGATCGACGCGGGCGCCGAGGCGGTGCAGATTTTCGAGAGCTTCGGGGCGGCGCTTCCCCCGGCTCTGTTCGACCGCTTGTCCCTCGACCCGATCCGCCGCATGGTGTCCGGACTGAAGGAGGCACGGCCGCAAGCCAAGGCGATCGTTTTCGTCCGCGGCGGCGGTGCCCATCTTCACCGTTTCGCCTCGGCCGGGGTCGGCGACGCGCTCGCGCTCGACTGGACGCTCGATCCGGCGATGATCCTGCCGCATCTGCCGGGGCAGGTCGCAACGCAAGGAAACCTCGATCCGTTGGCGTTGATCGCGGGCGGCGAGCCGCTGCAGCGCGGGGTGGATCACATCCTGTCATCCGTGCGGGGCAGGCCGCATATCTTCAATCTCGGGCATGGGATCCTGCCCGAAACACCCATCGACCACGTGGCCGAACTGATTGCCCGCGTGCGCGGCACTGCCGCTTGAGAGGACAGGGACAACCATGGCCTATCTGTGGATCAAGGCGTTTCACGTGATCGCCGTCATCAGCTGGATGGCCGGTATGCTCTACCTGCCCCGGTTGTTCGTCTACCATTGCGACGTCCCCAAGGACTCGATCCAATCCGAGACCTTCAAGATCATGGAGCGCCGTCTCCTGAAGGCGATCATCAATCCGGCGATGGTCGTCACCTGGATCCTCGGTCTCATCCTGGTCTGGCAGGGGGGGTGGATGACCTCCGGCTGGTTCCACGCCAAATTCCTGCTCGTGCTGATTTTGTCGGGCGTTCACGGATTCCTGTCGAAGACGGTAAAAATCTTCGCCGCGGACCAAAATCAGCGCCCGGCCAAATTCTACAGGATGATCAACGAGATCCCGACCGTCCTGATGATCGGCATCGTCATCCTGGTGATCGTGAAACCGTTCTAAATCTTCCGGTTTAGTCCCTCATGGGGCTTGAGGCGGAGACGGAAAAAGGTTAGATAAGAGTTCTCTTCCCCTTCAAGACAGGTTGCGCTGCACCGGGCCTTCAGGCTCTTCAAGTCGCGGTTCGTGAACTGGGTGGCCCTGTCGAACGTTCCCCTTAATCTCCCCACGCGCTCAGGTGACCTGACCGCGAACCCTACCCCGAGAGTGTTCCCCGATGAGGGAAATCAAACTTCAAGATCTGAAATCCAAGACCCCGACCGAGCTGATCGCCTTCGCGGAGGAGCTTGAGGTCGAGAACGCGAGCACGATGCGCAAGCAGGAGCTCATGTTCGCCATCCTCAAGCAGCTTGCCGCCCGTGAGGTCGAGATCATCGGCGCCGGTGTCGTCGAGGTGCTGCAGGACGGATTCGGCTTTCTTCGCTCCGCCGATTCCAATTACCTGCCGGGCCCGGACGACATCTACGTCTCCCCGTCCCAGATCCGCCGTTTCGGCCTGCGCACCGGCGACACGGTGGACGGCCCGATTCGCGGCCCCAAGGAAGGCGAGCGTTATTTCGCGCTGCTCAAGGTCAACACCATCAATTTCGAGGATCCCGAGAAGATCCGGCACAAGGTGCATTTCGACAACCTGACGCCGCTCTTCCCGTCCGAGCGCTTCAAGCTCGAGATCGACGATCCGACCCGCAAGGATTTTTCCTCCCGTATCATCGACATCGTGTCGCCGATCGGCAAGGGCCAGCGCGCCCTGATCGTCGCGCCTCCCCGCACGGGTAAGACCGTGCTGATGCAGAACGTGGCGCAGTCGATCACCACGAACCATCCGGAATGCTACCTGATCGTGCTGCTCATCGACGAGCGGCCCGAAGAGGTGACCGACATGCAGCGCTCGGTGAAGGGCGAGGTCGTCGCCTCCACCTTCGACGAGCCGGCCTCCCGTCACGTGCAGGTCGCCGAGATGGTGATCGAGAAGGCGAAGCGCCTCGTGGAGCACGGCCGCGACGTGGTAATCCTGCTCGACTCGATCACCCGCCTGGGCCGGGCCTACAACACGGTGGTGCCGTCCTCCGGCAAGGTGCTCACCGGTGGTGTCGACGCCAATGCCCTGCAGCGCCCGAAGCGCTTCTTCGGCGCCGCGCGCAACATCGAGGAAGGCGGCTCGCTCACCATTATCGCCACGGCGCTGATCGACACCGGCTCGCGCATGGACGAGGTGATCTTCGAAGAGTTCAAGGGCACCGGTAACTCGGAAATCATTCTGGACCGCAAGGTCGCCGACAAGCGCACCTTCCCGGCCATCGACATCACCCGCTCCGGCACCCGCAAGGAGGAGCTGCTGGTTCCGGCCGACACCCTCAAGAAGATGTACGTGCTCCGGCGCATCCTCAATCCGATGGGAACCGTGGACGCGATCGAGTTCCTGCTCGACAAGCTGCGGCAGACCAAGTCGAACGCCGAGTTCTTCGATTCCATGAATACCTGACCGGGGACCCCGGTCATCGAATCCCCGGCGCTTCATCCCATCCAAGACCATGCCCCGCCCTCGGTACACGAGGGTGGGGTTTTTCATGGTCGAGACCTTACGATCCCAGAACGCCCATCAGCCAGAGCAGCAGAACGGTCAGGACGGCGGAAACCAGGACGGATCCGAGGCAGCCGAGCCGGTTCGAGAAAAAGAAGAACATCATTCGATCCTCGAGCACCCGACTCTCGTGCCCCCCATGGAGAGGACCGATAGGACCGGGCCGTCCTGGCCGGTGAACATCCGCAAAGGCTCCGCCTTGCGTCAGGTCCGGAGGGTGAACTCCCTTGCCTCGGCAACCAGGGCGTCCGGGTCCCGGACCGGAAGCGAGCAGCGCATGCCAGCGCAGATCAGGGCCTGCGGACCGTCACTGGAAGCCGCAAGGGCCTGCGCCGGATGATCGGGTTCCAAGGCTTCGCCCGAGCGCAGCACATGAATGTTGCGTTCCAGGTACGGCAGGCGAAGAGCGGCCTCCCGCAGGGCCTCCGATCCTTCGCCGGTCACCAGGATGCTCAAGCCGCGCAGATGAAGGTCGAGGGCATTGAGGATCGACGTATGCCCGAGGGGGGCTTCCCGGGCGATTGCCGCCAGCCTCGTCAGCACCGCTTCCGCCCTGTCCCGATCGGCGCTCGTGCCCGTGATCTGCGCCAGGCGGACCAGCGCTTCCGCGAAGACGCCGTTGGCGTTGGGCACGGCGTCGTCATGGCTCGGCTGCGGCCTGACCACGAGGGGGTCCGCCCCTTTGGCGGTCATGGCCAAGCGGCCGGTTTCCGGTACCATGAATTCCTCGCTCAGGATGTCGCGCCAGCCGACGGCATCGGTGAGGTAGGTGTTTTCACCGGTCGCCTCGAACAGCGCCAGCGCCGCGCGCATCATGGCCGCGTGGTCGAGGGCGAAGCCGGGATAGATCAGGGAGCCACCGCGCCAGGAATGGCCGAGGCGCCCGTCGCGGCTCATGGTCTCGCGGATGAACCGGTAGGCCCGCTGCGCCGGCTGCAGCCAATCCGTCCGATCGAGGAGGGGGGCTGCCCGCACAAGAGCCGCGATCATCAGCCCGTTCCAGTCGGCCAGCACCTTGTCGTCGAGGCCCGGGCGAACCCGGGTTGCCCGGCGCTCGAGGAGCTTGTCGCGCAGGGGAGCCAGCCGTTCCTCGACGGCGGGCGGCGCTTCCTCCGACACGAGGCGGTTGAGGATCACATGCCCTTCCCAGTTCCCCTCGGCGGTGGCGTCATAGACCTTGGCGAAAAGATCCGCATCGTCGCCCAGCACCTCCCGGATCTCGTCCAGGGTCCAGACGTAGAATCGGCCCTCCTCGCCCTCGGAATCCGCATCGAGACTTGCGGCGAAGGCACCGTCCGGGGTCACCATCTCCCGCTCGAGCCAGGCGACGATGCCGTGCGCGGCGTCCCGAAAAAGGGCCCGGCCGGTTTCCGCATAGGCGAGGGCATAGAGCTCCAGAAGCTGTGCGTTGTCGTAGAGCATCTTCTCGAAATGCGGCACGAGCCAGCGGTCGTCGACCGCATAGCGGGCAAATCCGCCGCCGAGATGATCGTGGATGCCCCCGAGCGCCATGTGTTCGAGAGAGAGATGAAAGCTGTGCCGAGCTTGGTGGTTGCCGCTCCGGTGGGCATAGCGCAGCAGATATTCGAGGATCGGCGGGTTCGGGAATTTCGGTGCCCCCTGAAGGCCGCCGTTCACCGGATCCATCACGCCCACGAGGCGGGATCCGAGCTGGTCGAGATCGGCGAGGGTCAGTCCCTCCCCGCCGGCTTCCGCGCTCTGCGCCAGATGCTCCTTCAAGGCCGTTGCGTTCTTGGCCACCCGCTCCGGCTCCGCCCGATAGATCCGGGCGATCTCCCGCATGACCTGGACGAAGCCGGGACGACCGAAGCGAGGCTCCTTCGGAAAATAGGTGCCGCCCCAGAAAGGCTCGCCTTGCGGGGTCAGGAACATGGTGAGCGGCCAGCCGCCCTGCTCGCCGAGAAGGTGGAGGGCGCTCATGTAGATGTGGTCGACGTCGGGCCGCTCTTCCCGGTCGATCTTGATATTGATGAAAAGCTCGTTCATGACCGCAGCGACCGCAGGGTCCTCGAAGCTCTCATGCGCCATCACGTGGCACCAGTGGCAGGCGGCATAGCCGATGGAGATCAGTACGGGTCGCCCGAGGCGGGTCGCCTCCGCAAAAGCCTCCGGCCCCCATTCCCACCAATGGACAGGATTGTCCTTGTGTTGGAGGAGATAGGGAGAGCTGGCGTCTTTCAGGCGGTTCATGAGGGTCTCTCCACGGATCTTGGGCGGCCAGGATCGGTTTGGCTTAAACCGGCAGCCCGAGACTTAAAGCGTTAGCGTCCACCAAGGTTCATGCGCATGCGTTCCGACGATACCATCTTTGCTCCGGCATCCGGTTATGGACGCGCCGCCATCAGCGTGGTCCGGATCAGCGGTCCGCAAAGTCGATTCATTCTCGAAACGATGGCCGGCGGTGTGCCGGCGCCGCGGCGGCTGGTGCTGCGGACCCTGCGCGACCCGGCGAACGGCATGCCCTTGGACGAGGCCCTGATCGCCTGGATGCCCGGCCCCGAGAGTTTTACCGGAGAGGATCAGGCGGAGCTTCATATCCATGGCGGTCTGGCGACCCGGGCGGCGGTGCTCAAGGCCCTCGGCTCCATGAAGGATTCCCGTGCGGCCGAGGCCGGAGAATTCACCCGGCGCGCTTTTCTCAATGGGCGCATGGATCTGAGCCGGGTGGAGGGACTCGCCGATCTCATCGACGCGGAAACCGAGGCGCAACGGCGGCAGGCGCTGTCCCAGCTCGAGGGGCATCTCGGCCGAACCGCCGAGGGTTGGCGCGAGGATATTCTGCGGGCTCTCGCGCTTTTGGAGGCGAGCCTCGATTTCTCGGACGAGGGCGATGTTCCGGAGGATCTCGAGCGGGATGTGGCGCAGCGGCTCGAGACGCTCCACCGGTCCTTGGAGACCACCCTTGCCAACCGGAGCGGCGAGCGGCTGCGGGACGGTTTGACGGTTGTGCTGGCCGGTCCGCCCAATGCGGGCAAGTCCACGTTGCTCAATGCTCTGGCGCGGCGGGACGTGGCCATCGTGTCGCCGATCGCCGGAACGACCCGGGACGTTCTGGAGGTTCACTGCGACCTTCAGGGTCTTCCGGTTGTGATCGTGGATACGGCGGGATTGCGGGATAGCGTCGATCTTGTGGAGCAGGAGGGTGTGTCCCGCGCCCGCGCCCGCGCCGAGAAGGCCGATCTGGTGCTCTGGCTTGTTCCGCCCGAGGGTGCCGAGGTGCCGCCGGCGGCGCGGCAGGTGCTGCGTGTCGGGACCAAGGCGGATTTGAATCGGAACCGTCACGATTGCGACCTCATGATTTCCGCGACGAGCGGGGAGGGGATGGCGGAGCTGATCGCGCGTCTCGCGGAGACGGCGGAGGCCAGCATGGGCCAGGCGGATCCCCTTCTGACGCGGGAGCGGCATCGGCGCGCCATGGAACGGGCCCATCGGGGTGTCGGTTCGGCGATCGGCTTGCTCAAAATCCGTGGGCCGGTGGAACTGGTAGCCGAAGAGGTACGTCTGGCGGCGCGGGCCTTGGGGGAAATTACCGGCCGGGTCGATGTGGAAGATGTGCTCGACCGGCTGTTTTCGAGCTTCTGCATCGGAAAATAGCGCTTGGAAACCATGATGTGTGGTCGTGCGGTGGTCCAAAAGACCTCTTGGAGAATCGGCTGAAAACTGGTCTGAGAACCTGTGGGTAGCCTGTGAGCGGCTGTGAACGGCGGCCGATGTTTCACGTGAAACAATTTGCCCTTTTGACCTTCGGTTTCGAACGTCCTACAGGCCAGCTCCGGAGAAGGACATGACTCGACCTTTCGATGTAATCGTTGTCGGCGGAGGCCACGCAGGAGCGGAGGCCGCGGCTGCGGCTGCCCGCATGGGTGCCCGGACGGCTCTCGTCACGCATAAGCTGGCGACAATCGGGGCGATGTCCTGCAACCCCGCCATCGGGGGTCTCGGCAAAGGTCATCTGGTCCGTGAGATCGACGCCCTCGACGGCGTCATGGGCCGGGTGGCCGATCGGGCCGGAATCCAGTTCCGTCTGCTGAACCGCCGCAAGGGCCCGGCCGTCCGTGGGCCACGGACGCAGGCGGACCGCAAGCTTTATGCCCGCGCCATGCAGGCGGAACTCCTGGCGACCCCGAACCTGACGATCGTCGAAGGGGAGGTGGACGATCTTCTGATCGTCGAAGGGCGCGTGGCCAGCGTCGCCCTCGCCGACGGGCGGGTTCTGGCCACTGGGGCCGTGGTGCTGACCACCGGCACGTTCCTGTCCGGGTTGATCCATATCGGCGAACGCAAGATCCCGGCCGGTCGTATGGGCGAGCGCCCGTCCCTCGGATTACCGAAGACGTTTGCCCGGCTGGGCTTTGCCCTGGGACGTTTGAAAACCGGAACGCCGCCGCGCCTCGATGGTCGGACCATCGACTGGGCCTCGGTGGACAAGCAGGCCGCGGATGACGAGCCGGTTCCATTCTCGGCCCTGACGACCCGCATTACCACCCCGCAGATCGAATGCGGCATTACCCGCACGACTGCGGCGGGCCATGCGCTGATCCGGGCGAATTTGCACCGGGCGCCGATGTATTCTGGCGACATCCAGAGCACGGGACCGCGCTATTGCCCGTCGATCGAGGACAAGGTCGTGCGGTTCGGTGACCGGGACGGCCATCAGATTTTTCTCGAGCCGGAAGGCCTGGACGACATCACTGTTTATCCCAACGGGATATCCACCTCCTTGCCGGAGGACGTACAGGTCGGACTCCTGGCGGCAATCCCCGGTCTGGAGCGCGTGCGGATGCTCCAGCCGGGTTACGCGATCGAGTACGATTACGTGGATCCGCGCAGTCTGAATGCGGGACTTGAGACCAAGGCGGTGGCAGGGTTGTTCCTGGCGGGACAGATCAATGGCACCACCGGGTATGAAGAAGCCGCCGCGCAAGGCCTGGTGGCGGGCATCAACGCGGCCCGGCGCGCTGCCGGGCAGGACGCCGTGGTGTTCGACCGGGCGGAGTCCTATATCGGCGTCCTGGTGGACGATCTGATTACCCGAGGGGTGAGCGAGCCCTACCGGATGTTCACGTCCCGCTCCGAGTATCGGCTCAGCCTGCGGATCGACAATGCCGACGAGCGGCTGACCGGCAAGGGGCTGGAGATCGGGTGTGTAGGCAGCCGCCGCGAGGAGCATTTCCGGGCGAGTCGTGAAGAGCTTCGGCGCACGGCGGAGCAGCTTCAGGCATTGAGCATTACGCCCGTCGAGGCGGCCCGTCGCGGGCTGGAGCTGAACCAGGACGGGATTCGGCGCAGCGCCTTTCAACTCCTGTCCTATCCGCTCATCGGGTGGTCGGAGCTGATCGCCCTCTGGCCGGAGCTCTCCTGCGTGCCGTCGACGGTTCGGGAACGCCTTGAGACCGATGCCACCTATGCGGTTTATCTCGACCGGCAGAAGGCCGATATCGCGGCCTATCGCCGAGATGAAGGGATCGTTCTGGAAGACGGTTTCGACTTCCAGGCGCTCTCCGGGTTGTCCAACGAGATCAAGGCCAAGCTCGCCCGTGTCCGGCCTCGGACGCTGGGGCAGGCGGCGCGCATCGAGGGCGTTACGCCGGCGGCGCTGACGCTCCTGGCGGCTCATGCCAAGCGGGCGTCGGCCCGCGCCGCAATGGCGGAGTCGGAGGCATGGCAGTGACCGCATCCGGCGCCCAGGAAGCTCTCAGGCTCTTCGATGTTTCACGTGAAACATCGGACAAGCTCGCCATGCTGGAAAGCGAGCTGAGGCGTTGGCAAGCGATCAAGAACCTGGTCGGGCCCGGTACCCTGGACCGGATCTGGGACAGGCACATCGTCGATTCGCTTCAACTCCTGTCCCTGGCGCCCCATGCCCGAACCTGGCTCGACCTCGGATCGGGGGCAGGCTTTCCGGGTCTGGTTCTGGCCATTGCCGGGATCGAACAGGGCCTCGAGGTCCATCTCGTCGAGAGCAATTCCCGCAAATGCGCTTTCCTCCGGCATATCGTCCGCCTGTCCGGCGCCAAGGCCAAGGTTCATGAGGCGCGGCTGGAAACGGTTGTTCCCACATTTGTCGGCAAGACCGATGTGGTGTCGGCGCGGGCGCTCGCGGCCCTCGATCAGCTTTTGGACTGGACATCGCCTTTGTTGAAAGCGGGGACAATCGGCCTCTTCCCCAAGGGCCGGGACGTCGAGGTTGAATTGACCCAAGCACGAAAATCATGGAAGTTCGATCTGGATATCCTGCCCAGCCGAACCGATTCCGAGGCCAGGATCCTTCGCATTTCCTCCATTGAGAGCCTGTCATGACCAGCGACCGCAGCGGATCCGACCTGGGAACGCAACCGGCCCAGCCACGGGTTTTGGTCCTCGCCAATCAAAAGGGTGGAGTCGGCAAGACGACCACCGCCATCAATCTCGGCACCGCTCTCGCGGCGATCGGCGAGAAGGTGCTGATCATCGATCTCGACCCTCAGGGTAATGCCTCGACCGGTTTGGGGATCGACCGCAAGAGCCGGAGCGTCTCGACCTATCACGTGCTGACGGGGGAAGTGTCCCTGGAGAGCGCCATCACCGAGACCGTCGTGCCTCGTCTGTTCGTCGCGCCGTCAACCCTGGACCTTCTGGGCGTCGAATTGGAGATCGCGAGCGAGCGGGACCGGGCGCACCGGCTCCGCAGTGCTATTAGAACATTGATGACGTCTGAGGTAAGCGATCCATTTACCTATGTGCTGATCGATTGCCCACCTTCGCTTAATCTTCTGACCATCAATGCCTTAACGGCTGCTGACGCCGTTCTGGTCCCGCTCCAATGCGAATTTTTCGCGCTGGAAGGCCTCAGCCAGCTTCTGAAGACCGTCGAGCAGGTCCGTTCCGCCCTCAACCCGCAACTGACCATCCATGGGGTCGTGCTGACCATGTTCGACCCGCGCAACAACCTGTCGGGACAGGTCGTGGCCGACGTGCGGCAGTTCATGGGCAACAAGGTTTATGAAACCATGATCCCACGGAACGTGCGCGTGTCCGAAGCACCGTCCCACGGGAAGCCGGTCCTCCTCTACGATCTCAAATGCGCTGGCTCGCAGGCCTATCTGCGCCTGGCTTCCGAAATCATCCAACGCGAGCGCGCCCTGCGCGCCGCCTGAACCAAGAACCTGAAGAGGGCATCATGGCCGAAGAAACGAAGCCGCGCTTGGGACGAGGACTTGCCGCCCTGATCGGCGAGGTCGGGGACGAGATCGGCGTTGTCGAACGCGGGCGTGGCCAGCGTAAGGTGCCGGTTGCGTTCCTGCGGCCCAACCCGCGCAACCCGCGTAAGCATTTCGCGGACAGCGAGCTTCAGGAGTTGTCGCAATCGATCAAGGATCGCGGCATCATCCAGCCCATCGTGGTCCGGGCCGTTCCGAAGACGCCCGACGCCTATGAGATCGTGGCCGGCGAGCGCCGCTGGCGCGCCGCCCAGGTCGCGGGACTTCACGATGTGCCGGTGGTCGTGGTCGACATCGACGACAAGACATCCCTGGAATACGCGATTCTTGAAAACGTCCAGCGCGCCGATCTCAACCCGATCGAAGAAGCACAAGGCTATTCGCGCCTGATGGCCGAGTTTTCGTACACGCAGGACAAGTTGTCCAAAGTCATCGGCAAGAGCCGCAGCCACATCGCCAACATGATGCGGCTGAGCGATCTGCCGGAGCCGGTGAAGACGCTTCTGGTCAGCCGCCAGATCACCGCCGGCCACGGCAGGGCTCTTCTGGCCGTGAAGGACCCGGTCGCCACCGCCAAGAAAATCCTGGACCAGGGCTTGAGCGTCCGGCAGGTGGAGGAGATCGCGCAGACCGATCAATCGACGCCGGCGAAGCTCGAAACGAAGACCGCCAAGGTCAAGCCCGAGAAGGATCCCGACACCCGCGCCCTCGAGCGCGCCTTGCAGGATGTTCTCGGCCTCACGGTCGCCATCGATCACAAGGGCCAAGGGGGCGAGCTGCGCATCCGTTACAAGACCCTCGAGCAGCTCGATGGTTTGTGCCGCCGGCTCAATCCGGCCGGGTAGGGGCGGCTGACGCCGACCGTGTCCGAGCGCCCGCAACGAAGCCTCAGCGGCGCGCGGCCCGGGCGATATCGAGGAGAGTCTTGGCGGTCACCACATGGTCGAGGCCGGACAGGCGACGGGTATCCAGCAGAGCGGCCTGAAGCTGGGCAATCGCCTGCTTGAGGCTTTCCGAGGTCCAGCGCTGCAGGTGGCGCTCGACCAGGGGCTTGCGGCGAAAATGCAGGCTGCGCATGCCTTCGACCACGGCGCTGGCCGGTTTTCCGTCCTCGATACTCAGGCGGGCCGTCAGAAGCATCAAGGCATGGCGCAGGGCCGCCCCGAGAACGGTCGAGGCGCTGACGCCCTCCGCCGCCAGACGCCGCGAGCCGGTTTCCAGGTCGGTTCCCTGGCCGGCGAAAGCCGCATCCACCACCGCATCCATGGCGAGGCTCGACACGTCGCTGAGGATCGCGTCCACGTCCTCAAGGGTGATCTCGCGCTTGCCGTGGGCGTAGAGCATCAGCTTCGCCAATTCGCCGCGGGTGGCGAGCCGGTCGCCGCCGAGGCTGGCCAGAAGAACTGTCCGGGCGTCCCGGCCGATCGTGAAGCCCCCGCTCTTCAGGGCATCGTCCACCACCGTTCCGAGGTCGCGGCCCGAATCCGCATAGCAGGGCAGAGCAAGGGCGTTCTGCGATTTCTCGCAAAGGGTACGCAACGGGGCGGATTTGGCGAGATCGCCGCCTTCGATGACGATGACCGTGTCCTGTGGCTTTCCTTTCAGGACGAGATCCACCGCAGGCGCAAGATTGCGCGACGTGGCCTTGATCCAGAGGGCCCGCTTGCCGCCGAACAGCCCCATCGTCCCGGCTTCGTCCGCGAGGCGCGCCGGATCGGCGGCAATGTCGTCGCCGTCGAGGCGGATGAGCTGAAACGGATCGGCCGGATCCTCGACCGAGCGCTCCGCCAAGGCGCGCGCCCGCTCGTTGATGAGGCCCACGTCCGGGCCATAGAACAGGAAGACCCCGATGCCCGGATTGGGGCGCCGGAGAACTCCCTCCACATCGCCGGCCTTGATCGCCACCATGGCCGTCAGCTGGCCGTCGCCAGCTCCATGGCGAGTCTGGTCTTGACCTGATCCGCAAGCGCTTTCGCGAGCCTGATCTCCGCATCGCGCGCGGCGCGGACGGTGGCGAAGCGCTGCGGGAAGCGCTCATAGGTGGCGTAGGACGTGGCCGTGCCGGTCGTCAGGGTCTTCGAGCCGTCCTTGGTCGTGAGCGTGTAGGTCAGGTTGCCCACGATGGTGGCCGTCTGCGCCCGTCCGGTCACGGTGTCGACGATGGGCGTCTGAATGGACTGGCCGAGCGACAGCGCCAGCACATAACGCTTCGGAAGATCCTGTCCCGAGCCGTTGAGGGCGTAGATGATCTCGCTGCGCAGGTAATGCCCCACCCGGGCCTGCTGGTCGGCCCATTTCAGCTCCGGCACCTCGATGGAGGCGAGAACGGTCTGAAGCGATTCGCCCGAGGCTGTCGGGCCATAGAGAGGACGGAAACAGGCGGACAGGCCGAGAGTCAGGCCTGCCACGACAGCGAGACGGGCAAGGCCCTTCAGGTTAAGCGACGACATTCACGATCCTCTGTGGGACGACGATGATCTTGCGGGCGGACTTGCCCTCCATAGCCTTTTGCACGGCGTCGAGCGAGAGCACGGCCGCTTCGATGGAGGCCTGATCGGCATCGCGCGCAATCGTCACGTCGGCGCGCTTCTTGCCGTTGACCTGCACCGGCAGGGTGATCGTTTCCTCGACGAGAAGCGCACGCTCCACATCGGGCCACGCAGCCTCTGCGACGAGGCCGGTTTCTCCCAGCGTCGCCCAGCATTCCTCCGCCAGATGCGGCATCATCGGCGCCAGGAGCTGAACGAAGATCCGGGCCGCTTCCCGGAACGCTCCCGACAGGCCCAGTTCCTCGGCGGCTTTCGCCCGGGTGAGCATATCCTGCAAGGTGTTGGCGAACTCGTAGAGATGGGCGACGCAGCGGTTGAAGCGCAGGCGTTCCACATCCTCTTCCACCGCGGCCAAGGCCTTGTGAGCGGCCTTGCGGACCGCCTGCCCCAAGGGACCTTCGGCGGCTGCTCCGTCCGGCGCGGCCCGGTCCGCCAGTTCCGAGATCAGGCGCCAGACGCGCTGAACGAAACGCGCGGCGCCCTGCACGCCTTCTTCCGTCCAGATCACGTCGCGTTCCGGCGGTGAATCCGAGAGCATGAACCAGCGGGCGGTGTCGGCTCCGTAGGAGGCGATGATCTCGTCCGGATCCACCGTGTTCTTCTTCGACTTCGACATCTTTTCGATGGAGCCGATCTCGACCGGTGCGCCGGTATTCACGTCGAAGGCGCGGCGGGTGCCGCCTTCGCTCTCGATGCGCACGTCGCTGGGCAGCACCCAGGCGCCGGCCTGATCCTTATAGGTCTCGTGCACCACCATGCCTTGCGTGAACAGGCCGTCAAACGGCTCGTCGAGCCCCGCATGGCCGGTCCGCGACATGGCGCGGGTGAAGAAGCGCGAATAAAGCAGGTGCAGGATCGCGTGCTCGATGCCGCCGATATACTGATCCACCGGCAGCCAGCGATCGACCACCGCCTTGTCGGTCGGCCGATCCGTCAGGGTCGGATCGGTGAAGCGCGCGAAGTACCAGGACGAATCCACGAAGGTGTCCATGGTGTCGGTCTCGCGCCGTCCCTTCCCGCCGCATTGCGGGCAATCCACATGCTTCCATGTGGGGTGCCGGTCGAGCGGATTGCCGGGCACGTCGAAGGACACGTCCTCCGGCAAGGTCACCGGCAGCTGGTTCTTCGGGACCGGCACGATGCCGCAGGCATCGCAATGGATCACCGGAATGGGACAGCCCCAATAGCGCTGGCGCGAGATGCCCCAGTCGCGCAGGCGGAAATTCACCTTGCGCTCGGCCACCGGCCGGTTGTTGCGTGTCTGGCTTTCCAGCCGGCGGGCAACTTCTTCCTTCGCTTCCGGAATGGTCATTCCGTCGAGGAAGCGGGAATGAATCAACCGGCCGTCGCCGTCATAAGCCGTATCGGTGATGACGAAGCTCTCCGGATCCACATCGGGCGGACAGACCACGGGCGTGTTGCCCAGGCCGTACTTGTTGACGAAATCCAGGTCGCGCTGGTCGTGCGCGGGACAGCCGAAGATGGCGCCCGTGCCGTATTCCATCAGGATGAAGTTCGCCACGTAGACCGGCAGGGTCCAGCTCGGATCGAACGGATGCTCCGCCCGGATCCCGGTATCGAAGCCGAGCTTCTCGGCCTTGTCGATCGCTTCCTGCGCGGTGCCCAGATGCTTGCATTCCTCGATGAAGGCGGCGAGCTCCGGGTTCTTATCGGCCGCGGCCTTCGCCAGCGGATGGTCGGGCGCCACCGCCATGAACTTCGCGCCGAAGAGCGTGTCGGGACGCGTGGTATAGATTTCGAGCTCCGTTTCGCCGTTCGGCGCCGTTTCGGGACGCAGGGCGAAGCGGACCAGCAGCCCTTCCGAGCGACCGATCCAGTTGCGCTGCATCAGGCGCACCTTTTCGGGCCAACGGTCGAGGGTATCGAGCCGGCTGTTCAGGTCTTCGGCGAAATCGGTGATCTTCAGGAACCACTGGGTCAGCTCGCGCTGCTCGACCAGGGCGCCCGAACGCCAGCCGCGCCCGTCGATCACCTGCTCGTTGGCGAGCACCGTGTGATCCACCGGATCCCAGTTCACCTTGGCGGTCTTGCGATCGACGAGGCCCGCTTCCAGGAAATCCAGGAACATGCGCTGCTGGTGCTTGTAGTAGCTCGGATCGCAGGTCGCGATCTCGCGGCTCCAGTCGAGGGACAGGCCCATGGATTGCAGCTGGCCGCGCATGGTGGCGATATTCGCGTAGGTCCATTCCTTGGGGTGGACCTTGTTCTGCATGGCGGCGTTCTCGGCCGGCATGCCGAAGGCGTCCCAGCCCATGGGATGGAGAACGTTGAAGCCCCTGGCGCGCTTGTAGCGGGCCACCACGTCGCCCATCGTATAGTTGCGCACGTGGCCCATATGGATGCGCCCCGACGGATAGGGGAACATCTCGAGCACGTAGTATTTCGGGCGCGGATCTTCGTTCCGGGTCCTGAACAGATCGCGGTCGTTCCAGACCTTCCGCCATTTCGGTTCGGCTTCCTTGGCGTTGTAGCGCTCCGGCCTCATTTTTCTCGTCACACCGTCATTCATGAAAGACGCGGCTTGCGCCGCAGGGTTGGGGCGGACTAGGACACAGCTCATCCGCGCGGTCAACGGCTTCGCGCGCGGGAATGCCGTGCAGAGGACTCATATGAGCGACACCACCCCCGTCGAGCACTTGAAAGAGGTCCGGGCGAACATCGCCCGCGCCGCCGCCGATTACGGCCGTGATCCGTCCTCGGTGACCCTCGTGGCCGTGTCCAAGACCTTTCCGGCCGAGGATATCGCGCCGGTCCTGGCCGCAGGCCAGCGGATCTTCGGCGAGAACTACGTTCAGGAAGCCAAGGCCAAGTGGCCCGCATTGCGGGAGGCCTATCCGGATGCCGAACTGCACCTCATCGGTCCGCTGCAATCCAACAAGGCCAAGGAAGCGGTTCAGCTCTTCGACGTGATCCATACTGTCGATCGTCCGTCCCTGGCCGAAGCCCTGGCGAAGGAAATCGCCAAGCAGGGACGCACTCCCCGCCTTCTGGTCCAGGTGAACACCGGGGAAGAGCCGCAGAAGGGCGGGGTCGCACCCGCAGAAGTGGACGCGTTCATCGAGGCCTGCCGCACGAAATACGGCCTGACCATTGAGGGCCTGATGTGCATCCCGCCCGCCGAGGACCCGCCCTCGCCGCATTTCGCGCTCCTCAACGCCATCGCGAAGCGCAACGATCTCAAAGTGCTCTCCATGGGCATGAGCGCCGATTACGATGCGGCGATCCAGATGGGCGCCACCCATGTTCGGGTCGGCAGCGCGATTTTCGGGATGCGTCCGAAGCCGGCTGCTTCATCCGGAGAGGCCGGCTAGATCGCCATTTCTGGAACTGCAATGCTCCGCGGGATGTCCGCCTGCGGCCTCCTTGCCTCCTCCGCCAGCCACTCTCCAAAAGCACGGGCCAGCGGCGAGTCGCGCTCCGGGTCGGGCTGGACGAAGACGTAAGCCTCTCCGGGCACGACCCTATCGACAAAGGGCGCCACGAGGCGCCCGAGCGCCAAGTCATCTTCGATCATCGTCAGATCCGCCATGGCGATGCCGCGGCCGGCTTCCGCCGCACGCAAGGCAAGATCGAGCATGTCGAAGGTTTCTCCCCGGTCGACGCTGAAAGGCTCGCCGCCCCATGCCCTCGCCCACCGCAGCCAATCGCCTCCCGGGCAGGAGCAGTGGAGGAGGGGCGCGCGTCCGAGATCCGCTGTCGATCGTGTCAGGGGCCACGTCTCGAGAAGCCGGGGAGAACAGACCGGCGTCAGCCGTTCGACCATCAGAGGCGTGATGCACTTCGACGGCCAGGTACCGGGGCCGCAGCGAATGCCGACGTCGTGCGTGAGGGTATCGGGTCGGATGTCATGCCACGTGATGTTGATTTCCACTTTCCAGCCGGGATGAAGGGCCTCGAAGCGGGGAAGACGCGGCATCAGCCAGCGGATGCCGAATGTGGGCGGCGAGCGAACCGTCAGGCGCTCGGCCGGCCTGGTCAGCCGCTCGACTCCCGATGCCAGCAGCCCGAACACGTCCCGCAAGGTGGCCGCCAGCTCCTGTCCTTTGGCGGTGAGAACCAGACCCCGGTGGACGCGCCTGAACAGGGGAAGGCCCAGCTCCGTCTCCAGAAGCCGGACCTGCCGGCTCACGGCGCTTTCGGTCACGCAAAGCTCGCGCGCCGCCGCGTTCATGCCGCCGAGGCGAGCGACGGCCTCGAAGGTCTTGAGGGCGTTGAGGGAGGGAAGGCGGGACATCGCATCACATGAGTTTTTCTCAAGCTACAGGAGAGCATAAACCGTTTGAAGCTCCGGTAAACATGCGAAGAATGGATAACCTCCGATAACAGGAGGTTCAGTATGAAACGGGTTGGAGGATGGGCGGTCCTGAGATCCCGCTGGCGCCATATTCACGAAGTCCGGGCAGCCGACCGGAAGCAACGGCGCCTGCGCCGGGACCTGGAGCGACTTCTTTCGGCCGGCGATCACCTCATCCGTGACATCGGCCTCGATCCTCGCCTCGTTCGTCAATGGCTCCGGAATGATGGATAAAGAATCCGTCGGCATGATCGGCGCTGTCCGCAGAGGATTATTCGCGCATGAGCGAACGTGATCTTGCCTGGCCGGACCCAACGAACCTCACGCCGAGCGGAAAGCCCATCGCGTCCCTTTCATCATTTCGTCCGTCGTGACGAACTTGCCTATCCGCAGGCCAGCCGCTAAGGTCCGGCCGATCCGCCACACCAACCACAGGAGGGCTGCATGTGTGAAGCGATGCATCTACGCATGTTCGGCCCCTGGCAGGCCCTGCAGCAGCTTGTTGCAGGGCGGACCACGACACGGATCTGACGGGACACTTTTGATCGTCATGCATGTCGCCGACATGCGTCCCAGGACATCCGCTCATTCTGGTCAGCTCTGAACGGCTTTTTCCGCGCCCGAGGCTTTCAACGAAGCCGGCGCGACCAATGCTTCGTTCATGCTTTCGCGCCGGCTCATGCCGCCGCGCCGACTCAAATGAGATACGATCATGGGCTCCATCAGCCTTCGCAATGTTGCCGTCCTCACGCCGGCTCCCCTGTTCCGCAACCTGACCCTCACCATCACCGAGCGCGAACGCGTCGGTATCGTGGCCGGCAACGGATCGGGAAAAACGACCCTTCTTCGCTGCCTCGCAGGCCTCGCCGAACCGACGGAAGGCGACATCGTCCATTCGCGCGGACTTAAAATCGGCTTCGTGACCCAAAACGTCCCGGAGACTCTGCTCGACATGACGCTTCACGACGCCGTCATGAGCGGCCTCGCGCCTGCCGATCGTGACGGCAACGAATGGCGTGCGGACATCATCCTCGACGATTTCGAAGCCCCGGACGCCATGCGTCAACAGCCCCTCCGCGCCCTGAGCGGCGGCTGGCAACGACTGGCGCTGATCGCCCGCACCTGGATCGGCGAACCGGACGCGCTGCTTCTGGACGAGCCGACCAATCATCTCGATCTTGAAAAGCTGTTTCTTCTCGAACGCTGGATCAGGGAAACCGCGGGCCAGATTCCGGTGGTGATCGCCAGTCACGACCGGGACTTTCTCGACGGCTGCACCACCAAGACTCTGTTTCTGCGCCCTGAAACCTCGGTCATGTTCGCCCATCCGTTCGGTCGCGCCCGGCCGCTCCTTGCGGATCAGGATGCGGCGCAGGCGAACCGGAACGAAAAGGACAAACGGGAGATCAGGCGGCTGCGCGACAATGCGGGCGAGCTGCGCAACGTGGGCATCAACAGCGGCAGCGATCTGGCGCTCACAAAGGCGAAGCAGCTCAAGAAGAGAGCCGATGCGCTGGAAGAAGGATTGCAGAGCCTGCATCAGGACCGGCCCGGCGAGGTGAAGCTCGCCACGCGCGGCTCCCATGCGCGGGTGCTTCTGACGATTGCGAATCTCACGGTCACGAAGCCCGGCGGCGAGCCCCTGTTCGTCGTTCCCAAACTCGAAGTGGCGCAAGGGGATCGCATCGTCATCCTCGGCCGCAACGGTGTCGGCAAGTCGCAGTTCGTGCGGCTGTTGAACGAGGCCGTCCGCAACCCCGACAAGCATCCTGCCGTTCGGGTCAGCCCGACCGTCGTTCTCGGCTATACGGACCAGGACCTGTCGCAGATTCCCGCGAAGGAAACGCCGCTCGGTTTCATCCTGTCGGCTTTCCGGCTGGGAGATCAGCGCAGCAAGGCGCTGCTGGCGGGCGCGGGCTTTTCCATCGAGCAGCAGCAGCGTCCGGTCGGCGTCATGTCACCGGGCCAGCGGGCGCGGCTCGGGCTCCTGGCCCTGCGCCTGACGGAGCCCAACGTTTATCTGATGGACGAACCCACGAACCACGTGGACATCCCCGGCCGGGAAGCGCTGGAGAACGAGATCCTCGCGACGAACGCCACCGGTCTTCTGGTCTCGCACGATCGGCGGTTCATCGAGACCATCGGGACGCGCTTCCTGCTGATCGAAGGCGGCAAGGCGAGGGAGATTTCGTCTCCGAACCAGTTCTACGCAGCTCTCGGGGCCGCGTAGACGTCATGAGGTGCGGGCGCGGCCGTCAAACGGTTCTAGCGCCCGCCCTGCCGCAGAGCCGCGGCGATCTTCTTGTCGGTGTTGTACTGGCTGAGCGCGTAAACCGCCCAAAACGCCGCCGGAAGCCAGCCGATGATGGTGACTTGCAGGATCAGGCAGATCAGTCCCGCGAACGGCCGGCCGATGGTGAAGAAGGTCAGCCAGGGAAGGATCAAGGCAATCAGGAGGCGCATTCAGGTTCAGCCTTTCATGGGATGCCTCCTGAAGATAGGAACGGCCCAGCCTTCTTTCAAAGCGCCGAGATCGTGCCGGGCGGCAGGAGAGACGTTTCGGCTTCACGGCGCTCCAGGCCTCATGGCCTCAGTCGCGGATCGCGATCCGCGTGCGAGGTCCGATGCGTTCCAGAAGACGGCGGATCATGTTCGGGTGAACCGCCACGCAGCCCTCCGTGGGCGTGAAGCCGGGACGGGCGAGATGGAGAAAGATGGCGCTGCCGCGCCCGCGCCGGATCGGACCCCGATTCCAGGCGATGTCGAGAACCACGTCGTAAAGATGATCCTCGCGCCACATCTTCTCGTGGCTCGTCGGGCAGGGAAGGGGGACGAGCCGGTTGTAGCGCCGGTCCCTGGGATCGTCCGACCAGCCGTCCTGCCGCCGCAGGGGGCGCAGCTTCAGGCCCGACCTGGGCCGTGGTCCGTGATCGGCGCGGTAAAACCCTTGCAAGAGAGCGAACCGTCCAACCGGCGACGCGCCATCCCCTTCGCGTTTCGTCCGGCTGGTTCCGGACCGGCCGAGGGCGCAGGGAAGAACCAGGTTTCCGGCCTGCAACCGCCCACGGCGATGATCGAGGGGTGAGCGGCGGACGACGATGAGGTTGACGCGGGTGCGCTTCATGGGCAGTGGAAGGGGCAGGCCTGCCCCTTGTTGTCAAGTCGGGAATGACTAGTCTAAGGGCAAGGCTCACCATCCGCAAAAGCGGACGTGCCTTCCGTCGCGTGATCCGCCAAAGGGTTTGACATGTCGAATGCCAGCCGTCTCCTCGTCGTCGACGACGATCAGGATCTGCGCGACACGCTTGTCGAGCAGCTTGGTCTCTATGATGAATTTCACGTCGTGACGGCGGCGAGCGCAACCGAGGCCATGCAGGCGGCCAAAACCGGCCGGATCGACCTCGTCATCATGGATGTGGGACTGCCCGACATGGATGGGCGCGAAGCCGTCAAGGTCATGCGCCAGGAGGGTTTTCGCAGCCCCATCATCATGCTCACCGCGCAAGGGTCCGACAGCGACACCGTGATGGGCCTCGAAGCGGGCGCCAACGATTACGTGGTCAAGCCGTTCAAGTTCGCCGTGCTGCTCGCCCGCATCCGGGCGCAGCTTCGCCAGTACGAGGCCAGCGAGGACGCGGTTTTCCAGATCGGTCCCTACACGTTCCGCCCGGGCTCGAAGCTTCTCACCAACGACAAAGGGTCCAAGCTCAAGCTGACCGAAAAGGAAACCGCCATCCTGCGCTATCTCTACCGCGCGGGTCAGGCGGTGGTCGGTCGCGAGACCCTGCTGGCCGAGGTCTGGGGATACAATTCCAACGTGACCACCCACACCCTCGAAACCCACATCTACCGGCTCCGCCAGAAGATCGAGACCGACCCGTCCCATTCCCGCATTCTCGTGACCGAGCCCGGCGGCTACAAGTTGATTCCTTGAGATGGCGCTCGAAGACGATATCGCCATCCTGTCCAGCGCGCCCTTGTTCAGCCTTCTCGAACGGGATGCCTTGCGGCTGGTGGCTTTCGCGGCCGAAAGCCGGAGCCTGCGCGAGGGCGACACCCTGTTCCGGAAGGGGGATCGCTCGGACGGAGGATACGTGGTGAGCCGGGGCGCCGTTGCGCTCGATGCCGGGGAAGACGGCGCGGCGGCGGATTTCGTCGCCGGGCCTGGAGCCCTGATCGGCCAGGCTGCCCTGTTCACCCGCATCGAGCGGCCGGCGACCGCAACCGCCCGCGAACCGTCGACGGTCATCCGCGTGAGCCCGAGCCTGATGCGGCGGGTGCTCGAGGAATTTCCGGCCGCCGCGGTGGCGATGCACGACGCCATGACGCAGGAACTGATCCGGCTGACGGATGGCCTGGAGCAGGTCCGTCAACAGTTGATCGCCATTGACGGCGAGGACGACCCCGCCGCCAAAGGCTGAAGGATCGGCGTCAGGCCGCCTTCACGTCCGTGAGGAACTCCTCGACCTCGCGGCCGAGATTCTCGGCGTAGCGGGCGAGTTCCTGCGCGGCGCTCAGCACCTGGCTTGCGGCTGCGCCGGTCTCGCCTGCGCCCATCTTCACGCTTTCGATGCTTTCCGTCACCTGTCCGGTGCCGCGGGCGGCTTCCTGGACGCTGCGGGAGATCTCGCCGGTCGTCGCGCCCTGCTGCTCCATGGCGGCGGCGATGCCGGTGGAGATGTTCGAAATCTCATCGATGATCGAACGGATGCCCTGGATCGCGCCGACCGCCTCGTGAGTCGCGCCCTGAATCTGCGCGATCTGGGACCCGATTTCCTCCGTGGCCTTCGCGGTCTGGGTCGCGAGGTTCTTCACCTCGGACGCCACGACCGCGAAGCCCTTTCCGGCCTCTCCGGCACGGGCCGCCTCGATGGTGGCGTTGAGAGCCAGAAGGTTCGTCTGCGATGCGAGATCGTTGATCAGGGTGATGACGTTGCCGATCCGCTCGGCGCCGCTCGACAGGGCGTGGACGATCTCGTTGGTGCGCTTGGCGCTTTCCACGGCCTCGGAGGAAATCTGGGACGATTGGGTCACCTGACGGGCGATCTCCCGGATCGAGATCGACATCTCCTCCGTGGCGGCCGCCACGGTCTGAACATTGCCGGAGGTCTGCTCCGCCGCCGCCGCGACGCTCACCGATTCCTGGTTGGTCCGCTCGGCCGTCGCCGTCATGGTCAGGGCGGTCGCCTCCATCTCCGAAGCGGCCGCCGCGAGGCTGCGGGTCAGGGCCGACACATTGGCTTCGAACTGGCGGGTCAGATCGTCGAGCCGCAGGGCCCGGTGCATCTTCGCCTCGTTCTCGGCCGCCTGCTCGACCGCCAGGCGCTGGCGCTCGGCCGTGTTGTCACGGAACACCTCCACGGCGCGCGCCATGGCGCCCACCTCGTTCTTCCACTCGGCATAGGGCACCGCATGGGACGTATCGCCATGGGCCAGGCGCGTCATCGCCTCGGCAAGGCGGGGAATCGGCCGGAAGAGCGTGCGGGCCGTGACGATGGCCGCAAGAGCCAGAACCAGCACGGCGATCAGGGACACGAGACCCATGCGCCACATCAGGCGGTCGGCCGCAGCCGCCAGATCCGTCGTCTCGACCCCGGTTCCGAGCACGCCCAGGATCTGGCCGCTCTGGCCGAAAACCGGGAAGTTGTTCAGGAGATAGTCTTTGCCCAACACCTTGGCTTCGCCCACATAGGCCTTGCCGACCGACACGGCGGGGAAGACGGCGCCGTTGCGGTCCATCGCGGTGCCGACCGCGCGGGTGCCGTTGGGATTGCGCAGGTTCGTGGCCCGGCGGATGAAGTCGCCGCTCTTCCCGTCCTTCACGAAGAGCGTCGCGGGAGCCTGGGTCGCCTCGGCGATCCGGTCCACGAGGTCGTCGCTGTAGAACACGGCGTCGTCGTTCACCACGATCCCGACGATGGCTCCCGTCGCGTCCTTTCGGGTCGTGAGGGTGCCGACGGATCCCTGAAGAATGCCCGCGAAGGTGCGGACATTCGCCTGAAGCTGTTTCAGGGCGTCCGCTTTCACGTCCGCGCGCGTTTGAATCGACACCACGGCGAACAGGGCGGCGGCGGTGAGCACCACGAAGGCGATCATGGCCGCCATGGTGAGATGGGAGAGTTTGCGACGGGCGAAGAAGGACACGGACATTACCTTGCGTAAGAATTACTTAGCCGTCGCAAATTGTTTTTAAGAACTGGTGAATTCCTGTACGGAACCGCCCGATTTCGCAGTTGTCGGGATAGTGCTTAAGTCGCAATACATGATGTATAAGGATCAAATTCCTTTCGTCCAACTCGATTCACTTCATGACAACATCAGAGACAGCTCTTCCCATCCGCATCGTCGCGGCCGTCATCAGGGACGATCGCGGCCGTGTCCTGCTGGTGCGCAAGCGCGGAACGCAGGCTTTCATGCAACCAGGCGGCAAGCGAGAGCCCGGCGAAGACGATGCCACAGCCCTCGCCCGCGAGCTGCGGGAGGAGCTTGGCTGCCGGGTTCGGCAGGATTCCTTGCGCTTTTTGAAAAACATCACGGCTCCGGCGGCCAACGAACCGGGCCGCATGGTGGAGGCCGCTCTCTACGAGGTGGATGTCGCGGGCAAGCCGGCGGTCTCCGCCGAGATCGACGAACTGCGATGGATCGATGTCGTGCGTCCGCCGGATATCGTCCTGGCGCCGCTCACCCGCGACGAAGTCCTGCCGCTTCTTCGCGGGTGATCGTCGGCCGTCAGAGTTCCAGAACCGCCGTGACCGGCGCGTGGTCGGACGGGCGCTCCCAGCCCCGGGTTTCCTTGGTGACGTCGATGCCGCGCAGTGTGCCCGCGAGATCGCCCGAGAGCCAGATATGGTCGAGGCGGCGGCCCTTGTTGGCGGCTTCCCAGTCCGGAGAGCGGTAGCTCCACCAGGAATAGATCTTTTCCGGTTCCGGACGCAGATGCCGCATGGCGTCGGTCCAGCCGGCTTCCTGGCGCAGCTCTTCCAGGGCCTGCGTTTCCACCGGCGTGTGGCTCACCACGTCGAGGAGCTGCTTGTGGCTCCAGACATCATGCTCGAGTGGCGCCACGTTGAGGTCGCCCACGAGGATCGCCGGCGCCGCGGTGGGGCGCGAGCGGCCGCCCCAGGCTCTCAGCTCCTCCATGAACTGCAGCTTGTGGCGGAATTTCTCGTTGAGGCCAGCGTCGGGGATGTCGCCGCCCGCCGGAACATAGAAGTTGTGGATCGTGACGCCCGAAGCGGCCTTGGCCTGTGTTAGCGTGACGGTGATGTGGCGGGCGTCCTGCCGCCCACACATTTCCATGGTCGAAGTTTCGGCAAAGGGATAGCGGGACAGGATGGCGACCCCGTTATAGCCCTTCTGTCCGATATGGACCACGAACGGATAGCCGAAGGACTGGAGCTCCTTGAGGGGGAACTTGTCGTTCGGGCACTTTGTCTCCTGGAGGCACAGGACATCCGGGCGGCGCTCGTCCAGAAAGCGGCGGACCTGGTCGATCCGCAGGCGGACGGAATTGATGTTCCAGCTGGAGACGGTGAGATTCACGGCGCAAGCATCCTGTCGGCTCGGAGATATCTTCGGCTACGACAGATCAGGCCGCAAGGGAAGGGCGTCGAAGGTCGCGTTGCGCTTCCGGCAGCGGACCAGGCTCCTAGGGTTTGCGGCCGCGCAGGGCCCAGGCTCGCGACACGAGGTGAATGCTGCCGTCCGGCTGCGTCGGGAGCGTTTCCCGCAGGTGCTCCCGCAAGGCCGTGCGCGCATCCTCATCCAGGGACATGCAATAGGCCGGGGCAGGAGATTGCCCGCCGAGGAACGGGGACCAGTAATCGTCGAAATCGCCAAACACGGTCGGCACGTCGAGGGCACGGGTTTCGATGTCGATAAGGCCCGCCCCGTCGAACAGCGCCTGCAGGGCGTCCGGTCGGCAGATCGGCGCGTGCGTGGCCTCGGCCTTTTCGCGGGCGCCGGGGTTCAGCGCGACGGCCGCGTCCCAGAAGCGGCGCATCAGCTCCATCCGGCCCGCGTAATCCCAAACGTAAAGGGCGACCTCGCCGCCCGAACGGACGACCCGGACCATCTCGGCGGCGGCCCGTGGTTGGTCTGGCACGAAGTTGAGCATCAAACCCGACACCACCCGGTCGAAGGCGTTTGCCGGATAGGGGATCTCCTGCGCATCGGCCTGATGCAGCGTGGCGCCAGTCCGGCTCAGCCGTTCGCGGGCCATGTCGAGGAAGCCGGCCGAGGGGTCGATTCCCATCACACGGCCGGGCGCGCAGAAGGTCGCCACTGCCTCCGTGAGGGCGCCGGTTCCGCAACCGACATCGAGCCAGTCGAGACCGGCCGGCGCATCGAGCCATCCGAGAAAATCACGGGCGGCCAGACGGCTCCAGCGGCCCATGTAGAATTCATAAGTTTCTCCGCTGACCCAGCGGACCTTCGGCGGTTCGGTCATGGCAGGCGGCTCCGGTGCCGATCGCGCGCGTGCCGCGTGCCTTCCGGCGATACGGCTTAGCGGTTACTGCCGATGATCGGTGCATTCGGGATCCGGAACAAGCCCTGATCGATGGCGCGGCCCCGGTTCATCTTGTTGAGGGTCACGATGGTCTGATAGCCCTGCGGGTCGGTGATGCGCCACTGGGTGAGGGTCTGAACCTCCGGGTCGAAATACAGGGCGATACGCGAGGTGCCGCCGAGGGTCGAACTGTCTTCCAGGTTGATGCGCACGGAATTCGGCTCGCTGGAAATGCCCGTCACGGCGATATCCTGTCCGAGATTGACCTTCTCCCGCAGCAGGAACTTCAACGGCGTCTGCTGGATGAAATAAAGGTCCTGGGTGTTGAGCTTCTTGTCGCGGACCGCCACCGAGGTGCCGTCCGCGATCACCTCGAGGGTGGCCGGGGGGTCGAATTCGAAGCGCAGCTTGCCGGGGCGCTGGAGGTAGAGAGTGCCGCCGAGCCTGCGCCCATCGCCGCCGACTTGCGTGAAATCCGCCACGAGGGTGCTGAGACCCGTGAAATAGGCATTCGCCCGGTCCACGATCTCCCGGTTCGACAGGGGCTGCTGAACCTTCGGCATGGCGGCGGGCGTCACGGCCGCAACCACCGGCCGCGGGGCGATGTCCACGGGTGCCGCGGACGGAGCGGGGGTTTCCTTCAAGGCCACCGGGCGAACGGGGGGCGGAGGCAGGGGCGCGACCTGCGGGAAGGCGGTCGCCTCCTTCACCGGTTCGGCGGGCTTCGGGGCTTCCACCGCCGCCACGGCCGGAGCGGCGCTCGGCTCCGGCGGTTTCGGCCCGGCAGGCTTGCGGGGATGGAAGTTGGATGTCGCCGGCGGAGCCACCGTGAGCGTGAAGCCTTCAGCCGCGGAAGCGATCACGGCGGGAGCGGTCGGCGAGGTCGCCTTCGGAGGTCGGAACAGCTCGTAGGGAAGCACCTGAGCGGCAGCCGGCATCGCACCCAGACCCGCCGCAGCGGCGAGGAGTGATGCGAGGCAGATCAGGCTCGAAAGGCGCATCCGGAACGATCCTTGCATGTCAGAGAGGGTGCTGCGCTAGCCTTCTCATGTGGCTAATCGATGACGCCACCACCAGGGCCGAGGTTCCGTATGCGTCGATTCGATCCACGATCAATCCTCGCCGAGATCCGGTGTTTCCATGAGGATTTCGCGTTTGCCGGCATGGTTGGCGGGGCCGACGATGCCTTCCTTCTCCATCCGCTCCATCAGCGATGCCGCCCGGTTGTAGCCGATCTGCAGACGCCGCTGGATATACGAGGTCGACGCCTTCTTGTCGCGCAGGATCACCGCGATCGCCTGATCGTAGAGATCGCCGCCGCCCGATCCGAACTCGCCCTGATCGAAGACAGGCGCGTCGCCGCCTTCGCCGCCGTTGTCCTCGTCCGCCGTGACGGCTTCGAGATATTGCGGGCGGCCCTGGCGCTTGAGATGAGCGACGACCTTCTCGACCTCCTCGTCGGAGCAGAACGGCCCGTGCACGCGGGTGATCCGACCACCGCCCGCCATGTACAGCATGTCGCCCTGACCCAGAAGCTGCTCCGCCCCCATCTCGCCCAAAATCGTCCGGCTGTCGATCTTCGACGTCACCTGAAACGAAATCCGCGTCGGGAAGTTCGCCTTGATCGTGCCGGTGATCACATCCACCGACGGACGCTGGGTCGCCAGGATCACGTGAATGCCCGCCGCCCGCGCCATCTGCGCCAGGCGCTGGATCGCCCCTTCGATCTCCTTGCCGGCCACCATCATCAGGTCGGCCATCTCGTCGACGATCACCACGATGTACGGCAGCGGCTCGAGGTCCATCACCTCGTCCTCGTACACCGCCTGGCCGGTTTCGCGGTCAAAGCCGGTCTGGACCGTGCGGGTGATCACCTCACCCTTGGCCTTGGCTTCCGACACGCGGGCATTGAAGCCGTCGATGTTGCGCACCCCCAGCTTCGACATCTTCTTGTACCGGTCCTCCATCTCCCGAACCGCCCATTTGAGCGCCACCACGGCCTTTTTCGGATCGGTGACGACGGGGGTCAGCAGGTGAGGGATACCGTCATAGACGGACAGTTCGAGCATCTTCGGATCGACCATGATCAGCCGGCATTCTTCCGGCTTGAGCCGGTATACGAGCGACAGGATCATGGTGTTGATGGCGACCGACTTGCCCGAGCCGGTGGTGCCGGCGACCAAGAGGTGCGGCATGCGTGCCAGATCCGCGATCACCGGCTCGCCGCCGATCGTCTTGCCGAGGCACAGAGCGAGCTTCTGCTTGGTCGATTCGAAATCCTGACTCGCCAGGAGCTCGCGCAGGAAGACGGTCTCGCGCTTGTGGTTGGGCAGCTCGATGCCGATGGCGTTGCGGCCCTGCACCACCGCCACGCGGGCCGAGACGGCACTCATGGAGCGGGCGATGTCGTCCGCGAGCGAGATCACCCGCGAGGATTTGGTGCCCGGGGCGGGCTCCAGCTCGTAAAGGGTCACGACAGGGCCGGGCCGGACATTGATGATCTCGCCCTTGACGCCGAAATCCTCCAGCGTTCCTTCGAGCAGCGCGGCGTTCTGCTCCAGGGCGTCCGCCGAAACCGTCGGGGCCTGCGGCTTCTTGGGCTCGGCCAGGAGGGTGAGGGCCGGCAGCTGATAATTGCCCTCGTCGAGGAACGAGGGCTGCGCCTCGCGGACCATGCGCTTGCCGGGTTTGGGCGCGGCAGGCGCGGGGGCGACCCGCGACGGAGCGGGCTCGGGCATCGAAACGCGGGCGGGAGCGCCGGACGGGGCCTCGTCCCAACCCTCGTCGTCCTCGTCGTGGAGCGGGGCCGCGGCCGGCGCGGGTCTCGCACGGCGCGGCGCGGCATCGTCCAGGATCGGCTCGCGGCGGGTCCAGATCGCGTCAGGCGCCCCGCGCCGGGGCGATGCACCGGCCGGAGCCGTCTCGTATTCCTCGTCGGGCGCGGCGCGGCGCTCGGCCCAGCGGCGGGCCGCGGCCCGCAGGCTCATGGCGCCATGGGCCAAGGCCCCGAGGGACACGATGCCCCAGCCGGGCTCGTCTGCGGTCGCCTCGTCCGCCTCGTCCCACTCGGGCACCTTCCGACGCGGGCGCTTCGCCTCCACGGGCTCGTCCGCCTCGTCCGGATCGGCATAGTGCCGCTCCTCCGACAATCCCAGGCCGCAGGCGGCGCTGAGCGTCAAAATCGCGATGCCGGCAAAGACGAGGCCGAGCACGGCGCTGGCGGAGCCGCTGGACAGCCCCGTGACGGCCTTTCCGGCCGTCAGGACCGCATCTCCCACGACGCCGCCCAGGCCCGTGGGCAAGGGCCAGCGGTCGGTCGCCGGCAACGCACTGGCAAGGGCTGTCGCCGCACCGGCCCCCAGAACCCAGAGAGCCAACCGCAGTTGCGCCCGGCCGAGATGGCCGGACTTCATCAACCGCCAGCCCCACAGGGCGAGCGGCAGCAGGGCCGCGATCGAGCCGAGCCCCAGGAGCTGCATCAGCAGGTCCGCCACGATGGCTCCCGGCCAGCCGAGGAGGTTGCGTATCGGCGCATCGGTGGCGTTGTTGAGGCTCGGATCGTCCACCGACCACGTGGCGAGGGACGCCGCCACTGCGCCGGCCAGGACGAGCAGGCACAGGCCGATCATCTCCTGGGCACGGCGGGCCACGAAGGCCCGCAGAGCGCTGGACAATCCATCATAGGAAGAGGAGGAGCGTCGTGCCGTTCGCATCGAGAACCCTGAGTCGAAATCTCGCCAACAAAATCGAACGGAGACACTAGCCGGATGGGGTTAAGGGTCCTTTAACCCTAAGCGTCGCGATCACCGGTTGACGCGGCGGTCGGGACGGACCAGTGTCCGCGCCATGACGGGCAGGGCATTTCTCACACGCTGGCAACGGGCCGCGCTGACGGCCGTGATCGCCTATGCCCTGGCGCTTCAGGCGCTCTCGTTCTCGTTCGGCGGAGCCGTTCACGCGCAGGCGAGCCTTTCCGAAGGCGTCATATGCGCGCAATCCTCCGAACATTCGAAACCTCATGGCCCGGCGCAGGCCCACGACGCCCTGTGCTGCATCCTCGGGTGCAATCTGTCCGCCGCATTCGGCGGACCGCCGCTGGTTCAGGCCGGCCTTGCGCGCCTTGCCCTCACGCCCGCCACGATTTCCTTCTCGCCGGACAGGGCCGACCCGGTCCGGCTCGTCGGCTTTTTGCCGGTCGGCTCGCGCGCGCCTCCGCGTCCGGTGTGAACGTCTCCCGTCACAACACGTTTTCACCGCGACTACAGGTTTCTTCCGATGAAGCTGTCATTCTCCGCCGGCGCGCTCGCCGCCCTTACTCTCATGGCCGTGTCGGCCCTTGCCCCCGTCCCGTTCGAAACCGCGAAGGCCGCCGGCCTCCCGTCCCCGTCCGCCACCGTCAAGATCGGTGATCTGACCATCGAGCAGCCCTGGTCCCGCGCGACCCCCGGCGGCGCGAAGGTGGGCGGCGGCTATCTGCGCATCACCAACACCGGCAAGGAGCCGGACCGCCTCGTCGGCGGGTCGTTCCCGCTCGCCGAAAGGGTCGAAATCCATGAGATGTCCATGGTCGACAACGTCATGCGGATGAAGCCCGTGGATGGCGGACTGGACATCGCTCCCGGCGCAAGCGTCGAGCTCAAGCCCGGCGGCTATCACCTCATGTTCATGGATCTCAAGGAGCCGTTGAAGGACGGGCAGAGCCTGAAGGGCACCCTCGTGTTCGAGAAAGCCGGAACCGTCGAGGTGACCTATACGGTGCGCGGGATGGGCGGCCAGGAGACCGCGCCCATGCAACACAAGCACTGACCGGGAGGGCATGATGGTTGTCAGACGATCTCTGCTTCTGCCGCTGCTGGTCTTCCTGACGGCGGCGATCTTTCTTCTCGCGACCCTGCTCCTGGTCCTGCCGGATCCCAAGCCCTCGGGGTCCGCCTCGCGGGTTCCCATCGGCGGCCCGTTCCAGCTGACGTCGCAGGAGGGAAAGCCATTTTCGAGCGACAGCCTGAAGGGCAAGCCGTTCGCCATCTTCTTCGGCTTCACCCATTGTCCCGAAGTCTGTCCGACGACCCTCTACGACCTGACGCAGGATCTCACGACGATGGGCAAGGACGCGGACAAGCTCAACGTGGTCTTCGTCACCATCGATCCCGAACAGGACACGCCGGACTTGATGAAGACCTACCTGTCCTCGTTCGATCCGCGGATCATCGGCCTGTCCGGCACGCCCGATCAGATCGCCGCCACCGCGAAGGCCTACAAGGTGTTCTACGAAAAGGTCCCCACCGATTCCGGCTACACCATGAACCACACGGCCACGATCTTCCTGATGGACTCGAAGGGAGATTTCTACGGCTCCTCCAATTTCCAGGAGCCGCAGGAAACCCGGCGGCAGAAGCTGCAGAACCTGGTGAAGAACGGGTGATGTGACATCGGCCGCAATCCCGGACGACAACAACAGAAAAGCCCCGGCCGTGATGCCGGGGCTTTTCCTTTGACGACCCTCTGGTTGGTTTGTCTTGTCGTCGGAAAGCTCAGTAATTGTAGGCGCGCTCGCCGTGGTCCGCGAGGTCGAGACCTTCGCGCTCCGCCTCGTAGGCGGCGCGCAGGCCCACCGTGAGATCGACGATCTTGTAGAGGATGAACGAGCCGATTCCGGTCCACAGCAGGGTCACGACCACCGCGATGAGCTGCGTCCAGAGCTGTCCGCCGATCGAATATTCGCCGACGCCGTAGCCGCCGAGCGAAGGTGCCGCGACGATGCCGGTGCCGATGGCGCCGACGATGCCGCCGACCCCGTGGATGCCGAACACATCGAGGGCATCGTCATAGCCGAGGGCGTTCTTGATGGTGGTGACGGCCAGATAGCAGACCACGCCCACCACGAGACCGAGCACGATGGAGCCCATCGGACCGGCAAGGCCGGCGGCCGGCGTGATGGCGACGAGGCCCGCGACCGCGCCCGACGCGATGCCCAGCAGCGAGGCCTTGCCCTTCTCGAAAGCCTCCACGGTGGTCCACGCCAGGCCTGCGGCGGCGGGAGCCAGGATGGTGTTGAGAAGAGCCAGCGCGGCGCCGCCGGTCGCCTCGAGGTTCGAGCCGGCATTGAAGCCGAACCAGCCCACCCACAGAAGGCATGCGCCGACGAAGGTAAGGGTCAGGGAGTGCGGCGCGAGCAGGTCGCGGCCGTAGCCGATCCGCTTGCCGACCATGAGGGCGCCGATGAGACCTGCCACGCCCGAGTTGATGTGCACGACCGTGCCGCCTGCGAAGTCGAGGGCGCCCAGACCGAACAGATAGCCTTCCGAGAACCACACCATGTGGGCGATCGGCAGATAGATGAAGGTCAGCCACAGGGCCGTGAACAGCATCACGGCCTTGAACTTGATGCGCTCCGCGAAGGCGCCGACGATGAGAGCCGGCGTGATCGCCGCGAAGGTCAGCTGGAAGGCCAGGAACGTGAATTCCGGGATCGCCACGCCCTTGGTGAAGGTGTCGGCGGTGGAATCCGTGGTCACGCCGGCCAGAAAGGCCTTGGAGAAGCCGCCGATGAACGCGCCGATGCCGCCGGGTCCCGACGTGAAAGCGAGGGAATAGCCGTAGAACACCCACAAGATCGCGACCAGGCTGAACACGGAGAAGACCTGCATCAGCAGGGACAGCATGTTCTTGGTGCGCACCAGGCCGCCGTAGAACAGGGCAAGGCCCGGGATCGTCATCAGGATCACCAGGATGGTCGACACGAGCATCCAGGCGGTGTCGCCCTTGTTGACCGTGGGAGCGGCGGCATCCTGGGCGAGCGCCGGCTCGAACGCCATGAGCGTGAGCCCGATGCCCGCAAGGGCCGTTGCGAGATTCAAACGAGGTTTCATCGGATTCAGACTCCGGACGAGGAAAGGGAAACGGGCATCACAGAGCATCGGCATCGGCTTCGCCTGTGCGGATGCGGACGGCCTTCTCAAGGGGGACGACGAAGATCTTGCCGTCGCCGATCTGGCCCGTGCGGGCAGCCAGGGTGATGCCCTCGACGACCTTCGGGACGATCTCCGTCGGCACCGCGACTTCGATCTTCAGCTTGGGCAGAAAGCTCACCGCATATTCGGCGCCGCGATAGATCTCCGTATGCCCCTTCTGTCGTCCGTAGCCTTTCACTTCGGTCACGGTGAGGCCGTGCACGCCGAGGGAGGTGAGCGCGTCGCGGACCTCCTCCAGCTTGAACGGTTTGATGACCGCCATCACGATTTTCATGGGTGAAGCCCCCTTGTTGAAGGTTCTCCTGAGCCGGTCTCGACGCCCGCTCACGAGAAAATGCCGTCGGAACCCGACCGTCCGGACGGGTCTCGCTGGGGTTTAAGCAAAAATGATGCCAACGCGTGCGGGCTGCTTCGGCCGTTCCGCCCT
Organism: Microvirga rosea; assembly: GCF_020595095.1. Taxonomy (GTDB): domain Bacteria; phylum Pseudomonadota; class Alphaproteobacteria; order Rhizobiales; family Beijerinckiaceae; genus Microvirga; species Microvirga rosea. Next base: position 279,648 of record NZ_JAJDOP010000001.1, on the reverse strand, counting down.
GACCGCGGAAGCGCTCACAAATGAGGCTGTTTGGGCATGTCTGCACAAAACGCAGGCAGAAGAGGCGGCAAACAAAAACAACCCCGGCTTGGGCAAGCCGGGGTTGCACAGAAAAAGTCAGGAAGGCGTTTTAACGGACGCTGTCGTCCTTGCCGTTGGGGCTCCCGTCACGGCCGCCATTCCCGAAGCCGTTATTGCCGTGTCCGCCGCCATCGTTGCCGTTGTGCTCACCGTTGTTGCCGTTTCCACGGCCGCCTCCTCGATCACCGCCTCGATCACCCACGTCACCGCGGCCCCGGGATCCGCCACCAAAATCGCCCCCATTCGGGCTCTCGCCGGCGTGACCGACGCTGTGATCATTTCCTGGATTGCCCAAGCCGCCACCCGTTGATCCGACGGCTCCGCCTCCGGTCCCAGTCCCGCTTCCGGCGGTCGTCCCACCTCCAGCAGTAGCTCCGCCGCCGGCAGTTGCTCCGCCACCAACCGCACCCGCGCCCCCGGGCGCTCCGGCGCCTACGCTGCCGGTCGAGGCGACATCGCCCGTCCCGCTGGCTGCTGCCTCACCCCCACGACCGGCCGCAGCGCCACGGGCGCTGCTGCCAAGGGCATTCCCGCGCGCGGCTCCGGCTGGGCTGACGGCGCCGCCATTCAACGTATTGGGTTGGCCGGAGAGAGGCGCGACGGAACCGCCAGGGGCCGAGAAGTTCTGGTTCGCAAATCCGCCCGAGCCGAAAAGAGGGGTGCTGCCCGAGCCACTCGCCAGCGGAGCGCGCTGCGTGATCGATCCGGTCGCCGTGACGTCCCGGTCCGTCAATCTGTTCAGCTGGCGCAACGCCTGAGGACGAACGGCGCAGCGGCATACCTCTTCACCCTGGACGATGTGAAGACGACAGTTGCTGTACATCGACGGATTGGCGACTGCCGGAACACATTGCCCTCCCGGACGCAGGCCCTGTGCCAAAGCCGGGAACGCGGAAGCAAGCAAAAGGGCTGCGCTGGACGCAGCGAGAACGTGCGAACGTTTCATGGACTCACCTGAAGAGGAGATCGTTGGAAATTGAGACTAAATTGTCTCGAATGTCTCAATGACGCGGCAGCAAAGACATGGTTCCCACTCTTCAAGAGAAAAGTTATTGAATAACTGCAGCTCGGCAGTATTAATCTATCTTTTCCAACACATTCAACGGAACGATTAGCATAGCTTGGCCATTAATGCGCTTCATGTATGTATTCAGGAACCGTTCATCTTCGCTATCCTGCGTCGCTGCCCCTCCCGTTGATGGGAATTCTTACTCAATCTTGGCTGTTCTTGACGATCTCACCCGCGCCTGCGTCGAGAGCTTGCTCCAGCGACAATCCGCTCCGCGACCGGAAGATCCACCGTCGGCTCCCGTGTCCTTTCCCCAGACGCCGCGATCCATCCTCGCCCCGATTGGCGAGCGTAGAACGTGTGCCCCGTCCGCGAGGACGGCAGGATCGTGGAGGTCAGGTTGTCGAGCACCAGGGAGCCCTCGGCGGTCGCCACGGTCAGAACCGCGTGAGCTTCGCCCTGAGCCGTCACGCCGACGGCAATCGACAGGGCCGCGGAGGGCCACCCTCTCTCCAGCAGGAGCTTGCGCTTCAAAAGCGCGAAATCTTCGCAGTCGCCCTTTCCGCTGGTCGGGAGGGTCCAGACATCCTCGCGCCCGTACTGCTCCATATCCGACATCTCGACGATGGTGCTGTTGACGAACGTGTTGACGCGCTGGAGTTCGGCCATGCGCTCAGCAGTCACGGTCACACCCACGGCAGGTTTCGCCGCCGCCGGGACGGCCATGAGCATCGCCAGGGTAACGCCGCCGGCGCAGATACGGAAAATGGACATGATGGCCCCCAAAAAGCTGTTGTTCGTGCCGGAACTTTTCGAAGCGACCGGCTTTAATGTTCTCGCGCCTTTCTCATCACGCCTTCACGCCCGGATTACGGCAGCTTGGGCATAAGGTGATGCCGGGTTCGGTCTTGCCATCGGGGAACGAGGCTTTACGGTGAAGGCAAGCGTCGCTCACAGACGCGGGAAACGTCCCATCCGATGTCGCTGACCGATCAAGCCTCCGCCGTTTCACTTCGCAATCTTGCCATCACCTTCGGTGCGAAGGAGGGTGGCTATACAGCCGTCGCCGCGATCGATCTTGCGGTTCGCCCGGGCGAATTCATCGCCATCGTCGGGCCGACCGGGTGCGGAAAGTCGACGCTCCTGAATGCGTCGGCGGGTCTTCTCGAACCGTCCGAGGGCGATGTCGCCATCTTCGGCGCGCCGCTTCAGGGCCTCAACCGGCGCGCCGGATATCTCTTCCAGCAGGACGCGCTGATGCCCTGGAAGACCGCGCTTCAGAATGTCGCCGTCGCCCTGGAGCCGAAAGGCGTGCCCCACGGACAAGCCCTCGACAAGGCGCGGGACTGGCTCCGCCGCGTCGGCCTCGCGGCCTTCGTGGACCGCTATCCCCACATGCTCTCCGGAGGCCAGCGCAAGCGCGTGGCGCTGGCGCAGATGCTGATTCGCGATCCCGAAATCCTGCTCATGGACGAGCCTTTCGGTCCCCTCGACGCACAGACCCGGCAGATCATGGGAAATCTGCTGCTGGAGCTCTGGGCGGCCGACCGGAAGGCGGTGCTGTTCGTCACGCATGATCTCGAGGAGGCGATCGCCCTGGCGGACCGCGTGGTGGTCATGTCCGCAGGTCCCGCCGCCCGCATCATCGGCGAGTTTCCCATTTCCCTGCCGCGGCCGCGGGACATTTCCGAGATCCGGCTCGAACCCGCCTTTCACCATATCCACAAGGAGATTTGGGCGAGCCTGCGCACGGAAGTGCAGAAAGCCTATGCGCAAGGGGAGGGAACGACACCATGAAACGCGCAAAACTCCTCGGGCTGCAGCTCCTGGTCGCCGTTCTGTTTCTGCTCGTGTGGCATGTGTTCACCGCCTATCCGATTCTCGCGCCCGTCAAGCAGTCCCAGTTCTTCTTTTCCAATCCGTTCGACGTGTTGATCCGCGCCGGCAAGGAATTCGCGACCGGCGAAATCTGGCGTCACCTCGGCATCACGCTGCTCGAAACCGTGCTGGCTTTCGCGTTCGGAGCGCTCGGCGGAATCCTCTTCGGTTTCCTGTTCGCCCGGCGCGAGCTGCTGGCGGCGGTGTTCGACCCTTACATCAAGGCCGCGAATGCCCTGCCGCGCGTCGTGCTGGCGCCGATCTTCGCCTTATGGTTCGGCCTCGGCATCTGGTCGAAGGTGGCGCTGGGATTCACCCTCGTGTTCTTCATCGTGTTCTTCAACGTTTATCAGGGCGTGCGCGAGGTGAGCCCGGTGGTGCTCGCCAATGCGCGCATGCTCGGCATGAACGAGCGCCAGCTCCTGCGGCATGTGTACTGGCCAGCGGCTCTCACCTGGGTGTTCTCGTCGCTGCACACGTCCGTCGGCTTCGCGCTGGTCGGCGCCGTTGTCGGTGAATATCTCGGTTCCTCCGCGGGCCTCGGCTACAAGATCCACGAAGCTGAAAGCGTGTTCGACGTGACGGGCGTCTTTGCCGGAATGCTCATCCTGTCGATCTTCGTGATCATCATCGATGCCTGCGTGACGCTCATCGAGCGGCGTCTTCTCGTGTGGCGTCCGGGGCCATCGACAAGCGGCCGGGGTTGAGCAATCCTTTGTCCAACGAAGCAAAACCATTCAGGGAGACGATCATGGAACGCCGCACATTTCTGATCGGAACGGGCGCTGCGGCGCTCGCCGCCGGTCTCAGCCGTACCGCCTTCGCGCAGGAAAAGCCGGAAAAGACCAAGGTGACGCTCGGCGTCGGCGGCAAGCCGCTTCTGTATTATCTCCCGCTGACCATCGCGGAACGGAAAGGCTTCTTCAAGGAGGAGGGCCTCGACGTCGAGATCAACGATTTCGGCGGAGGCGCCAAGTCGCTCCAGGCGCTGATCGGCGGCTCGGTGGACGTGGTGACGGGCGCCTATGAACATACGATCCGCATGCAGGCGAAAGGCCAGGACGTGCGCGCCATCACGGAGCTCGGGCGCTTCCCCGCCATCGTGATCGCGGTCAAGAAAGAGAAGGCCGGGCAGATCAAATCCGCCGCCGATTTCAAGGGCCTCAAGATCGGCGTCACCGCGCCGGGCTCATCGACGGCGCTGACCGCCCAATACGCCATGGTGAAGGCGGGCCTGAAGCCCTCGGACGCGGCCATCATCGGCGTCGGCTCCGGGGCAAGCGCCGTCGCGGCGATGCAGAAGGGCGAGATCGACGTGCTGTCGCATCTCGATCCGGTGATCGCCAAGCTCGAATCCGACGGCGACATCGCGATTCTCATCGACACCCGGACGGAGGCCGGCACGCGCGCCTTGTTCGGTGGCTCCAATCCTGCGGCGACGCTCTACACGAAGAAGGATTTCATCGACGCGAATCCCGTCACCGCGCAGCGTCTCGTCAACGCCTTCATGAAATCCCTGAAATGGTTGCAGACGGCAAAACCCGACGACGTGGCGGAAGCGGTTCCGGCGGAATATCACCTCGGCGACAAGGCCCTCTACATCAAGGCGGTGCAGAACTCGCTCGAAAGCTATTCGCGCACGGGCATCGTGCCGCCGGACGGCATGGCAAGCGTGATGGACATGCTGAAAACCCTCGATCCGGAACTGAAGGACGCGAAGGTCGATCTCGCCACGACCTTCGACGACCGCTTCGTCAAGAAATTTACCGGCTGATGCGGCGGCTTATCGCTTGGGCAGCGTCACGGTTTCGGCCAGATAATCGATAAAGGCGCGCACCCGTGCGGGCAGGCGGCCGCCCTGGCCGACGAAAACCGCGTGGATGTCCTCCGAATCCCCGGGATTGAACTCTTCCAGGACCGGCACGAGCCGGCCCGCCGCGATGTCGGGACCGATATGGAACCAGGCGAGGCGGGCCAACCCCACGCCGGCCAGCGCCAGCCGGCGGGATGTTTCGCCGTCGCCGGACAAGGTATTGCCGACCGCCGGCAGCGTCCGGTTGACGCCGCCTTCCACGAACGGCCATTCGTCGAAGCTGCGGGCGAAATTGAAGCCGATCCGGTTATGGGTTTCGAGTTCCGCCAAGGTCCGGGGCGTTCCGTGGTGCGCCAGGTAATGCGGTGCCCCGACCACGACCATTCGGCTCGATCCGAGCTTGCGCGCCACGAGCTGCGACGTCCGCAACGGGCCGACCCGGATCGCCACATCCGCCCTTTCCTCGAACAGATCGATCACCTGATCGGTCAGGACGATGTCGAGCCGGACCTCGGGATAGCGTTCGAGAAAGCCCGGCACGAGGGGCAGCAGATGATGGAGACCGAACGGGACATTGCTGTTGACCCGCACCCGGCCCCGCGGCGCCGCCCCCGATGATGCCTCGCGCTCGGCGTCGTCGATCTCGGCCAGGATGCGCTTTGCCCGTTCGAAGAAAGCGATCCCCTCCGGGGTCAGCTGCAGGCGGCGCGTGGAGCGATGGACCAACCGCGCCCCGAGCCGGGCTTCCAGGCGGGCCACGAGCTTGCTGACGGCCGAGGGCGTCATGCGCAGGGAACGGGCGGCCGCCGAAAAGCCCGAGCGTTCGACGACGCGGACAAAAACTTCCATCTCGCCCGAACGATTGATCTCCAGCCGTGCCATCGTGAATTCATCTCACAAATGATGTTCCCAATAGCATTCTAATTCAAAAGCCGGCGACCCCCTAGTTTTGCGTGACCTTCACAACCGGTCATTACGGGAGCCTGTTCTTGCCCCTTGCCCTTTACACCCTGACCGCCGGGGCCTTCGCCATCGGCACCACGGAATTCGTCATCATGGGCCTGCTGTTGCAGGTTGCCGGGGATCTCGGCGTCTCCATTCCGCTCGCGGGCCTGCTGATCTCCGGCTATGCCCTCGGCGTCACGGTCGGCGCGCCGCTGATGACCATCCTGACACGCCGCTGGCCCCGCAAGACGGTTCTGGTCGCCCTCATGGTGATCTTCACCATCGGCAACATCGCCTGTGCGATCGCTCCGACCTACGGAGCCCTGATGGGAGCCCGCATCGTGACGGCCCTGGCGCACGGGACCTTCTTCGGCGTCGGCTCCGTCGTCGCGACGTCCCTTGTGGCGCCGGAGCGCAAGGCCTCGGCCATCGCCATCATGTTCACGGGCCTGACCGCAGCCACGCTCCTCGGTGTGCCGCTCGGGGCCTGGATCGGCCTTGCCTTCGGATGGCGCGCCACGTTCTGGACGGTTGCGGCCATCGGAGCAATCGCCACGCTCGTGCTGGCGGCTTTCGTTCCCGGCAACGGCCGTCGCGAGGATGCTTCGTCGCTGCGCGAGGAGGTCGCCGGGCTGATGCGCCTGCAGGTTCTTCTCGGCCTCGCCATGACGGTTCTCGGCTATGCGGGCGTGTTCGCGGTCTTCACCTATGTGCAGCCGATCCTCACGCAGATCACGGGCTTCTCCGAGGCGGCGGTGTCGCCGATCCTCCTGATCTTCGGGGCGGGCCTTGCGGTCGGCAATCTCGGGGGCGGGTGGCTGGCGGACAAGCGCCTGATGCCGACCCTGATCGGGACCCTGGCGGTTCTGGCGCTCGTTCTCGCGCTCATGACCTTCGCGGTGCATGAAAAGACCGCCGCCGTGGCGTTCGTCGGACTGCTCGGCGCCGCGGCCTTCGCGACGGTGGCACCCCTTCAGCTGCGCGTCCTCGAGAAGGCCGGGGGCGCCGGTCAGGGACTCGCCTCCAGCCTGAACATCGCGGCCTTCAACCTCGGCAACGCCCTCGGCGCATGGATCGGCGGCGTGGTGATCGACAGCGGCCCTGGACTGGGCGCGGTCACCTGGGTTGCCGCGCTCATCACCCTTGCGGGTCTGGCCCTCGCCCTCGTCAGCCAATGGCTCGACCGGCGGGCTCCCGCTTCCGTTCTTTCTCACCAGGGAATCTGACCATGGAATATCGGCGATTGGGACATTCGGGACTGGACGTTCCGGTGCTGAGCTTCGGGGCCGGCACATTCGGCGGAAAAGGCCCTCTGTTCGGAGCCTGGGGCGAGACGGACACGGCGGAGGCCCGGCGGCTGATCGACATCTGCCTCGAAGCCGGCGTGACGATGTTCGACACGGCCGACGTGTATTCCGACGGCGCATCGGAGATCGTGCTCGGCGAGGCCATCAAGGGCCGGCGCGACAAGGTGCTTCTCTCCACGAAAACCGGTTTGCCGACCGGGGAGGGCCCGAACGAGGCGGGCACCTCCCGGGCTCGGCTGCTCCCTGCGGTGGACGCGGCCCTGCGGCGTCTCGGCACCGATTACATCGACCTGTTGCAGCTTCACGCCTTCGACGCCGGAACCCCGGTCGAGGAAGTACTGTCGACCCTCGACGATCTCGTTCGGGCCGGAAAGGTCCGCTATGTGGGGGTCTCCAACTTCGCCGGCTGGCAGCTCATGAAGTCGCTCGCCGTCGCGGATCGCCACGGCTACCCGCGCTACGTGGCCCATCAGGCCTATTACTCGCTGATCGGGCGCGATTACGAATGGGAGCTCATGCCACTCGCCCGCGACCAGGGCGTCGGCGCGGTGGTCTGGAGTCCCCTCGGCTGGGGTCGGCTCACCGGTAAGATTCGCCGCGGCCAGGAGTTGCCCGAAACCAGCCGCCTGCATCAGACGGCCGAGTACGGTCCGCCGGTATCCGACGAGCATCTGTTCCGCGTGGTCGATGCCCTCGACGCCGTGGCCGAGGAAACAGGCAAGACCGTCCCGCAGATCGCCCTCAACTGGCTGCTGCGGCGCCCGACCGTTTCCACCGTCGTGGTCGGAGCGCGCAACGAGGAACAGCTGCGGCAGAATCTGGGAGCGGTCGGATGGTCGCTGACGGCCGAGCAGGTCGCCCGCCTCGATGCGGCCAGCGCCGTCACCCCGGCTTATCCCTATTGGCCCTCGTATCGTCAGGCCGGCTTTGCCCGGGTGAACCCGCCCGCTGTCTGACGCGCAGCCCATCGGCCTCAGCTGCGGTCGCGGATCAGGCCTTCCTGGGCCACGGACGCGACTAGGGTGCCGTCCTGCCGGAAAATCAGCCCCCGTGAAAAACCACGGGCGCCGCCGGCATTCGGCGTGTCCTGGGCATAAAGCAGCCATTCGTCCGCCCTGAAGGGCCGATGGAACCACAGGGCATGGTCGAGGCTGGCGCCCTGAATGGTCGGATCGAACACGGTCCGGCCATGGGGAATCAGGGACGAATCGAGAAGCGTCATGTCGGACGCATAAGCCAGCACCGCCTGGTGCACCGCCGGATCGTCCGGCAGGCGGTCGGTGGCGCGGATCCAGACATGGAACAGCGGCGCGCCCGGATCCTGCGACGTGTAGCGCTGCATCTCGACGGGACGCATCTCGATCGGCCGTTCGCGCTCGAAATAGGTCCGCATGGGTTCCGGCATCTTCTGTAGCAGTTCGGCCTTCACTTCCGTCTCGCTCGGAAGCTGCTCCGGGCCCGGAACGTCCGGCATCGGGGCCTGATGCTCGAACCCGTCTTCCGCGAGCTGGAACGACGCCGACATGGAAAAGATCGCCTGGCCGTGCTGGATCGCCACCACCCGCCGCGTGGTGAAGCTGCGGCCGTCACGGATCCGATCCACCTCGTAGATGATCGGAACCTTGGGGTCCCCGGGAAGCATGAAGTAGCCATGGAGCGAATGGGGCTGGCGGCCCTCCACGGTGCGGGTGGCCGCCACGAGGGCCTGGCCGATCACCTGGCCGCCGAACACGCGCTGCCAGCCGACCTTCGGGCTCTGGCCGCGGAACATATTTACTTCGATGGCCTCCAGATCGAGGATCTTGAGCAGGTTGGCAACGGCACTGGACATGGGCACTGGGTCCTTTCACGGAAATCCATCCATCGAAGAGCCGGCGAGGAACGTCAAGCTTGACGCGTGCCGATCCATCGCGGACACCCAATCCCGCCCGCGATTCCAAGGGCTGTTCGTCAGGAGACCGTCATGAGCGCAGACCGTCCACGTATCGCGATCGCCGGCGGCGGCTTGGCGGGGTTGTCGCTGGCGCTGGCGCTGAAACAGGCGCTGGGCGATGCGGCCGAGGTCGCCATGTGCGATCCGGCCCTGAAACGGGATCCTCATGGGGACAAGCGGGCCTACGCCATCGCGGCGGCGGCGCGCCGGATGCTCGAAGCGCTCCAGATCTGGGGCCTCGTCGCCGACAAGGCGCAGCCGATTCGCGACATGGTGATCACGGACAGCCGCCTGCACGATCCGGTGCGGCCGACATTTCTCACCTTCGCCGGGGAGGTGAGGGAGGGTGAACCCCTTGCCCATATGGTGGCCGGCGGCGATCTGACCGGCGCCCTCGTCGATGCGTGCCGGAACGCCGGGGTCGCGTTGATGCCTGTGAGCGTCGAGAGCTTCTCCGCGCACCCGGGAGCGATCGACGTGGTGACCGATGGCGGCGTCACGCTTCGGGCCTCCCTGCTCGTGGCGGCGGACGGAGCGCGCTCGCGCCTGCGCGATCAGGCGGGGATCAGCTGGATTTCCTGGCCCTACCGTCAATCGGCCATCGTCGCGACCATTCGCCATGCCCGCGACCACGAGGGCAAGGCGGTCGAGCATTTCCTGCCAGCCGGTCCATTCGCGATCCTGCCGCTCAAGCCCGAGGCCTTGCCGGACGGGCGCCTGCAGCACCGCTCGTCCATCGTGTGGAGCGAGCGCAGCGACGAGGTCCCCCATCTGCTTCAGGCGGATCCCGAGGATCTCCTGGCCGAGCTCGAGCGCCGCTTCGGCCTTGAACTCGGGGAAATTTCCTTCGACACGAAACCACAGGCTTTTCCCTTGTCCTTCGGCGTGGCGCGCCGCTTCACGGCGGACCGTCTGGCGCTGTTGGGGGATGCGGCCCATGTGATCCATCCGATTGCCGGGCAGGGGCTCAATCTCGGCCTGCACGATGCGGCGGCTCTGGCGGAAATCGTCGTCGAGGCCCTGCGGCTGGGCCGCGACCCTGGGAGCGCGGATGTTCTCGATGATTATGAGCGGGCCCGGCGCGCCGACATCACGGCCATGGGAATGATGACGGACGGATTGAACCGTTTGTTTTCCAACGATGCCCTGCCGCTGCGCCTGATCCGGGATCTCGGGCTCGGCCTCGTCGACCGGATGCCCGGCCTGAAGCGCTTTTTCATGCAGGAGGCGGCCGGGCTGGCCGGAGGCACGCCGCCGCGGCTTCTCAGGGGGGAGCCCCTCTAGGGCAGTCGCCATCCATGCGTGACGTGCGACAGCACGGGCTCCGGCGAAAGCTTTATTTGCAGAACGTAATATCGTATGAATTTCGGCACGTTCCTTGAACAGCCTGAGATTTCCATGACCAATTATTTCTTCGATGCGGCGCATCCGCTCCTTCCGCAGGGCGCTAATGCCCTTCTCGAATTGCCGGACTCCGGCACAGCCTTCATCGGCCTCGACGTTGTCACGACGACTGGCGCGGCCCTCCTCGCGCAGAACAAGCAGCGCATCACCATCGCCGAGGGCTTCAAGGTCCAGGGTCAGACCTTCGCGGTCGCCCTAAAGGGCAACGGCAGCAGCGTCTTCAATGAAGGCGCCATAGTGTCCGATACCGGTACGGCCATTCGGTTTGCCGGCGGCGGCCTGGGGTTCCTGATGAATGCCGGCAGCATCACCGGCGTGAACGGCATCGAGCTCATCAAAGACACCGCCCTCACCACCGCCGACACGCTCGAGATCTACAACACAGGCACGATCGCGACATCCGAACTGGCGATTCTGGCCGGCATAGGCGCCGATCACGTCACCAATGCGGGCGAGATCAAGACCACGTCCACGAATCTCGCGGGGACCATTATCGATCTCGGCGCCGGAAGCGACATCTATGACGGCACGCAAGGAAGCGTGATCGGCCGCATCGAACTCGGCACCGGCGACGACACGGCCTATGGCGGCACGGGCGCGGATTGGATTTCCGGCGGCAGCGGCAGCAATTACATCGATGGCGGCGCCGGTGTCGACACGGTCGATTACGCGTTCGCCACGCAGGGCGTTTCCCTCAGCCTCGGCAATGCGAATCTCCAGTACACGGGATTCCAGTTCGACCAGGTTCTGAACGTCGAGAACATCGCCGGCAGCGCCCATGCCGACAAGCTGACGGGAAGCGACGGCGCCAACAAGCTCGAGGGTTTCGGCGAGAACGATACGCTGGAGGGTGGTTTCGGCAACGACATTCTCGACGGCGGAGAGGGTCTCGATACCGCGCGGTATTCAGGCTCCTCGCCCGTCACCGTGACCTTGGCGGTGAACGGTCCGCAGGACACCGGCATCTACGGCAGCGACACTCTGATCGGTATCGAAAATCTCGAAGGCGGAACGGGTGCGGACAAGCTGACGGGCAACGACCTGAACAACACCCTCATGGGTGGTGCCGGCAACGATACCCTCAAAGGCGGCCTCGGCAACGATTTCCTGGATGGCGGCTCGGGTGATGACAGGGCCGTCTATACCGGCAACAGCAGCGCCTATACCATCACTCCCGGAACGGAGAGCGGGACCTTCAAGATCGTCGGACCGGACGGCGAGGATGTTCTCAAGGATGTCCGTGTCGTGGAATTTGCCGACAAGACGGTCGCGCTCGTCAACGGGGCTCCGACGAGCATCCTTCTGGCAGGCAGCAGCGTTCTGGAATCCGCCGGTCCCGGCACCGAGATCGGAACCCTGTTCGGCTCGGATCCCGACGGCGATACGCTGACTTACTCCCTCGTTTCGAACGCGGGCGGCCTGTTCAGGCTCGACGGGTCGGACCTGATCCTGAACGGCACGCTCGATTATGAAACTGCGAAGCAACACGCCATCACCGTCAGGGCGGCCGATCCTTATGGAAAGGAGCTCTACAAGACGATCACGATCAACGTGCGCAACGTCGTCGAGACGACCCCGCTGTCTCTGAGAGGAACTGCCGCGAAGGACGCCTTGGTGGGTGAAGGCGGCAATGATCGGATCCTGGGGCTCGGCGGCGACGACACCCTGTGGGGCGAGGCCGGCAGGGACACCCTGATCGGCGGCGCGGGCAACGATGCACTGATCGGGGGCCTCGGAAAGGATGTGTTCGTGTTCGACACGAAGCCCAACGTGCGTACGAACGTGGACACCCTCTACGGCTTTGCGCCCGTCGACGACACGATCCAGCTGTCGCGAAAGATCTTCTCGAAACTGCCGAAGAAAGGCACGTTGTCGAAAAGCGCCTTTTGGACCGGCGATCACGTGCACGATGCCAGTGACCGCATCGTCTACAACAAGAAGACCGGGGCGCTGTTCTACGATCCGGACGGAACCGGAAAGGCCGCGGCAATCCAGATTGCGGTCCTGCCCACCAAGCTCAAGATGTCCCATCTCGATTTCGTGGTCATTTAGGAAGCCCGCGGTTTCCGGACGAGCTGGTTCCAGCCGCGTCCCGTGAAACGAAAGAGCGGCTCAGCCGCCCGTCAGCGTCGGAAGCGCTGCGCGGCGAAAGGCTTAAGGTCGACGGGACTCTGCCGCCCGTCGGCCAGAGCCGCCACCATCTGGGCGGTGATCGCCGCCTGCGTCAGCCCGTGATGTGCATGCCCGAACGCATAGATGATTCTCCCATCGGCCGTGGCTGGGCCGATCACCGGAAGCGAGTCCGGCACGGAAGGGCGAAAGCCCATCCAGCGCCGGGCGGGCTGGGCCGTGTCGAGATGCGGCAGAAAGCGCTTCAGGCGCTCGACGATCGCGTCCGTCCGACGATGGTTCGGCGGAGCCTGGAGGCCCGCGAATTCCACAGCGCCGCCGACCCGGTCGCCGATGCCGAGCGGCGTGGTCACGAAGCCCTCGCCTTCAAACATCACCGGACGCGCGAGGCCGAATGTCCCACTCGGAAAGGTCGCGTTGTAGCCCCGCTCCGTATCGAGCGGGACCGAGTCGCCCGCCTGCTTCGCCAGGGTCGTCGACCAAGCTCCCGTGGCGATGACGATTTTATCGTAGACGGTCGAATGACCATCGTCCGTGCGGATCTCGACGGCATTGGGGCTTCTTTCGATTGCCACGACCCTTTGGCGGATATGCCGGGCACCCCGTTCCCGCGCGCAGCGGAAGATCTCCTCTGCGAGAGAGGCTGGATCCGTCACGTGGCACCCTTCCGGGTAAAGCACCGCGGCGCCGACGCCCTGGAGCGCCGGCTCGATCCGCCGCACATCCACGGGATCGAGAATCTCCACGGCGATTCCATAGGCGCGCTGGCGTGAAAGGATGTCCTTGGCGTGGGCGAAGTCCGACGCGTCGCGCCAGACCGACAGGATGCCTTCCCGGCGCAGAAAGGACCGGAGGGCGAGCTTGTCGAGAAGCGCCGTCCAGGCGGGAAGCGCCTGCCCGTTGATCGCGCGGATCGCCTCGATGCTCGTGGCGATGGCGCGAGGCGAGGACGCGCGCACAAAGCGCAGCAGCCATGGCGCCAGCCTCGGCACGTAGCCGGGCCGGATCGCCAAGGGGCCGAGCGGATCGAGCATCCAGCGCGGAAGGTTGCGCCACACTTTGGGAGACGCCAGGGGCATGATGTCCAGATGGGCGATCCAGCCCGCATTGGCGTCAGTCGCCCGCCCCGTCATGCCTTCAGGATCGATGAGCGTGACCTCATGCCCCGCGTCGAGGAGAGCATGGGCTGCCGTCACTCCGATGATTCCGGCGCCGACGATCGCGATCCTCATCTGTGCTTGCCTCAGGCGCGAAGAGCTTGATCAACCACCTGAAAACCGTGAGCGAACGGATCCCGGTCGTCGATCACGATGGTGTTGAACCCCGTCACCCGCGCCCAGCCCTCGATGGACGGGATGATCGCATCCCGGTCTCCGACCTTGGCCCGCCCTTCGATGCGTCCGGTGAAGGTGGAGCCGATGATGCTTTCATGCACGAAGGCATCGCCTTCCTTGAGTGCGCCGCGTGCGGCAAGCTGCGCCATGCGGGCCGACGTGCCGGTGCCGCAGGGCGAACGGTCGATGGCCTTGTCGCCGTAGAAAACCGCGTTGCGCGCCGTTCCCTCGTTCGTCTGCGCCTTTCCGGTCCACATCACATGGGTGAGGCGATCGATGGCCGGATTCGCCGGGTGGGCAATGCGATGACGCGCATTGAAATCGTCCCGCAGCTTCGGGCTCCACCGTAGGATATCCGAGGGATTGACGGCGGACAGATCCGCATAGCCTTCCTGTGGCTCGACAATGGCATAGAAGTTGCCGCCATAGGCGACGTCGACCTTGAGCGCGCCGAGGCCCTCGACCTCGACGTCATAGTCCGTGCCGTAAAGGAACGACGGGACGTTGGTGATGCGGACGTTCTCGATGAACGGCCCGTTCTGCTCATAGCGGGCTTCCACGAGGCCGGCGGGCGTGTCGAGCTTGAGGAGGCCCGGGACCTTCGGATGAATCAGGCCGTTTTCCAGGGCGATGGTGACCGTCCCGATGGTGCCGTGCCCGCACATGGGCAGACAGCCGGAGGTTTCGATGAACAGAATGCCGACGTCGCAGTCGGGCCGGGTCGGTGGATAGAGGATCGAGCCCGACATCATGTCATGTCCACGCGGCTCGAACATCAGCCCGGTGCGGATCCAGTCGTGCTCCGCCAGAAAGTGCTGGCGGCGGTCGAACATGGTCTCGCCCTTGAGGGTCGGAATGCTGCCGCCGGTCACCACGCGGACCGGATTTCCGCAGGTGTGTCCGTCGATGCAGAAGAAAGTGTGCCGCGCCATGAAGGGTTCTCTGACTGGAGATCGTTGCGAGCGTATCCGAAGGGCGGGACGGCGGTCGAGCCGAAACGGACGACCGCCGTCCCGAATGATCGTCGCCCGGATCAGGCTGCCGGTTTGAGGCCGACCTCGGGAAGGGCCGGACGTGTCTTGAGCGCCTTGGCCATGACCGCTTCCACGACGGCGCGCTCTTCGGGGCCGAGCGGAAGCCGGGGCGGCCGCGTGATGGCGGATCCCCGGCCCATGATTTCCTCGCACAGCTTGATGCATTGCACGAGATCGGGGCGGGCATCGAGATGCAGCAGAGGCATGAACCACTCGTAGA
This sequence comes from Microvirga rosea, assembly GCF_020595095.1. Lineage (GTDB taxonomy): Bacteria > Pseudomonadota > Alphaproteobacteria > Rhizobiales > Beijerinckiaceae > Microvirga > Microvirga rosea. Next base: position 264,560 of record NZ_JAJDOP010000001.1, on the reverse strand, counting down.
GCGGCATGGCCTCCTCATAGCGACCGGCCTTCGCGAGACGGAAGAGGGTTTCGCCTTCCCGCGGAAAAGCGTTCGACATGCCGGAAATCCAGCCTTGCGCGCCGAGCATCACGCTTTCCACCACCACGTCGTCGAGCCCGGCGAAAATCACGAACCGGTCGCCCACCATGTTCTTCACGTCGGTGAAGCGCCGCGTGTCGCCGGAGGAATCCTTGAAGCACACGATGGTGTCGCAATCCGCGAGCGAGGCCAGGATTTCGGGCGTCACGTCGTTCTTGTAGATCGGCGGGTTGTTGTAGACCATGACCGGCAGGTCGGTTGCCTTGGCGACGCCCCGGAAATGCGCGGCGGTCTCGTGCGGCTTCGACGAATAGACGAGGGCCGGCATGACCATGATGCCGTCGAGGCCGACGCGCTCCGCCTCCTTGGCGGTTTCGCACGCGAAGGCCGTGGTGAATTCGGCGACGCCCGCGATCACCGGAACGCGTCCCCGGGAGACGGCTTTCGCCGTTTCCATGAGCGCGACCTTCTCCGAGCGGCTCAGCGAGGTGTTTTCCCCGACGGTCCCGCAGACGATCAGGCCGGACACGCCGTCGCGGATCAAACCGTCCAGGACCTTCGCGGTCGCATCGAGATCGACCGAGAAGTCCGACCGAAACTGCGTGGTGACCGCCGGAAAGACGCCTTCCCAGCCGATTTGCTTCGCCATGGCGGCCTGCTCCTGTAAGAGGTTGAGATTGCATAATGTAGATTGTATAAAATCTACTCTGTCAACCCAATCTGGTCCGAAGATGCTATGATCCCCCTCAACCCTCATACCCGTGTCCCGCCGGAATGACCCTCAGAGCCGCTCCCGCCGCAAAGCCCGTTCAGAAGACGATCCGGCACCGGACGATCTCCGCCGCCGTCGCCGAAGAGCTGCGCCGCCGAATCATCGACGGTGACTTCCAGGCGGGCTTCCAGCTCCGCCAGGACGCCCTTGCGACAGAATTTGGGGTCAGCCGCATCCCGGTTCGCGAAGCGCTCATGCAGCTGGAAGCGGAAGGGCTGGTGAAGATCCATCCGCACCGGGGCGCGATCGTCTCGGAACTCTCGAGCGAAGAGGTCGAGGAACTCTTCGAGCTGCGCGCCCTTTTGGAGCCGCGCCTGCTGAAGGCCTCCGCCCGATCCCTGACCGGGGAGGATTATCGTCAGCTCCATACGATCCTGCAGGAATACAGCGCCGAGCTGCGCGCGCACCACGTGAGTCGATGGGGCGAGCTGAACACGGAATTCCACCGCCTGCTCTACCGGCACGCGGAACAGCCCCGAACCATGGGGATTGTCTTCAACCTGCTTCAGGAATGCGATCGCCATACCCGGTTGCAGCTGGCTCTGACGGACGGCATGGAGCGTGCCGAAGCCGAGCATGCGGAGCTTGTCAGGCTTTGCGCCGAAGGCAAGATTGCGGCGGCCTGTGCGTTGCTGAAGATGCATATCGAAAATGCGGGGAAGTCCCTTCGCGAATACATCAAAGTTCATCACAAAGCGTGATGCCGACGACGTTCATGGACGCACCAGACAAGGATGGAGCCTCAAGATGAAGCCGAATTACATTGCGGGAGAATGGGCCGATACGACGCACGCGGCGCCCAACGTCAATCCGTCGAACACCAACGATGTGATCGATGAGTTCGCCCGTGCCGAAGCCGCCGACGCGGAGCGCGCCATCGCGGCGGCCTACGGGGCTTTTCCGGCCTGGTCGCGCTCCTCGATCCAGAAGCGCCATGACATCCTGAAGGCTGTCGGCGACGAGATCATCGCCCGCAAGGACGAGCTCGGCCGCCTGCTGTCGCGGGAGGAAGGCAAGACCCTGCCGGAAGGAGTCGGCGAGGTGGTTCGCGCCGGCCAGATCTTCCAGTTCTTCGCGGGTGAATGCCTGCGCATGGCCGGCGACAAGGTTCCGTCCGTTCGTCCCAATGTGGACGTGGAGATCACCCGCGAGCCGGTGGGCGTCGTCGGCTTGATCACGCCCTGGAACTTCCCCATCGCCATTCCGGCCTGGAAGATCGCGCCCGCGCTGGCCTATGGCAACACGGTGGTCTTCAAGCCGGCCGAACTCGTTCCCGGATCCGCCCATGCGCTGTCGGAGATCATCGTGCGCGCCGGCGTCCCGGCGGGGGTGTTCAACCTGGTGATGGGGCGCGGCTCGATCGTGGGCGAGGCGCTTCTCAACAGCCCCAAGGTGTCGGCCATCTCGTTCACGGGCTCGGTGCCGACGGGACGGCGGGTCGCGGCGACCTGTATCGCGGCCGATCCCATGAAGAAGCTGCAGCTGGAAATGGGCGGCAAGAACCCGATGGTCGTGCTCGACGACGCGGATCTCAACGTGGCGGTGGATTGCGCCGTCAACGGGGCCTTCTTTTCCACGGGCCAGCGTTGCACCGCCTCCTCGCGCCTCATCGTGACGGAAGGCGTGCATGACCGGTTCGTCGACGCCTTGACGGAGAAGATGCGCGGCCTCGTGATCGACGATGCGCTGAAGGCCGGAACCCAGATCGGCCCGGTGGTCGACCAGAACCAGCTCGATCAGGACCTGTCCTATATCCGGATCGGCCAGGACGAGGGCGCCAAGCTCGTCTGCGGCGGCGAATTGCTCAACCGCGACAATCCCGGCTTCTACCTCGCGCCCGCCCTGTTCACGGATGTGGACAATGCCATGCGCATCGCCCGGGAGGAGATCTTCGGGCCGGTCGCGACGGTCACGCGGGTGCGCGATTACGACGAGGCCCTGATGGTGGCGAACGACACGCCGTTCGGCCTGTCCTCCGGCATCTGCACCACGAGCCTGAAGCATGCGTCGCATTTCAAGCGCAATGCGGAAGCCGGGATGGTGATGGTGAACCTGCCGACCGCGGGCGTCGATTATCACGTGCCGTTCGGCGGCCGCAAAGGCTCGTCCTACGGACCGCGCGAGCAGGGGCGCTACGCCGCCGAGTTCTATACGACGGTCAAGACCGCCTATACGTTCGACGGCAATACCGGCGAGCCGCCGAAGACCCGCTCCAGCGAGTGACGGGATCGCCCCGCTCTCCCGGTTTCGGCCGGGAGAGCGAAGGCGCTAATCCTCGTCCGGCAGCACCACGTAGATGAGAACCGCCAGGATCGTCACGACGAACCGGAACGCGGACGGCGCTCCGTTCCATTGCTGCGACATCCACATGCCGAACCACTCGCCGCCGATCGACATGAAACCGACTTGCCATACGAGAAATCCCAGGGTGAGGCCGGCGATCGCGAAGGCCTTGGACGACCGGAAGGCCGCTGCGTCCCGCCGGATCGCGGACCCCATCCGAAAGGCGCCGATCCAGCACAACAGGGCGGTCGCGGCTTCTGCTCCAATGATCAGAGCGTAGGCCGCCTGGTGAAGAAACGGGCTCGTGACGGCCCGATAGCGGATCGTCGTATCCGGAAACAGGGTGTCCATGTCGAGCACATGATTCACGAACGCGAAGTTGGTGCCGTAATCCGTGATGTTGCCGAAGGCCACGAGGGTGGCGAAGAACGCGATGGCCGCCACCATGATGGTTTTCGAGGCGCGCACGATCATCTGTTCCCTCCGGGCGGATTTTTGTCTCGGGCGAAGCATCCATGTTTCCGGCGCCGGGGAAAGAGCAGGCGTGACCCGGTGCACGAAAAAATGGCCGGAGAGACTCCGGCCATGGCGGTCGTTTCAAGGAGCTGAGACCGGGCGTCAGGCCTTCTTCTTCGCCCGCTCGACGGCCTCGCCGATCAGGCGCTTGGCCTCGGTCGCATCGCCCCAGCGGATGATCTTGGCCCATTTGCCGGGCTCGAGATCCTTGTAGTGCTCGAAGAAGTGCTCGATCTGCTTCAGGGTGATCTCGGGCAGGTCGGTATAGTTCTGCACCCGATCGTAGCGCTGGGTCAGCTTGCTGGACGGAACCGCGATGATCTTCTCATCCTGGCCGCCGTCGTCCTCCATCACGAGAACGCCCACGGGACGCACGTTCATGACCGCGCCCGGCGCGATGGCGCGGGTGTTGGCGATCAGGACGTCGCAGGGATCGCCGTCGCCCGAGAGGGTGTGCGGAATGAAGCCGTAATTTCCCGGATACCGCATGGCGGTATAGAGGAAGCGGTCCACGAAGAGCGCACCCGACTCCTTGTCCATCTCGTATTTGATCGGCTCGCCGCCGAGGGGGACTTCGACGACGACATTCAGGTCGTCCGGCGGGTTCTTGCCAATCGGGATCGCATCCAGGCGCATCAAGCATTTCTCCGGAAAGGAACGTGTTGGGCACGCTTCCTACCCGGTGACGGCCCAGGCAACAAGGTGCCGGTGGCTTTTTCCTGGGGTGGCTGGGATTTCGATCTTAACGGAACGGCGAACGCCGCGCCCTCAAGACGCGCGGGTGTCGGCGAACAGGAACGCGACCTTGGCGAGGGGCGCCCCGCCGATCCGCTCCTCGACCCGGGTGATGCGGCGCCCGCCCATGCCCTCGTAGAAGGCGCAGGCGCGCTCGTTGTCGGCCAGCGCCCACACGGCGACCCGGCCCATGCCCCGGTCGCGCAGGTCGTTGCGCGCCGCCTGGAACAGCCGGCGTCCAAGGCCGACGCCCTGGTATTCGGGCAACAGATAGAATTCGTCGATCTCGCCCTCGGCCGGCAGCGACCGGTCGCGGCAGCGCCCGTAGGAGATGTAACCCGCCACGCCCTGGCCGAGATCGATCACCACGAGGGGCCGCCCGCGCGTCACCGTGGAGCGCCACCAGCGCGGACCGCGCCGGGTCAGCATCTTCTCCAGCGCCAGCCCCGGGATGATCCCCCGGTATGCCTCCCGCCACGCGGATTCGAACACGTGGGACAGAGCCTGCGCGTCGGCGGGCTTGGCGTGGCGGATACTGACGAGAAGGTCGCTCATGGAACGATGTCGGGGCAAGAGGAAAGCCAGGATGAAGTGTCCGCCCGGCAGAGTTAATGGGCCGTTAACAGGATCGCCTGAACGGCTGCGGAAGCTTGGGTTTATAAGGGATTGTGGGCGCCTGGAGGATGGGCAAAACGCCGCAAGCGGTCGGGGTGGGTCGAGATGCCGTTTCGGACGGCGGAAGGCTTCCATTACGGAAGCGGCGAGTTGATTTTGCCCGCCATCTTGAATAGAACTATTGCAACGTTATAAATAGGCACAATTGCCGATTCTAAGGATAAGGCGCCCGAACCGCCGGTGATCCGGCCCGTGAGGTCTCAGCCATGGGGGCTGCACGACGGGCCAGGACGAAACCATAGACCACAAACACATTCATATCGCGACGGAGCACGACAATGGCTTTTCCTGAACAGTGGGGTTCAGAGACCGAATTTGGAAATACTCATCTATACAATCGATACGACCAGGTCGTTAGCACCGCAGTTCTGAGAGATGGTTGGATTGTAACGGCATGGCGAGACGTAACAACCAATACGATAAAAGCCCAAGTCGCCAATGCAGATGGAAGTCTATATGGGGAAGCATTCAATATCAGTGAACCAGGAGAAGCTGGTAAGGATCGTCCATCTATCGCCGCCATGCCTGATGGACGATTTGTCGTCGTTTACAGCAAAATAAACCAGCAGCAAAAAACGCATACTGTTGTTCAAGAAACTTTTGATGTATTCACCGGAAAGTTAGATTCAAACCCGATATACTCGACTCCACTCGTAAATTCGAACATTGAATTCCATCCTGCTATATATTCGAATTCAGATGGTTCTTTCCATATAACCTATAATCAATCAGGTATAAAGTATTTCAAATATAGTAACGGAGTTGCTTCTACAGGAACTATAGATCCAGAGGTAACTGCTATTAACATAGCCGAAACTAGCACAAGTCAAGGAAACTTAATAAATCTACAATATACAGGAAAAGATAAAACTTTATATTTGTTAATAACAAAAAGTGACGGCATTCTACAGAGCCGTATACCTCTTAGAACGAACACAATTGAAGAAACAGCAAAACTTTCTAGTGTTATCACATTAAGCGATGGAAATTTTGCTGTCGTATACGCAGATTATGACAGCCAGACAAAATATGGCAGTTTTAAATTAATCACTTTATCGCCTCAAGGAAGCATTTTAGAAACCAAAGAGCTCGCTAAAGTTTATGGCGGTTTCTCGTCTAAACCAACAATAACACCTCTTCTAAATGGTGGTTTGGCTTTCTCATATATGGATACTACTTCATCCGGGGGGATACATATCGGGACTTATAAGAACGGGGTTATTGAACATAAACAATTATCCTTCGACTATGCAGCTTCCACCCAGATTAAGACTCTCAATGATGGACGATTTATAGTCGAATGGGTGCTTAATTTCGGGCCCAACGCGGGCGCCATCAAAGCTCGGATCTATGATCCCCGCGAAAGCGCTATCGACTGGACCGGTAGCGATATCGGCCAACAATATGCCGGCACCAAGCTTGGGGACCATATGCGCGGCGGCGCAAGCGACGACACCCTGTTCGGCGGTGTGGGGAACGATATCCTCGAAGGCGGCAGCGGCAGCGACCGGCTCGATGGCGGCGACGGCTGGGACATGGTCTCCTATCTCGGCATCCCCGAAGACAAGGGTGGTGTCACGGTCGATCTCACCACCAATCAGAACGCCGGCAACGCGGCCGGCGATGTGCTGACCAATATCGAAGTCGTGCAGGGCACCAATTCCGGCGATATTCTTACCGGCATCGATCGGGGCAACGGCAACGGCGTCGAACTTTACGGCATGGGCGGCATCGACACCCTCACCGGCAAGGGCGGCGGTGACCGGCTTTATGGTGGCGCTGGCGACGACATCCTGTTCGGCGGCGGCGGCGCGGACCTCCTCGATGGTGGCGATAATTGGGACATGGTCACTTATCTGGCCACGCCTGCCAGCGAGGGCGGGATCGTCCTCGACATGACCACCGGCGCAACAGGCGGCGCTGCGACGGGCGATACCTTGAAAGACATCGAGGTCGTGCAAGGCACCAACGCGGGTGACATCATCACCGGTGTCGACAAGGGCAACGGCAACGGCGTCGAACTCTACGGCATGGGCGGCAAGGACACTCTCACCGGTAAGGGCGGCGGCGACCGGCTTTATGGCGGAACAGGCGACGACGTGCTCAAGGGCGGGGGCGGCTCGGATCAGCTCGATGGCGGAGCCGACAACGATACGGCGGTCTTCTCCGGCAACCAGCAGGCCTACACCATCACCAGGAACGCGGACGGCACCTACACGGTCACCGGCCTGGACGGCACGGACCTGCTGAAGGACGTAGAATACGCCAAGTTCGACGACAGGACCGTGTCCCTCGCCGACATGAGCACAAGTCAGAACCCGAACACCCTGTCCTTCGACAACAACACCACCGTCAAAACCGTCGAGGACGACGATCAGATCCCCATCCTCGGAACCCTGAAGGCCACGGATCCGGATGACACCGCCGATAAGCTGACCTTCAGCATCGACCAGAGCGATACGAACAAAGGCAGGTTTATGATCCGCGACGGCAACCAGCTTGCCGTCGCCTACGGGATCCTAGACGCCGGAACCTACACCGTGAAGGTGAAGGTGTCGGACCCCCATGGCGGTTCGCTGGTGAAGGATTTCACCATCACCAGCACGCATGTGAACGTGGCGCCCGTGGTCGATAAGGTCGAAGCCGCGGGCTCTGGAACTGCCGGATCCGGCGACGATGCTGGGAAGATCTTGGTCAACGAAAACACCGGGACGCACACCATCGCCAGAGTAACGGCTCATGATACTGATGGCGGCACGGTTAAATATGAGCTGAAGACCAACCCGGAAGGTATTTTCGCGATCAATGAGACCACCGGCCTGATCACCATGAATGGCCCCGAAGTCTCGGCCGATACCATCTTTAACCTGAGGGTGGCGGTCACCGACGGGCAGGGTGGCGCGACGGAGCAGGTCGTCTCCATCAAGGTGAAGAACGTCAATAAGGCCCCCGTCATCGACAACCTGTCCAATGCGCAGGTGGATGAGGGCTCCGATGTCGGCGCCGCCATTGGCACCTTCGCGGCGCACGATCAGGACGACGGTCCGACGGGCCTCAAATTCGAGCTCAAGGACGACCAAGGCAATGCCGCCGACGCCAACGGCCTGTTCGCCGTCGATGCGACAGGTCACTTGACCGTCGCCAAGAAACTGCCCGTGGCCGAAGGCAACCAGACCTTCACCATCACCCTCAAGGTCTCCGACAAGGACGGCGGCGCAGGCTCTCTGGCCACCTACCAGACCTTCACCATCACCGTGGCGGATGTGGTCAACGGCAACCATGCCCCCAATAACCTCAAGCTGAACGGCGCTACCGAGCTCAGGATCAAGGAAAACGACCCTTTCACCGGCACCCTCTCGGCGCAGGACCAGGACAACGACGCCAGTCTCGGCTGGAGCTTCGACAACACGGTGGCCGGCCATGCCAACGACCGCTTCGAGATCGTCACCAATGCCACAACGGGTCAGAAGCAGCTCAAGCTGAAGGCTCCGCTCGACTACGAGACACTTCCGTTGAATGCCGACGGCAGCAAATCCGTCATGGTCTATCTCAAGGCAAATGACGGCAAGCCGGGCGGAACGAGCGCCACCCAAGCCTTCAAGATCAGCGTCGAGAACGTCGATGAAACGCCCACGAACCAAGGCCCGTCGGCGCCGGTTCTGAGCGGCAACACGGCGGCGGAATACGCCACCGCCGGCACCCTGGTCGGCACCCTTGCGGCCACCGATCCCAACGGCGACAGCCTCAGCTACAGCCTGACCAACACTGCCGAGGGCCGCTTCAAGATCGCCGGCAACCAGATCCTGGTCGCCGACGGCTTCCGCCTCGATTTCGAGCAGGCCAAGGCCCACAACGTCACCGTTCAGGTCTCCGACGGCAAGGGCGGGCTCAGCACCCAGACCTTCGCCATCAATGTCGGCGATGTCACCCGCGAGGTCACGGCGGGCAGCACGGCCAATGACGTGTTCAAGGGCGGTGCGCTGGCGGATCGGCTCGCGGGCGGTCTTGGCAACGACAAGCTGTGGGGCGGGCTCGGCAACGACCAGCTTACCGGCGGCAAGGGCAAGGACACGTTCGTGTTCGACACCAAGCTGAACAAGTCCAAGAACAAGGACCTGATCAAGGATTACTCGGTCAAGGACGACACGATCTGGCTCGACAATGCCCTGTTCAAGGCCAACAAGGCGCTGTACGCGGCGACCAAGAAGGGCACCGAGAAGAAGCCGCTGAAGATGGCGAGCAAGTTCTTCAGCCTGGATACGGCCAAGGACAAGGACGACTTCTTTGTCTACGACTCGCACAAGCGGGTGCTGTACTACGATGCGGACGGCTCGGGCTCCAAGGCTGGGGTGGCGATTGCCACCTTCACCAACAACAAGGACCTGAAGAACTTCTCCTACAAGGAGCTGCTGTTCGTGTGATGTGGGAGCGGCCCGCGCAAACGGGCCGCAACCGATCGTCCGCACAGACCAATAAAAAGCCCGCCCCTCTCACGAGAGGCGGGCTTCGTCGTTTCAAAGGCGCCTGGCGTTATGCCGCCAGCTGGCGCAGCACGTAGTGCAGGATGCCGCCGTTGCGGAAGTATTCCAGCTCGTCCAGCGTATCGATGCGGCAGACCAGCGGAACCTTCTTCACCGTGCCGTCGGCGGAGGTGATCTCAGCCTCCATGCGCTGGCGCGGCTTCAGGTTGCCCGCGAGGCCGTGGATGGTGACGGTCTCGTCGCCTTTGAGCCCCAGGGACTCCCACGACGTATCGCCCTCGAACACGAACGGCACCACGCCCATGCCGACGAGGTTCGAGCGGTGGATGCGCTCGAAGCTTTCGGCGATCACGGCGCGGACGCCGAGGAGGTTCGTGCCCTTGGCCGCCCAGTCGCGGGACGAGCCGGTGCCGTATTCCTTGCCGGCCAGAACCACGAGCGGCACGCCTTCTTCCTGGTACCGCATGGCGGCGTCATAGATGAACATCCGCTCGCCGGACGGCTGGTGGATGGTGTAGCCGCCTTCCACCACGTTGCCGGTCTCGTCCCTCACCATCTGGTTCTTGATGCGGATATTGGCGAAGGTGCCGCGCATCATGATCTCGTGGTTGCCGCGCCGGGTGCCGTACTGGTTGAAGTCGGCCACCGCGACCTGGTGCTCCTGCAGGTATTTTCCGGCCGGAGAGTTCACCCGGATGTTGCCCGCGGGCGAGATGTGGTCCGTGGTGATCGAGTCGAGGAAGAGGCCGAGGATACGCGCGTTCACGATATCCGTGACGGGCTTCGGCTCCTTGGTCATGTTCTCAAAATAGGGCGGGTTCTGAACATAGGTCGATCCGATGTCCCACTCGAAGGTGAGACCCGGCTCCACCGTGACCTTCTTCCAGTTCTCGTCGCCCGTGAACACGTCCGCGTAGCGGCTCTTGAACAGCTCGCTCGTGATCGTGCGGTCGATGAACTCCTGCACCTCGGCGGAGGAGGGCCAGATGTCCTTGAGGAACACCGGCTTTCCATCCGAGCCCGTGCCGAGCGGCTCCGTCGTCAGGTCCACCAGCATGGTTCCGGCGAGGGCGTAAGCGACCACCAGGGGCGGGGAGGCGAGGTAGTTCGCCCGCACGTCCGGGTTCACGCGGCCTTCGAAGTTACGGTTGCCCGAGAGCACCGAGACGGCCACGAGATCGTTGTCGTTGATCGCCTTCGAGACGTTTTCCGGCAGCGGGCCGGAATTGCCGATGCAGGTCGTGCAGCCGAAGCCCACGAGGTTGAAGCCGAGCGCGTCGAGATCCTTCTGCAGGCCCGCCTTCTCGAAATACTCGGCGACGATCTGCGATCCGGGGGCCAGAGAGGTTTTCACCCACGGCTTGGTCTTCAGGCCCTTCTGCACCGCGTTGCGGGCCAGAAGGCCAGCGCCGATCATCACGCTCGGGTTCGAGGTGTTGGTGCAGGAGGTGATCGCCGCGATCACCACGTCCCCATGGCCGATGTCGAAATTGGCGTCCTCGACCTTCACCCGCTTGCCGATCTCGGCGGCCTTGCGGAATTCCTTTTCCATGGCGGTGCGGAATTCGGCGTTGGAGGTGTCGAGCGTCACCCGGTCCTGCGGGCGCTTGGGGCCTGCCAGCGAGGGCTGCACGTCGTTGAGGTCGAGCTCGAGGGTGTCGGTGAAGACCGGATCAGGCGTTTCCGCCGTCCGCCACATGCCCTGGGCCTTGGCATAGGCCTCGACGAGGGCGATGCGCTCGTCCGTCCGGCTCGTGGTCCTGAGATAGTCGACGGTGCGCTGATCGATGGGGAAGAACCCGCAGGTCGCGCCGTATTCGGGAGCCATGTTGCCGATGGTTGCCCGGTCGGCCACCGTCATGTCGTTGAGGCCGGGGCCGAAGAATTCCACGAACTTTCCGACCACGCCCTTCTTGCGCAGCATCTGCGTCACGGTCAGCACCAGGTCGGTGGCGGTGACGCCCTCGCGGAGCTTGCCGTTGAGCTTGAAGCCGATGACTTCCGGAATCAGCATGGAGATCGGCTGGCCGAGCATGGCGGCCTCCGCCTCGATGCCGCCGACGCCCCAGCCCAGAACCGCGAGACCGTTCACCATGGTGGTGTGCGAATCAGTGCCGACCAGGGTGTCCGGGTAGGCCACGTCGAACTCGCCGGCGGCCACGTCCTTGCGGGTCCACACGGTCTGCGACAGGAACTCGAGGTTCACCTGATGGCAGATGCCGGTGCCGGGAGGAACCACGGAGAAGTTCTCGAAGGCGGTCTGGCCCCACTTCAGGAAGCGGTAGCGCTCGCCGTTGCGCTGGTATTCGAGCTCGACGTTGCGGTCGAAAGCCTTCGGGGTGCCGAACTCGTCGACGATCACCGAGTGGTCGATCACGAGATCGACCGGCACGAGCGGGTTGATCTTGCGCGGGTCGCCGCCGAGGGTCTTCATGGCATCGCGCATGGCCGCGAGGTCCACCACCGCCGGAACGCCCGTGAAGTCCTGCATCAGGACGCGGGCCGGCCGGTAGGCGATTTCCTTCTCCGCCTTGCCGCGGTTGCCGAGCCATTCGGCCACGGCCTCCACGTCGGCCTTGGTGACGGTGCGGCCGTCCTCGTAGCGGAGCAGGTTCTCGAGAAGGACCTTCATGGAGAAGGGCAGCTGCGAAATGCCCTTGAGTCCGTTCTTCTCCGCTTCCGCGAGAGAATAATAGGTGTAGGTCTTGTCGCCCACCTGAAGGGTCTGGCGGGCATTGAAACTATTGGAGAGCGTCACGGCGAATCCTCGCGTGCATTTGGGTTACGAACAGGTTGTTCGGCCGAAAGCGCGATAAGCGCGCGCCGCTCCGGGGGTGCCCGGACAGGGGAGAAGCGCGCGAAGCGGGTTGGACGCCATGGCGCGCGGCGCAGCCGAGGGTGATATAGATCATTTCCAACGACCTCGCTACACGGTTTAGAACCATTCTGGGGTGGATTCAGGGCATGGCTCCGGAAAGCGAGGTCGCTTTTCGGAAATCATCTTCAATCGGAGCGGTCGGAAACGATTGCGGACAGGGGCGGCAGGGTTTTGCGTCTTCGTGGTGAGAATTTGGCCTGCAGCAGGGGCGAGCGGCGGATCTTCGAGGGGGTATCCTTTGCCCTCGGGCCGGGAGACGCCCTTGTGGTGGTCGGCCGGAACGGGGCCGGGAAATCCTCCCTTCTCGATATTCTGGCCGGGAGGCTGGCGCCCGCCGGGGGCGCGCTTGTCCTGACGGAGGCGGATGACGGCGTTCTCACCGAGTGCCTCCATTATGTGGGGCACCGGGATGCCCTCAAGGCCGCCCTGACGGCGGAGGAAAACCTGACCTTCGCCCGCGACTTTCTCGGCAGCCCGGCCTTGAAGCCGCGCGAGGCGCTCGCGGTTCTGGGCCTTGCGCACGCGGCGGGGCTTCCCGTCGCCTATCTTTCCGCCGGCCAGCGGCGGAGAGTGGCGCTGGCCCGCCTTCTGGTGGCCCGGCGGCCCCTCTGGCTCCTGGACGAGCCGACGGCCGCCCTCGACACGGCCTCCCAGGACATTCTCCATCGGCTCATCGCCGATCACCGGCATCAGGGCGGGATCGTCATTGCGACGACGCACCAGCCCTTGGGTCTCACTGATGCGAAAACCCTCCGGATCGAGCGCCCCGCGCTGTCCGATTCGGCCGGGCTCGCGCCGGCGGAAGGGGAGACGGCCTGATGCGGTCCTTCCGTGCCCTTCTGATTCGGGATCTCAGGCTCGCCGCCCGCGTCGGCGGCTCGGGCCTGATGGGCCTCGTGTTCTTCCTGTCCATCGTGACCCTGATTCCCTTCGCTCTCGGGCCCGACCTCAACCTTCTGTCGCGGATCGGGCCGGCCATCCTGTGGATCGCGGCCCTTCTCGCCACTCTCATCGGCCTCGACCGGCTGTTTCAGGCCGATCAGGAAGATGGCTCCCTCGATCTCCTGCGCCTGTCGCCCGCGCCCCTCGAGATGGTGGTTCTCGCCAAGGTCACCGCGCACTGGCTGGTGACGGGCCTGCCGCTCGCGCTGGCGGCACCCTTTTTCGGGCTGCTGGTCGCCCTGACGCCGGACGCCATGCTGGCGATGGTGGCGACCCTTCTGGTCGGAACCCCTGCTCTGACCTTCATCGGTGCCGTCGGCGCGGCGCTCACCGCCTCCCTCCGCCGGGGCGGAGTGATCCTGGCCATCCTCGTGCTGCCCTTCATGATCCCGAGCCTGATCTTCGGCGTTTCCGCCGCCAACGCCGCAACGGGCGGCACCATCCCCTTCGCGACTCCGTTCCTGATTCTGGTGGCCCTGTCCCTGATCGCCGCCGTCGTCGGGACCGTGGGAGCGGCGGCGGCCCTAAGGTCGGGAGAGTAGGGCGATGGCAGAGCGTCTTGTCTTGCGGATGCGCCGCTCGCTGACCGCACCGGTTCCGGCGCCATCCTGGCCGGACGGGATCCGGCTCGCGGCATTCGATCCCGATCATCACGCGAGAGATGTGCATGCCCTGCTCGTCGCGGCCTATGCCCGAGGGGGAGGGGAGGTCGCGCCCTATGACGCTTGGCTGCCCGCCCTGACGGGCGATGCGGAATACGATGCCGCCCTGTGTTTCGTGGCTGTCGATGACCGGAATGCCGTCGCAGGGGTGGCGCAGTGCTGGACCAGCGCCTTCATCAAGGATCTGGCGGTTCGTGCCGATCATCGGCGGCAGGGTCTGGGCTCCGCCCTGCTGCTTCATGCCTTTCGGAGATTTCGGGAGCGGGGCGCGCCCTTCGTCGACCTAAAGGTCGATTCGGACAACCCCTCCGGAGCTCTTCGGCTCTACCGCGCCCATGGCATGCAGCAGATTGAAGCCTATCGGCTCCCTTAAGGCCGGAGGTTGATCCCGAAAGCCTGCTCGATGGCAGGTTTGCCGTTCCGCATGACCCGATAGAGCGCCCGGTAGAGGCCGGGCCGGAAGCCGCCGGCCGGCTGCTTGAAACCTGCGAACATCATCCATTGCGCCTTGTTGCGGTCGAGAGGTGGCGCCTTGCCTTGCGCCGCCGGCGTCCCATCCGGATCGACAAGGATCAGCACTTGCTCGTCGCCCTGTTTCAACCCGATGGCGCGCACGAAGGCGACAAGGGCAGGGGATTGCGTGGTCGGCACCTCCCGCTCCGCCGTTCCTGATTCGATGGCCTCCATCGTCACGGCGCCCCCCGAAAAGCCCTTGTTGAGGACGCCGCCGTCCGTATAGGCGAGGCCGCGGCGCAGATCGTCCCTCCACAGGGACGGACCGCCCGCGCAGGATTTTTCCTGCGCCCCATCGGCGAAGGGATCCACGACCTGCGCATCCCGGCGCACCGTGAAGTGAAGATGCGGGAACTCCGTCAGGCCTGACAGGCCGACCAGGCCGATGGGGTCGCCGGCCTTGATCCGGTCCCCCGAACGGACCCGGAGACTGTCCTTCGCCATATGACAGTATTGGGTTTCCCAGCCATCGCCATGATCGATCACGACGCCGTTGCCGCACTCCATGGCGTTGACGCTGTCCCGGCCCTTTTCCGCGATCGACACATCCGCGACGCCGTCGCGCGTTCGCAGAACCGTGCCGTCGGCGGCGGCCAGCACCGCCACTCCGGCCTTCTGCGCCGCCATTGTGGGGATGCGGATATCGGTTCCGTCGTGCCCGTCATAGGTCAGGGTTCCGCAGTGATAATCCTGCGCTTCGGGCGAGGGGTCCCGATCCACGTAATGCTGGATGACGCAGTCGCGCCCGATTTCGCAAGCGACCGGCCAATGCAAGGAGGGCGGCTCGGCAAACGCCGGAACGGCAACCAGAAGGGTCGTCGCGGAAAGGACAGGCAATCGCATCGGGGCTCCATCGTTGGTCCACAAATGTTAAAACATCACATGTGGCGATTTGAAGATGCCGTGATTGCGGCAATCCTCTCGTTGCAGCGCTGCCCTCCGCCCGCTACATCGGTCTTCATGATCCGCGATCTTGCCAACCCGACCCGCTTCATGCGCCTCAGCGGTGCGCTTCTGCCCTGGCTTGCCGGGCTAACGGCGCTGATGATCGGCGCAGGGCTCTACATGACGTGGTTTACGGCTCCGGCCGATTACCAGCAGGGAGAAACGGTCCGGATCATGTACCTCCATGTCCCGACCGCGTGGCTGTCCCTGTTCTTCTACATGATCATGGCGTCGTCCGCCCTGGGGACCCTCGTGTGGCGCCATCCCCTGGCCGATGTTTCGCAAAAGGCCGCGGCCCCGATCGGCGCCGCCTTCACGTTCATCTGCCTCGTCACCGGATCCCTTTGGGGAAAACCCATGTGGGGAACCTACTGGCAATGGGACGCGCGGCTCACCTCCATGCTGGTGATGCTGCTGATCTATCTCGGCATCATGGCGCTTTGGCGGGCCATCGAGGAGCCGACCCGGGCCGCGCGGGCCGTCTCGATTCTCACCCTGGTCGGCGCCGTGAACGTGCCGATCGTCAAGTTCTCGGTGGATTGGTGGAACACCCTGCACCAGCCCGCTTCCGTGTTTCGCCTCGGCGGTCCCACGATTCATCCCTCCATGCTGATCCCGCTTCTCGTGATGGCGGTCGGATTCACGCTTCTGGGAATTGCGCTGCACCTTTCCGGCATGCGGACCGAGATCCTGCGGCGACGGGTCCGCACCCTCACCATCCTGGAGGCCGAGCGCCTCGACGCACAGGCAGCCTGACATGACTTCCCACGCCGCCTTCATCGCCAGCGCGTACGTGATCACGGCCGTGGTCGTGGCGGGATTGATCGTCCGCGCCGTCGTCGATCACCGCATCCAGCGCCGTGCCCTCGCCGAACTCGAGGCCCGCGGCGCGGGCCGGAGGTCGCGCCGTGGCTGAGACGGCGGCCGCCGCGCCGCGTTCCCGTCTTCTCTTTATCCTGCCGGTCCTGGTCTTCCTGGGGCTCGCGGCCCTCTTCGTCTTCCGCCTCGGCGACGGCGACCCGTCGAAGATTCCATCGGCGCTGATCGGAAAGCCGGCCCCGGTCTTCACCCTGGCGCCCCTCGAAGGGCTGACGGCCGCCGGCAAGCCCGTGCCGGGCTTCTCCAACGCCGATCTCAAGGGCAAGGTGACGGTGGTGAATGTCTGGGCGTCCTGGTGCGCTCCCTGTCGCCAGGAGCACCCGCTGCTCGTGGAGCTGGCCAAGGATCCGGCGATCCGGCTGGTCGGCATCAATCAGAAGGACAATCCGGACAACGCGCGGCGCTTCCTCGGCACGTTGGGCAATCCTTTCTCCGCCGTGGGCGTCGACCCCAATGGCCGCGCTTCCATCGATTGGGGCGTCTATGGGGTGCCGGAAACCTTCATCGTCGCCCCTGACGGGACCATCCGCTACAAGCAGATCGGCCCGCTGACGCCCGAGAACATGACGGAGTTCAAGGCGCGCCTGCGCGAAATCCCGCCCGCTTGAGGCGCACGATCGCAAGATCCAGCGCGGACAGAAAGGCAGAGCGGTCCTTTGCCGAGAACGGCCTGGGGCCGCCCGAAACCTCCCCCATGGCGCGCAGATCCTCCATGAGGTTGCGGGTTGCCAGCGCCATCCCGACCGAGGCTTCCGTGAAGGGTTTGCCGGTCGGCCCGATCACGTCGGCGCCGGCCTTCACGCAGCGATGGGCCAAGGGAATGTCGGCGGTGACGACGACCATGCCGCGCCGGACATGGTCGGCGATCCAATCGTCCGCCGCATCGAAGCCGTCACCGACCACCACGCGCTCGAACAGCGGCCCCTGCGGCACCATCAGAAAGCTGTTCGCCACCACGAAAACCTTCACCCGGTGTCGTTCCGCCACCCGGTAAATCTCCGCTTTGACCGGACAGGCATCGGCATCGACATAGATTTCGATGGCCTCGGGGGTGGGGTTCATGCTTTCAACCTTCTTTCGTAGGCATGCTTCTTTGGTAGGCTTGGCATTGTTGTGCCAGAATCGTCCGACAGATCTTCCGTGCCGCCAGAGGGCTGTGCCTTACGGCTCCGGAAGGTCCGGAGCGGCGCAGGAGCCGAGCCTCAATCCAACGGAAGTTCTTGAATCGATGACAAGCCGCGTCTCCTCCGCCTGGACATCCATTCGCAAGCTCGGAGTCCGGCGGGCCTTGAGCGATACCACAGATCGGCTGATGCGCGAGGCCGATGTGGCGGCCGTGCGCCGGGCGGGTTTCGCACGGGTGGTGGTCTCCGGGCTTTTGCTGATCGCCGTGCTCATCGCGACACGGGACGTCCCGCCCGATGCCCTGCTGGTCCTGCACCAGATCCGGGCTGCGGAAATGACCCTGACGCTCCTCGGGCTCGTGGGCCTCGGCAGCGCATGGCTGGCATCCCGCCGCCTCGCCGTCGCCTGGCTTCCGGGCCTGACCGCAACGCTCGACGCGGTGTTGATCTTCAGCAATATCGGCTACAGCCACTGGGTCCTCGGGGTGCCGGGAACCTTCTTCTCGGTGTTTCCCGGAATCTGGGTGATCCCCATCACGATGGCGGCGAGCGCCATCCATTACAGCCCGCGCCTGCAGGCCTATGTGGCGGCCCTTTACGTGGTCGGCCTCGGATCCCTGGCCGTTTCCGGTTCGTCCACGACCCTTCAGGAGCGCGAGCGCGGCTTGTCGGAATTCGCCAGCCAATTCGGCTGGGAAGCGAACATGATCCGCATCGCCATGGTGCTCTCGGCCGCGCTGATTCTCATTCTGGTGGCCCGACAGGGGCGGGCTCTTCTGGAGCGGGCCGTGCGGGAAACCACCATGCGCCTCAACCTGACGCGTTATCTGCCCCGGGAGCTGGCGCCGATCCTGTCCGAGCGCGCCTTCGCGTCCCTCAGGGCCGGGCGGCGCATCCCGGTCACGCTCCTGTTCGTCGACATGCGGGACTCCTCGGCCTACGGGGAAACCATGGATCCGGCGCGGCTCGCGGTGTTCATCTCGTCCTTCCGCCGCCGGGTCATGCGCGCGGCGGCCAAGCACGGCGGCGTGATCGACAAGTTCACGGGCGACGGGGCCCTGATCCTGTTCGGCGTGCCGACGGAAACCGGCTCCGACGCGGCCCGGGCTCTTGCCTGCGGCCGGACCCTCTTCGATCTGATCGACCGCTGGAACGCCAAGCGCCGCTTCGATCCGCCGGTCCGCATCGGCATCGGCATTCACACGGGCGAGGTGTTCTGCGGCGTGGTGGGTGACGAGGACAGGCTCGAATTCACGGTGCTGGGCGAAACGGTGAATACGGCGGCGCGGATCGAGCAGGCCACCAAGGTGGTGGATTGCCCGTTCCTCGTGTCGACCCAGTGCATCAGCGCGGCGGGCGAGAGCGACGGCTGGATCGCCATCGAGCATCCGCCGCTGCCCGGCGTCACGCGGCCGATCCGGCTGATGAAGCCCAAGTTCTAGGATTTCTCCCTCTAGGATTTCTCCCTCTAGGCTTCCTCCGGCTTCTTGCTGGAATCGTAGCGGAGCAGAAGGGGCGTCTGCGCAAGAGCGAACGCGATGGTGAGCGGCATGATGCCGAACACCTTGAAGGCAACCCAGAAATCCGTGGTCTGCGTACGCCATACGGCTTCGTTGAGAATGGCGAGCACGAAAAAGAACAGCGCCCAGCGGAAGGTGAGCTTGCGCCAGCCTTCTTCCGTCAGCTCGAACATGCTGTCGAGCACGATTTCGAGCAGGGGCTTGCGGAAATACAGGCCGCCGAGAAGCACGAGGCCGAACATGGCGTTGACGATGGTCGGCTTGAGCTTGATGAACATGTCGTTCTGCAGGAACAGGGTCAGCCCGCCGAACACCACCACGACGACGCCCGACACGAGCGGCATGATCGGCAGCTTGCGGATGAGGGCGTAGCTGATGCTCAGGGCCACCACGGTCGCGACGATGAACAGGGCTGTCGCCACGTAAATCCGCTGGTTCTCCGCATAGCCGAAGCGATCCGCATAGGCATTGGCGAAGAAGAACAGGGCCAGCGGCCCGAGTTCCAGGACGAGCTTGAGAAGGGGCGGCAGGCGTTTGGCGTCGCTCTTGGCCTCGAACACGTCGCTCATGCTTCTTCCAATCCTGCAATGGCGCGGGCGAAATCCCGGGCTTCGAAAGGCTCCAGATCCTCGACGCCCTCGCCGACGCCGATGAAATGGACGGGCAGGCCGAACTTCGCGGCCAGCGCCACCAGAATACCGCCGCGGGCGGTGCCGTCGAGCTTCGTCATGACAAGGCCGGTGACGCCCGCGGCCTTCTGGAACAGCTCGACCTGGCTGATCGCATTCTGGCCCACGGTCGCGTCGAGCACGAGAAGCGTGGCGTGCGGGGCGCTCTCGTCGAATTTCTTCATGACGCGCACGATCTTTTCCAGTTCCGCCATGAGTCCGGCCTTGTTCTGCAACCGTCCGGCGGTGTCGACCATGACCACGTCCATGCCTGTGGCCTTGGCCTCCTGCAGGGCATCGAAGGCGAGGCCTGCGGCGTCCGATCCCTGAGCCCGGGCGATGACCGGTGCGCCGACACGCTCGCCCCAGACCTTCAGCTGTTCGATGGCGGCGGCCCGGAAGGTGTCTCCGGCGGCCAGCATGACCTTCAGGCCCTGGGCGCGGAATTTCTGGGACAGCTTGCCGATGGTGGTGGTCTTGCCGGCCCCGTTCACCCCGATCATCAGGATCACGAAGGGTTTTTTATCCCGCGCGATGGTGAGAGGCCGGGCCACCGGCGCGAGGGCCTTTTCCACCTCCCCGGCAAGGATCGTCTTGACCTCCAGCGGAGAGATTTCCTTGTTGTAGCGCCCGGCGGAGATCGCCTCCGTGATGCGCAGGGCCGTTGCGACGCCGAGATCGGCCTGGACAAGCGCGTCCTCCAGTTCCTCCAAGGTCGCCGCATCGAGCTTGCGCTTCGTGAACAGGCCCGTGACGCTGTCCGACAGGGAGCTCGACGTGCGCCGCATGCCCAGCGCGAGACGCTGCCACCAGCCCTGCTTTTCCGGCACGGCGGCCGGGCTCGCAACCTGGGGCGCGGCTTCCGTCCGGGGCTCGGGCGTCGGCTCCGGAGCGGGGCGGGGAATCGGCTCCTTCGGCCCGCCGCCCTCGGGCTCAAGTCCTTCCACCGGCTGAAGGTCGGCTCCCGCGAGTTCCGGCGCGGTCTTGTTGTCCTGCGGCGTGTCGGGCGAAGCGGTCGTGACGGTCGGGGGAGCCTGGACAAGGTCGTCGGCCGCGTTTGCCGGGGGCGAGGGCATCTCCTCGGGCCGCCCCTCCGCCTGCGGGGTTCCGGGCGCGGCGGGGGAAGGCGCTTCGGCCTTGCGGCCGAACAGACGGGAAAGGAATCCGGGCTTGTCGGGCTTCGATTCGGCCATGGGTCTTTGCTTTCGCCTTCTGCTTTGCTGCTTGCCTTAACGCTCGGGTCTCGATAGCCGAGGCATCATGAATGCGGAAGAGATAGTGTCGAAGATCCTGTATCGCGATGCCCTGATGCTCGTGATCGACAAGCCGGCGGGGCTGCCCGTGCATCCGGGCCCGAAGGGCGGCGAGACCTTGTTTCAGCATCTCGACGCGCTCCGCTTCGGTTTGCCGCGCCGGCCGGAAGCGGCCCATCGGCTCGACAAGGACACGTCCGGCTGCCTCGTGCTCGGCCGTCACCCGAAAGCGATCGCCCGGCTCAATGAGCTGTTTCGCAAAAACGAGGTCGACAAAGTGTACTGGGCGGTGGTCGAAGGCGGGCCGGACGGGGACGAGGGTGAGATCGACCTGCCGCTCGCGCCGAAATCTCCGGATCGCGGCTGGTGGATGAAGGCGGATCCGAAGGGCCAGCCCTCGCTGACCCGCTGGCGGGTCCTGGGACGCGGCCAGGGCCTCGCCCTTCTCGAGCTGCGCCCCGTCACCGGCCGCACCCATCAGCTGCGCGTCCATTGCGCCGCTTCCGGCTTTCCCATTCTGGGCGATCCGATCTACGGCACGGCTCCCAGATTCGGCGGGCCTGGACTGCACCTCCACGCCCGCAGCATCACGGTCCCGCTCTACCCGAAAAAACCGCCGATTACGGTCGAGGCGCCGGTGCCGGAGCATATGCGGGAGAGGGTCGAACCGTATTTGCGAACCGCTCCTGATGAAGGCCGTCAAACGCCTTCATCAGAGGGCGGACGGCCGGAAGGTTCTGGCTGATCGGGTTTTGGACAGCGGGCGGCCCTGCGGTTACGCCGCCAGCAGATCCCTGCCGTCATGTCCGGCAATGGTCACGGGCAGAATCTCTCCCGCTGCGACGGGCCTGGAAAAACGCACCAGGGTGAATCCTTCCGTGCGCCCGAGCTGTCCGGTCTCGACCAGCACGTTGCGGCGCGCGCCGACTTCCCCGGACAGATGCCTGAGCAGCGCAGCCTCGCCTTTCTCGCGCAAACGCCGCGCGCGATCCTTCACCACGTCGCGGGCCACCTGCGGCATGCGCGCCGCCGGGGTGCCGGGCCGGGGCGAGAAGGGAAAGACATGGAGATGGGTCAGGCCGCATTCCTCGACGATGTCGAGGGAGCGGGCGAACATCTCTTCGGTTTCGGTCGGAAAGCCCGCGATGATGTCGGCGCCGAACACCATGTCGGAGCGAAGCCGCTTCACCTGCTCGCAGAACCGGATCGCGTCGTCGCGCAGGTGGCGGCGCTTCATGCGCTTGAGAACCAAGTCGTCGCCCGCCTGGAGCGAGAGATGCAGGTGCGGCATCATGCGGCTCTCATGGGCGATCACGTCGAGGAGGTCGTCATCCGCCTCGACGGAATCGATGGACGAAATGCGAAGCCGCTCCAGCTCCGGCACGTGGCGTAAAAGGCCCTTCACCAGGGTGCCGAGCTTCGGCTCGCCCGGAAGGTCCTTGCCGTAGCTGGTGATGTCGACGCCGGTCAGCACCACTTCGCGGGACCCGTGTTCCACGAGGGTGCGGACCTGGTCCACCACAGCCCCCATGGGCACCGAGCGGGAATTGCCGCGGCCAAAGGGAATGATGCAGAACGTGCAGCGGTGGTCGCAGCCGTTCTGGACCTGCACGAAGGCGCGGGTCCGTCCCCGCATGCCGTCGATCAGATGAACGGCGGTTTCCTTCACCGCCATGATGTCGTTCACGAGAACTTTTTCGCTCAGGGCCACGCCGAAATCGCGCAAGGACCCCCAGGTCTCGGCCTTCATCTTCTCATGGTTGCCGAGAACCTTTGCGACTTCCGGCATGGACGCGAAGGTTTCCGGCTCGACCTGGGCGGCGCAGCCCGTGACGACGATCCGCGCGCCGGGCTTCTCCCGGGCGATCCTGCGGATCGACTGCCGGGCCTGACGGGCCGCCTCCGCGGTGACCGCGCAGGTGTTGACGATCACCACCTCGCCGAGGCCCGCCTCCTCCGCATGGCGCTGCATGGCCTCGGACTCGTAGGTGTTGAGCCGGCAGCCGAAGGTGACGACCTCGACGCCCATCAGGCGGCTCCCGCGAAGAGGGACGGGGAAAAGGTCCCCTCGTGCTCCAGTTCCGTCGGTCCGGTCATGAGGACATGGTTGTCGCCTTCCCGCCACTCGATCAGGAGATCGCCGCCGGGCAGGGAGACGGTTGCCCTGCGGCCCGTCAGATCCTTGCGGGCCGCCGCGACGAGCGTGGCGCAGGCCGCGGACCCGCAGGCGCGCGTGAGGCCGGCGCCCCGTTCCCAGACGTGCAGGACGATGTGGTCCGGTGCGAGAACCTGAGCCAGGGAAATGTTCGCCCGTTCCGGAAATACCGGGTCGTGCTCCAGCTTCGGCCCGAGGGCCGTCAGGTCATAGGCCCCCGCATTCTCGACCCAGAAGATCGCATGGGGATTGCCCATGCTGACGGCCGAGGGGCGGACAAGCTCGGGGGCCTCCGGCAGACGGGTCTGCAGGTCGATGGTCCGCGTATCGGGAAACGGGATACCGAGGGGAATGTCCTGCCAGCCGAACCGCGGCGGGCCCATGTCGACCGTGAACACCTGATCCGAGATCCGCTCGGTCGGCAGGAGGCCGGCCTTGGTTTCGAGCACGAGCGTGTCACCGGACGGGCGGTTCATGATCGGATCGGCCGTCATGGCCCAGGCGACGCAGCGGGTGCCGTTGCCGCAGGCACCGGATTCCGAACCGTCTGTGTTGTAGATGCGCAGGAACGCGTCCGTTCCGGGGGTGACGGGATCGTGCAGGACCATCAGCTGATCGAAACGCGATCGGGAATCTGCGGCAATCGCGCGCGCCTCCGCGGCGCCGACGCGCAACGGGGTGCCGCGCAGGTCCAGCACGGTGATCTCGTTGCCGAGACCGTTCATCTTGAGAAAACGATGGTTCGCGAGGGGGCTCATGGGGGCTATATGGCCCAAAATCAGGAAAATCGCGAGAGGGAACGAGACCGCACGGCAGGGGTGCCCGGAAACGAGGCGTCTGTCCCTGCGACACGGCCTCGCAGCGCTCCCGAAAGGTCTCTATGGTGCATTGGAGAAATCCATAATTTTGATTCGATGGGTGGCACCCGTGATGCGGCTCCGTTTCCCTCTCCTCTGCCTTCTGGCCTCCCTTTCGATGGGCCCGGCCTTCGCGCAGACACCGTCCCCGGCAGCCCCAACGCCGCCCGCCGGCGAGGCGAGCCCGTCACCTGCGCCGGTCGCTCAGCCACCGGCCGACAAGCCGACGCCCACGGCTCAGGGCGAGGCTCCCGCCCAACCGGCTCCGACCCAAGCGACTCCGACTCCTGCTCAGCCCGCGCCGGACCCCGCTCCCGCGCAACCGGCGCCCGCCAGTCCCGCGAGCCCGGCCCCGTCGCCATCGGCGGCCGCGCGGCCCGCGCTGATTCCGACCCCCGGCGATCCCACGGGCGTCGAGGAGGTGGTGCTGCCCGGAAAGCCGACGGCTTTCATCACCGGCACCAGCAACTGGGAAGATGCCTTCGGCAACCTCAAGGCCGCGTTCGCCAAGATCGAGGGAGCCCTCAAAAACGCCGGCATCGCACCGGCCGGCAAGCCCCTGACGGTTTTCGCCCAGACCGACGACAAGGGCTTCCGCTACGAGGCCATGATTCCGATCGCGCAGGCACCGGAAGGCCGTCTGGAGCTCACACCCGAGATCAAGTTCGGCAAGACGCCGGAAGGCAAGGCTTTCCGCTTCGTGCACAAGGACGCGTATGACGAGATCGACGGCACGTATGAGACCATCACGGCCTATCTGGACGCGAAGGATATCGTCGCGAAGGACGCGTTCATCGAGGAATACGTTTCCGAGATGACCGAGGCGTCCGACACCAATCTCGAGATCAACATCTACGTCCAGCCCAAGGAATAGCCTCGCGCGATGATCGCCCTCTTCGACCTTGACGGAACATTGACCGATCCGAAGATCGGCATCACCCGCAGCGTGCAATACGCCCTGGAGAGGCTGGGCCGCCCGGTTCCAGACACCGACGCTCTCACGTGGATGATCGGTCCGCCGCTGATCGCGGGCTTCACCAAGCTTCTCGGCGGACCCGAGGACGCGCCGGAGGCCGTGCGGCTGTACCGTGAGCGCTTCGGCGAGATCGGCCTTTTCGAGAATGAGGTCTATGCGGGCATCCCGGCCCTGCTCGACGAGCTCAAGGAGCAGGGAATTCGGCTCGTGGTCGCGACCTCGAAGCCCCATGTCTATGCGCGGCGGATCGTTGCGCATTTCGGGCTTCTGGACTCTTTCGCCGCGGTTTACGGTTCCGAACTGGACAACCGCAACGCCGACAAGCGGGACCTGATCCGGCACATCATGGATCTCGAAGGGTTCGATCCCGGAACCGCCGTGATGATCGGGGATCGCGAGCATGATGCCATCGGGGCCCGCGCCAACGGCCTCCCGGCCATCGGCGTGACCTGGGGCTACGGCTCCCGGGAAGAGCTGCTCGAAGCAGGGGTCGTCCGGCTCGTGGATGCGCCCGCCGACCTCGCGGCGCCGGTTCTGGAGCTTACGGCACCCAAGCCTGTCCGGGCCGCAAGGGCCTGAACCGTTCCGCCGGCACGTCCGCTTCCGCCAGCGCGGCCGCCAGGGCCCGAGGGGGCGCATCGATGCCCTCGTCGGTGAGCCGGAACGTTCCCCAATGGTGGCCGAGGGCCTGCTCGGCGCCGAGAAGCCCGAAGGCCCTCACCGCATCCTCCGGATTCATGTGCTGCGGCTTCATGAACCAGCGCGGCTCGTAGGCGCCGATGGGCAGCTGGGCCACCCGGGGCGGACCGAAACGGGCGCGCACGTCGCGAAAGATCCGACCGTCGCCGAAGCCCGTATCGCCCACGTGATAGATCGTGCCCGCCGGCGTCGTGAGCACATAGGCGCACCAGAGCGCCATGCGCCGGTCCCGCATGCCCCGGGCCGACCAGTGGTAGCTGGGCGTCAGATGGGCCGTGACCGCGTGGCCCAGATCGAAGGACTCGCCCCAGTCCCGGGTCTCGACCGGAATGTCGGGATGAGCGGCCCGAATGATGGCGTCGTTGCCGAGGGGCGCCAGAAGCCGCGGTCGGTGCTCCCGCCAGAGACGGCCGATCGCCGAAAGATCGAGGTGATCGTAGTGGTTGTGGGTGATCAGCACCGCGTGGATCGGCGGCAGATCCGCCATCGCGACGCCGGGCGGGTTGAGGCGCTTGGGTCCCGCAAAGGCGAAGGGACTCGCCCGGTCGGCGAAAACGGGATCGGTGAGGATGTTCAGGCCGGCCACCTGGATCAGGAACGAGGCGTGGCCGATCAAGGTGATGCGCAGGTCCGCCACCGCCTCCGGCGGCTTGTCCTGAAAGGGGCTCGGATAGCGTTTCGGCCACGCCGTCCGCCTGTTTCCCAACCGCCAGCGCAACAATTCGCCCAGACCTTTGTCCGGGGGCTGGCTCGGCAAAAAGAAGCGCGTGCCGTCGAAGTGATCGGAGACGGGACCGGAATAATAAGGATTGCGCGGGCGCGCCGGGAGCTTGCGATGTTTCATCGGGAGATCGAGGAAGAAGCCATGCCTTAAGCGTGGGGAGACCGCAGGATTTCCGCAAGAGGAACACTCCCCGCCGTCATTCCCGGAGCCGCCCTGTCATTCCGGGGCGAGCGTGAGCGAGAGCCCGGAACCCAGAACCGCTCATGGTGCAATAGGGAGCGGCGGTGGCCGTGAACTCCTCTCGTCAAGCTCAGCGTATATGGGTTCCGGGCTCGCCTGCGGCGCCCCGGAATGACGGGCGGTGCTCCTGTCATTCCGGGGCGAGCAAAAGCGAGAGCCCGGAACCCATAAACACAACGGTTCATGATGAAGAGCCATGGCATCCGTTGCGTTCGTTTCCAGCACCCTCAGCGGTTCTGGTTTCCGGGCTCGCCTGCGGCGCCCCGGAATGACAAGACGGTGTTCGCACTGAGGGGCGGTGAGGCCGGAACCTCCCGGGGCGTTGTCTTTCCTTGACTTTTCCTCGTTTCACCCTTAGGTGCTGCCCTCAAATCTGTAGAGCGAGCCCTTTGAGCCGCCGACCAGCCCGAGAGGCTGGAGGTCAACGCCCGACAGCGCGATGCGCCCTCGGGCGCGTTCTCATTTGGGCTTCGCGCCGAAAGGGATAGCGGATGTCGGATGACACCTTGCGCATCGAGGACGCGGTCAACGAGACCTGTCCGTGGTCGGGAAAACCGATCGCGGCGGACTCGCTCACCCTTTATCGCGGCGAGGTCGTCGGCTTCTGCAATCCGGGCTGCCGGGACAAGTTCAAGGCGGCGATCGACCACTTTGAAAAGGCCCTTGCGAAGCGCGATGTACCGCTCATCGCAAAAGAGATGGATTGATCATGTTCGAAGGCCTTTCCGATAAACTCTCCAACATTCTGAACTCCCTCACGCGCCGGGGCGCGTTGACGGAGGAGGATGTGAACGCGGCCCTGCGTGAAGTCAGGCGGGCTCTGTTGGAGGCCGACGTCGCCCTCGAGGTGGTGCGGTCCTTCACCGACAAGGTCCGGGCGCGCGCGGTCGGCGCGGAAGTGATCAAGTCGGTCTCGCCCGGTCAGCAGGTGGTCAAGATCGTCCATGACCAGCTCGCGGAGATGCTGGGTGCGGAAGCCGAGGTCATCGACCTCAATGCGGCCCCGCCGGTCGGCATCCTGATGGTCGGCCTTCAGGGCTCGGGTAAAACCACCACCACCGCCAAGATCGCCAAGCGCCTGACGGATCGCGACAAGCGCCGGGTGCTGCTGGCCTCCCTCGACACCCGCCGCCCCGCCGCCATGGAGCAGCTCGCGGTTCTCGGCAAGCAGGTCGGCGTCGACACGCTTCCCATCGTGGCCGGACAATCGGCGGTGCAGATTGCCCGTCGGGCCATGGAGGCCGCGCGCCTCGGTGGCTACGACGTGGTCATGCTCGACACCGCCGGCCGCGTCACGGTGGACGAGGCGCTGATGACCGAGGCCGCCGAGGTGAAGGCGGCCACGAATCCGCACGAGGTTCTCCTCGTCGCCGACGCGCTCACCGGCCAGGATGCGGTCAACACCGCCCGCGCCTTCGACCAGCGTCTCGGTGTCACCGGCATCGTGCTGACCCGTATGGACGGCGATGCCCGCGGCGGCGCGGCGCTGTCCATGCGCGCGGTCACCGGCAAGCCGATCAAGCTCGTCGGTACGGGCGAAAAGGTCGATGCGCTGGAAGAGTTTCATCCCTCCCGCGTCGCCAACCGCATTCTCGGGATGGGCGACATCGTCTCCCTCGTGGAGAAGGCGGCGGAGAATATCGACCAGGAAAAGGCGATGGCTCTCGCGCAGAAGATGCGCAAGGGCAAGTTCGACCTGGAGGACCTGCGCGACCAGCTCGCCCAGATGGAGAAGATCGGCGGCATCGGCGGCATGCTCGGCATGTTGCCCGGCGTCGCCAAGATGAAGGCGCAGCTCGAGAACGCCAATCTCGACGACAAGGTTATCAAGCGCCAGCGCGCCATCATCGACTCCATGACTCCGGCCGAGCGCCGCAATCCCGATATCCTCAAGGCCTCGCGGAAAAAGCGCATCGCCGCCGGTTCCGGCATGAAGGTCGAGGACATCAACAAGCTGCTCAAGATGCACCGCCAGATGGCCGACGTCATGAAGATGATGGGCGGCGGCAAGGGCAAGGGCATGGCCGGCGCGCTCGGCAAGATGTTCGGCCTCGGAGGCGGCGGCATGCCCGGCATGGGCGGCATGCCCCAGCCGACGCCGGAGCAGATCGAGGCGCTGCAGAAGCAGATGGGCGGCAAGCTGCCCGAGTTTCCGGGCGGTGCTCTTCCGCCGATGCCGAAGGGCGTACCGGGCCTGCCGGGTCTCGGCGGGCCGAAGATCCCCGGGCTTCCGGGAATCGGCGGCCTTCCGTTCGGGAAGAAGAAGTGAAGGTTTGAAGTTCGCGTCATTCCGGGGTCGCGTCAGCGGAGCCCGGAATCCATAACCACTGCCGGTTTTCGATCCGGCGCCGTCAGCGGTTATGGATCCCCGCCTTCGCGGGGATGACATCGAAAAGGTTTGATCACAGGACACCAGAAGGAGTTACCCATGTCCCTGAAGATCCGTCTCACCCGTGGTGGTGCGAAGAAGCGTCCCTACTACCGCATCGTCGTGGCCGACTCGCGCTCCCCGCGCGATGGCCGCTTCATCGAGAAGGTCGGCACCTATGACCCGATGAAGCCGAAGGACGACGCGGGCCGCGTGGTGCTCGACACCGAGAAGGTTCAGGCCTGGCTCGCCAAGGGCGCCCAGCCGACCGACCGCGTTCTGCGCTTCCTCGACGCCGCCGGCCTCCTGAAGCGCGCTCCGCGCAACAACCCGCAGAAGGCCGTTCCGGGCAAGAAGGCCCAGGAGCGCGCCGATGCCAAGGCCGCCGCGTCCGCGGCTCCGGCCGAAGGCGAGGCTGCGTAAGCATGATGAAGAAGGAGCGCTCCAACCAGCGCTCCACTTCTTCTCTCTCGCCGGGGTCCGGGAGCACCCGGAAGACCCCGGGGAGAGACGGGAGTGGAGGTGTCGGCGCCGACCCGTTTCAGGGCGCGTCTCCACCGTCCTCTCCGGGGACCCGCCCCAAGGACGACCAGGGCTCGCCGCCGCTTCGGCAGGGCGAGCTCGTCCTTGTGGGGGAGTTCGGCCGCGCCCATGGCCTGAGAGGCGAAGTGCGGCTGAAATCCTTTACCGGCGATCCTGCGGCGATTGCCGAATACGTTCCGCTGATCGACGCCCAGGGCCGCAAGTTTTCCCTTCAAAAGGTCCGTCCGGCCGGTGGCGCGGCGCCCGACATGCTGATCGCCCAAGTGACGGGCATCACGACGCGGGAAGCCGCCGAGGCGCTCAATCGCGTCCAGCTGCATGTGGAACGCAGCAAGCTTTTGCCCCCCGGCGAAGACGATGAATTTTTGTTGGCCGATCTCATCGGTCTGTCGGTGCAGGATGAGGCCGGAGCGGTGATCGGCACCATCGTCGACGTGCCCAATTACGGCGGCGGCGATCTGCTCGACATCCGCTCGGCGAATACCGGCGCAACGGCGCTCCTGCCCTTCACCAGAGCCTTCGTGCCCGTGGTGGACATCGCCGGAAAGCGCGTCGTCGCGGCCCTGCCGGAGGATTTCTTCGCGCCCGCGCGGCCCCAGCCCGAGGACGAGGCGTGACGTTTTCCGCGACCGTCCTGACCCTTTACCCCGAGATGTTTCCGGGACCTCTCGGCCTGTCCCTGTCGGGGGATGCTCTCGCGCGGCAGGTCTGGACGCTCGAGGCGCGCAACATCCGCGACCACGGCATCGGACGGCACCGGAA
The DNA here is from genome assembly GCF_020595095.1 of Microvirga rosea. Taxonomy (GTDB): domain Bacteria; phylum Pseudomonadota; class Alphaproteobacteria; order Rhizobiales; family Beijerinckiaceae; genus Microvirga; species Microvirga rosea. The sequence goes on along the minus strand of NZ_JAJDOP010000001.1, from coordinate 234,330 downwards.
CGTGGACGATACGCCCGCCGGCGGCGGGGTCGGCATGGTGCTTCGCTGCGACGTGATGGCGGCCGCCCTCGATGCGGCTGTCGGGCCGGACGATCCCCGGCCGAAACTGCTCATGAGCCCACGCGGAAAGCCGCTGACGCAAAGCCGCGTGCGCGAGCTCGCGGCCGGGCCCGGGGCGGTGATCGTCTGCGGCCGGTTCGAGGGCGTCGACGAGCGCGTGATCGAAGGTCGCCGGCTCGAAGAGGTGTCGATCGGCGATTACGTGCTGTCCGGCGGTGAAATCGCGGCTCTCGTCCTGCTCGATGCCTGCGTGCGGCTCCTGCCCGGCGTCATGGGCAAGGAAGCCTCGGGCCACGAGGAGAGCTTCGAGGGCAATCGCCTCGAATATCCCCAATACACCCGGCCCCGGGAATGGGAGGAGCGGTCGATTCCGGAAGTCCTGCTCAACGGAAACCATGCCGCCATCGACAAATGGCGGCGGGCGGAAGCCGAACGGATCACCCGCGAGCGGCGGCCGGATCTCCTGCAAGATCTCCTGCAAGCGCGCGACGCCTAGCCTGGACGACCGGAGCCGCTTTTTCCGCATGATGCGCTAGTCCTGCACGGCGACCGGCCGTAGCGGCCGGCCGAGACCGAAGCGCCACTTGAGATTCACGCCCGCGCTTCCGAGAAGGATCAGGATGATCCCGCTCCACTGAGCGGGCGACAGTTCCCGCCCATAGGCCAGATAATCCACCAGGATCGCGACCGCCGGATAGACGAAGGACAGAACCGCCACCCGCGCGGTCGGCAGTTTCTGGAGCGCGGAATAGAGCAGGATATACATGATGCCCGTATGGGCGACCCCGAGGGTCACCAGATAACCCCATTGTGTCGCCCGTGCGGGCAGCGCCGCGAAATCGGTGAACGGTCCCAGCATCAGGGTGCCGAGAACGGCCTGGACCAGCGCGATCAGATGGGGCGGGATCTCCTTCAGGCGCTTGGCCACGACGGAAGCGACCGCGTAGAGGGCGGCCGCGCCGAGGGCGAGCCCGAGACCCGCCAGATATCCGCCGGTGAGGGAAAATCCCGACGCATCGATCCTGACCACCAGCAACAGCCCGACGAACGCGAGCGCGATGAATCCCCACGCATCGCGGGTCGGCCTTTCTCCGAACAGCACGATTCCCAGGAGGATCAGGAAGAAGGGCTGCATGTTGTAGACCGCGGTGGCGATCGAGATCGAAGTCAGCCGATAGGCGGAGAACAGCAGAACCCAGTTGAGGACGATCGCCGCGCCCCCGAGGAGCGACAGGAGAAACGTGGTCCGGGTGAAGCGCCAAGGCACCAGAAGACCGCGCCAGCCGCAATAGGCCGACAAGCTCAAGGCGCCGAACAGGCACCGGAAGAACACGACGTTCCAGATCGATTGGCCGGACTCGATCACGAAGTAGCCGATGGTGCCCGACATGGCCATCGCGCCGACCATCTCCAGCCAGCCGCCGCGCGCTGCTCTTCCGCTCATGGGACCCTCCTGCTTCATGGCGGTTCACACTTTACGAGGCCGGTGGGGCGGCGTACCCTCGCAACAAAAGGCAGAAGCGCAGTTTGTGGACGTGAAGACATGGCGAATGGCGTCAAGAAACTTCGAAATGAAAGTCCGTCACTCGACGACACCGACCGTGCTCTGGTCGAGGCCCTGACGGAGAATGCGCGCCTGTCGCTGGCGGATCTCGCCCGAAGGGTCGGTCTTTCGGCGCCAAGCGTCGGCGAGCGGCTGCGTCGGCTGGAGGAGGGCGGCCTGATCAGCGGCTACCGGGTCGATCTGGACACCCGAGCCCTGGGCTATACGCTCACGGCCATCGTCCGAGTCAGGCCCCTTGCCGGGGCAGCTGCATCTGGTCGAGAAGCTCCTGGTCGAAAGCCCGGAGGTCATCGAGTGCGACAAGGTCACGGGGGACGATTGCTATATCGCCCGCTACGCCCTGCGCAGCATCGACGAGCTCGATCCGATCCTCGACAAGATCGCCCAGCGGGCACAGACCAGCACGTCGATCGTCAAATCGACCCCGGTCAAGCGCCGGCTGCCGCCGCTGTGAACGTCACACCGTCTCGACACAGGCAGGAAATTCCTGTATAGGGCCCGCCTCAACTTAAAACAGGACGCCGAAATCCCACGAGCTCGGGTTTCTCGAGACCTCGTAACGGCAGGAGTTAAGATCATGAACCTCATCCAGCAGCTCGAGCAAGAGCAGATCGCCAAGCTCGGCAAGACCATTCCCGATTTCCAGCCCGGCGATACCGTGATCGTCAACGTCAAGGTGAAGGAAGGCGAGCGTACCCGCGTTCAGGCCTACGAGGGCGTCTGCATCGCTCGTTCCGGTGGCGGCCTTCACGAGAGCTTCACCGTCCGCAAGATTTCCTACGGCGAGGGCGTCGAGCGCGTCTTCCCGATCTACTCGCCGATGATCGATTCCATCAAGGTCGTGCGCCGTGGCGCCGTTCGCCGCGCCAAGCTGTACTACCTGCGCGACCGTCGCGGTAAGTCGGCTCGTATCGCCGAGCGCACCGACCGGCAGGACAAGGGCGCCGCCGCACCGGCCGCCGCCGAGTAAGGCTTTTTTCGCGCAAGCGGCAGATGAAAGGCGCGGCTGCGAGGCCGCGCTTTTTTGCATTGAGCCTGCCGGACAACCTGAGGCACGAAAAATTTTGTTGCGCGCCGCAGCTTCCCGGCTATGCATTGATTTCAAGGCCGTGCGCTCCTAGGACGCCTTCCCGTCATCGGTGAGACCGGCTAAACACCCAAACCGCATTTCGTTGTTTCGTGGATCGAGAACCATGGCTGACCCCCGCACCCTCTATGACAAGATCTTCGACGACCATGTCGTCGACCGGCAGGATGATGGGACGTGCCTTCTCTACATTGATCGCCACCTCGTTCACGAGGTGACCAGCCCGCAGGCTTTCGAAGGGCTGCGCATGGCCGGCCGCAAGGTCCGTCAGCCCACCAAGACCTTGGCGGTGGTGGACCACAACGTGCCGACCACGGATCGCTCCAAGGGCATCGACGATCCTGAATCCGCCATGCAGGTGGAAACCCTCGCTCACAACGCCAGGGAATTCGGCGTCGAGTACTACGACGAGCGCGACGCCCGTCAGGGCATCGTGCACGTGGTCGGTCCGGAGCAGGGCTTCACCTTGCCCGGCATGACGATCGTGTGCGGCGACAGCCACACCTCGACCCACGGGGCCTTCGGGGCCCTTGCCCATGGCATCGGGACCTCGGAGGTGGAGCACGTGCTCGCCACCCAGACCCTGATCCAGAGGAAGGCCAAGAACATGCGCGTGACCGTGGACGGGCAGCTGCCCGCCGGCGTCACCGCAAAGGACATCGTCCTGGCGATCATCGGCGAGATCGGCACCGCGGGCGGCACCGGTCACGTGATCGAATACGCCGGCGAGGCGATCCGGGCTCTGTCCATGGAAGGCCGGATGACGGTCTGCAACATGTCCATCGAAGGCGGCGCCCGCGCCGGCATGGTGGCGCCGGACGAGAAGACCTATGCGTATCTGAAGGATCGCCCCAAGACGCCGAAGGGCGAGGCTTGGGACGCGGCCGTGCGCTACTGGGACACCCTGCGGTCGGACGAGGGAGCGTTCTTCGATACGGAGATCCGGCTCGACGCCGCCAGCCTCCCGCCGATCGTCACCTGGGGCACGAGCCCGGAGGATGTGATTTCCGTCACGGGCGCGGTGCCGGACCCCGACGAGATCCAGGATGAGAACAAGCGCCTCTCCAAGTGGCGGGCTCTCGACTACATGGGTCTGAAGCCAGGCCAGAAGATCACCGACATCACCCTCGACCGGGTCTTCATCGGCTCCTGCACGAACGGCCGCATCGAGGATCTGCGGGCTGTCGCCAAGGTCGTGGAAGGAAAGCGCGTCGCCGAGAGCGTCAATGCCATGATCGTTCCCGGCTCCGGCATCGTGAAGATGCAGGCGGAGGCCGAAGGGCTCGACCGGATCTTCAAGGCTGCGGGCTTTGATTGGCGCGAGCCCGGCTGCTCCATGTGCCTGGCCATGAATGCGGACCGCCTCGCTCCCCAGGAGCGCTGCGCTTCCACGTCGAACCGTAACTTCGAGGGCCGCCAGGGCTTCAAGGGGCGGACGCATCTCGTGTCGCCCGCCATGGCGGCAGCGGCGGCGATCGCAGGACGGTTTGTGGATATCCGCACCTGGGCCTGACACGGTCGGTGAGTTTCATGAAAAAGCGGCGGCCTTTGAGGCCGCCGCTTTTCGTTTGGAATACCGGGTTCTCAGTCCACATAGACCCGGCGGCTACCGACCACCTGGCGGCACACTTCCGTCGGACGGCGCACCACGACGCCGCTCGGGCGGACGTGTTCGCGCACGACCGTGCGGCACACCGTGCGCGAACGAGCCGGACGCTCGATCACGCGGCGCTCGATGACATGATGGCGGTGGGCGGGGCGATACTCATCCCGCACGACCCTCATGCCGGGGCCCCGGTCGCCGACGCCGACCCGCACGTCCAGGCCTTGTGCCGACGCAACGCCGGAGCCGAAAACCACCAGCCCGGCTGTCGCCAGGATTCCGAGAAAGTGACGCATTAGAACCTCATCTCTGCTAAACGATACCTGGTCGGATCAACGTGAAGCTGGACAACACGTTCCCTTTAGGAATCTTTGGGTTTCGCGGCTTCCGCCGTTCGGCGGGCTTCCACAGGAGCAGATGATGGGCAAGAAGGACGAGGAATCCCGGGATATTCTCGACCGGGTGCAGCGCGATTCGGAGACCTTCGGTTCGTCCTCTCTCCGGCGCATGACGGATCATTTTACCGGCCGCGACGCCATCGGGGAGGCCGAGGGAGGCGGAACCGACCCCATCGAGCTGTGGGGACGTCGTATCGGGCGCACGCTTTCCGTGATCGGCGTGATCGTCCTCACCTATTGGCTGGCCGTGCAGCTCAAGCTGGTCTGACGGTCCTCACGATGAACCCGCTCGCTTCCCTGCAGGCCCCGTCCGTCGCGGATTTCGAAGCTCTGGCGCACGAGGCGTTCGCCCGCCTGCCGGAGGCGTTCCGCCGTTTATGCGACGGCGTGGTGATCCGCATCGACGATTTTCCCGACGACGACACCTTGCGCGACATGGGCTGCGAAAGCCCGTTCGATCTTCTGGGCCTTTTCCGCGGCGTCGGTCTCGCGCAAGGAAGCGCCGTTCTGGAGACGGGGCAGTTTCCCAACATGGTGTGGCTGTATCGCCGTCCGATCCTCGATTACTGGGCCGAGCACGAGGAAACCCTGGGCGACATCGTCACCCACGTGCTGGTCCACGAGATCGGCCATCATTTCGGCCTGTCCGACGAGGACATGGAGGCCATCGAGGCGGCAGCGGAGTAGCGCTCGCCGGCATCGTGCCGTGACCTGCGCCGACCCTTATGCGCCTTTCGCGATCTGCTCCAGAAAAGCTGCCGGTTGAAGGCGGTTGGCGACGAGAAAGTCCCGGTAGCGTCCGGCCGCTTGCGCACGATGCCTGTCGTAAGCCTCGGGGTCGAATGTCACGAGCTTCTTGAGACGAGCCCGCGTGAGCGGCGCCACAAGGTCGCCGGCCTGCACGTGCGGCACACCGGTATTTTCGCAAAGCTCGCGGGTGCGGGAGTCGATGGTGACCGTCAGACCCATCCCTTCCGCCTGAAGGGCGAGAGCCACTCCGTGATACCGGCAGCCGATCGTCAGATCGTGGCGGCGCAAGCTGTCCATCCAGGCCGGGACATCATAGTAGGAGCGCATGTAGTTGCGACACCAGGCCTTGAACTCATCGAGGGAATAGTGCGGAACGGTATGATCCTGGATGGCCTTGAGGGTATGGGGCTCGATCCCGTCGAAGAGCCCGCGCGATGCCTTGATCATCTCGCCCATGGACTGGACGACATACTGGCCGGGAGCGGCCGGATCCAACATCAGCCCGATGAGCTGGTGCTCGATGTCCCGGGTCTTGAGCCAGGATTGGTGGCCTGCCGTCACCGAGATGGACCGGGGCCATTCGGTCTGTTTCCAGCGCGCGCCGATCTTGCGCCCCAGTCCGGGCTCCCGGTTGATGAAATAGGACGGGCAGCCGCCGGGAAGCGATCCTTTGAGACCCAGCTTGTCCAGCTGTGAGGTCGTATAGGCGCCGCGCGTATAAATGTTGGCCGACGCGGAAGACGGGTTCGACGCGGCAATGACCTGCGCCCAGCGCAGCGTGCCCGCGTTGAGCTCGATGTCGTGATCGTAGCTGTCGGCCTGCGCGCCGAGGCCGATGGCCACGATGGGAAGGCCGGCCTCTTCGAGATTGGACGCCATGCGGCCGTAATCGGTGTGGCGGCCGAGCTGGTTCGCACACGGAATGACGACCAGATCCGCGTTGTCCTGCAGCGTTTTCGCGGATACGCCCCAGGGATAGAACTTGACCGGATTGGTGATCTGGCTGGCCACCGCGTACACGAAGGCAAGATTTCCGTTGTTGTGCCCGATGCCGCTGTAGAGTTCATCGAAGGGTGCGTTGGAATAAAGACCCAGGGACGGCGTCTTCCAGAGAATCGCGACGCGCAAGGGCTTTGGGGCGGGCTTGCGGGCCAGCTTTTCCTGTTCGCTCGGCCGACCTGAAACCATCGTCTCCGCCATGGCATGACACCCTTCTGCTGCGCGTTGAGAGCAGACGTACTAAGAATTCGATATCTTCCCGACAAGTATTAATTAATAAATTGGAGAATTATTATTTAGATATAAAGACGTCACGAATTGCTTCGAAATTCAAAGTATTGTCGTCTTCGAATCGAAAACTTTGGCGCGCGGCGGTTGTTGTCGGCGTTGTCCTCCATCTCGCGCGTGTCGATCCACGGGCGCGACGCGACACTCCGGCGAACGGGTCCGTCGGCTGCGGTCCCTGCGCCGATCGCAAGGGGGCCGCGACCGTGATGGGCCTAGTCCTGTGGCGGCGCCTTTGATATGACGCTTCTCCGGCAGGCCCGCTGCCGCTCAAGGACGGAATGGACCATGGATAAGTTTACTGTGCTGGAAAGCGTCGCGGCACCGCTGCGGATCATCAATGTCGATACGGACATGATCATTCCCAAGCAGTACCTGAAGACGATCAAGCGCACGGGGCTTGGAACGGGTCTCTTCTCCGAAATGCGCTATCGCGAAGACGGTACGGAGAACCCGGATTTCGTCCTCAACCAGCCGGCTTACCGCAAGGCGCAGATCCTCGTGGCGGGCGACAATTTCGGCTGCGGCTCGTCCCGGGAGCACGCCCCCTGGGCGCTACTCGATTTCGGCATCCGCTGCGTGATCTCCACGAGCTTCGCGGATATCTTCTACAACAACTGCTTCCAGAACGGGATTCTGCCGATCGTCGTGAGCCCGGAGGACCTGGAGAAGCTGTTCGACGATGCGGAACGCGGCGCCAATGCGACCTTGACGGTCGATCTCGAGAAGCAGGAAATCCGGGGTCCCGACGGGGGAGCGGTCACGTTCGACATCGATCCCTTCCGGAAGCATTGCCTGCTCAACGGCCTCGACGGCATCGGCCTGACGATGGAAAAGGCCGGCACCATCGATACGTTCGAGAAGAAGCTGGCCGAGCGCGCCTGGGCCTGAGCCATCACCGTCGTCCTTACGGACATGGCGAAGCATCCGGCGGGCGCAATCCCGCCGGTTGTCAAATATTAACCAAATTGCCCGCACATTGGGGGGCATGACTCGTATTTCAGCCCCTACGATTCTCGCGCTCCTTGGACTCGCCGTCGCGACGCCGGCCATGGCCCAGGGAGATTTCCGTTCGTGTCTGTCGTCCCTGCGCGGCCAAGCTTCCGCCAAGGGCATTTCCTCGCAAGCCTTCGACAGGGCGGTCAGCGGCGTCGAGCCTGATCTGAGCATCCTGGCGCTGATGGACAACCAGCCCGAGTTCAAGACGCCGATCTGGGATTATCTCGCGGCGCTCGTGGACGATGAGCGGGTGCAGGACGGCAAGGCCGCCATGCGCCAGTGGGGCCAGGCGCTGGCCGCCGCCGAGGCGCGCTACGGGGTCGACCGTCACGTGATCGCCGGCGTCTGGGGCGTGGAATCCAATTTCGGCAAGGATATCGGCGGGCGCCCCCTGGTGCAGTCTCTCGCGACCCTGGCCTGCTATGCGCCGCGCCGCCGCGAATATTTCACCGGCGAGCTGATGGCGACCCTGAAGATCGTCCAGGACGGCGATATCGATCCGGCGAACCTGCGCGGTTCCTGGGCCGGGGCCTTCGGCCATACCCAGTTCATGCCCTCCACCTTCCAGAGGCTGGCGGTCGACGGCGACGGCGACGGTCACCGCGACATCATGATGTCGGTGCCCGATGCGGTCGCGTCCACGGCGAATTTCCTCAAGAAGGCCGGCTGGTCGAGCGGTCTGCCCTGGGGTTACGAGGTCCGCCTTCCGGCCGGGTTCAATGCCGGGCTCGCCGGCCGCAAGAACAAGCGCCCGCTCTCCGCCTGGGCCAACATGGGCGTGACCCATGTGGACGGCCGCCCGCTTTCCGGCAGCTATGCGGCGGGCGTGATCATCCCGGCCGGGGCGAACGGTCCGGCCTTCATCGTGACCAAGAATTTCGACGCGGTGTATTCCTACAACGCCGCGGAATCCTACGGGCTCGCCATCGCTCTCCTGGGCGACCGGCTCAAGGGTCAGCCGGGCATCCGCACCGCATGGCCCACGGACGATCCGCCCCTGTCCCGGGCCCAACGGCGTGAGCTGCAACGGCTCCTGACCGCCCGCGGCTACGATGTCGGGGAGCCGGACGGCAAGATCGGCCAGAAGACCCGCGACGCCATCAAGGATGTGGAGCGCCAGATCGGCCTCGAGCAGCGTGGCCGCCCCGGCGGCAAGGTTCTTCAGGCCTTGCGCGGATAGGTTTTGCCATGGCCTGGAACACGTTCCTGCTCTTCGTTCCGGCCTGCTTCGCCCTGAACCTCGCCTTCGGGCCGAACAACCTCCTGTCCCTGACCTACGGGATGCGTCGCGGCGTGCGGGTCGCGACGGTTGCGGCTTTCGGCCGGTTGGCGGCCTTCGCGCTGATGATCGGCCTCACGGCCTTCGGACTCGGAGCCCTCCTGGCCGCCTCGGAGACGGCCTTTTCTGTCGTCAAATGGACGGGAGCGGCTTATCTCGTCTGGCTCGGGATCAAGGTGCTCCGCTCGGCGGGCGGAACGGCGGAGACGACCGACGCATTCCCACGCCGCGCACTTGCGTCGCTCATGGCCCAGGAATTCTGGACCGCCCTCGGCAATCCCAAGGCGATCCTGATCTTCACGGCGTTCTTTCCGCAGTTTCTCGACCTGCATGCTTATGCGGCGAGCTTTACGGTGATGGGCCTCACGTTCCTCGTTCTCGAGATCGTCGCGGTCTTTCTCTACGCCGTGCTGGGGCGCCGCCTGGGTTCCCTCGCTCGCACGGGCAAGGCCCTGGCATGGTTCAACCGCCTGTCCGGGTCGATGATGATCGGCTTTGGCATCGCTCTGGCCTTTACGCGCAAACCAGCGTAACGATTCGTCAAAGCGCAGCTTCCATTCCCTTACGTGAGTGTTACGCTACGCCGTAGCGTTCCATAGGGGCCGCGTGGGTTCAAGGGTCGAAGAGTGAGGGAAGCGATGCGCCGTGTCAGTGCAGGTGTACTGGTCGCTCTGACCGTCGCGGGCGCGGCCCAGGCTGCGGACTTGCCTCTCGAGCGACGGTCTGCGCCACGGCGAGCCGACCAGGGAGCCGCGACCCTCATCTTGACGGCGACCGGTGACGATGCCGGCAGCCTGCGCTTCACCTGCGACCGCGCGTCGGGCGACATTTCCGTATCCCCCGAGGTGGCCATCAAAGGGTTCAAGGCCGGGGATCCTACGGCCATCACCCTGGAAAGCCCGGGCGGGCGGGCGGTTGTCGCCGCCAGGATCGTCCATGACAAGCGCTCGGGCGACATGCGGGCCATGGGGAAGCTTTCCCGTTCGGCCGGCCTCGTCCGACTTTTGACGCGAGGGACGCGCCTCGATGTCGAGGTTGCCGACAAATTCCTGTCCGTTCCCCTCAATCGACGCAACCGCGACGCGCTGGCGCGCTTCCGGGCCCAGTGTCCGTCCCTGCGCTAGCTTCGTCTAACGAAGGATACGCGGATGCTTGCCAAACCGAGGCCGGCAAGCCTAAACCCCTGACCGTCATTCTCGAGCCTCGCTTGCGAATCCACGCCCCTTTGAAACGGCGTGAACAGGGTGGATGACCGGATCCGGTCATGACGACACGCCATCGGATCAGGATTTTCTCATGGCAACGCACAAGCTCCTCCTTCTCCCCGGCGACGGCATCGGTCCGGAAGTCATGCGCGAGGTCGAGAAGATCGTGGGCTGGTTCGCCAAGAACGGCGTCGGTTTCGAGACCGAAACGGATCTCGTCGGCGGCTCCGCCTATGATGCCCACGGCGCTGCGATCTCGGAGGCCGCGATGGTCCGCGCGCAAGACGCGGATGCGGTGCTCTTCGGCGCGGTCGGCGGGCCGAAATGGGACGGCGTTCCCTATGCGGTGAGGCCCGAGGCCGGTCTCCTGCGTCTGCGCAAGGATCTGGGGCTCTTCGCCAATCTCCGCCCGGCAATCTGCTATCCGGCGCTCGCCGATGCGTCCTCGCTCAAGCGCGAGGTGGTCGAGGGCCTCGACATCATGATCGTCCGCGAGCTGACCGGCGGCGTTTATTTCGGAGAGCCCAAGGAAATCGTCACCCTGGAAGACGGCTCGCAGCGCGCCGTCGATACGCAGCTCTACACCACTGCCGAAATCGAGCGCATCACGCGGGTCGCCTTCGATCTCGCCCGCAAGCGCCGCAACAAGGTCTCGTCCGCCGAGAAGAGCAACGTCATGAAGTCGGGCGTGCTCTGGCGCCAGATCGTGTCCCGGCTCCACAAGGCCGAGGGCTCCGACCTGCAGCTCGAGCACGTGCTGGCCGACAACTGCGCCATGCAGCTCGTGCGCAACCCCAAGCAGTTCGACGTGATCGTCACCGACAACCTTTTCGGCGACATCCTGTCCGATATCGCCGCGATGCTGACCGGCTCCCTGGGCATGCTTCCTTCGGCCTCCCTCGGCGCGGAGGATCCGAAATCCGGCACCCGCAAGGCGCTCTATGAGCCGGTTCACGGCTCCGCGCCGGACATCGCCGGCAAGGGACTTGCGAATCCCATCGCCATGATCGGCTCGTTCGGCATGGCTCTGCGCTATTCCTTCGGGCTCGTCGAAGCCGCGGATCTGCTCGAAAAGGCGATCGCCAACGTGCTCGCCTCCGGCACGCGCACCAAGGACATCGCCGCGCCGGGAGCCAATGCGGTGGGCACCCAGGATGTGGGCGACGCGATCGTCAAGGAGCTGAGCGCGCTGTCCTGAGACGAAGAACACCCATGGGGCGACTCCGGTCGGCCCATGGGTTTCGCGACGCGTTCAGCGGATCGAGCCCGTCGATTCGACGTTCGGGTTGAAATCGAGCGGCCCGAACGGGTTGCGCGAGCCGACGAACGGGCCGTTGGTGATCGGATCAGGCAGGCGCCCGCCGCCGCTGAAGCGCTCGCTCTGTCCATAGGGCGGGCTGAGAATATACGACTGAGCCTGGCCGTAGCCGCTCGCCCCTGGGCTGATCGAATTCGGAGCCACCACGTTGCCGGGATCCAGGAAGCTGCGTGGCGCGACCCGGAAGGTGAGAGGCCGATTCCGATTCTGGGCTTCGGCGGTGACGGAAAAGGCGGTGATTGCAGCCAGGGATGCCAGGCTGATCGTAACGAAACGGCGCATCTGAAGCCTCCAGCATAACCATCGATCAAGGGCGCGCCATCGTGCTCAACCTGGCGCCTGCTCGGAAACACGCGGTGGGTCCCGCCAATGGCGAACCCCAATGGCGAACCCTTGGAAATATAGCGCCGTCGCTTAAATTGTTCCGCTCTCCGATGGGGCATGCGAGGAATGTGAAGGAAAGGAAGTCTATTGGATCGGCGCGACGACATTCCTGAACTGCGAGGGAAGGATTCCCTTTCCCTTCTCGGCCATGTTCCTCTTGTGGCCGAAACGCCGGAGGAGGGCCTGGACGACGCGACGACGCCGGTCTCGCGTTTCTTCGTCAGAAACAATGGTCTCCTGCCGCCCAGGGCGGAGCGTCCCGATGAATGGATGCTCGTCATCGATGGCGAGGTCGAGGCCCCGCTGCGTCTGACCGTGGCCGAGCTGAAAAGCCGGTTTGTCCAAAAGACCTACCGCATGGTGCTGGAATGCGGCGGCAACGGACGCTCGTTCTTCTCGCCTGCCGCGGAGGGAAATCCCTGGACGAACGGCGGCGTCGGCTGCGCCGAATGGACCGGCGTGTCCCTGGCGGACGTGCTGCGGGCGGCCGGTCTCAAGACTTCCGCCGTGTACACCGCCCATTATGGGGCTGATCCGGACAAGTCCGGCCGTTACGATGCGCCGTCCATCTCCCGCGGCATGCGGATCGACAAAGCCCTCGAAGAGCATACCCTTCTGGCCTTTGCCATGAACGGCGCGCCACTGCCCTTTCTGCATGGAGGTCCCTTGCGCCTCGTGGTGCCGGGCTGGCCGGGCTCGCTGAGCCAGAAATGGCTGACGCGGATCTGGATCCGCGATCGGGAACATGACGGCCCGGGCATGACGGGGCTGTCGTACCGGGTGCCGGTCGATCCGATTCCGCCCGGGTCGAACGGGGAGGGCGTCGCCCTGCGCATCCTGGAATCGATGCCCGTGCGCAGCATCGTCACGGCACCGGCCGACGGGACGGCCTATGCGGCCGGCACCCGGGATATCGCCATCCGCGGCGCCGCCTGGGCGGGCGACGATGCGGTGATGCGGGTGCAAATCTCCATCGACCGGGGGGCGACCTGGAGCGATGCCGCCCTCGAGCCCTTGCGCAACCGTTACGACTGGGCGCGCTGGTCCGCGTCCCTCCCGCTCCCGGGCGAGGGCACCTATGAGATCTGGGCGCGGGCCACGGATTCCTCAGGGCGGACACAGCCCCTCGTCGCAGAGAACTGGAACCCCAACGGCTATGGCTGCAACGCCGTTCACCGGGTTGCGATTACGGTCGGCCGGGAGATTTAGCCGCAACGGCCGCCGTGCGGGCAGCCGGTCCGCACGCATCCGTCCGCTTGCGCTCGGCCCGGGCGAAAAAGGCCTTGAGAACGAGACTGTCGGTCCCCGCGAGGGCGATCCGGTCGATGAAGCAGGCGGCCTGCGTCGCATCGACATTCTGGGCCTCGGATCCGCAAAGCCAGCCTTGAAAACCGAAGGCGGTCTCGGAATCCGCAAACCGGAAGGCCTGACACGTCTGTTCACCGACGCCGGCCAGGGTCACCTCGGCGATTTCGACGGAGCCGAACTTGGTCGCGATGAGCTGACTTTGCGTATTGCGGGTCACGGACAGCCCGGCCTCGGCGGCCTTGCGAACCAGATCGACGAAGAAACTGCGCCTCTGCTCTTCGACCGGACCCTCCACCAGGCTGATGCGGGCATGCCGGGGATCGCCGAACCGGCCGAACATCAAGGTTTCTTCACGCGCGCCCGAGGAATGCTGCCGGACCGTGAAGGTGGCCGGCGCAAAGGCTTTTTCGACGCCGTAGGCGGCATTGGCCTGCGGCAGGGCCTGCCAGGACGGCGGCGGGGCGATGAGGGTGGAGACCGGGACATCCTTCGGCTCTGCCGGGGAGCGGCCCGGCGGTTCGGCCTGCCGCGCGAAATGGACGAGCACCGCCACGGTCAGCCCGGACAGGATGCCCATCCGGAGCCACGGGAGACGCGAACGGGCACCGCGCAGCGGCTGCTCGTCCGCCAGCTCGTCCTCGTCCCAATCGGCGTCGATCGCCCTCGGCATGATGCTCCCGTCGCAGATGATGGCCATCCTTAAGCGACTGTTCTACCGTAGCGTTCTCGCCTATTCGAAAGCTTTCGTTCAGCATCGTGAATCGAAGGTTACCATTCCGCCCATGTCGACAGCCTTTCCACCGTCCCCGATCACCGTGCGCACTGCCGAAATCGACGATGCGCCCATCATCGCAGCGCTCATCCGATCCCTCGAACGGCACTATGCCTCCGACAACGCCTGCTCCGATCCGGCCGAGACCCAGGCCACGGTGCAAACGTCCATGGAGGAACAGGAAGGCACCCGCTATGCTCTCGCCTTCGACGAAGGGAACCCCGTGGGCCTCGCCTGCTTTGCCCTGCTGCGGCCGGGCTTCAATCTCGGCGGCCTGTTGTTCCTGAAGGAGCTTTATGTGGCGAAGGAGGCGCGGGGCCGCTCCGTCGGAACCGCCCTGATGGCGTGGCTCGCCGAATACGCCCGAGCGCGGCAGATCACCCGGATCGATCTCACGACGGATCGGGGCAATGTGGAGGCCCAAAAATTCTACGAAGCGCTCGGCGGCGTGAAACAGGACAAGGTCTTCTACCGTTTCTTTCTCGAACCGAACGGTTCGGCGCCCTCGTCGCAAGAATGACTTGACGCGGCTTCGCCTTTGATGTGTTGCTGAAAGGATCTTCGGCCCGGTGCTCGGGCCTTGCGATGGACGATGGCTATGACGCTGCTCACAACGACGAGCAAAACGAAAACCGTCACGACGGCCGTGAAAACGACGGCCGCCTAAGCCTCGTCGTCCCCGGTCCTCTCTCCCGTCGGGGCGAGAGGCGATACCCGACAAGGGTTGTTACAATCTCCGGGGAGAGCGAAAACAGGAGAAGTCCAATGGGATACAAGGTCGCTGTCGTCGGCGCGACGGGTAATGTGGGCCGCGAGATGCTGAACATTCTCGCCGAACGGGCCTTTCAGGCCGATGAGGTGGTGGCGCTGGCCTCGCGCCGCAGCCAGGGAACGGAGGTGTCCTACGGCGACAAGACGCTGAAGACCAAGGCCCTGGACACCTATGACTTCTCCGATGTGGATCTCTGCCTCATGTCGGCCGGCGGTGATGTCTCCAAGGAATGGTCGCCGAAGATCGCCGCGCAAGGCGCCGTCGTGATCGATAACTCCTCCGCCTGGCGCTACGACGCCGACGTGCCGCTGGTGGTTCCGGAGGTGAACGCCGAAGCGGTGCGTGAGATGAAGAAGAACATCATCGCCAATCCGAATTGTTCGACGGCGCAGCTCGTCGTGGCGCTCAAGCCGCTCCACGATCACGCCACGATCAAGCGGGTGGTCGTTGCGACCTATCAGTCGGTCTCGGGCGCCGGCAAGGACGGCATCGACGAGCTCGATCGCCAGACCAAGGCTCTCTATTCCCTCCAGGACGTGCAGGAAAAGAAGTTTCCCAAGCGCATCGCCTTCAACGTGATCCCCCATATCGATGTGTTCATGGAGGACGGGTTCACGAAGGAAGAGTGGAAGATGATGGTGGAGACCAAGAAGATCCTCGATCCCAAGATCAAGCTCACCGCCACCTGCGTGCGTGTTCCGGTGTTCATCAGCCACTCGGAAGCCGTGAACGTGGAGTTCGAGAAGCCGATCACGGCCGATGAGGCACGCGACATCCTCCGCTCCGCTCCCGGCGTCGTGGTGATCGATAAGCGCGAACCCGGCGGCTACATCACCCCCCACGAGGCAGCCGGCGAGGACGCGACCTACATTTCGCGCATCCGCGAGGACATCACGGTCGAGAACGGCCTCTCGTTCTGGTGCGTGTCCGACAATCTGCGCAAGGGCGCGGCCCTCAACGCGATTCAGATCGCGGAAGCTATGGCCAACCGCAATCTCCTGCCGTCGAAGAAGAAGGCGGCCTGAAACAACAAGGGCGGGGTTGAACCCCGCCCTTTATTTTGCCGATTTAGATGACGAAGAAGTCCTTGTAGGTCATCTTGAGCTTCTTGGAGAGGGTGGCGATCTCCATCGCCTTGCCGGCGCCCGAGCCGTCGGCATCATAGAAGAGCACGCCCTTCTTGTTGTCGTAGATCAGATAGTCGTTCTTGTCCTTGGCGTGATCGCCGATGCTGAAGAACGCCTTGTTGAGCTTGCCCGGCTTCAGCTCGCTGCCCTTGCCGAGCTTCTTGAAGATGGCGTTGTCGAGCCAGATCGTGTCGTCCTTCACGTTGAAGTCTTTGATCTTGTCGAGGTTGGTCTTCTTGTTCAGCTTGGTGTTGAACACGAACACATCCTTGCCTTTGCCGCCGGTGAGCGTGTCCTTGCCCGCGCCACCCCACAGCACATCGTTGCCGAAACCGCCCCCGAGGACGTCGTTGTATTTTCCGGCCTTGAAAACGTCGTCTCCCGGGCTACCCGCCGTCAGCTCCCGGGCCACATCGTCGACCCTGACGGTAAAGCTCTTGTCATAGGAAGCACCGGATGCATCGCTCACGTGAACCGTGACCGCATGCGCGGTGGCCTGCTCGAAGTCGAGCTTGAAGCCGTTGTCGACCAGAAGCTGATTGCCCACGATCTTGAAACGCCCGCCGGCGCTGTCGGTCAGGGTATAGGTGTGCTGATCGCCCGTATTCGGATCGGAATTGCCGAGGGTGCCCACCAGGGTGCCCGTTGCGGCATATTCCGCGGCGGCCAGGCCCCCTGTGAGGGTGATGTCCGAAGGGCCGCGATTGGCAGCGGCTGCCTCGACCTTGATGAAGTTGCTGGTCGCCTGCCCGCCCTCGCCATCGGCGATCGTGAGGGTGAACGATGTGGTCTCCTTGTCGCCGACAGCGCTGGTGGCGCGATCGCGAGGATCGAACACCAATCCTTGGAGGGCGTTCTGGACGGTTTCCGCCGTACCCGTCATGGAATAGGTGTGGGTCTGGGCATTGTACGCGAACCCGTTCAGGCTGGAGGCCAGGAAGGCGCCCTTCGAGTCGACGTCAAGCGCAATGGTGGCGGTGACCGTGGTGCTGTCGGCATCCGTCACCGTCACGCCGTCGAACGGCTTCGTGGTCTGCGTATCCAGGATCTCCTTGACGATCGGATCGGCGGCGCTGCCCGCATTGCCGATCACCGGCGCGGCATTCTCCGACTTGTCCACGATGGTGGTGACCACCCGAACGGCATTGAGGTGATTGCTCGCTTCGTGGCTGTCGTCCTTCAGGGTAAAGGAGAACTGCGTCGTCACCTGCCCGGAATTGGCCGTGCTGTTGGCCGGATCGAAGGTGATGTTGTCGAGGAAGGTTTGAAGGTCCCCGGCCTTGCCCTTCAGGGTGATGGTGCGCGTCGTGGCGGTGGGATCGGGGTCCGTGACCTGCACGGTGGCGGTAGAGCCGATATTGTCGAGGACGCCTTCCGCATTGGTGAACGACACCGTAAGGGTCAGATCGTTGTCTTCCTGGTCCGACAACGTGATGCCCATGAACGGTTTCACGGCCGGACCTGTGTCGGTGGCCGGTGTTGCAGGATTGCCCTCGATACCGAAGACCGGTTCCTCATTGCCGCCGGTGGCCGGGTTTACGGTGATCAGGAAGTCCTTATAAGTCGCGGTGGCCCCAGGGCCGCCGTTCTTGTCGGTCACCTTGATCGTGACCGTGTAGGTCTCCGGCTTCGTAATGTCCGTGAGCGCCGCGACCTTCAGCTGGCCGTTCTCGATCTTGAAGCGGCCTCCCGCATTGCCGGCACCGCTCGAGCCGCCGTTGCCGCTGGTGTCGAACGCATAGACGAACTGGCTGTCGCCATCCGGATCCACTGCCTGCAAGGCCCCGATCACGGCGCCGTCCGCAGCGTTCTCGCCGATGGTGGCCTTCGTGGTGCCGTTCGTGAAGCTCAGTCCCGTGGGCGCTTCGTTCACGTTGTTGACGTAGACCTTGATCGTCGTCGGCGTGGACGACCAGCTGGTGGTCGCGTCGGTGGCCGTCACCGCCAGGAGATAATACTTGCGCTCCTGCGGCGTGTCCTTGAACTCGGTCTTGAGATCCGGGTCGACGGTGGACGAGGCTTCGTAGTCGATATCGCCCACGAGGCCGATCATGCCGCTTGCGGGATCGATCGCGAACTTGCCCCCGGGATTCGTGGACAGGGAATAGACCACCGACGCCGCGGCAACATTCGGCGATTGGACGCTGGCGACCGGGGTGTAGAAGGCCGCATTTTCGTTGATCGTGTTGATCGATCCCTGAACCACCGGGGCAGACGGTGCGTTGGAGGCGAGAGTCACCGTTCCGTCGACGAATTGAAGGGTTTCGATGCCCTTGAGAATGTCGGTTCCGTCCCGCCCGTCCTGGGTATCCCGGATTTCGATGGTGCCGTCTGCCTTGCGGGTAATGACATAATCGGCTTTCGAGCCCAGATACACGGCCCTGTCGGATCCCGCGCCGCCATCCATCAGGTCGTTGCCGCCGCTGCCCTGGAGGACATTGTTTCCGTTGTTTCCAGTGATCGTGTTCGCAAGATCGTTGCCGATCCCGCTCAGATCGCCGCTGCCCGTGAGCGTGAGGTTCTCGACATTCTGACCCAGCGCATAGGAGATCGCGGCGTTGACCGTATCCACACCCTGATCGGCTCCCTCCAGAACCAGATCGTTGGCGTTGTCGACCATATACGTATCGTTGCCGCCGCCGCCGGCGAGGCTGTCCGCGCCCGCGCCGCCGTCCAGGACATTGTCGCCGCCGTTGCCGGTGATATCGTTGGCAAGTTCGTTGCCGATCCCGCTGATGTTGCCGGCTCCGGAGAGAACCAGGTTCTCGACATTGGCGCTCAGCGTGTAGCTGACGGACGCCCGAACGGTATCGACGCCTTCGCCTGCCGCCTCGCTCACGAGATCCTTGGCGTTGTCGACCAGATAAGTGTCGTTGCCGAGCCCGCCGCGCAGGTCGTCGGCGCCTGCGCCGCCGTCGAGGACGTTGCCGCCATCGTTTCCGACAAGGACGTTGTCGAGGGAATTGCCCGTGCCGTCGATGGGAGCCGCTCCAGTGAGGATCAGGCGTTCCACATGATTTGCGAGAGCATAGGTGATGGAGGCCCGAACCGTATCGACGCCTTCGCCGGCCGCTTCGGTGACCGTGTCTTGGGCATTGTCGACGAGATACGTATCGTTCCCCTGTCCGCCCGCGAGGTTGTCCGCCCCCGCGCCGCCGTCGAGCGTGTTGTCGCCCATATTGCCGGTGATGGTGTTGGCAAGATCGTTCCCGGTGCCGCCGATGCTGCCGGATCCCGTCAGGACGAGGTTTTCGAGATTGGCCCCAAGGCTGTAGCCGATCGAGGCTCTGACCGTATCGTCCCCTTCGTCGCTCGCCTCGACAACGGTGTCGCCCGCCTGGTCGATCACATAGGTGTCGTTGCCTTGTCCGCCGATCAGCAGGTCGGCGCCTGCGCCGCCGTCGAGAACGTTGTGTCCCGCGTTGCCGGTCAGGGTGTTGGCGAGGCTGTTGCCGGTCCCGTCGATGTTGTTGTTCTGGCTAAGGGTCAGGTTCTCCACATTGGCCCTCAGGGAATAGGAGACCGAGGACACGACGCTGTCGATCCCCTCGTTCACCGCCTCGACGACCATGTCATCGGCATTGTCGACCAGATAGGTGTCGTTGCCGAGCCCGCCGACAAGGTGGTCGGCTTCCGCTCCGCCGTCGAGGATGTTGTTCCCGTCATTGCCGGTGATCACGTTCGCCGCGTCGTTGCCGCTGCCGTTGATATTGCCGGATCCGGTGAGGATCAGGTTCTCGACATTTTGGGAAAGACCATAGGACACCGAAGCGCGGACCGTGTCGGAGCCTTCATCCGCGAGTTCGGCCACCACGTCCCCGGCATCGTCGACGATGTAGGTGTCGTCGCCCCCACGGCCGGTGAGAAGATCGGCACCCGCGCCGCCGTCCAGCAGGTTGTTGCCGGACGTGCCGGTGATGGTGTTGGCCGAGCCATTCCCGATGCCGTCGAGGTTGCCGGTTCCGACGAGAACCAGTTGCTCGATGTTGTCGGCCAACGCGTAGCTGATGGTCGATCTGACCGTGTCGGTTCCTTCCCCGGCTCCTTCCGTCACGCGGTCGCCCGCGTGATCCACCAGGTAGGTATCGTTGCCGAGGCCGCCCGCGAGCCGGTCGGCGCCGGTTCCGCCGTCGAGGATGTTGTTTCCGGCATTGCCGGTGATCACGTTCGCAAGGTCATTGCCGCTGCCGTCGATGTCGTCGGCGCCAAGGAGCAGGAGATTCTCCACATGGGCGCCCAAGGCGACGCCGACGGAAGCCGTCACCGTGTCGACGCCCTCGTTGGATCTTTCCGTAACGACATCGGCGGCGTTGTCGACCACATAGGTGTCGTTGCCGGCGCCGCCGGCCATCTGATCGGCCTCCGCGCCGCCATCGAGAACGTTGTCGCCGTCATTCCCAGTGAGCGTGTTGGCGAGCTCGTTGCCGGTTGCGTTGATATGAGCGGCGCCGATGAGGGTCAGGTGCTCGACATTCGCGCCGAGCGCATAGGAGATGGAAGCCTCGACCGTATCGATTCCCTCGATGTCTCCCGCCGCTTCCACGACGAGGTCGCCGGCGTTGTCGACCACGAAAGTATCGTCGCCGGATCCGCCGATCATGCGGTCCGCCCCGGTCCCGCCGTCCAGCACGTCGTCGCCGTCTCCTCCATCGAGATCGTCGCTTCCGCCGTAACCGAAAAGCGAATCGCGGCCAGCGCCGCCCAGCAACGTCTCGACGCCGGCGCCGCCATAAGCGGTGTCGTTGCCGTCACCGAGATTGATGGCGTCGGTGACGGTGCCTTCCCGTCCGTCGTAGAGATCGGCGCCGTCATTGAGCAGGATGGCGCCTTGAAGATGACCGCTGTTCAGGAGCGTATCGCCATCGATGGAGCCGAAAACCGCCGTCTGGGCGATGATCTCGCCGGAATTCCTGAGGAAGGTATCTCCCGTGTTGAACGTGATGCCGACGAGGCTGGCCTTGATGAGGCCGGTATTGGTCACGCTGCCGGCCAAACGGATATCGACGCCCGTCAGGCCTGCGATGATGGTTCCGCTGTTGAAGACACCGTAGTCGAGGGGGTTGTCGACCGTCGCGCGCGTCGACGGAACAAGGCCGTTGATGGCGGTGAGAAGAATTCCCGTATCGGTCGCCTGAATACGTCCTTCGTTCAGGATGTGATTGAGATTTCCGTCCCCTTGGGTCGCCGTTCCGAGAATACCGTAATAGCCCGAGAAAAGCCCGGCGTTGAAGATGTAGTTGTCCGATCCGTCCAGCACGACGGCGGCCGTGCCGAGAATGTTCAGCGAGCCGGAGATCTGGCCGTTGTTGATGACGGTATTCGCGTCGTCTCCCAGATAAACGCCATTGTTGTTTCCACGGACGATGCCCGTCGCCCCCACCGTGATGGCGCAGCCCATTCCGGCAAAGCTGATCGCGTCCATCTGGGAGAAAATCGATCCGTCGACCGCCACCGTGGCGCCCGGATACCCCTCGACGGCTGCGTTGACGGTGGTCAGGGTTCCGGTCGCCGTGACCTGAAGATCGGAGAAGGTAGTCGGATCGAGAAGGACGGAATTCGTTCGGGTATTGGAAATATACAAAGTCGTCATGACAGCCCCCAAAATGTCATGACATGTTATTATATGTCATAGGGCCGTCAACAACTAAACTGTATAGGAATAAACCGCCAAGGTTACCGGTCCCAGATACCGGTCTCCTTGGCGGGGGTGTCGAGCACGCAGATGGCCGGCTTCGGGCCCCGCGATCTCAGGGCGCGTCCACCCGGCGTGCGTTGAACATCGATATGCGCCCGGGCATTTTGTCCACCGCCGGCACGAACTCTCCGGTTTCCGGATCGCGGATCATGAGAACGCCCGACGCCACGCCGAAAAATGCCCCATGGAGCTGCAGCTTGCCCCGTTCCACCAGGATGCGGACGCAAGGGAAGGTCATCAGATTGTTGAGGCTGTTCTCGATCGCCGCGAGTTCGAGCCGGGTCAGGTAATCGGCGAAATCCGTCTCGCCGCGCGGGCCGACCCGCTCGCCGGCGGGGGCGATGAGGTTCATCCAGCGGCCGATGAAATCGCCCGGCGACAAAGGTGCCGTATCGTCGGCGAAGGCCCGAATGCCGCCGCACCGTGCATGGCCGAGCACCACGATATGCTTCACGCGCAGCGCCTGGACGGCGAATTCGAGCGCGGCGGAAGTGCCATGGTAATCCCCGCCCGTCTCGTAGGGCGGCACGAGATTGGCCACGTTGCGCACCACGAAGAGCTCGCCCGGACTGGCGTCGAAGATGACTTCGGGCGAGACCCGGCTGTCGCAGCAACCGATGATCAGGATCTCCGGCGATTGCCCCTGCTCGGCGAGAGCCTCATATCGTCCTTTCTCGTGAGAGAAGCGTTCGTCGAGAAAGGCGCGGTAGCCATCGGTCAAACGTTGCGGAAACACAGGCGAGCTCCCTTTTTAAGCGCCTGCTTCCTAGTCCCAGCCGCTCCCGGTGGCAATATTGACATGAGGAAATGCGCGGCACCTATACCTCCGGCGCCCTTTTCCCTCCGTGGGGGACATGCCATTGGTACAGCCTCGGCGGGGATTCGATCATGGTCGACACGACAACACTTCTGGCCTTTGCCCTCGTGGCGCTCGGCATGGTGCTCACCCCCGGCCCGAACATGATCTACCTGATCTCGCGATCGATCTGCCAGGGCCGCATGGCGGGCCTGATTTCGCTTGGCGGCGTCGCCCTCGGATTTCTGTTCTACATGCTGTGCGCCGCTCTCGGCATCACGTCCCTCGTGTTCGCCGTGCCTTATGCCTACGATGCCTTGCGCCTGACGGGCGCGGCGTATCTTCTTTATCTCGCATGGCAGGCGTTGAAACCGAGTGGCACATCGCCGTTCCAGGTTCGCGATCTTCCCCGTGACGGCGCCGGCAAGCTCTTCACCATGGGGCTCGTGACCAATCTCCTGAATCCGAAAGCCGCGATGCTTTATCTCTCGCTGCTGCCCCAGTTCGTGGATCCGGCGCGGGGCAACGTGCTGGGACAGTTGCTGTTGCTCGGAACCACGCAGATCGCGATCAGCGTCTCGGTCAACGCCCTCATCGCCGTGACGGCCGGCTCCGTCGCGAAGTTCCTGGCGCGTCATCCCGGCTGGGTCCTGGCCCAGCGCTGGCTGATGGGAACCGTCCTCGGCGGCCTTGCGGTGCAACTGGCCTTTCAGTCGAAGAAATAGGCGCTTCAGGCCACCGGCTGCAC
This sequence comes from Microvirga rosea, assembly GCF_020595095.1. Taxonomy (GTDB): domain Bacteria; phylum Pseudomonadota; class Alphaproteobacteria; order Rhizobiales; family Beijerinckiaceae; genus Microvirga; species Microvirga rosea. The sequence continues at coordinate 211,181 of NZ_JAJDOP010000001.1, read as the reverse complement.
CACCGCGTCGAGCTTCGTCAGCTCGACATTCGCGCCGCACAGGAGCACGCCGATCCGCTCGCCCGGTTGCGGCTTGTAGGCGCCTGAGACGAGGGCCGCGAGGGCCGCGGCGCCTCCGGGCTCGGTCGCCAGACGCCAGTCGCGCCAGAGGAGCCCCTGGGCGTCCCGGATGGCCGCGTCCGTCACCAGCGCCACGTGATCCACCGCCCGGCTGCAGATGCTGTAGACGAGATTCCCCGTATTGCGGGCTCCCAGGGAATCGGCCGCGACCGAATCGACGTCCACGTCGACGGGGCGGCCGGCCTCGAGCGCCGCGTGCAGGGCTCGCGAGCCCTCCGGCTCGACGCCGACCACTTTCACACGGCCCGCCCACCAGCTGGCGATGCCGCTGATGAGACCGCCCCCGCCCACGGCGACCAGCACCGTGTCGAGGGGAGGGCCATCCTGTTCCCATTCCAGCCCGACGGTTCCCTGACCGGCCATCGTCGTATCCGCATCGAAGGGGTGGACCCGCAAGGCTCCGGTTTGCGCCACATAGGCATCGCAGGCCGCCTGGGCGTCCGCATAGCGGGCGCCGCCGATGACCACGTCCGCACCGTGCGAGCGGATCACCGCCACCTTCGCGGGGCTCGATATTTCGGGGACGAAGATGCGCGCTTTCAGCCCGAGCTGGCGGGCCGCGTAGGCCACGGCAGCCCCATGGTTGCCTCCGGACGCCGCGGCCACTCCGGCGGCGGGAATCGGTTTCGACAACAGGGTGTTGAAGGCGCCCCGCGACTTGAACGAGCCCGCATGCTGCAGGAATTCCAGCTTCAGGCTGACCGGTCCCTGATGGCCGAAGGCGCCGGGCAGGGACCAGACCGGCGTGCGCCGGACATGGGGAGCGATGCGGGCGTGAGCCTGTTCGATAGCGGTGCGGGTGATCGGCAGGGCGGCGGATTCGGACATGGGAGCCTGAGATGAAAGGGTCCAGATGGCAACGGGAAGCCCATGGGCGTCCCGTTCGGGCGGATCGGGAAAGCAGCGTCCTCCACCTCTAGCGATGTCGAGCGCCACGGCCAACCCCGCCAGGGCATCGAGCAGATCGTCCGCCGCGGCCCCGCGTGGCTGGCGCGCCGCCACCAGGTCCGGCGGCAGGCCCGCCTTCACCAGGAGATCCCGCCGGAGGGTGAGGCCCGGCGGATAGGGCGTGCCCTTGACCTTTTTCGGTTCCGTGAGCGCGCGATCGCCGTTCATCGCCCAGAAAGCCAGCTCGGGGTGAACTTCCCACAGGCGACCGGCCAGTTCGGGCCGCTGCCGCAGCAGGATATCGATCTCGCGAATCTTCGGAAAAAGATGGAAACCCTGTTTCGACACCTTGCGGGGCGGATCGGAGGTCTCAAGGGCGAGCGCGCAGGCCACCCGGTATTCCCGCGCCTCGACGGCACGGCGCGACGGGATGGCAAAGACGGAAGATTGCCGGGCCCCGAGCAATCCGCGAATCAGCTGCTCGGGCGAGCGTCCGGAGCCGTGAATCCGGTCGGGCAGACCCATGGGCATGTCGACGGCGATCACCGCCGGCCGCTCCGGGGCATCGACAAGGTCGGCGATATGCCCGACGATCCGCACGACAGGCTCGGAGGGCCGGTCCCGGTGGGCCAGCACCGCGATCCACCCGGCCGGACAGCCATCCACCCCTGCGATCCACATTCTCTCCGCCTTCTGCCGTTTTCCGCGCATGCCGAGGCGGCTAAAGTCGGGCCACCGCCCGGAGACCCTCATGACCGACATTCGCCCGCGCCGCAGCGCTCTCTACATGCCAGGATCGAACGCACGCGCGCTCGACAAGGCCAGGACCTTGCCGGCGGACGTGCTGATTCTCGATCTCGAAGATGCGGTCGCGCCGGATGTGAAAGCAAGCGCCCGCGAGCAGGTCTGCGCCGCCGTCGCGGAGGGCGGCTTCGGGCCGCGAGAAGTGGTGATCCGCATCAACGCGCTGGAAACGCCTTGGGGCGAGGAGGATCTCGCGGCGGCGGTCGCGGCCGGACCCGACGCGATCCTGATTCCCAAGGTGTCCTCGCCCGAGACGCTGGCCGCCGTGGGCCTCAGGCTGCGGCGGCACAAGGCGCGGGAATCCATCCGGGTCTGGGCGATGATCGAGACCGCCCATGCGACCCTCCGGCTGGACGCGATCGCCAGCGCCGCGCACGATGTGGACACGCGCCTGTCGTGCTTCGTCCTCGGGCTCAACGATCTCGCGCGGGAAACCCGCGCCCGGCTCATCGCCGGCCGGGCGCCCATGCTGCCCTGGATGATGACGGCGCTGGCCGCAGCCCGCGCCAACGGCATCGATATTCTCGACGGCGTCTACAACAACCTGACGAATGAAGAGGGATTGCGGGCCGAATGCGAACAGGCGCGGGATTGCGGCTTCGACGGCAAGACGCTGATCCATCCGAACCAGATCGCCATCGCCAATGCGATCTTCTCACCCTCGGACGAGGAGGTGGATGCGGCGCGCCTCGTGGCGGATGCTTTCGACAAGCCGGAGAACGCGCAGAAAGGCGCAATCGCCATCAACGGACGGATGGTGGAACGCCTGCACGCCGAGATGGCCAGGCGGGTTCTGGCCCTTGCCGAAGCCATCGAGAAACGGAGCGCGCATCGCGCTTCCCCATAAGGCGGAAACAGGCGTTTCGCGGGCGCGTCAATCCGTCAGTGGGCGCGCCTCTTCCGGCAGCATGATGGGAATGCCGTCGCGGATCGGATAGGCGAGTTTCGCCTGGCGGCTGATGAGCTCCTGGCGCGCGGGATCGTAGTCGAGGGATTCCTTCGTCAACGGGCAGACCAGCATTTCGAGCAGCTTCGGGTCGATGCGGGTCGCCTCGACGGGCTGCGAATTGGTCTCGGTCACGTTCATCTCCTATTGCAGTGGTGTCTCGGAGCCGTTGCTGCCGCGGGCAAGCTCGATCTCCGTCAGTGCGATCAGGACCTCGGCGCGCGTCTTGAGATCCTGCGCTTCGAGAAGCGCCTGCTTCTCGCGGACTCCGAAGGGACTCATCATGCAAAGGGCATTGACCAGCGCCTCGTTCGGCGCTTCCTCGATCCCCTTCCAGTCCACACGCACATCCGCGGCTTCCACGAAATCGCGCAGGGCGCGCACGACGCCCGATCTGTCCACCTCGTTCTCGCCCGCCCGGGCGACGAAGTCGGGCCGATAAGGCTCGAAGTCGACCTTGCATTGGCGGTAGAGGGTCGTGGTGGCCATTTCCTCCGTAATGCGGAAGCGGGCGATTCCCACGAGCGTGACCAGATACCGGCCGTCGCCCGTTTCGGCGAACTGCGTCAGCCTTCCGGCGCAGCCCACGTGATAGAGCTGAGGACTGAGCCGCGTTCCGCCTCCGTCCGCATCCGGCTGCACCATGCCGATGATGCGATCGCCCTTGAGGGCATCGTCCACCATGGACAGATAGCGCGGCTCGAAAATGTTGAGCGGGATCTGTCCTCTCGGCAGGAGGAGGGCGCCGGGGAGCGGAAAGACGGGGATGACCGACGGGCAATCCTCAGGCCCCCGGTAAACCGCGTTCATTCCCATTCCCATCTCCCGCTTGTGGACCGTGGCGTCAGGCAAACAGGATCGAGGAAAGCCTCCGCCGTCCCGCGAGCGTTGCGGGGTCCATGGGACCCCAGGCCTCGAAGAACTGAACAAGCTGCTTGCGTGCGCCGTCCTCGTTCCAATTGCGGTCCCGGCGGACGATTTCAAGGAGTTGATCGACAGCTTCTTCGCGCTTGCCGCGCGCATTGAGCGCGATCGCCAGATCGAACCGGGCCTGATGGTCGAGGGGATCGGCCTGGACGCGCCGCTCGAGTTCGGCGGCATCGCCGAGCGAACCGGCCTGCTCGGCGAGTTCCAAAGCCGCCCTGGCTCCCGCGATGGCCGGATCGTTCGCCTTGTCGGCCGGAGCCATGTCGAGGAGGCGCTTGGCGCCTTCGATGTCGCCAAGCTCCACGTGCAGCTTGGCGAGAGCCGCAAGCGCCGGAGCATGGGTCGGATCCTGCGTGAGGATGCCGGCATAAAGCTCGGCCGCGCCCGCCGCGTCGCCCTCCGCGGCCAGCCGGTCGGCTTCCGCCATGATTTCTTCCGTGGCGCTCGGGCCGAGCGGTCCGATGAGGCGTTCGATGAACGTCTTGATCTGGCTTTCGGGCAGGGCACCCATGAAGCCGTCGACCGGTTGGCCGCGCTGGAACGCGAACACCGCCGGGATGGACTGAACGCCAAGCTGGCCCGCGATCTGCGGATGCTCGTCGATGTTCATTTTGACAAGCTTGACCTTGCCGCCCGCCTCGCGGACGACCTTCTCCAGCACCGGGGTCAGCTGCTTGCACGGCCCGCACCAGGGCGCCCAGAAATCCACCAGAACCGGCTGCTGCATGGATTCGGCGAGGACATCCTGACGGAAGTTTGCCGTGGTCGTGTCCTTGATCAGTCCGTCGGCTGGTTTTCCGTTGGGGGGAGTGTCGGTGAGCATGCGATCCTCGAATGGGGTCTTGAACGCTTCGGATATGTGTTTCAGATGGGAACGGCTGGGCCGTCTGGCAATTCCGGCGGCTCGGGCAGCCGCAAAATCAGCGGTTCATGACCGGTCGCGCGCAGGAACTTGAGCAGATCGTCCCGCGATACGCCGGTGGTCATGGAATTGACCAGAGGGTGGAAGTTGACCCGCTCGTGGTCCATCAGGTTGGCGTCGAGGATCATCGTCACCTGACGGTCCCGGTCGTTCGCCACGGCGAACGGAGTGACCGAGCCCGGCTCGACGCCGAGCAGGGCGCGCAACTGATCGGCGGATCCGAAGGACAGGCGCCCGGACGCCCCGATGGCTTCGTGAGCCCGCTTCAGATCGATCATGGTCTCGTCCTTGGCGGTGATGAGAAAGAACCGGCCCTTCTTGTCCTTCACGAACAGGTTCTTGGAATGCGCGCCGGGAATCCGCGCTTTCACCGGGCGCGACTCGGCCACCGTGAAAACAGGCTCGTGCTCGACCGTTTCCGCCGCGATGCCGAGGGCGGCCAGTTGGTCGAGAAGATCGCGGGGGGAGAGATGGGACACGGCTTCGACAGGCTCCAAACGAAGGGAGGTTCTAGCGAGGTGCGGGTCCGGCCTCAAGCCGCAGGGGCGCAAGTTTGCGGCCGGGCCCGGGTCCTTTCCAAAAGATCCCTGCCAAAAGACCCCTTGCAATATGAATCGTTTTGAGGCACATCAGCGGCCTCGAAACGGCGCAAGCCGGGAGCGTGCGGGTGTAGCTCAGGGGTAGAGCACAACCTTGCCAAGGTTGGGGTCGAGGGTTCGAATCCCTTCGCCCGCTCCAAATTTCTCCATATCTTCTGACAGGGTCGAACAAAGGTCGCCGCCGGGCGGCCTTTCGCGCATTCACGGCCTTTTTGGCGATTCTCCGCTCACCCGGCCCGGTTCTCGGCTGCCATCGATTGCGCGATCCGCCGCTCGATCTCCTCGCGATCGATGACTCCCGACGGGTTGTCCCGCGACGGCATGAACTTGCGATAGTGAAGAAAGCGGCTGCGGCTGACCTCTTCGAGGCGCGCAAGTTCCGTGAGGGGATCCTGGTGGTCATCGACCCGGATATCCAGATACGGATATTCCTCCTCATCACAGATGAGAATGGCCGCCGATTGCTTGCCGCGCTTGTCGCCGCCCACCGCTTCGCCCGCCCTCAAGGCTGCCAGGAACCGCCGGGCCAGGGGCAGGTCCGCCGATTTCTCGAACACCAGGGCCGTTTCCTCGATCACCTGCGGACCGGCCAGCATGTTGCCCGCGACCGAGAAGGTGCCGCGAATCAGATGGCCGCACCAGGGAACGCAATCGGCCCCCGTATAGGCCGCAAGACCTCCCTGCGTGTCCATCACATGAACTTGCCGCTGGCCCCGGCCTTCATCGGCCGTGGTGACGATGCGGATCACGTCCTCGGCGCAGGCGCCTGCCCGCAGGAGCTCCAAACCTCGGAAGCCGTAGAACGGATTGACGAACGCTTGGGTCGCGACCGCCCCGACGCCCGGCGCGACGAAAGGCACCCGGGCCCCGACGGCGAACGCACAGGTCGAGACCGCGATGCCGATCTGCCCCGTTTCCCCGTCCCGCGCCACGATCGACCATGTCATGTTGCCATCTCCCTTGCGTGCACCTTGGACGGAAGCCTGTCTCGACAGCGCCCGGTCGCCGTAGCCCGGCCATTGAGGCACCCTGAGCCAACCGTGTCACGGCGCTGGCCCGTTGAGCAAGCGGGCGGAGGTTTATGACTGGACGCAGGGGAGAATATTCTCTATCAGGTCAATGCAACATAAAAACATTGCGGGCTTCCATGTCGGTCAGAAAATCCGGAACCGTCGGCTACGGCGGACACGATCTCAACTCGCTTACCTACGAACCGGCACGCTATGTGAGCAACGGAGCGAGCGACCGGGTCATTGCCGGAAACGGTCCCAACGAACTTTACGGCAATGGCGGCAACGACACGCTGTATGGCCGCGGTGGTGATGACCTCCTCGTTGGCGGCGCCGGACGAGACACGCTTCTGGGCGGCAAGGGAGCCGACTATTTCGTGTTCGACCGGGCGCCCAGCGCTACCAACGTCGATCGGGTGTTGGATTTCAGCCGAAGCCAGAAGGACAAGGTCGTTCTGGCTTACAAATACTTCCAAGCGCTGGACCTGAGCCCCGCGGGCATCAAGATGGACATGCGCCTCGATCTCAAGGTCGGCCATCTCACCAGCGCGCAGCTTCGCCTCGGTGAAACGGCGCAGCTCGAGACGGATCGGTTCATTTACAACAAAACCAACGGCGCACTGTCCTACGATCAGGACGGCACCGGTGTGGCAGAGGCCGTCAAGGTCGCCGATTTCAAGCCGGGCACGACGCTGGCCGCATCGGACTTTCTGTTTTTCTGAGCAGAGCCAGACTAGGACGCGCTTAGGGTCGTGGCGATCGGCGTGCCGCGCTTCAGCGTTTTCGTCACGGGGGTCTTTTCGCAGATCTCCAGCAGGCGGGCCTGCTGTTCGGCGCTCAGCGCCGCCGCGAGGCGGACCTCGCGGGTGATCGATTCCGCGCCGGCCTCGTCGCGCGCAAAGCGGGCGTCCACTTCAATGCGCCCGAGATCCCAGCCCTTGCGGTCCGCATACATTCTCAAGGTGATGGACGTGCAGGCGGCCAGGGACGCCAGGACGAGCTCATAGGGAGAAGGGCCGGTATCCGTCCCGCCGAGATTTTCCGGTTCGTCCGCCGGGAAGGTATGCGTGCGGGCGCGGATGTCCTGATGGAAGCCGGCGGCGCTTGCGAGGTGAACGGTGGCCATGAAGAATCCTCGAACGGATGGGGTTATTCGGGCAGAGGAATGAATTCGCTTTCGTCCGGCACGTGGCCGAAGCGTCCGGTCTTCCAGTCTTCCTTCGCCTGCTCGATCCGTTCGCGGCTCGACGACACGAAGTTCCACCAGATATGGCGCGGGCCTTCGAGGGCGGTGCCGCCGAGAAACATCATGCGGGTGGGCTTGAGGGCCCGCACGGTAATCCGGTCGCCGGGACGAAACACGAGAAGCCTCGGCGCCTCGAAGCGGTCGCCGGCGATATCGACCTCGCCCTCCGCCACATAGATCGCCCGCTCCTCGTGGTCCGCGTCGAGAGGTGCCGTATGGCCCGCCTCGAGGGCGACCTCCACGTAAAACCAATCGGAGACCCGCTCCACCGGCGCCGTGGCTCCGAAGGCGGAGCCTGCGATGATCCGGGCCCGCAGGCCCGTATCCGCCACCACCGGCAGGCTTGCCGCGTCATAGTGCTGGAACGAGGGGGCGATTTCTTCCTTGTCCGCCGGAAGCGCGATCCAGCTCTGCAGACCCAGCATGCGTCCCCCATGCCGCTCCGCTTCCGGCGAGCGTTCGGAATGGGCGATTCCCCGTCCGGCGGTCATGAGGTTCATGGCGCCGGGCGCAATGTCCTGCACGTTGCCGTTGCTGTCCCGATGGGTGATCCGCCCGTCGAACAGGTAGGTCACGGTCGCAAGGCCGATATGCGGATGCGGACGCACGTCCATGCCCTGTCCGGCGATGAACTGCACAGGGCCGAAATGATCGAAGAAAATGAACGGCCCGACCATCTGACGCTTGCCGTGCGGCAAGGCGCGCCGGACGGAGAACCCGTCGCCGAGATCCCGGACCCGGGGGACGACAACCAGCTCCAGGGCGTTGCAGGATTGCGCATCGCCCAGGATCGGATCTTCGCTTGGCAGCCAGCTCATGGGGCCTCTCCTTCGCCCGTCTCAAGGTCGCGCAAGGATAGGCCGTCCGGCGGCCAAGCCAAGCGCATTCGGGACAAGCCGTCTTTGCGCGGCGGATGCTTGACGCGACAACCCGCACGAGACTTGGTCCCCATTGGTTCTGGGGATGGCACGAGGCCTGTGTTATGGAGCCTGCTTTCCGTCGGCACTCCGGGTGCTCGGCTCCTGATAGGGAAGGAATGCATGGAACTGCCGCCGCTCCTGCGACAGGGCGTGGATGCCGCGCTTGCCGGGGTCAGCCTCGCCGATCTCGGCCGCGCCGCCGGAACACTGTCGGCTCGCTACCGGGCCGAGATCCGCGATGGTCGCTTCCATCTCTCGGACGACATCGCGGCCCGCGCGTATCTGGCGACCCGGTTGCCCGCGACCTATGCGGCGATCCGCGCCGCCATGGCGGCCGTCGCGGACATCCGACCCCATTTCACTCCCGTTGACCTCCTCGATCTCGGATCCGGCCCCGGCTCCGCTTTCTGGGCCGCGATGGATTGCTGGCCGGATCTCGGTCATGCCCTGCTGGTGGAAGGAAGCGGCATCATCCGGACGTGGGGCGAAAGGCTCGCGCAGGATGCGCCTGTCCCGTCGGAATGGCGCGCGGGCAACGTGACGGAGCCTCTCGCGGATCTGCAGCCTCGCGATCTGGTCACGCTGGCCTATGTGCTCGACGAGCTGGACGAGCCCGCCCGTGGGCCGCTTGTCGACCGGCTCTGGAGTCTGACACGGGACACGCTGCTGATCGTGGAGCCCGGAACGCCGGCCGGGTGGGAGCGGATCCTGGCGGCCCGCGGCCGGCTGATTGCGGCCGGCGCGACGCTTCTCGCTCCTTGCCCGCATGCCGCCGCATGCCCCCTCGTGCGGCCCGACTGGTGTCATTTCTCGCGCCGGGTCGCCCGTTCGCGCCTGCATCGGCAGGCCAAGGGGGCGGAGGTGCCGTGGGAGGACGAGAAATTCATCTACCTGGCGGCTTCGCGCTTGCCCGGACAGCAGCCTGCGGCCCGCGTCATCGCGCCGCCCCGGCTCGGCAGCGGGCAGGTCCGGCTGAAGCTCTGCCTGAGCGAAGGGCGGGCGGAGGAGCGCCTCTTCACCAAGCGCTCCGGAGCCGATTTCAAGCGGGCGCGCCGGTCCGATTGGGGGGATGCGCTCTAGGAGCGTCCGGTCAGGGAAGATCCGCGCGCGGCATTCGCCCTCGGGCTTCGATCCCGCGGGCGGTTTGCCGCCGGTTGCGCGCCCGTGCTAACGCGACACGTGTTCAAGGAAGAGTTTGAGACGATGGCTGGCAAAAACCCGCTTCTGCGCGGCGATACGCTTCCCCTGATCCGCCGCCTGTGGCGCGACTGGATGCGTCCGCATGCCAGGACGCTGGCGCTCGTGCTCCTGCTCGTGGCGCTCGTGTCCGGAGCCACCGGGCTTTATCCGGTTCTGATCAAGGCGGCCTTCGATGCCTTTACCGCCAAGGATCAGACGGCGATCCTGCTGGCGCCTCTCTTCGTGATCGCGGTCACCTCGGTCAAAGGCTTTTCGCTCCTGGCGCTCACCATCCTGACCAACAAGGTCGTGACGCAGATCGAAGCCGACATGCAGACGGCTCTTTACGGCCACATGATCGAAGCCGACATCGCTCAGATCGGGCGGGAAAGTCCCGCCGCCCTGACGCAACGGTTCACGACCGACTTCCTGTTCATCAAGGAAGCATTGACCCGCATCTCCACCGTGTTCCTGCGCGAGGTGACCACCATCATCGCGCTGATCGGCGCCATGCTGTGGATCGATCCGGTCCTGACCCTCGTGGCCGGCGTCACCGTGCCGTTCATCGCTCATCCCATCGGCAAGATCGGCAAGAAGCTGCGCCGCGTCGCGATCTCCACGCAGGAGCAGACCGGACAGATGGCGAGCCTGATCGCGGAAAGCCTCGCCGGCACGCGCATCGCCAAGACCTACGCGCTCGAAGGATATCTGAAGAACAGGGCCGCCTCCACGTTCGACGAGGTGCGCAAGCTGAAGATGAAGGCCGCCAATGCCCGGGGACGTCTGGATCCGCTGCTGGAGGCCGGGGGCGGCTTCGCGGTTGCGGCGGTTCTGGTGCTGATCGGCCAGCGCATCGTGTCCGGCGGCAGCACGGTCGGCGATTTCACCGGCTTCGTCAGTGCTCTGATCCTCGCGGCGCAGCCGATCCGCGCGCTCGGCAACCTCAATGCCATCGTGCAGGAGGCCGCAGCCGCCCTGCAGCGCACCTTCGCGGTCATGGACGAGAAGCCGAGGATCACCGACCGTCCCGGCGCCAAGCCGCTGGCCATCGCCGGCGGCGAGATCCGCTTCAAGGATCTCGGTTTTTCCTACAATGCGGAGCAGGTGGCGGTTCATCACGTGGACGTCACCGCCGAGGCCGGGCGAACCACGGCCCTCGTGGGACGTTCGGGATCGGGCAAGTCGACCCTTCTGTCCCTCGTGCCGCGCCTTTATGACGTCACCTCCGGCGCCGTGCTGGTGGACGGGCAGGATGTGCGGGCCGTGACCCTCCGGTCCCTGCGCAAGGCAATCGCGGTGGTGAGCCAGGAGGTCGTTCTGTTCGACGACACAGTCCGGGCCAACATCTCCTTCGGCCGCCCGGGAGCCTCGGACGACGAGATCGTCGCGGCCGCCAAAGCCGCCGCCGCCCATGATTTCATCATGAGGATGCCCCAGGGCTACGACACGATCGTGGGCCCCGGCGGCGGACGGCTCTCCGGGGGTGAGCGCCAGCGCGTGTCCCTCGCCCGCGCCTTCCTGAAGGACGCGCCGATCCTGCTTCTCGACGAGGCGACCAGCGCCCTCGACTCGGAATCCGAGCAGCTGGTGCAGGAGGCCATCCGCAAGCTGATGAAGGGCCGCACCACCCTGGTGATCGCCCATCGCCTGTCCACGGTGCGGGACGCGGACAAGATCGTCGTGATGGAAGCCGGACGCGTGGCCGAGATGGGCTCCCACGAAGCCCTGATCGCAAAAGGCGGCACCTATGCCCGCCTCCATCGCCTCCAGCTGTCGAACGACGCGGAGCCCGCAAGCCCCGCCGCCTGACCGGCCGGCATCCGCGTTTATCGGTATATTATTACATTGTTAAGCGGATCGGCCTTACTCTGGCCCGGCTTTTCAAGGACGACACTCATGCTCCGTTCCGTCTTCGCCGCCCTGGCCCTGATCCTTGCCGCCACGTTCACCGGTTCGACAGGCGCGTCCGCCCAAGGCCTGGTGCCCTGCGCCCGGGAGCACGGTTTCTGCCAGGTTCCCTATCCGACACGCGTCGTCTACGGCGTTCCAGGCCGGGAGGCGGTGGTCGATGTGAGAGGACGGGGCATCCCGTGCTCCAACGAGGCTTTCGGCGATCCGGCGCCCGGAATTCCGAAGCGCTGCGCCTACGTGGCCCGTGGCTATGGCGGCGGCTTCGAAGAGCCGCGCCCGCGGCCGCATCGCGACCGGCCGCGCTGGGACGAAGACGAGGAGTACCGCGCGGCGGCTTGGCGGACCTGCGCCGACGAGGACGGCTTCTGCGGCTTCCGGGGCAGCAAGCGGGTGCGCTACGGCGCCCATGGCCGCTACGCCGAGGGCGTCTACCGGAGCGGGGTCGGCTGTAACAATGGGACCTTCGGCGATCCGGTTCCCGGCGTGCGCAAGCACTGCCAGGTTCTCGACTGACGATTCTCACGGGGAACGGCGGGCAGGGCGCTTAGCCTTCATTCCCGCCGCATGATCCGGTCGACCAGCACGTTGGACCAGAACCCGGGACGGAAGCTGCGCTCCAGGGCGTCCGGGTCGTAATGTTCCTCGACCCAGGTCAGGAACGGGATGCCCTTTGCTTCGCCTTCGCTGCGATAAAGCTCGAAGAAGGCGTCCAGGATTCCGGTCTTGGAGAAGCGGAAGTGGCCGTAACGGGCCGAGAGCTGACGCAGGGCCTCGTCGACGCTGCGGCCTTCGTGGACGATGAGATAAAGGGCCGCCACGAAGCCGGCCCGGTCGGCGCCGGATTTGCAGTGCAGGACCGCCGGATATTCAATCCTCTCGAAGAAATCCCTTGCCGTCAGCAGGGTGTCCCGGTCCGGCGCGCCGCGGGAGCGCACGATGAACTCCACGAGATGGATGCCGAGGCGCTCGCAGATGTCCTTCTGCAGCTGCCACGAGCCATGCTCACGCCCGCCGCGCAGGTTGACGATGGTGCGGACGCCTTCGTTCTTGAGGCGCGAGATCTGGTGCGGTGCCGGCTGCGCCGAGCGCCAGAGCCGTTCCGAGACCCGGTGCTTGTTGAGATAGAGCAGACGGAAGACCCCGTGATCGACGAGGAGCATGTTGGCCCAGGCGCGCATGCGGCCAAATCCGCCCTCGACGGGCTTGTCCCATCGGGCGATCCGGGCCATGCGGCGCGCATAGCGGGTTTCAGGTTTGAGGAACCTGTTGATCACGGTGATCCATTGTTGCTGTTTCGCGCCCCTGACGGGGCTTCGCGGTCTGGCCGCCTTATCGGCGATCACCGATCATTAATCAATTGCGCCGGCGGGCCCCGGCTGGACGGCCGCCGAGAGGACGGCGCGAGCCGCGCAAATCAGGCCCGCAAGGGGGGTGAGGCCGATCCTATCTGTTGCCGCCCCGCGCCCCGTCGTGTAAGGGGTGCGTTTCGATACAACCCTCCTTGACGAACATGGCCGCCGGGACCGGGCCCACACCGCCCGAAGGCGCCATATCGTCGAGACCCATCACTTCAGGAGAGCGGCGTCATGTCGTCCACCTTCGAGACCGTCGCCGGCATCATTTCCGAGACCGCCGACATCCCGCGCGAGCAGATCACGCCGGAAAGCCACGCCATCGACGATCTCGGGATCGACTCGCTGGCGTTCCTCGATATCGCCTTCGCCATCGACAAGGCTTTCGGCATCAAGTTGCCGCTCGAGCAGTGGACCCAGGAGGTCAACGAGGGCAAGGCTCCGGCCGAGGAGTACTTCGTCCTGAAGAACCTCGTGGCGCATATCGACGCGCTGATCGCCGCCAAGTCGGCCTGAAGTATCGCTTCGGCCCGGAGCGATGCTTCGGCCTGAAATGCAACGCGAGCGTCTTTCAACGACGCCAGATCCCGGCGGGCCGGCGTGAATCCGGCCCGACAGACGATGGGGAAGACGCTCAGTCCGGCATGTTCTTCTCCCACGGTCCCTCCGGGACGACAGAGGAATGGTTCGGATCCCGGATGCGTCTCGAATATTTTGAAATGATCGATCGGGTGACGCGGCTCGACCGTCCCGAGCGGCGGATCGAGGCCACCTCCACGGTGCCGACCGCAAGCCCGGTCTTCGAAGGCCATTTCCCCGGCCATCCCCTGGTTCCCGGCGTCCTCCTGACCGAGACCATGGCCCAGGCCTCCGGCTACCTGGTGCTGGGCCTGATGAACTTTACCCACATGCCGTTCCTGATGGCGGTCGACAAGGCGCGTTTCCGGACCTTCGTCGGCCCGGATACGGTGCTCACCGTCACGGCGCAGCTGGAGCATGAAGGCTCGGGCTATGCGGTGACGAAAGCGAAGATTCACGCCGAGAACAAGCCGATCTGCGACGCGGAGCTGCGTTTCCGGATCATGCCGTTCCCGGCGGGCATGGACGAGCTGATGCGCGCCCAGGCGCGCCGCATCGGCCTCTTGGCGGAGGCTGCCTGATGCATGACGTGGTTATCACCGGGATCGGGATCATTTCGGCCGCCGGCGAGGGGCTCGAGGTGCATCTCGATGCGCTGACGGCCGGTTCGCCGCGGACCGACACGGAAACCTTCGCGCCGTATCCGGTTCACCCGGTCGCGGTGCCGGATTACGACAAGCAGATCCCGAAGAAATCCGACCAGCGCCAGATGGAAGCCTGGCAGAAGCTCGGATGCTACGCGGCGGGCCTTGCCCTCGATGCCGCCGGCGTGAAGGAGGATGCGCAGCTCAAGAGCCGCATGCACCTGATCGTCGCGGCGGGCGGCGGCGAGCGCGATTATGCGGTCGACGGCCAGATCCTGACCGGGTTGCGCCAGGCCGAGAATTCCGGTGTCTTCCTGAACGAGCGGCTCATGGGCGACCTGCGCCCCACGCTGTTTCTCGCCCAGCTCTCGAACCTTCTTGCCGGAAACATCTCCATCGTCCACGGCGTGACGGGCGCATCGCGCACCTTCATGGGCGAGGAATCGAGCGGGATCGACGCGATCCGCATCGCCCATGCCCGGATCGCCTCCGGACAGAACGACATCTTTCTCGTGGGCGGGGCCTATAACGCCGAGCGGCCCGATGTGCTGCTGATCTATGAAATGGGCGGCTTTCTCTGGAAGAAAGCCCACCGGCCCGTGTGGGAGCGCCCGGCGGAGGGCGGCGGCATGATCCTGGGAAGCGGCGCCGCTTTCCTGGTGATGGAATCCCGCGAGCACGCCCAAGCGCGGGGCGCCAAGCCTCTCGCGAGCATCGCCGGGATCGTGTCCGATCGCAGCCGGCGGGAGCCGGGCACCATCGAGAAGGCGGTTCGCCGGCAGATCGACGCTCTCGGCGCCAAGCCGGACGTGGTGATCTCGGGCGCGACCGGCATCAAGGGCCTGACCGACGAGGAGCAGCGCGTGCTGCTGGACGTGCTTCCCAACGCGGCCATCCATGCGACGAGCGACGTGACCGGCCACCTGATGGAAGGGCAGGCCCCGGCCGGGGTCGCCCTGGCCGCGGCGCTGATCGCCCGAGAACAATCCAACGAGGCGCTCGTCACCTCCGTCGGCCATTGGCGCGGCGAAGGGGCCGTGCGCCTGATCAAGGCCAATTGAGAAGGGAGACCGGCATGGCGCTACGCGACAACCAAGGCCGTCCGCTCGTCGCCGTGACCGGCATGGGCGTGATGACATCCCTCGGCCAGGGCAAGGACGACACCTGGGCCGCCCTGACGGCCGGCCGTTCCGGCATTCGCCGGATTTCACGCTTCCCGACGCAAGGGCTGCGCACGACCATCGCCGGCACCATCGACACGGTGAACGCGGAGCCGTTCTGCGCTCCCATGCTGTCGGAGCAGCTCGCCATGCGGGCCGCCGAGGAGGCCGTGGGCCAATCGGGGCTGAGCGTCAGCGATTTCCCGGGGGCCCTGTTCATGGCGGTCCCGCCGGTGGAAATGGAATGGCCGCAGCGTGAGGCGCTCGCGGAAGCCTCCGAGGAGAAGGGCGACGTCACGTATCGGGACCTGCTCAAGGCCGCGGAAACGGGACAGTTCCGGTCCTGGCACGACCTGTTCATCTTCGGCACCGTGGCCGACCGGGTCGCCGACCGGTTCGGCACCAAGGGGTCGCCGATCTCGCTCTCCACCGCCTGTTCGTCGGGCGCCACGGCGATCCAGCTCGGTGTCGAGGCGATCCGGCGCGGCGAGACGGATGCGGCTTTGTGCATCGGCACGGACGGTTCGGTGAATCCTGAATCGCTGATCCGCTTTTCTCTTCTGTCGGCTCTCTCGACCCAGAACGACGTCCCGGAGGGGGCCTCGAAGCCGTTCTCCAAGAATCGGGACGGCTTCGTCATGGGCGAGGGCGGCGCCGCCCTGGTGCTGGAAAACGCCGATGCCGCGAAGGCGCGCGGGGCGACGATCCTCGGCTACGTGCTCGGCTGCGGCGAAAAGGGCGACGGCTTCCACCGCACGCGCTCGTCGCCCGACGGCATGCCGGCGATCATGGCCATCCGCGAGGCTCTGTCCGATGCGGGCCTTGCGCCCGACGATATCGATTACATCAACGCCCACGGCACCTCGACTCCCGAGAACGACAAGATGGAGGCGATGAGCTGCACCGCCGTGTTCGGCGAGCGGATGGCGCGCCTGCCGATCTCGTCGAACAAGTCGATGATCGGCCACACGCTCACCGCGGCCGGTGCCGTGGAGGCGGTGATGTCGCTTCTGACGCTCGCTCAGGGACGCATTCCGCCGACGATCAACTACAAGGTTCCGGATCCCACGATTCCGCTCGATGTGGTTCCGAACGAGGCACGGGACGCCAATGTCCGCTACGTGCTGTCGAACTCCTTCGGGTTCGGCGGCCAGAACACTTGCCTCGTTTTCGGGGCGGAGCCGAAAGGGGCTTGAATCATGGGCCGGATCTTCGTGACGGGTGGCGGCAAGGGGGTCGGCGCCGCCATCGTGCGGACGCTGGTCGCGTCCGGCCACGACGTGGATTTCACCTACCGCTCTTCCATGGATGCCGCGCTCGCCCTGGCGGACGAATTGATGGCCGCCCATCCGGAGCGCACGGTCAAGGCCCATGCCCTCGACCTTGCCCATAAGGAAGCGCTCGACGATTACTGCGCGCGCCTCGAATCGGAGAGTTTCTTCGGCTTCGTCCACAATGCCGGCCAGCCCTACGATGCGCTTGCGGCCATGATGCAGCAGGACAAGGCCGAAGCGGCCATGCAGGTGAATTTCTGGTCCTTCACGCGGATCGCCAAGTCCCTCATGCGCGGCATGATCCGGGCGCGGGCCGGACGGATCGTCGCCATCGGCTCCGTCGCGGCCCTGCAGGGAAATCCCGGCAATGCCGCCTATGCGGCGTCCAAGGGCGCGCTGATTTCCTATTGCCGGACCCTGGCCATCGAGACGGCCAAGCGCGGCCTGACCGTCAACGTGATCGCCCCCGGCTTCATCGACACGGACATGATGGCGCCCTATGCGGCCTATCGCGAGTCCATGGAAAAGCAGATCCCCGCCGGCCGTTTCGCGAAAGCCCAGGAGATCGCCGGCCTTTCGGCCTTCCTGATGAGCGAGCCCGCCGCCTACATGACCGGCACGGTGCTGCCCATCGACGGCGGTTTAACGGCCATGATTGGTGTGCATCGGTAGGGGAAGTCTGATGCGGTGTCGAACTCTGTCGTCGAGCACGATTTATGAAGACCCATGGACCCGGGTCGTCCGGGACGACGTCCGGTGGGATAATGGGCATGAGGGGCAATATACGGTGGTGGTTAAGCCACCGGGGATCAGCGTCATCGCTTTGACGGCAGCCGGCACCGTTATCCTGACGAGAGAATTTCGCTACGCGTTGGGTGATTATAGCGTCGAGGCAGTAAGTGGAGCAATCGAGCCGGGCGAACAACCGATTGCAGCGGCCCAGCGGGAGTTGATTGAAGAGATCGGTCTCAAGGCCGAGAAGATGACGCCACTCGGACTTGTTCATCCATTTACGGCCGGAGTATCTTCACCGAGCCACCTTTTTCTCGCCGAGGGGCTTTCGCCAGCGACGAGTAATCCTGATCCAGGTGAAGACATCGAGCCGGTCGAAATGTCCTTGTCGGATGCCGTAGCGGAGGTCGTCGCTGCACGCATCGTCCATGCGCCGACCTGCGTCTCCATTCTGCTTGTCGAACGTTACCTCGCGGCTCGCTAAAACGTCCGGACCTTGCCATCGGACGGTCTCCGCTTTAATCGCCTCAGCCAATGTTTCATTGTCATCCTCGGGCGAGTTCCGAGGCGCCTCTCGTGGAGGTTCCCGCGGGCCGGCCAGACACGTTAAGGACCCAGCCCATGCGTGCCCTTCAGCTCTTTGGTGATCGCGATCTCCGTTTGACCGAGATGGATGCGCCTCCGCCTCCCGGTCCCGGCGAGGTCCAGGTGCGCGTCAAGGCGCTGGCCCTCAACTACCTCGATGTCTGGGGCTTTCGCGGCATGGCCTTCGCCAAGCGCAAGATGCCGCAGGCCGTCGGCGTCGAGGCCTCGGGCGAGATTGCCGCCGTCGGAGAGGGCGTCACCCGGTTCAAGGCGGGGGATCCGGTCACCATGTACGGGGCCGAAACCTGCGGCAATTGCCGGGCCTGCCGGGAAGGACGCGACAACCTTTGCGAGAACGTCGCCGGCATCATGGGCTTCCACATCGACGGGTTCGCCCGCGAGCTGATCAACCGGCCCGAGCGC
This sequence comes from Microvirga rosea, assembly GCF_020595095.1. Classification (GTDB taxonomy): domain Bacteria; phylum Pseudomonadota; class Alphaproteobacteria; order Rhizobiales; family Beijerinckiaceae; genus Microvirga; species Microvirga rosea. The sequence goes on along the minus strand of NZ_JAJDOP010000001.1, from coordinate 192,960 downwards.
CTGGTGATTCCGGTGCCGCAGGGCGTGTCCTTCGAACAGGCCGCCTGCGCGCCCATCGGTTTCGGCACCGTCCAGCACATGCTGTTCGACAATGCGAAGCTGGAGCCGGGCGAATCCATCCTGGTTCATGCGGGCGGATCGGGCATCGGCACCGCCGCCATCAAGATGGCGAAGGCCATCGGCTGCACGGTGTACACCACCGTCGGCGATGACGAGAAGGGCGAGAAGGCGAAGGCGCTCGGCGCCGATTACGTGGTCAATTACCGCACGGAGCGGTTCGAGGGCGAGGTCCGCCGCCTGACCAAGCGGAAAGGCGTCGATGTGGTGTTCGAGCATGTGGGCGCGGACACATGGAACGGCTCGCTGCTCTGCCTCAAGCGGGGCGGGCGTCTCGTGACCTGCGGCTCCACGAGCGGCGTCTCGACCACCATGAACCTGATGCAGCTTTTCCAGCAGCAATACCGGATCTTCGGCTCCTTCGGCTGTTCGATGCGCAACATCGGCGAATCCCTGGCCAAGATGGCGGGCGGCATGACGCCGGTGATCGATTCGGTATTTCCCCTCGATGAATTCCAGAAGGGGCTCGAACGGCTGGAGAGCCGGAAGGTGTTCGGGAAGGTGGTCGTTACCTTCTGATCGGCTGAGCGACCACCTGATCGATCACCGCGGCCGTCTCGGCGGCGCGGACATCCCAGGAATGCGAGGCGGCGATCAGCCGTGCTCCGGCTTCGCCCATGGCCTGCGCCTCGGATGCATCGGCGGCCAGCCGGGCGACGGCGCCGGCCAGCGCCTCCGGATCGCCGGAGGGCACGACGAGGCCGCACGCCCCGCTTCGCACCAGGTCCGCCATGCCCCTGAAATCGCTGACGACGACCGGCCGGCCGCAGGCCAGCATCTCGAAGAGCTTGAGCGGCGTGATGCCATGGACCGTGATGCCGCTCGGATCGACGCTCGGCACCAGGGCCGCCACCGAGCCGCGGATCAGGGCCGGCAATTCCGGCTGCGGCACCCGGTCGAGCCAGGTGACGGGCGGCAGCGCATCCCTCAAGGCGGATCTCAGGCTCTCGTCGACGACCGGCCCGGCCATGAGCAGATCGACCCCTTTCGGCCAGGCGGGAGAGCGCGCCGCCTGGAGCATGACCTCGACCCCGTGCCAGCGCGTCATGCCGCCGAAGAAGAACGCATAGGGACGGTCGCGCTGCGCCCGCGGCCCATGGGGCGTAAAAACCTTCGTGTTGGCGCCATTTCCCACGTGATGGGCGCGGGCATGTCCGGCTTCCGACGAGCCCCAGGCGACCAGTTCCGGCGTGACGGCGATCAGGGCGCTCGCCCACCTGTACTGCCAGCGCTGGAGCGTGGACAGAATGCCCTTCAGCCGCCGGAACCGGGGATGGGTCACGAAGGCCTCGGCATAAACGCCGTTGATTTCCTGGATCGTCGGCTTGCCCAGGAGTTTTGCCGCAAGAGCTATGGGAAAAGCGGCGAAATGCGACCGGAAATAGACGAGGTCGGCCTGCCGGAGCGCCTTGAGCGCCGCGACGGTGATGCGGGCATAACGCCCCAGCTGCCCGCCGAGCCCGCTGCGGGAATCTCCCCGTTCGGATTGGAGCCTCACCGGATAGCCGCGCCGTTCGAGACCCTCGCAGATTTCGAGCACATGGGTCGCGGCGGCGCTGCCGGGGACGATGCGCTCGCAGCAGACATACAGGATGCGGGGCTTTGCGGGGGTCGGGGAAATGATCGCAGGTTCCGGGATGAGGGGCCAAGATGGCGGCCTTGTACAAAGCCGTCGCCGCACCGTCGAGTATCTTGCAAGGATCTTGCCAGCACCTCGCGCGTGTTTCGCGGCCCTTACTGGACAACCTCGTCCGTGGAGTCTATCCGCGCGGATCGAGGATTTTCACCGTTCATGCGCATTGCCGTCGTCGATTTTCATTCCCTTGCCAGCGATTCGCGGGTGCTGCGAACGGCCGAGACGCTGCATCGGGCCGGTCACGAGGTGCTGCTCGTCGGGTATGGACCGGCGCCGCAGGGGGTCCCGTATCGCGTGGCGCTGCTGCCCGATCTTCCATCCCCTTTCGTGATCCGGGCCGGAATCCTCCTGCGTCAGGCGCCGGCCAATCTCTTGCCGGCGTCGTCGCATCTCTTCTATTGGCTCCATGAAGGGCGGCGAAAGGCGCGCACGATCCTGCGCGAATTCCGGCCCGAGGCCGTGCATGCCAATGACTGGACCACGCTTCCCCTGGCCGTCGACGCGAAGGCGCGCTTGGGCGCGCGCATCGTCTATGACAGTCACGAGATGGCCATCGCCGAGTACGAGCACAGCCTCAAATGGCGGTTGGCGGCCCTCTCCCATGTGCGAACCATCGAAGGGCGCGGGATCCGCGCTGCCGATGCGGTGATCACCGTGAGCCCGGGCATCGCGGATGCGCTCACGGAGGCTTATCCGGGACTTGCCCGCCCGGCGGTCATCCGCAACGTGCCGGATGCGGAACGCGCGCCGTTCCGCCCGGTCGGCGCGAGGATCGAAGTGCTGTTCCACGGGCTCTTGCGCAGCAACCGCGGGCTCGAGGCCATCATCGATTCCCTGCCCGCCTGGCGCGACGAATTTCATTTGACCCTGCGCGGACCGGCCGCGCCCGCTTATCTGGCGGCCCTTGCGTCCCGTGCCGAAACGCGCGGCGTCGCGCATCGCATCCGCTTTCAGCCGCCGGTGACCCCGGCGAACGTGGTTTCAAGGGCCTCGGAGGCGGATATCGGCTTGTGCATTCTGCCGGATTCCAGCCGTCACAACCGCTTCGCCCTCCCCAACAAGCTCTTCGAGTACCTGGCGGCGGGTCTCGCGGTCGTCACCTCGCCGCTTCCCGACATGGCGGAGATCGTGCGCCGCTACGGCTGCGGCAGCCTCGCCCGCGACGAGGCGGCGGCCGTTACCGAGGCCATCAACGGCCTTGACCGTCCCACCCTCGATCATATGAAGAAACAGGCTCTCGTCGCGGCGGCGGATCTCAGCTGGAACCGAGAGCGGGAAACGCTGGTCGGTCTCTACGACCAATTATCGCGCGGCCGTTCCGGCACTTGACGGAGCCGGGCAGGCAAGGAAAGAGGCGGACGCCTTTTTTCTCGACGGCATTTTCAGGAGAATTCGTGGTTCACAAGTCCCAACGCCCCCGCACTCTCGTGTCGCGCATGACCGAAACGGCCATGGTCGGACTCGTGCGGGGCGTTTTCGCCCTTTCCCGTGCCCTCGGTCCCGAGCGCTCCGGAGCCGTCGGGGCCGCCCTCTCGCGCGCCATCGGGCCGTTCCTGCCGGCTCACAAGACGGCCCTTGCCAACATCCGGGCGGTTTATCCGGGAAAGCCCGAGAGCGAGGTGAGGGCGCTGGCGCGGGCCGCCTGGGACAATCTCGGCCGGGTCGGCGGTGAGTATCCGCACCTCGGGACGCTCTTCGACTACGATCCCGACCGGGTGACGCCGGGGCGGACCGAGGTCGACGGCATCGAGCATTTCATCAACCTGAGGGACGATCAGAAGCCCGGCATCATCTTTTCCGCCCATCTGGCCAATTGGGAGCTGCCGGCCATCTGCGCCGCCCGCTTCGGCCTCGACGCGACGGCGGTGTTCCGGGCCCCCAACGATCCGGCGATTGCCCGGGTCCTGCACGAGATCCGCTCCGAGACCATGGGCGGGCTCGAAGCGGCGCGCCAGGGCGCGGCCTTCGCCATGCAGGGAGCCCTCGAAAAAGGCGGCCACCTCGGCATGCTGATCGATCAGCATTTCACCCGCGGCGTCATCGTGAATTTTCTCGGGCGTCCGGCCCTGGTGAACCCGATCCTCGGCAAGTTCGCGCGCCGGTTCGATTGTCCGGTTCATGGGGTGCGGGTGATTCGCCTCCCCAACCACCGCTTCCGGCTCCAGCTGACGCCGCCTCTCGATCTGCCGCGCGATCCCGACGGTCAGGTCAACGTCCAGGGCGCCATGCAGGCCATGACCTCGGTCGTCGAGGGCTGGGTGCGGGAGAATCCCGACCAGTGGCTGTGGATGCACCGGCGCTGGCGTGCTCCGGCGGGCGCTCAAGCTAACGTGAGTTCCCCTTGAGGCCGGTTTCGTGTTCCATAGGAGCACCATGGTGTCACGTCTGAAACGCTCCCGTGTCAAAACGGCCCTGGCGATGCTCGGGCTCGTCGTTCTCGCGCAGCCGGTCCTGGCGGAGCCGCCACGCGCCGTGATCGAACTTTTCACCAGCCAGGGCTGCTCCTCCTGCCCGCCGGCGGACGCGCTCCTCGCGAGTCTGGCGCGCCAGTCCGATCTGGTGGCCCTGTCGTTTCCGGTGGATTACTGGGATTATCTCGGCTGGAAGGACACCCTCGCGCAGCCCCTCTTCACGGCGCGGCAGAAGGGGTATGCGGAATCCCGCAGCGACCGGCAGGTTTATACGCCGCAGATCGTCGTCAACGGGATGAAGCCCTGCATCGGCTCCGACCAGGCGCGCATCGAAAAGTCGATCCAGGCCACCAACGAGGGACGGGCGACCCTGCCGGTCGACGTCTCTCTCAAGGAGGAAAGCGGGGTCGTGACCATCTCCGTCGCGGAGACGGCGCACACCACGCAAAAGCGCGGCGAGGTCTGGGTTCTGCCGGTGATGCGCGCACAGACCGTCCCGATCGGCCGCGGGGAGAACCGGGGCAAGACGGTCACCTATGCCAATGTGGTCCGGGGCATGACCCGGGTCGGGGAATGGCAGGGCGGTTCCGCCCGGTTTGAAATTCCGCGCAGCACCGCGCAAGGGGATGCGGACGGTTACGTCGTTCTCGTTCAAACGGCCGAAGGTGCAAAGCCCGGTCCCATCCTGGGCGCCGCGAAGGGCGGCGGCTTGTAGCCGCCGGTCCGGGTCAGATCAGGATCACCTTGTTCGGCAGCTCGTCGACGTCGTCGAAGCGGGGCGGCGCATGCTCGGCGAGAATCGCGCCCGAGCGCCGGATCGCCGTCACGAGGCCGTCCGTGAGGCGTCCTTCCCGGATCTGCCCGGTCAGGTCCGCGATGATGTCGTGCCAGACGCTCTTCTCGACGCGGTCGGCGATGCCGGTATCCACCAGAATCTCCGCATAGCGCTCGGCCAGGGCCACATAGATGAGAACGCCCGTGCGTTCCCGGGTGCGGGTCAGGCCGCGGCTCAAGAATTCCCGGGCTGCCGCCTCACGTGCCCGGGCCCGCTTGATGAAGCCCGGCACGAGCCTGTGCCGCCGCGAGGGCCATGACAGGAAGACGCTTAAGAAAACCCCGACCAGAAGCTGGATCAGGAAGATCCGTGCCGGGCCAAGGGTCGTGATGGCGATGAGCGGCCAGGGGACCACCAGGGCCGTCAGCAGCGCCCAAAGGACCGGGATCGACCGGTAGCTGCTCGCCTGTTCGGCGACCACCACCATGATCTCTCCCGTGGTGAGATCCTCCGCGTCGCGGATGGCCTGGGACAGGCGCGTATGGTCCTCGGGCGAGATCATCTACCAGCTCCCTGATGCGCCGCCGCCGCCGGAGGAGCCGCCCCCACCCGAAAAGCCGCCTCCGCCCGACCAGCCTCCTCCCGACGAGCCTCCGGACCATCCGCCGCCGGTGGGGATGATCCAGGGCCCGCCATGGCGGCCGCCCCTCAAGGGGCGCGCCCGGGCATCGCGGATGATGCTGGAGACGATGATGAAGAGCATGACGATCACGAAGATCGCCACCCAGGGGTCGAAGGAGCCGCTGTCGTCCTCGCGCACCTGGGCGCGCCGCTGCCATTCTTCCGCGTCGCCCGTCAGGATCGACAGCATGGCGTCCACGCCCGCATCGATCCCGCCCGAGAAATTGCCTTTTTGGAATTGCGGCGCGATCGCCGTCGTGATGATCACCTTGGAGAGGGCGTCGGTCAGCGCTCCCTCGAGCCCGTATCCCACCTCGATCCGGACCTTACGCTCCTTGGGGGCGACGAGAAGGAGAACGCCGTTGTTCTTGCCGCTTTGCCCGAGTTTCCATTGGCGGAAGAGGCGATTGGCGTAGTCCTCCACCGTCAGACCGTCGAGGGACGGGACCGTTGCGACCACCACCTGGTCGGACGTCTTGTCCTCATGCGCCTTGAGCTTGGTGTCGAGGGCCGCGCGCTCTTCGGGCTTGAGCAGGTTCGCCGCGTCGACGATCCGCCCGGTCAGCGCCGGAAAGGACTGCGCCAGAACCGACGAGGCCAGAACCGCGACGCAGCAGAAGGCGAGCGCCGCACAGACCACCGCCCAGCGTGCGGATGCCGGGCTCGCCTGCGGCAGAGGCGAATGGGCGCGCCCCATCGGCATGGAGTCAGAACTTCACCGCCGGAGGACGATCGGAATTGGGCGTCGCCGTAAACGTCTCCATCGGCTTGGCTTCCGGATAGAGCACCGCCGCGATCCAGCGGCCCGGAATGGTGCGGATTTCCGTGTTGTAGGCGCGCACGGCCTCGATGTAGTCGCGCCGCGCCACGGCGATCCGGTTTTCGGTTCCCTCGAGCTGGGATTGCAGGGCGAGGAAATTGGCATTCGACTTGAGCTCCGGGTAGCGCTCCACCGTCACCAGAAGCCGCCCGAGGGCGCCGGACAGTTGGTTCTGCGCCTCCTGGAACTGCCGGAATTTGTCCGGATCGTTCACCGTCGAGGCATCGACCTGGACCTGGGTCGCCTTGGCGCGGGCCTCGACCACCTGGGTCAGGACCTCCCGCTCCTGGTTCGCGAAGCCCTTCACGGTCTCGACCAGGTTGGGGATCAGGTCGGCCCGGCGCTGGTACTGGTTCTGCACCTCGCTCCAGGCGGACTTGGCCTGCTCCTCAAGGGTCGGCACATTATTGATGCCGCAGGCGGACAGCCCGAAGGCCAGGGCGATCACGGCCAGGGCGACACGAACCCGCGCCGGCAACAGCAAACCTGTCATGTATGTCATCTCGCGAATCGGTCAGCCTCCTCGACGGTTCACAAATGGAGCAGCGCTGCCGTTTCAACAAGCCGCTTCCTCATGGCGTCGGAGGAGGGTTTGGGGCATAATCCCCCGCAATTTCTCGTTTCGAGACGCCCATGACCTTTCTGCCGGACCTGAGCACCCTGCTCACTTATTCGCTCGCCTGCACCATCCTGTTCATCACGCCGGGGCCGGACATGAGCCTTTTCCTGGCGAAAACCATGGCCGGCGGCCGCAAGGCGGGCCTCGCGGCCATGCTCGGCGCCATGGTGGGCTGCTGCGTCCACACCGTTCTGGCGGCCCTGGGGCTGTCGGCCCTGCTCGCCGCCTCGGTGACGGCCTTCACGATTCTCAAGGTCGTCGGGGCGCTGTACCTGCTGTGGATGGCGTTCGATGCGGTCCGGAACGGTTCGGCCCTCCATGTGAAGGACGAGGGGAGGGGCGAGGTTTCTGTCTGGAAGACCTTCATGATGGGCGTCGGCATCAACCTGACGAACCCGAAGGTGGTTCTGTTTTTCGTGACCTTCCTGCCGCAATTCGTCCAGGCGACCGATCCGCATGCCCCGGAGAAGCTGCTCTTCCTCGGCCTCTACGTCGTGGCATTGACCGCCCCGATGGGCGCCGCGATGATTCTCGGCGCCGATAAGGTCCTGGCCCTCCTGCGCAGCCGCCCGAAGGTGATGCGGGGCATCGATTATTCCTTCGCGGGCCTTTTTTCCGCCTTCGCCCTCAAGATCCTGGCCACATCGGCGCGCTAGGCGCGACCCTCTTGTCATTCCGGGGCCGCGCAGCGGCGCCCGGAACCACGACGATCCCGGAAAAGACGCAACGGCTGCCGTAGTGCCTTGTCTCGAACCGTCAGCAGTTCTGGGTTCCGGGCTCTCGCTTTCGCTCGCCCCGGAATGACGGGGCGTTACCGTCATTCCGGATTGCCGTCAGGCAAGTCCGGAACCCATAAACACGACGCTTTACGAAGTGAGTGCGCGGCGGCCGTCGCGTCTTTTCCGGGAGCGTAAGCGGATATCGGTTCCAGGCTCTCGCCCCGGAATGACGGCGGCTATGGGGTGGTTCCGCCGGGGAGGGGTGGGTTTGCGGCAGGCCTCTCGCCGCCGGCCCGATGGCCGGCGATGGCCCAGTAGACGAGGCCCGCCACCGCGCCGGTCAAGGCGAGCACGGCGCTCACATGGAGTTCGCCCGGCGTCGCGGTGCGGGCGCTTCCGCGCAGCACCCACGGAATGGCGGCCGTCAGCACGGCCATGGCGCCCATGTACCACAGCACCCCGCGAGCCCGGACCACTTCGCTCACCACGGCCACCAGAAGCGGCGGGAAGACCAGCAGTACGAAGGCGACGCGCCCGACCGCGAAGGCCGCTTCCGCGATCATCGGCCCAGGATCCTCGACGGAGAACACGTCGTCCACGAAGGTCCAAAAGCCGACCAGGAGGGTATCTCCCGTCAGGGTTCCCATGACGGGATCGACCAGGGAAGCGATGAACAGGAAAAGCGTGCTCGCGCCGATCGCGATGAGCAGGGCGAGGGGAATGAGGAGAAGCCAGCGGAGGATCATCCGCCCCCTATACCACAGGAGCGCCGCGCCGTCCGCCTATGGCGATCGGCCGATGGGATCCGCCGCTTACTCCCCGTCCCCCAGCGCATAAACGCCCTCGGCCCCGATGCCCTGTTCGGCCATCATGCGGGCGCGGGCGCGTAGCTTTTCGGTCTCGCTCTTGAGCTGGCCGCAGGCGGCGAGGATGTCGCGGCCGCGGGGGGTGCGCACGGGGGAGGCGTAACCTGCGCGGTAGACGATCTCCGAGAAGCGCTCGATCCGCTCCCAGTCCGAGCACTCGTACTTGGAGCCGGGCCAGGGGTTGAAGGGGATCAGGTTGATCTTCGCCGGAATGCCTTTCAGGAGCCGGACCAGTTCGCGGGCATCCGCATCGGAGTCGTTCACGCCTTTCAGCATCACGTATTCGAAGGTGATGCGGCGGGCGTTCGACAGGCCCGGATAGGCCCGGCAGGCGTCGAGGAGCTGCTTGATGTCGTATTTGCGGTTGATCGGCACCAGCTCGTCCCGCAGCTCGTCGCGCACCGCATGGAGCGAGATCGCCAGCATGGTGTTGGCTTCGCTGCCCAAGCGCTCCATCTGCGGCACGACCCCGGAGGTGGAGACGGTGATACGGCGGCGCGAGAGCGTCAGGCCCTCGCCGTCCGACATGACGTCGATGGCGGCGATCACGTTGTCGGTGTTGTAGAGGGGCTCGCCCATGCCCATGAACACGATGTTGGACACGAAGCGCCCGCCGTCGTTCGGCACGAACGCGCCCTCCGGCGGTGTCGCGTCCGGCCAGTCGCCGATGCAATCGCGGGCCACGATGAGCTGGGCGACGATTTCGGCGGAAGTCAGGTTGCGCACCAGGCGCTGGGTGCCCGTGTGGCAGAACGAGCAGGTCAAGGTGCAGCCGACCTGGCTCGACACGCACAAGGTGCCGCGGTCGGTCTCGGGGATATAGACGCACTCGATCTCCGCGCCCTTGTCGAGCGGGCCGGTGGACGGCATGCGGATGAGCCACTTGCGGGTGCCGTCCTTCGACACCTGCTCGGACACCACCTGCGGGCGCTCCAGCGTGTACGCTTCCTTCAGCGCCGCGCGCAGAGGCTTGCCCACGTTGGTCATGTCGTCGAAGTTCTTCGCGCCCCGGAAATAGATCCAGTGCCAGAGCTGCGCGACGCGCATCTTCTGCTCGCGTTCCGGCACGCCGATCTGCGCCAGCTTGTCCTTCAACTCGTCGCGGGTGAGACCCACGAGGGAGGACTGGCCGGCGGCCACGACGGTGAAATCGGCCTTCTTCTCGATAGCAAGGGAAGCCTGGGGAAGGGAAGCTTGGCCGGCTGCGCGTGCGGAATCGGTCACCGCCACGGGAGCCGCGTTGGGGTTATGCTTGGCGATGTCGAGCGCCGTCGCCATGGGAAATCACGCCTTCGTTTTATGGGATCGAAGGCGGCATATAGCATGAATGAGTCGGAAACGTGAGGGGTCCTGACGATTTCGTGTCAGGACCCGAAAAAATGCGCCGTCCCGGGCGGGCTTTCGGCGTCGAGCGAAGAGGCCCGCTTATGGCGAGCATTCCTTCCGGGCCCGATCGAGGGCCTGGCTGAAGCCGCTCAGGGAATAACGGTCCGTCAGCTGGTTGCCGCGGGCGGACTGGGCCTTCACGATCACGCTCGGGGATTTGCCCATGGTGCCGATGGCCTGGCCTTCCTCGGCGGGGTTCTTCAGCCAGGCATTGGTGTCCTTCGTGAGCAGCGTGTAGGAGGTCTTGCCGATCACCGCTTCGGCGGGGCCATTGTCCTTTGCGGCAAAGCCCAGAACCACCGCCACCTCGTTCTTCACGTTCTCGGCGGGCCGGAACGAGACGAACAGATAGGCCGGGTCGCGGCTGAGGTTTTTCGGCTGCCGGTCCTTGGGCTGGCTCAAGGCGTAGCAGATCTCGGATCTGCCGGTCTTGGCGGTATAGACGCCCCAATCGCCGTAGGACGCCAGAAGCGTCGCGCCGCCCGGGCCGGTGGAAGCCTGCGCGCCCTTGGCGGCTGCTGCTCCGGCAGCGGCGCCAGCAGCGGCGGCGGCGGGTTTCGCGGCGCTGGGCTTGCCTGCCACGGGCGCGGTTGTTTTGGCAGCCGGCTTCGCGGCCGGCTTGCTCTGGGTCGCAGGAGCCGGTTTCTTGGTGCCCTGAGCCATGGCTTCAGGTCCGAGTCCGACGGCGAAAACGGCGGAAATGACGCCCGCGGCCAAGCCGCGCTGAAGAGATGCGAGAATCATGAGGCGAACTTTAGGGAGAGATGGTTAAGAACTCTTGACCATCTCCGTTAAGCTTCTGGTCGCCTCTTGGCGATGCGTCGAAACGCGGCGGCCCCTTCAGGTCCCGATGTCGAGGGCCTGTCTCGCCTTGGCCCTGTGCTCCTCGGTGATCGAGCCCGCCACCTGGGTGATGGCGGCCGCCAGCACCGCCGCATCGTCGGCGAAGCCGAGGAGGGGCAGGAAGTCGGAGACCGCGTCGGTCGGCAGGATGAAATAGGCAATGGCCCCCATCAGGATGAGCCGGACCCGCTTGGGCGTCCCGGAATCGGTGGCGCAATAAAATGCCGCCACGAGATCCTCCGCGAAGGGGATCTTGCCGCCGACGCGCTTCAGCTTCGCCCAGAACTTCCGGGCCACGCCCTCATCGCCGCCGGTCTCCCGGCGGATCGCGTCCATCTCGGCCTTGGTGAACGGCCTCGTGAACTCGCTCATTCCTTGATGCTCCTTCGACACCTTCATTCCAACCTGGCGAATCTTGGCTTATGACACGCCGCGAAACACAGGAGGAAACGCATGAAGCTCGACAAATTGATGGCAGCCGTCGTCACGGGTGGCGCATCGGGCCTAGGCGGCGCCACGGCGCGCATGCTGGCCGCCGAAGGCGTTAAGGTGGCGATCCTGGACCGGGATGTCGAGCGGGGCGAAGAACACGCCCGCGCGATCGGGGGTTTGTTCTGCGAAGCGGACGTGACGGACGAGGCCTCCATCGATGCGGCGCTGGCAAAGGCCCGCGCGGCCCACGGAGTCGAGCGGATTCTCGTCAATTGCGCGGGAATCGCCCCGGGCAAGCGGACGGTGACGAAAAAGCGTGAGACCGGCGAGCTCATCCCCCACGACGTGGCGAGTTTCCGCCGGGCGATCGAGATCAACCTCATCGGCACCTATGCGATGATCGCCAAATGCGCCGCCGCCATGGCTGGGCTCGAGCCCGTGACGGAGGATGGCGGCCGCGGCGTGATCGTCAGCACCGCGTCGGTCGCCGCCCAGGACGGACAGATCGGCCAGGCGGCTTATGCGGCCTCGAAGGGCGGCGTGCTCGGCCTGACGCTGCCGGTGGCCCGCGACCTGTCGGGTTTCGGCATCCGGGTCATGACGATCATGCCGGGCCTGTTCCATACGCCGCTCTTCGAGGGCATCGCGGAGGATTACCGCAAGGCGCTGGAGGCCAATGTGCCGTTCCCGTCCCGTCTCGGCCGCCCCGAGGAATATGCCCGGCTCGTGCGCAGCATCATCGAGAACGACATGCTCAACGGCGAGGCGATCCGCCTCGACGGCGCCTTGCGCATGCAGCCGAAATAGCGCTTGGCCAACAACGCCGGGCGGCGGCTTCAGCCGTCGCTCCGGTTCTTCTGATAGGCGGTGAGGCCGCCCGTCGCCAGCCAATGTTCCCGGCGCGGCACCCAGGCCTCGTAGGTGGGCCGGAAGGTGCTAGGCTCGTCGAACGCCCCGAGACCGATTTCGATTTCGTCTCCCTCCAGCGAAAACGCCCGCGAGGCGCAGACCGGGCAGAAGCACCGGACGGTTTGTCCCGCCGACCAGCGCTCGAAACGCCCGTCGATCTCCACCTGATCGGCGGAAAAAACCGCAAAGGCGTTGAAGGCGCTGCCGCTCACCTTGCGGCAGGTCATGCAATGGCAAAGTCCCACGCGGCGCGGCTCGCCCGATGCGCGGAAAGTGAGCTGGCCGCAGGCGCAGCCGCCCGCATGGATTGTCTGTTCGGGCTTCATGGTCAGGCCTTCGCGAGGCCGGAAGCGAACAGGTCCATGCGCTGCGCCAGCTCGATGTCGCGGCGGGTGAGCCCGTTGGCGTCATGGGTCGAGAGGGTCACGTCGACCTTGTTGTAGACGTTGAACCATTCCGGATGGTGATTGGCCTTTTCGGCGGCCAGCGCGACCCGGCTCATCCACGCGAAGGCGGCGCCGAAATCGTCGAAGACGAACTGCTTGCGAATGGCGTCCCGCCCTTCCACGAGGCTCCAGCCGTCAAGGCCAGGCAAAAGGTCGGCGCGCTCGGATTGAGACAACGGCTTCATGATCGGATCGACTCACGGATGAACAGGCCATGATCATTGGGCCGCCGCCTCCGGTTTCAAGGGCGGATCGTTCAGGCGACCCCAAGCAGGCGGATCAGGCCGAGACTGATGCCGAGCAGCACGACGAGCGACAGGCACACGGCGAGGGTGACCCGGCCGCCGACACGGCCGAGAACCCGCAGATCCACACCGAGCCCGAGCGCCGCCATCGACACGATGGTCAGGGCCGTTGCGGTCGGCAGCACCAGGCGGAGAACCGCATCGGGCATCGCGCCCGCCGACCGGAGCGCCGCCAGGGCCAGGAAGCCGATGATGAACCAGGGCACCAGCCGCTTGAAGGACAGGCTGGCGGTCCCGGACCGGGTCCCGGCGAAGATAGACAGCATGATCACCACAGGGCCCAGCATGAGAACCCGCACCAGCTTGACGAGGGTGCCGAGCTGGGTGCTGACCATCCCGACCGGCATCGTGGCCGCCAGAACCTGAGGCACCGCATAGACCGTCAGGCCCGCCAGGATGCCGTACTGGGTTTCCGACAATTCGAGCAGCGGCACGAGGAGCGGCAGCGACAGCACCACGATCACCCCGAGGATCGCCGTGAAGGCGATGGAGGACGCGACGTCCTCGCTTTTGGCATCGATCACCGGCGCAACCGCCGCGATGGCGGAATTTCCGCAGATGGAATTGCCGCAGGCCACGAGCACTCCCATCCGCCAGGGCAGGCCCAAAAGCCGACACAGGCCGAAGCTCGCCGCGATGGCGACGATCACCACCAGGGCGATCCCTCCGATCAGGCCGGAGCCGGCCTGCGCCACGGCCTGGAAGCTGATCGAGGCGCCAAGGAGCATGACGGCGATTTCCAGCAGCATCTTGCCGCTGAAGGTGATCCCCGCGTTGAAGCGGGTCGGCGGGGTCCAGAGGGTGCGAATGGCCGTTCCGAGCAGGATCGCGATGACCAGGGCTTCAAGCCAGGCCCGGCCGGTCCAATGCTCCTCCACCACCTGCAATCCGAAGGCGACGAGCCCGATGGCGGCGCAGAGCAGGACGCCGGGGGCATAGCGGGTGAAAGCCTGTGAGGCCACGACGGAAACTCCACGCGAAAATCCCGTTCGTCATGCCTGTGGGCGTGATATAACTCAAAGACATTGTTTTCATAAAAGCATGACTTTCAGTTATGGCCCTGAACCTGCACCTTCTCCGGCTTTTCGAGGCCGTTGCCCGGCATCAAAGCTTCTCGCGCGCCGCCGAGGTCCTGCGTATCAGCCAGCCTGCCGTGTCCAAAGGGGTTCGTGAGCTCGAAGCGCAGCTCGGCAATCCCCTCTTGGAGCGCGGGCCGGGCGGTGTCCGCCTGACCGAGGCCGGGCGGATCCTCTTGATCCATGCGCGCGCGGTCTTCTCCGCGGAGCAGGCGGCCGAGGATGCCCTGGACGCGGTCCGGGGCCTGCGCCGCGGAACCTTGCGCATCGGCGCATCGACGACGGTGGCGACCTATTTTCTGCCTCCCCTTCTCGGCGCCTTCCACCATGCCTCTCCGGACATCGACCTGCGCCTGACCAGCGCCAACACATTCACGGTGGCCGATCTGCTCCTGCGGCGGGAACTCGATATCGCCCTCGTGGAAGGACCCGTCGACGACGCCGATATCCATGTGCGCTCCTGGCGCGATGATGAGCTGGTCTTCGTCGCCGCGACCGGGCATCCGCGCGCCCTCGTTCCCCAGCCTTTGCGCCTCGAAGATCTGCGGGATGACATTCTCGTTATGCGCGAGCCGGGATCCGGAACCCGCGACATCGCCTGGCATGCGCTTCAGCGGGCCAGTTTCACGCCACGGCGCATCCTCGAAGTGAGCGGAAACGAGGCGATCGTGCGCGTCGCGGCGGCCGGCCTCGGCATCGGCGTCGTATCGTCCGCCGTCGTCGCCGACCAGATCGCCCTAGGGCGCTTGTGCCGCCTCGTGATCGAGAATTTCTCCATGAAGCGCACCTTGACCCGCCTTTCCCTGCCGAACCGGCAGCCGAGCCCCGCGACGATCGCCTTCGACCGGCTGCTCGACCGGGCCGCACACCCGGAACATCAGATCTGAAAGCCGTCTTCGATGGTGCGCCAGTCCTGGCGCAGGGTCAGAGAATTGCGGTCGATCACCAGATAACAGCCGCCACCCGGATGGGACGGACGACTTCCCCGGCCGATCTCCACGTGCTGCAGATGGTCGGTCAGAAGACTGCCGACACCGCCATGGGACACGATGACGATGTCGCCCGACGTTTCATCCGCCGCGGCGCGTCGTACCGCCTTCACGATGCGTTCTTGCGCGTCGATGGCGCGCTCCCAGCCGCGAATGCTCTCGTGGGGACGTCCGAAGAACTCGGCCACCACCTCCCAGAATTCCGGCGGCGCGATGTATCCCGTCGCGGAGCGATCGTTCTCCCCCAGATCCGGATCGATCACGACCGGCAGGTTGAGCCGCGATGCGAGAATCGCGGCGCCGTCCTTCGCCTTCTGCTCCGCGCTGGCATAGATCGCCGAAAAAGGCCGTCCCTCAAGCGCTTTCGCA
This sequence comes from Microvirga rosea, assembly GCF_020595095.1. Taxonomy (GTDB): domain Bacteria; phylum Pseudomonadota; class Alphaproteobacteria; order Rhizobiales; family Beijerinckiaceae; genus Microvirga; species Microvirga rosea. The sequence continues at coordinate 177,561 of NZ_JAJDOP010000001.1, read as the reverse complement.
AAAACATCCATCCGCTCACGCCCGATGGTCGACAACGGCCATTCGGGAACAGGCACCTGCGGATCGATGACCACTTCGGGATGCGTGACGAAGATAAGCGAGGTTTGCGTCATGTGGGGTGCGTGTCCGCAGGAGAGATTCAAAGGAGGGAGAATGCGCTGGTGGTCCGGAGGAGACCGTTCCACGGTTCGATCAAACGTGTATGACGGTTTGCATCCTTATCCTGACGCCATCGCAGATCCTTATACAGACCCCTTGTCGTTGCGGAAACCTGTCGCGGACTGAAGCAAAGCGATCGGAGGGGTTCTGTCAATGCAGCATTCCGCATGGACTCGGATGACATCTCCCGTCTCGCGCGGGATGACGGCGTTCGCGGACAGAGCCTCCGCGACCGATCGGCCGCTATCCCAGCGGATAGGCCGCCTCCACCACATAAGGCCCCCCGCCCACCGAAGCCCGCGACGAGAACAGGACGAAGCGTGAGGCCGTGAAGGTGAGCTTCGGGAACGGCGCACGGGCGGCGAAGTAGTCCGCCACATCGAGGGGCGACGCATCGCGCAGACGAGCGAGGGTGACGTGGGGGGTGAACTTGCGCTTTTCCGGCGGAATGCCGATGCGGCGCACGAGCCGTTCCTGTTCCGATTGAAGCTCGCTCATGTCGCGGGACGCGGCTGCCCGGGCGAAGACGACCCGCGGGCGATCCCGTCCGAAAGTATCGAGGCCGTCGATGGTCACGGTGATCGGCTCGCGTCGGCGGCTTTCGCCAAGGACGGAAAACAGATCCCGCGCGGTTTGGTCGTCCACGTCGCCGATGAACCGCAAGGTGATGTGGTAGTTCTCGGGCTCGACCCACCGCGCCCCCGGGAGCCCGCCCCGGTAGGTCGAAAGGGTCTGGCCGATCTCGGAAGGAATTTCGAGGCCTGTGAACAGACGGGGCATCACAAACCTCCCGGACCTGACAGAACCGCCATGAAGGCGAGGGCGCCCGAAGCCGCCCTCGCGGAAGACCAGAATCAGACGATCAACCGGGACATTGGTTCCGCGGATCCGTGCCGGCTGAGATGCGCACGTCCTAGGGACAAGGGTTGCAATGCTCGAGATGGATCGCGTCGATCCGCTGTTCGAGTTCCGGTGTGATCGCGACGTTGATGGACGCGATATCGGTTGTGAGCTGCTCCATGGACGTCGCGCCGATGATGTTCGACGTGACGAAGGGACGCGAGTTCACAAAGGCCAACGCCATCTGCGCGGGATCGAGGCCGAATTCCTTGGCAAGCGCAATGTATTTGCGGATCGCCGGTTCGGCGCCCGGGGTCTCGTAGCGCTGCCCGCGCTTGAACAGGGTAGTGCGCGCGCCCGCCGGGCGGGCCCCATCCAGATACTTGCCGGTCAGGTAGCCTTGCGCCAGGGGCGAATAGGCGAGCAAGCTGACGGTCTCGCGCAGGCTCACCTCCGCGAGGGCGACCTCGTAGGTCCGGTTCAGGAGGTTGTAGGCATTCTGGACCGATTGCACGCGCGGCAGGCCGGACTGCGCATCGGCGGCCTTGAGAAACGTCATGGTGCCCCATGCGCTCTCGTTGGAGAGGCCGAAATGCCGGATCTTTCCGGCTTTCACCAGGTCGCCCATGATCGCCACGGTTTCCTCGATCGAGTGGGAATCGCCGTCCTGATGGCGGTAGACCGTCGGATTGGAGCCCCAGGGCATGGGACGATCCGGCCAATGGATCTGGTACAGGTCGATATAATCCGTCTGAAGCCGCTTGAGGCTCTTGTTCACCGCCTCCTCGATCTGGGCGCGGGAAAGCTCCGCCTTGGAGCCGCCATCACGGAACCAGGTATTGTCCGAACGCCCGACGACCTTGGACGCCAGGATGACCTTGTCGCGCTTTCCCCGGGACTTGAACCAGGAGCCGATGATCCGCTCGGTGGAACCTTGGGTCTCCGGCCGCGGCGGTATCGAATACAGCTCCGCCGTGTCGAAGAAGTTGATGCCCTGGTCGACCGCGTAATCCATCTGGGCGTGGCCTTCGGCTTCGGTGTTCTGCTGGCCCCAGGTCATGGTGCCGAGACAGATGAGGCTGACATCGAGATTCGTGCGGCCGAGGCGGCGATATTGCATAGGCAAGGCTCCTCACGGCAGGAACTGCCGCGTTCAGGCGGGGAAATGGCACCGACGGAGGTCAGCGCTGGGGCAGGGTGGCGAGAAATTTCTCGACGGTGGGCAGGATGCGCGCGACGATGATCTCGATCCCCTTGGCCGTGGGATGCAGGCCGTCTTGGAGATTGAGGCTGGCGTCGCCGGCGACTCCGTCCAGGAAGAAGGGATAGAGCACAAGGCCGTGCTTCTTCGCAATGTCTGGATAAAGGGAATCGAATTTTTGAGCGTAATCGGCCCCCAGGTTGCGGGAGGCATACATGCCGGCGAGCATCACCGGAATGTTGCGCGCCTGAAGGCGCTCGACGATGCTTTCGATGGATTTTCGGGGAATGGCCGGATCGAGCCCGCGCAGCATGTCGTTGGCCCCGAGCTCCACGATGACGCCGTCGGTTCCGTCCGGCACGGACCAGTCGAGGCGGTCGAGGCCGCCCGACGCCGTATCGCCCGAAACCCCGGCATTGGCGACCTGCACGTTGTAGCCCTTGGCCTTCAGGGCGCGCTCCAGGGCGTTCGGGAAGGCGGCTCCCTGCGGAAGGCCATATCCCGCCGTGAGACTGTCCCCGAAGGCCACCAGGCGGATCGGATCGCCCTTGGGATGGCTTTGGGGGGCGTTCTGGGCCTGCGCGCTGGCGGGCGCCACGAGAGCGAGGGCAAGGGCGAGGGCGGCGGCACACGCAAAAATGATCGCCATGAGCGGGCCGGGTTGGCGCTTCATCGTTCGGCTTCCCATATGGTTCAGACGTGAATCGGATTGCACCTGGCCTTTGCCGGCCGGGTCCGTCAGTGGTGTTTCCCAAAAGATCGGGTGAGCAGGCATGCAGGACAAGGCCATTGCGCTGCAGGATGTGGATTTGAGCCTGGGGCGCGGCGCCGCGCGGGTCCACATCCTCAAGGGCATTTCCCTGGAGATCGGCCGCGGCGAGGCGGTGGGTCTGGTCGGCCCGTCCGGCTCCGGAAAGTCGACCCTCTTGATGACGATGGCGGGCCTCGAGCAGCCGGATTCCGGCAAGGTGCTGGTGGACGGCACCGATCTCGCGGCCCTCGACGAGGACGGGCTGGCGCGCTTTCGCGGGCGACGGATCGGAATCGTGTTCCAGTCCTTCCATCTGATCCCGACCATGACGGCGCTGGAGAACGTGGCGCTGCCCCTGGAACTCGCCGGCGAGACGGACGCCTTCGCGCGGGCGGAGGCCGAGCTGAAGGCCGTGGGCCTGGGCCATCGCCTCCAGCATTATCCGGCGCAGCTGTCGGGCGGGGAGCAGCAGCGGGTGGCGATCGCCCGGGCGATCGTGCCCAATCCGGCCATTCTGGTGGCCGATGAGCCGACCGGCAATCTGGATGAGAATACCGGTCAGGCGATCATCGACCTGCTGTTCGCCCTGAAGCGGGACCGGGGCGCGACCCTGGTGCTCGTCACGCACGATCTCAACCTGGCCGGCCTATGCGACCGGACCGTGCGCCTGCGCTCGGGCCGTATCGATGCCGATACGGTCGCGGCATAGGGGCGCCTCACATGCACGGCACCCTGTCCACTCCCGGAAAGAAGCCTCGCGGCGCGGCCTTTCCGCCCTTGATCCTTCGCTTGGCCCTGCGCGAGTTGCGGGCCGGCCTGCGCGGCTTCGGGATCTTTCTCGCCTGCATCGCGCTCGGCGTTGCGGCCATCGCCGGCGTGTCGTCCCTGTCCCGCTCCCTGACCGAGGGCATTTCCCGCGAGGGGCGCCGGATTCTCGGTGGCGACATGGCCTTCTCGCTTCTGCAGCGGGAAGCGAGCGACCGGGAGCGGGCCTACCTCATGTCGAAGGGCTCCGTCGCATCCGTCGCCACCATGCGGGCCATGGCCATCGCGGGCGACAAGGGCTCGGCTCTGGTGGAGCTGAAGGCCGTGGACGGGGCCTATCCCACCGTCGGCAGCCTCGAAACCGATCCGCCCGTGCCGACGACCGATCTCTTCGCCCTTCGCGACGGCGCCTATGGGGCGGCGGTGGATTCCGCCCTGCTGGCCCGCCTCGACCTGAAGGTCGGCGATCGCATCAAGGTGGGTGAGGCCGCCATCGATCTGCGCGCGAGCCTCGTGTCCGAACCGGACAAGATCGCCAACGGCATCGGTTTCGGGCCGAGGCTCCTGGTGTCGCAGGACGCCCTGAAAGCCACGGGTCTCGTCCAGCCCGGCAGCCTGGTCCGCTGGACCTATCGGGTCATCGTGCCTCCCGCCCAGTCCACCGACCTGGGCTTGGCGGCCATCGCGGAGGATGCGAAGCGCGTCCTGCCGGAGGCGGGCTGGGACATTCGCGACCGGGTGAACGCCGATCCGCGCTTTGCCCGCAACATCGAGCGCTTCACCCAGTTCCTGACCCTGGTCGGTCTCACGGCCTTGCTGGTCGGCGGGGTCGGTGTGGCGAATGCGGTCCGCGGCTTCATCGACCGCAAGCGGGCCTCCATCGCCACCCTGAAAAGTCTTGGCGCCCCCGGCGGCCAGGTGGTTGTTCTTTATCTTACCCAGGTGCTGCTGATCGCAGCGATCGGCATCCTGATCGGGCTCGTGGTCGGCGGCGCACTGCCGTTCCTGGTCACGGGTCTTTTCGGCCACCTCCTGCCGATCCCGATCCAGCCGACCCTTGCGGGAACCGAGCTCGGCATCGCCCTGCTCTATGGAATTCTCACGGCGCTCGTGTTTGCGCTCCTGCCGCTCGGTCGGGCGCACGACATTCCCGTCTCGGGCCTGTTCCGGGACCAGATCGAGCCGGAGCGGCGCTGGCCCCGCCGCCGCTATATCCTGGCGCTCGGCATTGCTCTCGCGGCTCTCGTGGGCCTTTCGGTCATTGCAGCCTACGACCGGCGCATCGCCTTCATGTTCATCGCGGCGGCCACGGCTTCCTTCGTCCTGTTGCGCTTCGTGGCTCTCGGGATCATGGCGCTTGCCCGCCGCTTGCCGCGTCCGCATCGCACCGCGCCGCGCCTGGCGCTTGCCAATATTCATCGCCCCGGCGCCCTGACGCCGTCCCTGGTTCTGTCCCTCGGTCTCGGAATCACCCTCCTGGTGACCCTTGCGCTCATCGACTCGAACCTCACGCGCCAGCTCCGGCAGACCTTGCCGGAACATGCCCCGAGCTTCTTCTTCCTCGACATTCCAAACGCCCAGGCGGATGCCTTCGAGAGCTTCCTCAAGCAGCAGGCGCCGGATGCCTCCATGGAACGGGTGCCGATGATGCGCGGCCGGCTCGTGACCCTGCGCGGGGTGCCGGTTTCGGAGATCAAGGCCAGCGAAGACGTTTCCTGGGTCCTCGACGGCGACCGGGGCATCACCTACGCCCGAACGCCTCCCGAAGGGTCGCAGCTGGTGGCCGGATCCTGGTGGCCGGAGGACTATCGGGGCAAGCCTCTCGTGTCCTTCGATGCGAAGATCGCCGAGGGGCTCGGACTCAAGCTCGGCGACGAGGTGACGGTCAATGTCCTCGGGCGCAACCTGACCGCTACCATCGCCAACCTCCGGCAGGTGGAATGGCGTTCGCTCGGCATCAATTTCGTCATGGTGTTTTCCCCCAACACCTTCGCGGGGGCGCCCCATACGCATCTGGCGACTGTCACCTTTCCCGACGGCTCGGATGCGGCCACCGATGCACGCCTGCTCCGCAGCGCCGCGCTGACCTATCCGATGGTGACCAGCATCCGGGTGAAGGATGCGCTCGAGGCCGTCGACGATGTGGTGTCGCAGCTCGTGATGGCGATCCGGGGCGCAAGCTCCATCGCGCTCATCGCCAGCCTTCTGGTTCTCGCCGGAGCCCTCGCGGCCGGGCACCGGGCGAGGCTCTACGATGCAGTAGTCCTAAAGACCCTCGGGGCGACCCGGGGACGCCTCGTCCTCGCCTATGCGCTGGAATACGGATTTCTGGGCGCCGCGACGGCAATTTTCGGGTTGCTGGCCGGAAGCCTGGCGGCCTACCTCATCACCACCCGCGTGATGAATTTAAGCTTTGTTCCCGATCTTTCAGGGGCGATTCTCGCATCTCTCCTGGCTGTTTTGGTGAGTGTATGTCTAGGGCTGCTCGGGACATGGCGGATCCTGAGTCAAAAGCCTGCACTATACTTGAGAGATCTTTAACGTCCCGTGCCGGTATAAAAGTACGCTTACGGGCCTCATGGGTGTAGCCTGGACGGCTAAACTTCACTGTTCTTCATCACGAAGCGTTGAAGCTTGACGTTGCCCCTTGCAGAAGCGGGGGCAACCTCTCATATTCTGGCTGTCGCCGGAGAATGCGGCGACCGAGGGCTGACTTCCCAGCCTTTCGAGGGAACATCAACGGGACACCGTGAGAAAGGGCTCCGATGCAACCGTATGAGCAAAACCAATACGCCTCTGGCACCGGCTTTGCCCGGACGGCCGCACAGGTCGACCAAGGCCTGCGCGCCTTCATGCTCGGCGTCTACAACAACATGATTCTGGGCCTTGCCATCTCGGCCCTGGTCGCGCTTGGGATCAACATGCTCGCCACCACGAGCGACCCGTCCATGGCTGCCGCCCGGATGGGCAGCGTCTATGTGACCGAGTTCGGCCGCGTGCTGTACGGCTCGCCGCTCAAGTGGGTTGTGGCGCTGGCGCCTCTGGCATTCATCTTCCTGTTCTCGTTCCGCATGGACCGGATGTCGGCAGCTGCCGCGCGCGGCACCTTCTTCGCCTTCGCGGCGGTGATGGGCGCTTCGCTCTCGACGCTGCTCATCGTGTACACCGGGGCGAGCGTCGTGCAGGTGTTCTTCATCACGGCGGCCGCCTTCGGCGCGCTGTCCCTGTGGGGCTACACCACGAACCGCAGCCTGTCCGGCATGGGATCGTTCCTGATCATGGGCCTGGTCGGACTGCTCCTCGCATCGCTGGTGAACCTGTTTCTCGCATCGAGCGCGCTGCAGTTCGGCATTTCCCTCATCGGCGTCCTGATCTTCGCAGGCCTCACCGCCTACGATACGCAGAAGCTGAAGGAGATGTATCTCTACGGCAACTACGACAGCGAGGCGGCTGCGAAGGTTTCGGTGTTCGGCGCGCTGCAGCTCTACCTGGACTTCATCAACATGTTCCAGTTCCTGCTGGCGCTGCTGGGCAACCGCAACAACTAAGCACCCGGAACAACTGTTCTTTGGAGCCCCGGCCCGTAAAGGCCGGGGCTTTTCTTTATCGGGTCCGCCGTGGGCCGCTCGCCGCCGTGGCCCGGTAGCCGAACCAGGCGCTCAGGACGGCCGCGCCGGCACAAATCAGCGTCACGGCCCTGAAGCCGCCGATCATGGCCTCGGCATAAAGACCGGGGGCCACGTCATCGAGCCCGGAAGGCGGCGCTCCGAAGGTCGCCTGGGCAAAGAGGTCTGCCGCCGCAGGCCCGGCGGAGGCGGCGCTCTGCCGGAAGCCGAGGGTCGCCACGACACCCAGGCCCGCGACCGCCAGCAGGCCGGCCACGCGCGAGACGGCATTGTTGATGCCGGAGGCAACGCCGACGCGGTCGTCCGGTACGGCGTTCATCACCGTGGTCGAGAGGGGAGCCACCGTGATCCCCATGCCGGTTCCCATCAGGATCATCACCGGCACGATGGCGAGCCAGTAATCTCCACTCGCCATCGCCGGCGCCAGGAGTCCGAAGCTCAGGCCGGTGACTGCCGGTCCCGCAGTCAAAAGCATCCTGACGCCGAAGCGGTCGGCCAGCATGCCGCCAAGCCGGGACAGAACCGCCATGACGATCGTGAACGGCAGAAACACCGATCCGGCCTTCGCGGCCGAATAGCCATGAGCCTCGATCAGGACGGTCGGCAAGAAGAACAGGGCGCCGCTCATGGCGAAGTACAGCAGCAAGGTCAGGACGTTCACTCCCGCGAAGGCGCGCACGTGGAACAGATCAAGGGGCATCATCGGGGCGGCGGCGCGGGATTCGTGGATGATGAAAGCGGCCAGCAGGCCCAACCCTGCGAGACTGCTCGCGACGGCGATGCCGCGGTCGGCTCCCGCCTCGCCGAGCGCCGTCAGGCCGTAGGCCAGGCAACCCAGGCCCGCCACCGCCAGAACCGAGCCCACGACATCCATGGGCGCATCGATCCCCGAAAGGCTCTCCGGAACGCGTGTCGCGCAGAGCCAGAACGCCAGCGCCGCCAGGGGCAGGTTGATCCAGAAAATCGCCTGCCAGGGGCCGATATCGATGAGCCATCCTCCCAGGATCGGCCCCAGCGCAGCCGCGATGCCGGAAGCGGCCGCCCAGGTGCCGATGGCCCGGCCGCGCTCGCCCTGCGAGAAATGAGCGCTGATCAACGCAAGGGATCCCGGAACGAGGAGCGCGCCGCCGATCCCCTGGACTGCTCTCGCGACGATCAGGATCTCGACGGTTCCCGACAGGCCGCACGCCAGCGAAGCAGCGCCGAAGACCGCGATGCCGATCATGAAAATGCGTTTCAGCCCGTACGTATCCCCGGCCGCACCGCCCAGCAGGAGAAAGGCCGAGAGGGTCAGCGCATAGGCGTTCGTCACCCACTGCATCTCGGCCAGCGACGCGTGCAGGCTCTCGCGCATCCGCGGAATCGCGACGGTGACGATCGCGCCGTCGGCGAACACCATGCTGGAAGCGAGGATCGCGCTCCACACGACGAACGACTTCGATGATCTGATCGTGCCGGAAACCGTCTGTTCCACCCGCGCCCATCCCGTTCGACCGCATGCTAGGACACGGGGCAGGCCAGCACTAGGCTCGTCTTCCGTCTCCTCGGATCTATGTCCGTTTCTCGCCTTCATCGCGTGCGGGAGATTTCATGACAAGCTGGAGAACAACGCTCATCCACCCGGGGGTCGCCGCGCCCGAGGGCTTTCACTCGCTTGTCAGCCCGACCTATCGGGGCTCGACGACCCTGTTCCGGTCGGCTGCGGATGTGCAGGACACATGGCGCCAGGAAGAACTGGCCTACAGCTATGGGCTCTACGGGACACCGACCACTCTTGAGCTTGCCGCGCGCATCGGAGAACTTGAGCGGGCCCGTCATACCCTGCTGACACCCGGCGGGCAGGCCGCCATCGCGCTGATCTATCTCGCGTTCGCCCGGAGCGGCGATCACGTCCTGGTGCCGGACAGCATCTATGGGCCCAACCGCGCCCTCGCGGACGGGCTTCTCGCCTCGCTCGGAATCGATGTCACTTATTATGATCCCCTGATCGGCCAGGACGTCGAAGCGCTGCTGCGGCCGAACACGCGGCTCATCTGGTGCGAAAGTCCGGGATCCGTCACCATGGAGGTGCAGGATGTTCCGGCCATCGCGGCCGTCGCGCGTCGCCACGGCATCGTCGTGGCGCTCGACAACACCTATGCGGCGGGCATTCTGTTTGACGCCTTCGCTCATGGCGTCGACGTATCGATGCAGGCTTTGACGAAATACGTGGGTGGGCACAGCGACCTGCTGCTGGGCTCGGTCAGCGTGCGGGAGGAAAGCCACTACACGGCCCTCGGCAAGATCCATCAACTCCTTGGGATGGCCGTCTCCCCCGACGATGGCAGCCTTGCTCTCCGGGGCCTTCAGACCCTGGGTGTCCGGCTGGACCAGCTCGAGCGCGGGACCCTGGCCGTCGCACGCTGGCTCGGCGAGCAGCGGCACATCCAGACCGTGCTGCATCCCGCGCTTCCGTCCTGTCCGGGCCATGAGAACTGGGCGCGGGATTTCACCGGATCGGCCAGCGTCTTCTCGGTTGTTTTCGCTTCTCATCTTTCGAAGGACAGCCTGATCGGCCTTATCGACCGGCTCCGGCTCTTCAAGATCGGCTACAGCTGGGGCGGCGTCACGAGCCTGGCGGTCCCGTACTTCGACGCGGTGCGCCAGGTCCGGTCCTATGGCGGGCGCCTCGTGCGCTTCAACATCGGCCTCGAGGATCCGTCCGATCTGATTGCCGATCTCGAGCAGGCTTTTGCCGCCTTGGGAGGCGAAATGCTCCGAAAATGAGCGTGATTCCCGCGCCGAGTCGGTTCCCCACGAGCCGCGAATGTCATACGCAGCATGGATGAGCATTCTGGTCCGTCCCTCCCTGTCCCTGGATCTTCCGGCCATCACGGCCATCTATGCTCATGCGGTGACGCACGGCACGGCCTCCTTCGAGCTGACGCCGCCGGACGAGCGGGAGATGACGCGGCGGCGTGCCGCGCTGGTCGGGGATGATTATCCGTATCTCGTGGCCGAACGGGACGGAGACATTCTCGGCTATGCCTATGCGGGCCCCTACCGTCCCCGGCCGGCCTATCGCTCCACCGTTGAAGACTCGATCTACGTGGCGCCCGCCGCACAGGGGATCGGCGTCGGTCGGCGGCTTCTGTCGGCTTTGATCGCGGAGAGCGAGACCCGTGATTTCCGGCTCATGGTGGCGGTGATCGGGGATGAGGAGTCGCACGGGTCGATCCGGCTCCATGCAAGTCTCGGCTTCGAGCCGGCCGGCATCTTCAAGGGCATCGGATACAAGCATGGGCGATGGCTCTCGACCGTGCTCATGCAGAGGAGGCTCGGCCCCGGCATGGCGGAGCCGCCGACGCGCCCGCTTCCTTAAGTGCCGTCATGATCCGTCTTCTGAGAGCCTTTGGCGGCCCACTGCGCCACAATCCCGACTTCATGAAGCTGTGGGCGGCCCAAAGCCTCTCCGCGGTGGGCACCCGGTTTTCCCGGGAGGGGCTTCCGATGATCGCCGCCCTGCTTCTTCATGCGACGGCACTCGACCTTGGCCTGCTGGTCGCCTTGAGCATGCTGCCCGGCGTTCTGCTCAGTCCCTTCGCCGGAGCCTGGATCGACCGGACACGCCGCCGGCGGGTGCTCATCCTCGCGGATCTGGTGCGCGCCGTCGCCCTCGCAACCCTGCCCCTGGCGGCCTGGTTCGGCGCTGTTACGATCGGACAGGTCATCGCCGTGGCGACCGTCGTGGCCCTGTTCTCGATGCTCTTCCAGACGGCGGACAACGCCTACCTGCCCACAGTGGTCGATCAGGAACATCTGCTTGAGGGGAACGCGAAGCTCGCGACCACCGACGCGGTGGCGGAAATCGCCGGGCCTGCGATGGCGGGTGTCTTCATTCAGCTCCTGACCGCTCCCATCGCCGTGCTCTTCGATGCCGTGTCCTATCTTTGGTCGGCTGCGCTTCTGGGCTCGATCCGCCGGAAGGAGCCACCGCTCGTGACGGGAGACAGGCCCCCTGATCTCTGGCGCGAGACATCCGAGGGGCTGCGCTTCGTTTTCGCCCATCCGGTGCTTCGGCCCGTCACCTTATGCCTCGCGACGCTGATGTTCTTCCTGTCGTTCTTTGCTCCGCTCTACGTGCTTTATGCGGTGCAGGAACTCGGCCTGCCGCCGGGGCTTCTCGGCCTTGTCGTCGCCCTCGGGGGAATGAGCGCCCTCGTGGGCGCACACATGGCATCGGCGGCGGCCAGGCGAATTCCCCTGCGCCGCCTTCTGATCGGGACGCTTCTCGGCTACGGCCTCGTGCTTGCTTTCATTCCCCTGGCGCAGGGACCTGTCTGGCTGGCCGTCCTGCTGCTCTGCATTCCGCAGTTGCTCGGCGACGGTTTGTCGGTCGTGTTCTTCACCACCGTCACGGCTCTGCGCCAGAAAGTCACGCCGGATGCCTTGCGCGGACGGGAGGGTGGAACCTTCCATCTCCTGACAGGCGGACTCGGGCTCGTGGCGGCTCTGGTCGCGGGACTGGCGGCGGATCGGATCGGGATCAGGCCCGTGCTCGGCTTCGCGGTGGCCGGCGTCATCGCGTCGAGCCTCTGGCTCCTGGCCCTGCCGAGGGACGACGAACTCTAGCGCGATGGGATCGCGGCGGGGGCCGCTACGAGACGATTTTGAGGGGCTTGTCGAGAACACGCAGGACCGCGGCAAGCTCATGCCCGCGTTTCAGGATCAGGCCGGAGGAGACGATCACCGAATAGGCTCCCTGCTTGCGGGCCAGCTTCGGCGCCTTCTCGATCCGGTACAGAGGCATTTCGGACGTGCGGCGGAAGACCGAAAACACGGCCTTGTCGCTCAGAAAGTCGATCGCATAGTCGCGCCACTCCCCCTCGGCGACCTTGCGGCCGTAGAGATTGAGAATGGTCTGTAATTCGCGGCGATCGAACGAGACTTTCTTGGAAGCGGCAGGAAAGGGCAGTACATGGCCCGAAGGAGAGGCCAGGCCGCCCCGAAGCGGCTCTGCGAAATCACCCTCGCTCATACATCCTCCGGTAAACGATGTTCGTTAGCCAGATGATGGGTCCGTCCGGCGGCAGGCGCAACCCCGGTGCGACCGCTTCTCTCACGGCTTCGTCAACCTAATCTTATTTTTGCCGCATTCGTGCCGCGCCTCAGCCCTAGTAGGGGACGATAACTAGGCTGTTGCCTCGATGGCCCGGTCCGTCGGCCGCCCTGGACACGTCAGCCCCCCAGCCCCCGGGGAAGTCGGTGGACCGGGCCTCATTTACATCGAGAGCAAAAAGCCGCCTGCTCAGGGCGGCTTTCTTTTGCGGGACGGCGCCGTCCTGCTGCCGTGATCTCAGAACCCTTCCAGAACGATCTTGCCCCGCGCCTTGCCGCTTTCGATGAACGCATGGGCGCGCTTGAGATTGGCCGCATTGATCGGCCCGAAGGTCTCGGCGAGAGTCGTGCGGATCGTGCCTGCGTCCACCAGCCGCGCCACCTCGTTGAGGATCGTGTGCTGGCGGTCCATGTCGGCCGTCTGGAACACCGAACGGGTGAACATGGATTCCCAGTGCAGCGACACGCTCTTGCGCTTGAGCAGGGTCACGTCGATCCGCTCCGGATCGTCGATGAGGCCGAGCCGGCCCTGGGGGGCGATCAGGTCGGCGATCGCCGGGAAATGACGATCAGTCTGGGTAATCGCGAACACAAAAGCCGGGGCCCCCGTCCCAAGGTCGCGAATCTGCTCGGGAAGCGGGCGCGCGTGATCGATCACGTGATGGGCCCCCAGCTCCTTGGCCCAGGCCTGGGTTTCCGGCCGTGAGGCGGTGGCGATCACGGTCACGTCCGTCAGCCGCCGCGCGAGCTGGATGGCGATGGACCCGACCCCGCCCGCAGCACCGATGATCAGAAGGGCGGGGGCTGAGCCCGGTACGGGCTTCGTGATGTCGATCCGGTCGAAGAGGGTTTCCCACGCCGTCAGCGAGGTGAGGGGAAGGGCGGCCGCCTGGGCAAAGCCGACGGTCTTCGGCTTATGGCCGACCAGTCTCTCATCCACCACATGGAACTCGGAATTGGTGCCGGGGCGGGCGATCGATCCGGCATAGAACACCTCGTCCCCCGGCTTGAAGTGGCTCACGTGCGATCCGACTTCGCGCACGATGCCCGCCGCGTCGAAGCCGAGAACCCGCGCCGTGCCGGGCTCCGGCGCGACCTTGGAGCGGACCTTCATGTCGACGGGATTGACCGATACCGCCTTGATCTCCACCAGGAGGTCGCGGCCCTGCGCCTGCGGCTTCGGGAGGTCGAGGTCGATCAGGGAGGATTCGGCGTCGATGGGAAGGGGTTCACGATAGGCAACGGCACGCATGGTTGATCTCCTGGCTTGCATAAGCCAAGGTGTGCCATACGCATCATTGGCGCAAGAACGCACATTCCGTGCACATAGTGTCGAAAAGGATACCGTGATGGCCGATCCCGCCCATAAGGACGCTCCGTGCATGCCCTGTTCGGTCGAAGCCACGCTCAACCTGATCGACGGCAAATGGAAGATCGTGATCCTTTACAAGCTGCTGAAGGGAACGCTGCGGTTCAACGAGATCCGGCGCCTGCTTCCGGGCGTGACGCAGAGGATGCTGACGAACCAGTTGCGGGAGCTCGAGGCGGACGGTCTCATCACCCGCACGGTCTATGCGCAGGTCCCGCCCCGGGTGGAGTACAATCTCTCGGAGCTCGGCCGCAGCCTTGAGCCGATTCTGATGGCGATGAAAGCCTGGGGCGATGCGAATCTGAATCGGTCGTTGCCGGCGGCCGAGGCAGCCTAAACGGTCGTTTGTGCCGGCAAGAGCCGGGTTGCGTGTGCAGAAGGGCAGGCTTTAGTTGCGCGCCCTGCGCGACTGTGGCAACGCTGCCGCAACGATCATAAGCGAGGATGCGCGCATGAAGCTGGATCCATCCACCAGCGGAGGCGACCTGACGGCTCAAGCCGTCGCCGTGCTCGAGACCGGGCACAGGGACGTGCCCCCCACTTTCCTGCATGTGCTGTTCGGTCGGGTGCCGCCGGAAGACCTTGCGTCCTATTCGCCCCAGGCGCTCGCCGAGCTGGCCGTGGAGGCCTATGAGCACCTCAAGGATCCTCGTCCGGAAACCGGGGCGGATGTCCGGCTGATCGACCTGGAGGTCGAGCGCGAGGGACGCCGCCGCGACGTGACGATTCTCGAGATCGTCAACGACAACATGCCGTTCCTGCTCGATTCGGCTTTGGCAGACCTCGTGGACGAGGGCTACGAGCCCCTCCTGGTCGCCCATCCGATCCTGGCCGTGGAGCGCGATGCGAACGGAGCCCTCGTTCGCCTTCTCGGCGAGGCGACGTCCCAGGCGCAACTCGGCGTGAAGCGGGAAAGCTTCATCCATATCCACCTGCCCCGGATCGACAGCGCGGAGGAGCGCGAGCGGCTGGTCGAGGCCATGCGGCGGGTCTTCAAGGACGTCGCCCTGGCGGTTCACGATTGGCCGGGCATGCGTGCCCGGGTGACGGAGATCGTTCAGAACTACCGGCTCCATCCGCCGCCGCTGCCCGAGGACGAGCTGAAGGAAGCCGTCGCTTTTCTGGACTGGATCGCACAAGACAATTTCACGTTCCTGGGACTACGCGAGTACCGCCTGCCGTCCGGCGATACGGCGGCGGATCCCGTTGAAGGATCCGGCCTCGGTCTCCTGCGCGATCCGACCGTGAAGGTGTTGCGCCGGGGGCGGGAGCTCGTGGTCATGACGCCCGAGATCCGTGACTTTCTGGCGCTGCCGAAGGCCCTCATCATCACCAAGGCGAACGTCAAGTCGCGCGTCCACCGCCGGGCGCATCTCGATTACATCGGCGTGAAGCTCTTCGACGGAGCAGGGCGCCTGCAGGGCGAGTTGCGGATCGTCGGCCTCTTCACCGCGAGCGCCTACACGAACACGACAGGGGAAGTGCCGTATCTGCGCCACAAGGTGGCGAAGATCGCGGCGCGCGCCGGTTTCGATCCGTCGAGCTATTCGGGCCGTTCGCTCCTGAACGTCTTGGAAAACTATCCGCGCGACGAGCTCTTCCAGATCGACGAGGACACGCTCTACCGCTTCGCCCTCGACATCATGAGCCTGTCCGAGCGGCCGCGCATTCGCGCCCTCGCGAGACCCGACCAGTTCGACCGCTTCGTGTCCGTCCTGGTCTATGTTCCCAAGGACCGTTACGACACGGATATCCGGCGTCGCATCGGCGAGTTCCTGGCCGGCGTTTACGAAGGGCGCCTGTCCGCCTCCTATCCGGCCTATCCGGAAGGTCCGCTCGCCCGCACCCACTACATCATCGGCCGTGACGAGGGCGAGACGCCGAAGGTCTCCCGTGAAATCCTCGAATCCGGCATTGCCGGGATCGTGCGGACCTGGAGCGACGCGCTGCGCGACCAGCTCGACGACACGATCGGCGGCGCGCGGGCACGCGGGCTTGCGGGACGCTATGCCCATGCGTTCAGCGCCGCGTACCGCGAGGCGTTCGGGGCCGAACAGGCCATTGCCGACATCGCGATCCTGGAACAGCTCTCGGAAGCACGCCCGCGCGCGGTCGATCTTTATCGCCGCGAGGGTGACGAGGAGACCCGGGTCCATCTCAAGGTCTTTTCGCGGGCAACCGCGCTGCCGCTCTCGGAACGCGTGCCGCTCCTCGAAAATCTCGGCTTCCGGGTCGTGAACGAGAGGACCTACCGGGTCATCGCCTCGGGCGTCAGCGGCATGGACCGCGTCTGGCTCCATGACATGACCCTGGAGCGCGCGTCCGGCGGCCCCATTGCCATCGACGAGATCCAGGATCTCATCGAGGCGGCGCTGCTGGCCCTGTTCCGCGGACTTGCGGAATCCGACGCTTTCAACCGCCTCGTGCTCGAGGCCGGGCTCGGCTGGCGCGATGTCGCCATGGTGCGGGCCCTCGGCCGGTATCTGCGCCAGATCCGCATTCCCTATGCGCAGGATTATCTCGCCGAAACCCTGGCGCGCCATAGCGCCATCGCCGTGAAGCTGGTCGAGCTGTTCTATGCCCGCTTCGATCCGCGCATCGAGGGTGTGGAAGAACGCGCCGCGGCCGAGACGAATCTCCGCGCCGAAATCGAGGAGCTGCTCAAGAACGTCACGAGCCTGGACGACGACCGGATCCTGCGTCGCTTCATCAATCTCGTCGAGGCGGCGGTTCGGACCAACTTCTTCCAGCTCGAAGGCAACGGACTTCCGCGGCAGACCATCGCGCTCAAGTTCGAGTGCGCGAAGGTCGAGGGCTTGCCCCTGCCCAAGCCGCTTTACGAGATCTTCGTTTACTCGCCACGGGTCGAGGGCGTGCATCTGCGCTTCGGCAAGGTGGCGCGCGGCGGACTTCGCTGGTCGGACCGGCCCCAGGATTTCCGGACGGAAGTCCTCGGCCTCGTCAAGGCGCAGCAGGTCAAGAATGCGGTCATCGTTCCGGTCGGCGCGAAGGGCGGCTTCGTGCCGAAGCAATTGCCGCCGGCGAGCGACCGGCAGGCCTGGATCGCCGAAGGCACGGAAAGCTACCGCATCTTCGTGCGCACCCTGCTTCAGCTGACCGACAACATCGAAGGCGACCACGTGGTCCCACCGGCCGAGACCGTGCGGCATGACGGGAACGATCCCTATCTCGTGGTGGCCGCCGACAAGGGCACCGCGACCTTCTCGGATACGGCCAACGAGCTTTCGGCCGAGAAGCATCACTGGCTCGGCGATGCCTTCGCGTCCGGCGGCAGCCAGGGCTACGACCACAAGAAGATGGGCATTACGGCGCGCGGCGCCTGGGAAGCGGTCAAGCGCCACTTCCGCGAGATGGACGTGGACATCCAGTCCCAGCCGGTCACGGTGGCTGGCGTCGGCGACATGTCGGGTGACGTGTTCGGCAACGGGATGCTGTTGTCGCGGGCTCTCAAGCTGGTTGCCGCCTTCGATCACCGGGACATCTTCCTCGATCCGGACCCGGATCCGGAGGTTTCCTTCAAGGAGCGCGAGCGCCTGTTCAATCTGCCCCGGTCGAGCTGGCAGGATTACGACAAGAGCCTGATCTCCAAGGGCGGCGGCGTGTTCCCGCGCAGCGCGAAGTCGATTCCGCTGTCGGAGGAGATCCGCGCCGTTTTGGGCATCGACAAGGCGCAGGCGGCCCCGAGCGAGGTGATGAGCGCCATCCTGAGGGCTCCGGTCGGCTTGCTCTGGTTCGGCGGCATCGGCACCTATATCCGCGCTTCGACCGAAACGGACGAGCAGGTGGGCGACCGCGCCAACGACGCGATCCGCATCACCGGCCCGGAAGTCAGAGCGCAGGTGATCGGGGAGGGCGCCAATCTCGGCATGACCCAGCGCGGGCGCATCGAGGCGGCCCGCTCGGGCGTTCGCCTCAACACGGATGCGATCGACAATTCCGCGGGCGTCAACACGTCCGACGTGGAGGTGAACATCAAGATCGCGCTCACCGTTCCGGAGCGCGACGGACGCCTGAGCGCGGAGGCGCGCAACGAGCTGCTCGTCGATATGACGGACGAGGTCGCCAAGCTGGTGCTGCGCAACAATTACCTGCAGACCCTGGCGTTGTCCCTTTCGGAGCGCCGCAGCGCCGGCGACATGGGTTTTGCGCGCCGTCTCATGCACATGCTCGAAGCGCAAGGCCGCCTCGACCGCAACGTCGAGTATCTTCCCGACGACAATACGCTGACGGAGCGTGCACGGCGCGGGGAAGGGCTCACGCGGCCCGAGATCGCGGTGCTTCTCGCCTATGCGAAACTCTCGCTTCACGACGAGCTTCTCGAAAGCACGGTGCCGGACGATCCGTATCTGGGGAAGGAGCTCGAGCGCTACTTCCCCGTGGAGATGCGCGAGCGTTTCCCCGATGCGATCGAAACCCATCGCCTGCGCCGCGAAATCATTGCCACGCAGCTCGCCAACGCCATCATCAACCGCGGCGGTCCGACCATGGTCGCCCGCCTGGTCGATCAGACCGGCGCCGACGCCCCGACCATTGCGGCCGCCTACGCGGCAACGCGGGACTCGTTCGGCCTCACCGAACTCAACGCGGCCATCGATGCTCTCGATGGGGTGGTTCCCGGCGCGCTGCAGCTGCGGCTTTACGGTGAATTGCAGGACCTGCTCATGAGCCGGATCGTGTGGTTCATCCGCAATGTGGATTTCACGAGCACCTCCCTCGATGCCGTGATCGGGACCTATGCGGACGGCATTGCCGAGATCGAGCGCGGCCTTCGCGAAACCCTCTCCCAGGAAGCGCTGGATGTGTGGGATGCCCGCACGCAGGCGCTCGTGGAGCAGGGAACCCCGGAGGATCTGGCGCGCCGCCTCGGGGCTCTGCCGGATCTGGTTGCGGCGCCCGATATCGTGCTGACCGCTCAGAAGACCGGGAAATCCGTCACGGATATCGCCAAGACCCATTTTGCTCTCGAAGGCGTGTTTCGTCTGGGTTCGCTCATCGGCGCCGCGCGCGAGATCGGCGTCAGCGATTACTTCGATCGCCTGGCCCTGGACCGGGCCGTCGACAGCATCGCGTCGGCCCATCGCAATCTCACGGCCGAGGTGGCGGCGCAGGATATCTCGGGACCGGAGGCGGTTCAGGTCTGGAGCGAGAAGCGGGGCGCCGACGTCACGCGGATCCGCAATGCGGTGGATAGTATCGTCCTGTCGGGCCTGACCCTGTCGAAGGTCACCGTGGCGGCAAGCCTTCTGGGCGATCTGGCGCGAGCCTAGGGCCGATCTTGGCGCGAAAGCCCTCGCGCGGCGGGGGCAAGAGGCTCTAAGGAGATTCCATGACCGATCATCACGATGTCCTGGAATCCCTTCCGCCGGCGAGCCCGCCACCCGTGGCCAGCAAGGCCGAAAGGCCCGGCGGATTCGCTTCCCGACCCGCCATCATCGGCTGGCTCCTGTTCGATTGGGCGTGCCAGCCCTTCTTCACCCTCGTCACCACGTTCGTCTTCGCACCCTTTTTCGCCGCCGCTCTGGCGCCGGATCCCGTCACGGGACAAAGCCTCTGGGGCTACGCGACCGCGTGCGCGGGCCTCATCTTGGCGGTGTTGTCGCCGGTGCTCGGATCCATCGCCGATGCCACGGGACCGAAGAAACCCTGGATCGCGGCCTGCGGCGGCGTGTTGTTCGCGTCGTCTTTCGCTCTCTGGTTCGCCGTTCCGGGCGCATCCTACGCGATCCCCATCGCCCTTGTCGGCTTCGGGATCGGAACGGTCGCCGTGGAGGTGGCCGCCGTCTTCAACAATGCCATGATTCCCCATCTGGTCCCGCCGGAGCGTTTCGGGCGCCTGTCGGGCACCGGTTGGGCCATCGGCTATCTGGGCGGGCTCGTTTCCCTCCTCATCGTGCTGGGTTTCCTCGCGGCCAATGGGGAAACGGGCAGAACCATCATCGGCGCCGCGCCGCTGTTCGGGCTGGATCCTGCGACCCGTGAGGGGGACCGCATCACGGGGCCGTTCTCGGCCTTATGGTTTCTGGTGTTCATCCTCCCGCTCTTCTTCTTCACTCCCGACATCGCCCGCTCGTCCCTCAGCGTGAAGGATGCGGTCGCCAAGGGGCTCGCCCAGGTCCGCACCACCATCGCCGATGCGCGACGGCACGAGAGCGTCGGGCGTTTTCTCCTTGCCAACATGGTGTACCAGGACGCGCTCGTAGCCCTTTTCGCCTTTGGGGGAATCTATGGAGCGGGCGTGTTCGGCTGGCAGGCGACGGAGCTCGGCATCTTCGGCATCATGCTGACCGTCACCGGGACGCTGGGGGCGCTGATCGGCGGCCGCCTGGACGACCGGTTCGGAGCAAAGCCGGTGATCCTGGGCGCCATCGCGGTTCTGTGCCTCGTCTGCCTCGGTGTGCTGTCGCTCGGTCCCGATCACGTGCTGTTCGTGATCGCGACGGCCCCGGCGCAGCCCGATGACGGTCTTTACGGCAGCGCCCCTGAAAAGGCCTTCCTGGCGCTCGGCCTGATGATCGGCGCCGTCGCGGGCCCGCTTCAGGCATCCTCCCGCAGCCTTCTGGCCCGTCTGGTCCCGGCCCATGAAGCCGGCCGCTATTTCGGCCTGCTGGCGCTGTCCGGGAAGGTCACGTCCTTCCTGGCCCCTCTGATGGTCGCGATCGCAACGGGCCTCTTCCAGACCCAGGCGGCGGGGCCCGCCGTGCTGATCCTGTTCTTCCTTGCCGGCGGAATCCTCGTCGCCGGCGTGAAGCGGGCCTGAGTAGTCCTTTAGCGGCAATCCTCGAAAGCTTGAGCCGGCGGATGCATGCCATTACGATAGGGGCCGTTGAAGGAGGCGATCCATGTCCTTGAAGACTCTGTTCACCGAGCACCCCGACTCGGTCGGCGAAACCTATTTCGAGCATATGGGCGTTGCTCTCAGCTTCGCCTGGCCGCTTCTCGGAGCGGGTCTGGCGGCCCTCGTTCACGCCTTTCTGCCCTTCCTGTGCGTGACCACGGCCAGCCGCGTCGTCAAGCAGCTCTACGCCCGCATGACGAACCGCACGCCCCGACCGGCGCAGCATGGAGCCGGGGATCGCATGCTCGCCTGGGACCCGGTGATCTGACGGGCGCCGCGGCTCCGATTCTGGAACCGCCACGGTTCTTTCCGCGTCTCACTCCTGCGCAGCTTGCGGCGGGAGGATCGGGATATGGGAAGGAGCATGGCCATCGTGGCCGCCATGGTGGGAGCGCTGGGTATCGGGTCGACCGCCAGCGCCCGTGACGTCGTGCCGTTTCCCGGGTCGGTGTCGCCCGGCACCATCCTGATCCGGACCGGCGAGCGTCAGCTCTACTACGTGCGCGGCGACGGCACGGCGCTGCGCTACCGGGTGGCGGTCGGCAAGCCCGGCAAGCAATGGTTCGGCGAGGCGTGGATCGACGGGAAATACGTCAAGCCCGCCTGGTCGCCACCGGACGAGGTGAAGCGCGACAATCCTCGCCTGCCCCAAGTCATTCCGGGCGGTTCGCCCAGCAACCCCATGGGCGCCCGTGCCCTGACCCTCGACAGGGACGAATACGCCATTCACGGCACCAACCGCCCGTCCTCCATCGGGACCTACGCCTCCTATGGCTGCATCCGCATGCTCAACGAGGATATCGTCGATCTCTACGAGCACGTCTCGGTTGGAACGAGGGTCATCGTCGAGCGGTAGACTTGGCCATTGGCCGGTGCTTCAGCCTGCGCTAGAGTACTGGAAATGAAACTTCGTATGCGCGCGGGATCAGGCTCTTGGGCACCTCGGCCCGTCTCCGGGTTGCCGGATTCCCTGATTCTTTTCGATGGCGTCTGCATTCTGTGCTCGTCATGGGTTCGTTTCATCCTTGAGCATGAGACATCACCGCGTTTCCGCTTCATGCGGATTCAATCCGCCTCGGGACGTGCGCTCGCGACAGCGCTCGGGATCGATTCGGACGAGCCGGAGACCAACGTCGTCATCGTCGGCGGCAATGCCTATTTCAAGGCTGATGCCGCATTGGCAGTCTTGCATCATCTCAAGGGTTATGGATGGACGAGATGTCTCGGCGCCATCCCACGACCGGTGCGGAACTGGCTTTACGATCGCGTCGCACGCAATCGCTATGCATTGTTTGGAAAAGACGAGCGTTGTCTTCTTCCGTCGCCAGCTCTGGCCGGACGTATCATGGACGAGCCGACTGAGAGTTCCATGTCGTGATCTCGCGAATTCTGGTGGTCGGCGGAAAAGGTGTCTTCGGACGCAGGCTTGTGGAGGGTCTGCTCGCAACAACCGACGTTGAGGTTATCGTCGGCGGGCGCACCGTCGACGCAAACGACCCGCTGGTGCGGGAGTGGCAAAGCCGATACGGGATGAGGCGCGTTTCGGTGGCGATTGTCGATCGGGAAGCCGCCGACGAGACTTTGCGCCGCCTTGTGCCGTTCTGCGTCGTCGATGCGGCGGGACCTTTCCAGGGCGGCGAGCCCCGTCTGGCTCGCGCAGCCATTGCTGCAGGATGCCGCTACCTCGATCTCGCCGACGCGCGCGATTTCGTGGCTTCCTTTGCAGCATTGGACGAACTGGCCCGAAAGTCCGGCGTTCTTGCCGTAACGGGAGCGAGCTCGACGCCAGCCTTGTCCGGCGCGGCGCTGGCCGCCATGGTGGCTGGATGGGCGCAGGTCGACGACATCGAGATTGCCATTTCACCCGGGAATCGTGCTCCACGGGGGCGGTCCGTGATCGAGGCGATCCTGGCCTATGTGGGTCAGCCCGTCAGGCTTTGGAAAGACGCTTGCTGGACGCGAAAACCGGGCTGGGGCGATCTCGTTAGACGAGAGATGCCGGGGCTCGGCCGCCGATGGCTTTCTCTCTGCGAGACGCCGGATCTCGACCTGCTCCCGACTCGCTATCCCCTCGCGCGTTCCGTGACATTCAGGGCTGGATTGGAACTGCCCATCCTTCACCTTGGACTTTGGTTCCTGTCTCTGCCCGTGCGCTGGGGGCTTATCCGCTCCCTTCGTCCGCTCGCACCTTTCCTGCAACGGGTTGCTTCATGGCTCGAGCGTTTCGGCACTGATCGGGGCGGCATGCTCGTTGCCGCGCAGGGACTGAACCGTGACGGACAAGCGGTGTCCGCGCAATGGTCTTTGGTCGCAGAGGCCGGCGACGGTCCTCATGTTCCGGTCCTGCCGGCCCTCGCCCTGATACGTCACTGGCTTGAGACGCCCGTCACGCAGGAGGGCGCAAGAATTGCGAGCGACCTTGTGACCCTGGACATGATCGAAAGGGAATTTCGACGTTTCCGAATTCGAACGCTGCGGGCAGAAAGCTGGCCTTGTGCGCCCTCTCTTCTGGGGAGGACTCTCGGATCGGATACGAAACATCTGCCCGCCTTGATCCGTCGGATCCACGGATCCCAGCCGATCCGCCTGATAGGCCGAGCCTCGGTTGAAGCAGCCCGCAATCCCATCGCGCGTATCCTTGCACGAGCGTTCGGATTTCCTCGGACGAGCTCCGATCTCCCTGCCGAAGTTTGTCTCAAGCCCAAAGGCTCCTTCGAAATCTGGACCCGCCGCTTCGGGCAGACCATCTTTCACAGCAAGCTCTGGTCAGAGGGGCAGCCGCGCTGCCTTTATGAACGATTTGGCCCATTCCGTTTCGAACTCGCTATCGAGCCTTGTCCCGATGGATTCGGGCTGACCGTTACCGGCTGGCACATGGGATTTTTGAGCCTGCCGTTGAGTTTTGCACCTAAAGCGTCCGCGCTGACATCCGTTGATTCGCAAGACCGGTATCGATTCGACGTGGCAATCACGCTCCCTCTGGTGGGCCCTCTCGTTCGCTATACCGGCTGGCTTATGCCTCAGGACACGTAGAGATCGGCCCGTGTCGGCGGCAGGCCCGCCGGTCCTCGGGTCCGTTTCGAGGCGAGTGTCTGGTTGATGCCGATCACGCCGCGTCCGAATCCGAGGGAAACGCCGGCTAAGTAGAGCAGCCAGGTGCGGGTCTTCTCCGGGCCCACTTCCGCTTCCGCTTCCGCCCGGCGGGCATTGAGGTTTTCCCACCAGAGGCGGGTCGTCCGTTGGTAGTGCTCCCGCCAGGCCTCGACGTCGTGGACCTCGAACCCGAAGCGTTCGAGGTTCGCGACCGACATGCCGAGATGATCGAGCTCGGCACCGGGAAAGATGTAACGCATGATCGCCTTGGCTTCCGGCTTCAGGCGCCCGAAGGCGCGGTCGGAGCGCTTGGCCCGGCGGGCGATGCAGTGATGCAGATAGAGCCCGCGCGGCTTCAGCAGCCGGTGCACGGTCCGATAATAGGCAGGATGGTTGGCGATCCCCACGTGCTCGAACATCCCGATCGACGAGATCTTGTCGAACTCGCCTTCCATCTGGGTGAAGTCCTTGAGGATCACCTCCACGCGGTCCTGGAGGCCGAGCCGTGCGATCTTCTCCCGTGCGAGAGCGGCCTGCTCTTCCGCCAGGGTGACGCCCGTCGCCTTGACGCCGTAATGCTGCGCCGCATGGCAGATCAGGGCGCCCCAGCCGCAGCCGATATCGAGCAGGCGCTCGCCGGGTTTCAGGCGCAGCTTGCGACAGATCATGTCGAGCTTGTCGATCTGGGCTTTCGCAAGGTCGTCGTGCCAGTCCGGCTGGAAGTAGGCGCAGGTGTAAACCATCTCCGGATCGAGAAAGAGCCGGTAGAAGTCGTTGGACACGTCGTAATGATAGGCGATGTTGCCCTTGTTCGTTTCCGGGCGGCCGTCGCGGGCGCTGGGTTGTTCCTTCACGCCGTCGAGAGGGCGGGGCATGTCGGCCGGAGCGCGCCAGAACCGATAGGCGGCCGTAAGGGCCTTGATCTTGCTGATCCCCTTCAGCCGGCGTCCCAGCTTGCCCTGGGGGCGCTGGTCCGCCAGATCGAAGATCGTGCCGTTCTTCAGATCGAGAAGGCCCGCCACATGAGCATTGACGAGGGTGTCGAGGGTCGGGCGGCGCACCAGGGCGGCCACCACGTTCTCATGGCCGATCACGAGGCGCATGGCATACGAGGGCAAGTCCGACGGCACCGTCGAACCGTCCCATAATTCGAATCCGAACGTCAGGCCAAGCGCCCGATGTGCGTCCGCCAGAAGGCTTCTGATCGTCTCCAGCCGCTTGGTTGCGCTCATTGTCTTCCCCGGTTTTAGCCTGCACCGTAACGGGGGAGAAAGAGCCGGACAATCGTTCCTTCGGCGTGCCAGGCTCTCAGGCGAGGTTGGCGGTTGCAGCCAGGTGGCGGAGCTTTTCCGGATTGCGCACGATATAGATGGCGGTGATGCGGCCGTTCTCGATCTGCAGGGCGAGGCTTTGCAATTCTCCGTCGCTTTCTCGCGTCACGAGACCGGGCAGGCCGTCGATAAGGCCGCGATAGACAACGGTCGGGACCTCGCCGCCGAGCTTGCGCGAAACGCCGGCGAAGAAATTTACGACCCTGCGAGCTCCGGCCAGAGGATTGAGAGCCGCTCTGCGGATGCCGCCCCCGTCCGCATAGGCGATGACGTTTTCGGCCAGAAGGTTCTGGAGCGATGCGAGATCGCCCGTCCGCGATGCCATGAAGAACGCATCCGTCATGCGCCTGCCCTCATCGGGGGAGACGGCAAAACGCGGCCGTGCATCGCGCACGTGCTTGCGGGCCCTCGCCGCCAGCTGACGGCAGGCCGCCGGATCGCGGTCGAGGGTCGCGGCGATCTGCTCGAACTCCATCCCGAAAACGTCGTGCAGGAGAAAGGCGGCCCGTTCGAGGGGAGAAAGCCGTTCGAGTGCCATCATCAGGGTGAGGGACAGGTCCTCCTGCTCGGTCTCGTCGGCGGACGTCTCGACCACCGGCTCCGGAAGCCACGGACCGATATAGGTCTCGCGCCGAACCCGTGCCGATTTCAGGAAATCGAGGCAAAGCCGCGTCACCATCCGGGACAGGAACGCGGCCGGCTCGCGGATGGCCGTACGGTCGGTGCCGTGCCAGCGCAGATAGGCTTCCTGAACGATGTCCTCGGCCTCGCTCATGGAGCCGAGCATCCGATAGGCGAGGCGGATCAGCCGAGGCCGCTGGGCCTCGAACGGATCCGCCTGCGCGTCGTGGGATGGGTTATGCTGCGGCACGGCTCGACCGAACCGGATGGATCGACCTGAAACCGACATTGATCTGGTTCCAGGCATTGATGGTGGCGATGGCCAGGGTCAGCTTGACCTGCTCTTCCTCGGTGAAATGAGCGGCGAGGCGTCCGTAATCCGCATCCGGCGCGCGGGACTGGGCGACCGAGGTCAGGGCTTCGGTCCAGGCCAGGGCCGCCCGCTCACGGTCGCTGTAGAGGGGCGATTCCCGCCATGCATCGAGGAGATAGATGCGCTCCTCGGTTTCTCCGTTGGCGCGGGCATCCCGGGTATGCATGTGGAGGCAGAAGGCGCAGCCGTTGATCTGGGAGGCGCGGATCTTCACGAGCTCCATGAGGCTCTTCTCAAGGCCGCAATTCTGCACATAGTCCGAGAGATCGAGCATGGCCTTCATGGGGGCTGCGCCGACCTTGAAGAGATTCAACCGGGGTTTCATCGTCGTCTTCTCCTTGGAAGTTCAAGCTTACGGAGCAAAGACGAGACACCATCCCCGAATGTGACATGGCCACCGAAAATTTTTTAAAAATCGGTCGCGAGACCCTTCACTTCCCAATCCTCGTAGCGAACGGGCTCGAGACCGCCACGGCCGCGATGCTCCTTCTGCTTCGCCAGATCGGCCGCCTTCGCGTCGATCTCCCGCCGCCGCTCCTCGGCCTCCCGAAGGGCCCGTTCGGCCGCGGGGGACAGGGGTTTGCCGGGAGCCGCACCTGCAGGACGATCGTCACGGCTTGTATCGGGGATGTCATTCGTGCTCATGGAAGGCTCTTACCTGTTCGGCGGAAGATCGGCGAGACCTTGGGTGTGGTTCCTCGCATCCCCACATAGCACCCGTGAGGGAGATGCGCCGGGGTTTGCCCCATTCCAGAGGACGTGGAGACTGCGATGAATACCGTCAAGACCGGAATGCTGCTGGCGGCGTTGACCGCCCTGTTCGGCGTCGTCGGCTATCTGCTCGGCGGCGGGACCGGCATGCTGATCGCTCTGGGGCTGGCGGTGGCGACGAATCTTTACGCGTACTGGAATTCGGACCGGCTTGCTCTGTCGGCCCATCAGGCGATCGAGGTCGACGAGCGCACGGCGCCCGATCTCGTTCGCATGGTCCGTGATCTCGCCCAGCGGGCGGAGCTTCCCATGCCGCGGGTCTACGTTATCCAGAATCCGCAGCCCAACGCCTTCGCGACCGGGCGCAACCCGCAGAATGCGGCGGTCGCCGCCACCACGGGCCTTCTCGACATGCTGACCCCGAACGAGGTGGCCGGCGTGATCGCCCATGAGCTGGCCCACATCAAGAACCGCGACACGCTCATCATGACCGTGAGCGCCACCGTCGCGGGCGCCATCGCGAGCCTGGCGCAATTCGGCTTTCTGTTCGGCGGGCGGGGAGATGAGCGGCCGAACGCGATCGTCATGCTGCTGACGGCGCTGATCGCCCCCCTTGCGGCCATGATCCTGCAGATGGCCATCAGCCGCTCCCGCGAATACGATGCCGACCGCATGGGCGCACTGATCGTCGGTCAGCCGATGGCGCTCGCTTCCGCCTTGGCGAAGATCGCCGGCGGCGTCGCCCAGGTTCCCAACATGGATGCGGAGCGCCATCCGGCGACCGCGCCCCTCTTCATCATCAACCCCTTGTCAGGCCGAGGCATGGACAATCTCTTTTCGACCCACCCCGCAACCGAGAACCGCATCGCCGCTCTCCAGGCGCTCGCCCAGGAGATGGGACCGGTGCCGCCGACCGCGGCACCGACGCCCGGAGGCTTCACCCGTACGGCTTCGTCGAGCCCATGGAATACCGGCGCGCGCCGGGGGCCGTGGGGATGAGCGACGTGGATTCGACCGATACCCAACAATCGGGCCTGGGCTCCCGTCGCCTCGCCTGGAAAGCCGTGACCGAGACCTTGAAGCGCCGGGTTCCCCTGGATGACGTCCTGGAGGAACTGGCCCCGGAGGAGCGTCTTTCGGCCCGGGACGAGGCCCTTGCCCGCGCAATTGCCATCGTGACGTTCCGGCGACTCGGCACCCTTGGCTGGGCCCTGCGCGAAAGGCTCGCGAAGGGCACCCGGGACGAGCGCCTGCTGCATCTTCTGGCGATCGGGGCTGCCCAGATCCTGTTTCTCGACGTTCCGGACCATGCGGCCGTCGATACGGCCGTGCAACTGGCCCAGGACGACCACCGTCTCCGGCACGCCGGTGGCCTGATCAATGCGGTGCTGCGGCGGGTGGCGCGCGAGCGTGACGCAATCCTGGCGGCACAGGATCCCTGGCTCGACACGCCCGATTGGCTCGAACGGCGATGGACCGCCCAGTACGGCGAGGAGACGGCGGCCCGCATCGCCGAAGCCCATCGCTCAACCGCATCGGTCGATCTGACCGTGAAGAGCGATCCAGCCCTGTGGGCCGAAAAGGTCGAAGGCCTGGTTCTGCCCACCGGGAGCGTCCGGCTGACGGATCGCACCGCGATCCGTGACCTTCCTGGCTATGGGGAAGGGGAATGGTGGGTGCAGGACGCGGCCGCGGCCCTGCCGGCTCGCCTGCTCCGGGTCGCCCCCGGCGAGCGGGTGGCTGATCTGTGCGCCGCGCCCGGCGGCAAGACGGCGCAGCTTGCCGCCGCCGGCGCGGACGTTCTGGCCGTCGACCGCTCGGCCCGGCGCCTGAAACGGCTTGAGGAGAATCTCGAACGTCTCGGCCTGCGGGCGCAGACTCTGGCCGTGGACGCCGAAAAGCTCGAAGCACCCCCCTTCGATGCCATCCTGCTCGATGCTCCCTGCTCGGCGACAGGCACCATTCGCCGCCATCCGGATGTTCCCTGGACCAAGACCGAACAGGACATTGCGAAGCTCACCGGGCTGCAGACGCGGCTTCTCGACAAGGCGGCCTTGCTGCTGAAGGAAAAAGGGCGGCTGGTGTATTGCACCTGTTCCCTTGAAGCGGAGGAAGGAGAGCGGCAGGCGGAAGAGTTCCTGGCCCGCCATCCGGACTTCGTTCGCGTTCCGATCGAGGCCACCGAAATCGGCAACCTCGCCGAGTGCCTGACCGAACAAGGCGACCTGAGGACCCTGCCGTACCATTTGGCGAATCCCGGCGGCGACCGCGGCGGTCTCGACGGATTCTTCGCCGCGCGCTTCATGAAGCAGGGGCAAATCTGACGTAACGACAGCCCTGGCTGTTTCGGCGGTCCCTATTAAGGGGCCGTTGAGGATATTGTCACGGAACCGGCCGCCGGCCGTTCAAATTCGCCCGCACTCTCCAAAGACCCACCGATTCGATGGTGGCTGGTTACTCGATATTAACCTAACGGCGAGCATTTCTTCCCTGGGCGATCGTTAACGTGACCTAAACAAGAGGAGCGGCGCGCGTGGATTGGGGGCCAGACCGCTGGCGTCTTTATGGTCTTGCCGTCCGCGAGGCAGGCCGCGCCATGCGCGAAGCCTTCGTTTGGAGCACATCCAAGATCCTGGTCGGAGCGCCGACGCCCACGCGGCTTCTTTTCGCCCCCCAGGACCTGCGCACGGCCGATCCGACGATCGCAACGGACATCTATTCCGGCTTCTTCGCGTTTGCCGGGCGCGCCATCACCACGAGCGGACGCTCGCCTTTCGGCTTCGTGCCGCCGAGCCGTGCCTGGGCCGAGGCCCTCTACGGCTTCGGCTGGCTTCGGCATCTGCGGGCGGCCGGAACTGCCCTCGCCCAGGCCAATGCCCGTTCGCTGGTGGACGAGTTCGTGTCGTCCCGGGTCGGAGACAGGCGCGTGGCCTGCGATACCCAGGTCATGGCCCGGCGGCTGATTTCCCTGATCAGCCAGTCGCCGCTCATTCTCGAAGGGGCGGATCACAGCTTCTATCACCGCTTCCTCAAAATCATCGGCGCCGCCGTGCGGGACCTGGAGCGTCATGTGCGCGCCGGGGCTCTACCGCAACAGCAGCTCATGGCGGCCATCGCGCTTTGCTATGCGGGCCTCTGTTGCGAGGGTCTCGACAAGACCCTGCGCCGGGCAACCCGCCTTCTCGTGCGGGAACTCGACCGGCAGGTGCTGGCGGACGGGGGACATGCCAGCCGCAATCCGCGCGTCCTCGTCGATCTCCTGTTCGACCTGCTGCCTCTGCGCCAGATG
Source organism: Microvirga rosea (assembly GCF_020595095.1). GTDB lineage: Bacteria > Pseudomonadota > Alphaproteobacteria > Rhizobiales > Beijerinckiaceae > Microvirga > Microvirga rosea. The sequence goes on along the minus strand of NZ_JAJDOP010000001.1, from coordinate 147,479 downwards.
TTCGCAAGCCGCGAGGTGGACACGCCGGAAGCGCTGCTCCATGCCATCGATCGCATGCTGCCGATGGTTCGCCTGTTCCGGCACGGCGACGGCACCCTGTCCCATTTCAACGGCATGGGCGTGACGGCCGCCGACCATCTCGCGACCCTTCTGACCTATGACGACATGCGCAGCCAGCCGATCCACCATGCGGCACGGTCCGGCTACGAGCGCTTCGAGGCCGGTCATACCCTCCTCGTCGCCGACGTAGGCGCACCGCCGGCGCCGGCCTTGTCGACGCAGGCCTGCGCAGGCTGCCTGTCCTTCGAGTTCTCCAGCGGCTCGCAGCGCATCGTGGTCAATTGCGGAACGCCGCGCATCGCCAATGACGCGATCCTCCAGGCGTCCCGTTCAACGGTCGCCCATTCGACCGCGTCCATCGACGATGCCTCGTCCTGCCAGATCGCCGGCATTCGTGGGAACTGGCTCGACCGGGCGGCCGCGAGCTTCCTCCTGCGCCGGATCGGCCCGGTGGTGGTGACCGGTCCCCAGCGGGTGGTGGCCGAGCGCGGCGAGCGGGATCACGTGCAAACGCTGAGCGCGAGCCATGACGGTTTCCTGCGCCGTTTCGGGCTCACCCACGAACGCAGGATGCAGCTTTTTCCTGCCGGCGACCGGTTGGAAGGCGAGGATCTGTTCTGGGGAGAGGGAAGTTCCGCATCCCGCGAGGCGATCATCCGCTTTCATCTCGCCCCCGGCATCAGGGCCAGCCGCGCCCAGGGCGGACGGGTGGTCATGCTTGTGCTCCCCAATCGGGAGGCCTGGCAGTTTTCCGCCAGTCCGGGAGAGGCCTTCGTCGAGGACAGCATTTTCCTCGCGGTCCCCGACGGCATGCGCCGGACGGAGCAGATCGTTCTGGCTTTCCGCCCGAGCGAGACGCCGTCCGTCCGCTGGCGGTTCGAGCGTCTGGCCCGCAGTTTCAATCCCGCACCGCCGCCGACGGTCGAGCCTGTCTCGGATCAGGCCTGAAATTCGAGCAGCCCTGCGGTTTCCATCATGGTCCGCTCGTGCTATCGCGCCCGCACAATCCGGCAGAGCTGGCCTTGCCCCGGGCGGAGCCGGCTCTCGCCTTTTCGTGGTCGCATTTTCATACGGTGAGCCAGGCCTCGGCCGCCCGAAAATGCCTGAATGGAGCGGCCGTCCATGCCGAGCGATCTCAAGCGCGTGACCCGCGCACTTCTGTCCGTTTCCGACAAGACCGGCCTTGTGGATTTCGCCCGCGCTCTCGCGGCGCGCGGAATCGCGCTTGTTTCCACCGGCGGGACGAAAAAGGCGCTGCAGGAAGCAGGCCTGGCGGTTCAGGACGTGAGCGATCTCACGGGCTTTCCGGAAATGATGGATGGTCGCGTGAAGACCCTCCATCCGGCGGTTCATGGCGGGCTTCTCGGGATCCGTGAGAACCCGGAGCACCAGGCCGCCATGCTGGCTCACGGCATCGAGCCCATCGACCTCTTGGTCGTGAATCTCTACCCGTTCGAGGCGACGGTCGCGGCAGGCAAGCCTTACGACGATTGCATCGAGAACATCGATATCGGCGGACCGGCCATGATCCGCGCCGCCGCGAAGAATCACGGGGACGTGGCCGTGGTGGTCGATGGCGCCGATTATCAGGCCGTGCTCGACGATCTTGCGGCCCATGACGGCACGGTGACCCTCACCCTGCGCCGCCGGCTCGCCCAGAAAGCCTATGCCAGGACGGCAGCCTATGATGCGGCGATCTCCAACTGGTTCGCCACCGAACTGGCGGAGGAGACGCCGCCCTACCGGGCACTGGGCGGCACGATCGCGGAAGTTCTGCGCTATGGTGAGAACCCGCATCAGTCGGCGGCGTTCTACCGCACGCCCGAGGCGCGTCCGGGCGTCGCCACCGCTCGCCAGGTTCAGGGCAAGCAGCTTTCCTACAACAACATCAACGATACGGACGCGGCCTATGAGGCCGTCGCCGAGTTCGCTCCCGAACGCTCGGCCGCCATCGTCATCGTCAAGCACGCCAATCCGTGCGGCGTTGCCGAGGGAACGACCCTGCGGGACGCCTACGAGAAGGCCCTGCGGTGCGATCCGGTCTCGGCTTTCGGCGGCATCGTTGCCATGAACCGGCCGCTCGATGCGGACGCCGCCAAGGCCATCGTCGAGATCTTCACCGAGGTCATCATTGCGCCGGATGCCTCGGACGAGGCCATCGCCATCGTGGCGGCCAAGAAAAATCTCCGGCTTCTGCTGGCCGGCAGCCTTCCCGATCCGCGCCAGGAAGGCTTGACCCTGCGTACCGTCGCGGGCGGCTTTCTGGCCCAGAACCGGGACAACGCCGTCGTCGAGGCCATGGACCTGAAGGTGGTGACGAAGCGGGCGCCGACGGAGCGCGAGCTCGCCGATATGCGCTTTGCCTTCCGGGTCGCGAAGCACGTGAAGTCGAACGCCATCGTGTATGCCAAGGACGGCGCGACCGTCGGCATCGGCGCGGGCCAGATGAGCCGGGTCGATTCCTCCCGTATCGCCGCGTGGAAGGCCGCCGAGGCCGCGAAGGCCGCGGGTCTGCCCGAAACTCTCGCGAAGGGTTCCGTGGTGGCGTCGGACGCGTTCTTCCCCTTCGCCGACGGCCTGCTGGCCGCCGCGGAGGCCGGAGCCACCGCGGTGATCCAGCCGGGCGGGTCCATGCGCGATGAGGAGGTCATCCGGGCCGCCGACGAGGCCGGCCTCGCCATGGTCTTCACCGGCTACCGGCATTTCCGGCACTGAGGCGCACCGCGCACCACACCGTCATTCGGGGGCGGCCCAGAAGGCCGGGCCCGGAATCCATAAACGGTGAGGGTGCCAGAAGAGAACGCAACGGCTGCCATGGCTCTTCATCCGAGGACGTTAGCGGTTCTGGGTTCCGGGCTCTCGCTGATGCTCGCCCCGGAATGACAGAGCACCACCGTCATTCCGGATTGCCGCAAGGCAAGTCCGGAACCCAGAACCGCTAACGGTTCGAGATAAGGAGCAACGGCAGCCGTTGCGTCTTTTTGGAGTTCGTCGTGGTTATGGGTTCCGGGCGCCGCTGCGCGGCCCCGGAATGACACCGAGCGCCACGCCCTCTCCCCCGGGGGAAGAGGGCGTCGACCACGGCGCTATGCGGCCTGCGTGCGCTTGTTCTGGCGGTTCGTCACCAGATCGTCGACCACGGTCGGATCGGCGAGGGTCGAGGTGTCGCCGAGGTTGCCGTATTCGTCCTCGGCGATCTTGCGCAGGATCCGGCGCATGATCTTGCCCGAGCGGGTCTTGGGCAGGCCCGGGGCGAACTGGATCAGGTCCGGCGACGCGATGGGACCGATCTCCTTGCGGACCCAGGCGACCAGCTCCTTGCGCAGCTCCTCCGACGGCTGCTCGCCCGCCATGAGGGTCACATAGGCATAGATGCCCTGGCCCTTGATATCGTGCGGATAACCGACCACGGCCGCCTCCGACACCTTGGGATGAGCGACGAGCGCGGATTCGACTTCAGCCGTTCCCATGCGATGTCCGGAAACGTTGATCACGTCGTCGACGCGTCCCGTGATCCAGTAATAGCCGTCCTGGTCGCGGCGGCAGCCGTCGCCCGTGAAGTACTTGCCCGGATAGGTGGAGAAGTAGGTCTGCACGAAGCGCTCATGGTCGCCGTAGACCGTACGCATCTGGCCCGGCCAGGATTCGGCGATCACCAGATTGCCTTCCGTCGCGCCCTCCAGCACCTTGCCTTCGGAATCGACGACCTGCGGCACGACGCCGAAGAACGGAAGCGTCGCGGAACCGGGCTTGAGTTTCGTCGCGCCCGGAAGCGGCGTGATGAGAATGCCGCCGGTTTCGGTCTGCCACCAGGTGTCGACGATCGGGCAGCGGCCGTCTCCGACCACCCGGTGATACCATTCCCAGGCTTCCGGATTGATCGGCTCGCCCACCGAGCCGAGAAGGCGCAGGGATTTGCGCGAGGTCTTCCGCACGGGCTCCTCGCCCGCTTGCATCAGGGCGCGGATGGCGGTCGGCGCCGTGTAGAAGATGTTGACGTTGTGCTTGTCGATCACGTCCCAGAAGCGGGAGATCGACGGATAGGTGGGCACGCCCTCGAACATGAGCGTCGTCGCCCCGTTCGAAAGAGGCCCGTAGACGATGTAGGTGTGGCCCGTCACCCAGCCCACATCCGCCGTGCACCAGTAGATGTCGCCGTCATGGTAATCGAACACGTATTGATGCGTGAGCCCCGCCCACACCAGATAGCCGCCGGTCGTATGAAGCACGCCCTTCGGCTTTCCGGTGGAGCCGGACGTATAGAGGATGAACAGCGGATCTTCCGCGTTCATCTCCGCGACGGGGCAATCGGCCGTGACCATCTGGGCCGCCTCGTCGTAATAGACGTCCCGGCCCGGGACCATGTTCACGGGCGAGCCGGTGCGGCGCACCACGAGCACATGCTCGACGCCGCCGACGCGGGCGATGGCGGCGTCCACGTTCTCCTTCAGCGGCACCTTCCGGCCGCCGCGCAGGCCCTCGTCCGCGGTGACCACGAAGACGGATTTCGCATCTTCGATGCGCCCGGCGAGCGAGTCGGGGGAGAAGCCGCCGAACACCACGGAGTGAACCGCGCCGAGCCGCGCGCAGGCCAGCATCGCATAGGCGGCCTCGGGGATCATCGGCATGTAGATCGTGACCCGGTCGCCCTTCGAGACGCCCCGGTTGCGCATGACGTTGGCCATCCGGCAGACTTCGTCATGCAGCTGGCGATAGGTGATCGTCTTCGATTCGGACGGATCGTCGCCTTCCCAGATGATCGCGATCTGGTCGCCGCGGGTGTCGAGATGCCGGTCGACGCAGTTGTAGGCGACATTGGTGATGCCGTCTTCGAACCAGCGGATCGAAACATCGCCGGGGCCGAAATTGACGTTCTTGATCCTGGTCGGTTCCCGGAACCAATGGATGCGCTTGGCTTCTTCCGCCCAGAAGGCGGTCGGGTCCTTGATGGAGGCGGCGTATTTGGCCTGGTAGCCGGCATCGTCCAGATAGGCGCGGCGGCTCCATTCAGGCGATACGTCGTAGATCTTCTCTTGCATGGCGCTTCTCCCAAACTTCCTACCTTCTTATCCTAGCTTTACGGAAAGAGCGCGGCGGCCCGCAAGGGCGCTTCCTTCGGACTTTGGTCGCGGCCCACCGGGAAGCAGCTTCCCTGCTTCCGGCCTCAAGCCCTCACGAGGTCTTCCAAGGCTTGCAGGAAGCGCAAACCTTCGGAGACTTTCTCCGGACCGAGCTTTGCGACGAGAGCGGAGTTGACCTCTTCCCAGGCATCGAGCGCCCGCTTGAGCGCTTCTTCTCCCTCCAGGGTGAGACGCAGGCGCTTTCCGGCCCGTCCGCGCCCGCCTGCGGCGGCGATGAGCCTGCGGTCGCTGGCGTGCTTCACGTTTCGGACGAGGGTCGTCGGATCGAGGCCGAGTTTGTCCGCAAGGGCGACCACCGAGATATCGGGCTCCTGGGCGATGGTGACGAGAAGGACGAATTCCGTGCCCGACAGGCCCGTGTGACGCAGCTGGGCAGCATAGTGCCGGGACAAGAGCGCCGCCGTCTTTCGGGTGCGGCGGCCGAGGCAGGATCGTGCGACTGTGAAGAGGCGTTCGTCGTTCATCGGGCGAGTCTAGCAAAAGACTCGTGTTCCTAATAGTGTATATACATTATTTAGGAGTAGCAGATGATTCGTCGTCGGGTTGTGGTCACCGGGATGGGCGTTGTGTCCCCGTTGGGCGTCGGAGCGGAGACCGCCTGGAAGCGTCTTCTGGCCGGCAGATCGGGCATTCGCGCCTTGCCCGAGGAAACCGCGAGAGACCTGCCGGTGAAGATCGCCGGACAGGTGCCGGGATCGGACGAGGATGCGGAAGCAGGGTTTGATCCGAACCGCGTGTTGCCGCCCAAGGACCAGAAAAAAATGGATCGCTTCATCCAGTTCGCCCTCGCGGCGGCCGACGAGGCGCTTCTCCAGGCCGGCTGGGAGACCGACGAGCAACGCGGCGAGCGGACCGCCACGATCATCGCATCCGGCGTCGGAGGCTTTCCGGCCATGATGGATGCAGCCACAACCGTGCGTGAAAAAGGCCCGCGACGGCTCTCTCCGTTCACGGTCCCGTCGTTTCTCGCCAATCTTGCGGCCGGGCAGGTCTCCATCCGACACGGCCTGAAGGGACCGCTCGGCGCTCCGACGACCGCCTGCGCGGCGAGCGTCCAGGCCCTGGGAGACGCTGCGCGGCTGATCCGCACGGGCGAGGCCGATGCGGCCATCGCCGGTGGGGCCGAGGCCTGCATCGATCGCGTCAGCCTGGCGGGCTTCGCGGCGGCGCGCGCGCTCTCCACCGGGTTCAACGATCGTCCTGAGGAAGCCTCGCGCCCCTTCGATACGGCACGGGACGGCTTCGTCATGGGAGAGGGGGCCGGCATCATGGTTCTGGAGGAGCTCGGCCATGCCCTCGCACGGGGCGCGGTGCCCCTTGCGGAAATCGTCGGCTACGGCACCTCGGCGGATGCCTACCATATGACCGCCGGGCCCGAGGACGGGGATGGAGCCCGCCGGGCCATGGCCCTTGCTCTCCAGGATGCCGGGTTGAGCCCGGACCGGATCGGCCATCTCAACGCCCATTCCACCTCGACGCCTGTGGGCGATCGTGGAGAGCTTGCCGCCATCCGGACTCTCTTCGGCAAGACGTCACCCGCCATTTCGGCGACCAAGTCGGCAACGGGGCATCTTCTGGGCGCCGCGGGCGGCCTGGAGGCGATCTTCACCCTGCTGGCCCTCCGCGACGGTATTCTGCCGCCGACGCTCAATCTTCACGAACCGGACGAGGCGGCGGAAGGGCTCGATCTTGTCGGCCCGCAGGCGCGGCACATGCCGATCGAGTATGCGCTTTCCAATGGCTTCGGCTTTGGCGGCGTCAATGCTTCCGTTGTCATGAAACGATGGGACGGCGACTGAGCCGCGCTCTCACAACCCGCCCATCTTGCAGATCAAGGCCCATTCCGCGTCGGTCACCGGCTGGACGGATAAACGGGAGTTGTTCACCAGGATCATGTCCTTGAGCTTCGGTTCGGCCTTGATGTCCTCGAGCGTGACCGGCCGCTTGAGCGGCTTCAGGGCCTTGATGTCGACCATGCCGAACTTGCCCGTCTGGTCCGTGTGATCGGGGTAGTATTCCTTGATCACCTCGACGATGCCGACAATCGCCTTGCCTTCGTTGGAATGGTAGAAGAAGCCCTGCTCGCCGAGGCGCATCGCCATCAGGTTCTGCTTGGCGACGTGGTTCCTTACTCCGTTCCAGAAGGTGCCCTTGGCACCTTGTGCGACCTGGCTGTCCCAGGACCAGACGGAGGGTTCGGACTTGTAGAGCCAATGGGCCATGGCGGGCTTCCTCAATGCTCGGACTTGATCGGGCGGTTCATCAGCAGGTCGACGGCCCGGTCGATGGTGCAGGCGCCGCTGAGGATCTGGTCCACGGCTTCCGCGATGGGCATGTCGATCCCCTTGGCGCGGGCGAGGGCCACAAGGGCGCGCGCCGTGGTGGCTCCCTCGACCAGCTTGCCCCCGGCGGCTTCCTCCGGTGAAAGACCCTGACCGAGACGCTGGCCGAAGGCGAAGTTGCGCGAATGCGCCGTGGAGCAGGTGAGAACCAGATCTCCCAGGCCGGAAAGGCCCATCAGCGTTTCCGCCTCGCCTCCGTAAGCCCGGGCGAAGCGCAGGAGTTCGGCGAAGCCGCGTGCGATGAGAGCCGCCTTCGCGCTCTCGCCAAGGCCACGGCCCGCCACCGCTCCGCAGGCGATCGCCAGAACGTTCTTGGCCGCTCCGCCGATCTCGACCCCGCGGATATCGGTGCGGTGGTAAACCCGGAAGGTCGGGCCGGACAGGGCGGTCGCCATATCCTCCGCGAGCACGGCATCCCGGCAGGCCAGGGTCACGGCGGTCGGCAGGCCCCGGGCGACGTCGTCCGCAAAGCTCGGACCGGACAGGACCGCCAAGGGGCCGCCGGGCCGGACGGCCTCGACGACATCGCACAGGAAGGCGCCCGTTTCGCGCTCGATCCCCTTGGCGCAGAGCACCAGGGGCGTATCGGACGGCAGCACGGCGGCAAGGGCCGCGCCCATGTCCCGGGTTGTCTGCGCCGGTGTCACCAGGAGAACGGCCGACATGCGCGCCAGATCGGCGAGGGCAGCGGTCGGACGGATCCGGTCGTGAAGGCGAATACCGGGGAGGAAACGCTCATTCGTGCGCGTTGCCGCAAGAGCCGCCGCCTGTTCGGGATTTCGCATCCACAGCACGACCTCGCTGCCCGCAAGGGCGGCTGCGTTGGCGAGCGCCGTTCCCCAGGCTCCGGCGCCCGCGACCCCGATTCGCCGTACAGAACTCATGCGGCGCGTCCTGCCGTCGCGGCTTTTTCGAATTGCTCGCGGGACAGCCGATACAGCACGTGAGGGCGAAGCGGATGTCCCTCGGCGAGAGCCGGGTGATCGAAATCCCCGTCGAGATCTCGCACCATGCCGAGACGTTCCATCACCCGCCGGGAGGGAGTGTTAGGACGTGATGTGAACGACACGATTTCCGGATGTTCGGTGCGGTCGAAGAAATCGCGCAGAGCCGTGCGGGCGGCTTCCGTGGCATATCCATTGCCCCACCATGCGCTGCCCAATCTCCAGCCGATCTCGATGGAGGGCGTGAAGGGCATCGGCCGCAGGATCCGCCGAAGGCCCGTATAGCCGATGAAGCGGGCTTCTCCCGGGATCTCCAGCGCCCAAAGGCCAAATCCTTCCGCATCGAAGGAGGCGTCATGGCTGCGTGCCTCAACGGTGCTTTCCTCGGCCGTGCGAAGGCTTGGAAAATAGCGCATGACGTCCGGATCGGCGCACATGGCGGCGTAGGGCGCAAAATCCTCCCGGCGCCAGCGGCGCAGGATCAGGCGCTCGGACGCGAGTTTCCCCGGGCAAGGCGGCATCAGGCTTTGGCTCCCGCCTCGTCGCGGCTCGAATCGAGGGGCCAGCGCGCGCGGGCCGGGGCCGAGATGTCGTCGATGAGACCGAGCCGCATGCGCTCCAGGCCGGCCCAGGCGATCATCGCGCCGTTGTCTCCGCACAAGGACAAAGGCGGTGCGATGAGGCGCAGACCCGTTTCCACCGCAAGCCGCTGCAACGCCTGGCGCATCGCCTGGTTCGCCGCGACGCCTCCGGCCACCACGAGGGCGGTCGGATGACCGGCGATATCCCGGAACGCCCGAAGACCCGTGCGGGTGCGGTCCACCACCGTGTCGACGATCGCAGCCTGGAAGCTGGCGCAAAGATCGGCCACATCGCTCTGCGTCAGGGGGGCGATGCGCTCGGCCTCCACTCGCACGGCGGTCTTGAGGCCGGAAAGGGAAAAGTTCGGTTCCGGCCGCCCCATCATGGGCCGGGGAAGCGCAAAACGCTCCGGATTGCCGCGGGTGGCTTCCTGCTCCACATGAGGGCCGCCGGGATAGGGAAGGCCCAGGAGCTTCGCCACCTTGTCGAAGGCTTCGCCGATGGCATCGTCGATCGTGGTTCCGAGCCGCACGTAATCGCCGATTCCCCGCACGGCGACGAGCTGCGTGTGCCCGCCGGACGCCAGGAGAAGCAGGAACGGGAAACCGATGCCGTCCGTCAGCCGCGCGGTGAGCGCGTGAGCTTCCAGATGATTCACCGCCATCAGGGGCTTGCGCGTCACGAGCGAAATGGCTTTGGCCGTCGTGAGGCCCACCAGCACGCCGCCGATCAGGCCCGGCCCCGCCGCCGCCGCGATCCCATCGATGTCATTGATGGTGCAATTGGCGTTCTTGAGCGCGCGCGCCACGAGCCGGTCGATGACTTCCACATGGGCCCGCGCCGCGATTTCAGGAACCACGCCTCCGTAGCGGGCATGCTCGGCGATTTGGCTCAGGACCTCGTTGGAGAGAATTTCCCCACGTCCGTCGAAGCCGATGCCAACCACGGCGGCGGCTGTTTCGTCGCAGGTCGTCTCAATCCCGAGAATGCGCATGATCGTGCAAGCTATGGTTCGTTGGAGCTGATCTTTCGGGCTTCACGGCCCGCCTGTCCTCCCCCTATAGTCCGCCGCGCCATCCAAGATCAAACACCGATCTCACCTTAGAGGAGAAGACACCCAGAATGCCCGCCTCATCCGCCTTCGTCATCGGCACGCGCGGCTCTCCGCTGGCGCTGGCTCAGGCCCACGAGACGCAGAGGCGGCTCGGGGACGCGCATGGCCTTGCTCCCGAGCAGTTGCTTTTGCAGATCATCAAGACGACGGGTGACCGCATTCAGGACCGCGCGCTGTCCGAGGCGGGCGGAAAAGGGTTGTTCACCAAGGAACTCGACGTCGCCCTTCTCGAAGGGTCCATCGATCTGGCCGTGCATTCGGCCAAGGACCTGCCGACGGCGCTGCCGGAAGGGATCGCGATTGCCGGCTATCTGCCCCGGGAAGATGTGCGCGATGCCTTCATCAGCCTGCGGGCCAAGAGCCTGAAGGATCTGCCGGAAGGCGCCGTCGTCGGCTCCGCGTCCTTGCGCCGCCAGGCCGAGATCCGCCGTCTGCGGCCCGATCTGAAAGTCACGCTGCTGCGCGGAAACGTGGAAACGCGGCTCGCAAAGCTCGAACGCGGGGAAGTGGATGCGACGCTCCTGGCCATGGCCGGCCTGCGCCGCCTCGGCCTGACCGAGCACGTGACGGACGTTCTCGACGTGGACGATTTTCTCCCCGCCGTAGGCCAAGGCGCCATCGCGATCACGATCCGGACCGGCGATAACCGGGTGGAGCAGGCGATCCGGCCGATCCTCGATCCCGAGACCGGTTATGCCCTTGCGGCGGAGCGCGCCTTTCTGACGGTGATGGACGGATCCTGCCGGACACCGATCGCCGGGCATGCCCGGATTGTCGGCGGAGAGCTCGACATGCGCGGCCTCGTGCTGCGCCCGGACGGCTCGGAAAGTCTCGATGTCCGGCGCCACGGCGCGCCGGCCGATGCGGCGGCGCTCGGCCGTGAAGCCGGACTCGATCTGCGCTCACGCATGCCGCTCGATTTCCTCGAGCTCTGAATGCGGGTTCTCGTCACCCGCGCCGCGGAGGACGCGGCGCGCACGGCAAGCCGCCTCGAGAGCCTGGGCCACGAGACGATCCTGGCGCCGATCACCCGAATCGTCTCCACGGACGAGCCGCAGCCCAAAGGGGCCTGGGATGGGCTGATCGTCACCAGCGCCCATGCGGAAGGCGCCCTGCGGACCGTCATGGGCAAATCCATCCCCGTTTTCGCCGTCGGCGACAGAACGGCGACCATCGTGCGGGCGGCAGGCTTCGAGTCCGTCTTTGTGGCGGAAGGGGACGCCGTGTCCTTGTCGAGGCTCGTCCGGGAGCGATTCGCCTCCGGACAGAGCCTTCTTCATGTCACGGCACGGCATCACAAGGAGGAGCCGGCCGCCTCGCTCCGGGCGCAGGGCCTGCATGTCACCCTGTGGGAAGCCTATGAGGCCCGAGCCCTTGAGACCTTGCCGTCGCCCGCGGCTGACGCTCTTCGGTCTGGTCAGGCGCAGGCCGTGCTCCATTATTCCAGGCGGAGCGCCGACCTTTTTCTGCGCCTGACCAAGGAGGCTGACCTCTTGCCGACCCTGTCGTCCGTTCACCATGCCTGCCTTTCGGCGGATGTGGCGGCGTCCCTGGAAGCGTTGGGATTGCCGGTCCGCATCGCCGCGCGGCCTGAGGAGGAAGCGCTCCTGGCTACGCTCCGGTGACGCCTGCGACATCTTCCTTTAGGATCCTGCTTCGCGAAAAGGGAACGAAAGGCCGTGCTCAAGCTTGCCTTATTTGTTCATCAAGAGTGACCCGTGACCGATTCTTTTGACCCCAAGGCCCCCAAATCGTCCTCCAAGAAGCCCCGGCGCGAACCGGCAACGATCGACCTTGAGGCCAAGGTCGTCGATGACCGCCGGCCCGTGGACGACACGATCTCCGATGTCGAGACCGAACGGCTGGTCAGCGAGGCCATGGCGGAGGCCGAGGCAAGCCTCGATTCCGGAAGCGGGACCGATTCGATCGCAGCCGCAGCCGGTCCCGACGCTCTCGCCGACCCGGACCCGGCCGGCCCGAGCGATCCGTTGCCCCCGCCCCCGTCAGGTGCGCCGTCACCCGCGCCGGAGCGACGGACGTCGCCCGGCGCCCTCGTGGGGGCCGGCCTCATCGGGGGCCTCGTCGGAGCCGGGCTCGTTTACGGATTGCAGGTTCTGAAGAGCGAGCCCGTTTCGCAGGATCCGCAGCGGCTCACCCAGCTGGAGCAACGGGTTGCCGCATTGGGGCAGCCAGCCAATACCCAGAGCCTGGAAGCGCGCCTCAAGACCCTGGAGGACGCGCGCTCGGCCCTCGACCGGCGCCTTCAGGCCGCCGAGGCCGCGGCGCGCCAGGCGGATGCCCGCGCCGGGGAAGCCTTGAACCGGCCAGCCGCCGAAGCCCAAAGTCCGCAGGACAGGGCTGCCCTGCAGGGCGTGACAGAGCGCCTGGCCGCCCTTGAAAGCCAGCTGCAGGCGCAGGCCCAGGCCACGCAGCAGGCCGGAGGCTCGGCGGAGGCGCTTCAGCAATCGGTTCAGTCCCTCGACAACCGGGTGAACGAGAACGGCCAGCAGCTCGCCGCCTTGTCTCAAAAGGTCACCCAAGGCCCCGACGAGGCGACCCTCGCGGCGCTTCGGCTTTCCCTGACGGCGCGTCTGAACGACGCCCTCCGGCGCGGGGTGCCTTACGCGGAAACCCTTTCGGCCCTCCAGAAGGTTTCAAAGGATTCCAGCCGCCTGAAACCTATGGAGCCCTTCGCCCAGCAGGGCGCGCCCACCGCCGCGGACCTGTCCCGATCCTTCGCGCCGCTTCGAACCGCGATCCTGCGGGACGATCGCGCTTCGTCCGGAGGAAGCTGGACCGACCGGCTCTGGCGAATGACCGACCGGATCGTGACCATTCGACCCGTCAACGATTCCGGTTCCGCCGGCGTGCCGGGCCTCGTCGCCCGGATCGATCAGGCTCTTGAGCAAGGAAATGTCAGGGAGGCGGCCGCGGCATGGCAGAGCCTGCCGGAACCGTCGCGCCGCCTCTCCGACGAATGGGGGCGCCAAGCACAGGCCCGCGCGGAGGCGGAAGCTGCTGCCCAGGCCGCCGCCGACAGCGCTCTTTCCGCCCTTCCGGCGACGCAACAATAGGATCAGGCCAGCATGTGGCGTGCACTTGTCTTTATCGGTCTTCTCTGTGTCGCGGCATTCGGCGCGGTCTGGCTGGCGGATCGCCCCGGCACCGTCCTGGTCACCTTCGGCGGCTACGAGATGCAGACCTCGGTGGCGGTTGCCGCCGTTGCCCTGGCGGGGTTGGGATTGGGGCTGGCTCTCCTATGGGCGGCGATCACAACGCTTCTCCGGCTCCCATCCCGCCTCACGTTCGCGTCGCGGGCCCGGCGCCGGGCGAGGGGTTATCAGGCCGTGTCACGGGGGATGGTTGCCGTCGGAGCCGGTGATCCGATCGCGGCGAGGCGCTATGCGGGAGAAGCCGAGCGCCTTCTCGGCCGCGAGCCCCTGACGCTGCTGCTGAAGGCCCAATCCGCTCAGGTCTCCGGCAATCGCAACGCCGCGGAGGCCGCTTTCACCCAGATGATGGAGGAAGACGAGACGCGCGTCCTCGGGCTGCGTGGATTGTTCGTGGAGGCCCGTCGGCGCGGCGATATTCCGGCCGCGCATGAATATGCGGCCGAGGCGGTGCGTCTTGCACCCGCCGCGACCTGGGCCAGCGATGCGATTTTGGAAGCCCGATGCGCCGAGCGAAACTGGCGTGGAGCCCTGGAGGCGGTGGAGCGCCGGGCGTCCCTTGGCCTTGTCGATAAGTCGACCGCAAAGCGTCACAAGGCCGTGCTCCTGACCGCCGATGCCCTGGACCGGGATGAGCATGACCGGGAAGGCGCCCTGAGAAGTGCCCAGGATGCCCTGAAACTTGCCCCCACGCTGATTCCGGCCGCCGTTCTGGCTGGGCGTATCCTGTCCCAGCGCGGGGACCTGCGCCGCGCCGCCAAGGTGGTGGAAAATGCTTGGCGCAGCCAGCCGCATCCGGATCTGGCGGAGGTTTACTTGAATCTGCGGCCGGGCGATTCCGCCCTGGACCGCCTCAAGCGCGCGGAGACGCTCGTGAAGCTCTCGGGCGGTGCTCCGGAAGGGCGGCTCGCGGTCGCCCGGGCGGCCCTGGAAGCGCGCGAGTTCGACCGCGCCCGCGACGTTCTGGAGCCGCTTCTGGCCGATCGCCCCACTATGCGCGTCTGCCTGTTCATGTCGGACCTCGAGCAGGCGGAACACGGCTCGACCGGGCGTGGCCGGGAATGGCTCGCGCGCGCCACCCGTGCCCCGCGAGACCCGGCTTGGATCGCCGACGGCGTCGTCTCGGACCGTTGGGCGCCGATTTCGCCCGTGACCGGACGCCTTGACGGATTTGTCTGGGAAGCGCCTCCGGATGTGCTCGTCGCCCCGGAGATCGCAATGAGCGACGATGTGACCGCCGATCTGGACGATACGCCGAAAGCGCTGCCGGTCCGGGAGGAGGAGCCCGTTCTGCCTGAGGCTTCCGAGGATCAGAGCGTCACGGTTTCCACCGGAGAGCCGGAACCGGCTTTGCCGATCCCGGAGCCAGCGCACGCTGAGACTCATTCGCCGAAGCCTGAACCGGTCGTCTTTCCAGCGACGCCTCCGGATGTCCCGCGTCCCGCCGAGGAAGCGCCGCCGGCGCGCCGCAGCGTCTTCTCCATCTGGTAGCGAGGACCGGTTCGCTTTTCGTCGCTCATCATCCCTTGCCAAGCGTTCGTGGTGAGGGTATGAGGTCGCGCTCTTCGATCATGCGATCGCGACGCCGCAATAGCTCAGCTGGTAGAGCACCTCATTCGTAATGAGGGGGTCGGGGGTTCGAATCCCTCTTGCGGCACCATTTTCGACTTCCCGTTAGATAAGAATAATCCTTCTCGATGACGAGGGATTCGATGCCTGTGCGATTCCGCACAAGTCAGACGTTTTTCATAACATTATATCATTGTCTTTATTACTGCACATGGTACCCCTCCATCGGATCATCAAGAACCTGTGCTTATCTTGATGAAAAGACCTACCTAAATGCGTAGGCAAGGGGGATCAGGTTATGTGTTTCTTCTGCGGTCAGACCGGTCAGCATCAAGCTTGGGGTTCATTCCAACACGCTAATCTGATGCGGCAAACGGATCATGAAAACTCCCAAGGCGGGATGCTGCCGTTCGATCCGACGCATAAGGCCCCACAAACTCCCAGTGCTCCGCACCTTGCCGGTCCCACCAGCCCGTCCGCATACGACGAGATAGCATTCATCAACGGGATGGACGCGGATGGCGTACTTACGAATACGAGTTACTGGGGGAGCGTCGATCAAACCGCTCGAAAGTGGGGCGACCCCGTCACGGGCACTGGAGCGGTTATTTCGTACAGCTTCGAGCCAGTCTCCGATTTTACGCCGACGGAAAAGAACACTTATCTAAAGGCCTTTGCGTTGTGGTCCGCTGTCGCCAACGTGCAGTTCGTGGAGGATGGCAGCCCCGATGCGGATTTCGTCCTTGTGCGCGGACAGGACGGTAGCGCCTACGAGGACGGCCCCGTCTCCGAGGGCTCGGGCACGACACCGGGCACTCCGATCGATCAGGCTTATATCTCGATCGATACAACCAAAATGGGTTTCGATCTGTCGGGCGACCTGAACCTGCTTGGCGGATATGGCATGGGAACCGTCATTCACGAAGTCGGTCATTTGCTCGGCTTGGGGCATGGAGGCGCATACAACGGCGACGTCGATCCACAGACCCAGCAATTCAGTGCCTATGACAACCGCCAATATACGATCATGTCGTATATTGATTGGTCGCGGGACGATGCGAAATACTACGACAGCTATCCGACTCCGGGGACGGATTGGGGGACAGATGCCGAAGGTTTTCCCCGGCAAGCGGCCCTCACTCCCATGATGCTGGACATCATAGCCATTCAGCAACTCTATGGCGCTCCCGTCGACACACCTTTATCAGGTGGTCAAGTCTTCGGCTTCAACAGCAACATCACAGGCCCGTTGAAAAGTTTCTTCGACTTTTCGCTCAACCAGCATCCGGTTGTCACTCTCTATGATCAAGGGACTGATAACACGCTGGACCTATCGGGTTATTCCGAGGGTTCCTTCATCAGTCTTCAGCCTGGAACGTTCAGTAGCGTTGCAGGCATGACAAATAATCTCGCCATCGACGTGGGAACGATCATTGAGAAGGCAATCGGAGGCTCAGGCGAAGATGTGCTCTATGGAAGCGAAACAAACGATATTCTGATTGGCGGCGCCGGAGATGATCTGATCGATGGCAGCGACGGGAATGCGGATCTGGCAGAGTGGAGCGGCAAGCTTTCGGACTACAAAATCACCATCGGCGATGAAGACAATCATGTGATTCTTGTTTCCGATAACCGCGATATAGACGGCTCCGACGCGATCACAAATATCGAATCCCTGAAGTTTGAAGATGGAACCTTCACCCTCTCGGAGCTTCTGGGTGAGGCTCCCACGGATATCTCACTCGATAACAAGGCCGTCGAGGAGAACACGCAGAAGGATGTGGTCATCGGGGCGTTCGACACAACAGATGCCGATACGGGCGACACTTTCACATATTCTCTCGTCGATAGCGCCGGAGGGCGCTTCGCCCTCTCCGGCCAGCATCTCGTTGTCGGGAATAGCGCACTGCTCAATCATGAGCCCAATGGATCCTATGACGTTGTCGTGCGTACACGGGATGCTGTCGGGCATACGTTCGACAAGAAGTTTACAATCACTGTCACAGATGTAAGCGAGCGTCCGAACGATATCTTTCTATCTCCTGCAACTATTGCTGAAAACAGCCAGAACGGAACGGTTGTCGGCACCGTGTCTGCCATAGACGAGGATGCCGACAGCAAGTTCAAGTATGAACTGGTTGATGGAGCAAACGGCCGTTTCGCCCTCAGTGGCGACAAGATCGTCGTTGCGAAGGGCGCCTTACTCGATTACGAGCAAAGTTCCAGCGAGAGCATTATCCTTCGTGCAACCGATCAGACTGGGCTCAGCCTCGAAAAAGTCGTCAAGGTTGCCATTCAGGACATCGCCAGCGAAATCATCTCAGGAACGGATCGAGGTGATATCATCTCTGGCGGTGTCGGTTCGGACAAGCTCTCGGGCGGGGGCGGCAATGACGTTCTCACCGGCGGCGTTGGCAAGGACATCCTGAACGGCGGAGGCGGAGATGATCGCCTCGAAGGCGGCTTGGGCCAGGACATCCTTATCGGCGGCAGCGGGCGAGATATCTTCGTGTTCCACAACAAAGATACAGGTGTCACCCGAAAGGCGGCCGATCACATCATCGATTTCTCGGGCGTACGGGGTGACAGGATCAACCTGAAGGCCATCGATGCGAATACCAAGATCAAGGGTGATCAAGCCTTCGCTTTTATCGGCACGCATGCGTTCACCAAGGCTGGTCAGGCACGGTACGAGAAGATCGGCAAGGACAGCTATGTCTATCTCAATACCGATCAGGATGCGGCAGCCGAAGCTGTTCTTCACTTGAAGAACGTGAAGGCCCTTTCAAAGGCTTGGTTCGTTCTCTAGATCCTGCGGTTATGGAAGGCCCCTGTCCATGGACGTGGGCCTGGATTCCGCGCGGTGATGCGCCGTTCAAGCACTCTCTCGCGTGCTGATTTCAGTGGGGATCGGTCTCAGGACAGAACGACGATGCCTGCGTGCTTTGCCTTGTCGTCCGGCTCCACGTGGATCGTGATGAGAGCGTCTTCGATCTCAGCTTTGAGGGATCGCTCGATTCGGTCGCAAATGTCGTGCGCATCCGTCACGCTCATGCCGCCGGGTACCACCAGATGGAAGTCGATGAAGGTCATCCGGCCGGCATGTCGGGTCCGCAGGTCGTGGGCTTCGATGGCGCCCTCGGCATTGATGGCGATGACCTCGCGGACGCGTCTGAGGGTTTCCTCCGGCACGGCCTCGTCCATCAATCCGCCGATGCTTTCCTTCATCAGCCCCCAGCCCGACCAAAGAATATTGACGGCGACCAATGCCGCCATGGCCGGATCGAGCCAATGCCAGCCGGTCAAGGGCACGAAGAGGAGCCCGGCCAGGACGCCGACGGATGTATAGACATCCGTGAGGAGATGGCGCCCATCCGCGGCGAGAGCCGGTGAACGCATCCGTCGACCTTCGCGAATCAGAAGCCAGGACCATCCCGCATTGATGAAACTCGCGATGGCGTTGACTCCGAGTCCTTCCAGCGGAATGTCGAGGTTCCGGGGATGGAGAAGTCCAAAATAGGATTCCCGCAGGATCATCAGGGCGGCGACGATGATCAGGACGCCTTCGAGCACGGCTGAGAAATATTCCACCTTGTGGTGGCCATAGGGGTGATTCTTGTCGGCCGGCTGCGCACTGACGCGGATGGCCATCAGCGCCGCCACTGCCGTGACCACGTTGATGATGCTCTCGAGAGCATCCGAATAAAGCGCGATGCTGCCGGTGAGATAATAGGCAGCAAATTTCAAGGCGAAAACGATTGCGCCGATAAAAATGCTGCCAATGGCAAGTTTCTGAATCTTGTCCATCGCGCCAAAAGACCAGGAGAGGGTGGATTTTCAGAACGTCTTATAGACGGGCCGGCATCCGGCGCAAGTCATTGTTCCTCTTTGCAAATCGCTTGCAAGAGCACGTCTTGCGCCACGTCTTGCACTATGCTTCGGATGCGAAAGCCTGACCCTTATTCTTCAACCGGCAGGCGCGTTTTCATCCGGGCGTAATATCGGGCCAGGGAAGGCGCGATGGCCGCGCAGGCATGCGCGAGCGCGATGGCCTGTGTGCGATGTCCTGCTCTCAACTCCACCAGAAAGCGCTCATGCTGCTCCTGAAGGTCCACCATGCTGGAGACGGGAGCGTCCGGATTGACGATCGTGAAGATGGCCGATTCCGTGCTGCGGCCTCGCACGGCGATGCGGTCCAGCTCGATCAGCGCGAAGTGGTCCTTGACGGCCTTCGCCGTGGCGGGCCCCAGGATCAGCGACACTCCATATTCCTTCGACAGGCCTTCCAGCCGCGAGGCCAGATTGACGGTGTCGCCAAGAACGGAATAGTCGTAGCGCCAACGGGACCCGACATTGCCGACCACGCAATCGCCCGTGTTGATGCCGACGCCGATGGCGAAAACAGGGGCATTGTCCCCCTGCTCGTCCCGCAGCTGGGCGTTGAGCCGGCCGACGGCTTCCAGCATGCGTGTCGCGGCCTTCACGGCCTGCAAGGGATGATCCGGGCTCGGGAGCGGCGCATTCCAGAAGGCCATCACGCAGTCGCCCATGTACTTGTCAATGGTGCCTTTCTCGGCCAGCACGGCCTCCGAGAGCGGATCGAGCAGACGATTGATGAGGCCGGTCAGCCGCTCGGGCTCGTCCTTCAGGCGTTCGGAAAGGCTTGTGAAGCCGCGCACGTCGCAGAACAGGATCGACAGATTGCGCCGCTCCCCGCCGAGTTTGAGCGCTCCGGGATTGCGGGCGAGCTGAGCCACGAGATCGGGAGAAAGGTAGCGCGAGAAAGCCTCTGACACCGCATGCCGCATTTGCCGCTCGCGGGCGTAGTCGAGACCGAAACGCGCGCCGAACACTCCCAGCGCGGCCGCAACGGGCAGGGCCGGGGGAGCCCAAATCCGTCCCCATTTCAAAAGGCCCCAGGCGCCAGCGATGAGCAGGGCCAGCGTCAGGAGCGCCAGGAGCCCCGTTCTCCACGAGACCCCGTTTCGGCAAAGAAATGCTGCCAGAACAGCGGCGGCCAACAGAAGACCCGCCATGACGAGGCGCGATACCGGCACCACGTAGAGACGGTGCTGAAGGTTATCCAGAACGGTCGCCTGGGCTTCCACGCCGGCGGTCAGCCCCTGGCTCAAAAGGGTGTAGGGCGTTGCAAAGGCGTCCGGCGCGCCACTGTCGGGCGAGGTGGAGGCCTTGAGGCTCAGGCCGATGAAAACGACCTTATCCTTGAAGCGACCCGGCGGCAGGAATTCGTCCGGATCGAGAGCCTGATAATAAGACACGGTCGGATATGTCCGGGCCGGTCCGAAGTACTGGATCAGCGCGCCTTCCGGAGGGGCTTCGACCGTGTGCCCGCTCATCTTCAGAGCCGCTGCGGCAAATCCATCTTCGACATGAGGCATGCGGCGCAGGTAGGCATCGCCATCGAGATCAACGGACGTCACGCCCGCATGGGCCCCTGCATCGAGAAAATCCTCGATGGGATTGACCCGGGTCGTCTGCGTGCCTTGCTCCAGGGGCGTCGTCACATCGTCGGCGGCGAGAACCACGTCCGGCCCGAGGGAGGCGGCAAGTTTGCGATCGGCCTCTTCCGTTGACGGCTCGGCAAAGATGATGTCGAGCCCGATGACCTTGGCCCCGGCAGCCCGGAGCTTGTCGATAAGGCGGCCATGCAGGTCCCGGGGCCAGGGCCAGCGCTGGCCCACCTCCGAGAAGGAAGGCTCGTCGATGGCGACGATGACGACCCCCGGCTGGGGCGGAACGGGAGGGGCGACAGTGGAGAAAAGATCGAAGAGACGATCCTCCACGAGGCGGAAGGGCGAAAAGAAGGAAAATGGAATCAGCAAAGCGGCGACGATGAGCGCGATGGCATAGTGACGCCATGTCCCTGTCGTCTGCGAGTCCTGCTCCGCCGGAGCCGCTTTGCCGTTGTTCACCCTAGAAGCGTGCCTTCATGGTGGCCGCGAAGGTCCGTCCCAGACCCGGGACGCCCGGGGCGACCTCGTAGTCGCGGTCGAACAGATTGACCACCGTCAGACCGAGCAGGAGGCGGCGGTCCGGCGTTTCCCACGATACGGACGCATCCGTGCTCCAGTAATCGTCCAGCTTCGTACCCACCAGGTCGCCGGTGCGGTCCCCCACGAAGGTCTCGGACAAGGTCAGCCTCAACCGGCTCGGATGCACGAATGTGATGCCGGCGCGGGCGAAGTGCCCGGCAATGAACGGAACGTCGAGGCCGGGAGCCTCTTCCGAGCGGACCTGGGTCGTGGTCACGCCGACCGTTCCGAAAACGCCGATGCCATTCCCGAGCCAGAGGTTGGTGGTCGCAGCGAGCCTCTCGACTCGCGCCTTCCCGACGGATACGGTGTCGAAGGTGTTCGACAAGGGAAGATCGAGGTTGCGTATGTCCTGGCGTTGATACTCGAGCGCCGTGAAGACATGCGGCGACCATTCCGCGTCCCACCGAAGCGCCAGGGTGTCCATCCGGCCGCTGATACCAAGGGGCAGGGCATTCGGCACGAGGCCGACCGTCGTGATCGGCGAGAGGGTAAAGGCCAGGGGAAGGATACCGTCCTGCCGGTAGGCCGCACGCAGCCAATGTCCTTCCACGGGCGAGAAAGCGACACCGACGCGCGGGGACACCAGCGTGTCGGAGCGCTGCCGCTCCACGTCCACGAAGGATCGTTGCACGCCGGCCTGCGCCTCGAACTTGTCGGACGGTCTCCAGAACAGGTCCGCGTAGAGACGGTTGGCGTTGAAATCGGCTTCGGTCCGGTCCGCGGTATCGGCCGATTGGCTTTCTCGCGAGAGAGCGCTCATCACCACGCCGCGTCCGAATACGCCCGCGAAGGTACGCCCGAATTGGCCCTCATAGCCGTACCGGAGGGTAAAGTCGTTGAACGCGACCGAATGGTTGACGGCTGCCACGACTCCCTCGGTCCGGGTGCTGGACCACTGCCGCTCGGCGAGGATCAGAGGAGGAATCTCGGCGTTCACGGACTCGAAGTTGCGCCGGTCGAGGCCCCGATTGGCGTAAACGGCCGCCGTCAGCACATTCCGGTCGGCGAAGTTGTGGCTCCAGCCGGCACCAGCCTGCATGGAGGTGAGCTCCTGATCGCTGGTGTAAAAGCGCGTCGGCCGATCCACGCGGATCAGCGGAGGCTCGACTTTCGCCGCCGAACCAAAGATCAGGAATCGATCCGCTGCGGAAGGAGCGATGCCGAGGAAGAGGGACGCGGTATCGGCGGCTTCCCTGTCGATGGCTTCACGCGCGTCGATCTTGGTTCGCCCGGCCGAGAGCGAGAAGGAGGTCGGGAGAGGCTCGTTCGAGAAACCCTGGACGGTCGCGTCCGCCCCCCAGCCTACCCGGTTGTCCTTGACGAACAGGCTGCCGCCCACTTCCGCATCCACGAACGGGCGACGCAGCAGATCCTGTCGGCGCACGCGGCTCGAGACCGCGAGCGGGTCGAAGAACAGCCCCTGGACCGTCAGGTTGAAGGCGGTCAGATCCGTGCTGTCGTTCTCCAGGGAGGAGATGCTCGGCCGGGTCGTGAGAATATTGGGTCGGCGTGCGGCCGCCTGATCGAAATAGCTCGATGCGGTGAAGGGGTCGAAGACCCGGTCGCCATAAAAGCGCGCCCACTCGTTCAGGTCGATAAAGCGATAGGCCGCGGCCGGGTACGAACCCGCCTGCTTGTTGACCGCAAGTCCGGCAAAGTCGCCGCCTCTTTGGCGGAATCGGCGCACGGATTCCCGCGCGGCCAGAACGGCTTCGTCGGCGCGGTATTGATCGAGGGCGACCGCCGTGCGGGCGATCGACACGATCGGATCATTGGGATCGAGCCTGTCGGCATTGTCCAGGGCCTGGATGGCCAGCTCGTCGTCCCCATTCTGGTAATAGGCGATCGCCGTGGCGAGCAATCCTTGGGAATAGGCGGGATTGGCCGTGGAACCGGCCAGGATGGCCTCGAGGCCCTTCGCGGTTTCCCCGGTCTGGAGCAGGTAACGCCCAAGGGCGATATAGCCCGTGCTGAAGGCCGGATCGATCGCGAGCGCCTTGTCGATGAGGACCCGGGCTTCCTCGACCCTGCTCTGATCGAGCAGCAGGATGGCCAGATTGGCATAGGCGACCGGGCTGTCCGGATCGGTCGCGATGGCCCGGCGAAGGGCTTGTTCCGCCGCGATCGGGGAATCCCCGGTGGATTCGAACAGGCCGATCGTGTTCCAAAGATCGGAATGGCCCGGCGCGATGGTCGTGGCGCGGCGCAAATTCTCGACGGCGGACTTGTATTCCCCGTCGATCTGACCGCGAATGCTGCTGTCGGCGATGATCACATCCGGATCATCCGGATCCATGGCCTTGGCCCTGGCGATCGAAGCGCGCATCTCCTCGCGGCGATTGAGCGCGAAGGCGATCTGCGCCGACGTCACGGCAATGCGTGTATCGTTGGGGAAGCGCTTCTCCGCTTCCTTGATGACCTCGGCCGCGGCGGTCAGATCCTGCCGGAATGCCACCACATAGGCATGGGCGAGGGCTGCAAGCGGATCGTTCGGGGAACCCTTGGGCTCCGTGTAGACCTGTTTCGGATTGGCGAGCGACAGGGCGATGTAGCGACCATACGAGGCGATCACCCGGCGCTTGGCATCAACGCCCCGCTCGGCCCGGCCGTAGAGAACGGCGGCATCCTGCCACCGCCGCTGAAGACTTGCGAGAACGCCCTCGACAAGGTCGGCGCGTGCGCGCTGCGACTGGTTCAGGCCGCGGTTCCGTGCTTCCGCAAGGGCCTGCTCCGCAGCAGCCCGCCCATCGAGATAAAGGGCGATTTCCGCAAAGCTGAGCCAGTCCTCTGCCCGGCGGGCCTGCGGCGGGATCGCCTCGATCCGGGCGCGCTCCGCCCGCATGGCCGGCCCGGTCAGGACCGAGGTCGTTTGAGACGAAAACGCATCGCGCAGCGTCATGTAGAAGAGCATCTGCTCACGATCGTTGGAATTCACCAGAACGTATTTGGTCGGCGCCTGCCCGAGGGCCGCGACGGCGCCCTCGCCCTGCCGAACGGTGACGGATCCCTGCGCGTTGCGCAGTTCGACCACGCCTTCCAGGACGACCAGAGCCGTCTTTCCCGAGCCATCCACCGAAAGGGACCAGTCGGTCCCTCGGATGGCCGCCACCGCGGCCGGCGTTTTCACGTCGACGCCTGATCCGCCGCGGGCGGCGCGGGCCCAGATCGTCCCGGCCTGAAGGGTCAGATCCGTCTTGTCGTTGGCGCTGCTGGCAACGTCATTGACGATCAGGGTGGAATTCTTGCCGACGCGGATCTGCGTTTGGTCCGCGAACAGAATCGCCAGATTGCCGATGGCGTTGGTGCGCAGGACGTCGCCTCCGACCACATCCTGGCGGATCTCGGCGGCGCGCCACTGATTCTCGCGAACGAATCGTAATTCCTCGCCGCCCTTGGCGGCCACGATGGATCCGGCCACCGGCGTCGGACGCGGCACGGGGACCTGCGCAAAAGCACCGGTCAATCCAAGTGCCACGGCACTTGTTGCGGTCAGAAGGCGAAGTAAAGAAGGCGGCATCTGCGCTCGCTGACAAGGTTACAACATATCCCAGATTCAGGCCGGAGCTTAATCTGGGATAACGTAACTTGAAAGCGGATTTAGAACACTCCGACGGTGTTTTCCCGCACATGATGAATATGCGGTGACAATATAGCGAAATGTGTATCTTTTAGGTGCGGTTGGCGCGCGCGATCAGCAGCTTTTGCTTGAGATCGTTTTGTGCGAACGGCTTTTGGAGAACCGGCCGATCCCGGAACGTATCCCGAATGCCCGCGCTGCCATAACCGGTCGAGAACACGAACGGAATGGAGCGTTGAGCCAGGGCTTCCGCGACCGGATAGATCGGCTCGCCAGCGACGTTCACGTCAAGGATGGCCAGATCGACCTGCTCCCGTGCGACCGCATCGAGGGCGGCGGACAAACGGGCTGCCGGGCCGATGACCTCGCAGCCGAAGTCGAGAAGCATGTCCTCCAGCAACAGGGAGATAGCGGCTTCGTCCTCTACAACCAGGATGCGTAAGCCGTTCAGATCGCCGCTGCCCATCAAGCTTTCGGTCACAACTTCACTTTCTCTTACAAATTGGTCCGTGCCCAAAAGGCATGGTGCCAGAACCTGCCGCCGGAATGCCTGAAGCATTAACGGGAATCAGTAACATGTACCATCGTCCCGGTCAGCTCCAAAGCATGCTTCCGACGCATAGGTCGCACCATGATGACCTCAGCCCGTGCGAGAGGCTGCGAGTCGGTCCGACACATCGCGCCGGTAGCTTGGCCGTGTGCCTAAAGTCATGGCGGATTCGATAGATTTTTCAAGACCTTTGTTCACATTTCCCCGTGCTTCGACGGGATGAATTCGTGAGGCCGGCGGGTTACGTAAAGGAACATGTGTGACAGATGGACCTAGGCCGCTCTCGGGCAACCGGGCGAACGTGGCCTCTTGCGAAACAGAAGAACTCGCCTGAATAATCGGCGCATGTCGTTTGTGTCCTATTTCCGCGATATCCTCGGTGCCGAGACCGCACCTGAAGGTGTGGTCGATCATGGTGAGCAGCTCACCGTCGCCGCCCTCCTGACCCTTGTGACTCACGCCGACGGGCGCATCCTCAAAGTCGAGGAGGAGGCTCTTCTGTCCCTGATGCAATCCCGGTTCGGATTGACGGAAGGGCAGGCGGAGCGCCTGATCACCCGCGTCCGCGACAAGAAGGATATGCTCGATCCAGCGACGACGCTGATCGACCGTATCGCGCAGGATATTCCCCCGTCCGATCGGCCCCGCCTTCTGGCGCTGGCCTATCAGGTGGCGGCGGTGGACGGGGTCGTTCACGAGTTCGAGGACGATCTTATTTGGCGAACGGGACGGCTCCTGGGCCTATCGGATGCGGAGCTGCATGCCATCAAGCAGGATTCCCTGAACCCTCGCGCAGCGGGCCCGGATCATGGCTGAGAGGATTGCTCGGGCGCCGATCTTGATCGTCCTGCACCAGGAGCATTCCACTCCCGGCCGGGTCGGCCGTCTTCTGCAGGAGCGCGGATATTCCCTCGACATTCGCCGACCGCGCTATGGCGATCCCTTGCCGGAAACGCTGTCCGGCCATGCCGGCGCGATCATTTTCGGCGGTCCCATGAGCGCCAACGACACGGACGATTTCGTCAAGGCGGAGATCGACTGGATCGGCGTTCCGCTGCGGGAAAACAAGCCCTATCTCGGCCTTTGCCTCGGTGCGCAGATGTTGGCCAAGCATCTTGGGGCCCAGGTATGGGAGCATCCGGAAGGGCGGGCTGAAATCGGTTACTATCCCCTCGTTCCGACGGAAACCGGCACCGCCTTGAGCCGTCTTTGGGGCGTTCCCTGGCCGACCCACGTTTATCACTGGCATCGAGAGGGGTTCGACTGCCCGTCCGGCGCCGACATCCTTGCGACCGGCGACGATTTCCCGACCCAGGCGATCCGTGCGGGCCAAGCCGCCTACGGCCTTCAATTCCACCCCGAGGTGACGCACGCCATGATCTGCCGTTGGACCGTCCGGGCGGCGGAGCGGCTTGCCATGCCGGGCGCGCAGGATCGCGCCCGCCAGATCGAGGGACGTTTTCTCTACGACCCCCAGGTATCGCTGTGGCTCGATCAATTTCTCGATCATTGGCTCGAAGCGCCCGGCAAGGCGGACCTCGCAGCCTGACGGGAATTCACGCCGGGTCGAATTCGAACGGCGAAACTCCCCGCTTCATCTCATCCACGATCAGCGCATGCATGAGAGGCGGCGCGGCGCGCTGAGGGCAGGCGGGCCGCTCGCACAGGCGGCAATTGATGCCGATGGGAGTCGGGTCCGGGGTGGTGAGGTCGAGACCGCGGGCATAAACCAGCCGGTGCGCGTATTTCAGCTCGCAGCCGAGGCCGACCACGAAATGCGGATCCGGCATTCCCCAGACCGTCGAGGCGCGTTTGACCGCGCGCGCCACCGAGAACCAGCGCGACATGTCGGGAAGCTCGATGATCTGGGTGACGATCTGCCCCGGCGTCTTGAAGGTGGCGTGGACGTTCCAGAGCGGGCAGGTGCCGCCGTATTGCGAGAACGGAAAGCGCCCCGACGAGAAGCGCTTGGAAACATTCCCGGCGGAATCGACCCGGACCAGGAAAAACGGAATACCGCGCGCTCCGGGCCGGGCGAGGGTGGTGAGGCGATGGGCGACCTGCTCGAAACTCGCCCCGAAGCGGGCACCGAGCACATCCACGTCGTAGCCGAGGCTTTCCGCCGCCGTGTGAAACTTTCCGTACGGCATCATGAGGGCGCCGGCGAAATAGTTCGCGAGCGACACGCGCAGCAGGCGCCTGGCCGGTCCTTCTGCGGGTTCGAGACGGACCGAAAGGTCGTCGATCACCTGCCGCATTTCCGCGAATGCCAGCTGGTAGGCGGCCTGGAAGGTCCTGCCCGGCGGATCCACCATCTCGGAAATCAGCAGCTGACGGCGATGGTGGTCATAGCGGCGAAGCGAGTCGGACATGATGTCCACCGGCATGACTCTGACTCGGATCCCATGATGGATTCTGAGGCGCTCGGCGATGGCGAAGAAGGGCTCGTGCCCGGTGACCTGCAGGTCGGATGCGAGCGCCTCGGCGGCCTCGTCGAGCTCCGGGAAATAGTTGCGGGCATTCTGGATCAGCTGCCGGACGCGATCGACGGGGTTGTCCTGCGGCGCGTCCTCGGCCCGATCCCGATCGCTCACCTCGGGCGTCTGCGCCTCCCGCGCGCTGCGTAAGGACACGTAGGCCCGGTAGAGGCGGCTCACCGCATCGATCAGCCCCGGGGCCGTTTCGATCGCCTCACGCAATTCGAGGCGTGGGACCGGTGTGCTGCGGAAGAGGGGGTCCGTGAAGATCTCCTCCAGCTCGGAAGCCGCGCGCTCTGTATCGTCGGTGGCGAATTCCCGCGGGTCGAGGGAATAGGCATGGGCGAGGCGGATCAGGACCTGCGCCGTGATCGGACGCTGGTTGCGCTCCATCAGGTTGAGGTAGCTCGGCGAGAGGCCGAGCTCCTCCGCCATGCCGACCTGGCTCAGGTTGAGATCGCGTCGCAGACGCTTGAGACGGGGGCCGACGAACAGCTTCTTGGCATCATCCATTGTAAATTTCTTTACAGCTTTACGCAGGTTGGCCTGTCGTGAATTTACACGGTCACTTTTCTTTGGAAATCAAGCGTTGAAAGAAACTCCTCCTTAGCCGTTACTGATGAAGAGCCGCCTGTTTCTCCGCGTGATTGTGGATTGCAGGATGGATTTGTCAATGAATGTAAACGGAAGGATGCACAATGAACGCCTCAGCCGAACCGGGTTCTTTCGACGAGCTCTTCGCCGCCGTGCCCGCCGGGCGCTTCGACGGCATTCGCCGCCCTTATGCGCTTGACGATGTGCGGCGTCTGCGCGGCTCCCTGCCGATTGCCCATACGCTGGCCGAGCGCGGCGCCCAACGCCTCTGGCAGCTCCTGCAGGAGCGCCCCTATGTTCATTCGCTCGGAGCGATGACCGGCAACCAAGCGATGCAGATGGCTCGCGCGGGGCTCGAGGCGATCTATCTTTCCGGCTGGCAGGTTGCGGCGGATGCCAATGTGGCCGGCGCCATGTATCCCGATCAATCGCTCTATCCGGCCAATTCCGGGCCCGAGCTCTGCCGGCGGATCAACCGGACGCTCCAGCGGGCCGACCAGATCGAGCATGCGGAAGGCGGCGCGCAGCGGGATTGGTTTCTGCCCATCGTGGCGGATGCGGAAGCGGGTTTCGGTGGTCCTCTCAATGCCTTCGAGATCATGAAGGCGTATATCGAGGCCGGCGCTGCGGGTGTGCATTTCGAGGATCAGCTGGCTTCGGAGAAGAAATGCGGCCACCTCGGCGGCAAGGTGCTGATCCCGACCTCGGCCCATGAGCGCAATCTCGTCGCGGCGCGCCTCGCGGCGGACGTCATGGGCACCACGACCCTCGTGGTGGCGCGAACCGACGCGGAATCCGCCCGGCTCATCACCTCCGACGTGGACGAAAGGGACCGGCCGTTCATCGAGCCCGAGAGCCGAACTCCCGAAGGCTTCTATCGCCTGAAGGAAGGAACGGGCCTCGATCACTGCATCGCCCGCGGCCTTGCCTATGCGGAATATGCGGATCTTCTGTGGTGGGAGACATCGCACCCGGATCTGGACGATGCACGGACCTTCGCGGACGCGATACACAAGCGTTTCCCGGGTAAGCTCCTGGCCTATAACTGCTCGCCCTCGTTCAACTGGAGGAAGAAGCTCGACGACGCGACCATCGCGACCTTCCAGCGTGAATTGGGCGCCATGGGCTACAAGTTCCAGTTCGTCACGCTCGCCGGTTTCCATCAGCTCAATTTCGGGATGTTCGATCTGGCGCGAGGGTATCGGGAGCGCGGGATGGGCGCCTATTCGGAGCTTCAGACCCAGGAATTCGCGGCCGAAGCGAACGGCTATACGGCAACCCGCCACCAGCGCGAGGTCGGCACCGGCTACTTCGACCAGGTGTCTCTCGCCATTACCGGTGGGCAGTCGTCGACGACCGCCATGAGCGAGTCCACGGAAACGGCGCAGTTCCGCCCATCGGCGAAGCTCCAGGCGGCCGAATAGCCCGAATTCAACCCCAACAATGGAGAACGACCATGCAGAAGAATCGCTACTGGGTCGTGGGCGGTGAATACACGTCCACGGATTTCGAAACTCTGATTCAGGGTACGGAGCGTGTCGTCGGCCCCTTTGAACACCGCAGCGATGCGGAGCGGACCTGGCGATACCTGTCCGAGGACCACCGGCCCCAGGCGCAGGTGCGCTTCACCATCGCGCAGGAGCCGCAGGGCGCGTTTTTCGCGTGACGGTTCTTGATACCGCAACGGAAGGCGCCCCGATCCCGCATCCGCACGCCCCCCGGATGCGGGATCTCGCCGTCAACCATACCGGAAGAGACGCGACGGAATCTTAGCAAGAGATCTGTCGGCGTGTAGAATAGGCCCTACATCAGGGGTCCGGATTACCGGATCCTCCGCAGGGGTCGTCTGATGAAAAACGTTTTGATATCTCTGGCTTCGGCTGCCGTCATGAGCCTGTCCACCCTGGCCGCGCAGGCCGCAGACGTGGTGGTTTCGTCGAAGATCGACACCGAAGGTTCGGTCCTCGGCAATATTATCCTTCAGGTGCTCAACGCCAACGGCATCAAGACGCAGGACCGCATTCAGCTCGGCGCCACGCCCGTGGTGCGGAAAGCCATTACGGCCGGCGAGATCGACATCTACCCGGAATACACGGGAAATGCGGGATTCTTCTTCAACAAGGCCGATGACCCGGTCTGGAAGGACGCGGCCAAGGGATACGAGACCGCCAAGCAGCTCGATTATGATGCCAACAAGATCGTCTGGCTCACCCCGTCTCCCGCCAACAACACGTGGGCGATCGCTCTCCGTAAGGATGTTGCGGGCTCCAACAAGTTGGCCAGCATGTCGGATTTCGGGAAATGGGTCGCCGGCGGAGGGAGCGTGGTGCTCGCCGCATCGGCCGAGTTCGTCAATTCCGCCGCGGCCCTTCCGGCCTTCCAGAAGGCTTACGACTTCAAGATGAAGCCGGAGCAGCTGATCGTTCTGTCCGGAGGCGACACGGCCGCGACCATCAAGGCGGCAGCGGAGCAGACGAACAAGGCCAACGCCGCCATGGTCTATGGAACGGACGGGGGCATTGTGCCGTCCGGGCTCGTGGTCATGGCGGACGACAAGAGCGTGCAACCGGTTTATGCGCCCGCGCCGATCATTCGCGAGGCCGTCCTGAAGGACAACCCCAAGATCGCCGACATGCTAAAGCCGGTCTTCGAATCGCTTGATCTCAACACCTTGCAGACGCTCAATGCGCGGGTGCAGATCGGCGGCGAGGCGGCCAAGGCGGTCGCGGCCGACTACCTGAAGTCCAAGGGCTTCATAAAGTAGGCGATCAGGATGGGGCGATTGTGGAGCGAGGCTCTCATGCGAGGGGGACAAAGCCCGCTGTGACCGCATCTTCCACGCGGGCGAGCCGATGGGATGCATCCATGCCTCGTCTGGGCATCGCATTCGACCGCCTCGGGAGCCTCGTTGCGGCTCTGGCGCTTTTTGCGGCATTCGTTCTGCCGTTTGTGACATATCGGGCCAACCGGATCGTGTCCGGCGAACCTCGCCTGCTGCTTCACGCGCTTCCGACGACGATGATCGTGATCGTCCTGGCGGCGGTGATCGGCGCCGCATGGGTCGCTGTTCTGATTCGCCGGCCTTCAGTGCGATTGATCGCCGCCGCGGTCGGTCTCGTCGTCGTCGCTCCAGCCGTTGGTCTGTCGGCAGGGTTCGTGACGCCGGCCGGCAACAGCTTCGCCCGCGTATCGCCCGCTTCCGGATTCTGGCTCCTGGTCCTCGCATTCGGTCTTCTGGCAGCCGATTCTCTGACACGCCTGCGCTTCGGCCCCTGGGCGCGTCTCGCGGCTCTTGCGGTCGCAGCCGGGGCCATCGCGTTGCTCCTGTTGTCCGGCGCCTGGCACGATCTTTCGCTCCTGAAGGAATATGCGACTCGCACAGACAGTTTCTGGCGTGAGGCCCGACATCACGTTCTTCTCAGCCTCGGATCGGTCCTGGCTGCGGTCATCATCGGTTTGCCGCTCGGCATCCTGTGCCACCGGGTGCGGGTGGTCCGCGTCCCGATGCTCCAAGTCCTCAACATCCTGCAGACGATCCCCAGCATCGCCCTGTTCGGCATGCTGATGGTCCCTCTGGGGTACCTTGCGGCGAACGTGCCTCTCGCGGCGGCGATCGGGATACGCGGCATCGGCACGGCCCCGGCCTTCTTGGCGCTTGTTCTCTATGCGCTTCTCCCGATCGTCGCCAACACGGTCGTGGGACTTGATCAGGTTCCGGCGAGCGTCGTGGATGCGGCGCGCGGCATGGGAATGTCGCGCAGGCAGCGGCTGTTCCAGGTCAAGTTTCCGCTGGCGCTGCCCGTCATCCTGACGGGCATCCGCATCGTGCTGGTTCAGAATCTGGGTCTTGCGACGGTCGCGGCGCTCATCGGGGGAGGGGGCCTGGGCACTTTCGTGTTCCAGGGAATAGGACAGACGGCCATGGATCTGGTGCTGCTGGGCGCCATTCCGACCGTCGGTCTGTCGTTCGCCGCGGCGGTTATTCTCGATGCGATCATCGAACTTGCCGGGAGAGCCCACTCATGATCGAGATCCAGAACCTTTCAAAGCGCTATGACGATACGATCGTCGTCGACGACGTCAGCATGCGGATGGAGGAAGGATCCATCACGGTGATCGTCGGCACGTCCGGCGCCGGCAAGTCGACCCTGCTGCGCATGATCAACCGGCTTGTCGAGCCGAGCTCCGGCCGGGTTCTGATCGACGGCCAGGACACGATGGCGGTTCCCGAGGACGAACTGCGCCATCGGATCGGCTACGTGATTCAGGGAAATGGGCTTTTCCCTCACCGAACGGTCGCCGGGAATATTGCCACGGTGCCTCGTCTGCTGGGATGGGAGGCTAAGCGGATCGGTCAGCGGGTCGACGAGCTGCTGCAATTGTTCCAGCTCGATCCGGCCGAATTCGCCGGAAAGTACCCGCACGAACTGTCAGGTGGGCAACAGCAGCGGGTTGGCGTCGCGCGGGCCTTGGCGGCCCGGCCCGCGCTCCTTCTGATGGACGAGCCGTTCGGAGCTCTTGATCCGGTTATTCGGAGCAAGGCGCAGGACGATCTCCTTGCCATTCAGCGCCGCCTGGGCACGACCGTCGTTCTCGTGACACACGATATGGAGGAAGCCTTTCGCCTTGGCGACAAGATCGCCGTCATGGATGAGGCTCGGCTGGTGCAGTATGGGACGGCCGCCGAGTTGCTGACCCATCCCGCGGAAGGATTCGTCGAGCGGCTGGTCGGCACCGCCGAGCGGCCGTTCCGGCTCCTGTCGCTCACGAGAGTCCGCGATGTGGTTGAACCAGGCACGGCGGATGGGGAACCCCTCGATGCGTCCATCGACCTTCGCGAGGCCCTGGCCAGAATGGTCTGGGTGGGACGCGACGCGCTTCCGGTTCTCGATTCGTCGGGAGCGATGCTCGGCCGGGTCAGCATCGGGGGCATTCTCGCCCATGGACGGCAGGCCCCATGATACGACCGGCTGTGTTTCTGCGGATCGCAGCCTTTGCGCTGCTCGTCACGTTCATCACGGCGCCGCACGTCTTCGCCTTCGCGTTTGAGCCGTTCACGGAAAATGGCGCCCCGGCCATTTACGATCAGGGCAGTCTTCTGTCCCTGACCATAGCCCATCTGCAAACCGTGTTCGGAGCGGTCAGTGCCAGTACGGTCGTTGCCGTCTTGCTCGGAATCTTCGTCACGCGGCCCTCGGGTTTGGAGTTCCTCCCCCTGTCCCGGAGCATCGTCAATATTGGCCAGACTTTTCCTCCGGTCGCCGTCTTGGCTGTTGCGGTACCGCTCGTGGGCTTTGGTCAGGCCCCAACGCTGATCGCCTTGTTTCTTTATGGACTGCTCCCGATCTTCGAGAACACGATCAGTGGCCTCACTCAGGTTCCGCCACTGGTTCTCGATGCAGCCAAAGGCATGGGCATGACGCCGCGCCAGCGCCTCCTGAATGTGGAGCTTCCGCTTGCGATGCCGGTTATCCTGGCAGGGATCCGCCTCTCCGCCATCATCAGTCTCGGCACGGCCACCATCGGCTCGACCGTTGCGGCCAAAGGGCTCGGCGAGGTTATCATCGCCGGTCTCCAGTCCAACAACGTGGCCTTCATCCTCCAAGGCGGGTTGGTGGTTGCGGTCCTGGCTATCCTGCTTCACGATGGGTTGATGGCTTTGGAACGCACCATTGCCGCCCGCTTGGGCTGATCCATGTAACGTATCTGCGGCCGCATCCGGTCGGCAAGGCAAAGAAAACAAACATTTCCCCCTAATTTGTTACATTATTCATGAATCTTCTCGAACGTCTGAAAGTGGAAACTCGATCGGCGCATGATCGAATCGAAAAGGTCGTCGATCTCGATCGACATACGGCTACGCTTGCCGATTATCGTCATCTTCTGAAACGATTTTATGGGTTCCACAGCGTTTGGGAGGAGGCCGCAGGGCCCCTGATTTCCGACAGGGAGTTCTTTCGCCAACGCCGCAAAACAGCCCTGCTCGCCAGGGATCTGCAACAGCTTGGGATGACGAGGGACGAGATCGCGCAATTGCCACGATGCCACCCTTTGATGCCCCTTGCGGGAGAAGCTGCGGCGCTGGGAAGCATGTATGTGATCGAAGGCTCTACGTTGGGAGGCGCCATCATCGCCAAGACGGTCGAACGGCGTCTCGGCCTTAACCCGGAGACGGGCTGCGCCTACTTTCGGAGCTATGGCCGGGAGACGTCGCTCATGTGGAAGTCGTTTGGAGCGCGCCTCCTTGAGATATCGTCCGCGACCGCGGACGATCTCATCGTCGCGTCGGCTCAACGGACATTCGATGTCATGCGGGTTTGGTTGGGCGAGGCGCCATGAGCATTCAAAGAAACGAGCGTGAACCTGACCTGACAGCCTGTGACCGGGAACCGATCCACATTCCCGGGAGCATTCAGCCGTATGGGATGCTTCTGGCGCTGAACTTATCGGACCAGACCGTCACCTATGCGAGCGCCAACACGGCTCCGACTTTCGGCCTGACAAACAGTTCGATCCTCGGGCGGGTCTTCCGCGAGACGCTGCCCGAGATGGCAGGATTGCTGGAAGCCGATCTCGTTCCCCCCGAGGAGCGCGGCAACACGCGCTTTCTTCGGACGATTACCCTCGACACCGCGCATGGCCGGAAGACCTTCGACGCCGTGGTGCACAACACGGCCGGGCAGGCGATCCTTGAACTCGAGGAAATCCAGCAAGGCACCGCAACCACCTTCGACGCCCTGCACCCGACCTTGCGACGGTTCGTCGAGCAGTTGCAGGCTGCGACATCGGTGGACGAATTATGCCGGCTCGCCGCGGAGGATGTGCGCCGGATTACCTCTTTCGACCGTGTCCTGGTCTATCGCTTCGATCCGGATTGGAACGGCAATGTCATCGCTGAAGATCGCAACGAGGTCCTGCCTTCGTATCTGGGCTTACGGTTCCCTGCTTCCGATATTCCGGCTCAGGCTCGCGAGCTTTATCGCCGCAACCGGCTTCGCATCATCTCCAACGCCGATTACGCGCCCATTCCCATCGAGTCCTTAAGCGCGGATCCTCTCGATCTCAGCGATTCCATCTTGCGCAGCGTTTCCCCCGTGCACCTGGAGTACATGCGCAACATGGGAACCATGGCGTCGATGTCGATCTCGATCCTGAGAAACGGCGTCTTGTGGGGGCTGATCTCGTGCCACAGCAAGGAGCCACGGCGTGTCCCGCTGCAGGTTCGCAATGCCTGTGATTTCCTCACCCAAATTTTCTCGCTTCAACTCGAAGCGCGCGAGCGGGCCTCCGCTGCCGAAAATCGGATGCGCCTCGGTTCCATCCAGGCACGGCTCCTCGGGCATATGGCGGCAGAGGATGTGTTCATCGATGGTCTCGTGAACAATCCTTTCGAGCTCATGGATCTGGCGGGCGCACAAGGGGTCGCGATTATCGACCGTGACCGGTGCTATTGCCTTGGGCAAACCCCGGACAAGCCACAGGTGCAGGACTTATTCGAATGGCTATCAGGCCAGCAGACGGAGGATGTCTTCGTCACGGAGAAGCTGTCGGAGCATTACCCTCCGGCGAAAGCCTACGCGGCCATCGCGAGCGGGCTCCTGTCCATTTCGATCTCGAAGGTGCACTCCAGCTATATCATCTGGTTTCGCCCCGAGGTCGTCCAGACGGTCAACTGGGGCGGGGATCCCCAAAAGCCTGTTCAAGGCGCGCCGGGCGAGACGCGTCTGCATCCTCGCATTTCATTCGAGATCTGGAAGGAGACGGTTCGGGGACGCTCACTTCCTTGGGATCCGGGGGAGATCGACGCCGTCAAGGAACTACGCAATACCATTGTGGGGATTGTGCTTCGCAGGGCTGAGGAGCTCGCCTCGCTGACTGAGGAGCTCCGCCGCAGCAACAAGGAGCTGGAAGCGTTCTCCTATTCGGTTTCTCACGATCTGCGGGCTCCCTTCCGCCATATCGTCGGTTACGCCGAACTCTTGAAGAAGCAGGAAAGCGAGCACATTACGGAGCGCGGAAGGCGATACGTCGACACGATCATCGAGTCCGCCTTTACGGCCGGAACATTGGTCGACAACCTTCTGAACTTTTCTCAAATGGGCAGGACTTCGCTCAAGCCTCGCCAAATTCCGACGGAGCCTCTCGTCCGCGAGATCAGACAGCGGCTCGCCCTTGAAGTGGGGGATCGGCATCTTCGATGGAAGATCGGCGATCTCCCGTCGATTCACGCCGACCCCTTCATGATCAGGCTTGTGTTTGAGAATCTTCTCGCAAATGCGGTAAAGTACACCCGCACGCGAGACGAAGCTGTCATCGAACTGGGTTCGTACAAAGAAAACGACCATGTGGTCTTTTTCGTGCGCGACAACGGCGTCGGTTTCGATATGGCCTATGTTGGAAAGCTCTTCGGCGTTTTCCAGCGTCTACACCGCATGGAAGAGTTTGAAGGAACTGGAATCGGATTGGCCAATGTCCGCCGCATCGTGGAGCGACACGGGGGCCAGACCTGGGCCGAGGGCGCCATCGACCAAGGCGCCACCTTCTATTTCTCACTGCCAGATATCAAAGGAGCGGCGTGAATGCCGGAACTGAAGCCTATCCTTCTTGTCGAGGATAACCCCAAGGATGTCGAGCTGACATTGACGGCGCTGGAGCAGAGCCAGCTCGCCAACGAAGTGGTCGTGGTGCGCGATGGCGCCGAAGCTCTCGATTTCCTTTATCGCCGCGGTTTTCACGAAAGCCGGAACACCAGCGACCCCGCCGTCGTGCTGCTGGATCTGAAGCTGCCTAAGGTCGACGGCCTTGAGGTTCTGGCGAAGGTCAAGGCAGACCCTGAGCTGCGCCATACGCCGATCGTCATGCTCACATCGTCACGAGAGGAAAGCGATCTGGTCAAAAGCTATGAGCTCGGCGTCAATGCGTTCGTCGTCAAGCCGGTCGGCTTTCGCGAGTTCTTCGATGCCATTCAGGATCTGGGAGTTTTCTGGGGAATCCTCAACGAGCCCCCGCCGCGGAACGATAGAACGAGGCCATAACAATGCCGACCACGCGGGTCTCGCCATCGGAGCACACGTTGCGCATCCTCCTTCTGGAGGACAGCGCGCTCGATGCCGAGCTCGTTATCGAGGCATTATCGGGTATCGAGCGCAGAACCGACATCACGCGGGCCGTATCTGCGGCGGAATTTCGGGAGGCGCTGGTCGGCGACGAATGGGATGTCATACTGGCAGACTATGTCGTGCCCGGATTCGACGGTCTGAGCGCCCTGTCGCTTGCGCGCCAACGCAGTGCGGACACCCCCTTCATCTTCGTCTCCGGGACTCTCGGTGAAGAGATTGCCGTCGAGGCAATGAAGCATGGTGCGACCGACTACGTGATCAAGCAGCGTCTCGAACGACTGCCGGCAACGGTCCTTCGTGCGCTGGCGGAGGCTTATGAACGCAGACAAAGGCGGCAGGCGCAAGCCGCTCTTCACCGGCTTCTCGAAGAAAGAACCGCTCTTCTGCATGAGCTCGACCATCGCGTGAAGAACAATCTGCAATTGCTTCTTTCCCTCGTGAGCATTGAAGTTCGAGAAGCTGAAACCGAGGAGGTGCGAAGCACTTTGTGCCGGACGAAAGCACGGTTGCAGGCGCTCGGGACGGCTCACCGCGATCTCTATGACGGAAAGGGCATGCGACTGTTCGATGTCACGACCTTCGCTCGGAATCTGTGCGAGGAGCTGACATCCACGGACGAGACGATGGATATCAGGCCGGAGTTCGATCTCGACCCTGTCGAAGTCGAGGCCGCAAAAGCTGCGCCTATCGCACTTCTCTTTAACGAACTTGTCGTCAACGCCCTTGCTCATGCCTATGATCACCGCAAAGGTAAGTTGAAGCTCGAAATTCGAAAGCATCCGGGGCAGCTCACCTTTGCAATCGCCGATGATGCGTTCTCACCACGGGAGAAGAGCGCTGCCCGTATGAGCAGCGCCGGGACGATCCTGAGAGCTCTTGGACGGCAGCTCGAGGCCGTCGTGACCTGGCCGGAGAAGGATCCCAAAATCCTCGTGAGCGTGGCCATGCCGCTCGATGAACCGGCGCCAAGGCCATGAGTCGGGAGAAATCAGTCTCGCCGATCGATGACGATAGGCCAACCCGGGCAGCAGGGACATCGCTGCGGCAGTTGCTGTGGGGGCTGGTTCTCGCCCTCGCGCTTCCCACGATCGCGGTTGCAGGTGCCGGCCTCTATTCTGTTTATCGGGCCGAACAGGAGGCCACCGATCTGCGGCTGCGTGAGACAACCCGCGCCTTGGCCTTGTCGCTCACCCTCGAAATCGAGAAGGCCGAGTCGGCCCTTCGGACCCTCGCCTATTCTCCTTTCATCAGGAAAGGCGATTTCGAGTCATTCCATGAGCAGCTCGCCCAGGCGCCGCTGCAAAATGCCATATGGATTGCCTTATTCGAGCCGAGTGGGCGCATTCTTGTCACGAGCCGCGCGCCTTATGGCGAGAAACTTCCCGACAGCTTGCGTCCGGAAATCCTTCAGCGGGTCGCCAGGACCGGAAAAGCTGAGTTGTCGGATCTCACGTACGGGCCACTCACCCGGCAATCGATCGTGACCCTCGATGTGCCGATCATCATCGACAACAAGGTCGCGTATGTTCTTGGGATGGCCATCGACCCGGCGGTGTTTCAGGAACTGATCAACGATCAGCGTATCCAAGAAAACTGGCGCGCCGCGATCATCGATCGCGGCGGGAAGATCGTCGCCCGTTCGAGGTCGCCGGAAGTCTATATCGGACAGAGTATCCGGCCGGAGCTTTATCGCGCGATTGCCGAGGCGCCGGAGGGAAATATCGAGACGACGTCTCTCGATGAGGTTCCGGTCCGGACATACTTCACCCGCTCCTCGAGCTATGGCTGGTCCTTCGTCATCGGCTATCCGGCCGCCGAAGTATCTGCCGCCCTGCGGCGGCCGTTGGGATGGCTCCTGGCGCTCGGCGCCGTCATCGTGGCCGGGCTTCTCCTTGCGGCCTGGCTTTCACGATCCATCGCCCGTCCCGTGGACCGTCTTGCTATCGCGGCCCGGAATCTGGGGAGAGGAGAACGCGTTGTGGGGCCGCCCACCCACGTGCTTGAGTTCGATACCATTCAGAAAGCTCTTGCCGAGGCGGCTTCGGCGATCGAGCGCCAGGAAAACGATAGGCAGAAAGCTCTTGAGGCGATTGCGGAAAGCGAAGTTCGCCTGCGTCTTGCGTTGAATGCCGGAGATCTCGGCTCGTGGGAGTACAGTCCCGGAACCAACGAGTTCAATGCTTCGAGCACATGCCGGGTCGTCTTCGGTCGGGATGTCGACGAGCCTTTCACTTACCAGGACCTTCTCGACGCAATTTATCCGGATGACCGCGCCAAGCAGGCAGCCGCTGTTCGCGAGACTCTGACCCATCACCAGGACCTTCACGTCGAATATCGGATCATCTGGCCCGACCTGAGCATTCACTGGGTGCGCGTCAGCGGGCGCATTCGGACAGAGGCCGGCGACAAGGTTACCCTCGTGGGCGTTTGCCAGGATATTACCGCCCGGAAATTGGCGGATGAGCGTCAGGCCTTACTGCTTCACGAGCTCAATCATCGCGTCAAGAACACCCTTGCGACCGTCCAGTCGATCGCTTCGCTCACCCGGCGCTCCGCCGAAGCCGAGGATCCGGCCATATGGGACGCCTTTCTCGGACGCCTCCAGGGCCTTGCCAAAACGAATGATCTTCTGACCGCGACGAACTGGAACGGCGCCGATCTGAGAGATGTGCTCAGCAACGAGCTTGACCCCTATCAGGATGTGCTGGGGCGACGCGTCAGGTTACGTGGACCGCGGGTCAGCCTCCAGGCCAGCGCGGTGCTCGCATTGGGGTTGGCCGTGCATGAGCTTGCCACGAACGCCGCCAAGTATGGCAGCCTCTCCCACCCTGAAGGGCGTATTCGTGTGACGTGGGCCGTCACAAAGGGCGATAGTCCGAGGTCCCTACTCGTGGAATGGGTGGAAACCGGCGGACCACCGGTCGTCCCACCGAAACGGCAAGGATTTGGGTCAAAACTCATTCAGCGAGGACTGGCTCAGCAACTCGGGGGCGATATCAAGCTCATCTTCGCGCCAACCGGCGTGCGATGCGTCATCACATTTCCGGTCGTTGGTGTCGTGGCTGAACTTGAGGAGCTCAGCGGCAATCGGGACCAGGAGCGTGTCGCATCCTGATCCCGTGTCTGAAGTCAAAGAGATCAGGCCGATTGTGCCTTCGCTCTATATTCTATCAGCGGCTCATCGTAGATCGCCGTTCTGAGGACCCCATCGCCCCGCACGACACCGCGATACATGCCAGAACAGTTGAACGGCAAAGCGACGGAGCCGTCGTGACCCACGGCGATGACTCCACCCGATCCGCCAGCTGGAGCCAGCATGTCCATCACGACAGCTCTCGCAGCCTCATCGAGGCTGCGGCCTGCATAGCGCATGAGAGACGCAATCTCATGACCTGCCGCATAGCGGATGAAAATTTCGCCGTGCCCGGTTCCGGATACCGCACACGTCTCGTTGTCCGCCCAGGTGCCGGCGCCGATCACAGGACTGTCGCCCACACGGCCCGGCGATTTTGCCGTCATGCCGCCCGTGGACGTTGCTGCCGCCAGACTGCCATGGCGGTCGCGTGCGACAGCTCCGACCGTGCCGTGCTTGCGCGATTCGTCCTGATCGTCGGCGCCTGCCTTTCGCATCGCCAAAGTTTCCTGCAGAGCATTCCAACGCTGCTCCGTGAAAAAATAGGACGGATCCTCGAATGCAAGCCCCTGCGCGCGGCAAAACTCCAAAGCACTTTCTCCGATCAAGAAGACGTGGTCGGATTTCTCCATGACGGCCCGTGCGGCGAGGATGGGGTTGCGAGGACCGCACAAGCCTGCCACCGCTCCCGCAGCACGATCTCGCCCGTCCATGACGGCGGCATCCATCTCCTGCTTGCCGGCGGACGTATAGACGGCGCCGCGTCCGGCGTTGAACAGGGGCTCGTTTTCCAGCGCCATTACGGCGGCCGTGACCGCGTCGAGCGCGGTCCCGCCGTCAGCAAGCACCGAGCGGCCAGCTTCCAGGGCTGCCCGCAGCCCTCGGTGGTAGGCGGCCTCCCTTTCGGGCGTCATTTTGTTGCGAAGGATTGTTCCTGCGCCTCCATGAACCGCAAGAACGAAGTCGTTGTGGGATGATGAGCTCATGATGTCGTGCCTTCAAGAAAGAGGGGAACGGTCGATCGCGTCGCGCAGGCTTGGGCGGAAATGTCCGTCGCGGCCCGTCGTCGGGTCCGCCGCGATGAGAGCATCGAGAACCGCTTCCTGGGTGATGTCCGCCATCGGCTCAAACAGGGCATCGATCCGGTTCTCGTTCAATGCACGCTGACTAATCAAGCTCGCCCCCTCGTCGTGGCGAACCCTATTGGCCGTCGTGAAACCAAGAGCGATATCGCCGCTTCCGTGTCCCCAAAATGCTCCAAGGCGTGCCAATCCGACTCCGGATCGCCTGATCACGCGCTTGAGCTGACGATCGTTCAGGGGAATGTCGGTCGCGACAACGATGATAATCGAGCCCTTCTCAGGATGCGTTGAGATAGGTGTCAGAGATTCGACAACACGGCCGTCGGGCAGGCGCAGATCACCCGAGCGCCCAAAGTTCGACAGCACGAGCGCTCCAAGATGGAACTCTGTGCCGTCAAGCATGATCCGCCGGGAGGATGTGCCGATGCCTCCTTTGAAGCCGAAAGTACTCATGCCGCATCCAGCGCCGACGGCACCGACGGCAAAGTCGGGCGCGGCACTTTTCAGGGCCTCACGAGCGTCGTCCTCTGAGACCGCCAAGGCTTGAATGTCGTTCAACCAACCGTCATTGCATTCCAGCACCACCGGATTCACGGTTGCCGTTTCCCGGCCGATATCGGGGTTTCCGGTGATGGCATGCCGCACCAGCGCGGTGGCACACGTGCCGACAGAGAGAGTATTCGTAAGAAGGATGGGCGTTTCGATGACGCCCAGCTCCTCGACCTGCACGAACCCGATGCTCTTGCCGAAGCCATTGATGACATGCACGGCGGCGACAGGCTTATCACGATAGAGATTGCCCGGATGCGGAAGGATCGCCGTCACGCCTGTCCGGATATCGCCGGTCACAAGGGTCTTATGGCCCACCTGGACGCCGGGCACATCGCAGATGCTGTTGCGGGACCCTGGCTGGAGGTTTCCGCAGGATAGGCCGAAGTCGCGCGCCCGCACTGGCTTGCTCATGCGGAGCATTCCGCTTTGACATAGGCCGCGATCTCGGCGTGGGTGGCAATCCAAACGTCCGAACGCTGCGCGATTTCGGCCAGGAGCCTCTCCAGGATCCAGATGCGCGAGCGGTAGCCGGTCACGTGCGGATGCATGGTCAGCAGGAAGAGGCCGCCTTCCTCGTAGGCGCGCTCGAATTCGCGGAAGAAAATGTCATAGACGGCCGTAGGGGGGGTATGGGGCCTAAGGCCGTTGAAGCGATGCATATTGAAGTAGACGGCATCGTCTCGAATCCACTCGACCGGCAGCTCGACAATGCCCGTCGGTTCTCCCTTTTCGACAAGCTCGTACGGATCGTCGTCAGCCATGAGGGAAGAATCGTATAGGAGACCGAGTTCCCGCTCGATGCGTAAGGTATCAGGGCTAAAGTCCCAGGAGCATGTCCGCAGGCCGACGGGCCGTGTTCCGGTAATCCGCTCCAGAGTATCGGCCGCACGGAAAACCAGATCTCTCTCGATTTCGTAGGGAAGCTGGCTGTTGAGTTCGTGAATCCACCCATGGATCCCGATCTCATGGCCTTCTGCAACGATGCGGCGCTGCTCGTCCTCATAAAGGAGAGCGGCTAC
Source organism: Microvirga rosea (assembly GCF_020595095.1). Lineage (GTDB taxonomy): Bacteria > Pseudomonadota > Alphaproteobacteria > Rhizobiales > Beijerinckiaceae > Microvirga > Microvirga rosea. Next base: position 104,398 of record NZ_JAJDOP010000001.1, on the reverse strand, counting down.
GGCCGGTACGAAGAAGGTGGCCTTGGCGTCATACTTTCTCAAGGCATTGAGAATGCGGGGAATGCCTTGGCGATTGCCATATTGCCCTTGCGACATTCGCCCGATGGATTTTCCGCCATCGCGCAATTCGTTCGTTTCGTGATCCGAATCGAACGAGAAGGCTACCGCGCAACGGGCACTGTTCTTCCACCGGTCCGGCTTCATGGATCGGCCGGCGCGCACATGCTCTACCTTCCCGCGCCAGGTTTCCTCGGGCCAAGCCCAGGGTTGAGTGGTGATGTCGTCCATGAGTTTCCTCGCTTAGCGTTTATTGGGGAAGCCCTCGTTCCAGGGCTTCCGGATCTGATGCTGTTCTATGTTTTCAGGACCGTCCGCCATCAACGGAAATGATCTGGCCGGAAATCCACTCTGCCGTATCCGATGCCAGGAACAGCACCGTGTCCGCAATGTCTTGAGGGCGTCCGAGGCGGCGGGTGTGAATGCTCTCGACGAGCCGTGCCTGTCCATCCGGGCCATAGCTTTCCCATTGGCGCTGGGTCGCAGGATTGGACAGGACAAAGCCCGGGGCCACGCTGTTCACGGTTACGCCAAAGGGTCCAAGCTCGAAGCTGAGCTGCTTGGTCAAACCGACGAGCGCGTGCTTGGCGGCCGTGTAGCCCTGAATGCCCGTCAGGCTGGGGCGGAGGCCGGCACCGGACGAGATATTGATGATCCGGCCGAACTTGTTCCGTTTCATATAGGGTGCTGCGTTCTGCGAGCACCAGAATGCGCCATGAACATTGGCCTCGAACAGAACGAGCCAATCCTTCTCGCTTACTTCTTCCAGGGGCTTCGCGATCTGCCCCCTGACGCCGCCTGCGCAGTTGACGAGAATGTCGATTCCGCCGAGGCGCTCTCCCATCTCCTGCATGACCGTTGCGACGGCGGCACGATCCGACAGGTCGAGCGTGCGCGTGGCCGCGGCTCCCGTTTCTGCTGCCACCTGAAGGCCCGCTTCATCCAGATCGAGGGCCCAAACCGTGGCTCCTTCCGCCGCAAAGGATTGAACAATGCTGCGGCCGATGCCTTGTGCGGCCCCGGTCACAACAACGCGGCGGTTCGTGAAATCAAGCTTCATGATGCAAGCAGCCGATCAAGCGTTGCCCAGGACTGTTCTCGCCGATTCTCCTCGATATCGTGGATCAGGGAAACAAGCTTATCGATTGTCGGTGTCGCAATGCCGGCTTCGGCTCCAAGCTGGGAAATGATCGCAATCTGAGCATCGACCTCCGTCTTGCGCCTGCGCACCGCGAGGTCCCGCCAAATTCCGGAATGGGTTTTCGCGGTGTGGCGATTGAATTCGGCCATGGCGGCGACCGAGGTGCGCGCAGCGGCTTCAGATGCGTCCCGCATGAAGGCGGCCGGATCGAAACCATTGAACCCCAGGGGTTTTACGCCGCGTGCGAGAGCCACGGCCATCACCTCGCGGCCGAGCTGATGGAACACGGGAAAATGCTTCTCCGAAGCGAGGTTTTCGGACATGGAGGCGGGGGTAAGGGCCGTGGCGAACAGCATCGCCCCATATCCCAGCTTTCCCCACAGGTAGCCCCAGATGTTGTCCGTCAGGATGGCATTCGGCTCGAAAATCGACAGGAGGCGATGGAAGTCCTCGACGCGGGGTGTCTTGCCGCCGTCGAGTTCGCCAACGGCGACGGTCGCACGGTTGCCGAACAGAATTCGTCCCGGCTCGAGCCAATCTGCTCCGAAGTTGACGAAGCAGCCGACCGTGCGCTCGGCTCCGATCTCTTCCGCGATGATCAGCTCGTTGAGTCCGTTCTGAGCGGAAAGAACGGAGCCGGCGGCCGCAAGATGAGGCTTCAGGGCTTTCACGGCATCGCGCGTGTGATGCGCCTTCACCGCCAGGATGATGCGGTTGAACTGCCCACGGACGTTCTCAGGCGTCACGGCTCGCACCGGCTGCCGGAATGTTTCCACGGGACCTTCGATCGCGAGGCCGTCGTGATTCATGGCCTGGACGTGAGGCTCGACGATATCGACGAGCAGGACGTCCTCGCCCGCACGGGCAAGGTAAGCGCCAAGCGTACCGCCGATGGCCCCGGCGCCCCAGATGAGAATGGTGTCTTGGCTCATTACCAGGTCTCGATCAAAGCGCGGGTTTCGGCGACCGCAATGGACCAGATCGCATTCATTTCGTCGTCGGAGCGTTGATACCGCCCGCCGAAATTGCCGTCGCCCAGGATCTCACGGACTCCTTCAGGCCCGAAGGTGCGCATCCGCTCGAGGTCGACCATGGGTTTCTGATGATCGGGCTGCGCAATGTTGGGCAGCCGGGTCCAGGGAAAGTTCTCCATCCAGGAGGCGTGCGAGGCAACGGGATCGATTTCCTTCACCTTCTCGAAGGTCTTTGGCGCGTTCCACCAATTGTGGAAGCGCACGCGGCAATCGGAATGATGGTTCATCCATTCGATGCACGCCGTCTGAGCCGGGCTGTTGCCGCCGTGACCGTTGACGAACAGAATGCGCCGGAAGCCGGTGCGATGAAGAGAATCGAGCACATCGGTGATGAGCCGCAGGTAGGTTTCGGCCTTCAGCGACACCGTTCCCGGATAGGCCATGAAATACGGGGTAATGCCATAGGCTTGAACGGGAAAGACCGGTACGCCAAGAGGTTCTGCCGCGTCGACGGCCACACGTTCCGCAAGGATGCTGTCTACGGAAAGGCTCAGGTAGGCGTGCTGCTCCGTGCAGCCAAGCGGTACGATGGCGCGGTCATCGGCCTTCAGGTACTGTTCGACCTGAAGCCAATTCATCTCGCTGATTTTCATAAGGTCTTTTCCTCTTTCGCAAGGGCTGCGGAGCGCAAGCGCTCGATCTCGGGGATCAGGATCTGCCGGACGGCATGGGGATCGGGAACATAGCGGAATTCGATGGCTTGGCGGCCTGATGGAAAATCCTTCAGGATGGGTTCGGCACCGCTCGCGTAGACAAGAACATCGACCGTCTTCAGGAACTCGGTAAGATCGGGTTCGGTAATCAGGCGAACCTCGACGTCCGATACATGCGGCGTGAAGCGCAGAACACCCGGCTTCATCAAGGCCATGAATTCCGGAAAGATCGAGACGATTCCAATCCGAGCCATCGGGTCGATGATCGCAAGCTTCGCCCGTGTTTCCTCCGCCGGGATGAAGCTCAGGTTGACGATAGGAGTACTCGCCGGAACAAGGCTTTCCACATCGTTGCGACGATGGGGGAACGTGACGCACAGATCGCACGGCTGCGGCAGGGCCTCCCCTGCCTGAAGGGCGGAAAGTGTCGTGACGGCGATAGAATCGTGGGGACCCAATAACTCGCGAATGCGGTCCGCATATTGTTGCGTGGTATCGAGGAAATGGCCGACGATCACGATCTGCATGGATCGAACCGGCGATCGCCCTCGTGCCGCGCGCGCGTTGACCAGTGAGGCAACGACCGTCGGCGCAAGGCCCAACTCTTCCGCCTCGTTGAATAAAGCATCGATCCGGCGTTGGATCCTCCGCATCGCGTCGGATCGGAGACCGTCGCGGGTGCGGCCATCGCTCACATAGGTTCCGGCGCCGGGCTTTGCTTCGATCAGTCCGGTCTTGCGAAGCTCCTGATAAACGTTCGCCACGGTCATCGGCGCGATTCCCGCCCGTTCCGCCAGCTCACGGACGGAAGGGAGCTTTTGCCCCGGCAGCAATTCACCGAGGCCGATGCCGAATTCGATCAGTCCCCTCAGCTGAATTCCGAGAGGGACAGGCAAGGTCCGATCAAGGGCGTTGGCAAGGTCCGACAGAACACGCTCCTGAGCGCTTCGTTCTATCTGGCTGGTACGGTCGCCAAGTGCAACAATGGAACTATTCTGGCTCATTTATACGTTCTAGTTGACTTGGGGCAGGTTGGCGACCTACCGTCATAATCGATAAGTACACCTTGGACGAAAAGTCGGGTTCTTAGCAAGAGGGGACATCACGTGAAACTTAATTTCAAGCTTGGCGGGGCATTGGCGGTAGCTCTCCTCGCGGGAACAATGCTCGGCCATTCCGCTTCAGCCCAGACACTCACGATGGGCCTGCGCGCCGGTCCGGATTCGATCGACCCGCACTGGTCGACTCTGGGAAGCCAAGCCGAAGCGCTGCGCCACATCTTCGATACGGTCGTGATGGCTGACGAGAACCTTCAGCTGAAGCCGGGCCTGGCCACGTCCTGGAAGCCGGTCGACGACACCACCTGGGAGTTCAAGATCCGTGAAGGCGTCAAATTTCACGATGGATCGGAGCTGACGGCTGAAGACGTCAAGTTCTCCATCGATCGTATTCCGGTCGTAACCGGCCCGATGAGCATGACGATCTACACCAAGCAGGTGAAAGAGACGAAGGCCGTCGACAAGTACACCCTGCATGTGATCACCAAGGCTCCAGCGCCGACGCTACCGAACGATTTCGTTCGCCTCTTCGTCGTGTCGAAGTCGGTCGGAATGGAAGCTCGCAACGAGCAGTTCAACTCCGGTAAGGCAGCCATCGGCACCGGACCTTACAAGTTCGTGTCCTGGGAGCCCAAGGGCGATCTCGTGCTCGAGCGTTTCGACGGCTATTGGGGTGAGAAGCCCCATTGGCAGAAGGTCGTCCGCAAGGAAATCCCGAACGATCCGGCCCGTATGGCGGCGCTGAAGTCCGGACAGGTCGATCTCGTCAACTATGTCCCGGCGACGGATTACGCCGCCATGCAGAAGGACAAGGCGGTCGATACTTTCATCGCCGATACCGTCTACTTCATGAACATCACGCCCAACGTGAAGGAAGCCCTGCCGAAACCCGCAAAGGTCGACGGTAAGGAAATCACCGAAAATCCGTTGCGTGATGCGAAGGTCCGTGAGGCTTTGGACCTGGCGATCGACCGTAAGACGCTGGTGCGCGTGGTGCTGGAAGGTCTCGGCCGTCCTGCCAATCAGCTGATGCCGACCAATTTCTTCGGCGGCAGCAAGAATCTGCCGGAGCGGCCCTATAACGTCCAGAAGGCCAAGGAGCTTCTGGCCGCTGCGGGCTATCCCAAGGGTTTCGAGCTCGATTTCTTCTGCACCAACAACCGCTTGCCGGGTGACGCCGCCGTCTGTGAGGCCCTGTCCCAGATGTGGGCTCGCGCCGGCCTGAAGATCAACGCCAATGCCCTCAACGGCACCGTGTTCTTCCCGGCTCAGCAGAAGGGCGAGTTTCCCATGTGGATGAGCGGTTGGGGCACCCTGACCGGCGAGGCCAGCTATACCTATGGCTCGCTCGTGCATACGGCCGACCCCAAGACCGGCCTTGGCGCGTTCAACAAGCAGAGCTACTCCAATCCTGAGGTCGACGCTCTCCTCGAAGAGGGTGCGCGCACGATGGACGACACGAAGCGCCGCGCCCTCTTTGAAAAGGTCACGGACATCTCGATGAACGATCGCGCTCTGATCCCGACGGTGCAGCTCCAGACGGTCTGGGCCGCCAAGAAGGGTATGATGACCGTTCCGCCGCGGGTCGATCAGGAAACGCTTGCTTACGAGATCAAGCCTAAGAGCTGATCCGGACCGTCCGGCCGTGCAACCGGCCGGCTTACCTTCGAGGCGGATCTGGTTTTTCCAGACCCGCTTCGCTTTCCTGTTACGGAACCGTTTTCCACCGATGTCCGAGTCCGCATGATCGGTTTTCTCATCCAGCGTATTCTGCAAGCGCTTCTTGTTATCGTCGCGATGTCGGTCATCGTGTTCCTTGGCGTGTACGCCATTGGAAATCCGATCGACGTGATGATCGATCCGGCGTCGGATCAGGCATTGCGCGAAGCCTTGATCCATCGCTACGGTCTCGATCTGCCCCTCATCCAGCAGTACTTCGTGTTCATGAACAACATGCTGCATGGGGATTTGGGGGAGTCGTTCATCTATCGCCTGCCGGTCCTGAGCCTGATCTTCTCCCGTTTTCCGGCAACGCTGGAACTGGCTCTGTGCGCCATGTTGATCGCCACATGCCTCGGCATTCCGCTTGGACTTTGGGCCGGCTACAAGCCGGACGCCCTGTCGTCCAAGGCCATCATGGCGTTTTCGGTGCTCGGGTTCAGCGTGCCGACCTTCTGGGTCGGCTTGCTGCTGATCATGACCTTTGCGGTCGAGCTCGGCTGGCTGCCGTCGGGCGGGCGCGGGCCGACAGCGAACGTTCTTGGAATGAACCTGTCGGTCACCTCGCTCGAAGGCCTGAGTTACATCATTCTGCCGGCCTTGAATCTCGCCTTGTTCAAGCTGGGTCTTCTAATCCGGCTCACCCGAGCCGGGACGGTCGAAGTGATGAGTTCCGACTATGTGCGCTTTGCCCGTGCTCAAGGTCTCTCGGAAGGCAAAGTCGTCGGATTGCACGTGCTCAAGAACATCTCGATCCCCATCGTGACGGTTTTCGGCCTCGAGCTTGGATCGACCCTGGCTTTCGCCGTCGTCACGGAAACAGTCTTCAACTGGCCGGGCATGGGCAAGCTCATTATCGATTCCATTACCGTTCTCGACCGGCCGGTGATGGTGGCATACCTGATCCTGGTCGTGTTCCTCTTCGTCCTGATCAACCTCGCGGTCGATCTCATTTACGGACAGCTCGACCCCCGTATTCGCGTCAAGGCATCCTCATGAGCGCTCCCGCCGAAACCCGTTGGAGCCGCCTGTCTCAGTTCTGGTCGGACTTCAGGCAAAGCCCTGTTGCCGTCGCGGCTCTCATCATCATTGCGACCATTGTCCTCATGGCGATCCTCGCTCCCCTCGTGGCGCCCCAGGATCCTTATAATCAGGAAGCGCTCGAACTCTTCGACGCCCGATTGGAGCCGGGCGAGATCGGCTCCGGCGGCTATGTTCACTGGCTTGGAACGGATGCGGCCGGACGGGACGTGTTTTCCGCCATCCTCTATGGATTGCGCACGAGCCTCATCGTGGGCGTTCTGGCCGGAACCTTTGCTCTGGTGCTGGGAGGCGTCGTCGGGCTGATCGCCGCCTATTATGGAGGACGTATCGAGGCGTTGATCATGCGTGTCATCGATCTTCAGCTGTCGCTTCCGGCCATTCTGCTCGCGCTTGTTCTCGTGGCGATGCTCGGGCAGGGTCTTCCGCAGCTCGTGGCGGCTCTCGTGACGGCCCAGTATGCCTATTTCGCGCGAACGACCCACGGCGCGGCAAGTGCCGAACGCCGCAAGGACTATATCGAGGCGGCCCTGTCGACCCCGATCCCGGCGCGGCAGGTGCTCTTCCGCCATCTTCTGCCGAATGCGTTGCCGCCCCTGATCGTCGTTGCGACAGTGCAGGTCGCAAACTCGATCGCTCTCGAGGCAACCCTGTCGTTCCTCGGCCTCGGTCTTCCTCTGACGCAGCCCTCGCTCGGCTCCCTGATTTCCAACGGGTTCCAATTCCTGCTGTCGGGCCGCTACTGGATCTCGATCTATCCCGGCATCGCCCTCATGCTGACAGTGGTTGCCATCAACCTCGTGGGGGATCAGGTCCGCACCATTCTCAATCCGAGGCGCAGCCGATGAGTGAAGCTGTTCTCAGCGTCCAAGATCTGCGGACCCAGTTCAAGACCCGCACCGGCATGCTCAATGCCGTGGATGGGGTCAGCTTCGAGGTCGGACGGGGCCGTATCCTCGGGCTCGTCGGAGAATCGGGATCCGGCAAAAGTGTCACCGGTTACTCGATTCTCGGATTGATCGAGCCCCCAGGCCTCATTGCCGGCGGTGAAGTCCTTCTCAACGGGCGTGACATTACGCGTTTGAAGGGAGACGAACTCCGCCGTGTCCGTGGCGCACAGATCGCGATGGTCTTCCAGGATCCGATGATGACCCTCAATCCGGTCCTCAAGATCGGAACGCAGATGATCGCCGCGGTTCGTGCGCACGACAGGGTTTCCCGGAGAACGGCCTGGGAACGGGCGCGGGACGCCCTTGCGAAGGTCGGGATACCGAGTCCTGAAGAACGCCTCGATGCCTATCCGCATCAGCTTTCCGGTGGCATGCGCCAGCGTGTCGCCATCGCCATTGCGCTTCTGCACCGCCCTGCGGTCATTATCGCAGACGAACCGACAACGGCCCTCGACGTCTCGATTCAGGGGCAAATCCTGGCCGAGGTGCGGCGACTGGCGGATGAAACCGGGACAGCGTTCGTATGGGTGACGCACGATCTCGCGGTCGTCTCCAGTCTCGCCGATGATATCTGCGTCATGTATGCCGGGCGAATTGTGGAAACGGGGGCGGCCGCAGACGTGATCGCGTCTCCGCGGCATCCTTATACGGCAGGCCTTTTGGCCTCCGTTCCCGCCGAGCACGAGCCAGGCGAGCGCTTGCCGCAGGTCCCGGGATCAACGCCGTCGCTTTCCGACCTGCCGCCCGGTTGTGCCTTTGCGCCACGCTGTTTCAAGGCAGGGCCCGCCTGCACGACCACGCCGCCCATCCAGAAATTCGAGGACGGGCGAACTGCTCTTTGCCATTATCCGATCGAGTCCAATTCATGTCAGCCGCTCTCCTCGACGTCGACCACGTATCGAAGCGCTTCGTAAAGCAAAAAAGTCTCGGAGAACGCATCGCGAGTGTTCTTGGGGCGGGACGCAAGTCCGAGATCGTGCGCGCCGTGAGCGATGTCAGCCTCTCCGTCCACAAGGGCGAGGTCATCGGCCTTGTGGGTGAATCCGGCTGTGGCAAGTCGACCCTGGGACGCATCATAGCGGGCATCTATACGCCGAGCGATGGCAACGTGCTGTTTGACCAGAAGCCCGTCGCCAAGCAGCAGGGCCGGCGGACCAGCAAGCTGACGACACGGATCCAGATGGTTCATCAGGATCCCTTCGCCAGTTTGAATCCCCGGATGCGCATCGGCGATACGGTGGCGGAAGGTCCTGTCACGCACAGGATCGTCAAGGCCCGGGAAGCGGACGGGTATGTGGCCGACCTGCTGGCGCGCGTCGGGCTGGATCCGAGCTATCGCAGGCGTTTCCCGCATCAGTTCTCGGGCGGGCAGCGGCAACGCATCGCCATTGCGCGCGCACTCGCCATGAAACCCGATCTTCTGGTTCTGGACGAGCCGGTCGCGTCGCTCGACGTGTCCATCCAGGCTCAGGTCCTCAATCTGTTCATGGACCTTCGGCGGGATCTCGACCTGACGGCGATCTTCATCAGTCACGATCTCGGTGTCGTTCGTCACGTCTCCGACCGGGTCGCGATCATGTATCTCGGCCGTATCGTAGAGCTGTCGCCGACAGCGGATCTTTATGCGGCACCTAACCATCCTTATACGAAAGCGCTGTTTGAAAGCGTACCGCGCATAGGAGTAGGGCGCAGGAACTTTCATCCCATCGCGGGTGAGATTCCCTCTCCGTTGAATCCGCCGAACGGGTGTCATTTCCATCCGCGATGCCCATTCGCCGGGCCGCGGTGCAGGGCCGAAGCTCCTCCCCTTACCGCTATCGGCTCCGGCCGGTTTTCCGCTTGTCATCTGAATACAGGCGGCACTGCCTGAACTGAGAAGTTTGTCATGAACCACAACGCCTCCCTCGCCGCGCTCAACGAGCGCATCGCTGCCGTCAACGACGTATTGAACGCGGTCTCCGTTCTGACCTGGGACTCGCGAACGATGATGCCGGCGGGAGGCGCGGAGACCCGTGGCCATCAGATCGCCACCCTCACGGGGATCGCCCGGGACCTATTGCTTGCTCCGGAAACCGAGAAAGCTCTCGAGGCGGCGGAAAGAGCGACCGACGACCTTCCCGAGGAATCCGCCGAACGGCGCCTCGTGACGCAAACCCGCCGGGCCGTCGATCATCATCGCCGCGTTCCCGCCTCCCTCATTCAGGATCGGGCCGCTTTGCGCACCATGGCTCAAGCCGCATGGATAGAAGCGCGCGCCAAGAGCGAGTTCTCGATTTTCTCACCCTATCTTGAAAGAACCCTCGCCCTCTCGCGCTCCTATGCGGACTGCATCGGCTGGAGCGAGCATCCCTACGACGCCATGGTGTCGATCTACGAACCCGGTGAGACTGCAAAAAGTCTCAAGAGCCTGTTTGGAACGCTTCGCTCGGGCCTCTTGCCGATCCTCGCAGCAGCCAGATCACGGCCGGCTCCGAGGTCGGATTTCCTGTTCAGGGATTTTTCCGAAGAGGCGCAAAAGGCCTTCGGTTTGAGCATGGCGCAAAAGCTCGGCTATGATCTCCGTCGCGGCCGGCTCGATACCACCGTTCACCCGTTCGAAGTTTCCTTCACGCGCAATGATGTCCGCATCACCACCCGTTATCATCGCAACTATCTTCCTGCCTCCATCTTCGGCACAGCCCATGAGACGGGACACGGGCTCTACGAGCAAGGCGTTGATCCGGCCTATACCCGAACGACGCTCGCGACGGACCTGATCGGGCTTTATGCGGTCGGCGGCACGAGCTTCGGCGCTCATGAATCTCAATCACGCCTTCTGGAAAACCACATTGTCCGGAGCCGGACTTTCTGGCGCCTTCATTTCCCGGAGCTTCAGGCGCAATTCCCCGATCAATTGGGCGACGTGACCGCGGAGGAGTTCTATCAGGGCGTCACCCGGGTCGAGCCCGGTTTCATCCGCGTCGAGGCGGATGAACTGACCTATGATTTTCACATCATGCTGCGCACCGAGATCGAATGCGCGCTCATGGACGGCTCCCTCGCCGTGTCCGACCTGCCGTCGACATGGAACGCAGCCGTCAAACGAGACCTCGATCTGGACGTTCCTTCCGATGCGCAGGGCGTGCTGCAAGACGTCCATTGGTCAACCGGCTATATCGGCTCGTTTCCGACCTACACGATCGGCAACGTCATGGCCGCCCAGCTCATGGACACGTTCCTTACGAATGACCCTACTCTCAAAGGGGCCATCGAGGCCGGCGACTATTCCGCCCTCGCGAACAAGCTGCAAGCCGGGATCTGGGAGCACGGCCGCCGCTTCTCCCGTCAGGAGCTCCTTGTTCGGGAAACCGGCCGAGGGCTCGATCCACTCCCCTATCTTTCGTATTTGAAAACCAAGTACGCTCATTGAAATGAGAGCCGCAGTTCCGCTGCGGCTCGTTCAATGGTGGCTTTGCCAATGACCCTGAAGGCCGTTCTGTTCGATCTCGACGGTACGCTGGTCGACAGCGCCCGCGACCTCCAGGATGCGCTCAACGCTCTCCTCGGCGAGGAGGGACTGAGGCCTGTCAGTCTCGTCGAAACCAAGGCCATGGTCGGCGACGGGGTTGCCAAGCTGGTGGAGCGCGCCTTGCTGGCGACGGGTGGAAACGTCTCACGGCTGGACAGCCTGGTCGGCCGTTTCCTGGAAATCTACGAACTTAATCCCACCCGTCACACCCAGGCTTACTCCGACGTGGGGGAGGTGCTCGGAACCCTGCATCGGCAGGGCGTGCGCCTTGGTGTCGTGACCAACAAACCGCTTGTCGCAACAACCGACATTCTCAAGGCCCTCGGGCTTGCTGACCTTTTCCGGTCCATCATCGGAGGCGACAGCCTGTCTCAGCGAAAGCCTCATCCGGCCCCCTTGCAGCTCGCTTTGCGGCAGTTGCAGGTCCAGCCATCGGAGGCGCTCATGGTCGGGGATAATTACCATGACGTGCAGGCGGCCCGTGCTGCGGGCGTTCCGGTTGTCGCCGTGACCTACGGATATAGCCACAAGCCCCCGTCCGAGCTGGGAGCCGACGCTTTGATCGACACGATGCCGGAACTTCTCCCGATCGTTGATGGAATGCTCGGAGCGTGACCGTTCCATAACGACGAGCGGCCTCGATCCGAGGCCCTTTCCCGCAAGCCTATGCCCGGGAGCCGGACATCCCCGCCGTCAGCTTGGGAAGGTCCTTCGTCAGCCAATCGACCATTTCGTCCGCAGTGCTCAGATGATTCGGCATCGTCACGAAACCGCTCGCGGGCTCATCCGCGCCGAGCCGATCAGGATGTCTCAAGAACATGGCAAGGTCGTCTTCTCCCGCGGAGACAGACCCTCCATCGCCGACCCAGAGCAGGAGGAGCCACAGCGCCGTGAAGAAGCCTGCAACGGGGGCCAAGAGGAGGGTAATGACGTCGACCATAGGCACAGCCTCCATGCTCCGTTCGAGCTTATCACAGATTCTCGCGGGCACGACCCTTTGCGGTTTCAGGTGGAGCGGCCCGGTCCGCACGATCCCAAGGAATCCGGCCTCCGACTCACCAAGTTGCCCAGATCAGTCCAAATCTTCGACCTGCGCATCCTGAATCGGCAGGATAATTTCAATAACTGGCGAAACCTATACTCAAGTAAACCGTTGCCTCCACACGTCATTGCCAAGGAGTATCATGATGAGAAAGGCGATTTGGATTGCTGCGGTTGCGTTGATTGGCGCAAGTGCTGTTGCGACGCCTTCGTCGGCTCAAGTTCAACTTGGAATCAGCCCGGACGGCCCAAGTATTCGCGTAGGGCCCGATGAACACCGCCATGAACGGCGCTATATCGAGCGTCGCCGTGTTTATGATGAAGATCGTCTCTCGACAGGCAGCGTTCGAGGCTGCCGGACTGTCGTGATCCGCGAAGAAAACGACGCGGGTGACACGGTTACCCGGCGTATTCGTCGCTGCGGCTAATTTCGTGCACGAAGTAATGAGCGGTAGTCCGTTGACCGATCGGCGCGGGCTACCGCTTTCTATTGGGCTGAAGAACCGACGAACGGCGCCTTCCGATGCCGGATCATTGGCCCGTCATTCGGATCTCGTACGGCAACGCTGCGCTGGCGGTCCTTCGGGGACCCGGATACGCCTCAAGGCGTCATGTCGTTTTACGGATATCCAAGGACCATCGAGGGCTTGGTGGAGCTGAGGGGATTCGAACCCCTGACCTCTGCAGTGCGATTGCAGCGCTCTCCCATCTGAGCTACAGCCCCGGTCCGGTCGGCAGACCAAGCGGCGGACTTTTAGGCCCGACGGCTTCCTTCTGTCAATCGGGGTCGGCGGCCTCACAGGGGCCTTTTTGAGAGCGGAAATCTGGACAAGAACGACTGCCTGGGTTGTTCAGCGTAGCCAGGAACGCTACATGACGATCGCCCGACCTTGACGAGTATTCCATGCGATCCCTGCTTGAAGTCATTCTTCTGGCCCTCCAGCTGTATACCTACCTCATTATCGCTTCGGCGATCCTGAGCTGGCTGGTAGCCTTCAACGTCGTCAATACCCGCAACAATGTGGTGCGATCGATCTGGAGCTTTCTGGATGCGGTGACGGAGCCTGCTCTGAGGCCCATCCGCCGCATCCTCCCCAATCTGGGCGGGATCGATATTTCTCCGATCATCCTCATTCTTCTCATCATCTTCCTCCAAAACCTCATCGCCCGGGTGATGCAGCAATATATCCCGCCGACCTTCCTCTAGGCGGCCACCGATGCCCTGCCGGATCCGTCAGGATGGAATCGAGGTTCGGGTCCGGGTCACGCCGCGCGGTGGGAGGGACGCCATCGAGGGAATCGAATCCCTTTCCGACGGGACCGAGGTCCTGAAGGTCCGCGTCCGGGCGGTTCCGGAGGGCGGGGCGGCGAACGAAGCCGTCCGAAAGCTCCTCGCCAAGGCCCTCGGTGCTTCGGGGTCATCCGTCAGCATCCTGGCCGGCGCGACGGCGCGGCTGAAGACATTTTTCATAGAAGGCGAGGCCCAACTTTTGGCTGCCCGCCTCTTTGCTTTGACAGGACAGAAGAGATGAGTGCGACGATCATCGACGGAAAAGCCTACGCGGCCGGCCTGCGGTCCCGCATCACCGATGCCGTGAGAGATCTTGGACAGCGCGGGGTGCGTCCGGGCCTCGCCGTCATCCTCGTCGGTGAAGATCCGGCAAGCCAGATCTATGTGCGCAACAAGGCCAAGCTCACAGTCGAGGTCGGCATGGCGTCCTTCGAGCACGTGCTGCCTGCCTCCACCACCGAGGCCGAGCTCCTGGCGTTGGTCGCAAAGCTCAACGGCGATCCGACCGTCGACGGCATATTGGTGCAGCTGCCCCTGCCGCGGCAGATCGATGCTCAAAAGGTGATCGAGGCGATCGATCCCGCCAAGGATGTCGATGGCTTCCATCCCATCAATGCCGGCCGCCTGATGACAGGGGTGCCGGGCTTCGTCTCCTGTACACCCCTTGGGTGCCTGCTCCTGGTCCGTTCCGTGCGCCGGGACCTCGCCGGTCTCGACGCGGTCGTGGTCGGGCGCTCGAACATCGTCGGGAAGCCGATGGCGCAGCTCCTGCTGTCCCAGAGCTGCACGGTGACGACAGCGCACTCCAAAACCCGGGATCTTCGGGAAGTTTGCCGTCGGGCGGATATTCTGGTGGCGGCGGTCGGTCGGCCGGAAATGGTCCGAGGCGACTGGATCAAGCCCGGAGCCATCGTCATCGATGTCGGCATCAACAGAGTGCCGAATCCGGCCGCGGGTGAAGGCAAGACCAAGGTCGTCGGCGATGTCGCCTATGATGAGGCCTTCAAGGTAGCCTCCGCCATCACGCCGGTGCCCGGTGGGGTCGGGCCCATGACGATCGCCTGCCTCCTGCGCAACACCCTGGAGGCTGCCTGCCTGAGGCGCGGGCTGGCGATGCCGGCTCTTCACTGACCGGAGGAGGGGCGTCGCCAGCTGGTGCGGGGATGATCAGTTCGTCGCGAAGCAATAGAAGAGGCCGCCGCCCCCTGTGCTCTTCAGGGCGTCCTGGCTGCAGCCGCCACGGGAAGAATGGGACGAGTTCCAGGATTTCGCGGGGGGCTGTTCATCGAGGCCCATGCGGTCGTGATGGCCCAGCATCGCGGCTCCTTCCGTGCCGTTCTTCGTCCAGTTGCCGCAGGTCCGGTCTTCCCCTGCCGGGAAGGCCGTGCCGTCGGGCTGCGATCCGGTCAGCATATCGTGCGTATTGGGTGTGTCGCCCCGGCCTTTGACGACTTCGCCCTTCTCGGTCAGCGCCGTTTCCTTCGTCAGGTTGTTGGTGGCGTGCAGTTCTGCCACATCCTTGGCGATGACGACGCCCTTGGCATTCTGCCATGGACCGCGACCGATCCGGTCCCGCGCGTTGACGGCCGGAGCGCTCCCGGCGGCCTGGGTCGACAGATAGGCATGCCACGTCTTGCCGCCCGCTCCGGCAGCTTGAGCGAGGGTCTGGCAATGGCGGTCGGCGCCCTCGAGACCGCCGAGATCGGCCCCCTTTCCCGATCCGATGCTGGTGACGAAGAATGTCATGTTCGCCGGACTGCCCGGACTTTGTGCCTGGGCGGAACTCAAGGGAGCCGGAATCATCAGGCCAAGGCAGACCACAAGTCCAATGCCGCCAATTTCACGCATCATTTCCTCCTTCTTCCTCTCATTGATCCCGCTTCGCCACCGCAAGCGAACGATCGTCCAAATGTTATCACGGAACCTTGTGGCGGGCAGATTGAAAACTCCGTGAAGACCGGCTTCGAGCAGCCGCGCCCTTTTCTACGCCTTCTTTCTGAGATGCTCGGCCAGCTGCCGGGCCGAAGGTGCGAGGTCGTCCATCGCGCGGATGCACAAGGTCAGGTCACGCGCTGCCCAGAGGTCGTCAAGAGCCACGATCGCAATTCCCATGGTGCGGGCAGCCCGTTGGGCTGTCGTCTCCGGGACGATGCCGAGGCCGACACCGGCCTCGACCATGCGGCATACGGCATCGAAGCTGCGCAGCTGAACCCGCAGACGCAGGGGCCGCCCGATCCGGCTGGCCTTGTCGGCCAGGAACCGTTGAAGGGCGCTGGCGCGATCGAGGCCGACGAAATCGAAACCCAGGACCTCGGCGAATGCGAGATTTCGGCTGCCGGCCAGCACATGACCATTGGCCACGACCAGCACAAAGCGGTCGCTTCGAAACGGAAAGGTCTCAAGCCTTCCCGTGTCGACCGTTCCGGCCACGATTCCGATATCGCCCACTCCCTCCGCGATCATCCCGACGATCTCGTCCGAGAGGCGCTCTTGCAGGTCGATGGAGACCTGCGGGTGCTCGGCCAGAAAGGCGCTCAGCGCCTCCGGCAGGAACTCCGTCAGGGCATTGGTGTTGGAAAGGATCCGGATCTGCCCGGTCAGTCCGCCCATGTAGACGCCCAGGTCCTCGCGGAGGCGCTCCGCCTGAGCCAGGAGGGTACGGGCATGCTGAAGCAGTGTCCGGCCGGCGGGCGTCGGCACCACGCCTTGGCGGTTGCGCAGCAGCAAGGGAGCACCAAGGGACTTTTCCATGTTGCGGATACGGGTGCTTGCCGCCGCCAGGGCCAAATGGGCCCGCTCGGCTCCGTGAGTGATGCTCCCGGCTTCCACGACATGCCGGAAAAGACTCAGATCGATCAGATCGAATTGCATGGGATCCTTCGTGTTTCGCGAAGGTAGATTAGAATAATGACAAATTGTGCAAAGAGCGAGCTTAAAGCAAACTTCGCGACTGACGAAGTGTGTAAATAGTTATCCATCGTAGGGAAGATGCATTGCGATGGTTCTGCGCTTCAGATACGAACCATTCCAAACTAATCCGACATTTCGTCGATCAGGAGCGAAAGCATGGCTGAGGTGAAGGTGGCCCCGCGGCCCTTGTCCCCGCATCTGCAGATCTATCGCTGGACCTGGACCATGGCCATGTCCGTCTTCCATCGCATTACCGGTGTCGCCCTTTATGGCGGCATCGCGCTGTTCGCGGTCTGGCTCGTTGCCTTGGCATCCGGACCCCGCGCTTTCGATGCCGTGCAATGGTTCTTCGGCTCCCCCATCGGGCTTCTCGTTCTTTTCGGCTATACCTGGGTGCTGATGCACCACATGCTCGGCGGCGTCCGCCATCTGGTGTGGGACTTTGGTCATGGCATGGAGCCCGGCGTGCGCATCAACATGGCGCGCTTCACCCTTATCGGCTCCATCGTTCTGACGGTCCTGATCTGGGCCGTCGCTTTTCTGGCATTCTAATCGAGGAGACCGGACCAATGGCCGATAACAGGGCTGACACCCGCGTTTCCATGCGGACCCCTCTCGCCCGCGTGAAGGGCCTCGGCGCCTCCGGGCATGGGGTCGAGCATTGGTGGATCCATCGCGTGACGGCGGTGTCGAACATTCCGCTCATCATTTCCTTCGTCATCATCGTGGCGGCCCTGGCGGGCAGCACCTATGACGAGGCCATCGCCATCATCTCGCATCCGCTGATCGCGATCATCCTGATCCTCGCCGTCATCTCGGTGACGAACCACATGCGGCTGGGGATGCAGATCGTCATCGAAGACTATGTCCACGACAAAGGTCTGAAGATCATCGCCGTGATTGCGAACAATTTCTACGCCGTGATCATCGCGGTCGCATGTCTTTACGCGATCCTGAAGGTCAGCCTCGGCCGGATCCTGATTTAAGGAGATCATCCATGGCCCAAGCAGCCAATATCAACGGCAACGCCTACACGATCGTCGACCATACCTTCGACGTGGTGATCGTCGGCGCCGGCGGTGCCGGTCTTCGCGCGACCGTCGGCTGTTCCCAGGCGGGCCTGCGGACCGCCTGCATCACCAAGGTGTTTCCGACGCGTTCCCATACGGTTGCGGCTCAGGGCGGTATTTCCGCCTCGCTCGGCAATATGGGGCCGGACGACTGGCGCTGGCATATGTACGATACCGTCAAAGGATCGGACTGGCTCGGCGACCAGGACGCCATCGAGTACCTTTGCCGGAACGCGCCTGCCGCCGTTTACGAGCTCGAGCACTGGGGCGTGCCGTTTTCCCGCACCGACGAAGGCAAGATCTACCAGCGCCCCTTCGGCGGCATGACGACGAATTACGGCAAAGGCACCGCCCAGCGCACCTGCGCGGCCGCGGACCGCACCGGGCACGCCATCCTCCATACTCTCTACGGGCAGGCGGTGAGGAACCAGACGAACTTCTTCATCGAGTATTTCGCTCTCGATCTGATGATGAACGATGAGGGGCGCTGCATCGGCGTCGTGGCTCTGAATCAGTCGACCGGCGAGATCCACCGGTTCCGGGCGCACATGACGATCCTGGCCACGGGCGGCTATGGACGCGCCTATTTCTCCGCAACCTCGGCCCATACCTGCACGGGTGACGGCAACGCCATGGTCCTCCGGGCGGGCCTTCCGCTACAGGACATGGAATTCGTTCAGTTCCATCCGACCGGGATCTATGGCGCGGGCTGCCTCATTACCGAGGGTGCGCGCGGCGAGGGCGGGTACCTGACCAACTCCGAAGGCGAGCGCTTCATGGAGCGCTATGCCCCGTCCGCGAAGGATCTCGCGTCCCGCGACGTGGTCTCCCGTGCGATGACCATGGAGATCCGCGCCGGTCGTGGTGTCGGCAAGAACAAGGATCACATCTATCTTCATCTCGATCATCTCGATCCGAAGATCCTGCACGAGCGCCTGCCGGGCATCTCGGAAAGCGCCAAGATCTTCGCGGGCGTCGATGTGACCAAGGAGCCGATCCCGGTGCTCCCGACCGTCCACTACAACATGGGCGGCATCCCGACGAACTACCATGGGGAAGTGCTCACCCTGAAGAACGGCAACCCGGACACGGTGGTGCCGGGCCTCATGGCGCTGGGCGAAGCCGCCTGCGTGTCCGTCCATGGGGCGAACCGGCTCGGCTCCAACTCCCTCATCGATCTCGTGGTCTTCGGTCGCGCGGCGGGCTTGCGTTGCGCCGAGATCCTCACCCCCAACGAGAAACACTCGGATCTGCCGAAGGATGCGGACGCTCTGGCGCTTTCGCGCCTCGACCGTTTCCGTTACGCCAACGGCTCGACACCCACCGCCGAACTGCGCCTCGAGATGCAGAAGACCATGCAGAACAACTGTGCGGTGTTCCGCACCGGCGAGGTGCTGGAAGAAGGCAAGCAGCTTATTCACAAGGTCTGGAACGGCGCATCCGACATCAAGGTCACCGACCGGTCGCTGATCTGGAATACGGACCTGATCGAGACCCTCGAGTTCGACAACCTGATCGGCCAGGCCGTGGTGACGATGGAAAGCGCCGCCAACCGGCCGGAATCCCGTGGCGCGCACGCTCGCGAGGATTTCCCGGATCGGAATGACAAGGACTGGATGAAGCACACCTTAAGCTGGCTTGACGACACCTCGCACAAGGTGACGATCGATTACCGGCCGGTCCACACCTACACCATGTCAAACGAGATCCAGTACATCGAGCCGAAGGCTCGGGTGTACTGACCCGCACGGAAGAAGTCGGATGAAGTGTCGAATCTGGCGTACTCAGGTCATCCCCGGACGGTTCGAGGACTATGAACGGTTCGCCCGGGAAACGTCCCTGCCCATGTTCCAGTCCCAAACCGGGTATCGCGGCGTGATCATGGCGGGCGACGGACCGGAACGCCTCGTCATCACGTTTTGGGACAGCGATGAGGCGATCGCCGCCCTCGATTCGTCGCCCAGCTATCGGAACACGGTTTCAAAGATTGTCGCCACGGGTTTTCTGACCGGCGCGCAATCGGTCGAAGTTTATGACACGCACCTGTCGGACGTTGATGCGATCCGCCTGTGAGTGATCGAAAGGATCAGTGAGAAAGTCGCCCATGGCCCAGTTCTCTCTCCCCAAGAACTCCCAATATACCGAAGGCAAGCAGTGGCCGAAGCCGGCCAATTCGAACCAGGTCCAGGAGTTCCGTATCTATCGCTGGAATCCGGATGACGGTGCGAATCCGCGGATCGACACCTATTACGTCGATCGCGACGATTGCGGCCCGATGGTGCTCGACGCGCTGCTGTGGATCAAGAACAAGGTCGATCCGACCCTGACCTTCCGTCGATCCTGCCGCGAAGGCATCTGCGGTTCCTGCGCCATGAACATCATGGGGCAGAATACGCTCGCCTGCACGCTCGGCATCGAGGATTGCAAGTCCGACAGCATCAAGATCTATCCGCTGCCTCACATGCCGGTGCTGAAGGACCTGGTCCCGGATCTGACGAGCTTCTTCGCCCAGCATGCTTCCATCGAGCCGTGGCTTCAGACCGAGACGCCCGAGCCGGAAACCGAGTGGCGACAGACCCCCGAGGAGCGCTCGAAGCTCGACGGGCTCTATGAGTGCATCCTGTGCGCCTGCTGCACCACATCCTGCCCAAGCTATTGGTGGAACGGCGACCGGTTCCTGGGGCCTGCCGCTCTCCTGCAGGCCTATCGCTGGCTGATCGACAGCCGGGACGAGAACACGGGGGATCGTCTCAACAATCTCCACGATCCGTTCCGACTCTATCGCTGCCACACGATCATGAACTGCGCCAATACCTGCCCCAAGGGTCTGAATCCCGCCAAGGCCATCGCCGAGGTCAAGAAGATGATGATTGCCCGGGCGGTGTGACGCGCAGTTGCAACACTTTCTCAAAAAGGCGCCGAGAGCGCCTTTTTTCGCGAGAAGGGACGCCATACTGTCGGCACCAAGGCTTTGAATGGACTGGAACGGGCTGAGGCCGTACGCATTGTCGGATACGGCCAAGCATGATGAGGACGATGATGAAGAGCTCCCTCTGGATTGTGACAGCGGCATTGTGCTCCGCATTGTCCCTGAGCGCCTGTTCGTCGGCGCGCCTTGGCGGGTCGCCGATCCGCAGCGCCACGGCAGCGCCCGCTGTCAATCCGGCCCCGGTCGAGGCTGTGCCATCGGGGCCCGTGACGGCCGAGCCGCTGCCCCCGCTTGAAGGTTCCCCTTTGCCTCCCGTCGCCGGAGCGCCCATGTCCGGCATGCCGGGAGGCGTTCCCCCGGAGGGGACGGACGTGGCGGGCCTTCCGCCCACTTCTGCACCCGCACCTGCCGCAACCCCGGCGCCGGCTCCCGGCAATCGGACCGCCATGGTCGGGAACTGGACCGCGAGCGTCGCTGGCGGGACCTGCCGCGTTCAGCTGAGCAGTTCGCCGTCCCTCGACCTTTACCGTGCCTCCGCCTCGGGGTGCCCGAACCAGGATCTTTCGAAGGTTTATGCTTGGGACTTCCGTGATGGGGAGGTTTATCTCTACCAAACCGGTGGGGCCGTCGCTGCTCGCCTTCGCGGGTCTTCGGGGGGCTTGAGCGGTGTCCTGGCCAAGTCCGGCGCTCCGCTGACGTTATCCCGATAAGATCTTTGCTCCTGAAGAACCGTGAGGATATCGCTCCCGCGTGACCGACCATCGTTCTTCCCCGCATAAAGTCATGGCAAGCCGCTACGATGCTCTCGTCCGATCGGGGGCCATCGAGCGCGATCCTGCCCAAATCCAGCTCATCGGGCGCCTCGACGCTTTGGCCGAGGAGCTGAGCGGCTTTCGGCTGGCGCGCAAGAACAGCGCCCTCGGCTGGCTGTTCGGCAAGCGGAACCCCGCCCCGCCCAAAGGTCTCTATGTCTGGGGATCCGTCGGACGCGGCAAGACGATGCTGATGGACCTTTTCTTCGAGGCGGTTGCGGTTCGGCGCAAACGCCGGGTCCATTTCCATGCCTTCATGGCCGATGTGCACGAACGCATCCATGCCTTCCGCCAGAAACTGAAAACGGGGGAGGCGAGGGGGGACGACCCGATTGCGCCCGTGGCGGCAGACTTGGCCAAGGAGGCGTGGGTTCTGTGTTTCGACGAGTTCGCCGTTACGGACATCGCCGACGCAATGCTTCTCGGGCGTCTGTTCACGGCCCTTTTCGCACAAGGGGTGGTCGTGGTCGCCACGTCCAATGTCGAACCCGACCGCCTTTACGAAGGGGGACTTAACCGCACCCTGTTTCTTCCCTTCATCGGGCTTCTCAAGGAGCGGATGACCGTTCTGAAGCTTGAGGCCCGGACGGATTTTCGCTTGGAAAAGCTGGCCGGCAGTCCGGTTTTCTATGCGCCGGCCGACGATGGATCCCACACGGCCCTGACTCAGGCATTCCGGCGTCTCTCCGGGCGGGAGAAAGGTGCGCCCGTCACGCTGACCGTCAAAGGACATCCGGTCGAAATTCCGGAGGCGGCGGGAGGTGTGGCCAGAGCCAGATTCGCGGATCTATGCTCTCAGCCCCTCGCAGCGGCCGATTACTTGGCGATCGCGGAAAAATTCCACACGCTGATCCTCGAAGACATTCCGCGGATGACCTTCGAGCGTCGGAACGAGGCCAAGCGCTTCATCCTGCTCATCGATGCCCTCTATGATGCCCATGTGAAGCTCCTGGCCTCTGCGGAAGCCGAGGCGCCGGAGCTTTATCAGGCCGACACGGGGCGCGAGGCTTTCGAGTTCGACAGAACCGTCTCACGGCTCATTGAAATGCGCTCGGAGGAATATCTGTCCTTGCCGCATGGGCGCGCGGACTCGGTCGATTCCGGCCAGACCACCGGGTTGGTCGAGACATGAGGCGCCCCCGGAGCGGATCCCCGCGCGCGATGGAGATCGCCGCTCCGGCCGATACGCGCCTTCTCGCCATCGCAGCCGACCACCTGAAGCGCTTCGGACCCCGCCAGATCACCGTGGTTGAAATCGCCGACGCAGCGGGAATGACCCACGCCAACGTGTATCGCTACTTCCCCTCGAAGGCCGCGCTCATCGACGCGGTTGCCGGGCAGTGGCTGCGGTCCCTTGAAACCCTTATCGCCGATATTGCGGATGCGCCGGATCCGGCCGACGACAAACTCGAACGGCTGATCCAAGCCTCCGCCCGAACCCATCGGAAGCTTCTTCAGGAAAATCGGCATCTCTTCGATGTCTATTGTGCGGCGACCGAGACCTCCCGGCCTCTCATCCGCCGGCATCGGACGAGAATGCGCCAACTCATGGAACGGGTCTTGGACGAGGGGATCGCCACGGGGAAATTCGATCCTCGGGACCGGGAACGCGCTCTGGGACTCATTACGGACGCGTCTTATCGATTCATCAATCCTCTGACGGTAAGGTTGGACGCCGACATCCCGCAAGAGATCCTCGACCAGCGTCTGGCCGCCGTCACCAAGGTCGTCCTACGGGCCCTATCCTTCAGCATCGTCTAGGGTCAGTTACAAATTTCAATTTTTGTAACACGAAAAACGGGTCGCGAGATCAGGCGCCAATCCGTTGAAATAACTGAGATATTGTCATCCAAACATTTACTTAGCCGGCACGTTAACGCGCAAACCCTTACGGTTTAACCTTTTGTTGGCTTGAAGAAGACTTATTTCTGAGTCAAACAGCGCCACCCTCAAAAGGCTCGCGCCTCTCTATCATCCAAGGATCTCTTCATGGCCCGCTCCAAGATCGCGCTTATCGGCGCTGGCCAGATCGGCGGCACTCTCGCCCATCTGGTCGGCTTGAAGGAACTCGGCGACGTCGTCCTGTTCGACATCGCAGAAGGTGTTCCTCAGGGTAAAGGCCTCGATATCGCGGAATCGGCCCCTGTGGATGGATTCGACGCAAAGTACCTCGGTGCCAACGACTACGCGGCGATCGAAGGAGCCGACGTCGTGATCGTGACGGCTGGCGTTCCGCGCAAGCCCGGCATGAGCCGTGACGACCTCCTGGGCATCAACCTCAAGGTCATGGAAGCCGTCGGAAACGGCATCAAGCAGTATGCCCCGAACGCCTTCGTGATCTGCATCACCAACCCGCTCGACGCCATGGTCTGGGCATTGCAGAAATTCTCGGGCCTCAAGCCCGAGAAGATCGTCGGCATGGCCGGCGTTCTCGACTCGGCTCGGTTCCGCCACTTCCTGGCCGAAGAGTTCAACGTGTCGGTCAAGGACGTGACGGCCTTCGTGCTCGGCGGCCACGGCGACGACATGGTTCCGCTGGTGCGCTACTCGACGGTCGCCGGCGTTCCGCTTCCCGACCTCGTGAAGATGGGCTGGACGACGCAGGCCAAGCTTGACGCCATGGTCGAGCGCACCCGCAAGGGCGGCGGTGAAATCGTCAACCTGCTCAAGACCGGCTCCGCCTTCTATGCTCCGGCCGCCTCGGCGATCGCGATGGCCGAGAGCTACCTCAAGGACAAGAAGCGCGTTCTGCCCTGCGCCGCCTACCTGAATGGGCAGTATGGCGTGAAGGATATGTTCGTGGGCGTTCCGATCGTGATCGGGGCCAACGGCGTTGAGCGTATCGTCGAGGTCGAATTCTCGGGCGATGAAAAGGGCATGTTCGAGAAGTCCGTCGCCTCGGTGCAGGGCTTGGTGGATGCCTGCAAGCAGATCAATCCGGCTCTCGCCTAAACCTGAACCGACATGCCGTCCCCGGGCGCGGCCCGGGGATGATGCGGAGAGAATCGTATGAATATCCATGAATACCAAGGCAAAGCCATTCTGAAGGAATTCGGCCTGCCTGTTTCCAACGGCCGGGCCATTTTCTCCGCCGACGAAGCCGAGGCCGCCGCCAAGGCGCTCGGCGGACCGCTCTGGGTGGTGAAATCCCAGATTCACGCCGGTGGACGCGGCAAGGGCAAATTCAAGGAAGCCGCCGCTGGCGAAAAAGGCGGCGTGCGCCTTGCCAAGTCCATCGACGAGGTGAAGGAATTCGCCAAGCAGATGCTCGGCAACACTCTCGTGACCGTGCAGACGGGCGAAGCCGGCAAGCAGGTCAATCGCCTCTATATCGAGGACGGCTCGGATATCGAAACCGAGTTCTATCTGTCCATGCTGGTCGATCGGGCCACGGGACGTGTGGCTTTCGTCGTCTCGACGGAAGGCGGCATGGATATCGAACAGGTCGCTCATGACACGCCCGAGAAGATCCTCACCTTCTCGGTGGATCCGGCGACAGGCGTCCAGGCCTTTCACGGCCGCAAGGTCGCCAAGGCGCTCGGCTTGACCGGCTCCCTCGCGAAGGAAGCCGCGGACCTCGTGACAAAGCTCTACGCGGGGTTTGTCGCGAAGGACATGTCGATGCTTGAGATCAATCCGCTGATCGTCACGAAGGACGGTCACCTCAAGTGCCTCGACGCGAAGATTTCCTTCGATTCGAATGCTCTCTATCGCCACCCGGAAGTGCTGGAACTCCGCGACCTCACGGAAGAGGACGAGAAGGAGATCGAAGCGTCCAAGTACGATCTTGCCTATATCGCCCTCGACGGCACCATCGGCTGCATGGTGAACGGCGCGGGTCTTGCCATGGCGACGCTGGACATCATCAAGCTCTACGGCGAAGAGCCGGCGAACTTCCTCGATGTGGGCGGCGGCGCCTCGGAAGAGAAGGTCACGGCCGCGTTCAAGATCATCACCGCCGACCCGAACGTGAAGGGCATTCTCGTCAACATCTTCGGCGGCATCATGAAATGCGACGTCATCGCTCGCGGCGTTCTTGCCGCCGTAAAGGCGGTTGGCCTGCAGGTTCCGCTGGTGGTGCGTCTCGAAGGGACCAATGTCGAGGAAGGCAAGCAGATCATTCGCGGGTCCGGCCTCAACGTCATCCCGGCGGATGACTTGGACGATGCCGCCCAGAAAATCGTGAACGCCGTGCGCGGCGGGAAGTAAGGTTACGCGCTGATGTCCATCCTCATCGACAAGAACACCAAGGTCATCTGCCAGGGCTTCACCGGCAAGAACGGGACCTTCCATTCCGAGCAGGCCATCGCCTACGGCACCAAGATGGTGGGCGGCACCTCGCCCGGCAAAGGCGGATCCACGCACCTGAACCTGCCCGTGTTCGACACGGTCATGGAAGCGCGCGAGAAGACCGGCGCCGAAGCGTCGGTTGTCTATGTGCCGCCCCCGGGCGCGGCGGACGCGATCTGCGAGGCGATCGACGCGGAGATCCCGCTGATCGTTTGCATCACCGAGGGTATCCCGGTGCTCGACATGGTGCGCGTGAAGCGTGCTCTCGAAGGCTCCAAGTCGCGTCTCATCGGGCCCAATTGCCCCGGTATCGTGACCGCTGGCGAGTCGAAGATCGGCATCATGCCCGCCAACATCTTCAAGCCGGGTTCCGTCGGTATCGTGTCCCGCTCCGGCACGCTCACCTATGAGGCCGTGTTCCAGACCACCAATGAAGGCCTCGGCCAGACCACGGCGGTCGGGATCGGCGGCGATCCGGTGAAAGGCACCGAGTTCATCGAAATCCTCGACATGTTCCTTTCCGACCCGAAGACCGAGTCGATCGTCATGATCGGCGAGATCGGCGGCTCGGCCGAGGAAGAGGCGGCAGAGTTCATCGCGCGCGAAGCCAAAAAGGGCCGCAAGAAACCGATGGTCGGGTTCATTGCGGGGCGCACGGCTCCTCCCGGCCGTCGCATGGGCCATGCGGGCGCCATCATTTCGGGCGGAAAAGGCGGCGCTGAAGACAAGATCGCAGCCATGGAAGCTGCAGGCATCCGCGTTTCTCCGTCTCCTGCGCGTCTCGGCAAGACCCTTGTCGACGTGCTGAAGGGTCGCTGAGGCGAAGAGAACGAACATGACGCGACAACCGGGAGCAGAAAATCTCCGCCTCCAAGCCCTGGCAGGGCTCTGGATCGGTGAGGAAGTGCTCTTGGAGACCCCCTGGATGAAGGGCGGAACTGCGGTCGGTCATGTCGAGGCTCGTGCGGTGCTCGATGGCTTTGTCCTGGAACAGGAGTATCGCCAAGAACGACAAGGGCAGGAAACCTTCCGGGCGAAAGGCCTGTTCACGTTCGATGCAGATCGCGACGAGTATAGGCTCTTTTGGTTCGACAATCTCGGGTTTCCGCCTGCCGAGCCGGCTGGCGGGACCTGGGACGGAGACACGCTTACGGTCCTGCGGCGTTCGCCTCGAGCCCTCGCGCGTCACACCTTCGCTATCCGCAATGCTCACGAATACGAGCTCGCCATCGCAAATTCATGGGATGGCGGCGCCACTTGGATGCCTGTGATGACAGGTTTCTACCGGCGCCGCTCCGAGGACCGCCGATCCTCTGTTGCTTAAGGAATAACCATCATGTCCCGCCAGGACGCTAACGAAACTTTCCTCAACACCGCTTTTCTCTACGGCGCCAATGCGCCCTACATTGAAGAGCTTTATGCTCGTTTCCAAAACGATCCGGCATCGGTCGATCCGGAGTGGCAAGCGTTCTTCGGAGCCTTGAAGGACGACAAGCAGGCCGTCGTTCAGAATGCGCGCGGCGCATCCTGGAAAAAGCCGAACTGGCCGCTTGCCGCAAATGGCGAACTGATTTCCGCTCTCGACGGCAATTGGGCCCAGGTCGAGAAAGCGGTCGGCGACAAGATCAAGGCGAAAGCGGAAGCGAAGGGCGGCGAGATGAGCCAGGAGCAAGTGCTCCAGGCGACACGCGACTCCGTTCGCGCCATCATGTTGATCCGTGCCTACCGTGTGCGCGGGCACCTGCACGCCAACCTGGATCCCCTTGGGATCAACCCGCGCCCGAACGATCAGGAGTTGCATCCCTCGCACTACGGCTTCACGGACGCCGACTGGGACCGCAAGATCTTCCTCGACAATGTGCTCGGGCTCGAATTCGCAACGATCCGCGAAATCGTCGCGATCCTGGAGCGTACCTACTGCCAAACCCTCGGCGTCGAATTCATGCACATCTCTGATCCGGCGGAAAAGGCCTGGATCCAGGAGCGCATCGAAGGTCCGGACAAAGAGATCACTTTTACCCGGGAAGGCAAGCGCGCCATCCTGAACAAGCTCGTCGAAGCTGAGGGTTTCGAGAAGTTCCTCGACCTGAAGTACACCGGCACCAAACGCTTTGGCCTCGACGGCGGCGAGTCGCTGATCCCGGCGCTGGAGCAGATCATCAAGCGTGGCGGCAATCTCGGCACGCAGGAAATCGTGTTCGGCATGGCCCATCGCGGTCGCCTGAACGTGCTCACCCAGGTCATGGGCAAGCCCCACCGGGCCCTGTTCCACGAGTTCAAGGGGGGGTCTTTCGCCCCCGACGACGTGGAAGGCTCGGGTGACGTGAAGTACCACCTGGGAGCGTCCTCCGATCGTTCCTTCGACGGCAACAACGTCCACCTGTCCCTGACCGCCAATCCGTCGCATCTCGAGATCGTCGACCCGGTTGTCCTGGGCAAAGTGCGCGCCAAGCAGGACCAGCACGGCTGCACTCCTGAAAACCGCACCGCTGTCATGCCGCTGCTGATCCATGGCGACGCGGCTTTCGCCGGGCAGGGCGTGGTGGCGGAATGCCTCGGATTGTCAGGCCTTCGTGGCCATCGCACCGGCGGCTCCATCCATTTCATCATCAACAACCAGATCGGTTTCACGACCGATCCACGTTTCTCCCGCTCTTCGCCGTACCCGTCGGACGTGGCCAAGATGGTGGAAGCGCCGATCTTCCATGTGAATGGCGACGATCCGGAGGCCGTGGTTTTCGCCGCGAAGGTTGCGACCGAGTACCGGCAGAAATTCCAGAAGCCTGTCGTCATCGACATGTTCTGCTATCGCCGCTTCGGCCACAACGAAGGCGACGAGCCCTCCTTCACCCAGCCCCTGATGTACCGCAAGATCCGGTCGCATCCGGGCATTCTGGAACTCTATTCCAAGAAGCTTCTGGCTGAAGGCACCGTGACCGAAGCCGACATCGACGAGATGAAGAACACCTGGCGCTCCAAGCTGGAGGCGGAGTTCGACATCGCCCAGAACTATAAGCCGAACAAAGCCGATTGGCTCGACGGACGTTGGGCGGGCCTCAAGGCCGTCCGCGAGGATCAGGACGATCCCCGCCGCGGTCAGACCGGTGTTCCGGTTGAAACCCTGAAGGAAATCGCCAGCGCACTCACGAAGGTGCCGGAAGGTTTCCAGGTCCATCGCACGATCCAGCGCTTCCTCGACAACCGCAAGAAGATGATGGAGACGGGGCAGGGCATCGACTGGGCCATGGGCGAAGCCTTGGCGTTCGGATCGCTCCTGCTGGAGAACCACCGGGTCCGCCTGTCAGGACAGGACGTGGAACGCGGCACCTTCTCCCAGCGCCATTCCGTGCTCGTCGATCAGGAGAACGAGGAGCGTTACACCCCCCTCAACCACATCAGCGAGAGCCAGGCCCGGTACGAAGTCATCAACTCGATGCTCTCCGAGGAAGCTGTTCTCGGGTTCGAGTATGGCTACACGCTGTCCGAGCCGAACGCTCTGACCCTCTGGGAAGCACAGTTCGGCGACTTCGCCAACGGCGCGCAGGTGGTGTTCGATCAGTTCATCTCTTCGGGCGAGCGCAAATGGCTGCGCATGTCCGGTCTCGTCTGCCTCCTGCCTCACGGCTACGAAGGTCAGGGCCCGGAGCACTCTTCCGCCCGCTTGGAGCGTTGGCTCCAGATGTGCGCCGAAGACAACATGCAAGTCGCCTATTGCTCCACCCCCTCCAACTACTTCCATATTCTGCGCCGCCAGCTGAAGCGCGAATTCCGCAAGCCGCTGATCCTGATGACGCCGAAATCCCTGCTTCGGCACAAGCGTGCGGTTTCATCGCTCGACGCGATTGCGGAGGGAACATCCTTCCACCGGGTTCTTGCGGACGATGCGCAGCGCGCCTCCGACGGGATCAAGCTCGTCAAGGACGACAAGATCCGCCGCGTCGTGGTCTGCACCGGCAAGGTCTATTATGACCTCTTCGAAGAGCGGGAGAAGCGTGGTATCGACGACGTGTATCTGATGCGTGTCGAGCAGCTTTATCCGTTCCCGGCCAAATCGTTGGCGGCGGAACTCGCCCGCTTCAAGAAGGCCGATGTGGTCTGGTGCCAGGAAGAGCCCAAAAACATGGGTTCATGGACCTTCGTCGAACCTTACCTCGAGTGGGTCCTCAAGACCGCAGGTTCCAAGGTCGACCGTCCCCGCTACGTCGGACGCGCCGCTTCCGCCGCGACCGCCACCGGCCTCATGTCCAAGCACTTGGCACAATTGCAGGCTTTCCTCGACGAGGCTTTCGCGGCTTAATGCCGCGAAGGAACCTCAAACCCTTTCCAACGGGCGTTGGCCCTGAAGCGACAAGACGAACATGGCAACCGAAATCCGCGTACCCACTCTCGGTGAATCCGTCTCAGAGGCCACCATCGGCCGCTGGTTCAAGAAGCCCGGCGATCCGGTCAAGGCCGACGAGCCCGTTCTCGAACTCGAGACGGACAAGGTGACGCTCGAGGTTAACGCGCCCGCAAGCGGCACCCTCGGCGACATCATCGCCAAAGACGGCGAAACGGTCTCTCCGGGCGCCGTGCTCGGCTCCATCGTCGAAGGAGGAGCGGCTGCGACCGCTCCCGCAGCCAAGTCCGACGCCCCGAAGGCCGAAGCCCCCAAGGCCGCCCCGGCGCCGGCGGCGGCACCCGCGACTCCGGCCGCGTCCGTAGCGGCCAAGGAATCGGGGCCCGCGGTTGGCCGCATTGCGGCAGAGAGCGGAATCAATCCCTCGCAGGTCGCCGGTTCCGGAAAAGATGGCCGCGTCACCAAGGGTGACATGTTGGCTGCCATCGCCACAGGCGGTGCCGGAGCCGCAGCCCCCGCGCCTGCTCCTGTTCAGGTGCGTGCGCCATCCGCTCCGGATGATGCCACCCGTGAAGAGCGCGTGCGCATGACCAAGCTGCGCCAGACGATCGCGCGCCGCCTCAAGGACGCCCAGAACACCGCCGCCATGCTGACCACGTTCAATGACGTGGATATGAGCGCCGTGATGCAGCTGCGCAGCCAGTACAAGGACGTTTTCGAGAAGAAGCACGGCACGAAGCTGGGCTTCATGGGCTTCTTTACGAAGGCCGTTATTCAGGCGCTCAAGGACGTTCCGGCCGTCAATGCGGAAATCGACGGTCAGGATCTCGTCTACAAGAACTACTACCACATCGGTATCGCAGTCGGCACCGATAAGGGCCTTGTGGTTCCGGTCGTGCGCGACGCCGATCTGCTCTCGGTTGCCGGCATCGAGAAGAAGATCACCGATTTCGGCAAGCGCGCCCGCGACGGCAAGCTGTCCATCGACGAGATGCAGGGCGGCACGTTCACGATCACCAACGGCGGCATTTATGGCTCGCTCATGTCGACCCCGATTCTCAACGCCCCGCAATCCGGCATTCTCGGAATGCACCGCATCGAAGAGCGGCCGGTGGTGCGCAACGGACAGATCGTGGCCCGCCCGATGATGTATCTCGCTCTTTCCTATGATCACCGGATCGTCGACGGCAAGGAAGCCGTGACCTTCCTGGTGCGCGTGAAAGAGGCCCTGGAAGATCCGGCGCGTCTCGTTCTGGATCTCTGAGAATTTCCCAGCCTTCAGCCCGGCTCAAGAGCCGGGCTTCCTTAAATTCTTCGCCGGAGCGCCAATCCTTTAAAGCGTTCCTGGCTTTCGCGTCCAAGGGGCGAATATCATGTCCTACGATCTCGTCGTCATCGGAACCGGCCCCGGGGGCTATGTGTGCGCTATTCGGGCGGCTCAGCTTGGCCTTAAGACAGCAGTCGTCGAAAAGCGCAAAACGCATGGCGGCACCTGCCTCAACGTCGGCTGCATCCCGTCCAAGGCTCTTCTGCACGCCTCCCATATGTTCGAGGACACTCGCGAGCACTTCGCGCATCTCGGCATCGGCGTCACGCCTCCCACCCTCGACCTCAAGCAAATGCAGGTTTTCAAGCAGGAGGGCGTCGACGGCAACACGAAGGGGGTCGAGTTTCTTCTCAAGAAGAACAAGATCGATGCGTTCCTGGGAACAGCGCGGATCGCGGCCGCCGGCCAGGTGGAAGTGACGGGCGAAGACGGCTCGAATCAGATTCTCGAAACGAAGAACATCGTCATCGCCACGGGTTCGGACGTCACACGCCTTCCCGGCATCGAAATCGACGAAAAAACGATCGTATCCTCGACCGGCGCCCTCGATCTGGATACCGTGCCCAAGCGCCTTGTCGTGATCGGCGCTGGAGTCATCGGTCTTGAACTCGGCTCCGTTTGGCGTCGCCTGGGCTCGGAAGTGACCGTGGTGGAATATCTCGACCGGATCCTGCCCGGCATGGACGGCGAGGTTGCGAAGAACTTCCAGCGAATCCTCTCGAAGCAAGGGTTCCAGTTCAAGCTCGGCGCCAAGGTCACGAAAGCTGAAAAGACCAAAAGTGGCGTGACTCTCATGTTCGAGCCCGCTGCCGGCGGCAGTTCCGAGAGTCTTGAGGCGGATGTCGTTCTCGTCGCGGTCGGGCGTATCCCTTATACGCAGGGCCTCGGGCTCGATGAGCTCGGCGTCCAGAAGGACAACCGTGGACGCATTCTGACGGATGCGCATTTCTCGACAAACGTCACCGGCATTTACGCCATCGGCGACGTGATCGCTGGCCCCATGCTTGCCCACAAGGCAGAGGATGAAGGTGTGGCTGTTGCTGAAATCCTTGCCGGAAAAGCAGGGCATGTGAACTATGACGTGATCCCAAGCGTCGTTTACACGTCGCCCGAGGTCGCTTCCGTTGGAAAGACCGAAGAGGAGCTGAAGGCCGCCGGTGTCGCGTACAATGTGGGCAAGTTTCCCTTCACGGCGAATGGACGCGCTAAGGTCAACCGCACCACCGACGGTTTCGTGAAAATCCTTGCCGACGCAACCACCGACAAAGTCCTAGGTGTGCACATTATCGGCGCGGAAGCCGGTAACCTGATCCACGAGGCCGTCATCGCCATGGAGTTCGGTGCATCGTCGGAAGACATCGCCCGCTCGTGCCACGCTCACCCGACCCTCGCGGAAGCTGTCAAGGAAGCTGCCCTCGCTGTCGAAAAACGCGCTATTCACATGTAAGCGCCGATGGCGAAGCTGCACTTTCTCTACTCGGTGATGAACGCCGGGAAGACCACGCATCTCCTGCAGGTCCGGCACAACTATATCGAGAACGGCGGGCACATCCTGCTGTTCACGAGCCTGATCGACGACAGGTTCGGAATCGGAAAGGTGAAGTCACGCATCGGCCTCGAGGCTGATGCGGTGCCTTTGCGAAAAATGGACGACATCGGCAAGATCGTGGCGGCGGAGAACGCCGAGCGGCCCGTCACCGCCGTCCTGATCGACGAAGTGCAGTTCATGGAAGCCGATCAGGTTCGGCAACTTGCCTGGATCGTCGACAGCCTCAAGATTCCCGTCATGGCCTACGGGCTGAAGAACAATGTCTATGGCACGCTGTTCAGCGAAGCGATTGCTGTGCTGATGGCATTGGCCGACGACTTCCAGGAGATCAAGCAACTCTGCCATTGCGGCCGCAAAGCAACGATGATCCTGAAGTATGACCGCAACGGAGAACCCGTTCGGGTGGGCGAAGTCGTGGAGATCGGAGGCGAAGGCCGATACGTCTCCGTCTGCCGCCCTCATTGGTTCGCGGGCGAGATCGGCGCCGCCGCCCGAAAGCTCCTGTTCCCGCCAGGGATGACTTAGGATTTCGGCCCGCTGCACAGAGCCGCCATCGCCGGCTCTGTCGCCTCACGCACGGATCCGAACCGGCACTGCTTTTGCTGCGGGCGTCTTCGACATCTCGTCGTGATGGGAAAGAGCGATCAACGGGTTGGCTTCGGGATAGTAAGCTCCGATGCATCCATCGGGTAAATCGAAGGGGGTCACGACAAGGCCGCGGACTTCGCGCTCCACTCCGTCGTCCGCGTCGCTTGTCAGGGCAACGACCTGCCCGGGTTCCAGACCTGCCCGTCGGATTTCGTCAGGATTCATCAGGACGACGTCCCGGGTGCCTTCGATCCCGCGCAGCCTGTCGCTGTAGCCGTAGATCGTGGTGTTGAACTGATCGTTGCTGCGCAGGGTGATCAGGCGATAACGTCCGGAGGCATCCTTGAAACCGTGCGCGGACAAGGTTTTCGGTGTCGTGAATTCCGCCTTGCCGCTTTTGGTCTTCCAGATGCGTTCGCGGGCGCTGTTCCCGCGGTAAAAGCCGCCCGGGGTGAACAGGCGCTGGTTGAAATCCGTAAACATGTCCGGGTAGGTCTGCTCGATGAGGTCCCTGACCAGACCATAATTTCCGACCCACGCGTCCCAGTCGACCGTCGGGCGAGGATCCAGCGTGGCCTTGGCCATGCCGGCGACGATCGCCATTTCGGAGCGCAGCTCTCCGCTTGCCGGCTGGCGCCTCCCGACGGAACCGTGAATACGGCTGAAGGTATCCTCGATCGTGACGACTTGTGGTCCGCCGGTTTGGACGTCCTGTTCGCTGCGGCCAAGGCAGGGGAGCAGGTACGCAACCTCGCCGTTGAAAAGGTGGGAACGGTTGAGCTTCGTGGCGATCTGCACCGTCAGACGCATCTTCGTCCAGGCCGCCTCCATAAGGGCCTGTTCCGGAATGGCGCGGAGGAAATTGCCCCCGAGCCCGATGAAAGCCCGAACTTGGCCTGCAAGGATACCCTCGCAGGCCTCCACGGTGTTCATTCCTTTGTCGCGGGGAGGATCGAAGCCGAAAAGCTCAGCGAGCTTATCCAGGGGCACGAGTTCGGGCTTCTCGGAGATTCCTACGGTGCGCTGTCCCTGAACGTTCGAATGGCCACGGATCGGCGAAATTCCGGCGCCTTCGCGTCCTATGTTTCCCTTGAGGAGCAACAGGTTGACGTAAGTCGCGACGTTCTCGAAGCCGTGCACGTGCTGGGTCAAACCCATGCCGTAGATGCCGATCACGCTCTTCGCCTGGACATAGACCTGCCCGGCCTCCTCGATGGATGATCGCGGCAATCCTGACGCCAGCTCGATCTCCTGCCACGACAACGCACGGACCTGCGCCTCGAAAGCTTCAAAACCGGCGGTATGCTGTTCAATGAAGTCGCGGTCGAGCACATGGCCTCCGCGGGCCCGTGCTTCGTCGTCCTGTGCAAGAATATACTTGCACAGGCCCATCATCACGGCGATGTCGCCTCCCGCCTTAACCTGATGATACTGGCAGGAGATCTGCGTTTCCCGGCCGGTCAACATCTCCGACGGATTCTGCGGGTTCACGAACGCCAGAAGCCCCTTTTCCCGAATGGGATTGAACGTCACGATTCTGCAGCCCCGACGCACGGCATCCTGCAGGTCGTGCAGAAAGCGGGGACTGTTCGAGCCGGTGTTCTGTCCGAAGAAGAAAATGGCGTCGCACTTGGAAAAATCTTCAAGCACAACCGTGCCCACTGGCGCTCCGATGACCGATTTCAAGGCCACCGAGGTGGTCTCGTGGCACATATTGGAGCTGTCGGGCAGATTATTGTGTCCGTAAAGACGGGCGAACAGTGCATAGCAATAGGACGTTTCGAGACTGGCGCGGCCCGATGCATAGAAGACGGCTGTCTTTGGATCGATGGCCTTGAGCTCTGCTCCGATCGCCGCGAAGGCTTCCTCCCATGTGCAGGGTACATAGCGATCCAAAGCAGGATCGTAGCGCATGGGATGCGTGAGCCGTCCCTGCTGTTCGAGGTCATGGTCGCGCCAGGTTCGCAGTTCCTTGACGGTGTGCCGGGCAAAGAAGTCGGGCGTGCAGCGCCGGGAGGTCAGCTCCCACAGGGTCGCTTTCGCACCGTTCTCGCAGAATTCGAACGGATGGTAGTGGGCCGGCTTGGTCCAGGCGCAGGAGACGCAGGCGAAGCCGCCGGGCTTGTTCTGCTGCGCGAGCGTTTCGAGAGCAGCGGGCGTTGCCCATTCTTTCCCGAAGATGCTGGCGATTCCTCGGACCGATCCCCACCCGCCGGCGGGTCCATCATAAGAGACGGTTGCATCATCTTTTGCCATATGGCGTCTCCCGGCAAGAAGAAGGAAAGCCGCCTTCCAAACGGGTCTGAGGATGACAGGTGCTTTGTCTTACGCGATGTTGGCCTGACGAAGACAGGGACGAGCCGGTCAGCTGGACCGAACACCAACTCTCCGCTTGAAGCCAAGGTTCCTGAGGCTGCTTGTCTCAGGCGCTTCGTCGAGGGGGTTACACTTTTTCGGAGCCGTTCCTGACTCTGGCCCGCGGATGGGCCGAGTCAAAGGCATCGAGCAGGCGCGTCGCGTCGACCTTGGTGTAAAGTTGCGTGGTGGACAGCGACGCATGACCCAGGAGCTCCTGGATCCCGCGCAGATCTCCCCCCTTCGCGAGGAGGTGGGTGGCGAATGAGTGACGGAGGGCATGCGGTGTCGCGCTCGCCGGAAGCCCTAAGGCGCCGCGAAGCTCCTCGACGGCCATCTGGATGATCCGGGGAGACAGGGGACCTCCCCGCGCGCCAACGAAGAGAGGACCCTCCGGCGGTATCGCGTAGGGGCAAAGGTGCAGATATTCCGCAACCGCCTTCTGAATGGGCGGGATGATGGGTACGCTCCGCATCTTTCCGCCCTTGCCGGTCACCGTGATGGCGTCAATTCCAAGGATCGGGGCATCGCGCCGCTGGAGGCCGAGCGCTTCCGAGATGCGAAGACCAGCCCCGTAGAGCAGGGACAGCACGGCCGCATCCCGGGCCAAAATCCAGGGTTTTCGATTCTCTCCGGCCCGGGATTCGGTGTCGGTCACGGCAACGGCGGAAGCGGCAGAAAGAGGGCGAGGCAGATTCTTGTCGACCCTTGGGGTGCGAATCGCCGCAAAAGCCGAGGCCGTGCCGTGCCCCTCCCGTTCGAGATAGCGGGCGAAGGAGCGCAGGGCCGCCAGCTGGCGCATGAGGGAACGGCTTTGAACCGTCGCCATCCGCCGCGCCGCCAGAAACGACCGGATGTCCAGAGGCTTCAAACCGAGAATCGCTTTGACGGTCGGGGGCTCGCCCAGGTGAGCGGTCAGGAAGGTCAGAAACTGCCTCAGATCGCGAGCATAGGCCTCGACGGTCTTCGCCGAGAGCCGTCTTTCCTTCGCCAGGGCGGCAAGCCACTGCATCGCTTCCCGGCGCGTATCCGCCGCGCCTGGAAGAACGAGGTCGAGGGCCGTCTTGGAATCGCTGCTTGACATGGTCATGCTTTGTGCAAGGGCAGACAAATTAGCAAGGACAGGTTAATCCGATCCGAATGACGAGCCATATCGCCGACGTCCTCATCCCGCTTGCCCTGGATACCGCCTATAGCTACGCGGTTCCCGAGGGGCTCTCCCTGAAGGAGGGGGACGTCGTGCAGGTTCCGCTCGCGACCCGTGAGGTCGCCGGAGTCGTCTGGAGCTTGCGTGACGGGTCAGGGGCCAATTTCAAGCCGGTCACAGGGGTGATCGATGCTCCGGCCCTGTCGCTGAAGATGCGCAAGTTTCTCGACTGGATCGCCTGGTACACCCTTGCTCCCAAAGGCTCGGCGCTTGCCATGGGGCTCAAGCTTGTCGACGGGGAACGAACGGAGGTCGTGAGGATCGGCGTCCGTTTCGCGGGAGGCCTGCCCAAGCGGCTGACGCCTGCGCGTCAGCGCCTCATCGATGTGGCAAAAGATGGGCTTGTCCGCCTCAAGCGTGATCTGGCTCAGGAAGCGGGGGTCAGCGTCGGAGTCGTCGACGGCCTCATCGATGAGGGAATTCTGGAGGCAGTGGCCCTGCTGGCCGAGCCCGTTGCCGATGTCCCCAACCCAAGTTTTATCGAGGCCCGGCTCTCCACGGCTCAGCGGGAAGCTGCCGAGGCTCTCGTCGCCTCTCTATCCGAGAATCCGGCGCCTGTGACCCTTCTTGAGGGCGTGACCGGCTCGGGCAAGACAGAGGTTTATTTCGAGGCCGTCGCCGAAGCGGTCC
Organism: Microvirga rosea; assembly: GCF_020595095.1. Taxonomy (GTDB): domain Bacteria; phylum Pseudomonadota; class Alphaproteobacteria; order Rhizobiales; family Beijerinckiaceae; genus Microvirga; species Microvirga rosea. Next base: position 66,899 of record NZ_JAJDOP010000001.1, on the reverse strand, counting down.
GACAGGGAAGGCAAGCGCTGATCCTGATGCCGGAAATCGCCCTCACGGCTCAGTTCCTGGATCGTTTCGCCGCCCGCTTCGGCGTCAAACCCGCCACTTGGCACTCGGGAGTTTCCGGGCGTAAGCGCGAGCGCCTTTATGCCGGCATTGCGTCCGGCGAAGTGAAAGTGGTCGCCGGGGCACGCTCCGCCCTTTTCCTTCCCTATGCCCAGCTTGGCCTCATCGTGATCGATGAGGAGCATGAAACCGCCTACAAGCAGGACGACGGCGTCCATTATCACGCTCGCGACATGGCCGTCGTGAGAGGGCGGATCGAAAACGCTCCGGTTGTCCTCGCTTCGGCGACGCCGTCCATCGAAAGCCGCGTGAACGTGGAGCGCGGACGCTATCGCCACGTCCATCTGCCGGAGCGTTTCGGCGGGCGGCAGATGCCTCAGATCCGGGCCGTCGACCTCCGGCGGGAGCAGATTCCCCGGGGGCGGTGGCTCTCGCCGACCCTTATGGCGGCCATGGAGGAAAACCTCGGGCGGGGTGAGCAGGTCCTGCTTTTCCTCAATCGCCGGGGATATGCCCCGCTGACGCTCTGCCGCGCCTGCGCCCATCGTTATGAGTGTCCCAATTGCTCTGCCTGGCTTGTGGAGCACCGGTTCAGGCGCTCCCTCGTATGCCACCATTGCGGCCATGTGGAGCGGACCCCCCAGGCTTGCATTTCCTGCGGAAGCATCGATTCGCTGGTCTCTTGCGGGCCCGGTGTGGAGCGGATCGCCGAAGAGGTGGCGGAGCTGTTTCCCGACAAGCGGGGCATTGTGCTGTCCAGCGATTTTCCAGGGGGAACGGAGCGGCTGCGCCGGGAGCTGGCGGCCATCGCGGCCGGTGAGTTCGATATCGTCATCGGCACCCAGCTCGTCGCCAAGGGCCATAATTTTCCGCTTATGACATTGGTTGGCGTGCTCGATGCGGATATCGGCCTGACCTCCGGCGACCCCCGGGCCGCCGAGCGCACGTTCCAGCTTCTCCAACAGGTGACGGGCCGCGCAGGCCGTGGCGAGAAGCCCGGCCGGGCCCTTGTGCAGACCTGGCAGCCTGATCACCCGGTGATCGCCGCCCTCGTCTCGGGCGATGCGGAGAGATTCTACCGGGAGGAGACGAGGGTTCGCGAGATGGCGGGGCTGCCCCCCTTCGGGCGCTTGGCGTCCCTGATCATCTCTGCAACCGAGCGAGATGCCGCCGAGGCGCATGCACGGGAAATGGCCAAGGTCGCGGATCCTCCTGCCGGAGTCGCGGTGCTGGGACCTGCCGAAGCACCCCTCGCCCTGATCAGAGGGCGGTATCGGTTCCGCCTGCTTGTAAAGACCGAACGGGATGTGGATCTTCAGGGGTATCTGCGCGCCTGGATGACCCGTTGCCCAAAGGTAAGGGGCAACACCCGCGTCACCATCGATGTCGATCCTCAGAGCTTCTTATGATCAATCAAGGACAACATGCCTAAAGTCGTTCACTGTATCCGCCACGGTCAATCGACCTTCAATGCCCACTTTGCCGAGACCGGATGCGATCCGATGCATCCTGACGCACGTCTCACCGAACTCGGGCTCACTCAGGCCACGGAGCGCGCGCTCGAGCTGCGGCAGCATCCCTATGAGCTCGTGGTGACATCCCCTTTGACCCGGGCCATTCAAACAACGCTCTGCCTCTTCGGGGAGCACCCGGCGGCACCTCCGATTCTGGTGGAGTGCCTGCACCGGGAGTTTCTTGAGAGCAGTTGTGACGTTGGTCGCATGCCGGCTCTTCTGTCGCAGGATTTTCCCCATCTGACCTTCGATCACCTGGACGAGGTTTGGTGGCATAATGACGGCGAACCGGATGAGCGGGGTTTCGTCGTCGAGCCGGCCACGACCCTGACCGCGCGGGTTCAGCAGTTCCGCGATTGGCTCGCCGCCCGGCCCGAGCAGCTCATTGCCGTTGTCGGTCATGGAACGTTCTTTTATCACCTCACCGGTCAGCAGCTTCGGAACTGTGAGGTGGCGACCCTTGAGCTCTAAGGGGCGAAGGCCCATCTTGGGTCCGGGGCGCGTTCATGCCGGGCTGTTGCAGAGCCTCGCCTTGCGCCTGCGAAAAACCCATGCTAGTGCACCGCTGCCTGATGGGCGGAGTGACTTCCCCGCGGGCTCATTTCCACCGACCTGACGGGTTTCCCGAGAGAGCCTTCAAAGGCTCGGCCGGTTCGAAACCCGTAAGACTTGAGAGAGACGATTACGTGGCGCAAAGCGGTTCGCATGAAGGACCCCTCCTGTCGGGTGTGGCACTGCGCTACGCCTCGGCGCTGTTCGAACTCGCTCAGGAGGCGAATGCCGTGGATGCCGTTTCCGGCGACCTCGGCCGCTTCGGACAGCTGATCCAAGAGAGCGCGGATTTGCAGCGCCTGATCCGTAACCCCGTCTTCACCGCAGAAGAGCAGGCCGGGGCCATCGGCGCCATTCTCGATAAGGCCGGCATGTCCGGCCTTGCGGGAAACTTTATTCGCCTCGTTGCCGCCAAGCGGCGACTCTTCGCCCTGCCGGACATGATCCGTGCCTATGGGGACCTTGTGGCTGATGCCAAGGGAATCGTCCGGGCTCAGGTGACTTTGGCCGAGACGCCTTCCGACAAGGTAATGAACGATATCAAGGCGGCGCTGCGCGACGTCGCCAAGGCTGACGTTGCCCTCGACGTCAAAATCGACCCGAGCCTCATCGGCGGACTGATCGTCAAGATCGGCTCCCGCATGGTGGATGCCTCGGTGCGCACCAAACTCAATTCCATTCGTCTAGCGATGAAAGAGGTCCGCTGATGGACATTCGAGCCGCTGAGATCTCCGCGATCCTCAAAGAGCAGATCAAGAACTTCGGCACTGAAGCGGAAGTTACCGAAGTCGGTCAGGTCCTGTCCGTCGGTGACGGTATCGCCCGCTGCTATGGTCTCGACAAGGTTCAGGCCGGCGAAATGGTCGAATTCGAGAGCGGCGTGCGTGGCATGGCCCTCAATCTCGAAACCGACAACGTCGGCGTCGTGATCTTCGGTTCCGACCGCGAGATCGCCGAGGGCCAGACCGTGAAGCGCACCGGCGCCATCGTGGACGTGCCGGTCGGCAAGGGCCTGCTGGGCCGCGTTGTCGATGCTCTCGGCAACCCGATCGACGGCAAGGGGCCGATCCAGGCGACCGAGCGCCGCCGGGTGGACGTGAAGGCTCCCGGCATCATTCCGCGCAAGTCGGTGCACGAGCCGATGGCGACGGGCCTCAAGGCCATCGACGCCCTTATCCCCGTCGGTCGCGGTCAGCGCGAGCTCATCATCGGCGACCGTCAGACGGGCAAGACCGCTATCGCCCTCGATACGATCCTGAACCAGAAGCCTCTCAACCAGGGCAATGACGAGTCGCAGAAGCTGTACTGCGTATACGTCGCGATCGGCCAGAAGCGCTCGACCGTCGCCCAGTTCGTGAAGGTTCTGGAAGAGAACGGCGCGCTGGAATATTCCATCGTGGTCGCGGCGACCGCGTCCGATCCGGCCCCGATGCAGTTCCTGGCGCCTTTCGCCGGCTGCGCCATGGGCGAGTTCTTCCGTGACAACGGCATGCATGCGGTGATCACCTATGACGACCTGTCCAAGCAGGCCGTCGCGTACCGCCAGATGTCCCTTCTGCTCCGTCGCCCGCCGGGCCGCGAGGCTTATCCGGGCGACGTGTTCTATCTCCACTCCCGTCTGCTGGAGCGCGCTGCGAAGCTCAACGACTCCCAGGGTGCTGGTTCGCTGACGGCTCTGCCGGTCATCGAGACCCAGGCCAACGACGTGTCGGCCTACATTCCGACGAACGTGATCTCGATCACGGACGGTCAGATCTTCCTCGAGACGGATCTGTTCTATCAGGGTATCCGCCCTGCCGTGAACGTCGGTCTGTCCGTGTCGCGCGTCGGTTCCTCGGCCCAGACGAAGGCGATGAAGAAGGTCGCCGGCAAGATCAAGGGCGAGCTGGCGCAGTACCGCGAAATGGCGGCCTTCGCGCAGTTCGGCTCCGACCTCGATGCCACGACCCAGCGTCTCCTGAACCGCGGCTCGCGCCTCACCGAACTCCTGAAGCAGCCGCAGTTCTCGCCGCTGAAGATGGAAGAACAGGTGGCGGTGATCTACGCCGGCGTGAACGGTTATCTCGACGCCCTGCCGCTGAACCGCGTCCGGGCTTTCGAGGACGGTCTGCTGGGAACGCTGCGCAGCAAGCATGCTGACATCCTGGAATCGATCCGCGCCAGCAGGGACCTGTCGAGCGACACCGAAGCGAAGCTTAAGGACGTCGTCCAGGCCTTCGCCAAGTCGTTCTCGTAAGTTCGACAGGATCTCCGGAGAGGATAGGGCTGCTCGATGCCGAGCTTGAAAGACCTTCGTAACCGCATCGCCTCCGTGAAGGCGACGCAGAAGATCACCAAGGCCATGCAGATGGTGGCCGCCGCCAAGCTCCGCCGTGCGCAGAGCGCGGCGGAGGCCGCACGCCCCTACGCGGAGCGCATGTCCGTGGTTCTCGGCAATCTTGCGTCCGGCATTACCGTTGGGCCCGAGACGCCGCGCCTTCTGGCCGGAACCGGCTCCGATCGCGTCCATCTCCTGATCGTCTGCACCGCCGAGCGTGGCCTTTGCGGCGCGTTCAACTCCTCCATCGCCCGATTGGCGCGTGATCACGCCAATCGGCTCATGGCGGAAGGGAAGACGGTCAAGATCATCTGCGTCGGCAAGAAGGGCTACGACATTCTGCGTCGTCAGTTCGCCCAGCAGATCATCGACCTGATCGACCTGCGTTCCGTTCGTCAGATCGGCTTCGAGCATGGCGAGCAGATCGCCCAGAAGGTGCTCGGCCTGTTCGATCAGGGCGAGTTTGACGTGGCGACATTGTTCTACTCGCAGTTCCGCTCGGTGATCGCTCAGGTCCCTACGGCACAGCAGATCATCCCGGCCCAGATCGAAGCCGGGGCGAGCTCCACGGACGCCGTCTACGATTACGAGCCCGATGAAGGCGAGATCCTGACGACGCTCCTGCCGCGCAATCTGACCGTTCAGATCTTCCGCGCGCTTCTGGAAAATGCCGCTTCCGAGCAAGGTGCCCGGATGAGCGCCATGGACAACGCAACCCGCAACGCGGGCGAGATGATCAAGAAGCAGACGATGACCTACAACAGGTCGCGCCAGGCAATGATCACCAAGGAACTGATCGAAATCATTTCGGGCGCCGAGGCGCTCTGACGACATCCGAGAGGAGCCAATCATGGCCAATACCGCCAACACCGCCGGCAAGCCGACCGGCCAGATCACGCAGGTCATCGGCGCCGTCGTCGACGTGCAGTTCGACGGTCACCTGCCGGAAATTCTGAATGCCCTCGAAACCGAAAACCAGGGCAACCGTCTCGTCCTCGAGGTGGCGCAGCAGCTCGGTGAAAGCACCGTCCGTTGCATTGCTATGGACACCTCCGAAGGCCTCGTTCGCGGCCAGCCGGTCGTCGATACCGGCGCTCCGATCTCGGTGCCGGTGGGCGCTGCGACCCTCGGCCGTATCATGAACGTGATCGGCGAGCCCGTGGACGAAGCCGGACCGATCGTTGGTGAAGGTTCCCGCGCCATCCACCAGCCCGCGCCTTCCTACGCCGAACAGGCCACGGAAGCGCAGATCCTCGTCACCGGCATCAAGGTCGTCGACCTCCTGGCTCCCTACGCCAAGGGCGGCAAGATCGGCCTCTTCGGCGGCGCAGGCGTCGGCAAGACCGTGCTCATCATGGAGCTGATCAACAACGTCGCGAAGGCACACGGCGGCTATTCCGTGTTCGCGGGCGTCGGCGAGCGCACCCGTGAAGGCAACGACCTTTATCACGAGATGATCGAGTCGAAGGTGAACGTGGATCCCCGCGAAGCCGGATCCGCTGCCGGCTCCAAGTGCGCCCTCGTCTACGGCCAGATGAACGAGCCTCCGGGAGCCCGCGCCCGCGTCGCCCTCACCGGCCTGACCGTCGCCGAGAACTTCCGCGACCAGGGCCAGGACGTGCTGTTCTTCGTGGACAACATCTTCCGCTTCACCCAGGCGGGCTCCGAGGTGTCGGCGCTTCTCGGCCGTATTCCTTCGGCGGTGGGCTATCAGCCGACGCTCGCCACCGACATGGGTGCTCTCCAGGAGCGCATCACCACCACCACCAAGGGCTCGATCACCTCGGTGCAGGCCATCTACGTGCCCGCCGACGACCTGACCGATCCGGCCCCCGCGACCTCCTTCGCCCACCTCGACGCCACGACCGTTCTGTCGCGTTCGATCGCCGAAAAGGGCATCTATCCGGCCGTGGACCCGCTCGACTCGACCTCGCGTATGCTCTCGGCCGCCATCGTCGGCGAGGAGCACTACAGCGTGGCGCGTCAGGTCCAGCAGGTTCTCCAGCGCTACAAGTCGCTTCAGGACATCATCGCGATCCTGGGCATGGACGAGCTTTCCGAAGAGGACAAGCTCACCGTGGCCCGCGCCCGCAAGATCGAGCGTTTCCTGTCGCAGCCCTTCCACGTCGCGGAAGTCTTCACCGGCTCACCCGGCAAGCTCGTGTCCCTTGAAGACACGATCAAGGGCTTCAAAGGCCTCGTGAACGGCGACTACGACCACCTCCCCGAGGCGGCGTTCTACATGGTCGGCACGATCGACGAAGCCATCGAGAAGGCCCAGCGCCTCGCCGCCGAAGCGGCATAAGTTACCGTTACAGCGCCCGGGCTGCGGTCCACGCGGCCCGGGCGACATCCACCATTCACTACCAGAGCGTTCCCGGAATTCCGCGTGCTGCGGCCGGATGACGAGGGGCAGACATGGCGACTTTCACCTTCGAACTCGTCTCTCCCGAGCGTGTGCTGTTTTCCGGCGCCGTCGATGCCGTTGTGTTGCCTGCAACCGAAGGCGACATGACCGTCCTGGCAGGCCACGCGCCGATGATGACCTCCCTCAAGACAGGTTTCCTCGTGGTGACGGACACTCCCGGCAACGGTAAGCGCATCCTGATCCGCGGCGGTTTTGCGGACGTCAGCCAGACCGGGCTCACGGTTTTGGCCGAGCGCGCCCTGCCTGCCGAAGAGTTGACGCAGGAGATTCTCGACCAAGAGATCCTCCAGGCCGAAATGCAATATGACGCAACCAACGACCTGACGATGAAGCACACCGCCGAAGCGGCGGTTGCACAGCTCCGGGAAGCAAAGGCCGCCCTCAACTACTAAGCGCAGGAACCCGGCTCCAGGCCGGGTTTTTTTGTTGATTGTGGAATCGGACGCGCCCCTGATCCTGACGCTCGCCTTGGACGAGCGCTCTTCCGCATTCTTCGAAAGCCAGCGCAAGCGCCACTTCCCCGCGCATCGGAATTTCATCCCCGCCCATCTTACGCTGTTCCACCGCCTCCCAGCGGATCACACCGGATCCATCTCACGGGACCTGGCGGACCTGGTCGAGAACCAAGCGCCGTTTTCCCTCGACGTCACCGGCCTTCGATCCCTTGGGCGCGGTGTGGCCTATCAGCTGACCTCAACGGAACTCGACGGGCTCCGCGGATATCTCGCGCACCGATGGGCCGCCTGGCTTCAGCCCCAAGATCGGCAAAGGCATCGGCCGCATATCACCATTCAAAACAAAGTCGATCCGGACACTGCCAAAGACCTGCTCGCACACCTCTCCGCCGATTTTCAGCCCTTCACCGCCACCGCCACAGGCTTGAATCTCTGGAAGTATCTCGGCGGGCCGTGGGATCGACTGCGCCAATTCCCCTTCAGCGCAAGGTAAGCGCTACGGGACGGGTGGCCACAGGCACTCCAGCGACTCCCCATCGCTGCCTGAATCCGCAAGCCCCTGCAGTACCGACAAGGCCGCCTCGGCCTTGTCGTCCGCAACGAACAAGTGATCGTGAAAACAGGCGGAAACCGGGTTGACGCCGATTCCCGCTCTCGCCAGAGCACGCGTCACGACGGCTAGAAAACCGACCGCATCCAAGGACGAATGAACGGAAAGCGTGATGCACCGGCAGCGGAAGGTGGTCGTCAATCGCAACCGCTCCGAGATCGTCTCGTCAACGATCGCCGTCAATCCTTCCGACTCCCGGAACGTCATGAGAGCATGGCGCCACACCTCAGGGTGAGGATCAGAGACGGTGGCAAACACAAAGCGGCCGGGCTGCAATTCCGGCGTCATTGTGGCTACCAGATGCCTCAGATCCATCTCCCCGGTCACATCCGTCATTCACCCATCGCGATCAGATTGGCGTTTCCACCCGCGGCCGCGGTGTTGATCGTGACCGTCTGCTCGGTCGCAAAGCGCAGAAGATAATGCGGTCCGCCCGCCTTTGGCCCCGTTCCGGATAGCCCATGACCACCAAAGGGCTGAACTCCGACGACCGCGCCAATCATGTTGCGGTTGACATAGACGTTCCCGACGGACAGTCGATCCACGACACGGCTCACGGTCGCGTCGATCCGCGAGTGGACACCGAGGGTCAAACCGTATCCTGTCGCATCGATGGCTCGCAGCGTGTCCTCCAGACGCCCCGAACGATAGCGGACGACATGCAGGATTGGACCGAAGACCTCCTCGGCCAAGGCCTCAGGCCGGTCGAGCTCGAAGATATGGGGAGCCACGTAGGTTCCGTCGCCGGCCGCTGCGCCCGCATACCGAACTTTCGCAGAGCGGGACATCGCCGCAACATGAGCATCAAGGCGGTCTTTCGCCTCCTGGTCGATCACAGGACCAATGTGAGTTGAAACATCGCGGGGGTCGCCGACCTTCAATTCACGCGCGCTTCCGGCGATCATTTCCACCATCTTGTTCGCCACATCCTCCTGCACGAACAGTAGGCGAAGTGCCGAGCATCGCTGACCAGCCGAGCGGAAGGCCGACATGACAACGTCGTCCGCGACCTGCTCCGGAAGAGCCGTCGCATCGACGATCATGGCGTTGATGCCACCTGTCTCCGCGATCAGAGGAACGATAGGGCCATCCTTGGCGGCGAGGGACCGGTTGATAATGCGAGCAACATCGGTCGAGCCGGTGAAAACGACACCTGCGACCTGTCGATGCTCCACGAGCCGGGCCCCGACGCGTCCGTCGCCGGGAACGAGATGTAGGGCGGAGACGGGAGTGCCGGCCTCATGTAGGATCCGCACCGCGATGCCGGCAATAAGGGGAGTTTGCTCGGCGGGTTTCGCCACCACGGCATTACCTGCCATCAAGGCGGCGGTTACCTGGCCGAGGAAAATCGCGAGCGGGAAATTCCAGGGAGAAATCGCCACGAAGACGCCACGTCCGCGAAGGCGCAGCACATTGCTCTCGCCCGTGGGGCCCGGCATTCCTTCCCCAGTGCCGAAGAGATCCTGTCCCTGGACTGCATAATAGCGGCAGAAATCGACCGCTTCCCGGACTTCCGAGAGCGCATCGTCGAGGGTCTTTCCGGCCTCGACTTGGAGCAGATGCAACAGCGCGCCTCGCCTCTCCTCAAGCAGATCGGCCGCGCGCATCAGTGCTTTTGCACGCATATCGGCACTGGTGCGGCTCCAGGATGCAAAGCCTGCGGCGGCAGCCGTCATGGCTCTATCGGCGGCTTCGGTCGAAGCCTCTGCGACCTCTCCCACAACAGTCTTGCCGTCGATCGGACTGACGACAGGCCGTTTCTCTCCGCCGCCAACCTGTCCGTCGATAATCGGCGCCGCCGCAAAGGACGTCCGAGCATCCTTGGCGATTTCCGCGAGGAGCCTGTCCAGGGAAGCGCGATGGCCGAATTCGACACCTTTCGAATTGGCACGACCGGGACCGTAAAGATCACGAGGCAGAGGAAGCTTCGGATGCCGTGCCTTGTCGGGCGAAACGATGATGTCCGCCGGGCGCTTCAGCAGCGCCTCAACCGGAATGTTCTCGTCGGCCGCGACGGACACGAAGGAGGAGTTTGCTCCATTCTCCAGAAGGCGGCGAACGAGATAGGCGAGAAGGTCGCGGTGGCCACCGACCGGCGCATAGGTTCTGCAGGCGAGGCCGGGCTCATCCTCGAGAAGCCGCGCGTAGAGCGCTTCTCCCATGCCGTGAAGACGCTGGAACTCATAACCGTCCCTTCCACCCGCCCGTTCGATGATCGACGCCACTGTCAACGCATTATGCGTCGCGAACTGAGGATAGATGCGAGGCCGCAGCTGCAAGAGCTTTTCGGCACAAGCTATGTAATTGAGATCGGTCATCGCCTTGCGGGTGAAGACAGGGTAGTCGTCCAGGCCACGCTCCTGCGCCCGTTTCACCTCCGTGTCCCAGTACGCGCCTTTGACGAGGCGTACCATCAGTCTCCGGTCGTGGCGTTCGGCCATCGCCGCAATGGCGTCGATAACGGCCCCGGCACGCTTCTGGTATCCCTGGATCGCAAGCCCAAATCCGCTCCATCCCGCAAGGGAAGAATCGGCAAGAACCGCCTCGATCACTTCCAGCGAGAGTTCGAGCCGGTCCGCCTCCTCCGCGTCGACCGTGAAGTTGAGCTCATAGGATTTCGCTTTCTGGGCGAGCTCAACCACGAGAGGGACGAGTTCGCGCATGACGCGCTCGCGGCTTGTCGCCTCATAGCGAGGATGCAGGGCGGAGAGCTTCACGGAGATGCCGGGCCGGTTAGGCAGGGGCTCGTTGCCGGCGGAACGCCCGATCGCCTCGATGGCTGACGCATACGACTCGAAATACCGCCGTGCATCCTCCGCCGTGCGAGCGCCTTCGCCGAGCATGTCGAAGGAATAGCGATAAAGCCTGCCCTTGCTGGAGCTGGCACGTTTCAAGGCTTCGTCAATCGTCTGTCCAAGAACGAAGTGGCTGCCCATGACCCGCATGGCCTGCCGGGTCGCCGTCCGGACGGCTGGAAGCCCGAGACGTTTCGTCAATTGACGCAGGATGCCCTCCGGCGTTTCTCCTGGCTGAATAATGCGTGCCGTGATTCCGAGCGCCCAGGCAGAAGCCGAAACGAGAAAGGCGTCCGACTTTGCCTCATGACCGGCGAAATCCGCCTGACCAAGCTTGTCCTCGATGAGCCGGTCGGCCGTTGCCGCATCGGGAACCCGCAGCAGGGCCTCCGCGAGAACCATCAGGGCGAGGCCCTCCTTCGTGGACAACGCATATTCCCGCAGCATCTCCTCGACGCCGCCGAGGCCACCACCCTTCGCGCGGATCGCCTCGATCAGGCGCGTTGCCCTCCGATCGATCTGCCGTTCGCGCTCCGGTGCAAGCCGGGCATCCGCCAGGAGACGGGTGGCGACCGCCTTGTCATCCTCCGCGTAGGGTGGATTGAAAGGCAGAGGGGCGATTGAGGCTTGGGTCATGGCGTTCTCCCTGAAGACGGCGGATCATAGGAGGCGCCGCGCCGTGGTTCGATAGCAATTTAGAAAGTTGAGCCTTATAATATGCGGCAATAGGCAGCATTCGGCGTGAAAATGACGGACATTGATCGTATCGATCGAAAGATCTTGAAGTACCTGCAGGATGATGGCCGCATCGCGACCGTCGAGCTTGCGGAAAAGATTGGTCTTTCGCCGACTTCGACGAGCGAGCGTATGAAGCGCCTCCAGCGGGACGGCTACATCGCCGGGTTCGGAGCGCGGCTCGACCCGCATCGGCTTGGGCTCGAGCTGCTGGTCTTCGTCGAGGTCTCTCTCGATAAGACGACTCCGGATGTCTTTGAAAAATTCGCCGCAGCGGTTCGCCGGGCCCCCGAAGTTCTAGAGTGTCATATGGTGGCCGGGGGCTTCGACTATCTTGTGAAGACACGCGTTGCCGACATGGCCGCTTATCGCCACTTCCTGGGAGAAATCCTCTTGGCCCTCCCAGGTGTGAAGGAAACCCGCACCTACGCGGTGATGGAAGAAGTCAAAAGCGACGGATTGCTGCCCGTTTGATGGGCTCACTCGCGTGAGACCATGTCCCGGCTCGCGCTCCTTGCTATGCGCTTCCCCCAACGGCCGGCGGATCGTTCCGGGTTTTCCAGAGGCTCCAGAGAACGCCAAGGGACAGGATGCCGAAGGTAATCCCGAGCGAGATGACGGCCGGGATTTTCTCAAGGCCAAAGGCGTCCGCAAGGAAAATCTTGGCGCCGATGAAGATCAGCACGAAAGCCAGCGCGTATTTCAGGTAGTGGAAGCGATGCACCATGGCGGCCAGTGCGAAGTAAAGCGCCCGCAAGCCCAGAATGGCAAAGATGTTCGACGTGTAGACGATAAAGGGATCGGTGGTGATGGCGAAGATGGCCGGCACCGAGTCGACCGCGAACACGATGTCGGCGATTTCGATCAGAACGAGCGCCAGGAACAGCGGCGTCATGAACCAGGCGAGCTTGCCGCTGACCGGATGAGGCTTCCTCACGAAGAAGTGTTCATCGTGATGCTCGTCCGTGACGTTGAACCGTCTGCGCATGAACCGCAGGACCGGATTTCGCGCGATGTCATAGTCCGTGTCCGAGAAGATCAGCATCTTCACGCCGGTTGCGATCAGGAACAGGGCGAAGAGGTAAAGAACCCAGGAGAACTGTGAGATCACGGCGGCGCCGAAACCGATCATGATGGCGCGCAGCACGATAACGCCGAGGATGCCCCAGAAGAGCACCCGATGCTGGTAAAGCCGCGGCACGGCAAAGAAGCCGAAGATCATGGCGATGACAAACACATTGTCCATCGCCAGAGCTTTCTCCACCGCGAAACCCGTCAGGTAGTTCAAGCCGGGCTCCGGCCCGAGATACCACCAGACGAAGCCACCGAACAGGAGCCCGAGCGCGATATAGAAGGCGCTCATGAGCAGGCTCTCGCGCACGCCGATTTCCCGGTTCGTGCGGTGGAGCACGCCCAGATCGAGCACGAGGAGCAAAACAACAATGCCAAGGAAGGCAAGCCACAGCCAAAGAGGCGTGCCGAGCCAGCTGATAAGGAGGACTTCAAGCATGACCGAACCCGTGTATTGAACCTATCGGTTCCGACATCACGAGCGCGTCGCGCACTCGCCAGAGGGGCCCGGTCACCGACGCACCATAGGTGGGAAGTCTCTTCCGCCGGATCAAGGCCCGGCAAATGATCGGATATGAAACCAAAGAGCGCTGAAGTGCTTGACGCCATAAGCCGATCTGCTTGCATGATCAGGCAATCGTTAAAAGAAATTGCTGGAGCGAGAGCGCCTCGAAGGCCCCAGGCTCTGCTGCAAAACCGCAAGACCGGAGGAAGACCTGAAATGTTACGGATCCCGTCCGCGAAGATGAGGCAAGTCACGGCAGCGCTTCTCTCCGGAATGGCCGTGCTGCTCGCCTCGGTTGAGGGTCAGGCTCAAACGGCCGTGCGCTTCAGCCTCGATGGGCGCTGGGAGGGAACGGCAGCACCTTTCGCCGTTGCCCAGGAGAAGGGGTATTTCAAAGCCGAGGGGCTGGACGTGACGATCGAGCCTGCGGCCGGGTCGCGCGAAGCGCTGATGCGGATCGCTTCCGGTGCTGTCGAGGCCGGAATCGCGGATGTGAATGGTCTGGTCCGCCTGCAGAACGATAAACCGGATGCGGACGCGATCGCCGTGATGATGCTTCATGACCGGCCTGCCTTCGCCATTGTCGGCCGCAAAAGCCGGGGTCTTTCGACGGATCTCTCAAGTCTGCAAGGCAAAACCTTCGGCGCACCTCAGGCTGACGTCGCCTACGCCATGTGGCCTGTCTTCAGGGCGGTGAACAAGATCGACGACTCGAGCATGAAGTTCGAGAACGTGGGCCTCCCGGTTCGTGAGCCGATGCTTGCCCAGGGCGAAGTCGATGCCGTGTTCGGTCTTTCAACAACCTCCTTCATCAATCTCAAGTCGCGAGGCGTTCCGACAGAGGACATCGTGACGATCCTCATGAGCGACCATGGCTTGGATGCTTATGGCAGCGCAATTCTCGTTTCGAAGAAATTCGCTCAGGAGAACCCCGATGCCGTGAGGGGGCTGCTGCGTGCCGTCGTGCGCGGATTGCAGGATGCGGCGAAAGATCCGTCGAATGCCGTCGATGCGGTTCTGGCGCGCAACGACCTGGCCAAAAAGGATGTGGAGCTCGACCGTCTTCGCATGGCCCTCGAACAGAACATCCTCACCCCATGGGTTCGGGAACACGGAGTCGGCGGAATCGATCAGGAACGCTTCGTAAGAGCGCTCGATCAAATCTCCTCGAGTTTGGAATATAAAGAAAAGCCCAAGTCGGAGACCGTCTTTACGGACGCTTTCCTGCCTCCAGCCGATCAGCGTAAGATCGAACGCTGAGCCCTATCGCCTCAGCGACAGCGGATTATCGGCGAGGGCCGTCGCATCCGGCTGGTCGATCTGGGGTTTTCCGAGGAAGGCGTTCCACAAAGCTTCAACGGCGCTCTTTTCCAAATCATCGACGATGAAGACGATCCTGCTTCGACGGTCGTCGCTTGGCCAGCGGGGAAGCACGGCCGGCACATGGATCACATGTTGCACACCGTGAATGACGACAGGATGCTCGGGATCCTCCGCTAAGCCAACAAGACCTTTCACCCGCAGAAGCTTTGCTCCCTGCGTTGAGCGAAGCAGATCGAGGAACATGTCGAGCGTGCCTTGCCGGATCGGCTGATCGCTGACCAGACTAAAGGCCCGAATGCGTTCGTCGTGCCGATTGACGTCGTGGTGGTGGGCATGATGACCGTGGGTCTGTTTATGCCCGTCGTGGCTCGCGTCATGGTGATGATGAGCATGCTGATGACCGTGACTGCGCCGTTCGGCGTCTTCCACGGCCTCCGTCTGCAACCATTCGCCGACATCGGCGATCTTGCCCTGCAGGTCGAACAAGCCTCCGGCGATGATGGCTTCGGCCGGAGCGTCCGCAGGGAGAATCGACGCGCCGGGATTGAGGTGACGAAGGCGCTCCCGAAGCCGATCCAGCATGCCTTGATCCTGCACCAGATCGGCTTTGCTGATGACGAGCCGTTCTGCAACGGCGGCTTGCTTGACGGCTTCCACGTGCCTGTCGAGAGTGGCGGCGCCATTGACGGCATCGATCACCGTGACGACGCCCTCGACCCCGTAACGCATTGACAGATAAGGGTGATAAAGAACCGCGTGGAGAATTGGCGCAGGGTCGGCCAAGCCCGTTGTCTCGATGATCACGCGCTGAAAGGGGGCAATCCTGTTGTTGTCGCGCTTGCGCAGCAGATCCTCGAGCGTCGCGATGAGGTCTCCGCGAACCGTGCAGCACAGACAGCCCGCGGAGAGGAGAACCATGTTGTCGTCGATCTTCTCGACCAGGAGGTGATCGAGGCCGATCTCGCCGAACTCGTTGATGATGACGACGCTATCCCGCAGCGCCTCATGCTGAAGGAGCCGGTTCAGGAGGGTCGTCTTGCCTGAACCGAGAAAGCCCGTAAGGACCGTCAGGGGAATCGGCGGCAGGGGGCGAGCGGCGTTGAGATCCGTCATGACATCAGTCCGTGGGTACGACAGGCGCGGTGCGTGACCGCTCCAGCAGAATATTGGTGACGATGGCTCCGAGCACCAGAGCGCCTCCAAGTGCCTGCAACGGGCCGACCCTCTCTCCGAGGACAAGGGTGGACGTCACCGTCGAGACAACGGGCTCGACACAGTAGACGATGCCTGCCGCAACGGCCGAGATGCGCCCGAGGGCAACGATCTGCAGCAAAAAACCCAGAACATAGCCGCCGACTGTCATCGCCACGGCGAAGGGGGCCAGCGTCAAGGCCGCCGGTGACGTCAGTTGCCCGGTTGCAAAACCGACGAGGATTGCGGTCGGCAGCACGATCACGTGAATCCAGAACATTTTCGCCGGCAGGGTCGTCTTGCGGCAGCGGGCTGCGGCGAAGAACTGGGTCGCCGTGGCGGCCGCTGCCCCGAGGGCCAGCACGAGCCCACGCCAGTCCAGATCTCCGAAGGCCGGACCCACTACCAAGGAAATCCCGATAAGGGCGACGATGACGACGCCGATGAGGTCGGGTGTCAGCTTCGTGCCTTCCACGAACGGAGAGGCCAGGACGATGAAGGTCGGGTAGGCGTAGAACAACACTGCCGCAACGGTGACGGGAATAAACGTCACGCAAGAAACATAACAGAGCCCCACGAGAGCGGTGGAGATCCCTAAGACGCCCATGGTCAGGCGTTCATCCCGCGCAATGGCCAAGGACCGCCTCATCAGGAATGCCGTCGCTCCAACCAGGGCGAGCATGAGCAGCACCCGATAAACCACGACGGCCGGGCCCGAGACCCCTTCCAGAGCGGCGACACGGGCATAGACAATGTTGAGGCCATACAGGCCGGCCGAGCCGAGGGCGAGGAGAAGCCCACTGGCGGAAGAGAGAGGAGTCATGGGGCGATCACGGTTCGACGATACCGTTCGCCTGCTTCGTGCGGGATTGCAAGGACTCTTCTCACAGACGCGAGGCGCCGGCCCTCAAAGAAAAAAGCCGCTGCGAACCAGGTTCGCAGCGGCTGTGGCTCATGTGACCGTGGGATCGGTCAGTTCTTGGAGTTCTTTGCTTTTGCGGATGTCTCCGCAGCCGCCTGGTCCTTGCCTTTTGCAGGCTTCGCTTTGCTTTTTTGGTCGCTCACCGGCTTGACGCTGATGCTCTCACGCGCCTTGTCCTTCGCCGTTTCCTTCGGAGAAACGGCAGCGGTATCTGTATCCGTGTCCTGGCTATTCTTCTCTTTCGCGGTCTTCGATCCACCGTTCTTCTTGGCGGTCTTCTTCGTGGCTTTCTTGGCCTTGTCCGCTGCATCTTCCTGCGCGGCCTGAGCAGCCAATTCCGCCTCAGAGGGAGGATTGAGGCCGATCCAGATCCGCTCCGGTTGAACGGCGGAGCGGGGTCCGAGAGACGTCCGGGTCGGCTGTGTCGCGCCGGCAAAAGCCATCACACCCGACGAGAAGAAATTCGGAACGCCCGTATTCTCGCCATTGGCGATGGTGGTCTGGCTGTCTTCTTCGCCCGGCATCGGGCCACGGCGGTCGCAGATCACGGAGCGCATATCCGGGGGCGACTGGGTCGAGGCAGCCGGAAGAGCCGCCAGGGTCGGATTGGAAGAGCCGGCCATACTGTTGAAACCGCGATCGAACAGCTCGGCGGCTTTCATGGTCCGCTCGTTGGCGGAAGGTGCACCGAGAATGACGGTGATCAAGTGCCGGCCGTTCCGGGTGGCGCTCGCCACCACATTGAATCCGGCCGAGCAGATGAAACCGGTCTTCATGCCATCGGCGCCGGGATACCGGCCGATGAGGCCGTTCGTATTGCGCATGATCCGGCGGCCGTACTGGATGGCACCGATATCGAACAGGCCCTGATACTCGGGAAATTGGTTAAACAAGGCTCGCGCGAGGATCGCCATATCCCGTGCCGAGGTCTGGTTCCGCTCGTCGGGCAGCCCGTGAGGATTGGCGAAACGGCTCTCGTGCATGCCGAGCGCCTGCGCCTTCTGGTTCATGAGTTCCGCAAAATTCTCGATGGATCCGCCCAGATTTTCCGCAATGGTCGCGGCGATATCGTTCGCCGACTTGACCATGATGATCTTCAGGGCGTTGTCGAGGCGGATCTGGGTTCCGGGCTTGAACCCCATCTTCGACGGCGGAAGGGCTGCGGCATCCGCCGAGACAGTCAGCAGCGTGTCCATCTTCACATGGCCGGACCGAACGGCGTCAAGCGCCACATAGGTGGTCATCAGTTTGGTGATCGAAGCCGGAAACCACGGATCGGTCGCGCGCTCGGCATGAAGAACGCGCCCCGTGTCGGCATCGACGACAAGGGCGGGGCCGCCCGCCAAGGCCGATCCGCTCACACATGTCGCAATGGCAAGGGCTGTCGTACGGAGAACACGGCTGACGTTCATACGCAACGGCTCCAGAAGAAAACGAACACCGAGAAACTGACGCGAGAAGGGAGTTGTGCCAAACATGATTATTGAGGACTATTTTTAGGCCTGAAGCCCGGCTTTGGCTAGGCCGCCCGGCAATTAGTCCTTTTCTCTCCACCCTTTCTAAGGGATTCCGTGGCAAGAGCATGGCAAGAGCCGCGCGGATTCAAGATCGACATGACCGTTTCTCTCCTCTGGATTCCCGCGACCCTCGCCGCGGCCGCGGCCCAAACCGGCCGTAATGCGACCCAGCGCCAACTTACCAAGACCATCGGAACCGTCGGGGCCACCCAGGTCCGGTTCCTTTACGGTTTTCCCTTCGCCCTCCTGGCCCTGGGGCTCGTTCGCCTTGTCCTTGGGGAGCCGGTGCCGCTACCGAACGCCGGATTCCTTGCCTATGTGCTGGGCGGCGCCACCACCCAGATTCTCGCCACGGCCCTGATGCTTTCGGCCATGCGGGAGCGCTCGCTGTCTGTTGTCACCGCCTACACCAAGACCGAGCCGGTCCAGGTCGCTTTGTTCGGCCTGATCATCCTTGGCGATCCTCTGACTCCCGGCATGGCCATCGCCATCGTCATCGCGACGCTGGGCGTCGTCCTCATGTCGCTGAAGCGAGGGGCGGATCTGGCATCCTCGGGCCTCCGCCCCGTTATCTACGGCATCTCCTCCGGCGCCTTCTTCGCCCTTGCGGCCATCGGCTTTCGGGGCGCCATCCTGGCATTGCCGGAAGGGTCCTCCGTGATGCGGTCGACCACCACCCTGGTTTGGGGGCTGGGCACGCAGACCGCGATTCTCTTGGCCTGGATGGGGATCTTCGACAGGAAGGCGCTGATGTCGAGCTTCAGGGCGTGGCGGCCATCCCTCGGCGCGGGCTTTCTCGGCGCCTTGGCCTCGCAGTTCTGGTTCATCGGATTTGCGTTGACGACAGCAGCGAACGTCCGAACGCTTGCCCTCGTGGAAGTGCTCATGGCGCAGGCGGTCGCTCACCGGCTCCTGTCTCAGGTGACCACCCGGCGCGAGCTTGCCGGCATGGCGCTGATCTTGGTCGGGGTCGGACTTCTTCTCGTTTCTCAGCACTGACTTGCGAGCAGGACTCAAACGAAATAACGATACATCGAGACATTGAGTGTTTTCGATGACCGACACGGCCACGCCCCATCACTTTCATACTCCCCAGGTCGGGGATCCAGTCCCATGGTTCCGCCAGAGCTCGACCAGCAATCCGGCATACGCGTTCGACACGGCGGCGGGCCGCTACATCGTCCTGTGCTTCTACGGAACCGCCTCCGACGAGGCCGGACTCCAAGCTCTTGCGGCGGTTGAAGGTCCGCTTCGATCCCTATTCGACGACGATCGGATCGCCTTCTTCGGGGTCAGCGTGGATCCGACCGACGCGTCCGAGGGGCGGGCGCAGGAGAACCTGCCGGGAATTCGTCACTTCTGGGACTACGATGGTCAGGTCAGCCGGCTGTTCGGGGCGATGCCTCATGATGCTCAGCCTTCGTCCTCCGTTCCCCTGCGCCGGTTCTGGATGGTGCTCAACCCCACCTTGCGCGTCCGGGCCATCTTTCCCTTCAAAGCGGATGGAAGCGACCGTCAGGATATCTTGGCCTATCTGAAGGCTCTCCCGCCGGTACCCCTCTTCTCAGGGTTCGAAATTCCGGCTCCGGTACTTGTGGTGCCGGACGTCCTCGAGCCTGCTCTTTGTCGTCGCCTGATCGGCCTTTATGAGGACCACGGGGGAGAAGAATCGGGGTTCATGCGCGAGATCGAGGGGAAAACCGTCGCGATCCACAACCCCAATCACAAACGCCGCAAGGATTACACGATCGAGGATGAGGCGCTGATCCGGCAGCTGCAGGAGCGGGTGATTCGCCGGATCAACCCCGAGATCGCGAAAGTTCACTATTTCCGGCCGACACGCATGGAGCGCTATATCGTGTCCTGCTATGCGGCCGAGGACGGCGGACATTTCAGGGCCCATCGGGACAATACGACCCGCGGGACGGCCCATCGGCGTTTTGCCGTATCGATCAACCTCAATGACGCATTTGAGGGGGGCGAGGTCAGCTTTCCCGAATATGGCCCCCGCGGATACAAGGCGCCGGTCGGTGGAGCCGTCGTCTTCTCCTGCTCGCTTCTCCATGCCGTATCCCGCGTCACGCAAGGGCGTCGCTTCGCTTTCCTTCCGTTCCTCTATGACGAGGCGGCGGCGCGAATCCGCGAGGAGAACAATGCGCACCTGGGCGACGGTGTGGGGGCGTACAAGGCATAGGTCTCCTGCTGATAACGATCTTGCCGTCCGGGCGGATGGAGCCCATTCTCAGGACAACCATTCTTGAGGAGACCGCCCTATGACAGCCTGCATCGTTGGCTGGGCTCATACCCCGTTCGGCAAGCACGATACCGAAACCGTGGAAAGCCTGATCGTCCGCGTCGTGAACGAGGCCCTCGACCATGCCGGGATCGGCCCCGAGGATGTGGACGAGGTCGTGCTCGGCCATTTCAACGGCGGCTTCTCCCCGCAGGAATTCACGGCGTCCCTGGTGTTTCAGGCAAGCGATCGGTTCCGGTTCAAGCCCGCCACCCGGATCGAGAACGCCTGTGCGACCGGTTCCGCCGCCGTGCATCAGGCCATCAAGACGATCGAGGCGAAGCGCGCCAAGACGGTGCTCGTGGTCGGTGTCGAGCAGATGACCACAACGCCGGGTCCCGAGATCGGGAACATTCTGCTCAAGGCGTCCTACCTGCCCGAGGACGGGGGAACTCCGGGTGGCTTTGCCGGGGTGTTCGGAAAAATCGCCGGCGTTTACTTTCAGCGCCACGGCGACCAATCCGATGCGCTGGCGCTGATTGCCGCGAAGAATCACAAGAACGGCGTCGACAATCCCTATGCCCAGATGCGCAAGGACCTCGGCTATGAGTTCTGCCGGACGGAAAGCGAGAAGAATCCTTTCGTGGCGGGCCCGCTGAAGCGCACCGATTGCTCGCTTGTGTCGGATGGGGCGGCGGCTCTCGTGATCGCCGATACGGAGACGGCTCTTCGTATGAAGCGAGCGGTGGCTTTCCGGGCCACGGCCCATGCCCAGGACTTCCTGCCCATGTCGAAGCGGGACATCATCCAGTTCGAAGGCTGCGCGGAAGCTTGGCGTCGTGCGCTCGATCAGGCCGGCATCGAGCTCTCCGATCTGTCCTTCGTCGAGACCCATGACTGCTTCACCATCGCGGAGCTCATCGAGTACGAGGCCATGGGGCTGACACCTCCGGGGCAGGGGGCGATAGCCGTGAAGGAAGGCTGGACCCACCGGGACGGCAAGCTGCCGGTCAATCCCTCCGGCGGCCTCAAGGCCAAGGGACACCCGATCGGCGCGACCGGCGTGTCCATGCATGCCCTGTCCGCCATGCAGCTCTGCGGCGAAGCTGGCGGAATCCAGGTGAAGAATCCCGTGCTGGGAGGCATCTTCAACATGGGCGGCGCGGCCGTCGCGAATTACGTCAGCATCCTGGAACGGATCAAGTAAGGGGCAAACCTCAAGCCTTGCGGCTCGCGCGCGGATCAGGTTCCCCCGGCGCGCGGGCTTCGACGGCAAGGGCGTGCAGCCCTCGGGCGAAGGCCTCCTTGAGCACTGTGTTGACGATCCTGTGGCGGTCCACCCGGGACTTGCCCGTGAACGCTTCCGACACGATATAAAGACGGAAATGCGTCTCACCGCCTTCGCGCCAGCCGGCGTGACCGTGATGCTGCTCCGATTCGTCCGTGACGACGAGGTCTGTCGGATGCAGGTGCTCCCGCAATTCCTGCGTGATCCAGTCGGTGAGGGTCATGCTTCTTGGTCAACCTTTTTTGAACGGGTCTGCGGCGAAAAGCGTCGAGGCCTTGGCTCCTGAACGGAAGCCACTCATAATCACTGTGTCATGGATCTCAACTCACCTCTTTTCGACCGCATCCGCATCAAGGCGACCAGCGAGGAGCCGCGCGAGGCTGAAGGGCCTTCCTGCGAGCATCCCGGCTGCAAGGCGCTGGGCGAGTACCGTGCGCCCAAAGGGCGGGACCATGAAGGGCAGTACTGGCGGTTCTGCCTCAACCATGTGCGGGAATATAACGCCTCCTACAATTACTTTGCGGGCATGTCGGACAATGCCGTGGCCGCCTACCAGAAGGATGCGGTGATCGGCCATCGGCCGACCTGGGCCATGGGGGTCAATTCCAAGGCCCAAAGCAGCCAGGACCGTGAATGGGCCTATGTGGATCCCCTTGGAATTCTTCGCGGCGAGGATTTCCGCCAGGGGCGCAAAAGCCGCGCTCCCGCCGAGCCGAAGCCGCCCCGCCGCACGGGCCCGGTCCGGCGCGCTCTGGATGTGCTGGGCCTTGACGAGAATGCCGATGGTCCGGCCATCAAGGCTCAGTACAAGGCGCTCGTGAAGCGCTTCCATCCCGATGCCAATGGCGGCGACCGGTCCTTCGAAGAGCGGCTGCGCGATATCATCAAGGCGCATGACACGCTCAAAAGCGCCGGAATGTGCTGAGGAAAAGCCGCCCGGCACAGCCCTTGCATGCAACGAACTCGTTTGCGCCCTGTGGTCATGATTGTTAAGTAACCCATGACCCATGTGACGATTTGATCATTTCCGACCGAAAGGCCCTTGATAATGGCGACAACCGAAACAACGCCCCTCTTGCCGGACATGAAGGTTTCCGTTCGTCAGGTCTTCGGTATCGACTCCGATCTGGAGGTCCCGGCTTTTTCCCAAGGTGAGGAGCATGTGCCGGATCTCGATCCGGACTACCTTTTCGATCGGGAGACGACTCTGGCCATTCTGGCTGGCTTTGCGCGCAATCGGCGCGTGATGATCACCGGCTATCACGGCACGGGCAAGTCGACCCACATCGAGCAGGTGGCGGCCCGCCTCAATTGGCCTTGCGTGCGCGTGAACCTGGACAGCCACGTCTCCCGCATCGATTTGGTCGGAAAGGACGCGATCGTCCTCCAGGAGGGCAAGCAGGTCACGGCCTTCCAGGACGGCATCCTGCCCTGGGCATTGCAGAACAACGTGGCGCTGGTGTTCGACGAATACGACGCTGGCCGCCCTGACGTGATGTTCGTCATCCAGCGCGTGCTGGAGCAGTCCGGCAAGCTCACGCTGCTCGACCAGAAGCGCGTGATCCGTCCCCATCCGGCCTTTCGTCTCTTTGCCACGGCCAACACGGTCGGCCTGGGGGATACCTCGGGCCTCTACCATGGCACGCAGCAGATCAACCAGGGTCAGATGGACCGCTGGTCGATCGTCACGACCCTGAACTACCTGCCGCACGACAAGGAAGTGGACATCGTCCTCTCTAAGGCAAAGCATTATCAGGAGAATTCGGAGGGCCGTGACATCGTCAACAAGATGGTGCGCGTCGCCGATCTCACTCGCAGCGCCTTCATGAATGGCGATCTCTCCACCGTCATGAGCCCGCGCACGGTGATCACCTGGGCCGAGAATGCCGATATTTTCGGCGATACGGGATTTGCCTTCCGGGTGACCTTCCTCAACAAGTGCGATGAACTCGAGCGTCCCCTGGTGGCGGAATTCTATCAGCGCTCCTTCGGCAAGGAACTGCCGGAAAGCGCCGTGAACGTGGCGCTATCATAGGCTGTCGCCGTCGGTTCGGACCTGCGCCCTCGCGGCGCGGCCCGGAGTGAACAGGAGCCTGCTGGTTCCGACGATCCCGGCTCTTCGTGAAGGTTGGAGCCGGGACGACGAGCAAGGGAAGTCCATGTCCATCTCGAACCGCAAGCCTGGTGAAAAGAAGGAAGCGCCGGCGGAGCCGTTGAAGCGCTCCATTGCCGGATGCATGAAGGCCATCGCGCGCAAGCAGGACCTGGAGGTCACCTTCGCGTCCGACCGCCCGGCCATGATGGGCGACAAGGTTCGCCTCCCCGAGCCTCCCCGGCGGCTCACCCAGCAGGATGTCTCCATCCTGCGAGGCTATTCGGACTCCATGGCTCTCCGGCTTGCGTGCCATGACACCGCTCTCCACCGGAAGCTGGCCCCCGAAGGCCAGGCGGCGCGCGCTGTGTTCGACGCGGTCGAGCAGGCCCGTGTCGAATCGATCGGATCGCGGCGTATGTCCGGGGTCGCCTCGAACATTACCGCGATGCTGGAGGACCGGTATCATCGCGGCGGCAAATACGAAGAGATAACGGACCGCGCCGACGCGCCGCTCGAGGATGCCGTCGCCCTTCTGGTGCGCGAGCGGCTCACGGGACAGCGCCCCCCCGCCTCCGCCGCGAAGCTCGTCGATCTGTGGCGCGATTTCATCGAGGATCGCGCCGGCCGCAACCTCGACGGATTGCTCAAGAACATCGAGAGCCAGCGGGACTTTGCCCGCGGCATCCGGGATCTTCTGTCCTCCCTCGACATGGCCGACGAGGCTGCCCTCGATTCCGAGGATGAGGAGAACGAGGAGGAAAACGAGTCCGAGCAGGAGCAGCAGCAGGGCGAGGGCGAAAGCGAACAGGAAGCTCAGGGCGACCGGGCCGAGGCCGAGGTCAGCGAAGATTCCAGCGACGAGATGGAGGAAGGCGCCGCCGAAGACGCCGACGGCCCTTCAGGCGAGCT
The DNA here is from genome assembly GCF_020595095.1 of Microvirga rosea. Taxonomy (GTDB): domain Bacteria; phylum Pseudomonadota; class Alphaproteobacteria; order Rhizobiales; family Beijerinckiaceae; genus Microvirga; species Microvirga rosea. The sequence goes on along the minus strand of NZ_JAJDOP010000001.1, from coordinate 42,382 downwards.
GCCTGACGAGGCCGACGAGGCGGATTCCGAGAACGCGTCCGAGTCCTGGCGGCCACCATCCCGCCACAACGAGGCGCGGGGGCCTGACTACAAGGCTTTTATGGCCCGCTTCGACGAGGTCATTCATGCGGAAGAGCTCTGCGACTCGGATGAGCTCACCCGGCTGCGGGCCTATCTCGACAAGCAGTTGGCTCATCTCCAGGGGGTTGTCGGACGCCTCGCGAACCGTCTGCAGCGGCGCCTTCTGGCGCAGCAGAACAGAGCTTGGGAGTTCGATCTGGAGGAGGGCACTCTCGATCCGGCCCGGCTGCCGCGGGTCGTCATGGATCCGTTCCAGCCTCTGACCTTCAAGCAGGAGCAGGACACCAACTTTCGCGACACGGTCGTGACCCTCTTGCTGGACAATTCGGGCTCCATGCGCGGAAGGCCGATCACGGTCGCGGCCACCTGCGCCGATATCCTGGCGCGGACGCTGGAGCGCTGCGGCGTCAAGGTCGAGATCCTGGGCTTCACCACCCGGGCCTGGAAAGGCGGTCAATCCCGCGAGGCTTGGCTGCAAAGCGGCAAGCCCGCCAATCCCGGACGGCTCAATGACCTGAGGCACATCATCTACAAGTCCGCGGACGCGCCCTGGCGGCGGGCCCGCAAGAATCTCGGGCTCATGATGCGCGAGGGCCTCCTGAAGGAGAACATCGACGGCGAGGCCTTGGATTGGGCCCATAAGCGTCTGCTCGGACGCCCGGAGCAGCGCCGTATCCTCATGGTGATCTCGGATGGCGCTCCGGTCGACGACTCGACCCTGTCCGTCAATCCGGGGAACTATCTGGAGCGGCACCTGCGCTATATCATCGAGGATATCGAAACCCGCTCGCCCGTGGAGCTGATCGCCATCGGCATCGGCCACGACGTCACACGCTATTATCGACGGGCCGTGACCATCGTCGATGCGGAGGAACTCGGGGGCGTCATGACCGAGAAACTGGCGGAGTTGTTCGAGGAGAACTCATCTTCCCAGATGCGCGCCCCTCGCCGGGCCTTCGCGTGATCGCCGTGAGGGAGCGGTCATGAGGTTGAGTCGCCGTCTTTTCCTGATCGGGGGCGGCGCAACCGCTGCTGCGACGATCCTGGCCGAGCGGACCTTCGCGCGGCCTCGCGCCGCGGCGAATGTTCTCCCCATCGACCTGACGGCCAGGCCTATCGATCATCTGTCCGTGACGGAGCAGGGGCAAAGCCGGTTCGGAGATCTCCTGTTTCGCGGTGGGCTGGATCTGCGCTCGTCGGAAAGCCGCTTCGGGGGATTTTCGAGCCTGTGGCGCTCCGCCAATGGGCAGCGTCTGGTGTCCGTCGCCGATAATGCGCAATGGTTGACGGCCCGGGTCGAGACGGCGGATGGCCGTCTCTCCGGCCTGTCGGACGCCAAGCTCGCGCCTCTCCTCGCCTGGAGCGGCAAGCCCCTTGGGGAAACCCGCTATTACGATACGGAAAGTCTGACCATCGCCAACGGCGTCGCCTATGTGGGCGTCGAACGCAAGCACGCGATCATGCGCTTCGACTGGGGGGCGGACGGGGTTGCGGCAAAGGCGAGCCCTGTGAAGCTGCCGGAAGACATCCGGGAGCACATCAAGGATCTTCCCAATAACCAGGGCCTCGAGGCGATCGGCGTCGCGCCGCCCCGCTCCCCCCTGGCGGGTGCTCTCGTGGCGATTGCCGAACGGGCGCGCAAGCACGACAAGCCCACCCGTGGCTTTATCGTCACCGGATCCCGTGTGGGAGAGTTCTCCGTGCGCCGCTCGGATGATTACGACATCAGCGACCTGGCATTTCTGCCGTCAGGGGAGATGCTGCTGCTGGAGCGCCAATTCTCCCTGTTCCGGGGATTTCGCGTCCGCCTGCGCAGGGTGGCCGCGGACGTGCTGCGGCCCGATGCGGAGATTGACGGCGCGGTCATCTTCGAGAGCGAGGCCTCCCATGAGATCGACAACATGGAGGGGCTCGCCGTCCATCAGGATGCGGGCGATACCGTTCTGAGCCTGATCTCGGACAACAATTTCAGCCCGCTGCAACGGACGCTTCTGCTGGAGTTTTCCCTGGCGGCTGGGAAGAGCGCTTAAGCCGCGCTTCTTTGCATCAGAGCAGGCCGCATCAGTTTCAACACGAGCCCGTAGGGCAGGATCGAGAAGACCGAAAGCGCCAGCTTCACCCCGTAATCGGCGATCGCGAGGGTAACCCAGGGAAGCGCGAAGCATTCGCTGGCGATGCCCGCATGGGCGAGCAGGCCGTCGATCGTCTGCGTCGTGCCCGGAATGGGGCCGCAATAGAATGCCACGGAGAAGAAGATGATCGTGTCGACGGCGGCCGAGATCGTCGACGAGGCGAAGGGCGGCAGCCACCAGGCGCGGTTGCGTAGACGCGAAAAGATGGAGATGTCGAGAAGCTGCGCCGTCAGGAAGGCGCTCCCCGATGCGATCGCAATTCGCGGCGTCGCCAGGATCACGGACAGGCCGACCGCGAAGGCAAAGCCCACATAGACCACCCGCCGCGCGCCTTTGGGGCCGAAGCGCCGGTTCGCGAGCTCGGTTACCAGGAAGGAGAACGGGTAGGTGAAGGCGCCCCAGGTGAAATAATCCTGCAGCCCCCAGGCATGGAACGGATACTGGACGAGAATGTTCGACGACAGCACCACCACGGTCATGGCAGCGAGGGCGATTCCGAAATCGCGGCGATCAAGTCGGGTCATGGTATCCATTCCAGCGTCAGGAAACGCAAAACGGGCGGCTGGAGGCCGCCCGCTGCAAGAGCGCTGACGATCGGAAGATCAGCTCGCGGCGGCGAGCTTCTTCTCGATCTCGCGCTTGATGGTGCGAGCGGTCGTCGACAGCTCGTCTTCCTTCGCCTTGGCGAGGAAGGCATCGAGGCCGCCACGATGCTCGACCGAGCGAAGAGCGTTCGCGGAGACGCGCAGGCGCACGGAGCGCTGAAGCGTGTCGGATTGCAGCGTGACGTTGCAGAGGTTCGGCAGGAACTTCCGCTTCGTCTTGCGGTTCGAGTGGCTCACCAGGTGGCCACTCAGCACGGCCTTGCCGGTCAGTTCGCAACGGCGCGACATGGGTTCAATCCTATCGTTCACGAGGGTCACGGCTTCATCCGCTGCGGGTTTGCTTCAACGCAGATCCCGCGGCTGCCGGACGCCAAAAGTCCTTGGAAGATGCGAGCCTATAGGCCGAAACGGCTCCCCGCGTCAAGAATAGCACAGTGCCGCAGGCAGATTTTTTGTAATATCGTGGTCACGATTTATTCTGAATTTCATGAGAGGGGACATCATGGCCCTCGAGGATTCTGCCAGGAAACTCCCTATGCGCTTGATCATGCCAGCTGTCTTGGCCCTCGTTTTTGCCGGATGGGCCTTGCCCGGAAAGGCTCAGACCCTTCAGGTCGAGTATCAGGTGACCCTGGCCGGGCTACCCCTCGGAAAAGCCGATCTCACCTCCACCTTCGAGGGCTCCAAATACAAGATGCAGGCGGGCGTCAAGCTGTCCGGGCTTGCCAAGCTCCTGACGGGCGGCAAGGGAGCGGCCACGGCGACCGGCGCCATCGTAGGCGCCCAGCCGCAGCCCGCGAGCTTCGCCATCACGTCCCGGTCCTCCGACGATCAGCGCACGGTCCGCATGGGGCTGACATCCGGCAATGTCGATGCCGTCGAGATCGATCCGCCCCTGGAGGAAAAGGCCGATCGGGTGCCCGTCAAGGATGCCGACAAGAAGGGTGTCGTGGATCCCATCAGCGCGCTTCTCATGCCGGCCGCCGGGTCGGCCAACCTGACCGACGCGGCGAATTGCAATCGCACGATTCCCGTCTTCGACGGCGCGGCCCGGTTCAACATCGTTCTCAGCTACAGCGAGACCAAGCAGGCGGATGTGCCCGGCTACCAGGGCCCCGTTCTGGTCTGCAAGGCCCGGTATGTGCCGATATCAGGGCACCGCGCTCTTCGCCCATCGACCAAATTCATGCAGGATAACAAGGACATGTCGGTTTGGCTCGTTCCGCTGGACCGGCAGAAGCTCCTTGTCCCGCTGCGGGTCTCGGTCCGGACGATGATCGGCGTCAGCGTCGTAGAGGCATCCCGCTGGAATTTCGAGGATACGGCCAAGGCTGTGCCGATTTCGGCCGACGGCGCCACAAAGGCCGGGGCTTTCCGATAGGGCAGGGACTCGTAATTTGCCCTATCTTTCCACGCGTTACGGAGTGGCAAAATCCGGAAGTCGCCCCCATATTGAACGGTGAACCTGCGGCTGGGACCGAACCCGGGCGCATCGCGAAGGATCCCCGCGCCAGACCGAAACGAGCCGGGGCTTTCTTCATCATCTCACTTGGGATCGAGCCCCATCACCTCACTTTCAGGCATGACCCGCCGTTCTCTTCCCCCGCAAGTGCGCGCGCGTGGCGTGACCGCCGTGCTCGGGCCGACCAATACCGGCAAAACCCATCTGGCCATCGAGCGGATGCTCGGCCACAACACGGGCATGATCGGCCTCCCGCTGCGGCTTCTGGCACGGGAGGTTTATCAGCGCGTCGTGGAAAAGGCCGGCGTTCATAACGTTGCCCTCGTGACGGGTGAGGAAAAGATCAAGCCGGACCGTCCCCGCTACTGGATCTCGACCGTCGAGGCGATGCCGCGGGACCTTGATCTCGATTTCGTGGCGGTGGACGAGATCCAGCTCGCGGCCGACCTCGACCGAGGCCATGTGTTCACGGACCGCCTCCTGAATCAGCGGGGGCGGGAAGAAACGCTGTTGATCGGCTCCAATACCATGCGGCCGCTGATCGAGACGCTGATCCCCGGTGTTCACGTGGTCAGTCGTCCACGCCTGTCGCAGCTGACCTTCGCGGGCGAGAAGAAGGTTTCCCGCCTGCCCAGGCGCACCGCCATCGTGGCGTTTTCCGCCGAGGAAGTTTACGCCATCGCGGAATTGATCCGCCGGCAGCGGGGCGGAGCCGCCGTAGTGCTGGGGGCCCTTTCTCCCCGGACCCGGAATGCCCAGGTCGAACTCTATCAATCCGGGGATGTGGAATATCTGGTCGCCACCGACGCGGTGGGCATGGGCCTCAACCTCGATGTAGACCATGTGGCCTTCGCGGCCGACCGGAAGTTCGACGGTTTCCGCTTCCGTAAGCTCTATCCCGCGGAACTGGCCCAGATCGCCGGCCGGGCCGGTCGCCATATGCGGGACGGCACCTTCGGGACGGCGGGACGTTGTCCGCCGTTCGACGCGGAAACGGTCGAGGCCCTGGAGAATCATACCTTCGATCCGGTGCGAATCGTTCAATGGCGGAACCCGGATCTCGATTTTTCCTCTCTCGGGCGGCTGCGGGACAGCCTTTCGGATCAGCCGCGGGAGCACGGTCTCGTGCGGGCACCAATCGGCGAAGACGTCGCGACGCTCGAGATCTTGGCCCGAGACGATGACATCCAGAGCTTCGGTCGGTCGAAAGTGGCAGTGGAACGTCTCTGGCAGGTGTGCCAAGTTCCTGATTACCGGAAAGTTTCTCCTCAGACCCATGCGGATCTCGTGGGGCAGCTCTACCGATTTTTGATGAAGGAAGGATCCGTGCCGGCGGATTGGTTTTCCCGCCATCTTCTGGCAATGGATCGGACCGACGGCGATATTGACACCCTCTCAAACCGCATCGCTCAGGTCCGGACCTGGTCCTTCGTCGCCAACCGTCCGGACTGGTTAAAGGATCCGGAGCATTGGCAGGGTGTTGCGCGTCAGGTAGAGGACAAGCTATCGGACGCGCTTCATGAACGTCTCGCCCAGCGCTTTATCGACAGGCGCACGAGCGTTCTCATGCGGCGCTTGAGAGAGAACACGATGCTCGAAGCGGAAATCACGACCACCGGCGATGTCACTGTCGAGGGTCAGCATATCGGTCACCTGCACGGCTTTCATTTCGTGCCGGACCCCCAGGCCGACACATCGGAGGCCAAGACCCTGCGCAACGCGGCCAGCAAGGCGCTGGCCGGGGAGATCGAGGCCAGGGCGGACCGGTTTGCCGAGGCCCCGGACACCACCCTCGTCCTGTCCAATGACGGTACGATCCGCTGGATGGGCGATCCCGTCGCGAAGCTGGAGACGGGAGACAAGCTCTTCGAGCCGCGTCTGCGAATCCTGTCGGACGAGCAGCTGACGGGTCCTGCCCGGGATAAGGTCGACAATCGGCTGAAAGCCTGGCTGAAGGCTTATGTCGTCCGGCTCCTCGGCCCGCTCATGGAGCTCGAGGCGTCTCAGGAGCTGGCCGGTCTTGCCCGCGGCATCGCCTTCCAGATCGTCGAGGCTCTCGGTGTGCTGGAACGGGCCAAGGTGCTCAACGAGGTTCGCAGCCTCGACCAGGACGCCCGCAGCGCCTTGCGCAAGGCAGGGGTGCGGTTCGGCGCCTATCATCTTTATCTGCCGGCCCTCTTGAAGCCGGCGCCCCGTATCCTGGCGGCTCAGCTTTGGGCCTTGCAGAACGGCGGCCTCGATCAAAAGGGCATCGACGAGATCGCACACTTGGCCCAATCGGGCCGCACCTCCATTCCCGTGGACAAGGAAATCGCCGCCGGGCTGTATCGCGCCGCAGGCTTCCGCGTTTGCGCCGACCGGGCCGTGCGCGTCGACATCCTGGAGCGTTTGGCCGACCTGATCAGGCCGGCTATCGCCTATCGGCCGGGAATCACGCCCGGCGAGCCGCCGGCGGGGACCGCAGACGGCGAGGGGTTCGTCCCGACCGTCGCCATGACGTCGCTGGTGGGGTGTGCCGGCGAGGATTTCGCCACGATCCTCAAGTCGCTGGGCTACGTGGTGGAGCGTCGTCCTGGACCGGCCATCACCGTTCCGCTGGTCGCGGCTCAGCCGACCGAACCGCTGCAGGTGGTGACGGGTGAGGCGCCTCCCCAGACGGCGGAAGCGGAGATACCCGCGGAAGCCGCCGCGGAGGCTCAGGCCGACGCCGGCGAGCCGACACCGGCTGCTCTTGAGAGCATCGAGGCCTCCGCCTTCGTGCCGGAGACCGTCCCTGCCGCGTCGGAAGCCTCCGAGCCTCCGGCATCTCAGGACGCCGTGGTCGTCGAAGCGCCGGCCGAGCCGGAGATGATCGAGGTGTGGCGCCAGCACCGGCGTCACCATGAGGGATCCCACGCCCGCCAAGGACGCGGCCGTCCGGAGCGCGGAGACCGCCGCCCCCGTCAGGGCGAGCGCTCCGGCGAGCAGCGCTCGGGTGAACGCCCGGCGCGCCCGGACCGCAGGCCGGATCACCGTCCGGAACGTCGTGAGGCTGCCGAAGGCGGACGGCCGCAGAACCGTCCGCCTCGCGGCCCAGGCCGTCCCGATGAGCGTCGTTCGGGACCCCGTCCCGATAAGCGGTTCGAGGGACGCCGGGAGGGTGCCCCCGAGCGCCGCGAGAAGCAGCCCGACCCGAACTCGCCTTTTGCCAAGCTCATGGCGCTCAAAGCGCAGCTCGAGGACAGCAAGAAGTGAGTTATCCGCGCTTCACTCCTGATCTTCGCCCGGGGCCTCGCGGCCCTGGGCGGCGAGGAGTGAGGCTTTTGGTCCGCCTTGGCGTCCCGGTTCATGCGTGAGGATCGGCAGCGGATCGATAAATGGTTGTGGTTCGCCCGCTTTGCGAAAACCCGGACCCTCGCGGCGAAGCTCGTGACCAGCGGATTCGTGCGGGTCAATGGACAGCGGGTCGAGAATGTGGCGAAGCCGCTCGCTGTGGGAGACGTGGTCACCTTGGCACTGGCCCGTTCGACTTTGGTTCTCAGGGTCGAAAGCCTCGGCCAGCGGCGTGGGCCTGCTCCTGAGGCAAGGCAGCTTTACGCGGATATCAGCCCTGACAACGGAACGCTTGTCAGCGAAGGCGACAGCGGGTAGAGCGGCATCAGCGCCTGCGTCAACCTTCGAGCCGACCCCGCAGAGGACCGTTCATGACCTACGTCGTCACTGAAAATTGCATCAAGTGCAAATACATGGACTGCGTGGAGGTTTGTCCGGTCGATTGTTTCTACGAGGGTGAAAACATGCTCGTCATTCATCCGGACGAGTGTATCGATTGTGGCGTCTGTGAGCCGGAATGTCCGGCGGAAGCCATCAAGAGCGATGCCGAGCCGGGCCTCGAGCAATGGCTCAAGCTTAACGCTGACCTGGCAAAGAGCTGGCCCAACATCACCCAGAAGAAGGATCCTCCTTCTGATGCCAAGGAATTTGATGGCGTTGCGGGTAAATATGAACAGTTCTTCTCCCCCAATCCTGGCGAAGGGGATTGAGGAAGCTAAGGCATATTCGCATTCTCTTTACGCAGTTTATGAAATATTTTTGCTTTTTTGATGCGGCTGTGATAGGGTCTCGTCAATGCAGTCGCTTGCGCCCGATTGTGTGCCAACTCCGCAGTTCGGCGGCTCACTAGATGAAGCAATGATGGAATGCACACCCCGTGACTTGAGGGAGCTTGCTGCCTTGGGTTCAGGGGTTCGGGCGTGTTCTGACTACTGACGTACTTCAGGGAGACGGGCGGAATAGTCAAGTTCCGCAGCTCGTCATTTTTTGTTCCGCCGGAGCCCTGTCCGACGAAACGACAGCGCCCTCGCAACTTTGCGAGGAAGCATGCAAGGAGGCCTCTCTCGCATGACCACCGCCAAGAAGTCCGCCCAGCGTCTCGGTTTCAAGACCGGGGAAGCGATCGTTTATCCCGCCCATGGCGTCGGCCGCATCACGGCTGTTGAGGAGCAAGAAATCGCAGGTTTCAAGCTGGAGCTGTTCGTGGTCTCCTTCGACAAGGACAAGATGGTCCTTCGCGTCCCAACAGCAAAGGCTGCGAGCGTCGGCATGCGCAAGCTTGCGGAACCGGCTCTGGTCCAGAAGGCTCTGGACGTGCTGACGGGCCGCGCGCGTATCAAGCGGACCATGTGGTCGCGCCGTGCGCAGGAGTACGAAGCCAAGATCAATTCCGGCGATCTGATCGCCGTCACGGAAGTCGTGCGGGATCTTTATCGCTCCGAGGCGCAGCCCGAGCAATCCTACAGCGAGCGCCAGCTCTATGAATCCGCTCTCGACCGGGTTGTCCGGGAAATCGCCGCCGTCAACAAGATTACCGATACGGAAGCTCTGAAGCTCATCGAGCAAAGCCTCGCCAAGTCGCCGCGCCGTCCGGCCAAGGGAGCCGAGGCCGAAGGAGAGGCGGAAGGGGACGACCTTCAGGAAGAGGCCGCTTAAACGCCTTTCGGTTTTGCCTAATTTATTGCGAAAGCCCGGCCGAAGCGCCGGGCTTTTTCTTAGGCACGGTGCTTGTCTTTGAGCCCTCTTTGCCTATTTCAACAAACTAAGCCGTTTTGAGCTGAACTTTTTCCAGCTTCGCTCGTTGTGTCCTTGCCAAGGGAGGACGTAATGGGAGAAATCTCTGGGGTTCGTCGCCGGTTCGTCCGTGCGGCTATGAATGCTCCATTCCTCGAACGGGAGGAGGAGCATCTGCTTGCCGTGCGTTGGAAAGACCAGCGCGATGAAACTGCGCTTCATCAGCTGACAGCGGCCCATATGCGGCTCGTGATCGCTCTCGCCGCCCGCTTCCGCCACTATGGTCTTCCCATGGCGGATCTTGTCCAGGAAGGGCATGTGGGTCTTCTCGAGGCCGCAGCGCGCTTTGAGCCGGAGCGTGAGGTTCGCTTTTCCACTTACGCAACCTGGTGGATCAGAGCCTCGATCCAGGACTATATCCTTCGCAACTGGTCAATCGTCCGCGGTGGCACAAGTTCCGCCCAGAAAGCCCTTTTCTTCAATCTCCGCCGGCTCCGCGCCCGTCTCACCCGCGGCGGGGAGGAGCGCATTGCCTCCGACATCCACGAGAAGATCGCCGAAGCCATCGGTGTCTCGCGCGCCGATGTCGCGCTTATGGATGCCAGGCTTTCGGCTCCCGATACGTCCTTGAACGCACCGGTCCTCGATGCCGATGCGTCGAACTCGGCCGAGCGGGTCGAGTTTCTTGTCGATGGAAGTCCGCTACCGGACGAGAGCGTCAGCGATGTGATCGACAGCGAGCGGCGTGTCCGTTGGCTTCGGCAGGCGCTCGAAGTTCTCAACGAGCGGGAGCTGCGTATCCTCCGCGCCAGGCGCCTCGACGACGAGCAGGTGACCCTCGAGTTCCTGGGAGACCGCCTCGGCATTTCCAAGGAGCGCGTCCGCCAGATCGAAAACCGGGCCTTGGAGAAGCTCAAGCGGGCTCTCATGGAGAAGTATCCGCAGGCGTCCGGAGCTTTTGTCTAAAGCCGACGGGAACCGCGTCTCACTCGACCGCGATCTTGTACCGCTCTCCCGCGCGCAGAGCTTCGTTCCGGTCCAGGCCATTGAGCTGAAGAAAACGGTCCAGCGGGCGGTCGACCGGCATGCGATCGGCAAGACTCTGCGCCGTATCTCCGGGCTGCGCGGTGATGATCTTGAGCCGAAGCGGTCTGATCATCCGCGCCTCATCCGGTTGTACCTGTCTGACGCTGTCCAAGGTCCGTTGGAACTGCGCATCGAGGCCGTTGTTGCCGCTGCGCGATGCCATAATCAGGCGATAGGTCGTATTGCCGATCCGGATCGCCGAGAGACGGAAGGTCCATTCCTTGCCGACGGAGAGCGCCGTTGCGACCGGAAGGCCATTGATGGTGGTCGTCGAGAGGCTTCCCGGCTCGATGGTGTCGTTCCACGTCGAGCGCAGGACCTCTTCCAGGCTCTGGCCCGCGGGCGTATCGGCCGCATCGAACAACAAGCGCCTGGTGCCATCCGCCGAGGCACCGAGAACGGCCTGAGAGGTATTTTCGAGCGTGAAGCCCTCGGGAGCCTCGAACGCAACGCCCAAGCGTGAATGGATGAAACGCCGGCCCCGGACGACACCATCCGCCGGATCGTCCCCATAGGAAATACCATCAATGGCGGAGAGGTAGTCCGGGCGCCCCGAATCGCCGATTCCGGGCGCGCTCGCCCGCCGGGCGGCCTGAAGCGCGAGAGCAATTCTATCCCGGGTATTGGGATGGCTCGCCATCATGTCGGCGCTGGCATCGGAGCCGCCGGTCGCCGAGCGCCCGAGGGCCGTGAGGAACCGGGGAGCCCCATAAGGATCGAACCCAGCACGGGCCAGAACCTTCACACCCGCCTGATCGGCTTCCAATTCCTGGGCACGAGAGAAGCTCGCAAGGGTCGAACGGGCCTGATTCTGCACGAGCGCCGCTTCTTCGGCATTGTTCAGAACATTTTCCGTGACACGCTTGATCAAGGTGGAGCGCGCCTGCAACTCGTTGCGCTGCGACGCATGCCGCAAGGTCACATGGGCGATTTCATGGGACAGGACCGCTGCGATCTCCGCTTCGTCGTTCGCGAGAGCCAGAAGGCCGCGAGTCACGTACAGCCGCCCATTCGGCAAAGCGAATGCGTTGACGACGGGAGAGTTCAGGATCGTGACCTGATACGCTTCATCAGGCCTGTCGCTGGCCGCGACCAGACGTTTCGTGATGTCGTTCAGGAGCCTTTGTGCCTCGGGTGCCCGGAGCTCGCCGCCAAAGGCGGCGACCAAACGCTCGTGATCACGATCGCGCGGGCGCTCGGCCCCGACGACACGCGGTGCATCGGCGGGAAGCGACACATTGCTGTCGAACCCCGCGCAGCCTGCAAGCCATCCCATGAGCAGAATGCTCCCGGCGACCCGCGTTCCTGTTCTTTGAAGTGTCCGGTTCATGCTCGCTCAGCGTGACGGGGGCTTGCCTTCAAGGCGCTCGATCATCTGCGGTACTACAACGGTAAGAGCGGCTCCTTGCCAAGGCTCCAAAATGCCTCGGGCTCTGATCCGCTGTCCCTTCAGGGTGGTTGCCGTCACGCCTTTTTCCGCCATGACCCGCCAAATCCGCCTCGGGATGATGATCGTGAAATCCTCCGCCCAGTGTCCTCCGAAATTCAAGTAGACGCTCTGCTTGCGCTCGCCAATGCTTTTCACCTGTCCTTCGACCAGGACGAAAGTGCCGAATCGCTCCTGCAGGCTGTTCATCTTGCTCGCGTCGAGGGGTTTATAGAGATCATCTGCCCAAAGGCCAAGGTTCCGTTCGCGAGCCGTTTCCTCGAAGGCCAATAATTCAGGCCGGCAGAGCTGTTCCGCAGTGCCTGGATCGACCAGACCAAGCCCCTCCTCGACAAGGCTTTCCGCCAGATCCACTCCTCCTGTCCGATCTATGCGGATACGGGCCGACCGCCTGCCCCAACGGTCACTGTCTGCACCCTTCGCAACCAGAACCGGCTGATCCACCAGGGTGCGCATTCGAGCAAGCGCCGTGCTGCGAGCGGCGGATGTCGTGGGCAGACGAATCTCCGCAACCTTGGCGAGGGTTCCGGACGCGAGCAGGAGATCGCCTTCCGGGGTCAAGTTGACGAGGCGATCCCGTTCCCATGCGATCCGGCAAGCGTCCGCCCTCGGCGCGGCGTCCGAAGGACCGGCCTGGGCCTGAGAGGCGACAGCGCTCCCCAGGAGGATGGATGTAAGGCTGAGCCGAACGATGAACCGAGGCATGGGATCTCACTGTATCCAAGAGGATCATAGTCCTCACCTGGCGGGCTGGTATCCCTCGGCTTGCCATGAGGCCTCAAACACCCCGTTTACCTGTGGGCGAATTGTGCTACTCATCCCCCAAGCGGTCCCGTAGCTCAGCAGGACAGAGCAGCGGTTTCCTAAACCGTTGGTCGGAGGTTCGAGTCCTCCCGGGATCGCCAGCCTTTCCAAAGGGCAAGTCAGGCTGCGGTTGCCGCGTGATGACAGCCGGCAAGATTGCCCTTTCAAGCTTAGCGTCTCCCTCTGCCGAGCATCATATCGATGGGTCTGCGGCGCTCACTCACGCCACCAGACACATAGGAGACCGCTGGTGTCGCGTCATTGGCGGTAACCTGTTCGCCGTAAAGTCCAGACGTTTCGGCACCCCACTTCGCAAACGACATTTCCCTATTGACCCATTCGGGCGACCGCCGCTTTGGCATCATCGAGATCCGGTGCGTCGATGTGCCGGTAATAGGCTTGCACGAAGCCGAACAGGCCAAAGGCGAAGAGGCCGATCGCGGTGAGCGCCAGGAGCGCCCAGCCGTAGGGTTGGCGCTGCAGCGACTGCAACGCGCCGCCAAGGCCATGCGCTTCCGACGAACTGCTGTGCACAGCTGCCAGGATCAAGAAGCCGCCGATCAGGACGAAAACGACGCCCCGCGCCGCAAAGCCAGCGCGTCCGAGGGTGACGATCCAAGCGCGTTTGTCGGCGGGAAGCGCGAGATGTCGGATTACGTCGCCGCGCCACGCCTTCCACACGAATGCAAGGCCGGTGCCAACAATCACAACCCCGATGAGCCCAACGAGCCATTGCCCAAAAGGCTGCGCCAGGAGCCAGGCCGTCCAATCCCGGGCGGCCCGATCTTCACCGCCTCCTCCGGAGCCCCGGCCTGCGGCAAGCCTCAAGGCCGAAATCGCCAGACCGGCATAGATGCCGCTGCTGACAAGATGCGCGATTCTCACGCCCCAGCCCTTCACGTCAGTCCCATGATGATCTGCATCGGTTAGTGCCTCGATGGCCCGCCAGAGGCAGAAGCCGAGAAGGCCCAGGGCGATCAGCCCAAGCCAGATCTTACCAAATGGCTGAGACAAGAGCGTCTGAAGGGCGCTGCGGCTGCCGCCCGTCTGCCCGCCCGAGCCAATGGCCGCCAGAAGGGCGAGGCCACCTACGAGGCTATAGACCACGCCCCGCGCGCCGTATCCCAGCCGGGCCAATATCTCGATGGGATTCCTGCGCAAGTTGGGCATGTGTGGCGGCTCCTCCTTGTGTGGTGAATCGCCAAGCCCCGGTCGGTGTTCCTTGAGCCGAAATCCGTCGTCTCTCTGCGAGCACTTTCTCTGGCGGAGTTAGACGACGGGCTGATCCAAGGCTTGAGCCTCCCCGGCATCGCCATCTTGTTTTGGGCTCCTCAGTCCCCGGGATCGCTCCAAAGCATTCGAACTCAAGACTGATCCTCGGTCATGAAGTGCGCAAAAGCCTCCTTGAAATCAGGATGCCAGCGCGAAAGGGCAGGGCGACCGTGCACGATATCTTCGGCCGACCAACGGATACGCTTCTCATCCATAACCCGTGTGGTTTCGTTGTCCGGGCACAGGATATAAAAATCACCCCTGGCCAATGACGGGAGCATGAACTCTATGACCTGGTCAGGCTCCCATGCTCCCGCGGGCTTCTCGGTCACCCCGCGCGCTTTTGTGAAACCTGTAAAGACGAAACCGGGGATCAGCAGGTGAGCGGTAGTCTGACATCCTGCTATGCCGCGCAGCTCATGAGCAAGGGCTTCGGTCACGACGCGTACGCCAGCTTTGGAGACATTGTAGGCCGCATCGCCGGGCGGCGTCGTGATTCCTTGCTTCGAGCCGGTATTGATGATGGCGCAAGGGACGCCTTGGGTCATCATTGCAGGGGTGAAAACCTGTATGCCGTTGATGACGCCCCAAAGGTTGGTCTCGATAATCGTTCTCCATCGTTCGGCATCGCCGAAGATCTGACCTCCACCTTCAGTTCCGGCATTATTCATCAGAACGGCGACGTCGCCCCATGCGAAAGCTTGGTGCCGGAGCTGCTCGATATCTTCCCTGCGACTCACATCCACCGGAACAGTCCTCACCTGGTCCGGATCTTCGACCATTGCGGCCACTTCGGCCGCGCTCTGTCCTAGTGCGTCGCTGTCCAGATCCGCCAGGCAGACCTTCATGCCGAGACGAGCGAAGCGCTTGGCGGCCGCGAGACCAATTCCGCTCGCCGCACCCGTGATGACGGCAATTCGACCGGGAGTGATGGCTGGATGGTGATCCATCGGCGGATCCTCCGTTCTCGGATAACGAACGCAACCTCTATTTCATGACTGAAATGGGTTGTCTTGATGACGACCTGCCGATTGTCAGGCGTCGGCAGCCGCCAGTCCGAGAAGGTACTGACCATAGCTGCTCTTGGAGAGTTCCCGTCCCAAGCGCATCAGCTGCTCACGATCGATCCAGCCGAGATTGAAGGCGATTTCCTCAGGACATGCAATGCGGAAACCCTGCCGGTTGCTGAGTGCCCTGACGAACTCCGTCGCCTCCACGAGAGCGTCGGGCGTACCCGTATCCAACCATGCAAAGCCACGTCCCATGCGCTCCACTTGCAGTTGGCCCATTTCCAGATAGGCCCTGTTGACGTCGGTAATCTCCAGCTCCCCCCGCGCCGAGGGTTTGAGGCCAGCGGCGATATCCACGACCTGGGCATCATAAAAATAGAGGCCGGTGACCGCCCAATTCGATTTCGGCTGCTTGGGTTTTTCCTCGATTGAAAGCGCTTTCCCGTCCCGGTCGAATTCCACCACACCATACCGTTCAGGGTCGGTGACGTGGTAGGCGAAGACGGACGCGCCGGTGGAGCGTCGTCTTGCAGCCGCAAGAAGCTCCGGCAGGCCGTGGCCGAAATACAGGTTGTCGCCGAGAATGAGAACGGATGGCTCACCGGCCACGAATTCCGCGCCGATGACGTAGGCTTGCGCCAAACCTTCCGGTTTGGGTTGCACCTCATAGGACAACTGCAATCCCCAACGAGTGCCATCGCCCAGAAGCTGTTTGAACTTCGGCAGATCGTCCGGCGTCGAGATGATGAGAATGTCACGCACACCCGCCAGCATGAGCGTCGTGAGAGGATAATAGATCATCGGTTTATCGTAGATCGGCAGGAGCTGCTTCGACGTGACGTAGGTCATCGGATGCAGCCGGGTCCCTGAGCCTCCAGCCAGAATGATTCCCTTCATGAAGAACGCTCCTTGTCGAAATTTTCTGTAAGGAGACGGGTCACGCAGGTCTCCAGAGATGTGCGCCAGAAAGGCAGGGTGACGCCATGAACGGCCGCAAGGCGGCTTCCATCCAATTGTGACTGTGCAGGACGGCGGGCCGGAGTCGGGTATTCGGAAGTCGGGATCGGGCGCACACGGGCGCTAGGGCCACCAAGGCGCGCCGAATGTTCGAAAATCGCAGCGGCGAAGTCCGCCCAGCTCGCTTTTCCGGTCCCGGTCATGTGAAAGGTTCCACGTAACGCGGGATCTTCAGGATGGAGCACGAGATGACGACAAACCGTGATGATGCCATCGGCAAGATCGAGCGCGCTTGTGGGAGATCCGATCTGATCGGCGACAACGGCGACCTCATCACGATCATGCGCGAGCCGCAGCATCGTCTTGACGAAGTTCTTTCCAAAGGGGCTGTAGATCCACGCCGTGCGCAGGATGGCATGATTATCCGTGGCATCGGCGACCGCTTGCTCACCCAGCAGTTTGGACGACCCATAGACGCTCAGTGGCTGGGGACGTGAATCTTCTCGGTAAGGCTCAGGAGCCGCCCCATCAAAAACATAGTCGGTCGAAAGCTGGACGACCGGGACGTTCATCGCCGCCGCTGCTCTGGCGATTGCTCCGGCGCCATCCCCGTTGATGGCATTTGCCAACTCCGGCTCGCGCTCCGCCTGATCGACAGCCGTATAAGCTGCGGCATTGACGATCACATCGCCGCCCGCTTCGGCCAGTACCTCAGCGGCGTTGGACGGAGACGCAAGATCAAGCATGGGACGTCCAACCAGCGTGACTGCGATGCCATGAAGAGGTGCGCGTTCACCCAATGACTTGGCAACCTGCCCCTCTTGGCCAACAACGACAATGCGCACGCTCAGACCTCAAAGCCCGTGGTTGCAAGATCGGCAAGTCGAGGATGTCGGGTATCCTTGTCCGAAAGAATGGCCTGTTCAGCCGCGACCGGCCACGCGATGGCGAGGGCCGGGTCGTCCCAAGCAAGGCCACGATCATGGGCAGGCGAGTAGGGGGCGCTCACCTTATAGTGAACCTCCGTGTCAGGCTCCAACGTGCAAAACCCATGGGCGAACCCGACGGGAACGAAAATCTGCAACCGATTGGCTGCCGACAGCTCGACCGCGACGTGCTTGCCAAAGGTGGATGATCCACGTCTGAGATCGACGACGACATCCAGAATGCGCCCGCGTCCGACCCTCACAAGCTTGGCTTGGCCGAACGGTGGAAGCTGAAAATGCAATCCTCGGACCGTCCCCTTATGAATAGACAGAGAAAAGTTGTCCTGGACAAAGGTCTCGCCAATACCGGCTGCAGCAAAAGAGCTATGATTATAAGTCTCAATAAAAACGCCGCGCGCGTCCGCGAAGGTCTTTGTTGATATGATCTTCACATCCTGCAGTTCAGTGGGCTCAACCTCAATCACGGCGCTATGGTCCTCCATGTCGCGCTAGCGATGCCACGAGAAGTGAAAGACGGCAAGGCTGGCTTCGGCGAGGCATTTATGAATGATGCGAAGTTAACCGGCGACGGACAAGCAGTTTTACGATGATGCACATACATATTCAAGTATAGACGTGTTTTAAACATCAAAGAGGAGCCGTACGGCGGCGATGGCGTCTTACTATAAGTACCTCTCGTGATCAAAATAGCCTTTGCAGTCGCAGGAAGTGTTGTTGTTGCAACGAAAGATGAATAATCTGAGAACATATTGGGAAATGTATCGTGCTTCAGTCTCGGAGTGAGTAACCCCCACAAGCAAACATATGTGCATTCGGGTAGGTGGGGTGCTCTTGGCTCCGAGTTTCGGTTTAACTGGCACTGGCCGCTCTTAGTTCTTCAGAGGATCTCATGGGATCGTGGCAAAATCACCCTGTCGGCGGCTCTTGTTTTTCTTTCAGCCGATTGGGGCGCTCCTGCGGAACAACTTGCTGGCCATACTTTGGACGCTCCGAATTGGAGTTGAGCATATAAACCGAAATGCAGCATGCTTTTGACAGTGCAGGCTTGTACAGGACCGTCCTAGGTCGCCTTGCCGGAAACGGCTGTCTTCGAGCTAGCCCTGCCCGAGCAGGAAAATACTTACCACGCTACCGCAACTGTGGTGAGGCGGAATAACCGTGACGACAGAATTCATCAACAAAGGGTCTTCTTCTTGGTCGCAAAATAGAGCTACCAGCGGCTCTTCCAACGGCGAAGTCCTGACACTCGCGAACCGGTCGTACGTTAAAAAGGTCCCTGTTTCACGCGGCGAGATGATTGTGGGACTCGTCGTTGTTGGCTTCGTCAACGGCATAAGCGAAAAAATTGCCGCGGCGCTTCATGAAGGCGGGACTGTCGTTGCGCTCCTGAACACGTTCAACATCAGCGCCATCGTCTGGGTGGCCCTCGTTCTCAGCATCAGGTTCGTCTTACGCTCACCCGCGCAGCCTCTTCGTCGCTATGACTGGTGGGTGGCCACTTTGGCAGCCATCGCTTTTCTCATGCCAAGCATCCAACTCAGCTGGCTCGCGCTATCGGGCTTGGCCATATACGTCATCATGACATCGCCCGACGCAAAGTTCTTAAATCGCGGTGCCTGGATCCTTCTCGCGCTCACGGTGCCGATGTTTTGGTCGAAGCTGCTTTTCGCTCTCATGAGCGACACCCTTCTCCAAGGAGATGCTGCACTCGTTGGATGGTTTTTGGGAACGCCCCGCGTTGGAAATGCGATCGAGTTCGCGGACGGTTCCGGTTACCTATGGATCGCGCCCGGGTGCTCATCGCTTGCCAACGTATCGTTGGCAATTCTCTGTTGGATCACCGTTACGAAGACCATTGGATATCCTGCTTCACGGCGGGACTTGTTCTGGGTTTTCGCCGCGTGCTTGTCAGTCATTGGGATCAATGTCACGAGAATAAGCCTCATTGGCTTCTACCCGCAATACTTTGATATCTTGCATGGGCCGATTGGCGCGACGGTTGCCAGCTGGCTCATTCTTGGCGCCACACTGGGAATCTGCCTGCTGGGAACACGATATGGTCATCGCGACGCGGCCCGTATATAGCGCGGCTTGTGGTGCTTTTCTAGCGTTAAGCTTGTTCTTCAAGCTCCCGCATCTCAGCGCGAAAGCGGGCCTTCAGCTCGATTCGAATCTTACCTCGATCGCTAGTTTGCTCGAGCGCCATGGCTATCGGGCAGACCTCGTTGCTCCTCCTGATGACATGGCTTGGGTTGTCGGTCACTTACGCGACTGCACCGTCCGCGTTTCCGAAGTTTCACCTCAAGGCTGGCACCAGTCCTTGATAACGCAAATCGCAGAAGATAACCGGCTTTATTACACTTTTGACGGGGCCTCGTATCCGGGCCAGCCTATCCTGAGAACGCGTTTCTATCATTACTGGGGGAAGTTGAAGCGGAGCTTCGGCCTCGATGTGCAAAAGAAGCCCGTTCTGGCGGTCATTGCCACGCCGACATGCGAAGCGTTACCTTTAGCTGAACTGTCTGCGCTTCCTAACCAGTGATTTGAATACCGGAGCCAACCTGGGTCCCGGTACGCGACCGTGCCGATGTCGCAGCCTAAGAGACATGTGCTCTTCTTTTCCGAGCGGGCAGTTTTGAGACGTTAGTGTCCGCTTCGTCTAAATGGCGAGGCGATGTACGAAGACGCGGACGCCCTGATGTTGTGGCGGAGGACGTTGTGCTGGCATCGGCATCGAGCAACCAGATGCCGCTTCCCAGCAAGAAGAGAAACATTACGTAAGTCGCATTCCAGTAATGTACGGTCCACCCTGCGACGTAGTAGCCAGCCAGGCACAGCAGGTACGCCGTACGATATTCGACCAGCTTCGGACTCAGATTCTTTTTGAGGGCGACAGAGAAGAAGGCCGAAAAGACAGTGATCAGGAGCAATAAGGCCGCTGGAATTCCATATTGAACAGCGGGAACCAGCCAGAATAGATCGATGCTCGATGGCATCCAGGAGGGGCGATCCCATTCCCCAAACCCAACTCCAAACAACGGATGATTGAAGGTTGATCCCAGCCCGTATGTCCAGATGAGAATTCGGAAGAATGCGGCCGACTGATCGAATGTGAAGTTGGAGATAAAGAATGCGACAAATGATTGATTGGGAAAGAGGGCAATAACGAGATTGGCGCCAAGGATAGTTCCTATCACAAGCTTCCAATGCCAGTTGCTGCCGCCGAAAGTGCGGCCCCAGACGATGAGCAGGACCTGCAACATGACAGCCATAATGGGACCTGCCGACAAGGAAATAAATACTGTCAGGAGAGCAAGAGCAGACTGAGTGTATCGACGAAGCGCACTTTTCCCATAACCCAAGACAAAAAAGACCAGCGAAAAAAAACTACCGGCGCAGATTCCATAAAGGATGGGATGCTCTGCGAATGCCTGAACCCTTCGCAATCCCCACCGGGGAGCATAGTAATTATCGGCAATAGAGGGATAGACCTTTCTGAACAGTTCGAGGAACACGTTGTGCCCTGTGACTGTTTCGATCAGCCCAAAGGGCAATATGAAAATGAAGATTTTGAACAGGAGAGCGGTTAAGGCGTAAAAGTCGTCGGCGCTCCTGATGTAACACCTGGCGAGAAAATAGGGTGTCGTCGCCTCAAGAAATATAACGGCGTTCGACTGGATTCCGAGTTGGGATCCATGAACGACAAACAGGCTCAAAGCACACCATATGGCATACGACAGCAGAGCGATATCGGGCGTCCGGATCTTGCCGGCCTTGCCCGTAATCCACATGAACAGGCTCGGAATCAGCATAGCCAGCAAGATCAGCCGATAAACCGACAAACGGGCAGTGCCGACGGTGATGATCCACGGGATTATGAGGGAAACCAGGAACAGAACGACAGGCCAGGGCAGTTTCTTTTTAGGAGAGCTCTCGGGCGTTGCCTGAGGATCATCTTCGCGTCTGGAAGTCCGCCTCAATGACTGGGGGCCATGAGGTCGGCCGCGGACGGCGTGCTGCTCATCCGATCGAGGATGAGACTGTGACAGGGCGCTTGCAGAGGCACGTGATCTCATATCTCTGATGTCACTATTTTCTACTCAGGCTCGCGCCATGACTTGAAACAGGTACCTCCGCCCTGGGAAGCTGTTGTTTCATGGCAGCCATGGAAAAGACCTGCTTCATCATCCACACGAAGCGCAGAAAGCGAAGATGACAGAGGACCCCAATACCTCTCAAGATTTCCTGATGGCCATTGACGCGATCGCTCAGAACGATACGGCGTATATCAACGATCGGAGAGAAAAGTACCAGTAAGGCTCGAAGCGCCCAACGGGCCCGAGCGTAAGGTTCCTGAGACTGCAGCTCAAACCTCTCCTGAACCATTCTCTTCCATTTTCTCGTTAGTTCGCCCATGTTGTTGCGAGTAGGGTGCCCCACCCGAACATTCTCGTCGTAGACGAGCGTGTATCCCTCTCGGACTGCGCGGTGGCACCAATCCACATCTTCGGATACGCCGCTCCGAAATCCTCCGACATCGTCAAAGACCCGGCGCCATGTCAGCAGATTGGCCGTTACGGAGAAATGCTGCTTTTCGATGTATTGCTTCTGTTTGAAAGCGAAGACGCTTTCAAACACCTGCGTACCGTTTCGCGGTGGGTCCGTCTCGTCGAACAGATCGATGCTTCCTCCGACGATATCGGCTTTTGTCAGGGCGACTATCCCAGCAGGGATCCAGTCGACACGTGGGATGCAGTCCGAGTCCAAAAAGAACAGGAGAGGTGCGGTCGTCTCGCGAACTCCACGATTGCGTGACGCGGCCGCCCCTTGTGTTGCTTCGTTGATAAAACGGACCGCCGGGTGCCGCAGTTGCAGGAGCGACAAATCAATTTCCGAGTTGTTGTCGACAACAACCACCTCGCATCTTTGAAGCTCAGAGATTAACGCGAGGGCCTGAAGGCACTTTTCCAGTCGGAGCACATCTTTGTAATGCGGAATGATGATGGCAACCTCAGGCACTACCGTTCCCGCTCTCACCGCTTGCGCCCTTCGTCTCGTCTGCAGACATGGAGAAGCTCAAATGGATTCAGTCGACATTGCGCGGCAGCGACCTCGTCATCGAGGAAAGGATTATAGTACTCTATCTGAAAGCCAGCGGTTTCGAGCCGAGCTCTATAACCATCCTCATTATAGATACGAACATGATCGCGTTGGCCGAAACGGCGAAGCTTCTCATCCTCTGATTCCGTACCGTCTCCTTCGGCTGTTTCCTCGAGCCTCAAGGAAATCGGGACCTGGAGGATGGCGATCCCCTTCGGAGCAAGCACACGGTTGATCTCACGCATGGCAGATAGATCATCAACGATATGCTCCAGAACATGATTGCAAATGAAGACGTCGACGGACCCGCTCTCAAGCGGAATCTCAAGAAGGTTCATTTTCTGAACTTCTGTCGAATGGCGGTAGCGCTGCGGCTCGATGTCTCCGAGGCGGTACCGAATGCCAGGCTTGCTGCGAAAATACTTCGTAAGGCCTTTTTCGGGCGCAATATGAACAACAGTGAAGTTTCGATCTGGACTGTTCAGGACATGACGATCAAGATAGAATTTTACGAGGCGATCCCGCTCCCCGGCGTGGCAGACAGGGCAGCGATCATCGGATTTGTACATTCCTCCGACGACTTGCAAACGCTCCAGAACCGGATAGCCGTATCCTTGTGGCAGCAATCTGCGAACACGCGCCCCGCAGACATAACACTGATGTGTCAGCCCGAAGTACGCGACGCGCCGCGACATTTCGATGAGCGGGTAAGGAACGTGTTTGGAAACGGCCGACTTCAGATTCGAACTCGTGATCATATGATTTCCAGCCTCGTAAGGTCTCATGGTCAGTAACCGGAAAAGCGCGCCCATACGGCTCTCTCCGACCAGACCTGTTTCCAGACTTGAGCAGGGTCGGCTCGCCACTTTGTTATCTTACCGGCTACCATTCGCCCGAAAACGCCCGCCTGGATGATGCTCCTCGCCATGCGTGCCGGAAGCGGCTTCCAATGGAGCTGCAACCACATCATGCGCGCGGCTAAGAGCATCGCAATGCGGTTCGCACGATGGGGAGTTGAAGCGCCTCCATAATGAATAATACGTGCGGAGGGAGTAAAGAGGCGATCCAAACCTGCTTTTTGCATACGCCAGCAGATATCGTCATCCTCGCAGAACATGAAGAATCTCTCGTCAAACCCTCCCAAGCGACGCCAGACTTCTGCCTTTACCAGCACGAAGCAAAAAAATAGCACGTCGACTTTACGCTCCGTATTCCTCTTCCAATCGGGGTAGGTTTCAGGGTTGAAGATCCGGCTCCTGCTGAATGCGGCGGACAGACCTACAGCACGATAAAACACGCTCTTCAGGGTAATGAAAGAACTGACAGATGTGGGATTCAGGGTTCCATCGGCAAAGAGCGTCTGTCCACCCCAAGCACCAGCAGCAGGAGCACGCTTCGCGAATGCATAAATGGCTTCGATGGAATCCTCTTGAACAACCGTGTCCGGATTTAGGAAGAGAATGTAGTCTCCCGTCGCCAGATCGACGCCACGGTTATTGGCCGCGGCAAAACCAATGTTTTTCTCCAGTTTTACAATCTGAAGATTTGGATATTGCGTCAAAAGCTTTTCATATGATCCATCGCCCGAGGCGTTGTCCAAGACGATGATTTCTACGTTCACGGTTGAGGTGTCTGCAGCCAGTACAGATTTGATGCACTCTGCCGTAAGATCTGCCGTTCTATAGTTTACGATAATGATAGATATCTTTTCCATTCGGAACGCCTATGCCTGATAGAGCTTTTTATCGTTTCCGGTCACACCCCGCATATAGATAAAAATTATATGAACTGACGATATCGTAATCTGATACGCATCAAATCTGCGACTAGGGCGTACCTCTCTTGTGCGCCGGGCGATATACCTAAAGCCAACTGACGAATGCGGGTCGTCATAAGTCGTCCAGACCTATGATATAAATTCTGTGCGCTGAACCTGCGGTGATCTGTATATCGGCGCCAGATAATACTTGGTCTTCGGACCTCGAATTTATATTGCTTCCAGAGAAGATATATTTCCAAGAGCCTAGCCACGGTTGGCGCTCAAGAGCCAATACAAGTTTCGGAATCATCTGAACCGCATGGAGCTCCCTGAACTGGATTTAGGCAAAGCTATGCGATCCGGTCTGAGCACGAGAGGCAGGTATGGTAACAACACTGAAGCGACTGTACGCATGCTGCCTCTGGTCGCCAAAGTCACGTACGGTGCCAAGCGCGGCGATATCAGGCGGAGGCCATGGGGTCGCTGCCGTAGTCCTATGTCTCTTCCTGGCGGCCGGACTCATAGGAGAAGCAAGTGGTGCCGGTGAAGTCGGGACAGGCCCGCTATCAAGCCCGGGGCCCAGAGCTTTTCCCACTGCATCGACGACGGGCTTGCCGTCTGGTGTCACGCTGACGCCGTCCGGGGACATCATCGTCACCAAAGCCGGTACGGTTCTTAGCAATCTCGACGTGCGCGGCCAGATCTGGGTCCGGGCCGAGAACGTAACGATCCAGAACTGCAAGATCACGTCGGACAACTATTATGGGGTGCGCATCGATCACGGCCTGAAGGGCGTGACGGTGAAGAACTGCGAGATCGATGGCCAGGGCCAGGTGCTCAACGGCATCGGCGGCGCCGGCACCTTTGTCGGCAACAACATCTACGGCTGCGAGAACGGCATCAACATCGAAGGCAACGTCGCCACCAAAATCGAAGGAAACTACATCCATAACTTCTTGAACAACGAAGGCGGGCACTTCGACGGCATTCAGATCTTCGGCGACAACGCCAATGTCGAGGTCGTGCACAACACCATCATCAACGATGGATCGCCCAACGGCGTTTCGGCGATCTTCGTGGCGAACACCTTCGGGGCGGTCAGCAACGTCAACATCCATGACAACTACTTCTCGGGCGGCGGCTTTCCGCTGTACTTCGACGGCACCAAGAGCAGCGCGGCGATCACGGGTGTGAGCTGGCACGACAACTATGTGGTCAAGGGCGGCTACGGGTATGAGTATATCCGCGCCGACAGCCAGGGGCACAAGCCGGCCTCAAGCAACAACATAATGGTGGCCAATGGTGTTCCTCCGGCGCAGGCCCCTGATAAATACAGCGGTGGCACACCAATCTCCGCTCCGGCAAAAAAGGCCAGCAGGCCCCCGGCGATAACCGATTAACAGCCCTGATCTGTACGCGATCAACCTCGGGACACAGAAACAAGCCTAGCGATAGCCCCTTCGGAAGAGGATACATTTAGTCTGAAAGGTAGACGCAATATACAGCTTTGTAGATCGTCAAACCAGTTTACTGAAAGCTTACATGATGCATAATATCAGAACTTGATCTTCCAAAGGCATGATTGGCTTTATAGAGGGCCACCACGCTGAGGTGCGTCGAAACCGGAGAAGACGCAAGGCATGGCCGCGCACACATTCCCACTCGTTATGAGACGCCTTCGTCAGGTTCAGCGTATCTTTCAATCGGAGGGAGCAGGAGGCGTAAGTAATCGCATCCGATCCAGACTGGCCGAACAGATAAGGCCAAAGAGCGCTGCTTTGCCTGTCCGACGTTCAGATGTTCTCGCCGCGGACTTGGCGCGACCGACATTCCATCTTAAGCGCTTGCCAGCTCCGGATAAGCTGATCGTCCTGAATTGGATTATGTCGCCCCCCGCGCCAGGCTCCGGCGGTCATACAACAATATTCAGGATCATCCGGCATCTTGAGAAGAATGGATACAGTAACCGCGTCTATTTCTATGACCCGCACCAGAGCGATCACTCATACTACGAAAATATCGTGCGGCGTTACTATGAGTTTCAAGGACCTGTCGACAATGTCGACAACGGGATGCGGGATGCACATGGTGTTGTGGCAACAAGCTGGCCCACAGCTTACGCCGCGTATAATTCCGCATGCACGGGTAAACGTTTTTACTTTGTGCAGGACTACGAGCCGTTCTTTCATCCCGTCAGTACCGCGAGCGTCCTGGCTGAGAATACCTATAGGATGAATTTCCATGGCATTACCGCTGGTCGTTGGCTCGCCACGAAACTCCAGGCCGAGTACGGCATGACCGCGGATTTCTTCGACTTCGGATGCGACACCTCCCGATACGTCTATGACGAACGGGTAGAGCGAAAGGGAGTTGTATACTACGGGCGTTCCGATGCGCGCAGAGGTTTCGAGCTCGGCATCATGGCTCTTGAGATCTTTTCAAAACACTGTCCGAATGTCGAAATCCATCTTTATGGAGACAAAGCGGGACCTTTGCCATTCGACTATGTAGATCACGGATGGGCGACTCCTGAGCGTTTGAACGAGATCTATAATCGCTGTTTTGCAGGATTGAGCTTGTCACTAACGAATGTCTCGCTCGTCCCCTATGAAATGCTAGCGGCCGGTTGCATTCCTGTAATCAATGAAGCCGAGCAAAACCGTCTCGTATTGGACAATCCATTTGTCCGCTATGCTGAGCCGACGCCCCAAGCGCTGGCGGCGGAGCTGGAGATTCTCATCAACGCCCAAAATGCCCAACAGTTAAGGCAGCAAGCGGCTCTCAGCGTCAGTTCCGCAGACTGGGAGCAGGCAGGTATCAAGGTGAATAGCGCAATACGTCGTGCTATCCAGGCCGGCTATGAGGGTGCGTCGCCAAGACTGCTGTCATCTTTAATCGAATAATAGAAACGCGACATATTTGCCTCTCATTCTATGAAATGTGTTTGCCAGAATGAGACTCGTCTAGATCAGCTCGGCTGATCCGCCTGCGGGCGTCGCTGGGAGACATTCCTGTCCAGCGCTGGAATGCATGTACGAAAGAACTCGCTTCCGCATAGCCGAGAAGCCAGGTGATTTGCGATATGGAAAGCTCCGTATGTTTTAGATAGTTTTTTGCAAGCACCTCTCTCAACTCATCCAGTATGGAGCTGAAGGTATGTCCTTCTTCCGCGAGGCGACGCGAAAGGGTTCGAGGGCTCATGCCCAGGTCACTGGCAATATTTCCGATGTTCGCGTCGCCATGCGGCAGGCGGGGCGTAATTGCATTTTCAACCCGTGTTCTGAGAGGATTCCGGCTAAACTGGCGACTCGCGAACGCCCTTTCGTAATCGTCGACTAAAAACCTATTGAGGTATGGGTCGGCCGTAATGAGCGGCAGATCGGCTGCCTGAAGTTCGAACGAGATTCTATCAGCCGATGCGCCAAAGTTGATATTACAAGCAAAGTAGCGCTCCATTTCCGACAGATCGCCCTCATGTCGATGTATAAAGCCGACATAAGTGGGAACCAAAGAGCGGTTCGTGAAGAAACGGCTCTTTCGAAGATTACAGGTAATCCAGAACTCCATTTCATGTCTATCAAGATGCCGCTCCACGCCCACATACTCGAAATCAACCGAAAACATACTAGCCTTTTGGCAGGAGATCCGAAGACCTTCGTTTACGACCGAGCTATAGTGAGATTCACGTAAAATTGCGTCACCCAGCTTCTCTGACGAAGCCATGACATAGTAAAATGAACCAAGCTCGCGCAGGTCAAAGGCCTGTGCGATATGGAACCCAAGAAGGTCATCTCCCAGTTCCGTAGCAGCCATGTTGAGAAACTCAAGTTGGTTGCGAGCTCCAACGCGCAAATTCGGGTCGTCTAGGAGCGCCGGCGATAGACCAGCTCTTCTCAGTAAAGACTCAACATCCCTACCGGCTTCAATCACGCGCTCAGCAACCAATCGTGAAAGCACTCCCATTGCTGTTGGAAGTGCGGCAAGTCCTTTTCGTAATGGCTCGCCTACGCTTCTAGCAGGCATTTGCTTTATCCCCACGGCCTCCCAATATCCGTTGAATAAAAAGCGCCCGCAAGCGACTGACGTGCCGCAAAGTTAGCTATTCTGGACATCATAAGAATGTGCCAGCTCTCGGTAGGATCAGCCAGCAACCCTAATGTCTAGGAATTCCAGTCGGCTCCCAATCAGACGGAGCGGGGTATCCAAGGGCGGATCACAGCAGGAATGAGCTTGGGCGGACAGAGAGTTAGAAAAGCTCGTAGCGAGAAGAGGCCCGTACAAATCATCGCGAGTGCGCCGAGCGTTGTGGCAATTATGGTCGGAAGGATGACGAAGCCCCCAAATACGATCGCTACGATAGCGAGATAACACGAACCGATCTTGAGGTTCAGCCTCGACCAACGGAAGCCGCTCAGCCGGCGCGTTACGAAATAGATGAGAACGCTGTGCCATCCATAGAGGGCGAAAAACGCGATACCGGCGCCATCGACGCCAAAGTAACCAATAAACAGCCATGCGCCGCCAATATGCACAGCTGTTGCTGCCACTTCAGTCCACAAGAATATTTTCTGAGCATTCTTCGCCAGGACGACAAAGCCCATCGGCCAAGCGACGATTCTCAGCATCATACCCAGACAGATCCAGCGTAGGAGGTCGACAGCAGGGTAAAATTCGGCCGAATAGAACAATCGCATGATAAGGGGCGCGAATGTCAATGTGGCAATCACGCCCGGACCTGCAAGCAGAACGCTAACTTGTGCTTGATCATTAACCAAGCGGTTGCATTGCCCATTGTCGTCCGCGACAGCGGTCAGCCGCGGGTAAAAGTCCGTTCCCATCGCTTGCAGGACGACGCCGGTATATAACCCGCCCAAAACCCATGCCGCCTGATAAAGGCCTGCAGCGTCGACCCCCGAGGTACGCACGATAATAATCCGAATGACGTAGGCTGCCCCGAGCGTCAGGAGCCCGCTCGCCATGAAAGCCAAGCCCAACCTGAGTAGCTTCACGGCCTCGGACTGCATGTCGCGCAGAGGCAAAGAGCACTCCGTCAGAAGGACTTTGCGGCTGAAGTACCAGGAAACGAGGCACGATACCAAAGCCATTCCTATCAATGCGAATACGATACCGGCCTCACCAAAGTAAATAATAATGGCAATGCTGACGATTGTTGCCAGAAACGCTGAGATTACGTTCATGAGGGCGAGATCTGAAATCCGTCGCATGCCCTGTATCAGCGTGGCTTGGCCAGCCGACACGATCCTAAAAAAGACCGCGATCGCCAGCAACGCGACGCCAAGTGCCTGCTGGTCGTCGGAGAACGTAAATTCGGAAATCGGCAGAGACAGAACGACAAGCAGGAAAGCGCCTAAGAGCCCCAGAACAAAAGACATCCGGCGGAGAATGATCGTCGTCGACGCAATTTTCCGCGCATCGCCGGTCCCAGCTGCCTCCGCGATCTGGCGCACTCCGCTGTTCGGGACACCGAGACACGCAAAGCTCTGTGTGAGATCGATGATCATGTTGTACAAGCTCATCAGTCCAACGCCTGATGGGCCAAGCAGAATTGCGACGACCTTCGTTCGTATGATGCCGAAGACAATGTTTACAATCGACGATCCGCCGATCTGCGCCGTCGCTTTGAGGGCTTGGATATAACTTGTCTTTTCAGGTTGGCTATCTTCAGCGCTCATATCTTTGCTACATTCACCAGCCAAATAAGATCGAGCATCCATCTGTAGATTTCGGTCCTCATCAGCGAATCGTGGCGCTCCGCACCACTGGGCCAGGAATTCATGCTCTATAAGTACGCCTTTTCGACAAGCCCTATCCCAATATCCGGAGTTTTTTCGGCAGATGATGCGAAGATCTGAATTAACTCCGGGGACTGTATTATCTATCAAGGAGCGCGTCCGGTCCCCGATGCGTCCGCAGAGCGCCTCTTTACTGGTTCGCTGATCGCTACCTTCAACACGTCCCGAGGCTCCAGGAGAGTCTGCTCAGATGCGCTCAACTCTTGAATGGAGTCGTCGATATGACGAACAATTGTGAAGTTCATCTCCGGCTCTAATGTGTTGTCTGTGGAGCGCTTCCCAAAAGCAGGCGCGTCACTCACGACGAGGATCTTCCGCACAACGTCTTCCTTGATTTTGAGCCTCTCCAAGTTGGCTTGCGCTTCCTGTAGCTCAACAGAGACATCAGTCTGGTGTTTGTCACGCAGGCTCAGGGCATTGCGCGTGGTTTCGCTGAGGCTCTGCCGCGCTCGCATCGTAGCAGTTATCTCGTCGAGACGATTTGATTGTAAGTTGGATACGGCGAGCTCAAGCTCAGACCGCCTCGAGACTGTCGCAATGCCACGCTCAACCAGCGACCTCACGCCGGCAAGCTCATCGCTTACGAGCTTGATTCGATTGTCAAGCGTTTCTGTTTTCTTCTCCAGTAGACTGATCTCGGAGACAAAGAGATTCT
Source organism: Microvirga rosea (assembly GCF_020595095.1). Taxonomy (GTDB): domain Bacteria; phylum Pseudomonadota; class Alphaproteobacteria; order Rhizobiales; family Beijerinckiaceae; genus Microvirga; species Microvirga rosea. The sequence goes on along the minus strand of NZ_JAJDOP010000001.1, from coordinate 12,206 downwards.
TGAGCTCCTCAAGGCTCTCAAGCTGACGTTTCAGTTCGTTCTTACGTGCCTCAAAAACGATCCGCTCTTGGGACATAACATCAAAAGCGATTTTGTCGTTCGAGATGGAGGTTAGCTCTGCGGGAAATTGGATATCCTTCGCGCCGTTGCTCTCCGCCTGCAGCCGCGCGATTCGTCCCAACATGCGTAGGATATCCTCCCGATAGCTTTGAAGTTCTCCCAGCATGCTTATCTGGCCCTTTCCTCCTTCCTCAGTGCTTGTACGAAAGCGGCCGCCGCTTAAGGCCAGCGCTTGGAGGACCGTCATTCCCGGCTTGAATTTATATTCACCTGGCGTGGTGACGCTTCCGACAATGTATATTGGTGGGTAATCCAGAATCTCGACGTTCGTAGTAGGGGCTGAAATAAGGCCCGTCTTTTCCTTGAGCAGCTCGGCAATCTTTGCCGCCAGCTCAACATTGTCCATCTCGTCAACCGAGACCGTGCCGACGATCGGCATGGAGATCGTTCCGGTTGCCGACACTGTGAATTCTCCGCCGACAGGTCCCCATTGCTGATACTCGCCTTTCGAAGGGACCCATTGGATAACCGTCACCCGAAGCCGTGTCTGAGGAACAAGCGAGCGGGTTTCTGCAAAGGCAGGGACAACCAACAGAATGGCGACGACGAAGGTCCACACCGTCAACATGGAAGTTCTTAGTTTCTTGTCGATCTGGTATTTTCGAGCCATATCTATCAGCAATCCTAAAGGATGTTTTGACCGCATATACATGGCAATATTTCAGTTTTGTAGGAAGGGCGCGAGGCGTGCAAGTATCGGGTAATACTTTCGGGCCAATCGCTGTACTAGACTTATAAACCCAAATAAGTGTAGATTTTTTGACAATGACAAAGACATATCTCGGTGATCAGGTAGATTGCGTCAAATAAAGTCCTGAATGCAATCCGATCACAAATGCGAACGTGTATACAGGATAGTTCAAAATAGAAAATTATTCAGAACTTGAGCAGAGTAGATGAGCAATGAATAATGTCGATTTTCGTTTTTACGCATCGCTTTTCCTACGTAGAATTCATTACTTCATCGTCGTTGTGGTGGTGATATCGGGAGTCGGGATAACAATCGCGCGCCTTTTGCCCCCAACATATCAAGCAAACGCCAAGATATTGGTCGAATCTCCGCAGATCTCAACAGATCTTGTGCGCTCGACTGTGCCCGCGGAAATTCTGAAACAAATTCAGACAGTCGAACTGCAAATGACAACCCGAGCAAATCTTATCGCGCTCGCTGATAGGTTGGGACTATACCGGGACATTCCGAATATCTCGGAAAGCGACGTTGCTGATGATATTCGGTCCCGGATGAGCGTCGAGCAAATCCAGTTTGATACACCTCGCGGTAGGGATGCTGCGCTCGCCTTCAATGTATCTTACAAGGCCAGGGACCCCGTATCGGCTGCAAACATCGTCAACGAGTTCGTCAAATTACTAATTCAAAAGAACATGCAGCTGCGTGCGGTGCAGGCTGGCGAGACCCTCGAGTTTTTCCAGCAAGAGACAGAGAAGCTTAGCAAGAAGCTGATCGAGATCGAAAGCCAAATATCGAATTTCAAGAGGGAGAACCGAGAGGCGTTGCCGGACGGCTTAGGATTTCGCTACAACCAACAGCTCAGTCTCCAAGAGAGACTTATGCAGCTAAGCCGAGAAGAGACATCTCTGCGTGATGGGCGTGCTCGCCTGCTGCAGGCATATGAAAACGCTGACCGCGCTTCTAACGACGCTGCTTCGACGCCGGAGCAGCAGACGTTAGATCATCTCCGCAAGACCCTAGCCGAGCAGCGCACGATCTTCTCGGACAAAAGCCCTGCCATAACGGCTTTGCAGACTCAGATTGCGGCCCTCGAGAAGCTGACTAAAGACATGCGGGAGAAAAGCGCGAAAGCCCGCGACGGCAAGACGATCCCACCCGAGCTCGACCTGCAGCTAACCGACTTCGATCGGCGGCTAAGTCTCATTGCAGACGATAAGGCGGCCGCAGAAAGCACTTTGTCGAATCTGAATAAAGCGATCGCCGCAACTCCTGGAAACGAAGCTGCGCTCAGCGCTATGGAGCGACAATACCAAAGTGTACAGAGCCAATATAATGCCGCCACCTCGCGCTTAGCAGAGGCGTCTACCGGCGATCGCATTGAGCAGCGGTCCAAGGGGGAAAGGTTGTCCGTGCTCGACTACGCAATGCCACCACAATACCCAATCGGGCCGAAGCGTCTTGCAATCGCAGTGGCGAGCGTTCTTGCATCGATCCTGGCAGGTTTTGGATTGATCCTAGTGCTCGAGCTGATGAACAAGACGATTCGCCGGCCCTCTGAGCTTGTCGCCAGGCTGGAGATCGAACCGCTTGAGACAATACCTTTTATCCCATCGAAGGACGAAGCGCATTCGACTAGACTGAAGCTTGTCCCGGGTATGATCCGTCGCGCAGCTGGGGTATAGAGAGTCAAAGATGGAAAGCATCCAGTCCACCATTGAAAAAATGGAGCGCGAAATTGCGCTAGTGGCCTTTCGCGAAGACAGAGTGTCAAATCTACCGGGAGCTCAACCAAGCGAACTCGTATGGAGAAGACTAGCAAGCGCCAGTTTGGACAAGAAGCGGGCTGCGCAACGGCGCATCGTGACACTTGACCGTCTGGAAGGCGCGACCTTTCGCTTTGATATTCTCCGAACAAAGATCCTCAGAACTCTGCGCCAAAAGAACTGGACCTCCATCGCGATCACATCTCCAACGCCCGGCTGTGGGAAGACCCTCCTGGCATTGAATCTCGCTTTCAGTTTCGCAAATCTTAAAGAGTGTCGGACAGCACTCGTTGATCTCGACCTCAGGCGCCCTCAAGTGGGAAACGTACTGGGGATCGAAAAGCCTTCGTCTATGGAAGGCTTTTTGAAAGGCGACAACTCCATAGAGGAAGTGTTCCTTCGCTACGGAGAAAATCTCGCAGTTGGCGCCAATGCATGTGTTGTCCCCTATGCGGCGGAGCTATTGCAAAGCTCAGAGGCCGCCACTGCGATAAAGAACCTGAAGGACAAGCTCAGGCCAAACGTACTGATATTCGACCTTCCCCCCATGCTGGTGAATGACGACGTCCTGGCGTTCCTGCCAAACGTCGATTGCGTCATTCTCGTGGCAGCGGCGGAATCAAGCACATTTAACGAAGTCGACATTTGCGAAAGGAGTTTGTCCCAACAGACCGATGTCTTAGGCGTGGTTCTGAATAAATGCCACTTTAGCCCGGAAGAGTTCGGCTATTAGACATCATTCGAGAATATGTGACTGGGTAAAGCGCTGAACGCTGACTTGCCGGCCCTGGGCTAGGAAAACTCGTTGCGCTATCGCGGGCGCCACAGCCAAGCGATTGCCTCAACGCGAGCCTCGTATCAGCGCTACCGCGGTTCAAAAAGCTCTTCCGAAGTGCCTCCATGGGACTAGCTATCTTTTTCCCAATATGTCCCAAGGCGCGTAGGTGCATTCCCATTATAGACGCCATAAACAAAAGATACCAATGATTGAGAATATGTCTAAGTGCGCACGGCTGCATATGCCAGCGAGTATATAATCTGTTTAATTCGTTGCATTCATGACTATGAGAACGCCACCCTAACAGTACCTTATTCAGGTCTGGAAAGGGGTGCCGATGGCCGCTCGAGATTTCCTAACGGAGCCGGTAGATATCCGCTCGACACGCAGTGCGCTAATCCTCGACAAGCTGCCGCGTAAATGGGATGTCGCTAGAGTAAATTCGAACGTAAGTCCATATCTCACGTCCTCGACAAAGCGAATTCTTGATTTGGTGCTTGCATTCATCATGTTGATCGCGCTCCTGCCGTTGGTCATCACGGCAGCAATAGCAATCAAATGCTCGAGCCCGGGCAGCATCATATTTCGGCAGAGGCGTCACGGTGTACGGCAGACTCCTTTCATGATCCTGAAACTGCGATCCATGACTGTCGAGAGCTGCATGGATGCCTCAGTTCGCCAGGTTACTCAGCAGGATCCGCGCGTTACTCCTATCGGACGCTTCCTCCGGAAAACAAGCATCGACGAGCTGCCACAGCTCATCAACGTCCTGAAGGGCGAGATGTCCTTGGTCGGCCCACGGCCGCATGCCCTGGTTCATGACGAAAAATATCTGGCGGTCCTACCGACATATGCATCACGCTTCGCAGCACTGCCAGGCATTACCGGCCTTGCGCAAGTTAACGGCGCACGGGGAGAGACACCAACTCTAGCCCACATGGAGAGGCGTCTTCAGTTGGATCTGGAGTATATTCGCAAAGCGTCTCTTCTGTTGGATGTCAAAATCCTCGTCCTGACCGCTATCACCGTTCTGAAGAATCAAGCTCATGTCTACTAAATGCACTGATAGAAGAAAACTCGGAGAGCGCTCCGTTCCAGAGAGATAGATTGATCATCTACGTAGCCCTTGAATGTGATCTTTCTCACGATCTCTCCCTCCGCCGCAGGTGCCGATCTACTTTTATGCGGCGTTTCTACTTTCAGGCTTCTAATCCGTTTGGGTCAAAGGCAACCCCAATTCAGCATTGAGTAGATGCAAGAAGTGTCCCTAGTATTGCGTAATGAATTTCTATACTAAGCGAAGGAACACACTTTCCATGAAAATTCGCACCGGACTCCTCGGTCTCGGAAAAATGGGGATATCTCATTTAGCGATTGCGAACAGTCATCCAGAGATCGAGATATCGGGCGTTTGCGACAGCAATCCCATTCTTCTCGGCGCTCTTCGTAAGAATACCGACCTGCATTGCTATCAGAACCTTTCGGAGATGCTTTCATCAGAGCGTCTTGAGGCGATAATTATCGCAACCCCATCTCGCTCACACGCCGAACTCGTGAAGCTAGCGCTCAATCACAATCTTCACGTCTTCTGCGAGAAGCCTTTTTGCCTGGATCCAACCGACAGCATGTCGCTGACGAAAGAGATGGCCTCACGGTCCCTCGTCGGCCAAGTGGGGTACCACTTTCGATTTGTTGGGACCTTTCAAAAGGCGCGCGAGCTTGTGCGTTCAAATCACCTCGGGAGAATTAATCATATCCGTGCGGAAGCTTACGGTCCTGTTGTTCTCAGGCCCCGTGGGAAAACCTGGCGAACACAACGCCACGAAGGCGGAGGCTGCCTCTACGACTATGCCTCGCACGCGATTGATCTCGTCAATTTCATCTATGACACTCCCGATAGAGTATCCGGGACAGTCAAACGATCCATCTTCTCAAGAGATGTGGAAGACGAGGTCTATTCGACACTGCTATTCCCATCCGGAGCAACAGGACAACTCGCAGCAAACTGGAGCGACGACAGCCACCGAAAGATGTCGGTGCGTCTGACGATATGGGGTAGTAATGGGCGTCTATCGGTAGATCGGCAAGAATTGCAGCTTCATTTGAAAAGCCCTTGCGGAACGTACCGAGAGGGTTGGCACGTTGAAAATATAACTCAACTCACGGAGCCAACGAGCTATTACTTGAGAGGAGAGGAATACAGTGCTCAAATCGATCACTTTGTGCAGTGCATAGCTGGGAAAGCTGAATGCCGGTCTTCGTTTATGACGGCGTCCAGCGCTGATAGCGTCATCAACATGATCGTGGAAGATGCCCAGGGAAACTGCCACGCTGACGAGCTACAGACGACCGCAGTTCCGGCGGCAAGCCGTACCTTCTTCCATGCTCTGAGCAACCGAATTTCAGCGAGGAGCTAATCAGCCGTGGAACGTGTGCTTTTTGGGGACAATCAGTTTTTTGGCGTCAATCATGCATCGGAGGAGAAGGCAAGAGCACAGTCAATTCATTTCAGAGATGCAGAGTCGATCATAAGAGTTCTGGATATCGCCATGGAGGCAGATATCAAAGTTTTTATGTGCACCACGCATACGAAGATCGGCGAGATTACGGACCACGTTCGTAAAAACCCGGCAAAGTACAAACAGCTCGAGTTCTATCCCTGTATGCCATATGCGCACAAATACGCGAACGCGATGGCCGAGCACGGACCGGTTGATGCATTGCGACAGCTGCTTCCGAACAACGGGAGTATGATGGGCGCGATCGTAAAAGGTGGCATCTCGCTGGCAGGTCTGAATGTCAAAGGCCTGGCGGAACTTCTTATCGACGCCGAGATGAATATGTTCCATGGATTGAGAACGCCGGTTATATTCCTTCAGAACGTCGTGACCGACCTTCTGTTAGGGATAGGCTTCCATGAAGCGTTCAGGACGTTCGCGGATCATGTGAGGACGAAGTACAACGCAGAGGCTGGCTTCATAACGATGAATCTGCCGGCGTTGCTTGTCGCACTGAAAGAGGTCGGGATTATAAATCCGATCATCTGTAGCACGATTAATAAGGCAGGCTTTCGAATGCCAGGCGGTCTGTCGGCCTATGAGAATGCTCTAAAAGAACATGAGTTCAGGCCGGTTGCCATGTCGGTTCTTGCATCAGGAGCAATCTCGCCTAAGGAAGCTATTGAATACGTCTGCGGGCTCCCAAAAGTCGAGTCGATCGTCTTCGGCGCTTCTACTCGTCAAAACATCTTCGAGACAAAGCGTCTTATCGATGCGTTCAGCTCCTGACGGAAGGGATGAAGAGGGAAGCGAATAATTATCTGCAGCGTGGGGATTGGCGGCATGAAAATTTGGTTCGATATTTCGAATTCGCCGCATATTAATATGTTCTCGGGCCTCTTGGCTGATCTACATAGCTCCGGACATCAGCCTGTGATCACTTGTAGGCCACTGGCGAACACTATCGATCTTCTGAAACTTGAGCAGATAGATTTTACAGTTGTTGGGAATCACTACGGAAAGAATCTGATCCGCAAGTCAATGGGATTCCCCATCAGGGTGCTGCAGCTCTACAAATACCTCGCGTCGCTTGAGATCGACGCCGCAATCTCGCAGAGCTCATTCCATTCCCCCGTGACCTCACGTCTCCTGCGGGTTCCGTCGATCTATATGAATGACAATGAGTATGCCCTTGGCAATATGCCGGCCTTCCTCGCGGCCAAGAAGATTCTGATCCCTGAGTATCTCGCGGTAGAGAAAGTAATAAGGCAGGGGGCCAGTCCAAAAAAGATCAGACAATATCCTGGCGTGAAAGAAGGGATATATCTCTGGAAGGTGTCGGAGCAGCTAGATCTCTTCCAGTCGAAAGAGAGCAAATCACTTCCATCTATATACATCCGTCCCGAGCCGTGGACGGCTCAATATTACCATGGGCGCACAAAATTTCTGGACGAAGTCATACTGGAGTTGAGCAGTATCGCGAACGTTATCGTGCTTCCCCGTGGGGAAGCGCAAGCTGCCCATTATAGGAGTGCCAGATTCTCTGTGGTTAAGGTCATTGAAGGCGCGATAAGTATCCAGAGTATCGCTCAGGATTGCGATCTTTTTATCGGCGCCGGCGGAACCATGACGCGAGAGATGGCTGTTCTTGGGATCCCTACAATTTCCGTATATCAAGATGAGTTGCTCGATGTAGACCAGCATCTCTTGCGTGTTGGTGCGTTCATTCATGAGCCTGCACTTACCGGCGCCTCTGCAAGACGTCATCTCGAAAAGGCTATCAAAGGCGAGCGACGTTGGGAGCTTCTTGAGAAAGGTCACTTGGCTTATGACCTTCTAAAAGAAGAAATTCTCGATCTCAAACGATAGCCGACGCGTGAAATCTGCAAGTATCGCAGATCATTCGCGCCGTAAAAACTACGGATCGATCTACCCTCGTCTGAATAATACTCCATAAGAGCACGTCGACAATTACTTAAGTCGTGTACTGTGGCTGCATGAATTCTCTGGTGCCGGTGAATGAGCATCAGCCCGTAGGTACTAACGCATGCAGCACGTCCTTCTCGCGTTCGGAACTCGCCCTGAAGCAATCAAGATGCTTCCTGTTGTTAGGGCACTGCGAAAATGCGGCGGCGTCCGCGTCAGTGTCGCGATTACAGGGCAGCATCGCCAGATGCTCGATCAAGTATTCGAGGTCTTTGGAGAAAAGCCCGATATCGATCTGAACCTTATGACCCACAACCAAAAGCTGTCAGACATCACGGGCTTGATCATCAGCCAAATGACAGATCTTCTAGACAAGCTGCGTCCGGATCTGGTGCTTGTCCACGGTGATACAACGACTGCCATGGCGACAGCCATTGCGGCATTCTACAGCCGGATTCCCATCGGTCACGTCGAGGCAGGTCTCCGGTCCTATGATCTGTCTCATCCCTGGCCAGAGGAGTTCAATCGCGTCGCGATAGACTCTCTCGCCGACTATCTCTTTGCTCCGACATTGGGCGCAGCCGAAAACCTTGATCGCGAGTATAACCGGCGAGGCCGTATCTATGTAACGGGTAACACCGGAATCGATGCTCTTCTTCACGTCGCGCAGCAGATCGATGCCAGTACGGCAATGGGCGCAAATCTCTCAGAAACTGTCATCGAACTGGATTCCGAGCGATCGCTCATTCTCGTCACAGGTCATCGCCGTGAGAGCTTCGGAGCTGGATTTGAAGATATCTGCAAGGGACTGAGGAAATTGGCAGAGCGTGACGACGTTCAAATCGTCTACCCCGTGCACCTCAATCCCGCTGTGAGAGATGTTGTCCGAGCCAGGCTAGGTAGCATCTCGAACATTCATCTTACTGATCCTGTATCCTACCTCGATATGGTCAAGTTGATGAAGCGTGCGAAGGTCATTCTCACGGATTCCGGGGGGATACAGGAGGAGGGGCCCGCGTTGGGCCGGCCGGTTCTTGTTATGCGAAATACGACAGAGCGGCCAGAGGCGATCGCGACAGGGACCGTCCGTCTGATCGGAACAGATCCAGATCGTATCTACAACGAGGTTTCAGCTCTTCTTGACGACGAAGTTTGTTACAATGAGCGGGCAAAACCAGTCTTTCCTTATGGGGATGGAACGGCCTCGATACAGATCGCTAATATCATTGCGGAGTCGTTTGCATCATGACGAAGGTATGCATTGTCGGGCTTGGATATATTGGTCTGCCAACCGCGGCCATGATGGCAAGCCGTGGCTTTGAAGTCGTAGGGTACGACATCAACGAAGCAGCAGTCGCATCCATCAATTCCGGTAAGGCTCACTTTCACGAGCCGGACCTCCAAATGCTGCTTTCCGCCGCGATCAATACGGGTCGACTAACTGCGCAGACAAGCCCAGAGGAAGCGGACTACATTATTATAGCGGTGCCCACGCCGTTTCACGACGGTAAGAAGCCTGACATGTCGCATGTCGAATCTGCTTGCGACATCATTGCTCCATACTTGCGGCCAGGAACGACAGTTATTCTCGAGTCAACGTCGCCCGTCGGAAGTACCGAAATCATTACGGCAAGACTCGCGTCTGCTCGTCCCGATCTCACTTTTCCTCAATATAAGGAGTCCATGGACGCACAGATCGCTGTCGCGCATTGCCCCGAGCGGATTCTGCCGGGCAATATGCTCCGTGAGTTGGTATCAAATGATCGCATAATTGGCGGTATGACCGAAACATGTTCTGAGCGGGCGCGTAAACTCTACGAAACTTTTGTTACCGGCCGCATTTTTACAACAGATTGCCGCACAGCGGAGTTCGTAAAGCTGATCGAAAACGCATATCGCGATGTTAACATCGCCTTCGCAAATGAGCTGTCTGTGGTGTGTGATCGCATCGGGGTCGATGTTTGGCACGCCATTGAGCTCGCTAATAAGCACCCACGCGTGTCAATCCTGCAGCCCGGTACGGGAGTCGGAGGTCATTGTATTGCGGTCGACCCTTGGTTCATCGTAGATTCCGCACCAGAAGAAGCACGGCTCATTCGCGTCGCACGAGAGGTGAACGACCACAAGCCTGATTATATATACGACCGCTTAATCGATCTCGCTGATCGATTTAAGAATCCCGTGATTTCCTGCTTCGGAATTACCTACAAAGCGGATGTCGGCGACCTTCGGGAGAGCCCTTCACTTCGGATCGTAAAGAAACTCATAGAGCGCGGAGGAATACGCGTTCTTGTCTGTGATCCTCTTGTTAAGAGTTTGCCTTCCGAAATAGCGACTTGCTCGGACATCAGCCTAGTCGACGCTGACGCCGCAAGGCGGGAAGGGGATATTGTCGCCTTCCTGGTGGCTCATAAGCAGTTCAAACGGCTCGAGTTCAACCGCTTTCTGCATAAAGTGGTCGTCGATGCGACAGGTTTGATGTCCCGACCTCATGAAATAGAGCAGGATAGGCGAATCAACTCTCATGTAGCTCATTGGTGAAAGCTTGTCTGAACTGACGGAGCGTATCTTCGCGAGGAGCCTATCGCGTCACAGGCACGTCGAAATCTGACTGCAGCTTAACCTGATGGTGATGCGAGATGTTCCTTTCTATCAAACACAGGTCTGAAGAGCGCCCCCAAGAACCAGAGTTCGTCTTGCAGAAATCGACACCCTCACCGATTTCGGCCTCAGGACAAGCCAAGGAGCCCACGAACATTCATCGATTGGACGCATCACCGACAGGCCGAAGCGAGTTACTCGCCATCGATATCACTCCCGTAAAACTGCGTGAAAGCGCTCGACATGAGTGGGACGCCTTCGCTCAGGCATGCGGAGGGTCATTTCGGTCCTCGTATGGCTGGCTGCGAGCTTGGTACTTGAAGTCGCTATTCCGAGGCCGACTTCATATCTTTCAAATTCACCATTCCGGCAGGAAGATCGGTCAATGCGCTGTCGGCGTCGTAAATCATAAGAATGTTTTTTTAGATAAGCTCATCCTGATTCCGGAGGCGGATGCCTTGTGGGGCGCATGCATGCATGCAGTTTTGAAGCACCTAGGCCCAGGTATCTATGAGTACGGCTGGAATCTGAATTTAGAGATCCCGCGTGAAGACATCCTTGGCGCGATCTCAGGTGTGACGATCAAGACCGCTCGGCCCATAACGGTTCATGCCGTAGACTTTCAGAAATGGCGGAGTTTTGAGGAATATTGGGCGGACACGAGCAACAACACAAGACGAAACGCTAAACGCGCCGAGGCAGGCAGCTTCAAGATCGTGACACGTGCGAACTCGAGAGGGCTCCTGCACCTTGGTGCGGTCGTTCGTCTGCGAGCATCAATGTATGAGCGGAAGGGGATCAAGTTCCACCAATTCCGCGCGCTGATGAGCTATGTCGTAGATCACCTTATAGCAGCCGACTATCGTATCACTGCGATTGCGTCGGACGGGACACGGCCGCTCGCAGCTTTTACCGGATGTGAGTTTGGAAGCCATACCTATTATCTTGCGGGTGGTTCTCAATCGAACAACAACGGGATCGCTTGGTACCTGCAGAAGGTGATGCTTCAGCGCGCCTGGAACAGGACGGACGGGAAAGCAAAGTTCGTCATGGGACACGTAGATTACGCGACACATAACGAGGATACAGGAGGGGGACTTCTTCGCGCACGTCGCGCCATCAATGTGAGCGAGTATGCCACAAGCATTGTGACATTCGTGTACAAGGAAGATTCGTCCGAACAGACTTAGAGGCGGTCGATGCTCTGAGGTTTCAACAATAACGTTCCGTATACTGGAAGTTTAATTTGTTTACCGCATGTTAAAGGCCGACGAGCACAAATCATGATTGGTTCTTACGCCGGGCTTAGGAAACTGCGCATTCTGCGCAGCTTGGCTTGGGTATTTATCGTCGTTGTTTGTCTAAGTACACTTGTGCCTATTTCGGCGCGACCTGTCAGTGGTCTCCCGGCCGTTCTGGAACGATGTGCCGCCTTCTCAATTATCGGATGTATGTTCTATTTCGCCTATCCGAAGCACTGGCTGCAGTTCCTCACAATGCTGGTCGTTCTTATAGCCGCATTGGAGCTTCTGCAAAACTATATCCCAGGGAGGCATGGGAGGCTTTTGGACTTTAGCGTAAAGAGCTTTTCGCTCATTTTCGGGCTTTTTGTCAGCAGGCAACTAACCCTGTTCATACTTCGAAGACAGTAGTACGCCGCGAAATCAATGTCGGTCGTGCAGGCAAGGGCCAAGCGGAATTATCGAGTGCTTGGCCCTTGCCTTGAGTCATTGCCTTACAGGATGAAGTCGGTTGCGGCGAGCGCGAGCTTGGTGCCGACGAGATCCACATGGGTCGTGAAGTTGCCGGCATTGGCGTAAAGATGCGTC